>NZ_CP080090.1:377500-5177500 GCF_025642995.1 Pseudomonas sp. YeP6b | reverse complement strand
ATACTCGGCGGGGTTGGCCCGGTAGGGCAGCGGGTGTACAGAACAGGTCGACATGCGGGGTGGATCAGCCGTTGGCACGAGGGAGGCGATTGTAGTCCCCCGTAGGCCTTGGTCCTAGAGGGGATGTCGACGATAGGCAGATTGAGGGCCTGTCGTGAGGGATCGGTTGCTTGTTACAACGCTATCGCAGGCAAGCCAACTCCCACAGGTTGATCGTATTCCAATGTGGGCGCTGGCTTGCCTGCGATGAGGCCTTCAGCCTTCCACGGCCGGGATATGCCCAAACATCGCCTGCACGAATTTAACCCGTTCTTCCGGCGTTTCTGTCACGCCCGCAGCCTTCAATTCTTCCAACCGCGCTTCCACCGCATGGGTACGCAACGTCAGGCCGCAGTCGTTGGCAATCTGGATATTCAGCCCCGGCCGCGCATTCAGTTCGAGGATCAGCGGGCCTTTTTCCTGGTCCAGCACCATGTCTACGCCGATATAACCCAGCCCGCACAGTTCATAGCAACTGGCCGCCAGCTTCATGAAACCGTCCCAGTTGGGCAGTTGCACGCCATCCACGGCGTTGGTGGTGTCGGGGTGTTTGGTGATGATGTTGTTCAGCCAGGTGCCGCGCAACGTCAGGCCGGTGGCCAGGTCGACACCCACGCCAATCGCGCCCTGGTGCAGGTTGGCCTTGCCGCCGGACTGGCGCGTCGGCAAGCGCAGCATGGCCATCACCGGGTAGCCCATCAGTACAATGATGCGGATGTCCGGCACGCCTTCGTAGCTGATGCTCTTGAAGATCTGGTCGGGCACCACGCGGTATTCGATCAGCGCACGATCGCGGTGGCCGCCCAAAGAATACAGGCCGGTGAGGATGCTGGAGATCTGATGTTCGATTTCTTCATGGCTGATGATCTTGCCGGACACCGTGCGATAGCGCCCTTCAAAACGGTCGGCCACCACCAGGATGCCATCGCCGCCGGCGCCTTGGGCCGGCTTGATCACGAAGTCGCTGCGCCCACCGATGATCTCGTCGAGCTTGTCGATTTCCTTCTCAGTGGAAATGATCCCGTACATCTCCGGCACATGGATGCCAGCCGCCATGGCACGTTCCTTGGTGATGATCTTGTCATCCACAATCGGATACAGGCTGCGCTTGTTGTACTTGAGCACGTAGTCGGCGTTACGCCGGTTGATGCCCATGATCCCCCGCGCTTCGAGAGCCTTCCAGGTCTTCCAGAAGCCGAACATTACGAGTCAGCCTTGAGGAAGGCCTTGAAACGCACCAACTCGGTCAGGCGGTAGCCGCGATAACGCCCCATGGCCAGCATGAAACCCACCAGGATCAACAGGATCGCCGGGAAGGTGAACACAAAGTAGATCAGTTCCGGCACGCTCATAATGATGTGCGCCAGCGACGCGGCGAACAGCGTACCAATCGCCACTTTCAGCGCATGGTTGGCGCCGCGTTCTTCCCAAGTGATCGACAGGCGTTCGATGGTCATGGTCAAAATCACCATTGGGAACAGTGCCACCGACAGCCCACGCTCCAGGCCCAGCTTGTGGCTGAACAGGCTGATGGCGGCAATCAGCACCACCACGAAGGTCAGCACCACCGAAAGCCTGGGCAGCATCTGCAGCTTCAAGTGTTCCAGGTATGACCTGAGGGACAGCCCCAGCGCCGTAATAATGGTGAACAGCACAATCCCGAAGCCCAACTGCGTCTCTCGGAACGCCAGGGCGATCAGCACCGGGGTAAAGGTGCCGAGGGTCTGCAGGCCGATCAGGTTGCGCAGAATCAGGATCACCAGCACGCCAATCGGGATCATCACCATGATCATGAAGGTCTGCTGGGTTTGCAGCGGCAGGCCGTACAGCGAGTATTCGAGGAAATTGGCGTCGGTATTTTCGTCGGTCAGCTTGGCCAGACGAATGGCGTTCATTTCGCTGTTGTTCAGGCTGAACGTCACCATGGCTTTCTTACCGCCATCGACCGTGATCAGGTTTTCATCGCCGGTCCACCATAGCAGGCGGTCGGCGGGCAGGCCTTGCTCACCGGTTTCCGGGTTGAAGTACAGCCAGTCATTGCCGTTGAAGCTGCGCAGCCACAGTTCTGGGGTTTGCGGCTGGTCGGCGACGAGGCGGATGGTGTGGACTTTTTCCACCGGCACGTGCGCGATGGACAGCAGCAACTCGACGATTTTGGCTTTGTGTGGCGTCGACGGGTCGCCCGCCAGCAGCATTTTCACATTGTCGTCGTTGAGGTTGTTGGTGCGCTTGATCGCTTCGGTAATAAACGTCTCGACGTCAGCCGAGTGCTGGCGGATCGGCGCCAGCAGGGCTTCGGCGGCGATCTTTTCCGGGCCTTCCACGGCGATGCTGTCGCGGAAGGTCGGGCCTTTGACTTTGACCTTTTCGCCGCTGTAACGCTTGGTCAGCACCAGGCGGTAATACAGCGTCTGGTTGCCCTTGGCGCGGCGGGCCGACCAGGTGACCTTGCGGTTGCCGTCGGTGCGGTTGACGCTCACGCCGTAGTTATTGGAGATGAAACTCTCGTTGAGGCTGACGAAGTCGCGGCTCAGGGGCGGCACGAACATCGAGACCTTCACCGGGTCTTTGGGGTTGGCGACGAACTCGACTTTGGCGTCGATGTTCCACAGGTCGTCGGTGGCGTCCTCGGTGACGGGAATCCCCAGCACGAAAATCTGGTAGGCGGTGACCGAAATACCCAACACCACCAGGATGGTGATCAGGATTTTCAGGTGCAGGGTCAGAGAGCGCATTCGGTTTACTCGGCGGTATGAGCGTCGGCGGCGCAGGCAGGTTTGCCCGCTGCGTATTTAAGACTGGGGTCGACCAGCGCATCAAAGCGTTTCAAGGCTTCGGAGCCGATCAGCAGCGGGTATTGGAATGCGCTGCGGTCAGTCAAGTTCACTTCGATGCTGCGTAAAGCAGTGCCCATGCAGATGTCCAGGGCGATCACTGGGCGGGCGGTGTAGTTCTTGTCCTCATCGGGGTCGTAGTCACCGGCGCGGCGCTTGATCTTGCTGACGCGGGCCAGGGGGCGTTCGATGGGGTGGGAATGGGCGGTGTCGATGGCCAGGTAGAAGCGTACCCAGGATTCACCGTTGCGCTTGAAACGCTTGATATCGCGGGCGCTCAGCGAGGCGGTCTTGGCGCCGGTGTCGAGTTTGGCCGCGACTTCCAGGTCAATGCCCGCCAGTTTCGCGTATTCATTCAGGCCATACACGGTCTTCTCGGCGGCAACGCCAAGGCTCGGTAGGCACACTAGGCAAAACACTAGAAGGAAGGGCTTGAGTCTCATAGATCCTGAGGCGGTGCAGTGCGATGTTTATTCAAGGCGACTGGCATTGCTGCGCAAACTCCCTCGTGCGCCGTTTCATCAAGTGATGTCAGGCAAAAGCGGCGGGCATTCTAACATGATGCTTTTTTGGCGCCAGCGCTGGCAGGCGGCCATGCCCCGATGAGGTGCAGACGGGATTATTAGACGATTGTCGACAATGTGTATTTATTCTTTGACTAATAGGGGCTGATTGGCTAGTTTTTGCCACATTGCTTTTAAAGGTGTCGACAATATGCTGGATCAGCTGGAAACCCCAGTGGTGGCGCAAGACGATTCCCAGACCATGTCCGAGAACGTCTTCCGGCGTATCCAGGCCGCGATCGTCAAGGGCGAGATCGCCCCCGGTAGCAAGATCTCCGAGCCGGAGCTGGCGCGCACCTACGGCATCAGCCGCGGGCCGTTGCGCGAAGCGATCCACCGCCTGGAAGGCCAGCGCCTGCTGGTGCGCGTGCCTCACGTTGGCGCGCGAGTGGTGTCCTTGAGCCACGCCGAGCTGATCGAGCTCTATGAAATCCGCGAATCCCTGGAAGGCATGGCCTGCCGTTTGGCCGCCGAGCGCATGACCGACGCGGAAATCGAAGAGCTGCGCCAGGTGTTGCACACCCACGAACGTGACGAAGCGTTCCAAGCCGGCCTGGGCTACTACCAGCAGGAAGGCGACTTCGATTTTCATTACCGGATAATTCAAGGCGCCGGTAATCGCACCCTGACCCAAATGCTTTGCGGTGAGCTGTACCAATTGGTGCGCATGTACCGCATCCAGTTCTCCGCCACCCCTAATCGTCCACGCCAGGCCTTTGCCGAGCATCACCGCATTCTTGACGCGATCGCCGATCGCGACGGTGAACTGGCCGAACTGTTGATGCGCCGCCATATCGGCGCCTCCAAACGCAATATCGCCCGTCACTTCCCGGACGGTGCCCCCCAGACAGCCACTCAGCGAGGTGAGTCATGAGTTCCAACAATAAAACCACTCCAGGCCAGCGTTTCCGTGATGCAGTCGCCAGCGAACACCCATTGCAAGTGGTGGGCGCGATCAACGCCAACCACGCGCTGCTGGCCAAACGCGCCGGTTTCAAGGCGATTTATCTGTCGGGTGGCGGTGTAGCCGCGGGTTCCCTCGGCGTGCCGGACTTGGGGATTACCGGCCTGGATGACGTACTCACCGACGTGCGCCGCATCACCGACGTGTGCGACCTGCCGCTGCTGGTGGACGTGGACACCGGCTTCGGCTCCTCGGCCTTCAACGTGGCGCGCACGGTCAAGTCGATGATCAAGTTCGGCGCCGCCGCCATTCATATCGAAGACCAGGTCGGCGCCAAGCGCTGCGGTCATCGCCCGAACAAAGAAATCGTGTCCCAGCAAGAAATGGTCGACCGCATCAAGGCCGCCGTGGATGCGCGCACCGATGACAGCTTCGTGATCATGGCTCGCACCGACGCCCTCGCCGTCGAAGGCCTGGAGTCCGCCCTGGAACGCGCTGCCGCCTGCATCGAAGCCGGCGCCGACATGGTCTTTCCGGAAGCCATCACTGAGCTGGAGATGTACAAACTCTTCGCCTCCCGCGTGAAAGCGCCGATCCTGGCCAACATCACCGAATTCGGCGCGACCCCGCTGTACACCACCGAACAGTTGAAATCTGCCGATGTTTCCATCGTGCTGTACCCGCTCTCGGCCTTTCGCGCCATGAACAAGGCCGCCGAGAACGTCTACACCGCGATCCGTCGCGACGGCACCCAGCAGAACGTGATCGACACCATGCAAACCCGCATGGAGCTTTACGATCGCATCGACTACCACACCTTCGAGCAGAAGCTCGACGCGCTGTTCGCCGCGAAAAAGTAAAGAACGGCTTCCCTGAATAACTACAAAATTGGAGAAGAACCATGGCTGAAGCAAAAGTATTGAGTGGTGCCGGCCTGCGTGGCCAGGTGGCCGGGCAGACCGCACTGTCGACCGTGGGCCAGGCCGGTGCCGGCCTGACCTATCGTGGTTATGATGTGCGCGAACTCGCCGCCGATGCGCAATTTGAAGAAGTCGCCTACCTGCTGCTCTACGGCGAGCTGCCGACCAAAGCCGAACTGGCCGCCTACAGCAACAAGCTGAGCAAACTGCGCGACCTGCCCCAGGCGCTGAAAGAAGTGCTGGAGCGCATCCCTGCCGACGCCCACCCGATGGACGTAATGCGCACCGGTTGTTCGTTCCTGGGCAATATCGAGCCCGAGAAAGACTTCAGCGTGCAACGTGATGTCACCGACCGCCTGCTCGCCGCCTTCCCGGCGATCATGTGCTACTGGTACCGCTTCAGCCACGACGGCCAGCGCATCGACTGCGTGACCGACGAGCCGAGCATCGGCGGCCACTTCCTGCACCTACTGCATGGCAAGAAGCCGAGCGAGCTGCACGAGAAGGTCATGAACGTGTCGCTGATTCTCTATGCCGAGCACGAATTCAACGCATCGACCTTTACCGCTCGCGTGTGTGCCTCGACCCTGTCCGACCTGTATTCCTGCGTCACCGCCGCCATCGGCTCGCTGCGCGGCCCGCTGCACGGCGGCGCCAACGAGGCGGCGATGGAAATGATCGAGCGTTTCGGCTCGGCTGAAGAAGCCGTCGAAGGCACCCTCGGCATGCTGGCGCGCAAAGACAAGATCATGGGCTTCGGCCATGCGATCTACAAAGACAACGACCCGCGTAATGAAGTGATCAAGGGCTGGTCGAAAAAGCTCGCTGACGAAGTGGGCGACACGGTGCTGTTCCCGGTCTCGGAAGCCATCGACAAGACCCTGTGGGAGCAGAAGAAACTGTTCCCCAACGCTGACTTCTACCATGCCTCGGCGTACCACTTCATGGGCATCCCGACCAAGCTGTTCACACCGATCTTCGTGTGTTCGCGCCTCACTGGCTGGGCCGCGCATGTGTTCGAACAGCGCGCCAACAACCGCATCATCCGTCCAAGCGCCGAGTACATCGGCGTAGAGCAGCGCAAGTTCGTGCCAATCGAACGTCGCTGAATGGGATGAGCTGAGCACTTTGGCAAATGTGCTGTTCTGTGGGAGCTGGCTTGCCTGCGATCGAATCACCCAGGTGTACCTGTCACACCGCAGTGATGCCATCGCAGGCAAGCCAGCTCCCACAGAAAGCCAGGCCAGTGTCGACAGTCCACCCTGTGAACCTACCGTGACCGAGTCCTGACGATGAACACTGAATTTCGCAAATCGCTCCCCGGCAGCCGCCTGGATTTCTTCGACGCCCGTGCGGCCGTCGATGCAATCACCCCTGGCGCCTACGCCACCTTGCCTTACACCTCACGCGTACTCGCGGAGAACCTGGTGCGCCGCTGCGACCCGGCCACGCTCAATGCGTCCCTGAGCCAACTGATCGACCGCAAGCGCGACCTCGACTTCCCATGGTTTCCGGCGCGCGTGGTGTGCCACGATATCCTCGGCCAGACCGCATTGGTCGACCTCGCCGGCCTGCGTGATGCCATCGCCCTGCAAGGCGGTGACCCGGCCCAGGTCAACCCGGTGGTGCCGACCCAACTGATCGTCGACCACTCCCTGGCCGTCGAAGCCGGTGGTTTTGACCCCGACGCGTTCGAGAAAAACCGCGCCATCGAAGACCGTCGCAACGAAGACCGTTTCCACTTTATCGAGTGGACCAAAAAGGCCTTCAAGAACGTCGACGTGATCCCACCGGGCAACGGCATCATGCATCAGATCAACCTGGAGAAAATGTCCCCGGTGATCCAGGTGCGCGATGGCGTGGCCTTCCCTGATACTTGCGTCGGCACCGACAGCCACACGCCGCACGTAGACGCCCTGGGCGTGATCGCCATCGGCGTCGGCGGCCTCGAAGCTGAGAGCGTGATGCTCGGCCGTGCCTCGTGGATGCGCCTGCCGGAAATCATCGGCGTGGAGCTCACCGGCAAGCTGTTGCCCGGCATCACCGCCACCGACATGGTGCTGGCGCTGACCGAGTTCCTGCGTAAACAAAAAGTGGTCGGCGCGTGGCTGGAGTTCTTCGGCGAAGGCGCCTCCAAACTGACCCTGGGCGACCGCGCGACTATCTCCAACATGGCCCCGGAATACGGCGCCACGGCGGCGATGTTCTACATCGACCCGCAGACTATCGCCTACCTGAAACTCACTGGCCGCGAAGACGAACAAGTCACCCTGGTGGAGCAATACGCGCGTCACACCGGCCTGTGGGCGGATGACCTCAAGGGCGCGCAGTACGAGCGTGGCCTGACCTTCGACCTGTCCAGCGTCGTGCGCAACATGGCGGGGCCGAGCAACCCGCACGCCCGCGTCGCCACCAGCGACCTGGCGGCCAAGGGCATCAGCGGCCAGTGGGACGAAGTGCCGGGGCAAATGCCCGACGGCGCGGTGATCATTGCCGCCATCACCAGCTGCACCAACACCAGTAACCCGCGCAACGTGATCGCTGCCGGCCTGCTGGCGCGTAACGCCAACAAGCTTGGGCTGACGCGCAAGCCGTGGGTCAAATCCTCGCTGGCGCCGGGTTCGAAAACCGTGGCGATGTACCTCGACGAAGCGGGCTTGACCCACGAGTTGGAGCAGCTGGGTTTTGGTGTCGTGGCATTCGCCTGCACCACCTGCAACGGCATGTCCGGCGCACTCGACCCGGTGATCCAACAAGAAATCATCGACCGCGACCTGTACGCCACCGCCGTGTTGTCGGGTAACCGCAACTTCGACGGGCGCATTCACCCGTACGCCAAGCAAGCGTTCCTCGCTTCGCCGCCATTGGTGGTGGCCTACGCGATTGCCGGCACCATCCGTTTCGACATCGAAAAAGACGTGCTTGGCCTCGACGCCAACGGCAAAGAAATCCGCCTACAAGACATCTGGCCGAGCGACGAAGAGATCGACGCGGTGGTCAAGGCCTCGGTCAAGCCGGAGCAGTTCCGCGCGGTCTACATCCCGATGTTCGCGATCCACGAAGACACCGGCCCCAAAGTCGCGCCGCTGTACGACTGGCGCCCGCAAAGCACCTACATCCGCCGCCCGCCGTACTGGGAAGGCGCGTTAGCCGGTGCGCGCCCGCTCAAGGGCATGCGCCCGCTGGCGGTGCTGCCGGACAACATCACCACCGACCACCTGTCGCCGTCCAACGCGATCATGCCGGGCAGCGCCGCCGGTGAATACCTGGCGAAAATGGGCCTGCCGGAGGTCGACTTCAACTCCTATGCGACCCACCGTGGCGACCACTTGACCGCGCAGCGCGCGACCTTTGCCAACCCGAAACTGTTCAACGAAATGGTCCAGGAAAACGGCAAGGTCAAGCAGGGTTCCCTGGCGCGTATCGAGCCGGAAGGCCAGGTCACGCGCATGTGGGAAGCCATCGAAACCTACATGGAGCGCAAGCAGCCGCTGATCATCATTGCCGGCGCCGACTACGGCCAGGGTTCGTCCCGCGACTGGGCGGCCAAGGGCGTACGCCTGGCCGGTGTGGAAGCGATTGCCGCCGAAGGTTTTGAGCGTATTCACCGCACCAACCTGGTGGGCATGGGCGTGTTGCCGCTGGAGTTCCTGCCGGGTACTGACCGTCACACACTGAACATCGATGGCAGCGAAACCTATGACGTGGTCGGCCAACGCACCCCGCGTGCGCAGCTGACCTTGGTGATCAACCGCAAGAATGGCGAACGTGTCGAGGTGCCGGTGACGTGCCGCCTGGACACCGCCGAAGAAGTGTCGATCTACGAGGCGGGCGGCGTGTTGCAACGTTTTGCCCAGGACTTCCTGGAATCGGCGGCGACCGCCTGAGAGGTTAACCATGGCACACGCAGCGCAAATTAAGATCCCCGCCACCTACATGCGTGGCGGCACCAGCAAGGGCGTGTTTTTCAGCCTCAAGGACCTGCCCGCCGCCGCGCAGGTGCCGGGTGCCGCGCGCGATGCCTTGCTGTTGCGGGTGATCGGCAGCCCCGACCCCTACGACAAGCAAATCGACGGCATGGGCGGCGCCACTTCGAGCACCAGCAAAACCGTGATCCTGGCCAAGAGCACCCGCGCCGATCATGACGTGGACTACCTGTTTGGCCAGGTCTCGATCGACAAGCCTTTTGTCGACTGGAGCGGCAACTGCGGCAACCTGTCGGCAGCGGTGGGGTCGTTCGCCATCAGCGCCGGCCTGGTCGACCCGGCCCGAGTGCCCCGCAACGGCGTGGCCGTGGTGCGGGTCTGGCAGGCGAATATCGGCAAGACCATCATTGCTCACGTGCCGATCACCGACGGCACGGTGCAGGAAACCGGCGACTTCGAACTCGACGGCGTGACCTTTCCCGCCGCCGAAGTGCAGCTGGAGTTTATGGACCCGGCGGCGGAAGAAGAGGGCGGCGGTGGCTCGATGTTTCCCACTGGCAACCTGGTCGATGACCTTGAAGTGCCCGGTGTCGGCACCTTCAAGGCGACGCTGATCAACGCCGGCATTCCGACGATTTTCATCAACGCTGAAGACCTCGGCTACACCGGCACCGAGCTGCAAGGCGCAATCAACAGCGACCCCAAAGCCCTGGCGATGTTCGAGACTGTGCGGGCCTATGGCGCATTGCGCATGGGCCTGATCAAGCACCTCGACGAAGCCGCCCAGCGTCAGCACACGCCGAAGGTCGCGTTTGTGGCCAAACCTGCCGATTACGTGGCGTCCAGTGGCAAGGCGATCAAGGCCGGTGATGTGGATTTGCTGGTGCGCGCGCTGTCCATGGGCAAGTTGCACCACGCCATGATGGGCACGGCGGCGGTGGCGATTGGCACGGCGGCGGCGATATCCGGCACCTTGGTGAACCTCGCCGCCGGCGGTGTTGAGCGCAATGCGGTGCGCTTCGGGCATCCGTCGGGCACCTTGCGTGTCGGTGCTGAAGCGACTCAAGTGAACGGTGAATGGGTCGTTAAAAAAGCCATCATGAGCCGCAGCGCGCGAGTCCTTATGGAAGGCTTCGTCCGCGTCCCAGGCGACGCCTTCTAACAGCTTGCACCGACCCCATGTGGGAGCGGGCTTGCCCGCGAATGCGGTGGACCAGTCACCTTATGTGCGACTGACAGACCGCCATCGCGGGCAAGCCTGCTCCCACTCGCAATGGTGGTATCTGCACGACCAAGGCAGGCAATCAGACCTGCCACACCACGATCAACCCTGACCCTGAGGATGGAACAACCCCTAACTGTTTGGAGAACTGCCATGAGCGCCAACGTCGACCAGAACAACCGCCCCGACTACGACCAGGTCCTGCAGGACATCGCCGATTACGTCCTCAATTACCGCATCGAGTCCCGGGACGCCTTGGACACTGCCCGCAACTGCCTGATGGACACCCTCGGCTGTGGCCTGCTGGCCCTGCGTTTCCCGGAGTGCACCAAGCACCTGGGGCCGATCGTCGAGGGCACCGTCGTCCCGTTCGGCGCGCGCGTGCCCGGTACCTCGTTCCGCCTGGACCCGGTCAAAGCCGCGTGGGACATCGGCTGCATTGTGCGTTGGCTCGACTACAACGACACCTGGCTCGCCGCCGAATGGGGTCACCCTTCGGATAACCTCGGTGGCATCCTCGCCGTGGCTGATCATCTTTCGCAAAAGCGCGTGGCCAATGGCGACGCGCCGCTGACCGTGCGCGCGGTGCTGGAAGCGATGATCATGGCCCACGAAATCCAAGGTGTGATTGCCCTGGAAAACGCCTTCAATCGCGTCGGCCTTGACCATGTGCTGCTGGTGAAAGTCGCCTCCACGGCGGTCACGGCCAAGCTGATGGGCGCCAACCGCGAGCAGTTGCTGGCTGCGTTGTCCCACGCGTTCGTCGATGGCCAGGCACTGCGTACTTATCGGCATGCGCCGAACGCCGGCTCGCGCAAATCCTGGGCGGCAGGCGATGCATCCAGCCGTGGCGTGCGCCTCGCGGATATCGCCCTGCGCGGCGAGATGGGCATTCCTGGTGTGTTGAGCGCGCCGCAGTGGGCTTTCTACGACGTGCTGTTCAGCCACACCAACAAGGACCTGGCGCTCAAGCCTGAAGACAAACGCGCGTTCAGCCTGTCCCAGCCCTACGGCACCTACGTGATGGAAAACGTGCTGTTCAAGATCAGCTTTCCCGCCGAGTTCCATGCACAAACCGCCTGCGAAGCGGCGGTGACGTTGCACCCACAGGTCAAAGATCGCCTGGCTGACATCGATCGCATCGAGATCACCACCCACGAGTCGGCGATTCGCATCATTTCCAAGGTCGGGCCACTGGCCAACGCCGCCGACCGCGACCACTGCCTGCAATACATGACCGCCGTACCGCTGGCCTTTGGCAATCTGGTGGCCGAGCAGTACGAGGATGAATTCCACGCCGCGTATCCGATCATTGATGAGTTGCGCGACAAGATGGTCATCGTCGAAGACCCGCGCTACAGCCGCGAATATCTGGAGGCGGACAAGCGCTCTATCGCCAACGCGGTGCAGGTGTTTTTCAAGGATGGCACTCACACCGAGCAGGTCGCGGTGGAGTACCCGATTGGGCATCGTCGGCGTCGGGTGGACGGCATTCCGTTGCTGGAAGACAAGTTCAAGGCCAACCTGGCCACGCGGTTTACCGCGCAGCGCAGTGGGGAGATTTTTGCGTTGTGCAAGGATCAGGCGCGGCTTGAGGCCACGCCGGTTAACCGGTTTGTAGATCTGTTCGTTATTTAGACGGCACTACAAAACTAATGTGGGAGCGGGCTTGCTCGCGAAAGCGGAGTGTCAGGCAATTCATCTGTCACTGACACACGGCATTCGCGAGCAAGCCCGCTCCCACACAAGCCTGTTCCCACCTTTGGATGGGTGGTGGCCTCAGGTAATTACATACTGCCTTCCACATCATCCAGGCTAAATGTCTCGGTGTGGTCGTCATACGAAAAAATCTCCGCATACCGCCCCCACGCCACCACGCTTTCCAGGGTTTTTTCCACAAAAGCTTCGGTCATCGAGTCTTCCAATTCCTGCTCGAAGCGTACCCGTGGCGCCCGATGCCCGCTGCGTTCCAGCAGCACGTGATGAATGCGCGCGGCCAACGGCACGTGCCGGATCAAGTGCTCGGCAAACAGGGTTTTGCGTTCCTGGGTGCCGTAGTCGGCGAACAGCTTGCCGGCGTCGGTGAGGGTGATGTCGGCGCCCTTGAGTTCGGCAAACCCCAAATGCTCAAGCATCTCCGCCACTGGGAACAGGTCGTCCACTTCCAGCAGGCGCCGTTCGGCAACCGTCGGCAAACCGGCGTGGCCGTTGTAAGGCTCGGCGGCCAGGGTTTCGATCAGGCCGGCCATCAGGTTGGTGGACACTTCCGGCAGCAGGCTGCCCATTTTCAACTCGGGTATGCCTTTGGCATCTGCGCTGCGCCGGTCGGTCATCAGCGCATAGATGTCATCGACCATTTGCCGGAAGGTCGGGTCCAGGCGGTTGCGCGGGTGCGCGAACGGCACTTTGATTTCGGCGACCACACGGCCGGGGTTGGACGACAACACCAGGATGCGGTCGCACATCAGCACCGCTTCTTCGATGTTGTGGGTCACGATCAGGATGGACTTGATCGGCAGCTGTTTGCCGCTCCATAAATCCAGCAAGTCGGTACGCAGGGTTTCGGCGGTGAGCACGTCCAGGGCGGAGAAGGGTTCGTCCATCAGCAGCAAGGTCGGGTTCACCACCAGGCCGCGGGCAAACCCCACGCGCTGGCGCATGCCGCCGGACAACTCACGCGGGTAGGCGTTTTCAAAGCCGTCTAGGCCGATCAGGTCGATGGCGGCCAGGGCGCGGCGGCGGCTTTCCTTGCGTTCGACCTGCAAGGCTTGCAGGCCGGCCTCGACGTTTTCCAGCACGGTCAGCCAGGGGAACAGCGCAAAGGTCTGGAACACCATGGCCACGCCTTCGGCCGGGCCGTGCAATGGCACGCCGTTATAGAGGACTTCGCCCGACGACGGCTGAATCAGCCCGGCGATGATGCGCAACAGCGTGGACTTGCCTGAGCCGGAGCGGCCGAGCATGCCGACGATCTCGCCTTCGTGCAGGCTCAAATCCACGCCGCTGAGTACTTGCAGTTCGTCTTTGCCTTTGCCGAAGACGCGGTTGACGTTTTTCAGCGAGTAGATTTTCGGCGTATCAGCAGCGTGTTCGGTAGAGGTATTCATCACAGCGAATCCCATCAATTCAGACGAAGTTTGTTTTCAGCCAAGGCGTACATCGGCCGCCACACGGCGCGGTTGAAGGCCACCACGAAGATCGACATCACCACCACGCCCAAGGCGATCTTGGGGAAGTCGCCGGCGGCGGTGGTCTGTGCGATGTAGGCACCCAACCCGTGGGCGACCACGTTGTCCTGGCCCCAAGACACGTACTCGGAAACGATACTGGCGTTCCACGCGCCGCCCGAGGCGGTAATGGCACCGGTGACGTAGTAGGGGAAGATCCCCGGCAGCATCACCTTGCGCCACCACAGCCAGCCGCGAATGCGGAAGTTGGCGGCGGCTTCCTTGAAGTCATTCGGGAACGCGCTGGCCCCGGCGATCACGTTGAACAGGATGTACCACTGGGTGCCCAGCACGATCAGCGGGCTCAGCCAGATGTCGGGGTTGAGCTTGTAGTGCAGGATCACGATGACGAACACCGGGAACAGCAGGTTCGCCGGGAACGCGGCAAGGAACTGCGCCAGCGGCTGGATTTTTTCCGCAAGGCTTGGGCGCAAACCGATCATTACACCCAAAGGCACCCAGATCAGCGAAGCGATCAGGATCAACCCGGTGACCCGCAGCAGCGTGATCAAGCCCAGTACAAACACGTGGCCGACCTCGGCGAAGGTCACCTCGGTGCCGACGTACAGCACGATGTGGTACAGCGCATAGGCGGCCATCAGCGCAATCAGTGTGCCCCACACCCAATCGATCACTTTCGAGGTTGCCGGTGTTTGCGCCGGCAGCGCCTTGAGTGCACCGCCCGCGAGGCTGAAGCGTTTGTTGCCGAGGCGGCTGATGGCGCGCGTGATCGGGCGCAGGATGCGCTGGACCACGCGCGTGCGTTGGATCAGGTTCAGCACCCAAGACTGCGGCGCGGCGCCCTGGGAGGCGGTGTTTTCCATGCGGAATTTGTCCGCCCAGGCTACCAAGGGGCGAAACAGGAACTGGTCGTACAGCAGGATCACCACCACCATCGCCAGAATCACATACCCCACGGCGTGCAGGTCTTTCTGGGCAATCGCCAGGGCCAGGTACGAACCCACGCCCGGCAAGGTGATGGTCTTGTCGCCGACGGTGATGGCTTCGGAGGCGACCACAAAAAACCAGCCGCCGGACATGCTCATCATCATGTTCCACACCAGCCCAGGCATGGCGAACGGCACGTCGAGCTTCCAGAACTTTTGCCAACCGGAGAGGCGCAGGTTGGTCGACACTTCCACCAGGTCATGGGGCAGCATGCGCAGCGACTGGTAGAAGCTGAACGTCATGTTCCAGGCCTGGCTGGTAAAAATCGCAAAGATCGCCGCGAACTCGGCGCCCAATACACGCCCGGGAAACAGCAGCAGGAAAAACGTCACAGTAAAGGAGATGTAACCCAGCACCGGCACTGATTGCAGGATGTCGAGCACCGGCACCAGCAGCTTCTCGGCGCGCCGGCTTTTGGCCGCCAGGGTGCCGTACAACAGCGTAAAGATCAGCGCCGCGACCATCGCCGCGAGCATGCGCAACGTGGTGCGCATCGCGTACTCCGGCAGGTTGGCCGGGTCGAGGGAAATGACTTCACTTTGCAAGGTGGCGATAGGCGCCCAAGTCTCGCGGGCGGTGATGGAAAAAAACAGTAGAAAGCCGATCACCAGGGGCAGGGCGACCAAGTCCCAGCGGTTGGGCAGCAAGCGCAGCGTGGACGCCGGTAAATAGTGACGGAACACTCTGTTCATAGGCAGTCAGTCCTGCAGCGTTCAGGTTCAGGGGCGTGGTGGGGAGTGAGCTTAGCTGCCGCACGAATGCCCCACCGAGAAGGATGGGCGCTGTTTTCGTGAGTCAGGGGCAACGCGGCGTTGCTGGCGGGATTGTACGTTTCTGAATGTTACAAGCACATAAATTTGCTGTCAGTTCCCTGTACGAACTGCGTCTAAGGGGTGGGTGTTTCAGCTGCGCGCCCGTTACGCAAGCCGCCAGACATAGCCGTTTTTTTGCCTATGAAACAAATAGCTACTCACACTTCCTACAGCCTCGGAACCCTCTTTCAGATATATGCCAATCAGGTAAGCAGACGGCTTGCAACTGCAGGCCTCTGGTAATCGGCAATTGCGAATTCAATACCTGAATCTGGGAAGGTAACTATGACTAGCGTAAACACTCGGCCAGCCCCCTACACCGTTGGCTATGAAGAACCGCAAAAAAACCCGGCGCCCATCCGCTACCAAGACAGCGCCAACGCATCTGGACAGTACGGCACCCCGGCCGATTCGGCACCTCCCCGTGCCCCAATGACGCCCGAACAGCGTGGTCCGTTTTCGAGTCGCAACAGAATCGTTCACTCGCAGCAGTCACAGGGCGCAGGTTCAGCAGGCCAGTTAGCAGCGCTGACTCAAAAAAATAACGAGCTTCGTGCCAAGCTCCAGGGGTTTTCCGCCGAGGTCAGGCCGCAGATCCAGAACCTTCAAAAGCAAGTCGTCGACCTGACTCAGCAACTCAATACGCCAGACAAAGCCACTCAGGGCACCTCAAATGAGCCTGGCGGCACGCTGCAGAACCGTTCCGCAGGTGAACAGGGCGTTGCGCCATCAAACGATTTGCCGTCCACGCAAGACGCATCAGGTACTGAGCCTGGCCAGGGTCAGAGCCTTGAAGAGTTGAACCGTGAGATCAAAGAGTTTCGCAAGGACATTTTAAGTTTGTTTGGGGAGCTCAAGACGGCGATTCAACAACTGCAAGAGCAAATCCAGACGTTGACTCAACGCATCGATACGCTTGGCACTGCTCAAACCCCGCCACCTTCTGGGCCGCAGGATACCGTTGAGGCTGACTCTTCACCCCAACCACTGGCGGCCACGCCTGATGACGCACCGTCGCCCGCAACTGATGAGGTACCGGCCCCCGCGACTGATGACGCAGCGGCCCCCGCGACTGACGAAACGCAGGCCCCGAGCAATGAGCCAGAAGCGTCTGCTCCTCGCGGTATTGAAGCGCTCATGCAGGAGAACGCACAGCTTCAGGCCGGGCTTGATCAGATGGACGTTCAGTTCAAAGCAGTGGTTTCGCAGCTCCAAGAGCAGATCAAGGCGTTGAGTAAGAAAATCAGCGAGCAGAAGTAGTAGGGCTTGGCATCGCATCAGCCAGCATGGGGCACCCTCCCCATGCTTGAGCGTGCTGGCATCAAGCTTTCACTCAAACCGCAGAATCACCCGGCGGTTGTGTTTGCTCTTCTTCTCGATCTTCTCGCAGAACACTCGGCCGATTTCCTCGGTATTGATCACATGGGTGCCGCCGCAGGGTTGGATATCAATCCCGGTAATGTCGATCACCCGTACCGAGCCTTGGATCACCGGCGGTGCAACTGCCTGGGTGCGCGTGATCTGCAACAGGGTTGAATACTCCGAGGCCGGCATCGACAGCGTTTTTACTGCGTGGGCCTGTTCGATCAATGCATTGAGGTCGCGGGTGATGCTGTCTTTGTCGAGGGTCATTTCCGGTAGGTCGAAATCCAGTCGACCCTTGTCCGCGCTGATGCTGCAGCCGGTGACGGGCGCATCAATGATCGAGCACAGCAAGTGCAGGCAGGTGTGCATCTTCATGTGCTGGTAGCGGCGCTCCCAGTCCAGGCTCGCATCCACCTGCACCCCGGCGGTCAACTGCTCAGGGCAATGTTCCACCTGATGCCAGATGATTGAGCGCAGCACCGGGTCGCGCACGGTGCCGACCACCTCGACACGCGTGCCATCGGCCAGGGTGAGGTAGCCGGTGTCTCCCGGCTGGCCGCCGCCGGTGGGGTAAAACAGCGTGTGCTCTAGGGCGATGCCGTGTTCGCTGATGGCAATCACCCGGGCGCTGAAGGCGTTCTGGTAGGGCGCGCTGTCGAACAGCGCCAGGGTTTCCATGGTGTGCACGGACATGTTCAACCTCCGACAGTCAGTGGGCTGGCTTGCAGCAGGTGGCGCACCATCGCGCTCAAGCCAGGGGGGGAGAGCAGGGTGATTTCAAATTCCGGCCCGCAGACTTTCAGGTTCAGCGGCAGGCGTGGCAGCTGTTCGCCGATGTCGAGGCGACACAGGCGAAATTGCAGGTGGTGGCGCTCTTTCACCGTGGGTTCGAGCATCAGCCCCTTCAAAGGGTGAAAGTCGGCGTCCAGCACCGTGACCTTGTGGCTGGCGCTGACTTCGCCGACTACGTGCAAACGCTCATCCAGGGCGAAGGCGCCGAGGTAGTTGCTGTGGTCGGTTTCGGCGTTTTTCTGCAGCTGGACCTGGTTGACCACCTTGACCTTGGTGCCTGCCGGCACGTCCTGGGTGATGACACACGAGGGGCTGATAAAGACGTTGTCGCCGATCAGCACATACCCCAGCACCCGGGCGCCGGAGCCGACTTCGACATTGTTGCCCAAGCGAGGGTGGCGTTTGCCGTCCGGGTTGTTGGCAATGCCCCGGGCGCCGAGGGTGACGCCGCAGAGGATGTAGCAGTCGTTGCCGATCTCGCAGGTTTCGCCGATCACCGTGCCGTAGCCATGGTCCAGCACAAAGCGCCGGCCGATACGCGCTGCGGGGTGAATCTCGGCGCCGGAATGGATTTTGCCCTGGTTGCTGAGCTTGAGGGCGATGCGCGAAAACATGCCGTTGGTCTGGTCAGGAAAATTCCACACTAAGTGCGCGAGGCGGTAAAACAGCACCGCCTTGAACGAGGCGTAGGATTCCAGGATCAACTCGCCGCGCCCGCGTGATGCCGGGTCGCGATAGGCGTAGGCGATCAAGTCTTCAGCCACCGCCTGGGCGGCGTTCTGGATCAGCGGCGCCAAGTGCGGTTCCAACTGCTTCATCTGCGCCGGCGTCAGGGTCTTGATGAGGTGGGTGAGCAACTCATCGTGCAGCTGTTGCATGTCGATAAAGCCTCCCATGGAGGCACCCCCGCATTCTGGATGGTTGGGAAACCGGTTATTCGAAACTGGGCAGGTAGCTGTCAGCATTGTCATAGACCATGGTCAACACCACCGTTTCGGGCGGCAGTTCGGGGGCGAGTTGGGCGATGGCGACCATGTTGGCGGCCGAGGACAAGCCCAGGCTGATGGCGTCGGTACGCATGATGCGTTTCATCATGTCGATGCACGCCTGGCGCGAGACCTTGAGCATGCCGTCGATCACGTTCACGTTGAGAATGCTCGGGATCAAGCCAATCGACAGGCCCTGGATATGGTGCGGCGCGTGCTGGTCTTTCAGCAGGTCGCACTCCTCTGGCTCCACGCCCATGACGCGCATGGCCGGCCAGGCGGCCTTGAGGGTTTCGCCTATCCCGGTGATGTGGCCGCCGGTGCCGATGCCGCTGACGAAGTAGTCCACGCGCCGCTCACCGAAGGCGCTGAGGATCTCCGGTGCGGTGGTGTCGCGATGGGTTTGCGGGTTGGCGCGGTTGCGTTGCTGGTTGAGCATCACGTAGCTGGGGTTTTCCAGCTGCAGTTCCATGCACTTTTCGCCGTGGGAGTTGTTCCCCAGGCGGCTGTCCGACAGCACCACCTTGGCGCCGTACAGGCGCAGCAGTTTCTGCTTTTCGGGGCTGTAGTTGTCGGGGATCACCAGTACCACTTTGTAGCCCAGTACGTTACCGGCCATCACTAGGCCGATACCGGTGTTGCCACCGCTGGGTTCGATGATGGTTTGCCCGGAATCACGCATCAACACGCCCCGGCGCTCGGCGTCGAGGATCATGCCCAGAGCGATGCGCGCCTTGTGGCTGCCTCCGGGGTTGAGGGATTCCAGCTTGGCGTAGACCTCGATGCCGAGGTCTTCGGAAAACTGCGCCAGACGCACAATCGGCGTATGGCCGATGACGTCGAGAATGGAGTTATGCAACATCGGTCAGCCCTCGGCTCAGTACAACGGCATGTCGGGTTCGACGTCGCGAACCCAATGTTTCATGCCACCCTGCAGGACCTTGGTGTTGGCAAAACCGGCGGCCAGTAAGGTACTTGCGGCTTGCTCGGCACGGGTGCCGGCGTAGCAGATCAGGTAGTGGGTGTTGTCGCGGCTGAGGCTGTCGAGTTGCCCATCCAGTTCGGCCAGGGGGATATGCACCACGCCCGGCAATTTGCACACTTCCAGTTCGCTGGCATCGCGCACATCCAGCAACACGTCGGCGCTGCGGTGGTGGTCGAGCACTTGCTTGAGCACGCGGGGCTTGATGTAGCGTTCTTCGGCCAGGGTAGGTTGGCTCGGGATGGCATCGGCGCAGACCGCTGGCGCCACGGTTTCGCTGTGGCGCAGCTCCGAGCAGCACGGGCAGTCGGCGCGGCGCTTGAAGCGCACTTCGCTGAACTTCATCGCCAGTGCATCAAAGCGCATCAGCCGACCGGACAACGGCTCGCCAATACCGATCAGCAACTTGATGGCTTCGGTGGCCTGGATCATCCCGACCACGCCCGGCAATACGCCGATCACGCCACCGGCGCTGCAGTTGGGCGCCAGTTCGGCCGGCGGCGCTGATGGGAACAGGCAGCGGTAGCACGGCCCACCCTTATAGTTGAGCACGCTGATCTGCCCGTCGAAGCGGTAGATGGCGCCGTATACCAAGGGCTTGCCGAGTTGTACGCAGGCGTCGTTGACCCGATAACGGGTGTCGAAATTGTCGGTGCCGTCGATCACCAGATCGTAGGCGCCGACCAATTCCAGGGCGTTGTCGGCATTGAGCGCGGTGTTGTGCGCGTTGATCTGGATGTGCGGGTTGAGGTCTTGCAGGCGCTGCTTGGCGGACTCGACCTTGGGCATTCCCAGGGTGCTGTTGCCGTGGACGATCTGGCGTTGCAGGTTGCTGCTTTCCACCACATCAAAGTCCACCAGGCCCAGGGTGCCGATGCCGGCCGCCGCCAGGTACAGGCTGATGGGCGAGCCCAGGCCGCCGGTGCCGATGATCAATACCTTGGCTTTTTTCAGGTTCAACTGACCTTCGCGGCCGACACCTGGCAGGGTGATGTGGCGTACGTAGCGTTGTACCTCTTCGTTGCTAAGGGCGGCTTCGTTGCTAAGCGCCGTTTCATTGCTTAAGCCCTCGACGTCCATGCCGCCGGAGGTAGCGAGCAGCACTTCGATTTTGGCCTTTGCCGGCAAGGGCTCGTCGGCGCCGATCAGTTCTTCCTCGGCAGTGAACAGGAAGTGTTCCTTGAGCTGGTTGTTCTTCTCGTGAAACAGATGGGCTCGTAACTGTGGGTGGCTGCTGCAGAGGTTTTCAATGACTTCGCGCAATGTCGATCCGGTGCTCTCAAGGGTCGATTCCGGCAGCTTGGCCACGCGAACCAGAATATCGGGGAAAGAGACAGCGTTCATGGACAACTCCGTGTGCAGGTCGTTGAAGGGTTGAGGAGCGAAATGCTTGCCATCCCAGGCAAACAGCTTTGAGCCCAGGGCGTGGCCCTGGCGAACGTCCACCACCAAATAGCTGACGGGGTAGATCGGCTCACCCAGGAACAGTGCCTTGTCCTGGTCTTCGTCACTGAAATAGGCGCCCACATCCGGGTGCGAGTGATAGATCACCATCACCGGGTTCTCACTGCGAAACGCCTTGTTCATCAGTAGGGTGTCAGCCACGGAAAAGGTGTAGCCGTTGGCCGCGCTGCGCGGGTACATCTCGGGGTTCTTGCGGTGCAGCTCGTTCTGAATATTGCTGCCCAGGTACACGCTGCCGTCGGCGAATACAAAACCACAGCATTCCTCGGGGTAGCTGCGGCTGGCGTGGGCGTAGATCTGTTCCAGGGCTTCGGGGCGGAGGACGTCCATGTTTCTCTCGCGTTGCTGGGTGAGGGGTGGAAGGGTCAATTTTTCTTGGCCAGGAGTTTTTCAACCGGCAACTTGGTGATCGCAAAACCGGCCAGCAGGATGGCCGAGTACAGCATCAAGTCGCGGGAAATTTCCACGCCTTCGTACCAGGCGCCGATGATCACCGCGAACACCGGGAAGATGATGAATACGAACGACAGAATGATCGGGCTCAAGCGCTTGAGGAGCATGAAGTACACGATAAAGCCGCCCACCGATGCCACCAGCCCCAGGTAGAACAACGCGCTCCAGGACCGCAGGGTGATGTTTTCGAAGGTCGGCGTTTCAAACCACAGGCCGGCCACGAACAGCATCAACCCGGCAATGCCGATGGGCAGGGTGTTGTAGGTGATCACGCTGATGGCGCTGCCTTTTTGCTTGGTGATGACATAGCACAAGGCATGCATGATCGCGGCGGTCAGAATCGCCAGTACTCCGAAGAACTCGGCGTGGTCCAGGTGCAGGCCCTGGCTCTTGATGATCATGTAAAGGCTGCCGAAACCGATGCCGATGCCGACCACCTGGGAAAAGTAGATGCGCTCACGCAGGAACAGCGCGGAAAAGATCAGGATGAACACCGGCATGCAGCTGAACAGCAGCGCAGTCAGGCCGGACGAGACATGCATCTCGCCGTAGTTGAGCAGGTAATAAGGAACGCTGAAGTAGGAAAGGGTCACGAAGACGAAAAACCAGCGGCTTTCTCGCGGGAACAGAATCGGCTCGCGTCGCACCAGGGCAAAACACAGGAATAGCGGGAAGGCGATCAAGAAACGCAGGCCCGCCGATGTCAGCGGTGGCACGCTTTCGACGGCGATCTTGATCCCCAGCCACGTGGTACCCCAACTCAGGCACACGATAAGAAACATCATGCTGGTGACCAAGCCGGCCAACCACTGTTTCTGAGTTTTTGTTTTTGTTGTGTTTTCAAGAACGGCGGACATTGGCATCGTTTATTGCTTCCCTGAGCCGGAATTGAACTCTATATTGACTGTGTATTAAGTTGTTTCATTCGGTGATTGAACCCGTAAAAGCACACTATTAGGGCGAATGATGACTGTCAAAACAAATATTGACATGGTGTCAATTATGCGTGAGGGGTTGTCTAGCGGTCAGGGCGTGAAGTACAAGCGCCTGTCCGATGTGATGGAGCGGGGCATCCTCGAAGGCTTGATTGAACCCGGACGAAAACTGCCGCCCCACCGGGTGCTTTCCGACAATCTGGGTGTGACCATTGGCACCATCAGCCGCGCCTACGGTGAGTTGGAACGCCTGGGGTTGGTGGTGGCGCGGGTGGGTGACGGCACATTCGTGCGCAAGCGTGGGATGGAGCGCCAACGCGATGAAGGCTTTCGCAACGTCAGCGAGGAGCCACGCCATTACTTCGACATGAGCCGTAACATGCATATTCCTGGGCTGGAGACGGTGTTTCTGGCCCAGAGCTTCCAAACCTTGTCGACCAATACCAAGTTCCTCCAGGACATCAGCGCCTACACCCCGGATGCCGGGTTGCCGCGCTACCGTGAGGCTGGGGCGCAATGGCTGGTACAGCGTGATTTTCATCCGATTCCGGAGCAGGTTATCTGCGTCAATGGCGGCCAGCATGGCTTGCTCTGCGCGATGATGGCGTTGCTGCGGGCGGGCGATACGGTGGTGACCGAGCAGCTTACCTATCCTGGGCTGATCACGGCTGCGCGCATGCTCGGCGTGCGGCTGATCGGCCTGGAGATGGATGACGAAGGCGTGCTGCCGGGCGCGCTCGATGAAGTCTGTCGTAATCACCGGGTGTCGGCGTTGTACTGCACGCCTACCATCCAGAACCCGACCACGGCCGTATTGTCGGTCGCGCGCCGGGAAGCCCTGGTTAAAGTGTGCCGCGAGCACAACCTGCTGATTCTTGAGGATGAAGCCCACGGCGTATTGGTAGAAGACCGGCCGCCGCCCCTCAGCCATTTCGCGCCTGAGCGTACGATTTTGATCAGCAGCCTGAGCAAGGCAGTGTCCGCCGGCTTGCGGGTGGGCTATGTGCATGCGCCACCGGCGCTGGTCAGCCGCATTTCGGCGGCCTTGCGCTCGACCTGTTGGATGGCCACGCCGGTCACCCTGGAACTGGCGACCCAGTGGATCGAAAACGGCACGGCAGAGTACCTGCTACGCCAGCAGATCAGCGAAATCAGCCGCCGTAAAATCTTGGTGCAGGACCTGTTGGCGGGCCTGGAATACCGCACTCACCTTAATAGCCCGCACTTCTGGATTGAAGTACCGGAGCCTTGGCGCGCGTCGGAAATCGAGGCGGAGCTCAAGCAGAATAATTACCTGATCGCCACCGCCGAAGCGTTTGCCGTAGGACAGACGGCAGTGCCGCAATTTATTCGGGCGAGTATCTGTAATACGTCGGGGGATGATCAGTTGTTGCGGGCGGGGTTTGATGCGCTGGCGACGGCGTTGGGGCAGGGTGGGGACAGGTTTCACCTGTAGACGCCGGCTCTTTGTGACGAGCGGGCTTGTCGTGGCAAGCCCGCGGGCCACAAATAAGTTGCTCAGCCCGCTTGCCACAGGAAATTCATAGTCGTTGGCTTATTTGAAGCGCCGCTCCACACCTTTCTCCACCAAAATCTTCGCCGAAATCTCTTCCACCGAAAAATGCGTGGAATTGATGTGCGCAATATTCTCGCGACGGAACAGATTTTCCACCTCGCGTACTTCGAACTCGCACTGGGCGTAGCTCGAATAGCGGCTGTTGGGCTTGCGCTCGTTACGGATGGCGGTGAGGCGGTCCGGGTCGATGGTCAGGCCGAACAGCTTGTGCTGGTGCGCGCGCAGGGCGGCCGGCAGCGTCAGGTGTTCCATGTCGTCCTCGGTCAGCGGGTAGTTGGCCGCGCGAATGCCGAACTGCATGGCCATGTACAGGCACGTCGGCGTCTTGCCGCAGCGGGACACGCCCACCAGGATCAAATCGGCTTTGTCGTAGTAGTGAGTGCGGGCGCCGTCATCATTGTCGAGGGCGAAGTTCACCGCCTCGATACGCTCCATATAGTTGGAGTTGTGCCCTATGGAATGGGACTTTCCTACGGAATAGGAGGAGTGTTCACTCAGCTCCTGTTCCAGCGGCGCCAGGAACGTGGAGAAAATGTCGATCATGAAACCATTGGAGGTTGCAAGGATCTCACGGATGTCTTGATTGACGATGGTGTCGAAAATGATCGGCCGAAAGCCGTCTTTTTCAGCCGCCAGATTGATTTGTTGTACCATGGCCCGCGCTTTATCCACGTTGTCGATATAGGGCCGCGTGAATTTGGCGAAGGTAATGTTTTCGAACTGTGCGAGCAGGCTCTGACCCAATGTTTCGGCTGTGATGCCGGTGCCGTCGGAGATAAAGAAAGCAGATCGTTTCATTTGAGCCCTAGGCCTTAAGCTGATGGCGAATCTTGGATATGATAGGCGCGATTTTGCCGTCCCGCAGTGGGCCGCATTCTCACTTATTTTCCAGGTCCAGGCCACAAGCGCTGGCGTTTGCTCCTACTGAGCCGCCGGCGTCCTGAGCTTTTCCAACACAGAAAGTGGAGAGATCACCTTGGTAGAGTACGTAGTTTCCCTCGATAAGCTCGGCGTCCATGATGTAGAGCATGTGGGGGGCAAGAACGCATCCCTCGGCGAGATGATCAGTAATCTTGCAGGCGCTGGTGTCTCGGTGCCCGGTGGTTTCGCCACCACGGCTCAGGCTTACCGCGATTTCCTCGAACTGAGCGGCCTCAATGCTCAGATTCACGCCGCGCTGGACGCCCTGGACGTCGATGACGTCAATGCCCTGGCCAAGACCGGTGCCCAGATCCGTAAATGGATCATGGACGCCGAGTTCCCCGAGAAGCTCAACGAAGAAATCCGTACCGCCTTCGCCACGCTGTCGGCCGGTAACCCGGACATGGCCGTCGCCGTGCGCTCCTCGGCCACAGCCGAAGACTTGCCGGACGCCTCTTTTGCCGGCCAGCAAGAAACCTTCCTGAATATCCGTGGCGTCGAAAACGTAATCCGCGCCGCCAAGGAAGTGTTTGCCTCGCTGTTCAACGACCGCGCCATTTCCTACCGCGTACACCAAGGTTTCGACCACAAACTGGTGGCTTTGTCTGCCGGCGTGCAGCGCATGGTGCGTTCGGAAACCGGCACCGCCGGCGTGATGTTCACCCTGGACACCGAATCGGGCTTCCGTGACGTGGTATTCATCACCGGCGCCTACGGCCTGGGCGAAACCGTCGTACAAGGCGCGGTCAACCCGGACGAATTCTACGTTCATAAACACACCCTTGAGGCTGGCCGCCCGGCCATCCTGCGCCGCAACCTGGGCAGCAAGGCCATCAAGATGATCTACGGCGACGAGGCCAAGGCCGGTCGCTCGGTTAAAACCGTTGAAGTCGACAAGGCCGAGCGCGCGCGTTTCTGCCTGACTGACGCTGAAGTCAGCGAATTGGCCAAACAAGCGATGATCATCGAAAAGCACTACAAGTGCCCGATGGACATCGAGTGGGCCAAGGACGGTGACGACGGCAAGCTGTACATCGTGCAGGCGCGGCCTGAAACCGTGAAAAGCCGCACCTCGGCCAATGTCATGGAACGTTATTTGTTGAAAGAAACCGGCACCGTGCTGGTGGAAGGCCGTGCTATCGGCCAGCGCATCGGCGCCGGCAAGGTGCGGATCATCAAGGACGTGTCCGAAATGGACAAAGTCCAGCCAGGCGACGTGCTGGTCTCCGACATGACCGACCCGGACTGGGAACCCGTGATGAAACGCGCCAGCGCCATCGTCACCAACCGTGGCGGGCGTACGTGCCACGCGGCGATCATCGCCCGTGAGCTGGGCATTCCGGCGGTCGTCGGTTGCGGCAATGCCACCCAGCTGTTGAAAGATGGCCAGGGCGTGACGGTATCCTGCGCTGAAGGCGACACCGGTTTCATCTTTGAGGGTGAACTGGGCTTCGACATCAAGCAAAACTCCATCGATGCCATGCCTGACCTGCCGTTCAAGATCATGATGAACGTCGGTAACCCGGACCGTGCCTTCGATTTCGCGCAGTTGCCGAACGCTGGTGTGGGCCTGGCCCGTCTGGAGTTCATCATCAACCGCATGATCGGCGTGCACCCCAAGGCCCTGCTGAACTACGACGGCCTGCCGCCGGACATCAAGGAAAGCGTCGACAAGCGCATCGCCGGTTACAACGACCCGGTGGGCTTCTACGTCGAGAAACTGGTGGAAGGCATCAGTACCCTGGCGGCGGCGTTCTACCCGAAAAAGGTTATCGTGCGCCTGTCGGACTTCAAGTCCAACGAATACGCTAACCTGATCGGCGGCAAGCTTTACGAGCCGGAAGAAGAAAACCCGATGCTGGGCTTCCGGGGCGCCTCGCGTTACATCAGCGAAGCCTTCCGCGATTGCTTCGAGCTTGAGTGCCGTGCCCTCAAACGCGTGCGCAATGAGATGGGCCTGACCAACGTCGAAATCATGGTGCCGTTCGTACGCACCCTGGGCGAAGCGAGCCAGGTGGTCGACCTGTTGGCGGAAAACGGCCTGAGCCGTGGCGAAAACGGCCTGCGCGTAATCATGATGTGCGAACTGCCGTCCAACGCCATCCTGGCCGAGGAGTTCCTGGAATTCTTCGACGGCTTCTCCATCGGCTCCAACGATCTGACCCAGCTGACCCTGGGCCTGGACCGTGACTCAGGGATCATCGCCCACCTGTTTGATGAGCGTAACCCTGCGGTCAAGAAGCTGCTGGCCAACGCCATCCAGGCCTGTAACAAGGCCGGCAAGTACATCGGTATCTGCGGCCAAGGCCCTTCCGACCACCCTGACCTGGCCAAATGGCTGATGGAGCAGGGCATCGAAAGCGTCTCGCTGAACCCCGACTCCGTACTGGAAACCTGGTTCTTCCTCGCAGAAGGCCAAGCGTCCGCCTAAGGTCGACGCGTCAAAAGTGCCGGTCACTCGCCAAGGGTGACCGGCATTCTTATCTGTACTGGGCGGAACTCCTTACGGACGCCGCCCTTTTTTGTGCAAGAGCATTATGCAAAGCAGCAGCAACCTGTTTCCCGTCGCCCTGATCAGTGCTGAACGTCGCGGCGACCTGAGTGAAGATGTGTACCGCCTCAAACCCGGTAACAGCCCAGACGGCACCGTCGAGTTGGCCGTGAC
The DNA here is from genome assembly GCF_025642995.1 of Pseudomonas sp. YeP6b. Classification (NCBI taxonomy): domain Bacteria; kingdom Pseudomonadati; phylum Pseudomonadota; class Gammaproteobacteria; order Pseudomonadales; family Pseudomonadaceae; genus Pseudomonas; species Pseudomonas sp. YeP6b. The sequence goes on along the minus strand of NZ_CP080090.1, from coordinate 5,149,966 downwards.
CCGTTTGGGCCTGGCCGATGTCCCGGAAAACCGGGGCACGCCGGTCATTTTGTTGCATGGCAGTTTTTCCAATCGGCGTTTCTGGTACTCGCCCAAAGGCATCGGCCTGGGCGCTTACCTGGCGCGCCAGGGGTTTGATGTGTGGATCCCGGAAATGCGCGGGCATGGTCTTTCCAAGCGTAACCAGGACTACGCCAGAAATCGTGTCGCCGACTACGCGCGTTACGATTTACCGGCCATTGGTGCGTTTGTGCGTGAGCAAAGTGCGCAAATTCCGCATTGGATCGGGCATTCCCTCGGCGGCACCGCCTTGGCGGCGGCCCTCGGTGGTCAACACCTTGGCGCGCCGGCAGTGGCCTCGGTGGCGCTGTTTGGCTGCCAGGTCAGCCGTACCCATTGGCCGTTGAAAATTCCACCGGTGGAGTGGACCAGCCGTTTGCTCTTGAAACGCTTTGGCGAAGTGTCGGGCACGCGGCTTAAGCGCGGTCCCGAGGACGAGCCGGCGGGCGTGATGATTGAAGCCATGCGCTGGAATGGCCTGTTCGGTCGCTTTGGCGATGGAAAGCAAGATTGGTGGAAAGGCCTGGCCGACGTCGACGTACCGCTGTTGGCGGTGAGCGCGGCGGGCGACCGGCAGGATCCGGATTGGGCGTGCCGCAAGTTGTTTGAGCAGGTCGGTTCCGAGCATCGCCAATACCTGTGCCTGGGGCGCCAGCAGGGCTTTAGCGGTGATTTCGGGCATGTCGAGATGCTGGTCAGCAAAGCCGCCCAAGCTGAGGTGTGGCCGATGGTGGCGCGATGGTTGAAAGATCCGCTGACACCTTTAACCGGGGCACACGCCGAAGTACTTGCAGGGGTTTGAACAAGCGCTCTACCAAGGGCGTTTCACTCGGGAGTGGTTGCGGCTAAGATATGACGCGTTAAACGCTTCTGGTCATATTCAGTCGCGCAGTGCCTATTGCGTTGCGCCGAGGTGAGTCTGATCATGGCGGCCGCCAACGGGTGAACCCTTAAAGAATGCCTGTTGCGCCACGTTTTTCTGATGTACACCGTGGGATGTTCGACCTCTTTTTTGACGACAGGAGTTTCTCGATGAACCATTACGTGACGCCCGACTTGTGCGACGCCTACCCCGATCTGGTGCAGGTGCTTGAGCCGATGTTCAGTAATTTCGGCGGCCGAGACTCCTTTGGCGGCGAAATCGTCACCATCAAATGCTTCGAGGACAACTCCCTGGTCAAGGAGCAGGCCGACCAGCCGGGCGCCGGCAAGGTGCTGGTGGTCGATGGCGATGGTTCCCTGCGTCGCGCGTTGCTGGGCGACATGATCGCCGAGAAAGCCGCCAAAAACGGTTGGGAAGGGCTGGTGATCTACGGTTGCATCCGTGATGTCGATGTCATTGCCCAGACCGACCTGGGTGTGCAAGCGCTGGCGACGCACCCGATGAAAACCGACAAGCGCGGTATTGGTGATTTGAACGTGGTAGTGACCTTTGCCGGCGTGACTTTCCGCCCGGGTGAGTACATCTACGCCGACAATAATGGCGTGATCGTCTCGCCAAGCCCGCTGAAAATGCCTGAATAAACCGCAGTAACCGATAGGGGTGAGGATGTTCGAGGAAGAAAACGCGCAATGGGGGCTGGTGCATGCCCTGGTGCTGGACGGTAAAGGCGGTGCGCGTTCGATTGCCCGGACTGAGCTCGACGACTTGCAACTGCAGCCCCAGGAAAGCCTGTGGCTGCATTGGGATCGCAGCCATCCTCAGACCCAGACCTGGCTGCGCAAATCCAGTGGCTTGAGTGAATTCGCTTGCGACTTGCTGCTGGAGGAAAACACCCGCCCGCGCCTGTTGCCGCTGCCGGATGCGCAATTGCTGCTGTTTTTGCGTGGGGTCAACCTCAACCCGGGCGCCGAGCCCGAAGACATGGTTTCGGTGCGTATCTTTGCTGCGGCCAGTCGCGTGATTTCTCTGCGCTTGCGCCCGCTGCGCGCCACTGATGAGCTGCTGGTGCAACTGGCAGACGGCAAGGGGCCAAAAACCGCGTCGGAACTCATCCTTTATATGGCGCAGTACCTGACCAACAAAGTGCAGGATCTGGTCACTGATTTATCCGAAATCGTCGATTTTGAGGAAGAAAAAATTGATACCGACGAACGGTATACTCCGGAGCATGGCAGCGTTTTGCAGATCCGTCGGCGAGCGGCGGGCCTCAAGCGTTTCCTGGCCCCACAGCGGGATATTTTTGCCCAACTGACGCGGATCAAATTGCCGTGGTTCTGTGACGACGATGCCGACTATTGGAATGAATTACACAACAGCCTGACCCGCTACCTGGAAGAGCTCGAATTGGCTCGGGAGCGCGTGGGGCTTGTACTTGAGGCCGAAGACCGGCGCTTGAGCGTGCGCATGAATCGCACCATGTACCGCTTCGGGATCATCACTGGGATCTTCCTGCCGATGAGTTTTCTCACCGGTTTGCTGGGTATAAATGTGGGCGGTATTCCGTTCTCCGCCAGCCCGTATGGCTTCGTGATTGCGTGCCTGATGATGGTGGCCGTTGCGTTGGGGCAGTGGTGGTTATTTCGACGATTGCGCTGGTTTTGACCTGAATGTGAGCTGAACGTACCAAGGGGCCCATGTGACCCCAAGAATTTAACCCTCGTCTTTTAAATCACTTGCGAGAGGTCTTTATGCACGATCCGTTCGAACAGTCTTTGCGTGACATGCTGAATGCTTCGCCGTCCAACCGGGACGACGATGCCTGCCTGGGCCGCGTGTTGAAAACCGCCAACCGTCAGGTAGGGGCGGGAGACCTGTTCGGTCTGCTCGGTCGTTGGTTGCCGGCGTTGATGATGGCCCTGAACAATGGTTCGGCCCACGTCTCGCCGGTTTCCCGTCGTAAACCTCTTGCTCGCACTGCTGATAAGGCTGATTGAATATGGAACTTGATCTCTGGACCCAGAGCCTGGTCACTGCGATGACCGCATTGTGGACCAAGGTGGCGAATTTCATTCCAAACCTGTTTGGTGCTCTAGTCTTGGTATTGCTGGGCTTTGTCGTGGCCAAGTTGCTCGACACCCTGCTGTCCAAATTACTCGCCAAACTCGGTCTGGACCGCTTGATGGCAGGCACCGGCCTTACCAAGTTGTTGGGCCGTGCCGGGTTGCAAGTGCCGATCTCGACCCTGATCGGGAAGATCGTCTACTGGTTCGTTCTACTTATTTTTCTGGTTTCTGCGGCTCAGTCCCTTGGACTTGAGCGAGTTTCAGCTACGCTCGATATGCTGGCGCTGTATTTGCCGAAAGTGTTCGGCGGCGCGCTGGTGTTGCTGGTAGGCGTTTTACTGGCGCAATTAGCCAATGGGCTGGTGCGCGGGGCGGCTGAAGGCGTGGGTCTGGACTATGCTGCGGGCCTGGGGCGAATCGCCCAGGGGCTGGTGATCATCATCAGTATTTCCGTCGCGATCAGCCAGTTGGAGGTCAAAACTGACCTGCTCAACCACGTGATTGTGATTGTTTTGATTACCGTTGGTCTGGCCGTTGCGTTGGCCATGGGGTTGGGAAGCCGGGAAATTGCCGGTCAGATTCTTGCGGGAATCTATGTGCGTGAGCTGTATCAGGTTGGGCAACAGGTGCGTGTGGGCGAGGTCGAAGGGCAAATCGAAGAGATCGGTACCGTGAAGACAACGGTGCTGACCGATGACGGTGACCTGGTGTCACTGTCCAACCGGATTCTCCTCGAGCAGCAGGTCAGTAGCCGCTAACCCGGAAAATCCTGCTAATGTACGCCGCCGCAAACCCGGGTGACCGGGCTGTAGCGGACATTGACCTGACTGTCGGCACGACTTGTTTTGAATAAAGCCCAAACGCTGTCCACGCGCTATGACCCCCGTGAGCTCTCTGATGAGGAGTTGGTCGCGCGCGCACACACGGAGCTGTTTCACGTAACACGCGCGTACGAAGAATTGATGCGCAGATATCAACGCACTCTGTTCAACGTTTGTTCAAGGTATTTAGGGAACGATAGAGATGCGGATGATGTCTGTCAGGAAGTGATGCTCAAGGTGCTGTACGGCCTGAAGAACTTCGAGGGCAAATCGAAGTTCAAAACATGGCTCTATAGCATCACGTACAACGAGTGCATCACGCAGTATCGTAAGGAACGGCGAAAGCGTCGCTTGATGGACGCTTTGAGTCTGGACCCCCTTGAGGAAGCGTCTGAAGAAAAGGCGCCGACACCCGAGGAAAAGGGCGGACTTGATCGCTGGTTGGTGCATGTGAATCCGATTGACCGTGAAATTCTAGTGCTACGATTCGTCGCAGAGCTGGAGTTTCAGGAAATTGCTGACATCATGCACATGGGTTTGAGTGCTACAAAAATGCGTTACAAACGTGCTCTTGATAAATTACGTGAGAAATTTGCGGGCGAGACTGAAACTTAGTGCGTGGCAAATATCTCTTACGTGTAGGCAAGTTCTGTTAGACTTGTCGCCGAGTTGTCCCCCGGTTTGTGGGACTGTTTTACAATCACCAGATGGGGATTTAACGGATGAAACTGAAAAACACCTTGGGCTTGGCCATTGGTACTCTTATTGCCGCTACTTCTTTCGGCGCACTGGCACAAGGCCAAGGCGCAGTTGAAGGCCAGCTGTTCTACAAAAAGCAGTTCAACGATAGCGTCAAGCACATCGAAGACGGCTACAACCCTGGCGCCAGCATCGGTTACTTCATTACCGACGACGTGTCGGTTAACCTGAACTACGACACCACCAACCACACCCGTTCGAACGACGGTACTGGTAACCAGAAGATCAAAGGTGACACTGGCAGCGTGACTGCTCAGTACCACTTCGGTCAGGCCGGTGTTGACTCCCTGCGTCCATACGTAGAAGGCGGTTTCGGTCACCAGAGCCGTACCAACGTTAAGGTCGACGGCCACAGCGGTCGCGATCAGTCGACCCTGGCTATCGCTGGCGCTGGTGTGAAGTACTACTTCACCAACAACCTGTTCGCACGGGCTGGCGTTGAGTCTGACTACAACCTGGACAACGGCAAGTGGGATTACTCCGCACTGGTCGGCCTGGGCGTAAACTTCGGCGGTAACGCTGGCGCAGTTGCTCCAGCTCCTACCCCAGCACCAGCACCAGAGCCAGTTCCAGAGCCAGAAGCTCCGGTTGCTCAGGTTGTTCGTGTTGAGCTGGACGTTAAGTTCGACTTCGACAAGTCGGTTGTTAAGCCTAACAGCTACGGCGACGTGAAAAACCTGGCCGACTTCATGGCTCAGTACCCAACTACCATGGTAGAAGTTGCTGGTCACACTGACTCCATCGGTCCAGACGCCTACAACCAGAAGCTGTCCCAGCGTCGTGCTGACGCTGTTAAGCAAGTCCTGGTTAAAGACGGCGTAGCTCCTAGCCGTGTTACTGCGGTAGGTTACGGCGAATCCCGCCCAGTTGCTGATAACGCAACTGAAGCTGGCCGCGCTGTTAACCGTCGCGTAGAAGCGTCGGTTGAAGCTCAAGCTCAGTAATTACTGAGTGGTAGAAAAAAGCCCGGCTTAGGCCGGGCTTTTTTTCGTCTGCAATTTGTCTCAAGCGCTGGCTGACACCGCAACCCGGGCCGCCTGATCAGTGGCGGCCACACGGCCGATCACCAGGATAGCCGGGCTCTTCAAGGCCAACGCCTGAGCATCCGTATGCATGTGTGCCAGTGTGCTGCGGTATTCGCGCTGCTGGGGCAGCGATGCATTTTCGATCATCGGCACCGGCATATCCGCTGCCATTGCGCCATCGAGCAGTTGCTGACGAATCTCCTCAAGCTTCGCCACGCCCATATACACCACCACCTTCGTTCCGCCCTCGGCCAGTGCACGCCAGTTCAGGCTGCTGTCGTCTTGGGTATGTGCCGTGACCAGCGTTACGCCTCGGCTGATACCGCGCAACGTCAGTGGAATGTCGCAATTTGTGGCCCCCGCCAGGCCCGCCGTAATCCCGTTGACCCACTCCACCGACACACCGCGTTCGCGCAGCCACATGGCCTCTTCGCCACCACCAGGCCGCGCTGCTGAGTGGTCAAGTGCAGTTCGGCGGCAATCTGCACCGCCAGTGGGCCCAACAGGTACCAGACCATGAAGCTCAGGTCGAAATACAGGAACGCGGCAAACAGGGTCGGGGTGTGCCCGGATTCCCAGAAGCTTGATTTCATCACGCACCTCAACGGTTGGGAGTCTTGTAAGAAAGCCGGGTGATGGAACAGCCGGTTCAGGCCGCCCCACCGGCCCCATGCGCTGGGGCCAAAACGAAAAAACGCCGCCACCGGGTTTGCGGGGGCAAACCGGATGGGCGACGTCTTTGTCGTAGAAGGGGCAACCGTCGTTGGTTACCTGTGGTGAATGCTCAGCAAGAGCTGCGCCAAAACGCACTGATCATTCCCACGCTCTACGTGGGAACGTATCCGGTGACACTCTGCGTCACCTATGCAAAACGTACGGCGGATGGCGGGACGCGGAGCATCCCTGGTGGCATTCCCACGCGGGAGCGTGGGAACGATCCTTGGTGCTGCGCCAGATCAGCCTAGCAACTCACTCATGGCGATAATCTGCTCCGCCACCTGGATCAGTTTCTGTTGGCGGCTCATGGCCTGGCGGCGCATCAGCGTGTAGGTTTCTTCTTCATTGCAGTGCTTCATTTTCATCAGCATGCCTTTGGCCAGCTCGATGCGTTTGCGCTCGGCGAGTAGCTGATCACGGGCCTGGAACTGGGCGCGCAGAGCCTGATCGCTTTCAAAGCGGGGCATGGCCACGTCCAGGATCGGCTGCAGACGCTGGGCCTGGATGCCTTCGAGGATGTAGGCACTGACGCCGGACTTGATCGCCCGGCGCTTTACGTTCGGGTCGTGCTCGTCGGTAAACATCACGATCGGCCGTGGTTGATCGCGGCTGACCAGCACCACTTGCTCCATGACGTCGCGCCCGGGTGACTCGGTATCGATCAGGATCACGTCCGGACGCACCGTTTCGACGCGCGCGGGCAGGTCGATGGTCAGGCCGGATTCATCGATGACCTCGAACCCGGCCTCGGTCAGCGCGGCTTTGAGGCGCCCGACTTTGCGCGGGGTATCGTTGATCAACAGGATTCGCAACATATCATTCTTCCTGTCAGCGCAGCGCCTGGCGGCTGGCGTGGTCCGCCATGGCGTGCAGGCGGAAGCTGCGGGCGTAGGCGGCAGGGTTGGAGCCGTCCCAAATTTTGCCGTCGATCAACTGGCTGCTGCGCATGTCCTGGGCGTTTGCTGCAACCCCGACGGCGGCGGCTTGGCGATACAGGTCCAGTTGCTGCACCTGACGCGCGACGCCCAGGTAGTCCGGGTCTTCGCGCAGCAAGCCCCAACGTCGAAACTGGGTCATGAACCACATGCCGTCGCAGAGGTAAGGCAGGTTCACCTCGCCATCACCGAAAAACCTCAGCGCGTGCGGGTCTTGCCACTGGTTGCCGAGGCCGTCGTCATAGGCGCCCAACAGGCGTGGCTCGATGCAGTCGAGCGGCGCATCGAGGTAGTCGCGGGCGCTGAGTAATTGCGCGGTGGAGCGCCGGTTCTCCTGGCTTTCTTCGATAAAACGGCTGGCTTCGAGAATCGCCATTACCAACACGCGCGCGGTGCTTGGGTATTGATCGACGAAGGCCTGGGTGCAGCCTAGAACCTTTTCCGGATGGTTCGGCCAGATCGCCTGGATGGTCGCCAGCGTGAACCCTTGGTTTTGCTTGACCGCGCTGGCACACCAAGGCTCGCCGACACAAAACCCGTCGATGCGTCCGGCTTACAGGTGCGCGACCATCTGCGGTGGCGGCACCACCACGCTGTCGACGTCCTGCAAGGGGTGAATGCCTTGGCTCGCCAGCCAGTAATACAGCCACATGGCGTGGGTGCCTGTGGGAAATGTCTGGGCGAACGTCAGTTTTGTTCGGCTTTGGTGCGCGTGGCGGTCCAATGCCTCAGGAGTGGTCACGCCTTGCTGCTGCAGGCCGTGGGACAGGTGATGCTCTGGCCGTTCTGGTTGAGCCCCATCAGCACGGCCATGTCGGTCGGCGCAACGCCGCCGATGCCCAGGTGCACGGCATAAACCAAGCCATACAGGCTGTGGGCGGCGTCCAGCTCACCGCTGACCAGTTTGTCGCGCAGGTTGGCCCAGGAGGATTGGCGCTTGAGGTTCAGTGTCAGCCCGTAGGGTTGCGCGAAGCCTTGGGTGGCGGCAACCACCAGTGAGGCGCAGTCGGTCAGCGCCATGAAACCCAGGTCGAGGCTGCTCTTTTCCGGGGCGTCACTGCCGTTTACCCAGGCCAGCGGATTATTCACCGGGCTGTTGCCGACCGAATCGTTCATCAACACCTACCGTTTCTCAAAAAAAAGCGTCGTTACCGTTGATGGGCTGCGCTGGGTTAGCGATGCAGGCCATTGCAGGGTACGACGCCTTTGTCTGTAGGCCTGCTTCGAGGTTGGTGCAGGCTTTGATACTGAGTCCGTAGCAAAGCACATGCCACGGGCAGGCTGGCGCGGGCTGCCGTCAACTTTCCATCAAGATTGAAACTCGGCTGCCTCCCAGTATGGCCGCCTATTTGCGCCAGACTGTCAGGAACACCCGCGGTGTCTATCGATTCTACAGCCATGATCAGCTACCACGGGTTGCATCGCTGGTTGCTGTGTTTGGCACTGTTGTTGGCAATCACGCCCGCGTTGGGGGAGAACTACCAGGCGCGGGATGAGAGCTTGCACACCTTTTTCACTGCGCTGTCGGTGCCTTTGGGCGTACCCATCGTGGTCAGTCGCGAGGTGGCGCGTAGAACCCTCTCCGGGTCATTCGACCTGGGGGCGGCGCAGCAGACCCTGGAGGCGGTCGCCGAGCAGCAAGGCCTGATTTGGTACAGCGACGGGCAGGTGCTTTACCTCTATGGCGCCGGCGAGGCAAAAAGCACGGCGGTGGCGCTGCGGCATATCTCGGTCGACAGGTTGCGTGGGTTCATGCGCCGTTCGGGCCTTGATGAATCACGCTACCCGCTCAGGGAGAGCGGGGCGCGGACGTTCTATGTGTCCGGGCCACCGAACTATGTGGACCAAGTACTGCACCTGGCTCAACTGATGGACAAGCAGCGCGCGCAGATGCGCGTCGGCAAACAAACCTTCGGCGTGGTGCAGGTATTCAACACCCATGTGGCAGATCGTCAGTACGCCATGGGCGGCGACAAGGTCAATGTACCGGGCATGGCCTCGATGATCGAAACCGTGTTAGCCAGTGAGCAGAAAAATGACAAACAACGCCCGCCAAGCCTGCTGGCCGACAAAAGCTTGGTGGTGATGGCTTACCCAGACTCAAACAGCCTGTTGATCAAGGGAAAACCTGACCAGGTGAAGGTCATTGAGGAGCTGGTGGCGGAGCTCGACAAGCCGAAGCGCCCGATTGAGGTGTCGTTATGGCAGGTCGATGTTGACCGTAGCGAATTCGAGAAGATGGGCGCGGCCTGGGCTCAGGAAACCAACACCGGTGCTTCGGTAACGCGCGTTATGGAACCGTTGGACGATAACCGCTTGATGGCACAGCTCGGTGTGCTGGAGCGCCGGCGCAAAGCCAGGGTTACGGCGTTTCCCGTGACCCTTACCCAAGAGAATGTCCCGGCGGTTTTCCAGGATAACCATACGTTTTACCTGCCTGGGCCTGGAGAAAAAAGCGCTGAATGGCAGCCTTTACGTTATGGCACCGAAGCCAGTGTGCTACCGCGTTTTGCCGAAGCGAATCAGATCGAAATGCAGCTGACCATCAAGGATGACCGTCAGTTGGACCGCAAGCTCAAGCCCGGCTCAGCAGGGGCGGTGGGGCGAGTGGGAATCAGCACGGTGGTTCGTGTGCCTCCGGGCAGGCGTCTTTGGCTGGGTGGTTTTCGACGAGGGGACGAGGTGGCCAGCGGCAGTCGACGCGCTGAGGTGCGGCTGTTTGTGATCCAGGCACGGGCGATTGGGAGCGAATTGAAGATGCTCGCCGGCGCCGTCGGGCCGCCGCCATTGACGCAGAGCCAGTACGAGCGTGTGCAACGTGCGTTTGTGCGTGAAAACCGTGAGGAGCCTGAGTGAACTAGCCCTTTTTGAGCTCGCTTCTGAACGATTTCCTGAGCCTTTGTTGTTTCTGGTGATGAAAAATCCTACGCGGTGCGTGCCGAAAGCCTCGATTACATCGGCCTTTTCCTACCGCCGTTTGCGGCTCTGGTTTTTATAGTCGTGAGGTTGCCGTATCGGCCGTTTCTGGAAACAGGGAATTCAATGTCAGTAGTCGGATGCAGAGGTGTGTATGACCCTCGTGAATGATGGGCCGACGGCCTCGCGGGTTTTTGCCGGATGGACCTTGTATGGCGATGGCCGGTTGACCGGTGAAGGCGTGGATACTCAGTTGCCGCCCAAGGAGTGGCATGTGTTGCGGCTGCTGTTGGCGTCCGATGGCGTACTGATGACCAAGGATCGTTTGCTTGAGTTGGGCTGGCCTCGTGGGGATGTCGCAGAGGAGTCACTCACTCGCTGCATCTATGCGCTGCGTAAGCACCTTAGGAAGGACAAGGACTTTATCAAGACGATCTATGGCAGAGGCTATCGCTTTACGTGTGCCGTGAAAGTCGAGCAGCACGAACCGCACCAGTCTGAACGGGCGCGCGCGCAGTACATCTGTTCGGCGTGTGGCCAGGTGGCCCATGATTAAGCGATTGGGCAAAGGGTTACTGTTGAGTGTGCTGGTGGGCAGCCATCAAGCCTGGGCCAGTTGCTGGGATGAGGTGGCCAGCCGCTACGACATCGAGCCGGAGCTGTTACAAGCCATCGCTGTCGTGGAGTCGGGCGCTCGTGCGCAGGCGATCAACCATGGCAACAGCGATGGCTCCCGAGATATCGGCCTGATGCAGATCAACAGCATGCACCTGCCGCGTCTGGCCAAACAGGGCATTACCGAGGAGCGGCTGCTGAGTGAGCCGTGTTTATCGGTCGAAGTGGGCGCCTCGATCCTTGCCGAGTTTATCCAGCGCTTCGGTTACAACTGGACAGCCGTAGGCTCTTACAACGCCGGGCCGGCACCTGAGCGTGAGGCGCTGCGCCTGCGTTATGCAGAAAAAATCTGGGCGCAGTATGAGGCGTTGGTTGCACAACGGCATTGACGATTGGACGGCGCACCTCGCACCTGGCGCGCCACCCCGGCTATAATCGGCGCCACCTTTCGCCGCCTCCGAGTCTAGCCCGCCCATGTATACCCTGGCCCGCCAGCTGTTGTTCAAACTCTCCCCGGAAACCTCTCACGATCTGTCCCTGGACTTGATCGGTGCCGGTGGCCGCTTGGGGCTCAATGGGCTGGTATGCAAGGCCCCGGCGAAGATGCCGGTGTCGGTGATGGGGCTCGATTTTCCTAACCCCGTGGGGCTGGCTGCCGGCCTGGACAAGAACGGCGCGGCCATCGACGGCTTTGCGCAATTGGGTTTCGGTTTTGTTGAAATTGGCACCGTGACGCCACGGCCGCAGCCTGGCAACCCTAAACCTCGGATCTTCCGCTTGCCGGAAGCCGAGGCGATCATCAACCGCATGGGCTTCAACAACCTGGGCGTCGATCACCTGCTGTCGCGGGTTCACGCCGCGAAATACAAAGGCATTCTGGGCATCAATATCGGCAAGAACTTCGATACACCGGTAGAGCGTGCCGTTGATGACTACCTGATTTGCCTGGACAAGGTCTACGCCCACGCCAGCTACGTTACCGTCAATGTCAGCTCGCCGAACACCCCGGGCCTGCGCAGCCTGCAGTTTGGCGACTCCCTCAAGCAGTTGCTCGAAGCGTTGCGCCAGCGCCAGGAAGACCTGGCCGTGCGCCATGGCAAGCGTGTGCCGCTGGCTATCAAGATCGCCCCGGACATGAGCGACGAAGAAACCGTGCTGGTCGCCCAGGCCCTGGTGGATTCGGGCATGGACGCGGTGATCGCCACCAATACGACCTTGAGCCGAGTCGGCGTTGAAGGGCTCGCCCATGGTGATGAAGCCGGCGGGCTGTCGGGCGCCCCGGTGCGCGACAAGAGCACCCACACCGTCAAGGTGTTGGCGGCTGAGTTGGCGGGGCGCTTGCCGATCATCGCCGTGGGCGGCATCACCGAAGGCAAGCACGCGGCTGAGAAGATCGCTGCCGGCGCCAGCCTGGTGCAGTTGTACACAGGCTTTATTTACAAAGGCCCGGCGTTGATTCGCGAATCGGTGGACGCGATTGCAGCCTTGCGCTGATTGATCAGCCAATAAAAAGGGCTCCCTAAAGGAGCCCTTGGGCCGAAGCCCGCCGCCCTGATGGGGCGTGCGTGGTTAAGTCGTTACATAATCTTCAAGGTGGTGTGTCGGATTAAGTGCCCTGTATTAGCCGACGGCGTGAAGTTCGTTGAGTCTGTGGATCCCCGCAGTGCCGGTCATACCGTCCCAATTGTCGCCGCGTCCTTCTCGCCAGCCATTGATCCAGGCTTGGCGTACCGACGGTAGAGTAAATGGGCAAAGCTCACGGGACTTTCCATGAACGCCATACTGATATCCGCGTAAAAATGCTCTTTCCAACGGATCACGCTTAAGTCTTCTCATAGGGTGTTTCCCTCACTTGTTGACTGTGTAGATATCCTTCGGCCTCGTCCGAGGCCGGGCAGAGTTTTTCTGCCGTTGGTGGGCTCGCTGCCGGCGTGGCGAGCCTATGTGTCGGCGTCGTTACGGCGCCAACCTGTGTTGAGTTCTAACCAATAGGTCACATGGATTCAATGATCGTTTTGTCATAAGCACGTAACGATAACGATGCTATAGCCATAAGCTGGGATGGCTTTTCGCCCCTTTTATTGGGCAAACCCAGCTATGATGTGCCCTGCAAAGAGGATGGGTTTAATCCTTTAGTGAGAATGCCCGCTCGTTGCAGTCGGTTATTATTCGACGAAGGGTCGGAATATTTCTTTTTGTTGCAACCAATTATTTATCTGCCCCGGAAATTTTGGCCCAAGGGCCCGGCAGCCGGGGTGGAACGGCACATTCGTGCCACGCGAGCACTCTTCAAGAAAAGTGCTTGATTGAAAACCGAGCCGGCGATGCGTCGCCCGTTCATTTATTGCTGAAAAGCCTGGAATGCCCCATGTCGGACCGTTTTGAACTCTTCCTCACCTGCCCCAAGGGCCTCGAAGGCCTGCTGATCGAGGAAGCCGTCGGGCTTGGCCTTGAGGACGCCCGCGAGCACACCTCGGCCGTGCGCGGCATGGCCGACATGGAAACCGCCTACCGCCTGTGCCTCTGGTCGCGCCTGGCCAACCGCGTGTTGCTGGTGCTCAAGCGCTTCCCGATGAAGGACGCCGAAGACCTCTACTACGGCGTGCTGGACATCGAATGGGCCGACCACATGGTCTCGGACGGCAGCCTGGCGGTGGAATTCAGTGGCCATGGCTCGGGCATCGACAACACCCACTTCGGCGCGCTGAAGGTCAAGGATGCGATCGTCGATAAGCTGCGCACCCCGACCGGCGAACGTCCGTCCATCGACAAGATCAACCCGGACCTGCGCATCCACCTGCGCCTGGACCGAGGCGAAGCGATTCTGTCCCTCGACCTGTCCGGCCACAGCCTGCACCAGCGCGGTTACCGCCTGCAGCAGGGCGCGGCACCGTTGAAGGAAAACCTGGCAGCGGCAATCCTGATCCGCGCCGGCTGGCCGCGCATTGCGGCCGAAGGCGGCGCGCTGACTGACCCGATGTGCGGCGTCGGCACCTTCCTGGTCGAAGGCGCGATGATTGCCGCCGACATGGCGCCTAACCTCAACCGCGAACTGTGGGGCTTCACCACCTGGCTCGGCCACGTCCCGGCGCTGTGGAAGAAGCTGCACACAGAGGCCAGCGAGCGTGCCGCCATCGGCATGAACAAGCCGCCATTGTGGGTCCGTGGCTACGAAGCCGACCCGCGGTTGATCCAGCCCGCCCGTAACAACATCGAACGCGCAGGCCTGAGTCACTGGATCAAGGTGTACCAAGGTGAAGTCGGCACCTTCGAGCCGCGCCCGGACCAGAACCAGAAAGGCCTGGTGATCTGCAACCCACCTTACGGCGAGCGCCTGGGTGACGAAGCCAGCCTGTTGTACCTCTACCAGAACCTCGGCGAGCGTTTGCGCCAGGCGTGCATGGGTTGGGAAGCCGCCGTGTTCACCGGCGCACCGGACCTGGGCAAGCGGATGGGCATCCGCAGCCACAAACAGTATTCGTTCTGGAACGGCGCCTTGCCGTGCAAACTACTGCTGATCAAGGTCAACCCGGACCAGTTCGTCACCGGCGAGCGTCGCACCCCGGAACAGCGCCAGGCCGAACGTGAGCAAGCCGCTTACGACCAAGCCCCGGTTGAGCCGCAAGAGCGTCAGTACAACAAGAACGGTAACCCGATCAAGCCAGCCCCGGCCCCGGCCCCGGTAGTCGAACAGGCACGCTTGAGCGAAGGCGGGCAGATGTTCGCCAACCGCCTGCAGAAGAACCTCAAGCTGCTGGGCAAGTGGGCCAAGCGTGAAGGCGTGGATTGCTACCGTGTGTACGATGCCGACATGCCGGAGTACTCCATGGCCATCGACCTCTACCACGACTGGGTGCACGTGCAGGAATACGCCGCGCCGAAGTCCATCGACCCGGAAAAAGCCTCCGCACGCATGTTCGATGCCCTGGCCGCGATTCCCCAGGCGCTGAACATCGACAAGAGCCGCGTGGTGGTCAAGCGTCGCGAACGCCAGAGCGGCACCAAGCAATACGAGCGCCAGAGCGCCCAGGGCAAGTTTACTGAAGTGAGCGAAGGCGGCGTGCAGTTGCTGGTCAACCTCACCGACTACCTGGACACCGGCCTGTTCCTCGACCACCGCCCGATGCGCATGCGCATCCAGAAAGAAGCGGCCGGCAAGCGTTTCCTCAATCTGTATTGCTACACCGCCACCGCCAGTGTGCACGCAGCCAAAGGCGGCGCGCGCAGCACCACCAGCGTCGATTTGTCCAAGACCTACCTGGACTGGGCGCGTCGTAACTTCTCGCTCAATGGTTTCTCTGACAAGAACCGTCTGGAGCAGGGTGACGTGATGGCGTGGCTGGAAGCCAGCCGCGATGAGTTCGACCTGATCTTCATCGACCCGCCGACTTTCTCCAACTCCAAGCGCATGGAAGGTATCTTCGACGTGCAGCGCGACCACGTGCAGTTGCTCGACCTGGCCATGGCCCGCCTGGCACCGGGCGGCGTGTTGTACTTCTCGAACAACTTCCGCAAGTTCGTGCTTGAGGACAACCTCAGCGAACGCTATGCGGTCGAGGAAATCAGCGACAAGACCCTGGACCCGGATTTCGCGCGTAACGCGAAGATCCACCGGGCCTGGAAAATCACCGCACGCTGATCGCTGCACCAAGTTGAAACAAAAAAGCCGCAGGCCTGGTGTATTCCAGTCTTGCGGCTTTTTTACGCTGGTCAAACCGTGGCCTCATGGCTATAACTTAACGCCTAGCCAAAGTGACAGCCCCGCACGCTGGCGTTGTGAGTGTTGCCTATGCCGATGCATGCCGTACGCCCGAAAATCCTTGGCTTTATCAGTGAACAGGCGTCAGCTTGGCTGGTGGCATTGGTGGTGTTACTGGCAGGTGGCGCGCTGACGCTCATCGTCGCCTGGGCCACTGCTAACCTCCACCAGCAACAGGTTCGCCAGCGCTTCCAGTTGCTGGTCAACGAGCGCTACACCCGTCTTCAGGAACGCTTTGAAGACCAGGAACAACGCCTGGCGAGCCTGCAGCGTTTCTTCGTCAACTCCAGTGACGTGTCCCGTGCAGAGTTTGATGGGTTTGCCCAACCCTTGCTGCTGCGCGCCCGCGCCTATGCCTGGGCGCCGCGGATATCGCGCGATCAACGTAGTGCGTTTGAACAAGAGATCTCGCGCCAGCGCGGCGCCCCTTTCGCCATCCGTGAATTGAACGCGTCAGGCGAATTGGCGCCGGCCCCCGAGCGCGATGAATACGTGCCTGTGCTGTACAGCCAGACCCAAAGCCTGCTGGGCTCGCCGCTGGGCTTTGACCTGCTGGCTCAGCCGCTTCGGCGCTCGGCCCTTGAGCGCGCGCAAAAAAGTGGCAAGCCTGCGGTGTCCCAGCCCATGCAACTGGTGGGCGTGGAGCCGGCGTATGCTGCCGGCGTTTTGCTGGTGGCGCCTGTCAGTAAGCTACCCACGGCTGAACCCGGCGGCTTTGTGATGGCGGTGATCAGCATGCGCCAACTGATGGCCGATGGTTTGCCCAACCCCAACCGCGACAACTTGGTGATGCAGATCGTCGATACCTCAGACACCCAGCAGCGCGTGCTGTATGCGTCGAGCAATGCGGTCGGCGCCAGCGATCTCACTGCTGCGCGCCGTCTCACCCTCGGCGACCACGTGTATGCCCTGACTGTGCAAGCCAGCCGGGTCTTCGACCAGGCCAACCACTCCTCGATGAGTACTATCCTGACCATGGGCGGGTTGCTCAGCCTGCTGCTCAGCGCGTTGCTGTATGTGTTGGTCAGCCAACGCCAGCGCGCACTGAAACTGGTGGAGCAGCGCACCGAGCAGTTGCGCCTGCGTGAGCAGGAGCTGCGCGGGGCCCATGGGCAATTGCGCAGCGTGCTGAATGCGGCCACCCAGGTCGCGATCATTGCCACCGATTTGCGCGGTGTGATCAATACGTTCAATGCCGGCGCCGAGCTGATGCTGGGCTACAAGGCCGAGCAGGTACTGGGTTGCATGACCCTGGAGAGCCTGCACTTGGGCGCTGAACTCGAAGCGCGCTCCGCCACTTTAAGTGTGACCATGGGCAAGCGCATCCCGCCGAGCCAGGCGATGCTGGTGGAGAGCCCAGACAACCTGCACGAGGCCCGAGAGTGGACGCTGTTGCGCGAAGATGGCAGCCGGTTGACGGTGAACATGCTCGGCACCGTGTTGCTCGATGACCATGGTTTGTGGGTCGGGCACTTGGCGATTTACCTGGATGTCACCGAGCAGAAACGTGCCTACGAGGCCCTGGCGGCGCGGGATCGTCTGCTGAAAAAACTCAGCGCCCACGTGCCCGGCGGGATCTTCCAGTTCACCCTCGAACCCAAGGGCAACGGGCGCTTCATCTATGCCAGCGATGGCATGCGCGATATCTATGAAATTGAAACCGGCCTGTTGCAGCAGGACGCAAGCAAGGTCTTCGAGCGCATCCATCCGCAGGATGTGGAGCGGGTTCGCTTGTCCATTCGCTTGTCGGCGTTGCAGTTGAGCCACTGGCGCGAAGAGTACCGCGTGTTGTTGCCGCAACGCGGCCTGCGCTGGATTCGCGGCGAAGCCACGCCGGAAGAATTACCGGGGGGCGGTACGCTGTGGTATGGCTACGTATCGGATATTTCTGATCTCAAACGGGTGGAGGAAGAGCTGCGCGCGCTGTCGATCACCGACTCGCTGACGAGCATCCATAACCGGCGTTATTTCCAGGATCGCCTCAAGGCCGAGATACTCAGGCTCAACCGCACTTCTGGGACGCTGTCGTTGATCATGTTCGATATCGACCACTTCAAGCGCATCAACGACCAGTACGGGCACGCGGTGGGCGATGGGGTGTTGCAGGAGGTGTGCAATCGCATCAGCCAGCGTTTGCGGCGCACCGATGTGTTTTGTCGCCTGGGTGGCGAAGAGTTCGTGGTGCTATGCCCGCACACCGATGGTGACCAGGCATACAGCCTGGCGGTGGAGTTGTGGCAATCGCTGCGCAGTGCACCGATGGACGCGGTCGGCACCGTGACCGCCAGCTTCGGTGTGGCCAGTTGGCGGGTCGATGAAGGCATTGATGGGCTGCTGTTGCGCGCGGACTCGGCGGTGTATGTGGCCAAGCAGGCGGGCAGGGATCGGGTGGAAGCGGAGCGACTTAGGGCTTGATTGACAGCGTTTTTCAGACGGTGCGCATTCATGTGGGAGCTGGCTTGCCTGCGATTGCAGCGTGTCAGTCAACGCATCTGATACTGATACACCGCTATCGCAGGCAAGCCAGCTCCCACCTTTGATCTGTGTTGCCTTTTAAAGCACCGGTGCCGCCGCCGTCAGCTTCGGCTGGCGATACACGTCCAGCAGCACCTGATCCAGCACCGACGACGCACCCCACGGTTTCGAATCGTTGAGGATCGCCACCACCACCCAAGTATTGCCGTTGTTGTCGCGGCTGAACCCGGCGATGGCGCGCACGGTGTTCAGGGTGCCGGTTTTGACGTGGGCTTCGCCGCGCATGGCGGTGGTCTTCAGGCGTTTACGCATGGTGCCGTCGGTGCCGGCAATCGGCAGCGAGCTGATGTATTCGGCGGCGTACGGGCCTTTCCAGGCGGCTTGCAGCATGGCCGCCATCTCGCGGGCACTGACCCGTTCGGCGCGCGACAGGCCGGAGCCATTCTCCATCACCAGGTGCGGCGCGGTGATGCCTTTCTTCGCCAGCCACTGACGTACCACGCGTTGCGCCGCCTTGGCATCGTCGCCATCGGCATCGTTACGGAACTGCGCGCCCAGGCTCAGGAACAACTGCTGGGCCATGGTGTTGTTACTGTATTTGTTGATGTCGCGGATGATTTCCGCCAGGTCCGGCGAAAACGCCCGAGCCAGCACTTTGGCGTCCTTGGGCACTGGCGCCTGGATATCACGGCCTTGGATAGTGCCGCCCAACTCCTTCCAGATCGCACGCACGGCGCCGGCGGTGTAGGTGGCGTGATCGAGCAGCGACAGGTACGTCTGCGAACTGCAGCCATCGCCCAACTGGCCGCTGACTGTCACGGTGACGCTGCCATCGGCGGCGGTAACCGGGCTGTAGCGCACGTCGCCGGTGCACTGCTTGGCGTTGGAGACTTTGACTTGGTTGTCGATGCGGATGCTCGCAATCGGCGGTTCGACCGACACAATCACCCGGCCAGAGTCATTGCGGGTCACGAAGCGCAGCGCCTTGAGGTTGACCAGCAGGGCGTCGGGCTTGACCAGGAACGGTTTGTTCTCGTCGTTGCCGTCGTCATTGAATTCGGGCAATTGCGGCTGGTTGAAGAAGCTGCGGTCCAGCACCAGGTCGCCGGTGACTTGCTGCACGCCATTGGCGCGCAGGTCGCGCATCAGCAGCCAGAGTTTTTCCATGTTCAGCTTGGGGTCGCCGCCGCCCTTGAGGTACAGGTTGCCTCGCAACACGCCACCGTTGAGGGTGCCGTCGGTGTAGAACTCGGTTTTCCACTGGTGGTTGGGGCCGAGCATTTCCAGGGCCGCGTAGGTGGTGACCAGCTTCATCGTGGAGGCCGGGTTCACCGACACGTCGGCGTTGAACACGGTTGGCGTGCCGGGGCCGGTGAGGGGCAGCATCACCAGCGATAGTGCGGTGTTTTGCAGCTTGGCTTTCTGAAGAGCCTGCGCAACGTTGGGTGGCAGGGTGTTGTTGATCGGGGCGGCAGAGACGGAAAGGGCCAGTGGTAGAAAAAAGCCGGCCAGTAGTGCTGAGCGAAAAGATTTGATCATAAAGAATAAAACCCTACTGCTGAGGAGGGTGAAAAAGGCGAGGGGTATGGAAGAAAATCCCTCATTGGTCACGAAAGTGTCGGCATTATGCCCCAAGGTGGTTCCAGTTGTAGCTGAACGATAGCGGGTATTACGCGTTTTTTTGCAGACAGATAGCCGCCTGTCCCAGAGAGTCGGGCAAACCTTGCCTTAAACTGCTAAAGTGCCGCCCGTTATTACTTATGAGGATTGTTCCAATGGCGACTAACCGTTCCCAGCGTCTGCGCAAAAAACTGTGCGTTGATGAATTTCAAGAGCTGGGTTTCGAACTGAACCTGGACTTCAACGAAGGCCTGAGTGAAGAAGCTATCGACGCTTTCCTCGAAGCATTCATCAAAGAAGCCATGGAAGCCAACGGTCTGGGCTATGTCGGCGGCGATGACTTCGGTCTGGTTTGCCTGCAGAAGCGTGGCTCGGTTTCCGAAGAGCAGCGTGCTGCTGTCGAAGCTTGGCTGAAAACCCGTTCCGAGCTGACCAAGGCTGAAGTCAGCCCGTTGCTGGACGTGTGGTATCCGGAAAAGCCGATCAACGCGGCTAAGTGATACTGAAAAAAACGGCGACCTGAGGGTCGCCGTTTTTTTATGCCTTGCGCCAGTTCAGAATCAACAGCGTCAACACCCCCGCTACAATCCCCCAGAACGCCGAACCGATGGAAAACAGCGTCAAGCCTGACGCGGTGACCATAAAGGTGATCAGCGCCGCTTCCCGTTCCTTCGGCTCATTCATGGCGATGCTCAAGCCATTGATGATCGAGCCAAACAACGCCAAGGCCGCAATCGACAGCACCAGCTCCTTTGGCAGTGCTGCGAACAACGCCGCCAACGTCGCGCCAAATACGCCCGCAATCCCGTAGAACACCCCGCACCATACAGCCGCCGTATAACGTTTGTTGCGGTCTTCGTGGGCATGCGGCCCGGTGCAGATGGCGGCGCTGATCGCTGCCAGGTTGATGCCGTGGGAGCCGAACGGCGCGAGCACCAGCGAGGCCAGGCCGGTGGCGGTGATCAGCGGCGAGGCGGGTACGTTGTAGCCGTCGGCGCGCAACACGGCGACGCCGGGCATGTTCTGTGAGGTCATCGCGACCACGAACAACGGGATGCCGATACTGATGGTTGCCGCCAGCGAGAAGTGCGGGGTGGTCCATACCGGCGTTGCTACTTCGAGGTGAAAGCCGCTGAAATCCAGCAGCCCCATCAGGCCCGATAGCAGCGTGCCGATCACCAGCGCGGCCAGTACCGCATAACGCGGCGACAGGCGCTTGATGATCAGGTAGGTGAAAAACATCCCCAGGACCAGGCCGGTGCGATGTTGCGCGGCGACGAATATCTCACTGCCGATCTTGAACAGAATCCCCGCCAGCAACGCCGCCGCCAGCGACGACGGAATGCGCTTGACCATTTTTTCGAAGCTGCCGGTCAGCCCGCAGAGTGTCACCAGCACCGCGCAGGTGATGTAGGCGCCAATCGCCTCGCCGTAACTCACGCCGCCCAGGCTGGTGATCAGCAGCGCCGCGCCAGGCGTAGACCAGGCGACGGTGATCGGCGTGCGATAGCGCAGGGACAGGCCGATGCTGCACACCGCCATGCCGATGGAGAGGGCCCAGATCCACGAAGAAATTTGCGCAGTGGTCAAGCCGGCGGCTTGCCCGGCCTGGAACATCAGGACCAGGGAGCTGGTGTAGCCGGTCATCATGGCGATGAAGCCGGCGACGACGGCCGACGGGGAGGTATCGGCCAGCGGGCGCAAAGGCGCTTGGGTGGCGTCGGTCATGAGGCGCTGTTCCTTTTACCTGGGTGTTTGCCGGTGAAGGCGCAGATTCAAGCCTAAACTCAAACGTAACTACTCATTGCAATACAGCCGACGCCGCAAACAGCCGTACAGTGTGTTGGCGCACTGGGTTGTGTACAATGTGCCGTGTTTTTAGGTGATACTTGCCAGCGACACGCGCTTGCCGTATTACCGTTAATTCGCCGCCGTTCTCCAAACCCGAGTGCCCATGAACGAACAGTTGCAACCTCTCAAGAAACAACCGCGAGCCGGCAAGGCCGGTCGCACCGGAACCCAGGACGATATCGTCTACGCGCATATCTTCGAGGCCATCCTTGAACAACGCCTGGCGCCCGGAACCAAATTGAGTGAAGAGGCACTGGGCGAAATCTTCGGCGTCAGCCGCACCATCATTCGCCGCGCGCTGTCGCGCCTGGCCCATGAAGGCGTGGTATTGCTGCGGCCCAATCGTGGTGCGGTGGTGGCGAGCCCAAGTGTCGAAGAAGCACGCCAAGTGTTCCTGGCTCGGCGCCTGGTTGAGCGGGCGATCACTGAATTAGCGGTGCAGCACGCCACGGCTGAACAACTGGCTGAGTTGCGCCAGATGGTCAACGACGAGCGCGACAGCTTCTCGCGCGGCGACCGTGGTGCGGGTATCCGCCTCTCCGGTGAATTCCACCTCAAGCTGGCCGAAGCGGCGAAGAACGCGCCACTGATCAGCTTCCAGCGCAGTTTGGTGTCCCAGACCTCGTTGATCATCGCCCAGTACGAAAGCGGCAACCGCTCGCACTGCTCCTACGATGAACACACCCAACTGATCGACGCGATCGAAGCACGCGACGCGGTGCTGGCGGTGAATTTGATGATGCACCACATGGATCACATCGACAGCAAGCTCAACCTCGATGAGGAAAGCGCGTCGGATGATTTGCATGCGGTGTTCTCGCATCTGTTGCAGACCAAGAAGCCTGGGCGTTCTTCGGTAAAACTGTAACCCCGATCAAAAATGTGGGAGCTGGCTTGTGTGGGAGCTGGCTTGCCTGCGATGGCATCACCGCGGTGTACCTGATACACCGCGGTGCCTGCATCGCGGGCAAGCCCGGCTCCCACACAAGCCAGCTCCCACAATTGTTTTGTGTTGTGGCTGAAATTAGCGTTGATGCACGAGATTGCCGGCTGCGTAGGTCTGCAGAATCGCCCGATCATCCCCCAACGTCATCAACACAAACAACGTCTCGGCAATGTTATTGGCCTGCTTCAAGCGATAGCTGAGCAGCGGCGTGGCGTTGTAATCCAACACCAAAAAGTCCGCATCGGTGCCCGGCTGCAACGTGCCGATCTTATCTTCCAATCGCAGTGCCCGCGCGCCGCCCAAGGTGGCCAGGTACAGCGACTTGAACGGGCTCAACCGCGCGCCCTGCAACTGCATGACCTTGTAGGCTTCGTTCAGGGTTTGCAGCAGCGAGAAGCTGGTGCCGCCGCCCACGTCGGTGCCCAGGCCCACATTCAGCTTGTGCTTCTCGGCCATCGGCAGGTTGAACAAGCCACTGCCGAGGAAGAAGTTCGAGGTCGGGCAGAACGCCACCGCCGAACCGGTCTGCGCCAATCGCGCGCATTCGTCGTCGCACAGGTGCACGCCGTGGGCAAACACCGAGCGTTCGCCCAGCAGTTTGTAGTGGTCGTACACGTCCAGATAGCCTTTGCGCTCCGGGAACAGCTCTTTCACCCACTCGACTTCCTGCAGGTTTTCACTGATGTGAGTCTGCATGTACAGGTCCGGGTATTCGCCCAGCAGTTGCCCGGCCAGGGTCAGTTGTTCCGGCGTGCTGGTCGGTGCGAAACGTGGCGTCACCGCATAGTGCAAGCGGCCCTTGCCGTGCCAGCGCTCGATCAGCGCTTTGCTTTCCTGGTAGCCGGATTCGGCGGTGTCGGTCAGGTAGTCTGGCGCGTTGCGGTCCATCATCACCTTGCCGGCGATCATGCGCAGGTCGAGTTTCTCGGCCGCTTCAAAAAACGAATTGACTGACTGCGGGTGCACACTGCCGAACACCAGCGCGGTGGTGGTGCCGTTGCGCAGCAGTTCCTTGATGAAGATATCCGCGACTTCTTCGGCGTGGGCCTTGTCGGCGAACTGGCTTTCGCATGGGAACGTGTAAGTGTTGAGCCAATCCAGCAATTGCTCGCCATACGCACCGACCATGCCGGTTTGCGGCAGGTGGATATGGGTGTCGATCAGGCCTGGGGTGATCAACGCATCCTGGTAATGGGTGACCTCGATGTCGGCGGGCAGCGTCGGCAGCAAATCGCTGGCGTGGCCCAAGGCGCTGATCTGACCGTTATCGATCACCAGCAGGCCGTCTTCGAAGTATTCATAGGACGCTTCGATCCCCACTTCAGCAGGGTCGGCGATGCTGTGCAGGATGGCGGCACGGTAGGCTTTGCGAGTCAAAGGCATGGTGATCTCAATGTTTAGATAGCTTGGCTGCGGCGCGAGGCCGGCAGCAGTTTGGCAATGGGTTCGGCGCTCGCGGTGTGCTGGCCGAAGTTCGCGTTATAGGTGGCGATGATTTCGCCGGCGATGGAGATGGCGATCTCCACCGGTAATTTGCCCTTCACCTCGGTGAGTCCCATCGGGCAGCGCATGCGTTGCAGTTGTGCGGCGTCGAAGCCGCGATCACGCAAGCGGTGTTCGAACTTGACCCGTTTGGTCTTGGAACCGATCAAGCCGAAGTAGGCAAAGTCATTGCGTTTGAGCAGGGCGGCGGTGAGGTCCAGGTCCAGCGCATGATTGTGGGTCATGACGATGCAGTAACTGCCCACCGGCAAGTCGGCAATTTCATCGACCGGCTCTTCGCTGACGATTTTACGCACGCCCTGGGGGATATGTTGCGGAAACTCCTGGTCTCGGGAATCGATCCAGCGTACCCGGCACGGCAGGCTCGCCAACAGCGGTACCAGCGCACGGCCGACATGGCCGGCGCCGAACACCGCAATCTGCGCCTGCACCTGGCCCATGGGTTCGAACAGCAGCACGGTCACACCGCCACAGCACTGGCCCAGGCTTGCGCCGAGGCTGAAGCGCTCCAGGTGGGTGTTCTGCTGGCCGCGCACGAGCATGTCGCGGGCAATCTGCATCGCCTTGTATTCCAGGTGCCCGCCACCGATGGTGTCGAAGGTCTGCGCGGCGCTGATCACCATCTTCGAGCCGGCATTGCGCGGCGTGGAGCCGAGCTCTTCGATGATGGTCACCAGAACGCAGGGTTCACCCCTGTTCTGCAGGTCGGCGAGGGCGCTGATCCAGTTGTTCATAGTCACCTCCAGTCAGATCGTTCCCGCGCTCCGCGTGGGAATGCATACCGTGACGCGCTGCGTCACAAGAGCGGACGCAGAGCGTCCATGGCGGCATTCCCACGCAGAGCGTGGGAACGATCAAGCCAGCTCAGTTTCGACGGCTTTTGCAGCGGTCAACTGCCGCATCTGCTCACACCCCCACAACACCCTTTCCGGTGTCGCCGGCGCATCAATCTTGGGCTGATGGCGATACTCACCCAAACTCGCCACGGCATCCTTGATCGCGCACCACGAGGCAATCCCGAGCATAAACGGCGGCTCGCCCACGGCCTTGGAGTGGAACACCGTGTCTTCCGGGTTCTTGCGGTTTTCCACCAGCTTCACGCGCAAATCCAGCGGCATGTCAGCCACGGCCGGGATCTTGTAACTGGCCGGGCCGTTGGTCATCAGCTTGCCTTTGTTGTTCCACACCAGCTCCTCCATGGTCAGCCAGCCCATGCCCTGGATAAAGCCGCCTTCGACCTGGCCGATGTCGATGGCCGGGTTCAGCGAGGCGCCTACGTCATGGAGGATGTCGGTGCGCAGCATCTTGTATTCACCGGTGAGGGTGTCGACGATCACTTCGCAACAGGCCGCGCCGAACGCGAAGTAATAGAACGGCCGCCCCCGCGCCTGGCTGCGGTCGTAGAAGATTTTCGGGGTCTTGTAGAAGCCGGTGCTCGACAACGAGACCTGGGCGAAATATGCCTGCTGGATCAGGCTCTCAAAGGTCAGGATCTGATCGCGCACGCGCACATGGCCGTTGTGGAATTCCACGTCCGCTTCGCTCACGTCGTACTTGCGCGCGGCAAATTCCACCAAGCGTTGCTTGATGGTTTCGGCGGCGTTCTGCGCAGCCTTGCCGTTCAGGTCGGCACCGCTGGAAGCCGCCGTCGGCGAGGTGTTGGGCACCTTGTCGGTGTTGGTGGCGGTGATCTGTACGCGGTCGATTTCGACTTGGAACACTTCGGCCACCACCTGCGCAACCTTGGTGTTCAGGCCCTGGCCCATCTCGGTGCCGCCGTGGTTCAGGTGGATGCTGCCGTCGGTGTAGATGTGGATCAGCGCGCCGGCCTGGTTCAGGAAGCTGGCGGTAAACGAAATACCGAACTTCACCGGCGTCAGCGCCATGCCTTTTTTCAGGATCGGGCTATGGGCGTTGTACAGGCGGATCGCTTCGCGGCGCTCGGCGTATTGGCTGCTGGCCTCAAGCTCGGCGGTCATTTCCTCGAGCATGTTGTGCTCGACGGTTTGGTGGTAGTGGGTGACGTTGCGCTCGGTCTTGCCGTAGTAGTTGGCCTTGCGCACCGCCAACGGGTCCAGCGCCAGGTGGCGGGCGATGGCGTCCATGACTTCTTCGATGGCGACCATGCCTTGCGGGCCGCCGAAGCCGCGATAGGCGGTGTTGGACGCGGTGTTGGTCTTGCAGCGATGGCCGTTGACCGTGGCGTCACCGAGGTAATAAGCGTTGTCGGCGTGGAACATCGCGCGGTCGACAATCGAGTTCGACAGGTCGGGCGAGCAGCCGCAGTTACCCGCCAGTTCCAAGTTAATGCCGTGCAGGCGGCCGCTGTCGTCAAAGCCCACGTCGTATTCGATATAGAAGGGGTGACGCTTACCGGTCATCAGCATGTCTTCGACGCGCGGCAGGCGCATTTTGGTCGGCTGGCCGGTGAGGCGCGCGACCACCGCGCACAGGCACGCGGGGCTGGCGGCCTGGGTTTCCTTGCCGCCGAAACCACCGCCCATGCGGCGCATGTCGACCACGATTTTGTTCATCGACACGTCGAGCACTTCGGCCACCAGCTTCTGCACTTCGGTGGGGTTTTGCGTGGAGCAGTAGACGATCATGCCGCCGTCTTCAGTGGGCATCACCGACGAGATCTGGGTTTCCAGGTAGAAGTGTTCCTGGCCGCCGATGTGCAGCGTGCCCTGGATACGGTTTTTTGCCGTTGCCAGCGCGCCCACCGAATCACCGCGTTGGTGGGTGTGGCTGTCGAGCACAAAGTGCTTGTTACGCAAGGCCTCGACCACGTCCAGCACCGGCTCCAAGTCTTCGTATTCGATCACCGCAGCCATGGCGGCTTTGCGCGCGGTTTCGAGGTCGCGGGCGGCCACGGCCAGCACCACTTGGCCGACAAACTGCACGGTGTCGATAGCCAACAACGGGTCGCCTGGCATCAACGGGCCGATGTCTTTCAGGCCCGGCACGTCTTCATGGGTGATAGCGATGCGCACGCCATCAAAGGCGTAGCAGGGCGCGGTGTCGATGCTGATGATCCGGGCGTGGGCACGGTCGGACATGCGCGCATACAGGTGCAACTGATTGGGGAATTCCAGGCGGTCATCGATGTACTGCGCCTCACCGCTGACGTGCTTGGCGGCGCTGTCATGCTTGACGCTGCGCCCGACTCCGGAGGTCAGGTCCTGGGCAAACAGCTCGGCCAGTTCGGCCTGGGTTTTAACGACGGCGTGATGGTTAGACATAAGCGGTCACCCGAGTCTCGATGTGCGGCGTTTGCAGTTCGATGAAGTATTTGCGCAGCAGGTTCTGTGCGCTGAGCAGGCGGTATTCCTTGCTGGCGCGGAAGTCTGACAGCGGGGTGAAATCCTCGGCGAGGGCGGCGCAGGCTTTTTCCACGGTGGCGGCGTTCCAGGCGGCGCCGACCAATACTGCTTCGCAGCTTTTCGCGCGTTTGGGCGTGGCGGCCATGCCCCCGAAGGCGACGCGTGCCTCGTTGATCACGCCGTTCTCGATCTTCAGGTTGAAGGCCGCGCACACGGCGGAAATGTCATCGTCCAGGCCCTTGGAAACCTTGTAGGCGCGGAACAGCGAATGGCCCTTGGGCACGATGATTTTCTCGATGAACTCGCTGTCCTGGCGTGCCGTGACGCGGTAATCGATGAAGTAGTCTTCCAGCGCCAAGGTACGGCGCACATTGCCCTTGCACAGCACGATCTGTGCGCCGAGCGCGATCAGCAGTGGCGGCGAATCACCAATCGGCGAGGCGTTGCCGATGTTGCCACCCAAGGTGCCCTGATTGCGGATTTGCAGGGAGGCGAAGCGGTGCAGCAAGTCGCCGAAGTCCGGGTATTCGTGGTGCAGCGCGCTGTAGCAGTCGGACAGCACAGTGGCGGCGCCGATTTCCAGGCGGTCGTCGAAGTTTTCGATGCGCTTCATCTCGTCGATATTGCCGACGTAGATCATCACCGGCAGCGTGCGGTGGAACTGCGTGACTTCCAGCGCCAGGTCGGTGCCGCCGGCCAGCAGCCGGGCTTGCGGGTAGGCGTCGTAGAGGTCGGCCAGGTCGGCGACGGTCAGTGGCACCAGGCAGCGCTTGTCGCCGCTATTGAGTTCGCCGGTTTGCGTCGGCGCGATGGCTTTGAGGCGCGCGATGGTGTCGGCCTGGCGGCTGTCGAACTGGTCCACCGGTTTGTTGCAGCAAGCCTGTTCGGCGGCGGCGAGGATCGGGCGGTAGCCGGTGCAGCGGCACAGGTTGCCGGCGAGGGCTTCGTGGGCTTTTTGGCTGTCGGGCGCGTCGCTGTTCTTTTGCAGGGCGAACAGCGACATCACGAAACCTGGGGTGCAAAAACCGCATTGCGAGCCGTGGCACTCGACCATGGCCTGTTGCACGCTGTGCAGTTGGCCTTGATGCTTGAGGTCTTCGACGCTGATCAATTGTTTGCCGTGCAACGACGACACAAACGTCAGGCACGAGTTGAGGCTGCGGTAACGAATCTGCTCCGCGCCTTGCGCGTCAGTGTGCAACTCACCGACCACCACGGTGCACGCGCCGCAGTCGCCGCTGGCGCAGCCTTCCTTGGTACCGGATTTGCCCAGGTGCTCACGCAAATAGTTGAGCACGGTCAGGTTGGGGTCCAGGGCGTGCTCACTACGGAGTTCCTGGTTAAGTAAAAACTGGATCACGGAAGGCCTCGCAGATTCATTATTGTTGTTAACCGCTTTGCGCCGAATCTAGTCATGTCTGACTTTTCGGTCAATGATTTTCTGACCGGAAGGTCAAGAAATTGCGATCACAACACTTTCAATTATGGTTCAGTCTTCTGGAACCGGCGTTTTTGGCGGTGTGTGGGTTTTCAGCGTTGCTTATTTCATGCCAAATTCGCCCTGGTGGGCGTAGCGCCATCAGCCAGCCAATGCGCTACACTGCCGCGCTTGTATAGATAGAAGATTCTGAAGGGAAAACATGACGTTCAAGGCGCCGGACAGTCTCGCCGAGCAAATTGCTCACCACCTCGCCGAACGTATCATTCGCGGCGATCTCAAGCCTGGGGAACGGATCCAGGAACAGAAAGTCACGCTGGCATTGAATGTCAGCCGTGGTTCCGTGCGTGAAGCCTTATTGATCCTCGAACGCCGCCACCTGATCGCGATTCTGCCGCGCCGTGGCGCCCATGTGACCGAGCTGACCGCGCACAAGGTGCAGAGCCTGTGTACGTTGATGGGCGAGTTGTACATCCTGCTCGGTAACGCCGTTGCCGACGGCTGGCAGACCCAGGCCGACATGGCGCCGTTCCTGCAGATCCAGCAGCGCTTGATCGCCAGTTTCGAACGCCAGGACATCCGCGCCTTCGTCGAAGAAAGCTTCAACGTGATGCGCGCCGCTTACCCCTTCGCGAATAACCCGTATTTGCAGGAAGCCGTCGAGAACCTGCAGCCGGCGATGAACCGTGCCTATTACCTGGCGCTGGATCAACGCAAGGCCGAGATGAGCGAGTACCTGGCGCTGTTCGCGCAGCTGCTCGCCGCCGTGCTGGCGCGTGACTTGGTGCAGATTCGCCAGGTACTGTCGGCCTATGGCCAGCGCAGTTGCTCGCTGGTGATTGCTGCGTTGGCGGACGCCTAAGCTTGCGGCTCAAGTGCATCAAACTGGCGGGGTTCAAATCCTTCGTCGACCCCACCACGGTGAACTTCCCCAGTAACATGGCGGCAGTGGTGGGGCCCAATGGCTGCGGCAAGTCGAACATCATCGACGCCGTACGCTGGGTGATGGGCGAGAGCTCGGCAAAAAACCTGCGCGGCGAGTCGATGACCGACGTCATCTTCAACGGCTCCACCAGCCGCAAACCCGTGAGCCAGGCCAGTATCGAGCTGGTGTTCGACAACTCCGACGGCACGCTGGTCGGCGAGTACGCGGCCTACGCGGAAATTTCCATTCGCCGCAAAGTGACGCGTGACAGCCAAAACAGTTATTTCCTCAATGGCACCAAGTGCCGCCGTCGCGACATCACCGATATCTTCCTTGGCACAGGGTTAGGCCCGCGCAGCTACTCGATCATCGAGCAGGGCATGATCTCCAAGCTGATCGAAGCCAAGCCCGAAGACCTGCGTAACTTTATCGAAGAAGCCGCCGGCATCTCCAAGTACAAGGAGCGCCGCCGCGAGACCGAAAACCGTATCCGCCGCACCCACGAAAACCTTGCCCGCCTGACCGACCTGCGCGAAGAGCTGGAGCGTCAACTTGAACGCCTGCACCGCCAGGCCCAGGCCGCCGAGAAGTATCAGGAATACAAAGGCGAAGAACGCCAGCTCAAGGCGCAACTCTCGGCCCTGCGTTGGCAGGCGCTGAATGATCAGGTCGGCCAGCGCGAAGCGATCATCGGCACCCAGGAAATCAGCTTTGAAGCGCTGGTGGCCGAACAGCGCAATGCCGACGCCAGCATTGAGCGCCTGCGTGACGGCCATCATGACTTGTCCGAGCGCTTCAACTTGGTGCAGGGGCGCTTCTATTCGGTGGGCGGCGATATTGCCCGGGTCGAGCAGAGCATCCAGCACGGCCAGCAGCGCCTGCGCCAGTTGCAGGATGATTTGAAGGAAGCCGAACGCGCGCGCCTGGAGACCGAGTCGCACCTGGGCCACGACCGCACCTTGCTGCTGACCCTCGGCGAAGAGCTGGATATGCTCACCCCCGAGCAGGAAGTCACCAACGCCGCCGCCGAAGAAGCCGCCGCCGCCCTGGAAGAATCCGAAACCACCATGCACGGCTGGCAGGAGCAGTGGGACGCTTTCAACCTGCAATCCGCCGAGCCACGCCGCCAGGCTGAGGTGCAGCAGTCGCGCATCCAGCAGCTGGAAACCAGCATGGAACGCCTGGCTGAACGTCAGCGCCGTCTGCAGGAAGAGCGCGTATTGCTCGCCGCCGACCCGGAAGACGCAGCGATCATGCAGCTGAGCGAGCAACTGGCTGAAAGCGAAATGACCCTGGAAGAGCTCGAAGCCAGTGAAGAACAGCAAGTGGAGCGCCTGGAGCAATTGCGTCAGCAACTGCAACAGGCGAGCCAGGGGCAGCAGCAGGCCCAGGGCGATTTGCAGCGGTTGAACGGGCGCTTGGCGTCCCTTGAAGCCTTGCAGCAAGCCGCGTTGGACCCGGGCACCGGCACGGCTGAGTGGCTGCGCGACCAACATCTGGCCGAGCGCCCACGCCTGGCCGAAGGCTTGAAGGTTGAGGCCGGTTGGGAGCTTGCGGTTGAAACCGTGTTAGGCGCCGACCTGCAAGCCGTGCTGGTCGATGATTTTGGCGGCTTTGACCTGGCCGGCTTTACTCAGGGCGATCTGCGTTTGCTCAGCCCGGCGGCCGATGGCACTCGGGTGCCGGGCAGTTTGCTCGATAAAGTTGACGCGGCGATTGATCTGTCGCCGTGGTTGGGCCACGTCAAACCGGTGGATTCCCTGGAACAGGCCCTGGCTCAACGCGGTCAGCTGGCGGCCGGCGAAAGCCTGATCAGCCGAGATGGCTACTGGGTTGGCCGGCACTTTTTGCGCGTGCGCCGTGCCAGCGAAGCGGAAAGCGGCGTATTGGCGCGTGGCCAGGAAATCGTCAGCCTGATTGCCGAGCGTGAAGAACGCGAAGCGACCCTGGAAAGCCTGGAAACCGAACTGCAAACCCTGCGTGCCACCCAGCGCCAGCAAGAGACCGGCCGCGAACACCTGCGCCGTCTGTTGCAGGACGAAGCGCGCCAGCAAGGCGAACTCAAAGCCCAGCTGTCGGCGAGCAAGGCCAAGGTCGAGCAACTGTCCCTGCGCCGCACCCGCCTCGACGAAGAAGTGGCGGAGATGGGCGAGCAGCGCGCTCTGGAACACGAACAAATCGGCGAAGCGCGCCTGCAATTGCAGGAAGCGCTCGACAGCATGGCGCTCGACACCGAGCAGCGCGAACTGCTGCTGGCCCAGCGCGACAGCCTGCGCGAACGCCTCGACCGCGTGCGCCAGGAAGCCCGCCAGCACAAGGACCATGCCCACCAACTGGCAGTGCGCCTCGGCTCGCTGCAAGCTCAGCACACGTCCACGCGCCAAGCCCTTGAGCGCTTGGAGATGCAGTCCGAGCGCCTCACCGAAAAGCGCGAGCAACTGAGCCTCAACCTGGAGGAGGGCGAAGCGCCGCTGGAAGAGTTGCGGCTCAAGCTTGAAGAGTTGCTCGACAAGCGCATGACCGTCGACGAAGAACTCAAGACCGCGCAGATCGCCCTGGAAGATGCCGACCGTGAACTGCGTGATGCAGAAAAACGCCGGACCCAGGCCGAACAACAATCCCAGTTGATTCGCGGCCAGCTCGAACAACAGCGCATGGAATGGCAAGCCCTGACCGTGCGCCGCAAGACCCTGCAAGACCAGTTGCTGGAAGACGGCTATGACCTGCACGGCGTGCTCAATACGCTGACCGCCCAGGCCAACGAGAAAGACGCCGAAGAAGAACTTGAGCGCATTGCTGCACGTATCCAACGGCTCGGCGCGATCAACCTCGCCGCCATCGATGAGTACCAGCAGCAGTCCGAGCGTAAACGTTATCTGGATGCCCAGAACGCCGACTTGGTGGAAGCCCTGGACACCCTGGAAAACGTGATCCGCAAGATCGACAAGGAAACCCGTAATCGATTCAAAGATACCTTTGATCAGATTAATGGCGGTTTACAGGCGTTATTCCCGAAAGTTTTTGGTGGTGGCAGCGCTTACTTGGAACTGACGGGCGAAGATCTACTCGATACAGGGGTAACGATCATGGCGCGGCCTCCAGGTAAGAAGAACAGCACCATCCATTTGCTGTCCGGCGGCGAGAAGGCACTGACGGCATTGGCCCTGGTATTTGCGATCTTCAAGTTGAACCCCGCACCGTTTTGCATGCTCGACGAAGTTGACGCCCCGCTGGATGACGCTAACGTTGGACGCTACGCTCGGTTGGTTAAAGAGATGTCCCAGACGGTGCAGTTCATCTATATCACCCACAACAAGATCGCCATGGAAATGGCTGATCAGCTGATGGGTGTCACGATGCACGAACCGGGTTGTTCGCGTTTGGTGGCGGTGGATGTCGAAGAAGCGATGGCGATGGTCGACGCCTAGCAGCAGGTTGTGAGCGCAAAGCTGCAAGTGAGTTGGCTTTGAGCTTGAGGCTTGTAGCTTAGGGCTCGTAGCTCACAGTTGGCACCTGCTGTAGGAGATTGCCTATGTTGTCGAAAAGATGGCAGATCCACACATTTCGCGCCAACTGTGTAAAGTTATCTTAGGTCGTGCTAGTTTATTGTCAATTCCTCGTATACGTGGGCAAAACGTCAGTCAGAACATAGAGTTGGCGCCACGTTTTAAAGCGGTTTGCACGGTGCTAAACCCCTTATTTTTCAGCATTTTTTTATAGAGGCACGGGATTACATGGAAATCGGTCTGCGCGAGTGGCTGATCGTCATCGGCATTATTGTCATTGCCGGTATTCTTTTTGATGGCTGGCGCCGCATGCGCGGTGGCAAGGGCAAGCTCAAATTCCGTCTGGACCGCAACCTGTCCAACCTGCCCGACGATGACGGCAGCGCCGAGTTGCTGGGGCCGCCTCGTGTGCTGGATACCCATAAAGAGCCGCAACTGGACGAACACGACTTGCCGTCGATGAGCGCGCCGGTGCGTGAAGCCCGTGAACCCTCGTCCAAACGTGGCAAGCGCGGTAGCGCTGCGGTGGCCGAGCCGCATCAAGGCGACCTGAACCTGGGCGTCGATGACGGCCCGAGCTTCAGCAGCCGTGATGACGACTTTCCCGATGAAACCCCGACTAAGAGCGCGCCGCGCCAATCGGTCAACGATCAGCCGGCCGCCGAAGAAGTCTTGGTGATCAGTGTGATCTGCCGCGACGCCGCCGGTTTCAAAGGCCCGGCTCTGTTGCAGAACATCCTGGAAAGCGGCCTGCGGTTTGGCGAGATGGATATTTTCCACCGCCACGAAAGCATGGCCGGTAACGGTGAAGTGCTGTTCTCCATGGCCAACGCGGTCAAGCCGGGCACCTTCGATCTGGACGATATCGACCTGTTCAGCACCCCGGCCGTGAGCTTCTTCCTCGGCCTGCCAGGCCCGCGTCACCCGAAACAAGCGTTCGACGTGATGGTGGCCGCGGCCCGCAAGCTGTCGCAGGAATTGAACGGCGAGCTCAAGGACGACCAACGCAGCGTCCTGACTGCCCAGACCATCGAACACTACCGTCAGCGCATCGTTGAGTTCGAACGTCGCGCCCTGACACAAAAACGCTGAGGCTTGGTCTTCAGCGTTGTCAGTAGAATAAGCGCATTAACATATTGAGCAGCTTCGGCTGCTCTTTTGCTTTCTGAGAGAACACCCATGACCGCCGCCCATACCCGCATCCTCCAATTGCGCGCTGAACTGGATCAGCACAACTACCGCTACCACGTCCTCGACGAGCCGAGCATTCCGGACGCCGAGTACGACAGGCTGTTCCATGAGCTCAAAGCCCTCGAAGCCGAGCACCCGGAGTTGGTAACGCGTGATTCACCGACGCAGCGGGTTGGCAGTGCGGCGCTGTCGGCGTTCACTCAGGTGAAGCACGAAATTCCGATGCTCAGCCTGGGCAACGCGTTTGATGAAACCACCCTGCTCGAATTTGATCGCCGGGTGACCGAAGGGCTCGACCTGCCGGTGGGCGATCTGTTTGGCGGTGGCGCGGTGGTGGAGTACAGCTGCGAGCCCAAGCTGGATGGGCTGGCGGTCAGCCTGTTATATCAAGACGGCGAACTGGTGCGTGGCGCCACGCGTGGCGACGGCACCACCGGTGAGGACATCAGCGTCAACGTGCGCACGGTGCGCAATATCCCGCTGAAGCTGCACGGCACGGGCTGGCCTGCGACCCTGGAAGTGCGCGGCGAAGTGTTCATGTCCAAGGCCGGTTTCGAGCGGCTGAACGCCTCGCAGCTGGAAGTCGGCGGCAAGACCTTTGCCAACCCACGTAACGCCGCCGCCGGCAGCTTGCGCCAGTTGGATTCGAAGATTACCGCCAGCCGCCCGCTGGAATTCTGCTGCTATGGCATTGGCCAGGTAACGGCGGATATCAGCGATACCCATATCGGCAACTTGAAGCAGTTGCAGCAGTGGGGCATGCCGATCAGCCACGAGTTGAAGCTGGCCAAGGGCATTCAGGAATGCCTGGACTACTACCGCGATATCGGCGAACGGCGTAATAGCCTGGGTTATGAAATCGACGGCGTGGTATTCAAGGTCAACAGCATTGCCTCCCAGCGTGAACTGGGCTTTCGCGCCCGCGAACCGCGCTGGGCCATTGCGCATAAATTCCCGGCCATGGAAGAGCTGACCGAACTGCTCGACGTGGAATTCCAGGTCGGCCGTACCGGCGCCGTAACGCCGGTGGCGCGCCTCAAACCGGTCAAGGTCGCCGGTGTGACGGTGTCTAACGCCACCTTGCACAACATGGACGAAGTCGCGCGCCTGGGCCTGATGATCGGCGACACGGTGATCATCCGCCGTGCCGGTGATGTGATTCCGCAGGTGGTGTCGGTGGTCACCGAGCGCCGCCCAGAAGACGCTCGCGCGGTGCAGATCCCCGAGCGCTGCCCGGTGTGCGGTTCCCATGTGGAGCGCACGCAACTGGTCAAGCGCAGCAAGGGCAAGGAAACCGTCAGCGAAGGCGCGGTGTACCGCTGCGTCGGGCGTCTGGCCTGTGGTGCGCAACTCAAGCAGGCGATTATTCACTTCGTCTCGCGCCGTGCCATGGACATCGACGGCTTGGGCGACAAGACCATTGAGCAGTTGGTGGATGAAAAACTCATCGGCTCGCCGGCGGATCTCTACACGCTCAAGTACGAGCAGATCATCGACCTGGAAGGCTTCGCCGACATTTCCAGCAAGAAGCTGATCACCGCCATCGAAAACAGCAAGACCCCGACCCTGGCGCGCTTTATCTACGCCCTGGGCATTCCGGACGTGGGCGAGGAGACCGCCAAGGTGCTGGCACGCTCCCTGGCGTCCCTGGACCGCGTGCAGAAGGCCTTGCCTGAAGTGCTGACGTACTTGCCGGACGTGGGTTTGGAAGTGGCACACGAGATTCACAGCTTCTTCGAAGACAGCCATAACCAAGAGGTGATTGGCGCGCTGTTGTCGCCGGATGAATGCGCGCTGCAATTGCAGGATCAGGGCGACCTGAGCGCCGAGTTTGCTGCCAGCACCACCTTGGGCGGCCTGCTCGACAAGCTGCACGTGCCCAGCGTCGGGCCGGGTGCCGCGCAGAAACTCGCGGACAAGTTCGGTTCCCTGGAAGGCGTGATCAAGGCCGACTGGCTGGACATGCGCCAGGCGCTGCCTGAGAAGCAGGCCAAGGCGGTGCGCGATTTCTTCGATAACCCCGACAACGCCAACCACGCCCTGGCCATCGAGCAGCAGCTTAAGGACTTCGGCATGCACTGGCAGAGCGAGAAGAAGGTCGTCGAAGGCTTGCCGGAAGCCGGGCATACCTGGGTGCTGACCGGCTCCCTGGAACTGATGAGCCGCGATGTGGCCAAGGACAAGCTCGAAAGCCTGGGCGCCAAGGTGGCGGGTTCGGTGTCGGCGAAAACCCATTGCGTGGTGGCCGGGCCGGGCGCGGGTTCTAAACTGGCGAAGGCCACCGAGTTGGGGCTCAAGGTCCTCGACGAAGAAGCGTTCGTCGCGTTCCTGGCCCAGCACAACATCACCGTCTGACGGCGCGCGTGGGCAGAGAGCTTAGTGTGGCGAGCGGGCTTGCCCCGCGTTGGGCTGCGCAGCAGCCCCATCACACGTTGAACGATTGCGGGCGGAATATGATCTAGTCTTGGTCACCCAGGGAGAGATCGCCATGTTCCGCTACTTCGAGCAACTCAGTTCGCGCATCGCCGCACCGTTCATGGCCGAGTCTTCGCGCAACAGCAAGGTGTGGCAATGCCGTTGCGGCCAAGCCCTGTTCTTTCGCAACAGCCAGTGCCTGGCCTGCCAGGCGCTGCTGGGCTACCAGCCACAACAGAGCCGATTATCGTCCCTGCAACCTGGCCCGGTCGCCGACACCTGGCTGGCGGACGACAACCTTGCTGCCGGCGCCTTCCGTCGCTGTGCCAACCTCGACACCCCGGCAGCCTGCAATTGGCTGATTCCGGCCCATAGCACCGCACCGCTGTGCGTGGCCTGCAGCCTCAATCGCACCATCCCCGACCTGTCCGTCCCGGAAAACCCCGATCGCTGGCGCAAAGTCGAAACCGCCAAGCGCCGGCTGGTGGCGCAACTGATCAGCCTGGGCCTGCAAGTGGTGCCCAAAAGCGTTGACGAAGACACTGGCCTGGCCTTCGACTTCGTCGGCATTGACCTTGAGGGCAACGCGCCCACCACTGGGCATGCCAACGGCTTGATCACCCTCGACATCAAGGAAGCCGATGACGCCCACCGCGAAAAAATCCGTGTGCAAATGCGCGAACCCTACCGCACCTTGCTGGGGCATTTTCGGCATGAAGTTGGGCATTACTACTGGGACCGGCTAATTGCCAATAGCCATTGGCTTGAGCCCTTTCGCAACCTGTTCGGCGACGAACGCGCCAGTTATGCCGAGGCGCTCGAGCGCCACTACCAGAACGGCCCGCGCCCGGATTGGCAGCAAACCTGTGTCAGCGCCTACGCCACCATGCACCCGTGGGAAGACTGGGCCGAAACCTGGGCCCACTACCTGCACATGATGGACGCCGTCGACACCGCCCTGGGCTTTGGCATGAGCGCCCGCGAGATGGACCTGGATTACCAGCCGTTTCCCCTCAGCACCCTTTACGATCCCGAACACCCCGGTGGCGCGGCGTTCCTGTCATTCGTCAATGCGTGGATCGAACTGGCCGGCATGCTCAACGAGCTGTCGCGCAGCATGGGCCAGCCGGATTTCTATCCCTTTGTGTTGCCGCCGGCGGTGATTGCCAAGCTGCACTTCATTCACTTGGTGATCCAGGAAGAGGGCGGCAGGGCGGATGAGGTATTACAGGCCCAGTGATCAAAATGTGGGAGGGGTGACATTCAAGGCTATGGCAAGTGCTTGAGCCCCTTCATATTTTAATCCGGCATCAACGGTTGTAACTTCCGATCAGATCGGTACAATGGCGCGGCTTGCCGAGAGGCTAGCATCGTTATGGTGACCCCATCGGTCCCCCCGCAACGATTACCCGTGAACCTGGTCAGAGCCGGAAGGCAGCAGCCACAGCGGGAACATTGTGTGCCGGGGTGTGGCTGGTGGGGTTGCCTCCATAACGCTCTCCTTGCAGATCCCCCTATTCCATTTCTTATAGTTTTTGCCGGCATTCACTGCCTGCGAATCGATTTGTGCTGTGCGCTCAAGAACGATCACCTGCGCTGAAGGGTGGCATACTTCGGGTTCGGTCTCTGAAACGACGTATGCGTCAGATGAAAATCTCTAAATGAATGAAGCGTGGCCCCGTCTTCACTGGCTTTCGAGGATGTATGCACCCTGAACATTTTGATTTAGCCAGCCCCGTTTTCCTGCCCATCACTGTTGAAACCGCCAAGGGCGTGCTGGAAGCCGCTGATGCAAAAGCCCTCGTCACCCTGACCGACCCCGAGTTGGCAGCGCTGCTGGTCATCCAGAACCTGGCGCAAGTGGCTGAAACAGAGCTTACCGCGCAGGCTGCCGAGAAGGTGCTGGCCAAACTGATTGGCTGGGCTGTCGACAACCGCAAGGCCGGGGGTGAAGGTTTACAGTCAGAAGCACGGCGTCTGTTCGACCCGCGCAAGGTGTACTTCGGCCTGGAAGTGGTCAAGAAGTTGAAGCTGCGTTTTCTGCTGTCGGACGAAGTCCTGGCGCAGGAGTATCTGTTGCCTGATGGCAAGTGGGACGCGCAGTACAAGCTGCGACACCTTCAGGGAAACAACCCGTTCAGTCAGCAAATGGTCACGCCCAGGCATCGCGAGCGCTGGTTGAGCGCCGAGCAAGACAAACTGGTCAGAACCTTTCGTGCCAACCTGGACGAGAACCTGCATGTGCAAGGCTATGCAGGGATCGGCAAGAGCCATGTGCTGGTTGCCTTGATGGAACATCTACAGCCGGCCAAGACACTGCTGCTGGCGCGTACAGAGGAAAAGTTGGAAACGCTGCGCCGGCGCATGGTGACGCCGTCTGAGAAGCGAGCGGGCCAGACGTTCGAAGGCTTTGCGAGAACCCTGTTGTACGGTCCAAGGCCACAACCGGCGAAGGCGCCGTTGAGGGGGCCGAGCAGGGAAGCGCTGGCGCAGGAACTGACTATCCTGGGGTTTCGTCACCTCGATGCACCCGCCGCCTTGGAGGTTTGCCTCAAGGTGCTCGAGTGCTATTGCCGCTCCCGGGATTACAGCCTGTCGGAACGCCACCTACCGTTTTTCAAACTGCCTCTGACTGGCGTCGATATCAGGGTGCTGCTTGAGTATGCGAGCCGAGTGTGGCGCTACCTTGAAGCGAACCCGCTGTGGGCCAGCCAGACGGGGTTTGAAGCGTTGCTGATGATAAAGCGCGCAAGTTTGGCGGGTTATGTGGTGCCCCCTCGTTATACGCACGTACTGATTGACGAGAGCCAGGATGTTCCCGAGTCGCTGTTGCACATCATCGAGGGTGGCCGCCAAGTGCTGATCACCCTTGGCGATCAGTATCAGCAGACGCGTGGGGGCCTGCCCAACCGAACGCGTGATGTTCGACAAAGTAATATCAGCTACTCCGTGCGCTCAGGCCGCAATGTCGAGCAACTGGTCAATCCGTTGATTTACCGGCACTCGCAAAATATCAAGGTGCCCTTCGAAGGGGCCCGTGACGCTGACGTCGGGATTGAGTTTTACCCGATAGGCTTCGTGCCACCACTCGGTTGTGTGGTCCTGACTGCGTCCAAATGGGACATGATGAAGTGGGCCCTGCAACTGCACGATGCCCAGTGTGCGTTCAGTTTTGCGCAGCCACGGGCGCATCGGGATCTGGTCTATTTCATGACCACCGCCATCGAGTTGTTCAAGTCGGACTTCTACAGCCCAGGCCAGAGCACCCAGGGCGTGCACGCCTACTTCAGCGACCTGCCAGACTGGAAACAGGTGCGTGAGGCCAACCAATTCGATGAGTCGTTTCTGTGGGTTGAAGCCAAGTTGGAAAGCGGCTTCAAAGTAGCCGATCTGACCCAATTGAACAGGATGATTGGCCCGCCCGGCCAGAGCTGCTTGCTGATGCTGGCAGAGGAGGCCGGGGGGATGGAGTTTGACCAGGTTCTGCTGACCACCGAACTGCTCACCAACGTGAAATTCAAGAATGCTTATGCGCTGGACGAGCGGATCTGTGCGGTGTACATCGCCATTTCTCGTGCCAAGCAGCAGCTTTATCTTCCTTACGATGTGGTTGAGTGGATTGAGTACCAAAGCCAACAGCAGTACCGCGAAACCCTTGGTTTTTGAGTCCTACAAAGCCAATACGTTGTGGAAACCTTGGCGCTTTTCACAACGTTCAATCTCATTGCTGGACAACGCCGAGCCACCTGCTAGCGTCAGTCATGCGTATTTTTTAAAAATGACTGTGATGCTGGAGTAGTAAAGAAGTGATGGCACTCACTTTCCTTAACAAGGATGATTGCCATGCCCAGCCTCCAAGCTTTACCCAGTCTTATCAGTGCTTCCGTTGGCACGCCAGGCAAGGCCCGCAATGTGCCTGCTGATGTTCAAAACATTCAACGCCTGTTTAATCTGATCACGCCCCAATCCGCTTCGCGGTTAGTGGAGGACGGCAAGTGCGGCCCCTTGTTGGTCCAGCGCATCAGCGAATATCAGTTGAATCGTATCAAGGTTGCCAAACCCGACGGGGTGATTGACCCGGCAGGCCGAACGTTCAACAGCTTGGTTGAGGATGCGCGCAAGGCGAGTCTTGATACCCAAACCAGTGAAACGCCCGCTGCCAAGGTTAATCAGGGCCTTGAGCGCACCTCGGCGCCGATCCAAGCTGTTCCAGACAAACAGCAGTTGGTAACGCAGGCCACGTGCGATGGTGGCGTGAACCTGACTGACGCTGACTATCAGAACGCTGCCACTCAGTTGGGTGGGGCTATTGCTGTGAATATCATCAAGGCTTTCGCCAGCGTTGAGTCCGGTGGGCGTTCCGGGTTCGGGCCAGCGGGAATGCCGATGATCGCGTATGAGCGGCACATCTTTCACAAGTACACCAAGAATAAATACGACAGGAGCCATCCCCATTTGTCGGCCCCTTATCTGACCAAGGCCGACATGCAATGGCGGACCAATAACAAGGACCAGGCGACAGCATGGCGGACACTGGTCGATGCGTTTAAGTTGGATCAGCAGGCGGCGCTGATGTCGGCCTCCTATGGCATGTTTCAGATCATGGGTTTTAACTATGCCGCTTGTGGTTACAAGAACGTGTTCGATTTTGTCACCGCGATGAAGCTCAATGCCAGCCAGCAATTGAAGGCGTTTGTCGGGTTTTGCAGCAAGAACCCGGCCTTGTTCAAAGCCATGAAGAGTAAGAACTTTGCCGGCATGGCCAGCAACTACAATGGGAGCGACTATGGCGATTACGACAAGCGAATCCAAAAAGCTTTCGAGGCGTTTGAACGAAAAAAATAGCCGCGCATGCTGGCTGTCTCACAACGCTCGACACCCCTACTGGACAACTTAAAAGCATCTTGTTAGCGTGCGCCGGCCACTTGTTTCAAGGTGTAACAAGTGTGCTGGCTTGATATTGAAGTGCCATCACTTCTTTAACTAACAAGGATGTCTGTGATGAAAAGCCTGCAAGGGTTGCCCCGTCTTATCAGTGCATCGGTAGGCGCGCCCGGTAAAGCGCGCAACTTGCCTGCCGATGTTCAGTGCATCCAGTATTTATTCAATTTGATCATTCCCAAGATGGGCTTTACGCTCGCCGAAAACGGCAAGTGCGACGGCCAGTTGGTGCAATGCATCAGCCAATATCAGTTTCGCCATCTCAAGTACGCGCACCCCGATGGGGTGATCGACCCCACGGGTCGGACCTTCAACAGCCTGATCGAAGAAGCGGTGAAGGTGCCGGTGAAAGCCTTCCCGACGATGCGCATCCCGAGCTTTCTCAACGTGTTCGGCAATAACAATGGCGACGCCGTGCAGGCCACGGTCAATGTGTACCTGGACCGCATGCGCGCGATGGTCGAGGCCGAGCGGCGTAACCGGCAATTGATGCTCCAGGCCACGTGTGACGGGGGGATGACGCTCACCGAGAGCGACTTCCAGAACGCTGCCACGCAGTTGGGCAGCGGTATTTCGGTGAATATCATCAAGGCCTTCGCGACCGTGGAATCCGGCGGACGCTCCGGTTTCGGGCCGGCCAAGTTGCCGGTGATCGCTTTTGAAGGGCACCTGTTTCGCAAATACACCAAGCATATCTACGACCAGGCGCACCCGTTGCTGTCCTACCCTTACGTGAAAAAGGCCGGCCCGCAGTGGCAGGCGAATAACAAGGATCAGACCAAGGCGTGGGAAACCATGGCCACCGCGTTTGCCCTGGACCAGGAAGCGGCGTTGATGTCGGCGTCCTGGGGCATGTTTCAAATCATGGGGTTCAACTACACCTCCTGTGGTTACAAGACGGTGTTTGAGTTCGCGGCGGCATTAAAGATTAATGCCGGTAATCAACTAAAGGCTTTCCTCGGTTTTTGCAGCAAAAGCCCGGCGTTGATAAAGGCCATGAAAGACAAAGACTATGTCGCCATGGCGCGTAACTATAACGGCAAGGATTACGGCGACTATGACAGCCGTATCAAAAAGGCCTACGAAGCACTGGAAGGGAAGAAATAAGATGACCCGTTTTTTAGCGATTGGTGTGTTGTCGTTATGTGCCGTGGCGCCCGTGTTTGCCGACGCCACCGCGTTGCACTCGGGTAAGTACGAAGGGTTGATGCTGGCGGTCACGCCGCAGCATCAGGTCGAAGGTTATTACGCCGAAGAGCTGGGCGAGGGCGTGACTCGCAGCTGCGCGTTCTACCTGCAAGGCCCGCCCGAAGCGCTCACCACCTGGCTCGATGAGGCTTACCCCGGCAGCGTCGCGCCTTCCTCCGGCGGCGTGATCCTGACCGTGGAGCAGGGCCGTCAGCATCCGGGCTGCCTGAGCGTGCTGATGCCGGAAATCGCCACCGGCCTGGACCTGACTCAAACCGCCAGCAACCCATGGATCGGCCTGGTGACGGTGACTGCCGAAAAGGCCTCCCTGCTGGAAAAGCCTGGCGAGACTGCGGGCAAACACCCGTACATCGTCAAGGATGATGTGGTCGGGGTGCTGGCCTTCAAGGATGGCTGGGCTCAGGTTGAGTTCACCAATGCCAAGGACCATACGTTTACCGGCTGGATCAGCCAGGATCAATACAGTCGCTTGTCTGCACCAAAAAACTGAGCCAACCCTCTACGCCGCAACGTGTCATGCACGTTGCGGCGTTTTTATATCCGGGGTTCAGGCCTTGTTGCGGTTGAACAGCTTGCGAATCACAGCGAGCAGCGCCACCACGCCGATCACCAGAAACTTCTTCGCCGCCAGCAGGAATATGCCGATCTTGGCAAACAACCCGGCCTTGGCCGCTATCCCGCCCGCGACCAAAGCCGCCAGACCGTAAGTGGCAAGTTTGTCGGTCTTCGGGTTGAAGTCTGTGTACAGGTTGCCATCGGTAAAGTTGGTAAAGGCCAAGACCTTGGGCATTTCCTGCTGGATGGTGGCCAGGTCGGCCATGGCGGCGACGGCGTTGAGTTCCAACACGCCTTCACGGCCCAGCACGCGGATGCTGTAGTTTAGGGTGGTCTGCTGGGCGTCGTCGGCCTTAAGCTCGCGTGCCCAATACATCTTGTGAGTGGTGTCGTCGTAGCGCGGCGGCTCGGCCCAGCCGAGCAGGTGCAGGCCCGCGTAGCCTTGTTTCTGGCGCTGTTTGTTGTCTTCTTCGTCTTCT
Source organism: Pseudomonas sp. YeP6b (assembly GCF_025642995.1). Lineage (NCBI taxonomy): Bacteria > Pseudomonadati > Pseudomonadota > Gammaproteobacteria > Pseudomonadales > Pseudomonadaceae > Pseudomonas > Pseudomonas sp. YeP6b. The sequence goes on along the minus strand of NZ_CP080090.1, from coordinate 5,106,036 downwards.
TCCTGCATTTGCTGGAGCAGTTCGGCGTAGTCGATTTTCGCCGCGTCCTCGTCGGAAACGTGCCCGTCAGCCTTATAGCTGACGATCACACCCCAGCCGCGTTCCGACAACGGGCTGACGGCTTTTGGCACGATCATGCCCAAGGTCTTGAAGCCGGGCGGGTTACCCCAGCCATCGGTCAGCAAGCGCTCGGTGTCGGCGGGGTCGAGGTAGTAGAACTCATTGTTGAACTTGAGGGTTGCAATGCCACTGGGCAGCGTGACTGTGCCGGTCTTCTGCTTGAGAGAGGCGAGGAAGTGTTCGGCCGTTTCGGCGGGTGCGCTGGCTTCTTCGGGCACAGGCGCTGGGGCAGCCAAAGCGGGTATGGCAGACAGGCTCAGCGCGGCCGCCGCCATCAACGTGCGGAGGTAATTCATGGTAGTCCCTTACATTTTGAATTAATTTCGGGGGAGAATATCTGAAATTCGCTGCGTGAGTTAGCCAAACGTCTCGCGCAGCAGCCCGGCAAACGCATCCCGTGCCAAGTGCCGCTGGGTGTCCTTGTGCCAGAACAGCAGGTTATCCACGGCCTGCAGTTCCTCAAATCGATAAGACGCCAACTGATTCGCCTGCTCATAGCGGGCCAGGATGCCTTCCGGCGCCAACGCCACGCCAATCCCGGCGCTGACGCAGCCGATGATCGTGCCCCAGCTGGCATAGCTGGCGATGCTGGGCTTGAAGTCATGGGGCTTGACCCAGTTTTCCAGCGCCGCGCGATAGGGGCAGCCGGGCGGCCAGACCAGCAACGTGCGCCCGGCCAGGTCTTCGGCGTTGTTGATCGGTGCACTGGACGCGCTGGCGATCAGCACCAGGCGTTCGCTGTAGACCACGCTGTGTTCGAGTTTGGCGCGTTTGCCACCCGAGGCCACCAGCGCCACGTCGAGGCGGTGATGTTGCAAGTCGTCCAGCAGTTGCGCCCAGGCGCCGGTGACCGTCCAGCAGTTGCGCCCAGGCGCCGGTGACCAGTTCGAGCGAGACGTCCGGGTAACGCCGATGGTATTCCGCCAGCAGCGGCGGCAGGCGGCCGCTGGCGCTGGACTCGACGGCGCCGATGCGCAAGGTGCCACGGGGAATGGCGTTGGCGTCCACGGCGCGTTTGGATTCGTCCACCAGCGCCAGGATGCGTTCGCAATAATCCAGGAAGATCTCACCGGCGGCACTGATCGCCAGCCCGCGGCCCGCACGAATAAACAGCGGCGTGCCCAACTCACTTTCCAGCTGCTTGATCCGCGTGGTGATGTTGGACGGCACGCAATGCAAGTGCAGGGCGGCCTGGGCCACGCTGCCGGTTTGCGCCACGGCTCGCACCATTTTCAGTTGGGCCAGTTCCATTGCTCAGTTCCAGTGATTTCAGAAGTCAGAAACGCTTAATTGTCCTGCGCCGTGCCCGGGCCAAGACTGGCGGCATTCCTTCTCAGTTGCCGGACGCCGTCGATGAATACCCCGTCACCCGTAAAGCTTACGCTAGTCATCGCCAGCGTCATCCTCTGTTGGGCCTATTCGCCGATTGGCGTGCACATGGGCTTGCACAGCTACAGCCCCGGCCAGCTGGCGCTGCTGCGGTTTCTGATTGCGTCGGTATTCATGGGCGGCGTGGCCTTGGTGGTGGGCATCGGCCGGCCGCGCTGGCGGGACATGCCGTGGCTGCTGGTGCTGGGTTTCTTCGGCGTTTTTTTGCACCACACCAGCCTCAATTACGGGCAGCAGTGGGTGACGGCGGCGGCGTCGAGTGTGCTGGCGCAGTCGGCGCCGCTGTTCAGCGTATTAATCGCGTTTTTCTGCTTGAAGGAGCAGGCCAGTGCCTGGCGTTGGGGTTGTGTGTTGCTGGGCCTGCTCGGCGTGTTGGTGGTGATCTGGGGCGATCATGGCGTGGCGGATATGGACCCGCGCGGCCTGCTGATTCTGGTGGCGGCAGTGTCGTGGAGCCTGTACTTCGTGATCCAGAAACACTACGCCCATCGCTATAGCCCGCTGACCATGGCGTGTTACATGGTGTGGGCGGGCACGCTGATGCTGTGTGTGAACCTGCCAGGCTTGCCAGCCGCCGTAGCCCGGGCACCGCTGCCGGAAAACCTGTCTGTGGTGGTGCTCGGTATCTTTCCCAGCGCCTTGGCGTATGTGGCCTGGGGGTATGTATTGAAGCATGTCGAGGTCAGCCGCGCATCGGTGGCGATGTACCTGATTCCGCCAGTGGCGATGGTGATGGCTGCGACACTGTTGGGTGAGCACATTGCCGTGCAGGTGATGCTCGGCGGTGTGATGGTGCTGGCCAGTGTCGCGGCCATCAGCCTGGAAGGCCGTTGGCGGTCAATCGCTCAGGCTGAACGCGCGCAGCCGGTGGCCGTCGAGGTCCTGGGCGACAAAGGTGTAGCCGAAATCCACAGGGGCCGGTGACTGAATAATCGTCGCGCCGCATGCTGCCCATTGATCATGCAGCGCATCGACACCAGCCTGGTCTGGCAGTGAGAAGCCCACTTCGCTACCGCCGCCGGTCATTTGCGCCGCCGGCTCCACGGTGTGCCGCGACCACAGCCCCAGCTTCACGCCGTTGTCGAGGATGAACAGGGCAAACGTCGGGTTGAGCTCCACCGGCGGCTTGCCCAGCAGGCGGCTGTAGAAGTTGGCGCTGGTGGCCGGGCTGTCGACATACAGCAGGAAGTAGTGGGCGACGGTGTTCATGCAGGCTCCTTGAGAACAGGCGGTTAAGTGCGCCCAGTCTATAAGGCGGTGCTGTCAGTTCTTGTCAGGAGTCGGCAGGGGTTGCGGATCTTCCCCGGTGTAAAGCTTGATGATGTCATCGATTTCGCCGGACATTTTCATCCGCAACAGCGTGCGCAAGATCCGCTGCACCGGCACGTTCGGGTCATTGCGCACGATGCAGCCCAGGCTTTGCTCGTCGATCACTGCAACCTTGTGCAGCCGCTTATCCTGGGGCATCTTCAGGTTGAAGCGGTCCAGTATCCATTCGTTGATCACCGCGTATTCGAAACGCCCGGCCACCAGCTTGTGCAGCACCAGCTCTTCGCTGCGCGAGTCGTCGCGGGTCAGTTGGCCTTGGGCGAAGAGGGGGGCGAGGGCGCCGTAGTGGTAATTGAGCACGGTGCCGATTGGCTGAGGGGCCAGCAAGGTGACCTCTACTGGCTGCTCACGAGCGCTGACCAGCACATTACGCAGCACCATCAGCGGCACACTCCAGGTGTAATCACCGGACAGGTTGTCGACCCAGGCCTGGGCGACATAACAGCGCACATCAATGTCGCCGTGCTCCATGGCATTGGCGATCCGCGCGCGGGCCAGGACGTGGAACTCGGCCGGGCGTTCGACCTGAGTGGCCAGGCTTAACATCACGTCATACAAAATGCCCTGGGTCGGCCGGTTGTCCTCAATCTGGGCCATGGGCATCCCCCAGCTGTCGGAAACCGAGAAGCGCAACGGCGCGGGTGCCGCGAGGCTGGCAAGGGAAATCATCCATAAGGCGCCCAGGACTACGCGCATACACTCTCCGGGTTCAGGCCTTTGTGGGGCCATTCAGGCAAGCTTAGTCAGATTAGACGAGCGTGCCGGATGCAATTTCCCCCTTGCTCCGCTAGCATTACCGGCTTCCGCTTCCCAGTTGCGACGGTTTTCGATGAGTTATCAGGTTCTTGCACGTAAATGGCGTCCGCGCTCGTTCCGCGAAATGGTCGGCCAGACCCATGTGCTCAAGGCTCTGATCAATGCCTTGGACAGCCAACGGCTGCACCACGCCTACCTGTTCACCGGTACTCGGGGGGTGGGCAAGACCACCATTGCACGCATCATCGCCAAATGCCTGAACTGTGAAACCGGTATCACCTCCACGCCTTGCGGCACCTGTTCGGTGTGCCGGGAAATCGATGAAGGGCGTTTCGTCGACCTGATCGAGATCGACGCCGCCAGCCGCACCAAGGTCGAAGACACCCGCGAGATGCTCGACAACGTGCAGTACGCGCCGAGCCGTGGCCGCTTCAAGGTCTACCTGATCGACGAAGTGCACATGCTCTCCAGCCATTCCTTCAACGCCTTGTTGAAAACCCTGGAAGAGCCGCCGCCCTACGTCAAATTCATCCTGGCCACCACTGATCCGCAGAAACTTCCTGCAACGATTTTGTCGCGGTGCCTGCAGTTCTCCCTGAAAAACATGACCCCCGAGCGTGTGGTCGAGCATTTGACCCACGTGCTGGGTGTCGAGAACGTGCCGTTCGAAGACGACGCCCTGTGGTTGCTCGGCCGCGCTGCCGATGGTTCGATGCGCGATGCCATGAGCCTCACCGACCAAGCCATCGCCTTTGGTGAAGGCAAGGTCATGGCCGCCGATGTGCGCGCCATGCTCGGCACCCTCGACCACGGGCAAGTCTTCGACGTGCTGCACGCGCTGATCGAAGGCGACGCCAAGGCGTTGCTCGAGGCCGTGCGCCACTTGTCGGAGCAAGGCCCGGACTGGAACGGCGTGCTCTCGGAAATTCTCAATGTGCTGCACCGCGTCGCCATCGCCCAGGCCTTGCCTGGGGGTGTCGACAACGGCCATGGCGACCGCGATCGCGTATTGGCGTTGGCCCAGGCATTGCCGGCCGAAGACGTGCAGTTCTACTACCAAATGGGCCTGATCGGTCGCAGGGACTTGCCCCTGGCACCGGACCCGCGCGGTGGTTTTGAAATGGTCCTGCTGCGAATGCTGGCGTTCCGGCCGGCTGATACGGCAGACGCACCGAGACAGCCGCTAAAGCCAGTGGGGATCAGCCAGGCCACAGTTGATTCCGCCAAACCAGTGGCTGGCGCGGCGGTGGTTGCGCCAGTAGTGGCTGCGCCTGCGCCTGCGCCGGTTGCGTCTGAGCCTGAGCCGCCCGAGCCCGAGCCTGTAGCTGTCGCGCCTGTGGTCGCACCGGAACCGGTGATCGAGCCCGAGCCCGAGCTGGCCGCGGTGGTCGATTTGCCGTGGAACGAGCCTGTAGAGGCTGAAGCCGAACTGCAGCCTTTCGTCGAGCCGGTGCTTGAGACAGCCGGTGAACAGCCCGACTTGACGCCAATGCCAACGCCGACGCCGGACAGTGTGGTGCCCGCCGCGCCCGAGTGGGTGTCCGCCCCAGTGCCGGAGCCGACCGTTGCCCAAGTCGAAGCCGCCACCCCAGGTATTGACCTCGACGACGAGCCGCCGCTGGACGAAGACTACATCGAGCCGGACATGGATTCGGCCTACAGCTACCTGGACGACCTGGCCAGCGAGCACACCGCTGAACCGGCGCCTGAGCCCGAAGCCGAACCCGCTGCGGCCCCGGCCACCGGCCTGGCGTTGCAGTGGCTGGAGTTGTTCCCGAAACTGCCGATCTCCGGCATGACCGGCAGCATCGCGGCCAACTGCACCTTGATCGCCATCGAAGGCGACCACTGGCTGTTGCACCTGGACCCGGCTCACAGCGCACTGTTCAACGCGACCCAGCAGCGCCGGCTCAACGACGCGCTGAACCAGTACCATGAGCGCACGCTGACCGTCGCCATCGAGTTGATCAAGCCTGAGCAGGAAACCCCGGCCCAGGCCGCGTCACGCCGACGCATCAACCGCCAGCGTGATGCTGAGAACTCGATCCAGGCGGATCCGCTCATCCAGCAAATGATGCAACAGTTCGGTGCGGTCGTCCGTCACGATACTATTGAACCTGTCGAAGCCCCGGTGGCAGCGTCATAACACCGGGCTACTAACTTGATCCACGTACTTTTGAGGTGATTCCCATGATGAAAGGTGGCATGGCCGGCCTGATGAAGCAGGCACAGCAGATGCAGGAAAAGATGGCCAAGATGCAGGAAGAACTGGCCAACGCCGAAGTCACCGGTAAAGCCGGTGGCGATATGGTCAGCGTGGTGATGACCGGCCGTCACGACATCAAGCGCGTGAGCATCGACCCGAGCGTGTTGCCAGGCACCAGCGAAGATGACCTGGAAATGCTTGAAGCGCTGTTCGCCGCGGCCGTCAACGATGCCGTGCGCAAGATCGAAGCCAACAGCCAGGACAAAATGTCCGGCGTGACCGCTGGCATGCAACTGCCGCCGGGCATGAAGCTGCCGTTCTGATCGGCTGCCAATAGCTAGACTCAAATGCCAGGCCTCGCGCCTGGCATTTTTGTCTCTGGCGAGCGGGCTTGTCGAATCGGCGCACCGCCCGCGTTGGGCTGCGAAGCGGCCCCCAGTACGTCACTCGAGCTGAACCTCGGTCGAGTCAGCGTGGTCTGCACCCTATACCGATGGATTCGATAAAGGAGCCTCCTCATGCCTCAAGAACCAATTCTCAACCAGCGCATCGTCCTGGTCTCGCGCCCGCAAGGTGCGCCGACCCCGGAAAACTTTCGCCTGGAGCGTGTGAATCTGCCGGAGCTGGCAGACGGCCAGGTCCTCTTGAAAACGCTGTACTTGTCCCTCGACCCTTACATGCGCCGCCGTATGAGCGACGCACCGTCCTACGCCGCGCCGGTGGAAATCGACGAAGTGATGACCGGTGGCGCTGTCAGCCGTGTCGAGCAGTCGCGGTCTCCGAAATTTGCAGTGGGCGACCTGGTGGTCGGCTCCACCGGCTGGCAAAGCCACAGCATTTGCGATGGCCGCAACCTGATGCCGGTGCCCAAGGGCCTGCTCAGCCCGTCGATGGCGTTGGGTGTGCTGGGTATGCCGGGCATGACCGCGTACATGGGCCTGATGGACATCGGCCAGCCCAAGGCCGGGGAAACCCTGGTGGTCGCGGCGGCGTCTGGTGCAGTGGGCTCAGTGGTGGGTCAGGTGGCCAAGCTCAAGGGCTTGCGTGTGGTAGGGATCGCCGGTGGCGCGGACAAGTGCCGCTACGTGGTGGACGAGCTGGGGTTTGACGCCTGCATCGATCACAAGAGCGCCAACTTCGCCAATGAGCTGGCCCTGGCGTGCTTCGAAGGCGTGGATATCTATTTCGAAAACGTCGGCGGCAAGGTGTTTGACGCGGTGCTGCCGCTGCTTAACCCCAAGGCGCGGGTGCCCCTGTGCGGCTTGATCGCCGGCTACAACGCCCATGAAGCGCCCAGCGGGCCTGACCGCTTGCCGGCGCTGCAACGCACCTTGCTGACCAAGCGCGTGCGCATCCAGGGCTTTATCGTGTTTGACGACTATGGCGATCGCCAGCCGGAATTCCTCAGCGCCATGGCGCCATGGGTGCGCGATGGCAAGATCAAGTTCCGCGAAGACGTGGTCGAGGGCCTGGAGCAGGCGCCCGAGGCCTTTATCGGTTTGCTCGAGGGACGCAACTTCGGCAAGTTGGTGGTACGCGTCGCGCAGGATTGACCATTTGACGCTAATCCGAGGCGCGGGTATAAACCGCGTCTCGTTGTTTTGTCGGACCATTCGCTCATGAGCTTCAGCCCCCTGATTCGTCAACTGATCGACGCCCTGCGCACCTTGCCAGGCGTGGGCCAGAAAACCGCCCAGCGCATGGCGCTGCAACTGCTGGAGCGTGATCGCAGTGGCGGCACACGGTTGGCCCAGGCCTTGAGCCAGGCCATGACCGGTGTGGGCCACTGCCGCCAGTGCCGCACCCTCACCGAAGAAGACCTTTGCCCGCAATGCGCTGACACACGCCGCGATGACACGCTGCTGTGTGTGGTCGAAGGGCCGATGGATGTGTACGCGGTGGAGCAAACGGGTTATCGCGGGCGCTACTTTGTGCTCAAAGGGCACCTGTCGCCGCTGGACGGCCTGGGGCCGGAGGCGATCGGCATTCCGCAACTGGTGGCGCGTATCGAAGAACAGGGCACGTTCACCGAAGTGATCCTGGCGACCAACCCGACCGTGGAAGGTGAAGCAACCGCGCATTACATCGCCCAGTTGCTGAGCAATAAAGGCTTGATCACCTCGCGTATCGCCCATGGCGTGCCGCTGGGTGGTGAGCTGGAGTTGGTGGATGGCGGGACGTTGGCGCATTCGTTTGCGGGTCGCAAACCGATCGCGCTTTAAAGAACAACACAGTCCAAAATGTGGGAGCTGGCTTGCCTGCGATGGCGGTGGATCAGGGACAGTGATGTCGCCTGACACGCCGCTATCGCAGGCAAGCCAGCTCCCACATTGGTTTTGTGTTGCAAGTGAGCTCTTGAAAACCAAGCAAGCGCTTGGTAAGTTCGCTCCACCTCACCGTGGAGCTTGCCGATGTCTGCCTATCAGGACTACTTCGACCCCAGCCACCAATTGGTCCGCGACAGCGTGCGCCGTTTTGTCGAGCGCGAGATGTTGCCGGGCATCGAGCAATGGGAGGAGGCCGAAAGCTTTCCCCGTGAGCTGTACCTCAAGGCCGGTGCGGCGGGGATCCTGGGCATCGGTTACCCCGAAAGCCTGGGCGGCAGCCATGAAGGTGATCTGTTCGCCAAGGTCGCCGCCAGCGAAGAATTGATGCGCTGCGGTTCCGGCGGTGTGGTAGCCGGCCTGGGTTCGCTGGATATCGGCCTGCCGCCGGTCGTCAAATGGGCGCGCCCCGAGGTGCGTGAGCGTGTTGCGCCCCAGGTCTTGGCCGGCGAAAAGATCATCGCCCTGGCCGTGACCGAACCCGGTGGCGGCTCCGATGTGGCCAACCTGCAAACCCGCGCCACCCGTGACGGTGAGCATTACCGCGTGAGTGGCAGTAAAACCTTTATCACCAGCGGCATCCGTGCCGATTTCTACACCGTGGCTGTACGCACCGGCGGGCCGGGCTTTGGCGGCATCAGCTTATTGCTCATCGAAAAACACACGCCGGGTTTTACTGTCGGCCAACCGCTGAAGAAAATGGGCTGGTGGGCGTCGGACACGGCTGAACTGTTCTTCGATAATTGCAAGGTGCCAGTGGGCAACCTGATCGGCGTCGAGAACATGGGCTTTGCCTGCATCATGGGCAACTTCCAGAGCGAGCGCCTGGCCCTGGCGTTGATGGCCAATATGACCGCGCAGCTGGCGCTGGAGGAAAGCCTCACGTGGGCCGCCCAGCGCGAAGCCTTCGGCAAGCCCATCGGCAAATTTCAGGTACTCAAGCATCGGTTGGCGGAAATGGCCACTGCGGTGGAGGTCTCGCGGGAATTTACCTACCGCCAGGCGGCGAAGATGGCGGCCGGCAAGAGTGTGATCAAGGAAATTTCCATGGCCAAGAACCTTGCCACCGACACCGCTGACCGCGTGACCTACGACGCCGTGCAGATTCTCGGCGGCCAGGGCTATATGCGCGGCAGTCTGGTGGAGCGGCTGTACCGCGACAACCGCATCCTCTCCATCGGCGGGGGGACGCGTGAGGTGATGAATGAAATCATCAGTAAGCAGATGGGGCTTTGATCGGTGGTGCTCTTTCGAACGCTATCGCAGGCAAGTCGAATCGTCGCACCGCAGCTCCCACAGGTGGCCGCGTTCCAATGTGGGAACCGGGCAAGCCCTAATGCCGTTCAGTTAAGCGCAGATCCCCTGTGGGAGCGGCGGTGCGACGATTCGACTTGCCCGCGAAAGCGGTGGGTCAGTCAACATCAATGTTTGCTGGGCCGACGTCATCGCGGGCAAGCCCGCTCCCACATTTAATCTTCGCTGCTTTGGGCATTGCGTTCGCTTAACTGAACGGCATTAGGGCTTGCCCGCGATGAGGCCCTAACAGACAACCTTTAACGCTCAGTCAGCGCAAACTGCGTCAGGCAAAACGTCGGAATCCCCATGTCTTCCAGGCGCTGCGAGCCACCCAGCTCCGGCAAATCGATAATTGCCGCCGCTTCGAAGATCTTCGCCCCCATGCGCCGCACCAGATTAGCCGCGGCGATCAAGGTGCCGCCCGTGGCGATCAGGTCATCGAACATCAATACCGAGTCGCCTTCACACAAGCTGTCGGCGTGCACTTCAAGGAAGGCTTCGCCGTATTCGGTCTGGTAACCCTCGGCCAGCACGTCAGCTGGCAACTTGCCCTGTTTGCGGAACAGGATCAGCGGTTTGTTCAGTTGGTAGGCGATGATCGAACCGATCAGGAAGCCACGCGCATCCATCGCGCCGATATGGGTGAAGTCGGCTTCGACATAACGCTGGGCAAAACTGTCAGCGACCAGGCGCAGGGCGCGCGGCGATTGGAACAGCGGCGTGATATCGCGAAAGATCACCCCTGGCTTGGGGAAGTCGATGACAGGGCGGATCAGGGATTTGATGTCGAACGAATCGAAGGTCATCGTCGAAGAGTCCTGGAAGCGGAAAACGGACTCGAAGTATACCTGCGGCCTCGCCGATTGGCGCGGCCGCAAGCGTCTGGATCAGACCTCCAGCGAGCCCCCGGCCAGCGCACACAGCTGGATCGGGTCGAGGATGTGTACTTCCTTGCCTTCGGCGGCAATCAGCTCGTTCTGCTGAAAACGGGTGAATACGCGGGACACGGTTTCCACCGCGAGGCCCAAGTAATTACCGATTTCATTGCGCGACATGCTCAAGCGGAACTGGTTGGCCGAGAACCCACGGGCACGGAAACGTGCCGACAGGTTGACCAGGAACGTGGCGATGCGCTCGTCGGCGGTTTTCTTCGATAACAGCAGCATCATCTGCTGGTCGTCGCGAATTTCGCGGCTCATCACGCGCATCAGTTGGCGACGCAACTGTGGCAATTGCAGGGCCAGTTCATCCAGGCGCTCGAAGGGGATTTCGCACACCGAAGTCGTCTCCAGCGCTTGGGCCGACACCGGGTGAATCTCGGTGTCCATGCCCGACAGCCCAACCAGTTCGCTGGGCAGGTGGAAACCGGTGATCTGCTCTTCGCCGCTGTCGCTCAGGCTGAACGTCTTTAATGCCCCCGAACGCACTGCATAAACGGAATCGAATTTGTCGCCCTGGCGGAACAGAAACTCGCCTTTTTTCAGCGGGCGGCCGCGTTTAACGATGTCGTCCAGCGCTTCCATGTCTTCCAAATTCAACGAAAGTGGCAGGCAGAGGGGAGCCAGGCTGCAATCCTTGCAGTGAACCTGGCTGTGAGCGCGCAGTTTAGCTGGCTCGGACATTTCTTAAATCCTTGTGGGAAAACACACATAAGACGTAAGGGTAACGCACTGGGGGGCGATCAGGCCAGCGTGTACAAAAAAGCAGCAGGGTATAAAGATTTTGAGAAAATAGTCGATAAGGAGCTATCGATCATGAACTCGGAGGTTCAAGAGATGCTTCCCCTTAGTACTGAACTCGCCTCTCGCACTTTGATTCAGAAGCTGCCCGAGACGACCAAAAAAGAGCCAGCTCAGAGCGACGCGGTTAACCCTGCGGCTGAAGATTCCAACCCTGCAGTGTCGGTGACCATTTCCGGTGCGGCGATGAAAGCGGCAGCGGGTGAAAAAACGTCTAACAGTGATATTGACGACAGCGGCCTGTCTGACACCCTCAAAAATCTGCTGAAGAGGATTCGCGAGATCAGAAAACAGATTGCTGAGAAGCAGGCCGAAATGGCTGCGGTGATGGCTGACAGAAGTCTTAGCCCTGAGCAGGCCCAGGCCAAAGTGGCCGGGCTGCAAACTGCCTTGGCTGGGCTGCAGAGCGCGCTGACCACTGCCCAGGCGTCCCTGTCCAAGGCGATGAAAGACATGAGCGCTGCTGATGCGGTCAAGGCTGCCGGCCTGGCAATGAAGTAACTGCTTCAGATCACCCGCGAGAAGCGCTGCCTGTTCTGATGCTCCAGGTAGGCATCGAACACCATGCACACCGAGCGTACCAACAAGCGCCCGGCGGGCAGTACGCGAATGCCCTGTGCGTCCAGTTCGATCAGCCCGTCTGCGGCCATTGTCTCCAGTTGCGGCCATAGTTCGTCGAAATAGCCGCGAAAATCGATATTGAAAGTCTGTTCGACCTGCTCGAATCTCAGGCTGAAATTGCAGATCAACTGCTGAATGACCTCACGCCGTAACCGATCGTCCGTGGTGCACACCAGGCCACGGCTTGTAGCCAGTTGCGCGCCGGCCAAGGCGTTCTGGTAATGGTTGAGGTCGCTGCTGTTCTGGCAGTACAGGTCGCCGATCTGGCTGATCGCCGACACGCCCAGGCCAATCAAGTCGCAATGCCCGTGGGTGGTATAGCCCTGGAAGTTGCGTTGCAGCGTGCCTTCTTCCTGGGCGATGGCCAGCTCATCATCCGGCAGGGCGAAATGGTCCATGCCGATGTAGCGATAGCCGGCGCGGGTCAACTGCTCGATGGTGGTTTGCAGCATCAACAGTTTTTCCGCCGGGGAGGGCAGGTCGTCGGTGTTGATGCGCCGCTGCGGCATGAAACGTTCCGGCAGGTGTGCGTAGTTAAATACCGACAAACGATCCGGTTGCAGGTTGATCACTTCTTCAACGGTGCGCGCGAAGTTGATCGGCGTTTGCTTGGGCAAGCCGTAGATCAGGTCGATGTTGATCGAGCGAAATTGCAGGGTGCGCGCCGCATCAATCACTGCGCGGGTTTCTTCCAGGCTTTGCAAGCGGTTGACCGCGCGCTGGACCTCGGGGTCGAGGTCCTGCAGGCCGATGCTCACGCGGTTGAAGCCTAGCTCGCGCAGCAGGCCCATGGTTGCCCAGTCGGCTTCACGTGGGTCGATCTCGATGCCGTAGTCGCCCGAGTCATCGTCGAGTAAGTTGAAATGCTGACGCAGGCTTGCCATCAACTGGCGCAGTTCGTCGTGGCTGAGAAAGGTCGGCGTACCACCGCCGAAGTGCAACTGCTCCACCGGTTGTTTCGGGTCGAGGTGGCAGGCTACCAGCTGGATTTCCTGCTCCAGGCGTTGCAGATAGGCCTGGGCGCGGCCACGGTCCTTGGTGATGACCTTGTTGCAGGCGCAGTAGTAGCAAATGTTGGCGCAGAACGGCACGTGCACATACAGCGACAAGGGGCGCACGGCCTTGCGGCTGTCGCGCAGGGCATGGAGCAGGTCGAAAGTGCCGACCTGGCTGTCGAATTGTACGGCGGTGGGGTAGGACGTGTAGCGCGGCCCCGCCAAGTCGTAACGGTGAATAAGATCTGTGTCCCAACGAATGGCGTCGAGCATGCGGGCGGTCCCCGGGATTGGCTAGTGGGCCGAGTCTAGAGGCGTGGCGGGTATGGCATCTTGATTTGCATCAACGGGGAGCGGCGCTATGCCACATGGCGATTTAGTGGCCCATTAGCCAGTGCTGATGCGGACCGGGCAAAGTCCATAGGCCGAACAGGATCACCAGCAAGCCACCGGCCACACGCACGCTGCGTTTGCGCAACAACGCCGTAACGCGCTCCGCTGCCAGCCCAGTGGCCAGCAACACCGGCCACGTGCCCAGCCCAAACGCCAGCATCAGCAATGCACTGTCCAACGCATTCCCCTGGCTCGCGGCCCACAGCAGCGTGCTGTAGACCAACCCGCACGGCAGCCAGCCCCACAGCGCGCCCAGCAGTAACGCGCGCGGCAGGCTGGACACCGGCAGCAAACGGTTGGCGACGGGCTGTATGTAGCGCCACAGGCCGCGCCCGAGGCTTTCGATACGGGTGAGCCCGCTCCACCAGCCGGCCAGGTACAGGCCCATGCTGATCAGCAGCAAGCCGGCGAGCACGCGCATGAACATCGCCGCCGGGCTGTTGGCCACCGCCCAGCCGGCCAAGCCGATCAATAACCCGGCAGCGGCATAGCTGAGGATGCGACCCAGGTTGTACGCCAGCAGCAGGCGAAAGCGGCGGCTGCGTTGCTCCTTGGGGATCGCCAGGGTCAGCGCGCCCATCAGCCCACCGCACATGCCCAAGCAGTGGCCGCCGCCCAGCAGGCCGAGGATGAGTGCGGAGACCAGCAGCGGCGCCAGTTCAAGCATGGGGCGGGTCTTTGGGCGGTTGCTCTGGCCCGTTGGCTTCGTCGACAGCCGCCAAGTGATTCGGGTCCTGGTCGTCGAACAGCACGCTGTGGGCAGGGCCGTCGAGGTCGTCGTACTGGCCGCTGTCCACTGCCCAGAAGAAGATGTAAATGGCCACGCCCACTAACAGCAGTGCCGCCGGAATCATCACGTATAGAGCTGGCATCTGCACTCCATGCCCGCGCGGCTCAAGCCGGCAACGGGCGGTTTACTAAAGTGGCGCTTTTAGCCGGCGCGCTCGGCAGGCGAGTCAGGCGCAAGGCGTTGAGCACCACGGTCAACGAGCTGAGGGACATGCCGATCGCCGCCCAGATCGGGGTGATCCAACCGAGCGCGGCAAACGGCAGCATAAGGCCATTGTACAGCCCGGCCCACAGCAGGTTTTCGATGATTACCCGCCGCGTGCGCCGCGCCAGGGTAAACGCCTGCACCAGCGCGTCGAGGCGGTTGGACAGCAGCACGGCATCGGCGCTGGTTTTTGCCAGGTCGGTGGCCGAACCCATCGCCACGCTGATATCGGCGGCGGCGAGCACCGGCACATCGTTGACGCCATCGCCGAGCATCAGCACCTTGCGGCCTTCCTTGTGCAGTTGTTGCAGCACCTGCAGCTTGTCGTCGGGGCGCAGGCCGCCGTGAGCTTCGTCGATGCCCAATTCGGCGGCGACACTGGCGACCATCGGCGAGCTGTCCCCCGACAGCAGCAACGTGCGCCAGCCCCGCGCCTTGCACGCGGCCAGCAGGGCAGGCGCGTCGCTGCGCAGGCGGTCATCCAGCACAAACCAGGCGAGGGCGCCGTCACGGTCGCCGAGCAGCAGCCACTGGCCCGCCTCATCCGGCGAAGCGGGGATCGGGCAACCGCTCAGTTCGCAGACAAAGCCGGGCTGGCCGATACGCAACGGACGCTCACCCACGCAGCCTTCCAGGCCCAGGCCAGGGAAACTCAGGACTTCTTCGGCCGCCAGCGGCGCTCGGCCGAAGGCGCGGGCAATCGGGTGTTCGGAGCGGTTTTCGAGGGCGGCGGCGAGGCCCAGGCATTCATCGCTGTTCAGTGCGCTCAAGGGCCGGATCGCACGTAACGCCAGGCGACCTTCCGTCAGCGTGCCAGTCTTGTCGAAAATCACCGTATCGATCTGGTTCAAGCCTTCCAGCACATGGCCACGGGTCAGCAATAGCCCGAGTGTGTGCAGGGTGCCGGTGGCGGCGGTGAGGGCGGTCGGCGTGGCCAGCGACAGCGCGCACGGGCAGGTCGCTACCAGCATCGCCAGCACAATCCAAAATGCCCGCGACGCGTCCAGCTCCCACCACAACAGGCCGATCAATACGGCGGCGATCAGCGAACACAACAGGAACCACTGCGCGGCGCGGTCGGCGATTTGCGCCAGGCGCGGTTTCTCGGCCTGGGCGCGTTCCAGCAGGCGCACGATGGCGGACAGGCGTGTGTCATGGCCCAAGGCGCGCACCTCGACGGTCAGCGCGCCTTCGACATTGAGCGTGCCGGCGGTGACCGCATCGCCCACGTGGCGTGGTTGCGGCAGGTACTCGCCGGTGAGCAGCGATTCATCAACGCTCGACTGGCCATCGAGGATCACCCCGTCCGCAGGCAATACCGCGCCGGGATGCACCAATACGCGGTCACCCACGGCCAATTCGCTGAGCAGAATGCGTTCGCTCTGGCCATCCTGTTTGAGGCGCAGGCACGAGGCGGGTAACAGGTTGACCAACTGCGCGGTGGCGGCGGCCGTGCGTTCCCGCGCTCGGCGCTCCAGGTAGCGGCCGGCCAGCAGGAACAGCGCGAACATGCCCACTGCGTCGAAATACAACTCGCCGACGCCGGTGATGGCGGTCCAAATGCCCGCCAGGTACGCGCCGCCAATCGCCAAGGACACCGACACATCCATGGTCAGGTGGCGCGTGCGCAAGTCACGCAGGGCACCTTTGAAGAAGGGTGCACAGCTGTAGAAGACGATGGGCGTGGTCAGAAACATCGCCACCCAGCGCAGGATCACGTGCAGCTCGGGGCTCAGGTCGACATTGAATTCCGGCCAAGTGGCCATGGTCGCCATCATCGCCTGGAACCACAGCAACCCTGCCACACCCAGTTGGCGCAGGGCCAGACGGTTCTCGCCAGCCAGTTGCTCGGCGGCGCGATCCGCCTGGTAAGGGTGGGCGGCATAGCCGATGTGGCGCAGCTCGCTGAGCAGTTGGCTCAACGGCAATTGCCCGTCGGCCCAGCGCACGTGCAGGCGGTGGTTGGACAGGTTCAGCCGCGCCTCGGCCACAGCGGGCAGGCTGCGCAGGTGTTTCTCGATCAGCCAGCCACAGGCGGCGCAACTGATGCCTTCCATCAACAGGATGGTTTCGGCAAGGTCGCCGTCGTGGCGCACAAAGGGTTTTTGCACATCGGCGCGGTCGTACAGCGCCAGTTCATCGACCAGTTGCACCGGCAGCGCCTCGGGGTTGGCTGAGGCTTCGCTGCGGTGTTGGTAATAGCTGTCCAGCCCACCGGCCACGATGGCCTCGGCCACCGCCTGGCAACCCGGGCAGCAGAGTTCGCGGCGCTCGCCGAGGATTACGGCGGTAAACCGGCTGCCGGGCGGCACGGGCAGGGCGCAGTGGTAGCAGGGGGTTGGGGTGCTCATGGGTATAGATCTTAGTCGGCTGTCCGATGATCGTTCCCACGCTCTGCGTGGTAACGCCTCGCTGGACGCTCCGCGTCCGCTGTTGTGACGCAGAGCGTGGGAACGATCTAAGCGCAGGCTGTTTAATTCTTCAGGTCTTCAGCGCCCTGCAACGGCTCATCACCCAGCAGCAAGTCCTTGTCGTGGCTGACCTGTTCTTCTTCGAACATGCGCCAGGTTCTATCGCCCTCGACACCGAGCAGTTCCACGAAGCGCCGACCTTCGACTTTGTCGGTGACCTGGCCGATGTAGCGGCCGGGTTCGCTGTCACTGCGGGCCAGGTTGATCTTGCGATCCTTCTCTGGCTGGGTCGGGGAAATCAGGTTCAGCTCCAGGGTCGACGGGTTGCTGTTGCCGGTCAGGTGCAATTCGACTTCACCGGTCAACTCGTCCAGGTGCACCTTGGCGCGCAGTTGCAGGGTCTGGGCCAGCAGCTCGCGGTCCAGAGAGCGGTTGATACCTTTGCCGGCCTCGTAGTAGTTGTCGTTGACCAGGTTGTCCGGGTTCTTCACTGCAATGGTCACCATGGACAAGGTCAAGGTCACCGAGCAGGCCAGGATCCCAATGATGATCCAAGGCCAGAGGTGTTTGTACCAAGGGCTTGCGGCAGTGGCTGCGGGCATTGTTGTGCTCTCTAGTTAACGGAGTTTTTTATTAACGAACCTGGGGGCCGATGAATCGGCTCTTGGCTTCAATGTGGACGCTGTCGTCGTCGGCATCCCTGAGGATGAATTGCACCTCGTTGGTGCTCGACGGTAATTGTTCCGGTGCGCTGGAAAGCTCCACCGGCATGCTGAAGATTTCTCCGGCGGCGACCTTGATCTCGCGACGGCCTTGCAGCTTGAGGTCCGGCAGGCCCGAGGCGTCTAGCACGTAGGTGTGGTCGCGCTGGTCCTTGTTCATGATCTTCAGGCTGTAGACGTTTTCGATCCGGCCTTCGGCGTTTTCGCGGTACAGCACACGGTCCTTGCTCACATCAAAGCCCACCAGTGAGCGCATGAAAAATGCGCCGGCCAACAAGCTGATCATCGCCAGCAACACCAACGCATAACCGATCAGGCGCGGGCGTAGCTTGTGGGTTTTCTGCCCGGAAAGGTTGTGCTCGGTGGTGTAGCTGATCAGGCCGCGCGGGTAGTCCATCTTGTCCATGATGTTGTCGCAGGCGTCGATACACGCGGCGCAGCCAATGCACTCGATTTGCAGGCCGTCGCGGATGTCGATACCGGTGGGGCACACCTGCACGCACATCGTGCAATCGATGCAATCGCCCAGGCCTTGGGCCTTGTAGTCGATGCCTTTTTTGCGCGGGCCCCGCACCTCACCACGGCGCGGGTCGTAGGACACGATCAAGGTGTCTTTGTCGAACATCACGCTTTGGAACCGGGCATACGGGCACATGTAGATGCACACCTGTTCGCGCAGCCAGCCGGCGTTGCCATAGGTGGCGAGGGTGAAAAAACCGACCCAGAAATACGACCAGCCATCGGCCTGGCCGGTGAAGAAATCGAACACCAATTCACGGATCGGCGAGAAGTAACCGACGAAGGTCATGCCGGTGACAAACCCGATCAACAACCACAGCGTGTGCTTGCTGAATTTGCGCAGGAATTTATTCGCGCCCATCGGCGCTTTATCCAGCTTGATGCGCTGGTTACGGTCGCCTTCGGTGACCTTTTCGCACCACATGAAGATCCAGGTCCACACGCTTTGTGGGCAGGTATAGCCACACCATACGCGCCCGGCGTACACCGTGATAAAGAACAGGCCAAAGGCAGCGACGATGAGAATGCCCGACAGCAGAATGAAATCCTGGGGCCAGAAAGTCGCGCCAAAAATAAAGAACTTACGCTCCGGCAGGTTCCACCACACGGCCTGATGGCCACCCCAGTTCAGCCACACAGTGCCGAAGTAGAGCAGGAACAAGCCAGCGCCACCGAGCATGCGTAAATTGCGGAACAGGCCGGTGAAGGCACGGGTGTAGATCTTCTCTCGCGACGCATAGAGGTCGACGGATTGGCTCGAGTTTTTGGCAGGCGGGGTAACGTCATGTACCGGTATTTGGTTGCTCATCATTGCATCCCACGGCGGTGGAGATTTGCCTCGGCCAGTACGTGCCAACCGGGGTCAAAAATAGGCTGTTGCAGTGGCGTAATGATACGCCCCTGATACTGCTGAAAGGGTGCGACCTTTGGTCGCGTTGGGGGAAATCAATTGATGGTGTAGGTGACGTGGATCAATTGACTTGTGAAGTATGGCTGGTTTTTGCGCGCAGGCTGGTCATTCGCCCCACGGATTAAGCAATGGAACGCCGCTCGATTTGAAGTCACTGACATTGCGCGTGACGACAGTAAGTCCATGAACCAGAGCAGTGGCAGCAATCAGCGCATCACGTTCATTCGCCTGGTCTGGCACATGCAGATGGGCGCAACGCAAAGCGACTGCGGCATCGACCGGCAGGATTCTGGCATCGAATGCCGGCAGGACATGACGCTTGAGCCAGGTACGCAAAACCTTTCCCTGGGCCGGGTCTTTGCGCTCCATGCGCAGTACCCCGGTTTCCAATTCTTTAAGCGTAATCGCGGAGATAAACATACGCAGCGCAATGACGCTTTTGGCCCAGGCGACCACGTTTGCGTCGGCCTGGGGTTTACGAAGTTCAGAGATTACGTTGGTGTCGAGTAGATACATCAAGAGAGGTCCACGGGTCGATGAGTGATCACGGCGCGTTCGGTTTCGAAGTCGATTTCGGCCGCTTCTGGCATCACCAACAGGTCAACGATGTCGGCGTTGAGGCCTGTCAGTTTCTGGTAGTCCTCAATGCTTAGCAGTACATGGGCAGGCTTGCCGCGATCGGTGATAAAAACCGGCCCCTGACGGGCGGCTTTTTTGGCACCGCTTGTGTCTTGATTAAATTCACGGCTGGAAATGGTGGTGATGGTCATGGGGAATCCCCCTTCGGCAGGCTATATGTAGTTACGTTACTACTTGCCGATGGCAGGCATCAAGCTCGTCGTTACCAGCGGTCATGCGTCCATTGAATCGCTCAGGCGTTAGAAACGAAAAAGCCCCGCAATGCGGGGCTTTTTCGTTGCCGAGGCCTTACTGCTCCTCAGCTTGCTTATCGCCATGGGACAAGCTGTAAACATACGCCGCCAGCAAGTGCACCTTGTCATTGCCCTGCAACAACTCCTGCGCAGGCATCTGACCCTGACGGCCGTAACGAATGGTCTGCTGCAGTTGCGCGAAGCTCGAGCCGTAGATGAATGCGCCCGGGTGTGTCAGGTCGGGTGCGCCCATCGCGGGTGTGCCTTTACCGGCAGGGCCGTGGCAGGCCACGCAGTTGGCGGCGAAGAGTTTCGCGCCGTTGGCCACATCGGCCTTGGCACCTTCCGGCAGTTTGCGGCCGTCGAGGTTGGTCAGCACAAAGCCTGACACGTCGGCCACGCCTTGCTCGCCAATGACTTCGGCCCAGGCCGGCATCACCGCGTGGCGGCCTTTCATGATGGTTTCCTTGATGGTCGCGGGTTCACCGCCCCAGCGCCAGTCGGCATCGGTCAGGTTGGGGAAGCCGTAGGCGCCCTTGGCGTCGGAACCGTGGCACACCGAGCAGTTGGAGGCGAACAGGCGGCCACCCATCTTCAAGGCTTTCGGGTCCTTGGCGACTTCTTCAATCGGCATCGAGGCGAACTTGGCGAAGATCGGCCCGAACTTGGCGTCCGACTTGGCCATTTCCTTTTCCCACTCGTGCACGCCGGTCCAGCCGGTCTGGCCGTTGGCGAAGGCCGTTTGCTTGTCATTGTCGAGGTAGTTGTAGCCCGGCAGCAGGCCTTTCCAGTTGCCCAAGCCTGGGTACAGCACCAGGTAGCCGAGGGCGAAAATGATGGTGCCGACGAACAGCATGAACCACCATTTTGGCAGCGGGTTGTCGTACTCCTCGATGCCGTCGAACGAGTGGCCGACGGTCTCGTCCGTTTGTTCGGTGCGCTGGCCCTTGCGGGTCGACAGCAGCAGCCAGGTCAGGGCGAAGATGGTACCCAGACTGAGGACTGTGACGTACAGACTCCAGAACGTAGTCATTCTTTGTTACTCCTAGACGCTTGCTCGACGTGCTTGATGGCTTCGGGGTCATCCGCAAAGGGCAACAGGGTTGCGTCGTCAAACTCCGACTTGCGCTTTGGGCTGAACACCCACAGTGCCAGGCCGATAAAGGCCACCATCACCACAACGGTGCCCAGGCCACGAATCATCCCGATATCCATGTAGGTCACCGTTTGCTTTTGATGATGGTGCCAAGGCCTTGCAGGTAGGCCACCAATGCGTCCATTTCGGTCTTGCCCTTGACGGCTGCGGCTGCACCGGCGATGTCTTCGTCGGTGTAGGGCACGCCCAGCGTGCGCAAGACTTCCATCTTCTTCGCGGTGTCCTTGCCGTCGAGCTTGTTTTCCACGAGGAACGGGTACGCCGGCATTTTCGACTCCGGCACCACGTTGCGCGGGTTGTACAAGTGCGCACGCTGCCAGTCATCGGAATAACGCCCGCCGACACGGGCCAGGTCCGGGCCGGTACGTTTGGAACCCCACAGGAACGGGTGGTCCCACACACTTTCACCGGCGACCGAGTAGTGGCCGTAGCGTTCGGTTTCGGCGCGGAACGGGCGGATCATCTGCGAGTGGCAGCCCACGCAACCGTTGGCGATGTAGACGTCGCGGCCTTCCAGTTCAAGCGCGGTGCGCGGCTTCATGCCTTCGACCGGCTTGTTGGTCACGTCCTGGAAAAACAGCGGAACGATCTGGGTCAGGCCGCCGATACTCACGGCGATAACCATGAAGAAGGCCAGCAGGCCGATATTCTTCTCGACTACTTCATGCTTCATCAGAGAGCTCCCACAACGGCGATCTTGGCGGCGGCTTCAGCCTCTACAGGGTCGGAGGCACGCACGGTGCGCCACACGTTGTAGGCCATGAACAGCATGCCGCTGGCAAAGAATGCACCACCGATGGCGCGGACGATGTAGCCCGGGTGACTGGCTTGCAGCGCTTCGACGAAGGAGTAGGTGAGGGTGCCGTCATCGTTGATCGCACGCCACATCAGGCCTTGGGTGATGCCGTTGACCCACATCGAGGCGATGTAGAGCACGGTGCCGATGGTGGCCAGCCAGAAGTGCGCATTGATCAGCCCGACGCTGTGCATCTGCGCACGGCCGAACAGTTTAGGGATCATGTGGTACAGCGCGCCGATGGAGATCATCGCCACCCAACCCAGAGCGCCGGCGTGGACGTGGCCGATGGTCCAGTCGGTGTAGTGGGACAGCGAGTTGACGGTCTTGATCGCCATCATCGGCCCTTCAAAGGTCGACATGCCGTAGAACGCCAACGACACCACCAGGAAACGCAGGATCGGGTCGGTGCGCAATTTATGCCAGGCGCCCGACAGGGTCATCATGCCGTTGATCATGCCGCCCCAGCTTGGGGCCAGCAGGATGATCGACATCGCCATGCCCAGCGACTGGGCCCAATCGGGCAGCGCGGTGTAGTGCAAGTGGTGAGGGCCGGCCCAGATGTACAGGGTGATCAGCGCCCAGAAGTGCACGATGGACAGGCGATACGAGTAGATCGGACGCTCGGCCTGTTTGGGCACGAAGTAATACATCATCCCCAGGAAGCCGGTGGTGAGGAAGAAGCCCACGGCGTTGTGGCCGTACCACCACTGAATCATTGCGTCCGTCGCCCCGGCGTAGGCCGAGTAGGACTTGAATAGGCTGACCGGCAACGACGCGTGGTTGACGATGTGCAGCATCGCCGTGACCAGGATGAAGGCACCGTAGAACCAGTTGCCCACATAAATGTGCTTGGTCTTGCGCTTGACGATAGTGCCGAAGAACACCACGGCGTAGGTCACCCAGACGATAGCGAGCAAAATCGCGATCGGCCATTCCAGCTCGGCGTATTCCTTGGTGGTGGTGTAGCCCAGCGGCAGGGTGATGATGGCGCCGAGGATCACGGCTTGCCAGCCCCAGAAGGTGAAGGCGGCGAGGCCATCGGAGATCAGTCGCGTCTGGCAGGTTCGCTGCACGACATAGTAGGAGGTGGCAAACAACGCACAGCCACCGAAGGCAAAAATCACCAGGTTGGTGTGCAGCGGGCGCAGGCGGCCGAAGGTCGTCCATGGCAAACCGAAATTCAACTCCGGCCAAACCAATTGCGAGGCGATGAACACCCCGAGCCCCATGCCAAGGATCCCCCAGACCACCGTCATGATGGCGAACTGGCGGACTACCTTATAGTTATAAGCAGTCGGACTGATTGCTGTGCTCATTCTAAGGTTCCACGGTTTAGGTTTTTTTATAGGTAAAATCGGCCGCAAGTATGTAGAAAGCGAGGGGTCATTGCAACGCAATGGCTGACCTGTATCAATACGTTCCACGCCAGATTCTGCGCCCTTTCCATGTTTGGTGTAAGGACAAAACCAGAAATAAAAAACTGATCGAGTAGACAGGAAAAATTTCAGGTCGCAACGCCAGCAGCTACGTGCGCCAAAACCGGCCCGCTGTTGGGCAAGCGTAGACCCGAATGGCAGGAGGGGAAAGTGGATGTCGGGAAGGGTGCGACACTTGGTCGCTTAGAAAGGTAGTGCTGCCGCCCCACATTGGGGCGGCAGTCACCGGTTACTGCGGTTGGCTTTCTGGCGTTGCGCCATCAGCGTTGTGGGACAGGCTGTAAACATAGGCTGCGAGCAGGTGCACCTTGTCATTGCCTTGCAGCACTTCCTGCGCTGGCATCTGGCCTTGGCGGCCGTGGCGGATGGTCTGCTGCAGTTGCGCCAGGCTGGTGCCGTAAATGAAACCGGCGGGCTCGGTCAGGTTCGGCGAGCCCATCGCTTCCATGCCGTGGCCTTGTGGGCCGTGGCAGGCGACGCAGGTGGTGTTGAAAGCGGCTTGACCGGCCGCCAGATCGGCGGTGCTGTCGGCGGGTAATGGCAGCTTGGCCAGGTCGTGACGCACAAAGGCGGCGACGTTCTTCACACCGTCTTCGCCCAGTATTTCACCCCAGGCGGGCATTGCCGCGTGGCGACCATTGAGGATGGTCGTCTTGATTGCTTGCGCCGAACCGTCCCAGCGCCAGATGTTGTCCGCCAGGTTTGGGAAACCGTAGGCGCCCTTGGCATCCGAGCCGTGGCACACCGCGCAGTTGGAGGCAAACAGGCGGCCACCCATTTTCAGCGCTTGCGGGTCTTTGGCGACTTCTTCCACCGGCATGGCCGCGAATTTGGCGAAGATCGGCCCGAACTTGGTATCGGCCTTGGCCATTTCCTTGTCCCATTCCTTGGCCGAGGTCCAGCCGTCTTCATAGCCCGGCAACACGCCTTTCCAGTTGCCCAGGCCCGGGTAGAGGATCAGGTAGCCAACGGCAAACACCAACGTGCCGGCGAACAACATGAACCACCACTGCGGCAGCGGGTTGTCGTATTCCTCAATGCCATCGAAGGCGTGGCCCATGGTCTGGTCGACGCTGCCCTTGGTCTCGCCCTTGCGGGTGCCGACCAATAGCCAGGTCAGGCCGATCAGGCTGCCGAGGGTCAATACGCAGATCCATGTACTCCAGAAGGTAGTCATGGGCGAGTGCTCCTTGTTACAGGCTCTTCTTGAGCGTCGGATGGAGAAGGTTCATCGGCGAAGGGCAGCAGGCGGGCCTGCTCGAATTCCTCATTGCGCCGGTTGTTGAACACCCACAGCGACAGGCCGATAAAAGCGATGGCGACCACCAGCGTGCCAAGGCCGCGGATGGTGCCTGCATCGAATTCAAATCCCATGGCTCACCTCTTGCTCTTGATGGCAGTGCCGAGCACTTGCAGGTACGCAACCAGCGCGTCCATCTCGGTCTTGCCCTTGAGGCTGGCGACGGCGCCACTGATGTCGTCGTCGGTGTACGGCACGCCGAGGGTGCGCATCACTTTCAACTTGGTCTCGGTGTGGCTGTTGTCGACCTGCGCGGTGACCAGCCATGGGTACGCCGGCATTTTCGACTCCGGCACCACGTTGCGCGGGTTGTACAAATGCGCGCGGTGCCAGTCGTCCGAGTAACGCGCGCCGACGCGGGCCAGGTCCGGCCCAGTGCGCTTGGAGCCCCACAGGAACGGGTGGTCCCACACGCTTTCGCCGGCGACCGAGTAGTGGCCGTAGCGTTCGGTTTCGGCGCGGAACGGGCGGATCATCTGCGAGTGGCACTGTACGCAGCCTTCGCGGATGTAGATGTCGCGGCCTTCCAGTTGCAGTGCGGTGTAGGGCTTCATGCCTTCGACCGGTTTGTTGGTCACGTCCTGGAAGAACAGCGGGACGATCTGGGTCAGGCCGCCGATGCTCACGGCGAGCACCATCAGCAGCATCAGCAGGCCGACGTTCTTTTCAATCGTTTCGTGTTTCATCACAGACTCCTCAGGCCATCTGCGCGGCGGTGGCGACTTCAGCGGGTTGCGCCGAACGCACGGTGCGCCAAGTGTTGTAAGCCATCAGGAACATGCCGCTGAGGAAGATCGCTCCGCCCACCAGCCGCACGATGAAGCCTGGGTGGCTGGCCACCAGGGTTTCGACGAAGGAGTAGGTCAAGGTGCCGTCTTCGTTGACCGCACGCCACATCAGGCCCTGGGCGATGCCGTTGACCCACATCGAGGCGATGTAGAGCACGGTGCCGATGGTGGCCAGCCAGAAGTGCGCGTTGATCAGGCCGAGGCTGAACATCTGCTCGCGGCCGAAGATTTTCGGGATCATATGGTACAGCGCGCCGATGGAAATCATCGCCACCCAACCGAGCGCCCCGGCGTGTACGTGGCCGATGGTCCAGTCGGTGTAGTGGGAGAGGGCGTTGACCGTCTTGATCGCCATCATCGGCCCTTCGAAGGTCGACATGCCGTAGAAGGCCAGGGACACGACGAGGAAGCGCAGGATCGGGTCGCTGCGCAACTTATGCCAGGCGCCCGAGAGCGTCATCATGCCGTTGATCATGCCGCCCCAGCTTGGCGCCAGCAGTACCAGTGACATCACCATGCCCAGCGACTGCGCCCAATCGGGCAGCGCGGTGTAGTGCAGGTGGTGAGGGCCGGCCCAGATGTACAGGGTGATCAGCGCCCAGAAGTGCACGATGGACAAGCGATAGGAATACACCGGCCGCTCGGCCTGTTTCGGCACGAAGTAATACATCATGCCAAGGAAGCCGGCGGTGAGGAAAAAGCCTACCGCGTTATGCCCATACCACCACTGCACCATGGCATCTGTCGCACCACCGTAGAGGGAGTAAGACTTGGTCAGGCTGACCGGGATTTCCAAGTTGTTGACGATGTGCAGGATGGCCACGGTGATGATGAACGCACCGAAGAACCAGTTGCCGACGTAGATGTGCTTGGTGTTGCGCTTCATGATCGTGCCGAAGAACACGATGGCGTAGGCAACCCAGACGATGGTGATCAGGATGTCGATCGGCCATTCCAGCTCGGCGTATTCCTTGGAACTGGTGTAGCCCAGCGGCAAGCTGATCGCGGCCAACAGGATGACCAACTGCCAGCCCCAGAAGCAGAACGCGGCGATTTTCGGCGCGAACAGCTGTGTTTGGCAGGTACGTTGCACCGAGTAAAACGAGCTGGCGAACAGCGCGCAGCCGCCGAAGGCGAAGATCACCGCGTTGGTGTGCAGCGGGCGCAAGCGGCCGAAGCTGGTCCAAGGCAAATCGAAGTTGAGTGCAGGCCAAACCAATTGAGCGGCGAGAAAAACCCCGAGCCCCATGCCGACGATGCCCCACACCACCGTCATAATGGCGAATTGGCGGACCACCTTGTAGTTATAGGCGGTACTTAAAGTAGTGTTCATGGTTCCCCATCCACGGTTCAACCCAAGCAAATGCGGCACTTGGGCTGGAGTTATAGGCAGACTAAAAAGCGAGGCAAGCATGGGCAAAGAGCACAAGGCCAGTATTGACGGGGATCAATGGGCGCAGTGTGTGCGGGAACGTGGCTGGTTGTGGGATGCGGCGACGGGGTCTATCGCGCGCGAACCTGTGACGTTGATCCTAGCCCACGGTGCAGGCGCACCGATGGACTCAGCCTTTATGAACGACATGGCTGCACGCCTTGCCGGGCATGGCGTGAACGTGTTGCGCTTCGAGTTTCCATACATGGCTCAACGCCGTTTGGACGGTGGCAAACGCCCACCGAACCCGGCGCCGAAACTGCTGGAATGCTGGCGTGAGGTGTATGCCGAGGTGCGACGTCATGTCGCGGGGAAACTGGCCGTTGGCGGCAAGTCCATGGGCGGGCGGATGGCGAGCATTTTGGCTGATGAGTTAGGCGCTGATGGGCTGGTGTGCCTGGGTTATCCGTTTTACGCGGTGGGCAAACCGGAAAAGCCACGGGTCGAGCATTTGGCCGGGCTGAAGACGCCGACGTTGATTGTGCAGGGCGAGCGCGATGCCCTGGGTAATCGGGCGGCGGTGCAGGGCTATGACTTGTCGCCGAGCATCGAGGTGATGTGGTTGGTGGCGGGGGATCATGACTTGAAACCGTTGAAGGCTTCGGGGTTTACGCATGAGCAGCATTTGGAGGCGGCGGCGGTGGAAGTGGCTGGGTTTCTCCACTGATCATTCCCACGCTCCGCGTGGGAATGCAGCCTGGACGCTCTGCGTCCGCTTCTAAAGTCGTAACGCAGGGCGTCACGGGAGGCGTTCCCACGCAGAGCGTGGGAACGATCTGTATCAGCGGTTAAAACGTTCCACCAGCGAATACTGGGTATTCGCCGTATGCGTCAGCTCTTCACTCAACTGCGCCGAGTTCATCGCCTGTTCCGAGGTCTGGTCCGCCAACAGCGCAATCGTGCTGATATTGCGGCTGATCTCTTCGGCCACCGCGCTTTGCTCTTCGGTGGCAGCGGCAATCTGCGTGGTCATGTCGGTGATATTGGCCACTGCTTCACTGATGCCTACCAACGCCTGATCCGCCTCCAGCACCCGCGCCACACCTTCTTCGGCCTGGCGATGCCCGGCGTCCATGGCTTGCACGGCAACGGCGGCCGTCTGCTGCAGCTTGGCGATCAAGGCATGGATCTGCCCGGTCGATTCGGCCGTGCGCTGCGCCAGTTGGCGAACTTCGTCAGCCACCACCGCAAAACCACGGCCCATCTCCCCGGCACGGGCCGCTTCGATGGCGGCGTTCAGTGCCAGCAGGTTGGTCTGGTCGGCGATGCCCTTGATCACATCCACCACGCCGCCGATTTCGTCGCTGTCTTTGGCCAGTTGGGTCACGGTCACACCGGTTTCACCCACGGCAACCGACAGCCGCTGGATCGCCTCGCGGGTTTCCCCGGCGATATCGCGGCCACGGCCCGTCAGGCGATTGGCTTCCTGGGTGGCGTCAGCCGTGCGCTGTACATGGCTGGCCACTTCCTGGGTTGTCGCCGCCATCTGGTTGACGGCGGTGGCCACCTGTTCGGTTTCCACGCGCTGGCGTTCCAGGCCGCTGGAGCTGTTATGCGCCAGGGTATTGGACTGCGCCGCTTGGGCGTTGAGGTGTTCAGCAGTGTCCTGCAAGCGCGTAAGGCAGGTCTTCAAGCGCGCTTCCTGGCTGAGAATCGACATCTCCAAGCGTGCTTGTGCACCCCGGCTGTCGGTGTACATCTGCGCGATCAGCGGGTCGGAAGTGGTCTGCTCGGCCAAGCGCAGCAAACGCTTGAGCCCACGCTGCTGCCAGCTCAGGCCCAGCAGGCCCAACGGCACCGACAACCCTGCAGCCAGGGCAAAGCCCCAGTGAGAGTTGAGTGACGCACCGATCATGAAGCTCAACTGGCTGACCAGGATAAACGGCAGCCAGTCCTGCAACACCGGCAGCCACTTATCACGCCGAGGAACAGCCGACTTGCCTTGGTTGATACGTTGATAAAGCGCTTCGGCCCGGCGGATCTGCTCGGCGGTGGGCTTGATGCGCACCGATTCATAGCCGACCACCTGGGTGCCATCGAAAACCGGCGTCACATAGGCGTTAACCCAATAGTGATCGCCGGTCTTACAGCGGTTCTTAACGATGCCCATCCATGGCAAGCCTTGTTTGAGCGTGGACCACATATGCGCGAACACCGCCGGCGGCACATCCGGGTGACGCACCAAGTTGTGCGGTGCCCGGATCAGTTCTTCACGGGTGAACCCACTGATATCGACAAACGCGTCGTTGCAGTAGGTGATGACCCCTTTGGCATCTGTGGTGGAGATCAACCGTTGCTGAGCGGGGAAGGTACGTTCGCGCTGGGTAACGGGTTGGTTATTACGCATGGTTGTTCAATCCGCAAGGCTTTCAGGGGGTATCGGCAGCAATCTGTAATTGTTGAGGGAATTTTCCGATCAGCAGTGTAGTCAAAACGACACACTGAAAAGCGACAGCACCCGCGAAGGCTCTAGATCAAGGGGGATCAAGGCTTGCGGCTCTTTGTGAGTCCGCATGTAATCTTGGAGGTGGAAAAATGACACGTTTTTGGCCTGCTATTATTTTCACTCGGAGAAAAGGATTTTTTGCTGTCGGATTGTTCAGTGTTTTCCTAGACATAAATGACCATTTAAATAAGAATGTTCGCGTTTATGTGTCAGGAAAACACTATATTTTCCCCCCCCGGGTGCCTAGCCTGCTTACTTTAATTTAGCTGAAAGACTCTACGTCACTTCGCTTTTGGGGCTGCCGCATCGAGGGGCGAGCGCTGCAGTCGAAATGAAGTGGCAGTACGTAAAGGAGTTACAATTTGACACTCGTTCCAGTCATTATCTGCGGCGGTGCTGGCAGTCGCCTTTGGCCTGTCTCTCGTTCAGCACATCCCAAGCCGTTTATCGAACTGCCTGGTGGCGGTAACTTGATTCGCAAAACCTATGGCCGCGCATTGGCTTTGGACGCAGTCAGTGAAGTGCTGACGATCACTAATCGTGACCTCTATTTCAAAACGCTCGACGAATACAGCGCGCAGGCGCCTCAGTTCACGAATCTAAGTTTTGTTCTTGAGCCTTTTGGGCGTAATACCGCAGCGGCTGTTGCGCTGGCGGCTCAAGAAGTAGCGCGCACTCATGGGCCAGATGCCATCATGTTGGTGCTGCCCGCTGATCACCTGATCGATAACCATGCGGCATTCGCTCATGCAGTTTCGGCGGCATCCGAGTTGGCCAAAGACGGTTGGCTGGTAACTTTTGGCGTTAAGCCTGAGTACCCTGAGACCGGTTACGGCTATATCCAGAAAGACAATGACAGCCCTCTCGGTAATGGCTTCAAGGTCAAACGTTTCGTCGAGAAGCCAGACCTGGAAACCGCCCAAGGCTATTTGGCTTCAGGTGAGTACTTCTGGAACTCCGGTATGTTCTGTTTCCGCGCCGGTACGTTAATTGAAGAAATGGCACTCTGTGCACCGGATGTGTCCAGTGCAGTAGACCTGTGCCTGGCAGGTTCCGGCACGATGACTGGCAATAGCCACCGAAGCCTGCACCTCGAGCCGGAAAGCTTTGCCAAGGTCCCTGATATTTCCATCGACTTCGCCCTGATGGAGCGCTCAAGCAAGGTAGCAACCGTGCCTTGTGATATCGGGTGGAGTGATATTGGCTCGTGGAATGCGATGAGTGAGCTTTCACCGGCTGATGAACAGGGCAACCGTGTCGAGGGTGAAGCCATTTTTCATGGTGCCAGCAACAACTACGTGCGTAGTCCGCGTCGTCTGACCGCTTTGGTTGGCGTCGAGGATCTAATAATCGTCGACACACCGGATGCCCTGCTGGTCGCACACAAAGACCATGCACAAGACATCAAGGCAATCACCGCTCAGTTAAAGAAGAGTGGGCATTGCTCGCACCTTGATCACACCACTGTCCGCCGTCCTTGGGGCGCTTACACGACCTTGGAAGAAGACCAGCGTTTCAAGATCAAGCGTATTGTGGTCAAACCCCAGGCATCGCTCTCACTCCAAATGCACCATCACCGGAGCGAGCATTGGATTGTGGTGAGCGGCATGGCACGCGTTGTTAACAACGATCGCGAATTTTTGCTCAACACAAATGAATCAACGTTCATCCCGGCAGGTCATACCCATCGCCTGGAGAACCCAGGCGTTATCGATCTAGTGTTGATTGAGGTGCAGAGTGGCGATTATTTAGGTGAGGACGACATCGTTCGGTTCGAGGACATCTATGGTCGGGTCGCAGGCTGAGTATGCGACCGAAGATATATGGCTAGTGGCTCGTGTTTTGTACTCTTAATGCTTGAGGTATGAGGGTGCGGAGCCGGTGTTAGGTGTTGCACTAGGTCAGGCGTACGCCTGACCTTTTTTCAGGAGTCAGCGATGTTGGGGTTGTTTAGAAGCCTTTGGGAATACCGTGGCTTCGTCTGGTCGTCCATTCGTAATGAATTCGTTGCCCGTTTCGCCCGAAGTCGCTTGGGCGGGTTGTGGATGATTATTAACCCGCTGGCGCAGGTTGCGATTTATGCGCTAGTGCTGTCCAACGTGCTGGCGGCGAAGTTGCCGGGTATTGATAACAAATATGCCTATGCGCTGTACTTGATGGCGGGCATTTTGGCGTGGAGTCTTTTTTCTGAAATTATTGGACGTTGCCTGACGTTATTTATCGATCAGGGTAATCTAATGAAGAAAATAAGATTTCCCCGCATCACATTGCCTGTAATCGTCGTGGGTTCATGCTTACTAAATTATGTTTTGTTGTTTGGTGCCCTGCTTTTTGTATTTGCGCTTCTTGGGCAGTTTCCCAGCGTACAAATGTTGTGGGTTTTTCCTCTGACGTTTATCGTAGCTGCGTTAGCGGTAGGGCTGGGGTTGATTTTAGGTGTTTTAAACGTATTTGTTCGTGATGTTGGGCAAGTTATACCAATCGTCCTTCAGGCATGGTTCTGGTTTACGCCTATTATTTATCCGGCGAATATTATCCCTGAAGAATTTAAAGGACTCATGGCCTTTAATCCCATGTTCCCTGTTGTGTCCGCATATCATAATGTCTTGGTATATGCGCAGCCGCCTGACATGCAGACTCTTGTTGGGCCGCTAGGTGTTTCCGTAATAATGATGTTGTTTGGTCTGTTTATATTCAGGCGGGCAGCGCCGGAGATGGTGGATGTTTTATGAGTCTTTTAACGGTCACTAACCTAGGTAAAGCCTACCGGACTTACACGTCTGAGTTTCAGCGAATTGGACGATGGTTTGGGCTGCCGACAAAGCATAGTTCAGAGCACTGGGTCATTAAACACATCAGTTTTTCAATACGCGCGGGAGAGGCAATTGGTATCGTTGGGCAGAACGGCGCAGGTAAGTCGACGCTGCTGAAAATGATTACCGGAACGCTGCAACCGACGGAGGGTAGTGTTCAGGTCAATGGGCGAATTGCCGCCATTCTCGAGCTTGGCATGGGTTTCAGCCCCGACTTGACTGGGCGCCAGAATGTTTATCATGCAGCAGGGTTGATGGGGTTTACCGTCGAAGAGACGCATCGGGTTATTGATGATGTCGAAGCGTTTGCAGAGATCGGTGAGTACTTTGACGATCCGGTTAGAACATACTCGAGCGGGATGCAAATGCGGGTAGCCTTTTCTGTCGCTACCGCGATCCGTCCCGAAATTCTGATTGTTGACGAAGCGCTGTCTGTCGGGGATACATATTTTCAACATAAAAGTTTTGATCGTATTCGTGAGTTTCAGAAGCTCGGTACTACGCTGTTGATAGTCTCACACGACAAAGCAGCTATTCAGGCTTTATGCAGTCGTGCGCTACTGCTCGAGAGTGGCACTGTTATAAAGGACGGAAATCCCGAAGAAGTTATGGATTTCTATAATGCCCTGATTGCAGAAAAAGAGAGCAGTACGGTCAAGGTACATGAACTGGGAGATGGCTCATCTCAGACTCGCTCCGGAACGGGGGAAGCCCGTATAGAGTCGGTCAATTTACATAATGCGGCTGGTGAATCCATTGATTATGTGCCAGTTGCAGAGGCAGTTTCTCTGAGCGTCAAAATACACATTAATGCAGATATTCCAGAGCTGGTAGTAGGTTACGTTATCAAGGATCGTCTGGGGCAACCTGTGTTCGGTACTAATACGCACTATCTTGGTTGCAAATTGGAAAATCTCCATGCTGATGAGGTCGCCCAGTATGACTTCTCCTTTCCCGCGAATCTGGGTGTTGGCTCCTACTCCGTGGCCGTTGCTTTGCACACATCGGAAACCCACCTTTCGAAAAATTTTGAATGGCTTGATCTGGCATTGGTTTTTAATGTCGTAAATATTTCAAAGGCCGAGTTCGTAGGTTTGGCCTGGATACCACCTAACGTGGAGTGCACCAGAAAATGACGGCGCCATTTTATCGTGCTTTTGAGGATCGTCACCGTGGTTCGCGTGCTCTGATACTGGGACGTCTGAATATTTATGTGCCTTTTATCAGCCCCTTGAAACGGTTATACGGTGAGCGTCCAGCGCTGGATCTTGGGTGTGGCCGTGGTGAGTGGTTGGAGGTCTTGTTGCAAAATGACTTTCTACCCACAGGGATCGATTTGGATGAGGGGATGCTGGAAGGCTGTAAGGCACTTAGCCTGCCGGCCATTCAGGGAGATGCGCTTGATATTCTTAAAAGCCTTCCAGATGAGAGTCAGGTTGTAGTCTCGGGTTTTCATATTGCCGAGCATATTCCTTTCGGAAACTTGAAAGAGTTGGTGGCGCAAGCGTTCCGCGTCCTGAAGCCTGCTGGGTTACTTATTCTGGAAACGCCAAACTCTGAAAATATTGTGGTCGGTACGCAGAGTTTCTATTTAGATCCTACTCATGAGCGACCCATTCCACACTTGCTGCTCAGTTTTCTTACTGAGTACAGCGGGTTTTGCCGATCCAAGCTGCTGCGCTTGCAGGAGTCGAAAGAGATCGCTACTGCATCTTCAACCGCGTTAATGAGTGTTCTCGGAGCTGTAAGCCCTGATTATGCGATTGTCGCACAAAAGAGTGCGTTATCCGTGGACCTGGAACATTTCGATGAGGTGTTCCAACAAGACTATGGTCTAGCGTTAGAGGTATTGGCTCATCGGTATGACGCAGAGGCTCAGTGGCGTCATAACCAGCTGCAAGGTCGTACAGATGAATTGGGTGAGCAGTTAGGTGCCGTTACTCAAAAAATTGAAGAAGTCGCGCGGCAAAATACGCTATTGGAGGAGGCTGTCCGCGACCTGTGCGGACGCAATGCTTCTAGCGATTCAAAATTGTCAGCACTGGTAATAAACTCAACCGAAGTAAGCCGACAGTTCCAAGAGACAGTTAGTCACGCAAGTGAGGCAGAAGCCCGCTTACACGCTGCTCAACAGATGAATGATATGCTTCAGGAGCAACTCAAAACAGCGTCAAATCAAGCCGTGGTGCTGCAGACTCAAGTGAGTATCCTCAACGGCACAGCGTCCGAGCAAGCCGCTCAAACTCAACGTCTTGAATTCGAGCTGACAGAGTTGGAGGCAGAGTATCAAAAAGTAGCATTGGAGCAACTGGCGCCAAAGGAAGTAGAGCTTGCGCGGCT
The DNA here is from genome assembly GCF_025642995.1 of Pseudomonas sp. YeP6b. NCBI lineage: Bacteria > Pseudomonadati > Pseudomonadota > Gammaproteobacteria > Pseudomonadales > Pseudomonadaceae > Pseudomonas > Pseudomonas sp. YeP6b. The sequence continues at coordinate 5,071,930 of NZ_CP080090.1, read as the reverse complement.
CATGCGACTGCTAGAAGAGTCGCAGGAGCGTGAAGAGCTAAATGAGGCTGATTATCTGGCCAGCAGAGCACAGATCGTTGCGAGCGATGAGCAGATCAACCTGCTGAAGACCGCACATGCCCAGCTTGGCATTGAAGTAGAATACCTAAAAAGCGAACTGCTTGATAAACACGAGGTGCTGGCCACGCTGTCCATGCAGCTGGCTGATGGGAGGGACCGTGAGGAGCTCCTTGAAGCTAATCTGGAGGTAAGGAGTGCCCAGATCACCGATGCCGAAGAACTAATCAAGCAGTTGGAGTCGTCTGGCTATCAGGCAACCGAAGAAATTCGCGCCTTAAAAGTAATGCTAGGTGAACAAGAGCGTCGTTTGAAGGCGTTCAGCGAAGATGAGGCGTTGTTGGTTGCGTTGCTGAAAGGTGACGAGTCTTGCTTGAAGCGCGTGAATGGCCAGACCGTGCAGGCTGACTCGCTTGTTTATCAAGTTAATGAAACGCTGGAAAAATCGAAACTGGCAGTGGCTGAGAGTAACCATTCAGCACACCTTATCGAGGCTCAGCGTGATGCGGCACTCAGCCATGTCGAAGAGTTAGCCGCGCAAGTCGAAGAGCTTAGTTCACGCCTTCAGGAAACTATTGGAAGCGCCCATCATTGGTGGACACATGCGCAGACTCATGAAACGAGGGTGAAGGAGATTCTCGGTAGTACCTCTTGGCGTCTTACTATGTCGTTGCGCGGTGTAAGGAAAGGAGCGAGCATCTTGCTAAAAGCGCCTATTGTCTTGACTAAAGCTATTCTTAAGCCGGCTTTGAAGCCATTTATCGGTGTGGTATTGGCTCGCCCAGGACTGCGTGGGCGTTTAAACGCGAAACTTAAGCGTTATCCGCGGTTGCACGCGCATCTTAAAAAATTCTCAGTACGTCAAGGTATATTGCCTCAGGCACCAGGCGTTTTTCTGGTGACGTCAAATCCAACATCTACTGCACCTGACTTCTCTGATTTGAGCATTTTTCTGGCTGCGGAGCGGTCGACGGTGTCGAACAGATCCGATGGTGTTCGGCATGTAGAAGATAGAGAGAGTTGTGCGCAAGAATCTCACTCGAATGAGCGTGTGCAACCTCAGAATTTTTACCTTCCTGAAGGTAATGCTCGTAGGGATACGAAGGGGCCGCTTGAGTCCTGGTTTTTTAAGTGAATATTTTATGAAAAAAATTTTAGCCTTCAGCTTTTTTCCTGCATTTGTTCCACCGTCTAACGGTGGAGAAGTGAGGCTGTTCAACTTTTACAGATCCTTGAGCCGTTATCATCATGTCACGCTTCTTACGTCCAGTCACATGGGGGTTGTCGAAGAGGTTATTCAGCACGGGCCAAACTTCGTTGAACGTCGAATTCCGAAAGACTCTTATTTTGCTCACGAGTGGGGGCTGCTAGAGTCGATTGGCAGTGGTGGGGACCTCTCTGGCCCTTGTCTAGCGGCGTGCTCTAAATACGTAACACCGCTACATACTGCGTATTTGGAAGAGTATCAGGCAGCGGATGTTATTATTCATGATTCGCCGTTTACTGCCAGCTATGATACTTTTTTGGGGTTGGATGAGAAGTTAAGAGTTTACAACTCTTATAATTGCGAATCTGAACTCTATCGTCTCCTGCATCCTGAGAAAAAGTCAGTATCTATTCATAAACTTATTGAAGGTGAAGAGGTAAAGCTGCTTTCTCTGGCTGATTGCATACTGTATTGCGGTGAGGCTGACCTTGACGCGTTCGAGCGGATGGTACCCGGTGTAGTAGCAAAATCACTATTTGCGCCCAATGGAATGCTTGCGCAACCTTTGCGCCTGTCGAAAACAGTGCAGAAGCGCACGGCAATCTTTATTGGTAGCGCGCATCCACCTAATGTCGAGGCAGCGAGATTTATTGTCGACACTCTCGCCCCGCAATGCCCGGATATTCATTTCCATATAGTGGGTGGTTGTCTGCCGGAAGGTAAGTATCTTGCGAATCTCACCCGGCACGGGTTTGTTGATAGCTCGAAAAAAATTGAGTTACTGTCGCGGGCAGCAATTGCACTCAATCCTATGGCGGGAGGGAGTGGGTCAAATATTAAAGTCTTTGACTATCTCTCCATCGGCTTGGCGCTCCTGTCGACCCCCGTTGGTGTGCGCGGTATCGAACTTATTCATGAGGATAGCTATATAAGCGCTGATCGAGCGAATTTTACCAGGTTGCTGAAAGAGTGGGTTGGCGCTACTGATGAGCTAAAACGTGTAGGTGAGCAAGGGTATAGAGTTGCGAAGACTGAATATACGTGGGATGTCACTGTTCGTCGTTTTGTCAAACATATTGATAGTTTGTTTGAGCAAAAAAACTGTTCGGATAAATACGTCCTTTTCTTGAATGACTATGATTCGTTCGCCAGCGTAGGAGGGGGTGCGACTCGGACGAAGGGTATATGTGCGGCTGTTAGTGAGTGGTCGCGTATAGTGTTTCTGTGTTTTTCGAGTGATGATAAGTTAACGGTTCGTAGTGAAGGTGAGCGAATAACGGTTGTTGCGGTGCCGAAAACGACTGACCATTGGACCGAGCTGCGGCGACTTAATTCGTTGTTTCATGTTAGTTGTGACGATATTGTTGCTGGGGAGTTTTCTCTTTCAAATAATACGCTGGTGCTGTTGTATAAGGCACTGGCAAGAAGTGCACGTTCGATTGTTGTTGAGCATCCTTATTTGACGGCGTTGCCTCTGACGTATTCTGACAAGTTTGTTTATTCCTCGCAGAATAATGAAACGCTGCTTAAAACTCGGCTTCTGCAATATCACCCAGAGGTTTCGCGTTTAACGAACAGTGTCGCGATGCTTGAGCGCGCGGCAGTAATGCGTGCGGCCTTGGTGGTTGCGGTTTCCAGAGAGGATGCTGACTCTCTGGTGCAAGGTATCGAGACGGCCGGACCCGTTCGGGTTATTAGGAATGGCGCTTCTAAAGCGGCGCTACCAGAACCTGTTTTACTGGCAAAGCACCAAAAAACGATCAAGCGGCAATCTGCTGTGTTTCTAGGCTCCGCGCACATGCCTAACGTGGATGCTGCGCGTTTTATTGTTGAAGTGCTTGCGCCCACCTGTCCGGACATCGAGTTTCACTTGATTGGATCGGTGTGTAGCGCGATTGGGTCTCTAGAGCAAAAAAATATCAAACTTTGGGGGATTTTGGACGAAGACGACAAAGCTGCTGTCATGCAGTCTTGTGCGATCGCAATCAACCCGATGATAGAGGGCAGTGGGTCGAATGTGAAACTCGCAGACTACTTGGGTAATGGGCTGTATGTCGTCACTACCGAATTTGGCCAGCGTGGCTACCCGAGTGTGGTGGAGCCGCATGTCAGATCTGTTTCACTGGATGAGTTCTCCAGTGCGGCGCGTGACGCTATCGATGCGTTGTCTCATGAGTCCGTCGAGGTCAAGGTCGAACGCAAACAGATGTTTGATCGCTTCCTGTCGATGCAAGCGCTCGCAAAAGACTTCGTAGATCTCCTGCGAAATTTTGAAGTACCAAAGAAACGCATTCTGTTCGTGACTTATCGCTATGTTGCTCCTTGTCTTGGAGGCGCGGAGTTCATGATCGAAAATTTGCTGAGGAGTCTGGACGCTTCCGACAAATTTGATATCGATCTAGTTGCCCCAGAAGTTAGCACCATTTCCAATAACGCCCGTTTTTCTGAGCATTATGGTTTTGAGGCGGTGACTGGTGCGTTTGTTGAATTGAAAAACACTCGTTTTGCCAGATTCCCTGTTCTCGAGCGATCTGCTAACGAAATCAGCGACGAGATTCGTAGAGCGTGGTCGATTCAGCCAGAGTTCGAGCGAAAAGTCTACCAGGGGCTAGGCGACTTATTGAATCGTCATGCTCTGGCATGGGGGTGGGGCAATGCCGAGTCGGGCGGCGACGGCGGAATCTTCCGTTGGGCGTATACGGCATGCGCGCTACACTTGGCGTCCCACGCACAAGTTGTGATCAGTGGATATGCTATCGACCCGATCACGCTAGTGATACAAGACGGTGAAGGGTGCCTGCTATTTAATAGTACTGTCTCGGGCGCATTTGAAGTCAGTTGCTCAGCAGAAGCAGGACAGGTTGAAATCCTGTCATCAAAAACCAAGGTTAGTACTGCGGACGCAAGACCACTGGCCTTTATGTTACTCAAGGTTACCGTGGATGGGAGCGAACTTGATCTGGGTAGCACGCTGATAACCAGTATTTCAAACCTTAGTCCACGCGCTGGTTTCAATGCTTTGGCAAACGCTGCCGATTCTGTTAGGCGCCCAATGTCTATCAACTTGACGAACATGAGGGGGCCGTTTTCTTCCGAGTTGGAGTCTTTTCTCGAAAACTCAATACATCAATACGATCTTGTGATTACCCATAACAATATCTTCCGGCCTGCGGTTGTCGCTATTGAACACGCGGGTAAGAACAATGTGCCGAGCATCATGATCCCGCATGCGCATTTGGATGATGACTTTTATCACTTTCCGGATGTACTGGACAGTGCGTTAAATGCCACACTAGTCTTGGCTGCTCCTCACGCAGCGTGTGATTTCTATGCAGAACGAGGGGCAGCTGTCCGCTATTTGCCTGCCGGGATTAATGTGGATGAGCGGTTTACCGCCAGTGACGTGACCGCTTTCGAAGATGTTTATGGCATTGACGGCCCTTTCGTTCTTGTTCTGGGCCGTAAAGCAGCAGCGAAGGGCTACAGGGATGTTATTGATGCGGTAGCGGCTATAAATAAAGTCACTCCTCTGAGGGTAGTGCTCATCGGGCCAGATGATGACCGTCTGGCCGTCACATCATCCTGCGCGACCTATTTGGGGCGCCAACCACGTGATGTCGTACGTGGGGCGTTGATGTCCTGCGTAGCCTTGGTAAATATGAGCGTCAGTGAGAGCTTTGGTATTGTGCTACTAGAAGCGTGGCTCGCCGGAAAGCCCGTTATCGTGAACAAAGGTTGTGCTGCGTTTCATGATATGGCGATCGATGGGGAAAATGCGCTGATGGTGACGCCTTCACAGCTCCAGTATGCAATTAAAAAATTAGTAGAGGATGAGCCGTTGCGTACCAAACTCTCAATTGCGGGACGAGTGACCGCATTGAAATACAGCTGGCGTGAAGTTGGAGATGGCTTCTTGGCCGAGTGTCGACTGTTGACAGGCATATGATTGGTCGCTGCTTGTATTTGCGAATTAATATTTAAAAATTGCAATGGGGGCGTTGTGGGCGAGCAGAATAAGAAAATTGCTGTGGTGGCAGGGGTATTGCCATTTGTCATATTCGTAGTTGTGCCATTGGCGTTCTATTTTGGTAATGTCTTGGAGTATGTGGCGTCTTTTTCGTCAATACTGTTGTTACTTTGCACCGTGGCTGTTGGCTTATTTCTGCTGTTCTTTTTGCTGTTGCTGAACGTTCGCAAGCTCCCATCTGTGTTTAATGTGCTCAGTGGGCTATTGGTTGGGACTGCGGTTGCTGCTTGGGTTCAAAGCCAGATTTTCGCATGGGATTTTGGGCCTCTGGATGGCCGGGGGGTTGATTGGGCTAAATGGGATGGCCACGCTCAATGGGAGCTTTGGGCGTGGGGCGCGATCCTTCTCGTTTCAGTAGTCCTCGCATTTCGCTCGTTCAAGGGGGTGCGTCTTCTTGCGCAAGGAACTATTTTCCTTGGGATACTAACGCTTGTAAGCTCAGGAATAGTTGCGAGCCTGCAGCGTAGTGATGCCTCGGGCGGAGATGCAAGTAACAGTGCATTTACTTTTAGTGAGCGTAACAACAAGATTCTCGTCATTCTGGATACGTTTCAGTCTGACGTGTTCTTGGAGATCTCCAAGCGATGGCCTGAAGAAGTTGAGTTTTTAAAAGGTTTTACGTTCTATCCTGATACCGCTGGTGGGTTCCCGACTACTGTTGCGTCCGTCCCGTTAATCATGACAGGTGAACAATACAAAAATGAAATTCCTATCAGGGAATGGACACGTAAAACCCATGAACATAAGAACATAGCAAATTTTCTAGGTGATCATGGGTTTAGCGTCAGCCTCGTTACGATACTTCCCTCTACTCTTGAAGGGACACGCTACCCCGCTCAACCTATCAGTACCGCTGGGCGCATTGGATGGCGCGCAGTGTTGCAGAATGATTTACTAGTGCTTGATGGCGGTTTTTTCAGGGCATTGCCTACACATTGGAAGCCTGGCTTTTATAGCGAGGGAAATTGGTACTTCTCGCGCTTGAGCTCTGATACGAATGCGCTGCCCGGCATCCATGGCCAGGACCTGAGCTTTTTGGAGGCTTTTGAACAGCAAGCGACTGTGGATTTGAAAACGGCCGGAGAGTTTAAATTTTATCATTACGCCGGTGCACACTGGCCGTTGCAGTTGGATGAGCATTTAAACTATAAAGCGGGTATGCCAGAGGAGCGCGAGTCCTACATTCAACAGTCACGTGGCGTTTTGACATTGCTGCGTCGAAAGCTTGAGAAGCTCAAGCAACTCCGTGTGTACGACAGTGCTGAAATAGTGGTCGTAGGTGATCACGGCAGCCACTATATAGTCCCTAACGACATGCGGGCTAGTAAGCTATCCAACGTTGACGAAATTCCTGATAACGTTTTAGCTTCTTCTCGACCTTTATTTTTGTACAAGCCAGCTGATTCTTTAGCGGTGCTCGCGATATCGGAAGCACCCATGCAATTACGTAACATTCCTTGTGTTTTCTCCAGGAATAGTAGCGAATTTGGATGTGATACAACGTTTGGTGGGCACTCACAGGATTCTCGTACGTTCTTTTATTACCATTGGACTAAGGACTATTTTGATGGCAGTAAAGATTTTATGCCTCCTATGTATGAGTACGCTGTCAAGGGTGATATCCGCGATATGGCTTCCTGGAGCAGTAATTATCGGGTGTATGAGGAAGCGCGCCATCATGACGTGCCTAAGATAAAAGAGTATAAGTTTGGCGAATATCTTTCTGTGGGCGAGGAGGGTGGCGCAACCGGTTATTTCAAACGTGGTTGGAGCTATCAAGAGCCCGGTCATCGCTGGAGTGATGGTACTGTTAGTTACGCTGCATTTAATACGGATCCTCTCGGTAAGCGAGGGCTTACGCTCAAGCTTTATGCGAGTTCATTTCTGCCTCCGGGTACCCAGTTCCAAAATGTCGATATCATAGTGAATAAGACGAAGATCGGCTCTTGGCAGGTTTCAGGCCTCGCCTGGTATGAGGTTGAGATTCCCGCAGCAGTTGTCGGAACGGGAGAGCTCAATGTCGAGTTCCAATTCAACGCTCCTGCCCGACCTTGTGATGTAATGGAGTCCAAAGACTGCCGGTTACTGGGTATTTCTGCTCAGTCACTTGTGATCATCGAGCAGGGAGCAACTCACTGATGCAGCCTGTCTTCATTATTCTCGGTGCCGGTCGGCCGCATCGGGGAGAAGAGCACGTTGCGCTGCGCAACGCCCTTGGCCAGTCGCGGGTTCTGGATTGGCTACTACGTGCAGTAAGTCCAATCCAGCCTACTGTTTATTTTGTGGGCGGTTACCAGGTTGAAACTATCCAAGATCGCTATCCCGAGTTCACCTATTGGGTAAATGAAGAATGGCAAACTACGCGTTCAGCCTACTCTTTGCTACATGGGGAGTTACCTGCCTTAAGAGACTGCCTGGTATCTTATTCCGACATCCTCATACGTAAGAACTTAGTTTCCGCACTGACTGCTGTGGACGCAGATATTGTGATTGCGGTGGATAGCCATTGGCGGAAGCGTTTTTCCGGACGGACTCAGGGGGATTTGACTCGCTGTGAAAAAGTCTGCTTGTATGAAACGCTGGTCACCCGACTTGGGGCAGATATCGCGCCTGAAATCGCTTCAGCGGAATTCCTCGGGTGTGTTCGCTTTGCACCTAGGGTTGTGGCAGCGCTGACACTGGCGAAGGCTGATCTGCGTGAGCGTTTGCGCCATGGAAACTTATCCGATCTGATTGAGGTTTTGCGTATGCAAGGCTTCGTTGTTCGGGCAGTCGATGTTTTGGGCGATTGGGCCGAGCTGAATGAGCCGAGAGATTTGGCACATTTTGTACTGGGGACCAAAGCTGAGACATTACAGCGTCTGTATGGCATGGTCACATTGAGTCGTATTGAGGATCAGGTCAGTTTTACTGTTGCTGAGTGGCGCCAGAATGCCCAAGCTTTGATGTTGGTCATTCAACGGCATTTCCCGATGCAGGAGCTTGTCATTCGGAGTAGTGCGTTATCAGAAGATGGCTTCATTAACTCTAATGCGGGTGCTTACACAAGCTTGCTGAGTATCGATGGTAGCAACCTATCGGTGCTGAATTCTGCAATCGAACAGGTTGTAGCCTCGTATCCGGGCTTCAATCCCGAAGACCAGGTGTTGGTGCAACCGATGCTGGCACAAGTTTTGGCCAGTGGCGTCGTGTTCACCCGCAGCTTGAGCAGTGGTGCGCCTTACTACATAGCCAATTACGATGATGTCAGTGGTAGTACCGAATCGATCACGAATGGCAGCAGCCGCGAACATAAGACTTTGGTTATGCGCCGAGATGCTGCGCAGGATAATCCCAACATTCCCACGCACCTGACTCAGTTACTGCCTGCCTTGCGTGAGATAGAGAGTTTGCTCGGCTATGATTCGCTTGATGTTGAGTTTGCAATCACTGCCAAGGGGGGCGTGCATATCCTGCAGGTGCGGCCGATTGCCGTTGATCATTCCGGGTGGAGTGGCAATGACGTCGAGTTGATTTCCCTGATCGACGAGGCCTGTGAGCGTTTTACTATGCTGCAAACACCCTCGCCCTTTGTTGTTGGGCACAGCGGGATTTTCGGCATCATGCCGGATTGGAACCCTGCAGAGATCATCGGTACCAAACCGGGATTGCTAGCGTTCAGTCTATACCGGTTTTTGATCATGGATCAGGTGTGGGCCACTCAGCGCGCTGAGTATGGTTACCGTGATGTAAGGCCGCAACCGTTGTTGATTGCGTTTGCCGGGCACCCTTATGTAGATGTACGCGCCAGCTTTAACTCATTTGTGCCGGCGTCGTTGAATGACCAGTTGGCAACGCGTCTGGTGGATTTTTACCTTGATTGGCTTAAACGCCATCCTCACTTGCACGATAAAGTTGAGTTTGACGTCGTGCCGACCTGTTTTGCACTTGATTTCCAGCGTTGGGAAACTCGCTTGATTGAACAGGGGGGGTTCAGCGCTGAAGAGTTGAATGCGCTACGTACTGCCTTGCGTGAAGTTACGACCAAGGCCATGTCGCGTAGTTATGACGATTTGGCGCAGATCGAGAATCTTGAACAGCGTTTTGAACGTTTGCGGCAGTCACCGTTACCGCCGTTGGAGAAAGTGTGGGCGCTTTTGCATGATTGTCGCAAGTACGGCACGTTGCCGTTTGCTCATCTTGCGCGTAGCGCATTTGTCGCCGTCACGCTGTTGCGCTCGGCGGTCAGTGTCGGCGTTTTGAGTGCGGCGGAGCTCGAGGATTTTTTCGGCACAATTCGTACTGTCAGCCATCAGTTGACTCGTGATGCCATCGCTTGTGCGTCGGGGAATTTGAGTTGGGAAGACTTTGTCGAAATGTACGGGCATTTGCGGCCTGGAACTTACGATATCGCTTCACCTAGCTATAACGCTGATCCCGAGTATTATTTGAGGCCTATTGTCACCAGCACTGCACACCTCACTGGAGCTGGGGTGGATAACAAGATGGTGGGGAGCTTGTGGGGTGCCGCTCGTCAGCGTTTTGTGGACGCATTGCGAGAACAGGGCCTGCAGTGTGATGCTGCTGGCCTTGAGGCGTTCCTCCATGAGGCCATTGAAGGACGCGAATACGCCAAGTTTGCCTTTACCCGAAATTTGTCCTTGGCGCTGGATGAATTGGCCAAATGGGCAGCTCCCATGGGGTTGACCCGGGAGGCGCTCGCCCATGTAAATCTGGAGGACATTTTGGGATTACGTACGGGCTCTGTGGCGACTTCGACGCCGGGTTCTTGGCTATTGCAACGTGCTGCAGAAGGCAAGGCAATGAATGGCTTGGCTTCCGCCGGCGAACTCCCTCCATTGCTGTGCCGGGAGGCAGATTTCTCAGTTTTCCTTTACCCATCTACACAAGCTAATTTCGTCGGTAGTGGTCAGGTTTCAGCTGATTGTGTTGAATTAAGCAAAAGCGATGACGATGTTGATTTGACTGGGAAAATTGCCTTGATACCTCAAGCCGACCCAGGTTATGACTGGCTCTTTGGTCGACAAATTGCAGGCTTGATCACTATGTACGGTGGGGCTAATTCACATATGGCAATTCGCGCTGCCGAGTTTGGGATGCCTGCAGCGATCGGAGTTGGCGAAACGCAGTATCAGATGTTGTCTGCGGCTGAGGTGCTTGAACTCAATGCTGCTAATCGTCTGATCAGGATCATTCGCTGATGCGTATTGCAATTACCCAGCGAGTTGAGTGGGTGCAAAGCTATAACGAACGCCGCGATTGTCTAGATCAGCAATGGTCTGCCTTGTTGGAAATATTGGGGATTGACGCAGTAGCGGTACCTAATAAATTGAAGGACCCCGCAGCATGGCTGGCGCGTCAAAATGTGGGAGGGCTACTTTTGACCGGAGGCAACGATTTGGCCCACTTGGTTGATGCATTGCGCTCGGCACCGGAGCGGGATGCTACGGAGCTCGCTCTATTATCATGGGCTGCCTCTAACCAGATACCGGTATTAGGGGTTTGTCGGGGCATGCAAATGCTGAATCATTTTCTGGGGGGAGCACTGATGCCCGTGGCCAACCATAGTGCCGTCAAGCACTCGGTTTCAGCATTAAATGATGACCCTCTGTTCAGTTCCTACCGGGAAGTCAACAGCTATCATCGTTGGGGGATCGGCGCCAGCGACCTGGCTTTGGGGCTCTGCGCGCAGGTCCGCGCAGGTGACGATACAGTCGAGGCGTTCACTCACAATCAATTGCCTTGGGTTGGAGTGATGTGGCATCCCGAGCGTGAAGTGCCGTTCAGCTCGCTTGATATTCAGCTCATTCGCAAGCTTTTCGAATCAAGGAATACGTGATGCAAGTAATCATTCTTGCTGCAGGTCAGGGTACTCGTCTTCGTCCGTATACCAATGACCGGCCTAAATGCATGGTCGAGTTAGTTGGCAAGCCCCTGTTGCACCACCAACTCGAAGTATTGCGATCCTGCGGACTTAACGACATTGCCTTGGTGGGTGGATACTGCGCCGATGGCTTGCAGGCAGAAGGTATCGATGTAGTGATCAACGAGCGATATGCCGAAACCAATATGGTGTCGACGTTGTTTTGTGCAGAAGCGTTGATGCAAGAAGGGCAAGACCTGTTGATTACGTACGGCGATATCATCTATGAACCGCGGGTACTTCAGGCCGTGTTGCAAAACAACGCGTTTCTCTCCGTTGCGGTTGATCGTCAATGGCGCAAATTTTGGGCGATTCGCATGGAAAATCCGCTGGCCGATGCCGAAACCCTCAAGTTGGATGCACAGAACTGCATTGTTGAGTTGGGCAAGAAGCCTAATGACTACAGTGAAATTCAGGGCCAATATTTGGGCCTGATCAAAGTGCGCGGTGATCAGGTCGCAGCCTTTCGAGCTGCCTGGCACGTCTTGGATCGCCAGGCTACCTATGACGGTAAAGACTTCGACAACATGTATATGACCAGCTTCCTTCAGCATCTGATTAACGAAGGGTGGGAAGCCAAGGCTGCGTTTACGGACAACGGATGGCTGGAAGTTGATACCGTCGAAGACCTCGATCAGTATCATCACATGCACGAAGCTGGGCAGTTGGCATCGTTTATGCTGCTTTCGGTTTAATCATGTTTGAGTCTTTGCGCAAAACATACCGCGAATGGAAAGGCTTGGAGGCATTCAAGAAGCTCCCCAAGGCCCAGCGGCAACTGGTGTTTTACTCCGAGGGCCGAGGTTATTGGACTTATTTCGAGGCGATATTCAAGGCATTGCAGGATGAACACGCTCATCCCATAGTCTACGTGACGTCCGCTGAAAATGATCCTTTGTTGCTTAATCCTCCCGAGGGGATGCAAGCGTTTTATGTCGGTGAGGGTAGCATGCGAACGCTGTTCTTCTCGACGCTGGACGTACGGGTGTTATTGATGACCATGCCTGATTTGCAAAGCTTTCATATCAAGCGTTCGCTTCATCCTGTGCACTATGTTTATCTTCATCATTCAATTGTCAGCACTCATATGGTGTACCGCCAGGCGGCGTTTGATCACTTCGATTCCATTCTGTGCGTAGGCCCTCACCATGTTCAGGAAACCCGTGTTCGGGAACAGTTGGCCGGGTTACGCGCCAAGGTGTTGATTGAGCACGGCTACGGTCGTCTCGACGCAATTCTCGTAGAGGGGAACACTGGGCCTTTGACGCGATCAGTAGGAGTATCTGCACAGGTTCTGGTCGCACCCTCCTGGGGCGAAAGCGGGCTGTTGGAACAACATGGGCTGGACGTGATCAGGCCACTTGTGGATGCGGGGTTACGGGTGATTCTGCGCCCTCATTCACGCACTCGTAAGCTTCGACCAGAGATTTTGGATGCCATTTGCGAACATTATCGTGACGAGCCTCTTTTCCGTCTGGATGAAGACGGCGACGGTCGCGCATCATTGATTGAGTCTGACTTGATGGTAAGCGATTGGTCGGGAGCAGCACTTGAGTTTTCGCTTGGGCTTGAAAGACCCACCCTTTTTGTTGACGTTGCGCGTAAAATCCTTAGTCCAGGTTATGAGGCCATTGGCCTTGATCCCTTGGAAGCCCGTATTCGGACTCAAATTGGTACTATTGTCGCACCTCAGGACCTTGCCAGCTTAGGCAGCATAGCTGCCGATTTGATAGGTGATGCGCACCAGTGGCAGTCAAGTATCAGGACTGCCCGCGAGCATTGGGTTTTTAATTCGGGCACCAGTGGCAGCGTCGCTGCGGCTCATCTGGTTTCTTTGTTGGATTGATTTGGAGTATCTCGCATGAAAAACTCAAGTTTCTCCCTGGTGGCCCTTATCTGCCTGGTTGTGTTGCCGATCAATGCGTTCGCTTACCTGGATCCCGGTACTGGCAGCGCTGTATTACAGGGTATCCTCGGTGCGTTGGCAGCGATTGCGGTAGTGCTGAAGCTTTACTGGTATCGGTTTTTAAAAATGTTGGGTTTTCGTAAAAATACGGTCAAGAAAGACACGCCCGCCAGCAAAACGACAGAGAAGTGAGGATTTAGCGCTAGAACCGCGTGAGATCTAATGTTCGGAAGTTGGCCGCTTCTATACAGGTGTCAATACGCATAATGACTGTCAGTCAATCTAAGTTGTTTGAGCTGATTATATAAAGTTGCCTAATGTCTACTCATAGAAAAAAAATCCAGCGGCTTATGACGCTCTGGTTATTATTGATTCTGGCACCGGTTGCATTTGCGGATGCCACCGCACCGACAATATTGTTGTCGAGCGACTCGAGTGTAGAGTTGTCGCTGGACTTGGCTGCAGGTACGATTGAGCATTGGCGCTTACCTCAGGTGCTCAACGCTCAAGGGCTACCGCAGGATCTTGCAGCACCCGCTGGAAAGTTGTTCGCGCTCAGGGGGGTCTTGCGAGGCAAGACGCTTGAAGAGTGGGCCGACATTGCTGGGGGCTGGAAAACTGTTTTAAGTGACGCACAAACTTTGTCTGTTGCACTTCAAGGCGACAGCGTGCCATTTGTTATTCGTAAAACCTGGAGTCTGACCAAGCAGCCTTCGCGTGTCGGGTTTGAATTGAGTGTTCAATTCCGTGGGGTGGGCAAGCAAGAGGGCGATAATCTATGGTTGGAACTTGGGCCCGGGTTGGGGGAAGTGCCTACGCACGGCCTAGGGGTGGGTCAGTCGATTTATTCGTTCGCCGAGCTGATTTATCGCAGCGCAGCAGGTATAGATACGAAACGCCTAGGTCATGATGGTGTCTATGAATACACTTCGCTCGTTGACCAGGACGCTGCCAAATGGGTCGGGCTACAAAGTCGTTATTTTGCGTTGATCTTGATTCCTAGAGGCGCTGTCGAGAAGAGTCTGGAATGGAAGGTTCATGCTCCAGTAGAGGGTGTCTGGTATCCTCGGCAGCCTTCATTTGAAACGACTCTTCAAATCGGGATTCCTTTGGTAGGAGGTAATAGTGATTTGCCTAAAATTCTGCGTTGGGATGTCTACGGTGGTGGCAAATCATACGTAGCATTGTCTGCCCAACAGCCGATGCTCTCCGATATAATGTTCGCGGGCCTATGGGGGTGGATGCGCACCCTCATCTTTGGAATAATGTTTGTACTCGGAGTTATTCATCGGGCTGTCAGCAGTTGGGGAGTGTCAATTATACTGTTGGCTGTTCTGGTCCGACTGGCAATGTATCCAGTGGCGAAAAGAGCCATCGCTGCCCAAAAGAAGTTTGTCGCCATTCAGCAGCGTATTCAGCCGGAACTGCAGGAAATTCGGCGAAACTACAAGGGTGGAGAACAGAGTGAGCGCATTTTAGAACTCTACGAATGCCATAAGGTTAGTCCTTTAGCTGGGTTGAAACCCTTGCTGATTGTATTAATACAGATTCCCATTTTTGTGGCGCTTTATCACTTGCTGGGCCAGGCATTTGAGCTGCGTAATGAACCTTTTTTGTGGATGGATACCCTCGCGCAACCTGACCAGTTGTTTTCCTTCGGGGTGGACATTCCTTTTTTTGGTGCGTATTTCAATTTACTGCCGGTATTGATGTCATTAAGTACATTGATGAGTATCAAGTTTTCTCAAGCGCCAGCGGCCACTGCAAGAGAAGCATTTCGCCAGAATTTTTTCCTCTCGCTTATGGCATTGGTCTTTTTTCTCTTGTTCTATTCGTTCCCTTCTGGAATGGTGCTGTATTGGACGATGGCCAATATTCTGCAATTTGTTCATCAGCAATTGGCTGCGCGTAATGATTGAGGAGCGGATGATAGATTCTTTGCTGTTGAGGGTTTTGCCCGAACAGGTGCCGACCAGAGACGAGAACGTATACGTTGATACGGTCTTTGAATTGTATCGGCTCGCCAGCAATCAGGTGCCCTCAGCGGAGCAAGACCAGCTGCTTGCTTTTCTATCCATGCGCGTGGAGATTGCGGGACGCTTATTCTGTGCTTACGGTCCAGAAGGCAAAAAAATCGCTGACGATCCTGTAGAGACTCAGTGGAGCGAGGTTGCGTTGGGTGTGTTTTTTTGCGATTTTTTGCGACTGTCCGAAATGTCAGGGCATGAATCAGTAGCGTTCAAGCGCTTGAACGCGATTTTCAAACTCGTTGATTCAATTCATTCTATTGGGTCGAAACGGGAAGTTTTTACCGACCTGCGTGAGGCTATCGATATCCAGTCAGCGCTGTTTTTGAATCGTTATTCAGTTGGTGTTGCATCTGAAAGTGCCCGGTTGACGTTCCCTTCAGCGGTGGCATCTGAGCAAAAGGTCCTTCCGATTACCGTGCTTTTTTGGGAAGGGCCAATTGCTCGGGCATACCTCGCTGCCATCAAAAGCATGGGGTATCGTCCGGAGCGAATCATACATCTAATATCTGCCTTAGACTTGGTTAGCAAAAAGCCCGTAGGGCGATATCTGCCAAGCTTTTTGCGTGACGGTTATGCCCAAGGGGTGCAAAAAAATAGTATTCATTATTGGGCATCCGAGTTGCTAAAAAAAGAACCCGAGTTGTGCGTTGCTATTCGATCGTCTGTGGCACAGAGTTTGTTTTTTGATTCGGAAGTGTTGGAGAATGCTTTAGCGTTATCGGACTTGCGCGGATATTGCCCAAATGTCGAGACACTGATGATCAATGACTTGGCAGATGATCGTTTATACAATTATTTGGCAGTTTTACCCGAGACAAACTTGCTGTTCACCGGTGGGGGGATCGTTCCTGCTCGGAGCTTGCAGCTTGCGCACTTAAAATTTATCCATGTTCACCCAGGCTATTTGCCAGATGTTCGTGGAGCTGATGGTGTTCTCTGGTCTCAGTTGATTAAGGGGCGCACCTCTGCCAGTTGCTTTTACATGGCGCCTGGTATTGACGATGGTGATGTTATTTTTCCGTGTTACTTACCGACGGTTAAAATAATTTATGATCCATCCACGGTGCATCTGAAGATGTTGTATCGAGCACTTTACGCCTTCTTTGATCCTTGGGTCAGGGCGTATGCACTACGCGAAGCGATAAGTGCTACGGAAGGCTTGAATTTTAAAAAGGTGTTTGAACAGGATGAGTCGTTAAGCACGACTTATCATTTTATGCATGAGAAACTTCAGAAAGTTTCTTTGTCTGAGTTTTTTATAGATTAAGTGCAGTTCGCTCAGGGAGTAACACGTGAAAAAAGCAATTATTACAGGCATTACGGGCCAAGATGGTGCCTACCTTGCTCAGCTGTTGCTGGAAAAAGGCTACATGGTTTATGGCACTTATCGTCGCACCAGCTCGGTCAATTTCTGGCGTATGGATGAACTGGGCGTTACCCAACATCCGAACCTGCATCTGGTTGAATATGACCTGACTGACCTCTCCTCTAGCATTCGTTTGCTGCAGAGCACGGAGGCGACTGAAGTCTATAACCTGGCAGCGCAGAGTTTTGTCGGCGTGTCCTTTGACCAGCCGGTAACCACCGCTGAAATCACAGGGTTAGGCGCGGTTAACTTGTTAGAAGCAATTCGTATCGTGAACCCAAAGGTTCGTTACTACCAGGCGTCCACTTCGGAAATGTTTGGTAAGGTTCAAGCTGTCCCCCAAATCGAAACCACTCCATTTTACCCGCGTAGCCCGTATGGCGTTGCCAAGCTTTACGCGCACTGGATGACTATCAACTATCGCGAGTCCTACGGCATCTTTGGTGCGAGCGGTATTTTGTTCAATCACGAATCTCCGCTGCGTGGTCGTGAGTTTGTGACCCGCAAGATCACTGACTCCGTCGCCAAGATTACCCAAAGAAAACTGGAGGTTCTGGAGCTGGGGAACATGGATGCAAAGCGTGATTGGGGCTTTGCAAAAGAATACGTTGAAGGCATGTGGCGCATGCTTCAGGTCGATGAACCCGATACTTTCGTTTTGGCTACCAATCGCACTGAAACTGTACGTGACTTCGTATCGCTCGCCTTCAAGGCCGTGGACATCAATCTCGACTGGAAAGGTGAGGGCGACCAGGAGCATGCAATTGACGCGGAAAGCGGCAAGACCGTCGTGCAAATCAATCCGAAGTTTTACCGCCCAGCTGAAGTTGAGTTGCTGATTGGTGATCCTGCTAAAGCCAAGGAAAAGTTGGGTTGGGAGCCGAAAACGAATCTAGAAGAACTTTGTCGGATGATGGTTCAGGAAGACTTGCGCCGCAATGAGCAAGGTTTTTCTTTCTAAGGCCAATGGGGCGCGGTTTTGTGTTCCAAACGAAAGGACCGAATTTTCGATCCTTTCGTCCTAGTCGTGTTATTCAGGCCAGAGGTAAAGAGTCGTGAAACATGTTCTGTTGACCGGAGCTAATGGCTTTGTCGGTAAAGTATTGCTTGATCAATTATTGATGGCAGGTTATCAGGTAAGCTGTGCTTGCTCTACATCGAATCCTACACCTCGCGTGGGTATTGATCAGGTCAGGTTGGATATCCGTGACGCTAGTGCCTGTGTTGCAACGCTTGAGCGGATTAAACCTACTCATATTATTCATTTGGCGGCCATCTCGCATGTGCCGACCAGCTTTCGTCACCCCTTGTTGACGTGGAATACCAACGTGCTGGGAAGTCTGAATCTGCTGGAGGCAATTAAACAGCAAACTCCTGATGCGTTTGTGGTATTTGCCAGCTCTTCTGAAGTTTATGGAGAGTCTTTCCAATCCGGTGTTGCGCTGGATGAAACTAGCCCTTGCTTGCCAATTAACCCTTATGCCGCGAGTAAGTTGGCTGCGGAACTGGCATTTGAGCAGTACTTTAAACAAGGTATCCGCGGTGTGATCGCACGCCCGTTCAACCATATCGGGCTTGGCCAGTCGCCAGACTTTGTAACTGCATCCTTTGCCAGACAGATCGCATTGATCGAAAGTGGGAAACAGGCGCCAGTGATACAGGTCGGTAATCTCGAGGCTCGCCGAGACTTCCTTGATGTGCGGGACGTTTGCGCGGCTTATTTGCAGTTGCTCGGGCTCAGTGACGTTCAGGATCACCCGCGTGTATTTAATATTGCATCCGGGAACGCACGCAAAATTCGCGACATTTTAGATGAGCTGGTGAGCCAAAGCACTGCGGTTATTTCTGTAGAGCTTGACCCTAAACGTTTGCGCCCTTCGGATGTCCCGTTTGCGGTTGGTAAGTGTGATCGCATACGTAATGTCTTGAGCTGGGAGCCAAAGGTTCCGCTGAATGAAACGTTAGCCTCATTATTGGCTGACTGGCGTTTACGTGTGGAAGCCGAACAGTGAAGGTGTTGATCGGTACCGAGTCACTTCGTCCACCGTTGACGGGTATTGGCAATTACACGCTTAATCTCATACGAGAATTGCAGTTGCGCTCGGATGTTGAGGCGATTGACTGTTTCAACGGTGATCGGTTTTCAACAGCTGAGCGCGTGTTGATGACTGCGGATCTGTTAATTGAACCGGTTACCGAAAGTCGCCACCAAGGGGGCGCGAAGGCGCAGTTGCGTAAAACGCTGCGTGGGCTGCCGTTGGCTTACCGTTTGAAATCAGCTTGGTCAAATGTGCGCTTCAAGATAGGAGGGGAAGCTCGTTCGGGCTTCGTTTATCATGAGCCCAACTTTATCCTTAAACCTCACGACGGGCCGTGTGTGACGACTGTGCACGATTTGTCGTTTGTTAGACACCCTGAATTCCATCCGCCGGAACGTGTCAGATGGTTGAGTCGTCAACTGCCACGAACGCTTGAGCGGGCGGATTATGTCATTGCTGATTCAGAGGTGGTACGGTCCGAACTGATCCAGCAGTTCGGTGTCAGACCTGATCGAGTAAGGGCTATTTACCTTGGTGCGGATGCCCGATTTATCCCTCGGTCGCCAGAAGAGTGTAGGGCCGTGTTGGCCAAGTATGGGTTGGTACATGGCGGATATCTTGCGTTTGTGGGTACGATTGAGCCACGCAAGGGACTATCAGTGCTGCTGGACGCTTGGGAGCGTTTACCTGCAACGATGCGCCAAAACTGGCCGCTCGTTATTGCGGGAGCTCCAGGGTGGCGCAATTCTGAATTCGTTAAACGCATGCAAACGCTGCAGGCTAAAGGCGAGGTGAGGTTTCTCCAGTTCGTCAATGCCTACGAGTTGCCGTTTATTTACGCCGGGGCTGCAACTTTTATTTATCCTTCGGTGTACGAAGGTTTTGGCTTGCCAGTGCTTGAGTCGATGGCGAGTGGCGTACCGGTAATTTGCGGTAAAGGCACCTCAATGGCCGAGTTCGCCCAAGGGGGTTGCAAGCTCTTTGATGTAGATGATTGCGATGCGCTCGCACTGGCTATCGTGGAGTTGCTTGAGAGCCCCCAGCAGCGTTTGCGAATGGCGAATGTCGCTCTGGCTCAAGCAAATAGTTTTTCATGGGCTCGTTGTGCGCAGGAGACTCTGCAGGTTTATGCAGAGGCTGAAAAAAATCACTCACGAGGTAGTTATGAAGAAGCTAGGTAAGCTGATAGTGGCAATGGCATGTGTTGCTGTGTTGAGCGCATGTGATAGCGGTAAACCGAAAAGCGTTTTTTCTGCACAGTACAGTGCGCCTCAAAATAGTTTGGAAGTGACTGCGTCTAGTAATTTTACTTTGCCGCTGACCGTCAAAAACACCAGTACCGCCGCCTGGGACTCCAAGGCCACGAAGAGGCCTGTTCTGGCTGCTTATCATTGGCTGGGAGCAGATAAAAAAATGCTGTTGGTAGATGGTAATCGCACTGCATTTACAGCTCCTGTCGCACCCAATTCTGGAGAGACTATCCAGCTGGGTGTGGCGGCTCCTACTGCTCCTGGGAATTATATCCTTCAGGTCAGCCTTGTTCAGGAAGGTGTGTCGTGGTTCGAATCTAAAGATGTCAAACCGCTTGAGTTCAACGTAAAAGTTAAATAATTTTTATATGAGACTATAATAACGATGGCGAAGTTTCTTTTGGTAATATGCAAAGAATGCCACCGTTTTAAGTAGGTGTATTTTGAGAATTCTACATTTTTATAAAACGTTTTCGGCGGACCAGCATGGTGGTGTGGAAATGTTTATCCGCCATCTCACACACGCTACTAGCCGGCAAGGTTGCGAGAATATTGTACTCTCCCTTTCCAGGGATGGCGCATCTTCGGTTCAGGAGGCAGACTATCAACTAGTGCAAGCAAAGGAAGATTACAATCTTGCATCGACAGGTATTTCTTTGTCTTCCTTCAAGACATTCAAGGAGTTGGCTAAAACTGCAGATATTGTTCATTACCATTTTCCCTGGCCCTTTATGGACTTGGTCCATTTTGCAACGCGCGTGAATAAACCAACGGTAGTGACTTACCATTCAGATATCGTTCGACAGAAAATTCTGAAGTATTTGTACAGCCCCTTGCAATACGCCTTTCTAAACAACGTAGATGCCATTGTTGCGACCAGCCCCAATTATCTTGAAAGCTCAACGGTTCTCGCTAAATTTAGAGAAAAGTCAAGTGCAGTTCCTATTGGTTTGGAAGAAACCATGTATCCGGCACCCGAGGCTGATAAGGTTTCGGAATTGCGTGAGCGGCACGGTCAGTTCTTTTTGTTCATCGGCGTGCTGCGTTATTACAAAGGTTTAGAGTTTTTACTGCAAGCAATGGAAGGAAAGGATTGGCCATTGTTGATTGTTGGCGCCGGCCCGTTAGAACAAGAGTTAATTCAGATTGCGGCTGAGCGAAAGCTACACAATGTGCATTTCATTGGGCAGGTCACCGAGCAGCAAAAAGTTAACTTACTGGAAGCATGTTATGCGGTAGTATTCCCCTCCCACCTGCGCTCAGAGGCGTTTGGCATCAGTCTGCTGGAGGCCGCCATGTTTGGTAAGCCAATGGTGTGTAGTGAGATCGGTACGGGCACCAGTTTTATCAACCAAAATGGTGTGTCGGGTTTGGTGGTGCCGCCGCGTGACGCCTTGAGCATGCGTCTTGCGATGGAGCAGTTATGGAACTCTCCTGCTTTGGCCTCTCGTTATGGTCAGGCAGCTCGGGAGCGTTATTTGGAGGTATTTACTTCCCATTCCATGGGTGAGTCTTACGTTAACATTTACTCTAAATTGTTGGCTCGCTAACCATGTCACATAGTTATACGTGTTATGACTACGGATAAAAATGCTGAATATCTGATTTTCAATTAGGAAGCGTTTGCACCCTCTACGCGTCCGTCTCTGATTTAATTGACCAGTTCAGCGGATAATCCTGCCCCCGCAATGGGTGGTTATTCGTTGTTACGGGCCCCCGCCTAACTTTATTGCTCCTGCAGGGATAGCAGTGCTGCGATAGGAATCGAAGCACAGGTGCCGTCACATCTACAGCAGTCACCAACCTACAGACAACGGCTCAATTCAGAGTTATCTGCATACATCCAGGGTTTGTAGGAAAGATAATCTCCGAACCCGGAAACGTTTTCAGGGTCGTAGGGCTGCCAGCCCCCTGGATTCGGATTCAAGAGCGCTCCTCCCGCACAAAGGGGCTGCCAGACCATGCTAATGCTCGGAAATGTCCATGGCCAGGCGGCCGGATGGTTGCCCAATTTATGGTCTGCTGCTGCTACAAAGCCTTGAGTGTGCTGAAGTTCTGCAACAACTTTACGTTTGAAATCATAGAAAGGGTAAGCCAGAAGAGTCAGGCTGATGGCCAAGACGCAGCTTGAGAACCACATGATGGGAAAGGTGACTTTGAATTTTGTTTTCGTCAGGATAATGACTGCAAAGAAACTAGGAAACAGTAAGGTGAGTGTTCTTGAGGAAAAGCTGATGCCTGCGGCGAACTGGTACAGGTTAGGCGTTTGATAACAATAAAATTGATAGAGTGCCGCTGCGAATAGGAGTAGCACGGCGACTGTTTTTTTCCACTGTAGAGCTATGATGGCGGAAAGTACAAGCATAAATGTGATGAAGGCTGGGTTGCTAAGTGAGTTTTTAAAAGCGCCAACAAAACTATCACGATTGGATAAGTCGCGTGGATAAATGATGCTGATGGTTGAGTCATATATTCCGGTAAGGCAGATAAGAATGCCCGCGCCAACAATAAATAGTGTTTTAGTGCTTAGGTTTTTTTTGTAGGCGGTGTATATAAGATAGACAAGAAATGTAGTAAGTGGAATAAGATTGGTTTCGTAGGTCTTGCACAGTAGGAACATAAAGATCAGTGCAAGGATGTTCCAGGGCATCGTATTTTTATGAAGTTGAGATAGCAACAGACTTGCCATGAATGTCAGGGGTATTATGACTTGATGGTCTGTTCCCAAAATATAAATTGTTGGTAGGGTCGTCGACGCAATTGCAAGCAGGTACAAATAACAAAGTGAAGTATAGCGGCCGCGCTCTCTAATCTTAAACGATAATAGAATCCACGGGGCCACAAGTACAAAGAGCACGCCAATTGCAAAAGCTTTTACAAATGTGCCTAGCTGGTGCGCCCCCAGAAAGAATGCTACCTCAATAGGCCACTGAAGAAGCCAATATGCATGCAGTCTCGCTTCATTGACAATGAAGATTTCTTTATTCGCCAAGGTCAGGCGTAGATGTTCAACACCGTCAGCGGAAAGATGCATGTCGATGGACAAGAGCCACACCAAAGCGATAAAAACTAGTACCAGAGGGTTAGCGAGCATGTCCCATGCACTGGTGGTATTCTTATCTAAATGAGCATGGAACGATATCTGTTTTACTGGGCGCTTGGGGAGCATGCTGTATGTCTCTGTCAGGGGGGGGCTTGCTATTTATTGGGCTGTTTCAAGGTAGGGAGTTTGAGTCAGGCAATGTATTAAATACGTATTTTTTATTTAAAACGTAGAAGATAATAGTGTATGTGCACATTGCAAATATTTGAGCAGTCTCTGCTTTTAGGTTTACAAGGTGAATACCTATCAGTAGTATCGCCTGGTTTGTTAAGAATGCGATAACGAATGCTATAATAAACTTAAAAATCATCCCGCTTCGAAATGTTGTATCGTTGAAGACAAAGACTTTATTTAGAAAGAATGCAGCTATTAGAGCTACGGCGTAGCCTGCGGTATTTGCATATTCTGCTTTAAAGTTCAATTGATTGAGGCAGAATAAGAAAGTGCAATAGCCAATTGCAGTGTTGATAACTCCGCTAATGATGTATTTTATAATTTGCATGTCGTACACTGCCTATTGGCTATAGTCTTTCAGTTGCTTGATAAAGTTAATATCGATCTCGTCTTTTTTTAAAGACTTCAGTTTTTTCCAGTAGGTCAGCGTGTCCGAGAGCTGTTCGACGGTTCTCGGGCCAATGATTACTCCGGACAGAGCGGCGTTCATATAGGTACTGAGTAGCGCGAGCTCATTTAGCGTCCGAGGGCATGGTTTGAAGTTGTGCTCGGAATTAATCAGGTCTGAAACATGATCAATCAGGGCCTTTGAGTGAGTGATCGCTCTAAGTGTTGAAGAGCTATCTTTCTTAGCGGGTATGCTACTCATGCCGCCGAGGTTTATTCCATAGGCGAGGTACCTGGCTTTGGGGAAGTATTTGGTGTATGCCGATCGTGCATTAGAGGTAGTCAAATTTTCTTTGACTTGTATGATCCACTGCTCTGAAAGTTCAGGCAGAGCGTTGTGATAGAGTTCGGGTTTTTTTATTCCAGAAAGACCAATTTCAATACCCTGATTTCGAAGGTTGTTAAGCGAGTCGGCTGTTTTCTCAATCGCGAGTTGATCTTCAGTGGTATCGCCCCTGTTATCCCAGTGTACGGAAACACAGCCTAGCATGTTGCCAAACCGTTCCATTAGAGCGTCAACGTCGGCAATTAACTTTTCAGGTGTTAGATTTGAGTTAGGTGCTCCGGAATTATCAAGCGAGCCGACTTTGGCTATGACGGAAAGGTTTGAATTAGGGTTTTCCTTAATCCAGCTTTCTATCCAGTTAATGGCTAGCCCGAAATCAGCTTCTCTCTTGTTGATCGGGTAGTTTGTTGCCGTGTCAATAAACTTTCCGCCCTGTTCAAGGAAGCTATCAATCAAATTAAACGCTTCTGCCTTGGAGACTCCCCAGCCCCACAATGCGGTACCCAGTATTAAAGATTTATTGTCTGTGGAAAAATTGAACATATTAAACCGCTCCTGTGGAGTTTTTCAGTTTTGTCCTTAAAAGTCTCATGGCTTTTAGGTACTCGACTGTAAGTTTTACTATTTTTACCTTGGAGTTGGGGTCATCTGTCCATGTAACTGGCAGGTCAAAAATTCTATATTTGAGGTGTTCTCCGATAACGAGTACTTCGGTCGCGAAAAACCACCCATCTGCTTGAGCCCCGGTCTCCATTAACTGAGGTAATATCTTCCTTTTAAGAAATTTAAAGCCGCACATGCCGTCAGTGAAAGACGTTCTGAAAAATATTTTAATGAGTTGATTAAAGCATAGGCTTGTGAAGTTTCTTAGCTGTGTTCTGCCAATAACCTGTGCGCCGCGAGCCAGTCTCGAGCCCGTTACGATATCTGTTTGGTCGGAAATCAGACTGACCAGCGCAGGCTGCAAGTGGCTTAAATCTGTCGCCAGGTCGAGGTCCATGTAACCAACGATGTCAGCGTTGGATCGTCCCCATGATGACTTGAGTGCCAGGCCTACACCTCGTTTCTCGAGCCGTAAAAATGTCACATCTGAAAACTGCTCTGCAAGACGGTTGCCTATATTCGGTGTATCATCAGTGGATCCATTGTCGGCGAGTACAATTGTAATGTTGCCGAGGTGTTGAAGATTTTCTTGAATATAGTCTCGTGCTTTGTTTACTTGCGCTTCCAGAGTGTCTTCTTCATTCAGGATGGGTATAGTTATCTCAATGGTGTTTGTCATTGTATACTCTGTATGTTGGCTGCGCGTTGACAAAATACTTCTGTATCTAATTTTTCTAGAGCATCGTAAATGTTGTCTATCTTTCCGCCCAGTATTGAGTAGCAGCCTGGTAAGTTTGAATGTTTTTCAAACAGTATGGGGCGGCCATCATCGCCTTCACTTTTTGTAAGAATTGTTTTGACTTCAAACAGTGAGTCTATATATTTTGCATCCAGTACAGCCGGAATGTATCGCCCCACGTCTCTGACCATTCGGTCCACACGGCTGGCTTTATCGTATTGTTTTAGCTTTTGATAAGGGTCGACGCCTTGTTGATCGGTCCAATGCAAGTGTGGGGTGTACCGTACGTGCGATAGCGTATGGAGATTTCGTGTTGGAAAAGGCATGATGGAAAAAAAAGGACCGTCCATTACGGTAATACCAAGGTTATTCAACGGTTCGGGCATCAGCACCAAGGGCATTTCCGTAATTTCCTGCTTCAACCCTGTTTGCGTGCCCGGGAAATCGCCTTCAAATTGGTTTAGGCCGCTGTAGCTACAATTGAATACGTAATCACATATTATTGGTTGCTCTTTTCCTTTAGCGCAATGTGTCATTACTTTTAGTGCCGAGTTCTCAGTATTCTTTATGTCGACTGCGCGCGTATTGTAATAGATCTGAACGCCAAGTTCCTTCAGTTCCGTCTCAGCCCAGTTGGCGAGTTTTTTCGAGTCGAAGGCATACTCCTCCACTAGGAATACATTTTCGATTAATCTGGGCTCGAAAAGTTCTCGTAACGCTGTGTCTGCCGGCTCGATCGTTGATCCAATACTTTCGCAAAAGCGTACAAATTGTTTGGCGGTGACTTTAGAATTGCGCCGAGCGATCGCATATAATTTTGTGAAATCTTGTTTTACCGCGCTTGGCCAGTTGGATACAAATTTCGGTAGATTTATCCGGCTGCGGTAAGCAGTCGTAAAGCTACGCGGGTAGTGATACCCGTTATGTACTCGAGCTTGATTGTTAAAAGATGCCCGCATGAGAAGTGCTGGTTCCTTTTCGATCAGGACGATTTTTTTCAGGCCACGCTGTTTAGCTAGATAAATTGCGATAGCAGCCCCATAAAAACCACCTCCAATCACCACAGCATCTTGATGTTGGGCCGTGTCCACCATCAGAGTATTCGCTCTTTATTGTAGTCGCCGTTCGAGGGGGAAGAAGGCGCTTCTTCAATGTTGAGTTTTTCGAGTCGGGTCATGCGCGCGCTTGTGAACTCTTGCCCTACATGATAAAGCGGGCCTTCATTTGAAAGGCTGGCCATGTTGATAATGTATTCACCCAGTACCAGTAGAACGAGTGATATTAGGAAAAACATCCCGGATTGTTGTAGGGAAAAACTGACCCATCCTGGTGCGATGTCTGACTTTAGCAATCCTATTGTAAGGACATAGATTGAATACACTACGTTGGCGAGTGCCCCGAAGAGAGATAAGTAGGTGACTAGGCGCATGGGCGCGCGCGTTGTAGAAACCAATAGGCGGACGCCGCGGTCAATACTATCGCCTAGCTTCTTCTTTATTAGCTCCTTAGGCGGGGCGCTATAGGTCAGGTGCGCACGCGTAAAACCGCCAGTTGCAGGAAGGTGGCGATAGGTAATGACTGGTTGTGGGTGTTGCAAGATAAAATTTATTACTCGTTTGCTCAAAATTCGATAGAGCGGGGCTTCTTTAGCTAAATGAACGCCGTTTAGCTTGTTGTAAATGCCATGGAATATTGCATAAGCGCTACGGTATGCAAAACTCTGCGTAGGCTTCTGTTCGTTGTTGGCAAAAACCACATCGGCACCGCTGACGGCTTTGTCGAGCATCTGTGGGAGGAAGTGAATGTCGTCTGTCATTGGGTCAACCACTGCAACAAAATCACCCAGGGCATTTTCCAGGCCAACCCAGGACGCGGTATCCGTATCAACTTCTTTTGTCAGTGCGTAAACTTGCAAATTAGCCAAGCCTGTTTCACTCGTTAGCGCTTTTAATACATCAACGCTGTTGTCAGTAGAGGCATTGTCAACAATAATTAGTTCGTAGTCAGGAACGATTTTTGAGATGGCTGACACGGCCTCAGATAGTATTCTTTCAATGGTTGCCGACCGGTTCCTTACTACGAATACAACTGACAAAAAACAAGGGAAAAAGGTCATGGTTACTCTCTGATTTAGTTCTGGTGACGAACTGGCATGTGTCGAGGTTGTGTATAGAGAAACCCGCTGGCTTCCTGCCTGGACTGGAAAAAGTTTCACTTCCCAAGATGTGACGAAACAGAATGAGAATGCTTGGCCTACACCTCGAAAATGGATGATTCCTAGTGACATTCATTAACGCCACGTTGGTAAATCTTAGAAACAATTCTAGCCCCTATGCACTTTAACATCTCCTGCTTTGGCATGCCAAACTGCCTTTGATTTTGTTGGTTAGATTTTGATTAGCCAACCACTCCTCCCACCATCGGATAAACAAACAACCCAAAATGCACCAAATTCACCCCAAAATGCGTCACAACCGCCGCCCCCAACCCGCCAAACCGGTACGCCAAGCCATACCCCACCCCCGCAACCCCCGCCAACAACGTCCACTGCCACCCAGCGCCGACATGCATCAGCCCAAACAACAGTGAAGCCAATAGCAGCGCCAGGTTTTCCCCATAAGGCAGTTGTTTAAAGCGCCGGCTCAATCCGCCCTGGATGTAGCCCCGAAACAGTGCCTCTTCCACCAGTGTCACCAGCAATAGATTATTAAGCACCCAAATCCACGCCTGTTCCGGCCATTTCGGTGCCCAGTTGGTCATCCCCAGCAATAGCGCGCCGCCCAATGCGGCGATGGCCGTGAGGCTCAAGGCCAGGGCCGTAACGCAAATCGTCAGGCGCAATGAGCGCCGCGCCACAATCCATGGGCAGGCCAGCAACAGCCAAAAGCCAATCAGCGGTTTGTCTTGGTTCAGGTACATCGAGAACGGTACGGCGTCTGGTGTAAAGCGCTGGGGGTCAATCCCGCGCCCGTTGTAGAAACCCGGCAGCCAGTGCATCGCCAGGCCCAGGGCCAGTACGATGAACAGCCCGTGACCGACGTAACGCGCCCAAGGTGTACGTTGCTGGCGCACGGCGTATCCGGCGATCAGCAGCAGGGCGACCGACACCGCCGCCAGCGCGCCGAGTTGCCCATAGGTCAAGGCCAGTACATAGCCAATGGAGAGAAGCGCCAGGTACAGCCAGGGTAGAGCGAGCATGTGAAATCCTTGGATAAAAACTGGTCGGCATTATAACGACCGTGTCTTTGTCTCAAAGTAAAAACTCCTCCGCGCGAATTGAGTCGATTGCAAAACCGGTCGACGGCTGGTTATAGTCACTGCCTCTACATCCCTTCACACAAGATCAGCCCATGCCTGCTTCCCAATGCATAGCGGTAGTCGATTCAGCGGTCAACGCTGTGGTCGTGCCGTGTGGGAATCAGCAGCCTGCGCAGATCGGTCAATACCCCCCACCTGTCAGTAGCACGCCGGTGTACGCAGTCGTATCACCGCCGGGTGTTGGCATTCCGGGCTGATCAGCGAATAGCTGTTGCCCTGTGCCCGCCTGAAAAACCTACTGAGTTTCAGCCTTGGCTGAATTGGCTTTTTTGCCTGATTACAGGTGGTATCCATGTCTGTTTTTTCGAAACAATCCGTGGCCGCGGCGGCCTCGACGAGCCTGTTTGTCTTGCTGTGGAGCAGCGGGGCGATTTTCTCCAAATTGGGCTTGGCCCATGCTTCGCCCTTCGCCTTTCTGTTGATTCGTTTTGCTATTGCCCTGGCGGGCCTAGTGATCCTGGTGCCGATCCTGAAGTTGAAACTGCCACGTCCCGGCAAGCCCATGTTCTATGCGGCGGCGACCGGGTTGGTGTTGTTGGGGGCGTATCAGATTTTCTATCTGCTGGCCCTGGACCTCAAAGTCACTCCCGGTGTGATGGCAACCATCATGGGCGTGCAGCCGATCCTCACGGTGGTGCTGATGGAGCGCCAGCGCTCCTGGCGCCGGATGTTCGGCCTGGGGCTCGGGTTGGCGGGGTTGATCATGGTGGTCTACCAAGGCATTGGCCTGGCGGGGATGTCCCTTGCGGGGATGCTGTTTGGGCTGCTGGCGCTGGTGAGCATGACCTTCGGCTCCATCATGCAGAAGCGCATCACCGACAATCCTTTGGGTACGCTGCCGCTGCAGTACCTGGCTGGGTTGCTGCTGTGCTCGGTATTTGTACCGTTCCAACCCTTTCACTTTGAGCACAGTGCCGGCTTTTACCTGCCGGTGCTGTGGATGGGGCTGGTGGTGTCATTGCTGGCGACGTTGCTGCTGTACCGCCTGATCGCCCGAGGCAATCTGGTGAATGTCACCAGCTTGTTTTACCTGGTGCCAGCGGTGACGGCCGTGATGGACTATCTGATCTTTGGCAATCGGCTCGCGGTATTGAGTGTGCTGGGGATGGTTTTGATCATCATCGGTTTGGCGTTTGTTTTCCGTAAACACTAGAAGGTGAGCACCAAGGGGGCGGTAGATCGCACGCCGAAACGCCCCCTTGGTCATCAGAGGGTCATGTTGTACCTGTAGGGCAATGCTGTAATAATTCCGACCTTTAGAATGTAAGTTATTATTTTATATGGGGTAATCGGTACGTCTGCAGGAGGCGGTGGGCTGAGCAATGCTGCTGGCTTCGGTCGAGGGTTTCTCTCTAGTGACAAAGTCGTGGTTGCAGGCCGTATTTGTTTAAAATCCGTCTCTATACTGTCGTCGTACTCAATGTGGCGGTTTCGTTGGTGCAACGCCTAATTTCCCCCCGTTTCGCCGACCTCTTCGCGTTTCAAGCGCGCTCATTCAGCGTGTTGCTTGCCTGTTAATTGGCGAGGCGGTTTTATCAGACGAGTGCTAGGGTTTCGGTTGGCCGGTGTGAATCGGCAGACGTTGATGGGAAACTTCGGGCCCATCCTTGCGACATCACTGAAAAGATTTAACTCAATGACTATCTTAGTAACCGGCGGTGCAGGCTTTATCGGTGCAAACGTGGCATTGGGCCGGGTAGCGAAGCACTACTCCGAGCGTTCGGTATGAGAATCTTGCTGCTTGGCAAAAATGGCCAAGTAGGCTGGGAACTCCAACGTAGTCTGGCCCCTTTGGGTCAAGTTCTGGCGTTGGACTCCAAAAGCCGGGACTACTGCGGTGACTTGAACGATCTGCAAGGGTTGGCAGCTACCGTGCAGCGGTTTGCGCCTGAGGTTATCGTCAACGCAGCGGCTTACACCGCCGTCGACAAGGCCGAAAGTGCGCCGGATCAGGCGCTGCGCGTGAATGCTGAAGCCCCCGCGGTGCTGGCGACAGAAGCCCGAAAGCTGAATGCCTTGCTGGTGCATTACTCCACGGACTATGTGTTTGACGGCCAGGGTGATACGCCGTGGCAGGAAAGCGACCCAGTGGGCCCGCTGAGTGTCTATGGCGCGACCAAACTGCAAGGTGAGCAGGCGATCCAGGCTTCCGGTTGCGCGCACCTGATCTTGCGCACCAGTTGGGTGTATGCGGCGCGCGGTAATAACTTCGCCAAGACCATGCTGCGCCTGGCAGCAGAACGTGACAGCCTGAATGTGATCGACGACCAATTCGGCGCCCCCACCGGGGCGGACCTGCTGGCGGACGTCACCGCACATGCTATCCGTGCGATGCGTTTGAACCCTCAATTGCAAGGCATCTACCATCTTGCGGCAGCCGGTGAGACCACTTGGCACCGCTATGCCTGCTTCGTGCTCGAACAGGCGCAGGCGGCAGGCGTGGTGCTCAAAGTCCCTTCGGCATCCGTCGGCGCGATAACCACGGCCGCTTATCCCACGCCTGCCAAACGTCCTGGCAACTCTCGACTCAATACTCAAAAACTGCAGAATGCCTTCTCGCTGCGCTTGCCTGAATGGCAGGACGGTGTGGCACGGATGCTTAAAGAAATTCTAGAGAAATGACTATGCTAAAACGCAAAGGAATTATTTTGGCCGGCGGTTCGGGCACGCGCCTGCACCCTGCAACCTTGGCTATTTCCAAACAGTTGCTACCGGTTTACGACAAGCCGATGATCTACTACCCGCTGACCACGTTGATGCTGGCGGGTATTCGCGACATTTTGATCATTTCCACGCCACAGGACACCCCGCGTTTCGAGCAACTTTTGGGCGATGGCAGCAACTGGGGTTTGAACATTTCCTACGCTGTACAGGCGTCTCCGGATGGCCTTGCGCAGGCGTTCATCATCGGTGAGGACTTCATCGGTAATGACCTATCTGCACTGGTGCTGGGTGACAACATCTATCACGGTCATGATTTTAATGAGCTGCTCAATAGCGCAATGTTGCGTCAGGACGGCGCCAGTGTCTTCGCGTATCACGTGACCGATCCGGAGCGTTATGGCGTTGTAGAATTCGATACCCAGGGCAAAGCGATCAGCCTGGAAGAGAAGCCGCTGCAACCCAAGTCAAACTACGCGGTTACCGGTCTGTATTTCTACGACCAGGACGTGGTTGAAATGGCTAAAAGCATCAAGCCATCGCCGCGTGGCGAACTCGAGATTACCGACCTCAACCGTCTCTACATGGAGCGGGGCAAGTTGTCGGTTGAGATCATGGGGCGTGGCTACGCATGGCTGGATACAGGCACGCATGACTCACTGCTACAGGCCAGCCACTTCATTGCAACGCTTGAGCATCGTCAGGGCCTTAAAGTGGCCTGCCCTGAAGAAATTGCGTTTCGCCAGAAGTGGATTGACGCCGAACAGTTGGAGAAACTTGCGGTGCCGCTTTCCAAGAATGGCTATGGCCAATATCTCAAGCGTTTGCTGAGTGACAAGATTTTTTGATGGCCTGAGTGGAACGCGGCATCCCCAGTTGCTGCCTTAAGGTCGAGCCGTGGCGCCGCCAAGCTGGCCCGATAACATGTTGGAGACACCGTAAAGATGAGAGCCACTTCCCTCGTTATCCCGGACGTTATTCTGTTTGAACCGAAAGTATTTGGGGACGAGCGCGGGTTTTTCTACGAAAGTTTCAATCAGAAGGTTTTCGAGGAGGCTGTCGGAAAACCTGTCCATTTCGTGCAGGATAACCACTCAAAATCTGCAAAAGGCGTGCTGCGCGGCCTGCATTATCAGATCAAGCAGGCCCAAGGAAAGCTAGTGCGTGTGATACGCGGGGAAGTCTTTGACGTGGCAGTGGACCTGCGTAAAAGCTCGCCCACATTCGGCCAGTGGGCGGGCACCTACCTCAGCGAGAGCAACCGAGCCCAGCTTTGGATACCCGAGGGGTTCGCTCACGGCTTCGTAGTGCTGTCTGAAAGTGCTGAGTTTCTGTACAAAACCACCGATTACTGGGCGCCAGAGCATGAGCGCAGTCTTGCGTGGAATGACGCCGACGTGGCTATCGATTGGCCGATTTCCGAGCCGCCTACGCTGTCGGCCAAAGATACCAATGCCACCCGTTTTGCTGATGCTGAAACCTTCGCCTAGTTGACCTTCCTGTCAGGCACTTCAGCGTGCCCACACCCGTCCTGGGGTGGGCACGATCTCCTACAACGCTTTAGCCAATTTCCCAGGCCGCAACACCAACCACAACGCCCCCGCAATCAACACCCCGCCATACGCATGCGCCATCGACAACGGCTCATCCAACAGCAACGCCCCCCACAGCACCCCAAACGGCGGAATCATAAACGTCACCGTCATCGACTTAACCGGCCCTATGGACGACAGCAAGCGGAAGTACAGGATGTAGGCAAACGCCGTACACACCAATCCCAATCCCAGCAAAGACGCCCACACCTGCCAGCCACCCCAGCTCGCTGGCGGATGGCTGATGGCGCTATAGGCGAAGAAGGGCAGCAGAAACAAGGTGGCGCCGAGCATGCTGCCCAGCGCCGCGAGTCGGCTGTCCAGCCCGCCGCGTTGATCCAGCCAACGCCGCGCCAGGAACCCGGCAAAGCCATAGCAGGTGGTCGCCAGCAAGCAGGCCAGCGCGCCCATCAACAGTTGCAGGTCAAACGCCACTGGTCCGGCGCGAGTCAGTATGCCCACGCCGAACAGGCCCAGGCTCACCCCGGCGATTTTCGACGGCGTCAGGCGTTCGCTGAAGAACAGCCCGCCGATCAGCACGCCCATCAGCGGTGTGGTGGCGTTGAAGATGGCTGAGTAACCCGCCGGCAGTACTTGTGCCGCCACCGAGTACATGGTCGCGGGGATGCCGGAGTTGATCACGCCTAGCAGCAGTACGGTCTTGAATTTGCCCTGGAAGTCCCAGTTCACGCGCATTGCGGTCAGGATCACCAGCAAACCGGCGGCGGCGATCGACACGCGGAAAAACGCCGTCGGTACGCTGCCGATTTCTGGCGCGATGATGCGCATGAACAGGAAGCTTGCGCCCCAGATGGCAGCCAGCCCCAGTAGGTACAGGGTGTCGACAGGTCTCACGGAATACTCCTACATCAATAAGGCGGCGAGTGTTGCGCAGAGGCCTGTTCGACACAATTGCTAATTACAGGACAAACCGTGTCACCATGCCGTTGAGGTCCACGGCCAGGCGCGAGAGTTCCTGGCTGGCCGCTGAGGTCTGGGTGGCGCCGGCGGCGGTTTGGGTGGACAGGTCGCGGATGTTGACCAGGCTGCGGTCGACGTCACGCGCCACCAGTGCCTGTTGCTCGGCGGCACTGGCGATCATCAGGTTGCGCTCGCTGATCTGCGAGATGGCGGCGGTGATTTTCTCCAGGGCGCTGCCCGCGCTGTTGGCGCGTTGCAGGGTTTGGCCGGCATGTTCGGCGCTGCTGTTGAGGGCGTCGACGGTGTCTTGGGTGCCTTGTTGGATGCCGGTGATCATCTGCTCGATTTCTTCGGTGGAGTCCTGAGTACGTTGCGCCAGCGAGCGCACCTCATCGGCCACCACCGCAAACCCACGCCCGGCTTCGCCTGCTCGCGCAGCTTCGATGGCGGCGTTGAGGGCCAACAGGTTGGTTTGCCCGGCGATGCCGCGGATCACTTCCAGTACCTTGCTGATGTCCTGGGCCTGCACCGCCAGGCCTTCGGCTTTGTTCGAGGCGCCGAGCACTTCGTCCACCAGGCTCTGGATCGAGCTGATGGTTTCGCTGATCTGATAGTGGCCGTGCTTGCTGTCTTCGTCGGATGCCTTGGACGCCTCGGCGCTGGACACCGCATTGCCCGCCACTTCGTCCACCGCTGCGCTCATTTCGGTCACGGCAGTCGCGGCTTGTTCGATTTCATCGTTCTGCGCTTGCAGGCCACGGGTGCTCTGTTCCATCACCGAGCTCATCTCTTCGGTGGCGCAGGCCAGTTGCTGCGCTGACTCGCTGATGCTGCGGACAGTGGTCTGCAACTGCGCTTGCATGGTGGCCAGGGCGCTGAGCAATTGCGCCGCTTCGTCGCTGCCGTGCACCTTGATCGGTTGGCTCAAGTCGCCACCGGCGATCGTGCGCGCTACGGCCAGGGCCTGGCCGATGGGGGTTGTGATGCTGCGGGTCAGCAGCCAGGCCAGTAGTAAGGTGGCGATCAACGCGCAAGCGATGATCAGGCCGACCACCCATTGCGCGCGGGAATACATCTGTGCGGCTGAGCTGGCTGCGTCTTCCACGCCTTTTTGATTGAAGGTGATCATGTCCTCCAAGCGCTTGTTGAGGACGCTACCTTGTGGCGCAAGGCGGCTGGTGAGCAGGTCGATGGCGTCTTGCTGCTGATCCTTGTCCACCAGGGCAACCATCTGGCCAACGATCGTGAGGTAGGTGGCTACGTCGCCTTTGAGCTTTTTCAGCAGGTCGGCTTCTGTCTCGCCACTGTTCAGGCCTTCGTGATGGGTCAGCAGCGTTTGCAGCTCGTTGCTCTGGCGGCTGATCAGGTTTTTGCTGTTGTCGCGAATCCGCGACTCGTCGGTGCTCGCCAGGCGCAAGGCTTCCAGGCGAATACTGGCCACAGAGGCTGCGGCGTCGTGGATATTCTCGATGCTCGGCATCCACGATTCCTCGATAACCAGCGCGCTTTCGCGCAACTTGGCCATCTGCCCCAGGCCAAACAATCCGACAACGACCAACATACTGGCCAAAACCGCAAAACTCAGACTGGCACGCAGTCCGATCGGCATATTCCTCAATGACATCTCAATGCTCCTTAGGCGATTAGAACCTGTTCCCGGATCGGTCTTCAGACCTTGTTAGGATGGGAGAGGGCGCGCTGTATATCAAAGTGCCACTAAGGTGGTAATCAGGGTTTCCCCTACGCTGTATCAATTCGGTTGCACATGTTGTGAAAGGTCGGTTTCGCAGGTTTTTTCGGCGTAAAGCGCCAGGCCACGCGGTTGCGGGCCTGTAAGTGATGGCAGTGCGACGTGTTGCTGTGTTTATTGACCGTACGGTCGAATTATGGAATCTGAAAATAAATCTGCGATGTGTACAAACTTGTACAAAGTGACCCGAAAAATCCTCCTTCTCCTGCCCCCGTTCACTGGCTAAGCTCAGGGCTTCCAGATGCCCGCTAGAGGTTTCCCGCATGTCGCAATCCGCCCTCGCTATCGCCCGCATGATCCTCGACGGCTTCGACGATTACCGTGAGCACTTCCGCCAGATCACCGACGGCGCCCGTGAACGGTTCGAAAAGGCCCAGTGGCAGCAGGGGCAGGCGGCTTCGGCGGCGCGCATCAACTTGTATGAGGAAAAAGTCGCTGAAGTGACGGCGCGCCTCCAGGCCAGCTTCGATGAGGCTGCGTTGCTGGAGATCGACATGTGGCCGGTGGTCAAGAGCGCCTATATAAGCCTGATTGACCTGCGCTTCGACGATGAACTCTCCGAGACTTGGTACAACTCGATCTTCTGCGGCCTGTTCAGCCATGACTTGATCAGCGACGGCTGCATGTTCATCCACACCACCCGGCCGAGCCTGCGCCGCGCGCGGGCGGCGCAAACCCGTACCTATAAACCAGCCGGCGACCTCGCAGCGATGCTGGCGCAGGTCTTCGCCGATTACGCGTTCAGCGAGCCCTACGCCGACCTGGCGGCCGACCTGCGCCGCCTCGAAACCCAACTGCGCGAGAACCTGCCCGACTGGGTGTGCAAAGACCCGGACCTCAACGTCGAGCTGTTTTCCTCGGTGCTCTACCGCAATAAAGGTGCCTATCTGGTAGGGCGCATCTACACCCGCGACGAACAATGGCCCTTGGTGATTCCGCTGCTGCACCGTGAAGGGCGCGGCATCCAGATCGATGCGCTGATCACTGACGAAGCCGATGTGTCGATCATTTTCTCGTTCACCCGTTCCTATTTCATGGTCGACGTGCCGGTGCCGGCGGAGTTCATCGGCTTTCTCAAGCGCATCCTGCCGGGCAAGCACATCGCTGAGCTCTACACGTCCATCGGCTTCTACAAGCACGGCAAGTCGGAGTTCTACCGCGCGCTGATCAACCACCTGGCGACCACCGATGATCAGTTCATCATGGCGCCCGGCGTACGCGGCATGGTCATGAGCGTGTTCACGCTGCCGGGCTTCAACACGGTGTTCAAGATCATCAAGGACCGTTTTTCGCCGTCGAAAAACGTCAACCGCGCCACGGTGATCGAGAAGTATCGCCTGGTCAAAAGTGTCGACCGCGTAGGGCGCATGGCCGACACCCAGGAGTTCGCCGACTTCCGCTTCCCCTTGAGCAAGTTTGAACCCGAGTGCCTGGCCGAGCTGCTGGAAGTCGCTGCCGGCACCGTCGAAGTGGAAGGTGACACGGTGCTGATCCGCCACTGCTGGACCGAGCGGCGCATGACCCCGCTCAACCTCTACCTGGAGAACGCCAACGACGCTCAGGTGCGCGAAGCCCTGGACGACTACGGCCTGGCCATCAAGCAACTGGCGGCGGCGAATATCTTCCCAGGCGACATGTTGCTGAAGAACTTCGGCGTCACCCGCCACGGCCGCGTGGTGTTCTACGACTATGACGAGATCTGCTTTCTCACCGAAGCCAACTTTCGCCACATCCCTGCACCGCGCACGCCGGAGGATGAAATGGCGTCGGAGCCCTGGTATTCCATCGGCCCGCTGGATGTGTTCCCCGAAGAATTCCCGCCGTTCCTGTTTGCCGACGCCGGCCAGCGCAAGCTGTTCAATGAGCTGCATGGTGAGCTGTACGACGCGAACTACTGGAAAGGCCTGCAGGAAGCGATTCGCGCCGGCAAGGTCATCGACGTGTTCCCGTACCGGCGCAAAGACCGCGATAACGAATGAGGGGCGCGCGCGTTGGCGGTTTTCTGCGACAATCCGCCCCCTGCATAAATAGACGACCCATACGTACCTGATGACTGACCAAGCGCCCGCTATCGACCCACTGCTGAAAAACCTCGATCACGCCATGCTCGCCGACCGCCACCGCTTGCGGCGCCAGTTGCTCGAGCTGCGCAAGAAGCCCGATGAGGAGAAGCTGGCGCAGTGGGTTACGCGCATGCAGGCGTCCTGCGCCCAGGTCACGGCGCGGCGTGCCAGCCTGCCGGTGATCCGCTATGACGACAGCCTGCCGATTGCCGCCAAGCGCGACGAGATCAAAGAAGCGCTGCTCAAGCATCAGGTGCTGATCATTGCCGGCGAAACCGGCTCGGGTAAAACCACCCAGCTGCCGAAAATCTGCCTGGAAATCGGCCGTGGCCAGTACGGCCTGATCGGCCACACCCAGCCGCGCCGAATTGCCGCTCGCAGCGTCGCCAGCCGCGTCGCCGAAGAACTGGCCACGCCGTTGGGCGCATTGGTCGGCTATCAGGTGCGTTTCGAAGACCAGAGTGATTCCAACACCCTGATCAAGTTGATGACTGACGGCATCCTGCTGGCGGAAACCCAGAACGACCGTTACCTGGAACGCTACGACACGATCATCGTCGACGAAGCCCACGAACGCAGCCTGAACATCGACTTCCTGCTCGGCTACTTGAAAACCCTGCTGCCGCGTCGCCCGGACCTGAAAGTCATCATCACCTCGGCGACCATCGACCTGGAGCGTTTTTCCAAGCACTTCGACGATGCGCCGATTGTCGAGGTCTCGGGCCGCACGTTCCCGGTGGACACGTGGTATCGCCCGCTGACCCTGGAGCAGGACGAGGAGGGCAACCGCGTCGAGGACGACTTGACCGTTGACCAGGCGATCCTCGCCACCCTCGATGAAATCGCCGCTTACGAGCGCAGCGAACGCCGCAGCCCCGGCGATGTGCTGGTGTTCTTGCCGGGTGAGCGCGAGATTCGCGACGCCGCCGAAATGCTGCGCAAGGCCCAGCTCAAGCACACTGAAATTCTGCCGCTGTACGCGCGCCTGTCACCGGCCGAACAGCAGCGTATTTTCCAGTCCCACCCAGGTCGTCGCGTGGTGCTGGCGACCAACGTCGCGGAAACCTCGCTGACCGTGCCGGGCATTCGTTATGTGATCGACAGCGGCACTGCGCGCATCAGCCGCTACAGCTACCGCGCCAAGGTGCAGCGCCTGCCGATCGAGGCGATTTCCCAGGCCAGCGCCAACCAGCGTAAAGGTCGGTGCGGGCGGGTCGAACCGGGCATTTGCATCCGCTTGTACAGCGAAGAAGACTTTATCGGCCGCCCGGAATTTACCGACCCGGAAATCCTGCGCACCAACCTTGCCGCCGTGATCCTGCAGATGCTGCACCTGCGTCTGGGTGAGATCACCGATTTCCCGTTTATCGAACCGCCGGACGGCAAGGCCATCAGCGACGGTTTCAACTTGCTGCAAGAGCTCTCGGCGGTGGACCGCAACAGCCAGCTCACGCCGTTGGGCCGCCAGCTGGCGCGCCTGCCGGTGGACCCGCGCATGGGCCGCATGCTGCTCGAAGCCGCCAAGCTCGGCAGTTTGCAGGAAGTGCTGATCGTCGCCAGCGCGATGTCGATCCAAGACCCGCGCGAGCGCCCGCCCGAGCGTCAGCAGGCAGCCGATCAGGCTCACGCCCAGTGGAAGGATGCGGATTCCGACTTCGCCGGTTTGGTTAACCTATGGCGCGGTTTTGAAGAGCAGCGCCAGGAACTGACGGCCAGCCCGTTGCGTAACTGGTGTCGTAAGAACTTCCTGAATTACCTGCGGCTGCGCGAGTGGCGCGACTCGCATCGCCAGTTGAGCCTGATTTGCCGCGACATGCAGTTGACCGTCAATAAAGAGCCGGCGGACTTTGCCAAGCTGCACAAGGCCGTGTTGTCCGGCCTGCTCAGTCAGATCGGGCAGAAAACCGAAGACGGTGATTACCTTGGCGCGCGGCAGCGGCGCTTCTGGATTCATCCGTCCTCGGGCATCGGCAAAAAGCGCCCGCAATGGCTGATGGCCGCCGAACTGGTGGAAACCACCAAGCTGTATGCGCGCATGGTGGCGAAGATTGATGCCGACTGGATCGAGCCGCTGGCTGGGCACCTGATCAAGAAAAACCATTTCGAACCGCACTGGGAAAAGAAGCG
The DNA here is from genome assembly GCF_025642995.1 of Pseudomonas sp. YeP6b. Classification (NCBI taxonomy): domain Bacteria; kingdom Pseudomonadati; phylum Pseudomonadota; class Gammaproteobacteria; order Pseudomonadales; family Pseudomonadaceae; genus Pseudomonas; species Pseudomonas sp. YeP6b. Next base: position 5,032,341 of record NZ_CP080090.1, on the reverse strand, counting down.
CGGCCAAGTGGTGGCGTTTGAGCAGATCACCCTGTTCGGGTTGATTGTGGTCGGGCGCCGCCCTGTGCATTACGGGCCGATTGACCCGGTGGTGTCCCGCGAGCTGTTTATCCGCGAAGGCTTGGTGCGTGGCGAGATTCAGTCCCGGGCCAAGTGCCTGACGGCCAACCAGCAACTGCTGGAGCAGCTCGACGAACTGGAAGCCAAGGCGCGCCGCCGCGACATCCTGGCGGACGAAGAAACCCTGTACGCCTTCTACGATGCGCGCCTGCCGGCAGAGATCCACCAGACCGCCACGTTCGACAGCTGGTACAAGGTCAACAGCCAGAAAGACCCGCAACTGCTGATCATGCGCGAGGAAGACGTGCTGGCCCGCGAGGCCAGCGAAGTCACCGCCGCGCATTACCCGGACACCTTGCACTTGGGCGATTTGGCCCTGGCCTTGAGTTACCACTTCGAACCCAACCACCCGCGCGACGGCGTGACCCTGCGCGTGCCGGCGCCACTGCTGCCGGCACTGCCGCCGGAGCGCCTGGAATGGCTGGTGCCGGGGGTGATCGAGGCCAAGTGCATCGCGCTGGTGCGCAACCTGCCTAAAGCGTTGCGCAAAAACTTTGTACCGGTGCCGGATTTCATCAAGGCGGCGCTGCAACGCATCGAATTTGGCCAGGGCTCGTTGCCCCAGGCGCTGGGGCGCGAACTGTTGCGCATGACCGGCGCGCGGGTCAGTGATGAAGCCTGGGCGGAAGCGGCGCAGCAGGTGGAAAACCATCTGAAGATGAACCTGGAAGTGGTCGACGGTCAGGGCAAGTTCCTCGGCGAAGGCCGTGACCTGGCCGAGCTGACGGCACGTTTTGCCGAGGCCAGCCAGGTCGCATTGGCCGTACCGCAGACCGCGAAAAGCCAGCAGCCGGTGGAGGCTAAGGTGTTTGCGGCGGTGGCCGAGAAGACCCAGCAAAAGATCGCCGGCCTGTCGATGACGGTCTACCCGGCGCTGGTCGAAGAGAATGGCACGGTCAAGGAAGGGCGGTTCTCGACGGCCGCCGAGGCCGAGTTCCAGCACCGCCGCGCCTTGCAGCGTCTGCTGATGCAGCAATTGGCCGAACCGGCGAAATTCCTGCGCGGCAAATTGCCCGGCCTGACTGAGCTGGGCCTGATGTACCGCGAATTGGGGCGCATCGATGCGCTGGTCGAAGACATTCTGCTGGCCAGCCTGGACACCTGCGTGCTGGAAGGCGAAGCCAGCTTGCCGCGTGACGGTGCGGGTCTGGCCGCTTTGGCCGAACGTAAGCGCGGCAGCTGGACCGAGCACGCCGAACGCCTGGCACGCTTGACCCTGGAAGTGCTGAAGCTGTGGCATGGCTTGCAAAAACGCTTCAAAGGTAAGATCGATCTGGCCCAGGCCGTGGCCTTGAATGACATCAAGCAGCAGCTGAGTCATTTGGTGTACCCGGGTTTTGTGCGCGAAACCCCGGCGCAGTGGTTCAAGGAACTGCCGCGTTTCCTCAAGGCCATCGAGCTGCGCCTGGAGAAACTGCCAAGCCAGGTGCAAAAAGATCGGGTGTGGAGCGCCGAGCTGAGCGGCCTGTGGGCGCAGTACCAGAACCGCCTGAACAAACATACCCAGGAAGGCAAGCGCGACCCGCAGTTGGAGCTGTATCGCTGGTGGCTGGAGGAATATCGCGTGTCACTGTTTGGCCAGCAATTGGGCACCAAAGTGCCGATTTCTGACAAGCGATTGAGCAAGCAGTGGAGCTTGGTGGAGGCCTGACGTGGTGCTTGGCTCCCCAGACAAACCCCATCCAATGTGGGAGCTGGCTTGCCCGCGATGGCATCACAGTGGTTTGACTGATACACCGCGGTGTCTGCATCGCAGGCAAGCCAGCTCCCACAGGTGTACCGGGTTTATCCGGGAAATGGCGCCAAATCCTTGGGGTTGTGGCAAACTTCGCGGTTATAAATGCCGGGATCGCCGTGAAGGGCTGTTGCAACCACGGTGCGATGGAATAAAGCGTTGCCAGTTTGATGCCCGCTGGACGGAATCGAACGACTTAAAGTTTGGTACGACGGTACCAATATCTTCTGCCTGACAGATTTAGAGGAACGACCGTGCATAACGTCGTCATCAGCGGCACTGGCCTGTACACCCCGGCCAACAGCATTTCCAACGAAGAGCTGGTGCAGTCTTTCAATGCCTATGTGCAGCAGTTCAATACCGATAACGCCGCCGCCATTGAGTGCGGTGACGTGCAGGCACTGACCGAGTCCAGTGCGGCCTTTATTGAAAAGGCGTCGGGCATCAAGAGCCGTTTTGTCATGGACAAAGACGGCATTCTCGACCCGCAGCGCATGGCTCCGCGCCTGCCCGAGCGCAGCAATGATGAATGGTCGGTACTCTGCCAGATGGCCATCGGCGCTGCCGAACAAGCCCTGCAGCGCGCCGGCAAGACCGCCGCCGACATCGATGGCGTGATCGTCGCCTGCTCCAACCTGCAGCGCGCCTACCCGGCCATCGCCATTGAAGTCCAGGAAGCCCTGGGCATCGAAGGTTTCGGTTTTGACATGAACGTGGCCTGCTCGTCGGCGACCTTCGGTATCCAGAACGCCGCCAACAGCATCAAGCTGGGCCAGGCGCGGGCGATCCTGATGGTCAACCCGGAAGTCTGCACCGGCCACCTGAATTTCCGCGACCGTGACAGCCACTTCATCTTCGGTGATGCGGCCACGGCGGTGATTCTTGAGCGCGCTGACCTGGCGACCTCCGAGCACCAGTTCGATGTGGTGAGCACCAAGCTGCTGACCAAGTTCTCCAACACCATCCGCAACAACTTCGGCTTCCTCAACCGCGCGGCGGAAGAGGGCATCGGCGCGCCGGACAAACTGTTCGTGCAGGAAGGCCGCAAGGTATTCCGTGATGTTTGCCCGATGGTTGCCGAACTGATCGGTGTGCACCTGGAAGAAAATCAGTTGAATGTGGCCGATGTGAAGCGCTTCTGGCTGCACCAGGCCAACCTGAGCATGAACCACCTGATCGTGAAAAAACTGCTCGGCCGCGAAGCCTCGGTGGAAGAGGCTCCGGTGATTCTCGACACCTACGCCAACACCAGCTCGGCGGGCTCGGTGATTGCGTTCCACACCTACCAGGACGATCTGCCCAAGGGCTCTGTGGCGGTGCTCAGTTCGTTCGGTGCGGGTTACTCAATCGGCAGCGTAATCCTGCGCAAACGCTAAACGCGGTCAATGTGGGCGCTGGCTTGCCTGCGATAGCATCACCTCGGCGCATCATAACTACCGAGGTGCCTGCATCGCAGGCAAGCCAGCTCCCATAGGAGTCGGTTTGCCACATTGATTGGGTTTGCATTTTGAAATCGAGGTTCTGAATGGCAGTAGCGGACGACGCGCACCTGCTCGAACGGCTGCTCAAGGGCGAGCAGCGGGCTTATAAAGAATTGGTTACCACCTACCAGAGCGCCATGCGCGCGGTGGCCTATGCCATCGTCGGCCAGCGCCACGCCGACGAAGTGGTGCAGGACGCCTGGCTGTCGGTGGTGCGCAACTTGGCCAAGTTCGAAGGGCGCTCCAGCCTCAAGACCTGGCTGCTGACTATCACCGCCAACTCTGCCAAGGGCCGCTATAAACGCAATCGCCGAGAAGTATTGCTCGACGATTTGCCCTCACCCCACGGCACCATTGGCGATGACCGCTTCGTGCCCGACGATGGCCATTGGGCCGTCGCGCCGTACGCCTGGCACCAAGACACCCCGGAAGCCTTGCTGACCGAAGATGAATTGCGCAAATGCCTGGAGCATACGTTGCTGAGTTTGTCGGAGTTGCAAAGCAGCGTGCTGGTGTTGCGTGAACGCCAAGGATTGGAGTTGGAAGAGATCTGTAATCTTCTGACGCTCTCGCTCTCCAATGTTCGTGTGCTGTTGCATCGAGCACGGCTTAAAGTCTTCGCGACGGTGGAGCATTTTGAGGAAACGGGCGAATGTTGACCTGTAAAGAGCAAGTGGCGCGTTCCAGTGATTACCTCGACGGGCAATTGACCTTTCGTGAGCGCCTGCTGGTGCGTCATCACCTGATGTTTTGCCCTAACTGCCGGCGATTTATCCGTCAGATGCGCCTGATGCAGGCGACATTGAAGCTCATGCCGGAGGAACCGGTAAGCGACGCTGATGATTTGGCTACACGGTTGGCAGCCGAGCGGTTGAAGGATCAGTAAAGTCTGCGAAGGGCAGGCTCGCGTGGGGGAGTCGAACGGATGATGGGGATCGAACCACCCACGCAAGGCTGTTAAAAACGACCTCGGGCCGTCCTGGCCCAAGGCTTATTGCATGCACATTTAGAACTTGGCTTCGGCATCCAACTGCAGGGTGTTGGTGTTGGCATCACGCTGCGTGCGGCTGGCGTAGTCAGCCTTGGTCAGGAAGTACGTGGCGCCGAGGGCGAAGTTCTTGTCGATGTCGTAGCTGACCTTCATCTTATGACCGCGCGAACCGGTGGTGCCGTTGGCGAAGTCCGAGTCAGTGAAGGCGCCAACCACAGCGTTACGCTGGATATCGCGGTAGTTGTAGTCGAGGTTGAAGCCAAACACTTTGGACTTGGCACCGATCAACCAGGCCGTGTCCTGGTCGGTCACAGCATCGTTGTTTTTCACGTACTGGCCGTAGAACGCCAGCGGTACCGCCAGGCCACCGATGTCAGCCTGGGCAAACCCTTCATACAGGCGGAATTGGTTGTCGGCCGAGTTGCCGTTAACCGCCAATGCGCAAGGCGTGGTGGTGGTTGTGCAGCGGCTGTCTTTGTCGTTCTGGTAGGCGTAGACACTGCCGCCCAGGGTCATTTTCAGGTTGTCGGTCACCGAGAAACGCGTGCCCAACTGGCCGGACGTCAGGCGCAGGTCGTGGCGAAATTGCACGCCGTCGCCGTCAACGTTGTCCTTGAGGTTGTAGTTACCCAGGCTACCAAACAGCTCCGCGCTGCTACCCAGTGGGTATTTGTAGGTCAGGGCCAGACCTTCCGGGTTGATGTCGCTATCCCAGATCACGTCGCCCATGTTGACCCACGGCTGGAGCATCTTGCCCCCGATCACGTGCAGGTTTTTGATCTGGTCCGGGTGGTAGTCGATGTAGCCGAGGTCCAGCCAGATCGACTTCTTGTCGAAGTAGTTGTCCTGGTCCTGGTTGGTGGAGCGCGCGTCGTCGCTGCTGCCGGTGGCGATACGAATGCCGGTGTCGACTTGCGAGTTGATCTCGGTGTAGGCACCCAGGCGGGCACGGATGCGCTGACGGTCTTTGTCACGGCCGCCGTTGTTGGATTCGCCCTGGATCTTCACGGTTTCCTGACGGAAGCGTACGTCACCCTTGAACTGGGTCTTGGCAGCCCAGGCCAGCTTCTGGTCGAACACGCTCAAGTCATTGGTTTTTTTCGCGGTGGCCGCGATCTGCTCGTTGGTCTCTTGTTGAGCTTGCCGTGCGATCTGCTTTTCTTTCTGGTCCTTGGCCAATTCCGCTTGCAGTTCGGTGTACTGCGCAGCGGTGATCTGGCCGTTGGCCTTGAGCATGTCGAGCAACTTAGCGTCGACTGCGGCGCTGGCCGGAACGCTCAGGGCCAGCAACAGGCCGCCACACAGGAGCGCCGCAGTTTTAGTGGAAGCAAGACGCATATCAATCTCCGAAAGTGAGGAGGGATGGCAAACCATCCAGGACACAACCGACCGATGACGGACGGAAAATAGCTGCCTGGTAGAACCTGGCGCTCTAAAAACAAGCGTCAGTATCGCGATCACTTATGACGAAAGAGTGGCTAAGTGATGTCATCTAGATGACAAAACATTTAGAAACGGAACTATTGGTTTTAGCCCTTGTCCCGCGATTTGAAGATGTGTAAAGCCCGTCGATAAGCGATACTCGCCAGGCTTTCACGCCCCGAAGTAGTGAGGATGCCGATGCCGTTGCAACGCCTGGATAACCTGTCCGAAATCGCCCCCGAGGTATGGGACGCCCTCGTGCCGCAGGCCCAACCGTTTGTGCGGCATGCGTTCCTGAGCGCGCTGGAAGACAGCGCCAGCCTGGGCCCGCACTCGGGTTGGCAGCCGGAGCATTTGCTGCATTGGGAAGGCGATCGTCTGGTGGCGGCGTTGCCCAGTTATCGCAAATGGCATTCCTACGGCGAGTACGTGTTTGATCACGGCTGGGCGGATGCCTGTGAGCGCGCCGGTATCGATTACTACCCCAAGTTGCTGACGGCGGTGCCGTTCAGCCCGGTCAGTGGGCCGCGCTTGCTGGCGAGAACGGTTGAGGACGGTTTCGAGTTGCTGAACAGCTTGCCGGGCTACCTGGAAATCGAAGGGCTCTCCAGCGCTCATATCAATTTCACTGACCCTTTGGCCGATGCGGCGTTGGCGGAGCAAGCGGGCTGGCTGCAGCGCTTGGGCTGCCAGTTTCATTGGCAGAACCGCGGTTATCGCGACTTTCAGGACTTTCTCGACGCCTTGAGCTCACGCAAGCGCAAACAGATGCGCAAAGAGCGCGAACAAGTGGCGGGGCAGGGCATCGAGTTCGAATGGCTGCAAGGCCATGAGCTGAGTGAAGCGCAGTGGGATTTTGTCTACGCCTGCTACGCCAACACCTACGCCGTGCGTCGCCAGTCACCCTACCTGACCCGCACCTTTTTCAGCCTGCTGGCCGAGCGCATGCCCGAGGCGATCCGCGTGGTACTGGCCAAACAAGGCACACGCCCGGTGGCCATGGCCTTCAGCCTGATCGGTGGCGATAGCTTCTACGGACGTTATTGGGGCTGCCTGGCGGAGTTCGACCGCCTGCATTTCGAAACCTGCTTCTACCAAGGCATGGACTACGCCATCGCCCATGGCCTGCAACGCTTCGACGCCGGCGCCCAGGGCGAGCACAAATTGATTCGTGGGTTTGAGCCGGTGATTACTCGTTCATGGCATTACCTGCGCCATCCAGGGTTAAAGAGTGCCGTAGAGGACTTCCTGGAGCGCGAGCGCGTGGGGATTCTGGCGTATGCCGAAGAGGCGAGGGCAGCCCTGCCTTATCGGCAGGGCTGAACCATCGGTCTGGCGAGCCCACCCAAAAGTGACGAAATCTTTTATGCTGTATGTACAAAAGTACATACAGGATGTGCCATGCTTTTTGAGTGGGATGACTCCAAAAATAAAGCCAATATTACCAAGCACGGCATCGATTTTAATGACGTTCCAGATATCTTTCGGCATCCAATGCTGGCCTTGCGCGATGATCGGGCAGATTATGGCGAAGAGCGTTGGATCAGTATTGGCTGGATAAAACTGTTAATGGGTGTGGTCGTATACACCGAACGGTGTGGTGATGTGATCCGAATCATCTCTGCCCGAAAAGCAACCAAGAAGGAGGCCAAATACTATGACGCAAACATCGAAAACTGATTGGGAGCGCCTGGCCAAGATGAGTGATGAAGAAATCGATACCAGCGATATTCCTGAGCTGGACGCCGAGTTTTTCCGGCGTGCGGAGCTACGTGTGCCGGTGAAGCAGGCGGTTACTATTAGACTGGATGCTGATGTTCTGGAGTGGTTCAAAGGTCAGGGTACTGGCTACCAGACGCGCATAAACCAGCTATTGCGCCAGTACATGCAGGCCCATCAAGGCTGACGACAGCTTATTTAACTCAGCCCTGCCTTATCGGCAGGGCTGAACCCGTTTGCCTCAGGCCGGTTCCTCCTTGCCCAGCCATCGATAGGCCACGCCGCCGATTACCGCGCCAAGTATCGGCGCGAGCCAGAACAGCCATAACTGCTGAAGCGCCCACCCGCCGACGATCAGTGCCGGGCCGGTACTGCGCGCCGGGTTGACCGAAGTGTTGGTCACGGGAATGGAGATCAAGTGGATCAGGGTCAAGGCCAAGCCAATGGCCATGGGCGCCAGGCCCGGCGGGGCACGACGGTCGGTGGCGCCGAGGATGATCAGCACGAACATCGCCGTCATCACCAGTTCACAGATAAACCCTGCTGCCAGTGAGTAACCGCCGGGCGAATGCTCGCCATAGCCATTGGAAGCCAGGCCCGACGCCATTTCGAACCCCGGTTTGCCGCTGGCAATGAAGTACAACAGCGCAGCGGCGACGGTGCCGCCGATCACCTGCGCGATGATGTAAGCCGGTAACTCCTTGGCCGGAAACCGCCCGCCCACGACCAGCCCCACTGACACTGCCGGGTTGAGATGGCAGCCGCTGATATGCCCGATGGCGAACGCCATGGTCAACACCGTGAGCCCGAATGCCAAGGCTACACCCAGCAGGCCTATCCCGACGGCGGGAAACGCTGCGGCCAATACCGCACTCCCGCAACCGCCCAACACCAGCCAAAACGTACCTAACCCCTCTGTGACTGAACGTTTGAACAAAGACATGCAGCACGTCCTTGATAGATCGCTCTACCCAATCAGTAAATCAGTGATGCTCCCTGCAGATTTACTTCAGCGCCCCTCTGGGCACTGCTTTGATTGAAGCAGGCTTTGTAAGCAAGTCCAGGCCATAAAAAAGCGCCAGGGCCCATGAATAGGGAACCTGGCGCTGATTGAGTGTGGGAGCTGGCTTGCCTGCGATTGCGGTTATTGAGCGACAATGATGTCGCCTGATGCACCTTCATCGCAGGCAAGCCAGCTCCCACATTGTTCATCGGTGTACTTTTAATCGATGCCGACAAAACCCCCGGTCTGGTGTTGCCACAACCTTGCATACAACCCTCCATGGGCCAGCAACTCGGCGTGGTTGCCGGTCTCGGCGATTTGCCCTTTCTCCAGCACCACCAATCGGTCCATCCGCGCAATCGTCGACAACCGGTGCGCGATCGCAATCACCGTCTTGCCCTGCATCAGCGTTTCCAGGCTTTCCTGGATCGCCGCTTCCACTTCCGAGTCCAGCGCCGAGGTGGCCTCGTCCATGATCAGGATCGGCGCGTCCTTGAGCAGTACCCGCGCGATGGCGATGCGCTGGCGTTGTCCGCCGGACAGTTTTACCCCGCGCTCACCCACATGGGCATCCAGCCCGGTACGCCCTTCGGCGTCCGACAGCAACGGAATGAACTCATCGGCGCGTGCCTTGCGGATGGCGGCGGTGAGTTCCTCGTCGGTGGCATCCGGCTTGCCGTACAGCAGGTTGTCACGGATCGAACGGTGCAGCAGCGAGGTGTCCTGGGTGATCATGCCGATCTGTGCGCGCAGGCTTTCCTGGGCAACCTCGGCGATGTTCTGGCCATCGATCAGGATGCGTCCGCCTTGCAGGTCATACAGGCGCAACAGCAGGTTGACCAGGGTCGACTTGCCCGCGCCGGACGGGCCGATCAGGCCGATCTTTTCCCCGGCCTTGATGTTCAGGTTCAAGCCGCCAATGATCCCGCTCTTCTTGCCGTAGTGAAAATCCACCTGCTCGAAGCGCACTTCGCCATGCGGCACGTTCAGGCGCGGGGCATTCTCGCGGTCGGTGACCGCCAGCGGCGCAGCGATGGTTTTCAGGCCGTCTTGCACGATGCCGATGTTTTCGAAAATGCCGTTGACCACCCACATGATCCAGCCGGACATGTTGACGATGCGAATCACCAGGCCGGTGGCCAGGGCAATCGCGCCCACGGAGATCAGTGACTGCGTCCACAACCACAACGCCAGGCCGGTGGTGGTGACGATCAGCAGGCCGTTCAAGATGGCAATCGTCACGTCCATGCTGGTCAGCACGCGGGCGGCCAGTTGGGTTTTTTCGGTCTGCTCGATGATCGCTTCCTTGGCGTATTCCTGCTCATTCTGCGTATGGGCGAACAGCTTCAAGGTGGTGATGTTGGTGTAGCCGTCGACAATGCGGCCCATCAGCTTGGAACGCGCTTCGGAGGAGATCACCGAACGTTCTTTCACCCTTGGCACGAAGTAGCGCAGGGCCAGGCTGTAGAAGATGATCCAGGTGATCAGCGGGATCATCAGGCGCCAGTCGGCCTCGGCAAACAAAACCAGGGCGCTGATCGCGTAGATCGACACGTGCCAGATGGCTTCCGCCGTCGCCACCGCCGAGTCACGCAGTGAGTTGCCGGTTTGCATGATGCGCTGGGCGATACGCCCGGCGAAATCGTTCTGGAAGAAATTCAGGCTCTGCTTGAGCACGTAGCTGTGGTTCTGCCAGCGAATCAGGCTGGTCATGCCGGGGTTGATGGTCTGATGCACCAACAAGTCATGCAGGCCGTTGAAAATTGGGCGCAGCAGCAGGGCCACCACGGCCATCCAGATCAGCTCGGTGCTGTGAATCTGGAAAAAGTTGGCGGGCGGCGTGCCTTGTGCCAGGTCGATGATGCGGCTCAGGTAGCTGAACAACGCCACTTCGATCAACGCACCGATCAGGCCCACCACCAGCAAGGCGGCAAAGCTTGGCCACACCTGGCGCAGGTAGTAGAGGTAGAAGGGCAGGACTTTGTCGGGAGGGGCGTCGCTGGGGGCGGCGCGGAAAATATCGATCAGTTGTTCAAAACGACGATAGAGCATTAGGTTGACGCCCGCCTGGCGGGCTCTCCTGTTCAAATGCGCGCGGTGCCTTGTGGGCGCCGCGCGGGGCTACCTGAAGAACGCCCTGCAGACCTCAGTCGATGCGCTTGGCCGACTTGATCAGAACAGGATCGATAGGCACGTTCTGCATGCCCTGCTTTGTGGTGGTTTGCGAGTTGACGATGACGTCGACCACGTCCATGCCTTTGACTACTTTGGCGAACACGGCATAACCGGCGTCACGGCCTGGGTCGAGGAAAGCATTGTCGGCGACGTTGATGAAGAACTGGCTGGTGGCCGAGTTCGGGTCATTGGTGCGTGCCATCGACAGGGTGCCACGCACGTTATGCAGGCCGTTGCTGGCTTCGTTCTTGATCGGTGCTTCGGTTGGCTTCTGCGACATCTGCGCGTTGAACCCGCCGCCCTGGACCATGAAGCCCGGAATGACGCGGTGGAAAATCGTGTTGGTGTAGAAACCTTTGTCGACATAGGCCAGGAAGTTCTTGGTGCTGATCGGCGCCTTGACCGGGTCCAGTTCGATTTCAATGTCGCCGTTGGTGGTGGTGATCAGTACGTGAGGCGCCTTGACGGGCTCGGCGGCCATCAGGTTGGCAGCGAACAAAACAGAACCGGCAAAGAAGGCGATTTTTTTCAACATAGGTCAGTGATCCTGGGTAGTGGTTTCGACTGTCTTTAGAAAATCGAGCAAGGTAGCGTTAAAGACTTCGGGTTGATCCAAGGGCGTGGCATGGCGGGAATCTTCGATCACCACCAGTCGCGCATCGGGCAGCAGTTTTACATAGTTTTCTTTCTGCGCCACGGGCGTGTAGTCGTGGTCGGCGCTGATGACCAGCGTAGGACAGGTAATCCTGGAAAGTTGTTCCTGCACGCCCCAGCCTACAATCGCGTCGAAGCTGGCGAGATAAGCACGTTTGTCGTTTTTTGCCCAGCGTTCTGCCATCTTGCGACGCAGGTCGGCCTGATGCGGTTTGGGGAACAATCGCTCGCCCAACGCCTTGCCGATGGTGGCCAGGCTGAGCAATCGCGCCAGGCTCCAGCGCTTGGCCCACTGCCAATAGTCATCGGCACTGCGCACCTTGACCTCGGGCGCGCTGTTGACGATGCACAGACTCTTGACCAGGCCGGGCTCGTCCACCGCCAACTGAAAGGCGATCATGCCGCCCATGGACAAGCCCACCACATGGGCGGGCGGCAGGTTCAGGTGTTCGATCAGGGCCAGCAGGTCGAAGGTGAAGCCCTGGATGCTGTAGCGCTCGCGGGGTTTGTCCGAGCGCCCATGGCCGCGTACATCCACCACGATCAGGCGGTAGTGACGGGCCAGCACCGGGATCTGCAACTCCCAATCCTGGCTACTGGAGCCCAGGCCATGGATCAGGATCAGCGGAATACCGTGGCCGTATTCCTCGTAATGCAGGTTGCAGCCTTCATGGTCGAACCAGGCCATGCATGAACTCCGTTTCAGGCTTGCTCGGGGGCGGCGAAAGGCGCGTCCAAGGGAGCGGTGTCAAAGGTGCGCAGCAATTCCACGAGGATCTGCGTGGCTGGGCCCAGGGGTTTGTCCTTGTTCGCGTACAGGTAGAACGTCGGGTTGCGGCTGCCGCCCTTTTCCAAGGGTAGCTGCTTGAGCAGACCTTCGTTGAGTTCGCGTTCGATCATGTGCCGGGGCAACCAGGCAAAGCCCAGGCCGCTGCTGACGAAGGTCGCGGCGGTGGGCAGGCTGCCGACGGTCCAGCGCTGTTCGGCGCCCAGCCAGCCCACGTCCCGCGGCTGCTGGCGGCCGGAGTCGCGGATCACCACCTGCATCTGGCTTTCCAGGTCCTGGAAGCTCAGCTCGCGGTTGAGGCGATGCAGCGAATGGTCGGGATGGGCCACGGCGATAAACTCCACGTCGCTCATTTCCGTGCCCAGGTAGCCGGGGATGATGAAGCCGTTGATGGCAAGGTCGGCCATGCCATCAATCAACAACTCTTCTACGCCCGACAACACTTCTTCGCGCAGGCGCACGCGGCAACCACGGCTTTGCGGCATAAAGGCGGTGAGGGCACGCACCAGGCGCGCATTCGGGTAGGCGGCATCCACCACCAGCCGCACTTCGGCTTCCCAGCCCTGTTCCATATGGTGGGCGAGGTCTTCCAGTTGGCTGGCGTTTTTCACCAGTTGCCGGGAGCGGCGCAACAGCACTTCACCGGCGTCGGTGAGCACCGCCTTGCGCCCGTCGATGCGCAGCAGCGGCACGCCGAGCTGGTCTTGCATGCGCGCCACGGTGTAACTCACCGAGGACTGCGAGCGGTGCAGCGCTTCAGCCGCCTGGGCGAAGCCGCCATGGTCGACTACCGCTTGCAGCGTGCGCCATTGATCGAGGGTAACGCGGGGCGCTTTCAAGATGAGCTCCTCTTGTCCTAAGCTGGCGGTCCTTATTGGAGACTGCCGAATGAGAAAATTCTGTTGTGTGTTGCTGGCGCTGCTGCCCATGAGCGCGTTTGCCTACCCCATCGACGTGACGAAAAAGATCGACGGCGTGAAAGTGGACTACATCGCTTCCGACGTGGACGGCGACATCAGTTCGATCCGACTAAACAACTACGGCACCAACGACGCGCAGTGTTCGGTAACCTTCAGCAATGGCCCGGAATCGCCGCGTACTCGCAAGGTCACGGTCCAAGCGGGCAAAAGTACCAACACCACGGTCAAGTTCAGCCGCGCCATTATCAAGATGCGTATCGCGCTGGCGTGTGCCCCAAAATAAAGCGGTAGCGGAGCATGCCTACAGCAATACTCCGCTTATAAACAAATTTCTAGATGGGTTGTAGCAGTTTTTTGCGCTTTTTTATCGAATGAGCCCTGGTTAATCTTTTCTCCATCGTCTTACAGCACTTACAGATGGAGCCTACCTAGCCATGTCCAACGTTCTGATCATTGAAAGCAGCGCCCGCCAGCAGGATTCGATCTCCCGCCAGCTGACTCAACAGTTCATCAGCCAATGGCAGGCCGCCCATCCGCTGGATCAAATCACCGTGCGCGACGTGGCCCTTAACCCGGTCCCGCACCTGGATGCCAACCTGCTCGGTGGCTGGATGAAGCCCGCCGAACAGCGCAGCGGCATTGAACAGGCTTCTTTGGACCGCTCCAACGAATTGACTGACGAACTGCTGGCTGCCGACGTGTTGGTGATGGCCGCGCCGATGTACAACTTCGCCATCCCCAGCACCCTCAAAGCCTGGCTGGACCACGTGTTGCGTGCCGGTGTGACCTTCAAGTACACACCCACCGGCCCTCAAGGGTTGCTCACCGGCAAGCGCGCTATCGTGCTGACCGCGCGTGGCGGTATACACACCGGCGCGACCTCTGATCACCAGGAACCCTACCTGCGCCAGGTCATGGCGTTTATCGGGATTCACGATGTCACCTTCATTCACGCCGAAGGGGTGAACCTGAGCGGGGACTTCCAGGAGAAGGGCATCAATCACGCGAAAGCGCTGCTGGCCCAGGTTGCTTGATCGTTTAATCGCCACATAATCGCGTGGTGTTTATATCGCCCCACGCAAACCCTTCAAGTACGCGTATCGAACCTCCCTTTGCACTTGTTGCTCCTGAGTGCTCCTGCCCGACTGCCGCTTTAGCGAGGTCGGGTTTTTTTTGCCTCGAGTTTCGTCAAACACCGAAAACCCTTAAAGTCGCGCCCATTCGAAATGAGGCGCGCATGGGCTATCTACTGGTTGTCACCCTGATTCAGGCATTTTCTTTCAGCTTGATCGGCGAATACCTCGCCGGTCACGTCGATAGCTACTTCGCCGTGCTGGTGCGCGTGGTGCTGGCCGGGCTGGTCTTTATCCCGCTGACGCGCTGGCGTTCGGTAGAGCCACGGTTCATGCGTGGCATGCTGGTGATCGGCGCGCTGCAGTTCGGCGTGACCTACGTGTGCCTGTACCTGAGTTTTCGTGTGCTCACCGTGCCGGAAGTGCTGCTGTTCACCATTCTCACACCGCTGCACGTGACCCTGATCGAAGACGCGCTCAACCGACGCTTCAACCCTTGGGCGCTGATCGCTGCACTGGTGGCGGTGGGCGGCGCGGCGGTGATCCGCTTCGACCAGATTACCCCGCACTTCCTCGGCGGCTTTTTGCTGCTGCAACTGGCCAACTTCACCTACGCGGCCGGGCAGGTGATGTACAAGCACCTGGTGGCGCGTTATCCGAGTGATTTGCCGCATTACCGGCGCTTCGGCTATTTCTACCTGGGCGCCTTGATCGTGGTGTTGCCGGCATTCCTGTTGTTCGGCAAGGCCGACTTCCTGCCGCAAGCGCCACTGCAATGGGGCGTGTTGGTGTTCCTCGGGTTGGTCAGCACCGCGCTGGGCATGTACTGGTGGAACAAGGGCGCCTGCCTGGTCAACGGCGGCACCTTGGCGGTGATGAACAACCTGCATGTGCCGGTGGGGTTGTTGCTGAACTTGCTGATCTGGAACCAGCACGAGCCGCTGGGGAGGCTGGCGTTGGGCGGGTTGGTGATTTTGGGCGCGGTTTGGATCAGTCGGCTGGGCGTGCGCAAGGAGGCGATCAGCCGTTGAACTCTTGCGGGCGCGGGCTTGCTCGCGAAAGCGGTAGGTCAGCCATTGATGGGCTGACTGATACTCCGCTATCGCGGGCAAGCCCGCTCCCACAGGGGGAGGGTGGTGTTAGACAGCGCTGCTTTCGGGCGCCGGCAAATGACTGGCCCCCAACACCGCCGGCAACATCCCCGCCCGCAAGTCATTGCCACTCGGCTGCTGATACAGGCTCAAGCCGAACTCCGGCAGCACCGCCAGCAAATAATCAAAAATATCCCCCTGAATGCGCTCGTAATCGGCCCACGCCGTGGTGCGCGTGAAGCAGTAGATCTCCAGCGGCACGCCTTGGGCGGTGGTTTGCATCTGGCGCACCATGCAGGTCATGTTCGGTTGAATATCCGGGTGGCTTTTCAGATAGGCCAGGGCATAGGCGCGGAAGGTGCCCAGGTTGGTCATACGGCGGCGGTTGGCCGACAGTTGCGCGCTGTTGCCCTGGGCTTCGTTCCAGGCCTTGAGTTCGGCTTGTTTGCGGCTGATATAGTCGGTGAGCAGGTGCACCTGGGTCATGCGCACTTCTTC
The DNA here is from genome assembly GCF_025642995.1 of Pseudomonas sp. YeP6b. Lineage (NCBI taxonomy): Bacteria > Pseudomonadati > Pseudomonadota > Gammaproteobacteria > Pseudomonadales > Pseudomonadaceae > Pseudomonas > Pseudomonas sp. YeP6b. Next base: position 5,016,672 of record NZ_CP080090.1, on the reverse strand, counting down.
GTCGTCGCGCAGGAAGCGCACGCCGCTGGCGTCGATGTACAGGCTGCGTTTGATGCGACGCCCACCGGACGCCTGCATGCCGCGCCAGTTCTTGAACGACTCGGACATCAAGCGCCAGGTAGGAATGGAGACGATGGTCTTGTCGAAGTTCTGCACCTTGACCGTGTGCAGGGTGATGTCCACCACGTCACCGTCGGCGCCGACCTGGGGCATTTCGATCCAGTCACCGACCCGCAGCATGTCATTGCTGGTCAGTTGAACGCTGGCGACGAACGACAGCAGAGTGTCCTTGTACACCAACAGAATCACCGCCGACATGGCACCCAGGCCCGACAGCAGCAACAGCGGCGAACGGTCGATCAGGGTGGCGACGATGATGATCGCTGCGAATACGAACAACACCATCTTCGCCAGTTGCACATAGCCCTTGATCGAGCGGGTGCGGGCATGTTCAGTGCGCGCGTAGATATCCAGCAGCGCATTGAGCAGGGCGCTCACGGCCAGCGTCATGAACAGGATGGTGAACGCCAAGGCCACATTGCTGATAAACAGCGTGGCGGTCTTGCTCAGCTCTGGCACCAAATACAGGCCGAACTGAATCACCAGGGATGGGGCCATCTGCGCCAGGCGGTGGAAGACTTTGTTGTGCCGCAGGTCATTGAGCCAGTGCAGCGCCGGTTGCCGGCCGAGCAATTTGACGGTGTGGAGGATGAGGTAGCGTGCGACCCGTCCGAGCAGCAGGGCCACCACCAGCAATACCACCAAACCTAAGCTTGCATGCAGCAGCGGGTGTTGATCGAGGGCGCCCCAAAGGTCTTGGACGTTGAGCCAGAACTGTTTGATATCCATGGATGAAACCGATTCTTCTGTAAGACAACACGGGCCGATTAGAGCATTTAAGTGCGACAAAGTTGACGTTGTAGACAAATGTCCTGACAAAAAAGCAGCTGATTAGCGCCGTTCGCGTAAAGAAACTCGGTTTGGACGCCCGAAACCGTTACCCTATGCAGCTGATATTTTGTATTTCTTCGAGGTAGCACCCGTGTTTTCCCAATTCGCCCTGCACGAACGCCTGCTCAAAGCCGTGGCCGAGCTTAAATTTGTCGAGCCTACGCCTGTGCAAGCAGCGGCCATCCCGCTCGCGCTCGAAGGGCGTGACCTGCGGGTGACGGCTCAAACCGGGAGTGGCAAAACCGCCGCTTTCGTCCTGCCGATTCTGCACCGCCTGATTGGCCCGGCCAAAGTCCGCGTCAGCATCAAAACCCTGATCCTGCTGCCGACCCGCGAGCTGGCCCAGCAGACCTTGAAAGAAGTGGAGCGCTTCTCGCAGTTCACGTTCATCAAGTCCGGCCTGATCACCGGCGGCGAAGACTTCAAGGTCCAGGCCGCGATGCTGCGCAAGGTGCCGGATATTCTCATCGGCACCCCAGGGCGCATGATCGAGCAACTCAACGCCGGCAACCTCGACCTCAAGGAAGTCGAAGTGCTGGTGCTTGATGAAGCCGACCGCATGCTCGACATGGGTTTTGCCGATGATGTGCAGCGTCTGGTAGCTGAATGCGTGAATCGCCAGCAAACCATGCTGTTCTCCGCCACCACCGGCGGCTCGACCCTGCGCGACATGGTCGCCAAGATCCTGAACAACCCTGAGCACCTGCAGGTCAACAACGTCAGCGACCTGAACGCCACCACGCGTCAGCAAATCGTCACCGCCGACCACAACGTGCACAAAGAACAGATCCTTAACTGGCTGTTGGCCAACGAGACCTATCAAAAGGCCATCGTGTTCACCAACACCCGGGCTGCAGCTGACCGCATCTACGGTCGTCTGGTGGCACAGGACTACAAAGCGTTCGTGCTGCACGGTGAGAAGGACCAGAAGGACCGCAAGCTGGCTATTGACCGCCTTAAGGCCGGCGGCGTGAAGATCCTGGTTGCCACCGACGTTGCCGCCCGCGGCCTGGACGTGGATGGCCTGGACATGGTGATCAACTTCGACATGCCTCGCAGCGGCGACGAATACGTGCACCGTATCGGCCGTACCGGGCGCGCCGGCAACGATGGCCTGGCGATCTCGCTGATCTGCCACGGTGATTGGAACCTGATGTCGAGCATCGAACGCTACCTGAAGCAGTCGTTCGAGCGCCGCACCATCAAGGAAGTCAAAGGCACCTACACCGGGCCGAAGAAGGTCAAAGCGTCGGGCAAGGCCGTTGGCGTGAAGAAGAAAAAGGTCGACGCCAAGGGCGACAAGAAAAAGGCCGGTGCCAAGTCGCCGACCAAGCGCAAGATTGCCAACCGGCCGAAGACCGACAACCTGTCGCTCGTCAGCAAGGACGGCATGGCGCCGCTCAAGCGTCGCAAGCCAGAAGCGCCAGCTGCCGAGTAAGGCTGCGCGGGTATGAAAAAAACCGGACGATGTCCGGTTTTTTTATGCCTTCAGTTTTTTGTCTCGGCAGCCGCTTTTTTGAGATCTTTAAGGCGCTGATCGATCAACTGGCATTTATCGGGTAAATCAGCGGCCGTCGTGTCCATGTCCATTTTCTGCAGCTCTGCATTCATTTCCTTGGCCTTGGTCGGGTTCTGCTCAGTGAGTTTGGTCACTTCCTGTGCCAGTTGTTCGCGCTTCGCCGTGGCCTCCTCCGGCGTGCACGCCCAGGCGGGCAGGGCAGTCAGCAGCGTGGCGGCAATGGCCAGGTTCATCAGGGTTTTCATGATCGGTCCTCCTAGGCAGTGGTGTTCAGTTGAGGTGGCGAACGTCTGGAAAGTTCAGAGAAATGACGCCGGTCTATTCGGCTGAACGCCCGGTGACGGGGCATGTCACACCTCTAGACAGGCTACTTTTCCATCGGCCTGCAGGAGGAATCAGGATGACGACTTACAACTGGGATTTGATCGAACGTCTGCTGCATGAAGTGCAGAACGGCGAAGGCAGCTTTGCACCGCGTAAATATGCCGAGCAGGAAGCTGCCGAGAAGGCCACCGCGGGCGAGTCCACTGGCAATCTGGATACGTTGAAAGAGACCGCTGCGGATTACGAAGCGCTGCTGTTCAAGCGTGGGTTTATTGAATCGCGGCCTGAGGAAGAGGGCGGAAACGGTGAGAACTTCATCTTGACCGCTCGCGGTGCACAACTGCTGGCGCTGATTGACAGCTCTATCCCGGGCAACGATCACCCGCGCCAGGTGTTGGATGACCAGCCGGATGCGCTGGAGCCGGCGACGTTTGATGAAGTGGCCTCAAAGGCGCAGATTGCTTGATCTAACAGGCGCTGAGCGGGCGTGCTCGCGATGCCGAGTGTCAGGCAATCAATCTGCCGGCTGATCTACCGCTATCGCGGGCAAGCCCGCTCCCATATTGGCTTCCTTGAAGATCAGGTATTGCCGGCAGCCTTTAGGCATTTGAGTGCCTTGAAGTCGCTGCGCACACCGCCAATCTTCTGTGTCAGCTTCATGCGCTGCTGCACCGTGCTTTCGGCTATCAGGTCGACAATCAGGCTGCGTGCCGCCGTTTCCGTCTGGGCATAGGCGACCTTGTATTGCGCGGGCCACAGGCTTTCACGGTCCACCAGTAACTGCTGCATTTTCTGCGCGAAGTCCGCGCTCTGACGCTGCTGCACCGCGTCGATAAACTGCGCCTGCCAACGGGCGCGGTTGCCGATCCACTGCTCGTTTTGCTCCCCGAGGCTATTGGACCAGGCGGTGACCCGATTCTGCTGGCTGGCACTGAGCGGGCCCATCCAAGCGTCCAGGCGTTTGCTCATGCGTTGGGCGCGTTCCTTGATTTGCTGCTCCAGGGGCGGCTTGAGGTATTCGTCCTGACGCTTGCGCAGGTCCTTGGCCAGGGCGTCGCTCATGTCCTTGACCTGCTGATCATCCAGGCCTTGCAGCAATTGAATGGCCGACGGCGTGATTTCCCGTGCGACTTCGGCAATCGCCTGCTTGGCTTCCACAGTGCGCGTTTGTAGCGCGTCGTCAGTGACCTGGTTGTTGTCGACCATCTGTTGCAGGCGATCAAGCCAATCCAGATAGCCCGGCAATTGCGTGGTGCAGTGCCAGGCCAGGTGTTCCTTGAGTGTGTCGTTGAACCAGCTCTTCTGCCCGGCGTGCATGTCCAGGTAGTCGTTGAGGCTCCAGGGGATGATGATATCCAGGTTGCGGTAGGCCAGGCCCACGCGACTGCAGCCGCTGAGCAGCAAGCTCAGGCTCAGCAATACGATTAATAGTTTGAGCCGACGCAGCATGGGCGAGTCCTTGCGCAAAGGGAGTTAATGCATGTGAACTCGTGCTGTGGGCGACAGTTCAGCCCATCAATAAAACGATCGCGCAGCCTTTAAGGTCAAGAGACCGTCGCATTGCGAATTGTGTCCGGAGTAGGCCGAGCAGTCACCGCCGCTGAGGCTGGAGTCGCTGTAGATCAGGTCCAGGTCGACGCCCTTCCACGCGCGGGAAAGTTGTATCGACCAATCACTGAAGCTGCTGATGGCACCGCCTTCCACCGAGGCCGGGGAGCCCAGTTGGTGCGTGGTGTACTTCATGCTGACGCCGATGCCGAAAGGCTGCGTGCCGCCAAGGTCGGCAAACAGGGTGCTGTCCTGGCGGTCCGGGTCGTTGCTGAAGGAGGCGCCGAAGCGATTGCCCAACAGGTTCAAGCCGCCGTAGAACTCTTGGCTGTTGAGTGGGCTGAGCTTGGGGTAGCTGTAATGAATCAGTCCCACTTCATAACCCAGGGTCTTGTCGAAAGGGCGTTTGAAGCCCATGTAGGAGTCGACTTCGAGGTTATTGGCGGGTGAAAGCCCCATGTTCGGTGAGAATTGGCCGAAATACAAGCCGCTGTCGTGGCTCAGGTCGAGGCCGCCGTGGAATGAGTCGCTGCCCGGAGCGGTAGGCTTTACAAGGCCCTGGGCCATGCTGCGGCTTGGCGTAGTGCCCAATTTCAGGTCGAAATCGCCCAATTCACGCTGAAAAATCTGCGCTTGCGCAAAGGGGCTTGCCGCAAGGGCAGTTATCAGAAAAATGCAGGGCTTGAGCAAGCTTCACTCCATGAAAAGCGAGGAGCAGTGACAGGGGAAATTGGGCAGATGCCCGTGCTAGACGTGTGCAAGCATACCGGCGAAAACCTGCAGGTGAGGCCCGTTCGTCGATTAGCGCACTATGGTGTGATGCAGTGAGGGTATTTCGGGCTCTAGTCCTGGCGCCTTGAGGGCAAGACGCTTAGGGACTAGATGCAACGCAGGGGGTGTTGCGCGAATTTTACTTTTTGCCCAGGCTGATCTGCTTGGACGGGCCGAAAGTCTGGCCGCTCACGCCCTTGGCAATTTGCTGGATTTCGCCGCCGGACTTGAGGAAAGCAGCAATCTGGCTGTTGATCGATTCGCTGGTTTCAACGGCTGGAGCTGGCTTTGCTTTGCTGTTGGATGCTTTTACGCGCATGGCGGCCACTAACCTGTAGAAAATTAACTTGGCCATGCATCGTACAGGAAACACTTGACAATTGCTTGGCAAATATCCCCCTGGAATAATGGGTGTGGCCGCAATTAGCCGAAGTTTACCGTTGAAATAACCCCTAACTTACTGTTTTAACTAGAAAGCCCGGGAGATGGCCGCCACTGGCCAGCGGCAAAATTCAGTGACCTGATCAGACGAGCGGGGCGATGCCATCGGGAGACCACGTCAGCCCGTGATTTTTCAGGTGCGCGCGCGTGCGGGGCGCAACTCGGGTAGAATGCCGCCCACGTAACGAGGGTATTTGGAAATGGCTTTAGTCGGGCGCTACAACAGCTTGCAAGTGGTTAAACACACTAACTTTGGTTTGTACCTGGACGGTGCGCAAGAGGGCGAAATCCTCTTGCCTAATCGGTACATTCCTAAAGATATTCCCAGTGAAGATGAAGACTGGCTTAACGTTTTCATTTATCTGGACAGCGATGACAAACTTATCGCGACGACCGAGAAGCCGAAAGTACAAGTCGGCGAATTCGCCAGTTTGAAAGTCGTTGAAGTCAACAGCATTGGCGTGTTCCTCGACTGGGGTTTGCCAAAAGATCTGTTGCTGCCGTATTCGGAAGAAAAACGTCAGATGACCGCCGGTGAATATTGCGTCGTGCACGTCTACCTCGACAAGCACACCAAGCGCATCACCGCCACCGCACGTCTTGACCGCTACCTGGACAAGACGCCTGCCAACTATCAGGTGGGCCAGGAAGTCGACCTGCTGGTGGCCGAAGCCACGGACATGGGCTTCAAGGCGATCATCAACAACAAGCACTGGGGCCTGATCCACAAGAACGAAGTGTTCAAGTTCCTGCGCCCGGGCAAGGAAGAGAAAGGCTTTATCAAAGAGATTCGCGCCGATGGCAACATCAGCCTGAGCCTGCAACCGGTCGGGCAGGAAGCGGCCTCCAGCCTGAACTCGAAGATCCTCGCCAAGTTGCGTGAAAACAACGGCACCCTGCCGGTCAGCGACAAAAGCGACCCGGCAGTGATCAGCAACTTGTTCGGCGTGAGCAAAGGCAACTTCAAAAAGGCCATTGGTGCGCTCTACAAGCAAGGTCAGATTGTGATTCACGCGGATCGCATTGAACTAAGCTGAGTGCGGTTTGCTCTTCTGTAGGAGCAATTGGGCTCCTGCAGAGCTTGCGTAAATGACCAAGAAAACACTGTTCGCTTACCTCGCCACCTTGCTTGCCTTCCTGGTGCTCGACGGCCTCTGGCTCGGTGTCCTTATGGGCCCGACCTACAAATCCCTGCTCGGCCCATTGATGCTTGACCAACCCCGCCTGTTGCCCGCGGTGTTGTTCTATCTCCTGTATGTGATCGGTTGCGTGGTGTTCGTGGTCCTGCCAAGCGGCAGTTGGCAACGCGCCGCACGCCTGGGTGCCTTGCTCGGGCTGGTGGCCTACGGCACGTATGACCTGAGCAACTGGGCCACGCTGCAAGGCTGGTCCGCTGGGTTGGCCATCATGGACATGGCGTGGGGCACCTTCCTGACAGCGGCGTGCTGCACGGTTGGCTACCTGTGTGCAGATCGGGTGCACCACTGATTGTGTACAGGATTTATGTGCACCGTTGCTGAGCGTAGTGCCTGAATTTAGCCCTGGATAAACCCCTTTGGAGCGCCGATCCAGAGGGATTGTGTGCCATTGGCACGCATTCTGCTGAAAGCCTCGTATACAAACCATGCCGCCTACCGTATGCATCCCGTTACGGAAGCGCAGGCCGGTATTTCGAGGAGCCAGCGATGACCGAACAATTGCCCAAAGGCTACAGCCCGCGCCTGTACAACCAGGACCTGGGCCCACTGCCGCAAAACTGGAACTGGTACAACATCTTCGCCTTCTGGATGAGCGACGTGCACAGTGTCGGCGGCTACGTGTTCGCCGCCAGCCTGTTCGCCCTCGGGCTGGCCAGTTGGCAGGTGCTGATCGCCTTGCTTGCGGGTATTTGCATCGTGCAGTTGATCGCCAATCTGGTGGCCAAACCGAGTCAGCAAGCGGCGGTGCCGTATCCGGTCATTTGCCGGCTGGCCTTTGGCGTGTTTGGGGCCAATATTCCGGCGGTGATTCGCGGCCTGATCGCCGTGGCCTGGTACGGGATTCAGACCTACCTGGCGTCGAGTGCCTTGATCATCGTGGTGCTGCGCTTCTTCCCACAGATGGCGGTGTATGCAGAACCGCATTTTGCCGGCCTGTCCTACCTGGGCTGGTTTGGTTTCTTAAGCCTTTGGGCGTTGCAGGCTGCGGTGTTCTGGGCCGGCATGGAATCCATCCGGCGTTTTATCGACTGGGCGGGGCCGGTGGTCTATGCGGTGATGTTCGCCCTGGCCGGCTGGATTGTGTGGAAAGCCGGCTGGGCCAACATCAGCTTTACCCTGGCGGAAAAATCCTTGTCGGGCTGGCAGGCTTTCGGCCAGGTGATCGTGGCAACGGCGCTGGTGGTTTCGTACTTCTCCGGGCCTACGCTGAATTTCGGCGATTTCAGCCGCTACTGCCGCAGCATGCGCGATGTGCGTCGCGGTAATTTCTGGGGGCTGCCGGTGAATTTCCTGGCGTTCTCGCTGGTCACCGTGGTGATCGTTTCGGGCACCTTGCCGGTGTTCGGCGAAATGCTGCATGACCCGATTGCCACCGTCTCGCGAATCGACAACAGCATGGCCGTACTGCTCGGCGCCTTTGCCTTTGTCACGGCGACCATCGGCATCAACATTGTCGCCAACTTCGTGTCGCCTGCGTTTGACTTCGCCAACGTCGCGCCGAGCAAAATCAGCTGGCGGGCCGGAGGGATGATCGCGGCGGTGGCTTCGATCTTCATCACTCCGTGGAACCTGTTCAATAACCCGCTGATGATCCACTACACCTTGGACATCCTCGCGGCGTTTATAGGGCCACTGTTCGGGATTCTATTGGTGGACTTCTACCTGATCAAAAAACAGCAGGTCGATGTGGACGCGCTGTTCGATGACAGCCCAAGCGGGCGCTATTACTTCGACGGCGGCGTGAACTGGACGGCCGTCAAAGCCTTGGTGCCGGCGACGCTGGTGGGCGTTGCGATCACCTTCACCCCGGCGTTGCAGGGCATGGCCAACTTTTCCTGGTTTACCGGGTGCTTCCTGGGAGGGCTGTTTTTCCTGGTTCTTTCGCGACGAGAACAGGTTCGCGTACCGGCGCCGATGGTTGCTGGCTGACAGCAGCGCCAGGGCGCAGTGACACCGCACCTGCCAACACCAGGCCTGCACCTGCGATCACCAACGCCGGTTGCAGGCCGCCGCTAAGGTGGCTGCTTATCGAGGCCAGCAGCGGGCCACTTAATTGGCCGATGGCAAAGCAGGCGGTCAACAGGCCGGCGCTGCATCACCAGCATCATGCACGCCAGGAACGGCGTCCCGCACAGCAATACCCCCCGGCGCCAGGCCCCAGCCATTGCCCAGCAAGCAGGCGAACACGCCGGCCGCTTGCAGCCACAAAGGCTCATCAACCCACGACGGGTGGTGTGCGGGCTATGACGGCGCACGCTCACCACCACGACCCCGAGAGCGGCAGCCAGACCAAAACAGGGCCAGAACAGATCGGCCTGCCAGGCGCCCTTGAATTGCGGCATCTGCGGGGTGAGGGCGAAGCGGCCAATGCCCATGGTCATCATCAGGGCAATAGAGCTGGCGAGTCAGCGAATCAGCGGTGACATGTTCAGGTTTCCTGCAAGGACGCGAAGACCTTCAGGCTAAAGTGAATTGACTTTCTGTAAAAATGAATAATAGTGAGTAACTTGTTCAGTTTTGGAGAAAGGTATGGAGTTCAGTCAATTGCGGATTTTCCAAGCCGTAGCGCAAGAGGGCTCCATTACCCGTGCGGCCGAGCGCCTGCACCGTGTACCGTCGAACCTCTCGACCCGGCTCAAACAGATGGAAGAGCAGCTCGGCGTGGAACTGTTCGTGCGCGAACGCCAGCGGTTACAGCTTTCTCCTGCTGGCAAAGTGTTGTTGGACTACAGCACTCGCCTGATCGCGCTGCATGACGAAGCCCACGGCGCCGTTCAAGGCGGGCAACCGGCCGGCGACTTTGTGCTGGGTAGCATGTACAGCACCGCCGCGATTCACTTGCCGAAGCTGTTGGCGCGCTATCACAAGGCGTATCCGAGGGTGAACCTGCAGGTGCAATCGGCTCCCAGCGGTGAATTGCTGGAAGGCCTGATCACCGGGCGTTTGGACGCGGCGTTGGTGGACGGCCCGCTGACCATCGCTACGTTGGACGGCGTGCCGCTGTGTGAAGAGCGCCTGGTGCTGATCTGTGAAGCCGATCACCCACCAGTGCGTGGGCCGCAGGACGTAGCGGGGCGTTCGGTGTTCACCTTCCGCCGCAGTTGCGCCTACCGTACACGCCTGGAAACCTGGTTTTCCCATGAGCGTGTGGCCATGGGCCGGGCAATCGAGATTGAGTCCTATCAGGGCATGCTTGCCTGCGTGATCGCGGGTTCCGGGGTGGCATTAATGTCCGAATCGATGCTCGACAGCCTGCCGGGCAAGGACAGCGTGTCCGTTCATCCCCTTACAGGGCCTTTTGCTACTGCAACGACCTGGCTGATGTGGCGAAAGGGTATGCTCGGCGCTAACCTCAATGCATGGATCGAGCTGCAGCAAGAAGGCAACGCCGGGTTCTTGCAGGACGCGCGCTATATCGCTTGAACGATCCGTCAGCATTTGGATCAATTCAGTAATAGTTCGTTGTGGTTTCGTTCAAGCATTACGTAGGACTTAGGGCTACTATCACTGTAGGAAAGGGCGATAAAACTCTCGCCAACTCGCATTACCCGCAAAGGGAGCAACCATGAAAGAGAAAATTCAAACCTGGCTCCATGACGTTGGAGTCGCGCTCGGCTTGATCGAGCCTCCGCTGCAACCTGTGCCGATTCGCACAGATGATGAGCAGCGCCGCCCGCGTCGCCGCTAGAGCTGGTAGCGCCGCAGAATTAATGTGGGAGCGGGCCTGCTCGCGAAGACGGTGCGTCAGTTAACGAAATATTGACTGACACACTGAAGTGCGCCCCAAAAGTTGGACAGCTAATGGTTAGGCTACCGCGGACCGGGTTCTGTAAGCCACAGGGCTCAGTCCGCCAAGCTTCGTTTTGATTCGCTTATGGTTGTAGTAATGGATGTACTTATCCAGCCCGGCCTGCAGCTGAGCAACGCTGTCGAAGCTTTCCCGATAGTAAAACTCCGACTTCAGGGTACCGAAAAAGCTTTCCATTGTGGCGTTGTCATAGCAGTTCCCTTTGCGAGACATGCTCTGTTCCAACCCAGCTTTTTCCAGTTTTTCCCGATACTTTGAGTGTCGATAGTGCCAGCCCTGATCCGAGTGCAGCATGGGTTTGGCGCCTTCGGGCAAGCGCTCAAGGGCCAGCTCCAGCATGTCGCCTACCAAGGCGTATTGGGGGCGGACGGCGGTCTTATAGGCCACAATCTCTCCGTTGTACAAGTCCAGTACTGGGGACAGATACAGCTTTTTGCCGGCCACTTTGAACTCGGTGACATCGGTCACCCATTTCTGATTTGGTTGCTCAGCTTCGAACTGACGAGCCAGGATATTGGGCGATACCTCTCCCATTGGCCCTTTATACGATTTGTATTTTTTCGGTCGCACTGTGCATTTCAGGCCTAACTCTCCCATCAGCCGTCGTACCGTTTTACCGTTGATCAACGGCGTTTGCTTACGTAGCTCTAAAGTCATCCGACGGTAACCAAGGCGGCCCTCATTCTCGTCTTGGATAGTCTGGATAGAGGCTTTGATCGAGATAAACCGGTCCGCAACGCCCATCGCCTTGAGTTGGTAGTAGTACGTACTTCGCGCAAGACCTACCAGCTTGAGCAAATCACTCAAGGGGAAAGCTTGTTTGAGCTCAGTGACTAATCGGGCTTTTTCTTCGCTTCTCTCTCTCGCCTCATCACCGCCTCGCCCAACTCTCCAAGCTTTTTTAGGTAGGCGTTCTCCATGCGCAAATACTGCAGTTCATCGAGTAATGCCTTGTGTGCAAGCTGTGCGTCGGTGAGTGGGGTGGTAGTTTTACGCGGTTTAGAAGGCGGCTTGGGCATAGCGGTAATCGATCCTTTTTTCCCTGACTCCAGGGCTTCAATACCGCCACTGTAATACTGCTGTTGCCATCTGCCCACCTGGCTTGAGTTACCCAGGTTGAAGAGCGCCGCTGCGCGGCGCAAGGATAAGGAGTCGCGCCACATGCGTTGCAGCACTGAAAACTTGAACAAGGGACTGTAGCGTTCGCCGGTTCTGCTTAGACAGGCTTCGCCATGTAATCGGTAAGCCTCCACCCAACGACGAAGCAAGGTGGGATCCATTTGGAATTGAGCGGCTATGCGGCGAAAGCCTCGGCCCTGCTCAAGGAAAGTGGTAATGGCGGAAAGCTTGAACTGCGTCGTGTATTTGCTCATGAAAAGCCTCAGGAGTTGGACGAGTGTCCAACTTCTGGGGCGCACTTCAATACCCAGCACGGCAATGCCGGTGAGCATCGTGAACAGACGGTTGATGTTCAGGCTCGACTGCTTGCCCCCGCGCAAACGCGGCAGCAGGTCTTCGGTCAAGACGGTGGAGGCGGCGAGCAAACCGGCGCTGGCGGTGGACATCATCGCGGCCAGTGCGGCGGCAATCACCAGGCCGCGAATGCCGTCCGGCAACGAGGCTTTGACGATGGCGGCGAAGGCATTGTTGACGTTGTCCAGGTCCGGTAGCAGCACGTGCGCCGCCATGCCGATCAAGGCGCACGCCAGGCCGTAAAGGATGCAGTAGAAACCGGCGAAGGTGCCGGCGTACTGGGCAACCTTTTCGTCACGGGCGGTGAACACCCGTTGCCAAATGTCCTGGCCGATCAGGATGCCGAAGAAGTAGATCATGAAGTAGGTGATGATCGTGTCCCAGCCGATTTCGGTGAAGCTGAAATTCGACGCTGGCAACTTGGCCACCAGTTGGTCCCAACCGCCGACGCGGTAGAGGCAAATCGGCAGCAGGATGAACATCAGGCCGACGGTCTTGATCACGAACTGCACGATGTCGGTCAGGGTCAGTGACCACATGCCGCCGATGGTCGAATACACCACCACTACGCCACCGCCCAGCAGCACCGAGACCCAAAATGGCAGGCCGAACAGTACTTGCAGTACTGTGCCGATGGCCAGGATCGAGGTCACGCCGATCATCAGCGCGTAGGCCAGCATGATCACCGCGCTCGCCTGGCGGGCCATGGGGTTGTAGCGTTTTTCCAGGACCTGGGTGACGGTGAAGATCTTCAGCTTGAGCAGCGGTTTGGCCAGGAACAGGTTCAGCGCGATGATCCCGGCGCCCAGTGCGGCGCACAACCAGAAGCCGGAGATGCCGTGCACATAACCCAGGCGCACGGTGCCGACGGTGGATGCACCGCCCAGTACCGTGGCGGCCATGGTGCCCATGTACAGCGACGGGCCCAGGTTACGTCCGGCTACCAGGTAGTCTTCGTGGGTCTTGGCGCGGCGCATGCCGTAATAGCCGAGCACGAGCATGCCGGCGGCGTAGATGAGTACGACGAATAAATCCAAAGCCATGACGGCGGGTCTCCGATTATCGTTTTTATGGGCGATCAGGCGGCTTGTTGCAGCGCCGGTTTAATGCGCGCATCCGTGCGCTGGCTGCGAGGGTCGGCCGGGCCGTAGACGGCGGCCGGTTCCGGGAACACGCGAAGCAAGCTCAGGTACACCACCGAAGCCAGCCCCAGCGTCACTGGCAGGCTGATATCGATGCCATCGGCCAAGTTGCCCAGTGGCCCGACAAACTGCCCCGGCAAGTTGACGAAGCACAGGCCCACCAGCGCACTCGGGATCCAGGCGCCCAGGCCGCGCCAGTTCCAGCCATGGCTGAACCAGTAGCGCCCGCCGGTTTCACCGCGGGTGAACACTTGCAGATCATCCGGGCAGTAAAAGCCTCGGCGTACGATCAGGCCGATGATCATCATCACCATCCACGGCGTGGTGCAGGTGATGATCAGCACGGCGAAGGTCGACACGCTTTGCACCAGGTTGGCGGCGAAACGTCCGATAAAGATGAAGGCAATCGACATCACCCCAATCAGCAGCGTGGCCTTGACCCGCGACAGCAGGCGCGGGAACACGCTGGACATGTCCAACCTGGTGCCATACAGCGACGTGGTGCCAGTGGACATGCCGCCGATCACCGCGATCAGGCACACCGGCAGGAAGAACCAGCTCGGCGCGACTGCCAGCAAACCGCCGACATAGTTGTTGGCTGCGATGTAGTCCGGAGCCTTGACCGCCACGATGGTCGCGGTGGCCAGGCCGAACAGGAACGGAATCAAGGTGGCGATCTGGGCCAGCACCACCGCCAGCATGATGCGTATTTTCGGCGTCTCACGTGGGATGTAGCGTGACCAATCACCCAGGAACGCGCCGAAGGAAATCGGATTGCTCATGGCTACCAGCGCCGCACCGATGAAGGCGGCCCAGAAGCCGGTCTGGTCAATGGCGACGGTGCCGGCAAAGTGGCTGTCGAAGGCCGGCGCAAACGCGAAGATCCCCAGCAGGAACAGCAGGCTCGCCGCCCACACGGCAATGCGGTTGACCCACAGCATGAAGCGAAAGCCATAGATGCACACGGTGAGCACCAGCAGGGCGAACAGGCCGTAGGCCAGGCCCAACGTCAGGTCGGTTTCTGGCAAACCAATCAGGCGTTTCGCACCACCGACCAACGCATCGCCTGAACTCCACACCGACAGTGAGAAGAAGGCAATCGCCGTCAGCAGCGACAGAAACGAGCCGACAATCCGCCCGTGCACACCAAAGTGCGCACCGGAAGATACGGCGTTGTTGGTGCCGTTGATCGGCCCGAACAGGCCCATCGGCGCCAGGATCAGCGCGCCCACCAGCACGCCCAACACAATCGCCCAGACACCGGCCTGGAACGACAAGCCGAACAGCACCGGAAACGCGCCCAGCACAGCGGTGGCAAAGGTATTGGCTCCGCCGAAGATCAGTCGAAACAGATCCTTGGGGCTGGCGGTACGTTCGTGGTCCGGGATCTGCTCGACCCCGTTGGTTTCTATCTTTCGAATACTTTTATCGTTGTTTTTATTATTCATGATCAGCTCCGATCACATTGGCTAAGGGGGCGGCAGCCCTTCCGGCATAGCGGACAAATGTTCGTGACAGGCCAGCCACAGGCCTTGTTTTTGTTGTGCGTCTGACCCTTGTCGGGTGAAGACAATGGTCTCGCGTTCCTGGCTAAAAAATTGCTCCCCGTTCATGCGCAGCTCGGTGGCCACGTCATGCATAAAAATCGCCACGGCACCCTGCAGGCTGACAAAGGCGTTGCTTGAAGTGCAGGACAGCACCTCAAACCCCTCGTCCCGGCGCCAGCGGTCCCACAACGCCTGGTAGGCATCGCGACTGAGCAGCGGCTGGGGGAGGGTGTAGAACACGAAGCTGGCATCCACCGTGAACGCGCCGAAATAGGCGGCGCGGTCATTGCGGGCGAAGGCCGACACCAGGTCGGCCGCCGCTTGCAGCACGGCTTGCGTGCTCATCAGCGATGCGCCACGCCGGGCAGTACGCAGAGCATCTCGTACAGCAGGTTGGCGCCGAGCAGCGAGGTGTTGCCGGTGGTGTCGTAAGGCGGCGAAACTTCTACCAGATCGCAACCAATCAGGTCGAGGCCTTGGCAGCCACGGATGATCTCGATCGCCTGGATGGTGGTCAGCCCGCCGATTTCCGGGGTGCCGGTGCCAGGCGCCCAGGCCGGGTCGATACCGTCGATATCGAAGCTCAAATACACCGGACCGCCGCCGACTTTTTCACGCACTTCAGCCATCAATGGCGCCAGCGAGTGGTGCCAGCATTCTTCGGCCTGGACCACACGAAAGCCCTGCTTGCGGCTCCAGTTGAAGTCTTCGGCGGTGTAGCCCTGGGCGCGCAGGCCGATCTGCACCACGCGGTCGCAATCGAGCAAGCCTTCTTCCACGGCGCGGCGGAAGGTGGTGCCGTGGGCGATTTTCTCGCCGAACATATGGTCGTTGACGTCGGCGTGGGCATCAATGTGCACCAGCCCGACCTTGCCGTGTTTCTTGTGAATCGCCCGCAGGATCGGCAGGGTGATGGTGTGGTCGCCGCCAAGGGTCATCGGGACGACGTTGTGCTCGAGGATCTCATCGTAAGCTTCTTCGATGATGCGCACAGCGTCCAGCAGGTTGAAGGTATTGATTGCCACGTCGCCGATGTCGGCAACCGACAGCGAGTCGAACGGCGCGGCGCCGGTGGCCATGTTGTAGGGGCGGATCATCACCGACTCGGCGCGGATTTCACGCGGCCCGAAGCGGGTGCCGGCGCGCAGCGAGGTGCCGATGTCCAAGGGCACACCGACAAAGGCGGCGTCGAGGCCTTTGGCCGACTGCAGGTGGGGGAGTCGCATCATGGTGGCGATGCCGGCGAAGCGCGGCATTTCGTTGCCGCCCAGTGGTTGGTGAAAAATCTTGTCCACGGGATTGCCTCATCGTTGTTTTGTTTATTAGAGGCCGATTCTGCGAAAAGCCCGGGACGGGAAGAATCGGCAGGGGCAAATACTTAGTTCAGATTTTTCTAAACTAATGCCTGAGGTAAACTCGGTTCAAATGTGGGAGCGGGCTTGCTCGCAAATACGGTGTGTCAGGTACAAATAGTTCGGCTGATCCACCGTATTTGCGAGCAAGCCCGCTCCCACAGGTTTTTGTGTTATCTGGAGAACCCATGGCCAACGCCTTGCCCGACCTGAAACTCCTGCGCATCTTCGTCAGCGTCGTGCGGCACCAAGGGTTCGCCAATGCCCAGCACGAACTCAACTTGTCGACGTCGGCCATCAGCACCTACATGAGCCAGCTGGAAGCAGCTTTGGGCCTGGTGCTGTGCCATCGCGGGCGCGGCGGGTTCAGCCTGACCAGCAAAGGCGAGCTGTTCCACCAGGAAACCCTGCGTCTATTAGGCGAGCTGGAAGGGTTCGAGCAATACGCCGCCGCGTTAAAAGGTGAGTTGCGCGGCACCCTCAAACTCGGCGTGCTCGACTCCACCGTCAGCGACAAGGCCCTGCCGTTCGCCGAAGTGATCGGCGCCTACAGCCTGGAACACCCGGCTGTGCACTTGAATTTGTCGGTGATGAGCCCTTATGAGCTGCAATTGGGCGTGCAGGACAACCGCCTGGACCTGGCCATCGGCGCGTTCTCCAACCGCATGAGCGGGTTGATCTACATGCCGCTGTACCGCGAGCAACACTGGCTGTATTGCAGCACGCGGCATCCGTTGTTCAGCGAACGGCGCATCCCCGAACAAGTGATCACCCAGCAGCGTATGGTCGGGCGCGGCTACTGGAGCCAGGCAGAATTGGCGCGCCACGGCTTCAAACACAGCGCCGCCACGGTGGAAAGTATGGAGGCGCAGTTGATCCTGGTGCTGTCCGGCGCCTATATCGGCTACCTGCCTGAGCACTACGCCCAAGCCTGGGCCGACAAGGGCGACTTGCGTGTGCTGCTGCCGGCGACCTTCGGCTATCAGGCGCCGTTCTCGATGATCATGCGCCGTGGCCGTAGCCGCGAGCCGCTGATCCAGACCTTTCGCGACTTACTCAAAGCCCAGCTCAACCAGGCCTGAAAAAACATGTCCAGACCCCAATGTCCAACTTGCCAGCGGCCCGCCACTCATTGCCTGTGCCCGCTGATCCCCAGCCTCGACAGCCGCACCCGTGTGTTGCTGCTGCAGCACCCGAGTGAGGTCAACCATGCGCTCAATACCGCGCGGTTGGCGGCGTTGGGGTTGAGCAATGCACAGTTGGTGGTGGGTGAGGTGTTTGACGATTTGGCGACCTTGTTAAACCCGCCCGGTTATCAAGCGCGCCTGCTGTTTCCCGCTGATGACGCCCAGCCTTTGCAGGTGTATGCGCCCGACGACCAACCGCTGTTGTTGGTGGTGCCCGACGGCACCTGGCGCAAAGCGCGCAAATTGCTGCACCTCAATCCTTTATTGGCCGCATTGCCCCGGGTGACCCTGGCCGAGGGTGGCGTTTCTCGCTACCGGTTGCGCAAAGCGCCGGGGCCAGGGGCTTTGTCGACGGTAGAGGCAATTGTGCAGGCGTTGCAGGTGCTGGAAGCGCCGACCTCTTTTGAGGCGCTGCTTAAACCGTTCGAGGCACTGATTGACGGGCAGATTTCGGCGATGGGGGACGAGGTGTTTCGTAAGAATCATGGCGACGGGCAATTGGGTTAGTCGGTTTACCGAGGTGCGGCTTTTGCAGGCAAGCCAGCTCCCACATTGATCTGCACGCTGTCCTCTGTGGCGGCGGGCTTGCCCGCGATAGCGCCCTCACAGGCCACACGCCACTCGCTTATTCCTGTAAGCCATAAGCACCACACTTTGCGTGATATGGCCCGCCAGCCTTTCCCGGTATGATGGTCGCCCCCGCAGTCTGGATTGCGAATACGCCATGACCTTGCAGTACCCTACAATCGCCGATTGCGTCGGCAACACGCCCCTGGTCCGCTTGCAACGCATGGCGGGTGAAACCAGCAATATTCTGCTGCTCAAGCTTGAAGGGAACAACCCGGCCGGCTCCGTCAAGGACCGCCCGGCGCTGTCGATGATCACCCGCGCCGAGCTGCGCGGGCAAATCAAGCCCGGCGACACCTTGATCGAAGCCACCTCGGGTAACACCGGGATCGCCCTGGCCATGGCCGCGGCAATCAAGGGTTATAAGATGGTGCTTATCATGCCCGACAACGGCAGCGCCGAACGCAAGGCGGCAATGACCGCCTATGGCGCCGAGCTGTTGCTGGTCACCCAGGAAGAAGGCATGGAAGGCGCGCGCGACCTCGCCGAGCGCATGGCCGCCGAAGGCCGTGGCGTGGTGCTGGACCAGTTTGCCAATGGCGATAACCCAGAGGCGCACTACACCAGCACAGGCCCGGAAATCTGGCGCCAGACCCAAGGCACCATCACCCATTTCGTCAGCTCCATGGGCACGACCGGCACCATTATGGGCAACTCGCGCTACCTCAAGGAGCAGAACCCGGCGATCCAGATCGTCGGCCTGCAACCGATGGAAGGCGCGGCGATTCCCGGTATTCGCCGTTGGCCCGAAGAGTACCTACCGAAGATCTACAACGCCACGCGCGTGGACCGCATCATCGACATGGCCCAGCGTGAAGCCGAAGACACCACCCGCCGCCTGGCGCGCGAAGAAGGCATCTTCTGCGGCGTGTCCTCCGGCGGCGCCGTGGCCGGTATGTTGCGGTTGTCCAAAGAAGTGGAAAACGCGGTGATCGTCGCGATCATCTGTGACCGAGGCGACCGTTACCTGTCGACCGGCATCTTCGACGAACCCAACTGATGGCCAAGCACGAGAGAGGCCTGCGCTTCCAACCGACAGGCGGCAGCCGGGCCCCGCAGATTCCGGTAGGCAAGAAACAACGCCTGACCATCGAGCGCCTGGCCAACGATGGCCGCGGCATCGTGTTCTTTGAAGGCCGTACCTGGTTTGTAAACGGTGCGCTGGCCGGCGAAGAAGTCGAAGCGCGGGTATTGGGCGCCCACGGCAAAGTGGTAGAAGCGCGCACCGAGCGTGTGTTCAAGGCCAGCGAACTGCGCCGCCCGGCGCCGTGCGCGCATTTTGGCCGCTGCGGCGGCTGCAGCGTGCAGCACTTGCCCCATGACGAACAGCTCGCCCTGAAACAGCGCATGCTCGCCGAACAACTGTCGCGTGTGGCCGGTGTCGAACCGCAAGCGTGGGCCGCCCCTTTGAGTGGGCCGGAATTCGCCTACCGTCGTCGCGCCCGCGTGGCCGTGCGCTGGGACGCCAAGGCGAAAAAGCTTGAGGTGGGTTTTCGCGCCGTGGCCAGCCAGGACATCGTCGCCATCGATGATTGCCCGGTGCTGGTACAGGCCTTGCAACCGATCATGCAGCGCTTGCCGAACATGCTGCGCCGCCTGAGCAAACCGCAGGCGCTGGGGCATGTGGAGTTGTTCAGCGGCTCATCCATCGCCGTGTTGCTGCGGCATATGGCGCCGTTGTCCGAGGCGGACCTGCTGATCCTGCAAGAATTTTGCACCTTCCATGAAGCGCAGTTGTGGCTGCATGGCGAGGGCGAGCCGGAGCCCGTCGAGGCGAACTCGGCGTTGGGTTATCGGTTGGAACAATGGGATCTGGAACTGGCTTATCGGCCCGGGGACTTTGTGCAGGTCAACGCTGGCGTCAACGCCGCGATGGTCGCCCAGGCCCTGGAATGGCTGGCGCCACAGCCCGAGGAACGGGTGCTGGACCTGTTCTGCGGGCTGGGTAACTTTGCGTTGCCGCTGGCCAAACACGTGCGCGAAGTGGTCGCGGTAGAAGGTGTACAGACCATGGTGGACCGCGCGGCGCAGAACGCTGTCAGCAACAATTTGCATAATGTGCAGTTTTTTCAGGCTGATTTATCCCAGCCTTTGACTGACGCGGAATGGGCCAAACAGGGCTTTTCTGCGGTACTCTTGGACCCACCCCGCGATGGTGCCCTGGAGGTTGTGCGTAAGCTCGCCACGCTGGGAGCCAAGCGTTTGGTGTATGTGTCCTGCAACCCGGCCACGCTGGCGCGGGACACGGTTGAGTTGGTCAAGCAAGGCTACCGGCTAAAACGTGCCGGGATCCTCGACATGTTTCCACAGACATCTCATGTCGAGGCCATGGCGTTATTTGAAGCGGGCTAGGATGCCCGTTTAATCCGACTGGCCTGTAGTCTCCTGGGCCGTGACCTGTCAGGGAGTTGCACGTAGCCTTGGTTGCAGAGCTAGGGTTACGCAGCAGGTCAGCGATGATTTTTGGCGCATCAAAGGTGCGTCGTAGGGAAGGTAAGCAAGATGGTACAGGTGAGAGCACACCAGCCGATCAACACCGACGGCAGTATCAATCTCGAGGCATGGCTGGATCATGCCGTCAGTGTCGACCCGGCACTGGACCGTGAAGCCTTGAAAGCAGCCTGCGAGTTCGCTCGTGAGTCTGAACAGCAAGACAATGCGGCCAAGAACCTGTGGGCGGAGGGCACATCAAGCTTTCGCACCGGGTTGGAAATCGCCGAGATCCTCGCCGATCTCAAGCTGGACCAGGATTCGCTGATCGCCGCCGTGCTCTATCGCGGCGTGCGCGAAGGGCATATTGCGTTGCCGCTGGTCAGCCAGCGTTTCGGCGCCGTGGTCGCTAAGTTGATCGACGGCGTGCTGCGCATGGCCGCCATCAGTGCCAGCCTCAGCCCACGCCAGTCGATGGTGCTGGGCACCCAGGGCCAGGTCGAGAACCTGCGCAAGATGCTGGTGGCGATGGTCGACGACGTGCGTGTCGCGCTGATCAAGCTGGCCGAACGCACCTGCGCGATCCGTGCGGTAAAAACCGCCGACGACGAAAAGCGCAACCGCGTTGCCCGCGAGGTGTTCGACATCTACGCGCCGCTGGCGCACCGCCTGGGTATCGGCCATATCAAGTGGGAGCTGGAGGACTTGTCCTTCCGCTACCTCGAACCCGATCAATACAAACAGATTGCCACGCTGCTGCACGAGCGGCGGCTTGACCGTGAGCGCTTTATCTCCGATGTGATGGGGCAGTTGCGTTCCGAGTTGCAGGCCACCGGCGTCGATGCCGATATCAGCGGCCGGGCCAAACACATCTATTCCATCTGGCGCAAAATGCAGCGCAAAGGCCTGGCATTCAGCCAGATCTACGACGTACGCGCCGTGCGTGTGCTGGTGCCGGAAATGCGCGACTGCTACACCGCGCTGGGTATCGTGCACACCTTGTGGCGGCACATTCCCAAGGAATTTGACGACTACATCGCCAACCCCAAGGAAAACGGCTATCGCTCGCTGCACACCGCAGTGATCGGCCCTGAGGGCAAGGTGCTGGAAGTGCAGATCCGCACCCACGCCATGCACGAAGAGGCTGAGCTTGGGGTGTGTGCGCACTGGCGTTACAAGGGCACCGACGTCAAGGCCGGGTCCAACCAGTACGAAGAGAAAATCTCCTGGCTGCGCCAAGTGCTTGAGTGGCACGAAGAACTCGGCGACATCGGCGGCCTGGCCGAACAGCTGCGCGTGGATATCGAGCCGGACCGCGTCTACATCTTCACCCCCGACGGTCACGCCATCGACTTGCCCAAAGGCGCTACGCCGCTGGACTTTGCCTACCGCGTGCACACCGAAATCGGCCACAACTGCCGGGGCGCCAAGATCAACGGGCGCATCGTGCCGCTCAACTACAGCCTGCAGACCGGTGAACAGGTCGAGATCATCACCAGCAAGCACGGCACGCCGAGCCGCGACTGGCTGAACCCGAACCTGGGCTACATCACCACGTCGCGGGCACGGGCGAAGATCGTCCATTGGTTCAAATTGCAGGCGCGCGACCAGAACGTCGCCGCCGGTAAAACCTTGCTTGAGCGCGAATTGGCGCGCCTGGGCTTGCCGCAGGTGGACTTCGACAAGCTGGCCGAAAAGGCCAACATGAAGATCGCCGAGGACATGTTCGCAGCCCTGGGTGCCGGCGACCTGCGCCTGGCGCAGTTGGTCAACCTGGCCCAGCAACTGGTCGAGCCGGAGCGCGGCAGCGAGCAGCTGGAGCTGATCCCACGCAAAGCCACCGGCTACAAACCGGGCAAGTGCGGCGATATCCAGATTCAGGGCGTGGGCAACCTGATGACGCAAATGGCCGGCTGCTGCCAGCCGTTGCCGGGCGACGCCATCGTCGGTTACATCACCCAGGGCCGTGGCGTGAGCATTCACCGCCAGGATTGCGCCTCGGTGCTGCAACTGGGCGGGCGCGAGCCGGAACGCATCATCCAGGTCAGCTGGGGCCCGGTGCCGGTGCTCACCTACCCGGTGGACATCATCATTCGCGCCTACGACCGTTCCGGTTTGCTGCGTGACGTGTCGCAAGTGCTGCTCAATGAGCGGATCAACGTGCTGGCGGTCAACACCCGCTCGAACAAAGAGGACAACACCGCGTTGATGTCCCTGACCATCGAGATTCCGGGGCTGGACGCGTTGGGGCGGTTGTTGGGGCGGATTTCCCAGTTGCCGAACATCATCGAAACCCGGCGTAATCGCACACCATGATGCGGTCTGAAAATATGTTTGGACTGCTTTCTGGGGGCGCCGGGCTTGTGTGGGAGCGAACAGAGATTGACTGATGTATTCACTTGAAGACCTGCTGCACCTGATGAACCGCCTGCGCGACCCCAAATACGGGTGCCCGTGGGACATCAAGCAAACCTACGCGACCATCGTCCCGCACACCCTGGAAGAAGCCTACGAAGTCGCTGATGCCATCGAGCGCGGCGACTTTGATCACCTGCAAGGTGAGCTGGGCGACCTGTTGTTCCAGGTGGTGTATTACAGCCAGTTGGCGCGGGAGGAGGGCCGTTTTGAGTTCGCCGGCGTGGTCGACAGCATTACCCGCAAGTTGATCCGCCGCCATCCTCACGTGTTTCCTACGGGCGATTTGTATGCGCCCTTGGATGTTCCTCAGTTGAGCGAAGAGCAGGTCAAGGTGCGTTGGGAGCAGATCAAAGCTGAGGAACGCGCGGAAAAGTCCGACGCACCGCAGCAATTGTCCCTGCTGGATGACGTGCCCACGGCTTTACCGGCGCTGTCCCGTGCCGCCAAATTGCAAAAGCGCGCCAGCCAGGTCGGTTTCGACTGGCCATCAGCCTTGCCGGTGGTGGATAACGTGCGCGAAGAGCTCGATGAAGTGCTCGAAGCCATGGCCGATAACGACTCGGTGGCGATTGCCGATGAAGTCGGTGACCTGCTGTTTGCGGCGGTCAACCTGGCGCGTCACCTCAAGGTTGACCCGGAGACTGCGCTACGTGGCGCCAATGCCAAGTTCGAACGACGTTTCCGATTTATCGAACAGGCATTGCGCGATACGCACCAATCCATAGAAGATTGCACCCTCGAAGAGTTGGACGCCCTGTGGGGCGAAGCCAAACGTCAGGAAAAGAATGTGTCCAGCTGCGGTTGAGCAGTTGCCTAAGTGAGTAAGCACCATGAGCCTTTCCCTTCGCGACCAGTTGCTTAAAGCAGGTTTGGTCAACCAAAAGCAGGCCAAGCAGGTCGGCAAAGAGAAGCAGAAGCAGCAGCGCCTGGTCCATAAAGGCCAAGCCGAAGTTGATGACACCCAGGCGCGTTTGGCTGCCGAGGCGCACGCCGAGAAGGTCAAGCGTGACCAGGAACTGAACCGCCAGCAGCAGGAAAAAGCCGAGGCCAAGGCCCGCACGGCCCAGGTCAAGCAACTGATCGAGACCTCGCGCCTGCCTAAGCTGACGACTGAGGACTACTACAACTTCGTCGACGACAAGAAGGTCAAACGCCTGTCGGTCAACACGTTGATGCGTAACAAACTGAGCAACGGCTCCCTGGCGATCGTGCACCACGGTGGCAGTTACGAGGTGATCCCGCGTGAAGCGGCGCTGAAGATCCAGGAGCGTGCGCCGGAGCGTATCGTGCAGCTCAACATCCTGACTGAAAGCCAAGTGCCGGATGAAGATGATCCGTACGCTGCCTACCAGATCCCGGATGACCTGATGTGGTAATACGGTAAAAACGAAAAACCCCGCTCAAAAGGCGGGGTTTTTTTTGCAGGTAATCCAGCTGCTGTGTGGGGCCGGATGCCTGCGCGATATCAGAGTTTCAGGAGCTTTGTGCCTGGCGCTTCATCTCAAGAGTTTCGAGCTCGTTTTTATAATTGTGGGCTTCGCTCTCGTCGTGGAACATGCCGACCAGTTGGTCTTGTTGATGTACATCCCAGATGTGAATCCCATGGCCCAGTGCTTCGTGAGACATGTGTGCATCGTCGCGTTCAGTTACTTTTACAGTCATCTGCTTGCTCCAATCTCTGGTTGATCTGCGGCAAGTCGTCGCAGGCCTCTTTTATATGTTTTGTTAGCTTGCTAAGTAAACTGGTTTTGCACGCAACAATTCATTGCACAAAACGCAACAGTGCCACAGGCCCCGTAAACCGTGACATTGCGTCGCAGGCTGCTGAGTTTTATGACAAAAGTTTCATGTTTGAGTGGGGTTTCAAGCTGGGTTATCTGGGCTGACGTCATCGCGGGCAAGCCAGCTCCCACCGTTGAAATGCATTCCAATGTAGGAGCTGGCTTGCCTGCGATAGCGGTAGAGCGTCCAGCACAAAACCTGCAGGCGAAAAAAAGCCCCGCATTCAGCGAGGCTCTTTTTTCAGCTCATCAGCCCATCAGCTACCTTTGACAGCCTTGCCGTCAACGGTGCCGTCCAACAGCATGATGTTGTATTCCTTGCCGTCGGTTTCCACCTGACGCAGGGCAACCAGGATGCCGCCCCAGTCCTTGGCAAACCACATCTGAGTGATGCGCTTGCTCTGCGACGGGTCGCGCACGCGCTCGACCTTGATAGCATCGATAGCGCCGGCTTTGGTCTGGACCTTTTCCGGGCCGATCACGCGGAAGTCGTAGGTATCGACATCGGTGCCTTCAACCACGCGGTAGCTCATGCTTTTCTTGCCGGCGGCAACATCGCGCTGCAGGGCAAGCTGGTAGGTCGATTTGTCGAGCATGCCACTTTCGAGGGTGACGTTGACCGGGTCTTTGTTTTCGAAACCAGTTACTTTTTTGCTCGTCTGGTCGAAGTCCAGGTTGATCTTTTTCGCCTTGCCCAGACCGCCGCGTTCGAAGCTGTAGCTCTTCGGTTGCAGGGCGTCCTTGTCGAACAGGATCACACTGGTCTCGGTGAGGCTGGCGATCATCATGGAAGCCTTGAAGTTCAAGGTCCAGGAGCCATTGTCATTTTTGGTCAGGCTGCGTTCGGCCGAACCACTCATGGGCAACTGTTTCCAGTCGGCGGTGTAGCTGGCGGAGAAAGGGTGAAGGTCTGCTGCTTGCACGGCGGGCAAGGCGAACAGCGCAAAAGCGAAGAGCAAGGCGCGACGCATAAAATCTCCTAGGTTCGAATCAAGTGGCCGCTGGCCGCGAGTAACTGACCGTCCAATAATGCACCCTGTTCGCCAAGAATCAATCGCCCCTCGGCAAACCAGCGAACAGCCAGTGGGTAAATCCTGTGTTCCTGGGTGTGAACCCGTTGCGCAAGTGTCTGCGCTGAGTCTGCAGACTCTACCGGAACCACAGCCTGTACGACCAGAGGCCCGCCATCGAGTTCCTCGGTGACGAAGTGCACACTGCAGCCGTGCTCGGTGTCACCGGCCTCGAGGGCGCGTTGGTGAGTATGTAACCCTTTGTATTTGGGCAACAGGGACGGGTGGATATTCAGCAGGCGCCCTTGGTAGTGCCGCACGAAATCAGCGCTGAGAATGCGCATGAAACCGGCGAGGACCACGAGCTTGGGGTTGAAGGCGTCGATCAGTTCGATCAAGGCGCTATCGAAGGCCTCGCGGCCTTCGAAAGCCTTGTGATCCAGGGCGCGGGTAGCGATACCCGCGTCCGTGGCGCGTTGCAGGCCGTAGGCGTCGCTGCGGTTGGAGATCACCGCAGCGATGCGCACCGGGCTGTCGCCGATGCGCGCGCTGTCGATCAAGGCCTGCAAATTACTGCCGGTGCCGGAGAGCAGCACCACGACATCACATGTAGCGGGCATCCGCTCTTGCATCAATGTGCCTTAAGGTTCTTCAGTTCAACTTGAGCCGCGCCTTCGGCAGCGGTGGCGATCTGGCCGATGACCCACGGCTGCTCGCCTGCTTCGCGCAGTACGTTCAGTGCGCTTTCAACGTGCTCTTGAGCCACGCAGATCACCATGCCCACGCCGCAGTTCAGCACGCGGTGCATTTCGGTTTCGTTGACGTTGCCTTGCTCTTGCAGCCAGTCGAAGACTGCCGGGCGCTGCCAGCTGGCCACGTCGACGATCGCCTGGGCGCCTTTTGGCAGAACACGCGGAATGTTGTCCAGCAGGCCGCCACCGGTGATGTGGGCCATGGCTTTGACCGCGCCAGTGTCCTTGATCAGCTTGAGCAGTGGCTTGACGTAAATGCGTGTCGGGGCCATCAGCAGGTCGGTCAGCGGCTTGCCGTCGAGTTGGATGGTCTCGATGTCGGCGCCGGACACTTCGATGATCTTGCGGATCAGCGAGTAGCCGTTGGAGTGCGGGCCGGAGGATGGCAGGGCGAGCAGGGCGTCACCGGCAGCGACTTTGGAGCCGTCGATGATTTCGGATTTCTCTACAACACCGACGCAGAAACCGGCCAGGTCGTAGTCTTCGCCTTCATACATGCCTGGCATTTCAGCGGTTTCGCCGCCGACCAGAGAGCAACCCGACAGTTCGCAGCCCGCGCCGATGCCAGTCACGACCTGGGTCGCGGTTTCGACGTTGAGTTTGCCGGTGGCGTAGTAGTCGAGGAAGAACAGCGGCTCGGCGCCGCACACCACCAGGTCGTTGACGCACATGGCAACCAGGTCGATGCCGATGCTGTCGTGCTTGTTCAGGTTCAAGGCCAGGCGCAGCTTCGTGCCCACGCCGTCGGTGCCGGAGACCAGTACAGGCTGTTTGTAGCCGGCCGGGATTTCGCAGAGGGCGCCAAAACCGCCCAGGCCGCCCATGACTTCGGGGCGCGCAGTGCGCTTGGCGACGCTCTTGATGCGTTCGACCAATGCTTCACCGGCGTCGATGTCTACACCGGCGTCCTTGTAGCTCAGGGAGGGTTGCTTGCTCATGATCCAGGCCTTTAGGGGGGATTTCTGGGTAACGACCGAGCGGCGGGCGCTTTTGATAAAAGGCCCAGCCGTTGACGGTCTGCGAAGGCGCGCGATTTTATCAGGCTTGAGAGGCAGCGGCCATCCTCGGGCCGACGGGCAGGGCCATATAGGTTAAAAAAGCCGGTTAAAAAAATGCTAATGGGGTCTGCTTTGGCGTGTATTAAGGTATAGCCTTTAAACCGCTACCGTTATGACGTTGCGAAAACTTACCAAGACCCTGTGAATGTTTTACCGGCTGCTGTGGTCACAGCCATGCTAAGCCGAGTTCACGCGGTCTGTTCCAGCCGCTAAATTTGTTGTTCGGGAATCTTCCATGCGTCTGTGTAAATTCTTCTTTGTAGGCTGCTTGTCGTTGGTCAGCCTGGCGAGTCATGCCGAAACTCTCAATGGCCTGTATCAAGTACTTGAACCTGTCAGCAGCCAGTCGCCGCAGGAGCGCGACCAAGCCACCCAGCGCGCCGTGCAAACCCTGGTGATCCGCCTGACGGGAGACGCCAAGGCCGCCGATGGCCCGGGCCTGGCGGCGATTCGCAAGGACCCGCAACAAATCATCAGCCAGTACGGCTACGACGCCGGCCCACCGGAAAGCCTGCAAGTGGATTTCGACCCGGTGAGCACCGATCGCGCGCTGCGTGAGGCGGGCTTGTCGATCTGGGGCAGCAATCGGCCGTCGATCCTCGGCTGGTGGCTGAACGACTCCACCGAAGGCAGCAGCCTGGTCGGTGATGGCCAAGCCGTCGCCGGCGCGCTGCGTCGGGCGGCGCAACACCGTGGCTTGCCGTTGCGCCTGCCGCTGGGTGATCTGGACGAACAGGTAGTCGCCACAGCACCGAATCTGGAAAGCGCCGACGCCACGCCACTGCGCGCAGCTTCTGAGCGCTACGGTGCCGACGCATTGCTCGCCGTGCACGCGCGCCAGGAAGGTAACCAGTGGCAGGCCAAATGGCGCCTGTGGCTGGGCGACAAGAGTGAGCAGGGCACCGCCCAAGGTGCCGACACCGCCGCCGTGGCCGATGCCGTATTGCTCGCCGTCAGCCAAAAGTTGGCGCCACGTTTTGCCGTCAAACCCGGTGTGAGCAGTGAGCAGTTGCTCGAAGTGCAGGGCATGACCCTGGAGCGCTACGCCGCACTGGGCCATCTGCTCGAGCCTTTTGGTGGTCAGCCGCAGCGCGTGGATGGCAACCGTATTGTGTACCGCGTCAACGGCAGTGCCGATCAGTTGCGTACCCAGTTGAGCCTGGCCAAGTTGCAGGAAGTGCCTGCGGGTGAGGTGCCGGCCCAGCAGCCGGTGGTGGACGCTACACAGCCCGCTGTTGCGCCTGAACCTCAGGCACAGCTGCGTTTTCGCTGGTAATTGTTCTTCCTTTATAGATAGAAGCAAATAATGGAGTGGTTTATGGCGGATACGCGTCGTTGGGTGTGGCTTGGCGGGATTGTCCTGCTGTGCGTTTTTGTGTTCTTACTGCATTCGATCCTGACGCCGTTCCTGGTGGCGCTGCTGCTCGCCTATCTGTTCGATCCGGTGGTGGATCGCCTGGAGAAAGCCGGCCTGTCGCGGACCTTGGGTGTGGTGGCGGTGTTTGCGCTGTTCACGTTGGTCATCACAGCATTGGTACTGGTATTGGTGCCGATGCTGGCCAAGCAGCTGTTTCGCTTGTATGAACTGGCGCCGCAGATGCTCGATTGGTTGCAGCACACGGCAATGCCGTGGGCCCAGGCCAAGTTGGGCCTGGCGGATGGCTTCTGGAAGTTCGACAAGGTCAAGGCGGCGATCAGTGAGCACATGGGCCAGACCACCGATATCGTCGGTGTCGTGCTCAGCCAGGCCACGGCATCCAGCCTGGCGTTGATTGGCTGGTTGACCAACTTGGTGCTGATCCCAGTGGTGGCGTTCTACCTGCTGCGTGACTGGGACCTGATGATGGCCAAAATCCGCAGCCTGCTGCCGCGCAACAGCGAAGAGCGCATCGTTTCCCTGGCCGAAGAGTGCCATGAGGTGCTGGGCGCGTTCGTGCGTGGTCAGTTGCTGGTGATGCTGGCCCTGGGGATTATCTACGCCGCCGGCCTGATGGCGATTGGCTTGGAGCTGGGCCTGTTGATCGGCTTGATCGCCGGCCTGGCCGCTATCGTGCCTTATATGGGCTTCGTGATCGGCATTGGCGCGGCACTGGTGGCCGGGTTGTTCCAGTTTGGCGGCGACCTGTACCCGATGCTCGGGATTGTCGCGGTGTTCATGGTCGGCCAGGCCCTTGAAGGCATGGTGTTGACGCCGCTGCTGGTGGGTGACCGGATCGGCCTGCACCCGGTGGCGGTGATCTTTGCGATCCTGGCGGGCGGTGAGCTGTTTGGTTTCACCGGCATCCTGCTGGCGCTGCCGGTGGCGGCGGTGATCATGGTGCTGGTGCGTCATGTGCACGATTTGTATAAAGATTCGGATGTGTATACCGGGGCTGAAGACCCCGATCTGTAACCGCTTCGTCACAAACCCGGCCCAGGCCGGGTTTGTTGTTTTTGGAAGGTGGTGTCAAACTATTTGCGCAAATCGCCCCAAGTTAACGCAAACCTTTGATTTTGCTTGTGGTCTGCTGCATTGTGCGCCCGGCGTCACGGGTATAAACTTTGCAAACTTTACACAGAGGCCACTAACGGTTCGTTTGGAGCCGTTCAGTCAGCATGAAACCGATTCAGCTGCCCTTGGGTGTGCGTCTGCGTGACGACGCCACCTTTATCAATTACTACCCAGGCGCCAATGCCGCTGCACTCGGCTATGTCGAGCGGCTCTGCGAAGCCGACGCCGGGTGGACTGAAAGCCTGATCTACCTGTGGGGCAAGCACGGCGTGGGGCGTACCCACCTGTTGCAGGCCGCGTGCCTGCGCTTCGAGCAAATGGGTGAGCCGGCGGTGTACCTGCCATTGGCTGAGTTGATGGACCGGGGTATCGGGATCTTCGACCACCTGGAGCAATACGAGTTGGTGTGCCTGGATGATCTTCAGGCGATTGCCGGTAAGGCGGATTGGGAAGAGGCGCTGTTTCACCTGTTCAATCGCTTGCGTGACAGCGGCCGGCGCCTGTTGATCGCCGCGTCCACCTCGCCACGTGAGCTGCCAGTGAAGCTGGCCGACCTCAAGTCGCGCCTGACCCTGGCGCTGATCTTCCAGATGCGCCCGCTGTCCGACGAAGACAAACTGCGCGCCTTGCAATTGCGCGCATCCCGTCGCGGCTTGCACCTCACCGATGAGGTCGGGCACTTTATCCTCACCCGTGGCACCCGCAGCATGAGCGCGTTGTTCGATTTGCTCGAACAGCTCGATCAGGCCTCTTTGCAGGCTCAGCGCAAGCTCACCATTCCTTTCCTCAAGGAAACCCTCGGCTGGTAGCCAGCCCTTGTATTACGGGGCTTTCGGCAAATTTCAGGCGCCAGAAAACCTGCGTTTGGGCCGCTTTGGCCACGCAAAAGGCGCGTATAGGGTATTAAGGGCTTAGATGTCATAGTCCAAACAAGAAGTCACATAGATCACGATTGAATTTGCAAATCGATGTGATAGAGGGCATAGTCTCGGCTTCTTTACACATCAGCCACGGTCGTGCCCATGCTAAATCGCTTCGCACCACTCGTGCCTCTCGCACTCGTTACCCTGTTGTTTGGTTGCGCCACCCACACTCAAAACGTGGCTGAGCAGCAAAAACCAGCACAACAGTCTCAGGCAAAATTCGTTGCAGCACAGTCTTCCACTGTCTATCAGGAAGCTCTCTATAAAGAAGAGCAGGCAACTGAGAAAGAACTCGCCGCCTTCGCCGGCAGCAAGCCTTACCAGCTTCCAGTTCTGGCCGACAGCATCCTCGAACGCGGCATGTCCCTGATCGGTACCCGTTACCGTTTCGGCGGCACCTCCGAAGCCGGTTTCGACTGCAGCGGCTTCATCGGCTATCTGTTCCGTGAAGAAGCGGGCATGAATCTGCCTCGCTCCACGCGCGAAATGATCAACGTGGATGCACCGTTGGTCGCACGCAAGAACCTCAAGCCCGGTGATCTGCTTTTCTTTAGTACGGCTGGCCGTGGTCGTGTGAGCCATGCCGGTATCTACTTGGGCGATAACCAGTTTATCCACTCCAGCAGCCGTCGCAGTGGCGGTGTTCGAGTCGACAACCTGGGTGACAGCTACTGGAGCAAAACCTTCATCGAAGCCAAGCGCGCACTCGCCATGGCCCCGACTACGGTTACCGTTAGTAAGTAAAGTTAAAGTGATACTTGAAGTTTGACGTGTAAGCGCTAGAATCCCTGGACATTGTTGTAATCCGTTCGCGCGAGCTTTGCTTGCGCGTTCTGGTTTTCAGCGCTCGGCAGCGAAAGCCGCATCCAGACCAGGATTGTTCTGCCCATGTCGACCTCAGCCCGCCTCATTCTTCTGGTGTGCGCCGCGCTTCTCAGCGCCTGCGCAAGCCGACCACCGCCGCCCGCGCCTGTAGCGGTCAAGCCTAAGCCGGTGTTCAACTATTCCACGCAAAATTTCTCGCCGGCAGCCGAAGACGTGCTCTTCCGTGCGCTGGGCCTGGTCGGCACGCCTTATCGTTGGGGCGGTAACACGCCGGACTCCGGGTTTGATTGCAGCGGCTTAATCGGGTTTGTCTACCGTGACGCTGCGGGCATCAGCCTGCCGCGCACCACCCGTGAACTGATCGTGATGCGTGCCCAGGATGTGAGCGAAAACAACCTGCAGACCGGTGACCTGATCTTCTTCGCGACCGGCGGCGGCTCACAGGTAAGCCACGCGGGTATCTACGTGGGCGAAGGGCGATTCGTACATGCACCGCAAACCGGCGGTACGGTGAAGCTCGATACCCTGTCCAAAACCTATTGGCAGAATGCTTATTTGAGCGCCAAGCGTGTATTGCCTGCGAATCTGGCGCGCAACCCCTAGAAATCAAAATGTGGGAGCAGTGCTTTTGTGGGAGCCTGGCTTGCCCGCGATGCAGGCACCTCGGTCTTATCGTTAAACCGAGTTGATGCCATCGCAGGCAAGCCAACCTCCACAAAAGCCCGCTCCCACATTGGTTTTATGGCGTCTTACTTAGCCGCCGACACCCGCCACACCTTATTCCCCACATCATCGGCCACCAGCAAATCCCCCTGCTGATCAATTACCACGCCCACCGGCCGGCCCATGGCTTTCTCATCACTGTTGAGGAACCCCGTCAGCACATCCACCGGCTGCCCTTTAGGCTGACCACCCTCAAACGGCACGAAAATTACCTTGTAGCCACTGTGCGGCTTGCGGTTCCACGAACCATGCTGGCCGATAAACGCGCCGTTGCTGAACTGCGCCGGGAGTTTGCTGCCCTCAGCGAAGGTCAGGCCTAAAGACGCAGTGTGCGGGCCCACCGCATAGTCCGGGGCGATGGCCTTGGCGACCAGGTCCAGATTCTGCGGTGAAACGCGTATATCCACATGCTGCCCGTAGTAACTGAACGGCCAGCCATAAAACGCGCCGTCCTTGACCGAAGTGATGTAGTCCGGCACCAGGTCGCTGCCGATTTCATCGCGTTCATTCACCGCCGTCCACAGCTTGCCACTCTGCGGTTCCCAAGCCATGCCGTTGGGGTTACGCAAGCCGGAGGCAAAAATGCGGTGCTGGCCGGTGGCGCGGTCGACTTCCCAGATCGCCGCGCGACCTTCTTCCGCCGCCAAGCCGTTCTCGCCGACGTTGCTGTTGGAGCCGACACTCACATACAACTTGCTGCCGTCCTTGCTGGCCACCACGTTTTTCGTCCAGTGGTGGTTAATGCTGCCGCCGGGCAAGTCGACCACTTTGGTGCCGGCGGCCTTGATTGCGGTTTCGCC
This sequence comes from Pseudomonas sp. YeP6b, assembly GCF_025642995.1. Taxonomy (NCBI): domain Bacteria; kingdom Pseudomonadati; phylum Pseudomonadota; class Gammaproteobacteria; order Pseudomonadales; family Pseudomonadaceae; genus Pseudomonas; species Pseudomonas sp. YeP6b. Next base: position 4,983,572 of record NZ_CP080090.1, on the reverse strand, counting down.
CGGCTGATAAGGAAAGCGCAACAGCTTGTCCGAGTCGGCGACATACAAGTCGTTGCCGACCAAGGTCATGCCGAACGGCGAGTTGAGGTTCTCCAGGAACACCGTGCGCGTTTCGGCGACGCCGTCGTGGTTGGCATCACGCAGCAGCGTGATGCGGTTCGGGCTCGGCACGCCCGCGCCGGCGCGGCCCATGACTTTTTCCATCACCCAGCCGCGAATGCCCTTGGAGTCATCCGGCTTGGGCGGGGCGTTGGTTTCTGCCACCAGTACATCACCGTTGGGCAGCACATACAGCCAGCGCGGGTGGTCCAGGCCTTCGGCAAATGCCGCGACCTGAGTACCGGCTGCGGCTGTCGGCTTCGCGCCCTCTGGCCAGCCAATCGCCGGGGCGATATTCACGGTGGGGATCAGGGTTTTGTTCGGCTCCGGCAGCTTAGGCGAGGGCCCGGTGCCGTCTGAGACCTTCAGAGTAGAGCTTTCACCGCAGGCGGCGAGGGTGCCTGCCAGCATGATCAGTAGGGCGAGTCTGGTTTTATGCATGGTTTTCTCCTTAATACCTGTAAGGGTAGAGGTGTTTGCCGGTCAGATCGTTCCAGTACAAGGCCAGCTTTAATTGACGCTCCACCCCCAACCCACTAACCTTCGCGGCTTGTTCCAGGTGCTCTGTGACCGGTGGGTCGACAGAGTGAAACAGGGAAGCCGGTGAGTGAGCGCACTTCTACACAGTGCTGCCGCAATTCCGGCGCTGCCCCCGCAACGGTAAATGAGTGAAAACGGTGCCTTTTGCCACTGTATCTACGTGATATGGGAAGGCGCACCGTTGGCCTGCTTTCTATAAAGGGAGGCCACTCATGAGTCCGGAGACCGGCCTGAAACATCCAACAGCATCACGGTGGGCGATGCTTGGCTGTCTGTTATTTCTTTTTCCTGCCCGCCGTTTTTGTCCAGCCCCAACGGAGAGCTGTCATGACCGATTCCCCCGACCGCGACGAACGCCACCTGGCGCGCATGCTGCGCAAAAAAGCCGTGATCGATGAACGTATCGCCAATTCCCCGAGCGAATGCGGCTTGCTGCTGGTATTGACCGGCAACGGCAAAGGCAAGAGCAGCTCGGCGTTTGGCATGCTCGCCCGCGCCATGGGCCACGGCATGCAGTGCGGCGTGGTGCAGTTCATCAAGGGGCGCAACAGCACCGGTGAGGAACTGTTCTTCCGCCGCTTCCCCGAGCAAGTGCGCTTTCACGTGATGGGCGAAGGCTTCACCTGGGAAACCCAGGACCGCCAGCGCGACATCGCCGCCGCCGAAGCCGCCTGGACAGTTTCCCGCGAACTGCTGCAAGACCCTTCCATCGGCCTTGTGGTGCTGGATGAACTGAACATCGCCCTCAAGCACGGCTACCTTGATCTGGACCAGGTACTCAGCGACCTGCAAGCCCGCCCGCCGATGCAGCACGTGGTGGTCACCGGCCGTGGCGCTAAGCCTGAGCTGATCGAAATGGGCGACACCGTCACCGAAATGGGCATGCTCAAGCACGCGTTCCAGGCCGGTATCAAGGCACAGAAGGGCGTCGAACTTTGAATCAGCCCCGTCATTGCCCGGCCGTCCTGATCGCCGCACCGGCGTCCGGCCAAGGCAAAACCACCGTCACCGCCGCGCTGGCGCGTTTGCACCGCAACCTGGGGCGCAAGGTGCGCGTGTTCAAATGCGGGCCGGACTTTCTCGACCCGATGATCCACGAGCGCGCCAGCGGTGCGCCGGTGTATCAATTGGACATGTGGATGGTCGGTGAGCAGGAAAGTCGTCGTTTGTTGTGGGAAGCGGCGGGCGAGGCCGACCTGATCCTGATCGAAGGCGTGATGGGCCTGTTCGACGGCACGCCTTCCAGCGCCGACCTGGCGCGGCACTTTGGCGTGCCGGTGCTCGGGGTGATCGACGGCACCGCCATGGCCCAGACCTTTGGTGCGCTGGCCTTGGGCTTGGCGCGCTATCAGCCCGACCTGCCGTTCGCCGGCGTGCTGGCCAACCGCGTCGGCACCCTGCGCCATGCACAATTGCTCGAAGGCAGCCTCACCGAAGGCCTGCGCTGGTACGGCGCGCTGTCGCGGGAAACTGGGATCGAATTGCCCAGCCGCCACCTGGGTCTGGTGCAAGCCAGCGAATTGAATGACCTCGACGTGCGCCTGGACGCCGCCGCCCAAGCCCTGGGCAGCAGTTGCGAAGTCGCCTTGCCGCCACCGGTGACCTTCGCCGCGCCTGAAGTGATCGAAGCCGAGCCCTTGCTGGCTGGCGTGCGCATCGCTGTCGCCCGTGACGAAGCCTTTGCCTTCACCTATGGCGCCAGCCTCGACCTGCTGCGGGCGATGGGCGCCGAGTTGTGCTTCTTCTCGCCGATTCACGATAGCGAATTACCTGACGCCGACAGCCTCTATTTGCCCGGTGGTTACCCGGAATTGCACCACCAGGCGCTGTCGGAAAACACCCCGATGCTCGACGCGATCCGCGCCCATCACGCCGCCGGTAAACCCATGCTCGCCGAATGTGGCGGCATGCTCTACCTGCTGGACTCGCTGACCGATGTCGACGGCACCCGTGCCGAACTGGTCGGCCTGCTGCAAGGGGATGCGGTGATGCAAAAGAAACTCGCAGCCCTGGCCCTGCAAAGCGTCGAGTTGCCGGAAGGCGTACTGCGCGGTCACACCTATCACCATTCCCTGACCAGTACTGAGTGGCAGCCAATTGCTCGTGGGCTTAGCCCTAACGGCGGGCGCGGTGCTGAGGCGGTTTACCGACAGGGGCGGATGACGGCTTCCTACGTGCACTTTTACTTTCCCTCCAACCCTACGGCGGTGGCTGCTTTGTTTGCGCCGAGCCTTGAGAGTGCTATCGCAGGCAAGCCAGCTCCCACATCGACAGCGTTCGCAAATCAAAATGTGGGAGCGGGCTTGCCCGCGATAGGGCCATGACTGACAACGCCTACCCCCAAGCCGAACGCGACGCCGTCTACCGCGCCATCGCCGAACGCCGCGACATGCGCCACTTCACAGGTGGCAGCGTGGCCCCCGACTTGCTGCACCGCCTGCTCCAGGCCGCGCACCAGGCGCCCAGCGTCGGCTTGATGCAGCCCTGGCGGTTTATCCGCATCAGCGACCGCCCATTGCGCGGGCAGATTCAGCAACTGGTGGAAGAAGAGCGCGTGCGCACCGCCGAGGCGCTGGGCGAGCGCTCCGATGAATTCATGAAGCTCAAGGTTGAAGGCATCCACGACTGCGCCGAAGTGCTGGTGGCGGCGCTGATGGATGACCGCGAACGCCATATCTTTGGCCGTCGCACCTTGCCGGAAATGGACATGGCGTCGTTGTCCTGCGCGATCCAGAATCTGTGGCTGGCGGCTCGTGTCGAAGGCCTTGGCATGGGCTGGGTCTCGTTGTTCGAACCGCAAGCCCTGGCCGACCTGCTGGGCTTGCCGCCCGGTGCCAAACCCCTGGCGGTGTTGTGCCTGGGCCCGGTCGCCGAGTTCTACCCGGCACCGATGTTGCAGCTCGAAGGCTGGACCGAACCACGGCCGCTGAGTGACATGTTGTATGAGAATGTGTGGGGAGTGAGTCAATGAGTGTGGCCTTGCTGTGTGTCGCTGCCGTGGCGCTGGATGCGCTGCTGGGCGAGCCCAAGCGCTGGCATCCGCTGGTGGCGTTCGGCAACTTCGCCGGGCGCATCGAGCAGCGTTTCAACAGCGGTGGCCGCGGCTGGCGCAGCCACGGCGTGACCGCGTGGTTTGTCGCGGTGGTGCCGCTGACCCTGCTGGCCACCGCGTTGTCATGGGCGCCGTATATCGGCTGGGCGTTGGAGATTCTGGCGTTGTACCTGGCGCTGGGCATGCGCAGCCTTGGCGAACATGTGATCCCGGTCGCCCAGGCGTTGCGCAGTGATGACCTGGATGAAGCGCGCAAGCGCGTGAGTTACCTGGTCAGCCGCCAGACCAGTGAACTGGACAGCACCGAAGTCGCGCGTGCCGCCACCGAATCGGTGCTGGAGAACGGCAGCGATGCGGTGTTCGCCGCACTGTTCTGGTTTGTCGTCGCTGGCGTGCCGGGCGTGGTGCTCTATCGCCTGAGCAACACCCTCGACGCCATGTGGGGTTATCGCAACGAGCGCTTTGAGCGTTTCGGCTGGGCGGCGGCAAAGATCGACGATGTACTCAACTATATTCCCGCGCGCTTGGTGGCTTTGACCTACGCCGTACTCGGCAAAACCCGCCTGGCGCTCAAATGCTGGCGCACCCAGGGCCCGACGTGGGACAGCCCTAACGCAGGGCCAGTGATGGCCGCCGGTGCGGGCGCATTGGGGGTGGAACTGGGTGGCGCGGCGATTTATCACGGTGAGCTGCATCAGCGCCCGCAACTGGGCGAAGGCCCGGCGGCGGATGCCGACGCTATCGACCGCGGCTGGCAACTGGTGCAGCGCGGTGTGTGGTTATGGCTGTTGATCCTCTGCGCGGGGGCGCAATTCTATGCTTGAACACGGTGGCCGGCTGCGTAAGGCAGTGATTCAGTACGGGATTGCCGAGGCGGATTGGCTCGACCTGTCCAGCGGCCTGGCGCCCTGGCCGTGGCCGATCCCTGAGATCCCGTTGCGGGCCTGGGCGCGCTTGCCGGAAACCGATGACGGCCTGGAGAAGGCCGCCAGCGAATACTACGGCGCTGCTCACGTGCTGCCGGTGGCGGGTTCCCAGGCAGCCATCCAATTGCTGCCGCGCTTGCGTCGTTCCGGCAAGGTCGGCGTGCTGTCGCCGTGTTATGCCGAGCACGCCGAAGCCTGGCGTCGCGCCGGTTACGTGGTGCGCGAGGTGCAGGAGCAGGAAGTCGACTTCTTTCTCGACAGCCTCGATGTGCTGGTGGTGGTCAACCCCAACAACCCCACTGGCCTGAGGCTGCCCCCGCAGCGCCTGCTGGAGTGGCACTCGAGACTGGCCCAGCGCGGCGGCTGGCTGGTGGTGGACGAAGCGTTTATGGACGTCACCCCGCACTTGAGCTTGGCCAGCCAGGCCCACCAAGTCGGCCTGATTGTGTTGCGCTCGTTCGGCAAATTCTTCGGCCTGGCCGGTGTGCGCCTGGGCTTTGTGCTGGCGGAGCGCAAGCTGCTCAAATTGTTGGCCGAACAGCTCGGCCCGTGGACGGTCAGCGGGCCGACGCGGGTGCTCGGCCAAGTGTGCCTGCGCGATACGGCGGGGCATGCCCATCAGCGTAATCGCTGCATCGAAGCCGGCCAGCGCCTATTTGAACTGCTGGAGCGCCACGGCTTTCAACCCCAAGGCGGCTGCGCGTTGTTCCAATGGCTGATCACGCCGCACGCCGAACGCCTGCACGAATTCATGGCCCAGCGCGGCATTCTGTTGCGTCTGTTTATCCACGACAGCAGCCTGCGTTTCGGCCTGCCCGACACTGAGGCGGATTGGCTTCGACTTGATGAGGCCCTGGCCGCCTACAAGGACGCCGCATGAGTACGCTGATGGTGCAAGGCACCACCTCCGACGCCGGTAAAAGTACCCTGGTGACCGCGCTGTGCCGCTGGCTGGTGCGCAAGGGCGTGGCGGTGGCGCCGTTCAAGCCGCAGAACATGGCGCTCAACAGCGCCGTGACGGCTGAAGGCGGCGAGATCGGCCGCGCCCAGGCCGTGCAAGCCCAGGCCGCCAACCTCGCGCCGCACACCGACATGAACCCGGTGCTGCTCAAACCCAACAGTGACACCGGCTCCCAGGTGATCATCCACGGCCGCGCCGTGACCAGCATGAACGCCGTGGCCTATCACGACTATAAAGCCATTGCGATGCAGGCAGTGCTGGCCTCCCACGCGCGGTTGAGCGAGGCCTACCCGGTGGTGATGGTGGAAGGCGCGGGTTCCCCGGCAGAGATCAACCTGCGCGCCAATGACATCGCCAATATGGGCTTCGCCGAAGCGGTGGATTGCCCGGTGCTGCTGATCGCCGATATCAATCGCGGTGGCGTGTTTGCCCATCTGGTCGGCACCCTGCAATTGCTTTCGCCGACCGAGCAGGCGCGGGTCAAGGGCTTCATCATCAACCGCTTTCGTGGCGATATTGCGCTGTTGCAGCCAGGTTTGGATTGGCTGGAAGCGCGCACCGGTAAGCCAGTGGTGGGCGTGTTGCCTTACGTCATGGACTTGCATCTGGAAGCCGAAGACGGCATCGACCAGCGCCAGATCGACAAGGCCGCGCAGGTGCTCAACGTGGTGGTGCCGGTGTTGCCGCGTATCAGCAATCATACGGATTTTGATCCGTTGCGCCTGCATCCGCAGGTGGATTTGCAGTTTATCGGCCCGGGCCAGCCCATTCCGGCGGCTGACCTGATTATCTTGCCGGGTTCGAAAAGTGTGCGCAGCGATTTGGCGTACCTGCGCGCTAATGGCTGGGACACGGCCGTGGCGCGGCATTTGCGTTATGGCGGCAAGGTGTTGGGGATTTGCGGTGGGTTGCAGATGCTCGGTGAGCAAGTGCATGACCCGCTGGGGTTGGAAGGGCTGGCCGGGTCCAGCGATGGGCTGGGGTTGCTGGCGTTCAGCACGACGCTGGAGCAAGAGAAGCAGTTGCGCAATGTGCGTGGGCGGTTGTTGCTGGAGGATGCTGAGGTCAGTGGCTATGAGATCCATGCGGGTGTGACCTCGGGCAGTGGCTTGTCGCGTGCTGCGGTGTTTTTGGATGATGGCCGTAGTGATGGCGCGCAGAGTGAAGACGGGCAGATTCTTGGCACCTATCTGCATGGGTTGTTTGAGACGCCGGCCGCTTGCAGCGCCCTATTGCGCTGGGCTGGTTTGGAGTCTGTGCAGGAAGTGGATTACCACGCTTTGCGCGAGCGTGATATTGAGCGGTTGGCGGACTTGGTGGAGAACCATCTGGATACCGGCTTATTGCGCAAGCTGTGCGGGATTTGACGGTGTACACATGGACTTTAGGTGGGAGCGGGCTTGCCTGCGATGGCGCCCGGCCAGCCAGCCACTATTCAACTGATGCACCGCACCCTAAATGTGGGAGCGGGCTTGCTCGCGAAGGCGGTGGGTCGGTGTACATATCCATTTCTTTGGTAACGGCGACCTATGGTTCCGCTCTTACAGCGGGTCACTTTTGGAAAGACCCAAAAGTAACCAAAAGGTCTTCGCCCCACCACTCGGCACCTCGCCTAGGCTCGGTGTGCCCGAACGCAGGCTTGAATCCGTGGGCCGCCGCGATGGGCCATCCTTGGCCCAGCGCGGCTAACCCGGCGTCCTGCCGGGTTACCCACGGATTCAAGCCTGCGTTCGGCCAGCGTGGTTTAACGGGGCGACTGAGATCAAAGTCAAAAGCCAGATCAACAGCCAGATCAAAGGCCAGATCAAAAGCCAGATCAAAAGCAGATCTGCTTTTCTGTGGGAGCTGGCTTGCCTGCGATGGCGGCCTGCCAGCCAACCACTATTCAACTGATGCACCGCTCCCACATTTGACGGTGCCCACTTCAAGCGACCGGCCGGCCAATAAAGGTGCCTTCCCATGTATCAGTTGATCCTCGGCGGTGCCCGTTCCGGTAAGAGCCGTCTCGCCGAAAAGCTCGCCAGTGAGAGCGCTTTGCCCGTTACCTATATCGCCACCAGCCAGCCGCTGGACGGTGAGATGAACGAGCGCGTCGCGCTGCATCGGCAGCGTCGCCCCGATCACTGGGGCTTGATCGAGGAACCCATCGAATTGGCGCGCGTTCTGCGTGAAAACGCCGCCGCCGAGTGCTGCCTGTTGGTGGATTGCCTGACCCTGTGGCTGACCAATCTGCTGATGCTCGAAGACCCGGCGCGCCTGGCGCTTGAGCGTGACCAACTGCTGGAAACCCTGGCTTCGTTGCCAGGTGAAATCATTTTTGTCAGCAACGAGACCGGTCTGGGTGTCGTGCCGCTGGGCGAATTGACTCGCCGCTATGTGGATGAAGCCGGTTGGCTGCATCAAGCCTTGGCTGAGCGCTGTCAGCGTGTTGTCCTGACCGTCGCCGGCCTGCCCCTGACTTTGAAAGGTACTGCGTTATGACTGACACTTGGTGGCTCAACCCCTGCAAGGCCGTCGACGCTTCGGCGCATGAACACGCGCTGGCTCGCCAACAGCAACTGACCAAACCGACCGGTTCTCTCGGTCAGCTGGAAGCCGTGGCGGTGCAGTTGGCCGGCTTGCAAGGCCAGGTCAAGCCGTTGGTGGACCGCGTGTGGATCGCGATTTTCGCCGGTGATCATGGTGTGGTCGCAGAAGGCGTGTCGGCGTTTCCCCAGGAAGTGACCGGGCAGATGCTGCACAACTTTGTCACCGGCGGCGCGGCCATCAGCGTATTGGCGCGGCAGTTGGATGCGCAGCTGGAGGTGGTCGACCTGGGGACGGTAACGCCGTCGCTGAACCTGCCGGGTGTGCGTCACCTGAACATCGGCGCGGGCACGGCCAATTTCGTCAACGGCCCGGCGATGACTGAGGCTCAGGGTCGCTTGGCCCTGCACGCCGGTCGCGACAGCGCGCGCCGTGCCTTGGAGAGCGGCGCGCAGTTGTTTATCGGCGGTGAGATGGGCATCGGCAACACCACCGCTGCCAGCGCCTTGGCCTGCGCGTTGCTCGACTGCCAGGTCGGCGATCTGACCGGTCCGGGCACCGGTTTAAATGCCCAAGGCGTCAGTCACAAGGTGGCCGTCATCGAGCGCGCATTGGCGTTGCATGCCGGGCAGCGTGGCGACGCGTTGCAGACCCTGTTCAACCTCGGCGGGTTTGAAATTGCCGCGCTGGTTGGTGCCTACCTGGCCTGCGCCCAGGAAGGCATCGTGGTGCTGGTGGATGGGTTTATCTGCACGGTTGCGGCGTTGGTTGCCACCCGCTTGAACCCAGCGTGCCGTGAGTGGCTGGTGTTCGGCCATCGCGGCGCTGAGCCGGGTCATCGTCATGTGCTGCAACGCCTTGACGCACAACCGTTGCTGGAATTGGGCCTGCGCCTGGGTGAGGGCAGCGGTGCAGCGCTGGCGGTGCCGTTGTTGCGCCTTGCGTGCGCATTGCACGGGCAGATGGCGACCTTCGCCGAAGCCGCCGTGGCGGACCGCCCGGCATGACCTTGCACCTGGACCTGCTGCGCCACGGCGAAACGGAGCTGGGCGGTGGCCTGCGCGGCAGCCTGGACGACGCACTCACCGCCAAGGGCTGGGAGCAGATGCGCGCCGCTGTGGTGGAGCAGGGGCCGTGGGACCGGTTGGTCAGCTCGCCACTGCAACGCTGCGCGCTGTTCGCCCAAGAGTTAGGTGCTCGGCTCAAGCTCCCCATGAGCCTGGAAAAGGATCTGCAAGAGCTGCACTTCGGCGCCTGGGAAGGGCAGAGTGCGGCCGCGCTGATGGAAACCGATGCCGAAGGGTTGGGCTTGTTCTGGGCCGATCCCTATCGCTTCACACCGCCTGAAGGCGAGCGTGTCAGCGACTTTTCCGACCGTGTTCTCGGCGCTGTCTCACGTTTGCATCAAGCTTATGCCGGCGAGCGCGTGTTGCTGATCAGCCACGGTGGCGTCATGCGTCTGCTGCTGGCGCAAGCGCGCGGTTTGCCCCGCGAGCAACTGCTGAATGTCGAAGTCGGCCACGGTGGGCTGTTCAGCCTGCAGGTGGCGGCCGACGGCGTGTTGAAGGAAGGACGCTGACGATGCTGCCATTCTGGATCGCCCTGCAATTTCTCAGCAGCCTGCCGATTCGGCTGCCGGGCATGCCACAGCCTCAGGAGCTGGGGCGTTCGCTGCTGTTTTATCCGCTGGTCGGGTTGTTGTTCGGGCTGCTGCTGTGGGCCCTGAACACGGCGTTGATGGGCGCCCCGTTGTTGCTGCACGCCGCGCTGTTACTGACGGCGTGGGTGCTGCTCAGTGGCGGCTTGCACCTGGACGGCCTGGCCGACAGCGCGGATGCCTGGCTCGGTGGTTTCGGCGATCGCGAGCGCACCCTGACCATCATGAAAGACCCGCGCAGCGGACCGATTGCCGTGGTCACCTTGGGCTTGGTGTTGCTGCTCAAGTTCACGGCATTGGTGGCCTTGATCGAGCAACACAACAGTGCCGCGCTGATCCTCGCGCCACTGATCGGGCGTGCATCGATGCTGGCGCTGTTCCTCACCACGCGCTATGTGCGTGCAGGAGGTCTGGGGCAGGCGTTGTCAGATCATTTACCGCGGATCGTCGGCCAACAGGTGCTGATCCTCAGCGGCCTGGCCTGCATCCTGATCGGTGGTTTCAGCGGCGGGATCGCTGTTTTACTCGCGGCCCTGTGCTTTATCGGCCTGCGCCAACTGATGGTCAATCGGCTCGGCGGCACCACCGGCGACACGGCCGGCGCACTGTTGGAGCTGTTGGAAGTCGCGGTGTTGGTCGGCTTGGCGTTGTAACACTTGCTTGCATTTCCATAATCGCGGGTATATACACCTTCCATGCTTGCCTCCCAATGTTTATGCACCAACCTGCGACGCGCCGCCCGTGGCGTCAGCAGGCACTACGACGGCGCTCTCGACGGCTTCGGGATCAACGTCGCCCAGTATTCTTTGCTGTGTAACTTGCAACGCCTGGATCAACCGAGCATTTCCAGCCTGGCTGAAGCCATGGGCCTGGATCGCAGTACCCTGGGGCGTAACCTGCGGGTATTGGAAGGCGAAGGCCTGGTGCAGTTGGTCGAGGGTGATGACTTGCGCAACCGCCTGGTGGTGTTGACCGTCGCCGGCGAGCAACGTCTGGCCGCCGCATTGCCGGCATGGGAAGCGGCGCAGCAGAAATTGATTGATCAGTTAGGCGCCGAAAAGCGCGAAACCTTGTTGGCCTTGCTGGACGAACTCGCCTGAGCGCGAGTTTATTCGAATACAAGCGGGTATATACCCGCGACGGAGAATAAGAATGACCTCGATGTGGCGCACCAGTGGTTGGGTTCTTGTGGGGAGTGCGCTGATCCTGGCGTTGTCCTTGGGTGTGCGGCACGGCTTTGGCCTGTTTCTGGCGCCGATGAGCAGCGAATTCGGCTGGGGCCGTGAGACGTTTGCCTTCGCCATTGCACTGCAGAACCTGATCTGGGGCCTGGCACAGCCGTTTACCGGGGCCCTGGCCGATCGTTTCGGTGCGACCAAAGCCGTGTTTGTCGGCGGTGTGCTGTACGCCGTGGGGCTGGTGTTGATGGGCATGTCCGATTCGGCGTGGTCGTTGTCGCTCAGTGCAGGCTTGTTGATCGGGATCGGCCTGTCGGGCACCTCGTTTTCGGTGATTCTCGGGGTGGTCGGCCGCGCGGTGCCGCCGGAAAAACGCAGCATGGCCATGGGCATTGCGAGCGCCGCAGGTTCTTTCGGCCAATTCGCCATGGTGCCCGGCACCTTGGGCCTAATCGGCTGGCTGGGCTGGTCGGCTGCATTGCTGGCGTTGGGCCTGATGGTGGCGCTGATCCTGCCGCTGGTGGCGATGCTCAAGGACAAACCGCTGCCGGTTATGGCCGGTCAGCAAACGCTGCGCGAAGCGTTGAAAGAGGCCTGTTCCCACTCTGGGTTCTGGCTGCTGGCCATTGGTTTTTTTGTCTGCGGTTTCCAGGTGGTGTTTATCGGCGTGCACTTGCCGGCGTATCTGGTCGACCAGCATCTGCCGGCCACGGTGGGCACCACGGTGCTGGCCTTGATCGGGCTGTTTAACGTGTTTGGCACCTACACCGCCGGCTGGCTCGGCGGGCGCATGTCCAAGCCGCGCTTGCTCACCGGCTTGTATCTGCTGCGCGCGATGGTGATCGTGCTGTTCTTGTGGGCGCCGGTGACCGAAGTCACGGCCTACCTGTTCGGCATGGCGATGGGCTTTTTGTGGCTGTCCACCGTGCCGCTGACCAACGGTACCGTCGCCACCTTGTTTGGCGTGCGAAACCTCTCGATGCTGGGTGGGATTGTGTTCCTGTTCCACCAACTCGGTTCGTTTCTCGGCGGCTGGTTGGGCGGGGTGGTCTATGATCGAACCGGCAACTACGATTTGATCTGGCAGGTGTCGATCCTGCTGAGCCTGCTTGCAGCGGCCCTGAACTGGCCAGTGCGTGAGCGGCCAGTGGCGCGCCTGACGCAAATGGAGGCCGCATGAGTGTAACGCTACGCTGGCTGGCCCTTTCGGCAGGCCTGGTTTTGTTGTGGCTGGCCTGGTGGGGCTGGCAACAGGGTGGGCTCGCGTTGATGCAACTGGGTATGTCCATCTGTTAAGTTCTGTGTCTGAACTGAATTAAGGACTTTCGACATGCTGATGCGCTGGCTCGCTGTACCCGTCCTGATGGCTGCTGGCAGTGTAGCAATGGCTGCCAACTGCCCGCCGTTGCTGGAGGGCCAATTGCCCAAGTTGCGGGCCAAGGAATCCATTGATCTGTGCCAGCGCTTTGCCGGCAAACCCCTGGTGATCGTCAATACCGCCAGCTTCTGTGGCTTCGCGCCACAGTTCAAAGGCCTCGAAGCCCTGTATCAACGCTATAAAGAACAAGGGTTGGAGGTGATCGGCGTGCCGTCCGATGACTTCAAGCAGGAGGCCAAGACCGGCGAAGAGACCGCCAAGGTGTGTTACGTGAATTACGGCGTGACCTTCACCATGACCGAGCCGCAGAAGGTCAAGGGGCCGGATGCGGTGCATTTGTTCAAGGTCCTGGCGCAGCAGACCAACGCGCCGAAGTGGAATTTCTATAAGTACGTGGTCGACCGCCAGGGTAAGGTGATCGCCAATTTCTCCAGCCTGACCAAGCCGGACAGCCCGGAGCTGATCAAGGCGGTTGATGAGGCGATTGCCTCTAAACCCTGATCATCGCCGACTAAAAAGCCCCGCCTCCTTTGCAGGAGAGCGGGGCTTTTTTATACGGTTTGAATCAGAACTTGTACGTCATGCCCAGGCCGAAGCCGTTGGCGCTGTTTTCGTACTTGGACGCATAGGTCTGGCCCAGCGCGTTCTGTTTGTTCACCTTGACCGGCTCTTCCTTGAGGTAGGAGTAAGCCAGGTCGATGGTCATGTTATCCATCACCGCGTAGCCCAGGCCGACACTGAAGATAGTCCGGTCACCGGTAGGAATACGCGGCGAACGGTCAGTGTTGTTGGTCGGCGACTGGTCGAAGGTCAAGCCGGTACGCAGGACCACTTGCTTGGTCACTTGGTACGAGGTACCCAGGGCGTAGGCCCAGGTGTCGTGCCAGTTTTGCGGCTCTTGGATCTGGCCGACGATCCGCGGTGCGAGTGCACCACCGGTCGTTGCCGTCACACCTTCGTTGTTGACGGTAATGTCTTTCAGGCGGCTCCAGCGCGTCCAGGTCGCACCACCGTAAACCTTCCAGGCATCGCTCAGGTCTTGAGTAACCGAAGCGTCCCAGGATTCAGGGGTGTCGACTTTCAGCGAAGCGTCGTAGCGGTTGGCACGCAGGTAACCGCCAGGAACGCCGGCGCCTGGCGTCACGTCGGTGTGGCCTTCGAGCTTGTATTTCACTTTCGAGTGGTAAGTCAGGCCGACACGGGTGGTGTCGGTGGCTTGCACCAGGATACCGGCGTTAAAGCCGAGCGCGGTGTCGTCGCCTTTGACTTTGATTTTGCTGTCGCCGGTGCCTGCCAGACCTGGGAGCGGCAGCCCCGCGAGGCTTGGTTGCGACTCCAGGGTGCCGGAAATGCGGTTAATGGTCGGACCAAAACCGATCGACACCTTGTCGTTGAAGGCGTAGCTCACAGTCGGCTGGAAGGTGATAACAGCCACTTCACTCTTGTTGCCGAATGCGCGGCCTTGGAAGCCACGTTCGTAGTCAGTCTTCAGGCCGAACGGTGCGTAAACACCGAAGCCGACTGCCCACTGGTCGTTAAGTTTGTTGGTGTAGAAACCAAAAGGAACAGCGGTGAACGGCACCATGTCCCCTTTGTTACTGCCGCGTGAGCGGCCGCTGGCGTCTTTGATGTCGGTCGATGCATCGATAGCGGCGACGCCACCGGTGATTTGCTGGCCTTCGAGGCGAGCCATACCGGCAGGGTTACCAAAGACAGTGCTGGCGTTTTCGGCAGAAGAAGACCGGCCTGCGAAACCCGTACCCATACCGGCGACGTCTTGTTCGTTGAGGGCGAAGCCGCTTGCGAACAGTTGGGAGGAAGCCATGGCAACGGCGAGGCTAAGTGTGGTCTTGAGCATTACTTTTTTCATTATTAGAACTCCGTGGTGATCACCGCTGCGGAAAGTATCAATAAATTTAAGTTAGCGCTATAGGCTGTAATGTAGGAGATAGAGCGGTTTTGTAGGACAATCAGACCAAAATCAGCGTTTTTAGCCGAATCTTGCAAAACGCCTGATCAACAAGTGACCTGATTCATGGGTGAAACACAGGTTTGCCAGGCTTGGGTGAAATCCCGCAGCCGACCTTGAGGGTGAAATATTTCTTTCCAGATACGCGCCATGCCCAGTACGTCGCCCGGTGGCGGCAGGGCAGGGCGGTGTTGCTCCACCAGCAGCCAGGCGATGGCGGTGGCGTAACGCAGGTTAACCGTGAGTTCCAGCTGGGGCGCGCTGAGGAAGGCGTTTTGGCTGGCCAGGCCGCGCACCAGGCTGGCGCGTTCGGGGTCGCGTGCGAGGTAATCGTCCCAGAGGGCGCGGTGGCGTGGCTCGGTGATGCTGTACAAGCCGTGGCCGCGGCGGTCATGCAGGGCCGAGCCGAGTTCCGATTGGCTGGCGGCAATGCCCAACAGCAGGGCTTCAGCTGCAGGGTTATGGCGGCCGAGGTAAATCAACGTCGGCCTGATCACATAACGACACAATTCGCTGGCGGCGATACCCATACAAGCCTCAGTCCATGAAAGTGGTCGACGATGCCTGAGACGGTGGGGGCTTGGCAGCAGTGGATCGGATCTCAGGCTCGTCGCAAGCGGATCATGCCGCTTGAGTTGAAGTGTAGTGTCATATTTGTGATGTAAAGGACTGTTTTTAAAACATCTTCTTCATTTAGTTATAACGTTTATATCTATTCGTACTGAGTACTTGTGTTCCGATGCTGAATTTCAGGCAATAAAAAACCCTGCGTTTTAAGCAGGGTTTTTGTGTTTCAGCGACTCGGGTCGATCAGGCAGTCAATGCCTGACGGGTACGCTCGATCACGGCCTGCAGCGGTTCTGCGCTGGAGTATTGATCGGGGTACAGGCGTTCGCTGTGACGAGCGATGCCGTGTTCGTTGACCAGGGTGAAGCTGAAGCAGCCTTTGCGAGCGGCCATGATCAGGCAGTTCATTGGTGCAAAAGCGTTAGTGAGGGTGCGAATGGCATCCTGAGTGTGGATTTGAGTGGACATATTATTGGTGTTCCTACAAATGACACGGATAAGAACCGTGCAACGTTAAAACGTTCCAGTGACGCTGATCACCATTGATCAAACGAAGAACCCGACTGGAACAAAGCAGCCAGTTTGAAGCGCTAATAAGTTAGGCGCGCTTTGGCTGGCAGGTAGGTACTTAGGAGGGCAGGCAACACAACATGGGCAAAGGTTCTGGGCCCGGGGTGAAGATCCTGATCAATTTGCAGGCTGGTTCGGTCAGAGTATTGAAACTTCGCGACACCCTTTGCTTGTTCAAAGGCAGTGTCGTCGCAAGAAATACCTGGAAACCATCGAGGTGGTCGATCCCGTGTTGTTCAGGGGAGTTGTTCGACCAGAATTGACTTTCAGCTTGGTACTAACGTTGCGGATAGTAACGGATTGAAGCACGCAAGGGAAGTGTGCTAACCAAAAAACTTCAATCAGCCGCCCAGCAGCCCGCGATACACCAGCACCGTCGCGGCCGCCACCAGTGAGCAGCCCAGCCCGTAGGCCGCCAGGGTCAGGCGCCAGGAACGGCCGGTTTCGATTACCTTCATCACGTCGCGCATGTCATTGATGCGGCCATCGCCCAGTTCGATGCACAGGCTCACGGCGGTAAACGCTGCCGATAGCAGGATCGCGATGGCAAACAGTGCACCGTCGGGTGAGGGCAGCGCTGCGTTGATGCCCAATGAGATCGCACAGATGGCCAGCAGCAACATGGCGAATAAGAGAATTCCTTTCATCGAGCCTTACAAGGTTGCGTGGAGGTCAGGCAGTGTGGCGAGCCGAAGCAATTTTGAAAAGGCCCCCGGTTTGTACCGCCGGTAACATTTTTCGGACGCATTGAAGTAAAAAACGGCGGAGATATAACCAGTGGATGGGTACTTGTGCACATTAGTTGCGAGGTGTGTAACCCCGCCGGCAACCGCCTGGAAGCAGCGCTGTTTGCCTGCGATGAAAATTTAAGTCAATGAAAAATATCGCTTTTTTTTATTGGTGAAAAAATCGTCAGTTTGACTGCAGCCCCCGTTCCATGGGGCTTTGCGCGAGTTAAAGGCGGGTTGTCCACTGAGTTATCCACAGCTTCTGTGGATTGTCCCAAGCGCTTGCTCTAGGACGGGCGTGCTGAGATTTTTCAGCTTTACCTGTAGGAAAAAAAGAGTAGAGTGGCGCGCCTTCCGTTCTGTCCCGCAGTGCTTTATGAAGTTTCGCTCAGTACCACCTTCTGTTACCGACACCCCTCAAACTGTTACCGCACCCAAGCGTTTCTCCTTAAAAGTCGCCTTGTGGCTGCTCGACAGCCCGCACCTGGGGCACAACACCAACATCAAGCATTTCGCCGGGCGTTTACTCAAGCAGCCGGCCCGTGAAGGCGTGGTCGCCGCGCAGAGCCGCCTGGGCCAGTTGATGTGCCGTGAGTGCGGCAACGCCCGCGACCGCCGTATCGGCCACGACCTGTTGCGCCTGGCCGCCCGTGCCGGTGACCACCGCGCCCAGCGCGAATTGGGGCAGGTCGAAGACTGAGCTGTCCTCAAGCCCTATGCTTGGTTAACCTTGCTCTTTTTCGGTGATGGCAGAAATGGCTATGGTGTTTGACTGGACCAGCATTGCCTTGGGCCTCGCTGGCGCTGCAGTGCCGTTATTGGCCGTGTGCTGGCAGATCCAACGGCGGCTGAGTGCGCGCATGAGCGGTTGGGAGCTGCTGGAAGAGCGCCTGGCCACCGCGCAACTGGCCCAGGAAGGCTTGGCCGCGCAACTGGATGCCAGCCGCGATGAAATCAGTGACCTGAGCCAGGCCAACGCCGCCAAGCAAGCGGACCTGGCCGCGGTGCGCCGTGAAGTCGAACTGCTGCAGATCGACCGCGATAACGCCCGCGACGCCGCCCACGCCTGGAACCTCGACCGCAGCGCCAAAGAAACCGAGCTGCGCCGCCTTGATGCGCTGTCGGCGTCACTGCGTGCCGAACTGCGTGAGCAGCAGGAAAGCCATCAACAACGCCTCGCCGACCTGCAAGGCTCGCGGGACGAGCTGCGCGCGCAATTCGCCGAGCTGGCCGGGAAGATCTTCGACGAGCGTGAACAGCGTTTTGCCGAAACCAGCCAGGAACGCCTGGGCCAGTTGCTCGACCCGCTCAAAGAACGCATCCAGTCCTTTGAAAAGCGCGTTGAAGAAAGCTACCAGAACGAAGCGCGCGAACGCTTTTCCCTGGCCAAGGAGCTTGAACGCCTGCAGCAACTTAACCTGCGCCTGTCGGACGAAGCCACCAACCTCACCCGCGCGCTCAAAGGCCAGAAAACCCAGGGCAACTGGGGTGAACTGATCCTTGAGCGCGTGCTGGAACATGCCGGGCTGGAGAAGGGCCGCGAGTATCAAACTCAGGTGAGCCTTAAAGGGCCGGACGGCGAGCGCTTCCAGCCTGACGTGTTGATCATGTTGCCCGGCGACAAACAGGTGGTGGTCGACTCCAAGGTCAGCCTCACGGCCTATCAACAATACGTGGCGGCGGATGATGACGTGATAGGCCAGGCGGCGCTCAAGCAGCATGTGCTGTCCCTGCGCAATCACGTCAAAGGCCTGGCCGGTAAGGATTACAAACGCCTGGAAGGCTTGCACAGCCTCGATTTCGTACTGTTGTTCGTGCCGATAGAGGCGGCGTTTTCCGCCGCGTTGCAGGCTGAGCCGAACCTGTTTCAGGAGGCGTTCGACCGCCATATCGTCATCGTCAGCCCCACCACCTTGCTGGCCACCCTACGGGTGATCGACAGCCTGTGGAAGCAGGAGCGCCAGAGCCAGAACGCGCGGGAAATCGCCGAGCGCGCCGGTTGGCTGTATGACAAGTTTGTGCTGTTTATCCAGGACCTGGATGAGGTGGGCAACCGTCTGCAACAGCTGGATAAGGCTTACAGCGCGGCACGCAACAAGCTGACGGATGGACGCGGAAATCTGGTCAGTCGTACCGAGCAATTAAAGTTGCTGGGTGCGCGCGCCAGTAAAAGCCTGCCGGCGGATTTGCTTGAGCGTGCCATGACCGATTCAGACGGTGTGGCGCATCTACCGGACTAAACGCAATCCAAAATATGGGAGCTGACAAGCCAGCTCCCACAAGGCATTGTGCTCAGCCGTCCTACAGCGGCAAATGCCGACTCAACAGCGCCCGCAACGCCGCAGGCTTCACCGGCTTGGCCAAATAATCCAACCCCGCCGCATGCACCTCGGCCACCATCTCCGGCCGGCCATCGGCGCTGATCACCA
Organism: Pseudomonas sp. YeP6b; assembly: GCF_025642995.1. NCBI lineage: Bacteria > Pseudomonadati > Pseudomonadota > Gammaproteobacteria > Pseudomonadales > Pseudomonadaceae > Pseudomonas > Pseudomonas sp. YeP6b. The sequence continues at coordinate 4,964,992 of NZ_CP080090.1, read as the reverse complement.
CCCCGGGAATCGGCTCGGCCAATTGCGCCCGCAGCCAGCCCATCAGCTCAGTACCCGTTTCGCCATGGTCCAGGTGGTAATCCACCAGCGCCAGTTGCGGGCGCATGCCTTCGGCCAGCAATGCTGCGCACTGCGCCTGATCGGTGGCGGTCCACACCTCGCAGCCCCAGCGCGTCAGCAGGCTGCGCATGCCGATCAGGATGCTCTCTTCATTGTCTACGCACAGCACCTGCGCGCCACTCAATGGCAGCCCATTGTCTAGCGTCGGCTTGACCCTTGGGCTGGCCTGGTTGCGCGCCAACGGCACGCGCACGCTGAACACGCTGCCTTTGCCCGGCCACGAACGTACGCTTAAGCTATGGCCCAGCACTCGGCACAAGCCATCGGCGATCGCCAGTCCCAGGCCCAGGCCTTTTTCGGCGCGGGTCTGGTGGCTGTCGAGGCGCTTGAACTCTTCGAAGATTACCTGCTGTTTATCCAGTGGAATGCCCGGGCCGCGGTCCCACACTTCCAGGCACAGCTCACCCTTGCGCCGGCGTACGCCAAGTAGCACTGGGCCGTCGGCATAGCGGAAGGCGTTGGTCAGAAAGTTCTGCAGGACTCGCCGCAGCAACTTGATGTCACTGTCCACCCGTAAACGGCTGCCACGCAGGCGGAAACGCAGGCCTTGTTCGTGGGCCAAAGCCTTGAATTCGGCGCCCAGGGTGTCGAACAGCTCGTTAAGCACAAAGGGCTGGCGCTGTGGGTTGATCTTGCCGTTTTCCAGGCGCGAGATATCCAGCAGGTCGCTGATCAGGTCTTCGGCGGAACGCAGCGAGCTGTCCAAGTGCTGCACCAACTGGCGGGCTTCGGCAGACAGGCCGTCGTTCTGGTGGGAGAGGGCGGCGGAGAACAGCCGTGCCGCGTTCAGCGGTTGCATCAGGTCATGGCTCACCGCTGCCAGAAAGCGCGTTTTCGACTGGCTGGCGGACTCGGCCACGCCTTTGGCATCGGTGAGCGCCACATTCAGTTGCGACAGTTCATGGGTGCGCTCGGTCACCCGTTGCTCAAGGCCCTCGTTGGCCTCGGTCAGCGCCTGCTCGGCTTCACGGAACGCGGTGATATCGGTGAAGCTCATGACAAACCCACCGCCGGGCATCGGGTTGCCGATCAGCTCGATCACGCGTCCATTCGGGAACAAACGTTCGGAGGTGTGTGCGCGGCCCTGGCGCATCCAGTGCAGGCGCCGTGCCACGTGCACTTCAGCTTCGCCCGGCCCGCACAGGCCGCGCTCGGCGTTGTAGCGAATGATGTCGGCAATCGGCCGGCCGACGCTGATCAAGCCGTCGGGGTAGTTGAACAGTTCCAGGTAGCGCCGGTTCCAGGCCACCAGTTTCAGCGACTGGTCGACCACGCTGATGCCCTGGGTGATGTTTTCAATCGCGCCTTGCAGCAGCGCGCGGTTGAACTGCAGCACCTCGGAGGCTTCGTCGGCGATGCGTACGACGTCCTCCAACTGCATTTCCCGCCCTTCAATCGCGGCTTTTACTACAGCGCGCGTCGAAGAAGCGCCGAGCACACCGGCCAGCAGGCGTTCGGTGTGGGCGATCCAGTCGTTATCGGCATTCTGATTCGGGTTAAAGCCTTTGCCCTGACGATAGGCGAAGCGGATAAAGCTCTGCTGCGCGCGCTCTTCACCGACAAAGCGTGCGGCCAGGCTGAGCAGGTCGCTGATCTGTACCGACAACATTGAGCGCGCGCTGGCGCGTTGGCTGGTCTCTTGACCGATAAAACGTCCGGCCTGCCAATGCTCGGAAACCCTTGTGCGCGACAGCATCGAGACCCACACGAACAGCGTGAAGTTACCCGCCAGCGAGAACACGGTGCCCAGGGTCAGCGAGGTGACGGAAAAGCCAAAGGGGTGTGAATGCATCCACGTCAGGCCGGGGAAAAGGCTGAGCGACCAGCCAAGACTTTTCGCGGTCACTGGTAGGACCAAGGTGTAGAACCACAAAAAGGTGCCTGCCGCTAACCCAGCAAATACACCCCGCCGGTTGGCCTGCTTCCAGTACAGTGCGCCGAGCATCGCCGGGGCTAGTTGGGTGACGGCGGCGAAGGCAATCTGGCCGATGGTCGCCAGGCTTGCGGTGGAACCGAGCAGCCGATAACTCACGTAGGCCAGCAGCAGGATGATCACAATGCTGACCCGGCGTACCGACAGCATCCAGTGGCGGAACACTTCGAACGGCCGCTCGGCGCCGGAGCGGCGCAGCAACCACGGCAGCAACATGTCGTTGGACACCATGGTCGACAAGGCAATGCTGGCCACGATCACCATACCGGTTGCCGCCGACGCGCCGCCGATAAACGCCAGCACGGCGAGGGCCGGATGCGATTGGGCCATGGGCAGGCTGATCACGTAGGAGTCGGGCAATACCGAACCGGGCAGCAGCATTTTGCCGCCCAGGGCAATGGGTACGACGAACAGCGCGGCCAGGATCAGGTAGGCCGGGAATACCCACTTGGCCAGGCGCAAATCCTGCGGGTCGATGTTTTCTACTACGGTGACGTGAAACTGGCGAGGCAGGCAGATAATCGCCATCATTGCCACGCCGGTTTGCACCACCATCGACGGCCAGTTGATGGTTTCTTTCCAGTACTCCTCAAGGCGCGGCGCCAGCATCGCCTGGCTGAACAGGTCACCGAAACCGTCGTACAGGCCGTAGGTCACGAACGCACCGACGGCGAGAAAGGCGAACAGCTTGACCAGTGATTCAAACGCAATCGCCAGCACCATGCCGCGGTGGTGTTCAGTGGCGTCGAGGTTGCGTGTACCGAACACGATGGTGAACAGCGCCAGTACCAGCGACACGATCAGCGCGGTGTCCTGGGCGCGGGTGCCGGTGGTGTCGGGGCCGGAGCCGATCAGCAGGTTCACGCCCAGCACGATGCCTTTGAGCTGCAGCGCGATGTAGGGCAGCACGCCGACCAGGCAGATTAGCGCCACCACCACCGCCAGGGACTGGGATTTGCCGTAGCGCGCGGCGATAAAGTCGGCGATCGAGGTGATGTTTTCCTGCTTGCTGATCAGAATCATCTTCTGCAGCACCCAAGGTGCCAACACCAGCAGCAGTACCGGTCCTAAGTAGATCGGTAAAAATGCCCACAGTTGTTCGGCGGCCTGGCCTACCGCGCCGAAGAACGTCCAGCTGGTGCAGTAGACGGCCAGCGACAGGCTGTACACCCACGCACGCACCTTCGGCGGCAACGGCGCGTGGCGGCGGTCACCGTAAAAGGCGATGGCAAACATAATGGCCATATAGGCCAGGGCAACGGCGGCGATCAGCCCGCTGGACAGCGTCATGGTAACTCCGAGCATAAGAACACCCAGGCATTCCAGGCCCGGTGAGACAGTCTCGCATGATGCTTGGGGTTAGTCAGTGTCGACTAAGGTCGTGTGGGAGCTGGCTTTCCTGCGATGCGCATGGGTATCTACGCAAATTTTTGTGTTGCGCTGAGTTTTTGACGGGGTTTTTAGGTAGGTATGAGTACATATCCGTTGCTGTGGTAACGGCGGCTATTGGTTCCGCCCTTACGGCGGGTCACTTTGGAAAAGAGCCCCAAAAGTAACCAAAGGGCTCTTGCCCCACCACTCGGTGCCTCGCCTAGGCTCGGCATGCCCTCACTCCGGCTTTGGACCGTGGGCCGCCGCCATGGGCCATCCTTGGCCCATCGCGGCTAAACCGGCGTCCTGCCGGTTTACCCACGCTCAAAGCCTGCGTTCGGCCAGCGTGGTTTAACGGGGCGCCTAAGATCAAGATCAAAAGCAAGAGCACGGCGGCCTAGTAGCCGACCTGAGTGGTTAAATCAAAAGCGAAGCCGAGGCGGCCTGACAGCCGACCTGATAGTGGAAGCTGAACTCAATCCAATGTGGGAGCTGGCTTGCCTGCGATGGCATCAACTCTGTGTACCTGATACACCGAGGTGCCTGCATCGCAGGCAAGCCAGCTCCCACAGAAAAGCAGATCTGCTTCTGCTGTGCTTCTGCTGTGCTTCTGCTGTGCTTCTGCTGTGCTTCTGCTGTGCTTCTGCTGTGCTTCTGCTGTGCTTCTGCTGTGCTTCTGCTGTGCTTCTGCTGTGCTTCTGCTGTGCTTTTGCCCTGCTTTTGCTTCTACCACTCAGGTCGGCTACTAGGCCGCCGTGCTCTTGCTTTTGATCTTGATCTTGATCTGAGGCGCCCCGTTAAACCACGATGGCCGAACGCAGGTTTGAATCCGTGGGTAACCCGGCAGGACGCCGGGTTAGCCGCGATGGGCCAAGGATGGCCCATGGCGGCGGCCCACGGATTCAAGCCGGAGTGAGGGCATGCCGAGCCTAGGCGAGGCACCGAGTGGTGGGGCAAGAGCCCTTTGGTTACTTTGGGGCTCTTTTCCAAAAGTGACCCGCTGTAAGAGCGGAACCAATAGAGGCCATGGCCCAAATAACGGATATGCACCCAGCGCCCCCACGACAACCAAAGAACCCAACCCATAAAAAGATGTGTAGATACCTATGCTGCGATGCGGGCAGCGCGGTCTATCAGTGGCACCCGGTTGATGCGATCGCAGGCAAGCCAGCTCCCGCAGAATTCAGCCTCCACCGCTACCTCGGTGGCAAGGTCTTCTGACGCAAGATATAGATCGTCACCAGCACCGCACTGGTCAGCATAAACCCGCGTGCCCACGGCAGCGGCACCAAGTAGCAGGAGACGCCAATACTCAGCCACATCAAGCCAATTGCATAAACCTTGCCCTTGAGCGGAATGCCGTTGCCGTCCAGGTAGTCTTTGATCCACGGGCCCAGGCGCGGGTGTTCCACCAGCCAGTGGTAGAAACGCGGGGAGCTTCGAGCGAAGCAGGCGGCGGCGAGAAGCAGGAAGGGTGTGGTCGGCAACACCGGTAGGAAAATGCCGATCACCCCCAGCGCCACGCTCAGCCAGCCGATGGCCAGGAGTGCGTAACGCAGGAGCGGCGAGCGGTTGCCCATGGGTGTCACGGGCAAACGACTCAGTGGTGACGTGGCTTGAGGATCGCCGGTTTTTCGTCAGGCGCGTTGCACAGCAGGTACAGCGCAGTCAGGGCTTCCGGTATCTGTACGATCATGTCATCCATCAGGTTGGCATCGGCAGCGATGTCGGAAAACTCCGGCTGGTCGTCGAACAGGCCCGAGCCGACCATGATCGGCAGCAGCATTTCGCTGACTTCTTCCTCGGCGGTCTCAAACCAGGCGGCTTCGCGCAGGAACACGCCTTCCATGAAGCCGATGCACCAGCCGCGCAGGTCGGAGTCATCCGGCTCTTCGCCGAGGTCCAGGTCGCACGGCAGCTCGAATTCCTCATCGGAGGCCAGTTGGCGACCGATGTGGGCTTTGAGGGCCAGCAGGGTGGATTCGATTTCTTCGCGCTGGGCGGCATCGGCGTAATGAGGTTCTTCGGCGAACAAGGCGTCGATCCACTCACGGTCCGGCACGATGTCGGAAGAGATCGACAGGGCGGTCAGGTAGCCGTGGGCGGCCACGTAGTCCAGCGCCTCGTCATGCAGCTCATCGGCGTCGAGGAAGGCTTGCAGGCGGGTTAGTTGCTCAGCGAAGGACATTACGGGATACCTTGGGAATAAACGATGCGCAATTCTAGGCTTTCTTGAGCGCCCAGGCCAGCCACACGGCATATTTGCCAGGTTTTAGATAGCGCTCGCAATTCGTCGGTGGCGCCCTTTGCACAGTAACGCTCGGGTATACTGCCGCGTTTTGTGATGCCCCTGCAGGCCAAGCGCCAACCCGTGAAAACTTCGCTTACGGATTATTTCCCGTGAAGCCGGGTTTTTTCGGCCAGCCTGTACAGAGGGATTTCGGCACCATTTTGGAGTTTTACATGCTCGAGCAGGCTCAACGCGTCCTCAAGGACATCTTCGGCTACGACAGTTTTCGTGGCCGCCAGGGTGCGATCATTGAGCGCGTGGCCAATGGCGGCGACGCCCTGGTATTGATGCCTACCGGCGGCGGCAAATCCCTGTGCTTCCAGGTGCCGGCGCTGTTGCGCAACGGCCTGGCCGTGGTGGTGTCGCCGCTGATCGCGCTGATGGACGACCAGGTCGCCACCCTTGAAGAGCTCGGCGTTGCCGCCGCGGCGTTGAACTCCACCCTCAGCGCCGAGCAGCAACGCGACCTGGCCGCACGCATCAAGCGCGGTGAAGTGAAGATGCTCTACCTCGCCCCCGAGCGCCTGGTGCAGCCGCGCATGCTGGCGTTTTTGCAGAGCCTGGAAATCGCATTGTTCGCCATCGACGAAGCCCACTGTGTGTCGCAATGGGGCCACGACTTCCGTCGCGAATATTTACAGTTGGGCCAGTTGGCGGAATTGTTCCCCGACGTACCGCGTATCGCCTTGACCGCCACCGCCGACAAACGCACCCGTGAAGAAATCGTCGAGCGCCTGCATTTGCAGAACGCCGAGCGCTTCCTGTCGAGCTTCGACCGGCCGAATATTTTCTACCGCATCGTGCCCAAGGAGCAGCCGCGCAAGCAGTTGCTGGCATTCCTGTCCGAGCGGCGCAGCGACGCGGGCATTGTCTATTGCCTGTCACGCAAGAAGGTCGATGAAGTCGCCGCGTTCCTCTGCGAGCAGGGCTACCCGGCGCTGCCGTACCACGCCGGCCTGCCCAATGAAACGCGCTCTGCCCACCAGAAACGCTTCCTCAACGAGGAAGGCCTGATTATGGTGGCCACCATTGCGTTCGGCATGGGCATCGACAAATCCAACGTGCGCTTTGTGGCGCACATGGACCTGCCCAAGTCCCTCGAGGCGTATTACCAGGAAACCGGTCGCGCCGGCCGTGATGGTCTACCGGCGGATGCCTGGATGGTCTACGGCCTGCAAGATGTGGTGATGCTCAAGCAGATGCTGCAGAACTCCGAAGGTGACGAGCGCCACAAGCGGTTGGAACAACACAAGCTCGACGCCATGCTGTCGCTGTGTGAAGAGACCCGCTGCCGCCGTCAGACCCTGCTGGCGTATTTCGACGAGGACATGCCCGAGCCGTGCGGCCACTGCGACAACTGCGTCGACGGCGTGCAGACCTGGGATGCCACCGAGCCGGCGCGCCAGGCGTTGTCGGCCATCTACCGCACCGGCCAGCGTTATGGCGTGGGCCATCTGGTGGATGTGTTGCTGGGCAAGGACAACGAAAAAGTGCGCAGCTTCGGCCATCAGAAGCTCTCGGTCTATGGCGTCGGTAAAGCCCGCGCCGAAGGCGAGTGGCGTTCATTGTTTCGCCAGATGGTCGCGCGCGGCCTGGTGGACATCGACCTTGAAGGGTATGGCGGCCTGCGCCTGAACGACAGCTGCCGGCCATTGCTCAAAGGCGAAGTGAGCCTGGAGTTGCGCCGTGACCTTAAGCCGCAAACCACGGCCAAGAGCAGCACCAGCCAGGCCAGCCAGTTGGTGCGTGGCGAAGAACGCGAGCAGTGGGAAGCCTTGCGCACCCTGCGCCGCAAGCTCGCGCAGGAACACAGCGTGCCGCCTTACGTTATTTTCCCCGACTCCACCTTGCTGGAGATGCTGCGCGAGCAGCCCACCACCATGGCCGAAATGGCCCGGGTCAGTGGCGTCGGTGCGCGCAAGCTGGAACGCTACGGGCAGGCCTTCCTCGAAGTGCTCGGCGGCCAGGTCGAAGCGCCGAAGGAAGTCGCCGATATTCGCCACGAACTGATCAGCCTGGCGCGTGCGGGCATGACCCCGATCCAGATCGCTGGCCAGCTGCAATGCTCGGAAAAAAACGTCTACACCTTGCTGGCTGAATCCATCGGCAAGCAGCAGCTGTCTTTAGAGCAGGCCCTTGATTTGCCGGAAGATCTGCTCGGTGAAATCCAGGACGCATTCCTCGACGGGGAAGGCGAATTGCCACCGGTTGCGGAGATCGCGCCGCTGTTTACCGGGCGTGTTCCAGAGGGCGTTTTGTACTGTGTGCGTGCCGCTTTGCAGTCTGAATTCGAAATTTAGTGTGCTAATTGCGCCAATGTAACGAATCAGTACATAGCGGTGCTTGCCTCATGGCATGGCTCATGCTTAGCTGACTAATAATTAGCCACACTTTATTTTCAGTCTAAACCACGAGTTTTTTATGCCGTTAACCGATCAACACCGCTTTGGCATGCAATTGGCGCAAATGTCCCGAGGTTGGCGCGCCGAGCTGGACCGCCGTTTGGCGGGGCTGGGTTTGTCCCAGGCGCGTTGGCTGGTGCTGTTGCACCTGGCCCGTTTCACCGAAGCGCCCACCCAGCGTGAGCTGGCGCAAAGCGTCGGGGTAGAAGGGCCGACGCTGGCGCGTTTGCTCGACAGCCTCGAAGGCCAAGGCCTGGTGCAACGCCAGGCCGTGCTGGAAGACCGGCGTGCCAAGCGTATCTTGCTGTGCGACACCGCCTGCCCTTTGATCGAGCAGATCGAAACCATCGCCACGGCGTTGCGCCATGAGCTGTTTGTGGGCGTGGATGAAGAAGATTTGCGCGTGTGCATGCGTGTGCACGGGCATATTTTGGCGAATCTGGAAAAGCCCTAAGGTAGCGCCTGATTAATGTCGAGCGGGTTGTTGTGGCGAGGGAGCTTGCTCCCTCGCCACAAAAGCCAGCCCCCACAGTTGTTTTGTGTACTGTCTAGAAGGTTTGGCCCAGGTTCAGGTACACCGCCTGCTGCTTATCATCATTGAACCCATAGCTGAAATTCAGCGGCCCCAGCGGCGTATCAAACCCCAGGAAAACACTCGCGGCGTTGATGTAGCCACTGTCGAATTGATTGTCGTTGTTCCACGCCCGGCCGCGTTCTAACGAGGCGCCCAGGTACAGCGGAAAATCCAGCGGCAGGTACGAGCGCGGCGTCAGGCGGCGATAGTACACCGCGCGCATCAAAGCAATGTTTTGCCCCGAGATCGAATCTTCGCGAAAGCCCGACAGCTGCCGCGCACCGCCCAGCAGGAAGCTGGAAATCACCACGTCGGATTTATCCAGGGTGCGTCCGTAACGCCCGCCCAGTATGAGTGTGTCCGGGCCGTGGCTCATGGCCTTGTCCAGCTTGAACTCCCACTGCCGGTAGCGCTGGTCCGAGCCTAGGCCAGGTTCGAATTCGCGGAAGGCCAGGCTGATGTCTTCGCCGGTATGGGGGAAGTACACGTTGTCCAGGGAGTCGAAGGAGTACTTCAGCTCATAGAAGCCTTCATTGAAGTTCACGCTTGGCAGGTCGCGCTCGCCAATGCGCACGTCCGCCTTGCCCCAGGCTTCGCCCACGCCGAAGCGGATCTCGCCGCTGTTGCCGATCTGGCGCCCCACATTCAAGCCAAAACCGTAGCGCTCCAGCCGATACTCGGCGATAGGGTCGTTGTCCAGAACCAGGTCAACGTTCTGCGCCTGGGCACTGATATAGGGCGCGACGAAGTAGCGAGAGCCGACATCCAGCGGTTGGTAGAACTCGCTGTACAGCTCTTGGCGATCACCGATCTGCACCCGCGTCAGCCATTCGGCGCCGAGGCGGTTGATGCCGTTCATGCGGTAGCTGGCGCCGAGGTTGAAGGCGCTCTCGCCGCGCATGTCATCCGACAGGTTCAAGCCCAGGCGTAAGTAATCGGTGCCGCTGCGCTTGCCGCGTGCGCTGATCACCAAGGTGTTGTCCTGGCCCTTTTTCACCACGCGGTATTGCACCTGCTCGAAGTAATCCAGGCCGTACAGGGTGCCCATGTCGGTTTGCAGGCGATCCAGGTTCAACGGCTCGCCCAGGTTTTGGCGGATGTAGTAACGGATCACGTCATCGTTGACTTTCGAATCGTTCTCCACCTTGATCGCAGTGATCACCGGGGTACGTTCGCCCGGCGTACGCGCGGCGAGCAGTTGCGGGTCTACCGGTTCCGCGGGGCGCAGATGCGCCAGGCGCACATCGAGGGCGCGGGTGGCGCGGTAGCCGGCGTCGATCATGTCCTTGGCGCGGCCGAAATCCGTCACGCCGTAGGCGGCCAGCGGTGGCTGGATCAGTACGTCTTTGGGGTGCAGGGCCTTGAGTTGCTCCTCGGAATTGCGCCGGGTCATCAGGGTGATGGACTGGTTGAGCACGTCGACCACGGTGGCCAGTTGTTTGCGCGTGCGCAGCGGGGTGCCGATGTCGACGACGATGGCAATGTCGACGCCCATCTCGCGCGCCACATCCAGCGGGATGTTGTCGGTCATGCCGCCGTCCACCAGCAGCCGGCCGTCTATTTCCACCGGGGCGAACACCGCCGGGATCGACATGCTGGCGCGGATCACCTGGGGCAGGTGGCCTTTGTTGAACACCACTTTTTCGCCGGTGGTGATATCGGTGGCGACCGCGCGGAACGGGATCGGCAGCTTGTCGAAGTTACGCGTGTTACTGCTGTGGGCGAACATGCTTTCCAGCAGCAGTGCCAGGTTCTGGCCCTGGATCACACCGAGCGGCAAGCCGAGGCTGCCGTCGTCGCGAAAACTGAGCTTCTGCTTGACCAGGAAATCGCGGTCATCCTGCTTGCGCCGAAACGGCACGTCTTCGCGTGGCGGTGCGTCGGACAGGGCCTGTTGCCAATCAATATCCAGCGCGAGCTTTTCCAGCTCATCGATCTTGTAGCCCGACGCGTACAGCCCGCCAATCACCGCGCCCATGCTGGTGCCGGCAATCGCATCGATGTGAATGCCTTGTTCTTCCAAAGCCTTGAGCACACCTATATGCGCCAGGCCACGCGCGGCGCCGCCAGACAGCACCAGGCCGATTTTGGGGCGCGGTGTTTCAGCGGCGTCGGCGAGGAGAGGGAGCAGGCACAGGAACAGGCAGGACAACAGGCGGCGCATCACGAATCTCGGGGCTGGGCGATAAAGGTCGGTATTATAGCCACTCGAACCTCCGAGCCCGTCATACCTGGAACCTCTCAAATTATGTCGCCGAGCAAACCCGAGATCGTCATCACCTATTGCACCCAGTGCCAGTGGCTGTTGCGCGCCGCGTGGCTGGCCCAGGAATTGTTGAGTACGTTTGCCGACGACGTGGGCCGTGTGGCGCTGGAGCCAGCCACCGGGGGCACGTTTCGCATCACTTGCGACGGTGTGCAGATCTGGGAGCGTAAGGTCGACGGTGGTTTTCCGGAAGCCAAGGTGCTTAAACAGCGCGTGCGTGATCAGATCGACCCACAGCGGGATTTGGGCCACAACGATCGGACGCAATAAAGGCCACCGCCGCTTGACGGTGGCCCGTAAGGCGCTACTTGTCGGCCAACTTTTGCTTGATGAACCCCGCAACCCACGTCAGCACCAGGCCGCCGATACCACCGCCGACGATATTGCTGCCAACCGCAGCCACATCCAGCGCTTCGCCGCCTGAAGCCCCGGTGAGTACCGAGACGATCTGCCCCAGCACCAGCCCACCCACGCCGCCAACCAGCGTATTGAGCCCAGTCCCCAGGCTTTGTTTGCTCATACCGGCCACGTTACCGCCGATGGCACCGCTGATGATCTGAACCACCAAACTGATGAGTGTTTCCATGGTAAAGCCCCTGCGTAGCGTTAATGGAATGACCACTCGCTTGCAGCAACTTCAAGGCGCATGGCTGTCGTCGAGGGGTCTTTATCCGTTGAACGACGACAGACTGTTGCGGATGTTTAAAGTGTAGATCACGCCGCTGCCGCAGGCACTTTGGCCTGGCTGGCGCTGCCCATCAAGCCGGAGAGCACGATGGCGACGATAATCAGCGCGCCACCCAGCAGCATGCGCAAGGTTGGGGTTTCGGCAAACAGCAGCCAGGCCACGGTGATGCCATAGACCGGCTCCATGGCGAACACCACCGAGGCGGTGCGCGCCTTGATCACTGCGAGGCTGGCGACAAACAGGCTGTGGGCCAGGCCGGTGCAGAACACCCCCAACAGGCCGATCCACAACCAGTCGATGGCGCGCACCTCTGCCAGCCCGGGCGCCGCCACGGGCAACAGGCAGGCCGCGACCACCACGTTTTGGCACAGTGCGGCCTGCACTGCTGGAATCCGCCCGGAACTGGCGCGATTGTTCAGCGATAACAACGAAAACAGCAGGCCGGAAACAATGCCCCAGAGCAGGCCGCCCGTAGCCGCGCTGGCGAGGTCGAAGTCTGGCGTCACCAGTATCAGGCCGATGCTGACCAGCACCACCAGCAGCACTTCATTGGCGCGAATGCGCTCGCGGAAGATCAGGCCTTCGAGAATCACGGTAAACGCCGGGAACGCAGTAAACCCCAGAGTGGCGACGGCGACCCCGGCGACCTTGACGGCAATGAAGAAGGTTACCCAATGCGCCGCGAGCAGCACGCCGCTGATTAGCAGGCGACGCCAGTCGCGCATCTCGAGTTTTTTCCAAGTGGTGTTGCTGGCGAATCGCGCGAATACGGCGAGGGCCAGCACGGCAAAAGCGGCGCGGCCAAATACGATGATGGCGGGCGAGGCGGCCGCCAGCTTGCCGAATACGCCGGTGAGGCCAAACATCAATGCGCCGATATGCAGGGCGCCGAGAGCTGAGCGGGGAGTCATTGCGATCCTTGAACCAACGGGAGTGACAGAATCGCAGTCTAGAGGGTGGAAGGTGCGGGCGTCTGTCGCCCGGCTCGCGATTTTTATCGCAGGGCTCTTCTTGCGGTTCTTACGACGAGCGCCGCAATGCGCCGGGGGATGCGCCAAATTCGCGCAACATCGCAGCGGCAAACGCACTTTGCGAACTGTAGCCGACGCGCTCGGCGATTTCACCGATGGGCAGCGGCGTTTCGCGCAACATGCCCAAGGCCATCTGCAGGCGACGGCTGCGGATATAGTCCATCGGCGTCTGCCCCCACTCAGCGATAAAGCGCGCATGCAAGCGCGCTACCGACAAGTCGGCAATGCGCGCGAGGTCCGCGACCTGTAACGGGTGCGCAACATGCCGCTCGATATGTGCATTGAACGCCGCATACGGCAGGCGCCGGCCCGGCACCGGTTGGGTAATCGGGTGATTAAGGCTGGCCAATAACAGCACCGCACCTTGCTGCACGATCAACGGGTCATCCACCGGGCTGTGGGCCAGCCATTGCACCAACTGGCTCTGCCGCGAATCCAGGGCCAGGCGCGCCGGTTGGTCGAGCAAGCGCCGGCTGGCCTCGGCATGCTCGCCCAAGGATTGCAGCACCCAGTGCTCGGTGGGCACATCCAGCACCAGGCAACGGCTGCCATCGCGACTGCCACAGGCGTGGTGGGCAGAGAAGGGCAGCACCATCACGCTGTTCTCGCGCACCTGGCTGCCACGGCCATCCACTTCCAGATCCAAATGCCCCGACAGGCCGAACACCAGTTGTGCGTGGTCATGGCTGTGGGCGAGGGGTTCTTCGAGGTAGTGGCGCAGCGTGAGGGTTGGGCTCATCGCGGTCTCCTGGGCGAGCAGGCTCCTGGCCTAGTCGCGCCAGTCTACAACGCTTCAAGGGCGCCAGGCGCTGTCATCAGATTGACGCACAGTTGTCATGGGCTATTAACCGCCAGGGCGCAAGCTCGCGAAAACACCGTTGAGGGATGCCCATGACCCGTGCCGAGTTCGCCAAACCCAGCCGTAAACAACGGGTTCGTACCCTGTGGATTTCCGACGTGCACCTAGGCACGCGCGATTGCCAGGCCGAACACTTGTCGCAGTTCCTCAAGGGCTACCACGCCGACAAGGTGTACTTGGTTGGCGATATTATCGACGGTTGGAAAATGCGCGGCGGCATGTATTGGCCCCAGGCCCACACCAACGTGATTCGCCGCCTGCTGACCATGGCCAAGCGCGGCACCGAGGTGATCTACGTCACTGGCAACCATGACGAGTTTCTACGGCGCTATTCCAAGCTGATTCTGGGCAATATCCAACTGGTGGACGAAGCCGTGCACGTCACCGCCGATGGCCGTCACCTGCTGGTGATCCACGGCGACCAGTTTGATGTGATCACCCGTTACCACCGCTGGCTGGCGTTCCTCGGCGACTCGGCCTACGAGTTCACCCTCACGCTGAACCGCTGGCTCAACCACTGGCGAGCGCGGTATGGCTATGGCTACTGGTCGCTGTCGGCGTACTTGAAGCACAAGGTGAAGACGGCGGTGAGTTTTATCAGCGATTTCGAAGAGGCGATCGCCCACGAAGTGACCAAGCGCGAGTTGCACGGCGTGGTCTGCGGGCATATTCACCATGCGGAGATTCGCAAGGTGGGCGAGGTGGACTACCTCAACTGCGGGGATTGGGTGGAGTCGTGCACGGCGTTGATCGAGCACTGGGATGGGCATATCGAGTTGTATCGGTTGGCAGATGCGCAAGCCAAAGAGGCGCAGTTGAAAGCCGAGATGGTCGCAGGCTAGCCGCCAACACACTCCAACTGTGGGAGCAGGCAAGCCAGCTCCCACAGTTTGATTCGGTTTCTTCAGTTGCAGACGTCAGCGATGGCTTGGGCCAACAGCGTCAAGCGCGTGGCATCAATGCCAGCCACGTTAGCCCGCCCCGAACTGACCATGTACACGCTGTGCTTCTCGCGCAGTTGCTTGACCTGCTCGGCACTTAGGCCGGTATAGGAAAACATCCCACGCTGCGCACCAATATGCGCAAACCGTTCGGCCAGCCCGTGGGGCGTAAGCGCTTCCACCAGCCCGGAGCGCAGTTGCGCAATCCGCGAACGCATGGCTTCGACTTCGTCGCTCCAGCGCTTTTTCAGCTCGGCATCGCCGAGGATGGTCGCAACCACGGCTGCGCCATGATCCGGCGGGGTCGACCACAAATTACGCGCCGTGTTTGCAAGCTGGCTGCGCACATCGATGAGCTTCTCGGCATCCGCCGCGCACACGATCAACGCGCCGACACGATCACGGTACAGGCCGAAATTCTTCGAGCAGGAGCTGGTGATCAGCACCTCCGGCAGTTCGGCTGCAAACAGCCGCACCGCCCAAGCGTCTTGCTCCAGGCCGTCGCCAAAGCCCTGGTAGGCGAAGTCGATCAGCGGCAGCAGTTGGCGTTCGCGGACGATCTTCAGCACCTGGCGCCAGTCATCCTGGGACAGGTCGAACCCGGTCGGGTTGTGGCAGCAGGCATGCAGCAATACCACGTCGCCCTTGGGCACGTTGGCGAGTGTTGCCAGCATCGCGGCCACGTCCAGGCGGTTATCAGTACCCACATAAGGGTAGTGGCTGACCGTGAGCCCAGCCTTGGCGAAGATGGTTTCGTGGATCGGCCAGGTTGGGTTGCTCAGCCATACGCCACGGCCGGGCAGGGTGTGGGCGATAAAGTCGGCGCTAAGGCGCAGGGCGCCGGTGCCGCCTGGGGTTTGCGTCGCGCCGGCACGGCGGTCGCGGATCAAGGTGGAGTCGGCGCCGAGCACCAGTTCGCTGATCAACGCACCGAACGCTGCATCGCCGTGGCCGCCGATGTAGGTCTTGGTGGTCTGAGTGTCCACCAGGCGCTGCTCGGCCAGCTTCACCGAGTACGGAATCGGCGTCAGGCCTTGGTCATCCTTATAGACGCCCACGCCGAGGTCGAACTTGTTCGGGTTGCTGTCCTGGGCATACAGGTCCATCAGCCCGAGAATCGGGTCGCCGGGCACGCGGCCAATAGCATCGAAATGCATTACTTGCGGCCCTCGGCGTCCTTGGCCACTTCGTCAGTGCGCGCGGCCATGATGAAGTCGTTGCGATGCAAGCCTTTGATCGAGTGGCTCCACCAGGTCACCGTGACTTTGCCCCACTCGGTGAGCAGGCCTGGGTGATGGCCTTCGGCTTCGGAGATTTCACCCATGGCATTGGTAAAGGCCAGGGCGAATTTGAAGTTCTTGAACAGGAAAACCTTTTCCAGCTGCATCACGCCATCGCGTACTTCGATGTTCCAGTCGGGAATCTGCTTGATCAGTACCGGCAGCTCTTCGTCGCTGACTTGCGGGGCATCGGCGCGGCAGGCTTCGCAGTGGGCTTGGTTCAAGGTGGTCATGTGGGGTGTCCTGAATTCGAATGATTGAAGATCAGTGGGCGTTACCCTAAAGCAACGCGCGGCCAGGGAACAGACTCACCTGGCCTCAAAACGTAAGTGTCACGCGGCTTTGGGTTTGGGTGGAAACGTCGGCGCGTGCAGACCCAGCTGCATACCGCGCTCGACCATGCCCATGATGTCTTCCTGCGCCACGTCGAACAGGCGCTTGAGCTCAGGCAGGACGAAATACAGCGGTTGCAGGATGTCGATGCGGTACGGCGTGCGCATCGCTTCCAGCGGGTCGAAGGCTTGGTGCTTGGGCTCATCCGACAGGCAGTACACGCTCTCTTTGGGCGACGACAAAATGCCGCCACCGTAGATGCGCCGACCTTGTGGCGTGTCCACCAAGCCAAACTCGATGGTCATCCAGTACAAACGCGCCAGGTACACGCGCTGTTCCTTGGTCGCGGCCAGGCCGAGCTTGCCATAGGTGTGGGTAAATTCGGCGAACCACGGGTTGGTCAGCAGCGGGCAGTGGCCGAAGATCTCGTGGAAAATATCCGGTTCTTGCAGGTAGTCCAGTTCTTCTCGAGTACGAATAAAGGTCGCCACCGGAAACTGCTTGCTGGCGAGTAATTCGAAGAAGGTCTGGAAGGGGATGAGTGCGGGTACACGGGCGACTTGCCAGCCGGTAGTTTCAGCCAGCACCTGGTTGATTTCGCCCAGTTGCGGAATGCGGTCCAGGGGCAGGCCGAGCTTGTCGATGCCGTCCAGGTATTCCTGGCAGGCGCGACCCTCGATCACTTTCAGCTGGCGCGTGATCAGCGTGTTCCACACCGCGTGTTCTTCCGGCGGGTAGTGGATAAAACCTTGCGCATCGGGCTCGCGGGCCACGTAGTGCGTCTGCTTCATACGGCTCTCCTGCTAGGCATTCGTTCTTGTTATGTGCGGCGTATGGCCTATTGATAACCCGGAAGGCGGAGGATTCCATCGGGCCTTGGCTTGGACTTGTAGGAAAAATTACCGATATTCGTAAAGTATTCGTTACGATCCTGCGGCTCTGCGATGTATTGGGCTGTGAAAAGGTCACGTACTGTCACATAATCTTGACGACTATCTGCGCCCAGCGGCAAAAAGACGCGGCGCTTTCCCACTTTTCGGGCCTTTTCATGCGTATCAAAGTGCACTGCCAGAACCGCATCGGCATCCTGCGGGACATTCTCAACCTGTTGGTGGAGTACGGCGTCAACGTCGCCAAGGGCGAGGTCGGCGGCGAACATGGCAACGCGATTTACCTGTTTTGCCCGAACCTGGTGAACATGCAATTCCAGGCGCTGCGCCCGCAATTTGAAGCAATTGCCGGTGTGTTTGGCGTCAAGCGGGTAGGGCTGATGCCCAGCGAACGTCGGCATATGGAGCTGAATGCGCTGCTTGGCGCGCTGGAGTTTCCGGTGCTGTCGATCGACATGGGCGGCTCCATCGTCGCCGCGAACCGGGCGGCGGCGCAGTTGCTCGGGGTGCGCGTGGACGAAGTGCCGGGCATTCCGTTGTCGCGGTATGCCGAGGATTTCGACTTGCCGGAGTTGGTGCGCGCGAGCAAGTCGCGGATCAACGGCTTGCGGGTCAAGGTTAAGGGCGACGTGTTCCTGGCGGATATTGCGCCGCTGCAATCCTCCGAGCACGACGACAGCGAAGCCATGGCCGGCGCCGTGTTGACCCTGCACCGCGCCGACCGCGTCGGTGAGCGCATCTACAATGTGCGCAAGCAGGAACTGCGCGGCTTCGACAGTATCTTCCAGAGCTCCAAGGTGATGGCGGCGGTGGTGCGCGAGGCTCGCCGCATGGCGCCGCTGGATGCGCCTCTATTAATAGAAGGCGAAACCGGCACCGGTAAGGAGCTGTTGGCGCGTGCTTGTCACCTGGCCAGCCCGCGCGGGCAATCGCCGTTGATGGCGCTTAACTGCGCAGGCCTGCCGGAATCGATGGCCGAGACCGAGCTGTTCGGCTACGGCCCAGGCGCGTTTGAAGGCGCGCGGGCCGAAGGCAAATTGGGCCTGCTGGAACTGACGGCGGGCGGTACGTTGTTTCTCGATGGCGTTGGGGAAATGAGCGCGCGCTTGCAGGTGAAGTTGCTGCGGTTTCTGCAGGACGGTTGCTTTCGCCGGGTGGGCAGTGATGAAGAGGTCTACTTGGATGTGCGGGTGATCTGTGCGACCCAAGTGGACTTGTCGGAGCTTTGCGCCCGAGGGGAATTTCGCCAGGACCTTTATCACCGGCTGAATGTGTTGTCGTTGCATATACCGCCGCTGCGCGAATGCCTGGATGGTTTGGCGCCGTTGGTTGAGCACTTTCTTGATCAGGCCAGCCGGCAGATTGGTTGCCCATTGCCCAAATTGGCGCCCGCGGCGATGGATCGGCTTAGCCACTATCACTGGCCGGGCAATGTGCGGCAGTTGGAAAACGTGCTGTTTCAGGCGGTGTCGT
The DNA here is from genome assembly GCF_025642995.1 of Pseudomonas sp. YeP6b. Classification (NCBI taxonomy): domain Bacteria; kingdom Pseudomonadati; phylum Pseudomonadota; class Gammaproteobacteria; order Pseudomonadales; family Pseudomonadaceae; genus Pseudomonas; species Pseudomonas sp. YeP6b. Next base: position 4,946,541 of record NZ_CP080090.1, on the reverse strand, counting down.
TGTGCGAGGGCGGGACGGTCAAGGTTGAGCATATTCGTCTGCCGGACTACGGCGTGCGTCAGCCGCTTGGCGATTTTTCTCTGGAGGGTGGGTTGGAGGCGATCGTCGGTCGGTTTGAGAAGGCGGTGCTGGAGAGCTTGTATGCCGAGCACCCGAGCAGCCGACAGCTGGGTAAGCGGCTGGGGGTGTCGCATACCACCATCGCCAATAAGTTGCGTGATTACGAGATTCTCAAGGGCGATAAATAATCACAGACACACTGCAGTTAAAACTGTGGGAGCGAGCAAGCGCGCTCCCACATTTGATCTTTGTCATTTTCAAGACCGATGCTTGCCGCAGGCGGCAGTAGTCCGCCGTTTTTTCGACTCTTACCCATCCCTTAAATCCTCGCGCCTGTCAGCAAACCCCCGCCCCGCCTGGATTTTGCCCTCTTTTAAAAAGTTGGTTCGCAAATTGCTTAAGCCTCATCAGTACAACGGTGGGCGGCAAGCGTCCGTCAGAAAGAGGATAGAGCGTGGACAAGTACCTTTATGTGGCAATGACCGGCGCCAGCCAGAATGCACTGGCGCAGAAGGCCCATGCCAACAATCTGGCGAACATCTCCACCAACGGTTTCCAGCGTGACCTGGAGCAGGCGCGTTCGATGCCGGTGTTCGGTGACAGCTTTCCGGCGCGTGCCTTTGCCATGACTGAGCGGCCGGGTACTGATTTTTCCCCGGGCGCCATGATCGAAACCGGTCGTGACCTGGATGTGGCGGTCAACGGCAACGGTTGGATCGCCGTGCAAACCCCCGATGGCAGCGAGGCCTACGTGCGCAGCGCCAGCATGAACGTTGACGCGCTGGGTGTGCTGCGCGCCGGCAACGGCATGCCGGTGATGGGCAACGGTGGCCCGATTGCCGTGCCGCCCCAGCAGAAAATCGAAGTGGGCGCCGACGGTACCATCAGCATCCGCGCCATGGGCGAAGGCCCACGGGTGATGGCTGAAGTGGACCGCATCAAGATGGTCCAGCCGGACCTCAAGAACATGAACAAAGGGTTGGACGGCACCATCCACACCAAGGATGGCCAGCCCGCCCAGGCGGATGCGAACGTCAAGCTGACCTCGGGCTTCCTGCAGGCGAGCAACGTCAACGCCGTGGAAGAAATGACCGCAGTGCTGTCGCTTTCCAAGCAGTTCGAGCTGCACATCAAGATGATGAACAGCGCCAAAGAAGACGATCAGGCTATGACTCGCGTTCTGTCGATGAGCTGATAGCGGCCTCACTGAACCAACACTAATTTTGCAACACGGCGCCAACAAACAGGCGCACGAAGGAGAACAGCATGCTTCCGGCTCTATGGGTTGCCAAAACAGGTTTGTCCGCCCAGGACACTAACCTGACCACCATTTCCAACAACTTGGCGAACGTGTCGACCACGGGTTTCAAACGTGACCGCGCTGAGTTCCAGGACTTGCTCTATCAGATCAAGAAGCAGCCTGGCGCGCAGTCGACCCAGGACAGTGAACTGCCGTCGGGCCTGCAATTGGGTACCGGTGTGCAGATCGTCGGCACCCAGAAGAACTTCAGCGCCGGTAACCTGCAGCAAACCGGCCAGCCGTTGGACATGGCCATCAACGGCCGTGGTTTCTTCCAGATCCTGCAACCGGATGGGACTACGTCCTACACCCGTGACGGTACTTTCCACCTCGACTCCAATGGCCAAATCGTCACGGCCAACGGTTTCGCCCTGGAACCGGCTGTCGTCGTGCCTGCGGATGCTAAGACCTTCACCGTCGGCAACGACGGCACCGTGTCGATCACCGTGGCCGGCAGCCCGGCGTCGCAAGTGATCGGCAACCTGCAAACCGCTGACTTCATCAACCCGGCCGGCTTGCAGGCCATGGGTAACAACCTGTTCCTGGAAACCGCCTCCAGCGGCGCGCCGCAGATCGGCACCCCTGGCCTGAACGGTTTCGGTACCACCCTGCAAAGCACCCTGGAAACGTCCAACGTGAGCACGGTTGAGGAGATGGTCAACATGATCACCACCCAGCGCGCCTATGAGATGAACTCCAAGGTGATTTCCACCGCCGACCAGATGCTTTCGTTCGTAACGCAGAATCTGTAATCAAGTCTATGGGGCGCCGTTGACGGCGCCTGCAGCACCGTGAGGTAAGGGTCATGAATCGCTATGTTTCTGTTCTGGCATTGAGTGGGATCGCCGTGCTCGCGGGCTGTGTCGCCCCGACGCCAAAACCCAATGACCCGTACTACGCGCCGGTGTTGCCACGCACGCCGCTGCCTGCGGCGGCCAACAATGGCTCGATCTACCAGGCCGGTTTCGAACAGAACCTGTACAGCGACCGTAAGGCGTTCCGAGTGGGTGACATCATCACCATCACCCTGAACGAAAAGACCCAGGCCAGCAAGAACGCCAACTCCCAAGTGGGCAAGACCAGTAAGGCCGGCATTGGCTTGACCTCGTTGTTTGGTGCTGTACCCAATGTCAACAACCCGCTGGGCAATGGTGATCTGAGCTTGAATGCCGGCTACAGCGGCGACCGTGCCACCAACGGCAAGAGCGCGGCGGGGCAGGGCAACAGCCTGACCGGTTCGATCACCGTAACCGTGGCCGATGTATTGCCCAACGGCATCATCGCGATACGCGGTGAAAAGTGGATGACCCTCAATACCGGTGATGAGTTGGTGCGTATTGCCGGGATGGTGCGGGCCGATGACATTGCGACTGACAACACCGTACCGTCGACGCGGATTGCCGATGCGCGCATTACCTACTCGGGTACGGGTTCGTTTGCTGATGCGAGTCAGCCAGGCTGGTTCGACCGTTTCTTCCTTAGCCCGCTGTTCCCTTTCTAGGTGGCCACTTTGAAACTCAAACAGCTGATGGCTGCCGCGTTATTGCTGGCCTTGAGCGCAGGGGCCTTTGCTGAGCGGTTGAAAGACATCGCCAGTATTTCCGGCGTGCGCTCCAACCAATTGATCGGGTACGGCCTGGTGGTGGGGCTCAACGGTACGGGTGACCAGACAACCCAGACCCCGTTCACCCTGCAGACGTTCAACAACATGCTCTCGCAGTTCGGCATCAAAGTGCCGGCGGGTTCGGGCAACGTGCAGTTGAAGAACGTCGCGGCCGTGTCGATCAGTGCCGACTTGCCAGCGTTCTCCAAGCCGGGCCAGGTGGTGGACATCACCGTGTCGTCGATCGGTAACTCCAAAAGCCTGCGTGGCGGTACGCTGTTGATGACGCCTCTTAAAGGTATCGACGGCAACGTCTACGCCATCGCCCAGGGCAACCTGGTGGTGGGCGGTTTTGACGCCGAGGGCCGCGACGGCTCGAAAATCACCGTTAACGTGCCATCGGCCGGGCGTATTCCGGGCGGTGCCATGGTGGAACGGACCGTGCCCAGCGGTTTCAACCAAGGCAACAGCCTGACCTTGAACCTCAACCGTTCGGACTTCACCACCGCCAAGCGCGTGGTCGACAAGATCAACGACATGCTCGGCCCTGGCGTGGCCCAGGCCATCGACGGCGGTTCGATCCGTGTTACTGCGCCATTGGACCCAAGCCAGCGCGTCGACTACCTGTCGATCCTGGAGAACCTTGAGGTCGACCCAGGCCAGGCGGTGGCCAAGGTCATCATCAATTCGCGTACCGGCACCATCGTGATCGGCCAGAACGTCAAGGTGTCGCCGGCAGCGGTGACCCACGGCAGCCTGACCGTGACCATCACCGAAGACCCGATCGTCAGCCAGCCTGGGCCATTGTCCAACGGCCAGACGGCGGTGGTTCCACGCTCGCGTGTGAATGCTCAGCAAGAAGCCAAGCCGATGTTCAAGTTCGGCCCCGGCACCACGCTGGATGAGATTGTCCGCGCGGTGAACCAGGTGGGCGCCGCCCCAGGCGACTTGATGGCGATCCTCGAAGCTCTGAAACAGGCCGGCGCCTTGCAAGCCGACCTGATTGTGATCTGAGGCCATGGCCATGGATATGCGCAAGAGCGGGATCAGCAGCACGGCGGACTCGGGGTCTTACTCCGACCTGAATCGGCTTAACCAGCTCAAGGTCGGTGCCGACAAGAACAGCGAAGGCAACATGCGCAAAGTGGCGCAGGAGTTTGAGTCGCTGTTTTTGAGCGAGATGCTCAAGTCCATGCGCTCGGCCACCGAGGCGCTGGGCAAGGACAACCCGATGAACACTCCGGCCGCCAAGCAGTACCAGGAAATGTACGACCAGCAGTTGGCGGTCTCGATGTCCCGCGAGGGCGGCGGTATCGGCTTGGCCGACGTGCTGATGCGCCAGATGCAGAAGAACAAACCGGTGGACGCCCAGGCGGCCACCTTGCAAGGCCCAGAGGCGGCGCAGGCGCCCGCGAAAAAAGTCGATGTGCCGACTGAAATTGCTGCAGGCACCACAGCCGAAGGGCCGTTGGGCCGCTCCAATGGCCAGCGCCCGCTGTGGGCTTACCGCGTGGCCGTGCCTGAAGGCGCCAGTGCTCACGCCAACGATATGGAGCTGATGAACCAGCGCCGTATCGCTTTGCCAAGCAAGCTGACTGACCGTCTGTTGGCCGGCATTGTGCCTAACGCACCGGTCGCCATCGATGCCAAGAGTGCGCCGCTGCGTAATAGCGCCGCCGCCGACAACGTGATCAACAGCACCGCGCACAGCTTTGCCGTGCCGAGCGGGCGCATGCAGGTGTATGGCCGCGCCATCGCCCAGCCACCGCTGGCACCGGCGAAGAAAGCCTTCAGCTCGCAGGATGAGTTCGTTGCCACCATGTTGCCGATGGCCAAGGCCGCCGCAGCGCGTATCGGCGTCGATCCGAAGTACCTGGTGGCCCAGGCCGCCCTGGAAACCGGTTGGGGTAAATCGGTGATGCGCGCCGAAGACGGCAGCAGCAGCCACAACCTGTTCGGCATCAAGGCCGGGCAGAGTTGGCAGGGCGGCCAGGCGCGTGCAATCACCAGCGAGTTTCGTGATGGGTCGATGGTCAAGGAGACGGCGCACTTCCGCTCCTATAACTCCTATCAGGACAGCTTCCACGACCTCGTGACATTGCTGCAAAGCAATGATCGCTATAAAGAAGTTGTGAAATCAGCCGATAACCCGGAGCAGTTTGTACGCGAGTTGCAAAAAGCCGGATATGCAACCGACCCGGACTACGCCAGCAAGATTTCGCAGATCGCCAAAACGATGAACAGTTACCAGAACTACGCTGCCGCTGGCGCGACCACTCATTTATAAGGTCTGAACCATGAGTTTGCTCAATATCGGGATGTCGGGGCTTAACGCCGCTCAAGGATCGTTGTCGGTCCTGAGTAACAACATTGCCAACGTCAACACCCCGGGATACTCGCGTCAGCAGACCACCCAGAACGCCAGCGCCAATAACCAGTACGGTGGTGTGTTTATCGGCACTGGCACCACGCTGGCGGACGTTCGCCGGGTGTACAACGAATACTTGGACACGGCGTACCAGAACAGCACGGCGCTGAATAACGACGCCAAGGCTTATCAGGATCAGATCAGTGCGGTCGATAAGGTGCTGTCGGACAAGACCACGGGCCTGTCCTCGGTGCTCAGTTCTTTCTTCGCTACCTTGCAGACATCGGCGTCCAACCCCAGTGATCTGTCGGCCCGCCAATTACTGGTGACCAACGCCCAGACCTTGAGCAGCCGGTTTAACGCGATCTCGACGCAGTTGACTCAGCAGAAAGAGACCATCAATAACCAGTTGGGCAGCATGAGTGAGCAGGTCAATCAATTGACCGCCTCGATTGCCTCGCTCAATAAGCAGATTTCCCAGGTGCAGGGCGCTTCGGGCAATGCCCCGGCCAACCTGTTGGACTCGCGTACCGAGGCCGTACGCTCGCTCAATGAATTGATCGGCGTGACGGCTACCGAGAAGAATGGGCAGTTCAGCGTGACTACCGGCAGCGGTCAGTCTTTGGTCGAAGGCGGGATTTCCAACACCATTTCCGCAGTGCCGAGCAAGACCGATAACAGCCAGTACACCATCCAGTTGGACATGAACGGTACTACCATGGACCTGGGCGGGGTGATCAGTGGCGGTAGCATTGGTGGCCTGTTGCGTTATCGCAGTGATGCCTTGATGCCCGCCATCAATGATCTGGGGCGCATCGCTATCGCGACCGCAGACACGATCAATAATCAGCTGGGCCAAGGCCTGGACCTGAATGGCGACTTTGGTATTTCGCTGTTCAAAGACATCAACAGTGCCGCCGCCATTGCCTCGCGCAGCCAGGGTGCGGCGGGTAACAGCAGCGGTGCGGGCAACCTTAATGTGTCGATCAGCGACAGCAGCAAGCTGACGACCTTCGACTACAAGGTGACCTTCAGCGATAGCGCCAACCCTAACAAGGTCACGGTACTGCGCTCGGATGGCAAGGCCATGGGCACCTTTGATATGAGCTCCACACCCCCGCCGACGATGGATGGCTTTACCCTCGCGCTGGATGGTAAAGGCACAATGGCGTTTGGCGACAGCTTCAAGGTCAGCCCGACCGCGACCGGGGCCAGCGGTATTGGCGTGGCGATCACTGATCCGAACAAACTAGCGTTTGCCGGCCCGTTGGCGGGTACCAGCGGCAAGACCAACAGCGGTACGGGCACCTTTACCCAGCCGTCCTTGACCGTGCCACTGGATATTCATGGCGGTGCCGACACGGCCCAACTGCGCACGGGCATCGAAAACTCGATGCCGGTGAAAATGGTCTTCGGCAAAGCGGCTGCTGACGGCACGCAGCCTTATACCCTCAACGATGCGCAGGGTAACCCGATCGGCACCGGCAGCATCATTCCGGGGCAGGGCAACAAGATCACCGTCAATGTGCCGATGCGTGATGCCAGCGGTGCGGTCATCCCCGGCAAGAGCTTCAGTTTCGACACCACCGTCAACGGCTCCCCGGCTGACGGCGACAACACGACCTTTGCCTTTAACAGTGGCGGCAAATCCGATGGCCGCAATGCCCAGGAACTGCTGAACCTGCAGACCAAGGCCAGCGTGGGCATGAGCGACGGCAACGCGGGTGTCAGCCTGGTGGGGGCTAATAGCAAACTGGTTTCGACCGTGGGCTCCAAGACTAGCCAGGCTAACGTCGACAGTGCGGCCACCGGCGCTTTACTGAGTGCGAACAAAGAGGCGCGCAACTCAGTGTCGGGCGTCAACCTGGATGACGAGGCGGGCGACATGATCAAGTTCCAGCAGTACTACACCGCGTCGTCGCAGATCATCAAGGCTGCGCAGGAAACCTTCACCACACTGATTAATGCCCTTTAAAGGAGGCTGGGACGATGCGTATTTCTACACAGCAATATTTCGAGACCAGCTCCGCCAAGTATCAGAGTAACTATTCCAGTGTGGTGAAAGCCCAGGATCAGGCAACCACCGGTGTACGCGTGCAAACGGCTGCGGATGATCCGGTCGCGGCGGCGCGGTTGTTGATGCTCCAGCAGCAGAAAGACATGTTGGGGCAGTTCAACGGCAATATCGACACGCTGAAAAACTCGCTGACCACGCAAGAAAGCGTGATGGAAAACATCAATATTGCGATTCAGAGGGCCAGTGAGCTGGCGCTGAAGGCGGGTAACGTTGGCATCAGTGACGCTGACCGCAAATCGATTGCCGCCGAGGTTGGCGCCATTGAGGACCAAGTCCTGGGTTTGCTCAATACCAAGGATGCCAGCGGTAACTATTTGTTCTCGGGGAGCAAGACCGACACCCCTCCTTACGCGCGCAACAACGATGGTACCTACAGCTATCAAGGCGATGACACGCCGTTGAGCCTGAAGGTTGCGGAGAATTTGTCGATCGCCATGGGCAATACCGCAAAAAGTATGCTTGAAGGCTCGGCGAACACGGGCCGTACACAAACGGCACCTATTCTTGTACCGCCAGCGGTCGATGATGGCAAAGTCACCCTATCGGCCGGTCTGATTGCTGCCAACACCAGCTATAACAGCAGCTTTTCGGACGGTCAGCCTTATAAGCTGACGTTTACCAGCAGCACCCAGTACGTGGTGACCGACAACGCTGGCAAGGACATCACTTCCGAGATTCCGGGCAACGGCACTTTTGACTCTACCAAGGAAGGCGCGTCAACGGTCAATCTGCGCGGGGTCAAGTTCGACATCGGGCTGAACCTGGGCAAAGATGCGCTGGGCAAAGACATCCTGCCCGGTGCGCCAGCGGATGCCATCGTCAAAGACCGCGAGTTCAGCCTGTCGGTCAAGCCTGACAGCTTCAGTGTCTCGCGCACCCCGAGCAATCCGAGCACGGCACAGCTGAGCAACGGCACGGTGAGCGATCCGGCGGCTTATGCCAGCACCTTTCCCAACTCTGGTGTCATCGTCAAGTTTGGCGCAGCCGGCGCCTACGATCTTTATGCGCAGCCTTACACGGCAGACAGCAAATCCATCGCCAGCGGTACCTTGGCTGCTGGCGCCACGTCGATTACGGCGGCAGGTGTGACGTTTGATGTCACTACCGCGCCGGCGCCGGCAGCCGGCGACCAGTTTTCGATTGGTGCCACCAGCAACAAGAACGAGAACGTACTCGACACCCTGAGCCATTTGCGCAAAACCCTGGAAACGCCGTCAGACGGCAACCCGGCGGCGCAGAAGGAACTTAAGGATGTGGTGGCCAGGTCCATTGGCAACCTGACCAATGCTTACACTCAGATCGACCAGGCGCGGGGCTCCATTGGTGCGCGCCTGAATACCCTGAGCATCCAAAGCCAGGAAAACACTAGCTTGGATCTGGCAAACACCACGACCATGAACGCGCTGGGCAATGTCGACTTCGCAGAAGCCGCTATCAACTTGAGCCTGCAGCAAACCATGCTGCAGGCCTCACAGCTGGCCTTCGTGAAAATCTCCCAGTTGAGCCTGTTCAACAAGATGTAATCGGCGTCACCCCAAACGGCCCACCCTGGAAACACGGTGGGCCGTTGTCGTTTCTGCGACTTAATTGTTTGAAGGTTTTGCATAAAGCACACAAAATTGAGTGACCTGTGAGTCATAAAGCGCATCTTCACTGTATCGTGTGAAAAGGATAAGTCGTCGCCAGGTCGTTGCGCGCAGGCTTTCAGCGAGATTTTTGCGGGGTTATCCCCTTTATTGTCAGCGCCCCCGAGGCAGTTCGCGGGGTGTTCTCCAGCTATTTAGTATTGGGAAGCCACAATGATTGGCATAAAAAGCATCGCCAGTTACGTGCCGGCAGACGGGATCGATAACTACGCCCAGGGTGCCAAATTCGCCAAGGATGAAGAATTCATCATTGGCAAGATCGGATCGGCGTTCCTGCCGCGCAAGGAAGCTGCACAGGAAACCTCTGATCTGTGTGTCGAGGCGGTCAACGCTTTGTTTGCCAACAACCCGAATTTGAAGCGCGAGTCGATTGACGCGCTGATCGTCGTCACCCAGAACGGCGATGAAGAGGGTTTGCCCCACACCGCCGCCATCGTCCAGGACAAGCTGGGCCTGCCGACCCACGTCGCGGCGTTCGATATTTCCCTGGGCTGCTCCGGCTACGTCTACGGCATCTACGCGATGAAGGGCTTCATGGAAGCCACGGGCCTGAAAAACGGCCTGCTGATCACCGCCGACCCGTATTCGAAGATCGTCGACCCGGAAGATCGCAACACCACCATGCTGTTCGGCGACGCCGCCACCGCCACCTGGATGGGCGAGGACGCGCCGTGGTTGCTCGGCAAAGCCAAGTTCGGCACCGACGGTTCCGGCGCGCCGCACCTTAAGGTCAGCGACGGCGTGTTCTTCATGAACGGCCGCCAGGTGTTCAACTTCGCCTTGCTCAAGGTGCCGGCGCATTTGCACGAACTGCTCAATGAGTCGGACCTCAAGGCTGACGACATCGATGCGTTCTGCATTCACCAGGGCAGTGCGGCGATTGTCGACGCCGTGGCGCGCCGTTTCGAAGATGCGCCGGTGGACAAGTTCATCAAGGACATGGTCGAGACTGGTAACACCGTGTCGTCGAGCATTCCGCTGCTGCTGGAAAAGCACGTGATGGGCGCGACCTGGAAGCGCGTGGCAATCAGTGGTTTTGGTGTGGGCCTGTCGTGGGGCTCGGCGATTCTCTATCGTCCGTGACACCTTAATAGGCTGAACAACAAAACGCCGATGATCAAACGATCATCGGCGTTTTTTTATTGGCGCCAGAAAAGCCAATGAAACCGGGGTTTTAAGCCGCGCTAAAGCCTTGAATTGCAAGGGGTGGCACGGTGCTAGTAAAAAATTTCAAAAAAATCCTCAAGCAACCGGCTACCACGACGATAACTATTACGAAGGTTCTCTAGGCCACACCCGGCGGTTGCCAGGGCCGGAAGCCGCAGTATCCAACTCACGAGGATTTCGTCATGGCATTATCAGTAAACACCAACATCACTTCCCTGGGTGTCCAGAAGAACCTGAACAAAGCTTCCGACGCTCTGAGCCAGTCGATGAACCGTCTGTCCTCCGGCCTGAAAATCAACAGCGCCAAAGACGACGCTGCCGGCATGCAGATCGCCAACCGTCTGAACAACCAGGTCAAAGGCCTGAACGTTGCCATCGCCAACGCCAACAACGGTGTTTCGATCGCCCAGACCGCTGAAGGCGCGATGCAAGAATCCACCAACACCCTGCAGCGTCTGCGTGAACTCGCCCTGCAAGCATCCAACGGTGATAAAAGCGACGCTGACCGTGTGTCCCTGCAGCAAGAATTCACCGCTAAAGTGGGCGAACTGAACCGTATCGCCAGCACCACCACCTTCGGTGGTCGTAACCTGCTGGACGGCTCGTTCAACAACGTAGCATTCCAGATCGGCGCCAACGCCAACGAGACTATCTCGTTCGGCATGACCGACATCAGCTCGACTGCGCTGAAGGGCAACTACAAAGAAGCTGCTGTAAACGGCACTGCAATGACTGGCCTGGCTGCTACTGCTACTGGTTCGGTTGTGACTGACAAAGCTGTCACCACGGGTACTGCTGATGCCACTGTTCTGGCTGGTGAAGCTATCAACATCAATGGCACCGATATTACTCTCGGTTCTGGTGCTGATGGTACCGCCGCTGCTGCCTCTGCTATAGCCGCCATCAACGCACAAACTGCAACCACCGGCGTAACTGCCAGTGCCGATGCTGCAGGTAAAGTAAGCCTGGTTTCCGACAAGGCTATCGTTCTGGCAGCACCGACTGCCGGTACTGACGGTCTGGGCGCTCTTGGGTTGACTGCTGGTACCAAGGCTGTCTCCACCAACATGACTGCTGCCGGTTCGGTTACTGTAAATGGCAACGCTGTAGCGTGGGCTGTTGGCGATACCAAAGCATCCCTGCTGACCAAGCTTGAAACCGCAGCTGGTGGCACCGCCACTGGTGCTTCCGCCACTTTCGGTGCAGACGGTCGCTTCAAAGTAACTTCGGGTAACGGTGCTGACATCAAACTGGCCAACACCTCCGCCGGTTCCCTGTCCCAACTGGGTCTGTCGGCTGGTACTACCCAAGCCAAATTGACCGCTGACACCTCCATCGATGTGAACGGTGTTGAAGTCAAGTTCAAGAAAGGTGATACCGCTGACGCGATCGTTTCTTCGATCAACAGCGCCAGCACCGGTGTTCAAGCCAGTAAAAACGCTGACGGCACCCTGAACCTGTTCGCTGACAAAGACATCACCATCAAGGATGGCAGCGCCGGCACTGGCCTGGCTGCACTGGGTCTGACCGCTGTTGCAACGGCCGGTACCAAAACCGCCGTCACCATGGAAACCAGCGTTTCCGACCTGAGCATCCTGACTGCCGCTTCTTCGCAGCAGGCTACCCAGGCTCTGGACGATGCCATGCAGCAGATCGACAGCCAGCGTTCGCAGCTGGGTGCCGTACAAAACCGCTTTACCAGCACCGTGGCCAACCTGCAGAGCATTTCGCAGAACTCCTCCGCTGCCAAAGGCCGCGTAGAAGACGCTGACTTTGCTTCTGAAGCGGCTGAACTGACCAAGCAACAAACCCTGCAACAGGCTTCCACTGCGATCCTGTCCCAGGCCAACCAACTGCCATCCGCTGTACTGAAGCTGCTTCAGTAATATCGGCTAGCGGTTAAATAACGGGAGGGTGCGTTTAACGACGTGCCCTTCCGTTTTTTCAGTTTGGAGGTGGTGACATGGACATGAGCATTAAGCTGAACACGCCTTACGCCTCTGGTACAGCCCAGCCTAGCCCCGCACCGGTGGCTCAGGCAAAGACTATAGCCAGCACCAGCAGTGAACCCGTCCAGGGCGAAGAGCCACAACGCGTCGCGCTGGAAAAAGCGGTAACCGATATACGAGAGTTTGTGCAGGCTTCACAGCGCAACCTGGATTTTTCCATCGACGACAGCACTGGCAAAGTGGTCGTCAAGGTGATCGCCACTGACAGTGGTGAAGTGATTCGACAGATACCATCGGAGACAGCGCTGAAGTTGGCGCAAAACCTGAGCGATGCCAGCAGCCTGTTGTTTGATAGCAAGGCTTGAGTTGGCACGAAACATGTCTCTGATAGCGGTCAGGGCGTATAAGCGCCAAAAAAACGGCCGCCGCAGGACAAGGAGAAAGGCAAATGGCTAGTTCAACGATTTCCGGCCCAGGTTCGGGCTACGATACGCAAGCTATCGTCAAGGCGTTGGTGGGGGCTGAGCAAGCGCCCAAACAACAGCAGATCACCAACGAGCAAAAAACGGCCACCGTCCAGTTGTCGGCAGTTGGTTCGATCAAGACGGCGTTGGAAGCCTACCAGGCGGCGATCACCAAGTTGAACAACGCCTCCGCGTTCAACGGCTTGGCGGCGACTTCCTCGGAAGAGAAAAACGCCAAGGTCACGTTGGGTGACGGCGCATCCAGTGGCAAGTATGTGTTGAAAGTCGCTAACCTGGCGACCGCTTCGAAAGTCACCACGGCGGTGAATGTTGATGGCGCGTCGGGCAAGGCTAACAGCACGGACGAAGACCAGACGCTGACCATCAACCAGTCGGGCAAAAGCTACGATGTGGTGATCCCTGGCGGCGCGACCCTTCAACAGGTACGCGAGTCAATTAATACCCAGCTCTCGTCCCAAGGTATCAGTGCCAACGTATTGAGCGACTCCAATGGCGCGCGACTGGTATTGACCTCGACCAATATGGGCGAAGGCACCGACATTACCCTCAGCGGCGATTCGCAACTGGCCACCGGGTATGACAAGGGCGCGGCGCCGACCAATGCCAAGTACTCCATTGATGACATCGATATGTCATCTAACAGTAACAAAATCACGTCGGCGATCAGTGGCGTGACGCTGGAGCTATTGGACACCATTGACCGCAACAAGCCAACGACCATTACCGTGGCCAGCAACACTGACACGTTGAAAACCTCGGTGCAGTCCTTTGTCAGCTCATACAACACGCTGATGACCGCCATCAATACCCAGACTAAAGTCACTGCAACCGGCGATGCGTCGACCACCACCGCGGGTGCCTTGACTGGTGATGCATCGATGCGGCAGTTGGTGAACAGCCTACGCTCCGAGCTGATCAACGGTTCCGGTGCAGGCAGCATGAGCAGCCTGGCGCAGATGGGTATAACCACCGACCAGAAAACCGGCCTGCTGAGCCTGGATGACAAGACGTGGGACAAGGCTGTGGTCAAGGGGGCGGGTGATATCGCCAAGCTGTTCACCGGCGACACTGGCTTGATCACGCGCATGAACAAGGCGACCAAGAGCTATGTGGGCACCACTGGCACCCTGGCGACACGTGCTACAGATCTCAATAACAAACTGACTGACTTGACCAAGCAGACGGATGATCTGAAGCAGCGTATGGATGCATTGCAAAAATCCCTGATGGCCAAGTACACGGCGATGGACACCATGATCGCGCAGATCAACGCCAGCAGCAAAAGCATCATGACCACCCTCAACTCGCTGAACAATCCGAAGTCGGACTGATAGACGGAGCGCGCGCAGGCCCTGCTTCAGGGCCTTGGCGCAGGGTTCTGGATTAAAGTTTTTATCGCCACGGTCGAAAAACTGGTTAAGCAAACCTATTCGATTGTCGCCAGTTACGAGGTAGCAACATGAACCCGATGAGAGCCCTTCGCCAGTACCAGAAGGTCAGTTCCCATGCTCAGGTCTCCGAAGCCAGCCCGCACCGCCTGGTGCAGATGCTGATGGAGGGTGGCCTCGATCGCATGGCGCAAGCCAAGGGCGCATTAGCTCGTGGGGATATCGCCCAGAAAGGGTTGATGCTGGGCAAGGCGATTGAAATTATTTCTGGCCTGCGCGACGGTCTGGAGCCGGAAAAGGCCGAGGATCCGGCGGCAGTGCAACGGTTGGACGCCTTGTATGAGTACATGAGCAATCGTTTGGTCGAGGCCAACCACGTGAATGATGTCGAGATGATCGACGAAGTCGCCCGTCTGCTGATCACCGTCAAAACCGGCTGGGATGCCATCGCTCCACAATAAGGCGGATCGCCTTGAGGTACACATCATGAGCCACGCACTGCAACGCATCGACGAAACCCGCGAAGCCCTGATCGGCGCGCTGGCGGAGCGCAACTGGGAAGCCGTTGGCGAGTTGGACCTGGGTTGCCGCGCAGTGATTGATGAGGCGCTCAGCGAGGCGCCGGAAGATGAAGACGCGCTGCGGGAAAAGCTGGAAAGCCTGCTGGCGGTTTATCAGCAGTTGCTTGAGGTAACCACCGGCGAGCGTCAGGCGATTTTCGAAGAGATGTCGCAGATCAACCAAGCTAAAAATGCGTCAAAGGTTTACCATCTGTTCGGCTGAATGGGCTCAGTTAATCCGAACGGCGCGTCATATATTTGACTGTGTTCGCATTTTTGACTTAACTAGTGCTGTTTTCAGATTTCAGACGTCTAGTAAGGTAATAAGTCTTACGGGCGTCTTGATTGCCCTCACTCTGGGGCAGGAAGTTTTACTAGGGAAGTTGCTATTGCATGTGGCGTGAAACCAAAATTCTGCTGATCGATGACGATAGCGTCCGCCGCCGCGATTTGGCGGTGATTTTAAATTTTCTTGGTGAAGAAAATTTGCCCTGCGGCAGCCATGATTGGCAGCAGGCGGTCAGCTCTTTGTCATCGAGCCGTGAAGTCATTTGTGTGCTGATCGGGACGGTAAACGCTCCTGGCGCAGTTCAAGGCCTGTTAAAGACACTGGCGACCTGGGATGAGTTCCTTCCCGTGTTGCTGATGGGCGATATTTCTTCCGTGGACCTGCCGGAAGACCAGCGCCGCCGCGTGCTTTCCACCTTGGAAATGCCGCCCAGCTATAGCAAATTGCTCGACTCGCTGCACCGTGCCCAGGTCTACCGCGAGATGTACGACCAGGCCCGCGAGCGCGGCCGTCACCGTGAACCCAACCTGTTCCGCAGCCTTGTCGGCACCAGCCGTGCGATCCAGCACGTGCGCCAGATGATGCAGCAAGTGGCCGACACCGACGCCAGCGTGCTGATCCTTGGCGAGTCGGGCACCGGCAAGGAAGTGGTTGCGCGCAACCTGCACTATCACTCCAAGCGCCGCGACGGGCCTTTTGTGCCGGTCAACTGCGGGGCGATCCCGGCAGAGCTGCTCGAAAGCGAATTGTTCGGCCATGAGAAGGGCGCCTTTACCGGGGCGATCACCAGCCGTGCCGGGCGTTTCGAGCTGGCCAACGGCGGCACCTTGTTTCTCGACGAAATCGGCGACATGCCGCTGCCGATGCAGGTTAAGCTGCTGCGCGTATTGCAGGAGCGCACCTTCGAGCGCGTGGGCAGCAACAAGACCCAGAGCGTCGACGTGCGCATCATCGCGGCCACGCACAAGAACCTCGAAAGCATGATCGAGGTCGGCACTTTCCGCGAAGATTTATACTACCGCCTCAACGTATTCCCCATCGAGATGGCCCCGCTGCGTGAGCGCGTGGAAGACATCCCGTTGCTGATGAACGAACTGATTTCGCGCATGGAACACGAAAAGCGCGGCTCGATTCGCTTCAACTCCGCTGCAATCATGTCCCTGTGCCGCCACGGCTGGCCGGGCAACGTCCGCGAGCTGGCCAACCTGGTGGAGCGCATGGCGATCATGCACCCCTACGGTGTGATCGGCGTGGTCGAGCTGCCGAAGAAATTCCGCTACGTCGATGACGAAGATGAGCAGTTGGTAGACAGCCTGCGCAGTGACCTGGAAGAACGCGTGGCCATCAACGGCCATACGCCGGACTTCGGTTCCACCGCCATGCTGCCGCCCGAAGGCCTGGACTTGAAAGACTACCTCGGTAGCCTCGAACAAGGCTTGATCCAGCAGGCGCTGGACGATGCCAATGGCATCGTTGCGCGTGCCGCCGAACGCTTGCGTATCCGCCGAACCACCCTGGTTGAGAAGATGCGCAAGTACGGCATGAGCCGTCGAGAAGGTGATGAACAGGCAGATGATTGACGCCTGTTTTTTAAGTCACTGAAATCTGGATAGTTTTTTTTCGGCACGGGTATTGCTACAGCCCTCGCAACGTTCCGTTTAACTGACGGTCAGCCAAGCGAGAGAGCATGATGCCCCACGCCGCCCAACTTTCTTTAGGCCCTGCTATCCCAGGGCTCGTTCCGTCCGCAGAGCCGCTTACCCGGCAAGGTCTTGAACAGGCGTTCTCGCAGTTCAGCCAGATGTCGAACCAGCTCACCGACTCTTACAGCCTGCTCGAAGCGCGGGTTTCCGAGCTTAAAGGCGAGCTGGCGGTGGTCAGTGCCCAGCGCATGGAAGAGCTGGCCGAGAAAGAGCGCCTGGCCAACCGCCTGCAAAACCTCCTCGACCTGTTGCCCGGTGGCGTGATCGTCATCGATGAAATGGGCCGTGTCCGTGAAGCCAACCCGGCCGCGAGCGACTTGCTCGGCGAACCGCTTGAAGGCGAGCTGTGGCGCCATGTCATTACCCGCTGCTTTGCGCCGCGCGAAGACGATGGCCACGAAATTTCCCTCAAGGACGGCCGCCGACTTTCGATCGCCACCCGTTCCCTGGACGCTGAGCCCGGCCAACTGGTGCTGCTCAATGACTTGACTGAAACCCGTCACCTGCAAGACCAACTGGCGCGCCATGAACGGTTGTCGTCACTGGGGCGGATGGTCGCTTCTTTGGCGCATCAGATCCGCACGCCGTTATCGGCGGCACTGATCTACGCCAGTCATTTGACTGATGAGCAATTGCCCGCGGCCACCCACCAACGATTTGCTGGCCGCCTCAAGGAGCGCCTGCATGAATTGGAGCACCAGGTGCGCGACATGTTGGTGTTTGCCCGCGGCGAATTACCGCTGACCGATCGCGTCACGCCGTGCGCACTGATGCAGTCGCTGCAAGCGGCCGCCGCCACGCATATTCAAGAGGCGAATGTGCGCTGGCAGTGCGACAGCCACCAAGGCGAGTTGCTGTGCAACCGCGACACGCTGGTCGGCGCCTTGCTCAACCTGATCGAAAACGCCACCCAGGCCAGCGGCCCAGGTGCACAGCTTAAAGTGCACCTGTACCGCCGTGAGCAAACCCTGCGCCTGTGCATCAGCGACAACGGCAGCGGCATCGACCCGGCGGTGTTGCAGCGCCTGGGCGAACCTTTTTTTACCACCAAGACTAACGGCACTGGCCTGGGCCTGACCGTAGTCAAGGCAGTGGCGCGTGCTCATCAGGGAGAATTGCAACTGCATTCCCGATTGGGGCGTGGCACCTGTGCATTGATGACCTTGCCGCTGTTTTTCGGCGCGGCAAGCGCGGAGTAAAACGACTATGGCTATCAAGGTTTTATTGGTGGAAGACGATCGCGCCCTGCGTGAAGCATTGGCTGACACGCTGCTGTTGGCGGGCCATGACTACCGGGCGGTCGGTTCTGCCGAGGACGCCTTGGAGGCCGTGGAGCAGGAGCCCTTCAGCCTGGTGGTCAGCGACGTGAACATGCCCGGCATGGACGGCCATCAGTTGCTCAGCCTGCTGCGTGCGCGCCAGCCGCAACTGCCGGTGCTGCTGATGACCGCCCATGGCGCCGTGGAGCGTGCGGTGGACGCCATGCGCCAAGGGGCGGCGGATTACCTGGTTAAACCGTTCGAGCCCAAAGCCTTGATCGAGCTGGTCGCCCGTCACGCACTCGGCGTGATTTCGAGCGTCGAAGGCGAGGGTCCGATTGCCTTCGAGCCGGCCAGCGCGCAACTGCTGGACCTAGCGGCCCGTGTGGCGCGCAGTGATTCCACTGTGTTGATTTCCGGCGAGTCCGGCACCGGTAAAGAAGTGCTGGCGCGGTATATCCACCAGCAATCCGGCCGTGCCAAACAACCGTTTATCGCGATCAACTGCGCGGCGATTCCCGACAACATGCTCGAAGCCACGCTGTTCGGCCATGAAAAAGGCTCGTTCACTGGCGCCATCGCCGCCCAGGCCGGCAAGTTCGAACAGGCCGACGGCGGCACCATCCTGCTCGACGAAATCTCGGAAATGCCCTTGGGCCTGCAAGCCAAGCTGCTGCGGGTATTGCAGGAGCGCGAAGTCGAGCGCGTGGGCGCGCGCAAGCCGATCCAGTTGGACATTCGCGTGGTCGCCACCACCAACCGTGATTTGGCGGGCGAAGTGGCGGCGGGGCGCTTCCGTGAAGACTTGTTCTACCGACTCTCGGTGTTCCCGCTGGCCTGGCGCCCCTTGCGCGAGCGCCCGGCGGACATCATCCCGCTGGCCGAGCGCCTGTTGAACAACCACGTCAAGAAAATGAAGCATGCCCAGGCGCGGCTGTCGGCTGAGGCTCAGGCCTGCCTGATCAGCTACCCATGGCCCGGCAACGTGCGTGAATTGGATAACGCCATCCAGCGCGCGCTGATTTTGCAGCAAGGCGGGCTGATCCAGCCGCAAGACTTCTGCCTGGCCGTTGGCAGTGGCGCAGCACCGTTGCCGAGCCTGGCGCCGGCGCCTGTGGTGGTCGCCGAAGCCGAGTCCGCTGGCGCCTTGGGCGACGACCTGCGCCGCCGCGAATTCCAGATGATCATCGACACCCTGCGCGCCGAGCGCGGCCGCCGCAAAGAGGCCGCCGAACGCTTAGGCATCAGTCCGCGCACCTTGCGCTACAAGCTGGCGCAGATGCGCGACGCGGGAATGGATGTGGAAGCCTACCTTTTCGCCACCTAAAAAATGTGTAGGCCGACAGGGTTTGTCGCCTTTTCTTACAAGCTGCCATGGAGCTGGCACCCTTGTTGCTACTACCCCCAGTAATCGTTGCGTAGTGTCAAAAAATTGCGGGTCGTCGGAGAGAGAAGGTCATGAGCCAGGGTATTGAGTTCAATCGGTTGATGTTGGATATGCGCTCCATGCAAATGGATGCCATGGCTCAACCGAAATCCGTCGCGCCAGCGCCGGAATTGGGCCAAAGCAGTTTTGCCGACATGCTCGGTCAGGCAATCAACAAAGTCAGTGATACCCAGCAAGCCTCGAGTCAGTTGGCCACCGCCTTCGAGATCGGCAAAAGCGGCGTGGACCTCACCGATGTGATGGTGGCCTCGCAAAAGGCCAGTGTTTCCTTTCAGGCCTTGACCCAAGTGCGTAACAAGCTGGTTCAGGCTTATCAAGACATCATGCAGATGCCGGTTTAAGGACGAGATTTAAGTCATGGCAGAAGCAGTCGTGGACAACGTACCCGCCAAGGCAGACGGCAAGCCGCCGCTGTTTGGCCTGTCGTTCCTGGAAAACCTTTCCGAAATGACCATGTTGCGTCAGGTGGGCCTGATGGTCGGCCTGGCTGCCAGCGTGGCGATTGGTTTTGCCGTGGTGCTGTGGTCGCAGCAACCTGATTACCGCCCGCTGTACGGCAGCCTGGCCGGCATGGATTCCAAGCAGATCATGGAAACCCTGGCAGCCGCCGACATCGCCTACACCGTGGAACCCAACTCCGGTGCCTTGCTGGTCAAGGCCGATGATGTGGCCCGTGCACGGATGAAACTGGCCGCCGCCGGCGTAACGCCGTCCGACAGCAATATCGGTTTTGAAATCCTCGACAAGGACCAAGGCCTGGGCACGAGCCAGTTCATGGAAGCCACCCGCTACCGTCGTGGCCTGGAAGGCGAACTGGCGCGCACCATCTCCAGTTTGAATAACGTCAAAGGCGCCCGCGTGCACCTGGCGATTCCGAAAAGCTCGGTGTTCGTGCGTGACGAACGCAAGCCAAGCGCCTCGGTATTGGTCGAGCTGTTTTCCGGCCGCTCCCTGGAGCCTGGCCAGGTCCTGGCGATCATCAACCTGGTGGCCACCAGCGTTCCCGAATTGAGCAAGTCGCAAATCACCGTGGTCGACCAGAAGGGCAACCTGCTGTCCGACATGGCGGAAAACTCCGCGCTGACCCAGGCCGGCAAGCAGTTCGACTACAGCCGCCGTATGGAAAGCATGCTCACCCAGCGCGTGCACAACATCCTGCAACCGGTATTGGGCAATGACCGCTACAAAGCTGAAGTGTCCGCCGACGTGGACTTCAGCGCCGTCGAGTCAACGTCCGAGCAGTTCAACCCGGACCAGCCGGCCCTGCGCAGCGAACAGTCGACCAGCGAACAACGCACCGCCAGCAATGGCCCGCAAGGTGTGCCGGGTGCCCTGAGCAACCAGCCACCAGCCCCGGCCTCGGCGCCGCAAACCACCGGTGGCGCCGCCGCGGCCGCAGGCGCGATTCAGCCTGGCCAGCCACTGTTGGACGCCAACGGTCAGCAGATCATGGACCCGGCCACCGGCCAGCCGATGCTCGCGCCGTACCCAGCCGACAAGCGTAACCAGTCGACCAAGAACTTCGAGCTCGATCGCTCCATCAGCCACACCAAGCAGCAACAGGGCAAAATCAATCGCCTGTCGGTGTCGGTGGTGGTCGATGACCAAGTCAAGGTCAATGCCGCTGACGGTGCAGTGACCCGTGCGCCATGGAACGCCGATGAATTGGCGCGTTTCACGCGTCTGGTGCAGGACGCCGTCGGTTTTGACGCCAGCCGCGGTGACAGCGTCAGCGTGATTAACATGCCGTTCTCCGTCGAGCGTGGTGAAGTCATCACCGACCCGGCGTTCTACACCCAGCCGTGGTTCTGGGACATCGTCAAGCAAGTGCTGGGTGTGTTGTTCATCCTGGTGCTGGTGTTTGGCGTGCTGCGCCCGGTGCTCAACAACATCACCGGGCATGGCAAGAAACAGCTGGCCCTGGCCGGCAGCGACGTCGAGTTGGGTGGCATGGGCGGCCTGGATGGCGAACTGGCCAACGACCGCGTCAGCCTCGGCGGCCCGCAAAGCATTCTGTTGCCAAGCCCGAGCGAAGGCTATGACGCTCAGTTGAACGCAATCAAGAGTCTGGTGGCAGAAGACCCGGGCCGTGTGGCCCAGGTCGTGAAAGAGTGGATTAACGCAGATGAATGATCGAGCCGCTGTTGCCAAGCTCACCAAAGTCGACAAAGCCGCAGTGTTGCTGCTGTCTTTGGGTGAGACCGACGCCGCACAAGTGCTGCGCCACATGGGCCCCAAAGAGGTTCAACGCGTAGGCGTGGCCATGGCGCAAATGCGCAATGTGCACCGTGAGCAAGTCGAGCAGGTGATGAGCGAGTTCGTCGAGATCGTCGGCGACCAGACCAGCCTGGGCGTCGGCTCCGACAGCTATATCCGCAAGATGCTCACCTCGGCCCTGGGCGAAGACAAAGCCAACGGCCTGATCGACCGCATCCTGTTGGGCGGCAACACCAGCGGCCTCGACAGCCTGAAATGGATGGAGCCGCGCGCCGTCGCCGACGTGATCCGCTACGAGCACCCGCAGATCCAGGCCATCGTCGTCGCTTATCTGGACCCGGACCAGGCCGGTGAAGTGCTCGGCCACTTTGACCATAAAGTGCGCCTGGACATCATCCTGCGCGTGTCGTCGCTGAACACCGTGCAGCCGGCGGCGCTGAAAGAACTCAACACGATTCTCGAGAAGCAGTTCTCGGGTAATTCCAACGCCTCGCGCACCACCTTGGGTGGCATCAAGCGCGCGGCCGATATCATGAACTTCCTCGACAGCTCGGTCGAAGGCCAGTTGATGGACTCGATCCGCGAGATCGACGACACCCTGTCCGGCCAGATCGAAGACCTCATGTTTGTGTTCAACAACCTCTCCGATGTCGACGACCGTGGCATCCAGGCGTTGTTGCGCGAAGTCTCCTCCGATGTGCTGGTACTGGCACTCAAGGGCTCCGACGAAGGCGTCAAGGAAAAGATCTTCAAGAACATGTCCAAGCGTGCTTCCGAACTGTTGCGCGACGACCTGGAAGCCAAAGGCCCAGTGCGCGTCAGCGACGTGGAAACCGCCCAGAAGGAAATCCTCACCATTGCCCGCCGTATGGCCGAAGCCGGAGAAATCGTTCTCGGCGGGAAGGGCGGCGAAGAAATGATCTAAGGCGCTGCCCATGTCGAACAAAGATGAGACGCCCAGCGATCTGATTCGCGCACGGGATGTCGGCGGGTTCGACATCTGGTCGTTGCCCAGCTTCGACCCGCACGTGCCGGAGCCTGAGCCTGAGCCGGTGGTTGAAACGCCTGCTGAGATGGAAGAAGTGCCGCTGGATGAAGTCCAGCCACTGACCCTCGAAGAATTGGAAGCTATCCGCCAGGAGGCCTACAACGAAGGCTTCGCAGCGGGCGAAAAAGACGGTTTTCGCAGCACCACCCTCAAGGTCCGCCAGGAATCCGAGGCGGCGCTGGGCCTCAAGCTGGGCAGCCTGGAACGCTTGATGCGCAGCCTGTTCGACCCTATTGCCGAACAAGATTCGCAACTGGAAAAATCCATGGTCGGCCTGGTCGAGCACATCGCCCGCCAGGTGATCCAGCGCGAACTGGCGCTCGATTCCAGCCATATCGAAAGCGTGATGCGCGAAGCCCTCAAGCTGCTGCCTTTGGGCGTTGGCAATGTGCGGCTGTACATCAACCCGCAGGATTTCGAACAGGTCAAAGCCCTGCGCGAGCGCCATGAAGAAACCTGGCGCATCGTCGAGGACGCGGCGCTGCAGCCCGGTGGTTGCCGCGTCGAAACCGAACACAGCCGTATCGATGCCACCGTCGAAACCCGCATCAGCCAGATCATGGCCAAACTGTTTGACCAGCTCCACGAACAAGTCCTGCACCCGGCCGAGCCCGACCTGAGCGTGGACCTGGACGCCCCTGATGCGCCTTGATCGCACCAGCTTTGCCAAGCGCCTGAGCGGCTACGCCGAGGCCACTGAGCTGCCCGGCCAGCCCATCCTCGAAGGGCGCCTGTTGCGCATGGTCGGCCTGACCCTCGAAGCCGAAGGCCTGCGCGCCGCCATGGGCAGCCGTTGCCTGGTGATCAACGACGACAGCTACCATCCGGTGCAGGTCGAAGCCGAAGTGATGGGCTTTTCCGGCAGCAAGATTTTCCTGATGCCGGTGGGCAGCCTGGCGGGTATCGCGCCCGGTGCCCGGGTGGTGCCGCTGGCCGATACTGGCCGCCTGCCGATGGGCATGAGCATGCTCGGCCGCGTGCTCGACGGTGCCGGTCGCGCGCTGGACGGCAAAGGCGGCATGAAGGCTGAAGACTGGGTGCCGATGGACGGCCCGACCATCAACCCGCTTAACCGCAACCCCATCAGCGTGCCGCTGGACGTGGGCATTCGCAGCATCAACGGTTTATTGACGGTCGGGCGCGGCCAGCGTCTGGGCCTGTTTGCCGGTACCGGTGTGGGTAAATCCGTGCTGCTGGGCATGATGACGCGCTTCACCGAGGCCGACATCATCGTGGTCGGGCTGATCGGTGAGCGGGGCCGTGAGGTTAAGGAGTTCATCGAGCACAGCCTCGGTGAAGAAGGCCTCAAGCGCTCGGTGGTCGTCGCGTCCCCGGCCGATGACGCGCCACTGATGCGCTTACGCGCCGCCATGTATTGCACGCGCATCGCCGAATATTTTCGCGACAAGGGCAAGAACGTCCTGTTGCTGATGGACTCGCTCACACGTTTCGCCCAGGCCCAGCGGGAAATCGCCCTGGCCATCGGCGAGCCGCCCGCCACCAAAGGCTACCCGCCGTCAGTGTTCGCCAAGCTGCCCAAGCTGGTGGAGCGCGCCGGTAATGCCGAGGCCGGCGGCGGTTCGATCACCGCGTTCTATACCGTGTTGTCCGAAGGCGATGACCAGCAAGACCCAATTGCCGACTCGGCGCGGGGCGTGCTCGACGGCCACATCGTGCTGTCGCGACGCTTGGCCGAAGAAGGGCACTACCCGGCCATCGACATCGAAGCGTCGATCAGCCGGGTAATGCCGGCGGTGGTCACGCCGGAACACATGGCTCGCGCGCAGCATTTCAAGCAGCTGTGGTCGCGTTATCAGCAGAGCCGTGACCTGATCAGCGTCGGCGCCTATGTGGCCGGTGGTGATCGCGAGACCGACCTGGCGATTGCCCTGCAACCGCAGTTGGTGACCTACCTGCGCCAGGGCCTCAACGACAAGATCAGCATGGGCGAAAGCGAAGCGCACCTGGGTTCGATTTTCGCCCCGGCGCCAGGCGGTTAAGCCATGGCCAGTACGCGTTCTTCACGCTTGGCACCGGTGGTGGACATGGCCGAAAAGGCCGAGAAAACTGCGGTCCAGCGCCTGGGTTATTTCCAAGGCCAGGTGCGCCTGGCGCAAAGCAAGCTCGGCGACTTGGAGCGCTTTCGTGGTGAATACCAGCAGCAGTGGATCGAACGCGGCAGCAAGGGTGTGTCTGGCCAATGGCTGATGGGCTACCAAGGCTTCCTCAACCAGCTGGAAACCGCTGTCGGCCAACAGCGCCAGAGCCTGGCCTGGCACCAGAACAACCTCGATAAAGCCCGTGAAAGCTGGCAAGCGGCGTTTGCTCGAGTCGAAGGCTTGCGCAAGCTGGTGCAGCGCTATATCGACGAAGCGCGGGCGATTGAAGATAAACGCGAGCAAAAGCTGCTCGACGAGCTCTCACAGCGGCTTCCACGCCAATCACCGTACTAACGGCCACCACCGGCCCACTGTGGGCGTCGGGCTTGCCCGCGATACAGGCACCGAGGTGGATCAGGCACACCGCAGTGATGCTATCGCAGGCAAGCCAGCTCCCACATTTGGTCGTCTGTGTTGCCCATACCCGGTTCACCTGCTAAACCTTGTTGCATATTGCCAATGACAAGGAAGCAGTCGTATGTCAGTCGAATCAGAAGTATCCCTGGATGGGACGAAGTTGATGATCACCGTCACGGGGCGGTTCGATTTCGGTAGCCACCAAGCCTTTCGTGATGCCTACGAGCGGTTCTACAAGGTGCCCGAGGTCTACGTGGTGGACTTGAAAGACACCACCTACATGGACAGCTCCGCCTTAGGCATGCTCCTGCTGTTGCGTGACCATGCCGGTGGCGATAATGCCGAAGTGCAGGTGATCAACAGCAACTCCGATGTGCGCAAGATTCTCGCCATCTCTAACTTCGACAAACTGTTCGACATCAGTTGAGCACCCTGGCCCCGGTTCTCGAACCGCTGACGATCCTGATCGCCGAAGACAGCGCTGCCGATTTGCTGTTGCTGTCGACCATCATTCGGCGCCAGGGTCATCAGGTGCTCACCGCCGCCGACGGCGCGCAGGCCGTCGAGGTGTTTACCCGCGAGCGCCCGCAACTGGTGTTGATGGACGCGCTGATGCCGGTGATGGACGGCTTTGAAGCCGCGCGGCGCATCAAGCAGCTTGCGGGGGAAGCACTGGTGCCGATCATCTTCCTCACCTCGCTGCGCGAGAGCGAAGCCCTGGCCCAATGCCTGGATGCCGGCGGCGATGACTTCCTGCCCAAGCCCTACAACCAAGTGATCCTGGCGGCGAAGATCAACGCCATGGACCGCCTGCGCCGCCTGCAAGCCACGGTGTTGCAGCAGCGTGACCTGATCGCTAAGCACCACGATTACCTGCTGCATGAGCAGCGCGCGGCTAAGGCGGTGTTCGACAAGGTGGCGCATTCGGGCTGTATCAACGCGGCGCCGAACATTCGCTACCTGCAATCGCCCTATGCGCTGTTTAACGGCGACCTGCTGCTAGCGGCATACACGCCCTCCGGTGACATGCACGTGCTGCTTGGTGACTTTACTGGGCACGGCCTGCCTGCCGCCGTCGGTGCCATGCCCCTGGCGGAAGTGTTCTACGGCATGACCGCCAAGGGCTACGGCCTGGCGCAGACCCTGCGCGAGATGAACGCCAAGCTCAAGCGCATCCTGCCGGTGGACATGTTCTGCTGCGCCACCCTGATAGGCCTGAGTGCCCAGCGGCGTGTGGTGGAGGTGTGGAACGGCGGGATGCCCGAAGGTTATGTGCATGAAGTCGCCACGGGCAAGCGTACGCCGTTGGTGTCGCGGCACTTGCCGTTAGGTGTGCTCTCGGCCGAGAGGTTTGATGACAGCACCGAAGTCTGGCCCATGGCCTTGGGCGACCGTGTGTTTTTGCTCTCCGATGGCGTGCTGGACACCGCTAATGCCAATGACCAGCTGTTCGGCGCCGAGCGCTTGCAGCAGGTGTTCGCGGCCAACCGTGAGCCTGATCGCTTGTTCGAAGATATCGAGCTGGCACTGGCGGCGTTTCGTGGCCAGGCGCGGGATGACGTCAGCATGGTCGAGATCACCTTGCAGGCCGGCCAGCCGTTGCGGGCGGCCGAGCCGATATATGCCGACAGCGGGCAGTCGTGCCCGCTGGACTGGTCGGTGAGTTTCGAGTTCCGCGCGCAGACCCTCAAAAGCTACAACCCGTTGCCGTATCTGCTGCAATTGTTGCTGGAAATTCATGGCATGCGTGAGCAGAGCGGGGCGCTTTACAGTGTGATGGCCGAGTTGTATTCCAATGCGCTGGAGCATGGGGTACTGGGGTTGGATTCGCGGCTCAAGCGCGATGCACAGGGGTTCGCCGACTATTACCGCCAGCGCAATGAGCGGCTGGGGCAATTGAGCAGCGGTTATGTGCGTGTGCATGTGCAGGTCGTGCCGACGGGCACTGGCGGCACAATGACGCTGCGTATCGAGGACAGTGGTCTTGGGTTTGACGTGGAACAGGTGTTGGCGCGACCGCTGGATATCGACCGTCTGTCTGGCCGGGGCTTGAGCCTGGTGCGGCAGTTGAGCAGCAATGTACGCTGGTCGGATGGCGGGCGTAGCGTATGCGTGGAGTTTTGCTGGGGGGCTCTGGCATAATCCGCCGATTCTTGATCAAGGAGCGAACAAGTGGCAGAGATTCATTTGGACCCTGATGTGTTGTCGGGTTTGCAGGAGGTTATGGAGAGCGAGTATCCCAAGCTGCTCGATACCTTTCTGGACGATTCGCAGAAGCGTGTCGAGGCGTTGCGCAAAGCGCGCGATGATGCCAAGGCGTTGGGGCAGATTGCGCACAGCTTCAAAGGCAGCAGCGGCAACCTTGGGGCGGTGCGGTTGGCACAGTTGTGTCAGCGCTTGGAAGCTGAATCGGGCCAGTCGACGGCGGACCTTGGGGCGTTGGTTGATCAGATTGATCATGAGTTTGCTTTGGTGCGGCCGTTGTATGAGTCGGAACGGCAGCGGTTCAGTCTCTGAGTCACCTTCGTAACAGCTATTAATGGCGACCCAACTGTGGGAGCTGACTTGCCTGCGATAGCGGTGAGTCAGTCAGCCCATCTGGCACTGTTACACCGCAATCGCAGGCAAGCCAGCTCCCACATTAAGCGAGTCATTTGCCTGCAAAGTGTAATCTGGCCCGACTCTTGCTCTATCTCCCAATACTGCATCCCCGACCCCCAATGCAGTGGAGACCTTTACCTATGCCAGTCGCCCCGAATTCGCTCCTTCAGGCTGCCCCTGCGGCCAAGCCTCAAGCGTCTGTCTCTACGCCCCCAGTAGCGGCTGCGAGCCCGCGAGACAAGGGGCCTGGCTTCGCTCAAGTGTTTGCAAATCAAAGCCCGAAACCGACGCTGAAGATCGACGACGCCCCGGCCAAAGTCACGCGTGACAAGTCGCCGGACACCAACTCCAAGCCCGTTTCCAGCAACGACAAGCCTGCCGCCAGTAAGCCAGCCGTTGCCGATAGCGGCAATCCCTTGCCTGCCAAACCGCCGACTAAATCCGACGACGCCAGCAGTGACGACGACAAGCCCACCGACCCATCCCTGGCGCAACAACCCCCGGTTGACCCCGTCGTCGACCCGGCAGTGATTGCCACCGTCACCCCGGTTGCCGTGCCTGTCCCCGTGGAAACGCCGGCGCCTGTAGCCGCCAAGGACGACAAGGCGTTGCCGGTTGTTGTGGCGACGGATGAGGTCAAGCAGCCTGCCTTCGACCCTGACGCCGATCCGCTGGACTCGATGCCAGCCGTGCGCCTGGCGATGGAGCAGGGCGGTCACGTCTCGGCCAGCAGCCAGACGCCGCAGAAGGCCGCCCCGACGTCTCAGGACCAGCCGACCGCTGCACAGAGCTTCGCTGCCGGCCTTGCCAATATGGTCGACCAGCAAGCCACCAAAGACAGTACTGACCAGGGCGGCGACAAGGCCTTCAGCGGGCTGATCGAAGGCGGCCTCAAGGATCTGAAAGACGCCAGGAGTGACACCCGCGTCGATGATTTCGCCAACCGCCTGGCTGCGCTGACACAGGCCGCCACGCCGAAAACCGCGAATGCCTTGCCGCCGGTGGCGAATGCGCCGTTGGCCATGCACCAGAGCGGCTGGACCGAAGAAGTGGTCAACCGCGTGATGTACCTGTCCAGCGCCAACCTCAAGTCGGCAGAGATCCAGTTGCAGCCGGCTGAGCTGGGGCGCCTGGATATCAAGGTCAACATGGCGGCGGACCAACAGGCCCAGGTCACCTTCATGAGTGGCCACGCCGTGGTGCGTGAAGCGCTGGAAAGCCAGTCCGGCCGCCTGCGCGAGATGTTTGCCCAGCAAGGCATGGGGCAGGTGGACGTTAACGTCTCCGACCAGTCCCGTGGCTGGCAGGGGCAAGGTCAGGAGCAACAGCAGCAGAACCAGGCGCGCGGTGTGAGTGGTAGCGGTGGGCGGGGTGATGGCGGTGATCATGCTGAAGTGGCGGCGGCCGTCGCGCCGGTGACCCAGACCGTCGTGGGCTCCAGCGCGGTTGATTACTACGCCTGATTTCAGCCTTATGAAGATCAAAATGTGGGAGTTGGTTTGACTGCGATGGCCTTAGGTATTTACACATCTTTTTATGGGTTGAGTTCTTTGGTTGTCGCGGGGGCGCTGGGTGCATATCCGTTATTTGGGTAACGGCGGCTATGGGTTCCGCTCTTACAGCGGGTCACTTTTGGAAAAAGAGCCCCAAAAGTAACCAAAGGGCTCTTGCCCCACCACTCGGCACCTCGCTTAGGCTCGGTGTGCCCTCACTCCGGCTTTGGAGCGGGGGCCGCCGCCATGGGCCATCCTTGGCCCATCGCGGCTAAACCGGCGTCCTGCCGGTTTACCCCGCTCCAAAGCCTGCGTTCGGCCAGCGTGGTTTAACGGGGCGCCTAAGATCAAGATCAAAAGCAAAAGCACGGCGGCCTAGTAGCCGACCTGAGTGGTTGAAGCAAATCAAAAGCAAAGCCGAGGCGGCCTGACAGCCGACCTGATATTTGAAACTGAACTCAATCTAATGTGGGAGCTGGCTTGCCTGCGATGCAGACACCTCCGTCCATCAAGTACACCGAGTTGATGCCATCGCAGGCAAGCCAGCTCCCACAGAAAAGCAGAGCACTGCGGTGCTGGCAGCTAAACTCGGTCAAAATTGTGGGAGCGGGCTTGCTCGCGAATGCGGTGGGTCAGTCAGCTCATGTGTAACTGACCCACCGCCTTCGCGAGCAAGCCCGCTCCGACAGTTGGATCTCGGTACATCAGACAGAGAGTGTGCTGCTGTGCTTTTGCCCTGCTTTTGCTTCTACCACTCAGGTCGGCTACTAGGCCGCCGTGCTCTTGCTTTTGATCTTGATCTTGATCTTAGGCGCCCCGTTAACCACGATGGCCGAACGCAGGCTTGAATCCGTGGGTAACCCGGCAGGACGCCGGGTTAGCCGCGATGGGCCAAGGATGGCCCATGGCGGCGGCCCACGGATTCAAGCCGGAGTGAGGGCATGCCGAGCCTAGGCGAGGCACCGAGTGGTGGGGCAAGAGCCCTTTGGTTACTTTTGGGGCTCTTTTCCAAAGTGACCCGCCGTAAGGGCGGAACCAATAGCCGCCGTTACCGCAGCAACGGATATGTACTCATATCTACCTAAAACCCCGCCAAAAGCTTAGCGCAACACAAAAAGTTGCGTAGATACCTATGCTGCGATACCGGTGTATCAGTCACAGAAATTCCAACTGACCCACCGCTATCGCAGGCAAGCCAGCTCCCACATTTGTTTTGTAGTGTTCGCTCTTCCCGAATTACCAGACAACTCTGGCATAACACTTGCTCTTGCCTTTCCGTAGATCTATGAATCCCCGAATAGTGACGGATTATTGGCATGGCGAAGAGCGACGACGCAGCAACACCACCCGCAAGCAAGGGCAAGCTCAAGCTTATCCTGTTGATTGTGCTGGGCCTGCTCCTGGCCATCGGCGCCTCGGTTGGCGGCACCTGGTACATCATGCACAGCAGCGCGAGCAAACCGGCACCCGCCGCCGAAACCGCCAGTAACGTCAAGCAACCGGCAATCTTCGAGCCGATGCTTCCGGCCTTTGTGGCCAACTTCAACCAAAATGGGCGTCAACGCTACCTGCAGGTGAGCATCACCTTGCTGGCGCGTAACCAGGCGGACCTGGATGCGCTCAAAGTGCACATGCCGGTGATTCGCAACAACCTGGTGATGCTGTTCTCCGGGCAGAGCTTCGACAGCCTGGCCACCCCGGTCGGCCAGGAAATGCTGCGCCAGAAGGTCACTGCCAGCGTGCAGGAAGTGTCCCAGAAAGAGCTCGGCAAAGTCGTGGTCGAGCAGGCGCTCTTCACTAACTTCGTATTGCAGTAGGATCACGACATGGCCGTGCAAGACCTGCTGTCCCAGGATGA
This sequence comes from Pseudomonas sp. YeP6b, assembly GCF_025642995.1. Classification (NCBI taxonomy): domain Bacteria; kingdom Pseudomonadati; phylum Pseudomonadota; class Gammaproteobacteria; order Pseudomonadales; family Pseudomonadaceae; genus Pseudomonas; species Pseudomonas sp. YeP6b. The sequence goes on along the minus strand of NZ_CP080090.1, from coordinate 4,915,507 downwards.
AATCGACGCGCTGTTGCATGGTGTCGACGATGGTCTGGTACAGACCGAAATGGCTGCCGAGCCCGGCAGCGTCAAAAGTTATGACCTGACCAGCCAGGATCGCATCGTCCGTGGACGCATGCCGACGCTGGAGATGATCAACGAACGTTTCGCCCGCTACACCCGTATCAGCATGTTCAACATGCTGCGCCGCTCGGCGGACGTGGCGGTGGGCGGTGTGCAGGTGATGAAGTTCGGCGAGTACGTGCACTCGCTGTACGTGCCCACCAGCCTCAACCTGGTCAAGATCAAGCCGTTGCGCGGCACCGCGCTGTTCATCCTCGACGCCAAGCTGGTGTTCAAGCTGGTGGACAACTTCTTCGGCGGCGACGGCCGTCACGCCAAGATCGAAGGCCGTGAATTCACCCCCACCGAGTTGCGGGTGGTGCGCATGGTGCTGGAGCAGGCCTTCATCGACTTGAAGGAAGCCTGGCAGGCGATCATGGAAGTCAATTTCGAGTACATCAACTCGGAAGTGAACCCGGCCATGGCCAACATCGTTGGCCCCAGCGAAGCCATTGTGGTGTCCACCTTCCACATCGAACTCGATGGTGGCGGCGGCGACCTGCACGTGACCATGCCGTACTCGATGATCGAGCCGGTGCGCGAGATGCTCGACGCCGGTTTCCAGTCCGACCTGGACGACCAGGACGAACGCTGGGTCAAGGCCTTGCGCGAAGACCTGCTCGACGTCGACGTACCCCTGAGCGCCACCGTGGCCCGTCGCCAGCTGCGTTTGCGCGATATTTTGCATATGCAGCCGGGGGACATCATTCCCGTCGAGTTGCCGGAAGAACTGATCATGCGTGCCAGCGGCGTGCCGTCGTTCAAGGTCAAGCTGGGTTCGCACAAAGGCAACCTGGCGTTGCAAGTGATCGAACCGATTAACCGTCGCTGAAACGCCGCTACTGTTGCACCCCTATTTATGAAAGCTGCTTCGCCGAGGACATGTAATGGCTACCGAACACGAAAATACTTCCGCCGAAGACCAGGCCCTGGCTGACGAATGGGCTGCGGCCCTGGAAGAAACCGGCGATGTCGGCCAAGACGATATTGACGCGCTGTTGGCCGCCGATGCCGCCACCGCGCCGGCCGGTAACCGCATGCCGATGGAAGAATTCGGCAGCGTGCCGAAGAACAACGACCCGGTGTCCCTCGACGGCCCGAACCTGGATGTGATCCTCGACATTCCGGTGTCGATTTCCATGGAAGTGGGCAGCACCGACATCAACATCCGCAACCTGTTGCAGCTCAACCAAGGCTCGGTGATCGAGCTGGATCGCCTGGCGGGTGAGCCGTTGGACGTGCTGGTCAACGGCACGCTGATCGCCCATGGCGAGGTGGTGGTGGTCAACGAGAAGTTCGGCATCCGCCTGACGGACGTGATCAGCCCGAGCGAACGCATCAAGAAGCTGCGCTGATATGAAGTATTCGATGGCGGGACTTTTTCTGGCGCTGCCATTGAGCGCCCTGGCGGCTGAGCCGATTGCGCAAGCGACGGCTGCGGCGCCTGTCGTCAGCAGTGGCATTGGCGGGCAACTGACCCAGCTGGTGCTGGGGCTGTTGCTGGTGGTCGGATTGATTTTCGTGCTGGCCTGGTTGATGCGTCGCGTGCAGCGCATCGGCCCGGGCGATGGCCAGGTCATCGAGATGATCGGTTCGCGTGCCCTTGGCCCGCGTGATCGACTGGTGCTGGTGCAAGTCGGTGAGGAACAGATTCTGCTGGGTATCACGCCCGGCCGCATCACCCCGCTGCACGTGCTCAAGTCGCCGGTGGAGATGGCCAAGACCGAGGGTGCCACGCCAGAATTCGCTCAGCGCCTGATGGAATTGCTGGGCAAGGATCAGAAGGATAAGAAGTAATGCGCGTTTTATTGACGCTCATGCTGTTGCTGGCCGCGCCGTTGGCGTTTGCGGCCGACCCGTTGTCGATCCCGGCGATCACGCTGGGTACCAACGCTGCCGGCGCTCAGGAATACTCGGTCAGTCTGCAGATCCTGCTGATCATGACCGCGCTGAGTTTTATCCCGGCGTTTGTCATGCTGATGACCAGCTTTACGCGGATCATCATCGTGTTCTCGATTCTGCGTCAGGCTTTGGGCCTGCAGCAGACGCCGTCGAACCAGATCCTGACTGGCATGGCCTTGTTTTTGACGCTGTTCATCATGGCGCCGGTGTTCGATAAGGTGAACCAGCAAGCCCTGCAACCGTACCTGGCCGAGAAACTCAGCGCCCAGGACGCGATCGACAAGGCCCAAGGCCCGATCAAGGACTTCATGCTGTCGCAGACCCGTTCCAGCGACCTTGAGCTGTTTATGCGCCTGTCCAAGCGCACCGACATCGCCACCCCGGATCAGGCGCCGCTGACCACCCTGGTGCCGGCGTTTGTCACCTCCGAATTGAAGACCGCGTTCCAGATCGGCTTCATGATCTTCATCCCGTTCCTGATCATCGACTTGGTGGTGGCGAGCGTGCTGATGGCCATGGGTATGATGATGCTGTCGCCGCTGATTATTTCGCTGCCGTTCAAGATCATGCTGTTTGTGCTGGTGGACGGCTGGGCGCTGATTATCGGCACGCTGGCCAGCAGTTTCGGCGGAGTGTAGCGCCATGACTCCCGAAGTAGCCGTCGACCTGTTCCGTGAAGCGCTGTGGCTGACCACCATGATGGTCGCCGTGCTGGTGGTGCCGAGCCTGTTGGTCGGCCTGCTGGTGGCGATGTTCCAGGCCGCCACCCAGATCAACGAACAGACCTTGAGCTTCCTTCCGCGTTTGCTGGTGATGCTGATCACTCTTATTGTCGCTGGCCCGTGGCTGGTGCAAACCTTTATGGAATACATCCTGCAGCTGTACGGCAGTATTCCGCAGTTGATCGGCTGAGCCGATGCAGTCTTTGTTGGCGTTGACCGACACCCAGATCAGTACCTGGGTGGCGTCTTTCATCCTGCCGATGTTCCGCGTCACGGCGGTGCTGATGACCATGCCGGTGTTCGGTACAACCTTGGTGCCACGGCGCATTCGCTTGTATTTCGCCTTCGCGATTACCGTGGTGATCGTGCCCGGGCTGCCGCCGATGCCGCCGGTGAACGCCCTGGACTTGAGTGCATTGCTGCTGATTGCCGAGCAGATCCTGATCGGCGCGCTGTTGGGCTTCTCGCTGACGTTGTTCTTCCAGGCGTTTGTGATTGCCGGGCAAATCATCTCGGTGCAGATGGGCATGGGCTTCGCCTCTATGGTCGACCCCACCAACGGCGTGTCGGCGGCGGTGATCGGGCAATTCCTGACCATGCTGGTGACCTTGCTGTTCCTGGCCATGAACGGCCACTTGGTGGCGTTCGAGGTGATGACCGAAAGCTTCACCACCTTGCCGGTCGGCTCAGGGTTGGTGGTCAGTCATTTCTGGGAACTGGTAGGGCGTCTCAGTTGGGTCATGGGCGCCTCATTGTTGCTGGTGCTGCCGGCGATCACCGCGCTGCTGGTGGTCAATATCGCGTTCGGGGTGATGACCCGTGCGGCGCCGCAGCTGAACATTTTTTCGATTGGTTTCCCGTTGACCCTGGTGTTGGGCATGGGGATTTTCTGGGTCGGCTTGGCTGACATTCTCAATCAGTATCAACCGCTGGCGACCGACGCCTTGCAGTTCTTACGTGATCTGGCACGGGCGCGCTAAGCCATGGCCGAGAGCGAGAGTGGTCAGGACAAAACAGAAGACCCCACGGAGAAACGTAAAAAGGACTCCAGGGAAAAGGGCGAGATTGCGCGCTCTAAAGAACTCAATACCTTCGCGACCATGATGGCCGGTGCCGGTGCCTTGCTGATTTATGGCGGTGGTCTGGCGCTGGACCTGATGGAGTTGATGAAACACAACTTCGCCTTGCCGCGTGAGGTGTTGCTCAACCCCGACGCCATGGGTCAATACCTGCTGCATTCGGGGAAAATAGCGCTCCTGGCGGTACAGCCGATCCTGATCACCTTACTGCTGGCGGCGCTGATCGGCCCGGTCGCCCTTGGCGGCTGGCTGTTTGCTGCGGGTAGCATGGCGCCCAAATTCAGCCGTATGAACCCGGGCGCCGGCCTCAAGCGCATGTTTTCGGCCAAGGCCCTGATGGAATTGCTCAAGGCGCTGGCCAAATTCATCCTGATTCTGTTTGTGGCCATGGTGGTGCTGACCTCCGACATCGACGACCTGCTGCGCATCGCTCATGAGCCGCTGGAGTCAGCAATCATTCATAGCGTGCAAGTGGTGGGCTGGAGTGCGCTGTGGATGGCCCTCGGGCTGATCCTGATTGCCGCTGTGGATGCGCCGATCCAGCTGTGGGAGAGCCACAAGAAGCTGCTGATGACCAAGCAGGAAGTGCGCGATGAGCACAAGGACCAAGAGGGCCGCCCGGAGGTCAAGCAACGCATTCGCCAACTGCAGCGGGAAATGTCCCAGCGCAAGATGATGGCGGCGGTGCCGGACGCCGACGTGGTCATCACCAACCCGACCCACTACGCCGTGGCGCTCAAGTACGACCCGGAGAAGGGCGGCGCGCCGATGTTGCTGGCTAAGGGCAGCGACTTTACCGCGCTGAAAATCCGCGAAATTGCCGTGGCAAACGACATTCTGTTGCTGGAGTCTCCGGAACTGGCGCGGTCGATCTTCTATTCCACTGACCTGGACCAGGAAATTCCTGCCGGGTTGTACTTGGCGGTGGCGCAGGTGTTGGCGTACGTCTATCAGATCCGCCAATACCGCGCGGGCAAGGGCAAGCGGCCTGACCCCCTGAAAGACCTGCCGATTCCGCCGGATTTACGTCGCGATTCCTGAGCCATCCTGCGCCGACGCTATCGCGGGCACGCCCGGCTCCCACCCTTGAGCGCATTCCCCTGTGGGCACAGGGCTTGCCCGCGATGGCGGCATAACAGCCAGCGGGATACCCAGGGTTTGCCCCTACCATTTGTCTAAAGTCTGGCCTTACCTGGTAACTTTGACAGTACCCATTGCACGGCCTTCACTGTTTGATAGAGCGGCGAGGCGCGCCTTTATGCGCGGCTCGGGAGAGCGGTCATGGACAGGGGTACGGTCAGGTGGTTTGACGCAGTCAAGGGCATTGGTTTTATCGCCCAGGACCGCGATGGCAATGCGGTGCCCGTTGAGTCGGCGGGTAATAAATGCAGCGCAGTCGATGAGTTGCTGGCGCCGCCCAAGGCGCGAAAATCTCGCCAGCGAAAAAAATCATCCGAGGTCTGATCCGGCGACGCTCAAAACCTTGAGCGCAGTTTCTGTGGCGAGCGGGCCTGTTGTGGCGCGCGGGCTTGCCCCGCGTTGGGCTGCGAAGCAGCCCCAATAGGACCACCACATTCCTTCAGGCAAACCACACCTTCAGGTTTTAGGGCCGCTTCGCAGCCCAGCGCGGGGCAAGCCCGCTCGCCACAGGAAGCCTCTACCACCCGCCGCTAACACTCGTCTACCTGTCAACTTTGACAGTAGCCAGCGACGCCTTCCTGCGGTTCCATGACAGCACACACTGCGCACAAGTCGTTATGAGATGCAGAGGGAGCGGTGATGGAAGCGGTGACGCGCACGATCAAGTCGTATAGCCAAAAAACCGGGGAAGGTTGGATTGCACTAGATAGCGGCGAAGAGCCCGTGCGTGTGGATCTGAGGAGTTCGGGTGAGCGTTGGCTGAAAAATGGCCAGCGCGTGCAATTCGCGAGGATTCATCGGCCCGCGGGCATCTTCGCGTTCCATATCAAGATTATTTAGCGACGTGCGTACGGGGTCTCGAACGCGAAGTCAGGAGAACGGCAATGGCAAAAGGCAAAGTGAAGTGGTTTAACGCGGAAAAGGGCTTTGGTTTTATTACGCCTAACGATGGGAGCCCGGATGTTTTCGTCCATTATTCGGCAATCACAGCGGCTGGGTTCAAAACGTTGGAAGAGCAACAAGAGGTAGAGTTCGACACTGCCCAGGGGCCAAAAGGGCTGCAGGCTGAGAATGTGAAGGCTCTATGATCATTTCCACGCTCCCGCGTGGGAACGATCAGTCTGTTGATCCTACCTAGAGTTTGCCCGGTTGGGCCTCGCGTGACGGCTCCCTGTCATCCAGCAATCGCTCAGCCAACAATCGCCCCACTTCAATCAACTGCGCAATGCCCAGCGCGCCTTCTCGCTGTGTGCCTTCCAGGTCAAAGGCGAAGTCGCAGGTCAGGGCGTGGGCGGAAGCCAGGGTTTCGGTGAGGTTGACCAGCAGGTCTTCGCTGCTGATGTTGTCGATGAGGGTGAAGAGTACGGTGGGCGGGGGATTTGGGGTGGGTTTGATCATTGTGAAGCTCCTTACGAAAGTGGAGCCGCCACTGATCGCCGCGACGCGATGGAGGGTGGCAGCTGTACGCAGGTTCGCGGACCGGTCAAGGAGCAACCCGGCATACCCGAAGGTATCCCGCGCACAGCCGCCATAGCGCCGCACAGTAGACGATAAAAAACCGCTTACTGAAAGGGAGATGGTGCTTTTGCTCCGTAGTAAACCGGGCCGCGACGCCCGGCCGCTGCGGCCGCTGCGGTTGCAGCGGTGTACGGAGACTAGAGAGCGAGTTTCCTAGGGGCAACCTTAAAACCCTGTCGGAAATTTCCTCAATGGCAGCAGATGTACACAGATCCAAATGTGGGAGCTGGCTTGCCTGCGATGACTGACTCATGGCTGGCCCTTGAGGTGACTGGCACACCGCAATCGCAGGCAAGCCAGCTCCCACCCTTGAATCGGTTCCCACGCGACGATCGTCGGCCTGAATCCAAAGTTGGAAGGCTTCTTGCAATACCGCTTCCAGGACGCCTCACAGCGTCAAAACTTTGCTTCAAGGAACACGAGGAATACCGGTGGTAGATCGCTCTCAAATGCTCAACACGGCCCGTGGCACCCTGACTGACTTGTCGCGGGGCAACCTGGGTGTGCCGTTGTTGCTGCTGGTGATGCTGGCAATGATGATGTTGCCGATGCCGCCGTTCCTGCTCGACGTGTTTTTCACCTTCAACATCGCCCTGTCTGTCGTCGTGCTGCTGGTCTGCGTCTACGCCCTGCGGCCGTTGGATTTCGCGGTGTTCCCCACCATTCTGTTGATCGCAACCCTGCTGCGCCTGGCGCTGAACGTGGCGTCCACGCGGGTGGTCATGCTCCACGGCCAGGACGGCCACGCCGCCGCCGGTAAGGTGATCCAGGCCTTCGGTGAGGTGGTGATCGGCGGTAACTACGTGGTCGGTATCGTGGTGTTTGCGATCCTGATGATCATCAACTTCGTGGTGGTGACCAAGGGCGCCGGGCGGATTTCTGAGGTGAGCGCGCGGTTTACCCTCGACGCCATGCCCGGCAAGCAAATGGCGATCGACGCCGACCTCAATGCCGGCCTGATCGACCAGAACCAAGCCAAATCCCGTCGCCTGGAAGTCGCCCAGGAAGCCGAGTTCTACGGCTCCATGGACGGTGCCAGCAAATTCGTACGCGGTGATGCCATCGCCGGTCTGTTGATTCTGTTCATCAACTTGATCGGCGGGATAGCCGTCGGCATCTTCCAACACGGCATGACCTTCGGCGATGCGGGCAGGGTGTACGCCTTGCTGACCATCGGTGACGGTTTAGTGGCGCAATTGCCATCACTGTTGTTATCCACAGCGGCGGCCATCATGGTCACCCGTGCTTCGGGCTCCGAAGACATGGGCAAGCAGATCAGCCGGCAGATGTTCGCATCGCCCAAGGCCCTGGCCGTGGCGGCCGGCATCATGGCGATCATGGGCATCGTGCCGGGCATGCCCCACGTATCATTCCTGACCATGGCGGCCCTGGCCGGTGGCGGCGCCTACCTGTTCTGGAAAAAGCAAAACGCCGTCAAGGTTCAAGCGTTGCAGGAGGTCGCGCGTCAGCAGGAGTTGCTGCCATCCCCGGCCCGCACCCAGGAAACCAAGGAGCTGGGCTGGGACGACGTAACCCCGATAGACATGATCGGCCTGGAAGTCGGCTACCGCCTGATTCCGCTGGTGGACCGCAACCAAGGTGGGCAATTGCTCGCGCGGATCAAGGGCGTGCGTAAGAAGCTGTCCCAAGACCTGGGCTTCTTGATGCCCACCGTGCATATCCGCGACAACCTCGACCTGGCACCCAGCGCCTACCGCCTGACCCTGATGGGCGTGATCCTCGCCGAAGCCGAGATTTACCCCGACCGCGAACTGGCGATCAACCCCGGTCAAGTCTTCGGCACGCTCAACGGCATCACCGCCAAAGATCCGGCTTTTGGCCTGGAAGCGGTGTGGATCGAAGTCAGCCAGCGCAGCCAGGCGCAATCGCTGGGGTACACCGTGGTCGACGCCAGCACGGTGGTCGCCACCCACCTTAACCAGATTCTGTACAAGCACTCCCACGAGCTGATCGGCCATGAGGAAGTCCAGCAATTGATGGGTTTGCTGGCCAAAGCCTCGCCAAAATTGGCCGAAGAGCTGGTGCCGGGTGTGTTGTCGCTGTCGCAATTGCTCAAGGTGTTGCAGGCGTTGCTCGCCGAACAGGTGCCGGTACGCGACATTCGCAGCATTGCCGAGGCCATCGCTAACAATGCCGCTAAGAGTCAAGATACTGCCGCGCTGGTGGCGGCGGTGCGCGTCGGGTTGTCCCGCGCAATCGTGCAAAGCATTGTAGGGGTTGAGTCTGAGCTGCCTGTGATCACCTTGGAGCCAAGGTTGGAACAGATATTGCTCAATAGTATTCAGAAGGCCGGACAAGGCCAGGAAGAAGGCGTTCTGCTGGAGCCAAGCATGGCTGAAAAGCTGCAGCGTTCGTTGATCGAAGCCGCTCAGCGCCAGGAAATGCAGGGCCACCCAGTGATTCTGCTGGTGGCAGGCCCGGTCCGCGCGATGTTGTCGCGGTTTGGACGCCTGGCAGTGCCGAATTTGCACGTTTTGGCTTATCAGGAAATTCCTGACAACAAGCAAGTGACTATCGTCGCGACAGTAGGGCCCAACGGCTGAGGTAGTGGGATATGCAAGTTAAGCGTTTTTTCGCCGCCGATATGCGTCAGGCCATGAAACTGGTACGTGATGAGCTGGGCGCCGATGCCGCGATTATCGGTAACCGTCGTATTGCCGGCGGTGTCGAGCTGACGGCTGCCCTGGATTACACGCCCTCGGCGCTGGCGCCGCGCGTGCCGAACATGGAACTCGAAGACGAGTTGCGCAAGACCGCCTCGCGCATTGTCTCGGCCCAGGCTGAGCTGAGCATGCGTGGCGACAGCGACGCCACCACCAATCGCCAGCTGTTCGCCGGCCTGCCGCTTACTGCTTCCGAGCCGCTGGTGGAACCAACATTCAAAGAGCCGCCACGTCCTGCAGCGCCGGCACCGGCCGCCGCAGTCGACCAGCGCGTGTTTGATTCGATGCGTTTTGAACTCAATGGCCTGCGTGAGCTGCTCGAAGTACAGTTGGGCTCCTTGGCGTGGAACCAGTTGCAAGGCAGTAAGCCGCAACAGGCTAACCTGTGGCGTCGCCTGCAACGGATCGGCCTGTCCGGCCCGTTGTCCCGTGACTTGCTGGCGCTCACCGCCGAGGTCGAAGAACCTCGCCAAGCCTGGCGCATGTTGCTGGCGCACTTGGCGCGCATGATCGTCACCCCGGAAATCGAACCCCTGGAAGAGGGCGGTGTGATTGCCATGGTCGGCCCTGCCGGCATGGGCAAGACCACCACCCTGGCCAAGCTGGCGGCGCGTTATGTGCTCAAGTACGGCGCGCAGAACATCGCGCTGGTGAGCATGGACAGCTACCGCATCGGCGCCCAGGAGCAGCTCAAGACCCTGGGCCGCATCCTCAATGTGTCGGTGACCCACGTCGACCCGGGCCAGTCCCTGGCCAACGCCCTCGACCCGCTGCTGCGCAAGCGCGTGGTGCTGATCGACACCGCCGGCCTGCAAGCCAGCGACCCAGCGCTGCGAATGCAGCTGGAAAGCCTGGCCGGGCGTGGCATCAAGTCGAAGAATTACCTGGTGCTTGCAACCACCAGCCAGAAACAGGTTCTTACCGCTGCCTACCACAGCTACAAGCGCTGCGGCCTGGCCGGTTGCATCCTCACCAAGCTCGACGAAACCGCGAGCCTGGGCGAAGTGCTGAGCCTGGCTATCAGTCATGAATTACCGGTTGCTTACCTGACCGACGGGCCGCGGATTCCGGATGATCTGCATCTGCCGCGCCGTCATCAGTTGGTCAGCCGTGCTGTCAGCGTGCAAATGCAAGAAGAGCCTAGCGAGGAAGCGATGGCCGATATGTTCGCCGACCTTTACCACCACCCGGCAAAACGGGTCGGTTGAGGCGGGATGAACACCGTGAAATGTACCTACATCGATGGTCTGCAAGCGATTCACGCGGCCAAGCCATGTAGCCTGCGTCTAAGCAAGACAAGGTAAAGAAATAAAATGGGCAGCATGCATCCCGTACAGGTGATCGCGGTGACCGGCGGCAAAGGTGGCGTCGGGAAAACTAACGTGTCAGTGAATTTGTCCCTGGCCCTGGCAGAGCTTGGCCGTCGCGTCATGCTGCTGGATGCTGACCTGGGCCTGGCGAACGTCGACGTTCTGCTGGGGCTGACACCCAAACATACCCTTGCCGATGTGATCGAAGGCCGCTGCGAGCTGCGCGATGTGCTGCTGCAGGGCCCCGGTGGCATTCGTATCGTGCCCGCCGCCTCGGGCACCCAGAGCATGGTGCACCTGAGCCCGGCGCAGCATGCCGGCCTGATCCAGGCGTTCAGCGATATCGGCGACAACCTCGACGTGCTGGTGATCGACACCGCCGCCGGGATCGGCGAGTCGGTGGTCAGCTTTGTGCGCGCCGCGCAAGAAGTGTTGCTGGTGGTCTGCGACGAACCTACGTCGATCACCGACGCCTACGCCCTGATCAAATTGCTTAACCGTGACTACGGCATGAATCGCTTTCGCGTGTTGGCCAACATGGCCCAAAGCCCGCAAGAAGGGCGAAACCTGTTCGCCAAGTTGACCAAGGTCACGGATCGCTTCCTCGATGTCGCCCTACAATACGTGGGCGCAGTTCCCTATGACGAGTGTGTACGCAAGGCTGTGCAAAAGCAGCGTGCAGTCTACGAAGCGTTCCCTCGTTCCAAATGCGCATTGGCGTTCAAGGCTATTGCTCAGAAGGTCGATACTTGGCCGTTGCCCGCTAACCCTCGGGGGCATCTGGAGTTTTTCGTCGAGCGATTGGTGCATCAGACGAGCGCAGGACCGGTGCTATGACAGCCAGCGGCTACAACCTTTACAAAAAGTCGGCACGTGACAGCCAGGGCGAGTTGATCGAGCGCTATGCGCCGCTGGTCAAGCGCATTGCCTACCACTTGCTGGCACGCCTGCCCGCCAGCGTGCAGGTCGAAGACCTCATCCAGGCCGGCATGATTGGTTTGCTCGAAGTGTCGACCAAATACGACGCGAGCAAAGGCGCGAGTTTCGAGACGTATGCGGGTATTCGTATACGTGGCGCGATGCTCGATGAGGTGCGTAAAGGGGATTGGGCGCCGCGTTCGGTACACCGCAACACGCGAATGGTCAGTGACGCAATTCGCTCAATTGAAGCAAAAACCGGTCGTGACGCTAAAGATCATGAAGTTGCGGCCGAACTCCAATTGAGTCTCGACGATTACTACGGGATTTTGAACGATACCTTGGGCAGCCGCCTGTTCAGTTTCGACGACCTGTTGCAGGACGGCGAACACGAAGGGCTGCACGAGGATGGCGCGAGTGCACATCTGGAGCCGTCGCGCGACCTGGAAGACGAACGTTTCCAGGGGGCGTTGGCGGACGCGATTGCCAATTTGCCGGAGCGTGAGCGACTGGTGTTGTCGCTGTACTACGACGAAGAGCTGAACCTCAAGGAAATCGGTGAGGTCCTGGGGGTCAGCGAATCGCGTGTCAGCCAGTTGCACAGCCAGTGCGCAGCCCGCTTGCGGGGGCGATTGGGAGAGTGGCGCACGCGCTGACAGGCAGTGTGGGGACACTGCAGACGCTACCGCGAAGGCTGCATGCTTTCGCGGGTTCGTTGCGTGGTGCCCTGGGCAGTCCTTTTTGTGTAACGCCTGTTGATTGAAATGGCGCGTCCAGGTGCTGGGCGCGTTTAAGACTGCTTGGAGGTCGAATTGGACAAGAACATGAAAATCCTCATCGTTGATGACTTCTCAACGATGCGGCGGATCATAAAAAACCTGTTGCGTGACCTTGGGTTCACTAACACGGTCGAGGCGGATGACGGCATTACGGCGATTCCGATCCTCAACAGCGGGAGCATCGACTTTCTGGTAACCGACTGGAACATGCCGGGCATGACCGGCATCGACTTGCTGCGCCACGTGCGCGCCGATGAAAAACTGCGCAGCCTGCCTGTGTTGATGGTGACCGCCGAAGCCAAGCGTGAACAGATCATCGAAGCCGCCCAAGCTGGGGTAAACGGCTACGTGGTCAAGCCATTCACTGCACTGGCCTTGAAAGAGAAGATCGAAAAAATCTTCGAACGCATCGGTCATTGATGCTGCCACGGGGGAGCTATGGAGCATAAAGAAACGTCACAGGGAGACTTTGAGTCGACCCTGAAAAAGCATGCTCACCAGTTGGTTGAAAGCCTTGAAAAAGGCCAATTCGGCGACGCGGTGCAGTTAATCCATGAGCTTAACCAGACCCGTGACCGCGGCCTGTACCAGGAAGTGGGCAAGCTCACACGCGAGCTGCACAGTGCGATCGTCAATTTTCAGATTGACCCGCACATGCCCCAGGCCGAAGAAATTTCGCAAATTACCGATGCCACCGAACGCCTGTCCTATGTGGTCAGGCTGACAGAGGCGGCGGCCAACCGCACCATGGACCTGGTGGAAAACGCAACGCCCTTGGTCAATGGCATGACCACCGAAGCACAAGCCCTGAGCGTTGACTGGGGCCGCTTCATGCGTCGCGAAGTGGGGGCCGAAGAGTTTCGTGATTTGGCGCGTCGGGTCGACGGCTTTTTGTCGCGCAGCGAGCAGGACAACCGTACGGTTGCCAGCAACCTCAATGACATTCTGCTGGCCCAGGATTACCAGGACCTCACCGGTCAGGTGATCAAACGCGTGACCCAGCTGGTCACCGAAGTGGAAAGCAACCTGCTCAAATTGGTGCTCATGGCCGGCCAAGTTGATCGTTTTGCCGGCATCGAACATGACCGCGAAGCGATCCTCTCGGAAAAAGATCCACAAAAACATCTCGCCAAGGGTGAAGGTCCGCAGATTCATGCCGATAAACGTGAAGACGTTATGTCAGGTCAGGATGACGTAGATGACCTGTTATCCAGTTTAGGCTTCTAAGGAGCACCCACATGAGCTTCGGCGCCGATGAAGAAATCCTTCAGGATTTCCTTGTAGAGGCCGGCGAAATTTTAGAGCAACTGTCCGAACAACTGGTCGAGCTGGAAAGTCGACCGGATGATGCGAACCTGCTCAATGCAATTTTTCGCGGTTTTCACACTGTAAAAGGGGGCGCCGGCTTCCTCCAGCTCCATGAGCTGGTGGAGTGCTGTCACATCGCCGAGAACGTGTTCGACATCCTGCGTAAGGGTGAGCGCCACGTCGACTCGGAACTGATGGACGTGATTCTGGAAGCATTGGATGCGGTCAACGGTATGTTCAGCGAAGTGCGCGAACGTGCCCCGATCACAGCGGCCACGCCGGAACTGCTGGCCGCCCTGGCGCGCCTGGCAGAACCTGCCGCCACCCCGGCTGCGCCGGTGGTGGAAGCAGTGCCTGCTGCGGTTGCTGAGCCGGAAGCGGATGTGACCGACAGCGAGTTCGAGCAGTTGCTCAACTCCCTCAGTGCGGTGAAGGCCGAGGCTGAGGCGCCGCAAGCGCCTGCTGCGCCCGCAACGCCGACCAGCGAAGACATCACCGACGCAGAGTTCGAATCCCTGCTCGACCAGTTGCATGGCAAAGGCCAGTTCGCCGCTGACGTGGTGGCACCCGCCGCCGAGTCGAAAGCGCCGGCGGCCCCGGCCAGCAACGACATTACCGACGACGAATTCGAAGCGTTGCTCGACCAACTGCATGGCAAAGGCACGTTTGTCGCTGAAGCCTTGCCGCAAGTTGCCGCGACCGCCGCATCCCCAGTCGCCGGTGCAGCACCTGCCAGTGCGGCACCCGCGGGCGACGGGCTGATCTCTGATCACGAGTTCGAAGCCCTGTTGGATGATTTGCACGGCAAAGGCAAGTTCACCGAAGTGGCCCCGGCCGCTGCGGCGACTGCCGCCCCGGTAGCGGCGAAACCCGCACCGGCCGCCATCCCGGCTGCCGCCAAACCCGCTCCAGCCCCTGCAGCCGCCCCGGCACCTGCGCGAGCTGCGGCGGCGCCGGTGGCCGACAAGCCTGCCAGTGAAGCCGAAACCACCGTGCGCGTTGATACCGCGCGCCTGGACGACATCATGAACATGGTCGGCGAGCTGGTGCTGGTGCGTAACCGCCTGGTGCGCTTGGGCTTGAACAGCGGCGATGAAGCCATGCAAAAGGCTGTGTCGAACCTCGACGTGGTCACCGCTGACTTGCAGACCGCGGTGATGAAAACGCGGATGCAGCCGATCAAGAAAGTCTTCGGCCGCTTCCCACGTCTGGTTCGCGACCTGGCACGCCAGCTCAAGAAAGAAATCAACCTGGAACTGGTGGGTGAAGAAACCGACCTCGACAAAAACCTTGTCGAGGCCCTGGCCGACCCGCTGGTCCACTTGGTGCGCAACGCCGTTGACCACGGCGTGGAAACCCCGGAAGAACGCGAAGCCTCGGGCAAGTCCCGCAACGGCAAGGTGATTCTGGCGGCCGAGCAAGAAGGCGACCATATCCTGCTGTCGATCACCGATGACGGCAAAGGCATGGACCCGGCGATTCTGCGCAATATCGCGGTCAAGCGTGGCGTGATGGACAAAGACGCCGCCGACCGCCTGACCGACACCGAGTGCTACAACCTGATCTTCGCCCCGGGCTTCTCGACCAAGACCGAGATTTCCGACGTGTCCGGCCGTGGTGTGGGCATGGACGTGGTGAAGACCAAGATCAGCCAGCTCAACGGCTCGATCAATATTTACTCGACCAAGGGCCAGGGCTCGAAAATCGTCATCAAGGTGCCGTTGACCTTGGCGATCATGCCGACCCTGATGGTGATGCTGGGCAACCAGGCGTTCGCCTTCCCGCTGGTCAACGTCAACGAGATCTTCCACCTCGACCTGTCACGCACCAACGTGGTGGACGGCCAGGAAGTGGTGATTGTGCGCGACAAGGCGTTGCCACTGTTCTACCTCAAGCGCTGGCTGGTGGCATCGGCCAAACATGAAGAGCAGCACGAAGGCCATGTGGTGATCTTATCCGTGGGCACCCAGCGCATCGGCTTTGTCGTCGATCAGTTGGTGGGCCAGGAAGAAGTGGTCATCAAGCCTTTGGGCAAAATGCTGCAGGGAACCCCGGGCATGTCGGGTGCGACCATTACCGGTGACGGTCGGATCGCGCTGATTCTTGATGTTCCGAGCATGCTCAAGCGTTACGCCGCACGGCGTATTTGATTCTGGTGGGGCAGGGCGGTATTGCCCGCCCCGCCTAACGGAGTGTTTATGGCAGTCAAGGTCCTGGTGGTGGACGATTCGGGTTTCTTCCGCCGCCGCGTCTCGGAAATTCTTTCCGCCGATCCAACGATCCAGGTGGTCGGCACGGCCACTAACGGCAAAGAGGCGATTGATCAAGCCATTGCGCTGAAGCCGGACGTGATCACCATGGACTACGAGATGCCGATGATGGATGGCATCACGGCAGTTCGACACATCATGCAGCGCTGCCCTACGCCGGTGTTGATGTTCTCCTCGCTCACTCATGAAGGCGCCCGGGTCACCCTGGATGCGCTGGATGCGGGTGCGGTGGACTTCCTGCCGAAGAATTTCGAAGATATCTCGCGCAACCCCGAGAAGGTCAAGCAGATGCTGTGCGAGAAGGTGCACAGCATTTCACGCAGTAACCGTCGCAGCCTGTTCAGTGCGCCGGCGCCTGCACCGGTTACGCCGCCGCCCGCAGCCCCGAGCACCTTTGGTCGCCCGGCACCTGCGCCGGTTGCGCGTCCGGCCGCCGCTCCTGCGCGTGCAGCTGCGCATTCGCCTGCACCCAAGCGCAAAGCCTACAAGCTGGTGGCCATCGGTACGTCCACGGGCGGCCCGGTTGCATTGCAGCGGGTGTTGACCCAGCTGCCAGCCAACTTCCCGGCGCCGATCGTGTTGATCCAACACATGCCGGCTGCGTTCACCAAGGCATTTGCCGAGCGTTTGGACAAGCTGTGCCGCATCAGCGTCAAGGAAGCCGAGGATGGCGACATCCTGCGTCCTGGCCTGGCGTTGCTGGCCCCGGGCGGCAAGCAGATGATGGTGGATGGCCGTGGTGCGATTAAAATCCTGCCGGGCGACGAGCGTTTGAACTACAAGCCGTGCGTGGACATCACCTTCGGTTCGGCAGCCAAGTCCTACGGCGACAAAGTTCTGGCGGTGGTGCTCACCGGCATGGGCGCCGACGGCCGTGAAGGCGCACGTCTGCTCAAGCAGGGCGGCAGCGCGATTTGGGCCCAGGACGAAGCCAGCTGCGTGATCTATGGCATGCCCATGGCCATCGTCAAGGCTGACCTGGCCGACGCCGTCTACAGCCTGGACGACATCGGCAAGCATCTGGTGGAGGCCTGCCTCTGATGGATGTCTTGAGCCTGATTGGCATCACCATGGCGTTTGTCGCGATTATCGGCGGCAACTACCTTGAAGGCGGCCACCTTGGCGCCTTGGCCAACGGCCCGGCGGCATTGATCGTGATTGGCGGCACGGTGGGCGCAGCGTTGTTGCAATCGCCGATGAGCTCGTTCAAACGTGCGATGCAGATCCTGATCTGGATTATCTTCCCGCCGCGCGTCGACCTGCCCGGTGGCATCGATCGCGTGGTCAATTGGAGCCTCACCGCGCGCAAGGAAGGCCTGCTGGGCCTGGAAGGCGTGGCCGATGCCGAGCCCGACAGCTACGCGCGCAAAGGTCTGCAGTTGCTGGTGGACGGCGCCGAGCCGGAAGCGATTCGCAGCATCCTGGAAGTGGACTTTCTCACCCAGGAAAGCCGCGACATCAACGCCGCCAAAGTCTTTGAAAGCATGGGCGGCTACGCGCCGACCATCGGCATTATCGGTGCGGTGATGGGCCTGATCCACGTGATGGGTAACCTGGCCGACCCGTCGCAGTTGGGCAGCGGGATTGCCGTGGCGTTTGTCGCCACCATTTACGGCGTGGCGAGTGCCAACCTGGTGTTGTTGCCGGTGGCCAGCAAGCTCAAGTCGATTGCTATGCGCCAGTCGCGTTACCGCGAAATGTTGCTGGAAGGCCTGTTGTCGATTGCCGAGGGTGAGAACCCGCGCTCCATCGAATTGAAGCTCCAGGGCTTCATGGATTGATGGGAGGGATTGAGTGTGAGCCGTCGCCGCCGGGAGCCTGAAGAACACGTCAACCATGAACGCTGGCTGGTGTCCTACGCCGACTTCATTACCTTGCTGTTCGCGTTTTTCGTGGTGATGTACTCCATCTCATCGATCAACGAAGGCAAGTACAAAGTCATTTCCCAGGCGCTGGTCGGCGTGTTCAACGACACCGACCGTGCCCTCAAGCCGATTCCAATCGGCGAAGAACGACCCAAGACCGTGACTCCGGCCAAGCCGCTGGTCAACGACAGCGATGAAACCGCCGCTGGCATCGGTGGCACCAGCGACCCTCTGAAAAGCATCGCCGACGACATCAGTGCCGCGTTTGGCGACCTGATCAAATCGAACCAGATGACCGTGCGCGGCAATGAGTTGTGGGTGGAGATCGAGCTTAACTCCAGCCTGCTGTTCGCCAGCGCCGACGCGATGCCGAGCGACCAAGCGTTCACCATCATCGATAAGGTGGCGGCGATCCTCAAACCGTTTGAAAACCCTATCCACGTCGAAGGCTTTACCGATAATTTTCCGATTGCCACCGCGCAGTACCCGACCAACTGGGAGCTGTCGTCGGCACGTGCCGCGAGCATCGTGCGCATGCTTGCGATGCAGGGCGTGAACCCTGGCCGGTTGGCGTCGGTGGGCTATGGTGAGTTCCAGCCGGTGGCCAATAACGCCACGGCGGAAGGCCGCGCGCGTAACCGTCGCGTGGTGCTGGTGGTGTCGCGCAACCTAGATGTTCGCCGCAGCCTGACCGGTACCGGCACCGCTAATGCAACACCGGATGCGGCCTTGAAGCGGGCTGGCACACAAACTGCACCGCCAACCGTTAAGCCGTCGGTTCGTCAGAGTGCCGTCAATTCTCCGTCACCGGCTCAATAACTTTATGCATTGTCTCGGTCGCGCTTTAGCCCACCGGGAGGAATCAACCGAATGAGAGTCTGGGCAGTTGCCAATCAAAAGGGTGGGGTCGGCAAGACCACCACCTCCATCGCCTTAGCCGGCTTGCTGGCTGAGGCGGGCAAGCGTGTGGTCGTGGTCGACCTCGACCCGCATGGCTCGATGACCAGCTATTTCGGCTACGACCCTGATGCGCTGGAGCACAGCTGCTATGACCTGTTCCTGCACAAGGGCAGCGTGCCTGCCGACCTGCCTGGGCAACTGCTGCTGCCCACCAGTAACGAAAGCATTTCCCTGCTGCCGTCCAGCACCGCGCTGGCTACCCTTGAGCGCCAGTCGCCGGGGCAGAGCGGCTTGGGCTTGGTGATCGCCAAGACCCTGGCGCAGCTGTGGCAGGACTTCGACTACGCCATCATCGACAGCCCGCCGTTGCTCGGCGTGCTGATGGTCAACGCCTTGGCGGCCAGCCAGCAACTGGTGATCCCGGTGCAGACCGAGCACCTGGCGGTCAAAGGCCTGGAACGCATGGTCAGCACCTTGGCGATGATCAACCGTTCGCGCAAACAGGCGCTGCCGTTCAGCATCGTGCCCACCCTATTCGACCGTCGGACCCAGGCGTCTCTCGGCACTTTACGTGTGTTGCGTGACGCTTACCCCGAGACCATCTGGAATGGCTATATTCCGGTGGACACGCGCCTGCGTGACGCCAGCCGCGCGGGCCTCACGCCTTCGCAGTTCGACGGCAAAAGCCGTGGTGTGCTGGCCTACCGTGCGTTGCTCAAGCATTTGCTGTCGCAGCAACTTGTGGCGCAGGTGGCGTGATGAACCGTCCCGTTCAACTCAAGACCCGGCCGCAACTGGCACTGGAATCCTACCTGGATGCGTTGCTGCAGGACGCGACCGAGGAGGAACTGCCGGAACCGATTCTGGTACTTGAACCTGCCGTCGTAGAGCCCGAAAGCACGCTGGATGAATTCCAGTTGGCGGTGCTCGAAGAACAAGCCCGCGATGCGCACGTCGTGCCGGTTGTTGTGCCGGTTGCGCCGGTTGTTGTGGCGCCTGTTGTGGTCGAGCCTGTGGTGGAAGTCCATCTGCCACCGAGCATCACGCCGCCGCCGGTGACCGGTGATGGCCGACCGTCGTGGGCCGCCGAGCCGTTCGAATGCCTGCTGTTCGACGTCGCCGGGTTGACCCTGGCGGTGCCGCTGGTGTGCCTGGGTTCGATCTATTCGCTGGAAGGCCAGGAGCTGACGCCACTGTTCGGGCAACCGGAGTGGTTCCTCGGCATCCTGCCAAGCCAAGCCGGCAACCTCAAGGTGCTGGACACCGCGCGTTGGGTCATGCCCGACCGTTACCGCGATGACTTTCGCCAGGGCTTGCAATACGTGATCTCGGTGCAGGGCTACGAGTGGGGGCTGGCGGTGCATCAAGTCAGCCGCTCGTTGCGCCTGGACCCAAATGAAATCAAATGGCGCAGCCACCGGGGCCAACGGCCGTGGTTGGCGGGCACCGTGATTGAACACATGTGCGCGTTGCTGGACGTCGCTGAGCTGGCCGAGTTGATCGCCAGTGGCGCCGTCAAGGCGATGGCGCCGAACACACACACAGTTGATTGAATAATAAGGCCCGCATGCGAGTGCGGTCAGCGAAGTACACACGCCGAGTAAAACGGCATTTGAAGGGGTCAGTGGTATGAATAAGTCAGCGTCCGCACAAGGTTTGGATGATCCGATCCTGCAATGGGTTACCTTCAAACTGGACAACGAGTCCTATGGCATCAACGTGATGCGCGTGCAAGAAGTGCTGCGCTACACCGAGATCGCGCCGGTTCCGGGTGCTCCAAGCTATGTGCTGGGCATCATCAACCTGCGCGGCAACGTCGTGACCGTGATCGACACCCGCCAGCGTTTTGGCCTGGTGCCGACCGAAGTCAACGACAACACCCGTATCGTTATCATCGAAGCCGACAAGCAAGTGGTCGGGATCATGGTCGACAGCGTTGCCGAAGTGGTTTACCTGCGCCAATCGGAAGTGGAAACCGCGCCGAACGTCGGTAATGAAGAGTCGGCCAAGTTCATCCAGGGCGTGTGCAACAAGAACGGCGAGCTGCTGATTCTGGTTGAGCTGGACAAGATGATGAGCGAAGAAGAATGGTCGGATCTGGAGAACATCTGATTGTTTCTTGAAGCAGCGGTGATTGTCCTGGCCCTGTTGTGGGCTGGGACGGTGGCGTTCCTGCTGCGCTATATGCACCAGCAACGGGAATTGGCCTTGCAACAGGCCGAGCGCGATGCCGTGCGTGACCGGCGCATCCTCGACCTGGTCAAGCGTGTGGATCACTTCCAGCAGAGTGCGGTGAAGGTCGGGGACGAGGTGCATGAACTGCGCGCGGTCCTGGCGCCGTTGCCGGACAAGCTGGCGCAGATCGAACAGCGCGACCCTTCGAGCCTGTCGTTTGCCCAGGCGGCGAAGCTGGTGGGCATGGGCGCGACCGTGGATGAGCTGACCCAGTCGTGCGGGTTGACCCAGGCTGAGGCGCAGTTGATGAGTAAGTTACACAAGAGCTGATGTGCTTGTTTAGCGGATTTTCCCGGTCAACTGGAGCCCGATACAGTCCTTGTAGCAAGGTTGCTCGCTGACATCGGGCCTGTCGTCGACGTAGAAGCCATCGCGATTGGGCATCTCCAAGTGGGTGAGGGTGGCCGCATCAACGGTGGCGCTCGCTTCCAGTAGCTGGTTCTGGTTCAGGATATACCCCACCACCGCGTACACCTGATCATTGCTCAATGATTGTGGTTGTTGGAACGGCATGGTGCGCCGCACGTAGTCGAACAGGGTGGTGGTGTAGGGCCAATAACTGCCGACGGTTTTTATCGGCTTGGGTGTGGGCAGGCTGCCTGATACACCTTCTCACCTTCCTTGACGGTGCCTTGGCCGGGCGGCAGGTTGTTGCCATCGGCTGCAACGTCAATGTTCCAGCTGGCGATGTAGTGTTCGGTCACGGGGCGGCCCACGCCGCACGAACAAACGGCGCTGCCATCGCGGGTTTATCGTCAGCTGAGTCGTTGTTCATTTTTGCTCTCCTGATCAAAAATGTTTAGGCGACTTACCAGCGCTACGCTGCACCTATCTGTTCAAGATAGTCGCTTTTAATGGCATGCCTTGAAATCAACTCCCACATAACGAACGGCCAGTTTACTTATTATTAAACGCACTAAAAAACTGTCATTTTTAACAGTGTTCGGGCGGCGGCCCACTCGCTACATTTCAGTGCGTGATGATAACGCGCAAACAATCCGAGCCACCCACAGGTCATCCGTATCCAAGCGATAAGAGGATCGACAGTAAAAGAACGTTGAAGGCACCCGATCAAGTTGCATGGACGCTTCTTTAATACCTTCGATCGAACTGAATATGCCGAGTAAAAAAGTAATGCCTGGCGCCGCCAATGAACAGAAAGCCAAGGCCCTGACCGTGCCATCTATTTCTTCGTTCTCAGACCCTGATAACAGCGATCAGGCAAACTTGCTTATTCAGTTTCTTGATCAGTTCGATCAGTTACCACACACTCGCATCTTACGTGAGCATGCCTACGCAAGGCTGGGCACCCCAGGCGGAATGGGGATCAACGTAGGGTGTGGTTGTGGCTCCGTCGTCGACGAGCTTTTTCAGCGTGGTTTGTTATCCGTGGGTGTTGATTTGAGTTGCGCGATGATCGAAACGGCACAGTCACGCTACCCTGAGCAGTCTTACCGTGTGAGCGATGCACTGACCATCGATGCGCCGGATGAAGCGTACGGCTGGTAGTGGTCGGAGCGCGTCTATCAGCACATCAGCACCCCGAAAATTGCACTTAAAGAGGCATGGAGAGTGGTGGCTCCCAACGGTCGGATATTATTAATAGACCCGGTTTGGGAGGCGTATGTCATTTACTCACATTACCCTGAACTGACGCGCGCCATCGTGCGTGCGTTTGCAGACAGCTTGGCGAATAGTCACGCCGCCATCAGCGCTGCGGATCATTTGTCCGAGCTTGGCTTTGTCGATGTACAGGTGAGCGTTGTGCCTGCGTTGCACACAGAGCTGTCGGATGTATACCCGTTACTTATCGCGCCTTTGGTAAGTCATGCGGTCGACAGCAAGGTCATCAGTGTTGAAGAGTCTGCTCAGTGGTTAAATGATCTTCAACGCCTCGCTGAGCGGGGCCGTTTTTTTGCATGCATGTCCAGACTGATCACCACGGCTCAACGGCCAAGTTGCTAGTGTTCCGCTCGAATCCCTCGCCTATCGCTCGCAGTTGAATCTGCGGGACATGTCATAGCACCATGCATGAGCATGGCACTTTTGCGTCTTTGTGCTGACCAAGCCTGTAACTGTAGGAAGTTTTACGCACAAGGATTTGAAATGTCTTTCCACGCTTTTGTTGGCATAAAACTGTCTGGTTTGCGGCGGCCCTGTGCCGCCGTCTGCGCTTGTATGGGCGCTATTTTTCTCACGGGCTATTAAAAGGACACAGGGATGAACGCCACACGTAATGGAGTGTACGGCGCCGCTTTGATGCTGGCGGCAGCAGCGCTGGGCGGTTGCGCCTCGTCGATGAGCGTCACCAACGAGCCCGGGGTGAAAATGGGCGACAGCTATGCGCAGGTGCTCGCCGTAGTGAGCCGCAACAATACCGTGACCAAGCAGGTCGAGGGCCAAGGCTTCCGAGCGCAAGGCTACTCGAAGATGTTCCAAGATTGCCGCACCAAGTACTTCATCTTCCAGGGCGCCGATGGCTTGCAGATGGTGAGTTTTGAGCCGGCGCCGCAGTTGTCGGTCGAGCAAAATTGCCGCCAGCCGTAACCGGCCCTTTCTTCCCCTGCGAGTTGAATGCTGATGACTGTTTTGCGTGTTATTCCCGTGGCGCTTCTGGTGCTGCTGACGGGGTGCGGCCAGGTGGCGAACATCCGTTCCTTGTCCACCGGCTACGCCCCACCGCAGTCAGGCGAGACCGCTCGTGTGCGGTTGATCACCGACGGCCTGGTGCGCGCAGTGCCGGGGCGCGATTGCCTGGACTGGAATGTGCTGGGCGCTGGGGTAATGGCGTCGACCAAATCCGGCTTCCCTGACCACAACGGCGAAAGCCTTGGCATGCCCGGGCCGATTTATACCTGGAACGGCGCGGTGACCACGGAGCTGGTGGTGCCGGCGAACAAGCCCATCGCGCTGCATTACCTGGGGCAATTGCAGTATTCCCGACAATGCTTCAGCAGCATGAGCTTCGTGCCGCGCCCCGGAGTGGATTACATGGTGCAGGCGACTATCTACGCGAACTGTTCCATCCAACTGCATGAACTGCCTGCGCACGGTCAGCAATGGGAGCCTGTAGAGCCCACGCCCAAGGGCAAGCTGTCGATGTGCAACGCGATGGATAACTTCTAGCCGGGCAATTAATTTGCAACCTCGATGGCTTTTTTTCCCACCGCAAAGGTCCACATCCTTCAAGCATCTTTGACTCCAGGAGTAAGCCCACCATGACCACCCCCAAGGCACTGTTGATTCTGCACGGCAAGCAAGCCCTCAATGAGGACGTGCGCGCCGCCGTGCAGGCCCGGCGCGAACAGGGCTGGGAGCTGGCGGTGCGGGTGACATGGGAGGGCGGTGACGCCCAGCGGCTGGTCAACGAAGCCTTGGCCGATGGCTATACCCACCTGATTGCCGGTGGCGGCGACGGCACCTTGCGCGATGTGGCCGAGGCGATGGCATTGGCCAAAACCGACGCCAGCCTGGTGCTGATGCCACTGGGCACTGCCAATGACTTCGCGCGCGCCGCCGGTGTGCCGCTTGAGCCTGCCCAGGCGCTGGCGCTGCTGGATGTGCCGCCAAGGGCCATCGACCTCGGCCAGGCCGGTGGGCAAATATTCCTCAACATGGCCACGGGCGGCTTCGGCAGCCAGGTCACCGCCAACACCTCCGAAGATCTGAAGAAAGTGCTGGGCGGCGCGGCCTACCTGTTCACCGGGTTGACGCGTTTCAGTGAATTGAAGGCCGCCTATGGCGAGCTGGAAGGGCCGGGCTTCCATTGGAAAGGCGACTTACTCGCGCTGGGTATCGGCAACGGTCGTCAGGCGGGCGGTGGGCATGTGCTATGCCCCGGCGCGTTGGTCGATGATGGCTTGCTGGATATCAGCATTCTGCCCGCGCCCCAGGAGGTGGTCGGCACGCTGATGACCCTGATGAGCCAGGGCTGGGGCCTGGACACTATGTTTGTGCGGGCGCGCCTGCCCTGGGTCGAGATCAAGGTGGCCGAAGGGCTGTACATCAACCTCGATGGCGAACCGTTGAAGGGCGATGACCTGCGTTTTTGCGCACTGCCCAAAGCCTTGCGCGTGCACCTGCCGCTGGGTTCGCCGTTAGTCGTCCAAGCTGATGATCTGCTCGCGAACGGCGAATAACACCAGGCCCGCCACGTCGAAAATCTGCAGGCGCTTCATGATCTGCGAGCGGTGCGCTTCCACGGTCTTGATGCTCAGGCCCAGGCCGTGGGCGATTTCCCGGGTGGACTTGCCGCGCACGATCAAACGCAGGATTTCCAGCTGGCGCGCCGTCAGGTTATGGCTGTGGGCGACAGGGGCGCTCTGGCCCTGGTTGCGAATCAGCGCCTGATTGATCACCGTGTGGGCAATCGCGGGGCTCAGGTAACGCTCGTTGTTGCGCAAGGCCTGCAGGGCGTGTTCCAGCTCGCTGGCGGTGGTGTCTTTGAGCAGGTAGCCATGGGCGCCGGACTCCAGCGCACGCATGATCAGCTCCGGGTCGGTGTTCATCGACAGGATCAGCACCTTGCTCTTGGGGTAGGCCGCCTTGAGTTGCTGCAAGGCATCCAGGCCACCGACGTGCTTCATTGACAGGTCCAGCAGCACGATGTCTGGCTGCAGGGTGCTGAACTTCTCCAGCAACTGCGCGCCATCGCTGGCTTCGCCGATCACTGTGTAGCCGGGCGTATCTTGGATCAGCGCACGTACGCCGGCCCGAATCAGTGCGTGGTCATCCACCAAGAGTAAATTGCAGGTCACTGGAGAACCTTAGGGGAACTGGCCCGTTCGAGGGCGCGCGGCGCCCAGGGGAAAAGCGCGTCGATCCGGGTCCCTTTGCCAGGCTGGCTGGTGACGGACAAGGTGCCCCCCAACTGATCTATCCGCTCGGACATACCGGCCATGCCCCGTTGGCCTTCTAGCCCTG
Organism: Pseudomonas sp. YeP6b; assembly: GCF_025642995.1. Lineage (NCBI taxonomy): Bacteria > Pseudomonadati > Pseudomonadota > Gammaproteobacteria > Pseudomonadales > Pseudomonadaceae > Pseudomonas > Pseudomonas sp. YeP6b. The sequence goes on along the minus strand of NZ_CP080090.1, from coordinate 4,889,849 downwards.
GGTTGATGGCAGGCGAGAAGCCCAGGCCGTCATCGCAGATCATCAGCGACAGGCCTTCGGGCAGGCGTTGCAGGCGTACCAACAAATTGTGTGCCTGGGCGTGGCGAAGCATATTGGTCACCGCTTCCTGGGTGATGCGAAAGGCCGCCACGGCCATTTCTTCCGGGATGCCGGTCAGCCGTTGCTGGCATTCGAGGCTCCAGTGCACTGGGGTGTTTTCCAAGGTCTTGAGCAGGTGCGCGCGCAGGCTCGCCTCCAAACCCAGGCTGGCCAGCTGCCTTGGGTTGAGGATGGCGGACACGTCGCGCACCTTCGCCAAGGTTTCATTCAGGGTGTTGCACAGCACAGTACATTGGCTTTGCAGGTCGTCAGGCAGGCGGCGTTTGAGCCATTCGCTTTGCAGCTTGGCGGCGGTGAGCAATTGGCCGATGTCGTCATGCAATTCGCGGCTGAGGCGATGGCGCTCGTTTTCTTGCACTTGCAGCAAGCGATCGGCCAATTCCTGCGGCTGGAATTTTATCGATTTGCGCGAACTCCACTGTTGCAGGCCCACCACCAGCAACGTGGCCAGGTTCAGCAGCAGGACCGATAGCGGCAACGGCGCGGATTGGGTGTAGGCCCACAGGCTGACCAGCAATGAGCAAAGGCACAGGGCGAGAACGATGCGACGGGCATTGCTGCGGGACACGGATCTGGCGATGAGTGACTTTAGGCTGGCGTACATAGCGGATGGAGCCAATGAAGGTTCGCTGCGGGAAGACCGGTCACGGCAGCTGACAGGGCTCTGTTTGGAATACGGGGCCGAAACATTTGCATACTTTATGAAGTTGAGTCACTTCGAGCGGTGCATAGTACCACCACTATTACCGTTGGTCGCCTGGCGCCTCGCGTGACCGGTTTATTAACCACACGGACACGCCCTGGGCCTAATTCTAGAGTTAGAGAATCCCAGAGTTCAAAGAGGGCAGATATAGAGGGTGTAATTGTATTTATTAAGTTGCTTTGTAGCGTTATAGCGTTGATGGCTAATTGATATGTCTTGCGTCGTTTTTAGATAACTCGCCGATTAAAGACGACCTCGCCAACACTCAAAACGTGTGATGCAGGCGCTGCTGCGGTTTAAAGCCGTAGTCTTTCTGCGGGATCTGCAACGTGACTGTCGCGATCAATTTAGTTTGCTCGCTTTCATCCAGGGTCAACTCACCGGTCCGGGAGTCGATCAATTCCAGTTGCCAGGCCAGCAGCGTCAAGCAGTCATGCAGGGCATTCAACGCCTGGTCATGCAGTTCCATAGGGCTTACGGCATTGGCAATCAGGTACTGAATATGCCGGGAGAATTCGCTGATGGCCTGCAGCGCCTGGCCTTCGGCCTTTTCAGCCAGCTTGGCCAGGCTGGCTTTCATGCAGTCGATGGCATCGCTGTCGTTGCGGATCAAATGCAAGTGGTTCAAGCACTCCTGCGACTTGGCCAGGAGCGTCTCGGCTTCGAGCAGGAATTCGGGAAGTGCTGTTTGCCATTCGTTAGCATTATTCATCATGCAAGTCTCCGCAACATAAGGCCGGGTGATGAGATGCCGCACCGGGTGAATGGCGTAAAACTACCGCTGAAATATGACTGGAATCTGTAGCCCGTTTCTGAGTTTTCAGTAGGACCGATACTTGATTGATTACGATTGCCGCGCGAGGCTCTGGGTATCAGGGGCGACTGCACAACTTCAGCTGCCGCCACGTGAATCACTGGAAGACCCGTGGGCCGAGGGCTTGGGATGGCAAACAAAAGCCTGACTCCATTCATGCAATGAGAATGGCGTCACATTAATGGCTATTAGATATTGCGAATATCAGGTTGGGCCTGATTGTGCATAGGGGAATCCCTTACGCAGCGGAACCTTGCGTCTATTTGCGTGTCGCGTAACGTTGCTATAGAGCCGTTTGGAGAGGCCGTTGCAGTAAAGCATGATGTCAGTGTGACATCAATGCATTTACGTGGCAATTTATCAGGGTCAAGGTCTGGCGCTTGCCGCCGATAACAGCCTTAAGTGAGCAGCACAATCCCATATCAGGAGCTTTCAATGGCCGGCATTCTCGACACGGTAGATCAACGCACGCAACTGGTGGGTGAGAATCGCCTGGAGATTCTTATGTTTCGCCTGGCCGGGCGGCAGCTGTTTGCGATCAACGTGTTCAAGGTGCAGGAGGTCTTGCAACTGCCCAAGCTGACCCTGATGCCCCAGCGCCACCCGTTCGTATGCGGCGTGGTCAACCTGCGCGGCCAGACCTTGCCGGTGATTGACCTGTCCCAGGCTATTGGCATGCGCCCGCTGGTGCCGGGGCCCAACAGCACGATTATCGTCACCGAGTACAACCGTTCGGTGCAGGCGTTCCTGGTGGGCGGCGTGGACCGCATCGTCAACATGAACTGGGAAGCCATCCTGCCACCGCCGGTCAGTGCCGGTCGTCAGCATTACCTCACCGCCATCAGCAAGGTCGATGACCAGTTGGTGGAAATCATCGACGTGGAAAAAGTCCTCGCCGAAATCGTGCCGTACAACGCCAAGGTTTCCCGCGAAAAACTCGAAGACCCAGTGCTGGAACGCGCCCGTGGTCGCGAAGTACTGCTGGTGGACGACTCCAATGTGGCCCTGTCGCAACTGCGCGACACCCTTGGCCAACTCGGGGTGAAGATGCACATCGCCAGCGACGGCCTCAAGGCGCTGAACATGCTCAAAGCCTGGGCCGACAGCGGCCAGGTCATGACCGACAAACTGCTGATGATCTTTACCGACGCCGAAATGCCTGAGATGGACGGCTACCGCCTCACCACCGAGATCCGCAACGACCCGCGCCTGCGTGGGCTGTATGTGGTGCTGCACACCTCGCTGTCGGGCAGCTTCAACGAGTCGATGGTCAAGAAGGTCGGTTGCGATAACTTCCTGTCCAAATTCCAGCCCGACAAACTGGTGGATGTGGTGCGCCAACGGCTGATGCTGGACGTAGTGCCGGCTTGACCTACTGTGTGGTAACCCGGCCTGCTCGCCATCAGTAACTTCGCCACACTGACATCCAGCGCCCTTTGATTCTGGGAGCGCCGTCCTATAGGGTGACGCTTCGTCCCCTTCAGGAAAGCAGGCCCATGCTTCGTCTCAGCGCGCTGTACCGTTACCCCTTGAAGTCCGGCAAGGCCGAAGTCTTGCAACACATCGGCCTGGATAAAATCGGGCTGGACGGGGATCGACGCTGGATGCTGGTGGACGAAGCCAGCGGGCGCTTTCTCACACAACGGGCCGTGGCGAAAATGAGCCAACTGGCGGCGTTGTGGAACAGTGCCGGTGGCCTGACCCTGAGTTCGCCGGGTTTCGCGCCGCTGGACGTGGCGCTGCCCGGCAATGATGCCGAGTTGCGCGGCGTGACCATCTGGCGCGATACCTTGCGGGTGCCGGATGCAGGCGATGCAGCCGCCGCCTGGGTCAGCGACTTTATCGGCAAGCCTACGCGGCTCGTGCAAATGCCGCTTGAGCGCGCGCGTACCACCGAGGCCGGTTTCGGCAACGATGATGACCAGGTGGCGTTTGCCGACGGTTACCCGCTGTTACTAATCGGCCAGGGCTCTCTGGACGACCTTTCCCAGCACGTTGGGCGGCCCATGGAAATGCTGCGTTTTCGTCCCAACCTGGTGATCGAAGGCGCTGAGGCATTCGCCGAAGACGGCTGGAAGCGCCTGCGTATCGGCGATGTCGAGTTGCGCGTGGTCAAGCCTTGCTCACGCTGCATTCTCACCACGATCGACCCCGCCACCGGCGAACGCAGTGCCGACCGCGAACCCTTCGTCACGCTCGATGCCTATCGTAAGACGGAAAATGGCGCGATGTTCGGCCAGAACTTGGTCAACGATGGCCCTGGGCGCCTGGAAGTCGGCATGCCGGTGACTGTTCTCGAGTAATTTGCGCTGCCCACAAAAAATGCCCGTCTCCTGCGAGACGGGCATTTTTTTGACCGAGGCAAACTTAGCCGCGGTATTCGCACAGGTAAGCCGTATCCACCGCGACCTTCAACTGGAACTTGCTGTTGGCCGGTACGTTGAACTGGCTGCCGGCGGCGAAGGTTTCCCACTCGCTGGCGTCAGGCAGTTTGACGCTCAGGGCGCCGGACACCACGTGCATGATTTCACGCTGGGCGGTGCCGAATTCGTATTCACCCGGAGCCATCACGCCGATGGTCGCCGGACCTTCTGCGGTGCCGAAAGCGATCGACTTGACGGTGCCGTCGAAGTATTCGTTGACTTTAAACATGGGTGAATCCTCGGAAAAGGGTCTGGAAAGGTCGGCCAGTATGCCCAAGGCCAGGGGAGCTGCCTAGACCGGCAAAATCAACGGCAGCAGGCGTGCGGTGTTGCGTGCATCCTCCAGCGCCCGGTGCTGCTGGCCATGGAACTGCATCCCGGCCAATTGCAGGGCGCCGTTAAGCCCCAGTGGCTTATCCAGGCGCCGCGCCTTAGCGAAGCGCTGCTTGAGGTTCACATGCGGCGTTTGCGCGAGCGCGCTGGCCAGGCCATGGCGTTGCCATTCCAGCTCTAGCTGCTTGCGGTCGTAGTCACCCCAGCTGGCCCAGCCTTCCAGGCGGGTTTGATGCTGGCCCAGCCAGCGCTCAAACAACGGCCACACCTCGGTCATCGGCGCAGCGCCGTCGATGTTGGCCTGGGTGATATGGGTTAATTGGCGGCAGAAGGGCGTCAGCAAAGGCCGACGCAGCGGCCGCACAAAGCGCTGGAAGTGATCCAGCTCACGGCCCTGGCGGTTTACCAGGCTCGCGCCGATCTCGATGACTTCCATCTCCGTCACGGGCCAGCCGCCTTCATCCGTTGTGGCTTCCAAGTCAATAATCAGCCAATGAGGCATCGCGCAGGTTCCCGTACTCTTCCCGTCCTGATGGGGATAGAGCGTAGCCCGGCCTTGTAGTTCCGCCTAGGGCTTTTCAATCTCCAACAAAACCTGGCGATTACGCACCTGATCGCCTGCAGTCACCTGCACGCCTTTGATCACCCCATCGATGCCGGCCGTCAGCGGGTGTTCCATTTTCATCGCTTCGAGCACCAGCAGCAGTTGGCCTTTAGTGACCGTCTCACCGCTGCTCACGCGTACATCGACGATGGCGCCGTCCATCGGCGCCTTGACGGTGCCGCTGCCGGCGTCGGCCTGGCGGCTGGCGACTTGCTGGGTGCGGTTGATCACCTTTACGCCGGGCAGCCAAAGCTGGGTATCGTCGAGGTGGTAGGCGACGCGGCGGCGGATGCCGTTGATCACCAGCGTGGCCCAGTGGCCGTCGGTGCTGAGGCTACTGATGTCGATGCCGTTGGCCTGCAGGCGATTATCTTCCAGCACGCTGACGGCGATGTCGTGGGTCTGCCCGTTAATCTCCAGGCGATAGGTCCAAGGCACGCTGGCGTTGTTGCGCCAGCCCGCTAAACCTTGGCGGTGCGCGCGGGCGCTGTGTTGATAGAACAGCGCGGCGGCCAAGGCGATCTGCTCGTCCGTTGCGGCCTGGCGGGGGATTTCGTTGAAGTGTTCGGCGATAAACCCGGTGCTGAAGTCGCCGGCGATAAAGTCTTCTTGCTTGAGCAGGTCAATCAACAGCCGCTGATTGGTGGTCACGCCCAGCAACACTGTGTCCTCGACCGCCCGCAGCAATTTGCGCCGGGCCTCTTCGCGAGTGGCGCCATGGGCGATGATCTTGCCCAGCATCGCGTCATAGAACGGGCTGATGCGTTGGCCTTCGAGTACGCCGTGGTCAATCCGCACGCCGGCGGCGGGTTCCCAGCGCAGTACGTCACCGGTTTGCGGCAGGAAGCCTTGGGCCGGGTCTTCGGCGTACACGCGTACTTCCATGGCATGGCCGTGCAAGGTTACGTCCGCCTGGTTCAGTGGCAGCGGCTGGCCCGCGGCGATTTGCAGTTGCCAATCCACCAGGTCGAGGCCGGTGATCAGTTCGGTCACCGGGTGCTCTACTTGCAGGCGGGTGTTCATTTCCAGGAAGTAGAACTGCCCGTTGCGGTCGAGCAGGAACTCCACGGTGCCGGCGCCGACGTAATTGACCGCGCGCCCGGCCTCTAACGCGGCTTCGCCCATGGCTTGGCGCAGCTCGGCTGTCATCACGGGGCAGGGGGCTTCTTCGATGACTTTCTGGTGGCGGCGTTGGATCGAGCAGTCGCGTTCGCCCAGGTAGATGAGCTTACCGTGGCTGTCGCCGAACAGTTGGATTTCCACATGGCGTGGGTCGATCAGGGCGTGTTCGAGGATCAGCTCGTCGCTGCCGAAGGCGTTTATCGCTTCAGAGCGCGCGGTGCGCAGTTGGTCGAGCAATTGTGTGCTGTCGTGCACCAGGCGCATGCCGCGCCCACCGCCGCCGGCACTGGCTTTGATCATCAGGGGGTAGCCGATGCGCTGGGCTTCTTGTTGCAGGGTGGCGTCGTCTTGCTGGCTGCCTTGGTAGCCGGCGATGCAGGGCACGCCCGCCTCGAGCATGGCCAGTTTGGACCGGCGTTTGCTGCCCATCAGTTCGATGGCCTCGGGGCTGGGGCCGATGAAGGTGATGTTCGCGTGTTGGCAGGCGCGGGCGAACTCGGCGTTTTCGGAGAGGAAGCCATAGCCGGGGTGGATGGCGTCGGCGCCTGTGATTCTGGCGGCTTTGAGGATGGCCGCGATGTTGAGGTACGACTGCTGGACGGGGGCCGGGCCGATGTTGACGGCTTCGTCGGCCATCTGCACATGCAGGGCTTGGGCGTCGGCGTCGCTATAGACGGCGACGGTGCGGTAGCCCAAGCCTTGAGCGGTGCGCTGGATGCGGCAGGCGATTTCGCCGCGGTTGGCGATCAGGATTTTGCTGAATGTGGGCATTGGTTTATCCCTGGGTAATCGGGTGTTTGTTCTGGCCCCATCGCAGGCAAGCCAGCTCCCACTTGTTGAAATGCGTTCTCCCTGTGGGAGTTGGCTTGCCTGCGATGGCGTCACTTGCACCAACTCGGCTTACGCTTCTGCACAAAAGCCTGCGTCCCCTCTATCCCTTCCACGCCAGTCACGGCCTCAGCAAACCACTGCGCCCCGCGATCCAATACGGCCTCAAGCGGCTCATCGGCACTGGCCAGTAACAAGGCTTTCGTCCGTCCATTCGCCCCCGGCGCGCACTGCAACACTTGCCCCAGCACCTCATCCAGGCGCTCCGCCAATGCCTGCGCATCGCTCTCGGCAAAATGCACCACCCCCAACCGGTGGGCCTCAACCCCATCAAATCGCGCCGCCGTCAGCGCCAGCCGTCGTGCCTGGGTCAGGCCGATACGCTTGACCACAAACGGCGCAATCTGCGCTGGCAACAAGCCCAGGCTGGTCTCCGGCAGGCCGAACTGCGCCTTATGATCGGCAATCGCAATATCACTCACACACGCCAGCCCAAACCCGCCGCCCAGCACGGCGCCTTGCAGCACGACGATCACCACCTGCGGCACGGCCTCGACTTCTTGCAGCAAGGTGCCGAACGCGCGGTTCAGCGCCTGCAACTGTTGCTTGCCGCCTGCGGTGACCATGTCCTTCACATCCGCCCCGGCACAGAAATGCCCGCCGGCGCCGCTGATCACCAACGCGCGCACTTGGCTGTCGAGCTGCGTCAATACCGCGCGCAGTTCATTGACCATCTCAAGGCTCATGGCGTTAAGGTTTGCCGGGCGGTTGAGGGTGATGTGCAGCACGCCGTTATGCGGTTCGAGCAGCAAGGTGTTCATGATTTTTTCCCAGGCAAGGTGCCCATCAATTTGCAGATGATGCCCAGCATGATTTCGTCGGCGCCGCCGCCAATCGAGACCAGCCGCACGTCGCGGTAGGCGCGGGCCACGGGGTTGTCCCACATGAAGCCCATGCCGCCCCAGTATTGCAGGCAGCTGTCGCTGACTTCGCGGCCCAGGCGCCCGGCCTTGAGCTTGGCCATGGAGGCCAGGCGGGTCACGTCCTGGCCTTTGATGTATTGCTCGGTGGCCTGGTAGACCAGCGCGCGCAGGCATTCGATTTCGGTGGCCAGTTCTGCCAGGCGAAAGTGGATGACCTGGTTGTCGATCAGCGCCTTGCCAAAGGTCTGGCGCTCTTTGCAGTACTCGATGGTGCTGTCGATGCAGTACTCCAGGCCCTTGATCATGTTGGCCGCGCCAAACAGGCGCTCTTCCTGGAACTGCAGCATTTGCATCATGAAGCCCGCACCTTCATGGCCGATGCGGTTGCGCTGCGGCACGCGCACGCCGTCAAAGAACACTTGGGCGGTCTCGGAGCTGTGCATGCCGAGTTTTTCCAGGGGTGGGCTGACGCTGATGCCTGGCGTGTTCATCGGCACCATGATCAGCGACTTGTTGATGTGCGGCTTGTCGTCCGAGGTGTTGGCCAGCAGGCAGATAAAGTCGGCGCTGGGCGAGTTGGTGATCCACATTTTGCTGCCGTTGATCACGTAGTCGCCACCGTCCTTGCGTGCATGGGTTTTCAGCCCGGCCACGTCGGAACCAGCGCCGGTTTCCGAGACGCCGATGCAGCCCACTTGCTCGCCGCTGATGGCCGGGCGCAGGAACTCATCGCGTAGCTCATCGGAGCCGAAGCGGGCGAGGGCGGGGGTGCACATGTCGGTCTGCACGCCGATGGACATCGGGATGCCGCCGCAACGAATGGTGCCGAACTCTTCGGCCGCGACGATGGAGTAGCTGTAGTCGAGGCCCATGCCGCCGAATTTTTCCGGCTTGGAAATGCCCAGCAGGCCGAGGTCGCCGGCCTTGCGGAAAATAGCGTGGATGGGAAAGCGCCCGGCTTTTTCCCATTCGTCCACATGCGGGTTGATCTCGCGGTCGACGAAGGCGCGGACGGTGCGGCGCAGTTCCTGGTGTTCTTGGGTGAAGATCATTGTTCTTGTTCTCCCTGTGGGGACGCGGAGCGTCCTGGGCTGCATTCCCACGTGGAGCGTGGGAACGATCACGTTAAAGGCGCGCTACACCGAAGCTGTTGGGCTGCAACTGCCGCACCTCGGCTTCATGGCAAATATCCAGCAGGTAACCCAGCAGCGTGCGGGTATCGCGTGGATCGATCAGCCCGTCGTCCCACAGATTCGCGCTGCCATAGAGCGCGGTGGACTGGCTGTCGAGCTTCTGCGCAGTGACCTGCTCGAGCATGTCCAGCACCTTGGGGTCGGGCACCAAACCCTCCTTGAGTTGCTTGGCCTCGGTGACGATACGCAGCACCTTGCCCGCTTGCGCGCCGCCCATCACCGCCGTGCGGCTGTTGGGCCAGGCGAAGATAAAGCGCGGGTCCAGGCCACGGCCGCACATCGCATAGTTGCCGGCGCCGTAAGAACCGCCAACCACCACCGTGAGTTTAGGCACCCGCGCGTTGGCCACCGCCTGGATCATCTTCGCGCCGTGCTTGATCACGCCTTGCTGCTCCGACTCGGTGCCCACCATAAAACCGGTGGTGTTGTGCAGGAACAGCAGCGGCGTGCGGCTCTGGTCGCACAGCTGGATAAACTGTGCGGCCTTGCTTGCGCCTTTGGGTGTGATCGGACCGTTATTGCCGATCACGCCAACGGCACGGCCTTGGATATGCAAATGGCCGCAGACGGTGTGGGCATCGAACTCGGCCTTGAATTCGAGAAAGTTGGAGCCGTCCGCCAGGCGCGCGAGGATTTCGCGCACGTCGTAGGGTTTTTTCGGGTCGTCGGGGATCAGCCCCAGCAGCTCGTCGATGGGATACAGCGGCGCGGTGTAAGCCCGTTGCGGCGCAGGTGGCTGGCGATCATCCCAAGGCAACAGGCTGACGATTTCGCGCACGATGCGCACGCCATCAGCATCGTTTTCGGCCAGGTATTCGGCCGTGCCGGCGGTTTGCGCATGCATCTCGGCGCCGCCCAATTCTTCATCCGTCGCCACTTCACCAGTGGCGGCTTTGAGCAGCGGCGGCCCGGCGAGGAACAGCTTGGCCTTGCCGCGCACCACCACCACGTAATCCGATAGCCCCGGCTGATACGCACCGCCCGCCGTGGCCGAGCCGTGCACCACGGTGATCTGCGGCAGGCCCATGGCCGACATGCGCGCCTGGTTGGCAAAGCTGCGCGCGCCTTCGACGAAAATCTCGGCGGCATAGTTGAGGTTGGCGCCGCCGCTTTCGGCGAGGGTCACCACCGGCAGTTTGTTTTCCATGGCGATCTGTTGCAGGCGCAGGGATTTTTTCAGCCCCGTGGGGGAAATGGTGCCGCCCTTGATCGCGCTGTTATTGGCCACCACCAGCATGCGCACGCTGCTGACGTAGCCGATGCCGGCGATCAAGCCGCCGCCGGCCGCGCTGCCATCTTTGTCGTCGTGGAGTTTGTAGCCGGCCAGGCTCGCCAGTTCCAGGAACGGCGCGCCGGGGTCCAGCAGCAGGTTGAGGCGCTCGCGCGGCAGCAGTTGGCCGCGCTTGTCGAACTTGGGTTTAGCTTCCTGTGCCTTGCTCAGCAGGGTGTGTTCCAGCTGGCGCAGCTGCGCGATGGCAGCCAGCATCGCTTCGCGGTTTTGCGCGAACTGCGGGCTGTGGGCGTCGATCAAGCTTTCAATCACCGGCATGCTTTATTGCTCCACCTTGAGTACATCCGGCAGGTAAGCGCGGTGAAAACCATTGAAAGGTTCACTCGGCGGCTGCGCTTTGGGCAATGGCCAGGCGCGGCTGCCCAGGCTGGCGGCGCCGTCGATGCGCAAGGTGCTGCCGCTGATGAAGGCGGCGGCGGGGCTGAGCAGAAACACGATGGCCGCGCTGACTTCCGATTCGGTGCCGATACGCTTGAGCGGCACGTGTTCACGCAAGGTCGGGATCACCGCCTTGAACGCGCCTTCGTAGGTGTCCATGCCGCTTGAGGCAATCCAGCCCGGCGCCACGGCGTTGACGCGCACCCCGGCATAGCCCCATTCGAACGCGGCGGTCTTGGTGAAGTTGTCCATGCCTGAGCGCGCCGCGCCCGAGTGGCCCATGCCGGGCATGCCGCCCCACATGTCGGCGAGCATGTTGACGATGGCGCCGCCGTGCTTGCTCATCGACTGGTTGAACACTTCCCGCGCCATCAGGAACCCGCCGACCAAATTGGTGCGCAGTACGGTTTCAAAGCCCTTTTGGTTGATCGAGGCCAGGGGCGATGGGTATTGGCCGCCCGCGTTATTCACCAGCCCGTGAATCGGCCCGTGTGCGTGAATGACCTGTGCCACCAGCGCTTTTACCGCCTCTTCATCGCGAATATCGCAGGCCTGCCAATGGGCCGTGCCACCGTCTTCGGCAATTTCCGCCGCCACCGCTTGCAGTTTTTCCGGCTTGCGCCCCACCAGGATCACACGGGCGCCGAGGGCCGCCAGTTCATGCGCGGTGCAGCGGCCAATGCCGCTGCCGCCACCGGTGACGATCACGGTTTGCCCTTGGAACAGGTCGCTTTTGAAGATTGAGGCGAAGGCCACGGCAACGCTCCTTTATTTGAATTGATCGGCGATGTGTTGCGGCACAGCAATGGGGATTTCCAGCAGTTGCTGGGCGAAGGCTTTGCCCTGCGGGTCGATGCGCAGGCTGGCGATACCGCCGCCGCCCAGGGCGTTTTCCAGCAGAAAGTTCAGGCTGTGGCTGCCGGGCAAGTACCAGCGCTCGACGCGGCCGTGGACGGGGTCGAGCACGTGGCTCATCCAGTCGACGATCACTTGCGGGGTCAGCACTTCGGCGATCCACGGCAGGTAGTCGGGGTGGCGGGCGATCACGCCGATATTGCTGTGGTTGCCCTTGTCGCCGGAGCGTGCAACGGCCAGTTTCACCAGCGGCACGCTGGCATCGGCGCGGCCTTGGGGCTTGGGCGGATCAATCGGCGCGGCCGGGGTGCGCAGTGCATCGGCCACTGGCAGTTCACAGCGGTGGTGCTGGCCTTGGAGGTCGATCATCAGCTCGCAGGAGGATTTATCAACGAGGAACGAAAACAGCCGAATCAGCGGATACACCGTCGGCCGTCCACCGACGATCCCGGTCAGCCCGGGCGCCATGCCGGTCGCCGCCTGGGCGATCTCGCGGGCGAATAGCACCAGCGCCTGTTTGCTCGGGTGGCGCACCGCGAGTTTGACCACCACTTCGCGGCAGTCCTGGCGTTGGGCGTGGGCGCCGTAGGTGGCTTCGCTGCCGAGCAATTCAATGTTCACTTCGGTGTAAGGCGCCCAGCCGCGCTGGCTGAACAGTTCCGAGGTCTTGTTGATGATCGCCTGGCTGACCCGCTCGGCCTTGGCCACCGCGTCGATCCCGGCGATCAGGCAACTGGCGGTGCAACGAAAGCCGTCCGGGTAGGTGGCGCTGACCTTGTATTGATTGGTCGGCGGCAAACCCTTGGCTCCGTGCAGGCGCACGCTGTGTTTACCTTGCTGCTGCAATTTGACCTGGCTGAAATCGCAGATCACGTCGGGCAGCAAGTAGGCGCGCGGGTCGCCGATCTCATACAGCAACTGCTCGGCCACGCTGAGTTCGCTGATCAGCCCACCCGTGCCGTCGACCTTGTTGACGGTGAACTGGCCGTCGGCGCTGACCTCGACGATGGGGAAACCGATGTGCTCGTAGTCCGGCACGTCGCGCCAATCGGTGAAGTTGCCGCCGGTGCACTGCGCGCCGCATTCGATGATATGCCCGGCGAGTGCGGCCTGGGCGAGGCGGTCGTAGTCTTGCCACGACCAGTTGAATGCATGCACCAGCGCGGCGCTGACCACGGCGCTGTCGACCACTCGGCCGGTGATGACGATGTCCGCGCCCCGTTCCAGCGCGGCGGCAATGCCTGGCGCGCCGAGGTAGGCGTTGACGGAGACGCACATCGGCGGCAGCGGCGCGCCATTGAACATATCGGTGACGCCGTGCAGGTGCTTGAGCTGCGGTTGCAGGTCATCGCCCAACAGTACGGCGATTTTCAGCGGGATTTGCGCCTTATCGCAGGCCGCTTGCAGGGCGGCGGCGCAGGCCTGCGGGTTGATGCCACCAGCATTGCTGATCACGCGGATGCCCTGGCGTTGGATATCGCCCAGCAGCGGCGTGAGCACCTCGACAAAATCGGTGGCATAGCCGGCCTGGGGATCTTTCATCCGCGCACCGGCGAGGATCGACATCGTGACTTCTGCCAAATAGTCGAACACCAGGTAATCCAGCGCGCCGCCGTGCACCAATTGGGCGGCAGCGGTGCAGGTATCACCCCAAAAGGCGCTGGCGCAGCCGATACGAACCGTCTTGCTCATGAGAAATCCTTCCTCTAATGGCTGGTGCCGAGACTACCAAGCAAGCGCTTGGTTTGTAAACTAGGCGCATAAGTTTTGCCCAAGCGCTTGCTTGGCTGGCGGCCACGGCCTAAATTGCCGCCCAAGACGTCAGCACACGTGAAGGAGAGAGGCATGGATGAGCAGAAAGCCCTACGGGTGATGCGCACCATGGTCGACGGCGGCCAATTGACCGACCCCGACAGTGCCCGGGGCAAATTGCTGCAAACCGCAGCTCACCTGTTTCGCAACAAAGGCTTTGAGCGTACCACCGTACGTGATCTGGCCAGCGCGGTGGGCATTCAGTCCGGCAGCATCTTTCATCACTTCAAGAGCAAGGACGAGATCCTGCGCGCGGTGATGGAGGAAACCATCCACTACAACACGGCGATGATGCGAGCATCGTTGGAAGAAGCGAACACCGTGCGTGAGCGTGTATTGGCGCTGATCCGCTGCGAATTGCAGTCGATCATGGGCGGCAGCGGCGAAGCCATGGCGGTGTTGGTCTACGAATGGCGCTCACTGTCGGCCGACGGCCAGGCCCAGGTGCTGGCGCTGCGTGACGTGTATGAAGAGATCTGGCTGCAGGTGCTGGGCGAGGCCAAGGCCGCCGGTTACATCAGGGGCGATGTGTTTATCACCCGGCGCTTCCTGACCGGTGCGTTGTCTTGGACCACCACTTGGTTTCGCGCCCAAGGCAGCCTGACTTTGGAGCAATTGGCCGAAGAAGCCCTGCTGATGGTGCTGAAGGCCGATTGAGGTGCAAGCCATTAATTTGCCGATGGAAAGTTGTCTCACCTGACAAAAACGCCTAGCTTATCGCCATCAGAGTATTAAACGGTGTGTGTCTCAATGTTTTCGCCATCGCCGCTGGCTGCAGGACTAACTATATGGGCACTGGGCACCGCGTGGGGTGTGCCGGCTTCGGCTGCGCAATTGGTGAGGATCGGCGCCGCGCATTTCCCGCCCTACACCGTACGCCCTGAGCAAGGCGCCGACACCGGTTTACTGCCGCAACTGGTCGAAGCCCTGAACGCCTCGCAAACCGACTACCAGTTTGTGCTGGTGCCGACCTCCATTCCACGGCGCTTCCGCGATTTCGAGCAAGGCCGGGTCGACATGGCGATCTTCGAAAACCCCGACTGGGGCTGGCAGAACATTGCGCATACCGCGGTGGACATGGGCCTGGAAGACGCGGAAATCTTCGTCGCCCAGCGTGGGGCCGATCGCGACCAACACTATTTCGCCGACCTCAACGGCAAGCGCCTGGCCTTGTTCAGCGGTTATCACTACGCCTTCGCCAACTTCAATCCTGACCCCAAGTACATGGCCGAACACTTCAACGCCACGTTGACTTATTCCCATGACAGCAACTTGCTGATGGTGGCGCGTGGGCGTGCCGATATCGCGCTGGTCACGCGTTCGTACTTGAGTGATTTCATGGTGCGCAATGCGGACATGGCCGGGCAGTTCCTGGTCTCGGAGCGTATTGACCAGGTGTATCACCACTACGCGTTGCTGCGGCCCAAGGCACCGATTACCGGGGCGGCGTTTGCCGAGTTGCTCAAGCGCCTGCGCGATAATGGGCAGATGTTGAAGATCTTCGAGCCGTATCGCATTGATGTGACGGCGATGCGCTGAGGTCTATGTGTTGAACAGGCTTGTTGTGGCAAGCTCGCTCGCCACAAACAAGCCTGTTCACTCTTTGATCAATCAAACCCTGCGCGCAAACGTATCGCTGTGGTTGCCCGACACCTTGCGGCAATGCACCAGCGCATCACGAATCATGAAGTTCACCAGGGTCGGTGACACACCGAGTTCCTTGGCGATGTCCTTTTGCGGTACGCCGTGCAGGCGGTACATCTCGAACGCATAGCGGGTGCGTTGTGGCAGCTCCGTCAGGGCGTCGGCGATGTTTTCCAGGGTGTTGAAGTTGATGTGGGAGGTTTCCGGTGATGCGCCGTGAATAACCACATTCAAGCCTTCCTCTTCCGTCCCGGAGTATTTGAGCTCCAGGGCCTGCTTGCGGTAGTGATCGATCGCCAGGTTGCGCACGATCTGGAACAGATAACTCAATTGGGCCTTGAACGATGACGTGATCGTCGGCGCCGATTGCAGCCGGAAGTAGGCGTCCTGCACGACGTCTTCGGCACGCGAGCGGCAGCCGGTAATGCGTGCCGCGATCTTCACCAGAATCAAACGATTGTCGACGAATGCCTGGAGAAGCGGTGAGTCGCACCTGCCTGTGGATACTTGTTCCGTCATGGAAATCACCTTGTCGCAAAAGAGTTAGGGGAGGGCATCCTTGCTGAGGCCTCCTACACATCGGGCAACAAATTATGCTTAATGATAATGATTGTCAAATGAGAAGGCGAACTAATCTTATGCCTGTTTGGAAGGTGTGAACCGCGTCTCGCTCCTCTCCCGCGACTAATTATTTGCCCGCTCCGTCCGTTCTCATGGGTGACAGGTCCGTTAACAAGCGGCCAAGGATCAGCGCCCGCAGGAGGACGACATGGGTTTGTATCGTGCATACAGCGTGTTTTTGTTTGGAGACCTAAATTGATGAGTGCCTCCACGCGACTGCGCCTGTTTTGCCTGCCCTATTCGGGGGCCAGCGCCATGGTTTATGCGCGTTGGCGCCGGGCTTTGCCGGATTGGTTGCACGTGTGCCCGCTGGAGTTGCCGGGGCGTGGCATGCGCATGGATGAACCGTTGCAGCGCGATATCAAGGCCTTGGCAGCGCAGCTTGCGGATGAGATCAGCCGTGACCTGAGCGGCCCCTATGCTCTGTTCGGCCACAGCCTCGGCGGCTTGCTGGCATTTGAGCTGGCCCACGCACTGAATGAGCGCGGCGTGCCTGCGCCACTGGCGTTATTCGCCTCTGGCACCGCCGGCCCGGCGCGCCGTGATGTGAGCGAATACGCCATCGCAAAGACCGACCAACAACTGATCGCCCGCCTGCGCGAACTGCAGGGCACCGCCGAAGAAGCCCTGGCCAACCCCGAGCTGATGCAGTTGATGCTGCCGATTCTGCGCGCCGACTTCCTGCTCTGCGGCAGCTTCACCTACGGCCAGCGCGAGCCGCTGGGCATGCCGATCCATGTGTTCGGCGGCAAGCAAGACAGCGTGCGCGCCGAGCAGTTGCTCGACTGGCAGGCCGACACCGCCAGCGGCTTTTCCCTGGACATGTTTGATGGCCACCACTTCTTCCTCGTGCAGCACGAAAGTGCCGTGCTGCGCTGCCTGCGGCGCTATGCCGACGAACACCTGGCGCGCTGGCGCAATGGCGCGGCGCGGCCACTGGCCGCCGGCTAAGCGCTCTCTAATTCTCGATTTTCCCGTAAGCCGATTTCAGGCAGGAACCCCATGATGGACGCCTTCGAACTTCCCCGCACATTGGTCCAGTCCCTTCAACGTCGTGCCGCGCAGACCCCGGATCAGGTAGCGCTGCGCTTCCTCGCCGAGTCGGCCGAGCACAGCGTCGTGCTCAGTTACCGTGACTTGGACCAACGCGCCCGTACCATCGCCGCCGCCTTGCAGGCCAATGCGGCGTTGGGCGACCGCGCGGTGCTGTTGTTCCCCAGCGGCCCGGACTACGTCGCGGCGTTCTTTGGTTGCCTGTACGCCGGGGTCATCGCGGTGCCGGCTTATCCGCCCGAATCCACGCGTCGGCATCACCAGGAGCGCCTGCTGTCGATCATCGCCGATGCCGAACCGCGCCTGCTGCTGACCATCGCCAGCCTCGGCGGCGGCCTGTCACAGATCGACAACGCACCGCCGGTGCTGAGCGTCGACACCCTGGATGCGCAGATCGCCGACGGCTGGGTCGAACCCGAACTTCACGCCGACGACATCGCCTTCCTGCAATACACCTCCGGCTCCACCGCATTGCCCAAAGGTGTGCAAGTCAGCCACGGCAACCTGGTGGCCAACGAAGTGCTGATCCGTCGCGGCTTCGGCATCGACCTCAACCCGGATGACGTGATCGTCAGCTGGCTGCCGCTGTACCACGACATGGGCCTGATCGGCGGCCTGCTGCAACCGATCTTCAGCGGCGTGCCGTGTGTGTTGATGTCGCCGGCTTACTTCCTCGGCCGGCCATTGCGCTGGCTCGAAGCGATCAGCGAATACGGCGGCACCATCAGCGGGGGGCCGGATTTCGCTTATCGCCTGTGCAGCGAGCGGGTCAGCGAATCCGCCCTGGAACGCCTGGACTTGAGCAAGTGGCGCGTGGCGTATTCGGGCTCCGAACCGATCCGCCTCGACACCCTGGAACGCTTCGCCGAGAAGTTCGCGGCCTGCGGGTTCACCTCGAACAATTTCTTCGCCTCCTACGGCTTGGCCGAGGCCACCCTGTTTGTCGCCGGCGGCACCCGTGGCCACGGCATCCCGGCCTTGCGCCTGGACGAACAAGCGCTGGCGGCGAATCGTGCCGAGCCGGGGCAGGGCAGCGCGATCATGAGCTGCGGCACCTGCCAGCCGGAACACGCGGTGTTGATTGCCGACCCGCACACGTTGAGCGAGCTGCCGGATAACCGCGTCGGCGAGCTGTGGGCCACCGGCCCGAGCATCGCCCACGGCTACTGGCGCAACCCTGAGGCCACTGCCAAGACGTTCGTAGAACAGGCTGGCCGCACCTGGCTGCGCACCGGCGACTTGGGTTTTATCCGCGAGGGCGAGGTGTACATCACCGGTCGCCTGAAAGACCTGCTGATCGTGCGCGGCCACAACCTGTATCCCCAGGACATCGAACAGACCATCGAGCGCGAAGTGGAAGTGGTGCGCAAGGGCCGCGTCGCCGCCTTTGCCGTGAATGATCAGGGCCTGGAAGGCATCGGCATCGCCGCCGAAATCAGCCGCAGCGTGCAGAAAATCCTGCCACCCGAAGCGCTGATCAAAGCTATCCGCCAGGCCGTGGCCGAGGCCTATCAACAAGCCCCGAGCGTAGTTGTATTGCTCAACCCCGGCGCCTTGCCCAAGACGTCCAGCGGCAAGGTGCAGCGCTCGGCGTGTGCCCTTCGCCACGCCGACGGCAGCCTCGACAGCTATGCGCAGTTCCCCGACCTGCACGTGCAAGCGAGCGATGCGGCGTTGGAAACCGAACTGCAAAGCCAGATCGCAGCGATCTGGTGCGAGCAGTTGCAGGTCGCAACTGTCGCGGGCGATGACCACTTCTTCCTGCTCGGCGGTAACTCCATCACCGCCACCCAAGTGGTTGCGCGCCTGCGCGAAACCCTGGGCCTGGAGCTGAACCTGCGCATGCTGTTCGAAGCGCCGACGCTTGCGAGCTTTGCCGCAAACGTCGCGCAATTGCAGCAGGACGGCGGCATCGCTCAAGGCGCGATTCATGCCTTGTCGCGCCAAGACGACCTGCCGCAATCCCTGGCACAAAATCGCCTGTGGATCACCTGGCAACTCGACCCGCAGAGCAGCGCCTACACCATCCCCGGCGCTTTGCGCTTGCGCGGTGAGCTGGACGAAGACGCGGTGCGCGCCAGCTTCCAGCACCTGATCCAGCGCCACGAAGCCCTGCGTACCCGCTTCTACGAGCGCGACGGCCAGGCCTTCCAGCGTGTGGACGCAAGCATCGAATTCGACCTGCACGTCATCGACCTCAGCGACCTGCCCGCCGCCGAGCGTGAAGCGCGCGCGCAACAGATCCGCGAAGACGAAGCGCGCACCCACTTCGACCTGGAAAAAGGCCCGCTGCTGTGGGTGACCCTGGTACGTCTGGACGATGAAGAGCACCAATTGCTGGTAACGCTGCACCACATCATTGCTGACGGCTGGTCGCTGAATATCCTTATCGATGAATTCTCGCGGCTGTACGCTGCCGCGACCCAGGGCCAAACCCTGGCGCTGCCGCCATTGGCCCTGCAATACGCCGACTACGGCAGCTGGCAGCGCCAATGGCTGGCAGAAGGCGAAGGCCAGCGGCAATTGGCGTATTGGAAAGCGCAGTTGGGCGAGGAGCATCCAACCCTGAGCCTGGCCACCGACCACCCGCGCTCGGCGCAGCAACGCAACAGCGCCTCGCGCCATAGCGTGCGCCTGGATGCAGGCCTCAGTGCCGCGATTCGCCAGACCGCCCAGGCCAACGAATCCACACCGTTCATGTTGCTGCTGGCGGCGTTCCAAAGCCTGCTCTACCGCTACAGCGGCCAGCGTGATATTCGCATCGGCGTGCCGAATGCCAACCGCCCGCGCCAGGAAACCCAAGGCCTGGTCGGCTTCTTCATCAACACCTTGGTGCTGCGCGCCGAGCTGGATGGGCGACTGCCGTTCAACCAGCTGTTGGCTGCAACCCGCCAAACGGCGTTGGGTGCCCAGGCCCATCAGGACCTGCCGTTCGAACAACTGCTGGAAGCCTTCCCGCAAGCCCGTGAACAAGGCCTGTTCCAGGTCATGTTCAACCACCAGCAGCGCGACTTGAGTGCCTTGCGCCGCCTGCCGGGGATGCTCGCCGATGAGCTGGCGTGGCACAGCCGCGAGGCCAAGTTCGACCTGCAACTGCACAGCGAAGAAGACCGCAACGGGCGCCTGAGCCTGTCGTTCGACTACGCCGATGAATTGTTCGACAGCGCAACCATTCAGCGTCTCGCCGAGCACTTCATCAACCTGCTGCACGCCGTCTGCAAGCAACCGCAACAGGCCATCGGCGACCTGAAGCTGATGCAAACCGACGAGCAGCAGCCGTGGAGCGAAGCGCCGTGCGTGCCCGCGCAGCAGTGGTTGCCCGAGTTACTTAACCGGCACACCTCGGACAGCACCGCACTGGTCTGGCAGGGCGCCAGCCTGACCTTCGCTCAACTGCACACCCAGGCCAACCGCCTGGCCCATTACCTGCGTGACAAAGGCGTCGGCCCGGATGTGTGCGTGGCCATCGCCGCCGAGCGTTCGCCGCAACTGTTGATCGGCTTGCTTGCGATCATCAAGGCCGGTGGCGCCTACGTGCCGCTGGACCCGGATTACCCCGCCGACCGCCTGGCCTACATGCTTCAGGACAGCGGCGTACACCTGCTGCTGACCCAAACCTCGCTGCTGGAGCTGTTACCGGCCACCGAAGGCGTGTGCGTGATCGCGATGGACAGCCTGCACCTCGACAGTTGGCCGACCCAGGCGCCGGGTCTGCACTTGCACGGCGATAACCTCGCCTACGTGATCTACACCTCCGGCTCCACTGGCCAGCCCAAAGGCGTGGGCAATACCCATGCGGCACTGGCCGAGCGCTTGCAGTGGATGCAGGCCACGTATCAACTCAACGAAACCGATGTGCTGATGCAAAAGGCGCCGATCAGTTTCGACGTGTCGGTGTGGGAATGCTTCTGGCCGCTGATCACCGGTTGCCGGTTGGTGCTGGCCGGCCCCGGCGAGCATCGCGACCCGCACCGCATCGCGCAGTTGGTGCAGGAGCACGGCGTGACCACCTTGCACTTTGTGCCGCCGCTGTTGCAGCTGTTTATCGATGAGCCGTTGGTGGCCGAATGCACCAGCCTGCGCCGCCTGTTCTCCGGCGGCGAAGCCTTGCCTGCCGAGTTGCGCAACCGCGTATTGGCACGCCTGCCGGCAGTGCAACTGCACAACCGTTATGGCCCGACCGAAACCGCGATCAACGTCACCCATTGGCAATGCAAAGCCGAGGATGGCGAGCGCTCGCCGATTGGCCGGCCGCTGGGCAATGTGACCTGCCGTGTGCTGGACGAACACCTCAACCCACTGCCCGCCGGTGTGCCGGGCGAACTGTGCATCGGCGGCATCGGCCTGGCGCGTGGTTACCTCGGCCGCGCCGGGCTGACCGCCGAACGTTTTGTCGCCGACCCACTGGGCGAGGCGGGCGCACGCCTGTATCGCACTGGTGACCGTGTGCGCTGGAGCGCTGACGGCGTGCTCGAATACCTCGGCCGCCTTGATCAGCAGGTCAAACTGCGTGGCTTTCGTGTGGAACCGGAAGAAATCGAAGCGCGCCTGCTGGCCATGGACGGCATCGCCCAGGCCGTGGTGCTGGTGCGCGAGCAGCAGTTGATCGGCTATTACACCGCCGGTACCGAGTTGGACGAACAAGCGGTAAAAACCGCCTTGGCCGCCGAGCTGCCGGAGTACATGGTGCCCGCGCAACTGATGCGCCTGGACGCCATGCCCCTGAGCCCCAGCGGCAAACTCGACCGTCGCGCATTGCCCGAACCGGTGTGGCAAACCCGTGAACACATCGAACCCGAAACGCCGTTGCAGCAGCAGATTGCGGCGATCTGGCGCGAAGTCCTCGGCCTGCCACGCATTGGCTTGAGCGACGACTTCTTCGCCCTCGGCGGCCACTCGTTGCTGGCCACGCAAATCATCTCGCGCACCCGCCAGGCCTGCGACGTCGAGTTGCCATTGCGCACCTTGTTCGAAGCCAGCGAGTTGGGCGCGTTTGCCGAGCAAGTCGGGCTGATCCAAGCCTCGGGCCAGCGCAACCAGCAAACCGCCATCGCCAAAGTCGACCGCAGCGCGCCGGTGCCGCTGTCCTATTCGCAGCAGCGCATGTGGTTCCTCTGGCAGATGGAACCGGACAGCCCGGCCT
This sequence comes from Pseudomonas sp. YeP6b, assembly GCF_025642995.1. Taxonomy (NCBI): domain Bacteria; kingdom Pseudomonadati; phylum Pseudomonadota; class Gammaproteobacteria; order Pseudomonadales; family Pseudomonadaceae; genus Pseudomonas; species Pseudomonas sp. YeP6b. Next base: position 4,867,989 of record NZ_CP080090.1, on the reverse strand, counting down.
ACAACGTCGGCGGCATGGCGCGCCTGCGCGGCGTGCTGGATGTGGGGCGTTTCGAGGCCGCGTTGCAAGCCTTGATCATGCGCCACGAAACCCTGCGTACAACGTTCCCGAGCGTCGACGGCGTGGCTTATCAAAAGGTCGCGCCGCAAACCGGCCTGCGCATGGATTGGCAGGACTTCTCGGCGCTGAACGACACCGAGCGCCAGCGGCGTCTGCAACATCTTGCCGACCACGAAGCCCACACGCCCTTCAACCTGGAAACCGGGCCACTACTGCGCGCATGCCTGGTCAAGGCCGGCGAGCAGGAACACTACCTGGTGCTGACCCTGCACCATATCGTCACCGAAGGTTGGGCGATGGACATCTTCGCGCGTGAACTCAGCGCGCTGTACGAAGCCTTTATCGACGAGCGCGACTCGCCGCTGGCGCCGTTGCCGGTGCAGTACCTCGACTACAGTGTGTGGCAGCGCCAGTGGCTGGAGTCTGGTGAGCGTCAGCGCCAACTGGATTATTGGATCGCACAGCTTGGGCATGAGCATCCACTGCTCGAACTGCCCGCCGATCGCCCACGCCCGCCGGTGCAAAGCCATCAGGGCGAGCTGTACCGCTTCGACCTGAGCGATGAACTGGCCGCCCGCGTGCGTGCCTTCAATGCCGAGCGTGGCTTGACCCTGTTCATGACCATGACCGCCACCCTGGCCGTGTTGCTCTACCGTTATAGCGGCCAGACCGACCTGCGCATCGGCGCGCCGGTGGCCAACCGGATTCGCCCGGAAAGCGAAGGGCTGATCGGCGCCTTCCTCAACACCCAGGTGCTGCGTTGCCAGCTCAATGGGCAGATGAAAGTGGGGGAGTTATTCGAGCACGTGCGCCACACCGTGATTGAAGGCCAGTCCCACCAGGACCTGCCGTTCGACCACGTGGTGGAAGCCCTGCAACCCCCGCGCAGCGCGGCGTACAACCCGCTGTTCCAGGTGATGTGCAACGTGCAGCGCTGGGAATTCCAGCAGAGCCGCCAACTGGCCGGCATGACTGTCGAGTACCTGGCCAACGATGCACGTGCAACCAAGTTCGACCTCAACCTGGAAGTCACCGACCTCGACCATCGCCTGGGTTGCTGCCTGACCTACAGCACCGACCTGTTTGACGAACCGCGCATTGCGCGCATGGCCGAGCATTGGCGCAACCTGCTGGAGGCGTTGATCGCCAACCCGCAACAGCGCCTCAGCGAACTGCCGCTGCTGACGGCCGCCGAGCAGCGTGCGCTGCAAAACAGTTTGGGTGTCGAGGCCGGTGAGCATCGCCTCGATCAGTGCATCCATCCGCTGTTCAGCCAGCAGGCGAATAATCGTCCCGATGCGCCTGCGCTGACCTTCGCCGGTGAGACGCTGACCTACCGCGAAGTGGACGCCCGCGCCAACCGCCTGGCCTGGATGCTGCGCGAGCGCGGCGTCGGCCCTCAAGTACGTGTTGGCCTGGCGCTGCCGCGTTCTTTGGAAATGGTGATTGGCCTGTTGGCGATCCTCAAAGCCGGCGGTGCCTATGTGCCGCTGGACCCGGAATACCCGCTGGACCGCTTGCACTACATGATCGAAGACAGCGGCATCGGCCTGCTGCTCAGTGACGCGGCGATGTTTGAAGCGCTCGGTGAACTGCCGGCGACGGTGGCGTGTTGGTGCCTGGAAGACGACCTTGCGGTGCTCGCCAATTACCCGGCCAACGAGCTGCCGTTCATCAGCCTGCCGCAACACCAGGCGTACCTGATCTACACCTCCGGCTCCACCGGCAAGCCCAAAGGCGTGGTGGTGTCCCACGGTGAAATCGCCATGCATTGCCAGGCGGTGATCGAGCGCTTCGGCATGCGCCCGGATGACTGCGAACTGCACTTTTATTCCATCAACTTCGACGCCGCCACCGAGCGTTTGCTGGTGCCGCTGCTCAGCGGTGCGCAGGTGGTTCTGCGAGCCCAGGGCCAGTGGGATGCCGAAGAAATTTGCGCGCTGATCCGCACCCATCGCATCAATATTCTGGGCTTTACCCCAAGCTACGGCAGCCAGTTGGCGCAATGGCTGGCGACCCAGCACCAGACCTTGCCGGTGCGCATGTGCATCACCGGCGGTGAGGCGCTGACCGGCGAACACTTGCAGCGTATCCGCGCGGCGTTCAACCCCGAGGTGTTTTTCAACGCCTACGGCCCGACCGAAACCGTGGTCATGCCGCTGGCCAGCCTGGCGCCGGAGCAGTTGGAAGAGGGCGCCGCCAGCGTGCCGATCGGCAGCATCATCGGCGCGCGTGTGGCCTACATTCTCGACGCCGACCTGGCGCTGGTGCCGCAAGGCGCGACCGGCGAGTTGTATGTCGGCGGGGCCGGTCTGGCCCAGGGTTACCACCAGCGCCCGGGCATGACCGCGGAGCGCTTTGTCGCCGACCCGTTTGCCACGAAGGGTGGCCGTTTGTACCGCACCGGCGACCTGGTGCGCCAACGCGTCGATGGCCTGGTGGAGTACCTGGGCCGTGTCGACCATCAAGTGAAGATTCGCGGTTTCCGTATTGAGCTGGGCGAAATCGAAACCCGCCTGCTGGAACACCCAGCGGTGCGCGAAGCGGTGGTGCTGGCGTTGGAATCACCCAGCGGCAAACAGCTGGTGGCCTATCTGGTCAGCGACGCCGACCACGGCACCCTGCGCGAGGCGCTGAAGGCACACCTCAAGGCGCAACTGCCGGACTACATGGTGCCCGCGCACTTGATCGTGCTGGACAGCATGCCGCTGACCGCCAACGGCAAGCTCGACCGTCGTGCCTTACCGCAGCCGGACCCGGAGGCGAATCGCCAACAATACGTGGCGCCACGCAATGAGCTGGAGCACACCCTGGCCGCGATCTGGTGCGCCGTATTGAACGTGCAGCAAGTCGGCCTGGACGATAATTTCTTTGAACTGGGCGGCGACTCAATCCTGTCGATCCAAGTAGTCAGCCGCGCGCGGCAAGCTGGAATTCACTTCAGCCCGCGCGATTTATTCCAGCACCAGACCGTGCAAACCCTGGCTGGCGTGGCCACGCGTTCCGAGCAGGTTACCGCCGAGCAAGGCGTGCTGACTGGCAGCTCAGGGCTTACGCCGATTCAGCATTGGTTCTTCGATACCGAGATGCCTAATCGTCAGCACTGGAACCAGGCGTTGCTGCTAAAACCGCTGCAACTGCTCGAACCTCATCGCCTGGAGCAAGCGCTGTTGGCGGTGCTGGAGCACCACGACGCCCTGCGCTTGAGCTTCACCCCGCGCGACGCCCAATGGCACGCCGAGCATTTGGCCGTGCCGCAAGGCGGCGTACTGATGCAGGCGCAAGTGCGCGATATGCAGCAGTGCAGCGCGCTGTTCACCGACACCCAACGCAGCCTCGACCTCGAACACGGCCCGCTGCTACGCGCCTTGCTGGTGGACGGCCCGCAAGGTCAGCAACGCCTGCTGATCGCGATTCATCACCTGGTGGTGGATGGCGTGTCGTGGCGCGTGTTGCTGGAAGACCTGCAAACGGTTTACCGCCAGTTGAGCGATGGTCAGTCCGTGAGCCTGCCGGCCAAGACCAGCGCCTTGCGCGATTGGGCTGCGCGCTTGCAGGCTTATGCGAGCAGCGAATCCCTGCGCGAAGAGTTGGCTGTGTGGCAAGACCAGTTGGCCGGCCCGCAGGTGGTATTGCCGGTGGATCGCCCGAACGGCGCGCGGCGCAATCGCGATGCCGACACCGTCAGCGTGCGCCTGGATGCCGAACACACCCGCCAGTTGTTGCAACAGGCGCCAAGCGCCTACCGCACCCAGGTCAACGACCTGCTGCTGACGGCCTTGGCCCGCGTGCTGTGCCGCTGGAGTGGGCACGATTCAGCGCTGATTCAGCTGGAAGGCCATGGTCGTGAAACCTTGTTTGATGACATCGACCTGACCCGCAGCGTCGGCTGGTTCACCAGTGCTTATCCGCTGCGTCTTACACCGCAAGCAGAGCAGGGCGCGTCGATCAAGGCGATCAAGGAGCAACTGCGCGGCGTGCCGCACAAAGGCTTGGGCTACGGCGTGCTGCGTTACCTGGCGGACGATCTGTGCCAGCAGACCATGGCCGCCCTGCCAAGCGCCGACCTCACCTTCAACTACCTCGGCCAATTCGACCAGAGCTTCGGCGCCGATGCGCTGTTCCATCCATTGGATGAGTCGGCCGGCCTGGCCCATGACCCGGATGCGCCGCTGCCCAACGCGTTGAGCGTCGACAGCCAAGTGTATGGCGGTGAATTGGTGCTGCGCTGGACCTTCAGCCGCGAGCGCCATGATCAGCAGACCATTAGCGAGCTGGCCGATGCCTACCTCGCCGAACTGCAAAGCCTGATTGCCCACTGCCTCAAGGACGATGCCGGCGGCCTCACGCTTTCCGACTTCCCGCTGGCCCACCTGAGCCAAGCACAACTCGACAGCCTGCCGATTGCGGCCGGCACCATCGAAGACGTCTACCCGCTGACGCCGATGCAGGAAGGCTTGTTGCTGCACACCCTGTTGGAACCGGGCACCGGCCTTTACTACATGCAGGACCGTTACCGCATCCACAGCGCGCTGGACCCCGAGCGTTTCGCCCAGGCCTGGCAGGCGGTGATCGCCCGTCACGAAGCCTTGCGTGCGTCGTTCTGCTGGAACGTCGGCGAAGATATGCTGCAAGTGATCCACAAACCGGGCAGCACGCCGATTGAGTACCTGGACTGGAGCGCCGATCCGGAAAGTGAACAGGAGCCGCGTCTGCAAGCGCTGCTCAAGGCCGAGCGTGAAGCCGGTTTCGATCTGCTCAACCAAGCGCCGTTCCACCTGCGCCTGATCCGCGTCGGCGAAGCGCGCTACTGGTTCTTGATGAGCAACCACCACATCCTCATTGATGCCTGGTGCCGTTCGCTGCTGATGAATGACTTCTTTGATATCTACATGGCCCTGAGCGAAGGTCGCGAAGCGCAACTGGCCACGCCGCCGCGCTACCGCGACTACATCGCCTGGCTGCAACGCCAGAACCTCGCCGAAGCGCGCCAGTGGTGGCAGCAGAACTTGCAAGGTTTCGAGCGCACCACGCCGATCCCGAGCGACCGGCCGTTTCTGCGTGAACACGCAGGTCACAGCGGCGGCATGGTGGTGGGCGACTGCTACACCCGCCTGGATGCCCGCGACGGTGCGCAACTGCGTGAATTGGCGCAGGCCCATCAACTGACCGTCAACACCTTCGCCCAAGCGGCCTGGGCGTTGGTGCTGCGTCGCTTGAGCGGGGAGCGTGACGTGTTGTTTGGCGTCACTGTGGCCGGGCGCCCGGTGGAAATGCCCGAGATGCAACGCACCGTCGGCCTGTTCATCAACAGCATTGCGCTGCGGGTGAAACTGCCTGAAGACGATCAGCACTGCAGCGTACGCCAGTGGTTGAGTGGCTTGCTCGACAGCAACATGCAGCTGCGCGAGTACGAATACCTGCCGCTGGTGACTATTCAGGAACACAGCGAGTTGCCCAAGGGCCAGCCGCTGTTCGACAGCCTGTTCGTGTTCGAGAACGCGCCGGTGGAAGTCTCGGTGCTGGACCGTGCGCAACGCCTGAACGCCACCTCGGATTCCGGCCGCACCCACACCAACTTCCCGCTGACCGCGGTGTGCTACCCGGGCGATGACCTCGGTTTGCACCTGTCCTACGACCAGCGTTACTTCGACGAAACCACCGTGCAAGGCATGCTCGGTGAGTTTAAGCGGCTGTTGCTGGCGTTGGTGCAGGGCTTCCATGGCGACATGGCCGACCTGCCGCTGATCGGCGAGCAAGAGCGTGAATTCCTGTTGGACGGCTGCAACCAGAGTGAGCACGCCTACCCATTGGAGCGCAGCTACGTCGAGCTGTTTGAAGCGCAGGTGGCCGAGCATGCGCAGCGCATCGCCGCCAGTTGCCTTGACCGTCAATGGACCTATGACGAGTTGAACCGGCGCAGCAACGGCCTGGGTTACGCGCTGATTGCGGCGGGTGTCGGCCTGGATCAACCGGTGGCGTTGCTGGCCGAGCGCAACCTGGATCTGCTGGGCATGATCATCGGCAGCTTCAAGGCCGGCGCCGGTTACTTGCCGCTGGATCCGGGCCTGCCAAGCCAGCGCCTGAGCCGCATTATTGACCTGAGCCGTACGCCGTTGCTGGTGTGCACTGAAGCGTGCCGCGAGCAGGCGATTGAGTTGTTGGAAGGCACCGACTGCCAGTTACTGGTGTGGGAGGAAGTGCCGGGCCGTGGGGAAAATCCAGGGATCTACAGCGGCCCGGACAACCTTGCCTACGTGATCTACACCTCGGGTTCTACCGGCCTGCCCAAAGGCGTGATGGTCGAACAGCGGGGCATGCTCAATAACCAATTGAGCAAGGTGCCGTACCTGGACCTGAGCCCGGCGGATGTAATCGCCCAGACTGCTTCGCAGAGCTTCGATATTTCCGTGTGGCAATTCCTCGCCGCGCCGCTGTTCGGCGCGCGGGTGGATATCGTGCCGAACACTATTGCGCATGATCCGCAGGGTTTGCTGGCGCATGTGCAGGCCCAAGGCATAACCGTGCTGGAAAGCGTGCCGTCGCTGATCCAGGGCATGCTCGCCCAGGAGCGCATGAGCCTGGACGGCCTGCGCTGGATGTTGCCGACGGGCGAAGCGATGCCGCCGGAGCTGGCGCACCAATGGTTGCGGCGTTATCCAGAAATTGGCTTGGTCAACGCGTACGGCCCGGCGGAATGTTCGGACGACGTGGCGTTCTTCCGTGTCGACCTGGCGTCTACCCGTGGCACTTATCTGCCGATTGGTACGCCGACCGACAACAACCGGTTGTACGTGCTCGATGGCGCACTGGAGTTGGTGCCACAAGGTGCTGTGGGTGAGTTGTGCGTGGCGGGTACCGGTGTGGGCCGTGGTTACGTCAGCGATCCGCTGCGTACAGCGCAGGTGTTTGTGCCCAACCCGTTCGGCGAGCCGGGCGAGCGTCTCTACCGCACCGGCGACCTGGCACGTCGGCGCAGCGATGGCGTGTTGGAATATGTGGGCCGTATCGATCATCAGGTGAAGATTCGCGGCTACCGCATCGAGCTGGGTGAAATCGAAGCGCGCCTGCATGAACAGCCCCAGGTGCGTGACGCGGCGGTGGGGGTGCAGGAAGGCGTCAACGGCAAGCATCTGGTGGGTTACTTGGTGGCGGCGGACGACGTGTTGAACCCAAGTGATCGCCTCGACCGCATCAAGCAACGCCTGCGCGCTGAACTGCCGGAATACATGGTGCCGCTGCACTGGTTATGGCTCGAGCGCCTGCCGCTGAACGCCAACGGCAAACTCGACCGCAAGGCCCTGCCAGCCCTGGAGATCGGCCAGTTGCATAGCCAGGACTACCTGGCACCGCGCAACGAGCTGGAAACCACCTTGGCTGCCATTTGGGCTGAGGTGCTCAAGGTTGAGCGAGTAGGCGTACAGGACAACTTCTTCGAGTTGGGCGGGCACTCGTTGCTGGCCACGCAGATTGCCTCCCGCGTGCAGAAAAACCTGCAGCGAGATGTACCATTGCGGGCGATGTTTGAGTGCAGCACGGTGGCGGAGTTGGCCGAGTACATCGAGGGGTTGGCGGCGAATGAAATCAGCGCCGAGAAGGTGGATCGGTTGAGTGATTTGATGGCGGAGTTGGAGGGGCTTTAAGCAAACGTGGAACAACTGGCGGTGAGCGTGCTGTTAGTCGAAACGAAAACGACTTTCAGCGTTGCTTAACGCAGAATCCACATCGGCGCCGAGAGGGGCCTTTATTCCAAAGTGGCACGGGTTACCTTTTTGGGTCTGATGCCTCTCAGGATCACGCTGGCCTCCCTCGTTCTTGGTTGAGCTGGGAGCATGAATAATCGTGGCATCGACGAGGGTGCCCTGGCGCGGGGACAGATCTTTTTCCTGTCAGTAACCGTTCGAAGTCGCAGAAGCCCATCGGGCTCATGCGTGGCTCTGGCCAGGTGGTGAGGGTGGCTTTCAGCACATCTGATTGATTGAGAACGCTCCCTAGAAATTCTTTCTCGCCGCCAGGCCAATGCCTCGTCACGTGCAGAGGGCCATCACTTACGAACGGGCTAAGGCGATTTGCGAGAGACGCTGTGTCTATTTGCGCCTTGAATTGTAGGAAATTGACCTCTGGTGGCGTAGGTTATTGCCATTATACTGTTTTTATATACAGTGTTTGCGGGTCTATCGTCTCATGAGAAGAAAATGAGTGAAAAATGGGCCTGTGGAAAAAAAAAGCAACTCCGTTAGTTTGAGGTTCTCTCCTTAAGGAAAGGAGAGTTCTTAATCAATCTCAATGGAGTAACAAATGAACAAACCACAAACCCAGACACCTCTTCGCCATGGTCGTGTCACGTCCCCTTCCAGCCGTGACGCAGTCGCCGTGGATCTCGGCCTGCTGGCTACCTGGCAGGTCAATGAAATGGAAGGCGGCAAGAACTTTCCGGCACTGATTGCCGGTCCGTTCCCGGCGCCTTATCAAACCGACACTGACAGCGTCACTCCACCAGCCGACGGCTTCATCCTCAGCGGCGGCAAGACCGATGCCCGTGACTGCATCAACTTCACCAACGAGGAAATGGCCAAGAAACTCAGCCGCGACTTCACCTGGCCGCTGCTCAATGTCGACCCGGGTCAGACCTTCAAGGTCACCTGGGAATACACCGCGCCGCACACCACCCGTGGCTATCGCTGGCTGATCACCAAGGATGGCTGGGATCCGAAACAGCGCATCACCCGAGCACAACTGGAAACCCAGCCGTTCGCCGAAGACTTCTATACCCAGGTGCCGTACTTCAGTCATGCAGGTGAACTGAAGGCCAAGGTCAATCACGAAGTGAAACTGCCGGCCAACAAAAAGGGCAAGCATGTGATCGTGTTGATGTGGATCGTCGCCAACACCGGCAACGCCTTCTATCAAGCCTTCGACGTGGACTTCAAATAAGCCCACGCCGTTAAACCCATACGTTCTGAAGGATTAGAACATGTCAAAGATTGACTTCACCTTACTGAAATCGCCGCTGAACGATGTCGCCTCGCTGATGCCGAGCATTGCCGGCAAAAAGATCCTCATGGGCTTCTGGCACAACTGGCCTGCCGGCGCGAGCGACGGCTACCAGCGTGGCCAATTCGCCAATATGAGCCTGGCGGACGTGCCGAGGTATTACAACGTGGTGGCCGTGGCCTTCATGAAAGGCAACGGTATCCCAACGTTCAAGCCGTACAACCTGTCCGACGCCGAGTTCCGCCGCCAGGTGGGCGTGCTAAACAGCCAGGGCAGGGCGGTGCTGATTTCCCTTGGCGGCGCCGATGCGCACATCGAGTTGCATAAAGGCAACGAACAGCCACTGGCCAACGAGATTATCCGCCTGGTGGAAACTTATGGCTTTGATGGCCTGGACATCGATCTTGAACAGAGCGCGATTGATTTCGCCGACAACAAGACTGTCCTGCCCGCCGCGTTGAAACTGGTCAAGGACCATTACGCTGGTGAAGGCAAACACTTCATTATCAGCATGGCGCCGGAGTTTCCTTACCTGACCACCGCCGGCAAATACGTCGGTTACCTCCAGGCGCTGGAAGGCTATTACGACTTCATTGCCCCGCAGTATTACAACCAGGGGGGCGATGGGATCTGGGTGCAGGAGGTCAACAACGGCAACGGTGCCTGGATTGCCCAGAACAACGACGCGATGAAAGAGGATTTCCTGTTTTACCTGACCGAAAGTCTGGTGAGCGGAACGCGAGGGTTTACCAAAATACCGGCGGACAAGTTCGTCATTGGCCTCCCGGCCAACGTCGACGCAGCCGCCACCGGTTATGTGATCAACCCCGCAGCCGTGACCAATGCATTCAAGCGTTTGTACGACAAAGGGTTGTCGATCAAGGGCCTGATGACATGGTCGGTGAATTGGGATAACGGGATCAGCAAAGACCACGTGCCCTACAACGGGGAATTCAGCCGCCGTTATGGGCCGTTGATCAAAGGCACTCATCTCTCTGGCCTCGGTGAGGATGAGGCGGATCTCGAAGTCGCCAATCGGCAGTAGCGCAAAGAGACATCTGGCAGACGTGCCTGATCTCAAGCCGCTATGTTTATGATCTGATCGTTGGCTTTATGAAACAAAATCCGATGCCTGTTTGGGCATCGGATTTTTTGCGTCAAGCTCAAATCTTCATGCGGTTTTCTATGAATTTGCTTTGCTCGTTTTCTGTTGGGCAAGCCTGAAACAGTCTTAGGGAAACGCCGATTACTTCGGCCCCAGAATCTTCGCCAGCTTGTCCGGCGATGGTGCGCCTTGCTGCTGCTGCAACCCACCCTTGTCATCCAGGTAGAAAATCGCCGGCGTTGCCGACAATTCCAGCTCTTCCATCAACTTCATGTTGGCATCGAGTTTGGCTTCGATATCCGCCGGGATCTTGTCCAGCGCCTGCAATTTGCTGCCTTTGCCGGCGGCTTCGTGTTCTTCCAGGGCTTTTTGCGAGTCTTTGGCGGCGAACAGGGCGGCCGACTTGCCTGGGCTGTCTTCGCGGATGATGCCGACCATGATGTGGCGCAACTGCACCTTGCCGGCTTTTACCCACGGCCGCGCCTGTTCCCAGAACATGTTGCAGTACGGGCAGTTAGGGTCGCTGAACAGGTAGACGGTGCGCGGCGCGTTTTTATCGCCGTCCTGAATCCAGTTGCTGTGTTCCATCTTGGCCCAGACTTCCTTGGCCATCGGCGCGTACACCAGTTTTTCCAGGGGCGCGGTGCTCAGGTCTTTACCGTCGGCGTCGTACAGGTTGCCGGCGATCACGCTTTTGCCGTCGGCGGTCAGGTACAGGGCCATGCCCCGGTTCTGGTACTGCGCGGCGTAGCCGGTGAGGCCGCTGGGGGCATCGAACTTGCCGAGGATCTTGGCGCCTTTGGCTTCGATCTGTTTGATCGGTGCCGGCCAGTCTTCGGCCTGGGCCAGGGTGGCCGCGAGCGTCAGCGGCAGCAGGGTCAGCAGTTGGCGGAGGCGAGGCATGTCGGTTTCCTTTCAGGGGCGGTGTCGAAGGGTTCCATGGCACGGGCCAGGCTGGCTTGGGACAGCTCACCGAGGTGGCTGTTGATCAGGCGCCCGTCGGCTTGGTAGAACAACGTGGTCGGCAAGGCCATGGAACCCACGGCCTGGCCGAGGCGGCCGCTGGCGTCAAACAGCATGTTGTCGAGAGTCAGGCCTTGGGTCGCGAGGTAGGTGCTGACGCTTTGCATGCTTTCGGCCTGGTTGACGAACAGGAAGGTCACGTCGGGGCGTTGTTGCTGTGCGCGTTCCAGCACGGGCATTTCCCGTCGGCACGGCGGGCACCAGGTGGCCCAGAGGTTGATCACCAGCGGGCCGCCTTTGTAATCGGCCAGTTGCACCACGTCGCCATTGGCATTGCGCAAGGTGATATCCGGCAGTTGCGCGCCCTTGTCGTAAAGGCTCAGAGATAAACTGGTCATGCCCCAGAACAGCAGCCCGGTGATCACCCCGGCGCTCAGCGGTTTGCGCAGCGCAGGGCGGCGCCAGCCGTACAGCAGTGCACCGAGCACCAGCGCGATCACGCCGGGCCAGGCGAGAAAACCGCCGTCGCGCAGGTCGACCATTTGCAGCGGGTCGTGGCGGTAGTCGCTCCAATACATCAATACAAAGCTAATGCGCGCCACCAGCATGCCCAGCAGGAACAGGCTGAAAAGCACTGACTCCGGGTTTTCACCGCCGTGCTTGGCCACGCGCCAACCCACCACGGTGGCGAGAATCAGCGCGCTGATCAGCAGGATGTGATTTAGGGCGATGGCGAAGGTGCCGATGGTCAGGGTCAGCATCAGCGCGCGTCCCGGGTCTGTAACCAACGTTGCAGGAAGGCGGTGGCATCCACTTCGCCGGTGATGCGTTGGGCGCGGCGTTCTTCACCGTCCGGGCCGATCCACACGAAGCTCGGTGGCCCCGGCACCTTGTAGCGGCCGAGCAGCTCGCGGCTGGCGGCGTTGTCGGCAGTGACGTCCAGGCGCAGCAGGCGCACATCTTTGAGGGCGTCCATCACTTCGGGTTTGCCGAACACCTGTTTTTCCATGATTTTGCACGACACGCACCAGTCGGCGTAGTAATCCACAAGCACCCATTGGCCCTGAGCCTTGGCGCTGTCGAGTTGGCTTTGCAGCGCGGCCGGGTCGTTGATGGTCATGAAGGCGTCATGGGCACTCGGTGCAGCGCCCACCTGCGAGCCGCTGTAGACCTTCAGCGGTTGCCACAGGTCGTCGCTGCCTCCGGCTGCGCCCACCACCAGCACGGCGCCCCACAGGCCCAGCACCAGGGAACCAGCGCCAAAAACCTTGGCCGCCAAGCCATACTCGCGGGCCAGGCTCCAGCCGCAGTAGGCCATCACCAGCGCCAATGCGCCCCACAGGCCGAGCCACAGGCTTTCGCCGACGACCGGGCGAATCATCAGCACCGCCGTGCCCAAGAACAGGAAGCCGAAAACGCCCTTGAGCACATTCATCCAAGTACCCGGTTTAGGCAGGAAGCGGTTGCCCACGGTCACCAGCAGCAACAACGGAATACCGATGCCGATGCCCATCGCAAACAGGATCAAGCCGCCGTGCAGCGCATTGCCGCTCTGGGCGATATACAGCAGGGCGCCGGCCAGCGGCGCGGTCATGCACGGCCCCACCAACAAACCGGACAGTGCACCGAGAATGCCGGCGCCCACCAAACTGCCGCCGCTTTGCTGGCGGCTGACGTTGTCCAGGCGGTCACGCAGGAAGGTCGGCAGTTGCAGTTCAAAGAAACCAAACATTGGTAGCGCAAGGATTACAAACAGCGCGGCGAAGCTGCCCAGAATCCACGGCGTTTGCAGCAGTGCGGCGAGGTTGCCGCCGAGTAACGCGGCCAATACGCCAAGGGCCGCATACACCAGCGCCATGCACACCACATAGCTGCTGGCCAGGGCAAAACCACGGCGCGGGCTGGCGCCACTGCCGACCACCAGGCCTGCGAGGATTGGCAGCATCGGCAACGAGCACGGGGCAAATGCCAGCAACAGGCCGAGGCCAAAGAATACCAATAGACTCCAACCCAGGCTGCGCTGCTGCAGGCCGCTGGCCAGGCTCTCGTCCTGGGCTTGGGCGGTAGCGGCAACGGCCGGGTTGCCACCCAGGTCCACGGTGGTCGACTGCGGCGGGTAGCACAGCCCCGCATCGGCGCAGCCCTGCCAGCTCAGTTTGATCTGGCCGGTGGCGCCGGCAGGAATCTTCACTTCCAGGCCTTGGCGATACACTTGCTGCTCACCGAAGAACTCGTCGCTATGGGCTTCACCCTGCGGCAATACGGGCTTCTCGGCCAGGCCCTCGAACTTCATGCGCTGCTGGTAGAGGTAATAACCGTCGGCAATCTGCCAATACAGCTGGGTCTCGCCACTTTCAAGACGCTCGGAGGTAAAGGTGAAAGCTTTGCCCACCGGGAGGAAGTCGGGTTTGGTCTCGAATGGATTGCCCGGCGCGGCCTGGGCGAATCCCGCGAATAACACCAGCAGAAAGGTAAACAAATACCGCATGGACACGCCTTAGTTTGATGCAAGTTAGGCACACAATGTGTGGCGTTGATTAACCGATGATTAACCGGGCGCTATTCTAAAGTGAGGGAATGCCCGAGTGCGCCTGTTTTCACGGCATAATCGGCGCTTAATCCGCCGCACCTTTAATTCTCCCCATCTTTCATGAAGGGTTAACCATGCACGTACTGGTCTGTGAAGACGACGAACTGATCGCCAGCGGCATTGTTGCTGGCCTCGGCGCCCAAGGCTTTACCGTCGAGCGCGTGGCTACGGCCGCTGCCGCGCGGGCGATGCTCAGGGCTGCCACGTTCGACATCATGGTGCTCGACCTCGGTTTGCCCGACGAAGACGGCCTCAAGTTGCTGCAGCAACAGCGCAGCCAAGGCCTGGAAATTCCGGTGCTGATCCTTACCGCGCGCGACTCGGTAACTAATCGCGTCGACGGCCTGCAAGCCGGCGCCGACGACTACCTGCTCAAACCCTTCGACTTGCGCGAGCTTGCTGCACGCCTGCAAACCCTGCTGCGGCGGGTGGCGGGGCGCAGAATCAACCTGATCGAACACGGCCGTCTGGCCTATGACCCCAGCAGCCGCGAAACCTTCCTGGCCGGCGAGCCGGTGGACCTTTCCCGTCGCGAACAAGCGTTGTTGCAGGCACTGCTGCACAACAAGGGCCGGGTGCTGTCCAGCGAACAGCTCAAGGACAGCGTCTACGGCTTCAACGACGAGCTGGAAAGTAACGCCCTCAACGTGCATATCCACCACCTGCGGCGCAAATTGGGCAATGGCATCGTCGAGACCGTGCGCGGTCTGGGTTATCGCCTGGGCGTGGCGGACGGTGGTGCACTGGATGATGGAGAAAACGCTTCGTGATGAGCCTGCGCCTGCGCCTGACGTTCAAGCTGGGCGCTGCCTTTGTGCTGATTTGGCTGCTGGCGGCAGCCTGGATGCTCAACGACCTGCGCAACCAGATGATGTTTTCCCTCGACCAGCGTCTGGTCGCGTCGGCACGCATGGTGGCGGGTCTGACCGAGCAGATGCCGGGCCTTGCCAGCGTGAGCGGCGGTACGCAGTTGCGCACCGAACAACTGAATGTGCCGGGTGGCATGGCCTGCCAGGTCAGTTCCTTGCGCGGGGAAGTCCTGGCGCGCAGCCATACCACTCCGGATGAAGGCTTGGAGTCGCGCAAGAGCGGCTTTCGCGATCAGGTCATCGACGGCGTGGGCTGGCGCAGTTTCACCCTGTCCCGTGGCGACCTGCTGATCACCACTGCCGATCGCCAAGTGGAGCGTGAGGCGCTGAACCTGTCGATCCTGCTGGCGGCTTCGGTGCCGGTCGGCGTGGCCTTGCTGGGTTGCCTGTGCCTGCTGTGGCTGGGCATCGGCCAGAGCCTGGTGCCGCTGAACCGCATGCGCGATGCGTTGATGCGCCGCAGTGCTGACTCCCTCGAACCCCTGCAAATTCACCCGCTGCCCAGCGAGCTGAAGCCGCTGCTCGACACCCAAAACCAACTGTTGCAACGCATCGCCAAGGCCATCGAGCGTGAGCGCCGGCTCACCGGCGATGCCGCCCATGAGCTGCGCAGCCCGCTGACGGCGATCAAGACCCACCTGCAAGTAGCGCGCATGACCGACGGTGCGGCCCGCGACCAATCCCTGGCTCATGCCGAAGAGGGCGCCGACCGCTTGCACCGCACCCTGGAGCAATTGCTGCTGTTGGCGCGGGTGGAGGGCAGCCTGTCGTTCGACGATGGCTTGCAATCCAGTGCTGAACAAGTCGCACGGCTGGCGATCCAGGACGCCAACGCCGGCGATAACCGGCGTATCGACCTGATCCTGGCGGACAACCTCACGCAAACCCCGGTAGAAATGCCGGTGGCCTTGGCCGTCGCTGCCTTGCGCAACCTGCTGGATAACGCCCTGCGCCACACCCCGGGCGACACGCGCGTGGAGCTGGATGTATTCACCAGCGCCGACACGGTGGTGTTCCGCGTGCGTGACCATGGCAAGCAGATTTCCAGTGATGACCTGCAATACCTGACCCAGCGTTTCTGGCGCAATGGCAGCAGCGAGGGGTGTGGACTGGGCCTGGCGATTGTGCAGGCTATCGTGCAGCGCTGCTCCTGCTCGTTGAAATTCGACAGCCAGCCGGATGGCCTGCGGGTTGACTTGGGCATGCCGCTGCGGCGCTGATCACGTTCTTTTAAGGTGCCAAATAATTACCGCCTTTTTGAAGTTCAGCACTTCAGGATGGCGGTAATTTTTTTGCGCTTGAACGGGCTGAATGACTCGGCCTGTACTGAAAAGGACGGTTCTTATGTTGGTGATCGATAGCAGTTTCTCTTCCAGGGATTTCAATGAACGCATGGGTGAGCCCGTGCGGCAGGTGGTCCTGCATTACACCGCGTCGCCTTTCGCTTCATCCCTGCTTACGCTTACTCAAAATGGCGTCAGCGCTCACTATCTGCTGCCGGACCCTGATGAGCTCGGCTACCGTGCCGCCGGGTATGACGAATTGCGCGTGTTTCGGTTGGTGGACGAGGATAAGCGTGCCTGGCATGCCGGGGTGAGCCATTGGGGTGGTCGGGATAATCTCAATAGCCGGTCGATTGGTGTCGAGATTGTTAATTTGGCGCGGGAGGATGGCGGGGTGTTTACCTTTCCTGCGTACGGCGAGGAGCAGGTTGATGTGTTGATTGCGTTGGTTCGCGACATTCTTGAGCGGTATCCGCAGGTTGAGCCCGTCGACATTGTTGGGCATTCGGATGTGGCGTATTGGCGCAAGAGTGATCCTGGGCCTCGGTTGCCTTGGCGGCGATTGTTCGAGGCTGGGATTGGGGCCTGGTTTGATGAGTCGACGCGGGCCATGTATCAGCGGCGTTTTTGTCTTGGGTTGCCGCCGGAGGTTGAGGTGGAGCGGGCGTTTCAGCGGTATGGGTATAAGCCGGCTTGGAATCGCCAGGCGTTTGAGCTGAGAACGCGGGCGTTTCAGATGCACTTTCGGAGTCGGGATTATGGTGGGGTTTTGGATGGCGAGACGTGTGCGATTTTGTATGCGTTGAATGAGCGGTATCGGGGGCTTTGACTGATGGAATGATCGTTCCCACGCTCTGCGTGGGGGTGCCGCCACGGACGCTCCGCGTCCCGCTGTAAGTGAAGGTCTCAACTAGGGTGCAAAGTGACGCGGAGCGTCACGGGATGTATTTCCACGCAGTCCCCGTGGAAACGATCATGCCCCCACTCAAAAAACCACAACAAGCCTAAATCCCCCCACCCCTGGTGCGTCTCCAGAACATGAAATCCGCGCGCACGCGGATCGGCAGTTTGGTCACCCCCACCAGCGTATTGAGGGATCGAGAGATGTCAGTCGCTACCAGCCGTATCGAAGACGCCCCGGTGCACGCCAGCCCGGCACCCGTGGAAACGCTCTACCAGTTCGAAGAAACCCCGTTACTGGCCCGCCAACGCCAGCAGGAGTCCAACGCCCGCAGCTATCCCCGGCGTATCCCCCTGGCGCTCAAGCGCGCTAAGGGCATCTACGTGGAAGACGTCGAAGGCCGAAGCTTCATCGACTGCCTGGCCGGCGCCGGCACTCTGGCGTTGGGCCATAACCACCCAGTGGTGATCGACGCCATCCAGCAGGTACTGAGCGACGAACTGCCACTGCACACCCTCGACCTGACCACACCGGTGAAGGACCAGTTCGTACAAGACCTGTTCGGCCTTTTGCCGATGGAGCTGGCGCGGGAAGCGAAAATCCAGTTCTGCGGCCCCACCGGCACCGATGCGGTCGAAGCCGCGCTGAAGCTGGTGCGCACGGCCACCGGTCGCAGCACGGTGTTGTCGTTCCAGGGCGGTTACCACGGCATGAGCCAAGGCGCGCTGAGCCTGATGGGCAGCCTGGGGCCGAAAAAACCTTTGGGCGCCTTGCTCAGTAATGGCGTGCAATTCCTGCCTTATCCCTACGACTACCGCTGCCCTTTCGGCCTGGGTGGCGCAGAGGGCGTGCGGGTCAACCTGCATTACCTGGAAAACCTGCTCAACGACCCGGAGGCCGGGGTGTTGCTGCCGGCGGCGGTGATTGTCGAAGTGGTGCAGGGCGAGGGCGGTGTGATCCCGGCCGATCTCGACTGGCTGCGTGGCCTGCGCCGTATCACCGAGCAAGCCGGTGTGGCGCTGATCGTCGATGAAATCCAAAGCGGCTTCGGTCGCACCGGCAAGATGTTTGGCTTCGAACACGCGGGCATCATCCCGGATGTAGTGGTGATGTCCAAGGCCATCGGCGGCAGTTTGCCGTTGGCGGTGGTGGTGTACCGCGACTGGCTCGACACCTGGCTGCCGGGCGCGCATGCCGGGACATTCCGGGGCAACCAGATGGCGATGGCGGCGGGGTCGGCGGTGATGCGCTACCTCAAGGAGCACGACCTGGCCGGCCATGCCGCGGCCATGGGCGAGCGCCTCGGCGAGCACCTGCGCATCCTGCAACGCGACTTCCCGCACTTGGGGGATATTCGTGGGCGTGGGCTGATGCTCGGCGTGGAACTGGTGGACCCCAGCGGCACCCTTGATATCCAGGGCCACCCACCGGTGCATCGCCAACTGGCGCCGCTGGTGCAGCGCGAATGCCTCAAGCGCGGCCTGATCCTCGAACTGGGCGGCCGCCATGGGAGTGTGGTGCGCTTCCTGCCGCCGCTGGTGATCACCGCCGCCGAAATCGACCGGGTTGCCGAGATCTTCGGCCGTGCCTTGGCGGCAGCGGTCGCCAGCCTCTAATTTTTCGTACCCTTGGTACGTTTCTACAGATATCAGCGCTGCGCGTGGTGCGCAGCCAGCCTTGTTTTTGATGGAGAACAGCAATGACCTCAGTATTTGACCGCGACGACATCCTGTTTCAGGTAGTGGTCAACCACGAAGAACAGTATTCCATCTGGCCCGACTACAAAGCCGTACCGGAAGGCTGGCGCACCGTGGGCAAGAGTGGCATGAAGAAAGAGTGCCTGGCTTACATCGAAGAAGTCTGGACCGACATGCGCCCGCTCAGCCTGCGCCAGAAGATGGATGGCGCAGCGTTGGCTGGCTGACACACCGCAAACCCAATGTGGGAGCGGGCTTGCCTGCGATAGCCATGGGTATCTGCGCAACTTTTTGTGTTGCGTTAAGTTTTTGATGGGGTTTTTAGGTGGATATGAGTACATATCCGTTGCTGCGGTAACGGCTTCGTATGGTTCCGCTCTTACAGCCATGCCTTTCAAGGTCTGCGTTTAAAAGTTCGTTTAAAGCAGTGTTTAAGTCTGTTTATCCGACTTGGCAGCCTTAAGCACCCGAGCTGTTGAAACATGAGCCCGTGCGGCCTTACCTTCCAGCCACTCCTTGGGTTTGGCGACTTTAGGGCCGCGCGGGCTTTTCGCGACGGCCTTAGGTTTGATCAACCTCGCCAGGGCCAGTAACCGCTCTGCCAACCCTTGCGAGGTCTTTTCGAGAGGGAAGTTTTCCGCCGGTAATGCGATCTGCATTCCCTCATAACCGCTGCGAACGTGCACCGCCAAATGGTAAATCGAAGCCTCCCAACTCGCTGGCTGCGTTTCGCGGTGCGCCTGTTCCACACTGCGTTTGAGAACCGACAAAACGTTGTAAGCCAGAACCGCCGAGGCGAAGCCCAGCAGCGCGGCTTTAGGGCTACCAAGGCTCTTGATCTCACTGTCGAGCACCGATTCAAGGCGTTGGAACATCCCTTCAATACTCCAGCGGCGGCGGTATAAATCAGCTATTTGTCGAGCGCTGATGGTGTCGGGCAAATTGCTCCAGAACCACATCACCAAATCACCTGAGTCATTTGCCGTTTGCAGGCTCAACTCAACGCGTCGCCAGCGGCGACCGCCTTTTACTTCGATGGTTTGTTCGCGAACGGTTCCGGTGTCGACGGTCCCTGACTCTTGCCAGTCGCCTTCCTGGATCACACGTGGATGTTTGCTGTGTTGGCGAACGATGAACGAGGCCCCTGTGTTTTCGCAGGCTTGCAGGACAGGCAGCGTGCAATAAAGTCGGTCAGCCATCCATAGTTGACCCGCGCTTGCGCGGGCCAACAGCGGTAGAACACTGACCCGCTCGCTGGCATGGGCGTCTTCCCAAGGCTGAAGATCGACGACTAAATCCAGATCAGGATCGTAGGCCACTACGGAAAACCCTGGGCGAGCCGCAGCTCGCTCGCTGCGCAAAGGGCCTAAACGTTTTTCAGTGGCCGGTAGGTGGTTGCCATCGACAATGCGCAACTGCCAGCCGGGTAGTATCGATGAGTGGCCGAGCGTTTTGATGGTTGGTTCTAAACGCTCTGCGCTGCCTGAAATGAGGGCTCGAAGCACCTCGGGTTCGGTCCGATTGATCTTGTCATAGAGCGCCGCAACGCTCACCGAAAGGCCCTCCATCTTACGCGCTGCAGCGTGCAGTGATGGCCTCAAGCCCAATGAAACAAGGGACATCAGCTCTACAACGGTTGAAAACAAGAGCTCACGGGAGTACTGGCGTTGTCGGTGGTCATTGAACACCTTGTCAACCCACTCGGCAGGTACGGCCTGCTCCAATACCAGCTTGGTCATGACACTGGCCGGCGCCTGCTTTTCAAACCGTTCTAGAACCTTTTCCCACATCGTTTCGTCATCCTGACTAAAGTATTTGTTTATGTTTTAAACCAAGACCTTGAAAGGCATGGCTCTTACAGCGGGTCACTTTTGGAAAAGAGCCCCAAAAGTAACCAAAAGGGCTCTTGCCCCACCACTCGGTGCCTCGCCTAGGCTCGGCATGCCCTCACTCCGGCTTGAATCCGTGGGCCGCCGCCATGGGCCATCCTTGGCCCATCGCGGCTAACCCGGCGTCCTGCCGGGTTACCCACGGATTCAAGCCTGCGTTCGGCCATCGTGGTTTAACGGGGCGCCTCAGATCAAGATCAAGATCAAGATCAAAAGCAAGAGCACGGCGGCCTAGTAGCCGACCTGAGTGGTAGAAGCAAAAGCAGGGCAAAAGCACAGCAGAAGCAGATCTGCTTTTCTGTGGGAGCTGGCTTGCCTGCGATGCAGACACCTCGGTGTATCAGGCATAACCAGTTGATGCCATCGCAGGCAAGCCAGCTCCCACATTAGATTGAGTTCAGTTTCAGAGATCAGGTCGGCTGTCAGGCCGCCTCGGCTTCGCTTTTGATCTAACCACTCAGGTCGGCTACTAGGCCGCCGTGCTCTTGCTTTTGATCTTGATCTTGATCTTGATCTTAGGCGCCCCGTTAAACCACGCTGGCCGAACGCAGGCTTTGGAGCGGGGGTAAACCGGCAGGACGCCGGTTTAGCCGCGATGGGCCAAGGATGGCCCATGGCGGCGGCCCACGGTCCAAAGCCGGAGTGAGGGCACACCGAGCCTAGGCGAGGTGCCGAGTGGTGGGGCAAGAGCCCTTTTGGTTACTTTTGGGGCTCTTTTCCAAAAGTGACCCGCCGTAAGGGCGGAACCAATAGAGGCCATGACCCAAATAACGGATATGTACCCAGCGCCCCCGCGACAACCAAAGAACTCAACCCATAAAAAGATGTGTAGATACCTACACCGCCATCGCGGGCAAGCCCGCTCCCACATAAAAGTGTTACTGCGGTGTATTGGTGTACAGATAATCCGTCGCCAACGACGCCAACGTCCTGACCCCCACCACCAACGCCGACTCATCCACAAAGAAGCCCGGATTGTGATTCGGTGCCGCTTTGCTCATGTCCTGATCCCTCGGCGTCACCCCCAGGAACACAAACAGCCCCGGCGCTTCCTTGGCGTAAAACGAGAAGTCTTCGGCACCGCCGACCAGCGGCCCCTGCACCACATCATCCTTGGCCGCCCAACGCAGGCTTGGCAGCATTTTCTCGGTCAGCGCCGGGTTGTTGATGGTCGGGTCGTACTTCTCGATGATGGTGACTTCGGCCTTGGCACCGCCACTTTCAGCGATTTTCTCCACGGTCTGGCGCACGTCCGCGTGCAGTTTCTGGCGGATGCCGTAGTCGTAGGAGCGGATGGTGCCGGTCATATCCACCGATTCGGGGATGATGTTGTAGCGGGTGCCGCCGTTGATGGTGCCGATGCTCACCACCGACGGGAATGACGAAATGTCGGTGCGGCGGCTGACCACGGTCTGCAGGCCGACAATGGTTTGTGCGCCCACGGTGATCGGATCGATGCCGTCCCAAGGGCGGCCGGCGTGGGTCTGTTTGCCGAGGATCTTGATGCGCAGGTCATCGGAGCTGGCCAGGGTCGGGCCCGGACGGTAGGCGATCTGCCCGGCGGGGACACCGGCCCACACGTGCAGGCCGAACACCGCGTCCGGCTTGGGCGCTTTCATCACGCCTTCCTGCACCATCATCTTCGCGCCCCAGGTGTTCTTACCGTCGGGGACAAAGTCGCTCGGGCCTTCTTCGGCCGGTTGGAAGTAAAACACCACGGTGCCGGGCAAGCGGTCGCGCATGCCGGTGAGGATTTTCGCCGTGCTCAGTAGGATGGCGGTGTGGGCGTCGTGGCCGCAGGCGTGCATCACGTCGACCTCTTTGCCCAAGTAGGTGCCTTTGGCTTTGGAGGCGAAGGGCAGGTCGGCGACTTCCTTGACCGGCAATGCATCCATATCCGCACGCAAGGCGACGGTCGGGCCGGGCAGGGCGCCCTTCAAGATGGCGACGACGCCGGTGCGGGCCACGCCGGTTTTGACTTCAAGGCCCAGGTCGCGCAGTTGCTTGGCGACCAATTCGGCGGTGCGGGTTTCGGTGTTGCCCAGTTCAGGGTGGGCGTGGATATCGCGGCGGGTTTCCAGCAGGGCCGGTTCAAGGATTTTGGCCTGGGCGGCGATTTCCTCCCGGGCACTGTCCTGGCCGCTGCTGGCGGCTATGACCACCCCGCTGGCGGCGCCGCACAGCAAGCCCAAAACCCATTGGTGTGTCAGACCGTTTAAACGCATAAGCACCTCTCCCTAATTATTGTTGTGGATCTTTCTCCAGCACGGAGCCTGCGGTCACTACCTGCACGCTCAGGCGCGGCGTCGCCAGGTCCAGCCCGGCCTCATCCAGATGGCGCTTGAGCGACAGGTTGAATGCCCGCGAGACTTCCCACTGCTTGATCGGCGCGGTCTTGAACCGCGCCCGAAGAATCGCGCTGCCGGACTCAAAGCTTTCCACGCCCTGAATCTCCAGCGGTGACCAGATGTTGCGGCGTTGCAGTGGGTCGTTGCGCATTTTCTGGCCGACGTCGCGCATCAACTTGATGGCGTCGTCGATTTCCATGTTGTAGGGGATCGCCACCCGGAAGATCGCGTAGCCGAACTCCCGCGAGTAGTTCTTGATACTTTTGATTTCGCTGAACGGAATGGTGTGCACGATGCCGTCGATGTCGCGCAGGCGCACGGTGCGGATGGTCAGGCCTTCGACGGTGCCGAGGTGGCCGCCGACGTCCACGTAATCATCAATCGCCAGGGAGTCTTCGATGATGATGAACAGGCCGGTGATCAAGTCGGCCACCAGCGACTGCGCACCAAAACCGATGGCGATACCGATCACACCGGCACCGGCCAGCAGTGGCGTGACGTTCATGCCCATGTTCGCCAGGGCCACGATGGCGGCGATGATAAAGATGGTCACGAACAGCACGTTGCGGATCAACGGCATCATCGTCTGTGCACGCGCATTCGCCATGCCTTTGCGCGAGCGGGTCAGGGCATGGTGGATCGCGGTGTCGCTGAGGATCCAGATTAGCCAGGCAAACAGCAGCGTGCCGCCCAGGCCGAACAGCTTGACGCTGACTTCATGGCCGTCACCTTCGGTGAAGCGAATCATCGACAGCCCCCAAACCCGCAGGCCCAGCTCGATAAACACCAGCCACACCACCAGATGGATCAAGGTGTAAACGAAGCTTTTCAGGCGGTCGGAGTACAGCGCATGGCGTTTGTGCCCGCGCTGTGGCTTGAGTGCATGGCGGCGCACCAGGCCGTTGATGACCATGCACAACACCAGCAACACCGTGCACAACAATGATTGGCGCAGCGCCGTGCTGGTGTCGCCGGCCGACAGGAAGGTGGCGAACAGCGAGATGCCCACCAGTAACAGCGCCGGCAAGTACCAGAAGGTGCCGATGATCGAAAGGGTATCGGTGAGGGCGCGGCGGGTAAGGCGGCGCGACAGCGGCTGGTTGCGGATCAGGTGCGCGATCGGACGGCGGAAACGCAGGATAAACACGCCGGTGGACAGCGCGGCCATCACATTGGCGACCGTCGCGGCGGTATGGGCAAGGTGTTGGCCGAGTGCCGCGATCAGTCTTGGGTCGCTCAAGGCTTCACCAAACGCGGCAAAACTGCCGATCCACCACAGTGGGCGGAAGGCTTGGCGGCGCAGGATGTACAGCGCGCGGTGGCGATGCGGGCCATCGAGCACGGAGAAGGCAATCACGCAGATGGCCGAGAAACAGGTGCCGACCACCAGCGCATAGGCCAGCACCATCGCCAGGGACTTACCCAGGGACGAAGGCAAGGCGTAGCTCAGGTACACCGTGATCACCAGGGCGATCAACCAAGGGCCCAGTTTGCGCAGGGCGAAACGCAGCATGTCCCAGGTGCGCGGGTGTTGCGGCAGTTCCTCGGGCAGGCCGAACCGTTCGCGCACGCGGTGGCTGAGCCAGATCAGCGCGGCGGCCAGCAGGCTCCACACGGCCAGGATCACGGCAAAGCCGAAAATGATCGGCAACCATTCGCGGGCAGGCAGCATCAGGGCGCTGAGTTCGTCCTTGGCCAGGTCGACTTCATTGGACCAGCGTTGCACCGGGCTGTCGGCGCCGGAGAACTGCTGCTCAAGGTCGGACAGCGTACTGCCGATCAAACCAAGCACGCCTTGTTCGGCGGCCGGTTGGGCTTTTTGCGTGGCTTCGCGCAGCTTTTTCAGGTCGCTCAGCAACTGAGTACGCTGCTTGTCGTTTTCCAAGGTTTTGATCACCTCGTCCAGCGACTGCCCCAGCGGCACGTCGGCCTGGGGTTGGGTCTTGGTGGTGCTGCCGAGCAGGCCGGGCAAGCCCGCGGCGTGGGCAGGCGTGAGCGGCAGCAGCATCAGCAGGGCGAACAGGCAGTAGCAGGGCAGAGCAAACAGACGGGAGAGCACGAGGCGGTCAACCTTGAAAACGACGAATTGACCGAGTGTACGAGGCCGCTATGCCCAATGCGAGTGCATTTGTCATTCCGCCAGTTTGGCGAGGATTTTGTACACCACGGTGCCCAGGATCAACAGCATGCCGACCCACATGCCAAACACGCCCACAGGTTTGTCACGAAAGTTGAAACCGGTCGCGAGCAGGATCATGCCGATGATGATGGGAATGAGCATGGTGTGGAAAGAGGACATGGAGATCATGGTGCGACGGCCTTGTCGGAGTGGGAATACTGACAAGTCTAGGTCGGATTACGAGAAGTGGAGTTGATGTGAGTCAGATAGCGTGGGGTGTCAGTGAAATTGTCATCGCGGGCAGGCCCGCTCCCACAGGAAAATGCATTCCAAAGTGGGAGCGGGCCTGCCCGCGATGGCCGCGCCTCGGTCTCAGGGCAGATCGCGACTCGCATAGAACGCGCCCAACACCTTCACCAAATGCGCCAGGTCATGGCTGCCGCACAGCTCACGGATGGAGTGCATGGCGAACGTCGGCAGGCCGATGTCCACGGTGCGCACGCCCAGGTGGCTGGCGGTGATCGGGCCGATGGTCGAGCCGCAGCCCATGTCGCTGCGCACCACGAAGCTCTGTACCGGCACTTCCTGGGCCATGCACAGGTGGCGGAAGAAGCCGGCGGTTTCGCTGTTGGTGGCGTAACGCTGGTTGCTGTTGACCTTGATCACCGGGCCAGCGTTGAGTTTCGGGCCGTGGTTGGCGTCGTGTTTCTCGGCGTAGTTGGGGTGCACGCCGTGGGCATTGTCCGCCGACACCAACAGTGATTTCTGAATGGTACGTACGAATTCGTCACCTTCGGGCAACAGGCGGCGCAGGGTCTGTTCCAGCATCGGGCCATCGGCGCCGCACGCCGAGCAAGAGCCGACTTCTTCGTGGTCGTTGCACACCAGCACGCAGGTTTCGTCGGTTTCGCTGGTGAGCAAGGCTTGCAGGCCGGCGTAGCACGACAGCAGGTTATCGAGGCGCGCACCGGCGATGAAGTCGCCATTGAGGCCGATCACCGCAGCGCTTTGGGTGTCGTAGAAGCTCAGCTCGTAGTCGAGCACCACATCCGCGTTCAGCCCGTGCTCCCTTGCCAGCTGCTCGGTGAGCACGGCGCGGAAGTCCACGCGTTCGTCACCGGCAAATTGCGCGAGGATCGGTGGCAGTTCGGTCTGCGCATTGATCGCCCAACCCTGGTTGGCTTCACGGTTCAGGTGAATGGCCAGGTTGGGGATGATGGCGATGGGCAGCTTGAAGTCGATCAGTTGGCTTTCGACCTTGCCGTCGCGGCGGAAGGTCACGCGGCCGGCCAGCGACAGGTCGCGGTCGAACCACGGCGCCAGCAGTGCGCCGCCGTAGACTTCCACACCTAACTGCCAGAAACCCTGGCGCTGCAGCTCCGGCTGGGGCTTGACGCGCAGGCACGGGCTGTCGGTGTGGGCGCCGACCAGGCGAATGCCGCCTTGCAGCGGTGAGTGGCGGCCGAGCTTGAAGGCGATGATCGAGGAGTCGTTACGGGTGACGTAATAGCGCCCGTTGGCCTCGGTGGTCCAGGTTTCGCGCTCGTCGAGACGCTGGTAACCCGCCGCTTCCAGGCGCTGGGCGAGGGCGGCAGTGGCATGAAAAGGAGTAGGGGAGGCCTTGAGGAAGTCGATCAGGCCTTGATTCAACGCTTCGCGCATAAATAGCTCCAGACAGCAATGCGCGGAGTTTACCGTATTGGCTCCACATTTGAAGTGAAGCTGCGTTGTTGAGAACTACACAAGGCTAATGTGGGCGCTGGCTTGCCTGCGATAGCGGCCCATCTGTGCCAAATGTATTGGCTGATACACCGCTATCGCAGGCAAGCCGGCTCCCACATTTGACCGTGTTCGCAGCTTAAAAGGGCGCGGGGCACTCGAAGCGAAGCCGTTCGCCACTCTGCGGATGCGTGAAGCTCAACATGCTCGCATGCAGGCACAAACGCGGCCAGGCGGCCAAGGCTTGTTCGTGGGCGTACAGGCCATCACCGAGTAACGGGTGGCCGATCGACAACATGTGCACGCGCAACTGGTGCGAACGCCCGGTGATCGGCGTCAGCTCGACGCGGCACCAGTCGCCGCAACGTTCCAGCACTTTCCAGAAAGTCAGCGCGTGTTTGCCGAATTCGTGGTCGACCACGTGGCGTGGCTTGGTCGGCGGGTCGTAGCGCAGGGGCAGGTCGATGCTGCCGCTGTCCAGTGCCGGTTGGCCCCAGGCCAGGGCGGTGTAGGCCTTTTCGGTTTCGCGGTCATGAAACTGGCGCGACAGTTCGCGGTGGGTATCGGCGTCCCGCGCGAGCAGGATGATGCCCGAGGTTTCCCAGTCCAGGCGATGGACAATGCGGGCTTCGGGGTAGCCGTTTTCCTGCAGACGGGTGATCAGGCAATCCTTGTTGTCATCGGCGCGGCCGGGCACCGAGAGCAACAGGGTCGGCTTGTTCACCACCAGGACAGCGTCGTCCTGATGCAGGATATGGATATTGGACAGCGGCATTAAACAGCCTCGTAACAAACGCCAACGGCGGCTCGCTCACCCGGTCCCATAAAAGGGATCAGGGTGCCCGAGCCGCCGTGGCGACCGCCTGTTCGATCAACGATCAGGCAGGGTGATATTGAGTTCCAGGATCGAGCAGCTGCCGTCATTTTCCAGGGCGACATGCACGTCATCGTTGCCGATATTGACGTACTTGCGGATCACCTCGACCAGTTCCTTCTGCAAGGCTGGCAGGTAGTCCGGCGTGCTGCGTTGGCCGCGTTCGTGCGCCACGATGATCTGTAGACGCTCTTTCGCTACCGACGCGGTACTTGGCTTTTTGTTGGCGCGAAAGAAGTCGAGAAATTTCATTGTTTAGTTGCCTCCAAAGATACGCTCGAAGAATCCCTTCTTCTTAACATCGAGGAAGCGATGTTCCACGGTCTTGCCCAGCAAGCGATCGACGGCATCGCTGTACGCCTGGCCGGCGTCGCTCTGGTCGTCAAGAATCACCGGTACTCCTTGGTTGGAAGCCTTCAGCACGGCCTGGGATTCCGGGATCACGCCCAGCAGGGTCACTGCGAGGATTTCTTTCACGTCTTCAACGCCAAGCATTTCGCCGTTGCTGACGCGCTCCGGGTTGTAACGGGTCAGCAGCAGGTGTTCCTTGATCGGGTCCTGGCCGTCTTCGGCGCGCTTGGATTTGCTGGCCAGCAGGCCGAGCATACGGTCCGAGTCACGTACCGAAGACACTTCCGGGTTGGTCACAACGATCGCTTCATCGGCGAAGTACATTGCCAAGTGAGCACCGGTTTCGATGCCGGCCGGGGAGTCGCACACCACGTACTCGAAGGTTTCTTTCAGCTCGGCGAGTACTTTGCCTACGCCTTCTTTGGTCAGCGCATCTTTGTCGCGCGTCTGGCTGGCGGCCAATACGTACAGGTTCTCAAGGCGCTTGTCCTTGATCAGGGCCTGTTGCAGGTTGGCTTCACCGTTGACCACGTTGACGAAGTCATACACCACGCGGCGTTCGCAGCCCATGATGAGGTCGAGGTTACGCAAACCGACGTCGAAGTCGACGATGACTGTCTTGTGGCCGCGCAGAGCGAGGCCGGTACCGATAGCGGCGCTGGTGGTGGTCTTACCCACACCACCCTTGCCGGATGTAACCACGAGAATCTTGGCCAAGGTGTTTCACCCCTAAGGAAAAAGGACTTTTCGGTCCCTGAAAAACATCTCTTGGAACTCGCCGCAGGCGGACAGCCTTTGTAGGAAAAAGATGTGGTTTCCACGGGGGAACGCCAACTTCCAAATAGTCCTACGCAAGTCTTGCCGGTTTCGCTTTGCTATCAGAGTCTAGAGATGCTTGGAAAATGCGGCAGTATCCGTTAAAGACGG
The DNA here is from genome assembly GCF_025642995.1 of Pseudomonas sp. YeP6b. Taxonomy (NCBI): domain Bacteria; kingdom Pseudomonadati; phylum Pseudomonadota; class Gammaproteobacteria; order Pseudomonadales; family Pseudomonadaceae; genus Pseudomonas; species Pseudomonas sp. YeP6b. The sequence goes on along the minus strand of NZ_CP080090.1, from coordinate 4,839,300 downwards.
ATGATGTTCAACACATCGCCCGACAGGCTGACTTGTACCCCGGCCCCCCACAGCGGATCACGGCGCAAATCTTCTGAAACCTTGTACTGGCCTGCGATGGACACTAGTTCAGCGGTCAACTGCTGGCAAAAAATACGGGCCTTGGTATCACCCTTGATGCCGGCGAGGGCACGTCCGCGCATCGGGCCGTATACATGGATGTTGCCATCGGCGAGAAGTTCCGCGCCCGGGCTTACCGGAGCGATCACCACCAGGTCGCCGCCCTGGGCGTAAATTTGCTGCCCGCCGCGTACGGGGGAGGTGATGATTTTTGTAGGCTTGATCATCGGTTCCGGCGGCTTTTCCGGTTTTTTCTTCACTTCACCTTCGGTCGGATCGAGCGGACGCTCGCGGGCACCTGAAGGTGGCAGTACTGGCAGTTCAATGGCGATTGCGGCGGCGATGTCTTCGATACGGCTGGCGCGAATCGCCAGGGTGCGCAAACCATGGGAGCGGCAGACGCGCATCAGGCCGGGCAAATCAATCACACCCTGGCCAGCCGGGAGTTTGTCCAGGGCCAGCACCAGCGGGGCATTGTTGAAAAAATTCGGCGCCAAGGCGACCTTGGCGGCCAGTTGGCGGTCCAGGGCATCGAGGTCATTGCGGGCCAGTTCCAGCACGGTGATGGCGAGCATGCTGCCTTTCAGCTGGAACACGGGATCTTGGTCTAGCGGTTCGGTTTGGCTCATGGTCGGCGAAAGCGGCTTGTCACGAAAAGTGTCGAGACTTATAACGAGAACATCCACGGGCCGCAAGCCGAGTCGAACCGTTGTAGAATGCGCGGCCCTGTCTTTACCGGAATCTGTAATGGATCGCCCGCGTTTTCGAGCTGTATTTCTTCACCCGCGTTTCTGGCTGCTATGGCTGGGCCTCGGCCTGCTGTGGCTGATTACTCAGTTGCCGTACCGCGGGCTGTTGACCATTGGTCGCGTGCTTGGCGCGGGCATGTACCGCGTGGCTGGCGAACGCCGCCGCATCGCCGCGCGCAACCTGGAACTGTGCTTCCCGGAAAAATCCGCCAAGGAGCGTAAGAAGCTGCTCAAGGAAAACTTTGCCTCCACCGGCATCGCCTTCTTTGAAATGGCCATGAGCTGGTGGTGGTCGCGTCAACGCCTGGCGCGCCTGGCCCATGTCGAAGGGCTTGAGCACCTCAAGCAGGCGCAGTTGGATGGCAAGGGCGTGATCCTTATGGCCCTGCACTTCACCACCCTGGAAATCGGCGCGGCCCTGCTCGGGCAGAAACACACCATCGATGGCATGTACCGCGAACACGGCAACCCGTTGTTCGACTTCGTCCAGCGCCGTGGCCGCGAGCGGCATAACCTCGACTCCCTGGCCATCGAGCGCGAAGACGTGCGCGGCATGCTCAAGCTGCTGCGCGCCGGCCGCGCCATCTGGTACGCGCCGGACCAGGACTACGGCGCCAAGCAGAGCATTTTTGTGCCGCTGTTCGGCATCCAGGCCGCCACCGTGACCGCCACCAGCAAGTTTGCGCGCCTGGGCAAGGCGTTGGTGGTGCCGTTCACCCAGGAGCGCCTGGCCGATGGCAGCGGTTACCGGCTGGTGATCCACCCGCCGTTGACCGACTTCCCCGGCGAAACCGATGAGATCGACTGCCTGCGCATCAACCAGTGGGTCGAAGCCTCGGTACGCGAATGCCCCGAGCAATACTTGTGGACCCACCGGCGCTTCAAGAGCCGGCCACCGGGCGAGGCTAAGCTGTACGAGAAACGCCGCCGATAAGCCTTACTTTTCTGCACATGGAGTGACGCAATGCGCCCAGCTGAACCGGTCACAGGCTTGATTCTTTCCGGCGGCGGGGCGCGAGCGGCGTATCAGGTGGGGGTGTTAGCAGCGATTGCCGAGCTGCTGCCGCCAGGGGCACCGAATCCATTTCCGGTGATTGTCGGCACCTCGGCGGGGGCGATCAATGCGGTGAGCCTGGCCAGCGGGGCCACCGACTTCACGGCCGCCATCCAACGTCTCACGGCGTTCTGGCAGGGCTTTCGCAGCCACTTGGTGCTGCGCAGCGACTGGCCCGGTGTGATCCGCCAGGCCAGTCGTTTCACCTTCCACAGCCTGCTGGGTATCGGCGCCCAGGTGCCGGTGGCGTTGCTCGACAGCACGCCGTTGCGCGCGCTGCTCAACGACAAGCTGAACCTGGACGGCATCGATGTCGCCATCCGCAACAAACACCTGCATGCGGTCGCCGTCACCGCCTTTGGCTACGAGTCCGGGCACGCGGTGACGTTCTATCAGGGCGGCGGCACCATCGATGCCTGGCTGCGCCATCGACGTATCGGCATGCCCACCCAACTGACGGTTGAACACTTGCTGGCCAGCTCGGCAATTCCCTTGCTGTTTGCCCCGGTCAAACTCGACCAGGAGTACTTCGGCGATGGCGCAGTGCGCCAATCCGCGCCGATCAGCCCGGCCCTGCACCTGGGCGCAAGCCGCGTGCTGGTGGTGGGCGTGAGCGGTAACCCTCGGGGCAATGAGCCGGCAGCGCAACGCACGTTTACCGGCCAGCAACCGACCCTGGCGCAGATCGGTGGGCACATGCTCAACAGTACGTTCATTGACAGCCTGGAAAGCGACATCGAATTGCTCGAGCGTCTCAACCAGTTCAGTCATGTGTTGCCGGCGGATGCGGCGATACAGGGCTTGGCGCCGGTGGAAGTGCTGGTGATTGCGCCGAGTCAGCCGATCGATGAAATCGCCGCGCGTCATCGCCAGGAACTACCGGCGGCGTTGCGCCTGTTCTTGCGCGGGCCGGGAGCGACCAAGACCAGCGGGGCAGGGGTGCTGAGTTACTTGCTGTTCGAGGCGGGGTATTGCAGCGAGTTGATTGAGTTGGGCAGGAAAGATGCGTTGGCCAAGCGCGAGGAGTTGTCGAGGTTCCTGGGCTTGTCGTCGATCTAAAAGTGTGGGAGCTGGCTTGCCTGCGATAGCGGTGTGTCAGCCAATATAGTTGGCACAGATATAACGCTGTCGCAGGCAAGCCCACTCCCGCAGGGGTATTGCCGTGTCTGTTAGAAGTGGTACTTCACCAGGAAGCTCGCCGTGTCCTGGTTAGTCTTGAACGCACCGGAATCTTCAATCCCGTACTTGTTCTTCCAGTAGTCGTATTCAAAACCCACATACAACTGCTTCTCGCCCCAGTGCAGCGCCTTGCCCAGGTCATATTTGACCTGCGGGTTGAAGTGCAGGTTGGCGTGGTAAGTGCCACGGGCGTTCTTATCGTTATCCACCACCCAGTCCATGAAGCCGTCGATCAGCACGTTGGAGTTGCCCACGGGAATGGTGTACGACCAGACCGGGGTGATCTGCCAGACGCCGTCACCCGGGCGATTGCCTTCGGTCTGGCGCTGGTAGAAGTTCAACTGGAAGTAGTCGAAACCCGGGATGTTCAAGTCAAAGCCCGGGCCCAGCAGGTACGACTCGTTATCGCCTTCGCCGAACTCGTAAGTGAAGGCCAGCAACACATCTTTGATCGGGCCGAATGACAGGTCTTTGTCGAAAATCTTGCCGAACGACAAACGCGGGCTGATCTCACCGTAGTAAGTACTCGGGCCGACGTTGCCGTCTTCCTTGCCGTTGTAAAAGATGCGGTCGACAAACAGGAAGTTGTCGCCGTACTTCCAGGCATCGGCATGTTCGAAGGTGACGGTTTGCTGGATCTGCGGGTTGACGGTGAAGTTCTTGCCCCACAGGTACGTCAGGCTGTTGGTCTGCCACTGCAACAAATCGCCGGCCATGGCTTGGCCGCCGGCCAGCAGGGATCCCGCCAACATCAGGCCTTTCAACATAGGTTTCATTCGGTTGCTCCCGAGTCAAAGTTTTATGGTTGTTTTTCTACGCAGGCGCTCTGGTGTGGCGCCTTTTGGTTCGCTGCAAAAATCGTCTGTTTGGTCAGCTTTAATGCTTTTAGCAAGAGCTGCGCCAAGGTGTTTAAAAAGCCAATAAAACGCCTTCGGCTGCACTTGATGCAGTCGAATACGCAGGTTCTTTTGTGCACGTTGGCCGCAGACACGGGGCCAGGATAAGTTGGCCCTGCAGTCAGCTTTTACATTCGCTGTTTTTTTTTGAGTCGATTTGAGCGGGCGCGGAGAATACTGGCTCCCAGGCCTTGGCTCAAGTGCGCTGTTACAGAGCGCGTGGGGCAAGAATGGGGCGCGGCTTGTGGCCAGCCCCAGGTGAAGGGTGTGCATGGTGTTGTTCTCTGTTCGTTATTATTTTTGTTTGGAGCAGGAACGCATCAGTGTGTAGGGGCGACGACGGGGCGTTCAGCACCGCCGAGGATGTTGAACAGTACATTCAGCGACAACGCGCTGAGCGTGGCCATGGCAATCCCACTGTGGGTAATCGGGCTCATCCATAAGGGCAACTGCGCGAAGAACTCCGGACGCACCACCGGGATCAGCCCCATGCCAATGCTCACCGCCACCAGCAACTGGTTACGGCGGTCGGCGATGTCGGCTTCCTGCAGGATCTTGATCCCGGTCGCCGCGACCATGCCGAACATGGCAATCGCTGCGCCGCCGAGTACCGCCGGCGGAATCGAGGCGACCAAATACGCCGCCTTGGGCAACAGGCTGAGCACAATCAAAAACGCTCCGGCCATGATCGTCACCGAGCGGCAACGCACGCCGGTCATCTGCACCAAGCCGATATTTTGTGCGAACGAGGAGTGGGTAAAGGTGTTGAAGACACCGGCAAAGAACGACGCGCCGGCATCACACAGCAAGCCACGGCGCAGCATCTTCGGCGTGACCTCCTGGCCGGTGATTTTGCCCAGGGCGAGGAACATGCCGGTGGACTCGACGAAGATGATCACGACCACCAGGCACATCGACAGGATCGGCGCCAATTCGAACTTAGGCATGCCGAAGTGCAGCGGTGTGACCACCTGCACCCATGGCGCCTGGGCCAGGCCGCTGAGGTCGACCATGCCGAGCATGCCGCACAAACCGTAGCCGAGCGCCATGCCGATCAGTACCGAGATGTTCACCCAGAAGCCGCGCATGAAGCGGTTGATCAGCAGGATAGTGCCCAGTACCAGCGCGGCAATCGCCAGGTAAACCGGCGAGCCGAACGAGGCGGCGGCGCTGCCACCACCGGCCCAGTTCACGGCCACCGGGAACAGCGACAGGCCGATGGCAGTGATCACTGTGCCGGTCACCAGCGGCGGGAAAAAACGCACGACCTTGGACATGAACGGTGCGATCAACAGGCCGAAGAACCCGGCGGCGATGGTCGCGCCGAAAATCCCCTGCAAGCCGATGCCGGGCATCCCGGCCATGGCCACCATGCTGCCGACGGCGGCAAAACTGGCGCCCATCATCACCGGCATGCGAATGCCCACCGGGCCGATGCCGAACGACTGCACCATAGTCGCGACGCCAGCCACCAGCAGGTCGGCGTTGATCAGAAAGGCGATTTCTTCACGGCTCAGGCCTGCGGCCTGGCCAATAATCAGGGGCACGGCGACGGCGCCGCCGTACATCAGCAGGACGTGTTGCAGGCCGACCAGAATCAATTGCAAGAGGGGCAGCCGCACCATGGCGGGCGCGGCAGGAGTCTGCGTTTCTAACGGGGACATGCAACACCTCGGATCTTTTTATTTTTGTGTTGTTTGGCATTCAATTGCCATTTGGAACGCGATCTTTCAAACACTGCATAACCCCTGTGGGAGCGGGCTTGCTCGCGAATGCGGTAGTTCAGTCACTGATTGATTGAATGACACACTGAAGTGCGCCCCAAAAGTTGGACAGCTAATGGTTAGGCTACCGCGGACCGGGTTCTGTAAGCCACAGGGCTCAGTCCGCCAAGCTTCGTTTTGATTCGCTTATGGTTGTAGTAATGGATGTACTTATCCAGCCCGGCCTGCAGCTGAGCAACGCTGTCGAAGCTTTCCCGATAGTAAAACTCCGACTTCAGGGTACCGAAAAAGCTTTCCATTGTGGCGTTGTCATAGCAGTTCCCTTTGCGAGACATGCTCTGTTCCAACCCAGCTTTTTCCAGTTTTTCCCGATACTTTGAGTGTCGATAGTGCCAGCCCTGATCCGAGTGCAGCATGGGTTTGGCGCCTTCGGGCAAGCGCTCAAGGGCCAGCTCCAGCATGTCGCCTACCAAGGCGTATTGGGGGCGGACGGCGGTCTTATAGGCCACAATCTCTCCGTTGTACAAGTCCAGTACTGGGGACAGATACAGCTTTTTGCCGGCCACTTTGAACTCGGTGACATCGGTCACCCATTTCTGATTTGGTTGCTCAGCTTCGAACTGACGAGCCAGGATATTGGGCGATACCTCTCCCATTGGCCCTTTATACGATTTGTATTTTTTCGGTCGCACTGTGCATTTCAGGCCTAACTCTCCCATCAGCCGTCGTACCGTTTTACCGTTGATCAACGGCGTTTGCTTACGTAGCGCTAAAGTCATCCGACGGTAACCAAGGCGGCCCTCATTCTCGTCTTGGATAGTCTGGATAGAGGCTTTGATCGAGATAAACCGGTCCGCAACGCCCATCGCCTTGAGTTGGTAGTAGTACGTACTTCGCGCAAGACCTACCAGCTTGAGCAAATCACTCAAGGGGAAAGCTTGTTTGAGCTCAGTGACTAATCGGGCTTTTTCTTCGCTTCTCTCTCTCGCCTCATCACCGCCTCGCCCAACTCTCCAAGCTTTTTTAGGTAGGCGTTCTCCATGCGCAAATACTGCAGTTCATCGAGTAATGCCTTGTGTGCAAGCTGTGCGTCGGTGAGTGGGGTGGTAGTTTTACGCGGTTTAGAAGGCGGCTTGGGCATAGCGGTAATCGATCCTTTTTTCCCTGACTCCAGGGCTTCAATACCGCCACTGTAATACTGCTGTTGCCATCTGCCCACCTGGCTTGAGTTACCCAGGTTGAAGAGCGCCGCTGCGCGGCGCAAGGATAAGGAGTCGCGCCACATGCGTTGCAGCACTGAAAACTTGAACAAGGGACTGTAGCGTTCGCCGGTTCTGCTTAGACAGGCTTCGCCATGTAATCGGTAAGCCTCCACCCAACGACGAAGCAAGGTGGGATCCATTTGGAATTGAGCGGCTATGCGGCGAAAGCCTCGGCCCTGCTCAAGGAAAGTGGTAATGGCGGAAAGCTTGAACTGCGTCGTGTATTTGCTCATGAAAAGCCCCAGGAGTTGGACGGGTGTCCAACTTCTGGGGCGCACTTCACACCGCTTTCGCGAGCAAGCCCGCTCCCACATGGGGTTCTGTGTGAATCAGTTAATTTGTGCGGGCTCCTTGGTTGATCCAAGTCCCTATCAAATCCCGTTCCTGCTGGGTCATCTGGGTGATGTTGCCCAGCGGCATGATCTGGCTGGCCACAGCCTGCGCCTGGATCCGTGGGGCCATTTGCTGGATCTGCTGCGGCGTATCAAACATCACGCCCGCCGGTGCCGTACTGAACAGCGGGCTGGTGGGCTTGGCCGAATGGCACACGGCGCAGCGTTCCTGGATGACCCCGTGCACCTTGTCGAAATCAATCGATGCCTGGGCAGGCGCAGGTGCCGCAGCAGGTGCTGCCGGGGCGGCTGGTTTCAGGCCGCCACCCAATGCGGTTTCCGGCAATGGTTGGTACTCGATGGCGGCAGGCGCCTTGGCCACATCTGGGGCAGTCGACACCGGTTTCGGGCCGGTCACGTACGCCAGGCAAATCATCGCCAACGCGCCAACCGGCAAGGTCCACGCATACTTCTGGCTGTTGTGCCGGGTGTTGAAGTAGTGCCGCACCAACACCGCCGCCACCGCGATCCCAGCCAGGATCAGCCAGTTGTATTGGCTGCCGTAGGTGCTCGGGAAGTGGTTGCTGATCATGATGAACAGCACCGGCAAGGTGAAGTAGTTGTTGTGGCGTGAACGCAGCAAGCCTTTGGCGGGCAGCGCCGGGTCCGGCGTGCGGTTCTCGGCGATGGCGGCCACCAGTGCGCGCTGGGCGGGCATGATGATGCGGAACACGTTACCGACCATGATGGTGCCGATCACTGCACCCACGTGCAGGTAAGCGCCACGGCCGCTGAACACTTTGCTGAAGCCGTACGCAGCGCCAATCAACAGCACGAACAGGATCAAACCGAGCAGGGCAGGGCGCTTGCCCAGGGCCGAATCGCACAGGAAGGAGTAGATGAACCAGCCGGCGAACAGCGAGCCGATGCCCAGCAAGACGCCTTCGGTGCCGCTGAGCGTGCTGCCGGGGGCGAGCAGGTACAGCGTCGGGTTGAGGTAGAACACCACGCACAGCAGCGCGACGCCCGACATCCAGGTGAAATAGGCCTCCCATTTGAACCAATGCAGGTTGTCCGGCATGGTCGGTGGGGCCAGTTTGTATTTTTCCAGGTGGTAGATACCGCCACCGTGGATCGCCCACAAGTCACCGGCCAGGCCGTCCTTGGGGTTGACGCGGTTGAGGTTGTTTTCCAGCCAGACGAAATAGAAGGAAGCGCCGATCCACGCGACGCCAGTGATCATGTGAACCCAGCGCACGCTAAGGTTCAGCCATTCCAACAGATGTGCTTCCACAGTCTTTACCTCTCGCCTGTCACCCTTGTTGTCGGGTGATCCGGCCTTCTCTTATTGGTGGGGGGCGAGGATCAACCGCTCATCCTCTTTGAAAAAATGCTCATCGCAGTTATTGCCGGTGCCACTGCGATCAACCACCAGGAAGTCATCCCGCTTTTCGATCGTCAGCACCGGGTGGTGCCAGACGCCGCGATGGTAATTAATGCCCTGCCTGCCGTTGGTGACGAAGGCGCGGACCAAGCCTGATACAGGTGCATCGCCAAGTGGCGCGACCACGATCAGAAAGGGGTTGCCGAGCAGCGGTATGAAAGCCTGGCTGCCCAGCGGGTGTCTCTCCAGCATGCACACGGTCAACGGCATGTCCTGCGCGTCGGCGCGGAAGATGCTGATGATCGCGTTGTCTTCAGGCTGTGCGGTTTCTACCGTTGCCAGCTTGTGAAAGCGCATGGTCGACCCGTTGTTGATCATGAAGTGATCGCTGCCATCGGTTTCGATAACGTCTCCGAAAGGCGCGAAGGCTTCTTTGGTCAGGGGTTCGATCATCAGTGTGCGCATGGCTGTCTTCTTAAGTTTTCGAATTTGATGTTGTCTGGTCTACCGCTATCGCGGGCAAGCCCGGCTCCCACATTTGACCGCGTACCCCTGTGGGAGCCGGGCTTGCCCGCGATTGGGCTCACCCTTATTTCGCTACCTTACCGAGAACCCGCAGGCGGCTCACACCACCGTCCGGGAATACGTTCAGGCGGATGTGGGTAATCGGCCCCAGTGCCTTGATCTGCTCGGCAAACGTGTGTTCGGCGTGCATTTCCAGTTTCTGTGCCGGCAGCAGTTCGCGCCAGAACAGCGATTGGGTTTCGATCTGGCTGTCGGTGCCGCCTTTAACGAACGCGCCCTGGATCGAGCAGGTGTCCGGGTAGTTACCCTTGAAGTGCAGGGTGTCGACGATGACTTTCTCGATCTCGCCTGGGTGCCCCAGTGCGACGATCACCCAGTCATTGCCTGGCGTGCGACGACGTGCGGTTTCCCAGCCGTCGCCCATGTTGATGCCACGGCCCGGGTTAAGGATGTTGCTCATGCGGCCAAAGTGTTCATCGGAGCAGGCCAGCGCGCGACCGCCGTTCAGGGCTGCTGCCAGGTCGACTTGTTCGTTGTCACCCACAGCCGACCAGTCACGGAACGGCACACCGTACACACGCAGACGGGCCACGCCGCCATCCGGGTAGATGTTGAAGCGCAGGTGGCTGAACGCCTGGGCATTGTTGATCTCGTGGTAGTGGTGGCTGTTGCCTTGCAGCTCAACGGCCGACAGCACTTCAACCCACTGGGTGTTGTCGTCAGGTTCGCCCGAGGCCAGGAAGCAGGCTTCCAGGGACGCCGACGGCGGGTAGTTGCCGGTGAAGAATGAAGTGTCGATGTCCACGCCTTTGATCGAACCGGGCACGCCCAGACGAATCACTGCGCTGTCGTAGCCTTCGAAGCGCTTGCGGCGCGACTCCCAGCCGTCCATCCACTTGCCGTTGTCATCGAAAACGCCCTCCTTCCACACAGCCGGGGTCGGCTGGAACAGGCGGTTGGCGTCAGCGAACCAGTCATCGGTCACCGAAATGATCTTGGTGCCCAGGCGGGCGTCGGCCAGGTTGACGAACTTCTCGAAAGGTACGGGTTGCGCTTTCATTCTTCTTGTCTGCCTTAGATTAAGTGGCTTGGGATGCTCGCCAGGCCCTGGGCGTCATGAGCGCTCGGGCCAGGTCTGCTAAAGGGTCAGTAATCGAAACAACGCGATTTTATTGATCTCGGCCAGCGCGCATTTGAACTCGGCGTCTGCCGAGTTGTGGATGCGCGTTTCGAACGCGGCGAGAATCTGATGCCGGTTGCTGCCTTTTACCGCCATGATGAAGGGAAACTTGAACTTGGCCTTGTAGGCGTCGTTCAGCTCAGTGAAGCGTGAGAACTCTTCACTCGTGCACTGGTGAATACCGGCGCCAGCTTGTTCATTGGTGCTGGCTTCGGTCAATTGGCCCTGGACGGCAGCTTTGCCAGCCAGGTCCGGGTGAGCGTTGATCAGCGCCAGCTGGCTGGCGTGATCGGCACTCAACAGGATATCGCTCATGCGCTGGTGCAGGGTTTCGATCTCATCGATCGAGCTGTCCTGGCCCAGGTCGAAGGCCTTTTCGGCCACCCATGGCGAATGTTCGTAGATGTCGGCAAAGGCGTTGACGAATGCGTCGCGGCTCAGGCTCGACGGTTTCAAGGTTTGGAACGCAGTCATTTCGCCGCTCCCGTGTACGGGTGGGTTTCGTGCCAGTGGCGGGCAATGTCGACGCGGCGGGTGAACCACACCTGTTCATGACCTTTGGCGTACTCGATAAAACGCTTCAGCGCGGCGAGGCGCGCCGGGCGGCCGATCAGGCGGCAATGCAGGCCGATCGAGAGCATCTTCGGTGCCTCGGCGCCTTCGGCATACAGCACGTCGAAGGCGTCCTTGAGGTATTCGAAAAAGTCATCGCCCTTGTTGAACCCCTGCACCTGGGTGAAGCGCATGTCGTTGGTGTCCAGGGTGTAGGGGATCACGAGGTGCGGCTTGCCGGTGGGGTTGTTGGGTTCCCAGTAGGGCAGGTCGTCGTCGTAGGTGTCGCAGTCGTAGAGAAAGCCGCCTTCCTCCATCACCAGCCGCCGCGTGTTGGGGCCGGTACGGCCGGTGTACCAGCCCAATGGGCGCTCGCCGGTCAGTTCGGTGAGGATGCGGATGGCTTCGAGCATGTGCTCGCGCTCCTGGGCCTCGTCCATGTACTGGTAGTCGATCCAGCGATAGCCGTGGCTGCAGATCTCATGGCCGGCGGCGACCATCGCGCGGATCACGTTCGGGTGGCGCTGGGCGGCCATGGCCACGGCGAAGATAGTCAGCGGAATGTCGAATTCTTTAAACAGCCTGAGGATGCGCCACACGCCGGCACGGCTGCCGTATTCGTACAGCGACTCCATGCTCATGTTGCGCTCGCCTTGCAGTGGCTGGGCCGAGACCATTTCCGATAGAAAGGCTTCGGACTCTTTGTCACCGTGCAAAATATTGCGCTCGCCGCCTTCTTCGTAGTTGAGTACGAAAGACAACGCGATGCGTGCCTTGCCCGGCCAGTGGGGGTGAGGAGGGTTACTGCCGTAACCGATCAGGTCGCGTGGGTAGTCAGCGCTCACTGCAGTCTTCCTTCTTGTTCGTGGTAGCAAGTGTGTGTGGCGGCCGGGCAGTGAAAAGACTGGGTGGCGTCACAGCGATGAGTGATTGTATACAACTTATCGGCAAGTTTGTAAGCCTGAATTTCTGCATTTTTTCGGTAGAGTACTGTGCATTTGGCTTAGCAAGAAACTTGCCCAACTGGTCAGCTAATGGACAAAAGGTCGTTTGAAAGCAAGGATTACCCGGTCATTGCCCTGCCGATTAACACAGTTGGGAGGATCGCTGAGTTTGTGATTTTTATTGTGTACAATTTTTTTAAAAAGTGTCTTAATCAGCCATCGCCGACTTTTTGATGCCCTGAAAAAGTGCGGTCTTCTTATTTACTGACTTCGGGAGGCGCGCAGACGCCATGGGACGCTTGACCACACACGTTTTGGACGCCGCACACGGCTGCCCCGGCAGCGCAATCACGGTTGAGCTGTACCGCGTCGAAGGCGCGCAGCTGGAGCTGGTTGCCAGCGCCATCACCAACAGCGACGGCCGTTGCGATGCGCCGCTGCTGCAAGGCGATGACTACCGCAGCGGCGTGTACCAACTGCAATTCAGCGCCGGCGACTACTACCGTGCGCGGGGGGTGCAGTTGCCTGCACCTGCGTTCCTCGACGTGGTGGTGCTGCGCTTCGGCATCAGTGCCGAACAGGATCACTACCATGTGCCGCTGCTGATTTCGCCTTACAGCTACTCCACCTATCGCGGTAGCTGAGCGTCACCTCGCTTCATACCCCCAAAGCTCTTCGTTGGTTTTTCGCCCGCCCACACTGCGGGCTTTTTTTTGGCGCGCGGTTGGGCCGCGCAGGGTTCTACTATGTAACGCACCCTTGTGAGGCGAGGTACTTAGGCTGGGCTTTTGCGCACGGAACAGTCCCCCATGAGTACAGACAGCAGCTCTTTTGCCCCACTGGCCAGTGACACTCGCTGGGCCGACACGCTGGATTTCGCTGACCCGCAAACCTCCCAGGTGCGGCGTGAGGAAGCGATCCGGGTGTTATTGACCCGCCGGCTCAACGCGGTCACGCACCCCAGCCATGAAATCAATCAACTGCACGCGTCGCAGGCCCGGGGCCGTGAATGCGCCAAGGACCTCAAAGGCTTGATCGGGCGTGCGCCCCGCGTGCAAGGGATCATTCGGGGCGCCTTGCGCGAGGCCTTTGCTCTAGACCCGGACACGGTGCTGTTCACTGAGCGGGCGTCGGGCTCGCCGCAGAAGGTCGACAGTTTGACCGAGCGCGCCTTGGCGTTGCTCGTCCAGCCGTATGTGCCGATCAATATCAACCAGTTCACCACCTTGAGTATCAAGGACGACCCGACTGGGCGCCTGCCGTTTACTGCGCTGCAAGCACTCGAACGGGTCAAGGGGCTGGCGCTGCTCGATCGGCTCGACAGTGCGGTGCGTGCGTATTGGCAGCAACTGGCGCACGGTTCCTGGCTGAGTCGGCGGGAGCGGTGGGTGCAATTGCGCCAGGCGTTGTTCGCCGAGAATGCGTGGCTGGCGCATCGTCTGTATCAACTCACGGACAGTGGCTTTGCCATGGTCCGGCAACTGATGGAAATACCTGGCACCGCCGCGCGCAAGCAGGCCGGGGGGCAATGGGCGACTCTGCTCGTGAGCAGGGTCGTGTGGCCTGGGACTAATCAGGCTCAGGTGCCGATTCCGGGGGCGTTGCATATTTACCGTGAGGGCGACGTGGAGGATACCTCCCATGTGATTTACCTGCCCGGCCTGGTGCGTGAGTTTTATGAGTTCAGTTCCTGGAACCAACTGCAGTGCGACCTGCCCACCTTGGTCAACGGCCCCTTGAGCAGCGTCTTGTGGCAATGCCTGCCGCTGCGCCGCTGGCATGAGCTGTGTAATACGGCAAGCGCCACGCCCATGGCGTTCAGCCTGCAACTGATTGGTACACACCAGGACGATGTGTTGCAGGCCAGCGCGACCGAGCTGCTGGACGCGCAGTGGGATAACGAACTGGCCTGCGCGTTATCGATTAATTTTGCCGCGGTGGGCATTCAGGCGGCGGACACCGCCTCCGCTCCGACTACAAAACGCTATCTCGCGTTCATCGAAAAAGGCCGCCGGCGCATCGTCGGTTTCGCAAGGCTGGGACGTACCCTGGACACCTTGCTTGCGTGGGATCACCGGCGACGCAGCAGGGAAATTGTAGGTGGCAGCCTGGCCCAGGGGCTTGCGATCAACACGTGGGCGCAGCAGCTCGGGCGTTACGAAAAAGGCCTTTTAGCCTTGCTGGATGCGACGGACGTGGCGAACGACAGCGTGGCCTACCAGGACTTTTTGAAGCTTGAACGCCAATGGCAGGAGCAGGTGGAGGCGGCAAGCAAGTGGGCGCAAGGCCCGCAAGAGCGCGTGTTTCAAAAAACCTTCTGGCTTGAGCAACTCGAAGGTTCGCGCAATCGTGCCTCGCTGGTGGGTGCCGCGCAACACCAGGCCTTACAGCACGAGGCTCATATGCAGCAACGCTTGAACCTGATCTCACCCGCGCACCTAGAGCGATTGAAGGCTGCGTTGAGTAAGTCCTGGGTGCCTGCAAAGAACGCCACCGACACCTGTGTGCTTCAGGTCACGGTAGGCGGCGAGGCTGCCACGGCGTTGCCGTTGCTGGGGGCTTTTGTGGTGACCGCCCACGAGGCTCAGGCTCATCCGGCACACCAGCACCCGGTGTTGTTTTACGTGATCGGCCGGTTGGGTGGGATCGTCGCGTTCGAGAGCCTGGACGCCTTCGCCGAGGGCCTGCGGGCCAGCCTGAACAGTCGGGATGGGTCGATACTGTGGCGCTGCATTGAGCGTCACCAACGTGAGAGCCTGCGTACGATAATCAGCCGGTTGCCCGCGGGTACGCCCTTGGGGGTCAGCTATGCGGCGATCGAACGTCACATTCTCAAGGACGTGTTCCTTAAACTGACGCAACATTACGCCGCGATGGACAAGCGTATTGATCAGGGCGTCAGACTGTTCAGCGAGGTCAGTGATCCGGTGTTGAGTCGCGCACTGCTCGCCCAGGAGCTGTTCGAGAGCCTGCAAGTGCCCGCCAATGACGCGCGAACACTGGCCCTGGCCAACATCAACCTGTTGCAAGAGGCGGCTCGTCAGGCGAAAAAACTGCCTTCGTGGCTTGGCATCGCCTCGACGAGTCAACGCAGGCAATACAAGCGCTTATCCCGCCGTTATCTGCTCAACGCCTGGGCGGTGGATAGCAAGCTCTGGCAGGACCTGCCTGAGCTCGATGCCTTCGCCCGCAAAGCCCTGATTGCACAATTGACCAAGGATGGTTTTTACCCGCAACTGGATATCGATAAACCCTTGTTCGACATGCCTGATGAGGTCAGTTCCCAGTACTGTGGCTATACGAGCGGGTGTGTGGTGGGGGACCGCAACATTAAAATGGTCGTCAGCCCGCAGCGTACGACCTTCAGCTTGCTGCAATTAGCGCTGCACAACCTCGACCCCAAGGCGCCCTGGACCCGCTGGCGCTTGAACCGTGCCCGCTGGCTGGACCCGGTCTGGAAAGAGCGGTTGAGCGTGCCCTATCTGATCAAAATGATCTCGTCGCTGAATGTGGGCGGCGAGTACGAGAATCAGATCTGGCGGGCTTTTTATCCGCCGGCGTCCATCCCGGCCCGGTCCTCTGGCCTGTCTGAAGCACTGGTGTATCGGGCCCTGAAACAACGCGCGCAGGTGCATCTGTACTCGGGGATTCGACAAGGCATGAGCGACAAGGCCCAGCGTCTGTTTACCTTCGCTATGGCTGCGCGGGCGGTAGGCGACCTGAAGGCCGATGGGTTTGACGCGCAACTGGCGGTTGTGCGACTGGTGGGCGTTACCCTGGAGCATGATCGCCACATCACCGGCGTGCTCTTGATACATGACAAAATCTCGGGTGTGTGCGTGCTGTATTGGCCCATGGCAGTGGCAAGCCGAATAATGGTCGGGTACAACACGTTCGCCGACGCCGTGGAAGCGTTGAATCGGCTGGGCGCATTACCTGAGAACCTGAAAATGTTGGCGCGCCAGGTGGCGCCTGGCTGGGAGTCCACGGCACTTGCCAGTTACCCAGGCGTTGGCCTCCAGGTAAATCCCAGGCAGCCCTACTCGGCCAGGCCCTATCTGACAGGCCTGCAACGCTTTGTTGCTGTAATCGTCGAATTTTTCACGGTCGAGCATAAAGAACCGGCGGTTGCCCTGGATACCATTGAGGCGCAAATCAAGGAGCAGATTGCGCTGCAGCCAGAGCTGTGGTTGGAGGCTGTGGTCACCTCCCACGGCCATGCACTGGCGCTGTTGGCCCATGCCCGGGTGCTCGAGCTGCAACGCCGCACTCGAGCCCGCTCCCGTTCCTCTGCGACGTTGGATGAGTACCGTGAGCAACGCTTCAGCGATCAGCATGAAGCGAGCATCCGGGGGTTACTGTCATTTGTGCCGGTATTGGGTGTTGGTATCAGCGTGTATGAAGTGCTGCTCGCGGCGCGGCGCTATCACTTCAGCGGCTCTGCCCATGACGCAGTGGATGTGGCGTTTTTGACGATGCTGACGTTTGTTGACGTGCTGATGACCTTTGCTCCTGGCCCCAAGAATGCGCGTGCTGCGCAGGTCGCCATCCCCCGCGTGCATCGCTATCAAAGCGTTGCCGTTGCGCTCGCCGGCCTGAAGGCGGCACCGGCCAAACCGACCCAGCTGCTTGCGTGCTTCAAGGCAAGCGGCGCATTGGAGGGGGCGATTGAGTTGAAAGGGCCGGGAGGCAAGGGCCGGTATGTGAAAAATGGCCAGCAGTATATTGTCGACGGTGACGACGCCTACCCGGTGTATCAACACAAGAACGAAGGCGGCCTGCGCCTGAAAAACCCCAAGGCCGAAGGGTCGGATGAGCTGATTCTACGGATTGAGCAGGCCCGGGAATGGGAGTTGGGGGCCGACTCGCCGGTGCCGGGGCCCAGCTCAGGTGTGTTACAGCCTTGGGCTCCGATCAGAGGCACAAGTGATTGGTCACCGCCATCGCGCGCGGGCATGGAAACGGCCTTGCGCGCATCACCGGCGGCCAGCGACGCCTCCTGGCAAGGCTGGGGCTTTCAGTGGGAGCAAGCGCTGACCGAGGTGGCGCCACCGCGCGGAATTTTCCAAGTGCCGGCAGTGGCGGGGTATCCGGCCTATGAAGTGTTGAAAATAGGGGCGAACTATTACCGGCTGTTGCCTCAGGGCACTAACGCGCTGTCCCCGAACCTTGTCTTTATCATGAGAAATCATGACCTCGGCTTCAGGGCCTATATGGATATGGACCGTTGGCTGGGCGTTGGCGCAGGCGAGCAGCCCATGCCGACGACCCTCGGTGCCAATGGGCGGTGGACGCCCCATTTGGCACTGTTTAATGAGCCCCTGGAGGCCACGGTGGGCAGGGCTTTTCCTGGTATGACCGCAGGCAGCAGGCGGTTTTTCGGCGAGCGGCTCATCGAATTGGCGGGCTCCGACCCGACGATGACGGCGACGCATTTACTCAATATCAGGGCCACGCTCGATCATTGGCTGGCGCCGGGGACCCAGGGGCGCATGGTCGATTTGCTGAAGTTGTTACAGCCCGTGGGCGAACCGGGTGGCCGTAGTTTCAATATAGGCTCTGAAGGATTGGCGCCGGGGGCGATGCGTCTGGATTTCACCCCGCCCAGCCGCCTCAACGCCGCGTTGCTCAGGCGCAGAGGCAACACTATCATTCGCTCGCAATCGGCAGAGGCAGCCGTCAGGCAGATTTTCGAGCGCCATGGTTTTACCGTCAACGGCATCGCAAGACGGCGTGGAGCGACAGCAGCATTGGATTTCTACTGCACTCACCCACACACCGACACCGTCTATTTTGTGCTGACCCAATGGGTTGATAGTAACAACGTCAACCTACGCTCCAGGGTGGCGCCAGAGCTTTCCGATCCATGGTTTCGAAACCGTATCAGCTCAAGCGTGCCATTCTCAGCGGAGTTTGCCGCCATCGAAATCGCCATGGACGAAAACCGCCTGGTCAGGCTGGTGGCGGGTATTCAATGGCCGGTACGTTTTGCCGAGCCGGCCACTGTGTATTTTGTCAAAGTCATGCCGGCAAGCTTTTGAGTAGCGCCGCCGTCGCCGCGCCGCCAAACAGCAGGGCACTGACACGGTTGAACCAGCTCTGGCCCGTGCCGCTGCGCAAATACCGCGCAGCACCGTGGGCGCCGAGGCCGTACGCCAGCTTGCACAGCAGGTCGAGCACGGTCCAAGTGGCGATCATGATCAGCAATTGCGGCAGGAAGGCTTGCTCAGCGCTGAGAAACTGCGGCAGGAAGGCGGCGAAAAACAGGATGTCTTTGGGGTTGCTGGCGCCCAGCACAAAGGCCCGGCCAAACAGTGTGCGAAAGCGCGGGGTGGCTGCCATGTGCGGCACGTCGGCGCGATGGGCCGGTTGCCGCGATTGCTGAAAGCTTTGCCACGCCAGATAAAACAGGTACAGCGCGCCGACGATTTTCAACGCACTGAACAGCTGTTCCGACGCCAGCAGCAGGGCGCCGAGGCCCAAGGCCGAGGCGCTCAGCAGGCAAATCGAGGCAAACACCCCGCCGAGAAACGCCGGGTACGAACGGCGCAGGCCGTAGTTGAGGCTGTTGCTGATCATCAGCAGCGACAGCGGGCCGGGGATCAGGATCACGATCAATGCAGCACCGCTGAACAGCAGCCAGGTTTCCAGGGTCATTTACAGTCCTCCATTCGTGCAAAAGCCCCACCCGGAGGTGAGGCGGTTTTCGGCCGTTTCCTGCGAACTACAGGAAGATGAATTTCGCGATGAAAATCACGCACAGCACCCACAAGCTGATGGAAATCTCACGGTACTTGCCGGTGCCGGCCTTCAGCGCCACGTACGTGATAAACCCCAGGGCGATACCGTCGGCGACCGAGAACGTCAGCGGCATCATGATCGCCGTGACAATCGCCGGAATGCTGTCGGTGGCCTCATCCCAGTTGATATGGGCCATGCTCGCCATCATCAGCATCGCCACGTAAATCAACGCACCGGCGGTGGCATACGCCGGAATCATGCCGGCCAACGGCGCAAAAAACATCGCCGCTACAAACAGCACGCCCACGGTCACGGCGGTCAGCCCGGTGCGCCCGCCAGCAGCAACACCGGCAGCACTTTCCACATAGCTGGTCACTGGCGGCACGCCGACCATGGCACCGAATACACTCGATGCACTGTCAGCCTTCAACGCACGGGACAGGTTATGAATCTTGCCCTCGGCATCGACCAGCCCAGCGCGTTGCGCAACGCCCATCAGTGTACCGGCGGTATCAAACATGTGTACAAACAAAAAGGCAAAAACCACGCTGATCATGCTGACACTGAATACACCTTTTATGTCCATCGCCATCCAGGTTGGCGCCAGGCTGGGTGGGGTGGAGAGAATGCCGTTGTAGTGCACCAGGTCCAGGCCCCAGCCGGCCAGGGTTACGGCGATGATGCTGATGAGGATCGCGCCGAATACGCGGTGGTAGCTGAGGATCGCGATCAGCAAAAAGCACACCGCCGCCAGCAATGGCGCGGGCTCGTGCAGCGAACCGAGTTTGATCAAGGTGGCCGGGCTGTCGACGATGATGCCAGCGGTTTTCAGGCCAATCACCCCGATAAACAAACCCACACCGGCGCCCATGGCATGGCGCAGGCTCACCGGAATACTGTTGAGCAGCCATTCACGCACGCGCGACAGGGTCAGGCCCATGAACAGCACGCCGGAGATAAACACCGCACCCAACGCCGTTTCCCAGTGGTAGCCCATGGTGCCGACCACGGTGTAGGTAAAAAACGCGTTCAGGCCCATGCCCGGCGCCAGGCCGACCGGCCAGTTGGCGTACAAGCCCATCAACAGGCAGCCCAGCGCAGCGGCGATACAGGTGGCGACAAACGCCGCGCCGTGAT
Organism: Pseudomonas sp. YeP6b; assembly: GCF_025642995.1. Classification (NCBI taxonomy): domain Bacteria; kingdom Pseudomonadati; phylum Pseudomonadota; class Gammaproteobacteria; order Pseudomonadales; family Pseudomonadaceae; genus Pseudomonas; species Pseudomonas sp. YeP6b. The sequence continues at coordinate 4,819,542 of NZ_CP080090.1, read as the reverse complement.
CAATGCCGGCGTCGGCCATGATATTGGGGTTGACGAAAATGATGTAGGCCATGGTGATGAAGGTGGTGAGGCCGGCAATCAGCTCGGTCTTCACTGTGGTGCCATGTGCGCTCAGTTTGAACAGGCGTTCCAGCCAGCCATGCTTTGCGGGGGTGAGGCTGGGCGGGGAGAGGTCCAGCGTCGGGGCTTCGGATTTTCGGCTTTCCACAGCAAGTACTCCTCAAGAGTTTTATTGTTATTTCCAGCGCCGGTCACAAAAGTGGGCAACAGCGCTTTGAGGTACTGGCGGGCTTTGTTGACCAATAGGTCAGGAACTCGCACGAAGCGAATTATGCTTTTGTATACAAATAAAGCAAATAATGTTTTCGATTGTTTGTGCGAAAGTGGATGAAAGGCTAGCAAGGGGGCTTTGTGGTGAGCGGGGAAGATCAAGGCTGCCCGGCCAGCGCCTGGTTCACCGCCAACCATCCCGCCACCGCTGCTTCACCGGCTTCGTTGAAGGCACGTTGCAGCAGTTTCACCTGCTCGCGGCGCAGCGACTGCTCGAAACGCTGGCCTTCTTCGCTCAGCTCCAGCAGGCGTTTGCGCTTGTCGGTCTCGGCCGCGACGCTGTTGACCAAGTGCATTTCCTGCAATTGGCGCAGCGGGATGTTCAGCGCCTGCTTGCTCACGCCGAGCAATTCCAGCAGTTGCTTCACGCTCAAGGCCGGGTAACGCGCGATAAAAAATACGATGCGCTGGTGCACGCGGCTCAGGCCACGGCGCTCAAGCATTTCGTCGGCCTTGGCGGTGAAGGCCTGGTAGCCGAAGAAGAAGGCTTCCATCGCCTGTTGCTGGCTGTTCTGGTTTTTAAGGTCAAGCATATTGACGTATCTACTCAAGCCGTCGTAATTTCGGTCAAGTAGTTTGACGTATTTCCCACGTGCTTTGCCACCGGTGACCTTATGGCCTTCTCTGAACGTGTTACGCGCCTCAAAAGCTCCTTGATCCGTGAAATCCTCGCCGCGGCCCAGCGCCCGCAGGTGATGTCGTTCGCCGGTGGCCTGCCGGCCGAAGCCATGCTGCCCACATTGAACTGGGACGGCATGCCGCTCAACATTGGCCAATACGGCATGAGCGAAGGCGAACCACAGTTGCGCGAACTGCTCGCCGACCAAGCACGCGCGTTGGGCGTAGCGTGCCAGGCCAGCCAGGTGCTGGTGGTCAGCGGTTCTCAGCAAACCCTGGACCTGGCGGCCAAGCTGTACATCGACAAGGGCACCCCAGTCCTGCTGGAAGGCCCGACTTACCTGGCGGCCTTGCAGATCTTCCAACTGTTCGGCGCCGAGTGCCTGACCGTGCCACTGGAAGCCGATGGCCCGAACCTGGCCACCCTGCGTGCCAGCCTCGAACGCCATCGCCCGGCGTTCATCTACCTGATCCCGACCTTCCAGAACCCCTCGGCCGTGCGCTACAGCGAGGCCAAGCGCGCAGCCGTCGCGGCCTTGCTCGACGAGTTCGGCGTAACCTTGATCGAAGACGAACCCTACCGTGAGCTGACCTTCGACGGCGCCAGTGCGCAGCCCATCGCCGGCCGCCTGAAGAAGGCCAGTTGGATCTACACCGGCACCGTCTCCAAGACCTTGCTGCCCGGCCTGCGCGTCGGCTACCTGATCGCCAGCCCGGATTTATTCCCGCATTTGCTCAAACTCAAGCAATCGGCCGACCTGCACACCAACCGCGTTGGCCAGTGGCAGGCGATGCAGTGGATCGGCAGCGAAAAATACCAACAGCACCTGGCTGAACTGCGCAGCTTTTACCGCGAGCGGCGCGATGCATTCCAGGCCGCGCTGCAGCGCCATTTCGGTGATTTGGCCGACTGGCAAACACCTCAAGGCGGATTATTCTTCTGGCTGACCTTGAAACAGCCGCTCGATACCCGCACCTTGTTGGCGCAAGCATTAGATCAGGACGTTGCGTTCATGCCCGGTGAACCGTTCTTTTCCGAGCCCGACCAGCACCATGGCTCGTTGCGCCTCAATTTCAGCCATATCGACCCGGCCCGTTTGGACGAAGGTCTCAAGCGCCTGGCCGCGGTGGTTCGGCAAGCACAGCACGCGCAAGCGGCATAAGGGGAGCCCCATGTACAAGGTTTATGGCGATTACAAGTCGGGCAACTGCTACAAGGTCAAATTGATGCTCAGCCTGCTGGGCATCCCGTATCAATGGATCGATGTCGACATCCTCAAGGGCGACACCCAGACCGCCGAATTCCTGGCCAAGAACCCCAACGGCAAGATCCCGGTACTGGAACTCGAAGACGGCACCTGCCTGTGGGAATCCAATGCGATCCTCAACTTCCTCGCCGATGGCAGCGAGTTCCTGCCGTCCGAACCACGCCTGCGTACCCAGGTGCTGCAGTGGCAGTTTTTCGAGCAATACAGCCACGAGCCTTACATCGCAGTGGCGCGGTTTATTCAGTTTTACCTGAACATGCCGCAAGACCGTTTGGAGGAATACAAAACCACCCATAAAGGCGGCTACAAGGCCTTGAAGGTCATGGAGCGTCAGCTGCAAGCCACGCCCTACCTGGTGGGCGAGCAATATTCAATTGCCGACATCGCGCTGTATGCCTACACCCATGTGGCCCATGAAGGTGGTTTTGACCTGACGCCTTACCCGGCGGTGCAGGCGTGGCTTAAGCGCGTGGCTAGCCATCCTAAGCATGTACTGATGCTGGATTAAACACAGGTTCATATGTAGGCGCTGGCTTGCCTGCGATGCAGGCAACTCGGTTGCTCAGGTACTGCGCGCTGATGCTATCGCAGGCAAGCCAGCGCCCACACCGGTTAACCAGTGTTTGTCAGACCGCAGCAAACCGCTTGTCCAGGTAATCAATGATCACCTTGGAGTCATACATCCAGGTCGTCTGGCCATTCTCTTCGATGCGCAGGCACGGCACTTTGATCTTGCCTCCTTGCTCCAGCAGGGTCTGGCGGTCTTGCGCGTTGTTCTTCGCATCCTTCAATGCCACCGGCACATTCAGACGGTGCAGCGTACGACGGGTCTTCACGCAAAACGGGCAGGCATGAAACTGATACAGCGTCAGGTCCTTGGCCGCAGCGTTCACCTGCGCCTGTTGTTCGGCGGGGCGCTGCTTTTTGCGTGGGCGGGTAATGAAGTCGCCCGCGATGATGACGTGGCCGAGGCCCACTCGAAGTGCTTTGACGAACATGGCTGAAAACCTCTTGCCCATGAAGAAGGGGCCGCAGCTTACCTGATTTCTGCAGGCGAAAAAAAACCGGCGATGAACGCCGGCCTTTTCCTACGCAGCCTGTTACTTGATCAGGCTGAGGAATTCGCTGCGGGTGGCCGCGTTTTCGCGGAACTCACCCAGCATCACCGAAGTGATCATCGACGAATTCTGTTTTTCCACACCGCGCATCATCATGCACATGTGCTTGGCTTCGATCACCACCGCAACGCCCAGTGCACCGGTCACCTGCTGGACCGCGTCGGCGATCTGGCGGCTGAGGTTTTCCTGGATCTGCAGGCGACGCGCATACATGTCGACGATCCGCGCGACCTTGGACAGGCCCAGCACTTTGCCGCTCGGGATATACGCGACGTGAGCCTTGCCGATAAACGGCAGCAGGTGGTGTTCGCACAGCGAGTACAGCTCGATGTCCTTCACCAGTACCATTTCGCTGTTGTCGGAGCTGAACAAGGCACCGTTGGTGACTTCTTCGAGTGTCTGTTCATAGCCGCGGCAAAGGTACTGCATCGCCTTGGCGGCACGCTTTGGCGTGTCGAGCAGGCCCTCGCGGGAGACGTCCTCGCCGAGTTGGCCGAGGATCTCTGTGTAATTCTGTTCCAGGGACATGAAACTACCTGTGGGATTTTCGCAAAGCGCAAGGTTACGGTGGCGGACACATCGCTGCAAGCCTGACGATGGCACTTGTTACTCGTCGCGCCCCTCCATCATGGTGCGCTTGAGCATCACATACACCGCGCCCGCGCCGCCGTGGCGGGCCTGGCATGAGGTAAAGCCGAGCACCTGGGCATGCTGGCGCAGCCAGGTGTTGACGTGGCTCTTGATCATCGGCCGCTTGCCATCCAACCGCACGGCCTTGCCATGGGTGACGCGCACGCAGCGGATTTCGAATTTGGTCGCTTCGGCCAGGAAGGCCCAGAGGGTTTCGCGGGCTTTTTCCACGTTCATGCCGTGCAGGTCAAGGCTGCCTTCGAATGGGATCTGGCCGACCTTGAGCTTGCGCATCTGGCTTTCCTGCACGCCGTCGCGGGCCCACATCAGCTCGTCTTCGGGGCCTACATCGATCACGAACTGGTCTGACAGGCCATCCACGGTGGTGGCATCGGTGCGCACGGTCGCGGCCTGGCGCAGCTTGGCAATCTGCGCCCGGTCGGTCTTGGGTTTGCCGGTGTCGGCGCGGTCGTGCTTGATCGGCTTGACGCCGCGCAGCTCGTTTTTGAACAGGGAAAAATCGTCGTCTTGCATGTCAGCCTCCGCGAAGGGCGGGCAGTTTACCTAAATCGCGGCGGCCAGGGCGCAGGAAACGCTATCCAAGCGCCATCAGTCGTGCTTTTTCATCAGGTGCGACGCAATGTTCAGCGACAACGGCTGGCGCATCCGCCGACGGCTGCGACGCCATAACCACACGCCAAACCAGAGCACCAACAGCCCGATCCCTAACAGGATAGCCGAGCCGCCCGGGCTGGCATTCAGTTCGCCGAGCGCCGGCGAATGACCAAACAAACCGGCGCCACCGGCACCTGCCAGCAGCACACCAACAATGGCCAGCAGCGCGGCAAAGCCGGCTACCAGGCGCAGACGCCAGTTGCTCGGGCCCTTGGGGCGCAAGCGACGAGCATCAAAACCATCGGATATCTTCATTCCGACCTTTCCTCCAGGGTATCGGCCCTTCGACCGGAAGATACACAGGTTGTTCCTGTGCCTGAGGCAATTGCAGAAAATGAAAAGCTTTTGCAGATGAGCGGGGCAATAAACATTGCCGCGCCGCTCATCAGAAGGACGATCAGATCAGATCTTTGGTCAACGCGAGGGTCGCGAAGTTATCGGCCATGATGGCCATTTCGGTCTGCTGTACGTGTTCAGCACTCAGGATGCCGCCTTTGTAAGGCAGGTCGCGCGTGGCGCAGGCGTCTTCCACCAGGGTGCAGCGAAAGCCCAGGTTCTTGGCAGCGCGCACGGTGGTGCTGACGCTGGAGTGGCTCATGAAGCCGCTGACGATCAGGTCCAGGGAGCCAAGGTCTTGCAGGTGTTTTTCAAGGCCGGTGCCGTGGAACGCGCTGGGCAGCAGCTTGCCGATGATGGTTTCATCGCCCAGGGGTTCCAGGCCGGGAATGAATTCGCCACGCTCGCCCTGCGGGTCAAACAGACCGCCGACGGTGCCGAGGTGGCGCACGTGCACGATCGGCCGCCCAGCGTTGCGCGCTGCCGCGACCAGTTGCTTGATGTTGTCGACCGCCGCGTCCATGCCTGAGAGGGCGAGTGGGCCGCTGAGGTATTCCTTCTGGGCGTCGATGATCACGAGGGTCGCATGGTTCAGGTTGGCTGCTGCGTAACCGCGACCGCTGAGTTGAAACATCGTCTTTGGAACGGACATTCTGGGGCTCCTGTGAGGGGGGCTTTTGTGACATTGTCCACTGGCTGAGCGGTTCTGTGAATCGCTACCATCGTAAGGTACGCCGTTGTTGACGTGCAGCCATGTCAAGTGGGCGGCTTGTTTAGCGCAATGATGGCAAATAGGATGAAATCCGACGGATGGTGAAGGGCTTTCGTACATCGTCGGTACAGGCGAAGGCTGTTAGAATCGCCAGTCGTTTTTTCCAGGAGCTTGCCCCCGTGATCACCTCCCGCCTGCGCACACTGCGCGACCACATCCGTTGGGCTGTCAGCCGTTTCCATGGGGAAGACCTGTTTTTCGGCCATGGTACCGACAATGCTTGGGACGAAGCCCGGCAATTGGTACTCGGTGCCTTGCACCTGCCTTGGGAAATTGCCGACAGCTACCTGGACTGCAATCTGGAGGAAGAGGAAATCTCCCACGTGCAGCGCTTGCTGCACCGCCGCATCCACGAGCGCGTGCCTACGGCTTACCTGCTGAAAGAAGCCTGGTTCTGCGGCATGTCGTTTATCGTCGATGAGCGCGTGTTGATCCCGCGTTCGCCGATTGGCGAGCTGATCGAAAACCGCTTCGAACCTTGGCTGGCCCAGCCGCCGGCACGCATCCTCGACCTGTGCACCGGTTCCGGTTGCATCGGCATTGCGTGCGCCTATGAGTTCCAGGACGCCGAAGTGGTGCTGGGCGACTTGTCCTTCGAAGCGTTGGAGGTGGCCAACCAGAACATCGAGCGCCACGGCGTCGACGAGCGCGTCTACACCGTGCAGGGCGACGGCTTCGATGGCCTGCCGGGCCAGCGCTTTGACTTGATCGTGTCCAACCCGCCGTATGTGGATGCTGAAGACTTCGCCGACATGCCGGACGAATACCAGCACGAACCGGAGCTGGGCCTGGCCTGCGGCGATGATGGGCTGAACCTGGTGCGGCGCATGCTGGCCGAGGCGGCGGACCACCTGACCGAGAAGGGCTTGCTGATTGTCGAGGTTGGCAACAGCCAAGTGCACGTCGAGGCGTTGTACCCCGAAGTCGACTTTGCCTGGCTGGAGTTCCAGCGCGGTGGGCATGGCGTGTTCATGTTGACGGCTGAGCAGTGCCGGGAACATCAGGCGGTGTTTGCTGCCAGGGTTTAACCAGAACTCAAAGTAAGCATGCGGTCAGTGTGGGAGCTGGCTTGCCTGCGATGGCGGTGTATCAGTTGCCCGCCATCGCAGGCAAGCCAGCTCCCACATTTTTGATCGCATTGCACCCGCTATCGGTGTGTCGCAATCCAGATCAACAGCCCCGCCTGAAACACCGTAAACGCCACCAGACAGGTGATGGTAAAGCGCAACCCGCTGTCCTCACGCTTGAACTTGGTGACCTTTTCCTCTTCCTTGCGCAGCTTCACTTCCTGCTCGGCCAGGTTCTGCTCAGCCTGTTGCAGCATCTGTGCGGCTTCGAGGATTTCCACGAACTGCACCTTCTCGGTGTTCCAACTGTCCAGCACTGCGCTGACTTTGCCGGGTTGTACATTGCCTTTCAAATGCTGCACATCGGCATACGCCACATCAAAACCCTGGATGCGCAGGAAGTGATCGCGGCGCAGGCGCGTGGCTTCGTTAAGGGCGTCTTTGTTGGCCAGGTCCACGCCGTCGACGCGGTAGTGTGACCACGTCTTTTTCGCCCACGCTGCGCCTTGGGCGACGAGGAAGCGACCGATGCCACGGTTGGCCGGTTCGATTTCCAGGCTGTTGCCCGGGCCGAAGTGCACGCGGTGTTTATCGTGATCGACCCAGATATCCAAGTGGTTCTGCTCGCGCCGTACCCGTTGGCCCGGCAACTGGATGACCATGCGCAACAGGCTCTGGTGTTTATCGTGGCGCTCGGCATAGCCGAACTGCACAAACCGCAACTGCCGCACGCCGGTGGCGCGGTCCGTGGTCAGGGGCGCCAGGCGCAGCATCTTGAAATGTTCGGCTTGCACGTCCGCCCACGGCAGCGCCGCCGCCTCGACGGCCTCGGGTTTTTCGGCCGGGGTGTCGGCGATGGGTTCTGGTGTAGCTTCTGTGGTTGTCATGCGGTGCGATCCTGTCCAAGCCCTGCGAGTCGACAGTCTTTTTACTGTCGACCCTGGGCTTATCGGCCGCTTTCTTGAGGACTGGAGGTAAATAGTCGCTTAACGGGCTTGAAGTCCGTCGATAAAGCGCACGATGCGCTCGCCCAGTTCGGCGGCGAGGGGCAGTTTCGGGTCGTTGTAGGAGGCCAATTGCTGCTGCACATTGTTGGGCACGATGCGCATCACGTGGTTCATGCCTTCGATCACCGTCAAGTGTGCATCGGGCTTGGCGTTTTTCAGTTGCCGGGCATCCGCGACGCCGACCTGGATATCGTTAGTGCCCTGGATGATCAACGCCGGCATGCGCAGTTTGGCGAAAGCGGCTGACGGATCGGCGCGAAACAGGCTGATCAGGTACGGCTGCACGCTGGGTCGGAAAATACCTTCCAGCGGGGCAGGCACATCAGCATCCACCTGGCCGGCCTTGAGGTGGTCGAGGATCTCGTTGCTGCGCAGCAACAGGGCAGGGGGCAGGTGATTGGCCAATTGCTGGCGGATCACTTGGTCCACCGGCCGGGCGCTGCCGGACAGGGAAATAACCCCGGCCGGCTCCAGCTGCGGTGCGGCGAGGGCGGCGACCAGCGCGCCTTCACTATGGCCCAGCACAATCAGCGGGCCCATGCGGTTGTCGGCCTTGAGCAGCTTGCCCCAGGCCACGGCGTCGGCCACGTAGGCGTCCAGCGTGAGGTTGCGTTCGTCGGGCGTGGCCGCCAGGCTGGCGGCCACGCCGCGCTTGTCGTAGCGCACACTGGCAATGTTGTGCCGGGCAAGTACCCAGGCCAGGCGCTTGAGGCTGTCGTTGCGCGCGCCGTCGGCACTGTTGCCGTTGCGGTTGGTGGGGCCGGAGCCGGCGATGATCAACACCACCGGCACCGGTTTGTCGGATTTGGGCAGTAAAAGTGAGCCAAACAGCTCGCCGCTGCCGGTGTCCAGGCTGATGGGCCGTTGCAGCACGACAGGGGAGGCGGCGAAGCCAAGGCTGGAAAACAGGGTGAGGGTCAAAAGCAGAACTCGCAGCATCATCGCGCCATCATGAGGAAGGTGCCGGTTGGACCAACGTCTACCGGTAAGGTTTCGAGGATGAACTAGTCGGTTAGCCTGCGTATACTGGCTGCCTTAAGTTATTACGGTTGACTTGATTCAACTGATTTCACGGAGCGCCCTGCATGTCCGGCAATACCTTCGGCAAGCTGTTCACTGTCACCACCGCGGGCGAAAGCCATGGCCCGGCGTTGGTCGCCATTGTCGACGGCTGCCCGCCAGGGCTCGAGTTGTCCCTGGACGACCTGCAGCGTGACCTCGACCGCCGCAAGCCCGGCACCAGCCGCCACACGACCCAGCGCCAGGAGCCCGACGAAGTCGAGATCCTCTCCGGCGTGTTCGAAGGTCGCACCACCGGTTGCGCCATCGGCCTGTTGATTCGCAACACCGACCAGAAGTCCAAGGACTACTCGGCGATCAAGGACCTGTTCCGCCCGGCTCACGCCGACTACACCTACCACCACAAATACGGCGAACGCGACTACCGTGGCGGTGGCCGCAGCTCGGCCCGCGAAACCGCCATGCGTGTGGCCGCCGGTGCAATCGCCAAGAAATACCTGGCCACCCAGGGCATCGTGGTCCGTGGCTACATGAGCCAACTGGGCCCGATTGAGATCCCGTTCAAGACCTGGGACAGCGTGGATGACAACGCTTTCTTCAGCCCTGATCCGGACAAAGTGCCGGAACTGGAAGCCTATATGGACCAGTTGCGCCGCGATCAGGACTCTGTGGGCGCGAAGATCACCGTCGTGGCTGAAGGCGTGAAGCCAGGCCTGGGCGAGCCGATCTTCGACCGCCTCGACGCCGAGCTGGCCCACGCGCTGATGAGCATCAACGCGGTGAAGGGCGTGGAAATCGGCGCCGGTTTCGCCTGTGTGTCGCAGCGCGGCACCGAGCACCGTGATGAGCTGACGCCGGAAGGTTTCCTCAGCAACAACGCGGGCGGCATCCTCGGGGGTATTTCCTCCGGCCAACCGATCGTTGCGCACCTGGCCCTCAAGGCCACGTCGAGCATCACCACCCCGGGCCGTTCGATCGATGTGCACGGCAACGCAATGGACGTGATCACCAAGGGCCGCCACGACCCATGCGTCGGCATCCGTGCCACGCCGATTGCCGAGGCGATGATGGCCATCGTGTTGATGGATCATCTGCTGCGCAACCGTGGGCAAAATGCTGATGTGCGCGTGAGTACCCCGGTACTGGGCCAGCTGTGACAGCCTGTGGCGAGCGAGCTTGCTCCCGCTGGGCTGCGAAGCAGCCCCTTACCGCATGACCCAAGCCCTCCCGTACTGGCGCCTCTCCAGCTTCTACCTCTTCTACTTCGCCCTGCTCGGGGCGACGGCGCCGTTCCTGGCGCTGTATTTCGATCATTTGGGGTTCTCCAGCGCGCGCATTGGCGAGCTGGTGGCCATCCCCATGCTGATGCGCTGCGTGGCGCCAAACCTGTGGGGCTGGCTCGGCGACTATACCGGTCGGCGGCTGGCCATCGTGCGCTTTGGCGCGGTGTGCACCCTGGCCAGCTTCTCACTGATCTTCGTGAGCAAGACCTACGCCTGGCTGGCCCTGGTGATGGCGCTGCACGCATTCTTCTGGCACGCCGTGTTGCCGCAGTTTGAAGTGATCACCCTGGCTCACCTGCAAAAGCAAACCTCACGCTACAGCCAGATCCGCCTGTGGGGCTCCATCGGGTTCATCCTCACTGTGGTGATCATGGGGCGCCTGTTCGATTGGCTGAGCCTGGACATTTATCCGGTGGTGGTCGTGGTGATCATGGCCGGTATCATCGGCGCCAGCCTGTGGGTGCCCAACGCGCAGCCTGTTACCCACGGCAATCGCCTGGCCGGTGCCGGTTTTCTCAAGCAATTACGCAGCCCCGGCGTTCTGGCGTTTTATGCCTGCGTGGCGCTGATGCAAATGAGCCACGGCCCGTATTACACCTTCATCACCCTGCACCTGGAACACCTGGGCTACAGCCGTGGCGTGATCGGCATGCTCTGGGCCATCGGGGTGGTGGCGGAGGTGCTGATGTTCCTGGCCATGAGCCGCATCCTCACACGCTTTTCGGTGCGTCGGGTGCTGCTGGCCAGTTTCCTGCTGGCGGCCGTACGCTGGTTGCTGTTGGGCTCATTCGCCGAATTTTTCTGGGTGCTGCTGCTGGCGCAAGTGATGCACGCGGCCACCTTCGGCAGCTTCCACGCGGCAGCGATTGCCTTTGTTCAACGCAGCTTCGGTGATCGCCAGCAAGGCCAGGGCCAGGCGCTGTATGCCGCGTTGGCCGGCACCGGTGGCGCGGTGGGCGCGCTGTATGCCGGCTATAGCTGGAACCTGCTGGGCCCGACCCTGACCTTCAGCATCGCCAGCGTCGCGGCGCTGGCCGCCGCCATTATCATTGGCCTTCGATTGCAAGAGCCGAATAAAGGAGACGAGCAATGAGTTATGTCGCTGTTTACCACGTTGCTACACCCGATACCCCGAACAAGGTCCTGACCCACTTCGACGATATCGCCAAGACCCTGGCCGAACACGGCGTACGCTTTGAGCGCTGGCAACCTAGCCCTATCGAGAAGGGCGCCAGCAATGCTGAAATGATCGCTGCATACCAACCGCAGATCGATAGCCTTGGCTACGCGGCTGTGGAGGTGCTCAGCGTGAGCGGCGAGCATCCGCAGAAAGCAGAGCTGCGTGCGCAGTTCCTCGATGAGCGCCGCTACAGCGAAGACGAAGTGCGTTTCTTCATCGCGGGCCAAGGCCTGTTCAGCGTGCACGTGGGCGACTACGTATACGCGGTGCGCTGTGAGAAAAATGACCTGCTGGTGATTCCGGCCGGTATGCCGCATTGGTTCGACATGGGTGAGAATCCACACTTTGTAACCCTGCGTTTGTTCAACACCGCCCAAGGCCGGGTACCTGAGTTTACCGGCGCTGATATTACCGGTGGTTTTCCAGGCCTGGACGACTAAGCACAAGTATTTAACTGTTCAACTCAGGCGGGTTGGAAGTTGTTGTAGGAATAAGCCTAATTTCCTGTAGGGCGTAGCTGTTTATGCTGCGCCTTGTGCTTTCATCCCATTCGTTATGTAACTCTCTCTTTCGTTTTTGATGTTTGCGCCACCTGTCAATAGGAGCAATCCGAATGATGGCAGGGCATCCGCTAATACAAGGAGAGAGATCAATGAGTGGCCCAGAGGAGTCGTGTCGTACGCTGGTTACCGTGCCCGTGGTGGTTAGAAGGCGGCAGAGCTTAGGCGGCAAGCCTCTCACGCCGACTGAGCTGGAAATCCTGCGCTGGGCCTCGGAGGGCAAGACCGTCTGGGAAATCAGCCAGATTCGCGCCACCTCCGAAGCCACGGTCAAATTCCATCTGCGTAACATCTACGGCAAGTTGGAAGTCACCAATCGCGTACAGGCGATGAATGAGGCTACCCGCCAGGGGCTGTGCTGACACGCCATAAAAAAAGGGCCGCGACGCTTAATGGCGTCGCGGCCCTTTTTGCACAGCAGTTGCTTAGGCCGAATGGTAAGTCGGCAACGCAAAGCGGTTCTGGCTTTGCAGCATCGAAATTTGCGGCAGGTCGCTGGCTTGTTCGGCCAGGTCGCGGCGGATGGCGCTGATCACCCACGTCAGTTGGTCGGCGGTGTGCAGCTGTTGATACGAAATCGAGCGCTTGACCTGTTTGCCTTCGCTGTTGCGCAGGGTCAACAGGATGCCGCCGTCTGGGCGTGGCTGAGTGGTGACGTCGTATTGGGAGAATACAGAAGCGAATTTATCTTGGATCAGGCTCATGTCTATCAGCTCCGTTGGCTCAAGTTGGCAAGCGTGGAGTGATAGGTGCAGTGATTGTGCCAGTATTCGTATTTGTAAAAAATCGTTATAAAACAATCACTTAAAAAATATCCTTATTTTCAGTTTCGTGCAAATTGCATGAATGGCCATCGTGCATCCTGCATTTTGCGCTATCGAGGTTGACCGTTTCAGGTCGCCGTTACTGATAATGACTGCCCAGAGGCCGCACAATTCCATTTTTGTGGCGGCGCTGCCCTGGGATACAAAACTTTTCAAATCCTGCGTGTACAGCCAAAGAACGGCAGGCGTATTTTCCTGCAAGGCGCTCGGCCTCCTGGCGACAGGTTTGCCGGTGTTCCTGGCTCATACGAAGAATAAGAAAAAGGACGTTCCGCCATGACCCATCCGCAAGACGACATGATCACCTGGGGCAAGATGCTGCGTAAGGTGCCCGCGATTGTTCGAGCCCTGCCACGCGTGGTACGCGGCATGCGCGCCGCGAATGTCACCGACCCCCAGCAACCCTGCGGCCTGGGTTGGCACTTCGAACAGGCCACCCTGCGCAACCCTGACGGCGCGGCGTTGTTGTACGCCGACAGGGTGCTCAGTTACCGCGAAGCCAACCAGTGTGCCAACCGTATTGCCCATCACCTGCACGCGCAGGGCATCGGCAAGGGTGATGTGGTCGCGCTGTTTATCGAAAACCGTCCCGAATTGCTGCTCAACGTATTGGCCGTGGCCAAGCTGGGCGGCATCTGCGCCATGCTCAATACCTCGCAAACCCAGGCGGCGCTGGTGCACAGCCTGAACCTGGTCAGCCCGGTGGCGATTGTGGTGGGTGCGGAGTTGGTGGCTGCCTACGCTGCGGTGCGCGATCAAGTGGCGATCACTGCGCAAAGAACCTGGTTTGTCGCCGACCAGCAGTCAAGCACAGTGCCCGATGGCTATATCGACCTGATGGCCGCCGTTGCCGAATGCCCGGTGGACAACCCCGCCAGCACCGGGCAAATCTTCTTCAACGACCCGTGCTTCTATATCTACACCTCCGGCACCACGGGCTTGCCCAAGGCCGGCATCATGAAGCACGGGCGCTGGACTAAAACCGCCGTGAGCTTCGGCAGCATCGCCCTGGACATGGGCCCCGAAGACATCCTGTATTGCACCTTGCCGCTGTACCACGCCACTGGCCTGTGCGTGTGCTGGGGTTCGGCGATTGTCGGGGCGTCGGGGTTCGCCATCCGGCGTAAATTCAGCGCCAGCCAGTTCTGGGACGATGCGCGCAGATTCAACGCAACCACCCTGGGTTATGTCGGTGAGTTGTGCCGCTACCTGCTCGACCAGCCCGCCAGCGCGCAGGATCTCGATAACCGCGTGACCAAGATGGTCGGTAACGGCCTGCGCCCCGGCGTCTGGGCCCAGTTCAAGCAACGCTACGGCGTTGAGCACATCTGCGAACTGTATGCCGCCAGCGACGGCAATATCGGTTTCACCAATGTGTTGAATTTCGACAACACCATCGGCTTCTGCCTGCAGCACTGGGCACTGGTGGACTACTCCCACGAAGCGGGTGAGCCGGTCCGTGGCAGCGACGGTTTCATGCGCAAGGTGCAAACGGGCGGGCAGGGGTTGCTGCTGGCCAGGATCGATGAAAAATCGCCGTTTGACGGCTACACCGACCCGGAAAAGAACCGCAAGGTGGTCCTCAGCGACGTGTTCGAGAAGGGCGACCGCTACTTCAATACCGGCGACTTGTTGCGCAGTATCGGCTTCGGCCATGCGCAATTTGTCGACCGCCTTGGCGACACCTACCGTTGGAAGGGCGAAAACGTCTCCACCACCGAAGTGGAGAATGTGCTGTTGCAACACCCGCAGATCGCCGAAGTGGTGGCCTACGGTGTCGAGATCGAAAACACCAATGGCCGCGCCGGCATGGTCGCCATCACCCCAAGTGAGTCCCTGGCCTCCCTGGATATGCGTGAATTGCTGCAGTTCGCTCACGGCCAACTTCCGCCTTACGCGGTGCCGTTGTTCCTGCGGATCAAGGTGAAGATGGAAACCACCGGCACCTTCAAGTACCAGAAAGTGCGGCTCAAGGAGGAGGCCTTCGACCCGGACAAAGCGGGTAACGACCCGGTGTATGCGTGGCTGCCGGGGTCGGACTGCTATGTACCGGTGACCGGCCAATTGTTGGCGCAGATTCAGGGCGGGCACTTTCGTTATTAAGAGCAGCGTTATTAAGAGCAGCGCTATTGATTGTGCCTATGGCGGCTTTTGGTAAAAAAGCCATGACAGTGGGGAACTCCATCGCGACACTGGGCGCCTATTCTTTATTCCAGAAGCAGCACCCAGTTAAGGAGCCCCACATGTCAGACCAGCCTAAACAAATGACCGAAGACGAAGCCGCTGAATTTGCCGAGCAAGTCTTCGACGTGGCGCGCAAAGGCGATGCCGCCATGCTCGCCGCACTGCTGGCCAAAGGCTTGCCACCCAACCTGCGCAACCACAATGGCGACACCTTGCTGATGCTCGCGGCCTATCACGGCCACGCTGACGCGGTAAAAGTACTGCTGGAATTCAAGGCTGACCCGCAAATCGCCAACGACAAGAACCAACTGCCAATGGCTGGTGCGGCGTTCAAAGGCAACCTGCCGGTGGTTAAGGCGCTGATCGACGGCGGCGCGCCGGTAGACGCGGCCTCCTCGGACGGCCGTACGGCGTTGATGATGGCGGCGATGTTCAACCGTGTCGACATGGTCGACTACCTGCTCGGCCAAGGCGCCAACCCCAAGGCCACCGATGCCCAGGGCGCGACTGCACTGGCGGCGGCTCAGACCATGGGCGCGGTGGATACGACGGCGCAGTTGCAGAAACTGGTGTAGGCTACGCGCCCTCAAAAACCAGCTCGCCACAGGATCACCCCATGAAAACCGCCCTCGTCGAACTCATCAGCAAAATCAGCGCCGGCGTCATGGGCGAGGACGAAGTGGCGCGCATCGCCGAGGAAGCGGCCCAGGCCCAGGCCTACGCCGACCCTGCAGCCTTTCTGGCAGCCAACCCGGATATCAACTACGACGACAGCTTCCCGATTGCGCTGGGAGAGTGGGTCGTAGTCGGTAGCCTACCGGAGACCGTGCTGTTCCAGGCCGACACCTATGCCGACCTGTTCGCGCAGATCGTCGCGTCGTTTGGCCCGGGCGTAGCGTTCAATCTCAAGCCCAAGCAGTTGGCCAAGACCGAAGACCTCACTGCGCTGAACCGCATCCAGATCCAGATGAGTGCCTTAAGCCCCGAAGATGGCGGTTATGTGCTGCTCAACTTCAGCCAACTGCTGGACGACGAAATCCAGGCGGTGCTGGTCTACGGCAACGACCTGCCGCGCGTGCTGCAACTGTGCGCTGAAGTCGGCATCAAGGCCGAGCCGTCCCTGGAAGCGCTGCGCGTCGCCTTACACGTCTGAAATAAAACGGAACCCCTGCCAGGGCTGACTATCCTACAAGTGCATGCCCTCACTTAGGAGCGACACCATGGGTTCCACTTTTAATAGCCTGATTGGCCTGATCATCCTGGCGTTGGATATCTGGGCGATCATCAACGTGTTCAAAAGCGGCGCAAGCACCGGGGCCAAGGTGTTGTGGATTCTGCTGATCCTGCTGTTGCCGGTGCTGGGCCTGATCATCTGGGCAATCGCCGGGCCACGGGGCAACGTGCGGATCTGACGCCACCAGCGCTCACTCTTATCCTGAGTGGGCACAGTAAATGTGGGAGTGGGCTTGCCCGCGATAGCGGTTTATCAGCCACAGTTCTGCTGGCTGACATACAGCTATCGCGGGCAAGCCCGCTCCCACATTGGTTTTTAGCGTATTTAAAGTTTTGTGTGTCGAAAGTATTCGCTGCACGAAATTTTCACATCTTTTCCAAGACAATTCTCCGGCTTTATGACGCTGCCACGGCTCTATCTCGAGTGCCGTTAAAGGCGCAAGGGCGGCGCACGTTCAGTAATTAATAGCGTTGCTGCCATTGATCGGGCACCATTTGCGCCACCGCGTTAACCGCCTACCCCAGCCAGCCTGGGCGAGGGACGGACGCCACTGCATTTTTTCGTAACTTAAACTTCCAATGGGTCCTGAAACGACATGGCAAACCCGGACGCCCTGAGTCAGCAGCGAGCTTCTAATCGCCTGCTGCAACCGACCGTCAAATCCCATCTGGCGTACACACTGCTCTGCGCACTGGTCATGATGGTGATGTTCTCCCTGCTGCGCCTGGCGCTGCTGGTCTATAACCGCGAGATGATCCTCGACACGCCTGCCTCGACCTTCCTGGAAGCGTTCGTCAACGGCACGCGCTTCGACATACGCTTTGTGATGTACGCGCTGGTCCCGCTGCTGCTGGCGTTGTTCAGCGTAAGGGCCATGGCGGCGCGCGGGTTCTTCCGTTTGTGGCTGACCGTGGTGTCCAGCATTGCCCTGTTCCTGGGCTTGATGGAAATGGACTTCTACCGCGAGTTCCACCAGCGCCTCAACGGCCTGGTCTTCCAGTACGTGAAGGAAGACCCGAAAACCGTGATGAGCATGCTCTGGTACGGTTTCCCGGTGGTGCGCTACCTGCTGGCCTGGGCCGTGGGCACACTGATCCTGAGCATCGCCTTCAAAGGCGCCGACCGTGCGACGCGCCCACGTGGCCCGTTCAGCGGCGGCAGTATCGGCACCCGCCAAGTGGCGCCGTGGTACAGCCGCATCGCGGTGTTCGTGGTCTGCCTGTTGATCGCCGTGGTCGCCATCCGTGGCACCCTGCGCCAGGGCCCGCCGCTGCGTTGGGGTGATGTGTACACCACCGAATCGAACTTCGCCAACCAATTGGGCTTGAACGGCACCTTGTCGCTGATCGCCGCGGCCAAGTCGCGTTTCTCCGAAGAGCGTTCCAACATCTGGAAGGCCACCCTCGATCAGCCGCTGGCTACCCAAACCGTGCGTGACATGCTGGTGCTGCCGCAAGAGAAGCTGGTGGATACCGACACCGCAGCGGTGCGCCGTGACTACACGCCACCGGCCGAGAAGACCCTGCCGATCAAGAACGTTGTAGTGATCCTGATGGAAAGCTTCG
The DNA here is from genome assembly GCF_025642995.1 of Pseudomonas sp. YeP6b. Lineage (NCBI taxonomy): Bacteria > Pseudomonadati > Pseudomonadota > Gammaproteobacteria > Pseudomonadales > Pseudomonadaceae > Pseudomonas > Pseudomonas sp. YeP6b. The sequence goes on along the minus strand of NZ_CP080090.1, from coordinate 4,801,871 downwards.
CCGGTCACTCGGTCGGTGCGCTGGGCCGCCCAGGCAACATCACGCCGTACTTCGATAAGTTGTCCAAAGAAGGCTTGCTGTTCGACCGCTTCTTCTCCAACGGCACCCACACCCACCAGGGTATGTTCGCCACCATGGCCTGCTTCCCGAACCTGCCGGGCTTCGAATACCTGATGCAGACCCCGGAAGGCAGCCACAATCTGTCGGGCCTGCCGCAGTTGCTCAGCGCGCGCAAGTTTGACGACGTGTATGTCTACAACGGCGATTTCGCCTGGGACAACCAGTCGGGCTTCTTCAGCAACCAGGGCATGACCAACTTCATCGGGCGTAATGACTTCGTCAACCCGGTGTTCTCCGACCCGACGTGGGGTGTGTCCGACCAGGACATGTTCACCCGTGGCCTGGAAGAGTTGAAAGCCCGCGAAGGCGGCAAGCCGTTCTACGCGCTGCTGCAAACCCTGTCCAACCACACGCCGTACGCATTGCCGACGCCATTGCCGGTAGAGAAAGTCACCGACCGTGGCAGCCTCAACGAGCATTTGACGGCCATGCGTTACTCCGACTGGGCCCTGGGCCAGTTCTTTGAAAAGGCTCGTAAAGAGCCGTACTTCAAAGAAACCCTGTTCGTGATCGTGGGTGACCACGGCTTCGGCAACGAACAGCAGATCACCGAAATGGACTTGGGCCGCTTCAACGTGCCGATGCTGATGATTGCACCGGGCATGCAGGAGAAGTTCGGCGAGCGTGACCACACCGTGGGCACCCAGATCGACATCGTGCCGACCATCATGGGCCGCCTCGGTGGCGACACCCTGCACCAGTGCTGGGGCCGTGACCTGCTGAACCTGCCGGAAGGCGACAAGGGCTTTGGCGTGATCAAGCCGTCGGGCAGCGACCAGACGGTGGCCTTGGTCACCGCAGACCGTATCCTGGTACTGCCAAAGGAAATGCCACCCAAACTGTGGGAATACGAACTGGGCGCTAACCCGACCGGTAAAGTGATCCCTGAATCGCCGGACGAAGCGGCGCTGAAGCAGAAACTCGAATCGTTCCTGCAGACAGCGACCAAGAGCTTGTTGGATAACACCGCCGGTGTTATCGACGGTAAGCCGGACTAATTTAACGGCAATAAAAAAGAGGCCTCAATGAGGCCTCTTTTTTTGTCCGGTGTTTATATCCGACCGAGCAACAACAGCACCAGCAGGACGACCAGGACAACGCCCAGAATACCTGACGGGCCATAGCCCCAGTTACGCGAGTGCGGGAATACTGGCAGGCCGCCTACCAGCAGTAGGATCAGGATAATGATCAGAATGAGGCTCATAGTTTTTTTCCTTATAGGCCTTCTGCAAAGACCGGTTATTAAACGCTAGGCCGTCATCTTAATACAGACGCCTTATTAACTCCGACTGTACCGGTCGGCAGAAAATTCCCTGGTTTTTTAAAGCATTTTGCAAACTTGCTTATTTCTTTTAATGCGTTCGCAAATACGCCGTATTAGTTGAAAAAGATTGAACTTACGCTATACGTAACTCTCCCACCCGGCCCCAGGTTTGCCCGAGGCATTCATCAATTGGATGGTGCGTGGGTGTGGGAAAAACCTTCGCTACACTGCCGATCACTTCTTCCGTGAACCACAAGGCTACTTTCCTATGCAAAATCGCATGATGATCACCGGCGCCGGGTCCGGCCTGGGTCGCGAAATCGCGCTGCGCTGGGCCCGTGAGGGCTGGCAGTTGGCCTTGTCGGATGTCAGTGAGCCTGGCTTGCAGGAAACCCTCAGGCTGGTGCGCGAGGCGGGTGGCGATGGGTTTATCCAGCGTTGTGATGTGCGCGATTACAGCCAGCTCACCGCGTTTGCCCAGGCCTGCGAGGTCAAGCTGGGTGGGGTTGATGTGATCGTCAACAATGCCGGCGTCGCCTCGGGTGGTTTTTTCGCCGAGTTGTCTCTGGAGGATTGGGACTGGCAGATCGCGATCAATCTGATGGGCGTGGTCAAGGGCTGCAAGGCGTTTCTGCCGCTGTTGGAGAAGAGCAAGGGCCGGATCATCAACATCGCCTCAATGGCAGCACTGATGCAGGGGCCGGCGATGAGCAACTACAACGTGGCCAAGGCGGGTGTGGTGGCGTTGTCGGAGAGTTTGCTGGTGGAACTCAAGCAGCAGGAAGTGGGTGTGCATGTGGTGTGCCCGTCGTTTTTCCAGACCAACTTGCTGGATTCGTTTCGCGGGCCTACCCCGGCGATGAAGGCGCAGGTGGGTAAGTTGCTCGAGAGTTCGCCGATTTCGGCGGCGGACATTGCTGACTATATTTACCAGCGGGTGGCGGAGGGGGAGTTTATGATTCTGCCGCATGAGCAGGGGCGTATGGCTTGGGCGTTGAAGCAGAAGACTCCGCAGTTGCTGTATGACGAGATGGCTTCGATGGCGGATAAGATGCGGGCTAAGGCGCAGGCGGTTAGGGGGTGAGGTTTTGGTGGGGGGCATATCCGTTGCTGCGGTAACGGCGGCTATTGGTTCCGCCCTTACGGCGGGTCACTTTGGAAAAGAGCCCCAAAAGTAACCAAAGGGCTCTTGCCCCACCACTCGGTGCCTCGCCTAGGCTCGGCATGCCCTCACGCAGGCTTGAATCCGTGGGCCGCCGCCATGGGCCATCCTTGGCCCATCGCGGCTAACCCGGCGTCCTGCCGGGTTACCCACGGATTCAAGCCTGCGTTCGGCCATCGTGGTTAACGGGGCGCCTCAGATCAAGATCAAGATCAAGATCAAGATCAAGATCAAGAAGATCAAGATCAAAAGCACGGCGGCCTAGTAGCCGACCTGAGTGGTTGAAGCAAAAGCAGGGCAAAAGCACAGCAAAAGCACAGCAAAAGCAGATCTGCTTTTCTGTGGAGCTGGCTTGCCTGCGATGCAGACACCTGGGTGTATCAGGTACACAGAGTTGATGCCATCGCAGGCAAGCCAGCTCCCACATTAGATTGAGTTCAGCCTCCAAGATCAGGTCGGCTAGCAGGCCGCCTCAGCCGTGCTTTTGATCTAACCACTCAGGTCGGCTACTAGGCCGCCGTGCTCTTGCTTTTGATCTTGATCTGCTTTTGATCTTGATCTGCTTTTGATCTTGATCTGCTTTTGATCTTGATCTTAGGCGCCCCGTTAAACCACGCTGGCCGAACGCAGGCTTTGGGCGTGGGTAAACCGGCAGGACGCCGGTTTAGCCGCGATGGGCCAAGGATGGCCCATGGCGGCGGCCCACGGTCCAAAGCCGGAGTGAGGGCACACCCTAGGCGAGGCGAGGTGCCGAGTGGTGGGGCAAGAGCCCTTTGGTTACTTTTGGGGCTCTTTTTCAAAAGTGACCCGCCGTAAGGGCGGAACCAATAGCCGCCGTTACCGCAGCAACGGATATGTACTCAACAACCCCAACCCCCCTAATCAACCCATGTCTGTCAGGCAAATTACCTATAAATGTAGGCCCCGTCTGATTTAGCGGCAAGCCATTGTCGCCCCCCACCCAAGCGCGCATGGTCAAGGTCCTGTCACTCCAAAAGGACAACCGCCATGCTGGTCTTAAGCCGCGCCATAGGCGAAATCATCTCTATCGGCGATGACATCACCTTGCACATCCTCGAACTAAACGGCACCCAAGTAAAATTTGGTATCCAGGCTCCAATAGGGGTCAACATACACCGCGCCGAGGTGTATCAGAAAATCCTCGAACGCCAAGCCACACAAGCCCAAACCAACCCGTAAAACACCCTCAATCGAACAGATGCTTGGGCACATCGTGCTTGAGCATCAACTGGCATTGCTCACTGTCAGGGTCGAACACAATCAGCGCCTGGCCCTTGGTCAGCGCCTGTCGCACACGCAATACGCGGGTTTCCAGGGGCGTCTCATCGCCATTGTCCGTGCCGTCGCGGGTCACGAAGTCTTCGATGAGGCGCGTCAGGGTGTCGACTTCAAGTGCGTCGTAGGGAATCAGCATAAAAGCCTCAGAGGTAGAATCCCGGCGATGCTACTGCGCCGGGATCCGTCTTGCCAGTATCCGGTGTGCCCGTGTCAGGACTTCTGGCCCACCAAGCTGTCCACCGACGGCACGCGAGTGTCGCTCTCCATCTGCGTTTCATGCTCGATCTGATGACTGAAGCGGTCCAGCGAACCCTGGGCCGGTTGCGCGTCGCTGGCGAATACCGGCGGGCTGAGGATGTACGCGCCCAACAGGCGACTCAACGCCGCCAGGCTGTCGATGTGCGTGCGCTCGTAACCGTGGGTCGCGTCGCAACCAAACGCCAGCAGCGCGGTGCGAATGTCGTGGCCGGCAGTCACCGCCGAATGCGCGTCGCTGAAGTAATAGCGGAACAGGTCGCGCCGCACTGGCAGGTCATTGTCCGAGGCCAGGCGCAGCAAGTGCCGGGACAGGTGATAGTCATACGGCCCGCCGGAATCCTGCATCGCCACGCTCACGGCGTGCTCGCTGGAGTGCTGGCCGGGTGCGACCGGGGCGATGTCGATGCCAACAAACTCACTCACGTCCCACGGCAGGGCAGCAGCGGCGCCACTGCCGGTTTCTTCGGTGATGGTAAACAGCGGGTGGCAGTCGATCAGCAAGGGTTCGCCGCTGTCGATGATCGCCTTGAGCGCGGCGAGCAGGGCGGCGACACCGGCTTTGTCGTCCAGGTGACGCGCGCTGATATGCCCGCTCTCGGTGAACTCGGGCAGTGGGTCAAAGGCCACGTAGTCACCGATGCTGATGCCTAAGGAATCGCAGTCGGCGCGGGTGGCGCAGTAAGCGTCGAGGCGCAATTCCACGTGGTCCCAACTCACTGGCATTTCATCCACGGCGGTGTTGAAGGCGTGCCCGGAGGCCATCAACGGCAACACGCTGCCACGGATCACGCCGTTGTCGGTAAACAGGCTGACGCGGCTGCCTTCGGCAAAACGGCTGGACCAGCAACCGACCGGGGCGAGCGTCAGGCGGCCGTTGTCTTTGATTGCACGTACGGCGGCGCCGATGGTGTCCAAGTGCGCGGACACTGCACGGTCGGGGCTGTTTTTCTGGCCCTTGAGGGTGGCGCGAATGGTGCCGCGCCGGGTCATCTCAAAGGGGATGCCCAGTTCTTCCAGGCGTTCGGCGACGTAGCGCACGATGGTGTCGGTAAACCCGGTAGGGCTGGGAATAGCGAGCATTTCCAGCAGCACTTTTTGCAGGTAGTTCAGGTCCGGTTCGGGGATGGTTCGAGTCATGGAAACTCCTGATGAGGTGAGGGCATCGATGGTTTCGATGAGGGGAACAGGTCAGCTGGAAATCCATCGCCTGTACTGGCCTTATCGCGGGTAAGCCCGGCTCCCACATTGAAGTGCATTCAACTGTGGGAGCCGGGCTTGCCCGCGATAGCGCCGGTGCAGGCGACACATTTCTCAAGCGGTCGGCTGGCTATGCGGAAACAACAAATCCACAAACTTCTCCGCAGTCGGTTGCGGCTCGTGATTGGCCAGGCCGGCCCGTTCGTTGGCTTCGATAAACACATACTCGGGTTGGTCGGCGGCGGGCACCATCAGGTCCAGGCCGACCATGGGAATGTCCAGCGCGCGGGCGGCGCGTACGGCGGCGTCGACCAGGGTCGGGTGCAGAATCGCCGTGACGTCTTCCAGGCAGCCGCCGGTGTGCAGGTTGGCGGTGCGGCGTACCGCCAGGGTTTCGCCACGTGGCAGGATGCTGCTGTAGTCGTAACCGGCGGCATGCAGGGTGCGTTGGGTTTCGGCGTCCAGCGGGATTTTGCTTTCTCCGTCGGTGGCGGCTTGGCGCCGACGGCTTTGGGCTTCGATCAAGGCGCCGATGGAATGCTGGCCGTCGCCGGTCACTTCGGCCGGGCGACGGATGGCGGCGGCGACCACTTCAAAACCGATCACCAGGATGCGCAGGTCGAGGCCTTCGTGAAAGCTTTCGAGCAGCACACGGCTGTCGAACTGACGCGCCGCTTCGACAGCTTTCTGCACGTCCTCGATGGTCTGCAGATCCACCGCCACGCCTTGGCCTTGCTCGCCATCGAGCGGCTTGACCACGATGCGCTGGTGTTCGTCGAGGAACTCCAGGTTGTCGTCGGCATTGCCCGCCAATTGCTGCGAGGGCAGGTTCAAACCGGCCGCTTTGAGCACTTTGTGGGTCAGGCTTTTGTCCTGGCACAGGGTCATGCTGATGGCGCTGGTCAGGTCGCTCAGGGATTCACGGCAGCGCACGCGGCGCCCGCCATGGCTGAGGGTAAACAGGCCGGCATCGGCATCATCGACGTGCACATCAATGCCGCGTCGGTGAGCCTCTTCGACAATGATCCGCGCGTACGGGTTGAACCCGGCCTGCGGGCCGGGGCCGAGAAACAGCGGCTGGTTGATGCCGTTCTTGCGCTTGATCGCAAAGGTGGTCAGCGCGCGAAAACCCAGCTTGGCGTAGAGGCTCTTGGCCTGGCGGTTATCGTGCAACACCGACAGGTCGAGGTAGCTCAGGCCACGGCTCATAAAGTGCTCCACCAAGTGGCGCACCAGCACCTCGCCCACGCCAGGGCGCGTGCACTGTGGGTCGACGGCCAGGCACCACAGGCTGCAACCGTTTTCCGGGTCGTGAAAGGCTTTTTGATGATTGAGGCCCATCACGCCGCCGATCACCGCGCCGCTGTCTTCGTCCTCGGCCAGCCAATACACCGGGCCACCTTGATGGCGCGGGGTCAGGCGCTCGGCGTCGACCGGCAGCATGCCGCGGCCTTGATACAGCTGGTTGACTGCCGCCCAATCGGCTTCAGTTTGCACCCGGCGAATACGAAAGCCGCGAAACACGCGGGTGGCGGGCCGATAGTCGCTGAACCACAGGCGCAACGTGTCGGACGGGTCCAGGAACAGCTGCTGCGGATCAATCCCGAGGATCTGCTGGGGCGCGGCCACGTACAGCGCGATGTCGCGTTCGCCAGGCTGCTCATGCAGCAGTTCCTGAGCCAGGCTCGCCGGGTCCGCAAACGTGTGGCCGATCAACAACCGGCCCCAGCCGCAATGCACGGCAATCGGTTCGGCGCCCAGCGGGCTGCCATCTTCCGCCAGGCGGGCTTGCAGGCGCTCGTAGGTCGGCGCCTGGCCCTTGAGCAAGCGTTGGCTGTAAGCCGCTGCGAGAGGTTTCATCAATCAGATTCCTTGTTCGCTGAGCCACAGGTTCAGCGCCGCCAGTTGCCACAGCTTGGAGCCACGCAGCGGGGTCAGTTGGCCCTGCGGGTCGGTCAACAGGCGGTCAAGCATGGCCGGGTTGAACAGGCCGCGATCCTGGCTCGGGTCCAGCAGCAGTTCTCGCACCCAGTTCAAGGTGTCGCCCTGCAAATGCTTGAGGCCCGGCACCGGGAAGTAGCCTTTCTTGCGGTCGATGACTTCGCTCGGGATGACGCGGCGCGCGGCCTCTTTGAGCACCTGCTTGCCACCGTCGGGCAACTTGAACTTGCCGGGTACGCGGGCCGAGAGTTCGACGAGGCGGTAATCCAGAAACGGCGTGCGCGCTTCCAGGCCCCAGGCCATGGTCATGTTGTCGACGCGTTTGACCGGGTCGTCCACCAGCATCACCGTGCTGTCCAGGCGCAGGGCCTTGTCCACGGCGGCGTCGGCGCCCGGCATGGCGAAATGTTCGCGCACAAAGTCACCGGCGGCGTCATTGGCGGTCAGCCATTTCGGCGCGACGGTGGCGGCGTAATCGTCGTAGCTGCGGTCGAAAAACGCGTCGCGGTAGGCGGCATACGGGTCGCTGGCGCCGTCCACTTGTGGGTACCAGTGGTAACCGGCGAACAGCTCATCGGCGCCCTGGCCGCTTTGTACCACCTTGCAATGCTTGGCCACTTCCCGCGACAGCAGGTAGAAGGCGATGCAGTCGTGGCTGACCATCGGCTCGCTCATGGCGCGGAATGCCGCCGGCAGTTGCTCAATGATTTCGCTTTCGGCGATGCGCAGTTGGTGGTGACGGGTGCCGTAGTGCTTGGCGATCAGGTCCGAGTACTGGAACTCGTCGCCGCGCTCGCCACCGGCGTCTTCAAAACCGATGGAGAAGGTCGATAAATCCTGCACGCCGACTTCACGCAGCAGGCCGACGAGCATGCTCGAATCGACACCGCCGGACAGCAGCACGCCGACGTCCACGGCGGCACGTTGGCGGATCGCCACGGCTTCGCGGGTGCTGTCGAGCACGCGGTCGGTCCAGTCTTGCAGCGTGAGGTTTTTTTCATCCTCATGGGGGCCGTAGGGCAGGGTCCACCAGGTTTTCTGCTCGGTGTCGCCATGGGCGTCGATGCGCATCCAGCTCGCCGGCGGCAGCTTTTCAATGCCCGCCAGCAAGGTGCGCGGCGCCGGTACTACGGCGTGGAAGTTCAGGTAGTGGTTAAGCGCGACCGGGTCGAGGATCGGGTTGATATCGCCGCCCTTGAGCAGTGCCGGCAAGGCCGAGGCGAAGCGCAGGCGCTGGCCGGTACGCGACAGGTACAAAGGCTTCACGCCCAGGCGGTCACGGGCGATAAACAGGCGCTGCGCGTCGCGCTCCCAGATGGCAAACGCGAACATGCCGTTGAGCTTGGGCAGCAGTGCTTCGCCCCAGGCGTGGTAGCCCTTGAGCAGCACTTCGGTGTCGCCGCCGGAATAGAACGCATAGCCCAAGGCTTCCAGCTCTTGCCGCAATTCCGGGAAGTTATAGATGGCGCCGTTGAACGCCAGCGACAGCCCAAGCTGGGCGTCGACCATCGGCTGGGCCGAGCCGTCCGAGAGGTCCATGATTTTCAGGCGCCGGTGGCCCAGGGCAATCGGCCCTTGGGCGTGAAAGCCCCAGGCGTCGGGGCCGCGAGGGGCCAGGTGATGGGTGATGCGCTCAATCGCTGCCAGGTCGGCAGGTTGGGCATCGAAACGTAATTCTCCAGCTAATCCGCACATAAATTCCTTACCGGTTTTTCCGTTGGGGAGGGTCAATACTCAATACGCCCGAAGGGCGCGTACCCAGAAACTGACCCAGTGCTATGCGTGGAGTTTTAGACCGATAAGTTATAAGGCAAATTGCCGCGACGCCTGCAATCCCGCTATTTCTGTGTCGCTGCCTTGCCTCTGACCAGTGCGCGCAGGGCAAACCGATTCGGGTGGCAGGCCTCTGCCACGCTGGCCGGAACGGGCAGCGGCTCGTCGCTGAGCCAGGCTGCCAGCAACTCGCCGCACAGTGGCGCGGTAATCAGCCCGCGTGAGCCGTGGCCGCTGTTGATGTACAACCCTGGCAGCCACGGGCAAGGCGTGTCCGGCACTTGGCGGGCGTCTTTGCTGAGTACGGCATAGGCGTGTCGGAAGGCGTCCTGGTCGGCCAACGGCCCGACGATCGGCAGGTAGTCGGGGCTGGTGCAGCGGAAAGCAGCGCGGCCTTCCAACTGTTCGGGAGCCAGTGCGTCGGCGCCCAGGCGCTGCAGCAGGTCTTCAGAAATCTCCCGCAGCATTTCGAGGTTGCCGGCATGTTCGGCGACGGTGGGCGTGAGGTCTTCATTGTTGAAATCAAAACTGGCGCCCAAGGTGTGCTCGCCAAGCCGGGCGGGCGCGACGTAGCCTTCGGCGCAGACCACCGTGGCCAAGGCCGTACTCGCCGCCGTTTGCGCCAGCCGGGTGATTTGCCCGCGGATACGCTTGAGCGGCAAGTCGGCGCTCAGTGGGAACCGCTTGATGTCGGCGGCTCCAGCGAGCACCACCACACTGGCGCTTACCAGCACGCAGTCACCGTCGCGGGCCTGCCACTGGTCGTCGACCCGGTGCAGCTCCAGGGCATCGTGATGGGTGAGCACCTCAATCAGCGGATGCGCCGCTTGCCAGTGGCACAGCGCGGGCGGATGCACCCAACCGCCTTGCGGGAAAAACAGGCCGCCCTGGGCCAGGTCGATGCCGGCCTGTTGTTGCGCGTGTTCACGGTCCAGCAGGTGCAGCAACTCGGGCGCAAACGCCTCAGCCAGTTGTGCCTGGCGCTGGGCTTCCTTGGCGTCGAACGCCAGTTGCAGCACACCGCAGCCATCCCAATCGACACCTCGGTGCAGGTGCTCCAACAGACGTCGCGTGTGGCCGAAGCCGCTGAGGATCAGTTGCGACAACGCCGTGCCATGGGCCGACAGCTTGAGGTACAGCACGCCCTGCGGGTTGCCGGACGCTTCCTGGGCCAGGGCGGCGTGGCGCTCCACCAAGCTGACGCGCCAACCGCGCGCGGCCAGGCTGGCGGCAGTGGCGCAACCGGCCAAGCCGCCGCCGATGACCATGGCGTGGCGCTCGCCTTCGACAGTTGCCGGGCGGGCGAACCAGGGTTTGGCTTTGGCCGGTGGTGTCGCGTCCTCGGGCCAGCCGAGAAACTCACCGCGCAGGATCTCCCATTTATGCCCGATGCCCGGCGTGCGCTTCATCTTGAACCCGGCGGCATTGATCAGGCGCCGTACCCAGCCGGTGCTGGTAAAGGTGCTGATGGTTGAAGCCGGTGCGGCCAAGCGGGCCAGTTCGGCAAACAGTTCGGCGGTCCACATGTCGGGGTTTTTCGCCGGTGCGAAGCCGTCGAGAAACCACGCGTCAACCTGTGCATCCAGCTGCGGCAGTTGCTCCAGGGCGTCACCGATCAACAGCGTGAGGGTCACACGGCCATTGTCCAGCACCAGGCGTTGGAAGCCTGGGTGGATGGCAATGTACTGGGCCAACAATTGCTCGGCGAAGGGCGCAAGTTCCGGCCAGAGGGCGAGGGCGCGTTGCAGGTCGGCGTGGCTCAGTGGGTACTTTTCCACGCTGACAAAATGCAGGCGTGCACCGGCCACCGCGTGTTGCTCAAACAGCTGCCAGGCGCAGAGAAAATTCAAGCCGGTGCCGAAACCGGTCTCGCCAATCACCAATCGTCCGCCCGCCGGCAAGGCGGCAAAACGCTCCTGCAAACGGTTCTGTTCGAGGAACACATAGCGGGTTTCTTCAAGGCCGGATTTGTCGGAAAAATACACATCGTCGAAGACCCGCGAGTGCGGGCGACCTTGGTCATCCCAGTCGAGCTGGGCGTGGGTGATGGGGTTCATGGGCGGCTCGGTAAAGACAAGGCGGCCATTCTAGCTGATCAATAGACGTTGAATTGACCCAAGGCAACTACGTGTGGAATTTCCTCCCGCGCATTGTTGCCCAATCCGCTAGTCTTGAGCCATCTTGAAACGGAGCTGCCCATGTTCGAATCCGCCGAAATCGGTCACGCCATCGACAAAGACACCTACGACGCCGAAGTGCCGGCCCTGCGCGAGGCCTTGTTGGAGGTGCAGTACGAGTTGCAACAGCAGAAGCGCTTCCCGGTGATCATCCTGATCAACGGCATTGAAGGCGCCGGCAAGGGCGAGACCGTCAAGCTGCTCAATGAATGGATGGACCCACGCCTGATCGAGGTGCGCACCTTCGACCAGCAGACCGACGAAGAACTGGCGCGCCCGCCGGCCTGGCGCTACTGGCGGCAACTGCCCGCCAAAGGCCGCATGGGCATCTTTTTTGGCAACTGGTACAGCCAGATGCTGCAAGGCCGGGTGCACGGCCAGCTCAAGAACGCCCGCCTGGACCAGGCCATCGCCGGTGCCGAGCGCCTGGAAAAGATGCTCTGTGACGAAGGCGCGTTGATCTTCAAGTTCTGGTTCCACTTGTCCAAGAAGCAGATGAAAGCGCGGCTCAAGGCCTTGGCCGATGACCCGCTGCACAGCTGGCGCATCAGCCCGCTGGACTGGCAGCAATCGGAGACCTACGACAAGTTTGTGCATTTCGGCGAGCGCATTCTGCGCCGCACCAGCCGTGACTACGCGCCGTGGCACGTGATCGAAGGCGTTGACGCTAATTACCGCAGCCTCACCGTGGGCAAAATCCTGCTTGAGAGCCTGCAAAATGCCTTGAAACTGCCCAAGGGCAAGGCCAGCGGCATGAACCCGGCGCCGTTGTTGGCGTCGGTGGACCGCAAGAGCCTGCTCGACAGCCTCGACATGACCTTGCACCTGGACAAGGACGATTACGAAGAACAGCTGATCACCGAACAGGCGCGCTTCTCCGGCCTGATGCGCGACAAACGCATGCGCAAGCACGCGCTGGTCACCGTATTCGAAGGCAACGACGCGGCGGGCAAAGGCGGGGCGATCCGGCGGGTGGCGGCGGCGCTGGACCCGCGCCAGTATCACATCGTGCCGATTGCCGCGCCGAGTGAAGACGAGCGTGCCCAGCCTTACCTGTGGCGGTTCTGGCAGAAGATCCCGGCACGCGGCATGTTCACTGTGTTCGACCGTTCGTGGTACGGCCGCGTGTTGGTGGAGCGCATCGAAGGCTTCTGCACCCCGGCGGACTGGATGCGGGCCTACGGCGAGATCAATGACTTTGAAGAGCAGCTGCGCGACGCGGGGGTGATCGTGGTCAAGTTCTGGCTGGCCATCGACAAACAGACCCAGCTGGAGCGCTTCCAGGCCCGTGAGGAGATCCCGTTCAAGCGCTTCAAGATCACCGAGGACGATTGGCGTAACCGCGACAAGTGGGACGACTACCGCGCCGCCGTGGGCGATATGGTCGACCGCACCAGCACGGAAGTCTCGCCGTGGACCCTGGTGGAAGCCAACGACAAGCGCTGGGCGCGGGTCAAGGTGCTGCGCACCATCAACCGCGCGCTGGAAGAGGCGTTCGATAAGACTGACAAGCACGATAAGAAGACAAAGAAATAGCGTTGTCTGTGGTGAGCGGGTTTGTTGTGGCGAGCGGCCCGACAAGCCTGCTCGCCACAAGGCAGTGTTCTGCACCATGCTTTTGTATCTACCGGGTGAATGATCATCGCAGTCAGGAGGGCCCGGTTCTATCCTCGATCCATCTCCCAACAACGACAAGATCGAGGTAGCCCATGCGTGAAGTAGTGATCGTCGACAGCGTGCGAACCGGCCTGGCCAAATCCTTTCGCGGCAAGTTCAACCAGACCCGTCCCGATGACATGGCGGCCCATTGCGTCAACGCCCTGCTGACCCGCCATGGCATCGACCCGGCGACGGTCGAGGATTGCATCGTCGGTGCCGGCTCCAATGAAGGCGCCCAGGGCTACAACATCGGGCGCAATGTGGCGGTGCTCTCGCAATTGGGCACCGGTACCGCTGGGATGACTCTCAACCGCTTCTGCTCCTCAGGCTTGCAGGCGATTGCCATTGCCGCCAACCAGATTGCCTCGGGTTGCAGCGACATTATCGTCGCCGGTGGCGTTGAGTCGATCAGCCTGACCATGAAAAGCGTCAACACGGACAACCTGATCAACCCGCTGCTTAAAGAGCAGGTGCCGGGCATCTACTTCCCCATGGGCCAGACGGCTGAGATTGTCGCACGCCGTTATCACGTCAGCCGTGAGGAGCAAGACCTGTACGCCCTGCAAAGCCAGCAGCGCACCGCCCAGGCCCAGGCTGATGGTTTGTTCAGTGATGAGATCGTGCCGATGGCGGTGAAGTACAAGGTCGAGGACAAGCACACCGGCGAAGTGCAGGTGCTGGAGGGCGTGGTTGATCGCGACGACTGCAACCGACCTGACACCACGCTCGCCAGCCTGCAAGGATTGAAGCCGGTCTTCGCCGAGGATGGCTCGGTGACAGCCGGCAACTCCTCGCAGCTCTCCGACGGCGCCTCGATGACGCTGGTGATGAGCCTGGAAAAAGCCCTGCAATTGGGCCTCAAGCCCAAGGCGTTTTTCCGAGGCTTTACCGTGGCCGGTTGTGAGCCGGACGAGATGGGCATCGGCCCGGTGTTCTCGGTGCCCAAGTTGCTCAAGGCCAAGGGCTTGCAGGTGGCGGATATCGACCTGTGGGAACTCAATGAAGCGTTTGCCTCGCAGTGCCTGTATGCGCGTGACCGGTTGGAAATTGATAACGCCAAGTACAACGTCAACGGCGGCTCGATCTCGATTGGGCACCCCTTCGGCATGACCGGTTCGCGGCAAGTCGGGCATCTGGTTCGCGAGCTGCAACGACGCAATCTGCGTTACGGCATTGTCACCATGTGCGTGGGCGGCGGCATGGGCGCCACCGGCCTGTTTGAAGCCGTACGCTAAATCTCACTGGAAAAACATGGGCCCATGTGGGCGCTGGCTTGCCTGCGATGGCGGTGTATCAGTCGAGATTTTTTTGTCTGACCCACCGCCATCGCAGGCAAGCCAGCTCCCACCTTTGATTTGGGGTGTTGTGGAAAATATCGCTCGCCAAGGCCCCCCTTGGTCCACCTAGAATGCCCGTTCCACTTCCTCAGGCATTCGGGGCACTCATGCACATCTCTTCCGGCCGCTGGGTCTATGGCTTCGGCTTGACCCTGCTGACCGCGTTTCTGTGGGGCATTCTGCCGATCAAACTCAAACAAGTGCTACAGGTGATGGACCCGGTGACCGTCACCTGGTTTCGCCTGATCGTCGCCGGCAGCTGCTTATTTATCTACCTGGCCCTCACCAAACGCCTGCCCAGCCGCAAGGTCCTGGGCCCCAAGGGCGGCTGGCTGGTAGCCATGGCGGTGTGCGGGCTGGTGGGCAACTACGTGCTGTATCTGGTCGGGCTGAAAATGCTCAGCCCTGGCACGGCGCAGTTGGTGGTGCAGATGGGGCCGATCTTTCTGATGGTCGCCAGCGTGTTTGTGTTCAAGGAGCGTTTCAGCCTGGGGCAAGGCATGGGCCTGGTGGTGCTGATCATTGGCTTCGGGCTGTTTTTCAACCAGCGCCTGGTAGAAATGCTGACCTCCTTGGGCACCTACACCGCCGGGGTGTTGACGATTCTGCTCGCTACGACCATTTGGGTGTTTTATGCCTTGGGTCAGAAGCAGTTGCTGACGGTGTGGAATTCGCTGCAGGTGATGATGGTGATTTATCTGTCGTGCGCCGTGCTGCTCACGCCGTGGGCGCATCCGCTGGAGGCGTTGCAGTTGAGCCCGCTGCAGGGCTGGCTGTTGCTGGCGTGCTGCATGAATACGCTGGTGGCTTACGGTGCGTTTGCCGAAGCCCTGGCGCATTGGGAGGCTTCGCGGGTCAGTGCGACGTTGGCGTTGACGCCGTTGGTGACGTTTGTGGCGGTGGCGTTGGCGGCGTGGTTATGGCCGGATTTTGTGCAGGCCGAAGAGATTAATGCTCTGGGTTACGCCGGGGCGTTGGTGGTGGTGTTGGGGTCGGCGACTGTGGCGCTGGCGCCGTCGTTGCTGGCTGGGCTCAGGGCGCGGCGGGTGCGGCTGGCGTCTTAATGGCCGGCGAGGCGGCGGCGAAGCTTTATTTTTTGTAAACCGGTTCAAATGTGGGAGCTGGCTTGCCTGCGATGGCGGTATGTGGGTTGGCTGGGGTATCTATTCGGAGTACATATCCGTTGCTGCGGTAACGGCTGCTTATGGTTCCGCTCTTACAGCGGGTCACTTTTGGAAAAGAGCCCCAAAAGTAACCAAAAGGGCTCTTGCCCCACCACTCGGCACCTCGCTTAGGCTCGGTGTGCCCTCACTCCGGCTTGAATCCGTGGGCCGCCGCGATGGGCCATCCTTGGCCCAGCGCGGCTAACCCGGCGTCCTGCCGGGTTACCCACGGATTCAAGCCTGCGTTCGGCCATCGTGGTTAACGGGGCGCCTTAGATCAAGATCAAGATCAAGATCAAGATCAAAAGCAGATCAAAAGCCTGAGCTTAATGACCGGCTTCCAGCATGTTTTCCGGGCGTACCCACTGGTCGAACTCTTCATCGGTGAGGTAGCCCAGGTCCAGCGCAGCCTGGCGTAGCGTCAGGCCTTCGGCGTAAGCCTTTTTGGCGATCTGCGCCGACTTGTCGTAGCCGATGTGCGGGTTGAGCGCTGTCACCAGCATCAGGCCGCGCTCCAGGTGCTCGGCCATTTGCTCGGCGTCGGGCTCAAGGCCGGCGATGCAGTGTTCCTGGAAGTTGTTGCAACCGTCGGCCAGCAGGCGGATCGACTCCAGCAGGTTATGGATGATCACCGGCTTGTACACGTTCAACTGCAAGTGGCCTTGGCTGGCGGCAATGCCGATGGTCACGTCATTGCCCAGCACCTGGCAGGCCAGCATCGACAGCGCTTCGCACTGCGTGGGGTTGACCTTGCCCGGCATGATCGAGCTGCCCGGCTCGTTGGCCGGCAGTTTCACTTCTGCCAACCCGGCGCGTGGGCCGGAGCCGAGCAGGCGCAGGTCGTTGGCGAGTTTCATCAGGGCCACGGCCAGGGTTTTTAGGGCGCCGTGCAGGGTTACCAGCGGCTCATGGCCGGAGAGGGCGGCAAATTTGTTCGGTGCGGTGACGAATGGCAGCCCTGACAGCGCGGCCAGTTCGGCGGCAATCGCCTCGCCAAAGCCGTGGGGCGAATTGAGCCCGGTACCGACGGCGGTGCCGCCTTGGGCCAGTTCGCAGACTGGGGGCAGGGCGCTGCGGATCGCGCGTTCGGCGTAATCGAGCTGTGCGATAAACGCTGAGACTTCCTGGCCAAAGGTGATCGGCGTGGCGTCCATCATGTGGGTGCGGCCGGTCTTGACCAGCTTCATGTGCCGCGCCGACAGTTCCGCCAGCCCACCCGACAGGTGGGTGATCGCCGGCAGCAGCTGTTTGTTCACCGCCTGCACCGTCGCGATGCTCATGGCGGTGGGGAAGCAGTCGTTGGAACTCTGGGAGCGGTTCACATGATCGTTAGGGTGCACCGGGCTCTTGCCGCCGCGGGTCTTGCCCGACAGCTCGTTGGCACGGCCGGCGATCACTTCGTTGGCGTTCATGTTGCTCTGGGTGCCGCTGCCGGTCTGCCACACCACCAGCGGGAACTGGTCGTCATGTTGACCGTCGAGCACTTCATCGGCGGCCTGTTCGATCAGGCGGGCGATGTCGGCGGGCAAATCGCCATTGCGGTCGTTGACCCGCGCCGCAGCTTTCTTGATCAGGGCCAGGGCGTGCAGTACCGCCAATGGCATGCGTTGCTCGCCGATGGCGAAGTTCACCAGTGAACGTTGGGTCTGCGCGCCCCAGTAAGCGTCATCCGGGACATGGACTTCTCCCAGGCTGTCGGTTTCGATACGGCTCATCGGGCACACTCCTTCAGGTTCGTTTGCGCAGTTTAGGCCGTGATGGGCTTTGGGGGTTCCCTAAAAGACTTTTCATCGGATGCAAGTCCCGCAAAACCAGGCCCAACAGGGCCTGGGGTTGAGCCGGGAGGTTTTTTAGGCGCAGAATGGGCGCCCTTGGGGTCTTACCTCGCCTGCTAGAAAGGAAACTCGATGACTCGTCTTCGTGCCATCTGTACCGCGGTTGCTCTGGTTTGCGCCAGCGGCCAAGTCTTTGCCGATACCGCCAGCCATAACGCCAGTGCCGAAGCCTTCCTTACCCTGGCCCACGCTGACAAGCTGGGTACCCCGGTGTACATGCAAGTGCAGCAAATGTTCGCCCAGCGTTTCGAACAGACCAAGGCGCCTGCCGCCAAGCAGTCCGTACTGGACACCTACCAGGCCAAGGCTAACGCCGCCCTAGACCAGGCTATCGGCTGGCCGAAGCTGAAACCGGACATGGTCAAGCTCTACACCACTAACTTCAGCGAATCCGAGCTCAAGGACCTGGTTGCGTTCTACCAGTCACCACTGGGCAAGAAAGTCCTGGAAAAAATGCCGCAACTGACCCAGCAATCGGCGCAGATGACCCAGGCCAAGCTGGAAAGCGCCGTGCCGGTGGTGAACAAGCTGTTGGAAGACATGACCAACGAGCTGACGCCTAAAGCTGCTGCACCGGCCAAGAAGAAGTAAGCAGGAATGACCATGCAACAGCGTATCGAAACGGCGCTCGCCGCCCTGAGCCCGCAACACATGAGCGTGCTGGATGAAAGCCACATGCACAGCCGTGGGTTGCAGACCCACTTCAAGGCCGTGCTGGTCAGCCAGCAGTTCGAGGGGCTTAACCGCGTCAAGCGCCACCAGACGGTCTACGCCACGTTGGGTGACCTGATGAGCGAATTTCATGCGTTGGCGCTGCATACCTACACGCCTGAAGAATGGGCGAGAATCGACGCAGCCCCGGCCTCGCCGACCTGCGCCGGCGGGCATTGAATATCGTCTCGACCCGCGCGAGCGGGTCGAGGCGATGCCAGCCCCGGATACATAAAATATCTTCCAGTACCACCTTGCTCCCCCCCAACATCCTTAGGCTTTCAAGACTACTTATTCAGAAATAGGGTCTTGAGGTCATGTCTAATTCCATCCATCGAAATACGCCATCCCTGGCCGCTTTCGACCCGCGTGGATTGATCGTCCGTAACATCGAGTATCACCGCTCAAGGGCACAGGTTGAGCCGCAAGTGCGTATCCATCGTCAGGTGTTTGGCAGTTCTGGCTTGATGATTGAGCAGTGGGATCCGCGGCTGTTGCAATTGTCGCGTTCACAGGCTGGCACTCAGGCCAATCAACGCACGGTCTACAGTCTTGGCGGGCATGCGTTGCGCATCGACAGCGTGGATGCCGGCTGGCGGCTTACGTTGCCGGGTGAGGCCGGGCAGTTACTGGAAGAGTGGGATGGGCGGGGCGCCCATCAGGCGCATCACTACGACCAATACGTGCGGCCCGTCGCCGTCTTCGAGCAGGCGGCCAATGACGAGCAACCCCTGTGTGTCGAGCGTCTTGCCTACGCTTCACGCTCGGACGAAGAGGCCGCACGCAATCGCTGTGGCCAGGTGATTCGTCATGATGACGGCGGCGGTTCGTTGTTCCACGAGTTTTATGGGCTGCACGGAGGGGTTGTCCAGCAGACTCGACGCTTCCGGCAGGCGAGCGCTGTGCTGGGTTGGCCGCTGCTCGATGTACAACGCGACGTGCGCCTGGAACCTGAGCGTTTCCAGACATCAACGGGTTTCAACGCGCTGGGTGAGCGCCTGCATCATGTGGATGCCAAGGGCAATCGCCTTGAGTATGCCTATGGCATTGACGGCCAGCCGGCGAGCATCTTTGTGTTGCCCACGGGCGGCGTGCGCACGCAGTTAATGGGCCAGCGTCGCTACAATGCGGCGGGTCAAGTGATCAGTGAGCGCGCCGGGAATGGCGTTGTGCGTACCTTGCTCTACCGTGAAGCCGATGGTCGCTTGCGGCAGATGAGTGCCCGTGTGCAGGGGCCGACGAGCACAGCGCTGCAAGATCTGACCTACGATTATGATTGCGTCGGCAACATTGTGCGGATCGACGATCTGGCCCAGCCGACACAATGGTCGAGCAACACCCGGATCAGTTCGGCCAGCGTCTATGAGTACGACACGTTATCGCAATTGACCAAGGCCACCGGGCGCGAAACCGCCGGCAACAAGGGTGGCCCCGCGTTACCGGCGAGGGTGGCGTTCGGGTCGACTGACGACAGCGTCTGGCGTCGTTACACCCAGCAGTTCAGCTATGACGCGGCCGGCAATTTGCTTGAGTTGCAGCATGTGCCCAGCAGCGGCACGGGTTTCACGCGCCAGATGAGCGTGGCCGCCCGCAGCAATCATTTCGTGCCGCAGGCCGATGGCAGTGCTGTGCCGGGGTTGGGGCAGGACTTTGACCGCAACGGCAATCTGCAAGCGCTGGAGGGCGACCATGGGATGGGCTGGGATGTGCGCAATCAACTGGTGCGCATCACGCAGGTGCTGCGCGAGGGAGGAAACGACGATGAGGAACGCTACGCGTACGATGCGACCGGTCGACGCCTCCTCAAGCACCGGGTAACCCAAGCCAAGGGCGTGGTGCATACGGCGCAGGTGCGCTACTTGCCAGGATTGGAGATTCGCCATGACAGTGCAACGGGTGAGCAACTGAATGTACTCAACCTCGACGTCGGTACCCTCACCGTTCGGGTACTGTCCTGGGATCGTCACCCTTCGGGGGGCCGCCAGGATGTGCAGATCCGTTATGGCTTGTCGGACCACTTGGGCAGCAGCACTATGGAGCTGGGCGAGCAGGCACAACTGCTCAGCCAAGAAAGCTACTATCCCTACGGCGGTACCGCGTGGTGGGCGGCGAAAAGCGCCAGCGAAGCGAGCTATAAATTCATCCGTTATTCGGGCAAGGAGCGCGATGCCAGTGGGCTGTCCTACTACGGCTTCAGGTATTACGCGCCGTGGTTGTGTCGCTGGATCAGCCCGGACCCGACCGGCGATGCCGATGGCTTGAATGTGTACGCCATGGTTGGCGGTAACCCCATTACCAAGGTTGATAAGCAGGGGTTGGCGGCGACACCGGCTTTGGAGCAGCCGCGCCAGATGCAACTGCGCAGGCTGTCCATCAGCCGCAGGCTCGCGCTGATGGAGCGCGTTTTTCGACCCAGGATACAGGCCGGTTCATCGGCCGCGATTCGTGATGGTTTATCCACCTATATCTCCAATACCCTTTGGACGGGCGTCGATCTGGCGGTCTTCAACACCCTCCAGCCCACGGCGCAACGCAACCAAATCTTGCGCATTACCGTCGCGGTGCTGGATGCAGTGTCTACGGCACACATGAGCACCGGTATCGCCGGTAACTGGACGCAACATGCGCCACAGATCGGTGCTCTTTTTGCAGGTGCCGCGGGTATGGGGTATGCCGTTTATGGCGACTCGATAGGTGATCAAGCGGAGCACAGCTGGGACCCGGTGGCGGTCCAGCGGTTGGGCGGGCATGTGCGCTCGCTCTCCAGGGAACTCGTGCAGCAGGTCATGCGTGGGCACGGTACCGGCGTCTCCTGGGGCAGCACGCCCCTGCGGGGCAGGGTGACGCGCACCGCCGGGGCGACGGCGGCCTATGCCCTTGCAACCGTGGCTAACGCGGTATACGGCGGGGAAGTACCTGTGCTGATGCAACCTAATGTCTCACCTGCAATAGAAGCTTACGACGGAGCGATGGGAACGATGATTCGTGGCGGTCACCCGACGGCCGTCCACGATCCCCATGGCCAAACCCTGCAGCTGCCGGACCCTGTCGCGACGATGCACGGTGGGCTGAGCAGAATGTTCAATCAGGTGTGGACGCACTGGGCCGCGTCCGGTATCGAGGCATTGGCCGTTGCGCTGACGGGCTTACCCGTGGCCGCCCAGGGCCGGATGACGCGCAATATTGTGATGGCGGCCCGCGGCATGATTTCCGCGCTGACCGAATGGCGTGGCTTTTTCGTACAGTTTGCCAGGGGCGGGTATTCGACCTTGGCGACGGCCTGGCGCCGAGCCCCGCGGCCTAACTAAGTAGGAGGGTGAATGGGCTGGCGCAGCGGCTCATTCATATATCGACACACTACATTGCCCTCAGTACCGCGTGTGCGTGTGAGCTATCTCTAGGCTTGGCTGATCTTTTGCTATTTGGGTTATTGCGCCATGTCTTATCTGCTACACCAACATACGCCCACGCTATCGGCCATTGACCCTCGTGGCTTGGCGGTCCGCAGTGTGGCCTACCATCGTGACACCTCCCAGGATCAGCCCCGCGCACGTATCGGCCGTCGGGTGTTTGGCAGCCAAGGTTGGCTGCTGGAACAGTGGGACCCTCGGCTGCACGCGCTGAGTGAGTCGGCACCGGCCACCGTCAGCCCCAATCAGCGCCAGTATTACAGCCTCTCGGGGCAATTGCTGCGTACCGACAGTGTGGACGCCGGCTGGCAGATGTCACTGTTGGGCGTGGGCGGTCAAGTGCTGGAGCGCTGGGACGCCCGAGGCTCTCACCAGTGTTATGAGTACGATCCCCAGGTGCGCCCTTTGGCCATCTTCGAACAAGCGGCGGATCAGCTTGCGCGGCGCTGTGTCGAGCGCCTGACTTATGCGGCAGCCGAGCCCGCCGAGGTGGCCGGCAACCGTTGTGGTCGACTGATTCGTCATGCGGACCCGGCCGGTGTTTTGTTGATGGGTGAGTACGGGGTCGGTGGGAGCGTCATCAAGCAGACGCGACGGTTTCGCATGGATACTTCGACAGTTGACTGGCCATCGAGCGATGAGAATCAAGCCGAACAGCTAGAGCCCAACGCCCATACCACGACCTGGCGCTACGATGCCCTGGGGGCGCTGTTGGAGCAGATCGACGCCAAGGGCAATCGCCGGCACAGGCGCTATGGGCAACAAGGCTGGCTGCTGGAGGTTGCTCTGACCCTACGCGGGGGCACGCGCCAAGTGTTGATGAATCAGCGTGTGTACAACGCCAGCGGTCTGGTGGAGTCCGAACGGATGGGCAATGACGTCACCAAGATGGCGAAATACGCCGCTGAGGATAATCGTTTGTTGCAGCTGACGGTGTATCGCAAGGGCGAGGCCGCCAAGCCTCTACAGGACCTTGTATACGAGTACGACCCGGTAGGTAACATCCTCAGCCTCAGCGACCAGGCCCAGCCGACTAAATGGCACAGCAATGCTCGCATTGATGCGGTCAGTCGTTACCAGTACGACAGTTTGTACCAGTTAACCCAGGCCAGCGGTCGGGAAAATGCCGGCAACAGCGGTGGTCAGGCAACTGCGCAGCGGATGACGTTCGGTGCAACCGACCCCGGACTCTGGCGCAATTACACCCAGCATTATACCTACGATGAGAATGGCAACTTGACACGCCTTCGCCATGTGCCGAGCAGTGGAGCAGGTTATACCCGGGACATGAATGTAGCTGTGGGCAGCAATCGCGCCTTGTCGTCCACTGACGGTGCGCCGCAACAATGGGCAACGATGTTTGATGCCAACGGTAATCAGCAAATGCTGGGCGGCGGCCAGCAGCTAGGCTGGAACGTGCGTAACCAACTCACTCACGCGACCCAGGTGCAGCGAGAGCAGGGTGACCCTGATGTGGAAAGTTATCTCTACGACAGTCAGGGCCAGCGGGCAGCCAAAATCAGAAGTCAGCAGGTTGCCGAGAAACCCCATGCACATATCACGTGTTACTTGCCGGGTTTGCACCTGCATATACAACCTGGCAAGCGCTTGAGCGTGCTGGACATTGATACGGGCGGCGGCCGGGTCACGGTGTTGCAGTGGGAGGCCGGTGGCCCCAGTGATATGAGTGAAGAACAGTTGCAATTCAGTATCCTTGATCACCTCAATAGCCATTTACTGGAGCTGGACGAGCAAGCGCAGTTGTTGAGCCAGGAGCATTATTATCCTTATGGCGCAACGGCGTGGTGGGCTACCAACGGTACGCAGCGGGCCACCTATAAGATTCGCCGCTACGCGGGTAAGGAGCGCGACGCGACAGGGTTGTATTACTACGGATCGCGGTATTACGCGCCGTGGTTGCAACGCTGGATCAGCCCGGACCCATTGGGTGATGTGGACGGTCTGAATCTGTACGCGCTGACGTTGGGCAACCCCCTGCGATTCACGGACGCCGACGGCACGCAAACGTCGTTTGGCGAACAATTTCAACCCAGTCGAGGCGATATCATTTTCGGTAAGGGGAGTACCGTGGCTAGCTACCGCAGCTTCTGGTCAAAGCTGACGGCACGCGGGGACGCAATGGTCACCTATTTCGGGGTTAAAGAGCTGGGGGCGGCGATGGCGAGGTTGAAAAAAGAAAGTGTCTCCACGTTCATTGAGTACGGGGAGGGCAGACTCAGCGTCGACGAGTTCGAGCAACGGCTCGAGGTGCACGGCGCACCGGTTGCACAGCAGTTCTATGACGCCATTAAGTCGAAGTATGCGGGCTGTACGTCGACCGCCGCCAACCGAGAGTTCGCGAAGAAATTCGTGAGTGACTATTCTTCTGGCACCTATTCGTTTGAGCAAACCCTTTTAGACCATGGCATGAGCTTGAGTACGTTCGAGGGCAAGCTGGTCAGCCGCGCCAGTAAGTCGGCTTTGAAGACTCTGACGGACCCTCAGAGCATTCGCCAGGTGCATTTTGCGCTTGATCATCTGGATATGGGCAACGTGATCAATAAGACCGAGACTTCTTTCGCAGGTTCGGAGCTGCGCTGGCTTTATCGGCATCGATCACGCGTGCCAGGCCATGTGACTTTCTATCACCAGAAACAACAGGTTGAGGCCCCTTGGCGGTCCGACCCCTCCCTTTGGCGTCGCTACAAACCGGTCAGCTCAATATCCAGCGCCAGGGTTTCAGGGCGGGCCACACACTGACTGAACGGATCAGCGTGGCCGCCTTGCAACGGTGAGGTGGCCACGCTGGCCCAGGCTTTACTGTTCAGTCAATGGGGTTACCTGGAGTGCTCCCTCCGTGTCGTTTTCATCCTCGTTGACGGTGTACCAGGCCCAATAGGTGGCGCGCCGCATGAATCCTCCTGCGGTCAGTGTCTGTGTCGGGCGTCCGAGAGGGTCGTAGAATTGTCGGTCGCTGTGGCCCAGTTCGCGCATGGATTGATCGTTGACGTAGGCGTGCTTGTCGGCGAAGTAGGGGCGGTAGACGCGAACGACCAGGCCCTTGTTGTTGTATTCGACACGCTCGCTGACGCGCCAGCGGGGGGCGGCTTGCACTTGGCGCAGCTGTTTTTTGAAGGTGCCGGGTGCCGTATCAGGTATTTCGTCGACCAGCAGATTGCCCTGGTCGTCGACCGCATTGGCCAGGCCTGGCTCAGTCTTTTGCTTGGTCTGCAAGGTACGACCAAAGCCATCCCAACAGGTCAAGGTCATGCGGATCTGTTGGGCGGCATCGTCCGGGTAGCGGTCGGCTTGCAACATGAGCCCATGTACCGGTGTCTGGCTGGCTTTGTCGATCAACGCCTTGAGGTGTTTTTCGCTGCCGCTGAGCACCTGGCGACCGCTCAGGCGTACCCGCGTGCTCATACGTATATGCCCGCTGGGGAGCAGATAGGCTTTAGTGATCCACTCTGGCTTGACCAAGGCCAAGTCGATTGCACCCATCCAACTGAACGGTGCGTAGCAGTGTGTGCTGGCCATTTTCTGCAACACGCTTTGCGCATGCTCTATGGCAAACTCGGGTGTTACATGCTTGAGCGGGCGGTAGCTTTCCAATGCGTCGAAACCCACTCTGCGACTTTGTTCGTGACCGTGAAAGGTGTTAGTGAGCAGCTGCCCGAAACCGTCGTAAAGCGCTTCTTGAATATTGCCATTGGGGTCGACAATTTTTGTCGGCAGCAGCAATTGATAGTCGTATTCGGCTTTGGTCACGCAACCGTCGGGCATTTTTACTTGCACGGTTTGCAACACGTAGGGGTCATAGTAGAGCCTTGTTTCGCCATGGGCCTCGGTGGCCCGCAGCGCCCTTATCCGGTAAAACTGGGTGGCCTTGCCATAGCGGGGAAAGTGCCGGCGAATCGACCACAGGCGATTTTCCTCGGGCGGCACCTCGCCGTCGAATAGAAAAAACAACGCCATGGTGTGATAGCCGCTGTCGCTGAGCTTTTGCACCAGGTTAACGGCAGGTTGGTTGGGCATCGCCGGTATGTCCTTGTAAACATCCAGCGCGTTGTCATTCAGTTCTGCGGTTTCCAGGTAATCGGTCAAGGCCTGGGCAGTGGCGACGCCGGGCGCCAGGGTTTTACCGAGACTACCGGCTTGCCGATAGCGCTGCACCGACAAGCTGCTCAGTTCACGCTTGGCACCTGCGGCCAATGGCCCGTCGCTGTTGTCGATGAACCATTCATAGGCTATACGCCCAAGGTCTAACCCCAAGGCCGTGGGGGCTTTGCCCAGCACCAGGGTATTTTGTCGTTGGCGGTACGGCAAGGCCAGACGCCAGTGTTGTGCGTCGTCCAGATGAATGTGTTGTGCCAGCGTTTCGCTCAGGTAATAGGACTGTTGCGCGCTGTCATGGGTATCGCGCCACCAGCGCTTGTGATGCTCATCGACCAGCACGGCGGGCGGTGAGCTGTTGGCGCTTGTACGGCGGGCATAGTGCAGGGTGACGCCATGCACCAGGTAACCATAGGCATCCCAGCGCAGGTTGATCTGGTGCTGGCACACGGGATCATCTTCCACCCCTTCATATTGATAGCTGATGGACTCCAGGGCTAATGGAAGTAGCCGGGCATAGGGTGTATGGGCACTGTTCGGCGCCAGCTCACGGATCAGATAACGCTGTTGCGTGACTGTATAGGGCACTGCGCCTTGCGCCGGGTCCGCCGCTGTCACCTCCACCCGTAGCACGCTGCCGCTGAGTGCGCGTGCCACTTCGCGTGCCAGCGACGGCGCAGGATCGCTGATCAAGTCGTCGTGATGATCCAGCGGCTGTGCCCCGGACGTCGCCCTGTATCGGCTGACCAGCGTGCGACCCATGGCCTTGGCCTGTGGGTCGTGAGTACTGTGGCCGAGGGTGGGCATGTCGATGGATTGCCCGGTATGAAACCAGGTTTTGGTGCGCACGGGTGCGCTGAAACCCTGGGTGTGTTGTGTGTCTTTGCTGCTTTCGGTGTCGGTTTGCAGCACAAGCCCGAAGCCACGAAATTCGCGATCCGTGCGGTCATAATAAGCCTGGCGATAGCGCCAGTGTTGGGTCAGTTGGTTGCCGGTAATTTCGTCTCGCTGCGTGTGTTGACTGACCAGCAGCAGCGCAAAGGGTAAATGGCAGATAGCAGGCTGGCCGTTGCCTTGGCGCTCACGTTTTTCATCCAGCCATTGCTGGGCACTGCTGCGATACTTGATCGAGGACTGAGCGCCCATGTTGTTGTTGGTTCGCAGGAGCAACCAGGGTTTTTGGGTGAAAAAGTCGTAGCGCCAATGTACGCGGGTCTGGTGGGCGGCGGTCAGGATCAGGCTCGGACAGCCCAGGCCGCTCACGTCGACGACGTTGACCTGACATTGGTCGTCATACCGCACGCCCTCTGGCCACGGCACGTTGATCGCCTTTGCCTCGAAGCCGTTACCGCCTTTATTGAGGAAAATACTCAGGTGAGCGGCGCTCAAATACAAAAAGTCCGTAGCACCCCCTCCATTCAGGTCGACGAGCAGTACATTGGCCGCCTTGAACGTTTCATATAGGAACGGCAACGTGGCGAACACAAACCCCCGGGCAAAACGTCCTCGACCCAGGTTTGGCCAACATTTCACTTCGTTATGGCGGATACGCACCAGATGCTGCTGGCCCGTGGCGAGCACATCACTGAACGCCACCAGTTCGTTGGGCGAAGCGGAAACGATCGGCAAAGCGTCGTCGAGCGTATGAGGCACCTCGATGGCGGGCGCGAAGCCGGTGTTTCGGCGAGAGGCATACAGGCGCACGCTACGGGGGCCGATCATGGCAACGTCATGATGCCCGGCCCCCATCAAATCGGCGAGTATTCCCTGGGGATGGAAGAATTCTGACGGGAACGCATCGAACGGCGTGAAGGTTGACCAATTGCGCTGTTCGTCCAGGCTGAAAAAGCCGCTCATCCCCGGTTGGGCAACCAGCCAGTCCAGACGGCCATCACCGTTCACATCGGCCAGCGCCTGGTGGATGGGCCGGGTGCTGTCGGCGACCGGTACCCGCGCCAACGCCTGGGCAGCGCCGTAAATCATCTCGTCGCCGGTTTGCGTGTATTGCGCCCTGAGCGGTTCACGGTAGTACCAACTCTTTTCAGCGCGATACAACACACCGGGTATGCCTTCGCCATACAAATCGACCAGTTGATAACGATCGCTGTCATGCAGCCCGGGCAGCGAACTAAACGGCCGATAGCGGCTCGGGTCCACCTTGAGCTGGCTTGATTGGTAAAAACACTCCAGCGGCGGGCGGCTCACGCTATTGCCCGAGCGGTCGAAGGCCTGCTCATGGGCCCCAGTCAACAGGCTGACATGGCTGTGGGCGCGGTATTCCAGCAGCAGACGTTTGACCAGCACCGGGTCGGCGCCCATTTGCGCTTCTTTGGGAAAGTGGTGATACATCAGAATCTGGCTGCAACAGCGCAGGGTGCGTAACTCGAAGCCGAACGAAAAATCCGAGCAGGGGTCGGGCCGTTCCGGCCATTTGCGAGTGGTCTTAAACGTCGGCCGCTGATCCAGTTCAAGGGCCCGTTCGCCATAGTCAAAGAGCAACTGAAAGTGCCAGCCCATGTCCGGCTCATCGTCGGTCTGCCACAGGTAAAGCTGTTCCTGCTCCCTGGCGGTGAAGTTGCCGTAGCAGACCCGCTCCAGGTAGTGCTGGGCGCGACAGTCCCTCGGGTAGCGTGAGTGATCGGTTTCTTTTCTGTAGTGATAATAAATGTGCTCGCCGTGGGCATTCAGGCTTTCCTGCAACAACCATTGCGCCACATGGTGCGGGTGGTCCGGATCGGCAATCCGGGCCAACGGGGTTTTCCCGTAAAAGTGCTGACTGCCATCGGCACTTTGTATCAACCAGAAGCCTGCCGTATCGGTTGCACTATGCCAGTGCTCGATAAGGTCGAAGTGGCTTTCGAGCCTGGGAAAGTGCCGGGTGACCGTGTATGTAATGGTCAGTGGCAAACCCTTGAACGAGGTCGGGCGGCGGCTGACGATTGCACCTTCGGCATCGCGTTCGGGTAGCCATATGTGCGCGTCGGGGCCCACCAGTACGTCGTGTTCGGTGTAGGCCGGCACGCCATGGGAGGTACGCCGGCTGACGGCTGGCAGGGGCACCCCCCAACCCAACCCGAAGGGGCCGTTACCGGCGCTGCTGTGGTAGGCCAGCGACATGGCCGGCGCATAGCTGCGTGCGGGAGAAATCGGCAAGGGAATTTCAAAGGTGGCCATACCGCTGGTGCCGACATCGCCCCAGCCTTTGCCGACGCCTTGAATGGCGCCGCCGCCTTTGGGCAGGGCCGGGGTATTGACCTGCAGGTTGAGCGTATCGTCGTTCATGCCTGGCCCCCGCTGGCCACTGGCACCCTGGCGGTGTAGCGCAGGTGAATGACAATATCGTTGATCGATTCGAGTACGGCTTTTTGCTGGGCAGGGTTGGGGAATTCCAGGGTCCAGTTGGAAATGGCTCCGGTGTATTCAAACGGCAGGTATCGCGGATCGTTGTCGAAGCTGAGGGTAAACAGGCCGTCATCATCCAGCCCGCGTGACAAGGCGATTTGCTGGTGTGCCCTGAGGTCGGTTTTGGTGGTGCCATCAGGCATCTGAATTTTATTACTGGTTTGGGTCAATGTCGCCTTGATGTCTTCATAAGGCCCCAGCGTGGCGGGAAGTGAGACGCTGACGTGCTTGATCCGCCGCAGGGTGTGTCCAGGATAGTCCTCGTCCAGCAACGCGTGGGTCAGGGCAAAACCAACCGTGCCGCTGCTTACCAGCCCCGCCTTATGCTCGGCCCAGGTTTTGGCGGTTTGCGAGGCCTGTCCTGCGGTTATGACTGAGCACTCGATCAAGCGATGGCGCAGCGACACGGTTTTGCTGATTTCCAGCTCGCGTGGCGTGTGCTGCAGGTACGCAGTGTTCATTTTCACCAGGTTCAGTTTCAAGTTTTCAGCGCTCAACAGTCCTCGGGAGGTGTGGTGCCAGGCTTCACCTTGAAAGAACTGCCGGCTCTCAGCGGTCTCATACTGCCAGCAGGCTTCAGCGGCCAGGCACAGGGAGTGGACGCTGTCATACAGTGCGTAATAGAACGTGCTCAGTTGCGCGGTGAGCCATTGATAAAGCTGTGCCCCTGTAAAGCGCATGCCGAGCAGTTGGTAGGCTGACTTGGCCTGGGCCAATGCGGTGTGGGCACTGCGCAGTTGCAGGCGAGTGGCTTTTTCCTGCTCGGCATGCACCAGCAGCAGGGCGTCGATCTGGGCCAGTTCCAGGCGGGCCTGTTGTTCGGCGTGGGCCCACTCCTGGGCACGACGATTGAATTGCTCGGTGCGCTCCAGCTCGTTACCGTTGGCGCGGGCGGTGTTGGCCTCGCCCTGGGCGAAGGCCTGGTAGGCTTGAAACACGCCCTCAAAACGCATACCCCCGAACGACGTACCGAAGATATTGGGCGCGAGCATGGCGGCACCGGCGCCCATACCGGCAATCGCGACTTTTCTCTCCCAGGCGGCGCTCTCCAGATAATGTTGGCCGGCCGAAATTTCGCCGGTGCTGATGCCTTCGCTGAGCTGATGCGCCAGGAAGTCCAGTCGTCCTTGGGCGATTGCGCGACTGCGACGTAGTGCGTCTTTGTTTTTTTCGTCGATGACCAGGGCCTGGGTCTGCTGGGTCAGCACCAGTTCGGCCAATTGCCACGCGTTTTGTTGTTGCACCTCAAGGTAGTGCGCCTGTTCCTTGCGCTCGATCAGCGTGAGTAGCGTGGTGCCGAACTGCGCCAGGCTGTCGACCGCGCTCAAGGCATGCCCCTGCATGACCTGGAACCGGTAGTGACCCACTTCAGGACGGACCGGCGACAGGGCACTGGCGCCACCCGCGCCGCTCTGTGCGTTTCGCGTCAGCAGGGCGGTGGGGGGCAAGAGGGCCGCAAAGAGGGGTTGGCGCAACGGCTTGCTGGCAATGTCTAGATGATGGCGCAGCCCATGCAGGCGACTTTCCAATGTGTCCCAGCGGGCTACCCGTTGCGTGTTTAACGGGCGGTACAGGTAGGGGCTGTCCGTGAGCCAAGCGCTTTGTCCCGTGGTTTTGCACTGCTCGGACAGTAGCGTGGTGTATTCGAGTTGCTGTTCCAGCTTGCGTATTGCCTGGGAGGATGTGTTCGCCAGGGTCTCCAGTGTGCGCGAGGTCCAAGTATCGGCGCGCGTGACCGTCGGACGTGGGCCGAGCAGGTTCTGCGCCTGGATGTACCAGAGTTTGGCTTCGGCCAGGCTGTCGGGACTCAACTGGCGATAGGCCGCGTCGCCCCGGTTGATCAGAATATCCACATTGAGGTGGTACAACGCCTTGCGCAGGTATGTCGGAAAACTGAGAGCCAGGTAATGCGGGCTCTCGGGGTGTTGGCAGGCGTAGCTCAGCTCGGCGGGGTTGCTGGGCAGCGAACTCAGCGCCCCGGCATTGGGTTGGCGAGGGTCGAACAGGTACTGCAACCAGGTTTCGGCGTTAGCGTATTGCTGTTGCTGGTTGAAGTAATGGGCGATGGTCCAGGGCAAATAGATAAACAGTTCACGCAAACTTTTGCCGTGCGCACCCTGGAAGTCCAGGGGCACGCGTGAGGCGTCAGCAGCCAATGCCGGTTCCGTCCAATCCCCAGGGGATCGTAAAAACAAAGGGTCGAAGCTGAGCATGGCAGCCTGGGTCAATTGACTCGCCACGCTGGTATTGAGTCGAATTGCCGGGATCTTCGGGGCGAAGCTTGTGGAAAAATCAATGGATTCGGCTGTCTCTCCGGTGTCTTGCTGTTGGCGCGTGATACGAGGGGAATGCGCAGGCTTGTCGACGGCAGGGGATGTGCCGAGGGCGCATTTGACAGCCTTGAGCGCATAGCCGAGAACGCTCACCTTGTTCTCTTGACTCTCAAGTGTGATGACGCCATGGATCACCGTGATGGCTGATGCGGTTTGCTCATTGGGTAACGTTATCCGTGCACTCGCCAGATGCCCGTCGGCTAATTCTGGGGACGCGCCCGCCAGACTTTCGTGTTCGGTGTCCGTGAAGTTAAGGACTCGGGCAGTGTTGTTATTGATGGCTTGCGGGGTGGGTACGTCTTCCAGTTTGGACTGCATGATGACGTGCTTGTAGAAACGCACCTTGGGCATGGAAGTGTGGGTGGACTCAAGCCTCAGGTCATTCATGAAGTGCAGTTTTTTGTTGGCGGTCTCATCCGCTGGCAAGTTGTAGCCGCTGTAGCGGTCGAGTATCGCCAGGAAGGGGTCCTGATGATGGGTATACAAGTGGAGGAATGCATTTTTGTTGAGAAACTTCCCGGCCAGGGAGTATTCAGTGACGGGCTTAGTTTGACCTTGTAGTCCCGTTCTTAAGTCCGGCATCGTCCTCATCTGCGGCACAAGGTTCAACAATATGGAGCCTTTGTCATAGATGGCGTTGGAAAAGCTTTTTCCGGTCCTGGGGTTTTTAAAGAACATCGAGTGGTGTGTGGCGTCTCCGACGGGGTGTATCGCGCAGTCGATCCTGATGATCGAGCCGCTGATGAGTTCAACGTCGGATAAGGTCGGGTCATGCAACGCAGACTTGGTGACCAGGGTAATGCTGAACGCGGTTTTCTGGGAGGCAAGGGTGATGCTGTAAGTCTGCAGAAAGGGCCGAGTGGTTTTCGAGGTGAAGACGAACTCGTGGGTGACGGGATCAAAGATTGTGGTAGCGGTATCGGCAGCCTTTATATCCTCGCTTCTGGATTCAAAGTCCCACGCCGTCTGGTGGTCGTTGTCGAGTTGTTGAGCCGCCAAGGTGACGGTTCCTATGTCCTGCTCCTGCGCTACGCGGGTCTTAAACTGTAAGTTGTCCTTGTTTATATCGAAAAACAGGCGGAAGTATTGGTGGGCGAACGGGGGGAGTAACACGCTGGAAAATACGTTGTCCGGGTCGACGCTGCCCAGCAACGCGCTCTGCAGTGGCGTGTTTTGTGTCGCCTCATAGGCTTCCAGCAACCTGATGGTTTCCTGAGCAACGTCGGAGCCCGGCACGATCGTGTATCGGCCATGGCTGCCCGCTGAAGCGACGATTTTTATACCCAATGACTGATCGACACTGATGGCCTGGAAGAATTCGCCCATGTGGTCGGTGCCATGATTTAGCGTATTGGCCCTTATCCCCAGGAACAGTGTGTGAGGGGAGCGGCTATCAACTACGGCAACGGTCTGCGTGATGCTGATAAGTTGCGCCGACGTGAGCGCGTTGATACCCCGCGTAACGCAGTGTTCTTCCAGGCCCGTGTGCGGAAGGCTCCAAGTGCCATCCAGTTTTTTATAGGAAAAACACAGGCGAAACTTCACGAACCGGCTGTTCAGCCACTCAGTCTGGCGTTGTTTTTCGTCGTCGTTGTCCTCGTCGTCACCATTGCCGTTTCCCTGTGCCTTGAAGGATTGGTAGGGCGCAGGCTTGATGCTCTCGGCCCAAACAATGAACAACCGATGATTGAACATCACGGGGCGAACACTGTGGGCGGGCGTATCGGCGGGAAACGTCAGGTTGATGGGTTTCCAGTCTGTCCAGGCCAGGGGCGCAGGTGCCTCAGCCTTGACGGAGGAGCGTTTGGACAGGTCCAGCGAACGCCAGTAATAGAGCTCATCGGTGGTGGATTTGCCGACGAAGTAATAGGTGCTGGTATCCCACTGTTTGACGTTGCCATCGATGTAGCCATTGAGCGTCTGAATGCTGGCGACTTCTTCGAACCGTGACAGGTAGCCTTGCACGGCATTCTGCACGGTGGCGGGTTGAATCCGATGCTGGCTGAGCTCGTTTTCCAGTTGCTCAAAGTTCTCGCTCTTGTCCTCGCGCAGCGTGGGGTCGAGGAAGTTTTGCGGGTGATAGCGCAGTTGCTGGCTGGCGCTCCACAGGGGGTAAGTGTGCAGGGAGTTCTGCCAGGCCAGGGTCTCGTGAGGCGACATGCCCAGGGTTTCATAACCCGGTTCGAGGCCCAAGTGAATCCGGTTGATGTAGTGCTGCAGGCTGGTGATCGCACTGGCGACCGGGCTGGTTGGCACTGCTTGGCTGACTTGTGCGTCCAGCAGCCAGTAGTCGTACAGGTCGTTGGGTGTGCGCAACGAGTCTTTAAGGGAGGGGCTGATGCAGTGAGCCAGATAGTAGCTCAGCATGGCATCACGCCAGGCTTCATTGAGGCGCTGGTCGAGGGTCTCAGACATGGTCATTCCTTGAGTCTGGTGGTTGAGAGTAAGCCGTTATTGATGTGCGGCGATGATGGCTTCGCCCACGAGCTTCCATTTACTGAAGTCGCTGGCGTTATTCAGTTCGCGGGTGTTGAGCAGTGTTTGGCTGGAGAGCCGGGTGATGGTGCAGGCTTGTCGACAGCGCATGATCCAATCCAGTTGGTCCATGGACTTGACCCTGCGTTCGGGCAAGGTCTCAGTGAGTACCCGCAGTTCTTTTTCGTCCCACCGCAACCATTGACTTAGCCGAGTATCGAGGGCTAGAGGCTCGTTGCTGTTGGCGCTCTGGAAATACGCCAAGAGGCTGTCCTGTGCCAGGCCATACGTATCGCAGCAGTCTCTGAAACGCTGCAATAGATAGAGTGTGCCCAGGCTCAGCTCGAGCAGCCCTGTGGTTGACTGAGCGCTGCCCAGCCAATGGGAGTTGAGCAGCAACTGACGCAGTGAGGCGCTGTTAACCGGCAACGGCAACAGCGTGCTGATATCCGGCGCCAGCAGGATCAGGTGGTTGGGCTCAGTCTCCGTTTTTTTGAAATGTAGCGTGTAGTGGAGCTTGAGCTCGTTGCTGTAGAGGGCCGGCGCTGGGTTTTCCAAGAACTGCTGGATGCACGCCTCAAGTCCCTTTGGCAGTAAGTCGACCCAGCGCTTCAGCGCCGGGTTATCAGTGGCGGGTTCCAGCAGCAATCGCTGGCGCAACTGCGTCACGCTGGTGTTACTGTCCCTGAGCCACGTGACGGCCCAGTCCAATTGCATGAGTGCATCGAGAAAGTCCATCTCGGTGCTCAATGTGGGGGTGGTCAGCGTGCTCCAGGTGGACGGGCCGAGCAGGTCGGCCAGTTGTTTGCAGTGCAAGACCGAAAGGCCGAAAACCTGGGCGATGCGTGTCAGCCGATAGATCACGGAGTACGTGGCAATATTCCTGACGACAGGTTTGGGTAACGCGTCTGTCAGCAGTTGCAGCGAATCCGGCGTATCACTCAACGCCAACGCGGCGCAAAGCTGCTGGCGGGTATGGGTATCGAAGGCTTGGTCGTCCAGCGGTAGCAGTCGCCCGGACAACAGCGTGCGATTGAACACCTGATCGAATAAGGGTTGCTCGTTGGCGCTGGCCTGCACGGGGAGGCGATCCAGCCACGCCGAAAACTCCAGCGGCTTGAGCCTGTAGCGCCTACGGAGGTAGCGGTAGACCCCCAGTGCGCGCAGGGTGGTGTGGCTTATCTGAAGCGCGGCGTTGGCTGTGCCCTCAAACACCATGGCGCTGACGATCAGCGTATCCAGTTCGGCGAACGGTAGATCGACCCACTTTTGCAGGCGGATCATCCGATGCAGGCGGTCGAACCGATCGGGGCTGGTATTGAGTAGATTCGCAGTTTCCCCGTCGCCGGATTGGCCGACCTCGAGCTTGGGCTGACGGTCTGTGCCATTGACATAGCGGGCACCATAGGTCAGCAACGTTTGTTTAGGCGCCGAGCGGGAGGCATGGGGGGCGAAACTGTTTTGCGCCAGAAGCGCTTGTAACTGGGTAGTGTCGAGCGCCGTACATTTCAGAAAGTCGTCAAGGTTTTCCGGTGCGCGGGGTCTGCCAAAGTAGGTTTCAAACAGTGTGCTTTGCGTGACGGGTGGCTGCGTCAACAGTTTTTGCTGTTGGGGATTCAGTTCGCTTAGCAGGCATTGCGCGTCCCCATTGCGCGTTTTGACCGTGCCATACAGTGCGCTGCCGGCAGCGTCAAACGGCAGCCGCTTGCTGAGTCGATAATTCAATTCACCCAAGGCGTGCTGGGTTCCCGACAGCCCCAGGCGGCATTGAAGGTGATGATGGTGGTAAGGCAGCGTCAAGGGGTAGTGTTGCCCACTGAGCAGCGAGTGCAACTTCTCCTGCGGGTGATGGTGTTTGATCTGTTTGCGCAACATCTCATCGATCAGCGTCAGCAGCGGGCGCTGGGCGAAGGTCGTGTCGTGGTCAATCGGTAAATTTTTCAGGTCTGGGCGGCGTTGGTTCAAGAGGATTTTGGCTTTCGTTCCCCTGCCGTTTTTTTCAAGCTGAGTTGCAAAAAGAAACAGCGCACGCAGGTAGGCGACAGGCGAATCGATAGCGGCGATGGCATCGGGGTGGCAGGCATTCCCCCAGTCCTCGTTGAGCAGGCTGGGCACGTTCGATTCCACGTCGCGTTTGCTACGCGTGGGGGCTGGAGCGTTCACGTGTTGTTGGTCGTACAGCCATTGCAACTGCGTGGTGTAGGACAGCGCATTTTCGTAAGCTTGGGCGCCATCGTCATCATTGCAGCGGGCAAGTTGATGGATGAACTCGGTCTTGGGCAGCTCGACGATGTCAAAGACGCTGGTGAAGCCGAGTTGATGCATGGCAGTGGTGAAGTCGACCTTCCCAGCGCCTGGAGGGACGGGCCGTTCCACCAGTCTGGCCAATAACGAGCGGTTTGAAGTTTCCATGTCATCGATCTTCCTGTGAGCCCAAAGGTGGATCCAATGGGCGACGCAAGACGCTATCACTTAGGCTGTGCGGGCCGAGGTCAGCCAAAGCCGTGAGTGAGTCAAGGAAATATCGGTGACTGAGTGTCGATGCAGTGGCGTCGCGGTTTTGTTAGAATGCGCGCCGCGCGGCTTGGCCTACATTTTTCTAAATCCGGTTCACCCCTTACGAGGGTAGCCACCTGGAGATAACACCGATGACTCAACCGATCGTCGTGGCGGCACTGTATAAGTTCGTCACCCTCGAAGATTACGTCGCCCTGCGCGAGCCACTGCTGCAGGCAATGGTCGACAACGGCATCAAAGGCACCTTGCTGATCGCCGAAGAAGGCATCAACGGCACCGTTTCCGGCAGCCGCGAAGGCATTGATGGCCTGATGGCCTGGCTGAAGAATGACCCACGCATGGACGATATCGACCACAAAGAGTCGTACTGCGATGACCAACCGTTCTACCGCACCAAGGTCAAGCTCAAGAAAGAGATCGTGACCCTGGGCGTCGAAGGCGTCGACCCGAACAAAAAAGTCGGCACCTACGTCAACCCGCAAGACTGGAATGCGCTAATCAGCGACCCCGAAGTGCTGTTGATCGATACCCGCAACGATTACGAAGTGTCGATCGGCACCTTTGAGGGCGCAATCGACCCGAAAACCACCAGTTTTCGCGAATTTCCCGACTATATCAAAGCCAACTTCGACCCCGCCAAGCACAAGAAAGTCGCCATGTTCTGTACCGGCGGCATTCGTTGCGAAAAGGCGTCGAGCTACATGCTCAGCGAAGGCTTTGACGAGGTTTACCACCTCAAGGGCGGCATCCTGAAGTACCTCGAAGAGGTGCCGCAGGCAGAAACCAAGTGGCAGGGCGACTGCTTTGTGTTCGACAACCGCGTGACCGTGCGCCACGACTTGAGCGAAGGCGACTACGATCAATGTCATGCCTGCCGCACACCGGTCAGCGTAGAAGACCGTGCGTCCGAGCACTATGTGGCTGGCATCAGTTGCCCGCATTGCTGGGATAAGCTGCCGGAGAAGACCCGTCGCAGCGCCATAGACCGGCAAAAGCAGATTGAGCTGGCCAAGGCCCGCAACATGCCGCACCCGATTGGTTTCAACTATAAGCAAACCCCTTCCGAGGCCTGACCCAATGCCCGCGCGCCTGCTCTATGTGATGGACCCGATGTGTTCCTGGTGCTGGGGCTTTGCTCCGGTGGCCGAGGCGTTGGTGGAGCAGGCCCAGGCCGCAGGCGTGGAGCTGCACCTGGTGGTGGGCGGCTTGCGCACCGGCAGCGGCGCGGCGTTGGAGCCGACCACCCGGCGCTACATCCTCGAACACTGGCAGGCGGTCACCGAGGCCACCGGCCAGCCGTTCAAGCATGAAGGCGCCTTGCCCGACGGCTTTGTCTATGACACCGAGCCTGCGTGCCGCGCCATCGTTACGGCGCGCAGCCTGGCACCGGATTGTGCCTGGAAACTGCTGGGGCTGATCCAGCGCGCGTTTTATGTCGAGGGCCGCGATGTGACCCTCGCCAGCGTGCTGGTAGAGCTGGCCGAGGCGGCGGGCATCCCGCGCATCGAGTTCGCCGGTGCGTTCGACCGCGCCGAGCAACACGCCGCAACAGCCGCCGACTTCACGTGGGTGCAGGATTTGGGCATTGCCGGCTTCCCGACGCTGTTGGCCGAGCGTAATGGCCAGCTTGCGTTACTGACCAACGGCTACCAGCCGCTGTCCGAGCTGTCGCCCTTGCTCGCCCGTTGGTTGGAGCGCGCCACCTGTGCATGACGAGCCTGGGCATGACCAGCCCGACCTTTCTGAGCAGCCCAAGCGCACCGATCGACTGACCTGGGCGGAAATTCGCCGCCTGGCCCTGCGTCACAAAAAAGCCCTGTGGATCGCCAATGGCGTCGCCGTGCTGGCGACCCTGTGCAGCGTGCCCATCCCCTTGCTGTTGCCCCTGCTGGTGGACGAAGTGCTGCTGGGCCATGGCGATGCCGCGCTCAAGGTGATGAACAACGCATTGCCTCTGGGGTGGCAGAAGGCTGCCGGTTATATCGGCTTGATGCTGCTGGTGACGCTGTTCCTGCGCTGTGGCGCATTGGTGTTCAACGTGGTGCAGGCGCGGCTGTTTGCGCGGCTGGCCAAGGACATCGTGTACCGCATCCGCGTACGCCTGATCGAACGGCTCAAGCGCATTTCCCTCGGCGAATACGAAAGCCTGGGCAGCGGCACGGTCACCACGCACTTGGTCACCGACCTGGACACGCTGGACAAGTTTGTCGGCGAAACCCTCAGCCGCTTCTTGGTGGCCATGCTCACCTTGGTCGGCACCTCGGCGATTCTGGT
Organism: Pseudomonas sp. YeP6b; assembly: GCF_025642995.1. NCBI lineage: Bacteria > Pseudomonadati > Pseudomonadota > Gammaproteobacteria > Pseudomonadales > Pseudomonadaceae > Pseudomonas > Pseudomonas sp. YeP6b. The sequence continues at coordinate 4,763,451 of NZ_CP080090.1, read as the reverse complement.
GTGGATGCACTGGCAGTTGGCGCTGCTGATCTTGCTGTTCAACCCGCTGGTGATCTACGCCACAGTGCAGTTGGGCAAGCGCGTCAAACACCTGAAGAAGCTCGAGAACGACAGCACCTCGCGTTTCACCCAGGCGCTGACCGAAACCCTTGATGCCATCCAAGAAGTGCGCGCTGGCAACCGCCAGGGCTTTTTCCTCGGGCGCCTCGGCCAGCGTGCCCAGGAAGTGCGCGACTACGCCATTCACTCACAATGGAAAACCGACGCCTCCAGCCGCGCCAGTGGCTTGTTGTTCCAGTTCGGCATCGACATCTTTCGCGCGGCGGCGATGCTCACGGTGCTGTTTTCCGACTTGTCCATCGGCCAGATGCTCGCGGTGTTCAGCTACCTGTGGTTCATGATCGGCCCGGTGGAGCAACTGCTGAACCTGCAATACGCCTACTACGCAGCGGGCGGGGCGTTGACGCGGATCAACGAGCTGCTGGCGCGTGCCGACGAGCCGCAATACGCCGGTGGCGCAGACCCGTTCACCGGGCTTGAGACGGTCGGCATCGAAGTGCGCGGCCTCGATTTCGGCTACGGCGAAGAGCTGGTGCTCAACCAACTGAACCTGGTTATCGCGCCGGGCGAGAAGGTGGCGATTGTCGGCGCCAGCGGCGGCGGTAAAAGTACCTTGGTGCAACTGCTGCTGGGGCTTTATACGCCGCAGGCCGGCAGTATTCGTTTCGGCGGCGCCACCCAGCAGGAAATCGGCCTTGCGACCATCCGCGAGAACGTCGCCGTGGTGTTGCAACACCCGGCATTGTTCAACGATACCGTGCGCGCCAACCTGACCATGGGCCGTTCGCGTTCGGACCAGGCGTGCTGGCAGGCGCTGGAAATCGCCCAGCTGGATGCTACCGTCAAGGCGCTACCTTTGGGCCTGGACAGTGTGGTGGGGCGCTCCGGCGTGCGTTTCTCCGGCGGTCAGCGCCAACGCCTGGCCATCGCGCGAATGGTGCTGGCCGAGCCTAAAGTGGTGATTCTGGATGAGGCCACCTCCGCCTTGGACGCCGCCACCGAGTACAACTTGCACCAAGCGTTGGCGCGGTTTCTCAGTGGGCGTACTACACTGATCATCGCTCACCGGCTTTCAGCGGTGAAACAGGCTGACCGGGTGTTAGTGTTTGATGGTGGGCATATCGCCGAAGATGGCGACCATCAGCAATTGATCGCGGAGGGTGGGTTGTACGCCAAACTTTACGGGCACCTGCAACAAGTGCGTTGAGTTAGCCTAAGCTGTGCTATCGGGAGCGGATTTTCGCGTGCGTATTAAGCTGTGCATGTGCAAGGGACTTCATGAAGCAGAAGCGGACTCTCGGAGCGACGTTAATCAGACCTCGGCTGCTGGGCATCGTCTGGCCCTTTATTGCCGTTGTACTGTTCCAGGCATTGTTAGGCAGCGTCAGTCTGTACGTGCTTTCAGCGGTGCGGGGTTATGTGGCGGGTGAGAGCTTATGGTCCAAGGGCCAGAAAGACGCTATCTACTACCTGACCCTCTACGCCGATAATCGCGACCCTGCCACTTACCTCAAATACCAGCAAGCCATCGCCGTGCCCCAGGGCGGGCATGAGTTACGTGTCGCCCTGGATCGCGTCAGCCCCGACCTTCCCGCCGCGCGCCTGGGCATCCTCAAGGGCGGCAACCACCCTGATGACGTGTCCAGCCTGATCTGGCTGTACCTCAATTTTCGCCATTTCAGCTACTTGGAAAAAGCCATTGAACTGTGGACTGTGGGCGACGGTTATCTGGTGCAGTTGGATGACTTGGCTCAGGCGATGCACCAAGCGATCCGCACCAATCAAGTCAACAGCAACGATGTACGGGACTGGAAGACGCGCATCACGGCCATTAACGATGGCGTCACACCGGCGGCGAAGGCGTTCAGCGATGCCTTGGGCGAGGGCTCGCGGGTCATCCTGCGGCTGTTGTTGATCACCAATCTGGCCACGGCCTTGGGCCTGATCGCCCTGGCGCTGCTGCGCACGCACAAGCTGCTGACCCAGCGCCATGAGTTTGCCAGCGCGCTGCAAGCGGAGAAGGAGCGGGCGCAGATTACCCTGGAGTCGATTGGTGACGGCGTGATCACCACCGATGTCGACGGCGCTATCGCCTACATGAACCCGGCGGCCGAGGCGCTGACCCACTGGAAGACCGCCCAGGCTCAAGGCTTGCCCTTGGCCGCGTTGTTCAGCCTGCTCGATGAAAATGCCGAGCCTGACGGCTTTACCCTGATCGAGCACATCATCAAGGGCGAACTCAGTGGCGGCAGCGAGCATTCCAAGCTGATCCAGCGCGTGGACGGCAGTACGGTCTCGGTGACGCTGGTGGGCGCGCCGATCCGCAGTGCCGGTAAGGTCAGTGGCGCGGTGCTGGTGCTGCACGACATGACCCAGGAGCGCCAGTACATCGCCAACCTGTCGTGGCAAGCGACCCATGATGCCTTGACTGGCTTGGCCAACCGGCGCGAATTCGAGTTCCGCCTGGAGCAGGTGCTGCAACGGGTAGCACGGCAGAAAAATGCTCGGCATGCGTTGATGTTCCTCGACCTGGACCAGTTCAAGCTGGTCAACGATACCTGCGGCCATGCTGCCGGTGACGAGTTGTTGCGGCATATCTGCGCGCTGCTGCAATCGGACCTGCGCGAGGGTGACACCCTGGCACGTCTGGGCGGCGACGAGTTTGGCATCCTCTTGGAGAATTGCCCGGCGCCGGTTGCGGAGAAGATCGCTGAGAGCCTGCGCCATACCGCGCAAAACCTGCATTTCGTGTGGAAAGGCCGACCGTTCATGACCACCGTCAGTATTGGCCTGGTGCATATCTCGCAAACCCCGACCACGTTGGAAACCTCGCTGCGCGCCGCCGACATGGCCTGTTACATGGCCAAGGAAAAGGGCCGCAACCGCGTGCAGGTCTACCATGCCGATGACTCGGAGTTGTCCCTGCGGTTTGGAGAAATGGCTTGGGTGCAGCGCCTGCACATGGCCCTGGAGGAAAATCGGTTTTGCTTGTATGCGCAGGAAATTTCGCCTTTGGGCCACACCGAAGGCGGCAATGGTCATGTGGAAATTCTGCTGCGCCTGCACGACGAGGCCGGTCGGATCATTTTGCCGGACAGTTTTATCCCCGCCGCCGAGCGTTATGGCCTGATGACATCGCTGGACCGCTGGGTGGTAGAGAACGTGTTCAAGATTATTGCCAACTGCATGCTTGAGCGGCCAGACCGGCCAATGGCGATGTGTGCGATTAATCTGTCAGGTATTACTATTGGCGATGACGACTTTCTCGGATTTTTGCGTGAGAAATTCGCGGTTTATAACATTCCGCCAGAAATGATATGTTTTGAAATAACAGAGACCAGTGCTATCGCAAATTTGGGTAGTGCGATTCGTTTTATTAATGAACTCAAAGCGTTAGGTTGCTATTTCTCACTGGATGACTTTTGTGCCGGAATGTCCTCATTCGCCTATCTCAAACATTTACCTGTAGACTTCCTGAAGATCGATGGAAGTTTCGTAAAGGATATGCTGGACGACCCGATTAACCGCGCGATGGTCGAAGTGATCAACCACATCGGCCACGTCATGGGTAAGCGCACCATTGCCGAGTTTGTTGAAACACCGCAAATCGAACAGGCTTTACTTGAGATCGGTGTGGATTACGCTCAGGGCTACCTGATTGAACGCCCGCAATTGTTTACCTTTGATAGCTTGCAGTGTCGACCTGTGCGGCCGCAGCCTCTGTTATTCAAGGCGCCCGGCACATTCCGTTGAAACATTTGCTGGTCTGTACTATCACACTAAAAAAGGAGCCTTACAGTGATCGACACCTTCAACAGAACCGGCCCGCTTATGGAAGCCTCAAGTTACCCTGCCTGGGCGCAACAATTGATCCAGGCCTGTAGCGAGAGCAAGCGCCGAGTTGTCGAGCACGAACTGTATCAGCGCATGCGCGATAACACGCTCAGCGCCAAGACCATGCGCCACTACCTTATCGGTGGCTGGCCAGTGGTGGAGCAGTTTGCCTTGTACATGGCACAAAACCTCACCAAGACCAAGTTTGCCCGCCATCCTGGGGAGGATATGGCGCGCCGGTGGCTGATGCGTAATATTCGCGTGGAACTGAACCATGCCGACTATTGGGTACATTGGGCCCGCGCCCATGGCGTGAGCCTGGAAGAGTTGCAAGCGCAGAACGTACCGCCGGAATTGCACGCACTGAGCCATTGGTGCTGGCACACCAGCTCGGCCGATTCGTTGATCGTTGCGATTGCCGCGACCAACTACGCGATCGAGGGGGCGACCGGGGAGTGGTCTGCCGTGGTGTGTTCGACCGGTGTGTACGCGGCAGCCTTCCCTGAGGAAGAGCGCAAGCGCGCCATGAAATGGTTGAAGATGCACGCGCAGTACGACGATGCCCACCCGTGGGAAGCGCTCGAAATAATCTGCACCCTGGCAGGGATGAATCCGAGCAAAACCTTGCAGGAAGAACTGCGTCAGGCCGTGTGCAAAAGCTATGACTACATGTACCTGTTTTTGGAAAGCTGCATGCGTTTGGAGAAGGAGAAAGACAAAGAAAAGGCGCCCCTAGCGATTCGCGAGCGTCAGGCACGCGTCGCCAGCGAGGCGTGATGTAAAGGTGATGGCGGGGTGCTTACCCCGCCATTGCCAAGCGGTTGCGGCCTTCGCGCTTGGCCACGTACAAGGCGTTGTCGGCGCGGCGTAACAGGCTTTCGGCCGACTCGGCGGCCAGCAAGGTCGAGCAGCCCAGGCTCACCGTCAATTCGATCTTGGTGTCATCTGCCCAGTAATCCTGAGCGTGTGCAGCCCGGCGCAAGCGCTCGCCGACCATGCCTGCCGCATCCCGGCCGGTGTTCGACAGCAGGATTAGAAACTCTTCCCCGCCAAACCGAAACACCATGTCCACGTTGCGCAGTTGGCTTTTGATCGAGCCGGCCACGGCGCGCAGTACTTTGTCGCCGGCCGCATGACCGTGGGTGTCGTTGATGTTCTTGAAGTGATCGATGTCCAGCATCAGCAAGGACAGCGGGCTCAGGTGCCGCCGGGCCATGTCGATTTCCCGTTGCAGGGTCTGGTCCATGGCAATGCGATTGCCGGTTTCGGTCAATGGATCGCGCAGCGCGCTGCGGGTGGCGGTACGGTAGAGCAGGGCGTTGCGCATCGGGTACAGCAAGCTCGCCAGCAGCGCCTCCAACTGGCTCAGTTCGTCGTCCATTAAGCGCTGGTTGCGACGGAATATCAGCTCGCCCAAATGCTCGCCTTCATGGCTCAAGGTGTAGCTCACCGAGTGGTGGCCGCGATGGCCGAATTCCAGGCGCAGGTCGCTGGGTTCATGGCGGTAGTGCAGCGCGTCCAGGGGCACCAGGCGTTGCACCTCGCGAAAGAACAGGCCAAGGATGCGCTCCGGCTCCAGGCTGGTCTGCAATTGCTGGCCCAGTTGCTGGCGCAGTTCGTTAAAAGTGACGGGGCGGCGGGGACGAAGGGCTGGTTGACCAAACCCCAGGCGTTGCAATTTTGCACTGTCGAAGTCAATTGCGTTGGTCTGGGTTGGTGATTTCATAAGCTAACGGCCTCTAAGCACTTAACTGTCTTACAGGCTCGATGAGAGTGGCGAATGCCAAGCGTCTTACTGCTCCTTCAGTTCTGTAAAACATCGGAAACAGTCTAAACCGCTTTGCCCGGGGTTATAACCCCTAGGCCCTGCCACACGTCTTGTCATCGCTTAACCTGCTTGAAAGGGCTTAGAGCGATATTCGTGCCACTTTGTTTAACTTAATAAAACTCCTTATAAATCAACGACCATTTTTAAAGTCAAAAAAGGTCGTTGCGTAATGACGTCAGTTATTTGGCTGGTTGAGTTGCGATGTTGCCCGACGCACCTGCCGGACCTTACTGTTTTTGTGGGTCGAATTGTTTATCGCGAATAAACAGCGCCGGTATCACGCCATAGGGAATCCCGTACAGGAAGCCGAACACCACCAGCATCCACAAGATATTGTCGGGGCTCTGGAACAGCACGATCACCGGCAGGAACACCGCCGTGCCGAGTGCGCCTAACGCGAACACGCTGCGGCGCCCTAAGCGGTCGGCAGGTTTGGTTTTCCAGAGCCTTTCACGAATGTCTTGCGGGGCACTGACGAGCGAGGCTCTCAATTGATTGAGCGCTTGAGTTTTCGCTCTGACTGCGCTGCGCCGAGCAACCGACTCCCCGCATCGCTTCTGCCACACCCGATGGGGGCTTGGCGATTGCCGTAGCGTTTCCCGAACGAGGCCCCTATCAGGTCGCAGATGCTGGGCCCGGCGATGCCAGGTAGCGTCAGCGCCCAATCCTATTGGCCAATCCCCGCACGGGTCAGATTGGGCTGACGCTCTTGAGCGGAGTGAACGGAGTGTCCCAGCAATTTCCCGGCGACTCATGCTCTGGCGCATGCAGAGGCCCAGAGCGACAGCCAGGCAGTGCCACTTTCCTTGTGCCCAAATATAGGTGATGTCACCGCCCCGTCCTGATTGGGAGCTGGCACATCAAACTCAGGGTTAAAGGTTTGCGGGATATCGAGTCTTTCTACAGCCGCTCGTTTAACGCATGTGGGCCGGGTTGTTTATTGACTAAATCGAGCCCGCGCACCTACGCAAACGGCTTGATGAGCAGATCAGGGAGTATGCAGGCCTGCACCCGTAGCGCCGCCTCGTTATGCCCGCGCCGCCACTCCGCAGGGCCTCATTAACCAACAGGACGGAAATGATGCCTTTGTCGACGCAAGATTCGGTCGCGCGATCCCTTAACGGGGCTGTGCAGGTGTGCGCACGTTTTGAGAGGCGCACGCCATTGTCGGCTCAGGCATTGCCATAGGCGTGCATGAAACGAATGGCTTCGCGAAAACGGCCCTCGGCTTTAGTAACGCGCCCGCCAGCGGGTTGATGGCGAGCCGCTGGCGGGCGCGAGTCGGTCGCCTGCACGGGGCTGCCGGTGTCTCACTTTGAGACAGCTGTATAAGCCCAATACACCACGCGTCGCGACCGTTACGCCTGACTGGGGCCTGAAAAGGCCGCAGCCCTGGGCTCGCGGCACTTGGGTAGGGCTGGCATGGGCCTTGCTCCTCGGACTTTTACTACATCCACAACAATGAGGCCTCGCCCATGGAACACGTACCGCTGCATTCCAAGACCATCGAATTCCTCTCCAAGCGACCTCAAATGCTGATTGGCGCTGGATGGATAGACGCCGCCAGCGGAGCGACCATGGTCGTGCGCAACCCCGCCACCGGTGAACGCTTGCTGGACGTACCGTCGGCCGATCACGTCGACGTAGACCGCGCGGTGCAGGCCGCACGCCGTGCTTTCGATGACTCGGCGTGGAGCCGCACACGTCCACGTGAGCGGCAAAACCTGTTGTGGCGTCTGGCCGACCTGATTGAGCGCGACGCCCAGGTAATCGCTGAGTTGGAATGCCTGAACAACGGTAAAAGCGCGCAGATGGCGCGCTTGGTTGACGTGCAACTGTCCGTCGACTCCCTGCGCTATATGGCTGGCTGGGCCACCAAACTCTCCGGCACCACGGTAGATCCCTCTTTGCCACTGATGGCCGGCGGCGAATTCCACGCGTTCATCCGCCGCGAGGCGGTGGGCGTTGTCGGCGCCATCGTCGCCTGGAACTTCCCCTTCATGCTGGCCTGCTGGAAGCTCGGCCCGGCCCTGGCCACTGGTTGCAGCCTGGTGCTCAAGCCTGCCGACGAAACCCCGCTGAGCGCCCTGAAACTGGCCGAACTGGTACTTGAGGCGGGCTACCCCGCCGGTGTCTTCAACGTCGTCACCGGCACCGGCCTCCAGGCCGGCGCAGCACTTACCCGTCATCCAGGCGTGGACAAACTGACCTTCACTGGCTCCACAGAGGTAGGCAAGCAGGTCGGCAAGGTCGCCATGGACAATATGACGCGCGTCACCCTGGAACTGGGTGGTAAATCGCCCACCATCGTGCTGGCCGACGCCGACTTGCAGGAGGCCACCGCCGGCGCTGCCAACGCCATCTTCTTCAACCAGGGCCAGGTGTGCTGTGCCGGATCGCGTCTTTATGTGCAGCGCAAACACTTCGACCGCGTGGTTGGCGGCATCGTCGATATCGCCAATGGCATGAGGTTGGGCAGTGGCCTGGACCCTAGCGCGGACATCGGGCCGCTGATCTCCGCCAAGCAACAAGACCGGGTGTACAACTACATCGAAACGGGCCGCGAACTGGGCGCCACCATTGCGTGCGGCGGCGAAAAGCAGGGCCCTGGTTACTTCGTCCAACCTACCGTTATCGTCGACGTCGATCAGAAGCACCGCCTGGTGCAGGAAGAAATCTTCGGCCCGGTGCTGGTGGCCATGCCGTTCGATGACATCGATGAAGCCGTGCGCCTGGCTAACGACAACCCCTACGGCCTGGGCGCCAGCATCTGGTCCAACGACATGAGCGCGGTGCACCGCATGATCCCGCGTATCAAGTCGGGTTCGGTCTGGGTCAACTGCCATACCGCCCTTGACCCTGTCCTGCCCTTCGGCGGCTACAAGCTTTCCGGCGTCGGCCGCGAAATGGGGGCGGCAGCTATTGACCACTACACGGAACTAAAGACGGTGATGATCAAGTTGTAACCCTTTCAGGTTGGGGCAGCCCGAAAACGCCTCAGCCTATTTTTATTCTCTGCGGCTCGCCAGCCCGTCTTCATCACTCAGCTATCAGCGCAACTGGCACGCGCAACTCCGTCTTAGAACGATAAAAACAAAGGAAACGTCATGCATCAAGACAGTGACAAGCCGCAGCAAAGTTACACCCGCGGCGTTCAAAACAAAGCGTTGCTGACCATGACCATTGGCCAGGCACTCGATCAGACCGTAGCGCAATTCCCCGGCGGCGAAGCGCTGGTGGTTCGCCATCAGCAGTTACGTTATACCTGGCAGCAATTGGGCGACGCAGTAGACCTTTACGCCAGAGCACTGCTGGCCCTGGGTTTGAAAACCGGCGACCGGCTCGGCGTTTGGGCGCCCAATTGCGCGCAGTGGTGCATTGCGCAATTCGCCACGGCGAAGATCGGCGTGGTGCTGGTCTGTATCAACCCCGCCTACCGAACTACCGAACTCGAATACGCACTCAAGCTGTCCGGTTGCCAGTGGTTGTTGTGCGCCGGTGCGTTCAAGACCTCCGACTACCATGCAATGCTGCAAAGCTTGCTGCCTGAGTTAGCGGCACAACCGACCGGCCAACTACGAAGTGAGCGCCTACCGGAGTTGCGCGGCTTAATTAGCCTGCAAGCCCAGCCCCCGGCGGGCTTCCTATCGTGGTCAAAACTGGGGGAGTTGGCAGCCAGCGTGCCGAGCGAACAACTGAGCGAGCGTCAGAACAGCCTGCACTTCGATCAAGCGGTCAATATCCAGTTCACCTCCGGAACGACCGGGTTCCCCAAGGGCGCCACCCTCAGCCATTACAACATTCTGAACAACGGCTACATGGTTGGCGAAAGCCTGGGGCTGGCCGCAGAGGACCGTTTGGTGATCCCGGTGCCCCTTTATCACTGCTTTGGCATGGTGGTTGGCAACCTCGCCTGCCTGACCCATGGCACCACCATGATTTATCCCAGTGACGGCTTCGACCCACTCATCACACTCACCACGGTCGCCGAAGAAAAGGCCACGGCCCTGTACGGTGTGCCGACCATGTTTATCGCCATGCTCGATCAGCCGGGCCGCGCTGAGCTCGATCTGTCGAGCCTGCGCACCGGCATCATGGCCGGGGCGATTTGCCCGATTGAAATCATGCGCCGGGTCATCGACGAGATGCACATGCACGAAGTACAGATTGCCTATGGCATGACCGAAACCAGCCCGGTGTCGCTTCAGACAGGGCCGCACGACAATCTGGACATGCGCGTCACCACCGTGGGCAGAACCCAGCCGCACCTCGAAAGCAAGATCATCGACGACGCCGGCAACCTGGTGCCGCGCGGCACCATTGGTGAGCTGTGCACCCGCGGTTATAGCGTGATGGTTGGTTACTGGCACAACCCGCAGGGCACCGCAGAAGCCATTGACCGTGCTGGCTGGATGCACACCGGTGACTTGGCAAGCATGGATGACGAGGGCGATGTGCGCATCGCCGGGCGCAACAAGGACATGATCATCCGAGGAGGTGAGAATGTTTACCCCCGTGAGTTGGAGGAATTCTTTATCACCCACCCTGCGGTTGCAGACGTGCAGGTGATTGGCATTCCCTGCACCCGATTCGGCGAAAAAATCGTCGCGTGGATCAAGCTCCACCCCGGTCACAGCGCCACCGAGCAGGAGCTGCAAGCCTGGTGCAAGGAGCGCATCGCAAACTTCAAGACCCCTCGGCATTTCAAGTTCGTCGACGAGTTTCCGATGACCGTGACCGGCAAGGTCCAGAAATTCATCATGCGTGATATCAGCATTGCGCAGATGGGTAACGAGCCGTAAGAATTGGGATTAGCCGCGATGGCTGATAGGCGATAAACGCGCATCTGCCATCGCAAACAATCTATGTTGCGCTGGGACGCCCGAGGCTTACGGCTTGGCGATCAGACGCGATTCACGCGCGTTGCGAAAGGTCAGGCTGGCGATGCCCTGACAGGCGTGTTATTTCCCCAACCATTCATGCACGCTTTCGGGCGCTCTTCGTAATAGTCCGGCGTTACAAAGATCAGCTTGCAGGGATGGCCTTGGGCTTCGAGTTTGGCGCGGTAGTCGTCGGTGATGCGCTCGTCGCGCACCGGTTGCGTTTTGATCGCTGACAGGCCGACGCGATTTAGCTCGGCCCAGCCGTAGAACTGGCAGGTGGCAAGCTCTACGAAGTCGGCTTCCAGGGCGACGCACAGTCCGATGATGCGGTCGATGTTGTACCGATGGGGAGGAAGTTCAGCACCATCGGGTAGCCTTGGGCTTTCACCGCGCGGGCCATCGCTAATTTCTGGGCAAAAGCCTTCTTGGAGCCGGCCAGCATTGCGGTGCGCTTGGCCCAGGCGTTGGCGGAAATAGGCGCAGCCGGCGAGGTCGATCCAAGGGTAGTGCTGCGGCCAACTGTCCAGGCGTGATTGATGAGTCCAGTGCACACCATCGTCGGAAAGCGCGATGCAAGACTGGGGACGTGGCTGCGCGTGCAAGGTGCCCTCGCGCACGCCGCGGCAATGGCGGCAGTTGCAGCTCCACTAAGGACAGCCGCCGCCTGCGGCTGAGCCAAGAATCCGGATGAACATGGTCGGTTCCTGTAGGCAACCCTCGCTGGCGCGCGACCGGGGCAAAAAAAAGCCCGTGTTAACGGGCCAAAAATAACGTGGCGCGTCGCTCGAGGAAGCGTAGCGCCACGCGGAGCGTCAACGGTTGGCGAAGTACATGGTGACTTCAAAGCCGATACGCAGATCGGTGTAAGCAGGTTTGGTCCACATGATTGAGTTCCTTATTACGTTGGAGTGACTAGCTTCAAATGTTTAGTGCACATTCTTACCGTACATGACGGCGAGTCTCGGTCATGCTAACTCGCCGTCAACGCGTTACCGTTCCGTCATTACGGTGTGGCTTTGGCCGCTGCTGGTTCTTGCGACTTCAGGTACGCGGCGTATTCCTGGCTAATGACGTAGTCCTTGATCTTTTGGACATCTGCCGGTTTCAGGCTGTCCTTGAAGGAGGGCATGCCCAGAGGACGCAGCACGCCATCGAGGACGATCAGCTGGAACATGGCGCGGCGCGCGTCGTCCGACTTGCGCAGGTCCGGTATCAAACCGCCGCTGACCACGCCCACACCGTGGCATACGGTGCAGTAAGTGCCGTATAGCTGCTTGCCGGCGGTGATATCCGCAGCAGACGCTTGGACCGGTCCGGGTATGCGTGTTACCGCAGTTGCCACTTTCTCTGGCAGCGGTGGGAGGGCGGCCTTGCCGTTGAGTTTGAAGACCAACAGACGGCTGATGTTGCCGACCCCGGGTGCCAAGGAAGCATCGCCACCGATAAGCGGGGCTACACCACCCCAGCCAGCCATCAATGCGACGTACTGTTCACCGTCAAGGCTGTAGGTCATTGGCGCGGCGACGATGCCGGTCTGTGCGGCGAACGACCAGAGCCTCTTCCCTTTGTCAGCAGAGTAAGCAATGAGGTCACCGTCCGCGGTGCCCTGAAACACCAGGTTGCCGGCAGTGGTCAGGGTGCCGCCATTCCAATAGTGGGTGTACGGAACGCGCCAGGCTTCTTTCTGTTTGACGGGGTCCCACGCCACCAGCGCACCGGAGACGGCCTCGCGAGGAATCTCCGTGGTGTCATAGAACGCAGCGCCGGTGTTGAAGGCGTTGCGCTTGACGAAGTTTTTGCCTTCGTTGCGATAGACGCCGGGAATCTCCTGGTAAGGGAAATAGACCAAACCGGTTTGCGGGTTGAACGACATTGAGTGCCAGTTGTGTGCGCCAAAGGGGCTCGGCCACATCACAATTGTCTCTTTCTCGTAACGCGAACCGGGTACCTCTACCGGCTTGCCGCTGGCCAGATCGACTTTCTCGGCCCAGGTGACCTTGCCGAACTTCTCGGCAGAGAGCAGTTCGCCGGTCTGGCGGTCGAGCACATAGAAGAACCCGTTTTTTGGCGCCTGCATGAGTACCTTGCGCGGTTTACCGGCAATTTCCAGGGTTGCCAAGGTGATCTGCTGCGTGGCAGTGAAGTCCCAGGAGTCGCCCGGTGTCACTTGATAGTGCCACGCCAGTCGCCCGGTCTCCGGGTTGATGGCGAGGATCGAGGACAGGTACAGGTTGTCGCCGCCGCCCGGGCTGCGCAGCTCGCGGTTCCACGGAGAGCCGTTACCGGTGCCGACGTACAGCAGGTTCATTTCCGGGTCGTAGGCCATGCTGTCCCACGCGGTACCGCCGCCGCCGAACTTCCAGTACTGGTCGCCCTTCCAGGTCTTAGCGGCTTCAACCAACTCCGGGTTTTCGTATGGCTTGCTTGGGTCGCCGGGCACCGTGTAGAAGCGCCAAGCCATTTTGCCGGTCTCGGCGTCGTAGGCGGAGAAGTAGCCGCGCACGCCGTACTCGGCGCCGCCGTTGCCAATGATCACCTTGCCTTTCACCACGCGCGGCGCGCCGGTGATGGTGTATGGCTTGCTGATGTCAGTGGTCTGCTGACTCCAGACTTGCTTGCCGGTTTTGGCGTCAAGGGCGATGAGTCGGCCGTCCAGCGTGCCTATAAACACCTTGCCGTTCCACAACGCCACGCCGCGGTTTACCGCGTCGCAGCAAGCATCACGGGCCTTGTCGCGGGCAACCTGCGGGTCGAAGCTCCAGAGTGTTTTGCCGGTGCGCGCATCGACGGCAATCGCGCGGCTCCATGACAGCGAGGCGAAGAGCACGCCGTCGACGAACAGCGGCGTTGCCTCCAGACCACGGTGGTTATCAAGGTCCAGAGACCAGGCCAGACCGAGCTTGTCGGCGTTTTGTTCAGTGATCTGGTCCAGTGGGCTGAAGCGTTGTTCTTCATAGGTTCGGCCATTGCTGAGCCATTGGCTGCCGTCTTTCTTGCTGGCGATAATGGCGGCCTCGTCGACCTGGGTCGCGACGGCCAATGGCATCATCAGGGCGAGAGCTAAGCCCGCGAATAGTTGCGATGCAGACTGCGTATTCATAAACGCAGGACTCCTGTCTTGTAATTGGAATGAGAACTTTGCTGGCAAGTAGCACTAGAATATTTGAAGGATCCGCAAGTTGATGCGGCTGTCCTCCTTGAAGCCGTTTTCAACTGCCATGTCACGGCCGTAATTGACCATCAGTTGGGTGCTAGGGGTAACGAAGTACGCCGCGCCTACTGTGTATTTGCTGGTATTAGGTTTGTCGTGCATGTCCTGGCTGTCGATATTGCTTTCACCGCCCCAAAACTTCGATACCCCAACACGCACATCAAACTTGTCGGTGAAGTTGTAGCGAAGGAATGCTTGGCCTTGATACAGGGCGTTCTGTTTCTGCGTGACGCTCTGGGCGCCGTAGTCATTGTTGTTGCCGAAGAGCGTCACGTCGCCGATCAGGTCGAGGGTCAGCTTGTCGCTCAGCCCGGTGATGTATCCAGCCTGCAGGGCGAACTTCCAGCGGTTCTCACCGAGGTTGATCGCGTGGTTGTTGTCATAGCTGCCGATGGGTATATATAGGAACGGCGTGATGCCGAAGTAACGCCGCTTGTCAGGTTCATTTATCAGCCAGACGGTGGCGGCCAGGGTCAAGTCGCCGGTGCCGCTGGCGCTGCCCAAATCTTTGACATCGTCCTTAGCTTGCACGTTGCCGAATGGGAGGAGGAACTGTGGGTCGACGATGTAATCGCCAATCTTGGTGAAGTGCACGCCACGCACAATGCCGATATTGGAGTTCAGACCAGCGTCGATTGGCGCTTTGTGGCCGTTTGCATACAGTGAGTTGCGTTCGGCATGTTGGCCGTAGAGCATGCCCAGGTTGGTGCCTTCGGGAAATGCGGTGTAATCGCCGGCATCCACGTCCACAGCTGAAGCGCCGTAGGATAGGCTACCTAGCAAGCCGAACAACGCAGCTTGCAACAGATGCACCATGCCGCGTCGGGTTGACGGGCAGATGGGACGGCGCAGAGCCAGCTCTGAGCTCATTTTCATAACATCACCTTTATTGTTTTTGTTTATGTTAGAACGTAGTGACGGGTGCTTATCCGACCTCACAGCAAGTCATTAAGCAGAGCCTGTGCCACTTTTGAGTTCTAAAAAAATATCTGTAGGTGGATGATTATTATAGGGATAATATTTTTCGAGGAAAGCGTATGACTGCCCCACCTGTACGACTGACTCAAATTGAGACATCGCAACAGGGGCGGACTGGCCTATTTTGAGACATTAGCTTGCGAGGCGCATTTCATGCATAACGTCACCGACTCCGCAGTCCCCCCAGCGCGCAAGTATTTCCTCGACTCGTTGATGGTCGAGAGGTCCTGGGAACGTTCGCAAAGCTACGGTCTGAGTCATCGCGACCGTCTGAATGCGCCTGTAGTCGCCAGCCGTGCCCAAATTATCGAAAGCAATCGCCTGTTGCTGACCTGTGCCACGCCCGAGATGGAGCAACTACACGCCTCCCTGTCACGCAAGGACTGGGTGCTAGTCTGCCTCGACTTGCAAGGTGTGGTGCTCAACAGCCCGGGCAGCCGCAGCTCAGACAACCAGGAGTTGAATCAGGTGTTTCGGGTTGGCGCGCAGATTTCCGAGCAAAACGTCGGTACCACCGCGCCGAGTTGCGCTCTGACCGAGCGTGACTCCGTGCTCTTCGTGGGCGGGGAACACTACCTGGAGGAAGCGCGCGACTTTTGCTGTTTTGCCACGCCGATTTTCGGCCCGGACGGCGCCATCGTCGGGGTGCTGGACGCGAGCAGCAAACACCGCGCGCCCTTGATTAACGCGCGGGAGTCCTTGTTGCTAACCGCCAGTGCGATTGAAAATCGTATGTTTAGCCAGCTCAGCGACTTACTGCTGGTGCACCTGCACCTGCGGATGGATATTCTCGGCACCCCGTTGGAAGGCCTGATGGGTTTCGACCAGGCCGGTAAGCTGCGCTGCGCTAACCGCGCTGCTGGTCAGCTGTTGCAGTTAAGCGAGGTTCCGGTCGGTCTGGATTTTGCTGAGCTGTTCGACATGCCCTTCGCTCACGCCGCCTGCTACCGCCGCCACGATCTCAGTGCACCGCTGCGGCTGCGCACGCATCACGGTGGCGAACTGCACGCGTGCATTACCCTAGGCCCCGTTCTTAAAACGGAGCGGGCGTTGAGGCAGGAACCTTTGCCTGCGTCTATCGCCAAACCGCCGCTACTGCCGCAAGCGGCGCCGTATTTGCAGGACCCAGCGCTGCAGAGTGCCCTTGCCCGCGCTCGCCAGGCCTTCGCCCGGGATATTCCCGTGCTGATCAACGGCGAGACCGGCACGGGTAAAGAGGTTTTCGCCCGCCTGTTGCACGAAGGTAGCAGCCGCGCCGGAGAAGCCTTCGTGGCTATCAACTGCTCGTCTATTCCGGCCAGCCTGATCGAGTCGGAACTGTTCGGCCACGTCGAAGGTGCCTTTACCGGCAGCCGCAAAGGTGGCGCGATCGGCAAAGTTGAACAGGCGCACAAAGGCACCCTCTTCCTCGACGAGATCGGCGACATGCCGATGGAGCTGCAAGGTCGTCTGCTGCGGGTGTTGCAGGAGCGCAGCTTTACCCGCTTGGGCAGCAGCCAAGTGATTCACGTGGATTGCGCGCTTATCTGCGCCACTCACCGAGACCTCAAGCAGCTCAGCGCCAGCCACGGCTTTCGCGAAGACCTCTACTACCGTATAAACGGCCTGCGTGTGACGCTACCGGCGCTGCGCGAGCGTCAGGACTTGGTGGAGCTGATTCAGCATCTGCTGCGCGCCGAAAGCGCCACGCGCCAGCCGCTCACGCTGAGTGACGCGGCGCTGCAAGCGCTGTTGAATTACCGCTGGCCGGGCAATGTCCGTCAGCTCTACCAGACGCTCCGCCTGGCTGTCGTGTTGGCCGAGGATGGCGGTGAGATCGGCCTGGAGCATCTGTCGGAAGACGTTCTTGAAATCATTGAAAAGGTCGCCGACTCAGCCTCAATGACAGACTCGGCGCCACAGGCAGCACATACACTGCAGGCCGCAAAACTGCTTGCAATCAAGACGGCCGTGGCAGCGAGCGGTGGCAACCTTTCGGCGGCTGCGCGCAGCCTGGGGATCGGGCGAGCAACCCTCTACCGGAAGTTAAAGGGACTTGAGGAAAACTGAGGACGCTGCGTTGCACCGCCGTAGGTTTTCCTCCCATACCTTACCGCTGTTGAAGCAACTCGAAAGCGCTTGTCAGCCAGTTGGTCGTTGGGCAGGGTTGAATCGCCCCGGATTCTCTAAATACCTTGCAAGCTCAAGGCGCGCGGCATCGTCGAACAGCAGGGTTAAACCAAGGTGCTGGCGTCGATCTGCTCGATTGAGGTGACGCCGGTCAAGGTCATGGCCACGCGCATTTCCTTAGCGAAAATATCCAGCAGGTTCTCCACCCCGCGCTGGCCATCGGCAGCCAGTGCATAGGCGTTGGCGCGGCCCAGCAGGCAGCCCTTGGCACCCAGGGCAAGCATGCGCACCACGTCGAGCCCGGAGCGAATGCCGGAGTCCACCAGCACCGTGAGGTCATCGCCCACCACCTCGGCAATCGGTGGCAGCGCTTTGGCGGTGGACAGCACGCCGTCCAACTGACGGCCGCCGTGGTTGGAGACGACGATACCGTCGGCGCCGAAACTCACGGCATCCTTTGCGTCCTGGGGGTCGAGTATGCCTTTGATGATCATCGGGCCTTTCCAGAACTCGCGGATCCACTCCAGGTCTTTCCAGCTGATCGAGGGGTCGAAATTGTTCGCCAGCCAGCCGATGTAATCTTCCAGGTGGGTCGGCTTGCCGAGGTATTTGGAGATATTGCCCAAGTCGTGCGGGCGGCCCATCAACCCTACATCGAAGGCCCATTGCGGCTTGGTGATGGCCTGCAGCATGCGTCGCGAAGCCGCGAACGGCCCGGACATGCCCGAGTGCGCATCGCGGTAACGCGCACCCGGCGTGGGCATGTCGACGGTGAACACCAGCGTGGTCACCCCGGCGGCCTGTGCCCGCTCCAGGGCGTTGCGCATAAAGCCGCGGTCCTTGAGCACATACAGCTGGAACCAGATCGACTGCGGGCTTTGCGACGCCACTTCTTCAATCGAACACACCGACACCGTCGACAGGCAGAACGGGATGCCCTTGTTCGCCGCGGCCTTGGCCGCCTGCACTTCACCGCGCCGTGCGTACATGCCGGTCAGGCCGACGGGGCTGAGGATCACCGGCATGGCCAACTCCTGGCCGAACAGGGTGGTTTTCAGGCTCAGGTTGTCGACATTGCGCAGGACGCGCTGGCGCAGGCTGATCTCGGCCAGGTCCGAACTGTTGGCACGCAGCGTGTGCTCGGCGTACGCGCCACCGTCGATGTAATCGAACAGAAAGCGCGGCAGCTTGCGCTTGGCGGCGGCACGGTAGTCGGAGGCGGACGAGATGATCATGAACGGGTTCTCCACAGAGCAAGGTTGCTCCACGATAAGCAAAAAGCTGGCATGATAAAAACAACTTTTATTACTAGCATCCAGTCGCTAAGGGAATACCGATGAACCTGCGAACATTGCGTGCCTTTGTTGAGGTGGTGCGCCAGGGCGGCTTCTCCCAAGCGGCTGACGTAGTGGCGTTGACCCAATCCACGGTGAGCAAGGCGGTCAAGACGCTGGAAGATGAATTGGGCACGCCGCTGCTCAATCGCCTCGGCCACAAGAATGAACTGACCGCCGCCGGCGAAATTGCCTACCGCCGCGCACTGGTGTTGCTCGCCGAGCACAACGACCTGGTGGCCGAGATCAACGACCTGCGCGGCCTCAAGCGCGGCGTGCTGCGCATCGGCTTGCCACCGGTCGGCTGCGGCGTATTGTTTGCGGCGATGTTCGCCGCCTATCGCACGCGCTACCCCGACATCGACATCGAACTCACCGAATACGGCAGCAAACGCCTGCGCGAATGCCTCGAGGCCGGGGAGGTCGACCTGGCGGCCTTGCTACTGCCGGCGGACGAAGGCTTCGACTACCAACCCGTGCGCAATGAACCGCTGATGGCCGTGTTGCCCATGAGCCACCCACTGGCCCGACGCAAACGCATCGACTTCACTGACCTGGCCGATTCACCGTTCATCTTGTTCGAAGCCGGTTTTGCCCTGAACGCCAAAATCCTCGCCGCCTGCGAACGCAAAGGCGTCACGCCTCGGGTCACCGCCCGCAGTGGGCAAATCGACTTTATCGTCGACCTGGTTTCCGCAGGGTTGGGCGTCGCCTTCCTGCCACGCATGCTCGCGCACAAACACCAACACCCCGGCATCGCCCTGATCCCCTTGGACGAACCCCACACCGATTGGCACATCGCCCTGGTCTGGCGCGCCAGCGCGCACCTGCCGCCGGCGGCCCGCGCCTGGCTGGATCTGGCCAAGGAAATGGCCAGCCCGGTGTAGAAGGTTGCAGCGGTCATTTGTAGGAATTCGGCTGAGTGCACCTTCAGTGCTTGACTTCTTCTTTTTAATCAGTAACATACGGCGCATTCCGCGATAGCTCAGTTGGTAGAGCAAATGACTGTTAATCATTGGGTCCCTGGTTCGAGTCCAGGTCGTGGAGCCAGATAGAGAAAAGCCTGCAGAGATGCAGGCTTTTTTTTGCCTTGGATTTGGCCCATGGCAGCGATCCCAGCCCCTATACAACGCCCACCATAAAGCCATAAAATGAGAAGCATTATCATTTAATGCGGATCTGACATGCACGACGACAGCATCGCCTCGCCGGTCGCCCAGTTGTATGCGAATCACCATGGCTGGCTTCGGGGCTGGCTGCATCGGCGTTTGGGGCACAGTGCCGATGCCGAAGACCTGGCACACGACACCTTTATCCGCGTGTTGCGCTCCAAGGAAGATGTACACGAGCTGCGCCAGCCCATGGCGTTTCTGGCCACCATCGCCAATGGTTTGCTGATCAATCGCTGGCGTCGCCAGGCGATCGAGCGGGCGTATCTGGAAGCGTTGGCGGCGCGGCCGGTGGGCGAGGAGCCGTCGCCGGAGGAGCGGCACTTGATGATCGAGACGTTGTTGCAGCTCGATTCGCTGCTGGTCGGGTTGTCGGCGCGGGTGCGGCAGATTTTCTTTTTGTCCCAGCTCGATGGCCTGACCTATCCGCAGATCGCCGCGCAGTTGAGCCTGACGGTGGCGCAGGTGCAGCGCGCCATGGGCAAGGCGTTCAGTGTTTGCTACGCGAGCCGGTTCGAATGAGTGGCGCCGCGGTTGATCCTCGCGTGCGCGACACTGCCATTGATTGGCTGGTGCAGCTGCAGTCCGGCTTGATGAGTGCCAGTGATCACCAGGCCTTGCAGGTGTGGCGCCAGGCCAGTGCCGAGCATGAGTACGCGTGGCAGCGGGTCAGTGGCTTGCCTCTGTTGCTTCAGCCGGGCGCCAACTTGTTAGCCGATGCTACGGCGCGTCGGGCGTTGCAGTTGGCGGGGGCCGATCCACAGCGCCGTCGTCAGGTGCTCAAGTGCCTGCTGGCGTTGGGGCTGCTCGGTGGAATGTCCTGGCAAGCGGCGGATTCCACGCTGGTACGTTCGGCATTGGCCAGCTATCGCACCCGTGTGGGTGAGCGGCGGCGCTGGGCCTTGGCCGATGGCTATTCGCTGTGGCTGAACACCGCCAGTGCGGTAAACCTGGACTTGAGCGCCGGGCGGCGCAGTGTGCAGTTGGTCGAGGGCGAGTTGGCCCTGGATACCCCGGCAGGTTCCGCGTCATTGGAACTGCTGACCCCCAACGCGGTGCTCTACAGCCATGGCGCCCACCTGTTGGTGCGCCATGATCACCAAGGCACGCAGGTGACGGTTTTGCGCGGGCTGGCGCAGGTGAGCACGCGGCATCAGCCGACACCGGTGCCGTTGCAGGCGGGCTGGCAACTCAAGGTTGATGAGCGTGGAGCAGGGCGCCCGAGCCCTATCGATGTGTTGCTGGCCCAGGCCTGGATGCGCGGCATCCTGCCCGCCGAACGCATGCGCCTGGACCAATTGCTGGCCGAACTTTCGCGCTATCGCCAAGGCTTCTTGCGTTGCAGCGAAGCGGTGGCGGGCCTGCGCATCACTGGCAGTTTCCAGCTGGACGATACCGATGCAGCGCTGGCGTTGGTCGCCAATACCTTGCCGGTGCGTATCGAACAAAGAACGCGTTATTGGGTGACCGTGGTGCCCGCGTGAAATTTTTTTTCGGCGACGCGATAGTTTTTTCGATCTGGCTTGGCCTTTAGGTATTACCCACCGGCACAGGTGGGTGTCGACCCTTAGGAGCCTTGTATGATTTCCCCCGCTCGTGTCTTGCGTACCCATACATTCAGCTTGTTGTTTCTCAGCCTCCAGCCGCTCTACGGCGAGTTGGTTTTTGCGGCCGGCGAGCGCGCCTTTAGCATCAGTGCCGGCCCGTTGGACAAAGTGCTCTCGCGCTTTGGTGCCGAGGCCGGGATCAGCATGGCGGGCAGTTCGCTGCTCACCGCCGGCAAGACCAGTCAGGGCCTGCAGGGCGATTTCAATACCGAGGCGGGTTTGACTCAGCTGCTGTCGGGCACTGGCCTGGGCTATCAGCGCCAGGCGGACGGTGGCTATGTTTTGCGCCCACACCAACAGGCAATTTCCCTGCCGACGCAAAAGGTGATTGGCGAAAATCTCGATGAGGAGGAGGTCTACCGGGCGCCGCGCTCATCGGTGTATATCTCCGGCGAAGACATGCAGCGCTTTGGTGTGGTCTCGGTGGGCGATGTGCTCAAGGGCCAGCCTGGTGTGCAGGTCGGCGACAGCCGTAATGGCGGCGGCCTGGATGTGAATATCCGTGGCATCCAGGGCCAGAGCCGGGTGGCCGTCACGGTGGACGGTTCGCAGCAGGCATTGGATGTCTATCGCGGTTACGCCGGTACCCAGCAGCGCAGTTACATCGACCCGGACATGATCAGCGACATCACGATCGACAAGGGCCCCAGCCTGACCTCCAGCGCTATCGGCGGCACGGTGAAGATGCGCACGCTCACCGTCGACGACATCCTCAAGGACGGCCAGAGCATCGGCCTGCGCCTCAAAGGCGACCTGTGGAACAACGGCGTCGCCCCAGCCTCCCGTGACCCGCATTCCAAGACCGAGGCCCTGTACTCTGAGCCACATCAGAGCCGCGGTGGGCTGTTCGGCTCAGAGGCGCAGGCTGGCAGTGCCGCGTTTGCCTATACCCATGAGTTTTTCGACGTGGTGGCGGCCTATGCCAAGCGCGATCAAGGCAACTATTTTGCCGGCAAGAAGGGGCAGGATCGCTATCGTACTTACAACCGCTGGGGTGATGAAGAAACCAGCGTGGCCACCACCTACAACGCCGGCGAAGAAGTGCTGAATTCCTCGTCGAGCACCGAATCGTTCCTGCTCAAGACCACCTTGCGTCCGGCGGACGGGCATACCTTCGACCTGGGTTATCGCCGCTACGACGGGCGCATCGGGGAAATCATGCCTTCGGATATCTTCCGCTTCGGCACCGGCGGCATCTATCAGTACCCGCTGGGTCACACCAAGATCGACACCTACACGGCGCGTTACAACTACTTGCCTTCGGGTAACCCGTTGGTGGACCTGACTGCCGACCTGTGGCTGACCGATGCGCAAACCAGCCAGCTCACCTCGGTGGCGGCGCCAGCGTCCCAGGCGTATCGCTCGGACCGCGCCTGGAGCCGACAAGCTGACCAGCGCATTGGCGGCGGCTTGGCCAATACCTCGCGCTGGGCGACCGACTACGGCGACTTGAAGCTGGACCTGGGCGGCTCGTTCCAGCTCGAAGAACTGCGCCCGCAAAAAGGCGTGGTCACCAACCAGGACGATATCAACGCCAACCGTATGTTGCGCGAAGGGTCGCGGCAGGAGTTCAGCTTCAATGGCAAGTTGGAATACAAGCCAGTGGACAGCCTCACGTTATGGGGCGGCGGGCGTTACACCCACTATCGCAGCAAAGACCACATCGCCAATGCCACGGCACGGAGTGAGGAACGTGACCTGCGCTACCTGCGCGTCTACAACGGCGACAATTCCGGCAACATGATGTGGTTCCCTGACCAGAATGGCGATTACACCGACGCCACCGATCCACGCCTGAACAATGGCATTGTCTTCCAGAACACTAACTTTCCTTTCGAGGGCGTTCGGTACAACACCTTTGGCGCGGTTGATTCCACGGTCTATCCGTCCCAGGTCGGGGAAGTGGTTACCGGTTATGACTATTCCGCCAAGGCGAGCAACAGCGGCGGCGCCTTTGCCCCGGCGGTGGGCATCAATATCGAGGTGCTGCCGGACACCTTCGTGTATGCCTCTTACACCCAAGGCTTTCGTATGCCTTCGCTGTTTGAAACCAGCCAGGGTGTGTTGCAGACCATGCCCGGTAAAGGCCTGAAGCCCGAGCGCTCGAGCAATTGGGAGATCGGCGCCAGCACGCTGCACAAGGGGTTGTTGTTCGATGACGACTCGGCGGCGATCAAGCTGGCCTACTTCAACAACACCATCAAAAACTACATCACCCGCTACTACGACCCCAGCCCTGGCCTGTGGGGCTTGATGCGCTTCAGCAATACCGACAGCTACAAAACCAGCGGCCTGGAGTTCCAAACCCGCTACGATGCCGGGCGCGTCTTTGCCGACCTGTCGTCCACCTACTACCTGAAGACCGAAACCTGCGATTCAGCCTTCGCCGCCACACTGCGCGCCACCAGCAACCGTTATCAGCAAACCAGTAATACGCCGAACTGCACGCCGGGCAGCTTCATGGGTTCCTACACCAACACCCAGAACCCACCACGGTTCGCGGGCAATCTGACCACAGGCCTGCGCTTTTTCGACCAGAGCCTTACGCTCGGCACACGCATCACCTACACCTCAGGCCCCACCGCCACCGCCGATAAACCCTGGCAGACCGGCGCCACCACGCCGCAATTGAATTACCGCGAGGTGGCCTTGGTCGATCTGTTCCTTAACTACAAGTTGCAGGAAGATGCCAGCCTCAACGTGTCGCTGCAGAACCTGACCGATCGCTACTACTTGGATCCGCTGGCGCAGAGTTTCATGCCTGCGCCGGGGCGCACGCTGCGGGTGGGAGTGCAGGCTAAGTTCTAAAGGGGAAGGTGGTGATCCTCGCGCGGCGGTGCAACCGCCCGTCACGCGAGAATCGGCAAGGCGGGGTTACAGCGTCTGCACAATAATCTGGCTTTTCAGATCGTTGACCATACCTTCAATCGCCGGCTTCATCGCGACGAAATCTTGCGGGCTGCACACCACGTCAGGGTGGTTAAACGCGTAGCTGCGAGTAATCAGTACGCTATTGCCTTTCTTGACGTAAGTGGTCTGGTAGGTGAAACCGCCGATGTTCAGGGCTACGGCCTTGGGCACCGCCAGGATGTTCACTTCTTTGGGGAAATCGAAGCGTGCCTTTTCTTTGATCGTGCCGGAAGTACAGGTGAAGTTCTGAGTACGGTCCTGTTCCGACAGGAAGCTGAACACGTTCTGGCCGATACCGCCCGCCAGGCTGCTCAGCGCAGGCACGCCGGTAGGGCCGGGCAGGTTGACCAGGTTGTCGGTGCGCCCCTTGGCCGTGGACTTGAAGGTGACGGCGTTGCTTTCCAATGGGTCGGTTTCGATCTTGCCGCTGCCGGTTTGCCCATACATGTTGAGGATCTGTTGGGTCAGTTGATCGCGGTCAGCAGGCATCATGGACTTGAACAGGAAACGGGTGAGTTCCGTGCCCCAGCCTTCCACCGTGGTGCCGTTAGTGAAGTCCGCCGCGCCGCTCTGCTCGATCTTGAAATGCAGCGTGCTGTCTACCTTGCCCAACTGGCTTGTGGGCGTACGCGCCAGTTCGCCGCTCTGGGTCAACAACGCGGTTTTGCCCAATTCCGGAAGCGGCAAGTAGCCGGCGGCGATGGGGGTGGCGGTGGAGTCCAGATAAAGATCGAGGGCCGGGATGTAGGTGATCGCATGGTTAAGCAAACCCAAGGTCGGCACCTTTGGCAGTACGTAGGCGTCGCCCAGGTTGATCAGTGCGGGTGAGCTTTCAATGGCCACGGCCTTGAGCAGTGCTTCGAGCAAGGCCACATGGTCCTTGCAGTCGCCATAACGGTTATCCAGCACGGCCTGCGCCGAGTGCGGCACCACGCCGCCATTGCCGATGTAAACCGCGACGTAGCGAATGTTCTTGCGCACCCAGTCACTCAATACCAACGCTTTGCTGCGTGGTGTGTCCAGGTTGGCGGTGAGTTTCTTGGCCAGTTGGGTAATGGCCGGTGTTACCTCGACCTGCGCCCTGGCAGCGTACGCCTGGGCAAACTGTTTGTAGTCGGTGAACGTCGACACCGCCAGACGCTGACCGTAATCCGTGTAGGCAACAGAGCCGACTTCAACGCGATTTTTCTCGGTGGGCTCCAGGTCCCAACGGTAGATTTTGCGCCCGTTGGCGGTGGTCGGTTCGGTGGCTTTGAAGCCCCTCACGTCAGCGAACAAGGGCATGTCAGCCGGCATGTCGTAGGTCAAGTGGCTCTGCTGGTTCTCGTAGAAGTCCGGTGCATATAGGTCTTCGAATTGCCCAGGGAACATCGGTTTGGTGCGCTGGCGCTGGTAGTGCAACACCATGCGGTCACCCACGGCCACATCCGGAAAGATCACCACTTTGATCCGCGAGTCCTGGAACATCGGCGCTTCGGCGGAGGCTTGCTCCTGCTGCTCCTTGATCTGATCAGCAGCGACCGGCACTTTGCGCCCATCGGCTTTCAGCGTGTAGGCGTCCACGATGTCCACGGTTTCCAGCGTGCGGTTAAAACTTACCGAGCGCTCGGCGTTAGGCTTGATCGCGCGCTCTTCATTGATGCGCCGGACCAGCTCGACGTCGAGCACAAAACTGCCGTCGGCCTTCACTACGTAGGACTGGTTATTTTTTTCGACAGTCAGCGAGCGGTCGGTGTAATCGGCACTTGCCTGCGCGCTGAATAGCCCGCAGATGACCACCGCCAGTGCACCGTACAGGCGCGTCGGGGAGAGAGTAACGCTTTGCATAGAGATCCTTCTAAACGATGACGCGCACCGTCTGGAGGAGGGCGCGCGTTCCTTGGTAAACCGCTAAATGCGAAGCATTACTATATAGAGGTGGCAATGAGCCTGCAGCTTTTTGTTGCTTAAAACCGTGTGGGAAGGTTCTGTGTGTCCGCCTCTAACGCAGTTCTCGCCTCACGCCGCTCCCACTTCGCAATCCTTAGACGTGGAGATTTTCGACCGCCGCACGGTGCTGGCCCAGGGCGCGTTGCATGCGCTGATGACGCAACCGGAACAGCCGAGCGTGCGGTATGTGGCGCGGCACCGGGTGGGTCGCCAGTTTGGCTTGAACCAGGACATGGCGCAGGCGTGCTGTGACTTCTCGACGTTGTTGCTTTAAGCCGAACCTGAAGCGTGCAGGATCTTCTGTGAAGAGTAGGCTTGTGTGGCAAGCCCACTCGCCACAACCACCGTCAACGCCATAGCCACAAGCGGATGCCTATTCAGTGCGCAACAGCAGCGCTGAGGTGAGCGCGATGAAGTCGTCGTAGGGTTCCTGCGAGCGGTCGACCTTGCCGCGCAGCACTGTGCCTTGCAGTGCGTTGATCAGGAAGCGTGCCGTGGAATCCGGCGCCAACCCTGCGCGGAACTCACCACTCGCCACGCCTTCGCGCACCACGTGCGCAAACGGCACGGCCCATTCCAGCAACAGCTGGGCGATGGTGTCGCGCACCTCGTCATGGCGTAACGTCATTTCGGCCGCCAGGTTGCCGATCAGGCAGCCATAGTGAAACGTATCGGCACTCGCCGGCGTGGAAATCTTGACCAAGCCTTGCAGTTTCTCCAGGGCCGTGAACGCTGGGTTAGCAACGATGGCCTGTGCGTTCTGCGTCCAACCCTTGAAATAACCCTGCAGCGCTGCGCTGGCAAACGCTTCTTTAGAGCCGAAATGCCCGAAGAACGAGCCCTTCTGCATGCCCGCGTGTTCGACGATGGCATCCACCGAAGAACCTGCGTAACCGTGGCGATGCAGCACGTTGATGCCCGCTGCCAGCAGCTCTTCCTTACGTGAAGGGCGCCCCATGGTGTGTCTCCGGTTTTGCAAATATTTGAAACAAGCTTAAGTCTAATGCTTGACATCAGTCAAACCGACTGGTCAGTATATAAACTCATTCAAACCTCACGAGCATCAGCACATGACCAGCACAGTAGTGGTGTATTTTTCCGGTTACGGCCATACCCGTCGCGTCGCGCACACTGTGGCGGAAGGGGCGCAGGCGCAGTTGGTGGAAGTGAGTGAAAACGGCGAGGTGTCCGAAGCAGGCTGGGCGCTCCTGAATGCAGCCGATGGCATTATCTTTGGCACGCCAACCTACATGGGCTCCAGCGCTTGGCAGTTCAAGAGATTCTCTGATGCCACTGCGAAGTACTGGTTTAGCCGTGGCTGGCAGGACAAGGTGTTCGGTGGCTTTACCGTCAGCGCCAGCTTCAGCGGCGACAAACAAGTCACCTTGATCGGCCTGCAAACACTGGCCTCCCAACACGGTGGCATCTGGGTCAGCCTGGGCCTGCTACCGGCCAGCACCCTGGCGGCGACACGCAACGATATCAACAACCTGGGCGGGTCGGTGGGCCTGATCGTACAGGCGCCTTCGGATGCTGACGCGTCGGCAATCCCTGCCGGCGATATCAAGACGGCGTTGCTCTATGGGGAGCGCGTGGCCAAGATTGCAGCGCGGCTGAAAGCCACAAGCTGATAGCGCTGTAGTTGTACGCCAGGTATTGATAAACAGAGCGTGTTCTCTATTTATCGATACCCGGTGTAATCAATCATGAAGCGCCATTTCGAAGATGTGCAGCTGGGCAGCATTGAGCTGTTCTGCCTCGCCGCCGAGGCCAGCAGCTTCACCGCCGCCGCCCAGGTCGCCGGCGTGACCCCGGCCGCGGTGAGCCGCAGCATTTCGCGTCTGGAAGAGCGCCTGGGGTCGCGTTTGTTCGTGCGCACCACCCGCAGCATTCGCCTCACCGACAGCGGCCGTACCTACTTCGAGCAATGCCGCCAGGCCCTGACCCAACTGGTGGAGGCGCAGCAGGATGTCATGGGCGCGCAGCGAGTGCCGTCCGGCCAGTTGCGCATCAGCGTCCCGACCACGTATGCCCATCATCGGCTGTTGCCGCTGCTGCCCAAGTTCCGCGCGCTGTACCCGCACGTGAGCGTGGACATCCATATCAGCAACCGCAATATCGACTTCGTTGCCGAAGGCTATGACCTGGCCATTCGCGTGCGCGCTCAACCGGACTCCTCGCTGATCGCCCGGCTGCTGGAAAACGCCGAATTGGTGGTGGTCGCCGCACCGGCCTACCTGCAACGCGCCGGCACGCCACAGACGTTGCCTGAGTTGGCGTTGCACGAATGCATTCAGTTTGAATTGCCGAGCAATGGCCGGCGCATCCCCTGGTTGTTCCAGGAGCACGGCCAGGAGCAGGCGTTCGCGGGGGAGGCGGGGTACAGCATTTCGCAGGATGTGTTGGGCGGCGTGACCTTGGCCAAGCACGGGGCGGGGCTGTTTCAAACCTACAAGTTCATCGTCGAGCAAGAATTGGCTGACGGCACACTCGTGGAAGTGCTGAAACCCTTTGGTGGGCGCTCGCGACCGTTTACCTTGCTGTACCCCCATGGGCGCTATGTGCCGCATCGGGTGCGGGCGTTTGTGGATTTTTTACTGGCGTGTCGTGACGAATGGGCGGCGCCGTAGACGCGGCGATATCCCACGTCAGCAAAATTTGGCTGATCGCCGCGTCGATCACTGTGTAGGGCACATCATCGCGCGCCAGGATCGAAACACCCTGCAGGAAGCTGTCAAACACGGTCGCCATTGCCGGTGCATGAAGCGTGTCCGGCAGTTGACCGGCACGGATGCCTCGCTCAACACACGCCACAATCCCCGCCCGCGTTCGCGCGCGCGATTGCGTCAATGCCTGCGTCACCCGCGCGTTCTCCGGGCTGGGTGCGCTCATCACGCCCAGCGCCACCATGCAGCCCTTGGGATGCCCATCGTCACACTGCATGCGCGCCGATTGGCGCAGCGCGGTTTCGAGGGCCTTACGCGGCAGCAAGGTGTCGTCCCACAGGCATTCGGTGACCCGGGCGTAGGTCGCCAAATAGCGTTGCACACACTCATCGAACAGCGCCTCTTTGGAGCCGAAGGCTGCATAAAAACTCGGCGCGGAGATACCGCCACCCAGGCCGGCCTTGAGCTGGGCGAGTGAGGTGGCGTCGTAACCGTGCTGCCAGAACAGGTGCAGGGCCTGTTCCACGGCCTGGTCGCGGTCGAAATTACGCGGGCGGCCCATTTGTGCCATGTCCAGTCTCCTGTTCAGAACGAGATAAATACTAGTCGATACATAAGTCGTTGACAATATGTCAGTGTTGCTTCCAATATTTGTACCGATCAGTATTTAAGTCGCCTCAAGGAGTTACCTATGACCCCCTCACTCAGCTTATCCGCGTCGTCCGAGCGATTGCCCATCGGCGCCTTGCTCGCCCTGGCCATGACCGGTTTCATCTGCATCGTCACCGAAACCCTGCCCGCCGGCCTGTTGCCGTTGATCAGCGACGGCCTGGCGATTTCGCCGTCGATGGCCGGGCAGATGGTCACCGCCTACGCGCTGGGTTCAGTGCTGGCGGTAATTCCCATGACCATCGCCACCCGTGGCTGGCGTCGGCGCAATGTGCTGTTGCTGACCATCGTCGGTTTTCTGCTGTTCAATTCCATCACGGCGCTGTCGTCCCATTACGGTTTGACCCTGGTGGCGCGGTTCTTCGCCGGGGTCGCGGCGGGGCTGGCTTGGAGCCTGCTGGCCGGTTACGCCCGGCGCATGGTCGCGCCGCATCAACAGGGCAGGGCGCTGGCGTTGGCGATGGTCGGCACACCGATTGCGCTGTCACTGGGCGTGCCGCTCGGTACTTGGCTGGGTGGCCTGGTGGGCTGGCGCACCACGTTCGGCCTCATGTCGGCGCTGACGCTGGTGTTGATCGTGTGGGTGCTGGTGAAAGTCCCGGACTACGCGCCGCAGGCTGCGCATCAGCGTGTGTCGTTGGGCAAAGTGCTGACCACGCCTGGCGTGCGGCCGGTGCTGGCGGTGGTGATCAGCTGGATGCTGGCGCACAACATTCTGTACACCTACATCGCCCCGTTTTTGCTGCCGGCAGGCCTGACGACTCGCGTGGATCTGGTGCTGTTGGTGTTCGGCATCTTGGCGTTGGCCGGGATCTGGCTGACGGCCAGGTTGGTTGAGGCGATGTTGCGCAAAACCGTTCTGGTGAGCCTGGCGAGCTTTGCATTAGTGTCTGTGGTGTTCGGTGTGGCGGGCAGCGTGCCTTGGGTGGTTTACCTTGGCGTGGCCGTGTGGGGGCTGAGCTTCGGCGGCGCTGCCACGCTGCTGCAAACCGCCCTGGCGGATGCCGCTGGCGACGGTGCGGATGTGGCGCTGTCGCTGAACGTGGTGGCGTGGAACAGCGCGATTGCCGGCAGCGGCGTGGTCGGCGGCGTGTTGCTCGACACATGGGGCGTCGCGTCGTTTCCCTGGGCGATGGCACTGTTGATCGCCGTGGCGTTTGCGATTGCCTGGGGCGCTCATGCCCATGGATTCAAGCCGGGCGCACGTGGCACAGAAAAACCCTTCGTGGCCGGGCACTAATAGGCCTTGGTCAGGTCAATAACCCCTGCAATATCATCCACTTGGCTCCTTTTTTCGGAGCCTGACGCCTTACTCCCTTTCAAAGAAGTCATGCATGCACCTGCGCAAAATTGCACTCGGGCTATCAGCTCTCGTTCTGCTCTCCACCGGGGCAGATGCCCGGGGGTTGCTGGACTTTATCAAGCCCCCCGCACAGGAACACACCTCCCGCTCAAGCTCGATCAGCCAGCGCGCGGCGCTCGGCCTCTATTCCAGCCAACAACAGCAACCCTCGTTTGCCAGCTGCGCCGATCTGTTCCCTGGCGCCAGGCCGATCAACACCGCCACCGTGCCCACTTCGATGAAACCCATGGCGTTGTGTTCGGACAATTTTGCGGTGCTTTACTCGCAGACCAGCAAGACACCACTGGTGGTGGTCGAACGCTTGAATGCGGCCCAACTGAAAAACGCCAAGGGTGAAGAGCGCACCAACCAGTTCTACCCGGACCCGCGCATCCCTAAAGGCGCTCGCGCCGAGTTGAGCGACTACCGCAGCCAACACCCGGCCGTGGACCGTGGCCATCAGTCCCCGGCTGCCGACGCCCCGAGCGCGAATGCCATGGCGCAATCCTTCGCGCTGTCGAACATGGTGCCGCAAGACCCCACCAACAACCGCAAGATCTGGAGCAAGGTCGAGGCGGACGTGCGCAAGTTCGCCGTGCGTGCCGGCGGCAATGTGTTTGTGTTCACCGGCCCATTGTTTGATGCGGGTTACAGCACCGTCGGTAACAACAAGGTCTGGGTGCCCACGCGTCTGTTCAAGCTGGTCTACGACGCCTCGTCGAAACGCGCCTGGGCCTATGTGCTGCCCAACGCTGAAACCCGCATCCAGAAGCCGATGGACTACGACAGCTTTGTGAAGAGTACCGGGCTTAAGCTGCTGGGTGATTTGCCGGTTACCGGCTCGGTGGGGCGCACCTGATGTGAGCCCCGAAGGCTAGCGGCAGCGCCAGCCCTATTGGGTCTTTTTCAACGCCTTTAACCGCAATGTCGCACGCTGCACGGCGGCCATCTTTTCCGGACGCTTCATGCGTTTCCATTTGCGAATGTCGTCCTTGCACCGCCCGCAACTGACGCATAGATCGCCGCTGAGTTGGCAGGTGGAGATGCACGGGCTTTCGATATCTTTAGCCAAGGTCTCACCTGGGTTTGATCAAGGGCGCGCAGCTAGGCCGCACGAAATTCAACGGTGAGGTGGCTCACTTCATGGACCGGTTTGAGGCGCTCGCGAATGCTCTCGGCGTCTATGGTCGAGCGGCCAACGACGCTGACGATGGCGGCATGTGCGTCCGGGCCCACGCGCCACACGTGCAGATCGGTAATCGTCGCATCGCCAGGTTGTTCGACGAGTTCGCGGATCTCGGCGGCGACGTGTTCATCGGTTTGGTCCAGCAACACGCCGGCGGTGGTGCGCATCAAGCTCCAGGACCATCGCGCAATCACCACGGCGCCGACGATGCCCATCGCCGGGTCCAGCCACACCCAGCCCAGATAACGCCCAGCCAGTAACGCGGCGATGGCGAGCACGGAGGTCAGCGCATCGGCGAGCACATGCACGTAGGCTGAGCGCATGTTGTTGTCGTGGCCATGATGGTCGTGATCATGATCGTGCCCATGGCTGTGACCGTGGCCCAGCAACAGCGCGCTGACGATGTTCACCGCCAACCCCACCACCGCAATCAGCGTGGCGGTACCGAACTGTACTTCGGTAGGCTGCAGCAAGCGCATCACCGACTCGACACCGATACCCAGCGACACCAGCGCCAGGATAAGCGCCGAGGCGAACCCGCCCAGGTCGCCGACTTTGCCGGTGCCAAAGCTGTAGCGTGAGTTGCTCGCATTGCGTTTGGCGTAGGCGTAGGCCGCAGCGGCAATGCCCAACGCGCCCGCGTGGATGGCCATGTGAAAGCCGTCCGCCAGCAACGCCATGGAACCGGTCAAGGCCCCGGCGGCAATTTCCGCGACCATCATCACCACCGTCAACATCACGACCCACAGGGTGCGTTTGGCGTTTTCGTCGTGGGCCGAGCCGAGGAACACATGTTCGTGGGTGTGAGCGCTATGGGCGGCGTTCATTTGGAATACCGCCGAATGGCTTCCAGCAGCTCTTCGACGCCACGGGCGCGGGCTTCCTCGCTGAGGGCGGGGTCGGCCACATGGGCTCTGGCGTGGTCTTCGATGATTTCTTCCATCAAACCGTTGATGGCGCCGCGTGTGGCGGCCACCAGGTGCAGGGTTTTGGCGCAGTCGAGGTCCGACTCCAAGGCTTTTTCAACCGCCTGTAGCTGCCCGGCGATGCGTTTGACGCGCTTGATCAGGCTGTCTTTGTTTGCGGCAATATGGCCCACGATATACCCCCCCTACCTATGATTGGGCGCATCATTGCATACCCCACCCCCCTATACAAGGTGGCGTGTGCAGGCGCTATTTGGGCCGGTCCAGCTGACGCTTCAGGGTGTAGAGCGCCACGCCAACCGCCAGGATGCCCGACACCGCGCCAACCACCAGCGCCCAGCGCGGGCCGAGGTGGTCGGCCACCCAGCCGACGATGGGCGCACCAATCGGCGTGCCACCGAGGGCGACGGCGACGCGCAGAGCGATCACGCGTCCGCGCATGGCGGGCTCGGTGGTGAGTTGCATCAGGCTGTTGGTGGTGTTGCTGAAGGTCATGGCACCCACGCCGATGATCACCAGCGCAATCGCGAACATCCAGTAGTTCGGTGCCGACGCTACGAGTATGCAACCAAAGCCAAACACCGCCGCGCCGGTCAGCAGTGACTTGAACTGCGGTCGCTCACTGCCGGCGGCAATCAGCGCGCCGGCGATGGTGCCGATGGCCAGGGTCGAGGTCAGCAGGCCGTAACCACGCGCATCGGCATGGAATTCGGTGACGGCCATGGTCGAGATGAAAATCGGGAAGTTCATGCCGAAGGTGCCGATTAGAAACAGCATCAGCAAGATCGCCTTCAGGTCCGGCCGCGCCCACACATAACGCATGCCCTCGGTGAGGCTGCCTTTGGTCCGCAGCGCGCGCACCTTGATGTGTTGGCTGGACACGCGCAGGAAAAACAGCGACGCCAGCACCGCAAAAAAGCTCGACCCATTAAGCAGGAACGCCCAGCCGGTGCCGACTGAGGCGATGGTCACGCCCGCCACGGCCGGGCCGATCATGCGCGCCATGTTGAACGAGGTGGAGTTGAGCGCGATGGCGTTGGACAAATCTTTCTCGCCCACCAGTTCGGCCACGAAAATCTGCCGCACCGGCGCATCGAATGCCGAGGCGCAGCCGGATAAAAACGCAAACACGTACACGTGCCAGAGCTGCACGAAGCCTGTGATGGTGAATACCCCCAGCGTCAGCGCCAGCAAGCCCATGACCGCCTGGGTGGCGATCAGCAGCTTGCGCTGGTCGTAGTGGTCGGCGGCAAACCCGGTCCACGGCAGCAACAACAACTGCGGCCCGAACTGCAGTGCCATGACGATCCCCACGGCGGCGGCGTTGTGCGGAGTGAGTTGGGTGAGCACTAGCCAATCCTGGGCGGTGCGTTGCATCCAGGTGCCGACGTTGGACACCAGCGCACCGGCGGCCCAGATGCGGTAGTTGGGGCTGCGCAGGGAACGGAACGTGCCGAGGACACTCATGAGGGCGTTAGTTCCTCCGGTTGTCGGGCCACTCGATGATGGCCGGTTCGCTAAAAGATCACTTGATTTCAAACAGCCGCAAAATCGCGGCCTTCGCTTTCTCTCCATCGCTGCCATGGAGTGCGCAAATGGACGCCTGATCGTTGAGTTTGTGCAGTTGGAAATGGTTGTAGAACGCTTGGCCAAGCCGCTGTTGCTCGAACGCTCCCTGGTTCCAACGGTTTAGAAAGTCGTCGTAAGCGGTACGCTCGATTTCCAGTTTCGGTGTATTGCCCATGTGAACTCGTTCTATTCATTCAGAAAACACGCAAGACTCCCACACTCGACCTGTTGGCCTTGGCGTCCGGATTCCATGCCATCATACCTACCCCATTCAAACACACCGAGACTCCCCATGAGCACCTCCCTTTCCCTGCCCCCCGCGCGTAAGCCCATCGCGCCACTGCTGGCGTTTATCATCCTGGTGGTGGGCGCCGTGTTCCTGCAGAACAGCGTCGGCTCGCGCCAGGTGCTGTTGCTGGTGGTCGGCGCGGCGCTGGGCTTGACCCTGTACCACGCCGCCTTCGGCTTCACGTCGGCCTGGCGTGTATTCATCAATGATCGGCGCGGCGCTGGTTTGCGCGCACAGATGGTGATGCTGGCGGTGGCGGTCGTGCTGTTTTTCCCAGCGCTAGGGGCGGGTACATTGTTTGGCCAGCCGGTGGTCGGGCTGGTGGCGCCGGCCGGGGTATCGGTGGTGTTTGGTGCGTTTATTTTCGGCATCGGCATGCAGTTGGGCGGCGGTTGCGCCTCGGGCACTTTGTTCACCGTGGGTGGCGGCAATGCGCGCATGTTGGTGACGTTATTCTTCTTTATCTGCGGCTCGTTGATTGCGACCCACCATGTCGATTGGTGGTTCGCATTGCCGTCGTTCCCAGCGGTTTCCATCGTCAAAAGCTTCGGCGTAGTGCCGGCATTGCTCTTGAGCTTGGCCGTGTTCGCGATCATCGCAGCGGTCAGCGTTCGCATCGAGAAGGGTCGTCATGGCCAGCTTGAAGCGCGCGTCACCAGCGAACACACAGGCTGGCGCCGTTTCTTGCGCGGGCCCTGGCCGTTGGTGTGGGGCGCGATTGGCCTGGCGCTGCTCAACTACGCGACCCTGGCACTGGCCGGGCGGCCGTGGGGCATCACCTCGGCGTTCGCGCTGTGGGGCGCCAAAGTCGCCAGCGGTCTGGGTGTGGATGTGGCCAACTGGGCGTTCTGGCAAATGCCGGGCAATGCCAAGGCCCTGGCCGCGCCGGTGTGGGAAGACATCACCAGCGTCATGGACATCGGCATCGTCCTCGGTGCGCTGTTGGCGGCAGGCCTGGCCGGGCGTTTTGCGCCGAGCCTGAACATTCCGGCGCGTTCGCTGGTGGCGGCGGTGATCGGTGGCTTGTTGCTGGGCTACGGCTCGCGCTTGGCGTACGGTTGCAATATCGGCGCGTACTTCAGTGGCATCGCCTCGGGCAGCCTGCATGGCTGGGTGTGGTTGGTGGCGGCGTTTATCGGTAACAGCGTGGGCGTGCGGCTGCGTCCGTTGTTCTTTGCGGGCGAGCGCCCGCAGGTGGCGTTGAACGGCTGCTGAGTGAACCAGTGAGGTAACCGGCATGATCAGAGAGTTGAGAACCTTCGTGAGCGCGGCGCGGCGCGGCACCTTTGCCGCCGCCGGCCAGCAGGTGGGGCTGACGCAATCGGCCGTGAGCGCACAAATCAAACACCTTGAAGACGCGCTCGGGGTAAAGCTGTTCGACCGCACCGGCCGCTCCGCCACCCTCAACTCAGCGGGGCAGCGCGCGGTGCCGCTGGCGGAGGAAATCCTCGACATCTTCTCGCGCATGGGTACCCCCGACAGCGCCAACGACTTCCACGGTTCGTTGCGCATCGGCGCCATCGGCAGTGTGCAAACCGGCCTTCTGCCCCAGGCGCTGGTGGCGCTTAAGCGCCGCGCGCCGTTCATCGAGGTCAACCTGGTGCCGGGGGTTTCGCTGAACCTGCTCAGCCAGGTCGATGCCGGCGAGCTGGACCTGGCGATCATGATCCACCCGCCGTTCAACCTGCCCAAGGACCTGAATATCGAGGTCATCGCCCGCGAGCCTTTTGTGCTGATCACCGCCAAAGACGTACCGGGCGATGACCCGTTGCAGATCCTGCGTGAGCAGCCCTTTGTACGTTACGACCGCGGTTCATTCGGCGGGCGCCAGGTCACGCAGTTTCTCAAGGAACACAAGATCCAGACGCAACAGGCACTGGAACTCGACGAGCTGGACGCCATCGTCAAGATGGTCCAAAGCGGCCTCGGCGTGTCCCTGGTACCGATGGCCGGCTTGTGGTTGGAACACGGCAGCGACGTGCGGGTTTTGCGATTGGACACGCTCACGTTCTATCGTGAAATCGTGCTGCTGACCAAGTACACCCAGCGCCAACTGCCGCTCTTCGCGTTATTCCGGGCGTGCGTCATAGAAGTGCTGGGGGCGCCGAAGTAGGGCGCGAGCATCAAAAAAATTGAGGCTCAGGGCGAAAGATATGCGCTTTATCGCAGGGGCTTTCTGGTGAAGAATCGCGTTCTGAATAACAGAACCTGCAGGTAGCCACCGTGAGCCTTTCGCCCTTTCATTTAGCTATTCCCGTCTACGACCTCGCTGCCGCTCGCCACTTCTATGGCGAGGTGTTTGGGCTCTCCGAGGGCCGCTCCAGCGCGCAATGGGTCGATTTCGACTTTTACGGCCACCAGTTCGTCATCCATCAACACCCCAAGACTGACACTCAGGAATCGGTGCACTCAAACCCCGTCGATGGTCACGATGTACCGGTCCCGCATTTCGGCATCATCCTGCAATGGGAGCAGTGGGAAGCCTTGGCCGATCGGCTCAGGGCACGTGAAACCCAGTTTGTGATCGAACCCTACATCCGCTTCCAAGGCCAGGTCGGCGAGCAAGCCACGATGTTTCTGTTTGACCCGTGCGGCAACGCGCTGGAGTTCAAAGCGTTCAAGGACATGAGCCAGCTGTTCGCCAAGTGATTGCACCCTGTGCCTGGCCACGCTGAAACGCATGTCCGAATCCGTCCTGAAGTGGTCCGGAATGAGCCTGTTGCTCACCTGTCTGAGTGCCTAGTATGGCTTGCATCATTCACTGATCAGCCAGCCAGAAGGCCCCCTCATGAACCGCAAAGCCCTTATCGTTATCGATGCCCAACATTCGTTCCGCCATTCAACCTACTGGTCCGAAAATGACCTGCCGGCTTACCTGGAAAAACAACAGGCGCTCATCGATGGGTGTGTTCAACACGGCATCCCGGTGATACAAGTCTTGCATGTCGAGGACCAAGGGCATTTTTCCCTGGCCTCCGGCAACGTGCGGGCGTTGAGCGAATTGTCGATCAACCCCGACTTGATCATTCACAAGCGCTACCACAGCGCTTTTGCCGGCACGCCCCTGGCTGCGCGGCTCACGGAGATGGGCGTGACGACGGTGATCATCAGTGGCATTCGCACCGAACAGTGCTGTGAAACCACCACACGGCAGGCCTCGGACAGCGGCCTCAATGTGGATTTTGTCAGCGAGGCGACCATGACCTTCCCGATGACCCACGCACGCAGTGGCCGGGTCTACACCGCAGCCGAGATCCGCGAGCGTACGGAGTTGGTGCTGGAAGGGCGTTTCGCGCGCATTGCCAGCGTGGCCCAGGCACTGGAAGGTTGAACCTATGAGCGTGCCGGTGCTGTTCGTGCTGTTGCCCAACGTGCTGATGCTCGACCTGGCCGGCCCCGCCGAAGTGCTGCGCCTGGCGGCTCAAGCCGAAGCCCCGGCGGCCATCGACTTCGACTTGCAGTACGTCAGCCCGGTGGAGTCGCTGCAAACCTCTATCGGCTTGCCCCTGAGCGGGTTGGCGCCATTGCCGCCAAGCCTGGCGCCCGGCACGTTGGTGGTGTTGGTGGGCTCCACCTCGAAGGTCACCCGGGCACGTCAGCAGGTGTTCGAGTCGGCCAGCAATAAACTGACCCAGTGGCTGCAAACCGTGTTCGCGCCCTCCGGCGAACGGCTGGTGTGCGTGTGTGCCGGTGCCTTGAGCGCCGCCCGTGCAGGGTTGCTCGACGGGCGCCAGTGCACCACTCACCACGCGCTGTGCCCTATTTTGCAAACCATGGCGCCAAAGGCCCGGGTATTGGAAAACCGCCTGTACGTCACCGATGGCAATATCAGTTGCAGCGCTGGCGTTACAGCGGGCATCGACTTGATGCTGCATTTGGTCGCCGAACTGGCCGGGCCACGGCTGGCCTGCGCGGTGGCGCGGGACATGGTGGTGTACATGCGCCGCAGCGGCGCCGACCCGCAGTTGTCGCCATGGCTGGCCGGGCGCAACCACCTGCATCCCGCCGTGCATCGGGTGCAGGACGCCATCGCCGCATCCCCGTGTGAGCCGTGGACCGTCACACGTATGGCCGGCCTGGCCTACACCAGCAGCCGCCACCTGGCGCGGTTATTTCACGAGCACGTCGGCATCAGCCCGCTGGATTACCTGCACCAACTGCGGTTGACCGTGGCGCGTGAATTACTGGTTGAATCGACCCTGGACATTGAAACCGTTGCCGAGCGCGCCGGCTTTGGTTCGGCGCGGCATCTGCGGCGTATCTGGGGCAAATATGAAGCGGGGACGCCTTCAGCTGGACGTGTCAGCAGCGCTGGTTGAGGCTTGATCGGCCTCAGCTTCGAGTTTGGCGCGGTCGGCTTTGCTGATGTAGATGTCTTTGTTTTTCGGCGCCAATTTGGCACTGGCTTTTTTCGCTTTGGCCTTGAAGAGCTGCTTGAGTTTTTTCTGGCGGTTCATTTCTTTTTGCCTGATCGGTGAAGGTTTGGATGATACCAGTTTAAAAACCTGGGTCGCTTTTTAGCGCCGATCTGTGCATTGAATCGCCGTGCGTTCTGCCAATAATCGGGCCGGGTATTCAGCGCAAACGGAAGACCCTCGATGAGCATCCACACCCGCACTAAACGCATCACTGTCCCGCAATTGGTCGCGATGAAGGGCCAACAGAAAATCGTCGCCCTGACCGCGTATTCCAGCGCCATCGCCAAGCTGATCGACCCGTTGGTCGACTTCATTCTGGTCGGTGACTCCACGGCCATGGTCGGCTATGGCCGCCCCTCGACCTTGAGTATGCAGCTCGAAGAAATCATCGGCCACACCCGCGCGGTGGTCGACAGCACGCGCCTGGCCTGTGTCATCGCCGACATGCCGTTCGGCAGTTATCAGGAATCCCATGAGCAAGCGTTTCGCAACTGCGCCCAGGTGTTGGCGCGTACCGGTTGCGATGCCGTCAAGCTGGAGGCCAACCAGGCGTTGGCGGGCACCGTTGAGTTTCTGGTAGCGCGCGGCATTCCAGTGATGGCTCATGTGGGGTTGATGCCGCAGTTCGTCAATGTGATGGGCGGGTTCAAGGCCCAGGGCCTCACGGCTGAAACGGGGGCGGTGATTGCCGCTGATGCCCGCGCCAATCTGCAAGCGGGCGCTTTCAGTCTGTTGCTGGAAGGGGTGGCCGAAGGCGTGGCCCGGCAGATCACCTTGGACTCGAACATGCCCACTATCGGCATCGGTGCTTCGCCGGCGTGCGACGGCCAGGTGCTGGTCACCGAAGACGTGTTGGGCCTGGGCGGTGAGCACCTGCCGCGCTTCGTTAAACAGTACGCCGATGTTGGCGCGGTGATTCGCGATGCCTGCGAGCGCTTTGCCGACGACGTGCGCCACGGCCGTTTCCCCGAAGCGCGGCATTGCTACGGGCTTTGACGCACCGCCTGGGCCAGTTGCTGCACGGCCTGGGCGATATCTTTGCTCCAATCGAGGGTGAAGCTCAGGCGCAGGTGCTGCGGCCACGCGCCTTGTTGGCTGAATAGCTCGCCGGGGGCGATGACGATGCGCTGGGCGAGCAAGCGCTCGAACACCTGGCGCAGGTTGGCTGAGTGCGGAGCCTTAAGCCAGAAACTCGCGCCGCCTCGGGGCACGAGCGCCGGCCATTGAGCCTCGTCCAGCAGGGCTTTCATGCCTGTCATCCGCTCCAGCAACAAAGCCCGCAGCGCCTTCAAATGGGGGTCGATACGCTTGGAGGTGAACAGTTTGGCGATCGCCTTCTGGCGGATCGGTGAGAGGCGAAAGCCCCGCTCCAGGAACACGCGCTGCAACTGCGGCCCCTGCCCGCGACACAGCACATACCCATACGGCGCTTCCGAACCGATGACTTTATCGAAGGTCGAGAACACCAGCAGTTTTTGCGGGTCGGCAAAGTCGCGATAGCGCGCCGGCTGCGGCTCAAAATACAACTCGCCATAGGTGTCGTTTTCAAATAGCCAGATATCTCGCTGCGCCAGCCAGCGGCAAATCTGCTGCTTGTCCTGCGCCGGCACCACGCCGCCCTGCGGAATATTCACCGTCGAGGACAGCACCGCGAATCGAATCGCCTCCTGCGTCAGCAAGCCTTCCAGCGCAGCCAGGTCGAAACGCCCGTGCGTATCAAGGCGCAACTCGATCACGCGGACCTTCGCCGCCTGCAACTGACGCAAAATCGCCCACGAACACGGCGACTCCACCAAGGCCACCGTACCGGCCAGGTCCAGGGCGTTGAGCGCGGCATCCAGCACACTGTGCAGGTCCGAGCCGATAAACACATGGTCGGCTTGCCAGTAATTGTCGGCCGATTGGGTGTAGCGCTCGGCCAGTGCGGCGCGCAACTCGGGCTCGCCGAACGGCAGGTACAGCGGCGTGAGGGCGCGCGGGTGTTGGCGCGTCAGCTCACGTTCGAGCATCAGCAGCGGGTTTTCCAGCGACAGCAGCATCGCCGGTGCATCGCTGCTCAACGCCAGCATTCCTGGCTGGCGGGCATGGGCGAACACTTGGTCGAGCAGGCTGGGCGAGCCTTGCGTCAACAACGGCGCGGGCAGCGACCGGGTGAAGTAGCCGAACTTGGGTTTGGCGTAGATCCGCCCTTCATCTTCGAGCAGCGCGTAGGCGTACTTGGTGGTCGACACCGACACGCCCAGGCGCGCGGCCAGCTGGCGCAGGGACGGCAGTTTGCGCTCGCCCTGCGTAGGGCCGGCGTCGATCAACTCGACCAGGTAGCGGTACACCGCCTGATAGGCGAAATCGCTGTGTTTCGTTTTATCCATGACCACTCGCGCCACTCGACCTGATTACACGGGGAACACCTAGGGGTTGGGGCCGGCCGAGTATTACTCAAGGCGCGGTAATACCCAAACCCAACGAGGCAACCCCATTCCCTACTGAGCCGCCGGCACCTCGTCCAACCGGTGAAACACCGCCAGCCCTTGTTGGCGAACCAGTTCCAACATCAGGCCCGCGCCCTCGGAAGGGCCACCGGTGCGCTTGAGCAGGGTTTTTACGTATGCATAAAATCAGGCGAGGTAGGGCTTGCGGACTAGCTGCGCTTTAGTTTCCTGAAGGCCAGTGGTTCCCAGACGCGCAGTGCCAGCAAGAGCGCCGTTCCGCGTTTCTCTGACAACGGGGCGGCCAGCGATTCGTTGTGAAGCGCTGCCAGCTTGCTGCGCAGTCTGTGCATTTCGACTTGCAACTGAGCGTAAGCAGGCTGCGTCAACATGCCATGCGCAAAATCCAGGGTCTCGTCGGGCGCCTCGAACTGGCTGCCCATAAAATCGGGTAGACCCTGGCGCAGAAAAAATTGGCGGATAGGGCCGTTCGGCAACCAATCAAAGTCTCGTGCTACGCGCAGCCTGATCCGGTTACCCGGTTTCAGGTCCGCCAGGCCCATCCGCTCTAACACCAGCAGGTGCTTGATGCACTCGGCTTTCGACAGGCAATAGGCCGACAGCATGTCTTCCAGCGACCAGTGATTCAGCGCACACACGGCCACCAGCAACAACGTTTGGTCTGATACCAGTTGCGCTTCCTGATCCCGCTCCAGCATCTGCAGGCGCGGTGCCGATAACTCCGCCTCCTGAAGTAATTCCGCCATCGTCAAACCCAGCAAATCACTGAACTGGGCGAGGCGCTCCACCGTCAGACGCCCACTGGCCAGCAGGCGTTTTACGCTGGGCTCTGATAGGTCAAGCGCCAGCGCAACGTCGCGATAGGTCATTCCCGCTGACTTGAGGCGCTGCTTGATTGTGGTGATGAGCCGGCTAATTTGAGTCATAAGTATTGGAATTCGATACTGGGGGTAGCAGTGTAAGAAAATATTTAGGGTAAAGGTGTGAAATATGCATCCTCCTCGCATACTGGCCCATCACAAAAAGGAGGTCAGCATGCCTGTAGACAATGGAGTGATCACACCGGCCAGCACGCCCGTGGGTAATTTGCAGATTGGAGACCTGGTTTTCATCCGCGTAACCGCCCGACCGTTCCTGGAAGTCGCCAGCGCCACGAACTCATGGACTAACCACGTGGGCATCGTCGTCGACAACCGTGGCGACGATCCATTGATTGCGGAAAGTACGTTTCCCTTCGCGCGAACCACGCCACTGACACGCTTCCTGCAACGCTCCGAGCACGGCCGTTATGCCGTTGCGCGGCTGACCGCTGCGCTCAGCAACCAGCATCGCAGTGCGCTGGTCAGCGCAGCGCTTCGGCGCATGGGCACGTTCTACGACACCGGCTTCAACATCAGCTCGCGACGCCAGTTCTGTTCGCGCTTTGTTCGTGACGTTATTTATGAAGCGACCGACATTCAGGTGGGAGAGGTGGAGACGTTCGCGACGTTACTGCAACAAAATTCCGACCCGAGGCTGGTCTTCTGGCGTTTCTGGTACCTGGGCCGCATTCCGTGGCAGCGGCGTACCGTGACGCCGGCGAGCGTGCTGCGCAGTTCGCAGGTGCACGTCATTGTCGACGCACCCGGGCATGCTCACGCAGCGGCGCAACCTGAGGCGAAGC
Organism: Pseudomonas sp. YeP6b; assembly: GCF_025642995.1. Lineage (NCBI taxonomy): Bacteria > Pseudomonadati > Pseudomonadota > Gammaproteobacteria > Pseudomonadales > Pseudomonadaceae > Pseudomonas > Pseudomonas sp. YeP6b. The sequence continues at coordinate 4,720,424 of NZ_CP080090.1, read as the reverse complement.
GGTGGGCCCGGTGAAGTGCACACGGCGCGAGCTGCTTCACGCCGGCATGGTCGGTATCGCAGCCAGTGCGCTATCACCTTGGGCGATAGCGGCCACACCTTCAGGTGAGCTGATTAACGATGTGACGCTGCTTAACCCGATATGGGTTAACGGTGTGCTCACCCCGCGTACGACGCAGGAGATTCGCCAGGCGCTTGCCGAAGGGGCAGGGCCCGTCAGTATGGGCGGTGGGCGCTACAGCATGGGCGGACAGATTGCCACCGAGGGCTGCCTGCACCTCGATATGCGAAGGTTCAATCGGGTGGTCCGGTTCTCGCCTGGGAACAAGGTGATACGGGTGCAAGCAGGCATGCGCTGGCGCGATTTACAGTCGGTCATCGACCCGCATGATCTCTCGGTAAAAATAATGCAGAGCTATGCCAACTTCACCGTCGGCGGGTCGTTGTCTGTCAATGCGCATGGGCGTTATGTCGGCGCCGGCCCGCTGATCAATTCGGTACGTTGCCTGCAACTGGTGCTGGCGGACGGCTCGGTAATCGAAGCTTCCCGCAGCACCAGCGCCGACGTGTTCTACGCCGCGATCGGTGGCTACGGCGCGTTGGGCGTGATCACCGAAGTCGAATTGGACCTTGTACCCAACGTCGCCATGGAGCGTCAGGTGCGCCGACTGCCAATTGCCGATTACCCGACGTTTTTCAATGACCACGTCCGTGGTAACGCCCAGGCTATTTTGCACAACGCCGATTTGGCGCCGCCTTTCTTTGACCGGGCCACTTGCGTCACCTGGTGCGCCACCGACAAAGCGCCGACAGTCGCAGACCGGTTAGTCGCGCCGGGGCAATCGTACAAGTTTGATGAGGCCGTGATGTGGAGTGTGGCAAAGCTTCCCGGCGGCCCATTGATCCGCAAGGACGTGGTCGATCCCCTGCGCTATCTCAGCCATCCGGTGGTACGGCGCAATTATGAGGCCAGTGCGGACGTCGCCTCACTGGGGCCTATCGCAACCCGCACCAGCACCTATGCGTTGCAGGAGTATTTTGTTCCCGTCGCCCAACTCCAGGCGTTCGTACCGTTGATGGCTGGCATCCTGCGGGCGCACGCCGTGAATGCCGTCAATATCTCCATCCGGCACGCGCCGAGTGATACGCAATCGTGTCTGTCTTGGGCGCGTGAAGAGGTGTTTTCGTTCGTACTCTATTACTGGCAACGCGTTGGCGTGGCAGACCGCGAGGAAGTCGGCGTGTGGACACGTGAGCTTATCGACGCCGCGCTGTCGCTAGGCGGAACCTACTATCTGCCGTACCAGCTGCATGCGACGCCGGAGCAATTCTCACGCGCCTACCCGAACGCCCGGCGCCTGTTCGCACTCAAGGCGCAATTGGACCCAGGCAAACGATTTCGAAACAAGCTCTGGGATAAATATTCCTAGGCTCCCGCCACGTGCTTCGCTACGTCCATAAACGCCCGTGCAGCCGCAGACTGATAAACCCCTTTGCGCTGCATCAACACCGCAGTGCGCTCTAACCGCTGCGGCCCCAACTCAACGGCCACCAACTCTGGATGCGCCCGCGCAATGGCGGCCGGAAGTAAGGTCGACAGCGTGGTCCTGCGCACCACCTCAATCAACGCACTGATCACATTGGCCTCCATCACCACGCGCGGGCGGATGCCGTGTTGGTTGCAGTAGCGGTCGATTTGCTCGCGGGTGGCGAATTCCTTGCTCAGTAAAATCAATGATTCGCCATTCAGCGCCTCCAGCCCAATGGCCCGCTCCCCCGCCAGTGGGTGCTGTTGACCGACTACCAGCGCAAGGGTTTCGACCAGCAGGGGAAAGGTCTCGATGTCTTGCGCATGCACCTCATCAAACGCAATACCCACGTCCAGTTCGTCGGCCAGCAGTTGGTTCTCCATCTGCTCCTGGGCGACCTCACGCACGTTCAGCGTGATGTTCGGGTAGCGCTGGTGAAAGGCTTCCACCAGCGGCCCAACCAGATAAGTGGTGAAGGTCGGCGTTACTGCAATCCGCAGCGTTCCCCGGCTCAAATCGCCCACGTCATGGATCGCACGCTTGCCTTCCTGCAGTTCCTGCGCCGCCCGCAGCGCATAGCGTAGGTAAACCTCCCCGGCATCGGTCAGGCGCGTCTTGCGTCCTGAGCGATCAAACAACTGTGCGCCGAGGCTCTCTTCCAGCTGCCGCACTTGCTGCGACAGCGCCGGCTGCGAGACATGCAGGGCCGTCGCCGCCTTGGTGAAGCCCTGATGTTCCGCGACCGCAAGGAAGTATTGGATATGTCGTGCCAGCATGGTTGAACCCATAAGATTATCTAATGCTATTGATCATATATGAGACTTTTACCTTATTGCACCAGCTCCGTAACCTTTGCTTCATCGCATCGCGAACCAATGGAGTCACCCATGCAAGACATCATCGACGGTTTCCTGAAATTTCAACGCAGCGCCTTCCCCGAGCGTGCCGGCCTGTTTAAAGACCTGGCCAACCAGCAGAGCCCACGGGCGCTGTTCATTTCTTGCTCCGACAGCCGGCTGGTGCCAGAGCTGGTCACGCAGCGCGAGCCGGGCGACCTGTTCGTCATTCGCAACGCCGGCAACATCGTGCCGTCCTACGGCCCTGAGCCGGGCGGCGTGTCGGCCTCGGTGGAATACGCCGTCGCCGCTTTGCAAGTCAGTGACATCGTGATCTGCGGGCATTCCGACTGCGGCGCCATGACTGCCATCGCCACCTGCAAATGCCTGGACCACATGCCCGCCGTGGCCGGCTGGTTGCGCTACGCCGATTCGGGCCGGGTAGTTAATGAGGCCCGCAAGCATGTTGACCAGCCCGCCAAGGTCGCCTCGATGGTGCGCGAAAACGTCATCGCTCAGTTGGCCAATATCCAAACGCATCCCTCAGTGCGCCTTGCACTCGAAGAAAAGCGCGTAACGCTGCATGGCTGGGTTTACGACATCGAAAGCGGCTGCATCCAGGCCTTCGATGGCCGCACCGGCAAGTTCGTGCCGCTGGCCGACAACCCAACTGTACGCGCTGTTTCGCACTAACCCTTATTTTTACCCACGGAGATACCACCATGATCCAGTCACAAATCAGCCAAAACACTCGCCTTGCCCTGGCCGACGTCATCCTCCTGGCCAAGGCCCGCAAAGACCTGTCGTTCGCCCAGATCGCCGAAGGCACCGGCCTGCACGAAGCTTTCGTCACCGCCGCCTTGCTTGGCCAGCACCCACTGCCGGCCAACGCCGCCCAAGTGGTTGCCGACACCCTGGGCCTCGACGCTGATGCCGTGCTCCTGCTGCAAAGCATTCCGGTGCGCGGCAGCATCGGCAACGGTATCCCGACCGACCCGACCATCTACCGTTTCTACGAAATGATTCAGGTCTACGGCACCACGCTCAAGGCCCTGGTTCACGAGAAATTTGGCGACGGCATCATCAGCGCCATCAACTTCAAACTGGACATCAAGAAGGTCGATGACCCGGACGGCGGCTCCCGCGCAGTGATCACCCTGGATGGCAAGTACCTGCCGACCAAACCGTTCTGATCACGCTACTAATGGGCCCGGCGCTGCACAGCTGCCGGGTTCCACTTTCCTGCAGATTTGGAAGAGGTCATCTGAACATGAAAGGGTTACTTGTACTGATATTCGGCGTGTTTTCCGCTGCGGCGATGGCCGACGAGCCACTGCCGGTCGAGCAATACAGCTATGCCCAGCACCTGGACATCGCCCACGTCATTTCCACCAGCGACGTTGCGGACGTCTGCGCCGTGGTGCCCGTGCGTATGACCTACGAAGACTCCAAGGGCCAGCGGCACATTCTTGAGTACCACGTGATGGGTAACGGCTGCTCAAACGGTTGAGCCACCCATTGTTGTTTTCTACCGTTGCGCCCGCTGTGCCTGAGGGCAGCAACATTGAGGGCCATCGTCATGGATTTAATCTTTCGTAACGTACGCATCGACGACGCACAACCACTGATGGATGTGGCGGTGCACAGCGGCAAAATCATCGAGATTGCGCCGCACATTTCAGCGCACGCCCAGCAGGAAATTCAAGGCCACGGCAACGTGCTGATCCCGGGGTTTGTCGAAGGGCACCTGCACCTGGAAAAAGCCAATGTTATGCACCGCAAGGCCAATCGTTCCGGCACATTAAAGGAGGCGATAGCGGTCACCGCCGAACTCAAACCCACACTGACCCGTGACGACATTCTTGAGCGTTCCACCCAAGTACTGCGTGCACTGGTGCAGTCCGGCACCACCCACGTACGCGCTCACGCCGAGTTTGACCCGGTGCAAGGCTTCACCGGCTTTGATGTGGTACTGGAGTTGCGCGACAGGTTGTGCGACGTCATCGACATCCAGGTGGTCGCCTTCCCACAGGAAGGAATCCTGAAACTGCCGGGCATGCAGGCAATGATGGTCGAGGCCATGGAAAAAGGCGCCGATGTAGTGGGCGGCATTCCCTACAACGATAACTCAGCGCATGAACACATCGACTACGTATTTAACCTGGCCAAGCGCTACGGCAAGGACATCGACTTCCATCAGGACTTCGCCGACAACGCCGACCACATGAGCATTGAATACCTCGCGCGCAAGACCCTCGAGGAAGGCTATCAAGGGCGCGTGTGTGTCGGCCACCTGACCAGCCTGGGCGCCGTGCCGCCGCACAAACAGCGCGAGATCATTGCCCTGATTCGCGAGGCCGGAATCAGCGTCATGTGCCTGCCCGCCACCGACTTGCACCTCGGTGCGCGCGGCGACGACCATAACGTGCGCCGCACCCTGACGCCGGTGCGAGCACTGCGCGATGGCGGCGTGAATGTGTGCCTGGCCACCAACAACATCCGCAACGCGTTTACCCCGTTTGGCACCGGCGATTTGCTCAACATTGCGCAACTGGCAATTCCTGCCTGCCACCTGGGCGGGGCGGATGACCAGGCCACGGTGTTGTCGATGCTCACCACGAGTCCGGCGAAAGCGCTGAGGCTGCAGGATTATGGGTTGGCGCCGGGTAAGGCTGCTGATTTGGTGTTGCTGGATACGCGCTCGGTGGGTGATGTGATTCTCGACTTGCCGGCGCGGTTGATGGTGCTTAAACGTGGGAAGGTTGTGGCGACGTCGGTTTGTCAGCGTTCGGTGGTGTTCTGACGATGTGGCAGGCAAATCACTCCGGCTCAATACTCCTCGCCAGTCCAGCGGCCCAAGCAGCGAGCATTTTTTCTCCCACTGCCTCAAACGCCGGATGGGTACTTCCATAATCCGAAAGCTCCACCATCGCGCGGTTCATGCCACTGTGCACTCGGTGGAGCAACTCAGTGCAGCGGGCTTCGGTTAAATTGCACGCGCTGCGCCCGAACTGCACCAGCATCTTGCGTTTTGGCCAAGCCTTCGAGCCGCCGAGCAACAGACTCATAATGTCGTTGACCTGGTACACAGTAGTCGTCACTAGGTCGTAAGCTGGTGCGAGCCAAACATCTGCGTCTTCGGCACAATTCTCATACAGCAGGCCGAAATTCTTAAGGTGTCCGTCACCATTTTGGATGCCTGCAGACAGTGCCACCATCATGAAGAAGTCCTCTAACGCCTTGGTCACCCGCGAAGGGGAGACATAAGCCTTGATCAGTTTCGCGCAGCCCTGATAGCTACCGTCGTACTTCTTACTCGTTCCCCATCCCGATAGCACGCACATGTCTTCGAACCCGAGGTAGGCGGTATCACTGATGTCGAACCGTTTCACCACCAAAAATTTACCGTGCTGACTAAGCTGGCATTCAGGCACTTCAAGGCCTGTGTGAAGTGCCGCGCGCATACAAAAAAACTCATTGGCTGCCAGTTGCGCAAAGTCTGAATCATTGAACGCTTTCACTAGATGCGTAGCGCCACGGTGGGGGAGGCGGGCAACGTCGGGATCCGCATCGTCAACGTCGCGCACCAGTACCTTCGGTTGAACCCCTGAAACACCGGAGTAGGCGGCGTAAGTTTTCATCAGGTCGTCGAACAGATCCTTTGCTCCGTCAAAGACCAAGAGTTCAGAGAGCTTGATCTCGGGCAGCGATTTGTTACCGGCAACATGGGTAACGCTGATACGACCCAACTGGTGTGGACCGACGATACCCAGTAAGGCGAAGTCGTCAAAGCCACGCACTGATTTGCTGAAACGCCGCACAAGCTCGGCCTTGAGGTGCCCCTCGGGAATGTGCATCTCAAACAGGGGATGGATTCCATACGCCCAGTTGTAGCTCTCCAAGCGCACGGGCATTGTCAAAGAGACCGCGTCCTTTTCGGCTACGGTCTCGTTGTACGAGAACACCGAATCGCGCGGTTTTTCTTCGTTGCGCCCGAGTGTCCCAGCTGCCACGCCACCAGCGCCAATATAGAGCCGGTCACTTTGCCTAATCATGGACGCTTCCTACTTTCAGTTCGTCGAGCGTTTTACGTCGACGCTTAGGGATCGCGGTCAGCTCGTAACCCAAACCCTCGAGAATCGCAGCCACCTTGCGAATGCCCACTTCAGGAATGGTGTTGTTCTCGATTCCTGAGATGGTAGAGCGACTCATACCGTGCCGTTGCGCGAGCTGGCTTTGTGAAAGGCCAGCCGCCTTGCGTAGGTTTTTGATCAGGAGACCTAAGTCGTCCATATCATTTTGCATCCTATACAGTGCATTTTTAAGTTTTAAGCTATTTCTGCGTCGTATACGATACGTTTTGTCTTGAGTAGCCCTTTCTTTTACTTAGGTGCTGTCCGCCCCAGAAACCCAGTAATCAGCTCCACCACCTGCTGCTGAATCACCGCCCGTGGCCGAGCCCCTTCACCATCCCGGCAAATCATGCCATCGCCGGGCGAGCTCTCTTCAATCAACGTCATACCTCCCGGCTTGCAGATCGACATAAAGCTGAAGTGCGTGGCGTCGCCTATCTCCACGTACTGCGTCGAAGCTTTTGGCAGCCGCTTGACCATGTCGGCAGACTCCAATTCCGGCGACATATCCTCCGTTGGCACACCCCCCGCGATCACCAGCGCCGGCACTGGCAGTACGCCCAGGCTGGCACTGGTGAAGCCGCGCGACAGGCCCAGGTCCAGTGACACAACTGCGGTGACGCGCTTATCGCGCAAGTCAGCGGCCAGTTGGGCCTTGCCAACTGGCGTGCCGGCGGGGTTCATCTTCTGGTAGCCAATGCAGCCGCCCAACTTCGGGTGTTTGGCGCAGTCCTTGCTGAACAGGTCAGGGTCGAAACGCGCCCCGGCGATTTCCATCACGGTCCAGCCACCCAGGGAGTGGCCCACGGCAGCAATCTGGTGGTTCGCGACCGCGCCAAACTGCTTCGGCTGAGCCAGTACCGCGTCGATAGCGCGGCTCAGGTCGGCCGGGCGTTGCCATAACTGTGCGGCAGCGTGCGGGCTGCGGTCTTTGGTGGTGGTGCCAGGGTGGTTGACCGCCGCCACGATGTAACCCTTGTGCGCCAATGCGCTGGCCAGCCACACCTGTTTACCCCAATTGCCGCCGTGGCCGTGGGACAGCACCACCAGCGGATGCTCACCGGCAGCTGGCGCAGCATCGGGCACGCCGAGGGCGCCGATGAACACCGTGTTGTCGGCGATCAGCTCGGGTTTGGCAGTGGTGGTGGCGGGGTACCAGACGACCAGCTCCAGAGGGCGGTGGTTCTGGGCATCGGGCAGCGTGGCGGTTTTGAACCCGACCGGGCTTTCGGCGGCGAAGGCGGGCGTGGAAAGGCAGAGCAGGAACAGGGCGCGGGAAGCGGTTTTCATTGTTGTTATCTTCCTTGAATTTGGTGGCGCATCATTACCTAAAATCCTATCGGCGGCTGATAAGCTGGCAAAATCGACCAATCAGACGTTCATGTCGATCAGTCCGCTAGTCCCTCTCATGCTCGGCCAGCCGGCATGAATGTCCCGCAAGTGGGGCAGTCAACGCCGTCGCTCGCCATTTGCATAACCCCCTCGCCGAACGTTGGGCAAACCTGCGCCGCCATCTCGCATGGAGATCCGAGAATGAGCTCGCCCCCCATAACCGGGAGCCATTTCTCGCAGCAACGCGGCTCGCGATGAAACGGCAACTGCCACTAGCGCAGCGCATGCTCACAATTAGCGCGCCCTAGCTCACCCCCCTACAAAATACCTGTACAGAAATAGCGCTACGCATTTTTACAGCGTTCGCAGGATTCTATCGGCCCCAAGATGGCCTTGGGCTGTATCGCCGCCAAACAGTCGTCAGCCCGATAGCCAGGCCTCTATTTCTGGCGCTTGCCAGAAATCGGAGGTTACTGACCGTTCATCGGGATTGAGTGATGTCATAAAGACATCGCATCAATATAGTTGTACAAGACTTGTACAAGAATAAATGCTTGTACAAGTTTCGGCTAGCCAGGATATAACGTCGCTACTCGTTGCTGTCGAACAAAGAATACCTGCGCAGGATGCGGACCAAGGGCGAATACATACCCTTGCAGGTGTCCCTAAATTGTTCCTCCCATTACGCAGGTACACCATGCCATCGCACACTCCCCGGCTCTCTACACGGACCACTCTCTATGCCGGCTATGCCAGCCTGCTCGCGTTTATGTTGCTGATCGCCGCTATCTCGCTGTACGCCCTGGCTAACAGCAATAAGGACTTTTCTCGCTACGTTAATGGCATTGATGCACGCACCCGCCTGGCCAACACACTAAACGACGCCGCCGCCCAGCGCGCGATTGCCCTGCGTAACATCGCCTTGAACAGCAATGTCACCGCGAGAGGACAGCAGCGGGGTGCGATTGCCGTCAACGAACAAATGGTGGCCAGCAGCCTCGCCGCGCTACGCCAGGCAATTGATAGCCATGATGATGTGTCGCCCAAAGCACGTGAACTGTTCTCAACCATCGAGCAGGTCGAGAGCCGCTACGAACCAGTAGCGCACACCATTGCCGAACACCTGTTCAAGGGTGAAAACGACGAGGCCCTGCGCATGGTCAGCGAGCAGTGCACACCATTACTGGCCGAGCTGACCCAGGCAATTGGCGAATACCTGCGCTACACCAACCAGAAGGCAGACCTGCAGGTCAGCGAAAATGACGCGCACTATCTATCACAACGCAACCTGCTGCTCGCCATTACTGCGCTAGCCGTCTTACTAGCAGCGGTACTGGGCTACCTCATCAGCCGCAACCTGCTGCGCGCGCTGGGTGCCGAACCGAGTGAGCTCAACCAGCTCGCCCAACGGGTTGCCCAGGGCGATCTGCGCGTTAGCGAGCGCACGATTGAGCCACCACAAGCCAGCATCATGGCCGCCCTGCTGAGCATGCAGGAGAACCTGCGGGACATGACCAAGGGCATAAACCTGTCCTCACAGACCGTGGCCGATTCCAGCCAGGAGCTTAGCCAATCGAGCCTGAGAAACGCCGAAAGCGTGGCCATGGCACAGTGCGAGGTCGAGCAGATCGTCACCGCCGTTCACCAAATGGCCGCCACCGTGCAGGATGTCGCGCGCAATGCCGAATCCGCCGCCAGTGCCGCCAGCGAGGCCGATAGCGCGGCCCTGCACAGCCAGCAGAAGGCCAAAGATGCCGTCAACATGATCGGCGAGCTGGCCGAGACAATCGAACAGTCCAACATGGCCATGGTCCGGTTGAAGGATGAAACCGGCAATATCGGCGGCGTACTTGAAGTGATCAAGTCGGTGGCCGACCAGACCAACCTGCTGGCCCTCAATGCAGCCATCGAAGCTGCCCGTGCTGGCGAGGCCGGACGCGGCTTCGCGGTGGTAGCCGACGAGGTGCGCAGCCTGGCAAAGCGTACCCAGAAGGCCACCTCAGAGATTGAGGGACTGATCGCCAGTCTGCAGAAAATTGCCGACGAGACCTCGCAGCATATGCAACGCTGCAAGCGCTCCAGTGCGCAGTCGGTGTCCGGCGTTACCGAGGCCGGTGACGCGGTAAGCACGATCGTCACCATGATCGAGCGGATCAACGGCATGAACCACCAAATCGCCGCTGCCGCCGAGCAGCAGAGTACCGTTGCCGAGCAGATCAGCCGGGGCATCGTGACCGTCAGCGAAAGCGCCGAGCAATCCGCTGCAGCCTTCCGCAGCGCTCAGCAGGAAAGCGAAGGGCTGGCACGCACCAGCGTGACATTGCGAGAGAACATTTCGCGCTTTCAGCTCTAGGGGCTGTTGCCGTTTCATCGCGAGCCGCGTTGCTGCGAGAAATGGCCCCCGGTTAGGCGCAGGACGCAGGTAATGGTCCGAGTCCTGCAACAACAGCGAGTGAAACGGCAACACACCTTACTACTAGCAGGCCGTAGGTATTGGGGGGTAGACCACGATTAACAGGATGTCTAGCCCGCTTCTGGCCGATTCCTGCCCCTCACGAAGGAAAGCAAACGGCCCAGCGAATCCGCACCAACGCGACATCGAAATGCCTTTGCCATCAGGCCCGAATGAGTCGTCGCATAACTCAGGAGTAAGGCGACAGATAAGGCTTGGTGCGACGTGTAGGTCGGGCCCAAAGCAGACGGTGGGCAGTCTACTAATGCATCAGTAATGATGCGCCCAGCCTGTCGCGCTCTTACGCTGTATTGTCGCGCTTACAAAATCACCTTTTATGATGAACAACAGGTTATGTGTAGCGATGGAAAGTTATACAACATACACTCAGCAATTTCGCGACAGAACCGTCGCCTAATAAATATTCAGGAGCAATTATGAAACTTTTCGCGGTATTCACAATTTTGTTATTTGTATTAGTAGGATGCGCTACAATTGGGAGTCAATCGCCACAGCAAGCTGCACAATCTGCGGCAATTTTATTTGAGCAACAAAAATTCAATTTAGTTTGGGTTCCCGCAGCGAATAACGGCATTTCCGGAGCTATGGCATCCGCGCTTATCGGAAGTGCAGGTTTAGAATCTCCAATTGTTTCAAACATCCACCAAATAATTGCCTCTGCAAGCAAAGCTGATGTTCGTGTCGCCATCTCAGGAACCAATAGTTCTTTTGCAGCCAACTCAGCTATTGCAGCCTTAAGTAACACATCAAGCATGCTCCCTAAGTTGCAACTTGCATTTATCGGCTCGACATCAGATGCTGCGGCAGTTCGCTCGGCAGTTGAAGCTAAAGGCGGTAAATTCTTACACGCCACACCAAATGGCTCCTAACTAGCGGTTTCTGCCTGTCATGATAGACGTCTGTCGGCCAATAGCTGCCGATCATGAAAAGCTGCTTTCGACCCAAAGCTGCCGATCAGCACAGGCAGTAAACAGCCAAAAGCGGCCAGTCCTCAAAGCCCCAAAAATGTCCCGAGGCGAGTATCTAGTCACGCCAATTGGGCCCGTCATTGTGAGCAAGGCTAGAGGTTTCAACCATTTGCTAGCTGGAGGTAATCGCAAATAGATTTTTGCACAAATAGGCATCCTCTCTTGGGATGAAATCTTCGGGGCTTTCATTGCAGGAAAAAGCTTCGAAAACGTGGTTGATAATTTTTTTTGCTTGGTCCGTAGTAAGGACACGAATGTCTATCAGGTCAAGAAGGGCATCGGCTATCTCGTTTAAACTAATGCAGTATTCTTCAGCGGCAACCCTAAGCAGCGCTCGCATCTCCCTATATTTACTATCTGAATCTACATTGTTTTTCAGAAATTCAAGTGGCTCTTCCAGAATTTCAAAAGGATAAATCTTTTGATACCTGTCGCAGTATTCTATAAGGATCCGCCTAACCTTCACGCCATCAAATTTTTGAGAGCTAGCCCCTAACAGTGCATTAATTTTCGTATTAGCTATCCAGCTTTTCATCGCGAAATTTACCTTGCTTAGCGCTTATTTAAGGGACGTCGACTGGCGGATCTTGGCCGAAGGCTGTCTTTCATGAACGGCGGTCGACGACCAAATGCGGTCAATCGACAGACCAGAACAACTCCAGCCTTGAATAGTCATTTCGTGATCTGCTTGCCATCTCGAATGTAGCTGTCATGTCGTAGTCACCGTCCTCCATAACAAACTCAACCAAGTCGTGCTGTAGGTCTTCCTTCAAATAATCGATCAAATTACAGGCGGCTAGGACAGTGCAGTCTGTCGGTGTGTCCTTAGTGTAAACTCCAAGAGCACGCTGAAAAAAACGAGCTAAGTCGTTCGCTGCCTGTTCAGTTATTTCGGAATACTTATTCAGACCAACGTTATACAAAGCATTCCGCATGTCCCCGTTCAGGCAGCAATGCGCTCGCTTGTAGGCATATTGGTAGCTGAACAACAAACCTCCTTCAGGATAAACGAGGTGCGATGAGTCCGCCTGCTCGTCAAGGAAGGCTACCGTCCGATGTGAGAGCATTTTTTCCACCTTGAAACTTTGACTGTCCGGATTGCTGAACGCACATAAGCACGGCCTGACGAGCAGGATACACTGCCAACCAGAATGGACGATGGCGAGAGGCAGCAATTGGCCGATGTCTGCCTGTGCTGACAGGCACCTCTGGGTCGTTTTCTGTCTCTCGCGAAAAGCCGAAACAGGCCAAAAGTAGCCGCTCGAAGGTATCGACGAAAACTCGGGCGACTCAGCCTTTGTTGACTGACGCGCTGTCTTAATAAAGCCGCATAAAATAAGCCCTGGCGTTCGCCAAGGCTTTTGCGTTTTTCGTGAGTAAGGTCAGAACACTACCTTGGGGCTGGCATACTAGTCCCGTCCCGCACCTGCATCAGCGCAAACCCCAGCAGATTCAAGCCTTTCCACAGATTCGGATTGTTCGCATCTGCGTTGTCCTGTGCGAGCCCTATACCCCAGATGCTATCAACCGGGCTGGCTTCGACAATAACGCGCGAACCGGTTTGTAGAAGGTATTCGTTCAACTGCGGATTCTGAGAGAACTTGGCCTGGTTCGCTCGAACGACGATGTCGTATCGGTGTTGCAGCCAAACCTTATCATTGAATCCGCGCACGTTGCGGCCAAGTGCTTTGGCGGCATTAGGCGTAGGGGCGTGGAGCACCTGCGCACGAATTTCCTGATCGTCGAACAAGGCGGCCTTCTCGGCCATCATGAAGTGTTCGGCTGTCGGGTAATGTTGCCCTTCGACAATAAACCCGGCCTCGAACCATTGGCTGAAGCACGACGCGGTGACGACATTTTTGCTGCGCTGGTGCCCCCAGAAAAACGTAAAACTCAGATCTTCTCCAGAGTTGAAGCGGGCGCACAGTTCTTTCAGATGGTCAGAGTCGTTCAATGAGAAATCCTCGCTAACTGAAGATCGAAGTTACAGCTACTGTGCTGACCAAGGCAACCACGAAGCTTGGTAGATCGAACGTCCACAGATTGACGCATCCGCGCAACTCTTCGCAAACACACCCTTAGCGACACCATCGCGTAAACCTTAGTAGGTCTTCGGCTGACAAATTCAGTCTCGGGTTCTCGCATGTAAATTAAACAGCGATATGTTTGACCTATTCTGGCCGGAAGCAGCCACCCACGGTGGCTGCTATCCCCCAAACCTGATCAGTGGCTGATGAGCTTCAGCTCAGTGATGGCCAGAAAAATAGTTGGCCCATCAGGTGGCGTAGGCGCGCGATAGCAACCCAGTGCGTTCAGGTTGTGAACCGCGACAGCGGCCAGTTCCCAGGCCATGGCCTCATCGTCGAGGGGGATCGCCTCTTCCGCGCCAAAGCATTCGGCCCCCGGGAGTGTTTGCAGTTGCTTGAGCGGCAAGGCTTTTTCACGAAGCGCAGTGGGCACCGTGGGGTTGCTCCAGGCCCACATCCAGCTGGAGTTTCTGGATGCAAAGGAGCCGATGTTGATGATCTGCGCTTCGACGGCCAACCGGTTGCCTTCATCGAAGAATTGGACAGTCGCGGTTTCCTGATCCAGCCACCAGCGAGCCATGTCGCCGAGCCCATAATCGCGATGGAGCTGCTCCTGCTTGATCATCAACGCCGCCATGGCTGTTTCCCGCAAGCTTTCAAAAGTGTGTTCTGACATCGGTTCCTCCTTGGGTATCCATTCAGACTTTAAGCGTGTGGTTTGTCAGGGCCTGGGTCAATAGCAGGCCGTGGACACGCACCGAGTGCACGGTTAGTGTGCATCAATCGCTGCCATTTTCTTGCGTACCGGTGTCGTGTTTGCAGGCTCGCCTTTTCGGCTGATTGAAAACGTAGGGGTGTCGATGGAAGCTAGGCCACAGCGATGTCGATTAATTAATAGTTAGGGAAAACTCAAGATGCGTCGTGTAAGTACTTTCGGTTTGGCTGTCTTCAGCAGTGTCATTGTCTGTTCTGGCTGTACGTCATACGCGTCCAAGCCGATTATCAGCGAGCATGTTGAATCCGCAAAAAAGGAAATGATCTCCAGCTTTACTTATGAAGTGGATACCCCCTGGAAAAACAGTCGCTTTGGAAAGGGCGCTTACGAAGTGACGCAAGCAATTATCCCAACGGCAAAAGACAACAGCACGAGCGTGGTAGCAGCGAAGCTCCCTGCACTGCAAATAAAAATCTCGGAGTTTTCATCCGGCGGTGCGTGTGGGCAAGAGTACTTGACCGGACTAAGTCTCGGCCTGATTCCCAGTTGGTGTACACGACCCAAACTGTTTAAGTTTGACTTCACGCTTATTAACAATCAGGGCGTTTGCAGGCAAAAAACCTATTCAATCAGCTCGACGACATTTTCACATATCACTATGATTCCATTTGCGATGCTCAACACCGACAATCAACCCTTAACTATTTATCAGGCCGCGCTAAAGGATTTCCTTCAAGAAGGTCAATGCGCAGCCCATTAATAGGGGGTTCAAATCGCTCGCTTCGCCCGCACGGCCGGTATCAAATCGGCCTGTCCACAACCCGTGCATTCCAGACGTCCCGATACCGCTCGCGCCAACCCGGGCTGCCTTGATCCAGCCACGCCAATGTCGCCTCAATCGTATCCGCGCTGATGACGAAGTGATTGATATGTTCCGCGATCCGTTCCTGCGACAGGTGCAGCGCGTCCAGATAGGCATTGAAGGTATCCGCCAACACCACGTATTCATCGCCTTGCTGTCGGCGCCCCGTCCATGCGGGTAAACCCGCGACCATCGCGCCTACGTCCTGGCGACCGTCGCGCAGGTCAAGCAGCAAGATGCTCGCACCGCCATCGCGGCCGATTGGCAGCAACCCCGTAGCCGGGAAACCAGGTTGCTTGCGCAGTTGCTCCAGTTCAAAAGGGTTGGATTCATACGTTTCGCCGGGCTGCAGCCCATACAGCGAAAAGCTCAGCAACTCCTCTTCGCCATTGCTCATAGTGGCGAGCACATCGTAATCCACGGTGCCGCCGTTGCAGACCTTGAGAAACTGCCGGTAATCGTCCGGCAGGCGGGCACCGAGTTGGGCCTCCAGTTGCGAGATGGCAGGGTCGGATGCGCCCTCTCGAGTGTCGTCAAAGATCAATCCACGGTAGTCAGTCATTGAGGGCTCGCAAAACCTTAGTAAAAATCATCGGGAAATAAATACCGTCAGCATAAGAACCCCTTCCAGCAGGGGCTGTTGAAGGGCAGGGCGGGGCGGGCGATGCTTGATATGTTGAATGTCCTTGGCGATGTAAATCTTCCTTTTGCTACCCACGTTACAGGCCGCAGATTAGCAGTCGTTCGCGACTGGCAGCTTACGGCCCAGAGTGTGTAAAAACGCTTTCGCGAACCCTTGCTATGATTTTTGAGGATTTCATCGCAAGGATCGCCCATGAAGCGCTTTATCCAAGGAGAGCATCGAGGCCAAAGCACCTTCCTTCCAGAGAGCCTCGACGATTACGTCACGGATACCAATCCGGTGCGCGTAGTCGACGTTTTTGTCGATGAACTTGACCTGGTCAAACTGGGTTTTGAAGGCGCCATACCGGTAGATACTGGCAGGCCAGCTTACCATCCCGCTATTCTGCTGAAGATCTATAGCTACGGCTATCTGAACCGCATTCAGTCGAGCCGGCGCCTGGAACGAGAAGCCCAACGCAACGTCGAGTTGATGTGGCTGACCGGGCGTTTGATACCCGATTTCAAGACCATCGCCAACTTCCGAAAAGACAACAGCAAGGTCATCCGCGGCGTCTGTCGCCAGTTCGTTGTGCTGTGTCAGCACTTGGGATTGTTTGGAGAAAACAGGATTTAATGATTTGGATGTGTGTAGTAAATCTTGCTAACCACAGTCCACTTGCCATTGACCCTCAGCAGATGAAACAAGTCTGTGAAGGAAATACCTGACATGTCGTTGGCGTCGATGCGAGCACTCGCCGCGGTACCGACGATATTGATGCTGGTGATAGCGGCCTGTGCGTTAGGAGAGGGTCGGAAATCCTTGTCGATCCCATCGAAGAGGCTTTGAATCGAGCCGCCTACCAGTTGCCCATCGGCGCCGACGCTGTACATCGTTGCATTCTTGCTGAATGCGGGCTTCATGATGCTGCTCTTGGCTTGCTTGCAGCCCTCGAGGTACTTGCTTAGCACTTCGGTGATGGCTTGGTATTCTTGTACATAGGTAGGGTTGCTCATGGCTTTACTACTGATAGCGTGGTGACCGCGCGGTAGTTCTTCTGCTTGAGCCGTCGCGCTTAGGCCCGTAACCATTGCCATGAAAAATAACGCCTTGAGAACAGTTGTTTTCATTTAGTTGCTCCTAACTAAGCGTTGCATATGTTGATTAATGTTCAGCTGCAAAAAAAACGCAGCGACATCGCCAGACACTCTGTGCCGCTGTTGCTTCGCGATGAAATGAGTGGCGTGCTTTTTGTCATGAATGCCGCAGCGTTGCCGTGACCTGCGGGTTCATTGGTTTTGCAGTGACTGGCTTAGGTTCGTTTTGAGTTCTTGCGATGCTTGCGCGATCGCGCTTTGCACTGCCGGCAGATGGTTGAACGCGTTCGATAGCCCAAAATCGTGAGTCATGCCGTTGTAGCGCACCGACTTCACCTGCACACCCGCAGCGTCGAGCTTGCGGCCGTAAGCTTCGGCTTCATCGCGCAGGACATCGAATTCAGCAGTCTGGATCAACGTCGGCGGCAAGCCTTTCAACTGCTCGGGCGTCGCCTGCAGCGGCGATGCGTAAATCTGCTTGCGTGCCTCGGCGTCGGTTGTGTAGTTGTCCCAGAACCACACCATGAGGTCTTTGGTCAGGAAGTAGCCGTTGGCAAACTCCTTGTACGACGGCGTATCGAAGTTTGCATCCGTTACCGGGCACAGCAATAGCTGCGAAGGCAGTGCAGGTGAGCCTTTCTCGTTCGCCATCAGGGCAACAGCTGCGGCCAGGTTGCCACCTGCGCTGTTACCCGCTACGGCCAGGCGCTTGCCGTCGACGTTGATCGCCTGGCCATGCTCGGCCACCCATTTGGTTGCGGCATAGGCTTGCTCGATGGCAACGCCGTATCCCGCCTCAGGCGACAGGCTGTAGTTAACGAACACCGCCACTGCGCCAGAGCCCGCCACCAGGTCACGCACCAGCCGTTCGTGTGTTGGGAAGTCGCCCAGCACCCAGCCGCCGCCGTGGAAGTACATGAACGCGGGCAGGGTCTTCTGTTGGCTGCCGGCCGGGCGCACGATGGTCAGTTTCAGGTCGCTGTCATTGACACGAATTGTCTTCTCGCTGACCTCAGCTGCCGGCAAGGCCACGTTGGGGGCGGCCTGGGCACCCGCCAGCGCGGCGCGGGCATCGGTCGGCGACATGCTGTCGAGCGTCTGGCCGCCCTCAAGGGACTGCAAGAATTTTGCTACATTGCGTTCGACGCCGGGCCGTTCGACTGCAGAGGCGCTACCAAGCGACAGGGCCACGACGGAAAGGCCGAAAGCGGAGGTGAGAGGTTTCATGATGTTTCCTTTTTATCGCCTGAGTGTGTGCGTCATTAAATAGCGGCCTGTTTTATTACGTTGTTACGCCTGGGGTCAGGCGATCGAAGTCAGCGGATTTCAGGCGGTGTGCCGGACGCACAGTTGCAGCGCCGCTCGGCTGCAAAGAAAAACACGACAGATAGGGTTCAAAGCCTCATCTGCCGCGTGCTCAAGGAAGGTAGATATTCAAGGCGCGACGTGGGTGTGGAAGATCTTGCTGACGACCGTCCACTTGCCATCGACTTTCAGCAGGTTGAAGAAATCTGTAAAGCAAAAGCCCGATACGTCATTGGTGTCGATGCGCGCGCTGGCAGCGGTGCCTACGATGTCGATGTTGACGATTACACCTTGAGCTTCAGGAGACGGGCGGAACGTGCTGTCAATGCCATCGAACAATGTCTGAATCGGGCCGCCGGTCAGTTTACCGTCGCCATCGACGCTGAACATCGTTGCTTGCTCACTGAAAGCTGGCTTCATGATGCTGCTTTTGGCCTGCTTGCAGCCTTCGTTGTATTTGTTCAGTACCTCGACGATGGCTTGATATTCCGGCACATAAGTAGGTTTGTTCATGTTTGTATTCCTGGTTGTTAATTCGAGTCATGTTAAAAAACGGCCACGTTTGGCTGGCATTCAGATCAACCCCTGCGACCCTCCGCAGCGGCGTCCACCGCTGGGGCCCAAGGTCTCACTTTTGAAGTGTTGCCCAGTTGGCTTATCCAGCAAGCGTAGGCCAGTCGGTGTAACCCTTTGCGCCGTTACCGTAATAGGTTTCGCGTGGCGCAACAGCGAGTTCTGCACCTTCTTTTAATCGACGCACCAAATCCGGATTAGCAATAAACGGGCGACCAAAAGCCACTGCATCGACCTTGCCTTCAGCACGGCGGGTAACGGCCAGTTCGATGTCGTAATTGTTGTTGCCGATGTAGGGGCCTTTGAACCGTGCACGTAACGCATCGAGATCTACGTTTTCGGGAACAGTGCGTGACGTAGTGGTAGCGCCCTCGACAAAATGCATATAGGCGAGCTGGAAGCGATTCAGTTGTTCAATCAGATAGCCATAGGTTTGCATTACCTGGCTGTCCAAGGGCGTGTTGCCGGCATCTGGCGTCACGGGAGACAGGCGAATGCCAACGCGGGCATGACCCCAGATCTCGACGACTGCGGCGGTTACTTCCAACGTGAGTCGTGCGCGATTCTCAATCGAACCACCATATTGGTCGGTTCGCTGATTGGTAGAGTCGCGCAGGAACTGATCGAGCAAATAGCTATTGGCAGAGTGCACTTCAACACCATCAAAGCCGGCGCGTTTTGCGCATGCAGCGGCGTGTCGGTACTGCTCGATAATGCCTGGGATCTCGGATGTTTCCAGCGCTCGCGGCATGGAGACGTCCATCATTCCCTTTTCAGTGAAGGTCTGGCCTTCGGCTTTAATCGCCGAGGGCGCTACCGGTGCCGTGCCATCGGGCTGCAGGTCCACATGCGAGAAGCGCCCCACATGCCACAGTTGGCAAACAATAAGTCCGCCAGCGGCATGCACCGCATCTGTTACCAGTTTCCAGCCTGCTACGTGCTCTTCAGTCCAGATGCCTGGCGTCAATGCATACCCCCGCGCTTGCGCAGAAATATTGGTCGCTTCACTAATGATCAGACCGGCGCTGGCACGTTGTGCGTAGTAGCGAGCGTGCATTTCGTTGGGTACGCCTTCTGGCCCCATGCGGCTGCGCGTTAACGGGGCCATGACAATGCGGTTAGCCAGAGATAAGGCACCTAAAGTCATTGGCGTGAAAAGATCCGTTGATGGGCTGTTGAGTGCCATTGTGATTCCTCGTGATAACTGTTCTGCCGGATGAAACTCCTTGCTGTATCAACTATGGAGGTCAATGATAGTGACGTAAATAGTCATAGGCGTGGATACAGTATGAGCAAAAAAGTCATAATGCAGCGCCCGACGCGCGCTGAGGGCATAGAGGGTTCACTTCCTTTACCGCCGGTGCATTTTCCCGGTCTTTTAACCTTCGAGGCTGCCGCCAGACATTTGAACTTCGCTCGCGCCGCCGCAGAAATCGGTGTCACGCCAACTGCGGTATCTCGCACGATCAAAAGTGTGGAAGCGCAACTCAATGTACGGCTATTCAATCGAACAACACGCAGTGTCAGCCTGACCGAGGCCGGCGCGTCATTGAACGCAGCATTAGCACCTGCGCTTGCTTTGATCAGAGACTCCTTGTCACAAGTCTTGCTCGCGACGGATCAACCCTCTGGCACAGTGCGCCTCAACTTTTCGTACGTTGCATACCGCATCTTGATCGAACCGCATCTAACCGCCTTCATGGAAAAATTCCCGCTGATTAATGTCGAGGTATCACTGGATAACCACCTTGGCGATATCGTTAATGCCGGTTTCGATATCGGCATGCGCATGGGGAAAAGAGTGCAAAACGACATGGTCGCGGTACCGTTGGGAGCGGCACAAAAAAGAATTGTGGTGGCGGCGCCGGATTACTTCAGCACGCGGGTTGAGCCTCAGACGCTGGAGCAACTGCTGAAGCACAACTGCATTCGCCAGCGGTATTCAGTTGGCGGAAGATTCTTTGAATGGAAGTTTGAAGATGGCGGGCAAATGGTTCAAATCGATGTTCAAGGGCGTTTTATTTTTGACGAAATGAGATCCGTCCTTGATGCGGCAATACAAGGCCAAGGCATTGGTTTCGTTTTCGAGGACTTCGCGAAGCAAGCGTTAGAAAACGGTACGCTTAGCCAGATATTGAAGCCGCACAGCGGCATGGACGATGCGTTTCATCTTTACTACCCCCATCGTAAACACATGCCAGGCAAGCTGCGTGCGTTTGTTGATTTCATGCGCAGTGCTAATGAGGTGGGAAAGTTATGATTTAACATCCACTGCAGCATGTTTAGAAATATTGAGTAATTAGCACACATAAAGTTAGAACATGTTTTTTGAAATTCCAAGACTATGAATAGTCAGTAATGTCCACTTTTGGCCCAGCGTGTGTAAAAGCGCGCTGATGCACTGTCGGCGCGTAGCGCAGAAGGCTGTTAGCTGAGTAATTGCTCGCAAAAAGTCCTGCGGGTCATCACTAGGGCCTGGGAGCCCCAACGTCACTTCTACCGTGCTGGGTGGCCAAAATAAAGACCTCTTCAGGCCGACAGCGCCTTCATTAAACAGCGGGTGCCGAGAGTTTTCATGACCCGCTTCAGGTAGGCGAGTACGTTCAAGCTCATCTGCGCACTTACTCCGTTCAGCTTTCGTGTCAGGAAATGCGTGGCGCCCCTCCATTGTTTGAGTATCCCGAAGGGATGCTCGACCTTGCGCTTGCGGACTCGCCTCATGTCCGGCGCGTTGCTCAGTCTGGCTTTATACCTCTCGTTTCAAATGGTGCAGTTATTCTATTAATTCAGGGGGTGTTTCGTTTTGAGCATGTAGGTGTTGTGCTGAGGCTGGTTGATAAAAAAGTGGGTGAGCAGCGCTACCCGTACGGACGTATCACACTGAATCCAGCTATCAAATCTTTGTACCAAACCGATCATTTTATAACGAGAATTTAGTCTGATCGATGCTCTGCCCCAGATATCAGGGACAATGCAGGTTAGAAATTGACAACAGCCACCCAAGCCTCGTGCATGGCTGTTATCTTGCTCTTCGGGTAGAGATAATGACGTTTTAAAGCATTTATCTCGTGCTCAAACGCTAGCGCCTATGTCTCACGACACCACAACCACTTAGAAATAATTAAACGGTGATCAACTCAAACTAAACACTTTAAATAATGCTTTGGTATGCTCGGGGCAACATTAATAACTCAGCTCAGCGCTAAGTCATCAATCACGCCCCCGCCAACAATGTAAAAAATTGATTTTTTCAGAAGAGCCTTCTCCATTCATGGGTTCTTCATTAGTGATTCACAAGGACGTATATGTCAAAACTAAAAGAGAATAAAGTATTTACTACCAGTCAGACCAGCAAGGCTTACGAGCAGGTCAATAGTTTTCACCATGGGTATGACCGTGGCGGGCCTGTTCTGGTGAATGGTAAGCCTTCGTTCACCGCCGACCAGGCTGCGGACGAATTACTGCGTAAAGGCGCAAGCTGGCACGATCAGAACGGGGACGGAAAAATCAGCCTCAGCTACACATTTCTGACCTCCAAGCCCGCTGACTTCAACCCGAACCTGGGTAATTTCAGTGAGTTCAATGCAATGCAAAAGGCCCAGACAGTGCTCGCTCTGCAGTCTTGGTCTGATGTTGCCAATGTGACCTTCGCTGACACCCCTGGCGGGGCCGATGGTCACCTGACGTTTGGCAACTACAGCAACTATACCGGCGGTGCAGCCTTCGCGTACTTGCCAACCGGTGGTTCACGTGACGGTCAGTCCTGGTATTGGGTCAATGATCAGTATCAGGTCAACACCACGCCGGACAACGGTAACTACGGCCGGCAAACGCTCACCCACGAAATTGGCCACTCCCTGGGGTTGTCTCACCCCGGCAACTACAACGCTGGAAACGGCAACCCGACGTACAACGATGTCACTTATGCTGAGGACACGCGTGGCTATAGCCTCATGAGTTATTGGAGCGAAAGTAATACCCAGCAGAATTTCAGTGGTACTTATTCGTCAGCGCCGTTAATGGATGACATCGTGGCGATCCAGAAGCTCTACGGGGCGAACCTGGATACCCGCAGTGACCACACCGTTTACGGGTTCAACTCGAACACCGAGCGCGACTATTACACGGCGACCGCATCCAGCGACAAACTGGTGTTTTCGGTGTGGGATGGCGGTGGTAACGACACCCTGGACTTCTCCGGTTTCAGCCAGAACCAGAAAATCAACCTCAATGCAGGTTCGTTCTCCGATGTGGGCGGCCTGGTGGGTAACGTATCTATTGCTCATGGTGTAACGCTGGAAAACGCGATCGGAGGCGCTGGCAACGATCTCTTGATTGGTAATTTGGCGGCCAACATTCTTGAAGGCGGTGCCGGGAACGACATCATCTATGGGGGTGGCGGTGGGGATTCCTTGTGGGGCGGTGCCGGGGCAGACACTTTTGTGTTCGGCCAAGCTAGCGACTCGACGATGACAGCGCCTGCCTGGATCATGGACTTCACCACAGGGCAAGACAAAATAGATCTGTCAGGCATTGCCGCGTTCTCGTCGGCCAGCGCGACGCTGAACTTCGTGAGCAGCTTCACAGGTCATGCCGGCGACGCCATCCTGACCTACTTCCAAGAGAGTAATCAGAGCAGTCTGATGATCGACCTCACTGGCAGTGGCCTGGTGAGCTTTGCAGTCGGTACGATCGGGCAGGCCGCGACGACTGATATCATCGCTTAAGCCATCGCTGTTTTGCAGTCTTAGAAATTAGACCTCCAGCTGACGGGTTATAGATGTTCTATCCGCCAGCACTCGGAGGTCGCCCATGAACTGCTGACGTAATCGTCGAGGCTCTCGGGGAGCAAGGTGCTTTGACCGCGATATTCGCCTTGAATGAAGCGTTTCATCAGGCAATACCTGCGTTAAAATCTCCAGCAATCATACACGCGATGACATTTATGAAAGCGCCGAGACTGACTAAGACACATGCCTCTCACAGAGCTCAAAAGCTAGGGGAGCTTGGCTGGACTGTTAAACATGAATTCAAGGCTGACAACGAAACATACGAGTGGTACTTGGAATGGGAGCACGTTGAAGAGCCTCCATTACTTTCCTCACAAGATAACTGAGATAAACCCAGCCTCGAACGCTCCTGTGACTGATTAAGGTTGGCAGATTTAACGTTGCAGATCTAAGTACGGTGGATGCGTTTTTACACTGTCTCGGCCGCAAGCAACCACCCACGAAGGGCTGCTTCCGACCCATAGCGGACGGTGGTGACAGCTAGAAATCGGTCTTGAGGACATTCAAGAGGAGAAGT
Organism: Pseudomonas sp. YeP6b; assembly: GCF_025642995.1. Taxonomy (NCBI): domain Bacteria; kingdom Pseudomonadati; phylum Pseudomonadota; class Gammaproteobacteria; order Pseudomonadales; family Pseudomonadaceae; genus Pseudomonas; species Pseudomonas sp. YeP6b. Next base: position 4,696,646 of record NZ_CP080090.1, on the reverse strand, counting down.
CATTGGGATTGCTACGAAGCATCTCATAGGTCAACCCAGCCTCAAAATATGAGGCTCTCCATTCGATAAATCCTGCATGTGGCTCGCACAGCAAGCGAACGATACATCCAGCCTCACCCATTGAAATTTCTTCTACCTCGGCGATATCTCCAGGAGCCGCCTCCCTAGAGTTCAACCAATCAGAGAGCACTACCGTTGCTCGGTCAACATTGATCAGCTTTATGATATTGCCTTTGGAGAGTGTCATGCCGTCTCGCCTAAACTTGTGCCGGTATCTGGTTTGTAAACGCATTTTGAGATTTAAGGAAGGGCCGCATCTGGCCAATTACCGCCCTTTTTGATCGGTGGCTTCGGGTCGAAAGCTGTCAGTCACCACTGACCGCAATCGACCCATTGCTGCCATTGACAACTGATTAAGCCAGCCAAGCAAGCCGGTCAAATGAGGCGACACAACCTGAGGCCATTGAGTAGGTTGCACCGCGCAGACTCAACGGAACTCGAAGAGTTCGAAGTGCAGATTAGCTTTCGGGATCCGGTTGATATCCATCAGTTCATGCACCTTGGCCAGTAAACCTTTGGGGCCGCAAAAACTGATGTGAATCTTGTGTGGTTGGGTTTGAGTCACCGCTTGGCGCAAGGTTTCGGCCAACGGTTCGATGCCACCGACATTACGAACGAATTGTGCCCCGCGCATCTTAGTCATGGCTTGCAACTCCTCGGGCGCAGGGAAAGCGCGCGAGGGCGTGAAGCAATAGACCAGCGTCGCTTTTTCGAAGTCTTTTGCGTCTGGATCTTGCAACCAAGAAATAAAAGGCGAAATGCCCACACCTGCGCCGATCCAGATTTCCCGCTCGGCCTCAGAGGCGCGTTTAAAGCGTCCGTAAGGGGCATAGAGCGTCGCGCACATTCCGACTTTTGCGCACTCGCACAGCTTTTTGGTGTAATCCCCCAGCCCTCTGATCATGAACGCAATCTGCCCATTCGCACCGTTGGCGCTGGCTATCGTGAAAGGGTGTGGCTCGCGCAGACCCTTTTGCTGCATTGCCAGAAACGCGAACTGCCCAGCTTTGAAGTCAAACCCTTTATGGATCGGCTCCAGTGTCAAATGCAGTGCTTCATTGACTCTATTCACGGCTGTCACCCGGTACTCGCCCGCACGGGCAACAAATGGATAGAGCACCAGCTTGTAGAGGGCGGCGAGCACGCCCAGTGCGCAGAACAGCGTCAACCAGATACCCGAGGGGCTGAGCAGGGTGATCGGCGATTTGAAACTGAGCCAATGCAAGATCACGATCAGGAACAATGGGCCGGAGAGCTTGTGCCACCATCGCCATAGGCGGTAAGGAATGTTGCGGTTCAGCGCCAGCAGCACGATCAGACCCAGTGCGACATAGCTCAACTGGCGTACCAGTCGCGTCCAGTATTTGGGTAGTTCCAGGATAGGCACGCTGTTCCAAACATCCAGATTCGCCTTGAACACAAAATGATATGAGGCAAACACGAGCGCCCATATGCCTAGCCACTTGTGCGCCTCATAGACGCGATCCAGGCCGCCAAACAGACTCTCAATTACGCCCCAGCGACTGGCCAGCAGGCAGGCAGCTGCCATGTAAACCAGTGCGCTAGTCCCGAGAATCAAGCTAAGGGTTGCTGACGTCAGCCAAGTATCGACAGGTATGTCTATCAGCAGCAGTGCTGCTGTAATCAGCAAGATGGCGAGTATGCAGTGCGAGGCTTTCAACGCGAATGCTCCAATTATCAATCCGGTGTTAAAAGACTGAAATCTCACCTTCCTTGGAATTTTCAGGGGCTTCAGACCCTAGCAGAACGCTGAAACAGGGCTATGACCTCAGTCATGATCAGGGCGAAAAACCAAATGAGTCCGCTCGTACACACCACCACTCTGCATACTGGGCATCCCTACGTGTTTCCTGAACACTTAGACCAACATGTCCTCTTTGCTTTTTTATTGGGCAATTGCTGCCCTCCGTAAAGGGCAGATTGGGGTCGAATGCAGACGTAAGCGAGTGACTGCCAGGACCCAACGGGCGCGAGCACACGCATCAGACTTAAATAGGTTCTATCCCCTCAGAGTAATGATGTCGGGCATCGCGCGGCGGGACGGCGTTGGAGGCGCAAAGATGGCTGGAGACGAGGGCGCTTTTTCTTGTGATGTTTTGAAACGTTGATTGAAGGTCAATGGCATAGAGGCATTTTTGATCTATTACGGGCTCACGACTTGGTGAACATTAAAACAACGCCATCGCCTTTATAATGTCCGGACGCTCCCCACGAAGCCGCCGCATCGAGAAACGCATCAACCGATGCGTTTTCCTAGCCTGGAGTGCCTGGCCCATAGGGCGATGAAACCAGCGAATCTTCGATTTTGTCCGTTTACGATCCAAGGCGAGCGCTTAATCGACGTTCTCAGAATCTCCTGATGCCACTGACAAGATCGCCCCATATCCGCCTTCCTCCGGAACATATGAAGCAAATTGGCTACTGCCGTCCTTTTGTACCCAAAGACGCCCACACATCGAGCATTCGTAAACAGCTGACATCCGGTGAGCGTGGATGCTGTATATCCGGCTTTCCAGTTCTTCAGTAGCGTTAACCCATGGTGATAACTCGCTAAATGCATCAGCTATCTTGACCTGGTCTCCCGACTCGGCAGCTTCCATTAAGGGTTTGAGTGCTTGATGCACCTCATCCCAAAATGCGTTCTCTGCCTCGTCGCGAAGCAGGCTCGCCTTATAGGGCAAGCTGTCCGTCTGATCGACAATTACATGCCCACATTTGCAGCGCAATTTGCTCATTTGCGGTTCAATTCCTTTGAGTTCGCCTACGTCATTAAATAGCGGACAATTCTTTGGCAAAAGTCTCGACTTGGGTGGGGGTGACCAACAAAGACCCATTTATCTGCCAATCGCAGTCGTCATCTGAAGTAGAGCCCAAGTAGACACGCAGGAAAACGAACCCCGCAAAGGCGGGGTCCAGGCAAATGGAGAAAGCTAAATCTTGGCTTTCGGATAGCCAGTCTTGCGAGTCCCCTTCTTCAAGCAGTACTACCGAGGCGAAGAACTCGTCAAGTGGATGCCGGTTATCCGATGCGCAAATTCTTTCCGATGTAATTTCTGCGTGCAGAGCCGTACCGGCGAGACGAACCACGATGCAGCCGGTCCGGCCGCTTGGGCATGGCATGATGGTCAGTCTCAGCCCATCCTGTTGCCTTATTTCTGCTGACATTACTGCACCGTTATCAGGGATGAACTGCACGATACTAATCAAGCACGCGCTGAATATTCAAAGGTTAGTTAGCATGTTTAATGCGCGTCAATCACAGGCGGCAATGCGACGATTGACCCGCTCCCATCAGACCTCGCAGCCACTCTTTACTGAATGGCTGTTCCCGGCCGGTAGCAGCGCTTCATGACAGGCTACTACCGGCCGATTCTATTGAAAAAGTCGATTTTTCAGGAAACGTGACGTTGAGCTTGGCCTCATCAAAGAACCTATTAAGTGGTTTTTCGGTACTTCGTTGACCGTTGCTGCTTTGTCAGTGGGTTGATTTGAGGGTTTTTGCTTGAAGCAGGCGTACCTACCCTGTGGCGGGTGCCCCTTGAGGTGTAAGTTTGGCCAGTCGGCGCAGGTTCTGTACCGCATCCGCTAACGTGAACTCATCGGTCGCGCCACTCATCCCTCGTAGTCGCAAGTGATCCAGTTTCAAATTGCGCTTGAGGTGGGCGAACAACATTTCGACCGTCTTGTGTTCGTGACGAGAGCGCACATATTCCGGCGTCTTCGCGATTCGCCGAGCCACATCACGAGCCGCGTCATGAACGCTACGGGCGATCTTACGAACCGAAGTTTTCGGGCTGCACTTGGCTTTCATCGGACAGGTCGCACAGTCGGTTTGTCTGGATCGGAAGATGATGGTGTTGGCTTTAGTGAGGTGCGAGCGTTCGTTCTTGAAAGCTCGCCATTCGCTGCGCAGTACGTTGCCGGACGGGCAGCGATACTCGTGCGCCTCTTCATTCCAGTGAAAATCGTTGCTGGAGAAACTGTCGTTCTTTCGCTCGGTTTTATCCCACACCGGCACATGTGGCTCGATATCTTTCTCTTCCACCATCCAGGCCAACATCGGTGCTGTGCCATAAGCGGTGTCGCCGATTAAGCGATCCGGTTTGATGTCGAACAACTCTTCTACTCGATCAATCATGGTTTTGGTGCTCTCGACCTCGGCCGTTCGATGAGCCGGTGTCAGTTCTACGTCCATGATCACGCCATGCTCGACATCAATCAGGTAGTTCGTTGAGTAGGCGAAAAACGCTGGGCCGCCCGGGGCGGCCGTCCAACGGGATATAGGATCAGTCAGCGATAAGCGCTTGGGAAGTACTTCAGCCAGCGGCTCTTCATCGAGTGCTTCGAGGTACTCACGTACGGCACGCGTACTGAGCGATGGGTCGCTCCAGTTGACCTCCTCATCACCAGATACGCCGCGCTGCCGACTCGCATCTGCCTTGATGATGCTGACGTCCACGGCAAAGCCTTCCCCATTGACCAGACCTGCTTTCATGCAGCGACGCAACACTTCATTCAACAGCCAGCGAAACAGATCGCTGTCCCGGAAACGGCCGTGTCGATTCTTGGAAAACGTCGAGTGATTAGGTACTTCATCCTCAAGGCTCAACCGGCAGAACCCGCGATACTTCAGATTCAAATGGGCCCCTTCACACAAGCGCCGTTCGGAGCGAATGCCATAGCAATAGCCCACGACTAGCATGCGGATCATCAGCTCAGGACCAATCGAAGGACGCCCAATCGGGCTATAGAAATCGGCGAGGTAGTGGCGCAGGTCGCTCAGATCGAGACACCGATCAATGCTACGCAGGAGATGATTTTTTTGGGATGTGGTCTTCAAGATTGAACGAATGAAACAGCCGATCCTGCCCACTCGATAACTGTCCCATCATGCTGCGTACTCTCCCGCTGGCCGATGAGCAGATTGTGCCTTAGACCAATCAGGAGAGCTATTTTTGCAAAAGGACAGTTCATCATCTGCCTGATGTAAAAGGCAGTTCGCCGAGAGAAGTTTCGTGTGCCTTGATTCCCGAATGTGGATGAAGAAGACTCCATCCATTATCTGAGGTCGAACCAACGACCGACGTTGTCGAATCGGGATTACTTTTGAGCATGGGGCCGACGATGCAGGGAAAAACGTTCGAAATAGTGCGAATAGATCAAATCCACGAAATTGTTTCGCCAACCGTAGAGTTACTTTTACAGCCGTTAGGGTTCGAAGTTCAGGGCCCGCTGTCCTGGCTTCGTAGCGTCAATGCTCCCATTCGCCAACTCTTTCGCCTTGAGCAGTGGAAAGGCGGCGCGCTAGCGCCGTCATGGGCTCTGTCACTGGACTTCGTTCCCCATCTTTCCGGCAATGAAATCAAATGGCACAGGACGTCAAAATCAGCACGACCTGATCTGACTTTCGATGTGCGAGATCGAGCGTTTGATATCTCATACAGCTACGGACCTGATGTCATAGCAACCAGCGCACCCAATATCCTCCGGGCTGCCATTCCAAAAGCTGAATCGTTTTGGAACGAGGCTCGTTCGATAGCCGGCCTGCCTAGTGCTTTCGAGCGGGTCAAGCAGCACTTGTCGACTGGTGGCCTGGGTTTCTACAACTACATACAACATCCTCTTGCATACGCGTTTGTATTGGCCATGAACGGCAAGCCCGACACAGCCGAAGAAGAGTTTCAACGCTATTCACCGCGTCTTTCAGAGGCGGCTCGAAAAAAACTCCGCAAGTTATTCATTGATGCAGGCGGTCACCTTGGCTAAGCGAGTACGAGTGTTTTCAACAGAATCGGTCGAGAGCAGACGCTGCAAGTAGCCGAAGTTGACTCTCCAAGATGCAGCACTGCAGCATTCGACCACTCTTTACGCTCCCCCCTGGAAACCCATGCCTAACCCTGTAGATATCGATGAGTTGCTTGCCCGCGTCAGAGACGAGGCGTCGTTCATTCTCTTCATCGAGGCGCTCGGCGCTGATTTTGCCCGTGAGCGTTTATTGGAACAGGCGTCGCCTTCATCGCCCTATGGGCCAGGTGCGCTAGGTTGGGAAAACGCGTCGGTTGACGCGTTTCTCGATGCGGCGGCTGCGTGGGCAGCGTCCAGCACGCGACCTGCCCAGGCGGCCCCAGTGGTATCGAACGTATGGCAGCGCTGTGCAGCCATTTTGTTGGCCGGGAAGTTCTATGAGTGACCCGAGCACGACCTTCGCACCTGACCGGAAGAAGCCCATGAATGGAGCATTACCGACGAACGACCTCAAAAAGCTTTTGGCGCAAGCCGAAGCCGACGGTTTAACGCTGAACGATCTCGCCGCCACTTATGAACAGTACCGTATGGCGCCGCAAGAGGTGCTGAACGAGCTTTCCATCGCAGTTGCCAAGGGCTATCTGGACGGGACGTTGACGTATGAATTCTGCGACGGCGTCATGAACGGGATCATAGCTGCCCTCGTTGATGTTGGGATGAACCGTGAAATGCCTGAGCCAGCCTTTTCGCTTTATCAGGCGTTCGATCAGGGTGGATGGATACGCAGTAACGACCCGCCCGGCACCGATCCCAGTGAGAAATATGCGAAGCCGTTGGTCCTGCAAATAATTAGTGACTTTATAGGTTAGTTGTCATCAGTGTGTTGCCACCTGTCCGTGACGCCGGTGGATTCGCGAGCTGCGCGTAATTAGTCATTGTTCAACCTTGCTATTGCCCAACACAGCCCCATAACTACCCCTGTACCCGTTCAGCACAAGGACAAACCATGACCAACCAAACCGAAACCGCCATCCTCGCCGGCGGCTGCTTCTGGGGCATGCAAGACCTGTTGCGACGCTACCCTGGCGTGCTGAGCACGCGAGTCGGCTACACCGGTGGCGATGTGCCGAATGCCACCTACCGCAACCATGGCAACCATGCCGAAGCGATTGAGATTGTCTTTGATCCTGCGGTGATCACTTACCGGTAGATTCTTGAGTTCTTTTTTCAGATACACGACCCCAGCACGCCTAACCGGCAGGGCAATGACCTGGGGCCAGGCTACCGTTCAGCGATTTATTACCTGAGTGAACAACAACGGGACATTGCCGAAGACACCGCTGCCGACGTGGATGCCTCCAAGTTATGGCCGGGCCGGGTGGTCACTGAAATAGAGCCGGCGGGGCCGTTTTGGGAGGCAGAGCCGGAGCATCAGGATTACCTGGAGAGGATACCGAATGGCTATACCTGTCACTTCATTCGGCCGAATTGGAAGTTACCGAAGCGTGCCTGAGGGTGAGTAGTACCAGAGAAAAATGGGGCAGACCACGATCCGGGAAACCGTATAAACGTGGTCTGGCCCCGGCCTCCCACACTGGTCATCCCAGGATGGGGACGTAGAGCGAAGAATATGCCCATCACACTCAAGTTAGTCCTCGCTCAACCAAGCGACGTAGACGATCTAGTCGCCATTCGAATTGAGGCTATGCGCGAAAGTTTGGAGCGTGTCGGGCGATTTGACCCAGTGCGGGCGCGCGAGCGGTTTGTGAGCGGCTTTGAAGCCCACAACACCCGTTTCATTGAAGTGGCTGGAAACAAGGTTGGCTTTGTGGTGGTCAAGCATCACCCCAATGAACTCGTGCTCGACCATTTATACGTGCGACCGAGCGCGCAAGGATCGGGAATAGGCGCTGCGGTGCTCACTCAGATTTTCAACGAGGCAGATGCGGCGGCACTGCCTATTAAAGTAGGTGCCCTCAAAGAAAGCGCCTCTAATCGTTTTTACACTCGCCATGGCTTCCAGTTCGTCGAAAGCAGCGAATTCGACAATTATTATGTCCGTCAGAACGTTACGACGGGCAACGCAGCTTGCCGGCAGGGTGAAATGCATTGAATCCCACGCCCTCCTTGTAGAGAATCGTCGTCTTTGGCTCGAAAGGATGCGCGCGATGAAGTTCGAAGGGACTTTCCAATACATAGGCAATCACGGGATCGTTTTCAACGTATCGCAGATCATCCTCACCGACAACGAACGCGGACGCCTGCGCGAGCTGCATTTTGGCGAAGCGAAAGCCGCCCACTACGAGGTCAACAGCAAGGTCGTCGAGGTGTACGACAAAATGTTGGCCAAGGGCCTGCCGTGCATGATGATGGTCGGCATCTCCAAGCCGCTGACCCGGCAACAGGGCGATGTGCTCAATGCGCAACGCACCAAGGTCGCTAACCTTGCCGCCGCGGCCTTCGCTTCCGCCACCTCTTATGTTGCTACCCCTTACGTGGGTGCGCCTGTCGGGGCCGGCGTGCGCATGTATGCCAATCAAATCCTGCCCACCTACCATGCAGGCGATGTACTGGTCAGCATCGAGGCGCAGGTCAACGGCGGTATCGGCCCGCAACGCACCGCCTCGACACTGATCATCAAGACCTGACGGGAGACACCCATGTCCGAAATTACCCAGTTGGTCATTGCCCTGGTGCTGTTCTTTTTGTTGGATCGGTTTCTTAAGTCGTATCCGCTGCGCAAGTGGCTGGGGGTGTTGCTGGTGCTGTGCGGTGCGGTCGGTTGCGTTGCTGCGAGCCAGCTGCGCTTGGTAGGGTTTGATCTAGGATTGTTGTCGATCTTTGCCGTGGCGGTCGGGGTGGGGTTGTTCCTGAAGCGTCGGCGGTTTGAGCAGATTGGCTGAAGGCGGGCCGGCACATGGATAGACTTGAGCGCTTGAACGAACTGCTGCGAGAGCATGACTGTGTCATCGCCATCGACATACAGTTCGAAGACTTCAAATACGACCTGGCGTTGACGCTGTCCGTCGATACAACAGACTGGAATGCCGTGACGATACATTTTCAGGATGTCAGCGCGCTCAACCTCAGCGAGTTTGGCGGCGGAATCACCCAATTTATGCGCCTCAATGTGACGCGCATAGATGATGGGCTCGACAGAATTCGGTATGAGCTCAGAGATGTCAGGCACGAGAAGATAACGTTCAGATTCTTCACCTTCGGTGGGCCGATGTTTGACGGGGCCGCAGGCGAAGCTTGATAACAGTGGTCGCCGCGGCAATGCGGGTGGAGTATTTCGGCGTTAGCGATATTCAAGGCAGAAGGGCGCAGTGATGCAGTCGGAACAGGCCAGGCTGTTGGCACTGGGCTCTGCTTTCTCACCACAGCAATGCTTCGACTTCGTCATATTTGTCAGCCACTTTAAGAAAAGTGTTCGCCCAACCACTGCTGAGACTGAGTTCCTGGAGTGGGCCGGTTACTGCGAATAGCACAGAGACGTCCAACTTTCTGGGAAGCTTTCCCGATCTGAGCACGCTGACCAAAACCATCAGCTCGGCCTTTGCCTGATCCTCGTCTTCCCAGCTGGACCAGCAGAACTCATTGTCGGGAAGCGAGATCAGCTCAATAGCGGCTTCCAGCACATGGATGAGACTTCCAACCGGGTCGTCACGATTGATCTCCCCATGAATCAACTGCCTTACACGGTCATGGTTCATAAAGGGCTGCCGTCTCACTGTGCTCACGCGGGCACTGCTGGAGGGTTTGATTATCGAAATAGGCGTGCCTATCGGGAGAGGTGTTGAGGAAACAGCGCTTCATACGGAGGCGACGAAATACCCAGAACGTTGACCTCGATAACATCCTCGAAGTCCTTCTCCGAGTAATCCAGGATGGCGACGCCTGAACATTCAATAACCAGGCCTTCCTCGGTTTGAACAGACAGTAACAACGCGGACTGATCGCGGTGATTGGTACGGCATTCACTGTGGATCAATCGATACCCAGCGGCGGGCTCGAATGCGCCGAAGGCAACACCCATCGAAGGGTCACCCTGTTCAAGCGCTGAATAACCGACCAAAATCGATCCGCTGTAAATTGAGAAGCGCGCCATGTGATTACTCCTTCATTAGCCGTGCGGCATTGATTATGGTCGCTTCATAGGCATGCTTTTCGAAGGCAAAGGGCCCAACGCCATCGATGATGACGGGCTCTTCATACCCGTTCTCGTAAGCAAAGGCGTACCACGTAAAGCCGTCATCACTCTGGCTGACCTGCACTGAGTAAGCGCCACAACTGATATCGCCGCACTCGGGGCAAACGTACAGCAGGACACGGCCGCTTTCCGTTCCGGCGGGTTCGCGCAAAAGCAAACGAGCGCAAGACAGGTCGTTTGCCTCAGGAAAGCCTTTGACGAAACAGCTCATATAGTCTGAGTGGTCACCGCCAGCGGTGACGAGCGTATTGAGCAACGAACATTGGTTAATCAGAAAATCAATTGAACACCGTTCGGCCACCGCGCAACCGTTCAAGTCGCTTCCCGGGCGAAGCAGTGGTTGAAGTGTGAGGGGGCTGATGTCCATTTTTGCGAGCCTGTATGCGCTGCGAATGTGTGAGGTTACCTAAATAACCGAAGGATGGAAGACGTCAGGTAACGGCTATTAACCTGTAGTTCAACCTTGGTGTGGGCCCGCATGGTTTCATAGCTAAGCCCGTATCAATTGTGGGTACAGCCCATCACCAGCCAACCTCTAAGTTCCTCAGACTCACCGTGCATAAAAAATCTAATTGCATCGCCAAATCGTAATCGAGGCTGGCTTACGCTTACCACTCGATGTCCGGACAAGGAATGCCTCGATGATTCGCCACGCCTCACCCGCAGACGCCAGGGCCATTGCCCAAGTGCACATCAGCAGTTGGCAGCAAGCCTATCGCGACCTGATGCCCGCCGACTACTTGAACTCATTGGGTGCGACGCTGGCCAGGCGGGAGTCGTTTTGGATTAGTTCGATTGAATCCGGCGAATCCAATGTATGGGTCGCGCAGGTGAACAAACAGGTGGTCGGCTGGATATCCGTCGGCGCCAGCCGTGATGAAGACGCTGCTGCGGACAACGCCGGTGAGGTCATGGCCCTCTACGTTGAAGCGGAGCATTGGCAAACCGGCGTTGGGCTGGCGTTGTGGAACGCAGGCTTACAGTTTTTGACTGAACAAGGGTTTCAGCACTTAACGCTCTGGGTCTTGGCACGCAATGAACGAGCGATCCGGTTTTATCGCAGGGCAGGCTGCGTTGAGGATGCGGGGAGTGAGCGCACGCTTGAGCGCGGTGGTGTGAAGCTGGTCGAGGTGAGGTATCGGTTGCCGTGTATTCGGTTGGGTTAGGCGAGATGGGAGGCAGGCCACTTTTTTGAATGTGGCCTGCGCCCGGTCATACCGTTGAACGCTAAGTACCCGCTACAGCCGCCTCCCGCTCCATCAACCTATCCATCAACAAAACCCCCAACTCACTCAACTGGTGAATCGCCAGCGCCACATCGCGCTGTTTCCCGGTCAGGTCCTCCGACAGGTCAAGCAGCAAGGCGGTCACCGAGGAAAAGGTTTCGTAGCTGTTGGTGATCAGTGTTTCGTTGCTGGCGTCGGCGGCAACGCTGAACAAACCCGGCGGTGGTGAAGGTGGGTCAGATTCTGGATTGAGATAGCGATCAATGGTGCGATGCGCAGCCTGATTTAGCTTCAGGTCCGGCTCGCTCGGAGGGTTAGGCGTTATTTTGAACATGCTTGGAATTTCCTACTTTAGGGCCGCCACCTCTGAGCTACTAAACAAAGGGGTGGCAGCTGTGCGCAGGTTAGTAGACCGGGGAATTCCAAAAAAGCCGGCGCGCCCGAGGACGCCCTGCACACAGCCACCATCAAGCACGGACTAGACCGTCCGACAGATGAAGCTTATGCACTGACTGGAATAACCCCAGGCTACTAAACCCGATCACTGAGTTTTCAGCGACCGAGCAACCTTAGAGACGCCCACCCCAGCGCACAAGCCGGCGGATTCTGACGCAAGCGTAGGCAAGGGAGCAAGGCGCTGTCGCCTCGGACTTTCCTGTTTCAGGGCTTGTTGTAGGACATGTCCTTATTGCCCTTTATCCCTGCATCAGTCCTGACACATTTTTATACGTTTAATTGACGCCAGCATTTCGCCATCCTATTATCGCCGCCAATTAGTGGCTCAGTGCCATATAGAGGGATCTAGAAATGTGGCGTTTGGAACGCCGGACCAGGCTTGGCCTGCTGTCCGCTTTTTTTTGCCTGGGCTTTCCCGGCGTGGCACACGCCGCGCCGCCGCAGAACTCCCCGGGCATCACCGATCTGATTCGCGACCGCCAGGACCGCCTGCTCGAAGAGCAGCAAAAGCGCCTCGAAGAACTCAAAGACCTGCCCGGCAAATCCGCCGCGCCTGCAACGCCGACCACGCCCGTGGATACCCGTTGCTTCCCGATCAAAACCATCGAACTCTCCGGCGCCGACGCGCTGCCCGAAGGCGAGCGCGCCGCGCTGATCAAGCCCTATATCGGCCAATGCCTGGGCGTGCCGCAGCTCAATGAAGTGCTCAAGGTCATCACCGACCGCTACTTGGCCAGAGGTTTGGTGACCAGCCGCGCCTACCTGCCACAGCAGGACCTCTCCAGCGGTAATCTCAAGATCCAGGTGGTCGAAGGCAAGCTCGAAGGCTTGAAGGGCGCCGAAGGCAGCGGCATCACCGACCGCCAGTTGGCGATGAGTTTCCCCGGCAAGACCGGCGAGTTGCTCAACCTGCGCGAAATCGAGCAGATGGTTGACCAACTCAACCGCCTGCCGTCGAACCAGGCGCAGATGGAACTGGCGCCGGGCAAGGCCGTGGGCGGCAGCGATGTGCTGGTCAAAAATACCCCGCAGAAGCCCTGGCGCGTCGGGCTGTCGCGCCACAACGGCGGCCAGCGCAGCACCGGCGAACAGCAGTGGGGCGCCAGTCTGGATTGGGATAATCCTCTCGGCCTGGCCGACCAACTGTCGCTGCGCGGCGGCCACGATGCCGTCAGCGATCACCAGAAAACCTCACGCAATTCGATGCTCAATTACAGCCTGCCGTTCGGCTGGTGGACCCTCACCTACAGCTACAACGAGAGCGAATACCGCTCCCAGGCCCAGGCGAATAATTTCACGTTCAAGCAGACCGGCGACAGCCAGAACCACCAGTTGCGCCTGGAGCGCGTCATCCATCGTGACGCCCTGAGTAAAACCTCCCTGAGCACCGGCGTGGCCTACCTGCGCACCAACAACTTCATCGAAGACAGCAAGCTGGCGCTGAGCAGCAACCGCCTCAGCGAAGCCCAGTTCGGCATCAACCACGGTCGCCGGATTGGCAGCTCATTTCTCAACATCGACCTCGGTATGCAAAACGGCATCGGCGCGTTTGACGCTCAAGCCAATCATGACCCCAAACCCGGCCAGGCCGATGCGCGCTATCGCAAATACACCGCCACGGTGAGCTACCTGTACCCGTTCAAGCTGTGGGGCGAGTCGCTCAGTTTCAGCAGCTTGATGACCGGCCAGCACAGCGAAGACGTGCTGTTCAGCCCGCAGCGCATGAGCCTGGGCGGGCAGTCGTCGATTCGCGGCTACAAAGACCAGATGCTCGCCGGCGACAGCGGCGGTTACTGGCGCAACGACCTGCGCTGGAGCCGCCCGGTGACCTGGGCCTGGCTGCAACCGGTGTTCAGCGAATACGGCACCAGCCTCGGTTACGACCAGGGCGTGATCAGCCACGGCCGCTACAACGCCGAGCAGCATGGGCGAATGAGCAGCAACTCGCTGGACCTGTTCGCACGCGGCAAGAACGTCGCGGCCACGGTGACCTTTGCCCACTCTTTGGAACGACCGGCTGCTATCACGGAACGTGAAGCGCCGATCTATTTCCGTATGGATTTTTTCCTTTAAATTTTTTACCGCCCTCGGGCATCGAGTAATGACATGGACGTCCGCCAGTTCGCCTTCCTCGCGCGCCAGCCTTCGGCTGCCGTAAAAAGCCGCTCCCATTTCTTGGGGCTGCCTAAACGTGGGTTAGCGTTGATCCTGGCCAACGCCATGTTCTGGCAGCCGTTGCTGGCCCAGGCCGACGGCATCGTGGTGAGCGCACCGGGCACGGGCCTGGCGCAAGCGGGCAATGGCGTGCCCATCGTCAACATCGCCGCGCCGAACGCGAATGGGCTGTCGCACAACCAATTCCATGACTACAACGTCGGTGCCAACGGCGTCATTCTCAACAACGCCACCGACCGCACCCAGGCCACCCAGCTGGGCGGCATCATCGTTGGCAACCCGAATTTCAAAGGCACTGCCGCCAATATCATCCTCAACGAAGTCAACGGCGGCAGCCCCAGCCAGCTGCGCGGCTACACCGAAGTGGCGGGGCAGTCGGCCCATGTGATCGTCGCCAACCCGTACGGCATCAGCTGCAACGGCTGCGGCTTTATCAATACGCCACAAGCCACGCTCACCACCGGTAAAGCGGTGATCGAAAACGGCCAGATCAGTCGCTACCAAGTCGACCAAGGCAGCGTCGCCATCGAAGGCGCCGGCTTGAATGCCACCAACGTCGACCAGTTCGAAATCATCACCCGCGCGACCACCATTAACGCGCAAATCCAGGCGAAAAAACTCACCATCGTCGCCGGTCGCAACGACGTCGACGCACGCACCTTGAACGCCACCGCACGCGCGGCGGATGGCAGCCAGGCGCCGGATTTGGCGATTGACTCGTCGGCGCTGGGTGGCATGTATGTGGGCGCGGTCAAGCTGGTCGGCACTGAGGCCGGTGTGGGCGTGCGCTTGTCGGGTGACATGGTTGCCGGCGGTGATATCCAGATCGATGCCGCAGGCAATGTGGTCATGGGCCAGATTTCGGCAGGCACAGCCATTAACGTCAAGGCGCAGAGCGTCGAAACCAAAGGTGCGGTCTACGCCGGTACCGACTTGTCGGTGAAAACCCAAGGCGCACTGACCAACCAACAAACCCTCGCCGCCAAGGACAGCATCACCCTGGACGCCGCTGGCCGGTTGACCAACAACGGCATTATCGAAGCCGGCGTCAACGCCGATAGCAGCCGCAATGCCCAAGGCGATGTGCGCCTGACCGCGCAGGCCCTCGACAACACCGGCAAGACCGTGATTGCCAGCCGCGACCTCAGCATTAACACCGGTGAACTGGCCAACCAGCGCGGCACATTGAGCGCCCAGCGCGCTGCGCAACTGAGCGCCACTCAAATCGACAACCAAAACCAAGGCCGCATCCTCAGCGCAGGCAGCCTTGGCATAAACGCCACCCAACTGCTCAACAGCCAAGGTGGCCTCGTCACCAGCACCGGTAACCTGACGGCGGGCATCGGGCAACTGATCAACCGCAACGGCGAGCTGTCGAGCCAGGCGCAAACCACGCTGCAACTGGCAGCGCTGGACAACGTGGCAGGCCTGGTCTCAGCCGGGCAGCTGTTGAGCCTGACGGCCACAGGCCCGGTCATTAACCAGCACGGCACCGTGCGCGGCGACGTGCGCCTGGACTTGAAAGCCGGCCACGTGGACAACAGCGCGGGCGGGCGCATCAGTGGCGGGCAGGCGCTCACTGCGAGTGTCGCCAGCCTTGATCAGCACGAGGATGGTCGGCTCTTCGGCCAGGGCGAGGTCAGCCTCGACCTCAATGGCGGCCACCTGAATAACCAGGGCGGTGTGATCAATGCCCCGGGGCGCTTGTTGCTCAGTAACCTCAACAGCGTCGACAACCAGGGCGGTGAAATCTCCAGCAGCCAGGCATTTACCCTGGCTGCCAACACCTTGAACAACCGCAACGCCAAGCTTTTGAGCGAACAGGCACTGACCGTACGCATCGCCCAGGAGCTCGACAACACCCAAGGCCTGGTCTCGGCCAACGCCCTGGATATCCATGCCGGCAGCCTGGATAACAATGGCGGCACACTCAGCGCCGGTGACGGGTTGCTCGCACAGATCGACGCGGCGCTGGATAACCGCAACGGCAAAGTGTTGGCACGCACGGCAGTGGTCAGCAGTGCGACCCTGGACAATCGCCAAGGCCTGGTGCAAGGCGATGCCACCCTCAACCTCACCAGCCAGGGCCTGCTCGATAACCGCCAGGGCACGCTGTTCGCCGGGCAAGGGCTGGCCGTCAGTGCTGGCAGCCTTGACAACAGTGGCAAGGGCAACCTCTACAGCCAGGCAGGCGTCAGCCTTAACCTCAATGGCGGCCACCTGAATAACCAAAGCGGCGTGATCCACGCGCCCGGTGTGCTGCTGCTGAGCAACCTGAACAGTGTCGATAACCAAGGCGGGGAAATCTCCAGCGCCCAAGCGCTAGGCTTCACCGCCGACAGCCTCGACAACCGTGGCGGCCAATTGCTCAGCGAGCAAGGGCTGCTGGTGCGTATCGCCAAGGCGCTGGACAACACCAAGGGCTTGATTGCCGCCACCAGCCTGGACCTGCAGGCCAACAGCCTGATCAACGCCGAAGGCGAACTCAAAATACGCGATGACGCAAAGGTGCTCGTCACCACTGCGCTGGATAACCGCCAAGGCAAAATAGTCGCTGCGGCCACCACCTTGGGCAGCCAGACGCTGGACAACAGCCAAGGCCTGCTGCAGGGCGACCGTTTGCTGACCGTCACCCATGCAGGGGTCGCGATCAACCGTGGCGGTCACTTCATCAGCGGCCAATACCTGAACCTGAATATCGACCAGTTCGACAACCAGGGCGGTGAGGTTTCCAGCGTCAGCGACTTGTCCTTGCACGGCAAACAGTTCGACAACCGTAACGGCGGGCGCCTGCTGGCCAACGGCGCGGTGCAACTGAACCTCGATGACCTGAACAACCAACAAGGCACCGTGCGCAGCGATGGCACCTTCACGCTGCACGCCCGCACGCTGAACAACGACAGCGGCCGCCTCAGCAGCGGCGCGGCGCAGCAATTGACCACCCGCGGCGCCATCAGCAACCGCAACGGCGAATTGCTCAGTGCCATGGCGCTGACCCTCAACAGCGCCAGCCTCGATAACCGTGGCGGCAAGCTGATCGGCGACGGCGCCGTGCGCGTCACCACCGCCAGCTTGAACAACCAGAACAGCGGGCGCCTCTCCAGCGCCGAGGGCCTGGACCTGACGGCGGGGCAGGTGGATAACCGCTTTGACGGCCAGATCGCCAGCAACCAAGCCCTTAGCGCCAGCATCACCGGCCTTGACCAGCGCAGCGGCGGCAAGCTCTACAGCCTCAGCGACCTGAGCCTGGACATGAACAATGGCCACCTCAATAACGCCGGCGGCCTGATCCATGCGCCAGGGCAATTGCTGCTTAAAAACCTGTCCACGGTCGCTAACCAGGGCGGTGAAGTCTCCAGCGAACACGCCTTCACCCTGGCCGCAACCAGCCTGGATAACAGCGCCGGCAAGTTGCTCAGCGACCAAGCGCTGACCCTCAAGCTTGAGCAGGCATTGATCAACATCAAGGGCCAGATTTCCGCCGCAGGGCTCAGCGCCCAGGCAGCGCGCATGGACAACAGCAGCGGCGTGTTCGGCAGCTCTAAAGACCTGGCGCTTAACCTCAGTGCTGACCTGCTCAACGATGACGGTGAGGTCTCAAGCGCGGGCGCGAGTGTGGTCAACGCGATGACGTTGAACAACCGCAACGACGGCCATGTGACGGGCGACGTCAGCCTCGACCTGACCACCACCGGCGCGCTGTTCAACCAAGGCGGCACCTTGGGCAGTGGCCAGCGCTTGAACGTGACCGCGGCCAGCCTGGATAACCGCCAGTCCGGCAGCTTGGTCAGCAATGGCAGCTTGAGCGTGAAGGTCGACGGCCTGTTGGACAACCAAGCCAAAGGCAGTGTGTTGGCCAAAGGCGTCGTGGATATTCAAGCCGGCAGCGTGGACAACCGCGCAGGCCGCCTGTCTGGGCAAAACCTGCTGACCCTGCGCAGCGCCAGCCTGGATAACCGTGGCGGCGCGGTGCGGGCCAATCAGGATCTGAACCTGCAGGTCGGCCAGTTGGACAACCGTCAAGGCGTGCTCAACAGCAAGCAGGCGCTGGCGATCACCGGGCAATCCCTGAGTAACCAGAACGGCCTGGCCAGCGCCGTTGGCCCGGTGCGGCTGACGGTCGACAGCGTCGACAACCGCGCGGGTGAAATCTCCAGCCAGCAGAACATCGACCTCAGCGGCCAGCGCCTCGACAACAGTGGCGGCAAGCTGTTGGCCGGGACTGCGCTGGAGCTGGCGATGCACGCTGTGATCAACCAGGCCAAAGGCTTGGTCTTCGCCCAGGACACGCGCTTCACCGGCACCCGCCTGGATAACACCGAAGGCACCTTTGGCGCCAAGCGCTCCCTGGCGTTGCAATTGGCGGCTGGGCTGGACAACACGGGTGGCAAATTCACCAGCGAAGGTTCGATGGACCTGGCGGCCCAGCGCATCGATAACACCGGCGGCAGCCTCTCCAGCGCCGGCCCGCTGACGATCGCCAGCGCCACGGCGTTGATTAACCAAGACGGCACCGTCGAGAGCGCGCAAAGCCTCAAGCTGACCAGTGCCAGCCTCGATAACACTCACGGCCTGATCAAAAGCCAGGGCGCCGCAAGCCTCGCGACCGGCGCGTTCAAAAACGCTGTTGAGGGGCATGTCACCAGTGCCGACAGCCTTGACCTCACGGCCACCCAGGTCACCAACAGCGGGCAAATCCGCAGCGTTGGCAGCCTGACTGCCAACCTCACTGGCCTCACGCAAATGGGCGGCGCCGAGCTGCTCAGCACCACGCAACTGAACCTCGACCTGCACAACGGCGAGCTGGTCAACGCGGGCGTGATCAACGCACCGATCCTGGTGCTCAACAACCTCGGCAACCTCAACAACCAGCACGGCGAAATCTCCAGCCAGAACGCCTTCACCTTGGCGGCCAACAACCTCGACAACAGCCACGGCAAGCTCATCAGCAACCAAGGGCTGACCTTGCGCGTTGAGCAACTGCTGGCCAACGTCAAAGGCCATATCAACGCCGTTGGCCTCGACGCGCGCAGCACCCGTTTGGACAACACCGACGGCCTGCTCAGTGGCCGCGGTGATGTCGCAATCCATGCCACCGAGCGCATGGATAACCAACGCGGCAGCGTGATTGCCGACGGCGACTTGCTGCTGACCGGCGCCGGCCTGGATAACCGCAATGGCGAGATCGCCGGCAAGGCGCAGGTGACGGCCAACATCGAGCAATTCGACAACCAGAACGGCAAGCTGATCAGCACCGCAGGCCTGCAGTTGCGCGGCGCCAATCTGGATAACCGTAACGGTCTGGTAGGCGCCACAAAAGCGCTGAAACTCGACGTGGGTTTGATCGACAACCGCGCCGGTGAGCTGACCGGCAACGCCGACGTCAGCGTCACCGGCCAGCAGTTGAACAACAGCGACAAAGGCGTGGTGTTTGCGCGCGGCGGCTTGAACCTGGCGGTGGACCAGGTCATCAACCGCGCCCTCGGTGAATTGAACGGCCAGCGCCTGAGCCTCACCGGCACCTCGCTGGACAACACGGGCGGCAAGCTGCTCAGCGAACAACCGTTGGTGCTGGAACTGGCCGGCGACCTGGACAACAGCCAAGGCGTGCTGAGCAGTGAAGACGCACTGAGCGTCAAGGCGCGAAGCCTGATTAACAACAAAGGCAGCCTTTCCAGTGCCCAAGGTTTGAGCGTCGCCGTGACCGGCAACCTGGATAACCAGGACGGCAAGTTGGTCACCGATGACAGCCTCACGCTGCACAGCGCGAGTCTGGGCAACCAGCAAGGCATCATCAGCGGCAAGGGCCCGGTCGTCGTCAGCACGGGCGCGCTGAACAACCAAGGCGGGCACCTCAACAGCAGCGCCACCTTGGCGTTGACCACCGCACAGTTGAACAACGGTGGCAGCATCGGCGGCGAGCAGGGCATGACGGCCAGCGTCACCGGGCTCGATCAACAAGGTGGCAAGCTGTTCAGCAACGCCGGTTTGAGTCTGGACCTGAACAACGGCGCGTTGAACAACACCGGGGGCTTCCTCAATGCCAAGGGCCCGTTGCTACTCAATAACCTCAACACCGTCACCAACCAGAACGGCGAAATCTCCAGTGGCCAGGCCTTCACCCTGGCTGCGCAAAGCCTGGATAACAGCAACGGCAAACTGCTGAGCGACCAAGGCCTGACCTTGCGCATCAACCAGGCGCTGACCAACCTCAAAGGCATGATCGGCGCTGCCAGCCTCGATGCCCGCACGGCGGCGTTGGACAACCGAGGTGGCCGCGTGAACAGCCGTGGCGACCTGCTATTGAGCAGCGACGGCCAGCTGAATAACCAAGACCAGGGCCTGATCAATAGCCTCGGCACCCTGAACCTCACGGCTGCCGGCCTGAACACCGGCAACGGTGGCGAAGTCTCGGCCAAAGGTGCGCTGGCCGTGGGCGTCAATGCCCTGGCAGCGGCGGGCGGCCGCATTGTCGGCGAGCAGGGCGTGACCCTCGACCTGAACAACAGCGACTTGGATAACCGCAACGGCCTGCTGCTTGCCAATGGCCCGCTGACCCTGAAAAACCTGCGTGACCTCAATAACCAGGGCGGTGAAATCTCCAGCCAGCAAGGCTTCTCCGTGACCGCGCGGAGCCTGGACAACACCGGCGGCAAGCTGATCAGCAGCCAGACCCTGAGCGTCAACGCGGGCACGCTGATGAACTCCGCGAAGGGCTTGCTGAGCGGCTGGCAAGGCCTGAGCGTCAGTGGCGGCAACCTCGACAACCGCGACCACGGCACGCTCTCCAGCCGTAGCGGCGCGATTGATGTGCGCCTGAGCGGCGCGCTGCAAAACAACACCGAAGGCGCACTCGTCAGCCACGGGCGTTTGGACGTCAGCGCTGCCAGCCTGGATAACCGCGGCAGTGGCGTGCTTTCCAGCGGCACCGGGCAAGCGCTGGCAGTGACCGGCGCGTTGGTGAACGGCGACGGCGGCTTGATCGAAAGCGGCGCCGAGCTGGATGTGCAAGCGGCCACCCTGGCCAACCAAGGCACCATCAACGTGCAGCAGGGGTTTTCCTTTACCGGCACCGACCTGAGCAACAACGGTGGCAGCCTGATCAGCAACGCTCAGATGACCCTCGACCTGCTCGGCAACCTCAATAACAGCGGCGGCAAACTGGCCAGCGCCGGGCCGTTGCTGCTCAAACGCGCCAACCAGGTCTACAACAACGCCGACGGCAAGATCATCAGCCAGAGCCTGTTGACCCTGCTCACCGGCGGCTTGAATAACAGTGAGCGCGGCACCCTTGCCGGCAAAGAGCGGGTGGTCATCACCAGCAGCGGCGTCGTGCAAAACCAAACCGACGGCTTGATCTACAGCCAAGACGCCGACGTGCAACTGAACGCCGCAAGCCTGAACAACGCCAAGGGCAAGGTGCAGGGCCAGACCGGCCTGGGCTTGACCGTCAGCGGCGACGTCAATAACCAGGGCGGCAAACTGGTCAGCGCCCGGGGCCTGGACCTGCGCGCTAACCGCATCGACAACCAGAGCGGGCGCATCGCTGCGCAGACCGGCGATGCAGTGGTCAACGCCAATTATTTCGCCAACGCCAACGGCGGTTTGTACGCCAAGGGCCTGGTGCGCGTGGGCGGGCAAACCCTGGACAACAGCAGCGGCCAGATAGGCGCGGGCACGATCGACCTGGGGCTCAGCGGCGCGTTACGCAACCAGGCGGGAATTATCGAAAGCGACACCACGCTGAACCTGCTGGCCGGGGATGTCGATAACGTCGGCGGCCAACTGCGCGCCCTTGGCAGCAGCGGCAAAACCACCGTCCAAGTTGGCGGGCAGATCGACAACCGCAATGGCCAGCTGGAAACCTCCAACAGCGACTTCACGCTGACCGGCAGCCTGCAGAACCAAGGCGGCAGTGTGCTGCACGGCGGCACCGGGACCTTTGATATCGCTACCGCCAACCTTACCCGTGCGGGCGGCAATGTGGTGACGCGCGGCGGTTTGACCCTGACCGCAGATAACTGGACCAACAGCAGTGTGATCCAGGCAGGCCGTTTGACGGTGAACGTCAACACCCTGAACCAGACGGCGGGCGGGCAATTGCTGGCGTCGCAAAGCTTGGTCGGCAACGGCGGTAATTGGAACAACGATGGCTTGATTGCCAGCGACGGCAGTGTGGCTGTGCAATTGGCTGGCGGTTATGAAGGCAACGGGCGCATCAGCAGTGTCGGTACGCTGAACCTTAGCGCCGCGCAAATGACCCTCAAGGAGCCCGGCAGCCTGGCAGGCGGGGGCGCCAGCCACGTGAGCGTCGGCGGCCAGTTGAGCAACCGTGGGCGCCTGACCTCCGGCAGCGGCCTGCGTATCGACGCCGGCAGCGTGGTCAACACCGGCACGCTGGGGGCTGCGCAGAACCTTGACCTGACGGCCCAAAGCCTGCTCAACGACCACGTTGCGGGCGACATCAATGCGCGCGGTTTCGTGTTCAGTGGCCAGGACGCCACGTTCAACGTGGGCAGCCTGACCAACAATTATTCGGACATCTACAGCCTCGGCAACCTGACGATGGCAGGTGTTGCCGGCGGGACAGCCGCACAGAGTATCCGCAACATTTCCGCCAGCATCGAAAGCATGGGCGACCTCCGGCTCTCGGCCAATGACGTGGTCAACGAGCGCGAGAAATTCCAGCTCAACCAACGCTTGACGTCGGTGGGCGTCAGCATTCGTTGCACGCAACATTGCAGCGGTGGCTGGAGCGACAGAAGGCCTGCGGTCACCCTGAGCCGCACGGTTGAAAGTGTGGTGGAGGCCAACTCACCGTCGGCCACCCTCAGCGCCGGGCGCAACATGGTGATTGCCGGCCAGAACTTCACCAACCGCTACAGCGTGGTGTCGGCCGCCAATGACCTGTCGATTACCGGCGAGAATATCCAGAACCTGGCGGCCACCGGTGGCTCCGGCACTCGAAGCCAGGAATACGGCGGCGTTACCAAAATCGGCAAGGGCCAGTACAACCAGATGGTCGCGGCGGTGCAGGCCTACAACCGCGCGCACCCTCAAGGCTCGCCGGTGGATGAGGCGGCCTTTGCGGCATTGATGACGAAGTTCAGCCCGTCGCTGTTTTCAGGGATCAATGCGCCCATACCGGTGGCAGGCGGCACGCAAGTGGTGGCCCCGGCCATCATCCAGGCCGGCGGCAACGCTCAACTCATCGCCAGTAAAAACATCAGCAACATCACGGTGCTCAAGACCGCGCTTGGGGTAGGCGGCCGCGCGCTGGATACCGGTGTGGGCGCCAACAAAACCCAGGTGGTGGTGCTGAATGCACAATTGCCGCCTGACCTGGCCCAACAGCAAGTCAACCCCTTGACCCTGCCGGGCTTCGGTTTGCCCAGCGGGCAGAACGGCTTGTTCCGCTTAAGCGGCCAAGGTGGCACCAGCGGGCAGGCGACCGGCAATCAGGGCGGCGCTCAGACGTGGACACTGGGCAGCGCCAGCATTGACCCGGCCACGCGTGATCAAGCGCGACCTGAAAACCAGGGCCGTACGATCCAGGTGGAAGGAGCTGCCCTTGTCACCGCCAGTACCCATCAAATCGCCCTGACCGCTCGCGAAGCCGGCGCCATCGACGCCGTGGCCAGCGCTATCAACATTGACGCTGTCGGCAGCGCCGACGTGCAGACCCTACAGCCTGGCCGCTCCAGCGGTGGCGACATCACCCATGTAGCCGGCATTGATGCGCATAACCCGGCGCAGGGTGCCGGGCCAGCGGTCGGCGCAACGGACTTGTCCGGTCTGGCTGCAGCCGATCGCGACGCCCGCGCGGTGCATACCGCGCTCACTGAGTCGGACGGCGCTCGCCCCGACCTGAGTGACCGTGGCACCAACGTGGCTGCCATTGCGCCACAGACGGCCGTGGGGCAACCGACCCCGTTGACCAGCCAAACCTTCACCCGCGTCCAAGGCCTGCCCGACAGCCGCGCCGCCTCGCAGCCGCACAAGTACCTGATCGAGACCAACCCGGTACTCACCGACCTCAAGCAATTCATGAGCTCGGACTACCTGCTGCAAGGCCTGGGCTACAACCCCGACCAGAGCTGGAAACGCCTCGGCGATGGCCTCTACGAACAGCGCCTGGTGCAGCAAGCGGTACAAGCGCGCACCGGCCAACGCTTTATCGACGGTCAGAACACCGACGAGAAGCTGTTCAAGTACCTGATGGACAACGCCATCAGCAGCAAGCAGCAACTAAACCTGTCGATGGGCGTGAGCCTCACCTCGCAACAGGTTGCAGCCTTGACCCACGACATCGTGTGGCTGGAACAACACGAAGTGAACGGTGAAAAGGTCCTGGTGCCAGTGCTCTACCTGGCCCAGGCCAACAACCGCCTGGCGCCGAATGGTGCCTTGATCGCCGGTAACGACCTGAACCTGATCGCCGGCGAAAACTTGGTCAACGCCGGCACCCTGCGCGCGAACAACAACCTGTCGGCCAAGGCGGCCAACGACTTGACCAACAGCGGGCTGATCGAAGCGGGCAACCGCCTGGACCTGCTGGCCGGTAACAATATCGTCAACAAAGCCGGCGGCATCATTGCCGGGCGCGATGTGACGATGACCGCGATCAATGGCGATGTGATCAACGAGCGCAGCGTGACCGGGTGGGACGACAGCGGGCGTGGGTATTCGCAGCACCGTGACTACGTTGACAGTGCGGCGAGGGTGGAGGCGGCGAATGACCTGGATATCAGCGCCGGCAAAGACGTTGCCAGCGTCGGCGGCGTTTTGCACAGCGGTCGTGACACGACAATCGTGGCGGGTCGCGATGCCAGCCTGGCCTCTGCCGAAGAGCGCAATGCGACCGACATGGGGCGCCGCCTGCAATCGAGCAATGCCACGCAATACGGTTCCAGCGTAGAGGCAGGTCGCGACATCAACGTCAAAGCCGGCCGAGACATCACGGCTATCGCCAGCCAGATCGATGCCAAGCGCGACATCAACATGAGCGCTGGCGGCGATATGTTCCTGGCCTCGGCTGCGGACGAGCAACACTCCTCCAGTAAAAGTAAAAAGGAAAAGCGTCAGGAAGATCATGTCAGCCAGGTGTCGACCGCGCTGAGTG
Source organism: Pseudomonas sp. YeP6b (assembly GCF_025642995.1). Lineage (NCBI taxonomy): Bacteria > Pseudomonadati > Pseudomonadota > Gammaproteobacteria > Pseudomonadales > Pseudomonadaceae > Pseudomonas > Pseudomonas sp. YeP6b. The sequence continues at coordinate 4,671,628 of NZ_CP080090.1, read as the reverse complement.
CCGGTGGGGACGTCTCGCTCAGTGCAGGTAAGGACCTGGGCCTGATTGCCAGCCGTATCAGTGCAGGCGATGAAGCGTACCTGGTGGCGGGTGGCAACCTGGCGTTGCTGTCGGCCGAAGACAGTGATTATTCGCTGTACGACATGAAGAAGAAGGGCAGTTGGGGCAGCAAGAAAACCCAGCGGGATGAAGTGACTAAAGTCACCCACATCGGTAGCGAAATCAAAACCGGTGGTGACCTGACGATTCAGAGTCAGGGCGACCAGAAATACCAGGCTGCCAAGTTGGACAGTGGCAATGACCTGACCATCGCCAGCGGTGGTAGCGTGACCTTCGAGGGCGTCAAAGACCTCGACCAGGAGAGCCACGCCAAGAGCAAAAGCAGCCTTGCCTGGAACAGCATGAGCGGCAAAGGCAACACCGACGAGACCCTCAGGCAGACCCAAATGGTTGCCAAGGGGGAAATCGCGATCAAGGCCGTTGATGGTCTGCATATCGATGTCAAACAAGTCAACCAACAGACCGTCAGCCAGGCGATCGACGCGATGGTGAAGGCAGATCCACAGATGGCTTGGCTGAAGGACGCGGAGAAACGTGGAGATGTTGATTGGAAACTGATCAAGGAAACGCACGACTCGTATAAGTACAGCAACTCCAGCCTCGGACAAGGGGCGATGCTGGCGATCATTATTATTGTTACGGTATTGACGGCTGGGGCGGCCAGCGGTGCAGTAGGCACAGCGTTTGCGGGTGCAGGAACTGCGGGTTCTGGCACCGCTATGGCGGCGGCGGGTAGTTCGGCAATGGTCTCGGCAGGCACTGCTGTTGGGACTGCGGCGGCAGGCTGGGGCAACGCCATGGCCACTGCTGCGTTAACGTCACTTGCAAGCGGCAGTGCTGTCAGCTTTATCAATAATGGCGGCAACCTTGGCGCGACGCTTAAAGATGTGACTTCAAGCAACGCGCTGAAAGGCTATGCAACAAGCGCTCTTACAGCAGGTTTCACAACAGGTGTCATCGATCCCAACTTGGGCGGCACCATCAAGCCTTTCAATAACCTCACCAAAGGGTTCGATCTCAAAACTCTGGAAGGGATTGGCGGCTTTGCGGTTCACGCGGCGGCTCAAGGTGTGGCTGCTGGCACCATTCAGACGGTGGTGGGTGGCGGAAATCTGGGCAAGAACGTCACCGGCGGCCTGGTTTCACAGGCCGGCAATGTTGTGGCTGCGACGGCGTTCAACTACGTGGGCAGTTATGCCCAGGACCATTGGCAGGCCGCGAAGAACGCCGGTGATACCACCGGGATGGCGATGTGGGCGGAGGGTGGTTCAGCCCGAGTCACCATGCACGCCTTGTTTGGTGGTGCGGTGGCCAGTGCCACGGGTGGCGACTTCAAGACCGGGGCTATTGCTGCGGGCGCAAGTCAGGCAATGGCGCAGGTCCTGAACGATACGTTTGATAAGCAACCGGAGTTGAGACAGGCGTTCGCCCAGGTGGTCGGTTTGACTGCGGCGGGGCTGGCCGGCGGCGATGTCAACAAAGCGTCCTGGGTGTCGCAAATGGCGGATCAGTACAACCGCCAACTGCACCAGAAGGAAACGCTCGCGTTGGAAGCTTTGCAGAAAGACGACCCGGCCAATGCCTATAAGTTGAAGGCCGCGGCCTGTGCCTTGGTGCACTGCAGTGCTTCCGTTCCGACTGAAGATCCAAACTACAAGTACATCAGCGAACTTGAGTCTGACGGCGGCAACTTCAAGGATGCTCAGAAGCAGCTGTTGGCAACCGGAGCTTTTGATGAGTACGGCCGGTGGGATAAAGCCAACGACAAGCTGTTGAAGAATGACGAGGCACTTACCCGCTCGGGCAATGCGAGTCGAGCGGTGCTGGGGGCGATAGGGGCCGCTGCCGGGTTCGGCGGTGCAGCGTTGACGGCGCCTGCCTGCGTGACGGTGGTGGGGTGCGCGGCACCTGCATTGTCTGGCTTGGGCGGCGCGCTCTCCTTCCACGATGGTATGCAGGCGACGGGTGCTCTGCTAACGCCTTATCAATACACGCAGGGGAGCAAGGTACTTGCCTCGTTCAGTATGGATACCTACCCTGGCGATGTTAATCCCATCCGTGATTATGGGACTGCGGCGGCGCGGGCGGCGATAGAAATTGCGCTGTTCAAAGGTGCCGGAAAGTTGGCTGAAGGTAAATCTCTTCTGCTGACGGGGGAGAAGACGGGTTCAAAAGTTACTCCATCCGGTTTGGTTTCTGGGGAAACCAGAGTTGTAGGTACTGGTAAAACTGCGGCTAACGATGCGAGTTTCGATGGTGCAAAAGCTACTGGTGGCGCTGCTGGAAAGGTAGATGATCTTGCCTCTACTGCGACACCTGTTCGTCCCACACCCCAAAAATCTGAAATTGATGTCGGCGCTGATCTTGGTGCTGGAGCTCGCCCACAAGTCAGTTATAAAAATGGACAAGAAGTTCCTTACGGCACTTCGGGCAGTGTTCGTCCAGACTGGTGTGTAGGTAACGTATGCAGTGTTGAAGTGAAAAACTACAACATCGCAAAAAATCAAAGCGGATTGATTAGTAATGTTTCCAAGCAAGCCCTCCAGCGAGCTGAAAATTTACCGCAAGGAATGCAGCAGCAAGTCGTTATTGATATTCGAGGGCAAGCTGTTACACCTGTGCAGCGTGCGCAAATCGTTCGTGGAATAGTTGATAAGTCAAATGGGGCAATATCTCCCTCATCCATCAGGTTTAAAGCAGAATGAAAAATGTAGGTGTTCTTGCCGCAATGACAATATCTGTCTTAGGCCCAGCCTCTGACGTTGACTGTTTTTTTAAGTCTGTTGTGTTTTTTCTTGAGGGCGGCAAAAGAGGAAGCAAGTATCCCTTGGTTACAGAGAAGCTTTATTGCCGCTCTTTAAGTAAAAACGAACTGGCTGAGTTAAAGATAGATTTAGAGAGTGTAAGGGCTGAGTTTAATAGCATTCCTGCGGATAGCTTTGATATAAGCGCTTTCGAGGTGGACAAGGAAAATACTCGTTTGCTTTTGAGTGGTAATACTCTGGCTGACATCTTTGCTCGCTTCTTCAAAATTATTTTTGATGCTGTCGAATGTTCAGATGTTTTTTATAAAGAGTTTAATGAGTACGTCCCTTTAAGAATCGGTTTTACCGACGCGCCTGACTATATTTTTGATGTGAATCGTTCCGAAGACTTGTATAACTCTCTTGCTTCTGACGAGTTACCGTTCTGGCGTCGCTGATCTGTAGGAATTCTATTTTTTATTTAGCACCGGCTTAACGCCGGTGTTTTTGCATCCGATTTGCAGCCCTTTTGCTATCTATTTGCTCCCCTTTTGCTCCCAGGTTGCAACCTTTCTGCACTCAAGCTGCATCCCTTTTGCACCCACCCTGACGACCTACGGTCTAGCTGCTCAATACGCCCTTTTTGAGCATGATTTTTCGCTCCTTAACAGGAGCAAAATCTCAATACACAACACGCACCTCTTTCGAGGTGGGTATTTTCTATATGTATCAATTAGTTATCTGGTTTTTGCCTGCTAGGCAGTGCTATACAATTGTCATACAAAATGCAGGTTTCGCCCAATAAACACTGGCGTGCGATGTATTACCTTTGTAATACACCGATCTACCGCCTTTTGATTACTCCTTCCCTTTAGTCGCTGGTCCTGCTGCACGGGCAATGGCCCCGGCTACCTGGTGTTTCACAATCACTGCATCGAGCAGGCCTCGTACCAGTTCTTGCTCTTCCATCGGCATGCGTGAAATCGCTTCGAACTGGTAGCGCAATCGATCATCTGGACCGCGTTCGTCGGTTTCAAATAGCAAAAAGTCCGAGGTCACGTGCAGCGCGATAGCCAGCTTTTTCAGTGCGTCGGCTGTAGGCAAGGAGCTACCAGCCTCGTAGCGCTTTATCTGCTGCACATGAATTTCTGTTGCCGCCGAGAGGGCTTGTTGTGTCATACCGAGCTTTTTGCGTAGCTCGACGATGCGTTGGGAAAAGCTCATGGCCGTTAACCAGTGGTGTGGACAGGTCACGATGCTAAACCTCGGATCATTTGGGTATTGACGATAGTACTATATAGTGTACCTTTCGCGTACATCAAATTGATCTTGACAGCTTTTTTGGAGAAAACCTGATGGCCCGCATCCCCGAAGCCGAACTGGAACGCCTCAAACGTGAGGTGTCACTGGTCCGGCTGATCCAGTCGCAGGGCCATGAGCTGAAAAGGCGCGGCAAGGATTGGGTGATGTGCTGCGTGTTTCACGACGAAAGCACGCCCAGCCTTTCAGTCTCCGACGAGAAAAATCTCTATCACTGCTTTGGCTGCGGGGCCGCAGGTTCTGTGATCGATTGGGTGATGAAAACCCAAGGCGTGTCGTTGCCACACGCAGTCCAACTGCTGCGTAACGACGCGCCGCTGGAGAACACGGAAAAAGTCGGTGTGACACGCAGCCACGCTCGACACCTCCCTTCTTTAGCTGCGGGCTCTTCTGATCTTGAAGCCGCGGCGCTGCTGCGCTCGGTGGCCGAGTTCTACCACGCCAATTTCAAACAATCCCCCGAAGCACTGGCCTATTTGGAATCTCGCGGCCTGAACCATTCCGAGTTGATCGAGCATTTTCAACTCGGTTATGCCAATAAAACCCTGACGTATCGCTTGCCCGCCGGGCATACCCAGGCCGGTCGGCAGGTGCGGCAGCACCTGCAAGATTTAGGTGTTTTGCGTTCTACCGGACACGAACATTTGAACGGTTGTCTGGTCGTGCCGGTGCTGGGTCTGGAGGACGGCGCGCAGCCGGAGCAGGCAGGGCGAGTGATGCAGCTTTACGGACGGCGGATGCAGCCGAACAATAAAATTCCTGCCAACCAGTCCCGGCATATGTACCTGGCTACGCCGTTGCGCGGTGTCTGGAACGAAGCGGCGTTGCTGGCCAGTCTGGAAATTATTCTCTGTGAATCGCTGATCGACGCCATGACGTTTTGGTGTGCGGGTTTTCGTAACGTCATCAGCGCTTACGGCGTGAACGGGTTTTCCCAAGATCATTGGCAGGCCTTGAAACACCACGGCACCCAGCGGGTCATCATTGCTTTTGACCGCGATTCGGCAGGAGACGCAGCAGCCGAAAAACTGGCCGAAGAATTACGCTCTGCCGGCATCGAAGTCTTCCGTCTGTTGTTTCCGCAAGGCATGGACGCCAACGCTTTCGCCTTGCAGGTGGAAAACCCGAACCAAGCGCTTGGCGAGTTGTTGCAACAGGCATTGTGGCAGGGCAAAGGCACGCCGGTTTCGGTCGAGCCAGACCCCTCTTTTTCTTTAGCAGCTGCGCCGCAGGCAACCGCCGAGTTGCCACCGGTGCCGGGTGTTTCCGATTCGGAAACTTTGCCTTTTGGTGGTCCTGTTTCCGAATCGGAAACTTTTAGCGAAAACGCCCAGGGCGATCTTTTGTTGGCCGTGGCCGACCGTCGATGGCGGGTACGTGGCTGGAAAAAGAACCTCGGCCCGGAGCAAATGCGGGTCAATGTACAGGTGCGCCGCGAGGTCGCCGAAGAGCACGTAATGGGCCGCGAAGCGGCCTATTACGTGGACAGTTTTGATTTGTACGCGGCCAAGGCCCGATACAGTTATTTGAAACAGGCGAGTATCGAGCTGGGCGTACCGGAAGAAATCATCAAGCGTGACTTGGGCAAACTGTTGCTCAAGCTGGAAGGTTTGCAGGAGGCCTCAATTCAAGCGGCACTGGCCCCGAAAAATCCCACACCAACACTGAGCGCGGAGGACGAGCTGGCCGCATTAAACCTGTTGCGTGCGCCCAATCTGATCGAGCGCATCGAGGCGGACTTGACCCGTTGCGGTGTCGTCGGTGAATCCTACAACCTGCTGGCCGGGTACTTGGCCGCTGTTTCCCGAAAACTGGATCAGCCCTTGGCTGTGTTGATTCAGTCATCAAGCGCGGCAGGCAAAAGCTCGCTGATGGACGCGGTTCTAAATCTGATGCCGGAAGAAGAACGCATCCAGTACAGCGCCATGACCGGCCAGAGTTTGTTTTATCTCGGCGAAACGGATCTGCAACATAAGATCCTGGCCATCGCCGAAGAAGAGGGTGTCCGCCAAGCAGCTTATGCCCTAAAACTGCTGCAATCGGACGGCGAATTGACCATTGCCAGCACCGGCAAGGACGAAGCCACCGGCAACTTAATCACCAAGCAATACACGGTCAAAGGCCCGGTGATGTTGATGCTCACCACCACCGCGATCGACGTGGACGAAGAGTTGCTCAACCGCTGTTTGGTGCTGACCATCAACGAAAGCCGCGAGCAAACCGAAGCCATTCATGCAGCCCAACGCAAAAAACAAACCCTCGACGGCCTGCTGGCCGACGCTGAAAAACAGGCCATTACTCGCCTGCATCAAAACGCCCAGCGGTTGATTAAAACCGTGGCGGTGGTCAATCCATTCGCCGATCAATTGACCTTTCTTTCGGACAAAACCCGGACCCGGCGTGACCACATGAAATACCTGACGCTGATTCGCTGCATTGCCTTGCTGCATCAGCATCAACGCCCGATCAAACACGTCGAGCATCGCGGCAAATCCTTGGCGTACATCGAGGTCACGAAGGGCGACATTGTGTTGGCCAACCGGCTGGCCCACGACATTCTTGGGCGCACCCTGGACGAACTGCCGCCGCAAACGCGGCGTTTGCTGGAGCTGTTGCAAGGCTGGGTCGAGGCCCGAAGTCAGGCGCAGGGCCTCAAAGAAAATGAGTTTCGCTTTGGCCGCAAGGACGTGCGCGAGGCCACCGGCTGGGGGGATACCCAGTTAAAAATCCATTTGGGCCGACTGACCGAACTGGAATACCTGCTGCTGCACCGCAAGGGGTTAGCGCATGAATACACCCTCACGTATGACGGCAAAAGCGGTCATCAACCGCATTTGATGGGCCTGATCGATGCCGACCAACTCGACAACACATCCGCTCGGTCGGGGGATTCAGAAAAACGGTCGGACTCAGGTCGGGCCATGGTCGGTACTCAGTCGGACACCCTCAACCATGCGCAAAGCCACGCTGTTTCTGGCGTTGAGGCCGAAGCGGTCGGCCTGAACGAAAAACCACTGATCCAGCATCCACAAAACAACCACTCCGCGTTGTCCAGCGCCGTCTAAGTCGAGGTGGTTATGCCGAAAAAAGGCGAGAGCAAAAAGCAGCGAGTTTCGGAACAAATTATCGGCCCGCTGGGCGATCCCGGCAGCCTGTATTTTCAGATGAAACAGTTTCTGCAATACCAGCGTGAACGTGGTTATTCCGAGCGCACCGTGGGCAACCGTGAAAGCCTGCTGATTGCGTTTATCCGCTGGTGTGATGAACGAGGTTTGACCCGGCCACAAGAAATCACCCGACCGATTTTAGAGCGCTACCAGCGCCATCTTTTTTTGTATCGAAAAGCCGATGGCGAAGCGCTGTCAGCGCGTAGCCAAACGGTGCGCATCACGCCGATTCGGGTGTGGTTCAAGTGGCTGACCAAAACCAACCGAATCCTGTACAACCCGGCTTCTGACCTTGATCTACCGAGGATGGAACAGCGTTTGCCGAAACACATCCTCAGCAGCGACGAAGCCGAACGCATCCTCAATGTGCCGGACACCCAAACCCCGACCGGCATCCGCGACCGGGCCATGCTGGAAACCCTCTACAGCACCGGCATGCGCCGCATGGAGCTGATTGGCCTGAGTTGGAGCGCCATCGATTACGAGCGCGGTACGGTGATGATTCGCCAGGGCAAGGGCAAAAAAGACCGCATGATTCCCATCGGTGAACGGGCTCTGGCTTGGATCACCAAATACCGCGACGACGTCCGGCCCCATTTCGTTTTGGGCCAGGACGATGGCACGTTGTTTTTGACCCAGCAGGGCGAAGGATTCAGCCCCAATCGACTGACGCAACTGGTGCGCGAACACATCGAAAAAGCCAACATTGGTAAGCGTGGCAGTTGCCATTTGTTCCGCCACACCATGGCCACCCTGATGCTGGAGAACGGCGCCGATATTCGTTTCATCCAGGCCATGCTCGGGCATGTCAGTCTGAACACCACGCAGATTTACACCCAGGTCAGTATCCGGGCGTTGAAGGAAATTCATACCGCGACCCATCCGGCACGTTTGCAACGTCAGAACACCGCCAGCCAAACCGTGGCTGAACCCCTTCCTGACGACCCGGTTGAGGCTCTGTTAACCGCTCTGGACGCCGAAGCGGAAGAAGAGAGCAATCAGGCCTGACAAATGCCAGACAAACGCCTGACAAGCATCAAGAACCATGACAAATGCCTGACAACTTCCCTACAAATACCTGACAGCCCCGCAGGCCGCGAAGCGGCCTCAATCAACGGCAAAAAATACAGGCACGCTAAGGATGTATACATCCGGTGCCAAAGGGCGCCCTTTGAAACCCAAAGCCGCCTCTACGAGTCGATAAACCTGAGTCATCTTTAGGACAGGAAATGTTTTGTGGCCACCGCCTGCACGCAGTCGGTCTCCCCAAAACCCCGATCAGGGCAGCGCCCCGATACCCCTTAGATCCAAAGCCTACCGCGCTGCGCTTGTTGGCCCCAGCCGACACGGCGGCTACGCCACCGCATCGTCAGGGGCTACCGAACGGGCATCAGCCAGGTACTTCGCCACTGCATACACGCTCATCAGAGTCGATAGGGCAGACGGTCAGCTTCACGCCCAGCGCATGCACGATCACCAGCAGCGTGTCCAAGCGCAGGGTGTCACCGGCGCTGAAAAAACCTTCCAACTGATCGTGTGTAAGCCCTGTTGCTTCGGCGATTACACCGGTGCCCTTGGCGTGTGCCGCCATGCCTAATACCTTGCCGACATAACCTGCATCACCCGTCTGAAGCGCATCCGTGAGAAAGATGGCCACCGCTTGCGGGTCGGTCATGGCGTGCGCTGGATCGTATGGAGTGAGTAGCTCGGGCATGGGAAATGACTCGTGTGACAGAAATTTAATATAGCGTAAGGGGCCTCAGTAACGGTGCCTGAAACCGCGTCTGGGCGATTTTATGCAGCCACAGCACATCACCGGTACCGACCTGCGCGCAGGCCGCGCCCTGTCTGATGTGGAGCGTGTAGACAACGAAAATCGCGTCGGGTGATACTGTTGGTGCAAAAGCTACTGGTGGCGCTGCTGGAAAGGTAGATGATCTTGCCTCTACTGCGACACCTGTTCGTCCCACACCCCAAAAATCTGAAATTGATGTCGGCGCTGATCTTGGTGCTGGAGCTCGCCCACAAGTCAGTTATAAAAATGGACAAGAAGTTCCTTACGGCACTTCGGGCAGTGTTCGTCCAGACTGGTGTGTAGGTAACGTATGCAGTGTTGAAGTGAAAAACTACAACATCGCAAAAAATCAAAGCGGATTGATTAGTAATGTTTCCAAGCAAGCCCTCCAGCGAGCTGAAAATTTACCGCAAGGAATGCAGCAGCAAGTCGTTATTGATATTCGAGGGCAAGCTGTTACACCTGTGCAGCGTGCGCAAATCGTTCGTGGAATAGTTGATAAGTCAAATGGGGCAATATCTCCCTCATCCATCAGGTTTAAAGCAGAATGAAAAATGTAGGTGTTCTTGCCGCAATGACAATATCTGTCTTAGGCCCAGCCTCTGACGTTGACTGTTTTTTTAAGTCTGTTGTGTTTTTTCTTGAGGGCGGCAAAAGAGGAAGCAAGTATCCCTTGGTTACAGAGAAGCTTTATTGCCGCTCTTTAAGTAAAAACGAACTGGCTGAGTTAAAGATAGATTTAGAGAGTGTAAGGGCTGAGTTTAATAGCATTCCTGCGGATAGCTTTGATATAAGCGCTTTCGAGGTGGACAAGGAAAATACTCGTTTGCTTTTGAGTGGTAATACTCTGGCTGACATCTTTGCTCGCTTCTTCAAAATTATTTTTGATGCTGTCGAATGTTCAGATGTTTTTTATAAAGAGTTTAATGAGTACGTCCCTTTAAGAATCGGTTTTACCGACGCGCCTGACTATATTTTTGATGTGAATCGTTCCGAAGACTTGTATAACTCTCTTGCTTCTGACGAGTTACCGTTCTGGCGTCGCTGATCTGTAGGAATTCTATTTTTTATTTAGCACCGGCTTAACGCCGGTGTTTTTGCATCCGATTTGCAGCCCTTTTGCTATCTATTTGCTCCCCTTTTGCTCCCAGGTTGCAACCTTTCTGCACTCAAGCTGCATCCCTTTTGCACCCACCCTGACGACCTACGGTCTAGCTGCTCAATACGCCCTTTTTGAGCATGATTTTTCGCTCCTTAACAGGAGCAAAATCTCAATACACAACACGCACCTCTTTCGAGGTGGGTATTTTCTATATGTATCAATTAGTTATCTGGTTTTTGCCTGCTAGGCAGTGCTATACAATTGTCATACAAAATGCAGGTTTCGCCCAATAAACACTGGCGTGCGATGTATTACCTTTGTAATACACCGATCTACCGCCTTTTGATTACTCCTTCCCTTTAGTCGCTGGTCCTGCTGCACGGGCAATGGCCCCGGCTACCTGGTGTTTCACAATCACTGCATCGAGCAGGCCTCGTACCAGTTCTTGCTCTTCCATCGGCATGCGTGAAATCGCTTCGAACTGGTAGCGCAATCGATCATCTGGACCGCGTTCGTCGGTTTCAAATAGCAAAAAGTCCGAGGTCACGTGCAGCGCGATAGCCAGCTTTTTCAGTGCGTCGGCTGTAGGCAAGGAGCTACCAGCCTCGTAGCGCTTTATCTGCTGCACATGAATTTCTGTTGCCGCCGAGAGGGCTTGTTGTGTCATACCGAGCTTTTTGCGTAGCTCGACGATGCGTTGGGAAAAGCTCATGGCCGTTAACCAGTGGTGTGGACAGGTCACGATGCTAAACCTCGGATCATTTGGGTATTGACGATAGTACTATATAGTGTACCTTTCGCGTACATCAAATTGATCTTGACAGCTTTTTTGGAGAAAACCTGATGGCCCGCATCCCCGAAGCCGAACTGGAACGCCTCAAACGTGAGGTGTCACTGGTCCGGCTGATCCAGTCGCAGGGCCATGAGCTGAAAAGGCGCGGCAAGGATTGGGTGATGTGCTGCGTGTTTCACGACGAAAGCACGCCCAGCCTTTCAGTCTCCGACGAGAAAAATCTCTATCACTGCTTTGGCTGCGGGGCCGCAGGTTCTGTGATCGATTGGGTGATGAAAACCCAAGGCGTGTCGTTGCCACACGCAGTCCAACTGCTGCGTAACGACGCGCCGCTGGAGAACACGGAAAAAGTCGGTGTGACACGCAGCCACGCTCGACACCTCCCTTCTTTAGCTGCGGGCTCTTCTGATCTTGAAGCCGCGGCGCTGCTGCGCTCGGTGGCCGAGTTCTACCACGCCAATTTCAAACAATCCCCCGAAGCACTGGCCTATTTGGAATCTCGCGGCCTGAACCATTCCGAGTTGATCGAGCATTTTCAACTCGGTTATGCCAATAAAACCCTGACGTATCGCTTGCCCGCCGGGCATACCCAGGCCGGTCGGCAGGTGCGGCAGCACCTGCAAGATTTAGGTGTTTTGCGTTCTACCGGACACGAACATTTGAACGGTTGTCTGGTCGTGCCGGTGCTGGGTCTGGAGGACGGCGCGCAGCCGGAGCAGGCAGGGCGAGTGATGCAGCTTTACGGACGGCGGATGCAGCCGAACAATAAAATTCCTGCCAACCAGTCCCGGCATATGTACCTGGCTACGCCGTTGCGCGGTGTCTGGAACGAAGCGGCGTTGCTGGCCAGTCTGGAAATTATTCTCTGTGAATCGCTGATCGACGCCATGACGTTTTGGTGTGCGGGTTTTCGTAACGTCATCAGCGCTTACGGCGTGAACGGGTTTTCCCAAGATCATTGGCAGGCCTTGAAACACCACGGCACCCAGCGGGTCATCATTGCTTTTGACCGCGATTCGGCAGGAGACGCAGCAGCCGAAAAACTGGCCGAAGAATTACGCTCTGCCGGCATCGAAGTCTTCCGTCTGTTGTTTCCGCAAGGCATGGACGCCAACGCTTTCGCCTTGCAGGTGGAAAACCCGAACCAAGCGCTTGGCGAGTTGTTGCAACAGGCATTGTGGCAGGGCAAAGGCACGCCGGTTTCGGTCGAGCCAGACCCCTCTTTTTCTTTAGCAGCTGCGCCGCAGGCAACCGCCGAGTTGCCACCGGTGCCGGGTGTTTCCGATTCGGAAACTTTGCCTTTTGGTGGTCCTGTTTCCGAATCGGAAACTTTTAGCGAAAACGCCCAGGGCGATCTTTTGTTGGCCGTGGCCGACCGTCGATGGCGGGTACGTGGCTGGAAAAAGAACCTCGGCCCGGAGCAAATGCGGGTCAATGTACAGGTGCGCCGCGAGGTCGCCGAAGAGCACGTAATGGGCCGCGAAGCGGCCTATTACGTGGACAGTTTTGATTTGTACGCGGCCAAGGCCCGATACAGTTATTTGAAACAGGCGAGTATCGAGCTGGGCGTACCGGAAGAAATCATCAAGCGTGACTTGGGCAAACTGTTGCTCAAGCTGGAAGGTTTGCAGGAGGCCTCAATTCAAGCGGCACTGGCCCCGAAAAATCCCACACCAACACTGAGCGCGGAGGACGAGCTGGCCGCATTAAACCTGTTGCGTGCGCCCAATCTGATCGAGCGCATCGAGGCGGACTTGACCCGTTGCGGTGTCGTCGGTGAATCCTACAACCTGCTGGCCGGGTACTTGGCCGCTGTTTCCCGAAAACTGGATCAGCCCTTGGCTGTGTTGATTCAGTCATCAAGCGCGGCAGGCAAAAGCTCGCTGATGGACGCGGTTCTAAATCTGATGCCGGAAGAAGAACGCATCCAGTACAGCGCCATGACCGGCCAGAGTTTGTTTTATCTCGGCGAAACGGATCTGCAACATAAGATCCTGGCCATCGCCGAAGAAGAGGGTGTCCGCCAAGCAGCTTATGCCCTAAAACTGCTGCAATCGGACGGCGAATTGACCATTGCCAGCACCGGCAAGGACGAAGCCACCGGCAACTTAATCACCAAGCAATACACGGTCAAAGGCCCGGTGATGTTGATGCTCACCACCACCGCGATCGACGTGGACGAAGAGTTGCTCAACCGCTGTTTGGTGCTGACCATCAACGAAAGCCGCGAGCAAACCGAAGCCATTCATGCAGCCCAACGCAAAAAACAAACCCTCGACGGCCTGCTGGCCGACGCTGAAAAACAGGCCATTACTCGCCTGCATCAAAACGCCCAGCGGTTGATTAAAACCGTGGCGGTGGTCAATCCATTCGCCGATCAATTGACCTTTCTTTCGGACAAAACCCGGACCCGGCGTGACCACATGAAATACCTGACGCTGATTCGCTGCATTGCCTTGCTGCATCAGCATCAACGCCCGATCAAACACGTCGAGCATCGCGGCAAATCCTTGGCGTACATCGAGGTCACGAAGGGCGACATTGTGTTGGCCAACCGGCTGGCCCACGACATTCTTGGGCGCACCCTGGACGAACTGCCGCCGCAAACGCGGCGTTTGCTGGAGCTGTTGCAAGGCTGGGTCGAGGCCCGAAGTCAGGCGCAGGGCCTCAAAGAAAATGAGTTTCGCTTTGGCCGCAAGGACGTGCGCGAGGCCACCGGCTGGGGGGATACCCAGTTAAAAATCCATTTGGGCCGACTGACCGAACTGGAATACCTGCTGCTGCACCGCAAGGGGTTAGCGCATGAATACACCCTCACGTATGACGGCAAAAGCGGTCATCAACCGCATTTGATGGGCCTGATCGATGCCGACCAACTCGACAACACATCCGCTCGGTCGGGGGATTCAGAAAAACGGTCGGACTCAGGTCGGGCCATGGTCGGTACTCAGTCGGACACCCTCAACCATGCGCAAAGCCACGCTGTTTCTGGCGTTGAGGCCGAAGCGGTCGGCCTGAACGAAAAACCACTGATCCAGCATCCACAAAACAACCACTCCGCGTTGTCCAGCGCCGTCTAAGTCGAGGTGGTTATGCCGAAAAAAGGCGAGAGCAAAAAGCAGCGAGTTTCGGAACAAATTATCGGCCCGCTGGGCGATCCCGGCAGCCTGTATTTTCAGATGAAACAGTTTCTGCAATACCAGCGTGAACGTGGTTATTCCGAGCGCACCGTGGGCAACCGTGAAAGCCTGCTGATTGCGTTTATCCGCTGGTGTGATGAACGAGGTTTGACCCGGCCACAAGAAATCACCCGACCGATTTTAGAGCGCTACCAGCGCCATCTTTTTTTGTATCGAAAAGCCGATGGCGAAGCGCTGTCAGCGCGTAGCCAAACGGTGCGCATCACGCCGATTCGGGTGTGGTTCAAGTGGCTGACCAAAACCAACCGAATCCTGTACAACCCGGCTTCTGACCTTGATCTACCGAGGATGGAACAGCGTTTGCCGAAACACATCCTCAGCAGCGACGAAGCCGAACGCATCCTCAATGTGCCGGACACCCAAACCCCGACCGGCATCCGCGACCGGGCCATGCTGGAAACCCTCTACAGCACCGGCATGCGCCGCATGGAGCTGATTGGCCTGAGTTGGAGCGCCATCGATTACGAGCGCGGTACGGTGATGATTCGCCAGGGCAAGGGCAAAAAAGACCGCATGATTCCCATCGGTGAACGGGCTCTGGCTTGGATCACCAAATACCGCGACGACGTCCGGCCCCATTTCGTTTTGGGCCAGGACGATGGCACGTTGTTTTTGACCCAGCAGGGCGAAGGATTCAGCCCCAATCGACTGACGCAACTGGTGCGCGAACACATCGAAAAAGCCAACATTGGTAAGCGTGGCAGTTGCCATTTGTTCCGCCACACCATGGCCACCCTGATGCTGGAGAACGGCGCCGATATTCGTTTCATCCAGGCCATGCTCGGGCATGTCAGTCTGAACACCACGCAGATTTACACCCAGGTCAGTATCCGGGCGTTGAAGGAAATTCATACCGCGACCCATCCGGCACGTTTGCAACGTCAGAACACCGCCAGCCAAACCGTGGCTGAACCCCTTCCTGACGACCCGGTTGAGGCTCTGTTAACCGCTCTGGACGCCGAAGCGGAAGAAGAGAGCAATCAGGCCTGACAAATGCCAGACAAACGCCTGACAAGCATCAAGAACCATGACAAATGCCTGACAACTTCCCTACAAATACCTGACAGCCCCGCAGGCCGCGAAGCGGCCTCAATCAACGGCAAAAAATACAGGCACGCTAAGGATGTATACATCCGGTGCCAAAGGGCGCCCTTTGAAACCCAAAGCCGCCTCTACGAGTCGATAAACCTGAGTCATCTTTAGGACAGGAAATGTTTTGTGGCCACCGCCTGCACGCAGTCGGTCTCCCCAAAACCCCGATCAGGGCAGCGCCCCGATACCCCTTAGATCCAAAGCCTACCGCGCTGCGCTTGTTGGCCCCAGCCGACACGGCGGCTACGCCACCGCATCGTCAGGGGCTACCGAACGGGCATCAGCCAGGTACTTCGCCACTGCATACACGCTCATCAGAGTCGATAGGGCAGACGGTCAGCTTCACGCCCAGCGCATGCACGATCACCAGCAGCGTGTCCAAGCGCAGGGTGTCACCGGCGCTGAAAAAACCTTCCAACTGATCGTGTGTAAGCCCTGTTGCTTCGGCGATTACACCGGTGCCCTTGGCGTGTGCCGCCATGCCTAATACCTTGCCGACATAACCTGCATCACCCGTCTGAAGCGCATCCGTGAGAAAGATGGCCACCGCTTGCGGGTCGGTCATGGCGTGCGCTGGATCGTATGGAGTGAGTAGCTCGGGCATGGGAAATGACTCGTGTGACAGAAATTTAATATAGCGTAAGGGGCCTCAGTAACGGTGCCTGAAACCGCGTCTGGGCGATTTTATGCAGCCACAGCACATCACCGGTACCGACCTGCGCGCAGGCCGCGCCCTGTCTGATGTGGAGCGTGTAGACAACGAAAATCGCGTCGGGTGATACTGTTGGTGCAAAAGGACCAGGGCAGGTTATCCCTGATGCAATCAGCCCACCCAAGTTCAGCCGGGTTGAAGACCTGTTTGGGCAGACATTTGAAAGTATCCCGCTGTCGCACCTTCCCAATTGGAAGACCGGTTCGCTTGTAAATGATGGGGTGTTGGGCGAGCAACTGGCCCTTCAAACCCTCAACGGAAAAACCGGCCTCAATTTCAAGCCATTGCAGAACGGTAGCAACCACGGCTGTGATGGCTGCGCGGTGGCGATCAATGGCGATACGATTACCGTGGTGGTGATGGATGCGAAGTCTTCGGTGAATGGCGTGAATAAGGCCGGTACGCCGCACGGAGATCCGGCGACGAGGTTGAGAGGGTGGTTGGGTAATAGCTCAATTGCCGATTCGGACCCAGCGTTACGTGATGCTTTGCGAGCAGCGCTGCTTTCTGAAAACGTCAAAGTCCAAGGCGTGACCGTCAAAGTCGGTGTTCCTGCCCCCGGTAAAACAGGTGTAGCAGAATTTAAGGTGGAACCATGGTCCAAGAAATAATTCAGTGCGAGCGCTCGGGCGTAAACCCGAAATGGCCTTCTTACAAAAGTGTGCTGGGGCGCATAGCCAAGGGGCCACATGTCTCGGATGAATATGAGATAGCCGGTATTCGCGAGTACGTTACTCGCGAGGATGCTTCGCCGAAGCGTTCAATGATGGTTCCAAACAGAAACAATGCAACAGATGCTCGTGCAGAATGGATGTCGGTGACAAGGGCTCACAAAGTACTTGCCACTGCAACGGGAAACCCGCGATGGCTTTCCGAATTGGCACACTGGATGCGTTACTACCAAGTAGGCATTTGGCAGTTGTTTTTTTGGGCGGGGCAGTTTGACGTTTTGGCTAAAGCCGTAGGTAATGACAGACGCCAACAAAACTACAGCATCCAAACCGCTGCCAACATGATGGCCGCCATGGCGATTCTGGGCTGGAAGGAAGCTGTCATCCACCAAGGCTATTTGACCCATGCGGCGCTCAACCGTGGTCATCAACTGGTCATCGAGTATGAAGAGGAGCACCGCCGCGCCCAAGCCTTTATGCTGCGTGTGTTTGCCGATTGGGTGGGCGATGTCTCGCATCAATGGCCTGCTTATGCTTACGACGAACCCATCTACGAAGCCTTGTTGGCCAAGTGGCGCACTCCCAGCCCCGACGACCTGATGCCCTGCCTGTTGGCCGCGTGTGACCGCCACACTTGGCAAACCGGCAAAGAGAGCCAGAAGAATTCCTACGATTTCAATCAGGACTGGCACTTGGAGCGCGTGCCGGTGGAAATTCTCTATATCCTGCGCCTGCGCCAGTGGGAAGGTTTAGCCAATCCGCAGAAGATTGATCATCCGCTGCTGGCCGTGCCCTTTGACCAATTGCCGCCTGAGCAGCCAGTGCCTGAGTTGGACGAGTTGATGCAAGGTGTACTCAACCGTGCCAGAGAAGACTGGCCAAATTACGATGACGTGCTGTCTTTGCCAGCGCTGAAAGGTTGAATCGGGTTCAAAAGGACCAGGGCAGGTTATTCCTGATGCAATCAGCCCACCTAAGTTCAGCCGGGTTGAAGACCTGTTTGGGCAGACATTTGAAAGTATCCCGCTGTCGCACCTTCCCAATTGGAAAACCGGTTCGCTTGTAAATGATGGGGGTGTTGGGCGAGCAACTGGCCCTTCAAACCCTCAACGGAAAAACCGGCCTCAATTTCAAGCCATTGCAGAACGGTAGCAACCACGCCTGTGATGGCTGCGCGGTGGCGATCAATGGCGATACGATTACCGTGGTGGTGATGGATGCGAAGTCTTCGGTAATGGCGTGAATAAGGCCGGTACGCCGCACGGAGATCCGGCGACGAGGTTGAGAGGGTGGTTGGGTAATAGCTCAATTGCCGATTCGGACCCAGCGTTACGTGATGCTTTGCGAGCAGCGCTGCTTTCTGAAAACGTCAAAGTCCAAGGCGTGACCGTCAAAGTCGGTGTTCCTGCCCCCGGTAAAACAGGTGTAGCAGAATTTAAGGTGGAACCATGGTCCAAGAAATAATTCAGTGCGAGCGCTCGGGCGTAAACCCGAAATGGCCTTCTTACAAAAGTGTGCTGGGGCGCATAGCCAAGGGGCCACATGTCTCGGATGAATATGAGATAGCCGGTATTCGCGAGTACGTTACTCGCGAGGATGCTTCGCCGAAGCGTTCAATGATGGTTCCAAACAGAAACAATGCAACAGATGCTCGTGCAGAATGGATGTCGGTGACAAGGGCTCACAAAGTACTTGCCACTGCAACGGGAAACCCGCGATGGCTTTCCGAATTGGCACACTGGATGCGTTACTACCAAGTAGGCATTTGGCAGTTGTTTTTTTGGGCGGGGCAGTTTGACGTTTTGGCTAAAGCCGTAGGTAATGACAGACGCCAACAAAACTACAGCATCCAAACCGCTGCCAACATGATGGCCGCCATGGCGATTCTGGGCTGGAAGGAAGCTGTCATCCACCAAGGCTATTTGACCCATGCGGCGCTCAACCGTGGTCATCAACTGGTCATCGAGTATGAAGAGGAGCACCGCCGCGCCCAAGCCTTTATGCTGCGTGTGTTTGCCGATTGGGTGGGCGATGTCTCGCATCAATGGCCTGCTTATGCTTACGACGAACCCATCTACGAAGCCTTGTTGGCCAAGTGGCGCACTCCCAGCCCCGACGACCTGATGCCCTGCCTGTTGGCCGCGTGTGACCGCCACACTTGGCAAACCGGCAAAGAGAGCCAGAAGAATTCCTACGATTTCAATCAGGACTGGCACTTGGAGCGCGTGCCGGTGGAAATTCTCTATATCCTGCGCCTGCGCCAGTGGGAAGGTTTAGCCAATCCGCAGAAGATTGATCATCCGCTGCTGGCCGTGCCCTTTGACCAATTGCCGCCTGAGCAGCCAGTGCCTGAGTTGGACGAGTTGATGCAAGGTGTACTCAACCGTGCCAGAGAAGACTGGCCAAATTACGATGACGTGCTGTCTTTGCCAGCGCTGAAAGGTTGAATCGGGTTCAAAAGGACCAGGGCAGGTTATTCCTGATGCAATCAGCCCACCTAAGTTCAGCCGGGTTGAAGACCTGTTTGGGCAGACATTTGAAAG
This sequence comes from Pseudomonas sp. YeP6b, assembly GCF_025642995.1. Taxonomy (NCBI): domain Bacteria; kingdom Pseudomonadati; phylum Pseudomonadota; class Gammaproteobacteria; order Pseudomonadales; family Pseudomonadaceae; genus Pseudomonas; species Pseudomonas sp. YeP6b. The sequence goes on along the minus strand of NZ_CP080090.1, from coordinate 4,652,429 downwards.
TATCCCGCTGTCGCACCTTCCCAATTGGAAAACCGGTTCGCTTGTAAATGATGGGGGTGTTGGGCGAGCAACTGGCCCTTCAAACCCTCAACGGAAAAACCGGCCTCAATTTCAAGCCATTGCAGAACGGTAGCAACCACGCCTGTGATGGCTGCGCGGTGGCGATCAATGGCGATACGATTACCGTGGTGGTGATGGATGCGAAGTCTTCGGTAATGGCGTGAATAAGGCCGGTACGCCGCACGGAGATCCGGCGACGAGGTTGAGAGGGTGGTTGGGTAATAGCTCAATTGCCGACTCTGATCCTGCTTTACGCGATGCTTTGCAAGCGGCGTTGGATTCAGGAAAAGCCAAGGTTCAAGGTGTAACAGTCAAAGTCGGTGTTCCCGCCCCCAGTAAAACAGGTGTAGCAGAGTTTAAGGTGGAACCATGGTCCAAGAAATAATTCAGTGCGAGCGCTCGGGCGTAAACCCGAAATGGCCTTCTTACAAAAGTGTGCTGGGGCGCATAGCCAAGGGGCCACACGTCTCAGATGAATACGAGTTGAATGGCATCCGTGAATATGTTGAGCGCGGCGATGCATTTGCGAAGCCATCAATGCCTGTACCGAATAGTGACAACGTTACGCGTAGTAGCTCCGAATGGATGGCCGTCACACGAGCCCACAAGGTATTGGCAACCGCACCAGATAACCCGCAATGGCTTCTGGAATTGGCCCATTGGCTGCGCTATTACCAAGTAGGAATTTGGCAGTTGTTCTTCTGGGCGGGTCAGTTCGACATTATTGCCAAAGCGGCAGGCAATGATCGACGCCGCCAAAACTACAGCATCCAAACCGCCACCAATATGATGGCCGCCATGGCGATCCTAGGCTGGAAGGATGCCGTCATCCATCAGGGCTATCTCACCCATGCGGCTCTCAACCGTGGGCATCAATTAGTGATTGAGTACGAAGAGCAACACCGCCGCGCCCAAGCCTTTATGCTGCGTGTGTTTGCCGATTGGGTGGGCGATGTCTCGCATCAATGGCCTGCTTATGCTTATGACGAACCCATCTACGAAGCCTTGTTGGCCAAGTGGCGCACTCCCAGCCCCGACGACCTGATGCCCTGTCTGTTGGCCGCGTGTGACCGCCACACTTGGCAAACCGGCAAAGAGAGCCAGAAGAATTCTTACGACTTCAATCAGGACTGGCACTTGGAGCGCGTGCCGGTGGAAATTCTCTATATCCTGCGCCTGCGCCAGTGGGAAGGTTTAGCCAATCCGCAGAAGATTGATCATCCGCTGCTGGCCGTGCCCTTTGACCAATTGCCGCCCGAGCAGCCAGTGCCTGAGTTGGACGAGTTGATGCAAGGTGTACTCAACCGTGCCAGAGAAGACTGGCCAAATTACGATGACGTGCTGTCTTTGCCAGCGCTGAAAGGTTGAATAGGGTTCAAAAGGACCAGGGCAGGTTATTCCTGATGCAATCAGCCCACCTAAGTTCAGCCGGGTTGAAGACCTGTTTGGGCAGACATTTGAAAGTATCCCGCTGTCGCACCTTCCCAATTGGAAGACCGGTTCGCTTGTAAATGATGGGGTGTTAGGCGAGCAACTGGCCCTTCAAACCCTCAACGGAAAAACCGGCCTCAATTTCAAGCCATTGCAGAACGGTAGCAACCACGGCTGTGAAGGCTGCGCGGTGGCGATCAATGGCGATACGATTACCGTGGTGGTGATGGATGCGAAGTCTTCGGTGAATGGCGTGAGTAAGGCCGGTACGCCGCATGGGGACCCGAGGACGCGGTTGGAGGGGTGGCTGGGTAATAGATCAATTGCCGACTCTGATCCTGCTTTAAGCGATGCTTTGCAAGCGGCGTTGGATTCAGGAAAAGCCAAGGTTCAAGGTGTAACAGTCAAAGTCGGTGTTCCCGCCCCTCGTGCCTGCATCAGCATGGGGTGAGGCTTGGGCCGAGGTCAGGAAAAATGGCCCCCCGAAGAAGGTTAAGTAAGTGCCATTCAAATCTGTCCCCTTTTTTGTTCCACTTTAATGGCAAGGTCGTCGGACCTTGGATCTTAGATAAATGGGTGTGAGCATGTCGAACGACGTTTGTGGCTATGTTCATCCGTCGCCAAGTCCTGATGCTTGGACGGCGGTAGATGACTATATTTTAGAGAGTGAATTGGGGATATTTAAAATTACCAGCGCTGAGCTGTTTAACTATCCGCCTGATTTTTTACCAAGTAAAGGGACCTTCGTCTTTTTAATTGGAGACAGGCCTGGCTACCCTAATGCTACCTATTTGACGGACTATGATGAATACGATCCATTGACCTCAGGTATTGGATTTCCGAGCAAACCCCAAGACAGAGTTGCGATTCTATTAGAGACGATTACTGAGATTGCTTCGATTTGCAAGGCCGAGAAAATAGTTTTTTCAATCTCGGACAGTAGTCAAATAGAGGCGGTTAGGCGTATTAACATGTCGGACCTGTATGAGGTGGTTTTATCTGACTTTGAAAAACATCAGGCACCTCCAGATACACTATACGAAGTGTTTTGCGGGGATGTCTGTAGCGATGTTGTTAAACGCTAAAACGGGGGCGGATTTGAATGGCACCTACTTAACAGCTAACCAGCTGATATGGCTACAAAAAAAATGAAAAAGACCGTCCTTGGTCTACGGTGATAGTTGCGAACACACACCACGAGAACAAGTAAAGCCCGCGTGAATCGTAGACGCCAAATCGTCAGGCATCAACAGCAACGCATTCAGCAGCACACCAAAAACAGCAATGCCCATGCGTTCTTTAAGCTGCTAGCCGATCCGAAGTAGAAAGGGGACAGATTTATTTGGTTTTCCAAACTGCTGTGTCGCTAAAAATAAAACTGCCCCCTTTATGTCCCCTTTTTTCATAAGATTGGATCAAATCAATAGCGCCATTGAGTAGGGCCTGGCAAAGGCGTTACGGTAGATGTCACTAAGGTGGATTAAGATGACTGACGTCGTAAAAACAGCTTGGGCAGATGCAAAAATAAATACAGATTTTATTTTCGTAAACACTTTTTCTGGCTATCGAAGTAGCCGAGCGGACACCGCAAGGTGTGGAGCATTTTTTCAGCCCTGACGCTGCCGATAATGAGCTAGGCTTTGCGCTGCTTGACGCCTTGGCGCATAGTCGGTTTGTGCTTCCCGAGCCGCGGAAGGATGTTTGGATTCATCCTGAAGCTACTTTTGATAGGGAGTTATATGACTACAGCTTGACCAATCAACGATATGGTCAGTGGGTTGGCAGCACGTTGAAGCGCTATGGCTACAAGACTAAGCGTGCATTATTTAAAGAGATGAAGAAATGCAGTATCGAAAGTAAGAAGGACCAGATAATCATTCGTCCTAGCCATCATGAAAAGCTAGAAGTCTGGAGTGGCAAGGGACTAAGTGAGAGTGATTATGTCATTATCCCCAGCGGTAGTAGCCCTGCTGCTGTAGGTGCAGCCTTACGCTTAGCTTTTAGTCGATGTACTTAATGGGGGGAATGGGACCAGACCCTGAGGAATCTCCCATTTTTAACATTCAATAGGTGGCTGATGTTTGAAACGTACAAAACATTACTGACCTCAGCTCTTTCTGAAGATTATTGGTCGGATGTAGGCATCGATATTGCCAGCGCTCACGTCTCTCAATTTGATCATTCAGACTGGCGCGCGCTTGAGGCTGTGCTTTTGCTGAAGCCCGAGGCGTGGCGAGGTCGATGTGCTGAATCTCTAAGCGATACGCGTGATGCTCGAGCCCTGAGGCTGTTGTTGAAATTGCTTGACGCCAAAGAGGAATCCGTCGTCATTCATACGATCGAGTCACTCGATGCGCTGTTTTTTGCAGGCTATATTCATGGCGCGCGGCCGATAGTGGTGGCTTTAGGTGAAGGATTTGAGCCCTCGACACGCACTATAAAATTAATGGCGGCGACATTAGTCAGGAAATGCGGGCACCCGAATAAAGCAGGTTGAATGGGTCGGCATCGGCTGCGATGCGGGTGTTGTGGTCTGGCAGGTGCACTGCGGTGATCCCTTCGCAGCCTCGCTGAAGCTCGACAGCTCCCACATTTGGCCTTGGTGGTCTCGATCATTGTGTTGGCGGCCACTCGGCGGAGGCTGTAAGCGCCCGCTCGGAACCCAATCTCCAACTCGGCAACACTGCTCCAGTGTTGTTTCATCAAGCTTTGGCCACACCCACTCGCCACTGCGCTGGCGGCAACTTTCCATTCACCAGGTAATTGCCGACGATCCGCGACTTGTACACCCGTGGATTATGGTTCGCCAACGTGCGCGCATTGCGCCACAACCGGTCCAGTGCCTTGTTGCTCGCCGTGGCGCTCGCCCCCAGCGCATCAAACAGTGCGGTGGTCGCGGCAAGTGTCGCATCCACCACCGGGTTCACCGCCAGGCACACTTCCAACTCCGCCAATGCCACCTGCGGGTCGTCGTCATGCAGCGGCTGGTCGTGGGCGATCACATACTGCGCCGTGTGCTCCAGGCGCTGCGCCGCTTGTTGGGTGATGGCGTGTGCGGCGTAGGCCTGGCTGGCCACTTCGCCGATGACTTGCAGCAGTTGCACGTCTTGCGCGGCGGTGTCGGCGTTGCCGGTGGTGAAGGTCCGGGCGCGTTGGCTGAGCTCTTGCGCACCACTCAGCGCCGCACGGCGGGCGATGCCGGCGAGGGTGCTGAGGTGGTAGATCTGGTAGAAGGATTGGCCGTAGCCGAAGCGTTGGTGGGTGGGGCGCAGGTCGTCTTCCACCGGGGCATTGTTAAAGAGGCAGGTGCCGCTGGCGGTGAGGCGTTGGCCGAAGCCGTTCCAGTCATCGATGATCTGCACGCCGGGCGCCTTGAGGTCGACGACCACGCTGTAGACCGTGCCGTCTTCGCCGGTGGCGACGGTGTTGATCAGGTCGCTGTAGAGCGCGCCGGTGGTGTAGAACTTTTTGCCGCTGATGCGCAGGGTGCCGTCCGCATCGCGGTGCAGGCGGGTTTCGAAGTCGCCGCGCGTCTGGTTGCCGACTTCGGTGCTGCCGGGGGAGAGCAGGGCGCCTTGGCCGAGTCGCTCGAGCCACTTGGCGCGCCAGTCGAGGTCTTTGGCGCAGAGCACGTCCTCGCAAAAACCAAAATGCCCGCGCAGGGCCTGGGTGATGTTGGAGTCGGCGGCGGACAGCTCTGTGAGCAGCGCGAGCAGTTCAGCTAAGGTTGCGTCCTGGCCGCCGTAACTGACGGGCAAGCGCCAGCGCGGCAAGCCCAGCGCGTTCAGTTGCTGGATGACGGGCGCCAGGCTGGCGCGAGTCTGATCAGCCTCAGCGGCGTGCGCAAGGATGTGGGCAAAGAGTGGGCGAAACGGTGCGGCCAGTTGTTCATAACGGGACGAGGGCGCAGTGCCCCAGATATTCAACGCGGGAATCGACATGCAATGGACCTTGCAGAAAGTGGCTCAAGTGCTGGGGTCCAGTGGTCTGGTGACGCCACCCTAACCCACGGGTGGCAAAGTTTTTAATACGAAAAATAGCTATCGAACTGCGCAGCGGTTCTATCGATAGTGCGCAACAGTATTAAACCCCGCGCTTTTATTGCGTTAGCTTCTACGGGCGCCACGCTCGGCGACCTTCAAACCTCTTCTCTCATCACCAGACTGCATGCACACAGATGGTTGAGTCAGCCATAAACTGTGTGGATTCCTCATGATCAATCGTCGAAATGTACTCGCCCTGCTGGGCCTGGCTTCTCTTGCGCTGCATGGCAGTTCGGTAGGCGCGGCAGAGCCACTGACCCTGGTGGTGGGTGACCAGTTCTTCTCCAACCGTATCGTCCTGGAATTGTCGGGTGAGTTGAAGGACTTGCCGTATAAAATCGATTTCAAACGCTTCAACACCGGCTCCCCAGTGGCCTCGGCGGTCGCCAGCGGCGCGCTGGACGTGGGCATTGTCGGCGACACGCCGGTGATCAGCCTGGCCGCCAATGGCGCGCCAGTGAAGGTGGTCGCCAGCACCCAGACCAGCCTCGATGGCGTAGGCATCGTGGCACGCAAAGGCATTCAGTCGGTGGCCGATCTCAAAGGCAAAACCGTGGCGATCTGGAACGGTTCGTGGAGCCAGCAATTGGCGTACAAAGCCCTGGACGAAGCCGGCGTGCCGCGCAGCAGCGTAACCTTCAAATACCTGCTGCCGGCCGAAGCCAGCCTGGCGCTGACCCAGGGCGACATCGATGCCTTCGGCACCTGGGAACCCTACGTGTCGCTGCAAGAGAAAGAGGGCAGCACGCTGATTCGCAACGCCAAGGGCCTGATGAGCGCGCCGACCTACATCGTTGCGTATGAACCGGCGCTGGCGCAAAAAGGCGCAATCATCAAAGACTTTGTCGCGCGTCTTACCCGCGCTCGGGTGTGGAGCGGCAGCTATGTCGATGAGTACGCCGAGGCATGGTCGAAGGCCAACCAATCCGCACCGGAGATTGCCAAGGTGTGGTTCAAGCGTGACGCGATCAAGGTGCTGCCGATCTCGCCGACGATCGTCAGCGAGGCCCAGGCCACGGCGGATTTCCTGGTGGATGCGCAGATGTTGAAGCAGCGGTATGACGTGACGCCGTTGTTTGATCGGGCGCTTTAAATGTGAAGGAAACAAGCGCTAATAGTATCGACAGCTTGATTATGCGGGGGCTGGGCTAGGGTTTTTGTTCCGGATCGCGCCGGAACAAAAAATTAACTAGCATCGGCAAGGAGTAGCCAGTAGGCTACATTTGAATCTGTGACTAACTTGATCGGCAGGACGCCGGAGTTCGATACAGGGCTCGACGGTATGCAGGATATTTGGGGCAAAACGGCTGTGTTGGCGCGTTTGGACCGCGCCGAAGACAACAACTTTGGTGATTGCGAGCCCGTCGGTGAAGGCCTGAGTGAAATGCGTGTTTTTGTCGGGCCCGGCTACAGGATCTACTTTGTGCGCACTGGTATCACCGCTTACCTGATGCTTTGGGGCAGCGATAAAACCGACCAGAAGCGAGGAATCAATCGGGCAAAAGAGATCCTCGATGCCCTGAGAGGTCAATGAAATGAGCGAATCGAAATTCAAACCCGAGGACATGCCGATCCTCGACCTTGATACATCCGGCACCAGTGTCTATGAAGCCTCGCGCTTTCTCGACAGCCCTGAAACCATCAGCGCTTACCTGGCGCAAAGCATGAAGTCGCAAGACCCGCAGGTGCTCATGAAGGCGCTTGCCGAGGTCGTTAAAGCCCAAGGTGTGAACAAGGTTGCCGAGGCTGCGGGGGTTAATCGGGAGAGCCTGTACAAGACGCTCAAAGGCGGCTCGAAAACGCGCTATGAGACGGTCCAGAAGCTGATGCTGGCGTTAGGGGTTGAGCTCACTGTGCAGCCGTTGGCTGTCAATCAGGCGGCAAGGGCTAAGCCAGCAGCCGTCGGTAAGCCCTGATCAGCGATAACAACGCCGATCAAATGTGGGAGCTGTCGAGCTTTAGCGAGGCTGCGAAGACGGCGGCAGAGCCAATAGATATATCGCCTGAACCACTGCTTTCGCAGCCTCGCTAAAGCTCGACAGCTCCCACATTGACCTCCGTTGCCCTTAAGCCTTAGCGCACCAGGCACGGCTGCTTGTTATTGAAGCGCCACCCCGGAACCAAGAACTGCATCGCCACGCTGTCATCCCGCGCCCCAAGGCCCATGCCTTTGTAGACTTCATGGGCTTTCGCCACGGCGTCCATATCGATCTCAACGCCCAGCCCAGGCTTGGTGGGCACCTTGACGTAGCCGCCTTCGATTTTCAGCGGCTCTTTGGTCAGGTGCTGGCCGTCCTGCCAGATCCAGTGGGTGTCGATGGCGGTGATTTCCCCCGGTGCGGCGGCCGCGACCTGGGTAAACATCGCCAGGGAAATATCGAAGTGGTTATTGGAGTGCGAGCCCCAGGTCAGGCCCCATTCATTGCACATCTGCGCAACGCGCACCGAGCCTTGCATCGTCCAGAAGTGTGGGTCGGCCAGCGGAATGTCCACCGATTGCAGTTGGATCGCGTGGCCCATTTCGCGCCAGTCGGTGGCGATCATGTTGGTCGCGGTTTTCAGGCCCGTGGCACGGCGAAATTCAGCCATGACTTCGCGGCCCGAGTAGCCGTTTTCTGCGCCACACGGGTCTTCGGCATAGGCGAGTACGTGGTGTTGGTCGCGGCACAAGCGGATGGCTTCTTTGAGTGACCACGCGCCGTTCGGGTCGAGGGTGATGCGCGCATCCGGGAAGCGTTCGGCCAGGGCGGTGACCGCTTCGATTTCTTCATCGCCACTCAAGACACCGCCTTTGAGCTTGAAGTCATTGAAACCATATTTGGCCTTGGCGGCTTCGGCCAGACGCACCACGGATTCGGCAGTCATGGCTTGCTCATGACGCAAGCGGAACCAGTCGTCATCGGCGTCAGCCTCGTTGCGATAAGCCAGGTCAGTGGCCGTGCGGTCGCCGACGTAGAACAGGTAACCGAGCATTTTCACCGCATCGCGCTGCTGCCCTTCGCCGAGCAGGGCCGCCACCGGCACGTCGAGGAATTGCCCCAGCAGGTCGAGCAGGGCGGCTTCCATGGCGGTGACGGCATGAATGGTGATGCGCAGGTCAAAGGTTTGCAGGCCTCGCCCGGCGGCGTCGCGAGAGGCAAAGGTGCTGCGCATCTGATTGAGGATGCGCTGGTACTGGCCGATAGGCTGGCCGACCACCAGGCTACGCGCGTCTTCCAGGGTTTCGCGGATGCGTTCACCGCCGGGTACTTCGCCCACGCCGGTATTGCCGCTGCTGTCCTTGAGAATCACGATATTGCGGGTAAAGAATGGCCCATGGGCGCCGCTCAGGTTGAGCAGCATGCTGTCGTGGCCCGCCACCGGGATGACGTGGAAATGGGTGACTACTGGAGTGTTCATGGCAAGTTCCTAAATAGGCTCAAAGAGGTTTGCTGATGGCGGCGCCCGTCGGCACAGCGCTTGGCGAGGCCAGCGCGGCAGCGGGCGAAGTCTTGGCAAAGAACACCAGGATCGCCGCCAGCACCGAGGTGCCGGCCAGGCCGTAGAGGCCGCCCTGGATCGAACCGGTGGTCTGTTCCAGGAAGCCAAAGGTGGTTGGCGCGACGAAGCCGCCCAGGTTGCCGATGGAGTTGATCAACGCGATCACGGCGGCGGCGATGCGCACGTCCAGGTAGCCCTGGGGGATTGGCCAAAACAGTGACGAGGCGGACTTGAAACCGATGGCTGCAAAGCAGATCGCCACAAAGGCGAAAATCGGCCCGCCGGTGGTGGACATGAACATGCCCGCGGCGGCAATCAACAGCGCGGCGGCGACCCAGGCCTGTTGGAACTTGAACTTGCCCGACAGTGATGCGAAGGCGTACATGGCGATGATCGAGATCAGCCATGGGATCGAGTTGAAGAACCCGACCTGCACGTCGCTCAGGTCGCCCATCTTTTTGATGATGCTCGGCAGCCAGAACGTCGCGGCGTAAATCGTCAGCTGGATGCAGAAGTACAGGGCGCAGAACAGCAGGATCTGGCGGTCTTTGAGTAGCTTGCCGATGGTCGGTTTGACCGTGGTCAGCGCTTCCCGCTCGCGCTGTTCCTGGTCGATGGCGCCGACCAAAGTGTCCTGTTCTTCGCGGGTCAGCCATTTGGCGTCGTGGGGTTTGGAGTCGAGCCAGAACCACACAAAGAACCCCAGCGCCACGGAGGCCAGGCCCTCGATGGCGAACATCCATTGCCAGCCGTGGAAGCCGAAGCCTTCGATCTGCAACAGCACGCCCGACAATGGGCCGGAAATCAGTGACGCGACCGCCGAACCACTCAGGAAGATCGCAATGGCTTTACCGCGCTCCACGCCAGGCAACCAGCGGGTGAAGTAATAGATCACACCCGGGAAGAACCCGGCTTCGGCCACGCCGAGCAGGAAGCGCAGGACGTAGAACTGGGTTTCGTTCTGGATGAACGCCATCAAGGTCGCGACGATGCCCCAGGTGAACATGATGCGGGTCAGCCAGATACGCGCGCCGACCTTTTGCAGCAGCATGTTGGAGGGCACTTCGAACAGCGCGTAGCCAATGAAGAACAGCCCGGCACCCAGGCCGTAGGCCGCCGCGCCGATGCCCAGGTCATGCTCCATGTGCGTGCGTACAAAGCCGATGTTGACCCGGTCGATGTAGTTGAGGATGAACATGATCACGAACAGTGGGAGCACATGGCCCTTCACTTTGCTCACGGCACGCGCGAGGACTGAATCACTGTGTGGAGCGACAGATGCATGGCTTGAATTGTTCACAATTCAAAACTCCCCCTGATTATTTTTATGCGGGTTTGCGTGTTTTGTTGATAGACATCATACAAGTGGTTTTTTGTGCTGCGCAATGTGGGGCGGCGTGTATTTGTTCTTATAAGCACGATGGTTGAATAGCTATTTTGGTTATTTACTCAGTGTTTGCTTGGGTTTGTTGATGTTTAAGGCATGTTGATGGAACCTGAATATCCCCGCCAGAGCGATCGCGGCATGCAGTGGGTGATGGGTTGATCAGATTGGTTGTCATACAAGTAGAGCGTTTTTTCAATCAACCCAACGTCGCCGCCAAGCGCGGTGTTAAGCTCCCTCCAGCCCAACCCCGTGGACCCTCGCGATGCCCATTGAAAACGGAACCCTTGTCCGTCGACGTTCCAACAACCTGGCCCAAGGCGTAGTCGATACGCTGACCCAGCGCATCCTGCTCGGCCAGCTCAAACCCGGTGAAAAACTGCCGTCCGAATCCACCATCGTGCTTGAGCACGGCGTGAGCCGGACGGTGGTGCGCGAAGCCATCTCCAAGTTGCAGGCGTCAGGTTTGGTCGAGACGCGCCACGGCATCGGCACCTTTGTGCTGGCGCAACACGCCCAGCAAGGCTTGCGCTTGCATGTGGACACGGTCGCCAGCGTGCGCAACATGCTCGAGCTGCGCCTGGGCCTGGAAGTGCAAGCCGTGGCGCTGGCCGCCTTGCGCAGGTCTGATGGGCAACTGGTGCGCATGCGCGAAGCGCTGGACGACTACCAAGCTTCGCTGGCCAACAACGACAGCTGCGTGGAAGAAGACCAGCGCTTTCATCAGCTGATCGCCGAGGCCACCGGTAATACCTTCTTTACCGAAATCATGCTGCACCTGGGCAGTGCGATGATCCCGCGCACCCAGGTCAAAGGCGCCGAACGCGGCGGCGCGGACTTCGCCAAGCTGGGGCAATTGGCGAACCTGGAGCATGAGGCGATCTTCAATGCGATCAAACGCCAGGACCCGGACGCCGCACGGGCGGCCATGGTGTTGCACCTGACCAACAGCCGGGATCGTTTTTCGGGTGAGTAATGTTGTGCTGATAAGGAACAAACGGTGAACGAACACACATTGTCCATGCGCCTGGAGCGTGTGGCGGCGCATGTGCCGGCCGATGCGCGCCTGGCCGATATCGGCTCGGACCACGGCTACCTACCCGTGGCATTGATGCGCCGTGGCGTGATCGCTGCGGCGGTGGCGGGGGAGGTGGCGACCACGCCCTTTCACGCGGCCGAACGCACCGTGCGTGACAACGGCCTGGAGCAGCACATCAGCGTGCGCCTGGCGGATGGGCTGGCGGCGATCAAGCCTTGTGATGGGATCACCGCGATCAGCCTCTGCGGTATGGGCGGCGAGACCATCCGCGACATCCTCGACAGCGGCAAAGCGCACCTGAGCGGCCAGGAACGCCTGGTCCTGCAACCCAACGGCGGCGAGCAACCGCTGCGCCAATGGTTAATGGAAAACGGCTACCGCATCCTGCTTGAAGAGCTGCTGCAGGAGAATCGCTTCTATTACGAAATCATCGTCGCCGAGCGTGCTACGCCTGTGACCTACACCGATGAGGAACTGTACTTCGGCCCGCTGCAAATGCAGGCGCGCAGCCCGGTGTTCCTGGCCAAATGGCAACGCATGCTGCGTCAGAAGCACAAGACCCTGGCCAGCTTCGAGCAGGCGCGCCAGGCAGTGCCGCAGGCGAAGGTGCAAGAGATTGAACAGCAGGCGCGGTGGATTACGCAGTTGCTGGCTTGAACCGGTAACAGTGAACGGGGTCACACAACCCAGACCGGCGCTTTACCCGGTCTCGTGCACCGCCCATGATGGACGGCTCGCACTCATGGAGGACTTTGCGCATGTTTGGCTCCCTGTTGAACACACTCTTCAATCGCCCCCTGACCGAAGACGCATTCGCTGAGAAAGTCATCAAGGCTGCTCGTGATGCCGGTTTCAGCGAACCTCTTGAGTACGTGCCCAAAGAGTTCCGCCTCAAACATGGCGACGGCGGCTACTTCAACCTGCATAACGCATTCAATGACTATCAGAGTGCCGACAAGGCGCACAAATCTGAGGTGTTGAAGGGTTATGTATCGACACTGCTCGGCTACAAAAAGGAAGCGCCGCAAAGCTTTGAAGACGTCAAGCCGATGTTACGTCCGGTGATTCGTAACCTGGCGATGCTTGAAGAAGTGCGCCTGCATCACGTGCGCACCGAAGGCTGGGACGCGCCTTACACCGCTGTTCACCAGGCCTTGGGCAAAGACTGCGTGACCTTGCTGGCAGTGGACTACCCCGAGACCACCTCCACCCTCACCGAGGGGCCGAAGGAAAACTGGGGCGTGAGCCTGGGCGAGGCGCTCGCAGTGGCGGTGAGCAACCTGCGCGAAGCAACCCAGGAGGCGTTTGATGAAATTGTGCCCGGCCTCTACGTCGGCCGCTGGAATGACGGCTACGACACCAGCCGCGTGCTGCTGCCGGATGTCCTGCAGCGTGCGGCCATCAAAGGCCGCCCGGTGTTCATGATCCCGACCCGCGACATCCTCATGGTGACCGGTGACAAGGATGAAGAAGGCATTCGGCATATGGTCGAGGTCAGCTTCAAGGCCATGGAAAGCGGGCGCGCCGTTTCCAGCCAGGTCTACACCTACGACGATCAACGGATCGTGCCTTTTATCAGCCAGGACGAAGCGCTCCTTGAGCGTGTGGCGAGCCTCGAACACATGCTGCTGCAAGGCAATTACCACGCGCAGAAAGAGCAGCTCGACACGATCCATGAAGAGCAGAAGATCGACGTGTTTGTAGCGACCTACAAGCTGTTCGAGTTGAAGGACAGCAACGGCAAGACATTCTCGATGTGCAGCTGGACAGAAACCGTCGACACCTTGCTGCCCAAGACCGACCGCGTGGCGTTGGTGCAGATCCAGCCTGACGGCACCGCCCAGACCCAAGTGGTCGAATGGGATGAGCTTCAAGCCAAGCTGGGTGATTTGCTGGCACCGGCGAGCCTGTACCCAATGCGCTATCGTACGCTGGGTTTTCCGACGGCTGCACAGTTGAGCCAGTTGACGCCGTTGTTTTAACGGCGGCTTGTAATGCTTCGTCTGACTGTGCAAGGATCGCCCATGACTCAATTTTCGCAAAGCAATCGCCACCACCACCACCACGGACCTTGCCCAAGGTGCTGCGGTTGCTTGCGCTCACTGATTGACCAGAACCTCTGATCACTCAATGAACCATCACCCAAGGCGCCCACGGCGCCTTTTTTATTGCCTGTAAATAATGGAGATACAACACATGACTATGCTACGTGGAACCCGAATAGTGACGGGTAAAGAAGCCGCAGCGATGCGTGAGATAGAGGGCCGTTTTCGGAGCTATCTTCATCGAAGCGGGCGCTGAAGAAGCCATCGTGCCGGCCCTGTGGGGCCAGGATACGTTTATCGAAAAAGCCGGCGGCAGTGAAATCATCGGGCAGATGTGGGCCTTTGATGACAAGGCGGGCCGACCCTGCTGCCTGATCCCGGAAGCCACTGCGCTGTTCCAGGAGCGCAACGCGCAGTTACTGGGCGGGCGAGAGGAGGCGATGTTTTTCTACGTGGCGCGGTGTTACCGGTATGAGCGGCCGCAAGCCGGTCGTTATCGTGAATTCACCCAGTTGGGGGTCGAGATTCTCAGCCCTGACCCGGTGTCGGCGTTGCAGCGCAGCCAGGCGCTGTGCAGCGGTTTTCTGGACACGCTGGGGCTCGATTACGAGCTCAACCTGGCGGTGAAACGCGGGCTGAGTTACTACCTGGAGGGCAATGGCTTCGAGGTGCGTTGCCCCGCGTTAGGTGCACAGCAGCAAGTGGTTGGCGGCGGCGCTTACCGAGAAGGCGCGGGGTTCGGCATCGGGCTTGAGCGGGTGGTGCTCGCACTGGCTTGATGTTCAAGGCGCCTCCACCCGGGGGCGTCTCCTCTACGGCGGCCGGATATGCTCCAATAGCCGCCATTATTCGATCACCCAGGAACCCCACCATGGCCGAAGCCACCGACCAAGCCTTCTACGACCGTGCGGATGCACACATCGAACTGTCGAACGAGCAGCTCAAGACCTGTGAAAACCTCGGCGAGGTCAGCGCCTCGATGATGTTCGGCACCACGCGCTTTAACGCCTGGGCCAGTGCGCGCAACTTCAAGTCCGGCGCCGAAATGGCCGATGCGCGGGAAGCGATGCTGAAGTATTTCTGTGACCAGTACCGGATGATGCTTGAGGATAATCTGGATGATCACATTAATAATTTCAGTCAGTACATGCTCGTCAAATAGTTCGCCGGCACCGACGCCACCAACCACACCCCATTGTCCGCTTGATAAAACGCTATTCCCGCCTGGCTCATACCCAGCGCATCAACCGTAAGCAGCACAGGCTGCCCATAGCGTTTGCCAACGGCCAGCGCTGTTTCTGGGTTGTCCATAAGGTGTACATGGTGCCGACTGCCAGGGATCAATCCCTGCGAGTCGATAGAAGCCATGAAGCGACTGGCGGTGCCATGGTAGAGCAGGGCGGGCGGCGCCTTCTCGATGTGCTGCACCTGGACCTGCGCGGTGCTGTGCCCTTGTGCGGCGCGGATACGCTGGCCGTCGCCTGAGAGCGTGAAGCGCTTTTTTTCGTTGGTCTCGACCACGTCGAGCAGCGCTTGGCGATCCAGCGTGTGGCCGTGTTGGTTGGCGTTGAGGATCAAGCCGTCAACATCGGTCCAGCCATCGCCGTCCAGGACGACACCAATGGACTCGGGCGCGTGGCGCAGTATGTAGCTGAGGAACTTGCTGATGTCGTCGCGTTGTTGCTTGTTCACGGGTATTGGATGTCCATGGCGATTTTAGATGTCCTTGCAGGGTAAGTCGGGCGGGCCAGTGCGGGTGGAACTCTAGGGCAACCACGCATCTCTGGAAAGCCGGTTACCATTCAACTCTACGCACTGAGTGCTTTTGCCCCATTTTCGCGCATGCCACTGCGCTTTCAAGTCGCCAAGCCGCCTATTTCGCGGCCCGGTACCAACGGCCCGTATCTTGCTAGTGCCTTCCCAATCA
Source organism: Pseudomonas sp. YeP6b (assembly GCF_025642995.1). NCBI lineage: Bacteria > Pseudomonadati > Pseudomonadota > Gammaproteobacteria > Pseudomonadales > Pseudomonadaceae > Pseudomonas > Pseudomonas sp. YeP6b. Next base: position 4,637,020 of record NZ_CP080090.1, on the reverse strand, counting down.
ATGACATGGCATTTTGCTTCTAGTCATATCCAGGTTGTTTGGGGGAGTGGGTCGGCCATGCACAGTCTTTTATCACCGGGTATCCGCCTGCTTGGCCGTTTCGGTTTTGCGCGCAAGTTCCAGATCCTGTTTTTCCTGTTCATGCTGCCCCTGGCCGGGAGCCTGTGGCTGATCGGCCAGGACTATCGCGACAAATTAGCGGTGATTTCCAGCGAGCAGTCCGGCGTTCACCAACTGTTGGCCTTGGACACGCTGGATGGCCAATTGACGGCGCAGCGCAACCAGGCGGCGCGCTGGAAAGCGCTGGATATCCTGCACACCCCAACCGCTGCGGCCCAAGCGGCGATGGACAAGGTCGATGCCGGCAGCCCAATCATCGTGCACAGCCTGCAAGCCCTGGGCGATGCGCTCAAGACCCAGAACGCCAGCGCCGACACCTTGGCGCGTTTTGAAGCATTGCAGGCGACGGTCAAGGGCATGGACACCCAGTCACTGCGCACGGTGGGTTGGTGGCCGGACGGTTACGACCGCTTCACCGCCGCCTTGACCGCCATGCAAACCCTGCGCGAGCAGATCACCCAGGACGCTGGGCTGATCCTCGACCCGTGGCTGGAAACCTACTTGTTGATGCAGATCTCCACCCAGCACACGCCGGACCTGATCGAGCGCATCGGCCGCACGGCCAGCGTTGGGCAGTCGTCGATTGCGTCGGGCCAGTTCACTTTGCAAAGTCGTTTGCAGATGCGCGACCTGCGCGGCCGTATCGGCGATGCGCGGGAGCAGTTGGTCAAGGCCGCCGCTTCGCTCAAAGCCAAGCAGTACCCCGGAATTGAACCGTGGGCGGCGCAATACGACACCAGCCTGCAATTGCTCGACAGTGAACTCAAAACCCTGGACGACGGCGTATTTGGCGGCACCATCAAGCTCGACACCACAGCGTTTGATCGCAGTGTCGACAGCATCCTCGGGGCGTTGGGCGCGTTGCGCAGCCAGTCGCTGCATTCGCTGGACGAGCGCTTGAGTTATTACCGCGACCGCTCACTTAAACAGTTTATTCCGGTGGTGGCGACGTTCAGCCTGCTGGCGCTCGCGGCACTGTACTTGTTCATCTGCCTGCAAGCCTCGATCCGCCGCAGTGCCAGTGGCATCACCACGCTTGCCGAGTCCCTGCGCGACGGCAACCTGTGCGTCGAAGTGGCGGTGGAAGGCCGCGATGAACTCGCGGCGATCAGCACGGCACTCAACGTCGCCGTGGTGCAGTTGCGCACCAGCTTGTTGGGCGTTAACCACGAGACCCAGCAGCTCGGCTCGGCGGTGCACACCCTCAACGCGCAATCGGGCAGCACCCTGACCGAAGTCGAAGACCAGCAATACCAAATCAGCCAGATTGCCGCCGCCGCCACGCAACTGGCCGCCACTTCGATGGGCGTCGCCAAAAGCTGTGAGCAGGCCTCGGGCAGTGCGCAGCAAACCCGGCGCATCGCCGAAGACAGCAGCCGTGACAGCCAGCGCACCACGGCGAGTATTCAGCAACTCAACCAGCGCCTGACCGACACCGCCAATGCCCTGGAGCAAGTGAGCCAGCAAGGGCAGCAGATTCAGTCGGTGGTCGACACCATTCGCGGCATTGCCGAACAGACCAACCTGCTGGCGCTCAACGCCGCCATCGAAGCCGCCCGCGCAGGCGAGCAGGGCCGTGGGTTTGCTGTGGTCGCGGACGAAGTGCGCAGCCTGTCGCAACGCACCCAGGCCTCCACGGCGCAAATCGCCAGCACGGTGGACAGCCTGCGTGCGACGGTCAGCCAGGCGGTCACGCTGATGGGCGCCGCGTGTGACCAGGCGCTGACCGATGCCGAGTCCGTCACCGGCCTGGGCACACGCCTGGGCGAGATTGCCGGCGCGGTGCAAAACGTCACCGACACCCTGGCGCAGATTGCGGCGGCGGTGGAGGAACAGGCGACGACGGCGGATGAGGTCAGCGGCAATATCCAGCAGGTCGATCAGGCCGCAGGGCGCTTGCTCGACGGCGCGCGCGCGGTGAACCAGGCGGCGGATACGTTGAGCAAAGGCAGCCGGGCATTGAGCGAAAACACTGCGCGTTTTCGGCTGGGCTGATCCATTTTCTCAGTTGAACTGCTCATACTTCCTTGGGGCGAGCGGGCATTCAAATGTGGGAGCGGGCTTGCCCGCGAAGACGTCAGCACAGCAAACATTGATGTTGACTGACCCACCGCTTTCGCGGGCAAGCCCGCTCCCACAGAGGTTGCACTACCTTTCGAAGCCAGCGGACGTTGAGTGAAAACACCGCGCGGTTGATGAACCTTCAGCCCCAACAGCGCTCACTTATCAAGTCGCCCTGTTTCGTTGCCGAAAGGAATCCGCATGCCTTCAACCCCGCCAACACCCGACCTGACCGCCCCAGTGGAACGCGAACTCAGCCTGCGCGCGGTGATTACCGGGGTCGTGCTGGGTATCCTGCTGACACCTTCCAATGTGTACGCGGGGCTCAAGATCGGCTGGTCGTTCAACATGTCGATCATTGCCTTGCTGGTCGGCTACTCCATCTGGCAAGGCCTGGCCAAGCGCAGCCCCGGGCAACTGCCGTGGACACTGCACGAAAGCAACATCAACCAAACCGTCGCCTCGGCCGCTGCCTCGATTATCTCCGGTGGGCTGGTGGCGCCGATCCCGGCCTACACCTTGTTGACCGGCAACACGCTGGACGCGCTGCCGATGATCGCCTGGGTGTTCTCGGTGAGTTTCCTCGGGATCTGGATCGCCTGGTACCTGCGGCCCTCACTGCTCAACGACAAGACGCTGAAATTTCCTGAAGGCATGGCCACCCTCGAAACCCTACTTCACATCTACAACCACGGCCGCGAAGCCGCCACGCGCTTGAAGGTGCTGCTCGGCGCTGCGTTGCTGTCCGGGTTGGTCAAGTGGGTGGATACGTTCCTGTGGGCCTTCCCGCGCTGGTCACCCACCGCGCAGTTGGAGCGCCTGACCTTTACCGCCGACCCTTCGCTGCTGTTGCTGGGGTTCGGCGGCATCATCGGCATTCGCGTAGGCCTGACCCTGCTGCTCGGCGCCTTGCTCGCGTGGGGCGGGCTGGGGCCGTGGCTGTTGGCGCAAGGCCTGGTGACCTTGCCGGCAGGCAGCAGCGGCCCGCAATTCGCCGCGCTGGTGGCGTGGTTGTTGTGGCCAGGCGTGAGCCTGATGGTGTGCTCGACGCTGGCCTCGCTGGCGATTCGTTTGTGGGCCTTGCACACGACCACCAAGGCCAGTGGCGGCCTGCCTTGGGCCGTCCCGAACGCTTGGCCTGCCGCCGGGTTTGCACTGGCGATTGTCTTGGTAGTGAGCCTGCAGTCGGTGTTGTTTGGCATCAACCTGTGGATGGCCTTGTTGACCATTCCCCTGGCGATTTGCCTGGCCGCCGTGGCCGCCCGCGTGGTGGGCGCCACTGGCATTCCGCCTATCGGCGCCATCGGGCAATTGTCCCAGTTGAGCTTCGGCATCGTCGCGCCGGGGCAGGTGCCGATCAACCTGATGAGCGCCAACACCGCCGGTGGCTCGGCCGGGCAATGCACGGATTTGATGAATGATTTCAAGGTCGGCAAGGCGATTGGCGCCACGCCGCGCAAGCAAGTGATCGCGCAGATCCTGGGGATTTTTGTTGGCAGCATCGTCGGCGTGTTTGCCTACCTGGCGTTGATACCCGATCCGCAGAGCATGCTGCTCACCGAAGAGTGGCCGGCGCCTGCGGTCGCCACCTGGAAAGCCGTGGCGCAAACCCTGACCCATGGGCTGGATTCATTGTCGATGAGCATTCGCTGGGCAATTGCTCTGGCAGGCGCGGTCGGCGTGCTGCTGGGGATTCTCGACAGCACCTTGCCCGCCCAACGCGCCCGGTACTTGCCCAGCGCCGCCGCCTTGGGCCTGGCCTTCGTGCTGCCGGCCTCGGTGTCGCTGATGATGGCCCTCGGCGCAGTGCTGACGTGGCTGGTGAGCTGCCGTTGGCCGAGTGTCACCGAGCGCTTTGCGATTACCGCCGCCGCCGGGTTGATTGCCGGGGAGAGCATCACCGGCGTCGGCGCGTCGCTGTGGGCGATGGTTGCGAATTAATCCATGGCACTCCAGCGCGACAGCGTAGTCTCTTACCTTAATACCCACTCGTGTACAGCGGAGCCCTTATGATCACCGTCCACCACCTCAACAACTCGCGTTCGCAACGCATCCTATGGCTGCTCGAAGAACTCGGCCTGCCTTACGAGATCAAGCGCTACCAGCGCGACCCGAAAACCAACCTTGCTCCGCCTGAACTCAAGGCCATCAACCCACTGGGCAAATCCCCGGTGATCGAAGACGGCGCGCTGGTGCTGATCGAATCCGCCGCAATCATCGACTACCTGATCCGCCGTCACGGCCAAGGCCGCCTGCAACCCGATCCGGCCACGGCCACCTACGACAAATACGTGCAATGGCTGCACTTCGCCGAAGGCTCGGCCATGCTGCCGCTGATGCTCAACCTCTACGTCGGGCGCCTCGGTGAAGCGGGCGCGCCGTTGCATCCGCGTATCGAATCGGAAGTGGCTAACTACCTGAGCTACCTGAACGATGTGCTGGCGGATACGCCGTACCTGATGGGTGACGAACTCAGCGGTGCGGATATCCAGCTGAGCTTCATCGGCGAAATCGCCAAGGCCCAAGGCAAGTTGCAGGCCTACCCGAACCTTGCCGCATGGGTGCAACGCTTCCAGGCGCGGCCGGCTTATCGCAAGGCGGTGGAGCAGGGCGGCGAGTACGCGTTCGCCAAATAAAAGCGCAGGCGTCCCCTCCTGCTCGCCACAAGGGGGGCGCCAGTGCTGACTAACCGACTAGCGCACCACCTCTAACGCCGTTATCTCATTCACATAATGCGATTCGCTCGACGTCAACTCCAGCGTCAGCGCCACGCCCAGGTCCTCGATAAACACGCGGGAGGTCTTATAGTCGCCCTGGTCGCACGCCAGCTTGATGGCGTCGCCGGTCAAGGCGGCAAACACCTGCCGTGCCGGGATGCGCTCACCGACCTTGCAGGTCAACGAAGTTTCGTAGGGTTTGTCGGTCGGTTGGGCAGGCACATTCAGCATCTTCATGCGTGCGCTCAGCGTTTGACCAGGGGCCCAGCTGTTCGGCAGCTTCAGTTCGACTTCGCGGGTTTGCAGCACGCGACCATCGCCTACGCCATTCATCTTCGACTTCAACTGGATCAGGTCGGCTTGCGTCAGGCGATCAACGTTGAAGGTATTGCCGTAGGCCTCGTTCTTCACCAGCAAACCACCCTCGGCCTTGAAGGTGACTGAGGTTGGAACGTCCTTGCTGCCATCGCCTTTTTTGGACAGGTAGCTGTAGTTCAGCGTCTTGAACTTCGGTTGCAGCAGGGGCGAGTCGAGGCGCTGGAGCACGTTGGCAGGCACGTCGACATCGCTGAAGTTGGTTTCGATCTGGGTGCGCGGGTAGTCGACCGGCGCGATGTCGGGACGCAACAGCGCCAGCAGCCCGGCATTCACGCCGCCTTGTACCGAGCAGCTGACACGCGATTGTGTGCCTTGCTTGCCTTGCGGCTCCACGATCAGCACCCGTTCCACCTGCCGCGTGCCCGGCGCCTTGCCCGGCTGGGGTTTGATTGCCTGCCAGCCGTTGCCGACCTTGAGCTCGCTGCGCGTGTATTCCTTGTCGCCTTTTTGCAGCGACCCGGGTTGTTCCAACAGCGGCGCGAGGCGCTGGGCAACCTCATCGACACCGCCGTCCACAATGAAGCCCCAGTAATAGTAGCGCCCCAACGGGCCGAGGTCGGCGACCTCATCGGCATACGACAACAGCTTCAAACCCGCAATGGGCGGCGCGCTGACCGGCACTTGGTCAGCCTTGCGGTCGGCGCGGTTTTTGACCGCGATCCAGGTGAAGTTCTTTTCCTGCTTGAGCGGAGCGTAGGCCTGCCAGGCGTCACGGTGCGTGTTGAGGCTGGAGAAGAAGCTCGCGTCGCAGCGTGTGAAAGCCTTGAGTGTGTCGGTCAAGGCGGCGTCGTCGGCATGGGCGAGGGACGGCAACACGGCAGCAGCCAGGAGGAGGGCGGGCAACTTCATTACGGGGGATGTCCTTATCGGAGAAAGGCGAGGCTGCATTATCCAGTAGATGGGGGGCGGCTTCTAGGAAAACACGGCAAGCCCGCTCGCCACGAAAGCAAGCCAGCTCCCACAGTTGAACAGCGTCGCGTCCCTCAACCGAGGCGCCGGCGCCAATCGCCGCCATGCTGGGCGCTGCATGCTTGCTCGGAGTCGAAGCGCACGCAGCGATCAATGTTCACCGCCGTCACCTCGGCCTCGTGCAGCGCCGCCGCAGTCAGCTCACGCATGCGTTGGTCGGCGCCAGTTGCCAGGGCGTGGTCCTGATTGGCGCGGGTATCGAACACCCAGGTCACCCGCAGGCTTTGGGGGAAGGCGGCGTAGTCGACGGTGTGGGTCAGCCAGTCGAAGCCTGGAATTTCGGCTTTGGCGGTTTCACAGGCTTCGGTGAGTGTGGCGACCAGGCGGCGTTCGAGGCGGGCGATGTCGCGTTTTGGGGAAGGCATTAAGGGGTTCCAATAAGTTAGCGCTTAATCATCTGTTTTTTGGGTGTTTTTAATAAAAGTCATAGTAAAGCGCCCATTCGCCAGTGACGACGTTCTTCCAGAACATCAAGCTCCCGCTGTCCACGACGTTGAGGTTTATTTTCGCGTCAGACGATAGCTGGAACACAAACTCAAAGCCCGCGCCCGGGTCGACGCCCGACTGGCAAAACGAAGGGTAGCCGCCGATTTTATGTTCGTAGGTATGGGTGACCAAGTCGTAATAGCTTTGAATCTCGATGTCGGCGCTCAATGCAACGCCGTTTCAGGCGAATGCGTCTTCGATAAACGCCTCCAACGCCTTCTCCTCCAGAATCTCGATAGAGAAATGCCCGAAGCGCTTGGGCAACCAGATGATGCGTTTCCCATCCGGCGACCGCAGGTCCTCAAGGGTCAACGGCTTGCCGTTTTCATCCTCCGGTTGCACCCCGGTGGCGATCAATTCGGCGTAGGCCGTTTCGATGTCCGGTGTGGTGTAGCAATGCCGGTAGATCATCCCTTCGCCGTGTGCGTCCAACAGCTCGCGCAAGTTGCCCGCCAATGGCTGAACCAGCATGAAACGCTCCTGGCCCATCAGTGCAATCGCAAAACGTACCTGCAGGCCGCCGCGATCCCAGACCTGGGTTTTGGAGATTTTGGCGTTGAGAATCTTTGCGTAGTAGGCGCACACCTCTTCGAGGTTCTCGACCAAGACGTCGACGTGGCTGAACTTCAAATCCATTGCAGGGCTCCTGGTGAGTGGCGGGTATTGCTGATGCTGCGGTGCGGGGGGGTGTGGGGTGGCAAGCCTGACAGCGTGTTTTATCAGGATGGGCCGTACTTCCCTGAGGCTGGCCCGGCTTCACCTTATACAATCATTGCGACGGATCGCAACGGCGATGTGGTGGCGCAGGGGTGGTTTGAGAATGCGGGTATTGCGTTGCACAAGATGCCGCAGGGTGAGCTTTTTGTATCGCTGATACGCAGTGCTGAGCGGTAGGGCACGCCTGTCGGGTTGGTTTTAACCGGCAGATTGAATATCTACCGCCGTGACCTCCAAAGCCCGCCTCAAGCTGATGGCTCATTCCATCACCCTGAGGACAGTGCCCATGAGCACGCCTAACACGCTTGCAGCGGTACCAACGCTTCAAGAAATACGCACTCACCTGCTTGAAATCGACCCTGGGTTGCGTACCCAAACCAAGCTTCCCGTGGTATTGCCAGCCGAACTGTTGGCGTTGGAAAAGCTCAACACCACCTTGATCACCGCCAACGACGTCCTGTTGAACCGGTCACGCAGTTTGTTCCAGGCATTGACGCAGGCAGATCTCACCCAGGCAGCCGGCCAGACGCTGCTCGCCACGCTCAAAACCGATTTGAACACACACCTGCAAGGCCTTGACGAAGCCAGCACCGTGGACGGTCTGGGCCGCAAGAGCTACATGACCTCCACGGCCGGCCTCAGCGCGCTGGAACAGCAGGCCACGCTGGATGTGCGTGACCATCTGCTGTCTCCCACCGAACAACGCATGATTGAAGATTGCTCCCGAGGCCCGACCTTTCGCCCCGGCATGTACTCGCTCAATTTCAGCTACCAGGACGCGATCGTGACATTTGCGGGGGCCTTTGTGCTCACGCGCAAATCCAGCCCTGTGGTGGATAACCTGACGTCGGGTGAGGACCTTGGCCAGGTCCTGTTATTTACCCCAAACCGAGGCCTGGAGGCTTTCGACTCTCTGGCAGAGCTCGACCAGTGTCTCAAGGCGAGCCTGGGGCTGCCGGCGGGCCACGCAGAGTTTTGCCGCTATTTGCCGGTGCGTTACCAAGCGCTGGACGTAGCGGGTATTTGGCCCCTGCAATTGCTGCCCATTGAAGGCGAGCCACTGTTCGAACACACCTACAACGCGATGCTCGACAAGCGCCGCCAGGACGTCGACCTGGCCTTGAGCCTGGTCGACAACCCGTTGCACGACGCAGCGCTGCTCAAATTGGCACTGGACAACGCGGTAAAGGCTGCGCTCCCGGATTTGTCGTTACGCCTGGCATTCAGGCAGCAACAACTGTTGGAACGAAGCTTGTACAACAGCCTGCCTGATTGGTATCGCAGCGCTGACGCGATCAGCCAGCAAACCCTGAGTGGTTTCATACAAGGTTACAACCAGGCCCGAAATACCTTTATCGACCTGCTGGGGCCTGCCGCTTCGCCCCAGGCCTTGGCGCTTTATCAGTTGACCGAGTACCTGGACGAGGAGCTGGAGATTCATGACCTGGATCTGCAAAACCTGCAAGTCACGACCCGCCGTAACGTTGCCTACGTCGGCATCTACGAGCAGCAGCGCAACCTGGCGCAGCTGAGCTATTCGGGGCTGCATACCGGTGATGAGCTGCCTGCCTCGGACTTTCTGGCCAGCACTGCCCTGACCTACGCGGGCGCACCACTGCAGGGCCGTCACGCCGAGCTGAATGCGCAAAGCCTGCTGGATATACTTCGCGAACCGGACCTGCAACCGCGCCTGGACTTTGCGGCGCTGCAAAAAGCCATGCAGCGCAAACCTGAATTCAAACAGGCTGCCCTACACCTGTTCGATCAACGCCTGGTGTTGCTTGCTTATGTCGCCAAGTTACGAGGCGACTTGAACCCGGCGAACTACCTGTTGTTCGAGGACCTGCGAGCCGGCACAAACCCGCGTTTGCGTGCGCAGACCGTGCAGCTGCATGGCGCGCAACTCAAAGACCTGTGGTTATTGCGTGAGGAGGATGCCGATGGCCAACCCCAGCGCTTGCTGTTGTGCCCCCCCGGCTCGCCACGTGAGCAACAGTTCCTTGCCTTCACGAGCGAGCGCGAATGCCAGACCCATATCATCGACTGGGCCGATGACAAAACCCGGTACAACGGCCGGACCATGAGCGACTACTTGCTTGCGCAATGCCCGCTGCGTTTTCGCCCGAAGATGGGCACGTTCCTCGCCGGGCTGGGCTTCAAGCCCGACGCGAAGGAACACGAGGAAGTGACATTCGGCCCTCTGTGCACCCATACAGTCTGCCTGGAGGCCATGGTTGTTCATTCGCAAAGCGCAGCGCTGGATGACTACGAATACAGCACCCCGCTGTGGTACCGCTCTGCCTCGGCGCCAGACCGTACCCGGTTGACCAGCCTTGGCGAGGATGCTGCGGGTGCCTTGCTCGCCTATAACAGCCGGCCGGATTCAGAAGCGAACTTCATTACCTTCAACGCCTATCTGCACGAGCAAGCCAAACTCAGCCTGAACACGCTATTGGGCCGTAGCGAGAATGATATTGACCCGGACACCGTGTACGTTTCGGCGCCTTGGCCGTTGGTGGGCGGCCTGCCGGCGCCTATGTCCTATACCCAGTTATACAGAGACGGCTACAAGGACAACGTCGGCTTCATTGACCCTAAATTCTCGACCTCGGCCACCTTCAGCGGGCCGAAAGGGCTCGACATTAGCCTCCTGACTCCGCAAAAGGTTTCCCGCGCGGTGACCGGTGTGTGGATCGGTCAGCGTTATACCGAAGAAGTTCGCGACAAGTTGCAAAGCGCAACCAGCCCCGGTTACACCGAGCGGCGCAACGCTACCCTGGCGATTAACCAACTGCAGATGAAATACGCGGCGTTGGACTGCTGCCTGCGCGGCCATATCGCCCGGGTCGACCTGACCTGGCTGGAACACGCCATCGACAGCCTTGGCGATACCACGGTTGCGACCCGCAATACCTATAAGGTCCATCGGCTGGTGATTGACGGCGAATGGGTCATCGGCAATTACCTGTTCAGCCATGCTGACAACCCGGTTCTGCTGTACACCCCCAACGCCCCCGATGGCATCGACGTGCGTGAGGCTAAGCTGTTCAACTACTGGCTGAAAAAAGTCGACGGTGTATCGGACTATCTCCATGGTCGAGTGACGGTCAAAGCCAGGACCCGGATCGGCAGTTTTCTGAAGGCTGCCCGCGATGGGTTGCCCGAGACGATAGATCGCACGACCTCAAGCCCCGCACGTCATGACCCGATAGCCCTTGTCACGCCCCTGGCAGACCTGCGACACGAGCTGTACAACATGGTCTTGCAGCGCAAAATAGATGATGTGGTTGCCACCACGGTCAACCGCACGGACATGATCATGGGGGTTCTCTGGACGTGTGTAGAGCTGGTCACGGCCATCGCCACCCTCCCATTTCCTGCCTTGAGCCTGGGCCTGGGTGGCCTGCTGGCGTTCAAGGACGCCATGCTTGCTATCAACGCCTACCACCTGGGCGACAAGGATGGCGCGCTGCAACACTTCATCGGCTACCTGGCAAACCTGGGCGGCGCGGTGGTGTTCGACGTCCGCCCGGCCTTCAAAGGCCCGTTTAACGCATTGTCGATCAGGCCGGCGCTTAAAGCGGCAAAACTGGCCACGCTGCTTAAGGCGTCCGACCCTCGCATTCCTGGGGATATGAACCCCGTGCTCTTTGACGCCAAGGCGTTCTGGGTAAAGAGCACACCGGATTCCATCGGTCGTCATCTGCTGTATCGCTACGATTCGCTTACCGGGCAAATGCATTCAACCTCGCGTCTGGTCAACCAAAATGCCGAGGGGCGTTGGGTACGTTTTGGGGAGGTGGGAGGAGGGCGCAGGAAGTATCAGGCCCTTCAGGAGGGCGCTGAGCAGCCCCTGGCCAAATACGAGATTTCATCGGTGCAAGGCAAAAATTTTAGAGTGGCACTCGACCCGGATTTCCGCAAAAGCCTCGTCGACTATCCTGACGAAGTGCTTGCGACAGGCGCACGAGTGGAGGCCTATGAGGCGTTTCAGGCGCTACGCGACAGCTATCCCAACCAAGTGAAACAGCTGGTTCAGGACGCAGACGCATTCTACGCCTCGCCGCCAGCACGCCCGACCCGCACCGGTTTGCCGGTACTGGCGCCAGATTCCAGCCCCTCCAGCGTGCTTGCCGCCCTGTTCTCCCTCAAGAAGGGGCTGATTATTGGCGCAGCCAACGCCAGCGTCGCCAGCAAGCAATTACTGATCGAAGACATTCAGGCATTGGCTGCGCAAGGGCTCAAACGCTTGTACATCGAGAACCTGCCGGCTGATGTTTTTCGCAGCAAACTTAGAATTATCAACGGGGAAGTCAAAGGCAAACTTGCGCACGCGTTGAGTACCGTCGAGGACCACCTGGCACGGGTCGACAAGGCGCTAGGCTGGGAGGCAGATGCCCCCTTTACCTTCCGCAAACTGATGCTGGAAGCGCACAAGCACAAAGTCGCCATCGAGGGTGTGGACGCGTCGAGTTCCTATCATATGGAGCATGTGTTGGCGCTCTCTGATGCACAACGATTTATCCCGCGCAGTGGCAAACTCAGAAATTTTTATTCGCACAAAGCCCTTGCGACCCAAAAAGCCGATGAAGGTTGGATCGCCCTGGTCGATCACAACCGCGTAGGGAGTGTCGACGAACTGCCGGGGCTGGGCGACTTGCAAAATGTCGTCGTCCTGCGTGTTGATGACGTTGCCCCGGGCCAGGCCGTGGGCGTCCTGCCCGATAGTTCTGCCGCCCAGCTGGCCCGGGGTGACTACAAGCTGACAATGGCAGCAGCGTCACAAACGGTGCCGACGGCCGGCCCCTCAACGGCAGTGCCGGTGCCGCTTGCCCCGTCCCACTACACGGCGTTTGATCTGCCCGCGATCCATAAACCCAACTTGGACGAAATGGTCTACTCGCAAAACGCCCTGGATACCCGATATGGCTTCACTGCCGAAAGCCCAGATGTATTGGCGTTCAGCGCTTTCAGGAGCACTCGCAATCGCTTGGATAAAACCGCCAGAGACGCATTTGCCGCTTACACCCCACCGGTACGCGCCGATTTCACCGACCTCGCCACGGCGACCACTGAAGAGGCGTTTATCGAGAAACTGTATAAACAAAAGTTGGGCCTTGTCATCGGCGAAGGCCACGCTCATCAATCGAGCAAACAGGCCCTGATCAAACACATGCAGCGGTTCAAAGCGCAGGGCGTCAAAACCCTGTACATGGAGCACCTGCTGACCGATCTGCATCAGGCCGAGTTGGACACCTTTTATAAAACGGCGAAAATGCCGAAAAACCTGCAGCGTTATCTGAGCGCACAAGATGCTGGCCATATGGGCCGTTATCGGGGTGACAACACGTATACCCATGTGGTCAAGGCCGCTAACAAGGCCGGAGTGCGCGTCCGAGCACTCGATTGCACAGCCAGTTATCACACCCGAGGTATGGAGGCGGTTCACGGCCGCTATAACGTTTTCAGCTATTTCGCCAATGAGGTGATCAAGGCTGACCAGGCTGCAGTGGGCCCCCATAAGTGGGTAGCGCTCATGGGCAGCGGCCACCTCGATAGCGTCCATGGTGTACCGGGTATCGCGCAATTGCAGGATGCGGTCAGCTTGACGGTACGCGATGTCGCCCCCAGCAACGCACGCCCGTTGCACCGGGGCGGATGGGAAATCCTCGAAGGCGGGATAGGCAGCTCCGGCAGCGTAGCCGTGCGCAGTGACTTCAAGATAGACGTCGCGATTGCCGGCAGCTCCCCACCGTTGCCCCCGGCCCAAACGGATCGCACGTGGCTGAGAAATATTGACGACTTCCTGATCGAGCGGCCGTCATTGGGCGACGCCAATGTGCTCCACCGTGCCGACAACGGAGAGATTGTTTCCACCCCCATTCAAATTGACGATAAAGGCCAGTTTTTTGTTGAGCGTTGGCCGCAGTTGAAGGATCAACGTTTCTTCATGTTTGAACACGTGAACGAGGCCCTCAAGGCACACACGCGTTTGACCGCCGCCTCTACTAAGACCCAGCCAGGCGCACGGCTGAAAAATATCGGCGACTTCCTGATTGAACGGCCTGCAGTGAACCAGGCCACGCTGATGCGTCTTTCCGAAAACCGAGAAATCATTTCTCATCCGATAAAAATGGACAATGTGGGGCAGTTCTATATTGAGAACTTTCCACGGTTGAACGAGCAACGTTACTTGTTGATGGAGGACGTGGTTCAAGCACTCAAAACCGAACTGAACATGACAGCCGTCCCCTCGACGACGTCGTTGCGCTCACGGTTGAGGGAGAGCGGCGACTTTCTGATTGAGCGGCCTTCTGTGGCGCACACTAATCTGCTCCACCGAGCCAGGACGGGGGAAATTGTCTCCACGCCTATTCAAGTTGATGTCGATGGGCGTTTGTTTATTGATCGTTGGGATGATTTGAAAACCAGACGTTTCGATACCCTTGGGCAATTGATCTTCGCCCTCAAGGCAGGAAAGGGCATGTTACCCGCCTTCTAATCGCTTGACCCACTTTGGCCCTGGCCCTGCATCTTGTGCGGGCAGGGCTTTTTAACCGTCGATGTGGCGCTGTCTGTTTGATAAGCAACTGAGGCGTTGAGCTGAAAACAGCCCGTCGATGTGCATACCGGTCTACCATGGGGGCCCGGTAGTGGTTCCACGCACTACCGACCTCTCTTCTCAAAGGTATCGCTGATGTCCATCGACCAAATCTCCCTCCCCAAAGGCGTAGGCCCTCACGCGGCCAAGCTCCTCGACGCCATCACCGGCGCCTCCACCCATGAAGAACTCAACCGCGCAGGCGGCAAAGCCGAAGGTTTTGTGTTGGGGCTGGAATCCACTAAGGCCATCAAAAGCCAGATCGCTGAGTCGCTGTATGTGGCTTACGACGACGCGGCGAGTAATCGGGCGGGTGAGTTGAAGGGTTGAGCATTAGCTAGATAGGGCGTTTTGCGGTGCAATTTGCGCGCAGGTCGTTAGACTGGGCACCTTTGATTTCTCAGGATGAGGCTGTCATGTTTAAAGTTGCTCTGGCGTCACTGCTGCTGACCTGCACCTTCTGCGCTTCGGCGGCTTCGGGTGTCGATGTGTCGAAAATTTACGGCAACATCCAGTTCGTCGATCACTATCCCGACTACAAGGTTAAGGTTGTTGACCACTACCCTGACCTCAAGGTACAGCGGGTAGATCATTACCCTGACTCAGCCGGCAAATGGAAAATGGTCGATCACTACCCGGACTACAAGATCCAGATCGTCGATCACTACCCCGACTTCACCATTCAGTACGTGGATCACTACCCTGGCGCTAATTGAAGGCAGCGCCATCAGCGCGCTGGCGCTCACACAACCCTCCAAAAAGCAAAATTGGGCGGGTGCGTTGAAGGGCTGATAATCAGCCAGGGCAGGGCGCTTCGCGGTCCAGAAGTCTGGCCGTGAGCAGTACGCCCAGTTCGCTCAGTGGGTGGATAGCCAGTGCGATGGCGCGGTGTTTGCCGCACAGGTCTTCGGACAGGTCGAGCAGTAGTGTGCTGACGCAGGTGAAGGTTTCGTAGCTGTTGGTGATCAGGGTTTCGGTGCTGGCGTCGGGGACGACGGTGAAGGGGGTGGTTGAATCCTGTGTGACGTTAACCATTGTTAAGTTCCTTGCTTGGGCTACAACCTCATCGCTACTAAACCCGATCAGCCTTGAGACGGCCACTCCAGCGCATTCCCCTGTGGGAGCGGGCTTGCCCGCGAAAGCGGTGGGTCAGTCAACATCAATGTTTGCTGGGCCGACGTCATCGCGGGCAAGTCGAGTCGTCGCACCGCGGCTCCCACATTTAATCTTCGCTGCTCTGAGCATTGCGTTCGCTTAACTGAACGGCATTAGGGCAAGCCCGCTCGCCACAATGGCTTGCGGGCCACAGATTTTCTCTGTGCACCACAAAGGGCGGCGGCGGTGCTTAAAAGGCTTGGTTTACACCCACCCCACGCATGATCGAAAACCGTGGGTCGAGCAGCTTCAACGTTTGTTCTCCCTTCAAGCGTCCCACCACCACGTGATAGGTCTTGGGCACTTCGGAAAGGTGTTCCGGGTTACGCGCCAGTTTCTCAATCGCCGGGGTTTTGGCCCACGGGGCGATGGGTTGCTGGCGGATGTCCACGGTCACCACCCAGGATTTTTCGACGGCGGCGCCCATTGGGTGAGTATTAGCGGCGGTGTTCTGGATCTTGGTGATTGCATAACCTTGGGCGTAGCAGAACCCGGATTTTTCCTGCACGTAGGCGGCGCGGCCGGGCTCGGAGAGGGTGTAGGTTTTATCGTTTTTGGCAAGCAGGCCGGCGTCGGTCAGAGCGTCGAAGGCGGGCTGGTTGGCGCTGGAGGTGCCGCTGCTGAAGCTGTCGCTCAGGGTGATGGGGAAGTTGCTGAACATGGGCGCGGTGACGCAGGAGGCTCCTTCCAGTCGGGGTTGCAGCACCGCTTGAATGTCGGTGTCGGAAGGGCTGTCGCTGCAGGCCGTGAGCAGCAAGGCGCTGGTGGTGATGAGGGCCATTTCTCTGATGCGCATCGTTTTATCCTTGACGATTGGTTGCAGGCGAGCAAATTGTATAGAAACATTGCAGTAACGAAACCCACTCCACACGTGGTGTAGCGTCGGAGGTTCTAACGGCGCTGAATACACAGGAACGCTCATGACATTGACCGTCAAAACCCTCCTCGAACTGGCCATGGCCAACCCCATCAACGCCGAAATCACAGCGCGCCTGCCCGCCCTCGGCGTTGACCAGTGCATGCTCACGGCGGGCTGCCTGTTCCAGGCGGTGTGGAATCATCAGTCGAACCTTCCCGCCGACCGAGGCGTAAAGGACTACGACGTTTTCTACTTTGATACGGACCTGTCCTACGAGGCTGAGGACAGAGTCATCCGCTCGGCCGAGCAGTTGTTTCAGGATTTGGGCGTCAACGTCGAGGTCAAGAACCAGGCGCGGGTGCACCTTTGGTACGGCGAGCGCTTTGGTCGGCCTTATCCGCAGCTGCACACGGCTAAACAAGGCGTTGATCGCTACTTGGTG
This sequence comes from Pseudomonas sp. YeP6b, assembly GCF_025642995.1. Classification (NCBI taxonomy): domain Bacteria; kingdom Pseudomonadati; phylum Pseudomonadota; class Gammaproteobacteria; order Pseudomonadales; family Pseudomonadaceae; genus Pseudomonas; species Pseudomonas sp. YeP6b. The sequence continues at coordinate 4,620,515 of NZ_CP080090.1, read as the reverse complement.
GCGGGCACGTGCATCGGGCTGGAGATTGAAACGGGTGAAGTGTATGCGCCGTATGGGTTGGAGGATGTGGCGCAGGGTGTGCTGCGGATTAATCCTCATCACCGCGAGCCGGAGTTGTTTGCGGCCAAGGCCAAGAGTTATCAGGCGCGCTGGCCGTGGCTGAAGATTGTGGCGCCTGATTCTGTGTGAACTTTTACCCACTCCCCAGGCGTCTTATCCTGAAATGAACCCTGACCGCTGACACCAGCCAAGGACAGCTCATGATCTTGCTTATTTTCCTCATCGCCTGCGGCGCTGCCGCCAGCACCGGCATCATTTTCAAACCCGGCCAGTGGTACGAAGCCCTGGTCAAACCCAGCTTCACACCGCCTAACTGGCTGTTCCCGGTGGCCTGGACGGTCATCTATCTGCTGCTCGCCTGGGCCGGTTACCGCTTGACCATGATCCCCGGCAGCCAACTGGCTTTGGGCTTGTGGGCCGCGCAGATTGCGTTGAATACGCTGTGGACGCCGGTGTTTTTCGGCGCGCATCGCATCTTCGCCGCGATGGCGGTGATAGTGCTGCTGTGGCTGGTGGTGGCGGCGCTGGTGGTGATGGCGTTGCGTTTGGACGTGATCACCGGGCTGATCCTGTTCCCCTACCTGGCGTGGCTGAGTGTGGCGGCGGCGTTGAATTTCTCGATTCTTCGCAATAACCGCTGATGGCGCACACCCCCTGGCCTGCCAGCGAGCCGGAGCTGGCCGAGATGCGCGGCTTTAATAAAAAGCTCGCCTGGTTGCCGCGCTTTAAAATCCGCAACCGCATCACGCCGCGTGTGATCCAGGCGCTGCTGCGCGTCAGTCAAACGCTCAAGAAGGCCCCGGCGGCGCAAACCCATCTGGTGGGCTCGGTACCCGTGCGCATCCTGCGGCCGGCGGGTAAACCCAAGGGCGTGGTGCTGGATATCCACGGCGGTGGCTGGGTGATCGGCAATGCGCAGATGGACGATGACCTGAACCTGGGCATGGTGCAGGCGTGCGGCGTGGCGGTGGTGTCGGTGGATTATCGGCTGGCGGTCGATACGCCGGTCGAGGGGTTGATGGAAGACTGCTTGGCCGCCGCTCGCTGGCTGTTGGGCGACTGTCCTGAGTTTGCCGACCTGCCGGTGATCATTGTTGGTGAATCAGCGGGCGGCCATCTGGCGGCGACGACGTTGCTGGCGCTCAAGCAATGGCCGCAGTTGCTCGCGCGGGTGAGCGGGGCGGTGTTGTATTACGGGGTTTATGATTTGACCGGCACGCCGAGCGTACGCGCAGCCGGGCCGGACACGTTATTACTGGATGGCCTGGGGATGGTCGAGGCCTTGCGTATGCTCACGCCGGGGTTGAGTGATGAGCAAAGGCGGCAGCCGCCGTTGTCACCGTTGTATGGCGACTTTACGGGGTTGCCGCCGGCGTTGATGTTTGTCGGCGAGCTGGACCCGCTGAAGGATGACACGCTGTTGCTGGCAGAGCGGTGGGGGGCGGTGGCGCAGGTTGAGGCGCACTTGCTGCCGGAAGCTGCCCATGGGTTTATTCATTTTCCGGTGGCGCTGGCAAATAGTGTGCTGGTCTACAGCAGGGCGTGGATCACTCAACAGATCAATGGCCGCTACACAGGTGGAAAGTCTTCGTAGGATTTTGGCAGGTAGCCCCAAATTCTGAGTACGTCAGCCCGAACTTCAAACTCGAACCCGATGTGTGCAACGGCCTGGGATATTTCTTCCGTGTGGTCAATGAGCGTGTCCGGACGCAGCATTCCCTTGGCGGGTGCAATGCTCCGCAGGCCGATATCGAACCACTCGACGTAAGCAAATGGAAACGGCAGGTGGTAAAACCACTCGGTATCCCAGCCCGAAATATAGCCTGTGACGGATTTGGATCGAAAGGATGGCCGCCACCCCTCAAGCTGGCGAAAGTGGTTAATCAGTTCATTCCACTTGGTGTTGTTAGCCGCGCTTGCCAGGTTTCTTGCCGCGACAGCGGCCTGTATTTGCTTGCGTTTTTTATCATTCTGGCCTGCGTCTGCCATTGGCAGTTCGTGCATATTCAGCCCTTTTGGCCCCTGTGCATCGGGGCGGCTATCTTAGCGCCCAGCCGCCGCAGGGCATTAGTCGTGCTGCCTGGCGTCGAATGAAGTCACCCATCTGGTTTCCATACCAACTAGGCACTTTGGCGGTTCGTTGATCAGTACGGCTGCATCGTCACCCTGATTCAGATAGGTCAGGTAATCACCCGTGTCAAAGGTGATGTTGAACCCAACAAGCGAGGCTGTCTGGTCCCTTGCTACATCGATAACCCCGTGAACCTCGGTGATGACCTTACCCACCAGAGACGGCACGGATAAGCTGGCAAACAGGTTTTCCCTACGCCACGAGCAACTGCTCGCGTCATCAAGCTCAAAGGCCTCAGCTATTTCCAGCGCAGATAGATCCGCCCCGACACTTTCGCCATCGCTTAGCAGGTACATCGTAACGTGCGCAAGGTCGTCGCATCGCCACTCGAGCGAACCTATGTCGTCGACGCTTTTCTCATCGTTGAAGTAATACTGGTCATGCGAAAGCTCGCGAAGCCGTTGGCCGACCAGCAAGCGTGCATGGCTTAGGTCCTGGCCGATTCTCTCGCGAGAGCGGGTATGACGGTTAACCATAGGGGGGCCTTTTCTGCGAATGGCATGGAACGGTACATTAGACTAAACATTGGCTTGCCCGCTGACGGATTTGTGAAGTGGTTGAACTTAAAACCTGATCAATAAGTCAGGATAAGCAGCTGCTTCTCTCCCCTCACAAGGATGCCACCATGCGCGAATACACCCTGAACTACCTGTTCAACGACGAGCCCCGCACCCACGTGTTTGAACTCAAACAGCCTGAACTGCCATTGCATGAGGCGGCGATGCATGTGTTGCAATTGCATTTTGGCGATGCGGAGAATGGACTGATCCTGCCGCCTGCGGATGCGACGCCCGAGGAGATTCTGGAGCAGGCAGAGGTGGTGGGGATCACCCAGATCAAGGTTTTATGAACCAACGGCCCGTCCTCCAGGCAGTCACTGCCGCGGACAGTACTGCGGTGCTGGCCTTCGTGCTGGAGGCCCGCGCCGAGCTTTTCCCCAAGCTCAGCGCCACGGGAATGCCGGACGACCTGGCACGGTTTGAAGCGACCTACCTTCAAGGCGACGGCCAGTTCCTGATCGCTCGCGCCGAGGGCCAGATCGTCGCAGCCATTGGCTACTTGCCCTACGACGGCCGTTTTCCGCAGTTGGATTACCAAGGCCTCAAGACGGTGGAGGTGGTGCGCCTGTTCGTACTTCCAGCGTTTCGCCGTTCTGGTCTGGCAGGCGAGTTATACCGCGCACTGGAGGCCAAGGCGCGGGCGGATGGAGTGGAGGTGGTTTACCTGCATACCCATCCGTTTCTTCCTGGGGCGATTGATTTTTGGCTGCGGCAGGGGTTTGAGAGTGTCGATGTCGAAGCCGATCCGGTGTGGCAGACGACGCATATGCAGCGGTATCTATAGCGCCGAAGACCTGATGTGGGAGCTGGCTTGCCGGCGGTGGCGGTGTGTCAGCTAAGGATATGGCACTGATCCACCGCTATCGCCGGCAAGCCAGCTCCCACAGTTCAATTGTGTTGTTTTGAGGTCCGCTGTTAGCTCATCAGTTCGAGCGCAGCCGCAAGATCTGCGCCCCATCAAACGGGTCTGTCAGGTAATGCGCCTGCACGCCAAACGTGTCTTGCAAACGCTGCGGCGTCAGCACTTCCAACGGCTTGCCCAGTGCCACCAACCGCCCGCGATCCAGCACCGCCAGCCGATCACACGTGAGCGCCTGGTTCAGGTCATGCAGCGCAATCAGGGTGGTCACCGGCAGCGCCTGCACGCCTTTCAAGATCGCCAGTTGATGCTGGATATCCAAGTGATTGGTCGGCTCATCCAGCAGCAGAATCTGCGGGCGTTGCGCCAGGGCGCGGGCGATGTGCACGCGTTGGCGTTCGCCGCCGGAGAGGCTGCGCCAGGCGCGGTGGCTCAGGTGGGTGGCGTCCACGTCATGCAGGGCCTGGTTGACGATGGCGTCGTCTGCGCCGGCCCACGGGCTCAGCGCCGACAGCCAGGGCGTGCGGCCCAACGCCACGGCGTCGAACACGCGGATGGCGTCGTCGGTGTCGGCCTGTTGTTCCACCACCGCCAGCTGTCGTGCAATGGCGCGCCGGGACAGGTCGCCCAGGCGTTGGCCGCCCAGGCGCACTTCGCCGCTGCCAGGCGTGCGTAACCCGGCCAGCAGTTTGAGCAGGGTGGATTTGCCGGAGCCGTTTGGGCCGACGATGCCGAGGGTTTCGCCTAAGGCCACGTCCAGGTGAACATCACGCAGTAACTCGGCGTCGCGCACCTTAAAACCCAGGCCCGTGCAACTGAGTACCGTCATCGCGCATTCCTCCGGCCGATCAGGATCAACGCAAACACCGGCGCGCCGACCAATGCCGTGACCACGCCGACCGGAATCACCTGGCCCTTGATCAAGGTGCGCGACAGCACATCGGCGGCAATCAAAAACAACGCGCCGCCCAAGGCGCTGGCCGGCAGCAACCGCGAATGCCCGGTGCCGACCAGCAGGCGCACCGCGTGGGGGATCACCAGCCCGACAAAGCCGATAGAGCCGACCAGCGACACCATCACCGCCGTCACCAGCGCCGCGCAGCCCACCAGTACAAACTGCACGCGGCGCACTGGAATGCCCAGCGACGCTGCCGAGTCGGTGCCGAAAGTGAACGCATCCAGCGCGCGGCGGTGCCACAGGCATACCGCCAAGCCTGCGACCGCCACCGGCACCGCCAGCCACACCGACGGCCAGCGCACGCCGCTGAGGTTGCCCAGCAGCCAGAACAGAATGCCGCGCGCCTGTTCGGAGCTGGCCGACTTGGTGATCAGGAACGCGGTGAGGGCATTGAACAGCTGCGAGCCGGCGATGCCCGCGAGGATGATCTGGCCGGTGCCGCTGGAAGAACCGCTGGCGCGCGCCAGCAAAATCACCAGTGCGAACGCCGCCATCGCCCCGACAAAGGCACCTGCCGAGAGTGAAATCAGCCCGCCGCCCACGCCGATCAGTGCCACCAAGACCGCGCCGGTCGAGGCGCCGGCGCTGATGCCCAGCAAGTAAGGGTCGGCCAGTGGGTTACGCAGCAACGATTGCAAGATCACCCCGCAGGTGGCCAACCCCGCACCGCACGCGGCGGCGACCAGGGTGCGGGTCAGGCGGTAGTTCCACACCACGCCTTCGTCGATCGGGTCCAGCACGTAGCCGGCGGCCAGCAGTTTATTGGCGAGTACTTGCAACACCACCTGCGGCTCGATAGCGGTTTCGCCGATGGCCACGCCGGCGAGTACGGCGAGCAACAGCAGTGTCAGGGCGAGTAGGGAGCGGATCATTTGTGCAGGTCGTAGCCGTCGATGGCGCCGGCCAGTTGTTCCAGGCCGTCGAACATGCGAATGCTGGCTTGCAGCGCCAGGGCGTCAATAATGATGATGCGGTTGTTTTTCACCGCGTCCATGTTGCGCGTGACGGCGTCGCTGCGCAGGAAGGCGAGTTTCTTTTCATGGTCGTCGGCCGGGTAGCGGCGGCGGTCCATGCGGGCGATCACCAGGAAGGTCGGGTTGGCCTTGGCGAGGGTTTCCCAGCCGACGGCGGGCCACTCTTCATCGGACTGTACGACGTTGCGCAGACCGAGGGTTTGCAGCATGAATTCGGGAATGCCCTTGTGACCAGCCACGTACGGGTCGCTGGCCATTTCGGCGCTGGAGAACCATACCAGCGCGCTGGCCTGCTTGAGGCCTTTGCCTTGGGCTGTGGCGACGGACTTGGCCAGGCGCGCCTTGAGTGCGTCGTTCAACTGCTGGCCGCGCGCTTGTACGTCGAAGATCTCGGCCAGTTGGCTGATGCTCTTATAGACAGTGTCGATGCGAAACGGCTCCAGCCGCGTGCCGTCGGCGCCGACGAGGTTGTCCTTGCCTTCGCAGTCGGAGGGCAGCAGGTAAGTGGGGATTTTCAATTCGTGGAATTGCTCGCGGGTGCCGACCACGCCCTGCGGGCCGACCACCCATTCCAGCTCTGCGGCCACCAGTTGCGGGCGCTTGGCGATCACCGCTTCGAAGCTCGGCTCGTTGTCGGCCAGGCGCTCGATGTTGTCGTTCTGAGCCTTGAATTGCGGCAATACGCTGTTGAACCACAGTGAAGTGCCAACCACGGTGTCGGCGACGCCCAAGGCATAGAGCATCTCGGTGGCGGCCTGGCCGATGGTCACGCTGCGCGCGGGCGCTTGCTGAAAGGTGAGGGTGCTGCCGCAGTTCTGCACCGTCAGCGGGTAAGCAGTCGGTGTGGCGTGGGCCAGGCCACAGAAGGCGAGGCCGGTGATCAGGGCGGTAACGCGTGGCAGCATGGGGCAATCTCCGGGAGAACCGTACGTGACAACAGGGGAGGTACGGCTCGGAAATACACCCACGGACGCTGCAGGTTTTGCAGGGCACGGATGGCCTTCCCGGACACCCCGCCGGTCAGTGATGTAGCTGGGCCGGCAGGTCTCCTGACTGATGCGTCGTCGCCTCGCTCCGGCCTTCCCGGGCAATGCCCAGTGGCGATGTGGAGCAGGCTCAGCACCTACAGTTGCGGGGGCAGTTTCGATTGGCGCGATGGGCTGCGCTTCGAATTCCCTATTAGTCCCGTTTGGGAACCGGCGCGGTATGGTAGTCGATCATGGCAACGAGGGGGAGCCTGATCCGCGCAATTGGCCTGTTGCAGCCACTGGGGTCTCTATCCCTTGGCATAGGGTGTACCATCAGTCTCTGTTCATCAGATATTAGTCAGACATGCCCACGCATAGCGAAGAGAGCCGCCGGATCGTAGCTTCTCTGGCGCACCGTGTTGGTCCGCACGCTGACACTGCAAGCATCGCCACGGCGATTGTTTCCATTTTGCAGGATATGGGCGCAGCACTGGCGCCCATTATCGGCCAGCAAGGCGTCGCCGCGCTGTACCGCCGCAGCTTCCATCTGTGCGTCTCGACCCGTCCACGCCTGGCCGGCACCTATGACAGCGTGCCGGCCGCGATGGACCTGATTGCCCTCAAATCCGTACTCGTCGAGCAGAACGAAACCGATGCGCTGTTTTTCGGTGAGGTGTTGCTGACAACCCTCTACGAGCTTCTGACCACGCTGATCGGGCCTTCACTCACCGCACGTCTGCTGGTTGACGTGTGGAAGCCTTCTTCGAGCGACACCTCTTCGCAGGAAATTTCGCCATGAGCACCAAAGTGACTATCAACCGTCTGGCCACGGGTGTGCCAGGACTGGACGAGGTCCTGGGCGGAGGCCTGCCGGAGTTTTCGTTCAACTTGATCGCAGGCCCTCCTGGGTGTGGCAAAACCACCCTGGCGCACCAGATGATGTTTGCCCTGGCCACACCAGAGCGCCCAGCGCTGTTCTTTACCGTCCTCGGGGAACCGCCGCTGAAGATGCTGCGTTATCAGCAGCAATTCGATTTTTTCGACAGCGAAGCGATCAACCAGTCGATTCGCTACATCAATCTGGCCGACGACACCTTGGCCGGCGACCTGGACGAAGTGTTGCGGCGCATTGTCAGCGAGGTCGAGGCGCATTCGCCGTCGCTGGTGTTTGTTGACTCGTTTCGCTCCGTGGTGCTGGCCAGCCAGACCCAGCACAACCCGAACAACAACCTGCCGCAGTTCATCCAGCAACTGGGCATGTTGATGACCACGTGGCAGGCGACGACCTTCCTGATCGGCGAATACTTCACCGAAACCGACACCAACCCGATTTTCACCGTGGCCGACGGCCTGATCTGGCTGCGCCAGAGCGTCGAGCGCAACTCGATGGTGCGCAAGATGGAAATTATGAAGATGCGTGGCCAACCGACCTTGCCGGGGCTGCACACCTTCCGTATTGCCACTTCGGGCGTCAAGGTGTTCCCGCCGGCTGCTATCAATCGCGCAGTTGACGCGCCATCGACGTTCCCGATCACCCGCCTGAAAATGGGCGTGCCGGCACTCGATGAGATGCTCGGTGGCGGCCTGCCTCGCGGGTATTCGCTGTTGGTGGCCGGGCCATCAGGCTCGGGCAAGAGCATCCTGGCGGCGACCTTCCTGGCCGAAGGCGCGCGCAACGGCGAAACCGGGGTGATTGCGGTGTTTGAGCAACGGCCCAACCATTCGCAAAACCCTAAATTGGCCGAGTTGATCAAGCGCGACAAGATTGGTTTGGTGGACAGCCGCTCGCCGGACCTGTCCATCGACGAAATCGTGCAATTGCTGCTCGGCGAAATCAGCCGTTTGAACGCCACCCGCGTCGTCATCGACTCGCTGTCGGGCTTTGAACTGGCGCTGGCGCCGACCTTTCGCGCGGACTTTCGCGAGTCGCTGTCACGCATGGTGACTGCGCTGACCGCTGTGGGGGTCAGTGTATTGATGACCTCGGAGCTGGAAGACCGCTACACCGACCTGCGTTTCAGCCCTTACGGCACCGCGTTCCTGACCGACGCGATCATTGTGCAGCGCTATATCGAAGTCGAGAGCCGTTTACTGCGCATCATGGCGGTGGTCAAGGTGCGCGCCAGTGCCCATTCCGATCAACTGCGCCAGTACCACATCGACGATAACGGCCTGCAGATCCGCGACATGCTGCCCGAGCAGGAAGGGTTGCTGGGCGGGCGGCCGACCAAGAAAATTTCGACGGGAGCCAAACATGTGTGAGCCCGACTCATGAGTGACGGCGGCCGTAAGAATGACAGTGAGCTGAAGAATGCTGCTCACGAACTGTTCCTGCTTGGGCAAAAAACCGTGGAGGCGCGCGCCGTACTCGCCGCCCTGCAACAGCAATTGACTGACGCCAGCAGCCGTCTGGTGGATACCCAGCACGTCGAGCAGGTGATCGAGGCCAATCAGCAATTGGTGCTGGCGATTCTTCTCGCGCAGTCAGACGCGGTCAATCTGCCGCGTGTGGAGGAGCAGCGCCTTTACCAGGAGCTTCGCGAGGCGAATGCGCAATTGGTGATCGCGGCACTCAGCGCCCAAGACCTGCAGGCGACCGCCGAGCGTGCGCTGGGCCAGCAGAAAAGCATCCTGGCGATGGTCGCGCATGAGCTGCGTAACCCGTTAACACCGATCAGCATGATCGCCGAGCGCATGGTCCGGCTGCCGAGCGACCAGCTGCCGCGCATGCGTGAGCTGATCGAAGGCCAGGTGCAGCATATTTCACAACTGGTGGACGATTTGCTGGACGTGTCCCGCGTCAGCACGGGCAAGCTGCACATCGAACGCAGGGAGGTCGACATGCTGCAGATTCTGAGAAGCGCCATTGATGCGTGCGGCCCGGTGATGCGCGCGAAAAATCAGCGGTTCGATGCCCACCTGCCTGACGGCAGCTTGATGCTCATGGGTGACGCGGGGCGCCTTGCGCAAATTCTGCATAACCTGCTGGCGAATGCAGCCAAATACACGGCGGTGGGCGGTACCATTGTGATGTCTGTCAGCGTGGCGGATGAGTTGAGGATCAGCATTGCTGACAACGGCATTGGTGTGTCGGCCAAGGCGCTACCGTTTATCTTTGATCCTTACGTGCAGGATGAGCACGCCATCGGCTTTAACTGCTCTGGCTTGGGGATTGGCTTGACGGTGGTTCGCGAGCTGGTGGAGGCGCATGGCGGCAAGGTCACCGCCATCAGCGAGGGCAAGGGCTGTGGCAGTGAGTTTGTGGTGACGTTGCCGTTGTTGAATGCCTGATTAGCGCCGTCCTTTTGGCGAGCGGGCTTGCCACAACAATCCGCTCGCCACAGAAGGATTTGACTTACTTGCGATCCAACCAAACCGTCTGTGCATTGCAGAATTCCCGCACGCCAAAGTGCGACAACTCCCGCCCGAACCCACTCTTTTTCACACCGCCAAACGCCACCCGAGGGTCGGACACGCTGAAGGCGTTGACGAAGATCCCGCCGGTTTCCAGCTGGTCGGCGATATCCCGTGCCTTGGCCGAGTCGGTGGTGAAGATGCTGGCGGTCAGGCCGAACTCGCTGTCGTTGGCCAGGGCCACGGCGTGGTCGGCATCGCGGGCGGTGATGATCGAGGCCACGGGGCCGAACAGTTCCTGTTTGAACGAGGTCATTTGGTCGGTGACGTTGGCCAGCACGGTCGGCTCATAGTAGTTGCCGGCGCCGGGGACTTTGTTGCCGCCCAGCAACAGGGTCGCGCCTTCTTCCAAGGTGGCCTGGACCTGGCCATGCAGCTCGTCGCGCAGGTCGAAGCGGGCCATTGGGCCGACGTAGGTGCTGGTCGCAGTCGGGTCGCCCATCACCAGCGCGCGGCTGGCTTCGAGGAATTTGGCGGTGAAGGCGTCCACCACGCCTTCTTCGATGATCAGGCGCTTGGCGGCGGCGCAGACTTGGCCGCTGTTCTGGAAGCGCCCGATCACAGCGGCCTGCACGGCGGCGTCGAGGTCGGCGTCATTGAGCACGATGAACGGGTCGGAGCCGCCCAGTTCCAGCACGCATTTCTTCAGCGCCGCGCCAGCCTGTGAGCCGATGGCGATGCCGGCGCGTACGCTGCCGGTGAGGGTGACGGCGGCGATGCGTGGGTCGGCGATGGCCTGGGAGACGCCGTTGTTCGTCACGTTGACCACTTCAAAAATGCCTTCGGCGAAACCGGCTTTCTGGAACGCTTGCTGGATCAGGTAGGCGCTGCCCATCACGTTGGGTGCATGTTTGAGCACGTAGGTATTGCCGGCCAGCAAGGTCGGCACGGCACCGCGCAGCACTTGCCACACCGGGAAGTTCCACGGCATTACGGCGAAGATCGGGCCCAGCGGGCGGTATTCGATCTGCGCGCTGCCGTTGTCCACCAACGTCGGTTCTGGCGCCAGCATGGCCGGGCCTTGGGCGGCATACCACTCGGCGAGTTGCGCGCATTTTTCGATTTCGGCACGCGCCTGGGCGATGGGTTTGCCCATTTCCAGGGTGATCATCTGCGCCATGTCCTCGGCTTGATCACGCAGGGCAGCGGCCAAGGCCAGCAGCCATTCGGCGCGTTGGCTCACCGGCTGGCGGCGCCAGGTGCGGAAGGCAGCGGTGGCGCGGTTGAGCGCGGCGTCCAGTTGCGCCTCGGTTTCATAGGGGTAGCTGGCGACTGTTTCGCCGTTGGCGGGGTTGATCGACAAGGCGTGGGTCTGGTGAGTGATAGCGTTCATGGCACCGTCCGGCTGAATGAGTGGAATGGATTGAGCCTACGGGGATGTATGTTTTCTGGAAACTGAATAATATTGAGGGGTTCGTTCTCAAATTGAGAATGATATTTGGGTTGGGACGCAGCGCTCCGGGCGCTATTCCCACGCAGAGCGTGCGAACGATCACCTTCACGATGGGAGAATGACTTGGACTTGGTGCAGCTGGAAATCTTCAAGGCCGTTGCCGAGCAAGGCAGCATCAGCGCGGCCGCGCAGTTGATTCATCGCGTGCCGTCGAACCTGACCACGCGCATCAAGCAGCTGGAGCAGGACCTGGGCGTAGAGCTGTTTATCCGCGAGAAGAGCCGCCTGCGCTTGTCACCGGCCGGGTGGAATTTCCTCGGCTATACGCGGCGTATTCTTGATTTGGTGCAAGAAGCCCGCGCCACGGTGGCGGGGGAGGAGCCCCAGGGCGCTTTTGCCCTGGGGTCGCTGGAGAGCACGGCGGCGGTGCGTATCCCCGCGTTGCTCGCGGCGTACAACCAGAAGCACACCAAGGTCGAGCTGGACCTGAGCACCGGGCCGTCGGGCACGATGATCGAGGGCGTGTTGTCCGGGCGCCTGGCGGCGGCGTTTGTCGATGGGCCGGTGCTGCATGCGACGCTGGAGGGCGTGGCAGTGTTTGAGGAAGAGATGGTGGTGATCGCACCGCTGCACCACGCGCCGATCACGCGCGGGCAGGATGTGGCGGGGGAGAGCATCTACACCTTTCGCTCGAACTGCTCGTATCGGCATCACTTCGAACGCTGGTTCTCACAGGACGGCGCGGTGCCGGGCAAGATCTTCGAGATGGAGTCCTACCACGGCATGCTCGCCTGCGTCAGCGCCGGGGCCGGCCTGGCGCTGATGCCGCGCAGCATGCTGGAGAGCATGCCGGGGTTTACCGCGGTGAGTGTGTGGCCGTTGAGCGACGCGTTCCGCATCCTGAATACCTGGCTGATCTGGCGCCGGGGCACGGTGTCGCAGAGTTTGAACAGTTTTGTGAAGTTGTTGGAGGAGAGCGTTCTGCAGGCGAAGTAGATCCCGTGTGGGAGCTGGCTTGCCTGCGATAACGGTGTATCAGTGATAGCGGTATCAGCAGGCCTGACGCTATCGCAGGCAAGCCAGCTCCCACCGTTGATCTTTGTTAACCGCCGAACTGGAAGGTGCCCATCGCCAATTTGGCCATGATCGCCGTCGCACCCAACTGCACCAGCCACAAGGCCAGTCCACCGAGGAACACGCCGAGGGCCACTTGCAGCACCAGGCTTTTCTCGCGCTTGGCTTGCGGGGCGCGCGGGGTGTAGTCATGCAGTTCGTCGCGGTCAGCGCGCAGGTCCAGGTCGTCGTTTCTCATAGGGCTCTCACAGCAAAGGGGCAGTCGGGGTTCAGTCTAGGGCTGGTTGCGGCAAGCAGCGAGGTTTTCTTCCTGTGGCGAGCGGGCTTGTCGAATCGACAAGCCCGCTCGCCACAAAAAAGGGGAAGCCACTAAATGGCTTCCCCTTCATCACAACCATTACAGGCTTACAGCACCTGAACAATCGCCTTTGTCACGGCACCAATGTTCGCCTGGTTCAGCGCCGCCACGCAGATGCGGCCGGTGTCGAGTGCGTAGATACCAAACTCAGTGCGCAGGCGGGTGACTTGCTCAACGGTCAGGCCGGAGTAGGAGAACATCCCGCGCTGGCGGCCGACGAAGCTGAAGTCGTGGCCCGGGGCTGCCTTGGCCAGTTCCGCCACCATCTGCTCACGCATGCCACGGATGCGCAGGCGCATTTCGGCCAGTTCCGCTTCCCACTGGGCGCGCAGCTCAGGGTTGTTCAGCACGGCAGCCACGATTGCTGCGCCGTGGGTCGGCGGGTTGGAGTAGTTGGTGCGGATCACACGCTTGACCTGGGACAGGATGCGCGCGCTTTCTTCCTTGGATTCGCTGACGATCGACAGCGCGCCCACGCGTTCGCCGTACAGCGAGAACGACTTGGAGAACGAGCTGGACACAAAGAAGGTCAGGCCCGACTCGGCGAACAGGCGTACTGCGGCGGCGTCTTCGTGGATGCCGTCGCCAAAGCCCTGGTAGGCCATGTCGAGGAATGGCACCAGGTTTTTCGCCTTGACCACGTCCAGCACTTGTTGCCAGTCGGCTGGGCTCAGGTCGACGCCGGTCGGGTTATGGCAGCAGGCGTGCAGTACCACGATGGACTGTGGCGGCAGGGCGTTGAGGTCTTCGAGCAGGCCGGCACGGTTTACGTCGTGGGTGGCGGCGTCGTAGTAGCGGTAGGTCTGCACCGGGAAGCCGGCTTTTTCGAACAGTGCCTGGTGGTTTTCCCAGCTTGGGTCGCTGATGGCAACCACGGCATTGGGCAGCAGTTGCTTGAGGAAGTCAGCGCCGATTTTCAGCGCGCCGGTGCCGCCGACCGCTTGTGCGGTGATGACACGGCCGGCGCTCAGCAGCGGCGAGTCAGCGCCAAACAGCAGCTTTTGCACGGCCTGGTCGTAGGCGACGATCCCGTCGATCGGCAAGTAGCCACGGGCGGCGTGTTGCGCCACGCGAATGGCTTCCGCTTCGGCAACGGCACGCAAGAGTGGAATCTTCCCCTCTTCGTTGCAGTAAACGCCCACGCCAAGGTTGACCTTGGTGGTTCGTGTATCGGCGTTGAATGCTTCGTTGAGGCCCAGGATTGGATCGCGTGGTGCCATTTCGACAGCGGAGAACAGGCTCATTTTTGCGGCAGCTCTATGGGGGAATGGAGGGACGTGTCGCGCTCCAGCCGAATGCACTAGAGCGGTGCACAAACGGGGAGCTAGTATAGAGGCCATCCAGGCTGAGGGCGACAGCCGAAACGGCTTTTCGGCCAAGTTTTTCGGTTTATTTGCCGACCATTAGTCTTATTGCAACATGGGGCCACGACGGCAGGTAGGACGATTACCTTGAAACCCGTGACATTCGGCACCACTTCTACAGCTATCATGGTTTTTTCCTGCAACCTGCGATGACTATTCGCGGGTTGCTGAGCTTTTTCGTCCCTGGCGGTTTCGAGTCTGGGGTGACTTCACGAGGTACGTTATGTCGGATTTCCAGCTCGTCACCCGCTTTGAACCCGCCGGCGATCAACCCGAAGCTATTCGCCTGATGGTTGAGGGCATCGAGGCCGGCCTGGCGCACCAGACGCTGCTCGGGGTGACCGGTTCAGGCAAGACCTTCAGCATCGCCAACGTGATTGCGCAGATCAATCGTCCGACCTTGGTGCTGGCGCCGAACAAAACCCTGGCCGCGCAGCTGTACGGCGAGTTCAAGGCGTTCTTCCCGAACAACGCGGTGGAGTACTTCGTTTCCTACTACGACTACTACCAGCCCGAAGCCTACGTGCCGTCGTCCGATACCTTCATCGAGAAGGATGCGTCGATCAACGACCATATCGAGCAGATGCGGCTGTCAGCGACCAAGGCGCTGCTGGAGCGTAAGGACGCGATCATCGTCACCACGGTGTCGTGCATCTACGGTCTGGGTAGCCCCGAAGCCTATTTGAAGATGGTGTTACACGTTGATCGCGGCGATAAACTCGACCAGCGCGAGCTGTTGCGTCGCCTGACGAGCTTGCAGTACACCCGCAATGACATGGACTTCGCACGCGCCACCTTCCGTGTGCGCGGCGACGTGATCGACATCTACCCGGCCGAATCCGACCTGGAAGCGATCCGCATCGAGCTGTTTGACGATGAAGTCGAGAGCCTGTCGGCCTTCGACCCGTTGACCGGTGAGGTGATCCGCAAGCTGCCGCGCTTCACCTTCTACCCGAAAAGCCACTACGTGACCCCGCGCGAAACCCTGATGGGCGCCATTGAAGGCATCAAGGGCGAGTTGGTTGAGCGCCTAGAGTATTTGCGCGCCAACAACAAGCTGGTGGAAGCCCAGCGCCTGGAGCAGCGCACGCGTTTCGACCTGGAGATGATCCTGGAGCTGGGCTACTGCAACGGCATCGAAAACTACTCGCGCTACCTTTCGGGCCGCGAATCCGGGCAGGCGCCGCCCACTCTGTTTGATTACCTGCCGGACGACGCTTTGTTGGTGATCGACGAATCCCACGTCAGCGTGCCGCAGGTCGGTGCGATGTACAAAGGTGACCGCTCGCGTAAAGAAACCTTGGTGGAGTACGGCTTCCGCCTGCCGTCGGCGCTGGATAACCGGCCGATGCGTTTTGACGAGTTTGAAAGCATCAGCCCGCAGACGATTTTTGTCTCCGCCACGCCGGGTAACTACGAAGCCGAACACGCGGGGCGCGTGATTGAGCAACTGGTGCGCCCGACCGGCCTGGTGGACCCGCAAATCGAAATCCGCCCGGCACTGACCCAGGTCGATGACTTGCTTTCGGAAATCACCAAGCGCGTGGCTTTGGAGGAGCGGGTGCTGGTCACCACGCTGACCAAACGCATGTCCGAAGACTTGACTGACTACCTGGCCGACCACGGCGTGCGCGTGCGCTATTTGCACTCGGACATTGACACCGTGGAGCGTGTGGAAATTATCCGTGACCTGCGCCTGGGCACCTTTGATGTGCTGGTGGGGATCAACCTGCTGCGCGAAGGCCTGGACATGCCGGAAGTGTCGCTGGTGGCGATCCTGGATGCCGACAAGGAAGGCTTCCTGCGTTCCGAGCGCTCGCTGATCCAGACCATCGGCCGTGCGGCACGTAACCTCAATGGTCGCGCGATTCTGTACGCGGACCGCATCACCGGCTCCATGGAGCGGGCGATTGGCGAGACCGAGCGCCGCCGTGACAAGCAGATTGCCTACAACCTGGAGAACGGCATCATCCCCAAAGGTGTCTTCAAGGATGTCGCCGACATCATGGAAGGCGCCACCGTGCCCGGCTCGCGCAGCAAGAAGCGCAAGGGCATGGCCAAGGCGGCCGAAGAAAGCGCCAAGTACGAGAACGAATTGCGCTCGCCAAGTGAGATCACCAAGCGCATCCGGCAGTTGGAAGAGAAGATGTACCAGTTGGCGCGCGATCTTGAGTTTGAAGCGGCGGCGCAGACGCGCGATGAGATCGGCAAGCTGCGGGAGCGGTTGTTGGCTGTTTGATATGTAGAGGCTGTGATGGCTTCTTCGCGAGCAAGCCCGCTCCCACATTCGACCGCATTCTCATGTTGGAAATCGGTCAACTGTGGGAGCGGGCTTGCTCGCGAATGGCAGCGCCGCGGTCTACCAGATTCACCCAGGCTGGAGCCCAAGCACCCCAGGCTGTTACCATTCGCCCCTTGTTTCAATTTTCAGCTTTATCGCCCACTCGAGACCTGCCATGACCACCGTCCGCACGCGCATTGCGCCATCGCCTACTGGGGATCCCCACGTCGGCACTGCCTACATCGCCTTGTTCAACTACTGCTTCGCCAAGCAGCACGGCGGTGAATTCATCCTGCGGATCGAAGACACCGATCAAGTGCGTTCGACCCGTGAGTCGGAACAGCAGATTTTCGATGCGTTGCGCTGGTTGGGCATTACCTGGGCAGAAGGCCCGGACGTTGGTGGCCCGCACGGCCCGTATCGCCAGAGCGAGCGCAGCGACATCTACAAGCAATACACCCAGCAATTGGTCGACATGGGCCATGCCTTCCCGTGCTTCTGCACCGCGGAAGAACTGGACCAGATGCGCGCCGAGCAACAGGCGCGTGGCGAAACCCCGCGCTACGACGGCCGCGCGCTGCTGCTGTCCAAAGAAGAAGTGGCCCAGCGCCTGGCCGCCGGCGAGCCCCACGTTATCCGCATGAAAGTGCCGAGTGAAGGCGTGTGCGTGGTGCCGGACATGCTGCGCGGTGACGTCGAGATCCCGTGGGACCGCATGGACATGCAGGTGCTGATGAAGACCGATGGCCTGCCGACGTACTTCCTGGCCAACGTGGTCGACGACCACCTGATGGGCATCACCCACGTGCTGCGCGGCGAAGAATGGCTGCCGTCGGCGCCGAAACTGATCCTGCTTTATGAGTACTTTGGCTGGGAACAGCCGCAGTTGTGCTACATGCCGCTGCTGCGTAACCCGGACAAGAGCAAGTTGTCCAAGCGCAAGAACCCGACCTCGGTAACCTTCTACGAGCGCATGGGCTTTATGCCCGAAGCGATGCTCAACTACTTGGGCCGCATGGGCTGGTCGATGCCGGACGAGCGCGAGAAGTTCTCGCTGCAGGAAATGGTCGATAACTTTGACCTGTCCCGCGTCTCCCTGGGCGGGCCGATCTTCGACATCGAGAAGCTGTCGTGGCTCAACGGCCAATGGCTGCGTGACCTGCCGGTGGAAGAATTCGCCAGCCGCGTGCAGCAGTGGGCGTTGAACCCCGAGTACATGATGAAGATTGCACCGTTGGTGCAGGGCAGGGTGGAGACGTTCAGCCAGGTCGCACCGTTGGCGAGCTTCTTCTTTGCCGGTGGCGTGAACCCGGACGCCAAGCTGTTTGAATCCAAGAAGCTCTCGGGCGATCAGGTTCGCCAGTTGATGCAGTTGATCCTGTGGAAGCTCGAAAGCCTGCGTCAGTGGGAGAAGGATGCGATCACCGCGACGATTCAGGCGGTGGTCGAGTCCCTGGAACTGAAATTGCGCGATGCCATGCCGCTGATGTTTGCTGCGATCACCGGGCAGGCCAGTTCGGTGTCGGTACTCGATGCGATGGAAATTCTCGGCCCAGACCTGACGCGTTTCCGTCTGCGCCAAGCCCTTGATTTGCTTGGTGGTGTGTCGAAGAAAGAAAACAAAGAGTGGGAAAAGCTGCTGGGTGCTATCGCCTAAGCAACCTGCGGTAACGATAAAACCCCGGTTTTCCGGGGTTTTAACGGTAAGTGATTGTTATCCCGGCAAAAAATTTTGGAAATTGTTGAAAATAAATTTGACAGCCTTTCAAACCGCCATTAAGATTCGCCCCGTCCTCACCGATGAGGGGCTATAGCTCAGCTGGGAGAGCGCTTGCATGGCATGCAAGAGGTCAACGGTTCGATCCCGTTTAGCTCCACCAATTTACAGGTTCAAGGTCTGGCCACACCGTCCTTGAATTGATCAGGTCTCGGCTCTGATCGGTTGTACAGAAGGTTTTGTCCCCTTCGTCTAGTGGCCTAGGACACCGCCCTTTCACGGCGGTAACAGGGGTTCGAGTCCCCTAGGGGACGCCAGTTTCAACAAGCAGCTCGAAAGGTCTGCTGCGTCGCGAGACGAAAAATCTGGGGCTATAGCTCAGCTGGGAGAGCGCTTGCATGGCATGCAAGAGGTCAACGGTTCGATCCCGTTTAGCTCCACCAATTTTACAGGTTCAAGGTTCTGGCCACACCGTCCTTGGATCGACCAGTCTCAGCCTGGTCAGTGTATAGAAGGTTTGTGTCCCCTTCGTCTAGTGGCCTAGGACACCGCCCTTTCACGGCGGTAACAGGGGTTCGAGTCCCCTAGGGGACGCCACGATTACCCGCTCTGCGGGATTTTTAAGGGTCATTCAATTATTGAATGGCCCTTTTGTTTGTCTGGCGTTTGGCCAATCCTCTCCTCAATTCCAATTTTCTGTCCTGACCAGTGGTCATGCCTGTCGCTTGCTAAATATTATTATGGTAATAATATTCAACCCATGAGAGACGGAGGCAACCATGAGCGATAAAAAAGCGCAAACCCGCGAACGCATTTTGCGGGCCGCCAGCGCGGCGTTGATCCAGCGCGGCCCGGCCGAGCCGAGTGTCGGCGAAGTCATGGGCGCGGCAGGGCTTACGGTCGGTGGTTTCTACGCGCACTTTGAAAGCAAGGACGCGTTGATGCTGGAGGCCTTCACCCAATTATTGGCTCGGCGGCGCGCGTCCGTCGACGACATGGACGCGCAACTGACCGGTGAGGAGCGCAGAGGCCTGGTGGCGGCGTTTTACCTGTCGCGCAAGCACCGTGACTCTACGGATCAAGCCTGCCCGATACCGGCCACTGTGGGCGAGATGAGCCGCCTGCCGGATGAGTTTCGCCAGGCACTCAACGAGCATACGGAGTTGATGGCTGCCCAGTTGGCTGCCAGCCCCGAAGACACCGACAAGGCCCTGGCCGACATGGCGTTGATGATCGGTGGCCTGGCCTTGGCCCGCGCCCTTGGGCCGTGTGAGTTGTCCGACCGTGTATTGCGTGCTGCCAAGTCGGCGGTGCGCTGAAAAAGGAGGCGCATGATGGGCGCATTAACCTGGATCCGTGGCTTTAATGGCACCGTCGGCCGCTTGGCGCCGCGCATGGTGGCCAGCAAGTTGCGCCGTACCTTCATGACGCCTCGTAACCTGCCGCTGCGTGAGTGGGAGCTGTCGTCGCTGGCGCAATCGGAGCGCATCACCCTGCGCTTTGGGTTGTCGGCGTTGCGTTGGGGCCAAGGCCCTGCGGTGCTGCTGATGCACGGCTGGGAAGGGCGTCCCACGCAGTTCGCCAGCCTGATTACAGCGTTGGTGGATAACGGTTATTCAGTGATTGCCTTGGATGGCCCGGCTCATGGTCGTTCGCCGGGGCGTGAAGCACATGTGCTGCTGTTCGCACGCGCTATGCTCGAAGCCGCCGCTGAACTGCCGCCGTTGCGCGCGGTGGTGGGGCATTCCATGGGCGGCGCCAGTGCGATGCTGGCGGTGCAACTGGGGCTGCGTACCGAGGCCTTGGTGAGTATTGCCGCGCCGTCGCGCGTCCTCGATGTGCTGCGCGGTTTTGCCGGCATGGTCGGTTTGCCGCCACGGGCGCGCTCGGCGTTCATCCAAGAGGTCGAGTTGACCCTTGGTATCCCGCTTAAGCACTTGGATGTGGCGCACTACCAGATGAATATCCCCGGCCTGATCGTGCACGCCGAAGACGACACCTTCGTTCCGGTCAAAGCCTCGCAAGCCATCCATGACGCTTGGTTCGACAGCCGCCTGCTGCGCTTGGAGCAGGGTGGCCACCAACGAGTCCTGGCTGACCCTCGGGTGATCGATGCCGTGTTGGCGCTGCTGGCGGGCCGCCGTTTACAGGAGCGGCAGACCGCCTGATACACTTCCCGTCGACATTAAGCGACGGGAGCAAGGCATGGGCTGGGATTTGGCAACGCCGTTTATCATCGACCTGCAGGTCGGCGCTGAAGACATCGACGGCCTGGGGCACGCCAATAACGCGGTGTACGTGTCCTGGTTGGAGCGTTGCGCCTGGCGCCATTCTCAGCGCCTGGGGTTGGACCTTACCGAGTACCGCCGCCTCGACCGCGCCATGGCCGTCGTTCGCCATGAGATCGACTACCTGGCGGCGGGTTACGAGGGCGATGAGTTGCAACTGGCCACCTGGATCGTCGACTGGGATCGGCGCTTGAAAATGACGCGTCGCTTCCAGTTGGTACGCCCTCGCGACGGCGCGACATTGCTGCGCGCGCAAACTACTTTTGTCTGCATCGAGCTGTCCACGGGTAAGCCCAAGCGTATGCCGGCCGAATTTCTCGACGGCTATGGCCCTGCGCTGACGGGGGGTTAACGTTTACTGTGGGAAACCCAGTAAACTGCGCCACGATTTTTGTTGAGTGTTTTCCATGCAAATTGCTTTGGCGCCCATGGAGGGGTTGGTCGACAACATCCTGCGCGATGTGCTGACCCGCGTGGGCGGTATTGACTGGTGCGTGACCGAGTTCATTCGCGTCAACGACCGCCTGCTCACCCCTGCCTATTTCCACAAGCTCGCCCCGGAACTGCTGCACGGTGCCCATACCGCAGCGGGCGTGCCGCTGCGCGTGCAGTTGCTGGGCTCCGACCCGGTGTGCCTGGCGGAAAACGCCGCGCTGGCTTGTGAGTTGGGGTCACAAGTGATCGACCTCAACTTCGGTTGCCCGGCCAAGACCGTCAACAAGTCCCGTGGCGGCGCAGTATTGCTCAAGGAACCGGAGCTGCTTAACCAGATCGTCGAGCATGTGCGGCGTGCCGTCCCGGCGCATATCCCGGTGACCGCCAAGATGCGCCTGGGCTTCGATAGCCCCGACGGTGCGCTGGTGTGCGCCACGGCCCTGGCCGAAGGCGGCGCAGCGCACATCGTGGTGCATGCGCGCACCAAGGCCGATGGCTACAAGCCGCCGGCGCATTGGGAGTGGATCCCACGGGTGCAGGACGTGGTTAAGGTGCCGGTATTCGCCAATGGCGATATCTGGAGCGTCGAAGACTGGAGGCGCTGCCGTGAAATCAGTGGCGTCGAAGACATCATGCTCGGCCGTGGCCTGGTGGCACGCCCTGACTTGGCGCGGCAGATCGCGGCGGCGCGGGCGGGCGAAGAGGTGGTGGAAATGACTTGGGCGCAGATGCAGCCGATGCTCCACGAGTTCTGGCGCCAATCGGTGGCGCAACTGACGGAAAAGCAGGCGCCGGGCCGTTTGAAGCAGTGGTTGGCGATGCTGACGCGCAATTACCCCGAGGCGGTGGAGCTGTTTACCGCGATGCGCCGGGAAACCGAGCTGGAGCAGGTCAGCCGTCTGCTCGGCATGCCGCACCCCATCGCGGTCTGAGGCGTTAAGTTTTCTTATTTCACCTGAAAAGGGCGCCACTGGCGCCCTTTTTTTCGCTCGCGAGTTAGCACAAAAGTTTGGCGAATAGGTGTTTTATTATTGTCGTTTAGTTGCGCTTTTTCAGTGTATTAACGCGTGTGACGCTTCCTCGTCGTCAAGAGCGGCTTAAATCGCGGCCTTGTCAGAAAAGTCCATGGGGCAAAGTCTGATAATGCCCATTGGTTTCCTTATATGAACGCCGAATTTCGGAACTCGATAGCCTAACTTTCCACCTATGTCAGGACTGTGAAGCAGCGCTGTTGTTTCCAGCGAATAAACTATTGATGTTCTGATCCGTTAATACGGTCGGGCTTTGTTGAATAAGGAACTACTAATGTCTCTATCGGTTAATAACCCGTCGCTTGTAAAGATTGATGTCCCTTCTCTCGATCGGAACGCTGTCTCGGCCTCTAAAGTTGGCGGGGGAGATAACACCCAGGCCCCGAGTTCAAATGCCAACATCACACCACTGCACAATGACAGTTCACGGTTCTCGCCCAATGAAGTCATGATCCCTGGCGCAGCGCTCACCAAGTTGTTTGACATGCTTGAGATGGTCTTCAAAGCCATGCGGGAGATGGTTTACGGGAAAAACCTGACGCCCGACACTTTGACCGGGTCAGGTCAATTGCCGAACGGTAAGCCGCAGGTGCTCGGTTTGCCGGCGAATGCTGATGCAGTCAGGCAGCCGAATATGCCGGGTGCGGGCAGGTTACTGGGGAATTCTGAAACAGGTAAGCAGGCAAATGTGCCGTTGAATGCTGAAGCAGGCAAGCAGGCGAATGTGCCGGTGAATGCTGAAATAGGCAAGAAGGTGAATGTGCCGGTGAATGCTGAAATAGGCAAAAAGGCGAACGTGCCGGTGAATGCTGAAGCCGGCAAGAAGACGGATTTGCCGTTGAATCCTGAAGCGGGCAAGAAGGCGAATGTGCCGGTGAATGCTGAAGCCGGCAAGAAGACGGATTTGCCGTTGAATCCTGAAGCGGGCAAGAAGGCGAATGTGCCGGTGAATGCTGAAGCCGGCAAGAAGACGGATTTGCCGTTGAATCCTGAAGCAGGCAAGAAGGCGAATGTGCCGGTAAATGCTGAAGCAGGCAAGAAGACGGATTTGCCGTTGAATCCTGAAGCCGGCAAGAAGGCGATTGTACTGGTGAAAGCGGATGCCGATAAGCAGGCGGACGCACCGGTGAATCCTCCAGCAGGTAAGCGTACGAATGTGCCGGATGCACGCACGCAGCACTTGACGACATCCTACCCGCCAGCACCGAGCCCTGATGTCACCGTAACCAATGATGCCAGGACAAACGTCCATTTGAACGTTAACGTCAATTCTTGCCACTGCCCTGATGCGAAGGCGTTGCCGGATAACGGTCCAAGGCCCAAGCCTGAGGTTTCGACCACCGTTACGCCTGCGCACGGGACGGACCACCCGCCAATCGTGACGACCACTATCACGCCTAGGGGCAAGGCCGAACTCCCAAGCCAGCCGCCGGCCCAGACGCTTAAGGATAAGGCCGAACTCCCAAGCCAGACGCCGGCCCAGACGCCTAAGGACAAGACCGAGCACCCAAGCGCGCCGCTGATCCAGACGCCTAAGGACAAGACTGAGCACCCAAGCGCGCCGCTGATCCAGACGCCTAAGGACAAGACCGAGCACCCAAGCGCGCCGCTGATCCAGACGCCTAAGGACAAGACCGAGCACCCAAGCGCGCCGCTGATCCAGACGCCTAAGGACAAGACCGAGCGCCCAAGCGCGCCGCTGATCCAGACGGCTACGGACAAGACCGAGCGCCCAGGCGCGCCGCTGATCCAGACGCCTAAGGACAAGACCGAGCGCCCAAGCGCGCCGCCGATCCAGACGGCTAAGGACAAGACCGAGCGCCCAAGCGCGCCGCTGATCCAGACGCCTACGGACAAGACCCACCCACCAGCCGCGACCCCTCTTACGGTTGTAAATCCACGGCCATCGCCTGAAGCCCCCACCAGCCCAGGCCCCGCGGAAGATCATTTTGATCTAAGCCATTGGCAGCCAAAATTCAGGCCGAATTTCAGGCGCTGATAGTGTCGACTCTGTTTTAACTTCTTGAGTAGTGCAGGTACTTCTTCGGCTATGACCCGCGAGGAAGTGCCTGCTGATGGGGGAACATATGTCTGGTTGTTCAATTAATAATATTGCGCCTGTCGTCAATGTAAGGCGGGTAATAAACATTGATTCGCGTCCGCCCAGTAATGAACTAGAGCCTCAACTAAAACTCTTCATGAAAGAAGCTGCTCCGCATTTTCGTGATCCCTTCCTCGGCGTACCGGAGAGCACGCTGGCGGTCGCCAATGTCTCAGGCGCAGCTCATTCGCTGGCGGCTCTGCTTACTTCCTTTTTTACTCGGCTACTCAGTTTGGTATCGGATAAGCAAGCTACACCAGTGCCTGTCATACCTGCTCCCACACCCACACCGCAGGTTACTCCGCCGCTAGTTGTGACCGAGCCCATAGTGCCCAACAACACGCCCAGCGTCGCAGCCAACATCCCGGGACTTTCAAGCAAACAAGGCGGCGCGAAGCCGGACAATATCTGGAGTGGATTCCGCCAAGGCCCTGATGGCAATTGCGTGACGGTATCTGCGATCAAGGCGGCGATGTATCGATTTGGTCAAAGCCCCACAGATATCTACAAGCAAGTGACCAGGGTGGGCGACGGTTACCGAGTGGTAATGCGCGATGGCTTTCAGCTCACCTTGACTGATAGCGAATTGGCCGAAGCTGCACGGAGCTCGAAATTCATCGGGCGAGACCACGAGATGCTCAAGGATGCGCACTTTCTATTTGCGGTCAGTGCCAAGCGCGCGCAGATGGAAAACAACGATCACACGGCAGGCAGGAGTTATCAGGCTGCGATTCGCAGCCTGAATGATGGTGAGGATGAAGACGGGCCGGGGGAGGGGTTTCTACGACTGGGGTTGCGTCAGCACATGAGAACCGTCCCTGTAAGAGATCTCGCCCGTGGACAAGTGGGCATGTGCAATCGCAGGAGGCATTCGGTGGCGGTTATCAACGGTCGTGAAGAGTTATGGGGGCGCCCGGGCTCGGCGCCGGTTTGGGGGCAGGCGATAGCGCTTGTCTAGTGGTCGACGGGTTGGGCCATAGGCGATGCAGTTTTGGCGCGACTCACTTCACCGCGGCCCGGCTTTTTTTTGCAGGTTATTGCTTTGTAAAGTCTCAGGAAACCAGTGAATGAATATCCCAGTAAGTAATTATCCAGGCGCGCCCGCCAAAGGGCAGGGCTACGTGGCTTCGGTGTTTTCGTCAAAGCAAGTAGGGGAAAAGCCCGCGGATGTCACGCGGGCATTCAACTCGGGGCAAAGGCAATTTGGTGAGAACTTTGACAGCAGCACCCACGAGGCCGTCATCAAGCTGATGATGCAAACCTTGGGTCAACATCCGGCAGGCATGTTCAAAACGCTGACCGCCGTCGGTGATGGGTATCACATCACCATGAAGGACGAGTTCAAGGTTCAGCTGTCTCACCAGGAACTGGAGCAGGCCACGCAAGCCTCACGCTTCAGTGGAAACGATGCCGGTGCGGTAAAGGACGCCAACTTTGTGTTTGCGGCCTTTGTAAAGCGCAAGCAACTTATAGGGGGGTACCCGACATTTGCAGCGGCGCTGGCAAAGACGCTGGAGGGTGAGACCACCCAGCGGTGCCTACAGGGCATGGGGATGTACGGCCTTTCTCAATACGTTTCGTCGAGTGACATGGCGGCCAAGGGAGGGGCGGGCGTCCTGGAAACACATAACTTTGGCTCTGCGTTGGTTGTGGAGGGTGTGAGGCATGAGTACGGCGAACAACGTAAGGCGGATCGGGGTTACGGGTATGTCTTGTTTGATGACAAGCCGAGCCCTGCCGACGACGCCAGACGGGTCAACGATATCGTTTCCGGCATGTCGCCCGCGCAGATCTGGGATGGTTTTTATCAAGGCGAGAAAGACAATTGCGTTACGGTATCGGCGATCAAGGCCGCCATCATTCGGTTCTGGCAGGATCCCAAGGGAATCTTCGAGCGCATTCAGGTCACCCCGGACGGCTTTGAGGTGGTCATGAGGGATTCCTTCAGGCTGCAGGTGACCCATGAGGAAATGAACCAAGCTGCCGCCGCGTCGAACTTCCATGGCAGTAGTCCTAAGCTGCTCAATTACGCCATCTTCTTGTACGCGGTCAGTGCCAAACGTGCGCAGATGGAAAACAACGACTTTCGCGCCGGGGAGAGTTTTGCGAAGGCGTTGGATACCCTCAATGACGGCGAGGCCCCAGGGGAGGCGCTTCGGCGGCTGGGGTTGTTTGGCTATATACGTAACAGCACGCTCGATGAGCTGGTCAGGGGGGCGATTGGCACGCTGGGGGACAACGTACACTCAGTCGCAGTGGTCAACGGGTCGCTTGATTACTATGGGCAAAAGCAGGACTTGGCGTCATCGCACTGGATGAACACTGGGTTTCACGTATTGAAACTGGTGTGACGCTTACCCCAGCAAGCGCCTGAACCCCTCGATCGACAGTGGCCGACTGTGCAAATAGCCCTGGTACAAATGGCAGCCCAGCTTCTGCAGGAACGCCAGTTGTTCCGGGGTTTCCACGCCTTCGGCAATCACTCCCAGGTTCAAACTGTGGGCCATGGCCACAATGGCGCGGATGATTTCGGCGTCGTTGGGGTCGTGGGTTGCATCGCGCACAAAGGACTGGTCGATTTTCAGCGCATCCACCGGCAGGCGCTTGAGGTAGGTCAGCGACGAGTAGCCGGTGCCGAAATCATCCATAGCAAAACTCACGCCGAGCTTTTTAAGGCGGCGCATCTTAGCCACGGTTTCGTCCAGGTTCTGGATCACAATGCCTTCGGTGATCTCCAGTTTCAGCAAGTTATAGGGCAGCTTATGGTGTGTGAGGCTGTGTTCCACCCGTTCCACGAAGTCGCTCTGGCGGAACTGCCTGGGGCTGATATTCACGCACAAGCTGAAATTCAGTGGGTCCACCAGGCCCTCGGCGATCAACTGCGCGAATGCGCCGCACGCTTCATCAAGAATCCAGGTGCCGACTTCCAGGATCAGGCCGCTGTCCTCCAGCACCTTGATAAATTCCGTGGGTGACTGCGCGCCCAGTTGCGGGTGCTGCCAGCGCACCAAGGCTTCGGCGCCGATGATACGGTTGCCACGCGCATCCACCTGGGGTTGGTAATGCACGCTGAACTCACCGCGCGACAGCGCCAGGCGCAGGTCGGTCTCCATGCGCAGGCGCTCGCTGGCGGTTTTTTGCATGCTGTTGTGAAACATCTGCGTGGTGTTACGCCCCGAGTCCTTGGCCCGATAGAGCGCAATGTCGGCGCGTTTGAGCAGGTCCGCCGGGGTGGAGCCATGGTCCGGGATCAGCGCCACGCCAATGCTCGGCGTGACCTGCAAGCGTTGGCCATCGAGAAACATCGGTTCCGAGAGCAATTCGCGCAGGGTGTCGGCCAGTTCCTGCACCTGGGCGCTGACTTGCGCCCGCGTACCGTCCAGGCCGCTAAGTAGCACCACAAACTCATCGCCACCCAGGCGCGCCACCGTGTCCTCCATGCGCACGCTGGCTTCCAGGCGCGCGGTGACGATTTTCAGCACGGTGTCGCCCACCGGATGGCCGAGGGAGTCGTTGATGTGCTTGAAATGGTCGAGGTCGAGAAACAACAGGGCGCCGCGCAGGTTATGGCGTTTGAGCAGGGCGATTTGCTGGCTCAGGCGGTCCATCAGCAAGGCGCGATTGGGCAGGTTGGTCAACGGGTCGTGATAAGCCAGGTGGCGAATCTGCGCCTGGGCGTTTTTCAGCAGGCTCACGTCTCGCGCGGTCAGCAGCAGGCACGGCGTTTCATTCAGCGTAATCGGCTCTACCGAGACCTCCACGGCCAACAACTCGCCGCGTTTGTTGTGCCAGAGCATTTCCAAGTGATGAATGCGGCCCTTGATCTGCAGCTCGGCCAACAGCGCGGTGCGCTGGTTTTCATCGGCCCAGATGCCGATCTGGTACAGCGTCAGGCCGATGGCCTCTTCGGCGCGATAACCGGTCAGGCGGCAGAAGCCGTCGTTGACCTCCACATATCGGCCGGTGTCGCGCTCGGTGATAGAAATGGCGTCGGGGCTGGAGTGGAAGGCCTTGGCGAATTTCTCTTCACTGGCCTTCAGCGCGGCCTCCGAGCGCTGCTGTTGGGTGATGTCGCGCAGCGTGGTGACGATGCATGGCTGGTCGCCGACCTTGATCAAGCGGCTAGAGATCATGCAGGTCAGGCTCTGGCCGTTTTTGTGACGCGCCACGATGGCCACGTTGCTCAGTGCCTGCTCGCGAATCACCTGTTCGATACGTTGCAGGCGTTTGCTGGAGTCGTCCCATAAACCGATCTGCTCGGCGCTCTTGTTGATGACCTCGGCGGCGCTCCAGCCAAAGGTCTGGGTAAAGGCCGGGTTGATTTCGATAAAGGTGCCGCCGTCCAGGCAGGTGACGCAGATGGGGTCGGGGCTGGCCTGGAACAGGCTGGCGAATTTCTCTTCGGACGCGGTGATCCGCTGTTCGCGTTCCACTTGGTCGGTGATGTCGAGCAAGGTGCCGGCCATGCGCAGAGGTTTGCCGGCTTCGTCACGATACAGGCGCGCGCGGCTTTCCAGGTAGCGAGGGCTGCCGCATTCCGTCAGCACGCGGTAGGTCAACTGGTAGTTACCGTCCGAGCCTTCACGCAAGCTGCGATAGGCGTTGCGCATGCCCTCGCGGTCTTCATCGGACATGCCCTCAAAAAACGCGTCGAAGGATTCGTGGAATTGCTCCGGCGGCAGGCCATGCAGTTGGGCGGCGCGGGCCGAGCCGTAGAGCATGCCCGTGGGGATGTGCCAGTCCCATGTGCCCAGTTGCGCCGAGTTCAGGGCCAGGTCGAGGCGTTCCTGGCTGTCTTTCAAGGCTTGCTCGGCGTTTTTACGTTCGGTGGTGTCGAGGAACGTGCTGATCAGGTAGGCCTCGCCCTCCAGCTCGACTTTCTGCGCGCTGAGGGTGCCATCGTGAATCTGGCCGTTACTGGCGCAGAACTGCACCTCCATGGTGATCGGCTCGCCCTTGCGCTGGGTGGCCTTGACCAGCAGCGCGCGCTGTTCGGGGTCGCGCCACAGCCCGAGGTCCAGGGTGGTGCGGCCGATGACATCGGCCACTGGCCAGCCGAAGAGCATCTCGAAATACTGGTTGGCTTCGCTGATCCGGCCATCAGATTGGCGCGTCAGTAGAACCATATTGGGGCACAGGTGAAACAACGTGGCGAAGCGTTTTTCCGAGTGGCTGAGGGCGTGCTCGCGCTCGCGCTGGCGGGTGGTTTCGCGGATCACCCCGATCATGCGGCGCCGACCGGTCTTGTCCGGCGCCAGGCTGCCATTGATTTCCAGCCAATGATGGCTGCCGTCCGGCCATTGGATGTGGTGGTGCGTGGCCTGCTCGAACGGCTCGCCCGCCAGCACGGCGTGAAAGGCCCGCACCACTCGCGCACGATCTGACGGTGCCAGCAGGTCCAGGTAGTCCAGGTCAGTGGGTAAAGGTTGGCGGGGGTCGAAACCGAACAGCGCTTGGGTGCCGCGTGACCAACTTATCCGCCCGGTATCGATTTCCCACCACCACGCGCCCAGGCGGGCAGCATTGAGGGCTGCCAGCAACTGCGGGGCGCTGTCCCAGCTTTGTTCCGCCTCTTGAGGGTCCAAGGCGTAAATACGGGGCAGGGGTGGCACGGAATCGACGGGGTTGCGCATTATCAATGGGCCTTGGCTCAATGGGCGTTCGGCGCGGCTTTAATCAGACCTTGAGGCCGCACAGCTTCATGCCGGTATCGCTGGCAGATCGACCTGTGCATCCAGTAGGCTCATGAAAGCCCGCGCAGCGTTCGACAGCGTCCTTTCGGTGTGCACGATATAGCCTAGCTGGCGACTGAGTTGTATGCCCGGCAAAGCGATACTTGCCACCTGATCATCGAGCATGGTGCGCGGCAACACGCTCCAGGCCAGGCCGATGGATACCATCATTTTTATAGTTTCCAAGTAGTTAGTGCTCATCGCGATGTTCGGCGTCAGGCCCTGGGCTTCGAACAAGCGCCTGACAATATGGTGGGTAAAGGTATTGCCGCCCGGGAACACCGCCGGGTGCTTGGCAATATCGGCCAAGTTGACCGTGCCATTGCCGGTCAAGCTGTGTTCCGGCGCGACCACGAAATCCAGCGGGTCGTCCCACACCGGCGTGGCACGGACCAGGTTGTGCGGGTCGGGCGCCAAGGTGATCACCGCCACTTCGGCGCGGCCGTGGAGGATTTCCTCGTAGGCCACTTCCGAGTCGAGGAACTGAATATCCAGCGCCACATTGGGGTACTCGCGCGTAAAGGCGCGCAGGATCGGCGGCAGGCGATGCAGGCCGATGTGATGGCTGGTGGCCAATGTCAGGCGACCGCTGACTTCGCCGCTCAGGTTGGTGAGGGCGCGGCGGGTGTCGTCCAGCACATTGAGGATCTGATACGCACGTGGCAGCAGGGCGCGCCCGGCCTCGGTCAGGCCGACTTCACGGCCCAGACGGTCGAATAAACGTACCTTTAATTGTTGTTCCAGCCCGGCAATGCGCTTGCTGATGGCCGGTTGTGTCAGGTGCAGGCGTTCACCTGCACCGGAGAAGCTGCCGGTCTCGGCGATGGCAATAAAGGCATTGAGGTTGGCCAAGTCCATGGTGGTATTCCAGTTGGTAATCCAAAGCATAAAAAATATGAATTTGAGTTATTTAATGTAGCGCCATACCATCAGCCTCACAAGCCAAAGGGTTATTGAATTGCTCAAGACCCGGGGCATAGAAAGACCGATGATGAGGACCGACTGATGGCCGGCAAAACGCTTTACGACAAGCTTTGGGATTCCCATGAAGTGAAACGGCGCGACGATGGCTCGTCGCTGATCTACATCGACCGTCACATCATCCATGAAGTGACCTCGCCCCAAGCGTTCGAAGGCCTGCGACTGGCCGGGCGCAAGCCTTGGCGCGTCGACTCCATCATCGCCACCCCGGACCACAACGTGCCGACCACGCCTGAGCGTAAAGGCGGCATCGACGCGATCGTCGACACCGTGTCGCGCCTTCAGGTGCAGACCCTCGACGACTATTGCGATGAATATGGCATCACCGAATTCAAGATGAATGACGTGCGTCAAGGCATCGTTCACGTGATCGGCCCGGAGCAGGGCGCGACCTTGCCGGGCATGACCGTGGTCTGCGGCGACTCCCACACCTCCACCCACGGTGCGTTCGGCGCCTTGGCCCATGGCATCGGCACTTCCGAGGTGGAGCATGTGTTCGCCACCCAGTGCCTGGTCGCCAAAAAGATGAAGAACATGTTGGTGTTGGTCGAAGGCCAACTGCCCTTCGGCGTGACCGCCAAAGACATCGTGCTCGCCGTGATCGGCAAGATCGGCACCGCCGGCGGTAACGGCCATGCCATCGAGTTCGCCGGCAGCGCGATTCGCGACCTGTCTATTGAAGGCCGCATGACCATCTGCAATATGTCCATCGAAGCCGGTGCCCGCGTAGGCATGGTAGCAGCGGACGAAAAGACCGTTGAATACGTCAAGGGCCGTCCATTCGCGCCGAAAGGCGCCGATTGGGATACCGCCGTCGAAGCCTGGAAAGACTTGGTCTCCGACGCCGATGCGGTGTTTGACACCGTGGTCGAGCTCGACGCTGCCCAGATCAAGCCGCAAGTCAGTTGGGGCACCTCGCCCGAGATGGTTCTGGCCGTTGATCAAAACGTGCCGGACCCGTCCAAAGAAGCCGACCTGGTAAAGCGTGGCTCCATCGAGCGCGCCTTGAAATACATGGGCTTGAAAGCCAATCAGGCGATTACCGACATCCAGTTGGATCGCGTGTTTATCGGTTCCTGCACCAACTCGCGGATTGAAGACTTGCGCGCTGCGGCGGTGATCGCCAAGGGCCGCAAAGTCGCCTCGACCATTAAGCAAGCCATCGTGGTGCCAGGTTCGGGGTTGGTCAAAGCTCAAGCCGAAGCCGAAGGCCTGGACAAGATCTTCCTCGAAGCCGGTTTTGAATGGCGCGAGCCGGGCTGCTCCATGTGCCTGGCGATGAACCCGGACCGTTTGGAGTCGGGCGAGCATTGCGCGTCCACCTCCAACCGTAACTTCGAAGGGCGTCAGGGCGCCGGTGGGCGTACCCACTTGGTCAGCCCGGCCATGGCCGCTGCCGCTGCCGTCAACGGTCGTTTCATCGACGTTCGCGAATTGATCTGAGGAAAACCCGATGAGAGCTTTTACCCAACACACAGGTTTAGTCGCGCCGTTGGACCGTGCCAACGTCGACACCGACCAGATCATCCCCAAGCAGTTCTTGAAGTCGATCAAGCGCACCGGTTTCGGCCCAAACCTCTTCGACGAGTGGCGCTACCTGGACGTGGGCTACGCCTACCAGGACAACTCCAAGCGCCCGTTGAACAAGGATTTTGTGCTCAACGCCGAGCGTTACCAAGGCGCCAGCGTGTTGCTGGCCCGGGAAAACTTCGGCTGCGGCTCCAGCCGTGAGCACGCGCCGTGGGCCCTGGAAGAATACGGCTTTCGCAGCATCATCGCGCCGAGCTACGCCGACATCTTCTTCAACAACAGCTTCAAGAACGGCTTGCTGCCGATCATCTTGAGCGACGCCGAAGTGGACGAGTTGTTCAAACAAGTCGAAGCCGATGTGGGCTACCAGCTCACGGTTGACCTGGCAGCGCAGAGGGTGACCCGTCCGGACGGCAAGGTGTACCACTTTGAAGTCGACGCGTTCCGTAAGCACTGCCTGATCAACGGCCTGGACGATATCGGCCTGACCTTGCAGGACGGCGATGCGATTGCCGCCTTTGAAACCAAGCACCGGGCCAGCCAGCCTTGGTTGTTTCGCGACGCCTGATTTGCGGTAGGCCGTGCGGGCCCCATCGCGGGCAAGCCCGGCTCCCACATGTTGACCTGTGAACACGGTCAACTGTGGGAGCTGGCTTGCCTGCGATAGCGCCCGTACCAACACCACAAAACCCAAGGAAGCTCACCATGACCAACACCGCCCACACCCAAGTCGTTCAAAAACAATTCGGCGAGCAAGCCTCGGCTTACCTGAGCAGTGCCGTGCACGCCCAAGGCACCGAATTCGCGCTGCTGCAGGCCGAACTGGCCGGGGCCGGTGCGGCACGCCTGCTGGATTTGGGTTGCGGTGCCGGGCATGTGAGTTTTCATGTGGCACCGCTGGTGAAAGAAGTGGTGGCCTACGACCTTTCCCAGCAGATGCTCGACGTGGTCGCGGCCGCTTCAAAAGACCGTGGGCTGGACAACATCCGCACCGTGCACGGCGCCGCCGAACGCTTGCCGTTCGCCGATGGCGAGTTCGACTTCGTGTTCAGCCGTTACTCAGCCCACCACTGGAGCGACCTGGGCCTGGCGCTGCGTGAAGTCCGTCGGGTACTCAAGCCGGGCGGTGTGGCGGCGTTTGTGGATGTCTTGTCACCGGGCAGCCCGCTGTTGGACACTTACCTGCAAACCGTCGAAGTGCTGCGCGACACCAGCCACGTGCGCGATTATTCCGCCGGCGAGTGGATGCGCCAGCTCAGCGAGGCCGGCCTGCACGTGCGCAACAGCAGCCGTCAGCGTTTGCGCCTGGAATACACCTCGTGGGTCGAGCGCATGCGCACGCCAGAGGTATTGCGTGCTGCAATCCTTGAGCTGCAAAAGGCGATGGGCCAGGAAGTACGCGATTACTACGAGATTCAAGCCGACGGCACCTTCAGCACCGACGTGCTGGTGGTCTTTGCCGAACGCTGATTAATTTTCCCGACCTGCCTGCGGGCGGGTCGCTTGATGAAATGAGGAACGCATGAGCAAGCAGATTCTGATTCTTCCTGGCGACGGTATTGGTCCGGAAATCATGGCCGAGGCGGTCAAGGTCCTGGAATTGGCCAACAGCAAGTACAGCCTGGGCTTCGAATTGAGCCACGACGTGATCGGCGGCGCCGCCATCGACAAGCACGGCGTGCCCCTGGCCGACGAGACTCTGGACCGCGCCCGTGCGGCTGACGCGGTGCTGCTCGGCGCCGTGGGCGGCCCGAAATGGGACAAGATCGAACGCGACATCCGCCCTGAGCGCGGTCTGCTCAAGATCCGTGCGCAACTGGGCCTGTTCGGCAACCTGCGCCCGGCGATCCTCTATCCGCAACTGGCCGATGCGTCGAGCCTCAAGCCGGAAGTGGTTGCAGGCCTGGACATCCTGATCGTGCGTGAACTGACCGGCGGTATCTACTTCGGCTCGCCACGCGGCGTGCGCACGCTTGAGAATGGCGAGCGCCAGGCCTACGACACGCTGCCGTACAGCGAGAGCGAAATCCGCCGTATCGCCCGTGTCGGTTTCGACATGGCCCGTGTGCGCGGCAAAAAGGTCTGCTCGGTCGATAAAGCTAACGTACTGGCCTCCAGCCAGCTGTGGCGCGAAATCGTCGAAGAAGTCGCCAAGGACTACCCGGACGTCGAACTAAGCCACATGTACGTCGACAACGCCGCCATGCAACTGGTGCGTGCACCCAAGCAGTTCGACGTGATCGTCACCGATAACCTGTTCGGCGACATCCTGTCCGACCAGGCCTCGATGCTCACCGGTTCTATCGGCATGCTGCCGTCGGCGTCCCTGGACACCCACAACAAAGGCATGTACGAGCCGTGCCACGGTTCGGCGCCGGACATCGCAGGGCAGGGCATTGCCAACCCGTTGGCGACGATTTTGTCGGTGTCGATGATGTTGCGTTACAGCTTCAACCTGAGTGACGCGGCCGATGCCATCGAGAAGGCTGTAAGCCTGGTGCTGGATCAAGGTTTGCGCACCGGTGACATTTGGTCACAGGGTTGCACCAAAATCGGCACGCAAGAAATGGGCGACGCAGTAGTCGCCGCGCTGCGGAATCTGTAATCTCTCCGGCCCGCTTGCAGTTGTTGCTGCAAGGCGGCCCACTTTTTAACAAGGTGTAGTTGCGATGAAACGTGTAGGTCTGATCGGTTGGCGCGGTATGGTCGGTTCCGTGCTCATGCAGCGGATGCTGGAAGAGCAGGATTTCGATCTTATTGAGCCGGTGTTTTTCACCACTTCGAACGTAGGTGGCCAAGGGCCGTCCGTGGGCAAGGATATTGCTCCGCTCAAGGACGCCTACAGCATTGAAGAGCTGAAAACCCTCGACGTGATTCTGACCTGCCAGGGTGGCGACTACACCAGCGAAGTCTTCCCCAAGCTGCGTGAAGCCGGCTGGCAGGGTTACTGGATTGACGCCGCCTCGAGCCTGCGCATGCAGGACGACGCGGTGATCATCCTCGACCCGGTGAACCGCAGGGTCATCGACCAACAGTTGGACGCCGGCACCAAGAACTACGTGGGCGGCAACTGCACCGTCAGCCTGATGCTGATGGGCCTGGGCGGCTTGTTCGAAGCCGGTCTGGTCGAGTGGATGAGCGCCATGACCTATCAGGCGGCCTCCGGCGCCGGCGCGCAGAACATGCGTGAACTGATCAAGCAGATGGGCGCGACCCACGCAGCCGTCGCCGATCAACTGGCGGACCCTGCCAGTGCGATCCTCGACATCGACCGTCGTGTGGCCGAAGCCATGCGCAGCGATGCCTACCCGACCGAGAACTTCGGCGTGCCATTGGCCGGTAGCCTGATCCCGTGGATCGACAAAGAGCTGCCGAACGGCCAGAGCCGCGAAGAGTGGAAGGCCCAGGCTGAGACCAACAAGATCCTCGGTCGCTTCAAGAGCCCGATCCCGGTGGACGGCATTTGCGTGCGCATCGGCGCCATGCGCTGCCACAGCCAGGCGCTGACCATCAAGCTGAACAAAGACGTGCCGATCGCCGATATCGAAGGGTTGATCAGCCAGCACAACCCTTGGGTCAAGTTGGTGCCGAACAACCGTGACATCAGCATGCAGGAGCTGAGCCCAACCAAGGTTACCGGCACCCTGAATGTACCGGTCGGCCGTCTGCGTAAGCTGAACATGGGGACTCAGTACCTGGGCGCGTTCACTGTTGGTGACCAACTGCTGTGGGGCGCGGCTGAACCGCTGCGTCGTATGCTGCGGATTTTGCTGGAGCGTTGATCGCTTAATGCTGTACGAAAAACCCGCGACTGGTGACAGGCGCGGGTTTTTTGTTGCCCTTGAGGCCCTCATCGCGGGCAAGCCCGCTCCCACATTTTGATTTGTGAATACATTCAAGTGTGGAGGGGGCGGGCTGGCCCGCGATGAGCATAGGTATCTACACATCTTTTTATGGGTTGAATTCTTGGGTTGTCGCGGGGGCGCTGGGTACATATCCGTTACCGCAGCAACGGATATGTACTCACATCTACCTAAAAACCCCGTCAAAAGCTCAGCGCAACACAAAAAGTTGCGTAGATACCTATGCCGCGATGAGGTCATCAGCCCCACCACAAAAACCAGGTTAATTGCCTCACTCCCAACCACCCGTTAAAGTGCCGCTCCCCCCGCAATGCCCGAGGCAGCCACCATGACCCAGACCTTTGAAATCGCCGTGATCGGCGCCACCGGAACCGTTGGCGAAACCCTGGTGCAGATTCTCGAAGAACTGGATTTCCCGGTAGGCACCCTGTATCTGCTGGCGGGCAGTAACTCGGCCGGTGCATCAGTGCCGTTTCGCGGCAAGAACGTGCGGGTCAAGGAAGTCGATGAGTTCGACTTCAAAAAAGCGCAGTTGGCCTTCTTCGCGGCAGGCCCGGCGGTAACCCAGAGTTTCGCCCCGCGCGCCATCGCTGCCGGTTGCTCGGTGATCGACCTGTCCGGCGCCTTGCCGGCCGATCGGGCGCCTCAAGTGGTGCCGGAAGCCAATGCGCATATCCTCAAAGGTTTGAAAAAGCCCTTCCAACTCGGCAGCCCAAGCCCATCCGCTACCAACCTGGCCGTCGTCCTCGCGCCGTTGCGCGGGTTGCTGGACATCCAACGCGTCAGCGTCACTGCCAACCTGGCCGTATCCGCCCAGGGTCGCGAGGCTGTCAGTGAACTGGCCCGGCAGACCGCCGAACTGTTAAACGTACGCCCGCTGGAGCCCAAGTTCTTTGATCGGCAGATGGCCTTCAACCTGCTGGCACAAGTCGGCACGCCAGACGCCCAGGGGCATACAGCCCTGGAGAAACGTCTCGTGCACGAGCTGCGCGCAGTGCTGGAAACTCCTTTGCTAAAGATTTCCGCAACTTGCGTTCAAGCCCCGGTGTTTTTTGGCGATAGCCTGACAGTGTCATTGCAGTTGGGCGCGCCGGTCGACCTTGCGGCGGTCAACCGCGCACTTGAGGCGGCGCCAGGTATCGAGCTGGTGGAAGAGGGCGACTACCCTACGCCGGTTGGGGATGCGGTCGGCCAGGATGTAGTCTACGTCGGCCGGGTGCGTGCGGGCGTGGACGACCCGGCGGAACTAAATCTGTGGCTGACGTCAGATAACGTACGCAAGGGGGCGGCACTCAACGCGGTGCAGCTGGCGCAGTTGTTGATAAAAAGCCTTGCGTAAAAGATACTTGGCGGCAATTTGTAGATTGATTCTAACCAGGCGCTATGCTTGGTCCAAAGCGGCACAGAAGCGCGTCGGTGACCTATCGGCTCGCCATGCCTAATGGCAGCGGTTACCAACCTTCTCGCAGGTCGGGGAGTGTTCAGACAAAGGATGAGGCTATGGTTCAAGTTCGCAAACTGGTGTTAGCAATAGCGGCCGCCTCGGCGCTGTCCTCCGGTATGGCGCAGGCGCTGCAGCTTGGGGAGATGACCCTCAAGTCGAAGTTGAACCAGCCGTTGTCAGTGGAAATCGAATTGCTCGATGTCGGTGGCCTTACGGCTTCCGAGATCACGCCCAGCCTGGCGTCTGACCAGGCATATGTGGATGCGGGCGTGGATCGCCAGGCGTTTCTCAATGACCTGACATTTACCCCAGTGGTCAATCCAAGTGGCCGCAGTGTGGTGCGCGTTACCTCCAGCAAGCCGCTGCCCGATTCCTACGTACGTTTCTTGTTGCAGGTGCAATGGCCTAACGGCCGCCTGATGCGCGACTACAGTGTGCTGCTCGACCCGGCGAAGTTTGAGCAATCGACGCCCGCCGTCAGCGCGCCTGCACCGCGCTTGAGTGCGCCGTCTGCTACAACGCCCGCCCGCACTGCACCGACTGTCAGCAAGGCTGCCCAGCACACCACGACGCCTCACGACACCTTGTGGGAAATTGCCGCGAAGAATCGCAACGGCGCCTCGGTCCAGCAAACCATGCTGGCTATTCAGGCGCTCAACCCTGATGCGTTTCTAGACGGCAATATCAACCGCTTGAAAACCGGCCAGGTATTGCGCCTGCCGGATCGCGTGCAAGCGACCAGCCTGCCGCAGCCTGAGGCAATTGCCGAAGTGACCGCGCAAAACGCGGCCTGGCGCGAAGGGCGCCGCACGGCTAAAAATCAAGCCGCTGGCAAGCAGCAACTGGACGCGACCAAGCGCACCCAGGCGGGCAATGCGCCGGCGAGCACCAGCGCCAAGGATAATTTGAGCCTGGTCTCGGCCGAATCCGCCAAGCCGGGCGCGAAGGGCAAGGCCGGTGATAGCCGGGCGCTAAACGACAAGCTGGCGATGACCCAGGAAGAACTGGACACCACGCGCCGCGACAATGCCGAGCTGAAAAGCCGTGCGGCGGACCTGCAAAGCCAACTGGATAAGCTGCAAAAACTGATTCAGCTGAAAAATGATCAGTTGGCTAAGTTGCAGGCTGAAAACGGTAACCCGGCAGCGGCGGCAACAGCGGCGATGCCCGCTCAGTTGGCCGGTGAGCCTGCGGCCACTGCGCCGGCAGCGGATACCACGCCGACTGCAGCAGCGCCTGCGCCCGAGCCAATCAAACCGGATGCCGCGCCTGCCGCCACCACCGAAGGCAAATTCAACGAGCTGCTGACCAACCCGGTTGTGCTTGGTGTCATTGGCGGCGCGGCCGGTCTGTTGGTGTTGTTGCTCCTGCTGCTGTGGGCGCGTCATCGCAATGCCCGTCTCGAAGAGGAAAAGCACCTGCGGATGGCGCGGGCGCTGGCTGAAGAGCCGCAATTCTCCCCGAACGTAGAGCACGATCTGCCACCGGACAGCTTTGAAGGTCTGGAAGTGGTGGCGCCGAACGTCAAGATGGCTGCCGCTCCTGCGCCCGCACCTGCTGCGGTTGCCGAGCCGGTGGTGGTGCCGTCGGTTGCCTCCGTGCTTTCGCCCTTGGCCGCTGCAGTGGCTCCGCAAAATTCCAGCGATTCGCTGGCACAAGCTCAATCCCATATTGATCGCGGTCATTTGAACCAGGCTGCCGACGTCCTTCAGCAGGCGATCAAGCACGAGCCCAAACGCAGCGACCTGCGTTTGAAGTTGATGGAGGTTTACGGCCTGCAAGGCGATAAGGACGGCTTCATCAGCCAGGAGCGTCAACTGGTGGCCACGGGTGAAAATCACGCCCAGGTTGAACAACTAAAAGGCCGCTTCCCGGGCATGGCTGTGTTGGCAGCGGGCGTCAGTGCTGCGGTTGCTGCGGCAGCCTTGGACGCGCAATACGTCAAGAACTTGCTGGAAGACAAGCCGGCCGCACCGGCTCCAGTACCAGACGCTTTCGACACCGATTTTGACTTGAGCCTGGACGATCTGGAAGCCGCTTCACCTGCCGTGGTTCGCCCGGAGGATGAGCTGAGTTTTGAATCTGTCCTGCAGCGCCAGACCGAAGCTAAGACTGCCCCGGACGATCTGTCGGACTTCGACCTGGACCTGCAACTGGAAGCGCCGTCTTCCACCCAAGCTGACGACGATTTCCTTTCCGGCCTTGAAGAGCAGATGAAGGATGTGCAGGCGGCTCAGCCGCCGACGCTCACGCCCGCCGCGTTGGACGACTTGGACCTGCCGGAAGACTTCGACTTGTCCCTGGCTGACGAGCCGCAAGCACCGGCTGCAACCAAGCCGGATGCCTTCGCGTCTGAGTTGGATGACGTCAACGCCGAGCTGGATCGCCTGTCCCAGAGCCTGGAGCATCCGCCGATCGAGCCTTCGTTCACCGCTGAAGACGCCGCGTCGGGCGGTGATGAGCCGGAATTTGATTTCCTCTCCGGCACCGACGAGGTCGCCACCAAGTTGGACCTGGCCCAGGCCTACATCGACATGGGCGATGCCGACGGTGCGCGCGACATCCTTTCCGAAGTGCTGACCGAAGGCGATGAGGCCCAACGTGGTGAGGCCAAGGAAATGCTCGGCAAAATCTAAGGTGCAACGCAGAACCAATGTGGGAGCTGACTTGCCTGCGATGCGGGCAACTCGGTTTATCTGTTACATCGCATTGATGCAATCGCAGGCAAGCCAGCTCCCACACATCAGGCCTTCGCATGGCTTGCAACAAAAGCGCCCCTCATATCTGCTCCGCCTTTATAATGGCCGCCTTTGCGCAACTCATCGGGCTCTCAGTTCTTGGCAAATATAGATAACGCGGCCGCCGAAATGGCAGCCGCAGGCTTTAATCGCATCGCCCTGGGCGTGGAATACAAAGGCTCGCGCTATCGCGGCTGGCAGCGCCAGGCCTCTGGTGTGCTGACGGTGCAGGAAACCCTCGAAAACGCGTTATCGAAGGTCGCCGATTCGCCGGTGTCGCTGATGTGTGCCGGGCGTACCGACGCCGGTGTGCACGCCTGCGGCCAAGTGGTGCACTTCGATACCCAGGCCGAGCGCACGATGAAGGCGTGGGTGATGGGCGCAAATATCAATTTGCCGCATGACGTCAGCGTCACCTGGGCCAAGGTCATGCCTGCGGATTTTCATGCGCGCTTCAAGGCCATCGCCCGGCGCTACCGCTATGTGATCTACAACGATCAGATCCGCCCGGCGCACCTCAATCAAGAAATTACCTGGAATCACCGCCCGCTGGACGCCGAGCGCATGGCCGAGGCCGCGCAGCATTTGGTCGGCGTGCATGATTTCAGTGCGTTCCGTGCCGGCCAGTGTCAGGCCAAGTCGCCGATCAAGGAAGTGCATCACCTGCGCGTGACCCGTCACGGCAAGATGATCGTGCTGGATATTCGTGCCGGCGCCTTCCTGCACCATATGGTGCGCAACATTGCCGGCGTGTTGATGACCATCGGCACCGGCGAGCGCCCGGTGGAGTGGGCGAAGGAAGTGTTGGAAAGCCGTGTTCGTCGTACCGGCGGGGTGACCGCGCACCCGTTCGGCCTTTATCTGGTGGATGTGGAGTACCGCGACGAGTTCGAATTGCCCGATCGTTTCATCGGGCCACACTTCCTCACAGGTTTCAGCGAACTTGGCGGCTGACGCCCGGAAAAGCTTTTGTTACCATCCGGGACTTTCTCGGTTCAACCCCTGAGGTTTCTACGATATGGCAGCCGTTCGCAGCAAGATTTGCGGGATTACCCGCATAGAAGACGCGCTGGCGGCTGTCGAGGCGGGGGCGGACGCCATT
This sequence comes from Pseudomonas sp. YeP6b, assembly GCF_025642995.1. Taxonomy (NCBI): domain Bacteria; kingdom Pseudomonadati; phylum Pseudomonadota; class Gammaproteobacteria; order Pseudomonadales; family Pseudomonadaceae; genus Pseudomonas; species Pseudomonas sp. YeP6b. The sequence continues at coordinate 4,579,159 of NZ_CP080090.1, read as the reverse complement.
GGTTTGGTGTTTTATGCCAAGAGCCCGCGGGCTGTGAACGTGTTGCAGGCGCGGGCGATCATCGCCGCGCTGCCGCCGTTCGTGACCACCGTGGGCTTGTTCGTCAACGCCAGCCGTTGCGAACTCAACGAAACCCTGGATGCCGTGCAGCTCGACATGCTGCAGTTTCACGGCGACGAAAGCCCTGACGAATGTGAAAGCTACCAGCGCCCGTATATTAAGGCGTTGCGCGTCAAGTCCGGGGATGACATCGCTGCCGCATGTGCTGCCTATACTGGCGCTCGCGCAATCTTGTTGGACACTTATGTCGAAGGTGTGCCCGGTGGTACGGGTGAGGCGTTTGACTGGTCGTTGATACCCGAAGGCCTGAGCAAGCCGATCATCCTGGCCGGTGGGCTCAACCCCGCGAATGTCGGGGCGGCCATTGAGCGGGTCCGGCCGTATGCCGTGGATGTCAGCGGTGGGGTAGAGCAGGGCAAAGGCATCAAGGATCACCACAAGATTCGCGCGTTCATGCAAGCCGTGCGCAACAGCAGTGGCGCGATGTGACGGCTGGCAGTCTGCCGCCGTCCATAACTACCACTGTGTAAAACAGCACCGGCGCCGCCTGCGGGAGGCCCGGACATGAAGTGGCAACCCTGCGCTGGCAGGTTGTCTGGAAGGCTGAGGGTACAGGCAGGAAATGGCCGGTCGAGCGTCTGACCCCGTCCAGTCTGTGTCATCGCCACATATGAATTTAGCTCAAGGGCATACGCGGGGCTGTGTTCAAGCCACCGGTACTGGAGAAAGAAAGCATGAGCAACTGGTTAGTAGACAAACTGATCCCTTCGATCATGCGTTCCGAGGTGAAGAAAAGCTCGGTTCCTGAAGGTCTGTGGCATAAGTGCCCCTCCTGCGACGCGGTGCTGTACCGCCCGGAGCTGGAAAAGACTCTGGATGTTTGCCCCAAGTGCAACCACCACATGCGTATCGGCGCCCGCGCCCGCATCGACATCTTCCTCGACGCCGTTGGCCGTGCCGAGTTGGGTGCTGAGCTGGAGCCGGTTGACCGTCTCAAGTTCCGCGACGGCAAGAAGTACAAGGACCGCCTGACCGCTGCGCAGAAGCAGACCGGTGAGAAAGACGCGCTGATTTCCGTCAGCGGCAAGTTGCTGGGCATGCCGGTGGTGGTTTCCGCATTTGAATTTTCCTTTATGGGCGGCTCCATGGGTGCCATCGTTGGTGAGCGTTTCGTACGTGCCGCCAATTACGCCCTGGAAAACCGTTGCCCGATGATCTGCTTCGCCGCCTCCGGTGGCGCGCGTATGCAGGAAGCGCTGATCTCTCTGATGCAAATGGCCAAGACCTCCGCGGTGCTGGCGCGTCTGCGTGAAGAAGGCATCCCGTTCATCTCCGTGCTGACCGACCCGGTCTACGGTGGTGTTTCCGCCAGCCTGGCGATGCTGGGTGATGTGATCGTCGGCGAACCTAAAGCCCTGATCGGCTTTGCCGGCCCGCGCGTGATCGAGCAGACCGTTCGCGAAAAACTGCCCGAAGGTTTCCAGCGCAGCGAGTTCCTGCTGGAGCACGGCGCCATCGACATGATCATCGCCCGTGGCGAGCTGCGTCCACGCCTGGGTAACCTGCTGGCGCAAATGATGGGCCTGCCGACACCTGTGTACGTCGCGCCTAAAATCGAACCGATTGTTGTGCCGCCGGTGCCTGCAAACCTATGACCCAACGTACCCTGGGCGAATGGCTCGCCTACCTTGAGCAGTTGCATCCGTCAGCCATCGACATGGGCCTGGAGCGCTCGCAACAGGTAGCGGCCCGCCTTGGGTTGGGCCGGCCGGCGCCGCGTGTGATCACGGTGACCGGCACCAACGGCAAAGGCTCTACCTGCGCCTTTGTCGCTGCGCTGCTGCAAGCCCAAGGGCTGAAAGTCGGCGTCTACAATTCCCCGCACCTGCTGCGTTATAACGAGCGGGTGCAGCTCAATGGCGTCGAAGCCACTGACGAGCAGCTCTGCGAAGCCTTTGCCGCACTGGATGCCGGGCGGGGTGAGATTTCCCTGACTTACTTCGAAATGGGCACCCTGGCGGCGTTCTGGCTGTTCGAGCGTGCGCAATTGGACGTGGTCGTCCTGGAGGTCGGCTTGGGTGGGCGGCTGGACACGGTCAACGTGGTGGATGCCGACCTGGCGCTGGTCACCAGCATTGGTGTTGACCATGCCGACTACCTGGGCAATACCCGTGAGTCGGTGGCCTTTGAAAAGGCCGGGATCTTGCGCCAGGGCAAGCCTGCGCTGTGTGGTGACCTGGACCCGCCGCAGCCCTTGCTCGACAAGGTGCGCGAGCTGGGTTGCCCGTTTTACCTGCGCGGCCGCGAATTCAATCTCGAGATCGGCGCTCAGCATTGGCAATGGCGTGGGCATGACGCGCGTGGCCAAGTGGTCGAATTACGCGATCTGCCGCTGCTGAACCTACCGATGGAAAACGCCGCGCTCGCGCTGCAAGCCTACCTGCTGCTGGATCTGCCTTGGCATGCCGAGCAGATTGCTGCCACATTGCTGGCAACCCGTGTAGTTGGGCGACTGGATCGTCGCACCTTCGAGTGGGAAGGCAAGCGCCTGAACCTGTTGCTGGATGTGGGGCATAACCCCCACGCCGCTGAGTACTTGGCGCAACGCCTGTCACGCACGCCGCCGGTCGGTCGTCGCCTGGCGGTGTTCGGGGTGTTGGTGGATAAAGACTTGGGCGGCGTAGTTGCGCCGTTGTTGGGCAATGTCCAGGCTTGGGCGGTCGCGCCGCTGGATACGCCGCGCAGTCGCCCGGCTGCTGAGTTGGAAGTGGCTTTGCAGAACCTTGGTGCGTCGGTGGCGTCGTATGCAAGCGTCACCGCTGCGCTTGAAGCGCAGTGCGCGGTGGCCACGGCCGAGGACGAGATTCTGTTGTTCGGATCATTTTATTGTGTTGCCGAGGCGCTAGAGTGGTTGGCCCGGCGCTCCACGGAGGAAGCTGCACATGGCATTACTGGATAGCGCGTACAAGCAGCGAATGGTTGGAGCCCTGGTGTTGGTGGCATTGGCGGTGATTTTCCTGCCGATGCTGTTTTCCCGCCAGGACGAACAGCGCCAGGTAGTGGTTGAGGCTCCGGCTACGCCCCAGGCACCGACGGTGCCTCAGGTTCAGGTTGAGCCGGTGGTGGTGCCCGATCCGCAAGCATTGCCTGAAGAGCCTGTGCCGAGCGATGAGGAGGTGGCTGCGCAGCAGGCGCCGACCATGCCGGTGCAGCCGAGTGTTCCGGTGGTCAAGCCGGCGCCTGCCCCAGCCGCCCCCGTCGTCGCTGCCAAGCCGGCCGCGCCAGCCCCTGCGCCCAAACCGGTGGCGCCGCAACCTGCCGCGCCGGGTAAGCCGGATGTGGGCCAAAGCCGCATCGACCCGAATGGCTTGCCGATCAGTTGGTCGATCCAGCTCGCCAGCCTGGCCAATCGTGATAGCGCCGAAGCCTTGCAGAAAAAACTGCGTACTCAGGGCTACAACGCCTATATCCGCAGTGCTGATGGCAAAAACCGGGTGTTTATCGGGCCGTTGATCGAGCGTGCCGAGGCGGACCGCCTGCGGGACTTGCTGGGTCGCCAGCAGAATCTGAATGGTTTTGTGGTGCGTTTCCAGCCTGAGCGCGGCTGAATAACTGCCAGCTTCTGATTGGAATGCAGGCCGAATGTGGGAGCTGGCTTGCCTGCGATAGCGGTGGCTCAGTCAACAGCGATGTTGGGTGCGCCTGCCTCGTCGCAGGCAAGCCAGCTCCCACATTGTTTTTTGGTGGTCTTGAAAGCGCGTTCGCTCTACACAACCCATTGATTTGCAAAGCACCCGCAATCACAGCTTACCGATAGCCCGGCGCTCTGCTAAAATGCGCCGCCTTATCCGTACGTAGGCTGCACTGTGCCATTTACCTGGGTTGATTGGGCGATCGTTGCAATCGTCGCCATCTCCGCATTGATCAGTCTAAGCCGCGGCTTCGTAAAAGAAGCACTGTCGTTGCTGACCTGGATCATCGCAGGAGTCGTAGCCTGGATGTTCGGTGGTTCACTGTCGGTTTACCTGGCCGGTTACATCGAGACACCTTCGGCTCGCGTCATCGCGGGCTGCGCCATCATGTTCATCGCCACGCTGCTGGTGGGGGCAATGGTCAATTATCTTATTGGCGAGTTGATACGTGTCACCGGCCTCTCAGGGACCGATCGATTTCTCGGCATGGCCTTCGGCGCCGCGCGTGGCGCATTGCTGGTGGTTGTGGCGGTTGGGCTGTTGAGCCTGGGGCCGGTACAGCAGGATTCGTGGTGGCAGGAGTCGGTACTCGTGCCAAAATTTCTATTGGTTGCAGATTGGTCCAAGAACCTCATTTTGGGGTGGAGCAGTCAGTGGCTGGCCAGCGGAATCAGCGTACCCGCTGATCTTCCGTTCAAGGAACACCTCTTACCGGCCAAAACGCCTCAGTAAGCTGTGTTCAGTCAAGATTCATTAAGTAGGGGTTGCGTCGCATGTGTGGCATCGTCGGTATCGTCGGTAAGTCGAACGTCAATCAGGCGCTGTATGACGCGCTAACCGTCCTCCAGCACCGCGGCCAGGACGCTGCCGGTATTGTGACCAGCCACGACGGCCGGTTATTCCTGCGCAAGGACAATGGTCTGGTGCGTGACGTGTTCCATCAGCGTCACATGCAGCGCCTCGTCGGGCACATGGGCATTGGCCATGTGCGTTACCCGACTGCTGGTAGCTCGACCTCGGCCGAAGCTCAACCGTTTTACGTCAACTCGCCTTACGGCATTACCCTGGCGCACAACGGTAACCTGACCAACGTTGAACAGCTGGCCAAGGAGATTTACGAATCTGACCTGCGCCACGTCAACACCAGCTCCGACTCGGAAGTGCTGCTCAACGTGTTCGCCCACGAGCTGGCCCAGCGCGGCAAGCTGCAGCCGACCGAAGAAGACGTGTTCGCTGCCGTGACTGACGTGCACAACCGTTGCGTCGGTGGTTACGCGGTTGTGGCCATGGTCACCGGTTACGGCATCGTCGGTTTCCGCGATCCGCACGGCATCCGCCCGATCGTGTTCGGCCAGCGTCACACCGACGAAGGCGTCGAATACATGATCGCCTCCGAAAGCGTGTCCCTCGACGTGCTGGGCTTCACCCTGATCCGCGACCTCGCGCCGGGCGAAGCGGTCTACATCACCGAAGACGGCAAGTTGCACACTCGTCAATGCGCTGTGGCACCAAAACTAACCCCGTGCATCTTCGAACACGTCTACCTGGCGCGTCCGGATTCGATCATCGACGGCGTTTCGGTGTACAAGGCGCGCCTGCGCATGGGCGAGAAGCTGGCCGAGAAGATCCTGCGCGAGCGTCCTGAGCACGATATCGACGTGGTGATCCCGATCCCGGACACCAGCCGTACCGCTGCGTTGGAACTGGCCAACCACTTGGGCGTCAAGTTCCGCGAAGGCTTCGTCAAGAACCGCTACATCGGCCGCACCTTTATCATGCCCGGCCAGGCTGCGCGCAAGAAGTCGGTACGCCAGAAGCTCAACGCCATCGAACTGGAATTCCGCGGCAAGAACGTGATGCTGGTGGACGATTCCATCGTACGCGGCACCACCTGCAAGCAGATCATCCAGATGGCCCGCGAAGCCGGCGCCAAGAACGTGTACTTCTGTTCTGCTGCACCTGCCGTGCGCTACCCGAACGTGTACGGTATCGACATGCCGAGCGCCCACGAACTGATCGCCCATAACCGTTCGACCCAGGACGTGGCTGACCTGATTGGCGCCGACTGGCTGATCTATCAGGACCTGTCGGACCTGATCGAAGCGGTCGGTGGTGGCAAGATCAAGATCGAGCAGTTCGACTGCGCCGTGTTCGATGGCAAGTACGTGACCGGTGATGTCGATGAGGCTTACCTGAACAAGATCGAGCAGGCGCGTAACGACTCGTCGAAGATCAAGACCCAGGCGGTCAGCGCGATTATCGATCTGTACAACAACTGAGTAAACACCGGCCCTGAGGGGCCGGTTTTGTATCTTAAATAAAGAATTGAGTAAGGAGTCGCAGCATGAGTCAGGAATGGGATGCCGGTCGCTTGGACAGCGACCTCGATGGCGTAGCTTTCGATACCCTGGCTGTGCGCGCTGGCCAGCACCGCACCCCGGAAGGTGAGCACGGTGACCCGATGTTCTTCACCTCCAGCTACGTGTTCCGCACCGCCGCCGACGCCGCCGCGCGTTTTGCCGGTGAAGTGCCGGGTAACGTGTATTCGCGCTACACCAACCCGACCGTGCGTGCGTTCGAGGAGCGTATCGCGGCTCTGGAGGGCGCTGAGCAGGCGGTGGCCACGGCGACCGGCATGGCTGCCATCCTGGCTGTGGTGATGAGCCTGTGCAGCGCTGGCGACCATGTGCTGGTGTCGCGCAGCGTGTTCGGTTCGACCATCAGCCTGTTCGAGAAGTACTTCAAGCGTTTTGGCATCGAAGTGGATTACGTGCCCCTGGCGGACCTGTCCGGTTGGGATGCGGCGATCAAGGCCAACACTAAATTGCTGTTTGTCGAGTCGCCGTCCAACCCGTTGGCCGAGCTGGTGGATATCGCCGCATTGTCCGAAGTGGCGCACGCCAAGGGCGCGATGCTGGTGGTCGACAACTGCTTCTGCACGCCTGCGTTGCAGCAGCCGTTGAAGCTGGGTGCGGACATTGTTGTGCACTCGGCCACCAAGTTCATCGATGGCCAGGGCCGTTGCATGGGCGGTGTAGTTGCTGGCCGCAGTGAGCAGATGAAAGAAGTGGTGGGCTTCTTGCGCACCGCCGGCCCGACTTTGAGCCCGTTCAATGCCTGGATCTTCCTCAAAGGCCTGGAAACCCTCAGCCTGCGCATGAAGGCCCATTGCGCCAATGCCCAGGCCCTGGCCGAGTGGCTGGAGCAGCAGGACGGTATCGAGAAGGTCCACTACGCAGGCCTCAAGAGCCACCCGCAACACGAATTGGCCCAGCGCCAGCAGCGTGGTTTCGGCGCCGTGGTCAGCTTCGAAGTGAAGGGTGGCAAAGAGGGCGCCTGGCGCTTTATCGATGCGACACGCTTGATCTCCATCACCGCCAACCTGGGTGATAGCAAGACCACCATTACGCACCCAAGCACCACCTCCCATGGTCGCCTGGCCCCGCAAGAGCGCGAGGCAGCCGGCATTCGTGACAGCCTGATCCGCATCGCGGTGGGCCTGGAAGATGTGGCTGACTTGCAGGCTGATCTGGCCCGCGGGCTGGCTGCCTTGTGATCGAGTGGTCCATGGAAGCTGCAGCGGCTGGTAACGGCCGTGTCGCACTGGTGACGGGCGCGGCGCGGGGCATTGGCCTGGGCATTGCCGCGTGGTTGATCAGCGAAGGCTGGCAGGTGGTGTTGACCGACCTGGACCGCGAGCGCGGCTCCAAGGTGTCCAAGGTGCTAGGTGACAACGCCTGGTTTATCACCATGGACGTGGCCGACGAAAAACAAGTCGCCCAGGGCGTTGCCGAAGTGTTGGGGCAGTTTGGGCGCCTCGACGCGCTGGTGTGCAACGCGGCGGTAGCCGACCCGCGCAATATCACCCTGGAAAGCCTCGACCTGGCGTATTGGAACCGCGTACTGGCGGTGAACCTCAGTGGGCCGATGCTGCTGGCCAAGCACTGCGCGCCGTACCTGCGTGCCCACGGCGGTGCCATCGTCAACCTGGCGTCGACCCGGGCGCGTCAGTCGGAGCCCGACACCGAGGCCTATGCAGCGAGCAAGGGCGGCCTGCTGGCCTTGACGCACGCGTTGGCCATGAGTCTGGGGCCCGAGGTGCGTGTCAACGCTGTGAGCCCTGGCTGGATCGATGCGCGTGATCCGGCGGCGCGGCGTGCCGAGCCTTTGACCGATGCCGACCATGCCCAGCATCCCGCGGGCAGGGTGGGCACGGTTGAGGACGTGGCGGCGATGGTGGCGTGGTTGCTGTCGCGCCAGGCGGGGTTTGTCACCGGGCAAGAGTTCGTGGTGGACGGCGGCATGAGCAAGAAGATGATTTACACCGAGTAGGGCGGGTAGCCGCCTTGAAGCTATTTTGTCTTTTTCAGAAAAACTTCAAGCAGGCTATTGACTTAGGTCTGCTACCTGCGTAAATTTCGCGGCCTCAACGAAGCAAAGGGTGATTAGCTCAGCTGGGAGAGCATCTGCCTTACAAGCAGAGGGTCGGCGGTTCGATCCCGTCATCACCCACCACTTCTTGAGAGTTTTGCCTTAGGGTAAGACGCAACGTTAAGGTTGCACCGACGCGCAGCGGTAGTTCAGTCGGTTAGAATACCGGCCTGTCACGCCGGGGGTCGCGGGTTCGAGTCCCGTCCGCTGCGCCATATTTCCAGGTTCGACATGTCGAGCTTGAGATTGAACAGCCAAGGCTGATCGATCAGATGTTTAAAGACCGTTGAGGGTTTACGCTCAACTGGTCAAGCGATACGCAGCGGTAGTTCAGTCGGTTAGAATACCGGCCTGTCACGCCGGGGGTCGCGGGTTCGAGTCCCGTCCGCTGCGCCATATCTGCATCAAGGCCCACTGAACGCCTTGAAGCACAAAGAAAGCCACTGGCTGACTTTGATCCGATAGCAAAGACCCTGGTCGAGAGACCGGGGTTTTTTGTGTCTGCGATTTGATAATGAGAACTGTGGGAGTCGGCTTGCCGGCGATGGCGTCTTCAAGATCGCCATCGCCGGCAAGCCGACTCCTACAGGTTTTAAAATCCTAATTTATCCCGCAAACCGTAATACCACGCGCCTAGCGCTGCGAACGGCGTGCGCAACAGTTGCCCACCTGGGAACGGGTAGTGCGGCAGGTCGGCAAACGCATCAAAACGCTCTGCCTGGCCTCTCAGCGCTTCCGCCAGTACCTTGCCTGCCAAGTGCGTGTACGTTACGCCATGGCCGCTGCAGCCCTGTGAGTAATAGATGTTGTCGCCCAGTCGACCGACCTGCGGCAGGCGCGACAGGGTTAGCAGGAAATTACCGGTCCAGGCGTAATCGATTTTCACATCCTTGAGCTGCGGGAAGGCCTTGAGCATCTTCGGGCGGATGATCGCTTCGATATTGGCCGGGTCACGCGCGCCATACACCACGCCGCCGCCAAAGATCAGGCGCTTGTCGCTGGTGAGGCGATAGTAGTCGAGCAGGTAGTTGCAGTCTTCGACGCAATAATCCTGCGGCAGCAACGTCTTGGCCAGCTCATCGCCCAGCGGTGCTGTGGTGATGACCTGGGTGCCACAAGGCATAGATTTGGCCGCCAGCTCCGGTACCAGGTTGCCCAGGTAGGCGTTGCCCGCGACGATGATGAACTTGGCCCTGACTTTGCCTTCGGCGGTGTGCACCACCGGGTTGGCGCCGCGCTCGATGCGTATGGCGGCCGATTGCTCGTAGATCGTGCCGCCCAGGGACTCCACAGCCGCCGCTTCACCCAGTGCCAGGTTGAGCGGATGAATGTGCCCGCCACTCATGTCCAGCAGGCCGCCGACATAGTTGTCACACGCTACAACTTCACGAATACGGCGTTCATCCAGCAACTCAAGCTGCGTATGGCCGTAGCGTTCCCACAGGCGCTGCTGCGACTCCAGATGGCCCATGTGCTTGCTGTTGAGGGCGGCGAACACGCCGCCGTCCTTCAAGTCGCACTGGATCTGATACTTGGCCACACGCTCACGAATGATTTTGCTGCCCTCAAACGCCATTTGCCCTAGCAACTGTGCCTGCTTTGGGCCAACGCTGCGTTCGATCACATCAATGTCACGGCTGTAGCTGTTGACGATTTGCCCACCGTTACGGCCCGACGCGCCAAACCCCACCTTGGCGGCTTCCAGCACCGTGACGCGAAAACCGTTCTCCAGCAGAAACAGCGCGCTGGAAAGACCGGTGTAGCCGGCACCGATCACGCACACATCGGTTTCGACTTCGCCTTGCAGTACCGGGCGCGGTGGAACCGCATTCGCGGACGCGGCGTAATACGACTGGGGGTAGGGGGTGTTCGCCATCCTGGAACCTCTGTTTTATATTTTTTACGAGTGCCCAGATCCTACCTGAGTTGAAAATTGCCTGCCAGCCACCCGAAAACGACGGGCGTACCCCCGGCAAATAAATAATTCGCATATTCATAGGGTTAGCTGCAAAAAAGATGTTGACACCCCTCCACAATTCCGTAGAATGCCGCCTCACAGCAGGCACGTAGCTCAGTTGGTTAGAGCACCACCTTGACATGGTGGGGGTCGTTGGTTCGAGTCCAATCGCGCCTACCAAACAAAATCCGCTCTGCTGGGCGGTCTAGAAGGGCTCACCGAAAGGTGGGCCCTTTTTTGTTGTCTGGAACTCAAGCAAAGCTTCGCCAAGCCGCTTTACGGCTCGCTTTAACGCGGGGGATTTGCTCAACAGAACAGCGTAGCCACCGATAACAGGCAGATGATTTGCACCACCATCTGGCAGCGTATCTCACCATTCGTTGTCGCCATATACATTTGTCCGGCGTACATAGTGGCTACCTCATTGTCGGCAATTCTTCATCGGCATTAGTGCCGTGCTCGATGCGCAGAAACGCGCAGTGGCTCTATTGAGTATAGGTCCGTAACAGGATTCGTCACGAATGAGCCGATTTAACGCGATTGAGCACACTGTCCCCGGCCTGCGTCGGCAAGCGATACACGTCAATCAACCCCAGTATCCCAGCCAGCGCCACGCCGACGAACGCCACCCGAAAATCCCCGGCGCCAGCCTGTATCTCATGCCCGTTCATCGCGATGGACGCGCGCAACAACAGCGCCGCAATCGACACGCTCAAGCCCATGACCTGTTGGAACGCCATGCTGAACAGCGCCGACGCCTCGCTCGTGCGGGCTTTGGGCTCATCGGCGAAGCCAATCCGGGTCAGTCCTGGGCTCGCACGTTCCAATCACCGTGCCTGCATTGCCAGCGTCGGATTGGGCATACTGGCGTGCAACTGAATTCAACCCAGGGAGCTTGCAATGGAATTGGCAATGGAGGTGTCGTTCGACGTCACGGCAGAGGAGCGTGAGGCCATCCTCAAACCGCTGAGGGCCTATAACCTCAGCCATACCGGCGACATGGCGTTTGAAACGGTCGGGATTTTCTTGCGCGACCCCGCCACCCAGGAAGTGGTCGGTGGCCTCTACGGGAAGATTTCCCACGGGTGGCTGTTCATTGAGCTCTTGAGCATCCCCGACCAGATGCGCACACAAGGTACCGGCACGCGTTTGATGTGCGCCGCTGAAGACCTGGCCCGTCAGCGGGGATGTGTCGGGATCTGGCTGGACACCTTCAGCTTCCAGGCGCCGGGGTTCTATCGAAAGCTGGGCTTCAGCGAGGTTGGCCACATTGCCGATTACCCACCGGGCCACCAACGGTATTTTTTCCAAAAACGCCTGGCCTGAATCCCGTGCGGCGCCAGATCACCTGGCGCCATTCATCCACAAAATTTATTGGTTTGCAGCAACAATTTTTCTTGTTGGACACCTCCCGCCCCCAAGCAGCACAGTTGCCGCCACTGACGCTCGACCTTCAAGGTCAACAATAAAAACCGCGCCGGGCTGCACGCCACTTTCATGCTGTGAACGCTTTGTTCACATCCTGCTGCAATGGCGCCGCAACGCGCATTCAAGGACCTCATCGTCATGCAAACTGTTGTGAACCTATGGCCGTTGATCGGCGTGCTTGTCATCGTGGTTGGCTTCGTCTTGCGCTTCAATCCGCTGCTGGTGGTCACCGCTGCTGCCATCGTCACCGGGCTCGCCGCGCACTTTCCGTTGGAAAAAATCCTCGCCAGCATGGGCGATGGTTTCCTTCAGACCCGTGCCTTGCAACTCATCCTGTTATTGCCCCTGGCGGTCATCGGCCTGCTGGAGCGCCATGGCCTGCGCTTGCATGCGCAGAACTGGATTGCGCGCTTCGAGCGCGCCACGGTCGGGCGTTTGTTAATCATCTACTTGTTTGTGCGCGAGTCCACGGCGGCCATGGGCCTGACCAGCCTGGGCGGACATCCGCAGATGGTACGGCCACTGCTGGCGCCGATGGCCGAAGGTGCAGCAGAAAAACGCTACGGCAAGTTGCCGGACAAGGTGCGCCACAAGGTGCTGGCCATGTGTGCGGCGACCGATAACGTCGGGCTGTTTTTCGGTGAAGACATCTTTGTCGCCTTTGGCGCGATTGCACTGATGCACACCTTCCTGTTGGGCTCGGGAATTGATGTGGAGCCGTTGCACATTGCGGTGTGGGGCATCCCGACGGCGATTTGTGCGTTTATCATCCATGCGATTCGCCTGCATCGATTTGATCGAAGGCTCACCCGTGAGATGACACCTGCTGCCGCCCCAGTGGAGGCTGCGCAATGATCATCTCTATCCAATACCTGTACTGGCTGGCCGGCGTTTTGTTGCTGATTACCGCGGGCATGATTCTGTTCGACCGAACCCATCCAAAACGCTGGTCCACCGCCTTGTTCTGGTTGCTGTTTGCCATCCCGTTCTTGGTCGGTGAGCGCCTGCCATCGGTGGTGATTGGTGCCGGCGTGGTAGTGATGGCATTGATTGCGGGCCTGGGTGGCGTTGGCCGTGGCAAGCATATCGAACTGCATGACAAAGCATCCCGTGCGAGTGCCGCCCGCCTGGGGCACAAATTGTTTATTCCGGCGTTGGCGATTCCCCTGACCACGGTGATTGGTTCGGTGCTGCTCAAGCACACTGAAATTGGCGGCGTGCCGCTGCTGGACCCCAAAAACACGACGTTTGTATCCTTGGGCATCGGTTGCCTGATCGCGCTGGGCCTGGCGTGCTGGCTGACCCGCGACACTCCTGTGCAAGCCTTGCGCGAATCCCGACGTCTGACTGAAGCCCTGGGCTGGGCCATGGTGTTGCCTCAAATGCTGGCAATGCTCGGGTTGTTGTTCAATGAAGCCGGCGTCGGCACGGCTGTCGCCCATGTCACCACCACCTACATCAACCTGGATTTCAAGTTGGTAGCGGTGATGGTTTACGTACTGGGCATGGCGCTGTTCACCGTGATTATGGGTAATGGTTTCGCGGCTTTCCCAGTCATGACCGGCGGAGTCGGTGTGCCGGTGCTGGTAGGTATCTATGGGGGTAACCCGGCGGTGATGGCGGCGATCGGCATGTTCTCCGGCTACTGCGGTACGCTGATGACGCCAATGGCCGCCAACTTCAATATCGTCCCGGCGGCGTTGCTGGAGTTGCCGGATAAGAACGCGGTCATCAAGGCTCAACTGCCGACTGCGTTGATGATGCTGGTGGTCAATATTGTCCTGCTCTATCTGTTGATGTGAGGCCAAGATGCAAACTGTGTTGTTGACGGGCTTCGAGCCCTTTGATCAAGACCTGATCAACCCCTCCTGGGAGGCCGCGCGCCAGTTGGATGGCGTGCAATTAGGCGGGGATGTGCAAATTGTTGCGCGTCGACTGCCCTGTGCATTTGCCACGGCGGGAGACTGCCTGACGCAGTTCATCGCCGAATTGCGCCCGGTGATGGTGATTGCCACGGGGCTAGGGCCCGGGCGTGGTGATATTTCGATTGAGCGGGTGGCGATCAACGTGAACGATGCCCGCATCCCCGACAATTTAGGGGCGCAACCTATCGACACAGCGGTGATAGTCGGAGGGCCGGCGGCCTACTTCACTACGTTGCCGATCAAGGCGATGGTCAAGGCGGTGCGCGAGGCAGGCATTGCTGCATCGGTGTCGCAGACGGCCGGGACATTCGTGTGTAATCAGGTGTTTTACCTGTTGCAGCATGCGCTTGCCGGTACGGCTATACGCAGTGGTTTTATCCATGTGCCACCCAGCCCGCCGCAAGAGGTTTCGGCGCAACCTTCGATGGCGCTGGTGACGTTGGTTGAAGGTTTACGTGTTGCGGTACAGGCGGCCTGGGACACGCAGGTCGATATTCTGCAAACCGGTGGGCAGGTCAGTTGACCTGCCGAACTGATCTTAGCTGGCCAACAGTCGGGTCAGGCCAAAGGTAATGGCGCAGGCCAGCCCCGTCATTGCGAACGCAGTGGCCACGTACCATTTGATCAGATTCAGCTCCGTTGTCGCCAGGTCCGCTCGGGTGGCGAAGTGCTTTTCAAACGAGTCTGCTTTGCTTGAAACGGCGAATAGCTTCTCTTTCATGTCAGCCAGCCCCTTCTCCAATAAACCCAAGCGTTTTTCCATACCTGAACCTCCGTCATTGCCTCCGCCGGCTCTACCTTGAGCCGGGATGTTCAGCGCTTTCGTCCCACCGAGTTGATAGTGTTTTCTCTCCAAAGCATTACACCTGTTCAAAATGTGAGATAGCGCTTGGGAAAGAAGAATAGTCGGAGTCGACGCTCATTGTGAGCGACAATTTTTTGCAAAATAACACACGGTTCTGGTCGGGGCTTTCAGGCTTCCCGCCTCGGGAAAAACAACTCAAAACAGGTCACCCCCGCCTGGCTGGTGACGCTGTAACGACCGTTATGCAATTGCATGATGGTGGCAACAATCGATAACCCCAGCCCATTGGACTGGGCTGAACGTTCCCGTGATTCGTCTACCCGGTAGAATCGCTCAAACAACCTGGGCAGATGCTCGGCGGGGATGGTTTCGCCCCTGTTGCTGACGCTCAGGCTGATGCCTTCTGCAGTGGGCGTCGCTCGAATGACCAGCTCCGAACCCGGCGCGCCGTACTTGATGGCGTTGGCACACAAGTTTGCCAGCGCCCGGCGCAACAGCATCGGTTCGGCCCAGATCAACCCTTCGCCCTGCGCGAGAATGCTGATACCCACATCGCTCGCCAACCCGTCGAAGTAGTCAGTCATCCGTTGCACTTCATCCGCCGCACTGAGTTCCTGGCGCTGGCGCAGGGCGCTGGCCGGGTCGGTGCGGGCAAGGAACAGCATGTTGTCGAGCATCCGCGCCAATCGTTCGAGCTCTTCGACGTTGGAAGCCAGCAGTTGCTGGTAGCTCTCGATAGTGCGGCTCTGCTGCAAGGCGACTTGGGTTTCGCCCAGCAGGTTGTTGATCGGCGTGCGCAGTTCGTGAGCCATGTCGGTGGACACCTGGCCCAGTTGCACAAAACCCTTGGCCAGCCGCTCGAGCATGGTGTTGAACGAGTCGATCATCGGCAGCAGCTCTTTCGGCGCGCCGTGGCTGTCGAGGCGTTCGGCCAGGTTGCCTACGCCGATGCCTTGGGCGTGTGTGGCCAGGCGCCGCAATGGCAGCAGCCCACGGTACACCAGCAGGTAACCGACTAAGGCGAGGATGACCGCTGCGATGCTGGCCAGGACAAACACGCTCAAGCGATAGTTGGCGAGCATCGCGGTGCGTTCGGTCATCAAGCGCCCGGTGGTGACCTGCAGGCTGCCAAGGTCGCCCGAGTCGATGGAGGCGGCCACGGTGGCGAAGGGTACGCCGTTAACGCCGGGTAAATGGTGCACGTCGGAAAAGCCCAGTTCATGGTCTTTTGGCACAGGAGGCACGGACGGCATGTCGATGTTGCCTGGGTTAACCAGCAGCAATGGCTTCTGGCCGGGCGCCGCGATGCTTAGCACCGACTCGCTGTTGCCCAGCATGTTCTGGAACAGCTCCGGCTTGGTCTTGATCAGGTCCAGGGTGTTGCTGTCGTTGAGTAGGTTGCGCAACTGGTCGGCGCGATAGATCAGCGCCGCGTCGTCACGCTTGATCAGTTCACGCTCAAGCTCGCGGTACAGCGCCACGCCCAGGGTGGCCAGCAGGGCGAAGGCGAGCAGGGCGAAGATCAGCGCCAGGCGCAGGGTCAGCGAATAGTGGCGGCGAGTGTTCATGGCTGCGTGTCGAAGCGGTAGCCAATGCCGCGCACGCTGTGGATCAACTTGAGCTGGAACGGGTCATCGATTTTCAGGCGCAGGCGCCGCACGGCGACATCGACCACATTCGTGTCGCTGTCGAAATTCATGTCCCAGACGCGCGAGGCAATCATCGAGCGTGACAGCACTTGGTCTTGATGGGTGGCGAACAGGTGCAGCAGGGCGAACTCCTTATTGGTCAGGGTGATGCGCGTACCGGCGCGGGTGACGCGACGTTTGAGTACGTCGATTTGCAGGTCGGCGATGTGAAGGTGTTCTTCTTCGCGGCTCGGGCCGCGACGGGTCAGGGTGCGCAAGCGCGCGACCAGCTCGGCGAAGGAGAACGGCTTGATCAAGTAATCGTCGGCGCCCAGTTCCAGGCCTTTGATGCGGTCGGCGATGTCGTCACGGGCGGTCAGGAACAGCACCGGCGTGTCGGCTTCTTTGCGCAGGCGGCGCAGCACTTCCCAACCGTCCATTTTTGGCATCATTACATCCAGCACGATCACGTCGAATGGCGTTTCCAGCGCCTGGTGCAACCCGTCCACGCCATCACGGGCAAGGCTCACGGAGTAACCCAGTTCCTGCAGGCCGTTGAGTAAGTAATTACCGGCCTTGGGTTCGTCTTCGACTACGAGGATGTTCATGGGAAATGCCCTGGTGCTGTGCGTGGCGCAAGTGTAGCCCGATCAATTGTCACTGGCGCAACCGGTGCCCTGTACCTGGTAGTCCAGCACATGTTCACGGCCTTGGTGGTCGAGGTAGTCGAGGCGGGCGGGGACGATGCCGCATTGGCCGTAGGTGTCGGTGCTCGACAGCACTTTATCGACGTCCAGGTGCACGAAAAAACCGGTCTTGTCGTGGATCACGCTCGTGGCAGGGGTTGTGTCGGCGGCAAACGCGGAACCGCTGGCAAGCAAAGCGGCAAAGCCTAAGGTAAACAGTTTCATGGCAGTAGCTCTCTTTAAGGGTTGGCTGCCGGGTCTTGGCAGTGAGTTCACAGTAACCAGGCGCCCCAAACAGCCAACCAACAGGATCATGACAAGTTCGTAATGAAGGGATTTAAGGTTGGCGACCGGACGCTTCGAGGATCAGGTCGGTGATTTCCTTGGCGTGGGACACCAGCGACAAGTGGCTGGACGGCAGCTCGAGGGTGGTGGCGTTCATGCGTTTGGCGAGGAAGCGTTCCAGGTCTGGGCTGATGGTCTGGTCGTTGCTCGACACGGCGTACCAGGACGGCTTGGTGTGCCAGGCGGCGTTGACGGTGCGGCCGCTGAACAACGTCTTGGTGATCGGTTGTTGCACGGCGTACAGCTCCAGCGCCTTGGCGCGCGGCACGTCGGCGGCGAAGTACTTGAGGAAGGCGTCCTGGTTCAGGGTGAGGTAGCCGTTGTGATCCTCCACGCCGGCACGCACCGGCATGGTCGGGTATTGGGCGGAGAGTGCGACGAAGTCTTCGTTGGCGTCCGGCGCGCGGGCGGCGACGTACACCAGTGCGCTGACCTTCGGGTCGACCCCGGCGTCGCTGACCACGGTACCGGCGTAGGAATGGCCGACCAGCACGGTAGGGCCGTCCTGTTGGTCCAGCACGCGGTGGGTGGCGGCGACGTCATCGGCTACCGAGGTCAGCGGGTTTTGTACGGCGGTCACGTGCAGGCCGGCAGCCTGGAGCCGGGTGATCACCTCGGACCAGCTTGAACCGTCAGCCCAGGAGCCGTGGACCAGCACTACGTTGTTGGCTTTGACCGGCGAGACCGTGCTGGCCATGGCGGTACCGGTGCCCAGTATCAACAGGCTGGCGGCGATCAGGCAGAGTTTGCTGGCAGGTTTCATGGCTTGGACCCTTTTCATCAGTGGGAAGCGGCGTCAACCGGTGTAGGTGACTGAGGACTCCACTGTATGAAGTGAGGGTGCTGATAAGACTTACAGCTTCATTACAAGCGTGTAATGGATTGGAATGGGTATTCGTGCTCAGCGTTTACAAGCACGGAGGGGAGCCGTAGATTGCATCGGGGTCAGCATTTGTTACCGATTAAAAGGAAGCCAAGCAGTGTCCAGTCCCGGTCCAGCCGTATTTACCCAACGTTTCCGCGCCTTCCTGTTCGATATGGATGGGACCCTGCTCAACTCTATCGCTGCTGCTGAGCGGGTGTGGAGCATCTGGGCTGAACGCCACGGCCTGGATGTGGTGGCCTTCTTGAGCACTATTCATGGTGCGCGGGCCATCGATACCATTACCCGTCAAGCGCTTCCCGGCGTCGATCCTGAGGCTGAAGCGCAGTGGATCACCGAGGCGGAGTTGAATGATGTCGAGGGTGTTGTTGCGCTTCCCGGCGCCATCGAATTTTTAAACCGTTTGCCCGGCGATCAATGGGCGTTGGTGACCTCTGCGCCCAAGGAGCTGGCCTTACGCAGGCTGCACGCTGCGGGTATTTCCCCGCCGGCGGTGCTGGTCACGGCCGAAGATGTGGGGCGCGGCAAGCCGGACCCGGCCTGCTATGTGCTGGGCGCGCAGCGTCTGGGCGTACCCGTGCAGGACTGCCTGGTGTTCGAGGATGCGCCGGTGGGCATTCGAGCAGGGGAGGCGGCGGGAGCGACGGTAGTGGTGGTGACTTCGACGCACCTGACGCCGATGGTCACACAGCATGCTGCTATTAATGGGTATGAGCAGGTGCAGGTCCTGCGCGATGGTGACGGCATGCTGTGTTTGCAGAACGTCGCGGGCTGAAACGAAAAAGCCGAGCCGTTACCGGTCTTTGCCTTCTTGCGAAGAGGTGTGATCAGGTGAAGTTTGCAGCCGGTTGCTGCGCATTCCCTGGCGCGACATCACCCTCTCCCTGAGGATTTCATTGGCAAGCCGGGCAATCGCTTCGACGCCGTGATAATGCGCGCGCACGATTCCGGTAATCGCAAAATGGTCGGTCTGCGGGCCACTCAGGATGGCCGAGAGTGTGCTGTCGGCGTGGAGCGTACAGGTGATTTTGTAGCTGGGCAGACGGGCTGCCAGTGCAGATTCGATCTCGGATTTGCTGAGGGTATCCATCTGCTTAATGCCTATGACTGATCGTGCAAGCCCAAGCACAGATCTTGCTACGGGGCTGTAAATACCGGCGATTTGATAGCGTGTTACCGCCCATCAGCCTACAGACTTTTGATGTGTGCGGTGATCGGCTCGCTGGCACAATTTGCGTTGGATGGTCACCTGTATTGGCTTTAAACAGAACACAAACAGGTAGCCGCACAAGAACAGCGTCAGGTCCAGCCAGGGGGGAGCGTCACTGGCACTTGTACCTTCAATCTCGTACCTCAAGCCATATTCCAGGCCTGCAAAAACCAGCGCGATCAGCAGTGCGATCATCCAGGAATGGGTGACAAAGTGTTGCATTGAGGTGCGCCTCATCGACGTACTCCTGAGTGCGCTCAGATGTCGGCAGAATGGGTCACAAGATTTGGCTGTGCAGCCCGCCACAAGTTTCAGGAGTGAAGAAGGTTTCATCTTGTACTGACGATGAAGAGACGAGGCTCTGGGCGCAAGAAAGCGCTAAGAGGCCGAAAGGGTCTTCGCCAGCCGTTACAGTGAACGAAAAGGCTGGCTACTGAGGGCGCTTCAAGGCGTCTGGTTTTTGTCCGGTGCAGTCAGGCCGGCCTGGATGCGCTGGTAAATCTCCTCGCGATGCACGGCAACGTCCTTGGGTGCGTTGATGCCGATTCGTACTTGCTGGCCGCTAACGCCCAGGATGGTGATCGTAATGTCATCACCGATGTTTATGCTTTCACCGACTTTGCGGGTGAGTATAAGCATGGACTTCTCCTTGATTACTTTTAAGGACACATGTTTCAGACAGGGCAGGTGTCGGATGTGTGTAGCTTACTGCTAAGCGCTTCCCTGTGACTGCCTCTTTTAGGACGCATAGAGGCGACATTAATTCCCATGCCGGCATCATACAGGTCTGCGATACATCATTCGCATTGTTTAAGCCAACGTTTATGACGGCCAGAATAGACAGTGAATGATAAAGTTGCCTCTTTATCCTTAAAGGAGCAGCGCAGTGCGTAAAGTAGCGATGGCAATGGCGGTGTTGGCATTGGCTGGTTGCGGTGAAGGCAAACCTGTCGAAGCGCCCAAGGCCAAGCCTGCCGTGACTGAAAGCCAGCCACAAAACGGTGCGATTGCCGCTCAGGAATGGGACGTTTGGGTCGGGCCGCCGGACCACAAGCTGCAGGCACTCACTGACCTGACCGCCTGGTTGCTGGAACATGGGTTCAATTTTTACATCGTGAAGGTAGACGGCAAGGATGAGGTATTGCTGGGGCCGTTCGCCAGCAAGGCCGAGGCCGAAGCCAAGCAGGCGCTATTGACCGAAAAGCTGGCCCGCGCCAAGAAAAACGACACCGAGTCGCAGGTTATCGAGCACAAGACTGCGCAGTAACGTAGGGGCTGGCCATTGTAGGAGCGAGCTTGCTCGCGAAAAGCTCAAAGCCGCCGCGTTTATCCAAGATACGCGCGTTATCGTTGACGTCTTTCGCGCGCAAGCTCGCACCTACACGCCGCAGGCCTTCAGGTTCACTGCGCCGACAAACTCATTGCCACGCCCCATTACACAAGCCACCGTTTGGTTGCGCTGGCGTTCCCAGGCTTGCACCGGGTAAGTCTTGTTCCAAGCCTCGTACAGTTGGCGATCCTGTTTGGACAGGCGCAGGCCGTATTGTTTGCTCATGTAGAAATACGTTCGGGCAATCATCCCGCGAATGGATGGGCGCGGCATGACCTTCTTGGCCTTGAAGTCCACCTGGGTCAGGCATGAGCCGTACTGACCGCGTTGAACCGGCAGCCAGCCAAAACTGAAGTTGTTACGGTCGCCATTAACCTCACCGATGCTCGGCACCAAGTTGTGCAAGTCCGCTTCGGCGCGCTTGAACACGTCATCAACGCGCGTACAGTTTTTGCGCCCACCGTTCTGCCAGCACTGGCGCTGGTGCCCGATCTGCCAGGCCGGGACGATATGCTCCCATTCGATACGTGCGGCGCGGTTGGCATTTTTGCGTGGGATGTAACCGCAGGCTTTCAAATTCACCCGGTTGCCGGTGTATTTGCAGCCGCAGTAAAACTCCGTGGATTGTGGGGCGTAGAGCTTCCAGGCGACTTTCTTGGCTTCGCTGAAGGTTCGAGGCGCCTGGGCGTTGGCGCTAATGGCAAAAAACAAACAAAACAAAGCAGTCAAGCGGGCACTCATTGAATCAATCTTCCTTCGGCACAACCCAGAAAATTTGCACGCCGCCGTCGTCCCGATAGGCGAGGGTGACGTTGTCGTTCTCTGCAATTTCTTCCAGCAAGCGCGCCCATTCCTCTTCCGGTTCCTCCGGCAAACGGAAGATCAACGCTGCCTTGGCTTTCTGGGCATTGGTCGAATTGATGATTTTTTGCACGCGAACGGCCAGGCTTGCGTAGGCATCAGGTGGGGTTGGTGCTGCGGAAGAGGACTTTGCCACGGAGCATTCCTTAGTTTTCTGTATGTGTATACAGTATTTAACTATGAGGAATTTCGCAACTGCTTAAAATTCAAGACATTCGAGGGCGGCTGTAGCGGGGCGGTGTGGGGAGATAGAGGCGAGTAAACTCGCCCCTACAGGTGTCACCAGGAATCAATATTCCCAGAACATCCGTTGCAGCTCTTTGCTGTCCTGGGTCTTGGTCAGGGCAACCATCGCCAGAATCCGCGCTTTCTGCGGGTTCAAGTCATGGGCAGCCACCCAGTCGTACTTGTCGTCAGGCTGTTCGGCATTGCGCAGTACGAAACCGCCGGCATTCACGTGGGAAGAGCGAATGATCTGCACGCCTTGCTTGCGCAGTTCCTGCAGGGCAGGCACTACCTTGGAAGACACCGAACCGTTGCCGGTACCCGCATGGATGATGGCTTTGGCGCCGGCCTGGGCCAGGGCCTTGACGGCGGTGTCACTCACGTTGCCGTAACCGTAGGCGATTTCCACGTCCGGCAGGCTCTTGATGGTCTTGATGTCGAATTCAGAATCCATGGTGTGGCGCTTGGCAGGCAGGCGGAACCAGTAGGATTTGCCTTCAACCACCATGCCCAGTGGGCCCCATGGGCTCTTGAACGCTTCGGTCTTGATGTTGATCATCTTGCTGACGTCGCGACCCGATTGGATCTCGTCGTTCATGGTGACTAGCACGCCCTTGCCGCGTGCATCTTTGCTGCTGGCCACGGCCACGGCGTTGTACAGGTTGAGCATGCCGTCTGCCGACATCGCGGTGCCTGGGCGCATCGAGCCGACTACCACGATTGGCTTGTCGGTTTTTTCCACCAAGTTCAGGAAGTAGGCGGTTTCTTCCAGGGTGTCGGTACCGTGGGTGATGACGATGCCGTCCACGTCCTTGTTGTCGGCCAGTTCAGCAACACGGCGACCCAGTTGCAGCAGGTTTTCATTGTTGATGCTTTCGGAAGCAATTTGCATCACTTGCTCGCCGCGCACATTGGCGATCTGGCTAAGCTCAGGAACACCGGCGATCAACTGCTCGATGCCGACTTTGGCCGCCTGGTAGGTAGCGCTGTTGGCGGCGCTGGCGCCGGCCCCGGCAATTGTGCCGCCGGTGGCGAGAATCACCACATTGGACAGTTTGGTCTTGGTTTCAACGTCCTTTGCCTGGGCGGCAACGGGGAACAGCAGCAGGAGGGCGAGGGCGCCCGGAACAAAGGTCTTCAGTGCAGATTTCATTATTTTTCTCTCTGGCTTTTGATGAGTGCTGTAGCCGGTTCATCTAGAACACCCGGGCAGTTCTGAACGCCGCCGAGGTGCTGAGAAAGAGCAGGATTTGTACCAAGCCGATTGTGTCTGTAAATATAATTTAACGTGTTGATTTAAAACAATTTATGTTGATTTTTCAGATTGATCGGAAAGACGCCTGTCCGGCTTTCCGAACGACAAGACAGTATTACGTTCGGTTGTCCGAAAACCACGATGGAATATCGACAGGTTGTGTATGACCTGGGTGTCACGGCCTGTCGCTTTAGAGAACGACTGGGGGAGGGCGATGTTTAATCAGATCAATGGTAGGGCGTAGGTGCAGAGGCCAAAGGGCTTGGATGAAAGACGTTTTTCACCCGTTGACAAATCTCGGCAAGGTTCTCATAGTTTGAACAACGCAAACGTTTGCGAGATGTTTCATTGTGCAAGCGTTGCTCACAATAATCATAAGATCGGAGTGAACCCATGAAGCTGCCATTTGCTGGACGTCTTCTTGCTGTCGCTGTGCTTGCTGCCGCATCCGCTGCTCTACCTATTTCCTCTGCATTTGCTGATGACGCCGCCGCCAAACCCAAGGTCGGCCTGGTGATGAAATCCCTCGCTAATGAATTCTTCGTCACCATGCAGGACGGCGCCAAGTCCTATCAGAAAGAACACGCCGCCGACTTTGACATGATCACCAACGGTATCAAGAACGAAACCGATACCAGTGCACAGATCGATATCGTCAACCAGATGATCCTCGCCAAAGTAAACGCCATCGTGATCGCCCCTGCCGACTCCAAGGCATTGGTGACCGTGCTGAAGAAAGCTTCCGATGCTGGCATCAAGATCGTCAACATCGACAACCGCCTGGATCCGGACGTACTGAAAAGCAAAAACCTCAATATCCCGTTCGTAGGCCCGGACAACCGCAAAGGCTCCAAGCTGGTGGGTGACTACCTGGCCAAACAACTGGCCTCGGGCGATAAAGTCGGCATCATCGAAGGTGTACCGACCACCACCAACGCCCAACAGCGCACCGCAGGCTACAAGGATGCGATGGACGCCGCTGGTATGAAGATTGTCTCCACCCAATCGGGCAACTGGGAAATCGACCAGGGCCAGAAAGTCGCGTCTGCCATGTTGAGCGAATACCCGGACCTCAAGGCACTGTTGGCGGGTAACGACAACATGGCGCTGGGCGCTGTCTCTGCCGTACGTGCAGCGGGCAAGGCCGGCAAAGTGCTGGTCGTGGGCTACGACAACATTGAAGCCATCAAGCCGATGTTGCAGGACGGCCGGGTCTTGGCGACCGCCGACCAGGCCGCTGCTCAGCAGGCCGTATTCGGTATCCAGAACGCGCTCAAGCTGGTCAAGGGTGAGAAAGTCGATGCCAAAGATGGCGTGATCGAAACCCCGGTCGAACTCGTTCTCAAGAAGTAATCCTGGCAGTACCCAACAGCGCCCGCTCGTCCTGAGCGGGCGCCTGGAGATTTTCCTATGTCATCTTCCGCCCCGAACGCTGTCCTCTCGGTCAGCGGTATCGGCAAGACCTATGCCCAACCGGTTCTATCCGACATCACCCTCACGCTCAATCGCGGGGAAGTGCTGGCGCTGACCGGTGAGAACGGCGCAGGTAAAAGTACGCTGTCGAAAATTATCGGCGGGCTGGTCACGCCGACCACCGGGCACATGCAGTTCAATGGTCAGGATTTCCGCCCCGGCAGCCGCACTCAGGCTGAAGAGCTGGGCGTGCGCATGGTCATGCAGGAACTCAATCTGCTGCCAACACTGACCGTGGCCGAAAACCTGTTCCTGGATAACCTGCCCAGCAAATGTGGTTGGATCAGCCGCAAGCAATTGCGCAAAGCCGCGATCGAGGCCATGGCCCAGGTCGGCCTGGATGCGATCGACCCGGACACCCTGGTTGGCACCTTGGGCATTGGCCATCAACAAATGGTCGAAATCGCCCGCAACCTGATCGGCGACTGCCATGTTCTGATCCTCGACGAGCCCACGGCGATGCTGACCGCGCGTGAAGTCGAAATGCTCTTTGAGCAAATCACCCGCCTGCAGGCCCGAGGCGTGGCGATCATTTATATTTCGCACCGGCTGGAAGAACTGGCCCGTGTCGCCCAGCGTATTGCGGTATTGCGCGACGGCAAGCTGGTCTGCGTCGAGCCGATGGCCAATTACAACAGTGAGCAACTGGTCACCTTGATGGTTGGTCGCGAGTTGGGTGAAAAAATCGACCTGGGCCCGCGCACCATCGGCGGTCCCGCCTTGACCGTGAAAGGGTTGACCCGCTCGGACAAGGTTCGTGATGTGTCCTTTGAAGTGCGCGCCGGTGAGATCTATGGCATCTCCGGCCTGATCGGCGCTGGCCGCACTGAGTTGTTGCGACTGATCTTCGGCGCGGACCTGGCGGACAGCGGCACTGTCGCCTTGGGTTCGCCGGCCAAGGTGGTGAGCATCCGTTCCCCGGTGGATGCGGTCGGCCATGGCATCGCCCTGATCACCGAAGACCGCAAAGGCGAAGGCCTGCTGCTGACCCAGTCCATCAGCGCCAACATTGCCTTGGGCAACATGCCGGAAATCTCCGGCGGCGGTGTGGTGAACAGCCGCGACGAAACCGCCTTGGCCAAGCGTCAGATCGATGCCATGCGCATTCGCAGCTCCAGCCCGGCGCAGCTGGTGTCCGAGCTGTCGGGCGGCAACCAGCAGAAAGTCGTGATCGGCCGTTGGCTGGAGCGCGATTGCGCGGTGATGCTGTTCGATGAACCGACTCGGGGTATCGACGTCGGCGCCAAGTTCGACATTTATGCCTTGCTCGGCGAATTGACTCGCCAGGGCAAAGCGCTGGTGGTGGTCTCCAGTGATCTGCGGGAACTGATGCTGATCTGCGACCGCATCGGTGTGTTGTCCGCCGGGCGCCTGATCGAGACCTTCGAGCGCGACAGCTGGACCCAGGACGAATTGCTCGCCGCCGCCTTTGCCGGCTACCAAAAACGTGACGCGCTGCTCAATGACGCAGTGCTTAGGGAAACCCCATGAAAACCACAACTTCCCCCGGTAAAACCGGCGGTAACTTCTACGGCCTGGGCACCTACCTGGGGCTGGCCGGCGCTTTGTTGGCGATGATTGCGCTGTTCTCGGTGCTGAGCGACCACTTTCTGTCCTATGACACCTTCAGCACCCTGGCCAACCAGATTCCGGACCTGATGGTGCTGGCGGTGGGCATGACGTTCATCCTGATCATCGGCGGCATCGACCTGTCGGTAGGTTCGGTGCTGGCATTGGCCGCATCGGCGGTCAGTGTGGCGATTCTCGGCTGGGGCTGGAGCGTTCTGCCGGCAGCGCTGCTCGGCATGGGCTGCGCCGCGTTGGCTGGCACCATCACGGGCTCGATCACCGTGGCTTGGCGCATTCCGTCGTTCATCGTGTCGCTCGGTGTGCTGGAAATGGCGCGTGGCGTGGCCTACCAGATGACCGGCTCGCGCACCGCCTATATCGGTGACTCGTATGCCTGGCTGTCGAACCCGGTTGCCTTCGGGATTTCACCGTCGTTTATCATCGCCCTGCTGGTGATCATCGCCGCTCAGTTGGTGTTGACGCGCACGGTGTTTGGTCGCTACCTGATCGGTATCGGCACCAACGAAGAGGCCGTGCGCCTGGCCGGGATCAATCCAAAGCCCTACAAGATCCTGGTGTTCAGCCTGATGGGCCTGTTGGCCGGTGTGGCGGCGCTGTTCCAGATTTCGCGCCTGGAAGCGGCGGACCCGAATGCCGGCTCCGGCCTGGAACTGCAGGTGATCGCCGCTGTGGTCATCGGCGGTACCAGCCTGATGGGCGGGCGCGGTTCGGTCATCAGTACGTTCTTCGGTGTGTTGATTATTTCGGTATTGGCCGCCGGCCTTGCGCAGATCGGTGCCACCGAGCCCACCAAACGCATCATCACCGGTGCTGTGATCGTGATTGCTGTAGTCCTCGACACCTACCGCAGCCAGCGCGCCAGTCGGCGGGGCTAAACCATGGCAACGATCAAGGATGTGGCAGCGCTTGCAGGTATTTCCTACACCACCGTGTCGCATGTGGTGAACAAGACGCGGCCGGTCAGCGAACCTGTGCGGATCAAGGTGGAGGCGGCGATCAAGCAGCTCGACTACGTGCCGAGTGCGGTCGCGCGATCGCTCAAGGCCAAGACTACCGCCACCATCGGCTTGTTGGTGCCCAACAGTCTGAACCCGTATTTTGCGGAGTTGGCCCGGGGGATCGAGGATTACTGCGAGCGTAATGGCTATTGCGTGATCCTCTGCAACTCCGACGACAACGCTGAAAAGCAGCGCAGTTATTTGCGCGTGTTGCTGGAGAAACGCATCGACGGCTTGATCGTCACCTCGGTGGGGGGCGACGACAGTGGCCTCGCCGCTGGCTTGAGTGCGGTGCGCACGCCCATGGTGATCGTCGACCGTGCGCTGGACGGCATTGATGTCGACCTGGTGCGCATCGACCACGAGGAGGGCGCTTACCTCGCGACCCGGCACTTGCTCGAACTCGGTCACCGCGACATCGCCTGTATCGGTGGCCCCGGCCACACCCGCGTGGCGCAGATGCGTTTGGCGGGGTATCACCGCGCGCTGCGTGAGGCGGGCGTGGAAGTGGCGGCGAATCGCACCTTGGAAAGCGACTTCACCAGCACCGGCGGATATGCGGCGGCGGTGCAGTTGCTGTCGGAAAATCCGCCCAGCGCGATATTCGCCAGTAACGATATGATTGGTTTCGGCGTGTTACGTGCCGCGGCCGAGCGCAATATTCGCGTGCCTGGCGAGCTGTCGGTGATCGGGTTCGATGATATTCAAATGGGCCGTTACGTGTACCCCGCGTTGACCACGGTCGGGCAGTCGATCGTGCAACTGGGCGAGACGGCCGCCGAGCTTTTACTGCGACGAATTGCAACACCCCAACTGCCGATCGATCAACGCATCGTGACGCCGAGTATTGTTTTGCGTGAGTCGACGGCGCCCTTTGCCGGTGTGTTCGCCCAATACCGCTGAACCGAATTGATGAGTAATGATGTATGCCCGCAAAAGTAGTGGTAATAGGCAGCTTGAACATGGACCTGGTCACCCGCGCCAGCCGGTTGCCACGCGCCGGTGAAACCCTGATCGGCCAAACGTTTTCCACCGTCCCCGGTGGCAAGGGCGCTAACCAGGCGGTGGCTGCGGCGCGTCTTGGGGCGGATGTGGCGATGGTCGGCTGCGTCGGCACGGACGCCTACGGCACCCAGTTGCGCGAGGCTTTATTGGTTGAGGGCATTGATTGCCAGGCTGTGAGCACCGTCGACGGTTCCAGCGGCGTGGCGCTGATTGTGGTGGATGACAGCAGCCAGAACGCGATTGTGATCGTGGCTGGCAGTAACGGTGAGCTGACCCCCGACTCGTTGCAAGTCGCTGATGCGGTGTTACAAGCCGCCGAGGTGATCGTCTGCCAGCTGGAAACCCCGCTGCACACCGTAGGCCATGCCCTGAAACGCGGTCGTGAATTGGGCAAAACGGTGATCCTTAACCCGGCGCCGGCCAGTGGCCCCTTGCCTGCCGAGTGGTACGCCTCGATCGATTACCTGATTCCCAATGAAAGTGAAGCCAGCGCATTAAGTGGCGTGACGGTCGACTCCCTCGACAGTGCCAAGGTCGCCGCAACGCAGCTGATCAAGGCGGGTGCCGGCAAGGTCATCATCACCCTCGGTGCTCAGGGCGCGTTGTTTGCCGATGGCCAAGGTTTTGAGCATTTGGTGGCGCCCAAGGTCAAGGCGGTGGATACCACGGCTGCCGGCGACACCTTTGTCGGTGGTTTTGCCGCAGCGCTCGCCAATGGCAAGAGCGAAGCCGAGGCCATCCGCTTTGGCCAGGTGGCGGCAGCCTTGTCCGTGACTCGCGCCGGTGCGCAACCCTCTATTCCTACGCTGCACGACGTGCAAGGTTTTGTGCCCTCATGAAAAAGACACCTCTGCTCAATATTGCCCTGTCGCGCGTGATCGCATCTCTCGGTCACGGCGACATCCTGGTGATCGGCGATGCCGGCCTGCCTGTGCCGCCAGGTGTCGAGCTGATCGACCTGGCGCTGACCCAGGGCATTCCCGACTTCATCAGCACCCTGCGCATTGTGCTCAGCGAAATGCAGGTGGAAAGCCATGTGTTGGCCGAAGAAATCCTGCTCAAGCAACCGCCTGCGCTCGCCGAACTCAACAGCCTGACTGAGCAGGCAGCCCTCGGCGAGCGCCGTCTGGTCAGCCATGAAGAATTCAAGCAACTGAGCCGCAAGGCCCGCGCCGTGGTGCGCACTGGCGAGTGCCAGCCTTATTGCAATATCGCGCTGGTGTCCGGCGTAACCTTCTAGAGTTCCCCTACGACAAGGAGTGTTTCATGCAACGTGGTCTTCCAACCCTGAAAAACCTGTTTCGGAGTGTCCTGCTTTTGTCCGCGCTCACTGCAGCCAGCGCCCATGCGGCGGAAAAAATCGACCTGATCATCGACACCGACCCAGGCGCCGACGATGTGGTGGCGTTGCTGTTTGCAATGGCCTCACCCCAGGAATTGAGCATTCGTGCACTGACCACCGTCGCCGGTAACGTGCGCCTCGACAAAACCTCCCGTAACGCGCGACTGGCCCGTGAGTGGGCAGGGCGCGAGGATATTCCGGTGTACGCAGGCGCACCCAAACCGATGCTGCGCACGCCGATCTACGCCGAGAACATTCACGGTAAGGAAGGTATCTCCGGCGTTGCCGTGCACGAGCCGAAAAAAGGCCTGGCTGAGGGCAATGCCGTTGATTACCTGATCAAGACCCTCAGCACCGCCAAGCCGCACAGCATTACCATCGCCATGCTCGGCCCACAGACCAACCTGGCATTGGCGCTGACCCAGGCGCCGGAAATCACTCAAGGCATCAAAGAAGTGGTGGTGATGGGCGGTGCGCACTTCAACGGCGGCAACATCACGCCGGTGGCTGAGTTCAACTTGTTCGCGGACCCTATCGCGGCTGAGATCGTGCTCAAAAGTGGCGTCAAGCTGACTTACCTGCCGCTGGACGTGACCCACAAGGTGCTGACCAGTGACGCGCGGATGAAACAGATCGCCGACATCAAGAACAACGCGAGCAAAGTCGTTGGCGATATTCTGAATGAATACGTCAAAGGCGACATGGAGCACTACGGCATCCCAGGCGGCCCAGTGCACGATGCCACGGTCATTGCCTACCTGCTCAAGCCTGAGCTGTTCAGCGGGCGTGAAGTGAACGTGGTGGTGGACAGCCGTGAAGGCCCGACCTTCGGCCAGACCATCGTCGATTGGTACGATGGCCTGAAACAACCGAAGAACGCGTTCTGGGTTGAGAACGGCGACGCCCAAGGCTTCTTCGATCTGCTGACCGAGCGCCTGGCGCGTCTGAAGTAATGAGTTTGCCGGTCGGCGTTCGCCGGCCGGTTCTTTATTCGCGCTCGGGGTTGTGAGCGCCCATGTGATCGGCCGGGTACTTCTCGAATATCTGGCCGATGAACGCCTGAGCGGCCTGAGTGCCGAGCTCTTTGACCAGCAGGTCGAGTCCAATGATTGCCAACTCCTCCGGGCTTCCGGGGCTGTAGGAGCTTTGTCCTTGGGGCCACTTGGCTTTGATGTCGGCTTGGAGGGTAACAGTGGTCATGGGTGTCTCGCGGAGTTGGAAGTACTGGGCAGTGCGCTAAAACGCGGTTCTTACCGGGGCAGTTAACCATTTTTGGCGGGCGTATGGCACTGCTACTTAGGCATGAGATGCTTCGGGATGAGGCAGACGCTGTGCGACACTGTGCCTCAATTTAATTGCCGGGGAACGCCAGGTGCAGATCGATTTGAAAAACCCCGAGAACCTGACGCTGGACGCTGTCCGTCAGCTGCTGGCCAGTGCCAGTGACGATGAACATACGCAGTTGCGGGTCACTAAGGCCGGTGTCGCCTACATTTCTTCAGGGGTGGTGGGTGGCACTGATATTGGAGGCTTGCTGTTTCGTCTTGAAACCTGGGCCAAAGGTTCTGGTTACGTCGGTAACGTCGCGGCCAGCGATGAAGTCTGGGTCATGCAGATTTTCAACGCGCTCAAGCAGAACTGGCCAACACCGCCGTTCGACTACATCGACATCTACTGAATACGTTCATATCTGGTGACGATTGACTGAGCGAATGCTCGCCCTGAGTCAGGCAGACTTGCCTACGGGCGATTTACGTCTTGAAACCAATCTGCCAGATCGCTGTCGCACGATCTCTGTCCATTTTTAATCATAGGAGGCTTCATGCCTTGGAAGCTCGCATCATTCGGTACTTTGTTGGCAGCACTCGCTTTGGCGGGTTGCAGCACCCCAGGTGCCTCTGAGCCAGCCAAAGACGCCGCCGTGACCGATGCTGGTCATAGCCGCTGTGAGTCGAAAGCTGCCGAGTTCGCGATCGGCCAGAAAGCCTCGCCTCAACTGCTGGATCAGGCGCGTACCCGTGCCGGTGCGCAGAACGCGCGGATCCTCAGGCCTAGCGACATGGTCACCCTGGAATACCGCTCAGACCGCCTGAACCTGAGCACCGACGATAACTTGGTGATCACGCGGGTCAACTGCGGCTGAGCACCTCGCGGCTTTTGCAACGCGCATAAAAAACCCCGTCACATGGACGGGGTTTTTTTTAGCTCAGCGGAGAATTACTCGCCGCGAACCTGTGCAGCTTGCATACCCTTTTGGCCTTTCTCAGCCACGAAGGAAACGGTTTGGCCTTCTTTCAGGCTTTTGAAACCGTCGCTTTCGATAGCTTTGAAGTGTACGAACAGGTCGTCACCGCCACCTTGAGGAGTGATGAAGCCGAAGCCTTTTTCATCGTTGAACCATTTAACGGTGCCGGTTTGGCGATTAGACATGGTGTATCTCCAAGAAACATATATTTTCAGTAGTGCTGTGCTGCTCAGGCCAACTGGGCACACCGAGCTATCATAGTCGAAATGTTCGACTTGGGAGCCCCCCCAAGGCATTGTTTGCTAATCAATAGCGTTGCGTTTAGTGCTTTGGTCGGCTGAAAGCCCCGATCTACGGGGCTTTCGCGCGAAATATCAGCTGTTAAAAAAAGCCGTAAAAGCTGCGTAATTTGTGAGAAATAGCAGTTTTCAGGCGGTTTTTTCAGCACGGCGACCGTCTGATCAGTGGTCGATCTTACTTTTTCTTCACCACTTTGCAGGACGAAATGGCCGCGACAGCTTTGTTTTTAAGCTGCGGGCTGGCGTTCTGGTTGGTCATGAGCTCTTTGATTTCTGCAGTGCTCAATTCGGCGTTGATCTTGTCCGCGCCACATTCGCAATGGTCTTTGGCGGTTTTGGCGTCTACGTTCTGGCTGGCAGCTGCGCTGCAGTCTTTGACGAAGCTGTCACGTGCGCCCGCTGGCCAGTTCGACGGGGCAGCGGCCTGCGCGCCGAGGGAAAGAATAGTCAGGGATGCGGCGAGAGCGAGGGATGAGGTGAAACGCATCATGTGGATGCTCCTTTGGGTCGAGGACGAACGGCGATTCTCGGGGTGTTTGAGGCGTGGCGTACAGCTCAAGTTCACTTTTGCAGCTATAAAGCCTGGAATTTGTCTTTACACAAGATAGCGTCGGCGCGATGACCGTTCATCTGTGCTAGGATCTTGCGCTTGGCTAAATACGGGCGTGCCAATTGCCGCCTTGCCATGTTTCTTTTTAGCTCACTCCAGTCACTCTGGTTCGATTATCGGTTGGCCGAAAGGCTCCTGCCGCTGTAAGGCAGGCGTTCAGCAATGAACGGCCTGGTGTTGGATCTTGTACTGGCTCATCCCAACCCACGTGACCTTTGGTAGGGGTCACCACTAGGAGAGGAGGCGCCATGCCAACTATTACTCTTCCCGACGGCAGTCAACGTTCATTCGATCATTCGGTTTCAGTCGCCGAGGTCGCCGCATCCATTGGTGCAGGCCTGGCCAAGGCCACCGTGGCCGGCAAGGTCGACGGCAAGCTGGTTGACGCCAGCGACCTGATCACCTCAGACGCCAGCCTGCAAATCATCACGCCCAAGGATCAAGAGGGGCTGGAGATCATTCGCCACTCTTGCGCGCACCTGATTGGCCATGCGGTCAAGCAGCTGTACCCGACGGCGAAAATGGTCATCGGCCCGGTCATCGATGAAGGCTTCTATTACGACATCGCCTACGAACGTCCTTTCACGCCGGACGACCTGGCCGCGATCGAGCAGCGCATGCACGCGCTGATCGAAAAAGATTACGACGTGATCAAGAAGGTCACCCCGCGGGCTGAAGTGATCGACGTGTTCACTGCTCGTGGCGAAGACTACAAGCTGCGTCTGGTGGAAGACATGCCGGACGAGCATGCCATGGGCCTGTACTACCACGAAGAATATGTCGACATGTGCCGCGGTCCGCACGTGCCGAACACACGCTTCCTCAAGTCGTTCAAGCTGACCAAGTTGTCCGGTGCCTACTGGCGCGGCGACGCAAAGAACGAGCAACTGCAGCGGATCTACGGCACTGCCTGGGCTGACAAGAAGCAGCTGGCGGCCTACATCCAGCGCATCGAAGAAGCCGAGAAGCGCGATCACCGCAAGATCGGCAAGCGCCTGAACCTGTTCCACCTTCAGGAAGAAGCGCCGGGGATGGTGTTCTGGCACCCGAACGGCTGGACCCTGTACCAAGTGCTCGAGCAGTACATGCGCAAAGTGCAGCGCGAAAACGGCTACCTGGAGATCAAGACTCCCCAGGTCGTTGATCGCAGCCTGTGGGAGAAATCCGGGCACTGGGCCAACTACGCCGACAACATGTTCACCACTCAGTCGGAAAACCGCGACTACGCCATCAAGCCAATGAACTGCCCGTGCCACGTGCAGGTGTTCAACCAGGGCCTGAAGAGCTACCGCGAGTTGCCGATGCGCCTGGCCGAGTTCGGTGCCTGCCACCGTAACGAGCCATCGGGTGCACTGCATGGCATCATGCGTGTGCGCGGCTTCACTCAGGACGACGCCCACATCTTCTGCACCGAAGAGCAGATGCAGGCTGAATCCGCTGCGTTCATCAAGCTGACCATGGACGTTTATCGCGATTTCGGTTTCACCGAAGTCGAAATGAAGCTGTCCACTCGTCCGGAAAAACGCGTCGGTTCCGACGAGCTGTGGGATCGCGCCGAAGCTGCACTGGCCGCAGCCCTAGACAGCGCGGGCCTTGCGTACGATTTGCAGCCGGGTGAGGGCGCCTTCTACGGTCCTAAAATCGAGTTCTCGCTGAAAGATTGTCTTGGCCGTGTCTGGCAATGTGGTACTTTGCAGCTCGATTTTAACCTGCCGATCCGTTTGGGAGCCGAATACGTCTCCGAAGACAACAGCCGTAAACACCCGGTTATGCTGCACCGGGCGATCCTCGGCTCGTTCGAACGGTTTGTCGGGATCCTGATCGAGCACTACGAGGGTGCATTCCCCGCGTGGCTGGCTCCGACCCAGGCAGTGATCATGAATATCACTGATAAACAGGCCGATTTTGCTGCTGAAGTTGAAAAAACTCTCAACGAAAGCGGATTTCGTGCCAAGTCCGACTTGAGAAATGAAAAGATCGGCTTTAAAATCCGTGAGCATACTTTGCTCAAGGTTCCCTATCTTTTGGTTATCGGAGATCGGGAAGTCGAGATGCAGACTGTCGCTGTGCGTACTCGTGAAGGTGCTGACCTGGGCTCGATGCCCGTCGCCCAGTTCGCTGAGTTCCTCGCGCAAGCGGTTTCCCGGCGTGGTCGCCCAGATTCGGAGTAATTATTATTAAGCGTGAAATGAGACAAGATAAACGAGCTGCACCGAAAGCCCCGATCAACGAGAATATCTCGGCACGCGAGGTTCGGTTAATTGGCGCTGACGGCGAGCAGATTGGCATCGTCTCGATTGATGAAGCGCTTCGTATTGCTGAAGAGTCCAAATTGGACCTGGTGGAAATCTCCGCCGACGCAATCCCACCCGTTTGCCGGGTGATGGACTACGGCAAGTCGATCTTCGAGAAGAAGAAGCAGGTTGCCGCAGCGAAGAAGAACCAGAAGCAGATTCAAGTAAAAGAAATCAAGTTTCGTCCAGGGACGGAGGAAGGGGATTACCAGGTAAAACTGCGCAACCTGGTACGTTTCCTGAGTGATGGGGACAGGGCCAAGGTATCCTTGCGATTCCGCGGCCGTGAGATGGCCCACCAGGAGCTGGGGATGGAACTCCTCAAGCGGGTTGAAGGTGACCTGCTGGAGTACGGTTCCGTCGAGCAGCATCCTAAGATGGAAGGACGCCAGCTGATTATGGTCATCGCCCCGAAAAAGAAGAAGTAATCAACAGGGCACGGCAGGCCTTCTGATTATGTTTATCAACTGAATGCGGAGTATCCGAACATGCCAAAGATGAAGACTAAAAGTGGTGCTGCTAAGCGGTTTCTGAAAACTGCTAACGGTATCAAGCACAAGCACGCTTTCAAGAGCCACATCCTGACCAAAATGTCGACCAAGCGTAAGCGTCAATTGCGCGGTAGCAGCTTGCTGCATCCGTCTGACGTGGCAAAAGTCGAGCGCATGCTGCGCCTTCGTTAATTTTGGATCAAGAATAGAGGAAGTAACTCATGGCTCGTGTAAAGCGTGGCGTCATTGCCCGTAAACGTCACAAAAAAATTCTGAAACTCGCTAAAGGCTACTACGGCGCACGCTCACGCGTATTCCGTGTTGCCAAGCAAGCGGTAATCAAGGCAGGCCAATACGCCTACCGTGACCGTCGTCAGAAAAAACGTCAGTTCCGCGCTCTGTGGATCGCTCGTATCAACGCTGGTGCACGTGTTAACGGTCTGTCCTACAGCCGTTTCATCGCTGGCCTGAAAAAAGCGTCCATCGAAATCGACCGTAAGGTTCTGGCTGAACTGGCCGTGAACGATAAAGCGGTGTTTGCTGCGATTGTCGAGAAAGCTAAAGCCACCTTGGCTTAAGTACCCCCGACAGTCACCTTGGGTTACTCCTGTAGCTCAAGGTGGTAAACGTCATAAATAGGGGAAGAGCCTTCAAGCTCTTCCCCTATTTTGTATCTGGAGTCTGTACATGGAAAACCTGGACGCGCTCGTCGCTCAAGCTCTCGAGGCTGTGCAAAGCGCTGAAGATATCAATGCCCTGGAGCAAATCCGGGTTCACTACCTTGGCAAAAAAGGTGAATTGACTCAGGTGATGAAGACCCTGGGGAATTTGCCGGCTGAAGAGCGTCCGCAAGTCGGTGCGCTGATCAACGTCGCCAAGGAGCGTGTCACTGAGGTTCTCAATGCGCGCAAGGCGTCGCTCGAGGAGGCCGATCTTGCGGCCAAGCTCGCCGCCGAGTCCATTGACGTGACCTTGCCTGGCCGTGGCCAGGCCTCGGGCGGTCTGCATCCGATCACCCGGACTCTGGAACGTATCGAGCAGTTCTTCACCCACATCGGCTACGGCATTGCCGAAGGCCCTGAGGTCGAAGACGACTATCATAACTTCGAGGCGCTCAACATCCCAGGCCATCACCCGGCCCGGTCGATGCACGACACCTTCTATTTCAACGCGAACATGCTGTTGCGCACCCATACCTCGCCGGTACAGGTCCGCACCATGGAAGCGACCAAGCCGCCGATCCGCATCGTCTGCCCAGGCCGTGTGTACCGTAGCGACTCCGATATCACCCACTCGCCGATGTTCCACCAGGTTGAAGGCCTGCTGGTTGATCGCGATATCAATTTCGCCGACCTCAAAGGCACCATCGAAGAATTCCTGCGGGTGTTTTTCGAGAAAGAGCTGGCGGTGCGTTTTCGTCCATCGTTCTTCCCGTTCACCGAGCCGTCCGCTGAAGTCGATATGGAATGCGTGATGTGCAGCGGTAAAGGCTGCCGTGTCTGCAAACAGACCGGCTGGCTGGAAGTGATGGGCTGCGGCATGGTTCACCCCAACGTACTGCGCATGTCCGGGATCGACCCGGAAGAGTTCTCGGGCTTTGCCTTCGGCATGGGCGTTGAGCGTCTGGCCATGCTGCGTTACGGCGTGAACGACTTGCGTCTGTTCTTCGACAACGACTTGCGGTTCCTCGCGCAATTTCGCTAGTCGTAACGAATCTTTAGGAGAGCAGGATGAAATTCAGTGAACAATGGCTGCGTGGCTGGGTAAGCCCGCAGGTAGGTCGCGACGAGCTGGTTGCTCGTCTGTCGATGGCCGGTCTTGAGGTCGATAGCGTTACGCCGGCCGCCGGTGTTTTCAGCGGTGTGGTCGTGGGCGAAGTGCTGAGCACCGAGCAACATCCCGATGCCGACAAATTGCGTGTGTGCCAGGTCAGCAATGGCGCGCAGACTTTCCAGGTCGTGTGCGGTGCGCCAAACGTGCGCCCGGGCCTGAAGATTCCGTTCGCCATGATCGGCGCCGAACTGCCGGGCGACTTCAAGATCAAGAAAGCCAAGCTGCGTGGCGTTGAGTCCAACGGCATGCTCTGCTCACAGGCTGAGCTGCAAGTGGGCGAGGGCAACGATGGCCTGATGGAGCTGCCGGCCGACGCGCCAGTGGGCCAGGACGTTCGTGTCTACCTGGAACTGGAAGACGCCAGCATCGAGGTCGACCTGACCCCGAACCGTGGCGACTGCCTGTCCCTGGCGGGTCTGGCGCGTGAAGTGGGTGCGCTGTACAACGCCCCCGTCACTCGTCCCGTGGTTGCCGCCGTACCCGCTGTGCACGACGAAGTGCGCTCTATCGAAGTGCTGGCACCCAACGCTTGCCCACGTTACCTGGGCCGCGTGATCCGCAATGTCGACCTGTCCAAGCCAACCCCACTGTGGATGGTTGAGCGCCTGCGTCGCGCCGACGTACGCAGCATTGACGCCGCCGTCGATATCACCAACTACGTGATGCTCGAGTTGGGCCAACCGCTGCATGCGTTCGATCTTGCCGAAATCAACGGCGGCATCCGCGTACGCATGGCCGAAGAAGGTGAGAAGCTGGTACTGCTCGACGGCCAGGAAGTAACCCTGCGCGCCGACACGCTGGTGATCGCCGACCATTCCCGCGCACTGGCCATTGCCGGCGTGATGGGGGGCGAGCACAGCGGCGTGTCCGCGACCACGCGTGACATTTTCCTTGAAAGTGCGTTCTTTGATCAGATCGTCATCGCTGGCAAGGCCCGTTCCTACGGCTTGCACACCGATGCTTCGCACCGCTATGAGCGTGGCGTGGACTGGAAGCTGGCCCGTGAAGCCATGGAGCGCGCCACTGGCCTGCTGCTGGAAATCACCGGCGGCGAAGCTGGCCCGATCACTGAAAGCGTGAGCGAGCAGCACCTGCCGTCCGTTGCACCGATCACCCTGCGCGCCAAGAGCGTCGAGCAAATGCTCGGTCTGGTGATCGAGCCTGCTCAAATCGAGCAACTGCTGTCGGCGCTCGGCCTGGGTATTTCCGCTGGCGGGGAAGGGCAGTGGCACGTTGAAGTGCCAAGCTATCGTTTCGACATCAGCCTGGAAGTCGACCTGATCGAAGAGCTGGCCCGCCTATATGGCTACAACCGCCTGCCGGTTCGCTACCCGCAAGCGCGTCTCGCGCCGCAGCCTAAAGCAGAAGCGCGTGCGCACCTGCCTGAACTGCGTCGTTTGCTGGTTGCCCGTGGCTATCAGGAAGCGGTGACCTACAGCTTCATCGACCCGAAACAGTTCGAACTGTTCAACCCGGGCGTAGAACCGCTGCTGTTGGCCAACCCGATCTCCAACGACATGGCGGCCATGCGTTCGTCGCTGTGGCCGGGCCTGGTGAAAGCACTTTCCCACAACTTGAACCGTCAGCAAGACCGCGTGCGCATGTTCGAAAGCGGCCTGCGTTTCGTCGGCCAACTCGACGGCCTGAAGCAAGAGCCGATGCTGGCTGGCGTGGTGTGCGGCAGCCGCCTGCCGGAGGGCTGGGCACAGGGCCGTGACGGTGTGGATTTCTTCGACGTTAAAGCGGATGTGGAAGCGGTATTGGGCTTCGCCGGCGCACTCGACGACTTCACCTTCGTGCCAGGCAGCCACCCGGCGTTGCACCCGGGCCAGACCGCGCGTATCGAGCGCGAAGGGCGTTTGGTAGGCTTCGTCGGCGCCATCCACCCGGAGCTGTCGAAAACCCTAGGTCTGGACCGTCCAGTGTTCGTTTTTGAGCTGGTCTTGGCTGAAGTTGCATCGGGCAAAATGCCTAAATTCAGCGAGTTGTCGCGCTTCCCTGAAGTGCGTCGTGACTTGGCCCTGATCGCCGACCGTGAAGTGGCCGCCACTGCCGTTCTGGATGTAATCCGTGAAAATGCAGGGGAATGGCTGACAGACCTCAGGCTATTTGACGTCTATCAGGGTAAAGGCATTGATCCGCATAGAAAAAGCCTTGCAGTTGGCTTGACCTGGCAGCATCCATCGCGCACTCTTAATGACGATGAGGTGAATACCACGACACAAAATATCCTCACCTCGCTCGAACAAAGGTTGAACGCCACGTTAAGGAAGTGACGTATGGGGGCTTTGACGAAAGCTGAGATGGCGGAACGTCTGTACGAAGAGCTGGGTCTGAACAAACGCGAAGCCAAGGAATTGGTCGAGCTGTTTTTTGAAGAAATCAGGCACGCTCTGGAAGACAATGAGCAGGTCAAATTGTCCGGTTTCGGCAACTTTGACCTGCGGGACAAACGCCAGCGGCCTGGCCGCAATCCAAAAACGGGAGAAGAAATCCCGATCACGGCTCGCCGTGTGGTCACCTTTCGTCCAGGGCAGAAGTTGAAGGCCCGAGTTGAGGCTTATGCTGGAACCAAGTCATAACGACGAGCTACCCGTCATCCCAGGCAAACGCTACTTCACCATTGGTGAAGTCAGCGAGCTCTGTGCGGTCAAACCGCACGTGCTGCGCTATTGGGAGCAGGAGTTTCCTCAACTCAACCCCGTCAAACGCACCGGGAACCGTCGGTATTATCAGCGCCAGGATGTGCTGATGATCCGACAGATCCGTGCGTTGCTGTACGACCAGGGGTTCACCATCAGCGGCGCACGCCAGCGTATGTCCGGTGATGAAGCCAAAGACGACACCACCCAATACAAGCAAATGATCCGTCAGATGATCTCCGAACTCGAAGATGTGCTGGTTGTTCTGAAGAAGTGATACAAGCTTTTAAAATACTTCCACATTTCAAAAGCTTGCGGTATATTCCGGATCGCTTCGTAGCGAAGCGAACCCAGTAACACGCCTAGTCGGGGCGTAGCGCAGTCCGGTAGCGCACTAGCATGGGGTGCTAGGGGTCGAGTGTTCGAATCACTCCGTCCCGACCATTATTCCTGAGTAAAATCAGTCACGTGAGCCGATCAGATAGATCGGCTTTTTTGTGTCTGCGCAAAATTGGCGCAAAACTACCCGGTGATTTCGCTGATATTCAGGTCCGGAATCGCCTCCGACCAGATAATTTTCTCGTGGTCTCGCTGGTAGTACAGACATTACCAATTGGGACTACGACGGCAAACCAGAGTCGCCCCGGTACCTGTGGCGCTGACAGTGGCACAGGAACTGCTTGATGCAGAGTGAAACCTTTGCTGCGTAGCACGTTGCTGTAGCAGCGAGGTGAGACGGATGCTATCTGAGAAAACCTTCATTGATGGGGCGGGAGCTCAAGCACGCTACCCGCCGGATCATTCGGCCTATCAAGAGCCGGTGCTGAAGCCGCCTTGTTCCAGCCATTTTTCCAACAAACTCGCCTGCAGAGGCTTAGTGATCAGGTACCCTTGAGCCTCTGTACAACCCCAGCTAGTAATGAGATCAAGGATGTTGTCGGTCTCAACGCCCTCTGCTACGACTCTATACCCCAGCCCCCTTGAGAGTTCGATCAGCGTCTTAACTAGTTGTTTGTCTTTTTCATTCGTGTTGATGTTGCTAATCAGTGACTGGTCGAGTTTTACCGTATGTATCGGAAGTTGACGCAAGTATGTCCAGTTACTATAGCCAGTACCAAAGTCATCTACGGAAATCTCAATTCCCAATCCGCGCACGCGCTCTAGCTGTTTAATAACCATCTGAGGATCTGATATGAGCATGCTCTCGGTGAATTCAAGCTCAATACTTTCCGGGTAAAGGTCTTCGTTTTGCATGTGTTCTATAATTTTTTCTACCAATTTTGAGTTTTCAAGGTCGCTGACGGTCACGTTCATAGCGACTCTTAACTCAATGCCTCTCGTTCTCCAATCTTTCGTTTGGTCCACTACCGCATCAAGCACCCAGAAAGTTATTGACTGCATTAATGCAGTTTTAACGGCGAGAGGTATAAACTCTGCCGGACTAATCGGGCCGAGTGTCGGATGATTCCACCGGATCAACGCTTCTACGCTTTCGCACGCGAGGCTGGGCAAATTGACTTTCGGATGGAACACTAGACTCAGTTGCTCGGTAGATCGAACTGCATCCGGTAGAGAACTCAATAGTGCAAACGCGCGTTGCTGGGCTGCATCCAGTTCAGCCTGGTAAAGCGACCATCCCAAGTTTCTTGCTCTCGCATCGTCAGCTGCCCCAACCACCAAGCGCAGCCAATCCTTCTCTTCTGCATCGGCAATTTCCAAAACTCCTATGCCTGCCTGCATAAGTATTGGAATGTCTTGACAATCAACCGGCGTTTCAAAGCTCGAAAGAATTTTTAAGCAGAGATCTTCAACAGGTTCGCGAGCATTGAGAAGAAAGCCAAAGCGGGTGGGGCTGATTTTGTACAAAAGTAAATTTTTTGGTAACAAAGACAGGAGTCGAGCCTTTACATTAAGCATCAGCAATTGCGCAAAACTATAGCCAAGTGCTTTTACTACATCATTCAAAAATTTTGGTGAGATAATATCTACGGCATATAGGTTCTGTGGTATGCCGCTAGAGCTCGCTTGGCGAATATCTTCTTCAAGTCGGAGCCGGTTAAATAGTCCAGTAGGCTGGTCTATATAGTTACGGGAGCGTAAGCCCACAATCCGCATCACGACCAGTTGAGCAAAATAAACGAGCATTCCGGCGTCTCGTTTGCTCATAGGCCCTCTTGGCGAGGTGTCAATTACGCATAGACTGCCTAACGAGAAACCGTCACTTGTGAGAAGTGGTGCGCTAGCGTAATAGCGAATGAAGGGGAGGCCTGTTACCAAAGGGTTATCTTTGAAGTGATCGTCCTTTTGCGCATCCAAGATCTCCACAGGCTCTCTATCACGCAGTGAGTGCGCGCAGAACGAAGCGCTCCGTGGTGTTGCGCGCTGTTCAATCCCTATCCGAGCCCTGAACCATTGTTCGTGCTTGTCAACGATCGAAATCAATGCGATCGGAGCGCTGAAGTACTCAGATGTCATTGAAATCATCTTTTCGAAGACTTCGTCATCTTGGTCATTTTGCGGGCAAAGGTCCGCAACGCGTCGTAAGCGTTCAGTTTCGTAGTCAGGGATGGGAGCGTCTGCGTCCATGATTAACCTCGTGTAACACCGTCCTGTGGCTAGACGTTATCAGACCCCTAAAAAGTCGTCATTTGCCTCCGTAGCGTCTAAGAACTATAGCTGTAATCTTGGGCCATCGGCGGCTATCTGTTTTCTGCCAGCCTTCAGGAGGAAAGAGACCGCAAGATCTCGCCCTTCCTTGTAAACAGCACGAAATACACCTGGGCTACTGAAAAAAGGTTGCAACAAGTGAGAAAGCATTTACCCATGCTGTCGATCTTGCGCGTTAGGGATTGATACCGAAGCCCGGCCAATGAGTAGGGCTTTTTTGTAGGTGCTTGAAGGGACTCTGATCATGGGGATTTCTGCACAAAGCATCGCCGCCGAACTCATGGGGCAGGTCGAGAAGCTCCTCCCGGCGCGTCCTCTAGTGAGAGGTGGATTTCATCATTTTGTTATCCGAGCGTCGGTAACCGCTGAGGTAAGTCCTACGATGTCGTCCGAAGCCTTCGATATTTTTCTGTGCAAACTTGCAGACGAGTGTCGTGAGTGGTCAGTCGAAATCAGTGGCAGCTTGGACGATTTGGTGATCACTTTCTCTAGGTGAGCCCACGGGTAATTGAACCCCGATTTTTAAGAACAAATCTATGCGAAAAGCCCGGAAATGCGATCCAGGCTTTTTTGGGTCCCTCATTCAGGTTTAAGCATTGTCGCGGCCATCGCCGGAAGGTTCGCCCGTTTTGCTAGGCCAATTGCGATGGCAATCAATCACGGACACATCTTCTCCTTGCGCGTGCATGCGACGCAGGTAAGACACTGGTCGTACGTCGCTTGATTCAAAAGGAGACCATGTGCAGACAGCATGGTCGCCATGCTCTTTTATCGATTCGTTGAGTAGCCTGATCAATTCGCTGGCTTTCATAGGATTCCATGCCTTATTGGATCTGGATTGTTCGCTCCGCGTACCTGCCTCGACAATAGCACTCAACTAACAGCCCGCCTCTGCGCGGGCTTTTTCTTTTTCATGCCCTACGGAGTCGAGCGCATGGAGTATCTACAGCGCCTGCTCGACAAAATCGACAGGTTCGAATTGCTTATCTCGGGCCTGGTTGGCGCTGTGATCGCCAGTTGGTGGCATAAGGACGACTTGAACGACTGGCGTGCTTGGATGATCTTCCTCATCACCGGCATGGCCTGCTCGATCTATTTGACGAGCATGGTCAGCACCTACCTGGGTGTGACCGAGCCGAAGATCGTCGCCGGCATTGGTAAGGCGCATCGCTTTCGCATAGTCCGCTTCAAGGTCATCGGGCAGCGATTCACAATCCAGCTTGGTTGTAGCCATCAGTTGGAACTTCGTCGTAGCTGTAGCGGGAGGGCTGCGCAGCCATTGCCGGGCCAGCGAGAAGTAACGCACAGAGATATAAGCGTCCGTGCATTGGTTTGAAGTCTCGAAATGTCAAAGTTAGCGGAGTATACCCGGCCAATGGGCGACACGTTTTCGGATGCGCCAAATCGTGGCGCGAGGTTTTCAGATGAACAACGTCACCCGCCTGCGCCACGCGCTCCCGATGAGCCAGGACAGCAACAAGGCCCTGACTGATCTGGATAGCGCCATCGCCAAGGCAATCGACGCAGCAAGGGCTGCTGGATCGCCTCAGGGCTTAGTTGTCGCTGAGTTGCGCGGACACGCCTACGCGCAAACCTGAATCATGGTGAATTGAGGTTGGTAGCAGTGCCAGAGTGATGAGGATTATTGCTCGGATGGACTTTCGCATAGGTAACACCTGTTTAAGTGGGACACCTACACATCTTCCAGACTAAGGCCTTTCAAATCACCTCAACTAAATGCACTTACTGATACCTCGCTTTCAGCCACTACTTAATCAGACCGAGACAATTTATGACATCTAAGCAACCTGACGGGGAGGCAATCGAACGTGCCTGCCGGGCCGGGCTGAGAGTCGGCGGGCCTGAGAGGCCTCGTTTTACTTCACGTATTTGACGGTTGCGCTAACCAGCAACTGGTCGTTGACCGTAACCTTGCAAAAGCGCTTCGAAACTGTTTTGTTATCAATCGCGAGTGTGGGGGCGCATTGCAAGAACACCTTTTTACCCTTCCAGTCCTGAGCTACACCAGCAGTCGTTGCGCTCGCATACTCTTTCATGAATTTGCGATTCCAAGGTCCGAAATACACCTCCGGTTCGCCGCCTCCGAAGAAACCAGATTCCTGCGTGGCGCAGATCGTACCTTCTACCCTTTCGCCGTCGATGATATTGGCGTCGGTATAGCAATTCATCAGGCCGTTCCAAGCGTCTAGATCTACTGGCCCCCTGTTAACCCAGGTAGGGGCAGTAACGCATCCTGAGAGGGTTGCGACTGCGAGAGCGCTAAGGCAAATGCATTTAATACGAGACATTGAATTGAGCTTCCTTGCTTTT
This sequence comes from Pseudomonas sp. YeP6b, assembly GCF_025642995.1. NCBI lineage: Bacteria > Pseudomonadati > Pseudomonadota > Gammaproteobacteria > Pseudomonadales > Pseudomonadaceae > Pseudomonas > Pseudomonas sp. YeP6b. The sequence goes on along the minus strand of NZ_CP080090.1, from coordinate 4,534,618 downwards.
TGAAGCCGTCACCAATACCCGTAACACGCCACAATTTCAAGTTCAGGGTGATCCATGGAAAGGCCATACCCACCATCGTCACTTCTTGAGCTGTCCGAGCTTTCCGACTTTGGCATCCGACTGACTCCGGCTCCTGATGTGTGGGAATGGCTTCAGGCCGAGATCCTTGCCGCCACCGGCAGCATTCACAACGAAGATCACGCCCATCTACTGGATGCACACATTCGGATCATGTGGGCGTCGTCGAGCTTCGAGAAGCAGGGCAGAACAGTCCTGGGCCAGGCCGACGGGTAGCGTTCCGCGCCGGCGGCTGGCAGAAAGCCCGGATGGAGCAACAGATGCGTGAATGGTTCGGCGATGTGCCGGCCTTCATCATCGCCCTGGCTACTGACTACTGCGCCGAGTGCAACGACCTTGAGTTCTGCGCACTCATCGAACACGAGCGCTATCACCTGGCTCACGCGACCGACAAGTACGGTCAACCAGCATGCAAGGTGGATGAATTCTTCAACCGCCGCACCGAGCGCTGCGCGGTGACTACGATAAATAGCTTAAGGCCATCAGCGAGCGCGCTGAGAAGGCAGAGTCCTTCGCTGCCAAGTTCCAGGGCAAAGTCCTGGGCGATTCGGTACGTGGTGCTGCACTGAAAGCCGGCGCGCTGCCCGAAGCAACCGACGACATCATCCTGCGCGCCAAGGGCGTGTTCACCCTTAACGAAGATGGCGATGCGGTCGCCGTTGATGAGTCCGGCCTGGTCATCCTCGTAAAGACGGCAAGCGTTGCTGCGCCGGGCCGCCTTGCCACTGGGCTCATGAGATATCGATCTGGTACCTGAACCCCTCGGCCGCTGCGCGGGAAATTCGGTATTCGAGCGGGGAGCGGTCATAGCCCAGGGCGGTGCGCTCGATGGTGACGACCGGGGCGCCTTCTTTGATCGAAAGGATTTTGGCGATGGCCCGGTCGGCTTGCTCCACGGTGAGGGTCTCGGTCGCCGAGCCGATACATTGGCCGCATTGGGTTTCATAAAACGGGTAGAGCAGTTTGCCGAAGCTTTCGGAATTAATGTCCAGCAATGCGCCGAACCGTGTGAAGGGGAGCCAGATATCCTCGTGAAACAGTGTGCGGCTTTCAACCATCCGCAGTCGCTCCAGGTGCACGACGTCTTCGTCGTCCTGCAACTTCAGTGCTGTTGCCACCGGCTGTGAGGGTTTTTGCCGGTTCTTTGCCAGGATGCGGCTGGTCGGTATTTCGCGCCCACCCGCGGCATTCACTTGCCTGAAGAATCGCGCCAGTGAGGCATCGAAGTTGGGGCGGCGCACGTAGGTGCCACGGCCCTGGCTGCGCAGGAGCAGGCCTTCATTGACCAGCGTGTCCACGGCCTTTCGTACCGTGCCGATGGCCACGCCATAGTGTTTGGTGAGCTCGGCCTCCGTGGGGATGGGCGAGCCTGGCATCCATTCGCCAGTGCCGATCTTGGCGAGCATTTCTTCTCGCAGGCGCTGATAGAGCGGCAAGCGCTCGTCGTATCCGAGGGTAGGGGTGTTCATTTTTCTTTGATTCCTTTTCGGCATGCGGAGCCACTTTATCACCTGCGTGAGGTTTGACAGATATCTATCCCTGAATATATGGTGATCTAGTCATATATATGAATTTGCGGCGTCTACACACATGCTGACGATGACAGATTGGGCCAAAGGGCCTGGTTTCTCAGGGGCGGCAGGTGATTTGCCATAACAACAAACGATCGGGGTTATCTGTTTATGACCAGCCTTCACCCGCCTGCCTTCACCGGTGTGGACACGCACGCCCACGTCTTCCGCCAGGATCTGCCGATGGTTGCCAACCGTCGCTACAGCCCGCGTTACAACGCGTTGGTGGAGCAATACCTGGATCATCTGGATCGCCACGGTTTTTCACACGGCGTGTTGATTCAGCCGAGCTTTCTGGGCACCGACAATCACTTCATGCTCGACGCGTTGCGCCGTTATCCGCAGCGCTTGCGTGGGGTGTCGGTGGTGGATGTCGACGTCAGCGAAACCCAGTTGGACGAATTGGCCGAAGCCGGTGTAGTCGGCATCCGTTTGAATCTCATTGGTAAGGCGCTGGCGGATTACAGCGGCCCAGCCTGGACCGCTCTGTTCCAGCGGTTGGCGCTGCGGGGATGGCAAGTGGAAATTCAGCGCGGCATCGATGACCTGGCGCTGATCGTATCGGCCATCAGGGCCTGCGGTGTCACCGTGGTCATTGATCATTTCGGCCTGCCGACGGGGGGCATCAATGCCGGGCACCCCAACCATCAGGCGTTTCTTGAGTTGCTGAACGATGACGGGGTGTGGCTCAAGCTGTCCGCCGCGTACCGCAGTCAATCCGATCTGGCCCAGGCATCGCATGCGCTGGCTCTGGTGCGCGACGCGAGTGGCGGTCTCCAGCGACTCGTCTGGGGCAGCGATTGGCCCAACACTCAGTTTGAACAGCAGACGGACTATGCCCGGCAAGTGGCTTTCCTCGAAGGCTTGCTGCCGGACGCGACCGAGCGGGCGCATGTGCTTAAGAACAACCCAGCGAAGCTGTTTGGCTTCGACATTTCACGCTAAACGATCAATAACAATAATAGGACTTCCATCATGTTGAGCCTGCTCGTCGTCGCGGCAATCGTTGTCGCCGTCGCCCTGGGTTACAAGACCAAAATCAACATCGGTCTGTTCGCCATCGCTTTTGCTTACCTGATCGGCTGTTACGGCATGGGGTTGAGCCCGTCCGAAGTCATCAGCCTGTGGCCGCTGAAGATTTTCTTCATCATCTTCTCGGTTTGTCTGTTCTACAGTTTTGCCACCGTCAATGGCACGCTTGAAAAACTGGCGGAGCATCTGATTTATCGATGCCGGTCGATGCCTCAACTGTTGCCGTTCGCGGTCTTCTTCACGGCAACCACCCTCTCGGCGATGGGGGCGGGCTACTACACAGTGCTGGCGTTCATGGCGCCCATCACGCTGCTGCTGTGTGAGCGCACCGGGATGAGCCTGATCACGGGCGGCATGGCGGTCAACTATGGCGCTTTGAGCGGAGCCAACTTCGTCTCCAGCCAGAGTGGTATCATTTTTCGTGGCTTGATGGCCAATGCCGGCATCCCGGAAAACGAGGCCTTTATCAACGCCGCAGCGATTTTCGCCAGTACCCTGGTGATACCGCTGGCGGTGATTTCGGTATTGGTGTTTCTCACCGGCCACGGCAAGGCGATGAAGGCGTGCGCTTATGCGGTCGCCGTGCCGACGCCGCTGAACCGCGAGCAGAAAGCCACCCTGTGGCTGACGTTGGCGATGATGGTGATCGTGCTGGCGGCGCCCATCGCGCAAATTGTCTTCCCGGACAACTCCACGGTGAGCTTCATCAATTCGAAGATGGACATCGGTTTGATCGCCAGCCTGTTCTCGGTGATCGCGCTCTTGCTGAAACTGGGCGACGAACGCAAGGCCATGGCGTCCGTGCCCTGGGGCACGTTGATCATGATCTGCGGTGTGGGCATGCTGATTTCGGTCGCGATCAAGGCTGGGACCATCGACTTGCTGGCATCGTGGATGGGCAATAGCATTGCGCCGATCATGGTGCCGATTGTCTTCGGTGTGGTGGCGGCGTTCATGTCGCTGTTCTCCAGCACGCTGGGGGTGGTGACGCCGGCGCTGTTCCCGTTGGTGCCACCGCTTGCCACGGCACTGGGGCTCGATCCGATGATCCTGTTCGTGGCCATCGTCGTGGGCGCTCAAGCCACCGCCATCTCGCCGTTCTCCTCGGGTGGCAGCTTGATATTAGGCTCATGTACCACGGAGCAGAGCCGCAGCTCACTGTTCCAGCAGCTCCTGTTTCGCGCAGCGCCTCTTGGCTTTGTCGCGGCACTGGTGTTCAACACTGTCCTGACGTTCGTCTAAGCACGGCTCTTCACGGCCCGGCGCCTTTGCCGAGCCGATGCGTTTGGCACGTCGATCAACCAATAGGGAAAAATGACCCTCATTGATGAGCTGGGAAGTGTGCAGGCCATCCGATAACGGTCAAATCGAATGGGATTGCTTGCCGCCGCCCATCACGTTAAGGCTTTGATCGCGCTATCTGAAGCGGACACTGAAGCCCATGCCCGTTGATTTACGAGCGCTCTATCCAAAATTGATCCACCTGAAGCTGGACACGGTGTTCGTCGTCGACCTGGGCAACCAGATTGCGTTTGTCAGTGACGCCTGTGAGGCACTGCTGGGTTATCGCGCCGAGGAATGGAGGCTATTCAGCCGAGTGTTGGTAATCCCCCTGTCACGTGCGTTCTCCTGCGTTGGGTGGGTGGTCCTTGGATAAGCAGTAAGCTTGCGTTGCTCCTTCATCTAATCACTCCAGGCCTACAGAGGTGGGCAGTCGAGCCTTTCCCGGCGCCTGCAAGGGTGCTTAGGTGTCAACGCCAACCAAAAAGGGACCTCCAGGGGGGCACTTTTACATTGGCGGTAACACTTAGGACTCAACACGGGCGGTTCATGCGCTCATATCACTGACGGCTCATGCCCCCCAGGCGCAGCGACAAGTCCTGCATGCCCTGGCTGAGGGTGCTTAGGCTGGCCGCGTCGCGGGCGCCTTCCTCGCTGGCGGTATGGATGCGCACGGCCAGCTCATTGATTTCCTGAGTCACATGGCTCTGTTCCTGGGCCGCCACGGCAATCTGCTGCGTGCGCTGAACGATATCGTCGAAGCCGAGCACCGTGGTGCCCAGCGAGGTCGCCAGCAGATCGGCCTGGGCCACCACCGAGCGGGTACGCTCCTGGCCGGCGACCATGGTGCTGACGGCGGTGACCGAAGCCTGGCGCAATTCGGCGATCATCTGTTGGATTTCGTCCGCCGAAACCTGGGTGCGTCCAGCCAGGGTGCGCACCTCGTCGGCCACCACGGCGAAGCCGCGGCCTTGTTCGCCGGCCCGGGCGGCCTCAATGGCGGCATTGAGCGCGAGCAGGTTGGTCTGCGCGGAGATCGACTTGATTACGTCGAGTACTCCGCTAACCCCTTCGATATCCTGGCCGAGGCGGGTGATCGCGGTGGCCACGCTGCCGATGTCGCTGCTCAAGGAGACGATGGCCTGGCTGTTCTGGGTCACGTGGCCCTGGCTTTCGCGCGCTGTACGGAGGGATTTCTCGGCAGTGTTGGAACAGTCGCTGGTGGTGTGTGCGACCTCCTGGGCACTCGACGACATTTCCGTTACAGCGGTGGCGAGCAAGGTGTTGTCCAGGCGTTGGGTCTCCGCCCGCTCGGCCATGACTACCGACAACCGCGCAACGTCGTCGGCTTGGCGTAGCAGCTTCGAGGACTCATCGGCAATGGTGCGTAGCATCTGCCGGAGGCTGCCGGCGTAGCGGTTGACCGCGCCGCGCAGCAGGCCGATTTCATCCGCACGCAGAATATCCAGCTCGGCCGCGCCGGCGCCTTGCTGCTCGCCCAGACGGTTGATTTGCAGAGTGGTTTCGTCGATCTGCCTTAGCAGCGTGCGCCCCGCTAGCCATGCCAAGCCGAAAATAAGCAGCAGCACTGGTACCAGGGTAGTGAGGATGTCGATGGTCAGGCGGCTGGCGATCGCGGTCATCTGCGCTTTCGGCGTGACTAGGCCAATCACCCAGCCACTGGCGTTGATGCGCGTCAGGCTGACGTAGCCGGCCGAGCCGAGTCGGCTGTCGTCCTCAATGGCGAAGGTATGCGCCTGCTGCTGGCCGGTCTTGCGCCATTGCGTCACGTTGTTGAACCATGGCGCGCTGTTCAGCAAGCCGGTTTCGTCAGCTACAGCCTGACCTTGGCCGACTGGGAAATAGAGCACCTTGCCCGAGGTGTCCAGGGCGAAGGCATAGCCGCCGGTCACGTTGCCGTTTGCCTTGAGAAAGTCTGCCAGGCCGGTGAGGGTCAGGTCGATGGTGGCGACCCCGGCGAAGCGCTGGTCGCGGGTGTAGCCAATGGTGCAGGTGGTCATCAGGATCTTGCTGATCGGGTCCTCATAGGCGTCCGACCAATTGCAGTGACCATCTTTGCCGGTCTTCCCCTGGGCGTACCAGTCGGCTGCATGGTAGGCCTCGGCCTGTGGCGCGTTGTATTCCTCGGAGTAGCCCAGGCTGCCCTGGTTGCGCGCCCAGTAGAAGCTCCGCCTTTCGACCCCGGGAGTGAAGGCATTCGGCTCGGGCCAGAGGCCACCGCCGGCCACCGCCGTGTCGCCCTGGGAATCGATGATGCGCGCAAGGCTCGGCTTGACCAGCTCCACGTCGTTGGGCAGGGTCGCGCCGAGGCTGGCCATGGCACCCACCCGTCCGTCGATTTCGGCTAGCTTGATGGTCAACTGGCGCGCGATGGCCACCGCCGATTGCTGCGCGCTCTGGGTATTCGACGCGATCAGCTTGGGCTCGCCACTGAGCACCATCACCGCGTAGATGGAGCCGGCGGTGACCAGCACGATAGCGCCCATCGCCAAGCTGAAGCGCGACATGACTTTTACAGGCAGCAGGCGCATGGCCGTCTCCTTGGGGAGTAAGAGAACCGGCGCCCTAGGCGAACGGCAAACACAGTATCATCTGGAACTATCGGCGCCTTACCAGGAATCATGAGGGCGCCGGACCAATAAACTGCACCTTTGGACGGTCATCAAGCCGCCGTGTCCGCCAATTCAAGGCCAGTTGATCGATACCCTTGCGGCCGCTGATCAGTGGCCCGATCGCGCAAGATATTTATCTCTACTTCGCAGGCTTGACCGAAACGACCTCAATGAACCTCTACTTTTTTCCGTGCCATCTTCGTCGCGTCCAGTTCAGCCTGAAGCGTGCTTAACGTATCGGCCTCGTGCGCTTGGGCTTTTGCTTTTTCTCAGTCGTCGTTGGCACGGTTTGCAACGCCTGAAGCTCTGCTTCAACCGCCGCGATATCGGTATCAATCAGGTCATCTAGCAGGCTGGCCTGCTCAGGATTCATCTGCTCGCTACGCTTGGCAAACTTCAATCGCTTGAGTTGGGTGATCTCGTGAGTCAGTTTCTCAATGACCGTTTGATCGCGGTTGATCTTCTTGCTCATTGTCTCGACTTGCGAGAGCACCAGCGCCCTTAGCTCGATACTTCACCACCGGTAGAAAAACTATCGAAGGCTGTCCCTTTTTTTCACCTCGCCTGTCATTCCAGGTAAGAGAATTAAATCGAGAGCTTCCGCCAATGCCCGCCGTCTCACCCTTGCGCCTGCGCCCGCTGCTGAACCTGAGCCTGATGCTAAGCCTCAGCGCCAGCCCGTTGTTCATCCCCCTCAGCTATGCCGAAGACAGCGCCGCTCGCCGCAGCTACCAGGTTCCGGCGGGCAGTCTCAGCTCGGCGTTGACCCGTTTTGCCGGGCTTTCGGGTGTCAATCTGTCGGTAGACCCAGCGCTGGTCAGCGGTCGCAGCAGCAGTGGCTTGGTTGGCGAATACGGCGTGGAGGAGGGCTTTGCGCGTTTGCTGCAAGGCTCCGGCCTGCAGCTGCAACCGATGGGTGATCAGGCCTACATGCTGGTGCCAGTGCCGGAGGACAGTAGCCTGCAATTGGCGCCAACGTCGATCGTCGCCACCACCGGGCTTGAGGGCGGCGATACCTACGCGGGCGGCCAAGTGGCACGCCGTGGCTCGCAAGGCCTGCTCGGTTCGCGGGATTTCATGGAAACGCCGTTCAGCATGACCACTTACACCGAGGAGGCGGTGAAGAACCAGCAGGCGCGCACCCTCGGCGACCTGATCGCCAGCGACCCATCGGTGCGCGCCACCAACCCGGCCGGTGGGCGTTATGAGCAGTTCACCATTCGCGGCTTCAGCCTGTTCAACAGTGATGTGGCCTACAACGGCCTCTACGGCGTATTGCCGACGTACACCATCGACATGGAAATGGCCGAGCGCGTCGACATTCTCAAAGGCCCCAGCCAGTTGATCAATGGCATCTCACCGCGCGGCAGTGTGGGCGGTGGGATCAACGTGGTGCCCAAGCGCGCCACCGACAGAGACATCAACTCGTTCACCGGCACCTGGGCCTCCGGCAGCCAGGCGGGCGGCGCGGTGGATGTGGGCCGGCGTTTTGGCGAGGACAATAAATTCGGCATCCGTTTCAATGGCGTGAAGCAGTCCGGCGATACCGAATGGGATCACCAGAGCGTCGACCGTGAGATGGCCGTGTTAGGCCTGGATTTTCGTGGCGAACGCCTGCGCCTTTCCACCGACATCGGCCACACCGAACGCGACACCGACGCCCCGCAGGAGCGCGTGCATGTCGGGCCGAATGCCAGGGTGCCGAGTGCTAACGACGTGCGCCGCAATTACGCGCAATCCTGGAGCAAGGCCAGCACCAATGACACGTTTGGCACTGTTAACGGCGAGTTCGACCTCAGTGACAGCGTGATGCTCTACGGCGGCGTGGGCGCGCGTAAAAGTAATCACGACTTCCTGCGCCACGCGGTATCCGTCACCAATAATGCCGGGGGGTTCAGCGTGCAGCCGCGTGATTTCACCCGCGACGAAAACGTGCGGACCGCCACGGCGGGTGTGCGCAGCTGGTTCCACACGGGGCCCGTCAGCCATGAGTTAAACTTGGCTGCCAGCTATTTTTATATGGACTTTGAAAACGGCGGTGCGCGCTATGCGTCAGCGCCGAGCAACCTCTACAACCCGGTGCAAACCCCCACGCCGTCGCGGCCCACACGTTTCGACGCCAAGGTCTACACCGAGAATAAGTTCAGCGGCGTGGCACTCTCCGACACCCTGGGCTTCTTCGACGACCGCCTGCTGCTGACCCTTGGCGCGCGCTGGCAGCGGGTGAAAGTGGACGACTGGAGCGACAACGTCAAAGGCGACACTGCCTATGACGAGGAAAAAATCTCGCCATCGGGCGGCATCCTCTTCAAAGCCACCGACAAGTTGTCGCTGTACGCCAACTACATGGAAGGCCTGAGCCAGGGCAAGATCGCACCGTCTACGTCGATCAACGAAGATGAAATCTTCCCGCCGTTTATCAGCCGCCAGGTCGAAGTGGGCGCCAAATATGACGCCGGGGCCTTTGCCCTCACCGCCGCCGTGTTCCGCATCAAGCAGCCCGCCTATGAAACCAACGCCACCACGCGGGTGTTCGGGCCCAATGGCAAGCGCCAGAACGACGGGGTGGAAGTCAGCGTGTTCGGTGAGCCACTCAAGGGCTTTCGCCTGCTCGGTGGCGTGATGTACATCGACAGCGAACTGACCCACACCACCAACGGCACCTACGACGGCAACCGCGCACCGGCCACGCCCAAGTACAACGTCAACCTGGGGGCTGAATGGGATGTGCCGACGCTCGAGGGTTTGACCCTGACCAGTCGCGGCATTTACTCCAGCTCGCAGTACCTGGACCAGTCCAACGTCAAGCAAATCGATGCTTGGAACCGTATCGACGTGGGCGCGCGCTACGCCTTCAAGGTCGATGACAAGCACATCACCTTGCGGGCGAATGTCGAGAACGTCGCCGATAGACGCTACTGGAGCTCGGCCGGGGCCTCGGATGACAGTGAGCCGGGCTTGACTCTGTCGACGCCGCGTACGTACCTGCTCTCGGCCACCGTCGACTTTTAACGGCGCAATCTGCAGGCTTCTTGTGGCGAGCGAGGCTGTCGTGGCGAGCGGGCTTGCCCTAATGCCGTTCAGTTAAGCGCAGGTCCCCTGTGGGAGCGGCGGTGCGACGATTTGACTTGCCCGCGAAAGCGGTGGGTCAGTCAACATCCGTGTTTGCTGGGCCGACGTCATCGCGGGCAAGCCCGCTCTCCACAGAATGTGCGCAGCGGCTGTAAATGAAAAAGCGTTAATAAGAATGTTTTTTGATTGCATCGCCCCGATATGGAATAGTACCCGCCGTTTTCCCCAGCCGGTCTAGCTGGGATGTTCCAACGCCGAGGTCCTTGTCATGCGAATGCTGCGCTCCATCCCGACCCTTGCCGCCTGCCTCCTGGCGTTTTCTTCAAGCGTGTTAAGCGCTGCCCCCATCGACCTCAATGACGGCCAGCACGCGGTGCACTTGCCGGATGCGCCCAAGCGCGTGGTGGTGCTGGAGTTTTCCTTCCTCGACAGCCTCGCCGCCGTTGACGTCACCCCGGTCGGTGCCGCCGACGATGGCGATGCCAACCGCGTATTGCCGCGTGTGCGCCAGGCCATCGGCCAGTGGAAATCCGTGGGCCTACGCTCGCAACCGAGCATCGAGGAAATCGCCCGGCTCAAGCCGGACCTGATCGTCGCCGACCTCAATCGCCACCAGGCGCTGTACAGCGACCTGTCGAGCATCGCGCCGACGTTGCTGTTGCCATCGCGCGGCGAGGACTACCAGGGCAGCCTGAAATCCGCCGAGCTGATCGGCAAGGCGCTCGGTAAAAGCCCGCAGATGGAGGCGCGCATCGCGCAGAACCGTGAGCACTTGCAGGCAATCGCCAAACAGATCCCCGCGGGTGCCAGCGTGCTGTTCGGCGTCGCGCGCGAGGACAGTTTTTCCGTGCACGGCCCGGACTCCTACGCCGGCAGTGTGCTGGAGGCTATCGGCCTGAAAGTGCCGTCGGTACGCGCCAAGGCCGCCCCCACCGAATTTGTCAGCCTGGAACAACTGCTCGCGCTGGACCCGGGCTGGTTGCTGGTGGGTCACTACCGTCGCCCAAGCATTGTCGACACCTGGAGCAAGCAGCCGCTGTGGCAGGTGCTCGGTGCCGTGCGCAATCACCACGTGGCTGAAGTCGATGGCGACAGCTGGGCACGTAATCGCGGTGTCTTGGCGTCTGAGCAAATCGCCGAAGATGCCTTGGCCATTCTCAAAGGCGGCAAAGCCGTATTGAGCCAATAAGCATGGGGCGAAGTCTCGCGGCGGCAAGCATTGTGCTGCTGGGCGCCTTGCTGTTCTGGCTGTCTTTGTACAGCTGGTCACCGTTCACCATCACCGCAGCAGATGCGTGGAATGGCCTGGTTCATCAGGGCAGCGTGGGCGGCAATATGGCCTATATCGTCGCCCAACTGCGGGTGCCTCGGGCCGTGTGCGCGGCATTGGTCGGTGCCTGCCTGGGCCTGGCCGGTGCGCTGATGCAGGGCATTACCCGCAACCGCCTGGCCTCGCCGTCGCTGTTTGGCGTGACGGCGGGTGCGGCGTTGGGGTTGGCGTTGTTCTCGACCGGGTTGGTCGCGCCACCCTTTGCCGGTGGTGCATTGTTGATGACCTGCCTGGGCGGCGCATTAGCCTGGGTCACCGTGTTCAGCCTTGGCGGTGCGTGGTCGCCGACCACCGCCCAAGGTCGATTGGTATTGGCCGGCGTGGCTGTCGCCGCATTGTGCGCAGCGTTGACCCGGCTCACGGTGATTCTGGTCGAGGCCCAGGCACAAAGCGTGCTGAACTGGCTGGCTGGGTCGTTAGCCAACGTCGGCGCGGCCCAGGTGCAATTGCTCTGGCCTTGCACCCTAATCGGCGGCCTGTGGGCGCTGTGGTGCGCGCCGCGCTTGAACCTAATCAACCTCGGCGAAGACGCCGCACGCTCGTTGGGCGTCGGCATTGGCAGCCTGCGCTTGCAGGTGTTTATCGCCAGCCTGTTGCTGGTGGGTGCGAGTGTCTGCGCCGTCGGCCCGATTGGTTTCGTCGGGCTGATCGCGCCGAATATCATTCGGCAATTTCTCGGCAATGACTACCGCTGGCTGATTCCACTCAGTGCGGCGTTGGGCGCGGTGATCGTGCTGGGCGCCGACTTGCTCAGCCGCGCCGTGGCCTTTCCAGTGGAAACGCCCGCCGGTGTGGTCACCGCACTGATCGGCGCGCCGTTCTTCCTCTTTCTGGCCAGGCGCGCGTTATGACTCAGCCACGATTACGCCTGTGGCTGCTGCTCGGTGGGTTGCTGGTCGCGACCTTTATCAGCCTCAGCGCCGGCACCGTGTGGCTCACGCCGCAAACGGTGTTGGACCGTTTGTTGGCCCACAACGCCCTCGACTTCGAAGTTTGGAACCATCGCCTGCCGCGCAGCCTGATCGCCATCCTCGCCGGTTGCGCATTCGGCCTGGCCGGGGCGATTGTGCAGGGTGTGATTCGCAATCCACTGGCCTCGCCGGAAATCCTCGGCGTCACCCAAGGCGCCGGGCTGGCGCTGACCGTGGCGATCATCAGCTGGCCGCACCTGCCGATTGCCTGGCTGCCATTGGTGGCGTGTCTGGGGGGGGCCGGTGGCGCCTTGTTGCTGGCGCTGTACAACACCGGCGTGAGTTTTTCCGGGGTACGGTTTGCGCTGTCCGGTGTGGCGATTGCAGTGACTTTATCCAGCATCACCGAGTTCCTGATCCTGTCCCATCCGCTGGACATCAACACTGCCTTGCTCGCCCTGACCGGCAGTTTGTGGAGCCGCAACTGGCACCACGTCGCGTTGGTGCTGCCGTTCCTGCTGCTGATCCCGCTGGGCCTGTGCCTGGCCAAACCGCTGAACCTGATTGCCCTTGGCGACGAAGCCGCCCACAGCCTCGGCACCGCACTGACTCGCACACGCTGGTTGGCGATGGCCTGCGCGGTGGTGCTCACCAGCCTGGGCGTCGGGGTGATCGGGCCGATTGGATTTATCGGCCTGGTCGCGCCGCACATGGCGCGGCGGCTGGTGGGCGGGCATCACCAGTACCTGCTGCCGGCCGCCATGCTGATCGGCGCGCTGTTGCTGGTGCTGGCCGACACCCTCGGGCGCACGTTGATCGCGCCCAGCGAAATCCCTGCGGGGGTTCTCACGGCGGTGATTGGCGCGCCGTATTTTCTTTGGTTACTGGCACGGTTCAAGGGCTGATGACATGAGCATTCTACAGGCACATCAACTCGACATCGGCTACGGCGCCACGCGCATCGTGCAGGGTTTGTCGTTCGCACCGCCAGCGGGTCGCGTTACTGCACTCATCGGGCCGAACGGTTGCGGCAAGTCCACGTTGCTCAAGGCCTTCGCGCGCATCCTCAAGCCCACCCAGGGCGAATTGACCTTGGACGGCCAAGCCTACGCCAGCCTGACCTCCCGCCAGTTGGCACAGCAGATCGCGTTTTTGCCCCAAGTGCTGCCGGTGCCGGAAGGTGTCAGTGTGCGCCAACTGGTCGCTTACGGCCGCAGCCCACATAACTCGCTGTGGGGCCGCCTGAGCGGCAGCGATCAATCCCATGTGACCCAAGCCATGCAGCGCCTGGAACTGGACGCCCTGGCCGACCGCGCCCTGGCCGACTTGTCCGGCGGCCAGCGCCAACGCGCCTGGCTGGCCATGGTGCTGGCGCAGAACGCGCCGGTGGTGTTACTCGACGAGCCCACCACCTACCTCGACATCAGCCATCAGGTCGAACTGCTCGACCTGATGGGCGAACTGGCCGCCGAAGGCAAAACCGTGATCACCGTGCTGCACGACATCAACCAGGCCTGCCGCTACGCCGACCACCTGGCGGTGATGCACGGTGGCAAGCTGGTCGCCGACGGTGCGCCGGCCCAAGTGATCAGCGCCGAACTGATGCGCCAAGTGTTCGATGTGCAAGTGCAGATCATGCAGGAGCCGGTGGCCGGCACGCCGATGTGTCTGGTGGAGAAGAGCACCCGCCCTCAAGCCTGACGCAACTCAAAATGTGGGAGCTGGCTTGCCTGCGATCACGGTGTATCAGTCACTGAATACATGAACTGACATGCCTTCTTCGTGAGCAAGCGCGCTCCCACATTTTTTGACCTCAGTTGCCAAGTTTTGATGTTGTTCCGGTTGAGGGCGAAGTTCAGCGCTTGAATAGGTTGGCGTGTCGTTTGATTGAGCGTGAGAGTGCCTGAATAACTAGCGAAGTGGCTAATTGCAACTAGCCAGCCCCGGTTCTCGTCTGCGAGGCCTGTAAATCAAGGGTTGTACAGGAAAGCCAGGACAGCCCCAGCCTATTCATTTCAGTTTGTTTCCCGCCTTCCGGAACTAGACTTGCAACTTCCAGTCGATTAACCCAGTTAACTCCGACTGCGGCGTGGCGAACTAATGGCACTGTTTTCGCAATGCCACTAGTTCCAAATAGCCATACTTTCTCGCAACTAGACACCCCACATCATGTCGTCAACACCCACCGATGCCTGCCATTTGCAGATCCCGCACACCGACCACGTGTGCGCGTGGCTGATGCGGCACGCTGGGTTGAAAACCGTCGACCTGGAGCGTGCTCGGCGTTTGTCCACGCACGGCAGCGACTTGGTTGGGTTGCTCACGCGCCTGGGGTTGGTCTCGGAACTCGAACTGGCTCGCGCCTGGGCCGACCTGCTGGGTGCGCCGCTGTTGCTGGCCGATGCCGCGCCGCCGTTGCTCGACCCGTTGCCCGTACTCACCGAACGTTTTATGCGCCACTACCAAGTGGTGCCCATGGGCTGGGCCCACGGTGGTCTGCGCGTATTGGCGGCCAACCCGGCGCAACTCTATCCCTTTCAGGCCCTGGCCTACGCCTGCCAGGTGCCGGTGTGGCTGGCCATCGGCCCGCGCACTGAAGTCGACACGCTGATCGAGCGCTACTACGGCCAGGGCCGCTCCGCCATGGGCACCTTGATCGAAAACCTCGATGAGCAGGGCGGCGCGCTGGAGGATATCGAACACCTCAAGGACATGGCCTCCGAAGCGCCGGTGATCCGCCTGGTCAACCTGATCCTGCAGCGCGCGGTGGAGCAGCGTGCGTCGGATATCCATATCGAGCCCTTCGAAAACCAACTCAAGGTGCGCTACCGCATCGACGGCGTGCTGCACGACGCCGAGGCGCCGCCGGCCAGTTCGTCGGCGGCGGTGATCTCGCGGGTGAAGATCATGGCGCGCCTGGACATCGCCGAACGGCGCCTGCCCCAGGACGGGCGGATCATGCTGCGCATCCAGGGCAAGGAACTGGATTTGCGCGTGTCCACGGTACCCACCAGCTTTGGCGAGTCGGTGGTGATGCGCCTACTCGACCGGCAAACCGTGCAGTTCGACTTCCAAAGCCTGGGCTTTGACGGCCAGCGCCTGGCGGCGTTTCTCGACCTGCTCGAACGCCCCCACGGCATCCTTCTGGTCACCGGGCCCACCGGTTCCGGCAAAACCACCACGCTCTACACCGCGCTTTCGCGGCTCAACACCGCCGAACGCAAGATCATCACCGTCGAAGACCCGGTGGAATACCAGCTCGAAGGCATCAACCAGATCCAGGTCAAACCCGCCATCGGCCTGGACTTCGCCGGCGCGCTGCGCGCCATCGTGCGCCAGGATCCGGACGTGATCATGATCGGCGAAATCCGCGACCTGGAAACCTGCCGCATCGCCATCCAATCCTCGCTCACCGGCCACCTCGTGCTCTCCACCCTGCACACCAACAGCGCCGCCGCGAGCATCACGCGGCTGCTGGACATGGGCGTGGAAAGCTACCTGATCGCCTCGACGGTCAGCGGCATTCTCGCCCAGCGCCTGGTGCGGCGCCTGGACCCGGCGACCCGCGTGGCGTTTGCAGCACCGCCGGAATTGATCGAGGAACATGGCCTGGATCGCTTGACCGACCAACGCCCGATCCTGCTCTACCAAGGCAGTTACCACGGCCGCAGCGCAATCACCGAACTGCTGGTGATGAACGACGAACTGCGCAGCCTGCTGATGCGTCACGCCGACGCCGCCACCCTGGAGCAGGCCGCGCGCCGCGCCGGTTTGCGCACCTTGCATGAAGAAGGCTTGCGCCAGGCGCTGGCGGGCATTACCTCGTTGGAAGAAGTGCTGCGCGTGACCCGTGGAGACGGCGCGTGAGCCGCTTCAAGTTTCGCGCGTTGGACAGCCAGGGCGTGGCCCAGAGCGGCACGCTGCAAGCCCAGGACCAAGCTGCCGCCATCGCCGTGCTGCACAAGCGCGGCTTGTTGCTGCTGCACATCGAAGCGGCCGGCAGCCCGAGGTTGCGCAACACGCGCGGGCAATTGAAGGGCGCCGCATTGGTAAGTTTTACCCAGCAACTGGCCACCTTACTGGGCGCTGGTCAGCCGCTGGAGCGCTCGCTGAGCTTGCTGCTCAAACAGCCCGGCCAACCCCAGGTGCGCGCGCTGATCGAGCGCATCCGCGACCACGTCAAGGCGGGCAAGCCGTTATCCGCCGCGCTGGAGGAGGAGGGCGAGAGCTTCTCGCCGCTGTACCTGAGCATGGTGCGCGCCGGTGAAGCCGGTGGCGCACTGGAAAGCACCTTGCGCCAACTCAGCGACTACCTGGAGCGCAGCCAGTTGCTGCGCGGCGAAGTGATCAATGCGCTGATCTACCCGGCGTTCCTGGTGGTCGGCGTGTTGGGTTCGCTGGCGCTGTTGCTGGCGTACGTGGTGCCGCAATTCGTGCCGATTTTCCAGGATTTGGGCGTGCCGATCCCGCTGATCACCGAGGTGATTCTCGCCCTTGGCCAGTTTCTCGGTGCCTATGGCTTGGTGCTGCTGGCCGCGATCATCACGGCCAGCTGGCTGGTGGCGGCACGCCTGCGCGATCCGCTGCGGCGGCAACGCTACGACCGGCGCCTGCTCGGCATTCGTGTGATCGGCCCGCTGTTGCAACGGGTCGAAGCGGCCCGCCTGACCCGCACCCTCGGCACCTTGCTCAGCAATGGCGTGGCGTTACTGCAAGCGCTGGTCATCGCCCGGCAAGTTTGCACCAACCACGCCTTGCAGGCCCAGGTGGCGGAGGCGGCGGAATCGGTAAAAGGCGGCGGCACCCTCGCCAGTGCGTTCGGCGCTCAGCCGCTGTTGCCGGAACTGGCCCTGCAAATGATTGAAGTCGGCGAACAAGCCGGTGAACTGGACAGCATGTTGCTCAAGGTTGCCGAGGTGTTCGACGTCGAGGCCAAGCGCGGCATCGACCGCCTGCTTGCTGCTCTGGTGCCGTCCCTGACCGTGGTCATGGCCGTGCTGGTGGCGGTGATCATGCTGGCGATCATGCTGCCGCTGATGAGCCTGACCAGCAACATATGAACCTTCAAGGAGCTATACCGATGAGACACCTTCAGCCCAGATCAGCACGCCGCCAACGCGGTTTTACCTTGCTGGAAATGCTCGCGGTGATCGTGCTGCTGGGCATTGTCGCAACCATCGTGGTGCGCCAGGTCGGCGGCAATGTGGACAAGGGTAAGTACGGCGCGGGCAAGGCGCAACTGGCCGGCTTGAGCATGAAAGTCGACAGCTATGCACTGGACGTCGGCGCACCGCCCAACAGCCTGCAACAGCTGGTGGACAAGCCCGCCAATGCTTCCAGCTGGGCCGGGCCCTACGCCAAGCCTTCCGAACTCAAGGACCCGTTCGGCCATGCCTTCGGCTATCGCTACCCCGGTGAACACGGCGCCTTCGACCTGATCTTCTTCGGCCAGGACGGCCAGCCGGGCGGCGATGGCTACAGCGCCGACCTGGGCAATTGGGAATAACCTCGCCATGACCCAGCGCGGCTTTACCCTGCTGGAGATGCTGGTGGTGATCCTGTTGATCGGCCTCGCCGCCGGGTTGTTGGGGCTGGGTGTGCGCCAGGGTTTGCAGGTGGCCAAAGAGCGCCGCGCGGTCGGGCAGATGGTCGACGCGCTGCGCACCACGCGGGCCTTGGCGGTGGTCAGCGGCGCGGCGGCGCGCACCGAGTTTGATCTGCAACAGATGACGTTCCAGGCGCCGGGCCGCGCGCTGCAACGCTGGCCGTCTGAGCTGAGCATGACCTTGCACAGCGCCGAACAGGCCGGCTCCGCCTTCGAGTTTTACCCCGACGGCAGTTCCACCGGCGGCCATCTGCTGTTAGCCAATGGCACTCGGCGTTGGCGCATTGACGTTGGTTGGCTGACCGGCAGCGTGCAGTCCAAGGCGCTGCCATGAAATACCAAACGGGCTTCACCTTGCTTGAAATGCTCGCCGCGCTGACGCTGATGGCGGTGGGCAGCACGGTGTTGCTGGTGGCTTTCGGCCAAAGCGCACGTTCGCTGGCGCAAGTCGCCCATAGCGACCGCCTCACCCACGCGGCGCTGACTGTGCTCGATCAGGAGGCGGCGGGGCCGCTCGCCGAGGGTGTCAGCCAGGGCAATCTGGATGGCATCCACTGGCAACTGACCTGCACCCGCCAACAGCCCCGTGTATTTCGCCTCGACCTGATTGTCAGCGAAGGGCCGCACCACGCTCGTTTCAGTACCTTGAAGGCCCGCCTGTGAAGCGCCGCGAGCAGGGCTTCACCTTGCTGGAAATCCTCGTGGTATTGAGCTTGCTGTCGGTGTTGCTGATGCTGGTGGGCGGCGCGTTGCTGGGCGCCAATCGCGCGGTGGCCAAGGCCCAGCGCTACACCACCAGCCTGGATGAGATGCGCGCCGCCCAGCAGTTTTTGCGCACGGCGATCAGCGAGGCGCTGCCGTTGGATGTCACCGAGGACGACAGCCAAACGGACGGTTTTTTTCTTGGTACACCCGAGCGCTTGCAGTTCGTGGCGACCTTGCCGGGTGTGCTCGGTGGCGGGATTCAGCGGTTCACCTTGCAACAGCGCGAGCAGCAATTGCAGGTGGCGTTTTCTCAGCTGGAATCCCACACCAACATCGCCCGCAGTGAGCCGCAAGTGCTGCTGAAAAACGTCGCGGGTTTACAGTTCAGTTATCGCGGCGTATCGCCGCTGGGCCAAGCCACAGGATGGATTAGTGAATGGCCATGGCCCAGGCGATTGCCAGCAGCGGTGCGCATCGCCGCCAGCCTCGACGGCCCGCTGCCGTGGGTCACCCAGGTGATTGCCCTGCGCCTGAACCTTTCCAGCGGAGCGCTCGAAGAATGAAGCGCCAACGCGGCGCGGCGCTGTTGCTGGTGCTGTGGGCGCTGGCCTTGCTCAGTGTGTTGCTTGGCGGCCTGGCCGGTTGGGTGCAGCTGGAAAGCCGCCAGGCCCTGTGGCTGCGCCAGCACACCCAGACCCTGCTGGCTGCCGAGGCCGGTATCGCCCTGGCCATGGCGGATCGGCACTGGATCGCCGACGGCCGTGACATCCCGCTGACCTTCGACGACGCCCAGTTGCACGTCAGCCTGCGCAGCGAGCGCGGCAAGCTGTACCTGATCAACGCCGAGGCGGATGACTTCATGCGCCTGGCCCTGGCCTGCGGCGCTACCCAGGCCCAGGCCGGCCAACTGCTCAAGGCCCTCGAGGCGCGCCGCAAGCAGGGCTTGCCGCCGTTTCGGGTGCTTGAAGAAGTGCGCCAACTGCCCGGCATGACGCAAACGCTGTACAGCCAATTGCTGCCGGAAATCACCTTGTGGAGTGACCTGGATCGCCCCGATCCGGCCTTCGCCAGCCCGCTGATGCGCAAGGCGCTGAACCTGCCGCACCAGAACGCTGAAGGCGCTGACCCAGGTGTTGTGCTGATGGTCGACAGCCGCGCACAGCGCCCCGGCGGCTATCAGGCACGCCTGCAAATCACCGTTTTATTGAGCCCCTCGGAGGACAGCGCGCAACCCTACCGGGTGCTGCGTTGGCAAGAATGAATCGACTGGAACCCATCGCCCGGCACTGGCGCGGCAGCCAGCTGCAACAAGGCTGGCGCCTGTGGCTCGCGGAACTGCGCGCCTGTGTGCCGAATTGGCTGGCGCTGCACGAGCCGCCAGAGCAGATCTACCACTGACCCTTGAGCGAACCTGCCGTACCCGGCAGCACGCGCCAGGTGCTGATGCTCGCGCCCGACGCCGTGCTGTTGCAAACCGTGCAACTGCCGCTGGCCGCTGCGCGCAACCTGACCGCCGTGGTCGGTTACGAGCTGGATCGCTACACCCCCTTCGAGGCTGACCAGCTGTACTTCGTCGCGCGCCAGGAGCAACGCACCGCCACGCATCTGCAGGTCACGCTGGTGGCGATCCTGCGCGAACAACTGGACCAGATCCTCAGCGACTGCGCCGCCCTCGGCGTGCACCCTCATCGGGTGGATGTGAACCACCTGGGCATCGACTTGCTCCCGGCGCCGCTGCGCCCGCGCCAACGGCCCACCGGCAAAGGCCTGCAACGCAGCCTGCCGTGGCTGTGCGGTGCCTTGTTGATCGCGGCGATGCTGCTGTGGCTCAACGACCGCCAGCGCGTGCTCGACGCCATGCACGCCAGCGTACAGCAGCAAAAAGCCCAGGTCGCCGAGGTGCACGCCTTGCGCCAACAACTGCTCAACACCCGCGGCGCGGCGCAATACCTGACCCGGCGCAAACTGGCGCAGCCGCCCTTGGCCGCGTTGCTCAATGACCTCACCACCTGCCTGCCCGCCGACACCTGGCTCGACCAGTTGGACGTCAAGGACGGCGAGATTTCCTTCTCCGGGCAAAGTGCCAAGGCCAGCGCGCTGATCACCCGCATCAAGGGCTGCCACAGCCTGGAAAACGCCCAGTTCGAAGGGGTGATTCAACCCGACGCGCGCACCGGCAAAGACCAGTTCGCCTTGCGTGCCCACCTACGCCAGGAGGCCGCCGATGCGCCGACCCCTCACACCCCGTGAACGTCGCGGCGCGGCCTTACTGTTGCTGGCCGTGGTCGTTGGCGCGGCCTACTGGCTGTTGATCGACAGCTGGTTCGCCGGGCCCCTGCGTGACATGGGCGAACAGGCCGAGCAATTGCGCGAGCAGCAGCAACGCTACGCCGGCGTGGTTCGCCAAGGCGATGCGCTGCGCCAGCAACTGCAACAGGCCCGCCAGGACCCGGCCAGTAGCACCAGCTTGTTGCCGGGGGATGACCCCGACGTGGTGGCCGCCGACCTGATGCAGCGCCTCGCCGACCTGA
This sequence comes from Pseudomonas sp. YeP6b, assembly GCF_025642995.1. NCBI lineage: Bacteria > Pseudomonadati > Pseudomonadota > Gammaproteobacteria > Pseudomonadales > Pseudomonadaceae > Pseudomonas > Pseudomonas sp. YeP6b. Next base: position 4,513,869 of record NZ_CP080090.1, on the reverse strand, counting down.
TCAACAGCCACGCCACGCTCGGTGGCGGCTGCAGCCTGACCCAACGTAAGCCGATCACCCCGGAGCAGGATGAAGGCGAGCCGTATCGCCAGGTCAAGGTCAGCCTCACGCTCAACTGCGCGATTGAGCCGCTGGAAGCGGTGCTGCATGAGCTGGAGTACCAGCCGCCGTTTCTGTTTGTGGACGAACTGCGCATCCGCCGTGGCCAGCAGGCGCCGGCCTCGGGTGGTGCGGGAAAACTGCTGGTGCACCTGCTGGTGCGCGGCTATCTGCAACCGCAGGTGGCGCGATGATCGGCGCGTTGCGCCCCTTGGAATGGGGCCTGCTCGGCCTGGCCGGGTTACTCGGCGTGTTGATGGCGGTCATCCTCAGCAGCATCGGTGATGAACCGCAGTGGCTGCCCGAACCGGCCGCCCGCGCGCATCCTTCGGCCAGTGTGCAAGTGGCGCCGAACGTGGCGCTGGATAGCCTCGCCGCCACCTGGCAGGCGCCGCTGTTCAGCCCTGATCGCAGCCCCGATAGCGTGGTCGGCAAGGCGCGGGTTTCGAGCCTGGCCAACCTGACCCTCAGCGGCATCATGATCACCGACAACCTGCAAATGGCGATGCTCAAACAGGCCGATGGCCGCCCGCTGACGGTGCGCCTGGGCCAGACGCTGCCCAACGGCTGGCGCCTGGAACACCTGACGCCGCAATACGCCCGTTTTGCCCTGGATGGCCGCACACACACCTTGAACCTCTACGCCAAGCGCCTGCCACCGCCGTCCACCCGGCCCCCGATTACTCTTCCCCGCGAGCCCTTCCCTTGATCGACATGCGCACCTCAACATTTTGCCTGGCCACCGCCCTTGCACTGGGCGGCTGTGGCGCCTTGCCCGACCGCCTCGACCCGGACGAAGATCTGCTGCGCGAAGCCATGCAGGGCACCGGTTCGCAACGCCCGCCGAGTGAGGCACCTGCGCCCGAAAGCCCCCAGCCTGCGGTCAAGTCAGCGCCGCAGCGCCAGGTGATCCGTGGCAACCAGCAGTTCGTGCGCCCGCCCGGCGCAACACCGAGCGCGAAGGAGCAGGGCGGCGACATCGTGTTCAACTTCGCCGACCAGCCAATCGAAGCGGTGATCAACAGCGTGATGGGCGACCTGCTGCACGAGAACTACAGCATCGCCCAGGGCGTGAAAGGCAACGTCAGCTTTTCCACCTCCAAACCGGTGGATAAGCAGCAGGCGCTGTCGATTCTGGAAACCCTGTTGTCCTGGACCGACAACGCGATGATCCGCCAGGGCCAGCGCTATGTGATCCTGCCCGCCGACCAGGCTGTGGCGGGCAAGCTGGTGCCGCAGATGCATGTGGCTGCGCCGTCCAGCGGCCTCTCTGCGCGCTTGTTCCCACTGCGGTATATCTCCGCCACCGAAATGCAAAAACTGCTCAAGCCGTTCGCCCGCGAGAATGCCTTTTTGCTGGTGGACCCGGCGCGCAATCTCCTCAGCTTGGCTGGCACCCCAGAGGAGCTGGCCAACTATCAGGAGACCATCGACACCTTTGATGTGGACTGGCTCAAGGGCATGTCCGTGGGGGTGTTCGGCCTGCAACGCGCGTCGGTGGCCGAGTTGATGCCCGAGCTGCAAGCCATGTTTGGCCCGGACAGCGGCATGCCGTTGGCGGGGATGTTGCGCTTTCTGCCCATCGAACGGACCAACTCGGTGGTGGCGATTTCTTCGCAGCCGCAGTACCTCAGCGAGGTGGGTGACTGGATCCGCACCATCGACGAAGGCGGCGGTAATGAACCGCAGATGTATGTGTACGACGTACGCAACATGAAGGCCTCGGACCTGGCCAAGTACCTGCGGCAGATCTACGGCAATGACGCGATCAAGGACGACACCCCGGCCAAGGTTGCGCCGGGGTTGCGCACCACCACCTTGTCATCGCTCAACAGTAACGCTGCTGGTATGCAGAACACGCCGGCGCCTGCCGAAGAACCTGAGCAAACGCCTGAAGTCGCCGAGCCTGCGCCGGATAAAAGCCTTGAGGCCGGTACGCGTATTACTGCGCAGAAAAGCAGTAACCAACTGCTGGTGCGCACGCGTGCGGCGCAATGGAAAGAGATCGAGGCGGCGATCAAACGTCTCGATAATCCGCCCCTTCAGGTGCAGATCGAGACGCGCATTCTTGAGGTCAAGTTGACCGGGGAGCTGGACCTTGGGGTGCAGTGGTATTTGGGGCGGCTGGCGGGGAATTCCTCGAGTAAGACGGTGGCGAATGCGTCCGGCAGCCAAGGCGCGTTGGGCGGTGGCGGGGCGGGGTTGGGGGCGTCGGATTCGTTGTTCTATTCGTTTGTCAGTGCCAATTTGCAGGTGGCGTTGCATGCGTTGGAGACTAATGGGCGTACGCAGGTGCTGTCGGCGCCGTCGTTGGTGGTGATGAATAACCAGCCGGCGCAGATTCAGGTGGGGGATAACATTCCCATCAGCCAGACCACGGTGAATACCGGCAACGCCGATTCCACGTTGAGCAGTGTTGAGTATGTGCAGACTGGGGTGATTCTGGATGTGGTGCCGCGCATCAATCCGGGGGGGTTGGTGTATATGGATATTCAGCAGCAGGTCAGTGATGCTGAGAGTCAGAGTGGTACGAGTGATACGCCGGTGAATCCGCGTATTTCGACGCGGTCGGTGTCGACGCAGGTGGCGGTGCAGAGTGGGCAGACGGTGTTGTTGGGGGGGTTGATCAAGCAGGACAACGCTGAAAGTGTCAGCGCCGTGCCGTATTTGGGCAAGATTCCTGGGTTGCGGTGGTTGTTTGGTAATACCAGCAAGTCCAAGGATCGGACGGAGTTGATTGTGTTGATTACGCCCAGGGTGATTACCAGCAGCAGCCAGGCGCGGCAGGTGACGGATGATTATCGGCAGCAGATGCAGCTGCTGCGGCCGGCAAAATGAAGTGAAGGAACGCGGTAGAAAATGTGGGCGCTGGCTTGCCTGCGATGGCGGTAGCTCGAGTACATATCCGTTGCTGCGGTAACGGCGGCCTATGGTTCCGCTCTTGCAGCCAGCCCTTTCAAGGTCTTTGATAAAATGCCCCAAAACTCCAGTCAAGGTGACGAAAGCGATGTGGGCAGAAGTTCTAGCGCGGTTTGAGAAAAAAGCACCGACCAGTGTCATGACTAGAGTGATATTGGAACAGGCTGTTCCTGCCGAATGGGTCGATCAGGTGTGACGATCGTTCCCACGCTCTGCGTGGGAACGCCGCCCTGGACGCTCCGCATCCTGCTTTTGGCGCACGGTTTAAGTGGTGCGCAAGGGTGACGCGCAGCGTCACAGGAGGCACCCCCACGCAGAGCGTGGGAACGATCAAGACATTATTTATTTGAATAAAAATATTAATAAATAATGAAAGTAGAGAATATTATCTTATGCCCAAATAGCATTATATTTTTAAAATCCATTCCGTTATGTTTGATCGCAACAGCCTACCCCTGACCTCGGATGGTACCCAGCGTGATTCAGATTCTGCGCGCCATAACCGGGCAATGACCCCGCGGCAGAATCGTTGGAAGGAGTTCAACGTATGTTGCCAATTCAAACCTCTCGCTTGCCCCACACCTAGTTTCCAATCGCCGACACACCCTGGAAAAAACCGAGCACCGCGCACGATCGCGCGACTGCCCGACTTCGCGATCTGGAAAGTATGGAGTGGCCATGAAACACGTTTTACACCCCACCACCGCACTGGCGCTGGCCCTGCTGGCAAGCACGGCCCAGGCTCAGGACGACAGCACCCTGTCCACCGTGGTGGTCACCGGCAACCGGGGCGCCGAGCAGCGCACCGTCACCAGCAGCCCGGTGCCAATCGATGTGGTCAGCGCCAAGCAACTGCAAAGCACCGGCAAGCCCGGTTTGATGGAAGCCCTGAGCGCGGTGATCCCGTCGCTGACCCTGCCGGAAAAAACCGGTTGGGACGCCAGCGGCATTGCCCGTGCTCCCAACCTGCGTGGCCTGAGTGCCGCCGAAGTGCTGGTGCTGGTCAACGGCAAGCGCCGCCACACCAGCGCCACCTTGAACATCAACGGCATCAACACCGGCGCGGCCCCCGCTGACCTCGACTTGATCCCGATCAGCGCCATCGACCATGTAGAAGTACTGCGCGACGGCGCCGCCGCTCAATACGGCTCGGATGCCATCGCTGGGGTGATTAACGTGATCCTCAAGGCCGACACCAGCGGCACCTCGGTGACCAACGTCGGCCAAGGCTACGACGGCAAGAAGCAGACCGTGCAGCAAAGTCTCAACAAGGGTTTTGAAATCGGCAACGGCGGCATTGTGCAGTTGGCCCTGGATGCGCGCAGCCAGAACGACGACAACAAGGCCAGCGCCAACGGCTACACCTATGAACAAGCCTACGGCCTGGCAGGCAAATCCACCTATGGCGGCTACGGCACGCCCAAGACCAACCTGCTGACCCTGGGCTACAACGCCGAGCTGCCGATTGATGACAGCTTGAGCCTGTATTCCTTCACCACCTACTCGCGGCGCAAGGCCGAGCAGGGGCAGAATTTCCGCTTGCCGACCATCACCAACACCATCACCACCGGGCCGAATGGCTACCCGGCCGGGTACACGCCGACCTGGTACATCGACGAGGACGATTTCCAGGCCGCGTTCGGCGGCAAAGGCACCGTCGGCGCGTGGGACTGGGACCTGTCCACCACCTACGGGCGCAACGAAGCGGAGCAGGGCACCACCCACAACCAGAACCCGTCGCTGGGCGAGTACACGCCGAACAGCTTCACCTCCGGCACCTGGATTTCCACCGAACTGACCACCAACCTCGACTTCAAGCGCGGCTTCGATGTCGGCCTGCAGAAGCCGCTGGACCTGTCCTACGGCTTCGAGCATCGGCGCGACACTTATGAGGTGCAGGCCGGTGACTACGCGTCCTATGCCAACGGCGGCTACTGCGTGGCGCCGGGCAATTGCGCGTCGTCCGGGGCCCAGGTCACCAACGGCATTTCACCCGATGAAGAAAGCAGCGCCTCGCGCAACAGCCTCGCCAGCTATGTCGATGTAGGCTTCAACCCCTTGCCGGACTGGTACGTCGGCACCGCGTTTCGCTATGAGCATTACAACGAAGGCGTCGGCGCGACCCGCAGCGGTAAGCTGACCACGCGCTACGATTTCACTCCGCAGTTCGCCGTGCGCGCCACGGTCAGTAATGGCTTCCGTGCGCCGTCCCTGGCCAACAGCCTGTTCAGCGCGCGCTCGACGACCTATGGCGTGGTTGACGGCGTGTATCAGTCGATCAACTACGGCGTGCTGCCAGTGGGTTCGGCGGCGGCCAAAGCCCTTGGCGCACAAGAGTTGAAACCCGAGCGCTCGACCAACTTCAGCCTCGGTTTCACCCTGACGCCCACCGACCGTTTGAACTTCACCGCCGACGCCTACGTGATCAACCTGCGTGACCGCATCACCCTGACCGGCACCTTGCTCGGCCCGCAAGTCACCCAGGTCCTGCAGAGCAACGGTATCAACTCCACCTCTGGCGGCCAGTACTTCATCAACGGCGCCGACACCCGCACCAAAGGCGTGGACCTGGTCAGCAACTACAACCAGGACATCGGCCAGTACGGCGCGTTGAAATGGACGGCAGCGTTCAACTGGAACCAGACCAAGATCCTCAACTACAAGGCATCCACCGACATCCTCGGTACGTCCTACGATTTGATGGACCGTCAGGCCCGGGGCCTGATCACCGATGTGCAGCCCAAGACCAAGCTGATCCTGGGCGGCGACTGGAGCATCGACCGCTTCAACCTCAACCTGGCCTTGACCCGCTACGGCTCGTACAAAGAGGTCAACGTCTCCGCCGACCGTAGCCTGGACCGCGTCTACAGCGCCAAGTGGATCACCGACCTCGACCTTGGCTACAACCTCACCAAAGACCTGAACATCGCCGTCGGCGCCAAGAACCTGTTCGACGTTTACCCCAAGAAACAAGGCGTGCCGAGCCGCACCATGCTCGCCAGCTACGGCACGTATTCGCCCTACGGTTTTACCGGCGGGTACTACTACACCCGTCTGACTTACGCCTTCTAAGGCCGCTACCCGCGAGGAATAGAACATGCCCATTGTCGCCAAAACCTATGACCTGATCGAAGATGTCAGCCCGGTTCCCCAGCGCCGCGTCGCAACGCCCATCAAGGCTCTGCACGTGGTGCCGGCCCGACACCCGTGGCGCTGGGCCGGGTCGATTTTCGCCGCGCTGGTGCTGCTCGCCATCGTGCATTCGCTGGCCACCAACCCGCGTTGGGAGTGGGGCGTATTCGGCCAGTGGTTCTTCTCGCCGTCGGTGCTGCGGGGCCTGGGCCAGACGCTGTTGCTGACGCTGCTCAGCACGGTGTTCAGCATCATCCTCGGTACCGCGCTGGCCCTGGCGCGGTTGTCGGGCTCGCCGCTGCTGGCGGCGTTGGCCTGGGGTTACATCTGGTTTTTCCGCTCGATGCCGGCGCTGCTGGTGCTGATCATCCTCTACAACTTTGCCTACCTGTATGACCACATCGTGCTCGGCGTGCCGTTCACCAGCGTGGTGTTCGCCGAATGGTCGACGGTGGATGTGCTCAGCCAATTCACCGTGGCGGTGTTGGGCCTGAGCCTGATGCAAGCGGCCTACGCGGCGGAGATTATTCGCGGCGGCCTGATCGGTGTGGATGCCGGCCAGCATGAAGCGGCGTCGGCCTTGGGTTTGCCGGCCTCGCGACGCATCTTCCGGATCATCCTGCCCCAGGCGCTGCGCTCGATTTTGCCCTCGGGTTTCAACGAAATCATCGGTCTGGTCAAGGGCACGTCCATCGTCTACGTGCTGGCCTTGCCGGAGCTGTTCTACACCGTGCAGGTCATCTACAACCGCACCCAGGCGGTGATCCCGCTGCTGATTGTGGCGACCGTGTGGTACCTGATCATCACCACCGTGCTGACCAGCGCCCAGTACTACGTCGAGCGTCATTTCGCCCGTGGCACCGCGCGCGTGCTGCCGCCGACGCCGCTGCAACGTATCCGCCGCTGGCTCAAGGAGAAAACCCATGAGTGACGCACGCGCCGGGCGCATCCAGATCCAGGGCGTGGGCAAGCGCTTTGGCAACCAGCAGGTGCTCAACGACATCGACCTGACCATCGACCCGGGCAAGGTCACGGTGATTCTCGGGCCCTCCGGTTCGGGCAAATCCACCTTGCTGCGCACCATCAACCACCTGGAGAAGATCGACAGCGGGCACATCACCATCGACGGTGAATACGTCGGCTACCGGCGCAAGGGTGACCTGCTCTACGAATTGAAAGAACGCGAGATCCTCAAACGGCGCATCGACGTGGGCTTCGTGTTCCAGAACTTCAACCTGTTCCCGCACCTCACCGCCTGGGAAAACATCGCCGAGGCGCCATTGGCCCACAAGCGCTGGAGCAAGGCCGAGGCGCAGGCCAAGGCGTCCGAGCTGCTGGCCAAGGTCGGCCTGGCGGACAAGGTCGATGCCTACCCGCGCCAGCTTTCCGGTGGCCAGCAACAGCGCGTGGCCATTGCCCGCGCCCTGGCGCTGGACCCCAAGGTGCTGCTGTTTGATGAGCCCACCTCAGCCCTCGACCCCGAATTGGTGGGCGAGGTGCTCGACGTGATCAAGGGCCTGACCCAACTGGGCGTGACCCTGGTGATCGTCACCCACGAGATCGGTTTCGCCCGGGAGGTGGCCGACCACGTGGTGTTTCTCTGCGACGGCCAACTGATCGAAGAAGGCCCGCCCGAACAGATTTTCCGCCAACCCCGACATCCCCGCACCGTGGCCTTTCTCGGCAAGGTGCTTTAGTTCAAGGAGAGACCGCCATGTTCATCAATACCGCCCGTGTGGCCCTGCTGGCGCTTGCTGTCAGCACTGCGCAAAGCGCATTCGCCGTGCAACAGGTCGACCTCAGCCCCGACCGTGTGCGCATTCATGTACCGCGCAACGAAGCGGCCATCGCGCAGATCCCGCCGGGCTTCAAGTTCGCCCAGCCGGGCAAGTTCACCGTGGCCGTGTCCGGCGTGGCCGGGCCACCGTTGGCGCTGCTGGCCAATGACGACAAGACCACCATCGGCAGCGAGGCCGACACCGCGCAGTTGGTCGCCGACAGCCTTGGCCTTCAACTTAACGTGGTGCAGACCAGTTGGGAGGATTGGCCGCTGGGCGTCAGCTCAGGCAAGTACGACGCGGTGATCAGCAACGTCACCGTGACCGAAGCACGCAAGAAACGCTTTGACTTCGCCACCTACCGCCAGGACGTGCTCGGGTTTTATGTGAAGAGCACCAGCAAAGTCACCGAGATCAAACAGGCTTCGGACATTGCCGGGCTAAAGATCATCGTCGGCTCCGGCACCAACCAGGAAAAGGTCCTGCTGGCGTGGAACGAGGCGAATGAAAAGGCCGGCATCAAACCGGCGCTGTTGCAGTACTTCGACGACCAGGCCGCCGCGCAACTGGCGGTGCAATCGGGGCGCAGCGATGCGCTGTTCGGGCCCAACTCGGTGTACGCCTACTCGGCGGCGATCACCGGTGGCATCAAGCGCGTCGGCACGGTCAATGGTGGTTGGCCGTTGAAGGCCGATATCGCGGTGACCACGCGCAAAGACAATGGCTTGGTCCAGCCGATCCACACCGCCCTGGAAGGCGCGATTGCCGGTGGCCAATACGAACAGGTGCTGCAACGTTGGGGCCTTGATATTGAGCGCGTCGACAAGTCGCTGATCAACCCACCGGGCCTGCCGGACTAGGAGTGGCGAACATGGGACTGACACGACGTGAAGCGCTGTCGAGCATTGCCGCTGTGGGCGGTGAGCAGGCAGTCAAGGATGCGCTGGCGGTATTGGGTTTGGGGCCGTCGTCGCATCGGCGCCCGCAACCGCTGAAACTTAAGGCCGGCCTGGGGCAGGGCACTCGTGTGCTGGTGTTAGGCGCGGGGATTGCCGGGCTGGTCACTGCGCTGGAACTGACCCGCGCTGGTTTTGATGTGCAAGTGCTGGAAGCAAGGGATCGGGCTGGCGGGCGCACCTGGACCCTGCGCAATGGCGACCGTGTGGACTACAAGGACGGCCGCACGCAAACCGTGGCCTTCGATCCGGGCCTGTATTTCAACGCTGGGCCTGCACGTATTCCCAGCCAGCACCGCACGATCCTCGACTACTGCAGCGAACTGGGCGTGCCGCTGGAAGTGCTGGTCAACAGCAGCCATGGCGCCCAGGTGCGCCCGGACCTGCAACAGCCGGCATTCACCGTCGGCCAGGCGATCAACGATGCGCGTGGACACCTCTCCGGCTTGTTGGCCAAGGCGGTGCAGCGCGACGCACTCGATGACGTATTGAGCGGCGAGGAACGCACGCGCTTGCTGGCTTTCTTGCAGGTCTATGGCGACCTGTCGCAAGAGCTGGCCTATGAAGGCAGCTTGCGCGCCGGTCACCTGGAATCGCCCGCGCACCCCGGTGCATTGCCCGCCAGCCGCAGCCCATTGGCGCTGGATCGCTTGCTGCATCCCGAGCTGTGGGGCGCATTGCTGCACACTGAGTTCCCTGAGTTCTCAGCGACCATGTTCCAACCGGTCGGCGGCATGGACCGCATCACCGACGCCTTCTACCAACGCGTCAACGAACACGTGCAACTGGGTGCCCAGGTGCGCCAAATCCGTCAGTCGGACGACGGCGTGGCGGTGACTTACCACGACACGCACAGCGGTAGCGAACAGGTGGTGCGCGCCGATTATCTGGTCTCGACATTGCCGCTGCCGCTGCTGGCTAAACTCGACACCGACTTCAGCGACCCGATCAAGGCTGCGTTGCTCAGCACCCGCAGCGATCAGGCCACCAAAGTGGCATGGCAATCGCCGCGCTTCTGGGAAACCGACTACCGCACCTACGGCGGTCTGTCATGGATCGAGCACCCGGCGCGATTGCTCTGGTATCCAAGTAACGACCTCAACACCCGCGAAGGCTTGCTGGTGGCCGGTTACGTAACGGGTGAGGGCGCCGACGTGTTTGGCGCGCAAGCGTTCGAGCAGCAGTACGCCACCTCCAAGGAGGCCGTGGAGCTGTTGCATCCGGGTTATTCCAAACACCTGCGCAACCCGCTGGCGGTGTCTTGGGAACAGATTCCCTACAGCGAAGGCCCGTGGCTGCAACGCGAACACTTCCCGGCTGACGCCAGCAGCCTGTTGGAACAAGCCCATGGCCGCGTGTACTTCGCCGGTGACGGCCTGGTGCAAAGTGGCGTGGGCATCTGGCAGGAATCGGCGGCCAACTCGGCGCGGCATGTGGTTGCGCAATTGGCTGAACGGGTGACTCAACAACGAGATATTGCGGCACTTGCCGCGTCATAAATAGCCGCCTTTAAGGGAGCAACACCATGAGCGACAGCATTCAGCGTACCAGCGTCGGCGATTTTCCAATCTCGCAAACCGTCACCGTGCCGGCCTCTGCCAGCCTGATTTTCGTTAGCGGCACCTTGCCCGATCTGGCCGACGCGCAGGCCCCGGCAGGCACGCCTGCGGCGTATGGTGATACCGAAGTGCAAACGGTGTCGGTGTTCAACAAACTGCGCAAGATCCTTCAACAGCAAGACCTGGACCTGGGCGATATCGTGCAGTTGCGGGTGTTTTTGGTCGGCGCCGAAGAGACCGCCGGCAAGCTGGATTTCGCCGGGTTGCAGCGCGGTTATACGCAGTTCTTCGGCACGTCTGAGCAGCCGAACAAACCGGCGCGCACCGCGTTGCAAGTGGTGGCGTTGCCGTTGCCGGGGGCGTTGGTGGAAGTCGAAGCGATCGCGGCCCGTACGGCGTAATTTTTTGCAGTGAGCAGGTTTATTGTGGCGAGCGGCCCCGCTCGCCACAACAAGTCCGGCAGACACAACAAGCCCGCTTGCTACAGGAGCATCATTCGTTGGCAGGTGCCTAGGCACCCTTGCCGGGCACTTGCCAGATCTGCTCGCGCACCGATTCGCCGAGCCACACCATGCCATGCATGAAGGTATCGCGCTCCTGTGGCGTGGTGAGGGGGAAACAGGCGTAGTGCGTGTGCGCCATGACCCTGAGTTCTTCGGCCCACGCCCGCTTTTCTTGCTCATTGTCGAGGTTGCAGCCCTCAAGGACGTGGGCCGGCATGAAGGTGCTCAACTCCATGGGCAGCGCATCGCAGGTGCCCAGGCGTGCGTTGATCGTGGAACTGCAGATTTCTACGGTCAGCCCGCTAATGCCCTTGGCCAGGAGCTTTTTCAGTGGCTTGATCTTATTGTTGGCGGCGAAATTCGTGGATTTGAGCAGGGTGTTGTAATGCGGCTTGAAGTGGTTGATCAGGGCGGCTTCCGCCAGCGTAATCACCTCATCGCGATTCAAGCGCACACTGCGCAGCCGCTCGAAATGCTCCGACTCCTCCTGCTCGCTGGCCACAGGCTCAGCATTGAAGTCACCGCCGTTGCTGATCATTGTCCTGCCGTGCTCGAACCGGTAGAGCAAAATCGACACCTCCAGCTCCGGGCTGTTGGTCGAGGTTTCTGCGAGGATGCGTTGCAGGGTGGTGTGGTTCAACAGCCGGTCCACCGCCGTACGCGCGTGAACCTTGCCGATGCCCTGGCCGACATAGAGCACGTTCATGTCCCGATGGTTCGCTTGCAGGGCACTGGTCGCGTTTGCTACCACGATATGCGCGGCGGTGGTCATTTGCCGTGAGGTCGAGAGGATGGTCAGGTGCGTACCGTTGGGCGCGACGATCACCTGTTCGATGTCATCCTGATCGTCATGCCCGATGCGCGGGATGTCATAACGGAAGGGGATCGACTGCACGCCCTGTTCGTCCATCACGATAAAACTGCCGTGCGCTGATCGACCGAGCAGGTACAGGTCATCAGGGTTGATCAGCACCCGCCGCCTGGCGGTGATCAGGTAGATATTGCTGCCGGCAATCGTCTCTCGGAAATGGCCATCGCCCTTGGCGCGGTAGAGGTCGGCGGGCGTCAATACCGACGGCGGGCTGGAATAGAGATGGGTTGCCCCTTCGGCAGAAAACTGTCGAATGATCGAGTCCATGTTGGTCATTGTTCCGTCCTTGCGGGGCTGCGCGCAACGGCAGCGTCGCGCCGCAGTTTGTCAAAAATGCGGGGCCATGGGCACTGACTGAATGGATAGGTATTCAGTTTCTGCGCGTGGGATGTGCACATGAATGGGGCCAGGGCTTACCACCATTTCCAGCGGCCCTGGTTTTTCAGGGAGGTGATGATGGCTTCGCGTTTGTGGCGGATTTCTACCATCTTGTGGCGTAGTTCGCGGCAGCGGTTGCTGTTGAGGATCAGTAGGCCGGTCAGCGGGCCGAGGAGTGTCATGGAGTAGAGGTAGACGTTGGGGCCGTAGGCAATGGTGGGCAGTGATACCAGCAGGCATATGAGGTATATCGCGACGTTTAGCCAGGCCCACTGTATGCGCCCGTACAGCACTTGGTATTTGGCAATGGCAAATACAGCGCCAAGTCCGGCCGCGCCGAAAAAAGATGTCTTGGTCGCAAAGCCTATGGGGTACGTCGAGAGATAAGTGAGCATTGCAAGGATCGCCGCCAAGGCGATCGAGAAACACCCGAGAAGCGCATCGCCCCAGATTATCGGCATATAGCGCTTGAGTAATTGCCAAGGATCTTCAATGAACGCAGCTGAGTAATAGTGGTTTTTTTTCTCCGTCCGGTTGTTCATTGATTGATTTCCTCGTAAACACCCAAGGCCAATGTTCTGACGTTTCCGGATATTGTACTGCTGGTGAGGCTCAGCGAAGCGGCTGCTGCATCCATTATATGGGCGGCGGTTGCCTGTTGTATCTGTGTAGCACTTATACGTTTTGGCAGATTTCCAGCAGCTTTTTCAAGCTTCAGCTGTTTGAATGTTAGGCTCGGATCGCGGATTCTGAGCAACTCATCGTTCAGTTTCTTGCGTTCTTGCCGGGTGAGGCCTTTGAGTACTTGGCGAGTCGTTTTTCCGGTTACTTTTGTGGTTGTAGTGACTACTTTCACTGTGACCATTGCCGATGTGGCAACGCCTAGCAAAGCAACACCGTCCAGCACGACTGTCGCAGCCTGATACCAAGTTTCGTTATCCAAGTAGTCATTAAACTCAGGAAAGGCTGCCTCTGACCCGGTTCGTATAACACCAGAGATGCATTGAGCGGTACTCGCAACGACTGCTGCTTTCCCGATGAATGAAATCACCGAACTGGCTCCGCCAGTGAAAGGCATCAACGCAGTCCCGCTCGCAACCACCAACCAACTCAAGAGTACACCCGTACACGCCACCGTAGTATTCAGCGCCTCCTTCATCAGCTCCGACTCCCGCGGCTCATGCTCCAACATCCGCTTGAACTCCGCAGGCCCGACGTAGCGAGGCGCCTCACGCAACACCACCTTCTTCGGCACTACGCTGCACACCGCCTGAAACTCACGCAGTACCACCACGTTAAACACTTCGTCGATATACACCACGCCCGCACCAATCAGCGCCGGATCAGCGTCAATGGCGAAGAACAACTTACGTAGATCAATACTGCTTTCAATGCGCTGACGCGTAGTGCGGTGGGCCGTGGGGAATCCATCTTTCAACACAGAGGCCGTCATCCTTAACTCCTGGTTTTTGCGGAAGCCCAGAGCGTAAAGATGTGCACGCATCTATGAATGTCGGAAGGTTCGCCAATTCACGTCGGGTGCGTCTCTATCATGCTTTGGCGTCTTGCGTGCGCCGTGGCGGCTGAGGAAAAGTGCGCCCCGCGTCACTACCGACGCACACCAAGGCAGGGAGCAAACATGGCCGTCGATATGTTTTTAAAATTGGGCGATATCAAGGGCGAATCCAGGGATCAAGCCCATCGCGATGAGATTGATATCACCCACTGGGCCTGGGGAATGTCGCAGTCGGGTTCGATGCACAGCGGTACGGGCGGCGGTGCGGGCAAGGTCAATATTGCCAACCTGAACCTGACAAAGCCGCTGGATAAATCCAGCCCTAACCTGATGATGGCCTGCGCCAGCGGCAAGCATTATCCGGACGCGAAACTGGTGGTGCGCAAGGCGGGAGGCGCGAGCCCGGTGGAGTATCTGGTGATCACCCTGAAGGAAGTCATGGTGGTGTCCTACAGCAGCAGTGCTGAAAACGGCGCCGATGTGTTGCAAGACAGCTTCGCCCTGAACTTCGCCACCGTCGACGTCAGCTACCAGCCGCAGAAAGCCGACGGCGGCAAGGACGGCGGGCCGGTGAAGTTTGGCTGGAACATCCGGCAGAACGTGAAGGCCTGAGGCCCAGCCAACCCTTATTCTTCCAACTACAGCGTATCGGTAGCACCTTGGCCAATGTGGGAGCGGGCTTGCCCGCGATAGCTGTCTGCCGGTCACCGAATGCATGAGCTGACACGCCGTTATCGCGGCATAGGTATCTACGCAACTTTTTGTGTGTGATGGGTTTAGGTAGATTGAGTACATATCCGTTGCTGCGGTAACGGCGGCTTATGGTTTCGCTCTTACAGCGAGTCACTTTTTTACAAACGCCTAAAAAAGTAACCAAAAAACGCTTTGCCCCACCACTCGGTGCCTCGCTAAGGCTCGGCATGCCCGCACGCAGGCTTGAATCCGTGGGCCGCCGCGATGGGCCATCCTTGGCCCAGCGCGGCTAACCCGGCGTCCTGCCGGGTTACCCACGGATTCAAGCCTGCGTTCGGCCATCGTGGTTAACGGGGCCTGTCAGATCAAAAGCAGATCAAGATCAAAAGCAAGAGCACGGCGGCCTAGTAGCCGACCTGAGTGGTTGAAGCAAAAGCAGGGCAACAGCAAAGCAGCACCACTTCTACCTGATGAAATGAGTTCCAAATGTGGGAGCGGGCTTGTCGGATCGCCGCACCGCTGCGATGCAGACAGCTCGGTCTATCAGTGACACACAGTTGATGCCATCGCAGGCAAGCCAGCTCCCACATTTGATTGAGTTTCAGCTTCCACTATCAGGTCGGCTGTCAGGCAGCCTCGGCTTTGCTTTTGATTTGCTTCAACCACTCAGGTCGGCTACTAGGCCGCCGTGCTCTTGCTTTTGATCTTGATCTGCTGTTGATCTTGATCTTAGGCGCCCCGTTAAACCACGCTGGCCGAACGCAGGTATTACGGAGCGGGTAAACCGGCAGGACGCCGGTTTAGCCGCGATGGGCCAGGGACGGGCCATCGCGGCGGCCCGCGGAGTAATGCCTGCGTTCGGGCACACCGAGCCTAGGCGAGGTGCCGAGTGGTGGGGCAAGAGCCCTTTTGGTTACTTTTGGCTGGGCCGGCATTCCGGGCTCTTTTCCAAAAGTGACCCGCTGTAAGAGCGGAACCAATATCAGCCGTGACCCAAACAACGGATATGTACTCAGCGCCCTCCGACAAACACAACACTCAACCCGTAAAAAAAGATGTGTAGATACCTATGGCTATCGCAGGCAAGCCCGCTCCCACATTTGGATTTTTATACATCAGAGAGAGGGTGTAGATATCGCCCCCTTCAAGGCGTGCACACCAACGCCTGGCGCTCATAGTTCAGCGCTTTATTCTGCGGGGGCAACGCATAGGTTGCACTGCACTGCTGCTCACCCCACTTGATAACCAACGTGCCCTGATCCTCCTCCACCAACGCCAGCGCATTGCCATTCGGGTCCGCAATCGCCAGTTGCTTGCCGTTCGCGTCCTCCAGCGAAGCCCCAAACGACAGCGGCTTGCGCTGCGCATCAAACAACTCAAACAACACCCGCCGCCCGGTGGTGCCGCTGTAGTGCGCCACCACGATTGCGCCACGGCGCGGCACCACTTGTTGGGTGGCGTTGGTGATTTCCACATCGCCGCCCAGGTCGCGGGTGTCCAGGCTCACCCAGTTCACCCGGTAGGGCTGGGCGTTGGGGATTACCGCGTAGCCGTTGTAGCCGGTCTCTACACCGCTGTAGCTGCTGATTTTTGCCCCGGAGATACCCGGCACTTCGGCCAGCGCGAAGGTCTCGCTGACGGTCTGCCCCAGGTTGATGCCGCCTGCGTGAGCGACCACGGAGCCTGCGAGGTTGAGGTTCTGTGAGTTGTAGCCCTGGCCCTGGCTGTAGCCGAGGCTGACGTCCGCTACCGAGGTGCGGCTGTTGATATTCGCCGAGCCGGAATCGCCGCTGGTGTCGCTGTGGCCGGCCTGTACCGAATAGAACGTGTCGCTGGTGTCGGCGACGTAACCATTGATGCCCGCCTGGGTGGTGGTGTCGCCATGCTGCCGGCTGGTGGTGACAAACGCCCGTGGCGCGCGGGCCTGGCTGCCCAGCGGGAAGGAAATCGACAGGTTCACCTGGGTGTCGCTGCTCGGCTGGCCAAAGGTGACGATTTGCTTGGTGCGCGTCACGCCGAGGTTGTAGCTCAGGTCGCCCCAGTTGCTGGTGTAGCCGGCGGAAAAACTCTGCGAGCCGCCGCGGTTCCAGTAGCGCTGGTCGCTGGCGTTCACGTACACGCTGCCGAACTCGCTGTTGCGCCCGATACTCTGGTTGATGGTCAGGTCGGTGCGGGTTTTCGAATGGCCGGTGCGCACGCGCACATCCTGGCTGCTGTCTTCGACATGGTCGGTGAGGGTGCGGTAGCCCTCGGTGGAGTAGCGGTACGCGGCCAGGGTGAAGTTGGTGTCGGTGCCGGTAAAGGTTTTTGCATACAGCGCCCGCACGCTGCTGCCCTGGGTGGTTTTGCCCTGCGCCTTGCTGGAGGAGTGAGTGGTGTCCAGCGAGAAGGCGCCGAACGAGGTGTTCTTACCGGCGCCGATGGACAGCGCGTTGTAGTCCTCGCTGGTCTGCAAGCCGACAATCGCGCTGAGGTTGCTGGTCAAGCCGTAGGCCAGGGTGCCGCTGAGAAAACGCGGAGTCGCCAGGCCGTCCGCGTTGCTTTTGAACGTGCCCGCCGAGAGGCTGTACTTCACCTGACCTTCACGCACCATGATCGGCAAACTGGAAAACGCCTGCATCGTCACGCGGCGCGTGCCGTCGGCTTCGATCACGGTGATTTGCAGGTCGCCGTTGGAGCCGCTGGGGTAGATGTCGTTGATCTCGAACGGCCCCGGTGCGACGTTGGCGGTGTAGAGGATGTAGTCGTTCTGGCGGATTTCCACTGTCGCGTTGGTCTGCGCCACGCCACGGATCACCGGCGCATAACCGCGCTCGCTGTCGGCACGCATGCCGTCATCGGAGGCGAGCTTGAGGCCGCGATAACGCACGCTGTCGAACAGGTCGGTGTCGGAGAAAATCTCACCGGCGCTGAACTGGCCCTTGATCGCAGTCACGTCGTGCTGCAAGTAAGTGCGGTTGCTGGTGTAGGTGTTCGAACGCCCGGTGCCGCCGCTCAGGTTCGACTCGTTGCGCAAGCGCCAGGCACCCAGGTTGATGCCGTTGCGCAGGCCGAGGTTATTCGAGATGCGGGTTTTGTAGTCGCCTGCAGTGCGGCTGCTGTTGAGCTGGTAGTTGACGAACGCGGCGGGCACGCCTTCATCCCATAACTGCGGGTCGACGTAACCGCGCAGGCCACGCTGCATGGCCACTTGCGGGATGCTCGCCATCAAGCGCAGGCGGCTGCTGTCGTAGCGCACGCTGGCGTCCTCGATCATCTCAGCGAGGGCGTAGCAATCCTGCGGCTGCTGCGGGTCGATTTTGCCTTCGGCCTGCAAACGGTGCATGTCAACGCCCAACTGCTTGAGCAAATCGAGGGTCAGGCAGGCTTCGACCCGGCCGTTTTTCGGGTTGCGCTTGAAGTCGATGTCGCGCCGGCCCACCAGTACTTCGTTGCTGTACAGGTCGACGCGGTAGTTGCCCGGCAGCACGCTGTTGGCCGAGAGCAACTGCTGCAAATCGACCGATGACTGCGAGCCTTGCAAAAAGGTGGTGTTGAAGGTTTCCGCAGCCTCGTCCGCCATTGCCCAGGCCGGCAGGCTGGCGGCAATCGCAAGCGACAGCGTCTTCAACTTCAGTGCGCCACGCGCGGGCCTGTTACTGGAAAGAAAAGACATGCGAAGACCTGTGACATCCCTGATTGGCGAACAGGCGGGCACGCAAACACGCACGCGAAGTGAGCCTGTGGGTTAGAGAAAAGGCTTAGGGTTTGAGGCGTGATTCAGTCGCGTGCGCGGCGACGCCTGACAGGGGCGCGGTGTAGTGGTTCTGCGCGCCGTAGTCATTGATGCTGGAAAACGACAGTTGCACCGAGCCAGCCGCGGGTGGCGTCTTGAGCGGGAACTGTTTTTCCTCGCCGGGCGCGATCATGGTCGAATCGCTGGCCAGCTGCGCCTGCACCTTAATGTCGGCCATGGACACGTGGTACAGCGTCGGGTTTTTCACCTGCAACAGGGTCTGTGCGCCGTGCTTGGCCAGCGACCATTCAAGCTGTGCAGGGGCCTGCAACGCACTGCCGGTGAGGCCAGCAGGGCGGTAAAAAATCTTGATGCGTTGGCGGATGGCCAACTGCAAGGTGTTCTCGGCCTCACTGGCCTTGGGGATTTCCTGCACATTCAGCCACACCACCGACTCGCGGTCCGTGGGCATGCCGGTGCCTTCGTACAAGATGCGCAGCAGTTGCTGTTCCTTGACGAATACGCGGGCCAATGGCGGGGTGACGGCAAACGGTGCGCGGCTGGCGCTGGCGTCGTTCATGTCGACCCAGGATTGAATCAACACATCCTGGTTGCCGTTGCGCACGGTGATGTTGGCTTCTTTGTGGTCGCCATCAAATACGATACGGGTGGCGTTCAATGAAATGCTGGCGGCGGCCTGGGTAGCCATAAGCATGCCCAGCAGCCCCAGGCTTGCGGCGATATAACGAGGCAGCATGAGGGTTATCCGGTGTAATCAAAGAGAATGGCGAGGCCGTTTGGCCTCGCGCGATCGGTGCTCGGGGCGCCGAGTTACTCGTATTGCAGGATGAACGGCAGGGTGGCATCACCGCGACCGGCGGTGGATGCACCGGCGGCACCCGTGGTGACGTAGGCAGCCGCGAAGCTCAGGGTGGCGTCGCCGCCCGCAGTGCCTTGGCCGTGCATGGCGCTTTCAATGCGTGCGGTGCTTGTCGAGCTGAGGTCGATCAAGGTGCCTGTGCTGTCGAGCAGGGCGATACCGACGTTTTGCGCGGTAGCCGAACCTGGGTTCAGGGCCAATACTTTCTTGCCGTTGACCAGACCCGAACCGCCATTGTTGGCATCAAAGATCATCGCGACTTTGGTGCCCTGGTTGCAGTTGACGTTCAGGTTGAAGTCTTTGGCGGTCACACGGCCGGCGGTTGGGTTTTCCGCAGTGCCCATGTCCTTGATCGAAACGTTGCCCATGTCCACCGAAATAGTGCGGTCAGAGTTGGCGCCGTCTACCGAGCAGGCGTCGTTGTTGATCACGCCGGTGAAGGTGATTTTACCGCTGCCGCCCAGGGTAGGCGTCGGTACCGGATCAACGGCAAATGCACTGCCGGAAGCGGCGATAATGGCCGAGGCGATAACAGCCAGGGAAAACTTCTTCATGATGATGTCCGTAAGTGTTAGTTGGAAAATGCTGTTGTTGAACTGCGAGGAAAGAATAAGAGGCGAGGCGCTGCGAGCGAATAAGACGATTCTTATAAGCCGCGCTATAGACGGGTTAGTTGCACCGCAAGGCAGGTGGGGAACCAGCAAATAAAGGGCCAAGCCATTGCCTGGGAATGGCTTGCACGTTGTGCTTAGTTGAAGATGTTGCGCGCCAGGCAATAGGCGAGAAGGTCCTGGTCGCTGCTCACTTCCAGTTTGCGCATGGCGGATATTTTTTGTGCACTGATGGTCTTTGAACTGCGGTTCTGGCTGCGTGCAATATCACTCACGCTCATGCCGGAAATAAACAAACGCAGGATCTCGAACTCTTTGGGCGACAAGCTGGTAAAACGCTCGTCGATGGCCGTGAGGGTCTCGATCACCGAGGTCTTGGGCGGCTCCAGGCTGCGATAGGCGCTCTGTTGTGCAATGGCCTTGAGTGCCAGTTGAATCTCGGTGTGCAACTGGCTTTTCTGGATGATGCCGACCACGCCCAGCTCTTGCAGGCGAGTGAGGATAAGGTGATTGGAGATCATCGTCAGGATCAGGATCTGCACCTGCGGAAAATGCCGTTTCAGGTACTCCACCAGCTTCAGGCCATCACCATAGGGCGAGTCGCCCGGCATGTTGTAGTCGGTGATCACAATGTCGGCGCCCTGATGCTGCAACAGCTCGATCAGGCCCGCCGAACATACCGCTTCGCCCACGACTTGAAAGCGTGTGTCGCGCTCCACCAGCTCGCGTACCCCAAGCAGCACGATTGGGTGATCGTCCGCGATAACCACGTTGAATTTTTTCATAAAGGGCCGTCCGTAGTGCCAGTTCAAGTGAGGGAAGTGTGCCCGGGCTGGAGAGTTTCCAGGACGGCCGACAGTCGCTGCATCACAGTCTTCACCTTGAGCTCAAGTGAAGTGTCGAGGCTGCCGCGGTTCAATGCGCTTTCCAGTTCGATGCAGGCCTGGGCCAAGTCGAGCGCCTGCACCGCGCCCAAAGCGCCGGAGGCCGAATGCAGCAGCTGGCCGAGGGTGCGCGCGTCGCGCTGCGCCAGTGCCGCGCCGATCCGCTGCAAATCCTGCTGCACGCTGCTGATGAACAGCGGGCGCATCTTGTCCGACAGCTGCACGCTGTCGTCGAACGTCTCGGGCGGTGGTTCCACCGGTGGCTTGACTTTGCACTGCTTGACCAACTGCGCGCGCAAGGTTTGCAGACTCAAAGGTTTGACGATCCAGGCATTCATGCCCACCGCCAGGCAGCGCACGCCTTCTTCGCGCATGGCGTTGGCGGTTACGCCGATAATCGGCAACTGCCGGTCATGCGCCCTGAGGGCCTTGGTCAGTTCATAGCCATTCATCAAGGGCATGTTCACGTCAGTCAGCACCAGGTCGAACGCCTGCGGTTGCCACAGCTGCAGCGCCTGTTCACCGTTGGCCGCAAGGGTCACCGAGCAGCCGAGCGCCTCCAGTTGTTCCTTGATGATCGCCTGGTTGACTGGATTATCCTCCGCCACCAGGATGCGCAGCCCCAGCCGCCCTGCGCTTTGCGGTAGGGCGGCCGGCGGATGCTCGTGCTTGTCGTGCTGCGCCAACGACACGGTGGCGGCAATGGCGCGCACGTCGTGCATGTCCACAACCCAGCCCTGTTTCGTGTGCCGTGGCGGGGTGTGTGCGCCCGGCAGGCACAGCACGCGTTGGCCGGGCCAGGGGCGGGCGGGCTCATTGGGCAGCACATCGACCAGCACCGCGTGGCGGCTGTCCTGTTCGGGCGTGGACGCCGCCAGGGCTGCCGTAATACCCAAACGATTGAGCCAGTCACACAGCGACTGCGCCAACTCACGCACCGGCGCCTGCACATACACAGGCGTTGGGCTGGGTTCGATCAGCGGTGTGTTGGTCAGGGCACCGCTGCACAACGGCAGGCGTATTTTCAGGGTAAAGCTGCTGCCCAGGCCCGGTTCGCTGACCACCTTGATTTCACCGTCCATCATCTGCGCCAGCCAGCGGCAAATCGACAGCCCCAGCCCGGCGCCGCCTTCACTGGCGGTGTCCGGTGCCTGGTAAAACACGTCGAACAGCTTGGCCTGCTGCGTTTCGGGAATGCCCACACCGGAGTCTGTGACCTGCCATTCGAGGTCGACGTTGTCGGCGTCGAATGTGGTCACTCTGGCGCGAATGACCACGCGTCCGATATCGGTGAACTTGATGGCGTTGCTCACCAGGTTATTGAGGATCTGGCGGATACGCATCGGGTCGCCCATTACACAGTCCGGCAGCTGCGGATCGATGCAGCTATAGAGTTGCAAACCCTTACGCTGGGCGAAGGCGGCGTAGGTGTGCAACGTGTCTTCGAGCATGTCCAGCGGGCAGAACTCCACGGCTTCAATCGCCATTTGCCCGGCCTCGATTTTCGATACGTCCAGCACATCGCTGATCAACTGGAACAGCGTGGCGGAGGAACGCTGGATCGTATGCAGGTAAGTTTGCTGATGGGGGTCCAGGTCGGTCAGGCCGAGCAGTTCCAGCGTGCCGAGCACGCCATACAACGGGGTGCGAATTTCATGACTCATGGTCGCCAGGAACAGCGTCTTGGCCTTGTTGGCGGCATCGGCGGCGCGGCGGGCGTCCTCCAAGGTCTGGGCGTCGTCGATATGCCGAGAGATGTCGTTGAACGCATACAGGCGCACGTCCTCGGCCTGATAACGGGTGGAGACAAAGCCGACTTGCAAGTGCCGGCCTTCGATCTCAAGGTGCGTTTCGCCGCTCTCGGCGCTGTCGTGCATACCGGCCAGGGTGGCCACCAGGTGTGCAGTGCCCGGCCATTGCTGGGCGCGTTGGTTCTCGATCAACACCTTGGCGTCGCTGCGCCGTACCACACACAAACCGGTGGGGGCGGTGTCGATAATCACGCGGCTGAACGCCACGCTTTCGGCAATCCGTTCGTGGGCCAGGCGCGCCGGCGCGATAACCTGGCGCCGGTACCAGCGGCTGCCGGCCCAGCCCAGGGTAATCAGGCTGCCGAGCAGCAGCGCCAGGGTGCTCAACGGCCACAAAGCCGAATGAAAGAAGTGTGAGTAGTTCAGGCCATAGATCGCGCTCCAGGGCTGGGCGCCCGCCTGGGTAATCTTGAATTCAAAGCCGTCTGCGTTGAAGTGCACGCCATCGCTGAGCGGCGCTCCCACTTCGGGGCCGATCAACCGGTTGCCATCGGGGGCAATCAGGGTAAAGCGGTCAAATGCCGAGTGTTCCAGGGCGCGTTGCACGTCGTCGACCTGAGCCATGTCGAGCAGGGTGCCGACCACCGCCTGGCCCTGGCCGTCGAGGGGCAGACCGATGTAAGCCAGCAGGTGCTCGGACCCGGGGCCTGCCTGCCAGTACACGCGGTTCTGTTCCAGTGGTTGTGGCGTCTGCTCAAGGGTTTGTTGCACTGCGTTAACCAGCGCCACCAAGTTGCCGGTTTCCTCGGTGCTTTCCCGGCGCTGGTAGCCCACCGACGGTACGGTGATGGCGTAGTTCGCCTGGCGATTGAGCAGAAAGGTTTGCGGCGCCTCATACGGCGATGACGACCAGAAGGCGCTGAAATAACTAGTTAGGTGCGCGCCCAGGGCAAATATCTGCGGCCGGGTGGCGGGGCTGACCTGTTGTTCATCGAATTT
Source organism: Pseudomonas sp. YeP6b (assembly GCF_025642995.1). Classification (NCBI taxonomy): domain Bacteria; kingdom Pseudomonadati; phylum Pseudomonadota; class Gammaproteobacteria; order Pseudomonadales; family Pseudomonadaceae; genus Pseudomonas; species Pseudomonas sp. YeP6b. The sequence continues at coordinate 4,490,625 of NZ_CP080090.1, read as the reverse complement.
GACGCTGAACGGTACCGAAAACGAATACTTCTGGCCTTCGTACAGCGTGCGGTGGTTGTCGACCATGCGGCTTTTCAGGCTGACATGAACCTTGGTGGCGCGCAGCAGTTCGGCCTGGATGCCCGGGTGTGTCAGGCTCTTGAGGTACGACTCCTGTTCCGCCAGGTTCTCCATCAGGCGCGCGAAATGAAAGCGTGTCGCGCCGTAGCGGGTTTCGACCCCGCGTTGCAGTGACCAGTAGTTGGTCAACACCAACAGTAACGCGATACCGAGCAGCACCATCAGCCCTTTGTTCAGGCGCAATGAGCTGCGGGTAAAGGCTTCGAGGACCGCATTGTTGTGCTTCATCAGGGGTTTCCGCAAGCGCAGGATAAATCGGCACAGGATGGAGCTTACTCCTTACTATCGAACAGATAATCCCTGGCCGCCAACTAGTGAGATGTCGCGGGGCCATCATTGTTCAGTAGTTGTTGAAATTGTTCAGAAGAAACCGCGTGAGAAATCAGGAAACCCTGCACCTGATTGCAGTCAATCTTGCGCAGCAGGGCCAGTTGCTGCGGTGTCTCGACACCTTCGGCGACCACGGTCAGGCCGAGTTTGCGGCCCAGCGCGATAATGCTCGCCAACGCCTGGGCCATCCCTTCGTTGTCGTGGCAGCCCTGCACCAGCGACTGGTCGATCTTCAATTCGGTAAACGGCGTGGACACAAGATTCAGGTACGAGCTGTAGCCCTTGCCGAAATCATCCTGCGACAGGCCGAAGCCCTTGATGCGCAGGCGGCAGGCGCCGGCGTAGAAGTTGCTGATGTCCTGGGGCACCGAGCATTCCATCAGCTCGAAGCAGATCATTCCCGGGATGCCGTCGTGGTGCAGCACAAATTCCAGCAGGCGGTCGGCCAGGTCGTGGCTGTTGAGCAGGTGGGTGGGCAGGTTGATCGATACCGGGATTTCGTAGCCACGCTGGCGCCAGCGTTCCTGGGCGTGGATCGCCTGCTTGAGCACCACCCACAATAGTCGCTCCTCCAGCTCGAATGCCTTGATCGCCGGCAGGAACGCAGCGGGCAGCATCACGCCTTGCTCGGGGTGCATCCAGCGCACCAGTGCTTCGGCGGCGACAATGCGCCCGTTAGCCAGGGACTTTTTCGGCTGGAACCAGGCTTGGAGCTGGCCTGAGCTCATGGCCTGGACCAGGGTGTGGCGGTCGATGTCCAGGTGTTCGGGCAATGCGGGGGAGGGCTTGCGCACGCTGTTCCTGAGCTGGTCCACCAGGCTGCGCAGGGCGTCGGCGGCGACGGGCTTGGAGATCAGCCCGATCACTTCCACATCGAGGTTTTTCGCCACCAGGCTTGCCGCCATCAACATGCGCCGCGACGCCGCGCTCATGATCGCCAGCGCCGGTTTGCAACGCAGGCTGGCCAGGCACTGGATAAATTGCACGCCGTCCATGCCGGGCATCAGCAGGTCGGTCAGTACCAAGTCGAAATCGCGCTTACGCAGACGCTCCAGTGCTTCTTTGCCGTCCTCGGCGGTTTCGAGCATGAAATCCCCCAACTCACTGAGCAGGTGCTGCAGGTAGACGTGCTGCAGGGGATGGTCCTCAACGATCAAAATACTAAGGGGCTTCATGGTTGATCCGTGCATAAGGCGCCAGGGAGTTGAATAGAGCCCGCAACGCAAAGGGTTTGACCAGGCAATGGTTCATGCCGGCGGCCAGGCACAGGTCGGCCTCGCCGCGCATGGCGTTGGCGGTGGCCCCGATAATCGGCAACGGGCAGCCCTGGCGGCGCAGTTCGCGTGCCAGGTCATAGCCGTTGATGTGGGGCATGTTCACGTCCGTCAACACCACGTCGAAGTTGCCGGCGGTGTACAGCTGCAACGCTTCCTGACCATCGGCCGCCAGCTCCACGGTGCAGCCGAGTTCTTCGAGTTGGTCGCGCAAAATCAGCTGGTTGATGATGTTGTCCTCGGCCACCAGCAGGTGCAGGTTGAGTTTGTTCAGGTCACTCTGGCGCGTCTGCTCACCGGCGCGGGCCACCCACAGCCCTTGGGCCTGGCTCACGGCCTGATGAATCGCGCCGAGGTGGTTGAGGTTGACGTGCCAGGCGCCGGCTTCGGCCTCCTGCGCGGTGCAGGCGTTACTGCTGACGTGGATCACCGGGCCCGGCCACTCGGGTGCCAGCAATGGGTCGACACTGCCGGGGTGCACTTGCAGCAGCAGATGGTTTTCCGGCAGCGTCGGCAGGCCGGCCTGGGCGCGAGCCCCCCAGCGGCGCAGCCAGCCGCTGATGGAGTGCGCCAGCTCTTGGATCGGCGACACCACGTAAATGGTCTCGGCCAACAGCGGGGTCATCGGTGGGGTCGGTGCTTCCTCCAGCGGCAGGATCAGACTGAAACTGCTGCCCAGCCCCAGTTCGCTGACCATGCGGATATTGCCATTCATCAATTCGGTCAGACGCTGGCAGATCGGTAAGCCCAGGCCGGTGCCGGCGACCACGTTGGTGTTGCCTTCGCTCTGGTAGAACGGCTCGAAAATCATCGCCTGGTCTTCCTGGGCGATGCCTTTGCCGGTGTCCGAAACCTGCCACAACAGGCTCGAGCGCTCGCCATCGCGGCCAAGCACTTTGACCCGCAGCACCACGCGCCCGTAGTCGGTGAACTTCACCGCGTTGTTCAGCAAATTGTTGAGAATCTGGCGGATGCGCGTCACGTCGCCGATCAGCCGTTCCGGCAACTTCGGGTCGAAGCAGGCATACAATTGCAGGCCCTTGCCCTGGGCGGCTGCGGCGTAGCCCTGGATGATTTCGTGGACGAGGTCCAGCGGTGAAAACTCGCTCATTTCCAGCGCCAACTGCCCGGCCTCGATCTTCGACACGTCCAGCACGTCGCAGATCAGTTGCAGCAGGGTCGAAGATGAGCCTTCGATGGCATGCAGATAGTCTTTTTGCTGGGCGTCCAGTTGCGTGCGTGCCAGCAATTCCAGGGTGCCGAGCACGCCGTATAGCGGCGTGCGGATTTCATGGCTCATGGTCGCCAAGAACAAGGTCTTGGCCGCGTTGGCGGCGTCTGCCGACTGCCGCGCTTCTTCCAGCGCCGCCTCGACTTGCTTGCGCGCACTGATATCGCTGAAGGCGCAAAACAACACGTCCTCGCCCCTGTAGCGGGTCGGCGCGCTGCTCAGGTACAGGTGGCGGCCGTCGATGGTTTCAAAGTAATCGCTGCGTTCGGACGGTTCACCGGCGTAGGCCTGCTCGATCCAACCAGCGCGCAATGCCTTGCACTCCGGGCCGTTGCCCAGCCATTGCTGGGCCAGGGTGTTTTCCAGTACCACCTGGCCGTCGGTGCGGCGCAGCACACACAGCGCAACGGGTGCGGTCTGGATCACATCGCGGCCGAACGCCTCGCTCTCGATCAACGCCTGGATGCGGTGGATCGAGGGAATGATGAAGCGCTGGTCGACCCGACGCATCACCAGCCAGATCAGCGCCAGACTGAACAGGCAGAACAGCAGCGAACCCAGTAGCTGTTTCCACAATCCGTTGACCACCGCGCGCAGGTCGATGGAGTACATCAACTGCCAATCCGAGGATTTCAGGTGTTTGCGGATCACCAGGTGATCGGGCAGCAAACCGCTGCCGACAAAGCCGAAGAAGCTTTCTTCGCCGGGCCGCAGGTGTTGCTGGCGTGCCTGCGTGTCATCGCTGTTGGTAAACACCAGCGTGCCTTGGGCGTTGAGCATCATGAACTCGCCAGCGCTCTGGTCGCTGAGGGTTGAGGACACTTCGCGGCTTTCCATTTCCAGGCCCAGCCAGCCGGAAGTGGGGTCTTGGCGGTCCAGGCGGATGAAAATATACAGGTGCGAATGGTGCTCGGTGCGGTCGCTCAGCCACAGCTCGCTGAGCATGGCCGGGTCGCTGTGCTGTAGGGCTTTGAGGCGGTTGAGCATGCACTTGGACATCGGCAGCACCTGCGTGGTCGCGTCGTACAGCCGCACCACTTGCGGGTTGGGGCCGGCGTTCACATAAAGCAGGTTGAGCTGCTTGGCCTTGAGGTAGTCGCGCATGCGCGCGGTCAGCCAGATGCTCCACTGGTTGCCCGGCGTGTCGCCCAGTTGCAGGTGTTGTTCTTCCGGCGAAGAGAGGTAAACCCTGGACTGCTTGCGTACCGCCGACAGGCTCAGGCTTTCGAGCAAGGCTTCGCGGTTGGTGAAAAAGGTGTGGGCTTCGGCGATAGCGCTGCTCATGTAGCCGCGGCGCTGGGAGATATCGTTATTGAAGGTCGACAGCAGAAAGGTATACACCCCGCTCAGGATGCCGATGAGCAGCACGGTCGCGAAAATACGAAGCAGCCTTCTGGCTGCTTCGGGTCGGGAGAGGACGGGGTTGATTTGGAGCAGATAACTTTTCAATCGCATCGGCGGACTTTAAGCGTCGACCTTTGCGCGTGGCATAAGACGATCCTTAAAAACCCGCTACTTGTAGTACATATCCACCACCACCGCGGCGTCGAATGCGCCGGGAATCGGCAGGGTGCGCCACTTCAGGTCAGCACGAAATTCATCGTGGCTCTGGCCCAGGCCCATCAGCTCCTGCAGGGTGAACCAGTTGTTGAACGGTAACGGTTGCTGGCTCTCGGCGCGGGACAACGAGATGCCCACCGATTTGTTGTTATCCGGCACCAGCAAGCCGTTAATCACGCTGCCGCCGCCCGGCGTGGTGGCGAAGCGTGCGCTGACGGTGTAGGGCGTGTCGCAACCCTTGCGCAGGTTCAGGCTGAAGTTCGCGGTGCTGGCGACTTCACCGATTGAAAACTTACGCGAGGGCATAGGGAAGTTGACCACGCTGGGGGTGATGGTCAGCTCGGGCGTGCAGGGCACGAAGCGGATGCCGTTCATGCCGGTGACCACGTAGTTGAAGTTGCTGTTGGGCCGTGAGTTGAGCCCGCGCACGCCGTCGAGCTGGAACACGCGGTACGAGGTCAGGGTACTGGCCTGGCCGCTGGGTGGCGTGGGGTCGTACTTCTCGATGTACACGCTGAAGTTGAGCGTGAAGCGCGCCTTGTCCCAGCCGATGCAGTTGGAGGTGCAGCCGCGGTCGGAAAAAAAACCGGTGCCGACCTTGCCGGTACTTTGCGTAATCGGCTGGTTGTTATAACGAATGCCCACGCGGATACCCGTTCCGATGCTGACGTTGCCCGGGTTGACGTAGAAGTACACTTCTTCGCGGCCGACTTTGTAGTCGTCCTTGCAGATCACATTGGTGGAGCGCGGGCCGGACTCCCAGATGATGCTGCCGTTGGGTGCATCGGCAGCTACCGCCAGCGCGGTGCCTAGTGCCTCTTGGGTAATGATCGAGCCGGTGCCGTCTTCACGGCAGGCCAGTGCGTGGCTGGTCGCGGGCAGGACCGCGCAGGCCCACAGCAGCATGGGTAAAAAGCGTTTGGTCAGTGACATTGGTGTAAATACCCCGCGAATCATCAGTTGAGTGCCGCGCGATGGCGGGCCTGCAAACCGATATCGGTGATTTCGGTGAAATGGAGGGTGGTGCCCTTGGGCAAGGGGCTTGGCACGGTCAGGGTTTTGCTCTCGTACGGCTTGAGCAGCAGGTAATCGCTGAGCACCTCGTTGTCGGTTTGCAGGTTCACCAGCGACAGGTGAAACGCGCTGGGGTTACGGACCGTGACGGTGCGCCCGTCGCCGCTGCTCCACACCAACTGCTGCACCGCTTCAGCCGAGCCACCTTGGAGCGCGGGCGGCCGATAGAACAGCTTGAGCCGCTGGCGTATCGCAAATTGCACGCTGTTGGGGTCTTCGGGCTTGAGCGGGATTTCCATGATATTCAGCCAGAACAGCGATTCACGATCGGTGGGCAAGCCTTCACCGGCATACAGGATGCGCAACTGGTGATGCTCGCCGGCACCCAGTTGCACCAGCGGCTCGGTGGCGGCAAACGGCACGGTGCGGTCGCCAGCGTCGGCCTCGCTGGTGATCCAGGTTTGCACCACCACCTCACGGGATGCCTGGTTGACCACGCCGATGTTGGCTGCCTTGTCCTGGCCAAAATAGATCAGGCGCGTACCTTCGATCTTCAGCGCGGCGCTGGCAGGCGGCGGTGCCAGGGCCAGCAGCCCGCAGGCTAAAATCACCATTCTGAGTAGAAACATGAGCAAGGATGGATTCCATGGGAGCGTGTGGGAACGCAGCCGATGGTAGGGGGCGGGTGGGGCGAGGGCTTTCAGGCGATTCTTAAAAGTGGGCAGGTGTACCCAGTTGCCGTTTCAGAATCGCCTTAAAGTCAGGTTTCACCCCTGACGGGTAACGTGTTCAGCGTTGAATGATCGACGCGGATGCCCACCTGTCAGGTTTACCCTATGTCCAATAAAGCGTTACGCCTTCTGATTGCCGATGCAGACCTGCTGCAACGGATCAAGATTGAGAAAATGCTCAACCAGTTGGGCTATTACCGCATCGCCCCCTTGAGCTCGTTCGACGAGCTGCAGGCGTTGACACGCGTGGACGGCGTAGCGTTTGACCTGTTGATTATCAACACCGCGCTGGTGCACTCGCGGCAGGTCAACCTGTTGAAGTACTGCCACGACAACCCGCTGATTCGCCACACGCTGATCTATGACGGGCAATGCGCGCAGAGTTCGGTGGTGTCGGTATCGGTGAGCCAGACCCTGCACCTGTCGTTGTCACAATCGCCGGACTTCAACTCCCTGCGCCGCTGCATGGAGATTGTCGACCCGGACCATAGCCTGCCACCGGTCGAGCGGCCGACACTGCGCGCCGTCGACAGCCGCGTCAGCCACCTGTCGACGGCGCCGCGCGGCCTCTACCAGGGCGACCCGGCGGTGATAGCGTGTGCGGTCGGGTTGTCGCCCAAGCGCTGAGCGCTGTGGCGCAGCATCAGCCACGCCAGACGGGCAGGTGGTCGTCGCCCAGCGTCCAATGGGGTTGCCTTGGCCGCAAGCAGACCCCGCCGACCCAACGCTCGTGGCTGGCGTGGTCCAGCCAAGAGGCGTCGCCGTTCAGCACGGCGTGCCCCAGTGGCGTTAACGTCAGAGCGCGGCGCGGCCATTCGTGCTCGGTGCCGGTCTCGATCAGCAACGGCTGCTCAGCCTCGATCAACGGCCGCAACAGCGCATGGAACATCATGTCGCCCAGGAACGGCAGCGGCTCGCGCTTGCCCATCAACTCGGCAAACACCCTGCCGAAGGGCACCGGCCCGGCCTCGGCGATGTACCTCAGCGACAAGCGTTCGGTGAGGGACAGGCCATCGTGGAGACCGGGTAGCTCCTGCAATTGGCGACGTAATGCCGGTGCGAGAAAGGGCAGGGAAGGCTGCGTGCTGTGGGCCAGTTCCGCCAGCCCAACCGGTGAGCTGGCGCAGTACGCCGACCACGCCTGTTTGGCCAGTTGCACCGCCGAATCGTCGATCAACCGGCGCTGCGGCCATAGCCACGCCAGCACGTCGGGGGCCAGTTGGCCGATACCGATAAACCGCTCGACGCCGGGAATGCGATCAACCTCGATCAGCTCCAGCTTGCGCGGTGCCTGCTCAAGCCCGGCCAGCGCACGGATCAGGAACAGTTGGTCATAGGCATCCGCCTCGCACCACAGCACGCTGTGGTCGGTGTTGGCCAAGGCTTCAAGCTGGTGGTATTCATCCTTGACACGCCGCGCGACTTCAGTGGGGTCCAGGGCAAAGGCCTGGCTGATAAACGCGCTGCGCATCACGCGGAATGCTTCGCTGGGCAAGTCGCGCACCGGCCCCATGCACAGCGGGTCTGCGAGCATCTGGAACTGGCCTTTGAACCCCGCCACTTGCAGGCTGTGGGCAATGTCATTGCCGCAGCGCCAGTGGGTGGTACGGGCTTCATCGCTGGCATCAAACGCGGGGTGGCGGGCGGCGAAGTCGAGGGCGTCGACATGCGCCTTGAGCTTGGGCCAGCTGCTGAAACCGAGTTGCTTGGCGACCTGCCATTGAGCCTGGGACAAGGTCGCGTTGGGGTCTTGGCTTTTCAGGCGCGGCAACAGTTCCTTGGCGCGCTTGCGCTGCTGCTCAAGGTTGAGACGGCCATCGGTGTTGGAGGATAGAGGGCGTTGCGACATACGATCTCCTTGCACTGACCTTTTCCGCTTTAAGGTTGGGAGTCGTAGAAATGAGGTAGAGCTTGAGTGTCTTGGGCGCAGCCCTTTCCGCGGAAGGTGGCGTAGAGAGCGCCAGGCGGGAAATATAGGCAGCATTGGCGTTCAGTGCAACCCTGGAAGTGTGGGAGCGAATTCGGCTGGCAGCACAGCAGTGCTTGGCTTTTCTGTGGGAGCAGGCAAGCCAGCACCCACATTTAGCTATGTATAGTCCCTTACTTATCTGTTCTGGCATCCATGGTCTTTTGATGCTCAGCCAGGAACGGTTGCTCCGCCGGGTCAAAGCGGTCAATCCCGGCGGTAAAACGATGCCAGTATGGATACAACGGCTGGCGACGGGTCACCGCTTCGATACGTGAAGACTGTTCTTCTGTGAGTTTCAGTTCGGTCGCCGCGAGGTTGTCGCGCAGGTGTTCTTCGGTGCGAGCGCCGACGATCAGCGAGGTAATGCCCGGGCGATCCTTGAGCCACGCCAGGCACGTGCGCGCGACCGACACGCCATGCTCATCGCCCACGGCGGCGAGAGTTTCGATGATGTCCAGCGCACGTTCCTGGTCATGCACATAGGGTTCCGGCCAGCCGCTGCCCTGGCGGGTATTGGCCGGTGGCTTGTGCCCGCGCCGGGTCGAGCCGGTCAGCAGGCCTTCGCCCATCGGGCCCCACACCAGCGTGCCGATGGACTGGTCGAGCGCCAGCGGCAGCAATTCGTACTCGGCCTCGCGGGATTCGGGCGTGTAGTAAATCTGCTGGGTGATGGGTTTGAGCATGCCGTGAAGCTCAGCCTTGCCCAGGGTTTTCATCATCTGCCAGGCGGTGAAGTTGCTGGTGCCGAAGTAGCGAATCTTGCCCGAGCCAACTAACAGCCGCAGCGCTTCGAGGGTTTCCTCGATCGGCGTCAGGCCGTCCCAGTTGTGCAATTGGTAGAGGTCGATGTGGTCGGTGCCCAGGCGCTTCAAACTGGCTTCGCAGGCGCGGATCAGGTGGTAACGCGAGGAGCCGGAGTTATTCGGGTTGTTGTCCACGGGGCTACGGCCCTTGGTGGCCAGCAGGATGTCGTGGCGCTTGTCGCCCAAGGCTTTTCCCACCACTTCTTCGGCCAGGCCGTGGGAGTAGAGGTCGGCGGTGTCGACCATATTTACCCCGGCGTCGAACGCGATGTCGAACATGCGCTTGGCCTGGGGCACGCCCACCGAACCGCATTTTTCGAATTCGGCGCGACCGCCGAAGGGCACGGTGCCCAGGATGATTTCGGATACCAGCAGGCCCGAATGGCCCAGTTGTCGGTAGAGCATGTCGCCTCCTGTTTTACGTTGCACGTGAAGGTGTGAACGACATGAAGGGCGATAGTTTGAATTTTTTCATGAAATCTTCGTGCACCTGCCGCACCATTGCACCAACAGGATTTAAGAGGAACACCGCGTCCATGAGCGCACTGATAGAAACCCGCGCCCTCACGCGCCGGGATGAGCGCCGTCAAGTGGCCTTGCTCCACCCCACGGATTTCACCCTGAACCGCGCCGACCGCGTGTCGATCACCGGCTCCTCCGGCTCGGGTAAAAGCGTGTTCCTGCGCGCGCTGGCGCTGCTAGATGCGCCCAGCGCCGGGCAGATTTTGTGGAATGGCCAACCAATCGCCAATGCAGAGATTCCCCACTACCGCAGCCACATCAGCTACTTGTCGCAACGCCCGGCGCTGCTTGAAGGCACGGTGGAAGACAACCTGCGTTTTCCCTTCAGCCTCAAGACCCTGCGCAAGCGCAGCTTCGATTTGCAGGCCGTCACCACGCTGTTGGAGCATGCCGGTAAAGCCCCGGAGTTTCTGCAGAAAAACGCCGGTGACTTGTCGGGCGGTGAGTCCCAGGTGGTCTCGTTGATTCGCACCTTGCAACTGAACCCCGAAGTGCTGTTGCTCGATGAACCTACTGCCGCCCTCGATCCCACGTCATCGCGTGATGTGGAAGCGCTGATCGACGCCTGGTTTGCCGGCGATAACTCGCGCGCTTTCATCTGGGTGTCCCACGACCTCGACCAGGCCCAACGCATGAGCGCCATCCACCTGCACATGAGCGCGGGCGTGCTGAGTGGAGCGGCACAGCCATGAACTATCAAAACCTCACCGCGCTGGACATGGGCATCGCTGCCTCGCTGATCCTGATCAACGGCGCGCTGTCATTGCTGTTGCGCCTGGGCCTTGGTCGACAATTGCTGTGGGCGGCGGTGCGCACTGTGGTGCAACTGTTGGCCATCGGTTATCTGCTGGGCTGGGTGTTCGAGTTCGCGTACTGGTACGTGGTGCTGCCGCTGATGTGCGCAATGACCTTGATCGCCGGCCTGTCGGCGGCGGGGCGTGGGCGCAGGACCTATCGCGGGCAACGGGTCGACAGCATCCTGTCGGTGTGGGGCAGCTCGTGGCTGGTCACGGCGGTGGGTTTGTTTGCGGTGATCCGCATCCACCCGTGGTACGAGCCGCAATATGCGATTCCGATTTTGGGGATGATCCTTGGCAACACCCTGACCGGTGTGTCCTTGGGGATTGAGCGTATGACCCAGGAACTGACCTCCGGGCGAAATACCATCGAGATGATCCTGGCGCTCGGCGGTTCACGCTGGGAAGCCGCCCAGGAAGCGATTCGCCAGGCGGTGCGCGCCGGGATGATCCCCACGTTGAACCAGATGACCGTGGTCGGCATCGTCAGCCTGCCCGGCATGATGACCGGCCAGGTGCTGGCGGGGGAGAGCCCGGTGGACGCAGTGCGGTATCAGATCGTGATCATGTTTCTGATTGCCGCGTCGTCGGCGCTGGGTACGGTGGGAGCGGTGCTGCTCACGTACCGGCGGCTGTTTTCTACGAGCCACCGGTTTTTGCGCGATCGTCTCGAAGAACGCTGACAGAGCAGCCAACTCAGCTCAAATGTGGGAGCTGGCTTGCCTGCGATAGCGGTGTATCAGTCGCCGAATAAGTTGACTGAACCACTGTTATCGCAGCCTCGCTAAAGCTCGACAGCTCCCACAGGGTTTAGCGGGAAGGCTTCAATCCAAATCCGCCACACCAAAATCCAGCACCACTTTCATCGCCTGAGTCTTATCCGCCGCCAACTCAAACGCCTTGACCGCCTCGCCAAACGGCACGGTATGGGAGATCACCGGGCGCACATCCACGATCTGACGATTGAGCAAGTCCACCGCCTGGGCAAACTCCGAATGGAAGCGGAACGTGCCACGCGTATCAATCTCGCGGCTGACCAGCAGATTCAACGGCAACGACACATCACCGCCCAAGCCCACCGTCACCAGGACGCCACGTGGGGCGATGCATTCCAGGCCGTTGCGCAGAGCCTGGGCGCTGCCGGAGACTTCGAACATCACGTCGAAGTAGCCCTTTTCGGCGCTGTAGCGCTTAAGCGCATCGGCGCCGTCGGCAAGGTTGTGGGTGCGTGTGGCGCCCATTTTTTCGGCGCAGGCGAGGGCGCTGGCGGACAGGTCCACGGCCACGATTTCACCGGCACCGGCGGCGCGCAGGCTGCCAATCAGCAGGTTGCCGATGGGGCCGCAGCCGGTCACCAACACGCGTTTGCCGAACACCGCGCCGGCACGTTGAATCGCGTGCAAGCCCACTGACAAGGGCTCGGCCAGTGCACCCTCGGCGAGGCTGACGTGGTCGGCCAGTCGATGGGCCTGATGGGCCTCGATCACCAAGCTCTGGCGAAACGCGCCCTGGATATGCGGAAAGGGCATCGCGCTGCCGTAGAAACGCATGTTCAGGCAATGATTCGGCAGGCCCTGGTGGCAATACCGGCAACCGCCGCACGGGCGTGATGGCGACACCGCAATGCGCTGGCCAGCCTTGAACAACCCGGCCTCGCTGCCCACGGCGTCGATCACCGCCGACACTTCATGGCCGAGCACCATCGGCTCGCGCAGGCGCACGGTGCCGAAACCGCCGTGCTGGTAGTAGTGCAAATCCGAACCGCAGATACCGCCACGGGCGATGCGTACGCGCAGTTGGTCGGGGGCGAGGGTTTGCGGTTCGTCCAGGGGATCGACCCGCAGGTCTTTTGAGGCATGGCAAACGATAGCGTGCATAAGGCTCTCCGGGTTACAGCGACGCAGTAATACCACCGTCGACGTACAGAATATGACCGTTGACGAAGCTGGCGGCGTCGCTGGCCAGGAAGACGGCAGCGCCGGCCAACTCGGCCACGTCGCCCCAACGGCGGCTTGGCGTGCGTTGCTCCAGCCAGTCGCTGAACGCGGGGTTGGCCACCAGGTTGGCGTTGAGTTCGGTCTTGAAATAGCCAGGGCCGATGCCGTTGATCGTTAACCCATGCGGGCCCCAATCGATGGCCATGCCCTTGGTGAGCATTTTTAACGCGCCTTTGCTCGCCGCATACGGCGCGATCCCCGGGCGCCCCAATTCACTTTGCACCGAGCAGATATTGATGATGCGCCCACGTTTGCGCGGGATCATCACCCGTGCCACGGCCTGGCCAACGAAGAATGCGCTGTCGAGGTTGGTGCTGATCAGCTCGCGCCAGTGCTGCTCGCTGTAGTCTTCCAGCGGGCCACGGCGTTGCATGCCGGCATTGTTGACGAGGATTTCCAGTGGCCCCAGGCGCGCTTCGATATCGGCCACAGCGGCCTGGGTCGCCGCGCTGTCGGTCACGTCAAACGCCTGGGTGTGCACCTCCAGGCCCTCCAACGTCAGCGTGGCCGCTGCATCGCGCAAGGTGCTGCGGTTGCGCCCGTTAAGCACCACCCGCGCACCGGCCTGCGCCAGGCCACGGGCAATCGCCAGGCCGATACCGGCGCTGGAACCGGTGACCAGCGCGAGCCGGCCATCGAGGCGGAAGGTGTCTAAAACGCTGTGCATGAGGCGGCTCTCCTGGCGTGCTTAGTGTTATAAGCAAAACCGTTTTAGGGTTGCTTGGATGGGCTTCACTTCACTCCTGCGAGGGCTGCAGGTCCAATGTTCATTTATGATTGAGTGATCAAATTCTGTGATAACCAGGAAGGCTTTATGGAGCTAAAGCACTTGCGCGCCTTTGTGGTGCTCGCCCAGGAGCTGCATTTCGGCCGCGCGGCGGTGCAGCTGTCGATCGTGCAACCGGCGCTGAGCATGCAGATCAAGTTGCTGGAAAGTGGCCTGGGTGTGCGCCTGCTGGATCGCAATCGCCACTCGGTGACGCTGACTGAAGCGGGGCGCGCGTTCCTGCCTGAAGCCCAGGCCACGTTGCACCAGGCTGCGCGGGCGGCGGATGCGGCGCGGGCGTCCAGCCGTGGCGAAATCGGCCGGGTGCGCCTGGGGTTTGTGTCTTCGGTGCTGCCGCAGCTGTTGCCGGCGTTGATCCGCGCGGTGCACCAGCGCTACCCGCGTATCGAACTGGAGCTCAAGGACATGCCCGGCCCCGATCAAGCCGCGGCCTTGAAAAACGGCCAGCTGGATTTCGGCCTGATGCGCCTGCCCGCCGCGCACCCTGGCGTGCAGACCCGCGCCGTATTGCGCGAAAGCTTTTGCGTGGCCTTGCCCATCGATCATCCCTTGGCGGCCCAGGAAACCCTCCAGCCCACGGATTTGCTCAACGTGCCGGTGTACATCCTCGCGCGGCGTTACGCGCCGGGGTTTTACGACGAGTTTATCCACGCGTTGGGCATCACCCTGGACATCGCCTCGGAACTGGGCGAGTTCACCACCATGCTTGCGCTGGTCTCGGCAGGGCTGGGCGTTGGAGTGTTGCCGCAGCAAGCGGCGCGGGCATTGCCGGCCAATTGTGTGTCGCGGCACTTGGAGCTGGGGGCGTATCAGGCCAGCACCGGGCTGGCCTGGACTGAGTTGGACAGCGCAGTGAAAACCACGTTGTTTAATCTGATCGTGGAATTATTTGGCGAATGATTGTTTCACCCGGTGAAATACTGGATTGTAAATCCTGGTGATTCCATCGATCAGGGCGGCGGTAGACTATGCCAGGCCTCGATCCCCCACCTTTGGAGCCTTTCATGTCTCAGCCTGCGATCAAACTCTATGGTTTCCCGCTGTCCGGCCACTCTCATCGGGTTGAGCTGATGCTGTCGTTGTTGGGCTTGCCCAAGGAATTTATCTTGGTGGACCTCAAGCAAGGCGCCCAGAAATCCCAGGATTTTATCGCCAGCCTCAACAGCTTTGGCCAGGTGCCCGTGATTGACGACAACGGCACCGTATTGGCCGATTCCAATGCGATCCTAGTCTACCTGGCGAACACCTATGGCAACGGCCAGTGGCTGCCGACCGATCCTGTCGGCCAAGCATGCGTGCAGCGCTGGCTGTCGGCCGCTGCCGGGCAACTTCACGCTGGGCCGGCTGCGGCGCGACTGGCCGTGGTGTTTGGCGCCGATGTTGATACCGTCACCGCGATCAACCACTCTCACGCCCTGTTGAAGTTGGTGGAGCAGCAACTGAGCCAAAGCCGCTTCCTGGCCAGCGAACACCCGAGCATTGCCGATATCGCCTTTTACACCTACGTGGCCCACGCGCCGGAAGGCAATGTGTCACTGGCCGACTACCCTCAAGTGCGCGCCTGGCTTACCAGCATTGAAGCATTGCCGGGCTTCGTGGGCATGCCGCGCACGGCCGTTGGCCTGCAAGCACAGTAATGTGAATACCCTGTAGCTATTAGAGTGAACGCCGATGGACCGATTTCATGAAATGCAGGTGTTTCTCGCGGTGGCCGAGGAGGAGGGCTTCGCCGCTGCTGCGCGCCGCCTGAACACTTCGCCGCCGAGCGTGACCCGGGCCATCGCCGCCATGGAACAACGCATCGGCACTCAACTGCTGGCACGCACCACCCGCAGCTTGCACTTGACCGAGGCCGGTCAGCGTTACCTGGAAGATTGTCGGCGTATCCTCGCCGAATTGGATGAAGCTGAAGAAGCCGCGGCAGGCAGTTATTCCATCCCCTGTGGGCACTTGACGGTGACCGCGCCGGTGCTGTTCGGCGAGCTGTATGTGGCGCCAGTGCTGGGCGATTACCTGGACCGCTTTCCCCTGGTGAATATCAACGCCTTGCTGGTCGACCGCGTGATCAACATGACCGATGAAGGCGTCGACGTGGCCGTGCGTATCGGCCATTTGCAGGAACCGGGGCAGCAGGCGATCAAGATCGGCGAAGTGCGCCGAGTGGTGTGCGCCGCGCCCGGTTATCTCGACCAGCACGGGCGCCCGTCGCGGCCTGAGCAGCTGCGTGAAGCGAAGGTCGTCACCCCGTCCTCCAGCCAGTTGGTGAGTGAATGGCGGTTTGTCGACGGCGGCCAGCCGCTGACGGTGCCCATCGAACCGCGTTTGGTAGTCACGGCGAACAATGCCGCGATTAACGTGGCGCGGCTGGGTTGGGGCGTGACGCGGGTGCTGTCCTACCAGGTCGCGGCTTCGGTGGCGGCAGGGGAGCTGGAGATCGTGCTGGAGGATTTTGAACCGGCGCCGCTACCGATCCAGGTGGTGTTCCTCAAGAGCGGCCGCGTACCGGCTAAGGTCCACACCTTTGTCGACTTCCTCACCCATCGCCTCGGGCAGGACGCGGCCCTGAACCCGGCGATGAAGCAGCGCGGCTGATGGAGCGGCGCGCCTAATGGAACGTTATCGCGACATGCAGCTGTTTGCGGCGCTTGCCGGGCAACCCAGCCTGGCTTCGGCGGCGCGTTATGCGCAGGTCTCTGGCCCGACTTTGGCCCGCGCGATTGCCCGCCTGGAAGCACGCCTGCACGTGCCTTTGCTGCTGCGTACGACGCAGGGTGTGAGCCTGACCGAGGCGGGCAACGCCTACATGACCGACTGTGTGCGCCTACTGGCCGCCGTGGACGCCGCCGAGGCCTCGGCCAAGGGCTTGCACGTGCAGCCCCAGGGCAATCTGCAGGTATTTTTGCCGGTGCTGTTCAGCCGCTACGTGATGGCGCCGGTGTTGGCGGCTTACATGGACCGTTACCCTGACGTGCGTCTCGTCGCCCGCTATCACGACTATTACCCCAACCTGCACGAAGAGGGGCTGGACGTGGCGGTACTGGTGGGCGAACTGCCCAGTTCGTCGCTGATCGCCCGGTCGGTGGGGCAGGTGCGGCCTATCCTTTGCGCCAGCCCCGGCTACCTCGCCACTCATGGTGAGCCGATGCACCCCGATGACCTCAAGCGTCACCACCTGATCGCCAACGCCGATCGGGTGCACTGGGACTTTCAAGGTTATTCACTCAAGACCCGCGCGCGCCTGAGTTGCGCCACGGTGCAAGGCACGATCAATGCGGCCGTGCACGGTGCAGGGTTGATTCGCTGCCTGAGCTACCCGGTTCACGAACATCGGGTGAGCGGCCAATTGCGCCGCGTGTTGCCAGCCTTTGAAGGGCCGCCGTTGCCGGTGCACGTGGTCTACCGCGAGGGCCGCAATGCGCCGATGCGCGTGCGCAGTTTTGTCGACCACTGCGTGGCGGCGCTGCGTGAACATCCGGCATTTCAGTTGGCGTAATAGTGGATTGCCTGGCGTGGGTATTCTCTCGATGGGTGGCTGAGCTTAGCCTGGGCCCATCCACTATGAGGTGATCGCCATGAACCTGATCGAACAATCCCCCTGGCATGCCGGCGAACGGCAGATGCAGGAAAGTGCCGGCGTTGCCGAGCGCATGGCAGTGGTTGGGCCCAAGGTGATCCGTGATCATTTGCCGGAACAGCATCGGGATTTTTATCCGTTGCTGCCTTATCTGGTGCTCGGTGCGGTGGATGCACAGGGCATCCCGTGGGCGACACTGCTGGAAGGCGCGCCGGGGTTTGCCCATTCACCGGATCCGCAGACGTTACAGGTCGACAGCATGCCGTCCAAGGGTGACCCGGCGCTGCCTGCAATACTCCGTGGCGGGTCTGTGGGCCTGCTGGGCATCGACCTCAACACCCGGCGCCGCAACCGCATGAATGGCCGCATCGGCCGCCTCGATCACGAGGGTTTCTCGGTCGACGTGGTGCACACGTTCGGCAACTGCCCCAAGTACATCCAACTGCGCCCGGTCGATGCGATTGCGCGTAAACCCGGCACCCTGGCCGAGCGTTCCAACAGTCTGGATGATACGGCACAGGCCATGATCCGAAACGCCGACACCTTCTTCGTCGCAAGCTTCGTTGACGTGCAAGGCCAACGTTCGGTAGACGTCTCCCATCGCGGCGGCAATACCGGTTTTGTGCGCGTCGACGGCAACGTGCTGACCATCCCTGACTTCGCCGGCAACCTGTTCTTCAATACCTTGGGCAACCTGTCGGCGAACCCGGTGGCGGGGTTGTTGTTTATCGATTTCGAGTCGGGCGACGTGCTGCAGATTGCCGGGCGCACCTCACTGATCCTCAGCGGCCCCGAAGTGGCGGCGTTTGAGGGCGCGCAGCGGTTGTGGACGGTGACCGTTGAACATATGGTGCGCCGCCCGGCGGCATTGGCGTTGAGGTGGCAGTTTGCAGGGTTTTCGCCCCATAGCTTGGCGATGGGGAATTAATGCCAGGCCAGCGAACACGCTCGATCTAGTGTCTCATCCACCCCTGTCTGCGCGCGCCGATCAGTGCTTGTCAGCGGCAAAGTCGAAGACCAGTACGCCCTGTTGGCCTTCGGCAAGCAGTGGGCCGACAAACGTTTTGAATTCGGCATGCTTAGGGTCGTAGTACTTCGCGTCCTCTACAATCGGCGCCCCCACATAATAATTTCGATCACCCTCGGACTTGAAGCGCACCACGAAGGCTTGTTCAAACCCATGGTCTACACCTTCGCCGCTGTTCTGTTTGCCGGTGATGATGGATGTGATGTAACGCTTGCCTGACCGCTTGGCGATCTGTTCAAGCGCCAGAAAACGTTTTTTGACCTCGGCTTTTTGTTTGTCGGTGACCGTATCTTTATAGCGAAACAGCACGATATGTTCGACGCGGCCGGGTTTGTAACCCGGTGCAGTAAAGCGTTTAAGACCCTCGCGCGTTATTTCAGCCTGCAGTGTTTGTCTCTGGGTGGCGGCTTGAGCATCAGGCGCCGGCGTTTGTGCGAATGCTGCGTTGGTACCAAGCAGCAGCCCTGCGGTGAACAGTGTGGTTTGAAGAGTGTTACGAACAAAACGAATCATGGGGTCGTATCCTTATATTGGGTTGCTTCAATGTTGGCCATTGGCACTGTCTAATCTTGAGTACTGCCTGTGACACCTCACACTCTTCAGGACTGGCGCCGTGTGGCAGCGTATGACAGAGCTGTTAACCAGTTGGTCGGATGAAATCCGAAACCTGTGTAAGAGTAGTCTGTGTGGCGGGTGACGTAGGGCACAGCCCTGGCCGACAATCGCGATCACCCGCGCGGGGTCTACACCAGCCCAGTGGCGATGTATTGGTCGCCGAAAGCAATCGCCCGCCGATGCCTGAAAGCGCCACCGATGGCGGTGCCGGCCTGACCTTCTCCGATGCGTGTGGCATGCCGGCGGCGTTTGCCAATGGTGTGTTTGTCGGTGAGCACGGTTCGTAGAACCGCAACCCGCTGGCACGCCCATCGACTTCCTGACTGGTGTTCTCAACGCCGCAGGTGAAGCTCAAAGTCGGCCACTGGGAGTGACCCTGGACGCACAGGGCGCGCTGCTGGTGGCGGATGACGTGGGCAATAAGGTCTGGCGGGTGACCCAACGCCGCCGCACCGCTGCGATGGCATCAACGGTGTCTCGCTGATAGACCGAGGTGTCTGCATCGCAGGCAAGCCAGCTCCCACAGCAAACCAGAGCACTGCGGAGCTGGCAGTTAAACGCGCTCCCACAAGGGACCACCGCTCTATTCAGCGACGGTATACGCCCGACACAGCTCTGCCAAAATGTTGCTGGATGTTGAACCGTCAGATTGAGCAAAGCCTTTGGGTTAGCCTTGTTTCCCCACCGACAACAAGGACTCGTCATGCAACGTAAGGTCATCAACCCCACAACGGTATTCAACTCCCTGCAATACGGCTTCAGCCAGGCTATCGAAGTGCCTGATGGTCGGCGCATCCTGCTTTCCGGCCAGGTGGGTGTGGATGCCGAAGAGCGAACCGTCGGGCCTGGTATCGCCGAGCAAACCGCCACCGCGTTAGACAATATCGAAAAGGTGCTGGCCGAGGTCGGCGGCGATCTGGCCCATGTGATCATGCTGCGGCTGTACATCGCCGAGCCTGCGCGTGATCAGCAGGAGCCGATCGCGCAAGCCCTTCGCCAGCGTTTCCCGCATAACCCGCCGCCGTCTTCATGGATCATCGTCAGCGGGTTGTCGTTGCCGCAGTGGTTGATCGAGATTGAAGCGGAGGCGGTGATTGCGCATTAATCACCTCAGCGCCGTGACAGCACCGACGCATCCCCCCATGCGCCACCCAACGCCGTATACAGGTTCACCTCCGCCACCAACTGCGCCAGCCGGTCCACAATCAGCGCCTGTTGTGAACTGAACAACGAACGCTGTGCATCGAGAAACGTCAGGTTGCTGTCCACGCCGCTGCGGTAGCGGTGTTGGGCCAGGTCGTAATAAGCCTGGTTGGCGGCGACGAAATCGCGTTGCGCCTCCAACTGGTCGTTGAAGGTTTGGCGGGCAGCGAGGCCGTCGGCGACTTCCTGAAACGCTGTCTGGATCGACTTTTCGTACTGCGCCACGCTGATGTCTTTTTGCAGTTTCGCGTAATCGAGGCTGGCGCGCAGGCTGCCGGCGTTGAAGATCGGCAGGTTGATCTGCGGCTGGAAGGTCCAGGTGCCCGAACCACCCTTGAACAGCCCCGACAGCTCCTTGCTCGCGCTGCCGGCATTGGCGGTGAGGGTGACCGAAGGAAAGAACGCCGCGCGGGCCGCACCGATATTCGCGTTGGCCGCCTGCAGTTGATATTCGGCCTGGAGGATATCCGGGCGCCGTTGCAGCAGGTCTGAGGGCAAACCGGCCGGCACGCGCGCCACCCAGTCAGCGGCGAGTGGCCGCGATGGCAGGTTTTCATCCACCGGGCCGCCCACCAGCAGGGCGAGGTTGTTGAGGTCTTGGGCGACTTGGCGTTCGTATCGGGCCACGCTGGCGCGGGTGCTTTCCACGGCCGTGCGCGCTTGCACCACGTCCAGCGCTGAAGCCTTGCCCGCGTTTTTGCTGCGGCTGGTGAGTTGCCAGCTGTGGTCGTTGGCTACCAGCGTCTGCTGGGCCAGGGCCAGCAGTTCCTGGTCGGCGCGCCAGGTCAGGTAGGCATTCGCCACATTGGCCACCAGGCTCAGTTGCGTGCTGCGCCGTGCTTCTTCGGTGCCAAAATACGTGAGCATCGCCTTTTCGCTGAGGCTGCGCACACGGCCGAACAGGTCCAGTTCATACGCGCTGAGCCCCAGGGTGGCGGAATAGTTGGAAGTGATCGCGGACTTGCCCGTGCCAGTCACGCCCCCCGGCAACTTCTGGCGTTTGCCGGCACCGCTGGCCGACACGGCCGGAAACAGGTCTGCACGTTGGATCCGGTACTGCGCCTGGAAGGCCTGCACATTCAGCGCCGCGACACGCAGGTCGCGGTTGTTGACCAGTGCCGCGCCAATCAGCTGTTGCAAGGCCGTGTCGTGGAACAGCTGTTGCCAGTCCGGTGTAACCGCCACGGCACCGGCCTGCGCCAGGCTGTAGACCCCGCCTTGGGGGTACTGCACAGGCACCGGCGCCGCCGGCCGTTGGTACTCGGGGATCAACGAACAGCCGCCGAGCATCCAGGCCATGCTTACGCTGGTGAGCATCCATTTATTCATCAGGCGCCAACCATCCATTTGGCCAAACCATGCCGGCCACTCACGCCCAACTTGGCAGCAGCGCGCTTGAGGTAGGTTTCGATCGAGCTGTTTTTCACGCTGAGTTTTTCCGCCATTTGCGGCACGGTGCCGCCGGTCAACAGGCCCAGGCACACCTCCTGCTCGCGCGCCGACAGGGTGATATCGCTGAGGGACAAACGCTTGTAGAACTCGCGCTGCAACTGCGATTGCTCAAGTGGGTTGTGGGCCGGCTCAATCTCGTTGTGCGACGCCTGGCGCAGGATCTGCGCATGCCGCTCCATCAGCGGCAGCAGGGTGTCTGACAGGCATTTGAGAAACGACAACTCGGCCAGGGAAAACCCCTGCTGGGTCGGCAGGCGATAGAACGAAATCACACAGCGGCGATTGCCCTGGCGCGAAACCAGGTTGCACTGGTGCGAACTGCCACGCGGGTGTTCGCTGTTGGTCTTGGCCTTCAACTGGATCAACAGCGGGTCCTGCATGCGCAGCATTTGCCGCAGCAGTGGGTGGTCCCTCAGCGGGTGTACAGCCTGCGGCGCAGATACATCCTTTTTCAGCCCGGCACTGCCTAGCAGCTTGATCTCGCGCACGCTGTCGCGCAGTTCATCCAGGGTCCATTCACTGAGGTCAACCAGATGAATGGGCACCCACTTGTCCACCAAATGCAGCATGTTGGCAGCGAAGTCTTGGTGGCCGCTGTTTGAAATCAACTCTCCCATTTCGGCATAAAAATGCGGGCTGTGGGTGTCGCCAATACTACGGGTCAGACTCATAGCCATCTCATCCTTGATGTCGAAAACCGTCAACGGGCACCCTGGGTCCGCGTCGGGTCGCTCCGTACTGCTTGAACGTTACTCGGCGTTCGAGATTTTATTTAGCCATAGGGATTTGTCCTACGTATGTAGCGGAAACGAGGGACACAAGTTGACATAAAAACCACGTCATTAATTCGACGTTTCTGACGGGGTATTCCGCCTACGAAAAGCGCAGTGGATTTTTTATAGTTAATTAACTAGTTGATTAATAATGAGAAAATAATTTAATGGCAATCGTTCGGCGAGCTGACATCGGCCAGATATAGCCAATCTCCTACAGCCCTTTAATCGTTTCAGCAATGAACCTTCAGCCAAGCCCGTTTCTATCCGTTTGGATGTCCGGGTTTCGGGTGACAGACAGCCCCCGACCCCCATGCTCAAATCCGGCACATTCGTCGTAATGGGCCACCCTGCGCGGCCAGTGCCTGACACCCATGAGAAGGATCTTATGCACCACTTCGCAAGCTTGCCGGCCAGCTTCCCCCTCACCGCCGCCCAACAGGACATCTGGCTCGACCAACTGCGCGCGGGCGACTCGCCGCTGTACAACATTGGTGGTTATGTGGATTTTGCTGGTGCCATAGCGCCGGACTTGATCCAGCGCGCCGTCGAATTGTTGGTGGCCAAGCACGATGCGTTGCGTACCCAGCTGCACAGCGACGCCAATGGCCTGGCGCGGCAAACCTTCGCCCCGGCGTTGGCGGTAGAGGTAGCGCAGCACGACTTCTCCGCCCGACCAGACCCGCAGGCCGCGACCCAGGCGTTGATGCAGGCGCAAATGGCCCGGCCCTACGCCATGGCCGGCGAGCCGCTGTTTCGTTTTTTCCTGGTCAAACTCGACGAAGACCATTACCGCCTCGGCACCCAGGCCCATCACCTGATCCTCGACGGTTGGGGCTTTGGCCAGATGCTGCAATCCCTGGCGCGCCTCTACACCGACCTGCAACACGGCCGGCAACCGGAGCCGCAGGCGCCGTCCTATATCGACTTTATCGACTCCGACCAGCACTACCTCCAATCCGCCCGCTACGCCCGCGACCGCGCCTATTGGCTGGAAAAGTACCAGCAACTGCCCGAGCCGTTATTGACGCCCCGGCACACCGCCCAAGCGCCGAGCAACACCTTCGTAGAAGCGTTCCCGGTGGCGCTGCTCAACCGCATGGAGCAAGTGGCCAACCGTTACCAAGCCTCGGCGTTTCATGTGTTGCTGGCGGCGATGTACGTGTATTTCACCCGCACCAGCCAGCGTGATGAGTGGGTGGTGGGGCTGCCGATTCTTAACCGCTCCAACGCGCGGTTTCGCGCCACTGTGGGCTTGTTCACCCAGGTCAGTGCGGTGCGTTTTCAATTCAGCGAACAGCTGTCGTTCAGCGCATTGGTGCGCGGCGTGCGCGACCAGCTCAAACAGGATTTGCGCCATCAGCGTTTTCCTTTAAGCGAGATGAACCGGGAGCTGGGCCTGCGCCGCAGCGGGCGCGGCCAGTTGTTCGATCTGTCGGTGTCCTTCGAGCAGGACGACCACGACCTGCGTTACGGCCAGGTGCAGGCCCGGGCGATCAAGGTGTCCAACCACCATGAACCGCTGCCGATTGCTATCCACCTGCGCAGCAACCGTTACCAAGCCACCGCGTGCCTGCACTGCGTGTACAACGAGGCGTACTTCAAGCACGACGAAGTGCAGGCGTTGGCGCAGCGCTTTAGCTGGCTGCTGGAGCAAGGGCTGGAAAATACTGCGTTGACAGTCGCTGAGTTTTGCCTGGTGACGCCGGCCGAACAGGCGCAGTTGCAGCAGTGGAACGCCACCGCGCAGCCCAACGCTGCGACGCAAACCCTGCACGGGCGGATCGAAGCCCAGGCCACGCGTACACCGGATGCCGTAGCGGCGGTGTTTCAGGGCCGGCAACTGACCTACACCCAACTCGACCAACAAGCCAACGCCTTGGCCCAGCAACTGCTGGAGCACGGCGTACAGCCGGATGACCGCGTGGCGATTGTGGCCCGGCGCGGGCTGGACACTTTGGTCGGGCTGTTGGCGATCCTCAAGTCCGGCGCCTGCTATGTGCCGGTGGACCCGGCCCATCCCGCCGAGCGCCTGAACTATTTGCTGCACGACAGCGCCCCCGTGGCGGTGCTGACCCAGCAGGATTTACTGCATCGCCTGCCTGCCTTGGATGTTCCGGTGCTCCGCCTGGGCGGCCCGGCCGTGTACCTCGCCAACAGCCCGCGCGTCGCGGTCACGCCGTCCAACCTTGCCTATGTGATCTACACCTCCGGCTCCACCGGGCTGCCCAAGGGCGTGATGGTCGAGCATCACAGCGTGTTGAACCTGGCGGACTGGCACTGCCAGGCGTTCAACCTGCACGCGGGCAGCCACACCGCCAGCCTGGCCGGGTTTGGTTTTGATGCGATGGCCTGGGAAGTCTGGCCGGCGCTGTGTGTAGGCGCGACGCTGCACTTGCCGCCGGCACAGGATGACGCGCTGGACCTTGATGCACTGCTGAGCTGGTGGCGCGCGCAGCCGTTGGAGGTTTGCTTCCTGCCGACACCGGTGGCCGAGTACGCGTTCAGCCAGCGCCTGGATCACCCGACCCTGCGCACCTTGCTGATCGGCGGCGACCGCCTGCGCGCCTTCCCTCGGGCGCAGACCTTCGAGGTGATCAACAACTACGGCCCCACCGAAGCCACGGTGGTCGCCACTTCCGGGCGTGTCGAGGCGGGCCGGCCGCTGCATATCGGCGCGCCTGTGGCCAATGCCAAAGTCTACTTGCTGGATGAGCATCAACGCCCGGTGCCCATCGGCGTGGCGGGGGAGTTGTACGTCGGTGGCAAGGGTGTGGCGCGGGGTTACCTGAATCTGCCTGAACTGAGTGCCGAGCGTTTCCTTGAAGATCCCTTTAATGATGGCCGCATGTACCGCACCGGCGATCTGGCGCGGTGGCTGCCGGACGGCAACCTTGACTACTTGGGGCGCAATGACGACCAAGTGAAAATCCGTGGCGTGCGGATCGAGTTGGGCGAAATCGAAGCCGCGTTGGCCACCCATCCGGCGCTCAAGGAAGCCGTGGTGCAGTGTCGCGAAGGGCAATTGCTGGCTTGGTTTATCGAGCAGCACAGCGTTGATATCGAAGCGCTGCGCGCCCATCTGCAAGCCTCGTTGCCGGACTACATGCTGCCCGTTGCCTATGTGAGGCTGGACGTGTTGCCCCTCACCGCCAACGGCAAACTCGACCGCAAGGCTTTGCCTGCACCCACGCAAGCCGCGTTCGTCACGCGCCTGTTTGAAGCACCGCACGAGGGCGCGGAAACCACCCTGGCGCAGATCTGGACCGAGCTGCTGCAGGTTCAGCAGGTGGGGCGCCACGACCATTTCTTCGAACTGGGCGGGCACTCGCTGCTGGCCGTGCAACTGGTGCAGCGCATGCGTGATGCCGGGTTGCGCGCCGACGTGCCGGTATTGTTCGGCCAGCCGACCCTCGCGGCGCTGGCAGCAGCCAGTGTCGGCAGCGAAGAGCAGGTGCCAGCCAATCGAATTCCGCTGGGTTGCACTCACATCACGGCAGATAAGCTCGCGCTGGCCGAGCTGGATCAGGCCAGCCTTGATCGCATCGTCGCGGGCATTCCAGGAGGCGCTGCCAATGTGCAGGAAATCTACCCGCTGGCGCCGTTGCAGGAAGGCTTGCTGTATCACCACCTCACCGACGAACGCGATCCGTACCAGCAACACGCGATGTTCAGCTTTGCCAGCCGCGAGCAGTTGGATGCGTTTGCCCAAGCCTTGCAACAGGTGATCAACCGTCACGACATCCTGCGCACCAGCCTGGTGTGGGATGCCCTTGAGCAGCCGATGCAAGTGGTATGGCGCGAAGCGCAGTTGCGGGTTGAACCCCTGCGCGCCCAGCCTGCACCGCTGGATTTGCGCCAGGCGCCCTTGATGGCCCTGGACTACGCCGAAGAACCGCACAACCAGCGTTGGATTGCTAAGTTACGCTTCCATCACCTGGTCAACGACGCCACCTCGACCACCGTGCTGGTGGATGAAATCCGCGCCCACCTGCTCGGCCAGCAGGCGCAACTGCCGGCGCCGGTGCCATATCGCAATGTGGTCGCGCACGCTCGTTCATCCGCGCGTCAGGCTGCGCACGAGGCATTCTTCCGTGAGTGCCTGGCCGATATTGACGAGCCGACTCTGGCGTTCGGTTTGCAGGACCGCCAGGTGGATCGGGCTGAAATTGAAGCGTTCGAACAGCCGCTCAGCGAGTCCCTCAACCAACGCTTGCGGGCGCAGGCGCGAGCCTTGGGTGTGAGTGCGGCCAGCCTGTTTCACCTGGCCTGGGCGCACGTGCTCAGCCGCGTCGCGGGCCGCGATGACGTGGTGTTCGGCACCGTACTGCTGGGTCGTTTGCAGGCGGGCGAGGGCGCCGACCGCGCGTTGGGCATGTTCATCAACACCTTGCCGTTGCGCGTGCGCCTGGCCGAGCAAACCGTGCTCGATGCACTCCACGACACCCACGTGCAGCTCAGCGCCTTGCTCGCCCATGAACAGGCCTCGCTCGCGTTGGCTCAGCGTTGCAGCAGCGCGTCGCCGCTGTTCAACAGCCTGCTCAACTACCGCCACACCTCTGCCGACACAGACTTGAACCTGGTGCCGGGCATTGCCTTGCTCAGCAGCGAAGACATCCTCAGTTACCCGCTGATGCTCACGGTTGACGACATTGCCAGCGGCTTTCGCCTCAAGGCCAAGGCGCCGCACAAGGTCGGCGCAGAGCGCCTGCTGGGCTACCTCGACACGGCCTTGCACGGCCTGGCGCATGCACTTGAACACGCACCCAGCACGCCATTGCGCGCCGTGCAGGTGCTGCCTGCCAGCGAACTGCACAGGCTATTGGTGGACTTCAACGCCACCGACACTGACTATCCCGAGACCCTCACGCTACCGGCGTTGTTCGAAGCCCGCGCGCGGCACATCCCGCATGCCATCGCGGTGCAGGCTGGCGAGCAACAACTGACTTACCGCGAGCTGAACGAACGTGCGAATCAGCTCGCCTTCCACCTGCGTGAGCGCGGGGTGCAGCCGGATTCGCGGGTGGCGCTGTGCGTCGAGCGCGGGTTGGATCTGGTCGTCGGTTTGCTGGGGATTCTCAAGGCGGGCGGCGCCTATGTGCCGCTCGACCCAGGCTACCCACGCGAGCGCCTGGCCTACATGCTCAACGACAGCCAACCGGTGGCGCTGCTGGTGCACGCCGCCACCCGCGAGCTGCCAGGCGAGGTGTTTATCCCGGTGATCGATTTTGACCACAACGGCTGGAGGCAGGCGCCCATCGGTAATCCTTCGGTGCCCGGCTTGACCGTCGCCAACCTGGCCTACGTGATGTACACCTCGGGCTCCACCGGCACGCCAAAAGGCGTGATGATCGAACACCGCGGCCTGGGCAACCTGATGCGCTGGGGCTCCCAGCTGTGCCCAAATGCAGAAGGCGGCGCCTTGCTGCAGCGTGCGCCGTTCAGCTTCGACGGCTCGGTGTGGGAACTGTTCTGGCCGCTCGCCAACGGTATGCGCCTGGTGCTTGCACGGCCCGATGGGCATCGTGAACCGGCTTACCTGGCGCAGGTGATTCGCGAGCAGCAGGTCACGGTGATCAAGTTCGTGCCGGCGATGTTGCAGCAGTTCCTCGAGCTGGAAGAGTCGGCCTTGTGCACCAGCCTCACCGACGTGCTGTGCGGCGGCGGCGAACTGACCCAAGCTCTGGCCCGTGGCGTGCAGGCGCGCTTGCCCAAGGTGCGTTTGCACAACGTCTATGGCCCTACCGAAGCCACAGTGGACAGCAGCGCCTGGACCTTGGAACCCGGCGAGCCTGTGCCTGCCGTGCAACTGCCGATTGGCCGGGCGATTAACAACACGCGTCTGTATGTGTTGGACGACCACGACGCGCCAGTGCCGATGGGCGTCAGCGGCCAATTGCACATCGGCGGCGTTGGCGTGGCCCGGGGTTATTTGGGCTTGGAGCAGATGACCGCCGAGCGCTTTATCGACAGCCCGTTTGTGGCCGGTGACCGGCTGTACCGCACCGGCGACTTGGTGCGTTACCTGCCGGACGGCAACCTGGAGTTCTTGGGGCGCAATGACTTCCAGGTCAAGCTGCGCGGCGTGCGGCTGGAGCTGGGTGAAATCGAGTCACGCCTGGCGGCGCACCCGGCATTGCGTGAAGTGGCGGTGCTGATTCGTGATGAGCGTTTGGTGGCGTACTTCACCCTGCGTGGGCAAGCGCCGGGCCTGGATGCCTTGCGCGCCTATGTGCTGGAGCAATTGCCGGAATATATGGTGCCGGCGGCCTTTGTGCAGCTTGATGTGTTGCCGCTCAACCCGGCGGGCAAACTCGATCGTAAGGCACTGCCCGAACCTGGGTTGGATGCAGTGGTCAGCCGCGCTTATGAAGCGCCAGTGGGCGAGGTGGAAACCTTGATGTCAGGCATTTGGGCGGATGTGTTGAAGCTGGAGCGGGTAGGGCGCCACGACCACTTCTTCGAGCTGGGCGGGCATTCTTTGCTGGCGGTGAATCTGGTAGCGCGGATGCGTAAGGCTGGGTTGGAGGTGGATGCGCGAACCTTGTTCAGCCAGCCGACACTGGCGCAGCTCGCGGCTTGCACTGCGACACAGGTGCAACAGGTGGAAGTGCCTCAAACCGCCATCCCTCAACTCAACCGACGCCGCCGAATTTGAGTACTGGGCATGGCCAATGTGGGAGCTGGCTTGCCTGCGATGAAGACACCTCGGTGTATCAGTGACACACCGTTGATGCCATCGCAGGCAAGCCAGCTCCCACATTTTTTTACAGTGTTTAGGTAGCAGCTCACCACAATTTCGAAGATTCAAGTCTTCTTTCTGCAATTAAAAGAGACACAGCTTACTGGCCCTTTACAAACCATGACCAAATGCCACTAACCCCAAGGTACACACTGATGAATCAGCCGAGGGTATGGAGCATTCGCAGGCGTAAAATCCAGTCGTACATTCAGTGGAACCACCTTCAGTGTCCTGACCACCGCACAGACAGCTATCACCGATAGCTCGGCGTACCCGTCTGGACGCCGCAAGATGTTGATCAAGAAGGTGCATATGACCCTGTCCGTTAGTAATTCTCAGCCTCAAGGCTTTTATCATCACGCGCATAAAACCAGCCACCCCAATGCGCAAACCCCAACGTTAACCTTCGATACAAACCCCGTTCGTACGGTGTCTACACTCTCGCCAAAGCCCCCGGCAGTGCTAGGTGAACTCAACGTGTCGAACCTGCCTTCGCGCGAGGAAGCCAGGCCCGCGGATGATCATCGCTCAGCAATGGAGGTCTACTACGACAACCCAATTTTGAGCCGGGGAATACTCTCGGCGAGTTGGGATAGAAGTGCGCAAGGTCAGGCGCGCAGGGCTACATTGATTGATGATCTGAAGGGGCAGGTGGGTGACTTTAGCTCCGACAATACTGACCCCCAATCTCGTGCTGACGCCATGTTTCGCCTGGCACGTGTGGTTAATTACATTGATAACGATGCCGGCGTAGAAAGGGTCGGAAGCGCGCGGATTGGAGATGGTTTTTTGGACACTGTCGGCTCCCATCGTTCTTCCTCCGAAGCGGGCCGCCTGATGGCGTTCGGTAGGCGTGGTTATGACGCGCTGGAGAGTTTTTCCATCGGCCGAGCGATTGATGACAAGCGCACGGTGGCAGAAATTACAGCGGGCCCTTTGTTCAAGGGGCTTTGCGCGGCCCTGAATGATGAAGAACTGGACGCCTTCAAGTCGCGAGTAGGCGGGGATTGGGAGCGCGCCTCTCTCCCTCCTTCCGTCAGAGCTGATCTTGCTGCTACTGCAGAGCGAGTGCTGCAAATCATCGACAGAAAAGGTGGCGAAGAGTCGACCCCCGATAACGGCAAGATAGATGGTCTGTCAATTTGGGTTCCCCTTATTTCTGAAGCGTTTCTATCGAGCGTCCATTACACGCGCCCGGGCTCTGAAGCGGCCCGGGTGGGACAGTTCGCCAATAAAGGTTTTTCCGCTTTACACCAAAAGTAATAGCGCTCTGCGGGTGGAGGCTTTGATAGTCACCGACGCGTACCAACCCCACGCCGGCCCACAGGTTGGCTGACACTGCCAGCTGCTGCGTGCAGAAATTCGGCGGTGCGTGCGTAGTGGGCGTCGTGTTCGCGAAGGTCGCCCTGGGCGCGTACGGCCACCCACTGAGGCTGGAAAAACCGCAGGCGGTGCTGGCGGCGTTCCACACACTGATGAATGCCCGCGGCCTCTGATGGGGCCTGTCAGCGTGGCACAGGAATGAATGCCACGCTGCCGCCTGAACGTTTCTGAAACAGCCGCTCGCCATTGTCCGGCTGCGTGGTAATCACCTTGTGATCCGCGCCCAGGTAGGCCAACGGCGTCGGGTCGTCCTTGGAGTACTGCGCGACGATGATGGTGTGCTGCGGGTCAAACCCCTGGCCGCTGGTTTTTACCAGCCAGGCCATGAGTGCGGCGCTGTCGCCCTGGCGCGGGAAGTCTTGGTTCTCGCTCACGTAGTAGAACGGTTTGCCGCCATTTTGCAGGTACATCGGCAACTTGTTATCGACCTCCACCAGCACCATCTGCCATTGATTCCACGGCGCGCTTTTCACCGCCTCGGCTTGCACATCCTCGGCAAAGCGGGTTACGCCGCCATTGCCGGTGGTCCAGGGGTAGAGCACGCCCAGCACCAACAGCAACAACCCGGCGGTGATGCCAAAACCCTTTTGCCAGCGCGGCCAACTGGCCGGTTTTTTCTGCAGGCGTTCACTCAGCCACCAGGCGCCCAACAATTGGGCAAACGGTACCAGCGGCAGCACGTAGTAACTGCGGCGGCTGCCGCTGGCGGTAAAGAACACAAACAGCAGGCCCAGGCCCCATACCAGCCAGCGCACGTTGGGTGGCGTTTGGCGCCAGTGACGCAGCGCCAGCCACACGCCGAGCAGCCAGCACGGCGCCCAGGGCAGGGTGTAGGCGGGCAGATAGATCAGGTAGGTGTAGATCGGCCCCATATGGTCGAACGGGTCGAAAAAACGCACCACGTTTTCCTTGAACACCAGGTCAAGGCCGCTCTCGCCGTAGGTCGGCGCCCCATACACATGCGACAGCACGAAGGGAATCGCATAGAACGCCGCGGCAATCAGCATCGCCAGCAGCAGGCGCAGGTTGAGGTGGCGTTTGTAGCGGTGTTCGCTGAGCAGGTGCGGCAACAGCACCAGGCCCGGCAGCACAAAGCCGATCAAGCCTTTGAACAGTGACGTCGCCGCCAGCAGCAGAAAAAACACTGTGTAGCGCCCCAGCCGGGTGTCATCCGGCCCGCGCCAATACCACCACACCGACGCCAGCACGCCACACACAGTCAGTACATCGGCGGTGGCGACCCGCGCCCAGAACAGAAAGTAGAAGGTGGTGGCCAGCATCCAGCCGGCGATCAGCCCGGTGCCTTTACGAAACAGGCGTTCGCCGATCAGGTACACCAGCCAGACGCTCAACCACGCCGCGATCACCGACGACAGGCGCAGCGACCACGGGCCAAGCCCGCCCATCAGGTTGGCAGAGGCGGTGATCAGCCAGTAGGACGGCAGCGGCTTGTCGTAGTACGGCGCGCCTTTGAGATAAGGGTCGAAGTAGTCGCCACTCTGCAACATCTGCAATGCGATGTTGGCCCACCGAGTTTCCGGCCCCCACAGGTCGCGACTGCCCAGCCCCAGCAGCAGAAGCAGCGCCGAGACGCCCAGCAGCAGCACCAGGGCGCCGCGTTCGGTTTTCCAGAAACTCATGGGCTTACTCGCCGTGGGCGTAACGTTAAGGAATTTTCGGGTAGATGATCAGTAGCATGGCGCCTTTGCGATAGCGCTTGCCTCCCGGCGGCAATTGCCCTTCTTCGCGATGCTCGCTGGTGCTTCTGACGCGCATCAGCACCCCGACCGAACCTTGCTGGCGCGCATCGGCGAGCCAGGTCTGAATGCTGTCCAGATCGACTTTGCGGTGCACCGAATCCGCATATTTGAGGCCGTAGCTCAGTTCGCCCCGGGTGTCATAAAAAGCCACTTCAGGCCGCCGCAGTCGCCAGGACAATGCGGACGCCGAGCCCAGTTCATTGCTGATAAGAGCATGGGTTTGTTGCAGTTCATCCAGATGCTGGAGGACGAACTGATCGGGCATTGCGGTATCCGTGACTTCTTCCGGCATGCCAGCCGGCAGTAGGGCGACCAGCAAGCCGATGCCCAGTGCGGGCATGGCCCACAGCGTCAGCGGGCGGAAGGCTTGCAGCACGTTGGCCAGTATCCAACCCAGCAGCACGATAAAGGTCAGGGACAGGCTGTACATCTCAGCGTGGCTGTTGCTGTACAGCGGGTCATCGATTTGCAGGTAAATCAGTGCCGCCATCGCAGCCACGCCGATGGCGAGGTTGAGCAGGCCGTTGACCCGCAGGGCGCGGATTTTGCCGCGGTTGATCAGGTCGGTCACGGCATGGCCCATCAGCAACGCCAGCGGCAGCAGGCACGGCATGATGTAGGTGGGCAGCTTGCCGTTGCTCAGGCTGAAAAAAACCAGGGGCAGCAGCAACCACAAGCCGAGGAAAATAATCGCCGGCTGGCCTTTGTCTTTCCAGGCCTTGAGCGCTGTGCTTGGCAACAACGCCGCCCACGGCAGGCACGCCACGACCATGATCGGCAGGAAGAACCACCAGGCCCGCGCATGCTGTGCTTTGTCGGAGGAAAAGCGGCGGATGTGCTCGTGCCAGAAAAAGAAGCGCCAGTAGTCCGGTTCCTGCAGATGAATCGCCCACACCCACGGCAGGCACAGCAGCAGCGCGACCCCAATGGCGATCGGGCCGTAGCGCAGCAATTCACCCAAGCGTCGCTGCCAAAGCATGTACGGCACGGCAATCAGCACGGGCAACAGCCAGGCCAGAAAGCCCTTGGTCATAAAACCCATGGCGCAGGCCACGCCCAGCACTGCCCAGGCGCCTATCCGGCCACGCGAGGTGCGGTTGTCCAGCGCAAACCACAGCGCAACCAGGCTGAGGTTGACCCATAAGGTGAATTGCGGGTCGAGGTTGGAGTAACCCGCTTGCCCGGCCACCAGCCCAAAGCTCATGTAGAGCAGGGCGCAGGCGAAGCTCTTGCGTGGGTCGTTCCACAGGCGGCGTGCGATGAGGTAAGCCAGTATCACGCTCAGGCCGGTGGTCAACGCCGAGGCGATGCGCACGCCGAACAGGTTTTCGCCAAACACTGCCTGGCCAAGGGCGATCAGCCAATAGCCGGCAGCGGGTTTTTCGAAATAGCGCACACCCATGAAGTGCGGTGCGACCCAGTTGCCGCTCAGGAGCATTTCCTGGCTGATCTGGGCGTAGCGGGTTTCATCCGGGGTCCATAAACCGTGCAGGCCCATGGGCAATAGATAAAACACGGCGAAGGCCAGTAACAATAGCGGTAAGGGTTTCAGGCGGGTCATGAAAACGTCGCTCCTTGACGTTTAAAGGTGAAGTAAGGGGGCAGGTTAGTAAGAGTAGAAAGGATCACAAAGTTCACTAAGTCGATGAAAGTATTCATGACGTCCAGAAGTAACAGGTGCAACTAAACTTGCCAGAGCAGGCCTGTCGTATTCCTGAACATGGGACGTGATATATGTAAAAAAGTGTTAGAGCTTTTTCAGTACGGCGGCCCAGGCTTGGCTGTTCATGATGCCCAGTGTCTCGAACTTGCCGTTGGTTTTTACGCGTATGAACAGGGCGCTGCCGTACTGAGGGAACGCCGCGCGGGGGAAGCCCAGCGTGGTTTCGAAATCGGCGATACAGCCACTGTGGGTGACAAAAACCAGGTTGCGTGCGGGCTGTTTGTGGCTGAGCAGTTCTTCGCCCATGTCCTTGCCGCAGATAGCTTTTTCGCTGGTAGTTAGATCGGCTGCTTTGCCGAACATAAACTGCGAGGTCTGAACGGTGCGCAGGGCGGGGCTGGCAAGCACATCGCTGTAGCCCATGCCCAGCTTCGTAAAGGCCTTGCCCAGCTCTTGGGCGCGTTGAGTGCCTAAGACTGTCAGGCCTTCAGGTGAACCGAAGCAGGGGTTTGTCGAGCGGTCGCATCGCTCTTCGTGGCGCACCAGCACAATCAGGTCGCCGTCGCGCCAGGCGGGCAGCACTTGTGAGGTCAGCAAGCGATTGCCGACGCCCAGGTCACGCGGCGATGACGGCCACATCAGGAAAGCGGTGAGCAGCAGGGCAATGACGGCGAGACCCGCCCACCACTTTTGCATTTTTTTGAAATAGCCCCGGCGTGAGCGCGGTTTGGTCAGAGTAAGGTCAACCACATCATTCACCATGGGCACTGTCAGCAGTGTTTTTTATTAAGTAGGCGCAACGCATTGACGAATTCCCATAAGGGAATGGGAGGCTGTCACAGGGCTGCTGTCTTTTTGCTGAACATCTGGCGGTTAAAAGTTGCCGTGGCTGGCAACTAATAAGTTGCCGAGTATCGGCGCGTGGCGGGCAATTTAGAGGGGCGAGGGTGGGCAAGCAGTGAAATCCATGTGAAAAATTTGCGTAGGGCCGACGGTCAGCCGTTATGCTCGTTCGGAGTCCTTCGAACGAGCGTTCTTATGTTGCAGGTGCAAGGTGTCCTAAAAAGCTACGCCACCCCGCAGGGCCCGCTTGCAGTGCTGGCGGGCGTTGACTTGTTCCTGGGTGAGCGTAGCAGCCTGGCGCTGATGGGCGAGTCCGGCAGCGGAAAAAGCACATTGCTGCATCTGGTGGCCGGGCTTGATCAGGTGGATGGCGGCAGCATTCAGGTGGGCGAGCAGCGCCTGGACCAACTCAGCGAAGCGCAGCTGGCCCACTGGCGGCGGACTGAAATCGGCCTGGTGTTCCAACAGTTCAACCTGATCGGCAGTTTGCGCGTGGACGACAACCTGGCATTCCAGGCGCGGTTGGCGGGGCGCTTTGATCCGCAGTGGCAGGCGCAGTTGGTGGAGCGCCTGGGGTTGGGCGATTTGCTCAGGCGCTATCCCGAGCAACTGTCCGGCGGCCAACAGCAACGGGTTGCGGTGGGGCGTGCGTTGGCGTCGCGCCCTGGCTTGCTGCTGGCCGATGAGCCGACCGGCAATCTCGACGAAGCCACCAGCGATGAAGTGCTGCAACTGTTGCTCGACCTGTTGCGCGACAGCCCCACCAGCCTGTTGATGGTCACGCACAGCCCGCGCATCGCCGCGCGCCTGGACCAGCAAGTGGTGTTGCACCGCGGCCGTGTCGTGCCTGCGGACGCGCGCTGAGATGGCGGTGTTTTATTGGGCGTTGCGTGCGCTGATCAGCCATTGGCGGCGCCACCCGGTGCAGTTTTTCAGCGTGCTGACCGGCCTGTGGCTGGCGACCGCGCTGTTGACCGGTGTGCAGGCCCTCAACAGCCAAGCGCGGGACAGCTATGCACGCGCCAGCCAACTGATCGGCGGTGAGCCGCAAGCCAGCCTGAGTGCGCCAGACGGCGCCAGCTTCCCCCAAGCACTGTTTGCCGAGCTGCGCCGCGCTGGTTGGCCGGTGTCGCCGGTGGTGCAGGGCCGGTTGCTGCTCAAGGGGCATGAAGCACAACGCCTGCAGCTGATGGGCATCGACCCGCTGTCGTTGCCCGGCGGCGGCGCGGTGGCGGGGCAGCGCTTGAGCCAGGCGCAAATGCTGGCTTTTTTCAACCCGCCGGGGCGTACCTGGATCGCGCCGCAGACCTTGGTCGCCTTGGGGTTGCACGAAGGTGAGCAACCGCTGACCGCGAGCGGGCAGGCCTTGCCGCCGTTGCAGGCTCAACCGGACATGGCGCCGGGCCTGTTGCTGACCGATATCGGCTTCGCCCAGTCGCTGCTGGAAATGCCCGGCCAACTGTCGCGCCTGCTGCTGGACAAGGCCTTTGCCGCCCGCCATCCCACACCGCCTGCCGCGCTGCAACTCAAGCAGGGCGAGGACAACAACCTTGCGCGCCTCACCGAAAGCTTTCACCTGAACCTCGACGCCCTGGGCTTTTTGTCGTTTGTGGTGGGCTTGTTTATTGTGCACGCCGCCATCGGCCTGGCACTGGAGCAACGCCGTGGATTGCTGCGCACCTTGCGTGCCTGCGGGGTCAGTGCGCGCATGCTGATCCTGAGCCTGGGCGTCGAACTCGGCGTGTTGTCGTTGCTCGGTGGCGTGCTCGGCGTCGCCAGCGGTTACCTGCTGGCCAGCCTGTTGCTGCCGGATGTGGCCGCCAGTTTACGCGGCCTGTACGGCGCCGAGGTGCCGGGCCAATTGAGCCTCAGCCCATGGTGGTGGATGGCTGGCTTGGGCCTGAGCCTGCTCGGCGCATTGCTCGCAGGTGGCAGCAGCCTGTGGCGGGCGGCGCGTTTGCCGCTGCTGGCGCTGGCCAATGCCCAAGCCTGGCATGACGCGCACGGGCGCTGGCTGCGGCGCCAGGGTTGGGTGGCGGCGACCGCGCTGGTGATCGCGCTGCTGGCGCTGTGGCTGGGCGACAGCCTGGCTGCCGGGTTTGTGTTGATGGCGGCTTTGCTGTTGGGGGCAGCGCTCGGTTTGCCGGTGGTGCTCAACGGCCTGCTGACGGCGGTGCTCGGGCGTAGCCGTTCAGTGCTCGGTCAGTGGTTTTTGGCCGACTGCCGCCAGCAGTTGCCGGCCTTGAGCCTGGCGCTGATGGCGTTGCTGCTGGCCTTGGCGGCGAACATCGGTGCAGGTTCGATGACCTCGGGCTTTCGCCAGACCTTCAATAACTGGTTGGAGCAACGTCTCACGGCCGAGCTGTACCTCAACCCGCAAACCCCGGCCCAGGCCGAGCAGCTCAGCACCTGGTTGGCGCAGCAACCGCTCGTGCAAGCGGTGCTGCCCACCTGGCAGGTCGCGGTGCAGTTGCAGGGCTGGCCGGCGGACGTGTTCGGCGTGGTCGACGACCCCACTTATCGTCAGCACTGGCCGTTATTGGAGCGCGTGAGCGAGCCTTGGGACCAGTTGCTGCAAGGCGACACGGTGATGCTCAGCGAACAACTGGCGCGGCGCTTGAAGGTGCGACTCGGCGATGCGGTCGTTATTCCCACGCCTGAGGGCGTTTGGTCCCCCAAGGTGGTGGGGGTTTACGCCGACTACGGCAACCCCAAAGGCCATCTGCTGGTCAATGCCAAGCACCTGCTGGCGCACTGGCCGGGGCTGACACCGGCCCGCTTCAACCTGCGGGTGCTGCCGCAGAATGTGCCGCCGCTGGTGCGCGAGGTGCAGCGTGCGTTTGCATTGGAAGACAGCCGCATCGTCGATCAACAGCAACTCAAAGGCTGGTCGAGCCAGGTGTTCGAACGCACCTTTGCCGCAACGGCTGCGTTGAACAGCCTCACCCTCGGCGTCGCCGGGGTGGCGTTGTTTATCAGCTTGCTGACCCAGAGCCAAAGCCGCCTGGGCCAACTCGCGCCGCTGTGGGCGCTGGGTGTGACGCGTCGGCAATTGATGCTGCTCAACCTGGGCCAGACCTGGCTGCTGGCGGTGCTGACCTTGGTGTTGGCGTTGCCATTGGGCCTGCTGCTGGCGTGGTGCCTGGACGCGGTGATCAACGTGCAGGCATTCGGCTGGCGCCTGCCGTTGCAGGTATTCCCGTGGCAGCTTGCGCAATTGTTGGGGCTGGCGCTGCTGGCCACCTTGCTGGCCTCGGCCTGGCCGCTGTGGCAGTTGTACCGCAGCCGCCCGGCGGATTTGCTGAGGACGTTTGCCAATGAAGATTAAAGCGCTGCTGTGGGCTGCTGTGTTGCTGCTGACGGCCTGTGACAAGGCGCCAGCGCCGCCAGAAAGCTTCGCAGGCCTGGGCAACGATGCCGCGGACTTTGCCCAGGTGGTGCCCGGTAAAGTGTTCAGCTTTCCTGAGGATCACGGCCCCCATGATGGCTTTCGCATCGAGTGGTGGTACGTCACCGCCAACCTCAAGGACGCCCAAGGCAATGTGTTCGGCGTGCAATGGACGCTGTTTCGCAACGCGCTGAAGGCGGGGCCGACGCAGCCCGGCTGGCACGACTCCACCATCTGGCTTGGCCACGCCGCCGTGACGTCCGCCACCCAGCACTACGCCGCCGAACGCTTCGCCCGTGGCGGCATCGGGCAAGCGGGGGCCCAGACCGTGCCATTCAATGCCTGGATCGACGACTGGAATTTCGTCACCCGCCCCGGCGCCGTGAGCGCCTTGGCGGATATGCAACTCACTGCCTGCGGCCCGCAGTTCGCCTACGACTTGCACCTGACCTCCAGCCGCCCGTTGGTGCTGCAAGGCGATAACGGCTACAGCCGCAAGTCCGATCAGGGGCAAGCGTCCTACTACTACAGCCAGCCATTTTTTACCGCGACCGGCAGCGTCAGCATCGACGGCAAGACCTACCAGGTCAGTGGCCCCGCCTGGCTCGACCGCGAATGGAGCAGCCAACCTCTGGCGGCCAGCCAAACTGGCTGGGACTGGTTTTCCCTGCACCTGGACCGTGGCGAGCAGTTGATGCTGTTTCGGGTGCGGCAAAAAGACGGCGCGGGTTACCTGACCGGCACCTGGATCGACCCGCAGGGCCACACCCAGACCCTGCGCAATGAAGATATTCAGCTCACACCCTTGTCCACCACCGCCATCGACGGGCGTCCTGTTCCTACGCGCTGGTCGCTGAAAATCCCAAGCAAACAACTGGATATCACCCCCCAGGCCGTCAACCCGAAGGCGTGGATGAACCTGAGCATCCCGTACTGGGAAGGGCCCGTGCAGTTTGAAGGTGGCGTGGGCTATCTGGAGATGACGGGGTATTAAACGCGCCTTTTTGTAGGCGCTGTTTCTCTGCAAAGTAGGCAACTTCCTAAATGTAATTTCCCGCTCTCGGACTTGTGTCCGTGCCGTGGCCGCTTGCCTATATTCCGACGCCATCTTCATTACATCCGGGGTGTAAGGCATGGCGCAGGGATTCATAAATGAGCGCACTACGGACTACAACAGTTTGAAATCTCGGCTGATGGGTGGCTCATCAAGCAGTCAGCGTGCTGAGCATTTTGATGGGTTGAATCGGCACTTGCGCAATGGCTG
Source organism: Pseudomonas sp. YeP6b (assembly GCF_025642995.1). Classification (NCBI taxonomy): domain Bacteria; kingdom Pseudomonadati; phylum Pseudomonadota; class Gammaproteobacteria; order Pseudomonadales; family Pseudomonadaceae; genus Pseudomonas; species Pseudomonas sp. YeP6b. Next base: position 4,451,803 of record NZ_CP080090.1, on the reverse strand, counting down.
GGTGGCGCCGGGGCAATGGGTGATCATTCCTGACACTTACAGCGTGAGCTGCAGTACCGAAGAAGCCTGGTTGATGCGTTATGCCGAGGAGATTCACCGGGGGCTGGAGGCATCGGCAGGCGCGGCGGTGATCAATAACTATGACTTGTTACAGAGCTTTCTGGCGTATGGCTCGATTGGTGTGGGCAGTGCCACATCGGCCTGGGCACGGCATCTTGATGAGGTGGCGGGTACGCTTGAGGAGATTGAACGGTTGCATCAGCGGTTGAAGAACGGTGGGGTGGACAGGCATACCTTTATTCAGCAGCGCCAAGTGTTGTTCCGCCAGCTGGATTTGCAAATGCAAGGCGCAGCACGGTTCGGGACGGGGTTGCGGGGCAATCAGTCGTTGAAAAAGGTACTTTGGATTTCGACCAGCAGCTATCTGCATAAAGGCGAGATAGCAGGGTATGCGAAGCGGATTCGAGAGACGGCGCAGATGTCGAAGTGGTTGGGGAAAGGGACTTACGTGGGGTTGGCGATGGACGTGGGCGTGGCGGGATTGGAAATCAAGGAGGCGTGTGTGACAGGAAGGGAAGCGCAGTGCAGAAAGGCGAAGTATGTGGAAACGGGGAAGTCGGTGGGATCGGTGGCGGGGGCGGCTATAGGTGGAAAAATGGGAGCTAAACTGGTCCTTCGCGGCTGCATCATGGTTTTTGGTGTCTCCATGAAAGCCACCGGCCAGATCGTTTGTGGAATTATTGGAGGCGCCGCAGGTGGTTACGCAGCAGGAGGTAATGAAGGTGGCGATGGTGGCGTGTTTATGGGGGAAAGATCTTGGAGGTATCTGGTGATTTGATATTCCAACCAGAAGGTGTTTAGCCATGGATTTTTTCTCGGTTACACCATCGTGTGGTTTGTTGGAATGTTTGTCGTTTTGGGACTGATGCTTTTTGTGGAATATACAAAACTCGACGAGGTGGAAAGCTACTTCAGTAGCAACGAAATGCTCCGCGGCAATAAGCGCTTTTGGAGAAGAAACCAGTGGATCGACAGGCAATATCGCATGTTGTTGATTGTTGAGTTCCTGTCCGACTCAAAGCGCCATGTGAAAGCCGGTGTTGTGACCGAGGCCGAACTGGCGTCGGTTCCTTTAGCCCTCAAGCGCTGGGTGCTGTGGCCCTATAATTTTGGGTTAGTTTGGTGTATCGCAACGGTGGTCTGGTCCGTTTGGCGCAGGTGGTGCGACATCCCAATTTGAAGGACGCTGAACTCTAAAAAAATACTGTACATGTATACAGCTCTGCCCTAAAGTCCATCCCAGGTGACCGGATGTCACCGGTCACCCAAGCTTCAATTTTTAACTATGGATGGATAAAAAATGAAATCGAAAAAAGCCTTTATGCTGGGCGCGGCCATGGCGGCTACCAGCTTCGTTTCGGCCTTCGCCCTGGCCGAGCAATACCCTCACTTGGCTGCACAAGCAGCACCACCCGCGCTCAAGCAAGCCTTGAAAACCGCAGGTAACGTTCAAGCCACCCAGGCTTCTGCTGCACTGAAACAGCAATTGCTCAAGGGCGCTCAACTGAAAAACCCAGTGTTTGCCGCGAAGGCCAAGGCCGACTCGGTGGTGGAAGACCACACCACGCCGGCCCCTGTGACTCAGGTCAAGAAAGCCGACGCCCGTCAAGCCGCCGCCGTGCAAGCGGCGTTGGTTCCAGGCTGCGAAACCACGCTGGCGGTTAACCAGTTGTACACCGTCAATGGCGTACAGGCCGGCAACCTGCTGTGCTACCATTTCAACCTGCCTAAAAAGGCCCGGATCAATGCGCTGCTGGTCGGCCAGACGGCGGGCACCGACATGTCGTTGACCCTCTTCCAGGATGATGGCCAAGGCAACCCGATCCCACTGGGCACTTCCAACAACCCGGGCACCGGGGATGAAAGCCTCAGCGGCGTACTGCCGGCGGGTGATTACTACTGGTTCATGGAAGCGAATGCGGCGGTCTCGGGGTCGAGCTTCCAGTTCGGTGTGGCGGTCGATGCCAATATCGATGCCTTCGAACCCAATGACACCGCGGATACCGCGTTCAAACTGCCGGATACCTTGAACTACATCAGCGGCAACGCCGATAGCCTCAATGATGTCGACTATTTCGACTTCACGGCGGTACGCGGCCAGAGCGTGGGTATTGCGTTGACGGCCGATGCCGCCAGCGGCAGTACGCGTAACAAATGGATCCTGGAGCGCTTTGATGGCAACCAGTGGGTGGTGGTGGACACCACCGTCAAATCGACGTCGATCCCAAGCCCAGGCGTGGGCGGCGTGGTCAAAGTGCGTGTGCGTCCTAACCCTGGTGATGCGTGGAGCGCGACGGGCAAATACAACCTGTCGTTTGGTTCCAACCCACGGGTGAACAGCCCTGATGTGAAAGGTGAGTCGAATGTGCTGCGCATTCCGTATTCCGCTTCCGATGTGGGTTACGGCTACATGACCACCCAGGCCTACCGCGACCTGACCTGGACCATGGGCCTGTCGGACAGCACGGGCGCGCCACTGGTCGGGTTGCACCCGATCGTCTACCTGGATCAGCACATCAACCCGAACACCGGCAATATCGTCTACAAGCCTTACGTGGGGACAACCAACAGCTCGGGGCTCGCCACGGGGGCGATCAATGTGGGCACCTGCTCCGGTGATTTCCAGACCACCTTTGTCGATTATGCCCAGGGTTACAAAAACACCTGGTGTACCGACTTCAACTACGGCGTGTGGCGTGTGGAAGTGCTGGAGTACCCGGGCATTGGCGTGGGTGGTGACAATACCCAGTTCGTCAGCTTCGGCCACCTGTGCAAGCAGACCTTGCTGAGCAGCACCAAGAACTAATAGGCACCCGAAACTAAGAGGACTGCGCTGTAGTACCCAGGGCATACCGGCCACGCGCCGGTGTGCCCTTTTGCGTTATTGCGCCAGCGCCAGCTTCAATGGCAGGCGCGCCATGCTCGTGCTTTTCAGCGAGCCCAGGTACAACCAGTCGCCGTATTCCCGCGCGCTGGTGACAGGCGAGTAATTGCCCGCGCTGCCATCCTGCAAGTTGGCGATGACGTTGCCGTCGGTGTCCAGCCCCAGCACAAAGGCTTTGCGCTCAATGGGCTTGGGCACCACCATCAGCGCGCGCACCATCATCTTGCGTAACAACGGATAACCGGCGAAGCCATCCAGCAGTGGGTTGCGCGGCGAATACAGCGCAACCCAGAAGCGGTCGCTGCCGTTGAAACTGAGGTTGTCCGGCAAGCCCGGCAGGTTGTCGATAAACAGGTCGTGGCTGCCGGTACGGTCGCCCTTGAGCCAGTAACGGCTGATGCGGTAGGCGCCGGTTTCATTCACCAAAACGTAGCTTTCATGCGGCCCGAGCGCCACGCCGTTGGCGAATTGCAGCTGGTCCAGCAACACCTCGGTGGTGCTGGTGCTGAAGTCATAGCGCAGCAGCCGGCCATCGCCGCCATGCTCGATCACGGCTTCGCCATCCTGGCCGTAGCCCCAGCGGCTCGATGCATCACTGAAATACGCAAAGCGCCCGCTGGCGTCGACTGTCACGTCATTGGTAAAACCAAACGGCACGCCGTTCTCGCTGCTGCTCAACGGCGTGAGTTGGCGATTGGCATCGAGGGCGAGCAAACCTTTGATCCCGTCGGCAATGATCAAGCGCCCATCCGGGTGCAGCGCCAGGCCGAGCGGGCGGCCGCCGGTAGTGGCGATGACTTCCAGGGTGTGGCTGTCGGGCGATGTGCGGATGATGCGCCCATCCTGCAGGCCGCTGAGCAGAAAACCCTGGGCATCCAGCAACAAGGCCTCGGGCCCGGCGATGTCCGGGGCGCCGATCCTTTGTACCGCCTTGAGCCGCTGGTTTTCGGCGTAGGTGCCGTCCTTCAGCGAAGGCGCCTTGGGCGGCGACCAATTCACCGGTTGCACTTTGGTGGGCATCAGCAGCAGAAAGGCGAGCAGCGCGAGCGACAGAACGAACAGCAAGTGATGAAGATTTTTACGGCGGTGGTTCATGACTATTCCTGGGTGTCGTGGGCGTTCGGCTCCCAGTGCAGGGTGCCGAACAGGTAATCCATCAGCGGTAGCACGATATTGAAATTGCGCCCCTGCATCAGCTCGCGCCGATGATGCAGGGCGTGCAGTTGGTGCATCTGGCGAATCCACGGCAGGCGAGCCACGCGGTGTTCGGCGGGCAGGTGTTCGCAGGCGTGGAACACTTCGTAAAGCAGATAGCCCAGGATCATGCACCCGGCAAACAGCCCGGCGACGTTCGGGCTCAGGTGTTTGAGCAGCCACCAGGCGGGGAAGGTGATAGCCAGGCTGTGCAGCACGATCAGCCAGGCGGGGAACAGGATCACGCGCCAGTCCCGGGGGCTGTCGTAGGTCATATGGCCGGGGGTGAAGAAGCTGTGATGGTCGCCGGTGTGGCGCGCGTAAAACAGTTTGGCGAGGGCGTGTTTGTGGTGGCCGAGGTGGCGGTGGACGAGGTAGATACACAGGTTGAAGAACACCAGGGTCAGGGGCACCGTCAGCCACTGGAGTGGGGTGATGTGTTCGGTGGAGGACCAGGCCAGGGTGATGCAGAAAATGCCGTAGCCGAGCACGAAACAGGCGTGGAGCCATGGGTTGTAATGGGGATTCACGTTGGCGCGATAACGGGCGCGGAAGGTCTCGGTAGGGTGGGCCATGGCGGTCAGCTCGGTGTTTTTTGTTAGAGGGTGAGCTTAGTTGGTGGTGGGGAATGTGCGAGTTTTTGCCGGCTACGCGATCAAAGGTGGGAGCTGGCTTGTCGGGTCGCCGCACCGCTGCGATGCAGGTACCTCGGTGTACCAGGCATAGCGAGTGGATGCCATCGCAGGCAAGCCAGCTCCCACATTTGATCAGGGTGGGCCAGGAAGGGTATCCAGCCCCGGGCGACCAATGGGGGCTTGCACAGCCTCCATTTACTTGCTAGTTTCTCGCAAAATGTTATCGATAACATTTGCTCTAAAAATAAAAACAAAACAGAGAACTACGCCATGAAAATGCTCCCGAAGACCCTGTGTTTACTGGCTGTTAGCATCACCCTCGGCTCTACCTCCCCAGCGTTCGCCGACGCCGCCAAACCCATCCGTATCGGCGCCTCCTTCCAGGAAATCAACAACCCCTATTTCGTCACCATGAAAAACGCCCTGGAAGAAGCCAGTGCAACCATCGGTGCAAAACTGATCATCACTGACGCTCGCCACGACGTTTCCAAGCAAGTCAGCGACGTCGAAGACATGCTGCAAAAAGGCATCGACATCCTGCTGATCAACCCCACCGATTCGGTCGGCGTGCAGTCGGCGGTCAAATCCGCCCACGCCGCCGGTGTGGTGGTGGTCGCGGTAGACGCCCAGGCCGACGGCCCGCTGGACTCCTTCGTCGGTTCGAAGAACTTCGACGCCGGCTTCCAGGCCTGTGAATACCTGGCCAAGAATATCGGCGACAAAGGCAACATCGCGATCCTCGACGGCATCGCCGTGGTGCCGATCCTCGAGCGTGTGCGCGGCTGCAAAGAGGCCGTGGCCAAGCACCCGGACATCAAAATCGTGAGCATCCAGAACGGCAAGCAGGAACGTGACCAGGCGCTGACCGTCACCGAAAACATGCTGCAGGCCCAGCCCACGCTCAAAGGCATTTTCAGCGTGAATGACAACGGCTCCCTCGGCGCGCTCTCGGCCATCGAAGCCAGTGGCCTGGACGTGAAACTGGTGAGCGTCGACGGCGCGCCGGAAGCGATCAAGGCGATCCAGAAACCCGGCAGCAAGTTCATTGCCACCTCGGCGCAATACCCGCGCGACCAGATCCGTCTGGCCCTGGGCATCGCCCTGGCCAAGAAGTGGGGCTCGCAAGTGCCCGCCACCATCCCGGTGGACATCACCTTGATCGACCAGGCCAAAGCCAAGGACTTCAGCTGGTAAATCGCCCAGGCCCCACGTGATCCGTGGGGCCTAGGTCATTCCTTCTGAATACGAGGTCGGTGGTATGAGCAGTCTTCTCAAGCTGGAAAATATCTGTAAGCGTTACCCGGGCGTACAGGCCCTCAAGGCCATCAACTTGCAAGTGGAACGTGGCGAGATTCATGCCTTGCTCGGCGAAAATGGCGCGGGCAAGTCGACCCTGATGAAGATCCTCGGCGGTGTCGAACATCAGGACGAAGGGCAGATCCTGATCGACGGCCAGGCGCAGCAGTTCGCGACCTACCGCGATGCGATTGCCGCCGGTATTGGCATCGTGTTCCAGGAGTTCAGCCTGATTCCCTACCTCACGGCGGTGGAAAATATCTTCCTCGGCCACGAGTTGAGCAATCGCTTCGGCCTGCTGCGCAAGCGCGAGATGGTCGAGGCGGCCGAGGCGTTGTTCAAGCGTTTGGGCGTGAGCATCGACCTGCAATGCGCGGTCAAGCACCTGAGTGTGGCCGAGCAGCAGTTTGTCGAAATTGCCAAGGCCCTGGCCCTGGATGCGCGCCTGCTGGTGCTTGATGAACCGACCGCGACGCTGACGCCCAGCGAAGCCGAGCTGCTGTTTGAGATCATGCGCGAACTCAAGCGCCAAGGCGTGGCGGTGATTTTTATCTCCCATCACCTGGAGGAAATCTTCCAGGTTTGCGACCGCATCAGCGTATTGCGCGACGGCGGCAATGTCGGCGTAACCGATGTGGCTGACAGTGACATCGACCGCCTCGTCGAGATGATGGTCGGCCGTCGCCTGGAAAGCAGTTTTCCGCCCAAACCGACCACAGCGCGTGGCCCGTTGTTACTGGAGGTCAAGGACATCCAACTGGTGCGTAACGGCCCCCACAACAGCTTCCAACTGCACAAAGGCGAGATCCTCGGGTTTGCCGGTTTGGTCGGTTCCGGCCGCACTGAACTGGCACTGGGCATGATGGGCGCGCTGCCCTCAGTCAGCAAAGAGGTGTGGCTGCGTGGCGAAAAAGTCACCCTTGATGACCCGGCCCAAGCCCTGGCCCACGGCATCGGCCTGCTGCCCGAAAGCCGCAAGAGCGAAGGCTTGATCACCGATTTCAGCATTCGCGAAAACATCTCCCTGAACAACCTGCCCAAATACCAGAACGCCTCGGGGCTGATCGACAAGGCCAAGGAGTGCGCCAGCGTCGAAGACCTGATGCGCCAGCTGTCGATCAAAGCGCCCAGCGGCGAGAGCCGAGTGTTCAACCTCAGCGGCGGCAACCAGCAAAAGGTTGTGATTGCGCGCTGGATCAACCACCACTGCGACGTGCTGGTGTTCGACGAACCCACGCGCGGCATCGACGTCGGCGCCAAGGCGCAGATCTACGCCTTGATGCGCAGCCTCACCGAACAGGGTTACGCCATCATCATGATTTCCTCTGAACTGCCCGAAGTCATCGGCATGTGCGACCGCGTCGCCGTGTTCCACAAAGGCGCCATCGTCAAGGTACTCGAAGCGTCTGCCGTCAACCCACAAGAGGTCATGCGCCATGCAACAGGGGGCTCAAGTGAATACGTCCATTAACACCGGCGACACCGGCCGGCTGCGCCTGCACCTGGCGCGGCTGGTGCGCTCGCCGGCCTTCTATCCATTCGTGGGTCTGGTGGTGGTGACCCTGGTAATGATCCTCGCCAGCGACACCTTCCTGACCACCAGCAACCTGTCGAACATTGCTCGCCAGGTGTCGATCAACGCGATTATCGCGGTGGGCATGACCTGCGTGATTCTCACCGGTGGCATCGACTTGTCGGTAGGGCCGGTGATGGCGCTGTCCGGCACCTTGACCGCCGGTTTGATGGTCGCGGGCCTGCCGCCGGGCCTGGCGATTGGCGCCGGGATGCTGATTGGCGTGGCCTTCGGCATCGGCAACGGGCTGTTCGTCGCCTACCTGCACATGCCGCCGATCATCGTCACCCTGGCGACCATGGGCATCGCCCGTGGCCTGGGCCTGATGTACACCGATGGTTACCCGATTTCCGGGTTGCCGGAGTGGTTCGGCTTCTTCGGCCGCCAACGCCTGTTCGGCATCGAAGTGCCGATCCTGATCATGCTCATCACCTACTTCGCCGCCTACGTGCTGCTGCAGCACACGCGCATCGGCCGCTACATCTATGCCATCGGCGGCAATGAAGAAGCGGTGCGTTTGTCGGGCGTGCGCGCGGCGCGCTTCAAGCTGCTGGTGTATGGCATCAGCGGCCTGACGGCGGCGATTGCCGGGTTGGTGCTGACCTCACGCTTGATGAGCGGCCAGCCGAATGCCGGCGTGTCGTTCGAGCTGGATGCGATTGCTGCCGTGGTACTCGGCGGCGCCTCGATTGCCGGCGGGCGCGGGGTCATCGTCGGCACCTTGCTCGGCGCGATGTTGCTCGGCGTATTGAACAACGGCCTGAACATGCTCGGCGTATCGCCCTACGTTCAGAGCGTGATCAAAGGCGCAATCATTTTGCTGGCGATCTTTATCAGCCGTCAGCGCCATAAATAAACTCATCTGACTACAGGACTGCACCCATGGACAAGCACACCGAAATGCAAGCCGTCGTCTGCCACGGCCCCAAAGACTATCGCCTGCAGCGCATCAGCAAACCCCAGGCGCGCCCCAATGAACTGGTGATCCGCATCGCCGCCTGCGGCATCTGCGCCAGTGACTGCAAATGCCACTCGGGCGCGGCGATGTTCTGGGGCGGCGATAACCCGTGGGTCAAAGCGCCCGTAGTGCCGGGCCATGAGTTTTTCGGCTATGTGGTTGAAGTGGGCGAGGGCGCCGAGGAGCACTTTGAAGTCGCCGTCGGCGACAAAGTGATCGCCGAGCAGATCGTGCCGTGCGCCAAGTGCCGCTTCTGCAAGTCGGGCAAATACTGGATGTGCGAAGTGCACAACATCTTCGGCTTCCAGCGTGAAGTGGCCGAAGGCGGCATGGCCCAGTACATGCGCATTCCCAAGACCGCCATCGTGCACAAAATTCCCGAATCGGTGTCGCTGGAGGACTCGGCGCTGGTGGAGCCGATGGCCTGCTCGATCCACACCGTCAACCGCGGTGAAATCCAGCTCGATGACGTGGTGGTGATTGCCGGTGCCGGCACGCTCGGGCTGTGCATGGTCCAGGTCGCCGCATTGAAGACGCCGAAAAAACTGGTGGTGATCGACATGGTCGACGAGCGCCTGGAGCTGGCCAAGCAATTCGGCGCCGACGTGGTGATCAACCCATCGCGCGACAACGCCCGCGAGATCATCAACGGCCTCACCGATCATTACGGCTGCGACGTGTACATCGAAACCACCGGCGTGCCGGCCGGTGTGACCCAAGGCCTGGACCTGATCCGCAAGCTCGGGCGCTTTGTCGAGTTCAGCGTGTTCGGCGCCGAAACCAGCGTCGACTGGTCGATCATCGGTGACCGCAAGGAGCTGGACGTGCGTGGCGCGCACCTCGGCCCGTATTGCTACCCGATCGCCATCGACCTGTTCGAACGCGGCCTGGTCACCTCCAAAGGCATCGTCACCCATGACTTCCCGCTGGATAACTTTGCCGAAGCGTTCGAGCTGGCCAACTCGACCAAGTCGATCAAGGTGCTGTTGAAACCGGTGATTTGAAATGAATTATGTGATGGGTGTGGACATAGGAACCCAGAGCACCAAGGCGCTGCTCGTGGATGCTCAAGGCACGATCATCGCCCAGCACAGCCAGGGGTATCGCGTGGATACCCCGAAAGTGCGCTGGGCCGAACAATGGCCGCAGGTCTGGCTGGAGGCCGTCGAGGCGTGCGTGGCGCAGTGCATGGCCAAGGCCGGCGTGGCCGCGCAGCAGGTCAAGGCACTGTGCATCAGCAGCCTGTACGGCGGCTCGGGGATTGCCGTGGATGCGCAGATCACGCCGCTGCACCCGTGCCTGATCTGGATGGACCGCCGCGCCGGCGAGCAGGTGGCGTGGGTGCGTGAGCATGTGGACCTGGAACGTTTGTTCGCGGTCACGGGCAACTCGGTGGACAGCTACTACGGCTTCACCAAGATGCTCTGGCTCAAGCAGCATCAGCCGCAAGTGTGGGCAGAAACACGTTACCTGCTGCCGCCCAACAGCTATATCAACTGGTGCCTGACCGGTGAGCTGGCGGTGGACCACAGCAGCGCCGGCAATATTGGCGGCGTCTACGACGTGGCGCAACGGCGCTGGTCCGAGGAGATGCTGGCGGCACTCGAGATTCCGTTGGCGATGATGCCCGAGCGGCTGGTGTATTCCGGTGAAGTCGTAGGCGGGCTGCTGGAAACCTGGGCTACGCGCCTTGGTTTACAGGCGGGGACGCCGATTCTTGCCGGTGGCGTCGATGCGGCCATGGCAACGTTGGCGGCCGGTGTCACGCAACCGGGCAACCACGTGGCGATGATCGGCACCAGTATGTGCTGGGGCTACCTGAACCAGCAGGTGGACGCGCGTCACGGGTTGGTGAGCATGCCGCATGTCTACAACGGCCACCGGGACCTGTACATCTTTGGCGGCGCGATCACCGCCGGGGCGTCGGTCAGTTGGTTTCGCGAGCAGTTCTGCCAGGCCGAGGAGCAGCAGGCCAAAGCCACCGGGCAGGACAGCCTGGTGTTGCTGGAGCAGAGCGCGATGAAGGTGCCGGCGGGCAGCGAAGGCTTGTTGTTCCTGCCGTACTTGATGGGCGAACGCAGCCCGGTGTGGGATGACCGCGCCAGCGGCAGTTTTGTCGGGCTGAACCTGTACCACAGCCGCATCCACCTGTACCGCGCGGTGCTCGAAGGCGTGAGTTTCGCCCTGCGCCACAACATCGACGCCGGCACGCAAGGCGCCCACTCGCTGGACCCGCGCCTGATTGTGGTGGGTGGCGCGAGCCATTCGGATTTGTGGATGCAGATTATTGCGGATGTCACCCGCTACCCGGTCTACACCATTGTGCAGGAGGTGGAAGCGGCGCTGGGCGCGGCGTTGCTGGCGGCGCATACGGTGGGGTTGGTGAGTGACGGGCAGATGGAGACGGGCTGGGTGCAGTTGGAACTGCGCGCGCAGCCCAAGCGCGAGAATGTCGCGGTCTATGACCAGGCGTTTGCGGCGTATCTAAAGCTGTATCCAGCCCTCAAACCCATCATGCACAGCCTGCAAAACAACTGAAACAACGCGGTCCAGAAATGTGGGAGCAGGCAAGCCAGCTCCCACAGGGGATCTTCATTGCCTATGGAATAGTGACCATGAACGCAGCCTTCAACTTCACCCACCAGCGCATCCTCGTCACCGGCGCGAGCAGTGGCATCGGCCACCAAATCGCCCTGCAACTGATCGCCAGCGGCGCCGAGGTCTTTGCCCTCGGCCGTGACGCCGAGGCCTTGGCCAAACTGGGCTGCAACACGGTCTGTGTGGACATCGCCGACAGCGCCGCGCTCGACAAAGCCCTGCATGACCTGCCGCCACTGCACGGCCTGGTCAACTGCGCCGGCATCTCGCGCTTGGAACCCGCCGCGGCGATCAGCGCTGATGCTTTCGACCCGGTGATGCAGGTCAACGCCCGCGCCGCCGCCCAGGTCGCCAGTCGGGTGGCGGCCAAGATGATCGAAGCGAAAGTCGCCGGCAGCATCGTCAATGTCTCCAGCCAAGCCTCATTGGTCGCGCTGGACGATCACCTCGCCTACTGCGCCTCCAAAGCCGCACTGGACGCGATCACCCGCGTGCAATGCGCCGAATGGGGCCGTTTCGGTATACGCGTCAACAGCGTTAACCCCACCGTCACGCTCACACCCATGGCGACCAGGGCCTGGTCCGACCCGGCCAAGCGCGACCCAGCGCTGGCGGCCATTCCGTTGGGGCGTTTCGCTGAAACCGTGGAAGTCGCACTGCCGGTGCTATTCCTGCTCAGCGACGCCGCGAGCATGATCAGCGGCGTAAGCCTGCCGATTGATGGCGGCTACACCAGCCGCTAGCCGTTTTCCAAAACGCCTGTGATCACCACTTTGTCCCGTGGTTTGTACGGATCTTCCAGGCGATCAAGCAGCAGGCGTACCGCGCTGCTGCCGGCCAAGGAGGCGTCGTGGGCCACGCAGGCGATGGGCACACCGAAGATATCGGCGAAGGGCAGGCGGTCAATGCCGCAGATGGTCAGGCTGTCGTGGGGGATGTTGTGCATGCGCAAGGCGCGCAACGCGCCGAGGGTGATCAACTGGTTGAAGCCCATGATCGCGTCCGGCGCCGTGTGTTCGGCCAGGTAGTCGAGGGTGTGCAGGTACGACGGCATCAGCGTGTAGTCGCCGGCCTGCACTTCAACCTGAATATGCGGATGGTCGGCGAGCACTTCGCGCAGGCCCTTGAGGCGCTCCACAGTGATACGCGAATGCGCGGGCCCGGTCAGCACCAGCAGGCGCTTGAGCTCGGGTGTCTGGCGCAGCAGGTAGTGCGCGGCCTGGATGCCGCTGTGGTAGTTGTCGAGCACCACACGGCTGAACGGGCTGTCGTGAATCGTACGGTCGAGCAGCACCACCGGGGTTTTGCCGTTGCCCAGGCGCTCCAGGTAATCAGGCTGGTAGCTCGGCTCATCGGAGACCGGCGACAAGATGATCCCCGCCACGCGGTAGCCCAGCAGGGTGTCGACGGCTTTGCTTTCCAGTTCTTCGAGCTCGTCGGTGTCCACCAGCATGATGGTGTAGCCGTGCTGTTTGGCCTCGCGGGAAATCGCCTTGATCATTTCGCTGTAGAACGGGTTGTCCACCGACGCTGTGATCACACCGATGATCAGGCTTTCACTGCGCTTGAGCCCACGGGCAAAGGCGTTCGGCACGTAATCCAGCTCCCGCGCGACTTCGAGAATGCGCGCCAGGGTGGCGGGTTTGACCAGGTCGGGCTTGCTCAGCGCGCGGGACACCGTGATGGTGGTCATGCCGACCCGTTTGGCGATGTCGCTGATGGTGACGGACTTTTTCTTGTTCATCGCTAAGGCTGCAAAAGGAAACATCCGCAGGCTAGCATGCGCGCAGGTGTAGGGTGATTCAAATCAGCGGGTCCCAGCGTTGTGACCAGTCACTTTCGGCTTTGACCACATCGCGCAGCAACGCCAGTGCCTGTTGCAACACCGCCGAATCCCGCGCCCGTGAGTACACCAGGTAAGTCGGGAAACTGAACTCCGGCGCCTTCGGCACGCGCTGCATCACGCCGCTGTCCAGGTAGCTTTGCACCACGCGCGTGCGGAAATAACCGGCGCCGCCGTTTTCCAGGATGTACTGCAAGGCTAGCGGCCCGAGGTTGAAACTCAGCGCGGCGCGGGCCTTGTCGGGTAGGGCGGCGTCATGCTGCTGGCGAAACCCTGGGCCCCAGTCGATGTAGACGTACGGGTCGGGTTTGCTCACCAACTGCACCAGGATCAGTTTTTCTTCCAGCACCTGCTCTACCTGCAACCCTGGCCAGTATTGGGGTTGGAACACTAGGGCGGCGTCGAGCACGCCCAGTTCCAGTTGGCGCAGCAGGTATTCGCCTTCGCGTACTTCGGTACGCAAGGCGTGCCCCGGGATATGTTCGCGCAGGGCTTGGGCCCAGCCGAGCATCAGTGGGTTGCACAGGCTGACCTCACCGCCGATATGCAACACATTGCGGTAGCCGTCGGGCAGCGGTAGGTCACGTTTTGCGGCTTCCCAGGTTTGCAGCAGCTGGTTGGCGTAGACCACAAAGGCCTCGCCGTCGGCGGTCAGGCGTGCACCGGCGCGGTTGCGGATGAACAGCGTGCTGTTGAGTTGGCTTTCGAGGTTTTTCACGCGTGCGGTGATGGCGGTCTGGGTGACGTGCAGTTTCTCGGCCGCTGCGGCCAGGCTGCCGCTGCGGGTTATTTCGAGGAAGGTGCGTGCCAGTTCGATGTCCATGAAGCCCCCGGGGATGAATGGGGGGCATTGTAGTGGAATGTGTTCAACGCTGTGGGAGGTGGGTTGCCTGTGATGGTGCTTCTTTAGGCGGATTGAGTACATATCCGTTGCTGCGGTAACGGCGGCTATTGGTTCCGCCCTTACGGCGGGTCACTTTTGGAAAAGAGCCCCAAAAGTAACCAAAGGGCTCTTGCCCCACCACTCGGTGCCTCGCCTAGGCTCGGCATGCCCTCACTCCGGCTTGAATCCGTGGGCCGCCGCCATGGGCCATCCTGGCCCATCGCGGCTAACCCGGCGTCCTGCCGGGTTACCCACGGATTCAAGCCTGCGTTCGGCCATCGTGGTTTAACGGGGCGCCTAAGATCAAGATCAAAAGCAAGAGCACGGCGGCCTAGTAGCCGACCTGAGTGGTAGAAGCAAAAGCAGGGCAAAACAGAGCAGAAGCAGAGCAGAAGCAGAGCACCACCACAGTTACCTGATGTAATGAAATCCCAATGTGGGAGCGGGCTTGCTCGCGAAGGCGGTGGGTCAGCCAGCTCATGTGTAACTGACCCACCGCCTTCGCGAGCAAGCCCGCTCCCACAATTTTGACCGAGTTTAGCTGTCAGCACCGTGGCACTCTGTTTTTCTGTGGGAGCTGGCTTGCCTGCGATGCAGACACCTCGGTGTATCAGGCATAGCCAGTTGATGCCATCGCAGGCAAGCCAGCTCCCACATTAGATTGAGTTCAGTTTCAAATATCAGGTCGGCTAGCAGGCCGCCTCGGCTTGCTTTTTGATCTAACCACTCAGGTCGGCTACCAGGCCGCCGTGCTCTTGCTTTTGATCTTGATCTTGATCTTAGGCGCCCCGTTAAACCACGCTGGCCGAACGCAGGCTTTGAGCGTGGGTAAACCGGCAGGACGCCGGTTTAGCCGCGATGGGCCAAGGATGGCCCATGGCGGCGGCCCACGGTCCAAAGCCGGAGTGAGGGCACACCGAGCCTAGGCGAGGTGCCGAGTGGTGGGGCAAGAGCCCTTTGGTTGGTTTTTGGGGCTCTTTTTCCAAAGTGACCCGCCGTAAGGGCGGAACCAATAGCCGCCGTGACCGCAGCAACGGATATGTACTCAATCTACCCAAAAATTCAGCTAAAGATTACCTGACCGTCACTGAAAACCGACGGACCAGCTTTGCGTCGTCTGGTCTTCATGACGCTGCTCCAGGTCATGTTCATACGTGCAGCGTGGGCCCTTGCAGTTGTACTCGAATGTCACCGGCGGCTGGGTCGTAACCGGGAACAACGATTTGGCCGTCGCCGGTGCAGCCTGTGGCGCAGCCTCGGTGGCAGGGGCTTCGTAGGTCAGGTCCAGCGCTGTGGCGTGGGCCATGGCCGGCAGGATGGCGAGCACTGCACTCGCCAGAACGGTCCTAGTGAATAGCATCAGAAACAATCCGCGCAACAAAATTGAAGCGCGAATTATAAGCCAGATCCAACCACAGATGCACAGCGCAACCCGCGGTCGAAAGCCACAGTTCAGAGCACGCACGGTGCTTCAAGGTGGTCGGCGGGGAACGCCTTTGCATAGGCCTGGCACACCCGCAGCACCTGTTCATCCGCAAACCGCGCGGCCACCACATGCAGGCCCACCGGCAAGCCATTCTCCGCCAGCCCGCACGGCACCGACGCCGCCGGTTGCTGTGTGAGGTTGAAGGGATAGGTAAACGGCGTCCATTGCATCCACTCAGTCATACCCGAACCCGGCGGCACGTTGTGCCCAGCCTCGAACGCGGTGATCGGCATCATCGGCGAAACCAGCACATCGTAATGCTCGTGGAACGCGGCCATCCGCGCGACCAGTGCAGCACGCGCTTCGAGGGCGTCGTTAAAGTCGCCCAGGCTCAGGTGCTCGCCGCGTTGTGCAATGCGCAGCAGGCCCGTGTCCAGCAGCTGTTTTTGCGCCTCGCTCATCGTGCTGGTCAGGCGTGCGGCGCCGGCGGCCCATAAGGTACTGAACACCTGCAGAGGGTCGCTGAACCCCGGGTCGATCTGCTCGACATGTGCGCCCAGTTGCACCAAACCGTCAACCGCTTGGGCGACGACTTTGGCCACTTGCGGATCGACATCCACATAACCGAATGTGGGGCTGTAGGCCACACGCAAGCCTTTCAAATCTGTACCTGGGGTGAGCCATGGCGTGGTCCGTGGCGCGCCGATCAGGCCATCGCGCGCATCCGGCTGCGCGACGGTTTGCAGCATCAGCACGGTGTCTTCCACCGTGCGGGTCATCGGCCCCAGGTGCGACAGAATGGTCATGGAACTGGCTGGCCATTGCGGCACATAGCCGAAGGTCGGCTTGATGCCGAAAGTGCCGGTAAACGCACACGGAATCCGAATCGAGCCGCCGGCATCGCTGCCCTGGTGCAGCACGCCCAGGTTCAACGCCGCCGCCGCCCCCGCGCCACCGGATGAGCCACCCGCCGTGGTGCGCGTGTCCCACGGGTTGCGGGTGATGCCGTACAGCGGGTTGTCGGTGACGCCTTTCCAGCCGAATTCCGGGGTGGTGGTCTTGCCCAGCAACACCGCGCCGGCCTTGCGCATCAAGGCTGAGAAGGGCGCATCCACGTTCCACGGCCCGTCGGCGGATGATGTGCGCGAGCCCTTGCGGGTGGGCATGCCGAGCGTCAACGTCAGGTCTTTGATGGATGCAGGCACACCGTCCAGCGCGCCGCAGGGTTGACCCTTGAGCCAACGTTGCTCCGAGGCGCGCGCAGCGTTCAATGCGCCTTCCGGATCGACATGGCAGTAGGCGTTCACCACCGGGTTGTAGCGCTCGATACGCAGCAAAGCGTCTTCGGTGACCTCCACCGGCGACAGGCTCTTGTCACGAAAATGCTGCAGCAGTTGCACCGCTGTCAGTTGCCCCATCTCACTCATGCCAGCTCCCCCTGTGCCGCGTTGACCATGGCGCGCAGCAACACCGCGCAGCCTGCCGCCAGGTCATCCGGCGCAGCGTTTTCGATTTCGTTGTGGCTGATGCCGCCTTCGCACGGCACAAAAATCATCCCGGCTGGGCCGAGTTCGGCGACGAAAATCGCGTCATGCCCGGCGCCGCTGACGATGTCCATATGGCTCAAGCCCAAAGCTGCTGCGCCATCGCGCACCGCGTTGACGCAGGCCGGGTTGAAGTCCAGCGGCGGGAAGTCGGCGGTGGGCGTCAGTTCAAACGTCAACCCATGCCGGGCAGCGGTGGCTTCGATCACGCCGCGCACTTCATCGACCATGGCCTGCAGCTTGTCGGCATGCAGGTGACGCAGGTCGAGGGTCATGTGCACCTGGCCGGGAATCACGTTGCGTGAACCGGGGTGCAGGCTCAGGCAGCCAACGGTGCCGCAAGCGTGCGGTTGTTGCTGATGGGCGATACGGTTCACCGCGCTGACCACCTCGGCGGCGCCGACCAGCGCGTCCTTGCGCAGGTGCATGGGCGTGGGGCCGGCGTGGGCTTCGACGCCGGTGAGGGTCAGGTCGAACCACTTCTGGCCCAGGCAACCCATGACCACGCCGATGGTGGTGGCCTGGTCTTCCAACACCGGGCCTTGCTCGATGTGTGCCTCGAAATATGCGCCCACCGCGTGGCCGAGCACCGCGCGCGAACCGGCATAGCCGATGCGCTGCAGTTCGGCTCCTACCGACAGGCCTTGCTCGTCGAGTTTGTCGAGGGTGTCCTGCAAGTCGAACTGACCGGCAAAGACCCCGGAGCCCATCATGCACGGCGGGAAGCGCGAGCCTTCTTCGTTGGTCCACACCACCACTTCAATCGGCGCTTGGGTCTCAATGCCGAGGTCATTCAAGGTGCGGATCACTTCCAGCCCGGCCATCACCCCGTAGCAGCCGTCAAACTTGCCGCCGGTGGGTTGGGTGTCGATATGGCTGCCGGTCATCACCGGGGGCAGGGCGGGATTACGCCCTGCGCGACGGGCGAAAATATTGCCGATGGCGTCGACACTCACGCTGCACCCGGCCGCCTCGCACCACTGCACAAACAGGTCGCGGGCCTGGCGGTCCAGATCGGTGAGCGCCAGACGGCACACGCCGCCTTTGACGGTAGCGCCGAGTTGGGCCAGGTCCATCAGCGATTGCCACAGGCGGTCGCGGTTGATCAGCGGGGCGTTGCTCTGGAGCGGTTGCGCAAAACTATTCATGGGCAGTCTCCGGTCAGGCGCTCAGCGCCAAGTAGCGGTTCTTGATCGTCGGGTCGGCGCGGAACGCAGCAGCACTGCCCTCGTAGACCACGCGGCCTTGTTCGAGTACGTAATGGCGGTCGGCGAGCTTGTCGCAGACCATCAGGTTCTGTTCCACCAGCAGCACCGGCAGGCCGTCGTCCTTGACCTTGCGCAGGATCTTCACCAGCTCGTCGACGATTACCGGTGCCAGGCCTTCGGTGGGCTCATCGAGGATCAGCAGCTTGGGGTCGTTGAGCAGCGCGCGGGCGATGGCTAGCATCTGTTGCTCGCCGCCGGAGAGGGCGTGGCCGGCGTTTTTGCGCCGCTCCTTGAGGCGCGGGAACATGCCGTACACATCTTCCAGCTGCCAGCGGCTGGTCTTACGCACGGCGATGCGCAGGTTTTCTTCGACGGTGAGCAGGCGGAAGATCCCGCGATTTTCCGGCACCAGCGCCAAACCCCGGCGGGCGATTTCAAAGATCTTTTGCCCCACCAGCGCCTGGCCGTTGAAATGAATCTGGCCCTGGCGCGGGCAGATAATCCCGAGGATGCTGCGCAGTGTGGTGGTCTTGCCGGCGCCATTACGCCCCAGCAACGTCACCAGCTCGCCGGGGTTGACGGTCAGCGACACGCCTTCCAGCACATGGCTCTTGTCGTAGTAGGAATGGATGTTTTCGACGATCAGCATCAGGCAGCCTCCCCAAGGTATGCAGTGCGCACGCGCTCATCGGCGCGCACAAATTGCGGCGTGCCTTCCACCAGGATCTGGCCGTGGCTCATCACGGTGATGCGTTGGCTGATGGACATGACAATGCTCATGTTGTGTTCGATCAACAGCACCGTGTGGTCGCGGCCCAGGTCGCTGATCAGTTGGGTCATGATCGGGATGTCATCGATGCCCATGCCCGAGGTGGGCTCGTCGAGCATCAACAGTTTGGGCTTGGAGCAGATCGACATGCCCACCTCCAGCACGCGTTGCTGGCCGTGGGACAACTCGCCAGCCAGGGTGTCGGCGCGGGCGGTGAGCTGCAGGCGCTCCAGTACCTGGTCGGCCATCTCCAGGTGTTCGCGTTTGCTGTCGACCCGGCGCCAGAAATTCAGGGCGCGCGCACCGTCGCGGCCTTGGGCGGCCAGGCGCAGGTTCTCGCGCACGCTGAGGTTCTGGAACAGGCTGGTGAGCTGGAACGAGCGCGCCATGCCCAGGCCGACGCGGGCGTGAGCCGGTTTGCGCATCAGGTTCTTGCCGTCGAAATGAATCGCCCCGGCGGTGGCCTGGCGTTCGCCGGTGAGGCAGTGGAACAGGCTGGTCTTGCCCGCGCCGTTGGGGCCGATGATGGTGTGGATGGTGCCGGCTTCGACCTTGAGGTTGACGCCGTTCACCGCATGGAACGCGCCGTAGGCCAGCGCCAGGTTTTTAGTTTCCAATAGGATGCTCATAGCCCTTGCTCCTTGGCGACGACGGCGGTTTTGCGACTGCCACGTACGCGTTCGAACAGCGACGACAACCCGCCCCACAAGCCACCGCGCATGAAGATCACCACCAGGATCAGGATCACCCCCAACAGCATCAGCCAGCGCGGCCACAGGTCGGAGAGGAAATCCCCCAGCAGCACAATGGAACCGGCGCCCAGCAAGGAGCCGAACAGCGAGCCGGTGCCGCCGACGATGGTCATGATCAGGATGTTTTCGGACATCGCCAGGTCGATATTCGACAGCGGCACAAAGTGCAGCAGCATCGCGTACAACGCCCCGGCAATCCCCGTGACCGCGCCGGACAGCACGAACACCAGGATCTTGAAGTGGCGCGTGTCGTAGCCGATCGCCGAGGCGCGGGTTTCGTTTTCGCGGATCGCCATCAAGGTGCTGCCGAACGGCGAGGCGATCACCCGGCGCGCGCCGATAAAGATCAGCAGGAACAGCACCGCGACAAAGCCGTAGAACGCGCGGGCGTCGGCCAGCGACAGCAGCACTGTTTCACCGATACGGATTTCCGGGCGCGGCACGCTGAGCAGGCCGTTGTCACCGCCGGTCCAGTCGCTCAAGGTGTAGGCGACGAAGTAGGCCATCTGGCTGAACGCCAGGGTCAGCATCACGAAGTAAATGCCGGTGCGCCGAATCGCCAGGGCGCCCACCAGCAACGCCAGGAACCCACCGGCCACGGCGGCGCCGAGCAGGGCGGTGAACAGGCCCAGTTGCAGGTGGATCATCAGCAGCGCTGCGCAGTAGGCGCCGGCACCGAAGAAGATGCCTTGGCCGAAAGACAACAGGCCGGTGTAGCCCAGCAACAGGTTGCAGGCCAGGGCGGCCATGGCGAAGATCAGGATTTCGGTGGCCAAGGTTGCCGAGGGCAAGATCAACGGCAAGCCGATCAGCACCGCCAGCACCCACAGCAACATGGCTTTGGACTGGGTTTTAGCAAAGGGCAGGGGGTTTTTCTCGCTCATGTCAGGCTCTCCCAAACAGGCCGTAAGGGCGTACCAGAATCACCACGGCCATTGCGCCGTAGATCATCAGGCTCGCGCCTTGGGGCCAGAGTGTGGTCATCAGGCTTTGCACCACGCCCACCAGTAAACCGCCGACCAGCGCGCCGCTGAACGAACCCATGCCGCCGATTACCACCACCACGAAGGCCACGCCGAGAATCTCCGGGCCGACGAAGGGTTGCGCACCGCGCAAGGGCGCAAACAGCACACCGGCAACGCCGGCCAGGGCCACGCCGAGGGCGAAGGTCATGGAGAACAGGCGCAAGATATTGGTGCCCAGCAGCGACACGGTTTCAGTGCTTTCACTGCCGGCCCGCACCAGGGCGCCAAAGCGCGTGCGTTCCAGCAGCAGCCACAGGCCCAGGCCGACCAGCCCGGAGAACACAATGAGGAACAGGCGGTAGTAGGGGTAGACGAAGTCGCCGACCACTAGCACGCCGCGCAGCAGTTCCGGCACGGCGACGCTTTTACCGACCGGGCCCCAGATCATCACGCTGGCTTCCTGGATGATCAGTGCGATCCCCAGGGTCACCAGGATCTGGAACATGTGCGGCAGGTGGTAAATTCGCTGGATCAACACGCGCTCGATCACCCACGCCAGTGCGGCCACCACCAGCGGCGCGATCAGCAGCGCCAGCCAGAAGTTGCCGGTGAGGCTTACGGCGGTGTAGCAGATGTAGGCGCCCAGCAGGAAGAACGCGCCGTGGGCGAAGTTGACGAAGTTGAGCAGGCCGAAAATGATCGTCAGCCCGACCGCGATCAGGAAGTAGATCATCCCCAAGCCAAGGCCGTTGAGAATCTGGAACAGGTAAAGATTAAGCATGCAGGAACCCTCAGCAGGACGCTGCTCGCGCAGCCCTGCGGTGCACTGTTTCAGGGGATCAGGCGAGCGTGCAGCCCGTCGCCTCGACCGGCGGGAACGACTGGCCGGCGCTGAGCACTTTGGCCAGGTCGTCCTTGTCGGCCATGTCGCCGGCGGCTTTGCCGATCATCAGGTAGTAATCCTTGATCACCTGGTGGTCGCCGGCACGGATTGATTCCTTGCCGGTCGGGCCGTCGAAGCTCAGGCCTTGCATGGCCTTGGCCACGGTCGGGCCATCAACGCTGCCGGTGGCGATGATGGTGTCGAGCATGACCTTGGTGCTGATGTAGTCAGCAGCCAGCGGGTAGGTAGGGTTGATGCCATATTTGGCCTGGGTCAGCTTGACCAGTTCGCGGTTGAGCGGGCTGTCGACCTGGTGCCAGTACTGCGCGCCGAGGTACACGCCTTCGAGCACGTCGCTGCCCAGCTCCTGGAACTGGTCGAGGCCGGCAGACCACACCAGCAGCACTTTCATGCGCTCCTTGATGCCGAAGTTCACTGCCTGGCGCAGGGTGTTGGACGACTGGCTGCCGAAGTTGAGCAGCACCAGCACGTCAGGCTTGGCGGCGATGGCGTTGGTCAGGTAACCGGAGAACTCCTGCTCTTGCAACGAGTGGTAGCTGTTGCCGACGTGCTCCAGGCCGCTTTCCTTGAGCACGGTCTTGGCGCCTTCGAGCAAGGCCTCGCCGAACACGTATTGCGGGGTGATGGTGTACCAGCGCTTGGCGTCCGGCAGCAGCTTGATCAGCGGCACGATGGTTTCGCGAATCGCGCCGTAGGTGGGCACCGACCAGCGAAACGTCGCGCTGTTGCAGTCCTTACCGGTGACTTCATCGGCACCCACCGGGGTCATGAACACGCCGCCGACCTTGCTGACTTCCTTGGCCACCGCCAATGCCGATGACGACAGCGTGCAACCCTGGAAGAACCGCGCGCCGTCCTGCTGGATGGCCTCCTGCACCTTGCGCACCGCCCTGCCGGCGTTGCCTTCGGTGTCGATGACTTTGTAGTTCAGCGCCCGCCCGAGAATCTGCGGGTGTTGTTCCACCGCCAGGCGCGAACCCATGTCGGCAAACTTGCCATAGCTGGCAAAGGCGCCGGACATGGACTTGAGGCCGTAAAAGGTAAAGGGCTCGGCGGCGAATGCAGAGCGCACACTCAGCGGAAGGCTGAGCGCGGCGGCGGCGGTGAGACTGGCTTTCAACAACGTACGACGCTGCATGGGGTGACTCCCTGGTTTAGTTATTGGCAGGAGCGGCAATGGCGATACGGTGGAGCAGGGCCTGTGGGCAGGCCTTTTATTGGATAAGGCGATTTATTGGGCGACTCGGTCAAATGTGGGAGCTGGCTTGCCAGCTCCCACATTGATTGGGTTTGCACAGGTGGATCTGTGGTGTTCTTAAGAGTGATCAAACTCCAGCAAAAAGTGCGGGCTGACCTCGCCTTCCAGCGCAGTCATGTGGTGTTCGGCATCGCACATGTGTTCGTGCATCAAGCTGCGCACCGCGCATTCATCACCCGCGCGAAAGGCGCTCAGCAACTGCTTGTGGTAGTCGAGGTTGGCCGCGTCGAACTGCTTGCGCTTGGGTTTGTAAGCTTTTTTCAGCACCACCAGATCGCGCAGCAAGTCGTTGAGAAACTGCGCCATGAAACTCAGCAGCGGGTTGGGGCAGGCCTTGGCCAGCAGGTTGTGGAACTCCAACTCTGCCAGGCGTTGTTCGCGCTGGCCGGCTTCGCTGTCTTCCGGCGCGCTGCAAAAATCCACGTTGTCTTGCAGGGCCTGGTAATCCTCTTCGCTCAGGCGCCCGAGCACCGACACCGCCAGTTCCACTTCGATGACCTTGCGCAGCTGGTACACCTGCTCGCCATCCAGATGTTGGAAGTGCAGGTAGTTACGCAACGCGCGGCTGGCGGGCTCGGTGCCGGCCTGGTTCAAGTAAGCCCCGCCACTGGGGCCGGTGCGCGTGCTCACCAAACCTTCCACTTCCAGGGCCTTGAGCGCCTCACGGGCTGATCCTTTGGAGCACTGGAAGCTTTCCATCAGCTCGCGCTCCGTGGGCAGGCGATCGCCGGGTTTCAAGGCGTCGGTGACGATCGAGCGCTTGACCGACTCCACAATCACATCGGAGAGCTTCTGGCGTTTGCGGCGCAAAGGGCGGCTGAGCATGGTGGTCTATTGATCCTATTAATGCGGATTAATAGCACTTAATAACGATTGGGCGAGAGCGTCAACGCAGGGTGTCGTTTTCGGCATTAAGAGGTCGTAAACGCGGTGACTATTCCCAGCTGCCGAGGTCGAGGCAGCGTGTGGAGGCGGGTGGCTGTTTGCCGGACACCAGGAAATCGCCCACCCAGCGGTTGACGCACCCGGCGGTGGCGGTGCCGGGCTTAGTCGAGTCCTTGAGCAGCAATTGCTCGACGCCGGTGGGCGGTGGCTCAGCTCGCCCGGCGTTGACCAAGACCATGCGTGCGACGCGCTCGGGAAACAACGCCGTATAGCGGCTGCCGAGCCGGGTGGCATCGGCGTTGCCGAGGTAGTTGAGCTGCGCCTCGCCCAGTTGTGCGCGTACAAATTCCATATCTCGCGCAGCTTGCTCGACTCCGGATTCCTCGCTCAGGTCGCGGGCGCTCAGTTCAATCACGTCATAACGGTTGGTCAAGGTGCGATAGGCCTGGGTGGCGTAGGACTCCCAGCGGCTGACCAAATGGATGGCAAAGGTAACGCCTTGGCCTTTTTGCGGCTCGCCGGCCTGGATGAACACCACGCCTTCGCGGTTGAGCGGGTGCCGGGCGCCGACACGGGTCAGGGCCAGGCGCACGTTGCCGCGCTTGGGCGCGGCATAGTCGCGGGGCACGCTCACGCTGCCGCATTGGGTGCGATCCAGCACCTCGGGGTCCGGTTGGTGAAAGGCGGGGAAGGGGCAATCCAACAGCCAGTCAATCGCGGTGGGCGCGATCAGGGGCTCGGCAAACCCCCGGCCTGCGATCAGCCAGAGGCAGAGGCACGCCAGGCTTTTTACAAAAACGCTGGGTTTCATCTAGAGGTACCGGGCAGACGTCTGAGGACGGCTTTTTACCAAGTACCAGGGGTAGACGAATGTAGGTTTATTAAACGGTTTGTGTAGGAAATCGGAGTTTTGTTATCGGGTGTCGGCGTTCCAGCCGCCGCCTAATGCTTTGTACAGCGCAATGCTGGCTTGCAGGCGTGACAGCCGCAGTTGCACGTTCAAGTCCTGGGCCGCGTACAGCGTGCGTTGGGTTTCCAGCACAGTCAGCAAATCTTCGGCACCCGCCTGGTAGCGGCTTTCGGCGATCTGGAAGGCGGTCTGGGCCTGCAGCAATTCTTCGGCTTGCCATTGGCGCTGCTCATCCAGGCGCGTGATGCTGCTGAGGGATTTCTCCACGTCGGCAAAGCCATTGATGATTGCGCCGCGATAGGTTTGCAGCAGCTCGTCCTGGCGCGCGCGAGCCTTGTCGCGTTCGGCGCTTAAACGGCCATTGTTGAAAATCGGCGCCACCAGGCCCGAGGTCAGGGTGTAGAACGGGCTGCGTAAAATGTCTGCGGCCTTGTCCGAACCTGAGCCCAGGGTCGCGCCCAAGGTCACTGTGGGCAGCATCGCCGCGCGTGCCACCGTGACGTCGGCACTGGCCGCGGCCAGCTGTGCTTCGGCCTGGGCCAGGTCAGGGCGACGGCTCAGCAGTTGGCTGGGCACGCCCGGGCCAATGGTCGGCCAAGTCAGCGCCTGGAACGGCTCGGTACCCAGGTTGAGGGCTTGCACGGGCTGGCCGAGCAGGGCGGCCAGCGTGATCTGCGATTCTTGCGCCACTTGCTGAATCAGCGGCAGTTGCCGTTGCTGGCTGGCCACCAGGCTTTTCTGTTGGGCCAGTTCCAGGGCAGTGGCGGAGCCGGCATCGAAGCGGGTTTGCACCAGGTCGAGCACATTGCGCGCGTTCGCCAGGTTCAACGCGGCGATCTGTAGTTGTTGGCGTGCAGCGAGGGTTTGCGCGTAGCGGTCGGCCACGTTGCTGAGCAGGGTTAGCTCTACCGTGGCCTGGTCGAATTCGCTGGCGCGCAGGGTTTGCACGGCGCTATCGCGGGCGGCGGCGCGGCCACCCCAGAAATCCACTTCATAGCTGGCCGTCAGATTGGCGCCGAAGCTGTCGACGGTCTTGTCGCTTTGCGTGGCATCCAATGTCGAGTTGCCGCTGCCGCGCAGCAGCTTTTGACGGCTGGCGGTGAGGTTGAAATTCACCTCGGGTAACAAGGGCGCGCCGGCAATCACGGCACTGGCCTGGGCCTGGCGCACCCGCGCCATGGCGGCGGCCACGTTATAGCTGTCACGCCGCGCCTGATCGATCAGGCGGTTGAGTTGCGGGCTGCCGAATTGTGTCCACCAGCGCTGGTTGGTCGCCTGGGCTGCCTCTCGCTCGGCGTATTGCCACGCAGCAGGCGGCGCAATGCCGCTGTCGACGGCAGGCGGGTTACCGGCGCAGGCGTTGAGCAACAGGCACAGGCTGAGCACCGACAAGCGCGGTGTGAGGGTTTGTTTATTCACTGGTCAACGCCTTAACCGGATCGAGCCGGGCAGCTTTACGGGCCGGCATAAAGCCGAATACGACACCGGTGACCAGCGCACAGCCAAATGCGCCCAATACCGCCACCAGGGAAAACTGCACGGCCACTTCGGCCAGCACCAGCACGCCGCCGACCAGCAGCGCCAATGCGACGCCGCACAGACCGCCGACCACCGAGAGCATTACCGCCTCGGTGAGAAACTGGCGCAGGATGTCGCGCTGACGCGCACCGGTGGCCATGCGAATGCCAATTTCGCGGGTGCGTTCACGCACGGTCATCAGCATGATATTCATCACGCCGATCCCGCCCACCAGTAGGGAAATTGCCGCAATCGAACCGAGCATCAACGACAGCGTGTTCGCCGTGCGCGCTTCGGCCTGGATCATCGCCGCACTGTTGGTCAGTTGGTAGTCACGCTTGCCGTTGTGCAGTTTGAGCATCAACTGGTCGATAGCCTGTTCGGCCTCATGCACCTTGCGCGCATCGGCGGCGGCAATTACCACGTATTCAGGGTTATAGGTGCCGAACAGGCGCACGCTGGCGGCGGTGTAGGGGATGGCGACACGGTCGTCGCTGTCTTCACTGCCGGAGCTGGAGCCTTTTTCCGCCAGCACGCCAATGATCTGGAATGGCACGTTTTCGATCAAGATGTATTGGCCAAGCGGGCTGGCGACGTTCTTGAACAGTTTCTCGCGGATACGATGGCCGATCACCGCGACCGTAGCCCCGGCCCGCTCGTCGGCCGCAGTGAAGTAGCTGCCCTCAACCACCGGCCAGTTGAAAATCTCCGGGAAGTTGACGTCATTGCCGCCCACGTACGCCAGGTAGTCCAAGTTGCCGAAGCGCACCCCGGCGTAGCTACCGTTGACCGGCATGATGCGCTTGACCTGTGGCAGTTCCGCCAAGGCCGCGACGTCGTTGAGGGTCACGATGCCCGGCGGCGTACGCGGGTTAGGCGATGAACCACTGAGGTAGATGATGTTGGAACCGAACGCGCCCATCTGCGCCATGACCTGGCGCTTGCTGCCTTCGCCCACCGCCAGCATCACCACCACCGACGCCACGCCGATGATGATCCCCAACAGCGTCAGCGCGGTGCGGAAGCGGTTGATCCACATCACCCGCCAGGCCGCTTGCACCGCGTCCAGCAGTTCGGCTTTCCAGGCGCCGTCGTGTTCGGCCCCGTCGGCCAGGCGCTGGCGCAGGTCCACGGCTTGCAGTGCGTCGCTGTTGGCCGTGACGGGCACGTGGGTGTCACTGCGCGCTGAGTCGCTGATGATCAGGCCATCGCTGATCTCGATGATGCGGTTGGCGTGCGCCGCGACTTCGCGGTCGTGGGTAATCAAAATGACCACGTGGCCCTGGCTTGCCAGTTCATCCAGCAGCAGCATCACCTCGGCGCCGCTGTGGCTGTCGAGGGCACCGGTGGGTTCGTCGGCGAGGATGATATGCCCGCCGTTCATCAGTGCGCGGGCAATCGAGACGCGCTGTTGCTGGCCACCGGAGAGCTGGTGTGGGCGGTTGTTGGTACGGTCAGCCAGGCCCAGGCGGGTGAGCAGGGCCTTGGCGCGGGCGTGGCGTTCGGCGGCGCTGATGCCGGCATAGATCGCCGGCATCTCGACGTTTTCCTGGGCCGAGCCCGACGGGATCAGGTGGTAACCCTGGAACACGAAACCAAAGGCTTCGCGGCGCAGCCAGGCCAGTGCGTCGCTGTCCAGGTGCGCGACGTTTTCCCCGGCGAACAGGTAGTCGCCCACGGTGGGGCGGTCGAGGCAGCCGAGGATATTCATCAGCGTGGATTTGCCGGAGCCCGAGGCGCCGACGATGGCGACGAACTCTCCGGCATGGATCGACAGGTCGATCCCGCGCAATACATCGACCTGCGGGCTGTCGCCGCCGCCGTAAGATTTGCAGATGTTCTTGAGTTCAATCAGCGGCGTGGTCAAATCAACCTCCGCTGCCGTCGGCCGGGCCGATCAGCAGGTGATCGCCTTCGTTCAGGCCGTCCAGCACTTCTACCCGCAGGCGGTCGCTGATGCCCAGGCGCACTTCGCGTTCCTGGATGGCGCCGTTTTTGGCCACGACCCGGGCGATCTGCTTGTCGCTGCCTTGGCTGCCGAGCAGGGCGGCGACCGGCACAGTAAGGGCGTCCTTGACTTGGCTGGCGACGAAAAACACCTGGGTGGTCATCTCGGCCATCAACGCGTTGTCGCTGTTGTCCACGTCCAGCAGCACGGTGTACAGCACTACGCGGCCGCTGCCGGTTTTGCTGGTGCTGTTGGGGCTGCCATTGCCCTGGCTGGCTTCATTGAGCGGCTTGGGCGGGATCGGCAGGATCTGGCGCACGGTGCTGGTCCAGCGCCGTTTGCCGCCGGCGAGGGTGGTGAAATAGGCGCTCATGCCTGGTTTAACGTGGCCGATGTCGGCTTCGGACACCTCGGCCCACACGGTCATCGGCGACAATTTGGCGATGCGCAGGATCAGCGGCGTCTGTTGCTGGGCGTTGAGGGTCTGGCCGACCCGCGCGTCCACCGCCACCACGGTGCCGCTCATGGGCGCGTAGATGCGTGTATAGCCCAGCTCAGCCTCGTCACTGCGCAGGCTGGCCTGGGCCTGGCGGATCTGCGCCTGGAACATGTCGACCCGGGCCTGGGTGGCAGTTAGTTCGGCCCTGGCGGTTTGCACGTCTTCTTCGCGGGTGGCGTTGCCTGCAACCAGGCGTTGCTGGCGCTGGTATTTCTGGCGGGCGAGTTCGTGCTGGGCTTTCTGTTCCTGCAACTGGGCCTTGAGGTTTTCAATGGCGTAGCGGCTGGCATCGAGCTTGGCCTGTTGCGTGGCGGGGTCAATTTCCACCAGCAGCTCGCCTTCCTCGACGTGGTCACCCGCTTCCACGTGGATCTTGCGGATCTGCCCGGACGCCTGGGCGCCCACGTCGACATACCGGCGTGGTTGCAGGGTGCCCAGTGCGGTGACGCTGTTTTCAATGTTGCCGCGGGTTACGGTGACCGTGGGCAGGCTGTCGCGGCCCGGCGGCAGCACTTGCCAGGCCACCACCGCAAGGATGGGGAACAGGCACGCGACAACAAGCAGGGCGCGTCGGGCGGGGCGAGGGCGTTTCATGCATTGGTTCCAGCCAGGAAATTGAGGCCGCATTGGCGGAGGGCTGACAGTTATACGAGAAAATTGCCCGAGAATTTAGGTGTTTACATACGCGGTAACAGCTCTATCGAATAAAAAAATCGTACGTTGATGCAAGACTTCTTTAAAACTAGATGAGAATTACTATAAATTGCACGTACTCAAACTGCCATCATTCATGGCCTGCCTTCTTTAGCACTCAAGGATTAGATGCCGCCTACCCTGGCGGCCGGGAGTCATGTTGGAAAACTACTATCGCGAGCTGGTGTGTTTCCTCAACGCCAAGCTGGGCAACCGTCAGGTGGCCGAGGATGTGGTGCATGACGCTTATGTCCGGGTGCTGGAGCGCGCAAGCGACACGCCGATCGACCAACCGCGCGCGTTTTTGTACCGCACGGCACTTAACCTGGTGATCGACGGCCACCGGCGCAACGCTTTGCGCCAGTGCGAACCCCTTGAGGTGCTCGATAACGAAGGGCGTTTCGCCCCCAGTTCACCGCATGTCAGCCACGATCAGGGCCAACGCCTGGAAATGCTCGAACGTGCCCTGGCCGAACTGCCGGCGGCCTGCCGCGACAGCTTCCTGCTGCGCAAACTCGAGGGCCTGTCCCACCTGCAAATCGCCGAGCGCCTGAGTATTTCCCGCAGCGTGGTGGAAAAACATATCGTCAACGCCATGAAGCATTGCCGGGTGCGCATGCGTGAGTGGGAAGCGCACTGATCAACGATCAGTTAAATTTTATTTCATTGTCCTCGTTTCCTATCAACACATGACCTGTTGTTCAGGTCTTGAAGGTATTCCCGCCCCACCGCCAAGGGGCTTATCCAGAGGACACTGGAATGACACAGGCAATTGCTTCGCCCGCGGTTCACGACCTGATCGGTATCGGTTTCGGCCCTTCGAACCTGGCGCTGGCCATCGCCCTGCAGGAGCGCGAAAAAGCCCAGGGCAAACTGGACGTCCTGTTTCTCGACAAACAGGCCGACTACCGCTGGCACGGCAATACCCTGGTGACCCAGAGCGAGCTGCAGATTTCGTTCCTCAAGGACTTGGTGACCTTGCGCAACCCCACCAGCCCGTACTCCTTCGTCAACTACCTCAAAGCCCACGACCGGCTGGTGGACTTCATCAACCTCGGCACCTTCTACCCGTGCCGCATGGAGTACAACGACTACCTGCGCTGGGTCGCGGGGCAGTTCCAGCCGCAGGCCAGCTATGGCGAGGAAGTGCTGGCCATCGAGCCGATCCTGCATCAGCAACAGGTTGAAGCGTTGCGCGTGATCTCCCGGGATGCGCAGGGTGACCAGCATGTGCGCACCACCCGTTCGGTGGTGGTCAGCGCCGGCGGCACACCGCGTGTACCCGAAGCGTTCAAAGGCCTCAAGGATGACGGCCGGGTGTTCCACCATTCCCAATACCTGGCGCGTATGGCCCAACAGCCGTGCGTTGAAGGCAAGGCGATGCGCATTGCAATCATCGGCGGTGGTCAGAGCGCGGCTGAAGCCTTTATCGACCTCAACGACAGCTTCCCATCGGTGCAGGTCGACATGATCCTGCGCGGTTCGGCGCTCAAGCCCGCCGATGACAGCCCGTTCGTCAACGAAGTGTTCTCGCCGGCGTTTACTGACCTGGTGTTCCAGCAAGTCGGCGCCGAGCGCGAGCGCCTGGTGGCTGAATACCAGAACACCAACTATTCGGTGGTGGACCTGGACCTGATCGAGCGCATCTATGGCATTTTCTATCGCCAGAAAGTCTCCGGCGTTGCTCGCCAGGCTTTCCGCACCATGACCGTGGTCGAGAAAGCCAGCGCCAGCCCGCTGGGCATCGAACTGGCCTTGCGCAACAACGCCAGCGGCGAAACCAGTGTCAGCCATTACGATGCCGTGATCCTGGCCACCGGCTACGAACGCCAGATGCACCGCGAACTGCTGGCACCCTTGGAAGCCTACATGGGCGACTTCGAGGTGGCGCGCGACTACCGCATCGTCACCGACGAGCGCTGCAAGGCCGGCATCTATATCCAGGGCTTCAGCCAGGCCAGCCATGGGTTGAGCGATACCTTGCTGTCGGTACTGCCGATTCGCGCGGATGAGATTGCGGCGTCGTTGTATGAGCATGACCGTCACCGTGGCAAAGCGCGTTCGGTGCAGGACGTGTTGCTCGCCACTGCGAGCTGACAGGCAACACTTGTGACATCGGGGGCTCGCTGATACTGTACAAAAAACCAGTATCGGTAGCCCTCCATGCAATTGATCGAAAAACTCAGCATCCTCGCCGACGCCGCCAAGTACGACGCTTCCTGCGCCAGCAGTGGCGCGCCCAAGCGCAGCTCCGAGGGCAAAGCCGGCCTGGGTTCGACCGATGGCATGGGGATCTGCCACAGCTACACCCCGGACGGCCGTTGCGTGTCGCTGCTCAAGGTGTTGCTGACCAATTTCTGCCTCTACGACTGCCAATACTGCGTCAATCGCCGCTCCAGCGACGTGCCCCGTGCACGTTTCAGCCCGGAGGAGGTGGTCACCCTGACCCTGGATTTCTACCGGCGCAATTGCGTCAGCGGGCTGTTCCTCAGTTCCGGCATCATCCGTTCGGCCGACTACACCATGGAACAGTTGGTGCGGGTGGCGAAACTGCTGCGCGAAGAGCATGACTTTCGCGGCTACATTCACCTCAAGACCATTCCCGAAGCCGACCCGGCGCTGATCGCCGAGGCCGGGCGCTATGCTGACCGGCTCAGCGTGAATATCGAACTGCCCACCGATGCCAGCCTGCAAACCCTGGCGCCGGAGAAGCAGATCGTTTCGATCAAGCAAGCCATGCAGACCATTTATACCGGCGAGCAAACCGTCCTCAACGAGCCACGCGCGCCGCGTTTCGCTCCGGCCGGGCAGAGCACGCAGATGATTGTCGGCGCCGACGACACCGACGACAGCACCATCTTGCATGGCGCCGAAGCGCTGTATGGCAACTACAAGCTGCGCCGCGTGTATTACTCGGCGTTCAGCCCCATCCCCAACAGCCCGAAAAGCGTGCCCCTGGCCGCGCCGCCGTTGATGCGCGAACACCGCTTGTACCAGGCGGACTTTCTGCTGCGTAGTTACGGCTTCAGTGCCAACGAACTGTTCCAAGGGCCGGGCCATCTGGCGCTGGATATCGACCCCAAGCTGGCCTGGGCCCTGGAGCATCGCGAGGTGTTTCCCCTGGATCTGAACCGCGCCGAACCGACCTTGATCGCGCGAATCCCCGGCATCGGCCTGCGCACCACTCAGCGCCTGGTGGACCTGCGCCGCGAGCGCAAGATCCGTTTCGAAGACCTGGCGCGCATGCGCTGCGTGCTGGCCAAGGCCAAGCCGTTTTTCATCACCAGCGACTACCACCCGCAACAGGCCGAGAGCACCAGCGTGCTGCTGCGCGAGCAACTGCGCGACCGCCCGCAGCCACAGCAAATGGGGTTGTGGGGATGATCAGCCTGGAATGCGACAACCTGTTCAGTACCTGGCGTGAACAGGCGCGCTGGCTGCTCAGCCATCAGGTCGACCCCAGCAAAGTAAGCTGGGGTGAGGTGCACGTGGCGGACCTGTTTGCCACCGACGAGTCCATTCCTGAACAGCTTGGGCCGTTCCAGGCGCGGATTCCCAAAGCCTTGTTGGAACTGCTGGAATCGGCGGCTTGCTATCACGGCGATCAGCGTTGGAGTTTGCTCTACGAGGTGTTGTGGCGGGTCAGTCATGGCGACCGTACGGCCATGCTGGCAGGTGACAAACTGGGCAGCGAGTTACAGCGGCGGATCAAGCAGGTCAGCCGCGAAGCCCATCACTTGCATGCATTTGTGCGGTTTATTGCCGTGCCCGCAGAGGCTGGCCCTGAGCTGCCGGAGTACGTGGCCTGGCATGAGCCGGCCCACGACATATTGAAATCAGCCAGCCAGCACTTTATCGGGCGCATGGGCCGCCATCGCTGGATGATCGCCACGCCGTTGGATGGGGTTTACTACGATGGTGAGCAGTTGATTCATCAACGGCAGTGCCCCGAGGCGTGGCAGCAACTGGCGCAAAATGTCGAAGACCCGCATAGCGCCATGTGGCTGACCTACTACAGCCACATCTTCAACCCGGCGCGCTTGAACCCCAAGGTAATGGAGGGGCACTTGCCCAGCCGGTTCTGGAAGAACTTGCCGGAGGGTAAGTTGATCCCGGGGTTGATCAGTGAGGCGCGGACGGGCAAACAGAAGGATGGGCAGGCGAAGCTTGTAGGCGCCAAGCCTGGTAAGCGAATTGCGAACCCTATCAATGCGGGAGCTGTTGTTTAGTTCGTGCGCGGGGTGGGGCTTTGCGCGGGAGGGCTGATGAACTGCTTCAGCGGCGAATCCAGGTCATCGGTTTTAACCGGCGGGCGAAAGTCTTGAGTGCTGGCAGGTATCACATTCTTCAGTGCGTAATCGGCGCCGGAAGGTTGAGTGCCTGAAGGGGTGGGTTGGCTTGCAACGCCAGGCAGCTCTTTCAGGCAGTTCTCTTTCTCGATGCCCTCCGGGAAATCACGACAGGCCTGTTCGCGGTTTTTGCGAATACACCGTTCTCGTTCTGCAGGCACCAGGCGATTCTGACAAGAAGCCCCCGACAATATCCCGACGACTACCTTAAACCACGCGGCTGAAGCGTCGCTGCCGGCTGGGGCTGCCTGAGCGGCAGGCGAGAGGAGGCAAGTGAACAGTGCGCAAATCAATAATGACGTTTTGATGGTGTTCATCCTTGAAACGGCCAACCAGCAGTAAGCTCGGTATAACATCGTGGTGTTTCAAACTGCAACATGATGGTCGTTCCCACGCTCTGCGTTGGAGCGATCTATAGCGATGGACGGTGTTCAGGCCAGCTCAGTCGCGGTGTTTTTGACCACCGCCAACTCCGGATGCGCCACCAACTTATCAATGTGCAACTCGTCATTATTCAACCACGTCTCCGTCAGCACCCGGTAATGCTCCATATCGCGGCAGCGCATGCGCAGGCTGTAGTCGAACGGCCCGCTGATCAGTTGGCATTCGAACACCTGCGGGCAAGCTTTGACGCACGCCTCGAAAGCCTTCTGCGCCGAGCGCCCGCTCTGATTGGACAAGGCCACCAGCACCAGCAGCGACAGCCCCGGCGAGACCATCTGCACATCGATGATCGCCCCGTAACCGCGAATCACGCCGCGTCGTTCCAATTTGCGCACCCGTTCCAGGCAGGGCCTGGGCGTCAAATGCACCAGCGACGAGAGTTTTTCGTAGGTGATACGCCCTTGGTGCCGCAACACGTCGATGATGGCCTCATCGATGCGGTCCAGCGCAGGGGAAGAGTGGGGTCCGTTGGCCTTGGTATCCATGAGTTCACTTCAAACGATTGGAAAGAAATTGCTGCAAGCGCTCGCTGCTGGGGTGGTCGAGAATCTCGGCGCCGCCTTGCTCCTCGACACGGCCCTGGTGCAAGAACAGCACTTGGCTGGACACCTGGCGGGCAAAGCC
Source organism: Pseudomonas sp. YeP6b (assembly GCF_025642995.1). Lineage (NCBI taxonomy): Bacteria > Pseudomonadati > Pseudomonadota > Gammaproteobacteria > Pseudomonadales > Pseudomonadaceae > Pseudomonas > Pseudomonas sp. YeP6b. The sequence goes on along the minus strand of NZ_CP080090.1, from coordinate 4,417,183 downwards.
CATTTCGTGGGTGACCATCAGCATGGTACGACCTTCCTCGGCCAACGTCTGTATGACTTTGAGGACTTCTCCTACAAGCTCAGGGTCCAGCGCTGACGTTGGTTCGTCGAACAGAATGATTTCCGGCTCCATCGCCAGCGCCCGTGCGATGGCCACGCGCTGTTGCTGGCCGCCGGAGAGAAACGCCGGGTATTGGTCTGCCACACGGCCCGGTAAGCCGACTTTGTCCAGGTACATGCGCGCGCGTTTTTCTGCCTCGGCCGCGCTGACATTCAGCACGCGGCGCGGGGCCATGGTGATGTTTTCCAGCACGGTCATGTGGCTCCATAGGTTGAAGTGCTGGAACACCATGGCCAGGCGCGTGCGCAGGTTCTGCAATTGCGCCTGCTGCGGCGCGCGGGTGCCGGCGCGGCCTGGCTGCATTTCGATGCTGATGCCGTCGAGAGTAATCACCCCGGCGTCTGGCTGTTCGAGAAAGTTGATGCAGCGCAGCATCGTGCTTTTGCCCGAGCCGCTGGCGCCGATCAGGCTGATCACATCGCCCTGGCGCGCATTGAGGGACACGCCCTTGAGCACTTCGTGGTCGCCGTAGCGTTTGTGAATGCCTTCGACCTGGAGCTTGATCGCGGCCGTGTGGGCGAAGGTTTGTGCAGAAGGCGCTACATCAACAGGATAAGTAGCCAGAGCCTGCGCGGACTGATTCATGGGTTAGCCTCGGGTAGGAACAAGAAAACGCATCCAGCGACGTTCGGCCAGTCGAAACAGGCCCACCAGTGCAAAGGACAGCAGCATGTAGAGCAGGGCGGCGATACCGAACGCCTGGAACGTCAGGAACGTCTCGGCGTTGGCGTCGCGGGCCACCTTGAGGATGTCGGCGACGGTAGCGGTGAATGCCAGGGAAGTGGCGTGCAGCATCAGGATCATTTCATTGCTGTAGGCCGGCAACGCTCGGCGCAACGCGGCGGGCACCACCACAAACAGGTTCAGCCGCCAGCCGTGTAGACCGTAGGCGCGCGCCGCCTCGATTTCGCCATGGGGAATATTGCGGATCGCCCCGGCGAAGATTTCCACGGTGTAGGCACAGGTGTTCAGCACAAACGCCAGCAGCGTGCAGTTCAGCGCATTGCGGAAAAACTGGTTGAGCAGGGCGTTGTCCTGCACCACTTCCAGGCTGTACAGCCCGGTGTAGCAAATCAGCAATTGGATATACAGCGGCGTGCCACGAAACAGGTAGGTGTAGACCTCCACCGGCCAGCGCAGCCAGAAGTGCTCCGACACGCGGGCCAGCGCCAGTGGGATCGACAGGGCAAAGCCTGCGACCACCGAGATGATAAACAGCCATAAGGTCATGGCCACACCGGACAACCCCGCGCCATCGCTGAACAGGTAGGCCAGGCCGTATTGCTGGAACAGTTCGATCATCGTGCCATCCCCTTGATGCCGAGGTTATAGCGCCGCTCGAGGCGCTTGAAGATGCGGTTGGAGAGGGTGGTGATCACCAGGTACACCAGGCCGGCAAGGATCAGGAAATACAACGGTTCGTTGGTGCTCTTGCCGGCGTTTTGCGCGGCTTTAACCAGGTCCGACAGGCCGATGATCGACACCAGTGCGGTGGACTTGAGCAGCACCAGCCAGTTATTGCCCAGGCCCGGCAGGGCAAAGCGCATCAGTTGTGGGAACAGCACCAGGTGAAACCGCTGCCAACGGCTCAAGCCGTAGGCGGTCGCGGCTTCCAGTTGGCCGACCGGCACGCTGAGGATCGCGCCACGGAAGTTCTCGGTGAAATACGCGCCGTAGATAAAGCCCAGGGTGATCACCCCGGCGGTAAACGGGTCGATTTCAAAGTAGTCCCAGCCGAACACTTCGCTCAGGTCGTTGAGCCACAGTTGCAGGCTGTAGAAAATTAGCAGGATCAGTACCAGGTCCGGCACGCTGCGGATCAGTGTGGTGTAGAGCGTGGCCGGCACGCGCAGCCAGTTGACGCTGGAGAGCTTGGCGCCGGCGGCGATCAGGCCCAGGGTGAGGCTTAGGGCCAGCGCCAGGAACGCCAGCTTGACCGTCATCCAGGCACCCTGGGCGAGCATCGGGCCGTAGCCTTGCAGGTTGAGGAGTTCGTTCATGGGGGGTATCTCTAAAGGACGCAGATATTCCCCTGTGGGAGCGGGCTTGCTCGCGAAGGCGGTTTATCAGGCACACATTCAGCGACTGACACTGCGCATTCGCGAGCAAGCCCGCTCCCACAGGTTACTCGTTGTAGATATCTTGATCGCCGAAGTACTTCTTCTGGATCTGCGCATAAGTGCCATCGGCCTGGACGGCGGCGATGCCTTTGTTGATCAGCGCGCGTAGCTCAGCGTCGTTCTTGCGCAAGCCCATGGCGATGTCCAGGGGCAGGGTCGGGTCCTTGAAGGCCGGGCCGGTCTTGAAGTCGGCGCCTTCAGGCTTGGACAGGAAGTTGAGCTGCGCTTCGAGCTTGTCGGTGAGGGTGGCATCGAGGCGGCCGTTCTGCAGGTCGGCGTAGTTCTGCTCCTGGGACTGGTACGCCTTGATCTGGGCGCCGAGCTTGGCCAGGTGCGCCCGCGCGTAGGCTTCTTGCAGCGAACCTTGCAGCACGCCGACTTGCTTGCCTTTCAGGGCTTCGGGGGTGTCGCCGAAGTCGGCGCTTTTACGGGTGATCACCGAGGTGGGGCTGAGGAACAGCCGGTCGGTGAAGTCGATGACTTTTTCGCGCGCCGGCGTCACGGCCATGGAGGACATGATCGCGTCGAACTTGCGCGCGCGCAGGGCTGGGATCATGCCGTCGAATTCGTTGTGCACCCAGGTGCATTTGACGTCGAGCTTGGCGCAGATGGCGTTGCCCAACTCGATATCAAAACCTTGCAGGCTGCCGTCGGCGGCTACGGATTCGAAGGGAGGGTACTCGGGGAATACGCCGAAGCGGATTTCTTTCCAGTCTTGGGCGTGGGCGGCGCTGGCGCACAGTGGCAACAGCAACGCAGCGAAGAGTGATCGCAGTGGAGTCATGGGGCGTCCCTATATTTTGTAATTGATGTCAGGGCAGTTATTGGATAAAGCAACGTTCTTTCGGTGTGGCTTTTGTTGTTGTGAAGGCGTTTTTCTGTGGCGAGGGGGCAAGCCCGCTCGCCACAACACGCCCGCCTGGCACAACAGGTGTGTTCAGCGCAGTGAGTCTGCTGGGCACAGAGAATGCTTCATGGTGGTGCGTTTTTTGTGTCGTTTACCCCGTGCATAAAGCGCGAATTGCGCTGTTAAAAAGCGCAATGCAGCGGAATCGGCTGCGACATGCGCTGAATCGGCTTTTCAAGGTGTAAGTTGTGGCCCGCCCTGGGCGCAAAGCGGCAGGCCAGAGCGGTCTCAGGCGCGCTTTTTCTGCTGTGCGCGCGGTTGTTGCGCCAGGCGTGCGAACAGGTCTTTCGGGTCGGCCAGGTCCGGCACCAGCTCAAGCGTGCTGCCGATATCCAGTGCCTTGGCCACGTCGAGCACGTAACGCAGCGCCGAGTAGTCTTCGATGGCAAAACCCACCGAGTCGAACAGGGTGATCTGGCGCGCGTTTTCGCGGCCGGGTTGCTGGCCGTTGATGACTTGCCACAGCTCGGTCACCGGCGAATCTACCGGCATGTGCTGGATCTCACCTTCGATGCGGCTTTGCGGTTCGTACTCGACGATCACCCGGGCGCGTTCGACGATACGTCGGTCCAGCTCGGTCTTGCCCGGGCAGTCACCGCCCACGGCGTTGAGGTGCATGCCGGGTTCGATCATTTCATCCGTCAGAATGGTCGCGTAGGCCTTGTCCGCCGTCACGGTGGTGACGATATCCGCACCTTTCACCGCTTCGGCCACGCTGCCGGCCAGGAACACCTTGATCGCCGGGAACGCCTTGAGGTTGGCCGCCAGCTTGGCGGTAGCCTTGGCGTCGATGTCGAACAGGCGAATCTCGTTGATGCCGAGCATGGCGTGGAAAGCCAGGGCCTGGAATTCACTCTGCGAGCCGTTGCCGATCAGCGCCATGCTGCGGCTGTTGTCGCGCGCCAGGTAGCGGGCGACCAAGGCTGAAGTGGCTGCGGTGCGGATCGCGGTGGTCAGGGTCATTTCCGCCAGCAGCACCGGCTTGCCGGTGTCCACATCGCCCAGGGCACCGAAGGCCATCACGGTGAGCATGCCAGCCAGGGTGTTTTTCGGGTGGCCGTTCACGTATTTGAAGGCGTACAGCGAGGCGTCGGACACCGGCATCAGCTCGATCACGCCGTCCGGCGAGTGGTTGGCCAGGCGCGCGCATTTTTCGAAGTCCTGCCAGCGCAGGTAGTCGGCGCGGATGTACTCGGCCATTTCCGTGATGCAGGTTTGCAGGCCTTTTTGCGAGACCAGGTAGCAGAGGTCGTTGACGTCGATATAGCGGGTCATGGCAAGACTCCTTATTGAAATGAGGGGCGGGCGGGCAGGTGCACTTCCGCCAGCATGCAGCGGGCACTGCCGCCGCCGATGCGTTCGATGTTGTCGATGTTCACCACCACCGGCTGTGTGTGGCGTTCCACATGCTGGCGCTGGGCTGGTTGCAGGGCCCCCCAGGCGCTGGCGGACATGACCAAAAGCGGCTGGCCGTCGCGGTCATGGACTTCGAGCATGTTGCCGGCGAAGGCTTCCAACTGGTCGAAGTCGAGGGCGAGGATGTCTTTGCCGGTATCGCGCAGGGAGCGTTCCAGGCCCAGGCGTTCGTCGGCGTCAGGCAGGGCTTGCAGGCACACCACCGAGAGGTCACGGCCGACGCTCATCATCACGTTACTGTGGTAGATCGGCGCGTGATGGCGGTCGACGGCGTGGAGCACGCAGAGTTGGTAGTCGAGGCGGTCGGCGAACTGGCGCAGGGCGTCCTGGTGGGTGCGCCCGGAGTGGCAGGCGTAGCTGATGCGGTGTTGGCGGTCGAGCACCATGCTGCCGGTGCCTTCGAGGAAGATGTTCTGTTGTTCGAGGTGGCTGAGGTCGATGGTGTCTTTGATCGCAAAGCGCTGCTCCAGTACGTGCAGCACACCTTTGTTGCGCTCCAATCGTCGGTTCTGGCCTTCCATCGGGTACAGCACCAGGCTGCCGTCGGCATGGCTGCTCCACCAGTTATTGGGGAAGATCGAGTCGGGCGTGTGAGGCGCCGGGGTGTCCTGCACCACCAACACTTCCACGCCGTGTTGGCGCAGGGTGTCGACATAGCGGTCGAATTCTTCCAGCGCTTTGTGCTGTGCGCTTAGTGGGTCCAGGGGCGGGCGTTGGAAGCGGTTGTTGATCGCGGTGTCCGGGTTGAAAGCAAAGCGCGCCGGGCGAATCATCAGGACGGTGTTTGTTGTTTGCATGGGTGCACGGGTCCATGGGGGCTGAGCTGTGGGGGTATTTTGTGCGTTGTGATGGGGGAATCCCGGCTGAAACAGCGGGGCGGCTCAGCCGGGAAAGCTGAAAAGTGGGGTGGGGCAGCCGAATCGGCTGTCAGGGTTGGAATGAGGTCAACTGTGGGAGCTGACTTGCCTGCGATAGCGGTGTATCAGTGCCATATTCTTGGCTGGCACACCGTCATCGCAGGCAAGCCAGCTCCCACATTGGTATTGTTGGGGCTGTTATAGCGCTGTCCGTCAGGAGGAATCATGTCTACCGCCGTTCGTCTCGCCCAGGCAGCCGATGCCGAGGGGATCAGCCAGGTCATCCTGGCGGCCTTGCACAGCAGTAATGCGCGGGATTACCCGGCGGATGTGATTGCGCGGGTGGCGAGCAACTTTACCCCGGACGCCGTGCAGGCCTTGCTCCAGCGGCGGGTGGTGCTGGTGGCGACTCAGGGTCAGGTGATCGTCGCCACTGCCGCGCTTGATGGCAATGTGGTGCGCTCGGTGTTTGTGAACCCGGCGCTGCAAGGGCAGGGCATTGGGCGGCTGCTGATGATTGAGATCGAACTGCGTGCCCGGGAAGCCGGGGTGACGGTGTTGAGTGTGCCGTCTTCGCTGACCGCCGAGCCGTTTTATACAAAGATGGGCTTCCACACGGTGCGCGATGTCTATCACGGTAACGAGCGCACGCTGGTGATGGAGAAGGCGCTGTTATCCCGCCACCCCATCGGGCCGTATCGTGATCGTCAGCACCGTGCGCAAGTGGTGGCCCTGTGGCAGGAGGCGTTTGGGTACGACACCGCGCACAACCTGCCGACGTTGGCGATTGATAAGAAGCTGGCGGTTAACGATGGGTTGTTTTTCGTAGCGACGGATAAAAAAGCCGTGATCGGCACCCTTCTCGCAGGCTACGACGGGCATCGTGGTTGGCTGTATTCGGTGGCGGTGCACGCTGACTATCGGCGTCACGGCCTGGGCTCCTCGCTGGTGCGGTATGCCGAGCAGGCGTTGACGGCGTTGGGGTGCATGAAGATCAATTTGCAGATTACTGGCGGCAATGATGGGGTGGCGGGGTTCTATGAGGCGTTGGGATATGGAGTGGAGCCGAGGATTAGTATGGGTAAGAAGATAGCCGTGAACATCCCCAAGGATGTGTGAGAACACCGAAATCAACTGTGGGAGCTGGCTTGTCTGCGATGGCGGTGCATCAGTCAACTTATTGAGTCACTGATAGACCGCCATCGCAGGCAAGCCAGCTCCCACATGGGTTTTGTGGTGTTGCTGGCGTTTGGGCTTAGACCTTGACGATCCAGCCTGCTGGCGCTTCGACGTCACCGGTTTGCACGCCGGTCAGCTCTTTGTAGAGCTTCTGGGTGATCGGGCCGACTTCAGTTTCGCTGTGGAACACGTGCAGTTTGCCGTTGTACTGGATGCCGCCGATGGGCGAGATCACAGCGGCCGTGCCGCAGGCTCCGGCTTCCTTGAAGTGATCCAGTTTGTCGATGAACACTTCGCCTTCGACCACTTTCAGGCCCAGGCGGGACTGGGCCAGTTCGATCAGCGACAGGCGGGTGATGCCTGGCAGCACCGAAGGCGACTTCGGCGTGATGAACTGGTTGTCGTGGGTGATCCCGAAGAAGTTGGCCGAGCCGACTTCTTCGATTTTCGAATGGGTCATCGGGTCCAGATAGATCGCATCGGCGAAACCGGATTTTTTCGCTTCGGCACCCGGCATCAGGCTGGCGGCGTAGTTACCACCCACTTTGGCGGCGCCGGTGCCTTGTGGCGCGGCGCGGTCGAAAGTGGAGATCTGGAAGTTATGCGGCACCAGCCCGCCTTTGAAGTAGGCGCCGACCGGGATGGCGAAGACCGAGAAGATGAACTCCGGCGCGGTACGCACGCCGATGTTGTCACCGGTGCCGATCACGAACGGGCGCAGGTACAGCGCGCCGCCGCTGCCGTACGGCGGGATGAACCGCTCGTTGGCCTTGACCACTTGTTTGCAGGCTTCGATGAAGTCTTCGGTGGGCACGTGCGGCATCAGCAGGCGTGCACAGCTGCGCTGCATGCGGGCGGCGTTCTGGTCCGGGCGGAACAGGTTAATTGAACCGTCCTTGCAGCGGTAGGCCTTGAGGCCTTCAAAGCATTGCTGGCCATAGTGCAGGGCCGTGGAGCCCTCGCTGATGTGCAGCACATTATCGTCGGTCAGGGTGCCGGCTTGCCATTCGCCGTTTTTCCAGACTTGGAGAAACCGCTTGTCGGTCTTGATGTAGTCAAAACCCAGATTGTCCCAATTGATGCTTTCGTTACCCATGACACCCTCTATCTCTGGTCAACCGCCTGGTCGAAGGCAGGCTTGTCGGTTTTTTTCTGGATGGGCGCAACAATACTGCATTATTGGCCGGTGTGGGAGCAGGTGGGTGGGCCGTTCAGTCTGTGTGTTGGCTGATCCACCGCTATCGCAGGCAAGCCAGCTCCCACATTTGGAATGCATTCCCGTGTGGGAGCTGGCTTGCCTGAGATGGCCTCACTGTAGGTTTACAGGTGCAGCGCGTGGCCCAGGGCCCTTAAGGCCGCCTCTTGTACAGCTTCGCCGAGCGTTGGGTGGGCGTGGATGGTGCCGGCCACGTCTTCCAGGCGCGAGCCCATTTCCAGGCTCAGGCCAAAGGCCGTGGACAGTTCGGACACGCCAACACCTACCGCTTGCCAGCCGACGATCAGGTGGTTATCACGGCGAGCGACCACACGCACGAAGCCAGTTTTCGACTCCAGCGTCATCGCCCGGCCGTTGGCCGCGAACGGGAAACTCGACACGATGCAGTCCAGGCCCGCCGCCTTGGCTTCATCCGGGGTCTTGCCGACCACCACCAGTTCCGGATCGGTAAAGCACACGGCTGGAATGGACGCCGGGTTGAATTCGCGGGTTTTACCGCTGATCAGTTCGGCGACCATCTCGCCCTGGGCCATGGCCCGGTGCGCCAACATCGGCTCGCCACTCAGGTCGCCAATCGCCCAAACATTGCGCATGCTGGTCTGGCAACGGCTGTCGATCTTGATCGCCGCGCCGTTCATGTCCAGGTTCAGCGCTTCGAGGTTCCAGCCTTGAGTGTTGGGTTTGCGACCGACGGCCACCAGCACTTGATCAGTTTCCAGCGACAAGGTGTCGCCATTCGGATCGCGCACTTGCAGGCTGTTGTTCTCGAAACCGGTCACGCTGTGCTTGAGGTACAGCTTGATCCCCAAGTGCTTGATGGATTCAGCCACCGGCAGCGTCAGTTCGCCGTCGTAAGCCGGTAGGATGCGCTCCTGCGCCTCGACCACACTGACCTCAGCGCCGAGCTTGCGGTAGGCAATGCCCAGCTCCAGGCCAATATAGCCGCCGCCCACCACAACCAGGCGTTTGGGCACGCGGGTGGGGGCCAGCGCTTCGGTGGAGGAGATGATCGGCCCGCCAATCGGCAGCATCGGCAGGTTGACGCTTTTCGAACCGGTAGCCAGCAGCAGGTGTTCGCAATGGATACGCTGGTCGCCGACATCAATGGTCTTGCCATCGACAACCTTGGCCCAACCGTGAATCACCTGCACTTTGTGTTTTTTCAACAGTGCGGCAACGCCGCTGGTCAGGCGGTCGACGATGCCGTCTTTCCATTCCACGCTTTTGCGGATGTCCAGGGTCGGCACGTCCACTTCGATGCCCAACTGCGAACCCTGGCTGTGGCGCACGGTTTGCTGGAACTGCTCGGCCACATGGATCAGGGCTTTCGAGGGGATGCAGCCGATATTCAGGCAGGTGCCGCCCAAGGCCTGGCCTTCCACCAGAATGGTCGGGATGCCCAACTGACCGGCGCGAATCGCCGCCACATAACCGCCAGGGCCGCCGCCGATAATCAGCAACGTGGTGTGTAGTGTCTGAGACATGCCTTACTCCAAAAACAGGCTGGCGGGTTGTTCGAGCAGGCCGCGAATGGCCTGGATGAATTGCGCCGCGTCCATGCCATCGACCACGCGGTGATCGAAGGAGCTGGAGAGGTTCATCATCTTGCGGATTACGATCTGGCCCTTGATCACCATCGGCCGCTCAACAATGCGGTTGACGCCGACGATGGCCACTTCCGGCAGGTTCAGCACGGGTGTGCTGACGATGCCGCCCAACGCGCCCAGGCTGGTCAACGTAATGGTCGACCCCGACAGCTCATCGCGGCTGGCCTTGCCATTGCGCGCGGCGCTGGCCAAACGGGTGATTTCCTCAGCATTGCCCCACAGGCTGCGGGCTTCGGCATGGCGCACCACCGGCACCATCAGGCCCACGTCGCTCTGGGTGGCGACCCCCACATGCACCGCGCCGAGGCGGGTAATGACCTGGGCTTCGTCGTCATAGCGCGCGTTGATCTGCGGGAAGTCCCGCAGCGCCACGACCATGGCGCGCACGATAAACGGCAGCAATGTCAGCTTGCCGCGTGCAGCGCCGTGTTTCTCATTGAGGTGCACGCGCAGCTCGTCGAGGGCAGTGACGTCGATTTCTTCCACATAGCTGAAATGCGCGGCGCGCCGGGTCGCGTCCTGCATGCGCTGGGCGATCTTGCGGCGCATGCCGATCACCGGGATCTGTTCTTCGTCGTTGCGTTCGGCGTAGGGGTTGGCAGCGGTTTTAGTTTGCGCCGGACTCTGGAGCAAGAAAGCCTCCAAATCTTCGTGCAGAATCCGGCCCGCAGGACCAGAGCCCTGCACCAGGCGTAACTGAATGCCAGCATCCAGCGCGTGTTTCCGCACGGCAGGCGAGGCCAATGGGCGTTCGTCGGCTTCACGGGCCACGGGTGCTTGAGCCGCCACCACTGGCGCGGGCTTGCTTGGCGCTGGCGCAGGCTTGGCTTCAGCAACCAGAGCGGGTGCAGGCGCAGCTTTTGCCGGTGCAGCCACCGCCGGTACATCTTTGGCGTTACCCGCACCTTCCACTTCAATGCTGATCAAAATACTGCCCACGGCCATGACTTCACCTGGCTCGCCGCCGAGGGAAATCACCTTGCCGTGCACCGGCGAGGGAATGTCCACCATCGCCTTGTCGGTCATCACATCCGCCAGCACTTGGTCTTCAACCACCAGGTCGCCAACCTTTACATGCCATACAGACAGTTCAACTTCTGCGATGCCTTCGCCAATGTCCGGCATCTTGATAATGTGCGTGCCCATTCAGACCTCCATGACCCGTTTCAACGCCGCGCCCACGCGGGACGGCCCTGGGAAATACGCCCACTCTTGCGCGTGCGGGTAGGGGGTGTCCCAACCGGTGACGCGTTCGATCGGCGCTTCCAGGTGGTGGAAGCAATGCTCTTGCACCAGCGCCACCAGCTCGGCGCCAAAGCCGCAGGTGCGGGTGGCTTCATGCACCACCACGCAACGGCCGGTCTTTTTCACCGAATTGACGATGGTTTCCAGGTCCAGCGGCCACAGGCTGCGCAGGTCAATAACTTCGGCGTCGATGCCGGTTTCTTCGGCGGCAACTTGCGACACATACACGGTGGTGCCGTAGGTCAGCACGGTGACGGCCGAGCCCGGGCGCACGATGGCGGCCACGTCCAGCGGCACGGTGTAGTAACCGTCCGGTACTTGCGCTTGCGGGTGCTTCGACCACGGGGTTACCGGGCGGTCGTGATGGCCGTCGAACGGGCCGTTGTACAGGCGCTTAGGCTCTAGGAAAATCACCGGGTCATCGTTTTCGATCGAGGCGATCAGCAGGCCCTTGGCGTCATACGGGTTGGACGGCATCACCGTGCGCAGGCCGCAGACCTGGGTGAACACTGCTTCGATACTCTGGCTGTGGGTCTGGCCGCCATAGATACCGCCACCGCAGGGCATGCGCATGGTCAGCGGCGCAGTGAACTGCCCGGCCGAGCGATAACGCAAGCGCGCCGCTTCCGAGATGATCTGGTCGGTAGCGGGGTAGACGTAGTCGGCGAACTGGATTTCCGCCACCGGGCGCAGGCCGTAGGCACCCATGCCCACCGCGACGCCGACGATGCCGCTTTCCGAGATCGGCGCATCAAACACCCGCGAGCTGCCGTATTTGTTCTGCAAACCTTCGGTGCAACGGAACACACCGCCGAAGTAACCGACGTCCTGGCCGAACACCACCACGTTATCGTCACGCTCAAGCATCACATCCATGGCCGAGCGCAGGGCCTGGATCATGGTCATGGTGGTGGTGGTCATGGCGGTTTCCAGTTCAATACTGTTGTTGTGATCGTTCATGTCAGATCCCCAACTCTTGACGCTGGCGCTTCAAGTGCTCCGGCATCTCTTTATAGACGTCCTCGAACATGGTCGCGGCGCTTGGAATCTGGCCGCCGGCAAGGGTGCCGTACTGTTCGGCTTCTTTTTGCGCCGCAATGACTTCGGCTTCAAGTTCGGCACTGACCGCCACGTGTTCCTCTTCGGACCACTGGCCAATCTTGATCAGGTGCTGCTTGAGGCGGGTAATCGGGTCACCCAACGGGAAGTGGCTCCAGTCATCGGCGGGGCGGTATTTGGACGGGTCATCGGAGGTGGAGTGCGGGCCGGCGCGGTAGGTGACCCACTCGATCAGCGTTGGCCCCAGGTTGCGGCGCGCACGCTCAGCAGCCCAGGCGGAGGCGGCGTACACCGCGATAAAGTCGTTGCCGTCCACACGCAGCGAGGCGATGCCGCAACCCACGCCTCGTCCGGCGAAGGTGGTGGCTTCACCACCGGCAATCGCCTGGAAGGTGGAGATCGCCCACTGGTTGTTGACCACGTTGAGAATCACCGGCGCGCGGTACACGTGGGCGAAGGTGAGGGCGGTGTGGAAGTCGGATTCGGCGGTAGCGCCGTCGCCGATCCAGGCCGAGGCGATTTTGGTATCGCCCTTGATCGCCGAGGCCATGCCCCAGCCCACGCCTTGTACGAATTGGGTGGCGAGGTTGCCGGAAATGGTGAAGAAGCCGGCGTCTTTGACCGAGTACATGATCGGCAGTTGGCGACCCTTGAGCGGGTCGCGCTCGTTGGACAGCAGTTGGCAGATCAGGTCCACCAGCGGCACTTCGCGGGCCATCAGGATGCTTTGCTGGCGGTAGGTGGGGAAGCACATGTCGTCGATGTTCAAGGCCAGGGCCTGGGCGCTGCCGATGGCTTCTTCGCCAAGGCTTTGCATGTAGAACGACATTTTTTTCTGACGCTGGGCGACGACCATGCGGTTGTCGAATATCCGCGTCTTGAGCATGGCGCGCATGCCTTTACGCAGAATCTCGACGGGAACGCCCTCGGCCCACGGGCCAAGGGCCTGGCCCTGGTCGTCGAGCACGCGAATCAGGCCCTTGGCCAGGTCGGCGGTGTCGGCAGGTTCTACGTCGATGGCGGGTTTGCGCACCAGGCCGGCGTCAGTGAGGCGCAGGTAGGTAAAGTCGGTCTTGCAGCCTGGGCGGCCCGAGGGTTCGGGAACGTGCAGGCGCAGTGGTTCGTACTGCTGAGTCATGGCTTCTACGCTCGATCTTGTGAATTTCTTGTAGTGGGCGCGCTAGCTGACAGTCAGTCTCCGGGTAAGAGAAATCTTGTCCTACAAACATCATAGGCGTGGCGTAGAAGAATATTTATCTCTGTTTCATTGCGCTCGCGATCATTTGAGGATAAAAAAACTGCATAACCATAATAAACAGGTGATTTTGTCTCATGCGCAAACTGGACCGTACCGACATCGGCATTCTTAACGCCCTGCAGGAGAACGCCCGCATCACCAACGCCGACCTGGCCCGCTCGGTCAACCTATCGCCCACGCCGTGTTTCAACCGGGTCAAGGCGATGGAGGAATTGGGCCTGATTCGCGACCAAGTCACGCTGCTTGACGCCGACTTACTCGGGCTGCACGTCAACGTGTTCATCCATGTGAGCCTGGAGAAGCAGAACGAACTGGCGTTGCAGCAGTTTGAAGGCGCGATCTCGGACCGGCCCGAAGTGATGGAGTGCTACCTGATGGCCGGCGACCCGGATTACCTGATCCGCGTGCTGGTGCCGACGATTCAGTCGCTGGAGCGCTTCATGATGGACTTTTTGACCAAGGTGCCGGGCGTGGCCAATATTCGCTCCAGCTTTGCGCTCAAGCAAGTGCGCTACAAGACGGCGCTACCATTGCCGCCAGGTGGCTTGATGGTCTGAGCGGCAGTAGCCAGCGGCGCCGCCAGGCGCCGCCGTGGCCCCTCTTGCCGTGCCCATTTTTAATTGACCGTAGTCAATATAAGTTGGTGTTTGTCCGAGTACTCCCCTGCGCCTGCTAAGCTCTGTTTTTAAAGGGCGGGACACGTCATGGACAATCAGCAATTAATATGCCGCGCGCTCTACGACTTTAATCTAACTCAGCTTTCCATTGTCGCAGCGCTGGAAGACATGGCTGCGCTCATTGAAAATATAAGTTGCGTTTCGCCGCCAATCAGCGCCTCTTTAAAACGTCATCTGGAAACGGTCGGGCGAAACTGTGATCGGTCCTGTAATGCGATGTATTCGCTGCTCAACGAAGAAGCCAACGTCGAATTACCCAGCTGAAAACGCGCTTGGGTTGGGCGAGTTTAGTTTGTTAGCTAATTAACGGAAGTGTAAGAATTATTCTCATCCGAATAATAAAATTCTACGTGGACAGTCACATATTTTTCACACATGCTATCCCCACGATAGTAGCCATAGGCCATTTAACTAATTGAGCCCGGGCAAGAGGTGAATAGAGATGTCCATGAGATCCTTGAAGTTAAACTTTCGTGCTGCCCTTTGTTTTGGCGTGGTGTGCATTCTGCTATTAATTCAGGGGGGCATGACGCTGGTAAAAATCGATACTGTTTATGCATCGACGGTTGAAATTGAAACCAACTGGCTGCCGAGTATTCGTCTGGCCGGGAAAATCGACTCGGCGCTGTATAAGCTGCGCCTGGAGCTGCGCAATTTTGCGATGGACGCCGCCCGGCAGAACCCAGGTTCACTGGAAAAAATACGAAGCCTGCGAGCAGACCTGATCAAGGTCGCTGAGAGCTATGCGCCCATGGTGTCGAGTCCCGAGGAGCAGGCCAAATATGACCAAGCCCTCAGTAGTATTCGAAGTTACGACCAGAAGGTCGACGCATTTCTTGGGTTCTCTTCTACGGCGTCCACTGAGCAGCTCGCGGTCTTCATGCGCGACACCCTGAGCCCCATTGCCTCAAAGGCGCAAGACTCGATCAACGAGCTGATCCAGTTGAATGAACGCGGGTCGCAGCAAGCGGTGCAGGTGGCCGCCAGCGAGCACAACGCGACGCGCCTGTTTACCTGGGCGCTGATGGCTGTTTCAGTGCTGCTGACGGTTGTAGTCGCCGGTCTGTTTGCCCGCAGTATTATTACCCCGGTACGTGAACTGCTGGTGTCGACCTCAAAGATCGCCGAAGGGGATCTACGCGTGGCCATTACCGTAGACGGCCAGGATGAGCTGACGGCGCTGCAGCAATCCACAGCTGCCATGCAGGTGAACCTCAAGAACACCCTGCAGCAAATCAGCGATGCATCCGGGCAATTGGCGTCGGCTGCCGAAGAGATGAGTTCGATTACCCGTGAGTCCAGTGCCGGCATTGAGCGCCAGAGCCACGAAACCGACCAGGCTGCCACGGCGGTTAATCAGATGACCGCCGCAGTGGAGGAGGTGGCCCGCAATGCCGTCTCGGCCTCCCACTCGACTCAGGACTCCCAGCGCTCGGCGAAAATCGGCCAGGAGCGTGTTACCCAGACCATTGCCTCGATCGAAAAACTCAGCGCCACGGTGCAGCAGACCGGTGTGGAAGTTGAAGGCCTGGCCAAGCAGGCGCAGGACATTGCACGGGTGGTGGAAGTGATCCGCTCGATTGCCGAACAGACCAACCTGTTGGCGCTGAACGCTGCCATAGAGGCGGCTCGGGCCGGTGAGCAAGGGCGCGGCTTTGCGGTGGTGGCCGATGAAGTGCGGGCACTGGCCCACAGGACTCAGACCTCGACCCAGGAAATCGAGCAGATGATTGCGAAGATACAAACCTGTTCCAGCGAGGCCGTAGCGTCCATGAGCATGAACCGCAATGAAGCGGTGGACTCACTGAAAATCGCCCACGAAGCCGGCCATGCCATCATTCAGATTACCGAGGCCATTGCCGATATCAATGAAAGGAACCTGCTGATCGCGACGGCTTCC
Organism: Pseudomonas sp. YeP6b; assembly: GCF_025642995.1. Classification (NCBI taxonomy): domain Bacteria; kingdom Pseudomonadati; phylum Pseudomonadota; class Gammaproteobacteria; order Pseudomonadales; family Pseudomonadaceae; genus Pseudomonas; species Pseudomonas sp. YeP6b. The sequence goes on along the minus strand of NZ_CP080090.1, from coordinate 4,401,622 downwards.
GAGGAACAGGCCCACGTGGCCCGCTCGGTGGATCAGAACCTGATCAGTATTCGCGACCTGTCGATCCAGAGTTCGTCAGCCGCCGGACAGACCTCCATCGCCAGCCACGAGCTGTCGAAACTGGCGATAGACCTCAAGCAGATCGTGGCCCGTTTTTCGATAGCCTGAACCTGCACACAGTGAGGCATGGCCTATGTTGAAACGCATTCTTGTGTCGCAAGTGATCCTGGGCATGTACATCCATAAACTTGAGGGCGCCTGGATCAAGCATGGCTTTTGGAAAAGCCGTTTTCTCCTCAAACAAATCGAGGACCTGCAGCGTCTGCGGGACTCGCCGGTTCAAGGCGTATGGATTGATACACTCAAAGGCTGCGACGTAGCGCCGAGCGCTACGGTCGCGGTGACACCAGCGCCCACGGCGGGCAAGCCCCGCGAGGTACTGACCCGCCACGAGATGAAGGCGGAAGTGGCTCGCGCGGTAAAGTTGTGTGGGGTTGCCAAGCGCGCGGTGATCACCATGTTCGGCGAGTTGCGCATGGGCAAGGCGGTCGACCCCACCGAAGTCACTCAACTGGTGGACGATATTTCCCAATCACTGCTGCGTCATCCTCACGCCTTCATCAGCCTGGCACGCCTGAAGACCGCCGATGAATACACCTACATGCACTCGGTGGCCGTGTGTGGGTTGATGATTGCAATGGCGCGCCAGCTGCAATTGGAGCCCGCCCTGATCCAGGAGGCAGGGCTGGCAGGGCTGTTCCACGATGTCGGCAAGATGGCGGTTCCCGAAGCGATCCTGAGTAAGCCCGGCACGTTGACAGCGCTTGAGTTTGCCTCGGTGCGTCTGCATCCGGTACAGGGCGCAGACATGCTTCGCCAGTGCCCGCACATCAGCGCACTGGTGCTCGATGTGTGCTTGCATCACCATGAAAAATGCGATGGCAGCGGCTACCCCCACGGCCTGGTTCAGGACCAGATCAGCCTGTTTGCGCAAATGGGCGCAGTGTGTGACGTGTACGATGCGATCACCTCGGAGCGCCCCTACAAACATGGCTGGGGGCCTGACGAGGCGATACAGAAAATGGCGGAATGGAAAGGCCATTTTGATGCCCGGGTGTTCCAGGCGTTTGTCCGGTGCGTGGGCATTTATCCGGTCGGCGCCCTGGTTCGACTGGAGAGTGGCCGTATCGGCGTGGTCATCGAACAAAACCCTGGCGCATTGCTGACGCCGATCGTGAAAGTGTTCTTTTCCACGCGTTCCCGCTTGCCGATTACCCAGGTGGTGGTCAACCTGGCCAAACAGCCCGACAAGATCGTCGGCCGAGAAACTGCTGAAGCGTGGGGCTTCAAGCACCTCGACGAATTGTGGTCAGGGCTTGCGCGCGTCAAAGGGTCCTATTTCGATCAGCCGACTTAAAGTTGATTGAGCGGAATTTTCAGGTAGACCACGCCATTTTCCTCCGCCGGCGGCATATTCCCGGCCCGCACGTTCACCTGGATCGCCGGCAACAGCAGCGTCGGCATCCCCAGCCCGGCATCACGCGTGGTGCGCATTTCAACAAACGCAGCCTCATCCACACCGTCATGCACATGGATATTCCCCGCGCGCTGTTCCGCCACGGTGGTCAGGCACTTGGCCTCACGGCCTTGCGGCGGATAGTCATGGCAGACATACAGCCGGGTTTCATCCGGGAAGGCCAGCAACTTGCGCATCGACGCATATAACTGCCGCGCATCCCCGCCAGGAAAGTCGCAACGCGCAGTGCCCACATCGGGCATGAACAGCGTGTCGCCCACCAGGATCAACCGGTCGTCGATCAAGTAAGCCATGTCCGCCGGCGTATGCCCGGGTACATGCAGCGCCTGGGCCTTCACGTTGCCGATGTGAAAGATCTCATCCGGCGCAAACAAATGGTCGAACTGCGAGCCATCGACGCGAAATTCGGGCTCCAGGTTGAACAGATTCTTGAATACCCCTTGCACCTTGCTGATCGACTGACCAATGGCAATCTTGCCGCCCAAGGTGCGCCGCAGGTACGGCGCGGCAGACAGGTGATCAGCATGCGCATGGGTTTCCAGCAGCCATTGCACCTGCAAGCCGTGCTCACGCACAAAGGCTGTGACCTTGTCCGCCTGGGCCGTATGGGTGCGCCCGGAGGCTGGGTCGTAATTGAGCACCGAGTCGACGATAGCGCAGGGGCCGCCGTCAGTTTCATAGATGACATAGGTGAAGGTCGACGATGCCTCGTCCAGAAAATCTTGAATCAACGCTGGCATGGCGGCTGTCCCTCGGTGGTGAAAAAAATGGTTACAATCAATTTACGTTTACACATAATGTTTTGAGCTTAAGTGACAGAAAGGACCCGAAGCAAATGGAATCTACTCTGAGTGAAGGCGAAGTCGCCCAACTGCGCGCCTCGGCGTCCAAGGCCTGCTCCTTGCTCAAGGCATTGGCCAATGAGGACCGTTTGTTGATCCTGTGTCAGTTGACCCAGGGTGAGCGCAACGTTGGTGAATTGGAAACCATGACCGGCGTAAGACAGCCTACGCTGTCACAACAGTTGGGCATTTTGCGCGACGAAGGGTTGGTCGCTACCCGTAGGGAAGGCAAATACATTTTCTACGGGCTGGCCAGCCATGAAGTGATTCAAGTAATGAAGACCCTCTCCGGGCTGTACTGCGGTGCGGTCATCAAAAGCTGGGCGTGACGCCATCCGGCAGCGACCCTTGTGTGCATGTATAAAAAGGCGATTGACATGAACGACCAACACTGTGGCCCCACCATCAGTGGCGACATCGTAGTCATTGGCGGCGGTTCGGCAGGCATCGGCCTGCTGGCCAGCCTGCTCAAGCGTGATCCGCACCTGAACATCACCCTGATCGAGCCGAGTGAATACCACTGCTACCAGCCGGCCTGGACCCTGGTCGGCGGCGGCGCCTACGACGTCAAAAAGACCCGGCGCCCATTGGCCGACGTACTGCCCAATGGCGTCACCTGGGTACAGGCCGCCGTCACCGAACTGCTGCCCGACGAGCAAACCCTGGTGCTCGACAACGGCCAGCGCGTCACCTGGAACAACCTGATCGTGTGCCCCGGCCTGCGCCTGGCCTGGGAGAAAGTCGAAGGCCTGCAAGCCACCCTCGGCCAGCACGGCGTTACCTCCAACTACAGCTACGAGCACGCCGCCTACACCTGGCAGCTGGTGCAGCAACTCAAGAGCGGCAAGGCGATCTTTACCCAGCCTGCCATGCCGATCAAATGTGCGGGTGCGCCGCAAAAAGCCATGTACTTGTCCTGCGATCACTGGCTCAAGCAAGGCAATCTGAAAAACATCGATGTCGAGTTCGATCTTGCCGGCGCCGCACTGTTTGGCGTGGCGACCTTTGTGCCGCCATTGATGAAATACGTCGAGAAGTACAACGCGCGCCTGGCGTTCAACTCCAACCTGATCAGGGTAGATGGCCCGGCACGCAAGGCTTGGTTCGAGGTGAAGGACGCAGCGGGCAATGTCAGCGTTGAAGAGAAGTCCTTCGACCTGCTGCACGTGGTGCCGCCGCAAGTCTCCCCGGACTTTATCCGCCAAAGCCCGCTGGCCGACGCCGCCGGCTGGTGCGAGGTCAACCCCCACAGCCTGCAACACCTGCGCTACCCGCATATCTTCGGCCTGGGTGACGTGTGCGGCACCACTAACGCCAAGACCGCCGCCGCCGTGCGCAAGCAGATTGTGGTGGTGGCCGAAAACCTATTGGCCCTGCGCAAACAGGCGCCGCTGCCGCTCAAGTACGACGGCTACGGTTCCTGCCCGCTGACAGTGGAGAAGGGCAAGGTGGTGCTGGCCGAGTTCGGCTATGGCGGCAAACTGCTGCCGACCTTCCCGCTGGACCCGACCCAGGCGCGCCGTTCGATGTGGTTCCTCAAGGCCACGTTGCTGCCGTGGTTCTACTGGAACGGCATGCTTAAGGGCCGTGAGTGGCTGACCCGCCTGAGCAAGGTGGATTAAATGCTGCTGGCAAGTCTGTTGGGCGTATTGATGGGCCTGGTCATGGGCCTCACCGGCGCGGGCGGTGGCATCCTCGGGGTGCCGGCGCTGGTGTTGGGCTTGGGCTTGACCATGACCCAGGCGGCGCCGGTGTCGCTGCTCGCCGTGGGCGCGGCGGCAGCGGTGGGTGCAATCGACGGGTTGCGCCATGGCCTGGTGCGTTATCGCGCCGCGTTGCTGATCGCCTTGCTCGGCGCGCTGTTCTCGCCATTGGGGGTGTTCCTTGCCCACCAACTGTCGGAGCCCGTGTTGATGGGCCTGTTCAGCGCGCTGATGGTGCTGGTGGCCTGGCGCATGTTGCAGCGCGAAAAGGTCGAGGCCGGGCCGAGTGACCATGGCGCCGCGTCCTGGGGCCAGAAGAACTGCATGCTCGATCAGCAGACCGGGCGCTTTGCCTGGACCGCCAAGTGCAGTGCTACGTTGGCCGCGCTGGGTGCGGTGACCGGCGCGGTGTCGGGTTTGCTCGGCGTGGGCGGTGGTTTTCTGATCGTGCCCGCATTCAAGCAGCTGACCGATGTGCAGATGCGGGGGATCGTCGCCACCTCGTTGATGGTGATCAGCCTGATCTCGCTCATTGGCGTGGCGGGTGCGATGCATGCCGGTGTGAGTATTGAGCCTGTAGGCTGGGTGTTTATCGCTGCGAGCATTGTCGGCATGTTGGTTGGGCGGCGCCTGTGTTCGGTGATCAAGGCGCGAACCTTGCAGGTTGGGTTTGCCAGCCTGTGTGTGGTGGTGGCCGTCGGCATGTTGGTCAAGGCGTTGCTCTGAAACAAGGTCTGAAACAAGGCGGTATGCATGGCCAGGGGACTTGATACCCGTCAACACCGCCTGCGGCATTTTGCGTCATGCTCCGCGCCTGATTTGAAGGCTGACGGAGAGCCCCATGAGCGCGCCCGCAACAACCGCTGCATCATTTAAGTTACCCCTGGGCCTGGTGGTCGCCGTGCTGGTGATGGTCGGTGTGCTGCTGTTGCCGCTGCCGGCTGACTTGCCCGTAGCCGGGCATCGAATGCTCGCGATCCTCGCGTTTGCGGTGGTGGTGTGGATCACCGAGGCGGTGTCCTATGAAGCCAGCGCGATCATGATCACCTCGCTGATGGCGTTTCTGCTGGGCACCGCGCCTTCACTGCAAGACCCGGCGCACCTGATCGGCTCCAGCCCGGCGATCAGCATGGCCTTGACCGGGTTTGCCAACCCGGCGCTGGCCTTGGTGGCGGGCGCGTTGTTCATTGCAGCGGCCATGACCCACACGGGCCTGGACCGACGTATCGCCCTGGTCACCTTGACGCGGGTCGGTACCAGCACGCGCGGCATTTTGCTGGGGGCGATTGCGGTCACCATTCTGTTGAGCCTGGTGGTGCCCAGCGCTACGGCGCGCAGTGCCTGTGTGGTGCCGATCATGATGGGCGTGGTAGCGGCGTTTGGTGTCGACAAACGCTCGAATATCGCCGCCGGGTTGATGATCGTGGTGGCTCAGGGCACCAGCATCTGGAACGTCGGCATCCAGACCGCCGCGGCGCAGAACCTGCTGACCGTCGGTTTCATGGACAAGATGCTCGGTGAGCGGGTGTCCTGGATCGACTGGCTGATCGCAGGTGCACCCTGGGCGCTGATCATGTCGGCAGTGTTGCTGGTGCTGGTGCTCAAACTGCTGCCGCCGGAAAGCGACAGCATCCCCGGCGGCAAGGAGGCGGTGGCCCAGTCATTGGTGGACATTGGCCCCATGACCGGCCCACAGAAGCGCTTGCTGGCGGTGTCCGTGTTGCTGTTATTGGCCTGGGCCACCGAAGGCCGTCTGCACAATTTTGATACCACCTCGACGACGTACGCCGGGCTGGTGGTGCTGCTGCTGCCGGGTATCGGCGTGATGACGTGGAAGGATGTGCAGTCGCGCATCCCGTGGGGCACGGTGATTGTGTTCGGCGTCGGCATCAGCCTCGGTACGGCGCTGCTGACCACCCAGGCCGGGCAGTGGCTGGGCTCGCAGGTGGTCGCACACACAGGCTTGGACCAGGTCGGGCCGCTGGGGGTATTTGCGATCCTGGGCGCGTTCCTGATCGTGATCCACTTGGGCTTTGCCAGCGCCACCGCGTTGACCTCGGCGCTGTTGCCGATCCTGATCGCGGTGTTGCAGACCTTGCCGGGGGAGTTCAACCGTTTGGGCATGACCATGCTGCTCGGGTTTGTGATGAGCTACGGGTTCATCCTGCCGATCAATGCGCCGCAAAATATGGTGTGCCTGGGCACGGGGACATTTACGGCGCGCCAGTTTGCCAAGGTCGGGATTTTGGTGACGCTGATCGGCTATGCGCTGATGCTGGTGTTCGCGGCGACTTACTGGAGCTGGCTCGGCTGGATCTGACCTGTAATGTGCTACGCAAAACAAAGGTGATCTCAAGCGGAAGGGGCGGTGCCCGCTTGAGACATGGCAAGATGAACGTCTCTCAGGTTTACTAGTCCCTGAGTAACGGCTTCACCGACCTTGCACGTCGGCTCATCAAGGTCATCGAATGGATAAATACACTCCCCACACCTGGCAGCCCCACGAGCGCCCGAGCCTGCCCGGCTCGCCGTCGACGCCGCTGCACCCCACGCACAAGCGCTGGCTGTTCGCGCTGGTCGGCGTGCTGGTGGCAATCACCGGTGGGCTCGGCAACGCGCTGGTAATCGCCAACCTGCAATACCTGCAAGGCGCCTTGGGCGCGACCACCGCCGAGATGGCCTGGCTGCCCGCCGCCTATGTAATGACCAACGTGTGCATGAACCTGCTGCTGGTGAAGTTTCGCCAGCAGTTCGGCCTGCGCGCGTTTACCGAAGTGTTCCTGGTGTTGTATGCGCTGGTGACCTTCGGCCACTTGTTCGTCAACGACCTCAGTTCGGCCATCGCGGTACGGGCGGCCCACGGCATGGTGGGTGCGGCGCTGAGTTCGCTGGGCTTGTACTACATGATCCAGGCGTTCCCAGCCAAGTGGCGCTTGAAAGCCCTGGTGCTGGGCCTTGGCACTGCGCAGTTGGCGCTGCCGCTGGCGCGGTTGTTCTCTGAAGACTTGCTGCAAATTGCCGAATGGCGCGGGCTGTACCTGTTCGAGCTGGGCCTGGCGCTGATCTGCCTGGGCTGCGTATTCCTGCTCAAATTGCCGCCGGGCGATCGCTTCAAGACCTTTGAAAAACTCGACTTCCTCACCTTTGGCATCCTCGCCACCGGCGTGGCGCTGTTGTGCGCAGTGCTGTCCCTGGGGCGCATCGACTGGTGGCTGGAAGCGCCGTGGATCGGCGTGGCCTCGGCCTGTTCCCTGGTGTTGATCATGGCCGGCCTGGCCATCGAGCATAACCGTGCCAACCCATTGCTGATGACGCGTTGGCTGGGCAGCGGGGTGATGATTCGCCTGGCGCTGGCGGTGGTGCTGATTCGTATGGTGCTGTCAGAGCAGTCCACCGGCGCTGTGGGGTTCATGCAGATGTTGAACATGAGCTACCAGCAGATGCACACGCTGTACGTGGTGATGCTGGCCGGGGCGATTGCCGGGCTGGTGGTGAGTGCGCTGACGATCAACCCGGCGCACCTGCTGATGCCGCTGATCATCTCCCTGGCGTTGATGGCCACCGGCTCGGTGATGGACAGTTTCTCCAGCAACCTGACCCGCCCGGAAAACCTGTACATCAGCCAGTTCCTGCTAGGCTTTGGCGGCACCTTCTTTCTGGGGCCGACCATGGTGCTGGGCACGAAAAACGTGTTGACCAACCCGCGCAACCTGGTGAGTTTCTCGGTGATGTTCGGTATCTGCCAGAACCTCGGCGGCCTGATTGGCGCGGCCTTGCTGGGCACCTTCCAGATCGTGCGCGAGAAGTACCACTCCAGCATGATCGTCGAGCACCTGACCTTGCTTGACCCGCGTGTGGCCGCGCGCGTGCAGAGCGGCGGTTCGGCGTATGGCGGCGTGATCGCCGACCCTGAACTGCGCAACCTGATGGGCATTCGCAGCCTGGCCACGGCGGCCACGCGTGAGGCGAATGTGATGGCCTACAACGATGTGTTCATGCTGATTGCGATTATCGCGATCCTCACCATGCTCTGGATCTTCACCCGCAGCCTGTGGCTGATGAGTACTACCAAGGCAGCAGCCCCTCCCGTTCAACCCAGCGGCGTTACTTCATGACCGAACCGACTACCCGTACAACGACTACTACCAACGCCATCGCCTCGACCCCGGAAGGCACCACGCCGCCGGGTGCCTCGGTCACCGAGCCGCGCTCGCTGCGGGTGCGCATCATCTCGTCCCTGGGCTTTGCCGCGATTGCTATCGTCGGCGTGCTGATCGTGCTGTATGCCTGGCAATTGCCGCCGTTCAGCAGCGCGGTGGAAACCACCGAGAACGCGCTGGTGCGCGGCCAAGTGACGATTATCGGCCCGCAACTCGCCGGCTACGTGCACGAAGTGCCGGTGCAGGACTTCCAGTTCGTCAAGGCCGGCGACCTGCTGGTGCGCCTGGATGACCGTATCTACAAGCAGCGCCTCGACCAGGCGCTGGCGCAACTGGCGGTGCAGAAGGCTGCGCTGGCCAATGTGGTGCAGCAACGCAACAGCGCCGAAGCCACCATCAAACTGCGTCAGGCCGCGCTGGTCGACAGCCAGGCCCAGGCGCGCAAAAGCACCGCCGACCTGCGCCGTAACGAAGAGCTGATCAGCGATGGCTCGGTGTCCAAGCGTGAGCTGGACGTGACCCGCGCTGCCAATGCACAGACCATCGCCGCCGTGGCCCAGGCCCAGGCCAACCTCGAAATTGCCCGCCAGGACCTGCAAACGGTGATCGTCAATCGCGGTTCATTGGAAGCCGCTGTGGCGAGTGCCGATGCGGCGGTGGAGCTGGCACGAATCGACCTGTCCAATACGCGCATCATCGCGCCGCGTGACGGCCAACTGGGGCAGATCGGTGTGCGCCTGGGGGCCTACGTCAACTCCGGCGCGCAGTTGATGGCGCTGGTGCCGCCGCAGCTGTGGGTGATCGCCAATATGAAAGAAACCCAGATGGACAATGTGCAGGTCGGCCAACCGGTGACCTTCACGGTGGATGCGCTGAATCACCGCACGTTTCACGGCACGGTGCAGCATATCTCCCCGGCGACCGGCTCGGAGTTCAGCCTGTTGCAGGCGGACAACGCCACCGGCAACTTTGTGAAGATCGCCCAGAGGGTGCCGGTGCGGATTACGGTGGACCCGGATCAAGCTGAGATTGAGCGGTTGCGGCCGGGGTTGTCGGTGGTAGTCAGTATCGACACCGCCGGGCGCCTCAAAAACACTGCGCCCTGACACAACACAGATCACAAAAGTGGGAATGCTCTCTGTGGCAAGGGAGCACGCTCCCTCGCCACAAAAGCCTGCCCCTACAACGGACGGTATTTCAGAGTGAAATCCAGGTGGGTTGACTGGTTTTGTTCCAGCAGTTTGAGACCCGGCCTGCCGGGCAGGTGATGCGCATTCACCGGATGACTCACCGGCTCAACACAAAAGAACCCCAACCCCGGCGGGCAGTACAGCAGGAAATAATCGGCACCTGTGGCCTGGCATTCCAGCGCATAGCCCAACTCCGGCTGCTCGATCCGGCAATGCCCATCCCACTGGCAGAACCCATTGTCCACCAACCCTTCGGGCAGGTTTTTCAAGACCTGAAAGTCCCAAGCCTGCGGCACCGGCGCCAATCCCGTCGGCAACTTGGCCGCATCACTCATCCACACCTGCGCAGCCTTGGCCTGTAAGCGCGTACCCGCTCGACGCGGCAAATAGGGATGCAACCCCAGGCCATGCCACGCCGCCGTTTCGGCCAGATGCGTCACGCGTAATGCGATGCTCAGCTCACCGTCGTGCAACCGAAAACGCTGCTCGGCGCGGTAGGCGAACGGCGTGTCGCAGACCACCTCCAGCACCACTTCGTGCGCCGTCTGGCTAACCACCTGCCACGCCTGCTGCCAGGCTGAACCATGAATCGGCAACGGATCTGTGAGGCTGTTCGGCGCCAGCGCCAGCCAGCCGTGAGGGTTATCGAAACCGCCTTGGGCTATGCGGTTGGACCACGGCACCAGCGGGTAACAGCCCAGCTTGCCCGGCAAGCCGGTGTTCATCGCCTGCTCATCACTGTGCCGCAGCAGTGGCTGCCCGGTGGCGCGCACCGCCCAGTTGACGATGCTGCCACCTACGGCCGGGGCCAGGGTGAGGTGGGTCAGGGTGTCTTTGAGTTCAATCACCACAGCACCGCGGCTAGAGGATGAAGTGGGGTTCGGGCAGCCCTTGGACGCCAGGGTTGAGGGCGAACACGCCGCCTGCCAGCGACTGGTCACTCTTGTCATCACGGATCGAGGTGACGAACAGCGTGTCCAGGCGACTGCCGCCGAAGGCGCACATGCTGGGCTTTTTTACCGGCACGCTGAGGGAGCGGTCCAGGCGACCGTCGGGGGTAAAACGGTGAATCAGCCCGGCGTCGTTGGCGCAGATCCAGTAACAGCCATCGGCGTCGACTGCTGCGCCGTCGGGGCGGCCGGGGAGTGGATGCATATCGACGAACACTCGGCGGTTGGACGGGGTGCCGGTCTCGATGTCGTAATCGAAGGCCCAGATCTGTTGCACCAACGGGTGTGAATCCGAGGCATACATCGTGCGGCCGTCGGGACTGAAGGCCAGGCCATTAAGGGTGATGAACCCGTCCAGCTGGGCATGCGGCGCCGCGCCCGATGCGTAGCGGTACAGCGTGCCCTCGGCCGCATTCAAGCCCATGTTCAGCACCATGCTGCCGGCCCAGAAACGGCCCTGGCGATCACAGCGGCCGTCGTTCAAACGCATGTCCGCGCGTGGGTGCTCAACACTGGCCAGAGGCGTGGTGTCGAGGCTGCCGTCGTGGTGCGGGGTGAGTTGGAAAAAGCCGGTTTCCATTCCGGCGACCCAGTTGCCCGCCGTGGTGCGGGCAATACAGGCGAGCATCTGCGGGGCTTTCCACGCGGCGACGTGCCCGCTGGCGGCGCTCCAGCGTTGCAGGCCGCCGTTGGGAATATCCACCCAATACAGCGCGTTTTCCTCGGGCACCCACACCGGGCATTCGCCCACGGCATTACGGGCGTCGACGATCAATTCAGTCGTCATGGTCACTCATTCCCTTGGGTTGCTGTGTGCTCAGTCACCGAACGGCCCCGCCGCGCAGAATGCGCCGCCCTGATAGACCTTGGCCGGGTCATCGGCGGCGACTGGTGGCAGGGTTTCGACCTGGGCGCGGAACACCTCGGAGCTGTCCTTGGGCGCAAAACCCAGGTGCGCGGCGTAGCGATTGTCCCACCAGGTGTCGAGGTTGTCCGACATGCCATAGACCACGGTATGGCCGACATTCGGCGTGTACAGCGCGCGTTCGAGCAGCTGGGTGAGGTCGTCGAAGCTCAGCCAGGTGTGCATCATGCGGCGGTTCTGCGGCTCGGGGAATGAGGAGCCGATGCGGATGCTCACGGTCTCGATGCCGTAGCGGTCGAAGTAGAAACTCGCCATGTCTTCGCCGTAGGACTTGGACAGGCCGTAGTAGCTGTCCGGGCGGCGCGGCGAGTGGGCGTCAAGCTTTTCACCCTGTTTATGGAAGCCGATCACATGGTTGGAACTGGCGAAAATCACGCGTTTCACGCCGTGGCGGCGCGCGGCTTCGTAGAGATGGAAAATGCCGCAGATGTTGGCGCCGAGCACTTCTTCAAAGGAACGCTCCACCGAAACGCCGCCAAAGTGCAGGATGGCGTCAACGCCTTCCACCAGGTGGTGCACGGCGTGTTTATCGGCGAGATCGCAAGGTTGTATTTCTTCGGAAGCATCGGCAGCCGGGGCCATGTTGGCGATGTCCGACAGGCGCAGCACCTGAGCGTAAGGGCGCAGGCGTTCGCGCAAGACTTTGCCCAGGCCGCCGGCGGCACCGGTGAGCAACAGGCGGTTGAATGGAACAGGCGTGGTTGGGGAGGTGGTCATGAGGGTTCCATTGTTGTTGTAGGTTGTCGTATGACTTGGCGGAAGTATCGTTAGGGAGTCCCTGGCTTGTCAACGCTCTTCCTGACGAGTGAAGATCAAAATGTGGGAGCGGGCTTGCTCGCGAAGGCGGCGGTGAAGTGCGCCCCAGAAGTTGGACACCCGTCCAACTCCTGAGGCTTTTCATGAGCAAATACACGACGCAGTTCAAGCTTTCCGCCATTACCACTTTCCTTGAGCAGGGCCGAGGCTTTCGCCGCATAGCCGCTCAATTTCAAATGGATCCCACCTTGCTTCGTCGTTGGGTGGAGGCTTACCGATTACATGGCGAAGCCTGTCTAAGCAGAACCGGCGAACGCTACAGTCCCTTGTTCAAGTTTTCAGTGCTGCAACGCATGTGGCGCGACTCCTTATCCTTGCGCCGCAGCGGCGCTCTTCAACCTGGGTAACTCAAGCCAGGTGGGCAGATGGCAACAGCAGTATTACAGTGGCGGTATTGAAGCCCTGGAGTCAGGGGAAAAAGGATCGATTACCGCTATGCCCAAGCCGCCTTCTAAACCGCGTAAAACTACCACCCCACTCACCGACGCACAGCTTGCACACAAGGCATTACTCGATGAACTGCAGTATTTGCGCATGGAGAACGCCTACCTAAAAAGCTTGGAGAGTTGGGCGAGGCGGTGATGAGGCGAGAGAGAGAAGCGAAGAAAAAGCCCGATTAGTCACTGAGCTCAAACAAGCTTTCCCCTTGAGTGATTTGCTCAAGCTGGTAGGTCTTGCGCGAAGTACGTACTACTACCAACTCAAGGCGATGGGCGTTGCGGACCGGTTTATCTCGATCAAAGCCTCTATCCAGACGATCCAAGACGAGAATGAGGGCCGCCTTGGTTACCGTCGGATGACTTTAGAGCTACGTAAGCAAACGCCGTTGATCAACGGTAAAACGGTACGACGGCTGATGGGAGAGTTAGGCCTGAAATGCACAGTGCGACCGAAAAATACAAATCGTATAAAGGGCCAATGGGAGAGGTATCGCCCAATATCCTGGCTCGTCAGTTCGAAGCTGAGCAACCAAATCAGAAATGGGTGACCGATGTCACCGAGTTCAAAGTGGCCGGCAAAAGCTGTATCTGTCCCCAGTACTGGACTTGTACAACGGAGAGATTGTGGCCTATAAGACCGCCGTCCGCCCCAATACGCCTTGGTAGGCGACATGCTGGAGCTGGCCCTTGAGCGCTTGCCCGAAGGCGCCAAACCCATGCTGCACTCGGATCAGGGCTGGCACTATCGACACTCAAAGTATCGGGAAAAACTGGAAAAAGCTGGGTTGGAACAGAGCATGTCTCGCAAAGGGAACTGCTATGACAACGCCACAATGGAAAGCTTTTTCGGTACCCTGAAGTCGGAGTTTTACTATCGGGAAAGCTTCGACAGCGTTGCTCAGCTGCAGGCCGGGCTGGATAAGTACATCCATTACTACAACCATAAGCGAATCAAAACGAAGCTTGGCGGACTGAGCCCTGTGGCTTACAGAACCCGGTCCGCGGTAGCCTAACCATTAGCTGTCCAACTTTTGGGGCGCACTTCACGGGTCAGTCGGCTTATCTGGGTCTGATACACCGCCTTCGCGAGCAAGCCCGCTCCCACATTGACCGAGTCAGAGCAAGGAAATTGGATAACTGACGAAGATCCGATTCTCATCAAACTCATTGTTGCTGAAGTCCCGACGCATCGTCGAATGCCTCCAGCGCACATTCAAATCCTTCAGCGCGCCACTCTGTACGGTGTAGGCCAGTTCTGATTCGCGGCCCCATTCCTTGCCGTCGGTAATCGCCCCGGTGTGCACATTACTGCCGCTGATATAGCGGTTCATCAGGGTCAGCCCCGGGATGCCGAGCACCACGAAGTTGAAGTCATGGCGCACCTGCCAGGATTTTTCCTTGGCGTTATCGTAGCTGGCGTTGTAGCTGTCGTTGGCAAAGGTGCCGCCGCTGGTGCCGTTGACGCGCATCCACAAGCTGTCGCCGCTGAGTTTCTGCGCCGACGTAGAAGGTGTTGCCGTTGTAGCGGGCCGAGAGCAGGGCAGAGAGGGTCTTGTTGTCGAGCTCACCGGCCAGGGCGCTGCCGTCTTCCTTGCCGTTGAAGTAACCGAGGTTGGCGCCCAGGGTCCAGTCGCCCACCGGCTGGCTGTGGGTCAGGTTGAAATACTGCTGCTGGTAGATATCCGCCAACTCGGCGTACCACACGCCGACCTGGGTGCGCTTGTCATTGAAGCTGTATTCGCCGCCGCCGAAGTTGAAACGGTCGGAGGTGAACGCGGCTTTGCCGTTCATGAACATGGCTTGCATGCTCGCGTCGTTACGGGGGCTGTTACCGCGAAACTGCCCGCCGTAGAGGGTCAGGCCGGCGATTTCATTGGAGGTGACCTGGCCGCCACGAAAGGTCTGGGGCAGCGAGCGGCCGTCGTCGGAGCGCAGGATCGGCAACACCGGCATCCACTCGCCGACCTTCAGTTCGGTCTTCGACAGTTTGGTTTTTCAGGGCCACGCCCAGGCGCCCGAAATTGTCGGCGGGGCGGCCATCGCTGTGGATCGGCAGCAACTGAGTGCCCCCGTGCCTTTGCCGCCGTCGAGCTTTTGCGAATACAGGCCCAGCACATCAAGCCCAAAACCCACGGTGCCTTGGGTGAAGCCGGATTTGGCATCGAGGATGAAGTTCTGCGTCCACTCTTCGGCCTTGGCTTGCGGGTAAGTGGGGTTGGTGAAGTTGCGGTTGAAGTAGGCGTTACGCAGGTTCAGCGTGGCCTTGGCGTCTTCGAGAAAACCATCGGCATGGGCGCTGAGGGGAAGGGGAACGCCAGGCTGCCGAGACCGAGAAGGCCGATACGCGAGGAGGAATTGCGGGCGAATTGACTCACAGTGAAGCTCCCTTGTGCTTTTGTTGTTTTATTATTTGTTATGCGTTGTCGTACAACATTTTGGGGGTGTTTACGGGGTTTTCTTGGGGTGTCAAGCGGAAGTTGTACGACGACAGCGGGCGTTTCGATCAAAAGTGGGCACGGTCAATGTGGGAACTGGCTTGCCTGCGATAGCCATAGGTATCTACACATTTTTATGGGTTGAATTCTTTGGTTGTCGCGGGGGCGCGGGGTACATATCCGTTATTTGGGTAACGGCTGCGTATGGTTCCGCTCTTACAGCGGGTCACTTTTGGAAAAGAGCCCAAAAGTAACCAAAGGGCTCTTGCCCCACCACTCGGCACCTCGCTTAGGCTCGGTGTGCCCTCACTCCGGCTTTGGGCGGGGCCGCCGCCATGGGCCATCCTTGGCCCATCGCGGCTAAACCGGCGTCCTGCCGGTTTACCCCCGCTCCAAAGCCTGCGTTCGGCCAGCGTGGTTTAACGGGGCGCCTAAGATCAAGATCAAGATCAAGATCAAAAGCAAGAGCACGGCGGCCTAGTAGCCGACCTGAGTGGTTAGATCAAAAGCGAAGCCGAGGCGGCCTGACAGCCGACCTGATCTCTGAAACTGAACTCAATCTAATGTGGGAGCTGGCTTGCCTGCGATGGCATCGGCTGGTTATGCCTGACACACCGAGGTGCTTGCATCGCAGGCAAGCCAGCTCCCACAGAAAAGCAGAGCACTGCGGTGCTGGCAGTCGAACTCGGTCAAAATTGTGGGAGCGGGCTTGCTCGCGAAGGCGGTGGGTCAGTTACACATGAGCTGGCTGACTGAAGTGCGCCCCAAAAGTTGGACAGCTAATGGTTAGGCTACCGCGGACCGGGTTCTGTAAGCCACAGGGCTCAGTCCGCCAAGCTTCGTTTTGATTCGCTTATGGTTGTAGTAATGGATGTACTTATCCAGCCCGGCCTGCAGCTGAGCAACGCTGTCGAAGCTTTCCCGATAGTAAAACTCCGACTTCAGGGTACCGAAAAGCTTTCCATTGTGGCGTTGTCATAGCAGTTCCCTTTGCGAGACATGCTCTGTTCCAACCCAGCTTTTCCAGTTTTTCCCGATACTTTGAGTGTCGATAGTGCCAGCCCTGATCCGAGTGCAGCATGGGTTTGGCGCCTTCGGCAAGCGCGCTCAGGGCCAGCTCCAGCATGTCGCCTACCAAGGCGTATTGGGGGCGGACGGCGGTCTTATAGGCCCAATCTCTCCGTTGTACAAGTCCAGTACTGGGGACAGATACAGCTTTTGCCGGCCACTTTGAACTCGGTGACATCGGTCACCCATTTCTGATTTGGTTGCTCAGCTTCGAACTGACGAGCCAGGATATTGGGCGATACCTCTCCCATTGGCCCTTTATACGATTTGTATTTTTCGGTCGCACTGTGCATTTCAGGCCTAACTCTCCCATCAGCCGTCGTACCGTTTTACCGTTGATCAACGGCGTTTGCTTACGTAGCTCTAAAGTCATCCGACGGTAACCAAGGCGGCCCTCATTCTCGTCTTGGATCGTCTGGATAGAGGCTTTGATCGAGATAAACCGGTCCGCAACGCCCATCGCCTTGAGTTGGTAGTAGTACGTACTTCGCGCAAGACCTACCAGCTTGAGCAAATCACTCAAGGGGAAAGCTTGTTTGAGCTCAGTGACTAATCGGGCTTTTTCTTCGCTTCTCTCTCTCGCCTCATCACCGCCTCGCCCAACTCTCCAAGCTTTTTAGGTAGGCGTTCTCCATGCGCAAATACTGCAGTTCATCGAGTAATGCCTTGTGTGCAAGCTGTGCGTCGGTGAGTGGGGTGGTAGTTTTACGCGGTTTAGAAGGCGGCTTGGGCATAGCGGTAATCGATCCTTTTTCCCTGACTCCAGGGCTTCAATACCGCCACTGTAATACTGCTGTTGCCATCTGCCCACCTGGCTTGAGTTACCCAGGTTGAAGAGCGCCGCTGCGCGGCGCAAGGATAAGGAGTCGCGCCACATGCGTTGCAGCACTGAAAACTTGAACAAGGGACTGTAGCGTTCGCCGGTTCTGCTTAGACAGGCTTCGCCATGTAATCGGTAAGCCTCCACCCAACGACGAAGCAAGGTGGGATCCATTTGAAATTGAGCGGCTATGCGGCGAAAGCCTCGGCCCTGCTCAAGGAAAGTGGTAATGGCGGAAAGCTTGAACTGCGTCGTGTATTTGCTCATGAAAAGCCTCAGGAGTTGGACGGGTGTCCAACTTCTGGGCGCACTTCACTTGCTTTTGATCTTGATCTTGATCTGAGGCGCCCCGTTAACCACGATGGCCGAACGCAGGCTTGAATCCGTGGGTAACCCGGCAGGACGCCGGGTTAGCCGCGATGGGCCAAGGATGGCCCATGGCGGCGGCCCACGGATTCAAGCCGGAGTGAGGGCATGCCGAGCCTAGGCGAGGCACCGAGTGGTGGGGCAAGAGCCCTTTGGTTACTTTTGGGGCTCTTTTCCAAAAGTGACCCGCCGTAAGGGCGGAACCAATAGCCGCCGTTACCGCAGCAACGGATATGTACTCATATCTACCTAAAAACCCTAGCGCAACACAAAAAGTTGCGCAGATACCCATGGCCATCGCAGGCAAGCCAGCTCCCCCATGGATTGCATTTCAACAGAGATTTTTAGTTGGCCATGACCATCGGCGCAAGTGTGCCAAGCAGCGAAACGGCGGCGACCGCGCAAACACCCAATACCCACTCCAGCATCACACTGGCCTTCAAACTGCCCCGGCGCTCTTCGCATCGTTCAATACGTAGCCGGTTCAGCAACGCCAGCGCCAACATGCCCAGCACCAGCAGCACTTTGATCAACAGAATCAGGGCAAAGCCGTTGAACAAGGGCGTGGGCCACAGTTGCCCGGTCAGCACGCGCACGTTGATCAAGCCAGTCACCAGCAACCCCGCGACCAAGCCATAACCCACGCCGCTGAAGCGCCGGAGGATCGGCTCCAATGCGAAACGCTCAGGCTGCCTGAGGATCAACACCAGCAACAGCAACCCACCGAGCCAGGCGCCGACGCACACCAAGTGCACCACCTGGTTGAGGATCAGCAACTGCCCGCTCAACCCATTGAGCATGGCGCCGTGGCCGACGGGTGCCAATGTCGCCAGCAGCAAGGCGATCAATGGCAGGCGCAGCGCGGGCCAGGGTTTGATCAGCACGATCACCAGCAACAGGTTCAGCAACAGATGCCAGACCCACACCTGGCCAAAGAAGGTTTTGCCCAGCACCAACTTTACGGTCGCCGGTTGCAAGGCCGCCTCCCAACTGCCGGCCATGCTGGCGGTAATCAATAACAGCCAGGCCACGCCGGAGATCAGCCCCAACCAGGCCAGCATGCGGGTGATGCGGTGCAGTTGCCGGTCCAGCGCGGGGTGCGGTTCAGCGCCCAACAGCCAGGGCCTGAACACACAGGCCCCGAACATCAACAACACGACGATGAAATGCAGGAAGCGGCACAGCACCAGCAGGGTCGCCATGGGTTATTGGCCGACCTTGAAGCTGTATTCACCGTTGCTCTTGTGAGTGTCGACTGACACCGCATTCCACACCACTTTGTAGTTGCCGGCGGCCAGTGGCGCGGCCGGCGTGACTACCAGGGTTTTCTTGTCGGCGTCTGGGGTTTCCAGGCCTTTGATCGCGATTTCGGTGCCGTCCTTGCTCAGGGACACCTTGGTGAAGGTCGCTTCGACGCCTTCGCTGAAGGTCAGGCGCAGGTCGGCGGGCGCGGCGACAGTGCTGTCGGCGGCGGGCGTTTCGCTTTTCAAGTGGGCATGGGCAAAGGCGGCCGAAGTACCCAGCAAGGAGGCGAGCAGGGCGACGGTGGTCAGGGTTTTCTTGATCAACATTGTTCAATACCTTCAGGTTTAGAGAGTCGGTAAAGCCATGTGCAGCAAGGGAAAGGGTCTGCCTTCGCCATCCAGCGGCGAACGCGCGACCTGGATAAAACCATAGTGCAGGTAGAAACCCACGGCCTGCGGGTTTTGTTCGTTGACGTCCACCGTCAGCGTGTCGTGGCGCGCGCGGGCGTGGTCGAGCAATTGGCGGCCGACGCCCTGGCCACGGCGGTCGGGGTCGATAAACAACATTTCCACGTTGTGCCCGCCAGTGCCGATAAACCCGGCGATACCGTTCTGGTCTTCATAGACCCAAACGTCGAGGGCCGGCATCGGCAGGTAGGCGTCGCGCACCACGGGCAGCAAACGTTGAATGTCATCCTCGGGGAGGAAGTCATGGGTGGCCCGTACCGAGCGCTCCCACAGTGCTCCCAGCACTGGGTCGTCGGCGGCCACACGCAGTCGAATAGTCATGGCAATGATCCTTCAAGGGGACCGCGATCCTAACCAATCCGTTTTGCAGGGGAAAGCTTCGCGTAAGAAGTTTCACTATGGGCTGTCGCCGCGATCTAGAGCGGATGGTAGTCTTTAACCCAAGTTGTTGTCAGGGAGCCCTTATGGGCAATCACAAGATCGGAATTCGTCGGGTCAACGTCGAAAAAATCCTGCTGGCGGCGGAGAAAATCTTCGCCGAGAAGGGCTACGGCAGCACCGCCATGGCCGATATTGCTGAAGAAGTGCAACTGCCGCGCTCCAACCTGCATTACTACTTCACCACCAAAAGTGAGCTGTACAGCGCGGTGCTGTTCGACTTGCTGGAGCTGTGGAAGCAGGATGCCCTGAGCTTTGAAACCTTCGATGACCCACGGGTGGTGCTCAGCAGCTACATCCGCGCCAAGATGCAGCGCTCGCGTACGCGGCCGTATGGCTCGAAAGTCTGGGCCAACGAAATCATCCACGGCGCGCCGACACTCGGTGAGGCGCTGGATGAAAGCCTGTACGACTGGGCCAAGATGAAGGAAGCGAAAATTCGCCAATGGGTGGAAGATAAACGCATCCTGCCGGTGGAACCGTCGAGCCTGCTGTACATGATCTGGGCGTCGACCCAGCACTATGCGGACTTTGATCATCAGGTGATGATTTTGAATGATCACCAGCCGTTGTCGGACATGCAGTTCGAGAAGGCGATTCAGACGGTGACCGCAGTGATTTTGCGTGGGATTGGGTTGGAGCCTTAAAGGTGTGGTGAGGCTTAGGGCCCCATCGCAGGCAAGCCAGCTCCCACAGGGGAATGCATTCCAAGTGTGGGCGCTGGCTTGCCGGGCCGCCGCATCGCTGCGATAGCGGTCTAAAGGACTACACAGCCTCCCGATACGGATTACGCGGATCCTGTGTCCAATTCAAAAACGGCTTGCCCGTCTCCACCGGCACCATCTCGATGCAATCGGCCACCGGGCAGGTGATCTGGCACAAATTGCAGCCCACGCACTCATCGTCAATCACCTCGTATTTGTGCGTGCCGTCTGCCTGTTTCAAACTCGAGATGGCCTGGTGCGAGGTGTCCTCACAGGCAATATGGCAACGCCCACAGCCAATACAGGCCTCCTGATCGATCTTGGCGATCACCTGATAGTTGATATCCAGGTACTTCCAATCGGTCGTGTTGCCTACCGCGCGGCCGGAAAACTCCTGCAAGCTTTTGTAGCCTTGGCTGTCCATCCACCGCGACAGCCCATCCTTCATCTCTTCCACAATCCGAAACCCATGCAACATGGCCGCCGTGCACACCTGCACCGCGCCGCAACCCAGTGCGACGAATTCCGCCGCGTCGCGCCAGTTGCCGATGCCGCCAATCCCGCAGATCGGCAGGCCTTGGGTCTGCGGGTCGCGGGCGATTTCCGCGACCATGTTCAGGGCAATCGGCTTGACCGCCGAGCCGCAATACCCGCCATGGGTACTTTGGGTGCCGACCACCGGCAGGGCGACCATGCGCTCCAAGTCCACGCTGGTGATCGAATTGATGGTGTTGATCAGCGACACCGCATCCGCACCGCCGCGATACGCCGCACGTGCCGCCACGCGGATGTCAGTGATGTTTGGCGTGAGCTTGACGATCACCGGCAACGAGCAATAGGTCTTGCACCAGCGCGTCACCTGTTCCACGTACTCCGGCACCTGGCCGACGGCCGCGCCCATGCCGCGCTCCGGCATGCCGTGGGGGCAGCCGAAATTCAGTTCGATGCCGTCGCAGCCGGTGGCTTCCACCAGCGGCAAGATGTTTTTCCACGACTCTTCAACGCACGGCACCATCAGCGACACAATCAGCGCGCGGTCCGGCCAATCCTTTTTCACCTGGGTGATTTCCCGCAGGTTGATCTCCAGGGAGCGGTCAGTGATCAGCTCGATATTGTTGATGCCCAGCACTTCGCGGTTGGCGCCGTAGTGCGCCGAGTAGCGTGACGACACGTTGACCGCTGCCGGGTCTTCACCGAGGGTTTTCCACACCACGCCGCCCCAGCCGGCCTCGAAGGCGCGGACTACGTTGTAGGCCTTGTCGGTAGGCGGCGCCGAGGCCAGCCAGAACGGATTGGGTGCTTTGATGCCGGCGAATACAATCGAGAGATCGGCCATTACGCAGCCTCCACATTCAGCATGAGTTGGGCGTGCATGGCTTCAGCTGCCAGCTTGCCGTGTTGCACCGCCTGCACGGTGAGGTCCTGGCCGAGGCTGACGCAATCGCCGCCGGCATAGACGCCTGGGATGCTGGTTTGCAGGTGTTCGTCGACAAAGATGCGTTCGCCCACGCGGTGCAGTTGCTGGGCCAGCGGGTCATGCAAGGCCTCGTTATCGAAACCTTGGCCGATGGCCTTGAAGATCGCATCGGCGGCCAGTTCGAAGGTCTCGCCAGTGGGGTGCAGGCGACCATTTTCCATGCGCGTACGGGCGAAGCGCATGCCGCGCACGCGGCCTAGATCATCCAGCAACACTTCTTCGGGTTGTGCCCAAGTCAGCAGGCGCACCTGGTTGGCCTTGGCAATGTCCTGCTCATGCCCGGTGGCGCCCATGTCGGCCAAGCCGCGGCGATACACCAGGTTCACATCGCGGGCGCCGAGGCGGGCCATTTGCACGGCCATGTCGATGGCGGTGTTGCCGGCGCCGAGCACAATGCAACGGTCGGCCAGCGGCAGTTGCGTGAGGTCATCGGCCTGGCGCAGTTCGCGGATGTAGTCGGTGGCGGCGAGCAGACCGGGGGCGTCCTCAAAGGGCAGGCCAAGCTGTTTGCTCGCGGCCAGGCCGACGCCGAGGAACACGGAGTCGAATTGCTGGTGCAGTTCGCTCAAGGTTAGGTTGTCACCCAGGCGCTGGCCGTGGCGGATTTCAATGCCGCCGATCTGCAGGAGGAAATCCAGCTCCTTCTGGGCAAAGTCATCCACCAGTTTGTACTTAGCGATCCCGTATTCATTCAGGCCGCCGGCCTTTTCCCGTGCTTCGAACATCACCACGTCATGGCCGTGCAAGGCGGCGCGATGTGCACAGGCCAAGCCTGCCGGCCCGGCGCCGACCACGGCGATGCGCTTGCCAGTCGGCGCTGCGCGCTGGAACGGGTGCTCGCTGAAGTGCGCGTTGTCGATGGCGTAGCGTTGCAACAGGCCGATCAGCACCGGCGCGCATTCTTCGGCGTTGTTACGCACGCAGGCTTGCTGGCACAGGATTTCGGTGGGGCAAACCCGCGCGCAGCTGCCGCCGAGGATGTTGGCCGAGAGAATCTTCTGCGCCGCACCTTGCACGTTTTCGGTGTGGATATTGCGGATGAACGAGGGGATATCAATCTCGCTGGGGCATGCAGTCACGCACGGCGCGTCGTAGCAGTACAGGCAGCGCGAGGCCTCCAATTGCGCCTGGCGGGCGTTGAGCGGCGGCGCCAGGTCGGTGAAATGGCTGGCGAGTGTCGGCCCATCTTCTTGGGGATGGGGGAGGTGGGTCAGGGTCTGGATCACGGTTTTGGCCTCACGGTTATTGAGGTGCTGCCTCTGATGGGCGATCGTTCCCATGCTCTGCGTGGGAATGCCTCACCGGACGCTCTGCGTCCGCTCTCAGGGCGCGGAGCACCCCCGGCTGCATTCCCACGCAGAGCGTGGGAACGATCATGTGCGCTGTATGTTCAGCGCTTTACAGCAGTGGGCCTGGAATGCTCCGCCCGCTTGCTCAACTGCTCAAACACCGACGGGTACGCCGGGCGTTCTACATACCGCCCGGCCCCACGTTCGGCGCGCAGGTCGCCATCGGCCCAGACCAGTTTGCCCTGGCTGATGGTGTGGCTCGGCACGCCGCGCACGGTCTTGCCTTCGAAGATGTTGAAGTCGACTTTTTGATGGTGGGTCTTGGCCGAAATCGTGCGCGTACCGGCGGGGTCCCACAGCACCAGATCCGCGTCCGCGCCTACGCGGATCGCACCTTTACGCGGGTAAAGGTTGAAGATCTTCGCGGTGTTGGTGGAGGTCAGCGCGACGAATTCCTGCATCGACAGGCGCCCGGTGTTGACGCCTTCGTCCCACAGCAGCGCCATGCGGTCTTCAATGCCGGCGGTGCCGTTGGGGATCTTGCTGAAATCGTCACGGCCGGCGGCTTTTTGCTCAGCGCAGAAGCAGCAATGGTCGGTGGCGGTGGTGTGCAGGTTGCCCGATTGCAGCCCGTGCCACAGTGCTTCCTGGTGCCCGCGTGGGCGGAACGGCGGGCTCATCACGTAGCCGGCGGCGGTTTGCCAGTCGGGGTGTTGGTAAACGCTGTCGTCAAGCAGCAAGTGGCCGGCGAGCACTTCACCGTACACCGGCTGGCCCTTGCCACGGGCGTAGGTGATCTCATCCAGCGCTTCCTTGGTGGACACGTGCACCAGGTAGAGCGGCGTGCCGATGGTCTCGGCGATGCGAATCGCGCGGCTGGCCGCTTCGCCTTCCACCTGGGAGGGGCGTGACAGCGGGTGCGCTTCCGGCCCGGTGATGCCCTGGGCCATCAGCTTGCGTTGCAGGTGATACACCAACTCGCCGTTTTCTGCGTGCACGGTGGGCACCGCGCCGAGTTCCAGGCAGCGCTCGAAGCTGGCGACCAGCGTGTCATCGGCGGCCATGATCGCATTCTTGTAGGCCATGAAATGCTTGAAGCTGTTGATGCCGTGGTGGCTGACCAACTCGGCCATTTCCTCGCGCACTTGCTCGCTCCACCAGGTGATCGCCACATGAAAACCGTAGTCGGAGGCGGACTTTTGCGCCCAGCCGCGCCACTGGTGAAAGGCTTCCATCAACGACTGCTGCGGGTTGGGAATCACGAAATCGATGATCGAGGTGGTGCCGCCCGCCAGGCCCGCGGCCGTGCCACTGAAAAAGTCTTCACTGGCCACGGTGCCCATGAAGGGCAGTTGCATATGGGTGTGGGGGTCGATGCCGCCGGGCATCAAGTATTGGCCGCTGCCGTCGAGTACTTCAGTGCCGGCGGGAATATCCAGATCCGTGCCAATAGCGCGAATTAGACCGCCTGCGCATAAAACATCGGCGCGGTAACTTTCATCATGGGTAATAACGGTGGCGCCACGGATCAACAGCGACATGTCGAGTTCCTCACAGGCTTGACCGGCTTGTGCCAGTTCTAAGTGTTGTAATGCTGCTTGCCGATAGTTGGTTAAAACCTGTCATCGGTGACAGGAATAGAAACTAGCCCGAGTTTTTCGAATGAGCAAGAAGATTTTTATTAAGCTTATAACGTATTTAACTTTATGATTTAAAACAATAAAAACTGTAAATCACCAAAATGTAGCGACCGCTCACCATTTTGACGCACTTGACAGGTTCTGGTTTTGAGCAACATTTCTTATTGCAAATCAGACGCTTGAGACATGCCTCTTGACGGGGCCGGTAAATAAAAATAATTGTGTTGCACCAGATTGAGTCCTGACGGTTCGGGAACTTGCGCGTTATTTAGCCTGAGTAACGCGCCAAGTACCGAAGGCTCAATCGCAAAGCTGATAAACATCAGCGAGTTATAGATGCGGTGCGGGTTCAAGGTGGGTGGTCGGCACGGTTATTGAGTGCAGTGGCGGCTGGCCGGGCCCGTGATGTCATGTTGTTTACGAGGTACTCCGGCCATTCTGCGCAACGCGTGGGATGAGCAAAAATAATTCGAAAAAACCGTGGAGCGGCCATGCAACAGAACAGATCGCAAGTCATTGAGCGTAACGGCCTGTACGAACTCGACGCCGGCCCCGACGTCCTCGACAGCCCTCGCTATAACCACGACATGGCACCGACCAAGGTGCACGAACGCACCTGGAACAAGTGGCACATCACCGCGCTGTGGGTCGGCATGTCGATCTGCGTGCCCACCTACACGCTCGGCGGGGTGCTGACCGCGTACTTCGGCTTGTCGGTGGGCGAGGCGCTGATGGCGATTTTGCTGGCCAATATCGTGGTGCTGATCCCGCTGACGCTTAACGCGTTCCCTGGCACCAAGTACGGCATTCCGTTTCCGGTACTGTTGCGTTCGTCGTTTGGCATCCTCGGTTCCAACGTGCCGTGCCTGATTCGCGCGCTGGTGGCGTGCGGCTGGTTTGGTATCCAGACGATGTTTGGTGGGCTGGCAATTCACCTGTTCCTGGGCTCGATTTTCGACGGTTGGAAATCCCTCGGCGGCACCGGTGAAGTGATCGGTTTCATGATTTTCTGGTGCCTGAATTTGTGGGTGGTGCTGCGCGGCGCCGAGTCGATCAAGCGCCTGGAAACCTTGTCCGCGCCCTTGCTGGTGGCGGTGGGGATTGGCCTGTTGGTGTGGGCAATGCCGAATGTATCGCTCAGCGAGCTGATGGCGATTCCACCCAAGCGGCCCGAAGGTGCGAGCC
Organism: Pseudomonas sp. YeP6b; assembly: GCF_025642995.1. NCBI lineage: Bacteria > Pseudomonadati > Pseudomonadota > Gammaproteobacteria > Pseudomonadales > Pseudomonadaceae > Pseudomonas > Pseudomonas sp. YeP6b. The sequence continues at coordinate 4,375,925 of NZ_CP080090.1, read as the reverse complement.
TCACCGGGTACTTCATGGCGGGGTTGACCGCGATGGTGGGGTTTTGGGCGACCTTGTCGCTGAACATTCCCGATTTTAGTCGTTACGCCAAAAGCCAGAAGGACCAGATTCTCGGGCAGATTTTCGGCCTGCCGTTGACCATGTTCCTGTTCGCCGCCCTCGGCGTGATCATGACCGCCGCGTCGGTGAAACTGGTGGGCGTCAGCGTCTCCGACCCGGTGACCTTGATCGGGCATATCCAGAGCCCGGTGTGGGTCGCCATCGCCATGCTGCTGATCATCATCGCCACCTTGTCCACCAACACCGCCGCCAACATCGTCTCGCCCACCAATGACTTCCAGAACATTGCGCCCAAGCTGATCAACCGCACCACTGCGGTGATCCTCACCGGCCTGGTTGGGCTGGCGCTGATGAGCCATGAACTGCTGAAAAAACTCGGGCTGATCGTCTCGGACGTGAGCCTGGAGACCGTGTATTCGAATTGGTTGCTGGGCTATTCAAGCCTGCTGGGGCCGATTGCCGGGATCATGGTGGTGGACTACTTCATCACCCGCAAACAGCAGTTGGACCTGGGCGGTTTGTACCGTGATGACGTGTACCCGGCGTGGAACTGGAGCGGCTTTGTCGCCTTCGGCGTGCCGGTGGTGCTGACCTTGTTGTCACTGGGCAGTGATGCGTTCAGCTGGTTCTACAGCTACGGTTGGTTCACCGGTTCGGCGTTGGGTGGCGTGTTGTATTACGGCCTGAATGCCAAGCGCGGCGTCAGCCCAGTCACCGCCAAATCACCTTTGTAAATACGGTCAATGTGGGAGCTGGCTTGCCTGCGATGGCATCACCTCGGTTCGGCAGAAATACCGAGCCGCCCGCATTGCAGGCAAGCCAGCTCCCACCGTTGAGCGAGTCAATTCATAAGAAACGTAGCCTGAGGAGATCCCCATGAACGCTGCCCTGGACGTTCTGCAATCCACCCATCAGCACATCAACCGCGACCGCTTGTGGCAGTCCCTGATGGACCTGGCCAAACTCGGCGCCACGCCCAAAGGTGGTGTGTGCCGCCTGGCCCTCACCGACCTCGACCGCAAAGCCCGTGACCTGTTTGTGAAGTGGTGCGAGGACGCCGGCTGCACCGTGACCATCGACGGCATCGGCAATATCTTCGCGCGTCGCCCAGGCCGTAATCCCAACCTGCCGCCGGTGATGACCGGCAGCCATATTGACACCCAACCCACCGGCGGCAAGTTCGACGGCTGCTTCGGCGTACTGGCGGGTGTGGAAGTGTTGCGCACGCTCAATGACCTTAAGATCGAAACCGAAGCACCGCTGGAAGTGGTGGTATGGACCAACGAAGAAGGCTCGCGCTTCCCGCCGTGCATGATGGGCTCAGGCGTGTTTGCCGAGAAATTTACCTTGGCGGACACCTTGGCCAAGGTGGACGTGGACGGCGTCAGTGTAGGCGATGCATTGAATGCGATCGGCTATGCGGGCACACGTCCTGTGAGTGGGCATAAAGTCGGGGCTTACTTCGAAGCGCACATCGAACAAGGGCCGATTCTTGAGGACGAGAAAAAAACCATCGGTGTGGTGCTGGGCGCCCTTGGGCAGAAGTGGTTTGACCTAAAACTGCGTGGCGTTGAAGCCCATGCGGGGCCGACGCCGATGCACTTGCGCAAGGACGCCCTGGTAGGCGCCGCAGCAGTGGTGGCGGCGGTGAATGCGGCCGCGTTGGGGCATCAGCCGCATGCGTGTGGCACTGTCGGTTGCTTGCAGGCCTACCCCGGCTCGCGCAACGTCATCCCCGGTGAAGTGCGCATGACTCTGGACTTGCGTCACCTGGAACCGGCGCGCTTGGATTCGATGATTGCCCAGGTGCGTAAAGTGATCGACGAGACCTGCGCTAAACACGGTTTGAGTTTTGAAATGGAGCCCACCGCCGACTTCCCGCCGCTGTATTTTGACAAAGGCTGCGTGGACGCTGTGCGGGATGCGGCGAATGGGTTGGGCTTGTCGAACATGGACATCGTCAGCGGGGCAGGGCACGACGCGATTTTCGTTGCCGAACTCGGCCCGGCGGGGATGATTTTTGTGCCGTGTGAGGGAGGTATCAGCCATAACGAAATCGAGAACGCCGCACCGGATGACCTGGCCGCCGGGTGTGCGGTGTTGTTGCGGGCGATGGTGGCCGCTTCGGCTGCGATTGCCAGCGGCAAACTCGCTGCCTGAAACGCGAGATCGTTCCCACGCGCAGTGGGGACGATAATCTGTTTGTGTTGCGCTAAGTTTTTGACGGGTTTTTTAGGTAGATATGAGTACATATCCGTTGCTGCGGTAACGGCTTCGTAGGGTTCCGCCCTTACGGCGGGTCACTTTTGGAAAAGAGCCCAAAAGTAACCAAAGGGCTCTTGCCCCACCACTCGGCACCTCGCTTAGGCTCGGTGTGCCCTCACTCCGGCTTGAATCCGTGGGCCGCCGCCATGGGCCATCCTTGGCCCATCGCGGCTAACCGGCGTCCTGCCGGGTTACCCACGGATTCAAGCCTGCGTTCGGCCATCGTGGTTTAACGGGGCGCCTAAGATCAAGATCAAGATCAAAAGCAAGAGCACGGCGGCCTAGTAGCCGACCTGAGTGGTTGAAGCAAAAGCAGGGCAAAAGCACAGCAGCACACTCTCTGTCTGATGTACCGAGATCCAACTGTGGGGCGGGCTTTGCTCGCGAAGGCGGTGGGTCAGTTACACATGAGCTGACTGACCCACCGCCTTCGCGAGCAAGCCCGCTCCCACAATTTTGACCGAGTTTAGCTGCCAGCACTGCAATGCTCTGCTTTTCTGTGGGGAGCTGGCTTGCCTGCGATGCAAGCACCTCGGTGTGTCAGGCATAACCAGCCGATGCCATCGCAGGCAAGCCAGCTCCCACATTAGATTGAGTTCAGTTTCAAATATCAGGTCGGCTGTCAGGCCGCCTCGGTTTTGCTTTTGATCTAACCACTCAGGTCGGCTACCAGGCCGCCGTGCTTTTGATCTTGATCTTAGGCGCCCCGTTAAACCACGCTGGCCGAACGCAGGCTTTTGAGCGGGGTAAACCGGCAGGACGCCGGTTTAGCCGCGATGGGCCAAGGATGGCCCATGGCGGCGGCCCCCGCCCAAAGCCGGAGTGAGGGCACACCGAGCCTAAGCGAGGTGCCGAGTGGTGGGGCAAGAGCCCTTTGGTTACTTTGGGGCTCTTTTCCAAAAGTGACCCGCTGTAAGAGCGGAACCCTACGAAGCCGTTACCGCAGCAACGGATATGTACCCAGCGCCCCCGCGACCACAAAAGAATTCAACCCATAAAAAGATGTGTAGATACCTATGCTGCGATGGGTCCCTACAGCTCAACGCCGTTGTTGCGTCCGTGCCTCGCCGCAACCATCGACTACCTGATCCACCTCCCTCCACCATCCGACAACCCCCCATCCCCACACTGCGTTGGACCTTCGACCTCAAAAGCCAGTGGAGCCATCACCCGGACGTTCTCACGGACATAGGGTGGCGCTTTCGGGGGCAAGCCTTGCTCCCGATTAGGCCAGAAAAGCCCCCCGCGCTGCCGCCCCCAGACCTCATCGACCCACCCTGGTACAGATTCACAAAAAAACACCATACAGATGGCCTGAAGCGCAACTGTGCACTAAAGAATTAGGTGTTCTGAATCTTAATTGTTCGCTCGCTACAGCCAAGAATAGCCCATGGATTGAGTAAGCGAGATAGTCGAGGCCATGCGCCGGCAACTTCATTCATTAAGAAAATCAAACCAGAGTTAACTTATGACTGTTTATGCGTGGTTGTCGTTCATCCTAATTACTATGGTTCAGGCAGGCTCGCCGGGACCCTCCACGGTATTCCTGGTTAATAATTCAATAAAATATGGGCCGTTAAAAGCGATTGGCGTGCTCACCGGTGATGTGTTCGCCATTTTGATAATGGGGTTGATCTCGTCATTCGGAATTGCCACGTTTTTTGCCAATCATCCCGCCATGTTTAATGGTTTGAAGTTTGCGGGTGCGGCCTACCTTATTTATCTGGGGGTCGGTGCGTTCAAGAAAAGCAGGTCTGCCGCGCCGGCTGCAAGTACCGACGTGCCCACCGCCAAGTTGCCGTCATTGACACGGCAGTGGGTGCAATCTTTTTTGATCGGGATCAGTAATCCCAAGGCGCTGGTTTATTTTACTGCGTTATTACCGCAATTCGAAAAAAGTGGCGCTCCGGATTTACAGTTCTTTGCGTTTCTCGTTGTGCTCAGTGCTTTGATAAAGTTTTCCATATTGTCGTGTTACGCCGTTGTCGCGATTCGCATCGCTTCGAAATTAACATCGCCTTCCGCCAGTAGAATCGGATCGAAAGTAGTGGCTGTATTCTTCGTGTTTTTTGGTGCGGCATTAGGGCTCTCAATCATCCATTGAAGGATAGGTACATATGAGGTATGAAAACTCGGCAGCAGGTTCACTGTTGGGGATGCACAGCACCTGCGACGTGATTGAACTGCAACTCAAGCACGCCGGCTATTGGGTGGGTAACTATTTCAACTACTTCATCACACTGGCGCATCGGTCTGATGATTGGAGAGCGTTCCTTGACACCTGGGATGGCCTGCCACCGGATGAATTTATGGCGGACGGTGGCAAGTATCGGCGGCGGCGTTTTACCGAGCTTCGTTACAATGTCCAGAGTGATGAGATCGGTATATTGCCGCATAAACCTTTTTTTCAGGATACGTATAATAATGCCCTGAATGGTGGCGTCGATCGGCATTTCGAACCGATCACGCCGTACATCGCCACGCATCCGTTCATAAAACGCATGATCCGGGATTATGTCGCCATCTTTACCCGTTACAGGGATGTGGCGGTTTGGCAAGTGTACGTGCACCAAGTCAGAATCACGTCGTCCCGAGGCGTTGCGGGTTTTCCGACACCCGAAGGTATTCATAAAGATGGCGTGACATTTTCTAGCCTGTTTTGTATCAACCGGACTGAAAACTGCGTCGGTGCCGAAAATTTCATTTATGACAACGATAAGAACGTGCTCGAGCGTTTCACCCTGACGGGTTACGGCGACCTGGTGATATTCGATGATTCCAAGGTGTATCACAGTGTCAGTCAAATGAATGCGTCAGACGATTGCACCGCGTCGAGGGATATGTTGTTTCTGGAATTCACCGCGCAAGGGGGCGAGCATGTTGCGTCATAGTTCTGTGAATATCGAAGAACGCAATTACTCAAAAGAAATGATTGAAAGTATAAGCACTCGTTGGCCGTTCGAAGCCGAGGTCATGCGGTTCAATGAAGTTTCAGCGTGCTCATTCAATATGCATGTCCCGGACTTTATCCCGGAGATGGTGCCCTTTTCGATATTCGACGAGTGGCGAGTATTGGAGCCCCAGGATCAAAGCGATTTGTTGTCGGCGGGTTGGATCATCTACCAAAGCAACACGATTTTCATTGAAACCGACTTGGTCACGCCGGCGTGCATCGAGGTGATCAGGTCGCGACAGGACAACAGTGTCGGCCCCGAGATGGCCCGTTCGATGGCTGAAGCGATGACCGACGAGGGCTACCATACCCTGTTGGCGGTACTCACCTGCGACGCTGTGCGGGCGAATAGACAGCTGCCGTTGTTCCCCACGGACTTTCATCTTGTCAGTGTTATGAGTACGTATATCAATGGCCTTGATTGCGAATGGAAGCGCCGAGTCGCGCGCATCGCGACGGCGTGCTGTACCGAAAACCACATCACCGACTACCTGGACCTGCTGGCCAATGCTTCGTCCATTCAGCCAATGTTTCTGGCGGCAGTGAATGCCCATGCCAAAGATGAGTGGAACCACGGCTCGCAGTTCGCGGTATTGGCCCGGGATATCTATTGGGCGCTTTCCAGCGAAGGCCAGAAGGTATTTAAGGACACCGTTGAGTTGGTCGCGAAGAATTTTTTCCGCGCCGACCTTAACGCGTGGATCACGGTGATTGACCAGTTGGATCGTCCTTCACTGGCGGATGTGCGCACAGCGATCATCAATAATTCGGTTGAGCTGCAAAGGGCCGTTGAGTTTACAAACAATAATCGCGGCCTGATGAAACTGTATGAAAACCTTGAATGGGAGTGGGCCGGCTATGAAAGCAGATAGTTTTATGCTCACGTGCGCGACCCGGCACGAGCCCATCGCCAGCGCGGTATTTTCCCTGGTCAATGCCTGTGAGCGGATGGGCCTTGTGCGCACACGCTGCCGCCAAGGGCGATGCGGTTCTTGCCAGGTGAGGTTGATATCCGGTGAATACAGTGAGTTGACCCCCATGCTGGCGCTCACGGAAAAAGAGCGAGGCGGCAATGCGATTTTGCCTTGTGTGTTGGTTCCGCTTTCGAACATCGAAGTTGAGGCTTGGTACACATGAGTGAGACGGTTTATTTGCGGCGCGATAACTTCATCATTCGTAAAGCGACGATAGACGATGCGGTGGCGATCAGGAAAATGGTGTTCAAGACATTTGTCGAATACGGCATCGCGGCCGATCCCGACGATGACGACCGCGACATCATGTGCTTTGGCGTGCCCAAGGAGAATGTTGTGGAGCTGGTCACGGTGTTTGATGGCATCCCCGTGGGGTCGGCCATTTTGACTGCGTGCGGGGAGGGCAGGGTCAAACTCACCAAGTTTTACCTGGACAAAAACTATCGTCGGTTTGGTGCCGGTGTGGCCATGCTCAACACCGCCGTCGCTGCCGCAAAATCCATGGGCGTTAAGGAGGTGTTCCTGAAAACTCGAGCGCTGTATAAAGAGGCCGTTCAACTGTATGAGTCGACCGGTTGGGTCAGGGGCGAAGACCAGCCTGGCCCAGGCCCTGAGCGCCTTTATTCGATTAAGTTCTCTGAGCAGTGAAAGGCTTTACCCAGCCATGAGCTGAAACAGACAGGCCCTTGAGGGCCTGTTTGTTACGTGCAGGCTAACGCAGCATATGCGAGACGTTCAAGTCGGATACGAGCTGCCCCATCGTTTTTATCGCGTGCTCTGCACGCTCATTCAGCAGGCCGCCGTAATTGATACGAATGCAGTTTTCATATTTACCCGACGAAGAAAATATTTTGCCGGTAGCAATCTGCACGTTGTGCTTCATCAAGCGATCGCTGAGTTCATAAGCCGACACCCCGTCCGGCAATTCAATCCATAAGAAATAGCCGCCTTGCGGCCGGCTGACGCGAATGCTGGAGTTGAAATACTTGGAGATCCAGTTCGTCATCAACTCCCTGTTGGCTTTGTAATTGGTGCGCATACGTCGAAGGTGGATCTGATAGAGCCCTTTGCTCATGAACTCGGCAATTGCCCTTTGATTGGCCGTCGCGGTAGCACCGGAGCTGATGTATTTGGTGTGCAGCACCTTGTCGTAGAATTTGCCTGGCACCACCCAGCCGACCCGCAAGCCGGGCGCCAGTGTTTTTGAAAAAGACCCGCACAGAATGACCTTGCCTTCAGTGTCCAGGGACTTGATGGTTTGCGGGCGCGGATACGAGAACGTCAGGTCGCCATAGGTATCATCTTCGATGATAAAAAAGCCGAAGGTTTTGGACAGCTTTACCAGGGTTTCCTTGCGCTCATTGGGCATTACATAACCCAGCGGGTTATTGCAATTGGGGTTGACCAGTACCGCCCGAATAGGCCATTGCTCGGCGATAAGTTCCAGCGACTCCAGGTCAATGCCCGTCAATGGATGGCTAGGCACCTCGATGACTTTTATACCGCACACCTTGAGTGTCTGGATCGCGCCGTGAAAACTGGGCGACTCCACGACGACGATATCGCCTTGGCTGCAAATAGAGCGTATGGAGCACATGAGTGCTTCCTGGCAACCGGTGGTAATGATGATCTCGTCGGGGCCGATAAGACAGCCGGAATCAATGATCAACCGGCTGATCTGTGTTCTTAACTCCAAGTTGCCCTTGATGTTTTCATAGTTGAGCCCGTCTTTTTGCCAACGCTTCGCTTCGTGGCTCAGGCTTTTCATCAAGGGTTTGAGTGTCGGTGTGTCAACGCTTGGCATGCCTCTGCCCAATTGCAGGACCCCTTCGTCAGGGGTGTTGGCCGTCACCTTGTAGATTTCATCCCATTCCAATATATCCAGGGGTGTTCTTTCGGAAGCACGCATCGTGGGCAATAGATAGACGTGCTGTTTGCGGGTGACGAAATGCCCGGATTTGGGGGCTGGTGACGCCAGCCCTTCCTCCTCCAGGAGTCGGTATGCCTGTTGGACCGTGCCCAGGCTGACCCCGTGTTCTGCGCTTAATATGCGCACGGAAGGGAGTCGCTGCCCTTCCTGGTACATGCCCATTTCAATTCTGCTACGCAGTAAATGGGCCAAATCTGAATACTTTGCCACTGATCCCTCGCCGCTGCTTCGCTACCCTTGCCATGGGCGCATAGTCCTCCGCGGCACTGTCTGTGGCAAGGGCCGCAGCAGCAGTGAAGTGCCTGTGGTTGGTAGTGCCTGTGGTTCACGCATTCGGGCGCCAACCGCCGCCCAATGCCGTCACCAACCCCACGCTCGCCTGCAACTGCCGCGTCTGCACGGCCTGCAACGCCCTTTGCGCCTGCAACGCCGCCGTCTGTGCGGTCACCACGTCGAGGTAACTCACGGCCCCCGCTTGATAGCTATTCATCGCCAGCGACTGCGTATGTTGCGCCGCATCCGCCGCCGCCTGTTCATCCTGGGCTTGCTGCTGCAAATCCCTTAGCTGCGCCAGGTTGTCCTCCACTTCGCGCACGGCTTTGAGCACATGGCTGCGGTACTGCGCCGAAGCCTCCTCAAACTCGGCTTTGGCCTCACGCTCATTGGCACTCAAGCGCCCGCCATCAAAGATCGGCAAGTTCACCAACGGCCCCAGCGCCCAATACCGATTGCCGGCGGACAGCAAGTTACCCACCCCTTGCGTCTGCCCGCCTATCAGCCCGGTCAAGCTGAAGTCCGGATACCACGCTGCCTTCGCCACACCGATATTGGCATTGGCGGCAAACACCCGCCGTTGCGCCGCCGCAATGTCCGGACGGCGTTGCAGCAGGTGGCTCGGCAGCTGCGACGGAATCCCCGGCAGCGCAATCAATTGTTGGCTGGGCGGCAAGCTGAAGTTGCTGGCTGCCACGCCTACCAGCTCGCCAATGGCATGCTCGGTGAGGTTGCGTTGCCCGCGCACTTCATCCAGTTGCGCCTTGGCTTCGGCCAGTTGGTTTTGCGCCCGGGTCAGGTCGAGTTCGGACGCAATCTGGCCTTCGTAACGGCTGCGTGTCAGTTGCAACGCCTGGCTGAAATCATCCAGCGAGCTGTTGAGAATCCGGCTCTGCGCATCCAGCCCATTGAGCTGCACATACAGCGTCGCCAACTGATGTTGCAGGCTCAGGCGCGCCACGGCCAAATCATCGCCGGATGCTTGCGCTTGGGCGTCACCCGCCGCGACCTGGTTGCGGATCTTGCCCCACAGGTCCAAGTCGTAGCTCAACGAAAACCCGGCGGTATTGCTGTTGTACACCGACGGCTGCGTGTCCCCACGCAGCGGTCGCGAGTCCGATTGCCGCTGGCGCAATGGCTGTGCACTGGCGGTGATCTGCGGGAACAAACCCGCGTGCAATTGGCTGGCATACGCCTGGGACGCATCGAAATGCGCCAGCGCCGCCGCCAAATCCGGGTTGGCCTTGAGCAACTGCTGTTGCAGGTCATTCAGGTGCGAGTCATTGTAGAGTTTCCACCATTCGGGAGCGAGTTGGTCGCAGGGTTGCGCGCTGTGCCACGGGCCGTCGCTGGTCTGTTCGCGATAGCCCGCCGGCAGGTCAACCGACGGCACCTTGTAGGTGGGCGCCATCGAGCAGCCCTGCAATAGCAGCAGCACCAACGCCGCCAGGGGTTTAAGCCTTGGGCGCATGTACACCTCCGGCGTCGGCCAGTTGCACGGGGTCGCCTTCGCGCAGGGCGTCCGGCGGGTTGTCGACCACGCGGTCGGCGGGTTTCAGGCCTTGGTCGATCACCAGGCGTTCGCCGAGGTCGAGGCCGATGTGGATGTCTTGCAGGTGCACGTGGTTCTGCGTATCGAGCACCGCGACTTGGGTGCCTTGGGCACGGAAGATCAGCGCGCTGGCGGGGATACTCACGCCGTGGGTGTCCGCCGGAATCGGCAAGGTCGCTTCGGCGTAATCACCGGGCAGCAACTCGCCGTTGGGGTTGTCGACGACGAACTGCGCGAGCAGCGTGCCGGAGCGGCGGTCGATGGCGGTGGAGTCGCCGATCAGGCGCGCCTTGAAGTGCTCGCCGGGGTGTTCGGGCACGGTCAGTTCAGCCTCCAAGCCTGGGTGGATCACCGCCGCGTAGTTCTGCGGCACCGGCACGTAGAGACGCAACTGGTGGGTGTCGGCGATGTTGAACAGTTCCGGGTCGCTGTCGGTGTCGGCCTTAATCAACTGACCGATATCGGTGTTGCGTGCGGTGATGGTGCCGGCGAATGGCGCGCGAAGGGTCTTGTAGCTTTCCAGTGCCGACAGCCGTGCATAGTCGGCCGCGGCCGCTTCGGCATTGGCTTTGGCAGCGGCGGCGTTGGAGGTTTTTTCATCGGCTTCCTGACGCGACACCGAGTGGCTGGCCAACAGGTTTTGCCAGCGTGTGGCGGTGGTCTCGGCCAGGCGTGCGTTGGCCTGTTCCTGCACCAGGCGCGCGTGGGTCTGCGCCAGTTGCTGGTCAAGGTCCGGGGTGTCGATTTCGGCGAGGATTTGCCCGGCTTTGACTTGGGTGCCGATGTCGGCTTTCCAGTCTTTCAAGTAGCCGCTGACGCGGGCGTGAATCGGCGCCTTGCTCCAGGCTTCAAGGTGCGCAGGCAGGCGCAAAGTGTCGCCGGCCACGTTCTGTTTCGGCTGGAACACCATCACTTGCGGGACGGCGGCGGTCTCGGTCCAGGCGGTGACCGATTGTTCGTGCATCGTGCGGGCGTGCAGGCCGTTGGCGACCAACAGGGCGGCCAGTGTCAGGCCGCCGATACCCATGAGCATCAGACGCTTGCGCGAGGGTGTGTGATCAGACGACATGTGAAGTTTCTCCAGCAGCTGCGCGAGTAGGGTGACGACCGTGGACCAGGCTGAAGACCACGGGTACAAATAACAGGGTGGCGACGGTGGCGAAGATCAAACCGCCGATCACCGCCCGGCCAAGGGGTGAGTTCTGCTCTTCGGACAAGGCCAGCGGCAACATGCCGATGATCATCGCCAGGGCCGTCATGCACACCGGCCGGAAGCGGGTGTAGCCGGCTTCCATCGCGGCCTTCAACGCGTCGCCATGTTCGGCCAGGCGTTCACGGCAGAAGCTCACCACCAGGATCGAGTTGGCGGTGGCCACGCCCATGCACAAGATGGCCCCGGTCAGCGCGGGCACCGACAGCGAGGTGCCGCTGAGGAACAGCATCCACACGATCCCCGCCAGCGCCGCCGGCAAGGCAGTGATGATCACGAACGGGTCGGCCCAGGACTGGAAGTTGACCACGATCAGCAGGTAGATCAGCACCACGGCGCCGAGCAAGCCGAAGCTCAAACCACTGAAGGCTTCATGCAGCGCATCGATCTGCCCATGCAGGCTGATCACTGCACCTTTGGGGCGCATGGTGGCGGTGTCATCCAGCACCTTTTGCACGTCGCGGGCTACGCCGCCAAGGTCGCGGCCTTGCACGTTGGCGTACAGGTCCAGGGTCGGTTCGATGTTGTAGTGGGTCACCACCGCCGGGCTTTGCACACGAGAGATGGTGGCCACACCGCCGAGGATCTGCGACTGGCCATCGGCACCGGTAACCGGCAGGGCTTCCAGCGACGGCAGGCTGTCGAGGCGGTATTGCGGCGTTGCCGCGACGATCGAATACGACACGCCGTTGGCTGGGTTGAGCCAGAAGGTCGGGGCGGTTTGCGAGCTGCCGGCGAGGGAGGCGACCATGCTGTTGGTCACGTCCCGCTCGGTGATACCCAGGCCGTTGGCGCGCATGCGGTCGACGTTAACTTGCAGCGATGGGTAGCCGGTGGACTGCTGGATGCGCAGGTCGGCAATGCCCGGTACGTGTTGCAAGCGACGTTCAAGTTCCACCGCATAGGCGCGGTTTTCTGCATCGCTGCGCCCGGAGATTTTCACGTCCAGCGGGGCTGGCGCGCCGAAGTTGAGGATCTGGCTGCTGATGTCCGCCGGCAGGAACGCGAAGTGGCTGCCGGGGAAGCTTTCCGGCAAGGCTTCACGCAGTTTTTTCACGTAGTCGGCGGTGGGCGCGTGGTCCTTTTTCAGGCTGACTTGAATGTCGCCATCCTGCGGGCCGATGGTGCCGCTGCTGCTGTAGGCCATGTCGATGCCGCTGAGCGGAATGCCGATGTTGTCGACGATGGTGTCGAGTTCTTCGGCGGGGATCACTTCGCGAATCCGCGCTTCAATCCGGTCGAACGCCGCCGCGCTTTCTTCAATCCGCGTGCCCAGTGGCAGGCGCACGTGAAGGGCGAGGGCACCGGCGTCGGTGGCCGGGAAAAAGTCCCGGCCCAGGCTTGGCAACAGCAGGAACGAGGCGAGCACGCAGGCCAGGAAGCCGACGATAAAGCGCTTGCGATTGCCCAGCGCGAGCATCAGCAAGCCATGGTAGGTGTCGCGGATATTCGAGAAGTGGCGCTCGAACCCTTGCTGAAAATTCAGCACCGATTGCAGCACGGCATTGCGTGGTTTTTTGTGCTGCTCACCCTCGTGGTGGTTGATGAATTCATCTTCCGGGTGGTGCCCTGCGCCCGGTTCCGGTGTGTGCGGCTTGAGCAGGAGCATCGCCAGCGTCGGCACCAAGGTGCGCGAGAGGATGAACGAGCTGGCCATGGCAAAAATCACGGCCAGGGCCATTGGCCGGAACAGGTAACCGGCGATGCCTTGCAGCAGGAACATCGGCACGAACACGATGCAGATGCACAGCAGCGAGACGAACGCCGGGCCGACGATTTGCGCGGCGCCGTCGAGGATCGCGGTCTTCACCGCCTTGCCTTGTTCCAGGTGCCAGTTGATGTTTTCGATGGTCACCGTGGCATCGTCCACCAGAATCCCCACCGCCAACGCCAGCCCGCCGAGGGTCATCACGTTGAGGGTTTGCCCACTGACCGCCAGCAGCGCAATGGCCGAGAGCACTGCCAGCGGAATTGAGGCGGCGATGATCAGGGTGGAACGCCAGCTGCCGAGGAACAGCAGGATCATCGCACTGGTCAGCAGTGCGGCGATGATGCCTTCTTGGGCCACGCTGCCCACCGATTGTTTGACGAACACCGAGGCGTCACCCAGCAGCGAGGTCTTCAGCGACGGTGGCAGGGTTTCGTTGATGCGCGGCAGCATCTGACGGATACCGTCGATGATCGACAAGGTGGAGATGCTGCCGTTTTTCAACGCCGGCATCAGCACCGCGCGGTGGCCGTCGACGCGCACGATATTGGTCTGTGGCGGCGAGCCGTCACGCACGTGGGCCACTTGGCCGATGGTGATCAGCGCGCCGTCGACGGTCTTGATCGGCAGGTCGTTGAGCTCATCAATCGCCTTGGGGCTGTTGTTGAGCAAGATCGTGTATTCGTAGGGGCCGAGTTTGGCGGTGCCCACCGGGATGATCTGGTTTTGCAGGGCCAGGGCGTTGCCTACGTCTTGGGCCGACAAGCCTTTGGCGGCCAGGGCTTGCGGGTCGAGGTCGAGGGTGATCTGGCGCTGCTTGCCGCCCATGGGCGTGGGCATGGCCAGGCCGGGCAGGGCGCTCAGCGGCAGGCGGATGTTGTTCTGCACCAGGTCGCGGATCTTGGCTTCCGAGAGGCTGGGGCTGGAGAACGCCATTTGCAGGATCGGCACCGTGGAGGCGCTGTAGTTGAGGATCAGCGGCGGCGTGATGCCCGGTGGCATTTGCTTGAGCACGGTTTGTGACACGGCGGTCACTTGCGCGTTGGCGGTGCGGATGTCCACGCCGGGCTGGAAGAAGATCTTGACGATGCCCATGCCGGGCAGCGATTGCGATTCGATATGTTCGATGTCGTTGACGGTGGTGCTCAGGGAGCGTTCGTAGGTGTAGATCACTCGACCGGCCATGGCGTCCGGCGACAGGCCGTTGTACTGCCAGACCACGGCGACGACTGGGATGCCGATGTCGGGGAAAACATCCGTCGGGGTTTTCAGGGCCGCCATCGGCCCGACGATACAGATGAATATGGCCAACACGATAAACGTGTACGGCTTTTGCAGTGCGGTCTTTACTAGCCCGAGCATGCGTGAACCTCCGAGGGGGCAGAATTGCAAACCCCGGCAGTCTTGCCCGACTCACCTAACACGCACCTTTCAGCCAGGTGAAGGAACATTTAGTTAACGGCTGAAGATCGTTTCATATGTATTCATTTGTTCTACAAAGGGCCGCTCTCCAAGCTTGTCTCCATCGGACGCGACACATTTGAGATCCGCACATTGTTAATTTTGGAGCCCTGCCATGTCACTGAAACCCCTGTTGTTGATTCCCGCCCTCGGCGCTGTTGTGTTGTTGTCGGCGTGCGCCGGCCCCATCCCCAAAGCGGACCCGAGCGAGGCGTGGATTGGTTTGAAAGAAGAGGCGCCGAACGACCTGATGGCCGAGCGCGTGGATGGGAAGCGGGTGGATGACGGACGCTTTTTTGAAGTGACGCCGGGGGATCATCGTCTGGATGTGACGTTATTCGAAGAAGAGCCGGGCGACGATAACCAGCAGGACTGCCAGGGCCGGGTCGAGTACAAGCACTTCCAGGCCGGTGAGCACTACACATTGATTGAATCGAGCCTGGGCACCACCGTGCGCGCCGTCCTCAAGGACGGTCACGGCAAGGAAGTCGCGGCGACTCAAGACTTCAATTGCATGCCTGGCTAAGCATGGTGCACCGCGGCCTTATGCGGCTTGGCCGGTGCGCAGGGGTTGACGTGGGGGTGATGGTGCCGCCGGGTCACGCGCATGACCCCCCACAGCATGGCGCCGGCGACCGCCAGCCAACCGCAGACCAACAGGAAAATCGTTGTTGCAAGGCTCATTCGGGCCTCCTTTCGCCCCGCACGGGGCACACACAGTCTTCTCAATGGACAGTCTAGCTACCCGGCGGTTGCCTGCTATTGACCAATGGTCGAGTGCATCCAACTTGTTTGCTCTATCCAGCGCATTTTACTAACGCCTCGGGCTATACCCGCGTGGCTGAGCATCCTATGATCATGGCCCTTACCGGCAGTTGATCAAGCGAGTAAAACATTGCGGTTACGGTCGAACGTTAAAACCTCCCTGCTGCTGGCGTGCGCCCTGGGGCTCGCGGCGTGTTCCGGGCACCCCTCGAAATTGGCGGGCCTGCCGGAGCGTGTCGAACTCAATGGCGTGCCGACCTTTCGCAGCGAGGCTTACCTGAGTGGCCCCTCGGCGTTAGCCAGCATGCTGTCGCAACAAGGCATTGTGATGACACCCGGCTTGCTCGATAAGCCCCTGCACTTGCCGGGCGGCGAGGCGGACCTTGAGCGCAACATGCAGGTGCTGGCGCGTGAATACGGGCTGATGGTGTATCCACTGGATACCCAGCTGACGGCGGTGCTGGCGCAGGTGGCGGCGGGTTACCCGGTGATGGCGCGGATCAACCCGAGCGTCTGGTCCGGGACGCGCTACGTCGTGGTGGTGGGGTTCAATCAGCAGAAAAGTACGGTGCTGTTGCGCTCAGGCATGGAGCGGCGGCTGTTGATGAGCTTCAGCGATTTTGAGTCGGCCTGGAAGAGCGCCGGCCACT
This sequence comes from Pseudomonas sp. YeP6b, assembly GCF_025642995.1. Classification (NCBI taxonomy): domain Bacteria; kingdom Pseudomonadati; phylum Pseudomonadota; class Gammaproteobacteria; order Pseudomonadales; family Pseudomonadaceae; genus Pseudomonas; species Pseudomonas sp. YeP6b. The sequence goes on along the minus strand of NZ_CP080090.1, from coordinate 4,360,124 downwards.
GGGCAATCCTGACCCAGCGCCCGAGCCAATTGCCGGCCAATGTCGATGCGCAGCGCTGGCGCGAGGCAGCCAATGCTACCGCGCAAGCCGGGCAGGAGCAGGCGGCGGCGCAGGCGCTCAAGGTGTTGGCGGAAAGAAAATAATGTGCGAGTGGGCTGGTGTGGGAGCCGGGCTTGCCCGCGATGCCGGCAACTCGGTTTTTCAGGTGGACCTAGTTGATGCCATCGCAGGCAAGCCAGCTCCCACAAAAGCCAGCTGCCAGATTAGATCTGCGTTGTTTTAGCGACTTACCTGCGCCGCATTCGGGCGATTCTTCAAGTTCTTATCAGCCTTGTAGCGCAGTGCGACGTCCGGCACCGAACCGCCCTTGCCGGTCTCGATCCAGCTGCGAATGCGGCTGGCATCGGCAAAGTGGGTGAACTTGCCGAAAGCATCCAGGATTACCAGCGACACCGGACGGTTACCCATGCTGGTCACCAGCACCAGGCAGTGGCCGGCTTGGTTGGTGAAACCGGTCTTGGTCAGCTTGATATCCCAGTTGTTGCGGTTGATCAGGTGGTCGGTGTTGGAGAAACCCAAGGTGTAGTTGGGCTTGCGGAACGACACGGTCTTTTCCTTGGTGGTGCTCAACTGGCTCAGCATCGGAAACTTGCGCGCATAGGCCAGCAACTTGCTCAGGTCACGGGCGGTGGACACGTTGTGAATCGACAGGCCGGTAGGCTCGACATAGTGCGTGCTGGTCATGCCCAGCGCCTTGGCCTTGGCGTTCATCGCCGCGATAAACGCTGGGTAGCCGCCCGGGTAGTGGTGGGCCAGGCTGGCGGCGGCGCGGTTTTCCGACGACATCAGGGCAATCAGCAGCATTTCTTTGCGCGGCATTTCACTGCCGATTTTCACCCGGGAGAACACGCCTTTCATTTCCGGCGTGTCCTTGATGTTGATGTCGATGTATTCGTCCATATTCTGCTTGGCTTCCAGCACGATCAGGCCGGTCATCAGCTTGCTCACCGAGGCGATCGGCACCACGACGTCGGGGTTGCTGGAATAGATGACTTTGTTGGTCTGCAGGTCGACCAGCATGGCGCTGCCGGAAGCGATTTGCAGTTTGGAGGTATCACGCGGCGCCAGGGTGGTTTCGGCGGCGTGCGCAAAGGTGCCTGTGAATGCAAAAAATAGGCTGACGATAGAGAGACGAATTTTCACGCGGATGAACTCGCTAAAATAGTAAGGAAATACCGTTGGGAAACGGGTTATATGACAAATGCCGTTACATTTTATGAGTATGGATCAGAAAGCGATAGAGAGCCTTTAAATAAAGGCTGTAAGCCGATGATTGGTTAGGGTTGTACCGATTTTGTACCAATCATTGCTTGTTCAAGCTTTCCAACTTCTGACCAATCCGTCGTTGAAGCGAGCCATTTCGCATAGGTCGTCAGCAGCACCTGGATACTGTGCCCGAGCTGTCCCGCGATGAAGGCAGAGTTCATTCCAGCCATCAAACACATAGTGGCATATGTATGGCGGCAGTTGTACTGGGGCCGAGGCCGTATTTGCAGGGCCGCCAAAGCCTTGGCGAATTGCTCTCCGGTCTGAGAGGGGCGGCCGATAAACTCCGAGCTGCCCGACGGCGGGAATACGTACGGCGACTCTTTTTTGATCCTCCTCCGCTGCAACAAACGGTCGTCGGCGATCTGCCTGGCCTGCTGCAAAGCGTTCAGCGCGCGACTGTTAAGCATCACCGTCCTCGCGTACTTCGTCTTGGTGCGCTCCTCTACCTCTCCATCCACAACGATACGGCAGACGTGCGCAGTGCGTGTGCCCATGTCGACCTCATCCCAGCGTAATGCCGCTATCTCTCCCGTCCTCATCCCGCTATAAAAAGCAAACTCAAAGTAGGCAGCAAATATCCGCGCGCCAGGCTTTTGGAAATTTGCGTACATCCACTCAATTATTGCCGCCGCCTCTTCCCCGGAGAACGGATCAACCTGCTTCTTTGCTTTCTTGGGGAGCTTGATCGGTGTAGCCGGATTGCGGTCGATCAACTCATCCTGCACCGCAGACTTGAGCAACGAAGTGACCCTGGCTATGGACTCGCGCTTGATCGACTGGGTTTCCCATACGGTTTCGCTGATGATCCTACGTAGCACCATGGTGGTGATTGCCGTGATCGGGAGTTGGCCAAGCCACGGCATCCAGTAGGTGTTGATCGTTGCTCGATAGTTTCTGCGGGTGCCGGGCACGATCTCCAAGCTATTGATCCAGGCCTGGGCATACTCGCCGAACGTCATCACTAACGAAACAGGCATGTAGCTGGAATTCGGGAACAGCTCAGCGTACCGCTGATCATCCAGAACCCCATGCTTAGCCAGGCTTATTACTTGATCGCGTAGATCGGCTGCCGCTTTAATCCCTTTTGGTGTTTGTGGGTGTGCGAGAGTCTCGCAGCGCCGCTCGCCTCGCCAGGTGAAGCGAATGCGAACGGACTGACCAGCGAATTCAACTCCTGTGGGCAGGCCCATTGGCTTTCTAGCCATGCTTCATATCTCCTTAAGCTATAAAAAATCCGGCCATCTATTTTGTTCCAGACACCTTCAGGGATAACGCCTCGGTCACGCTTGCCTTCCAATGCTCGCTTGGTGGTGCAGATGATCTCGGCCATCCGGGCTTCCGGTACCTTGTCGAGCTGAAAGGGCTCCTGTGTTTGCTGTGCTTCCGACATAGGAATACCTCGCCCGCCGGTCACCGGCAGGCATTTAGGGGGTTGGGGTTAGATGAGTTCGGATGGGATATCGATGACATCGCCCAGGCTGCGGACTGCGATAGCGCGGCAGGCTGCGACGGTGATGGTTGGGCCGCCGGCGATCACCCTCCCAACTCTGGCGGTCCATTGATGGCCTGGAATGCGAACATCGAAGCAAACGCGGTGCCGTAGTATTGACAGCGCGCTCCGGCCTTCCAGGCTGGCACGCACAATCGGTGGCGAGATCAAGATGGGGCGTTCTTTTATTTCAGACATCGGGGTATTCTCCAATGCACTATTGCGGACGGATGGATGTATGGGGAATATTTATGGTGAGCGCTGGCTAATATTTCTATATTGCCTGCTGCTGTTTTTCGCTGGATCTGTCTTCGGCTTCATTTTTACGAAAGATAGTCAGTTAGGCTTTATAGCTTTTTTGGGAGCCGTATCAAGCATTGCCACGGTAGGAGCCGCTGTAACGGCAGTTTTTGCATTGAGCTCCTGGAAAGCGCAATTCCAGCTTCAAAAAAAATACGATGCAGTGATTGCGGTGAGAAGCTTTTTACATGGTGCAACTCATCCCCGTATTTACTTGGCGAGCTTGTCGAATCACCTTGCAGAATATCTCCGCTCTCGCAATGACGGGCTTTAGCGGATGATTTTCCAGACGAAGATCAAAGGAATTGGTTTGATCATCTTTCCGAATTCGGTAAAGCATGGGACGTAATGATGGTTCTTTTATCTAATGCCGAGCTAGAGCAGTTTAAGTGTTCACCTACAGTCTTGGGCGAGATGGTAAGAGTCGCTAAAGATGCCATGATCGACGTTACATTTCGTGAGGAAGAGAGCGATGATTCAGATCCTGAAGACCAAAAATTGATCGGCCTTCAAAATATAAATCGTATACACGCAGTCAGGATCGAATTCGCTTATGATGATATGGAAAAGCAAAGCAGAATTCTTCTTGGGAAACTTGCTTCATAAGCCGCGTCATTTAATCGTTCCGTTTTAGGTGCTGCAAAGTACCTTCAAACAGTTGACCAAAAGACCCAGTCACAACGCCACTTGCTGGTGATGAGGGGCTGCGCTAAATTTTGTGTGTTCAGGAGGCGGGTTGGAAAGGTATTTTTTTGAACGAATTGCTCAATACACCATATGGACGATATGGATTCTGCTTGTTGCAGGCTCAACACTTTGGTTGCTTGTGGGGTCAGTTGCATACTGGGTTCGCAATGGGTGGCTGCCTGCTGATTCGGCTGGCTGGGCCCAAGCAATTGGCGCATTTGTGGCAATTATAGTTGCTATTGCTTTGCCCTATTTTCAAAGCAGACAACAGCGGAATGACCGAGCAGAAGAAACCCTTAGTGAGCGCTTGAATGGGATGAGTGCTACTTACGCATTAATGGTTCATATGGAGGGCTTGTACGCCAGGCTTGAGGTATACGCTCAGCCAACGTCTTCGTTTTTCGGAACCCAATTATGCGGCTCCAAAAGTGACTCTCTTCTGCATGAGCTCAACCAAGCAGCTGCAATGCTCCGTGAAATACCTGTCACAGCTATTTCAAGTCAGATGGTCTACTTCATCATTGGCTTGAGAGAGGTGGCTAATTATGGTGAGTTTGTAAGCGCCACTCTCTACGACGTATCACCAGAACCGGCGATCAACTTTAGGCGATGGAAGAAAATTTCCGCAAATCGGCAGTTAATTGAGCGCTGGATGGAAGAGCTCGCCACTCTAGAGACCGAGGTACGAAGCCGCGCAAGGTGATATTTTTAACTGGCCTAGCCACATGCCATTAGCGCCTCAATTATGCGTTGGCCGGCCAATGGCGGTACGGCGTTCCCAGTCATGTGCATGGTCAATTTATGATTATCCGGGCGGAGGGTATCTTTCGGGAAGGACTGGGCGGCCATGGCCTCAGCGGCGGTGATCATGCGCATTCTGTCACCGTCGACTACTGCCCAGCGGTCCAGGGTAGTGATGGTGCCGATTGGTCGGTCCAGGCTGCGGCCGGTGAGCCCAGACCCGGAACCGTAGTAGGGCATTACGAAGCGATCTCCGAACCGTTTCCGGCCGTTCTTCACGCGGGTCAGCGTGGATTCGGCCCGGCCTGGCTTGATGATCGGCGACCACTTGCCGGCGCTGAAGTCGATAATCTCGCTGGCTGGCACGTGCTGGTGTTGCTGTAGCTGCACGTGTAGTGGTGCCTTACTGCGTGAGCAGACCATGAACAGCCGCACCCGGTGCTGAGGAACCCCGAGGTCGGCGCAGTCCACGATGTGCGGAGCCAGCGAGTAACCCAGGCGCTGCATCGCGTCGGCCCAGGCCGGGTAGAGAATCCAGTCCATGAACTCCGGCACGTTCTCGATGATTGCGAAGTCGGGTCTGTTGACCTCTGCATTCGCCACCGCGCCCAGGCCGTCGAGCGCGAGTTGTCGTGCTGTGGGTTGCCTGACGCCTTGCCGCGTGCCTTGGTGTGGCCCTGGCAGCAAGGAGAGGCCAGCATCACGTCGTGCTTTGGCACCTTCGACCAATCAGCTTGGTGCAGGTCCTGGCACACATGTTGTGTTTCCGGGTTGTTCTTGGTGTGCCACTCCACGGCTGCCGGCCAGTGGTTGGCTGCCCAAAGAACATTTAGCCCGGCGTCTTTCCCGCCGCGCGTCCATCCGCCGAAACCAGAAAACAAGTCAATTGCTGTGAGCATATGGGATCCTCGCCGGCTGGCGTGATTCGTTGATATGGGGTATTACGGGTGACCGGCATGGAGCCGGATCAGCTATAAGTCGGGGACGTAAAATGAAATACCTAGCAGAGTTTCTTACAAAAAACCCTTTTATAGTGGTACTGATGTTTTGTCTTACCTTGATTGGAGTTATTGTTGGGCTGTTAGTTAGTTGGGAGGTTCTTTATAGGGACTATCTTTCGAAAACCCTTACGATTCCGTCATGGTTAGTACTGCTGATTTTCGTGATAGTTTTTTTCGGATGGATATTTTATGGCACTCGTAAAAAGCAACAGGCCGATGGGCCGTTGGAATTGATTGCCGACAGACAATATGGTGTTGAGAGAGTTAATGCGTGCGGAAAGAAATTCCTGAGCTGCAAATTTGACGGGACTGAAATAGTGATAGATGCGCAATCAGGACTAGGTTTTGAAAACTGTAATTTCTCAAATCAACGATTTACTTTCGATGGTGCTGCCGCTCGGACGCTGGCTATATTAACTTTCATGTACAAAGACCCAAGCTTCCGACCATTGGTTGATGCAACAATAGCGAATATAAAATCTGGTGATCTACCTGTTTCCAAGGCTCCTTTTTCAGGGGGCACCCGCCGATAAATTTTATGTTCTGGCAGATCAAGCCGTGCCTGCCACGGCGCGGTCGCATCTGGTTGCTGATGCTCTCTCGCTCGTCCCTAAGTCCACCCTTCGATGTAAACCTTCTTGCCGTCGGCACGAGCCTCCAGCACTTGGGCGCGGTTGATTGCTGCCTTCCAGGTGAAGCACATGCCCATCACCTTGCCGGTGGAGCGCTCTACGACGTGATAGGCCCCGGTACCCTTGTTGACTACCTGGAAGCGAACCTCTTGCACGGGCTGCTCCTTGCCGATCAAGGTGTACATCGCGGTAGTGGCAATGGTTGCGCGGATACGAAGGGCCGCAAGCCCTTCAGTGCGCTCTTGAATTGATGGGGGCATGTCTTTTTCCTCAAGGTTTGAATTAGGCAAGCAGTACGGGTTGCTCTGAGTGCCGCACCATTCGTACCTGGGCGGTACGGCGTTCTGGAATCCGGCGGTCACGTCGCATAGCGTCGTCGCCGATCATTGCGTGCATGGCAATCAGCGCGGCCAGTGCAAAGCACATCGGTGAGATGATCTGGCGGCGCATCGCCTCTGCAATCATCGCGGTCTGGCGGGTTACGCCGAGCTTGAACATCGCGCATGAAAGACGCTTTGCCACGGTGCAGGCTGCCACGTCGAACTGTCGGGCTATTTCTTTGGCCGTCATGCCCTGGGCGGTGCCCAGTAGATACTGCAATTCCTTCGGCGCGAGGCCGCGTCCGAGGTGACCCTTCCATGCGCCGCTGATGATTTCGTCCATCGCTTTGACTCCCGGTTGTTTTCCGAAAGCGCCCGATACAGGCGCTGACGTGAAATCTTCTGGTGTCGTCTGCCGGCTTCCCGCTACTGGCGTCGCCGCCGGCCCCATCAAATTGTTTGTCCAGCCGCGGGCCCTTCGGCTTGTTCTCCCGCTGGATAACTCGTCTTGGCGCTTTACGCTGCACGCCCGGGTCAGTTGCCAACCCTCTGTACCGTTTAGGCCGGTCCATCGCTGCCTTCCATCTGGCCGGTTGTTATCCGGCGATGACGGATAGTTAACCATCGGTTTATTATAGCGGTCAATACCGATGGTTAATTATTTTGCTTTGAGCAAAAAAATCCCGCTCGAGGGCGGGATTGTTTTGTGGCCGGGAGTTATCACCAAAGGGCAGACGACCAGAAGACTCTTCCAAGTACGGCAATTTCGTTATTAAGCATGTCTGTCTGCGTGTATTCCTCGTCCGGGTGCTCATCCCGGTTGAAGCTTCGCATTCTTATCCCGCCGCCAGGGAGGCGATAGAGGGTTTTGACTCGTAGCTGTCCTCCGTGATCTAGCGCGTACATCTTCCCGTCAATGATGGATGTTGTGCCGCGATCGACGCCTACGGTGCTTCCATCGGGCAGCACGGGTTCCATGCTGTTGCCCGCGACTGTTACGCAAACGGCTTCTGAAGGCTGCACGCCCTGGCGCCGCAGTGTCTTCTTTCCGAATCGCAGTTTTTGTTTTGGGGATCGCTCGATTGCGGTCCTTCCAGTTCCTGCGGATAGCTCCACTTCCTTAAGGAATGGCACGTAGACCTCATCATCATCCAGTGGCGTGTCGTCGTCCCAAACATCCATTGGACCCAGCAAAACTGCGTTGCTCTCCACGGCGGGGCGCTCTGGTGCAGCCCTAGTGAGCTTGTCAATTTCCTCCGCAAGCCTAGGACTAAAGCGCTCAACCGGCACTTGCAGTTGCTCAGATAGTACGGCTGCGAACTGAGCGTTTAGTGGATTGATACCTTTGAAGTAAAGGTTCACTGCGGAAGGTGTCATTCCCGCCGCATCCGCGATTTTTCGCTGACTAAGTTTCAGTTCGTTTTTCTTTGCCAAGAAAAGTTCGTGAGCGGCAATGCACTCGGCAAGCCTATCGGGCGGGAGGATTCGCTTCTTCGTCATGCACTCAATCTATAACCATTGGTTAACATCTGGAAGAAACCATCGGTATTGAATAAAAGTTAACAGATGGTTAATATTGCCCCAAAGGAAATTTGAGGCACGACCATGAAAGAAAGCTCGCTCGATGAGTTTGTGGCCAGAAAGGGGCAGTCAGAAGCCGCGCGGCAGCTCCGAGTGTCACCGCCGGCTATTCACAAAGCCATATCGGCTGGAAGGGATATCCGAGTCATTGAGAATCCTGACGGAACGTGCAGGGCTACAGAATTGCGTCCGTTTCCTTCTCAGGCCGCGAGGCTTGCAGTCGTCGATTGAGGCAATTATCTGGCGATTTGCTGATGTGCGGAAGCGAGTACGTATCAGCTGTTAATTCATACAGTGCATAGGGAGGGAATAGAAATGCGGAAGTCAGGGGAGATTGGAGCACCCATTCAGAGCGCTCCGTTTACGGTCAGTGCTTCGGACCTGCAGGAGCTTTCATCGGTACGGCTTCAAGACGTTCTGCAGATCTTCTCAGTGCCTCACTCAGCTCTCGAGCTTGTTGAGCGGTCAGCGCAAGGGTCGGAGTTTTTTGAGCCTCATCAGGATTCTGAAAGGGGGTTGAAACGTAGCTGATTTCCAGCAGAAGCAACTGCATCTGCTCGACGCTTTTGAATTCCCAGCCAGCAATTGGATTGATATGTGAACCGTTTGACATGTCCGGTCTCCTTGGACTTTTTCGAGTGGAATCAAAAAGTTACCACGGATGCACCAGACACCCAAAACGCCTGAATCGCAGGCATAAAAAAACCGCCTGGCAGGGCGGTTTGGTACAGCTTCACAACGAGACGAATAATGATCAATAACGCCCCCGCAGTCAACCGCTTCGGAGATGTCGCGACACCCTCCGAGCGTCCAGAAATGGTGTCGCTACACCTCGATCAAAATCAATTCGCTGCGATGAATGCCGCCCTCATGATCGGCGGCCAGTACTCGCATGCCTCCAAGTCTAAATTTCGCCAAGCATGCCTCAATCATTTGAAGGCGTCCTCAGCTTCTGCCCAGGATGTTCCAGCATGAGTACCATCATCATGAGCCTGTGCTGGCCGTTGCAAGGCATGAGTGGCCCGCAAAAAGCAGTCCTAATTTCGCTGGCTGACAATGCAAATGACGAGGGTGTCTGCTGGCCTTCGGTCGCTCGCATCTCTGAGCGGACATGCCTCGCAGAAAGGACTGTTCAGGCCGCTATAAAGTGGCTGGGTCAGGTGGGCATTTTGTCTGTCCGGGAGCGGATGGGGCGTTCGACGATTTACACCCTAACCCCCGCATCTTATGCACCCCCGCAGGACGCGCGCCCCGCAGCAGATGCACCATCACCCCCGCAGCTCACGACACAAACCCCCGCAGCAGCCGCACCCAGAACCGTAATAGAACCATCAAGTGAACCATCACCTCTTGTTGGAGCTGAGCAACCAACGAAAATTTCGAAGTCGAAATGCCCAACCCAGGCAATCGTCGATTTGTTCAACGCAACGATCCCGGAATTACCTCGGGTCATGTTGTTGACCAAGGATCGAATTGCCAAGGTCAACGCACGTTGGAACGAAAGCGATGTTCATCAGGATCTCAGTTTCTGGGCTGAGTACTTTGCCCTGGTGCGCTCCAGCGAGTTTCTGATGGGTAAGGTTTCGGCTTCTGGCGGGAATCCTTTTCGCTGCAACTTCGATTGGCTGATTGCCCCGAGCAACTTCGTGAAGGTCGTTGAGGGTAATTACAATGCGTGATCCCTACAGCCTGGAAGCCGAACACGGTGTGCTGGGGGCGATGTTCCTACGCCCTGAGCTGATCGACGTACTGGCCGCCGATCTGGTGCCCGAGGACTTTTACTACGAGGACAATGCCGAGCTGTATCGCGGGATTTTGGCCTTGCACGCTGATGGTCATCCCGTCGATATCGTGACCGTCGGGGTTTACGTGGGGGATCTCCCTGGTGGTGCGAGTTCGTTTGCCTATGCCGCAGAAATTGCCCGCAATACGCCAAGCGTTGCAAACGCCGCTTCCTACGCTGGGACGGTTCGTGAGCGCAGCCTGGATAGGTCGATCATCGAGCTAAGCGTGCGGATCAACGACATTGCCTACGGTGACCAGCCGGCGGCTGACAAGGTTGCAGCGGTACAGGCTGAGTCCCACGCCATTGACAGCCAATCGGCAACATCCGAAGTGGTCAAGGCTGAGGACTTTCTCAACGACTACATCGAGGTACTGCAGGCCCGGGCTGATCGTGGTGATGAAATTGACGGCCTGTCCACGGGCATTCCTGATTTGGACGAGAAGCTGCAAGGGCTCAAGCCTGGCCAACTGATCGTCATTGCTGGCCGTCCAGCCATGGGCAAAACCACGCTCGCCATGAACATCGCGTCTCACGCGGCTATCCGTGATGGCAAAAGCGTGATGGCGTTCAGTTTGGAAATGGATAACACGGGCTTGATGGATCGCTTCATGGCGTCCGAAGGGCGAGTGCCGCTACAGCTGATCAAAAATGGCAAAGCCCCTAACACCCACGGCGCCGAGCTGATGAGTGCCGCCGGCAAGCTCAAGAAGTCGAATCTGTTCCTGTCGGATCGCGCGTCGATGTCAATGAATCGACTGCGCTCGGCGGCTCGCCGCCATAAGCGTCGGTATGGCTTGGACCTCATTGTCATCGACTACCTGCAATTGGTGGAGTCCGACTCGCGCACGTCCAGTCGTGAGCAGGAAGTCAGCCACATGACACGCACCGCGAAGCTCATGGCCCGCGAGCTGGGCGTCCCGGTGGTTCTGCTCAGCCAGCTCTCCCGTAAATGCGAAGAGCGCCCCAACAAGCGCCCGCTGTGTTCTGACCTGCGCGAATCCGGCGCCATCGAGCAGGACGCGGACATCATCCTGTTCGTGTACCGCGACGAGGTCTATCACGAACACTCCGAAGCCAAAGGCATTGCCGAAATCATTATCGGCAAGGGCCGTGACATTGCCGGCGGCACCGTGCGTGCCGCTTTCCACGGTCAGTACAGCCGGTTCGAACAGCTCGCCGCTGGCTGGGTTGAGCCGACCAAACCCGAAAAGGTCAACAACATGCGCGACCGCTACAAATCAAAGGATAAATTCTGATGGCTGAATCCCGCCTCGCCGTTCCCAAACCTGACCTGTACCGCTACGCGGTGTTTTGCTGCTCTTCCAAAATAGACTTGGGAAGTGCGCCGGATCATGCATTGGCGCTTTTTTTCGATAAGTCCATGGCAGTTCGATACGGCGGCCAGATGTGGCCGTCGACGTTTGAGGTTATCGACCTACTTAATCCGGAGGAGGGCGCGTTTTGAGCACGCTAATCCAAACCCTCACGGTGAAGCTGTCGGATGCCGAGATCGCGCGCAATGCCAAGCTTGAGCACGTGCGCGACCTGCGGGACGCCAGTCACCCGGCCCTGCATTTTCGTTTTGCGAAGAACCGTGCGCGTGGCTCCTGGTACTTGCTCAATAAGCGCCAATGGCACCGCATCGGCGCCTTTCCTGACCTGAACACAAAACAGGTGATCGCGGCCTTGCCGGCGGTACGACTGCGCGTTGCCGCTGATGGTGCCGCCAGCGTTTCGGGGTGGGTGACGGTGGGGGAGCTGCTGGACTGGTTCGGTGAGCGCATGGCCAAGTCGCGCGCGCTGTCCGATAAGCGCCGGAAAGCGATCAAGTCCGCGATCAGTTGCCAGCTCAAGCCGCGTCTGGATGATTTGCCGCTCGCTGACGTGAGCGCCCAGACCTTGGACAAGTTGCTGATGTGGCCCGCCCAGGAGGAGCTGTCGCTGTCGTACGTTCAGCAGCTGTTTCGCCTGGTCGCCATGGCCTTCCGTCAGGCGCGCAAGTTGGACCTGATCCCTTTTAACCCTACGGCCGAACTCAAGTTCAGCCACTTCACCACGGCGCGCATCCAGCCCAAGCCCGCCCGTCTGCGCGATGTGCAGTTACCCGAACTGGTGACGTTGCTGGCTGAGCGTTTCGACAGCGCGCCAGGTGACGCCATGCTGGCCTTGATGATGTTGTGCCACGGCACCCGGATCGGTGAAACCCGCCAGGCGCGGTGGGCTGACATTGCGCTGCCTGAGCGTGAATGGTTCCTGCCCGCCGAACACACCAAGACCAAAACCGAACTGCGCGTGCCACTGACCGATCAGGTGTGTGCACTGCTGCGCCGTTACCGCGAACGCCAGACTGCCCAGGGCTACGACGGGGCCTTTCTGTTCCCTTCGCGCCGTGGCAAGCCGCTGAGCGACAATCAAGCCAGCGCTGTATTCACCCGGTTAGGGCAGGGCGCCTGGACCAGTCACGACCTGCGCAAGGTGGCCCGAACTGCCTGGACTGACCTCGGCGTCGACGGCCACATCGGCGAGATGCTGCTCAACCACTCGCTCGGCAGGATCGCCTCGACGTACATCAACACTCAGGCTAAAGAGGCGCGCCGCTTGGCGTTGGTGAAGTGGCACAACTGGTTAGACGCGCGCGGCTTCAAGGCGATTCACGCGCAGACAGGCGTTAGATATGAAGATTCGCAAAACCTCGTAGACGCCTTGAACGGCGGGGCCTGCGAGCCAGAACCACAATTTGTTAAGGGCGAGGTTTGTAAGTGCCTGGGGGAGTACTGAAAATGAGAAAACTTATGACTGAATTGCCGCGCAAGAGTATGAGTGCGCTCGGGCGCAGGTTTTTGACGATAGGCGACTGTTTCGGATTTAGTCACGGGAGCGCTGTATGAAGAAGCGCACATACACAAACAAACCTCTAGGTGATACCGAATACTTGCTGGAGCAGTGGGGGTGGTGGCGAATGGATGGAATAGGCGTACCTCGATACGTGTCACCCCTTTATGCGCTGATAAGGGATAACAACGTCACCGAAGGAGGCATTAAAAATTACTGCGTCACGGATGACGTGGCCCTGGTGGTAGACCAGGCGGTTGCCAAGCTCGCAAATCGAGACGCTCAGATGGGTAACTTCATCTGGCTGTATTTTGGTGAAAAGTGGCCGGCCCTGCGGATTGCACGGGAAAATGAAATGGGTGAAGCCAAAGCTCGTGAGCTAATCAAGGCTGGTGTGGCCTGGGTCGACTGCGCAATAGAAGTGTTTCGTGAAGCTGCGTAAAAAGCCTTTCCGCGCGGATAAAGACATGTTTTCATGGCACCGTGTTTAGCTTTTCAAGCGCGACACCACATAGAGAGCCCGGCCATTACGTCGGGCTTTTTATTGTTCAGTTTTTGGAAGCCTATCTATCTTCAGTACTCATTGTGTGGGGATTTAAAGATCTCTCGATATGAAGAGCTATGAAAGAAGTGAGGTTTGCATTTAGTTGTGATCGGAATTTGCTACTTATTATCTGCTGATCCACGCCTTGGGGGGTTAAGAGAGCCCGGCTATAGTGTCGGGCTTCCTTGTATTTGAGTGATTTTATGGCGAGGTTGGGCTGGAAATAGAGTTACAAGCGATAACTTGATGTCATAATCAGGTCAGTTATCTCTTGAGAGGTTTTAAGTCCCGCAATTGCCATAGATGCTAGCACTAATACAAATGCAAAAATTATAGCAAGTATATGCAGCAACTTGAGTTTCGGTTTTTCTTCAAGGGTGCAGTAAAACCAAATCAGATTGTAGACGCTAAATACTGTTGCTGTGCTTGCTGCAGTCGCGAAAGCCATTAGCGTGATTGAATGGTCATTATAGTCCTTCGCTAATATTCTTAGCATCTCAGGGATTGCAAGAACTATCGCGATGCAAAGGGCTTGATTTTTAAGGTAGTCAAAGATGGTTTTTATATCTGTGACAAGCGATTTTCTAAATAGTGGTTTCTTACGAGTGATTTTCTTTTTTTTAATTATTATTAAATATTCTTTATCGGCGAGCTTGTTAACTTTTTCGCCTGTCGATAAAAAGTACGATTTTTGAGTCGTTATAAAGGTTTGCTCGTTGTGACCCCTGGGTTCCTTAATGTCCTTGGTCTTCTCAATGACTGTATATGTTTTGCCTGATGCGCACTTGGCTTTAAAACGGTCAGATTCTATAGCTGATGTCATTTTCTTCTTCGTAACTTCAGTAGGATTGATTGTGTCTATTGGCCATTATGCGCAGTGAAGCACAATTTTTCATCTGCACGTAGCAGAGGCTAGACCGCACTACCAGCCTGAGACGAGTTTCTGGCTACACCTTCCTCACACAGTGTTTGCCGTTTTGGCAGACTTCTCCGTTACTCACTCCCTGAAGGGGAGGAATCGAGATGCCAAACATGCCAGACAAACCAGACACATGGGCGATAGCGCTTGCGTGGTTGAGCCAGCATTCGCCAATTCTCTATGCGGCTGCGCTGTCGTGCGCTATGGCCGTTCTTCGAGTTACATATGGCGGCGGCACTCGTCGCCAGATGCTGGTGGAAGGCGCGATCTGTGGCGGCCTGACACTGACCATAATCAGTGGCCTGGACTTCTTCGGTCTGCCTCAGAGCATGGCTACCTTTGCCGGTGGCTGGGTTGGCTTTCTAGGAGTGGAGAAGGTTCGTGCGATTGCGGATCGGATTACCGATTTCAAACTACCAACCCGCACACCCTAGTAATCGGCGTCCGTTTTTGAGACGGCCACATTCTGGCCGCATGAATCAAGGAGATTAGCGAATGCCACCAAAGGCCAAACGTCCTTGCCGTTCGCCAATGTGCCCCGCCAAAACCCAGGCCTCTAGTGGCTACTGCGATCAGCACGAACAGCTAGCCAGTGGCTGGGCCAAGCCCGGCCGTGGAACGGCTGAGCAGCGCGGGTATGGTTGGGACTGGCGCAAGAAGCGCGCGGCCATCCTTAAGCGGGATCGATACTTGTGTCAGTGCGACGACTGCAAAGGTTTCCGCCTTCCAGCATCGGAAGTTGACCACATAACACCTAAATCCATGGGTGGGAGTGACGATTTTTGCAATTTGCAGTCGCTAAACGCCGATTGCCACAAGGCCAAAACGCAAAGGGAAGCGCTCGCTGCTCGCAGTTAGAAAAATCGTCTAAATTCGTCGAGAAGTGTTGACTTAACGGGAATTTGGCGCGTTTGGAGGGGGGTAGGGAAAATCTCTGCGGCCTTACGTCTTCTCCACCGATCACCCAGCCTTTAACGCGCGACCGCGAAATTAAAAAATTCGTACTTTTGGAAATTTGGAGAGGGTTTTACGTATGGCACGAGGCCGGCCCCCTAAACCCACGGCCTTGAAACTGATTCAAGGCAACCCGGGTAAACGGAAGATAGATAAGAAACAAGCGTCACCCGACGCGTTGCTCGATGTGCCGGCGCCGCCCGAATGGTTCGGTGAAATAGCCGCTGCTGCCTGGCAGCAGGTCGCGCCCTGGTTGATCGAGGCGAAGATTCTGACCTCCACGGATCTGCACAACCTAGAAGCGTTTTGCATGGCCTACCAGCGTTGGCGCGAGGCCCAGGACGACATAACCAAAAACGGGATCATCGTCATGGGTGCCAAGCAGAAAATCAAAAATCCAGCCTGCACAGTGGCGAACGAAACTATGCGCCAGATGGCTACCTTCGGCAGTGCCTTGGGACTTGACCCTGCAGCGCGGTCACGCCTGAAGCCAGGCGGCAACCAAAAACCAAACAACCCCTTTACCGCACTGCGGGGAGGCAAAGCCGGATAACCAACCTCTATGGCCAGCTCACCAAACGTCAACGCGGCGAACAAATACGCCCGTGACGTGGTGGCGGGCAAGATTGAGGCGTGCAAGTGGGTGCGTGCCGCGTGCCGGCGTCACCTGGGCGACCTGGCGAAGTCGACGAAGAAGGGATACCACTGGAAGTTTGACAAGGCAGAAGCAGAGCGTGTCTGTGTCTTCATCCAGCTGCTGCCGCACACCAAAGGCAAGTGGGCCGGTAAGCGCCTGCTGATCACCCTGGAGCCGTGGCAAAAATTTATCTTCTGCTGCATTTTCGGGTGGCGGTCGAAGCGCACCGGCCTGCGCCGCTTCCGTGAGGTGTATTGCGAGATTCCCCGCAAGAACGGCAAGAGCGTAATTGCGGCCGGCCTCGGCCTGTTCATGTTCACTATGGATGGCGAATTTGGCGCCGAGGTGTATTGCGGCGCGACGACCGAAGATCAAGCGTTGGAGGTGTTCCGGCCGGCTCGCCTGATGCTCAAGAACACGCCGCAACTCGTTGAGGAATGCGGCGCTGAGCTGATGGTGATGAACCTTTCCATTCCTGAGGATGGCAGCCGCTTCGAACCGCTTATTGGCGACCCTGGCGATGGTAGTTCGCCAAGCTGCGCCATTGTCGACGAGTACCACGAACACGCCTCCTCGGCGCTGTACGACACCATGATCACCGGTATGGGGGCCCGTGAACATCCGCTGATGTTCGTGATTACCACGGCCGGCTACAACCTGGCCGGGCCTTGCTACGTCCAGCGCGGCCAGGTCAAAGACATGCTGCTGCACGCCCTGGGCGAAGGCGGCATAGAAAACGAAGAACTGTTTGGGATCATCTACACCATCGACGATGGTGATGACTGGCAAGACCCAAAGGTGTTGCGCAAGGCGAACCCGAATTTTGGTGTGTCGGTCGGTGATGAGTACCTGTTGCGTATGCAGGCCAACGCCAAGCGTTACCCGTCACAGCTGAACAAATTCAAGACCAAGCATTTAAACGTATGGGTTAGCTCCCGGTCGGCCTGGCTGAATATGTCCGATTGGGCTGCGTGCGGAAAACCAGAACTGACCCTGGAGCAATTCCGGGGCCGTAAATGCTGGGTAGGTGTCGACCTTGCCAGTAAGTCGGACATTACCGCCGTCGCCCTGGTGTTCAAAGACAAGGACGAACGCGGCCGCGATGTGTGGACAGTGTTTTGCCGTGCCTACTTGCCCGAAGGCGCGATAGAGCGCGCTACCACGTTTAAAGATGCCTACGAAGGCTGGGTGGTCTCTGGCGAGTTGTTGACCACGGACGGCGAGGAAACAGACTTTGATGTGGTGCGGGATGACATCAAGGATTTGGCCGAGATGTTCGACATTCAGGAAATCGCCTATGACAAGTGGCGTGCGACGCAACTGGCGCACCAACTGCAGGCAGACGGCGCTGAGGTGGTGGAGGTCGGCGGCGGCATTCAGACCATGAACATGCCAATGCGTGAAGTCGAGGCGGCCCTTGTTTCGAGGCGCTTCAATCACCCTGAAAACGGGGTGCTGTCGTGGATGGCGGGGAACGTATCAACCAAGGAGTACCGAGGTTGTTTAACCCCGATGAAGGAAGACGAAGGCAAGGGCAACTTGCGCAAAATCGACGGCATGGTTGCCGTTCTTATGGCGATGAGCCGCGCAATGCTGGCTGATCAGATGCCGGGAAGCCTTCTCGACAGCATCACTGACGATGACCTTTTAATAATGTGAGCCCCTATGAAAACTTGGCTACCTGAACTTGTCGGGACGGCAGGCTATTGCCTGCTTGTTGCCGGCTTGAACGTCCAGTTTGGCCCAGGCTGGGCGCTGATGGCTGGTGGTGGTCTGCTGCTGGTGGCCGCTATCAAGGTGGTGCAGCGATGATCCTGGGTGCGATGTATGAGAGTCGCAGCATAGAGAATCCAGCTACCAGCATGAGTAGCCACGAGCTGGGCGAGCTGCTGTGTTCGAACAATGGAATCACGGTAAGCCCTGAGACGGCGCAAAGGCTGACAGCGGTGTATGCCTGTATCTACGTGCTTTCAAGCACCATGGCGCAGTTGCCGTTAAGCGTGTTGCGCAAGGTCGACGGGCGGATTGTGCCGGCCACGGATCACCCGGCGCACTACCTGCTCCACGATGAGCCCAATCAGTGGCAAACCTCTTACAAATGGCGCGAGACCAAGCAGGCCCACACCCTGGGCTGGGGAAATGGATTTACGCGCCTGGTGCGTACTCGCCGCGGTGAGCTGCAGGCGCTTGAAATGTGCGAGCCCCAGGTCACTGACCTGGTGAAGAACGGCGGCCGCTGGATCTATGCGACGCAGGATGATGACGGCATGCCGCTGGCGGTTTCGCCTGAGGACATGGTGCACCTTCGCGCTATTGGATCTGGTCGCCGCATGGGCACCAGTCCTATTCGGCAGAATGCCGAAACGGTAGGCCTTGGCATGGCTGCCGTGCGTTATGGCAAGGAGTTTTTTGAAGGTGGTGGCCGCCCCACGGGGCTGTTGACGCTCAAGGACGGAAATCTAAAGGGTGATGGGTGGGAGCGCCTTAAAAGCGTTTGGCGCGGCGCCGTGGGAAAGCTCAAGCAGTCAGATAACAAGACGCTGCTACTGCCGGCGGATCTGGATTACAAGGCGCTGACCATTGCGCCCGAGGATGCGCAGTTTCTGGACACGCGCAAGCTGACCCGTAGCGAGATTGCCAGCATGTTTAACGTGCCTTCGCACATGATCAACGATCTTGAGAAGGCCACGTTTTCCAACATCAGCGAACAGGCCATCCAGTTCGTGCGGCATTCGGTTATGCCTTGGGTCAAGAACTGGGAAGAAGAACTGAACCGCCGGGTATTCACCCGGGCTGAGCGCCTGGCCGGCTATTACATCAAGTTCAACCTGGCCGGCCTGCTGCGCGGCACCCCGAAAGAGCGCGCCGAGTTTTACCGCATTGCCATTCAAGACGGCTGGATGTCTCGCAATGAGGTGCGCGTGCTGGAAGACCTCAACCCTATGGTCGGCCTCGATTCGATGTTGCTCAACGTCAACACCACCTTACTAGGCGCTGACGGTAAGCCGTTACCCGTAACGCCAAAGGAATAAACCATGAGTGAGTTTGAGAAACGCATGCTGCCCGCGCAGCACTGCGAGCTTCGCGCTGTGCCGGCGGAAGAGGGCGGCGATCAAAATACGTCGCCGCGTATTGCCGGTTACGGCGCTGTATTCAGTCAGCGTAGCGACCTGCTGGGCGGTTTCTTTGTCGAGATTATTGCCCCTGGCGCATTCGATGACGTGCTGGGCCAGGACGTACGCGGACTGTTCAACCATGACCCCAACTATCTGTTGGGGCGAACGGTCAGCGGCACGTTGCGCCTCTCGGTAGACCAGCGCGGCCTGGCCTACGAAATCGACACACCCAACACACAGACCATTCGTGACCTTGTTGTTGAGCCGCTGAAACGCGGCGACATGAGCGGTAGCAGCTTCGCGATGCGTGTCGCCCCAGGCGGCGACACCTGGCACGAAGAAGACGGCGTGGTGGTGCGGACGATCTACAAGATCGCCGAACTGCGCGACGTGGGCCCGGTGTCATTCCCGGCCTATCCCGATTCAAGCGCTGCCCAGCGCTCCCTGGACGCCTGGAAACAGGCGAAAAACGAAGGCCTTGAGGGTCGCGCTCAGTTTGAGCGTGACGCCCGCGAGCGCCTGCTTGATTTGAACGACCTTTAAGCCCTTGGGGGATTTATGACACTGCAACAAATGAAAGAACTGTACGCCCAGAAAGCCGCCGAAATGCGCAGCCTGCACGAAAGCACCGGGGACGAGGCATGGAATGGCGAGGTCCGCGCCAAGTGGGAGGCTATCAAGGTTGACCTGAAAGTCTTGAAAGAGAAGATCGAGCGCGAAGAAGAACTTCGCGAAAACGATCAATCCTTTATCGAAGAACGTGCCCGTCACGGCGCCCAGGGCAATCAGCAGCATCAGCAAGAGCTCAGTGGCGCTGATGCAGAACAGCGCGGCGCCTTCGATGCGTTCTTGCGCCGTGGTGCTGAGCATTTGACTGCCGAGCAGCGCTCAGCGGTATTTGCACTGCGTGCCCAAGGCGTAAGCGGTCCCGAAGCCGGCGGCTATACGGTGCCTACCACGCTGCAGGCGCGCGTGATCGAGTCGCTGAATACCTACGGCGGTATCGCGTCAGTTTGCCAGTTGCTCAGCACCGACAACGGCGCGCCGATTGCCTGGGCGGTAAGTAATGGCGGCGAGGAAGAAGGCGAGCTGATCGGCGAGAACAAGCAGGCCGGCGAAAAGGATGTTGAGTTTGGTATGGGCACCCTGGGCTCTCATACCATCAGTTCGAAAATCATCCGTGTCTCCGAACAGCTGCTGCAGGACTCCGGTATCGACATGGAAGCCTTCCTGGCCGGCCGTATCAGCAAGCGATGTGGTCGCACCCGCAACCGCCTGATCGTGCAAGGCACTGGGGCAGCGGAGACGGATAGCGCGCCGGCCCAGCCTAAGGGTTTGGAAGCCTCGGTAAGCTTGGGCAGCGTGACGGCCAGCGCGGCGAAATTCACCTGGCAGGAAGTCAACAGCCTGATTCACTCGGTCGACCCGGCCTATCGTGCGGCCCCTAAATTCCGCTTGGCCTTCAACGACAAGACTTGTCAGGCCATGGAAGAAATGGTCGACGGCAATAACCGGCCGCTGTGGCTGCCAGGTATCGACAGCGACCGCCCGGCGACCATCCTGAAACAGCAATACGTGATCGATCAGGCTATTGCCGATATCGCAGCCGGCAAGAAGTTTATGTATGCGGGCGACTTCAACGAATTGATCTTACGCGCCGTGCGCAGCCTGACCCTGAAACGCCTGGTCGAGCGTTACGCTGAGTTCGGCCAGGTCGGTTTCCTGGCTTTCCTGCGCTTCGGTATCGTCCTGCAGGACACTGCGGCCATCAAGGCGCTGGCGGGCAAAGGCGAAGGCAAGTAAATCAGGAGCGGGGCCGTGCAAGCGGTCCCTGTGTGCGCATGTTGACGCTTGAGCAGATTAAGCAGCATTGCCGGCTGGAGCTGGACGACACCGAGGAAGACGAACTGCTGCAGGGCTATGGCTACGCCGCCTGGCGAATGGTCGAAACCCGCACCGGCCGCAAGCTGTTTCAGCTCGAGCTGCCCGTCGATGCGCCGGCCCATGCCGCCGCCGATGACGACTACCTGCGCGGCCTGTTGCCGGTAACGGCACCAGACAATGCGTTACCCGTAACGGCTGACGTAACTCTGGCTATGAAAATGCTGGTCGCGCACTGGTATCGCAACCGCGAAGCCGTCACGGATTCGACGGCAACGGGATCAAAGGCTTTGCCGTTGGCATTTGAAGCCCTGGTAGGGCCGTATAACTGGATATCGCTATGAAACACCCAGCCGCTGGCGAGCGCGATAAACGCATTGTTATTCGGGTGCGCAATGACAAACCCGAAAATGACGCCGACTTGGTGTCGGGTTACACCCGCGTCGGCGGCCGCTGGGCTCTGCTGGAACCGCTGGGCACGCTACTGGTGCACAGCGGCATTCAGGTTGGCAAGAAGATCACCCACCGGCTGACCTTCAAGCGCCTGCACGGTATCGATGACAGCCATGAGGTGGTCATGGGTAAGCGTTTGTTCCGGGTGGTAGGGGTTGGCGATGTAAACGAATCCGGCATTGATACGGTGCTTGAGGTCGAGGAAATCACCGGCAACCCGGCCAGCGCGCCGTCCATGCCGAAACGGGATATCTACGATGAGTAATTCGGTCGGTGCTGAAGGCTATTTGCACGTTGAGGGTTTCGAGAAGTTCGACCGCGAAGCCTTCGACAAGAAGAAAATCCGCGCCGGCATGCGCAAGGCTGGGCGACTGGTAACGAAAAAAGCGCAGATGAACCTGGCGCTCGCCCGGGGCGATGCCGGATATCCGCGTGTGCGCACGGGTCGGCTCTTGAAATCGATCACGTTCAAGGTGTCGCGCTCTGGCTTCATGGTGAAGGTTGCGCCGGCAAAGACCAGCGATATGCAGGCCTTTTACCCGGCCTACCTGCACTACGGTGTAAAGCAGGGTTCTCGCGTCAGGGGCCGACCCAGCTTAAGCCGTCGCGCACGCCGTGCGCGGGCTGATCTGATTGCGGCCAGGCGCGCGGGAGGCTGGCGGATTAATCCGCGTGACAACTACATCACCGACGCCCTACAGGACTCGTCTGCAGGCGTGCAGAGAATCCTGCGCACCGCCTTTGCTGACGGCCTGCGTTAAATCGCCCTAATCCACCAGCCCCGTACCCCGGGGCTTTTTTGTGCCTGGAGTTCCCTGGTGAAGCTGATTCCAATTATCAAGCACCTGCGCAACACCTGCCCCACGTTCAAGCGCCGCGTGTATGGCGGTCTCGACTGGGACCCGGTGGCTAAGAGTGTGCAAACCGACATGCCGGCTGCCTATGTGATCTGCATCGGCGACGCTGCAGAGCCTTCCGAGGTTTCAGGAATGATTCGCCAGCGGGTACGCGATGCAATCGACGTAAACGTCGAGGTCTGGAGCGAAGACGAGCGTGGGCAAGGGGCTGCCGACCTGATCCACGATCTGCGCGCTGAGCTTTGGCGGGCACTGGTGGGGTTTAAACCTGGTGGCGACGGTACGCCGCTGCAGTACGACGATGGCGAGCTATTGCTGATCGATCGTTCCAAGGCGGTCTACCGCTTCCGCTTCTTCACTGAATTTGTGATTGGCCGTGATGACGTGCGGCCCGGGCAGAAACTCGGCCCACCTGAGACCTGGCAAGAGGTCGAGCACGACGGGCTCCCCCCCTTTGATGGGGTGAACATCCATGCCGATTTTAAAGGCCCCCGTAATGACGAAATTCCTACCCCGACCGGCCCTGACTGCCGGATCGAAACCAAAGCCCGCGAGGATCTGAGACCGTGACGCAAATCTATCTGAAACCAGCGGCCGGCCGGGATAGTCCCGACCCTGCCAAGGGCGGGGCGCTGCTGCCTGTAGAGGGCGATTCCGTGCCCCTGAATGCTTACTGGCAACGCCGCATCGATGACGGCGACGTGACCAAAGTCGAGCCTCCCAAGAAGCCAGCAGCGACACCCAGAGTCGCTACGACCGATAAAGGGAGCGCTGACGTATGAGCGTAGGATTTAACACTATCCCGAGTGATATCCGGGTGCCGTTGTTTTATGCCGAACTCGACAACTCCCAAGCCAACACGGCCCAGGAAAGTCTGCGCCGGCTGATCATCGGCCAAGTGAATGATGACGCGGACAGCGAAGACATTGGCCGCTTAGTGCTGGTGTCTCGCACCGCTCAGGCCACCCTGATTGGTGGTCAGGGCTCGATGCTGGCCGCGATGCATAAGCGCCTGCGCAGTATCGATGTAGCCGGTGAGGTTTGGTGCTTGCCGCTGAAAGTAGAAACGGGCAGCACCGCGACTGCCACCGTTACCGTAACGGGCGCGGCGACTGAGGCCGGCTTGCTCTATCTGTACGTGGGCGGTAAGCGGGTCCGTTCGATTGTACCGGCGCTGTCCAGCGCGACGGCTGTGGCGGCGGCGCTTGCCAAGGCAATCAACGACGATATTGAGCTACCCGTTAAGGCTGCAGCGGCAGAATCGGTTGTGACGCTGACCTGCAAGTTTAAGGGCGAGCTGGGCAATGATATTGCGCTGCAGCTGAACCGCCTGGGCCGTGCAAACGGAGAGTTCACGCCTGCTGGCATTACTGCAGCTGTTACGCCGATGACCGGCGGCACGGGCACCCCTGAAATGTCGGTTGCTTTGGCCGCGCTGGGGGATGAGCCTTTTGAGTTTATCGCGCAGCCCTGGACCGACCCCACCACGCTCGATGCGTGGAAAGCCGCCATGGATGAGAGTTCCGGCCGCTGGTCATGGTCCAAGCAACTCTATGGGCATGTATACAGCGCCAAGCGCGGCTCGCTGGGCCAGCTGGTGGCCGCTGGGCGTGTGCGCAACGATCCGCACATCTGCATCGGCGGCATTGAGAAAAGCCTACCTAACCCCGTGTGGGAGGTTGTAGCTCAGTTCATGGCGCGAACGGCCGTATTTATCAGTGCTGACCCGGCACGGCCGACTCAAACGGGCGAGCTGGGCGCGATCCAGCCGGCGGCCGCCAGTGACCGCTTTTTGATTGATGAGGCGCAGTCGCTGTTGAGCAATGGTATTGCCACGTTCAACTATTCCGCCGGCTCTATGCGGATTCAGCGCGCCGTTACGACTTACCAGCGTAACGCTTACGGGCAGGCTGACGATTCGTATCTGGATAGCGAGCCGCTGCACCAGTCGGCGCACGTGATTCGCTTCCTGCGCTCGCGCATTACCAGCAAGTACGGGCGCCATAAGCTTGGCAATGACGGCACCGCCTTCGGTCCAGGGCAGGCCATTGTTACCCCGATGGTGATCCGTGGCGAACTGATCGCGGCCTATGGCGAGCTCGAGCGCGCGGGCCTGGTGGAGAACGCCGAAATGTTCAAGGCCAATCTGATCGTGGAGCGAGACCCGAACAATCCGGCTCGTTTGAACGTCCTGTTTCCGCCGGATCTGGTGAATCAACTGCGCGTGTTTGCGCTGCTGTACCAGTTCCGTTCGCAATACCCCGAAGCGGCGTAAGCCGACAACTGAACACCCAGCCCGCCCAGTGCGGGCTTTTTCATGGGAGGCCGTTATGGGCCAAGCAGTCGCAGGTACTTGTTACATCAAGGTCGACGGTAGCCAGCTCGTGGTTACGGGTGGCGTCGAAGCACCTATTTCCAAGGTCAAGCGCGAAACCATCCGCCCGGGCTACTTCAAGGAAGAAGACGTAACCCCGTTCGTGAAGGTGGACGCGGTTAAAACCAAAGGCCTGGACCTGGCCAAGATTACGACCGGGACCAACATGACCGTAACCGCCGAATTCCGGGATGGAAGCGTGTACGTGTTGAGCGGCGCTTACTTGGTGGATGACGCCACGGTTAACGGCGATGACGCAAAACTCACACTCAAATTTGAAGGCATTAACGGAGATTGGCAGTAATGACCGCAACGACAGTACACCCGCTTAACGTACCTATTACCGCGCACGGTGAGCAGCTGACAGAGCTGGAAGTGCGCCGCCCTACCACCAAGGAAGTGCGGACCATCAAGGCGCTGCCGTACACCCTGAGCGAGAACAGCATGCCGGTGGTTGAACCTGATGTTGTTTGTAAATACATCGCCGTCTGTGCCGGCATTCCGCAAAGTTCGGTTGAGCAACTGGACCTGGCTGACCTCAATGCTTTGGCGTGGATTCTCATCGGTTTTTTCATGACTCCGGCGTCGACTCCGCCGAGCGCCTAATCAGCCTGGTCTATGACCTGGCGTATTTCTGGAAGGCTGACCCCGACAGCATGATGGGGCGGCCGATGGATGCGCTGCTTGAGAGTTTCGAGCAAGCGCACCGGATTCTGAGAGAACAGCAGCAGGTGGATTAATGGCCGATAAGTTCCTGCTAAAGGCGCTGATAACCGGCGTCGATAAGCTGTCGCCGATGTTGGGCAACATTCGCAAAAACGCCCAGGGGTTGCGCAAGCACCTGAACAGCAGCGGCCTCGGCAAAATCACGTTCATGGACGCCCTGCAGGGCGGCGCTATGGCGGCGCCGTTTGCGGTTGGGGTCAAGGCCGCGATAGGCTTTGAAAGCGCCATGGCGGACGTTAAGAAGGTGGTTAACTTCGATACGCCGCAGCAGTTCAAGGACATGGGCCAGGACATTCGCAACCTATCCAAAGCACTGCCGATGTCGGCCGAGGGTATCGCCGCTATTGTGGCGGCGGGTGGTCAATCCGGTATTGCCCGGGACGAGCTGAATGCTTTTGCCCAGGACGCGGTGAAGATGGGCATTGCCTTCGACACCACGGCTGAAGAATCCGGCTCGATGATGGCGAAGTGGCGGACTGCGTTTAAGTTGAACCAGGCCGAAGTGGTGGTGTTGGCCGACAAAATTAACGAGCTGGGTAATACCGGCGCCGCGACGGTTGGTCAAATCTCCAAGATCGTGACGGCCATCGGCCCGCTGGGCGAAATTGCTGGCCTAAACGCTGGGCAAATCGCTGCTATGGCGTCCTCCCTGGCTGGGGTGGGTATCGCCGAAGACGTAGCCGCGACGGGCATGAAGAACTTCGCGCTTACGCTGACTGCCGGCACGGCGGCTACCAAGTCGCAAAAGCAGGCTTTCAAGGCGCTGCGCCTGGACTCGGCAGCGATTGCCAAAGGTATGTCGGTTGACTCCGAGGGCACCATTAACAAGGTGCTTAAGTCGATTGCCAAGGTCGAGAAAAGCAAGCAGGCGGCTGTGCTGACGCAGTTGTTCGGTAAGGAGTCGGTCGGGGCCATCGCGCCGCTGTTGACTAACTTGGACACCCTGCAAAAGAACTTTGGGTTGGTCAACGACCAGCAGAAATATGGCGGCTCGATGCAGAGGGAATACGCTTCCCGGGCAGCCACCACCGCAAACGCCCTGCAGCTGATGCAAAACCGTGTCACTGACTTGGGTATCTCGGTCGGTTCGGCGTTGCTACCGCCGTTGAATGACTTCCTTGAGGCCATAGGCCCAATCGTCTCCCAAATATCGACGGTGGTTGCTGCAAACCCGGCATTGATTAAGACGATTGTTGGGGCTGCTGCAGGCTTTGCTGTGCTGCGTCTGTCTGTGATTGCGGCCACCTTTGCCATGACCATGTTCGACAATGTGACGAAAAAAAGCATCGTCGGACTTGTCGTACGCGGCCTGGCTTTGGCCGCTGGCATGCTGATTGCCAACTGGTCGACGGTGGCCCCGTATTTCCAGGCTATCTGGGAAAAGATTCAGGGGCCGGCAATGGCGCTGTGGGCTTGGCTGAAAAATGCCTTTACCTACACACCGCTTGCCCAGGTGATTGAAAACTGGGGGCCGCTGACGGAGTTTTTCGCGGCGACGTGGGAGCTGGTCAAGGCGTTGTCTGTGCCGTTCTTTGACTTCATGAAGGTGGCTTTTGACTTCTCCCCAATGGGGTTGATCATCAAACACTGGGCGCCGATCACGGCCTGGTTTGAAGGGCTGTGGGAAACCATCAAACCGATCATTGAGCCAATCTTGAAGTTCATGGGCGGGGGTGAGGGTGGCCCCGGGATCATCAAGACGGCGACCGACAAGGCCAATAGCTGGGCACAAGAGCAGCGCGAACGAAACGCAGGTGTCGGCGGCGGCACAGGCGTTCTTGTGCAGGCTGATGCAGTGGACCGGGCGATTACTACCCAGG
This sequence comes from Pseudomonas sp. YeP6b, assembly GCF_025642995.1. Classification (NCBI taxonomy): domain Bacteria; kingdom Pseudomonadati; phylum Pseudomonadota; class Gammaproteobacteria; order Pseudomonadales; family Pseudomonadaceae; genus Pseudomonas; species Pseudomonas sp. YeP6b. The sequence goes on along the minus strand of NZ_CP080090.1, from coordinate 4,333,145 downwards.
CGTCGCGCAATGCGTCCATGGGCGGCCTAGACGCTAAATCCCTGTTGCGTGCCACTGGTGCGCCGTCGATCAATCAGCAGGCCGCAGCCAACCAGCGTACCAATCTGGAAGGGTCGCTGCTGATCAAGATGGAAGGCGCGCCGCCAGGTACACGCGTGGAAGGTTCCACCAATCAGCCAGGCCTTAAGGTCGATCAGCAATTGGGCACCCGTAGCCTGTCGAGGTAAGCAATGGCCACTTGGCGCGAGCAGTTACAACCGGCGTCCTTTCGTGGGGTGCCGTTTCACGTTGATTCGGAAAGCACCCCCGTAGGTCGCCGGACACAGGTGCATGAATTTCCCCAGCGCAATAAGCCGGTGGTTGAAGACCTGGGCGAGCAAACCCGGATCATCAAGTTTTCCGCTTTTGTGGTGGGGGAGGATTGTTTCTTTCAGCGCGACAACTTGCTGAAAGCGTTGAACCAGCCCGGGCCGGGGACGCTGATTCATCCATGGTATGGGCAGATGTATGGCACTGCCACGGACTGTTCGGCGGGCCATGCCTGGAATGAGGGCGGTGTAGCTCGCTTTGAGCTGATGTTTGTGGAAGGCGGCGAAAAGGGCTACCCGGCCGGCGTGCCGAACACTGCCCGCCAGTTGGAGGCCGAGAACGAAAGTCTCTTGGATTCCGCGATAGCGCGGTACAAGGCGGCGATGGCCCTGGTCAACAAAGCCCGCCTGAGCATCAAGGCGCTGCAGAACGGCCTGGCCGGTGTGCAGATGTTCATTCAGCAGGAAATCAGCCAGACAACGGGCCTGGTTAGCTCTGTGGTCACGCTGGCCGACATGGTGGCGAACTTCCCGAACAACCTGGCGACCATGCTGCAGTCGCAGTTCTCTGGCATGTCTACCGACTTCGACCGGTTTAGCCTTTCGCGGCAGACTGCCGGAAGCAAGGTAGACGCTGCTAAGAGCATTGCCGCGCTACCTGCGCCTGTCGGTGGTGCGGCCACTATCGCGGCCGTGACGGCCACGCGTGAGCTGGTGCGTGACGTGCTGATCATTGACGCGTTGCGCATCATTGCAGCTATGCCAGTGGTGCAGGCGCCGGCTGTCCTTCCTGGGGTTCCTACCCTGGAACAGCAGGTGTCGGCACCGGTTGAGCGGGCCGAAGTTCCAGTAACTGACGATGTCCTAGTGCTACGCGATGCCATCAGCACAGAGATATGGGACGCGCAGCTGCTGGCCCCCTACGCGCACTTTGAGCGCCTGGACAACGCCAGGAAGTTAGTCAGGGCTCACTTGGCCGAAGTCGCCCGGGCTGGTGTCCGGTTGATCGAGGTCACGCCCAAACAAACCTTGCCGGCGTTTGTGCTGGCCTATCAGCAGTTCGGTGACGCATCGCGCGCCGATGAAATCGTTACGCGTAACGCGATACAGCACCCGGGATTCTTGCCGCCGCTGCCGTTGCAAGTCGCCCAGGAGTAACCCAATGGACCCGCAAAACGCTGTGACACTGAGTGTCAACGGCATGGATTACAGCGGCTGGACGAAAGTCAGCATCACCGCATCCATTGAGCGCCAGTGCCGTCAATTTGACGTTGGCGTGACCTGGGAGTTTTCCGGTGATGTGCCTATCCCTATTCGTCAGGGCGACCGCTGCGCCGTTCGTATTGGTGCCGATCATGTGCTTACGGCTTTTGTCTTCAAGACGCCGATTAGCTATGACGCCAGGCAAATAACCCGTGGGATTGGGGGCCGATCCAAGACGGCGGATCTGGTCGACTGCGCGGCGATCAACAAGCCCGGTCAGTGGCGCGGGCAAAGCCTGCAGGCGATCGTTAAAGCGCTGGCGTCGACTTACAAAATCGACGTTGTTAGCGAAGTGGCCGAGACCAGCAAAATCACGGATCACACCATTGAGCCGGGGGAAACGGTTTTTGAATCCATTGACCGGTTGCTGACCCTTTCCCGTTTGCTGTCGACCGACGACGCGCTGGGTCGCTTGGTGATCGTCTCCCCAGGTAGCGCCGGCCGTGCGGTCGATAGTCTGCAGCTGGGTCAAAACGTCATGACCGGAAGCTCGGATCTGGACTTTTCCGGGGTGTTTTCGGAATACCACGTTATCGGCCAGCGCAAGGGCACAGACGACGAGTCTGGCGCCGCGTCGTCCGAGGTGGCCGCGACGGTTACTGACCCACGCGCGCCGCGCTATCGGGTGCTGCTGATTCAGGAAAGCGGCGACTTGACGCCCGAGCTGGCCCAGGCCAGGGCGAACTGGGAGCGGGGCAACCGCATCGGTAAGGCGTTAACACTGAACTACAAAGTCCAGGGATGGCGGCAATCAAACGGCGCGCTGTGGCGAGTGAACTTGATCGTTCGTGTGGTGGACCGCGCCCTGGGCATTGATCGAGACATGTTGATCAGCGAGGTGAAATACGACCTCGACGAAAACGGCACCACCTGCAGCCTCTCGGTTGCGCCGGCAGAAGCCTTTCTGCCCGAACCTAAAGACCCGCACAAGTCGCGCAAGCTCAAGAAGGGCGGCGCAGCGGACAACTTTGAATATCTAATTCCTGCCGACTGGAAGCCCGAATGAATAACTTAAAAAACATTCTTGTACGCGGCACGTTAAGCCTGGTGGATGGCCTGAAAAAACTGCAGGAACTGCAGGTGAAGTTGTTGGCCGGGGAAGTCAAGGACGGCATGGAACACTTCGAACCTTACGGCTTCACGTCAAATGCGAATGCCGGTGCCGAAGTGCTGGCCGGCTTCTTTGGCGGCAATCGTTCGCATGGGGTGGTGATCTGTGTCGCTGACCGGCGCTTTCGCCTGCAGGGGCTGGAGAGCGGCGAGGTAGCGCTATACACCGATGAAGGCGACAAGCTGCACTTTAAGCGCGGCCGGGTGATTGAGATCGAAACCATGACCCTTAAGGTCAAGGCAGATACGGCGATTGAGTTCGACACGCCGGAGATTCGCACCACCGGCAAGATCGTTTCTGCAGGTGATCAAGTGGCCGCCGGCATTAGCCAGATTGACCACCCTCATTCTGGTGTCGTGAAGGGCAGCGAACAATCTGGCCCAGCCGTAGCGGCGGGCTGATATGGCAATCATCAACGAAGACGTAACCGAAAGCGTGTGGCGGCGGGCCGCTGTTGTCAGCCTGTTGACCTGGCGTCGCGCGGGTGCCGATGACGCGCTCGATGACGGCGAGCGCTACGGCTGGTGGGGCGACAGCTTCCCCACGCTGACCAATGATCAAATTGGCTCCCGACTGTGGCAGCTGCGCCGCCGCACCCTCGACGCGAACACGGTAAGAGACGCCACGACATTCGCACGGGAAGCGCTGCAATGGATGCTCGATGACGGGCGCGTGGTGTCCGTCGATATCGCCACCACCCGCAGCGTGGACCGCCTCGACATGCGCGTCTCACTGAAATTTCGAGACGGCGCATCGCTGGACTTCTCAATTGATAACTTGTGGCAGGTGATACATGCCCTATAACACACCGACTATGCCCGAGCTGATCAGCCGCGCCCGTAGTGATTTGGCAGGCGCTAGCGCGTTGCTGCGCTCCGATGCTGAGGTGCTGGCCCGGGTGCATTCTGCAAGCTCATACGGGCGTTACGCTCATCAGAAATACATTGCTGACCAAATCCTGCCCGATACAGCGGATGAGGACACGTTGCGCAGGATGGCGCGTTCCCGGCTTAAGCGGGACCGACTGCCAGCGGTAGCCGCCACAGGTAAGGCCAGTTTCAAAGGTGCCGCGCCGGCACCGCTCGATGCCGGCACGCTGCTGCAGCGTGAGGACGGTCAGCGCTTTCGGGTTTCGTTATCCGTAACGCTCGCCGGCTCTGCAGGTGTTGCCTCGTTAGAGGCGGTCGACCCCGGGGCGCTGGGCAACACGCCTGCAGGAACTGTTCTACGCACTGTGTCGCCCGTCCTGGGCGTTGCGGACACCTTCACCGTCCTTGCGCCTGGTATTACCGGCGGGACGGAACAGGAAGGCCTGGAAGCGCTGCGCGCCCGGGTTATTCGTTCCTATCGGGTTATCCCCCATGGCGGTAACACCAGCGACTACGAAACCTGGGCGCTTGAGGTGCCAGGTGTGACCCGTGCATGGGTACGGCCCAAGTGGATGGGGCCAGGCACGGTAGGCGTGTTTATTGTTAGAGACGGCGATTTAAGCCCCATTCCTGGGCCTGAGGCATTGGCGCATGTGTTGGCTTATATCGAGGCTGAGCGGCCGGTAACGGCAGAAGTTGCCGTCTTGGCCCCGGTCGAAAAGCCTATTCAGTACGTAATCAAGCTGATGCCGGATAGCGGCGCAATACGTCAGGCGGTGGAGGCCGAGCTTGTGGACCTTCACAGCCGTGAATCTGAGCTAGGCGGCACGCTCTTGAATACGCATATCCGGGAGGCGATCAGCGGCGCGGCAGGGGAAATAGACCACGCGCTGTTAAGCCCTGCAGGCGACGTGGTGCCGGCAGCTAATGAGTTGCCGACCTTCGGGGGTATCGCATGGCGATAAGGACGGCGGAAGACTACTACCAGCAGCTGGTCGCCTTGCTCCCGCCTGGGCCTGCCTGGGACGTGGAGCTAGTGCCCGAGGTTCGCCAGCTGCTACAGGCGGGCTCTTTGGAGCTGGCCCGGGAAGACCTGCGGCTATCTGACCTGCTGGCCGAAAGCGATCCTGAACTGGTGCGCGAGTTGGTGCCCGACTGGGAGCGGGTGATGAAGCTGCCCGATGCGTGCCTGGGAGAAAACCCGGCTTTCGAGGACCGCCAGCTGGCCGTGCGTCGTCGCTTGGTCGAGGTCGGTAGCCAGAAGCGTGCCTACCTCATCGAAATTGCAGTGAGTCAGGGTTATCCCAACGCAAGCATTACTGAGCACCGCGCACCCCGGATGGGGCGCTCGCGTTTTGGTGTTGCGCGGTTCGGTACGTGGAATGTCCAGTTTATGTGGGTGCTGAACACAGGAGGCCGCCACCGCTCGGGCCGGCGTTTTGGTGTCAGTTTTTGGGGCGAGCGTTTCGGGAAAAACCCGGGCAATACCATTGAATGCCTTATCCGCAAAGCCGCACCGGCACACACCGTTGTGCACATTAATTATGATTGAGGATTGAAACGTGGATTTTCCTAAAAGTGTACCCGGTGTGGGGCTGATTAATGGTCAGTTCATCGACGAAAATATGTCGACTGGGCAACCGGGTTCTTTGATTCCTTCTGTTTGGGGTAACAGTGTCACACATGAAATTCTCAATGTTTTGGTTGCGGGTGGGGTTGTACCTGATGAGCTTAAAACCAACCAACTTGCTGAGGCTATCGCCAAGATAGTTAAAGTAACCTCTGTTGATTGGTCGAAAGTTACCAGTACGCCAAAAAATCTATCCGGTTACGGTATTGATGATGCGGTGGCTAAAACCGGTTCAACGATTAGCGGAACTTTGACGTTCGATAACGGCACTTCTGATTCGCCCGAGATTCAATGGATTACACCAACATCATCCGCGATCATGGATATATACAACGATATCGTACGGATATCTGCTGCGCATGGCGGTAAAGGCCTGAACCCTTTGCTTTTGCATTTGCCAAGTAAGACGGCTTCAATTTTTGATAAGACAGTATGGACCGCTGGCAATTTTGACCCGGCAACTAAGCTAGGTGTTGGTGAAGGCGGTATAGTCGCGAAAGCGTCACCACAAGCGGAGAATGTGAACACCCTCCCTTACGGCGGCTTGTGGAGTATCAACCCTGGGACCTTAGGAGCCCCGTTTGCAAACGGTAACGTGATCCATTGCGCGTATGACGTTTCGTCGGGAAACTGGTTGCAAATATTTGGCGACTTGGGCGGGGTTGGTCTTTCCTGGCGATCATCGCTTAACCGCTCGATCTCAAACTTAAAAACTATATGGGATAGCGATAACTTTAAACCAAACTCTAAAGTTAACGCTACTCGCTGCGCTAACGCCGGCTTTGCTGATGACACTGCTAACTCCCCGTTCCTGACTCACAGCAATGGTACGACAGTGGGCCTGGCTAGAGCTGATGCAGGGATTGGTTATAACCGTAAATACGTGGATGTTACCGCAAGCAGAGCCGCAAATGTCGTTTACACAAACGACACTGGCGCCCCTATGGCAATCACTATTTCGTTTGCTACCGCTTATGGAGGCGAGGTTGCTTCGATCTATGTAGGGGGGGTGTTGATTTACTCGGGTGATCTGGGTGTTGAAACTCAGACAGCACCCGTTACTTTCATAGTTCCAAAAGATAGTGTTTATTCTCTAACGCTGAATGTAACAAGAATCCAACGATGGGTGGAATTACGATGAGCGAATACAAGCCTGCTTATTCTTACTTTACTAATCCTGACGATGGGCAAGTCTATGCGTATGACGCAGAGCAACTCGATCTTGGCTGTGGTGCGGATATGGTCCCCTTAACAGGGAAGAAGCTTGAAGCTTTTTTGAATCCCAAGCCAACCCAGGCCCAGGTGCGCGCATGGAACGAGGCTGAGCAGGTGTTCCGTAATGATGAGGCCTCAAAAATCATGACGCCCCTTCTGGTGTCATTGCAGCTGGGGGACGCCACGGAGGAAGAGACCGCCAAAGCCAAAGCTTGGCAGGCCTTATGTCGTGCTCTGCAAACGGTTGACCTTACGGCTCAGTCCCCAGCGTGGCCCGATAAGCCTGACATTTAAGAGCTTTGCGAGATCGCAATTAACCCGGCCCACGAGCCGGTTTTTTTTCGCCTGGAGAATGCTATGCCAGTCATCCAAACCCGAGGGGTACGCAACCGGAACCCCGGCAACATCGACTACAACCCGGCCAACCAGTGGCAAGGCCAGCTCAAGCCTGATCCAACCATCGAGAAGCGCTTCGCCCGGTTCGATACTGTCGAGAACGGTATCCGTGCCCTTGGTAAGGTGCTGCTGACGTATCAGCGCAAACACGGCTTGAAGACGGCGAAGGCCATTATCAGCCGCTGGGCGCCATCGGTAGAGAACGACACCGCCGCCTATGTGCGCGCCGTCGAGGCAAACACGGGCACCTGGCCAGGTGCTGAGGTCGACCTGGCCCAGCCGGCGGTGATGGCGGGTTTCGTTAAGGCGATCATCCATCACGAAAATGCCGGGTATGCCTACCCTCACGCGGTGCTGGCGGAAGGCGTGCGGCGGGCGTTGGCATGATGCCTGCGCAGATCCTGGCGGCGATCCTGCTGTCCATGGCGGTCAGCGCTGTCGGCGCCTGGCAGGTTCAGGATTGGCGCCTGGGCAAGCAACTCGCCGAGCAGCTCGCGGAGCAAGATGCCGCGCACCAGAAAGCCCTCGACACAATCACCGGTGAGGCCTGGCGTCAGCAGGGGGCCGAGCAAGACAAGCGCTTGGCCACTGAGCAGCAGCTTGCCAACCAGGACCAACAGCACACCCGAGAACTCTCCGATGCCCAACGCAACCAGGCTCTACTGCGCGATCGCCTTGCCACTGCTGATGTGCGGCTGTCAGTCCTCCTCGCCGAGGATTCAGCCAGTGGCTGCAACGTGCTTGCCACCACCGGCGCCGTCGGCATGGTTCATGCTCCCCGTCGAGCCCAACTTGACTCAGCGCATGCTCAAAGAATTATCGCTATCACCGACGATGGGGATAGAGCCGTAATCGCGCTGCGGGCTTGCCAGGCTTATGTTAGAGCTATCGCGCGATGAACTTCGCTTACCTTCGAAAAAATGGCAGACTCGGCGGCGGCCGGGGAGGGCCTAACCCATGAAAAAACGTTTCGGCGTTGCTGTCCTGCTGACCCTTGGTGGCTGCGCAAATCATCCGCTGGATTGTGCGATCGGCTTCATTGCTTGGGATGACTGTTTGCCCGGGACTAAAGGATATGAAGTTCGGCAGCAGAGCTTGAAGAATCTCTCAGCAGTTCGAGCGGAAAAGAACGCTACTGATGATGCCTTATGTCAGTCATATGGAGCGAAGCCAGGGACAGACGCCTACATCAATTGCAGGGTACAGCGCGACAAGTAGGCGCTCGCTACGTTACCGGTCTGATGAGCTCAGGCCCTTTGTTCCGAACATTGCCCACGGCAGTGTCGACCTTGAACCATTCGAAGGCCTCGGCCGGCTCGCCCTGGTGCAGCACCATTTGCTCAGCGCGCTCCTTGGGTGTGGCGGGGTCCAGCCATTCCCGGGCTAGGTCCGGCGTCAGCACCACGGGCCGCCGGTCATGGATGTCCACCATGCCGCCGGCACTGTCGGCGGTGATGATCACGAACCCATCATGTTCGCCCGGGCCTTCGTCGCTGTCGGGCAGCTGGCCAATGGCTGCGCACAGCACGGGCGAGCCATCCCGCCGGCGTATCAGGTAGGGCTGCTTCTTCGGGCCGCCTTCATCTACCCACTCAAACCAGTTATCTATGGGCGTGATTGCCCTGTGCGGCCAGATCGCGCGGAAAAAAGGGCCGTGAGCCACTTTTTCGACGCGAGCATTGATCGGCGGGGCGCGGTCCTTGGCCCAATGTGGTCGCCATCCCCAGCGCACCGGGTCGGCGTGCAGCAGCTCGCCCTGCAAGTGGAGTAGCGCGACCGGTGTTGACGGCGCCACGTTGTACCGATCCAAGGGAAGCTCACCCATGGAGTTCGCCAAAACATTCTGCATGCTCAGTGCTGCAACGAAGTCTTGAATCCCTCGGTACTGTGAAATTCTTCCGCACATACGCTTCTCCGCTCGTCGGGCTTTATGAACGACTGGTCAAGAGCCAGCCTCTACACCGCATACACTTGTCCAGAGCATCACTCATGACGATTGACACTGCGCCGACAGCGTTAGAGCGATCAGCTACGCCGAGTCATGACACGGCGCGCGAATTTCTATCTTCAAAAGAGCGATATCAGGTGAGCGTACACGCCGCGAATGCTCTCAGGGGCCATGGACTTATTGACAGCGCGGAGTGGCGCAAGCTGTTAAATGACGCCCTGACTGTTTATGCCGACGACTTAGGTTGATGTCGCCTCGGCGCTCTTGAGCTCCGACATCAGCCGCTGATTCTCCCTGAGCAGGTAATCACGTTGCTCGGCGACGAGCTTCATGCCCAGGATAGCGGGCTCGGAGCATCGCTCTTTCAGCTCACTGATCTCGGCCTGGGCCATCTTGAGGACTTTCTGTGCCTCGGCCTTGCCGGTTGCCAGCCCGTCATTCATATGGACCAGTCCCGCGATGTTTTTCCGAGCCTTGCGCAGCAGTGCCTGAGTCTCGGTCAGTTCGTCCTCGAGCAGAGAGCATTGGTGCTTGTACATTTCAAGGGGCGTAGGGCAGCCAAGCCACGCTGAGGTGTCTTCGTCGATGTGCATGGTGAGGTAATCCGAATGCTGTATGTTAATACAGTAATCGAGGTTTGACCCTGGCGCGATTTGAGGCGACGAGAGGCGGTCAGTCGGGTGTCATGAGGACGGCTAGGATCAGCTTGATGAACTCTTCGTTCTCGTCGATTGTATGCAGTGCGCCGCGGATGTTCTCTGCCACATCAGCGGAGCCGCGCTGCTCAACCCAATTCGAGAGCTCCATGATGGAAGCCTCGAGGGCGAGTTGATTTTCGTAGAGCTTCGAGAGCAGGGAAGGGATCAGGTCTGAGTTAGGCATCGGTGTTCCTCCAAGGAGGGAACAGCGTAGTAGTGAGCGTGTCTTTTGGGTAGTTGTGTTCGGTCGGCAGGACGCCGGGGGAGGGGATGGATTTCGTACCAATTTTTGTACCACTGACCGCGTTTTGCTATCGAATGGTGGGTATCCCAAAGTAGGCGAACCCCCGTATTTGCTGGGGTTCGTCACTTTAGAAAACCTTGGAATACTCAGAATTAATATTATGAGTATGGATGAAGAACTGTCGAATGTTCTTCTAGAACCGGACGAAAGTGCTTAAAAACTAACAAAAAACAGTTTTTTTTGCGGGCAATAAAAAGCCCTGCGATAAGGCAGGGCTTTTTCAGTACCGCTGGTTATTAGCCGTGCAGGGTCTCTGCCGCATACAGCGTATTTTCCAACAGGCACGCGCGGGTCATCGGGCCGACACCGCCTGGCACTGGAGTGATCCAGCCGGCGCGGGGCAGGGCGGTTTCGTACACGACGTCGCCAACCAGTTTGCCGTCTTCCTGGCGATTGATGCCGACGTCGATGACGATGGCGCCTTCTTTAATCCACTCACCTTTGACCAAACCGGGTTTGCCGGCGGCGACGACTACCAGGTCGGCGCGGCCGACGTGGCCGGCCAGGTCTTTGGTGAAGCGGTGGGTGACGGTCACGGTGCAGCCGGCCAGCAGCAGTTCCATGGCCATTGGGCGACCCACGATGTTGGAGGCGCCCACCACCACGGCATCGAGGCCGTACAAGTCGACGCCGGTGCTTTCCAGCAGGGTCATGATGCCTTTCGGCGTGCAGGGGCGCAGCAGCGGGATACGCTGGGCCAGGCGGCCGACGTTATAAGGATGGAAACCGTCGACGTCTTTGTCCGGGCGGATGCGCTCCAGCAATTTGGAGGCATCGAGGTGCTCGGGCAGTGGCAGCTGCAGCAGGATGCCGTCGATGCTCGGGTTGTCGTTGAGGCCGTCGATCAGGTCGGTCAAGTCTTTCTGGGTGGTGCCTGTAGGCAAGTCGTAGGCTTTGGAAATAAAGCCGACCTCTTCACAGTCTTTACGCTTGTGCGAGACATAAACCTGAGAGGCAGGATCGCTGCCGACCAGGATCACCGCGAGGCCAGGCGTGCGCAGGCCTTGCTGGCTACGCTCGGTGACTCGTTTGGCGATCTGCTGGCGCAGGCTGGCGGCGATTGATTTGCCGTCGATAAGTTGTGCAGTCATTACGCGTGATTAACCATCGAGAGGGGGAAGAAAAGTGCGCGCATTCTCGCACGCCATGACGTGAGGGCAAAGGCGCTTGGTCTGCAAATTGCCCTAACCCCTTAAATAAAATCAGTTTTTTTCAAAAAAGATTTGACGGGTATCAAGGCCCTCTATACTATTCGTCGCACTTGTCGGGCACAGCCTAGCACTGGTTAAGAAGGTCGAGCAGAATTGTTGTACTGCAAGGCTGGAAGCATTTAGTTTGTAATCTTCAAAGAGTGCAGATTAATAAGGCGCCCGTAGCTCAGCTGGATAGAGCATCCGCCTTCTAAGCGGATGGTCGCAGGTTCGAGTCCTGCCGGGTGCGCCATTAGGCAGCTTTGGCACAAGTAGCGCTAGATGGTGGGCGTAGCTCAGTTGGTAGAGCACGGGATTGTGACTCCCGTTGTCGAGGGTTCGATCCCCTTCGTCCACCCCATATTTTTAAAAGGCGCCAGATTAATCGTCTGGCGCCTTTGCTTTAAGAGCTTCAAGCGCGGATGTGGTGGAATTGGTAGACACACTGGATTTAGGTTCCAGCGCCGCGAGGCGTAAGAGTTCGAGTCTCTTCATCCGCACCAATTAAAACGTTGTGCCGCCGTCAGGTGGTGCAGGGTTCAACAAAGAAGATGTTTGAGTTCTTTGTTAATGCAATATGGTGGGCGTAGCTCAGTTGGTAGAGCACGGGATTGTGACTCCCGTTGTCGAGGGTTCGATCCCCTTCGTCCACCCCATATTATTAAAAAGCGCCAGATCAATGATCTGGCGCTTTTTTTTGTGTCGGATATTTCCTATCGCTTGTGCGGTGGATCTTGACGCCAAGAAAAAACAAGCATTCTCAATGCCTTGGCGTTAGAATCGTTGCCGGTTTTGAGCGTGTAGAACTGATCCGAGGCTATATGAGGGTCAGTGCAGCTATTTAATAGCGAATAACGGCGCAGTACCTGAAAAAGGGCTGTGCCGTTTTTGTTTAAGTGTTTTGAGTTTCGAGGGTGGGGCGTTTCGTCGTATTTGTGTTTCTCGATGCTGCTGCCGTGCCCTACGGCCTTGCCTGCAAGGCCGGTCGCCGAGGGTGTGTGTCCACGCCCTTCTATATAGAAGGGTTGATGCAGAGCCCTGGCGTGATGAGCTGTATTTGCTAACGGGATGAGGTGCATGCGTGCACCTGAACCTATAAATGGTCTGCTGTTTTTCCACCCGTTTTCAGTAGGGTGACTTCTTGAGTTTGACCCACTAGAATGCATGCCCTTGATTCTGGGGTCGGAAACGGCCGGCTAACGTCTGTGCAACGAGGAATATCCATGCAAGTTTCTGTTGAAAAACCTACTGCTATCGAGCGCCGCCTGAGCATTACCGTGCCGGCAGAGCGTATTGAGACTGCGGTCAACAAGCGTCTGCAGCAGACTGCCCAAAAGGCCAAAATCGCTGGTTTCCGTCCAGGCAAAGTGCCAATGAGCGAAATCAAGCGTCGTTTTGGTGCCGATGCGCGTCAGGAAGCGATTGGTGACGTGATCCAGGCTTCTTTCTATGAAGCGGTTGTCGAGCACAAGCTGAACCCAGCCGGCTCGCCTTCGATCGAGCCTAAGTCTCTGGAAGCTGGTAAAGACCTGGAATACGTCGCTGTATTCGAAGTGTTCCCAGAGTTCACCGTTGCCGGTTTCGAAGGCATCGCTGTTGAGCGCCTGAGCGCTGACGTGGCGGATGCCGATCTGGACAACATGCTGGAAATCCTGCGCAAGCAGAACACGCGTTTCGAAGTGGCCGATCGCGCTGCCCAGAACGAAGATCAACTGAACATCGATTTCGTTGGCAAGGTTGACGGCGAAGTATTCGCTGGCGGCTCCGCCAAGGGCACTCAGCTGGTGCTGGGTTCCAACCGTATGATCCCAGGCTTTGAAGATGGCCTGGTTGGCGCCAAAGCCGGCGAAGAGCGCGTTCTGAACCTGACGTTCCCTGCTGACTACCAGAACCTGGACCTGGCTGGTAAATCCGCCGAGTTCACTGTGACTGTCAACAGTGTGTCCGAGCCTAAGCTGCCAGAACTGAACGAAGAGTTCTTCGCTCAATTCGGTATCAAGGAAACCGGTATCGAAGGCTTCCGCACCGAAGTTCGCAAGAACATGGAGCGCGAGCTGCGTCAGGCCATCAAGTCCAAGGTCAAGAACCAGGTCATGGACGGTCTGCTGGCCGCCAACCCGATCGAAGTGCCTAAGGCCCTGCTGTCCAACGAAGTGGATCGCCTGCGCGTTCAAGCGGTTCAGCAGTTCGGTGGCAACATCAAGCCTGACCAACTGCCGGCCGAGCTGTTCGAAGAACAAGCCAAGCGCCGCGTTGTGCTGGGCCTGGTTGTGGCTGAAGTGGTCAAGCAATTCGACCTCAAGCCTGACGAAGACCGTGTTCGCGAAATGATCCAGGAAATGGCTTCGGCCTACCAGGAGCCTGAGCAGGTTGTGGCTTGGTACTACAAGAACGACCAGCAGCTGAACGAAGTGCGTTCGGTTGTGCTTGAAGAACAAGTTGTGGATACTGTTCTGCAGAAGGCTAAGGTGACCGATAAAGCGGTCTCTTACGAAGAAGCAGTCAAACCGGCGGAAGCAGCACAAGCCGACTGATTGTCCAACTCGTTGGAAATACAACCATAAGCCAGCCTCGCGCTGGCTTATGCGTTTTCAAGACATGACTATTTGGGAGTAACTGCAGAGCATGTTCCTTAATTCCTATATTCAGCAGAACTCTGATGTCCAGGCCGCTGGCGGCCTGGTCCCGATGGTTGTCGAGCAATCTGCTCGTGGCGAACGCGCCTATGACATCTACTCGCGCCTGCTCAAGGAGCGAGTGATCTTTCTGGTCGGCCCTGTAGAGGACTACATGGCCAACCTGATCTGCGCGCAACTGCTGTTCCTTGAAGCGGAAAACCCGGACAAGGACATCCATCTTTACATTAACTCTCCGGGCGGTTCGGTAACGGCGGGCATGTCGATCTACGACACCATGCAGTTCATCAAGCCAAACGTATCGACCACCTGCATTGGTCAGGCCTGCAGCATGGGCGCGTTCCTGCTCACCGCAGGTGCCGAGGGCAAGCGTTACTGCCTGCCTAACTCGCGCGTGATGATTCACCAGCCTCTGGGCGGTTTCCAGGGCCAGGCGTCGGACATCGAGATTCACGCCAAGGAAATCCTGTTTATTCGTGAGCGCCTCAACACATTGATGGCCAAGCACAGCGGGCACACCCTGGAAGAAATCGAGCGTGACACCAATCGTGACAACTTCATGAGCGCCGAAGCTGCGCGCGACTATGGGTTGATCGACGCAGTGATCGAAAAGCGCCCCGCTTAATATAAGCACCTCAAAATAGGGCTGGTCGGCATGTCCGACCACCGGCGGGCTTGAAAAAGCCCGCATAAGCCTTCATCTTGTGTTGCAAGCCTATCGGATTTGGATCGAACGAATGACTGACACCCGCAACGGCGAGGACAACGGCAAGCTGCTCTATTGCTCCTTCTGCGGCAAAAGCCAGCATGAAGTGCGCAAATTGATTGCCGGCCCCTCGGTGTTTATCTGCGACGAGTGCGTCGACCTGTGCAATGACATCATCCGCGAGGAGGTGCAGGAAGCCCAGGCCGAGAGCAGCGCGCATAAATTACCTTCGCCTAAAGAAATCAGCGGCATCCTTGATCAGTACGTGATTGGTCAAGAGCGTGCAAAGAAGGTTCTGGCCGTAGCGGTGTACAACCACTACAAGCGCTTGAACCAGCGTGACAAGAAAGGCGACGAAGTCGAACTCGGCAAGAGCAACATCTTGCTGATCGGTCCTACAGGCTCGGGTAAAACCTTGCTTGCAGAAACCCTCGCTCGTCTGCTGAACGTTCCGTTCACCATCGCCGACGCCACCACCCTCACCGAGGCTGGCTACGTGGGTGAAGATGTCGAGAACATCATTCAGAAACTGCTGCAGAAGTGCGACTACGACGTAGAGAAAGCCCAGATGGGTATTGTCTACATCGACGAAATCGACAAGATTTCGCGCAAGTCCGACAACCCGTCGATCACTCGGGACGTTTCCGGTGAAGGCGTGCAGCAAGCTCTGTTGAAACTGATCGAAGGCACGGTTGCTTCCGTACCGCCACAAGGCGGCCGCAAGCACCCGCAGCAGGAATTCCTTCAGGTTGATACGCGCAACATCCTGTTCATCTGTGGCGGTGCGTTCTCCGGTCTGGAGAAGGTTATTCAGCAGCGTTCCACGCGTGGCGGCATCGGTTTCGGTGCGGAAGTGCGCAGCAAGGAAGAAGGCAAGAAGGTGGGCGAGTCCCTGCGTGAAGTCGAGCCTGACGATTTGGTCAAGTTCGGTCTGATCCCGGAATTCGTTGGCCGTCTGCCGGTCCTGGCCACGTTGGACGAGCTGGATGAGGCTGCGTTGATTCAGATCCTCACCGAGCCGAAAAACGCCCTGACCAAGCAATATGCCAAGTTGTTCGAGATGGAAGGTGTAGACCTCGAGTTCCGTACCGACGCACTCAAATCAGTGGCCAAGCGGGCACTGGAGCGCAAGACCGGTGCACGTGGTTTGCGTTCGATCCTCGAAGGCGTGTTGCTCGACACCATGTATGAAATCCCCTCGCAGTCCGAGGTGAGTAAAGTGGTGATCGACGAAAGCGTTATTGAGGGCAAGTCCAAGCCACTGTATATCTACGAAAACAGTGAGCCGGCTGCCAAGGCTGCACCCGACGCGTAAGCGTTTAGTCGTCGCAGTACAAGCAAGGGGCCTTTCGGGGCCCCTTGTTTTTTTGTGGTCGGTTTTTTTCGGCAGTTATTTTAAATTCGCGTTTATTCATGCGTTTAACTGCTGGCATTGAGCTTGTTTTTTTTGCAAGCAGCCCCCATCTTGGTTTCAAGCTTACTTTTCAACTGTCATAGAGGCGAAATCATGAAGACAACCATCGAATTGCCTCTCCTGCCGTTGCGTGATGTCGTCGTCTATCCGCACATGGTTATCCCGCTGTTCGTGGGGCGCGAGAAGTCTATCGAAGCCCTCGAGGCTGCGATGACGGGCGACAAGCAGATCCTGCTGTTGGCCCAGAAGAATCCAGCTGATGATGATCCAGGCGAAGACGCCCTGTATCGCGTCGGTACCATTGCTACTGTCCTGCAATTGCTTAAGTTGCCCGATGGCACCGTCAAGGTGCTGGTAGAAGGCGAGCAGCGCGGCGCGGTGGAACGTTTTATGGAGGTGGATGGCCACCTGCGCGCCGAAGTGGCGCTGATCGACGAAGTCGAAGCCCCTGAGCGCGAATCCGAAGTGTTTGTGCGCAGCCTGCTCTCGCAGTTCGAGCAGTATGTGCAGTTGGGCAAGAAAGTCCCGGCTGAAGTCCTGTCGTCCCTCAACAGCATTGATGAGCCAAGCCGCCTGGTTGACACCATGGCTGCGCACATGGCGCTGAAAATTGAGCAGAAGCAAGACATCCTCGAAATCATCGACCTGTCGGCCCGTGTCGAACACGTGCTGGCACTGCTGGATGGCGAGATCGACCTGCTGCAGGTTGAGAAGCGCATCCGTGGTCGTGTGAAGAAACAAATGGAGCGCAGCCAGCGCGAGTACTACCTGAATGAGCAGATGAAGGCCATTCAGAAAGAACTCGGCGACAGCGAGGAAGGCCACAACGAAATCGAAGAGCTGAAAAAGCGCATCGACGCCGCCGGCCTGCCGAAAGACGCCCTGACCAAGGCTAACGCCGAGCTGAACAAGCTCAAGCAAATGTCGCCGATGTCGGCCGAAGCCACCGTGGTGCGTTCCTACATCGACTGGCTGGTGCAAGTGCCGTGGAAGGCCCAGACCAAAGTGCGCCTGGACTTGGCCCGTGCCGAAGATATTCTCGACGCCGACCATTATGGCCTCGAAGAAGTCAAAGAACGCATCCTCGAATACCTCGCCGTGCAAAAGCGTGTGAAGAAGATTCGTGGCCCGGTGTTGTGCTTGGTGGGTCCTCCTGGTGTCGGTAAAACGTCCCTGGCTGAGTCGATTGCCAACGCCACCAACCGTAAATTCGTGCGCATGGCCCTCGGTGGTGTGCGCGATGAAGCGGAAATTCGCGGCCATCGTCGGACTTACATCGGTTCGATGCCGGGAAGATTGATTCAAAAGATGACAAAAGTGGGTGTGCGCAACCCGCTGTTCCTGCTCGATGAAATCGACAAAATGGGCAGCGACATGCGTGGCGATCCGGCCTCGGCATTGCTCGAAGTCCTCGACCCTGAGCAGAACCACAATTTCAACGACCATTACCTGGAAGTCGACTACGACCTGTCCGACGTAATGTTCCTGTGCACCTCCAACTCCATGAACATTCCGCCAGCCTTGCTGGACCGGATGGAGGTGATTCGTCTGCCGGGTTATACCGAAGACGAGAAGATCAACATCGCTGTCAAATACCTCGCGCCCAAGCAAATTTCGGCCAACGGCCTGAAAAAGGGCGAGATCGAATTTGATGTCGAATCGATCCGTGACATCGTGCGTTACTACACCCGCGAGGCCGGTGTACGGGGTCTTGAGCGCCAGATTGCGAAGATTTGCCGTAAGGCGGTCAAAGAACACGCACTGGAAAAACGCTTCTCGGTGAAGGTGGTTGCCGACTCCCTGGAACACTTCCTGGGTGTGAAAAAATTCCGTTACGGCCTGGCTGAGCAGCAGGATCAAGTAGGGCAGGTGACTGGCCTGGCGTGGACCCAGGTGGGCGGCGAATTGCTGACCATTGAAGCCGCGGTGATCCCGGGCAAAGGCCAACTGATCAAAACGGGTTCGCTGGGCGATGTGATGGTCGAATCCATCACGGCCGCGCAGACCGTGGTGCGCAGCCGCGCGAAGAGCCTGGGGATCCCCCTGGACTTCCACGAGAAGCACGACACCCACATCCATATGCCGGAAGGGGCAACGCCCAAAGACGGCCCTAGCGCTGGCGTAGGCATGTGCACGGCCCTGGTGTCGGCATTGACCGGCATCCCTGTGCGCGCCGATGTGGCAATGACTGGCGAAATTACCCTGCGTGGCCAGGTATTGGCCATCGGTGGTCTGAAAGAGAAATTGCTCGCTGCGCACCGGGGTGGAATCAAGACCGTGATCATTCCTGAAGAGAATGTTCGCGACTTGAAGGAAATTCCGGACAATATTAAGGCGGATCTTCAGATTAAACCGGTTAAATGGATTGACGAGGTCCTGCAAATTGCGCTGCAATACGCGCCGGAGCCCTTGCCGGATGTGGCTCCGGAGATTGTCGCTAAGGACGAAAAACGTGAGTCTGATTCCAAGGAAAGAATTAGCACGCATTAATGCGAATAAGCCTGGGGGCTTCCTTGACAGCTTTTTAGAGCCCTTGTTATAAAGCGGCTCTTAAGTGTCTGTAGGCCATTCAGCACTGGTTTTTGCTTTCACCAAAAAACTTAGAATCATACTCAATAGATATATAAGGGGACTTAGAGTGAACAAGTCGGAACTGATTGATGCTATCGCCGCATCCGCTGATATCCCGAAAGCTGCTGCTGGCCGTGCGCTGGACGCAGTAATCGAATCCGTCACTGGCGCTCTGAAGGCCGGCGACTCTGTAGTGCTGGTAGGCTTCGGTACTTTCTCTGTGACTGACCGCCCAGCGCGTACTGGCCGTAACCCACAGACTGGCAAAGCACTGCAAATCGCTGCTGCCAAGAAACCAGGTTTCAAAGCCGGTAAAGCCCTGAAAGAAGCCGTTAACTAAGCTTCGTTCAAGCCTTACCTACCCGGGTCGGACGCAGGTCTGGCCTGGCAGCGGAGCGGCAGCTGACCCAAGTATCCATCGGGTCGCCACGCCGGGGGTGTGGGTTCAAACCCCCGTCCGCTCCGCCAGTTACGAGAAGGCGCATCCTCGGATGCGCCTTTCTTCTATCCGGACTCTACCCACGCTCCACGGTTGCCTAATTCTTGAAGATCAACCGTTTCTGGGGGACGCATGCTGCAGAATATCAGGGACAATTCACAAGGCTGGATTGCCAAAACTATTATCGGGATCATCGTCGCATTGATGGCGTTCACCGGTATCGAGGCTATTTTCCAGGCTTCGACCAACAACACGCAGGACGTGGCCAAGGTCAACGGTGAAGAAATCACCCAAACCGAATTGAGCCAGGCCGTCGACATGCAACGTCGCCAGCTGATGCAACAGCTGGGCAAGGATTTCGATGCTTCTCTGCTGGACGAAAAACTGCTGCGCGATGCGGCCCTCAAGGGTCTGATCGATCGCAAGCTGTTGCTGCAAGGCGCGGCTGATTCCAAGTTCGGCTTCTCTGAAGCGGCCCTGGATCAGGTGATCCTGCAGACTCCGGAATTCCAGGTGGATGGCAAGTTCAGCGCCGAACGCTTTGACCAGGTGATCCGTCAACTGGGCTACAGCCGCATGCAATTCCGTCAGATGTTGACCCAGGAAATGCTGATCGGCCAGGTTCGCGCAGGTATCGCCGGCAGCGGTTTCGTCACCGACGCCGAAGTGCTGGCATTCGCCCGTCTGGAAAAACAGACCCGCGATTTCGCCACCGTCAACATCAAGGCCAACCCTGCGGCGGTGAAGCTCACCGACGACGAGGTCAAGGCTTACTACGACCAGCACGCCAAAGAGTTCATGACCCCGGACCAGGTGGTTATCGACTATCTGGAACTGAAGAAGTCTTCCTTCTTCGACCAGGTCACTGTCAAGGACGAAGAACTGCAGGCTGCCTATCAGAAAGAAACCGCCAACCTCGCTGAACAGCGTCGTGCCGCGCATATCCTGATTGAAGTCAACGACAAGGTCACCGAGGCGCAAGCCAAGGCCAAGATCGAAGAAATCCAGGCACGCCTGGCCAAGGGTGAGAAGTTTGAAGCCCTGGCCAAGGAGTTCTCCCAGGATCCAGGTTCGGCCAACAATGGCGGCGACCTCGGTTTTGCCGGCCCAGGCGTCTACGACCCGGACTTCGAAACGGCGCTGTACGCGTTGAACAAGGATCAGGTTTCGGCGCCTGTACGCACCACGTTCGGTTGGCACTTGATCAAGCTGTTGGGCGTTGAAGCACCCCAAGTGCCATCGTTTGCCAGCCTGAAAGACAAGCTGACCCGCGAGCTCAAGACCCAGCAAGTTGAGCAGCGCTTTGTCGATGCCTCCAAGCAATTGGAAGATGCGGCATTCGAAGCTTCCGACTTGGCCCAGCCGGCGTCTGACCTGAAGCTGACCGTGCACACCTCCGCGCCGTTCGGTCGTGAAGGTGGCGAAGGCGTTGCAGCCAACCGCGCCGTGGTCACCGCAGCGTTCAGCCCGGAAGTGCTTGATGAGGGTGCCAACAGCACCGCCATCGAGCTGGACCCTGAAACCATCATCGTGCTGCGAGCCAAAGAGCACCTGAAGCCTACGCAACTGCCACTGGAAAGCGTCTCTGCCGCGATCCGTGCGCAGATGACCAAGGAACGCGCCAGCGCGGCTGCCAAGGCTCATGCTGACGAGTTGATCGCCAGCCTGCGCGATGGCAAGACCCCGCTGAACCAGCCGATCGATGGCCAGGCGTGGAAAGTCACTGAAGCGGCTACCCGTAGCGCCGAAGGGGTCGAACCTGCCGTGCTGCAAGCCCTGTTCCGCATGCCTAAGCCTGCGGCCAAGGACAAGCCGACCTTCACCACCGTGACCCTGGCTGACGGTAGCCTGGTGATCGTGCGCTTGAACGGCGTGAACGAAGCGGCTGCGCCGACGGACGAAGAAAAGGCGCAATACCGCCGCTTCCTCGCTTCGCGTATCGGCCAGCAAGACTTTGCTGCGTTCCGCAAGCAGTTGGAAACCAAGGCTGACATCAAGAAATTCTGATGTTGGTGATCGCTCCCACGCTCTGCGAGTGTGGGAACGATCAGCCCCCGGTCTTTTCAGACCGGGGGCTTTTTTTTAACCGCGATTCAGGCTACCGGCCAAGGCCAACAGCATCAGCAGCACAACCGCCCAAGCAAAAGCGCCGACGCCCCAGCCCTGAAGCAACACACCACCGGCCAACCCGCCACCGGCGATGCCCAGGTTCCACACAGTGACCAGCATCGACTGGGCCGCATCCGCCGACGCTCCCGCGGCCTTGGCCAATGCCGTTTGCAGTAACGCCGGCAACCCACCAAACGCTAGGCCCCATAACGCCACGGCGCCGTAGATGACCACGGGCGAGGTGATCCAGAACGCCAATGCCAGCGCGACCAAGCCAAACAGCGCACAACTGATCACCAGCAGCACGCGCAACCATCGATCAATCAGCACACCGGCCAGCCAGATGCTCAACAACGCAGCAAGGCCAAACACCAGCAGCACGCGATCAATATCGGCAACTATCCCGGCGGGCTCGAGCAGTGGCGCGATGTAGGTATAGAGAATGTTGTGGGCCAGTACGTAGGTAAACGTCACCCACAGCACCGGACGAATGCCTGGCAAGGTCAGCACTTTGTGCAGCCCCAAGCGTTTTCCTGCCGGTTCGCCGGCGAAGTCCGGGAGCTGCCAGCGCGCCCAAACCAGTAGTAATAGCGTCAGCCCCGTCATGATCGCAAAACTCAGGCGCCAGCCGACGGCAGTACCGAGAAAGGTGCCCGCCGGTACACCCAGTGACAATGCCAACGGTGCGCCAAGCATCGCCACGGCAATCGCCCGGCCTTGCAGGTGTGGCGCGACCATACGGCTGGCATACCCGGCCAGCAGCGCCCAGAGCAGCCCGGCAAAGACCCCGGCGAAAAAACGCGCCACCAGGGTCAAGCCGTAATGGGTGGAAAGCGCCGTCACGCTGTTGACCAAAGCAAAGCCGGCGATGGCGATCAGCAGCAACGGCCGGCGCCGCCAGCCCCGCGTCAGCAGTGTGAGGGGAATGGCCGCGAGCAATGAACCGAGGGCATACACGGTGACCAACTGGCCCACCCATGCCGGCGAAACGCTTAACCCGTCGCTCATCTGCGGCAATAGCCCGGCAGGCATGGCTTCGGTGAGGATGGTGATAAACCCGGCCGCGGCCAAGGCCAGCAAACCACCGAGTGGCAGTGCGTCACGCTGGGTTGCAGAGGGGGAATCGGTCAGTGAAGGGCTGTTGCTCATCGCGTGCTATCCATGAAAAAGGGCAAGCAGGCAGAGTAGGGGGCTGTTGCTTACGGAAAAACAGGCTAAGGTTCCGAACTTATCGGACATTGATGTCCGCAATCTTCAAGGGTAGGGCGATGGACAGTTTGGGTAGCCTCTCGGTTTTTGTGCAGGTTGCGGAGACTCGCAGCTTCACCGCGGCTGGCCGCGTGCTTGGGGTGTCGTCTTCGGCCGTGGGCAAAAGCATCGCGCGCACCGAAGAGCGCCTGGGCGTGCGCCTGTTTCATCGCAGTACGCGCAGCATTACTTTGACCAGTGAAGGCGCGCTGTTCCTCGAGCGTTCGCGGCGGATTCTCGCTGAGGTCGAGGCGGCCGAGCAGGAGTTGACCGAGGCCAGCGCCACGCCTCGGGGCAAGCTGCGTATCAGCTTGCCGCAAGTACGCGGCCTGTTGATGCCGGTGCTCAGCGACTTTATGCGGGCTTACCCGGACATCGAGTTGGATGTGGACTTTTCCGACCGCATGGTCGACGTGATCGAAGAAGGTTTCGACGCGGTGATTCGTACCGGCAAGCCGGAAGACTCGCGTTTGATGGCGCGTCACCTGGGGCATTACCAGTTGGTATTGGTCGGCACTCCGGAATACTTCACTCGATATGGCACTCCGCAACAGCCCCAGGACTTGAACGGTCACGCCTGCCTGCGCCACAAATTTTGCGCCACCGGCAAGTTGGAACCCTGGCCGTTGCGGCACGTACCCGGCTCAATGGAACCCACACTGCGCGCACCGCTGGTCAGCACCACCATCGAGTCCCTCAACCATGTGGTGCACGAAGGGTTGGGCATTGCCTGCCTGCCGGATTTCATGGTCAATCAGGCGGTGCGTGAAGGGCGTTTGCAGCGGGTGCTGGACGATTATCTTGAGCACCGTGGCAGCTTCTGGATGTTATGGCCATCAAGTCGCCATGCCTCGGCCAAGCTGCGCGTGTTTATTGATCATATGTGTGCCGGGCTTTTTCCTGCAGGCGCTGTCCTGTAGGCCTGTGACGTTTTACCGACAGGAATGCGCGCGCCAAGGCCTCGTTCTGTTGCACAATACCGCCCGGACTGTTTTCCTCAGGATTTTCGATGTCGACATCATTTCACTTGCGTAGCCTCGGGCTGGCGCTGGTGCTGGCGGGCGCCGCGGGCTGCTCGTCACCCAAGACCGCTATTTACGAACATGAGAATTTCGACGACTCCGGTACGTTCTCCCGTGATTACCCGGTCAGCGACGTGGCGGCCTGTGAAGCGGCGCGCCGTGCGCTGTTGAGCCAGGGCTACATCATCACCAGCAGCGATCCGAAGCTGGTGGTCGGTAACAAGAGCTTCCAGCAGACGGGCGAAACCCACCTGCAGATCAGCTTCAACGTGGTGTGTGCCGATGATGGCAAAGGCGCTAAGCATTCGACGATGTTTGCCAATGCCTTGCAGGATCGCTACGCGCTGAAGAAGGTCAACAACTCCGCGAGCCTGGGTGTCGGCGTGTTGGGTTCGGTGTCGATGCCGATTGGCTCCACCGATGACTCGATGGTGAAGGTCGCGAGCGAGACGGTCTCAGCGCCAAAGTTTTATGAGCGTTACTTCGCGCTGGTGGACGTGTTTCTGCCGCAGGAAGTGAAGAAGGCCGAGCATATTCCTGAGAAGCCCAAGGCTGAACTCGGTGTGCCGGAACCCAAGGCGGCTCCGGCCGCCGAGAAGGTCGAGGCACCGAAAGAAGCACCGGCAGCGCCTGCCGCCTCCGAACCCCTGGCACCGCCAGTGGAGGCGGCGCCGATTGCCCCGCAGGCAGAACCTTCACCTTCACCTGCACCTTCACCTGCACCGGCGCCAGCGCCAGCGGCAGCGCCGACCAATCCGGTCTTGCCGGCGCCAACAGAAGCCATTCCACCACTGCCGACACCTGCGCAGTAACTCAGACCGCTACGGGGTTCGCCTTGTCGACGTTGATCCCGTAGCGGCTGATCGCCTCACTGACGTTCTCGCGTCCGATCAGCCCGTCATCCGCTAACGCCTTCAGGGTCGCCAGCACAATGAAGTGGCGGTCCACTTCAAAGAATTCGCGCAAGGTTTCCCGGGTATCCGATTGCCCGAAGCCATCGGTGCCCAACGCCACAAAGCGTCGGCCGTGAACGAAAGGGCGAATCTGGTCGGCAAATAATTTCATGTAGTCCGTGGCGACCACCACCGGCCCGGTTTGCCCGGCCAGGCATTGCTCGACATAACTGGTGCGCGGCTCGTTCTGCGGATGCAGCAGGTTCCAGCGCTCCACCGCGTGCCCGTCACGGCGTAGCTCGGTCAGGCTGGTCACACTCCACACATTGCTGTGGATGGCGAAGTCCTTGTCGAGCAATTCGCTGGCGGCAATCACTTCGCGCAATATCGAACCACTGCCCATCAGTTGCACCTGCGCTTGCGGGTGGCTGCTCAGTGGGTACATGCCCTTGAGAATCCCCTCCTCAACGCCTTCGGGCATTGCCGGGTGCGGGTAGTTTTCATTGAGCAGGGTGATGTAGTAGTAAATGTCCTCCTGCTCGACGTACATGCGCCGCATGCCCTCGCGAATAATCACTGCCAGCTCGTAGGCAAACGTCGGGTCATACGAGACGCAGCACGGGATCACCGACGACAAGATGTGGCTGTGGCCATCGTCATGCTGCAAACCTTCGCCCATCAACGTGGTGCGCCCGGCCGTGGCGCCGAGCAGGAAGCCACGCGCCCGTGCGTCGCCCGCCGCCCAGGCCAGGTCGCCGACGCGCTGGAAGCCGAACATCGAGTAGAAAATGTAGAACGGCACGGTCATCAGGCCGTGGTTGCTGTAGGACGTACTTGCCGCGATCCACGAGGAAATGGCGCCGGACTCATTCAGGCCTTCCTGCATGATCTGTCCGTCCTTGCTCTCCTTGTAGTAGCTCAATTGCCCGGCGTCCTGCGGCGTGTAGAGCTGGCCTACAGCCGAGTGGATGCCGATCTGACGGAACAAGCTTTCCATGCCGAAGGTGCGCGACTCATCCGGCACGATGGGCACGATCAGTTTTCCCAGGTGCGGGTCCTTGAGCAGCGTGCCGAGGATCCGTACGAATGCCATGGTGGTGGAGATCGCGCGTTCGCCGGTGTCTTTGAGTTGGGTTGCAAAGGCACTCAGTTCGGGGATCTGCAAGGACTGCACGGCAGTGTGCCGCGCGGGCACATAGCCGCCCAAGGCCTGGCGTCGAGCGGCGAAGTAGCGAGCTTCTTCGCTGTCGGCCGCGGGCTTGAGGTAGGGGATTTCGTCGAGTTGGTCATCCGCCACTTCCAGCCCGAAGCGGTCGCGGAAGGCTTTTACCGCCTCGGCGCCCATCTTCTTCAACTGATGGTTGATGTTCTGGCCTTCGCCAGCTTCACCCATGCCGAAGCCTTTCACCGTCTTGGCCAGGATCACCGTAGGCTGGCCTTTGTGGCGCACGGCGGCCGCGTAGGCGTTATAGACCTTATCTGGGTCATGGCCGCCGCGTGAGAGTTTCCAGATTTCGTCGTCGGACATGTCCGCAACCAATGCTAGCAATTCGGGGTATTTGCCGAAGAAATGTTCGCGCACATAGGCGCCGTTCTGCGATTTGTAGTTCTGATAGTCGCCGTCCACGCATTCCATCATGCGTTGGCGCAGCAGGCCGCTGTGGTCCTTTTCCAGCAGCGCATCCCAGCCACCGCCCCAGATCACCTTGATCACATTCCAACCGGCGGCGCGGTACAGGCTTTCGAATTCCTGGATCACCTTGGCATTACCGCGCACCGGGCCGTCCAGGCGTTGCAGGTTGCAGTTGACCACGAAGATCAGGTTGTCGAGTTTCTCGCGGCCGGCCACGGAAATCGCGGCGAGGGATTCCGGTTGGTCCATTTCGCCATCACCGAGGAACGCCCAGACCTTGCGGCCTTGGTGCTGTTTGAGGTCACGAAACTCCAGGTAACGCATAAAGCGCGCCTGGTAGGCGGCGGTGATCGGACCCAGCCCCATGGACACGGTGGGGAATTGCCAGAAGTCCGGCATCAAGCGTGGGTGCGGGTAGGACGACAACCCTTCGCCACCTGCCTCGCGGCGGAAGTTGTCCAGCTGCGCTTCGCTGATGCGGCCTTCCAAGTAGGCGCGGCCGTAGATGCCAGGGGAGGAATGGCCCTGGATGTACACCAGGTCGCCGTCGAAGCTGTCGGTGCGCCCACGGAAGAAGTGGTCAAAGCCTACGTCGTACAGCACAGCGGCTGACGCATACGTCGCGATATGCCCACCCACTCCGGAATGTTTGCCTGCACGCAATACCATCGCCATCGCGTTCCAGCGGATAAACGCATTGGTGCGCCGCTCGATGGCCAGGTTGCCGGGGTAGGGCAGTTGGCGGTCAACGGGGATGGTGTTGACGTATGGCGTAGTCACCCGCCCGTAGAAGTCGCCATGGCGCGCAACGTCGAAATCCAGCAACTGATCAATCAGGTAGTGGGCGCGCGGGCGGCCTTCGGTGGACAGCACCGATTCGATGGACTCCAGCCACTCGCGGGTTTCCTGTGGATCGTCGTCCAGTCTTACTGCGTTATTGGGGGTCATGTGAGGCTCCAGGGTAGGCGGATTTCAAGCGGCAAGCTCCTTGTGGGAGCAGTGCAAATGTAATTGCAATTGCAACGACATGCCTGAATCTAGCCCGGGATGAGCTACTATTGCAACCTTCTTGAAATTCCTCGGATGGTGTTGCATGTCGTCGAAAGAGCCTGATGTATGGTTCCGTTTTGTCAGGGCCCACAGGACGGTCATCCGTGAAATCGAACGCCGCTTGGCCGAGGCTGACCTGCCGCCGTATGCCTGGTATGACGCGCTGTGGGGCCTGGAAAGCGGCCCCGAGGGCACTCGCCGCATGCACGAATTGGCCGATGTGCTGGCGATCGAGCGCTACAACCTGACGCGCCTGGTGGACCGCCTGGAAAAGGACGGCCTGGTGGTACGTTCGCGGTCTGACGGCGACGGCCGTGCGGCATTTGCCTCGATCACCGACGCGGGTCGTGTGTTGCGCAAAAAGATGTGGAAGATCTACGAAAGCACCGTGGACGAGTTGTTCCTGTCGCACATCGAGCCTGAGCAGCGCCAGTTGTTTGCCGATACCTTGGAGCGTGCAGCGGGGTTGGCGGTGGAGGCGGGTGTGCAAACCCGCAGTCGACGCAAGATCTGAGGCATACGAGGAACCCATGTGGGAGCTGGCTTGCCTGCGATAGCGGTACATCCGCATCAGATACAGTGCCTGACACGCTGCTATCGCAGGCGACCCAGCTCCCACAGTTGACGGTTTTCCCATTCACTTGAGTGGATACCGGTTCATCGCCTGTACCACCTGCTGTGCATCGATAGCCCCTTCATCCGCCAACGCCCTCAACGCACACACCACAATCCAATAACGGCTGGGCGCAGACGCCTGCACCGAGCCTGCGCCCAGCGCTACAAAACGCGCGTCCACATACCCCGCTAACTGATCGACAATCGGCTGCGGGTAACCGGTGACGGCAATCACTGGCGTGGTACTCCCGGCCAGGCAATCACGTAAATGGCAGCTTTGCTTGGGCGCCGTGGGGTGCAGCCGATTCCAGCGTTCAGCCGCTGCCGCTTCGCGGGCCAGTCGCGTGTAGCTGGGGCAGCTCCACACCGCTGCCGTGACGCCCCAGTCCTGTTCCAGCAAGTGCGCGGCGTGCACCACTTCGCCCAATGCCCGTCCCGCGCCGAGCAATCGCACATCCCCTTGGCGACGTTGGATTGGGTACATCCCTTTGAGCGCATCTTCACGATCCTGTGCATCCAGCGTTACTGCGCTTTGCTGATCATGCAGCGCCAAGTAATAAAACCCCGGCTTGCCGTCGACATACAGCGTGCGCAACCCCGCCAGCACAATTGCGCGGGCTTCCTCGCCCGAGGCCGGGTCATACGGCGTGCAACGTGGATGGGCCGCCAGCCACAACGGCAATGACGGTTGCGCGCCTTTGGGCCACGGGGACGGCTGGGTTTCGATGTCGTTGCACAGGATGCCACGCTGCGCGGTTTCGTCCGCCAGGGCACATAACTGCGCCGACGACGCCGCGCTGTGCAGGTACAGCAGTGGTTTTTCCCCAGTATTGCGCGCGAACCAGCTAGGCCAATTGCCCACGCGCCGGCTGCGTGACTGGCCCCGAATCACCCAGGCTTGTCGGCTGAACTCCAAGGTATTGGCCATGTGCATGACCGTGTACAGCGGCGAGCTGCGCGAATCTACGGCTGTGTTGAGTGCGTCGATGCACAGCTGCGCGGCGTTTGCGGTAGAGGCGGGCATGGGGCGAGGCTCCTGGCAGCAGAAGTTCGTACCCTAATGGAAAAGTAATTGCACTTGCAATGATTGCAATCGCGCATCAACACCCAAATGCTAAATCAACCCAACGTTGCTACGTTTAATCAGCACGTGCAGGAACGTCATGGCGCAGACATTTTTTTGTCATCGCGGCACTTTAGGCTGGCTGTGCAGGTCATTTATTGGCAGCCGCTTTAAACCCACAAGGAGTCCACCATGGACGATTACCAAGAAGAACTGCTGGAGTACCACGCGTTTGAATTGGATCCGCTGGATCCGGTCGATGACGCAACTGAGCTGTAATACCGACTTCAGGCGGAATGCCGCTGACTGCGGCGAAATTCCCCTGGGGTCTGGTTGTTCCAGCGCCTGAACGCCCTTTGAAAGGCTTGGGCTGAGGCAAAACCGAGCAAGTAGGCGATCTCGCCGAACGCCAGTTCCGTATCGCGAATGTAGGTCATGGCCAAATCGCGGCGGGTATCGTTGAGAATCGCGCGAAACTGAGTGCCTTCTTCGGCCAGTTTGCGGCGCAGCGTCCAGGTTGGCAGCTTCAAGCGTGCCGCCACTTCTTCCAGGTCGGGTTCCCGGCCGCCATTGAGCATCGGCCCCAGCAACCGGGTAATGCGCTCGCGCAGGCTGCGGGTGCGGGTCAACTGCTCCAACTCGTGTTCACACAACTTCAACAACAGCTGCCAGGTACTCGGGCAATGCTGCGGGTTACGCAGTGCCAACGTCTGTTGGCTGAGGCGCAATTGATTGGCCTCGGCGCCGAAGTGCACCGGGCTGTCGCCCAGTACGCTGTACTGCTCGCTGTACTCGGGGGCTTGGAATTCGATGTCGATGCGCTGCGCTTGCAGCGGTTGCTGAGCCAGGCTGGACAATTGCTGCAACCAGCCGGCGATAATCGAATCCACCACAAAACGGTTGTAGGCGTTGTACGGGCTGATGGAATAAAAGCGCAGCCAGGCGCCTTCGGCATCCTCATGAAAACTCGACTGCCCGCGATAGTTGGAGCCGTACAGCGCTTCAAAGCGGGTCAGCGTGCGCGCGGCTTCACGCACAGTGGGGGCTTGGGCGGCGGTGACACCCGCGAGGCCTGCCTGGCTCAAGCGGCTGAGCTGGCCCATGCGCAGGCCCAGGCTGGGGTCGCCGGTCAGTTGGATGGCCGCGTGGCCCAGGCGCATATAGCGCGGGATCGACAAACGCGCGCCGGCTTCGGCAAGGCGCGCCGGGTCGAGACCGTATTGCAGCAAAAGCGGTTGCGGGTCCAGGCCATGACTTTGAATAGCATCCGCCAGGGTGTGCACGAAGCCCACCGACAGATCGCCAAGGCGCACCGGCTTCAAGGCGCTACAGCCAGATATTCAGCAGGCGCGCACCACGGGCACCGCTGTCGGCGTTGATTTGCCCGTTGCTGCTGAGGAAGCTGTGCCCGGCGGTGCCCAAATCCCAGAACTGCCCGCGCAGGAACACGCTCATGCCGGCGGTCGCCTGGCTGATCGGCTGTTGGCTGATCAGGGTCAGGCGGCGCCAGGCTTCGCCTTCGCTGAGTTCTTCGGGCTTGAGGCTGATTTCGGGCGGCGTCGAGACGCTTTTGAAGCCGCGCCATGGGCGGTCCCAGGTGTCGCGGCCAATGACAAAGGCCGGCACCGCGACCAATTGCGCGCCTTGCTCATTGAGTTTGCGGTAGTTGTCCGGGTACCAGCTGTCGCTGCCGATCAGGATACCCAGACGCCCGGCCGGGGTATCGACCACGCTGACGATGTTTTCATCGCCCGGTTCGATAAACCCGCGCTCATCGTAGATCGGATAGAACTGGCGCTGCGGCTGGCCCACCGGCAAGCCGTCGGCACCAAACACCAGGCTTGCGTTGTACAACGCGCCATGGCCGATGTGCAGTTGCCCTTGTTCGACACTCGGGTTGGGCAGGGCAATGGAGCCGGCCACCAGCGTGACGCCAAATTCCTTGGCCAGGCCGCCGAACAGCACTTGATAGTCGCGGGCCATGGCGGGGGCTTTCATGCGCAGGTACGCGTCGTCCATGCGGTTATCGCCCTTGGCGCTGATCCACGCGCGTGCGAACTGCAGCGGGTTACTCGCCGAGAGCCAGTTCATTGCATCCTTCAAATGCACTGCCTGGTACAGCTCGTTTTTTTCGCCGCTGAGCATCAACCAGGTGCCGATATGTTCCGGCAGCACCACGATGGTTTTTTCATTGATCAGCCCTTGGTCCTGGGCCTTTTGCAGGTAGGCCGCAAGCTTCAGGTGCAGGCGTTCCAGGCTCTGGTAATCGGCGGGGAACAGCTCCGGCTGGATGCCCAACAGGTTGCCGCGATCGGCAGGCTCGCCTTCATTGACGGCCAAGGTGATGCGCAAGTCCGACAGGTAGTGCGCCACGGGGCGCTCCTGGGTCCAGACCAGATAGGCAGAAACGGCGGCAACCAGGGCCATGATCAGAGTGAATGCTAGAAGTTTACGCATGGGGCAACAGACAACAGACCGTGTGCAGGGTTCGCGACTAGGGTAGGGCCCATGTGCCCGCTTGCCAAGGGGCGCTGTACATTTCGATCAATAAGTTGTCAGTTTAGGTCATTGAGCGGTAGTCCATCGCCTCTTAGTCTGTGGGACATAAACCGATGGCAGGCCATTCGAGCCTTCCACGTCCCGTGATGATCCGTTGTGGAGCTGTACCATGACCGCTGCTGCCTACCCGCACCTGCTGGCCCCGTTGGACCTGGGTTTTACCACGTTGCGCAATCGCACCCTAATGGGCTCGATGCACACCGGGCTTGAAGAAAAACCCGGCGGCTTCGAACGCATGGCCGCGTATTTTGCCGAACGTGCCCGTGGCGGCGTCGGCCTGATGGTCACCGGCGGTATTGGCCCGAACGATGAAGGCGGCGTGTACGCCGGTGCTGCCAAGCTGACCACCGACGAAGAAGCGCAGAAGCACAAGATCGTCACCCAGGCCGTACACGAAGCCGGCGGCAAGATCTGCATGCAGATCCTCCACGCCGGCCGGTATGCCTACAGCCCCAAGCAGGTTGCACCGAGCGCGATCCAGGCGCCGATCAACCCGTTCAAGCCCAAGGCGCTGGACGAAGAAGGCATCGAAAAGCAGATCCAGGATTTTGTCACCTGCTCGCTGCTGGCCCAGGTCGCCGAGTACGACGGCGTCGAAATCATGGGCTCCGAAGGCTACTTCATTAATCAGTTCCTGGCCGCCCACACCAACCACCGCACCGACCGTTGGGGCGGCAGCTACGAAAACCGCATGCGCCTGGCGGTGGAAATCGTACGCCGCGTACGCGAAGCGGTAGGCCCGAACTTCATCATTATTTTCCGCCTGTCGATGCTCGACCTGGTCGAAGGCGGCAGCACCTGGGAAGAGATCGTGCAGTTGGCCAAGGCCATCGAGCAGGCCGGTGCGACCCTTATCAACACCGGTATCGGCTGGCACGAAGCGCGCATCCCGACCATCGCTACCAAAGTGCCGCGTGGCGCCTTCAGCAAAGTCACCGCCAAGCTGCGCGGTGCGGTGCAGATTCCGCTGATCACCACCAACCGTATCAACACCCCGGAAATTGCCGAGCAGATCCTCGCCGAAGGCGATGCCGACATGGTCTCGATGGCGCGGCCGTTCCTTGCCGACCCGGAGTTCGTCAACAAGGCCGCAGCCGGCCGCGCCGATGAAATCAACACCTGCATCGGCTGCAACCAGGCCTGCCTGGACCACACCTTCGGCGGCAAGCTGACCACCTGCCTGGTCAACCCGCGCGCATGCTACGAAACCGAGCTGAATTACCTGCCGGTGAAGCAGATCAAGAAAATCGCCGTGGTGGGCGCTGGCCCCGCGGGCTTGGCGGCGGCCACTGTGGCGGCAGAGCGCGGTCACCAAGTGACCTTGTTCGACTCCGCCAGCGAGATCGGCGGCCAGTTCAACATCGCCAAGCGTGTGCCGGGCAAAGAAGAATTTTTCGAAACCCTGCGCTACTTCAAGCGCAAATTGCAGACCACCCACGTCGAGCTGTGCCTCAACACCCGTGTGGATGTTGCGCAACTCGCGGCAGGTGGTTACGACGAAATCATCCTGGCCACCGGCATTGCGCCGCGCACGCCAGCCATCCCGGGTATCGACAACGCCAAGGTGCTGAGCTACCTGGACGTGATCCTCGAGCGTAAACCGGTGGGCAAGCGCGTGGCCGTGATTGGCGCCGGCGGCATCGGTTTCGACGTGTCCGAGTTCCTCGTGCACGAGGGCGTGTCCACCAGCCTGGACCGCGACGCGTTCTGGAAAGAGTGGGGCATCGACACCCAGCTGCAAGCCCGTGGTGGCGTGGCCGGCATCAAGCCTGCGCCGCATGCCCCGGCGCGTGAAGTGTTCCTGCTGCAACGCAAGACCTCCAAGGTCGGCGACGGCCTGGGCAAGACCACCGGCTGGATCCACCGCACGGGCCTTAAGAACAAGCGCGTGCAGATGCTCAACAGCGTCGAGTACCTGAGCATTGATGATCAAGGCCTGCATATCCGCATCGGCGCCGAGGGCGAGCCGCAGGTGCTGGCGGTGGACAACATCGTCATCTGCGCCGGGCAAGACCCGCTGCGCGAACTGCAGGACGGCCTGGTCGCCGCCGGCCAGAACGTGCACCTGATCGGCGGCGCCGATGTAGTGGCCGAGCTGGATGCCAAACGGGCCATCAACCAGGGCTCGCGCCTCGCTGCCGAGCTGTAAGACGAAAGAAGGGGCGGTGTTAGACTACCGCCCCTTTTTTCATTCAGATGCCTCCCGATGGGCCCTTTCGACTGGCTTCCCCACGCGCCCCTTGAACCCTTGCAGCTGGACTGGCTGAACGGCGTCGAGGTGGCCGTGTTGCGCCTGGATTGCATCGACCCGCTGATCAGCGGCAACAAGTGGTTCAAGCTCACCGAACACCTGGCCCAGGCGCAAGCCTCCGGTGCCAGCGGGGTCATCAGCCTGGGCGGTGCTCACTCCAACCACCTGCACGCACTCGCGGCAGCCGGCAAACGCTTTGATTTCCCCACCGTGGGCCTGCTGCGCGGCCACCCTCAAGACACGCCCACCGTCCTTGATCTGAAAGCCTTCGGCATGCAGCTGCATTGGTTGGGCTATGGCGGCTATCGTGCACGTCACGAGCCAGGTTTCTGGCTGCCATGGCGCGAACAGTATCCGCAGTTGTACCCCGTGCCCGAAGGCGGCGGTGGCATAACCGGTGCAGTGGGTTGCGCGGTGCTGGTCGAGCAAGCGCGCGGGCAGTTGAGCAACCTCGGTTGGGCCGATTACGACGCGTGGTGGCTGGCGGCGGGCACCGGCACCACGTTGGCCGGGCTGGCGCTGGCAGAGGCGGGGGCACATCCGGTATACGGCGCAATGGCGGTGCCGGAGGATCACGGTGTTGCACAGAACGTGCAGGCTATCGTGCAGCAGGGGTATGAATTGTTGGACGCAAGCCGAGGCGGTTTCGCCAAGGTAGACCCGCTATTGCTTGAGTTCATGCACGCCACGGAACAGGCCTGCGGTTTACCGCTGGAACCGCTTTACACCGCCAAGGCCTTGCTGGCGCTCAAGCAACAGATCGAGGCCGGGCGTTTTACTCCCGGCACTCGCCTGATCTTCGTGCATACCGGCGGCCTGCAAGGCCGCCGAGGGTTTATGGGATAGCCTTCTTGCCCGGCATCATGCGCAGCGCCGTGTTGTCTCGCAGGATGTAGTGGTGAATGATCCCGGCCAGCGCATGCAGCCCGATCAGCCAGTAGCCGACCTGGCCGAACAGCACATGCCAGTGCTCAATCTCTTTGGCCAGCGCCTTGTTTTCAGCGATCAACGGCGGCAACTCAATCCCGTAAAACATCACCGAATGGCCCTCGGCACTGACGATCAGCCAACCCGCAATCGGCATGCCGATCATCAGCGCATACAACGCCACATGCATCAGGGTCGCCAGCAGGCTTTGCCATTGCGGCGGTGTCGGCACGATCTTCGGCGCCACGCCCAGGCTGCGGGCAAACAGGCGTAGCCATACCAGCACAAATACGGTGAGGCCGAACATAAAGTGCATTTCGACAATCAGTGTTCGCGCGCCACTGCCTTTGGGGAACTGGCCGCGTAACTCTATGCAGGCGTAAACCACTGCCAGCAGCAGCACCATCAACCAGTGCAACGCAATCGACATGGTGCTGTAGCGCGTATCGGAGTTTTTCCACGGCATCGCTTTCTTCCTCACTCATCAGGGCAAACCTCCGTTCTTTAGCGACGGAGTCCTGTAACTGTAAGCCGGTTTCTCAGGAACTGCCTGCGGTAAATCAATTTTTCACCTGGGTTGTTAGGGCTCAACAGGATTATTGCGCGGCAGTATTCCGAATTTTCCTATGGATTCGCAGCGTTTGGTTACAGCGCTAACGCCCCTAGGAAGGAACTCGATGACTTGTGACGATCACAGAGTTAGGGGCGAGCCGATGTACGTTGAATCGCTGCTCGTGACGTTACGGTGAATGTTCATCTATTGAGCTCAGCTTCAAATAGGGGGCTCTTATTGTCGTGGAGAAGTGCAAATGATCAGTGGTTACTTGGGCAATCGCTCCATGGGTTCGAAAGATCATTCGAATGGATTGGAGGGGCCGAGCTCGAAACGTCATGAAGTGTCAGCGGGCCTGCAGGAAACGCAAGTGTTCAAACATTCTGGTCAGCGGGCGGTTGCCCAGGACTCAGATACACAGGCCTCCGTTAAATCACTGTTTTCAACCCTGAATGCGCTCATGCCAGCGCTGGAGCGATTACTTCAAAATAAAACGCAGCGCCCGGAGCAAACAACGGTTAAAAAAACACTCATTGATAAGTTTGCAATCAACGATAGCAAGCAATCATTGCAGTCGCCGGTTGATAGTCATCAGTACCCAGCGCTGTCTAAAAAGAAAAAAGGTGAGCGACCAACGGATGTCTGGGCGGGTGTCATGTATGGGACCAAAAACAATGAGCCTGCTCTGTCGGCGATCAAAGCGGCAATGATGAAGTATGGTCAAAGCCCTTTGGGCGTATTTTCAAGTGTGGTGCGGTCGGACAGTGGTTACAAAGTAGTCATGAGAGATGGTTTTGAACTTCACCTTACGTTGAAGGAAATAGCGCGGGCGAAAGTGTTCTCGGGGTTTCAGCACGGCCCTAATCCGGAAGATGGCGGTATGTATAAAGACGTGGCATTCATGTACGCCGCGAGTGCCAAGCGAGCGCAGTTGGAACACGTTGGCGGTACCCCGAATAGCTTTATGGATGGCCTAAATACCTTGTGTAGTAACCAGGACCCCGCGACCAGTCTCAAGCAACTTGGGCTTGAAGGGGTGATGCGCCTGACCACGTGGCCGGCGCTGCTTCAGAGCGGTGGTATCGGTGTTGTCAAAATTGGCGGTAACACAAACTTTGCATTTGAGGGAATGGTGGATGGGTGCACGACCAAACAAAGACTGCCGGATAACCATCGTGGCGTGACGTACGAGTTAATCTGAGTGTGAAGTGAATCAACTGAGAGAAGGAGGGGCACATGGTCGGCAATAGCATTTCGAGACAAAGCGCTGCTGAGTCTAATGCAGTGGCATCCGGGGTAGCGTTGGGGGTCGGATCTGGTTGGGCCGTATCGAGTCGGGAGATGCATCAGCCTACGCTGGCGTCTCATCCTATTCGGGCAGACCACTTACTATCGGATACTACCGATCCTGATAACCTGATTGCTCAAATAGCCGTGTTGTTGAACGCGTTACTCGGTCTGCTTGAAAAGGCCAAAGTACACATAGATAAAGAATCAAGTATTGATAAGGATAAGGACCGAACGACCGTTGTGCCCAATCGCCCAACCGTTGTCGTTCCCGAGAATGAACCCATCTCTTGTATTTCCAACAGCCCGCCTGGACAACCACCTGGCGATGTTTGGCTGGGGCTCAGTGAAGGGGAGGGAAGCAACTCAGGCGTATTGGCAGGTATTAAGGCGGCGATGATGCGGTTTGGTCAGAGCCCTCGAGGGGTCTATTCCAGTGTTCGTGAGCATCCAATGGGTTGCGAAGTGGTTATGAGGGATGGCTATAAAGTCATGATCACCAAGGACGAACTCGCGAAGGCCAAGGACGTTGCGGATTTCAGGGGCACCGACCCTGGAATGATTAAAGATGCCGTATTCATGTATGCAGTGACGGCCAAGCGCGAGCAGCAGCGAATCAAGCACGCCGGGATTTCTTATGCCAGGCGGCACCTGAGCGACCCCTTTGAGGCCGCGATGCAGCAGCTAAATGATAATTTTTGGGCACATAAAGCGCTCGCCGCTCTAGGGTTGACGGGTAATCTACGACAGGTGCCAGTGTCCGAACTTGAAGCGAAGGGCGGTATAGGTGTTGTTACCGTTGGTTATGATGCGATGCTCATGTCGAAGGGGTATGTAGACATGTATGGCCCAGAAAAGCTGGGGGTGTCGACTCGGCGTGATATTTGGGGCGACGAGCAAGAACTCATGGCACATGAATTGGTATAGCCACTACGCTTGTGCCCAAAGTGGCTCAAGCAATCTCAACTTTGCGCTCTGCAGCGCACAGGCTTTGCCCTCTGACTGCATTCACTCACCCCGCTCGGCAAGGTGAGTATTAGTGGGCACGTCGAAGGCTATAGGCTCTGAGGCATTTCTCCTTTTTTCAGGCGCTGGTTGATATCCACGATGACATCCGGCAAGTCGTTGATGGTGTCGATCAAGTAGTGCGGGCGCGAGTCTTTGAACATCGCTTCGATACGCTTGCGCTCGCGGGCCAAGGTGCTGCTGTCCAGGGCACGGAACTGCTCGTACGTCAGGCCCAGCGCGTTGCCCGAGCAGGTCAGCGCCACGGTCCACATGCCGGCGCGACGGCCTTCGAGAATGCCTGGCACGGTGTCGTCGACCTTCACGCAGGCCGCCACATCATCGATGCCCAGCGCGATCACGTTGGCCAACGCCTGGGCTGGCCACGGGCGGCCGTTGGGTACTTCGTCGGTGGCGACCACGTGGTCGGCGATGTAGCCATTGGTGGCCGCCAGGGCGACAACTTTGTCCATCACTTGCTTGGGGTAGCCGGAGCAGGAGCCGATCTTGATGCCTTGCACACGCAGCCGGGCAATGGTGTCGAGGGCGCCAGGGATCAGCGCCGAGTGTTCGGCGATTTTCTCGATTTGCAACGGCATGAAGCGCTGATAGATGGCAGTGACGTCGTCGTCGGTCGGTGTGCGGCCGAAGGCCTTGCGGTAGCGCTCGGCGACTT
Organism: Pseudomonas sp. YeP6b; assembly: GCF_025642995.1. Taxonomy (NCBI): domain Bacteria; kingdom Pseudomonadati; phylum Pseudomonadota; class Gammaproteobacteria; order Pseudomonadales; family Pseudomonadaceae; genus Pseudomonas; species Pseudomonas sp. YeP6b. The sequence continues at coordinate 4,295,556 of NZ_CP080090.1, read as the reverse complement.
CTGGCTGGTTGCAAAGGGTGCGGATATGGTCCCACTTGCCCATGCCCATCGGGCCACGGGCTTCTTCGATCGAGACTTGTACGTCGAACTCGGCGAAGGCTTCGACAAAGATTTGCGTGGGGGCGAAGGAGCCGAAGTCGACCACGGTGCCGGCCCAGTCGAGGATAACGGCCTGGAGGGTGTTGGGGTTTTGATAGTTCATGGTTCAGATCCTGTGGGTAATGGGGGCAGTCAAACGTCCAACACTTCCATTGCTTGCAGCACCTCGGCGATCGCCTTGACCGCTGCGCGCATGCCGGGCGCATCGACGTGGCCGATGCAGCCCACGCGGAAGGTTTCCACTTGGGTCAATTTGCCGGGGTAGAGGATGAAACCCTTGGCCTTGACCCGCTCATAAAAGTCCTTGAACTGGTAGCGCGGGTCTTTTGGGGCGTGAAAGGTCACGATGATCGGGGCCTGGATCGCCGCCGGCAGAAAACTGCGCAGGCCCAGTTCGGCCATGCCGTCCAGCAGTGCCTGGCAGTTGCGGGCGTAGCGTTGGTGACGCGCGGGCAGGCCGCCTTCTTCTTGATATTGCAGCAGTGCTTCGTGCAGGGCCGCGACCACATGGGTGGGTGGGGTGAAGCGCCATTGGCCGGTCTTGGCCATGTAGCTGTGTTGGTCGAACAGGTCCATCGCCAGGGAATGGCAGTTGCCCTGTGCGGCGGCCAGTGCCTTTTTGTCGGCGAAGACGAAACCCATGCCCGGCACGCCTTCCAGGCATTTGCCGGAGGCTGCGATCAGTGCGTCGAACGGCACTTCGCGAGCATCGATCGGCAGTGCACCGAAGGAGCTCATGGCATCGATAATCAGGCGTTTGCCGTGGCTTTTCACTGCATCGGCGATCTGCGGCAGCGGGTTGAGAATGCCAGTGCTGGTTTCGCAGTGGATCAGCGCCACGTGGGTAATGGCCGGGTCGGCGTGCAGCAGGCGGTCGACGTCAGCGGCGGTGGTGGGTTCATCCTCGGCGGTTTCGAAGGTGCTGAAATCGCGGCCGAGCACTTCGCAGATCTTCGCCAGGCGCTTGCCGTAGGCGCCGTTGATCAGCACCAGTACCTTGCCGTCGCGTGGCACCAGGGTGCCGATGGCGGCTTCGACGGCAAAGGTGCCGCTGCCTTGCAAGGGCACGCAATGGTGGCTGCCTTGGCCGTTGAGGATCGCCAGCAACTGCTCGCAGACACTCGCGGTGAGTTGGTTGAAACGGTCATCCCAGGAGCCCCAATCCACCATCATTGCCTGACGGGTGCGGTTCGATGTGGTCAGTGGGCCAGGGGTCAGCAGGATCGGCGCGGCAGGGCTCATCTCAATTCCTCGCAAGGTATCGGGGGTTGAATCTACGGCGCCTAAATTGCAGTTTGGCTTGTCATCAATCAAATTGTTTGTTGTTATGCGAGCTATCAGTGAGGCCGATAGCTATGAACTTGTTCCAACTGCGTGCATTCGATGCGGTGGCCCGCGAGGGCAGCTTTACCCGAGCGGCGGCGCGGCTGTTCATCAGCCAGCCGGCGGTGACCGGGCATATCAAGGCGCTGGAAGAGCACTATCAGATCCCGCTGTTGCGCCGCACAGCTCGGCGCGTGGAGCTGACCGAGGAGGGCATTCGCCTGGCGGCGATCACTCGGGCGATCTTCGGCCTGGTGGACGAGGCGCAGACGCTGTTAGAGGCCAATCGCCAGTTGCTTACCGGGCGCCTCGAAGTCGCGGCGGATGGCCCACACCTGGTGATGCCGATGATCGCCAGCCTGCGCGCCCGCTATCCCGGCATTACCGTCAACTTGCGGCTGGGCAATGCCCAGGAAACCTTGGCGGCGCTGTTGTCCGAGCATGCGGACGTGGCGGTGCTCACTGAGGTGGAGCCGCGTAACGGCCTGCACCTGCAACCGCTGAGTGAGTCGCGCATCTGCGCGTTGGTGCCCGTCAGTCACCCGTTGGCTGCGCAGCCCGACGGCATTCGTCTGCAACAGCTGCACGAGGTGATCATGGTGCTGCGCGAACCGACTTCCATCACCCGCCGCACCTTCGATGACGCCTGCCGGGTGGCCAAGGTGCAACCCAAGGTGTTGCTGGAGCTGGACAGCCGCGAGGCGGTGACCGAAGCCGTCGCCGCCGAGCTGGGCGTGGGCGTGGTCTCATCGATGGAGGTCAGTCCGGACCCACGGGTGCAAGCGATTGCGATCCAGGGCGATGGGTTGCTCAACCGGCACATGCTCGGCTGCATGGAGCGGCGCCGCTCGTTGCGGCTGATCCAGGCGTTTTTCGAGTTGGCGCCTTAAGTGGTGGTTGGCTGAAGACCGGGTTGGTGCCATCGCGGCATGGGTATCTACGCAACTTTTTGTGTTGCGCTGAGCTTTTTACGGGGTTTTTAGGTAGATGTGAGTACATATCCGTTGCTGCGGTAACGGCTTCGTAGGGTTCCGCTCTTACAGCGGGTCACTTTTTGAAGGACCAAAAAGTAACCAAAAAGTCCTCGCCCCACCACTCGGTGCCTCGCTTAGGCTCGGCATGCCCTCACTCCGGCTTGAATCCGTGGGCCGCCGCCATGGGCCATCCTTGGCCCATCGCGGCTAACCCGGCGTCCTGCCGGGTTACCCACGGATTCAAGCCTGCGTTCGGCCATCGTGGTTAACGGGGCGCCTAAGATCAAGATCAAAAGCAAGAGCACGGCGGCCTAGTAGCCGACCTGAGTGGTAGAAGCAAAAGCAAGGCAGAAGCAGAGCAGAAGCAGAGCACCACCCTAATCTAGCTGATGTAATGAGATCCCAATGTGGGGAGCGGGCTTGCTCGCGAAGGCGGTGTGTCAGTCAGCTCATATGTAACTGACCCACCGCCTTCGCGAGCAAGCCCGCTCCCACAATTTTGACTGAGTTCGACTGCCAGCACCGCAGTGTTTGCTTTTCTGTGGGAGCTGGCTTGCCTGCGATGGCATCAACTCGGTGTACTTGATGGACCGAGGTGCCTGCATCGCAGGCAAGCCAGCTCCCACATTAGATTGAGTTCAGTTTCAAATATCAGGTCGGCTGTCAGGCCGCCTCGGCTCTGCTCTTGATCTAACCACTCAGGTCGGCTACCAGGCCGCCGTGCTCTTGCTCTTGCTTTTGATCTTGTTTTTGATCTTGATCTTAGGCGCCCCGTTAACCACGCTGGCCGAACGCAGGCTTTGGAGCGGGGTAAACCGGCAGGACGCCGGGTTAGCCGCGATGGGCCAAGGATGGCCTGATGGCGGCGGCCCCGCTCCAAAGCCGGAGTGAGGGCACACCGAGCCCAGGCGAGGTGCCGAGTGGTGGGGCAAGAGCCCTTTGGTTACTTTTGGGGCTCTTTTCCAAAAGTGACCCGCTGTAAGAGCGGAACCCATAGCAGCCGTTACCCAAATAACGGATATGTACCCAGCGCCCCCACGACAACCAAAGAGTTCAACCCATAAAAAGATGTGTAGATACCTATGGTCATCGCGGGCAAGCCCGGCTCCCACAGTTGACCGAGTTGTGCTGGAGTACGCGGTCCACTGTGGGAGCCAGGCAAGCCCGCGATGAGACCGGGGAGTTCACCGCAGACTGTCACGGACAATATCGAGAAAGGTCGCCACCACCCGGCGCGAACTCTGCTCTTTGAGGCACACCAAGGTTTCTTTCATGCGCTGGGTGCAATCGCGGATCGGCATGGCATACACCCGTGAGTCGGCGCCGAATTCCGCAGCGGAAACTACCCCCACGCCAATCCCCACCACCACCGCCTCACGTGCAGCTTCGCGGCCCTCCACCTGGATCGCAGGGCGAATGCGTAGCCCGGCCTGGCGCATTTCCTGCTCCAGGGTCTGACGGGTGACCGAGCCGATTTCGCGCAGTACCAGCGGCGTATCATCCAGGTCGGCCAAGCAGATCGACTCACGCCCGGCCCACGGGTGGTTACGTGCGACAAACGCGAGTAACTGGTCGTCGGGCAAGGGCAGCGACAGCAGGCGCTCATCGTCGACATCGCGGCCTAGCAATGCCAGGTCGGCCTGGTAGTTGTACAGGCGAAACAGCGATTCGTCGGTGTTGCCGGTTTCGATCTTCACGCTGATCCCTGGGTAAAGCTGGCAGAAGCGGGCGATTTGCGGCAGCACGTGCACAGGGGCATCCACGGCCAGCGTGAGGGTGCCGGTTTGCAACGCGCGGGAGTCCTGCAGCAATTCTTCGGCTTCGGCTTCGATCACAAACAGGCGCTGGGTGATGCTCAGCAGGCGCTCACCCAGGTCGGTCAGGCGCACCGAGCGTTTGTTGCGATGAAACAACAGCACCCCGAAGCGCTCTTCGAGTTTACGCACCTGGTCGGAAATGGCCGGCTGCGTCAGAAACAGGCGCTCGGCCGCCTGGGTAAAGCTGCCGTGTACGGCCACGGCGTGGAAGGCTTTGAGTTGTGCATGGGATACCGACATCGCAGATCCTCTTACAAGCTCAGCTTATATTTGAAATACGATAAATCGATTTTACCTATTAGTCAGCCATTGGTTTTATACGGCCAGTCGCCGTCAGTTGAGTTGTACAACGGCGATGACCATGGGTGCTGGCAAGCAGGCCCATCTGACCAATGTCGCGCGTTACAAGGCTCGGCATTGCAGTGCTCAACCATAAAAAAAACAGGCATTCGCTTCTCGATTCTGCCGGCACACTCACCTGAGGTCAGAACCACCATGAATATCCCTATGGGTAGTATCAAGCGTTGGCGCGTGCAGATTTTCGCCATCACCTGGCTGGCGTACGCGGCCTTCTATTTCACGCGCAAGGCGTTTTCGGTGGCCAAGCTCGGTATCGTCGACGACCCGAGTTTCCCCCTCGATAAAATGATGATGGCCAACCTCGACGGCCTCTACCTGGCCGCCTATGCCGTGGGGCAGTTCACTTGGGGCATGCTGGCCGACCGCTTTGGCCCACGGGTGGTGGTGCTGGGCGGGCTGCTGATTTCAGCCGCCGCCGCCTTGGTGATGGGCACGTTCGCCACCTTGCCGATCTTTATCAGTTGCATGCTGATCCAAGGGCTGGCGCAGTCCACTGGCTGGTCGGGGTTGTGCAAGAACCTGGGCAGTTTCTTCCCGGCGCAGCAGCGCGGGCGGGTGCTTGGGCTGTGGAGTTCGTGCTACGCGTTTGGTGGCCTGGTGGCGTCGCCCTTTGCCGGGTGGTGGGCCTACACGTTGATCGGCAGTTGGCACGCGGCATTTATCTCCAGTGCGGCGGTGGTGGCCGTGGTCGCGGTGCTGTTCTTTATCTTCCAGCGCAATACGCCGCAGGATGTGGGCTTGCCGGCGGTTGAGCCGCAACCGCCGCTGATCGCCGAGGAGACTGCCGCCGAAAAGCGTGTCAGCGTGCTCGAGCCACTGCGCGCCATCTTGCGTAACCGCACGGTGCTGACGTTGGGGCTGGCGTATTTCCTGTTGAAACCGGCGCGTTACGCCATCCTCTTGTGGGGGCCGGTGATCGTTTACGAGCAGATGCCCTCGGTGGGTAAGGTGGGCGCGGCGATCGTACCGACGGCGTTTGAGCTGGCCGGGTTGCTGGGGCCGATCATGATTGGGCTGGCGTCCGACAAACTGTTCGGCGCCCGGCGCATGCCGGCCTGTGTGCTCAGCCTGCTGGTGCTGACGGTAGCCCTGGGGTTGTTCATGGGCGCGCTGCACACCGGCAGTGTGATGCTGGTGATGGCCTTGCTGTTTGTCATGGGCCTGAGCCTGTACGGCCCGGACTCGATGATCAGCAGCACTGCCGCCATCGACTTCGGTACTGCCAAGGCCGGCGCCACGGCAGCCGGCTTTGTGAATGGTTGCGGTTCGGTCGGGGCGATTCTTGGCGGGCTGCTGCCGGGCTACTTCGACACAGTGACGGTATTTATTGTGTTTGCCGGCGCCGCGCTGTTTTCCTCAGTGGTGCTGATGCCTTACTGGAATGCCAGGCCGGCGGAGCTGGCACAGGTGGGGGATTTTGTGCCGGACCGTAGCGTTGCGAACAAACCCTTGCGAACCTGAGGGGCATGGCCGGTTTTTTGGTGGATTAGCGCGTTTTTGCGCTATAAACTCTGCCCCCAAAGCGCCGGCCAGTAGACGTCTCGGCGCCATGGATATGAAGAGAGTGAGTCATGGGCGCACAGTGGAAAGTCAAACATAAAGAAGCGGCATCCAATGCCAAGGGCAAAATCTTTGGCAAGCTGGTGAAAGAAATCACCATCGCCGCCCGTAACGGTGCCGACACCGCGACCAACGCCCACCTGCGTCTGGTAGTAGAGCAGGCCAAAAAGGCCTCGATGCCCAAGGAAACCTTGGAGCGCGCCATTAAGAAAGGCGCCGGTCTGCTGGGTGAAACCGTGCAGTACCACCGCGTGACCTACGAAGGTTTCGCCCCGCACCAGGTGCCGCTGATCGTTGAATGCGTGACCGACAACATCAACCGCACTGTGGCGGAGATTCGTGTGGCGTTCCGTAAAGGGCAATTGGGTGCTTCCGGCTCCGTGGCCTGGGACTTTAACCATGTCGGGTTGATCGAAGCGTCGCCGGACACGCCGGACGCTGATCCGGAAATGGCCGCCATTGAAGCTGGGGCCCAGGATTTCGAAGACGGCGAAGAAGAAGGGACCACCCTGTTTATTACCGAAACCACCGACCTGGATGCTGTGCAGAAAGCGTTGCCGGAGCAGGGTTTTACCGTGTTGTCGGCCAAGTTGGGTTACCTCTCGAAGAACCCGGTGAGTGGTTTGACTGATGAGCAGATGGCTGAAGTCGAGGCCTTCCTGGAAGGGTTGGACAACCATGATGACGTGCAGGATATGTTCGTTGGTCTGGCTGGCTAAGGCGCGGTTCAAAAAAGTGGGCGCGGGGTTGCGTGCGATGGTGGTTTTTGAGGGGGGCGCTGATTTTGGGTAGATTGAGTACATATCCGTTGCTGCGGTAACGGCTTCGTAGGGTTCCGCTCTTACAGCGGGTCACTTTTTGAAGGACCAAAAAGTAACCAAAAAGTCCTCGCCCCACCACTCGTTGCCTCGCCTAGGCTCGGCATGCCCTCACTCCGGCTTGAATCCGTGGGCCGCCGCCATGGGCCATCCTTGGCCCATCGCGGCTAACCCGGCGTCCTGCCGGGTTACCCACGGATTCAAGCCTGCGTTCGGCCATCGTGGTTAACGGGCGCCTAAGATCAAGATCAAAAGCAAAGAGCACGGCGGCCTAGTAGCCGACCTGAGTGGTAGAAGCAAAAGCAGGGCAGAAGCAGAGCACCACGCTATCTAGCTGATGTAATGAGATCCCAATGTGGGGGCGGGCTTGCTCGCGAAGGCGGTGGGTCAGTTACACATGAGCTGACTGACCCACCGCCTTCGCGAGCAAGCCCGCTCCCACAATTTTGACCGAGTTTAGCTGCCAGCACTGCAATGCTCTGCTTTTCTGTGGGAGCTGGCTTGCCTGCGATGCAAGCACCTCGGTGTATCAGGTACACAGAGTTGATGCCATCGCAGGCAAGCCAGCTCCCACATTAGATTGAGTTCAGTTTCAGAGATCAGGTCGGCTGTCAGGCCGCCTCGGCTTCGCTTTTGATCTAACCACTCAGGTCGGCTACCAGGCCGCCGTGCTCTTGATTTTGATCTTGATCTTGATCTGAGGCGCCCCGTTAAACCACGCTGGCCGAACGCAGGCTTTGAGCGTGGGTAAACCGGCAGGACGCCGGTTTAGCCGCGATGGGCCAAGGATGGCCCATGGCGGCGGCCCACGGTCCAAAGCCGGAGTGAGGGCACACCGAGCCCAGGCGAGGTGCCGAGTGGTGGGGCAAGAGCCCTTTTGGTTACTTTTGGGGCTCTTTTCCAAAAGTGACCCGCCGTAAGGGCGGAACCCTAAGCCGCCGTGACCGCAGCAACGGATATGTACCCAAGCGCCACCCCAAAATCCACCATCGCAGGCAAACCAGCCCCCACATTTGTATCGAGTTTCACTCCAAGTCGAGCAGTGCTTCGATCTCTTCGAACCCCGGCCGCGCCAACACATCAGGCTGACAGCAGCGTTTGTGCAGCGCTACCAGCCCCTCGTCATTAAACCCAGTCTCAACCCGCTCCAACAATTCCCCCAGCAACACCCCAAACGCGCGCACTTCAATGCGCTGCAACGCCCTGGTTTCCAAGGTGTCCGCCGTGGCATGGAACGACGCCGCGCCGAAGTCCCCGAGTAAGCAGTCGCCAGCGGCATTCCACAAGATATTGTGGCCGTACAGGTCGCCATGGGTGATGCCCTGCCGATGCAAGTGCGCCGCGACCGACGCAACCTCCCGCGCCATGCGCAAGGCCACTTCAACGCTGAAACGCGTGCTCGGCTCGTAGATGTCGCGGGTGCACGACGCCAGGCTCGGCAGGGCCGCGAGGTTGCGGTAGCTCGGGTCGATCAGGTCCATCACCAGCGCAGCCTGGTCATCGGGGTGGCCCACCACGCGACCTTCCACCTTGATCAGGTTCGGATGCAGCCCCGCGGCGATGCAGGCCTGCATTTCATGCAGTGGTGAACCGTCGCTGGTGATCGTGCCTTTGTACAGTTTGACCGCGACAGGCAGCGCCTGTGGCTTCCACAACGCCCTGCGAATAATCCCCGAGGCACCTTCGCCCAGCACGTCGCCCAGCTCCAGTTCAGACCAGGGAATGTTCGGCGTTGCGTCATCAGCGGCCACGTCCACTGCCATTTCCACCGGGTTACCGGCGTAGGCCAACCACGTCAGGCTCGGCAGCGTCAGCAGCCACTCCGGCAGGTGGGTCAGGCGGTTGGAGGCGATGCGGATCAGCTCAAGGTTGTAGCAGTTCGCCAGGCTTTGCGGCAGGTCCGTCAGTTGGTTGCCGGCGAGCATGAGTTTTTGCAGCAGCGGCCGCTCGCCCAATTCGCTGGGCAATTGGCTGATGCAGTTATCGGTGAGGATCAGCCAGCGCAACTGCGGCGGCAGGGCGGCGGCGGGCACGTGGCTGATCTGGTTGGCCTTGAAGCCGATCATGCTCAAGTTGGCGCACTGGCCCAGGCATTGCGGCAGCTCGGTAAAGGCGTTTTCCGAGCAGAACAGCACGCGCAAATGCGTCAGGCGATGCAGGTCGTCGGGCAGGCTGCTCAGGGCGTTGCCCGTGAGGTTGAGGATTTCCAGGGTGTCGGCCAGCTCGAAGATTTCCCGCGGGAATTCGGTCAGCCCGCAGGCCAGGTCCAGGCGTTTGATACCGGCCAGTTGGCCGGCCTTGAGTTGGGCAAGGGTATTCATGAACGGCGCGGTCACTCGGCAAGAGGGCGTAAAAGGCGCTCATGATACCGGGTCGGGTGCGGGTTGCGGGCAGTCCGTTTGCAACTCGGCTTTTTGTAATTGATGCAGACGGCTGGCGGTGCGGGCGAGGTCGATGGCCTGGCCTTCCAGGGATTCAGCCAAGGGCTGGTGGCCGATCAGGGTCAGGCGTTTGTCCTGGTCGTAAAGCACGTCCACCAGGTTGATAAAACGCTGCTGTACGGCGATCGGGCATTCGGCCAGTTGCGGCAGCCCGTCGACGATCCAGTGGTCGAAGTCCTGGCATAGCAGCAGGTAATCCATCACGGCAGTGAGCTGTTCGCAGAGGTCGTTGAAGGTAAAGGCGATAGTCGGCGCCTGATGGCTGCGGCAAACCAACTGGCGGTTGCCGACCTTGAGGGTCTGCGCCGGGCAATCCGTGGCGGGCAGCCCGAGCGCTTGACGCTGAGCGGGCGTCCCCGGCCACACATACTGGCCGGCGCTGAAGCGCTGCTCGGCATGCGCCTGGGGCAGGCTGCGAAAGTCTTGGGGGGAGCTGACTTCCAGCACGTCCATGCGCGCGGCGATCAGGTCGATCACCGGCTTGAAACGCTCGTGGTACAGCGGGTTGGGCAGCAACCCTGCGGGCGCATAGTTGGAGGTCACCAGCACCAGCACGCCGCGCTCGAACAAGGCTTTGAACAGGCGGCTGATGAGCATCGCATCGCCGATATCGTGGACGTGGAATTCGTCGAAGCACAGCACCCGGCAGCCTGCGAGCAGCTCGTCCAGGGTCACGCCCAGGGCGTCGTCGTGCTCACGGTGCTGGAACATGCCGCGATGCAGGCGGGCAAAAAACGCGTGGAAGTGCACGCGTTGCTTTTCGGCAATCGGCAACGCCTGGAAAAACCCATCGAGCAGCCAGCTTTTGCCGCGCCCCACTGGGCCGTGCAGGTACAGGCTGCGCGTGGTAAGGCCCGCGAGCAGGTGCTGGGTCTGACGGGCGAGGGCGGTAATCGCCTGGGTTTGGCCGGCACTCAGGGTGTAGCCCTGTTGTTTGGCCTTTTGGGCAAAAAACGCCGGGATCGGCGAGGCGTTCTGTACGTCGGTCTTTTTGCCAAGCAGGCGCTGGATCACGGAAAGCACGGCCAATGCGAGTCACTCTGTAGTGCGGTGGTCGCCTACTTTAGGGCGCTCGCCGCGGTTTGACCAATAGAGAAGGGCGCGGCCAGCTATCTCGAAAAAGCATGACATATAAGCCCTGCTGACCAAACTGGCAGTTTCTCTTTAAATGGCTAACCTCATACACAGTGGTCACCCCCTGTATAAGGAATTGGGGCTGTGAAGGGACGAGCAGTATTAGCAGTCATGGGCACGATGCTCTGTAGTACGGTTTACGCGGCGCAGCTCCAGGTGGAGGTGCGCATCGACGTGCAGCGCGGCTGCCAACTGGTGGGGACCACCCGCAGTGCCGGCATCGAGCAGCTTGGCCTATTGGATTTCGGCAGCGGCCCGCGTCTGGATGACCCCGCCGGCCCCTTGAGTGCGGCCCTGATCAGCCAGCGCCAGCCGCGCCTGGAATGTAACCCCGGCACGCCGTATCAAGTGCGTGTTGACGGCGGCCTGCATGGCGGCGTCGGCGAAGTGCGCTACCTGAGCGCCGCGACCCCTTCGAGTCAACCCATTCCCTACCGCATTTACGCCGACGCCGCGCGGCGGATTCCGTTGCCCGTCAATCAACCGCTGAGCGGCCGTGTGCCGGACTCGGGCTCGGTCGACTTACCTCTGTATGGCCGCATCGAACCGCTCAAGGACATCCCCGCCGTCGGCCGCTACACCGACCTGCTCAAGGTCACAGTCACGTGGTAAGCCGGGGCTGGGCCCTCGTGGCCATGGGCAGTCTGTTGCTGCTGGCGGATGACGCCCAGGCCGCAGCGGTCAATGGCCAGGTCCACGCGCGCTTGGTGATCACCGCCAGTTGCGAGGTGAGTAAAGGTGTCGAGAGCGCGCCGGTCAGCCCTACGGGCGGCAGCATGTTGCTCGACTTCGGCAGCCAGGGGCCGACGTGGAACAACCTGTTGGGCGCAGCGGTGACTGATGTCGACAAGGCGCCGCTGTCGGTGTCCTGCAACCCCTCGGTGGTCAGCAGTTTCACCGTGACCATCGACGGTGGCGCCCATGGCGACGGCGCTACCCGACGCCTGAGCAACGGCCGCCACACCATTCCCTATCGGCTATCCGCCGACCCGCTGGGCCGCAGCGCCTACAGCATCGGCCAGCAACGCAATTTCGTCGTGACCAAGGGCACACAAGTACCGATCCCGGTATTCGGCTTGGTGGTGGCGAATACCAAGGCCCTACCGGCCGGCATCTATACAGACACCCTGACGGTGACTCTGGATTGGTAAACCCTGAGGATGAACATCATGCATGCACGTGTATTGAAGGCTGTTTTTCCATTGATGGCGCTGGTGTGGGTGGCGGGCGCGCAGGCGGCCACCGTGGCCGGCACGGTCAGCGCGACCCTGGTGCTGACCAGCAGTTGCCAGGTCAATGGCGCGGCGGCAACCGGCGGGATGAGCTTCGGTAACTTGAACTTCGGCACGGCCAACAGCCTGTTCACTGAAGCCGACGGCCAGGTGCTGGGCGGTGGCGGTGGCGCGTTGTCGATCCTGTGTTCTGCGGGTACTTCGCCGACGCTGACCGTGTCTGCCGGCGCCAATGACGGTAAGTCCACTGGCGGTGCACGCGCGCTGTACGACGGCGTTGCCAACTACGTGCCGTACGACCTCTACACCGACAGCGGCCATTCGAATTTGCTGGCCATCGGTGGCGTTATCAACCTGGCGCCAAGTACCGGGGTGGCCCAGGCCGTGAATATTTACGGTAAGGCCAATGGCAAGGCCGGGCTGCCCGCCGGTACTTATACCGACACGGTTAACGTGACCCTGACGTTCTAAGTGCCATGAGCCGGGCAGCGTGGGCGTTGGCAGTGTGCATCGGCTGGGGCATGCCGGTGTCGCTGTTGGCGGTGACCAGTCAATCGTTCCAGGTCAGCGCGACGATCACGCCCGGGTGCCTGGTGGTCGGTGGTGGCACGAACTACGGCAGCCTGGCTTTCGGCACGTATTCGGCACTGGCGACCAGCACAGCGTCGGTCGCGCTCACCGGTGGCGTGACCTTGCAATGTACGCCGGGTGTCGCGCTGAACATGAGTGTCGACGGCGGTTTGCACAACAACAGTGGTCGGCGGATGCAGCTCAATAGCCGCAGTGCCCAAGTGGCCTATCAGCTGTTTCAGGACGCGGCGTTCAGCCAGAGCCTGGGGGTCAGCCAAAGCGTGAGTGTGGCCTACAGCAACGCGGCCAGTATCACCTTGCCGATTTATGGGCGAGTGCAGTTACCGGGTAATACGCCTGGGGGGACGTACAGCGACACGTTGCAGGTGCAGCTGTCGTGGTAAGGCGATTGGCAATGAGGAGTGAGACTTATGTATGCAGCTTCCCGGCTTGGGTGGGCAGCGGGTGTGAGCGCGTTATTGGCGTTGACGGCAGGGCAGGCCCAGGCGGCCAGCTCGGTGCTGATCTGGCCGATTGATCCGGTGCTGGAGGCCGATCAACAGGCCAGCGCACTGTGGCTGGAAAACCGCGGCACGGAGACCGCCAACCTGCAAATCCGTGTGTTTGCCTGGACCCAGAGCGGCTTCGATGAGCAGTACCAGAACCAGCGCGACGTAATTGGCAGCCCGTCGGTGGCGAAAATCGAGCCGGGGCAGAAACAGTTGGTGCGTTTGACCCGCACCAAGGACGTGCCGCCGGGCCAGGAATTGGCCTATCGCATCATCATCGATGAGATCCCATCGGCCACGCCCCCCGCAGCCCCTGCCGATGGCAAGACCGCCGCCGCGGTGCGGTTCCAGATGCGTTATTCGGTGCCGTTGTTTGCCTATGGCCCAGGCCTTTGGAGCAAGGTCGACGGCACCCGCGACCGCGACCCAAAGGGGGCCGGCAAGCCGGACCTGAGCTGGAAAAAAGTCAGCGTGGGTGGGCGTAATTACGTCGAAATGCGCAACCAGGGCGCCGTCCACGCGCGCTTGACCGATGCCACGTTCAAGCAGGGCGGCCAATCTCGGCCCCTGGTGGAAGGCTTGATGGGCTATGTGCTGCCGGGCGCGACCATGCGCTGGCCGGTGCCGGACGGGTTGCCGGCTGATCAGCCGTTGCAGGTCCGCGTCAATGGCGCAACGCAATTGGAGAGCCTCGCACCGGGTCGATAAAACAGTGCGATAGGGCAGGGAGTAGCCCCGGGTGTTAGCGGATGGAGATGTCCATTGAAGGACACAAAGCCTTGGTGAGCCACAAGAGGGCTCGATGTCTATGGCGATTGGTGTGGGTGGTGAGTGGCCTGTCGGGCCTGGTGCTTGCGGCACCGGGCGTGGCGGCTCCATTGCCGCCCCCTCCCAACAGTATGGAGGCTGTTGCCGATGCACAGTTGTTCCTGGAACTGGTGGTCAACCAGCGGGACACCGGCCGCGTGGTCGCCGTTAATCAGCGCGCTGGGCAGCTGTTTTTGCAGGCTTCGGTGTTGCAGGAAACGGGTATGAGGCTGCCGGGTGAAGTGCCCACCGAGGTCGCGCTGGAAAACCTGCCAGGCCTGCACACCGATTACGACAGCCAGGGCCAGCGCCTGATGCTCACGGTGCCGCCTGCCTGGTTGCCGGAGCAGTTTATCGGCAACCGCAACAACTACCCGCGCACCCAGGCGCTGACCAGTTTCGGCGCGCTGCTCAATTATGACGCCTACCTCAATGACACCGATGATGCGGGCACCTACCTTGGCATCTTCAACGAAGTCAGGCTGTTCGATACGTGGGGCACGTTGTCCAACACTGGCCAGTACCGCACCACCCTCGGCCGGGAAACGCTCGGCAGCAGCCTGGACAATGGCTATCGGCGCTATGACACCACCTGGCGGTTTTCCGACGACGAGCGCCTGTTGACCTATGAAGCGGGCGACGTGATCAGTGGCGCGTTGCCCTGGAGCACGTCGGTGCGCCTGGGCGGAGTGCAGGTGTCGCGGGACTTTGGCGTGCGCCCGGATCTGGTCACCTACCCGTTGCCACAGTTTGCCGGGGAGGCGGCGGTGCCGTCGTCGGTGGACCTGTTTATCAACGGTTACAAATCCAGCAGTGCCAACCTGCAGCCGGGGCCATACACGCTGACCAACGTGCCGTTTATTAACGGCGCGGGGGAGGCGGTGGTGGTGACCACCGACGCCCTCGGCCGGCAGGTGTCGACCACGGTGCCGTTCTATGTCACCAGCACCCTGCTGCAGAAGGGCTTATCGGACTTCTCGGTGGCCGCCGGTAACCTGCGCCGCGATTACACCGTGCGCGATTTCGGCTATGGGCCCGGCGTGGCCAGCGGCACCTTTCGTTATGGGCTGTCGGACGCGTTCACTCTGGAAAGCCACGCCGAAGCCTCGGGTGACCTGGCCTTGGGCGGTGTGGGCGGCAACCTGCGCGTGGGTAACTTCGGTGTGCTCAACACCGCCGTCAGCCAAAGTCAGTTCGACGGCCGCACCGGCCAGCAACTGAGCCTGGGTTACCAATACAGCAACCCGCGTTACAGCCTGTCTTACCAGCGGGTGGAGCGGCGTGACGCGTACGCGGACCTGAGCCTGGTCGACACGCCCTATGCCAGCCTCAGCAAGCGCAGCCAGCAAGCCACGGTGAGCGTGAACCTAAATGATTTCGGCAGCCTGGGCGTGGGCTATTTTGATGTGCAGGCGGCGGATGACTCGCGCACGCGCCTGGTGAATATGACCTGGAGCAAAGCACTGTGGCGCAACAGCAGTTTTTACCTGTCGGCCAACCATGAGGTCGGCGACAGCAGTTGGGCGGTGCAAGCGCAAGTGGTGGTGCCGTTCGACGTGTACGGCAGCCTCAGCGTGGGCAGTGAGCGCAGCAAAACCGGGCAGAGCCAGCAGCGGGTCAACTACAGCCGTGCGGTGCCGGCCGAGGGCGGCGTGGGCTTTAACCTCGGTTACGCCAGCGGTGATGGGCCGGCGTATCGCCAGGCCGACCTGACCTGGCGCTTGCAGTCGGTGCAATTGCAGGTGGGCGCATACGGCAACAGCGACGCGCAAACCCGTTGGGCCGATGCCAGCGGCTCGCTGGTGTGGATGGACAACCACGTGTTCGCCGCCAACCGTGTCGACGATGCGTTTGTGGTGGTCAGCACCGATGGCGTGGGGGGCGTGCCGGTGCGCTACGAGAACCAGGTGGTCGGCGAGACCGACCGCAACGGCCACCTGCTGGTGCCATGGACCAGCGCCTACTACCGCGCCAAATACGAAA
Source organism: Pseudomonas sp. YeP6b (assembly GCF_025642995.1). Classification (NCBI taxonomy): domain Bacteria; kingdom Pseudomonadati; phylum Pseudomonadota; class Gammaproteobacteria; order Pseudomonadales; family Pseudomonadaceae; genus Pseudomonas; species Pseudomonas sp. YeP6b. The sequence goes on along the minus strand of NZ_CP080090.1, from coordinate 4,279,929 downwards.
TCGACCCGCTGAACCTGCCCTCCAACGTGCAAGTGCCCAACGTCGAGCAACGCGTTGCCGTGCGCCGGGGCAGCGGCTATTTGCTGGCGTTCCCGGTACGCCGGGTGCTGGCCGCGAGCATCACTTTGGTGGATGCCCAGCATCAGGACTTGCCCCTGGGCAGCCAGGTGCGCCACGCGCAAAGCGGCGCACTGGCGGTGGTCGGCTGGGACGGCCTGGTCTACCTGGAAAACCTGGCGGCGCATAACACCTTGCAGGTCACGGTCGGCGACGGCCAGACCTGTCAGGCCAGGTTCGAGCTGGATACCACGCAGGAGCAGGTGCCGCTGATCGGGCCACTGGTGTGCCAATGACATAAGGAGTGTGCGTGTGCGGGTCAAGGAATGGCTGTTGCGGTGGCTGCTGTTGGCGAGCTTGGGTGTGTCGGCGCAGGTGCAGGCCGTGTGCTCGGTGGTCACCACCGTGCCGGCCAGTTTTGGCACGACGGTGAGTTCGATGACCGTGCGCATCACCTCCCAGCCCAGTTCGACCACTAACGGTGGCTTGAGCTGCACGCCGGCGCTGCTGTCGGTCTTGACCTCCAATGACCATTTCTACGCGACTGTTACCGGCTCGTCACAAGGCGGTTTGGTCGGGCCAACCGGGGATGTCATCAACTATACGGTCTACGCCAACAACACCAGCGCATTCCCGATGACACGTGGCACCGCGTTCGATTTTGGCGGCAGTGGCGGCATTGCCGCGTCCCTTGGCCTGGTATTCGGGCCCGGCACCAAAGTTGTACCGCTGTATTTCGCCACCACCATCGGCAGTAACGTGGCTGCGGGTGTGTACAGCGAAACCCTGAGTATCTTCTGGAACTGGAACTACTGCTCGGGCATTGGCATTGGCGGGATCTGCGCGGGCCGCGAGATCAACAACGGCACGACTACGCTGACCGTGAGCATGACTGTGGTCAATGACTGCCAGATCACCACGCCGCCGATCGCGTTCGGCAGCGCCCCGGTGGTCAGTGCATTTTCCACCGTCAGTGGGCAGGTCAGCGTCGCCTGCACCAAGGGCAGCGCCTACACCGTTGGCCTCAGCGACGGGCAGAACCCGGTGAGTGTAGGCGGCCGCCGGCAGATGGTGTCCGGGAGTAATGTGCTCGCGTACGACATCTTCAAGAGCGCCGGCACCACGCGCTGGGGCAGTGTGGGCGCGGCGCGGCGGGCCAGCTCCACGGCCGAGGTCAACCCTGGCAATGGCTTGGGCACCGGCAGCCAGGTGTTCAACTACAACGCCAAGGTCTACACCGACCAGGCCACGCCGCCGGGCGGCACCTACATCGACAACGTGGTGCTGGACGTGGGCTTTTAGAACTTCATCGTCTGCGCGGTCGACTGACCCTCGGGGCTGACCATCGCGTAGTTGTAGCCACTGCCGGACCAGTATTCGGCCTGCAAGCCATCGGCACTGCGGCTGCCGCGCGGCAGAAAACCGTTCTCCGGGCCGGGTGGGCGGATATAGAAACTCATGCGCCGCCCTTGCGGGTCTTCGTACAGCACCATGGCGGCAGCGCCTTGCTCAGTGGTGAGCAAACGCCCGCTGACCGGTTTGAACCCCGACGGGCTCAAGTCGGGCAGGCGGTGCGCCTGGCTGAAGTAACGGTCGAGCCAGGCCTGCATGGTGCCGCTGTCCTGGGCGTTGTAATCGGCGGGCATGATGCCGTCCTGGGCAAACAGGCGGAACGCTTGCATCGCGTCGGCCATCGGCAACATCGGCGGCTGGGTGGCCTCGCGGGCATGCCAGCCGCCCAAACCGCCGAGGCTGACAGCGATCAGTAGCACGGCGGCGCTAGCCAAATGGCGGCGCGACTGATGCTTGATGCGCTGGCGAATCAGCGTCGGGTCCAGCGCGGGGTTGGCCGGTTGCTGCAAGGCCCCGCTTAATGCCGCGCGCAGCAGGTGCGCATCCTGTTGCCAGGCATGCACCTGGGCCGCGACGTCGGGGTGGGCCGCCAAGTAGCTTTCAAGCACGCGACGATCGCTCTCCAGCAGTTGGTGATCGACGTAGGCATGCAAATCGCGTTCGCTGGGGGGCAGGCTGATCATTTGAGTATCCGCAGGGAAGGGCTGGCGATTTCGCCATCGCTGAGTTGACGCAAGGCCTGGCGCGCCCGGGACAGGCGCGACATTACGGTGCCGACGGGTACCTCAAGGATAACGGCAACCTCCTTGTAGCTTAAGCCTTCGACCGACACCCAGAGCAGCAGGGCGCGCTGTTCGGTGTTGAGTTGGTCGAAGGCTTGCAAGGCCGATTGGGCCATCACCGTGCGCTCCACCGAAGGTTGCGCGTCGTCACGGCCAGTGAAGAGTTCGAGCATGCGTGCGTAGCGCCGGCTGCGACGGTGGGCGTCGAGGAACTGCCGGTAGAGGATCGAGAACAGCCAGGCGCGCAAGTCGCCCTCGATGCGTTTGTCGGCCCAACGGATGATCGCCCGTTCCAGGGTCGCCTGCACCAAGTCGTCAGCGCTGCTGGCGTTACGCGTCAGGGACACGGCAAAGCGCCGCATCCTGGGAATGAGTTCACGTAACTGTTCGTCGAGCTCGTGCATGGGCGTGGGTTCTGAGCGATTGTGCAGAGGAAGACGCTGGCCGACGTAGCTTATTCCATCAACAGCAGTACGAATGTTGCGCTTTTGTATAGGGGAAATCTGCAATGCGAACGGCTCTGTAATGCCGCTCCCACACCTCAATCAACCCTCGTAACAGCCGGGAACCCCTTCGGCGTTTAAGTGATGAGGGTGTATGCATGACATTTTCTCCGATCGATAAACAGTTCTTTTCCCGAGCCGCGCTGGCTCATTTGCCTGCGGCGCAGCGAGTCGTGTTTGAACAATGGGGCTGTGGCCCTACCGCCAAACCTGCCTGCGACACCGTGCACCACGCCATTGAGGTGCAAGCGGCACTGGCGCCGCAAGCGATCGCTGCGGTGTGGGCGGGCCAGCGTATCAGCTATGAACAACTCAACCGTCAAGCCAATCGCTTGGCCGTGCGCCTGGTAGAGCAGGGCGTGACGCGCGGCGACACCGTGGGGCTGTTTGTCGAGCGTTCGATTCCCATGCTGGTAGGGCTCTTGGCGGTGCTGAAGGTGGGCGCCGCGTATGTCCCTCAAGACGCCAGAATCGTCCCGACACTGCAACTGAGCATGGTGCTGGAGTCGTTGACCAGCCCAGTGATTCTGACCCTGTCCAGCCTGGCTGAGCGTATACCGGCCGATGCGGCCCACCGCTGCCTGGGCCTGGATACGTTTCTGGCCGAAGAGCCCTGGATCGCCCAGGACAACGATCAGGTGTTCGCCGCAGCTGACACCGATGACCTGTGTTTCGTGCTGTTCACCTCCGGCACGACCGGGCGGCCCAACGGTGTGTGTGTCAGTCACCGCAACGTGTGCAACCTCCTGTTGACGGAGCCGGGGAGGATGGGCATAGCACCGGGGCACAACGTGGGGCAGGTCCTCAATATCGGGTTTGACATGGCTGCCTGGGAAATACTCGGTTGCCTGGCGCATGGAGCGACCCTGCTGATTCGAGGTAAAGACATTGCGCAAACCGCTGCACAGTGTCACGTATTGATCGCCACACCCTCGATACTGTCGACTCTTGACCCTGAGCAGTGCCCTGACCTCAAGGTGGTCGCGGTGGCGGGAGAGCCCTGTTCCCAGGCGCTCGCCGAGCATTGGGCCGAGCACTGCGCGTTCTACAACGGTTGCGGCCCCACCGAAACCACGATCGTCAATACGCTGCATCGGCACGTGCCTGGCACGCTATTGACCATCGGCAAGCCCACGCCCAATAACACCGTGTATGTGCTCAATGAGCACGGCCGCGCCTGTGAACTGGGTGAAACCGGTGAAATGTGGGCCGGCGGCGCAGGGGTAACGGTCGGCTACTTGAACAATGCTGAGCTGACTGACGAGCGTTACCGCCCGGACCCCTTTATGGGCGGTGACACGATGATGTTTCGTACGCGGGACCTGGGGCGCTGGACGACCGAGGGGCAACTTGAACACTTGGGGCGGGTCGATGATCAGGTAAAGATTCGCGGGTTTCGTGTGGAGCTGGACGCCGTGTCCACCGCCCTGGAGGCGGGCGATGGCTGCACGCGGGCGGTCACGTTGAAGCTGGACAGCCGCAACCTGGTGGCCTTTGTTTCGCCGGCCAGTGCTGACGTTGAGTCGTGCCGAGCCCGGTGCCAGGAGCGCCTGGCCTACTACTGCGTGCCGTCATCGATCTATGCGGTGGAGCATTTCCCACTGACCGCCAGGGGCAAGATCGACAAGGCACTGTTACTGCAACGGGCTCGGGAGCGGCACGTGGCGTTATTGGCGCTCAAGACTGAGGGGGCCGGCCATGATTGATGCGCTGACCCGTACCGTTGTACCGCCCAAGCCGGCGCTATGGCGCCGTTGGACGTCACTGCCGATGTTCTCTTACTACAACCGTCTGTTGGCGCTGGTGCTGATGTGCAACGCGTTGGTGCTGCTGGCTGTCGACTTTCGCGCCATCACCGTCGAGAGGTTCGCGGACATGGTGTTGATCAACCTGTCGGTTGCCATTCTGATTCGCCAGCAATACCTGATCAATGCCTTGTTCTGGTTGGCGACCCGGGTTCCGCGCGCATGGCCGCTACGTGTGCGGCGCAGTGCGGCGAAGGTGTACCACTTTGGCGGGCTGCACAGCGGCGCAGCCCTGGCGGCGACCGGCTGGTTTGCGGCCATGCTCGGTGTTCAGGTAGCGCGTTATCTGCAGCAGCCTGGCAGTGTTTCGTCAGCCTGGTTGTGGCTCAGCAGTGTGCTGCTCAGCCTGTTGATGATGATGGTGATCATGGCGCTGCCCCGGGTTCGTAGCCGCTTTCACAACGGCTTCGAGCGAGTCCATCGGTTTGCCGGTTGGGGGGCGCTGCTGTTGTTCTGGGGGCTGACGTTACTGGCGTCCAGCGAAGCCTCGACGCCCTTATTGCACAGTGGATCGTTTTGGATGCTGGTGCTGCTGACGCTGAGTATTGCGTTGCCTTGGTTGCGTTTGCGCAAGGTGGTCGTTGAACACGCGCAACCGTCGGGGCATGCGGTGATTACGCGCCTGAGCCACACCACACCCTTTGCCGGTTCATCCACCGCGATCAGCCGGAACCCACTGTTGGAGTGGCACTCATTTGCCAATATTCCCGCGCCAGGCGAGGCAGGGTTTCGCCTGATCATTTCTCGCGCCGGAGATTGGACTGGGCGGTTTATCGAGGACTCGCCTTGCCACGTATGGGTTAAGGGCATCACCACGGCGGGCGTTGCCAATGTGGAAACCCTGTTCAAGTCAGTGGTGTATATCGCCACTGGCAGCGGCATCGGGCCGGTCATGCCGCACTTATTGGCTGCTCAAGTGCCAATCCAGTTGATCTGGTCCACCCGCAGCCCGAGGAAAACCTACGGCGATGAACTGGTCGATGAAATCCTGCGTGCTCAGCCCGGTGCGTTGATCTGGGACACCGATGAGCGGGGCAAGCCGGACCTGGTGCAACTGGCCTACGGCGCGGTGCAAACCGTGGGCGCAGAAGCGGTGATCTGTATTGCCAACCAAGCGTTGACTCAACGTGTGGTGCACGAGATGGAAGCACGAGGCATACCCGCTTATGGCGCGATCTGGGATTCCTGAAGTCGCGTTATAGGGGCCAACATCAATCAGTCGAGGTGTTTATGAATGTGTTAGTGGAGCGTTATGGCCGGGTCGTTCTGGTCAGGCTCAATCGTCCGCAGGTCAAAAATGCGCTGAGTTCGGCGCTGATGACGGAGTTGATCAGCAGCCTGGCGACTGTGGACCTGGACCCTCAGGTCGGGTGTTTTGTCATCACCGGCACTGCGGAGTATTTCGCGGCGGGGGCTGATATCAAAGAGATGAGCGGCAAGTCTTACGTGGATATGCTCAACGAAGATTACTTCGTCGGCTGGGAGGCTTTTAGCCGTCTGCGCACGCCCACCATCGCGGCAGTGGCCGGTTACGCGTTTGGCGGGGGCTGTGAACTGGCGATGATGTGCGACATGATTTTCGCCGCCGACACAGCGACGTTTGCGCAGCCGGAAATCAAGCTGGGTGTGATTCCGGGCATGGGCGCGACCCAGCGGTTGACGGGGCTTATCGGCAAGGCCAAGACCATGGACCTGGTGTTGACGGGGCGCGCGATGACCGCCGCCGAGGCCGAGCAGGCGGGGCTCGTGTCACGGGTCTACCCGGCGGCGGATTTGCTGGCGCAGACACTGGCGGTGGCGGCGCAGATTGCCGGGTTCTCCCGCACCGCCACCCGCGCGGCACGGGAGGCGGTTGAACAATCTCTGGAGGTCGGCTTGCACGATGGCGTGCGTCTGGAGCGCCGGCTGTTTCATGGCCTGTTTGCCACACCTGATCAGCAGGAAGGGATGCAGGCGTTTCTTAACAAACGGCCGGCATTGTTCAATCGGATATAGAAGAAAACTTGAATCGGCGGCGTATCTGCTTCGAAAAAAACTACAGTGAAAAGGGAATAGACCTACGTGGGACTCGTCTCATAGTTCATTTTCCTTTCGGCCACGTGCCCTGGAGTTTTGCATGGTAGATCACTCATCGCCCCCACGTGCGCCACTCAGTACCGCCAGTTTGCTTGTCAGGCTGGCGTGTATTGGCGGGGTAGTGGCGGTTGTTGCTGGGGCGTTTGCCTACGTCAACGGCACGCTCGACCCACAGCGCCTGCGCCCCAAAACCCTGGTCAATGCCCTGGAAACCAATAACGGCCTGCACCCGGGCTTGCGACGTAACCATGCCAAGGGCGTGTGTGTGGCCGGTTACTTCCAGAGCAGTCCCGAGGCACGTGCGTACTCGAGTGCCCAGGTGTTCAGCGAAGCGAAAACCCCGGTAATCGGCCGATTTGCCTTGCCCAGCGGCAACCCTTACGCGCCGGACAGCAGTGTGCCGATCCGCAGTTTCGCCGTGCAATTCAGCCAGGCCAACGGCCAGCAGTGGCGTACGGGGATGAACAGCATGCCGGTGTTCCCGGTGGGCACGCCTGAGGCGTTCTACCAAATGCTCAAGGCCGGCGCGCCAGACCCGGCCACCGGCAAGCCGAACCCAGCGAGCATGCCGGCGTTTTTTGCCGCGCACCCGGAGACGGCGCCGTTCCTGGCGTGGGTCAAGACGGCCAAGCCGTCGGCCAGTTATGCGACAGAAACCTACAACGGCATCAATGCCTTCTACCTGGTGAGCGCTGATGGTAAGCGCCAGGCGGTGCGCTGGGGCGTGGTGCCACAAAGCCAGGATGCGGCAGGTGATACCGCGCCGTCGGGCGGTGATTTCCTCGAAAAAGACTTGGTACAGCGCCTGGCTTCAGGGCCACTGCGTTGGCAGTTGAACATGACCCTGGCCAACCCCGGCGACCCGCTGGACGATGCGAGCAAAACCTGGGCCGGCGAACACAAAGTGCTGAACGCCGGCACGCTGGTGCTGCAAAGCAGCCAGCCGCAAGCGGACGGCGATTGCCGCGATATCAACTTTGACCCGCTGATTTTACCCAGTGGTATCCAAGCCTCTGACGACCCACTGCTGGCCGCACGTTCGGCCGCCTATGCCAGTTCGTACTTACGCCGCGCCGGCGAAGTCAGCCCGCTGCACAGCGCCCCTCAGGAGTCAAAGCCATGAATGTTCAACCAGGCTATTTTGCGCCGCTGGCCCGCCTGCTGCATTGGCTGATGGCATTGATGGTCATCGCCATGCTGTTTATCGGTGCGGGCATGGCGGCGTCTGTGTCGGAGCGTCATGAGTGGCTGATTCACCTGCACAAGCCGCTGGGCATTGCGATTCTGGCGCTGGTGATTGTGCGGTTGGTGGTGCGTGTTTCTACCCGGCAACCGCCGCTGCCTGCTGATTTGCCGTTGTGGCAAGTGCTGGCAGCCAAGGCGTCCCATGTGCTGTTGTACGCGCTGATGCTGGTGTTGCCGCTGCTGGGTTGGGCGATGATTTCGGCGGCCGGGGACCCGGTGATGCTCAGCAGCTCGGTGCAGTTACCGGCGTTGCTGGGAGCGAATGCGCCGCTGTTTGCGGTGTTGCGCAAGGCTCATGGATATTTGGCTTATTTGCTGTTTTTGACGGTGTTGGTGCACTTGGCGGCGGCGTTGTTTCATGGGTTGATACGCCGGGATGGGGTGTTGCAGAGCATGACTGGCACCAGAGACTGATGCTGTTGAGTTTGTGCAGGTTTTTTGGGGGGGGAGGTGGATTGAGTACATATCCGTTGCTGCGGTAACGGCTTCGTAGGGTTCCGTCCTTACGGCGGGTCACTTTTGGAAAAAAGAGCCCCAAAAGTAACCAAAGGGCTCTTGCCCCACCACTCGGTGCCTCGCCTAGGCTCGGCATGCCCTCACTCCGGCTTGAATCCGTGGGCCGCCGCCATGGGCCATCCTTGGCCCATCGCGGCTAACCCGGCGTCCTGCCGGGTTACCCACGGATTCAAGCCTGCGTTCGGCCATCGTGGTTAACGGGGCGCCTCAGATCAAGATCAAGATCAAGATCAAAAGCAAAGAGCACGGCGGCCTAGTAGCCGACCTGAGTGGTTGAAGCAAAAGCAGGGCAAAAGCACAGCAGAAGCACAGCAGAAGCACAGCAGAAGCAGATCTGCTTTTCTGTGGGAGCTGGCTTGCCTGCGATGCAGACACCTCGGTGTATCAGGCATAACCAGTTGATGCCATCGCAGGCAAGCCAGCTCCCACATTGGATTGAGTTCAGCCTCCACGATTAGGTCGGCTGTCAGGCCGCCTCGGCTTGCTTTTGATTTAACCACTCAGGTCGGCTACTAGGCCGCCGTGCTCTTGCTTTTGATCTTGATCTTAGGCGCCCCGTTAAACCACGCTGGCCGAACGCAGGCTTTTGAGCGGGGGTAAACCGGCAGGACGCCGGTTTAGCCGCGATGGGCCAAGGATGGCCCATGGCGGCGGCCCCCGCTCCAAAGCCTGCGTGAGGGCACACCGAGCCTAGGCGAGGTGCCAAGTGGTGGGGCAAGAGCCTTTTGGTTACTTTTGGGCTCTTTCAAAAGTGACCCGCCGTAAGGGCGGAACCCATATCCGCCATCACCCAAATAACGGATATACACCCCGCACTTCTTAGGTCGCCATCGTCGGCAACGCTTAGCGCAAGACATCCACAATATCAGCAACCGTGCTCAACACATCCTTGCCCAGCTGTTTCGAGCGCTCACCCGACCAACCGGTTTTCAGGTTGGGCGCGTCGTCGTTGTCCTTGAACGGCATCTCCAGGGTCAGCGACAGGCAGTCGTATTTCTCACCGACCGCATTGCAGGCCAGGGTCAGATTAGCTTCGCCCGGCAGGTCACGGGCGTATCCATGGGTAGTCTGGAAGTCACGGGTCAGTGCGCTTAAGTGGCCGCGGAAGTGTTTTTCCAGCGCTTCCAGACGCGGGGTGTAGCCCGGGTTGCCTTCGCAGCCGGCGGTGAACACGTAGGGGATTTCTTCGTCGCCGTGGATATCGAGGAACAGGTCAACGCCGTACTCTTCCATCTGCTGTTGGGCGAACAGTACTTCCGGGCTGATCTCCTGGCTGGCGCTCTGCCAGGCACGGTTGAGGTCCTGGCCCACGGCGTTGGTGCGCAAGTGGCCGTGGAAGGCGCCGTCGGGGTTCATGTTGGGTATCAAGTACAGGTCAGCGACGGCCAGGAGCTTTTTCAGCTCGTCGTCACCGTCCTGTTGCAGGCGTTCGATGATGCCTTCCATAAACCATTCGGCCATGTGTTCACCGGGGTGTTGCTGGGCGATGATCCAGACCTTGCGCTGGCCTTCGCCACCTTTGCCGCGGCGCAGCAGTTGGATGTCACGGCCTTCGGCGCTTTTGCCGGTTGCGAGCAATTGCGTGCCGGCGCGGTTTAAGGCCTGGTCGATCAGCCAGTCGTGACGCTCACGGCTGTAGGGTTCGAAGTAGGCGATCCAGGCTTGTTTTTCACGGGTCTCCAGGCTGATGTGCAAGGTTTCGCCATCAAAGCGCGTGGGCACGCGGAACCAGTTGATATGGTCGTAGGACGCCACGGCGTTGTAGCCGCTCCAAGCGTTTTTATAAGAGGACTGGCTCGCATTGCTCAGGCGAAAGGTGTGGGTGTGGCCCACGTGCATGCCTTCGGCCTTGAAGTGGAACCATTGGAAATGCGCGCTGCGGGTATCCGGTTTGATCGCCAGCAGCAACTGATAGGCATCGCTGGCATCCAGGACCTGGATATTGCCGCTGTCGAAGTCGGTGCTGATCTTAATGGAGGTCAAGGCCACGGTCATAGTCTGGTTGCCTGAATATGAGAGTTGTGGCGGATATCTTACAAGGAGTGAGGCTAAATTCTGATGCAAAATTGTTGCAGAGGGGAGGGGGCGTCGTCCTTGACGCCGCAGCAGCTTAGAGTCTATGAGATTGATTCTCAAGCGCTATTTCGCAAAGATCCGGGTTAGAGCGCTCGCCCGGCCTTCTTTTGGCGATAGTCTTTTGCTACCATGCGCGCCATCGAGCAACACACAGTCTTCATTAGCCTGAAGCCATGCCAGGGAAACTGGCAAAAAAAAGACCCGGCCAAAGAGCCGGGTCAAAAACCGTGATTAGCCTGATGAGGAGATATTCCAAGAGTCCGACCTAAGGTCCCTTGGTCTATCGACTGATCTCGCGATCAGCTGGGTCTAATAATAATCATTATCATTTGCAAGTCAAATGTTTTTATCCGTGAGATAGAAATATTTTTGCTGCATACCTGTCAGGCGCTCGCCTGACCGGCTGGTGCCTGCAACGTCTGCTCCACCATCGCCTTTGCCATATCAATCAAATACACCACCGAAAACGCCAGATCCCGCTGGTTGCCCTGGCGGCTGCTTGCCGATTCGTAGGCCGCTGCCGCCGCGCTGCGCAGCAGGTCGGACGCGTGAACCAACGCGTCTTCATGGCTGATGCCGGGCTTGATGTCGAAAAACATGTCATCAGGGATCGGTGCTGACACATTCTCTTTCAAGTAATAGTCGAGTGCGCGCTGGGCAGCGCCGCTGTTGCGCATCACCAACAGTTCGTCGGATTCAGGTGTGTCGGGCAGGGGATACGGGCTGGTCATCATGAGGGTAGGTACTCTGAGTGGATGTCGAAAACCTGTACCTGATAATAGTACGAATCGTATTTATGTCATTTGATGGATTACTACAAACTGTTTATTGTTCTGGCAAGTACGCAACGTATTGTCACGGCCCATGGATAACTGGATAGCGTTGGTCAAAGCCAACATGAAAGACCGCAAGGTCACGCAGGATGAACTGGCCGAACGCTTGGGCATGTCCCAGGGCGGTGTCGGCCATTGGCTCAACAAGCGCCGCGTGCCGAGCCTGGCGGATATGAACCGGGTGCTCGCTGAATTAGGCCTTGAGTACCTGGAAGTTGCGTTGGAAATCCGCGAGAAAGCCACTGACGCGCCAGCCTTGGAACACCACTACAACCCGTATTTCCGCTACCCGGTCAGCGACTGGAAAGGCGTCTGCGAAATACGTGAAGAGCGCCCGACCTACGGTGCGGCGCGTTTCGAATTGACGGATTACCACGCCCGCGGCGAAGCGTTCTGGCTGCCGGTGACGGGCGACGCCATGACGGCCCCCAGCGGCCTGAGCATTGGCGCTGGCATGATGATCCTGGTGGACCCGGCCATTGACGCCGAACCCGGCAAACTGGTGGTCGCCCAATGGGCCGATAGCACCCAGGCGACCTTTCGCCAGTTGCTGGAAGAGAGCGGCCAGCTTTACCTGGTGCCGCTCAACCCCACTTACCCCAAGCTACTGTTCAGCGACGATTGCCGAATCCTCGGCGTTGTCGTGCAAGCCACCGCGAAGTTTTAGTTCGCCGTTTCAAGCTCGACCAAGGCGCTGCCTTCGGCAACCATTTCGCCTTCCAGGCAGAACAGTGCCTTGACCACCCCGGCCTGGGGCGCGCGGATGCTGTGCTCCATCTTCATCGCCTCAAGCACCACCAACTGCGCACCGGCTTCGACCGCCTGGCCGACTTCCACCAGCACCCGCACGATGCTGCCGTTCATCGGCGCCGTGAGGCCACCCTGATGGGATTGGTTGGCCTCGACCGCTGCAATTGGATCGAACAGGCTCACCGCCAGCATTTCGCCGTCCCAACGCAGGTACACGCTAGCTGCGCCGCGCACCGCCAGATGTGTGCGACGCACGCCGTCGTGTTCGATCACCAACTGCTCGCCTTGCAGTTGCGCGGCGGCGCCTTTCAACGTCACCAGCCGATCCTGCCCCGCGCAGCTCAAATGCAGCGATACGTCGGCAGGCAGCCCCGCGCGAAAACCCCGCGTGTCCGCCCACGGCCCACTGCCGGGCGGCAAACTCTGCATAAACGCAGCGCCCGCCGCCTGCCAGAACTCATCGCTCAATTCCCCCGGCACCGGCAACAGCTCCTCCTGATAGCGCGGGATAAACCCGGTGTCCAGTTCAGCCGCCGCAAAGGCCGGATGGCCGATGATGCGCCGCAAAAAGCCCAGGTTGGTCTTGAGCCCGCCGACGGCAAACTCATCGAGCATGCTCAACAACCGCAGGCGCGCCTGTTCACGGTCTTCGCCCCAGGCAATCAACTTGCCGAGCATTGGGTCGTAGAACGGCGAAACGTCGTCGCCTTGCTCTACGCCGCTGTCCACACGACGGCCCGGGCCCGGCGCAGATTCGCGGTACAGCGCCAGATGCCCGGTGGCCGGCAGGAAATCATTGGCCGGGTCTTCGGCATACAAGCGCACTTCAATGGCATGACCGATCAGTGGCACCTGTTCTTGCGTTATCGGCAGCGGCTCGCCTTGGGCGACACGGATCTGCCAGGCGACCAGGTCGAGCCCGGTAATCGCCTCGGTCACTGGATGCTCCACCTGCAGCCGCGTGTTCATCTCCATAAAGAAAAACTCGCCGCGCGCGTCCAGCAAGAACTCCACTGTGCCCGCGCCGACATAACCGATGGCCTGGGCCGCGCGCACCGCGGCTTCGCCCATGGCTTTGCGCTGTTCAACACTTAGGCCGGGCGCCGGTGCTTCTTCCACGACTTTTTGATGACGACGCTGAATCGAGCAATCGCGCTCATTCAGGTACAAGCAGTGGCCGTGCTGGTCGGCAAACACCTGGATTTCCACATGGCGCGGTTTGAGCAGGTATTTCTCCACCAGCATCTGTTCGTTGCCGAAGGACGACAGGGCTTCACGCTGGGCCGACGCCAAGGCTTCGGCCAGTTGGCTGACGTCCTCGACCACTTTCATGCCCTTGCCACCACCGCCGGCCGTGGCCTTAAGCAGCACTGGGTAGCCGATACGCTCGCAGGCGGCGCGGAAGGTTTCCAGGTCCTGGGCTTCGCCGTGATAACCCGGCACCAGCGGAACACCGGCTTTTTCCATCAACGACTTGGCCGCCGATTTGCTGCCCATGGCATCGATGGCCGAGGCGGGTGGGCCGAGGAAAATCAAACCGGCCGCTTCAATCGCGCCTGCAAAGCCGGCGTTTTCCGACAAAAAACCATACCCCGGATGGATCGCCTGAGCGCCGCTGGCCTGGGCGGCGGCAATCAGCTTGTCGATCTGCAGGTAGCTCTCGGAGGCTTTGCTGCCACCCAGGTCGACACGGATATCCGCCTCGCGGCTGTGGCGCGCATCGCGGTCGATGGCGCTGTGCACGGCCACGGTGGTCAGGCCCATGGCCTTGGCGGTGCGCATCACGCGGCAGGCGATTTCGCCGCGGTTGGCCACCAGTACGGTGGTCAGTGTGCTCATGAACGCGGCTCCTGCGATTGCCAGCTGGGCGGGCGTTTTTGCAGGAAGGCGCGCAGGCCTTCCTGGCCCTCGGCGCTGACGCGAATCCGCGCGATGGCGTTTTCGCAATAGCGGCGCAGGGCCGGGGTGAGGGCGCCGTTGCCCACTTCACGCAGCAGGTCCTTGCTGGCGCGCATCGCCGCCGGGCTGTTGAGCAGCAGGTTGGCGATCCAGTGTTCGACCTGTTGGTCCAGTTCGCCGGCCGGGTAACTTTCCGCCAGCAGGCCGATGTCCCGCGCACGTTGGCCGCCAAAGCGTTCGGCGGTCAGCGCATAACGCCGCGCGGCGCGCTCGCCGATCGCCTGCACCACGAACGGGCTGATCACCGCCGGTGCCAGGCCAATGCGCACTTCCGACAGACAGAACTGCGCGTCATCCGCGCCAATCGCCATGTCACAGCAACTGATCAAACCCAACGCGCCACCGTAGGCGGCGCCTTGCACCACCGCCAGGGTCGGGATTTTCAGCTTGGCCAGGTTGTACATCAGCTCCGCCAGCTCGCGGGCGTCGTCCAGGTTGGTGTGGTAGTCCAGCTCGGCGGATTGCTGCATCCACGCCAGGTCAGCACCGGCGCTGAAGTGTTTGCCGCGTGCGCGCAACACCAGAAAACGTAGAGACGGATCGCCCTGCACGTGGTCGAGGGCGATGATCAGTTCGCGGATCATCTCGGCGTTGAACGCGTTGTTCTTGGCTTCACGACTGAGCCACAGCGTGGCAAAGCCACGGCTGTCGGTGATCAGTTCGAGGGTGTTGAAATCGCTCATGGGGTACGGCTCCATTTACATGCGGAACACGCCGAAGCGGCTCGGCTCGATGGGGGCATTCAACGCGGCGGACAAGGCCAGGGCCAGCACGTCACGGGTCTGCTGCGGGTCGATGACACCGTCATCCCACAAGCGTGCGCTGGAGTAGTAGGGGTGGCCCTGGGTTTCATACTGGTCGAGGATCGGCTGCTTGATCGCGGTTTCTTCCTCGGCGCTGAAGTGTGCGCCGGCACGTTCGGCCTGCTCACGCTTGACCTGCACCAGCACGCCGGCCGCCTGTTCGGCGCCCATCACGCCGATGCGCGCGTTCGGCCACATCCACAAAAAGCGCGGGTCGTAGGCGCGGCCGCACATGCCGTAGTTACCGGCTCCAAAACTGCCACCAATGATCACCGTGAATTTCGGTACCTTGGCGCAGGCCACGGCGGTCACCAGCTTGGCGCCGTGCTTGGCGATGCCGCCGGCTTCGTACTTCTGGCCGACCATAAAGCCGGTGATGTTTTGCAGGAACAGCAGGGGAATCCCGCGCTGGCAGGCCAGCTCGATAAAGTGCGCGCCTTTTTGCGCGGCTTCGGCGAACAGAATGCCGTTGTTGCCCAGGATCGCAATCGGGTAGCCGTGCAAGTGCGCAAAACCACACACCAGCGTGGTCCCAAACAGCGCCTTGAACTCATCAAACACCGAGCCGTCGACCAGCCGTGCGATCACTTCACGCACATCGAATGGCTGCTTGGCGTCGGCCGGGATCACCCCGTAAAGCTCTTCGCTGCTGTACAGCGGCGCTACCGGTGTGCGTTGCAGCAGCTCGCCTTGCTTGCGCCAGTTGAGGTTGGCCACGCTGCGTCGGGCCAGGGCCAGGGCATGTTCGTCGCTGTCGGCATAGTGGTCGGCCACGCCGGAGATCTTGCAGTGCACATCGGCGCCGCCCAGGTCTTCGGCGCTGACCACTTCGCCGGTCGCCGCTTTCACCAGCGGGGGGCCTGCGAGAAAGATCGTGGCCTGGTTGCGCACCATGATCGCCTCGTCGGCCATGGCCGGCACATACGCGCCACCTGCGGTGCACGAGCCCATCACTACGGCGATCTGCGGGATGCCTTGGGCGCTCATGTTGGCCTGGTTGAAGAAGATCCGCCCGAAGTGCTCACGGTCAGGAAACACTTCGTCCTGACGCGGCAAGTTGGCGCCACCGGAGTCGACCAGATAGATGCACGGCAAGCGGTTCTGCTCGGCGATGGTCTGCGCGCGCAGGTGTTTTTTCACCGTGAGCGGGTAGTACGAGCCGCCTTTAACTGTGGCGTCGTTGGCGACAATCATGCATTCGACGCCTTCCACGCGGCCGATCCCGGCGATCACTCCGGCAGCGGGTACATCTTCGCCATACACCTGATACGCGGCCAATTGGCTGAGTTCGAGGAATGGCGAGCCGGGGTCGAGCAGGCGATTGATTCGCTCGCGAGGCAGCAGTTTGCCGCGTGACGTGTGGCGTTCCTGAGCCTTGGCGCCGCCGCCTTGCTGCACGTGGGCGAGCAGGGTGTGCAGGGCGTCGACCTGTAGGCGCATCGCCGCGCTGTTGTCGGCAAATTCTGCCGAGCGCGGGTTGAGCTGGGTGTGCAAGGTGGCCATGGGCGCGCTCCTTCAGCGGGTTTCGTTGAAGAGTTCGCGACCGATCAGCATCCGCCGAATCTCACTGGTGCCGGCGCCGATTTCATACAGCTTGGCGTCACGCAGCAGGCGGCCGGCGGGGAATTCGTTGATGTAGCCGTTGCCGCCCAGAATCTGGATCGCGTCGAGGGCCATTTGCGTGGCGCGCTCGGAACTGAACAGGATCACCCCAGCCGCATCCTTGCGTGTGGTCTCACCGCGCTCGCACGCCTGGGCCACTGCGTAGAGGTAGGCGCGGCAGGCGTTGAGTTGGGTGTACATGTCGGCGACTTTGCCCTGGATCAGCTGGAATTCGCCGATGCTCTGGCCGAACTGCTTACGGTCGTGGATGTACGGCACGATCAGGTCCATGCACGCCTGCATGATGCCGATCGGGCCGCCGGCCAGCACCACGCGTTCGTAGTCCAGGCCGCTCATCAGCACTTTCACGCCGCCATTCAGCGCGCCGAGGATGTTTGCTTCGGGCACTTCAACGTCATCGAAAAACAGCTCGCAGGTGTTGGAGCCGCGCATGCCGAGCTTGTCGAACTTGGTGCTGCGGCTGAAACCTTTCCAATCGCGCTCGACGATAAACGCGGTGATGCCGTGAGGGCCTTTTTCCAGGTCGGTCTTGGCGTAGATCACGTAGGTGTTGGCGTCGGGGCCGTTGGTGATCCAGGTCTTGCTGCCATTGAGCACGTAGTGGTCGCCGCGTTTGTCGGCGCGCAATTTCATTGAGACCACGTCGGAGCCGGCATTCGGCTCGCTCATGGCGAGGGCGCCGATGTGTTCGCCGCTGATCAGCTTGGGCAGGTATTTGAGCTTCTGTTCGTGGCTGCCGTTGCGGTTGATCTGGTTGACGCACAGGTTGGAGTGGGCGCCATAAGACAAGCCTACCGAGGCCGACCCTCGGCTGATTTCTTCGAGAGCCACTACGTGGGCCAAGTAACCCAGGCCAGCGCCGCCGTACTCTTCCGGCACCGTAATGCCCAGCAAACCCATGTCACCGAACTTTTGCCACATATCGGCGGGGAACAGGTTGTCGCTGTCGATCTGGGCTGCGCGCGGGGCAATTTCCTTGGCCACGAAGGACTGCACCTGGTCGCGCAGCATGTCGATGGTTTCACCGAGGGCGAAGTTCAGGGACGGGTAACTCATGGACAGGCACCTTAATGTGAGCTTTGTTGTTGTGTGGGGAGCGCGCCAGGGAAGGGCGCTCACCTTTACGTTAACGTAAGCTTGCGTTACGGCGCTGTCAATCGTAGTTTACGTTTACGTCAACCTACAAAAAAGACAACAGGGGTCGTTATGGATCAACCGAATCAGAGCTACAGCCGTGGCGCTCAGGACAAGACCTTGCTGGCGATGACCATTGGCCAGGCCTTCGATCACACCGTTGCGCAACATGCCGATGGCGAAGCCTTGGTGGTACGCCATCAGCAATGTCGCTACACCTGGCGGCAACTGGCCGCGACGGTTGATTTGCACGCCCGTGCGTTCCTGGCCCTGGGCATGCAAACCGGCGACCGCCTGGGCATCTGGGCGCCCAATTGCGCCGAGTGGTGCATCAGCCAGATCGCCAGCGCCAAGCTCGGCGTGATCCTGGTCAATATCAACCCGGCCTACCGCACCAGTGAATTGGACTACGTGCTCAAGCAATCCGGCTGCCAATGGCTGGTGTGCGCCGGGTCGTTCAAGGGCTCCGATTACCACGCCATGTTGCAGGAGCTGAACCCCGACCTGCGCGCCATGATCAGCCTCGACCCCAGCCCGCCCACGGGATTTTTGCCCTGGTCGCAGCTGGTGGCCCTCGGCGCTGGCGTCCCGCCCGAACAACTGCACAGCCGCCAGGCCAGCCTGCACTTCGATCAAGCCGTCAACATCCAGTACACCTCCGGCACCACCGGCTTCCCCAAGGGCGCCACCCTCAGTCACCACAACATCCTCAATAACGGCTACATGGTCGGCGAAAGCCTGGGCCTCACCGCGCAGGACCGCCTGGTGATCCCGGTGCCGCTGTATCACTGCTTCGGCATGGTCATGGGCAACCTCGGCTGCATCACCCACGGCACCACCATGATTTACCCCAATGACGGCTTCGACCCGCTGCTGACCTTAAGCGCCGTCGCCGAAGAGCGCGCCACCGGGCTGTACGGTGTGCCGACCATGTTTATCGCCCTGCTCGATCACCCGCGCCGAGGTGAATTCGACCTGGCGACCTTGCGCACCGGCATCATGGCCGGCGCCACGTGCCCCATCGAAGTGATGCGCCGCGTCATCAGCGAGCTGCACATGGGCGAGGTGCAGATTGCCTACGGCATGACCGAAACCAGCCCGGTGTCACTGCAGACCGGCGCGAATGACGACTTGGAACGCCGCGTCACCACCGTCGGTCGCACCCAGCCGCAGTTGGAAAACAAGATCATCGACACCGATGGCAATACGGTTGCGCGTGGTGAAATAGGCGAGCTGTGCACCCGTGGCTACAGCGTGATGCTCGGCTACTGGAACAACCCCGAAGGCACCCGCGACGCCATCGACGACGCCGGCTGGATGCACACCGGTGACCTGGCGACCATGGATGAGCACGGCTACGTGTGCATCGCCGGGCGCAACAAAGACATGATTATTCGCGGCGGCGAAAACGTGTACCCGCGTGAGCTGGAGGAGTTCTTCTTCACCCACCCGGCGGTGGCCGATGTGCAGATCATCGGTATTCCGGATACGCGTTACGGTGAAGAGATCGTCGCTTGGGTCAAGTTCCATCCCGGCCATGTGGCCAACGAACTGGAGCTGCAAACCTGGTGCAAGGGCCGCATTGCGCACTTCAAGACGCCCAAGTATTTCAAGTTCGTGGACGAGTTTCCGATGACGGTAACCGGCAAGGTCCAGAAGTTTCGCATGCGTGAGATCAGTATCGAAGACTACAGCCCTCACCGTTCCTGATGAATTGTCAGCCTTGGCCCGCTTATTTCCGGCAGGGCTGACGGTCTTTATATACCCCTTCGCTGGCGCTCGAATGTCACATATTGACCGTTCAAACGGTTAATTAGAGTTCGCCACATGGCATGCCTTGAACAAAATGAAAGTACTCCAATAAACGCGGCACTCAGTGTGCATAGCGTCGTCGTACAGGCGCGGCTGCCAGCCTGGTATGGCGCTGCGGCATCCAAGCGAAAGAAGGAATTGCATGAGTGGGCGTTAAGCCTTCCGGATTGGTATAAAAAAATATCCCCGGACAACCGGCTGCGTATGGAAGCCGCCCATCAACGCAGCAGCGATGCGCTGAATAAGCTGGATAAGGTTTTAAAGGATCTAAAAGGCGCCATCGAATTTGCCGAACCGTTGCTGCTGACCGCCATGTGCAAAAAGTTCGGGAAAGTGGTGGATGTAAAGCGCGTGTTTTTTGCGCGTAAGGAGTTCATGCCACGTGATCGGTCAAAGGTCTTTGGCCTGGAAGCCAGCGGGTACTGTTACTACAAAGGTGTGAGCCTGGTTGAGGCAGCGCTGCAGAACTTTTCAGCGGATGAAGCCGTTGAAGCAGAAGATACGTCCTCGCGCGTTATTACGCGGTACGACTTTCATCGGCAGCCCGCACCGTCAACGTTCAATGAGGCTGAGGTGCTGGCGCGCAAGGAGCCTCTGAGCGCTCATGAGTTTGCCGGCTTGTGCCGGGAACTGGACCTGGGCGCGCTGTATCTGGCGCATGTAACGTCCATTGTGAACCCTCCGGACAAGGGTGGGGTTGCTGAAGGCAGTGCGGCCGCCAGAGTGCGTAGCGCGATTACGGCGTCAACCCGAGAGCAGCTGTTATTCGCGGCTGAAGTAGCGCTGGAAGTTGAAGCTATCAAACAGGACACTTATTCGGCACTGGGTGAATTAGCCTTTTGGAAGGCGGGCGTCAAGTGGCGGGATGAGCCTGTACAGTTCACTGCGCTGAAATTGCTCCATGTTGAGCTCACTCAGATTATCGTTATTGGGCCTGTGAGTTTCAGCTATGTACGCGGCGTAAAGGTTTTCAACAAAGGGCCGTGTGTCGTCTATATCCCCGGTGATCCGGTGTGTATGTTGAAAGAGTACGCAGGGCTTGGCGCGTTTCAGACCGACCTGGTTGAAAGGCTGTGCTCGGCCCAATATCGACGATTCTTCAGCCAGCATGTGCCGTATGAGCAACAAACAGGCTTTTTTAAAACGCTCAAACATCACCTTGATCCCGGCAATGCCTATGCCGAGGACGCAGACTTCGACCCGCACAAGAAAAACATCAACACATGGTCAACCGGTTATGGCGAGGCGTTGCCACAGACATGGACCGACCACTCTCGGCAAAAAGTCGAGTTAATCCTCAGCAATGCTCAAGCCATGGCCACCTCCACTGCCAAGGCCGACGACAACGCGCATAACGCATGGCTGATGTCGTTGGCCAGCATTGCGTTGACGGTCCTCAATGTTGCCTCATTCGTGGTGCCGCAACTGGCACCTGTGATGCTGATGATTGGCGCAGTGCAAATGCTCTATGAGATCGCCACCGGCGTAGAAGCCTGGGAAGAGGGCGACATGAAAGAAGCGTGGGCGCACGTTTCGGCCGTGGCGTTTAATGTGACGACAACCGCTCTGGGCGCCAAGCTGTTGCCGTTGGCGCAGACGCCGTTTGTTGATGCGCTGGCGCATGTGCGTTGCCCTGACGCCAATGTGCGTTTGTCTGCGCCTGGGCTCAACCCTTACCTGCGCCAGGTCGACTTGCCCGAGACCTCGGCGGCCAATGCCAATGGCTTGTTTGAACATGAGGGTGGTTTATACCTGCCGGACAAAGACGGGCACTATTTGGTCGAGGCGCTGGGTACCGGTAACACTTATAAAATCCTGCACCCGCATAGCCCATCAGCCTACTCGCCGCAGGTACGCCGTACCGAAGGCGGGGCCTGGATACATGAGCATGAACACCCATTGCAGTGGGCCGCTCCGCAGCTGATGCAGCGCCTGGGGTCAGGGACGAAGACGTTTGCAGGCGACCCCGATAAGCTCGAGCGCATTTGCGAAATTGCAGCGGCGGACAGCAGCGTGTTGCGCAAGATGTACGTCGACCAGGCGCCTGTCCCCGGGCTATTGGCAGATACCCTCAAGCGTTTTGAGATTGACGAGACCCTCGCGGGCGAAACGCCGGCAGTGAAAGCTTCATCACTGGCGGGGCATCAGGCCGATCTTTTTGCGCAACGTTATGCGGCCGCTGAAAGCGAAAGCGCTGAGGCGCTGAAGTTACTCAAGCGCGCGTTTGTGTCGCTGCCCGACAGCATCGCACGCGAGCTGCTGAGCCATGCCAGTGAAGCCGAAATGCAGATGATCGAGCAGCACCAACGTGTGCCGTTTCGTTTGGGCGAAGAGGCTCGCTATTACCAGCAAGAGGTGCGCCTGGCGCGGGCGTATGAAGGGCTCTATCGCAAAACCCTGGGCAATAACGACACGCAACGAATGGTCTTGCACAGCCTGAATAAACTGGAGGGGTGGCCCACAGACCTGCGCATTGATGTGGTTGAGAAGGGCGCCGGCGGCAAGGAGCGCCTCCTGGACTCGCTGGGGCCGCAGGACGCAACAGTGACGCGGCGCCTGATCAAGTTTGGCTCGGCGAACCTCTATGAAGTGCAGGATGACCGGTTCGGCGTATTGACCGGGCAAGCGGATATCTATGGCGCGGTGCACGCCGCCATTTCGCCCGAGAATCGGGTGAGCCTGAAATTGACCGCGAATGATCGCGGGGCGAGCCTCAAACAAGCGCTTGAAAAACAGCCGTTGATGCCCCGTGGCGAATTACGCAACCTGTTGAAGATGCAGCCGATCAAGCCGGGTTACAAACCGCCGATGCGCCTGGCCGACGGGCGTATCGGTTACCTGTTGAGCCCATTGCCAAGCACCGTCAAACGCGCGTTCGCCTGTGAAATGAAAGCGGCGATACTCTATCCATCCAAGTCCATGGCAGAGGTCGAGGCGTTTCTTGGCCTTCAAGGCCTCGCTGACGCCGAGGTTCTGGCCAGGTTGACTGAACTTGAAGGCGAGCTTGAGCAGCTTAAAGCAACGCTGCACACCTGGGAGCAAGAGGGGCGACCGGATGGCTACGGCCGGTCCAGGGCACGCGTCTCCCATACCATTCGTGACGCTTGGCAGCGTTCTTTAACGCAAGCGTTGGCGGGTGATCGAACGCCCATCGGGCACATCCTCGATTTGTCGGACGAAGTCATCGGCGAACTGCCGACATTAACGGCGAATATGAGCCATGTAGGGTGCTTGCGGCTGAATCGAATGGCGCTGACCAACGAATCCCTGGGGTTCCTCAGAGCCTTTGGTGGCCTGCGCTGGCTGAGCATGAGAAACAATAACCTCACTCAGTTACCGGAGTTTGCGAATAACGGCATCGGTTTGACCAAGCTGTACCTGAACGGCAATGACATCCGGCTGACCGCGCTCACAAAGGCACGCCTGGAGGGGATGCAAGGCTTGAAGATCCTCGATCTGGCCTACAACCGTCAATTGGGCTGGACGGCCAATCTCGAAGGCATGTGGAGCCTCAACCAGCTCAATTTAAGGCATACCGGAACCACAACATTCCCCGCTGGCGCCGGCCAGTTAGCCAACCTTGCGAGAATTGATCTGCATTCCAACCAGCTCACCACGTTGCCTGAATACGCTTATCAGCGCATCGAACGAATTAATTATCATGAAAACCCGCTGTCGGCTGATACGCGCGTGCGTCTTGGGCTCGATGCCCCGGCGGATGTCCATGTTACGGTCGAGGAGGGGCGGCGCTTGTGGCTCGATGGCGCGCCGACGGCCGTGCAGGCAGTTCGCGCCAGGCTCTGGGACGATGCGCTCGCCAGCCCTGAGTCGGCGGCGTTCTTTTCGATGCTGGCCGACACCACGCGTTGCGCTGAATACCGGTCCACGACCACCCGTGCACAACTGACCGAGCGCGTGTGGGACATGCTCGAGGCGGTCAATGAATACCAGGAGATCCGCGAGCGGTTGTTCGCTGTCGCGGATGACCGATTCACCTGTGGCGATGGCAGCGTTGTTGAGTTTATGAACTCGGAACGTGAAGTGTTGGCATTGCAAACCCTGGCGTTGGCCGATGAGGCCGGCGCCGAAACCCAACTGATTACCACGGGCAGAAAACTGTTTCGTCTTGACTTGGTAGACGCTATTGCTCAACGAGATGTCGATTTGCGCGGGTCGTCGTTTCAGGAGCAGGTCGAGGTCATACTCGCTTATCGAATCAAGTTGGCGGACAGGCTAGCGTTGCCGGTCAAGTCCAGGGACATGTTATTTCCAGAAGTTGCCAGTGTGAGTCAGGGGGCGATCGATGATGCCTATGCGAGTGTGCTCAGGGATGAACGTGTCCACGCCGATGAGGAAAGCTTCTTTATTAAGCTGGGTTTTTGGGACAAGCATCTTCGCAGCCACTATGCACCGAGGCTGGAGCAGCTGATGGCCCCCGGCCTTGAACCCATCAATGAAAAAAGCACCGCGTTGTATGACGTGTCGGATCTCCAGGGTGAGGAGGATATCAAGGCGGACACGGCTGCCCAGGCGCAGTGGCTGGTTAAACGAAATGCGGCGGTTGACCGCCTGGCCACGCTGCTCGGCAAGCAACGCGATGACATACTGGTGGATGATGCGATGCAGAGCGGTTTCTTCGAGAAACAATTGCAGGCGCTTAGCTCTGCGCGAAACGTGCAGGAGAGAATCGCACTCAAGGCATTGACGCGTCAGGTGCTGGGCACACACGACGCAGCGCAAGTGGCTCAGGTCTGATTCCTTAAGCGTCAGAAAGCACAAAGGGGACCCGAAGGTCCCCTTTAATTTGTCGTTGCGTGCTCTTTTCTTATTATTGAGGGGCGGTCTATTGTTGTTTTTGGCAACCGTTACCCTTTACCGCTGTTTTTGGCGACCCCCATCCGGGGTCAAGAGCAAACGTATTTTTTTGAACGCTGATCTGCTTCTTCGCTATCGATCCAACCAGTGGGTAGCTACCTGAGGTAGTTTTATTTTTCTCTAACCGGTTGCGGGTTTCGGCATGCCGTACCCTGCGAAGCACATCTTCTCCAAAAAAATCTGTTAGCTGCGTCTCTGCCGTGTTGTTTTTGTTATGTCAGAGTCGTTTCGTCTTATTTTTATTAGGTTTGGCGCTTTTTATTCTTGTTATGCAATAGAGATAGCAGAAGCCGTGCCAACTTTTAAAAGTCCTTTAAAATCAATGGGTTGATTTTTTGATGGGCATTGGCACACGGCAAATCAGACAAAATATGTTCCCGTGTTACTCGTTACGTAAGCGTGCGGTAACACATTGTCACAGCGATGCTACTCAACGGGCGTTACGCGCCTTCGCGACGCGCGACCCGGTAGGTCGGCCGAGCACGTTGCTGATTTGCTGGCCCGCGTGCATCAATTGCTCCAGGTCGATACCGGTGTCGATACCCAGGCCATTGAGCAGGTACACCACATCCTCGGTGGCGACGTTACCGCTGGCGCCCTTGGCGTAAGGGCAACCGCCGAGGCCTGCGATAGAGCTGTCGAACACTTGGACCCCTTCGAGCAGGCTGGCGTAGATATTCGCAATCGCCTGGCCGTACGTGTCGTGGAAGTGCCCGGCCAGCTTGTCCCGTGGCACCTGCGCGCCGACCACTTCAAACAGCCGCCGTGTGGCGCCCGCCGTGCCGGTGCCGATGGTGTCGCCCAAGGACACCTCATAACAGCCCATGGCATACAGCTCGCGCGCGACCGCCGCGACCTGTTCGGGGGCGATGTCACCTTCGTAAGGGCAACCCAACACACACGACACATAACCACGCACGCTGATGCCATGCTGTTTGGCTGCCGCCATGATCGGCGCAAAACGCGCCAGGCTTTCGCTGATCGAGCAGTTGATATTGCGCTGGGAAAACGCCTCGGACGCCGCCGCGAACACCGCGACTTCCGTCACGCCGGCAGCCAGCGCGTCTTCAAAACCGCGCAGGTTCGGCGCCAGCGCGCCGTAGGTTACGCCGGGCTTGCGCTGGATCTGCGCAAACACCTCGGCCGACCCGGCCATTTGCGGCACCCATTTGGGCGAGACAAAACTGCCAACTTCGATATAGCTCAAGCCTGCGTCGGTCAGGGCATCCACCAACTGGACCTTGTCGGCCACGCTGATGGGCTGGGCTTCGTTCTGCAAACCGTCGCGCGGGCCTACTTCCACCAAGCGTACGTGTGAGGGGAGGGACATGAAGGCTACCTTCTGGTTAATGGCCAACCTGGCTCATGGTCTGCGCCAGGGCCTGGGTGCAGCGCTCTTCGGCGGTGTCCAGTTCCAGTTTCATCTGTTCGATATCCAGCAACTGTTGCTCAAGCTGCTCACGGCGCTCGGCGATCTTGGCGAGCATGCTGTTGAGCTGGATGTGGTTGCCGCTGGTGGGGTCGTAGAGTTCGATCAGCTCGCGGCATTCGGCCAGGGAAAACCCGATGCGCTTGCCGCGCAGGATCAGCTTGAGGCTGACCTTGTCCCGCGCCGAGTAAATGCGCTCCTGGCCCCGGCGTTCCGGGGCCAGCAGGCCTTGTTCTTCATAGAAGCGAATGGCGCGGGTGGTGATGTCGAGCTCGCGGGCGAGGTCGGAGATGCTGTAGGTCGTGCTCATGGGGGCGCTCAAGAAGGTCTTGGCGCTAAGCTAATGTCAGGTTGACGTAAACGTCAAGCAAATAGCCTGGGTGGAGGCTTACTCTGTGGCGAGGGCGCTGGCTCCCTCGCCACAAAAGCTGTTCAGGCTTGCAGCTTGTCGAGTTTCTTTTCATGTGCCGTCACCTGCTGGCACAACTCAATCATCTGCTCACGCATCCAACGGTTGGCCGGGTCCTGGTCGGTGCTTTCGTGCCAGTACAGGTGGGTTTCCACGGGCGGTACATCGTTAACCGGCAGGTTGAACCAATGCAACTCATGACGGCGGGCGAAACGCTCGGGCACGGTCATGACCATGTCGGTCTGCTGCAACACTTGCGAGGCCATCAGGTAATGCTGGGAGCGCAGGGCGATCTTGCGCTGGATGCCCATCTTGCCCAGGGCCAGGTCGACGTGGCCCAGGCCGTTACGGCGGCTGGAGATATGGATGTGGGTCAGCGACAGGTAGTCATCCAGGCTGAACTTGTCCTTGCCCGCCATCGGGTGGCCCTTGCGCATGGCGCACACGTAGCGGTCTTCCATCAGCTTGACGTGGCGCACTTGCGGGTCCGTGTTCAGCGGCGCATCCACGGCAAAGTCCAGGCGCCCGGCGGCCAACTCCTTGGTGGTTTCGCGGCGTTTGGACAGGAAACTCTCGATCACCACGGTCGGCGCCAGGCGGCGCAGGCGCTGGAACAGCAGCGGTAAAATCACCGCTTCGGTGAGGTCGGTCATGCTGATGCGGTAGGTCTTGGCCGCCTGTTGCGGGTTGAAAATCCGGCTTTCCTGCACCGACACCCGCAACAACGACAACGCATTGCGCACTGGGCCGATGATGTTCTGCGCCATGGGCGTGGGCACCATGCCTTGGGCGGTGCGCACGAACAGCGGGTCGTTGAAGGTCTCGCGCAAGCGCGCCAGGGCGTTGGACACCGCCGGCTGGGTGATACCGACAATCTGCCCGGCGCGGGTCAGGTTGGCTTCGGTGTAGATCGCGTCGAAGACGATAAACAGGTTGAGGTCGACCTTGCTCAGGTTCATGTCGTTGCGCTCTTATTGTTAGGTAGCGATTGTTAAGTGCTCAGGCGCCGATCATATATCGGTGATGAATGTTAATACACGCCGAGAATAGGCTAGGTAAATTATCAGCGCTGTTCTAGCATCGATTGCATGACCTAAACAACCTCTCAGAGAAGGGAGCTGCTCATGGATTTCGCCTATTCGCCCAAGGTTCAGGAACTGCGTGAACGTGTCACTGCGTTCATGGACACGTACGTTTACCCGGCCGAGCCGGTGTTCGAACGCCAGGTCAGCGAAGGCGACCGCTGGCAGCCCACCGCCATCATGGAGGAGCTGAAAGCCAAGGCAAAAGCCGAGGGCCTGTGGAACCTGTTCCTGCCCGAATCCGAACTGGGCGCCGGCCTGACCAACCTTGAATACGCGCCGCTGGCCGAAATCATGGGCCGCTCCTTGTTGGGCCCGGAGCCGTTCAACTGCTCCGCACCCGACACCGGCAACATGGAAGTGCTGGTGCGCTACGCCAACGCCGAACAGAAACAACGTTGGCTGGAACCGCTGCTGCGCGGCGAGATCCGCTCGGCGTTCGCCATGACCGAACCAGACGTCGCGTCCTCAGACGCCACCAACATGGCCGCCCGCGCCGAGCGCCAGGGCGACGAATGGGTGATCAACGGCAAAAAATGGTGGACCTCCGGCGCCTGCGACCCGCGCTGCAAAATCTTGATCTTCATGGGCCTGAGCAACCCGGATGCACCACGTCACCAGCAGCACTCGATGATTCTGGTGCCGGTGGATGCCCCAGGCGTGAAAATCGTCCGCCCACTGCCGGTATTCGGCTACGACGACGCACCCCACGGCCACGCCGAAGTGCTGTTCGACAATGTGCGCGTGCCCTACGAAAACGTCTTGCTCGGTGAAGGTCGCGGCTTTGAAATTGCCCAGGGCCGCCTTGGCCCTGGCCGTATCCACCACTGCATGCGCTCCGTCGGCATGGCCGAGCGTGCGCTGGAATTGATGTGCAAACGCTCCGTCAGCCGTACCGCGTTCGGCCAACCATTGGCGCGCCTGGGCGGCAATATCGACAAGATCGCCGACTCACGGATGGAAATCGACATGGCGCGCCTGCTGACGTTGAAGGCGGCGTACATGATGGACACCGTCGGTAACAAAGTCGCGAAAAGCGAAATCGCCCAGATCAAGGTGGTGGCGCCGAACGTGGCGTTGAAAGTGATCGACCGCGCGATCCAGATTCATGGCGGCGCTGGGGTTTCCAACGATTTTCCGCTGGCCTACATGTATGCCATGCAACGCACCTTGCGCCTGGCCGACGGCCCGGATGAAGTGCACCGTGCGGCGATTGGCAAGTTTGAGATTGGCAAGTATGTGCCTAAAGAACTGATGCGCGGCGGGCAGTAAGACCGAGTTGTCCCCATCGCGGGCAAGCCCGGCTCCCACAGTTGCCCGTGTTCTCCAGAACAACTCGGTCAACTGTGGGAGCCGGGCTTGCCCGCGATGAGGCCAGTGTTTACAACACACAACCCAGGGGTCAGTACACCCAAACCTCCACCCGTCGATTCTTGATCCGCCCCTCATCCGCCGTATTCGCCGCCACCGGCATCTGCGCACCCAACCCGCGTATATCACGCAGCACCACACCGCTCTTGACCAGTTCACGCCGCACCGCCATCGCCCGCAACTTCGACAACAGCGCCGCGCGCTGCGGATCACTCTTGGCATCGCCAAACCCCACCAGCGTGACCTGCTTGTCGAGCTTGCCGTGGCTGTTGATATACGCCACCACCCGCTGCAAATCCTGGCGCGCCTTGTTGTCCAGGCTTGCACTGCCTTCCTCGAAACGAAAGTTCACGGTCAAACGCTGGGCGTCACGGGCGATGGCTTGATAATCCTCGGGCATTGAGGGGCGCGACGCCACGCTGATCGCCTGCACTTGCTGCGCAATAAAGCCATTGGCTGCCACAATCGCCTGGCCCTTACTGCTTTGGGTGAAGTCCACGAGTGCCTTGGCCCAAGGATTACGCCCCGACGGCGGCAGGTAAAAGTACAGCCGGCGTGACAGCGGGTAATCCTCGGTAGCAATCAGGCGGGTCACGGGCAACATGGGCTGAGAGTCGCCATCGACAATGGCTACCGCCTTGGCCTCGCGCACCGATGGCAGGCCGATAAACCCAATGCCTTGAGGGTCATGGCTCACGGCATCGGACAAGGCTTCGCTGGACTCGAAACGTTTGGCCGACCCGGCCAGGGGCTTGCCGCGCAGGCGCAGCACCAGTTCCTTGAAGGTGTCGTAGGTGCCGGATTGATCATCGCGCGCATATAAATGAATGGCGCCGCCGCTCCCGCCGAGCGCCTCCCAGGTGCTGATCTCACCGTTGAAGATCTGCGCCAGCTGTTCGGTGTTCAGCGTGTCCAGCGGGTTGCGCGGGTGGAGGATGATGGCCAGGCCGTCGATGGCGATCACCTGTTCGGCCTCTGGGCTTTTCAGGTCGCCGAGGGGTTCAAGGTCTACGAGTTCGTTGTCCTTGATCGGGCGCGAAGACGCGGCGAGGTCGGCACTGGCTTTTTTCAGCGCGCTAAACCCGGTGCTGGAGCCGTGGGCGGCCACCTCAACAATCACCGATTTGCCCTGGCGCGTCTTGCCGATCACCCGCTGTTCATTGGCGCCTTCGCCAGGCTCGCTGTGCACTGCCTGCAGGCCCTGGTGTTCCATCAGGCCTTTGACCAATGCGGGCCCGAGCGCTGCGCCAATGGTGTTGGAGCCCTGAATGCGTAGAGCAGGGCCTTGGTCGGGAACGGGCAGGGGAGCAGCCACTGCGCACAGGGGCAGGATCAACAGGAGCAGAACGCGCAGCATCATGCCGGCACCTTCTTAAGCCAAAGGGGGTGCCGGGAGATTAAGTCAATTGGATTTCAATATTGTGACTGGCGCACAACAAACCCAAAGGTGGGAGCTGGCTCCCACATTGAGTCGAGTCAGCTCAATTCCAGCCAGATCGGCGCATGGTCCGACGGCTTTTCCAAACCGCGCAAGTCGTAATCCACGCCCGCATCCTTGACCCGCGGCAGCAAGCCGTTGGACGCCATGATCACGTCAATGCGCAGCCCACGCTTGGGCTCATCCTCAAACCCCCGGCTGCGGTAGTCGAACCAGCTGAAACGGTCAGTCACGTCCGGGTTGAGGTGGCGGAAGCTGTCCACCAGGCCCCAGTTTTTCAGGCGCGCCATCCACTCGCGCTCCTCGGGCAAAAAGCTGCACTTACCGGTTTTCAGCCAGCGCTTGGCGTTGTCGGCGCCGATGCCGATGTCGCAATCTTGCGGGGAGATGTTGATGTCACCCATCACCACCAATGGCTGGTCATTGCTGAACTGGCTTTCCAGCAGGTGCTGCAAATCTTCGTAGAAGCGTTGCTTGGCCGGGAACTTGGTCGGGTGGTCGCGGCTTTCGCCCTGGGGGAAGTAGCCGTTCATGATGGTCACGGGGTTGCCGTTTTCATCGGCGAAGGTGCCCCAGATAAAGCGGCGCTGAGCGTCTTCTTCGTCGGTGGCAAAACCTTTGTGCAGGCTCAATGCCGGCTTGCGCGAAAGCAGGGCCACGCCGTAATGGCCTTTTTGCCCGTGGTAGTACACGTGATAGCCCAAAGCCTGCACTTCGGCGAGCGGGAACTGGTCATCGTGAACCTTGGTTTCCTGCAGGCCGATCACGTCGGGTTGATGCTTTTCAATCAGCGCCGCCAGCTGATGGGGGCGGGCGCGCAGCCCGTTGATATTGAAGGAGACGATTTTCATGGTCGGCAGTCCAGTCTGGCAAAAGGGCGATGCTAGCCGACAAGTCAGGCGGGGGCCAGCGTGGCGGTAGGGCGCATGCACTGCTACTGTCTGGGAACGACTGGTGCTGCGTAGGTTCGTACCCATAAGAACGCCATCTTTTTTGAATGGTGCCCAGGGAGATTCACTGTATGCCTGACACTTCGACTGCCATTGCCGAGATTCGCCTGCTCAACAGCGGCTATTCCCGCGAGGCGCGCTCCATGCTCTACCAGGCCTATCGGCATGAGCCGACATGGGCCTACATCTTCGAAGCTGAACGCGCAGGCTATGAACAGCGGGTTCGCGCCACCGTGCGTGAACTGGTCAAGCAGCATTTTTTCCAAAAGCTTCCCGCCATCGGCCTGTTCGTCACCGACCGGCTGATCGGCATCGCCCTGATCGCGCCACCGCAGCGGCGCCTGGGCATTACCGAGAGTTGGGCCTGGCAATTGCGCATGTGGCTGAGCACCGGCGTGCGCGGCACGCGGCGTTACCTGGATTACCATCACGCAGTGCTGGCGTGCCTGCCGAGCGAGTCGGTGCATGTGTTGCCGATACTGGGCATTCACCCGCAGTTCCAGGGCAAACACTACGGCGAGCAACTGTTGCAGGCCGTGCACAATTGGTGCGCCGAAGACCCGCATTCAAACGGCGTGGTACTCGATACCGGTAACTCACGTTACCTGGATTTCTATAAGCGCCAGGGCTATGAGGAAATCGGTGAAGTGGCCGTAGGACCCGTCCTGGAACATGTGTTTTTTCACCCAAATCCCCAGGCGTTACAGGCTGCAACAGCTTAAGACAGAATTATTCAGATAAATCCGGGTTCAAAGAGTCTCCCTAGCTCGTGTAGCATCCGCGCCTATGAAGTTTCCAGGAAGATTTACCAGCGGCTTGATTCTGCTGTTCACAAGCTGCGGCGCCTTGGCGCAAAGCGAATTGGACGTGCGGGTCAAACCCTCAAACGACGCGTTGAAAGCCAACATTGAAGGCTATATCGGCGGGGTCGGCGATCGTGACGAAGAAGCCTTGCAGCGCTTCAGCCGTGGCGCTGAAGAACAGGCGCGCAAGGCGGCCCAGGCGCTGGGCTTCTATCAGCCACAGATCGCCAGTGATGTGAAAGGCGGCAAGAACCCGCGCCTGATCCTCACCATCGACCCCGGCGAGCCGATTCATTTGCGCAACGTGACCATTCGGGTTGACGGCCAGGCCGCGAGCCTCAAGGCCTTTCGCGTGCCTGAAAGCAGCGAACTCAAATCCGGCGCCGTGCTCAACCACGGCAATTACGAAGACGCCAAGCGTCTGATCCAGAACCAGGCCTCACGCTACGGCTTTTTCAGTGGGCGCTTTACCAGTCAGAAACTTTTGGTCGATCCCCAGGCGGGCGTCGCCGATATCGAACTCATCTACGACAGCGGCGCGCGTTACACCATGGGCAAGGTCAGCTTCGCCGGCGACACGCCCTTTGATGAAGACCTGCTGCAGCGCATGGTGCCGTTCAAAAACGGCGCGCCTTACGATTCCGAACTCATCGCCGAACTCAACCAGAACCTGCAATCGAGCGGCTTCTTCGAGGCTGTGCGCGTGGACGCCACGCCCGCCGCCTCGGCCAATGATGTGATTCCGGTGGCGGTGCAACTGGAAACCCGCAAGCCACGCACCATGGGCCTAGGCCTCGGTTACTCCACCGACGTCGGCCCGCGTGGCAAAGCCAACTGGACCCGCCACTGGGTCAACCCCCAGGGCCACAGCTATGGCTGGGAAGCCGAATTGTCGGCGCCACGGCAAAACGTCGGCCTGTGGTACGACATTCCGTTGGACCCGCCGCTGACCGACAAACTGCGCTTTGCCGGTGGTTACCAGAATGAAGAAATCGCCAATACCGACACCCTGAGCAAGCTGCTCACCCTGGGGCCTGAATGGCACAGCAAATTGCCCAGCGGCTGGACACGCGTCATCTCGCTCAAGTACCAGCGCGAAGAATACCGCCTGGGTAATGACTCGGGCCTCAGTAATCTGGTGATGCCTGGGATCAACTATTCCTACCTGCGCAGCGACAACCGTATCGACCCGCACCATGGCTATCGTTTGATGTTCGATACCAAAGTTGCCAAAGAAGGCCTGGGTTCCGACACCAACCTGCTGTACGGCACAGCGACGATCAAAGGCTTGACCACCCTGTGGGATAACCACCGCTTCCTGGGCCGTGCGCAGTTCGGCGGCAGTGCCACCAACGGCTACAGGTCCGTGCCACCCTCGCTGCGCTTCTTCGCCGGTGGTGACCAAAGCGTACGCGGTTACGAATACCAGACGCTGTCGCCCGAGAACGACCGTGGTGACCGCATCGGTGGTCGCTACATGATGGCCCTGAGCGCCGAGTATCAATATTCCATCGCCGAAAAATGGCGGATCGCGACCTTTATCGACCAAGGCAATTCCTTCAACACCCTGGAAATGCCCAGCTTGAAAACCGGTGTGGGCGTGGGTGTGCGCTGGGTGTCGCCGGTCGGGCCGATTCGCCTCGACCTGGCCCATGCCCTCGAAGATCCGGGCGGCATTCGTTTGCACTTTTCCATGGGGCCTGAGCTGTGATGCGTGGTTTGAAAATAGCGGGGCTGGCCATTGTGGCGGTCCTTGCCTTGGTGTTGTTGGCGCTGTGGACCGTGCTTGGCACTCAAGCAGGCAGCCGCTGGGCCTTGGGCCAGGTGCCGGGTTTGAGCGTGGAGAATTTCCAGGGGCACCTGGGCGGTCAGTGGAGCGCCGACCATCTCCTGTGGCAGCAAGACACCAGTCGGGTCGAGCTCAATGCACCGAAGTTTGATTGGTCACCGGGCTGCTTGCTGCGCATGACGTTGTGCATCAATCAGCTGGATGTGGAGCAGGTCAGCCTGCAATTCCCGCCGAGCAATGAGCCGAGCAGCGGCCCCATCTCCTTGCCGGATTTGAAGTTGCCGGTTGCCATCCAATTGGGCGACGTTCGCGTCGGTAGCCTGCTGTTTAACGGCAGCGAAGAACTCAAGGGCTTGCAACTGGCGGCGCATTGGACGGCGGCGGGCATGCAGATCGACTCGGTGCATTTGCAGCGTGATGATCTGGTGCTGGACCTGGCCGGCTTGCTGCAGCCTACTGGCAACTGGCCGTTGAGTGCCACCGGCAACCTGAGCCTGCCGTATGCGCCCGGCGGCGCGCCGTGGAAGGTTGCGCTCAAGGTCGACGGCGACTTGCTCAAGACCCTCACGCTGGATGCCGACAGCAGCGGCTACCTGCCCGCCAAACTCAGCGGCGAGCTGCAACCGCTGGTGGAGAACCTGCCCGCCCAATTACGCATCACCGCCGACGGCTTCAAACCCAGCGCCGATTTGCCCGATACCCTGCAACTCAATCAACTGGACCTCACCGCCAAGGGCGACCTGAGTAACGGCTATCAACTACTGGGCAAGGCCGTGCTACCTGCGCAAAAAGGTCCTGTGGACTTGCTGCTGCAAGGCAAGGTCGACGCCAAAGGTGCGCAGATCGCTGGCCTGGATTTGACGGCCGGCGACAAACAAAGCCTCAAGCTCAGCGCCAATCTGGACTGGCAACAAGGCTTCAGTGCCGACGCCAAGATCGACTGGCTGGATTTCCCCTGGCACCGCCTCTACCCACTGATCGACGAGCCGCAGGTGGCATTGCGCACCTTTAATGGCGAAGTCTTCTACAAAGACGGCAACTACCTGGGCAACCTCAAGGCTGACCTCGACGGCCCGGCCGGCAAGTTCAATGTGGTCACGCCGTTCAGTGGCGACCTCAAGCAAGTCTTCCTGCCTGAGCTTAAATTGACGGCGGGCCAGGGCAAGGCCGAAGGCCACCTGAACCTGCAATTTGCCGACGGCATTGCCTGGGACACCGCGCTGGATCTGTCGGCGTTGAACCCGGCGTACTGGGTCGCTGAGTTGCCGGGCACCTTGGCTGGCCCTTTGCGCAGCAAAGGCGAGTTCAAAAATGAACAGCTCAAGCTCAATGCCGACCTCGATCTCAAGGGTCGTTTGCGCGGCCAAACCGCCGTGCTGGCGGCCAAGGCCGAAGGCGCGGGTGAGCAATGGACGCTGGCCAACCTGGATATCCGCCTAGGTGATAACCGCATCAACGGCAGTGGCAGCCTGCAACAGCGCCTGGCCGGGCAGATCGACATCAAGCTGGCGCGCCTAGCCCAGCTGTGGCCGCAGTTACGTGGGCAAATCAATGGGCGTGTGGATGTCGCCGGCACATTGAAGGCGCCACAGGGCAAGCTCGACCTCAAGGGCCAGCAACTGGCGTTCGCCGATAACCATCTGCAAAGCCTCAACCTCGGCGCCACGCTCGACAACGCCCAGCGCGCGAAGATCGACCTCAAGGGCAGCGGCATCCAAGCCGGTGAGACCCAGGTCGGCACCCTGACCGCCAGCGCCCAAGGCGATATCAAGAGCCAGAAAGTCCAGCTGGACCTGGCTGGCCCCTTGGTCAAACTGGCCCTGGCCTTGGACGGTAACCTCGACAAAGGCAACTGGCGCGGGCGCCTGGCCAGCGGTGATGTACAAGCCGGCGGCCAGGACTGGAAGCTGCAAGCCCCGGCAAAAATCGAGCGTTTGGCCGACGGCAAGCTGACCTTTTCCGCTCACTGCTGGGTGTCCGGCCCTGCAAGCCTGTGCGGTGAAGACCAACGGCTGATGCCGGAGCCGAAGCTGCGCTACCACCTCAAGCAATTCCCCATCGACAGTCTGGCGGCCTTTTTGCCTAAAGATTTTGCCTGGCAGGGTAAGCTCAATGCCGATGTTCAACTGGACCTGCCCGCCAGCGGCCCTAAAGGTGTGATCGCGGTGGATGCCAGCGGTGGCACCTTGCGCGTCAAGGACAAGGACCAGTGGCTGGACTTCCCCTATGACACTCTGAAACTGGAAACCACCCTTAATCCCCAGCGCATCGACACCCAGCTGAATTTCCGCGGCGGCAAGCTTGGCGAGTTGCTGTTGCAGGCACAGATCAACCCGTTGCCGAAGAACAAGCCGATCACCGGGACTTTCAGCCTCAACGGCCTGGACCTCGCCGTGGCGCGGCCGTTTGTGCCGATGGTGGAAAAACTCAACGGCAAGCTCAACGGCAACGGCCGCATCTCCGGTGGGTTGCTGGCGCCGCAGGTCAACGGCAGCGTGAACCTGGTGGGCGGCGAGGTCTCCGGGCCTGAGTTGCCGATCAGCCTTGAAGGCTTGAACGTGCAGGCGTTGATTGCCGGCGAAAGCGTGCAGTTGAACGGTGCTTGGCACAGCGGCAAGGCCGGGCAGGGCAGCCTCAAGGGGCAGATCGACTGGGGCCAGGCCCTGGTGGTGGACCTTAGCCTGCAAGGCTCGAAACTGCCGGTTACAGTGGAGCCTTATGCGGCGCTGGAAGTGGCGCCGGACCTGAAAATCAGCCTTAAAAACGACAAGTTGGCGATTGCCGGCAAGGTGCACATCCCGCGTGGCGATATCACTGTGCGTGAACTGCCACCGTCGACGGTCAAGGTGTCGGATGACACGCTGATCGTCGGCAGCCAGACCGAAGAGGGCAAGCCGCCGATGGCAATGGCCATGGACATCGACGTGGTGGTGGGCGAGGACCAGCTCAACTTCGCGGGCTTCGGCCTCACCGCCAAGGTGCAGGGCCAGGTGCATATCGGCGACAACATGGACACCCGTGGCGAGCTGTGGCTCAACGACGGTCGTTACCGCGCTTATGGGCAGCGGCTCAACGTGCGGCGCGCTCGGCTGTTGTTTGCAGGGCCGCTGGACCAGCCGTTCCTGGATATCGAAGCGATACGCGTGGTCACCGAGCCGTCCAGGACCGTGACCGCCGGTATTCGCCTGAGCGGCAGCGCCGAACAGCCGACTACGCAGATCTTCTCCGAGCCAGCCATGTCCCAGGAGGATGCGCTGTCGTACTTGGTGCTGGGGCGTTCGCGTAACAACACCGGTGAAGACAACAACATGCTCGCCGAAGCCGCCTTGGGCCTGGGCTTGATGGGCAGTGCCGGGGTGACTTCGGATATCGCCACTAAGCTGGGGATTCAGGACTTCGACCTCGACACCCAGGGCTCCGGCAATAACACTTCCGTGGTGGCCAGCGGCAAGATCACCGAGAAGCTCAGCCTGCGTTATGGGGTTGGGGTGTTTGAGCCGGCGAGCACCATTGCCTTGCGCTACTTGTTGAGCAAGAAGGTGTATCTGGAGGTGGCCAGTGGTGTGGCCAGTTCGCTGGATATTTTCTACAAGCGGGATTTCTAAACCCTTACGCCGTAAAAATGTGGGGGCTGGCTTGTCTGCGATGGGCATGGGTATCTACGCAACTCGGGGTTAGGTAGATATGGGTACATATCCGTTGCTGTGGTAACGGCGGCTATTGGTTCCGCCCTTACGGCGGGTCACTTTGGAAAAGAGCCCCAAAAGTAACCAAAGGGCTCTTGCCCCACCACTCGGTGCCTCGCCAGGCTCGGCATGCCCTCACTCCGGCTTGAATCCGTGGGCCGCCGCCATGGGCCATCCTTGGCCCATCGCGGCTAACCCGGCGTCCTGCCGGGTTACCCACGGATTCAAGCCTGCGTTCGGCCAGCGTGGTTTAACGGGGCGCCTAAGATCAAGATCAAGATCAAAAGCAAGAGCACGGCGGCCTAGTAGCCGACCTGAGTGGTTGAAGCAAAAGCAGGGCAAAAACAGAGCAGAAGCAGAGCAGAAGCAGAGCACCACCCTATCTAGCTGATGTAATGAGATCCCAATGTGGGAGCGGGCTTGCTCGCGAGGGCGGTGGGTCAGTTACACATGAGCTGACTGACCCACCGCCTTCGCGAGCAAGCCCGCTCCCACATCTATGGTTACCCCTTTTCTGCAATACTGTCTTTGATGGCGTGTATGGCTTGCTTTCATCTATTCGGCGTCTGAGTGGGGTATTGGCCCCGCGCCTCGATGAGAAATTGATGCCCAACGACCCTAATTATTTGGACGGCCTTTCAGCCGTGTGGGAGCTCAGGGTTGTCGTCAGGCCGGTTGGCCGTTCACGTCATCTGTTATCCAGCATCGCAAAACCAGGTGGGTGGTGCTTGGGTGACAGCAGGGTCAAGCGTTCATCGCGCTTGGCCCTGCATCAAATTCAGTGTGGTTTGCCGCGATCGACCAAGCGATTCTTGCCAGCTTGTTGGCTAGCGCGCAGACCACTAAATTGAGTGCCGATGGCCTGCCAGCAGCTTGCGAACCCAATCGGCCAAACTCCCTTTTTGCTTATCCAAGTGCATCAAGTAGATACGGGCACATTGAACAAACAAGCGTCGCTGGTTTCGATCTCCGCGCTTGCTGATGCCCAAAAGTACGGTTTTACCGCCAGTAGAATGCTGCTTTGGCACAAGTCCTATCGAGGCTGAATAGCCTCGACCACATTTGAACTGCTTGCCATCGCCCAACTCCGCAGCCAAGACGCTGGAGGTGATCGGGCCAACGCAGGGAATTGTCATCAAACGAGAAGCCAGATCATCTTCAGCGACTTGGCTCTCAACTTCTTTGTCGAGAACCTTAACCTGACGATCCAGGTAGACGTAGTGGTCATACAGCCCTTGCAGCAGCTTTTTGATCAGCCCATGAAATGAGGCTGTTTCGAGTAACGCGGGCACCTCTTTGACTGATTTAAAGCCCGGTGCCAAGCTGACACCCACCTCCAAAAGCCCTGCATGAATTCGATTAACGGCGGCTGTGCGTTCCTTGATAAGCGAGTCGCGGACCGAGTTGAGCATGGCCAACGCTTGCTGAGCTTGGGTTTTACTGGTACGAAACGCATCGTTGGGCGACTAGCTGCCTCACAAATCGCTTCGGCATCAGCGAAGTCGTTTTTATTGCTTTTACGTAAGGGCGCACGAGATGAGGAGCAATAAGTTTGGGGTGTGTCCCAGCATGGCGACTTGTTGCGCCATGAAGTGGGCGCCGCCGCAGGCTTCCATCACAACAGTACAAGGCTCGATGGAAGCTAAATGCTGGAGCAATCCTGCTCGATTAAACTTTTGCGCAGCAGTACATGGCCACGCTCATCTTGTTCGTGAGCGTGATAGCTGTGCTTACCAAGGTCAACGGCGGTGATGTCTACTTTGCTCATGGCTGCGGTCTCCGATAGATCCCCTGTGAAAGCTTAGTGGGCGTTCACAGGGGGCGGCGGGGTAGCCATCTCATTATTTTGATCGAGTTTAGCTGCCTGCACCGTGGCACTCTGTTTTTCTGTGGGAGCTGGCTTGCCTGCGATGCAGGCACCTCGGTGTATCAGGCATAGCCAGTTGATGCCATCGCAGGCAAGCCAGCTCCCACATTAGATTGAGTTCAGCCACTAAGATCAGGTCGGCTAGCAGGCCGCCTCGGTTTTGCTTTTTGATTTAACCACTCAGGTCGGCTACTAGGCCGCCGTGCTCTTGCTTTTGATCTTGATCTGCTTTTGATCTTGATCTTAGGCGCCCCGTTAAACCACGCTGGCCGAACGCAGGCTTTGAGCGTGGGTAAACCGGCAGGACGCCGGTTTAGCCGCGATGGGCCAAGGATGGCCCATGGCGGCGGCCCACGGTCCAAAGCCGGAGTGAGCAACCGTGTCGAAATTCAAGCCATTTCAGCGAAATGCTTTTGATCGCGCACCATCGCATTCAAGATCGTCAGCAGCTTTCTCATGCATGCAACCAGCGCTACTTTCTTCGTCTTTCCTGCAGCAAGCAGATGGTTGTAGAACCTCTCGATCACCGGGTTATGGCTCTTCGAGGACAAGACGGCCATGTAAAGCACACTTCGAACCTCAGCTCGACCACCCCATATCCGTCTACGCCCTTTGTAGAGGCCGCTATCGCAGTAAAAGGCGCCACACCAACCAAGGCAGCCACTTGTTTGCGATTAACCTTGCCCAGCTCCGGAACCATCGCCAGCAGCGAAAGTGCGAGCACGTTGCCAACACCAGCGACCTCGCGTAGCAAATCATAATTGGCCTTCCAGACCGGGGAAGCCTTGATGGCTTCGTGCAAGTCATCGTCTGTGCTTTTAAGCCGCTTTTGAAGCCAGGTGATATGTGCCTTGATGTCTCTTCGAAGTGCCTTGAATACCGCCTGCTTCAGCCGAGACTCCTCCGCCACGATCATGTCGATGAGTTGGCGGCGTCGAGTGAGTAGATCTGCCAGCTCACGAGTGTGTTCATCTGGCATCTCTCGAATCTCGGGTTTGACCGCCTGGGCAAACTCCGCAATCACCTGGGCATCCAGAGCATCGGTTTTAGCCAACCGACCGGTAGCTTTGGCGAAATCACGCACCTGGCGGGGTTGACGACAACGACTGGCAGTCCCGCAGCGCAAAGCTCCGCAGCCGCAAGCCGCTCATACCCCCAGTTGCTTCCAACACCACCAAAACCGGCTCCTGAGCCTTGAGATGTTTAGCTAAACGCTGGATACCTTCTTGAGTATTGAAAACTGTTCGACTTGGCCAGTGGTGCTGACAAATGAGTCGAGCTTGTTTTGGAAACATCAATTCCGACAAACGCAGAGTCATGGTCCATGGTGTTTTCCTCACGTCCAACCTTGCAGAATCGGGCTTCGCGCCCTGGCAACCGTTCGGACTAGTTTAGGAAGGAATCTGCTTCGACCCACGCTCACTCACGATCTCGAAATCCGAGGGCATAACGGTCTGAAGCAGATGAAAATCATCTTACAAGGGCACACCGAGCCTAGGCGAGGTGCCGAGTGGTGGGGCAAGAGCCCTTTTGGTTACTTTGGCTGGGCCGGCATTCCGGGCTCTTTTCCAAAAGTGACCCGCCGTAAGGGCGGAACCCTAGGTAGCCGTTACCGCAGCAACGGATATGTACCCAGCGCCCCCACGACAACCAAAGAACTCAACCCATAAAAAGATGTGTAGATACCTATGCTGCGATGACCGTACATCAGTCGATGATTTATTGACTAACACACCGTCATCGCAGACAAGCCAGCTCTCACATTTGTTTGGACTACAGCCCACCTGCCGCCAAATTAGCAAGCAAGCTAATAATTCCATTTGACATTCGCTGCCTAAGCAGTAACATCTTGTCACACATTCACTGCCTAGGCAGTAATAAGGTGACTTTCGATGACCCACTTCACCCCTGACAGCTTTCGCAACTGCCACCTCGGCCTGTTGCTGGGCCGGGCGGCGCTGCTCAAAGACCGCATTATCGATACCCACATGGAACCCCACGGCGTCACCGCCGCACAGTTCAAGGTGTTGATCATCATTGCCCAGTTTGACGTCGACACCCCGGCCGAGCTGTGCCGCAACCTGTCGCTGGACAGCGGTTCCATGACCCGCATGCTCGACCGCCTGGAGCAAAAGGGCCTGCTGGCGCGCAAGCGTTCCGAGCAAGACCGGCGTCAGGTGCAGTTGGTACTCACCGAAGACGGCCAACGCTTGGCGGACATGCTGCCGCACATCGGCGCGCAGTCGATGAACGAACTGGCCGGCGCCCTAGAGCCCGGCGAGTTGCAAACCCTGGAAAAAATCCTCACGAAAATTCTGGTAGCTGCCGGTGACGCCATCGTCATCCAGCGGGTAGGTAATCAATGAACACACGCGCAGTTAGCCTGGTGCTGGTGGCGATGAGCATGGCCGGTTGTGCCAACTTCAGCGGCCTCGACACCCAAGGCCAACGCCTCGACGCTAACACGCTGCAAACCGGCAAATCCTTGAGCGGCGTGACCTTGTCCAGCGCCGCCTGGCCCACTGCTGATTGGTGGAAAAGCCTCGGTGACCCACAGCTCGACGGCCTGATCCACGAAGCCCTGCAAAACAGCCCGGACATGCAAGTCGCCAGCGCCCGTGCCCATCAGGCGCAAGCGGCGGCCTATGCTGCCGATGCCGCACGCATGCCGACCCTGGATGCCAGCGCCGGCGTGAGCCGTTCGCGCCTGGCCAAAGACCAGGACCCGCTGGGGCAGGGCGATGCCTACGCCACCGTGCGTAACATCGGCGCCAGCTTCAACTACAACTTTGACCTCTGGGGTGGCCAGCGCGCCGCCTGGGAAGCGGCCTTGGGCCAGGCGCGTGCCGCCGAAGTCGATCAGCAAGCCGCGCGCCTGACTCTGGCCGCCAACGTGGCCAAGGCCTACAGCGACTTGGGTCAGGCGCACATCGTGCGGGACCTGGCCACCGACGACCTCAAGCGCACCCGCCAGATGCTCGAGTTG
The DNA here is from genome assembly GCF_025642995.1 of Pseudomonas sp. YeP6b. Taxonomy (NCBI): domain Bacteria; kingdom Pseudomonadati; phylum Pseudomonadota; class Gammaproteobacteria; order Pseudomonadales; family Pseudomonadaceae; genus Pseudomonas; species Pseudomonas sp. YeP6b. The sequence goes on along the minus strand of NZ_CP080090.1, from coordinate 4,237,917 downwards.
AGTAAGCGCCGCCTGAGTTCCGGCATCGACAGCCAGTACCAGTACCAGCAGACCGAAAGCCTGGAAGCCAGCTCCCAGTCGCAATTGATCGATGCGGAAAAACAACTGCAAAGCGCCAAGATCGCCCTCGCCGTGTTGCTCGGCAAAGGCCCCGACCGTGGCAACGAGCTCAGCCGCCCGAATGTGTTGAAGCCCAGCGCCGTCGCCGTGCCTTCGGTGCTGCCGGCCGAGCTGTTGGGCCGTCGCCCGGACTTGATCGCCGCACGCTGGCGGGTGGAGGCGGCGAGCAAGAACGTCGCCGCGAGCAAAACCCGTTTTTACCCCAACCTCAACCTGAGCGCGAGCGCCGGGGCCGAGTCGTTGCTGGGCGATGCAATGTTTGGTTCGGCCAGCCGGTTCTTCAGCATTGCGCCGACCATTTCGTTGCCGATCTTCGATGGCGGCCGCCTGCGCGCCGACCTCGATGCGCGCGACGCTGATTACGACCTGGCCGTGGCCCAGTACAACAAAACCCTGGTGCAAGCCTTGGGCGATATCGGCAACACCCTCTCGCAATTGCGTGATACCGGTCGGCAGATCCAGGCCCAGCAACACGCTGCGGACATTGCCCAGCAGTCCTACGACACCGGGGTTCAGCGCTATAGCTCAGGGATCGGGAATTACCTGGATGTACTCAGTATCGAGCAGCAATTGCTGCAGGCCCAGCGTCAGTTGGCGACCCTGAATGCTGCGCAGATCGATCTGTCGATTCAATTGATGCAAGCCCTGGGTGGCGGGTTCAACGCCGATAACGTGGCCGTAACCACCCCCGCTACACGCACGGAATAATTTGAGGTATTTGTGATGGCCACTGCCGAAAACACTAACGCAACAGAGCAACCCAAAGACAACAACCCGCGCAAACGCAAAATCATGCTGCTCAGCCTGGCGCTGATCGTCATTCTCGGCGTCATCGGCGTGTGGGCCTGGTATGAGCTTTACGGGCGTTTCAACGAAAGCACCGACGATGCATATGTGAACGGCAACGTGGTGGAAATCACCCCGCTGGTCACCGGCACCGTGGTCAGCATCGGCGCCGACGATGGCGATTTGGTCCACGAAGGCCAGGTGCTGATCAACTTCGACCCGAATGACGCCGCGGTCGGCCTGCAAAGTGCCAAGGCCAACCTGGCGCGCACCGTGCGCCAAGTGCGGGGCTTGTACAGCAACGTGGATGGCATGAAAGCCCAAGTGCTGGCCCAGCATGCCAACGTGCAAAAGGCCCAGGACAACTACAACCGTCGTAAGAACCTCGCCGCCGGCGGCGCGATTTCCCAGGAAGAACTGTCCCATGCCCGTGACGACCTGACCTCGGCGCAAAACGCCCTGGCCAACGTACAGCAGCAATTGAAGACCTCCAGCGCGCTGGTGGACGACACGGTGATTTCGTCGCACCCGGACGTGCAGGCCGCCGCCGCACAACTGCGCCAGGCTTACCTGGCCAACGCGCGCAGTACCTTGATCGCACCGGTCACCGGTTACGTGGCCAAGCGCACGGTGCAACTGGGCCAACGCGTGCAGCCGGGCACCGCGTTGATGGCGGTGATCCCGCTGGACCAGCTGTGGATCGATGCCAACTTCAAGGAAACCCAACTGCGCGATATGCGTATTGGTCAGCCGGTGGACATCGAGTCGGACATCTACGGCAGTGACGTGAAGTTCAGCGGCACCGTGGACAGCCTGGGCGCCGGTACCGGCAGCGCGTTTGCCCTGCTGCCGGCGCAGAACGCCACCGGTAACTGGATCAAGATCGTGCAACGGGTGCCTGTGCGTATCCACATCAACGCCGACGAACTGGCCAAGCACCCGCTGCGCGTGGGCTTGAGCACCCTGGTCAATGTGGACCTGCACGATAAGAGCGGCCCAGTGCTGGCGCAACAGGCGCCGCAAAAGGCCTCGTTCACCACCAACGTGTATGACCGCCAATTGGCCGAAGCCGATGCCATGATCACCCAGTTGATCCATGACAACAGCCTCGCCGCGCCTAAGGCTGTGCAACGCTGATGAGCAATAACGCCTCGTTCACGCCACCCAGCCTCTTGATGGCCACTATTGGCCTGTCGCTGGCGACCTTTATGCAGGTGCTCGACACCACCATCGCCAACGTGGCGTTGCCGACCATTTCCGGCAACCTCGGCGTGAGTTCGGAGCAGGGCACCTGGGTGATCACCTCGTTTGCGGTGAGCAACGCCATCGCCTTGCCACTCACCGGCTGGTTGAGCCGGCGCTTTGGTGAGGTGAAGCTGTTTTTGTGGGCGACCATCCTGTTTGTGCTGGCATCGTTCCTCTGCGGTATTTCCACCTCGATGCCCGAGCTGATCGGCTTTCGGGTACTGCAAGGTTTGGTCGCCGGGCCGTTGTACCCGATGACCCAGACGTTGCTGATCGCGGTCTACCCGCCTGCGAGGCGCGGCATGGCCCTGGCGTTACTGGCGATGGTCACGGTGGTGGCGCCGATTGCCGGCCCGATCCTCGGCGGCTGGATCACCGACAGCTACAGCTGGCCGTGGATCTTCTTTATCAACGTGCCCATCGGCATCTTTGCGGTGATGGTGGTGCGTTCGCAGCTGAAGAAACGCCCGGTGGTCACCAGCTACCAGCCGATGGATTACGTCGGCCTGCTGAGCTTGATCGTCGGTGTCGGCGCCTTGCAGATCATCCTCGACAAGGGCAACGACCTGGACTGGTTCGAATCCAACTTCATCATCATTGGTGCAGTGATTTCGGCGATAGCCCTGGCGGTGTTCGTCATTTGGGAAATGACCGATAAGCACCCGGTGGTCAACTTGCGGTTGTTTGCCTACCGCAACTTCCGCATCGGCACCATCGTGTTGGTGCTGGGTTATGCGGGGTTCTTCGGCATCAACCTGATCCTGCCGCAATGGCTGCAAACCCAGATGGGCTACACCGCCACCTGGGCCGGCCTGGCGGTGGCGCCGATCGGCATTCTGCCGGTGCTGATGTCGCCGTTTGTCGGCAAGTACGCGCACAAGTTCGACCTGCGCTTGCTGGCGGGCCTGGCGTTCCTGGCGATTGGCTTGAGCTGTTTCATGCGCGCTGGTTTCACCAACGAGGTGGACTTCACCCACATCGCCTTGGTGCAGTTGTTCATGGGTATTGGCGTGGCGCTGTTCTTCATGCCGACCTTGAGCATCTTGATGTCCGACTTGCCGCCGGCCCAAATTGCCGATGGCGCGGGTCTTGCGACCTTTCTGCGGACCTTGGGCGGTAGTTTTGCGGCGTCGTTGACCACCTGGATCTGGATTCGCCGCGCGGACCAGCACCATGCGTACATGAGCGAGAACATGACCACCTACGACTCGGCGACCCGCGATGCTTTGCAGGCGCTCGGTGGGGCAGGGCACAAGGCCTATGCGCAGCTGGACCAGATCCTCACTAGCCAGGCGTACATGATGTCCACCGTGGATTACTTCACGTTGCTGGGGTGGATGTTCATGGGCTTGATCGTGATTGTGTGGCTGGCCAAGCCGCCGTTTGCGGCGAAGGCGGGGCCGGAGGCGTCCGGGCACTGATCTGCAAAGTGTGAAATGCAATCAAGTGTGTGAGCTGGCTTGCCTGCGATGCAGGCACCTTGGTACATCAGATACACCGAGGCGATGCTATCGCAGGCAAGCCAGCTCCCACAAAAGCCTGCTTGCACATTTGATGTGTGTTGTGGGATTCAGGCCCCGGGCAACGCCAGCTGCGGGTTGACGAAGTCAAACGCCGCCAACTGAAACCCTTGCTCATCCACCTGCAACGCCCAGCCCTGCTTGTCCCAATCCCCCAGCACAATACGCTTGGCCGCCTGGTCACCAATCTGCAACTTATGAATGGCGGGGCGGTGCGTGTGGCCGTGGACCAGGGTGCGTACGCCAAATTGCTGCATCACCCGCGGCACTTCCTCGGGTGTCACATCCACAATGTCGTTGGCCTTCATGCGTACCTGGGCGCTGCTCTCGCTGCGCAGCTTGCGCGCCAGCGCGTGCCGGGTGCGCAAGGGCAGGTGCCGCAGGATAAACAGCACTATCGGGTTACGCAGGACCCGCCGCAGCTTCATATAGCCGACGTCGCGGGTGCAGAGGCTGTCGCCGTGCATCAACAGCACAGGCTCGCCTGCGAGCTGCACGACACTCGGGTCCTTGAGCAAGGTGGCGCCTGCGGCTTTGCAGAACGCCTTGCCGATCAGGAAGTCGCGGTTGCCGTGCATGATGAAAATGGGGGTGCCGCTGTCGCTCAGCTCACGCAGCGCCGCGCAAATCGAACGCTGGAACGGTGTCATCCCATCGTCGCCAATCCAGGCTTCAAAAAAGTCCCCCAGAATGTACAACGCCTGGGCGCCACGGGCGCGGCCGTGGAGCAAATCCAGAAACGCCCGGGTTATATCCGAGCGCCCCTCTTCCAGATGCAAATCTGAAATCAGCAATATCACCCAACGATCTCGGCTTTCTCGACGATAACGTCTTCTACCGGAACGTCCTGGTGACCGGCTTTACCGGTGGTCTGCACGCCTTTGATCTTGTCAACGACGTCCTGGCCTTCGGTGACTTTACCGAACACGGCGTAGCCCCAACCCTGCACGTTCTTGCCGCTGTGGTTCAGGAAGGCGTTGTCGGCCACGTTGATGAAGAACTGTGCGGAGGCCGAATGCGGCTCCATGGTACGGGCCATGGCGACGGTGTATTTGTCGTTGGAAAGGCCGTTGTCCGCTTCGTTCTGGATGCTTGGACGCTTGTCTTTCTTTTCTTTCATGCCAGGCTCGAAACCGCCGCCCTGGACCATGAAGTTGCCGATGACACGGTGGAAAACGGTGTTTTCGTAGTGGCCAGCATTCACGTATTCGATGAAGTTGGCGACGGTGATCGGCGCTTTCTCGGCGTTCAGCTCGATGACGATGTCACCGTGGTTGGTGGTCAGTTTGACTTGAGTCATGTTCACTACTCTTTTCAGGGAATTCGTGGGTTTGGACGCCTGGGCGCCGCTACCGGTTTGGCTGAATGTGTGCCAAGGCGCGCAGTTTAGCGTGACCAGCAGGAATTTCGAGGTGGTTTTTTACCGCCCCTGTCATTAAAGCAGTAATTAAAGCAGCAGTTTTTGGTCGTGGCCTGTCAGTGTCTTGACTGCTTCGGCTATTATGAGCCCTTTGTTTTATCTGGCCTCACCCGGCCACGAACCTGTCTGTTCAAGGATCCTATGAGCAAGCCCACTGTCGACACTACCTCGAATTCCAAGGCCGGACCTGCCGTCCCGGTCAATTTCCTGCGCCCGATCATCCAGGCGGACCTGGATTCGGGCAAGCACACGCAGATCGTCACCCGCTTCCCGCCAGAGCCCAACGGCTACCTGCACATCGGTCACGCCAAGTCGATCTGTGTGAATTTCGGCCTGGCCCAGGAGTTCGGTGGCGTTACGCACCTGCGTTTCGACGACACCAACCCGGCCAAGGAAGACCAGGAATACATCGACGCCATCGAAAGCGACATCAAGTGGCTGGGCTTCGAATGGTCCGGTGAAGTGCGCTATGCGTCCAAGTATTTCGACCAGCTGTTCGACTGGGCAGTGGAGTTGATCAAGGCTGGCAAGGCCTACGTTGACGACCTGAGCCCGGAACAAGCCAAGGAATACCGTGGCAACCTGACTGAGCCTGGCAAGAACAGCCCGTTCCGCGACCGTTCGGTCGAAGAGAACCTGGACTGGTTTGCCCGCATGCGCGCCGGTGAGTTCCCGGATGGCGCCCGTGTACTGCGCGCCAAGATCGACATGGCCTCGCCGAACATGAACCTGCGCGACCCGATCATGTACCGCATCCGCCATGCCCACCACCACCAGACCGGTGACAAGTGGTGCATCTACCCGAACTACGACTTCACCCACGGTCAGTCGGACGCCATCGAAGGCATCACCCACTCGATCTGCACCCTGGAGTTCGAAAGCCATCGCCCGCTGTACGAATGGTTCCTTGACAGCCTGCCGGTACCGGCGCACCCGCGTCAGTACGAATTCAGCCGCCTGAACCTGAACTACACCATCACCAGCAAGCGCAAGCTCAAGCAACTGGTCGATGAAAAGCACGTGTTTGGCTGGGACGACCCACGCATGTCGACGCTGTCGGGCTTCCGCCGCCGCGGCTACACCCCGGCGTCGATCCGTAACTTCTGCGACATGGTCGGCACCAACCGTTCCGACGGCGTGGTCGATTTCGGCATGCTCGAGTTCAGCATCCGCCAGGACCTCGACGCGAACGCCCCGCGCGCCATGTGCGTGCTGCGGCCGTTGAAAGTCGTGATCACCAACTACCCGCAAGACAAGATCGACAACCTCGAACTGCCGCGTCATCCGCAGAAAGAAGAACTCGGCGTGCGCAAGCTGCCGTTCGCGCGTGAAATCTACATCGACCGCGATGACTTCATGGAAGAGCCGCCAAAAGGCTACAAGCGCCTGGAGCCGAATGGCGAAGTGCGCCTGCGCGGCAGCTACGTGATCCGTGCCGATGAAGCAATCAAGGACGCCGATGGCAACATCGTTGAACTGCGCTGCTCGTACGACCCAGAAACATTGGGCAAGAACCCTGAAGGCCGTAAGGTCAAGGGCGTGGTGCACTGGGTGCCGGCCGCTGCCAGCATCGAGTGCGAAGTACGTCTGTACGATCGTCTGTTCCGCTCGCCGAACCCTGAGAAGGCCGAAGACAGCGCCAGCTTCCTGGACAACATCAACCCTGACTCGCTGCAAGTTCTCACCGGTTGTCGTGCCGAGCCATCGCTTGGCGACGCACAGCCGGAAGACCGTTTCCAGTTCGAGCGCGAAGGTTACTTCTGCGCGGATATCAAGGACTCCAAACCTGGTCAGCCGGTATTCAACCGTACCGTGACCTTGCGTGATTCGTGGGGCCAGTGATTAAGTCTTAAGGGATTCAACGTGCTAACGATCTACAACACGCTCAGCAAGACCAAAGAAGTCTTCAAGCCCCTGGATGGCAACAAGGTGCGCATGTACGTGTGCGGCATGACCGTGTACGACTACTGCCACATCGGCCACGGCCGCAGCATGGTTGCCTTCGACCTGGTGACCCGCTGGTTGCGTTTCAGCGGCTATGACTTGACGTATGTGCGCAACATTACCGACATCGACGACAAGATCATCAACCGTGCCAACGAAAACGGCGAGTCGTTCGACGCGCTGACCGAGCGCATGATCGCCGCCATGCATGAGGACGAGGCGCGCCTCAACATCCTCAAGCCGGACATGGAACCGCGCGCCACGGATCATATCCCTGGCATGCACGCGATGATCCAGACCCTGATCGACAAGGGTTACGCCTACGCCCCGGGCAATGGCGACGTGTACTACCGCGTCGCTAAGTTCATGGGCTACGGCAAGCTGTCGCGTAAGAAAATCGAAGACTTGCGCATTGGTGCGCGTATTGAAGTCGACGAAGCCAAGCAAGACCCGCTCGACTTCGTGCTGTGGAAAGGCACCAAGCCCGGCGAGCCGAGCTGGGAGTCGCCATGGGGCGCCGGGCGTCCGGGCTGGCACATCGAATGCTCGGTGATGTCGACCTGCTGCCTGGGTGACACCTTCGACATTCATGGCGGCGGCAGCGACCTCGAGTTCCCGCACCACGAAAACGAAATCGCCCAAAGCGAAGCCGCCACCGGCAAGACCTACGCCAATGCCTGGATGCACTGCGGCATGATCCGCATCAATGGCGAGAAGATGTCCAAGTCCTTGAACAACTTCTTCACCATTCGCGACGTGCTGGAAAAGTACCATCCGGAAGTGGTGCGTTACCTGCTGGTGTCCAGCCACTACCGCAGCGCGATCAACTACTCGGAAGACAACCTCAAGGACGCCAAAGGCGCCCTGGAGCGTTTCTACCATGCGTTGAAAGGCCTGCCGGCCGTTGCGCCTGCGGGCGGTGAAGCGTTCGTTGCGCGGTTTACCCAAGTCATGAACGACGACTTCGGCACACCGGAAGCCTGCGCGGTGCTGTTTGAGATGGTGCGTGAGATCAACCGCTTGCGTGAGACTGATCTCGACGCAGCGGCGGGGCTTGCGGCGCGCTTGAAAGAGCTGGCTAGCGTCTTGGGTGTTCTGCAGATGGAAGCCGATGACTTCCTGCAAGCGGGCGCTGAAGGGCGTGTGGATGCGGCTGAGGTTGATGCGCTGATTCAGGCGCGTTTGGCTGCTCGGGCTAATAAAGATTGGGCGGAGTCCGACCGGGTTCGTGACCAACTGACCGCGATGGGTGTGGTGTTGGAAGACGGCAAGGGTGGGACGACGTGGCGGTTGGCTGATCAAGCCTGATTTACCCGCTGAATAAAAAACGCCCCGACTGGTTCGGGGCGTTTTTTTTGGATCGTTCCCACGCTCTGCGTGGGAATGCCGCCCCGGACGCTTTGTGTCGCGCTTTCAGCGAACGCCTCAAACCCTGAATACGGTGACGCGGAGCATCACGGGATGCATTCCCACGCGGAGCGTGGGAACGATCAACCGCTTCACTATCGCTATCGGAGTGTCAGGTACGCCCCGGACGTGCTGACTTCATAAGCGCTGCCCGCTGCGCCGTCATGGATCGTCTGGTGGTATTTGCCTTCTTTGAAATGCAGAGCAACGCCATCATCTACCGCGTACGCAGGCTGTATACCCTGAAGACGAACAAGCTCGACAAACGATGCTTCCCTTCCTGCCTCTGAGCTGAAGTGGGGACACAACGCTCCAGGAAGTAAGCCCAAACCCTCGACCAGCGCGAAGGCCCCCCCTGAATCAGAGTGCCCATAGTCAAACCAGCAAATGGCCCCGGCACTGACACCACACAGCACTTTGCCGTTTTCCCACGCCGCCTTAAGAAGCTCTGCTACGCCAAACTCGCGCCAGATAGCCAACATGGCTCGCGTATTCCCACCTGGCACATAAACGATATCGGCCTGTTCAAACAACGACGAAATATGCTCTGCGCTGGGAAACGGCGAGATGAAAAACGTCAGCGTGGTGACGGCGCAACCCGCGCCTTCGTATTTGGCGATAAAGTCGGAAATCTTGACCCTGTCATCGCCATTGGCGGTAGAGATGTACAGAACGGTGGGATGTAATTTGCCCGAAGACGAGACGATCTGTTCGTCAATACGCGTCATGCGCGTCATGTCCTCGGGGGATTCGCCACCCATAACAATGATGTGCTTATCCACGGTGGCCTCCGGTTGTCTTGAGCTGCCCGAATCTGAGCGTCAGGCTGATTCAGGCGACCTGATACGTGCTCTGCACAAACCCATTGTCCGACACATACGTGCCGACATGGCGCAGTTCACGCTCACTGCCGACCTGGCTGAACAAGGGCAGCCCTTGGCCCAACAACACCGGAATACGGGTGATGATCAACTCATCGATCAGGCCTGCTTCAAGAAACGCCTGGATCGTTTGGCCTCCGTCGATATAGAGGTGTTTCATACCGCGCTCGGCTAACTGTTCCACTAGGGTGGTTACGCCCGCTGACATCATCTCAACCTTGCCTCGCACATGCGCAGGTAGCTCGAATGATTGGTGCGAGAGGGCGATGACAGGCGTGCCTTCATAGGGCCATTCCGGGAAGGATAAGACTTTCTCCAGGGTTTTACGGCCCATCACCAGCGCATCGACCGTGGCGATGAAGCTTTCATACGTCACGCCGTTCAGCTGCGCAGCTTCGTACTCCGGCCGGTGCAACCACTCGATGTCACCGTCTGGCCGAGCAATAAAACCGTCGAGGCTTACTGCGATAAAGACGGAGCATTTGATATCCATTAGACGTAGACCTCCTTAAACACATAGCCATTGGCAGCTTTGCACCCACCGACTGTATCCCAAACGCTGCAATACCCGCCAACTGCTCAACCGTCGCACCGCCTTTGATGGCGATTCATGCCGCTGAGGGGGCTATTTCCTAGGGGCTTGCAGAAAATACATTTGTTTTGACGCCCGCCGAACCATGGTTTTAGATGTCCGCCACGACCAAACTCATGAAGAAACCGGCGGATATCTAAATGGATTGTATTTTTTGCAGCATTGTCCGAAAGACCTCTCCAGCCCACATTCTATGGGAGGACGAACACCACATGGCGTTCCTGTCGATCTTCCCGAACACACCGGGTTTCAGCGTGGTGATCCCCAAACAGCATGACGGCAGCTACGCGTTCGCGCAGTCGGATGCGGTGTTGTCGGCGCTGATCGTGGCCTCCAAGAAGGCGGCGCTGCAGATTGACCGGGCGTTTCCTGACGTGGCACGCACGGGGATGATGCTGGAAGGCTATGGGGTGGATCACTTGCACGCGAAGCTGTTTCCCATGCATGGCACGGGGCAGGACAGTGCGTTCAAGCCTATCAGTTCCAAGGTGGATAAGTTTTTTGAGGCGTATGAGGGTTACATCTCATCCCACGATTTTGTGCGGGCCGATGATGCCGAATTGGCGCAGCTGGCGGCGCATATTCGATCGTTCGGCTGAAGATCATCCAGTGGTATTTGCCATTTTTGAAATGCAAAGCAACGCCATCGTCGACTGCATAGGCGCGCTTTAATCAGAGTGCCCCGCGCCAAGCCAGCAAATGGCTCCGGCACTGACACCACAGAGTACTTTGCCGTTTTCCCACGCTTGCTTAAGAAGACATGCACAGGCAAAAGGCGAAAGGAAAAACGCCAGCGTGGTGACGGCGTACCCCGTGCCTTCATATTTGGCGATGAAGTCGGACACCTTGATCCTGTCACCACCATTGACTGTAGACCTACAAAAAACGGTGGGCGGTCTTCGGCTGCCTGGATTTTTCAATGGGCGGATCGGAACTTTCTTATAGAGGGTGCGGGATTTTTTTCCTAGTTTGGCTGCAACGGTTCTTAGGACGAGGACACTTTTCAGTGGCTCTGTTGCAGAGGATTGATGATGCCAATTTCCCTTATGCCGTACGCCAAGCCTCAGAGTGGGTACCCATCGACCGCGGATAACTCACCTTCCACATTCGCTCCATCCTCCGCGCCTCCCCAACCTGCAAGCCAAAGCCTGGGCGGCTCCCCGTCGCTTGCACCGACAGACGATCAAAAACGACTGCCCGTGTTCCCGTCCATCGAAACACGTGGAGGCCTGAGATCGCCCGGGCGATTCGGGGAACCTTCTGATGACGCCGACCCTGTCGCTGCCCGGCGCGAGAAACGCGCGATTGTGAGCACGTCTGACAAACCTGCGCGCAACACGCTGGGCATGTGGGCGGGCCCGCACTCTCATTCCGCCGATACCGATAAAACCCTTCAGGCGCAGTTGATTGCGAAGATGGGCAGTGTGTCGGATTCGCTGGTGACCGTGCCCGAGCAGTCTCTGATTTCTCAGCCGTTCGAAATCTACAAGCGCGTGGTGAATCAGCCCGAGGTTTTAGCCTGGCTGAGGAGCAAGGGTTTTTCCCTGGACTCGGTGACTATCGGCAAAAACAGCGTATCGGGCCTTGTTACCCAGAATGGAGTGACCTCTCCTCAGACATTCACCCTGCAAGACACTTCCGGCTGGTGGCAGGTGTCGGCGCGCGTGATGCAAGCGCTTGAGGCGTTAGACCCCAAGCACAAGGGTGTGCCTTATGTGTCTATGAACAGCCAGCAAGTTTCGCGGAATGTGGCGAGCTTGTTTTATGGCGTCAGTGCGCCTTATACCGAGGATCAGGCGAGTGCGCTTGTGACAAGTCTGGTGGCAGGCTGGCCCGCGCTGTCTGCAGCAGAAACACGCAATCACCAACTCAGGTTTGAATGGTCAAAGCGGGGTATCAATGAGCTCGATGATCGAGAAAATCTCGCAGACGCTTTGGAGCGCGCGGCGAAGGGCGTTGCGGACAATGGGCCATTATCGTTAGCGGGTACCGAGTTCGAGGTCTCACGAACAAACCCCTTGAAGAGCGATCAAGAGGCCCGCAGGCGCTTGGCCGAGCTGATGGCACTTCCTGAAATGCAGGGTGTGCTGGCGGAGCTGGGGCAAACATTGCCGGACCAGACGGTTCGTATCAGCGAAGGTCGCCTGCAAGTGCTGCAACTGACCCCAAATCAGTGGCTGGATGTAGCTGTCAGTGATAGTTGGAGCCAGCCGTTGAAAGACGCATTGGCGGCAGTTGTCGTGCTGAGCGAACAGACGGGTAACGCGCTCTACTCAGACGATCGCCACGATCTGCGGCAAGTCGCGAGGTCGATGGGCCTGGATGCACTCGACACAGCAGGGCAGGCTCGCGCCGCTGCCAAATGGTTGCGCACCCAATTCGCCCCGACGACGCCTGTCGGCAATTATGCGAAATTACTTCCTCAGGAGTGGGCTGCGGGCACCTTGTCGGCTAGCGACAAAAGTACGTTGATTTCGTTGGCGACGAATCAGAAGTATGGAGCTAATACGATAGGGATCGAATTGGGTCGTCGGATCGTGACTCAAGTCGACCCGCAGGAAGCAGCAGCCAAGGCAGACCAGATCTGGGACGAATTACTCAACACCCCGCAGGCCCAGCAGTGGGGGCGGGAACTCGCCCAGGCGTTGGGTTGGTATAAGGGGGAGGGTGATGACGATATGGATGCCGCGGAGCGAAAAAGTCTGCTGACCTCCGCCATCATGCTCAGTGTTGACCCTAATGTTCCCGCTGCCCCGGGAAGTGCCGCCGGTTATCAATTTTACACCCCGGCCAATATGGGCCGTGAGATGGGGGCTGTACGCAAAGACTTTGAAAAACACTTGATCGAGAAAAAAGGCGTGAGCGTACGTGCTGCGCCGTTGGTGGCTCATCTGTTCCTGGCACACGCCGCACCTGAGTTTCTGGTGAAACCGGACCAGCAGGCGTCAGCAAAACTCCCTGTGCCGCTACTTCAGTCTCCAGAAAAAATACGTATAGGCAGCCCGGCGTGGATGACGGTTAGCCTGGGCAGTGCATTGGCCGACGTGTGGGGCGGCGCTGGAGCCAGTCGCGGCATGAGCCTGAATGAGCTTGGAGCACTGACCACCCAGGAGGCCGTTCTGCCGCAACAACAAGCTCTGGCTATAGCGCTTGGTGCTAAGCGGGTGCTCGATGTGGGGGTCATGACCGGTACTGTGCCCCGACGCAGCGACGGTAACTATACGCCCGGCGATTACCAGTTGGCGTCTGACGGCATTACTCGTCGTTCCGAGGCGGTCGAGCAATCCGTGGTCACCCTGGGGACTGCACCTCCCACCCGTAGCAGTCTGGCAATCAAGGCGCTGAAACGGGCGTTTCCTGAGTTGACTGACAGTGAGATAGAAACTGTCGAAGTGAAGAAGCCCCCAACTAAATACAGCCTCTCAGGTGTCGGCACAAATACTAAGTGGCTCACGTTGGTTGAGGCGTATGCAACGGGGGAACTGCATGAAAGTTGGCTTTCCTTCACCCATCCTCGGATTACACAAGCGCAATTTGACGCCCGCATAAAGACACTTGAGCCTATTGCCGGTCAGGTCGGGGGCGCAGTCAATCAATATCTAAGCGATGTCAAGGGAGCGATGCCCTCGCTTATGAAGATGACTCTTGCAGACTTACCTCTGGACGTTCGGCAGGCTATTGAGTGGGGGGATGTTCAGGTCTATAGGCTGCGTCGGGAAACCGGAGAGACGCAGAGCCAAGACGCTAACAAGGGAAATAAAGTAGCCCAGAATCGGGGGTGGTACGGGGTGCTGCTGCGGATCAAATACGAGGGAAAAACTCGGACGCTTGAGTATTTCCCAACGTCCGGGACGATTATTGATCGCACGGCCAGTTTGGCGGGAAAAAAATTGGACCTGAATGGGGGTGTCATTGAAGAAGATACCGTGTCCGCCTGGCGAAGTGGTACGAAGACACTTCGGTATTTGCGGGGCACTCAACAACCTTTTGATTTCAACGCACACCACACGGGGGAGGCCCCTCGTGACAAATACTCGTCGAAGGTCATCATTTCCAAAGTAGGGGTTTCCCTGGCAGGGTCGGCTTTGAAAGGGGCTGGTGACAACCGCAATGAGTGGGTGCCTGACACCTTTGGCTCCGCCAAAAGCCAGGCGATTATCGACGTTATACTTTCGGGTAATTACATAGGCAACTATAGCGGGCATCGCCAGGCACTCATTGATCATGCAAATGCAGTGCTGCCCAGTGAAGATAACGTCCGGGGCTACGTCAATCGTCTAATGAACAAAGAAAATGGTCGCGCGCTGGTGTCGATGATTTCGTTCATCGGCCCGTTGGTTGACATCTATGAGGGCAACATTAAGGACGGCTTGAAAGGCTTGGCAATTGATACGTTGCTGTTTATTGGCGCGGGAGGTTTACAGGCCGCCCGCAAAGCATGGAAGGCGATCAAGTTTGCATCACGCCTGAACAAGCAGGCATTTCGTGTCTCTGTTATTCAGGAAGGCACTGCATTGCTGCGTGGGATATTTAATCCGGGTGAAGGCTTCTTTGGTCTGCCGAACCACCCGAGTCGACTTGGAAATTTTCTAAGGCGTTCGCACAAGGGCGTTCCCGTCAGGATCGGGATGGGGGTGTTCGTACCTGTTGATCTTTTCGCAAAGGCTCGCTTTGCCAAGGATGCTGCTCCCACCGTATCCGAGATGCTCAAAAAGGCGAATGCCAAGCCTATGACGCCTGTAGAGGGCACGGTTAACGAGGTAACGCTGAAGGCTATCAAGGAGCAGGAAAAATGGTATGCGATCGATCCCGACAGCGGTTTGCCAGGCGGCTCGCCCCTGCCAGGCTTTACCCCTAAAACCCCTTAGTGCCGGCGGGTCGATGGAGTCGCTAGGCTGATTTTGATACGTCTTCAGCTCGGCGACTACTCACCTCGGCGGGTACGTCATCACCCGCCATACGCTTGCGAAACAGCCCCGTGCGCGCCAGCAGCAAGGTGGTCACCGGCACGGTGATCGCCAACAAAATCGGAATCAACCACCCGTGCAGCACCGGCGCGGACTTGAGCACCGAAAAGTAGATAATCGACGCCAGCGCCACACACCACGCGCCCAGCGTCGAGGCCAATGCCGGTGGGTGCATACGTTGGAAAAAGTCCTTCATGCGCAACAACCCAATCGCGCCGATCAGCGCAAACAGGCTGCTCAGCACCAGCAGCACCGCCACGATTACTTCAACCCATATCGGCATCATTCAATCACCTCGCCACGCAGCAGGAATTTCGCCAGGGCGAACGACCCGACAAAGCCAAACAGCGCAATCAGCAGCGCCGCTTCAAAGTAGGTGTCACTGGCGTAGCGAATGCCGAGCACCAGCATCATCAGCATCGCCAGGATGTACAGGTAGTCCAGCGCCAGTACCCGGTCCTGGGCCGAGGGGCCTTTGAACAGGCGCACCAGGGTCAGCGCCATCGCCAAGGAGAACAGGAACAGGCTGACCAGAATCGCATTGGAGAGCAGGGCGCTCATTCGAAGATCTCCATCAGGGGCCGTTCGTAGGCGTGTTTGAAGTGCTGGATAAACTGCGCTTCATCATCCAGGTCGAACACGTGGATCAGTAAAACACTGCGGTCCAGCGCCAGTTCCGACCAGACGGTGCCAGGCGTCACGCTGGTGATCATCGAGAGCACGGCCAGGCCATTGGCATTGCGCAGGTCCAGCGGGATCTTGATAAAGCGCGAGCGCGGTGCTCGTGAGCCGCACGTGAGCACGCCCCAGGCCACTTTCAGGTTGGAGATGATCACGTCGTGACCCACCAGGAAAAACAGGCGGATGATCACGCCAGGGCGGCGGATGCGAATCGGCAGCGGGCGCAGCGGCGCCATCAGCAGCGGCGCGAGAAAGCCCAGCAATGCGCCCAGCAGCAGGTTGCCGGGGCTGACCGACACGTTCAGTACCAGCCACAACAGCCACAACGCCAGCGACAGCCACGGGGCAGGGAGCAGACGCTTCATGGCTGCACCTCCAGGGCGGCGGCCTTGGCTTCAGGGCTCGGAATCGGGCGCGTCGCCATCACGGCCATCACGTAGTGTTCCGGGTTGTTCAGGCTATCGGCGGTGGCCTGGGTGTAGCGCATCAACGGTTCGGCCTTGAAGGTCAGCAGGATGCTCAGGCCGAGCAGGAAGAAGATCGGCAGGCACTCATAGCGGCGCAGCAGCGGCGAGGGGCGCTCTTCCGGGGTCCAGAAGCGCTGGATGCCCAAGCGTGCGAAGGCGATCAACGAGGCCAGGCCCGACAGAATCAGCAACGCCACCAAGCCCCAGGCAGCTGGGCGGATTGGCTCATCCACTGCGTTGCCCAGGCCCATAGGGTTAACCAGCGCACTTAGCAGGCTGAGCTTGCCGATAAACCCGGACAGCGGCGGCATGCCGATGATCAGCAGTGCACAGGCGACAAAGCTCAAGCCGAGGAAGGCCATGGTCCAGGGAATGACTTGGCCGACCACGGCTTTCTGCTCATCGTCCAGGTTCACGCCGGGACGCGGATGCAGGGATTCCATGGCTTTGGGCAGCGCATCGATTTCTTCATCCAGTGGCAGGTCATTGGCCGAACGCGAACGTTCGATCAATTCCGCCAGCAGGAACAGCGCGCTCAAGGCCAGCGTCGAGCTGACCAGATAGAACAACGCGCCGGCGGTCAGGCTGGGCTGGGCAAAACCCACAGCCGACAGCAGGATCCCGGCCGACACCAGAATGCTCAAACTCGCCATGCGTTCCAGCCGCTGCGCCGCCAGCATTGCCAGCGCCGCGCAGATGATAGTCGCCATGCCGCCGTACACCAGCCAGTCGCCGCCGAACAGCGCTGAGGCACCGGCCTGGCCGGAGAACAACAGGGTCCACAGGCGCAGCACGGTGTACACGCCGACTTTGGTCATGATCGCAAACATCGCCGCCACCGGCGCACTGGCCGAGGAATAGGCGGGCGCCAGCCAGAAGTTCAGCGGCCACATGCCGGCTTTGGCCAGAAAGGCTGTCGCCAGGATTGCCGCGCCTGCGTGCAACAGGCCGCGATCGGCTTCCGGCACCAGCGGGATTTTCAGCGCCAGGTCAGCAAAGTTCAGCGTGCCGGTGACCCCGTAGATCATCGCTGCGCCAATCAGGAACAGCGACGACGCCAGCAGGTTGATGGCGATGTAATGCAGCCCCGACGACACCCGCGCACGGCCCGAGCCGTGCAGCATCAAACCGTAGGACGCCGCCAGCAGCACCTCGAAGAACACGAACAGGTTGAACAGGTCTGCGGTGAGAAAAGCACCGTACAGGCCCATCATCTGGATCTGGAACAATGCATGGAAGCTGGTGCCCGCTCGGTCCCAGCGGGCCATGGCGAACAGCAGCGCACTCACGCCGATGATCCCGGTGAGCACCAGCATCATCGAAGACAGTTGGTCCACCACCAGCACAATACCGAACGGCACCTGCCAGTTGCCCGGCAGGTACACGCCAATCGAGCCGGGGCCGCCTTGCTGCGTCAAGTACAGCAGCAGGATAGCGATGCCCAGGCCGACGACGCTGGAGAACAGATTGATTTTGGCCTTCAGCGGGCGGCGTTTCTCGCCGAGCATCAGCATCAGCGCGGCGGTCAGCAACGGCAGCAGGATCGGCGCGACGATCAGTTGATTCATCCACGTCATTCCTTGGGCTCCCGGCCGTCTACATGGTCAGTGCCGGTCAGGCCCCGGGAGGCCAGCAGCACCACCAGGAACAACGCGGTCATGGCGAAGCTGATCACAATGGCCGTCAGCACCAGGGCCTGGGGCAGCGGATCGGTGTAGTGGAGCAGGTCTTGCGGCACGCCGTTCTTGATGATCGGTTCCTTGCCGATAAACAGGCTGCCCATGCTGAAAATGAACAGGTTGACCCCATACGACAGTAAGCACAGGCCCATCACCACTTGGAACGTCCGTGGCCGCAGGATCAACCAGACGCCGGAGGCCGCCAGGACCCCAATGGCAATTGCAATGACTTCTTCCATCAGGCGGCTCCTTCCGTTGCGGCAACCACTTTGGCCTGGTTGCTCGGTTTGTGGGCCCGCACGGATTGGTGACCGAGGGCGGTGAGCATCAGCAGCGTGGAACCGACGACCATGGCGTACACGCCGACGTCGAAGAACAACGCGCTGGCGACGTGGATGTCGCCGAGCACCGGCACGCTGAAATGCCAGGTGTGGGTGGTAAGGAACGGGTAACCGGCAAACAACGCGCCGAGCCCGGTGAGCGTTGCCGAGAGCAGGCCGAAGCCCATCCAGCGCATCGGGCGCAGGCTCATCTGCGCTTCTACCCACTGGGTACCGGCAACCATGTATTGCAGGATGAACGCCACTGACATCACCAGGCCTGCGACGAAACCGCCGCCCGGCTGGTTGTGGCCGCGCATGAACAGGTAGAACGACACCACCAGCGCGATCGGCAGCAGCAGGCGCACCAGCACCGCTGGCACCATCATGAAGCCCAGGGCCGTATCGCTGGCATGGCGTGGGTTGACCAGGTCGGTGGCCACGTCCGGCGCCAATTGGCGCTGTTGTGCAGGCAATTGCATGCTTTCTTTCGATGGGCGGAAGCGCCGCAGCAGCGCATACACCGTCAGTGCCACGGCGCCGAGCACGGTGATTTCGCCGAGGGTGTCGAAACCGCGGAAGTCCACAAGCATCACATTCACCACATTGCTGCCGCCGCCTTCGGGCAGGGCGCGGCTCAGGTAGAACGAGGAAATGTCGTTGGGCGTCTGGCGCGTCAGCATCGCGTAGGACAGCAGCGCCATGCCGCCGCCCACTACGGTGGACAGCAGGAAGTCACGCAGGCGACGAATGCGCGCCTTGCGCAGCGAGCTGGGCAGTGGCGAGACTTCTTCGATCCGCCGTGGCAGCCAGCGCAGGCCCAGCAGGATCAGCACGGTGGTCACCACTTCAACCACCAATTGCGTCAGCGCCAGGTCCGGCGCTGAGAACCACACGAAGGTGATGCAGGTCATCATGCCGCACACGCTGACCATGGTCAGGGCCGCCAGCCGGTGATACTTGGCTTGCCACGCGGCGCCGAGAGCGCAGGCGATTGCCAGCAGCCACAGGGTGACGAACACGATGGAACCCGGGATCTTCGGCCGGTCGCCCCAACTGATGCCGCTGTTGAGCATCGGGATCAAGCCGGCGACCACCGCCGCCAGCACCAGCAGGAACAGCTGGGTCTGCAGGCGCTTGGTGTTGATGCGTTTCTCGATCTTGCGCGCGCCACGCATCATCACCACCAGGCAGCGCTCGAACATGCGCTTGCCGTCGAAGTAACTGATGATCGGCGGATATTTGAAGCGGCCACGCTTGAGTTGCTTGCGCAGCAGCAGGTAGAGCACCACGCCACCGGACATGGCCACCAGGCTCATGATCATCGGCGCGTTCCAGCCGTGCCAAATCGCCAGGCTGTACTCGGGCAGTACGCCGCCCACCACCGGCAGCGCGGCGGCGGCGAGGATCGAACCGACCACCTGGGCCGGGAAGATGCCCACCAGCAGGCAGGTGAATACCAGCAACTCAACCGGTGCACGCATCCAGCGCGGCGGTTCGTGGGGTGTGTGGGGCAGGTCGGTCGCGGGCGGGCCGAAGAATACATCGACCGTGAAGCGCAAGGCGTAGGCCACGCTGAAAGTACCGGCGATGGTCGCAATGGCCGGCAGGGCGATTTCCACCCAGGCGGTCGACGAGATAAATACGGTTTCGGCGAAGAACATCTCTTTGGACAGGAAGCCGTTGAGCAACGGCACGCCAGCCATCGACGCACTGGCCACCATCGCCAGTGTCGCGGTAAACGGGATCAGCCGCACCAAGCCACTGAGCTTGCGGATATCACGGGTGCCGCTTTCGTGGTCGATGATGCCCGCGGCCATGAACAGCGAGGCCTTGAACGTGGCGTGGTTGAGAATATGGAATACCGCAGCGACGGCGGCCAGTGGGCTGTTGAGGCCCAGCAGCAAGGTGATCAGCCCGAGGTGGCTGATAGTGGAGTAGGCCAGCAGGCCCTTGAGATCATTTTGGAACATAGCGCAGTAAGCGCCGAGGAGGAGGGTGATCGCGCCGGCACCGCCGACGATCCAGAACCATTCTTCGCTGCCGGACAGCGACGGCCACAGGCGGGCCAGCAGGAACACGCCGGCCTTCACCATCGTCGCCGAGTGCAGGTAGGCTGAAACCGGGGTCGGCGCCGCCATCGCGTGGGGCAGCCAGAAGTGGAACGGGAACTGTGCACTTTTGCTCAAGGCGCCGATCAGCACCAGGGCCAGCATGACCGGGTACAGCGAGTGCGCGCGAATCTGGTCGCCCGCCGCCAGCACCTGGTCCAGGTCGTAGCTGCCGACGATATGCCCCAGCAGCATCACGCCCGCCAGCAGGCACAGGCCGCCCGCACCGGTGACCATCAGCGCCATATAGGCACCGCGCCTGGCATCGGCGCGATGGTGCCAATAGCCGATCAACAGGAACGAGAACAGGCTGGTCAGTTCCCAGAAGAACACGATCTGGATCAGGTTGCCGGAAATCACTAGCCCGAGCATGGCGCCCATGAAGGCCAGGAAAAACGCGAAGAAACGCGGCACCGGGTCGTCCGGCGACATGTAGTAACGCGCGTACAGCGCCACCAGCGTGCCGATGCCCAGCACCAGCATCGAGAACAGCCAGGCAAAACCATCCATGCGCAACACGAAGTTCAGCCCAAGGCTGGGCAACCACATGAATTCTTCGCGGATCACGCCACCGTGGGCGATCTGGGGGTAGAGCAGGGCGACTTGAATGGTGCCGACCAGAGCTACAAGGCCGGCCAACAGGGATTCGGTGTTACGTGCATTGTGCGGCAGCAAGGCCGCCAGACAGCTGCCAATAAAAGGCAGAAGCAGTAGAACTATCAGGGACATAGGCTTCTAATCTGCGGGAGTTTGGGATGCATCATACGTGCCGCTTTCTCGATCACCAAACGGCAAGATGTGGCAGGATCCTACAAAGTAGGCTGAAAACCCCGATTTAGCATTGTTTCAGGTGAACCCATTCCAGCCAGCGACACCCCACACTGTGGGAGTCGGGCTTGCCCGCGATGGCGATCTGACAGCCATCGCCAGCAGTCTGACCTTACCCTTGCTGTTCCTGTTCCCTCTCAGCTTGCAGTTCGAGCGCCTTCTGCCCCTTCGTTTTCAATTCACTCACAATCACCGCCGCCACAATCAGCGCGGCCCCGACCATCGCAATCGGCGGGAAGCGCTCCCCGGCAATCCGCCCAACTACACCGGCCCACACCGGCTCACCGGCATAGATCAAGGTGGCACGTGTCGGTGAAACACTCTGCTGCGCCCAGTTCATCGCGACCTGGATCACCGCACTGGTCAAGCCCAGGCCCACTGCGCTGAACAGCAGAAGCCAGGAGAAACCCGGCAAGGCTTCACCCATCGGCACCACCATCAGGAACGACAGCAACGACGCCGTGGCCAGTTGCACCACGGTCACCCGGCGCACATCCACCTGCCCGGCAAACGCGCTGATCAGGATGATCTCGGCAGCCACCGCCACCGCACAGATCAGCGTGGCGATTTCGCCGGGGCTGAAGTTCAGCGATGCGCCGGCCGGGCCAGTGAGCAGCATCAACCCGGTAAACGCCAGCATGATGCCGATGGCCGGCATCAGCCCTGGGCGACGGCCCAGCACCAGCCACTGCAACAGCGGTACACAGGGCACATACAGCGCCGTGATAAACGCCGATTGGCTGCTCGGAATCGTCTGCAGGCCGATGGTCTGCATGCCGTAGCCGAACATGATCGAGGTGCCGATGAAAGCGCCCGCCTTCAATTCAAACAGGGTCAGGTCGCGCAGGGTACGCAAGGAAAAGAACCCAACCACAATCGCCGCCGCCGCAAACCGCAGGCCCACGAAAAACATCGGCCCACTGACGGTCATCGCATGTTGCACCAGCAAAAAGGTGCCGCCCCAAATCATGGTGATCACCACCAGGATGCATTCGGCTTTGCTGAAACGGTTGAAACGTGAGGGCGTGTTCGGGGCTGTCATGGCGGCTCGGTCTTGCAAGGGAAAGGCACGGACCGCACAATGCGCCGCACGCTGGGCAGTATACTGCGCACACCTACCTCATGAGCAATATAGTGCACAAAGAAAATCCACAACGGGCATCGGTCCTGCAACACGTCAGCCAGAACGTCCGTCGTCTGCGGCATGCTGCCGACATGAGCCAGACCGCGCTATCGGAAAAGTCCGGGGTCAGTCGGCGCATGCTGGTGGCCATCGAAGCCGGGGAGAAGAACGTCAGCCTGTCGACCCTGGACCGCGTGGCCGAGGCATTGGACGTGGCCTTCAGCGACCTGATCCAGGCCCCCGATGCGCTCGACCATAGCCGCATCAACGAGCTGGCTTGGGCCGGTGACATCCCCGGCAGTAAAGCCGTGTTGCTGGCCAAGGCCACCGCTCGACGCGAAGTGGAATTGTGGGAGATGCGCCTGGAGCCGGGTGACCGCTACAGCCCGGAACCCGACCCGGACGGCTGGAGCGTGCAGCTGTTTGTGTTCGAAGGCCGCCTGACCCTGATCCTTGATGACGAAGAAAAACACGTCGCCGCCGGTGAGTTTTATATGTTCGCCAGTCGCCAGGCCCATGCCTATCGCAATGAGGGTGAGGTGGCGGTGCGCTTTGTGCGCAATGTGGTGATCTAACTGTTTACCCGGCAACAGTGGATGGACACTTTGCTGCTTTGAAGCGCGCCAAATAGCCTTATTTATTCAGCAACCTGCTGATTTTATTGGCGATTAAATTCAGGCACGACTCCTGCAAACACTCCAGTATCCCCTCGGAGCCTGGAGTCGGCCCATGTCAGCCCACCCTCAACACCCTGCCCATATCATCCGCTCGGATGCCGAAGCCATTGAGGTCGCCACGCGCTTGGCCGCCCGCTTCGCCATCGACGCCAGCGTGCGCGACCGCGAGCGGCGCCTGCCCGTGGACGAACTCGAGGCGTTCTCTGCCAGCGGCCTGTGGGGCATCACCATTCCCAAGGCCTACGGCGGCGCCGAGGTGTCCTATGTGACGGTGGCAGAGGTGATCAAATTGATCTCCGCCGCCGATCCCTCACTGGGGCAAATCCCGCAAAACCACCTTGGCGTCGTCGACATCCTGCTGCAAACCGCCAGCGAGGAACAAAAGCTGCACTACTTCGGCAAGGTCTTGGCGGGTTACCGCTTCGGCAATGCCTTCTCCGAAGCCAAGAGCAAAAACGCCGGCACTTTCGATACCCAGATTCGTTTTGACGGCGACACCGCACAAATCAACGGCGAGAAGTTCTACTGCACCGGCGCGTTGTTCGCGCATATCGTGCCCACCGTCGGCAATAACGAAAACGATCAGGCTTTTATTGCCTTCGTCGAGCGTGATGCGCCAGGCCTCACTGTGATTGATAGCTGGGATGGCTTCGGCCAGCGCACCACCGCCAGCGGTGGCGTGACCCTCGACGGCGTGACCGTGCCCCGCACGGCGGTGATTCCGGCCCACCTGGCCTTTGACCAACCCACCGCCAATGGCCCGATTTCGCAGATTATCCAGGCGGCGGTCGACACCGGCATCGCCCTTGGCGCGCTGGAGCAGGCAAAAATCTACGCGCGTCAGGCCCGCCCATGGATCGACAGCCAGCAGGAACACGGCTGGCAAGACCCGTTCACCATCGCCGCTATCGGCGATCTGCAATGGCGTGTGCACGGCACCGAAGCCATCCTCGCCAAGGCCGGCAAGGCGGTCGACCTCGCCTTGGCCGAACCGAATGAAGACACGGTGGCTCACGCTTCGCTGGTCGTTGCCCAGGCCAAAGTCTTGTCGGCCGAAACTGCCTTGCTCGCCAGCAGCAAGCTCTTCGAACTGGCCGGCACGCGCTCGGTGACCGGCAAGCACAACCTCGACCGCTTCTGGCGCAACGCGCGCACCCACACCCTGCACGACCCGGCCCG
This sequence comes from Pseudomonas sp. YeP6b, assembly GCF_025642995.1. NCBI lineage: Bacteria > Pseudomonadati > Pseudomonadota > Gammaproteobacteria > Pseudomonadales > Pseudomonadaceae > Pseudomonas > Pseudomonas sp. YeP6b. The sequence goes on along the minus strand of NZ_CP080090.1, from coordinate 4,213,970 downwards.
CTGGAAATACCACCTGATCGGCAACTTCGTGCTCAACGGCGTGAAGCCCGCGCGCCACGCCTGGAACTGAGGAGCCTGCCCCATGACTGCACTGAATCAAGCTCGCCAACTGCTGGAAGACACTCGCCGCACGGTTGAGAAAAGCGACGACCCCTACGTGATCAGCCGTTTCGGCGATTGGCAGATCCGCGTCGATGTGGCCGCCGCCTTGCTGGAGCGCGCCGACACTCACCCAAGCCCCGTCGCCTCTACCGAAGCGCAAATCGCTGCCGCCGAAGCGCTGATCTTCGCCAGCAACACCGAATTCGAACTCACCGGCCAACGCACCGCGCTGCCGCCCAGCCTTGATGATCCGTTGCGCTGGAAATACCAGATTGTCGGCAACTACCACCTCAACGGAGTGCTTTGATGTCCCGTGAAATCCGCTTGAATGCCTTCGACATGAACTGCGTCGGCCACCAGTCTCCGGGCCTGTGGGCGCACCCGCGTGACCGTTCGTGGCAGTACAAAGACCTCGAATACTGGACCGACCTGGCGAAAATCCTCGAGCGCGGCAAGTTCGACGGCCTGTTTATCGCCGACGTGCTGGGCATCTATGACGTGTACAACGGCAACGGTGACGCGGCGATTCGCCAGGCCGCGCAGGTGCCGGTCAACGATCCGTTGTCATTGATCGCGCCGATGGCGTTGGTCACCGAACACCTGGGGTTCGGCCTGACCGCCTCGTTGTCGTTCGAGCATCCGTATCCGTTCGCCCGCAGGCTTTCAACCCTCGACCACCTGACCAAGGGCCGCGTCGGCTGGAACATCGTCACCTCGTATCTGGAAAGCGGCGCGAAGAACCTCGGCCAGAAAGCCCAAACCGAACACGACGCGCGCTACGACTACGCTGAGGAATACTTGGAGGTTTGCTACAAGCTCTGGGAAGGCAGCTGGGAAGAGGGCGCGGTAGTGCGTGATCGCGAACGCCGAATTTTCAGCGACCCGAGCAAAATCCACGAGATCCGCCATGTCGGCAAACACTTCCAGGTGCCCGGCATTCATTTGTGCGAACCCTCGCCACAGCGCACGCCGGTGCTCTACCAGGCGGGAGCGTCCAACCGTGGCAAGCAGTTTGCCGCCGAGCAAGCCGAGTGCGTGTTCGTCGCTGCGCCGTCCAAGGTGCTGCTGAAAAAGACCGTGGCCGATATCCGCCGCCGCGCGGCCGACGCTGGGCGTGACCCGAAGAAAATCCTCATCTTCAACTTGCAGACCGTGATCGTCGGCGAGACCGACGCGAAGGCCAAGGCCAAGTTTGAGGAATACAAATCCTACGTCAGCTATGAAGGCGCGATGGCGTTGATCTCCGGCTGGACCGGGATCGACTTCAGCCAGTTCAAACCGGATGAGCCGCTCAAGCACGTGCACACCAACGCCATTCAATCGGCAGTGGAAGCCTTCTCTACGGCCGACCCAAACAAGGTCTGGACGCCGAACGAGCTGGCCGACTGGGTCGGTATCGGCGGCTTTGGCCCACTGTTCGTCGGCGGCCCTGAGACGGTAGCGGACCTGTTGCAGGAATGGGTCGAAGAGACCGACGTGGACGGCTTCAACCTGGCCTATGCACTGACCCACGAAACCTTCATCGACGCCGTCGACCTGCTGGTGCCGGAGCTGCAAAAGCGCGGCGTGTACAAGACCGAATACGCCCCGGGCACCTTGCGCGAGAAGCTGTTCGGCGACGGCGCGCGGCTGGGGGCGAACCACCCGGGCGCCGGTTATCGCGACCTCAAGGCCACCACCCTCTAACTGAAACACCTTGCTCAATGTGGGAGCAGGCAAGCCAGCTCCCACAGTTGATCGGTATTGATCCAAATAACTCAGCCAGCGGACCACCGAACGCTTAACCACCCAATAGGAGCATTACCCCTATGAGCGTGCACGAACTCAAACGTCCGCTGGCCCTGGAATGGCCCGCCGAGCTGCTTGGCAATCTGCCCAAGGCCCTGGAACAACTGCACCACTGGGCGCAGATCACCCCGCTGCACACCGCCTTGCGCCATAAGCGCCAGGGCCAGTGGTGCGCCTGGCGCTGGATCGACACCTTGCGCGATGTCGAGCGCCTGGCAGATGGCTTGCGTCAGCAGGGCTTCAACGAGCAATCGCGGTTGGCCCTCAGCGGCGCTTTCGAGCCGAACCTGTTGCTGTTGGCCTTGGCCGCTCAGTCCATCGGCGGGCAGGTACTGACCCTGGCCGATAACCTTGAGCCCGAGGTGCTGTACCAACAGCTGTGGCGCATTCGCCCCACCCATTCTTATGCGCAGGGCCGCCAGCAAGTGCGGCACTGGCAGTCCGCCAACCCGGTGGATTTCGCCCAACTGCTCGGCCCCGTAGACCCGGCGCAGCACCTGCATCGCTGGTGGCAACCCAGCGCTGAAACCGCGTTGTGGAGCGAGGAGGGCACCCATTGGCAAGGCGGGTTGGCGGTGGTGCTGGAACAGTGGCTGAACAGCGGCCACGGCCTGGCCTTTCCCGAAAGCTCTGGCTCGGCCCGGCGTGATCGCAGTGAAGTTGCGCCGACGGGCTTGCTGCTGTCGCCCGAGCGTTTGCAGCACCTGGCCGACGACATCGAAAGCCGCCTCGCACCCCACGGCACGTGGCGCCGACGCCTGTGCGACTGGGCCATCGCCCACCCGCAAAGCGGCCTGCGCCAGTTGCTGAAAAACCGCGTGCGCAGGCTGCTCGGCTTTCAGCGCCTGTCGTATATCTGGCAACCGCTCAAATCCACGGCCGAGCCGGTGTGGCTGGCTGAATTAAAACGGGACATCGCATGAGCCAGGCCATTCTCCAGGTGCGAGATATTTCGCTGTCGTTCAAAGGCGTCAAGGCCATCAATGCGTTGTCGTTTGACGTGCAGCGCGGCGAAATCTGCGCGTTGATCGGGCCAAATGGTGCGGGCAAGAGCTCGTTACTCAATGTGCTCAACGGCGTGTATCGCTTTGATGCCGGCGAGATCGTGTTTGAGCAACACCACTTCCACCGCATCGACCCGTTGGGCGCCGCGCGCCGAGGCATCGGCCGCACGTTCCAGAACAACGCGCTGTTCAAGAAGATGAGCGTGCTCGACAACATCCTCACCGGCCTGTCGCGGCATATGCGCAGCACCTTTATCGAACAGGCCCTAGGCTTGCCCCGCGCCCGGCGTGAGGCTGGAGCTTTCCGCCTGCGCGCCCAAGGCATCCTCGAATTCCTCGAGCTGCAAGCCCATCGCGACGTGCTGGTGGGCAACCTGTCCTACGGCCTGCAAAAGCGTGTGGAGCTGGGCCGGGCGTTGATCGCAGGCCCCAGCCTGTTGCTGCTCGACGAGCCCATGGCCGGGATGAATGCCGAGGAAAAGCAGGAAATGGCGCGCTTCGTCGCCGACGTGAACCGCGACCTCGGCACCACCGTGGTGTTGATCGAACACGACATGGGCGTGGTCATGAGCCTGTCCGACCACGTGGTGGTGCTCGATTACGGGCGCAAGGTCGGCGATGGCACGCCGGCCGAGGTACAGGCCAACCCCGAGGTGATCGCAGCCTACCTGGGCGTGGTGCACTGATGACCTTCTTCTTTGAAACCCTGCTCGGCGGCCTGCTCGCCGGCACCCTGTACTCGCTGGTCGCCATCGGCTTCGTGCTGATCTACAAGGCCAGCGGCGTGTTCAACTTCGCCCAGGGCTCGATGCTGCTGTTCGCCGCGCTGACCTTTGTCAGCCTGCATGACCAAGGCGTGCCGTTCGCCCTGGCGCTGCTGCTGACGGTGATCGTGATGATCGTCGGCGCCTTGCTCATCGAACGGCTGGTGTTGCGCCCGCTGGTCAACCGTTCGCAGATCACCCTGTTCATGGCTACCTTGGGCCTGTCGTTCATTATCGAAGGCCTGGCCCAAGGCTTGATGGGCTCGCAGGTGCGCGCGCTGGATTTGGGCATCGACGACGTGCCGCTGTTTGTCGGGCCGCTGATGCTCAGCCAGTTCGACCTGATCGCCGCAGCGGCTGCGGTGGTGCTGGTCACGGTGTTGGCGCTGCTGTTCAACAAGACCCGCATCGGCGTGTCGTTGCGCGCGGTGGCGGACGACACCACGGCGGCGCTGTCCATCGGCATCAACCTCAACCGCATCTGGCAGATCGTCTGGGCCGTGGCCGGTGTGGTCGGGCTGGTGGCGGGGCTGTTGTGGGGCGCGCGTCAGGGTGTGCAGTTTTCGCTGTCGCTGGTGGTGCTCAAGGCCTTGCCGGTATTGATCATCGGTGGCTTTACCTCGATTGGTGGGGCGATTGTCGGCGGGCTGATTGTCGGCGCGGCGGAGAACCTCGCCGAGGTGTATATCGGCCCGTTGATCGGCGGCGGTATCACGCCGTGGTTCGCTTACGTATTGGCCCTGGCCTTCCTGTATATCCGTCCCGCCGGCCTGTTCGGCGAGCGCGCCATCGAGCGAGTCTGAAACCATGTCGATTCCCGTTGCTCAAGAAACCGCGCCGTTAGTGTTGATCCAGCGGCGCGTGCCGTGGGGCCTGCTTGGCCTGTTGGCGCTGGCTTTTATCGTGGTGCCGCTGTGGGGCAATGACTATTGGCTCAACGCGATCCTGATCCCGTTCCTAGTGCTGTCCCTGGCTGGGTTGGGCCTTAACCTGTTGACCGGCTACACCGGGCAAACCTCGGTGGGCGCGGCGGGTTTCATGGCCGTCGGCGCGTTTGCCACCTACGGCTTTCTGTTGCGTCTGCCGGAGTTGGGTTTGCCGGTGGCGCTGCTCGGTGGGGGCATTATCAGCGCACTGGTGGGGCTGTTGTTCGGTTTGCCCAGCTCGCGAATCAAGGGTTTCTACCTGATGGTCACCACGTTGGCGGCGCAATTCTTCCTGGAGTGGCTGTTCGTCAAATTTCCCTGGTTCTACAACTACGGCTCCTCGGGGACCATTTCCGCGCCAAAACTGGCGCTGTTCGGGCATGACCTCAACACGCCGTTGGGGCGCTACTTGCTGACCCTGATCACGGTGCTGTTGTTGACCTGGACCGCCGTGAATCTGGTGCGCAGCCAGGTCGGGCGCAACTGGATGGCGATCCGCGACATGGACACCGCCGCCGCCGTGGTCGGCATCCCAGTGGTGCGCTACAAGCGCCTGGCGTTCGCTGTCAGCTCGTTCTATTTAGGCATTGCCGGCGCGCTGTGGGCCTTCGCCTACCTGGGCACGGCCAGCGCCAGCAGCTTTGATATCAACCGCTCGTTCCAGATCCTGTTCATCATCATTATCGGCGGCATGGGCAGCATCGCCGGCAACTTTGTCGGCGCGGCCTTCATCAGTTTGCTGCCGATTTTTCTCAGCCATGCAGGCCAGGCGTTGCTCGGTGGCTCGGTGGATGCGGGGCAGTTGCAGAACCTGCAGAAAATCATCTTTGGCGTGCTGATCATCGTGTTCCTGATCAAGGAACCCGAGGGGTTGATTCGCCTGTTGCACAACCTGCGTGACCGTCTGCGGCAGTGGCCGCTGCGCTTCTAACATTCCCTCAAGAGAATCCAACATGCGTGCAACCTTGAAACGTTCCCTGGTCGGCGCCGCCTTCGCGCTGGCCGCATTGGCGGGCGCTGTGCCTCAGGCGATGGCCTCGCCCGACCAGCAATTCATTCCCCTGGCCACCTACCGTGTGGGCGCGTACGCGTCCAGCGGCGTGCAGGTGTGGGCCGGGATGATCGACTACCTGCGTTACATCAACGAGGTCGAAGGCGGCATCAATGGGGTGAAACTGGTGTGGCAGGAGTGCGAGACCGAGTGGACGGCGGAGAAGGGCATCGAGTGCTACGAGCGCTTCAAGAATGGCCTGGATGGCGCGCCGGTCGCGGTGTATCAACCCAATGGCGCGCCGGCGGCGTACGCGCTGAGTGAGCGTGCCGAGGTGGACAAGATCCCGCTGATCACCCTCGGTTACGGCCGCACCGAGGCCACCGACGGCACGGTGTTCCCGTATAACTTTCCGGTGATGCTGACCTTCTACAGCGAAGCCTCGACCTTGGTGAACTACATCGCCCAGCGCGAAGGTGGCTTCGACAAACTCAAGGGCAAGAAGATCGCCACGGTTTATCACGACTCGGCCTATGGTCGCGAAACCCTCGGCCCGCTGAAGTTGCTGGCGGAGAAATACGGCTTTGAAAATATCCAGATTCCAGTGGCCGACCCGGGCAACGAGCAGTCGGCGCAATGGCGTCAGGTGCGCCAGGCGAATCCGGACTGGGTGTTCCTGCGCACCTGGGGCGTATCCACGCCCGTGGCGGTGAAAACCGCCGCACGCTTTGGCTTCCCGGTCGACCATATCATCGGCGATATCTGGGCCAGCTCCAGCGAAGACGTACTGCCCGCCGGCGCTTCCGCCAAAGGTTATCTGGCGCTGACGCCTTACCCGGCAGGCAGCGATTTTGAGATCCACAAACGCCTCAAGCAATACATCCTCGACAAGGGCCACAGCGACCTCAAGGACCTGAAAAACTTCGGCAGCGTCTACTACAACTCAGGCCTGGTGAATGCCGCCGTGGCCGTGGAAGCGATCCGCACCGGCCAGGCCAAATTCGGCAAGCGCCCACTCAACGGCGAAGAAGGCCGCTGGGGCCTGGAACACTTGAACATCGACGACGCTCGATTGAAGGGTATGGGTTACCTGGGCCTGATGCAGAACCTCAAGCTGTCGTGCCGCGACCATGAAGGCGGCGGCTCGGCGCGGGTGCAGCAGTGGGACGGCGCCAACTGGACGCTGATCAGCGACTGGATCGCCGCCGACCGCGCGCTATTGCGCCCGCTGATCGATGAGAAGTCCGCCGCGTTTGCCAAGGAAAAAGGCCTGACGCCACGCACCTGCACCGGGGATGAATAAACCATGAGCCAGCTCGCCGCTGAACCTGCGCAGCCGTCGCTGCTGACGGTCAATGATATTGAAGTCATCTACGACGGCGCGATCCTGGCGGTGGCCGGGGTGTCATTGAGCGTGCCCAAGGGCGCCATCGTCGCCTTGCTCGGCGCCAATGGCGCGGGCAAGAGCACCACGCTCAAGGCAATCTCGGGGTTGGTGCGGGCCGAACGCGCCGAGGTCAGCCGGGGCGTGATCGAGTATGCGGGCCGCGACCTGGCCGGCATCGACCCCAGCCAGCGCGTGCGCCAGGGCATGGTCCACGTGCTGGAGGGCCGGCATGTCTTCGGCCAACTGAGCGTGGAAGACAACCTGCGCAGTGGCGGCTTTGTGCGGCGCCTGAGCCGCAAGGACCTGGAGCACGACCTGGAACGCATCTACTCCTGGTTCCCGCGGCTCAAGACCAAACGCCAGACCCGCGCCGGGCTGACCTCCGGCGGCGAGCAGCAGATGGTCGCCATCGGCCGCGCGTTGATGACCCGCCCTACGTTGGTGCTGCTCGACGAGCCCTCCATGGGGTTGGCGCCGATGATCGTGCAGGAGATTTTCGAGATCATCGCGCAGCTCAACCGCGAGCAGCAGGTGAGCTTCCTGATCGCCGAGCAGAACATCAACGTCGCGCTTAGCTATGCGTCCCAGGGTTACGTGCTGGATACTGGGCGCGTGGTCTTGAGCGGCAGCGCCGCTGAGTTGCTGGCACGCGGCGATTTGCATGATATTTATCTGGGTAAACAGTAAGGGCGAACGTGCATGACTGAATCCATCCGCGACGCTGATGTGTTGATCATCGGCGGCGGCCTGAGCGGCACGCTGCTCGCCGTGCAACTGCTGCGCCTGCCCGGGCAGCGTCGCATCCTGGTGATCGAGCCCCGCGCCGAACTGGGCCGTGGCGAGGCCTACAGTGCGGTCGAGCTGGGCCACACCTTGAACGGCAATGCCGCGCGCATGAGTGTCGACCCGGACAATGCCGATGACCTGACCCAGTGGCTCACTGACTACATCGGCGCCGGCGGTTGGCCGGAATCGGATCAGCAGCACGTACCGATCAGCGAACTGTTCCCGCCGCGCGGGATTTTTGGGCTGTATGCGCAGCAGCGGCTGGCCGAAGCCCGGGCGCTGTCAGCCTCCACTGTCGAGCATGTGTGTGGCGAAGGGGTCGACCTGCAAGTGGATGAGACGTCCACCGTGCTCACGCTCGATAACGGCCAGCAACTGCGCGGCGCCTATGCGGTATTGGCCACCGGCATGTTCCCGGCGGCACGTACGCCGCAGACTGAGTCCAGCGGATTGAACGCTGCGGCGGTCGACCCGTGGGATGTGCAGGCGATGACCCAGATCGACCCGCAATCGGCGGTGTTGATCATCGGTTCCGGGCTGACCATGGTGGACGCCGTGGTGTCGCTGGAGCAGGCGGGCCATCGTGGGCCGATCGAGGTGTTCTCGCGCCATGGTCTGCTGCCCCATGTACGCCGCCAGCCCCCGAGCTGGGAAGATTTTCTGGCTGCCGACCATAGTCTGCGCAGCCCGAGGCAACTGCTGCGCGAGGTACGCCGCCAGTGCCGGATTGCGCAGGCCCAGGGCATCGATTGGCAGGCGCCGCTGGACACCGTGCGTGCGCATATCGGCCGTTTGTGGAGCCAGGCCAGCGAAGGCGAGAAACGTCAGTTCGTGCGCCATGTACGGCCGTGGTGGGAAAGCCATCACCACCGTTCACCGCCATTGAGCGCGCAGCTGGTGGCGCGCTTGCAGGGGGAAGGGCGGTTGCGGGTTCAGGCAGCGTCGTTCAAGGGCTTGGTGGGTTCGCCGGATGGCGTAACCATCCATTTACGGCGTCGGGGTGAACAGGTTGTGACCCAGGTGTCAGGGGCGGCGTTGATCAACTCCAGCGGCATTGAATACGACTGGCGTCGCGTGGCCCGGGCATTGCCGCAGCAATTGCTCAAGCGCGGGTTGATCCAGCCTGGGCCGCTGGCGTTGGGGATTGCGGCGGATGTGTCGGGGGCGGTGGTGGATGCCGAAGGCAATGTCAGCGGGCGCCTGTTCGCCATGGGCCCGCCGTTGCGGGGGATGTGGTGGGAGAGCACGGCGGTGACCGACGTGGCGATTCAGGCTAAGGCATTGGCTGCCAAACTCACTTCAATCTAAATGTGGGAGCAGGCCAGCCAGCTCCCACATTGTTGATCTCCACTGATTTTGAGGAGGGGTTCAGCCCCCGGCTTTTACGAAACCCGTTTTGAGCCCAAACACTTCAACGCCTTGGGCGGTCGATTGCCCGGTGGTTACCTTCACCCGTTCCACCGGCAGGTCCATTGCCGGGCGATACTCCACGGTCATGTCATCGCGGTTGATCGCTTGGCTTGGGATCACAATCGCCTGTTCATTGTTGTAAGTGACGATGGTCAGCCGCGCACTCATCCCCAGTCGTACCCGTTGCAACTGCTGGGGCGTGAGCTTGGGAATCGACAACGTCACCGGAAACTGCGCGCTGCCCTGGCTGTCGCTGGCAATCGCCAGGCCACTGACCACGCTGACGGCACCGGTCAGGCGCTCGCCGTCGAAGCCATCGCCCATCACTTCCACCGCCTGGCCCTGGTGCAGTTGGTTGATGTCCAGCTCCGACACCTTGGCGACGATTTTCAGCCGTTCGATATTCGCCAGGCCAAACAGTACCTGGCCTTGGCTGACCTTACTGCCGGCCTGTACCGGCGCGTTGTTGTTGCCACCGCCCTGGGGCGAACTGTTGTTGCCGGGCGCGGGCACCACGATGCCGGAGAACGGCGCCTTGACCTCCTTGCCGTCGAGCACCTTGTGCAGGGCGTCGTATTTCACCGTGGCATTGGTCAGTTCCATATCGGCGATCTGTTTATATTCGCCACGGCCTTGATCCTGCGCTTGCTGAAGGTCGCTGCGGGCAGAGGCGAGGTCCAGCTGTTGCTGCTGAGTCTGCTGTTTGAGGTCGTCCAACTCGTTACGCGGGATGATGCCGCGCTTGAACAGGTTTTCGCTCTCGGTGAGTTTGCGCTGGGTGTTGCCGGCGGTCATTTCGGCGGTGCGCAGGCTGCGGCGCGCGCGGCTGACGGCGGGGCTGCTGTCCCAGTCCTGCATCTCCTGTACGGTGCGCCGCGCCTTGAGTTGGGCGGACAGTGCGTCACGCAGTTGTACTTCGAGGGTGGCCGGGTCCATGCGCAGCAGCACCTGGCCGGCTTCGACGCGTTGGCCTTGCTCCACCAGGTTGGCCAGCACGTTGCCGTCGAACGGCGCTGTGAGGGTGATGGTGGTGTCGGGTTCGATTTTGCCTACCAGACCGATCTGGTGCACCAGCGGGTCGGGTTTTACCGCCAGCCACTGTGCGGTGCTCGCAACGGGCGTGTCGGCGGGGGTGTACAGGGCAATCCCCGCGCCCGCCAGCAGCACGGTCAACACAGCACCCAGCAGGCGTTTTTTATTAGTAGTCATTGAGGGCGATTTCCCAACTTTCCAGCGTCATGCCCAGCGTCAAGTCGAGCTGGGTCTGGGCGTTCAAATAAGCGATCAGCGCGTTGAGCTGCGCGTTTTCGGCGTTGCGCAGGTCGGTCTCGAAACTCAGCACCTGGAAGTTGGTGGAGCGCCCGGCGCTGAGTTTTTCCCGCTCGATCTCGATCTTGCGCCGTGACAATCCCACCGCACGCTGGGCGATTTCATATTGGCGCCAGCGCGTGCCAAGGTCGCGCACCACGTCGTTGACGTTGCGTTCCAATTCCTGGCGGGCGTCGGTGATACGGATCTCCTGATCCTCCACATTGACCCGCGCGCGCACTTCGGCCTGGCGCGTGCTGATGTCGCCAATAGGGATCTGCACCTGCACCCCGGCGTAGCTGTTCCAGGTACGGTTATTGGTGTTGCCATTGTCGTTGTTGTAGGCGTCGCGTATCTGGTTGGCACCGGCCACCAGGTCCACCTGCCAGCGCCCGGAATCCTTGGCGATCACCAGGTTCAGGTCGGCCTGCTGGCTGCCGAGCAGGGCGGCGAGGTATTCCGGTTGCTGGGTTTGCGCCAGGTTGAAGGCCTGGCGTTTGTCGATGGTCATCGGCTGGGCCTCCAGGGCTTCGCTGGCGCGGATCGGCGTTGACAGGTCCAAGGCCAGCAGGCGCAGCAGGGCGAGGCGGCTCGTATCAAGCTGGTTCTGGGCTTCTTCCACACCGAGTTGCTGGGTGGCAATGTCGGCTTCGGTCTGCACGATTTCAAACTCGGCCATGCGCCCGGCGCTGATCAAGGCTCTGTTCACCTCGAGCAAAGTGCCGGAGCGCTTGAGGGCGTCCTGGACGATGCTCAACTGCTCCTGGGCACGCAGCAGTTCGCGATAGGTGGCGATGATCTGGCTGATGGTCTGCGCCACCGTGGCCTTGAGGTTCAGGCGGTTGGCTTGCTCAGACAGGCGTGACAGGCGCAGCGGCGCGGTGGTGGCGTCCCAGCCTGCGCCACGCATCAGCGGCTGGATGAGGGCCAGGTCCAGGCCGTCGCTACGGTAGCGGCCGGCGCGGTCGGCGGTGTTCAGTTGCTGGGTCCAGGCCATGCTCAGCCGGGTGCCGTACTCGCCGAGCAAGGTCGCATTCGGCGCCAGGCTGGCGTTGCGCGCATTGTCGGCCGAGCCACGGCTGTTGCGGTAATAACTGTTGAGGGTGAGCTTGGGGTTGAACGTGTCTTCGGCCACGCGCAGGTCGAACTTCTGCGCCACCCGTTGCAGGTAGGCGCTGCGGATTGCTGGGTTGTTGCGCAAGCCCAGGTACACCGCGTCACCCAGGGTCATCGTGGTCACCTGGGCGTTCAACGACACCCCTCGGTCGTAACCGCTGCGAGTGGTGCTGGCAGCTGAAGGGTTGATCACCACGTCGGCGGCCGTGCCGGGCAGGCTGACCAGCGCGAGCAGCCATAGCCATTTATTCATCACGCAAGGCCTCCACCGGCTGCAGCCGCGAGGCCGACACCGCCGGATAGATGCCAAAGAACAAGCCCACCAGCAACGTGCTGCCCACGCCCAAGGGCAGGGCGGCGGCGGCCAGGGAAAATACCCAGCCCGACAGCCAGGCGTAGAGCCAGGCGGCGGTCATGCCCAGCACGGCGCCGCAGAGCGCACCGACGGCCGTCAGGGTGACCGCCTCCAGCAGGAACAGGTTGCGAATGTCCCGTTGGCGTGCGCCCAGGGCCATGCGGATGCCGATTTCACGGCGGCGCTCCGAGACATTCATCAGCATCACGTTCATCACGCCGACACCGCCGCCCACCAGCGAGATGGCGCCCAGGGCCAGCAACAAATAGGCGAATGTGCGGCTTTGGCGGGTCATGCCATCGATCATTTGCTGGGGCACCTGGATGTCGACATCGTGGTCAGTGAGCTGGCTTTTCAGGGCGCTGGCGGCGTCGCGGGCGATGCGCTCCATGTCCTGGCCCGGCGCGGCGCGGATGATCACGTTGCCGATTTGCGGCGTCGGGTAGATGCGGCGCATGCCTTCGGCGGGGATGAACAGCGATTCGTTGGCTTGCACCGGCATCAGCATGGCCCGGGGTTGGTTGTGCAGGATGCCCACCACCAGGAACAGGTAGTCGTTGATGCGGATGCGATCCCCCAGTTTCAGCGGGTCGCCCGGTGTACTCAGGGCCTGGGCGACTTGGTCGCCAATCACGCCGTAGGTTTCGCCGGCGTCGAAACTCGATAAAAAACGCCCCTCGCGCACGGCCAGGCGCATGGCATCCTTGATATCCGGCGTAGTGCCGACAAAGTTGGCGTTGACGGTGCGGCCGTGAAACACGACGGGGCCGCCGAACACGCTGAGCGCGCCGATATGGGCAATGCCCGGTATTGCCTGGCGCACCGCCTCGAGGTCGAGGCTGGCGCGCATTGGTGCGCTGCTGTTGCCTTTGGGTGGGAACTGGGCGACCAAGGTGTCGGTGCCCATGTCCTTGAAAATCATCGCCGCATCCACGGAAGCGTTATGGCCGATATTGATCAGCGCCACCACGGATGAACTGCCGATCACAATGCCCAGCAGCGCCAGGACCGAACGTTTGCCAAGGGTACGCAGGCTCACAAACGCCTCGTGCAGCAGTTGGCTCAAGCTTTGTTCGACCCGCAGGCTCATAGGCGCCCGGCCTCATGCACCACGCCATTGCGCACCAGGATCTTGCGTTCCAGGCGCTCGGCGATATGCGCGTCATGGGTGACGATAATCAGCGTCACCTGCTGCTCGCGGTTGAGGGCCAGGAGCAAGTCCATGATCTCTTGGGCGGTGGTGCTGTCGAGGTTGCCGGTGGGTTCGTCGGCGAGAATCACCGAAGGCTTGCCGACCAACGCGCGTGCAATCGCCACGCGTTGACGCTGGCCGCCGGAGAGATCAGCCGGGCGGTGGTGGGCGCGCTCGGCCAGGCCGACTTGCTCAAGCATGCGCAACGCCTGCTCCACTGATTCATGGCGCGACACGCCGCGGTAACTCAGGGGTAGGGCGACGTTGTCCAGGGCACTGAGGCGCGGCAGCAGGTTGAAACTCTGGAACACGAAGCCGATTTGCTGGTTGCGAATCGCCGCCAGCTCATCCGGGCTGGCGCTGAAAATATCGTGGCCAGCAAAGTGGTACTGGCCGCAGTTGGGCAAGTCCAGCAAGCCGAGGATATTGAGCAGGGTACTTTTGCCGGAGCCGGAGGCGCCGAGAATGCCGCAGCTGTCACCGCTGGCAATCGACAGGCACACATCATTAAGAATGGACAGGTGCTGCCCGGCGAGCTGATAGCTTTTGCCGATGCCTTGCAGGGAGATCAAGCCTGGGTGCGCGGAGATGTCTGTCATCGTGACTACGCCTGCAGTCTTGACGGTACCGCTTGCCCCCGGTAAATGGTTGTAACAAGTTTGGGAGTTGCCTGGTACGCGTCACGGACTGGTTTTATTTCTTGTTTTTAAAATATTGTTTGAATAGTAACCGTGTTCCATGCGCTTCGCCAGCCACGGATGTAGAGCGGTTTTACCCTTTGAAACGAATTCTCAGTCAAGCGGATCGGGCAGGTCCCATTGCCCTCGGCTAGTCTCAGAGGGCCCGGTTACACGGGCTTTTAGATGCATACTGCAGTGGCAGTACTTGCTTTCGAAGGGCTGCCCCGGTATAAAAAATCAAATTATTTTTTAAAACAATATTTCCCCCGTGGAACTCCTATGGTCGCGAAGAAACTCAGCGCTCCAAACGTTACCAAGACTCGACTGCTGGATGCGACAGAGGCTCTCTTCATCAAATACGGTTATGACGCCGTTCTGCTCCGGCAGATTACCGAGCGTGCCCAGGTGAACCTGGCCGCTGTGAACTATCACTTCGGGGACAAGGACTCCCTGATGAAAACCTTGCTGATGCAGCGTCTGGAGCCGCTCAACGAGCAGCGCCTGGAACTGCTGGCGCGCTGTGAAGCCGAATCCAGCGGCCCTCTCGACTGCGATACCTTGCTCGGTGTGTTGTTCGCGCCGGCAATGGGTCTGGAGCGCAGTGACCCGGCCAGTGGGGAAGGGCGTTCATTCATTCGGTTCCTGGGCCGGGTTTACAGCGACACCTCGCCGTTTATCCAGGAATACCTCAAGGTGCATTACCAGCCGGTCTTCCAGCGTTTCTTCGAAGCCTTCGCTCTGGCCCTGCCGGACCTGCCCCGCAATGAGCTGGGCGTGCGCCTGCAATTTGCGCTCAAGGCGATTTCCGGGGTGATGGCGGGGACTGAGCTGCGCCTGCTGATGAACTCCATGAGCTTGGGCCGCCCGGCGACGGACGCCGAGGTGATGGCCAAGTTGATTACCCTGGTCTCGGCAGCGATTCGCGTGCCGCAGCAAAGCCCTGAAGCTGAAACCGCGCTGGCCAAGGTGCTCGATACCCAGCGCGCCATCCGTGAACAAGCCGCCACGCCCGCCACCAAAGCGGCGCGATAACTCACAAAACAAAAAAAAGCCCGCTGGGGCGGCGGGCTTGATGTACAACATTTGTAACGGATGAGGCTTCACCCTACGTCTCTGGATGTGAAGAAATCGTGAAAAAAATGTAAGAAAAAGACTGGGTAACGGCAGATTCATGATCACTGCGTTGTTTGTCAGATTCTTGCGTATATCTACCACTCGTCGCCACTGTCAATTTTGACAGTAGATTCGGTTAATACCCCAAGCGCCTCATTCACCTTGCCCGTCTCGCGGTTCCCGCGCGCCCTAAGCCAGCAAGGTAATGATGATGACGACTCCAACCGGCTCAACCGTTGACATATCCCTGGATCCACCCACCGCGACCTTCGGCATCCAGCTTGATAAAACCGACCCGCCAGATAAGCTCGATTACCCTGAAAAAGCTAAATGGGCCTTGGGGCTACGCGCCAGCGACCCTTATGCCGAGTTCTCCTCCGAGGCTTGGTTCGCTGACACCATCGGTGACGAATTCTACCTGTACGGTAATGGCAAAGAGTTGAGCAAGGGCAGCATTACCACCAAGGCACCGCGGTACTTCTTGAACGTCCTCCTGAACAACCTCCTCCCGACCAGCCTGCAGGAGGGCTTAGTCGATGTTTACTGGGAAGTGGTGCGCAAGGCTAGCGGTCAGAGAAGTCGTTCGACTACCGAGAAGTATCTGGTCAAGAAAACCCGCCCTGCCGGCATAGACCGTAGGCCGGACATCTTCGGGCACGATGGATTGCGCGTGGTGGCTGAAGGTTTTTCGGCAGACGCGGATATTGATGCAAGCACAGCAGCAAACGGAATGTGGGCCCTGGTTGATAAGTATCAGAACGCCCGTGAGAACGACGAAATTTTCGTCTATTTGGACGGTATCGCCACCAAACGCCGTTTGAGCGCCGCAGAGGCCGCCGGGGCGGGGCCGTATCGAGTGTTTATTCCGTCGGCGGTTTTCCAGAGGATCAGTCAATCGGGCACCGTAGCGCTCATTTGCACCGTGATAGATGTGGCCGGAAACATCCCGGAGGGGAACGATAAGTTTTCGCCGCCCTACCTATTGAGCAGCAACCTGGACCCCACGCTGTTTGATCCACTGTTGTTTTATGTCAATGGCCTTGAGTCAACGCTGTTGGACCTGGGCACCCAAAGTAATCTCCCACTCAGCGTGCTGGCGATACCGCCACGCTCGGTAGCGATCGCCAGCCCACCCAACCAGATCGTTGTGATGCTGACCCTGATCAAGGCTGACGGTACGCAAACGATCAAGCGCTTGGCGCCGTTTTCCCACACGCAAAGGGCCGGCAATCAAACGCCGGTGCCCAATGAGTATTTCAAGGAGGAAGGGTTTGTTCGCATGTCGTTCGAGCTGTTCACCCCAACAGGGGCATTGCTTGGACGCTCGGGCAGTAGCACGGTGCGGATGGTGGGCACGCCGGCTTTGAGGCTCACTGCGCCATCCTTCAACAACCGGCCTGGGCCTCAGACTATCGCCCCGAATGATTACGCGGGTGGTGCCATTGTGGCAGTGGCGTACCAGGGTATGACCCCTGCACACGCCATCAACCTTAAATGGCCCTTTGCCAATGGCACTTTCGCCAGCATTCCTGCGCAGGCCGGGGTGATCGGTGGGCTTGTGTTCTTCGCTATCAGTTCGTCAATTATTGCCCAGAGCGCGGGCCAAGTTATCCGGTTAAATTACGAAGTGACGTCGGGGCTGAAAAGAACCGGCTCAGATTTTCAGGTACTGACGTTTCAAGCACAGGCCGGTGGGGTTGCCGCCACTGTCGCTGTAGGGGTAGGGCCACACGCAATTAGTATTACCAACGACGGGCTGCGGGCTTTTGTAACCTGTCGGGATAGCAATTCGATTTCGGTGATTGATATCAAGACGCGTAGCGTCATCAACACCATTTTTGGAGTACCGATGGCTTTCGATTCGGTGTTGAGTCCAGATAATAAGCGTTTGTATGTCAGCAATTTTGGTAGCCGCAGCTACACGGTCATCGATACCTCGACCTACCAGACGATTATGACCGTTCAGATCGCAGGCGGTGACGATGTTTCGGGGCTCGCGATGAGTGCCGATGGCTTGCGCTTGTTCGTAGCGTGCACCAGAAACGCACTGGTATCTGTGCATGATACGGCAACGGGTACAAGTATTAACCGTATCGCCGTGACGCGTGACCCGGTCGCTATGGCGATCAATCGTGAGCAAACACAGGTTTTCATCTCCTCCTATTTGGAGGTGGGTATCGTTAATGCCAGCGGCCGCAGCGGCCTTGTGGGAAGAATTCCAGGCACTAATAGACCCGTACAGATGGTGTTTGGCCCGGACAGTGGCGCGGCCAGCCGCGTCTATGTCACTGACGTTGATAATATCCTCGTTATTGATCCCGCTAAAAACGTCGTTATCAAGAAGATACCGGGTGTTCGTTACGCTTGGGGCGCTGCGCTCAATCCGAATGCGCGAGAGCTCTGGGTGGGGTCGGTGGGCCCTGGAGGTTTAGCGGCTTACCGTGATTCGGTGTTCGTTATCAATGTTGATACGGACCAAATCATCAGACGTCTCACGGGCTTCGAAAACGCTGCAAGCATTGCTTTCGTGCCCAATACCAGACTCGCGCTGATCGCCAATCAAGCATCGAATACAGTGAGTTTTATTCCGACTTGAGGTACTTGGTCACTTCAGTAAACGCATGTGACCATGCAATGGGGCAGCTCTACTTAACGGTAGGCGGCCCTTTTTTATTACCCTATCTTCCAATGGCTCGACGTCTTCGCCAACCGCTGACGTATCGCTTGATCGCGGCCCACTGACCACTCGTCGCCACTGTCAATTCTGACAGTAGATTCGGTTAATACCCCAAGCGCTTCATTCACCTTGCCCATCGCGCGGTTCCCGCGCGCCCTGAACCAGCAAGGTAATGATGATGACGACTCCAACCGGCTCAACCGTTGACATATCCCTGGATCCACCCACCGCGACCTTCGGCATCCAGCTTGATAAAACCGACCCGCCAGATAAGCTCGATTACCCTGAAAAAGCTAAATGGGCCTTGGGGCTACGCGCCAGCGACCCTTATGCCGAGTTCTCCTCCGAGGCTTGGTTCGCTGACACCATCGGTGACGAATTCTACCTGTACGGTAATGGCAAAGAGTTGAGCAAGGGCAGCATTACCACCAAGGCACCGCGGTACTTCTTGAACGTCCTCCTGAACAACCTCCTCCCGACCAGCCTGCAGGAGGGCTTAGTCGATGTTTACTGGGAAGTGGTGCGCAAGGCTAGCGGTCAGAGAAGTCGTTCGACTACCGAGAAGTATCTGGTCAAGAAAACCCGCCCTGCCGGCATAGACCGTAGGCCGGACATCTTCGGGCACGATGGATTGCGCGTGGTGGCTGAAGGTTTTTCGGCAGACGCGGATATTGATGCAAGCACAGCAGCAAACGGAATGTGGGCCCTGGTTGATAAGTATCAGAACGCCCGTGAGAACGACGAAATTTTCGTCTATTTGGACGGTATCGCCACCAAACGCCGTTTGAGCGCCGCAGAGGCCGCCGGGGCGGGGCCGTATCGAGTGTTTATTCCGTCGGCGGTTTTCCAGAGGATCAGTCAATCGGGCACCGTAGCGCTCATTTGCACCGTGATAGATGTGGCCGGAAACATCCCGGAGGGGAACGATAAGTTTTCGCCGCCCTACCTATTGAGCAGCAACCTGGACCCCGCGCTGTTTGATCCACCGTTGTTTTATGTCAATGGCCTTGAGTCAACGCTGTTGGATCTGGGCACCCAAAGTAATCTCCCTCTCAGCGTGCTGGCGACACCGCCACGCTCGGTAGCGATCGCCAGCCCACCCAACCAGATCGTTGTGACGCTGACCCTGATCAAGGCTGACGGTACACAAACGAGCAAGCGCTTGCCGCCGTTTTCCCACACGCAAAGGGCCGGCAATCAAACGCCGGTGCCCAATGAGTATTTCAAAGAGGAAGGGTTTGTTCGCATGTCGTTCGAGCTGTTCACCCCAACAGGGGCATTGCTTGGGCGCTCGGGCAGCAGCACGGTGCGGGTGGTGGGCACGCCCGTATTGACGTATCCGGCGCCGGCCTTCGACAACAAGCCAGGGCCGCAGACGATCACGCTGCAGAACTATCTCAATGGCGCCGCTGTGGCGGTGGCGTACCGCAGCATGTCCCCTGCCGATGTAATCCGCCTCAACTGGAGCATTCCAAATGGCAACGTCGTCAACATTGCGCCCCAGACCGGGACAACCGGTGGAACAGTGTTCTTCCCCATCAGTGCGCAAATCCTCGCCCAGAGCGCGGGCCAAACTATCAAGTTAAGTTACCAGGTGACAGTGGGGGGCAAAACACCGACGTCAGAGACTCAGGAACTGACGGTGCAAACTGCCAGTGTCGCCGACTATCCGAGGGCGCTTATTAATGGGATTGCTGACGGTGGGACGCTGGAATTGAGCTACCTCGTGGGCGATGCGTACATCGCAATAACCAAGTGGCCTCTCAGTGTTGCTGGACAAACAATCACGATAACGCTGAACAGTGAGGGCGTCGTGCCGTTGACCGTACGCAGCGACTATAGGATCTTGGAATCCGAGGCACTGAACGGACTGGCGAATATAGCGGTATCAAGAAGTTGGTTAAACAGCGTGCCCCACGGCAACAAAATAATCATCACGTGTTCGATCAACACTAACGGCCAGACTATTGCATTTCCACAGACGACGTACCTGTTGTTGTCACCCTTGCGAATAGACAGTTCACTCGTCATGTTGTCTGGGCAAAGCATACTCTCGGGCATTAATCTGATTAATGATTTCCCTGGTAATACCATTACCAGGCTACCAGAAGGGGGGCGCCGCCCTTACACCTTCTCGGCTATAGGGGATCGGGTAACAGTTGATGCAAATACTGGAAAAATCACAGGTTTGCGTAGCGGCTCAGCGGTTATCACGGTCACTGATGCAAATCGAAACAGCGTAAATTATACGGTGAACGTATCGAACTGCTGGATGCTGCATTTAGTGGGATGGGGCAATGCAAAAGATGGCCAAGCCAACTTTGTTATTAATCGGAATGCGCTGATAGGCGGCGGATTTCCAAGCGCACGTGAACTGACCGAAACCGACTGGGGGTTGCTGTACCACGCTTTTGGAAAAATTCCAATTTCAGTCGGCCCTCAGGCCACAACCTATTTTTGGACCACGGCAGTCGTCAATGGAGGAGGTGTATCAATGGCGTATAACCAGTTTAATGGAACTCGCACACTGATTTCGGTGAACACACCTGGACAGAGCTCCTTGTTCCTTAGCGCTGTTTAATTTCTCAAAACGCCTGTGCGGTAATACGCTTGAACTCAGTGAGACAACGCTATCGTAAACATAGCGTTGTCTCGCTTTCTTGCGTCAAACAGTCACCATTGGCACGCGTGCGCAGGCCCAGGCCTATGAACCAATACATTACCTATTATCTTTTTGAGGAACAGATCGATCCGACGATACGGTCTAATCCTTTTACGTCTTTCAGGTCAGCATAGAAACTCTGCGCAGTCGCTATATAGGTCCTGCTTGAAGCCACTGTAAGGAGTACTGAGTCGGGACAGTTCTACTCAACCGTAGACTGTTCTTTTTCCCTAACTCAAATCTTCCAATGGCTCGACGTTTTTGCCAACCGCTGACGCATGGCGTCGACGTTGCTCGCCAACTGCAACGTCAATAACCGATACCCATCCAGTGCACTCTGTACCGGCGCCTCCAACCCGGCTTCATCCGAGACCTGCGCGGCCGGTCGATCCAGCCGGTCGGTAAACCCCAACTTCAATGCCCGCGCCATCCCCACCAGATGCACCCGAATCTGCCGATGCTCGGCCTTCAACATCACCTGCATGCGCGCCATCGCCTGTTCATCGCGTGGATCGGGCCGAGTATTGCCGAGAATCTCCAGGGTGCTGATGCACATGCGCAAGTGTCGCTGGATGGCGTCCAACTCGGTCATGGAGATGCGCACTTCCTTGGACACCGACGGCATCAACGAGCGCAGTTGCAGCATCGCTGCATTCAGGCGGTTGAGCAGCTTGAAGTGCTCATCATCGGTGACCGACTGGCCGCTGATGATCCGGCTGTAAATCTCGGCACAGTCGCGCAATGCACTGGCCAGGTTGTAGCGCCACGAGTACACCGCGTACAGCGGCAGGGCGAAGGAGAACGCCAGCGCCAACACAATGCCGATCAGGATGTCCACGGTGCGCCACAAGCCATCCGAGATCGGGTTATCGCCGTGGCCGGCGACAATAAACACCGTGATCGCTGACAGCAGCGCGATATAACCGCCCTTGCCGATGGCGTGATAGGAAAAGAACCCGCACACCACCGACATCAACAAGTAGGTCAGCAACGGCTGGCCGAAATAGGCCTGTTGCACCACCAGCAGCAAGCCGACGCTGGCGCCGATCAAGGTGCCATAGGCGCGCTCCACGGCTTTTTTGCCGATGTTGCCGTGGTGTTGCAAGCCGCCGATCACGATCAGCATGGTCACCGAAGCCCACTCACCGTGGGGCAGGTTAATGCCGGTGGTAAGCAGTATCGTCGCCAACAAACCGATGGACACGCGTACGGCGTGGATCAGCTTGGCATGGCGATAGCGCCGGTAGGGGTCGAGCAAGGGGCGCAACAGGCGCCGGGCGAAGAAGGGCAGGTTCATCGGTAGTTAAGTGGCCTCGGTAGTCAGGGCGAACGCGGTCTAAATTGTGGGAGCCGGGCTTGTGTGGGCGCTGGCTTGCCTGCTCCCACACAAGACTGCTTTCACTCAGGAATTGAGGTGTTCTTAGAAAATGTAGTCAGTGGTCAAAAAGCTCGAATCACGGTTGCGCAAGATATCGCTGACCAGCGCCTTGTTGCTCTCTTGGAACTTGGTCGCCACCAGGGTGCGGATCGAGAACACGCGCAACGCGTCATGGACCGACAGCGTACCCTCGGCCGAGTTCTTGCGGCCGTTGAAGGGGAACGTGTCCGGCCCGCGCTGGCATTGGGCGTTGATGTTGATACGGCCGACCTGGTTGGCAAACACATCCACCAGCCGCCCGACTTCCAAGGCGTTGGTGCCGAAAATGCTCAGTTGCTGGCCGAAATCCGAGTCCAGCACATAGTCGATCACCGTCTCCAGGTTACGGTAAGGCACGATCGGCACCACCGGGCCAAACTGCTCCTCGTGGTACACGCGCATTTGCGGGTTCACCGGGTACAGCACTGCCGGGTAGAAGAACGAACCACGGCTGATGCCGCCGTTGGCATTCACCACTTGGGCGCCGTGCTGCGCCGCATCGCCCACCAGCGCGTTGAGGTAATCGACCTTGCCCACTTCCGGCAGTGGCGTCAGCGACACGCCGTCTTCCCACGGCATGCCAGGCTTTAACGTCGCAAGCTTGGTGTTGAATTTTTCGATAAAGCTGTCGACCACGTCTTCATGTACAAACAGGATTTTCAGTGCGGTGCAGCGCTGGCCGTTGAACGACAGGGAACCGGTGACGGCCTCGTTGACCGCATTGTCCAGGTCCACCTGGGGCAGCACGATGCCAGGGTTCTTCGCATCCAGGCCCAATGCCGCGCGCAAACGGTGCGGTTTGGGGTGCAGTTTTTTCAGGTCGCTGGCGGCCTTGTTGGTGCCGATAAACGCGAAAATATCAATCTTGCCGCTGGCCATCAGCGCGCTGACGGTTTCGCGGCCACTGCCGTAGATCACGTTGATCACCCCGGCCGGGAAGCTGTCGCGGAACGCCTCCAGCAGCGGGCGAATCAGCAACACGCCGAGCTTGGCCGGCTTGAACACCACGGTGTTGCCCATGATCAGCGCCGGGATCAGCGTGGTGAAGGTCTCGTTCAGCGGGTAGTTATAAGGCCCCATGCACAGCGCCACGCCCAGCGGTACGCGGCGGATTTGCCCGAGGGTGTCCTGTTCCAGCTCGAAGCGGCTGCTGCGGCGGTCGAGCTCTTTGAGCGCATTGATGGTGTCGGTGATGTAGTCGCAAGTGCGGTCGAACTCTTTCTGCGAGTCTTTGAGGTTCTTGCCGATCTCCCACATCAACAGCTTGACCACCGCATCACGCTGTTCGCGCATGCGCCGCAAGAAGGCTTCCACATGCTGGATACGTTCAGCCACGCGCATCGTCGGCCATTCGCCCTGGCCACGGTCATAGGCGCGCACGGCGGCGTCGAGGGCGGTGAGGGCGGTGTCGGCGTCCAGCAACGGCGTGCTGCCAATATGCACGCGCTCATCGCCCAGTTGCACCGGGCTCAGCACCTGAGCCAACGGCCCGTTCCACACCTGCAACTGGCCGTCGACCAAGTAATCACGCTGTTCAATGGGCGCTGCGAGGCGAAATTGCTCGGGAATATCGTTGGCGGAAGTCGGAAACAACTGAGCGAGCAGGTTACTGGTGGTCATGTCGCTACCCCTGGAATAGTTGCAAAACATGACTAGAGAGTCGCCCAACAACCGGCTCTATGGCAAGGCTTGTGCGCTTTCTTGTACGCGCCGCTGTGTGTGTCACGCTCGTCGGAGTAAACTGCGCGGCTTTTCAGAAGGAGTTCACATGAGTCAGTACCAGCCGGGCATTCTTGCCGCACCGGTGCCGTTGCAGGCACGCCATCTGTTTTTTGCCGTGGATAGCCTGGCAGCCGTGCCCGCCGCATTGGACGCGCTGGTGCAGCTGGCGGATTCGGCCGCGGTGGTCGGTTTTGGTGAGCCGCTGGTAACCGCCTTGGGTGCAAAGGTTGAAGGCTTGCGCGCATTCCCGGCCGTCAGCGGCCCGGGCGCGCATAACCCCTCGACCCAGCAGGCGCTGTGGGTGTGGCTGCATGGCGTGGATCGTGGTGAGCTGCTGTTGCGTAGCCGCACCTTTGAAAAAGCCTTGGCCCCGGCGTTTCGCCTGGTGCAGATGACCGAAGGCTTCCGTTACAAGACCGGTTTCGATTTGACCGACTACGAAGACGGCACCGAAAACCCCCACGACGATGCAGCGGTTGAAGCCGCGATGACCGACAGTGGCGCCAGTTTTGCCGCGATCCAGCAATGGCAGCACGACCTCGACGGTTTTGCCGCGTTGCCTGCGCAAGAGCGCGACCACATCATCGGCCGCCGCCATGGTGATAACGAAGAGTTGCAAGACGCACCCGAGTCCGCCCACACCAAACGCACGGCCCAGGAAAGCTTCACCCCGGAAGCCTTCGTGGTGCGCCGCTCGATGCCTTGGGCCGAGAACGGTCAGGCGGGGTTGATGTTCCTTGCCTTTGGTCATTCCTTTGATGCGTTTGAAGCGCAACTGCGGCGCATGAGCGGGTTGGAGGATGGGATTGTGGATGGGTTGTATCGCATCAGCACGCCGTTGACCGGGGGTTATTACTGGTGCCCGCCGCTCAAGGATGGGCATCTGGACCTGAGTGCAATCTGCGTTTAGGCGCACATCTGAAACTGTGGGAGAGGGCTTGCCTGCGATGCAGGCAGCTTGGTATCCATGCAGCGCCGGCTATTGGGCCGCGACATGAAAATGACCCGCAGCGAAACCAAACGCGAACGCAAAGACATCGACGGCAACCCGCTGATCAAGCGAACGGCGGCGCAGATTGCCCGAAAAGCTGTGCCTGGCGACTCGGTGTCGTATGCCTCATTCCAAGCGGTAGCGGATGGGTGGGTCGTGGCGCGATTGATTTAAGCGCCGTGCAGGCTACGCTTGGTTAGCGCTTTGGGTTCAGAGGGAGTATCTGCTCAGCAGGAGCTGAAGTTGTATCTGTCACAGGCGAGGGATGGACGCGTTAACCGTCAGGTTGTCGCTGAACTGTTTCCAACTTTCCTAGGAGTTTCAACATGACAGATCAACAGCGTAATTTGATCAACGAGTGGGCCGAGAGCTGGTCCACACCCTCAAAAGAGCGATTTCTCGCGATATTTTCAGAGACGACTGTCTATGAGGACAAGGCCGCGCGGCAAATCATGCGCGGACGGAACGAGTTGGGCGATTTTTTTGACCAGATCAGAAAGGCATTGCCCGATTTCAAGGTTATCAGCGACCTGATCAGCCTTGGCGAGCGCGGCGGGACGATTCAGTGGCATATGACGGGAACCCAAAAGGGCGAGCTGTTCGGTTATGGCGCAACTTACAATCAGATCAACGTGGATGGTACCTGCGTGATCAGGATTCAGGACAATAAAATTGTCGAATGCACCGATTACTACGACATGAAAACGCTGTACCGTCAGCTCGGTTTCGACAACAACTGAAGGCAGGGACCACCTGAATGATCGTTCCCACCCTGTGTGGGAACGCCTCCCGTGACGCTCTGCGTTACCACCTTGAGAGTGGACGCGGAGCGTCTATGGAGCGATCACACTGGCGGTGCTGGAAGCGGGGCAGGGAGGCGATGCGCAGCTTGGGCTCCTGCAACCGCGCCAAGTCCGTCGCAATCTGCGCCTGTCACAACAAGCCCGCTCTCCACAGAAAGCCTTCTGCTCACTATCGCTCCACAGTGGACATGAAAACTTTGACAGACAGGCAAACGGCCACTGAAAAATTTCCCGGCTGCCCGTAATCTAAACGCCTTTGTTACCAGCGCCAGGTTGTTCATGTCTTCTGCTGCCGATGGGTTGCCCGCCAATAAACGCCTGCCGGCAGTGATCGCCCTTTCTTTGGGGATCGGCATGGCCACCCTGGACACGGCTATCGTCAATACGGCGCTGCCGACCCTGGCCGAAGGCATCGGCACCGACTCCGCCTCGGTGATCTGGGTGGTCAACGCCTACCAGTTGGCGATTATCGCCACGGTGCTGCCGTTCGCGTCGTTGAGCGATGTGCTGGGGCACCGCCGGGTGTACCTCGGCGGGTTGCTGCTGTTTATTATCTCGTCGCTGTTTTGCGGGCTGGCCGGGTCGCTGCTGACGCTGACCGCCGCGCGCGTGGCGCAAGGCCTGGGCGCGGCGGCGGTGATGAGCGTCAACACCGCGTTGCTGCGGCATATCTACCCTTCAAAAATGCTTGGGCGTGGCCTGGGTTATAACTCGTTGGTGGTGGGGCTGGCGTTCACCCTCGGGCCGACCGCTGCGTCGGCGATTCTGTCGGTGGCGACCTGGCATTGGTTGTACCTGATCAACGTGCCGCTGGGGCTGCTGGCCCTGGGGCTGGGCCTGCGTTCATTACCCACGCTGCCCATGACCGGCCACGCCTTCGACCGTCTCGCCGCGTTGCTATGTGCCGGGTTGTTTGCCCTGCTGGTGCTCGGCCTGGGCACGGCGGTACACGGTGCCCAGGGCGCACTGACCTTGGGCCTGATCGCCGTGGCGCTGATGTGCGGCGCGGTGTTGCTGCGCCGTCAGGCCGGTCATCCGGCGCCGATGCTGGCTCTGGATTTGTTCAAACGGCCGGTGTTTGCGCTGTCTTCCCTCACCGCGATCTGCGCGTTCAGCGCCCAGGGCCTTGCCTTTGTGTCGCTGCCGTTCCTGTTGCAGGCGGTGCTCGGCCATAGCCAGGTAGAAACCGGGTTTCTGATGACGCCGTGGCCGGCAGTGGTCGCCGTCATGGCCTTGGTGGCGGGGCGCCTGGCGGATCGGGTGTCGCTGGGCGTGCTGTGCGGCGTCGGCTTGCTGATGCTCAGCGTGGGCATGGCCGCGTTGGCGAACTTGGGCAATGGCGCGTCAGCCTTTGATATTGGTTGGCGCATGGCCCTGTGCGGCGCCGGGTTTGGCTTTTTTCAATCGCCCAACCTCAAGGCGATCATGACCAGCGCACCGTTGGCCCGCAGCGGTGGGGCCAGCGGCATCGTCGCGATTTCGCGGTTGCTGGGCCAGACGCTGGGGGCGTCGTTGGTGGCGTTCTGTTTTCATCTGTCCCTGGGCAGCGGCCCGCAATACGCGCTGTGGCTGGGTTGCGGGTTTGCACTGGTGGGCAGTGTGGCCAGCGGCCTGCGTTTACTGCCCTATGGAAAAAAGCCGGATAGATCGTTGTAAAACCCGGCGTGAGAAGGCTAACGTTGCGACCTGAATATTTCGGGATGTTTCAGATTTATGCCCAGCCTGGCCCAACGCACTGCTGATCTCACCTCCCGACGCGCCGCGCTGACCCTCGCGTTATGCCTGCCCAGTGACGTGCTGCTCTACTTGCTGCTGCCCATGCAATCCCAGGCCTTTGGCATCACGCTGGCCCAGGCCGGGGTGTTGCTGGCAGCCAACCGCCTGGTGCGGATTTTCGGTTACCGGCATGTGTTGAATTTCTACGCGCGCAACGGCGACCGGCTGACCTGCATGATCGCCGCCGGTGCTGCCACGGTGTGTGCCTTGGGCAACTCGCGGTTGTCGGGTTTCGCCGCACTGCTGGGGTTACGACTGATCTGGGGCCTGTGTTTTGCCGCGTTGAACCTCTCGACCCAAGTGTTGGCGACTTCCGAACCCGCTGGCGCAGCCCGCCGTGCGGGGCGTTCACGGGCGGTGATCGCCCTCGGGCCGATGCTGGCGTTGCCGCTGGGTGGCTGGCTGACCTTATGGGCCGGGCCGCGCCCGATCTTTGTGATTCTCGCCGGTTGCTGCCTGGTCGGCCTGTGGGTGGCGCGCGGCTTACCCACCGCAAGCCATGACTTGCACAGCACCGGGCGGCGCTTCAAGTGGCCTGACAGTGTGGCAACCTGGTCGTTTATCGAAGGTGTGGCGCTCGATGGGCTGTTTATCTTTGGCTTGTCGATCCAGGCACAGAAGCTTCTCGGCGGCGATGCGGTGCTGATCGCCGGTGGCCTGATGGCCCTGCGGTATGCCTCGGAGATGCTCCTGAGCCCGTTGGGCGGCCGGGCGGCGCAACGTTTTGGCGCGACCTCGATGCTGCTGCTGTTTTCGTTTTTGAGTGCCCTGGCCCTGACCGCGTTCGGCAGTTATTGGGTGATCGTCGGCGCGGCGGCGGTGCTGGTGCTGCGCGCGCTACAACTGCCGCTGGTGACCACCTTGGTGGCCGAGCGCAACCCCGGTTCGATGCGCGTTTCAGCCCTGGCCTCCAACGCAGTGTGGCGCGACGTCGGCGCCGGCCTCGGGCCTTTGCTGGCCGGCCTGTTGCTGCCCGTGGCCTCGGCGCCCTGGGTGTTTGGCCTGGCTGGCGCGGCAATCGCGGTGAGCGCGGTGTTCTGCTGGCGAACCAAGCTTTCTAACTGACGCTGTCAGGCCTTTTTAACGCTGCCTAGCCAGGCGGGGTCGAGGCGGGTTTGCTCGGTGTCTATCCCCAAGGCCTGCATCTTCGCGGTGTGTACGTCGATCTCGCCGACCAATTGCGCCTGGGCGCTGGAGTTGGCGTCCAGTTCATGCATCTGCGTGAGCCCCAAGTGGTAAAAACGCAGCAGTTTGATCGCCGTCGGGTCGTTGGCTTGCACGCGTTCGGTGACCTTGTGCATCACGTTGGTGACGCTCATCAAGCTGCGCTTGAGCTGCCAGCCATACACCGCCGGCGCCAGCCAAGGCTGAGTCCAGAACGGGCCGCGCACCAGGGCGACGGTGATCAATACGCCGGCGAACACGCCGCCGACATTGAAGCGAAAGTTGTCACCGCCGGGCGTGCCAAACAGCATCACCGCCAGGCTCGACAGCAGCATTGCCAGGGCCACGAACAGCACGGCGATGATAAGCGTGCTGCGTCGGGTCTGTTGGCGGAAGGTGGCAGGGTCGCAGGGTTTGAGCTCGAACATCCGGGTCAGGTCTCAAGAAGGGGCGGGGTGGCATCTTCGCACGCTTTGCGCAATCAAGTTGAACGATGGCTCGCGGCGGTTTCTCTAAACCTGTGTAGCCACCGTGAGGTAGACCATCATGCCCGATTATAAACAGCCACCGCCTGGTACACCCAACCCCGACCGCACGCCCGGCGAAGAGGAACGTGACAACGATGCGTTGCGTCCCAATGACCCGGCCCAGCGTCATGACGACGATGTGGAGCGGGTCGAGGAAGACCTGGAAAACCTGCACGACAAAGCCCGCCCGCTTTAAGTTTAGGAGGTCACTGTGAGCAATCCCCCGAAAGGCCCGCGTTCAAGCGAGCATGCCAGCGGCAAGGACGAACTGGGCTTTGACCCGGATTCCCCCGACGTGTCCGACCCGGTCGACCCCATCGGGCCTGCGATAGCCCCGCTGGACAAGGAAAAGCAGCCGAAAAAAAAGCCGCCCTACGATCCGTTGGGCGACTTGAAGACAACGTGAAGCACCCGCATCAGACCCGCCATCGCGGGGCTGATGTTTATGGGGCTTGTTTATGCGGCTGTGCTTACTTGGGCGGTACCCAAGTGACCTCGGTAATACCGAACTTCTCCGCCCAAGGCCGGGTGGTTTTTTTCACCTGTTCGTGACCTACACGCCCAATGCGGCTGACATGGGCGATGTCGGCATCCACCGCGGCCCAATGCCAGGCCTCGGCGTTGTTCATGACTTCTGCGCGCACCACAAAGGACTTCGGTTGACCGTGCAGCTGATAGTTGATGGTGTAGATTTTTGCGGTACTCATGTTGCCTCCCTGTCTTGTTATAGATGGATAGGCAAGTGTTCAAAAAGGTTCAGTCAAAATGACAAGTCGCAGGCTGGCACGGCATAGTGACGCCTTCGCCACGCGCTCAAGGATCGCGCCATGCCCCGATTGACTCACCGTCAGCTCTACCTGCAACGCCTGGGCTATGACTCGCCGCCACCGCCAACCTTGCAAACCTTACGCGAACTGCAGTTGCGCCATGTGTGCACCTTTGCCTTTGAGAGCCTGTCGACACTGCTGCGCACCCCGGTGCCAATCGACTTGCCGAGCATCGAGCAAAAGGTACTGCTCGACGGGCGTGGCGGGTATTGCTTCGAGCTGAACCACATGTTTCTGACGCTGTTGCAGGAATTGGGCTTCGAGGCGCGCGGCCATACCGGCTGGGTGGTGATGGGCGGGCCAACGGATGCGCGCACCGGTCGCACCCATCGCCTGAGCCTGGTCACCCTGGATGGCGTGCGCTACGTCACCGACGTCGGCTTCGGCGGCATGGTGCCGAGCAGCCCGTTGCAGTTGGACACGGACGCAACCCAGGCCACCGCCCATGAACCCTATCGCCTGACGTTCAATGGCGCCGATTACACCTTGTGGGCCCAGGTCGGCGAGGAGTGGCGTGGCTTGTATGTGTTCGACCTGCAAGAGCAGGCGGATATCGACTATGAAATCGGCAACTGGTACGTGTCGACGCACCCGGCTTCAACGTTTGTCGGTCAACTCAAAGCCGCGCTGCTCGCGCCGGGCAAACGCTACACCTTGAATAACGCCAACTATGCCGTCCACTACCTGGATCGGCCCAGTGAAAAGCGCGCAATCGAGAGCACCGATGAGCTGTTGACAGTGCTGCACGAGACCTTGGGCATTCGTCTGCCGGCCCATCCTCTGCTTCGCGAAGCCCTTGATGGCTTAGTAGTGGCTAATTCAAAAGAAACTTGAGGTAGAGCCTTCACTGAATCGTTTTTGCTCCAAGTCGACGCAAATTAATTCGAACCTTTGGCGAAAGCCGGGGTTCGAACCGTTTCCTGAATAATTTGCTCACCAGACAAGGAGATGTAAAACGATGTCCAAGCTATTCGGAAAACTGCTTAAGGGTTCCTCGCTGCTGGCGCTGGTCGCCGCGCCTGCCGTGGTGTTCGCCGCACCGTCCACCGGCCCGATTTCCATCCTCGGTTTGCAGGGCAGCTATAACGACTTCAAACTTGAAGGCGGCAGCAAAAGCGACAAGGACCACATGCCCGAAGCGGGTCTGTTCTACAACTTCGGCAACAAGCTCACCGCCGAGTCCGGCTTTATCTACCAGGCCGGTATCGAAGCCAAGTACGGCGAAAAGAGCGACAACAAGCTCAAGGAAGGCCAGGCTGACCTGGACCTCGGCTGGCGTGCCGCGCTGGACGCGCGCAACTTCGTCGACGTGATTGTGGGCGGTGGCTACAGCTGGACCCGCTACGAGCCGGACACCAACGATTACGACGTCAAGCTCACCAACAAATCGCCGTTCGCCAAGGCCGCACTGGGTTACAACCACCAGTTCGATGACATGACCCTGCGCGTCGAAGCCGGCGCCCGTCGTACTATCGACGGCCGCTCCAGGCTCAAGGTCGACGGCGTCGGCAGCGACACCGTGGACCTCAAGGACCGCACCAACCCTTACGCCGAAGTCAGCCTGCTGATGAACCAGAAGGGCGACTTGCCGGTGATGGCGGGCCTGTATTACACCCGTACCGAATACAAGCTCGACGATGACTCGTATGTCGCCGACAACACCAAGCTCAAGCGTGACGAGTACGGTTTCAAAGTCGGTATCGCGTTCTAAGCGAACGCCTGGATGCGGGGCGGCCAACGCCCCGCATTCGACTGCGCCATCAAGCTTCCTTTGTATCCGCCAACCCCCCCCGAACGCGCTACTGCGGCCAGTGGCATGTCTGAAGTGCAGTATCGCTGCATTCTTTCAGATAAAGCGCTGCGCCTGGTTTTGGGGCTGCTTCGCAGCCCAACGCGGGGCAAGCCCGCTCGCCACAGAGGTTGCGGCGAGTGTCTCAACCTAATGCAGCGAGTTGCGCCACGGTTTCTGGAAACCGCGCCACCAGCCGAATCAAGGTGGCGGCCTGGGCATTTGGCTTTGCGCGGCCTTGCTCCCAGTTTTCGAGGGTACGGACGTTGGTGCGCAGGTACATAGCGAACACCGAACGGGAGAGGTTGAGCTGTTGGCGCACGGCGACCACTTCTTCGGCCGTCAGCGGGGCCAGGTTGTTGAGCCGGACCTTGTGGGTGCGCAGGGTGACTTTGCCTTGGCGTTCTTCAGCCAGTGCGTCGAAGCCTTCGACCAGTTCGGAAAAGATTTCACGTTTCATGGTGTGTTCTCGCTTTGATTTCCCTGTCCAGCATGTGTTTTAGGGCTTTTTTGTGATGGGGGGCTAGGTCGTCCTGTTCGTGCTTGCCGTACAGGGTGAACAGCCAGAATTGCGTACCGCCCGACCACCAGTAGTAAATGACCCGCAGGCCACCGCGTTTGCCTTTGTTACGTCGCTCATCCACGAAGCGAACCTTGCGTAACCCGCCAGTTCCCTCGATCACGTCACCCGCTTCCGGGTTTTTCATCAACTCCTGTTGAAAGCCTTGGAAAAGCTCGTCACTCAGATAGTCCTTGCGATGCCGCTCGAAGGCCGGCAATTCGATAAATAGAGCATCCATGTTCTGTACTTAGCCTGCGTATAGTTTGGTGGCCCACTCGCCATGGGTCAAGTGACCTGGTTGTGGGAACTTTCCTAAAACGCAACCACCATACGGCGGCCTTCGGCGCGCAGATGCCAGATGCAGAGGCAGATAGAGAAGGAAATTTCGGCGAGTAGGGGAGGGTAAAACTACCTGCCCCCAGAAACGCAAAACGGCGCCCGAAGGCGCCGTTCTGTTTACCGCATGTTACTAAGCGATCAAACGCCCAGCACCGCGTGCTGCACCAGGGTGAGCAACGGTTGTGGGTACACACCCAGGAAGAACGCGAGCAGGGCGATAGCCAGCAGCATCACGCCACCGGCTTTCTGTTCCCAGTGCAGCTCGGCATCCACACGGCGCAGGTTTGGCTCGATCAGGTACAGGGTGACCATCACGCGCAGGTAGTAGAACACGCCGATGGCGCTGCCCAGTACCAAGGACGCAACCAACCACCATTCGTGGGCTTCAACGCCGGTGGCAACGATGTAGAACTTGCCGATAAAGCCCGCGGTCAGTGGGATACCCGCCAGGGACAACATCATCACGGTGAGTACGGCGGTCAGGTACGGACGGCGCCAGAACAGGCCGCGGTATTCGTACAGAGCGTCGGCATCACGGCCTTTGAACGGCGAGGACATCAGCGTGATCACACCGAACGCGCCGAGGCTGGTGATCACGTAGGTGACCAAGTACACGCCCATGGCTTCCACGGCCAGGCCTTTGCTCGCCACCAGGGCGATCAGCAGGTAACCGAAGTGGGCGATGGACGAATAGCCCAGCAGACGCTTGAGGTTGTTCTGGGTCAGGGCCAGCAGGTTACCGAACAGGATCGACGCAATCGCGATAATGGTCAGCACGTTGCTCAGCACGCCGGTGTTGGCGGCAGGGGAGATCTGGAACAGACGCACCATCACCGCAAACACCGCAACCTTCGACGCGGTGGCCAGGAACGCGGCCACTGGCGCCGGGGCGCCTTCGTACACGTCCGGGGTCCACAGGTGGAAAGGCACCAAGGACAGCTTGAACGCCAGGCCGATCAGCATCATCGCCAGGCCCAGTTGGGCAATCGGTGCAGGGCTATTGGTAGTCGCCAGGACGTGACCGATACCGGTGAAGCTCAGGCTGCCGGCTTCTGCGTAAAGCAGGGCCATACCGAACAACAGGAACGCGGAACCGGCGGCCGACAGCACCATGTACTTGATGCCGGCTTCCAGGGAGCGCTTGTTGAAGAAGGCGTAGGCCACCAAGCCGTAAGTCGGGATCGACAGCAGCTCCAGGCCGATGAACAAGCCGGCCAGGTGCTGCGCGCTGACCAGCACGATACCGCCGGCCGCAGCCAGCAGGATCAGCAGGTACAGCTCTTCCTTGTTGCCTGGGTAACCGGTGCCGCCTTCGCCGAGGTAGGCGTGGGCGAGGGTGACGCAGGCCAGGGTGGCGACGAGGATCAACGCGATATACAGCAGCGCGAAGTCATCGACCATCATCAGCGGGGTGACCGCCAGTGGTGCAACCTTGAGGGCCGGGATGATCGACAGCAGGGCCAGGTTCAAACCGGCACAGGACAGCAGGAACGTTTGTGAGTGATTGCGGCGCCAGGCGATCGCCAGCATCACCGCTACAACGGTGAGGCTGGTGATCAGCAGCGGCGCAAGCGCGATAAAGTGTTGGATCGTGAATTCCATAGCGCTCTTACCGTGCCGAAGCGAGTTGAGTGAAGGCGGTGCTGAACCACTGCTGCACGCCATGCATCGTCGCGGCAGAAGTGTCCAGGAACGGTTGCGGGTACACGCCGATGTAGATCAGCAGTACCGCAAGGCCGAGCACCATGATCAGTTCGCGAGCATCCATCCCTTGCAGAACGGTGTCGGACTTGGCCGGGCCGAAGTACGCGCGGTGGATCATGATCAGCGAGTAGACCGAACCGAACACCAGGCCGGAAGTAGCAATGGCGCTGATCCACGGCGTGTGCACGAACGAACCCATCAGGATCAGGAACTCGCCGATGAAGTTACCGGTACCCGGCAAGCCCAGGGACGCGGCGGCAAAGAACAGGCTGATCGCCGGCAGGTACGCGATCCGCGACCACACGCCACCCATCTCACGCATGTCACGGGTGTGCAGGCGCTCGTACAACTGGCCGCTGAGGATAAACAGCGCGGCGGCCGAAACACCGTGGGCCAACATCTGGATCACTGCGCCTTGCAACGCCAGCTGGCTGCCGGAGTAGATGCCGATCAGTACGAAACCCATGTGGGAAACGGACGAGAAGGCAATCAGA
This sequence comes from Pseudomonas sp. YeP6b, assembly GCF_025642995.1. Lineage (NCBI taxonomy): Bacteria > Pseudomonadati > Pseudomonadota > Gammaproteobacteria > Pseudomonadales > Pseudomonadaceae > Pseudomonas > Pseudomonas sp. YeP6b. The sequence goes on along the minus strand of NZ_CP080090.1, from coordinate 4,179,594 downwards.
CGCTTGATGTCGGTTTGGGCGAAGGCCAGGAACGCACCGTAGAAGATCCCGATCAGACCCAGGGTCATGGCGATCGGCGCAAACTCGGCCGAGGCATTCGGGAACAGCGGCAGGGCGAAACGCAGCAGGCCGTAGGCCGCGGTTTTCAGCAGGATGCCCGCCAAGTCCACGGAGCCCGCAGTCGGCGCCTGGGCGTGAGCATCCGGCAGCCAGGAGTGGAACGGCACCACCGGCAGCTTCACCGCGAAGGCGATGAAGAAGCCCAGCATCAGGATGTACTCGGTGGTCAGGGACATCTTGGTTTTCAACAGGTCGGCGTAGTTGAAGGTAATCACGCCCGTGCTGTTGAAGTTGACCAATACCAGACCCAGGATCGCCACCAACATGATCAGGCCGGAAGCCTGGGTGAAGATGAAGAACTTGGTCGCCGCGTAGATCCGGGTTTTCTTGCCGTCCGAAGAACTGTGACCCCAGAGCGCGATGAGGAAGTACATCGGCACCAGCATCATTTCCCAGAAGAAGAAGAACATGAACAGGTCCAGCGCCAGGAACACGCCGACAACACCGCCCAAAATCCACATCAGGTTCAGGTGGAAGAAGCCCACGTGACGCTGAATCTCTTTCCAGGAGCAGAGTACCGAGAGGATACCCAGCAGGCCGGTCAGCAGGATCATCAACAGCGACAGGCCGTCGAGGGCCAGGTGCACGTTAATGCCGAAGCGCTGGATCCACACGTGCTTGAATTCAAGCGCGAAGGTTGGATCGGCACCCGGTGCCGGAGCGAATGAATAGTCACCATGGGCCCACAGCCAGAGGCCGAGCGCGAGTTCCAGGGACATGGTCAGCAACGCAATCCAGCGGGGCAGGGTGGCGCCGAAGCGTTCACCCATCCAGCAGAGCAGGCCGCCGATAAAGGGGATCAGGATTAGCCAGGGCAGAATCATGACGGGCTCGTTTCCTTTCGCAAGTTCGCAAAGTGCATAGACATAGTCAGACCGCTACCACCACGATGGCGCCGATCACCAGAACGGCACCGGCCGCCATGGAAGCTGCATACCAGCGCAGTTGGCCAGTCTCGCTGCGGCTCAGGGCGGTGTGACCGGCCTTGGCGGCGCGCGGGATCAAACCGATGGTCTGGTCGAGCGGGTCTTTGCGCAGTACATGGCTGATGGCTAGGTAAGGCTTGACGAACAGTTTGTCGTAGATCCAGTCGAAGCCCCAGGCAGCGAACCACCAGGCCGACAGGAAGCGCCCGATGCCGCTGTTGGCAACAGCCGTAACGAAGCGACGCTTGCCGAGGAACAGCAGGGCCGCCAGCAGGATACCGGCGATGGCGATGGCGCCCGAGGCGATCTCCAGGCTGTGCTTGGCCGCGCCACCGGCATGGCCGGCGCTTTCCGGCAGTACACCGGCCAGTGGTGGGGTGATCATGGCGCCGATGAAGGTCGACAGGATGATCAGCACCGACAGTGGCAACCAGTGGGAGATACCGTGGCCTGCGTGTGCTTCGGTCTTGGCTTCACCGTGGAAGGTGATGAAGATCAGGCGGAAGGTGTACAGCGAGGTCATGAAGGCACCCACCAGGCCTGCGTACAGCAGGTTCTGGTTACCGCTGGCAAAGGCTTCCCAGAGGATTTCGTCTTTGGAGTAGAAACCTGCGGTCACCAATGGCAGGGCAGCGAGTGCGGCACCACCGACGATGAAGCTGGCGTAGGCCAACGGCAGTTTCTTCCACAGGCCACCCATCTTGAAGATGTTCTGCTCGTGGTGGCAGGCAACGATCACCGCACCGGAGGCAAGGAACAGCAGGGCCTTGAAGAAGGCGTGGGTCATCAGGTGGAAGATCGCCGCGTCCCAGGCACCCACGCCCAGGGCCAGGAACATGTAGCCGATCTGGCTCATGGTCGAGTAGGCGAGGATACGCTTGATGTCGGTCTGCACCAGCGCGGCGAAGCCGGCCAGTACCAGGGTCACGCCACCCACCAGGCCGACGAGATGCAGAATCTCCGGCGCCAGGGTGAACAGGCCATGGGTACGTGCAATCAGGTAGACACCGGCGGTTACCATGGTTGCCGCGTGAATCAGTGCGGAAACGGGAGTAGGACCGGCCATCGCATCCGCCAGCCAGGTTTGCAGCGGCAGTTGCGCGGATTTACCCACGGCGCCACCCAGCAGCATCAGGGTCGCCAGGGTGATCCAGAAGTCACCGACCTGGAACTTCTGCGGTGCCAGCACCAGCAGTTCCTGGATGTTCAGCGTGCCCACTTGTTGGAACAGGATGAACAGGCCGATGGCCATGAACACGTCGCCGATGCGGGTGACGATGAACGCCTTGAGTGCCGCGTTCCCGTTGTTGCGGTTGCTGTAGTAGAAACCGATCAACAGGTAGGAGCACAGGCCCACACCTTCCCAGCCGAAGTACAGGAACAACAGGTTATCGCCCAGCACCAGGAACAGCATGCTGGCGATAAACAGGTTGGTGTAGGCGAAGAAACGCGAGTAACCGGCTTCACCGCGCATGTACCAGGACGCGAACAGGTGGATCAGGAAGCCCACACCCACCACCACGCCGAGCATGGTGATCGACAGGCCGTCGACGTAGAGGGCGAAGTTGGGCTTGAAGCCTTCCACCGACATCCACTGCCACAGCACCAGGGTGTAGTGGCCGCCTTCCGGCGGCGCCACGTTGAATTGCCAGATGACGTAGGCGGCGACAATTGCCGACAGGCCAATGGAGCCCACACCCACCAGGGCGGACAGGTTTTCCGACCAGCGTCCACGGGAGAACGACAGCAGCAGGAAACCGATCAGGGGAAATACGAAAGTCAGAAAGATCATGTTCATCCGCGCATCTCACTGGCAGCGTCGATATCAAGCGTGTGGAAGCGACGATACAGTTGCAGCAGGATCGCCAGGCCAATACTGGCCTCGGCGGCTGCCAGGCTGATCACCAGGATGAACATGACTTGCCCATCCGGCTGGCCCCAACGTGCACCTGCAACGATGAAGGCCAGTGCGGCGGCGTTCATCATGATTTCCAGGCTCATCAACACGAACAAAATGTTACGGCGAACCATCAGGCCGACCAGGCCAAGGCAGAACAGGATGCCGGCGACCGCCAGACCATGCTCCAAAGGGATAGCAGGCATCGTCATTGCTCCTTGGCTTCGTTGCGGCCCAAGTGGAAGGCGGTGATGGCTGCAGCCAGCAGCAGCATCGAAGCCAGTTCGACCACCAGCAGGTACGGGCCGAACAGGCTGATGCCCACGGCCTTGGCGTCTACGGTGGTGTGGCCGATGGCCTGGCCGCTCTGGTGAGCGAACAGCACATACAACAGTTCACCCAGCAGCAGGGCTGCCAGGATGACCGGGCCGAGCCAGATGCCGGGCTTGAGCCAGACGCGTTCCTGGGCGACCGAAGCCGGCCCCAGGTTGAGCATCATCACCACAAACACGAACAGCACCATAATGGCGCCGGCGTAGGCGATCACTTCCAACACACCGGCGAACGGTGCGCCGAGGCTGAAAAAGGTCATGGCCACGGCGATCAGCGAAATGATCAGGTAGAGCAGGGCGTGCACGGGGTTGGTGTTGGTGATCACGCGAAGCGTGGACACCACTGCAATACCCGACGCGAAATAGAAAGCGAATTCCATCTTTCTTCCTTAAGGCAGCAAGCTCTTCACGTTGATCGGCTCGGCTTCGTTTTGTGCGGCGCCCTTCGGCTTACCGGCAACGGCCATACCTGCAACACGATAGAAGTTGTAATCAGGGTTTTTACCGGGACCAGAGATCAGCAGATCTTCTTTCTCGTACACCAGGTCCTGACGTTTGAACTCGGCCATCTCGAAATCCGGTGTCAGCTGGATCGCGGTGGTCGGGCAAGCTTCCTCGCAGAGGCCGCAGAAAATGCAGCGCGAGAAGTTGATGCGGAAGAAGTCCGGGTACCAGCGACCGTCTTCGGTTTCAGCTTTCTGCAGGGAGATGCAACCCACCGGGCACGCCACGGCGCACAGGTTGCAAGCTACGCAACGCTCTTCGCCATCGGGGTCGCGGGTCAGCACGATACGGCCGCGATAGCGCGGCGGCAGGTACACCGCTTCTTCCGGGTATTGCAGGGTGTCGCGTTTGCGAAAGCCATGGCCGAAAACCATCACCAGGCTTCGCAGCTGGGTACCGGTACCCTTAACGATGTCGCCAATATATTTGAACATGGGTCAAATCCTCACTGAACCGCGCCGGCTGGCGTGTTCAACAACACAACAGCAGCCGTCACCAGCAAATTGATCAGGGTCAGCGGCAGGCAGAATCTCCAGCTGAAATCCATCACTTGGTCATAGCGTGGGCGGGGAATAGACGCGCGCAGCAGGATGAACAGCATGATGAAGAACGCCGTCTTCAAGAAGAACCAGAAGAATGCCAGTTGCGGCAGGATGTTGAAAGGGCCGTGCCAGCCGCCGAAGAACAGCGTGACCAGCAATGCCGAGATCAAGATGATGCCGATGTATTCACCGACGAAGAACATGCCCCATTTCATGCCGGCGTATTCAATGTGGTAACCGTCGGCCAGTTCCTGCTCCGCTTCCGGCTGGTCGAACGGGTGACGGTGAGTCACGGCGACGCCAGCGATGAAGAACGTACAGAAGCCAAAGAACTGCGGAATGATGAACCACAGGTTCTGCGCCTGGTACTCGACGATGTCGCGCATGTTGAACGAGCCAACCTGCACCACGATGCCCATCAGCGCCAGGCCCATGAACACTTCGTAGGACACGGTCTGGGCCGACGCCCGCAAGCTGCCCAGCAGGGCGAACTTGTTGTTACTGGCCCAACCGGCGAACAGCACCGCATAGACCGACAGACCGGCCATGGCGAAGAAGAACAGCAAGCCGATGTTCAGGTCCGCCACGCCCCAGGTCGGGGTGATCGGGATGACGGCGAAGGCAATCAGCAAGGCGCTCATGGCCACGACCGGTGCCAGGGTGAAGATCACCTTGTCGGCAAACGGCGGGGTCCAGTCTTCCTTGAAGAACATTTTGAGCATGTCGGCAGCGATCTGGAACATGCCGAATGGGCCGACGCGGTTCGGACCGTAACGGTCCTGCCACCAGCCCAGCAGGCGACGTTCGACGAAGCTGAGCAAAGCGCCCGCGACGACCACGGCCAACAGGATCACGATGGCCTTGACGACCGAGATGATCACGTCGATCACTTCAGGGGTGAACCAGGTCATTGCGCTGCCTCCTGCAGACCGTCAACGGTTTGGCCAAAGATCGCCGGTGGAATACCCGCGAGGCCTTTTGGCAGTGCAACCAGGCCGGCACCTAACTCATCGCTGATGCGCAGCGGCAGACGCAGGGTCTTGCCACCCACGTTCAAGCTGAGCAGGGCACCGTCGTTGACGCCCAGGCGGTCGGCTTCGGACTTGGCCACGGACACATAAGCGGCGGGGATGCGCTGTTGAACCGGTGCGGCTTTGGAAGAGGTCTCTTCGCTGCCGAACAGGTGGAAGAACGGCACAACCTGCCAGGTGCCCTGGGCCGGGTTGAACGGACGCGGTACGGCGGCAAACCAGTTCAGCGAGTCACCGGTGCTTTCGATCAGGCGGGTGCCCGGGTCGCCAGCGCGGATGTGACCACCGACTTCGTCCTGGAACTTGTTCCAGGCTTGCGGCGAGTTCCAGCCCGGCGACCAGGCAAATGGCACCTGCTGACGTGGCTCGACCGAACCCGAGTAACCTTCCATGGAGAAGGCGAACGCGGTGTCGATGTCTTGCGGCGTACGCGGTTCATGCACGCTGATATCAGCACGCATGGCGGTACGGCCGGAGTAACGCAGCGGTTCACGGGCCAGTTTCATGCCCTTGATGCGGAACGATGCAGACGGTGCAGCGTCGACAATCCGCGCCAGCTGCGGCGCGCTGGCAGCGGCGGCGGCTGTTACGTGGTCGAGCTGGGTCCAGTCGATCGGCTGGTTCAGCAAGGTTGCGCGCAGGGCATGCAGCCAGCGCCAGCCTTCGTGAACCAGAATGCTGGCGTCCATGTACTTCGGATCGAACACCTGGAAGAAGCGCTGGGCGCGGCCTTCCTGGCTGACCAGGGTACCGTCGCCTTCGGCGAAGGTGGCGGCTGGCAGTACCAGGTCGGCGCGATCGCTGGTGGCGGTCTTCTGGTGGTCGGCAACGATCAGCACTTTGGCGGCATCCAGCGCGGCGTCGACCTTGGCCGAATCCGTGCGGGTGTACAGGTCGTTTTCCAGTACCACAATGGCGTCAGCGTTGCCGTCGATTACGGCTTGCAGGGCTGCGTCCAGCGATTCGCCACCGAGCATGGCCAGGCCGAGGCTGTTGGCTTCCGGCACGACCAAGCTGATGGAACCGTTCTTGTCGCGCAGCTTCAAGGCTTTGGCGATGTTGGCGGCGGCTTCGATCAGCGCTTTGGAACCCAGCGAGGTACCGGCAATGATCAGCGGGCGCTTGGCGGCCAGCAGGGCGTCGGCGATGCGTTGGGCCAGTTCAACGGCTTCAGTGTCCAGGCCTTCGACGGCAGGCGCGCTGGCGTCCAGGGCGTGGGCCACGGCGAAACCGATGCGGGCCAGGTCGTCAGGTGCGGCGTGGACGCATTCTTCGGCGATGTCGTCGAGTTTGGTTTCTGCAAGGCTTGCGATAAACAGCGGGTTCAGCGCGTGCTGGCCGATGTTTTTCACCGCGGCGTCGAGCCAAGGCTGTACGCGCATGGCGTCGGCCATCTCTTCGGCCTTGCCTTTGACCGACTGGCGCAGCGACAGCGCGATACGCGCGGCGGTCTGGGTCAGGTCTTCGCCGAGCACGAAGATCGCGTCGTGGTCTTCGATGTCACGCATGTTCGGAACCGGCAGCGGGCTGTCGTTCAGCACTTGCAGGACCAGGCGGATGTGCTCCAGCTCAGCGGCTTCGATACCGCAGTAGAAGTGCTCGGCGCCGACCAGTTCGCGCAACGCGTAGTTGCTTTCGAGGCTGGCGCGTGGCGAACCGATACCGACGATGTTGCGGCCGCGCAGCAGGTCGGCGGCTTTATCCAGCGCGTCGTCCAGGCTCAGCTTGGCGCCATCGGCCAGCAGTGGCTGGCGCGGGCGGTCTTCGCGGTTGACGTAGCCGTAGCCGAAACGGCCACGGTCGCACAGGAAGTACTGGTTGACCGAGCCGTTGAAGCGGTTTTCGATGCGACGCAGTTCGCCGTAGCGCTCGCCCGGGGAGATGTTGCAACCGCTGGAGCAGCCATGGCAGATGCTTGGCGAGAACTGCATGTCCCACTTACGGTTGTAGCGCTCGGAGTGGGTCTTGTCGGTGAACACACCGGTCGGGCAGACCTCGGTGAGGTTGCCGGAGAACTCGCTTTCGAGCACGCCGTCTTCAACGCGACCGAAGTACACGTTGTCGTGGGCGCCGAATACGCCGAGGTCGGTGCCGCCAGCGTAGTCTTTATAGAAACGTACGCAACGGTAGCAGGCGATGCAGCGGTTCATTTCGTGGGAAATGAACGGGCCGAGGTCCTGGTTCTGGTGGGTACGCTTGGTGAAGCGATAACGGCGCTCGTTGTGGCCGGTCATCACCGTCATGTCTTGCAGGTGGCAGTGACCGCCTTCCTCACAGACCGGGCAGTCGTGGGGGTGGTTGGTCATCAGCCATTCGACAACGCTGGCGCGGAACGCCTTGGATTCTTCATCTTCGATGGAGATCCAGGTGTTGTCGGTGGCTGGGGTCATGCAGGACATGACGATACGACCACGGGTGTCGTTTTCGTCGGTGTACTGCTTGACCGCACACTGGCGACAGGCGCCAACGCTACCAAGGGCTGGGTGCCAGCAGAAATAAGGGATGTCGAGGCCTAGTGAGAGACATGCCTGTAACAGGTTGTCTGCCCCATCGACTTCGAGCGCTTTGCCGTCTACGTGGATAGTGGCCATGGTTCAAAGTTCTTCGTTGGCCCGTTGTCAGCGGGCGTGGCTAATGGAATCTTGTTATTCATGTGCATCAACACAGCCATAACGGCGTCAGCACATGAGAAAGCGAAGGGCACGGACCCTTCGCCTTTTAAAGCGTTACGCGCCGACTACGATCGGCCTTGCCAGAGGCGGGACGGCGGCGCTGGTAGGCGCGATGCCGGCTTCGAACTCCGAGCGGAAGTATTTGATTGCGCTGCCCAATGGTTCCACGGCGCCCGGTGCGTGAGCACAGAAAGTCTTGCCTGGGCCGAGGAAACCGACCAGACCCAGCAGGGTCTCGATGTCACCTGGCTGGCCTTCGCCTTTCTCGATCGCCATCAAGAGCTTCACGCTCCAGGGCAAACCGTCACGGCACGGGGTGCAGAAACCGCAGGATTCGCGGGAGAAGAACTGCTCCATGTTGCGCAGCAACGAGACCATGTTCACGGTGTTGTCCACCGCCATCGCCAGGCCAGTCCCCATACGGGTGCCGACTTTGCCGATGCCGCCGGCATACATTTGTGCATCGAGGTGCTCAGGGAGCAGGAAGCCGGTGCCGGCACCGCCTGGCTGCCAGGCCTTGAGGGTGTAGCCGTCGCGCATGCCGCCGGCGTAGTCCTCGAACAACTCGCGAGCGGTCACGCCGAACGGCAGTTCCCACAGACCTGGGTTCTTGACCTTGCCGGAGAAGCCCATGAGCTTAGTGCCCATGTCTTCGCTGCCTTCGCGGGCCAACGATTTGTACCAGTCCACGCCGTCGGCGATGATCGCCGGCACGTTGCACAGGGTTTCAACGTTGTTCACGCACGTCGGCTTGCCCCACACGCCCACGGCGGCAGGGAAGGGCGGCTTGGAACGCGGGTTGGCGCGGCGGCCTTCGAGGGAGTTGATCAGTGCGGTTTCTTCACCGCAGATGTAACGCCCGGCGCCGGTGTGCACGAACAGTTCGAAGTCAAAACCGGAACCGAGGATGTTCTTGCCCAACAGGCCGGCGGCCTTGGCTTCTTCCACGGCACGGGTGAGGTGCTTGGCGGCGGTGGTGTATTCGCCACGCAGGAAGATGTAGCCACGGTAGGTTTTCAGCGCGCGGGCGCTGATCAGCATGCCTTCGATCAGCAGATGGGGCAGTTGCTCCATCAGCATGCGGTCTTTCCAGGTGTTCGGCTCCATTTCATCCGCGTTGCACAGCAGGTAGCGGATGTTGATGGATTCGTCTTTGGGCATCAGGCCCCATTTGACGCCGGTGGGGAAGCCGGCGCCGCCGCGACCTTTAAGGCCGGCGTCTTTCACGGTCTGGACGATATCGTCCTGGGCCATGTCGGCGAAGGCTTTACGCGCAGCCGCATAACCGTTCTTGGCCTGGTACTCGTCGAGCCAAACGGCTTCGCCGTCGTCACGCAGGCGCCAGGTCAGCGGGTGAGTCTCGGCCGAACGCTTGATCAGGTTGGCCGGGCCGAAGGAAGTCAGGGTCATGGGTAGCCCTCGAGCAATTGGGTCACGCCAGCAGGCTGCACGTCACCGAATGTGTCGTCGTCGATCATCAACGCCGGCGCCTTGTCGCAGTTGCCCAGGCAGCACACCGGCAGCAGCGTGAAGCGGCCGTCCGGGGTGGTTTCGCCGAGGCCAATGCCCAGCTTGTTCTGGATCTCGCTGACCACGGACTCGTGGCCGCCGATGTAGCAAACCATGCTGTCGCACACGCGAATGATGTGGCGGCCCACCGGCTGGCGGAAGATCTGGCTGTAGAACGTGGCCACACCTTCAACGTCGCTGGCCGGGATGCCGAGGATCTCGCCGATGGCGTAGAGGGCGCCGTCAGGCACCCAGCCACGTTCCTTCTGGACGATCTTCAGGGCTTCGATCGACGCCGCGCGCGGGTCTTCGTAGTGATGCAACTCGTGCTCGATGGCCGAGCGCTCGGTTTCACTCAGGGTGAAACGGTCTGTTTGGATAAGCGTGCTGTTCATGCTTAGCGGTCCACGTCGGCCATAACGAAATCGATACTACCCAGGTACGCAATCAAGTCCGCGACCATCTCGCCTTTGATCACCGAAGGGATCTGCTGCAAGTGCGGGAAGCTTGGGGTGCGAATCCGGGTGCGGTAGCTCATGGTGCCGCCATCGCTCGTCAGGTAATAACTGTTGATACCCTTGGTCGCTTCGATCATCTGGAAGGATTCGTTGGCCGGCATCACCGGGCCCCACGAAACTTGCAGGAAGTGCGTGATCAGGGTTTCGATGTGCTGCAGCGTGCGTTCTTTAGGCGGCGGCGTGGTCAGCGGGTGATCCGCCTTGTACGGGCCTGCCGGCATGTTGCGCATGCACTGCTCGATGATCTTCAGGCTCTGGCGCATTTCTTCGACGCGCACGATGCAACGGTCGTAGGCATCGCCGTTGGCCGCCAGCGGGACTTCGAATTCGAAGTTCTCGTAGCCGGAGTACGGGCGCGCTTTACGCAGGTCGAAATCGCAACCCGTTGAGCGCAGACCGGCACCGGTGACGCCCCATTCCAGGGCTTCTTTGGTGTTGTACTGCGCGACGCCGATGGTGCGGCCCTTGAGGATGCTGTTGTCCAGGGCGGCTTTCTGGTACTCGTCCAGACGCTTGGGCATCCAGTCGATGAACTCCTTGACCAGGCGTTCCCAGCCATTCGGCAGGTCGTGGGCCACACCGCCGATGCGGTACCAGGCCGGGTGCAAGCGGAAACCGGTAACGGCTTCGATGACCTTGTAGGCGCGCTGACGGTCGGTGAAGGTGAAGAACACCGGGGTCATGGCGCCGACGTCCTGGATGTAAGTACCCAGGAACAGCAGGTGGCTGGTGATCCGGAAGAACTCGGCCATCATGATGCGGATGGTGTCGACGCGGTCTGGCACCTTGATGCCGGCCAGCTTCTCGACCGAGAGCACGTACGGCAGGTTGTTCATCACGCCGCCGAGGTAGTCGATACGGTCGGTGTACGGGATGAAGCTGTGCCACGACTGGCGCTCGGCCATCTTCTCGGCACCACGGTGGTGGTAGCCGATGTCCGGCACGCAGTCGACGATTTCTTCGCCGTCCAGTTGCAGGATGATACGGAAGGCACCGTGAGCCGAAGGGTGGTTCGGGCCCAGGTTGAGGAACATGTAGTCCTCGTTGGTGCCGGAGCGCTTCATGCCCCAGTCTTCCGGGCGGAAGCGTGCTGCTTCCTCTTCAAGCTGTTGCTTGGCCAGGGTCAGGCTGAAGGGATCGAATTCGGTGGCGCGCGCAGGGTAGTCCTTGCGCAGCGGGTGACCTTCCCAGGTCGGCGGCATCATGATGCGCGTCAGGTGCGGGTGGCCGGGGAAGTCGATGCCGAACATGTCCCAGACTTCACGCTCGTACCAACTGGCGTTCGGCCAGATACCGGTGACGGTCGGCACGCTCAGGTCGCTCTCGGACAGGGCGACCTTGATCATCACGTCGCTGTTACGCTCGATCGACAGCAGGTGATAGAACACGGTGAAATCGGCGCCGCTCGGCAGCCCTTGGCGCTTGGTGCGCAGACGCTCGTCCACGCCATGCAGGTCATAGAGCATGACGTACGGCTTGGGCAGGTTGCGCAGGAAGCTCAGGACTTCGACGAGCTTGGCACGCGCCACCCACAGCACCGGCATACCGGTGCGCGTGGCCTGGGCGGTGAAGGCGTCAGGGCCAAAACGGTTATTGAGTTCGACAACCACATCCTGGTCGTCTGCCTTATAAGGCGGGATGCGTCGAGCACTGCCTGTAGTCATGGTTTTTTATCGCTTTCGGTCAACGTAAAGAATGAAGCCAGGTTTTCGTTCTATTTAAGAAGCGGTGCTGGATCAGACTTCGTCGGGGCTGCGCAGGTTGGTGACTGCGATTCGCTGTTCGCGGCGCGCATCCTTTTGCGAAGGCATCTCGGCGCGGTACACGCCTTGATCGCCGACGACCCAGGAAAGTGGGCGACGCTCCTTGCCAATCGATTCCTGCAACAGCATCAAGCCTTGCAGAAAAGCTTCAGGGCGGGGCGGGCAGCCAGGCACGTAGACGTCCACGGGCAGGAACTTGTCCACCCCTTGAACGACGGAGTAGATGTCGTACATGCCACCGGAGTTGGCGCACGAACCCATGGAGATGACCCACTTTGGCTCGAGCATTTGCTCGTAGAGACGCTGAATGATCGGCGCCATCTTGATAAAGCAGGTTCCGGCGATAACCATGAAATCCGCCTGGCGCGGTGATGCCCGGATAACTTCGGCGCCAAAGCGCGCGATGTCGTGGGGCGCCGTGAAGGCGGTGGTCATTTCCACGTAGCAGCAAGAAAGACCGAAGTTGTACGGCCACAGGGAGTTCTTACGTCCCCAGTTGACCGCGCCACTCAGCACGTCTTCCAGCTTGCCCATGTAGATGTTTTTGTGGACTTGATCTTCTAACGGATCGGAAACGGTTTCCCGTTCGCCGATAGGGTACTGATCGTTAGGAGCATCCGGGTCGATCCTGGTGAGATTGTATTGCATCGCCAAAGCCTCATTGTTTCAGCTTCGCTTGCCGCTTGCGACGAGCTTCCGGAGCCCAATCAAGGGCGCCCACTCGAAATAGGTAGACAAGGCCTGCCAACAGAATTGCTATGAAAACGAGGGCTTCGACGAATCCGGTCCAGCCGCTTTCGCGGACGGACACAGACCAGGCAAAGAGAAAGAGGGCTTCGATATCGAAGATCACGAACAGCATCGCGACCAGATAGAATTTGGCTGAGAGCCGCAAGCGGGCGCCACCTGTAGGCAGCATGCCGGACTCGAACGGTTCATTTTTGCTGCGGCCCCAGGCTTTTGACCCGAGGAGGCTGGAGACGCCGAGCATGAAGGCACAAAGGCCGACAACACCGAGGAGGAAAATGGCAAAGCCCCAGTTGTGGGCCATGAGTCCTGTCGCTTCGGTCATGCTGGAAATCCTTAACAGAGAGCAAAGGTCTCTGAGCTCGAAAAAGTAACGATGCAGTGACGATATGTCGCACTGCAATCAATCGCGGTGATTTTATGGCTAAACACCGGGCAAGTAAAATTTCGATAGCGAAATTATTCGATGGAATAAGGACATAGTGCACCTCTTTGGGGCTGTAGCCCTTATGGGACGGGGATTAGCGGGCATTTAATCAATTCTGTTTTGTTTAATGAGTAACGAAGTTTTCATCCGCCAAATGATAATGAATATTGTTTGCGCGGGGTTTAAGCGAATGTTTCTCGTGTAGCGGGGGAAGTTGCCGTTACTTGCTTGAGTACCGCTAGTTGCTTGAAGGGACCTTTTAACCGATTTGATCCGAGCACATACCGCTCTGGATCAATGTTTTGCGCAAATCGTCTTGGTTCACCGGATCATCAGGGGCGAGTCCCTTTCGCCGCAGCGATGAGCGCGCGACGCTGCATGGGGTGGAGGCATATCGCGAAACAGGATTTAAGTAGCCTTTTGCCTGATGTTCTTTATTGTGTCGGAAAAATTACATGGCGTTGGGAGCTTTTGCCCAACGAGTGCGGCGATTTTCGCCGATGTTCATTTAGGAGCTTACACGTGATCTGGTTTCTTGAAGGTCAATCCAGCCAGCGCGACATTATTATCGGTGCGCGTGAGGCATTACCGGCGAGTGTCAGGGTTTTTGCCTCCCACCGCCAGGATCGACCTGAGATCACAGGGCAGGCCGACGTTGGCTTTCAAGAGCCACAGGATAACCAGGCGCGTATTGACTGGGTGATCGAGACGGCACTTGAGCAGCGTATAGAAGTCATCCTTGCGGGGCGTATTGGCAGCCAGTATGAAGCGGCACGGGGCCGATTCGAGGCTGCAGGTTTGCGCCTGGTCACCGGCGGTATGTCCATGGACACCTTTGACAAGGTGGACGATAAAAGCCTGTTCATCGCCGAGGCTGAACGGGCGGGGCTTGCTTGCACCCCCGCGATAACGGTCACCAATGCTCAGGAGCTGGCTGCGGCTTACGAGGTGTTGTCGGCTCAGGGAGAGGTTTGCATCAAGCCTGTGGTCGGGATCTACGGCCAGGGGTTCTGGCGGTTCAAGTCGGATGTCGACCCGTTCCGCTGTTTGCAAAATCCGGACGCGCGGGAAGTCGATTTCGACACCTACCTGAAGATCTACATGTCGGGCGCAGAGCATGCGCCTATGCTGGTCATGCCCTACTTGGCCGGCAGCGAGTGTTCGGTCGACATGGTGTGCGAGGCGGGTAGGCCCGTGGCATTCGTGGGTAGAAGGAAGCAGGGCGTTCACCAGACATTCGAGCGCGAATCAGCGGCCGTGGAGTTGGCCCTCAAGGCTGCAGCGCATTTCAAGTGCGATGGTTTGGTGAATGTGCAGACGCGGGACGACGACTTGGGCGTTCCCTATTTGTTGGAGATCAATCCGCGCTATTCCGGCGGTATCGGCTATACCCGCGCCACCGGGGTAAATCTGGCCGGAATATTCGCCACTCGTCGGTTGGGCCTTCCAGAACCGCCCAGCCGATGGGTCGGGGGCGTACGCGTGAAGCCCATCACGGTTGCCGTGATAGCGTCTTCTTGATGTCACAGCGCCAGACAAAGAGTGAATTATTGTGTCTGTATTGACATAATTGCCGCCACGTCGATCAGGGAAGGTTAGGATGAAGGCGCTTACGCCCGGAGCAAACACCGCTATTTCAGGTGTGAAGACTGCATGGACACTTGACTCCGGTAACGCCACCGCTTTCGGTGAGTACGCTGCCGTGGCGTTACTCCCGGTCACCGAGAAGCGCCTGCCAACGGGTGATCCCGCGCTGTTTCAAATCACCCAGAAGTGGATGGAGTGGAGCGGCAAGCAAGCCTCGATTGGTTGTTCCCTTGATTTGTCTGCGTTGCCTGGTGGCAGTGAAGCGGTGTTGCTGGTCGTTTACACCTTTGCGGCAGCAGGCCCTGTCAGTGAACTCAAAGAGTTGCGTCTTCAAGTCGACAATGAGGTGGAGTTGCACCTGGATTTGCGTAACAACGGCGAGTCGGCCATTGTCATCGGCGAATTTTATAAGCGTAACGATCAGTGGAAGTTCCGCGCGCTCGCAGAAGGTTCCGCCTATGGCCTCGCCGCGATGGGGCGGCGCATGGGCATTAACATTGATGACGCACACCCCAATCGCCGCCCTTATTCCGGCGACTCTCCAAGAAACCGTGGTTCTGCCACTGGCACCGGCTTTGCCGTTTCACCCAACCACGTAATGACATGTGCCCATGTGATTGAGGACATGCAGGAACTGCACATTTCTTCTTTTGCAGGCCGTTACCGCGCTGAAGTGGTCCTGGTCGATCAACGTAACGATATCGCGCTGTTGCGGATTCAGGACTGCCCGACATTATTGCCCGTGCTTTTCAAGGACGGCGCGGGTTGTGCGTTGGGCGAGTCAGTGATTGCCCTGGGCTTCCCAATGGCGGGCCTGGCGGGAGGCGGTGTGCATGTGACTCAGGGAGGCGTGTCGAGTTTGTTCGGGTTGCACAACGATGCCAGTTTGCTGCAGTTCACCGCGGCGATTCAGCCTGGGTCCAGTGGCAGCCCGCTGTTTGATACCAGTGGCGGGGTCATCGCGATGGTGACGTCGACCCTGCCGGACGCGCAAAACATGAACTTTGCCGTCAAGGCAGGCCTGCTCCTAGCCTTTCTGGATGCCTGCCAGGTGTCGCCTTCCAAATCCCCAACGGGCCGAATGTATTCGACTTCGGAAATGGCCCGTGAAGCTCAATCCTCGCTCTGGCGAATCGAAGCCAGAAACCCGTAGAGGCACCCGGCTTTAAGAAATAGTGAGGGGTATTGCACTCACTACACGCCTCTTTTAGGAATGTCGTACATGGAATCCGCAGTAGTAAAAACATCGACACGCCGACTCAGCGCGCAACTCAAGCGCGGGTTGATGGAGGTTGATATAGACCAATGCGCCTTCGAACCCGAATCGCTCTTTGGATTCGCTGAACGACGCAATCCAAAGCGCGCGTTCCTGTTTGTGTCGCGGGTGTTGGGCAAGCATATTCCTGTGCGTCCATCGACCATGCAGGCCAGTTACGCAAGCCTTGCCGCCAGGATTCCCGCAGATTTACCTGGGCCGGTGCTGGTGATCGGCATGGCCGAGACCGCCGTGGGCCTTGGCGCCGGCGTGCACCGTGTATATAGCAAGACTCGCCAGGACACGGTCTATCTAGTGAGCACCCGGCATCCGGTGGGCACTGAGATGTTTGCCCGTTTCGAAGAGGAACACAGCCACGCCAGTGCACATCTGATTCATCAGCCAACCGATCCTGCTATTCGGGAAATGATGCACCAGGCGCGTTCCTTGGTGCTGGTGGACGATGAGGCCTCAACCGGCAAGACGTTCATCAATCTGTACCGCGCGCTGATAGAGGCCGGGCTGAGCAAGGTCGAGCGGGTGGTGACGTGCGTGCTGACCGACTGGTCCCAAGGGGCTGTGCGTAATGCCCTCGGCGAGACGGCCGATGAGGTGTCGTTGCTTCAGGGCACGTACCGCTTTCTTGAAGATGTGAGCGCGCCGTTGCCGCACATGCCCGATGTCGGGGCGGTGGCGGTGGGCGATTGGCCAATTGATCCGCGCAATGATTGGGGGCGCTTGGGCGTGTGTCATGTGGATGACACGCTTGCACCGGATATTCAGGCCAAGCCGGGCGAGCGGATTCTCGTCGTGGGCACCGGGGAATTCGTGTGGCGTCCGTTTCTGTTGGCCGAACGCCTTGAGCAGGCGGGGGCTGACGTTCATTTCAGCTCCACCACGCGTTCGCCGATTGCCTTGGGGCATGAGATCGGGCACGCGTTGTCGTTCTCCGACAACTATGGCCTGGGCATCCCCAATTTTCTTTACAACGTGCGGCCAGGCCAATTCGAGCGGGTGTTGATCTGTAGCGAAACACCTGCACAGGCGGTTCCCCAATCGTTAATAGATGCATTGAACGCAGAGGTCATCGTCGATGAGCAGTAAACGTCCCCTGATACTCATCGACCTTGATGACACCTTGTTCCAGACGGCACGCAAGATGCCCGAAGGCTGTGCCCGGCACACGGCGACGCTGGATATTGATGGACGGCCCAACGGTTACATGAGTGCGGTGCAGAAAACCTTTGTCGAGTGGCTGCTGGAATCGGCCGACGTGGTTCCGGTCACCGCGCGCAGCGTCGAGGCTTACAGCCGCGTGCAATTGCCCTTTGTCGCGGGGGCGGTGTGCTCCCACGGTGGAGTGATTCTTCAGCCCGACGGGGCGTTGGACCAGGATTGGCATGGGCAGATGACTGAGCTGCTCGCAGCCTATCAAAACCGTTTGCCTGCGCTCAGCGCAGCAACCTTGGCGATCGGCCAGGAAATGGGCTTTTCCCTGCGCGGCTGGGTGGTCGAAGAACAAGGCCTGCTCAACTATGTCGTGACCAAACACAACGAGTCCGACGACTCGGTGCTGCAAAAGGTGCTGGCAGAAGTTCAGGCTCGCGGCCTTCTGGAAGACATGCACATTCACGGCAACGGCAACAACCTTGCGTTCCTGCCCAATGGTCTGGCCAAGCGCCATGCGGTCCAGGAATTGCTGCGTCGAGACCAGGCCGTTAACGGTGAGCGCCCGGTGTTGGGATTTGGCGACAGCGTGACCGACCTGGGTTTTATGAACGAGTGCAATTTCTGGGCGACGCCGGCCAATAGCCAACTCGCAAAGGTCGTGGAGGCAATGATTCATGCGTGATGCCTTCGCCCATTTGGTAACCGTCGGTAGTGGCAGCTACCAGACCGATGATGTGCTTTTCCTATTGCAGCCCGTCGAAATCGAAGTGACGGATGTTCTTGAGAAAGAGCGCCTGATTCAGACAAAACAAAAGCATTACTCGGAGATGATCAGCCAGGAGTCGGCACCCACCGAGGTTCACAAGCAGCTGTACCAGCGGGCCATGCAGCAGAACGCGGCCAGGATGGCCCGCGACGTTCAGTCCTTGGCCCTTGCCCTGGACCACACCTGTAACGGTCCATCGATTGCACTCGTATCTTTCGTTCGGGCGGGCCTTCCGCTGGGTGTACTGCTGCGTCGCGCGCTCCTCGACGTCGGGCGTGATGCCCATCATTACGGCATCAGTATCGTACGTGACCGTGGCATCGACATGGTTGCCTTGGATGCTGTGATTGCTGCGCACGGCGCCGAAAACATTGTGTTTGTGGATGGCTGGACCGGAAAGGGCGCAATCTCCGGCGAGATCCAGCGCAGCCTCAAGGGCGATGCGCGTTTCCCTGAGCAGCCACGCCTTGTGGTGCTGGCCGATCCGTGTGGCTGCGCCTGGCTGGCTGCTTCCGCCGAAGATTGGGTGATTCCATCGGGCATCTTGGGCGCCACGGTTTCCGGGCTGGTCTCGCGCTCCATCTGGCCCGCCGAGGGTGGGCTGCATGGGTGCGTGGTTTACGAGCACCTGCACGAGCACGATGTGACCTGCGACTTTGTTGACCAGATCGACGCCGTGCGCCGGGCATTGCCTGTAGTCGCGCCAGCCTCACCATGGACGCTAGCGCAGCGCACCGAGTTGCAGTCTGCGGCGCAGGAGGTGATTGAGGTGATTGCCGAGCGTTTTGGCATTACCAATTTGAACCGCGTAAAGCCCGGTATCGCCGAGGCTACCCGTGCAGTATTACGCCGTGTGCCGGACCAGGTGCTGGTGCGTGATCGCAGCGACCCGGACGTCCAGTTGCTGATGCACCTGACTGAGCGGGCCGGTGTGACGGTGGAAGAGGTGGGTGCAGCCCTTGGCCCCTACCGTGCAGTGACCGTCATCCGGAGTTTGAGTTGATGAAAAAAATATCGCCTTACGCACTCGGTGCCACGCTCTACATGCCGGCCACCCGGGAGGACATTCTGGAGGTGGTATTTCGCAAGAAGTTGCCTCAACTGCGGTCTATGGTGGTGTGCCTTGAGGACGCGGTTGCCGAAATCGATGTCGACACCGCTTTGCGTAATCTCCATCGGTTGTTGAGTGCCATTGACCAGCAGGGCGGTCGGTCGGAAGACGGGCCGATGCTGTTTGTGCGCCCGCGGGATTGGCAGATGGCTGCGGTGCTGAACGATTGGCCGCTGATGGCTCATGTCGATGGTTTTGTCGTGCCCAAGTTGAGCCTGTCCAACTTGCGTGCGTGGGAGTCGGCGGTAACCAATCCGCAGATCTTGCTGATGCCGACCCTTGAAACCCGCGAAGTCTTTAATCCACAGGCAATGGTCGAGCTGGGTACGGCGCTCAACGAAACGCTATTTCAGCGCATCATCGCGCTGCGCATCGGCGGCAATGACTTGCTGGGTTGCCTGGGGTTGAGGCGTAACCCGGGTATGACGCTGTACGACACACCCATGGGCTATGTGATTCCGATGTTGGCCGGGGTTATGGGCTCGCAAGGGTTTGCCTTGACTGCGCCGGTGTTCGAGCAACTGGCGACACCGCATCTGCTGCTGGAAGAACTGGGCCTTGATATTGCTCATGGTCTGGTAGGTAAAACCGCTATTCACCCAAGCCAGATCGACACTATTCAGGACAGTCTGGGTGTTAGCCTTGAAGATTTAAATTGTGCCAAATTAATGCTGAATGATATCGCGCCTGCTGTTTTCAAACACAATGATGCGATGTGCGAACCAGCGACTCATTTTAAATGGGCAACCAATATCCTCGAACGTGCCAAATGGCATGGCGTAAGGCATACCGAGACCAGCCACACCGATCAACCGATCCGTCTCGCTGAGGCCGGCCGATGACTCAAGACATGCCTGCTTTTTAGCCTGAAAGCACTGACCGCCTACATGGCTGAAGGCAGCACGATAAACACCAGAAAATGACGACTAACAAGGAGCGTACCGATGGCCCTGACTCTGACTAAAAACCAAACAATCTCTCTGGAAAAAACAGCAGGCGGTGGTGGCCTTACAGCAATCAGTCTCGGACTGGGCTGGGATCCGGAGAAAACCGGGTTCCTGGGACGGTTGATGGGTAACAGCGGTGAGATCGACCTGGACGCCTCCTGCATCCTTTTTGATGCAGACCTGCAGCCAGTGGATCTGGTGTGGTTCCGCCAATTGCAATCGCGCGACGGCTCCATAAAGCACTCCGGCGACAATCGTACCGGCGAAGGCGATGGTGACGACGAAACCATAAATGTTGACCTGCAGCGCCTGCCGGCCACGGTCAAATCGCTGGTGTTCACCGTGAACAGTTTCACGGGGCAAAACTTCGAAAAAATTGCCAATGCCTACTGCCGTATCGTTAACGCGAACAACAAGACTGAACTGGCGCGCTTCAATCTGTCCGAGAAGGGCCGTCACACCGGCGTGGTCATGGCAAGCCTGGTGCGCGAAGCCGGCGGCTGGGAATTCAAGGCTATCGGTCAAGTGACTAACGGCCGCACCGCTGACGACCTGGTCAACCTGGCTATTCAGGCAGTGCGCTCATGACGACCTTGGGGCCGGGCGCAAACGCGCCGGTCGCCACCGGCCAGGTGCGGGTCGATATCAGCTACTCGGCAATTGCGGGTGCTGATATCGACGTGTCTGCGTTTGTTCTTGGGGCTACCGGAAAGGTCCGTGGCGACGCCGATATGTGTTTCTACGGGCAGACCAATGTACTGGGCGGTGCGGTGCAGATGACCGAGTCCTCGGCCGGTCGCGCGGTGTTCACACTTGATCTGTCGCGCCTTGAGGCGGTGGTCGAGAAAGTGGCGTTGACCGCAACGATTTATGAGAACAAGGCCAGCTTCGATCGCGTATCTCACCTTGCGCTGACCGTAACCGGCGGCATTGAGGCGCAGATACCCACTGGCGGCATGAAAGAAACCGCACTGATCCTGGGCGAGTTTTATCGTCGTCAGGGTGAGTGGAAATTCCGCTGTGTGGCCCAGGGTTTCGCTGGCGGCCTGGAGCCGTTGGCTCAGCACTTTGGTGTTGAAGTCGCGGCGCCAGCTCCGGTCGCAACGCCTGCACCTACTGCGCCAGAGGCGCCGAAGCCTTCGGTCAGCCTCAGCAAAATCACCCTCGACAAGACTCGCTCCTCGATCAGCCTGGAAAAAACTTCCGAAGGCTTTGGCGAAATCAAGGTCAACCTGAACTGGAACAAAGGCAAGGGCGGTGGCGGCTTCTTCTCGCGCAATACCTCCATCGACCTGGATGTCGGGTGCCTTTACGAATTGCAGGACGGGTCCAAGGGCGTCGTTCAGGCGCTGGGCAATTGCTTCGGCGAGTTGGATTACGACCCTTACATTCAACTCAAAGGCGATGACCGTACCGGCGCCGTCAGCGATGGTGAGTGGCTCCATATCAACGGTAAGCACTGGGGTGAAATTCGACGGGTCCTGGTGTTCGCGTTCATTTATGAAGGTGCACCGAACTGGCGGGAAACCGATGGCGTTGTGACTATCCATGTCCCGGGTCAGCCCCCTATTGAAGTTCGCCTGAATGAAGAGGGCGGTCGCCTGGGTATGTGTGCAATTGCCCTGCTGGAAAACGTCGGTGGCAGCGTCAAGGTGAGCCGACGTGTCGACTTTCACAAGGGCCATTCGCCGATGGACAAGGCTTACGGCTGGGGTATGCGCTGGGCGGCAGGTTCCAAGTAATCCTGTTATCAAACTGCAATTGATACGGCGGGCCAGACCGGCTCGTCCTTGAGGTGAACGACATGTTGTCATGGTTGAAAACGAACGCGGCGCTTGCCCGCGAGAAGCTGACCACTGAGGTGAGCAAGTTCAAAAACAGAGAGTTCATGGAAGCGGTCGCCAACAGCTGCGCCATGGTCGCGGCGGCCGATGGTGAAGTGACCTCTGCAGAAAAAACTAAGATGGCGGGATTCATCAGCAACTCGCCCGAACTGAAAGTGTTCAACCTGACCGATGTCATCAAGGTCTTTAACGACGCGTGTGCCAAGTTCGAGTTTGACTTCCAGATCGGTCAGGCCGAAGCCCTGAAAAACATCAGCAAGATTAAAGGCAAGGAGGGAGCTGGACGTTTGCTCGTTCGTGTCGCCTGCGCCATTGGCGCGTCGGACGGTGATTTCGATGACAAAGAAAAAGCCGTTTGCCGTCTGATTTGTCTCGAGCTGGGTCTTCCCCCAGCTGACTTTGAACTCTAAAGGAACATGACTGTGGAAGTTAGCCAACTGGGTTTCCCCCCGCTGACCATTGCCGTGTTTGTGGCATTGGCGATTGGGGCGATGGTGCTCGACATGTTTACCCACCGTGGCGACCAGCCCATCAGCCTGGCTCGTGCCTCGGCCTGGTCGATATTCTGGATTCTCATCTCGTTCGCCTTTGCAGGATTCCTGTACGTCGAGCACGGTTCTGAAGTCGCTACGCTGTTCATCACCGGCTATGCCCTTGAAAAAGTGCTGAGCGTGGACAACCTATTCGTGTTCATGGCGATCTTCGCCTGGTTCAAGGTGCCGAATGGTCTGCGTCACCGCGTACTGTACTGGGGGATTCTCGGCGCGATCGTATTCCGCCTGATCTTCGTTGCCATTGGTACTGGCCTCTTGGCCCTGGGGCCGTGGGTCGAGGTGGTCTTTGCCCTGATTGTCGCCTGGACCGCTGTGATGATGCTCAGAAGCGGGGGAGACGACGAAGAAGAAGAGGATTACTCCACGCACATGGCTTACCGTTTCGCCAAGAAACTGTTTCCTGTATGGCCGAAACTACATGGCCATGACTTCTTCGTGCGTCGCAAGACCCTGGAAGCCGAGCTGACCAAACCGGAAAACGCAGGCATGTCTCTGGCCGCCAAAGGCGGCTTGTTCGCTACGCCGCTGTTTCTGTGCCTGGTGGTGATGGAGGTGTCCGATGTGCTGTTTGCGTTCGACTCTGTCCCGGCAATCATCGCTGTCAGCCGCGAACCATTGATTGTGTTCTCGGCAATGCTCTTCGCTATTCTCGGCCTGCGGACCATGTACTTCGTGCTCGAAGCTTTGAAACGCTATCTGGTACACCTGGAAAAAGCTGTCATCGCACTGCTGTTCTTCATTGCCGTAAAACTTGGCTTGAACGCAACGAACCATATTTTCCAGCACGGCTACACCATTGATCCGAACACCAGCTTGATCATCGTTGTCGTAGTTCTGGCCATCGGTATTTTTGCCAGCGCGCTCTTCCCGCAAAAGGAAGAAACAGAAGCTGAAAAACCTTAACGTCAAACACATTATCCACAAGGAGTTGTACTCATGGCACTGACCCTTCAAAAAGGCGGCAACCTGTCCCTCTCGAAGACCGACCCGACACTGACCAAGATCCTGATCGGTCTGGGTTGGGATCCTCGCGCGACTGACGGCACTGAGTTTGACTTGGACGCCAGCGCGTTCCTGCTGGGTGCCAATGGTAAAGTGCGTAGCGATGCCGACTTTATTTTCTACAATCAGCTCAAAAGCGCTGACGGTTCCATCGAGCACACTGGCGACAACCGCACCGGTGCTGGCGATGGCGATGATGAAGTGCTGAAAGTTGATCTGAGCCGCGTTCCTGCGGATATCGACAAGGTCGCGTTCACCGTTACGATTCACGATGCAGACGCTCGCAAGCAGAACTTCGGCCAGGTCGGTGGCTCGTTCATTCGCGTAGTCAACGAGATCAGCGGCGCTGAAATTGTTCGTTATGACCTCGCTGAAGACGCTTCTACCGAAACCGCGATGATCTTCGCCGAGCTTTATCGTAACAACGGCGAGTGGAAATTCCGCGCCGTTGGTTCGGGCTTCGCGGGCGGCCTGAAAGCGGTGGCCAACTCGTACGGTATGAGCTTCTAACCCCCACGTCTGGAACAAGGAAATTAATCATGGCTGTAAGTCTTTCCAAAGGCGGCAACGTATCGTTGTCCAAAGAAGCGCCTGGGTTGACCGAAGTAGTTGTAGGTCTGGGCTGGGACCCTCGTGTCACGGACGGCACCGAGTTCGACCTCGATGCATCGGTTTTCATCGTGGGTGAAAACGGCAAGGTGCTCGACGACAACAGCTTCATTTTCTACAACAACAAGAAGTCGGCTGACGGTTCCGTCGAGCACATGGGCGATAACCGCTCCGGTGCTGGCGAGGGCGATGATGAACAAGTGACAGTAAAACTGACTTCCCTGGCTCCGCTGGTGAAGAAGCTGGTATTTGCCGTCACCATTCACGACGCCGAAACCCGCAAACAGACCTTCGGTCAGGTTGCCAACAGCTTCATTCGTGTGGTGAACAAGGCTGACGGTAAAGAGCTGGCGCGTTTCGACCTGAGCGAAGACGCTTCGACTGAAACTGCGATGATCTTCGGCGAGCTTTATCGCAGCGGCGAAGAGTTCAAGTTCAAAGCGATCGGTCAGGGTTTTGCTGGTGGCTTGAAGCCTCTGGCTGAAGCCCATGGCGTTAGCATTGGCTAACCCATCGGGTTAACAAAAAGCCCCGTCTTTCGAGCGGGGCTTTTTCTTGTCTGCCTTTTAAGCAATCAGGGCTTGGGTCAACTTACGACAGTCTGATGACGCCGCTTCAGACGCCGCTTGATGAACACCGCTACGATAATAAGTACCAGCGCGATGATGCTGAGGAACACCGTATTGAACAGCGGGAAGGGTTCTTCACGGCTGTTGGTGGCTTCGATATCTGTGACGTTCGGGAACACCGAAAATATTTTGATGCGCCACCCGTAGTACCGAATGAGCGCCAGTTGTTCAGCGTTACGAGAGTAACCCTGGGCCTTGGCCTGAATGTCCGCAGAGTCGAACTTGAAATACCAGGGGAACGACCAGCCGGTGTCTTCATTGCGGTAGACCATGACGTCTTTAGAGTCAGGGTGCTCGGTGTTGATGAAGTAAACGTCTCGGGTCGGGCCATCAGCCGGGTTCTCGGCATTGATCACGCCATCGTGGTCGACCCGCTTGACCTCGCCTCCGGTGATCAGCACCACCTCGTGTTGAGGGAGGACGTAGAAAAGCCCCAGTGCGCCAGCGCTGACGATAAGCAGCACTGCACCCAGAATTACGCCTTTGAGCAACTTCATACCTTCACTCCATTTTATAAGGTGGTAATTTTGCCCGTTTTCTTCGCTAGAGGGCATGTTTAGTTGGTAGCCACTCAGCGTTGCAGGGCGCGCAGAGTGGCGCATCTGCACTATCCAGTGCCGTTTGACGCCGGTAGTACCGTGCTGGATAAAACTGTTGCAAAAAAAAACGCCCCGAACCAGTCGGGGCGTGATTGTTGTGCGGCACTGCGGTTAGGTCTTCCATGCGGCCGCAGTGGCCGTGTACTCGGTGCTTAGTGGAACTGCTCTTCTTCGGTCGAACCGGTCAGCGCAGTCACGGACGAGGTGCCGCCCTGGATCACGGTGGTCATGTCGTCGAAGTAGCCGGTGCCCACTTCCTGCTGGTGCGCCACAAAGGTGTAGCCTTTGGAGGCGTCGGCAAATTCCTGCTCCTGCAGCTTCACGTAGGCGGTCATGTCGTTGCGGGCGTAGTCGTGCGCCAAGTTGAACATGCTGTGCCACATGTTGTGAATGCCAGCCAGGGTGATGAACTGGTGCTTGTAGCCCATGGCCGACAGTTCGCGCTGGAACTTGGCGATGGTTGCGTCGTCCAGGTTCTTCTTCCAGTTGAAAGACGGCGAGCAGTTATAGGACAGCAGTTGGTCCGGGTATTCCTTCTTGATCGCTTCGGCGAAGCGACGGGCTTCGTCCAGGTCCGGCTTGGCGGTTTCGCACCAGATCAAGTCAGCGTACGGCGCGTAGGCCAGGCCGCGAGCGATGGCCTGGTCAAGACCGGCGCGAACTTTATAGAAGCCTTCCTGGGTGCGCTCGCCGGTCACGAATGGCTGGTCGTACGGGTCGCAATCGGACGTCAGCAAGTCAGCCGCGTTAGCGTCGGTACGGGCCAGGATGATGGTCGGTGTACCGGCCACGTCGGCAGCCAGGCGCGCAGCAGTCAGCTTCTGTACGGCTTCTTGGGTCGGTACCAGTACTTTGCCGCCCATGTGGCCGCATTTCTTCACCGATGCCAGTTGGTCTTCGAAGTGCACGCCGGCAGCACCAGCCTCGATCATGCTCTTCATCAGTTCGTAGGCGTTCAGTACGCCGCCGAAACCGGCTTCGGCATCAGCCACGATCGGTGCGAAGTAGTCGATGTAGCCTTCGTCGCCCGGGCCTTTGCCGGCTTTCCACTGGATCTGGTCGGCACGGCGGAACGAGTTGTTGATGCGCTTGACCACGGTTGGCACCGAGTCCACCGGGTACAGCGATTGGTCGGGGTACATGGATTCAGCGGAGTTGTTGTCCGCTGCCACTTGCCAGCCGGACAGGTAGATCGCCTGGATACCGGCTTTCACCTGTTGGACTGCCTGGCCGCCAGTGAGGGCGCCCATGCAGTTGACGAAATCTTTCTCGGGACGGAAGGACGGCTTGGCACCCTGGGTGACCAGCTTCCACAGTTTCTCGGCGCCGAGTTTTGCAAAGGTGTGCTCAGGTTGAACCGAGCCACGCAGGCGGACGACGTCAGCAGCGGAATAAGCGCGGGTTACGCCTTTCCAGCGTGGGTTTTCAGCCCAATCTTTTTCAAGGGCTGCAATTTGCTGTTCGCGTGTCAGTGCCATGGGGAAAAACCTCGTCGCGTCTTTTATGGAAAATCTACTAGGTTGAAAATTCCGTTTGCCTACCACGTAATCAGTGCGTGGTTATGGCTGCTCGCTGACCAGAAGCTTAGGCGGTCAAGTCAGGTTTGGCGGGGAAGGCGACGGGATGAACGCGTTGCGAGAGGAGGAGTTGAGCAGGTAAGGGCGAACTGCGAACGGTCTTCGGGCATCGTGGGCCTTTGTACAGTTCATCAGTGTGTAGCCGGGTTACCTGGTTAGCTTCCGTCCCTCGGGACAACTTCGTTCCAGTCGCAACCTCGTCAAACACACCTTGTGGGCGGTACAGACACGAATCGGCTCAGGTGGGTAACGTTTAGAGCGGCGATCCGAAGGCCCTTGCCAGGGCCCCTGATTAGCGGGAGCGAGGCCATCATGCCCAGGCTTTTTGGGATCGTCAAATGTTTTGTAGTGCTTATTTTAAAGCACTACATCTTTAGTCTAAGACGACTCATCAGTCAGTTTTTGGTGCTTCAGTTCAGGGTGTCGACCTTGACCCGTAAAGTCAGGTCGTCGCGGCCCTGAGTAGAGTAGTTGCGGGTTGTAGAGGATTTGTCGGCTTGGGTCTCACGGTTGATGCCGGCCAGCGGGATCCACTCCCCCAGGCGGCCGCTGACCGTTGTGTCGGTGCTTTGCACGTTCACTACATCAGGACGTTCTTGGCTCATACGGTCACGGTTGGTACTGATCGCCAAGTGTACGGTCTCGCCGGTAACGCTGGCGGTCACATAAAAGCCCTGGGTGACGTTGCGATACTGGGTCTGGTTTTGCAGGCGGCCATAGCTGTCCTGCTGCGTCGTGGTTAGAGGTACGCTCTGGCCCACCTGGATCAGTGCGGGCACGCCTTCGCTGGCTTGGATCTGCTGGATGCCGCCATCGCGGCTGGCGGTGCCGTAACTGATGATGCGGGTCTGGCTGTCGCCGCTGTTCTGCTGATTGTTTTCGTTGGTGTCGACGGTGATCAGCAGGCGTTTGGCGGGCGTGTCCAGCTGCGCGAGCAGTGCGCGCAACCCCTCGATCTTATCGGGGTCAGCTTTCACAATCAGCTGGTTGCCGTAGGCGCTGACGCTGCCGTCCTTGCCGATGAAGTTCTGCGCCACCGGCAGCAGGTCGGCGCTGGTGCGATTGCTCAGGTTGACGACTGCGGTGTCGGCGATTGCCCAGGTGCTGGCAGTCAGGAGGAGGGCGGTGAGCAGGTTGCGTAGGGACATGTCCGTTATCTCTGCGAGTCATTTAGCGTGATAGTGCCAGTTTGTCGGCCTTGCAGGTCGCAAGTTGAATCTTAGACGGCAAAATGCCCTGGCAGGCAGGGCATTTTGGGTGTTGCTGATGGCGCTATCGCAGGTCTCGGATCAGCCCTCGCGCACCATATCCACATGCGGAATCCCAACTTCAAGAAACTCATCACTGACGATCTTGAAGCCCAGCCGCTCATAAAACGGCGCCGCATACACCTGCGCACTCAGGAACTGCTTGGTCTGGCCGCGTTGCTCGGCCAGCCCAATCACGGCTTCCATCAGCTTGTCGCCGACCTTCAGCCCGCGCCAGTCCTTGAGTACCGACACGCGGCCGATTTCGCCGCTGGGCAGCAGGCGCGCAGTGCCAATCGGAAAGTCGCCTTCGAACGCGAGAAAATGCACCGCGTCGGCGTCGTCCGAATCCCACTCCAGCTCAGGTGGAACCGATTGTTCGGCGATAAATACCGCTTCACGAATGCGCCGAATCTCAGCGATATCCTTTTGCCAGTCCGCGACACTTACGTGAATCTTATTCATCGGCAAATCCCAGGCTTCCTTGCTTGACCAGTTCGCACAGCAGGTCGCGGCCATCTTCGTCTGCGAGCCATGCGCCAAGGTTTTCGCTGTGCAATGCATCCGCCGAGCACACCAGCTTCAGCAACTCGCGCAGCTTGCCTGGCAGGTAACGGCTCTGGCCGCTGGCAAACAGCAGTACGTCGTCGTCGACTTCCGACCACGCCATGCGCGCGCTTGGGTTGCGCACCAGAATCGCGCCGCCTTCCAGGCTGCTGAGGAAGTCTTCTTCGCCCAATTCTTCGCCCGCCACCAGTTCCGGGTAGCGCGGCTCGGTCATGAACTGGCCGAACCATGTCAGCAGCATGCGCTCATCGCTCATGTGCTCGGCCAGCAGGCTTTTCAGGCGGTCGAGCGCGTCGCCCTGGATCTGGTGCGGGTCGCTGACCGGCTGGGCGTCGGCGTCGGTGTAACGCTCTTCGTCCGTCAGGTATTGGCTGAGGAAGTCGGTGAAGTGGGTCAGCACTTCAGCGGCGCTCGGCGCGCGAAAGCCGACCGAGTAGGTCATGCAGTCATCTTCGGCAATGCCGAAGTGCGCCAGGCGCGGCGGCAGGTAGAGCATGTCGCCCGGTTCCAGCACCCATTCTTCACTTTGTTCGAATTCGGCGAGGATGCGCAGGTCGGCGTGTTGCAGCAACGGGCTTTCGGAGTTGCACATCTGGCCGATCTTCCAGTTGCGCTTGCCTTGGGCTTGCAACAGGAACACGTCGTAGTTATCGAAGTGCGGGCCAACGCTGCCGCCGGGTGCGGCGAAGCTGATCATCACATCGTCGATGCGCCAGCTTGGCAGGAAGCGGAAGTGCTCCAGCAGCTCGGCCACTTCCGGCACGAACTGGTCGACGGCCTGCACCAGCAGGGTCCACTCACGCTCCGGCAGGGTGCTGAAGGCGTCCTCGGCGAACGGGCCGCGGCGCAGCTCCCACGGGCGCTCGCCGTGTTCGATCACCAGGCGCGATTCGACTTCCTCTTCCAGGGCTAAGCCTGCCAGTTCGTCGGCGTCTATCGGGCTTTCGAAATCAGGGATGGCCTGGCGGATCAGCAGCGGTTTTTTCTGCCAATAGTCGCGCAGGAACTCGCGTGCCGTGATGCCGCCCAGAAGTTGAAGAGGAATATCAGGATTCATGTGTAACCTATTGAAAGAAAGCACTTTTAAGACAGGAATAAAAACGCCCGGCGCGGCCGGGCGTCTCAAGAGGGCTTGCGCTACATCAGATGCGTTTGGCTTGGGCCACCGCGTTGCCGATGTAGTTGGCCGGGGTGAGCAGTTTCAGCTCGGCCTTGGCGGCGGCTGGCATATCCAAGCCGTCGATGAAAGTTTGCAGTGCTTCAGGGCTGATGCCCTTGCCGCGCGTCAATTCTTTCAGCTTCTCGTAGGGGTTTTCGATGTTGTAGCGGCGCATCACGGTCTGGATCGGCTCAGCCAATACTTCCCAGCACGCATCCAGGTCAGCGGCGATTTTCTGCTCGTTGAGTTCCAGCTTGCTGATGCCTTTGAGGCTGGCTTCGTACGCGATCACGCTGTGAGCAAAGCCCACACCGAGGTTGCGCAGTACGGTGGAGTCGGTCAGGTCGCGCTGCCAGCGGGAGATCGGCAGCTTGCTGGCCAGGTGCTGGAACAGGGCGTTGGCGATGCCGAGGTTGCCTTCAGAGTTTTCGAAGTCGATCGGGTTGACCTTGTGCGGCATGGTCGAGGAACCGATTTCACCGGCAATGGTGCGCTGCTTGAAGTAGCCCAGGGAGATGTAGCCCCAGATATCGCGATCGAAGTCGATCAGGATGGTGTTGAAGCGCGCAATGGCGTCGAACAGCTCGGCGATGTAGTCGTGCGGTTCGATCTGCGTGGTGTACGGGTTGAAGCCCAGGCCCAGCTCGTCTTCGATGAAGGCGCGGGCATTTTCTTCCCAGTCGATTTCCGGGTAGGCCGAGATGTGGGCGTTGTAGTTGCCCACGGCGCCGTTGATCTTGCCCAGCAGCGGTACAGCGGCCACTTGAGCGATCTGGCGCTCCAGGCGGTACACCACGTTGGCCAATTCTTTGCCCAGGGTGGTCGGCGAGGCCGGCTGACCGTGGGTGCGCGACAGCATCGGCACGTCGGCGAAACGGATCGCCAGTTCGCGGATGGCGTTGGCGGTCTGGCGCATCAACGGCAGCATCACCTCATCACGGCCTTCGCGCAGCATCAGGGCGTGGGACAGGTTGTTGATGTCCTCGCTGGTGCAGGCAAAGTGGATGAACTCGCTGACCTTGGCCAGTTCCGGCAGCTTGGCCGCTTGCTCTTTGAGCAGGTATTCGATGGCTTTAACGTCGTGGTTGGTGGTGCGCTCGATCTCTTTCACACGCTCGGCGTGCTCCAGGGAGAAGTTTTCCGCCAGGGTGTTCAGCACGGCGTTGGCTTCGGCGGAAAACGCCGGCACTTCGCTGATGGCAGGGTGAGCGGCCAGGCGCTGGAGCCAGCGCACTTCAACCAGAACACGAGCACGGATCAAGCCGTATTCGCTGAAAATAGGGCGCAGGGCCTGGGTTTTGCCGGCGTAGCGGCCGTCTACAGGGGAAACCGCAGTGAGCGAAGAGAGCTGCATGGGGTGTTCTCGGACAGTCGGGCAACGAAATGGGGCGCGTATCATACATGAAAAAATCCGCCGGTCCGTTGCCAACTGACCGGCGTATTACGCGTGAGGCTATAAAAATCGGGTTGCTGCGACTTATTCGTTGCGCATCAACGGGTAAAGCTCTTTAAGCAATTTGCGCCGGCTGATCACCAGCTGCCAGCGATGACCGCCCAACTGCCGCCACAACCGTGCCGAACGAATACCGGCCAGGAGCAGGGCGCGGATTTTCGAGGCGTTGTTAGGTTGCTGCAGGTTGCGCATGTCGCCGTGCACCTGGATCCGTTGGCGCAAGGTGCTCAAGGTGTCCTGGTACAGCGCGCCACAGGCGGCAATCACGTTTTCGTGAGCCGGGCCGAAGTGTTCCACTTGGG
This sequence comes from Pseudomonas sp. YeP6b, assembly GCF_025642995.1. Taxonomy (NCBI): domain Bacteria; kingdom Pseudomonadati; phylum Pseudomonadota; class Gammaproteobacteria; order Pseudomonadales; family Pseudomonadaceae; genus Pseudomonas; species Pseudomonas sp. YeP6b. Next base: position 4,148,228 of record NZ_CP080090.1, on the reverse strand, counting down.
ATTGGATCTGCGGCAGGCGTTTGCCGATGGTTTCCAGCATGTCCTCGCGCTTGGCCAATTGGCGCTCCAGGCCGAGCATCGACAGGGCGTAGCGCAAGGGCTCGCGCTGCAGGGTGCTGGGGTCGCGCTCCAGCGCGCCAATCAGCGCGCGATAGCCTTCACGCAGCGTCAGATCGTCGCCGCCGTAGACTTCCAGGGTGTCCTTGGGGTCGCGGATCAGCAGGCTGCCGAGCATGCAGGTCAGGCCCGCCTCGGTGACCTGGCCGGTCTTGGCGATCTTGTCGACCAGCACCGCGGCTAGGAAAACCCCGCCCAGTGCGGTTAATTGCTCCTGGGTCGGGCTCATGCTGGGTTGCTCCAGGCTTCGGCGAATTCAATCACGCCGCCGCCCAGGCAAATTTCGCCGTCGTAGAACACCACGGACTGGCCAGGCGTGACCGCGCGTTGCGGGTCATCAAAGGTGGCGCGATAGCCGTTGGCAGTTTTTTCCAGGGTGCAGGGCTGGTCGCTCTGGCGATAACGCACTTTGGCGGTCAGGCGGCGTGGGGTGCTCAGGTCGATCGGGTTGACCCAATAGATCTCGGAAGCGAGCAGGGCGCCGGAAAACAGCAGCGGGTGTTCATTACCTTGGCCAACGATCAGCACGTTGTTCTCAAGATCCTTAACCAGCACGTACCACGGCTCTTCACCGGCGTCTTTCAAGCCGCCGATGCCCAGGCCCTGGCGTTGGCCGATGGTGTGGTACATCAGGCCATGGTGGCGGCCGATGACGTCGCCTTCAGTGGTCTTGATTTCGCCCGGCTGTGCCGGCAGGTACTGCTTGAGGAAGTCGCTGAAGCGGCGCTCGCCGATAAAGCAGATCCCGGTGGAATCCTTTTTCTTGGCAGTGGCCAGGCCGTGTTTCTCGGCGATCTTGCGCACTTCGGGTTTTTCCAGCTCGCCCACCGGGAACAGGGTCTTGGCGATCTGTTCGCCGCCGACGGCGTGCAGGAAGTAGCTCTGGTCCTTGTTCGGGTCCAGGCCCTTGAGCAGTTCGGTGCGACCGTCGATGTCGCGACGGCGCACGTAGTGGCCAGTGGCGATCAGGTCGGCGCCGAGGATCATGGCGTAGTCGAGGAACGCCTTGAACTTGATTTCGCGGTTACACAAGATGTCCGGGTTCGGCGTGCGGCCGGCCTTGTATTCGGCCAGGAAGTGCTCGAACACGTTGTCCCAGTACTCGGCGGCGAAGTTGGCGGTGTGCAGCTTGATGCCAATCTTGTCGCAAACGGCCTGGGCGTCGGCCAGGTCGTCCATGGCGGTGCAATATTCCGTTCCATCGTCTTCTTCCCAGTTCTTCATGAACAGGCCTTCCACCTCATAACCCTGCTCCATGAGCAGAACGGCGGAAACGGAAGAATCCACGCCGCCGGACATACCGACGATGACGCGCTTCTTTTGTGTGTCAGAAGGGGCTGGATCACGCATAGGGTTTCAACGGGTGTCTTGAAAAAGGACGCGATTCTAGCAGGCTCGCGCCCGCAAGGCTAAAGAGAAGGGCGGATCAATTCCAGACTGTGGCGCACACCTGCCAGATAATCATCGATGCAGCGGATGATCAGCTCGCTGCGCCAGTCGTCGCGCAGGGCCATCAGCTCATCACGGGTCAGCCAGCGGGCGCGCACGATGCCTTCGTCGAGTTGGTAGTGCGGGTGGTGTTTCAGGGCCTTGGCGATGAAGCACACGCGCTGATAGGTCACGCCATTGCTGGGTGCGGTGTACAGGTAGATCCCGACGATGCCGGTGGCTTCCACGTCCCAACCGGTTTCTTCGAGGGTTTCACGCACGGCGGCCTCGGTCAGGGTTTCATGCGGGTCCAGGTGGCCGGCCGGCTGATTGAGCACGGCGCGCCCGCCCTTGAGCTCTTCGACCATCAGGAAGCGGCCGTTGTCTTCGACAATGGTGGCGACGGTAATGTGGGGTTGCCAGGTCATAAAGCGGCCTCAAGTTGGGGGTGGCTGGAGAAACCCAATCAAATCGGTGCTGGGCACAAACAGAAACCCCGGCACGGGGCCGGGGCTTCTTTGCATCCTTACAACCTTACTTCAACTTGGCAATCGCCGCGTTGAGGGTGTTGCTTGGGCGCATGGCTTTGCTGGTCAGCTCTGGGCTCGGCGCGTAGTAGCCGCCGATATCCACTGGCTTGCCCTGTACGGCGTTCAGTTCGGCAACGATGGTCGCCTCGTTGTCGCTCAGGGTTTTGGCCAGTTCGCCGAACTGCGCTTGCAGTGCAGTGTCTTCGGTCTGGGCGGCCAGGGCTTGAGCCCAGTACAGCGCCAGGTAGAAGTGGCTGCCGCGGTTGTCGATGTTGCCGACTTTGCGCGATGGCGACTTGTTGTTGTCGAGGAACTGGCCGGTGGCCTGGTCCAGGGTCTTGGACAGCACCAGGGCTTTCGGGTTGTTGTAAGTAACACCCAAATGCTCAAGGGAAGCTGCCAGGGCCAGGAACTCGCCCAAGGAATCCCAGCGCAGGAAGTTTTCTTCAACCAGTTGCTGCACGTGTTTCGGTGCCGAACCGCCGGCGCCGGTTTCGAACAGGCCACCGCCGTTCATCAGCGGCACGATCGACAGCATCTTGGCGCTGGTGCCCAGTTCCATGATCGGGAACAGGTCGGTCAGGTAGTCGCGCAATACGTTACCGGTCACCGAGATGGTGTCCAGGCCCTTGCGGGTACGCTCCAGCGTGAACTTCATCGCGTCGACCGGCGACATGATGCGGATGTCCAGGCCGTCGGTGTTGTGGTCTTTGAGGTAGGTCTGAACCTTCTCGACCACGACGCCGTCGTGCGCGCGCTGTGGGTCCAGCCAGAAGATGGCCGGGGTGTTGCTGGCACGGGCACGGTTGACGGCCAGCTTGACCCAGTCCTGGATCGGCGCGTCCTGGGTCTGGCACATGCGAAAGATATCGCCGGCTTCGACTTTCTGTTCCATCAGCAGGTTGCCCTTGCTGTCGGTGACGCGGACAACGCCGTCAGCCTTGACCTGGAAGGTCTTGTCGTGGGAACCGTACTCTTCGGCTTTTTTCGCCATCAGGCCAACGTTTGGCACGCTGCCCATGGTGGTTGGGTCGAAGGCGCCGTTGGCTTTGCACTCTTCGATCACCGCCTGGTAGATGGTGGCGTAGCAGCGATCAGGGATCACAGCCTTGGTGTCGTGCAGTTGGCCGTCGGTGCCCCACATTTTGCCGGAGTCACGGATCATGGCCGGCATCGAGGCGTCGACGATGACGTCGCTCGGCACGTGCAGGTTGGTGATGCCTTTGTCGGAGTTGACCATCGCCAGCGATGGGCGAGCGGCGTAGACCGCTTGAATGTCAGCTTCGATCTGCGCTTGTTGATCGCTAGGCAAAGCCTTGATGCGAGCGTACAGGTCGCCGATGCCGTTGTTCAGGTTGAAGCCGATCTGTGCAAGCAACGGGGCGTGCTTGGCCAGGGCGTCTTTGTAGAACTCGGCAACGATCTGGCCGAACATGATCGGGTCGGAGACCTTCATCATGGTGGCTTTCAGGTGAACCGACAGCAGCACGCCTTGTTTCTTGGCGTCTTCGATTTCAGCGGCGATGAAGCTGCGCAGGGCTTTTTTGCTCAGCACGGCGGTGTCGATAATCTCGCCGGCCTTTACCGAGGTCTTTTCTTTCAAGACGGTCGCAGTGCCGTCTTTGGCGATCAGCTCGATCTTCACGGCGTCAGCGGCTTCGATCTGTACGGCTTTTTCGCTGCCGTAGAAGTCGCCGTTGTTCATGTGCGCGACGTGCGACTTGGAGTCGGCAGCCCAGGCGCCCATTTTGTGCGGGTGCTTGCGCGCATAGTTCTTGACCGACAGCGGTGCGCGGCGGTCGGAGTTGCCTTCGCGCAGTACCGGGTTCACGGCGCTGCCCTTGACCTTGTCGTAACGTGCGCGGGTTTCTTTTTCCGCGTCGGTGGTTACGGTTTCCGGGTAGTCCGGCAGGGCGTAGCCCTGGGCCTGCAGTTCCTTGATCGCGGCTTGCAGCTGCGGGGTCGAGGCGCTGATGTTAGGCAGCTTGATGATGTTGGCTTCAGGCGTAACGGCCAGGTCGCCCAGTTCGGCGAGGTGGTCCGGGATAGCCTGGGTACCCAGTTGCTCGGGGAAGCTTGCGAGGATGCGCGCGGCGAGGGAGATGTCGCGGGTTTCCACAGCAATATCAGCGGAAGCGGTGAAGGCCTCTACGATAGGCAGCAGTGAATAGGTGGCGAGGGCTGGGGCTTCGTCGGTGAAGGTGTAGATGATCTTCGAGCGGGTGGGCATATTCGGATTAACTCTCTTCTTTGCTGAAAGCGTGCGCAGAAACTCGAGATGCGCCGGGTGGAGCGCGTTCGTTCAAAGTCATCCATGAGCGAAATGTCGAGGTTTCTTCGCGGTGATGTTGGGTTGCATCAGTCGAGCGTCAAGCGGGTGGGCTATTGTAATAGCCCTGCTTTCTGGCTGAAGGCTACTGTCTAGAGCGGTCAGCGGTCGTGACTCTTGGGTCAGCGGCGGCATTATACATAGGTCGCTATGCTTACGCCGAGCCTTCATACAAAAGGTGTGTCGTCCATTGGTCTAAAGGTCGCAGGGGCCCAAGTGCGACCAAAGTCGCACGATGTGCTCAAGATTGGCGATTTTGCCTTTGCTTTCAGGCTTGTAGGCGACTAAATATGCTGTTTTCGATGCAAATGAGCATGGCGCGAGGTTTCAGTCGCCATTTATCTGGAGTAGGCTCGAACGCAGCCAGATGTTCAATCCATAGATGGAGTTCAGCATGGGATACAAGAAGATTCAGGTTCCGGCAGTCGGCGACAAAATCACCGTCAATGCAGACCATTCTCTCAATGTTCCTGACCAACCGATCATCCCTTATATAGAAGGCGACGGTATTGGCGTCGACATCAGCCCGGTGATGATCAAGGTGGTCGACGCAGCTGTTGAAAAGGCCTACGGCGGCAAGCGCAAAATCTCCTGGATGGAGGTTTACGCCGGCGAGAAAGCGACTCAAATCTACGATCAGGATACCTGGCTGCCCCAGGAAACCCTGGATGCGGTCAAAGATTACGTGGTTTCCATCAAGGGGCCGCTGACCACACCGGTCGGTGGTGGCATTCGTTCGCTGAACGTGGCCCTGCGCCAACAACTCGACCTGTATGTTTGCCTGCGCCCGGTGCGTTGGTTTGAAGGCGTGCCCAGCCCGGTCAAGAAACCTGGCGACGTCGATATGACTATCTTCCGTGAGAACTCCGAGGATATTTACGCCGGTATCGAATGGAAGGCCGGCTCGCCGGAAGCGATCAAGGTGATCAAATTCCTCAAGGAGGAAATGGGCGTCACCAAGATCCGTTTCGACCAGGATTGCGGGATTGGCATCAAGCCGGTCTCCAAAGAAGGCACCGAGCGCCTGGTGCGTAAAGCCCTGCAATATGTAGTGGATAACGACCGTGATTCGCTGACCATCGTGCACAAAGGCAACATTATGAAGTTCACCGAAGGTGCCTTCAAAGAGTGGGCCTACGGTATCGCCGAGAAAGAATTTGGTGCGACCTTGCTCGATGGTGGCCCTTGGATGCAGTTCAAGAACCCGAAGACCGGCAAGAATGTGGTGGTAAAGGACGCTATTGCTGATGCCATGCTCCAGCAGATTCTGCTGCGTCCGGCCGAATATGACGTGATCGCCACCCTTAACTTGAATGGTGACTACCTCTCCGATGCCCTGGCGGCGGAAGTGGGCGGTATCGGTATTGCGCCGGGTGCCAACCTGTCGGATACCGTGGCCATGTTCGAGGCCACCCATGGCACCGCGCCCAAATACGCAGGCAAGGACCAGGTAAACCCGGGTTCATTGATTCTGTCGGCAGAAATGATGCTGCGGCACATGGGCTGGGCCGAAGCGGCTGACTTGATCATCAAGGGCACCAACGGTGCCATTTCGGCTAAGACCGTGACCTATGACTTCGAGCGCTTGATGGAGGGTGCCAAACTGGTGTCGTCGTCAGGTTTCGGTGATGCGTTGATCTCGCATATGTAAATAAAGCAGGCGCATGAAAAAAGGCCCTTCCACTTGAGTGGAAGGGCCTTTTTTTCATTGCAAACTGCATGCTCGTCGGCGGATCAGGCCGTTTGTTTCTTTTCGTTAAGAGTGTGCAGGGTTGCCGGTTTGAGAGCTTCTTCAGGTTTTTCGGGTTTGAGCGCGATGCTCACCGCACCTATGTTCACGGCGTGCAGTCCTTTGGGGCCTTGAATGATCTCGAAGCTCACGGCTTGGCCGGCTTTCAGCGTTTTATATCCTTCCATTTGGATCGCTGAAAAGTGCGCAAAAAGGTCCTCTGTTTTGCCCTCTTCGTTTATAAAGCCATACCCCTTGGCATTGTTGAACCACTTGACCTTGCCGTTGATCTTGACGCCAGACATAACCATATCCCTCTGCACCAGACTCCATCACTGGAGTATCATCCAGTTTATCCGTCCTAACCCGAATAAATAAGGTTGACTGCGCGGACCTTTTTTACCCACTGTGGGCTCTATTGGTTGTAACACCGATTTGCCGATAGTCAAGGCGACCGTATAGTCAGAGTTGAAATTCCGGCAGGTCGCCCCCACCACTGTATTTGAACCACTGACGAACCTTTCTTTCCATGCATGCAAACAGCCAGATTCGACTAACATTCAATCAGGATCGCCCGGATCAGGAACATGACGAGGACGGCTCTGCAGGCATTGCTGTTCAGGAGGCGAAGCCCGCTCTACAGGCGCCGCCGATGTACAAGGTGGTTTTGTTCAATGATGACTACACACCGATGGATTTCGTGGTCGAAGTGCTCGAGGTGTTTTTTAACCTGAACCGCGAGTTGGCGACCAAGGTAATGCTGGCCGTTCACACAGAAGGACGGGCAGTATGTGGAGTGTTTACCCGTGACATCGCCGAGACAAAGGCAATGCAGGTCAACCAGTACGCCAGGGAAAGCCAGCATCCGCTACTCTGTGAAATCGAGAAGGACGGTTAACGCCGACCACTTGGGTATGAGGTGAAGCTATGTTAAACCGCGAGCTCGAAGTCACCCTCAATCTTGCCTTCAAGGAGGCTCGTTCGAAGCGTCATGAATTCATGACCGTCGAACACCTGCTGCTGGCACTTTTGGATAACGAAGCTGCCGCCACCGTTCTGCGTGCGTGCGGCGCCAACCTCGACAAACTCAAGCATGACCTGCAGGAGTTTATCGACTCCACTACGCCACTGATCCCCGTGCACGACGAGGACCGCGAAACCCAGCCAACCCTGGGCTTCCAGCGGGTATTGCAGCGCGCTGTGTTCCACGTACAGAGCTCCGGTAAGCGTGAAGTCACAGGCGCCAATGTGCTTGTGGCGATCTTCAGCGAACAGGAAAGCCAAGCGGTGTTCCTGCTCAAACAGCAGAGCGTTGCCCGTATTGATGTCGTCAACTACATCGCCCACGGTATCTCCAAAGTGCCTGGGCACGGCGATCATTCCGAGGGTGAGCAAGAGATGCAGGACGACGAGGGTGGTGAGTCTTCTTCTTCGGGCAATCCACTGGATGCCTATGCCAGCAACCTCAATGAACTGGCGCGCCAGGGGCGGATCGATCCGCTGGTGGGGCGCGAGCTTGAGGTTGAGCGTGTAGCGCAGATCCTCGCGCGTCGTCGCAAGAACAATCCGTTGCTGGTGGGTGAGGCGGGCGTGGGTAAGACCGCGATTGCCGAAGGCCTGGCCAAGCGCATTGTCGATAATCAGGTGCCTGACCTGCTGGCTAACAGCGTCGTCTACTCCCTGGACCTGGGCGCGTTGCTCGCCGGGACCAAGTACCGTGGCGATTTCGAGAAGCGCTTCAAGGCGCTGCTCGGCGAGCTGAAAAAACGCCCGCAGGCGATCCTGTTTATCGATGAGATCCACACCATCATCGGTGCCGGTGCGGCCTCCGGTGGGGTGATGGACGCCTCCAACCTGCTCAAGCCGTTGCTGTCGTCGGGTGATATCCGCTGCATCGGTTCGACTACGTTCCAGGAATTCCGCGGCATTTTCGAGAAAGACCGTGCCTTGGCGCGCCGCTTCCAGAAAGTCGACGTGTCCGAGCCTTCGGTAGAAGACACCATCGGCATTCTGCGCGGGCTCAAAGGGCGTTTCGAAGCGCACCACGGCATCGAGTACACCGATGAAGCGTTGCGTGCCGCTGCTGAGCTGGCATCGCGCTACATCAATGACCGGCACATGCCCGACAAGGCCATCGACGTGATTGACGAGGCGGGTGCCTACCAGCGCCTGCAGCCGGTCGAGAAGCGCGTGAAGCGCATCGACGTGCCTCAAGTCGAGGACATCGTGGCGAAGATCGCGCGTATTCCGCCAAAACACGTCAACAGTTCCGACAAGGAGCTGCTGCGTAACCTGGAGCGCGACCTCAAGCTCACCGTGTTCGGCCAGGATGCTGCCATTGACGCGCTGTCCACCGCGATCAAGTTGTCGCGTGCGGGCCTCAAGTCGCCGGACAAGCCAGTCGGTTCGTTCCTGTTCGCAGGCCCGACCGGCGTCGGCAAGACCGAAGCGGCGCGGCAGTTGGCCAAGGCCATGGGCATCGAGCTGGTACGCTTCGACATGTCCGAATACATGGAGCGTCACACTGTGTCGCGCCTGATCGGTGCGCCTCCGGGCTATGTCGGTTTCGACCAGGGCGGTCTGTTGACCGAGGCAATCACCAAGCAGCCGCACTGCGTATTGCTGCTCGATGAAATCGAGAAGGCCCACCCGGAAGTCTTCAACCTGCTGCTGCAGGTCATGGACCACGGGACCCTGACCGATAACAACGGGCGCAAGGCAGACTTCCGCAACGTGATCGTGATCATGACCACCAACGCCGGTGCCGAAACGGCCGCGCGTGCTTCGATTGGCTTTACGCATCAGGATCACTCATCCGATGCGATGGAAGTGATCAAGAAGAGCTTCACGCCGGAGTTCCGCAACCGCCTGGATACCATTATCCAGTTTGGTCGCCTCAGTCATGAGGTCATCAAAAGCGTGGTGGACAAGTTCCTTACCGAGCTTCAAGCGCAGTTGGAAGACAAGCGCGTGCAGCTGGACGTCACGGACGCGGCGCGCAATTGGCTGGCCGAAGGTGGCTACGACGCGGCAATGGGCGCTCGCCCAATGGCGCGACTGATCCAGGACAAGATCAAGCGGCCATTGGCCGAAGAGATCCTGTTTGGCGAGCTTGCCGACCATGGCGGCGTGGTGCACATCGACCTGAAGGACGGCGAGCTGACCTTCGAGTTCGAAACCACGGCTGAAATGGCCTGACAGCGGGCTGCAACAAAGCAAAAGGCGCCGAAAGGCGCCTTTTTGCTGTCTTGAAAACGATGGGGGTCAAATGTGGGGGCAGACAAGTCAGCTCCCACATTGACACCTGAGGTGTTTGGGAAATAGCGCGCACACAAAAACGCCCGGCAGAACCGGGCGTTTTGTATTGACTTGATTAACGAGCGCGGTAAGTGATGCGCCCTTTGCTCAAGTCATAGGGCGTCAGCTCGACGCGCACTTTGTCGCCGGTAAGAATACGAATGTAGTTCTTGCGCATCTTGCCGGAGATATGCGCGGTTACGACGTGCCCATTTTCCAACTCCACACGAAACATGGTGTTGGGCAGGGTGTCGACGACAGTGCCTTCCATTTCGAAGCTGTCTTCTTTCGACATGCAGTAAAGCCCTCGGTATCCAGTGAATGGCCCGGTGCAACTGCGCCAGGCAAAAGCGGCGTGCATTGTGCCCGAAAAAGGGTGTTTAAGCCAAGGGGTTCTAGTTAAGCGTTACCCATCTTTGATTAATTAGTAGCTCGATGGGCCGATATTGGGTCTTGTAGTTCATCTTTTTGCAGTTTTTGATCCAGTATCCGAGGTACACCGCTTCCAATTCCTGGCGCAGGGCTTCGCCGATTTGCCACAAGATCGCAAAGCGTCCCAGGCTGCGGCGTTCTTCGGCCGGCTCATAGAAGGTGTAGACCGCCGACAGGCCATTGGGCAGCAGGTCGGTTACGGCTACCGCCAGCAGGCGCCCGTCCAGGCGGAACTCGTAGAAGCGCGAGAAGGGCAGGTCACGCACCAGAAACGTCGAAAACTGATCGCGGCTGGGCGGGAACATGTCGCCGTCGGCATGACGTTGCTCGATGTAGCGCTGGTAAAGGTCGAAATATTCTTCGCTGAAATGCGGCTTGGTGGCGGTGATTGTCAGGTCGGCATTGCGCTTGAGGATGCGTTTCTGATTGCGGTCCGGCAAAAATTGCGCAACCGGGATACGTGCCGGCACGCAGGCATTGCAATTCTGGCAATGGGGGCGGTACAGGTGGTCGCCGCTACGCCGAAAACCCATCTCGGACAGGTCGGCATACACATGCACATCCATTGGCTGGCTGGGGTCGAGGAACAGCGTGGTGGCCTGCTCGTCGGGCAGATAGCTGCAAGAGTGGGCTTGAGTGGCATAAAACTTCAAGCGCGCCAGCTCGGTCATGATCAACCCTCGGGGTAAGCTTTGAAATAAGTGTAAGCCACGTGCGCGGATGTCGCCTAGGAAACCCACGGTCCAGAGCTGGGTTGGTCCAAATGGTTGTGCAAGAAAGCCGCGAACTCACTGCGCGGTATGGCGCGGGCGCCCAGGCTGTGCAGGTGGTCATTGGGCATCTGGCAGTCGATCAGCACGAAACCCCAGGCCTGCAACTGCCGGGTCAGTGTGGCGAAGCCGAATTTCGACGCGTTGTCGGCACGGCTGAACATGGATTCGCCAAAGAACAGTTGGCCCATCGCCAGGCCATACAGGCCGCCGACCAGCTCGCCCTGGTCCCACACCTCCACGGAATGCGCGTAGCCACGCTGGTGCAGCGCCAGGTAGGCGCTTTGGATGCCTTCGGTGATCCAGGTGCCATCGGCATAGCTGCGTGGCGCAGCGCACGCCTGGATGACGGCAGCGAAGTCCTGGTCGAAGGTGACGGTGTAACGCTGCTGGCGCAACAGTTTGCCAAGGCTGCGCGAGACATGCAGTTCGTCGGGAAATATCACCGTGCGTGGGTCCGGCGACCACCAGAGGATCGGCTGGCCTTCAGAGAACCACGGAAAGCAGCCGTGGCGGTAGGCCTGAACCAGCCGTTCGGCTGACAAATCGCCACCGGCGGCCAGCAGGCCATTGGGTTCACGCATGGCCTTGGCCAGCGGTGGAAAAGTCAGTGAGTCGCGTTGCAACCAGGTCAGCATGGCATCCAGGCTTACGGAAGGGGAGGGGAGTGGCGGGTATGTCACCTGCCGCGCGTGGGGTGATTATTGTCGACACAGCGCTGTGGGGCCAGCCCGAATCGGGTATTCATCAGGATTAGCGTGAGCGCGTGTTGCTGCAACTCTGCCCCGTACACGCGGTCGTAATCGGGTCTGGCGCATGCAGGCCATTTGCCAAGCTTGCCTGGATTGCTAAAAACAGCTCATAAGCCTTTGTCAGCAAAGACAATGCATGCTCAAATTGAACATGCTGTGACACTTCAATTGTCCAGGCGGCTGGCTGATAGGCAAGGGCGTGGCATCGCGGGCGCAAACCCGTACAATGCGGCCATTGTGGCGTTATCGCCATTTCACCCAGTCATCACCCAGTGTTAAAAGTAGATTCAACGACGTTCGTTCATTTTTCAGCTGCTCGGATTGAGCAGTAGTGTGCAGTCATTCAACGATGGACGCGCTAAAGGCGCAGGAAAAGACCCGTTTTGAAGAAATCCGCCGCAACACCTAAAGCAGCAGTCGTGCCGGCCTGGCGCCAGCACCTGCACTACCGACTCAAGGAAGGGGCGCTGATCGCCATCGGCGCCCTGTGCCTGTTCCTGATGATGGCCTTGCTCACCTATGGCAAGGACGATCCGGGCTGGAGCCACAACAGCAAGATCGAAGACGTGCAGAACTTCGGCGGGCCTGCCGGCTCCTACAGCGCCGATATCCTGTTCATGGTGCTGGGTTACTTCGCCTACATCTTCCCGCTGCTGCTGGCGATCAAGACCTGGCAGATCTTCCGTCAGCGTCACGAGCCGTGGCAGTGGAGCGGCTGGCTGTTCTCCTGGCGCCTGATCGGCCTGGTGTTCCTGGTGCTGTCTGGCGCAGCGCTGGCGCATATTCATTTCCACGCACCTACCGGTTTGCCGGCGGGCGCAGGCGGTGCGCTGGGCGAAAGCCTGGGCGACCTGGCGCGCAAGACCCTGAACATCCAGGGCAGCACCTTGATGTTTATCGCGCTGTTTCTGTTCGGCCTCACGGTGTTCACCGACCTGTCGTGGTTCAAGGTGATGGACGTGACCGGCAAGATCACCCTCGACCTGCTCGAATTGTTCCAAAGCGCGGCCAACCGTTGGTGGTCGGCCCGCGTTGATCGCAAACGCATGGTTGCGCAACTGCGTGAGGTGGACACCCGCGTCAACGAGGTGGTGGCCCCGAGCACACCGGACCGGCGCGAGCAAGCCAAGGTCAAGGAGCGCTTGATCGAGCGCGAGCAGGCCCTGAGCAAACACATGTCGGACCGCGAGAAGCAGGTGCCGCCCGTGATCGCCCCGGCGCCGCCCAAAGCCCCCGAGCCGAGCCATCGCGTACAGAAAGAGAAACAGGCGCCGTTGTTTGTCGACAGCGCCGTGGAAGGCACCTTGCCGCCGATCTCGATCCTCGACCCGGCCGAAAAGAAACAGCTCAACTATTCCCCGGAATCCCTGGCGGCTGTCGGCCACCTGCTGGAAATCAAGCTCAAGGAATTCGGCGTCGAAGTTTCGGTGGACTCGATCCACCCAGGCCCGGTCATCACCCGTTACGAAATCCAGCCGGCAGCTGGCGTCAAGGTCAGCCGCATCTCCAACCTGGCGAAAGACTTGGCCCGTTCCCTGGCCGTGACCAGTGTACGCGTGGTGGAAGTGATCCCCGGCAAGACCACCGTGGGCATCGAGATTCCCAACGAAGACCGTCAGATCGTGCGCTTCTCCGAAGTGCTGTCGACGCCGGAATACGACAACTTTAAATCCCCGGTCACCTTGGCCCTGGGCCACGATATCGGTGGTAAGCCAGTAATCACCGACTTGGCGAAAATGCCGCACTTGCTGGTTGCCGGTACCACTGGTTCGGGTAAGTCGGTGGGCGTGAACGCGATGATCCTGTCGATCCTGTTCAAGTCTGGCCCGGATGACGCCAAGCTGATCATGATCGACCCGAAGATGTTGGAATTGTCGATCTACGAAGGCATTCCGCACCTGCTCTGCCCGGTGGTCACCGACATGAAGGACGCCGCCAACGCCCTGCGTTGGAGCGTGGCCGAGATGGAACGCCGCTACAAGCTGATGGCGAAGATGGGCGTACGTAACCTGTCGGGCTTCAACGCCAAGGTCAAGGAAGCCCAGGACGCCGGTACGCCACTGACCGACCCGTTGTACAAACGCGAAAATATTCACGACGAAGCGCCGCTGCTGGTCAAGCTGCCGACCATCGTGGTGGTGGTCGACGAATTCGCCGACATGATGATGATCGTCGGCAAGAAGGTTGAAGAACTGATCGCACGTATCGCCCAGAAGGCACGTGCTGCCGGTATTCACTTGATTCTCGCGACTCAGCGGCCGTCGGTGGACGTGATCACCGGTCTGATCAAGGCCAACATTCCTACGCGCATGGCGTTCCAAGTTTCCAGCAAGATCGACTCGCGCACCATCATCGATCAGGGCGGCGCCGAGCAACTGCTGGGCCACGGTGACATGCTCTACATGCCGCCGGGCACCAGCCTGCCGATCCGGGTTCACGGCGCGTTCGTTTCCGATGACGAAGTACACCGTGTGGTGGAGGCCTGGAAACTGCGCGGCGCACCGGAATACAACGACGACATCCTCGCCGGTGTCGAAGAGGCCGGCAGCGGCTCCGACGGTGGCAGCGGCGGTGATGATGACGCTGAAACCGATGCGCTGTACGACGAGGCCGTGGCCTTCGTACTCGAAAGCCGTCGCGCCTCGATCTCTGCGGTGCAGCGCAAACTCAAAATCGGCTACAACCGCGCCGCCCGCATGATCGAATCCATGGAAAACGCCGGCGTCGTGACTGCAATGAACACTAACGGCTCGCGCGAAGTCATCGCCCCCGGGCAGATGCGCGACTGATCACGTGCCGCGTGGCAGCACGCGGCACGCCCTAACGACTCAATGAGGATTCCCATGCGTCTTATCCGCATGCTGTTGTTGCCAGCCCTGGCCCTGACCGCTGTTTCGGCTCACGCCGACCCCGCTTCCGTGGCCAGCCTGACCAACCTGTTGGACAAATCCAAGACCCTGACCGCGCGCTTCTCCCAGTTGACCCTGGATGGCGGCGGCACTCAGTTGCAGGAAACCGCCGGTGAAATGGCCGTGCAGCGCCCAGGCCTTTTCTACTGGAAAACCGACGCGCCGAACGAGCAGACCATCGTGTCCGACGGCCAGAAAGTCACCCTGTGGGACCCTGACCTGGAACAGGCGACCATCAAGAAACTCGACCCACGCCTGAACCAGACCCCGGCGCTGTTGCTGTCGGGCGATGTGTCGAAGATCAGCGACAGCTTCGAGATCACCTCCAAGCAAACCAGCAACGTGATTGAGTTCACCCTCAAGCCCAAATCCAAGGACACGCTGTTTGACAGCCTGCAACTGTCGTTTGGCAACGGTGTGATCAACAACATGCGCCTGATCGACAGCGTCGGTCAGCGCACCGATATCCTGTTCTCCGCGGTCAAGGCCAACGGCGTTGTGGATGCATCCAAGTTCAAGTTCGTCATCCCCAAGGGTGCCGACGTGATCCAGGAATAACCTGCCGAGAGGTTTCAAGCGCTGCCCATGGATTTGTTTCGAAGTGACCCGATTGCTCAACCCTTGGCCGCGCGTTTGCGTTCGACCAACCTGGATGAGTACGTCGGGCAAGAACACCTGCTCGCTCGCGGCAAGCCTCTGCGCGAAGCCCTGGAGCAGGGTGCGCTGCACTCGATGATTTTCTGGGGGCCGCCGGGCGTGGGTAAAACCACCCTGGCGCGGCTGCTGGCGAAAGTCTCGGATGCGCACTTCGAAACGGTGTCGGCCGTGCTGGCCGGGGTCAAGGAGATCCGCCAGGCAGTGGAAGTCGCCAAGCAGCAGGCCGGGCAATACGGCAAGCGCACCATCTTGTTCGTCGACGAAGTGCATCGCTTCAACAAGTCGCAGCAGGATGCGTTTTTGCCCTATGTCGAAGACGGCACGCTGATCTTTATCGGCGCTACCACCGAAAACCCCTCGTTTGAACTCAACAACGCTTTGCTGTCGCGTGCCCGTGTCTATGTGCTCAAGAGCCTGGACGAAGCGGCGATGCGCAAGCTGTTGCAGCGTGCGTTGAGCGAAGACAAGGGCCTGGGCAAGCGCCAGTTGAGCCTGAGCGACGAAGGCTTCAAGATTTTGCTGAGCGCCGCCGATGGCGACGGTCGGCGCTTTCTCAACCTGTTGGAGAACGCTTCCGACCTGGCCGAAGACAACAGCGAGATTGGCGTCGACCTGTTGCAAAGCCTGCTCGGCGACACTCGCCGGCGCTTCGACAAGGGCGGCGAAGCCTTCTACGACCAGATATCGGCGCTGCACAAATCCGTACGCGGCTCCAACCCCGACGGTGCGTTGTACTGGTTTGCGCGGATGATCGACGGCGGCTGCGACCCGCTGTACTTGGCGCGCCGCGTGGTGCGCATGGCCAGCGAAGACATCGGCAACGCCGACCCGCGCGCGCTGAGCCTGTGCCTCGCTGCCTGGGAAGTGCAGGAACGCCTGGGCAGCCCGGAAGGCGAGTTGGCGGTGGCCCAGGCCATCACCTACTTGGCTTGCGCGCCGAAAAGCAACGCGGTGTACATGGGCTTCAAGTCGGCTCTGCGCGCCGCCGCCGAACACGGCTCGCTGGAAGTGCCGCTGCACCTTCGCAACGCCCCGACCAAGCTGATGAAGCAGCTGGGCTACGGCGACGAATACCGTTATGCCCATGACGAGCCGGACGCCTATGCCGCCGGCGAAGACTATTTTCCCGATGAGCTGGAACCACAGCCGTTCTACCAGCCGGTGCCCCGTGGCCTGGAACTGAAGATCGGCGAAAAGCTCAATCACCTGGCTCAACTCGATCGCCTCAGCCCCAAACAGCGGAGAAAGTAGTGCTCAAGACGATTCTTGCCGTGTCCGTAGCTGGCATCGCTGGTACATTATTGCGTTTCGCCACCAGTACGTGGGTGAGCGCCAACTGGCCAAAGCATTTTTATGCGGCGACCTTGGCGGTCAACTTGGTGGGTTGCTTGATTATCGGGCTGTTGTACGGCTGGTTCCTGTTGCGCCCGGAAGTGCCGATTGAGATTCGCGCCGGCTTGATTGTCGGCTTTGTAGGCGGTCTGACGACCTTTTCATCCTTTTCACTGGATACGTTGCGCCTGCTGGAAAGCGGGCAAGCTCTGGTGGCCTTCGGGTACCTGGGCATCAGCGTGTTCGGCGGGCTGCTCGCCACCTGGGCCGGCCTGTCCTTGACCAAACTTTGATAAACGAGAGACCGACATGCTCGATTCCAAACTGTTACGTAGCAACCTTCAGGACGTAGCGGACCGCCTGGCATCCCGTGGCTTTGCCTTGGATGTTGCGCGCATCGAAGCGCTGGAAGAACAGCGCAAGACCGTCCAGACCCGCACCGAAGCGCTGCAGGCTGAGCGTAATGCGCGTTCCAAATCCATTGGTCAGGCCAAGCAGCGCGGTGAAGACATCGCGCCGCTGATGGCGGACGTCGAGCGCATGGGCACTGAGCTGTCTGACGGTAAAGTCGAGCTGGAAGGCATTCAGAGCGAGCTGGACTCGATCCTGCTGGGCATTCCCAACCTGCCGCACGAATCCGTACCGATTGGCGAAGACGAAGACGGCAACGTCGAAGTGCGCCGCTGGGGCACCCCGAAAGCTTTTGATTTCGAGATCAAGGATCACGTTGCGTTGGGCGAGCTGACCGGTGGCCTGGATTTCGAAACCGCCGCCAAAATGTCCGGTGCGCGCTTCGCTTTGCTGCGAGGCCCCATCGCGCGCATGCACCGTGCCCTGGCACAGTTCATGATCAACCTGCACACCGGCGAGCACGGCTACGAAGAAGCCTACACCCCGTACCTGGTGCAGGCGCCGGCGTTGATGGGCACCAGCCAGTTGCCGAAATTCGAAGAAGACCTGTTCAAGATCAGCCGCGATGGCGAAGCCGATCTGTACCTGATCCCGACCGCCGAAGTGTCGCTGACCAACATCGTGGCTGGCGAGATCCTCGACGCCAAGCAACTGCCGATGAAGTTTGTCGCCCATTCGCCGTGCTTTCGCAGTGAAGCCGGTGCTTCGGGTCGTGATACTCGCGGCATGATCCGCCAGCACCAGTTCGACAAGGTCGAGATGGTGCAAGTGGTTGAGCCATCGACCTCCATGGAGGCCTTGGAAGGCCTGACCGCCAATGCCGAACGCGTCCTGCAACTGCTGGAGCTGCCGTACCGCGTTCTGGCGCTGTGCACAGGCGACATGGGTTTCAGCGCCGTGAAGACCTACGACCTCGAAGTGTGGGTGCCGAGCCAGGACAAATACCGCGAGATTTCGTCGTGCTCCAACTGCGGTGATTTCCAGGCCCGTCGCATGCAGGCGCGTTTCCGTAACCCGGAAACCGGCAAACCGGAGCTGGTACACACCCTCAACGGTTCGGGCCTGGCCGTAGGTCGTACCCTGGTGGCGGTGCTGGAAAACTACCAGCAGGCCGACGGTTCGATCCGTGTGCCTGAGGTGCTTAAGCCGTACATGGCGGGCGTTGAGGTCATCGGCTAAATGGAATTTCTGCCGCTGTTTCATAACCTGCGCGGCAGTCGTGTGTTGGTCGTCGGTGGTGGGGAGATTGCCTTGCGCAAATCCCGGCTGCTGGCCGACGCCGGTGCGTTGCTGCGGGTGGTTGCTCCCCAGATCGAAGACCAGTTGCGTGAACTGGTGCTGGGCAGTGGCGGGGAACTGATTTTGCGCGGTTATCAGGAGCCCGACCTCGACGGTTGCACCCTGATCATCGCCGCGACCGACGACGAGCCACTGAACGCGCAAGTGTCCAGTGATGCCAAGCGTCGCTGCGTACCGGTCAACGTGGTGGATGCGCCGGCCTTGTGCAGCGTGATCTTCCCGGCGATTGTCGACCGTTCGCCATTGGTGATTGCAGTCTCCAGCGGCGGCGATGCGCCGGTGCTGGCGCGCTTGATCCGCGCCAAGCTGGAAACCTGGATTCCGTCCACCTATGGTCAGTTGGCCGGGTTGGCGGCGCGTTTTCGTGCCCAGGTCAAAGGTTTGTACCCGAATGTGCAGCAGCGCCGTGCGTTCTGGGAAGAGGTTTTCCAAGGTCCGATTGCTGACCGCCAGTTGGCCGGGCAGGGCGATGAAGCCGAGCGTCTGCTGATTGACAAGGTCAACGGCGCGCCGCCGCATGCGCCGGGCGAAGTCTACTTGGTGGGTGCCGGCCCAGGCGATCCTGACCTGGTGACCTTCCGTGCCTTGCGCCTGATGCAGCAAGCCGACGTGGTGCTGTATGACCGCTTGGTGGCGCCGGCGATTCTCGAACTGTGCCGTCGTGATGCCGAGCGTATCTATGTCGGCAAGCGTCGCGCCGACCATGCTGTGCCGCAGGACCAGATCAACCAGCAATTGGTGGACTTGGCCAAGCAAGGCAAGCGCGTGCTGCGCCTCAAGGGGGGCGATCCGTTCATCTTTGG
This sequence comes from Pseudomonas sp. YeP6b, assembly GCF_025642995.1. Classification (NCBI taxonomy): domain Bacteria; kingdom Pseudomonadati; phylum Pseudomonadota; class Gammaproteobacteria; order Pseudomonadales; family Pseudomonadaceae; genus Pseudomonas; species Pseudomonas sp. YeP6b. The sequence goes on along the minus strand of NZ_CP080090.1, from coordinate 4,129,433 downwards.
CCGGGGCGGCGAAGAAATCGAAGAACTGGCGGCCCATGGCATCCCGTTTCAGGTGGTGCCGGGGATCACTGCGGCCAGTGGTTGCGCGGCGTATGCCGGGATCCCGCTGACCCATCGCGACTATGCGCAGTCGGTACGGTTTATCACCGGGCATTTGAAAAACGGTACCTCGGACCTGCCTTGGCATGATCTCGTTGGCCCGTCGCAGACCTTGGTGTTCTACATGGGGCTGATCGGTTTGCCGATCATCTGCGAACAGCTGATCAAGCATGGGCGTGCGGCGGATACGCCGGCGGCGTTGATCCAGCAGGGCACTACGTCCAACCAGCGCGTGTTCACCGGCACCCTGGCGGACTTGCCGCGCATGGTGGCGGAGCATGAAGTGCATGCGCCGACATTGGTGATCGTCGGTGAGGTGGTTATGTTGCGCGAGAAGCTGAAGTGGTTTGAAGGCGCTCAGTCCCAGGTCTGACATCGCTCGTTCCCACGCTCTGCGTGGTAATGCACCCTATGACGCTCCGCGTCATGCTTTTAAGAGCGGACGCAGAGCGTCCAGGGCGGCATTCCCACGCAGAGCGTGGGAACGATCATCATCAGTTCCAGACGCCTTTGCCACTTAATCTCTCACGATCATGCCCAACATCAAAACGCTGCAACGGCCCCTTCGGCACAACCCCCGTCGGGTTAATCGTGCGATGGCTCGCATAGTAATGCCCTTTGATATGGGCAAAATCCACCGTCTCGGCCACTCCCGGCCACTGATACATCTCCCTCAGCCAGTTCGACAAGTTCGAGTAATCGGCAATCCGCCGCAAATTGCATTTGAAGTGGCTGTAATACACCGCGTCAAAGCGAATCAGCGTGGTAAACAGCCGCACATCGGCTTCGGTCAGGTACTCATCGGCCAGGTAGCGATGCTCGCCCAGGTGCTGCTCCAGGTGATCCAGCTCGGCAAATACCTCATCAAACGCGCTTTCGTAGGCCTTTTGCGAGGTGGCAAAGCCTGCGCGGTACACGCCATTGTTCACGGCCGGGTAGATGCGATCGTTCAGCGCATCGATGCTCGGGCGTAACACCTCGGGGTAGAAGTCCAGGGTATTGCCGGTCAGTTGGTTAAACGCACTGTTGAACATGCGGATGATCTCCGCCGATTCATTACTCACGATGCGCTTGAGCTTTTTGTCCCACAGCACCGGCACGGTCACGCGCCCGGTGTAGTCGGCGGTGTCGGCGGTATAGCGTTGGTGCATAAAGTCGAAACCATCCAGCTTGTCGCCGGTAGAGCCGTGGGCCTTGTCGAAGGTCCAGCCGTTTTCCAGCATTAACCAGCTGACCACGGACACGCCAATCAGGCTTTCCAGGCCCTTGAGCTTGCGCAAAATCAGAGTGCGATGCGCCCAGGGGCAGGCGAGGGAAACGTACAGATGGTAGCGACCGGCTTCGGCCTGAAAGCCACCTTCGCCACTCGGCCCAGGCTGGCCGTCGTCGGTGACCCAGTGGCGGCGCTGCGCTTGTTCGCGCTGGAACGCGCCGTCTGCGCTACTTTCGTACCACTGGTCTTTCCAGTGTCCTTCGATCAGCAAACCCATGACTGGCTCCTTGGCTAATAAGCGTTGGAGCCCAGTCTAAAGGGATGAGTTCGAACTAAAAGCGCAAAGACCGGGCGTGAATAATCGATTAAATCGATTTGTCCCGTGCGTCCCAGTATTGCTGGGCCAATTCGAAGGCCTGCACGCGTGGGTGGCCGAGGCCGCGCAAGGCCAGGGCCATGGTGGCGATCAGGGCCAGTTGCGGGTAGCTGTCTTCGATATCGCCACGCCAGAGCGCCTTCAACTGTTCAGGCTCAAGGGTCGCGGGTTTGACATGGCGTTGAGCGGAGAGCGCAGGCCACTCTTCGTCCCAGCTTGCGCCGCCGGTGGTGCCATACAGGTGGCTGATCGTGTCCGGGTTGATCTCGACCTCGCCGCCATCGCCTTTGACCACAATCACGTTGTCGCCAAGCAGGCCGCTGGCATCGCGGTGCACGCCCTGGTAGCCAGGGTGGAAAATACTTTGCAGGCCGCAACGGGCGCTCAGCGGGTTGAGCAAGCGCGCCAGCGAGTGGATCGGCGAGCGCAGGCCCAGGGTGTTGCGCAGGTCGATCATGCGCTGCAATGGCGGCGCCCAGTCACCCAGCGGGATAAACGCCAGGTTGCCTTGCTCAAAAGCCGTCTCGACCTGCTGCCAGTTACGGCACAGCGGGATTTGCAAACCTTCCAGCAATTGCTCGGTGTACAACCGGCCAGCGGTATGGGCGCCACCGCCATGCATAAGGATGCGTACACCGTTTTGCGCCAGGCACTTGGCTGCCAGCAAATACCACGGCAGGTGGCGCTTTTTACCGGCGTAGGTTGGCCAGTCGACATCCACGTTCAGTGCCGGCGCATTCAAACGCTCGCGCACGGCCTCGGTGAAACCGGCGAGTTCTTCCGGGCTTTCTTCCTTGTGGCGCAGCAACATCAGGAAGGCGCCGAGCTGGGTGTCTTCGACTTTTTCGTCGAGCAGCATGCCCATGGCTTCGCGGGCTTCCTCACGGGTCAGGTTGCGCGCGCCGCGTTTGCCTTTGCCCAGGATGCGCACGAACGGCGCAAACGGGTGCTCGGCAGGGGTTTCAAGGGTCAGCGGGGCAAAGTCGGTCATAAGCAATTCGTCGGCCTGGGCAGGCCCGCCAGCTTGGCGGCGAGTTTGGCGGGAGTGCCGTTAAACAGTTTGTTTAAGTGCAGGCTGTTGCCCTTTTCCGGGCCCAGCTTCAAGGCGGTGTACTTGATCAGCGGGCGCGTGGCGGGGGACAGCTGGAATTGTGCATAGAAACCGCGCAGCAGTTCGAGGATTTCCCAGTGCGCGGCGGTCAATTCCAAGGGTTCGGCTGCGGCCAAGGCTGTGGCGACCTCGGCGGACCAGTCATTCAGGTCGACGAGGTAGCCGTCCTTGTCCAGTTCGAGGGTGCGTGAACCTACGGTCAAGGTGTTCATAGCCAGGTGTTGACCTTGTCGTAATCGATCGACAGCTGCACAAAGCCTGGGTAGTCCACGCTGTCGGCCCAGTCCGGCAGCGGCAAGTTGCGCGCCTGCATGTCTTCGGCCAGCACAAAGACCTTCAGGCCCTTGGTTTGCAGGGCCGGGTTGTGCAGGCCATAGGCGCCGTCGCCGCACAGCAGGATCGCGTCGGCGGCGCCGCACACGCGCAGGCAACTGGCGAGGCGGCTGTCGGTAAACGGGGAGTGAGACACCACATGTAAAGTCGACATCAGAGGGTAATCACCTGGTCGTAACGGTCAATCAGCTTGGAAATATCGTTGCTGCTCATGGCTTGAGCGCTGGCGGGAGGTGTGAGCCCGCGCTCGGCCAGGCTGTGGCTGCAGGCGAACACTTCATCAATGCCGAACAGGCCCAGTGCCTGCAGGTTGGCGCTGAGGTCTTTTTGCTGCACGGCCTTGGCGTTTTGGTGCGGCGCCAGTTGAAACACGCCGTCGTCCATAAACAGCAGGCCAATCGGCAGATCGAACGCGCCACCGGCCAGCACGATATCCAGTGCTTCACGCGCACTCGGCCCGGACCACGGTGCCTGGCGGCTGATCACCAATAAGGATTTGGACATGTCACGGCCCTCCAAAACAGATCAGGCGGTCGGCGGCCTGGGCGGCGTCATGCAACTGCCCAAGGCCCGACAGCGCCCACGGCGCAGCCAGGTTCACCGCGCTGCGTTGATAACGCGTGGCTTCTTCGTTGTTCAGCACGCCACGGCGCAAGGCCGCGGCGATGCACACCACGGCGTCGAGCTGATGCTGGCTGACGAACTCGCGCCATTGCCGGGCGATGTCTTGCTCATCCTGGGGCGCAACGATGTTATTGGCGGCGCTGTACACGCCGTCCTGATAAAAAAACAGCCGCACAATCTCATGCCCACCGGCAATCGCCGCCTGGGCGAACAGCAAGGCGCGGCGCGAGGAGGGCGCGTGGGCGGCGGAAAACAGCGCAATCGCAAACTTCATGGAGCACTCTGCAAATAAACGTGGGCCAATGATAAAGCCGCCGCCGCGAAAAAGCCCGCCGTGATCAAAACGGTCACTGTCGCTGATCGTTCTGACGATTGCCGGTAGCGCCAAGCCTGCCTACGCTGTGGGCATTCAAAACCGAATTGGAGTGCTCATGTCAGGTCCCTTGGCGTCCCTCAAAGTGCTGGATTTTTCCACCTTGCTGCCTGGCCCCTTCGCGTCCTTGATGCTGGCGGACATGGGCGCAGAAGTGTTGCGCATCGAATCGCCCACGCGCATGGACTTGTTGCGGGTCCTGCCGCCCCATGATCAGGGCACGTCGGCGAGCCATGCCTACCTCAATCGCAACAAACGCAGCTTGGCGCTGGACCTCAAGCGGGCCGAGGCGCTGGAGATTGTGCGGGCGCTGGTCAAGGACTACGACATCGTCCTGGAGCAGTTCCGCCCTGGGGTGATGGAGCGTCTTGGGTTGGGTTATGCGGCGTTGAAGGCGATCAATCCCAGGCTGATTTATGTGTCGATCACCGGCTACGGTCAGACGGGGCCTTATAAGGACCGCGCTGGGCACGATATCAACTACCTCGCGCTGGCGGGCATCGCCAGTCACACCGGGCGCCAGGACAGCGGGCCACTGCCGCTGGGCGTGCAATTGGCGGATGTCGGCGGTGGCTCGCTGCACGCGGTGGTGGGTTTGCTGGCGGCGGTGATTGCGCGGCAGCACAGCGGGGTCGGCCAATACCTGGACGTGAGCATGACCGATTGTTCGTTCAGCCTGAACGCCATGGCCGGCGCCGGTTACCTGGCCTGTGGGGTCGAGCCGGGTTGGGAAACCCATGTGCTTAACGGTGGCAGTTTCTATGATTACTACCGCTCCCGGGATGGGCGCTGGATGTCGGTCGGTAGCCTGGAACCCGCTTTTATGCAGCAAATGTGCGCGGCCTTGGGGCGGCCGGAGTTGGCAGCGCAAGGCCTGTCTCCCCAGCCGGAACAGCAAAAAGCCCTCAAGCGGGCGCTGCAGGTTGAGTTTGAAAAGCGCAGCTTTGATGAATTGTGCGAGCTGTTTGCCGGGGTGGATGCGTGTGTGGAGCCGGTGCTCCGTTTGAGTGAAGCGGTGGAGCATCCGCAGTTGAAAGCGCGGGAGTTGGTCAGCCAGGTGCCACGCGGCGATGGCTCGGCCCAGGCGCAAATCGCCTGCCCGTTGAAATTTTCAGAGGGGTTGCCAGAGCCTCGGCATATTGGTGCGGCGGTGGGGGCGCATACGGATGAAGTGTTGGCTGAGCTGGGGATAGATGCTCAGCGGATAGCCGAGTTGCGTCGTGCCAGGGTGGTTGGGTAGGGCCTGGGCGAGCGCTATCGCAGGCAAGCTAGCTCCCACATTGATAGGCGGCGCGGTCAAAATGTGGGAGCTAACGTGTGTGCGATGGGCATGGGTATCTACGCAACTTTTTATGGGGTGAATTCTTGGGTTGTCGCGGGGGCGCGGGGTACATATCCGTTATTTGGGTAACGGCTGCTATGGGTTCCGCCCTTACGGCGGGTCACTTTGGAAAAAGCCCCAAAAGTAACCAAAGGGCTCTTGCCCCACCACTCGGCACCTCGCCTAGGCTCGGTGTGCCCTCACTCCGGCTTTGGACCGTGGGCCGCCGCCATGGGCCATCCTTGGCCCATCGCGGCTAAACCGGCGTCCTGCCGGTTTACCCCCGCTCAAAGCCTGCGTTCGGCCAGCGTGGTTTAACGGGGCGCCTAAGATCAAGATCAAAAGCAAGAGCACGGCGGCCTAGTAGCCGACCTGAGTGGTTAGATCAAAAGCACTGCCGAGGCGGCCTGACAGCCGACCTGATATGTGAAACTGAACTCAATCTAATGTGGGAGCTGGTTTGCCTGCGATGGCATCAACTCGGTGTACTTGATGAACCGAGGTGCCTGCATCGCAGCGGTGCGGCGATCCGACAAGCCAGCTCCCACAGAAAAGTAGAGCACCGCGGTCTGGCAGCCGAACTCGGTCAAAATTGTGGGAGCGGGCTTGCTCGCGAATGCGGTGGGGCAGTTACACATGAGCTGGCTGACCCACCGCATTCGCGAGCAAGCCCGCTCCCACATTGGGATCTCAGTACATCAGACAGAGAGTGTACTGCCGTGCTTTTGCTGTGCTTTTGCCCTGCTTTTGCTTCTACCACTCAGGTCGGCTACCAGGCCGCCGTGCTCTTGCTTTTGATCTGCTTTTGATCTTGATCTGAGGCGCCCCGTTAAACCACGATGGCCGAACGCAGGTTTGAATCCGTGGGTAACCCGGCAGGACGCCGGGTTAGCCGCGATGGGCCAAGGATGGCCCATGGCGGCGGCCCACGGATTCAAACCGGAGTGAGGGCATGCCGAGCCCAGGCGAGGCACCGAGTGGTGGGCAAGAGCCCTTTGGTTACTTTTGGGGCTCTTTTCCAAAAGTGACCCGCCGTAAGGGCGGAACCTAAGTCGCCGTTACCGCAGCAACGGATATGTACTCATATCTACCTAAAAACTCGTCATCGGCCTAGCACGACACAAAAAGGATACCGATGCTGCGATGGGGCCATCACAGACACCAGCAATCACTCCACCCGAGTTTCCCCGGTGTACGCCAAGGTATGCCGGCAGCGCCGACACAAATACCGTCGCCCCTGGTTTACCAACCCATGGCGCTGGGCCGAAAACGGGAAATCACTGTCGGCACACGGGCAGCGGTAGATATACCGGGTCACTTGCCGACGTTTGATTTCATAGGTGTGGCAGCGATCCGGCGGCAGTTCGTAAACCCCACGCATGATCAATTGCCATTCCTCACCATGGGGCTGAATGCGCTCGCCAAACAATTGGTGGGCGATCAGGTGCGCCACTTCGTGGGCCACGGTCTGTTTAAGGAAATGTTGACTGTTTTCGCGGTACAACTGTGGGTTGAAGCGCAGCAGGTTCTCGTGCAAATGCGCGACACCGGCCTTCTGGCCCCGCAGCTTGAGGCTGACCTGGGGGCGTTTGAAGCTTCGTTTAAAAAAGGATTCGGCTTGCAGGAAACAATCTTCGACGCGGGTATTGAGTTGCTCGGGCATGCTGACCATCTCTCCAGAGGCGTCCAGTATGCCGCAAAAGCCGGTGTTTCCGAATCTGTCAGGCGCCGAATGGTCATGCATAACGCACAAAGCCACCTTGCGGTGGCTTTGCCTACGGTTTTATCCGCCTAGTTGGTGTAAATCGGACCAACGCCCAAGCCCCAGACAATCACGGTAAACGCCATGATTGCCACCAGCACCACCAAACCTACAGCGAGCACTGAACTGGAAAACAGGAAGCCCTCGTCGGGGTCGATGCTCATGAACGTTGGCAGCCCGACATAGAGCAGGTACACCGTGTAACAGATAGCCGCTGTGCCCACGACCATCCCCAGCCACATATGCGGATAGAGCGCTGACAGCCCGCCGATAAACAGCGGTGTCGCGGTGTAGGTGGCAAACGCCACACAGCGCGCCATGCTGGGGCTGGCGTCGTAGGTACGGGCCATCCAGTGAATGAACGCGCCCATCACCGCCACGCCGCCGAGCATGGCTGCGTACGACATGATCGTCATCCACAACGCACTTTCCTGGGTCAACATGACCGGGGCACGGTTGCCGATGACCCAGCCGACCTGTGTGGTGCCGATAAACGCGGAAACGGCGGGGATCGCCGCCAGAATCAGGGTGTGAGTGAGGTACATGTGGCCGATACTTTCTTCTTTATCGCCACGAATTTCCCGCCATTCCTGGTCGGGATGGGTAAACAGCCCCACGACGTGATGGATCATGCCAGTCACTCCTGTCGTTATTACCATCGCCCCCCATCGGAGCGCCCACGGGCCAAATGGCCTCAAAGGTCCTGGATAGTTATATGCGACCTTAAGTCGCAGTATAGGAAGTGATGACCGGAAAAACTGTAGGGCTTTAGAGCAAATTGCGCTGTAAACAGTGGCGCTAATCGCGCTGAGGTCTGTCAGTAATGACTCGGTCGACTGTGGGCGCTGGCTTGCCTGCCCCCACATTGGAACTCGGTCAGTCATGAAGGTAAAATAACCGGCTTTTCGTCACACACCTTTAGCGGATCCAAGCGCCATGGGCACTCTTACGGTCAACCAGAACAAACTGCAAAAACGCCTGCGTCGCCTGGCCGGTGAAGCGGTCGCCGATTTCAACATGATCGAGGAGGGCGACAAGATCATGGTCTGCCTCTCCGGCGGCAAAGACAGCTACACCCTGCTTGACGTACTGCTGCACCTGCAAAAGGTCGCACCGATCAAGTTCGAGATCGTCGCCGTCAACATGGACCAGAAACAACCAGGCTTTCCCGAGCACGTGCTACCGGCCTATCTGAAAGCATTGGGCATCGAGTACCACATCGTCGAAAAAGACACCTACTCGGTGGTCAAGGAGCTGATCCCGGAAGGCAAGACCACCTGCTCGCTGTGCTCGCGCCTGCGCCGTGGCACGCTGTACACCTTTGCCGATGAGATCGGCGCGACCAAGATGGCGCTCGGTCACCACCGCGATGACATCGTCGAAACCTTCTTTCTCAATATGTTCTTCAACGGCTCGCTCAAGGCTATGCCGCCCAAGCTGCGCGCCGATGACGGGCGCAACGTGGTGATCCGCCCGCTGGCGTATTGCAACGAGAAGGACATCCAGGCCTACTCCGACCTCAAGCAATTCCCGATCATCCCGTGCAACCTGTGCGGCTCCCAGGAGAACCTGCAGCGCCAGGTGGTCAAGGACATGCTGGTGGACTGGGAGCGCAAGACCCCGGGCCGTACCGAAAGCATCTTCCGCAGCCTACAGAATGTGCAGCCGTCGCAGTTGGCTGACCGCAACCTGTTCGACTTCACCCGCCTTAAAATCGACGAGACTGCCGCCTCGCGTTTCGTCAATGTTGTGAACCTCTAAGACGTTTCAACGCTCTGAAAGACGGCGCTCACGGGCGCCGTTTTCAATTCAATTGCCAGGAGAGGGCATGCGCGATTACAAGTGGCTGCACGAATATTGTCTGAACCGCTTCGGTTCAGCGGCCGAGCTGGAAGCCCACCTGCCTGTACCCAAGACCCCGGCGCAATTGCGCAAGATCAGTGATGATCGCTACCTCTCGACCCTGGCGCTGCGCGTATTCCGTGCAGGCTTGAAGCACAGCGTGGTGGACGGCAAGTGGCCGGCGTTCGAGCAGGTTTTCTTCGGCTTCGACCCGGAAAAGGTCGTGCTGATGGGCGCCGAGCACCTGGAGCGGCTGATGCAGGACACGCGCATCATCCGTCACCTGGGCAAGCTCAAGAGCGTACCGCGCAATGCGCAGATGATCCTCGACATCGAGCAGGAAAAGGGCAGCTTCGGCGCGTTTATCGCCGAGTGGCCGGTGACCGATATCGTCGGGTTATGGAAATACCTGAGCAAGCACGGCCACCAGTTGGGCGGGCTGTCGGCGCCGCGTTTCTTGCGCATGGTGGGCAAAGACACGTTTGTGCCGAGCTATGACGTGGTGGCGGCGTTGAATGCGCAGAAGATTGTCGACAAGGCGCCAACCAGCCTGCGGGATTTGGCCGCGGTGCAGGGCGCGTTTAACCAGTGGCATGCCGAGAGTGGGCGGCCGATGTGCCAGTTGTCGATGATGTTGGCTTACACCGTCAACCATTGAGACCGAGGTGATGCCTTCGCGAGCAAGCCCGCTCCCACATTCGACCGCATTCCAAAGGATGTACGCGGACAAATGTGGGAGCGGGCTTGCTCGCGAAGACTGACTATCAGGCGCCGAATCTCTATCAGGCCTCAGCCAACCGCCGATTCAACTGATGCCGCCACCGCACATACAACAACGCGGTGCAAAACACCGCCAGGCTCGCGAGCATTTCCAGCACCCCGAACCACTGTCGGTTCGGGTCATACGCGGCCAGCGCGCCCTTGATGAAATACAAATTCACCGCAAAGCACATCCACGAATGCCCGCGTGCGCTGCCCAGCAGCATCCCCGGCGCCAGCACCAGCAGCGGCACCAGTTCGATCAGCAGGATCACCCACGGGCGCGCGCCGTGCAGGTCGGCGATGAACAGGTAATACCCGCACAGCAACCCCACCAGCCCAAGAAACGCCAGCAGGCTCAGCGCGCGTGCGACCTTGACCCGGGGTTCCAGCCACGCCTGGGGCGGTAGGACCTTAGGCTTTCTGGCCACGGCCGTTCTCCAGCAGTGTGGCGGTGTTGGCCAGGCGCAGGCCGAGGGCGCGGCACAGGGTGATTTCGTGCGGGTCGAGCAGGCGCTTGCCGTCGGGCCCGGCGTGGTGGCTGGCGCCATACGGCGTGCCGCCGCCCTGGGTGTCGAGCAGCGCTTGTTCGCTGTAAGGCAGGCCAGTGATCAGCATGCCGTGGTGCAGCAACGGCAACAGCATCGACATCAGCGTGGTTTCCTGGCCGCCGTGCAAGCTGGCGGTGGAGGTGAACACGCCGGCCGGCTTGCCGACGAGGGCGCCGGTCAGCCACAGGTTGCTGGTGCCGTCGAGGAAATACTTGAGCGGCGCGGCCATGTTGCCAAAACGCGTCGGGCTGCCAAGGGCCAGGGCCGAGCAGTTTTTCAGATCATCGAGGCTTGCATACAGCGCGCCTTCGTCCGGAATGCTTGGCGCCACGGCTTCGCACTCGGTAGAAATCGCCGGCACGGTACGCAGTCGCGCTTCCATCCCGCCCTGCTCGATGCCCCGGGCAATCTGCCGGGCCATTTCGCTCACCGAGCCATTGCGGCTGTAATACAACACCAGCACATACGGCGCGGTCACGGCAGCAGCTCCAGCACGTTTTCCGGCGGGCGGCCAATGACGGCTTTATCGGCGGTTTCCAGGATCGGGCGTTCCATCAGCTTGGGATGTTCGGCGATGGCAACAATCAGTTGCGTTTCACTGAGGCTGGCGTCGGCCAGGTTGAGGGTTTTGTATTCGTCTTCGCCGGTGCGCAGCAGTTGGCGCGCGCTGATGCCCAGTTTGGTCAGCAGGGCCTTTATTTGCGCGGCATTCAGCGGCGTTTCCAGGTAGCGTACGACGGTGGGATTCAGGCCGCGGGCTTCCAGCAGTTCGAGCGCACCGCGGGATTTCGAACAGCGCGGGTTGTGATAAAGCGTCAGATCGGTCATGTGCGGGTCGCATCTTGCGTAAGGTGGCGGGTATTCTACCTGCGCAGCGTCCCGTCCTTAAACCGTAAGAGGCGATAGGTCGCAGCCAACGTTCATTTTTTGCGAAGGATTACCCCATGACAAGGCGACTGATCGGTGCATTGGCGATCATCACAACCCTGCTGCTAAGCGGCTGCGGTAACGACTACGGCGTTGACCAGTACGGCAAGAAAGTCGCGTCCGAACGCTTGGACAAGCAATGGGCGGTGGTCAACTACTGGGCCGAATGGTGTGGCCCGTGCCGCACGGAAATTCCGGAACTCAATGCCCTGGCCGAGCAGTTGAAAGGGCAAAACGTCGGCGTGTTCGGGGTTAACTTCGACAATGTGCAGGGTGAAGAGCTCAAGGCCGCCAGCGAGAAGCTGGGAATCAAGTTCACCGTGCTGGCCCAGAACCCTGAAGCGATTTTTGATATTCCGCGCAGCGAGGCATTGCCGGTGACCTACATCATTGATGACAAGGGCAAGGTGCGGGAACAGTTGATGGGTGAGCAGACGGCGGAAGGGGTGCTCGCCAAACTTAAAGCCTTACGCGGTTAAAAGTGTTGGAGTGGGCTTGCCTGCGATGCGGGCGACCCGGTACGTCTGTGATACCGAGTCGATGCTATCGCAGGCAAGCCAGCTCCCACAGAAAGCCAGTTTGCAATTAAGGCGATCAGCCTTCTTCAAGCCACAACCGAATAGGCTTGCCTTCAGCCGGCCAGAAGCGCGTCTGTTCAATCGGCGAGATATCCCAACGCTGCACGCCTTGCAGGGCCTGGAAGAAGCGGTGCTCCTGCTCCATCAAGGCCTCGGCGCAGAGTTTGCGGGTGCTGCCGATCTTGCCGAAGTTCAGCTTTTTACCCTCGACGGTGTACGGTGCAAACCAGTGGTTGCAGCCGCCATTGCCGTAGGCGCGACCATCGGCGCCGAGGGTGACGGTCAGGTGCGCGTAATCCATCAGCGGCCGTTCGCCAATCCATTCCACCACGTAGCTGTGGTCCTGCTTGAGCTTCACCGCATCGCCGGCGCAGCCGGTTAGGCCAACCCCGACGGCCGCGAGTAGAAGCAGGCCTTTCATTGCGCGGCCTGCTGGCATTTCGGGCAGCGGTGCTTGTCGCCTTCGCTGGCCCAGCCCAGTTCCTTGATGCGCGCGTTGGCAGCCGGCTGCAGCGGCTCTTTGGTCAGCTTGGTTTCCACCGCGAATTCAAACTCCAGCACGCTCTCGCAGCTGTCGCAATTGACCTTCCAGGTGTGAATCTCCAGCTCGCCGAACTTCGGCCCGTGGGCCATGGCGACCCATTGGCCCGCCGGGCGGATGGAGTAGCGCGCGTCACCTTCGACGGTCAGGCGCATCGACAGGGTTTTACTGCCGCGTAGGGTGACGATCAGCACGTCGCCGTGCTTGATCGAGCCACCGTTGCCAGTGACTTGATAACGGCCCGGCACCAGGGCGCGGCATTCGATCAGGGTGTGTTGCGGGCTCAGCAAGCTGAAGCGGAAATCGTGTTCGGCCATGGATCCTCCAAATAGGCGCGGCATCCTATCACGGGTGCCGGCCCATCATGAGCCTGGTATGTGACCGCTGATCAACCTTCGACTCGATTTTGCGGCTGGCCCAAGGCCCATGCGGCAATGTTGCTCAACGTGGTGCCGGCAATCGCCGCCAGGGCCTCGCGGGTAAGGAACGCCTGGTGCGCGGTGATGATTACGTTGGGGAAGGTCAGCAGGCGCGCGAGTACGTCGTCCTGCAGCGGCAGGTCGGAACGGTCCTCGAAAAACAGCTGGGCTTCCTCCTCGTATACATCTAACCCCAGGTAGCCGAGCTGGCCGTCCTTGAGCGCTTCGATCAAGGCCGGGGTGTCCACCAGGCCGCCGCGACCGGTGTTGATCAGCATCGCACCACGTTGCATCTGTGCCAGGGAACCGGCGTTGATCAGGTGTTTGCTGTCGGCGGTCAGCGGGCAGTGCAGGCTGATGATCTGTGCTTGCGCCAGCAGCTCGGGCAGGCTTACGTAGTGGGCGCCGAGGGCCTGGACCTGCGGGTTGGGGAAGGGGTCGTAGGCCAGCAATTGGCAGCCGAACCCGGCCATGATCTTGGCGAAGGTGGCGCCGATCTGCCCGGTGCCGACCACGCCGACCGTTTTACCCACCAAGTCGAAACCGGTCAGCCCGTGCAGGCTGAAATCGCCATCGCGGGTGCGGTTGTAGGCGCGGTGCAGGCGGCGGTTGAGAGCGAGGATCAGGGCCACGGCATGTTCGGCCACCGCGTGGGGCGAGTAGGCCGGCACGCGCACGATGGTCAGGCCTAGGCGCTGGGCGGCGGGCAGGTCGACATGGTTGTAACCGGCCGAGCGCAGGGCAATCAGGCGGGTGCCGCCTTTGGCCAAGTGCTCCAGCACCGGGGCGCTGAGGTCATCGTTGATAAAGGCGCAGACCACTTCGTGGTGTTCGGCCAGGGCCACGGTGTCGAGGTTGAGCCGGGCGGGCTGAAATTGCAGCTCAATGCCTGCCGGCAGCGGCTCGCCGAGAAAACTGTCGCGGTCGTAGGTCTGGCTGCTGAAAAGAATGACGCGCATGAAAAAAGCTTCCTGCTCTCACTGAATAAATACATAACCTTTGTGGGAGCGGGCTTGCCCGCGATGGCGGCGCCTCAGTCGCATGGGGAGTTGACTGACGCACCGCTATTACGGGCAAGCCCGCTCCCACAGAGAAGCTTTAGACGCTGACGCGCGCCTCACTGGCCAACCGGGCAATCGCCATGTCCAGCTCATCCAAGGCGGCCATGGCCTTGGCATCGTCTTGCTTGAGCAAGGTTTCTGCGCGTTGGCAGGCGGCGCGCAATTGCGGCACGCCGCAGTAGCGCGTGGCGCCGTGCAGGCGGTGGACACGTTCAATCAGAGCGTTGTTGTCATTGGCTTCGCGCGCAACGGTAATCGCCAGGCGGTCGGCTTCCAGAGACGCCAGCAACATGGCGAGCATATCGGCGGCCAGGTCGGCCTTGTTGGCAGCCAGGCGCAGGCCTTCCTCATGGTCCAGCACCAGCAGTTTTGTGCTGGCGCCCAGGCCGTCGGCCGCGCGATCCGGGCCTTGGTTGCGTAGGGCCAGGCCGGTCCATTTCAACACCACTTGGGCTAGTTGGCGTTCGCTGATGGGTTTGGTCAGGTAATCGTCCATGCCGCTTTGCAACAGGGCGCGTTTTTCGTTGGCCATGGCGTGGGCGGTGAGGGCGACTACCGGCAACGGCGTGCCGTGGCGCTCGCTTTCCCACTGGCGGATTGCCTCGGTGCTTTGGCGGCCGTCCATGCCGGGCATTTGTACGTCCATCAATACCAAGTCGAACGTTTCCTGCTTCACGGCGTCGACAGCGGCATAACCGCTTTCCACCGCCTGGACCTTGGCGCCCATATCTTCGAGCAGGGTTTGCACCAGCAGCAGGTTGGCAGGGTTGTCGTCCACGCAAAGTACGCGTGGCGCACGGCTGGACAGTGGCTCGCCGGGTTCGTTGCGCGTAGGGCGTGGGCTGATCAGGTCGGCGAGGGCGCGACGCAGCTTGCGTGTGCACGCAGGCTTGGCCTGCAATTGGCTGTTGGGGTTGGGCACCGATTCGTTGAACAACATCTGTTCGGTGGTCGGGCACAGCACCAGCACTTTGCAGCCCAGGTGCTCAAGGTCCCACAGGTGCTGGTTGAGGCGCTCGGGCGGAATGTCATTGGCGGTCACGCCGAGTACCGCCAGGTCAATCGCCTGTTCAGTTTGATGCGCGCTGGTGATGCCGTTGGTCAGGCTTTCCAGGGTGTTGAATGGCGTGACTTCCAGGCCGCAGTCTTCCAGCTGATGTTGCAGCGCCTGGCGTGCCAGTTCGTGGTTTTCCAGCACGGCCACGCGGCGGCCGAGCAGCGGCGGGGAGGGCAGATCGTCGACGTCGTCGCGGGTCTTGGGCAGGTTAAGGCTGATCCAGAATTCCGAGCCTTCGCCCGGTGTGCTGTCGACGCCGATTTCGCCGCCCATCTGCTCAATCAACCGCTTGGAAATCACCAGGCCCAGGCCGGTGCCGCCCGGTTGGCGCGACAGCGAATTGTCGGCCTGGCTGAAGGCTTGGAACAACGCGCGTACATCTTGGTTCGACAGGCCAATGCCGGTGTCCTGCACGCTGATGCGCAGTTGCACGCTGTCTTCCTGTTCGTCCTCGATCATCGCCCGGGCCACGATGGTGCCTTCGCGGGTGAACTTGATCGCATTGCTGATCAGGTTGGTGAGGATCTGCTTGAGGCGCAACGGGTCGCCGACCAGCGCCAGCGGGGTGTCGCGGTACACCAGGCTGACCAGTTCGAGCTGCTTGGCATGTGCCGCGGGTGCGAGGATGGTCAGGGTGTCTTGCAGCAAGTCGCGCAGGTTGAACGGCACGCTGTCGAGGACCAGCTTGCCGGCTTCGATTTTTGAGAAATCAAGGATTTCGTTGATGATGCCCAGCAGGTTGTCGGCGGACTTTTCGATGGTGCCCAGGTAATCCAATTGGCGCGGCGACAGTTCGCTTTTTTGCAACAAGTGAGTAAAACCGAGGATGCCGTTGAGCGGCGTGCGGATTTCATGGCTCATGTTGGCCAGGAACTCCGACTTGATACGGCTGGCTTCCAGGGCTTCCTTGCGTGCCAGGTCCAGTTCGATGTTCTGGATTTCGATGGTTTCCAGGTTCTGGCGCACGTCTTCAGTGGCCTGGTCGATGCTGTGTTGCAGTTCTTCCTGGGCATTTTGCAGGGTCTCGGCCATGCGGTTGATACCCGAAGCGAGCTGGTCCAATTCCTGGCTGCCCAACGGCGGCAAGCGGGTTTCCAGGTTGCCGTCCTTGAGTTGAGCCACGGCCTGTTTGATCTGGCCGATCGGTGAGTTGATCGTGCGGCTGATGCGCATTGCCAGCGCCGCGGTGCAGATCAGGCCGATGGCGATCAATAGCAGGCTGGCGAACAGGCTGCGATAGCCACGCAGCAGCATGCCATTGTGCGACAGTTCCACCTCGACCCAACCCAGCAGGCGGTCGGCTTCATCGGGAATCAACTCGCCCGCGAGGTTGCGATGGCGGCCAAACACCGGTAGCAGGTAGCGCGTAGCGTCATTGCCGGTGCGCTGCAGCAGGTGGGAACTGTTGCCGATGGGCGGCTGGTTGAGCATGGTCGGGCCGGCGTGGGCCAGGGGCGAGCGGTCCGGCGCCAGGAACGACACGGCGCGCACGTCCGGTTGTTCCAGGGATTGGGTGGCGATGCGTTCCAGCAAGTCCGTGTTTTTACTGCTCAGGGCCGGGGCCACCAGCGGCGCCAGTTGTTCGGCGATCATTTCGCCGCGTTGCAGCAACTGGGTTTGCAACTCCGAGAGCTGCATCCAGGTGAAATAGCCCCCCAACAACAGGGCCATCAGGCTGGTCGGTAACAAGGTCAGCAACAGTACGCGGCCTTTTATCCCCATTCTTCTAAGCACGCCACTCTCCTGCTACCACATGGTTTTCAATTATCCACGCGGGCATCCGGCCCACGCCACCTGCGCAGTGTAGCCATTTGCGCAGTCTGGAATCTCGCAAATTAATCACAGAGCGCAATCTTCGGGCCATTGGGGGCCGGGTGGCGATTGCCTGTGGCCGTTTAATCTTGAATAATCGGCCATTGAGAATGACTTGCAGACGCTAATGAATCCCGCAGTTGGCTTACCCAGTATCCTGACAATCGAAGATGACCCTGTGCTTGGCGCCTACGTCCATGAGCACCTGGGTCGCTGTGGCTTCCAGGTTACCTGGTGCCAGGACGGCCAGCAGGGCCTGCAAATGGCCCGCGATCAGGCGTTTGACGTAGTGTTGATGGATATCCTGCTGCCTGGGTTGGACGGGTTGTCGATCCTCACGCACCTGCGCCAGAGCCATGCGACCCCGGTGATCCTGATGTCGGCCCTAGGCGCGGAAGCCGATCGCGTCAGCGGTTTTCGCCTCGGCGCCGACGACTACCTGCCCAAGCCGTTCAGCATGATCGAACTGCGGGTGCGCATCGAAGCCATCCTGCGCCGCGTGGCCCTCGACCGCCGTTCGTTGCCGAGCCTCTCGCCGCCACGCGACGACACCCGCACGCTGCGCTTTGACGATCAATTGTGCGACGTCTTTTATCAGGGCCACTTTGCCGGGCTGACTCGCAGCGAATATCGCCTGCTGGAAACCCTGCACCGTAATGCCGACGAAGTCCTCAGCAAAGCCTTCCTCTATCAGCACGTATTGCAGCGTGGTTACGCAGCCCACGACCGTAGCCTCGACATGCATATCAGCCAGATTCGTCGCAAGCTCAAGGCCATCGGCTACGTCGAGCAAGAAGTGCGCACGGTGTGGGGCAAGGGCTATGTGCTGAGCGGTCATGATGAAGCGCTTTGAGCGGCTGCTCAAACAGTTGCCCGGTAAGCATTCGTTATTCTGGAAGCTCGCCTGCCTGTTGATTGCCTTCTGTTTGCTGATGATCTGGCTCAGTTGGTCCTGGGGCCGGTACATGGAACAGCAAAATGCCTACCTGGCCGACGAGTCGCGCGAGATTCTGCGCAGCTATGCGGCCGGTGCCGAGCTGGCGTGGAGCACCCAGGGCAGTGCGGGCGTCGATGCCTGGCTGCAACTGATGGCCACGCGCGAAACCACGTGGATCGGTGTGATCGGCAATGACTTGCAATCGTTAAGCAGCACACCGTTGAGTAACAAGGAAAGCCAGCGTTTGACCTTCTTGCGCGGGCTGGAGTGGCCGGTCAGCCGGCATGTCAAAGGCCTGCCGTGGTTGAAAATCCCGTTTCCAGTGGACCCGGGCGTCGGCTCGCTGGTGATTGAATTGCCGCAACGCTTCAAGCCTGGGCGCTATCAACTGTTCTGGCGGGTGGTAACCAATGGCGTGATCCCCGGCCTGTTTACCTTGTTGCTGTGCGTGGGCCTCTATCGCCTGCTGATCATGCCCCTTAACCAACTGCGCGAGCAGGCCAATGCCTGGCGCGCTGATCAATTGCACACGCGCATGTCTCGCGAGGCCACCAGTCGCCAGGATGAGTTGGGCGAGCTGGGCCGCGCCTTTGATCACATGTCCGAGCGGTTGCAGGGCACGGTGGTGTTGCAGCAACAGCTGTTGCGGGACATGTCCCATGAACTGCGTACGCCGCTGAGCCGTTTGCGCGTGGCCTGTGACAGCGAGCAGGATCTGGCGCAGTTGCGCGAGCGGCTGGGGCGCGAAGTCGACGCCATGCAACGGCTGGTGGAAGACAGCCTGCAACTGGCCTGGCTGGACAGCGAAAGAACCCCGCTGCCCAATGAAGAGATTCAGCTCCAGGCGTTGTGGGACATGCTCCGGGAAAACGCCTGTTTTGAAAGTGGCTGGCCAGCCTCGCGCTTGCCTTGCCTGTTGGCGGGCGACTGCTGGGTGCGCGGCAACCTGAATGCACTGGCCCAGGCCGTGGAAAATATCCTGCGCAACGCCATTCGGCATTCTCCCGCGCACGGGCTGGTCACGCTGGACGGGTGCCGAGAAGGTGATTATTGGCACATCTGGCTGGAGGATCAGGGCGGCGGCATTGATGAGCAAGACCTGGAACGTATCTTCGCGCCCTTTACCCGTTTGGACGGCTCACGGCCCGGTGATGGCGGTTTTGGGCTGGGCCTGAGCATCGCGCGCAACGCCGTGCAGCGCCAGGGTGGCCGCTTGTGGGCGGAAAATACCGGGCAAGGTTTGCGGGTGCATCTGCGCCTGCTGGCCCGATAATCTTCAAGCACGGCGCTGTTTGCGTTTCTTCCACTGGTGCGCAACCCACCAACGCCAATAGCCCATGGTCAGGCAATAAGCCAGTGCGCCCAGCACCACCCCCAGCACCACCGAGCCCAGCAGAAACGGCTGCCACAGCGTGCTCAACTGGCTGCTGATCCATTCCCAGGTCAGGTGGTCGGGCAGGCTGCGCGGCGGCACATTCATCAGCCAGGCGCCGGTCATGTAGGTGCAAATAAACACTACCGGCATGGTGATCGGGTTGGTCAGCCATACCAGGCTGACGGCGATGGGCATATTGCCGCGCACCGCAATCGCCAGGAACGCCGCCAACAACATCTGCAAGGGAATCGGGATAAATGCCGCGAACAAACCCACCGCCATGGCGCGCGCCACCGAGTGCCGGTTCAGGTGCCAGAGGTTGGGGTCATGCAGCAGCGTGCCGAGAAATCGTAAGGACTTGTGTTCCCTGATACTCGTGGGATCGGGCATGTACCGTTTGAATAAGCGCCGGGGCATAAGGGGTCCAGGTCAGTTCGAGGGGCAAGTATGCCCGCATTCTATAAACAGAAAATTCAGACTTTGTGACAAAACATCATAGTCGGTGCTGGGTACCCGACTAAGACTGAGTGGACCACAGGAAAAGGATGATTCATGAGAACAGGGATGTTTGCGCTCGGACTTGGACTGCTTTCACTGCGATTTTTCCCGTCTCTACCGCCGGCCGGATGGCTACTGGCGATGTTGGCGGTGGCCTTGATGCTGTTGCCTTTTCGCACCCACCCGCTGGCGTTCTTCCTCGTGGGCTTGTGCTGGGCCTGTATCAGCGCGCAGTGGGCGCTGGATGATCGCCTCAAGCCAGCGCTGGATGGGCAAACGCGCTGGGTGCAGGGGCGTGTGATCGGGTTGCCGCAGCAGACCAGCACCGGCGTGCGCTTCGAACTGGCCGACAGCCGGTCGCGCACTGCGCGAGTGCCCAAGCGCATCCGGGTGTCCTGGCACGGTGGCCCGCGGGTCAACAGCGGCGAGTATTGGCGCTTGGCGGTGACGTTGAAGCGGCCATCGGGGTTGCTCAATTTTCATGGCTTTGACTACGAGGCCTGGCTGCTGGCCCAGCGCATCGGCGCAACCGCCTCGGTAAAAGACGGCCAGCGCTTGGCGCCGGCTCGCAACGCCTGGCGCGACAGCCTCCGCCAGCGCCTGAAAGCCGTGGATGCCCAGGGCCGCGAGGCTGGCCTGGCGGCACTGGTGCTGGGCGACGGCTCAGGGCTGGCCGCTGAAGATTGGCGGGTGCTGCAGGACACCGGAACCGTACACCTGCTGGTGATTTCCGGCCAACACATCGGTTTGTTGGCGGGGCTGATCTACGGCTTGGTGGCCGGGCTGGCGCGCTACGGTTGCTGGCCCCGAGCCATGCCGTGGCTGCCGTGGGCGTGCGGCCTAGCGTTTGCCGCCGCGCTGGGGTACGGCTTGCTGGCGGGGTTTGGCGTGCCGGTGCAGCGGGCATGTGTGATGGTCGGGTTGGTCCTGCTCTGGCGTTTGCGCTTTCGGCATTTGGGCGTCTGGTGGCCGTTGTTGCTGGCGCTCAATGGCGTGCTGATATTGGAACCATTGGCCAGTTTGCAGCCAGGATTCTGGCTGTCGTTTGCCGCCGTTGGGGTGCTGGTGCTGGCCTTCAGCGGGCGCCTGGGGCCATGGAACTGGTGGCAAGCATGGACGCGTGCGCAGTGGATGATCGCCATCGGCTTGTTTCCAGTGTTGCTGGTGCTCGGCTTGCCCATCAGCCTCAGTGCGCCCGTGGCTAACGTGTTTGCCGTGCCGTGGATCAGCCTCGTGGTGTTGCCCTTGGCGCTGGTCGGGGCTGTGCTGCTGGCGGTACCGTTTGTGAGCGAGGGCTTGTTGTGGCTGGCCGGCGGGGCGTTGGATGGGCTGTTCAGGGGCTTGGCACTGCTGGCAGGGCAGCGCCCGGCCTGGATACCGGCCGAGGTGCCCTTGGGTTATTGGTTAGTGAGCCTGGCGGGCGCGGTACTGCTGCTGTTGCCCAAAGGCGTGCCGTTTCGGCTGCTGGGCTGGCCGATGCTATTGCTGGCGGTCTTCCCGCCCAGGCAACTGGTGCCTCATGGGCAAGTAGAAGTGACGCAGTTGGATGTTGGCCAGGGGCAAGCGCTGATCCTGCGCACACGCCACCACACGCTGCTTTACGACGTAGGGCCGCGCTCGGGGGCATTTGACCTGGGTGAGCGCGTGGTACTGCCTGCGCTCAGAACGCTCGGAGTAGGGGCGTTGGACATGATGGTGATCAGCCATGCTCACGCTGATCATGCCGGCGGCGCGGCCGCGGTTGCCCTTGCGCTTTCGGTAAAGCGCGTCGTCGGTGGCGAAACCGAAGGGTTGCCGGCATTGCTTGCCACACAGCGCTGTATCAGCGGTGAGCAGTGGGAGTGGGATGGCGTGTCATTTGAGCTGTGGCAGTGGCCTGGCGCCACTAGTAGCAACCCGAAATCCTGTGTGTTGCGGGTACAGGCTAACGGTGAACGACTGCTGCTGACCGGCGATATTGACCGCGCCGCCGAACAGGCTTTTCTCGCATCTCCCTTGGCCGTACCGACCGATTGGCTGCAAGCGCCGCACCATGGCAGTCGCAGCTCTTCGTCCGAGCCCTTCCTGGCGCGGCTTGCGCCTAAGTCGGTGCTGATTTCCCGTGGCCGTGGCAACGCATTCGGTCATCCCCATCCGCAGGTGATGCAGCGTTATCAGGCACTCAGCAGCCGGGTGTACGACAGCGCCGAGCAAGGTGCCGTACGTCTGCAACTGGGCGCATTTCAATCACCTGTTGTTGCGCGCGGTCAACGCCGTTTCTGGCGTGAAGCGTTACCGTGACTCGGCGTTACCAGTGGCCGAGGCCCGCGCCGGGCGGGTCTATGGCTGACGAGCCCCGCCGGCGAACCTATATGGTAAAGTGGCGCACTTTTTCGAGGGGACATTCACTGTGTGGGAATTGGTCAAATCCGGCGGCTGGATGATGTTGCCGATCATCATGAGCTCCATCGCCGCACTCGGCATCATCGCCGAACGCCTGTGGACCCTGCGCGCCAGTCGCATCACGCCTGAGCATCTGCTGGGCCAGGTCTGGGGCTGGATCAAGAACAAGCAACTGGACAAAGACAAGCTCAAGGAACTGCGCGCCAATTCGCCCCTGGGTGAAATCCTCGCCGCGGGCCTCGCCAACTCCAAGCATGGTCGCGAGATCATGAAAGAGTGCATTGAAGAGGCGGCCGCACGGGTCATCCATGAAATGGAGCGCTACATCAATGCGCTCGGCACCATCGCCGCCATGGCGCCGTTGCTTGGCCTGTTGGGTACGGTGCTGGGCATGATCGATATTTTCAGCTCGTTCATGGGCTCGGGCATGATCACTAACGCCGCCGTGTTGGCCGGCGGTATCTCCAAGGCCTTGATCACCACGGCTGCGGGCTTGATGGTCGGCATTCCCTCGGTATTTTTCCACCGGTTCCTGCAGCGCCGCATCGATGAACTGGTGGTCGGCATGGAGCAGGAAGCCATCAAGCTGGTGGAAGTGGTGCAGGGCGATCGCGATGTCGATTTCGTCGAGGGCCGAGTGTGAAATTTCGCCGTAAGCAACGGGAAAATGTTGATATCAACCTCGCGTCGCTGATCGACGTGGTGTTTATCCTGCTGCTGTTCTTTGTCGTCACCACCACCTTTACCCGGGAAACCCAGCTGCGTGTCGACTTGCCGGAAGCGGTGAGCGGCTCGCCGGCCGAGGACCAGGAAGTCAAGCAACTGGACATCGCCATCAGCGCCGACGGGGTGTTTTCGGTGAATAACCAATTGCTGGAGAAGAACGACCTCACCAGCCTGATGGACGCCCTGCAGAAAGAATCCGGCGGTGATACCAAAATGCCTCTTTCCATCAGTGCTGATGGCAAAACCCAACATCAAGCGGTGATCACCGCGATGGATGCCGCCGGCAAGCTCGGCTTCACCCATCTGCGCATGACCACCGTTGAGGCGGCGGCGCAACCCTGATGGCCCTGTCTGATCGTTTGCTCAAGGCGTGGTACGAAGGGCATCCGGCACTGACGCTGCTGCGGCCGCTGGAGTCGTTGTATCGTCGGGTGGTGCAACGCAAGCGCGCGCGCTTCCTGGCAGGCGAGGGCGAGATCTACCAGTCACCGGTGCCGGTGGTGGTGGTCGGCAATATCACGGTGGGCGGGACGGGCAAGACGCCGTTGATCCTGTGGCTGATCGATCACTGTCGGCGCAGTGGCTTGCGCGTCGGGGTTGTCAGTCGTGGCTATGGGGCCAAGCCGCCGCAGTTGCCATGGCGGGTCGAGGCCAGCCACAGCCCTGAAGTGGCTGGCGATGAACCCTTGTTGATCGTGCAGCGCAGCGGCGTGCCACTGATGATTGATCCAGACCGTAGCCGCGCGGTAAAAGCGCTGCTGGCCAGCGAGCCACTTGACCTGATCCTCTCCGATGACGGCCTGCAGCATTACCGACTGGCCCGCGACCTTGAACTGGTGCTGATCGACGCCGCCCGCGGCTTGGGCAACCGCCGCTGCCTGCCAGCCGGGCCGCTGCGCGAGCCAGTGGAGCGTTTGCAGAGTGTCGATGCGTTGCTCTTTAACGGCGCCGATGCTGATCGCGAGGGCGGGTTTGCCTTTCGCCTGGTGCCCACGGCACTGATCAACTTGAACACCGGTGAGCGCCAGCCGACCGATTATTTTCCGCTGGGCCAACAGGTGCATGCGGTTGCAGGTATCGGCAACCCGCAACGTTTCTTCAATACCCTTGAAACGCTACACTGGCGGCCGATACCCCATGCTTTTGCCGACCACGCGCCCTACAGCGCCGAGGTCTTGAATTTCACGCCGTCGTTACCGCTGGTCATGACCGAAAAGGACGCGGTGAAGTGCCGCGCCTTTGCTCAGCCCGACTGGTGGTACCTTGCGGTGGATGCGGTACCGTCGCCCGCATTTGTTGCCTGGTTCGACACGCAACTGATGCGCTTGCTGCCTGCCCGACTCTTGCCTTAAATCGCTTTTTTCCAGGAAACACTCATGGACACCAAACTGCTCGACATTCTCGCTTGCCCGATCTGCAAAGGCCCGCTCAAGCTCAGCACCGACAAAACCGAGCTGATCAGCAAGGGCGCAGGCCTGGCTTACCCGATCCGTGATGGCATCCCGGTGATGCTGGAGAGCGAAGCCCGTACCCTGACCACTGATGAGCGCCTGGATAAATGACCACCGCCTTTACCGTTGTCATCCCTTCGCGCTATGCATCGACACGCCTGCCGGGCAAGCCGCTGCAATTGATCGGCAACAAGCCGATGATCCAGCTGGTGTGGGAGCAAGCCTGCAAGAGCAGCGCTGAACGGGTCGTGGTCGCGACCGACGACCCGCGCATCGTCGAAGCCTGCAAAGGGTTTGGTGCCGAAGCGGTACTGACCCGCGAAGACCACAACTCCGGCACCGACCGCCTGGCCGAAGTCGCCATGCAGCTGGGCCTGGCGCCCGATGCCATCGTGGTCAATGTGCAGGGCGACGAGCCGCTGATTCCGCCGTGCGTGATCGATCAGGTGGCCGCCAACCTGGCTGCCCATGGCGAAGCGCGCATGGCGACCCTGGCTGAGCCGATTGAAGACATCGAAACACTGTTCAACCCGAACGTGGTGAAAGTGGTCAGCGATATTAATGGCCTGGCGCTGACGTTCAGCCGCTCGATCCTGCCGTGGGCGCGCGACGCCTTCGCCAAGAGCCCTGACGTATTGCCGCAGGGCGTGCCGTACCGCCGCCATATCGGCATCTACGCCTACCGCGCCGGCTTCCTGCAGGACTTCGTCAGCTGGGGCCCGTGCTGGTTGGAAAACACCGAAGCCCTGGAACAACTGCGTGCCCTGTGGCACGGCGTGCGTATCCATGTGGGCGATGCCCTGGAAGCGCCGCCTGCCGGTGTCGACACCCAGGAAGACCTTGAGCGCGTCCGTCGCCTGCTGGGGGCCTGATGGAGGTTCTGTTTGTCTGCCTGGGCAATATCTGCCGCTCGCCAACCGCCGAGGGCGTATTGCGCCATAAGTTGCGCGAGGCGGGCTTGGCAGGCCAGGTCGAAGTAGCGTCGGCCGGCACCGGTGAATGGCATGTCGGCAACCCGCCAGACCAGCGCAGCCAGCGTGCAGCGTTGGTGCGCGGTTATGACCTGTCGGCACAGCGTGCCCAGCAGGTCTCGCGCGCTGACTTTGCGCGCTATGACCTGATCCTCGCCATGGACCACAGTAACCTGCGCAACCTCAAGGCACTGCACCCTGGGCAAGGCAAGGCGCAGCTGGACTTGTTCCTGCGCCGGTTTGAGGCCGAAGTGGACGAGGTGCCGGACCCTTACTACGAAGGCGAACAAGGCTTTGAGCGCGTCCTCGACCTGATCGAGCGCGCCTGTGATTTATTGGTGATCGAATTGAAGGGGCGGTTATGACCTTGCAAGTGCTTGCGCAGGTATCGCTCAAGCCATTCAACAGCTTTGGCATCGATGTGCGCGCCCAGTTGTTCGCCGAGGCCCGCAGCGACGCCGATGTGCGCGAAGCACTGGCCTATGCGGCAGCGCAACGGCTGCCGCTGCTGGTGATCGGCGGTGGCAGCAACTTGCTGCTGACCCAGGATATCCAGGCGTTGGTGTTACGCATGGCGACCGAGGGTATTCGGGTGCTGCACGATGATGGCCTGCACGTGGTGGTCGAGGCCGAAGCGGGCGAAGCCTGGCATCCGTTTGTACTGTGGACCCTGGAACATGGTTTGTGTGGCCTGGAAAACCTCAGCCTGATCCCCGGCACCGTCGGCGCTGCACCGATGCAAAACATCGGTGCCTACGGTGTGGAGGTCAAGGATGTGTTTGCCGGCCTGACCGCCTTGGATCGCCACACCGGCGAGCTGCGCGACTTCAGCCTGCAAGAGTGCGACTTTGCCTACCGTGACAGCCTGTTCAAGCACGATGCAGGGCGTTGGTTGATTCTGCGCGTGCGCTTTGCCTTGAGCCGCGTCAGCCATCTGAAACTCGACTACGGCCCGGTGCAGCAACGCCTGGCCGGGCAGGGCATCACCGAGGCGACGCCCAGCGACGTCAGCCGCGCCATCTGCAGCATCCGCCGCGAAAAACTGCCGGACCCGGCCCAACTGGGTAATGCCGGGAGTTTTTTCAAGAACCCACTGGTGTCCCAGGCGCTGGCCGCAGAGCTACAGGCGCTGTATCCAGACCTGGTGGCTTACCCGCAGCCCGATGGGCAGATGAAGCTCGCCGCCGGCTGGCTGATCGACAAGGCCGGTTGGAAAGGCTTTCGTGACGGCGACGCAGGCGTGCATAAGCTGCAGGCGTTGGTGCTGGTTAACTACGGCGCCGCCTCGGGGCACGACATTGCCAACCTGGCGCTGCGTATCCAGCAGGATATTGCCGAACGCTTCAAGGTCGATCTGGAAATGGAACCTAACCAGTACTGAAGCGCTGGAAACAAAAAGGCCCCGCATCTTTCGATGCGGGGCCTTTTTTATGCCGCTAGCAATCAATCATCACGGCTCATGATGCCGAAGATCTGCAACAGGCTGATAAACAGGTTGTAGATCGACACATACAGGCTGATGGTCGCCATGATGTAGTTACGCTCACCGCCGTGGATGATGGCGCTGGTCTGGAACAAGATGCACGCGGAGGAGAACAGCACGAAACCGGCGCTGATCGCCAACTGCAGGCCGCTGATCTGGAAGAACATGCCCGCTACAACGGCTGCCAGCAGCACGAAGAAGCCTGCGGTGATGAAACCACCCAGGAAGCTCATGTCCTTGCGGCTGATCAGCACGTAGGCCGACAGACCACCAAACACCAGGGCAGTCATGGCAAACGCCGAGCTGACCACTTCCGCGCCGCCGGCCATGCCGAGGTAACGGTTAAGGATCGGGCCGAGGATAAAGCCCATGAAACCGGTCAAGGCAAACGCCGACACCAAGCCCCAGGCCGAGTCACGCAGCTTGTTGGTCAGGAAAAACAGACCGTAGAAGCCGATCAGCACGACAAAAATATTCGGGTAGCCCACGCGCATTTGCTGCGCTACATACGCCATTACGCCGCTGAACGCGAGGGTAAGGGCGAGCAAGCCGTAGGTGTTGCGCAACACGCGGCTGACTTCAAGCTGCTCAGCCTGCGCGTTACCATTCACTGCGTAATTCTGTTCGCGCATGGCGACACTCCTTCAGTTTTGAAACATTCAGTCGCAAGGATCATAACAGACGCTCTGTAACAAGCGATGGCAAGAGTTTGACAGTGTGTTTCATTCGGGTATTATGGCGCCCGCTGACACGGGATGGGCTACTATAATCCTGTGATGCAAAAGGGAAATTGGCAGAGTGGTTGAATGCACCGGTCTTGAAAACCGGCGAACGTTAATAGCGTTCCCAGGGTTCGAATCCCTGGTTTCCCGCCAAGATTTACACGAAAGCCTCGCGAAAGCGGGGCTTTTGCGTTTCTGGGGTTTGGTGATGTCGCTATTTTATCGGTTGATAGTTTCCGCATCATTTCACGCAGGTTCCGCAACTCGCGGCGAATGGCGGTCAGCGAGTTGGCTTCACGATCTCTCCAACACGTCGATAAACTGTCTCGGTTATCCGCTTGTCCGTGTGTCCCAAAAGTCGGCTTGCATCCCCCAGGTCAAGGATCTCGCTTGCGGCTTTGGGGCGGATGTCGGGGAACTGGAACTGCCGGATGCTAGCAGCAAGCAACCCATCTCCCTGTTCTTTGGCTGTCGCGATAGCCCGGTCCCTGGCGTCATCAAAGCGCAGGCGTAGCATCGGCTTAGTCACCTGCCTGCCGCCCTCAGTGATAATCAGGTATGGGGTTCGCACCGCGCGGGAGCGCCTCTGTTCTATCAACCGCCCCACCAGCGCGCCCAAGTCATTCAGCACGCCGGCGGCAGTGAGGCGGATTCTCAGCTTCTTGGATGTCTTGCCCTGGGACACTTGCAGGAACTCGTTAACCGCGTCCGCTTCCCGCATCGACAGTACGTCTGCGGGACGCTGCCCGGTCAGATAAGCCAGGTCCATGGCGTCGCGCAGCTCCGAGGCAGCAACCGCGTATACGGCAGCCCAGATTTCCTCGGTTGCGTAAAAGTCTCGTGGCACTTCCTTGTTCTTCCTGACACCGGCGGCCGGGTTGCTGTCGGTGATGCCCCACTCACGCGCGATGTTGTAGATGTGCGAAAGCAGGGAGATCTCCCGATTGGCCCTCACCTTGGCGGTCCAGCTGTCTCGGTATTGCGCGATGATCTGCGGCGTCACAGCATCGATGGGCGCATCGCTGAAGGCCTTGCGCAACTGCTTTAGGCTGAGCAAGTTATCGCTCTGCGTCTTCGGCGCTTTGCCGGGGATGATCTCTCGCTCGTAGCGGTCGAATACCTGGCCCAGAAGAGCATTCTTCTTCGGCACCGGCTTGCAATCGAGCTTTGCCCATTCAGCCTTGGCGATATCCAAGTCATCCCCGAGCGGGATTTCCACCCGCTTCCCGTCTTCATTCCTTCCGTCGTAGTAGTACCCAACCCACTCTTTACCGCCTTTCAGTGCGCGCACCCGCCGAATCATCCGTGGCGGCAGGTCCCTGTTTGCCGCCTTTTTTGCTCGCATCGTTTTATCTTACTTTTGATAGATCCAGCGACCAGGCTTCGACAGCGACATTCTCTGCTGACGGTTTCACGCCTGCCAGTTTCATGCGGGCGTAGACGCGGCCCACTACCGGACTGCGCGCGCGGGTCAGCAAATATTTCCAGCCGTTTCGATTGAGCCAGGCGATCTGGCCTGACGGAATCATGTAGCCAGTGATTGCCGCGATCTCACCCTCGGCAAGGGTTTCGCTTTGAATTTCCATAGTGGTGTCCTTGCCGCGCTGGGCGGCAGAAGGTGGGCCTGCCGCTAGGCTGCAGGATGTAGTGGGGGTTGTTACATCAAGGAGGCTAAATAGGCCTCTGCGATTTCCTTACGCAGATCCTGACGCTCGTGAAGGTTGATGAGGCGCCGCATAAGCAGGCGGTTAGTCCATCTGTCGTAGTCGCGGAAGAAGCGATTTCTGGACTTGCGGCTGGCCACAGGGGCAATGGCGATGACTGCTTCTGCAAAGTTTTTCATGAGGTACTCCTAGTGTGATGAGCCCCTATGTTCAACGCGGCGAACTGACGGTTTCCCGACTATTTGCAGTTGGCATTCATGGCCTCGGCCCCTTGTAGATGAAGACGTAGGCGAACCAGAGGGTGGCGATCATGGCGTCACCTTGATATCGACGTCATCGTGAATCCACTCGATATCGAGCAGATCTTCGTCGTCGATCTGGGCTTCCCGCAGATCATTGCTGGCCAGCAGTTGCTCGATCTCGTCGTCATCAATGTCCTTGATTACCTTTCGGAAATTCACGACTGCTTTGCCGATGAGAATCACGGTGCGGCTCATGGCGTCACCTCCCGGCGTGCCCACCAGCAGACAGGGCCATCATCCGTGTCGTGGATGGCCAGGCAGAACCAGCCTTCGCCATCAGGCCGATCCGGCTCCCAGTAGCTGCAGTCTGGGTCGCCAGCTTCGAAATAGCGCTCAGAGACCGCTTCGTCGCTGTGATATTCGAGTTGCACCATCTTCACCTGCAGGCGCTGTGCAGCGACCCAAGCCTTGCACTTGTTACCATCGCCCTCGTCGAAGTCGGGTATATCGGGGTGAGCGAACATGCCGTATTCATCGCGCACGACCGGGGCTGGCTGGATTAATTTGATTTCTTCAGGCATGACTTCGTCCTTGCCGCTATAGCGGCTACCAAATTCATAGAAGGGAGAGGTATGGTTGCCACCTCAGATAGGGAGGTGCGATGTGGTCGTACACGGAGTTGAATACAAGTTTTTTACCGCTTCACACGTTACAAAGGGGCATGACGGCTTGGGGATTGAGTGCTGGCGCGGCAACGATATGGTGTTTGAGATATTCAGGAATGACGAAACTCTGCGTTTTGAGGTGACCCTGTTCGAGCAGGATGTCCCTTTAGAGTTGCTTGAGTACGCCATCCCAACCGCTCGCGAAAGCCTGGGTGAGTTCGCGCCGTAGAACCTCTCCTTGCCGCTATAGCGGCTGACTTTGAAGGGGGAGGGGGTTACAGGTTTTGCGGGTGGAGTACGGGTACAAGAAGCCCGGCGCTGGGCCTGGTTATCTGTTGGCTCGAGCTAGGGCTATTCAGGGGGGGCATCTTCGTCTCCAGCGAGGAAGGCACACCGGGAGCGTACCATCGACATTCGAGTGATTGCTCAGTATCGACCTGCAGTTCGTTGATCGATTCTTAGCTCTATATTGCTTAAAAGCAGGCTCTCAAGAGCCTGAGGAAATCCTAATTTTCGTCTGCTCAGGTGTTTCATGCTCAACCACCTGAACCATGTCAGATAGCTGAATGAGAGGATAATGCTCCCGCATCCCCTTGAGCATCAGCATTGGTGGCCATTCTTCCTCCATACCGCAGAAAGCCGCGGCTTTGTTTAAAGGCATGTACGTGCAACGAGTAACCCACACCACGGTTGCCTTTCCCGGGTAGTGCTCACATTCGTAGCGCAAATAGCCTGGCTCTATGTGCGATTCGCCGAAGCGGATCGTTGACCCCTTGCTTCCTTCGAGCAACGCAGGGAAAAGTCGAGGCACAATCCTCAAAGTTTGCATGCGCGAATCCTTAGCAATCAAATAAAAGTGAGCAGAGAGTTTTGAAGGCCATCATCACGCGCCTGCCAACACTGCGGGTGAACGATTTTTGGCGTCTGGTAGCGGTGAAAGGGATGCGAAAGGTCGCGCTCAGTACGAGGCCGCTATCGCCTGCGCCAGTTGCATGTCAGACATATGAGGCGATGTGTAGGCCGAACGATAATACCGGGACGCCTGCTCAAACTCCGCACCGCGAATCTCGCCGTCCGAACCAATGAATGCAAGGGCGTCGGTCTTGGCTGACTTAAAATACTCTGGAATTTCCGAGGTAATAGCCGTGGGCGCTGAGGTGATCACTGCGGGCACGATGGTGGTGATCATGAGCGCGCCTTGGAACGGATTGTTGTTTTCTGCTGCAATGGCCTGAGTGCTGCTCAGCACCATGACGGCGATTGCCAGGGTCTTCCATGAATTCATTCTTCGATGCTTCCATTGCGATCAGAAGGGCCACCATAGCAGAGCAGGGCGCTTGTCAGAAACAAGAAGCCCGGCGCAGAGCCGGGCTTCGATGTGACAGTGTCAGAACCTAACGATGCTTGTTCTTGTGTTTATGCTTGTTGTTTCCTTTGTGCTTCTTACCATCAGATCGATGACTGCTCTCATCGTCCGCCAGGTTGTTTCCTAGGGCACCACCCGCAGCGCCGCCGAGACCTGCACCGATAGTCGAGCCAGTTGTGCCGCCGAGGCGGTTACCAATGAGCGAGCCACCAGCCGAGCCGATACCGCCACCTAATGCGGCTTCAGCTCTGTTGCCTCTCTGAGCGCCGACAGCACTGCCGGCAGCACCACCTACGCCGGCGCCTACCGCCGCGCCCGTTGAGCCGCCGAGCTGTTGACCTACGATATTGCCAAGTGCACCACCAACGCCGCCTCCAAGAGCGGCTGTGCCATCTCCGGCTGCCATCGCTCCTTGCGAAATGAGGACACCCAGAACTAGGGCGGGTAGTGTAATTTTCATTTTTGAACCTCTATGGGTTGTCAGCAGGCGCTCACGGTTTAAAGCACGCCCAGCATTAGGACTAGAGCAAAAGTTTGAAGTTCTTTGCGGACGGAGCCTACAGGCGAATGGTTGTAACAAGATATGCCGTGATGGGGTCGGCTGCGGAGGGCGGGTTAAGCGGGTTTACCAGGAACTGGGATGACCAGAGGAGCCCAAGTGTGAAAGGGCAGAAACAAGTTCAACGAGAAAGACCATATCGATCTGGATGGCGAGCTGAAGCGGCTTGAGATCGAGAAGCGTAAGGCTCAGCTCAAACTAATAGAGAAGGGCGGCGGCAACTCCAACGCCCAGCTACTGGCTGATCTGATTGCGAGGCTGCCGTCATGATCACCAACACCGGCAACTTGATGTTCGACCGCCAGGTGTCTCGCTGGTACGACATCACCAATTGGGATAACGACGGCAAACCGGAATCCACCCGGTACCGGTGGCGCTCGACGATCCACAAAGCACCGGATGACCAGGTGTATGAAGCGCTGACTGCAGCTCAGGAGCTGCTCGGCGCAGAGGGATTAATCGAAGTTGCGTGGCTTAGCAAAGAGCCATTGCAATGAGTGAGAACGTGAAAGGATATTTATCCATCATAGCGATTTTTCGCGTTATAGATTCACGCTAAAAGCCTCGTCACTGTGCGAGGTTTTTTGCTTTGCGCCGTTCGTCCAGTGTTCGGCGCTCGCTGTGACCTGCCGACTACCCTGATTATGCGCGGATATTCCGAGCGCCTGAACGGAGAGTCAGCATGGATATTGATAAGAATGCCCCAGGCAACATTTCGCAACAGGAAGTGACACGCGGCACGGACAACGAAGCGGGTCACGATCCTCGTCGGGATGAGCGCGAGATCCGGCCGCCTCAGAATGACGATCCCTCCCTCGAAGAGGATATGTCGGACGTGGACGCTGCCGATTCAGTGGCGAGTGAGCATCCAGACAACTGATGATTTTTAGATCGACGAACCCGGCCCTGAGTCGGGTTTTTTATTGCCCATGGAAAGGGCGATTCAGCAAAAGGAATTTGCACATGTTGAAAGAATTCAGACGCGGTAACCGCAATAGGTGAAAAAATGTCTTTACGCGAGCTTGGCAAGAAATTCAAAAACCAAGCTATCAACGGCAATGCTAACCCCGTTACGGTTCTGATTTCCCCTTCGTAAAACGCAAATGGGGTCATTCTTCGGTCTTTTTATGGTGGCGGTGTCTTGGCCTTTGGACCAAAGGATAGCGCCATCGCCAAGGCGATAGACGCCGCCAAGACTGCCGGTCTCCCTCAGGGGATTATCGTCGCGGTGCTGCACGGGCAAGCTCATTCGCAAACCGAGATCATGGTGACTTGAATGAGCGTCAGGGGGCTGCGACGTCAGAAGCGCTTAAGGTGAATCCGGACCGCCCGTCACGCTGGTCGAAATGCTATCAACGTGACGCGCCTTCCAGGGCATGCGCTGAAACCAGGACTGCGGAACCGGGTGCACGATGGCCCGCAGCGCCCTGGCGTAATCCATCACCAGGCCGGGGGTCCAGGCCATAGTCAGCGCACGTCTGCGTACCTGCGCCGCAATCCAGAGTTCCGGCATGAACAGGGTCCGTAAACAGTCTCGCCAGCGCTCGCTGCGAAACGCAAGCACGCCGTCGAGGGACGCTTCAAGCGCATAAGCGACTGAGCTTGAACAGTTGCGGTAGGTCAGGTTGTAGCGCTTATCGAGCCTGTAGTTCATCCAGAAATGCTCAAGGGCACCGCTGTTGTAGTAATGGAACACTATCTTGCGATCCGATTCGCACCAATCTGCCGCCTCTTTCTCATAGTCAGGCTGGAAAGTACCCGGCACATCATTGTCCTTGGTCGCTTTGAGTATGCGGAAAAACTCCGAGGGCGAGCGGTCGATATCCGCGGCAGGGTACAGGCTGATATAGATCGAGGGTTGCAACTCCAGGGCTGCGTGCCCGGTGGAAATAACCCCCTGGCTGTCCACTGCGGCGATGTAACGGTTGATGACCGGTCGCGGCACCGGCGTATTTTCCGCCGTGCCTTCCGGCGTCCAGATATGCACCACCAACGGCTCATGAATTGGCGGGCTGATAGAAACCTGAGCAAGTTCCGGTTTGACTGCCGCCTTTTTGGTGATGTTGAGCACAGGCGCAGCGGGCGTCAGCAACTCAAATGAGGACGTCCCACGCACCAGTAAGCTGGCGCGCCTGGCCACGCGTAGGGTGCTGATAGCGCTGACGATCATCAATGACCCGATAAAAAACGAGACGGTTGACTGGTAACCGACGGGATAGGGCGTGAACAGCAACAGGGCGAAGATCACTTTGGCAGTGCCGGTGACGACTGACAGGCGCCAATGAGGGTACCGGACGACAAACGCGGACGTGATGACCAGCAAACCGAAGATGAAATAGGAGAAACCGAAAATAATCGCCAGCAACAGGTTGCTGTAGGTCTTGTTGGCCAGAATCAACAGGGACACGAAGAAACACACACCGCCCTTGAAAAACAGCACGGCCTTTTGCGCACCGATTCCGCTCGAGGCGACACTCAGCGTGACCAGGCTTTCCAGCATCAGCAGGATGCCGAACGCCTTCATCGGGAAATACAATACCCCGTCCATGCCGTCGATCAGCACACCCACGCCGATCAAGCCCCACAGCAAACCGATGCAGCCAATCACTTTGGCTTTGGAGCGGACGAACTCTGCGCCGAATAACATCAGTGCGATCTGAATCATGAGATGTTTCCTTGTTGCCAATGTTGCCAATCGAGGTCGCGCATCATTATTTGTAGTGACTGATTTGCCAGTTGCCGACGATCACTTCGCCGGTCGAGTCCGCCATCAGGCCTGGGGTGTTGTCGCAGATAACACGGGTATCCGAACCCTGCGCAGTGATGCGGAACGTCAGCGAGGCGCCGCCCCGCCTGCGCTGTTGAGTCGACCAATGGCGCCGAAGCTTTTCCCGGTCCTTGGGGTGTACGCGTTCAAGCACGTCATTGAAGGTGGACAGTACCGGCGCGTCGATGCCCAGTACCTCACGCAGGTTATCGTCCCAGTAAATCTCGCCTGACTCGGGGTGCAGCCGGTACATCACCCCTTCACCCGCCGCCCGGCCGGTGTCGAGGTCGTAACGGCGCGCTGACTGGGCCAGCACCCGCAGAAAAACGATCAACAAGGCGGTCGCGCACAAATAGCACTGGGCCAACAGCAGCGGTTCTCCCGGGTTAAGCCCCTTGAGGAAAAACGGCCCTTGGCCGTTGTCGGTGTGATGAATCACCAGCGTTGCCAGCGTCAGCAACGCCAGGGTCGCGCCACGCCCGGCCCAGGTGACCGAAACAACCACGCAGAAGATGATCGGGATGCACGCCAGCGCAAAGTTCATCGCGGAGCCGGCCGAGTCGGTAATGTCGGACTTCAACCAGGGAGAATTGACGCCGAAGATAAACCAGGTACTCAGGCACATCAGGACAAACGCGGTCACTCCCGTGAGCCTGGCCAGCCACCCGCTGCGACATACATTCAGATCATCATGGAGCAGGCTCATGATCGCAATCGTGGTGAAGATCACCCCGGTAATGTTGGCGATCCAGGTCACCCACAGCAGACGTTGAAGTGGCGCATCGCTCGTCAATGATAGCCAGGTTGCGGTCAATGCCGCTTCCACCGCGCACACAAACACGGTGGCGATTATCCAAAGCACAATGGCGTGCAAATAGTCGTTGCGCCGGGCGAAACGGCGCACCAGCCAGGCAATGCAAATGGCTGCACTCAATGCCAGGCAGGAATGCACCAGCGTGGCGGCCCAATCGTGTCGCCACTGGAAGTCCAGAAAAATTCGCGTGGTCAGCAGTACCGCAAACAGCAGTGGCCAACGGGAACGTTGCGAGATGAGGAACGCCGAGACGGCCACGCCCGCAGGGAACCACACCACGGCCACCTGAGAGACAGGGTCATCGAACTCGAGTGAAATGATGCCCGTCACGTAATAGGCCAGTGCCCACATTAGTAAGCTGGCGGCCTGTAGTAGAGCCCTCGGTAGTATCACTGGCGTTTTTCCGATTCAAAAAGTGGATGTGGCGTACGTCATGGCTTATTGCCTGACAATGGCGCCATGACGCTGGGGTTCAAGCCTGAGGAGGCGCGGGTGTGTGCTGTGTGTGCGTGACGGCAAACAACGTGAACAGAGCACACAAGGCGGCGGTGAGCAGGGGCAAACCGTGCAGACCCAACTGCATGGAAACCCCGGCCAATACCGGGCCCAACAGTGCGCCGATACCCCATGCAACCGACAGTGCACTGTAAACCCCGACCAGTTCGGTGCCACTGAAACGCTCGCCGACCTGAGTCACCACCACCGTATAAATCCCGACAAATACACCGCCCCACACGAACAACAACCCATACGAAAGCCAGCGTTCAGTGAGTGCCAATGGCCAGATCAGCGCGCCAACCGCTGAAAGCGCCGACAACACAATAATCAGGCGGCGACGGTCCATGCGGTCGGCTAGCCAGCCAATCGGCAACTGTAGAACGATCGCGCCAAACAGCAGCATAGACAGCAACCAGGTGGCCTGCTGCACCGGCCAGCCCACGTTGATTGCGTAAATCACCAGCATGTTCATTCCGGCGCTTTCCAGTGCGCCGTTCAGCGCGGCCGCCACCAGCGCAAGCGTTGCGATGTGCAGGTACAGTGAGAGCGGTCGGCCCTTTTCGTGCGCAATCGGACGGCCGCAGGTTTTGATCCCGAGCAGCGAGAGGCCGGCGAGCAGTGTAATCAAACTGCCGACAAAGAACGCTGCCGACGACGCATTTCCCAACCAAGACAGAATAAACGGCCCCAGGGCAAATCCCAAAGACAGGCTGGCCACATACATCGCCATCGTTCTTGCACGGGCCTGCTCGACCGTCGTGTGGTTCAGCCAGGTTTCCGACACCACCATAATGATTTCGCTGAACAGCCCAAGGCCCAGGCGCAGTACAAACCAGGTTTCGATGGGTACGAAGGGGAATGCAGCCAACAACACCACCAGCGCGCCCAGCGAAATGGCCAACAACCGCCTGGGACTGAAACGGCGACACAGCATCGGTAGAAATGGCGCGATGGCAAACACACCTACCGCATGCATGGCGGCATTGATGCCAATGTAAACTTCGCTGAAGCCTGCGGTCGTCAACTTGATCGCAATCAAAGGTGCACTCAAACCGTAGCTCAATCCAAAAATCATCACCGTCAAGGTGATGAGCAGCTTGTTACGGTTATCAATCACTGCGTTCATCGGTGCCTTCGTTGTATTAACATTTTTTCTGACCTCGGCCCTTGCCGCCGAACGCGTCTGCATCAGCATCGGGTAAGGTTTGGGCCGGCATTTTATGGCGCGAGGCTCAATCCGTCCCGGCCGGTTTCCGACATGTTTCCTGGCGATCAGCTTGAGTAAATTCTGCTCCCTATCGTCGGTGCGGTACGACCGCATCGCAAGGAATAATTGAAGGCTGTGTTTTCAGCATGCGGTTGCCAGCGGTAATTCAGGCGAACATCAAAGTACATTCGCCCGAACACCTTGCCAGATTAAACAGGCGCCCACCGATGCGGCCGCCGCCGCCAAGGCGCAGACCGTATTACTAAGAGGCCAGGCATGGGCGACCAACTCAGTCGTGAGATTGGCTTGGCACTTGTTAAAGCGGTCGAAAGGGTGAGAGGGAGCATCACTTGCTGAAATCAGGAATAAATGAGTGTTTTCAGGAAAAAGGTCGACGTTGCGGGTGCTTCTTTTAACTGCCAGCACCGTCGGGGCAACTGCACCGACTCAGCCGATAAGCGCAAGCACGGCGCCATTCTGGAGCTGCTCAACTCGGTGCGACCGCCGGTACCGGTGGCGCTCATCGATCCACACGGCGCTGGATGGTCAGGTGAATGAGGCACTCACGGCCGCTCAAGAACAACGTTGCGCGGCGTAGCAAATAGCCATTGCGATGAGTGAGGAACTGAGAGAGGATTTATCCATCCTGTCGATCTTGCGCGTCAGGGGTTGGCATTGAAAAGGCCCGGCTAATGTGCCGGGCTTTTTATTGCGCTCAGTGTGTGCAAAGCCGAAAATAGAGCTTCCGACTATAAACTGGGAGAGCGTCATGGTTTTGCGTGGCATGGCACAGATGCATGTCGACGACTTGGCGGAACGGTTCAAGAAGTTGGTTGTAGGGCAGGCTGGCAACGCGGATATTCAGTTTGCGTGGGTTGTTTTTTATCAGGGGCGAATGTTCGGGGCTTATTCAACGGCCGAGCTTGCGCTGCGGAAAATAACGGACATTGAGCACTGCATTAGCATCGACGAGGCCCCAGTCCCTCAAACCTCAAACGATTAAAGTTTTCATTAAGCCCCGCCTAGAGCGGGGCTTTTTATTGCCCACGGAAAGGGCGATTCAGCAAAAGGAATTTGCAGGTGTTGGTATGCGTCCGGCCAAGTCATCTACCTGCGCAACCTTGCGCTGAGACAGGCGGCGATGATCCGCATCGATCCCATCTGGCGCGCCACCGAGCTGATGGACATGTGCGCAGGCACCGAGACCGCATTAGCTAGGGTAATCGCGGCGTTCGGTACGGCAAGGCCGCACACGCATATTCGCCAGCTTAGGCTTTAATAACGGTAGGACTATGCCGATAAAGTTATGGGCAACGCGTGCACGGTAGGATTTTCAATCCGACGCTCTGGGTAAAAGGATTACCAGTATGACGATCAAACTACGCTTATTTCTGTTCATTGCGACCGGACTGCTCACCGCATTGGTTATGAGCCTATCCAGTTATCTGGGAAATACCCGGACGGGCAGCGCCATTCAGGAAAATGAAATTAGCATGATGGTGCTGCGCAATCACCTGGAAGCCGACATGATGCACGATGCGCTGCGCGCCGATGTGTTTTCGGCGATGTTGGTGGGGTTGGGTAAAAGCATCAGTACCAAGGCCGAGGTCAGCACTTCGCTGAAGGAGCATGCCGAGCACTTCCGTCAGGTACTAGGGGACAATCTCAAGCTGCCTCTGGACGATACGCTCAGGATGAGCCTAAACAAGATCCGCCCCAGTCTTGACGCCTATATAAGTGCCGGTGAACGCATCGTCGCGTTGGCCCTGGACAATCCCGAAGCCGCTAGCGGAGAGCTGGAGACCTTCAATAAGGCGTTCACCCTTCTTGAAGATCAAATGGGGAGCCTGAGTGAGCTGATCGAAAACAAGAACCAACAAACCAGCATGGAAACTCGGGACACCATCAGCAACGCCAACTTCATCTTGAGCACGGTGCTGATCGTCAGTCTCTTGCTGCTCCTGGCTCAGGGCCGTTGGGTAATGCTGAGCATCATGGGACCGCTACAGGCCGCCAGCCGCATTGCTGCCAGCATTGCGCGTGGCAACTTGAGCGAGCCAATCGTCGAAACCAGTCGCAAAGATGAAGCCAGTTCATTGATTCGCAACCTTGCCATCATGCAGCGGGACTTAGGCAGCATGATCGAAGTGGTGCGCAGCAATGCCAAAGGCGTCAATGTCATGAGCGAGCAACTGAGCAATGGTTGCCATGAAGTGGCCAGCAGCAGCCAGCAACAAAGCGCCGCCGCCAGCACCATGGCAGCAGCGGCGATTGAAATGACCGCCAGTATTGAGGAAATCACCCAGCATGCCCGTCGCGCGCTGGATATGGCCAATCAGGCTGAAGCCTTGGCCAAGGACGGCGGCCGAGTGATTCACCAGGTGGTCAGTGACATGGATGGCATTGCTCGTTCGGCGAAGCAATCTGCCCAGGTCATCCGCACGCTCGACAAGGAGTCCGAGGCGATCTACAGCATAATTCAGGTGATCAAGGGGATCGCCGACCAAACAAACCTGTTGGCTCTGAATGCCGCGATTGAAGCCGCTCGTGCCGGCGAACAGGGCCGTGGTTTTGCGGTGGTGGCGGATGAAGTGCGCAGCCTGGCGGGTCGCACCAGCGCGTCGACCCAAGAGATCGCAAGTATGGTCGGGCGCATCCAGCAAAGCACCCGGGAAGCGGTGACCAGTATGGAGGAGGGTGTTGCTCAAGTGGACAAAGGGATGGTTGTGACCGCCGATGTCGAGCGGGCCATTCGCGATATTCTCCAGGCCACGTTGAATACCACTGAGTTGGTCAACGATATTTCCCGCACCATCAGTGAACAGAGCCTGGCCAGCAACGAAATCGCCCATCAAGTGGAGATGATTGCCGGTACGTCGCAGGCTAATAGCAACGTGATCGGAAAGACGGCGTTGACGACGGACGAGTTGTCCACGTTGGCGCAGAGGCTATCGCAGTCGGTCGATCGCTTCCGACTGTAAGCGGACAGTGAACCATTTTGCGTTTTATCTAGTCGTTTGCAGCTCTAGAGCTAGCCGATAGCCGAACCTTCGGGCACGACATCATGCATGGGCGATGCAACCGATCTCAGTCACGCCGAGTTCAACGCTAGCCTTGTAGCCGCCAAAATCATCACAGACCAGCTTGCCCTTCCAGTCGTTCAGGAAGTTGCGAGCATGCTGTCCGGCTCTGCTGGGGCTGAAGTCGTAAACCACCGCTGACAAGTCCGAGAACTGGCTGGTGGCGTAGGCCCAAACATAGGAACGGTGGGTTTTCTTCGAGCCCGGCGCGAGCATCTGCACGGGGGGGCATCGGTGTGGATGATTTGCTGCCCGAGTACCACCTCGCGCAGTGCATCGACCAGAGGCTGCAACCGCCCCAGGCGAATCGCAGACAAAGAAAAGCCCGCGATGGGGAGTAGCGGGCTTAAAAGGATGTTCACTAGGAGCTGAAATAACTCTAGACGCTCGACTGTGAAAGGGGTGTG
Organism: Pseudomonas sp. YeP6b; assembly: GCF_025642995.1. Lineage (NCBI taxonomy): Bacteria > Pseudomonadati > Pseudomonadota > Gammaproteobacteria > Pseudomonadales > Pseudomonadaceae > Pseudomonas > Pseudomonas sp. YeP6b. The sequence continues at coordinate 4,088,860 of NZ_CP080090.1, read as the reverse complement.
AAAGGGGTGTGAAAAGGCAGTGGTCTTGTCGAACTTGATTTTGGCTACCCTCAACACAGCTGCCCAATCAGCATTGGGTGAGTGTTTGTCCTCTGTCCATGAGGCTAAATCGGGCATTGATACGCAGATGTCGAACGTATTGGCGTAGACGATGGAAGGCCGCTACGTGGCCGGGCGATTGTAACCACTCACTGACGGGCGCCATAAAAGTGGTTCAGCAAAATCAGCTCAACCACCGCCACAAAAACGCAGAAGGCGATGAAGCCAGGGCTGAATACCCGCTTGCGGTTTGAGGACCCTCCACCCAGCCAACTGAGATCCGAGCCATCGGAAATCCATACGAACAGTGCCAGCAGAACATAGGTCCACGCCTTGCTCCAAAAGCTCTGGTTTCGCCAGTCAGTCATCTGTGTTCTCTTTCATTACCCCATTTCCTTAAGCATGTTTACTGCCAGCCCTCAAACAAAATCCCGCGCACCAACGGTGCTGCGGGATTTTTTTGCTTGTTGTTTAGGGGCCTATATCGCCCGTTCCCCCCGCTTCCTTCTCAAGGATTTGAGGGCGGAGCACTCAATTATCACTTTATTTTCAACCATAAGGGGGTGAAGTTCCCAAAAGGCAACCACGTAATATCGCCCACAGCGGTGTTGGCAAACTGAACGGATCCAGGTGCAGCGTTGATTACCTCGGTGCCCGACAAGACACCGGCGGTTATAAACGCGACGGTGTTGAAATCACCGACATTGAAGAGGTTTGTTGCTCTCGGCGTTTCCAGCAGCGAATTTCCGTTGAGTATCAGTGGCTCAGCCTTGCGTGGGAGTAGGCGAGGAAAAAGCTTCCTCAATAGCTCGGTCGGTCTGAATAAGGAGGTCGTGGCGGGAGCCGCTTTGCCGAACAGATTTCTGGCAACGGCGACGCCTGAACGCCCCAGGTAGGCGGCAAGCCTGGCTGTTTTTCCGACGATCGAGAGCCCCCCTCCGGCGGCTCCAAATCCCAGCGATATCCAGGCCAGCGTTTCTGACGCCTTTGAATCACTGTCGCCGATAAGCACCGATGCGATGCCTGTAGCTGCTGAGATCATGGCAGCCCCGACTAACGCCGCCGATAGAAAAATTGACGTGCCGCCGGTCATGACGGCTGTCAATATGCCGACACCCGCCCAGAGGAAGGTGTGGATCAATTGCGTGTCTTTACCCAAACTGAGCGGCCCAGGCAAATCATCTCCCCATATTTTCCTCAACCCTGCATCCACTGACGCGTGCCCGCTGGGGTCCTGGTAATTGACGGGATCACCGTTGGCGCAATAGGCATACATGTTCGGCCCCCCCTGCCCAAATGGGCTGAAGCTGTCCAGTGCGTGGAAGCGCATGCAGCGCGCGTCATACCAGCGGTATCCCGTGCCCAAGGGGGACTGGCCTGTGATGGGGTCGCAGTATTCGCCGTTGAAGCCCAGCAGTGAGTCGCTCTCATCCGAAAAGTGCTCGCCGTAGGCCGTATAAGCGTGGTGCTTAAAGGTTTGAGCCAGAAGGTCGTAGCTGACGCACACGGTGCCATTGGCATCACGCAGTTCAAACAGGGTCCTTTTCACCCCAGAGCGTTTGATTTGTTGCACCGTACAGCCCGCACTCCCGGGGTTCAGGTTGCGATAGGTGTCGTTGTTTTCCAGTGAGTACTCGCCAGAGACGTTGAGCCCGTCATAGATGATTTGGGTTTTATCACCGTCCTGCTCGCGGGTCATCAAACGATCAGAGGGGTCGTAGCTGTAGCGGGTGCCGCCGGCCTGGATCAGTCGTCCCAGCCAGTCATAGGTGTATTTTTTACCTGTCTGGTCCTGGGTTACCCGCCCGGCTGCGTCATAACTCAAACTGCCAGCAGCCGGGTAGTCCGCATGAGTGTTTGCAACCTTTGTCAGACGGAAACCGTTCACGCTGTCATAGGTGTGGGTCGCGGTATTCTTCCCACCACCGAAGGTGGTGATGCAGGTGATGACATTCCCCAGTGCGTCGTAAGTGAAGGCTTGCTGGTCGATGTCTTTGTTTTTGGGGGTCTTCGGTCGCCATACACCCGTGGTTGTGCAGGTTTTGAGGCGTCCGCCCGGGGTATAGGCCAAGCTGCGAGAACCCAGAACGGTATTGCCTTGTTTAAGCTGCACCGACTTCAATTTGTCATCGGCGTAATAGGTACTCTCCAACGTGAGGTCGATTTTGCCACTGAGCGTGAATTGGCGGCTGGTTTCGCGTTGTTGTGAGTCGTAGGTGTAGTCCACACCAAAAGAGATGCCCGAATTGGGCGCGCCATAAATACTGTCACGAAGAAGCAAGCCTTGGTCATTGTAAGTATGCGAGCCTGAAAAATAGAGGGTGTTGGATTGAACGCGGCGCCCCTTACCGTCGTAGAGAAACAGCGACTTTTCACCCAGCGCGTCTGTCGTGTCGAACAAGCGCCCACCCAGTGAGTAATTGGACAGCACCTCTTTGGCTTGGCCAGGCTGTGTTTGTACGCTTTGTTGGGTGACGCGCAGGTTGCGGTCATGGGTGTACCGGAGCATATGCTCCCCCTCGCTGGCTGTCGCGAGTCCTTGTGCCCCGTAGGCATAGCTGAAGGTCTTCTGTTCACCGGGGGTGGCGGTTTGGGTCTTGGCCAGGCGGTTACCCAGTTCCTTGATGTAGTCATGCTGCAGCACGCTGCCTTCAGCGGTGACGGTTGATACCGGTACCAAGCTGGCGCCCGCGTAGGTGTAGGTTTCGGTGCAAGTACCGCGAGTGATGGACGTTACTCGGCCCCAGCTGTCGAAAGTGCGTTTACCCAGGGTCTGGCGTTTACCGCCGAATTCGATCGCCACCTGCTCGGCCTCACGCAATAGCCAGTGCTGCGGGTAGGTGTAGTAGTAGGTATAGACAAGGGCAGGGGCGAGTAGGCCATTGTCTTTTTCGCTGTGGCTTTCGCTCAGCAGCCGGCCGCTGCCATCGTAGGTGTAGTCAATGGTCGTGACACCCAACTCACCTTTGGTGTGCAGTTGCTTGACCTGCTTGGCACGGGTGTAGGTGGCTGTCTGGGTTTGATAGACGTTGCCATCCTGGCCTTTCCACTCGATTTTCTTGATCGTCTGGTCGGTGTCATAGGAGGTGACCGTTGCGTGTTTATCAGTTGCTTTTCCGGTCCACTGCGTGCGGGTCAGTGCTATTGGGTCGTAGAAGTCGAAGTCTTCCCGGCTATCGTTGTATTTGCGAGCGCAGACCTGATTCCATTCATCGTATCGCAGCTCCTGCGTTTCGCTGAGTAGGCTGCCATTTTCCTTGTAATCAAAACGGGTGGTCTGTACCTCGCGCCCGATGGCGTCATATTTGACGGCTTTGGTCTGTTTTCGTTGGCCATCCTCAATCAGGTACTCGCTGACCAACTGGTCCTGGCCATCGTACTGGCTTAAACGGGTTTGCCCATTAGGCTCGGTGATTTGCACTTGGCCGGGCGCCGGGTAGGTGTAGGTGGTGATCTGGCGGTAGGTCGGGCTTTGCGCACAGACGGTTAGCGTGGCCAGTTGGCCGTATGGGTTATAGGCATACTCGGTCCGGTTGCCGTCGGCGTCGACTTGGCGAATAAGGCGACCATTAAGAGTGTTCTGGGTTTCTGAGGCCGTGCGCTGATTACCCTGGTCATCGGTTTCGGTGGTCGTGGTGGTCAGTTCAGTGTCACCGACGCCTCCCAAGGCGTAGTCGAAAGAGCGTACCGGGTCGGTCACAATAGGTGCCAAAGAGCGGTTGTCCAGCGTGGACTGGCTTATGCTTTTTTTGCGTCCTTTACGAAAGTCGTTGCTTTCGAAATATTCGAACCGCTGGCCGATCAACGCGGCATCGGCAAACTTATCGGTGGCGAGGCTGCCCTGCAACGTATTGGTGAGCTTGGCTTCACTCAGTTCCGGCAACACTTTATAACCGTGAAGTTTGAACTGGGCAACGTTCAACAGGCCCGGAAGCAAGGAGGGTAATAGCCCAGGTATTAACGATAGCAGCCCGGGTGTGTCGACAAATTCGGTGTCAACATAAGTCGACTCAAACCGCGCGTTCAAGTTGTTGCCGTCAGGGCCCCAGGAAGTGTCAGGTGTACTCTTCGATGGTTGTCTGGACGCCGCCTTAATGGCCCCCAGCAATGTGCGCGCCTTTATTTCTCCGGGACTCTCGTTGCGGCCGCGGATGTAGTCCATCTCGGTAGTGACGTTGTTTTGGTTGTTCAGTCTTAGCGCGGAGTTGGTGTTAAACAAGTTGCCATTTGTTTTTTTATAGCTTTTGTTTGCTTGGGTGTAAGTCATACTGGTTAAACGACTCACTATAAATGAGCTGTTTTCCATGGCGTAGTCTGTTTGGGTCTTGGCGGTGCCCTGGGTCAGGGTCTGCGAGGTCACCTCGTGCTTTTCATCGTATTGGTAAACCGTGGTGCGAATTGCCGGCGTCCCTTCACTCATAATGGTTCGGTACTTTTTCTCGTCCTGACGCTCATAGACATACGTGGTGGTAACCGGTGTGCCACCCCCATTGGGCGTTAATGTGTGGGTACTGACACACGGCAGTGCCGACAGTTTTGGATTGTCCGGGAATGCCAGCCCGTTGTCTTTGTACACGACCTTTTCTTCGAGACCATCGAAGTTAGTGAGCGTGGTCAGCAACCAGCCGCAAACGGGATGATCCAGGTACTCGAAGGTGCTTTGAATGTTATCCCCAAGGCTCACGGACTGCAGGGCGTAATCCTTGATGGCCAGGGTATAGGTCAGGGTTTGCGCGGTATCATCCGGCCAGAAAATAAACTTGACGGTCTCAAGCGCCGGTGACGCATCCGGGGCGTCGGGTGTGTAGTCGACCTTGAGCAGGTTGCGGGTGGCATCTTTGATTCCGGTTAACTGGATCTGGTAATACGTTTTACCTTCTATGACGTGGGCCGTTGTCATCCACTCGAAAAGCAGTTTGTTAAGGTCATCGGTGGTCAATGACTCAGTGACGTAAGTTCCCGTGCCCTCCAACAGTACCAGTACTTCTTTTCTGCCGCCTTTGTGCTGCACTGTCAGCTTGCCACCGGCCCATTTTGCTATAACAGCCAGCGTCGTCAGGTCTTTGTTTTTCTCTATTTCCAACACCTCACCCGAGTGCAGTGTCAACTTTTTATAGGTTTCGCTGTAGGTGGTGACACCATAAAACCAACCATCCCCCAATGCCGATTCATTGTTGACCACTGGCGTGTAGTAAAGGCTCATATCAAACGTAGGCCCGAGGCCGCAGTTTCCGATGAGTGACTCCGTTTTTACATAGTTCTCGAATAGACCCGTACGTGGGTCGACCACGTTGCGCTTTTGAGTGGTTGCATTAAAAATCGGGTCGTTTTCGTAATCGCTTGGGTCTGTACCCATTGGATTGTGAGCCATGTTCATCTCCCTATGATGTGATAGGCCACCCATTCATTAGGTGGCAGCGGTTGCTCTTTGAAAGTACGCGGCTCTGCAGCGGGAGGTAACTGTCAGTTCTCACAGTTTCTTATATTGATTTGTGCTGTTTTTAGTTTTTTTTATTATAAGTCTGTCGATTTTCCACGGCCGGCGGATTCAACTCAGTAATTAAAAACCGGTGCATAACGCGCTTCACGTTTCTTGAAGTGAATGGGCGCCATGGGCACTTTTTCGCCATTCACGAAAATAGCCGGAAAGGTCAGGGTGAAGTCGTCCAAATCGCCGTTGCCCAAGGGCGTGCCCTGGGTGCCTGAGCTGAATGTGACCCACGCGTTTCAACAAGCAACCCCTCTAGATCAACAGTTCCAACGCAATCCAGGGTTGCCACCTATGACTTTGGCCGCTAACCTGAAAATGTTTGAATTGTTACGAATAATTTCGGGTGCGGCCTGTTTTGGGTTGTGCGACTTCAGGACGAGGAACGAAAGATGTTTTCACACGAAGGTCCCGCAATAGAGCTGTTGCTACTCATTTTTGGCTTGGCAGGCCTGCTTTTGGTCGTCTGGTTCATTCACCACCAATACGAGCTAAAGATCGGGAAGGGCGTTAAAAAACAACAAAGTCGTAACAGAGGTCGCTCCGCGTAAGCCTTCATGCACTGACGTCAGCGGTCGGTATTGAGCCCGGCCGCCGGCAAGGTGGATCGCCATGCAGACAAAGAAAAGCCCACGATGGGGGCGCGGGCTTAAAGGTGTTCACTTAGGAGCTGAGTTGAGCCTAGGCGCCTGCCTGTGAAAACCGCGTGAAATACGCACGCCGGGTAGGCTTTTTTGCAACCCGGCAGCCTGCTCACGTACTGTGCGTGTTCCTTATCCAACCTCTGCGGTGGTGTGTTCATGTCAGATGAAGTGCGGCTTGTCGTCATTATCCATACCCAGCCCGGCAAAGGGTCGCAGCAGCTGGCCGCGTTTGAAAAGCTGGCGCCCCAGGTCAGGGCCGAGCATGGCTGTTTGCAATACGATTTACACCCGGTTGTCGGCAATAACGACAGCTTCGTGTTGATCGAAAAGTGGGCCTCCAAAGCCGCGTTGGACGCCCACCACCTGGCCGCGCATATGCTGGAAGCGGCCAAGCACACTCCATCTTTTCGTGCTGTGCCTGCGACCGTTTTGCTGTTAGAGGCGGCGGTGTAGGTTCACAACTGCACCCGGCGCAACCGGCCAGTCAACGATGCCAGCGTGTGATCGGGTGCCGGGACCTGCCGGCCCGCCAGCCCCATGCCTTCACTCACCAACACAGCACCCTGCACCACACATAAGTTGGACGGTGTATCCAAGCCGCGCGCGAGCACTTCAACTTGGCCGTTTTGCAGGTTGCACCGCAACAGTCGCCCGGCAAACCGGGTGAAGCCGCCATGCAGCGGCTCGCCGTTCCAGTTTGGCGGCAACGGTTGTTGCAGGTGGCTGCACAACTCCAGCACCAGCAGCTTGCCCTGCGGGCACAGCGCCAGCCCGGTGGGCAGTTGCAGGCCGCGTATCACCACCTCGATCTGCCCGCCTGCCGGGTGGGCTCGAATCACCTGCCCGGCGTAGTCGGCAAAGTCGATGCCTTTGCGGGCCGGGTCGCCGTGCAGTTCACCGGAGAACAGGCTGATCAGCACCGCGTCTGTTTGCGGTTCATACACCAGAGTAACGGGCACCGCTTCCTGGCCTTGGTCCAGCGCGGGCAGTTGCGCCAGTACGTGTTCGTCCTCGCCACTGCAAAACTCCACCAGTTGGTTGGTATCGGGCTTGACGGCCAGCCAGCTGCGCCGTGTTGGGTGGTAGCACAGCGCATTCAGGTTGCCCCGGCTGTGGAACACCGGTTCGGGCGGGCTGTATTGCAAGTCGAGCAGCCTGGAGCCGCCGATGTAATCGGTCTGGCTGGCCAGGCAGCGACCGTCACCGCAAGCAATGTCCGACACGCCCATGATTTCATCGCGCAGCATGCGCGCCTGCATGTTCATGCTGCGAAAACCCTGGGCGACGACTTCGCCGGGCAGGTAGGCGCCAGGCTGCTGCGGGTCGGGTTGCAGCCGGGTGATGCGGCCGCTAAACGGCTGGTCCGCTGAACCTGAGCCGGCTTCGGCCAACAACAGGCTGCCATCGGCTTGCAGGCACACGCCGCGAGGGTTGAGCAAACCTTCAGCGACAAAGGTGCTCGGGCGCAGGGCTTCAATGGGTTGAGCTGGGATATGAAGGGTCATCGGGTTTGCCTCCTATTGCGGCGGCTGCCACGGGCTGCCGGTGAGATACGCACGCAGCAGTGCACGCTGGGCGGGGGACATCGAGTGCACCACCGGCATGAACAGCGTGGTGCCTTTGTAGGCATCCGAGGTGCGCGCGAGGATGGCGTTTTTCGCCGCCATGATCGCGTCGGGCTGGTTCAGCGGCACGTAGCGCGACATGGCGGGGAAGGCCAGGTAGTGAAAACGCAGCACGTTCGGGTACACCTGCTGCCAGGTGATGATGCTGCCCTTGGCGATGCCGAAGTCGGTCTGCGCGTACTTGCGAAAGTTGGTGAAGAACGCACCGTTGTCCACGCCATTGGCCGTGCAGGTCAGCGCCACAAACCCCGCCTGGGCGGCGCTGCCGGGTTTAAGCGTGACGGGAAAACTCACGGCCTGCTGGCCGGCACTCACCGTCAGCGAACTCGGGAAGTTGAGGAAGTCGATGTATTGCTTCTGGTCGTAGACCCCAGGCGCGCTGGCGCCCAGGCTGACCGTGGTGGCTTTCGGCACCGGCCCGCCCAAGTAGCGCACCTGCAAATTGATCGTCAGGCCATTAGGGTAATCCTCCAGGTACAGGTTGCGCTGGTCGGCATACACCCGGTAGATGGATTCGCTCGCGCTAAGCGTCTTACCCGCCACCGGGTTAGGGCCGGTGATCTGTAGCGGCGTGGTCTTGACCGCTTGTTGCTGGCTGGCATTCAGGGGCACGTCGACGATGCCGCCGTACACGTAGTAATTGACCAACGGGCTGGCGGTCGGGTTGAGGGTTATCAGCGCGGTGGCCCCAGCTGAAATCGTCACCGGTCCATAGTTCGCATTTGGCCCGATGGGGCTGGTGATGTCGTCGCGCACGGCACGGAAGGTTTGCTTGGGAATCACGTTGACCATGTCCAGGCTCAGCAAACCGTTAGTGCCCAGCGCCGCGTAGGCCGCGTTGCCCGTGGACGCATTGACCAATTGCCGCCCCGGCTGGCAGCTCAGCGGCTCGCCAGCAAAGGCCGGCGCCAGTGTGCCGATGACCCGGCCGATACTCGGGTTCGGCGTGTATTTACCGGCGGCATAATCCGCATCGAGTTGCGCGGTGGTCATCTGCGGGCACATCTCGAACATCACGAAACGCAGGACAATACCCGTCGCCCCCGGCGCCTGGATGATCGCCTTGAGGCCACTGCTGTTCTTGTTCCAACTGACGATGCTGCTCAGCGGAAACGTCAGCTGGAACGTGCCGCTGGCGTGGAACGAGCCCGGTGCATCCATCTTCGCCGGCTCGAGTACGCGGCCGGTCACGTCGAAACTGCTGCATACCGCATTGCAACGAATCAGCAGCTGGATATTTTCGCCGCTGCCGATTTGCAGGCCGCCGACAAAGATCTGCGTGGTGGTCGAGGCGCTAGGGTCCAGGTCGACCATCATCGGGCCGGACACGGGGCCTTGGCCGGTCGCCGGGTCCACCGAGCCAAGCAGGTACACCGGCTGGCCGACCTGATCGCCCGTGGTGCTGATGTTGCCGGGGCTGCCTTGGGAGCTGATCAAGGCGTTCTGCATGTCCACCACATGCTGGCCGTAGTGGTTCCAGCCGCCGGCGGTGTAGTAGTTGCCGGTGGGGGCGTTGATCATGTTGTTTAACTGGTCGTCGGTGTACGACTGCGCGCCGGGCGCCAGGGTTGATGTGGTCAGGTCGAAGAGCGGCCATTCATCATCGCCATTGAAAGGAATGGTCGGCGAGTTGTTTGGCAAGCTCACGTCCGTGCGGATGCCGCCCCAGAAATTCAGTCGTGGTCCATTGAGGATGCTCATGGTCTATTCCTTGTCCGTGGCGTGAGGGGTGAGAGGCGGGTTGGCGAATTTGAACAGGTAGGAGAAGTCGGACTTGAACGGGCTCTTCACCGGCGTCGCCATCGAGTGGCAGTTCATGCAACTGCTGTTGGGCTGGATATAACTCTCCATGGTCACATTGGCCGACAGTGCCGGGGTCGGCTGCCCCAGCGGGTTGCTCGGGTTGTTCGGCATCAACGGGCGCTGGGTGGTGATTAACTGGTAGTACTTCAACACGCTGCGTTGCAGCCCGGGGTGTGTGCGATAGTTGTTGTTCACCCAAGCGGTGGCGTCGGCAATCGGCGTCACGCGGTTCAGTGGGTTGGGCGTCTGGAACGAGGTGCCGGGTTTGGGCACGCAGACCAGTTGCGTGCCCTGGGTTTGCCAGTTGCACGGCGACTGGTTGAGTGCGGCGGCGGGGGCGGCGGCGTTGAAGTAGGAATAGGCGGTACCGGCTACCGGTTGGTCAACCCACTGGCCGTTCACCTTGGCTTTGGGCGGCACGTTTTCGACCTGCTCGAAGGTCGACCAGATCCACTGCGGGTAACCATTGACCTTGGTGATGATGTGCAAGCCCACCAACCCCAAATACGCCTCGCCGACACCAATGCGCTGCCCCTGGCTGTTGAACCGCGCCACGCGGGCAAACTGCGTCAGGTAATGGCTGGCATTGTCCCGGGCAGTCAGAATGCGCCAGCTGGATTTGACCTCGATGACCCCATTGGGGAAGTTGATGGTGTTGGCTTTGGATACCACATTCGCGTTGTAGAAGTTATTGCTGACGATGTAGTTGTAGGACGCCTGGTTGGCCGAAATATCGTAATAGGTCGGGTTGCCCGCCTGGTCGATCAGCCAGCCACCCACCGCCTGGTCGATGGAGTTGACCAGCGAGCTGTTCTTCAGCGCCGCGATGTTGATGATGCCCAGGCTTCGGGCGGTCAGCGGGCTATTCCACGGCCCTGGGTTGGCAGCGCCCGGCAGGAATATTTCGCTGACCGTCTTGTAGGTCTGCCACACGGTATAGCCCGAATCGCCGGGCTGTTTGCTGCAGTTGGGCGTGCCACGTTGCCCGTCCTGTGCCGGCCAGTTTAAGGCGATAAACAGCTGCCAGCTGTATTGATCGAACTGATCCTGGCTGGCGGTGGCCGCCGGCGCGCTGCTGGGTGGCTGGCAGTTGAATTGCGTGGCCAGCGTCAACGGCTGAGGCGCTTCCCGCGCCTGGGCCGACAGGCTGACCAGCCCGAGTAGCATCACACTCACGAGTGTTTTCATGGCGATACGTCCTTGTGTTCAGGGTTTGCGCTGCATGAGCTGGTTCCACTGGGCCTTATGCCCGTTGCTCTGGGACGCCGGCGGCTCGAACAATTGGCACGGCGGCGGGTTCGACGGGCACATGGCGATCACTTGCGCCCAGGTCTGCGCCGGGTCGGGTTTGTCGATGCGAAAGTTCGTGTAGTTCTGGCTCACGATGGGCGCATTCGCGACGCTCACGTCCCCGGAAAAGAAGAACGACTGGGGCAGGCGGTAGGGCGGTTTGCCCGTCTGCTGCTTGTTAAACGCATACCCGAACAAAATCGGTCCCGCCGGCGAGATCAGGTCCAAGGCATAGGCCTGCACACTGCCACCCAGGTTTTTGCTGCGTTCGGCGCTGTAGGGCAGGTGCTCGATAAAGTCCTGGCGCGGCGGATGGTTCATCGGTGAAAACATGCAGCAGGCCGGCATGTCTTTCGGGCGGTCCTGCGGGTAGGTCAGGAAGTACGCCTTGTTGCCCAGGGACACGAACGAGCAGCTGTAGTTGTTGTTCTTGATCGGGAAGATCGGCAGGCAGTACTTCTCGTAGTGCTCCATCATCGCGCCGAAACCGTCGCCGTCGGCTGGGATGTAGGTGCTGTCGTAGTAGCTGGTCCCGCGCGAGACGGTGTAGTCCGCAGGTTTGAGCGTGGAGGGTGGGCTGCTGTAAGGTGGTGGGTTGTTCTGGTAGTTGTTCATCACCCGGTACATCGTCCAATCGCTGATCCATTGCGCCGGGAAAAACGGATCGGACGGGTCGCTGGGCGCGCGTTTGGCGATGCAGTTGCCGTTCTGTGCATTACAGCCTTCGCTGTTGTGCACCCCATTGGTGAAGTACACGGCGCCGCTGTCGTCCTCGGCAAACGCAACGGGGCTCAGCAACAGTAACAACAGTAACAGTCGGCTCAAGAGGCTGGCGTTCATACAACACTCCTTTGAAAACCGGGCGACAGGCGCGTCACCCGGTGGTCCTGTGTGAGGCTTACGTGTAGTCGCTCATGCTCAGCTGCACGGGCGGGTAGTTACGCTTCACCAGCGCCTGTGCCCACAGTTCCAGCACGGCGCGCCGGCTTTGCGGCATGTCGCGTGTGATGGGCATGGCCAGGGTGCTTTCCTCCTGATATTGCTTGCTGATCAGCACGATCAGTTGGTCGACGGCGCCCTCGATGCGCTTCAGGTTATTGAGCGGCATGTACTTGCTCATGATCGGGTACAGGTAATAGAACGGCTGCAAGATGAACGGGTAGATGAAGGTCTCCCAGATCAGCTGGCCGGCGTCCTCACGCTGATAGATCAGGTTCCAGGCGTTGACGAAGTCCTGCTGCATCTGCGGTTCCAGCGGCAGCACGCGCAGCGGTGCGAGGAAGTCGGTAAAGGCCTGGTTGAGTGGGAAACTGAACGGAATCACCGGCGCCTGCTCACCTTCCTGCACAAAGAAACGCAAGGTCGGAAAGCCCGGCGCCTGGGCCGTGACGGTCAGGTTGGCGATGCCATTGGCATCGGTCTGAATCTTGGTCACGCTGTATTGCACGTTGCTGTTCAGCGGGTCTTGCAGCGTGCCTTGCAGGGCAATCGGGTTGACGAACTTAAGCGTCGGGCTTAAGGCGACTGCGGCCGGTGTTTGCAGGAATTGCTGATAGGTCACCGGCGTCGTCTGATCGGCTGACACCGCGAGCCGGGTTGCCATGAGCTGACGACCGGTGCCTTCGGTGATCTGGCCGAGCAGGGTCTTCGCCCCGCTAAACTGCGGCAGGCAGGGGCTGTTGTTGGCCGGGTTCTGCGGGTCGTTGTTGAACAGCGAAAAGTCCGCCGCGTTGCTGAACGCCAGGTAGTAATCGGTGGTGCACAGCATGTAGGCATTGCCGTATTCCGCCACCCATAACGTGGTGCCGGCCGGTGCGGGCTGGCCGTCGTGTTGCACCATGATTTGCAGTGTCTTGGTGTCGCCCACGTCGATAAAACTGGCGCTCTCTACCACCTCGGCGGTCCACATCTGCTGGGTCGCGGCGATGATTGGCGTGGTACCTGGTTGTTGCAATTCCAGGCTGCCAGTTTGCAGCTGCGCCTGAGCTTGGACGGTCAGCGGCAGGTCGAGGATGCCGGCGCGTTTGTCGAACGCCAACTGCTGGTAGTCGTCATAGCCAAAGCTTGCCAACGGGCTGAATTGCGTGCCTTGGCGGATGCCAATCTGGTAGTTGCCGGCCTGGTACTTGGCGGCAACGGGGATCTCGGCCTTTCTGTCGACGGGGTAGAACGGGAACGCGTTGCCCAGGTCCAGCGACAAGGTCGTGCCATGGGCCTGGGCCGAGATCACGCCCAGTTGGACCTGGCTGGTGGTACCCGGTGAGGTTTTGTAGATGGGCACCTTTTGTGCTGGCACCAGGCGCCGGCCCGCTGGCGCGGTGGGGAACTCATCCTCAAACCACAGCCCCAGGCTGCCTACGGTGCGGCTATAGGCCGGGTTGAAAAAAATGTCACCGACGTTATCCAGCGCCTGTTGATACATGGCTTGCACCTTGGCCTGGGCTTCGGGCGTGGAGCTGTGGGTGTCGATGGGCGGGTAGTTGTTGAAGATACCGTTCTTGTCGTAACAGGTCAGGTAGGTGGTAAAACGAAACATCAGGCCCTTGGCATTCTGTTGCGCCATCTGCGCCTGCAGGTTTTGCAGCAAGGCCGAGTTGCCGATCACCCATGCCAGGTTTTCTTTCGGGAAGCAGGTCTGCCAAGTGGTGGTCACGTACGCCAGGCCGCCGAGGTTGGCCCAGTTGAAGTTGAGGAACCGGTCGAGCATGCGGTGCTCGCGGTTGAGCGTCAGGCCGCACTCGGCATTGCCCAGTACCAACTTGTCGAAGTACAGCGCGGTAAAGGTGTTCTGCCACGGGCTCACGTCGACAAAGCGCGCCGGGGAATTCGGCGCGCCGCCAAACGGGTTGCCGAGCAGCTGATAACTTTGGTTGATCAGCGGGTCCTGGCTCACATAACCGCCGTCGGGCAACTCGCCGCCCGTGATCACCGACTGGGTCTGGTTGTAGCTCACGGTGCCGCAGGCGTTGTCGCCGAACAGGTTCCATTCGCCGGGGATCATGGGGGACGCCAACTGCCCGGCATTGCCCGGCACCTGCATCACGTAGTCGGGTACGGCGGCCGGGGCCAATGGCGCGATGGTCCACGGCAGCAGGTTGCTGGCGGCGTTCAGCGGCGTGATCTTGAAGGCTTCCAGAAACCGCCAGTTCATCTGCATTTTCACCGCATCGTAGAGCGGGTACATGTCGTTATTGTTGGCGGTCGGCGGGTTCCAGAACATATGGCCGCCGAGGTAGATACGCGGGAAATTCAATACGCTCATGTGAGGCTCCTTAGCGTTGCCACTGGGCGCGTTTGAGCGACCAGACAAAGTCCAGTTTGTGATAGCCGACAAAGTCGGAGGCCGGCAGTTCGGCGGTGGGGTAGACGATGCCGCCCTGTTGTTTGAGGGCGAAATTGAAGTAGCCCTTAGTCGACGAGTACGCGGCGGTGCTGTGGCACGCGAAGCACGAAGACATGCTCTGGAACGCCGATTCCAACTGGGAGTTGGCGAGCAAGGTGGGCGTGGTATTGGACTGCACGCCGATCAGCTCGTATTGCGCCAGCGTCGGGTAACTCGCCTGAAAACTGACATTGACCGGTTGCGCCGCCGTGGTCGGCCCGGTGCTGTTGGTCATCGGCGTGGGCGGGATCGCGTTGGTCACGGTGTACTTGCCGTTGTTGCGGTTTTCGAAGGTGGTCCACACCCAGTCGGGGTTCAGTTTGTTGATCACGTGCAAGCCGCTCAACGCGGCATAACCGACCACGTACTCACTGCCTTGCTGGTAGTAGGTCTGGGCGATGTAGTAGCCGTCGTTGGCCAGTTGCTGCTGATAGGTCGGGTTGTTGCCGATCCACAGCCAGGCGGCCTTCAGTTCCCACGCGGTGGAGGGGAAGTTCAGGTCGCTGGTCAACGCGGCCTGGCCATTCACGTTGTAGACCTTCTGCTGCACGATGTAGTTGAAGGTGTCCGGCCCCATCAGCAGCTGGAAGCGCACCGCCTGGCCTTGCTGGGCTTGCGGCACTTGCCCGCCCATTTCCAGGATCAGCCCGTCCACCTGTTGCGTGGCATTGAGGTTATGGAACATGCGGTTGGCGTTCATGCCCATCGCCTGGGCTTGCGTCAGCACCGCGGGTGGCACGGGCACGCGCTGGGCGTAGGGCAGGGGTTGCGCGCCGTTGGCCAGGTAGACCTGATCCGACGGCTTCATGGTTTCCCAGACCAAGTCAGGGCTTTGTGCCGCAGCGGGTTGGTTGAGGCAGGCAAACCAGTTCCAGGCCAGGGTTTCGGGGCTCTGGGTGAAGGTCGCCCGGGTCTTGTCGATGTCGCCACCAAACTGCAAGAAACCCGTGCAGTCGAAGGGCGTGTTTGCGCCTTGGGCCTGGGCCAGTCCGGCCAGTGCACTCAAGACAGTGATAGATAAGGCTCGCCGCATGGAAGCTCCTTGGCATTGGCCAGTTCCAGGTGTGGGCGCCCCAGGAAATGTTCCAGGAGCAGTTGCTTCACTGCCGTCGCCGCAAGGTGCTGCGGTAACGCCAGATCACAATTGGTGATCAGCAACGGGCCGGTCTGCGCGCTGCTGGGCAGGCGGCCGTGGCTGCCCCGCACGAGGCGGGTGTCCAGCGGGATCAGGTCCATGTAGTAGCGAAAGCCGAGCTTTTTTTGCAGCAGGCGGCGCGCGACTTTCAGTTTAGGGAAGCGAATCGCCGGGTCGATAAATAGCTCGACCGGGTCGTAGCCGGGCTTGCGGTGGATGTCCACGGTGCGCGCAAAATCCGGCGCCTTGCGCGCGTCCAGCCAGTAGTAGTAATCAAACCAGTAACCCGCTGCGGCCACGGCCACCAGCTCGCCGCTGCGTGGGTGGTCCAACTGCCAGGTGCGTTGCTCGGTTTGGTCCAGCACCTGCTCGATACCCGGCTGGCGCTGCAGCAAGGCTTTGACGCGGGGAATGTCCTGCGCCTGCTTCACATACACATGCGCGACCTGATGATCGGCCACCGCAAACGCCGCGCTGGCGCCAGGGTCGAGCAACTCCCAGCTCAAGGATTGGCGCACTTGCAACAGGCCTTCGGCGCGCAGCACGCGGTTGATCGACACCGATTGCTCGACCGCTTCGATGCCGTATTCGGAGAGCAGCATCACCGCCGCGCCCTGCGCCTCGGCAAAGCTCAGCAAGCGGCCCACCTCGGCGTCGATGGCGCGCACTTCATCGGCAATCGACGGATGTTCAGGCCCCACGCGCTGCAAGCTGTAGTCCAAATGGGGCAAGTAAATCAATTGCAGGTGAGGGCGATTGAGCTGGAACTCGGCCATCGCGCAATCGACGATCCAGCGGCTCGAGGCAATGCCCGCCGCCGGGCCCCAGAAGCCATGGAAAGGGAACTCGCCAATCTGCGCCTCGATCTGCTCATGCAGCCCGGGCGGCGACGAATACAAGCCGAACTGCTTGCGCCCATCGGCCGGGTAATGCGGACGCGGGGTGATCGCGGCGTCCACGTCGGCGTACATGTTGTACCACCAGAACAACTGGCTGCAGCGAAAACCCGGGATCTCACGCTTGAGCGTGTGCCAGACTTTTTCGCCCTGGATCAGCGCGTTGGGTTGCAGCCAGAAACGCACTTCAGCCTGGTCGCGAAAGTACCAGCCATTGCCGACAATCCCATGTTGCGACGGCGGCGCGCCGGTGAGGATCGAGGCCTGCACGGTCGAGGTGACGGCGGGGAACACCGGTTGCAGGGTGGCCATCTGGGCGGTCTTGAGCAGGGCATTGATGTGCGGCGTCGCTTCACCCAACAGCGACGGCGTCAGCCCGACCACATTGATCAGCAACAGCGGTTGTTCAGAGGGCATCGGCGTATACCTTCTGCACGTGCAACAGGTTGCGCTGGCGCAGTTGTTCTTCGACCCAGCGCAGTTCGGCGGCAATGCCTTGCAATTGCGCAGGCTCGGTGGCGGGCCGCAGCTCAAAGGGCAGCACGCCCCAACTGTAGGTTTCCACCTCCAGCACCGGGCGGAAATCGCCATGGGCCGCCAGGTAGTCGAAGGTCTGCGCCAGCGCCACTTGGCTGCCGCTGAGTTCGGGCAACAACAGGTGTTCGCTGAACAGTGGAATGTGGAAATGGATGCGCAGTTCGTTGAACCCGGCGCAATGCGTCAGGGCGGCGGGCAGGTCCGGCCAAGCCACTCGGCGGCCCTGTGCGTCGAGCGCCTTCACTTGGTGCAAGTAGGTGATTTCGGCAAAGCTGCTCAGGGTCTTGAGCACGTGTTCGCGGCGCTGTTCATCGTCAGACGGCAGGCGGCAAATCAGCGCGTTGGACAGCTGGACCTTGCCCACCGGCACCCCGGCCTCACGCAGCCGGTCCAGCGACTGGTAGCAGTCTTCAAACATCACCGCCTGGTGGCACACATCAAAACACAGCGCCAGGTAGGCATGGTTCGGGTCCATGGCTTGCCGGCGCTGGAAGAACGCGATGGCCTGCTCGGTAGTCTCCAGCACGCAGTCCGGTTCCATCTCCAGGCAGAACACGATTTTCTTGCCGGTTTCCCAATGCAGGCGGGCGAGCGCGGCGGTGAGTTGGCTCAGGTGCTCATCGGCGCGTGCCTGCAAGGCCTCGTTCCAGGTGGCGGCATAGCCCAGCGGTACGCTGGAAATCACCCCTTGGCGGCAGTCGGGAGGCAAGGCGTGAGCGAGGATGCGCGCCAGGTCCAGGCTGTAGGCTAGCCGTTGCGGGTCGGCCCAGTTGGGCAGGTAGACGTCGGCTTTCACCGCGCCCTGATGGAATTCACCATAGGGGAAACCGTTCAGTGACGTCAGGCGCAGGCCGCTGTGCTGGAGCAATGCCAGGAACTGCACACGCGCCGAATCCTGCTGTAGTTGCGCCGCCGCGTGAGCGCAAATCCACAGGCCGCTGTCCTGTTCCTCTAGCCCGCGCAGGCTGCGCACGCCTTGAAAGTGCTGCTTGATGGAGGCGCGTAACCCGGCCAGGTCACGGGCCGGGTGCACGTTGCTGCAATACCCGACCTGGGCGGCCGTCCAGCTGCTGGCGGCACTCATTTGACCACCGGGTCCTGGCCGCGCAGGGCCGAGTTTTCCTGCCATTGCTTGCGCTGGTCGATGGGCAGTGGCGTGCTGACCAAGGCCTTGTCCAACTGGCCGCTCTGGGCAAAAAAGTCCACCGGGTTGTGGAACAGCACCTGTTCCACCTGGGCTTCAGTAAAGCCCGCTGCCAACATCGCCTGGCCGGTCTTGGGCACTTTCAGTGGGTCGCTGATGCCCCAGTCGGCGGCGCTGTTGACCACCATTTTTTCGGTGCCGTATTCCTTGAGCAAGGCGACCATGCGCTGCTCCGACATCTTGGTGTTGGGGTAGATGGAATGGCCGCGCCAGCACTCGCTGTCGAGCACCAGCGGCAAGGTCAGTTCGTTGAGGTGGTCGATGATCACCAGGTGCTCGCCGATCCCCACGTCGCGGATCACCGCCAGGGTGCGTTTGGTGCCGCCGATCTTGTCGCGGTGTGGCGTGTGCACCAGCACCGGCAGGTTGAATTGCTTCGCAAGCTCAAGCTGCGCGGCAAGAAAGCGATCTTCTTCAGGGGTGATGTCGTCGTAGCCGATTTCGCCAACCGCGACCACGCCTTCTTTCACCAGGTAGCGCGGCAGAATCTCCAGCACTTCATTGGCGATCGACAGGTCATTCGCTTCTTTGGGGTTCAGGCCGATGGTGCAGAAATGGTGGATGCCGAACATGCTCGCGCGAAAGCGTTCCCAGCCCAGCAGCGTGTCGAAGTAGTCGACAAAACTGCCGACGCTGGTACGCGCCTGGCCCTGCCAGAACGCCGGTTCGATGACGCCGGTGATGCCGGCGGCCGCCATGTTCTGGTAGTCGTCGGTGGTGCGGCTGACCATGTGAATATGCGGATCAAAGTACTTGAGCATGGTGAATCCTCGTCAAGGGAAGGCGATGTGCGTCAGTTCAGGTAGGCGTGCCATTGCACCGGCAAACGCAAGCCGCGCAGGCGCTGCTGTTGCGCCGGGCTGAGCAGCTCGAAGGCAATCACCCGGGGCAGCCCGGGGGACACGGTTCGTTCGGCGGCGAGTTGTTCGTCGAGCAGGTCGAGGGCCAACTGATTAAGCGTGACGCCGTGGCGTTGCGTGAGGCCGACCAGGCGCCCCACGTCGAGGCCCATGCCGAGTGCCTTGAGCACCAGTTGGTGAAAGGCGCGCTCCGAGTAGTGGCGTGACGGGTAGGCCGTGTCGAGGGCGAGGGCGGCAAACACCTGCGGGTTGCTGGTGCGCCCGGCCTGCAAGGCCAGTTCCAGGCACTCGCCGTCGCTGTCGAGCCAGTCGAGGGCGCTAAGCAGAGCGATTTTTTCCTGATCGTCGCCCCACAGGAACAGCTGGCGCAGCAGCGGCAACTGCTCGGCAGCCTCGGTGTGTTCGAGTGCCTGGGCCAGCAGCAACCCGCGCGCTAATTTCACCGAAGGTGCCGGCAGGTAACGCTTGCACTGGCCGCTCAACAGCGCCGCTGTGGTGGCGCTGGGTTGCTGGGCAAGCTGTGCCTGCGCCGCTTGCCACCCTTGCAGTTCGGTGGCTTCCAGTTGCTGGCTCAGGGTTTGTTGGCGTTCGGTGAGGCCATCCTGGCGTATGTTCATGTCGGCTTGATCCAACGCTGAAAGTGGGGGAGCAGAAAAAACACCAACACACACAACAGGCTGCCCAACGGCTGGTTGGCTACCGCCAGCACCAGTGCATCGAACAACGGCAAGGCGGCCAGGCCCGCGCCGATAAACGCGCGGACGTTTCTGTGCTGCGGGTGGGCCAGGTGCTTCCAGTAATGCCAGCCCAGCCAGGCCAACCACAGCAGCAGCACCGGCCAGAACCACAGGTTGTTGGAGTAGAACGCCAGGGCCAGCGGGCTGAGCATCAGCAGCGACGGCAGGCGGCTGATCAACTGGTTGCGGTGTTCCTGGCGCGCCAGGTAGGTCAGGCCGCTGATGTACACACCGAGCAGAATCGCGCACAGCCAGATTGGCTCCGGCGGCACCGCCAGGCTGGCCGCCGCCGTGAGGTACAGCGCCGAGCGGCAGGCGCCCATCAGCCACACGCTGTGGGCGTATTTCTTGTGCAGCAGGTTGTAGCCGACGATGCAGCCGACCAGCAGCACCACGCCGCCAAGCAGCCAATGCGGCTGGTCGATCAAGCGGCTCAAGCCCAGCACCGCCGCGGCGGCAAGGATCAGCAACAGTACGGTGGCCAGGCCGACTTGCTGGCGGCTGGCCAAACCCAGGGTGATCGGGCGCGGGTTGTGATGTTGCTGGTCCCAATCAGCATCGAGCCAGTCGTTCAACAGCATGCCGGCCAGGTACAGCAACGACAGCGTGATCAACAGCAGCACCCACGCCTGCGACGACGGCGGCGCCAGCGCGCCGGCACTGCTGGCGAGCAGGGCGGCGGCCAGGGTGTTGGTCCACACCGTGGGCAGGTTGGAAACCCGGCCGAGGGTCATCCAGGTTTTCATCGGGCTCATTGTGCGTAACCCTCACCCAGTGGCAGCGGCGCAACACTGCGCGACGCCAGCTGTTGCAGCGCCGCCTGCATCTTCGCGCTGTCGATTTCATGCAGGTCCACCGACTGGCCGATGCGGTTGAGCATCGGGATCGACAGTTGCCCACCCAAGTGCTGGCGGAACTCCTCCAGGCCTAGCAGCAGCGGCGAGCGGCCCTGTGCATCGATCAAACTCAGCTCCGGCGGGCACAGGTTGAAGCCCAACGTGCACAACAGGTTCATCACCCGCTCAGTGTCGGTATCGCCGAGCAGCCCCAATGCATTGGCATACAACCCATCCAACGCCATGCCCACCGCGACCGCTTCGCCATGGCGCAGCCGGTGGTGGCTGAGGTTTTCCAGTTTGTGCGCGGCCCAGTGCCCGTAATCCAGCGGCCGACCGTTACCGCGTTCGAACGGGTCGCCGGCACCGGTGATGTGCGCCAGGTGCAGCTCGGCGCAGCGGCGAATCGCGTAGCGGCTGGCGGGGTGATCGAAGCGGGCGAGGGCGTCGGCGTGCTGCTCCATCCACTCGAAAAATGCCTGGTCCTTGATCAGCGCCACCTTGACCGCCTCGGCCAGCCCGGCGATCTGGTCGCGGCGGGTCAGGCTGGTGAGCAACTGGAAGTCATTGATCACCGCCGTGGCGGGGTAGAAGGCGCCCAGCAGGTTTTTCTGGCCGAAGGCATTGATGCCGTTTTTTACGCCAATGCCGGCGTCGTTCTGGGCCAGCACGGTGCTGGGAATTCGGATCAGGCGAATGCCGCGGTGGAAGGTGGCGCAGGCGTAGCCCACCGCATCCAGCACCGCGCCGCCGCCTAGGGCCAGCACGTAGCAGTGCCGGTCCAGGCCGTGTTGCAGCATGTCGGTGTAGAGCTGCTCCAGCACTTGCGCGTTTTTGCTCAGCTCACCGGCCGGCACGGCGATGGGCGCGGCGTGCACGTGCAGGTCGGCATGGGCGGCGAAGTAGGCGTCGATCTGTGCCAACAACTGAGGCGCGCTGTGCAGCAGTTGCTCATCGGCAAACACCATCACCTTCACCGGCCCGTTGTGTGGGTGAGTGAGTTGCTGATGCAGGCACGGGTTGAGCGGGTCGAACAGGTGGTCGGTGAAGATCACCGGGTAGTCGTAACGGACCTCGAACCGCCCGCGCAGGGGCTGATCCACACTGGGCTTGCGCTTGAACAGGCTGTAACCGGCCACAAACGCCAGCGGCAACACCATGCTGGCGAGGAGGGTGACCAGCAGCGCGTGCTGCTCGATCAGCAACGTGCCAATGGCGGTGTAGGCCAGCGCCAGCCCCGCATTCGCCAACGTGGTAATCAGCAAAAACGCGCGCAGCGGATAACGCTGCATCCCGGCGGCCACTACCGACGTTTCCGCCAACACCGGCACACCGCGCAGGCAGATCAACGACAACGTACCCAGCCGATACGCCAACTGCCCAGGCTGGCGCTGATGCAGCCCAAGGCGGCCGGACAGCAACCGAAAATAACCGGCCCCCAGCGCATAACCCAACCCGGCGCCCAGGCACAGCCCGATGAAAATCACCAGGTAACCCCCGAGGCTGCCGAGTACGGCCACCGCCAGCAGCGCGACCATGCTCGACGGCACCGGCAGCACCACGTCGAGGGCGAGCAGGGCGATCAGCAGCAGTGCCAGGTTGAATGCTTGGGCAGGTGTCGAGGGTTGGTACAGGTTGAGGTGAGTCAGGAACGCTTGGATCTGTTGTTCAAACAACAGGAAGCTGGCAATCACCAGCACAGAAAAGCCCATCAACGACAGCCAAAAATGCGCGGCTGGCCCCTTTTTCGAAAACGCACGATACCACCGGCTGCGCTTCATCAAAGCATCCCTTTTGAGAGTTAAGACTTAAGTTCCGTGTCACTGTTAAGCGCTGTTTTTAGAGCAATAGAACCCCTGGCCTGAAGGGCGGGTTGTATACGTAATGGCTGATGGCTTTCACGGTATTCATGAACTTAGCCGGTTGTGGTTGTTTTGCAAGTTTGCGAAGGGATGTGTTTGAAACTGGCGTTTCAGGAGGCGCAGCCAGGCGGTGTTTATTCAGTGTTTACAATTAGTTGTATGGACTTTTTCCGCGCGTCAATAAGCCGTTGTTCATGGCCCTTGCCAGTAAAAACTTAATCAATAAGTCGCTAGGTTCGTTATGTAGATTATTGCCGCTGGCTATATGTAACTCTAACAGCGGCGGGTGGTTGGGAACGGTTCCGCTTAACTCGGTGAGGGGTTAAGGCGCCGTGTCTGGTACCGCCCGATACACCGCGACCTGGTCCGAACGAATGGTCTCTTTCAACGTATACGTCGAGCCCGTCTTGATCTTGACCTTCCACTGTTGCGCCGCCTGGGAAGCGTTGGCGTTAAAGGCGGCGTCCGGGACGGCGGCGAAGGTGTCGTAGCGATACAGGGTGTAGGGCACGCTCGGCTTCAACCCGGAGACCGTCACGGTCAATGCCAACGCGGCAGACGGGGGCCGGGTATTGGCGTGTTGCGCCATCGGCGGTTGCTCGTCGATCACCTCGGTCCACAGCCGCACCGGCAGCGTCTGGCCGTCGTGATCGATGATGCCGGTCACTGCCACGCCGAACTGCCTGTTGCGCGGCAGGGAATACAGCGCCTGTGACGGCGCGTTGGCCTCCTGACGATTGGCCTGGAAGCGGTCGAACGAGAAGTGATACCGATACGCCGGGGCGCCGTCGGGTGACCAGAGGCCGTTGTCGCTCAGGGCCAGCACATCGTCGGGGTAAGCGTGCGGCGGTAACGTCAGCGGGTATTTCGACGAGATACCGTTCACCGGCACGATATGGTCGTACTGCGCGTCGCCGGCCTCGGCCTCAGTGGAGCCTTGGAACGCGTGCATGTTTTCATACACACCGATGATCACCGGGTAACCGGCCAGCACATTGCCCTTTAACCACGTCAGGAAGGCGTTGGCGTCCGGCGTGTTGACACTGTTCCACTGCACCGCCTGCAAATGCATCCGAGCGGCGGCGGCGCCATCGTTCACACCCACCAGCAACTGGCTCCCCGCTTTGGACTGGTCAATACCCGGGCTGGCAATGGCCCGGGCGTCGTATTGGGAAACGTACTGGCCGTAGTAGAGCCCGGCGCTGACGAAGGCCGCTTCACCGCAGTAACCGAAGTTCGCCGTCCATTGCAGACGCGGCGGGATATCGTTCTTCAGGCGGGCGGCGCCAACGTCTTGAGCCCAGAGCCCTGCGGGCAACAACAGGACCATGAGCAGTACGCGTGGGTTGAGGGCCAACATGTCGATCGCCTTTGAACGTAGGGCTGATCAGGTTATCGACTCTCGATGGAGTTTCCCGTGAGGTTGTGTGGAGAAACGATGACCATGCTGGGTGCAGACTTCAATTGCCCACGAAGCGAAAACCACCGGATAGCTTGTCCTTGAGAAACCCCACCAACGCAGTCACTGACTTCGGCACATGCGGGGAGTACGGCCGAATCAAGTAAATCTCATCGGCAAACGCGCCTTTGAGCGTCCAGCCCTTGAGCACCTGCACCAACGTGCCACTGGCCAGCGCGGCATGCGCGCTGAAATCCGGGAGCAGGGCGATGCCCAGGTGGTTGAGCGCCGAGTCACGCAGGGCTTCGCTGTTGTTGGTGGAAAAGCTGCCGGCGATGGGCACGGTGATGCGCTCGACTTTTTTGCCGCCGCGTTCGAACGTCCACGCTGGCTGGTCGGTGCCCCGTGGGTAGTACAGGCAGTTATGTGTGCTGAGATCGCTGGGTTCACGCGGCTCGCCGTGCTGTTGCAGGTAGGCCCGCGTGGCGACCAGCACCGAGCCGGTGTCGCACAGTTTCCACGCCACATGGGTTTCCGGCACCTGGAAGCCGTGTCGCACCGCCAGGTCGTAGCCTTCGGCGGCCAGCGAACTCAGGGCGTCCGACACGTCCAGCTGGATGCGCACCTGGGGATAGCGCTGCAAGAATTCGGACAGGTGCGGCACCAATTGTTGTCGGGCAAACGCTACCGGTGCGGTGAGGCGGACCAGGCCGCGAATCTCCCCGGCAGAGTCGCGCACCGAGGAGAAGCTGCGGGCGATGTGTTCATAGGCGCTACGCACTTCGCGGGTCAATGACTGCCCCGCATCGGTCAGCCGCACGCTACGTGTGGTACGGGTGACCAGCCGTGTACCTGTGGCCTTTTCCAGGTCCGAGATACGCTGGCTGACCGCGGATTTGCTCACGCCCAGGCGCGCGGCGGCGGCGGTGTAGGTGCCTTGCTCCTCCAGCACTGACAGCCAGTGAATATGCGTCCAGAGCCCCTCGATCTCAGCCTTTTCCATGATTCTATTGTTCGCTTATAAGGACAATAAGTTCTGGATTCTGCTCTGGTTTGGAACAAACCGAAAGCCTATCGTGGGCTCCAACGTTACCGACCTGGGATCAACTGCCATGAGCATCACCCTCGAGCACTACATCAACGACCAGCGCGTTTCCCGCGATGATCGCTATCAGGACGTCTACAACCCGGCCACTGGCGAGGTGACCGGCCGTGTCGCGTTGGCCAGCCGCCAGACCGTGGGCGAAGCCGTCGCCGCCGCCCAAGCCGCGTTTGCCGGCTGGGCCGACACGCCGCCGATCCGCCGTGCCCGTGTGCTGTTCGAGTACCTGCACCTGTTGCGCGAACGCAAGGACGACCTGGCGCGCATCATCGTCGCCGAACACGGCAAGGTGTTCACCGACGCCCAGGGCGAAGTCGACCGGGGCATCGACATTCTCGAATTCGCGTGCGGCATTCCGAACCTGCTCAAGGGCGAACATTCCGACCAGGTTTCGCGGGGCATGGACAACTGGACGATGCGCCAGCCACTGGGTGTGGTTGCCGGCGTGACGCCGTTCAACTTCCCGGTGATGGTGCCGATGTGGATGTACCCGATCGCCATCGCCGCGGGCAACACCTTCATCCTCAAGCCAAGCCCGACGGACCCGAGCGCCTCGCTGTTCATGGCCGAGCTGCTGCGCGAAGCCGGCTTGCCCAAAGG
Organism: Pseudomonas sp. YeP6b; assembly: GCF_025642995.1. Lineage (NCBI taxonomy): Bacteria > Pseudomonadati > Pseudomonadota > Gammaproteobacteria > Pseudomonadales > Pseudomonadaceae > Pseudomonas > Pseudomonas sp. YeP6b. The sequence continues at coordinate 4,063,421 of NZ_CP080090.1, read as the reverse complement.
CGTGTTCAACGTGGTGCAGGGCGACAAGGAAGCGGTGGATGCACTGATCGAACACCCGGACGTCAAGGCCGTGAGCTTTGTCGGCTCTACGCCGATTGCGCAATACATCTATGAAACCGGCGCCCGCAACGGCAAGCGTGTGCAAGGCCTGGGCGGCGCGAAAAACCACATGGTGGTGATGCCCGATGCGGACATCGAAAAAACCGTTGATGCGCTGATGGGCGCGGCTTACGGCAGTGCCGGCGAGCGCTGCATGGCGATCTCGGTGGCGGTGCTGGTGGGCGATGTGGGCGACAAAGTCATCGCTGCCCTGACCGAGCGCGGCAAGCTACTGCGCATCACCGACGGCCGCGATTTAAAGGCCGAGATGGGCCCGATCGTTTCGCGCGCGGCACTCGAGCGCATCAGCGGCTACATCGAGCAAGGCGTGCAAGCCGGCGCGCAATTGCTGCTCGATGGGCGTGACTACGTGCCCACCGAACCGGGCCTGGAAAATGGCTTCTGGCTCGGCGCTACCTTGTTCGATCACGTGACGAAAGACATGAGCATCTACCGCGAAGAAATCTTCGGCCCGGTGCTGGCCTGCGTGCGCGTGGATGACTTTGCCGAGGCGATCAAGCTGGTCAACGACCACGAATTCGGCAACGGTGTCAGCTGTTTTACCCGCGACGGTAATATTGCCCGCGAGTTTGCACGGCGTATCGAAGTGGGCATGGTCGGCATCAACGTGCCGATCCCGGTACCGATGGCCTGGCACGGTTTTGGTGGCTGGAAGAAGAGCTTGTTTGGTGACATGCATGCCTACGGCACTGAAGGCGTGCGCTTCTACACCAAGCAGAAGTCGATCATGCAGCGTTGGTCGGAGAGTATTGAGCAGGGCGCGGAGTTTGCGATGCCCGTGTCTAAGTAACATCGGAACACTGTAGGTCAACGGTGGGAGCGGGCTTGCCTGCGATGGGCATAGGTATCTACGCAACTTCTTGTGTCGTGCTAGGCCGATGACGGGTTTTTAGGTAGCTATGAGTACATATCCGTTGCTGCGGTAACGGCTTCGTATGGTTCCGCCCTTACGGCGGGTCACTTTTGGAAAAGAGCCCCAAAAGTAACCAAAAGGGCTCTTGCCCCACCACTTGGTGCCTCGCCTAGGCTCGGCATGCCCTCACTCCGGCTTGAATCCGTGGGCCGCCGCCATGGGCCATCCTTGGCCCATCGCGGCTAACCCGGCGTCCTGCCGGGTTACCCACGGATTCAAGCCTGCGTTCGGCCATCGTGGTTTAACGGGGCGCCTAAGATCAAGATCAAAAGCAAGAGCACGGCGGCCTAGTAGCCGACCTGAGTGGTAGAAGCAAAAGCAGGGCAAAAGCACAGCAAAAGCACGGCAGTACACTCTCTGTCTGATGTACTGAGATCCCAATGTGGGAGCGAGCAAGCCCGCTCCCCACAATTTTGACCGAGTTTAGCTGCCAGCACTGCAATGCTCTGCTTTTCTGTGGGGAGCTGGCTTGCCTGCGATGCAGACACCTCGGTGTATCAGGCATAGCCAGTTGATGCCATCGCAGGCAAGCCAGCTCCCACATTAGATTGAGTTCAGCCATCAGGATCAGGTCGGCTGTCAGGCCGCCTCGGTTTTGCTTTTGATTTAACCACTCAGGTCGGCTACTAGGCCGCCGTGCTCTTGCTTTTGATCTTGATCTTGATCTTAGGCGCCCCGTTAAACCACGCTGGCCGAACGCAGGCTTTGGAGCGTGGGTAAACCGGCAGGACGCCGGTTTAGCCGCGATGGGCCAAGGATGGCCCATGGCGGCGGCCCATGGTCCAAAGCCGGAGTGAGGGCACACCGAGCCTAGGCGAGGTGCCGAGTGGTGGGGCAAGAGCCCTTTGGTTACTTTGGGGCTCTTTTCCAAAAGTGACCCGCTGTAAGAGCGGAACCCATAGCAGCCGTTACCCAAATAACGGATATGTACCCAGCGCCCCCGCGACAACCAAAGAACTCAACCCATAAAAAGATGTGTAGATACCTATGCTGCGATGGCGGTGTATCAGTCGTGCATTCGCTGGCAGACCCACCGCCATCGCGAGCAAACGCGGCTCCCACATGACTCAGGTGCTTCATACTGTCGGCTGGCGCGGGGGAAAGGATGAATGACATGCGGTATTACTTACTCAGACCGGATCACGCAGTACCGGAAAAATGGGTACTTGGGGACATACGGCACGTTAATAACTGGCACTTCAGAGATCCGCCAGTTAATTACATGGAGCCAGGCAGTTACACCCTCGACGTCAAGTTTGAAGGCGCTGAGGTTGATTACGCTTTGGCGGGTTATGGCAGTGTCCCGGTATTGAGCAGAAGAGCGCGTGATGCATTAGTGGGCTTGCCGGAGGTGGATGAGCCTTATCACCACCTCGTACTTGAGCCGGTGCAAATCGCGAATACGCTCGTTGAACAGGACTATTTCGTGATGATCATCGAGACGCAGGTTGAATGCGTTGATGAACAGCGCTCGGAATATCAGCGGTATACCGTAGATGATCCGGTGAGGCCGGACTTGGCGGGGGATTATCGCGGCTTTACCAGGCTCGTTATTGACCCGGTAAAAGTAGCTCGCCGAGATATTTTCAGGCTTAAGCACTATCTAGGCGGAATCATCGTCAGTGAAGAAGTAAAACGTCGCTTCGAAAGAGCTGGGGTAGTCGGCATAGCATTTGATTCGGTGAATGGTGACAAAACCACGGTGACCTAGGCGCGAGAAGCTGCTGTCGCTCGCACCTAGGCCGTCATCCCGTCAGAAAACGGCTTTCACTTGTAAGCCCAATACCCATGCATTATCGATATCCACCCCGGAAAACGCCCCCGGCTCAATGATGTATTGCACATCCGGGCGCAGGGTCAGCCATGGCGTGGCCTGGTAGCCGTAGCTGAGCTCGATCAACTGCTCGGCATTGTTCAGGTTGGGGTAGTCCGCCCCCGCGTTGAACGCTGCCAGTTCCTGCACGTCGCGACTGCGCGGGTTCGGCACCGCGCGGCCATAACCCAAGGCGACGGTATCGCGTGGGCGACCTTCAAACGGCTTGTACAGCACCACGCCCGCGCCATACCACTTGCTGAACGGCGAGGCGGCCTCACTGGCGGCCGAGTATTGGCCGAAAGCATGCAGCACGCGCCCGGCAGACGAACTGGACGCCCACACCGCCTGATCAATCAGCAGGTAGTGACCGCCCCGGCCGCTGACCTCCTTGTTGCTGCCGATGCGTTTCACGTTTGAGCTGTCGTAGTAATACCCCAGCTTGTATTCACCCGGCAGAGTGCCCGCGTGCTTGTACACCAGCTCGATGGGCACCACGGTACCGGTGGTGTGTTTGGGCCCCAGGTGCCAGGCGCGGCTGGCGTTGCCGTTGCTCGACGGGTCGACATTGAACGCCGCCACGCGCAGTTGCCAGGACGGTGAGAAGTCGTATTTCACTCGCGCGCCGAGGTGCGCGTTCGGGTAGTTGGCCCAGCCGCTGCCGCCGGACATGTTCAGCGGGTGGCCGCAGAAACCGGCGTTCATGAAGTTGCACAGGATGCCGCTGTCGAGGCCACCGAGGTCATTGCCCATTGCCATGTAGCCGAGCTTGACGTTCAGCGCGGGGGTAAACAGCGTGCGCTCGTAGCTCAGCTCGGTGAGCCGTGTGTAGAGGCCGCCGTAGTTTTCCTGGATCGGCAGGCGGTTGCCCACCAAGTCTTCGGAGGCACTGCTGCCACGCCGGTCGTTGATGGTCAGCTGGATGCGGTCGCCATTGTTCAGGCCGTAGAGCTTGCCCAAGTCGAACTGCACGCCAAGCTTGATGTTTTGCGAGTAGCGCGCCGAGCGGTGCTGGCCGCCGTCGGCGTTGTAGGCGGTCTCGCCGCTGTAGTCGCCGGTGAAGCGGATGCCTTGCTCGTCGAGTTCACGGCGCAGGCCGCCCCAGTCGCCGGTCAGGGTGGTGTCGTCGGCTTGAACGGGCAGGGCGGCCGCAAAGGCCAGGCCCAGCACCAGGCCGCCAAAGGGCAGATGAGAAGTGGGGTTCATGCGTGGTTTCCAAACAGAAGCGCGGTGCGGGGGCACCGCGCGAACACAGGGTTATTCCGGCAGTGCGTAGGCGATCACGTAGTCGCCACGGTCGGTGGACTGGCGCGCGCCGCCGGCGGTGATAACGATGTATTGCTTGCCGGTTTTCGGCGACACGTAGGTCATCGGGCCACCTTGGCTGCCCACTGGCAGGCGGGCCTTCCAGACTTCATCACCGTTGCCGCTGTTGAAGGCGCGCAGGTAGAAGTCCTGGGTGCCGGCGATAAAGATCAGGCCGCCCTGTGTCGACAGCGTGCCGCCCAGGGTTGGCAGGCCGACCTTGATTGGCAGGTGCATGCGGATGCCCAAGGGGCCGGTGTCTTCAACGGTGCCGACCGGCACTTGCCAGGCGATCTGCTGGGTCTTCATGTCAATGGCCGTCAGGGTGCCGAACGGTGGCGCCTGGCACGGAATGCCGGCGACCGACAGGAAGCGGTTTTTGTTCACCGCATACGGTGTGCCTTTGAGCGGCACGGCGCCCATGCCGGTGTTCAGCGCTTCGCCACCGGACGAGGTCTGGGCCTTGTTCTGGGACGGCACCATCTGGATCCACAGGCCCAGGCGCATGTCGTTGACGAAGATAAAACCGTGCACCGGGTCAGTGGAAATACTGCCCCAGTTCATGCCGCCCAGGGAGCCCGGGAAGCTCAGCGATTTATCGGTGCCGGGCGCGGTGTACAGACCTTCGTAGCGCATGCCTTTGAAATCAATGCGGCACAGCAGTTGGTCGTACGGCGTGGCGCCCCACATGTCCGATTCGCTCAGGGTTTGCGCGCCTATTTGCGGCATGCCCACCGATTTAGGCTGGGTCAGCGAGTAGGGCTCGTTAGGGATGTTGGCGGCCTTGACCGGCACTTCCTTGACGTCGGTCAGCGGCTTGCCGGTGGCGCGGTCGAGCACATAGATCTGCCCGGCCTTGGTGCCGATCACCACCGCCGGTACAGGTTTGTCGCTGCCCGGTGGAGTGAAGTCGATCAGGCTCGGCTGCATCGGCAGGTCGAAGTCCCAGAGGTCATTGTGGACGGTCTGGTACACCCACTTTTCTGCACCGGTGGAGGCGTCCAGCGCCAGCACCGAGGCGCCGTATTTGTGGTTGAGTTGGGTACGTTCCACGCCATAGATGTCAGTGGACGAGCTGCCCATCGGCAGGAAAATCGTGTTCATCAACGGGTCATACGACATCGGCGCCCAGCTGTTCGGGGTGCTGCGCACGTAGGTGCTGCCGGCGGCCGGGGCTCTCTTGTCCTCGGGGTTGCCCGGGTCGAAGGCCCAGCGCATTTGCCCACTGATCACGTCGAAACCACGGATCACGCCGCCGGGCATGTCGGTCTGCACGTTATCCGCCACGCGCCCGCCCACCACCACGGTGGTGCCGGCGATCAGCGGTGCCGAAGACAGTTGGTAGTAGCTGTCCGGCACATTGCCCAGGCCGGCTTTCAAATCCACTTGGCCGTGGGTGCCGAAGTCTTCGCAGAACTTGCCGGTGTCGGCGTCCACTGCGATCAGGCGCGCATCAATGGTGTTGGTCAGCAAGCGACGCTGGCACTGCGCACCGGCGGGTACGCTGGCCGCGATAATTGGCGAGCTGTTCGGCTGGGTCGGTTGAGCAATCGGCGCGGTGGCGTCGAAATACGCCATGCCCCGGCAACGCTGCCACACCGCCGACGTGGCGTTAACTTCGTTCTTCCACAGCTCTTTGCCGGTGTCGGCATCCAGTGCGATCAGGTTGTTGTGCGGCGTGCAGATGAACACCTTGTTGCCGATCTGCAGGGGCGTCAGTTGGTCTTCGGCACCGTTGCCGTCGCTGATGGCCACGTCGCCGGTGTGGTAGGTCCACGCCACTTTGAGCTTGTTGACGGTGTCGCGGTTGATCTGGTCCAGCGCCGCAAAACGGCTGCCGCCTTCGGTATTGCCGTAGTGCGCCCAGTCTTTCTGCGCATCGGCCGCCGCCACCGGCGTGATGCCGGGGCCTTTGCCGGTTGGCGCTACGCTTGGGTGCGCGACGAACATATTGCCCGCCGCTACCGCCACGCCAACGGCCATCACGGCCGCGATGCCGTAAGCACCACGTGCAGGCCTGCCGGCCAGCAGCGGGTACACCAGCGCCACCACCACACCGATCACCGCAAACATGAACAGCCGCGAGAACAGTGGCCAGAACACCAGGCCGACATCCGCCACCGCCCACACGGCCGTGCCCACCAGGAAGGCCGCGAACAACCACGCGCCAGTCGGTTTACCCCGCGCGATCAACAGACCAGAAACCGCCATGGCCACGCCGCCGATCAAGAAGTACCAGGAACCGCCCAGGCTGACCAGTTTGGCGCCGCCAACGGCCATGGCCACGCCGAGCAGGGCAATGACAATGCCCAGGCCCAGCAGGAGAAATCTAGAGGCGCCAGCGGCGCGCGATGCTCGTTTCATATCGACAGAACTCGAAGGTGAGTGGGCAAAGACGCGATTTTAGCAAGATAAGTAACTAGTTAGTACATTGCGCCCGGTAATAGTCTTTTACAGGCTTGGGGATGATGGGGTGAGGTTTAGCGCCATTGTGGTGAACGGGCTAACTGTGGCGATTAGGCTCGGTGTGCCTGTGTTCGGCAAGCGTGGTTTTACGTGGCGCCTAAGATCAAGAGCAAGAGCACTGCGGTGCTGGCAGCCGAACTCGGTCAAATTGTGGGAGCGGCGGCGCGACGATTCGACTTGCTCGCGAATGCGGTGGGTCAGCCAGCTCATGTGTAACTGACCCACCACCTTCGCGAGCAAGCCCGCTCCCACATTGGGATCTCGGTACATCAGACAGAGAGTGTGCTGCTGTGCTTCTGCCCTGCTTTTGCTTCTACCACTCAGGTCGGCTACTAGGCCGCCGTGCTCTTGCTTTTGATCTTGATCTTAGGCGCCCCGTTAAACCACGCTGGCCGAACGCAGGCTTTGGAGCGTGGGTAAACCGGCAGGACGCCGGTTTAGCCGCGATGGGCCAAGGATGGCCCATGGCGGCGGCCCACGGTCCAAAGCCTGCGTGAGGGCACACCGAGCCTAGGCGAGGTGCCGAGTGGTGGGGCAAGAGCCTTTTGGTTACTTTTGGGCTCTTTCAAAAGTGACCCGCCGTAAGGGCGGAACCCCTATCAGCCGTTACCGCAGCAACGGATATGTACTCAATCTACCCAAAGATACGCCAGCCCTAAAACCAAACACCGCGCTCTGGCTGGCAGACCGCGGTGTATTTATTGGGGCCGCTTCCCAGCCCAACGCAGGGCAAGCCTGCTTGTCACACAGGGCTTGGTCTTCACCCCAAGGGCGCGAGAAACCCATCCACACACGCCATACACGCCTCACGCTCTTCAACATGCGGCATATGGCTCGATTGCTCGAAAATCTGCCAGCGCACGTCGCTGATGCCATCGGCAAACGGCTGCACGGTCGCAGGTGTGGCCTCATCAAACCGCCCGGAAATCAACAGCGTCGGCACCAGGATACGCGGCAGCCGATCAATGATGCTCCAGTGGCGCATGCTGCCGATCACATGGAACTCAGTCGGCCCATTCATCGCGTGGTAGACGGTAGGGTCTTCCTCAATGGCGACATTGGTGCGCTCAACTTCGGCGGGCACCGGTTGGACACGGCACACATGGCGCGCGTAAAAAACCTCCGCCGCGGCGTGGTACTCGGCGCTGTCAGTGGTGCCTGCGGTTTCATGGCGTAGCAACGTCGCCTGCACCTCGCGTGGCAGCGCCTGGCGCAGCTCATCCGCCGCTTCGCTCCACAACGCCATGGAGGCTGGCGAGTTGGCAATGATCAATGCCTTCAACCCGGCGGGTTGGCGCACCGCGTGCTCGGCGCCGAGCATGCCGCCCCAAGACTGGCCCAGCAGCGCGTAGTCGCTGATCTCAAGGTGTTCGATCAGGTTGTCCAGCTCCGCCAGGAACAGCGCCACGGTCCAGAAGTCGGGGGAAACGCCGGGCAAATGCGTTGAGCGGCCATTGCCGACTTGGTCGTAGTGCACCACCGCGCGGCCAGTGGCGGCCAGGTCTTTGAAACTGTCGACGTAATCATGGGTGCAGCCCGGGCCGCCGTGAGCGACGATCAAGGGCAGGCGCCCTGAATTCAAGTCGCCGGTGACCCGGAACCACGTCCGATAGCCACGGAATTCGGCATAGCCTTCGCGTACCTGCATGTTCTGTACCTCCTTGGGATCTGATGGAGTACAGGCTAGCGAAAACGGTGCGTCAGGTGTACTGGTAAAAATGATAGGTTATCAACCGATACGCTCGCCACCCAGCGCATCACGCTGCATCGACTGCAGGTTTTTCTCGATGGTTTCGCAGATGCTTTCCATCTGGATCTGGTGCTCGCTGGAGTGAAACGGGCTTTGCAGGTCGGTGCCGATACGCTCGATGGCCAGCAGCATAAAGCCGACCACCGTCGACGCCAGCGGGGTGAACCAGCCCAAAGATTCCACCAGGCCCACCGGTACGATCAGGCAGAACAGCGAAATGAACAGCCGTGGGAAATACACGTAAGGGTAGGGCAGCGGCGTGTTGGCGATGCGTTCCATGCCGCCCTGGGCGTTGGACAGGTCCACCAGCGTCGACTCCAGCCGCGCCAGGCGAATGCTGTCCAGGTGCCCGGCCTTGTATTCGCGGGCCAACAAAGCCGCCGAGCCGGTGAGGATGTCATTGGCAAAGTTGTTGGTCGCGCCGTTGCGCGCGAACTCCTCAGCGGGGATAAACGCGCGCACTTCCTCCGGGCAAGCATTACCCCTGAGGTGCGCCGCCAGGCAATTCACATAGGCCACATGGCGGCGCAGCAGCGTAGCTTTGACCGGGTTGACCTCGCCGTCCGGGTCATCCAGCAAGGTCAGCACCTGGCGGGCAAGGCTGCGCGAGTTGTTCACCATCGCGCCCCACAGCGTGCGGGCTTCCCACCAGCGGTTATAGGCGCTGCTGTTGCGAAAACTGATCAGCACCACCAGCGCCGAGCCCAGCAGCGTCAGCGGCATCAGCGGCAAATTGATCTTGGTGGTCAGAAACAGCATGAAGTCCACCGTGACGGCCACATCCCACAACAGCAGCCAGAACAAAGCCCAGCCCACATAGCCCATGGTCTTGATGATCAGTCGGTATTTTTTGATGATGGCGGCTTTCAAACGAGGACCTCGCGGCGGGCGATAAGCAACAGTGCTTAAGCTCGGACGCCCGTTTGCGGAGAAAGGTTCGCGTTGGGCCTGAATCGTTTCAGTTACGTATGGCTATGTTTCAAACGCTCACGTCTAGGCGTGGCGGGTAGCTTGGAAATTCCGAAACGAAGACTTCGTTGATTTTGACACTGCAAAAAATCCGGCAAATGGGATAGATCGAGCCTTCAGGCAATGCGTCGCCTTTTAGAAACTGTCACTTTTGAGGAAGATCAAATATGCGTATATGCATTTAAATGTTTGCGTTAATGCATATTAGCGCCTAGGGTTACCTCGAGCCAGATCGGAACGCGCCCTCGAATAGGCGCACCCCGGAACGTCGATCGCTCAGTAACACCGCTGCACCCATACACGCTGGACGCGTGTTTTCATTCATGGAGGATTGAAAAATGTTAACCCCTGAAACAACCCGGTTCACCGGCGACCCACAGCCCAACTGCCTGATCGGCCATTTGCTCGACCCGCAACTGGTCGAAGTCGAAGCGGCTCATCAGCCTAAAGTAATGGCGGCCGCCAGCCTGAATTTCAGCATGCAGAAACAAACCCAGACCAACTGGTGCTGGGCGGCTGTTTCCGCCTCGGTCGGCAACTACTACGGCACCGGGTCCTGGACCCAGTGCGGTGTCGCCAGCAACGCGCTGGACCGCAACTGCTGCAATCAGCCGGGACCGTGCAACATCTACGGCTATCTGGATTCCGCCTTGCGAATCACGCGCAGCTACAACGGCATGACTCAAGGCTCGCTGCAGATGCCCGCCATCCAAAACCAGCTCAACAGGGGCCGACCCATTGGTTTGCGTTGCGCCTGGTACGGTGGCGGTGCGCACTTTCTGGTGATCTATGGCACCAACGGCAACTACCTGTTGATCGCAGATTCGATCTACGGCTATTCGACTCGCGCATTGAACTCGTTCCCCGGTTCGTACAACGGCGGCGGCAATTGGACCAACACTTACTTCACCGTAAAAAACTAAGGAGGGCTACATCATGCAACTGACTTATCCAAAGGCGCCCTCCAACGGCGTACAGGTACTGCGTCCAGCGCTGCAAGCTGCGCTGCAAACCCAGGGCTTCGGCATCAATCGCCAATTCGCGGCCGCTGTGCCGGGCCAAATCAGGCTGAGCGAAGGCTATCGTGGCTACTCGCTCAGCCTGGAGGACTTGAGTCTGGGTAAAGGCCTGAAAGACGCCGAGATCGGCGATTGGCATTACTTGGTATTTGCCGATGGAGCGACGATTGCCGACGCGCAATTGGCCGACGTACGCGGGCATGTCGAGTTCGCTTCGCTCAACCACGGAACGTTGGCAGCGGCGACGGTGGATGCGCTGAAACTGGCGGAACAGTCGCCGCAATTGCAGGGTAAAACCGTGGAGCTGCGTGTGTTATTCATCTCGGCACTGCACGTTGTGGCCATCTGGCTGCACGCCGACGGCGAAGAGATGCTGATCCCGATTGAGCCGACCCCCAAGGAACTGGCGGTCACTCAGTTGTACGGTGAGGCGGCGCTGCTCGCGTTGCTCAAACCGGCGGCTGATCAGGCCCGTCAGCGCTTCGACGCGGACACCCGTGGGCAGTTGGGCAGTTGATAAAACCCTAGGGTAAAAAAACCCGGACATGGTCCGGGTTTTTTATCGACATGATTCAGCAAGACAGAGGCGCGGTCGGCGTGCACCAGGTCATTTTCAAGCGGCAGCAGGGCGACAGGCGTGGAGGGCACCGCGAAGTCATGAGCACCGCAGTGCTGCGTGCGTCGTGCGCACATGGCCGGTTCCTCGAACTGCCCCCTGAGCGTAGACGCTGGATTTACAGCGGCGTCAGCACATTCATCACTGTGTCGAGCGCCACGCGGGTGTCATCCAGCTGCACCAGCGAGGCGTGCCGGGCGCCGAGGGCGTCGCGGTTCTGGATCGCGGTGAGGATCGCCTTGTGGCGCGGCAGGCTCAGGCCCTGGATGTCGGGGCGGCGGTTGGTGATGTTGATCGACTCGCGCAACGGCAGTGAGAGCATGTTGCACATGTAGGCGAGCAAGTCGTTGCGGGTGGCATCGGCGATGGCGCGATGAAAGTCCAGGTCGGCCTGCAGCAGGGCGTCGTGGGTCTTGGCGGTTTCCATGCCCAGGTAGGCTTTTTCGATGGTGGCGATGTCTTCGTCGGTGGCGGTGGTCGCGGCCATGGCGGCGATTTCCGGTTCGAGAATGCGCCGCACGCCGGCCAGGGTGTTGAAGAACTCACTGTGGGGCGTGGTCTGCATCAGCCAGGAGAGCACGTCCGGGTCGAGCAAATGCCATTTCAAGCGCGGCCGCACCACGGCGCCTACCCGTGGTTTGGAATACACCAGGCCCTTGGCGCTGAGCACCCGCGTCGCCTCACGCAACACCGAGCGGCTGACCTTGTACTCCTCGCACAGCGTGGCTTCCATGGGCAGGCGTTCTTCGGGCTTGAAGCGACCGGAAACGATGTGCATGCCCAAGTCCTGAACGATCTGGGCATGCATGCTCTTGCGTGGCTTGGGCGGCTGGTGATCCATAACGAACGGGAGGCTCTGGCTAAATAGGCGGCATCATAGCATCCCAATTAGTGGGAATGACGGGGGACTTCAGCCCCCCGGCAACCCACCAGAAAGTCAAAGTCGCAGCCTTGGTCGGCCTGCAGCACATGGTCGATGTACAGCTGGCGGTAGCCGCCGACGATCAGCTTCTGCGGTGGCGCCAAGTCCGCCATGCGCGCCGCCAGCTCTGCGTCGGGGATGTCCAGGTGCAGGCGGCCGTTGGCGCAGTCGAGTTCGATCCAGTCGCCTTCTTGCACCGTGGCCAACGGCCCACCGGCGGCGGCTTCCGGCGCCACATGCAGCACTACCGTGCCGTAGGCCGTGCCGCTCATGCGCGCATCGGAAATACGCACCATGTCGGTCACGCCCTGGGCCAGCAGCTTGGCGGGCAAGCCCATGTTGCCGACTTCGGCCATGCCCGGGTAACCCTTAGGCCCGCAGTTTTTCATGACCAGGATCGAGTTGGCATCCACGTCCAATTCCGGGTCATTGATGCGCGCCTTGTACATGTCGAAATTCTCGAACACCACCGCACGGCCACGGTGCTGCATCAGTTGCGCGCTGGCGGCCGATGGCTTGAGCACGGCGCCCAGCGGTGCGAGGTTGCCGCGCAGCACGCAGATGCCGCCGTCGGCGCGGATCGGGTTGTCAAGGGTGCGGATCACTTCGTCCTGGCCGTAGATCGGCGAGTCCTTGGTGTTCTCGCCCAGGGACTTGCCGTTGACGGTCAGGGCATTCGGATGCGGGATCAGGTTGGCCTCGCCCAAGCGGCGCAGCACGGCAGGCAAGCCCCCGGCATAGTAGAACTCCTCCATCAGGAAGCGCCCTGACGGCTGCAGGTCGACAATGGTCGGCACGCCGCGTCCCATGCGCGTCCAGTCATCCAGGTCGAGTTCGACGCCGATACGCCCGGCGATGGCTTTCAAGTGGATCACCGCGTTGGTCGAGCCGCCGATGGTCGCGTTCACCCGTATCGCGTTTTCAAACGCCTCTTTGGTCAGGATCTTCGACAGCTTCAAGTCTTCGCGCACCATTTCCACCGCGCGCATGCCGGACATATGCGCCAGCACATACCGGCGCGCATCCACCGCCGGAATCGCCGCGTTGTGGGGCAGGGAAGTGCCGAGCGCCTCGGCCATGCAGGCCATGGTCGAGGCGGTGCCCATGGTGTTGCAGGTGCCCGCCGAGCGCGACATGCCGCCTTCGGCCGCGAGGAAATCGTCCAGGGTAATGGTGCCGGCCTTGACCTGTTCGCTGAGCTGCCACACCACCGTGCCCGAGCCGATGTCCTGGCCTTTGTGCTTGCCATTGAGCATCGGCCCGCCGGTGACGACGATGGCCGGCACGTCGCAACTGGCGGCGCCCATCAGCAGCGCCGGGGTGGTTTTGTCGCAGCCGGTGAGCAGCACCACACCGTCGATGGGGTTGCCGCGAATCGCTTCCTCAACGTCCATGCTCGCCAGGTTGCGGGTGAGCATGGCGGTGGGGCGTAGGTTGGACTCGCCGTTGGAGAACACCGGGAATTCCACCGGGAAGCCACCGGCCTCGATCACCCCGCGCTTGACATGCTCGGCGATCTGACGGAAATGCGCGTTGCACGGCGTCAGCTCCGACCAGGTGTTGCAAATGCCGATGATCGGTTTGCCATGGAACTGATGGTCGGCGATGCCTTGGTTCTTCATCCAGCTGCGGTACATGAAGCCGTTCTTGTCGGCGGTGCCAAACCACTGGGCGGAGCGGAGGGCGGGCTTTTTATCAGGCATGATCGACTCTCTTATTGTATGACTATATGTTCTATATGCGCCTAAACATAAGCGCAAAATCGAGGGTTTGGAAGTGTTGTTTTGTAAATAGTCATACTATATAGTCAGCTTCAACTGAGGCATGATCCTGGCTGAATTTGGCCGGAGGCGGCCGCCGAGCTTCTATAAAAACAACAATCGGAGATCGACCCATGAGCCAGGAACTGCGGCTTATTCGGCGCATCACGCTGAAACTGATTCCCTTCCTGATCCTGCTGTACCTGATCGCCTACGTGGACCGCTCAGCGGTAGGTTTCGCCAAGCTGCATATGGGCGCCGATGTCGGCATCGGTGACGCGGCGTACGGCTTGGGCGCAGGGCTGTTCTTTATTGGCTACTTCCTGTTCGAGATCCCCAGCAACCTGATGCTCGATCGCTTCGGCGCGCGGCGCTGGTTTGCACGCATCATGCTGACCTGGGGCGCCATCACCATTGGCATGGCCTTCGTGCAGGGGCCGCACAGCTTCTATGTGATGCGCTTTCTGCTCGGCGCGGCGGAGGCGGGGTTTTTCCCTGGCGTGCTGTACTACATCACCCAGTGGTTCCCAGTGCGCCATCGCGGCAAGATCCTTGGGCTGTTCATCCTCTCCCAACCCATTGCGATGATGATCACAGGCCCCGTGTCCGGCGGTTTATTGGGCATGGACGGCATCCTCGGCCTGCACGGCTGGCAGTGGCTGTTCATCGTCATCGGTACCCCGGCGCTGCTGCTGACCTGGCCCGTGCTGCGCTTCCTGCCGGACGGCCCCCAACAGGTCAAGTGGATGAGCGAGGACGAGAAAACCTGGCTCACCGGCGAGCAGAATAAAGACCTGCAAGCCTACGGCCAGACTCGCCACGGCAACCCGCTGCATGCCCTCAAGGACAAGCGCGTGTTGCTGCTGGCGCTGTTCTACCTGCCGGTGACCTTGAGCATTTATGGGCTCGGCCTATGGCTGCCGACGCTGATCAAACAGTTCGGCGGCAGTGACCTGGTCACCGGTTTCGTCTCAGCAGTGCCGTACATTTTCGGCATCATCGGGCTGCTGATCATCCCGCGCAGTTCCGACCGGTTGAATGATCGTTATGGCCATCTCGCCGTGCTCTATGTGCTCGGTGCCATCGGCCTGTTCTGCAGTGCCTGGTTGAGTGTGCCGGTGCTGCAAATGGCCGCGCTGTGCTTGGCGGCGTTCGCGCTGTTTTCCTGCACGGCAGTGTTCTGGACCTTGCCCGGGCGCTTCTTTGCCGGCGCCAGTGCGGCGGCGGGGATTGCACTGATCAACTCGGTGGGCAACCTCGGCGGCTACATCGGCCCATTTGTGATTGGCGCGCTCAAGGAATCCACCGGCAACCTGGCTTCGGGCTTGTACTTCTTGTCCGGGGTGATGGTGTTCGGGCTGGTCTTGACCGGCGTGGTCTACCGCGTGCTGGAGCGCAAGCACGTGCTGCCCGCCGACCAATTCGCCGCCAGCGCGCGTGGTGCTACACGTACTTAATCGAGGAGAAGCTGCATGCGTTTAGTTCAGTTCGAGTTACGCAACGGCGAACGCCTTGTCGGCGTGGTGCAAGGCAGCACGCTAAGAGAAGTGCGCACGGCGCGCAGCGTGCGCGAGTTGGCGCTGGCGGCCATCGAGGCGGGCGTCAAGTTGCAGCAACAGGTCGACAGCCTGGGCCTGGGCGACAGCTACGACTATGCTGAATTGCTGGCCGACCTGAAAATCCTGCCGCCACTCGATCACCCGGACCCGGCTCATATGCTGATCAGCGGCACCGGCCTGACTCACCTGGGCAGTGCCTCGGCGCGCGACAAGATGCACCAGCACGGCGCGCACGACAGCGCGATGACCGACACCCTGCGCATCTTCAAATGGGGCGTGGAGGGCGGCAAACCACCGGCCGGCCAAGCGGGCGTACAACCCGAGTGGTTCTACAAGGGCGACGGCAGCATCGTGGTACGCCCGGGCCAGGCCTTCCCGGTGCCGGCGTTCGCCGAAGACGCCGGTGAAGAGCCGGAAATCGGCGGCCTCTACGTGATCGGCCACGACGGCAAACCCTATCGCCTGGGCTTCGCCGTGGGCAACGAATTCTCCGACCACGTGATGGAACGCAAGAATTACCTATACCTGGCTCACTCCAAACTGCGCAGTTGCAGCTATGGCCCTGAGTTGCGCGTGGGCGAGTTGCCCCAGCACCTGGCGGGCACCAGCCGCATCCTGCGCGATGGCCAGGTGATCTGGCAGAACGAATTCCTCAGTGGCGAGGCGAATATGTGCCACAGCCTGGAAAACCTTGAGTATCACCACTTCAAATACAGTCAATTCCTGACACCGGGCGACGTGCACATTCATTTCTTCGGCACCGCCACGCTGTCATTCGCCGACGGTATACGTACCCAACCGGGCGATGTGTTCGAGATCAGCCAGGCCGAGTTTGGCGCGCCGCTGGTCAACGCTGTCGGCAAGGCCGGCGCTGCGTTCGAGCCCGGCAATGTCATCACCCTTTAAGGAGAGCACCATGCCCCAGTTCCTCGGCCATAACTACATCGGCGGCCAGCGCAGTGCCAAAGGCCGCGTGACCCTGCAAAGCATTGATGCCAGCAGCGGCGAAGCCTTGGCCCAAACGTTCTACCAGGCCACACCGGAGGAGGTCGACGCCGCCGCCAAGGCCGCCGCAGCGGCTTACCCCGCCTACCGTGCGCTGAGTGCTTCGCGCCGCGCGCAGTTCCTGGATGCCGTCGCCGATGAGCTGGACGCGCTGGGGGATGACTTCGTCGCGCTGGTTTGCCGCGAAACCGCGCTGCCTGCCGCGCGTATCAAAGGCGAACGCGGTCGCACCAGCGGCCAGATGCGCCTGTTCGCAACGGTGCTGCGTCGCGGTGACTTCTACGGCGCGCGCATCGACCAGGCCTTGCCCGACCGCCAGCCACTGCCACGCCCGGACCTGCGCCAATACCGCATTGGCCTGGGCCCGGTGGCGGTGTTTGGTGCGAGCAACTTTCCCCTGGCGTTTTCCACCGCCGGTGGCGACACCGCTGCGGCGCTCGCGGCAGGTTGCCCGGTGGTGTTCAAGGCCCACAGCGGGCATATGGCCACGGCTGAGCAGGTCGCCGATGCGATCATTCGCGCGGCCGAGGCCACCGAGATGCCGGTGGGCGTGTTCAATATGATCTTCGGCGCTGGCGTCGGTGAGGCGCTGGTCAAGCACCCGGCGATCCAGGCTGTCGGTTTTACCGGCTCGCTCAAGGGCGGCCGCGCCTTGTGCGACATGGCGGCGGCACGCCCGCAGCCGATCCCGGTGTTTGCCGAGATGTCGAGCATCAACCCGGTCATCGTGTTGCCACAGGCCTTGCAGGCGCGGGCGGACACGGTGGCTCGCGACCTGACCGCCTCGGTGGTGCAAGGCTGTGGCCAGTTCTGCACCAACCCTGGTGTGGTGATCGGCATTGCGTCGGCGCCGTTCACCGCGTTTACCCAGCAGGTTGCGCGACTGATCGCTGATCAGCCGGCGCAAACCATGCTCAACGCCGGCACCTTGAGCAGCTATGGCAAAGGCCTGGAGAAACTCTTGGCGCACCCTGGCATTCAGCACTTGGCGGGCAATGCCCAGGCGGTCAATCAGGCGCAGCCGCAGGTGTTCAAGGCCGACGTGGCTTTGCTGATCGACGGCGATGAAGTGCTGCAGGAAGAAGTGTTCGGCCCGACCACGGTGTTTGTCGAGGTGGCCGACCAAGCCCAGCTCAGCGCCGCCTTGCATTGCCTGCATGGGCAACTGACAGCCACGATCATCGGCGAACCCGACGACTTGCAGCAGTTCGCCGAACTCACCCCACTGCTGGAACAGAAAGTCGGGCGCATCCTGCTCAACGGCTACCCGACCGGCGTGGAAGTCTGCGATTCGATGGTGCATGGCGGCCCGTACCCGGCCACCTCGGATGCCCGTGGCACCTCGGTCGGCACCTTGGCCATCGACCGGTTCCTGCGCCCGGTGTGCTTGCAGAATTACCCTGATAGCCTGCTGCCCGACGCGTTAAAAAACGCCAACCCGTTGCGTATCCAGCGGCTGGTGGATGGCACGCCATCTCGCGACCCGCTGTAACCACCAGGAGGTTTTATGCCGTGTACCGCAGTTACTGCGCACCGTGCGCAGTTGGGCGAAGGCCCGTTCTGGGACGTGCCGACCCAGGCGCTGTATTGGGTGAATATCGCCGGCAAACAGGCGCTGCGCCTGATGGGCGGACACTTGCAGATCTGGCAACTGCCCGAGCACGTCTCGGCCTTCATTCCCTGTGAAAGTGGCGATGCGTTGGTCACGCTGAGCAGCGGCGTGTATCGGCTGGACCTGGAAACCGAAGCCCTGAGCTTGCTGTGCGTGGCCGACCCGCAACCCGGTAACCGTGGCAATGAAGCGCGTTGCGATGCCCAGGGCCGCCTATGGCTGGGCACCATGCAGAACAACATTGGCGAGCACGGCGAAGACCTGCCCATCACCCGACGTTCCGGCGGCCTGTTTCGCATTGATGCCGATGCGCAGGTCACGCCGCTGCTGCATGGCCTGGGTATTCCCAATACCTTGCTGTGGAGCGAGGACGGTAGCCAAGTGCACTTTGGCGACAGCCTGGATGGCACGCTCTACCGGCATTCGATCCAGGCGGGCGGCCAGCTCGACCCGGCGCAGGTATGGTTCGGTCCGCATTCACGTGGCGGGCCGGACGGCTCGGCGATGGACAGCCAAGGTTATATCTGGAACGCGCGCTGGGATGGCAGCTGCCTGCTGCGCCTGGCGCCGGACGGTGGCGTGGACCGGATTATCGAATTGCCCGTCAGCCGTCCCACCAGTTGCGTATTCGGTGGCCCCAACCTCACCACCCTCTACATCACCAGCGCCGCCAGCCCACTCGATCACCCGCTGGACGGCGCGGTGCTGGCCATCGAGGTCGATGTGCCAGGCACGCCCTGTCACCGCTTTGCCGGATAAACCCAAGACCCAAAAACAACAACAAGGAGTCACCCGTATGAATCGTCGTCGTGGTATCCGTTCCCTATGTTGCGCCGCTGCGGCGGTGTCGGCCCTGAGCCTGAGCGGCCTGTTGCTGGCCGCCGAGGAAGTGAAGATCGGTTTTCTGGTCAAGCAGGCGGAGGAGCCGTGGTTCCAGACCGAATGGGCCTTTGCCGAAAAAGCCGGCAAGGAACATGGCTTCACCGTGATCAAAATCGCCGTGCCCGATGGCGAGAAAACCCTCTCGGCCATCGACAGCCTGGCGGCCAACGGCGCCAAGGGCTTTGTGATCTGCCCGCCGGACGTGTCCCTGGGCCCGGCCATCGTCGCCAAGGCCCGCGCCAATGGCCTGAAAGTGATTGCGGTGGATGACCGTTTTGTCGATGCCAAGGGCAACTTCATGGAGGACGTGCCGTACCTGGGCATGGCCGCCTTCGAAGTCGGCCAGAAGCAGGGCGCGGCGATGGCGGCCGAGGCGAAAAAACGCGGCTGGGACTGGAAGGACACCTATGCGGTGATCAACACTTTCAATGAACTCGACACCGGTAAAAAACGCACCGATGGCTCGGTCAAATCCCTCGAAGACGCGGGCTTCCCCAAGGACCACATCGTGTTCACCGCCGCCAAGACCCTTGACGTGCCGGGCAGCATGGATGCCACCAACTCGGCACTGGTCAAGCTGCCCAGCGGCGTGAAAAACCTGATCATCGGCGGCATGAACGACAACACCGTGCTGGGCGGCGTACGCGCTACCGAAACGGCCGGTTTTGCCGCCGCCAATGTGATCGGTATCGGCATCAATGGCACCGACGCCATCGGCGAACTGAAGAAAGCCAACAGCGGCTTCTTCGGCTCGATGCTGCCCAGCCCGCACATTGAGGGCTACAACACCGCGAAGATGATGTTCGATTGGGTCACCACCGGCAAGGAACCACCGAAGTACACCGCCATGGACGAAGTCACGCTGATCACCCGTGAGAACTTCAAGCAGGAACTGGAAAAAATCGGCCTCTGGAACTGAGGCAATCAAATGTGGGCGCAGGCAAGCCTGCGCCCACAGTTTAATCAGCGGAGAATTTGAACACGGTGTTCTGGCTATAAGTCCGCCCCGGGTTCAACCGGGTCGAGGCGAATGTGGGCTGGTTCGGCGCATCCGGAAAGTGCTGGGTCTCCAGGGTAAACGCGCTCCAGTGCGCATACGCCTTGCCGGCTTTGCCCTTCACCGTGCCATCCAGGAAGTTGCTGGTATAGAACTGCACGCCAGGCTCGGTGGTGTAGAGCTGCAAACGTCGGCCGGACGCGGGGTCGTGCACCTCGGCGGCGAGTTGCTTGATGTTGCCTTGGGTGTCCAGTGCCCAGTTGAAGTCAAACCCACCTTGTTTCGGCTCGGCGAATTTGAGCTGTGGATGCTCGTCCTTGATGCGCTGGCCGATAGGCGTCGGTGTGAGGAAGTCCATCGGCGTGCCTTTGACCGGCGCCAGTTCGCCCGTCGGAATCAAGGTGGCGTTCACTGGCGTGTAGTGGCTGGCGTGCAAGGTCGCCACTTGCTTGAGGATGTCGCCATTGCCCGCGCCGGCAAGGTTGAAGTAGCTGTGGTTGGTGAGGTTCAGCACCGTGGGTTTGTCGGTGGTGGCCTTGTAGTCGATGTGCAGTTCATTGTTATCGTTGAGGCTGTAGGTGACCTCGGTTTTCAAGTTGCCCGGGAAGCCCATTTCGCCGTCCTTGGACAGGTAGCTCAGCTTCACGCCGACCGAATCCTTGCCCTTGACTGGTTCGGCTTGCCACACGTGTTTGTCAAAACCCTGGGCGCCGCCATGCAGCGAGTTGGGGCCATCGTTGAGCGGCACCTGGTAGCGTTTGCCGTCGAGTTCGAAGGCACCGCCGGCCAGCCGATTGCCGAAACGGCCAATGGTCGCGCCAAAAAATGCGGTGCCGCCCTGATAGCCCTGCACGTCATCGAAGCCGAGTACCACGTCATCGACCTTGCCGTTTTTGTCCGGCACTTTCAGCGACTGCAACACACCGCCGTAAGTGATCACCGTGGCTTGCATGCCATGGCTGTTGCGCAAGATGTATTGCTCGACGGCGGTGCCGTCATTGGTTTTGCCGAAAGGCTTGTGTTCACTGCTCAGCCCGGCCGCCTGGGCGCTGCCACTGGCGATCAACATGGACAAGGCGAGGCCTGAAAGCAGATGTCTAGGGTGCTTCATGGTCGAACTTCCTTTTGTTGTTTTGAGTGGAATAGTTCTACTAATGTGCGATATTTCGTCGAGTTTACAGCGAATTTATAGCCTTTAACGCCAGTTTCGCAAAATAAAATAAGACTAATTGATCGAGGCAATCGTTATATGAGTACTGAACAGGCCGTTTATCCTGACCTCAAGGGTAAGACCGTATTGATTTCTGGAGGTGCCTCAGGCATTGGCGAATTCATGGTGCGCGCCTTTGCCGCGCAGGGCGCCAAGGTGGCCTTCGTGGACCGCGCGCAAAGCCAGGGCGAGCGGCTGGCGGCGCTGTTGAGTGACCAGGGGCACACCGTGGAGTTCGTGTGGTGCGACATCACCGATGAGATCGCCTACAAGGCGGCGATAGCACGCTTTGAGCAATCGCTGGGGCCGATCACCGTGCTGGTCAACAATGCGGCCAACGACGTGCGTCACACCCTGGAAGAAGTCGATTCGGACATGTTCGACCGGCTGATCGCGGTCAACCTCAAGCACGCCTTTTTTGCCGCCAAGGCGCTGGTGCCGATGATGAAGGCCGCCGGTGGCGGGGCGATCATCAACCTGGGCTCGGTCGGCTGGATGATGGCGTCCGCCGGCTACCCGGTGTACGCCGCCAGCAAAGCCGCAGCCCACGGCATGACCCGGGCGCTGGCGCGGGAACTGGGCCCCAGCCGCATCCGGGTCAACACCTTGGTGCCGGGCTGGGTCATGACGGAAAAACAGCTGGCGATGTGGGTAGACGATGCGGCCAGGGAGTTGATCAGCCGCAGCCAGTGCCTGCCGGGCAGTGTGCTGCCGGAACACATCGCCAACATGGCGTTGTTTCTTGCCTCCGACGTGTCGGCGATGTGTTCGGCGCAGAACTTTATTGTGGATGGCGGTTGGGTGTAAGCCGGTTATTCGATGGGGTACTTCCTGAAGGCCGGATGTTGTTCCAGTTGGCTGGCGTGGCGTTGCAGGTTGGGAAACGCATCAGCCTTGAGCGCCGTCGGCAGCTTGAGTTGGGTGAACGACCAGGTCACGGCCGCCGTCAGCGCGGCCTGGTTCAGGTGTTCGCCGGTAGCCTGGGCCAGGTGTTTTTCCAGCAGTGAATAAGCGGCCAACAACTGCTCGGTCACCCGCTCGAGCCACGGCTCGTGCAGTTTCTCCGCGGGGCGCAGGTGGTGTTCGTAGACGATCTGTACGGTTTTCTCACAGGCCGCCAGGGCCAGCCCGAGCACTTGCAGGTGCTTGGCGCGGGTGTCGGCGGTGTGTGGCAGAAGTTTCTTGTCGGGCGGCGCCAGGGTGTCGAAGTAATCCAGGATCAGGCTGGAATCCATCAGCACCGTTCCATCATCCAGCACCAGCGTGGGCGCCTTGACCACCGGGTTGATCTTGGAGAACTCGGCGTAGGTGCTGAATACCGAGAGAGGCTCGTGCACAAAGTCCACGCCGTACAGCTCCAGGGAAATTGCCACGCGACGCACGTAAGGCGAGTCCAGCATGCCGACCAGTTTCATGAAGCCTCCATTGCTCTCAGGGGGGTGGGCTCACGAGATTAAGGGCACGGCGGCGGCCTGCGCAATAGCCTCGCGCAGTTGTTGATAGGCCTGCACGAGTTGGTCCAGGCTGAACGCCAGGTTGCGCCCGCTGGGGTTGGGCAGCACCCATACCGACGCGCCACCGAATAACTGCGCTTGCGGCCCCCACTCAATCTGCTGTTGGCCGGACAACGCGCTATAGCCGGCTTTGCCGAGAAACGCGATGACGCGCGGCTGGCAGCGGTGGATTTTCTGTTCAAACGCCGTCGCCGCCTCCTTGAATTCATGCCGCGCCAATTCCCCCGCGCTGGCCGTCGGCCGCTCCACCAGCGTGGTTAGCCCGCAGTGATACTGCAACAGTGTGGTGCCATCTTGCGGGCGAATCTCATGGGGCGTAAAACCAGCCAAATGCAACGTGCGCCAGAAGCGATTGCTGCGATTGGCAAAGTGCTGGCCGAGCGCGGCGGAGCCTTTGCCCGGGTTGATGCCGCAGAACATCACGTGCAGGTGGTCGGCGAGGATGTCTTCGAGGCGGTCGCTCATGTTGATTCTGCCTGTAAATGGGTCAGCAGCCACTCGGTAAAGCGGCGCGCGAGCGGATCATGCTCACTGTCGCGATGGGTCAAGAGGGCCCAGTTGGGGCCGCGAATGGTGGCGTCTGCCAACGGTGTGAGCAAGCTATCTTCCTGCGCGGCGGCGCACTATGCCGAAGACCGTTCGACCTCGCGTTATCGCCAGCGCGCCGTGGCTTACCTGGATGTGTTGACTGCCCAATTGGCGGCGCTGCAGCGAATTACACCTGCAAACTCAGCCATTGAGCGCTAATGTGGGCGCTGATCAAAGCGCTGGGTGACGGGTGGAACGTGGCTCAATTGGCTGCGTCGAACCCTATTTAAACCAAGGAGAAGTCAGCATGACCGAGTACGTACCTCCGAAAGTCTGGACCTGGGACAGCGAAAGCGGCGGCACCTTTGCCAGCATCAACCGGCCTATCGCCGGTGCCACGCATGAGCAGGCACTGCCGGTCGGCAAGCACCCACTGCAACTGTATTCCCTGGCCACGCCCAATGGGCAGAAGGTCACGATTCTGCTGGAAGAGCTGTTGGCCCTGGGGCATGCCGGCGCGGAATACGATGCCTGGTTGATCAAGATCGGTGACGGTGATCAGTTCGGCAGCGGCTTTGTTGCGGTGAACCCGAACTCGAAGATCCCGGCATTGCTGGATCGCAGTGGTGATACGCCGATTCGGGTGTTTGAGTCGGGTGCGATTTTGCAGTACCTGGCGCAGAAGTTTGGGGCGTTCTTCCCCACCGAACCTGCGGCGCGTGCGGAGTGTTTGTCGTGGTTGTTCTGGCAGATGGGCAGCGCGCCGTATCTGGGCGGTGGGTTTGGGCATTTTTATGCGTATGCGCCGAGCAAGATGGAGTACGCGATCAATCGGTTTGCCATGGAGACCAAGCGTCAGCTGGATGTGCTGGATCAGCGTTTGGCGGTGAGTGAGTATATTGCCGGGGACGAGTACACCATTGCCGATATTGCGATTTGGCCTTGGTATGGTGGGTTGGTCAAAGGCCGTTTGTATGGGGCGTCGGCGGAGTTTCTGTCGGTGCATGAATATAAACATGTGCTGCGCTGGGCTGAGGCGATTGAGGCGAGGCCGGCGGTGCAGCGGGGGCGGCGGGTGAATCGGGTTTCTGGGGAGCCTGCGGAGCAGTTGCGTGAGCGGCATGATGCGAGTGATTTGGACTGAGTACATATCCGTTGCGGCGGTAACGGCTTCGTATGGTTTCGCTCTTGCAGCGGGTCACTTTTGGCTGGGCCGGCATTCCGGGCTCTTTTCCAAAAGTGACCCGCCGTAAGGGCGGAACCCATATCAGCCGTTACCCAAATAACGGATATGTACTCGATCAAACCCCCACCCGACTACCGGCTATTGTCAGGAATTTCCCACAAGAGTACAAATGTACTCCATGACAACCCTGACCCCCCGCCGCACCGCCATCCTGACCTTCATTCGCGACCGTATCGCGCAACAAGGCCAACCCCCCAGCCTCGCCGAGATCGCCGAGGCGTTCGGCTTCGCCTCGCGCAGCGTCGCCCGCAAGCACGTGGTGGCGCTCACCGAAGCCGGCTTCATCGAGGTCAACCCCAACCAGGCCCGTGGCATTCGCCTGCTTAACCAGCCGGCTCGTCCCGAATGGCTGGACGTGCCCGTGCTCGGCCGCGTCGCCGCCGGCTTGCCCATCGGCGCCGACGCCGAAGTCCACAACCGCCTGCAACTCGACCCCGCCACCTTCGCCAAAACCCCGGACTACTTGCTGCGGGTCCAGGGCGATTCAATGATCGAAGACGGCATCCTCGACGGCGACTTGGTGGGCGTGCGCCGCAGCGCCGAAGCCTTGAACGGCCAGATTGTGGTGGCGCGCCTGGACGGCGAAGTCACCATCAAACGCTTTGAACGTCACGGCGAGCATGTGCGCTTGCTGCCGCGCAACCCCGCGTATCAACCCATCGTGGTCGGGCCCGATCAGGACCTGGCCATCGAAGGGGTGTTCTGCGGCCTGGTGAGGCAAGGCTGATGGGCGCCGTCGTTGCCCTGGACTCGCTGTTCAATGGCGGCCGAGTCTGGAAGGGCCGGCCTGCCGCGCCACCGGCCAGCGTGCACCCCACCGGGCTTGCGGCGCTGGATGCGGTGCTGCCCAGCGGCGGCTGGCCGGAGGCGGCCTTGAGCGAAATCCTGATGGCCAAGGAAGGGGTCGGCGAATTGCAATTGGTGTTGCCGACCCTGGCGCGCTTATCAAAGGCCGGCGAGCGCATCGTGCTGGTCGCGCCACCTTACACGCCGTACCCGCACGCCTGGCAGAACGCCGGGGTGGATTTGCGTCAGCTCTCGGTGATCCAGGCCGAAGAGCGCGATGCCTTGTGGGCGGTCGAGCAATGCCTGCGTTCCGGCAGCTGCGGCGCGGTGTTGTGCTGGCCGCGCAAGGCCGATGACCGTGCCCTGCGCCGCTTGCAGGTGGCGGCGGAAACCGGGCAGACCCTGGCGTTTGCCTGGCGCTCTTTACAGGAGGCGGTTAATGCATCGCCCGCCGCCTTGCGCCTGGCCGTTGAGGCAAAACCTGCGCAAGTGCGGGTGCTCAAGTGCCGCGGCGGGTTGGCTCATCCGGCGCCGATTGCGCTGGCGGGGCACTGAGGTTGCCATGCGCTGGGTGTGTATTGTCTTCCCGCAATTGGCGCTGGACGGGGTGCAGCGTGTGCATCCCGAGCCCGAGCAACCGCTGGCGCTGCTGGCCGGCACGCCGCAGCGCCGCGTGCTGCAAACCGTCAATGACGCCGCGCGCGCCTTGGGTTTGCGCCCCGGGCAATCGCTGACCGCCGCGCATGCCCTGGCCAAGACCTTTGCCAGCGCCGAATACGACCCCGCAGAGATCGAGCGCTGGCAGCAGTTTCTCGCGGCCTGGGCCTACCGTTTCAGTTCCCAGGTCAGCGTGTATTACCCGCGCGCCTTGTTGTTCGAGATCGAGTCGAGCCTGGGCCTGTTCGGGCCGTGGCCGCAGTTCGAGGCGCGGTTGCGCCAGGAGCTGACCGAGCTGGGGTTTCGCCACCGTATCGTTGCCGCACCCAACCCGGCAGCGGCGCGGGTGCTGGCGAATAGTTACGATGGCCTGGCCGTGGCCGATGAGCACGCGTTGCACCAAGCCCTGGCGCCACTGCCGATTGATCGCGCTGGCCTTGAACCGCAGGCCGCCACCGCCTTGTCGCGCATGGGCCTGCGCACGCTGGCCCAGGTGCAGGCGTTGCCCCGGCATACGCTGGCGCGGCGTTTTGACGCCAGCTTGCTCAAGCACTTGGATGCACTGACCGGGCAGCGGCCGCTGCCACTGGCGTTCTATCAGCCGCCGGACCAGTTCGATGTGCGCATCGAGTTGAATTTCGACGTGCAATCCCACCAGGCGCTGCTGTTTCCCTTGCGCCGCCTGACCGGTGATCTGTCTGCCTTCCTTTGCGGGCGCGACAGTGGCGTGCAGCGTTTCGACCTGCACTTGGAACACGCCCAGGCGCCCGACAGCGTGATCAAGGTCGGCCTGCTCAGCGCCGAGCGTGAACCGGCGATGCTCTTCGAACTGGCCCGTGGCCGCCTGGAACAGGTGCAAGTCACCTCGCCGGTACGCGGCTTTCGCCTGGTGGCCCAGGACCTGCCGGTGTTCGTGCCGCAGCGCCAGGACTTGTTCGACGACCGCCCGCAACAGACTTTGCCCTGGGAGCAACTGCGCGAACGCCTGCGCGCACGTCTTGGCGATGAAGCGGTGCAAGGCTTGCGTTTTCATGCCGACCACCGCCCCGAATGCGCCTGGCAAGCCGCCGCCGATAACCGCGCGTGCCAAAGCTTGAGCAAGGTGCAACGCCCCGGTTGGCTGCTGCACGAACCGACCTTGCTGGCCGAGCAGGGCGTACAGATTTTGATGGGCCCGGAACGCATCGAGTCCGGCTGGTGGGATGGCGCCGATATTCGCCGCGACTATTACCTGATCCAGACCCGCGCCGGGCAGCAAGGCTGGGCCTATCGCACCGTGGGGCAAAGCGATGGGCTGTGGCTGCAAGGCTGGTTTGCATGAGCTACGCCGAGCTGCATTGCCTGTCCAATTTCAGCTTCCAACGCGGCGCGTCGAGTGCGCTGGAGCTGTTCGAGCGCGCCAAGCGCCAGGGTTATAGCGCCTTGGCGATCACCGATGAATGCACTTTATCGGGCATCGTGCGCGCCTGGCAGGCGGCGAAGGCGGTGGACTTGCCGCTGATTATCGGCAGCGAGGTGCGCATCGAGAACGGCCCGAAACTGGTGCTGCTGGTGCAGGACCTCAGCGGCTACCAACACCTGTGCCGCCTGATCACCCTGGCCCGACGCCGCGCCGAAAAAGGCCGCTATCGCCTGCTACAGGAAGACTTCGACCAGCCACTGCCGGGGTTGCTGGCATTGTGGGTCGCCGAAGACAGCGACACCCAAGCCTCGATCCAATGGCTGCGCCGCACCTTCGCCGAACGGCTGTGGCTGGCGGTGCACCTGCATTGCGGCCAGGACGATGCGCGCCATCTGGTGCAGCGCCTGGCCCTGGCCGCCAGCCTGCATATTCCGGCGGTGGCCTGCGGCGATGTGCACATGCATGCGCGTGGCCGCCGTGCCCTGCAAGACACCATGACCGCGATCCGCCATCACGTCACGGTGGCCGACGCCGGCACGCGCCTGCACCCCAATGGCGAGCGGCATCTGCGCAGCCTCGACGCCTTGGCCGCGCTGTACCCGCAAGCCTTGCTCGACGAAACCCTGGCTATCGCGCGGCGCTGCACCTTCGACTTGAGCCAGTTGCGTTACCACTACCCGCGCGAGCTGGTACCCGCAGGCCAGGATGCGAAATCCTGGCTGCGCCAGCTCACCGAAGAGGGCATCGCCCAGCGCTGGCCCCAGGGTGTCGACGCCAAGACCTTGCAGCAGATCAACCATGAGCTGGAGCTGATCAGCGAGCTGGGCTACGAGAGCTATTTCCTCACCGTGCATGACATCGTGCGCTTCGCCCGCAGCCGCTCGATCCTGTGCCAGGGCCGGGGTTCTGCGGCCAACTCGGCGGTGTGTTTTGCCTTGGGCATCACCGAGATCAACCCGAGCCTGATGAACATGCTGTTCGAGCGCTTCCTGTCCAAGGAGCGCAACGAGCCGCCGGATATCGACGTCGACTTCGAACACGAACGCCGCGAAGAAGTGCTGCAGTACGTGTTCCAGCGCTACGGCCGCACCCGAGCAGCGTTGACGGCGGTGGTCAGCAGCTACCACGCGGCTGGCGCGGTGCGCGATGTGGCCAAGGCCCTCGGCTTGCCGCCGGACCAGATCAACGCCTTGGCTGAATGCTGCGGGCGTTGGAGTGAAGATGCACCGCCCTTGGAGCGCCTGCGCGAAGGCGGCTTCGACCCGCAAAGCCCGATCCTGCGCCGCGTGCTCACGCTCACCCAGCAATTGATCGGCTTCCCCCGGCACCTGTCCCAGCACCCCGGCGGTTTTGTGATTTCCGAATACCCGTTGGACACCCTGGTGCCGGTGGAAAACGCCGCCATGGCCGAGCGCACCATCATCCAGTGGGACAAGGACGACCTCGATGCCGTCGGCCTGCTCAAGGTGGATATCCTCGCGTTAGGCATGCTCAGCGCGATCCGCCGCTGCTTCGATTTACTGCGTCGCCACCGCAACTTGGACTTGGCCTTGGCGAGCATCCCCAAGGAAGACCCCGCCACCTACGCGATGATCAGCAAGGCCGACACCATCGGTGTGTTCCAGATCGAGTCGCGGGCGCAGATGTCGATGCTGCCCAGGCTCAAGCCGCAAACTTTCTATGACCTGGTGATTGAGGTCGCTATCGTGCGGCCCGGGCCGATCCAGGGCGGCATGGTGCATCCGTACCTGCGGCGGCGGAACAAGGAAGAGCCCACCACCTATCCGTCGCCGCAGCTTGAGGCCGTGTTAAAGCGCACTTTGGGCGTGCCGCTGTTCCAGGAGCAGGTCATGCAGATCGCCATGGTTGCCGCCGATTATGGCCCCGGTGAGGCCGACCAGTTGCGCCGCTCTATGGCGGCCTGGAAACGCCACGGCGGGCTGGAACCGCATCAGGCGCGCCTGCGCACCGGCATGCTCAAAAACGGTTACAGCGAGGAATTTGCCGCGCAGATTTTCGAGCAGATCAAAGGCTTTGGCAGCTATGGTTTCCCCGAGTCCCACGCGGCCAGTTTCGCCTTGCTGACGTACGCCAGTTGCTGGCTCAAATGCCATGAACCGGCGGCCTTCGCCTGTGCACTGATCAACAGCTGGCCGATGGGCTTCTACAGCCCGGACCAGATCCTGCAGGATGCGCGGCGTCATCGCTTGCAGATTCGCCCGGTGGATGTGCTGGCCAGTGACTGGGATTGCAGCCTGGAACCCATCGACGGCCAGCAACCGGCGATTCGTATGGGGTTGCGCATGATCTCGGGGTTTCGCGAGGAGGATGGCCGGCGCATCGAAGCGGCCCGCCAGCGCCGGGCGTTCAGCGACATTGCCGACCTCGACGAGCGCGCCGGGCTGGATGCCCGCGCCCAGGCGTTGCTGGCGGACTCGGGCGCCTTGCGGGCCCTGGCTGGCAACCGGCACAAGGCGCGCTGGGAGGTGGCGGGCGTGCATAAGCAGCTGGGGCTGTTTGCTGGCCTGCCCAGCCCCGATGAAGCGCGGGTGGAACTGCCTGCCCCTACGGTCGGCGAGGACCTGCACGCCGACTATGCCACGGTGGGTACCACCCTCGGCCCGCATCCGTTGGCGTTGTTGCGTGCTGAGTTGCGTAAGCGCCGCTGCCGCAGTTCCCAGGAGCTGATGACGGTGGAGCATGGGCGCAATGTCAGCGTCGCGGGGTTGGTCACCGGTCGACAGCGCCCGGGCACCGCCAGCGGGGTGACCTTTGTCACGCTGGAGGATGAATTCGGCAACCTCAATGTGGTGGTCTGGCGCGACCTGGCCGAGCGTCAGCGCCAGGCATTAATCGGTTCACGACTGTTGAAAGTCGACGGGCGCTGGGAAGCTGTAGGCGAGGTGCGGCACCTGATTGCCGGGCGCCTGAGCGACCTGACGCCGCTGTTGGAAGGCATTCATGTGCGCAGCCGAGATTTTCACTGAGGCCAGTGTTTTTTGCCGGCATTACCCCCTAACGTATACCCAGTGAAACCATCTGCTGCTGGCGTGCTCCAAAACTTGCGACTGCCCTCTCTTTGCACAGAGCCAACCGATGCAATTTTTATCTAACCCCTACGGCTGTGAAGGCTGGTCTGGTGAAATGGCCCGGCGTATTCGTGCCTTCGATTGGTCGAGCACTGACCTGGGCCCGATCGACAGCTGGAGCACCAGCCTGGCCTGCAACGTGCAGATGATGCTGGCCTCGCCCATACCGATGGTGATGCTCTGGGGCCCGGCGGGGCACATGATCTACAACGACAGCTATTCGGTGCTTGCCGGCGGGCGGCACCCGTATTTGCTCGGTACGCCCGTGGAGCAGGGCTGGCCTGAAGTGGCCGAGTTCAACCGCTATGTGCTGGACACTTGCCTGGCGGGCGGCACGTTGTCGTTCAACAACAAAGAACTGGTGCTGCTGCGCAACGGCAAGCCCGAAGATGTGTGGATGGACCTTTACTACAGCCCCATCGCCGGCGATAACCAGCAACCGGCCGGGGTGCTGGCGATTGTGGTGGAGACCACCGCGCACGTGAACTCCGAGCGCCTGCGCCAGGAATTGACCCATAACCTGGAGCAACGCGTGGCTGCCGAAGTGCAGGCGCGTTCCGCCGCCGAAGCGCAACTGCGCCAATCGCAGAAGCTTGAAGCGATTGGGGGCCTCACCGGCGGCGTGGCCCACGACTTCAACAACCTGCTGCAAGTGATCGCTGGCAACCTGCACCTGCTGGCCCGGCATGAACCGGAAAACGCCCAGGTGCAGCGGCGTGTCACGGCCGCCATCGCGGCGGTGGAGCGCGGCGCCAAACTGTCTTCGCAACTGCTGGCCTTTGCCCGCCGTCAACCGCTGTCGCCGGCGGTCTATAACCCTCAGCGCATTTATGCCGGGTTGGTCGAACTGCTGCAGCGTGCGTTGGGCGAAACCATCCATATCGATGTGCAACTGCCCCAGGATTCCTGGTGCATCAACGTCGACCGCAACCAGTTGGAAAACGCGCTGCTCAACCTGGCGATCAATGCCCGCGATGCCATGCAAGGCGAGGGCGTGATCCGCATTACCGGCGAAAACATCCTCCTCAACCCCGACGACTGTGCAGGTAAGAGCCTCCTGCCGGGCGAGTACGTGCGCCTGGCCGTCACGGATATCGGCAGGGGCATGTCGGCGGCGATCCTGGCGCGGGTGTTCGAGCCTTTTTTTACCACCAAACGTGAGGGCCACGGCACTGGCCTGGGCCTGAGCATGGTATTTGGTTTTGTGCGCCAAAGCGGCGGGCATGTGGAGGTGTGGAGCGAGGAGGGCAGGGGTACGGTGGTGCAGATGTATTTCCCGCGCAGCCTCGGCGAGGAAAGCCACGACACCGAGGTTGACCCTGTGCTGCATACGGGTGGCCAGGAGACGATCCTGGTGGTCGAGGACAATGCTGACGTACGCGTGACGGTAGTGGATTTGCTCGAACAGTCGGGCTACACCGTGCTCACCGCCGAAGACGGCGACCGCGCGATGCAAACGTTGCTGGGCGGCGTACAACCGGACCTGATTTTTACCGATGTGGTGATGCCCGGCCGGATAAAAAGTACCGACCTGGCTGACTGGGCCCGCGCCCAGGTGCCGCCGGTGGCGGTGCTGTTCACCTCCGGGCATACCCGCGACATTCTCTCCAGCAATCACCTGCTGAGCCCCGACATTCACCTGCTGAGCAAGCCCTACAGCCCCGAAGCCTTGACGCAACGGGTGCGCAGCGTGCTCACCGCCAGACAAGGTTGCCCATGACTTCACAGCGCAACATCCCTCCCATCACTGCCCAGCGCCCAGGTTTTGTCCGGGTGCGCGGCGCCCGCGAACACAACCTGCGTAACGTCGATGTGGACATTCCCCGGGATGCCCTGGTGGTGTTCACCGGCGTCTCGGGCTCCGGCAAATCATCCTTGGCGTTTTCCACGGTGTATGCCGAGGCCCAGCGGCGTTATTTCGAATCGGTGGCGCCCTATGCGCGACGCCTGATCGATCAGGTCGGCGTGCCGGACGTGGACTCCATCGAAGGCCTGCCACCGGCTGTGGCCCTGCAACAGCAGCGCGGCACGCCGAGTGCGCGCTCTTCGGTGGGCAGCGTTACCACCTTGTCGAGCCTGATCCGCATGCTGTACTCCCGCGCCGGCAGCTATCCGCCGGGGCAGGCGATGCTGTACGCCGAGGACTTTTCACCGAACCTGCCCCAAGGCGCGTGCCCGCAATGCCATGGGCTGGGCCGGGTGTACGAAGTGACCGAGGCGCTGATGGTGCCCGACCCGTCCTTGACCATCCGTCAACGCGCGGTGGCGTCTTGGCCGTTGGCGTGGCAGGGGCAAAACCTGCGCGACATCCTCGTGACCCTGGGTTACGACGTGGATATCCCATGGCGCGAGCTGCCGAAAAAGCAGCGCGACTGGATCCTGTTCACCGAAGAAACCCCCACCGTGCCGGTGTACGCAGGCTTCACCCCTGAACAGACTCGCGACGCACTCAAGCGCAAGCTCGAGCCGAGCTACCAAGGCACTTTCAGTGGCGCGCGGCGCTACATCCTGCACACCTTCACTCACACCCAAAGTGCGCTGATGAAAAAGCGCGTGTCGCAGTTTATGCAAGGCAGTGCCTGCCCGTTGTGCGAGGGCAAACGGCTGACCCAGGCGGCGCTGTCGGTGAAGTTCGCCGGGGTGGATATTGGTGAGTTGTCGCAGCTGTCATTGTCGCAACTGGCCGAGTTGCTGCGCCCGGTCGCGGCGGGGCAGGACAAAATGAAACTATCGGTGGAAAAGCGCCTGACCGCACAGCGTATCGCTCAGGATTTGCTGGAGCGGGTCAGCACCTTGACTGAATTGGGCCTGGGTTATCTGTCCTTGGAGCGCAGCACACCGACCTTGTCCTCCGGCGAGTTGCAGCGCCTGCGGCTGGCCACGCAATTGGGCTCGCAGTTATTCGGCGTGATCTATGTGCTGGATGAGCCGTCGGCGGGCCTGCACCCGGCGGATGGCGAAGCGTTGTTCACCGCGCTTGAGCGTCTGAAAGCGGCGGGCAATTCGTTGTTCGTGGTGGAGCATGACCTGGAAACCATGCGCCGCGCCGACTGGCTGATCGATGTGGGGCCGGCGGCCGGCGAGCACGGTGGGCAAGTGCTCTACAGCGGCCCGCCAGCGGGCTTGGCGGATGTCGAGGCATCGCAGACGCGCGAGTATCTGTTTGCCGAGCAGCGCCCTTCGAGTCAGGCGCGTCGTGAGCCTTCCGGCTGGTTGAAGCTCAAAGGCGTGACACGCAATAACCTCAATGACCTGAACGTGGATTTCCCGCTGGGCTGCTTCACGGCAGTGACCGGGATTTCCGGCTCGGGCAAATCCAGCCTGGTCAGCCAGGCGTTGCTGGAACTGGTGGGCATTGGCCTGGGCCGCGTTGTGGAAAACGACGAAGAACCCAGCCTGGAAGACGCCACCCCACAAACCAGCGGTGGGCGTATCAGTGCCGGGCTGGAGCACATCCGCCGTCTGGTGCAGGTAGACCAGAAACCCATCGGCCGCACCCCGCGCTCTAACCTGGCAACCTACACCGGGCTGTTCGACAACGTGCGCAAACTGTTCGCCGCCACACCGGCTGCGAAGAAGCGCCACTACGATGCTGGGCAGTTCTCGTTCAACGTCGCCAAGGGCCGCTGCCCGAATTGCGAGGGTGAAGGGTTTGTCAGCGTCGAGTTGCTGTTTATGCCGAGCGTGTATGCGCCGTGCCCGACGTGCCACGGTGCGCGTTATAACCCGGACACCCTGGCGATCAAATGGCAGGGCTTGAGCATCGCCCAGGTGCTGGCGCTGACGGTGGAACAGGCGGTGGAGGTGTTTGCCGAACAGCCGGGGGTGTTGCGTTCGCTGCAGGTGCTGCGCGATATCGGCCTGGGTTATTTGCGTTTGGGCCAGCCGGCGACGGAACTGTCCGGCGGTGAGGCGCAGCGCATCAAGCTCGCGACCGAACTGCAACGCAATGCACGGGGCGCCACCTTGTACGTGCTGGATGAGCCGACGACCGGGCTGCACCCACGGGATGTGGACCGCTTGCTCAGGCAGCTGAATCATCTGGTGGACGCCGGGCATACGGTGGTGGTTGTGGAGCATGAAATGCGCGTGGTGGCGCAGAGTGACTGGGTGATTGATATCGGCCCGGGGGCGGGGGATTTGGGCGGGAAGGTGGTTGTCAGTGGCACGCCGCAGAAGGTGGCGAAAAGCAAGGTTAGCCGTACTGCGCCGTTTCTGAGCCGAGAGCTGATTTAACTAGCTATGAGGTCGAAATGTGGGGGCGGGCTTGCCTGGTATCTTCACATCTTTTTTTCGAATTGAATTGTGTGGTTGTTTTGGGGGGCGCTGGGTACATATCCGTTATTTGGGTGATGGCTGATATGGGTTCCGCTCTTACAGCGGCTCACTTTTGAAAAGCGCAAAAGTAAGCAAAACGCTCTTGCCCCACCACTCGGCACCTCGCTTAGGCTCGGTGTGCCCTCACTCCGGCTTTGGAGCGGGGCCGCCGCCATGGGCCATCCTTGGCCCATCGCGGCTAAACCGGCGTCCTGCCGGTTTACCCCGCTCCAAAGCCTGCGTTCGGCCAGCGTGGTTTAACGGGGCGCCTAAGATCAAGATCAAAGCAAGAGCACGGCGGCCTAGTAGCCGACCTGAGTGGTTAGATCAAAAGCAAAGCCGAGGCGGCCTGACAGCCGACCTGATATTTGAAACTGAACTCAATCAAATGTGGGAGCTGGTTTGCCTGCGATGGCATCAACTGGTTATGCCTGATACACCGAGGTGCCTGCATCGCAGGCAAGCCAGCTCCCACAGAAAAGCAGAGCACTGCGGTGCTGGCAGCCGAGTTCGGTCAAAGTGTGGGAGCGAGCAAGCCCGCTCCCACAGTTGGATCTCGGTACATCAGACAGAGAATGTGGTGCTCTGCTTCTGCCCTGCTTTTGCTTCAACCACTCAGGTCGGCTACTAGGCCGCCGTGCTCTTTGCTTTTGATCTTGATCTTGATCTGAGGCGCCCCGTTAACCACGATGGCCGAACGCAGGCTTGAATCCGTGGGTAACCCGGCAGGACGCCGGGTTAGCCGCGATGGGCCAAGGATGGCCCATGGCGGCGGCCCACGGATTCAAGCCGGAGTGAGGGCATGCCGAGAGCCTAGGCGAGGCACCGAGTGGTGGGGCAAGAGCCCTTTGGTTACTTTTGGGGCTCTTTTCCAAAAGTGACCCGCTGTAAGAGCGGAACCAATAGCAGCCGTTACCGCAGCAACGGATATGTACTCAATCCACCTAACCCCTCACAGGCTAAGCTCAACTTAAAGAGTTGCGTAAATATCTATGCTGCGATGACTGATACATCGGTCAAAGCAGTATCGACTGACAGCCCGCCATCGCAGGCAAGCCAGCTCCCACAGTCTTTGATCAGTGTTGAGTCAGTTGAATCTGCTCTTTAGCCAGCTTCACCACATTCTCCACCGTAAACCCAAATTTCTCCTGCAACTTGGCCAACGGCGCCGACGCGCCAAAGCTGTTCATCACCACCTTGGCGCCGGTCTGCCCGACATACCGGTCCCAACCCAATGGCCCGGCCTGTTCCACCACCACGCGCGCTTTCACCGCCGGCGGTAACACGCTGTCGCGGTAAGCCTGGTCCTGTTCTTCAAACAGCTCCCAGCTCGGCATCGACACCACTTGCGCCGCGATGCCTTGGCCTTTCAACTGCTCATACGCCGCCACCGCCAGGCTGACTTCACTGCCCGTCGCCAACAGCAGAACCTTCGGCTTGTCAGCACCCGCCAATACATAAGCGCCCTTGGCCGCGCCAGACGCCGCCGCATATTGGGTACGGTCCAACGTCGGCAACGCCTGACGCGACAACACCACACAACTCGGCCGATGAGTTTGCGCCAGGGCGACCTTCCACAACTCCAGGGTTTCGTTGGCATCACCTGGCCGTAAGGTCAGCAACCCCGGCGTCGCACGCAGTTGCGTCAGATGCTCGATAGGCTGATGCGTCGGCCCATCTTCACCCACGCCAATCGAGTCATGGGTAAACACGAACACCACCGGCAACTCCATAATCGCCGCCAGGCGGATCGGCGGTTTCATGTAGTCGCTGAACACCAAGAACGTCGAGGTGTACGGCCGCAGGTAGGACAGCGCCATGCCATTGGCAATCGCGCCCATGGCGTGCTCGCGGATGCCGAAGTGCAGGTTGCGACCGCTGTAGTCGTCAGCACTGAAACGCCCGGCACCGTCAAAGGTGAGGTTGGTCTTGGTTGAAGGCGACAAGTCCGCCGAACCGCCGAGCAGCCAGGGGATGTGCTGGGCCAAGGCATTCAATACCTCGCCACCGGCGGCACGGCTGGCCACGCCCTTGGCGTCGGTGTCGAAGCTGGGCAGCTCATTTTGCCACTGCTCGGGCATTTCGCCTGCGCGCATGCGGCGCAGTTCATCCGCCAGTTCCGGTTCGTACTGTTCCAGCTGTGACAACCGCGCATTCCACTCTTCATACAACGGCTTGCTGCGCTCCAGCAGGGCGTCACGCAAAACGCTGCGGGCTTCGTCGGGCACCAAGAAATTGGAGTCTTCGGGCCAGCCGTAGGCGGCCTTGGTTAGGCGGATTTCGTCCGCGCCCAACGGCTCACCATGGGCGGCGGCGGTGTTGTGTTTGTGCGGCGAGCCATAGCCGATCACGCTGTCGACCACAATCAGGGTCGGCGCGCCGGTATTCGCTTTGAAGGTCTCCAGCGCCGTGCTCAAGGCCTGTAAGTCATTCGCGTCGGTGACGTGCAAGGTGTGCCAGCCGTAGGCCTGGAAACGCTTGATCACATCTTCACTGAACGCCAGCTCGGTGTGGCCCTCGATGCTGATGGTGTTGTTGTCGTAGATCCAGCACAGGTTATCCAGCTTCAAGTGC
The DNA here is from genome assembly GCF_025642995.1 of Pseudomonas sp. YeP6b. Classification (NCBI taxonomy): domain Bacteria; kingdom Pseudomonadati; phylum Pseudomonadota; class Gammaproteobacteria; order Pseudomonadales; family Pseudomonadaceae; genus Pseudomonas; species Pseudomonas sp. YeP6b. Next base: position 4,026,390 of record NZ_CP080090.1, on the reverse strand, counting down.
CCGGCCATCGACGCCGCTTCGCTGCTGATGCCTTCCATCATGTCGCCGTCACCGCACAGGGTGTAGACGTTGTAGTCGAACAGCACCTTGTCGTCGCGGTTAAAGCGCTGGCCCAGCCAACGCTCGGCCATGGCCATACCGACACTGTTGGCGCAGCCCTGGCCCAGCGGGCCGGTGGTGGTTTCAACGCCGGTGGTCATGCGGTACTCGGGATGGCCTGGGGTTTTGGAGCCCATCTGCCGGAATTGCTTGATATCGTCCAGGCTGATCGCCGGTTGGCCGGAGCGTTTGCCGTGGGCGTCAATCTCCACCACGCCGGCCAAGTGCAGCAGCGAGTAGAGCAGCATGGAGGCATGCCCCACCGACAACACAAAGCGGTCACGGTTAGGCCAGTCGGGGTGCTCGGGGTGATAACGCAGGAACCGGCTCCACAACGTGTAGCCCACCGGCGCCAAGCCCATGGGCGTGCCCGGGTGGCCGGAATTGGCCTTCTGCACGGCATCCATGGCCAGGGTGCGAATAGTGTTGATGCATTGGGTGTCGACAGCAGTGGCAGCGTGAGTCATAAAACCGTTCTCCCTCAGGTGGCGATCTACAGTGGAGGGCAGGGTGCGGCAAAGGTTTGATCCCATCGCCCACCTTGCGACGAACGGGGATGCATTGACTCAAGACATGACAAGACCCCTTGGAATGGGCTAGCTTCAAGAGCGTAGGCCATTGATCAACGTGCGGAGGTACTCCATGCCAGTGAAACACGACCTGTTGCAGGACCTGGGTTTGAGTAAAGAAACTGTCGACGAGCGCCGGGCAAAAAATCCCCATCTGAATGCGCTCTTTGATAAATACAAAACCGTCGATGACTTGGTGGTGACTGCTGAAAAAGCAGCTGGCAGCGATGAGGAACTGCGCAAGTTGAAGGAGAAGCGCTTGCTGGTTAAAGACGAGATTGTGCAGCACTTGGGCTAAATCAACGCCCGCGCTCCTACAGGGGCGCGGACATATTTGTTCAGAATTGCCTGAGGGACAGCGCGCTTTTGCGTGTTTATGATGCGCCCCGTCCACCCGGCTCTGGGGACTGTTGTGGCGCAAGGATTGCGCTGGTGAGCCGGGCGGACACTCTCTTTCATGCCAGTAGCGCTTGGGTGCATTCATCTATAGAGCGTTGCTGCGTCTCGCCATACAGCTTCAACTCATCAATCGTCTTGCGGCCCAGCGCCTTCTCGAATTCGGCCTGGTTCGAACTCGCCGCGTAGTGACTTTGCGCCGCATCCCCAAGGTTCGACTGAAAGATCCCCGCCGCACTCACCGGCAGAAAATCCTCATACACCAACGGTTCCACGTCGACGTGGCCGGCAGCAATCAGCGCCTCCAAGGTTTTCGGCTGATCGGCTTGGCCGTGTGCCGCCAGGCCTTGCTCGGTGGCGAAATAGCGAAAGTACGCCAGGCCCTGTTCGCGCATCTGCGTGTGGTTGTCGGGGAAGGCCGCGAAGTGTTGCTCCATCAAGTGCACATAACGTGCGGCGTTGGCCTCATTGGGAAAAGCCCCCAGTTCATCGCGCGCGGCGTTCAGCAGTTGGTCGTACAGGGCGCGGCCCTTGGGCGTCAACGCGACACCGCGTTGTTCAATTTCGCCGAAGCGCGCGCTGTGGCTGCCTTGGGCGTCGGTGAAGGCGATGGGCTCGTCGAGGGCCTTGAAGCTGGTCTGGCGCAGCAGGATCGGGCAGTGGCGGCGCGGCGGGCCTTCGATCACGGCCTTGGGGGTGATGCCTTTGCCGGGCATCGCGGCCTGCACCTTGTCGATGTCCAGCGTGCGCGGGGTCAGGTGGTTGATGTGCGGGCCCTTGAAGGCCACCACGTCGGCGATCAGGCGGTGCTGGTCGCTCAGTTGCTGGTACTGCTGGCCGGTGACGGTGGCGGTGTGGTGCCAGCGGAAGGTTTCCAGGGCCTGGCGGATGAACTCTTCGGCATCAGGGGCGTTGAGGCCGCCGTCGCGTTCCGCTTGTTCGATCAACGCCAAGGCGCCTGGGGTGAAGATCTTGCGCTTAGCCAGCGCGCTTTCGGCGAAGGCGCGCAGTTCGAGGTTTTCGATCAGTTCCAGGCGCAGCAACGAGGTAAACACGCGGAACGGGCTGATCTGCAGCGAGCGTTCATGCACGGCGCGAAAGGCGGTGGAATGCACGGGCACGCCCGCCGGGGTCAGGTCGTAGTAGCCCACCGGTTGCATGCCCATCACCGCAAACAGGCGGCCGATGGTTGCCAGCTCAAAGGCAGTGCCCAGGCGGATGGCGCCGTGGCGCTCCTTGTCCAGGCGCTCGATTTCGCCGGTGCGGCGCAGCTGCCGGGCCAGGCTCGAATCACTGGCCAGCACCTGGGTATTGGTCTCGGCCACCAGCGCCATCAACGCCCCATACAGCGGGACTTCATCTCGGTACATGTCGGACATGGCCTTGGAGAAGCCTTTGCGGATCTCGTCGGGGCTGACATGTGCGGTGGTTGGCATAGAAAAATTCCTGATGGCTATTGTGATGAGCGTGGCCTGCCTCTGATTTTGTTGAGCTTGGGGGCGGCTTGCAAACGAAGATTCCTCTGGACTTCATTCTGCAAATGAATGAGATGACGTGAATATGACAAAAAACGGCAACGGTAAAATTTCATTTTCGCAGCCCCTTTCCTAACAAATTCTTCACGAGGTGCGCCCCGGTCCTCATGAAACAATCGTCACGTTTGTAGGGATGAAAACGCCGTTTTGCACACAACGTACATAAAAAAATGTTTAGGGGCCGTCACACATGAAAATTTCTACACTGGCGTTATCCATCACCGCCGCATTGCTCGCACAACAAGCCTGCGCGGATGATTTTGGGCTCGGCTCACTGGGCACGGGCACAGGTCACAGTGGCTTTCTTGAAGACAGCCATGCGGCGGTCAGTTCGCGGACCATGTACTACAGCGCAGATAACCGCTCGGGGACCAACAACGATCTGCGCGAAGCCGCGACCTTGCTGCGTTTCGACTACAAATCCGGCTACACCCAAGGCACCCTTGGCGTCGGTTTCGACGTGATGGCGTTCGGCGCCTTGCGTCTTGATGGTGGCGACGGCCACGCCGCTGGCCCAGGCCTGGCGGGGAACGGCAACAGCTTCTTCCCGACCAAAAACAACGGCACCGAGCCTGCCGACAGCTTCGGCCGCGCGGCGGGTAACGTGAAGTTCCGGATTTCCCAGACTGAGTTGCACGTGGGTGGCGGTTTGGCCCCGGTGCTGCCGATCCTGGTCTCCAACGACAGCCGTGTTGCGCCGCAGACCTTTGACGGCGGCATCCTCACCTCCAGCGACATTCCTAACGTGACCTTCACCGGCGGTGAGCTGAACAAGGCCGAAGGCCGTGCTTCGAGCAACTCCACGGGCTTGAGTGTGGCCGGTGGTACGCGTGACAGCGACAGCTTCAAGTTCGGTGGTGTGGACTACAAACCGTTCGGCTCGTCCGACAACGCCATCGCGAAAAACCTGACGTTGCAGTACTACTACGCCAACCTGCAGGACTTCTACAAACAGAACTATTTCGGCCTGGTCCACGTATTGCCGCTGGGCAATGACCAGTCGTTCAAGACTGACCTGCGCTACTTCGACAGCACCAGCGACGGCAAGAATGGCGAGAGCGGCTATGCGTTCAACAACAACGGTGGCTACGCCAAGCACGCCGGCGAAGTGGATAACAAAACCTACAGCGCCGCGTTCACCTACCAGCTGGGCGGCAGCAGCCTGATGCTCGGCCACATCGGCGTAAGCGACGATGGCGGCTTCGTATGGGTTAACCAGGGCAGCCTCGCCGACCCGCAACAACAAGGCGCCGGCGGCAGCGACTTCTACCTGTTCACCGACGCCGTGGTTGGCCAGTTCTCCCGTGCGGGTGAGCAAGTCAACTTTGGTCAGTACACGTATGACTTCAAGGCCTATGTACCCGGCCTGAAAGCGTCCGTGGCTTACCTGGACGGTACGGACATCAAGTCCAAGGTGGCTGGTGGCCCTGATCAGAAAGAAAACGAAACCGACTTCCGCCTGGATTACGTCGTGCAGGCCGGCCCGCTCAAAGGCTTTGGCACCACCTTCCGCACCGGTACTTACCACGGCCACAACACCGGCACTGCGGATCAGGATCAAACGCGCCTGATCTTCAACTATACCTACGCGATCTTCTAAGAAAGCGCGTGCTTTTACACAGTCGAAAAAAACGGAGGCCGCCTCATCAGCGGCCTCTTTTTTTGCGCGACTGGATGAGACTTCATGTGCATCGCAGCACGGATGGGTTCTACACTGCCCCTCACTTTGTCAGTGATGGAGGACCCAATGACGGCCACGCCCGTAACCAACATCCTTGAAACGATTGAAGGCCAACGCCTGGCAACGCAAGAGGCTGAGCGTTGGCGTGAGTGGGGCCCGTACTTGAGTGAACGCCAGTGGGGCACGGTGCGCGAAGACTACAGCGCAGACGGCGATGCCTGGGCCTACTTCCCCCATGAACATGCACGCAGCCGCGCCTACCGTTGGGGCGAGGACGGCTTGGCCGGTTTCAGCGACAAAGCGCAACGCTGGTGCCTGGGCCTGGCGCTGTGGAACGAGCGCGACGCGATCATCAAGGAGCGCCTGTTCGGCCTGAACAACGCCGAGGGCAACCACGGTGAAGACGTCAAGGAACTGTACTTTTTCGTCGATGGCGTACCGAGCCATGCCTACATGCGCATGCTCTACAAATACCCGCATGCGGCTTTTCCCTACGCCGACCTGACCACCGAGAACGCGCGCCGCGGGCTTGAGGATGCCGAGTACGAGATCCTCGACACTGGCGTGTTTGAAGACAACCGCTACTGCGATGTCAGCGTCGAATACGCCAAGCATCAGCCCGATGATATTTTCATGAAGGTCACCGTGCATAACCGCTCGGACCAGCCGACGCGTTTGCAGGTGCTGCCCCAACTGTGGGCACGCAATGACTGGAGCTGGACCTTCGATGCGCCCAAGCCGCAGTTGCGCCTGGACGGCGAGCACGTGCTGGCCCAGCATCATGAACTTTCCGATCGCCACCTTAGCGCCTGGGGCCAGGACGGCGTGGAATGGTTGTTCTGCGAAAACGAGAGCAACTTTCCCACGCTGGGCGGGCAACCGGCGCCTGGGCCGTTCAAGGACGGCATCAATGATTACGTGGTAGGCGGCGTGCAATCGGCGATTCGCCGGGACGCCGGCACCAAGGTCGCCGCGCGTTTCATCCTCGAGCTGGCAGGCCTGGAAAGCAAAACCCTGTACCTGCGGTTTGCGCCCACGGACGCGCCCCAGGTCAATGCGCGCAAGCTGATCGAACAGCGCCGCCAAGAGGCCGATGACTTCTACGCGGCCTTGCAACACGGCATTAGCGATGCAGACGCGCGCAATGTGCAGCGCCAGGCCCTGGCCGGGTTGCTATGGTCCAAGCAGCTCTACTACTTCGACGTGAACCAATGGCTCGACGGCGACCCGGCTCAGCCCGCGCCGCCGCCTGAGCGCCTGCATATCCGCAATACCCATTGGCGGCACCTGTCCAACTTCGACATCCTCTCCATGCCTGACACTTGGGAATACCCGTGGTACGCCTCCTGGGACCAAGGCTTCCAGGCAGTGGCGATTGCGCTGATCGATCCTGGGTATGCCAAGCAGCAGTTGCTGCTGCTGGTGAAGGACCGTTTCATGCACCCCAACGGCCAGTTGCCGGCGTATGAGTGGCGTTTCGACGACGCCAACCCGCCGGTGCATGCCTGGGCCAGTTGGCGGGTGTATCAGCAGGATAAGGCGCTGACCGGCGTCGGCGACATGGATTTCCTCGAGCGGATTTTCCATAAGCTGCTGTTGAATTTTTCCTGGTGGGTCAACCGCAAGGATGCCGAAGGCCGCAACCTGTTCCAGGGCGGCTTCCTCGGTCTGGACAACATTGCCTTGTTCGACCGCTCGGCCACCTTGCCGCCGGGCTACCAGCTGGATCAGGCCGACGGCACGGCGTGGGTCGCGGCCTATGCGCTGGACCTGATGCGAATCGGGTTGGAACTGGCCAAGCGCAACGTGGTGTATGTCGACATTGCGGTGAAGTTTTTCGAGCACTTCCTGTATATCGCCGGTGCCATTAACCGCGTCGACGACAGCGCCGAAGGGCTGTGGGATGAGCAGGACCTGTTCTTTTACGACGTACTGCACCGCCCCGACGGCCAGAACGAGCCGGTACGGCTGCGCTCCATTGTTGGCCTGATGCCGCTGTTCGCCGTGCTGGTGCTGGAGCAACGCGAGCATGAGGGCTTGCAAGGCTTGCGTGAACGCTTGCTGGGGTTCATGCACCACCGGCCGGACCTGGCCAAGTTGGTGTCGCGCTGGAACGAGCCGGGGCAGGGCAATCGCCTGTTGCTGGCGCTGTTGCGTGGCGAGCGCACCAAGGACCTGTTGCGGCGCATGCTTGATGACAATGAGTTTCTGTCGGCCTTTGGTGTGCGCTCTTTGTCCAAGGCGTTTGCCGAGCAGCCGCTGGCGTTGAAGATGAATGGCGATACGTTGTGCGCGCGTTATCAGCCTGGGGAATCCGACTCGCGCCTGTACGGCGGCAACTCCAATTGGCGTGGGCCGTTGTGGATGCCGGTGAACTACATGCTGATCGAGTCGTTGCGTGAGTTTCATCGGTATTACGCGGATAACTTCTCGGTGGAGTACCCGACAGGCAGTGGTTACCTGGCGTCCCTGGAGGAGGTTGCTGACGGGCTGAGCCAGCGACTGACACGCTTGTTTTTAAGGGATGAGGATGGCTGCAGGCCGTCGATGGCGGGCTATGCGCAACTGGAGGCCGACCCGGCCAGCCGTGATCTGGTGTTGTTCCATGAGTATTTCCATGGCGAGACCGGGCGGGGGTTGGGTGCTTCGCATCAGACGGGGTGGAGTGCGTTGGTGGCGTTGTTGTTGCAACCGAAAACTTAACAGTCACCAGCAATCGGGCGTGGGCGCTGGCTTGCCAGCACCCACATTGGCGCTGCATCGATTCAGAAATTGCATGCAAAAAAATCCTGCCGGCAACGGTTTGAATCAGGTAAATTCGCCGCCCCTTAAGACAAGGATGTAGACAATGGCGAATGTTATCGCGCGGTTTCGCAATGCGAGCCTCTTGGGTGCATTGCTGATGACCACCAGTATTTTCATCACGTCCCTGTATGCCCAGGCAAGTGTTGCGGCGCCCCTGATGATGCATTGCAGCGACTGCGAGAAAGGTGACCACACCTTTGATGCGACGAAATGGTTCAGCAGCGGCATGTACCGTCTTGAAACGGACATTGATCCCAGCCCGATGCGCTCGATGACGCGCAAGCATCCGGTGGTCTTCACGGCCAAGGACAATGACAAGCTGGTAGAGGCCGCGATAAGAGGGATCAAAAGATTCGACTCATCCCTCGATACCCGCACGCTTGAGTCACAGTGGCCTGTATTGACGGGACGTGTGCGTTACACCTACAGCGTCTTTGTGGCGCCTGACGAACCCAAGGACTTCTACGACATGTATTTGCAGATGGGTAAATACAAGGTGGTGATCGTGATTGGGTTGGACGTCAATACCGGTGATATCACCGACGAGAACGAAGCGCGTTACATTCGTGAGAACGATGGTAATGACCCCGCGTACATGGACACATTTGAACAGATGGATAACGCCGGCACCCGTTGATCGGGAGGCTGGCTGAACGAAAAATCCCGCCATTGGCGGGATTTTTTTTGAGCGCGGCGTTATCAGGCCGGGAACAGCTCGCTCAGTTTCATCGCCAGCATCATGTCGCCTTCGGTGCGCAGCTTGCCGCCCATGAACGCTTGCATGCCGTCGGTGGAGCCGTCAACGATGCCTTTCATGGTGTCGCCGTCCATGACCAGGGTCACTTGGGCGTCCGGGTTTTCGCCTTCCAGCAGTTCGCAGGTGTTGTTCTTCACCACCAGCGAAAAGTTCTGGGTGTCGTCGATACGGAAACCGAACACCAGGTCCAGGCCGTCGGCAGCGGCTGGGTTGAATTTGGCTTTCATTGCTTCTACAGCTTTGGCTACGTCAGTCATGGTTTCGATCCTTTAAGGTAGAGTCCAGTGACCTTGGGGTCACGGTTGGCCGCAATTCATCGGAAAGTGATGAACTGCGGCGCCTTCAACAGTTGCAAGTGGGTATGACTGTTGAAGGAAGCCAGTGCCACCTCGCGACCGCGGAATTTCAGCTGGTTGAGCGAGGTGTTAACAATTTGCCAGTTCAGTTCGAAGGCCTGGGCGGCAGGCATCCGGGTAATCAGGTGGAGCAGGGCGGTGATGGTACCGCCGGAGGTGAACACGGCGATCTTGTGCGAGCTGTCGGCGGCTTCAAGAATTCGTTGCAGGCCGCCTTGTACACGCTCGACAAACCCCAACCAGCTTTCCAGCCCCGGTGGATCATAAGTACCGGCCAGCCATCGCTCGATGATCAACGCGAAGATGCGCTGGAACTCGCTGCGGTTCTGCGCGCCATTACGCAGCACCTCCACAGCGTGGGGTTCACTGGCGAGCAAGTCAGGGAGCAGGGCGCGGATGATGGCCTCGCCGTCGAACTCGTTGAACGCCGGGTCGGTTTCCAGAGGCGGCACCGGCAGGCCCAGGGCGCTGTATTGATCGAACGCGGCCGTGGCGGTGTGCTGCTGGCGGCGCAGGTCGCCGGCGATGCAGCGGTCGAACGTCAGGCCCAGGTCGGCCAGGTGGCGCCCGAGTACTTGCGCTTGTTCCACGCCGACGGGCGACAGGACGTCATAGTCGTCTGCACCGAAGGAGGCCTGGCCATGTCGAATCAAATAAATGCTGCCCACGTCCGTTTTCCCGGTACGTTGAAAGTCTGGCGAGGTTATGAGGATGCCTGCGAGCTGTCAATGAAAAAACATACGCTTGTTTTAAAAGTGCGTTAGAGCAGCTTGGCTGCTGGCGGTTTGAGCACTGGTCGCCTGACGATCGCGTCGGTATGCTTGGGTAATCCGCGCCTGGCGCCGTGCATTGTTAAGGAGACACATGGATTTTTTGGCTGAATACGCGAGCTTTCTAGCGAAGACCGTCACCCTGGTGGTCGCTATTTTGGTGGTACTGATCAGCTTCGCGGCGCTGCGCAGCAAAGGCCGTCGCAAAGCGGCCGGCCAGTTGCAGGTCAGCAAGCTGAATGATTTCTACAAGGGCCTGCGTGAGCGCCTGGAATCGAGCCTGCTCGACAAAGACCAGCTCAAGGCCCTGCGCAAGTCCGAAAGCAAAACCGAAAAGAAGAACAGCAAGAAGAAGCCCGAGGCCAAGCCGCGGGTATTCGTGCTGGATTTTGACGGCGACATCAAGGCCTCTGCCACCGAAAGCCTGCGCCATGAAATCACCGCGCTGCTGAGCCTGGCCACGCCTAAAGATGAAGTGGTGCTGCGCCTGGAAAGTGGCGGCGGCATGGTCCACAGCTATGGCTTGGCGTCCTCCCAACTGGCGCGTATCCGCCAGGCCGGCGTGCCGTTGACCGTGTGCATCGACAAGGTCGCCGCCAGCGGCGGCTACATGATGGCGTGCATCGGCGAGAAGATCATCAGCGCCCCGTTCGCCATCCTCGGCTCGATTGGTGTGGTAGCGCAGTTGCCCAACGTCAACCGCCTGCTGAAAAAGCACGATATCGACTTTGAAGTGCTGACGGCCGGTGAATACAAACGCACCCTCACCGTGTTTGGCGAAAACACCGAGAAGGGCCGTGAGAAGTTCCAGGAAGACCTGGACATCACCCATCAGCTGTTCAAGAACTTCGTCTCGCGTTATCGCCCACAGCTGGCGATTGATGAAGTCGCGACCGGTGAAGTGTGGCTGGGTGTTGCAGCGCTCGACAAACAACTGGTCGACGAGCTGCAAACCAGCGACGAATACCTGGCCACCAAGGCCAAGACTACCGAGGTGTACCACCTGCACTATGCCGAGCGTAAAAGCCTGCAGGAGCGAGTGGGCCTGGCGGCCAGCGGCTCGGTAGACCGCGTGCTGCTGACCTGGTGGAGCCGATTGACCCAGCAGCGGTTCTGGTAAGTCGACCGATCGTTCCCACGCTTTGCGTGGGAATGCATCCTGTGACGCTCCGCGTCACCCTTGCGAAGGGCTTGAGTCTGGCGTGGGCAGGTTGGACGCGGAGCGTCCGGGGCGGCATTCCCACGCAGAGCGTGGGAGCGATCTAATCCCACATTTAGTTCTGAGTCAGTCTGGAAGACTGTTGTACTGAGGGAATCGGGTTTCTCATTAACGTCCCCACCACCAACGCCCCCAGCAGCCCCAACAACCCCGCCACCCACAACACCCCGCTGAAGCCACCCACAAATGCCTGCCGCGCCAGCGGTTGCACCTGCACCCGCGCCGGTTCCGGCAACACACCCATCGCCGCTGGCATATCACCTGCCACCACCCGCGATGCAATCCCCGCCACCTGGGCCTGCCACTGCGGATCGATGCTCGCACGCAGCAGCTGTTCGCTATGGCTGCTCAGCAATGCCCCATACACACCGATAGCCAACATGATTGCGCTGAAACGCATGGTGGTGCTCATGCCCGAGGCCATCCCCGCGCGGTCCCGTGGCACACAGGCCATGATGTTTTTCTGTGTGTCGCCATTGAGCAGGCCCGCACCGGCACCTGTCACGGCAATCGCCAGGGCGAAGGGCAGATAGCCGCCCGCCGTCACCGCCCAGGCACTCAACAGGTTGCCGCAACCGACCAGGGCCAAGCCGGTCGCCATCATCGTCGCCGGTGCAAAGCGCCCCGCCAGCCGCGCGCCGATGCGGGGGCAGATCAGCATGGTCAGCGCAAACGGCAACATGCCCAGGCCCGAAGCAATCGCGGAGAAGCCCAGGCCGTTTTGCAGGTAGAACGGCAGCAACGTCATCATCACTTGGGCGCACCCGGCATAGGCAAACATGCCGAGCAGGGCGCCGATAAAACGCGGATGGCGAAACAGTTGCAAGTCCACCATGGGCCGTTGTTGCACACGCTCGACGATCACAAACACACCCAGCAGCGCCGCGCCGCCGATCAGGCGTGCAGAGGTGAGCGGGTTATCCCAGCCGATGCGATTGGCCTCGATCAGCCCCCACATCAGGCACAGCAGGCTCGCACTGAACGCCAGGCTGCCCCATGGATCAAGCCGCGCCGACTGAGTGTCGCGCGACTCTGGAATCGCACGCAGCACCAGCGCCATCAAGCCCAGGCCCACGGGCAGGTTGAGGTAGAAAATCCAGCGCCAGCCCAGGTATTCGGTGATCACGCCGCCCAGGGTGGGCGCGGCGGTCATCGCCACGCCCATGCACGCGCCCCAGAACGCCCAGGCTTTGGCGCGTTCCACTTCATCGTGGAAGGTATGGCCGATGGACGCGAGGGCGGACGTCAGCAACAAAGCCGCGCCGACACCTTTCACTGCGCGGGCGACATCCAGCAGCAGCGCAGTGGGCGCCGCACCGCAGCCTAGGGAGGCCAGGATGAAAATGCTCAAGCCCCAGATCAGCGTCTTCTGGCGGCCAAAGCGATCGGCGATGCTGCCGGCCGGCAGCAACAAGGCGGCGAACGCGAGCATATAGGCGCTGACCACCCACTCGATATCGGCGAAGTTGGCGCCCAGGTCGCGGGCGATGCTCGGCAGGGTCACGGCGACAATATTGGTGTCGAGCACGATCAGCGAACACACGCCGGAGGCGGTCAGTAGCGTCAAACGCGGACTGGCCCGGCTCATGGCTTAATTACCTTGCGGGCAATAGGGGAAAGGCAGTTGACTAACATCGCAAAGGCTCTCTAGTGTTGAGGTACGCTGAGCTTATCCCTAGCCGCAGCTCGTTCTATTAGCTGGCCTGATGCACTTCATTACCTTTGAGCTAATCCTGCGATGGAAATCCGCCACTTCCGCTACTTCCTGGCCGTTGCCCGTCAGCGCAATTTCACCCGCGCCGCCGAGCAGCTAGGCATCGCGCCGCCGACCTTGAGCCGACAGATCCAGGACATGGAAGCCAGCCTGGGCACGCGTTTGTTTATCCGTCAGCAACGCGAAGTCAGCCTCACCGAAGCCGGCGCCGCGTTGTTGATTGAGGCCGAAGCCACGGTGCGCCAATTTGAATTTGCCCAGCGCAATGCCCAGCGCGCCGGGCGTGGCGAGATCGGCCATATCGAGTTGGGCTACGTGGCCTCGGCGGTGTACTCCGGTGTATTGCAGCGGCAGATGCAAGCGTTCAGCCAGGCGTTTCCCGATGTAAGCGTGAACGTGCGCGAATGCGCGATGGCGACCTTGCCGAGTGCAATGGCGGACGGGCGTTACGACATCGGCTATATCCGCTCGCCCATGACCCTGCCCGACGGTGTGGAAGCCGTGCGCCTGCACAGCGAAGGGTTTGTGTTGGCGCTGGCGCAGTATTCCTGGCTGCTGGGGCTCAAGGCCATTGGCTGCGAGCACCTGCAAAACGAGACGTTTATCCTGCCGGAGCAAATCAGCGGCACTTTGCACGTCGCCGCCCAGGGCGGTTTTGCCCCGCGCCTGGGGCCGCAGCCGGGTGGGTTGGTTGCGGTGGTGGCGCTGGTGTCGTTAGGGCAGGGCGTGGCGGTGGTGCCAGCGTCGATGGTCGGGCATGTGAGCTTGCCTGGCGTGGTGTACCGCGGTATTCAGGGCAGCGAGGCGTCGTCGTGGCTGTCGCTGATTCACCGGCGCTTTGAGAAAGCGCCGGCGGTGGCGCGGTATATCCAGCAGGTCAAGCAGATAGCTAGGGCGGAGGCTTGATCGTGGCGGGTGGGGTACTTTGCGGGTTAACGGTGTTGCTACCTTCGCGAGCACGCCCGCTCCCACATTCGACCGCATTCCAAATGCTGGAACTCGATCTAATGTGGGAGCGGGCTTGCTCGCGAAGGGGTCATCTGGGGCGCTACACCAACCTCGGTTGAACCGAATCCGCCAACCGCGTCAGTATCAGGCAGCACGACACCGCCCCGGCATCCAGCACGCCCAGCGAGCGCTCGCCCAAACGGCTGGCGCGGCCGATTTTCGCGACCAGATCCTTGGTCGAGTCGCGCCCCTGTGAGGCGGCGGTTTTCATTGCGTCCAGCGCATCGTTGAAGGATGCGCCTCCTGCATGCGCGCGCTCAAAGGCTTCAACCGCCGGGATCAGGGTGTCCATCAAACACTTGTCGCCCACGCCCGCCTCGGTAATGTCTTGCAGTGAGGTCAGGCCACCGCGCAGCAGGTGGGCAAAGGTCGCGGCGTCGATGTCTTCACGGCCGCGCACTTCGTCGGCCATGCCGATAAACAGGCTGCCGTACAACGGCCCCATGGAGCCGCCGATGCCTTCCATCAGGCTCAGGGTCAGTTCCTCCAGGGCTTCGGCCAGGGTCAGTTGCCGGCCCTCGATAGTGCGCCCGCAATGGGCGAAACCTTTGGCCATGTTGATGCCGTGGTCGCCGTCGCCAATCGCGCCGTCGACTTCGCTGAGGTATTCACGGTTGGCCACAATCACGCTGACCAAGTCGGCGACGATGGCGCTGCCGTCATGGGTGGAAAAATGTTGGCTCATGGTTCACTCCGCCTGGGTCATGCCGATGGAGCGGCAGGGTTGGTCGATCAGGGTTTTAAGCTCGGCGTCGAGGCCGAGCAGGGTCAGGGTCACGCCCATCATCTCAAGGGAAGTGAAGTAGTTGCCCACGTAGCAACGGTGAATCTTCAAGCCCTTGGCCTTGAGCTGGCGTTCCACCTCAGCGTAGAAAATGTACAGCTCCATGACTGGCGTGGCGCCCAGGCCGGAGACCAGCACGACCACGCTGTCGTCCTGGCTGAAGTCACGGTCGGCCAGGATCGGCGCGAGCATGCGTTCGGCCATGGCAGCGGCGGATTCGATGGCGATCACTTCAATGCCCGGTTCGCCGTGATGGCCGATGCCCAACTCCATCTGGCCGTCGGGAATCTGGAAGTTCGGCTTGCCCACCGCCGCGATGGTGCAGGGTGTGAGGCCGATGCCGATCGAGCGGCAATGGTCGACGGTTTTCTGCGCGACGCGAATCACCCCGTCGAGGTCATAATGCTGGGCGGCGGCGGCACCGCCGATCTTCCACATGAAGATTTCCCCGGCCACGCCACGGCGCTTGGCGATTTCGGCCTTGGGCGCGGAGGCCACGTCATCGTTGGCGACCACGGTGCGGATGCGCATGTCTTTGCTGGCGGCCATTTTCATCGCCAGCTTCACGTTCATGTTGTCGCCGGCGTAGTTGCCATACAGGCAGGCCACGCCCGCGCCATGGTCGGCGGCGCGGAAGGCGTCGAAAAAACTCTTGGCGGTGGGCGAGGAGAAGATTTCACCGACGGCCACGGCGTCCACCAAGCCTGGGCCGACGTAGCCGAGAAACGCCGGTTCATGGCCGGAACCGCCGCCGGTGACAATTCCCACGTGGCCCTTGTTCGAGGGCTTGGCTTTGACGATAACGCGTGGGTTGGACTCGTATTGGCGCAGCTCGGGGTGCGCGACCAGAATACCGCGCAGCATGTCCTCGACCACTTGGTCCGGATCGTTGATCACTCGATTCATAACGCGGGTTCCTGTGTTCTTATGTATAGGGCAACAAACTATCAACTGTGGGGGCTGGGGTCAGGGTTCCAGCACAACCTTCAGCGACTTGTCCCCGCGCTCCATCACCGCAAACGCTTCCTTGAAGTCCGCCAGCGCAAATTTGTGGGTCACTACGTCGCGCATGTCGATCTTGCGGTTGCCGATAAAGTCGATGGCGCGCGGGTACATGTACGGGCCCAGGTGTGAGCCCAGAATGTCCAGCTCTTTGCGGTCGCCGATGATTGACCAATCTACTGTGGCCTCATCATTAAAGACGCTGAATTCGACAAAACGCCCCAGCTTGCGCAGCATCGCCAGGCCTTGGTTCACCGCCTTGTGGTGCCCGGTGGCTTCGATGTAGATGTCGCAGCCATAGCCGTCGGTGATCGCGCGGATTTTGGCCATCACGTCGACTTCCGCCGGGTTCCACACTTCGTCGGCGCCCATGCGCAGGGCGAGGGCCGCGCGTTCGGGTTTCATGTCCAGCACGATCAGCTTTTTCGGGTTGCGCAGGCGCACGGCGCCGATGATGCCCAGGCCCAGGGTGCCGGCACCGGCCACCACCACGATGTCGTCATGGTCGACATTCGCGCGCTCGGCGGCATGCAGTGAGCAGGCCAGCGGTTCAATCAGGATGGCTTCGTCGGGGGCGATGGATTCCGGCACTTTGTGGATGATGCCTTCCTTGGTGAAGATCATGTACTGGGCCATGGCGCCCTGCACATTGTTCTGGAAGCCATACAGGTCATGCTTCTGGCACATCCAGTACTGGCCGTGGTTGCAGAAACGGCAGCCCCAGCACGGCACGATCTGCTCGGAGATCACCCGGTCACCGACCGCCACACCACGTTTTTCCGCGCCTGGGCCGAGGGCAACCACGCGGCAGACGAATTCATGCCCGGGAATCATCGGCGGTTTTACGTAGCGCGGTTGCTCGGCATCGCCCCAGAACGACGGCGCGCCGCGATAGGTCTTGATATCGCCCATGCAGATGCCGCACAGCTCGACTTTGGTGAGGATCTCGTCAGGCCCGGGCGTGGGCACGTCGACGGTTTCCAGGCGGTAGTCTTCCGGGCCATGGCAGACCACAGCCTGCATGGTTTTCGGGATGCTCGGGGCGAGTTGTTCAGGTGTGCGTTCGGTGACGGTGGACATGACAAAACCTCACGACAAAAAATGAATTACTGAATGCTGTAGCCGCCGTCGATCACCATGTTGGCGCCGGTGATCATCTGTGCTGCGTCGCTGAGCAGGTACAACGCCAGCCCGGCGATTTCTTCCGGCTGGGCGAAGCGGCCCGCCGGGATCTGCAATTTGGCCCGTTCGCCCACCTCACCGGCCCAGGCTTTCTTGCCCAGCGCGGTCTCGACGATGGTCGGGGAGATGGCGTTGACGTTGATCTGCGGCGCCCATTCCATGGCCAGCACCTTGGTCATGCCGACGATGGCGGCCTTGCTCGCGCAGTAGGCGACGTGGCGGTCCAGGCCGATCACGGCGGCTTGCGAGGCGAGGTTGACGATGCGCCCGCCGCCGTTGGCCAGCATGTGTTTGGCGCAGGCCTGGGCCACGAAGAAGCTGGCCTTGAGGTTGATATCCAGGGTGCTGTCCCAAGCGCTTTCGCTGACATCGACGGCCTTGTCGAGCAGGACGATGCCGGCGCTGTTGATCAGGTAATCCAGGCGTTGGAAGTGCTCGAACACCTGGTCGATGGTGTGTTGTACCTGGCCGATCTGGCTGAGGTCGACGGCAATGCCCAGGTGTTGGGCGCCCAGGCGGGCGGCGACTTCAACCACCGCTGGGTCACGGTCAAGCAAGGCCACGCGTGCGCCGCGCTCTGCCAGCAAGGTGGCGCAGGCCAGGCCAATCCCGGCGGCGCCGCCGGTGATCACCGCGCAACGGCCGGTGAGGTCGAAGGCTTGGTTCCAGAATCCAGACATGAATAACTCCTCTTTCAAAAGCGCTGCTGATCCAATGTGGGAGCTGGCTTGCCTGCGATGCAGGCGACTCGGTCTTTCAGTCAAACCGAGGTGATGCCATCGCAGGCCAGCCAGCTCCCACACTTGACCTTATTTCAAGGTGAAAGCTACTTACCGCCGCTGACTTGTTTGTACAGCGCATCCGCATTCGCATTGGTCACTGGTACCCACGGCAGGATGTAGTTTTTGGCCGTGCCATCAGCCCATTTCACGTCCTTGGCATAGCGCTCCCAGATCACTGATTGCGGCTTGTAGTCCTTGCCCGCCAACGCGCGCAAGGCCACGTCCAGCGCGCCTTGGGATTGCGCCTGGGCGTCTTGCAGGAAGGTGGTGACTTCGTCTTTTTTCGCCGCCTGGATCGCGTCCGGCATGCCGTCGATGGAGGTCACCGGCACGTCCTTGGAGGTCAGCCCGTGGGACTTAAGGGCCTGCACGGCGCCCAGGGCCATGTCGTCGTTCTGCGCGATCACGCCGTTGATGCCTTTGGGGTGCGCGTTCAGCCAGTCTTCGGTGAGGGTCATGGCCTGCGCGCGGTCCCAGTTGGCGGTCTTTTTCTCGATGATCTTGATGTCCGGGTGCTTGCCCAGCACTTCCAGCTCGCCTTTTTCCCGGTCGATCTGTGCCGACTGGCCAATCGGGCCCTGGATGATCACCACGTTGCCACGGCCGTTGAGCTTGTCGACCATGGCCTGGGCCTGCAGGCGGCCGCCTTCCACGTCATCGTTACCCACGTAAGGCACGGAGGCATCGGCTACTTTCGTATTGGAGGCGATGACCACCACGTCGTTGCTCATGGCTTGTTTCACGGTACCGACGCCGGCCTTGGTGTCGATTGGCACGAACAGGATGGCGTCGTAGCGCTGGGTCACCATGTTTTCGATCTGGTTGTTCTGGGTCAGGGCGTCGTAGTTGCCGTCGAACACGGTCAACTGCACGGTGCCGTCCTTGACCGCCGGGTGTTCCTTCAGCTCGCGGACCCAGTTCTGCATGAACTGGCCCTTGAGGCCGTAGACGGCTGCGCCGACTTTGTAGGTCTTGCCATCGGCGGCCAACGCGATACTGCTGGCGAGCAGGGAGAGGGCCGCGACAGCAGCCAAAGACATTCCAGATTTCATGGTGAGAACTCCGCTTATTGTTGTGGGTCGTTCAGTGCATTTTTTGAGGAACAGCGACTAGCGTTTTTTCTTGCGCCACACATCGATCAGTACCGCGAACACGATGATCAGGCCCTTGGCGACCTGCTGGTAGTAGGAGGACACGCCGAGCAGGTTAAGGCCGTTGTTGATCACGCCGATCAACAGCGCACCAAACAGCGTGCCGACAATGCTGCCGGTGCCGCCCGACAGGCTGGTACCGCCGATCACCACAGCGGCAATCGCGTCCAGCTCATAGGAAACCCCGGCCTGGGGCAGGGCGGAGGTGGTGCGTGCCGACAGCACCACGCCGGCCAATCCGGCGAGCAAACCTGAGACCACGTACACCGAAAACATCACCTTGCGCACGCCGATGCCGGAGGTGCGCGCGCTCTTTTCGTTGCCGCCTACTGCGTACACATAGCGCCCGTACGTGGTGTAGCGCAGCACCATCCAGAAGATCAGCGCGACCACGGCGAAGATGACAATCGGCACGCCAATCGGGCCGATCTTGCCGATGCCCAGCGCCAGGTAAGCGTCGGGCAGGTCGGTGATCGGGCTGCCGTCGTTGAGGATAAAGGTCATGCCCCGCGCGATGCTGAGCATGCCGAGGGTGGCCACGAACGGTGGGATCGACAGGTTGGCGACCATAAAACCGTTGACCACGCCGAGCATCGCCCCGGCAAACATCCCGGCGCTGACCGCCGCCAGCAGGCCGTAGCCTTGGGTGGCGACCATGGCGCTGCACAACCCGGCGAACGCCAGGATCGAGCCTACCGACAGGTCGATGCCCTTGGTCAAAATCACGTAGGTCATGCCCACTGCGAGGATGCCGTTGATCGACGTCTGGCGCAGGATGTCCATCCAGTTGCGCCAGGTCATGAAGTATTCGCTGGAAAACGCCATCACCACGCACAGCAGGATAAACACCAGCGGCAAGCCGAAACGGTCAAGGGACAAACGCAGGCGATTGCGCGGCGTGGCAGTCAGGGGTGGGGCAATGGTTTTGGCATTCATGAGGCAAGACTCAACAAGGCTTCCTGGGAAAGGGCGGTGTCGGTGCTGATGGTCACCAGCCGGCCGCCCTTGAATACGGCGATGCGATCACTCAGGTGCAGCAACTCCGGGGCTTCGGACGACACCACAATGGCCGCGCCACCGGCACGTACGAACTGGTCGAGCAACTGGTAAATTTCTTGCTTGGCGCCTTCATCAATGCCCCGGGTCGGTTCATCGCAGAGCAGGCACACCGGTTCGGTCGACAGGCATTTGGCGAGCACCACTTTCTGCTGGTTGCCGCCGCTCATGGAGGCCACCGGCAAGTCCAGTGAGGTGGTTTTGATCTGCAGGCGCTTGACCATGTCCTGCGCCAGCTGGGCTTCTTTGCGTGCATTGATCAGCGACCAGCTCGACAGGCGTTTGTAGGCCGACAGCGTAATGTTGGAAAGAATGCTGCCGGTGAGCACCAGGCCGCTGTCTTTGCGGTCTTCGGTGACCAGCGACATGCCGGCGTTGATCGTGGCCTTGGGCAAACCGATGGGCATGGGCTTGCCTTGCAGGGTGACGCTGCCGGAGTCCGCCACTGTCAGGCCGTAGATGCAGTTGAGAAATTCGCTGCGCCCCGAGCCCATCAGGCCATAGATGCCGAGGATTTCGCCTTGGCGCAGTTGCAGGCTGATGTCGTGAAACTCGCCGTTGCGGCTCAGGTTATCGACTTGCAGGCAGGTGGCGGCGGCGCATTCGCGGCCGACCTTGTGGTCGATGCGCGTCAGTTCCTGGCCGACGATGCCGCGCACCAGGTGGTTGCGGTCGATATCGGCCATGCGCCCGCTTTCCACAAAGGCGCCGTCGCGAAAGATGCTGTAGTCGTCGGCGATCTGCGCCAGTTCACTTAAGCGGTGCGACACATACACGATGCCGGCGCCGCGGTCGGTGAGGCGGCGAATTGCCTTGAACAGGGTTTGCGCCTCGCGCTCGCCGATGGCCGAGGTCGGTTCGTCCATGATCATCACCTGGCAGTCATGGCTGAACGCTTTGGCGATTTCCACCAGTTGCACCTGCGCCACGCTCAGGCGGTGCATGGGGCTGGTGGCGTCGACGTCGAACTCCAGGCTGTCGAGCAGCTCGCGGGTGCGGCGGTTGAGGGTCTTGCTGTCGACGATGAAGCCAGCACGGCGCGGCTCACGGCCCAGCCAGATATTTTCGGCGACGGTCATATAAGGGATGGGTTCCAGCTCCTGGGTGATCATCGCGATCCCCGCCGCCAAGGCTTCGCTCGGGCGGTTGAACTGCACGGGTGCGCCGTTGAGCAGAATGCTCCCGGCGTCACGTTGGGTGATGCCCATCAGGATGCTCAGGAAGGTCGACTTGCCTGCGCCATTGCCGCCGCACAACGCGTGGACGCTGCCGGCCCGCAGAGAGAGGCGCCCGTCACGCAGGGCAGGCACCCCGGCGTAAGCCTTGGCGACGTGTTCAGCCTGGAGCAGTAATGGCGTGGCCATCGGCGTGTCCTCGTGCTGTGAATTCTTATTAGGTCGCACAGTCATGTTTTGCTGTGATCATATGTGTATCAAATGAAATTCTGATCAGTCAATCTCTTTCACTTAAAAGGTGTAAATCTCATCTGGCGGGGTCATAAAGCCCATTTATAGGGCTTTGACTGCGAGGTCAGTTAAAACTCGCTTGACAGGAAGGGCTTAATACCCGCGAAATGACTGAGCGAAATTTCATTGAGTGATCATATGATCAGTCATAAGTACGATCACGGCAGCGGAGCCAGACGCCATGAACACACCTTTCCCGGTGGCTATCGGATGCGATGAAGCGGGTTTTGAGCTCAAAGAGCTGTTGAAGCGCCATATCGAGGCGTTGGGTTACCCGGTGACCGACTTCGGCACCCACTCCACCGCGCCGGTGCTGTACCCGGACATCGCCCTGGCGGTGGCCAATGCCATCAATGCCGGGCAGCAGCGCCTGGGCGTGCTGGTGTGTGGCACCGGGATAGGCATGGCTATCTCGGCCAATAAGGTGCTGGGCATTCGGGCTGCGCAGGCGCATGACACGTATTCGGCGGAGCGGGCGCGCAAGAGCAACGATGCGCAGATCCTGTCCATCGGCGCGCGGGTGATCGGCGCAGAGCTGGCCAAAAGCATCGTCACCTCGTTCCTGGCATCGGAGTTCGAGGCGGCGCGTTCCGGGGCCAAGGTGGCGCGCATCAATGCGATCGAGCGTGATGGGCATCAGTAGTGGACGGCGCGGGGTAAGAGTCGGGAGAATGCGCCTTTGACGCCGAAACGGAAGCCCGTCCCCATGAGTGAGAGTACCCAGCGCATCGCCAGCGATATCGATCAGATGACCGAAGTGGCGATGCTCTATTACCTCGAGAACGTCACTCAGGAAGCCATCGCCAAACGCTTCGACCTGTCACGCGCCAAGGTCAGTCGCCTGCTCAAGCGTGCGCGCGATGAAGGGATTGTCGAAGTGCGCGTGTTGCAGCACCCGGCGATGAACAACGAGCTGGAGCGGGCGCTGGTGGAACGCTTCAAGCTCGACCGGGCGTTGATCGCCGTCGACCACAGCGACCCCGACACCCAGCGCTCGGCCGTTGCCAGCCTGGTGGCCAACTACCTGAATAAAACCCTGAGTGACGGCATGATCGTCGCGGTGGGCATGGGGCGTAATGTGGGTGCGGTGGCTGACAACGTGTTTTTGCCGGTGACGCGCAATTGCACATTTGTCTGTGCCATCGGCGGTTCGCTCAAGGCTGGCGAGTACATGAACCCCGACCATATCTGCCGCCGCCTGGCCCTGCGCTTTGGCGGCGAGAGTGAAAGCCTGTACGCCCCGGCACTGGTGGCGAACCCGGAACTGCGTGGGGTGTTGATCAATAACGACACGGTGCGCTCGACCCTGGACCGGGCGCGGCGGGCGGACATTGCGCTGATTGGCATTGGCGATATGAGCGAAAACAGCAACATGGTGCGCATGGGCTGGTTCTCGCCTCAGGAAATCGCCCAGGCGCGGTTGTCCGGTACGGTGGGCGACATGATGGGCTATGACTTTATCGACATTCACGGGCAGCCGGCGGTCAACGCGATTCAAGGGCGGGTGATCGGGTTGACGGTGCAGGAGTTGTTTCGCATCCCGGATGTGGTGGCGATTGCCAGTGAGAACACCAAGGCGGCGGCGACGCTGGGGGCGTTGCGGTCGGGGGTGATTAATACCCTCGCAACCACGGTGACGAATGCGCATACGATTTTGGCGTTGGATGATGCAACGCGTAAAACCTGATTCAACACCGATTAAAATGTGGGATCGGGCGTGTGTGGGGGCTGGCTTGCCTGCGATAGCATCACCTCGGTCTTGTTGATAGACCGAGTCGCCTGCATCGCGGGCAAGCCCGGCTCCCACAGGTTTCTGTGGGGGTGAGAGGGTTGATTACAGATCTTGTAATAGTTTTATGTTGTGGGGAATTTGGGTTTGGGTTGTAGGATTTGAGTCCTTTTGTCATTTCAGGACTTGCATGAACACCCTCTCGGAGCCTCCCGGTCGTCTTTCCCCAAGACACCCACTGCCGCTGTTTGCGCTAAAGCATCCCGTATTCCGACTGCTAACATTGTCCCGGTCCACTGACCGCGCTTTGCCGTGTCTGGCACTCTGAAATCTATTACGAGACTCTATAAATGGAATGGTTAGCGGATCCAACGGCCTGGCTCGGCCTGTTGACCTTGATTGTGCTGGAACTGGTGCTGGGCATCGACAACTTGGTGTTTATCGCGATCCTGGCGGACAAGTTGCCGCCGGAGCAGCGCGACCGGGCGCGGTTGATCGGTTTGTCCCTGGCGCTGTTGATGCGCCTGGGCTTGCTGGCGAGTATTTCCTGGTTGGTGACGCTGACCCAGCCATTGTTCGAGGTGTTCGACAAGAGCTTCTCCGGCCGTGACCTGATCATGCTGTTCGGTGGTGTGTTCCTGTTGTTCAAGGCCACCATGGAATTGCACGAGCGCCTTGAAGGCCATGTGGCCCAGCGCTCGGGCAATGTGGCGTATGCGATGTTCTGGCCGATCGTGGCGCAGATCGTGGTGCTCGACGCAGTGTTCTCCCTTGACGCGGTGATTACCGCCGTGGGCATGGTCGATGAGCTGGCGGTGATGATGATCGCGGTGATTGTCTCCATCGGCCTGATGATCGTGGCCAGCAAGCCGCTGACCCGCTTCGTCAATGCGCACCCGACGGTGATCATGCTGTGCTTGGGCTTCTTGATGATGATTGGTTTCGCCCTGACTGCCGAAGGCTTGGGCTTCCATATTCCGAAGGGCTACCTGTATGCGGCGATTGGTTTCTCGATTCTGATCGAGGTGTTCAACCAGATTGCCCGTGCCCGTCGCAAGAAGTCGGCGCAAGGCACCTTGCCAGTTCGTCAGCGTACCGCGCATGCGGTGATGCGTTTGCTGGGCGGTCGCAGTCTGGCAGTGGAGGGCATGGATGACGAGGTTGCCGACCTGATGGGCGAGCCGGACGCGACCCAGGGCCCGCTGTTCGACCGACGCGAGCGCGTGATGATCAGCGGCGTGCTGCAATTGGCCGAGCGGCCGATCCGCACCTTGATGACACCACGGGCGCAGGTTGACTGTATCGATCTGGCGGACGATCCCGACACTATTCGCCTGAAACTGATGCATTCGTCCTACTCGCGGCTGCCGTTGATCCGCAATGGTGCCGTTGATGAGCCATTAGGCTTCGTGCATAAGAAGGAACTGCTCAAGGAATACCTGGCCGGCAACGAGCCGAACCTGGAACACCTGGCGCGCCGTGCGATTAACCTGCTGGAGAGTTTTTCGATCCTCAACGCCCTGGAGCAGATGCGCCAGGAATCCACCCACATTGCGTTCGTGATCAACGAATTCGGCGATTTCATGGGCGTGTTGAGCATGACCGACATTCTCGAATCCATCGCCGGTGAATTGCCGGATGCCAGCGAGATTGAAGGGCCGGATATCGTCGAGGAAGGTCAAGGTTTTCGCGCCAATGGCGCCTTGAACCTCAATCAGATTCGCCAGCGCACCGGCTTCAAGGCCGTGGCCACCGACGATTATCAGACCCTCGCAGGTTTAGTGATGAGCCTGCTGGACCGCCTGCCGATGGTCGGCGACAGCCTGGAGCATGAAGGCTGGCGCCTTACCGTGGCGGCGGTGGAGGAGCGGCGAGTTACGCAGGTGTTGTTAATGGCTAGTGCGCCTGCGATTTAAGCCGGTGTGTGCCATGTAGGTGATGCTTGGGGTTGTGCAGGGATGATGTCGGCCGTTTGTGCGTGTTTGCGTAGCGCATAAACGTCCGCATCAGCCGTTTTACCTGGCCCTCGTAGACGCCAAAGCCCTTGAGTTTTTCCTGCAACTGCCCATTGAGATAAATCAACAGCGTCGGTGTGCCTCCTACCTCTGGGTGCCTCGGCGTATTGGCGCAGTCGAGCACCAGGCTGACGACGTCCGGATACCTGGCAGCGATCAGTTCGAATAGCTCCACCGCGTCCGGGCAGGCAGGACAAGACTGCGAGGCAAACAGCAGGAACACGGGGTGGTGGGTGCTCAGAACTCTCTGATAGTCCTCGGCATTGGCAATGGTTGCGTTGGTGATCCCCATGGCAGTCTCCTTTTTTGACAGCATTCGTTTCGGCCAACGCTAAGTCGAGAGAGCACCACCGTCTACTGTCAACCTTCACAGGTAGACAGCTTCACGCATCCTCCGCACGCTCCACGCGTTCGCGAGCTTTGCGCGCCTGGCTCGCGCATTTCTTATATTCCTCGTTATCCCGCGACGCCTTTGCCTTGCGGTAACCATGATGGTTCTGGCTGGTGTAGTCCGTGCTGAAGGCCTCCTTGAGCTTGGTCAATTCTTCCTTGCATTCACGCCGATCATTGCTGGCCGAAGCCGTGCCGGCCGCCAAACAGCACAGCAAAACCACACTAAGGCTTAACTTCATCACGCCAGGCTCCTAAAGACAGATTTCCCTCAGCCTAGCCCAGCCCAAAAAATCAGCCAGAGCCCGGCAAAGAAACCCTTTGTGGGATCGGCGCACAGCCCCGCGACGGTGCACGGTAACGCCTCAATGGTGCACCCCATAACCCTGTCACCGCACTGTGTGGCCTTGAGTAGCAAACTGCTCCCACCTGCTGGCCCAGCGCGTTACTCCCCGAAAAATTTATCTACCTGATTTAAAACGAATTAATCCCCGACATGTTTTTCTCCTACAGCGTATGGCACACTTTCTGCTGTCTATTCCTTTGTTACATACCAAGTTCCGGTATAGCGGAATACACAACTCCTGGAGTGCTTGTCATGCATCACCGACCTTCCGTGTTTAAAGCGTGTGTTTTTCTCTTCGCCGCATCGGCTTCCCTCGCAAGCGTTGTGCAAGCGGCGGACAGCAAGCTCGATGATGTGCTCAAGCGTGGGCATCTCATCGTGGGTACAGGCAGTACCAATGCGCCCTGGCACTTCCAGGGAGCGGATGGCAAGTTGCAGGGTTTTGATATCGATATCGGCCGCATCGTGGCCAAGGGTTTGTTCAACGACCCGAGCAAGGTCGAGTTTGTGGTGCAGTCCTCCGACGCGCGTATTCCCAACCTGCTGACCAATAAGGTCGACATGAGTTGCCAGTTCATCACCGTTACCGCCAGCCGTGCGCAGCAGGTGGCCTTTACCTTGCCGTACTACCGCGAAGGCGTGGGCCTGTTGTTGCCGAATAACAGCAAATACAAAGAAATCGAAGACCTGCAGGCGGGCGGCGATGGCGTTACCGTGGCCGTGCTGCAAAACGTCTACGCCGAAGAACTGGTGCACCAGGCACTGCCCAAGGCCAAGGTTGACCAATACGACAGCGTCGACCTGATGTACCAGGCCGTGAACTCCGGCCGCGCCGATGCTGCTGCCACCGACCAATCCTCGGTCAAGTACCTGATGGTGCAGAACCCAGGCCGCTACCGCAGCCCGACCTACGCCTGGAGCCCGCAAACCTATGCGTGCGCGGTCAAGCGTGGCGACCAGGACTGGCTGAACTTCGTCAACACTGCGTTACATGAAGCCATGACCGGCGTGGAGTTCCCCACCTACAAAGCCTCGTTCAAACAGTGGTTCGGTGTGGATTTGCCAGAGCCGGCGATCGGTTTCCCGGTTGAGTTCAAGTAAATCGTAACCCTGGGGCGTCGCTGACGACGCCCCAATCAGGTACTGCCGACCATGAACTATCAGTTGAACTTTGCCGCCGTGTGGCGTGATTTTCCCAGCTTGCTGGCGGGGCTCGGCCTGGGCCTTGAGCTGGCATTGCTGTCGATCGCGATTGGCTGCGTGATCGGCTTGATGATGGCGTTTGCCATGCTGTCCAAGCACCGCGCGTTGCGAATCTTCGCCTCGGTGTATGTGACGGTAGTGCGCAATACGCCGATCCTTGTGCTGATCCTGTTGATCTACTTCGCACTGCCGTCACTGGGCATTCGTCTGGATAAAATCCCATCCTTCATCATTACCCTGTCGTTGTACGCCGGTGCTTACCTGACCGAAGTGTTCCGCGCCGGGCTGTTGAATATTCCCAAGGGCTTGCGTGAAGCCGGCCTGGCGATTGGCTTGGGTGAGTGGCGTATCCGCGCCTACATCACCGTGCCGGTGATGCTGCGCAACGTGCTGCCGGCGCTGTCGAACAACTTCATTTCGCTGTTCAAGGACACCTCGTTGGCCGCTGCGATTGCCGTGCCGGAGCTGACCTATTACGCCCGCAAGATCAACGTCGAAAGCTACCGGGTGATTGAAACCTGGATGGTCACGACCGCGCTCTACGTGGCTGCCTGTTACCTCATTGCCATGCTGCTCCGTTACCTGGAACAGCGTCTGGCGATCCGTCGTTAAGGAGGGTTTCCATGTACGAGTCCCCAAGCGTGTTGCATGAGTTGTGGATCGCCCGGGACACCCTGTGGGCGGGCTTTCAGGCCAGCGTGTATGTGTCTGCGCTGGCAATTATCTTCGGCACGCTGATCGGCATTGTCGCCGGGTTGATCCTGACCTACGGCAAATTCTGGATGCGCGCGCCGTTTCGTCTGTATGTCGATCTGATCCGTGGCACACCGGTGTTTGTACTGGTGTTGGCGTGTTTCTACATGCTGCCGGCGCTCGGTTGGCAGATCACCGCGTTCCAGGCCGGCGCCGTCGGGCTGACGTTGTTCTGCGGCTCCCACGTCTCGGAAATTGTGCGCGGTGCGCTGCAGGCCATTCCCCGTGGGCAACTGGAGGCGGGCAAGGCGATTGGCCTGACGTTCTACCAATCCCTGGGCTACGTGCTGTTGCCTCAAGCGCTGCGCCAGATCCTGCCGACCTGGGTCAATTCCTCCACGGAAATCGTCAAGGCCTCGACCTTGCTCTCGGTGATCGGTGTGGCCGAACTGCTGCTGAGCACCCAGCAAGTGATTGCGCGTACCTTCATGACTCTGGAGTTCTACCTGTTCGCCGGGTTTCTGTTCTTTGTCATCAACTACGCCATCGAGTTATTCGGGCGCTACATTGAAAAGCGGGTGGCCTTGCCATGAACCAACCTCAAAAAGAACAACCGCTGCTGAACATTCGCGGCCTGCGTAAACAGTACGGCGAGGTCGAAGTGCTCAAGGGCGTCGACCTGTCCATGCAACGCGGCAACGTGGTGACATTGATCGGCTCCAGCGGCTCGGGCAAGACCACGCTGCTGCGTTGCGTCAACCTGCTGGAAGAATTCCAGGGTGGGCAGATCACCCTGGACGGCGAGTCCATCGGCTACAGTGAGATCGCCGGCAAGCGCGTGCGTCACCCCGAGCGCGTGATCGCCCAGCACCGCGCGATGACCGGCATGGCCTTCCAGCAGTTCAACCTGTTCCCGCACCTGACGGCCTTGCAAAACGTCACCCTCGGCCTGCTCAAGGTCAAGAAGATGGGCAAGGACGAAGCCGTGGCCCTGGCCGAAAAATGGCTGGACCGCGTCGGCCTGCTGGAACGGCGCAACCACTTCCCCGGTCAGTTGTCCGGCGGCCAGCAACAGCGCGTGGCGATTGCCCGTGCGATTGCGATGAACCCAAGCCTGATGCTGTTCGACGAAGTCACCTCCGCCCTCGACCCTGAGTTGGTGGGCGAGGTGCTCAGCGTGATTAAGGGCTTGGCGGAGGAGGGCATGACCATGTTGCTGGTCACCCACGAAATGCGCTTTGCCTATGAAGTATCAGACAAGATCGTATTCATGAACCAGGGCCGTATTGAAGAGCAGGGCAGCGCGAAGGACATCTTCGAGCGCCCGCAATCGCCGCGCCTGGCGGAATTTTTGAAGAACATTCGTTTTTAATCAGGAGCAACTTTATGAGCATTACTCGTTACGGCACCGGCAGCACCGCCGGCGGTGGCCAACCTCGTCCTTTCGCACGTGCAGTGGAAGCGGACGGCTGGCTCTACGTCTCGGGCCAGGTGCCAGCGGTGGACGGTGAAATCATCAGCGGTGGCATCGTCGAACAGACCCGCCAGACCATGCGCAATGTGGTGGCGATCCTCGAAGAGGCCGGCTTTGAACTCAAAGACGTCGTGCGCGTGGGCGTGTGGTTGGAAGACCCACGGGACTTCTGGAGTTTCAACAAAGTCTTCGGCGAATACTTCACCCCAGAACACGCCCCGGCGCGCGCCTGTGTGCAGGCCAACATGATGGTGGACTGCAAGGTTGAGATTGATTGCGTGGCCTACAAGAAAAAAGGCTAAATGCTCGTTCCCACGCTCTGCGTGGGAACGTCGCCCTGGACGCTCTGCGTCCGCTTCTGTGACGCAGAGCGTCACGGTATGCCTTCCCACGCAGAGCGTGGGAACGATCATGGCTGCCTTGTAGCGCGCGCTATTGTGGCGAGGGAGCAAGCTCCCTCGCCACAGGGTTATCACTAGCTTTTAGACTTTGACCGGACCGAAACTGCCATGACCGAAGACACCATCAAACGCCGCGCCAAAGGCCTGGACCGTGCATTCGACATCCTCGATTTCCTCAAGGAAATCGGCCAGCCCCTGCGCCCGAATGATATCGCCAGCGGCATCGGCAGCCCCAAATCCACGGTCTACGAACTGGTCGCGTCGTTGCTGGAACGGCGCATCCTCGAAACTGTAGGCAAGGACGGTCACGTCTACCTCGGCCGCCAGCTGTACTTCCTTGGCCAGGCGCACCTGCGCCATTTCGACCTGACCCGCGAGGCCGATCATGCCTTGCAGGAAATCGTCAGCCAAACCCACGAAACCGCGCAGATGTGCCTGCTCAACGGGCGCAAATACACGGTGGCGCTGATGCGCGA
The DNA here is from genome assembly GCF_025642995.1 of Pseudomonas sp. YeP6b. Classification (NCBI taxonomy): domain Bacteria; kingdom Pseudomonadati; phylum Pseudomonadota; class Gammaproteobacteria; order Pseudomonadales; family Pseudomonadaceae; genus Pseudomonas; species Pseudomonas sp. YeP6b. The sequence goes on along the minus strand of NZ_CP080090.1, from coordinate 3,997,331 downwards.
AGGCGAGCGGCATTTTCGCATCTCGTCGGACATCGGCGAAAACGCGCCAATCCCGTGGACAGCTTCCGGGCGCCTGCTGCTGGGGCACTTGAGCGACCAGCAAATCATCGACCTGATCGACTACGACGATTTCATCCTGCCGGACGGCCAGCGCCTGCCGCTGGAAACCTTCCTGGCGCAAATCCGCCAGGCCACCCTCGATGGGTTCTTCTCCTTCGACAGCGTGGCCGACACCTTTACCCATTGCTTTGCCGCCCCGGTGCGGGACGCGCAGGGCATCAGCATTGCGACCTTGTGCATCGTTGCCCCACGGGCCGACGCGCTTAAAAATTACAACGACTATCGCCGGGTGTTGATCGACAGCGCCAACAACCTGGCCCGTCGCATCAACGAATAGGAGTTTTTATGTCTGCCCTCAATGCCGTTGAAAAAGGCGCCGCCGCCGTTGGCGCTCACTTGGTCCGCGACGTCAGCCTGCCGGCTCTGGTGCTGCATCGCGACGCCCTGGAACACAACATCCGCTGGATGCAGGCATTTGTCAGCAACAGCGGCGCAGAACTCGCACCCCACGGCAAAACCAGCATGATGCCGGCGCTGTTTCAGCGCCAGATTGAGGCGGGCGCCTGGGGCATCACCCTGGCTAACGCGGTGCAAACCCGCGCCGCCTATGCCGGTGGCGTGCGCCGCGTGTTGATGGCCAACCAACTGGTCGGCGCGCCGAACATGGCGTTGATTGCCGACCTGCTGGCCGACAACGATTTCGACTTCCACTGCATGGTCGATCACCCGGACAACGTCGCCGACCTGGGCCTGTTCTTCGCCGCCCGTGGCCTGCGCTTGAACGTGATGATTGAGTACGGCGTGGTCGGTGGCCGTTGCGGTTGCCGCAGCGAGCAGGAGGTGCGCGAGCTGGCCACGGCGATCAAAGCCCAGCCAGCCTTGGCCCTCACCGGCATTGAAGGCTACGAAGGCGTGATCCACGGCGAGCACGCCGTCAGCGGTATCCGCGACTTCGCCGCCAGCCTGGTGCGTCTGGCCGTCGACCTGCAAAACAATGGTTCTTTCGACCTGCCCAAGCCGATCATCACCGCCTCGGGTTCGGCGTGGTACGACCTGATCGCCGAGTCGTTCGAGAGCCAGAACGCCGCCGGCCGTTTCCTCAGCGTGTTGCGCCCGGGCAGTTATGTGGCCCACGACCACGGCATCTACAAAGAGGCGCAATGCTGCGTGCTCGACCGCCGCAGCGACCTCAACGAAGGCCTGCGCCCGGCGCTGGAAATCTGGGCCCACGTGCAATCGATGCCCGAGCCAGGCTTTGCGGTCATCGCCCTGGGCAAACGCGACGTGGCCTACGACGCCGGCTTGCCGGTGCCGCTCAAGCGCTACAAGGCCGGTATCCTGCCGGCTGAAGGCGATGACGTGAGCGCCTGCAAAGTCACCGCAGTGATGGACCAGCACGCGTTCATGACCGTTGCGCCTGGGGTTGAGTTGCGTATTGGCGACATCATTTCCTTCGGCACTTCACACCCGTGCCTGACCTTCGACAAGTGGCAAGTGGGCTGCCTGGTGGATGAGCAGTTGCAGGTGGTTGAGTCATTGCATACCTGCTTCTAAACCGCGTCGCGCCCATCGCAGGCAAGCCAGCTCCCACATTGGAAGTGTGAATACATTTCAAATGTGGGAGCTGGCTTGCCTGCGATGAGGCCTTAACGCCCACCAGAGACATTGGCTATGAACACACAACCGCGCATCGCCCTCATCGGCGAATGCATGATCGAACTCCAACACCGCGCCGATGCAAGCCTGCAACAAAGCTTCGGCGGCGACACCCTGAACGCGGCGGTGTACCTGCGCCGTGAGCTGGGCGATGTCGGCACGGTCGACTACGTCACCGCCCTGGGCGATGACAGCTTTAGCGATGCCATGTGCAAGCACTGGGCCGAAGAAGGCCTGGGCCTGGGCATGGTGCAGCGCCTGCCCGGGCGTTTGCCAGGTTTGTACTGCATCCAGACGGACGCGAACGGTGAACGCAAATTCCTCTACTGGCGCAACGAAGCCGCTGTGCGCGACTGCTTCACCACGCCGGCCGCCGAGCCGATCCTGGCCGCCCTGGCGGATTACGACGTGGTGTATTTCAGCGGCATCACCCTGGCGGTGCTGGGTGAAGTCGGGCGTGCTCGTTTACTGCAAACCCTGATCGAAACCCGCAAGCGCGGTGGCCAGGTGGTGTTCGACAACAACTATCGCCCGCGTTTGTGGGCCAGCGTCGAGGCGGCGCGCGCGGCCTATCACACGGTGTTGGCCGAAGTGGATATCGCCTTGCTGACCGAGGACGACGAGCGTGCGTTGTTTGGCTACGCCGACAGCGAGCAGGTGTTTGCGGCGTACCCGGCGATGGCAGAGGTGGTGCTCAAGCGCGGGGCGCAGGCGTGTTTGATCCGCTGCGCGGGCGAGCGCTTTGCCGTGCCGGCGCTGAAGGTTGAGAAGGTGGTGGACACCACGGCGGCGGGGGATTCGTTCAGTGCGGCGTATTTGGCCAGTCGGCTGAAGGGTGGTTCGCCAGAGGCGGCGGCCTTGGCTGGGCATCGGTTGGCGAGCCGGGTTATCCAGGTGCCCGGAGCACTGATCCCTAAACACTGATCGTTCCCACGCTCCGCATGGGCATGCAGCCAGGGGCGCTCTGCGTCCCAGAAGCGGACGCGGAGCGTCCGGTGAGGCATTCCCACGCGAAGCGTGGGAACGATCGCTGGTCAGTCGCGGTAAAACACCTGCACCAAGTGGTACCCAAACTTGCTCTTGATCGGCCCATGCACCACTTTCACCGGCTTCTTGAAGATCACCGCATCAATCGCCCCCACCATCTGCCCCGGCCGCACTTCACCCAGGTCACCGCCGCGCTTGCCGGACGGGCAGGTCGAGTACTTTTTGGCCAGCACATCAAACGCTTCGCCCTTGGCAATGCGCTGCTTGAGCTGTTCGGCTTCTTCGCTGGTTTTCACCAGGATGTGACGGGCTTGGGCTTTCATGTTGTTACCTTGCAACGGTCAAACGTAAGGGCGCGCGATTATGCCTGAACTCATTCGTTGACGCTGATCATGCTGCGGATTTTTGTCGCCAGCAAGTCGATGGAAAACGGCTTGGCGACCATGTCCATGCCGTCTTCCAGGAAGCCTTGGCGCTCGGCGGCTTTTTCGGCGTAACCGGTCATGAACAACACGCGCAGGCCGGGCCGATGCTGGCGGGCGATTTCTGCCAGTTGCCGGCCGTTCATGCCCGGCAGGCCGACGTCGGTGACCAGCAAGTCCACGCGCAAATCCGACTCCAGCAACGGCAGCGCCGCGCGTGCGTCGGCTGCCTGGTGCGCGGTGTAGCCCAATTCATCCAGCACGTTGACCACCAACATGCGCACCGCAGGGTCATCCTCGACGACAACCACCGCCTCACCGGCCAGCGCCAGCGGGGCTTCGCTCAGGTGTTGCGGCAGGTTGCTCTCCAAGGCCGTGCCATGCAGGCGCGGCAGGTACAGGCGTACGCAGGTGCCTTGGCCGGGCTCGCTTTGAATGGTCACGTGGCCGCCGGACTGCTGGGCGAAGCCGTAGATCATCGACAGCCCCAGACCGGTGCCCTGGCCGATGGGCTTGGTGGTGAAGAACGGGTCAAACGCCTTGGCCAGAATCTTTGGCGCCATGCCGCTGCCGTTGTCACTCACGCCGAGCATCACGTAATCGCCGGCCTTGACCGGTTCCAGCGTGGTGATGTCGGTGCCGTCCAAGTAACTGTTGGCGGTTTCGATCAACAATTCGCCGCCGTCAGGCATTGCATCACGCGCGTTGATCACCAGGTTGAGCAGGGCGTTTTCGAGCTGGCTGGCATCGGTGTTGACCGGCCAGATATCTTTGCCTAGTTCCACCTTGAGCGCGATGTGCGCGCCCTTGGTGCGCCGGAACAAGTCTTCCAGGGACGCCACCAGCGTGTTTGGGTCGAGCGGGCGCCGGTCCAGCGACTGGCGCCGTGAGAACGCCAGCAGCCGATGGGTGAGGGCGGCCGCGCGGTGGGCAGAGGACACCGCCGCGTCGGTAAACCGGCCGATCTCGTCACTGCGCCCGGCGGCGATATAGCGCTGCATCAGGTCGAGGCTGCCGATAATGCCGGTGAGCATATTGTTGAAGTCATGGGCGATGCCGCCGGTGAGTTGGCCCACCGCTTCCATCTTCTGCGCATGGCGCAGCGCATCTTCGGCACGCTCGCGTTCGAACATCTCGTTTTGCAGGCGCTGGTTGGCCTCGGCCAGCGCCTGGGTGCGCTGGGCCACCCGTTCTTCGAGGTTTTCGTTGAGGTTGCGCAGGGCTTCTTCGGTGAGTTTGCGTTCGGTTTCATCGATGACAAAGATGTAGAAACCGTTCACCGAGCCGTCATTGCTGAAGCGCGGCAGGTACTTCATCAACGCATGGCGCGGCCGACCGTCGTGGTGCGGCGTAACCGTCATGAAGCTGCACGCCTTGCCTCGCAGGGCGGCGGCGATCTTGTCCTCGCGCCCGGCATACAGTTCGTCGCCGATGATTTCGCGGATGCTCTTGCCGTACAACTCCTGCGGCGTCATGCCGTACCATTCCAGGTACGCGCTGTTGTTCAAGCGAAAGCGTTCTTCATGGTCGACGTAGCCGATCAGCACCGGCATGGCGTTGATGATCAGCTGCAGCTCGGTCTGGCTTTGGCGCAGGGCCTGTTCAGTGTGTTTGCGTTCGGTCAGGTCCAGCGCCGCGCCTAAAAAGCGCGCCGGGCGGCCTTGGTGATCCTTGTAGCAACGGCCACGGGCAAACACCCAGCGCACTTGGCCGTCGGCTTGCAACAGGCGGTACTCCTCGGCGTACTCGGTGCCGAAGGTGATGCAGTGCTTGATGCTGCGCGCCACCATGCCACGGTCTTCGGGGTGCACGCCGTGCAGGTAGTCGCTGATCGGCAAGAGGTCGGCATCACTCGGGTCAACGCCGTGCAGGTAGGCGAAGTGGGCGTCGGCGACAAAACGGTCTTCGCCGATGTCCCAATCCCAGGTGCCGACCGCATCGGTCGCCGCGAGTGCCAGTTGCAGGCGTTGCTCGGAGTTGTGCTGGGCCTTGAGGCTGTCTTCGGAGCGCTGTTGCAGCTCCAAGGCTTTGCTGCGGCGTTCGTTGGTTTCGATGGCGGTGACCAGGATGCCGGCGACCGCGCCGCTTTCATCACGGACCGGGCTGTAGGTGAGGTCGAGCCAGATTTCAGTGTCGCGATGGTGGCGTTGCAGCACGAAACGCTGTTCGCTGAAGCTGCGCACCTGGCCGCTCAGCACCGCGTCGTAGACCGGCGCGGTGAAGCTCGCCAGTTCCGGCCAGGTCTCGTGGGCCGGCTGGCCCATGGCGCCGGGGTGCTTGTTGCCTGCGAGTCGGGCAAAACTGTCGTTGTACAGCTGGGTGAGTTGGCCGCCCCACAGCAGCAGCATCGGCATCGGTGAGTTGACGACGATATCCACCGCTGTGCGCAGGCTTTGTGGCCAATCATTGGCCGCACCGAGGGGGCTTTGCGCCCAGTCCAGCCGTGCAATCAATGCAGCAGCTTCGCTACCGGTGGATGTTGCGTTCATGAAAAAACCCTACGCATAACACTTTGAAAAACCACAAAAGCCGATTATCCCGCGAGTCGGGAACGGCTGACTACCCCTCGAAAAATAGCATGCATTGGGGCTTTGTCTTCAAATGAGTGCTTTTGCGCTGAAACCTTTCATCCTTCAGCCAGCTCGGGGCGATGGCGAAATTGCTCCAAGGCCTGCGGGTTTGCCAGGGCATCGGTGTTCTTCACCGGCTCGCCATGCACCACGTTACGCACCGCGAGTTCGACGATCTTGCCGCTGAGGGTGCGCGGGATATCGCTGACAGCGAGGATCTTCGCCGGCACGTGGCGCGGCGTGGTGTTGGCGCGGATCACCTGGCGAATCTGCTGCTGCAGGGCCTCATCGAGTTCGACGCCGTCATTGAGGCGCACAAACAGCACCACGCGCACATCGTCCTGCCAGCGTTGGCCGATGGCCAGGCTTTCCAGCACCTGCGGGACCTTTTCCACCTGGCGATAAATCTCCGCTGTGCCGATGCGCACGCCGCCGGGGTTAAGCACCGCGTCAGAGCGGCCGTGGATGAGCAGGCTGCCATTCGGGCGCTGCTCGGCGTAGTCGCCCTGGGCCCACACCCCGGGAAACTGGCTGAAATACGAGGCGCGCAGTTTTTTCTGCTGCGGGTCATTCCACAGGCCAATCGGCATGGCCGGAAAGTGCCGGGTGCACACCAACTCGCCTTTTTCGCCGATCAGCGGCTTGCCCTGGTCGTCCCACACTTCGATGGCCATCGCCAGGCTCTTGCATTGCATTTCACCACGGCGCACCGGCAGCACCGGGTTGCCGATCACAAAACAGGAGACGATATCGGTGCCGCCGGACATCGACGACAGGCACAGCTCGCCCTTGATTTCGCGGTACACGTAGTCATAGCTTTGCGGCGATAGCGGCGAGCCCGTCGAGATAAGGCCCTTGAGGCTGCTCAGGTCGTGGCTCAAGCGTGGTTGCAGCCCGGCGTTCTCCAGGGTGGCGAGGAACTTGGGGCTGGTGCCGAACACGCTGATTTTTTCCGCGTCGATCAGGTCGACCAAGCGCGCAGGCCCTGGGTGAAACGGTGAGCCGTCATACAGCACCGCCGTGGCGCCGAGGGCCAGCACCGACACCAGCCAGTTCCACATCATCCAGCCGCAGGTGGTGTAGTAGAACAGGCAGTCCTCGCGCGACAGATCGGCGTGCAGGCCGTGCTCCTTGAGGTGGGTGAGCAGCACGCCGCCGGTGCCGTGGATGATGCACTTGGGCACGCCGGTGGTGCCGCTGGAATAGAGGATGTACAGCGGGTGATCGAACGGCACCGCAACGAAATCGGGCACGCCGTTGGGTTGGTAAAAATCACGCCACAGCGCGACCTTGGCCGGGGTCCGATAGTCTTCGGCGCGCGCTTGCGGCCGCGCATAGGGCACGATAATCAACTGTTCGAGGGACGGCAGGCGTTCGAGGATTTCATTCAGTTTGGCCGTCTGGTCGATGTCCTTGCCGGCATAGCGGTAACCCGCGCAGGTGATCAACACCTTGGGTTCGATCTGGCCAAACCGATCGACCACGCCTTGGGTGCCGAAGTCCGGCGACGAGCACGACCATATCGCCCCGAGGCTGGTGGTGGCGAGCATGCCCACCAGGGTTTGCCAGGTGTTGGGCATGCACGCGGCCACGCGGTCGCTCACGCCGACACCGGCCGCGCGCAGGCTGTGTTGCAGGCCGGCGACGTGTTCGGCCAGTTCGGCGTAGGTCAGCTGTTCGCGCTGGCCGTCCTCGCTGATCGCGACCACCGCCGGGTGATCGTCGCGTCGGCGCAGCAGGTGTTCGGCAAAGTTCAGGGTGGCGCCGGGGAACCACTGGGCGTTGGGCATCTCAGTGTCTTCGATCAACGTCGTGGTGGGCGGGCTGCGAAACGCTACGTCGAAGAACGCGACGATGGCCTGCCAAAAGTCGGGGCGCTGGTCGATGCTCCACTGGTGCAGGGCAGGGTAGTCGGGCAGCTGCAGGCCGTGACGCTCATTGATAAAGCGCCGGAACTGGTCCATGCGCGTGTTGCGAATACGTTCGGGGGAGGGTTGCCAGAGGATTTCGGACATCAGCAAAGTCTCTTGTTCTTGTATCAATCTGCCCAACAACACAGCGCCAAATTGTGGGAGCTGGCTTGCCTGCGATAGCGGTGTATCAGTCATGCATGAGCCAGCTGACCCAGCGCCCACATTTGATCTTCAGTGTCTGTTTTTATTGGGCCAGCCAGCCGCCGTCGATGTTCCACGCGGCACCACGCACTTGGGCGCCCGCCTCACTGCACAAAAACAACACCAACTCACCCAGCTGCGGCGGCGTCACAAACTCCAGCGACGGCTGTTTCTCCGAGAGCAAATCATGCTGCGCCTGCTGCGGGCCCACGCCTTTGGCTGCGCGGTCATCAATCTGCTTCTGCACCAACGGCGTCAGCACCCAGCCCGGGCAGATGGCGTTGCAGGTGACGTTACTGGTGGCGGTTTCCAGGCCCACCACCTTGGTCAAACCGATCACCCCATGCTTGGCCGCCACATACGCGGCCTTGCCCACCGAACCGACCAGGCCATGCACGGAGGCGATGTTGACGATGCGCCCCCAGCCCTTGGCCTTCATGCCTGGCAAACTCAAGCGCGTGCTGTGGAACACCGAAGACAGGTTGATCGCGATAATCGAGTCCCAGCGTTCGGCCGGGAAGTCTTCCACCGCCGACACATGCTGGATGCCGGCGTTGTTGACCAGAATGTCCACGCCGCCGAACTCACGCTCGGCGTAGGCGATCATGTCGGCGATCTGTGCCGGGTCGCTGACGTCGGCGGGGTGGTGGCCGACCTTGCCGCCGAACGCCTGCACCTGGGCGATCACCGCGCTGGCGTCGCCAAAGCCGTTGAGGATCAGGTTGGCGCCGGCCTTGGCCAGGCTCAGCGCGATGCCCAAACCGATGCCGCTGGTGGAGCCGGTAACCAGGGCGGTCTTGCCGTTCAAAGTCGTCATGAAAACCTCACACAATGCCGGTGGCGTAGAAAGTACCGATCACCACGAACACCGCAAGGGTCTTGATAATCGTGATGCCGAAAATGTCCTTGTAGGCTTCGCGGTGTGTCAGCCCGGTCACCGCCAGCAGCGTGATCACCGCGCCGTTGTGAGGCAGGGTGTCCATGCCGCCGCTGGCCATGGCCGCGACCCGGTGCAGCACTTCAAGGGGGATATTGGCCGCATGGGCCGCCGAAATAAAGCTCTCGGACATCGCCGCCAGGGCAATGCTCATGCCGCCGGAGGCGGAACCGGTGATGCCGGCCAGCAAGGTCACGGTAATCGCTTCGTTGACCAGCGGGTTGGGGATGCCCTTGAGCCAGTCCGCCAGCACCAGAAAGCCCGGCAACGAGGCGATCACCGCGCCAAAGCCGTATTCCGACGCGGTGTTCATCGCCGCCAGCAGCGCACCGCTCACCGCGCTTTTACTGCCTTCGGCGAGCTTGCTGCGAATTGCCGACCAGCCGAATACCAACACCATCACGATGCCGACCAGTAACGCCGCCTGCACCGCCCAGATCGCTGTGAGCTTGGCGATTTCGGTGGTCACCGGCGCGCTCATGCCCGGCAGGCTGAGGCTGTGGGTTTTGCCGTACCACTGTGGGATCCAGTGGGTGAACAGCAGGTTCATCACGCCCACCAGCAGCAGCGGCGACAGTGCGATCCACGGGTTAGGCAGGGCGATATTTTCAGCAGTTTCCGGCTCGTTGCGCAGCTCGGTGCCGTAGCCTTCACCGGCACGCTGGGCCTTGTTGCGCTGGCGCGCCAGGTAGAGCATGCCGGCACAGAACACGAAGATCGTGCCGATCAAGCCCAGCCACGGCGCGGCCCACGCGGTGGTGTTGAAGAAGGTGCTGGGGATGATGTTCTGGATCTGCGGCGTGCCGGGCAGGGCGTCCATGGTGAACGAGAACGCGCCGAGGGCGATGGTCGCCGGGATCAGGCGCTTGGGGATATTGCTCTGACGGAACATCTCCGCCGCAAACGGGTACACCGCAAACACCACCACAAACAGCGAGACGCCGCCGTAGGTAAGCAGGGCGCAAACCAGCACGATCACCAGCATCGCCTGGCGCGTGCCGAGCAAACGGATCGCGGCGGCGACGATGGCGCGCGAGAAGCCCGACAGTTCGATCAGCTTGCCGAACACCGCGCCGAGCAGGAATACCGGGAAATACAGTTTGATGAACCCGACCATTTTTTCCATGAACACCCCGGTAAACGCAGGGGCGACGGCGGACGGGTCGGTGAGCAGGACGGCGCCGAGGGCGGCGATGGGGGCAAACAGGATAACGCTGTAGCCACGGTAGGCGGCCAGCATCAGCAGCGCGAGGGCTGCCAGGGCAATGATCACACTCATGGTGTGTCTCCAGATCGAATTGTTATTTTTGTGGGGTGGTGCTTTGGAGAGGAGCTATAGCTAGATGTGTGCCAACACATTAACGTGTTGAAATATAAGGATATTGTTTTTACTTTAAGCTGCGTTTTTGAATTTTGTCTCTATTTTGAGACAGGTGAATATTCTATGTGGGGGCTGGCTTGGCTGCGATGGCCATAGGTATCTACACATCTTTTTATGGGTTGGATTCTTTGGTTGTCTCGGGGGCTGGGTACATATCCGTTGCTGCGGTAACGGCTTCGTATGGTTCCGCTCTTACAGCGGGTCACTTTTGGAAAAGAGCCCCAAAAGTAACCAAAGGGCTCTTGCCCCACCACTCGGCACCTCGCCTAGGCTCGGTGTGCCCTCACTCCGGCTTTGGACCGTGGGCCGCCGCCATGGGCCATCCTTGGCCCATCGCGGCTAAACCGGCGTCCTGCCGGTTTACCCACGCCCAAAGCCTGCGTTCGGCCAGCGTGGTTTAACGGGGCGCCTAAGATCAAGATCAAGATCAAAAGCAAGAGCACGGCGGCCTAGTAGCCGACCTGAGTGGTTGAAGCAAATCAAAAGCAAAGCCGAGGCGGCCTGACAGCCGACCTGATAGTGGAAGTTGAAACTCAATCAAATGTGGGAGCTGGCTTGCCTGCGATGGCATCAACTCTGTGCGCCTGATGTACCGAGGTGCCTGCATCGCAGCGGTGCGGCGATCCGACAAGGTAGCTCCCACAGATAAGCAGAGCACTGGGGTGCTGGCAGTCGAACTCGGTCAAAACTGTGGGAGCGGGCTTGCTCGCGAAGGCGGTGGGTCAGTCAGCTCATATATAACTGACCCCGCCTTCGCGAGCAAGCCCGCTCCCACATTAGAATATCTACATTTGTAGATTCTCGTCCCGATATAGAGACTAGGTAATGCCAAGGGCGACCATTTTTTTGTACAGCGTCGACCGCCCCAGCCCCAGGCGCTTGGCTGCCCCTACTACGTTGCCTTCACACGCCGCCAAAGCCGCCCCAATCACCTGGCGATCAAAGCGCTCCCGCGCCGCCGCAAACGTCTCGCCCTCGACCGTTTCCACTGCGCCACGCGCCACCGGGCTGAACGTGCCAATCGCGGCGCGAATCTCTCCCGCATCCAGCACCAAGTCATCACTCAGCAACGCCGCGCGCTCCAGCACATTGCGCAGCTCGCGGATATTTCCCGGCCACGCATGCTGCGCCAACAGCGCCAGTGCCTCGCGGTCCAGTTCATGCTGGCTGCGCAACTCTTCCAGAATCGCCTCACTCAACGCCGGAATGTCATCCAGCCGCTCACGCAACGGCGGCACCTGGATCGGCAGTACATTCAACCGGTAATACAAATCCGCGCGGAACTCGCCGCGCTTGATCGCCGCCTCCAGGTCCATGGACGTGGCGGCAATCACCCGTACATCGCTGTGCCGCATTTCATTGGAGCCCACTGGCTCGTATTCCTTTTCCTGCAACACCCGCAGCAGTTTGCTTTGCAGCGGCAGCGGCATGTCGCCGATTTCATCAAGGAACAGCGTGCCGCCCTGGGCGATCTGCAATTTGCCGGGGCGGCCTTTGCGGTCGGCGCCGGTAAACGCGCCCGGCGCGGTGCCGAAGAACTCGGCTTCGAGCAGGTCACCGGGAATCGCCGCGCTGTTGATGCTGACGAAGGCTTTGTGCGCACGCGGTGATGCGCCGTGAATCGCCTGGGCCAGCAGCTCCTTGCCGGTGCCGGTTTCGCCGAGCAGCAACACTGGCGACTCAGCGCTCGCACTGCGCCGCGCCCGGCGTTTGACTTCCAGGCTGGCCGCGCTGGTGCCGATAAAGTGCGCGAAGTTGTATTTGCTCTGGCGCGAGCGCAACAGCGAGCGGGTCGACGCCAGCTCCTGCTGCATGCTCAGGTAGCGCTCGATCAGCGGCGACAGGTTGCGCAGCTCGTCGAACAGCGCAAAGCCAATCGCACCGATCACCGCGCCGGCATCGTCGTGAATTGGCAGGCGCATCACCACCAGCGGGCCTTTGGGCGTGTCCTGGATGTCCAGCAAGATCGGCTGGTCATTGCGCACCACCTGGCGCAACAAGCTGTTGGAAATCACCTGTTCGCAGGGCTGGCCGATGGCCTCGTCGGCGCTTTTGAGGCCGAAACGCTTGGCGTAGCGCTCGTTCATCCACACGATATTCGCGTCGCGGTCGACGATCACCGTGCCTTCGCTGGACTGCTCGATGATCTCGAACAGCGACTGGATGGCCAGGCCGCGAACCTGTTGGTAGTCCTTGAGGCTTTCGTTGCTATTCATGCGTGCCGAATCCTGTGATCGTTCCCACGCTCTGCGTGGGAATGCCTCCCGTGACGCTCTGCGTCACTTGGCGTGCGGGGCGCGGAGCGTCCTTGGCTGTGTTCCCACGCAGAGCGTGGGAGCAATCTCACAAGGGGATATGCGCAGCCGCCAGCAGTTCTTTGGTGTACGCGTGCTGCGGCGCTTCAAATACCTCATGACTCGCGCCACGCTCCACCACCTTGCCATCCTTGATCACAATCATGTCGTGAGCCATGGCGCGTACCACGGCCAGGTCATGGCTGATAAACAGGTAAGTCAGGCCGTACTTCTCTTGCAGTTCACGCAACAACGCCACGACCTGCTTCTGCACCGTGCGGTCCAGGGCTGAAGTGGGTTCGTCCAGCAGCATCAGCGCCGGTTTAAGCACCAGGGCGCGGGCGATGGCGATGCGTTGGCGCTGGCCACCGGAAAATTCGTGTGGGTAACGGTGCCGGCTGGCGGGGTCGAGGCCCACGTCCTTGAGCACCTGCATCACTTGCGCATCGCGCTCGGCCAGGCTGCACGGTGCGTGCACTTCCAGGCCTTCGCTGATGATCTGCTCCACCGACATGCGCGGGCTGAGGCTGCCGTAAGGGTCCTGGAACACCACCTGCATCTGCTTGCGCCACGGGCGCATTTGCTTGTGGTTGAGCGGGTCGAGGGCCTCGCCCTGGAAGCGGATACTGCCGGTGGAATCGAGCAAACGCAGAATCGCCTGGCCCAGGGTCGATTTACCCGAGCCGGACTCGCCGACAATCCCCAAGGTCTTGCCGCGCTGCACGCTGAGGCTGATACCGTCCACCGCGCGCAGGTAGGTCTTGCGCTGAAACAGCCCGCCGCTGAGGGGGAATTGCACCGTCAGGTCATCGACCTGCAACACCGTTTCGCGCTCATCGCTGCACAATGCATCGCCGGCCGGTTCCGCATCCAGCAACAGGCGGCTGTAAGGGTGTTGCGGTGCGTTGAACAGCGTCTGGCAGTCGGCTTGCTCGACAATCTCACCGGCGCGCATCACGCACACGCGCTGCGCGATGCTGCGCACCAGGTTGAGGTCATGGCTGATCAGCAGCAGCGACATGCCCAGGCGTTGTTGCAAGGACTTGAGCAGCAGCAGGATCTTGCGCTGCACCGTCACGTCGAGTGCGGTGGTGGGTTCGTCGGCGATTAACAGTTCCGGCTCGCAGGCCAGGGCCATGGCAATCATCACCCGCTGGCGCTGCCCGCCGGACAGCTGATGCGGATAGGCTTTGAGGCGCTCCAGGGGTTTCTGGATGCCCACCAATTCGAGCAGTTCAAGGATGCGCGCCTGCGCCGCCTTGCCGCCCAGGCCCTTGTGCAGCAGCAGGGTTTCGCCGATCTGCTTTTCGATGCTGTGCAGCGGGTTGAGCGAAGTCATCGGCTCCTGGAAGATCATCGCAATGCGGTTGCCACGCAGCTTTTGCAGGGTGGCCGCCGAGGCGCCGATCAACTCCTGGCCTCGATATTTCACCGAGCCCGTGGTCTGCGTGCCGGCTTCGGGCAGCAGTTGCAGGATCGAGTGGGCCGTCACCGACTTGCCCGAGCCTGACTCGCCCACCAGCGCCAGGCATTCGCCGGGGCGCAGGTCCAGGCACAGCTTGCTCACCACGGTCTGGCCGCTGAAGGCGACACTCAGGTCGCGGATTTCAATGAGGTTCATAGGCAGTCACTCATGAGCGTGGGTCGAAGGCATCACGTAATGCCTCGCCGATAAAGACCAGCAGCGACAAGATCAGCGCCAAGGTGAAAAACGCCGTCAGGCCCAGCCAGGGCGCCTGCAGGTTCTGCTTGCCCTGGGCGATCAGTTCGCCGAGTGACGCACTGCCCGCCGGCATGCCGAAACCGAGGAAATCCAGGGCGCTCAAGGTCGAAATTGCCCCGGTCAAAATAAACGGCAGGTAGCTCAACGTCGCGGTCATGGCATTCGGCAGGATATGCCGGCGAATGATCTTGCCATCGCCCAGGCCCAAGGCGCGCGCGGCCTTGACGTATTCCAGGTTGCGCCCGCGCAGGAACTCGGCGCGCACCACGTCCACCAGGGCCAGCCAGGAAAACAGCGCCATGATCCCCAGCAGCCACCAGAAGTTCGGCTCGACAAACCCTGAGAGGATGATCAGCAAGTACAGCACTGGCAGCCCGGACCACACTTCCAGAATGCGCTGGCCGAGCAGGTCCACCCAGCCGCCGTAGTAACCCTGCAAGGCGCCGGCGGCAATGCCGATGGCGGCGCTGATGGCCGTTAACGCCAGGGCAAACAAAATCGACACGCGGGCGCCAAAGATCACCCGCGCCAGCACATCACGCGACTGATCATCGGTGCCCAGCCAGTTCACCGTCGACGGCGGGCTGGGGGCAGGGCGGCTCAGTTCGTAGTTGGGCGTGTCATCGCTGAACGGGATCGGCGGGAACAGCATCCAGCCGCCGTCCTGCTTGATCAGCTTTTGCACGTAGTCACTGCGGTAGTCGGCCTGGAACGGCAACTGCCCGCCGAACTGCTGCTCGGTGTAGCGCTTGAACACTGGGAAATACAGCTCGTTCTTGAAGCTGAGCACCCAGGGCTTGTCATTGGCGATCAACTCGCCGCCCAGGGTCAGGATAAACAGGCCGATAAACAACCACAGCGACCACCACCCGCGACGGTTCTTCTTGAACCGCTCGAAACGCCGACGCGCCACCGGAGACAAATTAAGCATCAGGCGTTCCTCGCGGCGAAGTCGATACGCGGGTCCACCAAGGTGTAGCAGAGGTCGCCGATGAGTTTTATCAGCAGGCCAAACAAGGTGAAGATGAACAGCGAGCCGAACACCACCGGGTAGTCGCGGGACACGGCGGCTTCATAGCTCATGCGGCCCAGGCCATCGAGGGAGAAGATCACCTCGATCAGCAGGGAACCTGCGAAAAACACGCTGATAAACGCCTGGGGAATCCCCGAGATCACCAGCAGCATGGCGTTGCGGAACACGTGGCCGTAGAGCACGCGCCGTTCGCTCAAGCCCTTGGCGCGGGCCGTTACCACGTATTGGCGGGTGATTTCATTCAAGAACGAGTTTTTGGTAAGGATGGTCAAGGTCGCAAACCCGCCGATAACCAGCGCGGTAACCGGTAGCACCAAGTGCCAGAAATAGTCGGCAATCTTGCCCACGGTGCTTAGCTCTTCGAAGTTTTCCGAGACCAGCCCGCGTACCGGGAACCAGTTGAGCGAGGTGCCACCGGCGAACACCACAATCAGGAACATCGCGAACAGGAACGCCGGCATCGCGTAGCCGATGACGATGGCGGTGCTGCTCCACACATCAAAGCTGCTGCCATGGCGTACTGCCTTGCGAATCCCCAGCGGGATCGACACCAGGTAGGTGATCAACGTGGCCCATAAGCCGAGGGAAATAGTCACCGGCATCTTTTCCAGGATCAGGTCAGTCACGGTCGCGCCGCGAAAGAAACTGTTGCCGAAATCCAGCTGCGCATAGCTCTTGAGCATCAGCCACAGGCGTTCCGGGGCGGGCTTGTCGAAGCCGTATTGTTTTTCGATGTCCTTGATCAACTTCGGGTCCAGGCCGCGGCTGGCCCGTGAGCCGCTGCTGATGCCCTCGCCGGATGAGCCACCGACGGCACCGCCGCCGATGCCTTGCAAGTGCGCAATGGCTTGCTCCACCGGGCCGCCAGGCGCGGCTTGGACGATCACAAAGTTAACCAGCAGGATGATCACCAGCGTCGGGATAATCAGCAGCAGGCGCCGCACGATATAGGCAAACATCAGCGGGCACCTGCGCGTTTTTTCAACTCGGCGTTCATTTGTTCATTCGTCAGTGGCGTGGGGCTGATTTCCCACCAGGTTTCCAAGGCTTCGTCGTTCTTCGCCTCGATGGCCGGGCGGCCGAAGCGGTTCCACCACGCGGCGGAGGTGCCGGGCGGGTAGTAGTTGGGAATCCACAGGTAGTTCCATTGCAGCACGCGGTCCAGGGCGTGGGCGTAGGTGAGCATCTGCGCCTGGGTGTTGGCCTTGACCAGGCCCTTGATCAGCGTGTCGACGGCCGGGTCCTTGAGCACCATGTAGTTGTTGGCGCCCGAATCAAACGCGGCGGCGGAGCCGAAATAGTTGTACAGCTCCATGCCCGGCGAGGTGGTGACCGGGAAGCCGGTGACGATCATGTCGTAGTCGCGGGTCATCAGCCGGTTGACGTACTGGGAGGAGTCGATGCGGCGAATATTCAGGGTGATGCCGATCTGCGCCAGGTTGCGTTTGTACGGGAGTAGCAAGCGTTCCAGGCCGTTTTGTGTATTGAGGAAGGTGAACTCAAGCGGCTCGCCTTCGGCGTTGACCAGCTTGTCACCTTGCGGCTTCCAGCCCGCGTCCTCCAGCAAGGCCAGGGCTTGCAGCTGCTTGTCGCGGATCATGCCACTGCCGTCGGTGACGGGGGCCTTGAACACTTGGGTGAACACTTCGTCGGGAATCTGCCCGCGCAAGGGCTCAAGAATCGCCAGCTCCTCTGGGGTCGGCAACTGGCTCGCCGCCAGTGGGCTGTTGGAGAAATAGCTCTGCTGGCGGATGTACAGGTTGCGCATCATCTGCCGGTTGGCCCATTCGAAGTCCCACAGCATCGCCAGGGCCTCGCGCACGCGGCGGTCCTTGAACATCGGCTTTTGCACGTTGAACACGTAGCCCTGGGCCGGTTGCGGCATCTCTTTGGCCAAGTGCGCGCGTTGCAGGCGGCCATCGTCGAGGGCCGGGCCGTTGTAGCCGATGGAATAACCGGTGGCGGAGAACTCGCGGTTGAAGTCGTAGGCACCGCCACGCAGCACCTGGCGGGCCACTTCGGTGTCGCCGAAGTACTCCAGGCTCAGGTGATCAAAGTTGTACAGGCCACGGCTGACGGGCAAGTCCTTGCCCCACCAGTCCGGGTTGCGGGTGAAGGTGATGGTGGCGCCGGAGTCGATCTTGCTGACCTTGTACGGGCCGCTGCCCAGTGGGGCTTCGTAGCCGCCACCGTTGGAGAAGTCGCGGGTTTTCCACCAGTGCTCGGGGAACACCGGCAGGGTGGCGATATCCAGGGGCAGGGTGCGGTTTTCATTGCTGGAGAAATCAAAGCGCACCTGGCGCTCGCCTTCGACTTCGACGTGTTTGACGTCGGCGAACAGGGTACGGAAACGCAGGCTGCCTTGGGTCATCAGCAGGTCGAAGCTGTAGCGCACGTCTTCGGCGGTGATCGGTGTGCCGTCGGCGAAGCGCGCCTTGGGGTTGAGGTAGAAGCGCAGCGACAGGCCATCGTCGGCGCGTTCCATCTTTTCGGCGACCAATCCGTAGACGGTGTACGGTTCATCCAGGGAGCGTTGGGCCAGCGGGGCGTACAGCCAGCCGTCGACCTGGGAGACGCCGATGCCTTTGTCGATGTACGGCAGCACGTGGTCGAAGCGCCCGATCTCAAGGGCTGAGCGCTTGAGGCTGCCGCCTTTGGGGGCGTTGGGGTTGGCGTAGTCGAAATGGGTGAAGCCGGCGGGGTACTTGGCCGGTTCGCCGTAGACCGTGAGGTAGGTCTGCGGGGCCGCGATCACGGCGGTGCTGGCCAGCAGCAGGGCCAGGGCAGAGCTAAGGAGTGCTGTGGAAAAAGCCAATCGCATTGTCAGCCTTGAGTGCCGGGTGAAGAATAGGTTTTTGTACGTTAACGGCTTCAACGTTGCCAGTCATCACATGCACAACGGCCCACCATAAGGCGGGCCGTTGTTTATAGCATTAGCACGGACTGGATCAGTCCTGGCGGCTGGTGACTTCCAGCAGGTGGTAGCCGAACTGGGTTTTCACTGGGCCTTGCACGGTGTTGACCGGGGCGCTGAAGACGACGGTGTCGAATTCTTTGACCATTTGGCCTGGGCCGAACGAACCGAGGTCACCGCCTTGGCGGCTGGAAGGGCAGCTGGAGTTGGCTTTGGCGACTTCTGCGAAATCGGCGCCGCCTTCGATCTGGGCTTTGAGTTCGTTGCACTTGTCTTCAGTGGAAACGAGGATGTGACGGGCGGTAGCTTTGACCATGGGGAATAACTCCTTGAATAAAAAGGGTGAGCGTACCGGATTCAGGCGGTTATTTGTTGGCAAAGTTCCATGTTTTGTTGGTTGGTTGAGTACATATCCGTTGCTGCGGTAACGGCTAACTAGGGTTGCGCTCTTACAGCGGGCCACTTTTGGCAAACGCGCGGAATGCCGGCCCAGCCAAAAGTACCCAAAAGGTCTTTGCCCCACCACTCGGTGCCGAGTGGTGGGGCACAACAACCCCAGTACTCATCCACATTTGTCAGCGAGATCAGCTTACTTGCCGCCAGTAATCTGCTTCACCAACTCCGCATGCCCCTTCACATCATCCGCCCGGGAAATCGCCTGGATCACCAGCAAGTGCTTGCCTGAGCCACCGAGGAACGTGGAGTTCAAGGTCTTGCCACCGCCCTGGGTGGCGGTGCTGTCGACCTGGCGAAGTCCTAGGCCCTTAAAGGTGAGTTTCTTCTCGTTCTGCTTCTTGAAGTCGGGCAGGGCGGCGCTCTGGTCTTTGACGAAACCAGCCACGGCGCCATCCAGAAACTGCGGGTCGTTATCCTTGATCGTGGCCCCATCGTTGCGCACGGTTTCGGCGACGATCACCACACTTTTGCTGGCCGCGTTGGCGTACAGCGTGCCCTGGGTGTCGGCAGTGCCATCCTCAACCTTGCCGGTTGGCAGGGTGTCGGCGATGTAGGCCTTGGGCAAGTTGAAGGTGAACTTGCCGCCCAGGGTCGAGATGGTTTGCGTGCTGGCTGCGAACACGCTGCCGGCGGTGAGCGCGAGGGCCAGCAGGACGGCGGTCTTGGTGAAGGTGGCCATGAAGCGCTCCAGGAGATGAACGAAATTGCGGAGTATTCTGTCAGAGATTTCGCAATATCGTTCATTCGCACCCTCACGCTTTGTCGGACTCTTCCTCAAGCCGGTCCATCTCAAACAGCCGCGCCAGTTCGGTACGGGCTTCCTGGGCGGTTTGCATCACCTTGGCCGCATCGTCGTACACCGCGTGTTGCGCGGCCAGCAATTGCAGGTCGTGGTTTTTGAAACGGGAGATGCGTGCATCCGCCTGGGCTTGGCTCAAACCGAGGCCGACCAAGGTACGGCGGCTCATTTCCAGGCTGGAGTAAAAGGTCTCGCGCACCGGTGAGGCGTCCAGGTCCACCAGGCGGTGCACGTGCTGGCGGTTACGGGCACGGGCGATGATTTTCATGTGCGGGTAGAGGCTGCGTACCATTTCGGCGGTCTTGATATTGATCTGCGGATCGTCCATGGCAATCACGAAGAATTCAGCCTGATCGACCTTGGCCGCGTGAAGGATTTCCGGGCGCTGCGGGTCGCCGTAGAACACCGGCATGCCGCCGAAACTGCGGGTCAGTTCAATGGTTTCCACCGAGGTGTCGAGGGCGATGAACGAGATATTTTGCGCGCGCAGGATCCGCGCCACGATCTGGCCCATACGGCCCATGCCGGCAATCACCACGCGTGGCGCATCGCTTTCGATGGCGCGGTATTCCTCGGGCACCTCCACCGGTTTGGCCTTGGACTTGAACAGCTTTGTGCAGACCAACAACAGCAGCGGCGTCACGGCCATCGACAGGGTGATGGTCAGCACCAGCACATCGTAAAGGTGCGGTTCGAACAGGCCTTGGTCGCGGCCGATCTTGAACACCACGAAGGCGAATTCACCGCCAGCTGCCAGCACCACGCCCAGGCGCAGCGCGCTTTCGCGATTCAGGTCGCCCACCAGCCGGCCGACCGCGTACAGCAGCGGCAGCTTTAAGCCGATCAACAGCAGGGTCAGGCCGATCACCACCAGCGGCGAGCTGAGCAGCAGGCTGAGGTTGGCGCCCATGCCCACACTGATAAAAAACAGCCCGAGCAGCAGGCCCTTGAAGGGTTCGATCTGGGATTCGAGTTCGTGGCGGTATTCCGAGTCCGCTAGCAGCAGCCCGGCGAGGAACGCGCCCAGGGCCATCGACACGCCCACCAGTTCCATCAGCCAGGCGGTGCCGATCACCACCAGCAGTGCGGTGGCGGTGGACACTTCACGCAAGCCGGTCTTGGCGACGATGCGAAACACCGGGCGCAACAGGTAGCGCCCGCCGATGATCACCACAGCGATGCTGCCGAGGATCTGCAACACATGCTGCAGACCTTGGGCTTCGGTGGTCGGGTGATCGCTGCCGGCCAGCAGCGGCACCATCGCGATCAGCGGGATCGCGGCAATGTCCTGGAACAGCAGAATCGCAAACGCCAGGCGTCCATGGGGCTGGTTCAGTTCCTTGCGCTCGGCCAGGCTTTGCAGGCCGAACGCGGTGGAGGACAGCGCCAGGCCAAGGCCCAGCACAATTGCGCTGTTCCACGTTTGGCCGAACAGCCACAGCGCGACGACACCCATCACCACGCCCGTGAGCAACACCTGGGCCAGGCCAACGCCGAACACCGCCTTGCGCATCACCCACAACCGTTTGGGCGACAGCTCCAGGCCGATGATGAACAACAGCAACACCACCCCCAATTCCGAAAATTGCGCGACGCTTTGCGGGTTGCCGATCAGGCCCAATACCGAGGGGCCGATGATCACACCGGCGAACAGATAACCCAGCACCGCGCCCAGTTGCAGACGCTTGGCCAACGGCACGGTCAGCACGGCGGCGAGCAGGAACACCACGGCTGCTTGTAACAGGTTGCCTTCATGGGGCATTGCGAACTCCAGGCTCTTTAAAGCGAATCGACAGGGCGCTATTAGAGCGCTTTTTCACATTTTGAAACGTGTATTTCTGCCGCGACAGTCAATGTATGTTGGCTGAAATCCCATTCTTGTCGGGCGTTTACGAAAGTATTAATACCATTTAATTCAATGACTTTTCTGTAGGTCTACTACCGTTTCGACACACTGGATCGGTTGTCGCCACGGTCAGGTATTTCGAGTTTGATGCGTGTGGGTTAATAGAGTTGGGCTTCTGCGCATTCATGGATGAAAGGCTTGAACAACTCCGGCACCCTCGACCTGGCACTGTTGGGCCTGGGCTATCCGGGGCAACGTTCGCGCAACGACAAGGACCATGCGATGACCATCAGCTTCTCTCTCGGTTTCTGATCAAAGCCGAGCACCTTTAACCGCCCGAAAGGGCGGTTTTTTTTGCAGTGATTGTTACTGGGCTGCAATGCCGCGACTTAAGGATATGAAAGAGCCGCGCCCTTTGTGGCGAGGGGGCACGCCCTAATGCCGTTCAGTTAAGCGCAGATCCCACATTTAATCTTCGCTGCTTTGGGCATTGCGTTCGCTTAACTGAACGGCATTAGGGCACGCCCGCTCGCCACGGGTGGCATTCCAATCTGGAAAATGAGGGAATAAAAGATTATTGAAATAATTCCTTTAAAGGAATATTCCTGTTTCCGGCAACCTAAATTCAGGGCCGTCACCATGGCTAAAAAATTCGCTGAATTTCAAGCGAGCATGACGCTCGAAGCGCGTGCTGAGACCGAGCAGTTGTTCCGCCAGCCTCTTAAAGAAATGCCGCTGCACGAACTGCGCAAGGCTCAACAATTGAGCCAGGAGCGCCTGGCCAAGGCATTGAATATCAACCAGGCGGCGGTTTCCAAGATGGAGCGCCGCACCGACATGTACATCAGCACATTGCGCGACTACATCCGGGCCATGGGCGGCGAACTGGAAATCATCGCGACGTTTCCGGGTGGCCGGGTCAAGATCGACAACTTCGCTTACTAAGGTGCATTGGGCCACTCATATGAACCAACTCCTCGCCATGCGCGCCTTTGTCCGTGTTGTCGATACCGGTTCGTTCAGCCGTGCGTCCGACCAACTGGCGCTGCCGCGTTCCACGGTCAGCAAGCTGATCACCGACCTTGAAAAGCACCTGGGCATCAAGCTGATGCACCGCACCACCCGCGCCTTGGCGCCAACGCTTGAGGGGCTGGAGTATTACCGCCATGCGCGGCGGCTGGTGGCTGAGCTGGATGAAGTGGACAGCGCCGCACGCGGGCAAGTCCTCAAGCCCGGTGGGCATTTGCGGGTGGATGCGCCGGCCTCGTTTGCCAATTGCCTGTTGATACCGGCGCTGGTGGATTTTCATCGCGAGTATCCCGATATCACCATCGCCTTAGGCATCAGCGACCGTGCGGTCAACATCGTCGGGGAGGGCGTTGATTGTGTGATTCGAGCCGGCAAGCTGGATGACATGGCGATGATCGGGCGCAAGGTGGCCGACCTTGAGTACCTGACTTGCGCAGCGCCCAGTTACTTGGACCGCAGGGGTGTGCCGCAGTCGCCGGAGGACCTGCAGAACAACCACCTCAAAGTCGGCTATTTCTTTACCGGCTCGGGCAAGCCGGAACCGCTGATTTTCGAGACGGCTGGGCAGCGTATCGAGGTCAACGACTGTGCCTTTTCGACCAATGAAGGCAATGGCCTCAAGGAAATGCTGCTCGCAGGCCTTGGCGTAGGGCAGCACTTCACCTCTATCGTGCAGTACTACCTCGACACCGGCCAACTGATCCGCGTGTTGCCGCACTGGTCACGCCCGGCCACGCCGCTGCATATCCTTTACCCACCCAATCGCCATCAGAGCGCGCGGCTCAAGGTGTTTACCGAGTGGGTCATCCGCACGTTCGGGATTAGGGAATAATCGCGGTTACGCGAATCTCCACGCGCATGGTCGGCAAACCCAGGGCCTCGACGCCGATTTGTGTCCAGATCGGCGCATGGTCGGGCATCAAGCGGCGGTAGTGCTTGACCATCGCCTCGTTGACCTGCGGTGGGAACCCGCCGACGTGGTAGGAGTTGATGTGAATCACATGCTCCCAACCCGCGCCGGCGGTGGTCAGGGTACGCTCCAGGTTAAGGAAGGCTTGGGCGATTTCTTCGCCGAGGTCGGCCGGGATCTGAAAATCATCATCCCAGCCGCCTTGGCCTGAGGTTTCCACGCGGTTGCCGACTCTCACCGCTTGCGAGTAGTGCAAGTGTTCGCGCATGTAATCGCCATAACCTGGGGTGACAAAAAACTCGGGGGTGCTCATGGTGTTTCCTCGGTTCAGTACAAGACTTGGCGAATGCTAGTGGACCGAATGCGTGAACAAAATCCCGGTTTTTTGCCATGACTATCTATCAGCCTGCACAATCGGCTTACGGTAAAGCCCCACGGCTAAACCGATGATGATGAGCGTGATGAAGATCAGGTGGGGTGTGGAAATGCGCTCGCCCAGTATCAGCATCGAACTGCCAATGCCGAATACCGGGATCAACAACGACAGCGGCGCCACGGTCGAAACGGGATAGGCCTTGAGCAGCGAGTTCCAGCCCCAGTAGGCAAAGTGCGTCGCCAGGTAAACCTGGAACAGGATCGACGTCACTGCGGTGAGGTCGAGGCTGGCGGGTACGTTCTCGAATGCGGTGCTGCCGTGCATCCACCAGGCCATCAGGCACAACGGAATCGGTGGAAACAGGCTGGCCCACACCATGAACGAGAAAATTTCCTTCACCCCTGACGCCTTGATGATGACGTTGCCGATGCTCCACGCCAACGCACTGAGCACGATCAACAGCACACCGAATACCGCATGCTCGCCGTCCTGGGTGCAGATGATGCCCGCCAGGCCCATCAAGGCGAGTAACGCGCCGACCCACTGCGCACGGCGGATGTGTTCCTTGAACAACAGGCAGCCCCAGCCGAGGGTAAAAAACACACTGAGCTGAATGATCAGCGAAGCGATCCCCGGGCTGACGCCGACCTGGATGCCATAGTTGATGACGCCCCACATGCCCAACCCGAAGATAACGCCATAGCCGGCCACATAGCCGAACCTCACGGCGGGGCGCTTGATAAAAAATACCAATGGCACGGCGGCGAGGGCAAAGCGCATGCCGGTTAGCACAAAGGGGTCGATTGAGCGCAGGCCCAGCTTGGTGATGGGGAAGTTCAAGCCCCAGACCAGCGTGACCAGCAGGGCGAGGGCCAGATGTTTCTTATGCATGGGTGTTCCTTTGAACAAGGTTGATCAAAGGCGTGAATGCTAGGGCGCGTGGAAATGGCCCGCTTGCTATCCCAGGTCATATGTTGACAAGATCGGGCCATGATCCCGATATTTGAAACCAGCGACCCTGAAGCCGTCGTCACACTGCGCGACTATGCGTCCGGCACCGTATTCCCGCGCCATACCCACCCGCGCGGGCAGTTCGCTTATGCCTCAACCGGTGCCTTGAGGATGTTTACCGACCTCGGCAATTGGGTGGTGCCACCGCAGCGGGCGATCTGGGTGCCGGGCGGTGTGCCCCATGAAATGCACATGCGTGGCGATGTGGTGATGCTCAATACCTACCTTGACGACAGAGCTGCCGAACGGGCAGGGCTGCAGGACCGCTGCCAGGTATTCGACGTGTCGCCGCTGCTCAGGCATCTGCTGGAAGCGGCACTGGCTATCGGACCATCGCCAGCCTCCGCTGTCCGGCAGCACTGCATATTGACGCTGTTGATCGATGAAATAAGCACCATGCCCGAATTGCCCCTCAGTGCGCCATTGCCCGCCGAACCGCGTCTGGCCCAGGCTTGCCAGCGCTTCCTGGACGCGCCTGCGCAAACCGTCTCCCTTGACGAAATGGCCGATTGGTCGAACATGAGCCGCCGCACCTTCACTCGCCATTTCCACGACTGCACCGGCATGACGTTCGTGGCCTGGCGCCAGCAAGTCTGCCTGCTCGAAGCCACCGCCCGGCTCAGCCACGGCGCCTCCATCACCCAGGTGGCGTTAGAGCTGGGTTTCAGCAGCTCCAGCGCCTTCACCTCGGTGTTCCGCCGCAACCTGGGGGACTCGCCGGCGCGCTACCTGGCCAAATCCAAGGCGGCATCAGTGTTCTGAACACTGCACACGTCGGTCAGGATTCACCTTTACCAAGGCCATGCTTTGTTACTATCGCCGTCCATCGTCACCAGGAGTCACCGGCCCATGCAACACCAGTGGGATGAAATGCACCGCACCCGCAAGCCCACGTTTGTATTGTGCGGCGAGCCCCAAGGGGATGTGCTCAATCTCTACGTTCACGGTTACTCGGCCTTCTTCAATCGCCAGCAACTGGGCAATTTCAAGCAGCAGTTGGCGAGCATCGAAGGTTCGACCAACCTGATGCTGTTCTGGCCGGCGGGGCACTTTCTGGAAAACCTGTTTGCGCCGTTCAAGGATGTCATCACCTCGATGCTCGGTGGCGGCGGCCTGGGCGCGGCGACGGTGGGCGTGGGCAAAGCGATTGCGTATTTTCTCGACCATTACAAAAGTGTCGAGGCGCGTGTCGATGAAGTCGCTAAAACGTTATTGCCTGAGCTGGCCAGCTACCTGCACGCCGAATCGCTGAAGGTGCGGCGCATTAACCTGATCGGCCATTCCCTCGGCGCGCGCATCCTGGTCAAGAGTGTGTTGGCCAGCCCCGAGGTGGCGCGCGAACTGCCGTTGAACAACGTGTTGCTGATGGGCGGGGCGATCTGTACGTCCAGCCCGTGGGATGAAGTGTCGGCGCCGCTCAAGGGGCGGGTGATCAACTGTCATTCCAGTAAAGACTGGGCGCTGGCGATGAAACCGGACACCGAGCGGTGTATTGGCCGCTATGCGATTGAGGTCACGCCGGCGCTCAAGGCCAAGGTCACCAATGTGCACCTGGCCACGTTCGACCATGGCGCCTATTGGCCGCAGTTGAAGACGGTGGTGCAATACACCGACCTGTTGCAGGAACGGCGCGGCATGATTCGCGCCGATCAGCGCAGCAGTGAAGTGCGCTTTGCCGAAGAGGACGTGGAACTGTTCCCCGCATTGGTCCAGGCGCGGCCGGACGAGCTGAAGTTCCTGGCCGAGTTGATGGCGCAAAAGCGCAGTGCTTCGATTGATGCCACTGTGCGCGAACCGCTGAAACTGGCCATCGAGCTGCAGCGCATGGGCGGTGACAGCATCATGAACCTTGCCCGTGGCCATGGCGTGAGTTATCGCAAGATCGCCGAAGGCGTGGCGCAGCGGCTGGGCATCAAGTTTGATGAACCGGTGGAAACCGTTGCACTGGCGGACATCGAGGCCCAGGTCGCAGAAAAATTGATCGAGCAGTACAAGGACAAACTCAGTCGCGCCGACCGGCAGGCCTTCGACGCCGAACTCAAGGCCGCCGCGCAAAAAGAGCAGGGTTTGTTCAACCGCTTCGACGTCGGCCGCTCGGCCACCACCGCCTTGAGCGGCACGGCGTTGGCGGGGTTAACCGGGTTTATCGTGCGGCGCGGCGCCGCCACGGCGATTCCAGTGGTGGGCCAGGCATTGGCGGCGGCGATGTTGCTGGTCACCGGCGTGCGCGCGTTTTCCGGCCCGGCGTATTCGATTACCACCTTATCGGTGTTGATGATCGGCATGATTCGCCAGCGCATGGAGCGCGAGGCGCTGAACCAGGAGCTGGACCTGGTGGTGCAGGTCGTGGACACGTTTGGCCTGCCCCGGGAGACGGTGATGCGCACGGTCGCGTCGGACTGATAAGCTGCGTTCTGACTTGTGTGTTTGCCTGGGATACCGCGTGAAATTCAGCCTGCCGAAAATCGCTACCGCCCCGTTCTGCCCGCCGGAAGTGGCCGGCTCCGTTATCGTTGACCCCAAGGCTTCGTTTTTCAAACGAGCACTGATGTTCGCCGGCCCCGGCCTGCTGATCTCTATCGGCTACATGGACCCCGGCAACTGGGCGACAGCCATCGAGGCCGGTTCACGCTACGGCTACAGCCTGTTATTCGTGGTGCTGCTGGCCAGCCTGGCAGGCATGGCGGTGCAATGCTTGTGTTCGCGGTTGGGCATCGCCACCGGTAAAGACCTGGCGCAGCTGTGCCGCGAGCGCTACAGCAAACGCTCGGCGCGTACGCAGTGGCTGCTGGCCGAGATCTCGATCATCGCCACCGACCTTGCCGAAGTGCTCGGTTGCGCCCTGGCGTTTCACCTGTTGCTGGGCGTGTCGCTGACCACCGGCATTGTCATTACCGCGTTCGACACACTGTTGATCCTGGCCCTGCAAAACCGCGGCTTCCGGCGTCTCGAGGCGATCATGCTGGCGCTGGTCGCAACCATCGGCGTGTGCTTCTTTATCGAACTGGTGCTGATCAAGCCTTACTGGCCGGACGTGCTCAGTGGTTTCACCCCGTCACTGTCGGCCATCAGCGATGCTGCGCCGTTGTACCTGGCCATCGGCATACTCGGTGCCACGGTGATGCCGCATAACCTCTACCTGCACAGCTCCATTGTGCAAACCCGCCTGATTGGCAAAGACCTCGCCAGTAAACAGGACGCGGTCAAGCTGGCGCGTATCGACACCATCGGCTCCCTGGCCCTGGCCTTGCTGGTCAACGCTGCCATCCTGGTGCTGGCCGCTGCGGCTTTCTACAAGACCGGCCATACCGACGTGGTCGAGATCCAGGATGCTTACCACCTGCTCGACCCACTGGTGGGCGGCGCCTTCGCCAGTATCCTGTTCGGTATCGCCTTGCTGGCTTCCGGGCAGAGTTCGACGTTTACCGGCACCATTGCCGGGCAGGTGATCATGGAGGGTTACCTCAACCTACGTATTCCGTGCTGGCAGCGACGCCTGATCACCCGTGGCCTGGCACTGATCCCGGCGTTTCTCGGGGTGTGGCTGATGGGCGACGATGCTATCGGCAAACTGCTGATTCTCAGCCAGGTGGTCCTCAGCCTGCAGTTGCCGTTCGCGCTGTACCCGCTGATTCGCATGACCGATGACAAGCAACTGATGGGGCCGTTTGTTAACCGCCTGCCCACGCGGCTTTTGGCGTGGTTTCTGTTCGCGGTGATCAGTGGGGCGAATGCGTGGTTGATTGGGCAGTGGTTGTTCTGATCGGATGTTCAGGTCAAAAGGCGCCCTCAAACGCATCCAGCGGGTCGTCCGGTAGTGGCGAGCTAAAGTCGTCCGGGACCAGCAGTTTCCCTCTCATAAGGCCGATTCGACGTCTGTGAGGTTTCCCGGCCGGCACCCGCTGGGCAAGCGCCCATCCGTTCTTGGTGATAAGAATGGTTTGGCCGGTACTGGACTGATGAGCCAGCTGTGAAACGCTGGCCTTTGCCTGGCCTGACGAAACGGTGATTGCGGTGCACGATGCGCTCATGGCGTCTCTCCTTTGCGGAAGTCGCCTGAGTTTGGCGCAGGGCGCCGTGCCCGGGAATGGTGGCCTGGGAAATCAGAATAAGCCTACTTTTCCCAGTAAGCTTTTTTACCTGACACCCGCTGTTCAGAGTGATCGAGACCGCTCATCTGTCCCAATAAGGCACCGTCCCAAAACACTCCACAAAGTAATCAATCACCGTGCGCACCTTCAGCGACAGGCGTCGGCTGCCCGGCCACAACGCGGCAATCTGCTGCGGCTCCAGCGTTGTCGCCACGTCGTATTCGGTCAGCACCGCCTGCAAGGTGCCTGCGCGCAAGCCTTCGCCGATCAGCCAGGAGGGAAACACCACCAGCCCCAGGCCTTGCTCCGCTGCGTGGGTGAGGGTGTCGGCGTGGTTGCCGGTGATTGGGCCTTTGACGCTGTAGGGCGTCCAGTCGCCTTGGTCGCGACGGAAGAACCAACGTTGCTGGCCGGTGATGCCTTTGTAAGCCAGGCACTGGTGGTTGACCAGTTCGTCGGGGTGGCGCGGTGTGCCATGGCGGGCCAGGTAGGCAGGGCTGGCGGCGAGGCGAAAACGCTGGGGCGCGAAGATGCGCGCCTGCATGCCCGAGTCGTTGAGCACGCCGATGCGAAACAGCAGGTCGGTGCCGTCTTGCAGCGGGTCGACGTAGGTGTCGGTTTGCTGGATATCCAGTTGCAACTTGGGGTAGCGCCGGCACAACTCGCCCAGCCACGGTGACAGGTGGCGTTGGCCGAACACCATCGGCGCATTGATGCGTACCAGGCCGCTGGGTTCGCTTTCCTGTTCCTGCAAGGCTTGGCCGGCTGTTTCCAGTTGTTCCAGCATCAAGCGCGCGTGATGCCCGAGCAGGCGCCCGGCTTCGGTAGGGCTGACGGCGCGGGTGTGGCGGTACAGCAACTGTTGGCCGAGTGCCTGCTCCATCAGCTGGATCTGCCGAGAAATGGAGGAGGGCGCCAGGCTTTCGCGGCGCGCAACTTCGGAAAAACTGCCGTGATCCAGCACGGCGACAAACAGGCGCAACGCCTTGAAACTCAATTCATTCAAGCCCTGCATCATGGTCTCCAAGCTGTGCGTAATGCGCAAAGGTGTTATCCGCATGCTCCCATTTATCGCACAGCACGGCCACCGGATAATGCGCGCCATGTTCAGTTCTTGAAGCGCAGGTGATGTATGCAGGCAAGTTCAATCGAAGGCGTGGCGCAGGCCACGCCGAAAAAAAACCTTCTACGGCTACTGTTGTTGCCGCTGGTGATTCTGGCGGGCATGGGCCTGTCGGTGGAGGCCGGTTTGCTCGGGCCGCTGGGTGTACAGGTGGGCCACTTGTGGGCGACCTTGAGCATCTTTGGCGTGGGCACGGCGATCCTGTTTTTGCTGCTGCTGTTCAGCGGCCCGCAAAAGGGCCCGGCACTGACTGACCTGCCGCGCTGGCAGCTGATCGGCGGGTTCCTGGGGCCGATGTACGTGGTGGTGTTGACCTTGGCCACGCCTCATATCGGTATCGCCATGACCATGATCGCGATTCTGTCGGGTCAGGTAGGCAAGAGCGTGTTGATCGACCATTTTGGCTGGTTCGGCACGGCGCGCAAGCGCGTCAATGGCGAGCGCTGGATAGCCCTGGCGTTGATTGTGGCGGCACTTGTTTTGATAGCGCGAGGCTAAGGCGATGAATTTGATTCTGTTATTGGTGCTGGTGATTGCCGCCGGCGCGGTGCTGAGTGTGCAAGCGGCCATCAACGGTCGCTTGGGCCAGGCTGTAGGTGTGTTGCGCAGCAGTTTGCTGACCTTCGCGGTGGGCGCGATCACCACTGCGCTGCTGATTTTCTTCTTTGAGCCCGCCCAGGCCGTCAGCCTGCTGGACGTGCCCAAATGGCAACTGACCGGGGCGCTGTTCGGCGTGGTGTACATGATGGTGATGGTCGGCGCGGTGCCTATCGTCGGTACGGCGGTGGCGACCGTCGCGGTGATCGTCGGGCAGTTGGGCATGGGCATGCTGATCGATAACTTCGGCTGGCTCGGTAACCCGGCCATCGAACTGTCGGGCAGCCGTATCGTGGCGATGCTCTGCTTGGCCCTGGCGCTGGTGTTCATGTACCGCAGCAATACTCGTCAGGCCGATTAACGGGCTGAACCTTGGCGCCTTGCCGGGAGTCATTGGTTAAGGTGCTGCGTTCGCAACACCTGGACGACCATGAAAAAGGAGTCTGACCATGCCAGATACAACCTGTGCCTGCCCACACTGCAAATGTGTACTCGGCGCCGACGCGGTAATGAAGGACGGTAAGGGCTATTGCTGCCAGGGCTGCGCCGAGCACCATGCGCATGGTGAGCCGTGCGCAGCGGCGACGGGCTGTGAGTGCGCCAAGTCCGCCAACGGCTAAAAATCCTCTCGGATTATCGGGTGGCGGTCATTACCATGGCCGCTCACCCTTGATTGATGTGCTGTTCATGGCCCTGGCCGCTCCCCCCCGACCTCAGTGATCACGCCGTGCCTATGCAACCCCTGGCGCGCACCTACCCGCGTGGGTTGTACGTAGAACCCCATAGCCACGACTGGGGCCAGTTGCTCTACGCCATGAGCGGCGTGATGTGGGTCGAAACACCTCGGGAAGCCTTGGTTGTACCGCCGCAACGCGCGGTGTGGCTGCCTCCGGGCGTGGAGCACGGCATTCGCGTGGTCTGCGACTTGCAGATGCGCAATATCTACCTGCGCCCGGCTTTGGCGGCGACGTTGGACAGCCAGGTGCAGATGATTGAAGTCGGTGGGCTGTTGCGTGAGCTGATCGTGACCTTGGTCGATCAGGGCGACAACGGCGATAGCGCTTACTACGACGCTGTGGTCGGCCTGGCCCTGTTGGAATTGCAGCGGGCGCGCCGTATGAGGAAGTGAACAAAGGCAGTGCAGACAAGCTCATTTCCCTGCCCTAACACCGTCAAAACTGTGGGAGCTGGCTTGCCTGCGATGGCGGTGGGGCAGTCAACAATGCTTTGCCTGACAGGCCGCCATCGCGGGCAAGCCCGCTCCCACAGTTTGATCTTCACTGGGCTTTGGGAGTGAGTTTGGCTCGGAGGTTTCCTACAAGGGTTTCAGGTTGTCGCTCGGAAGGCGGCTGACTAACCTCACTGCCGTCGCTGCCAATTCAGCGACCGGATTTGACCGTCCGACTAAACCAGTGCGCTACAGCACCCAAGACCTATATCAGGCGTTTTTTCTACGCTTGATGTATCGTGTCGCGGCAGCTGTGCGCGGGATACCTTCGGGTATGCCGGATCCCTGGTTCCGGTCGGTCAACCCGCGTTCAGCTGCCACCCCACTTCGTTTGACCGCGAGTGATGGCAGCTCCACTACCAGGAGTTCCACCATGATCAAAGACAGCCCAAATCCCCCCGGCCAAAAAGACTTCGATACAAGCACCCTGCACGAAGTGGCCTACCGCGCGATCAACCACTACCTCAACCCCGGAAAACCAATTCCCGAACCGACCGACGGGCTCTTCAGCGTGCGCGCCGATCTGGGCACGGAAACCTTGCTGGTCAATGCGTCCCAGGACCTGGCGTCCATCAGCGAGATTGCCAACCATATGGCGTTTGAAATCGAAGGCTCGCAACGTAATGTCGCGCTGGGCATCTGCCGGATGCTGGAAGGGGTGCAACTGTTGGTGGATAAGGCTCTGAATGTGGCCCATCCGGCGGCATAACGACTTTCACACGGTCAAAACTGTGGGAGCGGGCTTGCTCGCGAAAGCGGTGGGTCAGTCACAGAAAGGTTGACTGAAATACCGCATTCGCGGGCAAGCCCGCTCCCACATTTTGACTTTTATCAGGCCTCGGGAACGCCTTTTTCCCAGGCGGACCAGTTCTTCAGAATCGCTTGAACCAACGGATTACCGGTGCGATACAGGTTCTCCAGCGCCGGCACAAACCCGCCTTGGTCGGCGTATTTCAGCAAGTTGTCCACTTCGCTGTAGCCAGGGTACGGCCGGTCGAAGTCCGAGCCGGCACGCACCACGGCCAGGCGCTGGATATCCACCAGGCCTTCGCGGCTGGCGCGCAGCAGGGCTTCGTAGGTGGAGTTGTCTTCCTGCTGGGTGGTGCAGTACTCGCCTTTGTTGTCGGTGAGTAACTTGGTCCAGACTTCGGCGCGCTCGCTCAGGCGCGTGCCGGAGAACCAGGTGTTGCCCGCCAGGGTGTCGCAGCGGGTGACTTGCGGTGGCTGGTTGGCCGGGGCGGCCGGGTAGTGTTTGCGCCAGGCGCTGGATTCCTTGCTTTCGCTCAGTTCAACCTTGTGCGACAGGGCAAATGCCTTGGCTTGCAGCTTGGGGTTGAGCTCAAACACTTCGGTCTTGTAGTCCAACGGCGGTTTTTCGTTGGGGCCTTTGGTATTGATGCCGATGTAACCGGTCGGCCAATCTTTAGGCGCATCACGCGAATCGATTTCCCACTGGGTACCGAATTCCACCAAGTAATGCGCCCAGGCGGCGGTGCCGATGGTGCCGTGTTTTGGGCTGATGCCAGCGATCCCGGCGATCAAAAAGTAGCTCTGGCGCAAATCAAACTTGGGCGACAACGCCAAGGCGAGAGTCGAGGCGGCGGCGTTGGTCTGGCCCATGCCGGTGACCAGCAGGCACACGTCCTGGGTGTTGCAGCGGATCACTGGGTATTCGGCGGAGAGGCCCGGCACGCGCACTTCCTGCTTGAGTTCCAGGCGATCGATCCAGGTTTGCGCCTCGGGGGCGAACATGGTGATCAGCATCACTTTGGGCTTGATCGGCGCGGTGTCCGCCAATACCACGTGGGGCAACAGAGCCAGGCCGACAGCCAGCGAGAGACGAGTAAACACGTTCATCTAATACTCCTTGATCAGAATTGGTAGCCGACACCGGCGTAGTAGCCCCAGCCATCGGAGCGAGCGCGGAAGTTGCCTTCGCCGAAATTCAGCTCGCTGCCATCTTCCCAGTTGCCGCCGTTATGAAAGTAACGGCCGACCAGGGAGAAGCGCAGGTGAGTGAACGAGTACAGCAGCACGTTGGTG
Source organism: Pseudomonas sp. YeP6b (assembly GCF_025642995.1). Classification (NCBI taxonomy): domain Bacteria; kingdom Pseudomonadati; phylum Pseudomonadota; class Gammaproteobacteria; order Pseudomonadales; family Pseudomonadaceae; genus Pseudomonas; species Pseudomonas sp. YeP6b. Next base: position 3,963,731 of record NZ_CP080090.1, on the reverse strand, counting down.
GCCACCACGGAATTAGCGGTGCGCGCCGGGTTGTCCTTGTGCAGGTCCGAGCCGAAATCGTAGTTGGTGAAGCCGATGTAGGTCAGCGAAGCACCGTTGTCGAACTTGCCGATGGGCACGATGTACTTCATTTGTGCGCGGTAGCCGTCCCACTGGTATTCATTGCTCGCGCCATAGTTTTCCCACTGGTAGCGCCCATAGAAGTTGGCCGACAGGTTGACCCGCGAGTGGGTGTCGATGTCGGTACCCAAGCCGCTGTACAGGGTGTTGGCGCGGTTCGATTTGTTGCTGCCGTGGTCGTAGATCCAGTCAAACGCCACATACCATTCCTTGAACGGGCCGATAGCCAGGCTGCGACCGGCCAGGTAATCGATGGAGATACGCGGCTCGTGCTCCATGAACACCGGCGAGCCATGGTCCCATGCGCCCTTGTCATTACTGTTACCGATGCCGAGAATCTTCGGCACGTCGATATAGCCGTACAGCTCGAACGGGCCTTTACGGCCGAAGTACTCGTATTCCAGGTACACGTCATCTTGCGGTTTGGGGCCGAAGCTGATGTCTTTACTGCCGATCAGCGTCAGGTCCTGGTTGAACCAGTCCGACATATACACGCCTTTTTTCGTCGGGCTGGCTTCGGGGGCCAGGGTTTCGCCCTGTGCTGAGTCATCGGCGGGTTTCTCCTGCGCCAAAATGGGTGCGCTGAGTACTCCCGTAACGGCTGCCAGTAGCAAGGAAACACCAAAGAAAGCAGGATGCCTTGAGGTGAGGTGCATGGAAAATCCCTATTCGTACGCGGTTTGACCCGATTTCTCGGGCAACGGTGAACTTGCCTACCAAGTTCGTTCCGCAAACGTTTGCACAGGCTGTACCAACTTTGCTCAATGGCTTGAATGACATGGAAAAAGGCATAATTAGTCGACCTTTTGATCAAAAATGATTGGGTGTCATTTTTGTAGGCAAAACCGAGGAGTCACAAGAATGTTCGAACGCTACTTGCAATCCTGGAACCTGACCGTTGATGGCGATCCTGTGGTGACGCCCGGCAGCCACCTGTTGCCCGTGCGTTGGCAAGGTCGGCCGGCAATGTTGAAAATGGCGCACACCGCTGAAGAGCAACTCGGTGGCCGGCTGATGAGCTGGTGGGCGGGCGAGGGTGCCGCGCAGGTGTATGCCCATGACGACACGGTGTTGCTGATGGAGCGGGCCATCGGCCCAGGCTCCCTGATGCGCATGGCCCTCAATGGGCAGGATGATCAAGCCAGCCAGATCGCCTGCGCCACGGTTGCCCGGTTGCATGCGTCACGCCCATCGCCGCCGCCAGGGTTAGTGCCCCTGCAAACCCGGTTCCAGTCCTTGTGGACGGCCGCTGATGACAACGGCGGCGTGTTGCGCGACTGCGCAGCGATGGCCCGTGCACTGTTGGCGGCGCCACAGGATGTCGTGGTGCTGCACGGTGATATCCATCACGACAATATTCTCGATTTCGGTGCTCGCGGCTGGCTGGCGATTGATCCAAAGCGCGTCATCGGCGAGCGCGGTTACGACTATGCCAACCTGATCTGCAACCCGGATTTGCCGACCTGCCACGACCCGCTGCGTTTCACCCGGCAGGTCGAGGTGATTGCCCAGGCTGCCAACCTCGCGCGCCCGCGCCTGCTGCAATGGGTGTTGGCCCATGCAGGTCTGTCCGCAGCGTGGTTCCTTGAAGATGGAGAGCGCCAGCGCGCAGCCATTGGCCTTGAAGTCGCCCGCCTGGCGCAACGCGCGTTGGCTCAATGGCCGACGGTGTAGGGCGATGGCTGCTCAGCGATGCGATTAAACAAATGCATCGCCGTTTCGCGCCGATACTCGCTCGGCGTCTGGTTCATCTCGATGCGAAAATGCCGGTTGAAGTTGGACAGGTTGGCGTAGCCCACTTCAAAGCAGATATCTGCCACCGACATGTCGCTTTGCAGCAACAACCGGCAGGCACGTTGCACGCGGAACTTGCGCATCAGGTCGATAAACCCGTGGCCGGTGTTGCGCTTGAAGAAGCGCGAGAAGCCCGGCTCGCTCATCTCCAGCTGTTGCGCGATGACCGACAAGCGTAAGTCGCCGGTCAGCTCGCGCATCAGGTAATCGAAGGCTTTGTTGATGCGCTCGGCGCTGCGCGCGTCCAGTGTCGGAGCGTAGCAAGGGCTGGCCAGCGCTTGCACGTGCGGTGCGGGGGCGTTTTTCAGCGTGTCGAGCAGCTGCAGGAACAGGATCAGCCGTTGCAGGCCGTGGGCCTTGCCGATGCCCTCCATCAAGCGCGCGGCCTGCACGGCGGTGTCGCCGCGAAATTGAAGGCCGCGACGGGCGTGTTCGAACAGCGGCTGCAAGTCGCCGAGTTCCGGCAGGGTTTTGCGCAGGGCGAGGAGGGCGGCGCCGTCGAATTGCAGGACTACGTCGCGCCCGGTCAGGTATTCGCCGGGGGCCAGGTCGCCGATCCAGTCGTGGGGCAGGTCCGGACCGATCAGCGCGACATGCCCGGCGCTGAACGCGCCGATGTAGTCACCCGCCACCAGCTTGCCGCTGCCTTGGCGGATCAGGTGGATTTCGAACTCGGGGTGGTGGTTCCAGCGCGCCAGGTCGTACGGGTAGTCATGTTCGAACCAGCGGAAACAGTGATCCGGCTCGGGCAGGATGACTTCGAGTTCGGCAGGGCGGTGTTCGAACAGTTTGGCGCGGCTGATGGGCATGGTGATGCCTCTTCTATTTGTGGAATCTGCTCAAAATACGCGGGTTGGTCACCGGTGCGCTACTCCTGGTTTCGCCCGGCACTGGTACTTTTTTGATCCGCGGCCCTCGGTTAAAAAAGTATCAGCCGTGCATTCGCCATGCGTTTGTGAGGGCTTGGTCAAGCTGCTGTAATCGGCGCTCAACAACAAAAACAACAGGTGGAAACCGCCATGTTCAAGCTCCCACACGCAGTGTTCTTGCTGTCTGGTCTGGCCGTGGCCATGCCCAGCTACGCCGCCGACACCGTGACCATCGCCACGGTCAACAACAGCGACATGATCCGCATGCAGCGCCTGTCCAAAGTATTCGAGCAGCAGCACCCGGACATCAAGCTCAACTGGGTGGTGCTCGAAGAAAACGTGCTGCGTCAGCGCCTCACCACCGACATCGCCACCCAGGGCGGGCAGTTCGATGTGCTGACCATCGGCACCTACGAAACCCCCTTGTGGGGCGCCAAGCACTGGTTGGAGCCGCTGACGCAACTGCCGGCCGACTACGACGCCGACGATATCTTCCCGTCGGTGCGCCAGGGCCTGTCGGTCAACGATACCCTCTATGCCTTGCCGTTCTACGGCGAAAGCACGGTCACCTACTACCGCACCGACTTGTTCAAACAAGCAGGGCTGAGCATGCCTGCGCACCCGACCTGGACCCAGCTCGGCGAATTCGCCGCCAAGCTCACCGCAAAGGACAAAGGCCAATACGGCATGTGCCTGCGCGGCAAGGCCGGCTGGGGCGAGAACATCGCCTTGTTGAGCACCATGGCCAACGCCTTCGGCGCGCGCTGGTTCGACGAACAGTGGAAGCCTGAATTGACCAGCCCCGAGTGGACGGCGGCGGCCAACTATTACGTCAATACCCTGAAAAACTACGGCCCACCGGGCGTTTCCAGTAATGGTTTCAACGAGACCCTGGCGCTGTTCAACAGTGGCAAATGCGCGATCTGGGTGGACGCCAGCGTCGCCGGCTCCTTCACCACCGACAAGAGCCAAAGCAAAGTCGCCGACGACGTAGGCTTTGCCGCCGCCCCGACCGAAGTCACCGACAAAGGCTCTTCGTGGCTCTACGCCTGGTCCCTGGCGATTCCCGCCACCTCCAAGCACAAAGACGCCGCCAAGGCGTTCATCGCCTGGGCGACCTCCAAGGACTACATCCAATTGGTCGCCGATAAAGAAGGCATCACCAACGTACCGCCAGGCACCCGCCAGTCCACCTACAACGAGGCTTACTTGAAAGCCGCGCCGTTTGCCCAGGTGACGCTGGAGATGATGAAGCACGCCGACCCTGCGCACCCGTCGGCCAAGCCGGTGCCGTACGTCGGCATCCAGTACGTGACCATCCCGGAATTTCAGGCTATCGGCACCTCCGTCGGCAAGCTGTTTTCGGCGGCGCTCACCGGTGGCATGACGGTGGATCAGGCGTTGCTCCAAGCGCAGTCCACCACCGAACGCGAGATGAAACGCGCCGGCTACCCGAAATAATTTCTACAGGACACCACCATGAAACGACTCGAAGGTAAGAGCGCGCTGATCACCGGATCGGCGCGCGGCATCGGCCGCGCCTTTGCCCAGGCCTACATCGCTGAAGGCGCAACCGTTGCCATCGCCGATATCAACTTGCAACGCGCCCAGGCCACGGCGGCTGAGCTGGGCCCACAGGCTTATGCGGTAGCAATGGACGTCACTGACCAAGCCTCGATCGACGCCGCGATTGCCGCCGTGGTAGCCCATGCCGGCAAGCTCGATATCTTGATCAACAACGCCGCACTGTTCGACCTGGCGCCCCTCGTCGACATCACCCGCGACAGCTTTGACCGGCTGTTCTCGATCAACGTCGCCGGCACGCTGTTTACCCTGCAGGCTGCCGCCCGGCAGATGATCAGCCAGGGCCACGGCGGTAAGATCATCAACATGGCCAGCCAGGCCGGGCGGCGGGGTGAGCCGTTGGTGGCGATCTATTGCGCGACCAAGGCGGCGGTGATCAGCCTCACGCAATCGGCGGGGTTGAACCTGATCAAGCAGGGCATCAACGTCAATGCCATCGCCCCCGGCGTGGTGGACGGTGAGCACTGGGATGGCGTGGACGCGCTGTTTGCCAAGCATGAGGGGTTGCCGCCGGGGGAGAAGAAGAAGCGGGTTGGGGCTGAGGTGCCGTTTGGGCGCATGGGCACAGCGGAGGATTTGACTGGGATGGCTATCTTTCTTGCGTCGAAAGACGCCGACTACGTGGTTGCCCAGACCTACAACGTTGATGGCGGCAACTGGATGAACTAAAGCCTAGCCTCCATTAAGAATGTGGGCGCTGGCTTGCCTGCGATAGCCATGGGTATCTGCGCAACTTTTTGTGTTGCGTTAAGTTTTTGAGGGGGGTTTTAGGTAGGTATGAGTACATATCCGTTGCTGCGGTAACGGCTGATATGGGTTCCGCCCTTACGGCGGGTCACTTTGGAAAAAGCCCCAAAAGTAACCAAAGGGCTCTTGCCCCACCACTCGGTGCCTCGCCTAGGCTCGGCATGCCCTCACTCCGGCTTGAATCCGTGGGCCGCCGCCATGGGCCATCCTTGGCCCATCGCGGCTAACCCGGCGTCCTGCCGGGTTACCCACGGATTCAAGCCTGCGTTCGGCCATCGTGGTTAACGGGGCGCCTAAGATCAAGATCAAGATCAAAAGCAAGAGCACGGCGGCCTAGTAGCCGACCTGAGTGGTAGAAGCAAAAGCAGGGCAAAAGCACAGCAGCACACTTTCTGTCTGCTGCCAGACCGCAGTGCTCTGCTTTTCTGTGGGAGCTGGCTTGCCTGCGATGGCATCAACTCGGTGTACTGGATGGACCGAGGTGCCTGCATCGCAGGCAAGCCAGCTCCCACATTAGATTGAGTTCAGCCATCAAGATCAGGTCGGCTGTCAGGCCGCCTCGGTTTTGCTTTTGATTTAACCACTCAGGTCGGCTACTAGCCGCCGCCTTGCTCTTGCTCTTGCTCTTGCTCTTGCTCTTGCTCTTGCTTTTGATTTTGATCTTGATCTGAGGCGCCCCGTTAACCACGCTGGCCGAACGCAGGCTTTGGAGCGGGGGTAAACCGGCAGGACGCCGGTTTAGCCGCGATGGGCCAAGGATGGCCCATGGCGGCGGCCCACGGTCCAAAGCCGGAGTGAGGGCACACCGAGCCTAAGCGAGGCACCGAGTGGTGGGGCAAGAGCCCTTTTGGTTACTTTTGGGGCTCCTTTCAAAAGTGACCCGCTGTAAGAGCGGAACCCATATCAGCCATCACCCAAATAACGGATATGTACCCAGCGCCCCCGCGACAACCAAAGAACTCAACCCATAAAAGATGTGTAGATACCTATGCCGCAATAGCGGTGGGTCAGGCCGCAAAGCTGTAACTGACAGACCGCTATCACAGCCAACCCAGCTCCCACATTCAATCTCCATTGTTGGTGATACCGAGTCACTCAGCAAAACTGCGATCAAAGAAATACAATTCCCCAGGCTTCAGATTCTCCACCGTCGCCTGGGGCCGGCCACCTTCGCCTTGTTTCTTGCGGCCCGTTTCACGCAAATACCCCGCCTCAGTCAGCTTCAGCAAACGCTGACGAATACTGGTCTTCAACACCGGCCGCGCCAGCACCCGCGAAAAGATCGTGGTCGCTTGCGGCGCGCTGAACTCATGCCCCAGAAACATCAACGGCAAGTTGCTGTACAGCGATTTGGAAAACAGTCGTTCCTGCACCGCCGCCACGATCAGGTTGTGATCGAACGGCAATTTGATACTGCCATCGGCCACCGCATTCAGCGAAAACCAAGCCTGATGCTCACTCAAAACCACTTCTTCGGCCACGATCGCCAGGTAGTAGGTGGACGACGACCAGCAGCGCGGGTCGCGAAACGCATCACCCACCGTGCCCACTTGCTCACTCCAGGCCAGCTCAAAACCCACCTTGTCGCTGGCCCGCAAACGCTCCACCGCATCCTTGAGGCTCAGATCTTGCACGCCGCCGTTCACCACCACGCCCGGTAATGCCCAATGCCCGGCGAACGGCTCAGCTTCGCGCTTATTCAGCAGCAGTTTCAATTCCCCCGAGGCGCGGCAGTAGAACAACACGCACAGGTCGACGGTATGGAGGTAGGCGCTAAGTGGCATGTGGAATCCTTCTGAACAGCGGTGGGGCACAGTCTAACGGATCGAACAGATATGTCATGTACCTGCTCCAGGATAGATAACCAAATGTTTCTTGCAATGAAAGTACATGACGTGTACTTTTGTTTCCAGGCCACCGGAGAACCACCATGACCCTCTCGAAAACTGCCATCGCTTCATTCGACGTCGACGCCCAGAAGAGCTTCACGCCACTGTGCCCCAACGAATTGCCGGTGGCGGGCGGTGACCAGATCGGTGCCGAACTCAACTACATGGCCAGCTTGTCCGGCCGGCGTGTCGGCAGCAAAGACGCGCACACCCCACATGCACCGTGGGTGGTCACGCAGCACAGCGAGATGCTGCAACCCACCGGCCTTGCCCACGCCGATGTCACGTGGGTCAGCCACTGTGTGCCGGGCACTGAGGGTTTTACCCTGCTGGACGAACTGCCGACCCCGTATGACTACGACTACTTCATCTGGAAAGGCGTCGAACCCGACCTGCACCCATACGGCGCCTGCTACCACGACCTGCACGACAAGTTGTCCACGGGCGTCATCGAGTACCTGAACGCTCAAGGCGTGCGTCGCGTGATCGTCGGTGGCCTGGCCCTGGATTACTGCGTCAAGACCACCGCCCTGCAACTGCTCAAGGCCGGCCTGGAAGTGGTGCTGCACCTGCCGGCCTGCCGAAGTATCAGCGAGGAGGGCGGCGTACAGGCGGTGAATGAGTTGCTCAAGGCCGGTGCCTGCATCAGCAGCACCCGCGAAGAACTGGCCGCGATGGCCACGCGTTAAGGAGAAACACCATGGAAAGTGCCTACGACTACGAATCCCCGGTGATCCAGGGCTTGCTCGACACCGACTACTACACCTTCACCATGATGCAGGCGGTGCTGCACCAGCACCCGAATGTCGACGTGGAGTACAACTTCATCGTCCGCTCCAAGGAAAAGCTCGGCCACTTGATCCCGCAGCTGCGCGACGAGCTGGAAAAACTCGCCAGCCTGCAGATGCGTGAAGGCGAATTGCGCTTTCTGTTCAACCCACGCTTTCGCGAATACCTGACCCCGGACTACGAACGCTTCCTCGGCCTGTTCCGCTTCAACCTGCGTTATATCCACGTCAGCGAAGTCGACGGCCAACTGAATATCCGCGTGGTTGGCCCGATGCTGCACTGCATCATGTTCGAACAGCCGGTGCTGGCGCTGGTCAGCGAACTGCGCAACCGCGACAAATACCCCGACGTGACCTTGGAGGACGTTACCCGCAAGCTCTATCAGAAGTTCGACTGGCTGGAGAAAAACCTCAGCCGCGACGAGCTCGCTGACCTGCGCGTTTCCGACTTCTCGACTCGCCGGCGCTTGTCGTTCAAGGCCCAGCGCGAAGTTATCGATATCATGCGCCGCGATTTCCCCGGCCAGTTCATCGGCACCAGCAACGCACATTTGGCCTATGAGTTCGACCTGCCGCTGATCGGCACCATGGCCCACCAATGGCTGATGGTGCACCAGCAACTGGGGCGCCTGCGCGAGAGCCAGAACGCCGCGTTGGAAAACTGGGTACGTGAATACCGTGGCCGTCTCGGCATCGCCCTGACCGACTGCATCAGCACCGACTTTTTCCTCAAGGACTTCGACCTGTACTTCGCCAAGCTCTACGACGGTCTGCGCCAGGACTCCGGTGACCCTATCGTCTGGGCCGACAAAGTCCTGGCCCGCTACAAGGAATTGGGCATCGACCCGATGACCAAGGACCTGATGTTCTCCGACGGCCTGAACTTCGAGAAATGCCTGCCGATCCTGCGGCACATCCGCGGCAAGGCCAAGTTCGGTTTCGGCATGGGCACCAGCCTGGCGTGCGACGTAGAAGGTGTCGAGCCGCTGAGCATCGTGATGAAACTGGTGCGGGTGCACGGCGAGCCGGTGGTGAAGTTTTCTGATGACCCGATCAAGAACGTCTGTGAAGACGCCTCGTTTTTGCAGTACGCGGCGAAGGTGTTTTCTGTGGGAGGGGACTTGCTCCCGAAAGCGGTGGGTCAGCACTGACTGTGTTGACTGATACTCCGTCTTCGCGAGCAAGCCCGCTCCCACAGGTCAATGCAGCCAACAAAGAGGTGTGACATGCAAGAACGTATCGCGCGGGAACTGAATATCGACCGCGAGCTGGTCAAGGGCGGCGAGCCGCAGGAGATTCAGCGGCGCATCGACTTCATCAAGATCACCTTGCGCAACGCCGGCTGCAAGGCCCTGGTGCTGGGCATCAGTGGCGGTGTGGATTCCCTGACAGCCGGCCGTCTGTGCCAGTTGGCCGTGGAGCAACTGCGTACCGAAGGCTACACCGCGCGCTTTATCGCCATGCGCCTGCCGTATAAAGCCCAGGCCGACGAGCGCGATGCCCAGGCCGCCCTGGGCTTTATCACCCCGGACCACATCGATACCCTGAACATCGCCGCCAGTGTCGACGGCTTGATGGCGAGCCTGACTGCCACTGAAGCCAGCGCCGCGCAGGTCGACTTCATCAAAGGCAACGTCAAGGCCCGCACGCGGATGATCGCGCAGTACGCCGTGGCCAACTTGCACAACGGCCTGGTGGTCGGCACCGACCATGGCGCCGAAGCGTTGATGGGCTTCTTCACCAAATTCGGTGACGGCGCCTGCGACCTGGCACCGTTGTCGGGCCTGACCAAAACCCAGGTGCGGCTGTTGGCTGCATCGCTTGGAGCCCCGGCCAACCTGGTACACAAACCACCTACCGCCGACCTGGAAGAGCTGGCGCCGGGCAAGTTGGACGAGCAGGCCTACACCTGCACCTACGCCGAGATCGATGCCTACCTGATGGGCGAAACGGTGAGCGAGCGAGTGAAGGGAATTGTCGAAGGGGCTTACAGCAGAACAGCGCACAAGCGCGCCTTGCCCATCGGCCCACGCTGAATCAACGGCTCTGGTTTTGCTGCGTCAGCTCAGCTTCCAAGGCTTCAAGAAACACTTTCACGCGCCGGGGCACAAAGCGCCGGGTCGGGGTGATGGCCCACACGGCCAACTGCTCCATGGAGACGTCCTGCAACTGCACTTGGATCAGTGAGCCCTCTTGCAGTTGTGTGTACACATCCAGATAGGTCAGCATCGCCAGCCCCAAACCCCGCAGTGCTGCGGTTCTGACGGCATCGACGCTGGTGGTCTGCAATCGCCCGGCCACGCGCTTGCGGTACAGCGTGCCGTATTTTACCAGCGGCCAACGCGGGATGGCCTCCAGCAGCAGGCAGTCATGGCTGTCCAGGTCGTCGGCAACGCGTGGGGTGCCGCGCCGTTTCAAATAGTCGGGCGCCGCGCAGATCACGCGCGGGTTGGCCGCGACCTTGCGAGCGACCAGTTCCGAATCGACCAAGGGTGCAATGCGCAGCGCCAGGTCAAACCCTTGGGCAACGATATCGACCACACGGTCGCTGACATTCAGGTCAACCCGCAGCTCAGGGTGTTGCGCCAATAGGCGCGGTAATACCGCCAATACGATGGTTTGGCCGAACACGCTGGGCGTACTCATGCGCAACATGCCCGTGACTTTGCCCGAGGTTTGACTGAACTCGCCAATCGCACTTTCTTCGGCTTCACTCATGGTTTGGGCATAGGGCAGCAGGGCTTCGCCTTCTGCCGTCAACGACACCGAGCGTGTGGTGCGGTGAAACAGGCGCACGCCAAGCTCCTCTTCCAATGCGGCCAGCCGTCGCGAGACCTGCATAGGCGCGATGTCCAGCTGTCGAGCCGCGGCGGAGAGGCCGCCGGTTGCGTGCACAGCGAGGAAAATTCGCACATCGGAAATCAGCATTGTTATATCCGTATTGGTTATAGCGCCTTCACTGTGCGTGTGATTGATCCGCGCAGTGGCCTGCGTAAGCTGGAGTTCATTCAAGTCTTAGCCAGAACAGCCCAAGGTAAACACTCAATGACCGGCTCCAATCAAGCTATCTTATCTACATGTGTTATTAAAAATGTGCAATTGAACAACCGATTGGCGGTCGCACCGATGACCCGCGTAAGCGCCAGCGAAGACGGGGTGCCCACCGAGGCCATGCGGCAGTACTACCTGCGGTTTGCCAAAGGCGGCTTTGGCCTGGTCATCTCCGAAGGCATCTACACCGACCAAGCGTTTTCCCAGGGTTACCGGTATCAGCCAGGCTTGGTCGATGACCAGCAGGCACTGGCGTGGGCCGGTATTACGCGAGCGCTGCAACAGCAGGGCACAAAAATGTTCGCGCAGTTGATGCACGCGGGTGCACTCAGCCAAGGCAACCGGTTTCGCGACCACACCGTCGCGCCGTCGGCCGTGGTGCCGGCCGGTGAGCAAATGGCTTTTTACTTCGGCGAAGGCGGCTACCCGCAGCCCCGGCCAATCAGCGATGCGCAGATTGACGAAGTGATACAAGGCTTTGTCCAGTCGGCTTCCCGTGCGGTGCACATCAGTGGGTTTGACGGCATTGAAATCCACGGTGCGAACGGGTATTTGCTTGACCAGTTCTTGAACGCCCACACCAACCTGCGCACTGATGATTGGGGCGGGAGCCTGGAGCGCCGCCTGACCCTGCTGGTGGCTATCGTCAAAGCAGTGAAGGCTGAGGTCGGTGGCGCGGTGCCTGTGGGCATCCGTATTTCGCAAGGCAAAGTGAACGACTTCTTTTACAAGTGGCCGGGTGGCGAAAAAGACGCTCAGGTTATCTTCAGTTCATTGGCTGAGGCTGGCGCGGACTTTATCCACGTGACCGAACACGAAGCCTGGCAGCCGGCCTTCGCCGATGGGCAAGACTCCCTGCTGGCACTGGCACGGCTTTACGCGCCGGGCGTGCGCCTGATTGCCAACGGCAGTTTGCACAGCTTGACGCGGGCCAATGGCGCATTGCAAGACGGCGCGGACCTGGTGGCCCTGGGGAAGGGCGCCCTCAGCAACCCGGACTTGCCACAGCTGTTCGAATCGAGGGGCGAACCGAGGCCGTTCGACGGGGCGATCCTGGGCCCTATTGCCAATATCAAGGGCAGCGAGCTGGCTTTTGGGGAGGCACTTTGAACGCCTTCCTCAAGTGTGCGTGCATGGCGATCGCCGTTGCCGCAGCACCGCTGGTGTCTGCCGCGCAAACCGCGGCTCAGCACTTGCCGAGCGTGCAGTACGAGGAGGGTCAGTTGCCGTTGGCATGGTCCAGCGGTGCAGCAAACTGCGCGGCTACCAGTGAGGATTTTCAGGTTCACGCCTACAACGATAACCTCTACATTTTGCGCGAGTCAGGCTGCGTCAACGCGGAAAAACCGTTCCTGTACCTGTTGTTCGGTGAGGACCGCGCCCTATTGTTTGATACCGGCGCGGGCAGTGACACGGACCCGTCCACCGGCAGGGTTCCGGATGTGGTCGGTGCCGTCGACAAGGTCATCAACCAATGGCTGGCGAAGCACAACCGACGCTCGCTGCCGCTGGTGGTCGCCCACCTGCATTCGCATGCGGACCACACCTGGGGCGATGCCCTGTTCGTCAAACGGCCCAACACCACCTTGGTCAAGCCGGGCGATGTTGAGGCGCTGAAAACCTTCTTCGGCATCGCCAAGTGGCCGCAGCAGGTGGGCACTTACGACCTGGGTGGTCGTGTGCTCGACATCATCCCGATCCCCGGGCATGACGCCACTAGCATCGCCGCGTATGACCGCCAGACCGCCGTACTGCTGACGGGCGACTCGGTTTACCCAGGCCGCATCTACGTCAATGACGCCGACCCGCAAGTGACGCAGGACAGCCTGCAACGGTTGGTCGACTTCACCCGTACCCGGTTGGTCGCCCACGTATTGGGCTCGCACATCGAGCAGCGCGCGCCCTATGCCGATAACCCCAAAGGCCAGCACTACGCGCCCCAGGAAATGGGCCTGGCGCTTGGCCGTGCGCATTTGCTGGAGATGCTCGAAGCCGCCAAGCTGCGAACCGGGCAAGGTGACCAGAGCCGGATTACCCAAAAAGCCTATCGCGACTTCACGCTCTGCGGGGTGTACCCCGCGTGTGCGCCGGTCAATGTGCCCGTGCAGAAGGCGGGCAAATAGCGAAGCGTTGCGAGTCTTCCTTGCGGTGGAAGGCTCGGTCTTTTAGGTCCAACTACCGCTCAATCGAGCGACTCCAGCGCGCATTCCACTCCGGCCGCGCCTGGTTGACCTGATCCCAATCAATCGAAATCGCCGTCTGCAAGTAACCTTGCATCGCCTCCACCCGCGCGCGGGTTTTGTCGGTGGTGGGCGTGGTCGGGTTCGACGGGATCTGGTCGCCTTCTTCCAGCGCCGGCGCCTGGGCTTGCGCGGTCAGCAAAAACGCTGCGAGCTTTTGCGCCAGTTCCGGCTGGTCATTACGCGCAATCACACACTCGGCCACGTTCAGCACCACTGCGCCTTCCTTGGGTTGCGCATATTCCATCGGGATGCCGAGCAGTTTTTGCGTGGTGACCTGGGTCGGGGTAAGAGGGAAGATTGCGGCTTCGTCGGTTTGCACCATTTCGGAGATCTTCGCCGAGCTGGCGATGTATTCCAGTACGTTGGGGCCGATGGTTTTTGGCCAGGCCTTGAAGCCCGGCTCCACGTCTGTTTCAGAGCCGCCCTGGATTCGGTTGAACATCAAAAAGCCGTGCAGGCCAAAGGTGGAGGAGGCCAGGGATTGGAACACCACCTTGTCTTTGAATCGGGGATCGGCCAGGTCCATCCACGAGGTAGGCGCGGCCCAGCCTTTTTCCTTGAACATCTTGGCGTTGTAACCCAGGCCGGTGACGCCCAGGGTCACGGCCACGGCTTCATCCTTGATCTTCGCCTTGGCCGGGATCTGCTCCAGGGGCGCGCTGGGCGCGAGTTTGTCGCACAGGCCCATGGAGATGGCGCGGTACATGATGCCGTCGTCCAGAAACATCACGTGCATCTGTGGGTTGTCTTTGTTGGCCTGGACCTTGGCGAGGATGTCCGACGAGGTGCCGGGCACGATTACCACCTTGACGTTATTGGCCTTTTCGAACGCGGGCAGCACCTTGTCGGCGTACACCCGCTCCATGGTGCCGCCGTTCATGCCCAGGTACAGCGTCGGCGCGGCATGGGCGGTGGTCGCGAGCAACGCGAGGGTCAAGCAGGACAACGCGATACGTGTGTGCATGGGGTTTTTCCTCTCAGGCTTGGAAACGACGGATGGAAAACGCTTCGATGGGGTGGCGGCTGGCCCCGCTGCAGACGATCTCTGCCAGGGCTTCACCGACCGCGGGGCCGAGCTGGAACCCGGCACCGGCAAAGCCGAAACCGTGGAGCAGGCCAGGTTGGGTGCTGCTGGGGCCGATCACCGGTTCATGATCGGGCAGGTAACCTTCGGTGCCGCTCCAGGTGCGAATGGCCTGGGCACCTTTGAGAAACGGGTACAACTCGCCGGCGTTGCGCAGAATCTCCAGCACCGCCGCGTGCCCTGGACGCGCTGTCAGCGGGCCAAGGGCAAAGCCACGGCCGCCGCCCAGGATGCAATTGCCACGGGCGACTTGGCGCGCATAAATCCCGCCGCCTTCAACGCCCGTGCTGACGTTCATCACCACCGGCAGCGGCTCGGTCACCAGCATCGCCGGGTGCGCGGCAGTCATCGGCACGGGTTCGCCAAACTGTGCGGCGACGGTGCCGGCCCAGGCCCCGGCGCAGTTGAGCAGCCACGGTGCGTACAGGTGCAGGCCGTTGGCGCAGTGCACGTGGAATTGGCGGCTGTCATGCTCGATGCGAATCACGTCGGCCTGCTCGTAGACCGAGGCGCCGAGTCGCCGCGCTGCACGGGCGAAGGCGGGCGAGACCAGGCGTGGGTTGGCGTGGCCGTCTTCGGGGCACAGCGAAGCGCCGACCGCGATATCGCCCACCCAAGGGAACCGTGCACGTAATTGGGCGTAGCCCAACAGTTGCAAACCCAGGCCAAAGCCACGGGTTTGCTCGGCATAGGCTTGCAACGCGGCAAAATCCGCATGACTGCGCGCCAGCTTCAAATGCCCGGAGCGCACGTACTCACCGTCGATGCCGATCAACCCCGGCAAGTCGGCCCACAGCTGATGAGCGCGCTGCGACAATGGCAACTGATGCAACGGCCGCCCCTGACGGCGCACGCCACCGTAGTTGACGCCACTGGAATGCGAGCCACAAAAGTCCCGCTCCACCAAGGCCACGCGCTGGCCTTTCTGCGCCAGCATCAAGGCTGCCGAAGCGCCGACGATGCCGCCGCCCAGTACGATCACGTCGATCATGGCTGCACCTCTACACCAAACGGCAGCGGCTTGATCGGTGCCTGGCCACGCAGGCGGCCGACGTGTTCAATCCCGCGCCCACTGCGTTCGGCCACGATTTCCGCTGCCGCCAGCCCGCACATACGGCCCTGGCAGCGGCCCATGCCGACCCGGCAATGGGCTTTGACCCGATTGATCTCCCAGTGACCTTCATCCACCACCGCGCGCACCTCGCCGACGCTGACTTCTTCGCAGCGGCACAGCATCAGCTCATCCGGCGCCTGCGCGGCCCACTGTTCAGGAAAAGGGAAGGCGGTTTCCAGGCCATGGCGAAAGCGCTGGATGCCTGCCAGTTTTTGCTCCAGCACCGCCGCGCGGCGCTGGTCGATAGCAATGCCGCAATCCTCCAGCACCGCCAGCGCCGCGCGCTCACCGGCGATCTGCGCTGCATCCGCGCCCATGATCCCGGCACCGTCGCCGGCTAAGTAAACGCCATTGACGCTGCTGCGTCCGGCGCTGTCGCGCTCCGGCAACCAGGCGCGGTTCAAGCTGTTCCAGGCAAATTCACAGCCAAGCAAATCCGCCAGTTGCGTTTCGCTGCGCAAGGCATGGGCGAAGGCCACGGCATCGCAGTGCACTGTGTGCTCGCCCCAACGAATGCCCTTGACCCGTTGCTCGCCGTCGATCTGTGTCAGCGTTGCGCCCTGATGCACGGGAACCCCGTGGGCCGTCAGCCAGGCGCGGTAATACACACCTTTGGCCAAGGTCGCAGGTTGCCCCAGCAATGCAGGCAAGGCGCGGCATTGGGCGCTGAACGGGGCGCTGTCGAGTACCGCGACCACCTCGGCTCCAGCCTTGGCGTATTGGTAAGCCACCAGATACAGCAACGGTCCGCTGCCGCAAAACGCCACGCGCTCACCGATGGCGCAGCCCTGATACTTCAAGGCGATTTGCGCCGCGCCCAGGCTGTAGACACCCGGCAAGGTCCAGCCCGGCACCGGCAGGATGCGGTCGGTGGCGCCGGTGGCGACGATGATCTGCGCGTACTCGAGGCTCTCGGCGCGGCCGTTGTTCAACATGTCCAGGCGACCGTCCTCGGCGTTCCACACCAGGGTTTCGGGCCGGTAGTCGATCAAAGGCGCCAGCGCATCCATTGTGCGGTGCACGGCCTCGGCCTTGCTGGCTTCAAAGCCATACAGTTGTTTGGCCGAGCGCTGGAAGTTGGCCGGTTGGCGCCGGTAAATCTGCCCGCCGCCACGCAGGCTTTCATCCACCAGGCACGGCTTGATGCCATGGTCGAGCAGGGTGCGCGCCGCGCTGATTCCCGCCGGGCCTGCGCCCACGATCACGATTGGCTTCATGCTTGGCGCCCCGGGTCACGGCTGATTGCCTGGCCTTCTTCTAATAGCGTCGAGCAGGCCCGCACGCGGCGCCCATCTTCAAGCCGTACCCAGCAGTCCTGGCAAGCGCCCATCAGGCAGAAACCGGCGCGGCGTTCGGCGCTGAAATCGCTGCCGCGCAGGTGCTCGGCGCAGGTCAGTACGGCGGTCAGCACGGTGTCGCCGAGCAAGCCGGTGGCCGGTTGGCCGTCGAGGGTGAAGGCCAGGGCAGGGCGCTGGGTTTCGGCCAGTCGTTTGAACAACGCCATCAATGTTTCCCCACCAGTACGCGGTCCAGGCCGTAGACCCGGTCGAGCAGAATCATGGTGGCTGCGGTCAGCGCAATCACCAGCGCCGACACCGCCGCCATCATCGGGTCGATGGACTCGGTGGCGTACACGTACATACGCACCGGCAGGGTTTGCGTGGCCGGCGAGCTGACGAAGATCGACAGGGTCACTTCATCGAAACTGTTGATGAACGCCAGCAACCAGCCGCCAGCCACACCGGGCAAAATCATCGGCAAGGTGATCTGGCGAAACAGCGTAAAGCGGCTGGCACCCAGCGACTCCGCCGCTTGTTCGGCACTGCGGTCAATGCCAATCGCCGCCGCTAATACGAGGCGCAGCACGTACGGGGTGATGATCACCACGTGGGCGAGCATCAGCCAGATAAAGCTGCCATTCACGCCCATCAGCGCAAACAAACGCAGCATCGCCACACCCAGCACCAGGTGCGGGATGATGATCGGCGACAGGAACAACGCACTGAAAAAGTTGCGCCCGGGGAATTGATACCGGCTGATCGCCAGGGCCGCCGGCACTGCGATCAGTGTCGCCAACGTGGCGGCGGTAAACGCCAGGATCAGGCTGTTATAGAACGCCTGGATAAAGTCGGCACGCTCGAATACTGCACGAAACCAGCGCAGGGAGAAGCCCGAGGTGGGCAGGCTCAAGGTGTTTTCCGGGGTGAAGGCCACCAGGCACACCACCACCAGCGGCGCCATCATGAACAGCACCACCAAACCATGAAAGCCGAGGGCCAAAGGACCGTTTCTGGACATGCGCTTAAACCCCCAGGGACTTTTTGTAGCGGCTTTCGACCATGCGGTTCCAGCTCAGCATGATCAGCAGGTTGACCAACAGCAGCACCACCGCGATGGTCGCGCCCATGGGCCAGTTGAGTTCCGAGAGGTACTGGTCGTACACCACCGTGGCGACCATTTTCAGGCGGCGCCCGCCGAGCAGGCCGGGGATCGCAAACGAGCTGGCGGCCAGGCCGAACACAATCAAGGTGCCGGATAACACGCCAGGCATGACTTGCGGCAACACGATCTTGCGCATCACCGTGGCCTGGCTCGCACCCAGCGACAGCGCCGCCTGTTCTGCCGACGGGTCGAGCTTTTGCAGCGAGGTCCACACCGGAATAATCATGAACGGCAGCATCACGTGCACCAGCGCGATGATCACCGCAAACGGCGTGTACAACAGTTTTACCGGACGCCCGCCGAGGGCCTGGATCACTTGGTTGACCAGCCCGTCGGCGCCAAGCAGCAGGCTCCAGCCAAAGGCGCGCACCACCACCGAAATCAACAGCGGCGTGAGGATCAGAATCAGGAAGATCGAGCGCCACGGCGTGCCCATGCGGCTGAGGATGTAGGCCTCGGGCACGCCGATCACCACGCACAGCAAGGTCACCAGCGCGCTGATCCAGAAGGTGCGCCAGAAGATCTCGTAGAAGTAAGAATCACTGAACAGCGACAGGTAATGCGCCAAGGTCCATTCATCCGCCTTCACGCCCACTTGGTAGTCGAACACGTTGAACGACAGCACCAGGGTCATTACCAGCGGCAGAATCAACAGCCCGGTAAACAGCGCCAGGGCCGGCAACGACAACAGATAACCCCGACTCATGCGCGCACCTCATCCACCGCCAACACGCGCAGCAAGCCGGCGTGCCAGTCCAGGCCCACGGCAGCGCCGCAACCGAGCGGCGCGCTGCCGTCATTGCTGCGCACCACGGTGATTTCGCCGAGGGTGGTGTGGATGCGGTACAGCCACTGGCTGCCGAAGAAGTAGCTGTCCAGGACCTTGCCTTGCACGCGCCCGCTGCCGGCGTCCACCAAGGTGATTTTTTCCGGGCGCAGGCTCAGGGTCAGCTCGCCGTCGCCGCTGGCGTGGCGCACTTGCGGGGCGCCGAATTCGTCGTAGTCGCCCGGCAGCAGGTTGGCTTTGCCGACGAAGTCCGAAATGAAGCGCGTGCGCGGGTGTTCGTAGAGTTTGTAAGGCGCGTCGATCTGGGTCACGCGCCCGGCCTGCATCACCACCACGCGGTCGCTGATGGACAAGGCTTCGGCCTGGTCGTGGGTGACCATCAAGGTGGTGATGCCCACGGCGCACTGGATGCGGCGGATTTCAAACTGCATTTCTTCACGCAGGTTGGCGTCGAGGTTCGACAGCGGTTCATCCAGCAGCAACACCGGCGGTTCGATCACCAGCGCGCGAGCCAAGGCCACACGCTGGCGCTGGCCGCCGGACAGCTCACGCGGGTAACGCTCGGCGTGTGGGGCCAGGCGCACCAGGTCCAGCACGGTTTTGACTTTACTGGCGATCTCGGCGGCCGGCACTTTGCGCATCTTCAAACCGAAGGCGACGTTGTCGCGCACAGTCATGTGCGGGAACAGCGCGTAGCTCTGGAACACCACGCCCAGGCCACGGCTGGCGGGTTTGGCGTGGGTGATGTCGCGCCCGTCGAGCAGGATCTGCCCGCCGCTCACGTCGACGAAGCCGGCGATCATTTGCAGGGTGGTGGTCTTGCCGCAGCCCGAGGGGCCGAGCAGGGAAACGAACTCGCCTTTTTCTACCGCAAGGTCAGTGGCGACCACCGCATCGACGGCGCCGTAGCGTTTGCTCAAGGCGTTGAGTTGGAGAAATGCCATGTCTGCGTTCCACCTTTTTGAGTCGCGTCGAAACGCGCTTTTTTGTTTTGGGCAGATGCGAAAGGGTGTTGCGGGTGCGTTGGCGCTCGATCTCGAGTCGGCTGCCATTTGTTGTTCATTTCGCCCCTGTGGACGCAGATTAGGACGAAGACTAGGATGGGCGAAAGATGGAATTTCACTGAATGAGTAAGTATTTTAAGATTTATTCACTCACCGGAATTTACAAAGAGATTGGGTGTTATGGATTCCACTGAGCGAACTGATGGCGGTAAAGAAGTCGGGGCGGGCAGCGTGTCTCGTTTGTTCGCGCTGCTGCGAACCCTGGGTGAAGTGCCCGAGGGCGGCGAACGGGTCACCCAACTTGCACAACAGGTCGGCCTGTCCCAGCCCACCACTCACCGCCTGTTACGCAGCCTGATGGACGAAGGCATGGTCGAGCAGGACGCACGCAGCAAGCGCTATCGCCTGAGCCTGGAGTTCTTCGCACTGGCGGCGAATGCGGGCAAGACCGGCAACCTGCGCGACCTGGTGCGGCCGAGCATGTTGCGCCTGAGTGCTTCATTGGGCGATTCGTTGTTCCTGTTGGCGCGCAGCGGCTTTGATGCGATCTGCCTGGACCGCAGCGAGGGACCGTATCCAATCCGCACGTTTACCGGCGATATCGGTGGGCGTGTCGCGTTGGGTGTGGGGCAGGGCAGCCTGGCGATTCTGGCGTTTTTGCCGGAGGAGGAGCGTGAGGCGGTGATCCGCTACAACCTGCCTCGGCTCAAGGATTTTCACTTGTATGACGAAGTGCTGCTGCGTTCGGAAGTGGAGAGCGTGCGTAACCTGGGGTACGCAGCGCGTAACACTGGCGTGCTGGAAGGCATGGCCGGGCTGGCGGTGCCTATTCTCAATCGGGATGGCCATGCGGTGGCGGCGTTGAGTGTGGCGACCATCAGTGACCGCTTGGGGCCGAGCCGGTTGCCGATGGTGGTGGAGTTGCTCAAACGCGAGGCCGCGGCGATTGGGCCTAGGATTAATCCGTTTGATCCAACGTTGCGCAGGCCTTCACAAACCTTCGGGGGGTAACTTATCTGCCTGCCAACTCCCACAGGTCCATAGGTGGCGGCCTTTGGAGGTTTCACCACAATAACCTTGCATGCTGCCAGATAATGGCTAATATAACCCGGGTAAAACAAATAACACCCGGGTAATAAACCATGCCGACGCTAAACGCTCCTCAGTGCACTGTCTTCCTCCGCCACCAACGCGTGGCGGCCGGTACCTATTCGGACGTGGCCGATACCCTGGCAGGTCTGGACCTGCCGGCGGGCACCTTCCTGGTCTTTGATGACGCCACCGGCACCCAAGTCGATTACCCCTGGCCCAGCGGTTATGTGCCTGAGCAACCTGCGCAGGCGTCAAGCGATGACGAGCCTCCCTCGGTCCCCTCGGTTGGGCGCCCAAAGCTGGGCGTGATCGCGCGCGAAGTCACTCTGCTGCCGCGCCACTGGGAATGGCTGGGCCAACAACGCGGCGGCGCCTCGGCAGCCTTGCGCCGGCTGGTGGATGAAGCACGCAATGCCAATGCCGCACGTGATCAGGCGCGCCAGGCCAAGGAAGCCAGCTATCGTTTCATGAGTGCCATTGGCGGCAACCTGCAAGGTTTTGAAGACGCCTCGCGGGCACTGTTCGCTGAGGATGCGGCGGCCTTCGCCAACAAGATCGCGCATTGGCCTAACGAGGTGCAGACGTACCTGGCCTGGTTGTCGCGTAATGCGTTCCCCGTCTAACAATAATTCCGGGACTCGAACCACCATGCCAGTCACCCAACAACGGCCGTTGTGGCAGATCTACCTGATCTTTCTGGCACCGATGGTGCTGTCCAATTTCCTGCAAAGCTTTTCCGGCACCCTTAACGGCATCTACGTCGGGCAAATGCTCGGCACCCAGGCGCTGGCGGCGGTGTCGGGGATGTTCCCGATCGTGTTTTTCTTTATTGCCTTGGTGATCGGCCTGGGGGCGGGCGCTTCGGTACTGATCGGCCAGGCATGGGGCGCCCAGGAAACCGGATTGGTCAAGGCGATCACCGGTGCGACGTTGACCTTGGGCGCGTTGGTGGGGTTGATCGCGGCCGTGCTCGGCGGCCTGTTCGCGCGCCCGGCGCTGCAGGCGTTGGGTACACCGATTGACGTTCTCGACGATGCCGTGGGCTATGCCCAGATGATGATGCTGATCATGCCGCTGCTGCTGGTCTTCATCCTCTACACCCAGTTGCTGCGTGGCGTCAGTGACACGGTTTCGCCGCTGCTGGCGCTGATGGTCTCGACCCTGGTCGGCCTGTTGCTGACCCCGGCGCTGATTCGCGGCTGGATCGGCCTGCCGCCCATGGGCATCCAGAGTGCGGTGTACGCAGGTTTGGTCGGCAACGCCTCGGCGATGCTGTTTCTGATAGTGCGCCTGCGCCACAAAAAACACGTGATGGCGCCGGACCGCGAACTGCTCGCCGCCTTGCGCCTGGACCGGGCGATCCTCGGCAAAGTGCTGCGCATCGGCCTGCCGACCGGCTTGCAGATGGTGGTGCTGTCGTTGTCGGAATTGGTCATCCTCGCCTTGGTCAACAGCCACGGCTCCCAAGCCACGGCGGCGTATGGCGCGGTGACGCAGATCGTTAATTACGTGCAGTTCCCGGCGTTGTCGATTGCGATCACTGCGTCGATTCTCGGGGCCCAGGCGATTGGCGCCGGGCGCCTGGAGCGGATCGGGCCGATCCTGCGTACGGGCTTGCTGATCAACACCTGCCTCACCGGTGGCTTGATCGTGCTCGGCTACCTGCTGTCGCACTGGCTGCTGGGGCTGTTCATCACCGACGACGCGGCGCGGCTCAATGCCGAGCACCTGCTGCACATCATGTTGTGGAGCATCCTGGTGTTCGGCTTCCAGGCGGTGGTGGGCGGGATCATGCGCGCCAGCGGCGTGGTGCTGATGCCGGTGGCGATCTCTATTTTCTGCGTGCTGTGTGTTGAACTGCCGATGGCGTACATGCTCAACGCGCACTTTGGCCTTGAAGGCGTGTGGATGGCGTTTCCGGTGACCTACCTGGCGATGCTGGCGCTGCAGACCGCTTACTACCGATTGGTGTGGCGGCATAAGCAGATCGTACGGTTGGTGTAGCGGGGCTTATTGCTTCAAACCGCGCAGCAGTAGCTCCAGGCCCTGCAAGCCTTCTTCCAGCCGCGCGCCCGGGTGCTCATCCCGGGCGATCCACAGCGCGGTGTTGACCAAGCTGCCATTGATCAACTGCGCCAGCGCAACGCTGGGTCCTTGCGCGATGGCACCCGCCTGCATCAAGCCCTCAAGCAGTTGGCGTAGTGACTCTACACAGTGTTGTTGAGCGCCTGTATCGCCGAGCACGGCTGGCGCATCCTGCAACACAATGCGTTGGATTTCCGGGTCCTGCGCCATGCGCAAATAGGTGCGGCAGCGTTCACAAAAGCCGTCCCAAGGGTCCTGGGCCTGATCGCTGATGCGCTGCAAGCGCGCGTCCATTTCGCTGTCGAGCTGGGCAACCACCGCCGCTAACAGGCCTTTCTTGTCACCAAAGTGGTGGTACAACGCCCCACGGGTCAGGCCGGCGCGTGCGGTAAAGTCGTCCATCGACGTGTTGGCATAGCCCTGCGTGGCGAAGGCCTGGCGGGCGCTGGCGATCAGCCGGGCGCGGGTGTCTTCGATCATTTCGGCACGGGCTCGGCTCATAGGTAAGGCTCGCGATGGGTGTTTGAGTGATTGACATACGCTGCGTATGTTACGCATGATTTGCCACATACGCACCGTATGTATGTTGCCTTGATGACTGCAGATAGCAAGTTTCAAGGCGCTGAGGAAGAGGTCAAGCAGGATGGCAAATCCCTACGCCGAGTTGTTCCAGGCCCCAGGCAGCCGGGCTTTTGTATTGGCCGGCATGCTGGCGCGCATGCCGATATCGATGGTCGGTATCGGCCTGATCACCATGCTTTCGCAAGTGCATGGCGGCTATGGCCTGGCGGGCGCGGTGGCAGCGGTGTTTGCCTTGGCCACGGCGTTTTGCGCGCCGCAGGTTTCGCGGTTGGTGGACCGTTATAGCCAGGGCAGGGTGCTGCCGCTGGCGGCACTGATCGGCGGCGGGGCGTTGTTGCTGTTGCTGTTATGCACCCGGCTTCAGGCGCCGAGCTGGACATTGTTTGTGTTTGCCGCTTTGGCCGGTTGCATGCCCAATATGTCGGCCATGGTGCGGGCGCGCTGGACCGAGTTGTATCGGGGACAACCCAAATTGCAGACCGCGTTTGCCCTGGAGTCGGTGCTCGATGAGGTGTGTTTCATTATCGGCCCGCCGATCTCGGTGGGCCTGAGCGTGGTGCTGTTCCCGGAGGCCGGGCCGTTGGTAGCCGCGCTGCTGTTGGCGGTGGGCGTGACCACCTTCGTGCTGCAACGTGCGACTGAGCCGCCAGTGCATGAACACCACGGCCATCACGGTCGCTGGCTGATCGCCTCACCTTCGGTGCTGATCCTGATGACCCTGCTGCTGGCCATGGGCGTCATCGTTGGCGTGGTAGATGTGGTCAGCGTCGCCTTTGCCCAGCAGCAGGGTCAGCCGGCGGCGGCGAGCATCGTGCTCTCGGTGTATGCCATCGGCTCGTGCCTGGCGGGGTTGGCCTTTGGCACACTCAAGCTCAAGGCCTCGTTGCCACGCCAGTTCCTGTTCTGCGGTGTGGCGACAGCGTTGACCACCTTGCCGTTGCTGCTGGTAAACCATATTCCCGGGCTGGCCGTGGCGGTGTTTATTTCCGGTCTGTTCTTTGCACCTACGCTGATCGTGTCCATGGCCCTGGTGGAACAGGTCGTCCCGCCCAGTCGCCTCACCGAAGGCATGACTTGGCTGATCACCGGCTTGAGCATCGGCGTGGCTATCGGTGCGGCCAGCTCGGGTTGGATGATCGACCAGTTTGGCGCCACCAGCGGGTTCTGGGTGGCGTTGGTGGCGGGCGCGGTGGTGCTGGGCTCAGCGTTGCTGGGCTATCGGCGCCTGGGTTGAGAGCAGGGCCGTCAGGGCCTGTTTCTGATGGCCGAAACGCGCGGCAACGTAGGCCTCCAGTAACCGGATAAAGTCTTCGGCGATGGTTTGGCCCTTTAGCGTCATGACCCGTTCGCCATCCATATAGACCGGGGCCGAAGGGTGTTCACCTGCACCAGGCAAAGAGATGCCGATGTCGGCCAAGCGACTTTCCCCGGGCCCATTGACCACGCAGCCCATGACGGCCACTTGCAGGCGCTCGACCCCGGGGTACTGGGCGCGCCACAGCGGTGTCTGTTCGCGCAGAAAACCTTCGATGCGCTGCGCCAGTTCCTGGAAAAACACACTGGTGGTGCGCCCGCAGCCTGGGCACGCCACCACCTGTGGCGTAAAAGCGCGCAGACCCATGGTTTGCAGGATCTGCTGGGCCACGTGGACTTCCTGGGTGCGCTCACCGCGAGGTGGTGGGGTGAGGGAAATGCGCAGGGTGTCGCCGATACCTTCCTGCAGCAGCACGGCCAGTGCGGCCGTCGACGCGACGATGCCTTTGGAGCCCATGCCGGCTTCAGTCAACCCCAGGTGTAAGGGAAAGTCACAGCTCGCCGCCAAGTTTCGATAGACCGCAATCAGATCCTGCACATGGCTGACTTTGGCCGACAACACGATATGGTCCGCAGGTAACCCGACTTCAACCGCCCGCTGGGCGTTGTCGAGCGCCGAAACCACCAACGCCTCGCGCATCACCGCGTCGGCCGCCAGTGGCGTGGGGAGGGCGGCATTGGCATCCATCATGCGTGCCAGAAGGTCCGAGTCGAGGCTGCCCCAATTGACTCCGATGCGCACCGGCTTGTCATAGCGGCAAGCGACTTCGATCATTTGGCAGAATTGCTCATCGCGTCGTGAACCCTTGCCGACATTGCCGGGGTTGATCCGGTACTTGGCCAGGGCCTGGGCGCACTCCGGGTAAGCCGTCAGCAGGCGATGGCCGTTGAAGTGAAAGTCGCCCACCAGGGGCACTTCAACAGTACGTCGATCCAGCAATTCGCGGATGGTCGCCACTTGGGCGGCGGCCTTATGACTGTTGACGGTGATGCGCACCAGCTCCGCGCCGGCGCGGGCCAGACTTTCCACCTGGGCCGCGGTGGCTTGGGCATCGGCGGTGTCAGTATTGGTCATGGCCTGGACCACGATCGGCCCGTCGCTGCCAAGGTTGAGTGTGCCGATCCGCACCTGGCGGGTGACGCGACGCGCAATGGGGACGTTCATGGCAGTGCCTCCTCTGGCTTATTGCCGGGCAATCAGTCCGGGAGGCAGGCGAAACTGCGCATGCTCTTCGCGCCCTGGCAAGGTCTGGATGTGCAGCGGGGCAAACCGTGCCAGGGCAGCGATCACGTCCTGTACCGAGACCTCCGGGGTTGAAGCGCCTGCGCTGATCCCAACGCTCATTTCTGGTGTAAACCATCGGGTATCCACCTCACTGCCGTCGCTCACAAGGTAGCTGGCCGTGCCGCTGTCGTTAGCCTGCTTGCACAAGGTTGTGGCGTTTGCGCTGTTGGCGTTGCCGACTACCAGCAGCACATCCACTTGGGCGCAGAGCTCACGTACGGCCTGTTGGCGGTTCTGCACCGCATAGCAAATATCGCGGGCGTCGGGCCCGATAATGTTGGGATAGCGTTGCGTCAGGGTTTTGACTACGGTGCGGGTATCATCCACGCTCAGCGTGGTCTGGGTGAGGTAGGCCAGTAGGGTATCGGCAGGAAAATCCAGGGCCCGGACCTGTTCGACGGTCTGAATCAAGGTGATTGGCGCGTCTACCTGGCCAAGGATGCCGATGACTTCCGGGTGCCCGGGTTCGCCGATCAGGATCAATTGATAACCTTTCGCGGCGTATTGGCGGGCGTGGTTATGCACCTTGGTCACCAGCGGGCACGTAGCATCGACCACTTGAAGTTGACGCTCTAACGCCTGGCGTTCCACTTCACGCGCCACCCCGTGTGCGCTGAAAATGGTCAGGGCACCGACCGGCACGCGCTCCAGTTCGTCGACAAAAACGGCACCTTGGTCCCGCAGTGTCTGAACCACATGGCGGTTGTGCACGATTTCGTGGCGTACGTAGACCGGTGCGCCGAATTGCTCCAAGGCCTGCTCGACCGTATCGATGGCGCGCACGACGCCGGCACAGAAACCTCGCGGTTGGGCCAGGATAATGTTCATGCTTGTGCACTCGCCAGTGTGTCGCAGGGCGACGGGTACCCCAGCTGTTGTTCATGGGCGAACCGGTGTATCGAATGCGCGATACCGAGGGCGTCCAGGCCGTAATGGCTCAACAGCTGCTCGGGCGTACCATGTTCGATAAAGTGGTCGGGCAACCCCAGTTGCAGCAGTGGAGGGCGTATATTCTGGCTGGCCAGGCACTCCAGGCAGGCCGACTCTGCACCCCCCATGATGCAGCCTTCTTCGACGGTCACCAGCCAATCATGTTCGCGCGCCAGCGTCTGGATCAAGTCACGGTCCAGGGGTTTGATAAAACGCATGTTAGCCACCGTAGCGTCGAGCAACTCTGCAGCTTCCAACGCTTGTTGCGTCATTGAGCCAAAGGCCAGGATCGCGATGCGTTTCCCGTAGGCCTGGGTGCAGGCGCGGCGGATCTCGCCTTTACCCATCGGTAGTTCGGTCAGCTCGGGTGAAGGTGAGATACCGCTGCCCGAGCCTCGAGGATAACGCACCGCGCACGGGCCCGGTTGTTGTACTGCGGTGTGCAGCATCTGCCGGCATTCCTGCTCGTCGGCCGGCGCCATGATGGTGAGATGAGGGATGCAGCGCAAATACGCGATATCGAAGGCGCCCATGTGGGTGGCACCATCGGCCCCCACGATGCCAGCGCGATCAATGGCAAACACCACAGGCAGTTGCTGCAGGGCGATGTCATGGATCAGTTGGTCATAACCGCGCTGCAGGAACGTCGAGTAGATCGCCACCACTGGTTTCAGACCTTCGGCGGCCAGCCCGGCGGCGAAGGTCAGCGCATGTTGCTCGGCGATTCCAACATCGAAGTAGCGCTCGGCAAAACGTCGTTCGAATGCGACCAGGCCTGAGCCTTCGCGCATGGCCGGGGTGATCACCACCACTCGCGGGTTACGCTCGGCTTCATCCGCCAGCCACTGGCCAAATACCTGCGTATAGGTGAGCGCACCCGCAGCCGCAGGGTGAATCCCCTCTATCGGGTCGAACTTACCCGGCCCGTGATAGAGCACCGGGTCAGTGGCTGCCGGGCCATAGCCATGGCCTTTTTCGGTGACGATATGCAGCAACTGCGGCCCACGGCGGGTTTTCAGTTCACGCAGGGCGGTCACCAGTTCATCGAGGTTATGCCCGTCGATGGGGCCGTTGTACGCAAGGCCCAGCGCCTTGAACAGGCCGGCGTCGTGGTCGCCATTGCGGTCTGCGGTCAGGGCGCCCAGGTGTTCGCGCAGCCTGCCCACCGAGGGCGAGATCGACATGTCGTTATCGTTGAGAATCACCAGGAACGGCAGGTCGCGGAATACGCCCGCATTGTTCAGCGCTTCAAAGGCCATGCCGCCGCTCAGGGCGCCGTCGCCGATCACTGCAATGCAGTGGCGCGACTGCCTGAGGGTGCGAGCCGCGAGGGCCATACCCAGCGCGGCCGAGATCGAGGTGCTGGCATGCGCTGTGCCGAAGCAGTCATAACAGGACTCACAACGGCGCGCAAACCCCGAAATTCCGCCAAATTGGCGAATCCCGCCCATCTCCTTGCGGCGTCCGGTAAGGATCTTGTGGGCATAGGACTGATGCCCGACATCCCAGATAATTCGGTCATCCGGAGTGTTGAACACGTAATGCAGGGCAATGGTCAGTTCTACGCTGCCCAAGTTGGCCGAAAGATGGCCCCCTGTAGCGCTCACGCTTTGCAGAATAAAGCCCCGTAGTTCATCAGCCAGCGGCCCTAGGGCGGCGGACTGCAAGGCCCTTAGGCGCGAAGGGCTGTCGACGGTGTCGAGGAGTTCGAACATGGCAGGATTTCCTCAGCGGTACGAGGCTTCAGGACGTCGTCACGCTGTGCGCACATTGAATGGCATGGGCCATCGAGCGCTGGTCTGCATCACTGTCGAAAAGCGCTGCGCGATAACGAGAGGTATCGATCTCCAACCAACGTTGATGGCCGCTTATCCAATGCCTCAAGCCGTCAATGTAGTACTTGAGGGCGGGGCTCGCGTTGACAAGAAGTTGGTTTGAATGTTGAGTGAAGTTGTTTATTTCAGTGCGTATCTTATCCGCAGTTATATCAATACCTTCTTGCAATGTATGGCCTTGACCCGCCAGCAGAGTGACCATGTTTTCATGCAGTCCAGTTTGTTTGAGTTCAGTGCTCAAGCTAAAAATGTCATTGGTCAAACTGACGATGGTATTGGTACTGTCTTCGAGTTGTTCGATCTCGGCAGAAAATCGCACTTCGCCTTCCAGAGGTACGGGGCTGGCGGCGTCGACCAGGGCCATCGCGGGAATCATGCCGCTGCCATGCCGCCGGAGACAGCGGTACTGGCGCAGCGTCACGGGTTCACTATTTATATGTGCCAGGATCTGCAGTGCGACGCCGCCATAAATCATGCGTGAACCATTGGCGAAGTGGGCAAAGCGCTCCGCGTCCAGGTGTCTTCTCAACCGTTGGCAGATATCCAGCAGGGCGCGCTCGCCGAATTCGGGCTGCCGTTGGGCAGTGTTCAGGTCAAGTACGTCGATAATCGCGGTGATATGGGCCACGGTGCGGGGTGATGGGACCTGCGCGCAGTCGAAGAACAAATCGTCTACCAGAAACAGCCAGGCGATGTAGTCGGCGATGGTGTTCAGTAGTTCGAGTGGGGCGGTGGGGTAACAGCGCGCTGCCAGCCAACCGTAACGGCACCTGACTGTGTGGGCGCGAAGGTTGCTGTTGGGCATCAGTTGGTGTTTCTCGACCCACTCGATGACATGGTTTTCTACCATTTGCGCATGCGGCGAACAGGCATCAGGCCACTTAAAAGAGAAGACGGGAAGGGACAGCGATTCGTTCATAGCAAGACTCCGAAGTGTCTACGCCATTGGACGGTACTGCGGACCAAGGATAGAAGCGCAAAAAAGTAGTAGGTAGAAGTTATATAACTTAGACGCTGTGGCGCAAAAAACAACCTGTCGGTTAGTTTGATTTGGAATTGAAGTGTTTGGGAAAGGCGATAGGCACCACCCTAGAAGTAAAGGGCATTTGGTTAATCGCAAGTCGGTATGTATGTGCCGTTGTAAAACAGTGAGGGGCGCCTAGTATTGCTTGGCACGAATGACCAAAAAGGATGGCAAGACCATGGTGCAACGCCTGCTCGTTCTCGGTTCAACCGGGTCGGTCGGCGACAGTGTTCTGGATGTAGTCGCGCGTCACCCCGAGACATTAGTGGTACATGGGCTTACCGCCCATACGCGTATGGACAAGCTGTACCAGCAATGTTTGCGCTTTCAACCCGCGATAGCGGTGGTCAGCGAACCGCAACACGCCATTGAGTTGCAGGCTCATTTGCTGGCGGCGGGCCTGCGCACTGAGGTGTTATGTGGTGTCGATGCGCTGTGTAGCGCCGCGCGAGAGCCTCAAATCGACACGGTGGTGGCGGCTATTGTGGGTGCCGCGGGTTTGTTGCCGACCTTGAGTGCCGCGCAGGCGGGCAAGAAAATCCTCTTGGCCAACAAGGAGGCGCTGGTCATATCGGGGGCTTTATTTATTCGGACGGCCGCCGACGCCGGCGCAACCGTAATCCCTCTCGACAGTGAGCACAATGCGATCTTTCAGTGCCTGCAAGGTTGCCAGGGTTCATTCGAAGGGGTAAATCGCCTGATACTCACGGCCTCCGGTGGCCCATTCAAGAACAGACCCTTGGACAGCTTGGGCGAAGTAACCCCTGAGCAAGCCTGTGCTCATCCCAATTGGTCCATGGGCCGTAAGATCTCCGTGGATTGCGCAACCATGATGAACAAGGGGTTGGAGATCATTGAGGCCCATTGGTTATTCAACCTGCCTGCCGAGCGCATCGAAGCCCTCATCCATCCGCAAAGCGTGGTGCATTCCATGGTGGTATTTCGTGATCAGTCGGTGATGGCGCAACTGGGCAACCCCGACATGCGCATGCCTGTGGCCCACGCCCTGGCGTATCCACAGCGGATTGAGTCGGGCGTCGCACCACTGGACTTGACGAGCTTTGGCGGGTTGACGTTTGAACACCCCGACGTGGGACGTTTTCCTTGTCTGGGCCTGGCAATGCAGGTATTGGCCGACGGGGCCCGGGCCAGTGCCGCCTTGAATGCCGCTAACGAGGTGGCAGTCGAGGCATTTCTGGGGCGACGTATTCGGTTTACCCAAATTTCGCAGGTGGTAGAGCAGGCGCTGCAGCATATTGACCTACCGAACCACTCCGGCCTTGAGGCCATCCTTGACCTGGATCACCAGGCACGTCGATTGGCGCGAGCGCAGGTGAAGATCTGCGCAGCGACGGTTTAGGCCAGGCATCAGCCAACCGCAGGGTAGGCATCCGCGCTGTGATGTTGCAAAAACTCATCCAGCGCCTGGCGTGTCAGGTCATTGAGCGTCACTTTCTTACGGGCCGCCGCCAGGGCCGCAGCCAGATGCAGGTCATGGCCGACCCGCACGTTGAATGAACCCTTGCACGGCTTCTCCGGTGTCTGCCCAAGGGTGTGGCATGTAGCGAGATAGTCGTCTACCGCCTCACGAAAGGCCGCGTCCAGCTCTGCGACCGTTTTACCCTCATAGCTGACCAGCGCCTTGATAAACAGCACTTTGCCAAACAGGCAATTGTCTTCGAGGCTGGCTTCGATAGAGCCGATGTAGCCGTTGTGTTTCAGTTGGTTGTTCACTGAATCAGTTCTCCTGATTTCAATTGTTCGATGATCTGGCGCCGAATTTAATGTTTCAGTTCGTTGCCGGGGTGAGGCCTGTGCAAGGTGATCATTGCACTGGGGTCGCCGATGTCGAATTTGACCCGGCTTCCAGCCCCTTCAATCTGTGTGTAGCCAAGACGATGCAGCAGCGTTACGAGCTCTGGCCAAGTAAAGGCCATGTGCTCATTGAGCAGTTTGGCGAGCAGCTTTTCATTTTTGGACACGGCGTTCCCTGCGTGTAACTAAATGTAGTTGCAAAAGTGGTGTTCGTCAATGCTAGCTCGGCTTGGAGTGTCTTTCCTGAAAATTGATGTAACCCTTGATGACGCCTCGCTCCAAGCCATTCATCCCCCGCTAATTTTTCCCCGTCCGGTTCGTTTTATAGGGACGACGTGCCTTTGTGCTTCCTGCCTATTGCTCCGGACTCCAAGAAATGAATGCTGAAGACTCCTTGAAACTTGCTCGCCGGTTTATCGGGTTGCCTCTGGAAAAACGCCAAGTGTTCCTGCAGGCCCTGCAGAAAGAAGGCGTGGATTTTTCCCGGTTTCCGATTCCGGCAGGGGTTGAGGCGCAGGATCGCCAAGCGTTGTCCTACGCCCAGCAGCGCATGTGGTTTCTGTGGCAATTGGACCCGGCCAGCGGCGCCTACAACCTGCCCGGCGCCGTGCGGCTCAAGGGGGCGCTCAGCCTGCGTGCGCTGGAGCAAGCCTTCGCCAGCCTGGTAGCTCGGCATGAAACTTTGCGCACAGTGTTCCAGCGTCAGGCCGATGAGCGCCTGACCCAGGTTGCGCTAGAACCGTCGCTGGCCGTCGAGCACCTGGACTTGAGTGCCTTGGCCGCCGCTGAGCGGGAGCTGGCCGTCAACCAAGCTGCGACGCGTCAATCGCTGCTGGCGTTCGACCTTGAACACGGCCCGCTGCTGCGCGTGCAATTGCTCAAGCTCGACGCGCAGGAGCACGTGCTGCTGCTGACCCTGCACCACATCGTCTCCGACGGTTGGTCGATGAACGTGCTGATCGACGAGTTCATCCGCTGCTACGACGCCCACGAGCGCAACGAGGCGCCGCAATTGCCGACGCTGCCGATCCAGTACAGCGATTACGCCCTGTGGCAGCGCCGCTGGCTGGAAGCGGGCGAACAGGCGCGTCAGCTGGAGTACTGGCAGGCGCGCCTGGGCGATGAGCATCCGGTATTGGAATTGCCGACGGATCGCTCGCGCCCGGCCATGCCCAGCTACCAAGGCACTCGCCATAATTTCGCCATTGATCCGAGCCTGGCCGCGCAACTGCGCAGCTGTGCGCAACAGCACAACGTCACCCTGTTCATGCTGCTGTTGGGCGCCTTCAATGTGCTGCTGCACCGTTACACCGGGCAGGGCGATATCCGCGTCGGCGTGCCCATCGCCAACCGTAACCGCAGTGAAGTTGAAGGGCTGATCGGCTTCTTCGTCAACACCCAGGTACTGCGCACCGAACTGACCGGGCAGACCCGCGTTGCCGAGCTGCTGCAAGGCATCAAGGAACACGCGCTGGGCGCCCAGGACCATCAGGAGTTGCCGTTCGAGCGTCTGGTGGAAGCGCTGAACGTCGAGCGTAGCCTTAGCCACACGCCGCTGTTCCAAGTGATGTACAACCACCAGCCGGTAGTGGCCGATATCGCTTCGGTCAGCACCGCCTCCGGCCTCGAACTGTCACTGGTTGAGTGGCAAAGCCGTACCACCCAATTCGACCTGACCCTCGACACCTTCGAGAAATCCGGCACCCTGCATGCCGCGCTGACCTATGCCAATGACCTGTTCGATGCGCCGTCTATTGCGCGCATGGCCCAGCACTGGATCAGCCTGTTGCAGGCCATGGTGGCCGATGGCGAACAGCGCATTGGTGAGTTGCCGATGCTGGCGGCCGAGGAGCAACACGTGCTGATCCATGCGTGGAACCAGACCGGCGAAGCCTATCCGACCGAGCGCGGCATCCACCAACTGATCGAAGACCAAGTGCAGTGCACGCCGGACGCGCCGGCCTTGGTGTGTGGCGCAACCACCTTGACCTACGCCCAACTCAATGCCCGCGCCAACCAACTGGCGCACGCCTTGCGCGAGCAGGGCGTGGGCCCGGACGTGCTGGTGGGCGTGTGTGTCGAGCGATCCATCGAAATGGTGGTAGGCCTGCTCGCGGTCCTCAAGGCCGGCGGCGCCTACGTGCCGTTGGACCCAGAGTATCCCCAGGAACGCCTGGCCTACATGATCGAAGACAGCGGCATCGCGCTGCTGCTCAGTCAGCAGCGCCTGCTGGCGTCACTGCCGACTGAAAACGTCCAGGTGATCGCCTTGGATCAGGCGCCCGGTTGGCTCGACGGCTACAGCAGCGAATCGCCGGCCGTGGCTATCCAGGCGCTGAACTTGGCTTACGTGATCTACACCTCCGGCTCCACCGGCAAACCCAAGGGTGCCGGCAACAGCCATCGCGCGTTGGTCAACCGTTTGTGCTGGATGCAACAGGCCTATGGTTTAGACGCCAGCGATGCGGTCCTGCAGAAAACTCCGTTCAGTTTTGACGTGTCGGTATGGGAATTCTTTTGGCCGCTGATGACCGGCGCCCGCTTGGTGGTCGCGGCGCCTGGGGAGCACCGCGAGCCGGCCCGCCTGATCGAAACCATTGGCCGCCACGCCATCACCACCTTGCACTTCGTGCCGTCGATGCTGCAGGCGTTTATCCATGAGCCGGGCGTGCAAGCCTGTGCCAGCCTCAAGCGCATCGTGTGCAGCGGTGAAGCCTTGCCACTGGACGCGCAACTGCAGGTGTTCGCGAAGCTGCCAACGGCGGGTTTGTTCAACCTCTATGGCCCGACCGAAGCTGCCATCGACGTGACCCACTGGACTTGCGTCGACGAAGGCGCCGACAGCGTGCCCATCGGCCGTCCGATCGCCAACCTTGCCACCTACGTACTCGACGCCCAACTCAACCCGGTGCCAGCCGGTGTTGCCGGCGAGCTGTACCTGGGCGGCACCGGCCTGGCGCGCAGCTACCACCGTCGCCCCGCGCTGACGGCCGAGCGTTTTGTACCCAGCCCGTTTATCCACGGCGAGCGCCTCTATCGTACCGGCGACCGCGTCTGCCAGCGCGCCGATGGCGTGATCGAATACCTTGGCCGTCTCGACCATCAAGTGAAGCTGCGAGGCCTGCGTATCGAATTGGGCGAAATCGAAACGCGCCTGATGCAACATCCTTCAGTGCGCGAGGCGGTGGTGCTGGTGCAGGGTGGCAAGCAGTTGGTCGCGTACCTGGTGCTCGAAGGCGAAGCGCCGACCGACCTCAAGGCGTGGCTGCTCAGCAGTCTGCCGGAATACATGGTGCCGACCCATATGGTGCACTTGGCCAAACTGCCAGTGACCGCCAACGGCAAGCTCGACCGCAAGGCATTGCCGGTGCCAGATGCGGCGCCGCAACACGCCTTTGTTGCGCCTTCCAGCGAATTGCAAAAGGCCCTGGCGGCGATCTGGAGTGACGTGCTCGGCGTCGCCCCAGTCGGTCTGGACGACAACTTCTTCGAGCTGGGCGGCGATTCGATCATCTCCATCCAGGTGGTCAGCCGCGCGCGCCAGGCAGGCATTCGCCTCAGCCCGCGCGACCTGTTCCAGTACCAAAGCGTGCGTAGCCTGGCGCTGGTGGCCGCGTTTGAACAGGCGGCCGTTATCGATCAAGGCCCGGTGACCGGTGACGTGATCCTGACGCCCGTGCAGCAAAGCTTTTTCGCCCAGGCAATCCCGGCACGTCAGCATTGGAACCAGTCGCTGCTGCTGACGCCGCGTGAGGCGCTGGAGCCTGCACGCCTGGAAGCGGCGCTGACGCAACTGATCAACCACCACGACGTGTTGCGCCTGCGTTTTGTGCAGCAGGGCGACACCTGGCAGCAAGCCCACGGCGCGCCCGTCAACGAGCCGGCGCTATGGCAATCCTCTGCAAGCGATGACACGCAATTGGCCGGGTTGTGCGATGAAGTCCAGCGCAGCCTGGACCTGCAGCAAGGCCCATTGTTGCGTGCAGCGTTAGTGCAGATGGCCGATGGCACCCAGCGCCTGCTGCTGGTGGTCCATCACTTGGTGGTCGACGGCGTGTCCTGGCGCATCCTGCTGGAAGACCTGCAACAGGCTTATCGAGAAGCCGCATTGCCGGCCAAGACCAGCAGCTACCAGCAATGGGCGCAGCAACT
Source organism: Pseudomonas sp. YeP6b (assembly GCF_025642995.1). Classification (NCBI taxonomy): domain Bacteria; kingdom Pseudomonadati; phylum Pseudomonadota; class Gammaproteobacteria; order Pseudomonadales; family Pseudomonadaceae; genus Pseudomonas; species Pseudomonas sp. YeP6b. Next base: position 3,928,101 of record NZ_CP080090.1, on the reverse strand, counting down.
GCAGGCCCACGCGCAAACCCTTGATGATCAATTAGCCTTTTGGCAAGCACAGTCCAGCGACGCCGACCTGCCGTGCGACAACCCTCAGGGCGGCCTGCAAAACCGCCTGGGCACCCAGCTCGAAACCCGCCTCGATGCGGAGCTCACCCGCCAACTGCTGCAAGACGCCCCGGCGGCCTATCGCACCCAGGTCAACGACCTGCTGCTGACGGCGCTGACGCGAGTAATCAGCCGTTGGAGCGGCCACGCGGCTTTGATTCAACTGGAAGGGCATGGTCGCGAAGACCTGTTCGACACCATCGATCTGAGCCGCACGGTCGGCTGGTTCACCAGCCTGTTTCCGGTACGTTTGCAGGCCCAGGGCGAGCTGTCGGACGCGATCAAATCCGTCAAAGAACAACTGCGCGCCGTCCCGGATAAAGGCCTGGGCTACGGCCTGCTGCGCTACCTGGGCAACCCGAAATCGCGCGAAACCCTGGCCGGCTTGGCTGCGCCACGTATCACCTTCAACTACCTGGGGCAGTTCGACCGCCAGTTCAACGAGTCGGCGTTGTTCGTGCCCGCCGCGCAAGGCAGTGGCCAGGCCCAGGACCCGGAAGCGCCGTTGGCCAACTGGCTGACGGTGGAAGGGCAGGTGTATGGCGGTGAGCTGTCGCTGCAATGGGGCTTCAGCCGCGAGATGTTCAACGCCGCCACTATTCAGCGCCTGGCCGATGACTACGCCACGGAACTCAAGGCCTTGATCGAGCATTGCTGCACAACGCCTGCTGGGCAGGTGACACCATCGGACTTCCCGCTGGCATGCCTGACCCAGCAGCAGCTGGATGCACTGCCCGTGGCCGGGCCGGACATCGCCGACCTCTACCCGCTGTCGCCGATGCAACAGGGCATGCTGTTTCACACCTTGTACGAACCCGAGGCCCAGGCCTATATCAACCAGCTGCGCCTGGACATTGAAGGCCTGGACCTGCTGACCTTTGGCCGTGCCTGGCAAGCGGCGCTGGACCGCCATGACATCTTGCGTAGCAGCTTCCACTGGCTGGGCCTGGACAGTGCTCATCAGGTGATCAAGCGTCAGGTCGACGTGCAGTTGCAGGTGATCGAAGACGTGAATGCCGACCTTGATGCCCTTGCCGATGCCGAGCGCTCACGCGGCTTTGAATTGAATGCCGCACCGCTGTTTCGTCTGATGCTGGTGCGCGGCGTCGGGTCTGCCTGGCACTTCATCTTCACCAGCCACCACATCCTCATGGATGGCTGGAGTAATGCGCAGTTGCTCGGCGAAGTGATTGCCCACTATGCAGGCCAGGCCTTGGAGGCGCCGCTGGGGCAGTTCCGCGATTACCTGGGCTGGCTGCAACAGCAACCTTCGGGAGAGGCGTTCTGGAAAGCGGCCATGGCGCCGTTGCAAGCGCCAACGTTGCTGGCCCAAGCACTGCGTGCGCCGGTCGACGGCGTGGGCATGGCTGACCATCAAGTGACACTGGACGACGGCTTTACCCACGCGCTTGGCGAGTTTGCCCGCCAACAAAAAATCACGCTCAATACCGTGCTGCAAGCCGCCTGGGGCCTCTTGCTGCAACGCTACACCGGCCAGGATTGCGTGGCGTTCGGCGCCACCGTTGCCGGGCGTTCGGCGCCATTGCCGGGGATCGAGCAGCAACTGGGCTTGTTCATCAACACTTTGCCGATCATCAGTGCGGCCTCACCCGCTCAGTCGGCCAGCGCTTGGCTCGGTGAGCTGCAAGCCCTGAACCTGAGCTTGCGCGACCATGAACACGTGCCGCTCTACGACATCCAGGCGTGGGCCGGTCAACAAGGTGCGTTGTTCGACACCTTGCTGGTGTTCGAAAACTTCCCGGTGGCCGAAGCGTTGAAGCAAGGCGCGCCCGCCGGCCTGACCTTCGGCCGGATGCACAACCACGAACGCACTCACTACCCGCTGACCCTGGGCGTTGAGTTGGGCGCCAGCCTGCGTCTGGAATTCAGCTACGACCGTGCCCACTTCAGCGAGCAACAGGTCACGCAACTGGGCGCTAACCTGCGTCACCTGTTGACGCAGCTGGTGGCGGATGCGGGTGTGGCACTGGGCAACCTGCAACTGCTGGACGCCGCCGCGCAGCACCAAGTACTCAGCCTCAGCCAATCCGTTGGTGCTGCGCCGCGTCATCAGCGTGTGCACGAGCGCATCGCTGCCCAGGCCCATGCTACGCCTGACGCGCTGGCGGTACAGGCGGGCAGTGAGCGCCTGAGCTACGCCCAGCTCAATCAGCGCGCCAACCGCCTGGCCCACCGCTTGCTGGCGCTCGGCGCAGGGCCGGGCCAGCGCGTCGGCCTGGCCAGTCGGCGTGGCCCGCAGTTGATCGTCAGCCTGCTGGCGGTGCTCAAAAGCGGCGCTGCCTATGTGCCGCTGGACCCGAAATACCCAGCCGAGCGCCTGGCCTACATGCTCGCGGACAGTCGCCTGGACCTGCTGCTCAGCGAAACCGGGTTGCTCGCCGATCTACCGCTGCCGCAAGGGTTGATCCGCGTGGATTTCAGCGCCTGCGGTGAAGAACTGGACAGCTACCCGGCAACCAATCCACCCAGCCATGCGGCGGCCGCCGACCTGGCGTATGTGATCTACACCTCCGGCTCCACCGGCCTGCCCAAAGGCGTGGCCATCGACCATGCCGCCCTCGGTCAGTTCTGTGACAGCGCCGAGGCGTATAGCCGCCTGTGTGCCGAAGACCGCGTGCTGCAATTTGCCACCTTCAGCTTTGACGGCTTTGTGGAGCAGTGCTACCCGCCGCTGTGCGTGGGTGCTGCCTTGATCATGCGTGGCGATGAGCTGTGGGACGCCGGGCAACTGGCGCGCGAGATCGTCGAGCAAGACGTGACCCTGGCCGACTTGCCCGCCGCTTACTGGTATTTGTTGGCCAAGGAGTGCGCGGCCGACCGCCGCAGCTTGGGTAACCTGCGCCAAGTGCATGTGGGCGGCGAGGCCATGTCGGTGGAAGGCGTGCGTGCCTGGCATACCGCCGGGCTGGGCGGCGTAAGACTGGTCAATACTTATGGGCCGACCGAGGCGACGGTGGTGTCCAGCGTGCACGACTGCCAACTGGCGGATGCCAGTGATGCGTTCGGTGTGCCGATCGGGCGGGCCATCGCTGGCCGCTCGCTGTATGTGCTCGACAGCGGTTTCGAGCTGCTGGCCACCGACGGCGTCGGTGAGCTATGCATCGGCGCCGAGGCGGGTCTGGCCCAGCGTTATTTCGACCGCCCGGCCTTGACCGCCGAGCGCTTCCTGCCCGACCCGTTCTCCAGCGAGCCGGGTGCGCGGCTGTACCGCAGCGGCGACTTGGCCCGTTACAACGCGGCGGGGGTGCTGGAGTACGTCGGTCGTATCGACCATCAGGTCAAAATTCGCGGCTACCGCATCGAAATGGGCGAGATCGAGGCCTGCCTGCAAGCCTTGCCGGCGGTGCGTGAAGCCGCCGTCATCGCCCAGCCGAGTGCGGTGGGCATGCAATTGGTCGCCTATGTGGTGCCCGCCCACGGTCAAACCCTGGACGGGCAAGCCCTGGCGGCAACCTTGCGCCAGTCGCTGCCGGACTACATGGTGCCCGCGCACTGGCTGGTGCTTGACGCCTTGCCGCTGAACAACAACGGCAAGCTTGACCGCCGTGCGCTGCCGGGGCCTGACCTGAGTGTGCGTCAACACGCCTATGTAGCGCCACAAACCCCGCTGCAAGTGCAGTTGGCGGTGATCTGGCAGGCGGTGTTGCAGGTCGAGCAGGTGGGCCTCACGGATCATTTCTTCGAGCTGGGCGGGCATTCGTTGTTGGCCACCCAGGTGGTTTCCCGCGTGCGGCATGAACTGCGCCTCGAAGTGCCCCTGCGGGCGCTCTTTGAACACCCGACGTTGCAAGGGTTTGCGACGGCGTGCGCAGCGTTGCAGGTGCAAACCTCGCAACCTTTGGTCGCGGTGGAGCGTGGGCAACCGCTCGCACTGTCCTACGCCCAAGAGCGCCAGTGGTTTCTCTGGCAGCTGGACCCCGCCAGCGCTGCCTATCATGTGCCCAGCGTGCTGCGCCTTAAGGGGGTTCTGGATAAGGCCGCGTTGCAGCGTGCCTTCGATACGCTGGTGGCGCGCCATGAAAGCTTGCGCACCCATCTGCAACAAGAGGCCGGGCGTACCGTACAAGTGATCAGCCCGCAGGCGCGCATCGAGCTGGTCTTGATCGAGTCCGTTGAGGCCTCTCTCAAAGCCCAGGTGCAAGCGCAGATCGCCGAGCCGTTTGATTTGCGCCAAGGCCCGTTGATGCGTGTCAGCCTGTTGCGCCTGGCCGAAGATGAGCACGTGTTGGTGCTGGTGCAGCACCACATTATCTCCGATGGTTGGTCGATGCAGGTGATGGTCGACGAACTGGTGCAGCTCTACCAGGCGCACAGCCAGGGCCAGTTGTTGCAACTGCCGGCGCTGCCGATCCAGTATGCCGACTACGCTGCGTGGCAGCGCAGTTGGATGGACGCGGGGGAGAAGGCGCGTCAACTCGATTATTGGCGTGAAACGCTCGGTGGCGAGCAGCCGGTACTGGAGCTGCCGTTCGATCATCAACGCCCGGCGGTGCCGACACATCGCGGTGCACGCTTGAATATTGCGCTGCCCGCGCCGTTGCTGGGCGAGCTCAAAGCCCTGGCCCAGCGTGAAGGTGTGACGCTGTTCATGCTGTTGCTGGCGTCTTATCAGGTCTTGCTGCATCGCTACAGCGGCCAACAGGACATCCGCGTCGGTGTGCCGATTGCCAACCGCAATCGGGTCGAGACCGAGCGCCTGATCGGCTTTTTTGTCAACACTCAAGTGCTCAAGGCCGACCTCGATGGGCACCTCACTGTTACCAAGCTGTTGGCCCAGGTCAAGCAGCGCGCGCTGCAAGCGCAGGCGCATCAGGACCTGCCGTTCGAGCAACTGGTAGAAGCTCTGCAACCCGAGCGTAGCCTGAGCCTGAGCCCGTTGTTCCAGGTCGCGTTCAATCACAACATCAGCCTGGCCAGTCAGCATTTGCAGCGCCTTGCGCAGTTGCAGATGAGCCCGATCAGTTGGGACGAGACGGTCGCGCAGTTCGACCTGACCCTGGATGTCGAAGAGTCCCAGGAACAGCTGCGCGCCTCGTTAAGCTATGCCACCGACTTGTTCGAGCCTGCGACCATCGAGCGCATGGCGCGCCATTGGCAGAACCTGTTGCAGGCGATGGTTGCTGATCAGCAGCAAACCGTTGCCCAACTGAAGCTGCTGGACTATGACGAGCAGCAGCACATTCTGCAGCTGTGGAATCGCACTGACTCGGGCTTCTCGGCCGAGCGCCTGGTGCATGAGTTGTTCGCTGATCGTGCACGGGAAAACCCGGATGCCGTGGCGGTTAAATTCGATGCGCAGACCCTGACGTACGGTGAATTGGACCGCCAAGCCAATCGCCTGGCTCACGCGCTGATCGCCCGTGGTGTCGGCCCGGAAGTGCGCGTGGCGATTGCCATGCCGCGCAGTGCCGAAATCATGGTGGCGTTTCTCGCCGTGCTCAAAGCCGGTGGCGTCTACGTGCCGCTGGACATTGAATACCCGCGTGATCGCCTGCTGTACATGATGCAAGACAGCCGCGCCAAACTGCTGCTGACCCACACCAGCGCCTTGCAGCAACTGCCGATCGCCGATGGCCTGGCTACCTTGGCCATTGACCGAACAGAGGAGTGGAGCGGTTACAGCGACACCGCGCCGCAAGTCGACCTGGACGGCGACAACCTCGCCTATGTGATTTACACCTCCGGCTCCACCGGCATGCCGAAGGGCGTGGCCGTTTCCCACGGCCCGTTGGTGGCGCACATCATCGCCACCGGCGAGCGCTACGAAACCAGCCCGGCCGATTGCGAACTGCACTTTATGTCCTTCGCCTTCGACGGTTCCCACGAAGGCTGGATGCACCCGCTGATCAATGGCGCCAGCGTCTTGATCCGCGATGACAGCCTGTGGCTGCCGGAATACACCTACGCACAAATGCACCGTCACAACGTAACGATGGCCGTGTTCCCGCCGGTGTACCTGCAACAGTTGGCTGAGCATGCCGAACGCGACGGTAACCCACCGGCGGTACGCGTTTACTGCTTTGGCGGCGATGCCGTCGCTCAAGCCAGTTACGACCTGGCATGGCGCGCGCTGAAACCGACTTACCTGTTCAACGGCTACGGCCCGACCGAAACCGTGGTCACGCCACTGCTATGGAAAGCCCGTCGAGGCGACCCATGCGGCGCCGTTTACGCACCCATCGGCACACTGCTGGGCAACCGCAGCGGCTATGTGCTGGACGCACAACTCAACCTGCAACCGATTGGCGTGGCCGGCGAGTTGTACCTGGGCGGAGAGGGCGTGGCCCGTGGTTATCTGGAGCGCCCGGCCCTCACCGCCGAGCGTTTTGTGCCGGACCCGTTCGGCAAGCCCGGCAGTCGTGTGTATCGCAGCGGCGACCTGACTCGTGGCCGTGCGGATGGCGTGGTGGATTACCTCGGCCGTGTCGACCATCAAGTAAAAATTCGCGGCTTCCGTATCGAACTGGGCGAGATCGAAGCGCGCCTGCGTGAGCAGGACAGCGTCGGTGAAACCGTGGTTGTGGCCCAGGAAAACCCGAGTGGCAAACAACTGGTTGCGTATGTGGTGCCGGCAATCGCCCACGTCAACGAAACCGAGTTCCGCGACAGCCTGCGCCGTGCCCTGAAAACCCGTTTGCCGGACTACATGGTGCCGACCCACTTCATGTTCCTGGCACAGATGCCACTCACCCCCAACGGCAAACTCGACCGAAAGGGCTTGCCCGAGCCGGACGCGAGCTTGATGCAGCAGCATTACGTAGCGCCCGAAACCGAGCTGGAGCAGCAAATCGCCGCGATCTGGGCCGAGATTCTGCACCTGCCGCGGGTAGGCCTTGACGATAACTTCTTCGAGGTTGGCGGCCATTCCCTGCTGGCGATCCAGATCACGTCGCGGGTGCAAGCCGAGCTGGGGCTGGAGGTGCCGTTGGTGGAAGTGTTCCAGACCGAAACGTTGCGAGCTTATGCCCAGGCCGCTGCCACCTTCCGCGCCGGTAGCGCGGAAGATTTTGATGATTTTCGTGACTTTTTGAGCGAACTAGAGGCGATTTGAACCATGCTTTCCAACCCTAATATCGATCTGGTTTCGCGCTTTCTTCGTCTGCCTCTGGAACAGCGCCAGCAGTTCTACCAACGCCTGCAAAGCCGGGGCATGAGTTTCGCCCAGCTGCCGATCGCCTCGATTCGCGAAGCGGGCCAACACGCCCCGTTGTCTTATGCCCAGGAGCGCCAGTGGTTCCTGTGGCAACTGGACCCGGACAGCGCGGCCTATCACGTCCCCGGCGCCCTGCGCCTGAATGGGCGGTTGGACAAGGCCGCCCTGCAACGCAGCTTCGACACCTTGGTAGCGCGTCACGAAAGCTTGCGCACGCGTTTGCACTTGGATGGCGAGCAGCGTGCTCAGGAAGTGCTGGCCCATGCGGTGATCGAGATCGTTGAAGGCTCGGTCGACGAAGCTGCGCTTAAGACGCGCGTCGAAGCTGAAATCGCCCGGCCTTTTGATTTGCGGCACGGCCCGTTGCTGCGCGTCAGCTTGCTGTCCTTGAACGAAGAGGCGCATGTGCTGGTGCTGGTGCAGCACCATATCGTTTCTGATGGTTGGTCGATGGGCGTGATGGTGCAGGAGCTGATGCAGCTCTACGCCGCCTACAGCCAAGGCCAGCCCTGCACATTAGCGCCGCTGCCGATCCAGTACGCTGACTACGCGCTGTGGCAGCGCCGTTGGATGGAAGCAGGGGAGAAGGCGCGCCAATTGGAATACTGGCGGGAATTGCTCAGCGGTACGCAGCCAGTGCTGGAATTGCCGCTTGATCACCCGCGCCCGGCGCAGCAAAGCTTCCTCGGTGCACGTCAGGACATTGCCTTGGAACCGGCCTTGGTCGTCGCTCTCAAAGCGCTGGCCCAACGCGAAGGCGTGACGATGTTCATGCTGCTGTTGGCGTCGTTCCAGGCTTTTTTGTATCGCTATAGCGGGCAGCAGGACATCCGCGTCGGTGTGCCGATCGCCAACCGCAATCGGGTCGAGACCGAATCGCTGATCGGCTTCTTCGTCAACACCCAAGTGCTCAAGGCCGACCTCGATGGCCAGATGACCTTCGCCCAACTGCTGCAACACACCAAGCGCCGCGCGCTGGAAGCCCAGGCCCATCAGGATTTGCCGTTCGAACAGTTAGTCGAGGCCCTGCAGCCCGAACGCAGCCTGAGCCATAACCCGTTGTTCCAGGTGATGTTCAACCACCAAGCCAAGACCCAAACCGCAGAGCCGCAACTGCCGGGCCTGAGTGTGGCCAGCCTGGAGCTGGACACTCAGAGCGCTCAGTTTGACCTGAGCCTGGACACCCAGGAAACCGGCGACGGTATCTGGGCATCCTTGACCTACGCCACCGACCTGTTCGGTGCGGCCACCGCCGCGCGCATGATGGGTCATTGGCTGAGCCTGTTGCGCGCGGCGGAGGCCAACCCTGCATCCGCCTTGCAGGACCTGGCGACGCTGGATGCCACAGAGCGCCAACAGTTGGTCTACCAGTGGAATGCCACCGAGCGCGACTACCCGCAAGGCCAGTGGGTGCATCAGTTGATCGAGGCGCAGGTGTTGGCGCAGCCGCAGGCAACGGCGCTGCGTTTTAATCAGGTGTCACTCAGTTATGCCGAGCTGAACCGCCGCGCCAATCGCTTGGCTCATCGTTTGATCGAGGCGGGCGTCGGTCCTGATGCGCTGGTGGGGCTGGCCGTGGAGCGTTCCATCGAAATGGTCGTCGGCCTGCTCGCGGTGCTCAAGGCCGGTGGCGCGTATGTGCCGCTGGACCCGGAATACCCACGCGAGCGCCTGGCTTACATGTTGGAGGACAGCGGCGTGAAGCTGCTGCTGACCCAGGCTCATCTGCTCGCGCAGCTACCGATTCCACAGGGCTTGGAAACCCTGGTGCTGGGCGAGTCTGGTTTTGATAGCTACAGCGATGTAAACCCTGGCATCGCGCTGCACGGCGAAAACCTCGCCTACGTGATCTACACCTCCGGTTCCACCGGCCAGCCCAAAGGCGCCGGCAACCGTCATTCGGCACTGCTTAACCGCTTGCAATGGATGCAGGAAGCCTACGGCCTGGACGTCAGCGACAGCGTGCTGCAAAAGACGCCGTTCAGCTTTGATGTGTCGGTGTGGGAGTTCTTCTGGCCCCTGATGACCGGCGCGCGCTTGGTCGTCGCAGCGCCTGGGGACCATCGTGATCCGGCCAAGCTGGCCAGTCTGATCAAGGCCGAGCACATCACCACGTTGCACTTTGTGCCCTCGATGCTGCAGGCATTCCTGCATGACCCGGCCGTATCGACCTGTCAGAGCCTGCAACGCATCGTGTGCAGCGGCGAAGCGTTGCCGATGGATGCGCAGCAGCAAGTCTTCGCGAAACTGCCGCAAGCCGGGCTCTATAATTTGTACGGCCCGACCGAAGCCGCCATCGACGTGACCCACTGGACCTGCGTCGATGAAAGCCGTGAGGCCGTGCCAATCGGCCGCCCGATTGCGAACCTGGGCTGCTACATTCTCGACGCCCACTTCGAACCGGTGCCGGTCGGTGTGCTCGGTGAGTTGTACCTGGGTGGCATTGGCCTGGCGCGGGGTTATCACCGTCGTCCGGCGCTGACGGCCGAGCGGTTTATTGCCCATCCCTTTGTCAAAGGCCAGCGCCTGTATCGCACCGGCGACCTGGCGCGTTACCGCGACAATGGCGTGATCGAGTACGCCGGGCGTGTCGACCATCAAGTCAAACTGCGTGGCCTGCGCATCGAGTTGGGCGAAATCGAAGCGCGCCTGCTGGAACACGACGGGGTCCGCGAAGCGGCAGTGCTGGCGCTCGACGGCAAATACCTGGTGGGCTACCTGGTGCTGCAAAACGCCGCTGACGATTGGCGTGATGTGCTGGTGACTCATCTGGCCGAGCACCTGCCGGACTACATGGTGCCCGCGCAATGGGTGTTGCTGGAGCAGATGCCCCTGAGCCCCAACGGCAAGCTGGATCGCAAGGCGCTGCCCAAACCCGAAACCGCGCAGCATTACGAAGCCCCGCAAAGCGCCCTTGAGCAGCAGATTGCTGCGATCTGGGCCGATGTGCTGGGTATCGAACACGTGGGCTTGAACGACAACTTCTTCGAGCGCGGTGGCGACTCGATCATCTCGATCCAGGTGGTCAGCCGCGCCCGGGCTGCCGGTATTCATTTCACTGCCAAAGCGTTATTCCAGCACCAGACGGTGCGCAGTCTGGCGCGAGTGGCGCAATTGCAGACCGCCCAGGTGATCGACCAAGGCCCGGTGCAGGGTGAGACGCCGATGCTGGCGTTCCAGCAGTTGTTCTTCGACATGCAGCTGCCGGATCGTCATCACTGGAACCAGTCCCTGCTGCTGACGCCGCGCCAGGTGCTTGAGGGCGAGCGCCTGGAAGCCGCCCTACAGGGTTTGGTTGTGCACCACGATGTGCTGCGCTTGAGCTTCAGTCAGCACGCACAGGGCTGGAAGGCCGAGCATGGTGCAGCTGTTACGCAGGTGCTGTGGCAAGCCTCGGTGAAGGATGCCGACGAGTTGACTGAACTGTGCGAAACAGCCCAACGCAGCCTCGACCTGCAACAGGGGCCGTTGCTGCGTGCGGTGCTCGCCGACCTGGCTGACGGTTCCCAGCGTCTGTTGTTGGTCATGCACCACTTGGTGGTGGACGGAGTGTCCTGGCGGGTGTTCCTTGAAGACCTGCAAGCCTTGTATCGCCAGCAAAACCTGCCAGCCAAAACCTCGTCGTTCAAGGCCTGGGCCGAGCGGCTGCAAGCCCACGCCCGCAGCGCTGCGATTGCGTCCGAGAAAGACTTCTGGCTGCAACAGCTTGAAGGCGCGGCCACCGATTTGCCCTGCCGTGACCCGCACGGTGCGCGTCCCGGTCGACTGGCCCAAACCGTGGTCAGCCAACTGGATGCCGAGCGCACCCGGCAACTGTTGCAACAGGCACCGATGGCCTACCGCACACAGATCAACGACCTGCTGCTCACTGCCCTGACGCGGGTGATGTGTCAGTGGACCGGGCATGCAAGCAGCCTGATCCAGCTGGAAGGCCATGGTCGCGAGGACCTGTTTGATGACATCGACCTGACGCGCACGCTGGGTTGGTTCACCAGCCTGTTTCCCGTCCGCCTGACACCGGCCGAAACGCTTGCGTCCTCAATCAAGCAGATCAAGGAGCAACTGCGTGCCGTGCCGGATAAAGGCCTGGGGTTCGGCGCTTTGCGTTACCTCAGTGATGCCGCCACGCGTGAGGCGTTCAGTGCCTTGCCGGTGCCGCGTATCACCTTCAACTACCTGGGGCAGGTCGACGGCAGCTTTGACCAGCCGGACGCGTTGTTCGCTCCGGCGACCGAAAGCGCGGGGGCCGAGCAAAGCCCGGATGCGCCGCTGGGCAACTGGTTGACGCTCAACGGTCAGGTGTACGGCGGTGAGTTGCAGCTGAGCTGGACCTTCAGCCCGTTGATGTTCGACCCCGCTGTGATCGAAACGCTGAGCGCGGCCTATACCCGCGAACTCAACGCACTGGTAGAGCATTGCTGCACCCCCGGCAACAGCGGCGTGACCGCTTCCGATTTCCCGTTATCGCGCTTGAACCAGGCGCAGCTTGAATCGTTACCGCTGGCCTTCGATGCCATCGAAGACATCTACACCTTGTCGCCCATGCAGCAGGGCATGTTGTTCCACACGCTGTATGAGCAGGCGGCAGGTGATTACATCAACCAGATCCGCGTGACGGTCGAGGGCTTGGACGTGGCGCGTTTCCAGCAGGCCTGGGACGCCACCGTGCAGGCCCATGACGTGCTGCGCAGCGGGTTCTTGTGGGAGGGGCAGTTGGCGTGGCCGTGCCAAGTGGTGTACCGCGAGGCTCGGTTGCCAATCCAGGCGCTGGACTGGCGTGCCATGCCGGAGCGCGAGCTGGAATTACACAGCTTGCAGCAAGCCCAGCGCCGCCAAGGGTTTGAGCTGAACAAGGCACCGCTGGTGCGCCTTGTGCTGGTGCGCACCGATGAGCAGCGCCATGAATTGATCTACACCAACCACCACATCCTGATGGACGGCTGGAGCAATTCGCGGCTGTTCGGTGAAGTGCTGCAACGCTATGCCGGCGTTGCGGTGCCTGAGGCGGCCGGGCGTTATCGCGATTACATCGGCTGGCTGCAGCAGCGTGACGCTGATGCGACCGAAACCTTCTGGCGCGAGCAGTTGAGCGCGCTGCAAACCCCAACCCGCCTGGGCAGCAGCCAACCGACGGCGGTGCACGGGCATGGCGAGCATTACCTCGATTTCGACCGCACATTGACCGCGCGTCTTGAGGCGTTTGCCCGTGGCAACAAGGTCACGCTCAATACACTGATCCAGGCGGCGTGGCTGATCCTGTTGCAGCGACACAGCGGGCAGTCAGTGGTGGCCTTCGGCGCCACCGTGTCCGGGCGGCCAGCGGATCTGGCGGGCGTGGAGCAGCAAATCGGTCTGTTCATCAACACCTTGCCGGTGATCTGCGCGGTGGATGGGCAGCGATCGGTGGTGGACTGGTTGCAAGCAGTGCAGGCGCAGAACCTGGCCTTGCGTGAGCATGAACACACCGGCCTGTACGACATTCAGCGCTGGGCCGGGCAGGGCGGTGAAGCCTTGTTCGACAACATCCTGGTGTTCGAAAACTACCCGGTGTCCAAGGCCCTGGAGCAAAGCGGCGGCAGCGGCATTCGCTTTGGCACGCCTCACGCCCACGAGCAAACTAACTTCCCGCTGACGGTGCTGGTGGACCTGGGCGAAACCCTGTCGGTGCAGTTCAGCTTTGCCCGCGCGCACTTCAACGAAGATACCGTGCAAGGTTACGGCCGCCACCTGGTCAACCTGCTGCAGGCCATGCTTGAGGAGGGGCAACAACGCCTGGGTGATCTGGCGATGATGGACGTGGCTGAGCGTCAGCAAGTGGTGCAGGATTGGAACGCTACCTCGCGCGATTACCCGTTGCAGCAAACAGTCCACCAACTGATTGAAGCGCAGGCTGCGCGTACGCCGCACGCACCAGCACTGGTGTTTGCCGAGCAGCGCTTGAGCTACGCCGAGTTGAACCGGTGCGCCAACCGCCTGGCTCATCGCCTGATGCAAACCGGTGTGGGGCCGGACGTGCTGGTGGGCCTGGCCGTGGAGCGCTCCGTCGAAATGGTCGTCGGCCTGCTCGCAGTGCTCAAGGCCGGTGGCGCCTATGTGCCGCTGGACCCGGAATATCCGCGTGAGCGCCTGGCCTACATGCTCGAAGACAGCGGCGTGAAGCTGCTGCTCACCCAGGCGCACCTGCTGGATCAATTACCGATTCCACACGGCTTGGAAACCTTGGTGCTGGGCGAGTCCGGTTTTGACAACTACAGCGAAGCGAACCCAGGCATCCTGCTGGACGGCGAAAACCTGGCCTACGTGATCTACACCTCCGGCTCCACCGGCCAGCCCAAAGGCGCCGGCAACCGCCATTCGGCCCTGACCAACCGCCTGCAATGGATGCAGGAAGCCTACGCTCTGGACGTCAGCGACACGGTGCTGCAAAAGACCCCGTTCAGCTTCGACGTGTCGGTATGGGAATTTTTCTGGCCACTGATGACCGGTGCGCGGCTGGTGGTTGCGCAGCCTGGGGACCACCGTGATCCGGCCAAGCTGGTCAGCCTGATCAATGCCGAGCAAATCACCACGCTGCACTTTGTGCCGTCGATGTTGCAGGCGTTCCTGCAAGACCCGAGCGTTGCGACGTGCCACACCTTGCACCGTATTGTGTGCAGCGGCGAGGCGCTGCCCGTTGACGCGCAACAACAGGTTTTTGCCAAGCTGCCTCAGGCCGGGCTCTACAACCTGTACGGCCCAACCGAGGCTGCCATTGATGTGACCCACTGGACCTGCATCGATGAAGGTCGTGATGCGGTGCCGATTGGCCGTCCGATCGCCAACCTGGGTTGCTACATCCTCGATAGCCATTTCGAGCCAGCCCCCGTTGGCGTGTTGGGCGAGCTGTACCTGGGCGGCGTTGGCCTGGCGCGTGGTTATCACCGTCGTGCGGCGTTGACGGCCGAGCGCTTTATTGCCCACCCCTTTATCAAAGGCGAACGCCTGTACCGCACCGGCGACCTGGCGCGTTATCGCGACGACGGTGTGATCGAGTACGCCGGGCGTATCGACCATCAAATCAAGCTGCGTGGCCTGCGCATCGAGTTGGGCGAAATCGAAGCGCGCCTGCTGGAGCATGACTGGGTCCGCGAAACGGCGGTGCTGGCGGTCGACGGCAAATACCTGGTGGGCTACTTGGTGCTGCAAAACGCCGGTGACGATTGGCGGGACGTGTTGAGCGCGCATCTGGCCCTGCACCTGCCGGACTATATGGTGCCCGCGCAATGGATGTTGCTGGAGCAGATGCCCCTGAGCCCCAATGGCAAGCTCGACCGCAAGGCGCTGCCCAAGGCGGATGCCAACTTGCAGGCGCGCGAATACGTAGCTCCGCGCAGTGAACTGGAACAACAGATCGCCGCGATATGGGCCGAGGTGCTGGAGGTACAGCGGGTCGGCCTGCATGACAACTTCTTCGAGCTGGGCGGGCATTCCCTGCTGGCCACCCAGGTGGTGGTGCGCCTGCGCGAGCAGTTGCACGCCGAATTCGACGTCAAATCGATCTTCACCACCCCGACCCTGGCGGATTTCAGCGCCTACGTGGCAGCCCAACACACAAATAATTCGCCGGTGCAGGACGCATTGGCTAAATCCTTGGAGGCCCTCAAACGTCTATCAGCAGAAGATTTGGATAAATTGATTTCCTGAGGGGCGTGGCGTGCAAGCATTAATCGAGTCGGTAGGGTCACTTTCGGCGCAACAAAAGAAAGCGTTGGCGGTAATGCTCAAGCAGCAAGGCATCAACCTGTTTGAGATTGCCCCGGTTTTCAAGCGTCAGGAAGGCGAGCCGCTGCGACTCTCTTATGCCCAGGAGCGGCAGTGGTTTTTGTGGCAGCTGGAGCCGCAGAGCCCTGCCTACCATTTGCCGCGAGCGTTGCGCTTGAAAGGCCAACTGGATCGGGCGGCCTTGCAGCGCAGCTTCGATGCCTTGGTTGCCCGCCATGAAAGCCTGCGTACCCATCTGCAGCAGGACGTCGACGGGGTGTTGCAGGTGGTCCGCCCGCACCAGCAGGTTGAGGTTGCTTATGAAACGGGCGATGCCTCGCAACTTGAGGCCTGGGTGCAAGCGCAAATTGCCCATCCTTTCGACCTGGAGCAAGGCCCCTTGCTGCGGGTCAAGGTCTTGCAACTGGCACCGGATGAGCATGTGCTGGTACTGGTGTTGCACCACATCGTGTCTGATGGCTGGTCGATGCAGGTGATGGTCGATGAGCTGGTGCAGATGTATGTCGCCTACAGCCAGGGCAAAGACGTGCAACTGCCCGCGTTGCCGATTCAATACCCGGACTATGCGCTGTGGCAGCGCAGTTGGATGGAGGCTGGCGAGAAAGAGCGCCAGCTGGGTTACTGGCGTGAGCGGTTGGGCGGTGAGCAACCAGTGCTGGAGTTGCCGTTGGACCACCCACGGCCGGCGGTTCAGAGCTACCGTGGCGCACGCCTGGATGTCAGCGTGGAGGCAGCGCTGGTCAATGGTCTCAAGGCATTGGCGCAGCGTGAGGGCGTGACCCTGTTCATGCTGTTACTGGCGTCGTTCCAGACGCTGTTGTATCGCTACAGCGGCCAGTCGGATATCCGCGTCGGCGTGCCGATTGCCAACCGCAATCGCGCAGAAACTGAGCGTCTGATCGGGTTTTTCGTCAACACCCAGGTGCTGAAAGCGGATATCGACGGGCAAATGACTTTCAGCCAGGTGTTGGCGCAGGTCAAGCAGCGCGCCCTGGAAGCGCAGAGTCATCAGGACTTGCCATTTGAACAGTTGGTCGAGGCCTTGCAGCCCGAACGCAGCCTGAGCCACAACCCGTTGTTCCAGGTGATGTTCAACCACCAGACCGAAGGCCATAAAACGCGTGCTGCGCAGCAATTGCCAGGCTTGGCGTTGGAGGCTTTGGAGTGGGGTGATCAGAGCGCGCAGTTTGACCTCAGCCTGGACACTCAGGAGTCACCCGAAGGCCTGGCGGCTTCGTTGACCTATGCCACCGACCTGTTCAACGCGGCCACCGTTGAGCGCATGGCGCAGCATTGGCAGGCACTGTTACGGGCGGTCGTCGCGCGCGCGGGAAATCGCGTCGCGCAACTGGCGATGTTGACCAAGGATGAGCAGCGCCGCGTGTTGCACGATTGGAATCACGCTGCTGCCGCGTTCGTAGAGTCGACGGGCGTGCAGAGCCTGTTTGAGGTGCAGGCGCGGCAACGGCCGGAGGCTATCGCCCTGTGCCTGGGTGAGCAAACCATCAGCTATGCCGAGCTGAACCGGCAAGCCAACCGCCTGGCCCATTATCTGATCGACCAAGGCGTCGGCGCCGAAGTGATGGTGGGCGTGGCGGTGGAGCGCTCGTTTGCGATGGTGGTTAGCCTGCTGGCGGTACTCAAGGCCGGTGGTGCGTATGTGCCGTTGGACCCGCAATACCCGCGCGAGCGCCTGTTGCACATGCTTGAAGACAGCGCTGTGCGCCTGGTGGTGTGTCAATCGTCAGTGCCGTTGCCGCTGCCGGAACACATTGAGCGGCTGGATCTCGATCGCCTCGATGGCGACCTGCAAGGCCGCTTTGAGCACAACCCCCAGGTCCAGGTCGATCCGCAGAACCTGGCTTACGTGATCTACACCTCCGGTTCCACCGGCAAGCCCAAGGGCGTGGCGATCAATCACGCGGCACTCACTGAATTCTCCAGTATTGCCGCCGGTTATTCGCAGTTGACCCAGGCAGATCGCGTGCTGCAGTTTGCGACCCTGAACTTCGATGGGTTTGTCGAGCAGTTGTACCCGGCACTGACCCACGGTGCCACGGTGATTCTGCGCGGCCCCGAGTTATGGGACAGCGCGCGGCTGTATGAGGAAATCATCACCCAGGGCATTACCCTGGCCGATCTGCCAACCGCCTACTGGAACCTGTTCCTGCTCGATTGCCTGGCCACCGGGCCGCGCGCTTACGGCGCGCTTCGCCAGGTGCATATCGGTGGTGAAGCCATGCCGCTGGAGGGACCGGCGCAATGGTTAAAAGCCGGCCTGGGCCATGTACGATTGCTCAATACCTATGGCCCGACTGAAGCGACGGTGGTGTCGAGTGTGCTGGACTGCACATCCGCCAGTGAAATCATCGGCGCCACGGCCAGCCCGATTGGCCGCGCGTTGCCAGGTCGTGCCCTGTACGTGCTGGACCGCGACCTGAACCTGGCGCCGTTGGGCGCAGTGGGCGAACTTTACATCGCCAGCCACCGTGGCTTGGCACGCGCCTATTTGAACCGCGCAGTGCTCACGGCTGAACGCTTTGTGCCGGACCCGTTCGGTGACACCGGCGAGCGCCTCTACCGCACCGGCGACCTGGCGCGGTGCCGCGCCGACGGCGTCATTGAGTATGTGGGGCGGGTCGACCACCAAGTTAAAATCCGTGGTTTGCGTATCGAACTGGGCGAAATCGAAGCGCTGTTGCTGGCCCAGCCGGGTGTGCGCGAAACCTTGGTGCTGGCGGCCGACAATCAACTGGTGGCCTACCTGGTCGCCGAGCAGCAAGACGCCGAAGCGCTCAAGGCCGCGCTGCGTGAACAGCTGCCGGACTACATGGTGCCGGCCCACTTGGTCTTCCTTGATCGCATGCCGTTGAACCCGAACGGCAAGCTGGACCGTCAGGCACTGCCCAAACCTGATGCCTGCCAATCGCTGCAGGCCTGGGTCGCGCCGGTGACTGAGCTGGAACAGCAAGTTGCTGCTGTATGGGCTCAAATCCTTGGTGCTGAACGGGTAGGGCTGACGGATCACTTCTTTGAAATGGGTGGCCATTCGCTGTTGGCGATGCAGGTGGTCTCACGCCTGCGCCATGCATTGGGCCGTGAAGTGCCACTCAAACTGGTATTCGAACAACCGCGCCTCGAAGGCTTTGCCGCCGCCTTGCACGCATCGGAGGCGGTGGTGGGCGAACAGGCGCCGGCACTGGTTGCGGTCGGACGCGATCAACCGTTCCCGCTGTCCTATGCCCAGGAGCGCCAGTGGTTCCTTTGGCAGCTGGACCCCGGCAGTGCCGCTTACCATATCCCCAGTACCTTGCGCCTCAAGGGACAGTTGGATACCTCCGCGTTGCAGCGCAGTTTCGATGTGTTGGTCGCCCGCCATGAAAGCCTGCGCACGTACATCGAACCGCAACCGGACGCTGCACGGCAGGTTATTCGCGCGCAGATGGCGTTACCCATCCCGTGCGTTGACGTGCAAGAACCCGACGTGCAGGCGCACGTTGAAGCCGAAATCGCGCGGCCGTTCGACTTGCAAGCAGGGCCGTTGCTGCGTGTGACGTTGCTGCGCGTGGCAGCGGACGAGCATGTACTGGTGCTGGTGCAACATCACATCGTCTGCGACGGTTGGTCGATGCAGGTGATGATCGACGAGCTGGTGCAGCTCTACCAGGCGTTCAGCCAGGGCCAGTTGTTGCAATTGCCGGTGATGCCGATCCAGTACGCTGACTTTGCCGTATGGCAGCGTACTTGGATGGAAGCCGGTGAGAAGGCGCGCCAACTGGCCTACTGGCGCGAACTGTTGGGTGGCGAGCAGCCGGTGCTGGAGTTGCCGTTCGACCACCAACGCCCCGCGCAGCAGAGCCATCGCGGTGCGCGTCTGGATGTGCCATTGCCCGTCAGCCTGGCCCAGAGCCTTAAAGCTCTAGCTCAGGCCCAGGGCGTGACGATGTTTATGCTATTGCTGGCCTCGTTCCAGACGTTGCTGCACCGCTACAGCGGCCAACAGGACATTCGCGTCGGTGTGCCGATTGCCAACCGTAATCGGGTCGAGACCGAGCGCCTGATTGGCTTCTTCGTCAACACCCAGGTGCTCAAGGCCGACCTCGACGGGCACCTTACGGTTGCCGAGCTGCTGGCCCAGGTCAAACAGCGTGCCCTGGATGCCCAGGCCCATCAGGACCTGCCGTTCGAGCAACTGGTGGAAGCCTTGCAGCCGGAGCGCAGCCTGAGCCTCAACCCGTTATTCCAGGTGATGTTCAACTATCAGAGCGAAGGGCGGCTGGGCGCCCCGTCGCAGACGCTGTCGAATTTGCACATTGAAGGCCTGGAGTGGGAGCGCCGTACCGCGCACTTCGACCTCGACCTGGATGTGCATGAAAGCGCAGAAGGCCTGTGGGCCTCGTTGGGCTACGCCACCGATTTGTTCGAGCCTGCGACCATCGAGCGCATGGCGCGCCATTGGCAGAACCTGTTGCAGGCGATGGTTGCTGACCAGCAGCAAACCGTTGCCCAACTGAAGCTGCTGGACTATGACGAGCAGCAGCACATTCTGCAGCTGTGGAATCGCACTGACTCGGGCTTCTCGGCGCAGCGTTTGGTGCATGAATTGGTCGCTGATCGTGCACGGGAAAACCCGGATGCCGTGGCGGTTAAATTCGATGCGCAGACCCTGACGTACGGCGAATTGGACCGCCAAGCCAATCGCCTGGCTCACGCGCTGATCACCCGTGGTGTCGGCCCGGAAGTGCGCGTGGCGATTGCCATGCCGCGCAGTGCCGAAATCATGGTGGCGTTCCTCGCCGTGCTCAAAGCCGGTGGCGTCTACGTGCCGCTGGACATTGAATACCCGCGTGATCGCCTGCTGTACATGATGCAAGACAGTCGCGCCAAACTGCTGCTGACCCACACCAGTGCCTTGCAGCAACTGCCGGTCGCCGATGGCCTGGCTACCTTGGCCATTGACCGAACAGAGGAGTGGAGCGGTTACAGCGACACCGCGCCGCAAGTCGACCTGGACGGCGACAACCTCGCCTATGTGATTTACACCTCCGGCTCCACCGGCATGCCGAAGGGCGTGGCCGTTTCCCACGGCCCGTTGGTGGCGCACATCATCGCCACCGGCGAGCGCTACGAAACCAGCCCGGCCGATTGCGAACTGCACTTTATGTCCTTCGCCTTCGACGGTTCCCACGAAGGCTGGATGCACCCGCTGATCAATGGCGCCAGCGTCTTGATCCGCGATGACAGCCTGTGGCTGCCGGAATACACCTACGCACAAATGCACCGTCACAACGTAACGATGGCCGTGTTCCCGCCGGTGTACCTGCAACAGTTGGCTGAGCATGCCGAACGCGACGGTAACCCACCGGCGGTACGCGTTTACTGTTTTGGCGGCGATGCCGTCGCTCAAGCCAGTTACGACCTGGCATGGCGCGCGCTGAAACCGACTTACCTGTTCAACGGCTACGGCCCGACCGAAACCGTGGTCACGCCGCTGCTATGGAAAGCCCGTCGAGGCGACCCATGCGGTGCCGTTTACGCACCCATCGGCACACTGCTGGGCAACCGCAGCGGCTATGTGCTGGATGCACAACTCAACCTGCAACCGATTGGCGTGGCCGGCGAGTTGTACCTGGGCGGAGAGGGCGTGGCCCGTGGTTATCTGGAGCGCCCGGCCCTCACCGCCGAGCGTTTTGTACCCGACCCATTCGGCAAGCCCGGCAGTCGTGTGTATCGCAGCGGCGACCTGACCCGTGGCCGTGCGGATGGTGTGGTGGATTACCTCGGCCGTGTCGACCATCAAGTAAAAATTCGCGGCTTCCGTATCGAACTGGGCGAGATCGAAGCGCGCTTGCGCGAACAGGACAGCGTCGGTGAAACCGTGGTTGTGGCCCAGGAAAGCCCGAGTGGTAAGCAACTGGTGGCGTATGTCGTAGCGGCAACCGCCCACGTCAACGAAACCGAGTTCCGCGAAGCCCTGCGCCGCGCTCTGAAAACCTGCCTGCCGGACTACATGGTGCCGGCGCATTTCATGTTCCTGGCGCAAATGCCGTTGACCCCCAACGGCAAACTTGACCGCAAGGGGCTGCCGCCGCCGGATACGGCGCAGTCGCAGGGTGTGTGGGTTGAACCGGTCACGCCGTTGCAGCAGCAGGTGGCAGCGATCTGGGCGCAGGTGCTGGGGGCCGAGCGTATTGGCCTGACTGACCACTTCTTCGAGCTGGGCGGGCACTCGTTGCTGGCCATGCAGGTGATCTCTCGCGTGCGGCAACTGCTTGAGCGCGAAGTGTCACTGCGCACCTTGTTTGAACAGCCGCAACTGCAAGGGTTTGTGCTGGCGCTGCAGGCCGCTGATCGTGACCTGGCGCCGACGATGGTGGCGGTCGGGCGCGATCAGCCGTTAGTGCTGTCCTTTGCTCAGGAGCGCCAGTGGTTTCTTTGGCAACTGGACCCCCACAGCGCTGCCTACCATATTCCGAGCATTTTGCGCCTGAGCGGTCAGCTGGATCAGCAGGCTTTGCAGAGCAGCTTTGACGCACTGGTCGCACGGCATGAGAGCTTGCGTACCTGTATCAATCAGCAGGATGAGCGCGTGGTGCAAGTGATTCGCCCGGCCGAGCCGGTGCTGATTGCGCGGGTAGATGCCCTTGAAGCTACGCTACAGCAACAGGTGGAAGCCGAAATTGCGCGGCCTTTCGACCTGCAACAAGGGCCACTGCTGCGCGTCACGCTGATGCGCCTGGCGCAGGACCTGCATGTGCTGGTGCTGGTGCAGCACCATATCGTCTCCGATGGTTGGTCGATGCAGGTGGTGGTCGATGAGCTGGTGCAGGTGTACGGCGCTTACCGCCAGGGTGAGGTGGCGCAGTTACCGGCGTTGGCGTTGCAGTATGCCGATTACGCGCACTGGCAGCGCCAGTGGATGGCGGCCGGGGAGCGCGAGCGCCAATTGACGTATTGGCGCGCGCTGCTGGGGGGCGAACAGCCGGTCTTGGAGCTGCCGACTGCGCGTGCGCGTCCGGCGGTGCAAAGCTATCGTGGCGCGAGCCTGGACGTCGAGTTGCCGGCGCAATTGGCCGCTGGGCTCAACGCCTTGGCCCAGCGCGAAGGTGTGACGGTGTTCATGCTGTTGCTGGCGTCATTCCAGGGCCTGTTGTATCGCTACAGCGGCCAGCGCGACATCCGCGTCGGGGTGCCGATCGCCAACCGCAACCGTGTCGAAGTCGAACGTCTAGTGGGTTTTTTCGTCAACACCCAAGTGCTCAAGGCCGAATTCGACGAGCAACTCACCGTTCGCCAGTTGCTGCAGCAGGTCAAGCGCCGCAGCCTGGATGCCCAGAGCCACCAGGACCTGCCGTTCGAGCAATTGGTCGAAGCGTTGCAGCCGGAGCGCAGCCTGAGCCATAACCCCTTGTTCCAAGTGTTGTTCAACCACCAGAACGATGCAGGCCTGGCCACCCAGGGCCGACACTTGCCTGACTTGCGTGTGGAAGGCTTGGACTGGGGCAGCCAGACCGCGCAGTTCGACCTGAGCCTGGACACCCAGGCATCGGCGGATGGCATCTGGGCCACACTCACCTATGCGACTGACTTGTTCGAGCCGGCGATGCTCCAGCGCATGCTTGGTCACTGGCAGAATATCTTGCAAGGCATGCTCGACGACCCGCAGCAGCGCGTCAGCCAACTGCCGATGCTGGACCGCACTGAGCAACGGGTGGCGCTGCAAGACTGGAACGCGACCGAGCAGGGCTACACGCAGCAGCCCGTTCACCAGTTGATCGAAGCGCAAGCCCAGCGTACCCCGCATGCGCAGGCGTTGGTCTTTGCCGAACAGCGCCTGACCTATGCTGAGCTCAACCGCCGCGCCAACCGTCTGGCCCATTGTCTGATGGCGGCGGGTGTCGGCCCGGATGTGTTGGTGGGGGTCGCCGTCGAGCGTTCGATTGAAATGGTCGTCGGCCTGCTGGCGGTGCTCAAGGCCGGTGGCGCTTATGTGCCGTTCGATCCTGAATACCCGCGCGAGCGCCTGGCCTACATGCTGCAAGACAGTGGCGTGAAGCTGCTGCTGACCCAGGCGCATTTGCTCGAGCAACTGCCGATTTCCCCAGGGTTGGAATGCCTGGTAGTGGGAGAGTCCGGGTTCGAGGGTTACAGCGATACGAACCCTGGCATAGCACTGTCTGGCGAAAACCTGGCTTACATGATTTACACCTCCGGTTCCACCGGCCAGCCCAAAGGCGCAGGTAACCGGCACTTGGCGCTGACCAACCGCTTGTGCTGGATGCAGCAAGCCTACGCGTTGAGTGCCAGTGACACGGTCTTGCAAAAGACCCCGTTCAGCTTCGATGTCTCGGTGTGGGAGTTTTTCTGGCCGCTGATGACGGGCGCAAGCCTGGTGGTCGCCGCCCCCGGTGATCATCGCGACCCCGCCAGGCTGGTGGCGCTGATTAACGCCGAACGCGTTACCACGCTGCACTTTGTGCCGTCGATGCTGCAGGCGTTCCTGCAAGACACCACGGTGGGCACCTGTCAGACCTTGCAGCGCATCGTGTGCAGCGGCGAAGCGCTGCCGGTGGATGCGCAGCAGCAGGTATTCACCAAGCTGCCGCAGGCTGCCTTGTATAACCTGTATGGCCCAACTGAAGCGGCTATCGACGTGACCCATTGGGTTTGCGTTGACGAAGGGCGTGACACGGTGCCCATTGGCCAACCCATCGCCAACCTGCGGACCTACGTGCTGGATGCGGATCTGCAGGCGGTTGCCGTGGGCGTGGCGGGCGAATTGTACTTGGGCGGCATCGGGCTGGCGCGCGGCTATCATCGGCGCCCGGGGCTCACGGCCGAACGGTTTATTGCTTCACCTTTCAAGTCGGGAGAGCGTCTGTACCGCACCGGCGACCGCGTCTGCCAGCGCGCCGACGGGGTTATCGAATACCTGGGGCGCCTGGATCATCAGGTTAAGCTGCGCGGCCTGCGTATCGAGTTGGGCGAGATTGAAGCGCGCATCCTCGAACATCCACAGGTGCAAGAGGCCTCGGTGCAGGTTATCGACGGCAAGCAGCTTGTGGGCTATCTGGTATTGCAGGCCCCGAGCGAGCACTGGCGCGCGTCTCTCAGCGCGTATCTCCTGGCGCATCTGCCTGACTACATGGTGCCGGCGCAGTGGGTGCTGCTGGCGCAGATGCCTCTAAGCCCCAATGGCAAGCTGGATCGCAAGGCATTGCCAAGGCCCGGTGCGGATCAACGGGAGCGTGCCTATCAGGCGCCGCAGAGCCCATTGGAACAGCGCCTCGCGATTATCTGGAGCGAGGTCCTAGGCGTCGAACAAGTGGGCTTGAATGACAACTTCTTTGAGCTGGGCGGGCACTCGCTGCTGGTGCTGATGCTCAAGGAGCGCATCCGCAAGGCTACCGGGACATTGCTGTCAGTCAGCCAATTAATGCTCAACCCGACGGTGGCGGGGCAGGTGGCGTGCCTGGGCGGCGACACCCGCCACTCGCTGATCGTCAAACTCAACAGTCAGACCCAAGGCACGCCACTGTTCCTGTTCCACCCCAGCTACGGTTCGGTGCATTGCTACAAGGCCATCGGCCTGGCGCTGCGTGAGCAGCGGCCGGTGCTTGGCGTGATCAGCCGGGCACTGGTCGATGAGGGCAGTGAAGTACCCACCTGGCAGGCCATGGTGGAGGACTACACCGCACAGCTGCTCGAGGCCGTGCCGCAAGGCCCGTATCGCTTGGCCGGCTGGTCCCTGGGCGGCAACTTGGCCATGGAAGTCGCTTACGCGCTGGAGCAGGCTGGGCGGGTGGTGGAGCTTGTCGGTTGGATCGACGCATCGCCGCCGTATTGGCTCAGGGCCTACTGGGACACGGCGGTGGTGGCGGATGACAGTGAGTTGCCGGTCAATCAACGTCGCGTGGAGCTGTTACAGGTCATGTTCCCGGACTCAAGCCAGTCGATCCAGGTTGCCTGGTTGCAAAGCCAGACGGTTGCTGGTGAAGAGGCGCAGCAATGGCAGGCCTTCAGCGCCTGGGCCGAAGGTGCGCTGGGTGAGACCTTTCTGGAGATCAAGAACTCCTTGCTTGATGGGGATGAAGCGCAGATCTCCTGGGCGCTGGATCGCGCCCTGGGCCAGCGCCTCAAGGATGCCGACTTCAAGCCGATCAACGCGCCGATCAGTTGCTGGTGGGCCGCCGCGAGCCGGGCTGGCCAGCATCGTCAGTTGATAGAAGCAAGCATGGAGCAGGTCATGGGCTGGCCGTGCATTGAGCAGTCAGTGTTGATCGACTCTACCCATGATCGAATCATCGATAACGCCGCGTTCGTGCAGAGCTTTGCCGATGCAATGAAGTAACACCCCGTGTAAAAGCAATGCCCCTGGACAGGTGCCCAGGGGCGTTTTTTTATGCGGGTTATTCAGCACAGGGCCTTTTCAGCGGGCAATAAAAAACCCCTGGTCATCCGCGATGACCAGGGGTTTTGTGCTAGATCAGAAGTTCCAGCGGGTGCTGAGCATCACGTTACGCGGGTCACCGTAGTAGGCCGAGTTGTAGAAGCCGATGTTGGTGTAGTACTTCTTGTCGAAGATGTTGTTGACGTTAAGGGTCGCCGAGACACTCTTGGTCACCTGGTAGCGGGCCATCGCGTCCACTACCCAGAGCGGGTCCTGGGAGAAGTTTTCCGTAGTGCCTTTGGCGTAGTTGTTCAGCAGTTTCCAGCCGGTACCCTGCCAGCGCACGCCGGTGCCCAAGGTCAGCTTGTCCAGTGGGCCGGTCAGTTTGTAGCTGGTGTAGAGATTGACCTGATCTTCCGGTTCCCAGGTGGAGAGCTTCTGGCCTTGTTTGTCGCGCATGATCTTGTGGGTATAACCCGCTTGCAACTGCCAGCCCGGCGCCAGTTCGCCAGAGATTTCCGCCTCGTAGCCTTTGGTCTTAGCTTCGGTGCCCAGAGATGCGTAATCCAACCCTGGGTGGCTGTTGGGAATATAGGCGACGTCGTCGACTGCGCGGTTTTTCTCGTGGACTTCGAAGTACGCCAGGCTCGAATTCAGGCGGCCATCGAAGAACTCACCTTTGATGCCGATCTCGTAGTTCTTGCCTTCATCCGGTTCGAGCGGCTTGTCGTTGCGGTCGCGGTAGTCGTCTTGCGGCAGGTAGATCTCGGTGAAGCTGGCGTAGGCCGAGAAGTTGTCGTTGAGGTCATAGGTGAGGCCGGCGTAAGGCACGACCTTGCCGGTGTCCTTGACCTGGCTGGTGCCGCTGACTTCGTAGTTGTTGACCCGGGTTCCGAGGATCAGGTGCAGGTCATCTGCCAGGCTGAAGCGCCCGGTGATGTAGCCGGCGCTCTGGCGGGTCAGCTCGTCGTTCTTTTTGGTCCGGGGGCCACGGTCCGGCTTGGGGGCGTCGCCGTCCCAGTTGAAGTAGTCGTGGCTGTTGTTGTAGTTGGTGGCGTTGGTGTAGTCGTTGCCCAGCCAGCGCGAGCGCGAGACCGAGGTGCCGACGACCAGCTCATGCTCACGCCCGAACAGGCTGAATGGGCCGGTGGCATACAAGTCGCCGGTGTCACTGGTGGTTTCACCGATGTAGGTACGGGTCAGCAGCGAGGCTTTGCCGGTGACCGCGTCTGGCGACAGCAGGGCCGACAGCGGCGCTTTATAACCGTTGATCTGGTGGTTGTACTGCGCCTTGCCGACCCAGCCGTTGTCGAACGTGTGTTCCAGGGTCGCGAAGGCCGTGCGCGTGTACTGCTTCCACTTGCTGTACTTGGCGCCGTTGTTGAAGGAGCGCGGCGTGCTGATGCGGTTACCGGCCGAGTCAAACAACGAGGCCGCACCGGACCAACTGGAACCCTGTGGGTTGCTGTCCTGATAGTCACCGCCAATGGTCAGCAGCGTATCCGGCGCCAGGTCGAATTCGAGGATGCCGTAGTAGACGTTGGTCTGGCGCTGATAGTGATCGAGGAACGTGTGTTTGTCCTGGTAGGCCGCGACAGCACGGCCGCGCACATTGCCGGACTCGGTCAACGGGCCGCTGACATCGATTTCCGAGCGATAGTTGTCCCAGGACCCCGCGCCCAAGTCGACATAGCCTTTGAATTCCGATGTGGGTTTTTTACGCACCATGTTGATGGTACCGCCCGGGCCACCGGCACCGGTAAGCAGGCCGGTGGCGCCCTTGAGGATTTCGACGCGGTCGTAGATCACGGTGTCGGTCAGGGTGTGGCCCGAGGAGTACTGGGCATCCTGCAGAATCGGAATGCCGTCGTACTGGAAGTTCTGGATGGCAAAGCCACGGGAGAAGTAACTGGTGCGCTCGCTGTCATAGGTCGCGACCGTAATGCCCGGCGTGTGGCGCATGACGTCGTCGATGGACTTGAGGTTGAAGTCATCCATGGCCTGTCGGGTCACCACGGAGATCGACTGCGGCGTCTCGCGTGGGCTCAATACCATGCGGGTCGCGGTGGCAATGGTGCCGGGGGTGTAGGAGCCGGAACCTTCAGTGATGGTCCCCAGCTGGTTGGCCGTCACCTGGGTCGCGCCCAGCTCCAGTGCCGACGTTCTAGCTGCACTGATGGTAAACGAGTTGCCTTGCAGGTCGTAACTGATACCCGTGTCGGTCAGCAAGGTGGTCATGGCCTGGCTGGGTTGTAACTTGCCCTTTATCGGGTGGCTGCGTTTGCCTTCTACATCGGTCGGGCTGTACAGCACCTGCAAATTGGTCTGGCGGCCGAATTCCTGAAGCGCGCTCCCCAGCGGCTGTGCAGGCACGTTCAATTCGATTTCCTGAGCCTGCACATAACCCGCCACCGGCAACGCCATTGCAAAGGCAAGGCTGCTGGGCAGGATAGGGATGTTCAAGAGGCGGCGCATGGAGAGTGCCTTGCTCAAGGGACTCAGACCGAACGTTGCTGGCATGGATGCATTCTCTTCTAGGTGTTAAGTGGGCAGTTCTTAGTGTTTATTGAGGTCAATTCTCATTACCACTAGTGAGACGTTCCTATCCGAAGAAACCGGAAAAGAAATTTCACGCCGGTTCCATCTCGTGCACCACTTTGCCCGCACGCAGGCGCACCAACTTGTCGGCGACATCGAAATAGCGGTCGTCATGGCTGATCACAATGATGGTTTTGCCCAGGCGTTTGAGGTCTGGGAGCAGCTCGGTGTAGAACACGCGGCGGAACGCCGGGTCCTGGTCGGCCGCCCATTCGTCGAACACCAGCACGGGGCGTTCTTCGAGCCACGCATTAACCAGCGCCAGGCGTTTGCGCTGGCCGGTGGAGAGGTCGGTGGTGCTGAATACGCCGTTTTTGACGCTGACCTTGTGCGCGATTTCCAGGCGCTCCAGGTACTTGGCGGCGCTGTCCAGCGATTGCGTGGCACTGCCCTGGACCAGGTCGTCGAACAGGTAGTAGTCGGCGAATACCGTGGTGAACAATTGGCGATAGTCATCGCGCACGGGGTCGGTCACGGTGTCGCCGTTAAGCCGGATTTCACCGGCGTCGGGTTGGTACAGACCGAGCAATAGCTTGATCAGGGTGGTCTTGCCGCAACCGTTCTCGCCGACGATAAACACGATATCGCCCTGCTTGATGCTCAGATTGATCGGCCCCAGGTGGAACGGCTCGCTGCCTTCCACCGGCGGCGGGCTGTAGCTGATGCCGCGCAATTCAAGGCTGTTGACCACCGGTGTCGGCGCTTCGCTGCCGTCCATCAACAAGTGTGGCTCGGGGGACGAGAAGCGATCCGACAACTCGGTGATGCGCGCAAAGGCAATCCGCGCCTTGCCGATGATCGGCAGGTAACCGACCACGTGTTCGAGCGGGCCTTTCATGTACAGCAGCACCAGCACGAAGCCTGTGATCACTGCAGGGTCCGGGTTGGGGTTGTAGGCTTGCATGGCCAGAGCCAGGCCGATGACCACGAAGAACAGCATCGAGCCGAAGGTTTTCGCCACGATGTAAATATTCACCGAGCGCACCTGGATAGCGCTGATCTGGTCGGCGGTTGCCTGGATGCGGTGGGTGTTCATCCGGTAGCGTCGTGGCCGGTGGATGCGCAGCTCCTTAGCGCCCGAGGCAATCGCTGAATAGTAGCGTTGCAGTTCGTCTTCCAGGTCGCGGGCTTCGTCAAAACCGCGGATGCCCTTGTGGCCGGCGATGAACTGCACGCTGCTGCCGATGACGATGGCCACGATCATCATCAGGAACATCGGCACCGACAGGTAGGCCAGGTAGCCCAGGCAGCCGAGGGTCACCGTGGTGGCGATGGCCAGCGGCGTGAACGCGAAGGAGAAGTCGCTGATGGTGTCGACGTCGTGGGTGAGGACCGGAATCAGGCGGTGGGCGCGGTAGCGCTCGATCTGCTCGATGGGCGCCGACAGCACTTTCTCGCCGAGGTCCTTGCGCAAGGCGGCGATGATCCGTTGGCCCACATAGTTGGTGCCGATATCCGAGACGATGGAGCTGGTCAGCGCCAACAGGCACAGCGCGGCAAAGGTCAGGATCACGCCCTGGGTCATGCCGGTGGTGGAATGCAGGGCGTTATTGATCGTCGCCAGCAGCAACGTGATGGCCAGGCCGCCGGCCATGCCCAGGGCGACGGAGACCGTCACGATAGTGCGAAAAGGCCTGAGCAATGCGAGCAAACCTTTGAAGGCGCCGCGCTTGGGGTCGGTCATAAATACTTCCCGGAAAGTCAAAAAGAGGGGGCTGGGCACACAGACCCTTACCCATGACAAACGAAGCGCTGGCGCGAGTATTTAGCGCGGCGTGCCCTTTGCTGGCGGCGCGGGATAAATTGCCGCCGGGCTGGTTCGTTCTTGTGCTGTAGGCGCACGTGTATCGACACGGCGCGCAGTCCATTCAGCGAGAGCGAAACAATGACGAAAAAGAACCTGGTGTATGTCTGGTCCCTGAGAAATGCCGCCGCCGACAAGGCCGGGCAGCCGGTGGCCTACAAGGACCACGCGCGCTACATGAAGTCGGTGCTGGAGTTTCTGGTGGGTTCGCTGAACGACACGCCGTTGGGCGAGACTTACAACCTGGTCGGCGTGGTGTACGACGATGACGAGCAGAACCCGCGTGATCAGCAACTGGTCAGCGATTACGGTTTTGCCTATAAGCCAGGCCGCCAGTGGTTGTACCCGGCGGACTTGCAGGTGCAGGGGCGCTTGGTCAACGACCTGTTGCTGAGCGTGCCATCCACCTATCGCCGCCTGCCGCGCGGCAGCGCCGAGCACATTGCGGGCAAGCAGGATTTCGAGCGTCGCCTGCATGACACGCTGGTGGAGTTAAAGGCCGATATCGTCGTGCTGGATGGTCTGCTGGTGATTCTGGATGAGCTGGTGCGCCCAGGGGCGCCGTTTGCACGGCGGATCATGAATATCCACCCAGGCATCACCCGCATCGAATCGCCTTACGAACGCCGTGGCGCTTACGCCACCTGGAATGCGTTGTACGGCGCGCGCGGGCAAACCGTGGTGGACTGGGCGACCAAGGCCACCACGCCGTCGGAGCCGCTGTACCTCACCGGGGCGTCGTTCCACTACGTGGATAACGGCATCGACTCCGGTGAAGTGTTCCACGATGTACTCAAAACCGAGATTTCGCCCGAGGACACCATCCTCGAACTGCGCTGGAATAACTTCAACAACAGCCTATTCCCGGCGCTGCATGAAGGGTTGGAGTTGTTGGCCAAGCAGGCCTGAACCTAACCCTATTGGGTGCATACAGATCAAAATTTGGGAGCGGGCTTGCCTGCGATGACGGCAGGCCACCTGAGATTATTTGCCTGATCCACCGCTATCGCAGGCAAGCCAGCTCCCACAATTGATAGTGTCCGCTGCAGCGTTCGCGTATCCCTCTAGTCATTGCCGCGAATTTCTACCTGATGTACCCAGGGTAAAATGTGGGATCGGGCTTGCTCGCGAAAGCGGTGAATCAGTCGATGCATCAGGTGGCTGACACACTGCCTTCGCGAGCAAGCCCGCTCCCGCCTTTGAAAGGTGGTGGTCTTAGAGTTCGCGCACGACCCTGAACCCAATCCAGTCACCGCGCGTGTGCGGGTAGATGTTGTTGCGGTTGCCCGAGCGCGAAAACACGGGTGCCTCGCCCCAGTCGTTGCCACGAATCTGGTAGCTCTCGCAGTTCGGCTCTACCCAGGCGCTGCCGTCGGTGGGTGCGCCGATGTAGTTGGGATGCTCGCAATCGGCAACCCGCTCGTAGACATTGCCGTGCATGTCGTACATGCCGAATGCATTCGGCGGGTAGCTGCCCACCGGCGAAGAGTAGCTGTAGCCATCCGCCGGGCCGTAGGTGTTGGCATGCTCGGCGATGCTGTAGCCCTTGCCTTCATCGAAGGGGAAAGGGAAGGGCCCGGTTGAGCCGGCGCGGGCGGCGTATTCACGTTGTGCTTCGCTGACCATCTGGTACTTCTGCCCGGTCTTTTTCGACAGCCAGGCCACGTAGTTCTTGATGTCGTCCATGTCCATGCACACCGCCGGCTGGCGCGGGCCTTGGGGGTAGCGCGGCTTGCTGGCGATGCATTCGCGGCCGGGGCGGTCGTCGCCATTGGCGATCTTGACCCCGGTCTGGCGCACGTAGCTGTCCCACTCTGCGGCCGTGACGTGGAAGCGGCTCATGGCGAAGGGTTTGGCGAAGGTCACCGCATGCATTGGGCCTTCATCCGGCTCGCGGCCGACTTCGTCTTCAGGGGTGCCCATGGTGAAGGTGCCGGCAGGCAGCACGACCATTTCGGGGCAGTCCTTGCAGTCCTTGAATACTTTGCCCGGCTGCGGGGTGGCGGCCTGGGCCAGGCCGGGCAACAGCGCGCCGCACAGGGCGGTCAGCGCCAGGGCAGTGAGGGGCTTGAGTCGGGATGGAGTCATGTGGGCATCTCGTTCAAAGGGAAAGTGGGGTCACAACCGTTGGCTCAGCAAGGTCATGAAGCGCTGGATCTCATCCGAGCTGTTGAGCAGGCCGGGTGAGGTGCGAATCACCGGGCCGACATCGCGGTCCACTGCATCGATCACCACGCGGTTTTTCATCATGTGCGCGACCACGGCTTCGCTGTCCTGGCCCTTGACCCGGAAGAAGGTAAAGCCTGCCGAGAGCTCGGGGCTGCGCGGCGTGACCAGTTCGATCTGCGGGTGGGCCAGCAATTGGTCTTTGAGCTCGGTGTTGAGTGCGTGAATACGCGCCTGCACCGGCGCCTTGCCCAGTTGCAGGTGCAGTTTGAAGGCTTCGTCCGCCGCCCAGCGATGCTCAAAGGCGTGGTAACCGCCAGGGGTCATGGTGGTGGCGAAGTTGGTGTCTTCGGAGAAGGTCGGCACCATCGGCGTGACGTATTTGTTCTCGGCGTCACGCGCGCAGACCAGCCCGGTACCGCGCGGGCCGAACATCCATTTGTGGGTGCCGGCGATAAAGAAGTCGCAGTGCATGGCCGGGAAGTCGAGGTTTTCCACGCCGAAGCCATGCACGCCATCGACCACGTAGAGAATGCGGTCCTGCTCGTCACGGTTGCGGTTGAGTTCTTCGACCAGCGTGCCGATCTCGCCGATGGGCAGCTTCACGCCACTGCCCGATTGCACCCAGGTCATGCCCAGTACGCGGGTATTGGGGCGAATGGCACGCTTGATGTTGCCCAGTACTTCGTCGCTGGAGACCTGGCTGGCATTCTCAAACAAGCGGATTCGACGCACCTGCGTGCCTTGCCGGGCGACGCGAAAATCCAGCACGCTCTGCGTGGCGTAGTGTTCGTGCTCGGTGGTGAGAATTTCCTGATCGGGCCCAAGCTTGATGCCGCCGTAGATCATCGCCAGGCCTTCCGAGGTACTGCCGGTCAGCGCGATCTGTGGCGGCTTGGCGTTCAGGTAGCGGCCGGCCCATTCGCGCACCTGGCCTTCGCGTATCCAGGTTTCTTCAAGGCCCCAGTCCATCGCCAGGCCGGGGTTGCGGTCGATCTGTTGGCGGTAGCGGTCAATCGCTTCGCGCACGGGCCGGGGATGTGAAGTGACCAGGAAGTTGGAAAAATGCAGGTAATTCGGGTCCTGGGTGAACAGTTGTTTGAGCCCCGTCCATGGGTCGTTTGTAGTGGGTGCCGGCTCGGCGGCCAGGGCCTGCGGGAGGAGGGCGGCGCCCATCGGCAGGCTGGCGGCGAATACGCCGGCCTGCTTGAGAAATGTACGGCGGTCGGTCATGGACTTGCTTCTAAGTGGTTAGCGGTTGGCCAATGGCTTGGCGGCTTTTTGTACTTGGTCCCACACCCGCAGGAAGTTGCCTCCCCACAGTTTGGCGATATCGGCTTCGGAATAACCGCGCTGGATCAGTTCGGCGGTGACGTTGCGCACCTCGCCGACGTTCTCCCAGCCCTGAATGCCGCCGCCGTCGTTGAAGTCTGACGAGATGCCGACGTGATCAATGCCGATCTTGCGCACGGTGTAGTCGATGGCATCGCCCCAATCCTTGAGGGTGGCCTTGGGTTCTTCTTCAAGAATGCCGTACAGGCCTTGGGCGTACTGGCCGAACTTCTGCTCGGACCAGGCGGCGATAATCGCGTCGCCGGGCATCAAGGCCATGGCCAGGTCTGGCAGCGGCGGCAAGTCGAAACGCGCGCGCAGGGCGTTGAGTTTTTCCTGGGTTGGCTGGCTCAGCGGGCGCAAATAGGCCGGGAAACCCACCACCTGCACCACGCCGCCGCTGTTCTTGATCAGTTGCAGTTCTTTGTCGCTGAGGTTGCGCGGGATATCCACCGAGGCGCGCGGTGCCGAGTGGGACGCCACCATCGGTGTGCGGCTCAGTTGCGCCACCTGTTCCAGGGCCTTGGTCGACATTTGCGACACATCGATGATCACGCCCAGGTCATTGAGGCGATGCACCGCTTGCTGGCCGATGGGCGACAGCCCTTCGAGGGCGTCGGTGGTGTCATTGAAAAACGGCAGTGGGCGGGATGAGTCGGACCAGGCGTTGTTGCCGATATAGCTGAAACCGAACATGCGCATGCCGCGCGCCGCCCACAGGTCCAGCTGGTTCAGGTCATCGCCCAGCGGGTAGGCGTTGAGCATGCTGATAAATACCGCAAACTTGCCCTCGCCATGCAGGCGCCGGAAATCGTCCGGGGTGTAGGCAATGCCGACCACGTTGGGAAAGTCGCGGACCATGCCGGAGATGATCTTGTAGCGCACCTCCTGCTCATGGCGGGCCTCCTCGACAAAACCGTCAGTGGGTTTGTGCGGCGCGTTGGGCCCGTTCCAGATTTCCGGCCAGCCGAAAATCGTCAGCGCGGCGCCCGACAAGCGCCCGCGTGCGGCCTTGGCCAAGTCGAATTGGCCGCTGCCATCTTTGTCGGCCTCGTTGCCTGCGGTGCCAAAATCCATCGGCACGGTGATGTGGCTGTCGAACGACAGCAGGCGGTCCTGCATTTCATTGGCTTGCTTGATCACCTCCAGCGGGTAACCGGCATTGCCCCGGAACCAGTGGTCCCAGATCAGAAAGCCAGCCCCGGCGCCGATGGCCAATGCCAGCGGCAGGCCGATTAACAGCGCCTTTTTCGAACGTGGTTTTGTCATTGCCATCTCAGTCAGTTGAGGCCTTTGCTATCAGGGAAGAACGAGCCATGGCGGGGGAAATTTAGGCCTGGTGGGCGCTGCGGTAAATTTCCCGGGGCTGCAAACGTTCTAGCTCTGATTAAGCCGTTTCCTAAGGTAGACAATGACGATCTCTCGACGTGGGTTCATCGCAGGCCTGGCGCTGACAGGCGCCGCCGTGCCGGCGGCCTTTTATGCCCATCGCGAGCTGACGCGTGAAGAAGAGTTCCCCATCACCCCGGGCGAGGCCACGGTGGAGTTGGCTAACACCGAAGGCCAGCACTTGGCGAACATTTTGCGCGGTGTGTGGAGCCTGCGCCTGGAAGGCCGCGACGCCGGGCTAAAGGGCCTGCCGTTGCAAGGTCTGGAACTGCTGCTGGACATTGCCCCGCGTGGCCGTGGCTTGCGCGGCTACCTCGACACCGCACACAACCTGCGCGCCGAAGGTGAGCCGCGCTACCGCGTACTCGGTGATGTGCTGACAGGCGAGGGCGCCTTGCTTTACTGGCGCCTGATCGACCGCGATGCGGCCGACGGCGCACCGGCCTATGAGTTCAAGATGACCCTCGATGAAGTCTGGGCCGACTTCGCCAACGCCGGCAGCAGTACCCTCAGCGGGCAGATTCTCAACCTCGATCGGCCGTTGGCGTTGACCGAACGCGACAACCGCTTTATCGCCCACAAGCAGCTGTTTCCCGAAGCCCGCCAACGCATCGGCCTCAACCCGACGCTGCTGGCCTGGCTGATTTCGCCCGAGCACCGCCTGTTTCACCAGCTCTGGCATGCCACCCGTGACCAGTGGCACAAACTCTCGCAAGAGAAGCGCGACGCCTTGCGCGGTATCGGCTGGCAGCCTGGCCCGCGCGGCCAGGAACGCGACGCACGCGGCAAGCGCAAAGACCGCAACGGTTCGGGTATCGACTTCTTTTTCATGCACCGCCACATGCTCGGCACCGCACGCTCCATGCAAGATTTGCCGTCGTGGCCGCAATTCCCCGAACCGCAGCCGGCGCTGGAACGCGATCGCCTGGGCTTTGTGCGTTATTTCGATAACCACGACGGCTTCGCGCTGCCGCCGTGTTGGTCGGCGCCGGATGACAGCGACTACACCCAATGGGTCAGTGATATCAAGGCGGCCGAGGCCTACCACAGCAACTTCCAGGTCTGGGAATCCCAATACCGCGATCCGCGTTACTTGGCCAAGCTGACCTTGGGGCAGTTGGGCTCGGAGATGGAGCTGGGCCTGCACGACTGGCTGCACATGCGCTGGGCCTCGGTGCCGCGTGACCCGTCCAACGGCGCGCCGGTGCCGTTCGCCCGCGATCCGTCGGACTTTGCCGCGCGCTGGTATGCGCCGGAAAACGACTTTCTCGGCGACCCGTTTTCATCGCATGTAAACCCGGTGTTCTGGCATTTTCACGGCTGGATCGACGACCGCATCGAGGATTGGTATCGCGCCCACGAGCGCTTTAATCCAGGCGAGGTCAGCCGGCTTGAGGTCAATGGCGTGAACTGGTTCGCGCAGGGGCGTTGGGTGGAAGTGGGCGATCCGTGGCTGGGGCCGGACACCCACGGCTGCAGCACCACGCCGGGGTTACAGATGGGGCGCTCGATGGAAATGGACCCGGAGACCATGAAGCTGGCGCTGCGTATTACATTTGCCGCTGAGGACGAAGGCTTGCAGGCATTGTTCAAGCGTGTGCCGAGGCGGCCCTGGTATGCGCGGCACTTGAAGGTCAAGTAACGCCTGGGACGTTTGGCCAGAGATCGGCTACCAGAAACAGGCGTTCGGCTTCCTCCCAATCCTCGCCATTTTGCACAAGGCGCACCAACAGTTGCGCCGGTGCCATCGGGTCCAGCGCTGCCAGCCAGCCGTGCATCTGCTCCTCACTCCACACTTGCGCCTGCGGGTAATGCGCCGGCGCCAGCCAGGCGTGCCGGGGCAGCGGTTGCCAGCGCCCCGGTGGGCTGGCACTGACCAGCGCCGGCCAATCGC
Organism: Pseudomonas sp. YeP6b; assembly: GCF_025642995.1. Taxonomy (NCBI): domain Bacteria; kingdom Pseudomonadati; phylum Pseudomonadota; class Gammaproteobacteria; order Pseudomonadales; family Pseudomonadaceae; genus Pseudomonas; species Pseudomonas sp. YeP6b. The sequence goes on along the minus strand of NZ_CP080090.1, from coordinate 3,891,494 downwards.
GCTGATGCAGCCAGCGCCCACGCAAATGCAGCGGATGGGCGCCGTGGGGCGGCTCGGCCTGGCCGGGCCAGGGGTAGAGCAAATACCCGCCGAGCCACAAGTGCGCGTCGAATTGCTGGATATCCAGCGCTGCGAGCGCCTCGCGGCTTTCCGGGCGTGCTGAAATCGGCAGTTGGTGCTGGGCCAGATGCGCTAACTTGCGGTCCAGCCGATCATGACAGCCGGGCCCCAGCCATTGCGCGGTGTCCAGGCCATTGCCGCTCTGCGGCCCCAGGTAGAGTTTGATCGCCAGTTCCAGGTGGTGCACGCCATCGCGGTCGCGCAGCAGCATATCCAGCTCGCCCAAGGTATGCCCGGCACGGCGGATCGGCAGGTTGGCAGCCAGCAATTCCACGCCCGGCGCATGCTGCACGGCAAATTGCCACAGGCGTTCGTAATACAGGCCCAGGCGGCGGGTGCGTGACAGGCTGAGCCAATGCTGCAAGGCGCGGCTGTCTTGGTCGAGAGTGCGCAACCAGTGTTCCAGCAGGTGCGGTGCCTGCACCCAGTCGCTACCGGCCAGCGGGTGGCGCTGTGGCCAAGGCGTTTGCGCGAGCATCGGCGGGGCCAGCATCACCCACGCCAGGTCGCGCACCTCGGGGTGCCGCAACTGGCGGGGCAGGTTGTGCAGATCCGGGAACACAGTCATGGTCCGAGCATAGCCTTTTAAGCGCAGGACAGGTGGCTGAGAACCATTGTCATCAAGGCTTCATGGCGACAAAGGATTTTGCCTGAAGCGGCCTTTCGCCCATAATCGTTGTTTTTCGCCACACCCAACATCCCGCAGGAGCCCCATGGAGCAATTTCGCAATATCGGCATTATCGGTCGCCTGGGCAGTACCCAGGTGCTGGACACCGTCCGCCGACTGAAAAAGTTTCTGCTCGAGCGCCACCTGCACGTGATCCTCGAAGACACCATCGCCGAAATCCTGCCGGGCCACGGCCTGCAAACCTCGTCGCGCAAAATGCTCGGCGAAGTCTGCGACATGGTCATTGTGGTCGGCGGCGACGGCAGCCTGCTCGGCGCCGCCCGGGCCCTGGCGCGGCATAACGTGCCGGTGTTGGGGATCAACCGCGGCAGCCTGGGGTTTCTCACCGACATCCGCCCGGATGAGCTGGAAGTCGAAGTGGCCAAGGTGCTCGACGGCCATTATCTGGTCGAAAACCGCTTCCTGCTGCAAGCCGAAGTGCGCCGCCACGGCGAGGCCATCGGCCAGGGCGATGCACTCAATGACGTGGTGCTGCACCCGGGCAAGTCCACGCGGATGATCGAGTTCGAGCTGTATATCGACGGCCAGTTCGTGTGTAGCCAGAAGGCCGACGGCCTGATCGTCGCCACGCCGACCGGTTCCACGGCGTATGCGCTGTCGGCAGGCGGCCCGATCATGCATCCCAAGCTGGATGCCATTGTGATCGTGCCGATGTACCCCCATATGTTGTCCAGCAGGCCAATTGTGGTCGATGGCAACAGTGAGCTGAAAATCGTGGTGTCCAAAGACATGCAGATCTACCCGCAAGTCTCCTGTGACGGGCAGAACCATTTCACCTGCGCCCCCGGTGACACCATCACCGTGAGCAAAAAGGCGCAGAAGTTGCGGTTGATCCACCCGCTGGATCACAACTACTACGAAGTGTGCCGCACCAAGTTGGGCTGGGGTAGCCGCTTGGGGGGTGGAGGCGACTGATGCTCGATCCCGCGCGTAACTACGACCTGATTGGTGACGTGCACGGTTGCGCTCATACCCTTGAGCATTTGCTCGACCGGCTGGGTTACCACAAGCAGGGTGGCACTTGGCGCCATCCGTCGCGAATGGCCGTGTTCCTCGGCGATATCATCGACCGTGGCCCGCGCATTCGCGAGGCGCTGCATATCGTCCACGACATGGCCGAGGCCGGTCAGGCGCTGTGCATCATGGGCAACCACGAATTCAACGCGCTGGGCTGGAGCACAGCCGCGCCGCCGGGCAGCGGCAAGCAGTTCGTGCGCGAGCACAACCCACGCCACGCGCGATTGATCCACGAAACCCTGACCCAATTCGAACAGCACCCGGGCGACTGGCACGATTTTCTCGGTTGGTTCTACGACATGCCGCTGTTTGTTGATGCGGGGCGTTTCCGCGTGGTGCATGCGTGCTGGGATGATGGGTTTATCCAGCCGCTGCGCGCGACTTTCCCGGATGGCTGCATCGACCAGCATTTCCTGCAGGCCGCTGCCGTGCCGGGCAGTTTTGCCTGCAACGCCTTCGACCGCTTACTGCGCGGCACCGATATGCGCCTGCCGGATGGCCTGACGCTGACCGGTGGCGATGGGCTGACGCGCTCGTTCTTTCGCACCAAATTCTGGGAAGACGACCCGAAAACCTACGGCGACATCGTGTTCCAGCCCGATGCGCTGCCGGAGCCGGTGGCACGTACGCCATTGTCGTCGACCGAAAAAAACTCCCTGCTGCGTTATGGCGTCGACGAACCGTTGTTGTTCGTCGGCCATTACTGGCGCAGCGGCAAACCGGCACCGATCCGCCCCAACTTGGCCTGCCTGGACTACAGCGCCGTGCTGTACGGCAAGCTGGTGGCCTACCGGCTGGATCAGGAAACCCAACTGGATCCGCGCAAGTTTGTGTGGGTCGATGTTGAACGGCCGGAGGTGATCGCATGAGCCTCTGTGTGCCGTCACTGAACTTTTAAGGAAGCACCATGGATGATTCGACGTTCGACCAGTTGGAGGCCGCGTTGTCTGCGGCGCCCGGCAATGTCGCGCTGCTGACGCTGCTGCTTGGCGCCAGCCTTGAGCGCGGCGAGCATGAGCGGGGGCTTAAACTGCTGCCGGCCGACCTTGAACAGTGGCCCGATGCTGCCGCCCTGAAGCTGGCCGCAGCGCAGCTGTGCTTGGTCGCCGGCCAAGCCTCGCGTGCCTTGCAACTGATTGAGGGTAATGAGCCTGCCGCGCGCCTGCTCAAGGCGCGTGCGCTGGCGGCGTTGGAGCGCCTCAAGGAAGCCCAGGTGGAATACCGCGCGGCGGTCGATGCCAACCCGGCGCTGGAAGACATGGCGCTGTGGCGCCGCTTGAATGTCTCGGTGCTGGATTTTCCGGCCGCCGAAGGGCGCCCGCGCCTGCGCGTGATTTCCAATGACGACACCGACCAGAGCGAAGTGGTGCGCCTGTTGGTGCCGGAAAAGGAAACCCTGACCTTTGATGATATCGGTGGCCTGGATGAGCTGAAAAAGACCATCCACAAAAAGATCATTCTGCCGTATCAAAAACCAGGCTTGTTCCAGCGCTTTCGCAAGAAGGTCGGCGGCGGCGTGCTGCTGTACGGCCCACCGGGCTGTGGCAAAACATTGTTGGCTCGTGCCACGGCCGGGGAGTGCAAGGCGACGTTTTTCAATGTGGCCATTTCCGATGTGCTGGACATGTACATCGGCGAATCCGAGCGCAAATTGCACGCGCTGTTCGAACAGGCACGGGCGCAGGCGCCTGCGGTGATGTTCTTCGATGAAGTCGAGGCGCTGGGTGGCAAACGGTCCAACACCCGCGAGTCGACGTCGTCAAAACTGGTCAGCCAGTTCTTGTCCGAGATGGACGGGTTTACCAATGACAACCACGGGGTGTTGATCCTCGCCGCGACCAACGTGCCGTGGTCGGTGGACTCGGCATTCCGTCGCCCCGGTCGCTTTGATCGGGTGCTGTTCGTGCCGCCACCGGATCGCGCAGCGCGCGAAAGCATGCTCAAGGTGATGATGAAAGGCCGGCCGATGGCCGATGACATCGACTTTGCCTTCCTGGCCAAGAACACTTCGGGCTTCTCGGGCGCGGACCTCAGCGAGCTGGTGGAAACCGCCGCCGACGAGGCGATTGAAGCCTCTATCGAGAGTGGCGCCGAACAGTCGATCTGCGACCGCCATTTCAAGGCAGCGTTGAAAGACGTGCGTGCTACCACCTTGGAGTGGCTGACCACGGCGCGCAATTACGCGCGCTATGCCAATGAAGGCAATCAATATGACGAGGTGCTGGCCTTCCTCGACAAGCACGGGAAGGGTCGCTGATGGCGCAATACGGTGGTTACCGCATCGAAGATGAACCGCGCCCGGGCGCCTTGGCCAAGTGGGCGGTTTCACCGCTCTGGCCATTGTTGGGCCTGATGCTGGGCGGTGCCTGGCTCGGCTTGCCATGGTTTGTGTTCAACTCGATTGCTGTGGGCAGCCCGACACGCGTGCGTGAGTGGGTCCTGGCTGTCGTGGCTTTGGTGGGCAGCGTGGTGATCGGTTTCGGGTTGCTGCAACTGGTGGGCTTGGGCTACATCCAGAGCCAGGCCGAGATCCAATATGCCTTGCTGGTGCTGGTGGTGTGGAAATTGAGCATTGGTTACCTGTTGTATATGCAGCAGAACGCGACCATCGAGATTTACCAGTACTACGGCGGTGTCCTCAACCGCTTTGGTCTTCCCTTGGCGTTGATTGGTGGCTTTGTGCTCAAGGGCATGGTCGTCAAATGGGTGCCCAGCACCCTTTGGTATCTGGTGATGAGCTGATGAATACCGATTACTTGCTGCAATTGGCCTATCAACGCCTACAGGCTGACCACAATGACGGCGCCATCGATGCGTTGCGCCAGTTGCTGGCCAGCGACCCGCATTCGGCCGAAGCCCATGCGTTATTGGCGATCTGTTTGATGAACATGCGGCGCGTGCACGCGGCCAAGCGTGAAGTGCAGCTGGCCCTGGCGGCCGATGCGCAGATGCCGTTGGCCCACTACGCGGCGGCCCAGGTGGCGATTGCCCTGCGCAAATTCAGCCTGGCTCAGGAACATCTGACCCAACTGCTGGATATGGAACCGCTCAACCCCGTCAATTACCGCTGCCTGGCCGAACTTTATCAATTGACCGGCCGCTTGGCGCAGAGCCGCGAACCACTGGAAAAAGCCCTGGAGCTGGGCCCCGACGATGCTTCCAATCTGGTTGCCATGGCGCAGTTTCATCGTGCCAGCGGCCATTGGGACCAGGCGCATCAGTTCGCGCGCCAGGCGTTGCAGGCCGATCCGAGTAATGCGGGCGCGGTGGTGGTGCTGGGGCATTTGCTGCTGCGCGAAGGCGATATCAACGGCGCCCGCGACCATGCCATCTGGGCCTTGCAGGAAAACGCCACGAATGTCGCGGCGTTGCACCTGCTGACGGCGGTAAAAGCCCGCAGCAATGTGTTTCTTGGTGCCTGGTGGCGCTTCAACAGCTGGATGAACGAGCGCAGCGCCACCCGCGCCATTGTCCTGCTGCTGTTTATGTTCGTGGTCTATCGTGTGGTGGTCATCACCCTGGCGACCCAGGGTCATCCACAAGTGGCTCAGATGATTGATTGGGTGTGGCTGGCGTTTGCGGCCTATACCTTCGCGGCGCCGCAGATCTTCCGGCGCTTGCTGGAAAAGGAGCTGGCCCAGGTCAAGTTGTCCAAGGAATTCTGACGCGCCGGTATCGCGCCCGGCCGTCAATTGTCATCATTGCATTCGCTGAACCAGCGACCGTTATCTAGAGGTTGTGCACATGTCGTCTTTTGCTGAAATGATCGAAAACATCACCCCGGACGTCTACGAGAGCCTCAAGCTCGCCGTGGAAATCGGCAAGTGGTCCGATGGCCGCAAGCTCACTGCTGAGCAGCGCGAACTGTCGCTGCAAGCGGTGATCGCCTGGGAAATCCAGAACCTGCCAGAAGAGCAGCGTACCGGCTACATGGGCCCGCAGGAATGTGCGTCCAAGTCGGCGCCGGTGCCGAACATTCTGTTCAAGTCGGATGCGATCCATTGATTGAAATTGGTCGCGGTGCAGTCAGCAAAATGTCGGCGCAACTCGGTGAGCCGACCGTTCAATACGCGTTTCGCCTTGGCGATACCGAGGTGCCGGTCAACCCATTGATCGGCACTCACGTGCGCCTGGAATACCTCGGCGCCATCCATTGCAGCCATTGCGGTCGCAAGACCAAGACCAGTTTCAGCCAGGGTTACTGCTACCCGTGCATGACCAAACTGGCCCAGTGCGACCTGTGCATCATGAGCCCCGAGCGTTGCCATTACGACGCCGGCACCTGCCGTGATCCGGGTTGGGGCGAAACATTCTGCATGACCGACCATGTGGTGTACCTGGCTAACTCGTCGGGCATCAAGGTCGGCATCACCCGTGCCACCCAGTTGCCAACCCGTTGGTTGGACCAGGGCGCCAGCCAGGCGCTGCCGATCATGCGCGTTGCGACTCGCCAGCAGTCAGGTTTCGTCGAAGACCTGTTCCGCAGCCAAGTGGCGGACAAGACCAACTGGCGTGCTTTACTCAAGGGCGACGCGCAATCGGTGGACCTTGCGCAGGTGCGCGATGAGCTGTTCGCCTCGTGCGCCGAAGGCCTGTTGAATTTGCAGGAACGCTTTGGCCTACAAGCCATCCAACCGGTAACCGACATCGAACCACTCGAAATCCGCTACCCGGTGGAGCAGTATCCCGCCAAGATCGTCAGCTTCAACCTGGACAAGAACCCGATTGCCGAAGGCACGCTGTTGGGGATCAAGGGCCAATACCTGATCTTCGACACCGGCGTTATCAACATTCGTAAGTACACGGCCTACCAGCTCGCCGTGCATCAGTAGAAGGATGCCACCCATGCGCACCGAACAACCGAAGATGATTTACCTGAAGGACTATCAGGCGCCGGACTACCTGATTGAAGAGACGCACCTGACCTTCGAGTTGTTCGAGGACCACAGCCTGGTCCACGCGCAGCTGGTGATGCGCCGCAACCCCGAGCGCGGCGCCGGCCTGCCGCCGCTGTTGCTCGATGGCCAGCAGTTGGAGCTGTTGAGCGTCACCCTGGGCGACCGTGAACTGAGCGCAGCCGACTACCAGCTGACCGACAGCCACCTGACCCTGCACCCGACCAGCGACACCTTCACGGTCGACACCAGCGTGCGCATCCACCCGGAAACCAACACCGCCCTGGAAGGCCTGTACAAATCCAGCGGCATGTTCTGCACCCAGTGCGAGGCTGAAGGCTTCCGTAAAATCACCTATTACCTCGACCGCCCGGACGTGATGAGCACCTTCACCACCACCGTGATCGCCGAGCAACACCGCTACCCGGTGCTGCTGTCCAACGGCAACCCGATCGCCAGCGGCCCGGGTGAAGACGGCCGCCACTGGGCGACCTGGGAAGACCCGTTCAAGAAACCGGCCTACCTGTTCGCGCTGGTGGCCGGTGATTTGTGGTGTGTTGAAGACACCTTCACCACCATGACCCACCGCGAAGTGGCGCTGCGCATCTACGTCGAGCCAGAAAATATCGACAAGTGCCAGCACGCCATGAACAGCCTGAAAAAGTCCATGCGCTGGGATGAAGAGACCTACGGCCGCGAGTATGACCTCGACATCTTCATGATCGTGGCGGTCAATGACTTCAACATGGGCGCCATGGAGAACAAGGGCCTCAATATCTTCAACTCCAGCGCCGTGCTGGCCCGCGCCGAAACCGCCACCGACGCCGCGCACCAGCGGGTCGAGGCGATCGTCGCCCACGAATATTTCCACAACTGGTCGGGCAACCGCGTGACCTGCCGCGACTGGTTCCAGCTGTCGTTGAAGGAAGGCTTCACCGTGTTCCGCGACTCGGGCTTCTCGGCCGACATGAACTCGGCCACGGTCAAGCGCATTCAGGACGTGGCGTACCTGCGTACCCACCAGTTTGCCGAAGACGCCGGCCCCATGGCCCACGCCGTGCGCCCGGACAGCTTTATCGAAATCTCCAACTTCTACACCCTGACCGTGTACGAAAAGGGCTCGGAAGTGGTCGGCATGATCCACACCTTGCTCGGCGCCGAAGGCTTCCGCAAAGGCAGCGACCTGTACTTCGAACGCCATGACGGCCAGGCCGTGACGTGCGACGACTTCATCAAGGCCATGGAAGATGCGAACGGCGCCGACCTGACGCAGTTCAAGCGCTGGTACAGCCAAGCCGGCACGCCGCGCCTGGTGGTGAGCGAGTCCTACGACGCCGCTGCCAAGACCTACAGCCTGACCTTCCGCCAGAGCTGCCCGCAAACCCCGGACAAGGTTGAAAAACTGCCGTTCGTGATTCCGGTTGAGCTGGGCCTGCTGGACGCGAAGGGCGCCGCTATCGCCTTGCGCCTGGCCGGTGAGGCAAGCGCTGGCGCCACGTCCCGTGTGATTTCGGTGACCGAAGCCGAGCAGACCTTCACGTTCGTTGATATCGCCGAGCAGCCGTTGCCGTCGTTGCTGCGCGGCTTCTCGGCGCCGGTGAAACTGAGCTTCCCGTACAACCGCGACCAGCTGATGTTCCTGATGCAGCATGACAGCGACGGCTTCAACCGCTGGGATGCCGGCCAGCAACTGTCGGTGCAGGTGTTGCAGGAGCTGATCGGTCAGCATCAGGCGGGTCAGCCGCTGAAGCTGGATCAGCGCTTGATCGACGCGCTGCGCACGGTGTTGAGCGATGAAAGCCTGGACCAGGCGATGGTCGCCGAGATGCTCTCGCTGCCAAGCGAAGCCTACCTGACCGAAATCAGTGAAGTGGCGGATGTGGATGCGATCCACGCTGCCCGTGAGTTTGCCCGCAAGCAGCTGGCCGACAACCTCTATGAATCGCTGTGGCTGCGCTACCAGGCCAATCGCGAGCTGTCCAAGCAGACGCCGTACGTGGCGGCGGCCGAGCACTTTGCCCGTCGCGCCTTGCAGAACATCGCGCTGTCGTACCTGATGCTCAGCGGCAAGCCGCAAGTGCTGGTGGCGACGCTGGACCAGTTTGACACCAGCGACAACATGACCGAACGCCTGACCGCGCTGGCGGTGTTGGTGAATTCGCCGTTCGAGGCCGAGAAGGCCAAGGCGCTGGCGGTGTTTGCCGAGAACTTCAAGGACAACCCGTTGGTCATGGATCAGTGGTTCAGCGTGCAGGCTGGCAGCACCTTGCCGGGCGGGCTGGCGCGGGTCAACGCGTTGATGGAACACCCGGCGTTCAACATCAAGAACCCGAACAAGGTACGGGCGCTGGTCGGCGCGTTTGCCGGGCAGAACCTGATCAACTTCCACGCGGCGGATGGCTCGGGCTACCGTTTCCTGGCGGACTTGGTGATCCAGTTGAACGCCTTCAATCCGCAGATCGCCTCGCGCCAGTTGGCGCCGTTGACTCGCTGGCGCAAATACGACAGCGCGCGCCAGGCGCTGATGAAGGCGCAGCTGGAGCGCATTCGTGCCTGCGGTGAGCTGTCCAGCGATGTGTTCGAGGTGGTCAGCAAGAGCCTTGCGTAAGTTCTGCGCTTGAAAAAAAACGGCCTGCTCAGGCCGTTTTTTTTCGTCTCAGATAACGGTTGGCCGAGGGCGCGCGCCGGTATTTAGTAAGTTGCCACCCGCTGCGAGGTCGCCATCGAAAACAAAATGATCTGCGTCAGCTATTCAGTCAGAAGGCTTTTTTACTGCTGACATTTTCTGACAGGGGGCTCTGCTAAGCTGCGGCACATTTTCGTTTTTCAGGCGGGATCAACGTGTCGCGTACCACTCGTCTACTGACTTTGCTCCAAGCCCTGCGCGGCAAAAAACGCCCGGTAACAGCCGCCGTACTGGCTGCACAGCTGGAAGTTTCCGAGCGCACGCTGTACCGCGATATCGCCGAACTGACCGCCTTGGGCGCACCGATTTTCGGCGAGGCCGGGGTAGGGTATGTGTTGCGCAGCGGCTTGTTTCTGCCGCCATTGATGCTCAACGCCGACGAAACCGAAGCGATCGTGCTGGGCTTGCGCTACGTGGATCAGCGCGGTGATGAGGTACTGAGCCGCGCCGCCGCGAACGCTTTGGCGAAGATTGCCGATGTGCTTGACCCGACGGCGCAGGAAGCCCTGCGTAACCCGACGTTGCTGCCGGGCCCGCCAGGGTTTGGCTACCCGGAAAACCGTGTGCCGCTTAATGTGTTTCGCGAGGCCATTCGCAATCAGGCCAAATTGCATATCGATTACGCAGACGCGAGCCAAACCCAGAGCCAGCGCCTGATCTGGCCGCTGGCCCTGGGCTTTCTCAACGAGGTACGGGTGATCGTGGCCTGGTGTGAATTGCGCGGTGCCTATCGCACTTTTCGCACCGACCGGGTGGCCGTCGCCCAAGCCCACGGCGAGCGTTATCCGGGGCGACGCAGCGACTGGCTACGCGCCTGGCGCAAGTTGATGGAGCAGAATGAAGCCGGGCCGTTTACTCCTGACAAAAACTGACACAGCCCTGGCTTAGCATGGCGTTACAAATCACCAAACAAGGAGCTGTGTCATGTCTACTGCTGAATTGGCGCCGGCCATCGTGGCCTATATCACTGCGACGAATACCCGCGACATTTCGTCCGTTTCCGATTGGTTTGCCGAGGACGCCAACGTGTTCGATGAGGGCGAGCATCAGGCCGGCAGTGCCGCCATTGCCCGCTGGATGGAAGACACCGGGCGTCGCTACCAGCCGCGGGTCGAAGTACTCAACGTGCAGCATCGCACCGGCAAGGTGTTGGTCAGTAATGTGGTTTCCGGCAATTTCCCCGGTAGCCCGCTGGAGCTGCGCTACACCTTCCGCCTGAACGGGCAGGGCAAGATTTCACGGCTGGATATCTCCTTGTAAGTCATACTGGCACGCATGACTTTCGACTCGCCTCTCGCCGCTTACCAACACGCCATCGCCCAGCAAGGGTTCGTCCCCGACGACGCCCAGTGCCAGGCGGTGCAAGCCCTGCAAGCCTGCCACGAGGCCTTGCATCAAGGCCGCGCGCCCATCACCGGGGTTTATCTGTGGGGGCCGGTGGGGCGCGGTAAAACCTGGTTGATGGACCAGTTCTACCAAAGCCTGCGGGTGCCCGCGCGGCGCCAGCATTTCCATCACTTCATGGGCTGGGTGCATCAGCGTTCGTTCCAGCTCAGCGGTATCCAGGACCCCTTGCAGGCTTTGGCTCGGGAACTCGCCCAGGAAGTACGCGTGCTGTGTTTCGACGAGCTGTTCGTGAATGACATCGGTGACGCGATCATTCTCGGCCGCTTGTTCCAGGTGATGTTCGAGGAGGGCGTGGTGGTGGTCTGCACGTCGAATCAGCCGCCCGACCAGCTCTACGCCGGCGGCTTCAATCGCGAGCGTTTCCTGCCGGGCATTGAGGCGATCAAGCAGCACATGCAAGTGGTGGCGGTAGACGGTGGTGAAGATCACCGGTTGCATCCTGGTGTGGGCCTGCAACGCTACTGGGTGAACCAGCCGGATGCACTTGCCACGGTATTCAAGCAACTGAGTGAAGGGCAGGCGGTGAGCGGCGGGGCGGTCACGGTTGGCTATCGTTCGATTGTGGCGGTGCAGTCCAGCGACACGGTGCTGTGGTGCCGCTACTGTGATCTGTGCGAACAGCCGCTGGCGGCCATGGACTTTATGCTGCTGTGCGACCGCTTCAAGGCGATTCTGCTGGGTGAAGTCCCCAACCTGAGCGCGCAAAAACGCCCGGCGCGCATTGCCCGGGGCACCGAAGATGCTGCCCAGCGCGTCGTGGCCGGTGATCGTGAGTTACCTGAATTGTCGGTGCATGATGACAGCGTGCGGCGTTTTATAGCGCTGGTGGACGAGTGTTATGACCGTAAAGTGCCGTTGTTCATCGAGGCCCGCGTGCCGCTGCAAAACCTCTACACCGAAGGCTATCTGGAGTTTGCATTTCGACGGACCCTGAGCCGCTTACAAGAGATGCAACTTCAACGTTTCGGCGCATAGGACAAATCCGAGGCTGATGGTGCCTGTTAATGCGCACAACCTTCGCGCTTTCTATCGGGCATTTGTAGTTAATCTCCTTCATCTACTGCCGGCTCCGCGCTTACAATTGTTCCCCTAAAAGGGAGCCTATTCCCTTGTTGTCGTGATTGAGGAAGGACATGGACACCCCAGACATCCTGGTGCTGCAAGCCAGCTACACCAACCCCGTTCATGCCGAGGCCATCGGCCTGGTGCTTAACCATTACGCCGAAGACCCAATGGGCGGCGGCCATACGTTGCCTGCGGACTTGCTGCAGCAACTGCCCGCCGAACTGGCCAAGCGCCCCCACGCGTTCAGCGTACTGGCGTTTGTCGGCGGCGAGCCGGCGGGGTTGGTTAACTGCTTTGAAGGGTTCTCGACGTTTGCTTGCCGCCCGTTGGTCAACGTTCACGACGTGGTGGTGATGAATCAGTTTCGGGGCCTGGGGTTGAGTCAGAAAATGTTGCAGAAGGTCGAAGAGATCGCGCGTCAGCGTGGTTGCTGCAAGATCACCCTGGAGGTGCTCGAGGGCAATGAGGTGGCTCAGTCGGCGTATCGCAAGTTCGGTTTTGATGATTCGATTTTTGACCCGGCTCACGGGCGCATGTTGTTCTGGAATAAGCCGCTTTAATAGTTGCGGTTATTAAACTCAAAACAAAAAAAGGCGCCATTAAATGGCGCCAAGTTAACCTTTGCCAACGGAGCGGAATGGCGCAGGGTAGTGCGGATTAACTAAGTATTAAATTAGCTGTTCGGTTTTTGCTCGGCATCCGGTTGTTCGGTAGTGCGAGGCTTTACAGTCTTGCCATCGGCAATCGCTGTTTTGTCAGCCGTGCCGTGTGTCTTTTGCTGCATGAATGTGAAGTCGTTGTAAAACTGCTTGGAGCGCTCTGAACCGCCTTCTGCAAAGGCGGCAGCGGAGGTCAGGGTCATCAGGCTGGCAAGCATCAAGGTCGAGAGTTTCATGGCAGTATTCCCATTAAGAGTGATAGGTTTCCGGTCGCTCCTTGATCAGATTCATGGGGCGAGTTTGGAGGGGCCTTATTAAGAGGGAATTAACGGGGCGCGCCCCGAAAGTTAACGATTGTGTTAACTTCGGGGGCGTGGCTTAAAGCCTCCAGTCCAGCGCGAGCGTGATAGAGCGCGGGTCTCCCCAATACACGCCATTATAAAAGCCGACACGTTCGTAATATTTTTTATCAAATAGATTATTGACGTTAACTGATGCCGAAACATGCTCGTCGAACTGATAACGCGACATCAGGTTGACCACGGTGTAGGCCTGTTGGGTGATCTTCGCCCGCGTGGTGATCAGGTTGCCCTCGCCATCCCGGGCGCCCGTCGGGCGGTTGCTGAAGTCATACGTGTCGCTCTGCCAGTTGACCGCGCCACCGACGGTCAGCTTGTGCCACGCGCCAGGCAGCCGGTAGGCGCTGGAGACCTTCAGCAGGTTGAGTGGCTGTTCGGTATTGTTGCGTTTGCCTGAGCCATTCAGCGAGTGGGTATAGGTGTAGCCGGCAGTCACATTCCAATCGCGCATGACTTCACCGGCGACCTCCAGTTCGAAGCCCTTTACCTTGTTACCTTTGCCACCGGATTTGTAGTACTCCTCGCCTGTGGTCGGGTTCGGTGGTACCGAGTCGTCCCGTTCTGCCACGTTGTCCTGGGTGCTCCAGAAATAAGCCGCGGCCACATTCAAGCGCTGTTCCAGCAGGCTGCCTTTGAGGCCCACCTCGTAATTGCTACCTACGACGGGTTCCAGGTACTTGTTACTTGCGTCGAGGGCGTCCTGCGGTGTGAAAATATCGGTGTAACTGGCGTAGACCGTGTACTCCGGCGTCAGGTCATAGAGCAGCCCGGCATAAGGCGTCCACATATCATTGTGCGTCTGGCGGGACTTGTCGCTGTTCTTCAGCTGGTCGTTGGCGTCATAGTCAGGGACGGCCGTTTCGTATTCCCAGCTGCCATAACGGCTGCCCAGCACGGCGTGCAGGCGATCGGTCAGGTTCAGTTGAGTGGCAAGGTAACCCGCCTTTTGTTTTTTATTGCTGTGTTCACCTTTGAGGTGGGTGACCGTGTCGGGAAACTTGCCGATCCCGCCCATGTATTTCCAGTCTTCGATGGTGTTGTACCCGTCTGGTGTTTTGCCCCTGCGCATAAACGGTGAGGTGTCGCGTTGCGCGGCTTCCGCATACCCCACCATCAGCTTGTGCTCGCGACCGGCAAGCGCATAAGTCCCGGCGAGGCTGAGGTCAATGGCCTCCATTCTGGAGGTGCCGAGCATATGGCTGCTCCAGGCGTTCATGCCGCTGCGATTTTCATTAGGAAAGCCGGCGCCGCCATAGTAGACCTTGCCGTCCGTATCGCTTTGACGATGGGTATAGGCCGCTTTCAGGTGCCAGTCACCCGCGAGCCGATGGTCCAGCGTCACGAAGGTGGTCTTGTCCGTCAGTGGCCAGGAACTCCAATCCGCCGCCATGTTGGTGGAACGCGAGAGCTTGGCCTTGCCGCCTTGGCTGTTCCAGTAAGGCACGGTGCCCCAGGAGGTACCTTGCACGTGCTTGTCCTGGTAATCAAAGCCTACGGCCAGCACGGTGTCGTCTGAAAGATCGCCCTCTAGAATGCCGTAGCCGACGGTGCGCTGTAGCCCGTAGTTGTCACGGATCGACTTGCTGTCGCGGTAGGCCAGCACGCTGCGCCCGCGTAAGCGACCGTCAAATGCCAGTGGGCCGCCCACATCCACGTAGCTGTAGTAGTTGTCATGGCTGCCAGCGCTCACGCCGGTCTTGGCCTGCCATTTTGCGGTAGGGCGCTTGCGTACCATGTTGACGGTGGCCGAGGGGTCGCCTGCACCGGTGGTCAGCCCCGTGGCACCGCGGACGACCTCGATGCGGTCGTAGATGATGGTGTCGGCGTCTGACTTCATATACCCGAAGGTACTGAGCATACCGTCAACCTGGTAATTGGTGATGCCATAGCCACGGGAGGTATAGGAAACGCGGTCGGAGTCGTTGTGCTGGACGTTGACACCCGTGGTCTGGCGCAGCACGTCGGTCAGGGTGTTGAGATTGAAGTCGTCCATCTGTTGGCGGGTGATCACCGAGATCGACTGCGGGGTTTCTTTAATGGACAGGTCGAGCTTGGTCGCCGTACTCATCGAGCCCGTGGTGTAGGCCCCGGTGTGCTCGGTGTTGGCGCCCAGGCCTTCGGCGGTGATGCTTGTGGCGCCCAGCTCAAGGGCTTTCGCCGGAGGGTGTTCGGGGTCGGTTTCAGCCAGCAGGTCCGGGCTTAAAACAGCGCCGAACAGGCCAAGGGTGAGGGTCATTGAACGGGTAAAAGGCGCGAACATCGCGGTAGACTCCTTGTCGTCTTTGAGGCCGCCCCGGAAAGGGAAGGCCATGGCTCAAAGACGAAAGGAGGCGGAGAACTTTAGACTTAAACGAGAATGATTGTTATCTTTCTGTTGCAGAGCCCTCAGCTATTTGGCAACCACCTCAGCCGCATCCGGCTTCTTCGGCTTGATCAAGCTGAAATCGATCAGGCCTTTTTTCTGGGCGATATAGGGGTCGCCAATCATCAATGGGCGCGGCTTGAAGCTGTCATTGACCAGGCTTTTGCTGCGGTCCCATTCATCGAAGCTCAGCCCGGCGAGGTCTGCCCAGGTGTGAATCAATTGCGAACTGCTGGAGGGCCGCTGCAGGCTGCTTGCGAAGCTCCAGTTGTGGGTTTCGCGCCATTTCGGTGAGGCGTACGCGATGAAGGGAATGGTGTACATCGGTGCCGTCGGCTTGCCCTCGTTACGCCCCAGGGTGCTGTGGCCGACCGAGTCGTACACGTCTTCGCCGTGGTCTGACAGGTAAAGCAGGAAACCGTTGGGATCGGTCTTGGCGTAGTCCTTGATCAGGCTTGATACCACGAAGTCGTTGTACAGCACGGCGTTGTCGTAGCTGTTGTAGACCGGCAGCTGCGCGTCGCTGATGCCCGGCGGTACGCCCTGGCGATCGGTGAATTTGTCGAAGGTCGGCGGGTAGCGGTACTGATAGCTCATGTGCGTACCCAGCAGGTGCACCACGATGAACTTGCGCTCGGTGGGATCGGCCATGGCCTTGGCAAACGGTGCCAGCACGTCGCCGTCGTATTGGCGGGCGTTCTGGTTGCGGTTGTTATTGAGATACACCTGCTCGTCGGCCTGTTCGGAGAAGGTCGTGAGCATGGTGTTGCGCTTGGTCATGGTCTGCTGGTTGGTGATCCAGTAGGTCTTGTAGCCGGCCTGTTTCATCACGCTGATGATTGACGGCGTCTTGAGGTACAGGTCCGGGTTCTCTTCATCGGCGAAGGTCAGCACCTGTTGCAGCGCTTCAATGGTGTAGGGGCGCGGGGTGATGACGTTATCGAACACCGCCAGTTGGTCGCGCAGCTTGTCCAGTTCCGGCGTGGTGTTGCGCGGGTAGCCGTAAAGGCTCATGCGCTGACGGTTGGTGGATTCACCGATGACCAGCACCAGGGTCGACGGCTGGCCGGCCATGCTGTCCTTGAGGTTCTTCAGGGGCGGGATCTGGCTGGCGCTGGTCAGCATGCCTTGCATACTGTTCAACTGTTCGGTGTAACGGCGGTAAGCGACGATCATCTGCCACGGCACCGCAGGTTCGATGCGGGTCTCGAAACCGTCGATGGCGTGTTCCATGCTGTCATTGGTAGCAATCTGTTTGACCAGCGGGTAACCGACCACGGCCACTACGATGGCGGTCGCCGCCAGTATCGACTGGCCACGCGGCAAGTAAACCGGACGCACGCGGGTCCACAGAAAAACAGCCAGGGCGGTATGGGCGATGAACGCCAGCACGATCCACCAGGCAAAGTATTGGGTGGCGTATTCGCCGGCTTCAGAGATGTTCGACTCGAACATGATGAAGATGACGCTTTGCGAAAATTCCTGCTGGTAGATGAAGAAGTAACCCAGGCTGGCCATGGAACAGGCCCACAGCACCACACCGATCAAGGCGGCGAGCAAGCGTGTACGCCGTGGGAATAGCAGCATCGGCGCCAGCCACAGCGCACTCATGAAGAACGCTTGGCGAAAACCGCTGAAACCGGAGGTGCCGGTCAGTTGGATCAGAAGTTGGGTAATACCCGAGAAGTACCAGAAAAACAGGAACAGCCAGCCAAGGCCAGCCCAATCAAAGCCTTTCGCAGACTTCGTGCTGCGTTTGAACATCGCCATCCAGCGCTCCAACCCGATAATTGCCAGTCGTCGCGCAGGAATGCGCGCAACAGAGGGCCACCGCACGTGGGCGGCCCTTTTCGGCGGGAGTATCGGGAGGAAGATGTGAAAACTTTGTGAGTTATTCCTGAACGGTTCGTTCAGCTTACGTTCAGCAAAGGGCGGGCTGGGTGCCGGAGGCTAGGTTGATTTGGGCCTGAAGGTGTGAGCGCAGGCGCAGCACTTCCTGCTGCAACTGATCGCGCTCGTCTTTCAACTGGCGCAATTCATCGCGTCGGACGCTGACGTAGAGGGTCTGTGGCGGGCGGGTCATCTGTGCTGTGCTCATTGCTTACCTCGCAAATAGCCGGTAGATCGCGGTGCCGGAACGCTTAAATCAAGGTTCTCGACAACAGTCGGAAGCAATTCTGAATTCTTTTTTGAATCAAGGGAACTTTTTTATTTTTGATGGTCTTGTGACTTTTTGGGCCGTGATGCTGAAACGATGGCTATTTTTTTGTCATGAAACTACACGGATCTGCTCTGGACTAACCCTCATTAGCCTCATTGCGCTATAAACTATGTCACACATTTTTTAGCAGTTAGGAGCATCAGCACATGCAACTGGGGATTATCGGACTAGGCCGCATGGGCGGTAACATTGCGCGGCGCCTGATGCTCAATGGGCATACCACCGTTGTATACGACCGTAACGAAGCATTTGTAAAAGGCTTGAGCGAGGAGGGCGCCACCGGCGTCGCCGGCTTGAAAGCCCTGGTAGCCGGCCTGCAAAAGCCGCGCGCCGTTTGGGTCATGCTGCCTGCAGGCGATCCGACTGAAAACACCATCAATGAACTGAGCGAACTGCTGGAAGACGGTGATGTGATCATCGACGGCGGCAACACCAACTATAAGGATGACGTACGTCGCGCTAAAGCGCTGTCGGAAAAAGGCCTGCACTATGTCGACGTCGGCACCTCTGGCGGCGTTTGGGGCTTGGAACGTGGCTATTGCATGATGATCGGTGGCGACGCCGAGACCGTGCAGCGCCTCGACCCGATCTTCGCCAGCCTGGCTCCGGGCCTGGGTAATATCCCACGCACCAAGGACCGTTCCGCCCAGGCTGACAGCCGCGCCGAGCACGGCTACATCCATGCTGGCCCGGCCGGTTCCGGGCACTTTGTGAAGATGATTCACAACGGCATCGAGTACGGGATGATGCAGGCCTTTGCCGAAGGCTTCGACATCCTCAAAACCAAGAACTCGGAAAACCTGCCGCAAGACCAGCGCTTTGACCTCAACGTCGCCGACATCGCCGAAGTCTGGCGCCGTGGCAGCGTGGTCTCGTCCTGGCTGCTGGACCTGACTGCCGACGCCCTGGCTACCGACCCGAAACTCGACGGTTACTCAGGCTCCGTGGCCGACAGCGGTGAAGGCCGCTGGACCATCGAAGCGGCCATGGAGCAAGCGGTGCCGGTACCGGTATTGTCCACCTCGTTGTTCGCGCGTTTCCGTTCCCGCCAGCAGAGCACCTACGGTGACAAAATGCTGTCTGCCATGCGCTTCGGCTTTGGCGGCCATGTGGAGACTTCCAAAAAATGACCGTTAACGGCAAGAAACCCAAGGCCGAACCCGCTCCACCCACCACGCTGTTTCTGTTTGGCGCCCATGGCGACCTGGTCAAGCGCCTGCTGATGCCTGCGCTGTACAACCTGAGTCGTGACGGGCTGCTGGGCGATGGCCTGCGCATTGTCGGCGTTGATCACAACGCCATCAGTGACGCCGACTTCGCCAAGAAGCTCGAGGATTTCATCCGCACCGAGGCCGCGAGCAAGGTCAAGGGCAATGCCGACAACGCCCTGGACCCTGAGCTGTGGGCGCAGTTGGCCAAAGGTATCAGCTACGTCGAGGGTGACTTCCTCGACGACAGCACCTATGCCGACATCAGCAAGAAAATCGCCGACAGCGGCACCGGTAACGCGGTGTTCTACCTGGCCACTGCACCGCGCTTCTTCAGTGAAGTGGTGCAGCGCCTGGGCAGCGCCGGTTTGCTCAACGAAACCGATGACGCGTTCCGTCGTGTGGTGATCGAAAAGCCGTTCGGCTCTGACCTCGCCACCGCTGAAGCGCTGAACGCGTGCCTGCTCAAGGTGATGAGCGAGAAGCAGATCTATCGCATCGACCATTACCTGGGCAAGGAAACGGTGCAGAACATCCTCATCAGCCGTTTCTCCAACGTGCTGTTCGAAGCGTTCTGGAACAACCATTACATCGACCACGTGCAAATCACCGCGGCGGAAACCGTCGGCGTGGAAACCCGGGGTAATTTCTTCGAAAAAACCGGCACCCTGCGCGACATGGTGCCCAACCACCTGTTCCAGCTGCTGGCGATGGTCGCCATGGAGCCGCCGGCAGCGTTTGGCGCCGATGCGGTACGCGGTGAGAAAGCCAAGGTCGTCGGGGCCATCCGGCCCTGGTCACTGGAAGATGCGCGGGCTAACTCGGTACGCGGCCAGTACACCGCCGGCCAGATCGGCGGCAAGGCGCTTCCCGGTTACCGCGAAGAAGCCAACGTCGCGCCCGACAGCAGCACCGAGACGTTCGTGGCCCTCAAGGTGATGATCGACAACTGGCGCTGGGTCGGCGTGCCGTTCTACCTGCGCACCGGCAAGCGCATGAGCATTCGCGACACTGAAATCGTGATCTGCTTCAAGCACGCGCCTTACGCGCAGTTCCGCGATACCGAAGTGGATGAGCTCAAGCCCACCTACCTCAAAATCCAGATCCAGCCGAACGAAGGCATGTGGTTCGACCTGTTGGCGAAAAAACCTGGGCCGACCCTGGAAATGGCCAATATCGAGTTGGGTTTCGACTACAAGGACTTCTTCGAGATGCAGCCGTCTACGGGTTACGAAACCCTGATCTACGACTGCATGACCGGTGATCAGACCCTGTTCCAGCGCGCCGACAACATCGAAAACGGCTGGCGTGCGGTGCAGCCGTTCCTGGATGCCTGGAAAGAAGACGACGGTATCCAGGCCTACAAGGCCGGTGAAGATGGCCCGGCCTCTGCCGATGCCTTGCTGGCCCGCGATGGCCGCACCTGGCATAGCCTCGGATGAGTGACGCCGCGATCCATCCCATCCGGTTTGTACTGAGTGATATGGACGGCACGTTGCTGCGCGCTGACCACACGCCTAGCCAGCGCACCATCGACACGGTGCGCGCTTTGCGCGAGGCCGGGGTCTTCTTCAGCTTGGCCAGCGGGCGGCCGCCCAAGGCCATGATGCAGATGGTCGAAGCGTTTGGCATTGATGTGCCGGTAGCGGGCTTTAATGGCGGTACGTTGGTCAACCCCGATGGCAGCATACTGCTGGCGCATCATCTGCCGGCAGACGCGGCATTGGTTGCGCTGGCGCTGTTCAGCGCAGAGCCGGACGTAGAAGTCTGGCTGTTTGCCGACGGTGATTGGCTGCGCCGTGACCCGCCTGGCCCTATGGTCGCGCGGGAAGCGGATGGCTTGGGCTACGGGCCGGTGGTGGTCGAGAGTTTCGAGCCGTACCTGGATCGAGTCGACAAGATCGTCGCCGCCAGTCACAACACGCAATTGCTCAAAGAGCTGGAAGCACAGCTGCAACCCAAGGTTGAAGGGTTGGCGCATGTGTCGCGCTCACAACCGGTGTACCTGGACGTGACCGCCATGCTCGCCAACAAGGGTGAAGCCCTGAAGACCCTGGCGGCGCACCTTGGGGTGCCGCTTGAGCAAACGCTGGCCATCGGTGACGGTGGCAACGACCCGGCGATGTTTCACGTGGCAGGGTTGTCGATTGCCATGGGCCAGGCCGAAGAAGTGGTCAAGCGTCAAGCCAGCGTCGTCACCGGCAGTAATATCGAGGATGGCGCAGCCGAAGCTATCGAGCGGTTTATTCTCGCGCAGAAGTAACTGCGCCAGTTTGAATTGGCCACGCTCTAACAGCGAACTTGCGATCATTGTTTCTGCTTGCAGACAATGATCGCAAGTTGCTGCCTCGCATTACTTCGGCATTGCCCACGATTGCAACTGATGGCCATCTTTGTCGAGTTCGGCGCGCGCCTGCAACAACAAATCTTCCAGTTGCGCCGGGTCGGTATAGGCACTCGAAGACAGTTGTTTGCTGCCGATACGGGTATTGGTACGGTCGATGACGCTCAGGCTGAGGGCGCCATTGCCATCGTGCCAGGCCACGCACTGAAAGGGCTGGAAAGCACGGTCTGCGATCAAAAGAGCTTCGTTGATGCGGAGCGGGGCGTTCATGTGGGTGTTCTCTCTAAATGCCCATTCAAGTGAGTGCCGTCGGTTGGGCGAGCCAAACGGCTAGTTACTTGTACTGATGCACGATGGCGGGGTACGGGTCACATCCTAGAGCAAGAAATTTTAACTTTCCGTGATTAACGTCATGTAAGCGGCTGTTTTGGAAGCTGAATGAACGTTTCGGCGCGCCTCTAGTTTTTAGTCGAAAAGTCCGGGAGGTGGCTTTTTGCCAACACTTATAGCGAAACGGTACAAGGCGCGCGTCAATACCTTGCTAGTGTTAGCGCCAGGCATCACAAACCATTGTTTCTAAATAACTTTAATAATTCTGGCGCCAAGGAATAGTCATGGTTGTTACACCTGCCCAACGTCGCCTGCTGGTGGTCGATCCCTGTGACGACTGCCATGGGCTATTGCCCGGCCTGCGCACCGCCGGGTGGGAAGTGGACAGCTGTGCCCTAGGTGCGGTGGGCGATCGCTCGTGTGATGTGGGCTTGCTGCGCTTGCAGCCCGAGCACCTTGAACGCCCAGAAGCGGTCAAGGAATTGATCAGCCGCAGCGGTACCGAATGGATCGCCGTGCTCAGCCCGGATGTTCTGCGTCTGCAAAAAGTCGGTGATTTTGTCTGCGAATGGTTTTTCGACTTCCACACATTGCCTTTTGATGTGGCACGCGTGCAGGTCACGCTGGGGCGTGCGTTCGGCATGGCACGCCTGCGCGGCAAAGGCTACGCGCTGGTCGACGAGCCGGAACATGAACTGCTCGGCGACAGCCGACCCATCCGTGAACTGCGTAAATTGCTGGCTAAGCTTGCGCCCACCGAATCGCCGGTACTGATTCGCGGCGACAGCGGCACCGGTAAAGAGCTGGTGGCCAAGACCCTGCATCGTCAATCCCAGCGGCATGCCAAGCCATTTGTCGCGATCAACTGCGGCGCGATCCCCGAACACTTGATTCAGTCCGAGCTGTTCGGCCATGAAAAAGGTGCGTTTACCGGCGCGCACCAGCGCAAGGTCGGGCGCATTGAGGCGGCCCACGGTGGCACGCTGTTCCTTGACGAGATCGGCGATTTGCCGATGGAACTGCAAGCCAACCTGCTGCGTTTTCTGCAGGAAAAACAAATCGAACGCGTCGGCGGCAGCCAGCCCATCCCGGTGGATGTGCGCGTACTGGCGGCGACACACGTCGACCTGGAAGCGGCGGTAGCGAAGGGCACTTTTCGTGAAGACTTGTATTATCGGCTCAATGTCCTGCAGGTGATTACCGCGCCGCTGCGTGAGCGCCATGGCGACGTGGCGATGCTGGCCAATCACTTTTCGCGCTTTTACAGCCAGGAAACCGGGCGTCGCCCACGCAGTTTCAGCGAAGATGCGCTGGTGGCGATGGGGCAACACCCGTGGCCGGGCAATGTGCGCGAGTTGGCCAACCGTGTACGCCGTGGCTTGGTGCTGGCGGAAGGGCGGCAGATCGAAGCCGTTGATCTGGGGCTGCAAGTTGAGCAGGCAATCGCGCCACCGATGGCTACACTGGAAGATTACAAGCACCGCGCCGAACGTCAGGCGCTGTGCGATGTGCTCAACCGGCACAGCGACAACCTGAGTGTCGCGGCCCGTGTGCTGGGGGTTTCCCGGCCGACCTTCTACCGGTTGCTGCACAAACACCAGATCCGCTAGGGCGGGTAAACCGAAAAGCCCCGCAACGACCCTTATCGTTGCGGGGCTTTTCTTTGTGGCCAGGGACGCTCCGCGCCCGGCTGTCCCTAGAAGTAATACGGAAACTTCAAACTGAACGTAAAGTCCGGCGCATCATCCGTCATCCCAATGGACAGGTTCGGCACAATCGTCAGGTTCTCCGACGCCGCAATGGTCATGCCGACGTTGAAATAACCGGCGTTCGCATCGCTGGAGACCACCGATTGCCAATCCTGGCCACTCTGCTTGACCCTGCTTTTACGTTGCACCAGGTCGGACACCGAGAACGACATACTCATCTTCTCGTTGAGGGCGAAAGCGACGCCCACACCGAACTGGAAGCTGTCACCCAGGCTGACTTTACCGGGGGTTTTCTGGTTGACGTTGGGGTTGATGTCGCTGAACGAATCCTCGAAGTTATGGGTGTAGGACAGCGAACCGAACAGCACCGCGGGATCGAACGTCTTGACCAGGGAAATGCCCGGCGTCACCGACCACACACCGTTACCGGTTGGCAGGCTTTCCGGTATCGCGAGGTTATCGTTGCCGGCTTGCTCAATCAGCTTGATGCCATAGGGTTCCTTGCCGGTCGGCGCCTTGACCCGCAATGACACCACCGCGTCCGGCAGGTTGGCACTCTCATCGAGGAACTTATACGCAATGCCGAAGTTGACATCGCCGATGGTTGGGTCTCGGGTGACCGAGCCTTCCGAGGTGTTTTTGGCATCGCCGCCGGCACCACCGGACTGGTAGGTCGCTTCGCGGTACACCACCGGCACGTTCAGGTCGAACTGCCAGCGGTTGTCCAGGTTGTAGCGGCCGGTGAGGTCCAGGGTCCAGCTGTCTGACTTGATCCGGTCCAGGTTGATATTGCCGAGGAAGATCGAGTCCAGTGCCAGAAAGCCGTTGAGCGACAACTGGCGCGCGTCGTAGCGCGCATAGGTGATGCCGGTTTCAAAGCTGAACTTGCCGTTGCCGAAAAAGCCGCTGGCCTCGTTGTACAAGTTGCTCACACTTTGTGCCGGCGCCGAGTCGTCCTTCAGGTTTTGCCCGTAGGAACTGCCACCCGCTGCGCCGCCAGAAGCTGCAGCAGCGCCGACCCCGCGTGTATTGCCGGCGACAGTGGTGCCGCCTTTCTGGAAGTCGGCAGGTGATTTGGCCAAGCGTTTGGGTGCCGGCGTGGCAGGTTGATCTTCTACTTGTCTTACGCGTTGCTCCAATACGGCCAGTGCTTTTTGCTGCACTTCATAACGCTGTTTGAGCTCCAGCAGTTCCTGTTTCAACGTCTCGATATCCGTATCCGGCGCGGCATACAGCACGGATGCGGGTAGGAGCGTACTCAAACAAATCACGGCACGTAACGATAACGATCGATGCATGAAATAAGCCGTCCCTTTCTAATGCGTAAGTGTCGTGGCTCAGCGTAGTTCAATAACCGGCAGGGCGTAGGCCTTTGAGTTGATCAAGATTCAGGTTCTGGGTGATGTTGTTCAAACCGTTGTTGCCCAGCACCACATTGAGTTGGGTCAGGTTGTTCACGAAATTGCTGTTGCCTTGAATAACCGTGCCTTGGAGGACATTGCCGCCGCCAATTTGCTGCACCACATTGCCCTGGTTGTTGTTGGCCTGAAGCGCCATTTGCAGCCCGCCATTTTTAGCCGTGACCGTGACTTGGCCGGCCGCCGTGCCGCCGGTAATCGGCTGGCCGGCAACCAGGGCCTGCCCGGATTGCACGTAATTGGCCGGCGCCAGGCCGTTTTTCGTCACATTGATGTCGACGCCGTTATTGGCGGTGTTACCGTCACCTGCCGCCCGCACGCTTTGCGTGACGCCTTGGCCCGTGCCCAGGCCCGCACCGCCCACCACAGTGCCGGTGCCGTTAGGCTGCTTGACCACGCCGGTGCCGTCGTTGCCGGTAATCTGCACGTAGAACTGCGGGGTGATGGTGGAAGCGTTGACCTGCATATTGGCGGTACCGGTGACGGTTGCACCGGCGGCGTTGGTCCAGGTGCTGCTCATCACCAGGCCAAAGCTGACGATCCGTCCGGGCATCACATAACGCCCGCGCAGGTCAGCCATTTCCGAGTCTTTGAGTTCGATCGGCTTGAACGCGGAGGATGCGTAAGCCGGTGCTGAGGCTGCCAGGCACATGACCGTCAGCCAACGGAGAGTGTTCATCGTTTGCTCCTGGAGCATCCTGCTCCTTATTGCGCCTCTAGAAGAAGTCGCTCTGGATGAAACCGAAGTCCATCAATTCACTGTCGCGCACCGGGCTGAACTCGTTCAGCTGGTTCTTGGCGGTCAGCGGGGTGGGCGGCGTGAGCAGGGCGTTGGCCTTGTCATAGCCCTCGCCGATCACCGCGAACACAATGCCGTTCCAGCCCTTGACGAAGTCTTCCTTGGCATAGCGCTTGTTACCCAGCACGGGGTCGCCGATATACACCCACTCCTTGTCGGCACGCTGCAACACCACGAAGTGCTTGTAGCCGCGAATTTCCAGCAGCACGACCACGGGCACTTTCACGGTGATCAGCACTTCAGGCGTAATCCGGTAGCCCTTGGCGCGCATGTGGATGCTTTCCAGATAGCGCTTCATGTCAAGCATGGATAAGCCCTGGGTGCGGACCAGATCCTGGTCCGCGTTGATCAGCATGCCCTTGATGACGTGGTCTTCATCCACGTCCATCCAATAGGCTTGGCGCAGGATGGTCGCCAGTGCGGCGGCACCGCAGCTGAAATCGGTTTTCTGTTCCACCAGGTTGGCGAATTTGCGCTCGCGGATGCTTTCGACCTTTTTGTACATCAACCCACCGCCGGGCATGACGATTGCCACTTGCCCTGCCAAGGCGTGGCCGGTGAGTGCGAGCAAAAGAAGGACGGCAACGAGGCGCATGATCGTATGACCTGCTGGACACTGGAAATAAAAAGGGCCTTGTTGCCAAGGCCCGATCAGGATCAGAAGCGAGTGATTGCTACGTTGTTCTGACCTTGGTTGTTGCTGCCCGACAGAACGTTGGAGTTCGACACCCCAGAGCTGTAGTTCATCGAGTTGTTCACGCTGGCGTTGTTGACCACCGGTTTGGTGTTCCAGCCGTGGCCGCTGGCCAGGTTGAGGGTCAGGTTGCCCGATACATCTTGCACGCCGGTAACGGCGGCGGCGCCGCTGTTGCCATTGCCCGAGGCGATTGCAACGCTGTTGCTGCCTTGGTTGGAGGTGCCCGAGGCGGCGTTCAGTTGAATCACACCCGAAGCGTGGTTGCCGCTGTCGTTGAGCGAAGCATTGTTTTTGGTGCCGCTGTTGACCACCAGGTTGCCGGTATTCGATTGTGCGGTGCCGGTGGTGGCAAACACGAAGTCGGCATCGCCGGCAACGATAGCCACATCGTTTTTACCTTGGTTGTTGTCGCCGCTCAGCACGTTGCCGTTGGCCACGCCGCTGATGTGGTTGTAGGAGTCATTGGCGGAGGCGTTGTTTTTGGTTTTGTCATTGATCACCACGTTGCCGTGGTTGCTTTGACCATCCAGTGTGGTTGCCGCCGCCGTGGTAGGAGGTTGACCCGCTTGAGCAGCAACAGCCATGAGCGCAGCGAGAGCGAAAGCCAGTGGTTTAAGAGCCATTGTAGTTTTCATGGTGTATCTCCTTGCTTCTAATTAGTTGGTTAAGTGTTGGTACGGTCTATCTAGCGACTCAGCTCCATCAGTTGAGTCGTACATTCAGGGTGTTAGCCACTCGGTTCCCCACCCCGGCGCTCTGGTTGACCTGAACCACTCCACGGCTGCCGGTGAAGGCCTGGTCGCTGGTAACGACCTGGCGGCTGCCAGTGGTAGGGGTCAACGCTGAGTCGGTTGCAAGCGCAACGTTCTGTTGCGACATGACGCTGTCGTCGATGCTTTGCGGGCCAGCGCTGAGGCTGATACGCACGGCATTGATCATCTGGTTCTGGGCCCCGGCCGACTGGTTGACGCTCAGTGCACCGTTGCCATTGCTGAAAGAGTTGCCCTGGATCGCGGCCTTGGCGTTCAAGGCGCGGTCGTCGGCGGCACCGCTGATTCTCTGGGTGACGGAGATGTTGGCCTGGGCGTTGTGGCCCACGGCGATGGCGACGTTATTGCTCAACTGTTGCTGGTCGCCGGCGGCCTGGTTGATCGAGGCCACGCCGTTGTACTGGCTGCCCGAGTTGTCGATAGTTGCGTTGTTGTTGCTGCTGTCGGCCATCGCCGCTGTGCAGCTGAACGCTGCGAGAAGCATCCAGGAGCGATTCATTTCATTGCCCCCCCGACCATGCCGCTGATGTTGTTCAACGGGGCGAGTCCGCTGGAGATCGCGCCGTTGACGGTGCCCGCAATTGCGCTACCACCCCCGTGGCCGGCTGCACTGGCCGCACCCAGGTTGTTGGCGCTGCCGATGTTGTTCAAACCGGTGATGTCACCATTGGGCATGATGCTGCGGGTAATGCTTGAGCCACTGCTGATACCGGCGATGTCGTGGTCGCTCAGCTCATTGCTGGTCGCGCGGAAGACTTGCGCAGAGGGGTTGGCATTGACGGTGGTGGGGTAGGGGTCGACGCCGCGTGCACGGCCGATCGAATAAGGCTGGACCTGACGTTCGACCACGATCACACCGTCGCCCGCCGCGAGCACTGGAAAGCTCACGCTGGCACTCAATGCACAGCTGATCAGCAGGAGGCTCAGTGAGCCTGGATTGTGTGTGTCCACGGCAGTGTTCCTTATTCTTCGCGCTGACCCTAAACAGCGCTGTAAGGGAAAGAGCAGAACGCGTGCCGCTTTTGGTTTTGTGTTGATATTCAGTGGGTTGTGATTAAGGCGGGGCGAAGTGATGGCCAGGGTGTTTCAGCGTTGAGACACCCGCCGTATGGCTGGGTATGCCCAGCCCCACCGCAGGGGTGTCTCAGCGATGTAACAGTGCCCATGACAAAAGCATGAGTCCGCACCGGGTGGGCGGTTCAGGCCAGGCAGGTGTATCAAAAATGGACACTGCGGGCGCAAGCACGCCCATGGGTGCAACAAAGGCTTAGCCTTTGGGCGTTTTACGCGGGATGGAGTTGAGTACGGGGTTGCCGTCCTGGTTCTGGGTCAGGTAGACCGGCAGCACCTTGGGCAGGGAAGGGATGAGGTTATTAACCTCATTGATGTTGTAAATGCCGCCGATGCGAATCGTCCCGGTTGTGGCGTCGGCCAGCATCACCGGTTTGTTCAGGTAGCGGTTGATCAGCGGCAGCGCATCGGCCAGGGCCAGGTTGTCGAGCACCAGCTTGCCCTGGCGCCATGCCAGGCCTGCGTCGTTGGGGTGGGTGACGGCGACCTGCGGGGCGGCATCTCCCGTGTGGTAACTGGCCTGCATGCCGGGGCTGAGCGGCACGCTGGCGTGCAGCGCGTCGCTGGCAATCTGCACTGAGCCTTCAAGCAACGTGACCCGCACCTGGTCTTCATACTTCCAGACGTTGAACTGGGTGCCGGTGACCCTAACCTGCCCTTCGCCCGCGCGCACGATAAACGGGTGATTGCCGTCATGGCTGACTTTGAAAAACGCTTCGCCCTTTTTCAGGGTCACCCGGCGCTGGTTTTTGTAGTTGCTGTAGACCAGTTCAGTGCCCAGGTTCAGCTCGACCTGGCTGCCATCGCCAAGGGTGACCTTGCGCAGGCCATTGGCGGCGTCAAAGTGTTCATAGGAACTGGGCAGCCAGCCCGCTTCCCAGCCGGTAAAGGCCGCCAGCGGCAATGCGGCGAGGCACACTGCGGCGGCCACTGCGTAGGTGCGCAAGCGGCTGCGCGGCTTGAACGGCACCACCACTGCCACAGGTTCGCTGCGCGGCAGGTGATCGGCCACGTCCCAGATTTCCAACATGGCCGCATATTCGAAGGCATGCAGCGGGTCGGCATCGTGCCATTGCGCAAAAGCCTGACGTTCGCCCGCCGTGCAATCACTGGCATGCAGGCGCATGCACCAATGCGCGGCGGCGTCGGTGATGGCGTCATATTCGGCTTCTGAAAGGGACTTTTCGCTCATTAACTCATCCTGATTTCGCGCATTCTAACCTCCTGAGGCGGACCGCGAGAACAGCCATCATGGCGATTGCACATCAATTGGAACTTATTCTCGTTTGGGAATATCAGAAATTACAGGACACGAGTCCGTCATTCCCACAATGGAGTACGAACATGCTGAAGAAAACCTTAGTCGCCCTGTGTGCAACCACCGCCCTGCTCAGTGCCGGTGCAGCGATGGCTGATAAGCCGGGCGCGGGCTGGATTACCATCGAAAAGGCCATCGAAGTGGCCAAGACCAAGGCTGGATACGTCGAGGTTTACGCGGCCGAAGCGGACGACAACGGCTATTGGGAAGTTAAAGGCCGCAAGTCCGATGGCACCGTGTATGAAGCACGTATCGACGGCGCTTCCGGCAACATCCTGCGCGACCAGAAAGACTGACGGTGCCTCTGGGGGCTGCTCAAGCCCCCGGATCCAATACGCGGCCCAGGTGAGTAATCAAGCAGGTCGCCGAATCGGCGTTGGCCAAGAGGGTGTCCATGCGCGTGTCGGCGTCGCTCATGAATACCTGTCGGGCAGCTTTTAGGTGCTTGGCGCCGGTGGTACTGAGGATTTTTTGTTTAACCGAACTGGTTTCAGTGCCGCCACCAACGTCTTTCCAAACCCCCTTGCTGATGGTTCTAGTATTTACCCAGGTCCGGTTGAAAGAACCGAGTGACCAAAAACAGCCTGCGCTTATTGTCATCGCGAACAGTAAAGGCGAAGCCTCTTTGCGGATTCTGATGAGGCCGTGCGCAAGTTGACATCAGGCGCGGTGCGTGGTGTTTAATCAACGGCCTGAATGTCCATTCGTTGCCCCCTTCCAATCATAAAAACGGAGCTTCAAATGTCTGCGCAGTCTCCGACAGTTGCCACGGCGTCAATCTCTATCGGCTTCACTGAGTTGGTGGTATTGCTACAACAGGTCTTCGTCACGCACGGCACATCGCCTGAGGTGGCCGCCATCCTGGCGCACAACTGCGCCAGCGCCGAACGCGATGGCGCGCATAGCCATGGCATCTTCCGCATCCCCGGTTACCTCAGCACCCTGGCCAGCGGCTGGGTCGACGGCAAGGCCGTGCCGGTGGTCACCGATGTGGCGTCCGGCTTCTTACGGGTAGACGCCTGCAATGGCTTCGCCCAACCTGCGCTGGCGGCGGCTCGCGCGTTGCTGGTGGCCAAGGCTCGCAGTGCGGGTATTGCATTGCTGGCTATTCACAACTCCCATCACTTTGCCGCGTTGTGGCCGGATGTCGAACCCTTCGCCGAAGAAGGCCTGGTGGCGCTGAGTGTGGTCAACAGCATGACCTGTGTGGTGCCCCATGGTGCCGATCGCCCGCTGTTCGGCACCAACCCCATCGCCTTTGCCGCACCACGGGCAGACGGCGCGCCCATCGTGTTTGACCTGGCCACCAGCGCCATTGCCCATGGCGACGTGCAGATTGCCGCGCGCAACGGCGAGCGCCTGCCGCCGGGCATGGGCGTCGACAGCCTTGGCCAGCCGACCCAGGACCCTAAAGCCATCCTTGAAGGCGGTGCATTGTTGCCGTTCGGCGGGCACAAGGGCTCGGCACTGTCGATGATGGTCGAGCTGCTGGCGGCGGCGTTGACCGGTGGCAACTTCTCGTTTGAGTTCGATTGGTCGGATCACCCGGGTGCACGCACGCCCTGGACCGGGCAGTTATTGATCCTGATCGACCCGAGCAAAACCGCCGGGCAAAGCTTTGCCGAGCGCAGCCAGGAACTGGTGCGGCAGATGCATGCAGCGGGGTTGCGGCGGTTGCCGGGGGATCGGCGCCATCGCACACGGGCGAAGTCGCAGGAGGCTGGGGTTGAAATTGAAGCGAAGGATCTGCAGCAGCTACAGGAATTGGCCGAAGGTTGAACCGGGCTGCTGCCGCAGGCAGCAGCCCCAGTCGCTTAGTTGCGACGACCGAGCAACAGACCCACCACCAGGCCAAAGCCTGCGGAAATGGCCACGGTCTGCCATGGGTGGCCACCGATGTAGGTCTCGGTGGCATCCACCACCGGCTTGCTGCGCTCGCGCACGTTGGACACCGAGTCCAGCGCTTGCTTGAGCTTGATAGCGACCTGCTCGCGCAAGGTTTCGCCTTCCTCGCCTATCAGGGCGGCGCTGCTTTTGAGCAGCTTGTCCGATTCTTCGATCAACGCCGTCAGTTCACTGAACGCTTGATCCTTGATTTGATCTTCAACAGCTTGGGCAGTTTGGGCGACAGTTTTGCGGGCCATTGTGTGACTCCTTGCGAGTGAATGTGACAGTGAACAATGGAGTGTCGGGCCGCGCCAAAAGTTGCAGTTTTTTTGCTGGCGGCGCTGCGCTGAGTAAAATCCGAATCTGGAAGTTTCGACCTACAGTGTAAGATGTCGCCTATTTGTGCAGCAGGTAATTCAACATGAGCTTCAATCTGGCCAACAAAACCCTCGCCGAACGCGCCGAGCTGGAAGATGAAAAGTCCCGCCTCTACGACCTGTGGCAGACCAACCTGGGCAAGGCCAAGGGCGAAGCGGCGCGGTTGTTTGGCGAGCGCGCCAAGCGTAAAGGCAAGTGGGCCGAGTGGGTGCGCGCCGAGCTTGATGGCATGTCGCCGCCGGAGTTTTCCAACATGGTGCGCAGCGAAGTCAACAAGCTGATGGCTGCGGCTAAGTAAAGCACGCCACCACCGCCTCGCGGACTTTCAGCAGCAGCGGATCGCGCTGGGCCTGGGTACGCCAGCCCAGTTCCACCGGGTAGCGCGGCAGCGCCAGCGGGCAGGGCAGCACGCGCAAGCCGCTGAGCTGCGCAATGGCCTCGGCGGCATGCCCGGGAATCGTCGCTACCGCGTTGCTGCCCTTGAGCAGGAACGGCAGTGCGGCAAAGTGGCTGGTGGACGCGCACACCTGACGGCTCAACCCTTGGGCCGCCAACCCTTCATCGGTAATCCCGATAAACCCGCCCGACGACACCAACACATGTTCGCGTGCAACAAACGCTTCCAGGCTGATGCCGAGCTGGCCTGGCGCCATGCTGTGCGGGTCGACCAGGCAGCGGTAATCGCCTTCCCCCAACACGTGCCGGCTCAGCCGGCGCTCGGCAAAGCCGCCGGCGGTGATCGCCAAGTCCAGGCTGCGGTCGAGCAGGGCGCCCGCGACGATCTGGCTGTGGGTTTGCCGGAAGATCACCCGCAGTTTGGGCGCGCGCAGGGCAATTTCCTGCATCAGTTGGCGGCCATGGGCAATCTCGAAATCATCGGACAAGCCCAGTACCACTGACCGGCCCTGGTAGTCGGGGTTATCCGGATTGATCATCGCCAGACTCTGTCGGCAGCGGTCCAGCGCTTCGCTGATCACCGGTTTCAGCTGGTTGGCGCGCAAGGTGGGCGCCAAACCGCGACCAGTGCGTACAAACAATTGATCGCCATACAGTTCGCGTAAACGCCTCAGGCCTGCGCTGACCGCCGACTGGGTGACGCCCAGGCGCAATGCCGCGCGGCTGGCGCTGGACTCATCGTGCAAGGCTTCGAAGGTTTTCAGCAGGTTCAAATCAACCTGGGCGATATTCATTTGGCTCATATCATTTAGCACTGAGGTGGGCTTTATTCATGATCGAGGCTGGCCGGAGAATGGGCAACCCCTAACATTTGGAGTGATCGTGATGCCCATTTCTACCGTGGCCGCTTTGCAAATCGGTTCGTTGCCCGGCGGCAAAGCTCAGACCCTGGCGCAAATCCTCGCCTATGAGGACCAGATCCTGCGCAGCGGTGCGCAACTGGTGGTGATGCCCGAGGCCTTGCTGGGCGGCTACCCCAAGGGTGAGGGTTTCGGCACGCAGTTGGGTTATCGCCTGCCCGAAGGTCGCGAAGCGTTTGCGCGCTACTTTGCCAATGCCATCGACGTGCCAGGCGTGGAGACTGAGGCGCTGGCCGGGTTGTCGGCACGCACCGGCGCCAGCCTGGTACTGGGTGTGATCGAGCGCAGTGGCAGCACGCTGTATTGCACCGTGCTGTATGTCGAGCCGTCGGGCGGCCTGGTGGCCAAGCACCGCAAGTTGATGCCTACCGGCACCGAGCGGCTGATTTGGGGCAAGGGCGATGGCTCGACCTTGCCGGTGATCGACGCAGCGGTAGGCCGCCTCGGCGGCGCGGTGTGCTGGGAAAACATGATGCCTTTGCTGCGCACCGCGATGTACGCCAAAGGCGTGGAGGTGTGGTGCGCACCCACGGTGGATGAGCGCGAGATGTGGCAGGTGAGCATGCGCCATGTTGCCCATGAAGGCCGTTGTTTCGTGGTAAGCGCTTGCCAGGTGCAGGCATCGCCTGAGGCGTTGGGCGTGGAGATTGCCAACTGGCCGTCAGACCGGCCGTTGATCGCTGGCGGCAGTGTGATTATCGGGCCGATGGGCGACATTCTCGCTGGGCCGCTGCTGGGGGAGGCGGGGCTGCTGACCGCGCAGATCAATACCGATGATTTGGTACGCGCACGTTATGACTATGACGTGGTGGGGCACTATGCGCGGCCGGATATTTTCGAGCTGGTGGTGGATGAGCGCGCCAAGCCGGGCGTGCGCACTATCACTGACTAAAGCTTGCCGGCGATAGCGGTCTTTGGGGGGCGCTTCTTTAGGTAGATTGAGTACATATCCGTTGCTGCGGTAACGGCGGCTTAGGGTTTCGCTCTTACAGCGAGTCACTTTTTTACAAACGCCTAAAAAAGTAACCAAAAAACGCTTTGCCCCACCACTCGGTGCCTCGCTTAGGCTCGGCATGCCCGCACGCAGGCTTGAATCCGTGGGCCGCCGCGATGGGCCATCCTTGGCCCAGCGCGGCTAACCCGGCGTCCTGCCGGGTTACCCACGGATTCAAGCCTGCGTGCGGCCATCGTGGTTAACGGGGCCTGTCAGATCAAGATCAAAATCAAAATCTACAGCACGGCGGCCTAGTAGCCGACCTGAGTGGTAGAAGCAAAAGCAGAGCACCACACCACCCTATTTAGCTGATGTAATGAGATCCCAATGTGGGAGCGGGCTTGCTCGCGAAGGCGGTGTTTCAGTTGCAAATGAGCGGACTGACCCACCGCCTTCGCGAGCAAGCCCGCTCCCCCATTAGATCTTCATTGTTTGGCTGATTTGAGTTCCAGCCACTCCTCGCGGGTCATCTCCCAAATGTCCCGCGGGAAGCTGCCTGCGACAAATTGGCCTGTCTGCGTCCTGATCA
This sequence comes from Pseudomonas sp. YeP6b, assembly GCF_025642995.1. Lineage (NCBI taxonomy): Bacteria > Pseudomonadati > Pseudomonadota > Gammaproteobacteria > Pseudomonadales > Pseudomonadaceae > Pseudomonas > Pseudomonas sp. YeP6b. Next base: position 3,857,246 of record NZ_CP080090.1, on the reverse strand, counting down.
AGCGCATCCCGGCGCGTTCCGATATCCGCCGTGACCCTTGGTTGGGTGCGGCTTTGGGCACACGCATCAGCGGGCGCTTGAGTACAGCAAACCAGTACTCGGTCACCGCCGCGCTGGCTTCGGTCATCAAGCCTTGGCCTTGCCATTGCGGGCCCAGCCAGAAGGCCCGGTTATCGTCCTGCTCATCCATCAGGCAGATATTGCCGATCAACTGTTCTGGCGCACTTTTGAGGCGGATCGACCAATGCCAATGTTCGCCTCGGGCCATGGCCGGCAAGGCGACCTGTTCCAGGAAGCTGCGAGCGCCGTCGGCCGGGAAGGGCCACGGCACCTCGTCGCTGAGGTAGCGCACCACTTCCCAATGCGCGAATTGCTGCTGGACGGCCTCGACATCGTCCAGGGTCAGCGGGTGCAGGATCAGTCTTTCGGTGAACAAAGTCGGTTGCATGGCGTTTACCAGGTGGCCGTGTTCGGCAGGTTCAACGTACCGCGATCGACAAAACGCTGGGTTCCGAACAGGCCACCCGCGAGTTTGCCGCGCAGTACGTAAGGCAGATTGTTAAAGCTTTGGGTCTGGCTCAGGCCCAGGGTCTGGCGCAATACAGAAAACGCTGAAACGCTGACCGGCACTGTCAGCACGGTCTCGGAAAAGCGTGGGATGCTTCCGGTTTGATCACTCACCCCAGACGCCAATGGCCGGCCATTGACGTCCAGGTCCAGGGCTACGCCGCTGTAGTCAATCGCCGTTTCATTGGGGTTTTGCACCCGCAGCTTCACGGCGAAGCGCACTTCCAAGTCCTGGCTTTGCAGGGGCTCGATCCCCACCACGGTGATATTCACCGGGTCGCGGTTGGGGAACAGCGCGCAGGCGCTCAAGGTCAGCAGCAGTAACGATAGAACCATGAGCTTGCGCATATAAAGGTGCTCCTATTTCGTGACGTCCGGATCCTGCATGACCTTGAGGGTAGAGGACTCCGGATCAAATTCATCTTCTTGCAGCTCTATGAACTCTTCCGGCAGGAAAATGTTCAGCAGGATTGCACAGAATGCGCCCACGGTGATCGGCGATTCGAAGATGTTGTGCAGCGCCTTGGGCAGGTCGCGCAACACTTCCGGCACGGCGGCCACGCCCAGGCCCATGCCTAGCGAGATCGCCACGATCAGCACATTGCGCCGGTGCAGCCCGGCTTCGGCAAGGATCTTGATCCCGGCCACCGCCACGGTGCCGAACATGATCAACGTGGCGCCGCCGAGCACCGGCTTGGGCATCAGTTGCAGCACCGCGCCGATCATCGGGAACAGCCCCAGCAGCACCAGCAGGCCGGCGATAAAGTACGCCACATAACGGCTGGCCACGCCGGTCAACTGGATCACCCCATTGTTCTGGGCGAAAGTCACCATCGGCAGGCTGTTGAACGTCGCCGCCATCGCCGAGTTGAGGCCATCGGCCAACAGGCCCGACTTGATGCGCTTGATATACAGCGGGCCTTTGACTGGCTGTTGGGAAATCATCGAGTTGGCGGTCAAGTCACCGGCGGCTTCCAACGGTGAAATCAGGAAGATCACCGCCACCGGGATAAATGCCACCCAGTCGAACGAGAAACCGTATTTGAACGGCACCGGCACGCTGATCAACGGCACTTGAGGCAATGCGGCCAGGTCGACGCGGCCCATCCACCAGGCCACCACAAACCCCAGGGTCAGGCCGATCACGATCGAACCCAGACGCAGGAACGGGTTGTTGAAGCGGTTGAGCACCACGATGGTCAGCAGCACCAGCGCCGCCAGGCCCATGTTGCTCGCCGCGCCCAGCTCGCTTGAACCAAAGCCGCCGGCCATGTCGGTGACCGCCACTTTGATCAACGACAAGCCCATCAACGTGATGATGGTACCGGTCACCACGGGTGTGATCAGTTTGCGCAATTTGCCGATGAACTGGCTGAGCACCACTTCGATAAACGCCGCGAAGAAGCAGATGCCGAAAATCGTCGAAAGAATCTCATCGGTGCCACCGCCCCGAGCCTTGACCATAAAGCCGGCGCTGAGGATCACGCTGATAAACGAAAAGCTGGTGCCCTGCAGGCACAGCAGGCCGGAACCGATCGGGCCAAAGGTGCGCGCCTGCACGAAAGTGCCCAGGCCCGACACGAACAACGCCATGCTCACCAGATAGGGCACTTCGCTTTCAAGGCCCAATACGCCGCCGACGATCAACGTGGGGGTGATGATGCCGACGAAACTGGCGAGCACGTGTTGCAACGCGGCAAAAATCGCCGCGGTGAAGTGCGGGCGGTCTTCCAGGCCGTAGATCAGGTCGGATTTATAGCGGGGGCGAGGGGTTTGAGCTTCAGACAAAATACAGGCCCGAGAAGGAAAGGGGCGCGCAGGATGCCAGAAAGTTCCAGCTGCCAGAAGTGTGTAAAAATATTTCGAAACATCCTGCATAAAATCCACTCGCCTGCCGATACCCTCGTTAAGCCCACCCAACTATTACAACAGTGGTGCCCAAAGATCAGAGCTGCGCGTTGACGCCGGCTGATCGTGTCGCGGCAGGGATGCACGCCAACACTACTTCTCGAGAGCAGCCCTATGTCCCTCCGTCATCTGAATATTGCCCCTCGCGCGTTTCTCGGCTTTGCGTTCATTGCGTTGCTCGTCGTGATCCTTGGTGTATTTGCCGTCAACCGCATGACGCAGATTCGCCAGTCTTCGCTGGACATGGGGACCAATCAATTACCCAGTGTGAAGTATCTCGGCAACTTGACCGAGAACGTCCTGCGCCTGCGCATCCTGTCTTTTCGCATCCTGATCAACCGCGAGCCGGCGGCCCTGGAAGAAGCCAAGACCCGCGTGGCCGTATTGGTCGATAAGGTCAAGCAGGCCCAGAGTGCTTATGCCGTCATGCCGGCAGGTGCGGAAGAGGCGGCGCTGTACAAAACCTTCGTCGCGACCCTCGACAGTTACTTAGCCGCCCAGGCCGAGATGATGTCGCTGTCCCAGCAGAACAAAGTTGAAGAGATGCGCACCTTGATCAATACGCGCATCAAGGACGGCACCGACCGGATGGGCGAGCAGTTGAACAAGCTGATCGCCATCAACGGCGCCGACGCTGACCAGGCGGCTCTGGATGCTGAAAGCAGCTATCAGCAAGCTGTCACCGGGATCATCATCGTGTCAGTGGTTGCGGCACTGATGACGGTATTGCTGGCCTGGCTGCTGACTCGCAGCATCGTTACGCCGCTGCTCAAAGCCGTGGAAGCGGCCGAAACCATCGCCGGCGGCAACCTCACCAAGCTCATCGAAGACGATGGCAAGGATGAGCCGGCGCGCCTGCTCGGCGCCTTGTCGGCGATGCAAATCAACCTGCGCCAGACCATCCAGCACATTGCCGGTTCGGCCACGCAGTTGGCGTCTGCTGCGCATGAGTTGAGCGTTGTCACTGAAGAGGCCTCCAAAGGCCTGCAACAACAGAACAACGAAATCGACCAGGCCGCCACAGCCGTCAACGAAATGACCGCTGCAGTGGAAGAGGTGGCGCGCAACGCGGTGTCCACCTCCGAAGCCTCCAGCCAGTCCAACCAAGCGGCACGTGAAGGCCGCGACCGCGTGGTGGAAACCGTCGGCGCGATCCAGACCATGACCCAGGACGTGCAAAACACCTCGGTGATGATTGAAGGCCTGGCCACTCAAGGCCGTGACATTGGCAAGGTACTCGACGTGATCCGCGCGATTGCTGAACAGACCAACCTGTTGGCGCTCAACGCGGCGATTGAAGCGGCCCGCGCCGGTGAAGCCGGGCGTGGCTTTGCGGTGGTAGCCGATGAAGTGCGGGCTTTGGCCCACCGCACTGCGCAGTCGACCCAGGAAATCGAGAAAATGGTCGCCGGCATTCAGACCGGCACCGGTGAAGCAGTGCAGTCGATGCAGCAGAGCAACCAGCGCACCCACAGCACCCTGGAAATGGCCCGCGCCGCCGGTGTGGCGCTGGAGCAGATCACCCAGTCCATCAGCCTGATCAACGAGCGCAACCTGGTGATCGCCAGTGCGTCGGAAGAGCAGGCCCAGGTTTCCCGTGAGGTGGACCGCAATCTGGTCAACATCCGCGACCTGGCGACCCAGTCGGCAGCCGGTGCCAACCAGACCAGCGCAGCCAGCCATGAGCTGTCGCGCCTGGCGGTGGATTTAAATGGGATGGTCGCGCGCTTCGTTATCTGACACTTAAATGTGCGGGAGCGACGGTGCAGCGCTCCCGCCGTGGCGTTTAGAGATCGCCGCCTTACTGGGATTTCACGCCTATGTGTTGACGTGGTTAAGCGTTATGGGTGTGTTTTTACTCATGTTGCTCACGTTGATTTTGTACTCTCTCGGGGTAAGTTTCGTGAGCAAATGCGAGTTGTTGTAGGACGCGCGCAGACGGCATCATCGTTAAAGGTTTTATACGGTTTCAGCCCTGCTTTGGCGTGGGCGGTGTAATTGAGGGCGTGAGCGGGCGGTTGTCAATATATCGTCTGGTTTTATGGGGGTCTTGCTAAGGATCATTAATACATTGTGGAAGCCATCACCCACATTCAGAATCAACCGGTGCATTCTAACATTTGGATCATAGTCCAACATCAACTCGCCTTTCTGACCATCCATTGTTCCGCGCTCGCCGGGAGACGCCTCGGTAATACTTACCTTAGAGATTCCAGACTCTTTCAAGACCCCGGAAATATCTATTTTATCGACACCACTGACGAAATCCTGAAGTCTGTCTGGTCTTTTGGGAGAGGAGTCGCTGACTCTGCGGTATATAAACGTATCAGCGCCGCCGCCGCCGTAGAGCGTGTCGCCCCCGGCCCCTCCAGTTATGCGATTGCGAACAGCGTTGCCGATCAGTAGATCGTGCCCGGCGCCACCGATGGCATTTTCCACAATAACGCCCTTGGCGATAGATACATTACCTTCCCTGCCGCCTACGTTCGAAAGCTGTTCGGCGTTCAAGTTGATCTTCTGGTTTTGTTTGAAACCAGAAAAGTCCAAGGTGTCATTTCCGCCGTTATCCCATACGCAGAAGGAGGTCAATTCATCGGCGGAGGTCAAACTATAGTAATCGCGGTCAGCGTTGGAGTTGAAGCCATAAGTGGTATTGCCCGTACGGGTTTCATTGTTGGCACCGTAGAGACGCTGCCCCCCAGTAATATCATGCATCATAGGGGTTGACGCGCTGTCCGACACGCTGACGCCATTCTCGTCACGGGGCCGCCACCAATGGGTGTTGTAGGACATGGCCGTATGGGTCTTGTTGTTTTCAGGGTGCTCTCCAACCGGGTGCCCAAGCCCCAGGCTATGACCGATTTCGTGAATCATTGACGAGTTCAAAGGTGAGTTATCGTCGCCCAAGCCGATCCCGATGTTCATGTTTTTACTATGGTCACTGGGCATGGTGGCGTAACCGCCTACACCGTTATTGCCATGAACGACCAACAAGGCGTCTGCATTTTTGGCATTCTCGACAAACTTGACCTTCACCACATCTTCCCACGCCCGAATTGAACTTCTGAACGCTTTTTTCCTGGCTTCGCTGAACGCCAACGCCCCGCTGTCTTTAAGCCAGGACGCTTGGGGATCGGATGAGTTGAAGAATTTGTAGCCTATGGTTATTTGGCCGTCACCGTTTTGATCCTTGATTCTGAAATTTTCGCGGGTGAGCTGTGTTGCGATATCCCTTGGATGGGCGGGTGACGGAACGTCATGTTTGATTGGCGTCTGCAGGTTGTCGGCGTTGTATTGATGGGCATGGAAAAGTGCAGTCGTATTCGCGGGAGTGAGCGACATGGCAATCCTCGGCAAAAAAGAATAAAGAACGCGTTGGGAGAGGCGATAAAATAATCTTTTTTGTTGGGAATAGAAGTTTGGGTGTATTTCTATATGCGACTTAAATAGGTCAGGTTTGCGCGGGGGTATGATAAGTAGTGTAAGTGTGTCGGAACTTAATAGTCTGTCGGGACGAAAAAGTCATTCGGTTAAACAGGGCTGGCGCGTTTTGTATTAACTACCCTGGCGTATGGGCATTGGGAATACCTTAACCCAGCGCCTGTGAGCATGCTTGGCGGCGTACACCCTGGGGGGGCACGCCGACCCAGCCGAGGACCGCGAGCGTCCTAAAGCTCGCTGACGTTGACCCATCGCGCTTGTATGGCGGCCAGGCGTATGGCGGCGGCCAGCCGCTCTACCGCCCAGGCAGCATCAAAGTCAGTGCCATCCGCGCCTTGCCCAGCCAGCGCCATGATCAACTCGTGCACTTCCAAGGTCTTCAACTCGTTGTAACCCAGTTGATGCCCAGCGGCCGGGCTGAACGCGGCATAGCCGGGCAGGGCGGGACCGGCCAGCACACGTTGGAAACCGTCCTGGCCGACGCGGCACACCTGTAGTTCATTCAATCGTTCCTGGTCAAACGCCAGCGTGCCTTGAGTGCCGCTGATCTCAAAACTCAGGTGGTTTTTGTAGCCGTGCTTGAGCCAACTGCTGCTCACCGTGCCGCGCGCGCCATTGGCGAATCGCAGCAGGGCATGCACTTGGTCATCCACTGCGATGGGTTTCAGGTCGCTGCTGCCTTTGACGGCCGGGCGCTGGGCGTGGACGGTCTGGGTGTCGGCGCACACGCTGTGCACATCGCCGACTAAATAGCGCGCCATCGACAGCAAGTGGCTGCCCAAATCGGCCAGGGCGCCCCCGGCATGCTCCACTTCGCAGCGCCACGACCAAGGCGAGGCCGCGTCGGCCATGAAGTCTTCGCTGAACTCACCCTGGAAACTGATGATTTCGCCCAGCTCGCCATTGGCAATCATCTGCCGCGCCAGGCTGATCATCGGGTTGTGCTGATAGTTGTAGCCGACCCGTGTGACGACCCCAGCCGCACTGGCGGCGCGGCGCATGGCGTCGGCCTGCTCCAGGCTGACGGCCAGCGGCTTCTCGCAATACACCGCTTTGCCCGCCGCTATCGCTGCCATGGCCATGGGGTAGTGCAAGTGGTTGGGCGTAGTGATGGCCACCACGTCGACCTTGGGGTCGTTGATCAACGCCTGCCAGTCGCCATGGGCCTGGGCAAACCCCCAGGCCGCGGCACAGCGTTGGGCGCGTTCGGTGTCGGCATCGGCCAGCGCGGCCAGCTTGAGGTGTACCGGCAGTTCGAAGACCGCGCGGGCATTGTTGAACGCCAGGGCGTGGGCGCGCCCCATGAAGCCCGTGCCGATCAGGCCGATTCCGAGTTCACGCATAGCGGTGTTCCTTTGAATTATTGTTTTCAAGAGGGGTATTAATGGAATAAAAATTCGCACATTTCAAGATATGGAATAAAAATTCATTGCAGTCGATCTCGATCGTTCCCACGCTCTGCGTGGTAATGCCGCCGGGGACGCTTTGCGTCCTGCGGGTGACGCAGAGCGTCACGGGATGCATTCCCACGCAGGAGCGTGGGAGTGAGCATCATCAAGCGCGGTAATGCAGTCATATTCAGCCCATGGCCAAAAGCCGCCAGTTAACAAAAGATAACGTAGCGCCGATTGTCAGACGATTCGAAACCCCGATAGGATGGATCCTGCTTGCTCCAGGCGCTCTAGATTGCAGGTTTCAGAGCCCAGGAAGGCGAGACGACCTAACAATAATAAATCGGGAGAAAGGTCTATGAGTGAGCCTGTCATGGGTTGGGTTGTTTGCCGCCCACGCGCCGCACGCAGGGTTGCGATGTTGGCCACAGCGCTCTCGCTGCTGGGGGTGTTGTCGACACCCGTGCTGGCAGCCGGCGATACCGGCGCAGCGCCGGCATTTGCGATTGAATCCCCCAAGGCCGCCAAAGGCCTGATGATCGATGTGGTCCACGCGGGCTCTCGCCTAGTGGCCGTTGGTGATCGGGGGCACATCCTCTATTCCGATGACCAGGGCAGCACCTGGACCCAAGCCAAGGTGCCGACCCGGCAACTGCTCACAGCGGTATTTTTTGTCGACGCTAAACAAGGCTGGGCCGTCGGCCATGATGCGCAAATTCTCGCAAGCGCCGACGGCGGCGCCACCTGGACCCAGCAATACCAGGACCTCAAACGCGAAGCGCCGTTGCTCGACATTTGGTTCAAGGACGCCAACCACGGCCTGGCCGTGGGCGCCTACGGTGCGTTGATCGAAACCACCGATGGCGGCAAAACCTGGGACGACGTCAGCGAGCGCCTCGACAACGAAGACCAGTTTCACCTCAACGCCATCGCCTACATCAAGGATGCCGGCCTGTTTATCGTCGGCGAGCAAGGCAGCATGTTCCGCTCCAGTGACGATGGCCAGACCTGGGAAAAACTCGAAGGCCCGTATGAGGGCTCGTTGTTTGGCGTGATCGGCACCGCTCAAGCACAAACCCTGTTGGCCTATGGCCTGCGCGGCAATCTTTACCGCTCCACGGATTTCGGCAGCACCTGGGAGCAGGTCGAACTGAACGCGACGCGCGGCGCCCTGGAGTTCGGCTTGTCGGGAGCGACCTTGCTCGATGACGGCTCGCTGGTGGTGGTCGGCAACGGTGGCAGCGTGGTTGTGAGCCACGACGACGGGCAGACCTTCAGCGTATTCAATCGCCCGGACCGCATTTCACTCTCGGCGGTCACGGCGGCAGGCAACGGCAACTTGATTCTGGTCGGGCAGGGTGGCGTTCGCGTCGCCACGGCCAGCGGCGCTGAACGCGTAAAACAATAATAAGGGCGGGGAAAGAATGAGCAGTCATCACAACGATAAAGCGACCTTTCTTGAGCGCCTGATCTTTAATAACCGCCCGGCAGTCATCGTCATCTGCCTGCTGGTGAGTATTTTCCTGTTCTGGCAGGCGACGTTGATTCGCCCGTCCACCAGCTTTGAAAAGATGATCCCGCTCAAGCACCCCTTCATCGAAAAGATGATGGAGCACCGCAACGACTTGGCCAACCTGGGCAACACGGTACGCATCTCGGTGGAGGCCAAGGACGGTGACATCTTCACGAAGGAATACATGGAGACCCTGCGCCAGATCAACGACGAGGTGTTCTACATCTCCGGCGTCGACCGCTCGGGCCTTAAGTCACTGTGGAGCCCCAGCGTACGCTGGACAGAGGTGACCGAAGAAGGCTTTGCCGGCGGCGAAGTGATCCCGCAGAGCTACAACGGCTCGCCGGCAAGTCTCGACCAACTGCGCAACAACGTGCTCAAGTCCGGCCAGGTTGGGCGCCTGGTTGCCAACGATTTCAAGTCGAGCATCGTCGACATTCCGCTGCTGGAGTCCTACCCGGACCCACAAGACCAGGGCAAGTTGCTGGCCCTGGACTACCGCACGTTCTCCCATGAACTCGAAGACAAGATCCGCGACAAATTCGAAGCGCAGAACCCCAATATCAAGGTCCACATCGTCGGGTTTGCCAAGAAGGTCGGTGACCTGATCGACGGCCTGGTGATGGTGGTGCTGTTCTTCGGCATCGCCTTCATCATCACCCTGATTCTGCTGTTGTGGTTCACCAACTGCCTGCGCAGCACCGTCGCGGTGTTGAGCACGACGCTGGTGGCGGTGGTCTGGCAACTCGGGTTGATGCACTTCTTCGGCTTCGGGCTCGATCCGTATTCGATGCTGGTGCCGTTCCTGATCTTCGCCATCGGTATTTCCCACGGCGTGCAGAAGATCAACGGCATTGCCCTGCAATCGAGTGAAGCGGACAACGCGCTGACGGCGGCGCGACGCACGTTCCGGCAACTGTTCCTGCCCGGCATGATCGCGATCCTCGCTGACGCGGTGGGCTTCATCACGCTGTTGATCATCGACATCGGCGTGATCCGCGAGTTGGCCATCGGCGCCTCCATCGGCGTGGCGGTGATCGTGTTCACCAACCTGATTCTGCTGCCGGTGGCGATTTCCTATGTCGGCATCAGCACGCGCGCCATTGCCAAAAGCAAGAAGGACGCGCACCGCGAACATCCGTTCTGGCGCCTGCTGTCAAAATTTGCCAGCCCCAAAGTCGCGCCGGTCTCGATTCTGTTGGCCCTGATCGCCTTCGGTGGCGGCCTCTGGTACAGCCAGAACCTGAAAATCGGCGACCTCGACCAAGGCGCGCCGGAACTTCGCCCGGACTCGCGCTACAACAAAGACAACAACTTCATCATCAGCAACTACTCCACCAGTTCCGACGTGCTGGTGGTGATGGTCAAGACGCGTGCCGAAGGCTGCTCGCGCTACGAAGCCATGGCGCCCATCGACCAGTTGATGTGGAAGATGCAGAACACCGAAGGCGTGCAGTCGGCGATCTCCTTGGTGACCGTGTCCAAGCAGATGATCAAGGGTATGAACGAGGGCAACCTGAAATGGGAAACCCTGTCGCGCAACCCCGACGTGCTGAACAACTCCATCGCCCGCGCCGACGGCCTGTACAACAACAATTGCTCGCTGGCGCCGGTGCTGGTGTTCCTCAACGACCACAAGGCCGAAACCCTCGACCGCGCGGTGCATGCGGTGCAGGACTTCGCCAAGGACAACAACAAGGATGGCCTGGAGTTTATCCTCGCCGCCGGTAACGCCGGGATTGAAGCCGCGACCAACGAGGTGATTAAAGAGTCGGAACTGATCATCTTGATCTTGGTGTACCTGTGCGTGGCGACCATGTGCATGATCACCTTCCGCTCCTGGGCGGCGACCCTGTGTATCGTGCTGCCGCTGGTACTGACGTCGGTATTGGGCAATGCGCTCATGGCGTTCATGGGCATCGGCGTCAAAGTCGCGACCTTGCCGGTGGTGGCATTGGGCGTGGGGATTGGCGTGGACTACGGCATCTACATCTACAGTCGCCTGGAAAGCTTTCTGCGCGCCGGCTTGCCGTTGCAAGAGGCGTACTACCAGACGCTCAAATCCACCGGTAAGGCCGTGTTGTTTACCGGGCTGTGCCTGGCCATCGGCGTGTGCACCTGGATCTTCTCGGCCATCAAGTTCCAGGCCGACATGGGCCTGATGCTGACCTTCATGTTGCTGTGGAACATGTTCGGCGCATTGTGGCTGTTGCCGGCGCTGGCACGATTCCTGATCAAGCCGGAAAAGCTGGCGGGGCAGAAGGGCAATTCGTTGTTTGCGCACTGATTCATCGTTGTCGCCAAAACGCCGTGGCCTGTGCTACGGCGTTTTGCATGGCGTGGTCTTAGGTCGATGCAACAATTTGACCTATCATGAGGTCTTTCCTTTTGATGACTGTTAGTTATGACTGCCGACACCGCTACCTTGCTCGACGCGTTTAAAGACTGCCAGATGGTCGAAATCGATGGGCTGCACACCTTCGACTTCAGCCTGGATGACCAGAAGTTGCTAATCGTCTGCATGGACGGTCGTGCCGAGAAACGCTGGAGTTTCAGCCTGGAGCAAATCAACGCTGCGGTCTTTGATCAAACCCTGCAAAGCTGGACCCTTACCGGTGAGTCGGGCGAGCATCGCCTGGTCTGCATGAGCGGCGTCACCGGCAACAATAACGACGAGGACGAAGCGGATGATGATGCGTAAATTCTGGCCTCTGCTGATGGCGGGCAGTGTCGGTGCGATGTCGGTGCAAGCTGCGCCGGCTGACACCTACGAATTGCTGGTGGGCAGTTACACCGCCGGCACCAGCGAAGGTATTTACCGCCTGCAATTTGACAGCCGTACCGGCCAGTTCACCGGTAAACCTGAGTTGGCGGCCAAGGCGGTCAACCCGTCGTGGCTGACGATCTCCAAAGACCAGAAGCATCTGTTTGTGGTCAACGAAAACGGCCCAGGCCAGAAAGACTCGGTCGGCCGCGTCAGCAGCTACAGCATTGACCCGCAGAGTCACCAGCTCAGCCTGATCAACCAAGTGCAGAGCCTGGGCAATGAGCCGACCCATTCCAGCCTGGCGGCTGATGGACGCTACCTGTTCGTTGCCAACTATTCGGTACTCGAAGACCCGGGCGGCAGCCTGGCCGTGCTGCCGGTCGACGCCAATGGCAAGTTATCGGCGCCGGTGCAATTGAGCGGGCACCCGTCCAGCCGGGTGAACCCTGAGCGCCAGGCATCCAACCATGTGCATTCGGTGGTGTCATCGCCGGACGGCAAGTACGTGTTTGTTCAGGACCTTGGGGCCGACAAGATTTTTGCCTACCACTACGACCCCAAGGCCAACCACGAGCTGCCACTGACCCCGGCCAACCCGGCCTCGGTGCAGCTGCCGCCCGGCAGCGGCCCGCGTCACTTGTTGTTCAGCGCGGACGGCAAGCATGCCTGGCTGACCACCGAGATGAGCGCCCAGGTCGCGGTGTTTGATTACAACGACGGCAAGCTCAGCCAAACCCAACTGGTGGAGTTCGCTGGCGGGCAACCGGTGTCCGACAAGGCCGGCGCCGCACTGCATGCTTCAAGCGATGGCAAATTCCTCTACGTGAGCAACCGTGGCACCGCCAACCAGATGCTGGTGTTCAGCATCGACCCGGCCACCGCGCACCTCAAGGAGCTGCAGCGCCGCACCGTGGAAGGCGACCACCCGCGTGAGTTCAGCCTGGACCCGAGCGGCAAGTTCTTGCTGATCGCCAACCAGAAAAGCAACCAAATCGTGGTCGTCGAACGCGACCCCAAGACCGGCCTGCTGGGTAAAACCGTGCAGAAACTGCCGATCGATGCCCCTAGCGACCTCAAGTTCCTGGTGCGTCAATAAGCCACAGGCCCCGCAGTGCGGGGCCTGACCTTTAGTATTAATTGTATTAATAGCGGCTACTGTTTCAAAGCATTTCTAAGGTTCAGCCCTCGGGCGTAAGTTTGGTTCCAAGGCCTTCCCGGTCACCTCACCAAACGAACACAAGGGTTACCGACATGAACTTGAACCTCTTCTCCATCATCGCCGCTTCTGCTGTTTCCGCCACCGTGGCATTGCCAGCCGCTGCCAGCGTGGACGTTGCCGGCAAAAAATCCAGTACATCCGCCTACACCCAGAAATACCTGCAACAAAGCGCCAACTTCTATGCCGCACTGGATCACAAAACCCAGCACTGAGCTTGAGCTGAACGGCGGTCAAATGTGGGAGCTGGCTTGCCTGCGATGAAATTAACTCGGTGTATCCGTTGGACCGAGTTGACGGCATCGCAGGCAAGCCAGCTCCCACATTTGATTGTGTTGATTTCAGGGTTTTGCCATCACTGCAATAAACAGCGGCGATTCCAGAAAGCGTTGTAGCCAGTTTTGTAAGCGCTGATACGGCGCTCCGGCAAACCACTCCCGGTCCACATGCGCAAACTGGCGCACAAACGGCGCCAGTGCTACATCGGCCAGGCTCAAATGGTCGGCCAGCAAAAACTCCCGGCCCGCCAGCAATCCTTCCAGCTTCTGCAAAAACACCTCGCCCTCTGCCCGATAATGTTCCATCGGCTGCTGCGGGTAGCGATCGGCGTATTTGTATCGATCCAGGTGATGTTTGAACACCTGATCATTCTCGGTAATCAGTTCCAGCACCGCCGGGTCACCCTGCAGTAACCAATCCTCAGGATCGTGCTGCGCCAGCGCCCACTGCATGATTTCCAGGCTTTCTTCAATCACCCGGCCGTCCACGCTCAATACGGGCACCGTGCCCTTGGGCGACAGCGCCAACATTTCCGCCGGTTTGGCCTTGAGGCTTACCTCGACGATCTGTACGGGCACGCCTGAATAGCGCAAGGCCAGGCGCGCCCGCATCGCGTACGGGCAGCGCCGAAACGAATACAGCAGCGCCTCGCTCACTTGACCTCCAAGGTGCTCAGGCCATTGCCCTGGCGCTTGACCTGGATCTGCACCGGGATGCGCTCGTGCATTTCCTGCACGTGGGAAATCACCGCGACCTTGCGGCCCTGGGCCTGCAAACCGTCCAACGCGTCCATCGCCAATTGCAGCGACTCGGGGTCGAGGCTGCCGAAGCCTTCGTCGATAAACAACGACTCGATTTTCAACGTGCTGGAGGCCATCGACGCCAGGCCCAAGGCCAGCGCCAGCGACACCAGGAACGTCTCGCCACCGGACAACGAGTGCACCGAGCGCAGTTCATCGCCCATTTCCGTGTCCATCACCAACAGCCCCAGCATGCTGCCGCCGCGTTTTAGGCGGTAGCGGCGCACCAGTTGGCGCAGTTGCACGTTGGCGTGGTGCACCAGCAAGTCGAGGTTGTAGGCCTGGGCGATCTTGCGGAAAGTGTCGCCAGTGGCCGAGCCGATCAGTGCATTCAGGCGCGCCCAGCGCTGCCATTCTTCGTAAGCCTTAGTGATCTGGTCGGCCAGCGCGTGGTTGGCGTCCTGACGACGCTGGTCTTCGGCCTGGCGCGCACGCAATTCGGCGCAGTGTTTCTCGCCCTCGGTGAATTGTTGGTTGAGCGCAGCCAGGCTGCTATCGAGTTGCTCAACGTCCAGGTTGCCGTTGTGCAAAGCCTGATGCTCGGCGAGGCGTTGTTCGCGTTCCTGCAGCAGCACCTTGGCTTGCTCGACGGCTTTTTCGCTGTGTTGCAGCTGCTGGCGCAGTGCGCTGACTTGGCTGTCATCAAAGCCCAGCAAGCGCGTGAGCCCATCGTCATCCAGTTCAGGGTGCAGGGCACGCCATTCGCCCAGGCGCTCGCCGAGGCTATGTTGCTCGGCCGCCAGCGCCTGTAGGCGCTCCTGCTGCGCCTTGAGGTCGGCGGCCAGTTGCACCAGCGCACTGCGGATCTCTTGCAGTTGTTGGTTGGCGTCGGCTTCGCTCTGGCGTGACTGCACCACCGTCTGTTCCAGCTGCTGTTGCCACTGTTCGGCACTGGCGTGATCGCCCAGCAGGGCCGTGAGTCTTTCCTGTGCGGCCTGTTGTTGCGTGGCCAACTCGGTGACGTGCAGGTGCAAAGCGTCCAGCTGCTGCTGGCGATGCTGCTGGTGGGTCTGTTCTTTCTCGATGGCCTGCTGACGTTCTTGCTGCTCGGCCAGTTCATCGCGCTGGTGGCCAAGCTGCTCAAGACGCTGGCTGACGTGCTGGTCCAGCTGCATGAAGGTCGCTGCCGGTTCGCGGCGCAAACCGTCGAGGGTCTCGGCGGGCAGCAGGCTGGCGAAGGCCTTGAGTTCTTCGTCAAGGCGCTCACGGTCGTTGGACAGCTCGCGTTGCTGGTCCGCCAGTAACTGGCGGGCTTGCTGGCTGGCGTCCTGGGCGGCTTGCAGTTGTTGCTGCAAACGCCCGGCATTTTGTTGCAGGTTGAGCAGGGCGCCTTGGCGTTGTTCGTCCTGGGTGATGCTTTGCGTCAACTGCGCCAGTTGCTGGGCCAACCAAGTGCTGCGCTTGGCGGCGTCCTGATTGAACAGTGAGGCGGCCAGCGGGTGGGCATCCAGGCTCGGTTTCAGTGCTTGTTGCTGCGTCGCCAGTTGCTCCTGCTGTTGCAGGAACTCCTTTTGCTGGGCGATCAGGCCGCCCACTTCACCACGTAACTCGGTGAGTTTTTCCTTGAGGATATCGACGGCTTTCTGCGCCGTGGCTTCTTCGTTTTCGTCATGTCGGCCGAGGCTTTGCAGCAGCGCTTCAGGCTGGTGATACGGATGTTCATGGCTGCCGCACACCGGGCACGGCTGGTCATCCTGCAACTGCTCGCGCAGTTCTTCGACACTGGCACTGCGCGCCAGGCGCTGGCGTTCCAGCAGTTGCTTGGTCACCGTCAGGGTTTGCTCGGCGATGGTCAGGTCGGCCTTGGTTTGCAGGCCGCTCTGGTTCAGTTGTTCGCGCTGCTGCTGCGCGTCCGCGAGTCTTTGTGTGAGGTTGGCGCTCTGTTGATCCAGCTGCTGCTGGCTGTCCCACAGGCGCGTAAGGTCTTCAAACGCGCGCTGCTGTTTGCGGTTGTCCTGCAGCAGGCTGGCGAGTAACTGGATCTGCTCGGCGACGGCGTGTGGCTCGGCGCCGGCTTCCTGATACAGCAGGTCCAACGCGTCGCGTTGCTGGGTGAACTGCTCGGCGGCGGTGGTGGCGCGCTGTTCCAGCTGCGGCAATTCAGCCTGGCCCTTATTCAGGCGATTGCCGACCAGCATCAACTGTTGCAGACGATCGCGGTAAGCGCTCCAGGCGTCGCTCAGCGGGGCGAGAGTGGCGCTGCGCTCAAGCTCAGCGGCCAGGCGTTGCAGGCCCTCGGCGACTTGGCTGTGTTTGTCCTGCAACGCTTTGAGTAACGCGTGGCCTTCGGTACAGGCACTGGTGTGTTGCTGTTTATCCTCGGTGCGTTTGGCCAAGTCCTTGGTCAGGTGGGCGAGGGTGCTTTGTTCCTCAAACGCTTGACGCAGCAATGGCACGGCGTCGGCCTGGGTTTTCAGCGCGTCGGCCAATGTTGCCTGCGCGGCTGCTTGCTGCTGTTGCGCCTGCTCCTGACGTGTGTGCAGCACGGTTTGCTGCTCGATATGCTGCTGAATCTGCGCAGCGAGGGGCGTCAGCAATGTGCCCAGTTCAGCTTGCCGAGCAAACTGATGGCGCTGCGGTGCCAAATGCTCCAGGCGGCTCAAGTCCTGGCGTTGTGCGCCTTGGCCGTCCCAGTCCGCCTGCGCCCGCTGCAGTTGCTCCGTCGCACTGTGCTGGCGCTCCTGCCATTCGCGCAGTTCCTTGAGCCAGGTGTGTTGCAGCTCCAACTGCTTGAGCTGGGCCTGCTGG
Organism: Pseudomonas sp. YeP6b; assembly: GCF_025642995.1. Taxonomy (NCBI): domain Bacteria; kingdom Pseudomonadati; phylum Pseudomonadota; class Gammaproteobacteria; order Pseudomonadales; family Pseudomonadaceae; genus Pseudomonas; species Pseudomonas sp. YeP6b. Next base: position 3,840,616 of record NZ_CP080090.1, on the reverse strand, counting down.
GTCTTGAGCTGTTGCTGGGCCTCGGCCAACTGTTGATCAAGTTCGGCGCGGGCTTCGGGAGCCAGGGGCACCACGCCGGTGGCTTGGTCTTGCAGCTGTTTATGCGCGTCCTTGGCATCCTTGGCCTTGTCGAAGGCGCGGCGGCCAAGCTGGGTGTAGAGCGCGGTGTCGGTGAGCTTTTCCAGCAGTTCGCTGCGCTCATTGTCGTTGGCCTTCAGAAACGCACTGAACTCGCTTTGCGCCAGCAACACCGCACGGGTGAACTGCTCGAAGTTCAAGCCCAGGGCCAGTTCCAGCTGGGTTTTGTATTCGGTCTTCTGGCTGGCCAGCAGTTGGTCACTGTCGAGGTCGATCAGGCTTTGTCGGCTGTTCTGCAACTTGCCGCTGGCCTTGTCGCGGGCACGGTTGGCTTCCCAGCGAGCGCGGTAGCGACGGCCACTGACGCCGACAAAATCCACTTCGGCATAACCGCCACCGGTACCGCGACGCAGCAGGGTGCGCGGGTCGCCGATGGAAATATCGCTGTCGGCATCCGGCATCTTGGCCTGGCCGGTATCGCCCAGGCGCGGCACTGCGCCAAACAGCGCCAGGCACAACGCATCGAGCAGCGTACTTTTACCTGCGCCGGTCGGCCCGGTGATGGCGAACAACCCAGCGCTGGCCAGGGGCTCGGCGGTAAAGTCGATTTCAAACGGGCCTGCCAGGGAGGCGAGGTTTTTCAGGCGGATGGCGAGGATCTTCATGGCTGTTCGCCCTCCTGTTGTACTTCCTGGAGCAGCACGGCGAAATCCTTCAAGGTCTGTTCATCCACTTCACTGCCGTAGCTGTCCTGCCAGGCGCGGCTGAACAGCTCCTGGGGCGTGAGCTGGTCGAGTTCGATCAGGCGCTCGTCGTCCGTGTTGTCGCTGCCGCGTTGGCCGGCGTATTCAGCGGCGATGCGCACCAGGCGCACGGCTTTGCCTTGCAGGGCGGTTTCGATTTGCTGGCGCAGGTCCGGTTGCGGCTCGTCGAGGCGCACGCGCACTTCCAGCCACGGGTGGCGTTGGGTTTCGGCGAGCAGGTCGATGTCGGGCAGGTCGGCCAATACCTTGAGGATATCCGCCAGCGGCGCGGCTTCCAGGCGTTGCAGGTTGACCGAGCGCGGAATCAGGCGCGGCTCGACACTCACCAGGCGTTGGCCCTGAAAGGTCACATCGAGAATCTGATGTTTGTAGCCGATTTCGGAAAACGACAAGGGGATTGGCGAGCCACTGTAGCGAATCCTTTCTTCGCCATTCACTTGCTGCGGCTTGTGCAAATGGCCGAGGGCGACATAGGCCACGCTGGCATCGAACAGTTTGGCGGGCAGCGCCTCGGCATTGCCGATGATCAGGCTGCGCTCGGAGTCTTCCGACACCGAGCCACCCGCCATATGCGCATGGCTGATGGCAATCAGCGCCTGGCCTTTTTTGCGTTTGGCGTTGGCGGCGGCGATCAGCCACTCATGTACTTGGCCGATGCCGCGCAGGTAGTCGTCGCCCAAGTGCGCGCCGGTGACTTCCGCCGGGCGCAAAAATGGCAGCGCCAGGCACCAGGCGGCGATCTTGCCTTTGGCGTCAGGCAGCGGGATCAGCAAACGTTCGGCATCCAGTTGGCCGTCATCCAGCCACAGCACGCGGCCCAAGGCATGCGTGCGCAAGCGGCGCATCAGCGGCGCCGGCAATTCGATACGCGAGCCGGAGTCGTGGTTGCCGGCGATCATCACAATCGTGAGTTTCGGGTTTTGTTCATGGGCGCTGATGATGAAGTCATACAGACGCTCTTGGGCCTTGAGCGGCGGGTTGACCGTGTCGAAGATATCGCCGGCGATCAGCAGCGCATCTGGCTGCTCGGCGTTTAATTGGCCCAGCAGCCACTCGAGAAAACAGGCGTGTTCGAAGTCGCGTTCCTGGCCATGCAGGTTTTGGCCGAGGTGCCAGTCGGAGGTGTGGAACAGACGCAAGGCGAACTCCGTGGAGAAGATGAAAAGGAGGGGAGTTTACCTGTAAAAGCCCACACAGTGCCTGCGGACGAGCCAGATCGAATGTGGGAGCCGGCAAGCCAGCTCCCACAGGGGTTATGCGGCGTGCAGGCAGTCCAGCGCGCGGTCGGCGAGGGTTCTGGCGCTGTTGATCAGGTGCTCGGTGGCGCCGGCCAGGTGGTGTTGGTCGGCGGACAGCCCTTGGGTGGAGGCCGCTGCGGTGGCGGCTGCGCAGCGCAACAGGTCGCAGAGTTGGGCGAGGGCGTCTTCGAAGCTGAGGTCGTGATGTGCGGAGAAAGACGGCGGTGAGTCGGGTTGTAGGTAGTGGCTCAGGGCGCGCTCGAAGATTTCGCGGTCGGGGGTGAAGCGGGGTGGGTCTGGGACGATTTTGTTCATGAATGAAACTCCTGAAAGGTCTGGAGCCATTCTTTTGCCGATCTCACTCGTCAAAAGGTGGCAGCTATGTGCGGGGTGAGATTGCCGGTCAGGAGCACCCGGTCAGACCGAAGTCTGCCCGCACACAGCCGCCATAGAGCATGTTGCTCGCGGTTGTGGCACTTGGCACCTAATCACATCACAGGATCTCACCCCTGATCGCTGATATGCAGCGACGGAGCGAAGGCTAGCCAGTGGAGTGAGCAGGCGCAAGGCCGAAGGATTGTCTAGGAAACTTCCCGCAAGTTAAAGAGATATGGATTGCTGGCCTTTAACAATGCATGTCGATCAGGGGTTTAGGTAGATTGAGTACATATCCGTTGCTGCGGTAACGGCCACCTAGGGTTCCGCTCTTACAGCGGGTCACTTTTGGAAGGACCCAAAAGTAACCAAAAGGTCCTCGCCCCACCACTCGGCACCTCGCCTAGGCTCGGTGTGCCCTCACGCAGGCTTTGGACCGTGGGCCGCCGCCATGGGCCATCCTTGGCCCATCGCGGCTAAACCGGCGTCCTGCCGGTTTACCCACGCTCCAAAGCCTGCGTTCGGCCAGCGTGGTTTAACGGGGCGCCTCAGATCAAGATCAAGATCAAAAGCAAGAGCACGGCGGCCTAGTAGCCGACCTGAGTGGTTGAAGCAAAAGCAGGGCAAAAGCACAGCAGCACACTCTCTGTCTGATGTACCGAGATCCAACTGTGGGAGCGAGTTCGGCTGCCAGCACCGCAGTGCTCTGTTTTTCTGTGGGAGCTGGCTTGCCTGCGATAGCATCAACGGATTATGCCTGACACACCAAGGTGCCTGCATCGCAGCGATCCGACAAGCCAGCTCCCACTTGGATTTTGTGGTGTCAGGTAGCTGAGGTTTACTTGGGATACAGCGGCGGCAAGCTGGTGGTATCGGTCGCCGGGTCGTGTTCGCGCTCGGCTATCGGGATGGCTTTGACCGCACGCCATAAGTCTTCGCCCAGCCAGAAATGGCCGCCTTCGCTGTAGAGCGCGCCGTTCAATCCGTCGAGAGCATCCGACAACGGCACAAACCGCGCCGCCATATCCGCTAGGGTTTCCGGCTGTTGCCGCGCCCAGGCATCCAGTGCCTGGCGTGTGGCTTGCGGGTCGTTGGCCTGGGTGGCGCGCTTGAGGTCGTCGAGCAGCGAGCGCGGGCTCGGGCCGGTTTGCGCGGTGCGCTGCACGGCGGGTTGGCGGCGCGCACGCCACCACAGGCCAAAGCCCAGCAGGGTGGTGCAGATGAAGATCAGTGTACTGAGTTGCCACAGCCACAGGCGGTCATCGTCCGGTGCTGTAATCACGGTTGGCGTGGCAGGCGTGTCCACCACCAGGCTCGGGTTGGTCGCCACTTGCAGGGTGTGGGCGGGCAGGCTGGTGCGTTCGAGGTGGTCTTCGTGGGTGTTCCACCACACCACTTCCACCGCCGGCAGTTCGACGGCGCCAGCGCGGGTCGGCACCAGCGCTTCGCGGTCTTCGCGGCTGCCGGTCAGGCCGTGGTCGTTGTTCTGGTTGGCGAGCACCGGTTGGTCGGGGTAGCGGCGCAGGCCGTTGATGTCGGTGCTGGGCAGGGCCGGCAGTTGCGCGCTGGACAAGCCTTCGGCCTTGACCGTGAGGCTGCGGGTCAGCGAGTCGCCGACTTGTACGTGCTCAGGCTCAGGGTTCCAGGCTTGCGTCAGGGTCAGGCTGCGGGCCGGTATCCAGGGGGCGTCAGCCGGGTACAGCGCCGGCTTGGGCTTGACGTTCAGCGACAGCTCGGCGGAGCTGACGTGAATCAGCTTGCCCGGCTTGGTGCCTTGCAGCGTGTTCTCCTGGGGTGGGCGCGATTCCACCAGCGTGGCGCTGAAGGTCTGCGCCGCAATCACCAAGGCGCCGCTGTGCTGCGGGTAGATCGCGTAGCGGGTCTCGATCACGCCGTGGCGAATGCTGTTGATGACTTTTTCGTAGGTGCGCGACTCGCCCAGTTGCTCGATGCGTGCATCGGGGATCTGCAACGGCGTGAGGCTGCTGTCGTCGTACAGCGACACCGAGTGGTACACGCGCACGGTCAACAAGGCCTGGGCCTGGACGTACACGCTGCTCTGGTCTAGGTTGGCTTCGATGAACACTGGCGCCAGCTCGGCGCTGGTGTTCTGGCTGGCGGTTTCGACCACTTGCAGGCTGATCGGCTGGGTCTTGAGTTCGCCCACTTGCAGCGGCGGAATCACCACCGTGCCGTTTTCCTTGGGCAACAGGGTGATGATCCAGCGCGTGGTGGCGTGGTTATCGCCGCCCAGGGTGGTGAGTTGGTTGATCTGGCGCGTGCCGCTGACTTCGAACTGCGCATCCAGGGGCGACAGGTCGGGTTTGCCGAACTGGGTGACGTCGCTGGATTCCACCGTCAGCTCCACCGTTTCCCCGGAATTGAGGCGGCTGCGGTCGACGCTGGCAACCAGGTTCGCCGCCTGGGCGTGGCCTGCCGTTAACGCGAGCAGGAGCAGAAGGGTGGTGCGGCGGCTCATCGAGTCTTGTCCTGATGTTGTTGCTGTTCGTACCAGAATTTGCGCCGCAGCAGTTCGCCAGGGTTGTCCGGGATCTCCTGCAGCCATTGCTCCAACGCTTGGCGATGCTCGCCGTCAATCCTGGCATCGGCGGGGCGCAGCGGCGGGGTGGTGGTTTGTTCATCACCCAGTTCGCTGCCCGGTACGTCGTTGCCGCCGGCTTTGGGCGTGCCGCCGGTTTGAGTATCACCCGTGCCGGCCTCGCCCTGGCCTTGGGACGATTGTTCGCCGCCTGAAGCACTTTGCCCGCTTGTGCCCGGTTGCGCAGTTTGGCCGGGTTGGGTGGTTTCGTCATCCTCGTTTTTTTCGGGTTTGGCGGGGTCAGGCTGAGCGTGTTGCTGCATCAGGCTTTCCACCAAGGCTTTGTTTTTCAGCGCCGGTTGCAGGTCGGGCTGGGCTTCCAGCGCCTGTTCGTAGGCGTCGATGGCGGCTTCCAGTTCGCCGGACTTGGCCAGCGCATTGCCTCGATTGTAGTGGGAGTAGGCGTCGTTGCTCAGCGCAAAGCGCTTGATCGCCTCGGCGTAATTGCCCGCCTCATACAGGGCAACGCCTTGCCACTGCGGGTTCTCGAAGCGTTCGGCAGCCTCGGCCGGGCGCTTTTTCTTCAGCAGGTACTGGCCCTGCTGGTCGGGGCGCAGCCACAGGTCTTGAAACTCGAAGGCATAGCTGGGCTGCGGCGCGACCAACAGCAGCAATGGCAGGCAAAACAGCCAGCCGCGGCGCCCGGCGCAGGCGCCAAGCAGCAACAGCGGCAGGAGCAGCCAGTAACCCTGGTCGGCCCAGCTGTCGAGGTGCAACAGTTGGCCGTCGTTGCGCAGGGTTTGCGGGCCATCGAGCAGGTTGAGTTGGCGCAGGTCCTTGTCGTCCAGGCGCGCGGCGCGGTAGTGGCCGCCCATTTCGCTGGCGAAGGCCTTGAGGGTCGGGCTGTCGAGGCGTGGCACCAGGATCGCACCTTGTTCATCCTTGAGGAACTCGCCGCTTTCCTGGGTCACCGGCGTGCCTTCGCGGCTGCCGATGCCGAGGATCGACAAGGTCGGCGCCTGCGCGCCTTGCAACTGCAGGCGGATGCCTTGGCGTTCTTGTTTCGACAGGGACGAGCCGACCAGCAGCAAGCGCCCTTGGCCGAGGCCGCCTTGCTTGAGTAAGCCCAGGGCTTTCTCCACGGCGAGGTCGGCGCGATGGCCGGGCACGGGCATGATCGAGGGGCGCAGGGCTTCGAGCAGGTTGCGGCTGGTGGCCAGGTCATCCGACAGCGGCACCAGGGTGTGGGCGCTGCCGGCATACACGACGATGGCGGTCGGTGCGTCGGCGCGCGCTTGCAGCAAGTCATACAGCTTGCGCCGTGCCTGCTCCAGGCGATTGGGCGGGCTGTCGGTGGCGAGCATTTCCGGGGTCAATTCCAGCAGCACCACCAGCGGGTCGGCGGGTTTCTGGCTGGACTGTTCAACCCTTTGCCAGCTTGGGCCCAGCAAGGCCAACACGGCCAGCAGCCAGGCGATGCCGAGCACCACCCACGGCGATTTGCTCTCGCGGCCGTTGCCACCACTGAGCAACACCGCATGAAAGGCGGGCGGCAGGATCATCTGCCAGCGCCCGGCGCGCTTTTGCCGGTGCCACAGCTGCCACAGCAGCCAGCCGAGCAGCGGCAACAGCAACAGCCACCAAGGACGGAACCAGTGCGGCCACAGGTCGATCATCGACGCCTCCGCAAACGCAGGCGTTTGAGGCGCTGGCGCCATTCAGGGTGCTGTTGCAGGAAATTGCCCTGGGTCGAGAGTTTATTAAAGAAGCGCTGCAGCGCGTTGTTGGGCCAGCGTTCCTGGATCACCACCAACATGCTCAGGACCAGCGCGAGGGCCAATGGCGCGCTGTACAGCGCCTGGGCCGGGCGGGCTTGGGTCGGTTGTTGGGCGACGGGCTCAAGCTGGTCGAGGGTTTCCTTGATCTTCTGCAATTCGTCGCCGTCACGGGCACGGAAGTACTGGCCGCCGGTGGCGTCGGCGATGGCTTTCAGCGCGGGCTCGTCCAGGTCCAGGCTCGGGTTGACGCCAAGAATGCCCAGCGAACCGGTTTGCTCTGGATCGGCACCAATGCCGATCGGGTAGATTTTTACCCCTTCTTCAGCGGCCAGGCGTGCGGCAGTCAGCGGGTCGATCTGCCCGGCGTTGTTGGCGCCGTCGGTGACCAGAATCAGCACGCGGCTTTGTGCCGGGCGCTGGCGCAGGCGTTTAAGGGCCAGGCCAATCGCATCGCCGATGGCGGTGTTCTTGCCGGCGATGCCGATGCGCGCTTCATCCAGCCAGGTGCGCACGGTGCGTCGGTCAAAGGTCAGCGGGGCTTGCAGGTAGGCCTGGCTGCCAAACAGGATCAGGCCGACGCGGTCGCCTTCACGGCTTTCCAGGAAGTCGCCGAGCAAGTGTTGCACCAGGCTCAGGCGGCTGACGTCTTCGTCCTGCCAGTGCATGTCGGGGAAGTCCATGGAGCCGGAGACGTCCACGGCGACCAATAAGTCGCGGCCGCTGGCGGCAATCGGTAGGGGTTCGCCGAGCCATTCCGGGCGGGCCGCAGCGGTGAGCAAGAGCAGCCACAGCACCACGAACGGTGCTTGTTGGCGCCAGCCCGGTAGGTTGATCCGCGCACGGCGGCGGGCCAGGCCTTCGAGGTCGGCGAGGTAGCTGACTTTCAGCGCGGGTTCGCCGCTGTCGGCCACCGGCAAGATAAGCCGCATCAACCAGGGCAATGGCAGCAGGGCGAAGATCCACGGCCAGGCGAACTCAAACATGTTTGCGAATCCAGGTGTCGACGGCTTGGGTCAGGCCGGCGATGGCTTTGTCGTCGAGTTTGCATTCGGGTTTGTAAGCGCCTTCTACCAGCACCATCCAGCGTGTGAGGCCGGCGGCCGGGCAGCGGTTGTCGAGGAACGCCAGCCATTTGCGCCCGTTGAGGGTATGGCTCTGGCTGTAGGGGTAGTCGTTGCGGCACAGGCGTTTGAGCAGGCCGTTGAGTTGCTGCAGCCAGGCGCCGGCGGGTGCGCCGTCGTAGGGTTTGGGCATCAAGGCCAGCTCGGCCAGGGCGGTGATGCGCAGCGGGTCCAGCGGTTGTTCGGCGCGAGCCACCGGGCGGCGCGTGGGCAGCAAGCGACGCAAGGACCACAAGCCCCAGCCGAGCAGCGGAACCACCAGCAGCAACAGCCACCAACCCGGCGCAGGCGGCCAGAAGCCGATGGCCGGTGGGGCGATCAGCGGTTGCAGTTGATCGAGGCTGCTCATTGTTTTTTAACCGGGCGTTGCGGGTTGAGGTATTCGCGCAGTTGCTCGACCATTTCGCTCTGGGTGCTTAACGGCATCAGCAGGATTCGCAGTTTCTGCGCGAATAATTCCCAGCGGGCGATGCGGGCTTCGGCCTGGGCCTTGTAGGCTTGGCGCAAGTCGAAATTCAGTGTGTCCAGTTCCAGCTGCGCGCCGCGCTCGGCAAAACGCAACAGCCCCGCAGCAGGCAGGGCGTGGTCCAGCGGGTCGGAAATCGGCAACAGCAGCAGGTCGCAATGCCGCGACAGCAGGCTCAGCTGTTGCTCGGCACCTTCGGTCAGCGCGCGCTCATCGCAAATCACGATCACCAGGCTGCCAGGGCGCAGCACTTCACGGCCACGGCGCAGGGCCATGCCCAAGGCGTCGGCTTCGGGGCGGCTCTCGGTATTGAGGCTCTGGTTGACGCGCACCAGTCGGTTGAGCAGTTGCAGCAGGCTTTGCTTGCTGCGCCGGGGCTTGATTTCATAGTGCTCGTTGTCGCCAAACACCAGCCCGCCGACGCGGTCGTTGTGCCCCAGCGCCGCCCAGCCGATCAGGCTGGCGGCTTGCGCGGCGAGCACCGACTTGAACATCTGGCCGGAGCCGAAAAACAGCCGGCAGCTTTGCTCAACCATGATGAAAATCGGCCGCTCGCGTTCTTCGTGGAACAGCTTGGTGTGCGGCTCCTGGGTGCGCGCCGTCACGCGCCAGTCGATGGTGCGCACGTCGTCCCCAGCCTGGTACACGCGCACCTGGTCAAAGTCGACACCGCGCCCGCGCAGCTTGGAATGGTGCAGGCCGATCAGCGGGCTGCGCTGGCTCGGCGTGGAAAACAGCTGCACTTCGCGCACGCGGTGGCGCATCTCAATCAATTCGCTGAGCGTGACGCGGATCCCATCGCTTGCATTCATGGGGTTCAAGCGACGGCAACGACGTCGAGAATGCGTTGCACCACGCGGTCCTGGTCGATGCCGGCGGCTTCGGCTTCGAACGACAGAATGATGCGATGGCGCAGCACGTCGAACAGCACCGCCTGGATATCTTCCGGGCTCACAAAGTCGCGACCGGCCAGCCAGGCGTGGGCGCGGGCGCAGCGGTCGAGGGCGATGGAACCGCGTGGGCTGGCGCCGTAGGCGATCCACTCGGCCATCTCCGGATCAAACTTGGCCGGGGTGCGCGTGGCCATGACCAGTTGCACGAGGTATTCCTCTACGGCGTCGGCCATGTACAAGCCGAGGATTTCCTTGCGTGCAGCAAAGATTGCCTGCTGGCTGACACGGCGCTCAGGCTTGGTTTCGCCGTTGAGCGCCTCGCCACGGGCTTGTTGCAGGATGCGCCGTTCGACGGCGGCGTCCGGGAAGCCGATTTTGACGTGCATTAGGAAACGGTCGAGCTGGGCTTCGGGCAGTGGGTAGGTGCCTTCCTGCTCGATGGGGTTTTGCGTGGCCATCACCAGAAACAGCGGCGACAACTCGTACGTGCTGCGCCCCACGCTGACCTGGCGCTCGGCCATGGCTTCGAGCAACGCCGACTGCACCTTGGCCGGCGCACGGTTGATTTCGTCCGCGAGCACCAAGTTGTGGAAGATCGGCCCTTGCTGGAACACGAAGCTGCCGGTTTCTGGGCGATAGATCTCGGTGCCGGTGATGTCGGCGGGCAACAGGTCGGGGGTGAACTGGATACGATGGAACTGCGCTTCGATGCCTTCGGCCAACTCTTTGATGGCTTTGGTCTTGGCCAGGCCCGGCGCGCCTTCTACCAGCATGTGGCCGTCGGCGAGCAGCGCGATCAGCAGGCGATCGATGAGTTTTTCCTGGCCGAGAATCTGCGTAGAAAGAAAGGTTCGCAGCGCAAGCAGCGCTTCACGATGTTCCATCGATGACGGTTCCTGGAGAGATTGGCCGGGCATTGAGAAAAAAACGCCTGGCCTGGGGGGCTTACTTTAATGCATCGAGGGGTGCGGCGACTAACGGCGCGCGGGGTATTTTTAGGAAAACTTGTAGGAATTTTGTGTGTGCAGCACAAATTGTGCTGAAGGCTTGCCTTGCCCATGTGGGAGCTGGCTCCCACATTTGATCTGTGCGGCAGTTTAGATTCGGGTAAAGGTGCCGGTGCCCTTGAGAATGTTCTGCAAGGTCTCTTCAACTTCAGCCAAATCCGACGCGGCAGTGGCGTGGGTGATCTGCAGCTGATCCTTGCCACCCAACGCGTCGGCGTCCCCGGCGGCCAGTTCAACCAGCAGCGTCGTGTCACTCAGGGTGACCTTCAGCCCATCGAGGGTCGACGGCTCGTAGTCCCAGGTCAGTTCAACCTCATCTTCATCCGGGTAACGGGTGAGCATGAACATCTCGCCGTTTTTACCGTGGCAGCAGAGCATAGCCATGTTGTCTTCTTCGTCGTCGCACGGGGTGGCCATCAGTGCGTCAGTGTTCAGTTGCAGCATGGGAAATCCTGTCAGGGGGAGGGCGCAGCTCGGCAATTGTGCCATTGCGGCGAATTTTGTGCTGCATCATATGTCAGACCCAGTGCATGACCTGACGGGCAATACCAGTCATTTTCGGTACTCCCAGGCTTGAATATAGCCGGATTTTCTTCGGGAAAATCCAGGTTGCCCAAGTCGCAACCTCAAGCCTGCGTACCGATGACCGAATATGTCGCAGCATCGCAAGCAGTTGTCTTCCTACACTCGTTAAGCTGCGCAACGGATGTGCCCTGTGCCGGGAGCCTGACCTGCCCGTCGTACCGTCGCCTGGTAAGGTGCACTTCTTATGGAAGTTGTATGTGACCTGACTGTCTTGTCCAGCTTCACCCACCTGTCACCCTGATTCGTTTATGGTGCTTATTATCCGTACCGACGAACAGCGCTGACGGTCTCCCCGCAAGGGGATAACACGCGACGCTTCCATCAATAACAAGCCCAAGCGGAGTACCACAGATGGCGTTCTTCACCGCAGCCAGCAAGGCCGACTTCCAGCATCAACTGCAAGCGGCACTGGCGCAGCACATCAGTGAACAGGCACTGCCACAAGTGGCGCTGTTCGCTGAGCAATTCTTCGGCATTATTTCCCTGGACGAACTGACCCAACGTCGCCTTTCCGACCTGGCCGGTTGCACCTTGTCTGCTTGGCGCCTGCTTGAGCGCTTTGACCACAGCGCCCCGCAAGTGCGCGTTTACAACCCCGATTACGAACGTCATGGCTGGCAATCTACCCACACAGCGGTCGAAGTGCTGCACCATGACTTGCCCTTCCTGGTGGACTCGGTACGTACCGAGCTGAACCGTCGTGGCTACAGCATCCACACCCTGCAAACCACCGTGCTCAGCGTGCGCCGTGGCAAGAAGGGCGAGTTGCTGGAAATCCTGCCTAAAGGCACCCAGGGCGAAGGCGTCCAGCAAGAATCGCTGATGTACCTGGAAATCGACCGCTGCGCCAATGCCGCCGAACTCAACGTGCTGAGCAAAGAGCTTGAGCAAGTGCTGGGCGAAGTGCGCGTGGCCGTGTCCGACTTTGAACCGATGAAGGCCAAGGTCCAGGAGTTGCTGGACGGTATCGACGCCAGCCAGTTCAGCATCGACGGCGAAGAAAAAGCCGAGATCAAGAACTTCCTGGAGTGGCTGGTGGGCAACCACTTCACCTTCCTCGGCTATGAAGAGTTCGTGGTACGTGACGAGGCGGACGGCGGCCATATCGAATATGACGCCAGCTCCTTCCTCGGCCTGACCAAACTGCTGCGTGCCGGCCTTACCGCCGAAGACCTGCGCATCGAAGACTACGCCGTGGCCTACCTGCGTGAACCGACTGTGCTGTCGTTCGCCAAGGCCGCGCACCCAAGCCGCGTGCACCGCCCGGCTTATCCGGACTATGTGTCGATCCGTGAGATCAGCGCCGACGGCAAGGTCATCAAGGAACACCGCTTCATGGGCCTCTACACCTCCTCGGTGTACGGCGAAAGCGTGCGGGTGATCCCTTATATCCGTCGCAAGGTTGCGGAAATCGAACGCCGTTCGGGCTTCCAGGCCAAGGCTCACCTGGGCAAAGAGCTTGCTCAGGTGGTTGAAGTGCTGCCCCGTGATGACCTGTTCCAGACCCCGGTCGACGAGCTGTTCAGCACTGTGATGTCGATCGTGCAGATCCAGGAGCGCAACAAGATCCGCGTGTTCCTGCGCAAAGACCCGTACGGTCGTTTCTGCTACTGCCTGGCCTACGTGCCGCGCGACATCTATTCCACCGAAGTGCGCCAGAAGATCCAGCAAGTGCTGATGGATCGCCTGAAAGCCTCGGATTGCGAGTTCTGGACCTTCTTCTCCGAATCCGTGTTGGCCCGTGTACAGCTGATTCTGCGGGTTGACCCGAAGAACCGCCTGGACATCGACACGCTGCAACTGGAAAAAGAAGTGGTGCAGGCCTGCCGCAGCTGGCAGGACGACTACTCCAGTCTCGTCGTCGAAAGCTTCGGCGAAGCCCAAGGCACCAATGTGCTGGCAGACTTCCCGAAAGGCTTCCCGGCCGGTTACCGCGAGCGTTTTGCGGCGCATTCGGCTGTGGTCGACATGCAGCACCTCAACAGCCTGACCGAAGCCAACCCGCTGGTGATGAGTTTCTATCAGCCGCTGGGCCAGGTCTCCGGCCAGCGCGAGCTGCATTGCAAGCTCTACCACGCTGACACGCCGCTGGCACTGTCCGACGTGTTGCCGATCCTGGAAAACCTCGGCCTGCGTGTGCTGGGTGAATTCCCGTACCGCCTGCGCCGTGCCAATGGCCGTGAGTTCTGGATTCATGATTTCGCGTTCATCGCCGCCGAAGGCGTGAACCTGGACATCCAACAGCTCAACGACACTCTGCAAGACGCGTTCGTACACATCGTCCACGGCGATGCCGAAAACGATGCGTTCAACCGTTTGGTACTGACTGCCGGCCTGCCATGGCGCGACGTGGCGCTGCTGCGTGCCTACGCGCGTTACTTGAAGCAGATCCGCCTGGGCTTCGACCTCGGTTACATCGCCAGCACCCTGAACAACCACACCGACATCGCTCGCGAGCTGACCCGGTTGTTCAAGACGCGCTTCTACCTGGCGCGCAAGCTCACCGCCGATGACCTGGAAGACAAGCAGCAACGCCTGGAACAAGCGATTCTCACGGCCCTTGACGATGTTCAGGTGCTTAACGAAGACCGCATCCTGCGTCGCTACCTGGACCTGATCAAGGCCACCCTGCGCACCAACTTCTACCAGACCGACGCCAACGGCCAGAACAAGTCGTACTTCAGCTTCAAGTTCGACCCGCGCGCGATTCCTGAGCTGCCTAAGCCGGTGCCGAAGTTTGAAATTTTCGTCTACTCGCCGCGTGTTGAAGGCGTGCACCTGCGCTTTGGCAACGTCGCGCGTGGCGGCCTGCGTTGGTCCGACCGTGAAGAAGACTTCCGTACTGAAGTGCTTGGCTTGGTAAAAGCCCAGCAAGTGAAGAACTCGGTGATCGTGCCGGTGGGCGCCAAAGGCGGCTTCCTGCCGCGTCGCCTGCCATTGGGCGGCAGCCGGGACGAGATCGCGGCCGAGGGCATCGCCTGCTACCGCATCTTCATTTCCGGCCTGTTGGACATCACCGACAACCTCAAAGACGGCGCCCTGGTGCCTCCGGCCAACGTCGTGCGTCATGACGACGATGACCCGTACCTGGTAGTGGCAGCGGACAAGGGCACTGCGACCTTCTCCGACATCGCCAACGGCATCGCCATTGATTACGGCTTCTGGCTGGGCGATGCGTTCGCATCCGGTGGTTCCGCCGGTTACGACCACAAGAAAATGGGCATCACCGCCAAGGGCGCGTGGGTCGGTGTGCAGCGTCACTTCCGTGAGCGCGGCATCAACGTGCAGGAAGACAGCATCACTGTGGTGGGCGTCGGCGATATGGCCGGTGACGTGTTCGGTAACGGCTTGCTCATGTCCGACAAGCTGCAACTGGTCGCGGCCTTCAACCACCTGCACATCTTCATCGACCCGAACCCGAACCCGGCGACCAGCTTCGTTGAGCGTCAGCGCATGTTCGAGTTGCCGCGCTCGGCCTGGACCGACTACGACACCAGCATCATGTCCGAAGGCGGCGGTATCTTCTCGCGCAGCGCGAAGAGCATTGCCATTTCGCCACAGATGAAAGAACGCTTCGACATCCGGGCCGACAAGTTGACCCCGACCGAACTGCTGAACGCCTTGCTCAAGGCGCCGGTGGACCTGTTGTGGAACGGCGGCATCGGTACTTACGTCAAGGCCAGCACTGAAAGCCACGCCGACGTGGGCGACAAGGCCAACGACGCCCTGCGCGTCAACGGCAACGAGTTGCGCTGCAAGGTGGTGGGCGAGGGCGGTAACCTCGGCATGACCCAGCTAGGTCGTGTGGAATTCGGCCTCAATGGTGGCGGTTCCAACACCGACTTCATCGACAACGCCGGTGGTGTGGACTGCTCCGACCACGAAGTGAACATCAAGATCCTGCTCAACGAAGTGGTGCAGGCCGGTGACATGACCGACAAGCAGCGCAACCAGCTGCTGGCGAGCATGACCGACGAAGTCAGCAGCCTGGTGTTGGGCAACAACTACAAACAGACCCAGGCCCTGTCCCTGGCCGCCCGCAAAGCTTACGAGCGTGCCGCTGAGTACAAGCGCCTGATGAGCGACCTGGAAGGCCGTGGCAAGCTGGACCGTGCCATCGAGTACCTGCCGACCGAGGAGCAGCTCACCGAGCGCGCTTCCACCGGCAAGGGCCTGACGCGTCCGGAGCTGTCGGTGTTGATCTCGTACAGCAAGATCGACCTCAAGGAAGCGCTGCTCAAGTCGCTGGTGCCGGATGATGACTACCTGACCCGTGACATGGAGACCGCGTTCCCACCGAGCCTGGTTGCCAAGTTCGGCGAAGCGATGCGCCGTCACCGCTTGAAGCGTGAGATCGTCAGCACCCAGATCGCCAACGACCTGGTCAACCACATGGGCATCACCTTCGTTCAACGGCTCAAAGAGTCGACCGGCATGAGCCCGGCGAACGTGGCCGGCGCTTATGTGATCGTGCGTGACATCTTCCATCTCCCGCACTGGTTCCGTCAGATCGAAGCCCTGGACCACCAGGTCTGCGCCGACGTGCAACTGGAGCTGATGGACGAGCTGATGCGCCTGGGCCGCCGTGCCACGCGCTGGTTCCTGCGCAGCCGTCGCAACGAGCAGGACGCTGGCCGCGACACCGCACACTTCGGTCCGCACCTGGCGGCGTTGGGCCTCAAGCTCGACGAACTGCTGGAAGGCCCGACCCGTGAAGGTTGGCAGACCCGCTACCTGGCTTACACCGAAGCGGGTGTACCGGAGTTGTTGGCGCGCATGGTTGCAGGCACGACTCACCTGTACACCTTGCTGCCGATCATCGAAGCCGCTGACGTGACCGGGCATGACGCCGCCGAAGTGGCCAAGGCCTACTTCGCCGTCGGCAGCGCCCTGGACTTGCCGTGGTACCTGCAGCAGATCAGCGATCTGCCGGTGGCCAACAACTGGCAAGCCGCGGCCCGCGAAGCCTTCCGCGACGACGTGGACTGGCAGCAACGGGCGATCACCATCTCGGTACTGCAAATGGCCGACGCGCCACAAGACATGGAAGCCCGCGTGGCCCTGTGGCTTGAGCAGCACCAGGACATGGCCGATCGTTGGCGCGCAATGATGGTGGAAATTCGTGCCGCCGTCGGCACGGACTACGCCATGTACGCGGTCGCCAACCGTGAGTTGCTGGACCTGGCGCTGAGTGGTCAGTCGGTGCTGCAACCGGCTTGATCAGGCAGTAAAACAAAAGCCCCCGTATCGTGAGATGCGGGGGCTTTTTGTTGGAACACGATTTATCAAACAACGGGTTCAACGGGGGGAGCAGGCAAGCCAGCTCCCACATTTTGATCTCCACAGGTTAGCGTGTAGCCGCGCCGGCTGGCCCCAGGCAAGGCTGGATGGCTTTCTTCAACCCGTTGTTGTTTGCCGGCAATAAGAACGATGCCGTCAGCGGCTTGCCGCCCTCAGTGGCGGGGGCCAACGAAAGTGTCAGGGTTTGCCCGCGCGAGGCATCGGTGGCCCAGTAGGCTAATTCCTCTCGCGGGACAGAGGTGCTGAGCTCAAAGACCAAACCCATCTGGAACATCCCGCCGTAATTCCAGACGCCACTGACCACGTGTTCGACGGCGGCGCGTGTGCCTGTCGTGATACTCAGTGGCCCATTTGCGCTGGCATCCTTGCCTTCAAATGGGTCGACGTCCCAGCCCAGTAATTGCGGGATGATCTCCAGCGACAGGCCAGCGTTTGGGTTCTGCGGGTGACAGCTGATCACAAGGTTAGCCTTCATATGGTGATCACCGTAAGCGCTGCCACCAAAGGTACGTGCGGCCAACATCGGGCCTTCTGGGTAGGGCCGTTCAAGCAACCACACAGGGTTCGCATCGGTGATGACATGAGTGTCGGTCGTGGCCTTCTCACCTGCTTGTGCAAAGGGAATGAACAGGGCAGCGATTAGCGTAAAGGTCAGGGCTTGCATAGAGGTATTCACCCGCGTGTAAGGCTTTCTGGAGTGCCCGCATTGTGCGGATAGTTGGTCATCTGTGCTGTCAGTAAATACGCAAAAAACCTTTCTATCGTATAAACCCTGTTGTGCGATTACGTCATGTATGCGGTAGCCTGCCGTGAGCGGATAGGCCTGGTGCTGATTTATCAGCGTCGTTAAATGAGGGCTGTACTCCAACACAACCAGATCAAGCGAGGCTGTATGCGACTTTGTATTTTCTCAGGTTCAAGCCCGGGCCGGTTGCCGGTGTACTCGGAGATGGCGGCTCAACTGGGCCATGCGCTGGCCAAGGCGGGTATCGGTGTGGTCTACGGTGGTGCCTCGGTTGGCTTGATGGGTGCGGTGGCTGATGCCGCGCTGGCCAGTGGCGGTGAAGTGATCGGTGTGATGCCGGGGTTCCTGGCCGAGAAAGAACTGGCCCACACTGGCCTTCAAGACCTGCGGATCGTCAGCTCCATGCATGAGCGCAAGGCGCTGATGGCTGAGCTGTCCGACGGTTTTATCGCGTTGCCCGGCGGCATCGGTACGTTTGAAGAGTTGTTTGAGGTGTGGACCTGGGCGCAACTCGGGCAGCACGCAAAACCTTGCGCCTTGCTCAACATCAACGGTTTTTACGACGGCTTGGCCACGTTCCTCGACACGGTTGTCAGTGAGGCGTTTCTAAAACCCGTGCACCGCGACATGCTCATCGTTGAACCGAACGTGGAGCGTTTGCTGGCCGCGGTGCTGAGTTATCAGGCGCCCAACGTGCCCAAGTGGATCAACCGAGAAGACACCTGAAGGTGCAAAAAAAACGACGCGGTGGTGACCGTCAGTTGAGTTTCAGCAGTTTCGCTTCCAGGTGATCCAGGTGCTGGGTCATCAGGCTGATCGCGCCAGTCACATCACGTTGTTCCAGTGCATCCACAATCGCCACATGCTCCTGCCACGCACAATACGTACAGGCTTGCGCCTCGTATTGGGCAATGATCAGCGAGGTCAGCGGCACCAGGCTGTTGAGGAACTGCGCCAAGGGCGCGTTACGTGCCATCGCGGCCAATTGCAGGTGAAACTCCCCGGACAGCCGAATTGCCGGGCCGCGTTGGTCGCGCTCGATGTACTCACGCTCTCGGGCGATCAGTTCGCGTAACTGGCGGATGTGCGTCGGCGTGGCCTGGGCACAGGCCAGCTGCACCACGGTGATTTCGGTCAGGCGCCGCGCTTCTAGAATCTGCCGTGTTTGCTGGGCATCCGGCGCTGCGACCTGAGCGCGTTGGTTGGGGCGCAGGATGATGACTTGTTGGTGAGACAGTTTTGCCAATACACGGCGAATAACACTGCGGCTGACACCAAAGGTTTCACCCAGGCCTTCTTCGGTAAACCGGCTGGAGGGCGCGATGCGTTGTTCGAGTATGGCGTCGAACAAGCGCGGGTAGATGTCATCCACCGAGGGCTTTTTGCCTGCCACCAGGCGCAGGGCAGGGAGGATGGGGTGGCGTTGCAGGGCGTGGGCGGTCATGGCCTGTCTCCAAAAATTCAGCTGCCCAGATGGTCGTCCGGGATGTTCAAGCGAATGCCCATGCGCAGGCCTTCCTGGAGGATGTGCCGACGCATCTCGGCACTGGCCAGGGCGCTGTTCTTGTTGCGGATAGCGCGCACCACGGCCTCGTTTTCCTGCAGGCGTTCCGCCAGGTGTTCGGGCGAATTACGCAGCACCTGGGCGCTTTGCTTGAGGGCGTTGCTGGTCTGTTGCACCACGTTCTGGAAGATCGGGTTGGAGGTCAGCGCGAACAGTTCTTCGTGGAAACCGATGTAGGCGTTCATGCCCGCTTCGGCGTCACCGGCATCCAGGGCTTCGCGCATGTCCATCAGGGTCAGGCGCAATTGGCCGACTTCTTTGCTGCTGATGGATTGGGCGACCAGGCCGACAATGAACGGCTCGAGGGTGTAGCGCAGTTGCAGGATGTCTTCCAGGCTGGCATCGGCCACGGCGTCACTGGATTGCGGTTCGCTGACGCTGGTTTCCAGCACCACCACACCTTTGCCGGGCATCGAGCGCACAAGGCCCAGGGTTTCCAGCACGATCACCGCTTCACGCAGGCTTGGGCGGCTGATGCCCATTTGTTCGGCCAGTTCACGCTGGCCGGGCAGCATTTCGCCACGCCGCCACTGGCCGCGCTTGAGTGCGGCGCGCAGTTTTTCTACGACTGAATTGACGACGGTTGAGGTGCTGATCACGTCTACGTCTCCTTGATAGTGCAAATACAATGGTGAGTCTTGTGACGATCCAGTGTGAGAGCTGGCTTGTCTGCGATGACTGACGGTCAGTCAACATCTCTATTGCTGACCCACCGTTATCGCAGGTAAGCCAACTCCCACAGTGGATCTGTGTTGTTTATGAAATCGCTTAAAACTCTTGATGCGCCGGCAGCACCGGCTTCTTGGCCTGGAAGGCATAGCCTTGCTGGCCGTCGAGCACCTTGTTGGCGCGCTGGATATCGATGTCTTTTTCCCAACGGGCAATGGCCACGGTGGCAACACAGTTGCCGATCAGGTTGGTCAATGCACGCCCTATACCCATGAACCAGTCCACCGCTAACACCAGCACCAGCCCGACCACCGGAATCGCCGGGATGGCGGTGAGGGTCGCGGCTAGAATCACCAGCGCCGAGCCCGGAATCCCGTGAGCGCCCTTGGAGGTAATCAGCGACACCAGCAGGATGGTCAGCAAGTCGGTCATCGACAGCGGGATGCCGGTGGCGTTGGCGATAAACACGATGGCCAGGGTCAGGTAGATCGAGAAACCGTCGAGGTTGAATGAATACCCCGTCGGAATCACCAAGCCTACCGTTGAGCTGCCAATACCCAGGTGCTCGAGTTTACGCATGATCTGTGGCAGCACCGCATCGGATGAGGCGGTGCCCATCACGATCAGCAACTCTTCGCGCAGGTACTTGAGCAACGGCAACATGCGCAGGCCGGACAAGCGCATCACCAGGCCCAGCACCAGCCCGACAAAGGCAAAGCAGGTCAGGTAGAACAAGCCTACCAGGCTGCCCAGATGTTGCAGCGAATCCAGGCCGTAGGTGCTGGTGGTGAAGGCGATGGCGCCGAACACGCCAATCGGCGCCAAGCGCACGATCATGCCCATGATGCGGAAGATCACGTGGCTCAGCTCGTTAATCAACCGCGAGATGCCCGAAGCGGCTTCGCCCACCAAGTTCAGCGCGCTGCCGAACAGCACTGAAAACAGCAGCACTTGCAGCACGTTGTTGTCGGCGAAGGCGCCGATTACCGAGTTGGGGATCAGGTCCATCAGGAACTGGCTGGTGCCACGGATATGTTGGCCCTTGTCAGCCAGTTCATTCAGGCCGGCGGAGGACAATTGCTCCAGGTGGATATTGGCGCCGGTGCCGATGCCGGTGCTGAAGGCCATGATCAGGCCGATCACCAGCGCAACAGTGGTCAGCACTTCAAAGTAGATCACCGACTTGAGGCCGATGCGCCCGACTTTCTTCAAGTCGCCGGCGCCGGAAATACCGCTGACCACCACGCAGAACACGATCAAGCCAATCAGCATCTTGATCAGCTTGATGAAGCCGTCACCCAGGGGTTTGAGTTGCGAGGAGAATTCGGGAAGGGCCAGGCCGCAGGCGATGCCGAGCATCAGGCCAATCACGACTTGCAGGAAAATCGAACGCGAGCACCATCTGAGCATGGGAGGGATCTCTATTCGGTGCCCTGGTGGTTCCAGGGCTTAATTGTTGTGGTCTTACCGGTAAGTCCAGTGCGTGGCCAGTCTACGCTGGGTTTTTTTGAAATCACAAGTAGATATTGAACGGTTGACAGGTTCCGGTCTGACCAGTTGGTCGGTAAGCGTGATGCTTGAGCGGTTGGTGGTTTGGAAATTTTTTCGCTTATCATCCGCGGCAAGATTGGCGAGGTGATCGATGGACAGACCAGGACTGACCACGCACGCAGGGCAGACGCATTGCACCTGGCGCACAGCGGCGCCGGAATACCCGCGTTACCACGACCACGAGTGGGGCGTGCCGGTGGCGGATGATATCCAGCTGTACGAGAAGATTTGCCTGGAGGGGTTTCAGGCGGGCATGGCCTGGATCACCATCTTGCGCAAGCGCGAGCAGTTCCGGGTGGCGTTTGAGGGCTTTGATTTTCGTCGCGTGGCGCGGTATGGCGAGGCGGACATTGAGCGGCTGATGCAGGACCCCGGCATTGTGCGCAATCGGGCGAAGATCGTGTCCACCATCAACAATGCGCGCAGGGCGTGTGAGCTGGTGGATGAAACTGGCTCGCTGGCGCGGTGGGTTTGGGCGTTTGAGCCTAGCGAGGAGGAGCGCCCGGCCATGGTGGACATGGCTTATTGGACGGGTAATCCGACGTCACCGGCTTCGGTGAGGTTGTCGAAGGCCTTGAAGAAACGCGGCTGGACCTTTGTTGGCCCCACCACGATGTATGCGCTGATGCAGGCGATGGGGATGGTCAATGATCACTTGGACGGCTGTGCTTGCCGACCGCTGATCGAGCAAATGCGGCGGGAGTTCAAACGGCCCTGAGCCCTCGTACCCAGCACCATTCAAACGGTGGGAGTTGGCTTGCCTGCGATAGCGGTGGGGCAGCTCATGCATCTGTGTCTGATGTACCGCAATCGCAGCCAAGCCAGCTCCCACATTGACCTTGTGGCGTGGGGGTTACCGCGCAAGCGGCGTCAGCACCTCAGCCTTTTCATAAGACGATTCACCCACCTTGTAGGTTATCGCCTTTTTACCGCGCGGGAGAAAGCTGCATTGGCTTGGAGCGAGTCGGTGGCAACGCTGGCGACGCTCAAGCGTCGGGGATGAACTGTTTACGGCGGTGCGCGTGGAGTTCAGCGAGCAGGAACGGGTGGACCTGACCATGGCGGTGTCCAGCATCAGTGGCTGGAACCGCCTGGCGGTGAGTTTTCGTCGGCAACCGCCGAACGCTTGATCAGGACAGGAAACCGCCGTCCACATTCAGCGACACCCCGGTGGTGTAGCTGGAGGCATCGCTGGCCAGGAACAGCACTGCGCCGGCCATTTCGCTGGGATCGGCAACGCGCTTGAGTGGGATCTGCGCCAGGGCCATCTTCAGGATCGAATCGTTCTTCACCAGCGCCGAGGCGAACTTGGTGTCGGTCAGGCCCGGCAGCAGGGCGTTGCAACGAATGCCGAACGCTGCGCATTCCTTGGCAAACACCTTGGTCATGTTGATCACCGCGGCCTTGGTCACCGAGTAGATGCCTTGGAACACGCCTGGGGAAATCCCGTTGATCGACGCCACGTTGATGATGCTGCCGCCGCCGTTCTCGCGCATCAGCTTGCCGGCTTCCACCGACATGAAGAAGTAGCCGCGAATGTTCACGTCCACGGTCTTCTGGAACGCGCCCAGGTCGGTGTCCAGCACGTTGCAGAATTGCGGGTTGGTCGCGGCGTTGTTGACCAGGATATCCAGGCGGCCGAACTGTTCACGGATGCCGGCGAACACCTGGGTGATCTGCTCCATTTCACCAATGTGGCACGCCACGGCGGTGGCTTTGCCGCCGTCGGCGATGATCGCATCCGCCACGTGCTGGCAGCCTTCCAGCTTACGGCTGGAGACGATCACGTGGGCGCCTTGCTGGGCCAGGAGTTTGGCGATGGCTTCACCGATACCGCGGCTGGCGCCGGACACAAAAGCAATCTTGCCGTCGAGGTCGAACAGGTGGGTCTTGGACATGTGGGGTTCCTTGTTCTTCAAGATAGAGTTCTTGCCGTCAGAGTGCGGATTTACCGATGACATTCAGGCTCATTTGCTCCAGCAGCTTGTTCATGTGGATGAACTGCGCAAAGCGTTTGTCCTGGGTCTGGCCGTGGAAGAAGCGGTAGTAGATCTGCTGCACGATGCCGGCCAGACGGAACAGGCCGTAGGTGTAGTAGAAGTCGAAATTGTCGATCTGAATGCCGGAGCGCTCTGCGTAGTAATCGACGAACTGGCGGCGGGTGAGCATGCCGGGGGCGTTGCTCGGCTGGCGGCGCATCAGTTGCACCGGGGCCGGGTCGGCGGCTTCGATCCAGTAGGCGAGGGTGTTGCCCAAATCCATCAGCGGGTCACCCAGGGTGGTCAGTTCCCAGTCCAGCACGCCGATGATCTGCATCGGGTTATTGGGGTCCAGGATCACATTGTCAAAGCGGTAGTCGTTGTGCACGATGCTGGAGGTCGGGTGGTCGGCCGGCATCTTGTCATTGAGCCAGGCGCGCACGGCTTCCCAGCTCGGGGCGTCGGGGGTCAGGGCTTTTTCGTAGCGGTCGCTCCAGCCGCGAATCTGCCGTTCTACGTAGCCTTCGGGCTTGCCCAAGTCGGCCAGGCCGCAGGCTGCGTAATCCACCTGATGCAGCTCGACGAACTTGTCGATAAAGCTTTTGCACAGTGCTTCGGTCTTGGTCGCGTCCAGGCCCAGTTCCGGCGGCAGGTCGGAACGCAGGATGATGCCGTTGACCCGCTCCATCACATAGAACTCGGCACCGATGACCGATTCATCGGTGCAATGCACGTAGGCTTTGGGGCAATAAGGAAAGCCGTCTTTAAGCTGGTTGAGAATGCGGTACTCGCGGCCCATGTCGTGGGCGGACTTGGCTTTGTGGCCAAAGGGCGGGCGGCGCAACACGAATTCCTGGCCCGGGTACTCCAGCAAGTAAGTCAGGTTGGACGCACCGCCAGGGAACTGGCTGATCTTGACCGTGCCGTGCAGGCCCGGAATATGGGCCTTGAGGTAGGGATCGATGAGGCTGGCATCAAGTTCTTCGCCTGGGCGAATCTGGGTCGATTGGTCGTTAAGCGCCATGCTTATCCCTTCTGCTTATTCTAAAGGCCTTGGACTATTGGCTAATCTAATGCGCACCGCCGCCCAGCGACAAGGTCGGGGCGGCTTAATAGGTTAGCGTGTTGGATGATGATCAGCGGGCCTGATGTGCTCAAATCACCAGCATCGCCCGGCCACCGGGGTTGCAGGACAGGTTGGCACCGATTTCAACTTTTGCCAGGTCAATGCCAAGGCCGGCGAGCAGGTTGTTGACGATGGGGTCGAGCAGTGGGCCGAGCAGCCCGGCAATCAGCCCGCCCAGGGTCGAGAGCAAGCCGTTGAGCAGGCCTGTGACGATGCCCAGCACGACGCCCAACAGGCTGGCCATTTTCGGCGGGTGGTTGATCAGTTGGATGCCGGTGAGTGTTTCCCTCAGGCTGCTGACCACATTCGAGGCGGCGAACTGATAATACGTCGGTGGCTGATTCACCGCCGGCGGGTGGGTGTAGGTGTGTGCGCGTTGGGTTCGGGCCACACTGCTGTCGACGCGGATGCCCAGCCCGCCGGCCGCGAATGCCTGTCGGTCGCCACAGACTCCCGTGCCGCGCTTGCAGGTCTTGGTGCCGATATCCACCACCGGGTACTCGTCGACTTGCAGTGTTTGGGTGGACGAGAACAGATTCTTGGGATCAACCTGGCCAATCATCGCGCGTAAGGCCGAGGTTTCACCGAGCACCGACAGTGCCTTGTTATCGCCGTCGCAACTGTAGCCGCTGACCTTGGCGCTGCCACCGGCGGCTTCCAGGGCAATGTCGAGTTTGTCGCCGATTTCAAGGCTGGTGACCAGGCAACAATTGGGGTCAAGCAGCCCCAACAGGCCGCCCAGCACGTCATTCAGCGCTTGCACCACGCCACCCAACACATTGTTGACCAGCGTGACGATGGGTAACTTCACCGAAATCAGGGTTCGCACTTGAGCGGTGCGGACAAAGATAGGCTGTGTGGCGATGTTCTTCGGGTCTCCGATGCTTGAGAGCTGCGCCGGCTCAATCACTTTGGTGCTGACGGTGACGCCGATCAGCCCCAGCACATCCACCGGCAGTTCCACGGCGACCGCGCTGGCCTTGTTCGACAGCTGCACGAAGCCCTGAATCAGGTTGAACAGTTGCAGCTTCACATCCAGCGCACTTTTGTCCGTGCCGTTCTGGATGTTGATCAGGTCGCCCAAGTGCAGGATCTGCGTGCCCGGCGCGATCAGTTTGATGGCTTCCAGGTTGTTGATCACCACCTTGACCGCGTCACCGCCCAGCTTGAGTACATCGATGGCGGCCTGGATCAACTGGCCGACGGTGGCGTCGGTCTTGAGCAACTGGTCGTAGTTGCCGGCGCTGACGTTCAAGCGGATGGCCAAGGCATCCAGGTACTTGAGCAAGCTGATATTGGTGTTGATCAAGCCGTTCCAGCCCACCGCGTCGAGTTGCAACGTGCCGCCCAGCAAGCCGCCGATCAGGGCGTTGAGGGCGACGGACTTGGTGCTGTCCACGGTCAGCAAAGTGCTGCGCACGGTGAGTGATGCCACCGTCGGAGTCGGCGCGGCGGCGACCGCCGTGGCGCTCAAGAGCGTCATCATGGTGATGGGTTTAGCCGAGAACAGCATGAGCAAGCCATGGGCGAGGCTGGTGTGCACACGGTGGGTGGCAATCACCCGGATGGCATCGGTTTTGGCGGGGTCGGCGCTGAAGGTGCGCATAAAGTCCGCACCGGTGGCCAGGGTGCCGCAGGCGACAGCCAATGTGCGATTGGCGTCGATCTTGAAGGCGTTGCGCGCTGCGCTTTCAGTCGCAAACTGCGTGGCATTGTTAGTCGGCGCCGCGCACTTGCCGCTGCGGCTCACCGCTTCCAGCGCCGCCGTATCGGCCACGCGCTGCAATTTGCGCTTCTCCAGGTACAAGCGGCCGCTGTCGACCACCAGCAACATAAACAACAGCGCGATCCCAAGGGTAACTGCGCCGATCAAGCCGATGGCCCCGCGTTGGCGGGCCGGGCCGAGTCCATGGCCAAACATTCTGCGTTCCTTCGCCGGTCATGCACCGACGTCCTGAGCATACCCGCAGAGCAGTGTAGTCAGGTTTCGCGTCGGTGCTGGCTAAACGCTATTGTTTGCGTGGCGGCAGGTTTACGGGTGTAAGCACGGGCCGACCGGCGAAATACTCCACCAAGTTGTCGGCCACGCGCTGCACGGTGTCGTGGGCGGCTTCCGGCGACAGGCCGGCGACATGCGAGGTGAGCACGGTATTGCTCAGGCGCTTGAGGGCATCGGGCACTTTGGGTTCGTCGTCGAACACGTCCAGCGCTGCACCGCCGATACGCCGTTGCTCAAGAGCTGCCACCAGATCGTCGGTCACCACCACACTGCCGCGCCCGATGTTCACCAGGTAGCCGTTCGGCCCCAGCGCGTCCAAGGCGTGGCGATCAATCAGGTGACGGGTGCTCGCACCGCCGGGCGTGGCCAGTATCAGAAAATCCGAGGTGCGCGCCAATTCCACGGCGGTGGCGCAGTAGGTGTAGTCCACATCATCGCGGGGCTGGCGGTTGTGATAACTCACCTCCATGCCGAAGCCCAGGGCCGCACGCTTGGCGATCTCGATGCCCACCGCGCCGAGCCCCAGAATGCCCAGTTGCTTGCCGCCCAGGGAAGGGCGCATCACCTTTGGCCACTCGCTGCGCCGCACGGCCGCGTCGTTCTGGGGAATACCGCGCACCAGTGACAGCAGCAACGCCATGGCGTGGTCGGCCACCGACGGCGCATTCACCCCGGCGCCGTTGGTCACCACGATCCCACGGTTGCTCGCCGCCTGCAGGTCCACATGCTCGTAGCCGGCACCGATCACGCAGATGATCTCCAGCAGCGGCAGTGCGGCGATTTCCTCGGCATACAGCCCCAGCGGGCCACGGGTCAGCACCGCCTTGATCTGCCCACCGTGGGCCTTGATCGCCTGGGCGCGTTCCGCCGGCGTCGGCGCCAGAATCACATGAAAATCATTGCTCTCGATGATTTGCAGGTATTCGTTGATGGTTTCAACCAGGACCAGAACAGTGGTGGTCATCGGAAGGCTCTTCCTGAAGGGTTTGAGAGGATGAGTATGCGGGATTTGTAAGACGGAACGTTTTGTTCAGTCGTAAAAATCCCGCAGAGGGTCGTTAGTTAGAACTCAATACTTCGCGCTGTCACCCGCTTCGCAAACGCCCCCGCCAGGGTCGCATTGTGATGCGCGATGATTGCCTCGGCCGACAGCAGCGGGGTGTCCATGCAGGTATGGCCATCCTCCGGCAATATGACCGAAAACCCAAGTTCCACGGCTACTCGGCAAGTGGTGTCGACACAGAACTGCGTTTTCATCCCCACAATCACCAATTCATCGACCTGCTTCGCCGCCAATTGCTGCGCCAAATCAGTGCCCCAAAAGCAGCTGGGGCGGGTTTTATTGAACAGATGGTCGCGTGCCGCGTCGACATTCAGCCCCGGCCACAGCTGCCAGAGAGGGCTGCCAGCTTCAATCGGTGAACCTGCCGGGCCGGTGTGGCGGGCCACGAAGATCGGCGCGTTGGCTGTGCGGGCGCGCTGGATCAGTTGGTTGATGGTACCCAGCACGCGCTCGCGCTCGAAGGGTTTGTCTGGCCCATCGTATAAGCCGTTTTGCATATCGATGATCAGCAGGGCGTTTGCCATGGTCTTGCTCCTTGCAGTGGCCAGGTGGCGGGGCAATAAAAAGGCCCCGTCCATTGCTGGCGGGGCCTTGGGTTGTATCCGGGATGTTTCTAGCTCAAGCACCCACAGCAACCGCACGACCCGCCATAAGCGGTCGTGGTGGTGGTGCGAGTGAGGCACGGCTGAATAAGGTTCATGGCCCGATCATGCTGGCGTGGTCGCACGGCTGTCAACGGTCGCTTCCGAATTCTTCATGGGCAGCAGCTTGGTTCGTGTGGCTTCCAGGAATTCGTCTGACGGGCCACTGCCGCGTGCCGCACGCGCCAGGGGGACTTCTGCCAGGCGCGGGACGATGACCTGCCCGATGCCCATGGTTATATTCCAACTGACGACTTCCACTCCGGCAGGAGGAAATACTGTGTGAAACTCCTGCTTGGCCAGTTGTGCTTTCAGTGCGCTTAACGGCCGTGACTGATCATGTTTAAGAAACACCGTTAACATGACCGCGTTATCAGACTTTGGTGGTCAACCACTGAGGGGAAGAGGCCAGCGTATAGACGTCTGATCCTGGCTCCCCTTGTTTTGCGTAAGTTTCGGGTGAGCTAAATATTCCAGCAAGAAACAGTCCGGCAAAAACCGTAGTGAGTCTTTGTATTGTTAGAACGCCTAAAAGTGTTAAATAAGAATCATTTTTTTGCACTCGGTGAGGGTTGGGGAGTAGTTAGGAACTCAGACGCTGCTCAACAGGTATGTGTATTTCCGTAACATGTATATACAGCTGTTGTTGCGGATTCTTGGTTTGGAAAAGTATGTCTGAATTTTTTATTTGGCTCTTTTTGAAAGTTTGGAGTTATAAGGGGGGCTCCGATAAACGTGTCGCACCGCGTCGGCAGGTGGAAAACGCGGCCGATGCGCCATGTATTAAGGGCGTTTTCGCCAGGCCTTCCGTGTTAAGTGCGCAACTCGCCCACACCCAGCAGCTTTTTTCCAGCCCTCCACCGGTTTGACAGGCCGAACAGCGTGGTCAACCCAACAGTCGGATCACATCGAAGCGTGCTGAAAATACCTACTCAGCAATCACTATGTCTTCAATAGGCGCCTAATACCTCGGTGGTCCTGGGCACTATTAATCTGTTCGCGTCCTAGTGCTGCGTTGTCAAGTGATGGCTGCAACTATTCATGAATTAAAAATTACCTGAGCACCCGACTTGCGCCTAGACTCCGATATGTCACTGCATAGCTTCTGCTAATGATCCGAAAATTGCCGCCGTTGTGTGGCTTGGTTTTGTCCCCTCCCTAGGACTCATAACGCTATGAACGCAGCTAAAACATCGCAGACGCTTTACGGCTTGTTGATTCTGATCGCCATAACATTCGTGGCTTTGGTTTATACGTTTTACTCGATAAAGCTCTCCTCCAAGGACTTATTGGTCTCCAGCGAAAAGCGCTACCACTCTTACTTACTGGCAGATGAGTTGCGGCAGAGTTCTGATGACCTGACGCGGTTGGCCCGAACTTATGCCGTCACGGCCGATCCTGAGTACGAACGCGAATACCTGCAGGTTCAGCAGATCCGCAACGGTAAAGCCCCTAGACCTGAGGGATACCATCGAATCTACTGGGATTTTGTTGCTGCCGGTAATCTGAAACCAAGGCCAGATGGTGAAACAGTTGCATTGAATGAGCTCATGCGTCGTGCGGGCTTCAACGATGCCGAGTTTGCGAGGCTTAAAGAGGCTCAGGATAAATCCGACGGTTTGGTCCAGCTTGAAACCAAGGCAATGAATGCCGTCAAAGGTAAATTCATTGACCCTCAGGGCACTTACTCAATCAACGCTGCACCTGATTTGGCGTTGGCGCGTGACCTGTTGCACGGCCGCGAATATCACCAGTTCAAAGGGCAAATCATGAAGCCCGTTGACGAGTTTTTCGGCTTGGTGGAGGAACGTACCGATCAACAGGTCACCGTCGCGGATAATACGCTGTCTCTGTTCCAGAACCTGTTTATTGCCGTGCTCTTGGCGTTGATCCTGGAAATTGCTCTGTTGGTTATGCTCGGGCGAAAGCAAATGCTAGCGCAACTGGGTGGTACACCCGCTGTGCTGGATAAGATTTTGAGCGAAATCGCCAATGGCAACCTCGGGGTTCTGATTCCCGACGCGCCCGCCAATAGCGCGATGTCTAGTGTCCGGGTGATGAGTACAAAGCTCAGGGAGCTGATCGGCCAAGCACTGGTAACCAGCGCACAACTCAATGTCGCGGTTGGCCAAGTCACGCAGGTTGTTGAAGGGACGGCCGAGAGAGCGGTGCAGCAAAATGAGATGACCGATATGGTCGCCACGGCGGTGCATGAAATGGGCCTGACGGTGCAGGAGATTGCACGTAATGCCAGCAGCGCAGCGGAGGCCTCAAACAGCGCTCGCTCCGAAGCTCAACAGGCCAGCCAAATGGTTGGTAGTTCGACGGTGCATATCGAGCAAATGGCCGACGGCATTGGCCATGCAGCAAAATCGGTCAGTGCGTTGGCCGAACAAATAGCGACGATTGATCAGGTGCTGGCCGTTATTCGTGGGATATCGCAGCAGACCAATCTGTTGGCCCTGAACGCTGCTATTGAGGCTGCCAGGGCAGGGGAGATGGGCCGAGGTTTTGCGGTTGTTGCTGACGAGGTGCGCACGCTTGCTGGACGTACTCAGGGTTCTACTGACGAAATTCAGGGGATCATCCAGAACCTCAAGCAAGGCGCGGAGGCCGCAGTCAGCTCAATGAGTTCTGGCCAAGCAGCCACCGGTACCGGTGTTGAGGCGAGCGAAAGTACCAACCGCTTGCTGCAAACTATCTCCAGCCAGATTGAGCACATCAGCGATATGAACCGCCAAGTGGCGACTGCCACGGAAGAGCAATCGTCAGTAACAGAGGAGATCAATCGTAATGTACAGGGGATCGCCGACCTTGCAACCACCACCAATAGCGAGGTGCAACGCTGTCGCGAAGATTGTCGTACGCTGCGTGGGCTATCCGAAAACCTGACGAAGCAGATGGGTAGTTTTCGGCTCTAAATGTCGGCTCTTTTTTGAACGCCGTTTTGCTGAAGGTGTTTAAAAGGGAAGCTTCAATTTCACCGATTCGCAAGGGTTCATCTCCCCCTCCATACGGCAGAAAGTCCAAGATTTCTGTCGTTGCGAGGCCAGCTAACCTAGGATCGTGAAGATAGTCCAAAAATCCTGAAACCGTGTGAAACCGTCGCCTGCGGCCGCCCTTGAGCGGCCGCACCGCATAACCACTCCTCAGCTAAGTCTTTGCTTATTCACGAGAATCCCGGACAATCGCGCGCTTGTTATGGCTGGGGCGCTGCCTGTCAGGTTTTTCTGACTCGTCCCGGCTGTGGAAATGCGGAGATCCGACCGGATGAATGATCAGGCCAATAGCGTCGACGAACGCTATGCAACGACACCTGCAACCCTCACAAGCTGGAGCCGCCAGGACACTACCTGGATGCTCGGGCTGTTCGGCACCGCCATCGGCGCCGGTACTTTGTTCTTGCCTATCAACGCGGGCCTCGGGGGCTTCTGGCCGCTGGTGATCCTGGCATTGCTGGCCTTCCCGATGACGTTCTTTGCCCACCGCGGCCTGACCCGTTTCGTCCTGTCCGGCCGTGAAGGCTCCGACATTACCGACGTGGTTGAAGAACATTTCGGCGTTAAGGCCGGTGCGCTGATCACCTTGCTGTACTTCTTCGCGATCTTCCCGATCCTGCTGATCTACAGCGTGGCGCTGACCAACACGGTCAGCAGCTTTATGGAACACCAACTGCACATCATGCCGCCGCCACGCGCGATCCTGGCGTTTGTGCTGATCCTCGGCCTGTTGGCCGTGGTGCGTTGTGGCGAGCAAGTGATCGTTAAGGCCATGAGCCTGATGGTGTATCCGTTTATCGTCGCCTTGCTGTTCCTGGCGGTGTACCTCATCCCGCATTGGACCGGCGGCATCCTCAGTACCGCCAATCAAGTCCCGGCCCCCTCGGCGTTGCTCAACACGCTGTGGCTGGCGATTCCGGTGATGGTGTTCTCGTTCAACCATTCGCCGATCATCTCGGCCTTCGCGGTGGACCAGAAGCGCCAGTACGGCGCCAACGCCGATGAGCGCAGCTCGCAGATCCTGTGCCGCGCGCACCTGTTGATGGTGGTGATGGTGCTGTTCTTCGTGTTCAGCTGCGTGCTGACCTTGTCGCCGGCGCAGTTGGCCGAAGCGAAAGCGCAGAACCTGTCGATCCTGTCGTACCTGGCCAACCACTTCGACAACCCGACCATCGCCTTCGCCGCGCCGTTGATTGCGTTCGTAGCGATTGCCAAGTCGTTCCTGGGCCACTACATCGGCGCCAGTGAAGGCCTCAAGGGCCTGGTGCTCAAGACCGGTCGCCGCCCGGCGGCCAAATCCCTGGACCGCATGACCGCTGCCTTCATGCTGGTGGTGTGCTGGATCGTCGCCACGCTCAACCCAAGCATTCTCCGCATGATCGAGACCCTGGGCGGCCCAATCATCGCGTCGATCCTGTTCCTGATGCCGATGTACGCGATCCGCAAGGTGCCGGCCATGGCCAAGTACCGTGGGCAGGCGTCCAATGTGTTTGTCACCGCCGTAGGCTTGGTCGCGATTACCGCGTTGATCTATTCGCTGCTGTCCTGAAGGCAGCATGGGCTGCTTGTGAGCGCTGTTGTGGCGAGCGGGCCGGCAAGCCCGCTCGCCACAAAGGATCTGTTGTAGCGGGTTGCACACAACAAGGTCGATTCGCGTACTGCGCGAATCGGCTTTTTTTTGCGTACGAAAAAATCGGCCCGGCAATGCGGGCTAAGCTGTCGGCTTATTGGTTCCCTTTTGGAGACACTCATGGCCCGGCCCCGTCCGCAACTGGTCACAAGCAAGCTGGAAAAGTTGCACCCCACTCAATTGACGGTGGGCATGGCTGAAGTCGCCAGCAAACGTGAAGCCTGGACCAAGCTCAAGCGCAAGGAGCGCGCCGCTGCGCTCGACAAGCACTGGTTTCCTTGTGTACTGGGGCCGGACGGGCGCTATTACATCACCGACCATCACCATTTCGGCCTGGCGCTGTTGCTGGAAGACGTCAAAAGCGTGTCGCTGCTGGTGCTCAAGGACTTGTCGTTCGTGGAGCGCAGCACGTTTTGGAATGTCATGGCGTTCAATCAATGGGTGCACCCCTATGATGCGCGCGGCCTGCGGCGTACCTATGAAGCCATTCCGCGCAAGATTACTGACCTGCAGGACGACCCTTACCGCAGCCTCGCGGGCCTGTTGCGCACGGCCGGTGGTTACGCCAAGGACGCGACACCGTTCAGCGAGTTCCTGTGGGCGGATTTCTTCCGTAGCCGTATTGGCAGCGATGTGGTCAGCCAGTTAAACGCCAAGCTGCTGGGTAAGGCCATGACCCTGGCGCGCAGCCAGGAAGCACGCTATTTGCCAGGATGGGTTGGTTCGATTGAAAACTGAAAGCATTCCGCCGGCTGTTGCACCGAACAATCGTACACAAGACATCCTCGCCGGTTTATCCATTGCCGGTTTGCTGCTGCCCGAAGCCGTGGCGTATTCCAGCATCGCTGCGCTGCCGCCCCAGGCGGGTGTTATCGCTTTGTTTGCCGGGCTGGTGTGTTACGGCCTGTTCGGCACCAGCCGTTTTGCAATTGTCTCGGCCACCTCGTCCTCGGCGGCGGTATTGGCGGCAGCCACTTCAAGTCTGGCGGGTGATGATCCCGCGCTGAGGCTGTCCCTGGCATTCGGGCTGGTGCTGATCACTGGGGTACTCTTCTTGCTGGCCGGGCTGTTCAAGCTCGGCGGCGTGACGTCGTTTATCGCTAAACCCGTACTGCGCGGGTTTGCCTTCGGCCTGGCGCTGACCATCATCCTCAAGCAGCTGGCCAGCGTGGTCGGTGTGCACCTGAGCGACAACAACCTGATCCGTTTTCTGCCGCAGCTGATGGAGCAGCTACCGCGTTGGAACTGGGCGGCGGCGCTGGTCGCGGCGGCGGCATTGGTGGTGTTGTGGCTGTGCGCGCGTATTCCGCGCCTGCCGGGCGGGCTGCTGGTGGTGATCCTGGGAATCATCGCCGGGCAGTACCTGGACCTGCAGGCCCACGGTGTGGGCTTGATCGGCATGATCGACCTGCGTTTGGAGTTGGGGCATTTGCCGGTTCTGCCATTCGCCGACTGGCTGCGCCTGGGCGAGTTGGCGTTTGCCTTGGTCATGATCTTGTATGCGGAGTCCTACGGCTCCATCAGTTCGTTCGCGCTTAAACATGGCGACCGGGTGTCATCCAATCGTGACTTGCTGGCGCTGGGTGCGGCGAACCTGATATCCGGGTTGTTTCACGGCATGCCGGCCGGCGCGGGCTATTCGGCAACCTCGGCCAATGAGGCGGCCGGCGCGGGCTCGCGTTTTGCCGGCATCGTTGCGGCGTTGGTGGTGTTGGTGATCGTGTTGACGGTGTTGCCGTATGTCGCGTTGACGCCGGAGCCGGTGCTTGCGGCTATCGTCATCTACGCGTTGGGCCGTGGTTTGAGCCTGCAGCCCCTGGGGCGCTACTTTGTGTGGCGGCGCGACCGGTTGCTGGTGATCTGTGCGGTGGCGGCGGTGTTGGTGCTGGGCGTGCTGGATGGCTTGCTGGTGTCGGTCGCGATCAGCGTGGTGCTGATGCTACGCCAGATGTCGGCGGCCGAAATCCAGGTGCTTGGGCGCCTGGGCGACAGTCATGATTTTGTTGATTGTCAGCATCATGCCGATGCAGTGGCGGTGCCCGGCCTGTTGATCGTGCGGCCCAGCGAGGCGCTGTTCTTTGCGAATGCCGAGCGCATCCTGGGTGCGGCGTTGCGCCTGATGCGTCAGTCAAAAGTCGAGACGGTGGTGCTGAGCCTGGAGGAGTCGCCCGACCTGGACGGCACCAGTATCGAAGCGCTGGCGGCGTTTTTTGCGCAGGTGCGCGGGGAGGGCAAGCGCTTGGTGCTGGCGCGCGTACGGCATGAGGCGCTGGAAGTGCTGCAAGCCTTGCCGGAAGCGGTTGCGCCACAGGTCCTGCTCAGTGGGTTGAGCGTTGACGGCGCTGTGCAGTTGGCGCTGCAGACCCGGCCCTGAGTGTGCTGAGCGTGACGCAGAGCGTCACATCCCTCTGTGGCGAGCCGACAAGCCCGCTCCCACAGGTGTTTTGGGGTGGAGGCTGTATTCCAGGCATAAAAAAACGCCGCGTACCTTGCGATACGCGGCGTCTTTTACATCAACACACCCTTAGGCTTGAAGCACCGGGATGTTTGCGCTTGCTGCGATTTTACGGAACTCGGCGATCTGGTCGAAGTTCAGGTAGCGATAAACTTCGCCGGACATGGTGTCCAGCTTGGCCGCGTAGCCCATGTACTCTTCGACGGTCGGCAGGCGACCCAGGGTGGAGGAGACTGCCGCCAGCTCAGCCGAAGCCAAGTAAACGTTAGCGCCATCACCCAGACGGTTCGGGAAGTTACGGGTCGAGGTCGACACAACGGTCGAGTTCGGCTCTACCCGTGCCTGGTTACCCATGCACAGCGAGCAGCCCGGCATTTCCATGCGCGCGCCAGCTTTGCCGTAAATGCCGTAGTAGCCTTCTTCGGTCAGTTGGTGAGCGTCCATCTTGGTCGGCGGCGACAGCCACAGACGGGTTGGCAGCTGACCCTTGACCTGTTCCAGCAACTTACCGGCCGCGCGGAAGTGACCGATGTTGGTCATGCACGAACCGATGAACACTTCGTCGATCTTCTCGCCGGCAACACTGGACAACAGGCGGGCATCGTCCGGGTCGTTTGGTGCGCAGAGGATCGGCTCGTTGATTTCAGCCAGGTCGATCTCGATGATTTCAGCGTATTCCGCGTCGGCATCGGCTTCCAGCAAGTCAGGGTTGGCAACCCAGGCTTCCATCGCTTGGGCACGACGTTCCAGGGTACGTGCATCGCCGTAGCCTTCGCCGATCATCCAGCGCAGCAGGGTGATGTTGGAGTTCAGGTACTCGGTAACCGAATCTTTCGACAGCTTGATGGTGCAACCGGCAGCCGAACGTTCAGCCGAGGCGTCGGACAGCTCGAAAGCTTGTTCCAGCGTCAAGTCGTTCAGGCCTTCGATCTCCAGGATGCGGCCGGAGAAGGCGTTCTTCTTGCCTTTCTTCTCTACAGTCAGCAGGCCAGCCTGGATCGCGTAGTAAGGAATGGCGTGAACCAGGTCACGCAGGGTGATGCCAGGTTGCATTTTGCCTTTGAAGCGCACCAGGATCGATTCCGGCATGTCCAGTGGCATAACGCCAGTGGCTGCGGCAAATGCGACCAGGCCAGAACCGGCCGGGAACGAGATGCCCATCGGGAAACGGGTGTGGGAGTCACCACCGGTACCGACGGTGTCCGGCAGCAGCATGCGGTTCAGCCAGCTGTGGATGATGCCGTCGCCTGGACGCAGCGATACACCGCCACGGGTCATGATGAAGTCAGGCAGGGTGTGGTGGGTGGTCACGTCGATCGGCTTAGGGTAAGCCGCGGTGTGGCAGAACGACTGCATCACCAGATCGGTCGAGAAGCCCAGGCACGCCAGGTCTTTCAGTTCGTCACGGGTCATAGGACCGGTGGTGTCCTGGGAGCCCACGGTGGTCATCTTCGGCTCGCAGTAGGTGCCAGGACGAACGCCTTTGCCTTCTGCCAGACCGCATGCGCGACCCACCATTTTCTGCGCCAGGGTAAAGCCCTTGTCGCTCTCAGCCGGAGCTTCCGGCAGCTTGAACAGGGTCGAAGGCGGCAGGCCGAGTTCAGTACGTGCCTTCTCGGTCAGGCCACGGCCGATGATCAGCGGGATACGGCCGCCGGCACGGACTTCGTCCAACAGTACCGGGGTCTTCATTTCGAAGGTGGTCAGGACTTCATCGGTGCCGTGTTTGCAGACTTTGCCAGCATGCGGGTACAGGTCGATCACGTCGCCCATGTTCATGTTGGTAACGTCGAACTCGATTGGCAGTGCGCCGGCATCTTCCATGGTGTTGTAGAAGATTGGAGCGATCTTGCTGCCGAAGCAGAAACCGCCAGCACGCTTGTTCGGCACGTAAGGAACGTCGTCGCCGAAGAACCACAGTACCGAGTTGGTTGCCGATTTACGCGAGGAGCCAGTACCGACCACGTCACCGACGTAGGCGATTGGGAAACCTTGGCCGCGCATCTCTTCGATCTGCTTCATCGGGCCGGTCTTGCCTTGCTCGTCCGGCACGATGCCTTCGCGCGCCATTTTCAGCATGGCCAGGGCGTGCAACGGGATGTCAGGGCGGGACCAGGCGTCCGGGGCAGGGGACAGGTCGTCGGTGTTGGTTTCGCCGGTGACCTTGAACACGCGCAGGCTGATCTTGTCGGCCAGGGTCGGGCGGTTCTTGAACCACTCGCCGTCAGCCCAGGACTGCAGCACGGCTTTAGCGTGTTCGTTGCCGTTCTTGGCTTTTTCGGCCACGTCGTGGAACGCATCGAACATCAGCAGGGTGTGCTTGAGTTGGGCAGCAGCGACAGGCGCCAGCGTGGCGTCGTCCAGCAGCTCGACCAACGTCACGATGTTGTAGCCGCCTTGCATGGTGCCAAGCAGTTCAACAGCGCGTTTTTTGTCGATCAGGGGGGAAGTGGCTTCGCCCTTGGCCAGGGCAGACAGGAAACCGGCCTTGACGTAGGCAGCTTCGTCAACGCCTGGTGGAATGCGGTTGGTGATCAGGTCAACGAGGAATTCTTCTTCGCCAGCCGGGGGATTTTTCAGCAGCTCGACCAGGCCTGCGGTTTGTTCGGCATTAAGCGGCTGGGGAACGATACCCAGTGCTGCACGCTCTTCGATATGTTTGCGGTAGGCTTCAAGCACAGTTATTACCCTCATCAGTGGTCCCACGGGACGCTCATCCAGAAATGAACGGCACGCATGCGCTCGGGGGCTTTTTGGGCCGCAAAGCCAGCGCTGCCGGCATTCCTCACAGAAGCTGCTTTCAAAGTTTTACGCCTGCAGAACGGAGCTGATGAGGGTTGGCGCTGGCATTTACCTACCGGGTAATAACCATCGCCAACACCGTTCTGAAGGAACGACTGTGCTCGTGACGCTTTGAAAACAGCTTCCAGCGGATTATTGGCGCCTTACAAGGCCGGATGATTCTACGGCAAAAAAAATCTAAAGGTAAGTTGCCTAACCAAGTTTGCTGGGTGATCAACCTTAGACAAAGGGCTAACATGACGCATCGTTTCGCTGAGTTGTGTGCCGCTGCCCATGTCCAACCAAACCATCAAGACCCCCTGCGTCGGCCTGTGCTCCACGGTCTACGGCGATCTGGTATGCCGAGGCTGCAAGCGCTTCCACCACGAAGTGATCCAGTGGAACGGCTATAACGAAGAGGAAAAACGTGCGGTATGGCTGCGGCTTGAGCAGCTGTTGGTGCAGGTGATGGCCGGCAAACTGGAGGTTTTCGACCCCAAGATGCTGCGCGGGCAGTTGGAGCAGCGCAAGATTCGCTTTGTGCCGCACCAGTCCGAATACTGCTGGGCCTACCAGTTGATCGCCCGCGGCGCGCGGGTGATTTCCAACCTGGAGGCCTATGGCATGGTGCTGATGCCGGAGTTTCGCGATTGGGCGTTGCCGGAACTGCGCGATGCGATTGATCGGGAGTTTTTTATCCTGTCGGAGGCGCATTACCAGCGCTATATCGCCCCGGGCTTTTTGAAAGACGCGCTGGGACGCTGACTGAGGCAGTCAATGTGGGGGCTGGCTTGTTGGATCGCCGCATTAGGTATCTACACATCTTTTTATGGGTTGAATTCTTTGGTTGTCTCGGGGGGGCGGGGTACATATCCGTTATTTGGGTAACGGCTGCTATGGGTTCCGCTCTTACAGCGGGTCACTTTTGGAAAAGAGCCCCAAAAGTAACCAAAGGGCTCTTGCCCCACCACTCGGCACCTCGCCTAGGCTCGGTGTGCCCTCACTCCGGCTTTGGAGCGGGGCCGCCGCCATGGGCCATCCTTGGCCCATCGCGGCTAAACCGGCGTCCTGCCGGTTTACCCCCGCTCCAAAGCCTGCGTTCGGCCAGCGTGGTTTAACGGGGCGCCTAAGATCAAGATCAAAAGCAAAAGCACGGCGGCCTAGTAGCCGACCTGAGTGGTTAAATCAAAAGCAAAACCGAGGCGGCCTGACAGCCGACCTGATATTTGAAACTGAACTCAATCTAATGTGGGAGCTGGCTTGCCTGCGATGGCATCAACTCGGTGTACTTGATGGACCGAGGTGCCTGTATCGCAGGCAAAGCCAGCTCCCACAGAAAACAGAGTGCCACGGTGCTGGCAGCTAAACTCGGTCAAAACTGTGGGAGCGGGCTTGCTCGCGAAGGCGGTGGGCAGTTACACATGAGCTGGCTGACCCACCGCCTTCGCGAGCAAGCCCGCTCCCACATTGGGATCTCAGTACATCAGGCAGAGAGTGTACTGCCGGGCTTTTGCCCTGCTTTTGCTTCTACCACTCAGGTCGGCTACTAGGCCGCCGTGCTCTTGCTTTTGATCTTGATCTTGATCTTGATCTTGATCTTGATCTGAGGCGCCCCGTTAAACCACGATGGCCGAACGCAGGCTTGAATCCGTGGGTAACCCGGCAGGACGCCGGGTTAGCCGCGATGGGCCAAGGATGGCCCATGGCGGCGGCCCACGGATTCAAGCCGGAGTGAGGGCATGCCGAGCTCAGGCGAGGCACCGAGTGGTGGGGCAAGAGCCCTTTGGTTACTTTTGGGGCTCTTTTCCAAAGTGACCCGCCGTAAGGGCGGAACCCTACGAAGCCGTTACCGCAGCAACGGATATGTACTCAATCTACCTAAACCCGCCAAAAACTTAACGCAACACAAAAAATCGCGTAGATACCCATGGCTATCGCAGGCAAGCCAGCTCCCACAATGATCTTCATTGTATGAAGGGTTTGGGTCAGGCCTTAGTCGCCAGCTCTTGCAGGTGATCCATCAGTTCCTGCGGCTTGAGCACCAGCACATCGCTGTCCACCGCATCCAGCACCACTTCGGCCGTATTCCCAATCAACGCCCCGGAAATCCCGGTGCGCGCCACGGTGCCGATGATGGTCACCGCCGCCTGCCATTTATGCGCCGCGTGGGGGATCAAGACGTCTGCTGGGCCTTCTTCGATGTGCAGGTGCGCGTCATCCACGTCAAATTCGACCTGGAACGCCTTGCACTGCTCGCGATAGCGCGCCTCGATGGTTTCTTTGAGCTGGAAGGTCGGGTCTGCCGCCGACAGCATGGGCGACGGATGGGCGCTGATCACGTGCAATTGCGCCTTGGCCAGGCTCGCTATTTGGAACCCGTGGTCAATGATGGTGTTGTGCAGTGCCTGGTGTTCACTGTCGTTGTTGCCCACGTCAATCGCCGCCAGCACAACCTTGCCAGCCCACGGCGTGGAGGTTTTCACCAGCAGCACGGGCGTCGGGCAGTAGCGCAACAGTTTCCAGTCCGCCGGCGTCAGCAGCGCCTTTTTCAGCGGGCTGTCGGCAAAGTGCTGCTTGATCACCAGGCCGCAGCCCTCGGCTTGCTGCACCTCAATGATGGTTTCATGCAGGCTGTCGTTCCACGCTTGCTCGGTGCTCACGTTGTAGCCGTCTTCCTGCAAGCCGGACTTGAGCAGGCTCAGCAATGCCGAATGCTCGTGTTTCTTGTCGCAGACCAGCAAATGCAGGTGCGCGCCGGTGACGCCGGCGATCAGCTTGGCGCGCTTGAGGGCCAGGCTTTCCGAGTGCTCGGGGTCGATGACCACCAGGATGCTGCGAATGGCTTGCATGGACGGATCTCCGGAGACGGGAAAAAGGGGCCTTGGACAACTATAGTTGCTGCTCGCCAGGCGTCATGTTGATGCACATCAAAGCCGGCGGCTGGTGGTCTGCGACGGGGTCGGTATAATCGGCGCCCTTTTGTGATCCTTTTGCCCGTGAGCCCGATGAACTTGCCCGAAATCCACGAATTCCTCGGCTGCCGCACCCCCGACGCCTGGGTCCAGGCTGCGTTGGCCGATCAGGAAACCCTGTTGATCGACCACAAGAACTGCGAATTCAAAGCCGCCAGCACCGCACTGAGCCTGATCGCCAAGTACCACGCCCATGTTGACCTGATCAGCATGATGTCGCGCCTGGCCCGCGAAGAACTGGTGCACCACGAGCAAGTCATGCGCTTGATCAAAAAGCGCAAAGTCGAGCTGCGCCAACTGCACGCCGGCCGTTATGCCTCAGGTTTGCGCAAAGTGGTGCGCAGCCACGAGCCGGTCAAACTGGTGGATACGCTGGTGGTCGGCGCCTTTATCGAAGCGCGCAGTTGCGAGCGTTTCGAAGCACTGGTGCCGCATTTGGACGAAGAACTCGGCAAGTTCTACTTCGGTTTGCTCAAAAGCGAGGCCCGGCACTTTCAGGGTTACTTGAAACTGGCCTACCAGTACGGCGACGCCAAAGACGTCGCCCAAGTGATCGAGCGGGTGAGGGCGGCCGAGCAGGAACTGATCGAATCACCCGACATCGAGTTCCGCTTTCACAGTGGCGTGCCAGCCTGAAGCGACGGCCACGCCGAGCAGTGCGGTGATCCCGGCCAGCAGCAGGATCACCGTTTGTGTACCCAGTGGCGCTGCCAGCACGGCAATCGCCAGGCCTGCCAATGGCTGGGCCAGGTTGTTGAATAGCGTGATAACGCCCACGGTCTTGCCAAAGTCCTGCACCGGAATCACCCGTTGACGCGTGCTGCGCATGTACACATTGAACATCTTGTCGAAGCCGGTGATCAGCAGGAAGCCCAGGGTATACGCCCAGAGGTTGGGGCTGATCGCCATGATCAGTGCGCCTGCCGCAATCATTGCATAGGAGAGCCCTCCCAGCATTTTCAAGGGCAGGGTTGCGCGCGCCAAGTAAAACAGAATGACGATAGTCACCACCGCGCCGGCAGCCTGCAGCAGGGCGTAGGCATCCTTGCCGGCAGCGTAGAGGCCAGTGACCATGGCGGCGGACGTTGCCAGCGTCACGCCGATGATCAAATTAACGCCCACGGCCAGGGTAATGACCCGCTTCAACTCCGTCAGGTTGCGGATATGCCCAAAGGCGATGCGCAGCGGTTGCAGCCAGATATCCTGGTGCTGCTCAAAACTTTCCAGGCTGACCGTGGTGTTGCGCTGCCACACCAGCATCGCCAAGTCCGCCACCACAAACAGCCCGGCAATCCCAATGACCACCCAATGCCAGGCCCAGACCTGCAGCATCAACGCCGCCACCAACGGCCCCAGTACCAGGCCGCTCTGGTCGGCGATTTGTGAGTAGGACAAGGTTTTGGCATAGGTGTAATGCTTGAAGATATGCGGCATGACCACTTCGCGCGCCATGATGCCTTGGGTCGTCAACACCCCGCACAGCGCCGATAGGATTACCAGCCAATAGATACCGTCGAACACGCCGTACAACGCTACCGCCACCACACACGCCAGCGCCCGGTAAACCTGGCTGATATGCAGGATGCGCACCGGCGAGAACTTGTCGCACAATGCGCCGCACACCGGGAAGGCCAGGTAACGCGGCAGCGACTCGACAAAGAACGCCAGCCCCGCCCAGGAAACGCTGTTGGTGGTCTGGAACACGATCAGCGGCACGATAAACAGCAGGATCTGGTCCGCCAGCCGCGACAGGAACAGTGAAACAAAGAACGCCAGATAATCCTTGCGCATACAACTCCCTGTGAATGGCGTTAAAGATTGCAGGCAATTTGTTAAAAACTCTTAAAAGTATGAAGCTTCGTCAGGCAAAACCGGTCAACCGCTTCTGCCGGACAGCTTGCCACCTATAATGGCCGCACTTCAATCCGCGCGCGCACTGAGAACTTATGGAAAACCTGGGTCTGGGCAAGGTCCTGCTCGTTGAGGACGATGAAAAGCTGGCGGGGCTGATCGCACATTTTCTGTCGCAACACGGTTTCGAGGTGCGGGTGGTGCACCGGGGCGATAAGGCCTTGGCCGCGTTCCTCGATTTCAAGCCGAAGATCGTCGTACTCGACCTGATGCTGCCGGGCCAGAGCGGCCTGCACGTGTGTCGCGAGATTCGGAACGTGTCCGACACACCGATCGTGATCCTGACGGCCAAGGAAGACGACCTTGACCACATCCTCGGCCTTGAGTCGGGTGCCGACGACTATGTGATCAAACCCATCAAACCACCGGTGCTGCTCGCCCGTTTGCGCGCGTTGCAACGTCGCCAGGTGCCCGAGCCGACGGTGCGCGGTGCTCTGGAGTTCGGTCAGTTGGCGATTGACCGCAGTTGCCGGCTGGTCAGCCTGGGCGGCGATAAGATTGACCTCACCACCATGGAATTCGAGCTGCTGTGGCTGCTGGCCAGCAGCGCCGGCAAGATCCTCTCGCGTGACGACATCCTCAACCGCATGCGCGGCATTGCTTTTGATGGCCTGAACCGCAGCGTCGATGTGTACATCAGCAAGTTGCGCAGCAAACTCAATGACAACCCGCGTGAGCCGGTGTGCATCAAGACCATTTGGGGCAAGGGTTACCTGTTCAACCCGTTTGCGTGGGAGGTCTAGATGCTGCGGCTGTTTCTGCGCCTGTATGTGATCCTGGCGCTCGGTTTAGCGGGGGCGATCTGGCTGGTCAACTACACCTTCGACGAGTTATTGCCCGAAGCCAACGAAGTCTATAACCGTGAAGCTTTGCGCGGGCCGGCTTACGGCGTGGTGGAACAATTGCGCCCGGTGCAGGGGGCGGCCCGCGACGCTCGCCTGGC
Source organism: Pseudomonas sp. YeP6b (assembly GCF_025642995.1). Lineage (NCBI taxonomy): Bacteria > Pseudomonadati > Pseudomonadota > Gammaproteobacteria > Pseudomonadales > Pseudomonadaceae > Pseudomonas > Pseudomonas sp. YeP6b. The sequence goes on along the minus strand of NZ_CP080090.1, from coordinate 3,797,443 downwards.
TGAGCTTCAGCCCCATTACGGGCTGCACCTGAAGTTGGTGCCGCGCGATACCTTGGCGCTGAACGAACGCGAGCAAAAACTGCTGGCTGACGGCCAACTGGTCGTGCGCGGGGACTTTATGGAGTTCTTGACCACGATTGACGACGGCCCGCAATTACTCCAAATCAAACTGCCGGAGGAACCCAAGTGGCTCTACCTGTGGGCCTATGGGTTTCTGGGCGTGAGCCTGGCCATCGTGCTGTATTTTTGGGTACGCCCACACTGGCGTGACTTGGAGCATATCCGCCTGGCCGCGCAACGCTTTGGTGATAACGATTTGGCGTCGCGCATCCTGCTGCCGCGCCGCTCCACCGTGCGTGAGCTGGCTGGGCACTTTAATCAGATGGCCGAACGCATCGAAAGCCTGATCGCCAACCAGCGCGAACTGACCAACGCGGTCTCCCACGAACTGCGCACGCCGATAGCGCGCTTGTCATTTGAACTCGACCAGCTCAAGCAACAGTCCGACCCGCGCCAGAGCCGTGCGCTGATCGCTGACATGTATGCCGACCTGGGTGAGCTGGAAGAAATGGTCTCCGAGCTGCTCACCTACGCCAGCCTGGAGCGCGGCGCCACTCAGGTTACTCGGGAAAACATTGAGGCCCACAGCTGGCTCGACAGTGTGATCGGCAGTGTGGCCTTGGAAGCCGAGGCGGCGGGGGTGCAGTTGTCGTTGCGTACCTGTGAGGTCGACTTTATCCAGATTGAACCGCGCTTTATGGCCCGTGCGGTCATCAACTTGCTGCGCAATGCCATTCGCTATGCCGAGCGGCGGGTGGAGGTGTCGTTGGTCAAGTTTGGCAGTGGCTACGAAGTGCGGGTTAACGACGATGGCCCGGGTGTGCCGCTGGAGGGCCGGGCGAAGATCTTCGAGCCCTTCTTGCGGCTGGACACCAGCCGTGACCGGCGCACCGGTGGGTTTGGTTTGGGGTTGGCGTTGGTGAAGCGGGTTAGCCAGTGGCATGGTGGGCAGGTGGAAGTGCTGGATTCGGAGTGGGGCGGGGCGTCGTTTCGGATGACTTGGGCTTATGCTGAGTAGGGCTGGCAGCTATGACCATTTTTGTTTCGGTCGATGGAGTACATAGCCGTTGCTGCGGCCAGCGTGGTTTAACGGGGCGCCTCAGATCAAGATCACAAGCAAGAGCACGGCGGCCTAGTGGCCGACCTGAGTGGTAGAAGCACAGCAGAGCAGAAGCAGAGCACCCCATCTAGCTGATGTAATGAGATCCCAATGTGGGAGCGGGCAAGTCGCACGGCCGCTCCCACACGTTGACCTTGTTCGACTGCCAGCCCCGCAGTGCTCTGCTTTTCTGTGGGAGCTGGCTTGCCTGCGATGGCATCAACTGGTTATGCCTGATACACCGAAGTGTCTGCATCACAGGCACGCCAGCCCTCACTCCCAAGTCAGAAGGTGTACTCAAGCACCCCCATCACCGATGTCTGCAACCGCCGCTCCACAATCGGGCTCTTGCCCGCTTCATCCGCCAAATACTGCACATCCAGCAAGGTCGAGAATTGGGTGTGCTCGCTGATCGGCATGCTCCACACCAGGTTCATGCCGTTGCTGATATTGCCTGCGCCGGCCTTGTACTCCTTGAAGCGGCTTCGTGCGGCTTGGCCGGTGGTCACGCCGTACCAGGTCATCAGGTATTCGCGGTCACCGAAGTGGCTGCTGAGGCTGGCGTCCACGGAACCGTAGCGGCCTTCATACAAATTGGTGCCCAAGCTCAACTCAAGGTGGGTGTAGGCCTTGCCGGTGTCCTTGTGGTCATCTTCCTTGAGCGCGTGTTCCAACGTCGCGCCGACGATCACGCCGCCCAGGTTGTAGGCGGCGCTGACGCCCAGTTGCGGGCGCGACTTGATCTCGCCCATACCCTTGAGGCGCTTGGAACCGGCATGCAAACTTTCGTTTTTATCCTTGCGCGCGCTGCTGGCGCCGACGTAGGCGCTGAAGCTCAGGGCATTGCCTTCGTAGCCCCAGCCCAGCCCCTTGCCGGTGTCGAGGAAAATCCCCCAGGGGCTGACGATTTTGCCGCCCAGCAATGGCGCGGTCATGCGTTCGTCGCTGCCGCTGTAGCGCGGCGCGTTGGCCACGCCGGCCTTGAGGCTGTATTGCCAGTCTTCGGCAATCGCGGTGTCGGCAGCGGCGAGCAGGCATAGCGAGGTGAACGACAGGCAGAGGTTTTTTGAGCGCATCAGGGGTTCGTCCATGTTAGAAATCCAGGCGGTTGTGGGGCGAGTGGGTACGTTTGAAGGAATAGCCCGAAGCGCTCAGGCCATTGACCTGGCGGCTTACGGTGTCGCCCAGGCCGTAGCCGTTGCCGGCCAGGACTGCGTGGGCGTTGTCGACGGGGAGCAGGATGTAGTCGGTCAGCGGCTCGTCGTGCAAGTGGCCGCGAATCACCAGGAAGCCTTCTTCGAGGCGCACGCTGATGCCGCTCAAAGGCGCGTCGGGCTCGTGGGTGTTGAGCACTTGATACGTGCCGATGGTGTCGGCCCAGGCCAGGGGCAGCGGCGGCGGGTCAATACGCTCGCCAATAGCAATGCGCTGGCCGTGGCTGCGGGCGGTGAGCATCTGGCGGCCCTGCACCGTGACCACATCGAGTTGCACGCGGCCCAGGTCGCCGAGGTCCTTGAACCACAAGCCCAGGACCTTTTTCTGCGCCCGCAGCCAGCCGGAATCGTCGCGCAATAACTCGAAGTCGAACCCGGCCAACTCGCCGGCCAGCCGGTTGTTCTCATCCTTGATGCGGAACACGCCCCAGGCCGTGGCATAAAACCCGGCCAGGCGCTTGCGGTCGACGGCCGCCGGCACGTGGCGCAACTTGAGCCCATGGCTGGGCACCTGGCAGTCGTCGGCGCACACCGCTTCGCCGGTTTGCGCCTGCAGCAACAGGCGCAGCGCGTCGGTGGCGAGGCGGGCGACCAGTTCTTCGGCGTTACTGTCATTGGCCATGATGATCACGGCCAGTTGCTGGTCCGGCAGCACGCTCAACTGCGCGGCAAAATCGTCGCCACCGCCGCTGTGCTGATAAGTGCGCACACCGGAGCCCACCGGCTCATCGCCGCACGGCGCGAGGAACCAGCCCAGGCCCATCTGGCAGTCGAAATCCAGTGCGTTGCCGGTATTTTGTTGGGTGAACATCGCCTCAATCGACGCGTTGCCCAACACCCGGTTGCCTTTGTAGAGGCCTTGGGCGAACAGCATCTGCACGTAGTGGCTCAGGTCTTTCGGGCTGGCCCACAAACCAGCGGCGGCGAGGTCACGCACCTGGGCGTCGGTGCTCGCCACGCCGTCCTCGTAGCCCAAGGCGCGGAAGCTCAGCTGTGTACCGGTGCCGACAAAACTCGACTGGCTCATCTCCAGCGGCTTGAGCAGGCTGGTTTGCATCTGCGCTTCAAAGCTTTTGTTGCTGACCCGCTCAATGGCCGCGCCCACCAGCGAATAACCGAGGTTGGAATACGCCACTTGCGAACCGGGTTGGCTGCTCAGCCAGACGCCGGACACGCGCATCGGCATCTGGCCCATGGCGAAGGTGCTGCGCAGGTCACGCAGGTGTTCACTGGGCAGGCCGGACTGATGGCTGAGCAAGCGGCGCAGGGTGATATCACGGTCGGCGGCGTCTTGGTCGCTGTGAAAGCGCGAGCGCACGTAGAACTCGCGCAAGGTCTGCTGGATCGGCGCATCCAGCGCCAGACGCTGCTGCTCAACCAACTGCAACGCCGCCGTGGCGGTGAGCAGTTTGGAAATGCCGCCGGCACGGAACGCCGTGTTCGGCGTCACCGGCACACCCTGGGCCTTGTCGGCCATGCCGAAACCGCGCGCCCAGATCAGCTCCTGGCCATTGACCAGCGCAATCGACAGCCCGGGCACATTTTCCCGCGCCATCTCCTGTGGAATACGCGCTTGCAGGTAACGAATGATCGCACCGTAATCACCCTTGGGAATCGGCGGCGGGGCAGGCGGTTGCCCATGGCAACCGAGACTGCCCAGCAGGCAACCCAACAGCGGAATACCGCGCAATGTGCGAAACATGAAGAGCACCCGGATGGTGATTTGGATGCTCGAATGCTAGGGCGCAGCTGACCAACAATCTTTGAGAGCTTTGTCGGGAAACTGTCAAAGACTGTTAACGCGCCAGTCCTAAGCGTTCATGCCAGTGGGCGATGGACGCTTCGGGGTATTCATCGAACTGCAAGTCGCCTTTGCACACGCTGACCTCGACCCACGGCGCCTTGGAACCGAGCATCATGTGCGTGTGTTCCGGCGGCACCGGCAAGGGTGTGTCGATGGCTGAGGCAAACGGGTGAATCAGCTCCGGCCACTGCGGGCTGAACAGCCACAAGGCGCTGCCGCACTGCGAGCAGAAATGCCGTTCGGCGGTGCTCGCATGCGCGCGGCTGGCGCCCTCAGGCTTGAGCCTGGCGTGGTAGATCGAGATCTGCCTGCGACCCTGTACCTTCAGGGTTTGCGTATCACCGGCAAGGTTGATCGCATAACCGCCGCCGCCTTGGGTCTTGCGGCAGATCGAGCAGTAGCAACGTTGGTAGGGATAGGGATGCTGGCTGTTTAGGCTGAATGTTACGGCGCCGCAATGGCAGGATCCTTCGAGTTGCATGAGCTGACTCCTCAAGGCAGGTTGTAACAACGCTTTGCTAATACCTTAGCCTCAGGCAAGATTCTCCGCTTTGGTTTCAGGGAAGACACCCATGATTGCTCACTTGCAAAGCGCTGCCACGCAAATCCGCCACGCTGTGCGTACGGCGACCGAGGGGTTGGTCGGGCGCGAGCAATTGGCCGAGCTGATTGTGCTGGCAGCGGTCGCCCAGGAGCACATTCTGGTGATCGGTCCGCCCGGCACGGCCAAGAGCGCCGTAGTACGCCGTGTGGCGCAGTCCATGGGTGGGCGCTACTTTGAGTACTTGCTGGGGCGCTTCACTGAACCGTCGGAGCTTTTCGGTGCCGTGGACCTGAAGAAACTGCGTGAAGGCACGGTCGAAACCGATGTCAGCGGCATGCTGCCGGAGGCCGATATCGTGTTTCTCGATGAGGTCTTCCTGGGCTCGACCGCCATTCTCAATACCTTGCTGGGCGTTCTCAACGAGCGCCGCTTTCGCCGTGGCCATACCCAAATCCAATGCCCTTTGCGGGTGTGCGTCGGGGCTGCCAACGGCTTGCCGGACGATGAAGCACTGGCGGCATTTGGCGACCGCTTCCTGTTGCACTTGTTTGTTGAGTCGGTGCCGGACAATCAACTGGAAGCGATGCTCGCGGGCGGTTGGCAGTCGGAGCAGCGGCCGGTGCAACAGTTGCTGGGGTTGGCCCAGTTGGACACGCTGAGCCAAGCCTTGAAAAACGTCGACCTGGGCGCCGTACGTCCGGCTCTGGCCCAGGCGATTCGTCGTCTGCGCGAAGCCGGCATCCAGCTGTCGGACCGCCGCATCGTCAAGTCCCAACGGCTGATCGCGGCCGCTGCGTTGTTGGGCGGGCGGCTGCAAGCCAGCGACGCTGATCTCTGGCCACTGCTGTATGTGCTACCGACCAAGGAAACCCAGCAACATGGCCGCGAGGTGCTGCGGGACCTGTTTGCCGCGTCCAGCAACAGCCATTTGTTCAGCGCGGTCGAAGAGGCCACCTTGCAACCGATGGCGCGTTTGAATCGCTTGCTTGAAACCGCACAAGACTACCTGGCACGTAGCGAGCCGCCAGCCAGCCCGGCGCTGGAAAGCCTGTTGCGCGAAATCGATGCCAACTTCAATAGCCAGACCCTGCCGGAACCCTTGCAGCACGTACGCGGCCAACTGGCCCGATTGCTGACGCCGACGCCATGATTGCTGGCACACAGACCTGGGCCTGGCGCCCGCGGCAGCTGCCCGCGGACCCTCAGGCGGCGGTGGCCTGGGGCGATGCCGCACGCCGCTTGCAGGCGCGCTTGCTGTTGCTTGCCGATGAACAGGCTTCGCGCTTGCACGCCACCGCCAGCGGCGACGTATTGGTGGTGACCGGGGCGGCGGTTGATTTGCCTTGGGTCGATGGCGTGGAATACGCCGCAGCGCACCCCGGCGCGCCTGGCGTGTGGCTGCCCACCAGTTGGGAACCGACAGTGCCGGTGGACCTGCTCGGCCAGACGCTGTCGGCGCGTTTCAAGCGCTCGCCCTTGCTGTTGTGGCGCGAACCGCCAGCGGTGGTGCCGCTGGATCGCCTGTTGCCGGTGTCTGTCGAGCATCTTCAGCGGATAGCGACTTACTGGGGAGCAAGCGATGCAACTGCCTGAAGCCCTGCAACCCTGGCGCCAATGGCTGGTGTGGTTCGCGCCGCAACATCTGCCGTTGTTCGCCGACCTGCTGGGGCGCCTCAACCCGGTACTTGGGCCACTGCGCGGCATGCAGCAGGGCGGTGTGCCAGAGCCTGACGGCGTGGGTGATCTGCAACGGCGTGGTCCTTATGAACGCCTGCTCTCCAGCGAATGGCTGTTGGCTGACGAAGTGCCCGATGAGTTCATGCGTCGGGCCGTCGGCGGCGAACATATGTTCCTGGCACCGCAGTACCGCGCCCGCGAGGCTAATCGCCTGATTGTCGTGCTGTTCGACGCAGGCCCGTCGCAATTGGGCGCCGCGCGGTTGGTGCATATCGCCTTGCTGATGCTGTTGGCCCGGCGTGCCGAGGAGTCGGGGGCGCAGTTGCGCTGGGGCATCCTGCAAGGCTCGCCGGTGTTGCATGAATTCGATAGCCCGGCGCAGCTCAAACGGCTGCTCAAGGCGCGCACCTATGAAAGTGTCGCCCCGGCGCACTGGCACGCCTGGCATGAATGGCTGGCCGCGCAGGGCGAGACGCTGGGTGAGTGCTGGACAGTCGGGCATCGATTGCCCAAGGACGCAAGCCAGACCTGTACGCATCGGGTGCAGGTGCAGCGCAGCCTGGATGGGCGCAGCCTGTCGTTTGAGTTGCAGGCCGGGTCGGTACGGCGCGTGCTGCTGCCCATGCCGGATGAAGGGCGCGCGGCGCAACTGCTCACAGGTCAGTTCGACGATGAAGTCCAGGCACCGCCGTCGAAGCTCGCACGTGCGGTGCCACGGGTAGCGTTGACCTTGCCGCCCGTGATCTCCAGCGCCGGTAACCATGTGGCGCTGCGCCTGCTCGATGAGCCGGGCATGGTGGTGATCAAGCTGCCGCACAAGAACCAGAAAAAGTCCCTGGAGGTTCGACGCCGTCTGTGGGGCAAGCATCAGCGCGTGTTGAGCACCACCTTTCACCATCGCAGCCTCGGTGCCGTGTTGAGCGATAACGACAGCCTGACGTTCTGGAACATCCCCGGTATGGCCACCGTCGACAAGCCCGCCCGTGAACAGCTGCAACTGCCACCGGGCACCGCGACGTTCCTGCCGAGTGTCTGGCTGCACAGCCAGAACTCAGTGCGTGTCTACCTGCTCGATAGCCAGGGACGGCTTGCCTACTGGAAGTCGCGTCAACTCTGCCAAGTGGCGGACGACGTGCTGAGCTTGGTGCAGGTCGACCCCATGACCATCGCCTATGCGCGCAGCGAAGGCGGGCAGATCGTCGCGTATTCGGGGTCTGCCGACGGTTTACGCGCCAATGGTCATGCTGTCGGCTCGGCAGCGGGCGTCAGCCAAGTGCTGTTGGCCGCCAACTTTTACTGGCGGCAGTACTGCGGCGGTTGCGCGCTGCTGACCACCCAGGACGGTAATCAAAGTTGGCGCCTGGTCACCCATGAAAGCTTTCCGGCCAAGCACGAACAGATCGACTTGGCGCCGGGCTGGAAAGCCATCGGCCTGCACCATGCGTTCGGCCAACGGCAGCTCTACTCACTGGTGCTGCTGGGGCCGAACCAGCACAGCGTCGGGCTGTACATCGAGGGGCAACAGCGCAATTTGTTTACCACCTCGGCGCCGATTGCCCGCGCGAGCTTTTGCCCTATGAGCGGCTTGATCGCCGTATTGACCACTGACCGGGAATTACTGGTTTACTCGCTTGCCGAGCGCGCCATGCGCCTGCAAGTGATGTGCAACCAGGCACCGCAGCTCACTCAGGAAGGTGCCAATGTTTGAGCCAGAACGGATGCTGATTCGCCGCCCGCTACTGACCGGGCACCAACAGATTGATGGCCTATGGTTTGCCGGCGAACGCTTTGATGAAGGCGAGCGCCGGCGCTTGATCCTCGACTATTGGCAAACCGGCGCGCGTGCCTATCGCTTTGCCGACGGCGACTTGCTGCAGTTCCACACACCGTGCCCGGTGCACTGCGAAAGCCTGCATGGCTGGCCGCTGATCCGCCAGGGCCGGGGCTTGTCGTCTGCCGCGTTGCACCCCGATGAACTGCAAGGGCTGGCCGCTGCCGACCTGTGGCTGGTACGCGGCAGTCAAGTCGACGGCCTGCAATTGCGCGATGCTCACGTGCTGACGCCTGGGCTGTGGCTCGACATCAGCACCTACACGCTGCTCGATACGTTTGACTGCCATACCCCGTTGACTGCCACGGTGCCGGACGCGGTGGTCACCGACCTGCGCGAAATCCTTGGTGGGCCACTGGAGCCCGTCAGCCCGGAGCGTGAAGCGGTGATGCAAGCGCTGCTGGAGCGCCAGCGTCACACGCCGAGTACAGGGGCTGGCGCCAGCTCGTCGTCTGCGCAAAACAACGCGACTCCCGCCCGCGAAGTCTCATCCCCGGTGCTGAAAATCGTGATTGGCTTGGTGCTGGTGGGAGGGTTGATCCGCCTCTTCGGCCACAGCGCGCCCGCAGCCGCGCTGGCCGCGCACACACAGTCGTTCAGCGGTATGCTCCTGAGTGCCATGATCTGGATGGTTGTGATCACCGCGTTACTGTACGGGTTGAACCGCTTCCTGCATCGTGGCGCGTCGGCACCCGCCAAAGCCGCGCCTAGGCCGGTTGCCCCTGCATCTGCTAGCCCAGGCATCGCTGCGCGTGCCACCCCGCGCAGGCACAAACCTGCCGCGTGGCGCCGGCTGTTGACTCGGCTGACCCAGCATTCCCAGCTCTCCAAACTGTATGGCAAACGCCAGGCCGCCTACATGCAGCGCATGTTGGAGATGTTCGAAGAGGGCAACTTCGAAGAAGCCTTGCGCCACGCGATCCCCTTGAACAGTGGAGCGTCCAGCGGTGAACAGAGCTTTGGTACGCCCCAGCGCCGCGAGGACCTGAACCTCAGCCAGCAGGACGGCCCGGCGCGTTCGATGCTGTTCGAAGAAGACTTGGCTGAGCACTTGCGGCAGGTGTATCGCCAGACCTTTGAACGCTTGGACCGTGCCGGTCGTATAGAAGAAGCGGTGTTTGTCCTCGCCGAATTGCTCAAGGAGCGTCAGCAAGCCCTCGATTATCTGGAGAAACATGCACGCTATCAGCAGGCCGCTGACCTGGCCCTTGCATGGGACATGCCGCCTGCGGTGATCGTGCGTCTGCTGTGCCTGGCCGAGCAGTGGCAGCGCGCCGTGCTGGTGGCGCGGCGCGACAATGCTTTCGCCGATGCCGTGGTGATGCTCCAAGCCAAGTCGCCGCCAATCGCCGACCGCCTGCGTCTGGAGTGGGCTGAGTCATTGATCGCCAAAGGCTTGTGGCTGCAAGCGGTCGACGTGATTTGGAGCCTTCCCGCAGAACGCCCACGTGCCGCGCAATGGTTGCTGAATGCCGAGGCCGCCGGCGGGCGCCTGGCCATTGGCGCACTGGTCAAACGCGCCATCCTGTTGCCCGAGACCCTGCATGCTTACGGGCCATGGGTGGAGCAATTGCGTGACGACCCCGAGCGTGCCGGCGAGCGAGCCGCTTTGGCGCAGGCCTTGTTGCTGCACAAGTCGAACACTACCGCCCTGGCCTGGCTGGCAGGTGCCACCGTGCACGCGATTCTTGCCGATCAATTCAGCGCTCAAGGGCAGCTGACGCACAATCAGCTACAGGCGCTGGTCAAGATGAGTCAGGACAAACTGCTTCAGGCGGACTTGCCTGGCCACGCCCTGAAGCGTGCAGCGGTGGTCTCCCTGGACCGCTTGGCCGACACCCGCGAGTGGTCAGCGCCCGCCGCAGGCAATCGGCCCCTATTCGACGCGGTACCCTTGGACGATGAGCGTTACCTGGTGGCGCTGGGCGAGGCGGGAGTCATGGTGTTGGATGCAACGGGCGCGACGCTGTTTCACTTTGCGGTGCCGGCGCAGAAGATCGTCATTGCCCATAGTCGCCAGGTGGCCTTGGTGCTGATCCGGCGCGGATCGGTATGGCGTATCAGCAAACTGGACCTGGTGAACCGCGTCGCCAAAGACCTCGGTGTACTGGCCATGGATGTATTTGCAAACGAGTTTGATGGCTGCAACTGGACCATCGGCAAAGGCCAGCAGTTACGCGTGGTGGATGTTGACCGTGCCCTTGAAACGCTCTGGCATGTGAGTGACCTACCGGAGTCGGTACGTGCCATCAACGTGGATGAATACAACGAATACCTGTGGTTGTCAGCACCGGGCGGTTGCCTGATGCTTTGGCATTATCGTCTGCCGGAGCGACGCCTGGTCAGCCGCGAAAGCGCGTTTGACATCGTGCAGACGGACTTCCAGGTTCCCAGCGCCACCGCTGAATCGGCGCAGTATCGGATCAAGCACGACGATGGAATACCCACGCTGGTACTTAAGCAGCACGGGGTTCGAAAGCGCTACAGGCTGCCCGGCAACTTGCCGGACGAAGAATGGGATGAGTCTGTCAGCCCGTTCCTATTTGAGGACTGGTTGCTGATCAGTTATCGGGTTGAGGAGCAGGACACGTGCTGGCACGTTATTCACCGTGTCAGCGATCGGCTTTGCGTCACTTTGCACTGGCCGCAATCACCGGCCCAGCTTCGCCGCCTGGGAGCTGATCTGTTGCTGTTCGATGAGCAGGGACGGCTGAGCCATATCAATATCGATAACGCCAGCCAGCGCAACATCAGCCTGCACTGAGTGTGTCGGTATCAAGGTGGCGATCAACGCCCGAAGGGTGCCGGGCAGTGCTTCCAGTTCGCGCACCAGGATACTGCGCTCGCAAATCGCCCAGGGCTCATCGCGCTTTACCGCCACCCGTTGCAGGGTGCGGTTGTGCCGCACGGCGGCGGACTCGGCATTCGTGGCGTTGGCCAGACCATCCGTGCGGCGTTGCCGTGGCTGATGATCTTGCGGGTATTCCTGATTATGGTGACCTGCCTGCTGTTTATTTCGCTGGCCTTGCCGCACTGGCTGGGGATGTACATGCAGACACTTTGTGGGCGCAGTGGTTACTGGCCCTTGAAGCGTATTTCTCGATAGCGTGGCACTGTCAGGTGCCAGGCGATGTTGCCGCGCCATTGATTATGCAGCGCTTGGGCGCAAATCATCGCTTGCTCCTGAGCCCGCACTTCATAGCCCAACGCTGCCAGGCGCTCGGGTAGCACAGCCTGAGCCCGCGCGAACTGCGTGGCCCACTGTTCAATGCGTTGCGACACCTCGTTCGCGGCTTGCGTCGCGCTAAGACCTTGGGTGTGCCTCAGGTGAGTGAGCAGGTTGTAGATGTCTTCATCAGGGTTTTCCATGATCCGAAACGACAGCAAGTCGTTAACGGCCTTCAGTAAGTTCAAGGTCAGGCTGCGCAGCTCCTGCCAGGGTTGGCTGTAGTAAAGCGCTGACGATAACTGAATGTTTTGCACCAGGTAGGTGAACTCAAGGCAGACTTGAAAACCGCCGGCGGTTTGCCAAAGCGTTTCATAACCTTCCACACCCGGCTGTGTGTGGTTGATGCGGTGCATCAACGCGGTGGTGGAGGGCGCCAGGTACGATGAGTATTGCTCGGCAACGCGCTGTTTCCACAATGGAGGCATCAGGCGTGACGCGCGCCGGATGATATCTGCCAGCGCACGACCCAAGGGCTCTCGGTTCGTGGTGTCGCGTGTGAAGGCAGTGGTGTAACTGCCGCGAATCAAGCGTTCGAGGGCTTCAGGCTCATGACGGTCCTCGTCGGCAAGGTTGCCCTGGCAGCAGAACCACCCCAAAAGGTCAGAAAGAATGATCAGTATTTCAAAGGGGGCATCACTCCACATGTAACCGGCATATTTGCTGGGAGCGTATATATCCAATCGGCGGGTAGTTTCGGGGGTGTCTTCCAACCCCATGGACTTGAGCCATTGACGAGTGTGCTGTTGGACCTGATCCGTAAAGGGGCTCAGGGGGTAAGTGGCTGTCTCAAGCCAGAGGGGTAAATGGAAGGGAGCAACCGACGGCGGGGTGTTAATCGGCGATGAGGGTGAGGGAGCGTGTTCCGATGAATCTGCCCACTTGGCTATCTCATTTAACCCGTAATGCTCAACCAGCGTGCGAAACCAAATCGTGAAGGTATCGGGTGCGTTATCCAGCTCATCCTGCAACGCGAGAGGGTGTACCCAACGCCAAGCCTTGGCTTCATCAGGGGCTGGAATGGGTGTCGCCTCACTGAAACCCACTAATACATGATCATATTCGTACTCCATCAACGCTCCCGGCACCTGTGCTTGATAGGTGAACGTGAAGCGCTCAGTCAATTCGCAGGCCAGTCCCATCTCTTCCATCAGGCGACGTTTTGCGGCATCTAGTGTCTTTTCACCCAGCCGTGGGTGTCCGCAGCAGGTATTACTCCACAAACCAGGGGAGTGGTACTTGCCGTCTGCTCGTTGTTGCAGGAGTACGCGAGACTGTCGGTCGAATAGGAAGATCGAGAACGCACGGTGCAGCAAGCCTTCTTGATGCGCGCGCAGTTTTCCGGCAGTTCCTATTTGCTGATTGTTGAGGTCAACGAGTATCAGTAGATCTTCCATTGGGCAGTCGTCGGGCGAAATTGTAAGGTAACTTATAGTGCTGAATGGGGCGGCGAGGGTGGTTTTTTTGTAAACGTTTTAAGTGGCGAGGGTGTGGCTTTATAAGCAGGGAGCGTCTTATGCTTTTTGTTGGTTTTCTTGGCTGCTTTAATTTCGTTAAAGTTGGTTGATAAGTTTAGAACGTTGCTAGCGTTGATTCAGTAGCAATGTAGTCCACGTAAAGCAGTGACCTGTGCTGTGTTGACGGTCTTTTACGCGTGAAAAAACACTGTGTAAAAAAGTGAGAGGGGACGCTCTCATACCTGTCAGCCAGCGAGGTCGTTGAGATGGTCAATTCCTGCTTGTCATTTGATAAGGCCTGGTACTTGAATGCCAAAGCCCAGTGGTCTGAGCCTTTCATGTATCAAGAACGTACACCTGGAAAGCTCGTGCGAACGGAGCTTGCGTGGGCGCTCTGCGCATTCTACGGCTTGCCTTGCGCCCAGGCGCACGTGTTGTGCGCTGCCATAGAGCGAATAAACCTGTCTTCATTGATACGTGACGATCTGCTCGATGGGGACAGTTTGCGCCGTGGAATTCCAACGGTGTGGAAGCAATATGGCGCAGAGGTCGCGCTGGTGTCAGGGATGTACGGCTACTTGGATGGGCTGAGAGTGCTCGCTGAATTAAATGATATGAATATTGTGCGTGCCGGCATAGAGAGCCTTGAGTGCCTGCACGTCGGTCAATACCTCGATGCTCAAGTAAGTGCCGGTGAAAAGTTGCCCTCCCTGGAAGAGTATGGGTGCATTGCACAGGCCAATACCGGTTGTTTTTTCGTGGTTTTATTAAAAGCCTGCCAATGTCTAAGGCCGCTGGATATTGACACGTATAGTCTGCTCGAATCGATGATGCTTCTACTGGGTGTCTATTATCGCTACGTCAATGATTACTGCGATATTAATCATATTCCTCATTTTGAAAAGAAAGGCTTTGCGATGGATCTGGAAGGCGGCCCAAAATCGTTCTTGATGATTTTGGCAAATGCGCCATTGGTCAAGGGCGCATTAACGGCGGATCAAAAAAATCAAATTATTCGGGCCTTCGGGGAGGCGGGTGTATTCGACGCCGCTCTGGCGTTGATGGAGGAAACGTATGCACAGCTTCTAAGTTACTTAGACGCTGTCAGGCAGCGCGAGGGGGCGGCTAATATCAAAGTGCTGGAGGCGTTTTTAAGTAGCGTCCATTTCCAGCCGGGGCCGGATGACAATTACTACACGCGCGTGCTGGCGTAGCGTCGTCGCGGCCACGTGTGTCCGCGACGGTCGGAAACAGGCGCGTCGTTTAGTGATCCATCGCACTCAAGATCGCATAAGCCACCTTGACCCGCTCAGCATTCGGGTAGTTCTTGTTCGCCAGAATGACCACGCCCATGTCCTTGCTTGGCACGTACACCACGTACGCGCCAAACCCGCCGGTTGAGCCGGTTTTGTTGTACAGCACGTTGGCCGGTTGCGGTTGTGCCGGCGTCAGCCAATTGGCCTTGTGCGGCTCCATCGCCATGGGCGTGGAGTTGCCCTCCAGCAACGCTTGCAGCGTGATCGGGTAAGGGTAGCGCTCCCAACCCAGGCCCTGGGTCATGCCGTTCACGGTGTAGTAACCGGCGTGGGTCGCCGCGATGGCTTGTTGCAGCGGCTTATCCAAGGTTTCCGGGTGCATGTTCACCATCACGTAGTGAGCCAGGTCCTGGGTGCTGGTCTTGATGCCGTAGGCTTCGCTGTCCAGTGCGCCGGGGCTGACGCGTGTGGGTTTCAGATTCTTGTCGTAGCCTTGGGCGTACAGGCCGCGCTTGTCAGCAGGCACGCTGACATGGGTGTTGTTCAAGCCCAGCTTGGGCAGCAGGGTTTTCTGCAAGGCGACGTTGAACGGCTGGCCAAGGCTTTGCGCCGACAGGTAGCCGAACAGCCCGATGCTCGGGTTGGAATACAGGCGTTGTGCGCCCGGCCCGTAAGTCGGTTTCCAGTGCTGGAAATAGCCGAGCATGGTCTCGGCGCTGTCGGCAGCATCCGGAAACTGCAGGGGCAGGCCGCCTGCGGTGTAGGTCGCCAGTTGCAGGAGGCTGATCTGGTCAAAGGCGCTGCCGGCCAGAACGGACAGGTGCTCGCTGGCCTTGTCCGAGAGCTTGAGTTTGCCGGTCGCCTGGGCATAACCGCCAAGGGTGGCGGTAAAGGTTTTGCTCACCGAGCCGATTTCAAACAGGGTGTTTTCGCTGACGGGCTGCTGGGTTTCCTTTGAGGCAGTCCCGTAGTTAAAGTATTGCGCCTTGCCGTTTTGTACGACAGCGACCGCGAGGCCCGGGATGGCCTGTTGTTGCATTAACGGTTTTACGCTGGCGTCTACCACGGCTTGCAGGTCGTTTGCGGCCAGGCAGTTGCCGGCGGCGAGCAATGCGGTCAGAGCCGTTAAATTACGTACTCCAAGCAAGGACAGTTGGGGCATGATGGTGCTTCCATGAGAAGATTCGATAGAATAAAGAGCCTGCGCAGGCGAGGCCAATGTAGGCAGTTTGCCGGCTGCGAACAAACGATGATATCTCGCACCAGCCATTAGAAAATTTAGGGTTAAGCATGCTGCGTTCCCACCTGCCGCTCAATGCCTTGCGCGCCTTCGAGGCCTCGGCTCGCCATTTGAGCTTCACCCGCGCGGCCATTGAGTTATGTGTGACTCAGGCGGCGGTCAGCCATCAGGTCAAAAGCCTGGAAGCCCAACTCAATGTCACGTTGTTCAAGCGCCTGCCACGCGGTTTGATGCTCACCAGCGAAGGCGAAACCCTGCTACCGGTGGTGCGCGAATCGTTTGATCGCATCGCCCAGACCCTCAGCCAGTTCGAAGGCGGGCATTACCGCGAAGTGCTCACCGTCGGCGCGGTGGGTACTTTTACCGTGGGCTGGCTGCTGCCGCGCCTGCCGGACTTTCAGGCGCGCTACCCGTTTATCGACCTGCGCCTGTCCACCCATAACAACCGCGTTGACGTGGCCGCCGAAGGCCTGGATTACGCGATCCGCTTCGGCGCCGGGGCCTGGCACGGCACGGATGCCTGTGAGCTGCTCGCAGCCCCGCTGACCGTGTTGTGTACACCCACGCTTGCCGAACAATTGCGCACGCCAGCCGACCTGTTGAAGCATACCTTGCTGCGCTCCTACCGCGCCGATGAGTGGACTCAATGGTTCCAGGCCGCCGGCCTGCCCGCTGACACCGTGGTGCCGCGCAGCATCGTGTTCGACTCGTCGCTGGCGATGATGGAAGCGGCGCTGCAAGGCATCGGCGTGGCGCTGGCACCGGCGATGATGTTCTCGCGGCAATTGGCCACGGATGCGATTCGCCAGCCGTTCGAGGTGGGCATCACCACCGGCAGTTACTGGCTGACACGCTTGCAGTCGCGGGTTGAAACAGCCGCCATGTTGGCGTTCAAGGGGTGGCTGGAGGAACTGTCGACAGCGCAGCGAAAACTGTCTTAATGCCACTATTTTGAAACAAAATGAAACATTCTCTCGGCGATAGAGATCTACCCCATCTCCCGCACTGAGTTCATCCATGAAAACCCCGCGCCCCGCCGACCGCATGCCCCACCTCACGCAACTACGCAATTTGAAGATGGCACGCTCCGCCCATGCCTATGTGCGGGGCAGTACGGTGCAGTTTTACGAATGGTTGCACAGCCAGTCCGGCCGCCGCTTGCCCCATGGCCCGGCGATCTGGATCTGCGGCGATTGCCACGCGGGTAATCTCGGCCCGACCGGTGATACCAAAGGCCGTATCGACATGCACATCCGCGACCTCGACCAGACCGTGATCGGCAACCCGGCCCACGACCTGGTGCGCCTGGCGCTGTCCTTGGCCACCGCCGCACGCGGTTCGGACCTGCCAGGGGTGACCACCGCGCGCATGCTTGAAGAAATGATGGTCGGCTACGCGCAAGCCTTCAAAGACAAACCCGACGAAGCGCCGCCACGCCCCTCCCAAGTCAAGGCCGGCATGCGCAGCGCCGTGGAGCGCACCTGGAAAAACCTCGCCCGTGAACGCATCGAAAGTGCCCGGCCGACGATCCCGCTGGGCAAGCACTTCTGGTCATTGTCTCGGGCAGAGAAGGGCGCCTTGCAAACACTGTGCGCCTCCGATGACATCCACCAGTTGGTCACCTCACTCAAAGGCCGCCCCAAAGACGCCAAGGTTGAACTGCTGGACTCAGCCTATTGGGTCAAAGGTTGCAGCTCCCTGGGCTTGCTGCGCTATGCCGCGCTGCTGGGCGTTGGCGACAAGGAGGATCAGGAATATTGCCTGATCGACATCAAGGAAGCCGTCGGCGCCGCCGCACCGCGTGCGGCACGCGCGAAGATGCCCAGGGATAACGGGCGGCGCGTGGTGGAGGGCGCGCGTCAGCTTTCACCGAGCTTGGGCGAGCGCATGGTCGCGACGCGTTTTCTCGACCACGGTTTTTTCATCCGTGAATTGCTGCCCCAGGACATGAAGCTTGAGCTGGATGAACTCAGCGAAATCGATGCCATGCACGCCGCCGGTTACCTGGCCCGCGTGGTCGGCATCGCCCACGCCCGGCAGATGGACCGCGATACGCGCAAGCAGTGGATGGCGGTGTTGCAGGAGAACCGCTCGAAACAGTTGGATGCACCGTCGTGGTTATGGACCAGTGTGGTGCAATTGGTGGGCAGCCATGAGCAGGGGTATCTCAACCATTGTCGGCGGTATGCGTTGGAACATTGATCTGAAAAAAAGCGACTAACCAATGTGGGAGCGGGTGGTGTTGTGTCAGGGGTAGTGGCTTATGCCTTGGGTTGCAGGCAATCCAGTGCGCGGTCGGCCAGTGTGCGGGCCATGTCGATCAGGTGTTCGGTGGCGCCGGCCATGTGGCGTTGATCGCCGGTCAGGCCTTGGAGGGTGTCGGCGGCGGTGGCTGCAGCACAGCGCAGCGCAGCAGGCCGCAGATTTGGGCGAGGGCGTCTTCGAAGCTGAGGTCTTGGTGCACGGTAAAGGACGGTGGTGAGGCGGGTTGCAGGGAGTGACTCAGGGCGCGCTCGAAGACTTCGCGGTCTGGGATGGCGTGGGGCGGGTCCGGGACAATTTTGCTCATGCATAAGCTTCTACTGAAAAGGGGAGCCATCCTGATGTCGTTTCCACACGACAAAGGGTGGCAGCTGTACGCAGGGTGGAAAACCAGGCAGTAGGACCCGGTCAGACCGAAGTCTGCCCACGAACAGCCGCCATATAGCTTTCTGAAGGCGAAAAGAAAACGCCGACATCGGTCTGATGGTGCTGGCGCTTTGCGCCTACTGATTCCCAGGTTTCCACACCCGATCGCTGATGTGCAGCGACAGAGCGAAGGCTAGCCAGTGGCGTGAGCAGGCGCAAGGCCGAAGGATTGTCTAGAAAACTTCCTGCAAATTAAAGGGATATGGATTGCTGGCCTTTAACAATGCATGTCGATCAACCAACACCGATCATATGTGGGAGCTGGCTTGCCTGCGATAGCGCCGGGCCGGCCAGCATATTTGTCACTGCAAGACCGCCATCGCAGGCAAGCCAGCTCCCACAGTTTAGATGGGGGCTAGGCCAGGTATTTGTGAAACCAGCCGAGGGTTCTTTCCCACGCCAGATTCGCCGCCGCCTCGTCATATCTCGGCGTCGAATCATTATGAAACCCATGGTTGGCGCCCTTGTAGATAAACGCCTCATACGTCGTACCCGCCGCCTTCAACGCCTTCTCATAAGCAGGCCAGCCTTCGTTGATCCGCGTATCCAACTCGCCGTAGTGCAGCATGATGGGCGCCTTGATGCGTGGCACGTCCTTGGCCTCCGGTTGACGCCCGTAGAACGACACTGCCGCGCCCAATTCGGGGTAGGCCACCGCTGCCGCATTGGTCACGCCGCCGCCGTAGCAGAAGCCGGTAATCCCGACTTTGCCGGTGCTGCTGTCGTGGTGCATCAGCCATTCGATGGCGGCGAAGAAGTCGTTCATGAGTTTTTCGGGGTCGACTTTCTGTTGCAGTTCCACGCCTTTTTCATCGTTGCCGGGGTAGCCGCCCACGGAGGTCAGGCCGTCCGGCGCCAGGGCGATGAAGCCGGCTTTGGCCAGGCGCCTTGCCACGTCTTCGATGTAGGGGTTCAGGCCACGGTTTTCGTGGACCACCACCACGGCCGGCAGTTTGCCGCTGGCTTTGGCCGGGCGCACCAGGTAGCCGCGCACTGTGCCGTTGCCTTTGGGCGAGGGGTAGGTGATGTAGTCGGCGATGATGTCGGGGTCGGTGAATTTGACTTGTTCGGCCAGCGCGTAGTTGGGGCTCAGGGCCGCCAGCAGCGCGGAGGCGGTGAGGCCGCCGAAGGTGAACAGCGCTGCGCGGTCTAGAAATTCGCGCCGGTTGAGCTTGCCGTGGGCGTAGCCGTCGTAGAGTTCCAGCAGTTCGGGGGCAAAGTCTTTCGCGGTGAGACGAGTCATCGGTGCATTCCTCGATTAGCGGTGCCAGTCAATGTAGACCAGGATCAGCGCACGCGGCCATGGGCGGAATCTGACAGTTGCCGGGTGTCGACGCGCACGAACACCGAGTCGCCGATGGCGGTGAGCACGTCTCCGGCGTACACCTCGCAGACCACGCGGCTTTTACGCCCCACTTCGCCCTCCACCCGCGCGCGTAGGCTCAGCGTTACGCCCATGGGCGTGGGTTTGATGAATTTGATGCCCAGGTTGCCGGTGACGCAGTCGATGCGCGGCAGGCTGCCGGGTTCGCGCTGCTCGGCGCGATAGTGGTAGGCCATGGCGGTCCAGTTGGAGTGGCAGTCCACCAGCATGGCGATCAGGCCGCCGTAGACCAGCTCGGGCCAGCCGCTGTATTTGGCCTCGGGCTGATGCTCGGCGATGACATGGACGCCATCGGCATACCAGCGGCTCTTGATATGCAGGCCATGCGGGTTGCTGCCGCCGCAGCCGTAGCAAATGCCTTCGGGGGCGGTGGTGTCCTGCAGGGAAGGGGTGTGCATGCAAAGTCCTTATTGTTTCTTTTGGCGACTACTCTGTTTAGCAGGGCACGCACCGAAAGGGAATAAATCCATACCGTGGCGTGTTAGCTCAGCACGTTTGTCCTTTGTTTTGCGGAGTGTTCCATGAAGTGTCGAATGTCCCTGGTCGTCCTGCTGGCCCTCGTCTCTGGTTGGTTTGCCAGCGCCCAGGCGGTGGAATACAAAGACGTTAACCGTACGGCCAGCCAGATCAGCTTTACCTTTCAGCAGTTCGGGCAGCGGGTGTACGGCACCTTCAGCGACTTTGAGGGCACCCTGAGCTTCGATACGCAAAAGCCCGAAGCGGCGCGTGCGTTGCTCAAGATCCAGCTCGCCAGCATCGATGCCGGCAGCCAGGACGCCAATACCCAGTTGCAACAGGCCGCGTGGTTCGACACCGCGACCTATCCGGTCGGTGTGTATGAATCCAGCGGCGCCACGGCGCTGGGTAATAACCGCTACAAGATCACCGGCAACCTGACGATCAAGGGCATTACGCGGCCGGTGGATATCACGGTGTTGCTCAAGGAGCAAAGCGGCATCGGTGTGTTCGACGGTGAGTTCGTGCTCAAGCGCGCCGACTTCAAGATCGGCGAGGGCGAGTGGGCGGGCAACAGCGTGGTGTCCAACGACATCAACATCAAGTTCAAGATGGTCGCGCCGCAACGCTAGCGTGCGAACCTTTTTGCCCCTGCCACGCAGCCGATCACCGCAACGGTTACCAGCAGCATGCCCAGGCTGACCTGCTCATGCAGCAGGCCCGCCGCTAGCGCCAGGCCAAAGAACGGCTGCAGCAGTTGCAACTGGCCGACGGCGGCGATGCCACCCTGGGCCAGGCCGCGGTACCAGAACACAAAACCGATCAGCATGCTGAACAACGACACATAACCCAGGCTCAGCCACGCTGGCAGGCTGATGCCGGTCAAGGTCGCGGGCGCCAGGATCAGGCTCAACGGCGCCACCACCGGCAACGACACCACCAGCGCCCAGCAGATCACCTGCCAACCGCCCAGGCTGCGCGACAACTTGGCGCCCTCGGCATACCCCAAACCGCACACCAGCACCGCCAATAACATCAGCACGTCACCGGCGGGCGCGGCGCTCAAGCCTTGGGCAACGGCATAGCCCATCACCAGCAGGCTGCCGAGGATAGAAAACAACCAGAACACCGGGCGCGGCCGCTCGCCGCCACGCAGCACGCCAAACACCGCCGTGGCCAGCGGCAGCAGGCCGATAAACACGATGGAGTGGGCAGACGTCACGTATTGCAGCGCCAGCGCTGTGAGCAATGGGAAGCCGATGACCACGCCGAACGCGACGATTGCCAGCGGCGCCCATTGGCCGCGCGCGGGGCGTTTCTCCCGGAACAGCCACAGCAGGCACAGCCCCAGCGCAGCGGCGAGGGTGGCGCGGATCATGGTCAGGAACACCGGGTTGAATTCCATCACCGCCAAACGTGTGGCCGGCAGCGAGCCGCTGAAAATCACCACGCCGATAAAGCCGTTGATCCAACCTTGGGTGCTGCTGTCGAGGGTGTTGAGGCGTGAGGTGCGTTCCATGAGGGCGTGCTCGAAAAGGATAAGTTGCGTTTGGCCATCCTAGGATTGAAGATTAAGACAATCAAAAAATTGTCATGGATACATCGCCGATGCCACGCGCCCGCTACAAGTCGTTGGTCGACACCTACGCCGAGGACATCCGCAGCGGCGCACTGGCGCCCGGCACACGCTTGCCCACCCACCGGCAATTGGCCGCCGACCACGGCCTGGCGCTGGTCACCGCCAGCCGGGTGTACACCGAGCTTGAGGCCATGGGCCTGGTCAGTGGTGAAACCGGGCGGGGCACTTTTGTGCGTGAGATTTCGTTACCGCCGGGGCAGGGCAGTGGGCAGATGAGCGTCGCAACCGGCATGCTCGACCTCAACTTCAACTACCCGTCGTTGCCGGGCCAGGCCGATCTGTTGCGCACGGCTTTGCGCCAACTGGCGCTGTCGGGCGACCTCGACGCCTTGCTGCGTTACCAGCCCCACGCTGGCCGCCTGCACGAGCGCGCGGTGGTGGCGCGGCACCTGTTGAGCCGGGGCCTGAGTGTTGAGGCCGAGCAGGTGCTGGTGGTCAGCGGCGCGCAGCATGGGCTGGCGGTGACCATGATGGCGTTGCTCAAGCCTGGGGATGTGGTCGCCGTCGATGCACTGACCTATTCAGGCTTCAAGGTGCTGGCCGAAACCCTGCACCTGGAAATCGTCGCCATCCCGGTCACTGCCGGCGGCCCGGACCTGGACGCACTGCAACGCCTGTGCAGCAAGCGCCCGGTGCGCGCGGTGTACAGCATTCCGACCTTGCACAACCCGTTGGGCTGGGTGATGAGCCTGGCGCAGCGCGAGCAACTGGTCAGCATTGCCCGTCAGCACCACCTGATAATCATCGAGGACGCGGCCTACGCGTTTCTGGCCGCAGAGGCACCGCCGCCACTGGCGACCTTGGCGCCTGAGTGCACGGTGTACGTCGGCGGGTTTTCCAAGAGCGTCGCCACCGGCTTGCGCGTGGGGTTTGTTGCAGCGCCGGCGCCGTGGGTAAAGAAGCTGGAACGCACCATCATGGCCACCACTTGGAACGTGCCCGGGGTGATGAGCGCGCTGGCCGTGGCCTGGATCGAGGACGGCACCGTCGCGCAGTTGGAAGCGCAAAAACGCCAGGATGCCCAGGCGCGGCAGGCCTTGGCTGCGCAGGTGCTCAAAGGCGTGGAGTACATCAGCCACCCGTCATCGTATTTTCTGTGGTTGCCGCTGGGGGAGGACGCGCGGGCTGATCAGGTCGCCATGGTGTTGCAGCGCGAGGGTATTTGCGTGTCCACCGCCGAGCCGTTTACGGTGTCGGCGATCGTGCCGCATGCGTTGCGGTTGGCGCTGGGCTCGGTGGACATGGCGGCGCTGCGTGAGGCGCTGGTGACGGTGCGCGAAGTGGTGCGGTGGTGAGCCGCACCGATGGCGATCAGTACTTGTAAGCCTGACGCCCGATCAGCAGCCATTGGCCTTTTTGCTTCTGCCAGACCTGGAAGTTGTCGATGTCGGTGGGCGTGTCTACGCCGCTGTTCACCGCCAGCGCGTGAAAGTGGTTGCGCACCAGGGCGGTGTCGCCGTCCAGGGTGATGGTCTGGTTCTGCATTTCGAGGGTCTTGAAGGCGCTGGTGTGGGTTTCAAGGTCCGCGATAAATTGCGCTTTGTTCTGCACCTTGCCGCTGGAGTGGCCGTAGGTGAGTTTGTCGGAGGTCAAGGCGTGAAGCTGTTTGAGGTCCAGGTGCAGCATGGCTTGGGTCAGTTGGTCGACCGCTTGGGCCACATCCTTCTCGGCGGGGGCAGGCGCAGCTGCGACGTAGCCGGTAAACAGGCACAGAAAACCGATCAGCACTTTGACGTTTGGCATGGGTGCTTCCTTATTGTTGTTAGGGGCGAACACGACAATTTAAGTTGTCGTACAACCATGCAATATTTCGAGCGGTGAAGGAAAGTGAAAATTTGAAATATTTGAAAGTGATGGGCTAAAAGGCATTTTAAGAGCCTGTTGCCCTTGTACGATATCCCAACACATTGGGTGGGTTTCAAGGACTGATCTTGCCGCTTCCTGCCCAAGTAGCACATCGCTATGCTACTGCCGAAACAACAATCGCCCGGTGAACACTATGGATTTTGACTGGCACAGCGACCCCATCACCCGCGCTACGCCCGTGACGCCACACTACAAAAGTACCCAGAACGTACGCCGCTTCATGCTTTTACACTGTGGCCCCGCGTTCAAGTTCGACCGGCCATTCATGGCCTGGATTCGCAACGACATTCCCAAGACCCTGGGCGATGTGGTGGTTGAGTGGCAACGTCGAAACGAGGACTCACGCCCATGACACGCGACGAAAAATACCAGGCCGCTCAACAGCGCATTGGCTATCAGCTGAACGAATTCAAAATCGGCGGCAACTACACGCCGTGGGTGCGCGAGGGCAACCACTTGTACATCAGCGGCCAGATTCCCCGTGTGGGAGACACTATCGTGCTGCCGGGCAAAGTCGGCGACAGCCTGACCCTGGCCCAGGCGCAAATCGCCGCCGGTATCAGCGCACTGCGTTGCCTGGGCTTGCTCAAGCAGGCGCTGGGTTCGCTGGACCAGATCAAGGCCATCCCGCGCATCAACGTGTATGTGCGCAGCGCTGAAGATTTTGATCAGCAAAGTGAAGTGGCCAACGGTGCCTCGGACCTGTTGCACGAGATTCTCGGCAGCGCCGGGGTACATACGCGTACGTCGCTGGGGGTGATGCAGTTGCCGAAGTCGGCGGCGGTGGAGATCGACATGATTGCCGTGGCTCACGGTTGACTCGCACATGATCACTCAGGGCTTGGTGGTACTGATCAACTACGCCACCTACGTAGCGCCTGGGCTGGTGTTGTTTGGCGTGTGGTTTGCGCTGACGCCCAGGGTGCTGACTGCGATGCGCATCCTGATCTTGTTGGCGGCGTTCGTGTTGATGCGTGATGCAATGACGCCGCTGGGCCTGTGGGCGCTCAGCCGCGAGGTGCAGATTGCATTCAGCGCCAATGCGTTCGTGCTGGCGGCACTGGGCGGGCTGTCGGTGTTGCTGATTATGCTGTTGGCACGCATCGCGCCGGAGTTGTGGCGGCTGGTGCGCTGGACCATCGGTAACCCGGTTGTTGGCCTGGGTGCAGGGCTGATAGTTGGCTGTTTGATCGGTGTGCCGCTGCGGGTTTACCAAGGCATCGAGGCCAGCGAGATCCATGGCTACTGGGTCTGGCTGCCGGGCATGGTGGTCTTGGCCTATGGCGCTAATGCATTGGAAGAGGTGCTGTTTCGCGGGTTCTTGCAGGGTTACCTGGAGCAACAACTGACACCATTGCGTGCGGCATTGATCAGCGGCGTAGCCTTTGCGGCCTGCCATGCATTCCTGGCGCTGAGCGTGACCCAACTCGGCTGGCCGGTGTTGCTGTTCACCCTGATCGAAGGGTTGGCCTGCGCGCTGGTGCGCCTGCGCTATGGCGTACTGGCGGCGACCGCCACCCACGGCACGGCAATCTTGCTGATTGCCGTGCCCTACATGGCTTGAGTTGAAACACAGCAAAATCTGTGGGAGCGGGCTTGCCTGCGATGGCTGTCTTTCAGTGACAACTAGGCCAACTGATCCACCGCTATCGCAGGCAAGCCAGCTCCCACATTTGGACCGCGTTTAGCCTGCTACTGATCGCCGTGCCCTGCATCACTTGATTTGAAACACAGGCCAATGTGGGAGCGGGCTTGCTCGCGAAGGTGGTGTGTCAGCCAATACATCCGGTGACTGACCCAGCGCTTTCGCGAGCAAGCCAGCTCCCACATTTTTTTGCCCGCGTTTATTCTGCTGTCAGCGGCGGCGTGCGCGGTGGGATCTGGCGTTTGCTGCCGGTGGCTTCATACGCGCACGCAAACCGCAGCAGCGCCGAGTCGTCATAGGCACGCCCGGCGAAGGTCAGCCCCACCGGCATGCCGATGTCTGCCATCACGCCCATCGGCACGGTGACGGTGGGCACGCCCAGGTGGCGAATCGCGAGGTTGCCGTTGGCCACCCAGACGCCGTTGCTCCAGGCAATGTCGGCGCTGGCTTCGTTAACATCGGCATCCGCCGGGCCAACGTCGGCCACGGTGGGGAACAGCACCGCGTCCAGCCCCAGCGTGTCCATCCAGTCTTCCAGGTCGATGCGCCGGGTTTGCTCCAGGCCACGCAGGCCATCCGGCACGGTGCTGATCTCGTTCCACGGCGTGATGCCGCGCTCGGCCATGCGCACGTATTCGTCCATGCCGGCGGCCAGGTCGTCTTCACGGTTGGGCAGGGTGCCGGGGTCGTGTGGGAAGATTTTCGGCCCGTCCACGTCAGCCAGGCGGTTCAGGTGCGGGTCGCCGTTGGCGCGCAGGAAGTCATCGAACGCCCAGGCCGACAGCTCCCACAATTCGTCGTGCAGAAATTCCTTAGAGACCAGGCCGCGGGTAAATACGGTCGGCGCGCCAGGGCGGTCGCCTTCGCAGTTGGACACCAGCGGGAAATCCACCTCGATCACTTCAGCCCCGGCGGCTTCCAGCGCCTGGCGCGCGTCCTGCCACAGGTCGATGACGCTGGCGCGGGTGTTGATCTTTTGCCCAGTCGGCCCGCCGATCCCAGGCTTTTCGCTGGTGCCGGCGTCGGGGTCGGCGTTGATGTACATGCGCGGCACGCCGAAACGTTTGCCAGCGAGGGATTCACTGCTCACCGCCAGCTCCGCATAAGACGCTGGGCGCACCGAAGCCACGCTGGGGATTGGCACCCAGGGTTGCAGGCGCCACAGGTCGCCACGGGTGTCGGGGTCGTCGGCGACCACCACGTCGAGTACTTCGAGCAAGTCGGCCATGGTGCGCGCATACGGCACCACCACGTCCATGGTTGGCGTCAACGGCCAGTTACCGCGCACCGAAATTACCCCGCGCGACGGCGTGTAGGCACACAAGCCATTGTTGGACGCCGGGCCGCGCCCGCTTGACCAGGTTTCTTCGGCCAGGCCGAAGGCGGCGAAGCTGGCAGCCGTTGCCGTGCCCGCGCCGTTGGAGGAACCGGAGGCAAACGGTGCGGTGAGGTAGCCGGCGTTATACGGGCTTTCTGCGCGGCCATACACGCCGCGCTGCATCCCGCCGTTGGCCATCGGCGGCATATTGGTCTTGCCCAGGCAGATGGCGCCGCCGGCGCGCAGGCGTTCAATGGTGAAGGCGTCACGCTGCGCCACCAGTTTGGCGAAGGCCGGGCTGCCGGAAGCTGCCGTCAGGCCCTTGACCAAATAGCTGTCTTTGGCGGTGTAGGGAATACCGTCCAATGGCCCCAAGGTTTCGCCTTTGGCCCGACGTGCATCGCACGCCTGGGCTTCTTTGAGCGCCTCGGGATTGCGCACCACCACGGCATTCAAGGCGGTGGCGGTCTGCGCGCCGTCATAGGCCTCGATCCGCGCCAGGTAAGCCTGGACCAGTTCTACGGCAGTGGTCTGGCCGCTTTCAAGTGCCGCGCGCAGTTGGGCAATGGAAACTTCAGTAACGTGCATCACGTGTTTTTCGCCGCCTTCAAGTTGGAGGTATGGCGGCAGTCTACGTACAGATATTTCACAAAACCAGCGCGGCATAATCCGCATAGCCAGCGCGCATCACTTGCCACGTGGGCTCGTCAGCCGGAATCAGATGTTCGATACGCAGCGAGGTGAGCGTGATGTCCTGGGGCATGCCGAACGTGGTGAAGGTCGACAGGAAGTTCAGCTCGCCCCGGCTTGAGCGGATACGCGTCAACACCAGTGGCGGCATGTCGATGGGCAGTTCGGTACGGGGCGGCGCCGGCAAACTCGCCAGCAACGCCGCCAGTGCCGGGTTGCCCAGAGCCTCGCGCGTGGCGCGTTGCCAGGCGACGGTGCGGATCTCTTCGGCGTTGATCAGGTGATCACCCAGGCCGCCGGTTTGCAGCAGGGTTGTCAGCAGGTTTAGCTCGTTGGCCGCATTCGCTTTGATCCCCACCAGCTCAAATAAAACGCAGGTACTGGCATTGGTGGCGAGGACTTCCCACTGGCTGCCCAGCAGAATCGCCGGGGCGGGGTTGTTGGCGTGCAACACGTGGCTGACCGCTTCACGAATGGCGGCCATGGCCGGTGACGCGAGCGGTGTAGCGGTGTAGCGCGGCGCATAACCGGCGGCGAGGAACACGCGGTTGCATTGCTCCAGCGGGGCGTCCAGGGCCATGAGCAACGCATGCAACGTGCCCGGGCTCGGCTTGGCGCGGCCGGTTTCGATGCAGCTGAGATGGCGCTGGGAAACACCCGTGATCAAAGCCAGGTCCAGCTGGCTCAGTTGGGCGTGTCGGCGCAATTGGCGCAGGTGTTGGCCGGCAGTTGAAGGGGTATCCATGGCCAGATTATGACCTCCGAGGTCATTGCGAGAGGCGCAACCTTATCACTATGTTGAGCCTTGATCATTTCAAGGAAGGCACCATGCACAGACCCTATTTCGCCTTGGCCGGTTTGCTGGGATTTTCGCTGTACACACTGGTCACGATGCTCACGGCCGAGCAATCGCTGCTGGCGTTCGGGCGGGAACTGATGTCTCGGCCGGACACCGCGCAGGTGGTGATCGACCTGTATCTGATGGCGCTGCTGGCGTGTGTGTGGATGTACCGGGATGCGCGCGGGCGAGGGCGTTCGGTTGCCTGCGTGGTGCCGTACTTTTTGCTGACGGTGGTGTTTGTGTCGGTGGGGCCGTTGCTTTACATCGTCGTGAATGGGTACCGAGATGAATGAACGGCTGCATTCCAACCTTGAGGATTTCGATGTGGCGAGCGGGCTTGCCCTAATGCCGCTCAGTTAAGCGCAGCTCCCACATTTAATCTTCGCTGCTTTGGGCATTGCGTTCGCTTAACTGAACGGCATTAGGGCTTGCCCCGCGTTGGGCTGCGAAGCGGCCCTAAAACCTGCCGCCGCGGTCTCACTGGAAGAAATGCAGCGCCTGTGATGGGGCTGCTGCGCTGCCCAACGCGGGGTACGCCCGCTCGCCACAACTAGCTGTGCAAGCCTGGGCCAACAGTGCCGATGTTCGGCCGGTCAGACGCCTTTGGTCGAGGGCAGCAAAATCGTCAGGATGCCCGCCAACGGCAGGAACGAGCAGATTTTATAGACGTACTCGATGCCGTGGTTGTCGGCCAGCAAGCCGAGCAACGCGGCGCCAATGCCGCTGAAGCCAAACATCAGGCCGAAGAAGATACCCGCGATCATCCCCACATTGCCCGGCACCAGTTCCTGGGCAAAGACCACGATGGCCGAAAAGGCCGAGGCGATGATGAAGCCGATCACCACGCTGAGCACGGCGGTCCAGAACAGGTCAACGTAGGGCAGGGCCAGGGTGAAGGGCGCGGCGCCCAGGATCGAGAACCAGATGACTTTCTTGCGCCCGATCTTGTCGCCAATCGGTCCACCGGCAAAGGTGCCGACGGCCACCGCGCCGAGGAACAGGAACAGGTACATCTGCGAGCTGGCCACCGACAGGTGGAACTTCTCGATCAGGTAAAAGGTGAAGTAGCTGGTGAGGCTGGTCATGTAGAAGTATTTGGAGAACACCAGCAGCGCCAATACCACCAAGGCAAAGGTCACGCGGCCTTTTGACAAACCGTGGGTGGCCTTGCCGCCTTGCTTGAGTTTGAACAGGTTGAGGTGGTGGCGGTACCAACGGCTCAAGCCGTACAGCACCATGATCGCGAACACGGCGAACAGCCCGAACCAGGCGATATGAGTTTGGCCGTACGGAATGATGATCGCCGCCGCCAGCAATGGGCCGAAGGCGCTGCCGGTGTTGCCGCCGACCTGGAAGGTCGATTGTGCCAGGCCATAACGCCCGCCCGAGGCCAGGCGCGCCACGCGTGAGGTTTCCGGGTGGAAGGTCGACGAGCCGACACCGACCAGCGCCGCCGCCAACAGGATCAACGGGAAGGTGCCGACAAACGCCAGCAGCAGGATGCCGACCAACGTGCACACCATGCCCGCCGGCAACAGCCAGGGCTTGGGGTGGCGGTCGGTGTGGTAACCGATCCAGGGTTGCAGCAAGGACGCGGTCAGTTGGAAGGTGAGGGTGATCAGGCCGACTTGGGTAAAGCTCAGCCCGTAGTTGGCCTTGAGCATCGGGTAGATCGATGGCAACACGGCCTGGATCAGGTCATTGATCATGTGCGCCAGGGCGCAGGCGCCAAGGACGCGCATGACCAAGGGGCTTATTTGCGGCGTAGTGGTTGCTGTGGCGGGTGGCGCGGTCAGGCTCGACATGCAGGCATTCCATACAAGGCAGCGAACAGGGGCAGTGCGTACTTTAGCGCGCTGCCCGTTTCTAAATGTTGCGGCGTTTATGCTAGATTCGCAGAAAATGCCTGTCTCGCGTAATTCGGGCGCTAACCATCGCAAAAAGGGCGAAATCATCAAATCACTGGATGTATTTCTGCGGGAGATCGACGAAGGCGACTGGGCTGTGATCAGTTCCGCCACCGATTACCCCGAAAACTGGGTGATCCCCGAGCATAGCCACGAGAAGCATCAACTGCTCTACGCCGTCGAAGGCGTGATGGTGGTGTATTCGGCGCTGAACCAATGGACGGTGCCGCCCAATCGCGGCTTCTGGATGCCCTGCGGGCAAGTCCATTCACTGCGCTGCGTGGGCACCCTGAAGATGCGCAGCGTGTTTGTGCGCCCGGACCGCTTTCCCAATTTGCCCAGCGAACCCAAGACCGTGAGTGTGTCGCCATTGCTGAGCGAGCTGATCAAGGCCTCGGTCAGCTTGAAGCCGCCGTACGCCGAGGATTCGCGCGACGCCCGAATCATGCACCTGATCCTCGACGAGCTCGCCATCCTGCCGGCCTTGCCGCTGTCGCTGCCGCAGCCAGTCGACCTGCGCATCAACCGTATTTGCCAGGCGCTGCAACAGGAGCCGGGCGATGCCTCCACGGTGGCGGATTGGAGCGAGCGACTGGACCTGGATCAGAAAACCATCCAGCGCTTGTTTCGCAAGGAAACCGGCCTGACCTTCGGCCAATGGCGCCAACAAGCACGCTTGCTGCTGGCGCTAGAGCGCATTGCGGTAGGGGAGAAGATCATCGATGTGGCCATCGAGTTGGGCTATGAAAGCCCAAGTGCCTTTACCAGCATGTTCAAGAAGCAGTTTGGCAAGACGCCGAGTCAGTTTTTTAAATAGTGCATCACGTGACGCTTTGTTATTGCGAATGCCTCTAAAGAACTGTGAATGTTGACAGTTGGCAATCGCGCAGTGAAAAAGTAATTTTGTCAGGCTCAAGCAAAATAGTGGGTGAGCGGCATTAAAAGATAATTCACAGTGAGGTGACAGTGATGGCTGAAGATGATGAAATTAGTTTGGAAATTACATTAAATACAACCGAGCCTATGGAGATCTTTTACTCCCCCCGTGCGGGAAAAGAGGTGTCCATTAGAAAAATCAAAGCGGCCACGGTTGACTATAAAATTTCACCTAAAATAGGAATCTGCGTATCCCTGTGCGTCCGTGCGCTGGATGGTAGCGGCCTGAAGGAAAAGACGACATTCAGCGTTAAAAATGAAAGTCTATCTAAGATTGACATAGACGCGGGCGGGATGACTACGTTAAATCACGGTGAAAGCATGCAATTAACCTTCGGTCCTGATAAGTCGAGTTATTACGTAGGCCTTACCCCTCCCTACGATGACAGTCCTCATTGAATAATGCTGCGTTAAGAATAGAGCACGTCAACCCGCGGTTTGACGTGCCGCTCAAACCTAATCAGCGCTGGTTCCGCAAGGAAACCGGCCTGACGTTCGGCCAATGGCGCCAACAAGCACGCTTGCTGTTGGCGCTGCAGCGCATTGCGGTAGGGGAGAAGATCATCGAGGTGGCCATCGAGTTGGGCGATGAAAGCCCAAGCGCCTTTACCCGCATGTTCAAGAAGCAGTTTGGCAAGACGCCGAGTCAGGTGCTCGGGTAATTTGGAGCGCTTAAATACGCACTTTATTATTGCGAATGCTTATAAAGAACTGTAAGCATTGACAGTTGGCAGTTGCGTCTTACATCCCCATCCTCGACCTTGTTGAAATACATCATTGTGTGAGCGATTTTCATTAAACTGCTAAATAGGGTGGCTGCGATGTTTAAGAATCAAGTCAAGTTAAAATTCACATTGACGACAGCGGGGTCTATACAGCTCTCTTGTGTGAACCTGTATGACAAAATCGAAGTGTTCGAAAGAAAGGTAAGGGGGCCGGTTTCCGATTACACGGTGACGGCTGAATTGGACGGTGCGGTGATCTTTAACGTTCGGGCAATAGAGGGGAGTGATTTGAGTGTCAGCGAGACCATAGGGCTCACAAATGAAAGTGATTTTGAACTTTTTATCACTTCCGAGGCGGAAGTGGAAACTGATTTGAAAAGTCGGCAAAAAGTAGATTTGGTGTTTGGTTCTGGTAGTGAGGGTTATGAAATCGTTATGCCGGAAGAATATAATAACTATCTATAGTCGGCTGAACTATACAGAGTTAATTAAGAAGAGCCTGCGTTGTCCACGCATCATGTTTGACTCTTCTTAATTGGGTTTTCTTCACCGTGCATTTTTTCTGCGTGATCACGCCAATACGCGTTTGCTGCGGGGAATGCAGGCAGATGGGGCAGACAACCAACTTCCGCCACAACTTTCGAACTCAGGTATCACTGATCAGCCGCCGTCAAATTAGCGTAGAAAATACAACCGATCAGCCGCGCAAACAGGCTCAGGGTTTCCGGCAGATTAGGGTCGTCAAACAGCATCGCCCGCGAATCCAGGGCGCACAGCGCGCCGAACAGGCGGCCATCGGGCAGGAAGATCGGCGCGCCGGCATAGCTTTCGATGGCGTATTGCTTGACCACCGGGCGTGCGGCAAACCGGCCGTTCTGGCTGATTTGCGGGATGAACAATGTTTGAGGGTCGATGCAGAACTCACTGCACAGCGTGGTTTCCAGGTCGAGTACGTCGTTGACATGAATGCCCATTTGCAGCGGGTCATAGGCCGAGCACACCACCCATTCCTGGTCGGTGAATTTGGCGATACCGGCAAAGCGCATGCCGGTCAGGCGGGTAACCAATTGCAGGACGCTGGTGGTGGCTTCGATTTCGGCGATGGCAGCGCGCTCATCGGCGCTGAGTAACGCGTGTGCTGCGGTGACGCTTGGAACCATGCTTAAGCACTCCAATGGCGTGGCGGCGCGGGCCGCCACGCACGGTCAGGGGTTAATTAATCCGTGGATGCTGCTGCACCAGGTTCTGGCGCTTGGCTTCCAGCTCGGCAATTTGAGTGTCGATGTCTTCGATCTTCTGCTCGATATTGTCGTGGTGCTCTTGCAGGATTTCCTTGGCTTCGGCCATGTCCGAGGCCGCCGGTGCCGCGCCGCGCAGGGGCTTGTTGGCGGTTTCCTTCATGGTCAGGCCGGTGATCAGGCCGACCACCGCAAACACCATCAGGTAGTAGGCGGGCATGAACAAGTTGTTGGTGCTTTCCACCAGCCACGCCACGGCGGTTGGGGTGATACCGGCGATCAATACCGAGACGTTGAACGCACTGGCCAACGCGCTGTAACGCAAATGCGTGGGGAACATTGCGGGCAGGGTCGAGGCCATCACGCCGATGAAGAAGTTCAAGATCACCGCGAGGATCAGCAGGCCTGCGAAGATCAGGCCGATCTTGCCGCTGGTGATCAGCATGAACGCCGGAATCGACAGGAACAGCAAGCCGACACTGCCGGCGATGATGAAGGGCTTGCGGCCGATCTTGTCGCTGATAAAACCAATGAACGGCTGCACGAACAGCATGCCGACCATGATCGCGATGATGATCAGCACGCCGCTGTTTTCTTTGTAGTGCAGGTTGTGCGACAGGTAGCTGGGCATGTAGGTCAGCAGCATGTAGTACGTCACGTTGGTGGCCGCGACGATCCCGATGCAGGTCAGCAGGCTGCGCCAGTGTTGGGTGGCGACCTCTTTGAACGACACTTTGGGGCCGTGGGTCAGGCCTTGGAGGTCGCCTTGCTCGAGTTTGTCCATGTGCTGCTGGAAGGCTGGGGTTTCTTCCAGCGCGTGGCGCAGGTACAGGCCGATGAGGCCCAGGGGCAGGGCGAGGAAGAACGGCAGGCGCCAGCCCCAGGCTTCGAAGTCGGCTTCACCCAGGATGGTGGAAATCAGTACCACCACACCGGCGCCAAGCACGAAACCGGCGATGGAGCCGAAGTCCAACCAACTGCCAAGGAACCCGCGTTTACGGTCCGGCGCGTATTCGGCGACGAAGATCGAGGCGCCGGTGTACTCACCGCCTACCGAGAACCCTTGGGCCATTTTGCACAGCAGCAGCAGGATCGGTGCCCAGATGCCAATCGAGGCATACCCGGGAATCAGGCCGATGGCGAAGGTGCTCAAGGACATGATGACGATGGTGGCGGCGAGGACTTTCTGCCGCCCGTATTTGTCACCCAGGGCGCCGAAGAACAGGCCACCCAATGGGCGAATCAGGAACGGCACAGAGAAGGTGCCCAAGGCGGCGATCATTTGTACGCTGGGCGAGGCGTCGGGGAAGAACACTTTGCCAAGTACGTAGGCGACAAAGCCATAGACGCCAAAGTCGAACCATTCCATGGCGTTACCCAGTGCGGCGGCGGTGATTGCCTTGCGCACCTTGGCGTCGTCGACGATGGTGATGTCTTTCAATCCGATGGGTTTGACGCTTTTCTTACGTAATTTCATGCGGGCCACTCTAAAACTGAACAGGGGAGGTGCCATCGTTGCGATGGCACCGCTCTGTCAGTTCAGATACAACCAGACATGAAATAATTCACCTCTATTTGCTTTTTTTTGCAAATGAATTGAACTTCATGGCTTCAACAGGGAATTATCCGAATGCCTGTCACCGCCTCACGCCTGACCTACCGTAAGCCCGAACCCCGCGACGTGCAGCGATTGTTCGCGATCTTCGCCGACCCGCAGACCAACCTGTTCAATCCTGCGGGCCCGATGGCCAGCCTGGCCGACGCTCAACGCCTGCTCAATCACTGGCGCGAGCAGTGGGCTACCCAAGGCTACGGCTGGTGGGCGATTGCGCGCCGCGAGGCACCGGAGCACATCATTGGCTTTGGCGGCGTGGCACCCCTCAATTACCTGACCGAGCAGCGCATCAACCTGGGTTATCGCTTCGCCGTCGAGGCCTGGGGGCAGGGCTACGCCACTGAGCTGGGGCGTGATGCATTGGCGATGGCGTTCCAAACCCTCGGCTTGCCTGAGGTATTCGGGCTGGTGCGGCCCGATCACGGCGCCTCAATTCGGGTGTTGGAAAAGCTTGGCATGCAGCCCTTTGGCGCGCTCGACGATGTGTCGGGCCAGGCGCCGAGCCTGGTTTTTCGCCTGTGTCATCCTACAACCTCTGCTAGCTGAGTATTTTAGTACCCGCCTGACACCTAGATAAACCGCAATCCTTCAGATTGACAGCGTTCTGGGAGCTCGCTATAAAAGTCACGGTTGTACGACGACATATGACGTTGCGTATGTCCTATCTAACAAAAATAAAAAGTGATGCCATGAATTTGAATGAGCCCCTCAACGCCCATCGCGTCGGCACGGCCGTCGGCAACTATCGCTGGACTATCTGCGCGATGTTGTTCTTCGCCACCACCGTCAATTACCTCGACCGCCAGGTCCTCAGCCTTTTAGCGCCGCAGCTGTCGACACAATTTGGCTGGAGCAATACGGACTACGCCAACATTGCGGCGGTGTTCCAGTTTGTCTATGCGATTTCCATGCTGTTTGCCGGGCGGTTTGTCGACAAGATCGGCACCAAGGCCGCCTATGTGGTGGCGATCTGTATCTGGTCCACCGGCGCGATCATGCATGCGTTCTCGGTGCCGATGGGTGAGGGCATCGCTGCCGTGAGCGGTGCCATCGGCCTGGCGGTGATCCCGGTGTCGATTGCCGGCTTCATGCTGTCACGCGCGGTGCTGGCGATTGGCGAGGCGGGTAACTTTCCCATTGCGATCAAGGCCACCGCCGAATACTTCCCGAAAAAAGAACGCTCATTTGCCACCGGTATCTTTAACTCCGGGGCTAACGTGGGAGCGATCCTGGCGCCGATCTGTGTGCCCTTGATTGCCGGAATGTGGGGTTGGGAAGCGGCCTTTATGGTCATTGGCATGTTGGGCTTTGTGTGGGTCGCGGTGTGGGCAATGGTTTACGAAAAACCGGAACAGCAAAAACGCCTGTCGGCCGCAGAACTGGCCTATATCCGCAGCGACCAGACGGTGCAACCGTTCACGCCTGAACCCGCCGGTACAATCCCGAAAAAAGTCTCGTGGTTCAAGCTACTGACCTATCGCCAGACCTGGGCGTTTGCCTTCGGCAAGTTCATGACCGACGGCGTGTGGTGGTTCTTCCTGTTCTGGCTGCCGACTTACCTGTCGGCGCAATACGGCATGAAAGGCGCCGATATCGTGATGCCGCTGGCGGTGCTGTACAGCATGACCATGGTCGGCAGTATCGGCGGCGGCTGGTTCCCCAGCTACTTCATGGCCCGTGGCGATGCACCCTATGACGGCCGCATGAAAGCCATGCTGGTCATCGCACTGTTCCCGCTGGTGGTGTTGCTGGCGCAGCCGTTCGGCTACCTGAGCTTCTGGGTGCCGGTGCTGCTGATCGGCGTGGGCGCCTCGGCACACCAAGCGTGGTCGTGCAACATCTTCACCACCGTGTCCGACATGTTCCCGCAGAAAACCGTGGCCTCAGTGGTCGGCATCGGCGGCATGGCCGGTGGGCTGGGCGGTGTGGTGATGACCAAGATTGGCGGTTGGGTGTTCGACTACTACAAGTCCATCAACGACATTCATACCGGCTACATGATCATGTTCGCGATCTGTGCGCTGGCGTACCTGGTGGCGTGGAGCGTGATGAAGGCGCTGGTGCCACGCCATAAGGAAATCACTGATTTGTGAGCTGCGCATGCCCGCGCTGGTGGCAGCGTGGGCGTGCACTGTAGCTTCTCGGGTTGTCTTGTTGGGCTGCGTAGCAGTTCCATTTTGGGGTCGCTTCGCAACCCAACGCGGGGCAAGCCCGCTCGCCATGGTGAGCCAGATTGCTACAGTTGCAGTGTTTGCCCTTAACTGACGGGTGTTAGTCAAATAGGGCTGGTTTTTTCAACGATGTTGAAAGGGCTGGCTCTAAAAAATGGACCAGATGAGCTGCGATGGCTTCTGG
Organism: Pseudomonas sp. YeP6b; assembly: GCF_025642995.1. NCBI lineage: Bacteria > Pseudomonadati > Pseudomonadota > Gammaproteobacteria > Pseudomonadales > Pseudomonadaceae > Pseudomonas > Pseudomonas sp. YeP6b. The sequence continues at coordinate 3,760,732 of NZ_CP080090.1, read as the reverse complement.
CGCGTCCTCTTGTACGAGATGCCCCGCTAGCGGGATGCGCAGGTAGGTGACGTCGGTGATCCTGCTGTGGAGCACGTCGCCCTGAGCGGCCGGGATCCAAGCGTCTTCTTCACCCCATAGCAGCAACACCGGGCAGCGGATTTCGCCGAGTCGGTGCTCGATCTCGTCGGTGTAGCGTTGATCCATCTGCGCAATCTGTCGGTAAAAAGCCGCTTGGCCTTGCTCGCCGGTCCACGGCGTGACATAGGCTTGCAGTACCTCGGCAGGCAACGGCGTGTAGGCGGCGCCCTGGAGATAGGCGCGCACAATCGCTTCGTGAATGTAAGGCGGCGCTTCGCTGAATGCGTGTTCGTGACGGCGCACATGCTGGATCAGGTCAGAGCCCCAGGGGGCAATCGCCACGGGATCGATCAGGCTTAGGCTGGCGTACTCGCAGCCATTTAACAGGTGCGCGCGTAACGCGGTGGCGCCGCCAAAGTCATGGGCGAGCACGTGCGGGCGCTCCAGACGCCAATGCTCAAGCAGCGCTGCCAGCACGGTGTTTTGCGCACCCAGGGACACATCCTGGCCCGGTTTTTTTGCCGACAGCCCATAGCCCGGCAGGTCGTAATAGAACACGCGATAACGCTGCGAAAACAACGGCGCAATACGCCGCCATACATGGGACGAGAAGGGCGTGCCATGCACCATTACTAACGCGGGCCCGGCTGTGCCGATTTGCCCCCAGCGGATAGCCTGGCCTTGAAAATCAAAGGTTTCGGGCAGTGCAAGTGAGTCGCGGGTGCAGGTCATCATTGGGTCTCCCATCAGTGTTCAACGTTAAGACGGGCTTTGCGCCTGTCAGGATAATACGCACCGCCAAGACCACGCCGACCAGCACCGCCGCCAGCCCCGTGGCTTCCATGACAGAAGGGCCACGACCGTGGAACCACAGGCCGAGCAGGGTGGCGAACAGTGATTCCAGGGCGATCAATTGGCCGCTGAGCACCATCGGCAGCCGCCGGGTGGCTGCGTTCCAGGCCCAGGCACCGGCCACGGTGGACATCACTGCGATGATCAGGCTCCAGGCATACAGCGCACCTGCCTGAGGGAGGCCAAATCCCAGGGTTGGCAGCTGGAGCAGGTCGAATGCATAGAGCACCGGCAACAGGCAGGCGGCAGTGCCGCCGGCGCCCACCAACATCAACGCGGTCCAGAGGCCGGTGGCTTGGGCAGGAAGGGTTGTCAGGTGTTTTTGGTTAACCACGCTGAACCCCAGCCACAAGGCAACCGCACTCAACGAAAAAAACAGGCCGGCCAGCCACGAAACTGCACTTAACGCCGGTTGGTGCAGGCTGCTGATGTTCGAAAGCAAGAGCCCCACGGTCAGGCACAATAACGGCGCCGCCAGCCGACGCCAGGGCACTGTCTTGTTGCGGGCGTTACCGACCAGGGCCAGTAACACCGGCACCATGCCGACACAGGCAGGCGTCAATACCGGGCCACCAAACATAACGCCTGCGGCGATGCACACGCCGTACGCCAGGCAACCGGATGCGCCAAGCGCTGCGGCGAGCCAGCATTGCCCTGGGCTGAGCAATCGCAGTTGAGCGCGGCACAGGATCATCCCGCAAACGCCCAGCACACCGACCAGCAGAAACCGTACGGTCATCAGGTCATACAGGCTGTAGTCACCGGTGACGTAGGGGGCGATGAAGTTCAGCGCCCAGCCCAGTGTGGCAACACTGGCCAGTAGCACACCGGTGAAAACAGAGGTTCGCGTTGAGGTCATCAGAGGTATCCATGAGGTAATGGATTAATGGTGCACACCCACAGGGCTGTGCTACAAACGAGTTCTCGACCCAGGATGCATAACCTCAGCTTATGAATACGCTTGGCAAAAACTTGCCGCCCCTCGCCAGCTTGCTACCGTTTGAAGCGGCGGCCCGCCTGGAAAGTTTCTCCAAGGCGGCGGATGAGTTGCACATCACCCAGGCCGCTGTCAGCCGGCAAATTCGCGGGCTGGAAGATAATCTGGGGGTGAAGCTGTTTTATAGGCGCAATCGCGCGGTCTTCCTCACCCAGGAAGGGCGTGAACTGGGGCAGGTGGTCAGCCATGCGCTGCACAGCATCAGTGACGGCGCTGCGGGTTTGCGCGCGTCCACTGACCACCGTCGTGTGGTCCTGCTCTGCCAGCTGTGCGAGGCGTTTTATTGGTTGATGCCGCGCCTGTCGACGTTTCACCAGCAATACCCGCACATCGAAATCCAGGTGGTGACCTCCACCCGGCCGCTCACTGAGTTCAATGACCACTTCGACGTTGCCCTGCAAAGTACCCGGCGTGCCAGTGGCGCCCACCCCTTGATGTTCACCGCTTCTGACGAGGTGTTTCCGGTCTGCAGCCCTGCGTATCTCAGCGCCGAACAACCCCTGCCGCTCAGCGTATTGCGCACCCACACGTTTTTGCACCACAGCGCCGCGCCACCGCACTTGATGGAGTGGGGTGAATGGCTGCAAGTGTTTGGTCAGGTATTGGCCGTGGATGCGCGCAGTGCCACTTTCGACAGCTACCCGCTGATGTTGCAAGCCGCTGTGGAGGGGCACGGTGTCGCCATGGGCTGGCGTCGCACCGCCAGCCGCTTGATTGAAAGTGGGGCGTTGGTAAGACCCTGCGCCGAGAGTGTGCATTTGCCCGAGGCGATTTCGGTCTACAGGCAGCAAGGCACAGGCCCGCGCAGCGAGGTTGTGGCGCTGCTGGCCTGGCTTGAAGCGCAATTGCAGGGTGATGGCTGACAGGGGCGCGACCGCCCCTGTGCTGCAAGGGCTATGGGTTACGTGTCACGCGCCAAATGGTATTGGCCAGGTCGTCGGCGATGATCAGCGCACCTTTAGGGTCCACCGTCACACCCACCGGGCGCCCACGGGTCTTGCCGTCATCCCCACGAAAGCCGGTGGCGAAGTCGATCGGCTCACCCGCCGGTTTGCCATTGCTGAAGGGCACGAAGATCACTTTGTAGCCCACCGGGTTGTCGCGGTTCCAACTGCCGTGCTCGCCGACAAACACGCCGTCGGCGAATTTCTCACCCAGGGCAGGGATGGAGAAGTCCACGCCCAACGCTGCAACGTGGGAGCCTAGGCTGTAATCCGGCTTGATCGCACTGGCGACTTTCGCTGGGTTCTGCGGTTGCGCGCGCGGGTCGACGTTCTGGCCCCAGTAGCTGTAGGGCCAGCCATAGAAGGCGCCTTCGCGCACCGACGTCAGGTAGTCCGGCACCAGGTCCGGGCCGAGTTCATCGCGTTCGTTGGCTACCGCCCACACTTGGCCGGTGCCGGGTTGGATGGTCAGCGCGGTGGGGTTGCGAATGCCGGTGGCGTAGGGTTTGTGCGCGCCGGTGGCGGCGTCGATCTGCCAGACCATCGCGCGGTCGATTTCCACTTCCATGCCACGCTCGGTGATGTTGCTGTTGGAGCCTATGCCCACGTAGAGCTGGCGCCCGTCCTCGCTCACCGCCAGGGACTTGGTCCAGTGGTGGTTGATCTGCGCCGGCAGGTCGGTGACTTTGGTTGGCGGGCCGCTGGCTTTGGTCTGGCCATCGGTGTAGTCGAAGCGCACCAGCGCGTCTTGGTTGGCGACGTAGAGTTTGCCGTCAGCGAAGGCCAGGCCGTAGGGCGCGTTGAGGTTGTCGGCGAATACCGTTTTCAGTTCATACGTGCCGTCACCGTCGGCATCGCGCAGCAGTGTCAGGCGGTTGCCACCCTTGACCTTGGTATTGCCCTCGGCCTTGATCAGGCTGGCGATCACGTCCTTGGGCTTGAGCTTGGCCGCGCTGCCGCCACGGCCTTCGGCGACGAGGATGTCGCCGTTGGGCAACACCAGGGTTTGGCGCGGGATGGCCAAGTCAGTGGCAATGGCGGTGACGCTGTAGCCGTCGGGTACCTTGGGTTTCTGCTCGCCCCACGGCGCCGGCTCGGCAATTTTCATGCTCGGCAGCAGGCTGCTTTGTTGCTCGGGTAATTTAGGGTCGGGGCCGCGGGCCTGGGTTTTGTCGCCTTCACCGCCACAAGCCGTGAGTAACAGGGCAGCGCTCAATACGCTTAGGGTATGAAGTGTTTTCACTTGGCAACTCCTGCGCGCAGATTGGTCAGGCCGATCCAGGTGGCGGCGATTGCCAGCACCGTGACGATCACCGACAAGATCAGGCCGCCCGGCATCATGGCGTAAGCGTCCTTGGCATGCTGAAAGGCGTTGACCAGCCCGAGCACCCAAGCGGCCAACAGCAGTAGAAAATAAGCCGTGGGGCGCCCGGCCTTGTGGTCGGCACACAGCAGGTTGACCAGCGCAAACAACAGCGCAAAGCCACTGAATACCAGGGCGCCGGCGATTAGCCAGGACGCAAAGTTGGCCCACTGGATCTGGTAGGTCTGGCCGTAGGCAATGTCACTGAGCAAGGCACCGAGAAACAACGGTACGCTGCCGGCCAGCAGCATTGAATGCAGCGGGCCTGGTCTGACGGTGGGGTAGGCGGGGAGGGTAGTCATGTCGGTGGCGGCTCCTTATCGTTCAGCACCCTGGAATCAGGGCACGATGACTTCGCATAGGAAAGGAGCCTGGTGCTTGTAAGAAAGTTCACTGAGGCTTCGTGTCGTGATGTTTGTTGTGGCGAGCGAGATTCAACTTGATTCGCGCGTTAAGGTGGTTAAGTGAACCCCTGGCAGCGCCGTGCGCCTAACTTCGTATATTCTTAACGATCGCTCATTTCCAGGCCTTTCCATGACCCACCCTCGCATCGGCTTTGCCTGCCAGTACAAACACCCTGAACGCCTGCCATCAGCCAGTGCGCTCAAGATGATCGAAGGCCCTTTCAACCCGCGCACCACGACGTTGCGCTGGATGGACAGCGTTGAACCCCAGGTCGCCCGCAGCAAATTGGTTGAGGTGGTGACACATAATTTGGCAGCGCAATTACGCCTGCTCGCCTATGTCGCCGAGCTGCCGGCGACGCTACGCATGCTGCGCCTGAGCAGTGATTTGTTGCCGTTCTACAGCCACCCGAAAGTGGCGGATGTGTACAAGGACCCGGCCATTCAACGTCAACTGATCGAGGGTTTCGCCGCGATTGGTGACCTGGCGCGCACCGCGGATATCCGGCTGTCATTCCACCCTGGCCAATATTGCGTGCTGGGCTCGGACAACCCCGGCGTGGTGGAAAACAGTGTGGCTGAGTTCGAATACCACGCCGACATGATTCGCATGATGGGCTACGGCCGACGCTTTCAGGACCTCAAGTGCAACCTGCACATCGCCGGCCGTTTGGGCGTTGAAGGCACGCGTGCGGTGTGGGCACGCTTGTCCGAGGTGGCGCGTAACTGCATCACTTTCGAAAACGACGAAAAGACCTACGGCCTGGACCACTGCCTGCAAGTGGCCGACCTGGCGCCAGTGGTGCTGGACATCCACCACTGCTGGATCAACGAAGACGAATACATCGACCCCGATTCGTCACGCGTCGCCCGCGTGATCGACAGCTGGCGCGGCGTGCGCCCCACGATGCATTACTCCCAGCCTCAGGAAAGCCTGCAAACACTGGGTTTTGACGCCGAGCAAAAATTGGAGATGGGCGCGCTGTTGCAGGTGGTTTCCAAGCGCGACTTATACGCCCACAGCGCGCAAATGTGGAACCGCTGGACCAATGATTACGCGCTGCAGTTTCTTGAGCGCTTCGACATCATGCTCGAAGCCAAAGACAAGAACGTCGCGGCCTTGGCATTTTATGAGTATTGGCAACATCGTTCGGCGTGAAAAAATGGCATGCTGGGTGGCTAATACCGGCCCGTTAAGGTTTAGCACTGTCACTGTGGCGAGGGAGCTTGCTCCCGTTGGACTGCGTTTTAGGGTCGCTTCGCGGCCCAACGGGAGCAAGCTCCCTCGCCACAGGTTAACGGCTGCCCACGCTATCGTTTAATTGACGGGCAATAACGCTTGATGGCCCGACATAAGGAACCGCTCCATGCCAACCCTGCATCTGCTGTGCGGCAAGATCGCCTCCGGCAAGTCCACACTGGCTAAAACCCTGGCCGCCGAGCACGCCGCCGTCGTGCTCAGCGAAGATCACTGGCTCGCGCAGCTCTATCCGGGTGAGATCCTGTCGGTTGCCGATTATCTGCGCTGCGCCCAGCGTGTTCGCGGGGTGTTGGGGCCGCTGGTGAGCAACCTGCTGCAATCGGGCGTCAACGTGGTGCTGGATTTTCCCGCTAACACACTGGCCAACCGCGAATGGCTGCTCGGTCTGGCGCAGACCGCTCAGGTGCCGCACCGCCTGCACTACCTCGAGTTGGACGACGCCACGTGCCGCGCGCGCCTGCATGCGCGCAATGCCCTGGGCGAGCATGATTTTGCCGCAACCGATGCCGAGTTTGACCTGATCACCCGGCACTTCTGTGTGCCGAGTGAGGCCGAAGGTTTGGTGATTGAGGTGCATCGCCCATGAGCGCCGTTCAAGGTGTCGATGTGAATGGTTGCGTGCTGACGGTTGCCGATGCGCCCACCCAACCTGAATTCCAATCGTTGCTGGCCGATGTGCGCGCGTCTCTGTCACCCGCAGGGCTGGGGCTGCACAGCGTTTATCTCTACGGCAGTGTCGCCAGGGGCGATGCCAGCCCAGGCGAGTCCGACCTTGATCTCACGCTGGTACTGACTGACCCGCCGGACGCGCAAGTACTCGAGCAGTTGGAACAGCTGCGCCAGGCGCTGGAACAACGGCACGAAGGGGTGACGAAGATCGACTTCGATATCGGCCACCGCGCCGAAGTGCTGGCGCCCGAGAACCGCAATCGCTGGGGCTTCTGGCTCAAGCATCACTGCCGTTGCCTGTGGGGCGATGACCTCTCGCTGCGCTTCGAACCGTTTGCGCCCTCGCGTGACATCGCCCTGGCGCTCAATGGTGATTTTGAGCCGGTGTTGAACGGCTACCTCACGCGCATCGAACATGCCAGCAGCGCGCCCGAGCGGCTTCGCTTGCAGCGCGAAGCGGCACGCAAGTTGATTCGGTCAACGCACACGTTGCGCGCGGCCGATGCCTCAGGTTGGCCTCAAACCCTCGAAGAGCATGTTGCCTTGTTCGTGCAGCATTACCCGACCATGCGCATCCAGATCGCCTACTTCCTGTTTGAGGCGCGCAACCCGAGCGCCGAGCGCGAGGCGTTTTTCGCGCGGCTGCAGGTCTTTGTGAGCTGGATGGTTTCAGTGCAGGTCTAGGTTCGCGGAGCTTCAGCGCCGCACGCTTCAGGACTTGAAGCGCCCCACCAAACCGTTCAGCTCATCCGACAAGTTGGCCAGCCGCCCAGAATCATCTTGCGCGGAGCTGGCCAGGCTTTCCACCAAGCGCGCCTCGTCATAGATCTGCTGGATATGCCGGTTGATCTCTTCGGCCACGCTGTGTTGCTCTTCGGCGGCGGCCGAAATCTGCAGGTTCTGGTCGCGGATTTCATTTACCGACAACTGGATGCCCTCAAAGCTGTCCCGCGCGTTTTCGATGGAGGACACACTGGCGCGCGACAGGTCAAGGCAACTGCTCATCTTCTGCGTGACTTCCTCGGTCTTGCTGCCGAGGGTGCCGAGCAGTTGTTCGATCTCGCTGGTGGAGTCTGAGGTGCGCTTGGCTAACGCGCGCACTTCATCTGCGACCACAGCGAACCCACGGCCCTGATCACCGGCGCGGGCGGCTTCGATGGCAGCGTTCAGCGCGAGCAGGTTGGTCTGTTCGGCAATCGCGCGAATGGTGCCGAGGATTTGGTTGATGCTGCGGCTGCCGGCTTCCAACTCGACCATGGCCTGGGACGACTCGGTCAGGCGGCGGCCCAGTCGGTTGACGTTGTCGGTGGTGACTTCGATCTGCTGCTTGCCCTCGGCGACGCGGCGGTGGCCGTTCTCAGCGGATTCTGCCGCGCCGCTGCACGAGCGCGCGACTTCGTTGGCGGTGGCGACCATTTCATTGAACGCGGTCGACACCAACTCGACCGCCTCACGCTGGCGCCCGGCGGCTTCGTTCATGTTGTGCGCCACTTCACTGTTGACTCGCGACGCGTCCTGCAAGTTGGTCGAGGCTGCGCCGATGTGCTGGATCAACTGGCGGATCGCGGCGAGAAACTTGTTGAACCAGCCGGCCAACTCGGCGGTTTCATCTTTGCCTTGTACGTGCAGTTCATGGCGCAAATCGCCTTCGCCTTGGGCGATGGACTGCAAGCCGGTGCTGACCTGGCCGATAGGCTTGACGATCACCTTGGAAAACGCCGCTGCAATCAGCCCGAAGATCAACACCAGCACTGCCACGATGGCGGTGGTCAGGTAGGTCATACGCGTGGCTGCCGCCATGACCTCGTTGTACTCGATCAGCCCGACGTAGCGCCAGCCGAGGCCGGGTGAGGTCCAGATGTTGGCCATGTAACGCACGCCATCAATCACCACTTCGGTGGAGCCCTGCGGCGTCTGAGCCAGCTGCGCGTAAGGTGCGCCGAGGTCCTTGAGCGGCTTGAAGTTGTGTGCGGCATCGCGTGGGTCAACCAGCACCACGCCGTCTTCGATCAGCATCACGTAGCCGCTTTCACCCAGCTTGATGCTCTTGAGCAACTCGGTGAGGTTCTTCAGCGACACACTGACCACAAACACGCCTTTGGCTTTGCCGGCGTTATCCAGCAACGCGCGTGCGGTGCCCACCAACGCCACTGCATCTTTGTCGTAATAGTAAGCGGGGGTGCGCACGGTCTTGTTCGGGCTGGCCATGGCGGCCTTGTACCACGGACGTGTGCGCGGGTCGTACTTGGCCAGTTGTGGGTCGTCGGGCCATTTGGCGTAGGTGCCGTCTTCCAGGCCGATGGACAGGATCGCCGCTGAAGGATGGGTGGCGCCGAAGCGCGCGAATTGGTCGATCACCTGCTGAGCCTGCGCCGGCATCGGTTGGCTGGCGGCATTGGCGGGTTGGTAATCCTTGAGCGTGTTAACGGAAGTGTATACAGGATCTGCGGACATTAGATCGACGTTCTGCAGCGTGCCATCGAAAAACTGCCGGATGTTGCCATCGATCTGGCGTATTTCGCGGGTGCTGCCATCAATGAACTGCTCGACCGCCTGGCTTCGCGTGTTCATTACGCAGATCACCGCGACCAGGCTAACCGGGATAAAGGCGACGGATACGAAAGCAAGCACCAGCCTATTTTTTATTTTCATCGGGACGACCATCAGCGGGAAGGGCGGCCAAATCGTCGACTCGGGAGGCGAGGCGAGGATTTGCTATCACTCGCTGTTTCGGCAAGTGAGCTGCAAATCTTTAGCGATATTTTGTGTACAACAAGAAGCACGATTGTCCTGAAAATATTCTCAGCTGATGTCTTGGGTGGCCTGTATCGAGTCTGCCTTGATCTCTTCGGCGAACTTGCGCATCAGCCGCACCAAGTTGTCGAAATCGCCTTCGTCCCAGGTCGAGAAGATCGACACGCCAATGCGCTCGCGGGCGTCATCCACGCGGTCGGTCATGGCCTTGCGCACCATGGCTTCGTCGCGCTGTGGCCGGTTCATCTTCATCCGCCCACCGGTGGTCAGGGCCTCAATACCGGCGTGCAGGATGCCTATAACCTGGGTTTGAAACTGGCGGCGGTGGCCAACGTTGCACCCGAGCCGCTGCTCGACAACCGCAACGTGGCGACATTCGCCGGGGCAGGGAAGTGCATCAGTTGGATATCGGCTACGCGCACTCGTCACTTGCGCCGGCGCACGCCGGTCATCGCGCGCCGGATGCACAGCTGCGCGGCGCTGCCGGGCAATCGTAGCGGTTGTTTGATGTGTCCAAGCGATGTTGCTGGCTGCGGTGTGAAGGCAGGTGATTCGCATGGGGCGTGTGCTCATTCAGGTAACGCGGGCAAGTTGGCCGGCAGTGATAAGACCGCTTGCGGCCAAGGTATGAAGCGTATTCACCAATGCGCTGCGGTCGGTCCTGGACGTGACCGGGTCGACTATCAGGTATTGGCGGTCAATCCACTCATGCACGTGGCGTAGCCAATACGCCTGCACCACGGGTTCGCCGTCCAGCCGCTTCAATAGGTAGGCTAGTTGTTGCCAACTGGGGAACAGCGCAAAGATGGCGTTGCGCCGTGGCGCCGGCAGTGGGTGCCAATCGCTGTCCAGTTTTGCGCTCAATGCGCCGCTCACACGGGCCCAAGGCTGCCTGTTCAGTTTAGCGATGGCCGCTCTGAAGACCCTGTCCGATGTGTCCTCAAGCGCGGCAAGAAAGATACCCCGTGAGTCGTCTTGCAACATGTGAATGGCGGCTTGCCGGACCGTAGCGTAGTCAGACTCCAGCGCCTGAGTGCTCCAGGGCGTGGTAAGCACTGTGCCCAGTTCTGCCGCCAGGCCAAGGACGCCGAGCCAATCGCGCTTTGCGTTGGGCAGCGCCTGCGTTAATCGTTGGTTTAGGACCGCGTTGGGATCGATACCGTAGCGGGTAGCCGCCCAACGCGCGAGGTTGCGTATCGCTGCAGATGCATCGAGCAAGGCGTCACGCAGTAGCGGTTTCGGGTCGGCGAGCATAGGCAGTAACGCGTGCAGCACGCAAACGCGTACTTTGGCACCCGGTCGTGACAACGCTTCAAGTAGCAGTGGCAGGGCGATTTCAGCGGGGAGCGACTTGCAGGCTGATACGGCTTGCAGCCGGGTCGTCAGCTCCCGGTGGGCGAGGGCCGCGCGCAGGAGTACGGTTGGGTCGGATGCTGTTTCGAGTAACAGCGTAAACAGATAACGCGCCGCTTTACCTTGCTGCGCAAGGAAGTGCGCGTAGACCTGATCATGGGCGTCAGGCGCTTGTAGTACCGCACGGATAGCGGCAAGTGTTGGCGCATGATCCACCCGCTGGCACGCAGCTAAGGCCATCACGGGCTCCAGAACATATAGCAACGCTGTAGCCTGGGGCGAGCACAGGTAAGGGGCCAACCCAGCTCTGGCCATATCCCTGACCTGCGGCACCCAATCGTTCAGGCGCTCAGTCAACGCTGCCAAGGCTTCGGGGGATGACTGGCGGCACAGCTCACGAACAGCGACTTCGCGGATAAAACCGTTGTAATGGCGACTGAGTTCTACCCAGTTGCCGGTGCTCTCAGCGTGCGCGAGCAACGCTAAAGCTTCATTACGGCGATGATCCGACCAAGAGAGTACAGGCACTTGCCGGTTCTTAAGCCTCGTCAGCCAGTCCTGTGGAGTACTCACGCAAAATCCCTTCTGTGCATTGATACCGTGTAGGTGTTTGACACTGTACCTGATGATCGAACCTGCTTCACGCGACGACTTGCGCCGCCAACCGGTCTGAAGCGTGGCTAATATGTGGTCGGCACTTTCATTGCCTCTAAGGATAACCATGCCCCTGATTACGCAACGCGTCGCGTTGGCCCGTAACGGCGCCAACGATAAAGTCATTTGCCGTATGGCGTCCGGCTGGGCAGTGATGGGCGATGTGCAGTTTCTGCCGGGTTACTGCCTGTTGCTGCCCGACCCGGTGGTTGCCAGCCTGAACGACCTGGACGCCGAAGCCCGCACGATCTACCTGCTCGACATGGCCCGCCTGGGCGACGCCGTGCTAGAGGCGACCGGCGCGCTGCGCATGAACTATGAGATTCTGGGCAACTCCGAGCCGGAACTGCACTGCCACATTTTCCCTCGCTACGCCTCGGAACCGGCCGACAAACGTAAGATGCCCGTCTGGTTCTACGACTGGAAAACCGCTACACCTTACGCTGAAGAACAGCACGGCGACCTGCGTAAGAAAATCGCACAGTTGATCAGCCGTTAACCCGCAATGGAAGCAAGCGCATGATGCAACGAAATAAACTCGTCCCAGAACTGATGGTTACGGATCTGAATAAGAGCCTGGAATTCTGGGTGGCGCTCCTGGGTTTCAAGGTTGCCTATCAACGCCTGGAGGACGGGTTCGCCTACCTCGATCTGGAGGGCGCGCAGGTGATGCTTGAGCAAGTCGACCCGCTCGCCAATCAATGGCAAACCGGCGCGCTGGAGCCGCCGTTTGGGCGCGGTATGAACCTGCAAATCGACGTTGCGGCCGTACTCGCGGTTATTCAGCGGCTTGGCGCTGCGGCGTATCCCTTGTTCACGGCAAGCAAAGACGTGTGGTACAGGGCGGGCGAAATCGAGGTCGGCCAGCGCGAGTTCCTGGTGCAGGACCCGGATGGTTATCTGGTGCGGCTGGTTGAGCGGCTGGGTGAACGCGAGAGTAACGCTTTTCAAAAAGGAACAACGTCAAATGCGTGAACGAAAGGCTTCCCGATTACTGGTGATCAACCCCGCTGGCGACGTCCTGCTTTTCAGGTTCGTGCATAAGGACGGTGCATTGGCCGGCAAAAATTACTGGGCCACGCCGGGTGGCGGCGTCGAGGAGGGCGAAAGCTTTCACGCGGCGGCCCTACGTGAATTGCGCGAGGAGACCGGCATTGTGCTCAGCGCTGTTCAAGCATCTGTGGCAGAGCGCAGTTTTCCGCTGATGCTGCCCAGTGGCGAAACCGTGTTGGCGATTGAGCAGTTCTTTGTCGTGCAGGCGCCCAATACCGTGCTTTTAAGAGACGAATGGACGCAGGAAGAGGCCTTGGTCATGGCCGATCACCATTGGTGGACCGCAGACCAATTGCGCTCAACCACCGATACGGTATGGCCGCAGGACCTGTCTCAAATACTGGTGGACGCGGGTGTGTTTGACGCTGCGGCGTCTTGAAAAAAGCGCGCTGGCCGGCAGGGCAGCAGTGAGGCATGTGCCTGGCTGTCGAGAATTTCTTCACTGGCCAGGCGCCCGACGATTGCCGCCAGCGCCACGCCGGGGTGCATCGAGCACACGTACACACCGCCGGCCGTGGGTAAGTAGCCGATCACAGGCAGCCCATCCACCGCGATGGGCCTGAGCCCGACACAGGCCATTTGCGGTTCAAGTGAACGCACGCCCCTGAGTTCGTTGCAGATCGCTTTGCCGGTGTGCAGTGCAATTGCTGACGGATGATCCTCCACGGCGTCGCCCCGGTAGTCTTCTGCCACCAGCAACGTGCCATCCGCCGTTTGGCGCACCTCCATTTCCGTGTTGGAGATAAGCGTATTCACGAGGCCAGGCTGTGCTGCGTAGCGGATGAACACCGACGGCGAGGCCTCAACTGCAAGCGGTGCGCCGAGCATGCCCGTCAGCGCCTTGATGCCGGTGCCGGCGGCGAGCACGATCACATCGGCCTCCAGTGTGCCCGTCGCGGTTTCGACGCCGGTTACCTGGCCATTCACCGTTCTGAAACCCAATACGCGCGTGTGCGTGAGCACTTTCGCCCCCAGCGCCTGGGCACCTGAGATCAACGCCTGCGTGGCTTGCACCGCGTCCAACGCACCCTCTTCGGCTTTGAACAAGGCATGTTCAGGCGGGTTCTTCAAGGTCGGCTCAAGCTCAAGAATCTGTGAGCGCGGCACCGGAGTGGCCGAAGAGGCGTGATCCGTGGCCTGCAAGGCTGCATCGGTGCCTGCGCCGTAACACAAGGCCCCGGTCCAGCGTATCTGCAGGTCAGGCAGTTCGCGTTGCAGGCGGCGAAACTCGCCGATGGCTGCACCGCGCAAGGCGGCGATCGGGTCGGGCGCACTGTGCGAGGTGTTGATCCAGGCGAACGAAGTGGCGGTGACGCCCGAGGCGATTTCACCGGCTTCCACCACGGTGACCTGCGCGACTTTGCCTGCCAGGTGATAGGCCAGTGACGCACCCACTATGCCGGCGCCGATGACCACGATGTGTTGGCCCATCTCAATCTCCAACCGCCAACAGTTGCGCCGTGTCGACGACCCTGGCGTAGTCCATCGCCAAGTTACTCAGGGACAGCGCATGCACATCCTCGGCAGGCCAGAGCCGCCCCGACAAATCGGTTTGATCAAAGGTGTAGCAGGCGTCCCCGGCCACGATCACGTCAAAGCCCAAGTTGCCGCCGGAACGCGCCGTAGATTCCACGGAGTTGTTGGTGATCACCCCAACGATCACCAGTTGCTTGATCGAACGCATGTGCAGCCAGCGTTCCAGGCCGGTGGCGGTGAATGCATCCGGAACGTTTTTTTCCACCACGTGTTCATGCTTGAGCGGCGCCAGCGCTTGCTGGAATTCGCAGCCTGGCTGGCCCGGCCAAAATACCGAGCCGGGAGTGCGCGATATGTGCCGCACATGGATGACCGGGCGTTGAGCCTGCCGCCAGGCGTTCAGAAGCTGCTGGATGTGCTGTTCGGCATCCGGGTTGTTGCGACGCCCAAGCTTCGGGTCGTTCATGCCTTGCTGCATGTCGATGATCACCAGCGCTGCATTTGTCGCTAACGGTTCCATGGCATGTCCTTTTGCTGATCAGAGGCGAAACATATCAGCCCTCGCGTACACCCAAACAGGGATTTGTTCGAAAGCCGCTGCGGTTTGCCTTTAAACTGCTGCGCCGAATCTTAGTAAGCGCGCTTTTGCAGTGCTCTCCAGGGAGAGTCGTACGTTGATGAACATCGATCTATTGAGCGAATCCATGCTTGGCCACTGGTGCGTACGACCCGGTGTCGCACAGTGCGAATTTCAGTTTGGTACGCGACTGATCTACGTCGAGCACCGTGAGAGTGAGCCGCTGCGCGTGCGGCTCGCGGCTGTGCAGGGCTTGGTTCAGGCGGCTTGGGATGATTTGCCTGCGGTATTGCGGTTCGCCGAGGCGCATTGTGAAACCTACATGGCCGAGTGGATGCAGGTGTGCCGGGTCCTGGCGTCGTCTGAGTCTGCGTTGTTCGTATTCTCGATTCATATTGACCTCGATAACCCTCATCCCAGCTACACCATCGGCAAGAATCCGGGCTTCGATTGGCACCTCATCCGCGGCGACGAAGGCGAGGATTTCTGGTTGCCTTTCAGTCGTTTGGGGTTTGAGCAATTTGAATGTGATCATTAAACTTTCTGCGCCAACCCGAGTTCATGCCTCATGCCTGCCCGCATTCGAATTGCTCTACCCGATGACGCGCCTCTATTGCCTCGTATCGAACTGAGCGCAGCTCAAGTATTCCGCGCGCTCGATGGCTTGAGCTGGCTGGCGGACACCGTCACGATGAGTGTCGAGCGTCACCGGCAGTTGATCGCGCTGTTAACCTGTTGGGTGGTCGTCGACGCTGACGCTCAGCCTCAAGGCTTCCTCAGCGCAGAGCGCCAGGGCGACGCACTGCATATTCATGAAGTATCGGTCGCGCAAGCAATGCAGAGCCAAGGCTGGGGACGCAAGCTGGTCGAAACCGCGATGGAGTCTGCGCGCTCAACCCCGTTGCGTTCGGTGACCTTGACGACGTTCAAGCACGTGCCGTGGAATGCGCCGTTCTACAGTCGCTTAGGTTTTAAACCTGAAGTGGATCAGCGCCTGGCAGACATTCTGGCAGACGAATATGCCCACGGCTTTGAACCGGATAGCCGGTGCGCCATGGCGTGGCGCACCGTTTGACTGCCCGTCAACGCAGCTTCTCGAGCATCTGGTAGTACCACATCCCCACGGCCAGCATCGGGTTGCCGAACACATCGCCCAGCGGCACCTTGATGTGTTTGCACCCGGCAAAAGTGTCGAACTTTTCCAGGGTGCCGGTCAGCGCCTGAGCCATGATTTCGCCCATGATGTGACTGGTGGCGATGCCGTGCCCGGAGTAACCCTGGCAGTACCAGACGTTGTCCGACAGCTTGCCCAGCTGCGGGATGCGATTCATTACAATGCCCATCGCGCAGCTCCATTGGAACTCGATGTCCACGCCCTTCAGCGCCGGGAATGTGCGTTCGATGCACGGGCGCAACTCCGCTGCGATGTCGCGTGAATCGCGCCCGGAATAGTTGGCGCCGCCACCAAACAGCAAGCGTGCGTCGCCCGTCAGGCGGTAGTAATCGAGCACAAACCGGCAGTCGTACACCGCCAGGTCGTGCGGGTTGATCTGGCGTGCCAGTTCGCCCAGCGGCGCGGTGGTGACGATGCCGCCCATGGCCGGGAAAATCTTGCCCTTGAGCTGTTTGGCTTCGAGCTTGTGGTACACGTCGCCGGCCAGCAGCACTTGGCGCGCATCGATGCGGCCCTGGGCGGTGATCACGGCGGGTCGCTCGCCATGCACGATGTCCAGCACTTCGCAGTTCTCGAAAATCAGCGCACCCAGGCTCTGCGCCGCGCGTGCTTCACCCAGGCACAGGTTGAGTGGGTGCAGGTGCAGGTTGCGCGTATTTTTCAGCGCGCCTAGGTACAGCGGGCTGTCCAGATGTTGGCGCATAGCGGCCTCATCGAGCAGGCTGACTTGATCGCCCATGCCACGCCGTTGCGCTTCATCGTGAAAGGCGCGCAGCTCGGTCATGTGCGAGGGTTTCATCGCGGTATGCAAGTGGCCGTGCTTGAGGTCGCAGTCAATCGCGTACTTGCTGACGCGTTGCTCGATGATGTCGTGGCCGCGCCAGCGCAGGTGCCAGATAAAATCGTCCACGTCATCGCCTAGGCGGCTGCGCATTTGCGCGCGCATGGCCTCGTCGCCCGACAGGCTGCCGGTGACTTGCCCGCCATTGCGCCCGCTGGCGCCCCAGCCGATACGGTTAGTCTCGACAATCGCGACCTTGAGCCCGCGTTCAGCCAACTCGACGGCGCTGGCAACGCCGGTAAAACCGCCACCGATAATCACCACGTCAACGCTGACCTGGCCTTGCAACGCTGGGTACTGGGTGGCGTCGTTGAGGCTGGCGGTGTAATACGAAGCGCTGCGCTGGGCAGCACCGATGACAGGGCGCATAGCGGCGGTCATGGGATGATCCTTCTGATAAATGAATGCCGGGCAGGCAATTTCGACTTAATCAGAAGCACGCATCGGGCGGGCGCGCATGACGGCAATGCCACAGCGCCCAGAAGGCCAGGATGATATTGAACAGAGGATTTTCGCAGGAACGCGCCTGCACCTTCGCGAAGGAGGGAAGCAGGTGACGACGGATCAAGCATGGGCGCGAAATCATGGTCGCCGATGCTCCCATCGTGCGCAGGTGCGTTCAATCGTCGTTTGTGAACCTTCAGTTATGGCTTTGTTAAACAATCAACGCGTCGACACAACGACCGTTCACACCACGCTTGCGCGATACAGGCTGCTGGTATGGCCCACACCTGCGGCCTTCAACCGCTCGACCAGATCTTCCCGCGCCGCACGCCCACCGGAACGCACGTACTCGAGCTCCGACGCGGTGATCAACACCACCGGTACCAGGCGCACGGGCGACAGCGGCATGTCTTCCAGGCGGGTCGGGAAGTCGGGTTCCGGCCCGCCGAGCAGCACGCCGGCGGCATCGTCGTCGGTGACGAACAACTTAGGCACTTGCTCGCTCATCTGGTGCGACAGGCTGAACCCCGGCAGTTCCAGGGACAGTACGCCATGGTTGTCCAACTGATGCGTGATGCCGCCTGCATTAGCCACGGTTTTGGCCACGTGTTCGATCAGTTCGAACGCCCAGCTACGGCGTAAAGGGTCGACATCACCCAGCTCGCCACGCGCGTCGTTGGGGATGTCTGCGGTTTCCAGGAACAGTTCCATTTCGAACCCATTGCCCAGCCCTTCGGCATCGTCGAAGGGGTCGGACAGGCCCTCGGTGGCGAGAATGATGGCGCCGTCACGGCGCACCACGCGGTAGGCCTGGCGGGTGGACGGCCAGTGAGGACCGCCGGTGAAGCTTGGGCTGATCATGTACGTCAGCACGTCGCGCTCCACAGTGCCCACGGCCTGCCAATGCCGGTCCAGGCATGCTTC
Source organism: Pseudomonas sp. YeP6b (assembly GCF_025642995.1). Lineage (NCBI taxonomy): Bacteria > Pseudomonadati > Pseudomonadota > Gammaproteobacteria > Pseudomonadales > Pseudomonadaceae > Pseudomonas > Pseudomonas sp. YeP6b. The sequence goes on along the minus strand of NZ_CP080090.1, from coordinate 3,742,932 downwards.
GCTGGCAATTCGGGCGGCCGTATTGGCGGCATCCGCTGGGGTTTCAACCGGGTCAACCGGCGTCGGCAGGGCCGCTTCGGTTTCGGGCTTTTTGGCTGCGCCGAACAGCTTTTTGAAGAAGTTCATGTGCATTCCTTTGCTGGAGATGAGTGCTTTACAGGTGATTGAGCGCGTTCACGTAGGCGCGAAACATATCAGCCATTCCGTCGGCGTAAATAGCTATTTCTGCGGCGGTACGCGGGCTGCCGGAAAAATCCTTACCCACCGAACTGAGCGTGGTCAGGATCAAGTCACAGGCCAGCGCGCGGGTTGGCTCAGGCACTTGCGGCAGCAATTCCAGCATGAAGGTCTCAAAGGCCTGCTGGCCCGCCGCGCGGACTTCCACGGCTTCGGGCGCATCCCGATACAACGGCGCGGCGTCGTTCAGCGCCACACGCATCTGCGCTTCCTCGCATTCGGAATGGATAAACGCATGCACCAGGGTGCGCAGGCGCTGCAGCGGCGGTACGTCGGTTTTATCCAGAATGTTACGCAGCATCTGCGTGGTCTGCTGCCACTCATCGCTCTGCAAACGAAACAGGATCGCGGCCTTGTTGGGGAAGTATTGATACACCGAACCCACACTCACGCCGGCCTTTTCCGCCACCCGCGCGGTGGTGAAACGGGTGGCGCCTTCCTTGGCCAAAACCTGAATAGCCGCTTGCAGGATCGCGGCCACCAGCTCAGTGGAACGCGCCTGCTGTGGTTGCTTGCGTGAGGAAATACGGACGGTCTGCCGGGTTGTCATCAGGAGCTCCAGCGGCGGGGCTAACGCGAATAGCGAATGCGAGGAATCACTCGCATACTTTTAATGCGACGAATTAGTCGCATCCTAGCCCCAGCCAGCTTAGCCTCAACCTGACGGAAATCAATCATGGCAACCCTGACCTCTGCGCCACTGGCGCCCTTGATCGAACGCCTTTACGCACAAGCCGGCGCGGCGACCAGCCCGCTCATCAACAGCGTATCGCGTGAAGAACGCGAGCGGATGATGCACAGCAAAACCGACTACCTTGAGCTCTACACGATGCTCAAAGACCTATGGCTGCCGGTCTCCCGCGACACCGGCCACTTGCTCTACATGCTGGCGCGCAGCAGTAAGGCGCGGGCGATTGTCGAGTTTGGCACCTCGTTCGGTCTGTCCACGTTGTTCCTGGCCGCCGCGCTGCGCGACAACGGCGGCGGCGTGTTGATTGGCAGTGAGTTCGAGCCCTCGAAGATCGCACTGGCGCGCAAGCATTTCATTGAAGGCGGCGTGAACGACCTGATCGACATTCGTGAAGGCGATGCACTGGTCACCCTGGCCACAGACATGCCGGAAGCGGTCGACTTGCTGCTGCTGGACGGCGCCAAGGCCCTGTATGGCGATGTGCTGAACCTGGTGGAAAACCACCTGCGCGCCGGCGCGCTGGTGGTGGCTGACAACACCGACTACTGCCCGCAATACCTGGCGCGCGTGCGTGATCCTGCGAATGGCTATTTGTCGGTGGCGTTTGCCGATGACATCGAACTCTCCATTCGCCTGCGCTAAGGCTTAGCGTTTGCTGAACGCCAAGCGCGCGGCAAACAACACAAAGATCAGGCCGGTGGTGCGGTCCATCCACCGGATGACCTTTTCCTTGCGCAGAAATCCGGACAGGGGCCGGGTGGCGCCAATCAGCACCAGCGACCACGCTAGGCCCAGTACCACATGAATGCTCACTAGGCCGAAGGTCCAGGCAACCAACGAATGGCCTTGGGGAATGAATTGCGGCAAAAACGACACGTAGAAAATCCCCACTTTGGGGTTCAGCACATTGCCGAGCATGCCCTTAAGGAACCAGTTGCCACTGGGCTTGTTTTCGGCCTCAACCGTTGACAGTGAGTGGCGCGGGCGCAGCAGCATGTTCAGTCCCAGCCACGCCAGGTACGCGGCGCCGCAGTACTTGAGCAGGTTGTACGCCAACTCCGACACCGCGATCAGCGCGCCCAGGCCAAAGGCCACGGCCGCGCCCCACAACAGGCAACCGGCGTTGATGCCCAGGGTGGCCTGCAGCGCCTGGCGCTTGCCTTCTACCGTGGCGGTTCGCAACACCAGCGCGGTGTCGAGCCCGGGCGTGAGCGTGAGCAGGGTGGCGGCGAAGGTGAAGGCGAGGAGGTTATCGGTGATGGACATGGGCTGTTCCGCTGAAGTAAGGCGTCAGGTCCAATCCGGCCTGATATTCAAGGAGGCCGACGCTGGCCTCGATTCGCGCTTCGCGTAGGCTCTGTATTGCCGCGTCAGCGTTGCGTGGGTCGGGATCCAGCATAGCTACGAATAAGCGCGAATGCTTGATTTGACTAAGGCGTTAGCGCAGGACGGCGGTTTGCCTACAAAGGCGCAAGGCTCGAAAGTGCCGTAGGTGGTCAGCCCTTTAACGCCAGGTTTCAGCTAGGCCAGCGCCGACGCTTCGGCGTGGTACAGGCCGGTTGGCCCAAGGCTGAGCAGAGGTTATGAGGTTGATGGCATAATGCCTTGTTCTCGAAGCCCAAGCACGTTGGACCTTTGTATTTCAAGACCTGTAGTTATTAGTCATCTGCGTGTCGAAACGCTACTCTCGGCTGCCATTACCCATCCACCGACCGTCACAGTGAGTCACGGTCTTCATGAATCAGGACGATGAACGACTATTCTTCCAAGCTCGCAAATTACTGGCGAAATTCACTGGCGGATGCCGAAAACGGCAATGGCGCCTTATCGCCGAGCCAAGTCAAAACTTACACTGTTTTGCCCATTGACGCGTTAGCCAAGGGCTGTCTACCCGATGAGCAGATCAGCCTGTTGTTTGCGGGCGAACCCGCCCAACTGCCGCACGTTGAAGTCACCCTGCGCCCTTTTGTGTACAAATCGCGACTGGAGCACCGTAAGGCGCGCAATGGTTTACCTGCATGGATCACTCCGGTCCTATGCCGTGTATCAGTGACTCGCGATGGGCATATTTATCCGACTGCACAGGCGCTGATGCCTCGCGACATCCTTGAACCATTGGATCGCGACAATTTCACCATCGGTTCTCAGTTCGACCTGGACACGTTTCTGTCAGCAGAAGAAGCACCACAGTTCGATCTGCCTACGGCGGGCAGCGAACTTACTGCGGATCAATATCAAGAAAAGTGGATCAGCTACCTACGGTTCTGCAAGAAGATGTTCCATACGGTGTCCGATAGTTGGAATGGGGTCGATGATGGTTTCGATCCAGTCAATTACTGTTTTATCTTCAAAGAAGAAAAGGCAGACGGTTTTAGCCGCAATATCGTCGCGCTCTATGATCATCTGCGAGAGGGGAAGCCCACGGCGCCCTTGTTCGATCGTTTCGCTCAACGTGAACCTACACCAGACGAGCCTTGTTTACCTGCCAATAGCCTGTTCGCCAGGCGGCTAGGGCATGCCGGTGACGAATACGCGTTAGCCCCTGCCCAGCGCGATAGTCTGGCGCATCTGCTTTGCGGCGAGACCGGTGATGTATTGGCGGTTAACGGGCCTCCCGGAACCGGTAAAACCACCTTGCTCTTGTCCGTTGTTGCCTCGCTCTGGGCTAAGGCTGCGGTAGACGGTGATGAGCCGCCGGTGATTGTCGCCAGTTCTACGAACAATCAGGCTGTCACCAACATCATCAAAGCATTCGGTAAAGATTTCTCAGAGGGCACTGGCCCTTTTGCGGGACGCTGGCTACCCGAAATCAAGAGCTTCGGTGCGTACTTCCCTAAGTCCTCCGCAGAAGCGGAGATGGCCCGCACCTATCAAACCAAAAGCTTTTTCCAGGAGATCGAGTCGCAGGCCTATCTCGACAAAGCGCAGCAAGCTTATCTTGGCAAAGCCTCCATCGCATTTGCAGGTGAGCCGGTTCTTACCGTCAAGAATACAGTCGCTAAACTTCAGGCAGAGATCAGAGCGCGTCAGCACCAACTCGCTGAGATCGAGAAGGGGTGGGCAACATGGGTGGCTGCCCGCGACGCCGTTCAAAGGCTGCTGGGGGATGATCCACAGGCGGGGATCGCACGTCTTGAAGCCCAGCTCGCGAACCAGGCCAAACAGCTTGCTAAAGCACAAGCCCGCCTCAAAGACTTCAAGCATTACCTGGCTCATGAGCCATTGATCTACACGCTGTTTAGCTGGTTCGGTCCGGTCGCGGCCAAACGTCTTCGACTGGCGAAATTACGCGTTGATGAGGCTGACACCGAGCTGCAGGCAGCCGCTGATGTCAGTTCGATCGAACGTCAATTGACCGCCATTGTTGCTCAGGCCGCGCAGGCACTGAAACCACTTGAAACGCAACTGGCGCAAGTCCGCGAGTTGATGCAGGACGAGCAACGTGAGGTGTTGAATTGGCAGGCTGTAATCTCGGTATTACCAAAGGCTGCCGGCAAAGCGGCGGCACAGGTGACACTTGATGATTGCGACAGTTGGGCGGATACCTCTTTGCGCTTCGAGATCTTCCTGCTGACCACGCACTACTGGGAAGGGCGTTGGTTGATGGAAGTCGCGGACGAACTGCCAGAGATTCTTAAAAGCCGTGGCAAAAAGGGTCGCAAGACCTTGGAGAAAAATTGGCGACGCTGGATGAAGCTGACACCGTGTGTCGTTGCTACGTTTTTCAGGCTGCCAGCAGAACTTCACTGCAAGCGCCACGATGGCAACGGTTTTGTCGATGATTACGCATTGAATTTTGTCGATTTGCTGATCGTAGACGAAGCTGGCCAGGTCCTGCCTGAGGTCGCAGCGCCATCATTCGCATTGGCCAGGCAGGCGTTGGTCATTGGCGATACTCAGCAAATTGAACCTATTTGGTCGATTCCCGCTGCCGTCGACATCGGCAACCTGATCAGCGCGGGCCTGTTGTCTCGGGATAGGGTCGATCATGACTACGCGGCCTTCTGCGACAGCGGACGCAGTGCCGCGAACGGCAGTGTCATGTCGATTGCGCAGTCGACTAGCCGTTACCATTACGATCGCGATCTCGCCCGGGGTATGTACTTGTATGAACACCGTCGCTGCTATGACTCGATCATCGATTACTGCAATGCCCTTTGCTACAAGGGCAAGTTAGAACCGCGTCGGGGTGCAAAACCTCAAGGTGGCTTGCCTGGGCTCGGCTATCTACACATTGATGGCAGGTGCCAGCAGAAACAGGGAGGTAGCCGTCATAACGTGCTCGAAGCACAGACGATTGCCGCGTGGATTAAGGTCAACGAACAGGAACTCACACAACGCTACAAGAAGGAGCTGTGGGAAATTCTGGGTGTGATAACCCCCTTCGGCGCACAGACTCAATCGATCATCCAGGCGTGCTCGGCGTTGGGTATCCGCACCGGCAAAGGCGACGGCGAAGTAACCATTGGCACTGTTCATTCCTTTCAAGGTGCAGAACGGCCAGTGGTGATTTTTTCGGCGGTTTACTCCAAACATGCCGATGGTCCATTTATAGACCGCAGGGACAGTATGCTGAACGTGGCCGTTTCACGGGCCAAAGACAGCTTCCTGGTGTTCGGTGACATGGACCTGTTCACCCAGGTATCAGCCAGCAAACCGCGTGGACGCTTGGCCCGCTACCTGCTCAATGACGCGACGAATGAGTTGAAGTTTGATTTCCAGCCTCGGGTCGATTTGCTGACGGCGCGCACCGGATTGAGCCATTTGCACGAGTTTGCCGAACATGATCGGTTCCTGTTGCGTACCCTGGAGATGGCTCGCCATCAGGTCCAGATCGTGACGCCATGGGTCAAGTTACACAGGATGCATGAAAGCGGCGCTTTGGACGTTATGGGCGGGACGGTGCAGCGTGGTGTTGAAGTAACGGTCTATACCGATTTGCGTTTCAATACTGATATCAAGCGCGGTAAGCCCGATGGTGATACAGGCAAAGTAGCAGAATTCAAGGAGGCGATAGCTGCTCTGAAATCCCATGATGTACAGGTTCGTGTGGTCAACAAGGTTCATAGCAAGATGGTCATGGCCGATGAAGAGTTGCTGTGTGTCGGGTCGTTCAATTGGCTGAGCGCGGATCGTTCGGGTGACTACATTCACCATGAGACGTCCATGGTTTATCGAGGACCTGATGTGCGCGACGAACTTATCGTCAATCGAACGAGCCTTGCGCAGCGCGTGAGTTCACGAGAGTTGTAGCCTGATGCAACGCTACGTCAGCTGAGGGCTGCAAGCAGCTGACGTAGCGATGCAAAGAGGCACCGATCGGCAGGCAATTCGGAAAACCCTGAGACTTCCCGGCGAAAATCTTCATAATGGCGGCCAATTTGTTTAGCTCGTTCTGGTGTGCCCGCATGGAAATTAAGGTCAACTTTCTCGACAACCTTCGGCTTGAAGCCAAGTTCGATGACTTCACGGTGATTGCCGACCAACCGATTCGCTACAAAGGCGACGGTTCGGCCCCGGGTCCGTTCGATTACTTCCTGGCTTCGTCGGCGTTGTGTGCGGCGTACTTTGTGAAGCTGTATTGCCAAACGCGCAACATCCCTACGGACAATATTCGCCTGTCGCAGAACAACATCGTTGATCCGGAAAACCGCTACAACCAGATCTTCAAGATCCAGGTCGAGTTGCCGGCGGACATTTCCGACAAGGACCGACAGGGCATCCTGCGTTCCATCGACCGCTGCACGGTGAAGAAAGTCGTGCAGGCCGGGCCGGAGTTTGTCATTGAGGAAGTCGAAAACCTCGACGCCGATGCTCAGGCGCTGTTGATGCCAAGCTCCACGTCAGAAGCCGGCACCTACATTGCGGGCAAGGACCTGCCGCTGGAGCAGACCATCGCCAACATGTCGGGCATTCTCGCCGGCCTGGGCATGAAGATTGAAATCGCTTCGTGGCGCAATATCGTGCCTAACGTGTGGTCGCTGCATATCCGCGATGCACACTCGCCGATGTGCTTTACCAATGGCAAGGGCGCGACCAAGGAGGGCGCACTGGCGTCGGCATTGGGCGAGTTTATCGAACGGCTCAACTGCAACTTCTTCTACAACGATCAGTTCTGGGGTGAGGAGCTGGCCAACGCGCCGTTCGTGCATTACCCGGATGAGCGCTGGTTCCAGCCGGGGCGCAAAGACGAGCTGCCGACTGAAATTCTCGACGCCTACTGCCTGAAAATCTACAACCGCGATGGCGAACTGCGTGGCTCGCACCTGTACGACACCAACTCGGGCAATGAAGCGCGCGGTATTGTTTCGCTGCCGTTCGTGCGCCAGTCCGACGGCGAAGTGGTGTACTTCCCGTCCAACCTGATCGAAAACCTCTACCTCAGCAACGGCATGAGCGCGGGCAATACCCTGGCCGAAGCCCAGGTGCAGTGCCTGTCGGAGATTTTTGAGCGTGCGGTCAAGCGCGAGATCATCGAAGGCGAGTTCGCACTGCCCGACGTACCCGTTGAAGTGCTGGCCAAATACCCGGGGATTCTCGCCGGTATCCAGGGCCTGGAAGCCCAGGGCTTCCCGGTGTTGGTCAAGGACGCGTCCTTGGGTGGTGAATTCCCGGTGATGTGCGTGACCTTGATGAACCCCCGCACCGGCGGCGTGTTTGCCTCGTTCGGCGCCCACCCAAGCCTGGAAGTGGCGCTGGAACGCAGCCTCACCGAATTGCTCCAGGGCCGTAGCTTCGAGGGCTTGAACGACTTACCGCAGCCGACCTTTGAAGGCCACGCGGTGACCGAGCCGAACAACTTCGTCGAGCACTTTATCGACTCCAGCGGCGTGGTCTCGTGGCGTTTCTTCAGCGCCCAATCGGATTACGAATTCGTCGAGTGGGACTTTTCGGGCCAGGGTGAAGACTCCAACGCCCAGGAAGCCGCGACCTTGTTCGGTATTCTGGAAGGCATGGGCAAAGAGTCCTACATGGCGGTGTACGAACACCTCGGCGCCACCGCGTGCCGCATCCTTGTGCCGGACTACTCGGAAATCTACCCGGTGGATGATCTGATCTGGGACAACACCAACAAGGCACTGTTTTTCCGCGCCGACATCCTCAACCTGCACAGCCTCAGCGATGACGAGCTGAAGGCCTTGGCTGAGCGTCTGGTGGAAAGCGAGCTGGACGATTACACCGACATCACCACCTTGATCGGCATCGAGTTCGACGACAACACCGCGTGGGGCCAACTGACCATCCTTGAGTTGAAGCTGCTGATTTATCTGGCCTTGCAGCAATACGAAGACGCCAAGGAGTTGGTGGAAATGTTCCTGCAGTACAACGACAACACCGTTGAGCGCGGGCTGTTCTACCAGGCGGTGAATGCGGTGTTGGAGATGCACCTGGACGAGGACTTGGCGCTTGAGGATTATGAGGCCAACTTCCGCCGCATGTTTGGCAACGAGCGGATGGATGCGGTGATTGGTTCGGTGAACGGCACGGTGCGCTTCTATGGCTTGACGCCGACCAGCCTGAAGCTGGAAGGGCTGGACCGGCATTTGCGCTTGATCGAGAGCTACAAAAAGCTGCACTCGGCACGCGCCAACATCACCTCAGCCTGACGCTAAACACCTGTGGGAGCAGGCTCCCACATTTGATCATTCCCACGCTCTGCGTGGGAATGCATCCCGTGACGCTCTGCGTCACCCTTTCCAGGCAGGACGCGGAGCGTCCCAGGCGGCATTCCCACGCGGAGCGTGGGAACGATCAATGGGTTAGATCAGCGCCAACGCCTGGGCCAAATCGGCCCTCAGGTCTTCCACATCCTCAACGCCCACCGACAACCGCACCAACCCATCGCCAATGCCCAGCTGCGCCCGCGTCGCCGCTGGAATGCTGGCATGGGTCATGATCGCCGGGTGTTCGATCAGGCTTTCCACGCCGCCGAGGCTCTCGGCCAGGGCGAAGATCTTGACGTTTTCCAGGAAGCGCGTAGCGCCGGCCAGGTCGCTGTTCAAATCCACCGAAATCATCCCGCCAAACCCACGCATTTGTCGACGTGCCAGCTCATGCTGCGGATGTGAGGCCAGGCCTGGGTAGTAAACGCGCGACACTTGCGGCTGCTTTTCCAGCCAAGTGGCCAAATCCAGAGCATTGCTGCAATGGCGCTCCATGCGCAGCGCCAGGGTTTTTACCCCGCGCAGGGTCAGGAACGCATCGAAAGGCCCGGCAATCGCGCCGACTGAGTTTTGCAGGAAGCCCAGGCGCTCGGCGAGTTCCGGGTTATGGCCGACGATGGCGATGCCGCCGATTACGTCAGAGTGGCCGTTGAGGTATTTGGTGGTGGAGTGCACCACGATGTCGAAACCCAGCTCCAGCGGGCGCTGGATCCATGGGCTGGCGAACGTGTTGTCGGCCACGCAGATAATGCCGCGGTCACGGCAGATGCGTGCGATGGCGCTCAGGTCGGTGAGGCTCAGCAGTGGGTTGCTCGGGGTTTCGACCCAAACCATGCGCGTGTCGTCCTGCAATGACGCTTCAAATGCCGACAGGTCGCTCAGGTCGACAAAGCTGAAACGGTGCCCGGCGCTGCGTTGGCGCACTTTATCGAACAGGCGGAAGGTGCCGCCGTACAGGTCGTTGCCGGAGACGATATGCGCGCCGGCATCGAGCAGTTCCAGCACGGTGGAAATCGCCGCCAGCCCCGAGGCAAAGGCAAACGCCTGGCTACCGCCTTCAAGGTCGGCCACGCAACGTTCCAGGGCAAACCGCGTGGGGTTGTGGGAGCGGCCATAGTCAAAGCCCTTGTGCACGCCGGGGCTGTCTTGCAAATAGGTGGAGTTGGCATAGATCGGCGGCATCAGCGCGCCCGTGGTCGGGTCGGGTGATTGCCCAGCGTGGATCACGCGGGTGGCAAACGCACTTTTATCGGGCTGACTCATGCAAGGGATCTCCGTAGGTGATTAAGCAGGTCGACGCGAGTAATCAGGCCGTGGAAGCCTGAGGCGTCGGCGATGATGGCGACCAGGCCGCGATCCAGTTCCGCCTGCAGTTCAGTCAGGCTGGCACTCGGGGCCAGGGTTTGCAAGGTGTCGGACATGGCGCTGGCGACGAGCATGGAAAAATCCGCGGCGTCGTGATGCAGCCCCAGCAGGATGTCGGACTCATCGATTACGCCCACCAGCTTCTGGCCATCGACCAGCACCGGCAGTTGCGAGACGTCGGCCAGGCGCATGCGCTGGAAGGCGGTGAGCAGCGTATCGTCGGGGCTCACGCTGATCACGCGGCCATCTTCGAAGCGGCGCGCGATCAGGTCGCGCAGGTCGCCGTAGTGTTTGTATTGCAGCAGGCCCGCGTCGTTCATCCACTGGTCGTTGTAGACCTTGGACAGGTAGCGCGTGCCGGTGTCGCAGACGAAGGTGACCACGCGTTTCGGGACGGTTTGCTCGCGGCAATACCGCAGCGCAGCGGCGAGCAGGGTGCCGGTGGACGAGCCACCCAGAATGCCTTCGGCCTTGAGCAGTTGCCGGGCGTGGTCGAAGCTTTCTTCATCGCTGATCGAATAGGCGTGGCGCACGCTGGAGAGGTCGGCAATCGAGGGGATAAAGTCTTCGCCGATGCCTTCCACGGCCCACGACCCAGGGGTTTGCATCTTGCCGCTGCGACTGTATTCGGCCATCACTGAACCCACCGGGTCGGCCAGTACCATGGCCAGCTCCGGCTGTACCCGTTTGAAAAAGCGGGTCAGGCCGGTGAGGGTGCCGGCCGAGCCGACACCGACCACAATCGCGTCCACATCATGCTGGGTTTGCGCCCAGATTTCCGGGGCGGTACTGGTTTCGTGGGCCAGCGGGTTGGCCGGGTTGTTGAATTGGTCGGCGAAAAACGAATCGGGAATGTCCTTGGCCAGGCGCGCGGCCACATCCTGGTAATACTCGGGGTGGCCCTTGCCGACATCGGAGCGGGTGATATGCACCTCGGCGCCCATGGCCTTCAAGTGCAGCACTTTCTCGGTGGACATTTTGTCGGGCACTACCAGCACCACCCGATAGCCTTTGGCTCGGCCGACCAGCGCCAGACCCAGGCCGGTGTTGCCGGCGGTGGCTTCGATGATGGTGCCGCCGGGGCGCAGGCGGCCATCGCGTTCGGCGGCGTCGATCATCGCCAGGCCGATGCGGTCTTTGATCGAGCCGCCGGGGTTTTGCGATTCAAGCTTGAGAAACAACGTGCACAGGCCGGTATCAAAACGGCTGACCTTGACGAGCGGCGTATTGCCGATCAGTTCGAGCACGGCGGGGCGGGAAAGGGTGGGCATGTCGTCACCTGATACGCAAGAGGATTGGGTGCGGGACAGCAAAAATGCAAAGCATGGCTTGGAACATAGGCCGGGATCGCGCCGGTCGCAACCGGGCGGTCCTGTGGATGTCTTTTTTTGGCGCATGAACGGGTTTTGATGATTAAGCGCCGCTGATTGAGACCTGCTGCAACCGCTCTATTACGGCCGTGCTGGCGGTTTGCATCGGGGCGCGCAACGCACTGCCGATCAACCCTTGCAGGGCCAGCGCGGCCTTCACCGGCGCCGGGTTAGGCTCCATAAACAGGGTGTTGATCAACGGCACTAACTTGAAAAAAGTCGCCCTGGCTTCGGTGAGCCGGTTATCCCGCACTTGCTGGCACAGCGCCACAAAGTCCTCGGTGCGCACATGTGCTGAGGCCGCAATCGCACCGCTGGCGCCCAGGCACAGCGCGTTGAAAATCTGCAGGTCCTCGCCGCACAACAGGTCCACGTCGCCACTGGCGAGCAGCGCCAAGGTGGTTGCCAGGTTGCCGCCACAATCCTTGATTGCGACGATTCGCTGATGTTTGACGATGTTCAGCAGCGTAGCCTGTTCGAAGGTCACGCCGGTTCGGTAGGGGATGTCATACAGGATGATCGGCACGCTGGACGCATCCGCCACCGTGCGGAAAAACGCCTCAAGGCCGGCCTGGGACGGGCGGATGTAACTTGGCGCCGGCACCAACAAACCGGCCACCGGGCGCTGCAGGATGTGGGCCTGGAACTGCAGCAGTTCGATTTGGTTGTTGCCGGCCAGGCCCATCACCACGCGGTGCGCGGGCACCAGCTGCAGCACCGCATCCAGCACGGCCAGCTGTTCCTGGCGGCTTAAGGCTGCGGCTTCGCCGGTGGTGGTGCACACCATGATCCCGGCCACGTGCTTTTCCAACAGGTGGCTGACCAGTCGGCGCAGGCCGATAAAGTCGATGGCGCCGTCATGAAACGGTGTGACGATGGGAACCCAGATACCTTGAAACGATGACATGCACTTTCTCCTGATGGTTGACCGCTTGAGTCACCGTCAGAAGGGCAGAGGCAATTGTGCAAAGGGAGGGAGGTCCGTCGCGCTCAATGTCCTGTCAGCTCATCTGACGGGACAGCGCGCCCCGGTCACATGAGCGACTGTTTCTTCGATTTGAGGGCGTGCGCCACGCAACCTTGCGCCTTGGCAATCAAGCCAATGGCGCAAAGGTTAACGAAAGACGATGCAGACATGTGTGGGCACACCCTGAATAAGGCCTCCATCTTCAATGGATGTGACGGAATGTGTCAACTGCGCGCTCGTACCACGCAAGCCAACTCAGTTAACTCACCCGCGGGCGGAGTGCACGGCCTTCACGGCGCTGTCGGGAAAGGCCTTGGCATGAAGAGGGCGGCTTCCAGTGCGGTGCCGTTGTACCAGAGGCAGAGCGTGTTTTTGGGAGTCATCTCAGGTCTCCTCGGTGTTTATCCATCAAAGCTGCTGCTCGATAGCCGCCTTATCGATCACCGACCAAACGCGGGCGATTTTCCCATCGACGATTTCATAGAATACGTTCTCATCGAAGCTCACCGTCCTGCCGTTGATCGGTAGCCCGAAGAATTCGCCTCGTGGGCTCACATTGAAGTTCAAGCGGCTGGCAATGGTCGGTGGGTCGGCGATCAGCAGTTGGACACGAAACACCAAATCCGGGATTTCGCGAAAGTCCCGTTCCAGCATGGCGCGGTAGCCCGCCAGGCCTACCGTGTTGGCGTTGTAAGTCACCTGCGAATGCACGAAATCGCCGAGGCGTTGCCAGTCCTGCTGGTTGAGGCAGTCGATATAGCCTCGGTAAAACTCGGCGAGTTCGTTACGGCGCATGCCGCGTTCTCCCAGGTTAAAAGCGCTCATCCAGAATGGCCGGCAAGGTGATGTCCTTGACGAAACTGGCGGACGACAGGCTCAAGATCATGCGTACCACCTGCACCACATCGTGCACCGGGATCAACTGGCCTTCACCGCGTTGCTCGGCGAGCGCGCGCGGCGTGCTCAACGGGTCTTCGGTATTCAAGTCGCCCAGGTTCAGGCACGTGACCGCCAGGCGCTGCTGCCGATAACCTTCGCGCAGTGCATCGGCTATACCACGCAAGGCAAATTTGGAGGCGCCGAAGGCGACTTCCGGCCGGCCACTTTGCGGCAGGCCGGAGGTCGAGCCGGTGAGGATGATCCTCGGGTTGGCGCTTTTGAGCAGCGCTGGCAACAGGCGTTTGATCAGCAGGAGGGTTGCAGTGATGTTGCAACTGACGATGGCTTCCAGCTGGTCGTCGCTGTCGCCCAGAAAACTGTACGCTGGGTCGAAGGCCAATTCTTCCCAAATTCCCAGGTTGTAAATCAGCGTGTCCAGGCCGTGCTCTGACACCGCTTCTTCAATAACTCGCGCAGCTTTGGCCGGTTCCGCCAGGTTGGCCTCGACCCACTGCACTTCTACACCGGCCTTGTGGTCCAGGTGCGCAGGCTGGGAGCGCGAGACGCCGATCAGCGTGTCCCCAGGTTCACCCAGCCCCTCGATAAATGCTTTGCCCAAGCCTTTGCTTGCGCCTACTACCAGGGTTCTCATCGACGTTTCCTTATGTCTGATTACGACTCGCCAGTGTCAACCGAGCTCGGCGCTGACTTCTTCGGCCCACAGACTACCTGGCGCTGCCGCGAGTGGGTCAATACGCCCGATCTCGTCCAGGCAGCGCGCCATCGTGTTGTCGCGTAGATGCTGCTGAAACACGCACAGGCACTGCGCAAACAGCGGCAGCGTAGCGTTGATAAAAACGCGCTGATTGTTGAAGTCGTGATTGAAATAGACTACCTCACGCGTTTGGCAGTCGAGTGCCAACACATCCCCAGACCCGGTATGCCCCAGCGGAAAATAGTGATCGGCAACCCCGAAAATCATCCGCCTGCGGGTCGCTTCTGTGTCGCTGTAAACGGCAAAACTCAGGAAGGGCGCGGCACCGTCCGGCAGCCCTTGTTTAACCAGAAACTCGGCGTCTTCTTCAGGCATAACGGGAAGCTGGCCGGCTTCCCAGAAAATGAACTCATCAAGCTGCAAGTACAACACTGGCGGCAGGGAAGGCAGCGCTGCGACAAACCGCGCTTTAAAGTCAAACTCGCTCATAGACCCTCGCAGCAGTGTTGGGATACTCGCCGGCGGCGACTCACGCCCGGCGGGCCATCAACAACACCGTCGCCGCCGCCGACAACAACCCCGCGCAGCAGCGATTGAAAATCCGCTTGCCACGTGGCTCCGCAAACCAGCGGCGCATATGCAGGCCCATATACGCGTAGGCGCTGATGGCAATCCATTCCAGCATCAGGAACATCGCACCCAGCAGTGCAAATTGCGGCGTGATCGGCTGGCCCGGCACTACAAACTGCGGCAGGAACGCGGTGAAGATCAAAATGGCCTTCGGGTTGCCCGCCGCCACCAGAAACTCCTGACGCGCCAACGCCCATAATCCCACCTTGCCCGCAGCGGCCTCAGCCTCTGCCTGCGGATTAGCCCGCCACAGCTGAAACGCCAAATAAAACAGATACGCCGCGCCCAGAATCTTGATTGCGTAGAACAACAACTCCGAGGTTTGCAACACCACCGCCAGGCCAGCGGAAGCGAGGGCGATCATGCCGGCGAAGGCCAGCAGCCGGCCGAGACCGGCGAGGCAGGAGGTACGGTAGCCGTAGCGGGTGGAGTTGCTGACCGACAGCAGGTTGTTGGGGCCGGGCGCCATGTTCAGGGCGAAGCAGGCGGGGAGGAAGAGGGCGAGCGTGGCGAGGTCCATGTGAACTCCGGTATCGACGGGGGCATAGGTGGTCACGAGGATAAGAGATGGGCAGGCGCTAAAACAACTGATGCGTTCAAGTTCGCAGGGCCAGTATCGATTAAAAGCCGCTGGCCCCACGTGATTGATAGCTCAACGCTTCAGGGTTTCACATTCGTTACGCAGGTTGCTGTCGCGAATGTTGCCGCAGCTTTGGCCATTGATTTTGGCATTGCAATAAGCGCGTTGATCGCTGTCGCTGATGTTGCCGCAACTTTGGCCACTCATTTCTGCAAGGCACGTGGCTCGAAGGTCGCTGCCGCGAATGTTGCCGCAGCTTTGGCCATTGAGTTTGGCATTGCAATAAGCACGTTGATCGCTGTCGCTGATGTTGCCGCAACTTTGGCCGCTCATTTCTGCAAGGCACGTGGCCCGAAGGTCGCTGTCGTGGATGTTACCGCAACTTTGGCCACTGGTTTTGGCGTTGCAGTAAGCGCGCTGATCGTCGTCACTGATGTTGCCGCACCCGGCATATGCGTAGGCACTGAACATTAATAACATCCCAATGATGACTCTCATTTTTCTCTCCATGGCGTGCCAAGAAATAGCCTGACGCTAAACGATCCCATTCATCTTGCTGTGGTGCGATGTAATCAAATTGACATCATTTTTGCGGGAAGTTCCATGGGAGGGATCGGGCATTCGCAGCATCCAAGCCCACAGAGGCGACGGCGATCATGCCGACGCGTTCTCTACGGGCGCAGTGCTCACTTCTACGGTGATAGGCGTCGCCTGGGTCCAACCGATAGTGAACACACCCACGGCAAACAGCAGAGGGCCACCGTAGAGTTTGTAGACTAACCAAACATTCCCCGCAGCAAAAAAGGCAATCAGAGCGTCAACGGTTGCCATCGTGGTGATCAACAGTGTGAGTAGAAGAACGTAGGTTCGCCATTCAGCCGGCGAACGCTTCAATCGCCCGCCGAACACTGCTCGCAGTAAATTGATACGCCATCCAGCCTCCAGGATTACGAGCAGCAGCGCGTACACTCCGAGCGCGACTGAAGGCCCGTACAGCAAGAAGTTTTTGCTGCCGATAATCCGATTGCCGAACGTCAGCCCGAGCACGATGACGCATAAAAAGCTGTACATGAAATGCAAAACGTAAGCGCGCCATAGCAGGCTGAACGCCAGGGAAAATCGCCGTTTTATCATGACTGCCTACATCCTTGTTGTTAGCGTTGCGGTTGAGTATTGAGTCAGTGAGTTATTCTGGGTGAAGGGTGTTGTTTTTAATCAGGGCCGCGGAGTGGGCTTCGATTGAACTGCACTTAATGAAGTTTTTGCTTAGGAAGTCGACAACCTGCGCTTTCTCTTTAAAAGCGGAAACTTCGGTGGCGTGGCGTTGGATTTCTTTGTTCAGGTTCTCTGCCAGCGCTTCATACGAGGCGCTGAGCTGGTGTGACAGGGCGTAATGCGTGTTGAATCTGGATTCATACTCTTTCTTCGCTTCTGGCTTGACCACCATTAGTGCGGCCGTATAAAACCCAGCGCAACGTATGTTCGCCATGGCAAGCGGCTCAAGGTTCAAGTCTTTTTGATCCGCTGACACGGTATGAGTCATGGCTGAAAGAGAAATTAAAAGTATCTTCAGGGGCTTGCATTGCATGTCTTCAGATCCGGTATAACGACTAAGAGGCCCTCGGTGGGGCCAACACCGCTTTCGTGAATGGGCAGACTGCTTCTGGCCTGGAATTGCCACTCACCGCCAGCATCAACTAGAGGAAATTTTTCGATAGGCCAGTCTACGTGCCCTGTGGCGGTGAGACTGTGACAATGTTTTGTTCTCGGCGCAATGAACCAGTAGAGCGGCCAGCTCAGGGTCCGTAGGAAAACCATCCTCCAGCCATTTAAGCGCCAGCCCCGCCCAATAGTCGGAATCTGACGTCAGCGCTGTGATCACCAGCGGTTGCAGTGCGATCCCGGTAGGCAGCGTGTATTTTTCGCTGAGGGCGCTTACCGCCTCTGGCAAATCAAGTGCTGCTGTTGCGAAAGGCTTTTCAAGCAGCGGTAATAACCAGACATAGCTGAAGGGGTCTTTCATCTTCTTCCCGCGATGGCTAATGACTGACTTTCACTTCATTGCAAGGTCGGTTTGGGTGGGTGCACAACCGATAAGCATCAAACCGACGGCCAGCGGAAAGCGTAAGCGCGACCTTAATACCCTTTGAGGGTGAGTGACCGCAACCCAACTATGAAGGTGGCGATACGGGCGACTGACCTTGCCGACAAAAAGTATGGCTTCACGGTCGAGGCCGACGGCACGCTTAAAGTGCTCGATACCGCCAGCCAGCTCAGTCGTTCGGATACCCAGCGGCTTACGGATCTGCTGAACAACACCCTTGGCCTCAAAGCGGCTGCGGTGAATTATCGCGATGCCTCTATCGCCTGGTAGACGCCGATTCACCTTGGTCGGGCAGCTACATGGGCTACTAGAGCCTGACCAAGGAAAACTTTGCTAACACCATTGACCTGGCGCCCTTGTTCAAAGACACGCACACCATGGTTCCCGAAGAGTTCAGGAGCGCGACGTTTTACACGCTGTTGTCCGACAAAGGCCAGCGGGCCACGCGCGAGACGGAAGCCGCGATGCTTGAACGGCGGGCAGCGCAGGGGTTTGTTGCGCAGGCTTGATGGGCAGGTCAATCGGCCGATTGAGGTCTGTCGCGAAGGACGGCAACCAGCCAGAGGCAGGTTTTAACCGCCGAATGACGGCTAAGAAACCTGGTCACCTATCACGATGATAGATACGCCAAACGTTACGTCAGGTAGGCGGGTAACCTCAGCCAATGCCCGTAAAGGGGCCGGCAAGTCGACAAGGGTCAGTGGACTCATTGGACGGTATTGCAGCTCGTACCCCCTCAAGGCCCGGTGTGTAGCGCGATGAACGTCCGACCAGTCATAGGCAAAGAACCCACGCTTGGCAAATTCAACGAAAGCGTTTGCGCTGGGCATGGAGGTGGCCCGATCTACAGCGGACACCTGCGGCAATGAAAGCACCCATTCTTCTGAATTCTCGACGCTGGGAAGTGCGGAGTCAGGAATCGGCCCCGGACCACCCGTAGTGAAGAGCGCAACCTGCCCGAAGGCGTCAGAGGCGACCCATCCAAGATCTAAGTCATGAAGATCGAGCGGAGTCATCATTTGGACCTACTTTAGAAAAGGGGACTGGTTGATTTGCCCACACTACAGCAGCTGCCGTGTGGAGGGATGGGGTCATTGATCACCGCTTCATTCTATCCGGGCAATGGGTTGCCTGCTTTTAACCCAAGCGCTTGATAAAAATGCACGCGAGGGCGCTTTTCACTGGGGTTCCAACGCGTCCCACAAACCACTGTGCCCCATGGCTGCCATTAAGGTTGCGTAGTCTTCAAATTGACTGACATTCACATCAGCCTGGCGCTTCCACGTCGCGTCACATTCCTCGCACACCCACAGCAAGCGTTGCGTAGAGCGAACACGCATTGCTCGAACGTAACCTTGGCCGCATCGCTGGCACTCAATCAGCATGTCCATACTCTCTAACAGGATTTCGGTGCAGTCTAAACCGGTCCTTGAGCCTATTTTGTTTGTCGGATCTTTGAAAATGCGGCGTAGACCACCCTTGTGTTTCACGTGGTCTGACCCTTATTTCACTTATCTTGCAGCCGTTTTTTTTCAAGCGCTCTCAGTACCGCATTGATGTGCCAGGTTTCCGGCCCAATCGCAATAGCGCCGCTCGGGTCAGATTCCAGCTCAATGCCGGTTGCTATTCCTTCGATAGCAAGCAAGCGCTGGGCATGCTCAAGGTACCTTCGCGTACCTGTAAGCCAACGTCGACCTGTGCTCGACAGGAGCGCAAAGCTTTGCGGGTAAGAACACTGCAACTTCTGTCGCAGATTGATGACCGCCTCTTTACTTTCACGAGAGAAGACCGGGACCAATACGTAGCACTTACCAGCCGCTGCATGAACGTCGCGTTTGTCTTGCAGGTACTCGTCAACACTGAAACAGCTGGCTACCGTCTCATGCGATCCGGTTCTGACGTCGACCAGATGGGCATTCACGCCGACAAGGCAATACTCGAACTTGCCGTGCACCACATAGTCCTCGGTGTTACAGCGAATCACCCAGAAGTTGCCGTCCGAAGAAAGCTCACACGACTGAATGACGAATCGCTGCGCACGGCCATCTCTGATGGAACCTTTAAATAGCTCAAGGATGCTGGCGCTGGCTTGTTGTGCGGATACCATTTGTTGTGCTCAGGCTATAAGGAAATTGGCAAGAACAGGAACGACTCAGGTTGCCACGATTTTCTCTATCGTGGTCGACCATTCCGTCGTGCGCTCAGCGCCAGATTCAAAGGTGCGATGGCTTCCACGGTCCTCCACGAGGCTCATGGCTCGCGACAAAAGAAGGGATGGCCCTCGGCGTTCGGCCTCAGCATAAACAGCGTCCCAGCCCGTCATGGATAAAACCTCATCGTGCGTAAGAATTATGAGTTGCGAGGTAGGAAATACCTGCGCAGGATGGTAGTTGATTGCTATGACCAAGGAGAGAACGTTTGGCAACGCCCCCTATTGCTCACACCCTGCGCGCACTGTCTGAACTGGATTATTACGACTGCCGGTCAACCCTGCTGCCGGTTGAGGTCACGGCGCTTGAAGCTTGGAACATCGTGACGGCCGAGCCAGGATGGCTGTTTCAGCAGGCATTCCGAATCCGCGACGCGATTTGCGCGCTGTTTGGCGTGAAACGCATCGGTGGGTTCTCCGGCACTCGGCGAGAGCGTGTGCAGGTGGGCGAGCGGCTGGACTTTTTTCTGGTGGAGCACAGTGCCCCCGACAGGCTGGTGCTGACTGAGCGCGACCGCCATCTGGATGTGATGATTTGCCTGTCGATCAGCGAGCGTGTGGTTACGGTCACTTCATCGGTGGTCACCCATAACGCCTTTGGCCGTGTCTACATGGTGCCGGTCGGCCCGGTGCACAAGCTGATCGTCAACCGTGACCTGAGGCGACTGAAACGCAAGCTTGAAGGGTAGGGCAGTGGCTCATTTGCCGTTTTCAGCGGCTAAGTAATACGCCAGTCACGCATTGGCGTGGCCGTGGCCCATGCCATGTTCGGTTTTAAGCCAGGCCGGGCCTTTTGTTTTTGTGTCGTCGGTCATGCTGCAAACTCGCTTTTTTGCTCAGGTGTTTTTGTTCAGGTCATAACGGAACATAAGCCGACTATCTATCGCTTTTCGCCCCACCCAGCCATCTCAAATGAATGTCCTTCTTACCTGGGTATAAGCGTATGGTGGGTTAAACCCCTCAGATTAGGCATTCAACATGGACGGCAATTTAGGCGTGCGCTTAAAGGAAGAGCGCAAACGGCTCTTACTCTCCCAACACGACTTCGGTGCCCTCGGTGGCGTGGCCGAGAATGCACAAGGCCACTATGAGCGCGGTGAACGGCTGCCAAAATCCGATTACCTGATGGCTATCCGCAAGCGCGGGGTTGATGTGCTTTACCTGCTTAGCGGTGAGCGTTCGCTCATGAGTTCGGATGACCTCAGCGAGCAAGAGACGGAGATCCTCAACCAGTACCGTACGCTGCAGAAGCAGGATCGCGGTGCGATTGCACAGATCACTTCCTCACTGTCCAAAGACGCGTAGGGCTTTGGGGCGCGTCACTGATGAAACCTGCGCCCCAACGCATCCAACCTCGATCATCAGGCCTGCATCCAAAAGCAGTGCATCAGGCGGCGGCCGCCGATGGCGCGATAGAGTGCCGTCAGCACCATAGGCAGGCGGCGTGCCACGCGGGCCGCCTGGGGCGTGAAGCAGGTATTCGGTGTTTTTTAAGCTTCAGGGATGCCAAAACTTTATCGGCATCCCTGAGCGGGACGTTAAGAACGTCTATCCGAACGGATAGACGCAGCGCCAAGGCTGATTAGAAGTCGTACTTGGCGGTCAGCGCGTAGCTGCGTGGGTTGCCGTAGGTGTCGTTGGCGCCCCAGGTCGGGCTGGTGGCAATTGCCGAGTAGTAGGTGCGGTCGAAGATGTTGTTGACGTTGAGCTGCAGGTCCAAATGCTTGCTCACCCGGTAGCCCGCCATCACGTCCGCCACGGCATAGCTGCCTTGCTCCAGGCGATAGCTGCTTTTGTCAGCCAGGACGACGTCGTTATACATGCGGCTCTGCCAGTTCACGTTGCCACCGACGCGCAGTTTTTCCAGTGGGCCCTGGAAGCGATAGGACGAGGTGATCTTGAACAGGTGCTCGGGGGTGTCCGTGTCGAAGCGCTGGTTGTTGTTGGCGGCGTTGCTGTCCTTGATGTAGTGGGCGCGGGTGTAGGTGTAGCCGGCACCGACTTGCCAGTTTTCGGTGAGTGCGCCTTGCAGTTCCATGTCGACACCTTGGCTGCGTACCAGGCCGGAGGCTTCGTAGCAGGTAATGGTCGGGCATCCAGCTTGGCTTTCAGGCAGTGTGGCGC
The DNA here is from genome assembly GCF_025642995.1 of Pseudomonas sp. YeP6b. NCBI lineage: Bacteria > Pseudomonadati > Pseudomonadota > Gammaproteobacteria > Pseudomonadales > Pseudomonadaceae > Pseudomonas > Pseudomonas sp. YeP6b. Next base: position 3,721,397 of record NZ_CP080090.1, on the reverse strand, counting down.
GGTTTTTCTGGTCGATACGGAACAGCGCCAGGCTGGCGTTAAGCGCGCCGTTGAAGTATTCGCCCTTGATACCGACTTCGTAGTTTTCGCCGACGATGGGGGTCAGGGGTTTGTCCGAGAAGTCCTTGTTGGACTGCGGGCTGAAGATGTCGGTGTAGCTGGCGTAGACGGAGTGGTGCTCGTCCAGGTCATAGATCACACCGGCGTAACGCGTCAGGTTTTTGGTGATCTTGTAGTCGCCGTCGCCTTGGCGGTCATCGTAGTCGTACCAGTCCAGACGCGCGCCGAGGATCACTTTGAGCGGGTCGGCCAGGTTGAGGCGAGTGGTCACGTAGACGCCGTCCTGGGTGGTGATGCTGTGCCCTTTGCCGTCGCGCACGAAGTCGGGTTTCGCGCCGTTAAGCGGATAATTGGTGTCGTAAGGGCTGTATTCCTTGGACGTGGCGTCGTAGATGCGTTTGCTGGTGCCGACCACCAATTCATGGGTACGACCGAAGGCATTGACCGGGCCGCTGGCAAACGTATCCAGCCCGTACTGTTTGTCATCCTGGTGCGATTGATAGGCGGTCCTCGCCAGTTCAGTTTTGTAGCGCGACTGGTAGCTGCCGGTGAATACGCCGTCGAGTTGTGATGACGAGCCGGCGACGTGGAGTTTCCAGCCGTTTTCGAAGCGGCGTTCGATGTCACCGAACACGGTGTCGATGGTCAGTTTCTTGTTTTCCCAGTCACTGCCGGGGTTGGTGGAGCGGGGCAGGTTCAGGTGATGGCCGTCGGTGCCGATGGGCAAGCCACCCCAGAAGAAATTAGTCTGGTCCTCCTGGCGCGAGAAGCCCAGGGTGGCGGTCGTGTCTTCGTTGAGGTCCGCTTCGGTGATGCCGTAGAACAGGCCGTGGTTGCTGTTTTCCTTATCGCGGAAGGTGTCCGCATCGCGATACGAACCCACCATACGGCCGCGCAAGGTGCCGCTGTCATTCAAGGCACTGGAGGCGTCGATTTCACCACGGTAGTCATCCCAGCTCCCGACCGCGCCCGTGAGCGACACTTGCGGCGTGGCCGTCGGCCGTTTACGCACGAAGTTGAGCGCCGCCGAAGGGTTGCCTGCGCCGGTGACCAGACCGGTAGCACCGCGAATCACCTCCACGCGGTCAAACATCGCGAGGTTAGGTTGCACGCTGTTGGCGTAGCCGGAATAGGCGCTTGGGATGCCATCGAACATCATGTTATCGATGTCGAAACCACGCGACTTATAGCTCTGTCGGCCGGGGCCGTCGGCTTGGCTGAGAAACAGGCCGGGGGTGTTCTTCACCACATCGTTGACACTGGTCATGGCTTGGTCGTCCATGCGCTGACGGGTAATCACCGTCACCGCTTGCGGCGTTTCGCGCAGGCTCAGCGGCAGTTTGGTCGCAGTCGCCATCGACCCCGTGGTGTAGGACTGGCTGCCCTCGGTGGTCGTACCGAGTGGTTGCTCAGTGTTGATCTGCGTCGCGCCCAACTCAACCACCGCTGGCGGCTGTTGCGCATCGGCGGCGAAGGCCGCTGGTGAGGTGGCGATACACACCGCCATCGCGATCAAATTGGGTGAAAAACGCTTGCTCACGTGTTGTTGCACAGACATGGACTGACTCTCCCCGAGCGCCGTCCCTGGCGAATAATAATGATGTTAAGAATTATTCGCATCAGTCTGGCAGATTGAAGCAGCGGGAAAAAGCCTTCGGCGAGAATTAGTTAACGAATTTTTCACATCTTGGGGGCGAGCGTTTTGCCATTCACGTTTGGAAGTGGGCGCGAACATCAGGTTTTACGCCCATCCCGAAGGGTGCCTGGGGTCAGCCGTAAAGCCCTGCCCACGTCCAGGTCCAGTCAAGACTCGACCCCACCACTTCCGCCAGCATGTGCAGCAAAATCGGCACCAGCAAGCCGCCGCTGGCAATTCTCGCCCAGGCGAATAGGCAGCCCAGCACGAAGATCAATGTCATCGTGGTCGAGCTGGCGTATTGGGTATGCAGGCTGGCGAACAGTGCGGACGTCACAATCACCGCGATCCACTTCCACGCCACGCTGCGCTCGTAGGGAAACAGGCGCAGCAGGTAGTGGCGCATCATCAGCTCTTCGGCAATCGGTGGAAGGATAATCAGCGAAGCCAATTTGATCAGGGTTTGCCACTGGGTCAGGCCGCTGTACATCTGCGCCATGAACGCTTCACGCGGCAACCCCAGTGCGCTGACGGCCAGCCCGCACAGCGCATACGCGGCAACCAAGGCAATCGCGCCCAGGCGTAATGGCTTGCGGATGTGGTCGCCATAAAACGTAGCGGCCAGGTCATGTCGGTGTTGCACCACGAACAACCCGGACAGCAGCAACCCGACGACGCCCATGTTGGTGACGAACATCAAGTAGGTCTGCATCGCTGGCGGCACCAGCAGCAGGCCGGGAATTGGCGCCAGCAGCATAATCAACGCCGCCAGGACGAACATCCCGAGGCGTCTGAAGAAGCGGAAGTTCGAAGGCGAGGTTGGGCGGAGGGTGGATTCCGAGGGGGCAATAACGTGCGTCACAGTCGCTCCATGCGTATGGGGAAAAAGGCATTTTGCCACTAAGTCACCTGGTTAACCTCACATGTCCTTGGTTATTGACGGTTCCCGGCTTGAGGGCTTTCCCGCCCGGGAATCGCCACCCGGCTCGTCGCCTTCACCTCACGCAACGCCAGGCTCGATTGGATCGATGCAATGCCTAACTGGCGTCGCAACACGTTCTCGACAAACTCACTGTAACTGTCCAGATCTTCGGCCAGCACCTGCAACAGATAGTCCGCATCGCCGGTGATTTTGTGGCAGGCCAGCACCTCGGGCAGCGTCTTGACCACCGCCTCGAAGGCATCCGGGGCATGGTCGGTGTGGATGGCGAAGCGCACATGCACGAACGCCATGATATCCAGCCCCAGCATCTTGCGATCGAGGTTGGCCTGGTAGTCCTTGATCACGCCTTCTTCTTCCAGGCGTTTACGTCGGCGCCAGCACGGCGTGAGGCTCAGGGACAGGCGCTCGCTGAGTTGCGCATTGGAAATACTCGCGTCTTCCTGCAGCAACGCGAGGATGGCGAGATCGGTGTCATCAAGAGCGACCTGCTTGGTTTTATTTTTCATAATGCGCCATCGCTGAGGTAAAAATTCCCGATAAACCTAACAGTGCGCGAACTAAAAGCAAAGAAAGCCCAGCAACCCCGGAACAAAATAGACCCTGTCTTTTACTGGCGGATGTTAAAAAATGCTGACTGTTTTTAGTGATGCCCACCGTTTGCACCATGGCACCGAATTGAAGGACGGTGTACTCAAACCCTCATTCGAACAACCGAGCCGCGCCGACACCGTGCGCGATCGCGTCCAGCACGTCGGGCTCGGCGATATCATCGTGCCGCGCACCTTTGACCGAGCGTGTTACGTCAACGCCCACAGCGAACGCTACGTGTCATTCCTCGAAACCGCCTGGGCGCAATGGTCTGCGATTGGTCGCAGCCATGACGCGCTGCCGCTGGTGTGGCCGGTGCGTGACCTGGCCAACCAACAGGTGCCGGACTTCATCGACGGCAAGTTGGGTTTCTTTGCCATGGACGCCGGTTCGCCGATCACGCCCACCACCTGGAATGCGGTCAAGACCAGCGCCGACATCGCGCTCACCGGCCTGGCCCTGATCGACGAAGGCCACAACAGCGCGTTCGCCTTGTGCCGGCCACCGGGCCACCACGCCGCCCGTGAATACATGGGCGGTTATTGCTACCTCAACAACGCGGCGATTGCCGCGCAGCAGGCCATCACCCAGGGCGCCCAGCGCGTGGCGGTGCTGGACGTGGATTTCCACCATGGCAACGGCACGCAGAATATTTTCTATCAACGCCCGGACGTGATGTTCATCTCCCTGCATGGCGAACCGGCGGTGTCTTATCCGTATTTTTCCGGGTTCAGCAGCGAGCGCGGCGAGGGTGCCGGGGAGGGCTTCAATCTGAATTACCCGCTGGCGAAAAACACCACCTGGGCCGCTTACAAAACCGCGTTGATCGACGCGTGCCAGCACCTGCGCGATTTCGCCCCCGAAGTGCTGGTGATTTCCCTGGGGGTCGACACCTTCAAGGACGACCCTATCAGCCATTTCCTTCTGGAGACCCAGGACTTCCTCGGCATGGGCGAGATCATCGCCAGCGTCGGCGCACCCACGCTGTTTGTGATGGAAGGCGGCTACATGGTCGATGAGATCGGCATCAATGCCGTCAACGTGCTGCACGGTTTCGAAAGCAAGACCGCCTGAACCCAAAAATAAAAACCGCTCACTTCTTTTCTGCCAAAACTCAAAAACATAACAAGAGGTTTTGTAATGAAAACAACCACGCCAGGGCTGACAGAAAAGCCTGCGTTGCAACGCACCCTGAGCAACCGCCACATCCAGTTGATGGCCATGGGCGGTGCGATCGGCACGGGCCTGTTCATGGGCTCGGGCAAGATCATCGCGCTCTCGGGCACCTCGATCATCCTGATCTACATGATCATCGGCCTCTTTGTGTATTTCGTGATGCGCGCCATGGGCGAGTTGCTGTTATCCAACCTCAACTTCAAGAGCTTTGCCGACTTTGCCGGTGCCTACCTGGGGCCGCGCGCGGCGTTTTTTCTCGACTGGTCGTACTGGCTGAGCTGGAGCGTGGCGGTGGTGGGGGATGCCGTGGTGGTGGGTGGGTTTTTCCAGTACTGGTTCCCCGGCGTACCGGCGTGGATGCCGGCCGTGGGCATGTTGCTCACGCTGTTCGCGTTGAACGTGCTCACGGTCCGTTTGTTTGGCGAGGTGGAATTCTGGTTTGCGATCATCAAGATCATCGCCGTGGTGACGCTGATCAGCGTGAGCCTGGTGTTGATTGCCAGTGCGTTTGTCTCGCCCACCGGCGTCACCGCCTCGTTAAGCCACTTGCTGGATAAACAGGCGGCGTTCCCCAACGGCGTGTTCGGGTTCTTCGCCGGTTTCCAGATGGCGATCTTCTCCTTCGCCGGCACCGAGCTGATCGGCACGGCGGCCGCTGAAACCCGCGCGCCAGAGAAGACCCTGCCCAAGGCAATCAACTCAATCCCGCTGCGCATTATCCTGTTCTACGTGCTGGCGCTGGCGTGCATCATCGCCGTGACGTCCTGGCAGCAGGTCTCGCCGAGCAAAAGCCCGTTTGTGGAACTGTTCCTGGTCGCCGGTTTTCCAGCGGCGGCGGGCATCGTCAATTTTGTGGTGCTGACGTCCGCCGCCTCGTCGGCCAACAGTGGCGTGTTTTCCGCCAGCCGCATGCTCTTCGGTTTGGCCGACCTGGGCGATGCGCCAGGCATTTTTCGGCGGCTGTCGAACAACAGCGTGCCGTTTATCAGCCTGGCCTTTACCACGCTGTTGATGTTGCTGGGCCTGGTGTTGCTGTTTGTGGTGCCGGAGGTGATGACGGCCTTCACCATCGTGTCCACCGTTTCGGCGATCCTGGTGATTTTTACCTGGTCGACTATCCTCGCGTCCTACATCGCCTACCGTAAAAAACGCCCGGATTTGCACGCACAATCACTCTATAAAATGCCCGGCGGCGTGCCGATGGCGTGGTTTTCCCTGACGTTTCTCGGCTTCGTGCTGTGCCTGCTCGCGTTACGGCCGGACACGCGACTGGCACTGTGTGTGATGCCCGCATGGTTTATCTGGCTAGGGATTGCCTACCAGTTGTCGCACGTTCGTAAACGCTTCATTGCACAGGTAGCCATGAACGCCAGTGCGCGCGACACGCAAGCCACGCACTGACCCGCTATGGCGTAAAGAGGGGAGCTAAAACCTTACAGGTGGTCCGCATAGACGATGGCCTTGGCAAACGCCGGCGGCGCTTCCTGCGGCAGGTTGCGGCCAATGCCGCTGCCTTCCAGGGTAATAGTCGGTACGCCGACGGCGGCATACGCCGCATCGAGCAGGCCGGCCTTGATGTGCTTGAGCGCGCCGAAGGGGGGTTAGGCTCTGACTGGCCGGCGTTTGCGGCTCGGGCATTTCAGCATGCGCCATGCCCAGCGCACCGAACTGCAACGGCGGTGTTTCAGCAAGTGCCCCGGGTTAAACGCTGCGTACACACTGCGATACATAAGCCTAGGCAAACACGATCTCATACGGCTCGCGCATGCGTTCCAGCAGGTCCTGGGCGAGCATGGGTGCCAACCCGATGGCCGGGTCGCCGACCAATTGGCTGGCGTACGCATGCACGGCGTGCAGTTTGCGCGCCACGCTCCAGGTGTCCAGGCGCACTTTGCGTGCACGCTGCCACGGGATCATCGCACCGTCGCGCGCGGGCGAGTGCCAGGCCCAAATGGGCAGCTCATAGAGCCGCGCGCCTACCAGGCTACAAGCCTTGGCAGTGGCACGGCCGACGGCGTCATGGTCGTCTTTGCCGTCGTTGCGCCAGGTGGTGAACACCACATCACCGGCTTGCAGGTAGCGCGCGATAAATTGGCTCATCGGCTGCTCACGGGCGGCCAAGGCATCGTCGCAAAAGCCACCACGAATCCACTTCAAACTATGCAGTGGCATACCCAGACGACGCAAAGCCTCGGCGCTCTCCTGTGGGCGAATCACACTCAGGCGGCTCGCCGGCCAGGCGTGGGAACCCGGATGGCTGGCGCTGCCGTCGGTGATTGAGATCAGCAGGAGCGGATGCTCCAGGGTGCTGAGCAGTTGCAGCAAGCCCCCGCAGGCCAGCACCTCGTCCCCCGGGTGCGGCGCGATAACGACGACGCGTGCGCCTCGGGGCACCAGAGAGGAGGGGCTGATAATGGGGATTTGCGCCAACTGCGGGGCGCTGTTCCAGATTTGCGCGGGGCCGCGACGGCCCTCGCTTAAGGCGGCGAGTTTCATGGGTGTCACATCCTTGTCGATTCGTGCTGGGCCGTTTCCCGAGAATGGGACGACGCTTTTTGTTGTACCGCAGGCTCCGCTGCGGTGAGGATGCTGCCATCCAACTGGGATGGCCAGCAAGGCTTGCTCAGCATAGTCAAGGATTCGGCACTTTTACATCTTGCAATCTCGTTTTTTTTAAGTGGTCTGCATCAGGCTCTTCAAGTAATCGCCGAAGCCGCCTTGGGCACGGCATTCCAGGCGTGCGCTGGTGATCACTTGCGGCGAATGGCTCCAGGCGATCGATGCGCCACAGCGTTCCAAGTTACGCACCAGTTGCACATCTTCTTGGCAGGCCAACGGCTCGAACCCTCCGGCCCGCACATAGGCACCGGCACTCACGCCCAAGTTGGCGCCGTGGATATGCCGATGGCCGTCGCGGGCCTGGTAGGCCTGGGTGTAGCGAATTTGCGCCGCTGGGTCAAAGCCTTCGCTCCAGGCGTCCACGGTCACGGTGCCGCACACTGCGTCGACACCCAATGCCAATTGCGCCACCAGCCAGTCGGGGGCCACGCGGCTGTCGGCGTCGGTGCAGGAGATCCAGCGCGCCCCTTGATTCAACAAATGCCGCGCACCGACGCCGCGTACATGCCCGACATTGCGTGCTTGCACGTGCAGGCTCTGCACCGGGTATGCCTGGGCAATCGCCGCACTGCCATCGCTGCAGCTGTCGAGCACCGCCAGAATTTCTACCGCCTCGCCCAGCAAACCAGGATGGCTGGCGGCAATCAATGCGGCTTTCAGGCATTCAGCCAGCAGCGCTTCTTCGTTATGCACCGGGATCAGAATGCCGATCATCGCAAGCCCTCTACGGACGCGACCGAGGCGCCGTCACGGCTCCACAGGTCGAGTAGAAAATCACGCTCGTGATGCTGCACCATAACCGGCATGCCCAGCCGTTGTTGCAACAGGGCATGCACTTGTTCGGCGGTTTGCGGGCAGCCCTCGATGGTTGGGCGCCAATGGCAGGCCAGCAGTTGCCCGTTTTCGGTCAACGAGGCGAGGGCGCGGTCAACCAAGCGATGCAAGTCCTCGGCGTCGAGGTAGTAGCACAGCTCGCTCAACACGATCAGTTCGAACGAGCCCGCCGGCCATTGCTCGGGCAGGCGGCTTTGCTGCACCTGGGCGTGGGGAAAGCCCAGTAACCGGGTTTTTGCCAGCACCACGGCAGCGGCGGCCGTGTCACAGCACACCAGCCGATCACAGCGCGGCGCCAGTTCAGCACTCAGTTCGCCATTGGCGCAGCCGGGTTCGAAGATCGACGCGTAGCGTGGCCGGGGCAGTACCGCCAGGGTCAAGGCGCGTTTGCGCTGCTCGTACCAGCGTTGTCGAAACGCCCAGGGATCGTCATTGCCGTCGAACAGCTGATCGAAATACGGCGTGGCAACACTCATACAAACACCACTTCAAAAGGTTGCAGCAAACGCTCCACCACATAAGGTGCGAGCACGGGCGGAAGGCCGATCTGCGGGTCGCCCTCCAGCTGGCTGGCGAAGGCGTGGATGGCGTGGCGTTTGCGCGCCACCGCCTCGGGTGTCAGCGGGATCTTGCGTGCGCGGTGCCACGGCACTTGGCTGTCTTCGGGCGTCGCCCAGTGCCAGGTCCATACCGGCAACTCATACAACGTCGCGCCCACCGCCTTGGCGGCTTTGGCACTGGCGCGGCCGACGGCTTCGTGGTCGCAATGACCGTCTTCGCGCCAGGTGGTGAACACCACGTCGGTGGGCTTTAGATAACGCTGGATGAACGCGCTCAATTGCTCCTCGCGCGCAGCCACTTGGCTGTCGGCGAAGCCCGCGCGCAGCCATTTCAAACTGTGCAGCGGCAAGCCGAGGCGATGCAGGGCCTGGGCCGATTCCTGCGGGCGCACCACGCTCAAGCGTTCCACCGGCCAACGCCTGGAGCCTGGGTGACTGGCGCTGCCGTCGGTCACGGAGATCAGCTGAATCGGCCGGCCAAGCATGGCCAAGCCTTGCAACAGGCCGCCACAACCGAGCACTTCATCGTCTGGATGAGGGGCAATGATCACCGCGCGATGGCCTTCGGGCACCAACTGCGCGACGCTTATTTCGGGCAGCTCGGCCATGTGCGACGACGTCTGCCACTGATGCAGCGGGGTACCTTGGCCGACGATCGGATTAGCTTTCATAGATGCCACCTCCGTGCGGAGTCTGCAGCGGCCAACTCGCCCAACGCCGCCAAGTCGCGTTCTGCATGACTTTGGCGCATATACACCGGCAAGTCGGCCATCAGTTGGGCAAAGTGCGGGTCCTTGCAATACGGCCCTGCACCGACCGCGCGACCGACATGGCGCATGACCTGCTCAACCGTATCTTCGACGCAGGCACGTGCCAGCTGGGCAAGCTGTCGCGCACAGGCCTGGGGTTCGCGGTCGATCTGTTCAGCACTGTCGCGTAACACACAAGCGGCGCTGTTGAGCACGCTGTCTACCGCGCCCAAATGGGCGAGCGCATGCGGTTCCGGGTGTTTCGCGCATTGCTCGCGCAGCACCTCGGCCAGGCGTTGTGCGCCGCCATACCAGCACGCGGCGATGCCGATTCCGCCTTGCCAGAAGCCTGGGCGTGACAAGTAATCCCCCGGGCCGCCGACCGCGATGCCGCGGGCGTCGTCGAACACCACCTCGACACTGCTCGTGGCAGCCATACCCACGGCATTCCAGCCTTCGTCAGTCACGCTGATGCCGGGTTGCTGCATGTCCACGGCGACCAGTTGCTGGCGATCCTCTTCGTCCCAGGCGGTCAGCAGCCCATGGGTGACTACCGCCGCGCCCGAACACCAGGCTTTACGCCCGTCGACGACCAACCGGTGGCCGTCGCGCTGCACGCGCACCTTGGCCGTGGGCGGCTCGGCGGCCCAGGTGCCCCAAACGCTGCCCAAAGGCGGCAAGGGGCTGTTGAGCTCAGCGATGATCGCCAAGGCATCGGTATGGCCTTCGAACAACTTGCACAGGCGCAAATCATGCCCGGCCACTTGCGCCAAACGGCTGAAGCGCTCCAGCGTCTGGCCGCTGCCGGGCAACGGCAGCTGGTCCAGGCCTTCCTCCTGAAGCGCCTTCAAGGCACTCCCCAAAGCCTGCGTGTGCGCATAGCTTCGAAAGCCTTGAAGGAATCCATGCAACGCCATTTCACACCTCGTCGTGTTGCAGTTCAAACAACAGCAGCGAGCGGCCGGTGACGGCGTATTCGTGCTCGAAATCAAACCGTTCCTGGCCCCGTACTGCCGGGTCGTTGGTATCGAGCATGCAGGTCCAGAATTCACCCTCGGGCACCGGCGGCAGGCGGAAATTGACCATGTCGTGGTGGGCGTTGACCACCAGCAGCAACGTTGCATCGCCACCCGGGCGACGAATTCCGGTTTCCTGGGCGCGGCCATCCATCAGCATGCCCAGGCAGCGGCCATGGCTGTCTTGCCACTGTTCGGTGGTCATCTCGTTGCCATCCGGCGCGAGCCAGGTGACATCTTTCACGCCGATGTCTTCGTTGTAGTCACCGACCAAGAAGCGACCACGGCGCAGAATCGGATAGGCCAGGCGCAGCTTGATCAAGCGTTTTACAAACTTGAGCAGCGCCTTGCCGTCGTCGTCCAGCTCCCAGTTGACCCAGCCGATTTCACTGTCCTGGCAATAGGCGTTGTTGTTGCCGTGCTGGGTTCGCGCGAACTCGTCACCGGCCACCAGCATCGGCGTACCCTGGGCCAGCAGCAGGGTGGCGAAAAAGTTACGCATCTGGCGCAGGCGCAGCGCGTTGATTTGCGGGTCATCGGTGGGGCCTTCGACGCCGTGGTTCCAGGACAGGTTGTTATTGCTGCCGTCCTGGTTGTTTTCGTCGTTGGCTTCGTTGTGCTTGTCGTTGTACGACACCAGGTCGTGCAGGGTGAAACCATCGTGGGCGGTGATGAAGTTCACCGAGCTGTACGGGCGCCGACCGCGCTGATTAAACATCTCGCCCGAGGCGGTCATGCGCGCGGCGAAGTCTGCCAGCTGGCCGTCGTCGCCTTTCCAGAAGGCGCGCACGGTGTCGCGGAAACGGTCGTTCCACTCCACCCAGCCCGGTGGGAACTTACCCACTTGGTAGCCACCGGGGCCGCAGTCCCACGGCTCGGCGATCATTTTTACCTGGCGCAGCACCGGGTCCTGACGGCAGGCCACGAGGAAGCTGTGACGCTCATCGAAACCATCGCGGTAGCGGCCCAGAATGGTCGCCAGGTCAAAGCGGAAACCGTCCACGTGCATCTCGGTGGCCCAGTACCGCAGCGAGTCGGTGACCATTTGCAATACGCACGGGTGACTTAGGTCGAGGGTGTTACCGGTGCCGGAATCGTTGATGTAGAAGCGCTTGTCATCGGGCATCAGGCGATAGTACGAGGCGTTGTCGATGCCACGCATGGACAAGGTCGGGCCGCGCTCGTTGCCTTCGGCGGTGTGGTTGTAGACCACGTCGAGGATCACCTCAAGCTTGGCCTCGTGCAGGTGCGCGACCATCTCCTTGAACTCGGCGATCTTGCCGCTGGCCAAGTAGCGCGGGTCTGGCGCAAAGAAGGCAATGCTGTTGTAGCCCCAGTAGTTGGTCATGCCTTTTTGCAGCAAGTGCTGGTCGTTGACGAACGCATGCACCGGCAGCAGTTCGACCGATGACACGCCCAACTGGCGGATGTGCTTGAGCACGTCGTCTTCCATCAGCCCTGCGCAGGTGCCACGCACCGACTCGCTGACCGAAGGGTGGCGCATGCTGATACCGCGCAAGTGGGTTTCATAAATGATCGTGCGGTCCCACGGCACCCGCACCGGCTGGTCGTTGCCCCAGGTGTGCGCCGGGTCGATGACCTTGCACTTGGGCACGAAGGGTGCGCTGTCGCGTTCGTCGAAACTGAGGTCGTCATCGGGGTGGCCGATGGTGTAGCCGAACAACGCCTCGGACCATTTGAGTTCGCCCACCAGTTGCTTGGCGTAGGGGTCGATCAGCAATTTGTTGTGGTTGAAACGGTGACCATTGGCCGGGTCATACGCACCGTACACGCGGTAGCCGTAAATCAGCCCGGGGTGGGCGTCGGGCAGGTAGCCGTGGAAGGTTTCGTCGGTGTATTCCGGCAGTTCGATACGTTCCAGCTCCACTTCGCCGCTATCGTCAAACAGGCACAGTTCGACTTTGGTGGCGTTGGCTGAGAACAGCGCAAAGTTGACACCCAGGCCGTCCCAGGTGGCGCCTAGGGGGAAGGGCAAACCTTCACGAATCCGCGACGGCTCGTGTTCCGGCGTCGGTTGGGTTTTATCGGGTTTGCTCATTGAGTTGCTCCTGCAAGGATGTTTTTCGGGCCGAGCGAGATCGTGCTGGCGATTGTTCAGCTGACGCATGTGTGATTGAAAACGAACCTCCTGCCGGCAGCGCCGGGAGGAGGCCCCTAAGGTTGAAAGGCTTAAGGCTTAGGTTTTTTTGGCGCGGGCGGCTTTTTCGCCACAGGCGCTGCCGGTGTGCTGGGGGCCGGTGCCGGTGGTTTGGTTGGCTTGGCTTTGGGCGCAGGCTTAGGCGCGGTTTTCGGCTTGGCGCCAGCCTTGGGCTTGCTCGGGGTCAGGGCTTCGGCTTCGGCCAGCTTGCGGGCCATCTCCCAGTGGCGTGCATCTTCACCGTGGGGTTTGCCTTCTGATTCCCAGATCTGATGCGCCAACTCGCGTATGCGTTTGTCTTCAGTACTCATCACAATGCTCCTCACAGAAAAGTTTCAGCTTTCTTGATCATCAGGATTAATAAAGACATTGACCGGGAAATCCCCCAGGGCAGCGCTGATTAACAGCTCCTTGTTTGGTGTGACTGCGCCTGTATGAAAAAGTCCCTTCCAGTTTTGTGTTGTGTCGGCGAACGGCAATTTCACCCGTGTATCGCCCCAAACCTGCGCATGGATGCGGGGCTGCTCACCCTTTTCCAGCAGGCGCTGGGGCCAACGTGGCACCACCACCAGCAGGCGTTTGCCTTGATGTTCGCGACAGAATGCGACGACGTGTTCAGCGTGTGTGCCGGTGACCTCCAGCGGTGTGTAGCGCCCGCTGCGAAAGAGCTCGGGATCAGCCTTGCGCAAGGCTAACACCTGCGCAATCAGCGCCTGTTTGACACGCCCGTCGCGCCAGTGGGACAACAGTTCGTCGATGCCCGATGGATTGTTCAACGCGTGTTGCCGTGCGTTGAAATCCACTGGGCGGCGGTTGTCCGGGTCCACCAGGCTGAAGTCCCAGAACTCATCGCCCTGGTACAGGTCCGGCACACCCGGCACGGTGAGACGAAGCAAGGATTGCGCCAGGCCGTTTACCGCACCGGCCGGGGCGATGGCCTGGGCGGCAGTGGCGATGGCAGCGCGCAGCGCCTGGCCCGGTTCGCTGAGCAACAGCCGCGACAGGAAGGCCTCGACGCCTTGTTCATAGGCGTCGTTGGGTGCGCTCCAGCTGCTTTGCAACTTGGCTTCGCGCAGGGCTTTTTGCTGCCATTGCCAGAGGCGTTGTTGATAGCCCTGCATATCCGGGTTCGCGTCCAACGGCCAACTGCCGAGCAGCACTTGGTAAAGGATCAGCTCATCACCGGCTGACGGCGTGTTGGCGTCCTGGCGCAACGGGGCGGCGAGGGTGCGCCAGTGCTCGACCTGTTCGGCGTACCACGGCGCACACTCGCTGAGTACCGCCAAGCGTGCGCGGGTGTCTTCGCCGCGCTTGTGGTCGTGGGTGGCAGTGGCCAGCAGGTTGTCGGGAAAGGTCTGCAAACGCTGTTGGTTGATGGCGTGAAACTCGGCCACCGGCGCGCTGAACTGCTCGGTGCTGAAGCCCACGTCGTTACGCGACAGCAGCACCGCCGAGCGATAGAACGCGGTGTCTTCCACAGCTTTGGCGGCGGCCGGGGAGGTCAGTTGCTGGAAACGCACGCAGGCATGCTTGAGCATCTTGCGTTCACGGCCGACCGAGCGATCGCGCCACGGTTGGCCGCCGAGCCATTTTTCCAGGTGGTCGAGCACTGGCCAGTCGCCCTCGCTCAAGGTGCTGCGGGCACCGGCCAGGGCCTGCAGGAAAAACACATCATCGCGTTCGCTGCGCCCGCGCGCGCTGATGTAAGTGCGGTACACCGGGAAGTGCACGATCAATTCCTGCAAGGCGCGGCGGATCGCGCCCAGGGTCAGGTCACGGGTCATTACGTCGTCACGGGCCACTTGCAGCAGGGCCTGGGCCACGCTTTCAAAGTCACCGGCCAACGAGCCGTTGAGGATCTGCTGGCGTGCCAGCCAGGCTTCTTCGATAAAGGCGGCGGGGCGTTCGCTGTGGCGCGTCCACAGTTCGGCGAGCGGCGCAAAGCCTTCGGGATCATGTTGCAGCAGCGACAGCTGGTTCATGAATTCGTAGCCGGTGGTGCCGTCCACCTTCCAGTCTTCGCGCAGGGTTTCGCCTTCGCCGAGGATTTTCTCCACGAAGATCGGCAAATGCCGCTCAGGCGCCAGTGAATCCACCCGACGCCGCAGCTTGCGGCAGTAACCGCGCGGGTCGGCCAGGCCGTCGATATGGTCGATGCGCAGGCCGTCTACCAACCCTTCGCTGATCAGCTCGAAAATCTTGCCGTGGGTGGCTTCGAACACGGCGGTGCGCTCTACGCGCAGGCCGCCCAGCTCGTTGACATCGAAGAAACGCCGCCAGTTGATATCGTCCGCAGCGGTGCGCCAGCTAGCGAGGCGGTAGACCTGTTGTTCCAGCAGGTTATGCAGGCGATTGAAACCTTCGGGTTGGCGCCCGTCGAACGCGGTGAGCCGCTGTTCGATGGCGTGCAGCACGTCGCCTTCGGTGGCGCGCTCAACCAGCGCCTGCTTGAGCCAGGCGGCTTCGTGGTAGGCGTCATCTTGATAAGCAAGGGCACTGAAGCGTTCGGCCAAAGGCTTGAGCAGCGCGTCGGTGCCGAGGATTAACGCGTAATCGCGTGGGCAAATCGGGAACCGGTGTTCGTAATGTTCGAGGTGAAACGTGCCGTGGCCGGCATCAAAATGCAGCGTCAGCGTGCCGGTTTGCAAGGCTTCGCCGTAATCACTGCCCAGGAACGGCATCAGCAGTTGGCCCTTGAGCAGCGGGTCGGGCGAGTGCCACTGGATATCGAAGAACTCGCTGTAGGGGCTCAAACGGCCCCATTCCAGCAGGTCCAGCCACCACGGGTTATCGGCACCGCCCACGGCCATATGGTTGGAGACAATATCGAGGATCAGGCCCATCTGATGCTCACGCAACGCGGCGACCAGGCGACGCAAAGCCGGTTCGCCACCCAGTTCGGGGTTGACGGTGGTCGGGTCGACCACGTCGTAGCCGTGCATAGAGCCGGCGCGCGCACTGAGCAGGGGCGAGGCATACAGATGGCTGATGCCCAACTGGGCGAAGTACGGTACCAACGGCACCGCGTCATCCAGGGTGAAACCTTTATGAAATTGCAGGCGCTGGGTCGCACGCAGGGGCAGTGCTTTCATCGGTCACGCTCATAGGCTTGGTTGCGCGCGACGGCCAACAGCTCGAGGCGGCGGGCGGCGCCGGCGTTGTCGAGCAGGCTGGCGGCTTCACCCGGCAGGCGGCGGCGCCAATTGGGGTGGGTGTCGGTGGTGCCGGGCAGGTTGGCTTGCTCTTCGATACCCAGCGCGTCTTCCAGCGGCAGCAACACCAGCGGCGCACGGGTGTGGCCCAGGTAGCGCACGCTGGCGTCGATCATATGGTCGGTGTCATTGCGGATTTCATCGACGAAGTTCTGCGGGTCCTGGCTCAAGGCCTGGCGCAGTGCCTGGCGTTCATGCAGGCGGTGCTCGCTCCATTGCTCCACGGTGGGTGCGTCGATCAGGCCGAGTTGGATGTTCCACTCGATGTCGCGGCTGTGCCACCAGCCGTTGAGGGTGGGCAGGTCGTGGGTGCTGGTGGTCGCCAGGGCATTGTCCGGCCAGTCGAGGATCGGCTTGAACTGGCCATCGTGGCCTTGTTCGAACAGCAACACGCGCATGCCCAGAATCGAACGGCCGATGAGTTTCTCGCGCAGCCCATCGGGCACGGTGCCCAGGTCTTCACCCAGCACAATTGCCTTATGGCGTTGGGACTCCAATGCCAGCAGCCGCAACAAGTCATCCACCGGGTAATACAGGTACGCGCCTTCACGCGGCGAAGCCTCCATGGGGATGACCCACAGGCGTTGCAGGCCCATCACATGGTCAATACGCAGGCCGCCGGCATGGGCGAAGTTGGCGCGCAGCATCTCGATAAAGGCGCGAAAACCATGGCGTTTGAGGCCTTCCGGGGAAAATGCGGAAATGCCCCAGCCTTGGCCGGCGCGGTTGAGGATATCCGGCGGGGCGCCCACGGTGAGGTTGGCCAGCAGCTCATCCTGACGGCTCCAGGCCTGGCTGCCGCCGCCGTCGGCGCCTACGGCCAGGTCGGCGATCAAGCCCACGCCCATGCCGCTGCCACGCGCGGCTTGTTGCGCACGTTCCAGGCAGCGCGCGATCAGCCATTGGCTGAAGGCGTAAAAACCGATTTCATCCGTGTGTTCTGCGGCGAATTGCACCAGCGCTGGGCTCTGCGGCGTGCGCCAGGCCTCGGGCCAGTGGCGCCAGTCGAGTTCTTCACCGGCAGCAGCGCGAACGGCCTGCACGGCTTCAAAGCGGCAGTGGTTTTCCAGGGCTTCGCCGCCGGTCTGGCGGAAGCTCAAGAAGTCGGCATGTTGTGGATGCTCGCCGTGGCGGAAGTCTTCGTACAAGGCGCGTAACAGGCGTTGCTTGGCCTTGGCGGCGGCGGGCCAGTCGATCAAGGTGTTTTGCTCAAGTGCGTGCAGCTCCTCGGCCAAGCCGAGGGCTTCAATGGCATTGCGCACTTCGCGCTCGCCAAGGATGCAGGCGGGCGAGGCGTACAAGCTGTTGAGGAACAGGCGGCTGGAGGGTGAATACGGGCTGTAGCGCTCGGTGTCGGCGCTGAACATCGCGTGCATCGGGCTGATCGCCAGGGCATCGGCGCCGCGTTCGGCGGCGCAGCGCGCCAGGTGTTCCAGCGCCTGGGTGTCGCCAAACCCGCCGTCACCCAGGCGGCGCAACGCATACAGCTGGGCGCTCAAACCCCAGGCGCGGGAAAGTTGGCTGTCGACGGCTTCGGCCACGCTGTAGCAGTGGGTGGGCGCCACGGCGAGGGTGAACGTCTGGTCATCGATGTGCACTTGGTGATAGCCCAGGGCAATGATGCCGGGCAGCACGGCGTCGCCGTCGAGGCGTAGCTCTAGGGTTTCGCCGCCTTCCAGGCTGACCCGGCACGGCGTGTCCGCAGCAAAGTAGCGCGCCAGGTCCAGGCCTTCGCCGGTATCGACGGTCATCAGCGGTGGCAGGTGTTTGTCCTGTTGCACCCGCTCCAGTTCCAGCAGGCTGGCATCGATCTCGGCGTCGGTATCGGCCGGGTGGCCCAGGCCTTTGAGCACGGCGCGCAGGGCGTCGGGTTTTACATGTTGCGGGCGGCCGTTTGCGTCGATCCAATCGACGGCCAGGCCCGCGCGGCTGGCGAGTATTTCCAGGTTCGCTTCGCTCAAGGGTGCTCTCCAACAGGGAATAGGGCGACGCGTGCACTGAACGGCGCGAGGTGCGCCTCATCCGTGGCAGGCGTTTCGAATATCAGATGTGGCGGGGCCGGATGATCCAGCGGTTCAGCGCTCAGGTTCACGTCGATCTGCAACACACTGCCGTTGCCCAGGCGCCAGCGCGCGGTGACGGCGCCGTCAGCCAGCACCTGTGCGCCCAGGGCTCTGCTGGCGGGTAAATGCGGCACGATATGCAGGTGTCGCAGGCTCAGTAGGTGGCGGTAAAACTGGCTGTGTTCGTTCTCGGTAAAGCTGGGCGCCGATTGCAGAAAGGTCGGCAGGGCATTCGGGTCGGGGATGTGTTCGCGCCGTTCAGGGTCTTTGAACGCAGCAAAATCGGCGAACTCGTTGCGCCGGCCTTCGCGCACGGCTTCGGCCAGCTCGCCGTGGTGGTCGGTGAAAAACAGGAACGGCTCGTCGGCGTTGACTTCATCGCCCATGAACATCAGCGGGATCATCGGTGACAGCAGCAGTAACGCGGTGGCGGCCTTGAGTGCCTGGGGCGAGCAAAGCTGATGCAGGCGTTCACCCAAGGCGCGGTTGCCGATCTGGTCGTGGTTCTGCAAAAACGCCACAAAGGCGCTCGGTGGCAGGTCCGCGCTGGGTTCGCCGCGCGCGTGGCCATGGCGGGTGGTGTGGCCCTGATAGATAAACCCTTCGCCCAGGCAGCGCGCGAGTTTGTCGGTAGGGTTTTCGGCGAAGTCGCTGTAATAGGCGTCGGTTTCGCCGGTCAGCAGCACGTGGAGGACGTTATGGAAGTCATCGTTCCACTGCCCATCGAAGTCGTGCTTCAGCAAGCTAGCCTGGTTCAGTTCGTTTTCCAGCACCAGCCAGACATGCCGGCCGACGTCCACCTGTTGGCGCACGCGTTGTGCCAGCTCCATGAGGAAGCAAGGATTGTCGATGGCGTGCACCGCATCCAGGCGCAGGCCGTCGAAGCGGTATTCGAGTAACCACATCAGTGCATTGTCGAGGAAGAAGTCGCGCACCTCGCGCCGTTCAAAATCAATCCCGGCGCCCCACGGCGTGTGTACGTCCTCTTGAAAGAAGCCCTTGGCGTATTGGCCCAGGTAATTGCCGTCGGGGCCGAAGTGGTTGTAGACCACGTCGAGGATCACCGCGAGGCCGTGCTCGTGGGCGCTGTCGATCAGGGCTTTGAGTTGTTCGGGGGAGCCGTAGCAAGAGTGGGGCGCGTAGGGCAGGACCCCGTCGTAACCCCAATTGCGCTCGCCGGGAAATTGCGCCAAAGGCATCAATTCAATCGCGGTAACGCCCAGTTCGGCCAAGCGTGGCAGCTGTTTTTCAACCGCTGCGTAGCCGCCCAGGGCACCTACATGCAGTTCGTAGATCACCGCTTCGTGCCACGGGCGACCCTGCCAGTGGCAGTGCCGCCACTGATAGGCGAGCGGGTCAACGACCACGCTCCAACCATGCACGTCCAAGGCTTGGGCCCTGGACGCTGGGTCGGGTACATCGGTTTCGCCGTCGATGTTGTAGCGGTAGAGCGTGCCCGCCGGGCACTGTATTTCTACCTTAAACCAGCCGGCTGCCTGAGGCAGCATGGCAATCGACTTACCGTCTTGCAATTCAACGCTGACATAAAACGCGTCTGGCGCCCACAAGGCAAAACGCGTGTGTTGCGCGTCCAGCATGATTGCGCCGTGGGGCCAGGTTTCCAGAGTCCGTGACGGCATCTATGAAGCCCTCCCTTGGTTTTTTATGTGGCTATTTAGTTGATTTCCCCAGTGCCTTAGCCACTAACTGTTCGTACAGCTCGGCGTAGGGTTCCACCGCCTGGCACCAGTTGAATGGCTGGGTCATGGAGCGGCTGCGCATGGCGTTGAGCAGGCCTTTGTTGGCAAACACGCGGAACGCGCGGCTCAGCGCCTCTTCGTAGCTCTCTACGGTGGATTCATTGAACAGGAAGCCGGTGACGCCATTTTCAATGGTGTCCGCCAGGCCGCCGGTATTACGCGCCACCGGCAACGAGCCGAAGCGCTGCGCGTACATTTGGCTCAGGCCGCACGGCTCATAGCGCGAAGGCATCAACAGGAAGTCGCTGCCGGCGAACATGCGCCGGGCGTCGGTTTCATTAAAGCCGATGCGCACGCCGACTTGGCCGGGGAAGCGCAGGGCCAGTTCACGCATGGCGTGTTCTTCTTCCGGCTCGCCGCGACCGATAATCGCGATCTGGCCGCCGTTTTCGACGATAAAGCTGCTGACTGCTTCGGTCAGGTCCAGGCCCTTTTGATACACCAGGCGCGAGACCACGGCGAACAGTGGCCCAGTGGATTCGTGCAGGCCGAACAGCTCGCGTACATGGGCAGCGTTGACGGCCTTGCCGTCCCAGTCACCGATGTTGAAGTTGTGGGTCAGGTGAGCGTCGGTGGAGGTTTCCCAGCTTTCGTCGATGCCGTTGGGAATACCACTGAGCAGGCCTTGCTGGGTCTTGCTGGCGAGGAAACCGTCGAGGCCGCAGCCGAATTCCGGGGTGGTGATTTCTTGGGCGTACGTGGCGCTCACCGTGGTGATATGGCTGGAATACGCCATGCCGGCCTTGAGGAAAGACATCTTGCCGTAGAACTCCATGCCTTCTTGTTGCAAGGCATGCGGCGGAATGCCCAGCTCCGGCGTGGACGCCAAGCTGACCACGCCTTGATAGGCGAGGTTATGAATGGTGAACAAGGTTGGGGTGCGTGAACCACGCCAATGCATATAGGCCGGGGCCAGGCCGGCAGGCCAGTCGTGGGCGTGCACCAGGTCCGGGCACCAGTGGATCTGCGCGAGGTTGGCGGCCATGTCGGCGGCGGCCAGGCCCAGGCGGGCGAAGCGAATATGGTTGTCCGGCCAGTCGCGGCCGTTGTTGGCGCCGTAGGGCGTGCCTTCGCGCTCATAGAGCTCGGGGCAGATCAGTACATAGATGACCAGGCCATCCTTGAGGTCCATGCGCCCGATCTTGCACGGCGGCAGCGCCGCGTGGCCGCCCAGTTCGCCGATGATGTGGATGGGGTTGTCGCTTTCCATCACCTGCGGGTAACCCGGGATCAGCACGCGCACATCATGCAAGTGGGCCATGGCACGGGGCAGGGCAGCGGACACGTCGCCCAAACCACCGGTTTTCACCAAGTCGGCGAACTCGGAAGTGACGAACAAGACTTTCTTTCGATTGGGGTTACTCACGATCGGCCGCACAGTGTTGGGCAGGTCGGCCAAAGATGTTGGCCCCCCAGCCGGCTGACTAAAACGCTCTCCCTGAGTATCTACTGCAGCACTGATCATAGCTCTCTCCCACATATTTGGTTGGCTAATGGCTCGCTGCCATTAGCTCCGATGACCGCATCCTGCGGCCAGGCGCACAAGCACTGTACAAACTGGCAAGGCGTATGCCAGTTGCACGATTAGCCTAAAAAGAGTGGATGAACGGGCATTTGGCGTGAACCGCGTGCACTCGCCTCCCTTAAAAACTGGACCTATGGCAGAGTTGGAAAGTTTCGATTTTTTGCGGGGTTTTTGTTTTGGAACGGACCCATCGGTCATGAGTCTAGGACAGATCCCAGAGCCTGTATGGTTTATGTGGGAATTTTGTAGGACAAAAAACTTGTAACTGGAGATGGACTGGTTATTAGGCGAGGCGAGTAATGCTGTGGCGAGTGGGCTTGCCCTGCGTTGGGGCGCGAAGCGGCCCTAAAATCGGCATCCTCGGTACAGCGGGTACACCGAGAGCACCTTAATGGGAGCGCTTCGCACTCCAACGCAGGGCAAGCCTGCTCGCCACAAAATGGTGCAAAGCAGGATCAGTCGAGCACGCGAACGGGCGTGCCGCTGGCCCAAGCCTGAATATTTTCAATCATCTGCTGGTAGAACTGCCGGTAATTCTGCTCGCTCACATACCCCACATGCGGCGTGGCCAACACAGTGGGCAGGCGCCGGAACCGATGATCAACCGGCAGTGGCTCTTCGCTATAAACGTCCAGCGCCGCCCCGGCCAAGCGCCCGGCGACCAACGCAGCGACCAGCGCCTGCTCATCCACAATCGGCCCGCGCGCGGTATTCACCACGCGCGCAGTCGGCTTCATCCAGCCCAGCGCTTCGGCATCCACCAGCCCACGGCTGCGTTCGCTGAGCACCAGGTGCACGGTGAGGATATCGGCCTGTTCAAACAATTGGCGCTTGCTGACCCAGGTCACGCCCGCCTCAGCCGCACGCTGCGGCGTGAGGTTTTCGCTCCAGGCAATCACGCGCATGCCGAAAACCTGGGCGAACTGCGCGACTTTCTGGCCAATGCTGCCCAACCCGAGAATCCCCAAGGTCTTGCCGTACAGGTCGCCACCCAGGCCAACCTGCCATCCGCCGTCCCTCAGGGCATTGGCTTCCTGCAGCAGGTTACGGGTGCACGCCATGATCAGCGCCCAAGTCAATTCCGGCGCCGCGTGTTTATAGCTGTCAGTGCCGCAGACCTGAATGCCCAGGGCCTTGGCGGCCGGAATGTCGATGGCCGCATTGCGCATGCCCCCGGTCACCAGCAGCTTGAGCTTGGGCAAGCCTTGCAGCAGGGCTTTGTCGAAGGTTGTGCGCTCGCGCATCACGCAAATGACCTCGAAAGCCTTTAACCGCTCGATCATCACCGCGGTATCCGCCGGGTAATCGTGCAGGAAGTGCACTTGGCCCGCCGCGTCCAAGGCCGACCAATCCACCACGCCACTGGCCACATTCTGCCAATCATCAATGACTGCGATCTGTACCGACATTCACGAGTACCTCGAATAAAGTTGGATTACAGGGCGTTCAAACCCTTTAGCAGGGCTTTATTGAACTGAGCCGGTTCCTCCATCTGCGGTGCATGCCCAAGCCCTGGGAATTCCACCAGGGTTGCATGGGGGATCAGCTTGGCCACTTGCTTACCCAGCACGTCGTAATGACCGAGCCTGGCCTTGACCGCAGGCGGCGCAATATCGCTGCCGATGGCGGTGGTGTCGGACGTGCCGATCAGCAGCAGGGTGGGCATCTGCACATCCTTGAACTCGTAGTACACCGGCTGGGTGAAGATCATGTCGTAAATCAGCGCCGAGTTCCAGGCGACCTGGGTGTGCCCCGGGCCTTTATTCAGGCCGGCGAGCATGTCGACCCAGCGGTCGTACTCGGGCTTCCAGCGCCCGACGTAATAGGTGTTAAGTTCGTACTGGCGAATGCCTTCGGCGCTGAGTTTCAGCTCGCGCTCATACCATTGGTCGACGCTGCGATAGGGCACGCCCAAGGCTTTCCAGTCTTCCAGGCCGATCGGGTTGACCAGCGCCAGTTGCTCGGTTTGCGCCGGGTACAGCAGCGCGTAGCGGGTGGCGAGCATGCCGCCGGTGGAGTGGCCGACGAGGGTGGCTTTTTGAATGCCGAGTTTATCCAGCAGTTGGTGGGTGTTGATCGCCAGTTGCTGGAAGCTGTATTGGTAGTGGTCGGGCTTGCTGGAGGTGCAGAAGCCGATCTGGTCTGGCGCGATCACGCGGTAACCGGCGTCGCTCAAGGCTTTTATCGACGCGTCCCAGGTGGCGCCACAGAAGTTCTTGCCGTGCATCAGCACCACGCTGCGTCCGTTGGCCTTGCCCTTGGCGGGCACATCCATATAACCCATCTGCAGGGTTTTGCCTTGGGACTGGAAGTTGAAGTGCTCGACCGGGTAGGGTACTGGAAGCCTTGCAGCTCAGGGCCGTAGGCCGGGCCTTCGGTGGCCGCAAAGACCGCAAGGGCGCTGCCGAGCAGCAGGCTGGCGGCGCACAGTGAACGGATCAGCGTCATGGGTCAGGCTCCGGAGGCAACAGTGTCCGGATGCTGTGGCGGGGGGATTAAGCGAGGATTAACGGGGCGCGGCGAAATGCGTCGACGCCCCGTACTAGAAGGGTTAGAGGGCTTTCAACCCTTGCAGCAATGCCGCGTGAAACTGCTCAGGGTCTTCGACTTGCGGCGAATGGCCCCGGTCGGCGAATTCCACCAGCGTTGCGCGGGGAATCAACTTGGCGACGTGCTTGCCGAGTACTTTGTAGTTGCCGATTTTTGCACTGACTTCTGGTGACGCCAGGTCCCGGTTGAGGGCTGTGGTGTCGGAGGTGCCAATGAGCAGCAGGGTTGGCACCTTCAAGTCCTTGAACTCGTAGTACACCGGCTGGGTGAAGATCATGTCCCAGATCAACGCTGAGTTCCACACGACTTCTTTCTGGCCGGGGCCGTTGTAGAGCCCCACCAGCATGTCTACCCAACGATCGTACGCAGGTTCCCAGCGCCCCAGGTAGTAGTTGGTCTGTTGATAGTTACGCACGCCTTGGTAGGTCAATTTGCTGTCGGCCAGCGCCCATTGGTCGACGGTTCGGTAGGGCACGCCGATGGCTTTCCAGTCTTCCAAGCCAATGGGGTTGACCATCACCAGCTGTTCGGTTTGCGCCGGATACATCAGGGCGTAGCGAGTGGCGAGCATGCCACCGGTGGAATGGCCCAGGAGCGTGGCCTTTTTAATCCCGAGTTTATCCAGCAGTTGATAGGTGTTAAGTGCCAGTTGCTGGAAGCTGTATTGATAGTTCTCAGGTTTGCTGGAGGTACAGAAACCGATTTGGTCCGGCACCACCACGCGGTAACCGGCGTCGCTCAGAGCCTTGATCGAGCCTTCCCAGGTAGCGCCGCAAAAATTCTTGCCGTGCATCAGCACAATGCTGCGGCCGTTTGGTGTGCCCTCAGGCTTCACGTCCATGTAACCCATTTGCAACGATTGGCCTTGGGACGAAAACTTGAACCGTTCGACCGGGTAAGGGTATTTGAACCCCTGCAGCTCGGGGCCATAGGTGGTGTCTTTGCCGGTGGCGCAGCCGGTAAGGGCTGCTACGAGTAACAAACTGCTGAGATAGAGCGTGCGCGTCAGTCGCATGGGGTGACTCCGAAATCAAAAGCCGGATGCTGTCGGGGAACAATTAATCGAGGATTAACTGATTTTGGCACTCGGTAGACACAGGCAAAACGCCCTAAAAAAACAGAATATTCCTACCGGAAAACTGCCACGTTATCGGGCGTATGAGTCGCAAATTAGAGGCCGGCAACGATTGCGTCTAGCTGTCAGATTTGACAGTGGCGACCAACGGTCAGCCGTTATGAAGAGGCGAGCTGGCTCAGCGTCAGCACCGCCAGCACTGCGTATCGGGCGCCTTTTGCAACACTGACCAGCAGCAGAAAACGCCAGAACGGCTCGCGCATCACCCCGGCCACCAAGGTCAGCGGGTCGCCGATAATGGGCACCCAACTAAGCAACAGTGACCAGTGCCCCCAGCGTTGATAGTGCCGGCTAGCCTTTTCCAGGTGCCGGGGGCTGACGGGGAACCAGCGCCGCGCCTTGAAGCGCTCAACAGAACGCCCCAGCCACCAATTAACCACCGAGCCCAGCACGTTGCCGACGGTGGCGATCGTGAGCAGCACCCACAGGCTGTAATGCCCGCTGATCAACAGGCCCACCAGCACTGCCTCCGATTGCATCGGCAACAGCGTTGCAGCACCGAAGGCGGCGAAGAATAGGCCCAGGTAACCCGCGAGCATCAATCAACGAGCCGGGTAGTCGGCCACCACCACGTCTTTACCCTCACGGGTCAGGCCGATGACCTGATAAGCGTCGCTCATACCGTCCATTTCCATGCCCGGTGAACCCATGGGCATGCCCGGGGCGGCAATGCCGAGCAAGTCGTCACGCTTGCGCAGGGCCATTACCTGCTCGGCGGGCACATGGCCTTCGACGAACTTGCCGTCGATCACGGCGGTATGGCACGAGCCCAGGCGCGGCGCCACGCCCAGGCGTTGTTTAACCGCGCTCATGTCGGCTTCCACATGGTCGTTGACCTTGAAGCCGTTGCTTTCCAGGTGGCTGATCCACTTTTTGCAGCAGCCGCAGTTGGCGTCGCGGTGCACGTCGATCGGGATCAGGTCGGCCGCCTGGGCCAGGGTGGAGGTGAGCAGGGCGCACAGCAGCGCCAGTCGCACGGGGGTTTTCATAGCGTGTCTCGTGAGCAGGAATGGCGGCGATCATGACGGCGGCGTCGCAGGCAAGCCAGCGCCCACACGTGGGTGGGGGCGACGTTAATGTTTCAAGATTATACGACGGCTGCGTTTTCCAACCGCTGCTTGAGCTGGTCCAGCGCGATAGCAGAAAGCTCGGCCATGCGCTCATGCAAGGTGGCGAGCTGCAACTCGGTTTCGTAGGTCAGCACGCGTTTGAACAGCGTTCCGCCGCGATGGGCTTGCAAGAAGTACTCAATAGAACCGTCCACCGCGAGGGAGGTAAACACGGTTTTGAATTCACTCGGGCGGCGGGCGATCTGCACGCGGTAGCTCATGGGCACGCGCACGCCCAGCAGGTCGATGACTTCGGTAAAACGGGTGCCGACCGGCAGTGAACCGGTGGTGCCGGTGTCGGCACTCAGGGAGGTAGGGTGCCACTCGTGCCAGCGGTCGGGCTGGGTCACGTAGTCGTAGACGACTTCGATCGGGGCTTGGATGAAGCGTTCCTGGCTGATCCGCTCCATGCGGACAGAATGATCAGCAGCGTGCATGACACACCTCCTGTGTGGCGAGATCTCGCACTGGGAGCTGTCAGAATAGTCCCACTCCCGTGGTTTGCACGGGAGTGTTTCACTCATTTATCAGCGAACCTTGAAACGGCTCATCAACGCAATCACCCGGCCATTGGCATCCAGCAGGCTTTGCGTATTGGTTTCAGTGGCATGGCCACTTTCCACCAGCTCTTCAACCATATGTCGGATCTGCACCATGCTGCGGTTGATCTCCTCGGTTACCGCGCTTTGCTGCTCGGCGGCGGTGGCGATCTGGGTGCTGAGGTTGTTGATATGGCTGACCGAGCCGGCCATCTCATCCAAACCGGTGTTGACGCGTGCCGTGGCATCCGCCGCCGATTGGCAACTGGCCTGGGTGTTTTCCATCGCCGTTACCGACGAACTCACACCGGTGGTCAGGCGCGCCAACATCTCGTTGATCTGCGAGGTGCTGGCCTGGGTGCGTGCGGCCAGCGCTCGGACTTCGTCGGCCACCACCGCAAACCCACGGCCTTGCTCGCCAGCGCGCGCCGCTTCAATCGCGGCGTTGAGTGCCAAGAGGTTGGTCTGGCCGGCAATCGCGCCGATCACGCCGAGGGTTTCAGTGATACGCGCGGCGTCCTGGCGCATGTTTTCCACGGTATGGGTAGCGCTGGCGACTTCGCCGATCAGGGCGGTGACGCTGGTGGAGGCTTCACCCACCACCACACGGGAGCGGTCGGCGTGTTCGTTGGCGCGTTGGGTGAACGACGCGGTTTCAGCGGCGTTTTGCGCGACGGTGTCGGCGGTGGAGCTCATTTCGGTGATGGCCGTGACCGTCTGATCGGTCTCCGAGGCGTGCCGTACCAGAATCTGGTTAGTGTGCTCCGAAGTCTGCTGCAATTGCTCAAGCCCCGAGGCCATGGCGCCCGTGGCCTGAGTGACTTCGCCGATCATGTTTTGCAGGTAGATGATAAAGCGGTTCACCGAGTGGCCGATGGCGCCCATTTCATCTTCGGCACGGATGGTGATGCGCTTCGTCAGGTCGGCATCGCCGGCAGACAGCGCGTCGATATTGGTGCGCAGCGACTTCATGCGTTGCACCAGTTGGCGAATCGCAAAGAACGCCAGCAGTACCAGCAGCAACACCATCGGGATTTGCAGCAGCGCTAAGCTACCGAGTACATCATCACGCTGGGCGGTGATCAGCGAGGTAGGCAGGGCGGTGGCGAGGAACCACGGCGTGCCCTCGATCGGGCGCATGTAAAAGGTGCTGGACACGCCCTGGTTGTCGAACTCACTGCGCTGCAGCGCCTGGTCGCGATGGGCGAGGGCCTTGCTGACCTGGGCGGCAAACGCCGAGGTGCCGGTCAGTTCGCTGATGTTCTTGAGCACCACCGGGCTGCTGATGCGCGTGCTGTTGCTGATGATCTTGCCGTCGCCTTCGACGATCAGCATCTGGCCGCCGATGTCTTTTTCCTTGTTGGCCACCAGCTCATTGAAAAAGCCCAGGGTCACATCGATGGTGGCGACGCCGTAAGCCGCGCCGTCACGCTGAATCGCCATGGCGCAGTTGGTGCGCGGTTCCTGGCTGGCGTCGTCTTTGTAGGCAGCCGCCCAGGCGCACTGGCCGCGCGGCGAGGCGAGGCCGCCTTTGTACCAGCTCTGGTCGTAGTAATTGGGCGCGGCGTCGCTGTTCCAGAAGGTATTCACGGCCAGCTTGCCCGAGGCATCGCGGTGCCAGAACGTGCTGTGTTTGTTGCGCCCCGGCGTGCGCTGGTTGGGCAGCGGCCAGATGCCACCGCCGAAGACTTTCAGCTCGCCATACTGATCCACCAGGCCGGGCAGCACCTTGTCGATGGCGTCACTGTCGAGCAGCGGGATGGTTTGGGTGATGCTGCGTTGCTGGGCTTGAACCTTGTTGAGTTCGCCCTGAATCTGCACAGCCACCTCGGCGATGCGGTTGAGCACCACCTGTTCTTCGGTGTGTTTTAGCGTGGGGGCGACCAACTGGCCGATACCCACGACGGTTAACACTGATAGCACCAGGACGAACAGCACCAGAAACAGGGTGTAGCGGGTTTGAATGGAGCGTAGTGGGGTCATGGGGTCGTCCTTACGAAGCATTTATTATCGACGCGGCTTTGTTAGAGCTTCGTCGGGCTATCGGCTTGGTAAGGAAGAGCTTGAGGTGCTATTGTACAAAGTTGAACGGTTGACGGCGTCCTTTCCCACATTGGCGCTATTGGTTCACCAGGCCCATCCCGGCCTCGGGGTAGCGTGAACCGGCCGTAGCGCCCGCCTCGAAGATCGATGCCAGTGCTGACAGCTCAGCAGCACTCAGCGTGACATCCACTGCCGCCACGTTCTCTTCGAGGTACTTGCGCTGCTTGGTCCCGGGGATTGGGATCAGGTAATCGCCCTGCGCGAGCACCCACGCCAACGCCAGTTGCCCGGCTGTGATGCCTTTTTCAGCGGCCAGCGTCTTGACCCGGTCCACCAGCCGCAAGTTTTTTGCAAAGTTCTCCCCCTGAAACCGTGGGCTGGAGCGGCGGTAGTCGTCGGCGGCGAAGTCATCCGGGTTTTTCAGGGCGCCCGTGAGAAAACCGCGCCCCAACGGGCTGTAAGGCACAAAGGCGATGCCCAGACGTTGGCAGGCTGCCAGGCAACCGTTGTCTTCCTGGTCGCGGCTCCACAGCGAGTATTCGCTTTGCAGGGCGCTGATCGGATGCACCTTGTGCGCGCGCTCCAGGCTGGCGGCCGAGGCTTCGCTCAGGCCCAGGTAACGCACCTTGCCTTGCTTGACCAGTTCGGCCATAGCGCCGACGGTCTCTTCGATGGCCACTTGAGGGTCGATGCGGTGCTGGTAGTACAGGTCCAGCGTTTCCACGCCCAGGCGTTTCAAGGTGCCCTCAATCGCCTCGCGGATGTATTCAGGGCGGCCATTCACGCGGCGCACTGTCGGGTTCGCCGGGTCACGCACAAAGCCGAATTTGCTCGCCAGGAACACCTGGTCGCGTTTGCCAGCGATGGCTTTGCCGATCAGCGTTTCATTGGTGTGCGGGCCGTACATGTCGGCGGTGTCCAGCAGGGTGACGCCCAACTCCAGCACGCGGTGCAGGGTGGCGACGGCTTCCTGGGTATCGCTGCCGGTGGTGTAGAAGTCGGTCATGCCCATGCAGCCGAGGCCGATGGCGGAGACTTGAGGGCCGTTCTTGCCGAGTTGACGGGTGTGCATAGGTTCAGCTCCTGGGTTGCGAAGGCCTCTATTGTTATCCTCGACAAAACCGAGATAAACCGGCTAAAAGCGCTATCACTGTTCGTAAATTCTAAATAATGGCGGGAGGCGTCGTCCCTTGGACCGATTCAACGCGATGCGCGTGTTCACCCGGATTGTTGAGTTGGGCGGGTTTGCCAAGGCGGCCGACAGCCTGCAACTGCCCCGGGCGTCGGTGACCATCCTGATCAAACAGCTGGAGGCTCATCTGGGCGTGCAACTGTTGCAGCGCACCACACGCCAAGTCAGTCCGACCCTGGATGGCGCCGCGTACTACCAGCGTTGTGTGCAATTGCTGACAGACCTGGAAGAAACCGAGGCGGTGTTCTCCGTCAGCCGCCAGAACCCGCGCGGCACCTTAAGCATCGACATGCCCTCGGGCATCGGTCGGCTGATCGTGATTCCAGCGTTACCGACGTTTACGGCGCGCTACCCGCACATCGCGTTGGAAATCGGCCTTAATGACCGCACAGTTGACCTGATTCGCGAGGGCGTGGACTGCGTGCTGCGCGGTGGCCTGGCCCTGGACGAATCGCTGGTGGCTCGGCCTTTGGCGATGATGGACCAGTTGACGCTGGCCAGCCCCGACTACCTCAAGCGTTTCGGTGTGCCCGCTACAATGGACGACCTGGCCGGCCATCAAATGGTCGAGTACGTGTCCAGCGCCAGCGGCAAACGCTTCGGCCTGGAGTTTCAGGTGGGCACCGAACTGCGGGAGATCAACCTGCCCAAGGTGGTTGCGGTGAACAGTTCCGATGGTTATTTCGCAGCGTGCGAGGCTGGCTACGGGTTGATCCAGGCGCCGTATTATCACGCAACACGTCAGCTGGCGCAGGGCACGCTGGTGGAAGTGCTGGCTGAGGTTGTGCCGCCGAGGATGGCCTTGACTGCGCTGTACCCGCCGCATCGCCAGTTATCACCG
Source organism: Pseudomonas sp. YeP6b (assembly GCF_025642995.1). NCBI lineage: Bacteria > Pseudomonadati > Pseudomonadota > Gammaproteobacteria > Pseudomonadales > Pseudomonadaceae > Pseudomonas > Pseudomonas sp. YeP6b. The sequence continues at coordinate 3,691,089 of NZ_CP080090.1, read as the reverse complement.
CGGGTGCGGGTATTTGTCGATTGGCTGGTGGAACTGTGCGCGCAGCCGGGTATTGGCTTGCAACGCTAGCCTTGAGCCTTGCGATAGGCGCCGGGCTGCTGCCCGGTTACCTTGTGAAACGCACGCGTAAACGCCGCCACCGATTGGTAACCCACCGCCAGCGATACATCGGCCACGGTCTGGTCTTGCTTGAACAGCTGGCATGCATGCCGCATGCGCATCATCAACAGCACTTGCCCCGGCGATTGCCCACACAACTCGTTAAACCGTTTGAAAAACGCCGAGCGCGACAGCCCGGTGCAAGCCGCCATGCTTTCCAGGGTCTAAGGCTCTGCCGGGCGCGCAATCAATTGCTCCAGCAGGTTGGCGAACGTCGGTTGCCGGGCCAGTGCAGCCAGGCCGCCAAGCTCGGCGTTATCGAGCACTTGCTGGCGCAGCACATACAGAAACAACAAGTGGCAAAGACGTTCGAGCAAGGCGGACGAGGGCGCCGGGCTACGCTCGCACTCTTGCAGGATCAGTGCGAACAGGTTGCGCGCGGCGGTCAACGAAGGGTCGCCGGCGCGCAGGATGATCCAGGCGGGCAGGGTGTCGACAATCATGGCCGACAGGCCGGAATGAAAGTGGAAGAACCCACATACCAGGCCCGCGCCGTCATTGGCGGCGCTGTCCAGCGCGAGCATCGGCCGGCGCGGGCATTCCCGTGCGGCCGCCGCCGTTGCGGCGCCAGACAGCTGGTAAACCAGGTCACGCAACAGAAACACCGCGTCGCCATTGTTCAAGTGTTTCGGGTCAGGTTCACCGTCAATATGCAACCAGCACTGGCCTTGTACGATCAGGTGGAAACTCGCGCTGGCCAGGCCATGGGTGCTCGCATGCCAGCTGCCACAATAGCGGCCCACATGGAACAGGCTGGTGTTGAGTTCGAGGCTGTCTAATAACCAATCGACAAGGGCACTCGACGAATTCATCTAACGGAAAGACTCTAGAGCAAGTAATCGCTACTTTAGACTATTGAGGCGATTTTTTATAACCAACAGACTGGGTACACGAACCCATCAGGAGACCACTCCATGTCCCGTGTACCGTTGCTCACCCCTGAAACCGCGCCGCAAGCCGCGAAACCGTTCCTGGAAAACGCTCTGAAAACCTCGGGTTTTATCCCTAACCTGCTCGCCGTACTCGCCAACGCACCGGCTGCGCTGGAAACCTACATCACCGTGTCGGGCCTTAACGCTAAGGCCGAACTGAGCCTGGCCGACCGTGAAGTGGTGCAACTGATTGCCGCCACCACGCACGGTTGCGACTTCTGCGTGGCCGGCCACACCGCTGTGGCGCGCAACAAGGCCAAGCTGCCGGAGGCAGTGATCGAAGCCTTGCGCCAGTTGGGTGAGTTGCCAGATGCGCGCTATGAGACACTCGCCGCCTTCACCCGTGAAGTGATCGCCACGCGTGGTGATGTCAGCGACGCAGGTTTCGAGGCATTTCGCGGCGCCGGTTACACCGACGGCCAGGCCCTGGAAGTTATTTTGGGCGTAAGCCTGGCAACCCTGTGCAACTTCGCTAACGTGTTTGCCCGTACCCCGCTGAACCCGGAGCTGGCGCAATACCGTTGGGAAAAACCGGCGAGCTGAGGCGCACACGCGCAGGTGTTGGTCCCCACGCAGTAAAAAGGAGAAACATGAATGCTTGACCCAATCTTGAGCCGTTGGCTCGACGTTCAAGCGCAGGCCCTGGATGTGGGCAGTTGCGATCCACAGGAAGTGCTGCCAAGGCTGGCAGAAGCCAACGTATTACGTATCGGCGTGCCCAAGGCCCTTGGTGGCCTGGGCGGCGATGTGACCGGCGCGGTGGACGCCATCGCCAATGTCGCCAGCCATTCCCTGGCGGCGGCGTTTGTGTGCTGGGGCCAGCGGTCTTTTATCGAGTATTTGTTGCAGAGCCCGAATGAGCGGCTGCGTGAGCAACTGTTGCCGGACTTGCTCAGCGGCAAACTGGCCGGGGCCACGGGGCTGTCGAATGCGATGAAGTTTTTGTCCGGCATCGAGACGCTGCAAATCAGCGCCGAACCGACTGATGACGGCTGGACCCTCAACGGTCGCCTGCATTGGGTAACCAACCTGCGCAAGAACGGCTTTGTTGCCGCCGCTGCTATCGAACATGCCGGTGGTGGCGCGCCGTTTATCCTGGCGATCCCCGATTCGGTTGCGGGTTTGCAACGCTCGCGCGACCTGGAGCTGTTGGGGCTGCAATCAAGCAATACAGCAGCCCTGGGTCTGGAAGGGGTTGAGCTGAGTCGTGACTGGTTGTTGCATGAGGATGCGCGCAAGTTTCTACCGGCAGTACGCCCGGCGTTTCTTGGGTTGCAGTGCGGTATGTCCATCGGCCTGGCCCGTCGCTCCCTGGCGGAAGTAGCCAACCACTTGGGCTCGAGCCGCACCGTATTGCGCGATGAGTTGGAGGCGCTACGCGTGACGCTGGACCACTTGGTCAACGAATTGAAAAAAGGCCTGCTGGCCGGGCGATTTGCAGCAGAACCGGTGCCGTTGTTCAAGCTGCGCATTGCCCTCGCGGAAACCGCCGCCAGTGCTGTACAGCTTGAACTGCAGGCCAGCGGCGGCAAGGCGTACCTGACTGCCCACGGCAGTGGTTTCGCCCGGCGCTGGCGCGAGTCGGCCTTTGTGCCCATCGTCACGCCCAGCCTGGTGCAACTGCGTACCGAGCTGCATCGCCAGGCCAATCTATGAACCAGGCGGTATTGAGTGCCCAGGCGGTTTGCCTGGGGTATGCCAGTGGGCCGGTGTTGCAAGGGTTTGACTTGCACTTGCAGCCGGGTGAGGTGGTGTCGATCCTGGGTCCTAGCGGCGTCGGCAAGTCCAGCTTGCTGCGGGTGCTGGCCGGCTTGCAGGCGCCCCAGGGCGGTAGCGTGCGGGTGCTGGGCGAGCCGCTGGATGGCCCGCATCCGCGCGTGGCCGTGGCTTTTCAAGACCCTAGCCTGTTGCCGTGGCTGAACCTGGAAAAGAACGTCGCCTTTGGTTTGGATTTCGCTCGCCAGCCGCACTTGAGCACTGAGGAGCGTCGCCGCCGCGTGGACCACGCCATCGCGGCGGTTGGGTTGGAACATGCTCGTGCGCAGTTCCCGGCGCAGCTGTCCGGCGGCATGGCCCAGCGCACGGCGTTGGCGCGCTGCCTGGCGCGCCAACCGCAGGTGTTGCTGCTGGATGAGCCGTTCGGCGCGCTGGATGAAGTCACCCGCGCCGATATGCAGCACTTGCTGCTCAAGGTCAACCGCGAGCAAGGCTCGGCGGCCGTATTGATCACCCACGATATTGATGAAGCGCTGCTGCTGTCCGACCGCATCCTGCTACTGGGCAACCGCCCGGCGCGGACCTTGGGTGAATGGCATATCAACCTGGCGCAACCGCGCGAAGAGCAAGTTGAGGCCATCGGCGCGCTGCGTATCGAGATTCTGAAAACCTTACGGCAGGCGAGCCGCCCTCAACCCAACCCTCTTGAACAACTGGAGCCCAACTATGTGTCTGGATGACCTGACCCACTCGCGCCGTGACTTTCTCAAACTCTCGGCGGTGCTCAGCGCTGCCGGTGCCTTGCCGCTGTTGAGCAGCTTGCAAGCGCGCGCGGCCAGCGAGCCGGACGCGCCGGTACGCATCGGCTACTTGCCGATCACCGACGCCACGCCGCTGCTGGTTGCGCACAACAACGGCCTGTTCGAAGCCGAAGGCATCAAGGCCGAGCGCCCGGTGCTGTTGCGCAGCTGGGCCCAGGTGATCGAGGCGTTTATCTCCGGGCAGGTCAACGTGATTCACCTGTTGTCGCCGATGACGGTGTGGGCGCGCTATGGCAGCAAAGTGCCGGCTAAAGTGGTGGCCTGGAACCACGTCGGCGGTTCGGGCTTGACCGTATCGCCAGGCATTACCGATGTGAAGCAACTGGGCGGCAAGTCGGTGGCAATTCCGTTTTGGTACTCGATCCACAACGTGGTGGTGCAGCAACTGTTTCGCGATAACGGCCTCACGTCCGTGGCGCGCGCAGCCGGTTCTGGGATTGCCGCCAACGAGGTCAACCTGATTGTGTTGCCGCCCTCCGACATGCCGCCGGCCCTGGCCAGCAAACGTATCGACGGCTATATCGTCGCCGAGCCATTCAACGCCCTGGCGGAAAACCTCAAAGTCGGCCGCGTACAGCGCTTCACCGGTGACGTATGGCGTAACCATGCGTGCTGCGTGGTGTTCATGCACGAGCACGACCTGACCAACCGCCCGCAATGGTCGCAGAAAGTGGTGAATGCCATCGTCAAGGCGCAGGTGTGGACCCGTGATAACCGCGAAGAAGCGGTGAAGCTTTTGTCCAAGGACGGCCCGAACCGCTACACGCCGCATGCCGAACCGGTGTTGAGCAAAGTTCTCGCGCCGGCGGCCAGCGACCGTGCCGCTTACCTGGCTGACGGCGCCATCCAGCACGCCCATTGGGACGAGCACCGCATCGACTTCCAGCCGTACCCATTCCCCAGCTACACCGAGGAACTGGTGCGCCGCTTGAAGGACACCTTGATCGAGGGCGACAAGAAATTTCTCGCCGACCTTGACCCGGCGTTCGTCGCCAAAGACTTGGTGGACGACCGTTTTGTGCGTAATGCCATCGAGTCGGTGGGCGGCATGAAAACCTTCGGCTTGCCGGATGGCTACGAGCGGCAAGAGGAGATTGGCGCTTGAGTAAAGGCACACTCCCGGGCTGGTTGCTGGGCCTGAGTGGTTTGGCAGGCTTGCTGTTCTTGTGGTGGTTCGGCGTCAAAGTGTTTGGCGTCGCCGATGGCTTGTCGGCGCGCTTTTCGCTGGCGGCGACCGTCAGCAGCCTGTGGGAATTGTTCGGGCGCGGCGAGCTGTACCTGCATATCGCCGTGAGCCTCAAGCGCATCTTCGTTGGTCTGTTTCTCGCCCTGTTGGTGGGCGTGCCACTGGGCCTGCTGGTGGGCAGTTCGCGCAACCTGGAAGCAGCCACCACGCCAGCCTTTCAGTTTTTGCGGATGATCTCGCCGTTGTCCTGGATGCCCATCGTGGTGATGTTGATGGGCGTGGGCGACCAGCCGATCTACTTCCTGCTGGCCTTTGCCGCGGTGTGGCCGATCATGCTCAACACCGCCGCCGGCGTGCGCCAGTTGGACCCGCGCTGGTTGCAGTTGAGCAAGAGCCTGAGTGCCACGCGCTGGGAAACCTTGCGGCGCGTGATCATTCCCGGCGTAGTCGGGCACGTGCTGACCGGCGTGCGCCTGGCCATTGGTATCGTGTGGATTGTGCTGGTGCCGTGCGAGATGCTTGGGGTCAGTGCGGGCTTGGGCTATTACATCCTTGATACCCGTGACCGGCTGGCCTATTCGGAGTTGATGGCGATGGTGCTGCTGATCGGACTGCTGGGGTTTGCCCTGGATGCGTTTGCGCGTTGGCTGCACCAACGCTGGGTGCACGCGAGTTGAAGGTCAAACGTCTCGCTTTGCGCCCTGCAAAGCGAGACGCATGGGCGATCAGCGGTGCTCGTAGCCTCGGCCGTCGTCATAGCGGTGGTCGTGCCAGCCACCACCACCGCCGCGTGGGAAAAAGAAGCAGCCGCTCATGCTCAGCATGATCAGCAATGGAATCAGCAGTGTGATTCGACGAAGCATTTCAACATCCTCTAGAGTACTGACAGGGTCAATCTGGCGCTGAACGAGCCAAAGCTTTTCATCGCCTGTAACATACGACCCTGTCGACCCCCATCCATCCCCGTCACTGGGTATGTGCTTGGCATGCTCGACGATACAAAGTGAATACATTTATCCGGTTCAGGAACCCGTCATGACCCAAAAGCAACGTTTGAAATATTCGATTCTGATTTCCCTTGTAGTACTGGGGACGATGTTTGGCCTGTCCTACCTGCAGAACACCGGGGTTATCAGCGAGAAAACGTTCCAGTACATCGCCATTGCCGTGGCGGTGACCGTGGTGGTGATCAACGGCATCATGCGCCGCAAGGTCAAGCCTAACTTCTGAGGGGGAGTCAGGCGCGACCTTCGAGTACCTTGGCAGCCTCGTCATGGAGGCGGTAGCTTTTGTCCGCATTGAGGGTGATTACGCCCTCGCTGCACAGGCGCTTGAGCACCTCACGCACGCTGAGAAACGACAACGGAATGCCCAGCTCCAGCAAATGGCTGTGCACGCCGCGCACTCCCAGGGTGCGCTGGTTGTCGGCGGCGGTGAGCAGGGCATCGATGACCTTCAGCCGAATCAGGCTGGTGCGCAAACCGAAGTATTTGAGCAAATGGCGAATACGCTGGTTGCCGTGCTCCGGCGCTTTGCCAAATGCTTGCGCGCCGCTGCCGAAAGTGGCGTCGGCGGCAGGTGTTTGTCCGTCCGTGGGCAGTTGCGAGTTGTACATGCAAAAAACTCCTTATCAGAGCCTGATCAGGAAAATGATGGCGCTCTTATCTAATAAGACGAACGAGCGAGCAAAATCATGAAGTGCGCGATGTAGAAATTTTGTCGGTATCAGCTTTGTCACAGCGCAGATGACATAAATAGATACCCTGCGCGACTAAATCACAGCCGGTATTTTGCGTCCTTACGGTGGGGTAGTTACCCCTGGTGAGGGCGTTCAATTTGACTGTGGAGCTTGCGTGATTATTTCCAATGGGTTGTCCAGGGTGTGCATGGCCGGGGTGTTGCTCGGGTTGAGCCTTGCCGCATCGGCGCGCGAGCACGTCACACAAACGTCGGCAGAGATTCGCCGCACCACCTTCGGCGTGCCGCACATTCGCGCCAACGACGAACGCGGCCTGGGCTACGGCATCGGCTATGCATATGCCCAAGACAACCTGTGCCTGCTGGCCAATGAAGTGGTCACGGTCAACGGCGAACGCGCCAAGTTCTTCGGCCCTGAACAGGCGACGCTGGAAGAGCGCAACAACCTCGCCAGCGATGTATTTTTTACCTGGCTGAACACCCCCGAAGCGGTTGCTGCCTTCTGGAACGCGCAGACGCCGCAGATCCAGCAGCGGATTGAAGGCTATGTGGCGGGCTACAACCGATACTTGAAAGAGCAGGGCGCACCGGCGCAATGTCACTCGGCGTGGGTGCGGCCGCTGGTGGTGCAAGACTTGGTCAAACTCACCCGCAGGCTGCTGGTGGAAGGCGGTGTCGGCCAATTCGCCGAAGCCTTGGTCGGCGCCGCACCGCCTCAGGCGTCCGCCAGCGTGCAACCCAACTTGAAAGCCTTTGAACTGGCCGCTGCCAACCAGCAACGCTTTAGCCTGGACCGCGGCAGCAATGCCGTCGCCGTAGGGCGTGATCGATCGTTCAATGGCCGTGGCATGTTGCTCGCCAACCCGCATTTCCCCTGGTTGGGCGGCATGCGTTTTTATGAGATGCACCTGACCATTCCCGGCCAGTTGGACGTGATGGGCGCCGCGCTGCCGGGCCTGCCGGTGATCAACATCGGCTTCAACCAGCACGTGGCCTGGACCCACACCGTCGACACCTCCAAGCATTTCACCTTGTACCGCCTCACCCTTGATCCCAAGGATTCCACACGCTACCTGCTCGACGGCAAATCCATTGCCCTGGAGAAAACCTCGGTAACCGTGCAGGTCAAGCAAGCCGACGGTAGCCTTAAGGCCCAGCCGCATACCGTCTACAGCTCGCAATTCGGCCCGGTGGTGCAATGGCCCGGCAAACTGGATTGGGACAACCACTATGCCTTCAGCCTGCGCGACGCCAACCTGGGCAACGACCGCGTGCTGCAGCAGTGGTACGCCATGAACCGCGCCACCAGCCTCAAGGAACTGCAAACCTCAGTGCATACCCTGCAAGGCATCCCATGGGTCAATACCGTGGCCGCCGATGACCAGGGCCAGAGCCTGTACATGAACCTGTCGGTGGTGCCCAACGTCAGCGCCGCCAAACTCGCGCAATGCAGCGACCCACGGGCCGGCCTGCAGATGATCATGCTCGACGGCGCCCACAGCGCCTGCGCCTGGGACATTGACCCACGTGCGGCGCAGCCCGGCATCTTCGCCGCTGACCAACTGCCGCAACTGCAACGCACCGACTACGTACAACACTCCAACGACTCCGCGTGGCTGGCCAACCCCAAGGCGCCGCTCACCGGTTTCTCCCCAGTAATCAGCCAAGACCACATCGGCCTCGGCCCGCGCGCGCGATTCGCCGTGCAACGCCTGCAATCCCTGGAGAAACAACCGATCGGCGTGGTCGACCTACAAAACATGGTGATGGACAACGAGGTCTACCTCGCCAGCCAAGTCATGCCCGACCTGCTTGAGTTTTGCGCCAAACACCTCGGCACCGACGCGGCGACCTTGCAGCCGCTGTGCAGCAGCCTGAAAAGCTGGGACCAACGCGCCAACCTCGACAGCGGCCTGGGGCTGGTGCACTTCATCAACCTGTTCGAACACCTGCAGCAACTCCCCGACGCCTGGCGCGTCGCCTTCGACCCGGCGCACCCGCTGACCACGCCACGCGGCCTGGCCATCGACCGCGAACCCGTCGCCAAAGCCCTGCGCGAAGCCATGCTGGCCTCCACCGCAGACGTCAGCAAGCTTGGCCTGACCCGCTGGGGCGACATCCAAGTCTGCGGCCAAATCCCCATCCACGGCGGCCCTCAAGAACTTGGCATCTACAACGCCATGCAAACCGTGCCCCGCGAAGACGGCAAGCGCGAAGTGGTCAGCGGCAGCAGCTACCTGCAAATCGTCACCTTTGACGACAAAGGCCCCCAAGCCCTGGGCGTACTGGCGTTCTCCGAATCCAGCAACCCCCAATCGAAATATTCAAAGGACCAGACCCAAGCCTTCTCCGAGAAAAAACTGCGCCCGCTGCCCTTCACCGAAGCCCAGATCCAGGCCGACCCGCAGTATCAGCAACAGCTCATCAAGGAGTAGGGCAGGGGCGCAACCCCTTGATGCCAATACGAAATATTTTTGAAATCAAGGGGTTGCAGCCAAAAGCAAATGAGTACATAATGGCGACCATCGAACGCAACGAAGCATTAAAAACTTCAATGCATTCAATGCATTCAATGCATTCAATGCATTCAATGCATTCAATGCATTCAATAAGTTAGAGTAGAGGCAGGGTTCTATAGCCCACTCAAGTTTTTATGCGGTGAATGTCAGTGGTAAGGGCATTGATCGTTTGAGGCCGAGTAGCAAAATGGTTATGCAGCGGATTGCAAATCCGCCTACGCCGGTTCGATTCCGACCTCGGCCTCCACTCTTAGAAACCCCGTAGATTAACGTCTACGGGGTTTTTTATTGCCTGCGATTTGGTCATCGCGTCCGCAACCCCGCTTTTTCGGGAAATTCAAGACGCCATTATCGGTATGCCTCTCCTCGATTGGACGTGGGATTGTGCTCGAGACCGAGGAGCCTGAGCATCCACTAACTGCCAAACGCGTACGTTTAAATCGATAGGGGTTATGCAGCAACGTAGGCAAGAACCGGCTGGAGGCAAGTGAGCGGCGGTGCCGAATCAAGCATGTCGGTAGATTCACACCATGGATAGCTGCGACCTTGAAGCCAATCCATTATTTTGCGCATATGCTGGGAAGGACACTCCAACATGTGTTCGATAACAATGGACAGTTGAATGGCCAGGCCGCTTTGCGGTGAAAAGACCCAATGATATTCCCCGCAACCTACGCGTAACTCTCCAGTCGCTTTTGTTGACATGCCAACCAGCCATTTGCACTTATGAACATTTGCTCCGGGCTTTGGAGGGTCACCGAAGCAGAATGTATAAATGTTCTCATATTGCAGGCTAAAGCCGCGTACCAGTACTTCAGCAATATCTTCGCGCCCCTGGACGTTGGGAGGAAATCGGATGCTGCTCGTCTTCACTAACACGTTAAGAGTTGCGTCTAGACTGAAAGCATGGCGCAACAAGTCGGGCCGATTTCCGTCCTTGCCAAAGATGTAGTTCTCAATCGCTTTGGTGGTGTTTTTCATGTACAAATCCTAGTGCTGCTGTAGGTAGGCTAATCGGATTCCGGGCGGATTATGGGTTAACCGAAACCTCCGCCTTCGCGGAGTTTGGTACATCAAATATCCTATCGAAGACCCATTGAAACGCCAGCGCGTAAAAGAAGAAGAAAACGAACAGCCCTAGGTCGGTGATCAGTGCAGCCCACCAAGAAATCTCCAGCCACCATGCCACCAGTGGCACCAACAGTAGAACTAGCCCACCCTCAAAACCCAGTGAGTGGAGCAAGCGCCTACCCAACGTGCGAGTACGCTGCGGCTGATGCGCTTCCCAGAATTCAAAAACGTAGTTAAACAGCACGTTCCACAGCAGCGCGCATACAGACAACATCAACGACAGCGCACCCGCATGGGCCAGACCTTCGTCGTATATCAACGAGATGCTGGGCGACAGCACCGCAACAGCGATTGATTCATAGAGGATGGCTTGAAGAATTTTTCGCGAAGGTCCTTGCATGGTGTTTTCCGAAGGTTGAGTAGATCGAATACCCGCGACGGTATCGCTCCGTACACACCAGGAAAAATGAGATAAATTGAATACATATTAATTCAATTCACCTAGGGAACCATGTGTGTTTTCGACTCTTCCGCTTAACGCGTTGCGCACCTTCGAGGCGGCTGCGCGACTGGGTAGCTTTAAAGCGGCAGCAGAGGAACTCTCTGTCACCCCCGCGGCCATTTCCCACCAGGTCAAGACGTTGGAAACCCGCCTCGGAGCGCCGCTGTTTAAACGATCTGGACAAGGTGTGGCATTGACCGAAGAGGGTGAGTTGCTATATCGCCAGACTCATCGCGCATTATTAGACATTCGCAGCAGCCTGGAGGCCTTCTATCCGGACACTGTTCCCCAAACCCTGACCATTTCCACTACGCCGGGCTTGGCCGCAGCCTGGCTGATTCCACGGCTGGGTAGTTTCTATCGGAGCTTTCCGCAATTCAATGTGCGGGTCGATACACGTAACGAACTAGTCGATCTGCTGCGTGATTCCAGTGTCGATCTTGCTATTCGCTCGGTCAGCCGCGATGACCCGAAGTTGTTCTGTCAGGAGCTAATGAACGAGCAGTTCTCGGTTTACGGCGCCCCCGGTCTGGTGGCCTCGCTGAACGTAAATCAGATCGAACTGATCAACCTACACTGGAAAATTCCGGGAGCATTTTCAATAAACTGGGAGAGCTGGTGCGCGGCCGCAGAATGCCAGGCCTGGCTTGAAACGGCGCAGATGCGTGAGTTCGACGATGAGCATTTTGCTTTGAGTGCTGCAATCGCGGGTCATGGGCTGGTGCTGGCAAGCAATGTACTGGTAGCCGACAGCCTCAGGCATGGAGAATTAGTGGCCTATAGGCCAGAAGTCAGCCTGCTTGGTCCGCGTTACATTGCGGTGTGCGTGCCAGGGCGGGAGCGGCAAGTACATGTGAGCGCGTTCCTGATGTGGCTGGCAGGTGCTGCTCTACAGGATGGATGACAATATTCGTTTGCTGCCCCTTACGACAGGCAGCAATCGACCCAAACCAGTCAGTCGAAACAGACCGGAATCGACCCTTAACGGTCTTTCGCTTTTGACAGTCTGAAAGTTTATGTAATCTCGCGAAATCCGTTCGCAAATTCGTTGTAATACCCGGGATACCTTTATGCAGACTGCTCAAACCAGGCTACTCGCGCTTGCACTGATAGAGATCAGGACGTTGCTTGCAGATTATCTGGGAAGTGATGTAGATGCTCCAATGAGCGTCCGTGTTGCGGCCCATATGGCCTATGCACTCCATAATGAGGCGGAGGCTACATACAGCAATGCTGACTTTCAACTCGACTGTGCGACCCAAAAAATAGCCGCAATTGATCAGATTCTTGGTGTTTCGGATGGAGCCGCATTGTTGAGTAGATTTGACGTCGAAGACAAAATCAATCCGGATGACGCCCAACCTGAATGACCGCTTCTGGCCGAAGGAGGAGTCTTAGATCTGCCCTCCATAAGCAACTCCACTTGAATCACTCAGGCAACGACGAATACCTTTTGCGCCAGGTTTACCGGTTGTGCCGAGTGCTGTGACGTAGTCATGATCCATCCTCTGTTAGGTGAGGGTGCTGAAGCACCGGGCTTGTAGGGTCCTGCATGTCGGCCTCCTAAAGCTCGGCCCATTGCCCTCGATAACCCGTATAAATTCACCAATCAAGGATCGATAAAGTGGCACTTTGTGAGTGCTGACGTAATAAAAGCGGGGGCGTTTTTGGATGTAATGAACTACTCACGTCCACGGGCTTCTAAATTAATTAATCCATATTTGGTGAGCGACTGTGTCTAAGATCATTACCGATGAGACCAGTACGCATGAGCCTCTTCCCGCTGAGGCATTTGTATTCGGCACTGCGAAAGACCGTCTCGATTTCTATCGCCGAGAAATTCAGTACGAAACCACTCTGCTATCGAATCGAACAAATGCGAATCTGACGGCGCAATCGTTTTTGGTGATTGCGTTTGCATCCTCAATGGCCAACCTCAACCCGCAATGGGGCAACATCTTTACGTTGGTTGTGCCATTGCTATTGGCGTTACTCGGGGTTGTGAGTTCGCTGAATGCATGGCCAGGGATTCGAACTGCTTACGCAATAATTGATCACTGGCATTTCAAGCAAAGCAATCTGTTGCGCAGCGAGCCTGCAATGGGGCTTAACTATGATGATTCGCCCCTGTTCTGCGAAGCGGAATCCAGTCAAAAGGGGTATATAAAATCCCTTCAGTTTTCTATGAGAACCCCATGGCTTTTTGTGATTTTCTGGGTGGTTCTTGCAAGCTTTAGCACTTATATCCAGTTCTCGAGTCCCGGTTTTTAAGCTGGGCTCGTGGCCAGGTTGATTGTGGGCCGCGATTTCGTCCGCATCGGGGTGTGTCTGCCCTGACTTAATCCGGCATACCGGCTGCCCGGGGAACCTTTCGGCCTATGTTTCAGATCACACTGCGATATGACTGATGCCGGGGAGGGCCAGGCGCTCGGGCCGTTATCGATAGGCTGTCGTGACGTAGGTTGTTCAGACTGGTTCACGGAACGTATGATCAGAACAAGCACCGTTTCGGGCGCTAAGACTCACACCCTTTGAAGGACATGAGCATGGAAAAGCACTTCGGTAATTCAGGCCTTTTCAAGGCTACTTCGTATCACTGCAACAAGCTCCTGAGCGGCGGTGTCGCTAACTGGGAGCTGAAAAATAGTGCGTTGAATACGAAGGAGTTTTTGATATGTCCAAAGAACTACTCGGAGTTTCTGCTCTAGGGTTAATGGTGGTCGGTGAGTTTTGTGCGATTTACAGTGAGGTAGTAACCGCCAAGCTTGCCCACACAGGGAGTGGCTCGTGGGAAGGGTTCGTACTTCCTGTTGCACTTATGTGTTTTGCAGGGCTTTGTCTGCTGGGTGCTTATTGGCTTGGATACGTTGCCGTCGGTGATATCTGGATCGTCACCGTGGTCTCGGTTACCTCTTTGTTGCTTCTGGAGCCCGTTGTGGTCTGGTCTCTGTTTCATGAAGCACCAGGGCGAGGCGCACTCATTGGGTTCGTCTTGGGCGCTTTGGGCATGCTTTCCACTGTATTGCTTTAACTCACCCTTCTGGCCCAGCAATCAAATGCTGGGCCAATTCGCGCATCTGGATCAGCTCAAGCCGTTAATTCGGCGCACTCAGCTCGGCGCACTATTCGCCCCTTAGCCATTCGCCTTTCCGACATCCGGTGTGGTGCTGACGTGGATTTGTCACCGCCGGCTATAATGGTTGGTTTCGTCACGGCGATCATCCACCACGAGAACGCAGGCTATGCCTATCCTGACGCCGTGTTGGCGCAGAAGCGGTCAGCCAGAAACCGCCATATTTCACAGGGCCAGCGCGTCCTCTTGTCGGGTAAAGCCGCAAGTTTGATGCATTGATACAACGGGTTCACAGTTGTTTTGCAAACCGTTCAACCGCACCTAAAACTTCTCGGGCGCCAGATTGAATTTCCAGTATCACGCTTCCTGCTTGTTGAGCCAGCATCAGCCCTTGCTCCGCCTGGGAACGACTGCTACCCATGTTTGCTACGGCTTCATCGACTAGAAGCTGATTTTTTTGCACGACTGCAACGATCTCCTCAGTCGCATTACTCGTTCTTCCTGCAAGTTGCCGTACTTCGTCTGCGACAACCGCAAACCCTCTACCTTGTTCGCCTGCGCGCGCCGCCTCGATTGCCGCGTTCAATGCTAATAGATTAGTTTGAGCAGCGATTCCACCGATAGTTTGTACCATCGAGCTGATCAGATAAGACTGCTTACCCAAGGCTTCAATGCCTTCCGAAGCAGACGATATTTGGTCGACAATTTTGTTCATCGTGCCGACCGTTTCCTGAACAACTTCTGCTCCCCGATTTGCAGAAATATCAGTTTGCTGTGAAATGTCGTAGGCCGTGCTAGCAGCAGAACTAATCTCTTGTTCGCGCTGAACTTGATCGGTGACCACGGTGGCGAACTTTACAATCTTGTAAAGTTTTCCTCGGGTGTCATAAACAGGGTTGTAGGTAGCTTCAAGCCAAATTTCCCGGCCAGAACTATCTATTCTTTTGAATCGGTTTGCTACGAAATTTCCGTCATTCAGCGTTTTCCAAAACTGCTGGTATTCTGAGGAAGAAGTATAGGCGGGCTCACAAAATAAGCTATGATGCTTCCCCACTAATTGTACAAGTGAATAACCCACTGCATTTAAGAAATTATCGTTCGCGGTGATAATCTTTCCCGACGTGTCGAATTCTATCACTGCGGTAGATCTCAGCAGCGCTTGGATGAATTCGCTATTTTCACGTGACTTGTCTATAGAGTCTGTGGCATCTATTCCATAACAAGCCATATGGGTTGTACGACCACTTTCATCTTTGATTGGGCACCAAGCTGCGTGTATCCAAACCATTCGACCGTCGGCTGTGATGTATCTGTAGTCATCGCTGACTGATCGTCCTTCAGACATCGCACGCATAAAATTTTTATAACAAGAAAGGTCTTTGACATACGAGGGTGATAGGGTGCCTAGTGAGGCGCCAATTAATTTAGTTTGTTCGTAACCTACTAGTTTCGCGAAATTTTTATTGATGCAGGTAATCGTCAGGTTGCTATCGACAGTCATGGTGACCATTTCAGCACTTACACCGTCTTGTAATGCTTGCTGCCTTTTGACTTCACCCTTTAATTCCATTAGCTCTTTTTTTAAGGTTCTGTTGAACATATAGATGCCCGAGGTAAGGTTGTGTGGGCCCTAAGGCGGAGCCATCGCAGCTAAAATTAAGTTAGCTAGCTAAGCGCTTGGGTGGTTCGATGGTTTTAGCTACTTTTCAATTGTAGTTGACCTCTTGTACACGTGTTAAAGATTTTTGAAACCCATTATTCTGTGTGTCCAACCAAGGCTGTCTTTGTACTGAGTGAGGTTTATCTATTCAGTTGGGTGTTCAGCTTTCAATAAACACTCAAAAGCGTTGTTCCGTTTTGTATTAAGTGCTGCAATAAAGAGCGCATCGCGGATGCGTTGAATGTGCCATGCTCCGCATGGGTACCTATGATGCTCTTACACGCGTTTTCAACTCTGTAGAAGCGTGTGCCATCCGTTCCGTGTTTGATATGTTTTATCAAACTGACTTATTAAGACCTGCGGGCCACGTCAGCGGCTGAAGCGCTTGATCGGATTTCTCGGCCGGACGTCTATTCCACCAAGCTGGCTCAACGTTGATCGAATGCACGCAAGTACTGCTCTGGCACAAGTGCTGGTCAGCGTTTCTCTCGGGCGCTGTGATCGTCAAAGTCGAAATCGGTTTGCAGGGACCTTTGCCCGGCAGCTGCCGAAGGTGTGCGCAGTTGTGGCCCATGGATTATCTCCAGTAAGGCGCCGCCCTCCGTTACCGGTGGTGGCAATTCAGCCCTCGGAGAAGGCTCTCCAGATTTCGCTCCCCTTCTTTAGTCTGCGCGCCAGCCTTAAGTCCTCCCCGGATGAGCTTTTCAGCCGCCGGACGTTCGAAGAGTCCCGCCCAGGCATCGTGCTCGCGGCGAAAGCCTTCCCGCAGGTCTGTTCTGGGCACTGCTTTTTTTGCGGCGGCGATTACCCCTTCGGGCAGTGCGGCGATGTTGCGCGCCAGCCGATCAACGAAATCGTCAAGTTGGTCCGCAGGTATCGCTCTGTTGATCCATCCATAACGTTCTGCCGTTATTGCGTCGATGAGATCGGCGCCAAGTATCACTTCAAGAGCTCGGCCGCGCGTCATCCGACTAGGAAGGTATTGAGTCGCTCCACCCCCTGGGGTGATGCCCATCAACGCTTCGCATTGGGCAAGTCCTGCTCGGTCTTCTGCGGCAAATACCATGTCGGCTGCCGAGATGAACTCTGCGCCTCCCCCGCGCGCCAATCCGGCGAGCTTGATAATTGTTACCTGTGGCTGATCTCGCAGCAGCTCGCCGAATGCCTGGAACGGGTTGAGAGCCTCTGGAGACTCATGAACAAAATCGTCAAACGCGTGCGGCTCGTCGATTAATGTCATATCGACATGCGCTATGAAAAACTCTGGGTCCGCACTCTGGAATACCAGCACGCGGCTGTTTGTGTCATCACGAGCGCGAAGGAGAAAGCGCTGTATCTCGCCCATCAAAGATACGTCGAGTACGTTCACTGGCGGATTATTAATTGTGATCGTCGTAACGCCATTAGCGTTGGAAATGTGAAGTTTGCCGACGTCTGTATCTGTCATCTGAGTACTCCTTGGTTAGGTGCGCTAATGATCTGATAGTATTTATTGGATACTTGGAGTCAATTACGCACCTGAAGCATCCTAGGTGTACTGGAGGATACCAATGGAAGATACTGACCCGATCTACCGCGCCGATTGTCCAAGCCGCGTGATACTCGATCAGATAGCAGATAAATGGTCGATGATGGTTCTGGCTGTATTGTGCGAGCCCTGTCGCTTCAATGCCATCAAGCGTCGTCTCGATGGCATCACCCAACGCGTGCTGACCCAGACGCTACGCAAACTGGAGCGCAACGGAATGTTGACGCGTAGAGTTCTGGATGGACGAGTGCTTGGTGTCGAGTATGCCCTGACACCACTGGGTAGCTCGTTGCAGGGGGCATTCTCGGTTCTGTTCGACTGGACAGTCGAGAATATGGACGCCATTCAAGACTGCCGACGTAGCTATGACGCAGCTGAAAAAAAAGAGCGAATTATGAACTGTTAAGTTACCCACTACGTGGCTTGGTTGGGCCTGCGCGGCTCACTGGCCATGATCCGTATGCGTATTTGAAGGAGGTACTGGCGCGGCTGCTGACGCAACGGGCGAGCGAGATCGCCGAGCTGTGGCCGCATAACTGGAAGTCGATTCAGTCTTTAGAAGCATGAGCGTTCGCGCTAGCCTGTGCATCAACAACTAAAATTTCGGTGAAACCCTCGCTCAAGCGTGGAGGCTGAAGTGCTTTAAAAACGTTTCTAATGGCATTCTCAGGAACCATCTCATCATCAGGGCGCAATTGATTACGTGCCAAACAGTCTTCCAGCGAAGTAGTGAACCAAGTAGCTACTGCATCTACCCCATGCTTCTTGGCAGCCTGTATGAGCGATTCACGCTCACAGCGCTGAACCAGGATGGCATCAAAGATTACAGCGCCAGGCTCAACTAAACGCGTCGATTTGGCCCAAGTGCTTTTTCCTGCACCCTGTGCGCCTATCAACACATACAGACGAGAAGGCTTGGGAGTCACTAGCAGAGCCTCTGATAGGGCAAGGTGAGCCCTCTGCCAAGCCAGTCTATTTAGCTCAGCATTAATAATGCGGCCATTCTCCGTCTGTAAGAAGTGATCAGGATTGATGTGCATGAAGACGGCCGGCCAGGAAAAGCGTGAATGTAGCATTTGAACGCAGGGGTGGCCGGAAACTGTTTTTAGGCAGGAGTTCGGAAAGGTCGGCCCTGTGCCGTGAAAATTTACGTCTTACACAACAGCATCGAAGGTGTGTTAGCCAGGGGGGCGTCATGGCTCCGAGATGGAGTTGTTTACCGGATCGCTTCGCAGTGGCAAACGGGCAGCGGCGATCATGAGTCTGATCCAGTCGCTGCCAACGCAGCGCGCCAGTGATATTGATCAACTTCTCCCACATCAATGGATGCAGGCCTGACTTACGCGCTGTAAGTTGGACGGACGCTTAGCGATCTAGTCGTGAGACGTTGCTTGTAACGCTGAAGATTACTCAGGCGCTTCTGGATCTACTGGAATCGACACGGGAATTTGCCACGACGGCTTTTTGCCATCTTGACTGTCGAACATTCGACGCGCTTTGCGGAATTCCTCGGCGTTCTCGACTACCCAAGTCCAGATAGGGGACATACGGATCAACAGTCCCAGGCCCAGCGGCGTCAGCTCATACTCGACCCGGGGCGGAATTTCACCGAACTCCCGCCGAATCAGTAGACCATCGCGCTCCATGGCGCGTAGTGTCTTCGTCAACATTCGCTGAGTTACACCCGCCATCTGCCTTTTAATCTCGGCATGGCGCATCTTACCGTAGACACCTAACGCATGCAGAATGCCCAATGACCAGCGGCTACCTGCGTGAGCGAGGACTTCGCGCCTGACGCCATCATCATCTTCTCTTAGCGTTTGGCAGATAGTTTCTGCCTGCTTAAGAGTTTCATGATCGGTCATTTCTCCCCCTGGTATCACACGTGTGCCTTCTTACGAGCGCTGCCGAATCGTGCAAGCATTCGCTCATCTTACAGGCAATAGGTCTCAGGAGAAATCATGAGCAAAGTGACCCAGCTTCCCCCCCAATCAATTCTTGTTCTAGGCGCAGGTGAACTGGGTCTTCCGGTTTTACGCAATCTTGCGCGGGTGGCAAAGCGTACGCCCGGCTCCAAAATCAGCGTCCTGCTCAGGGATTCGACCATCAACACTCAGGTGCCGGAGAAAAAGGTAGAAATCGATGAGCTTCGCAGTCTAGGCATCCAAATGGTCGCCGCAGACCTGGTGAATGACTCAATTGATCAGCTGGCTGAAGTGTTCGCACGGTTTGATACCGTAATAGGCTGTGCAGGCATGGTCGCGGGTCGAGAAACCCCGATGAAGTTGGCTACAGCCGCGCTCAAGTCCGGCGTGAAGCGCTACTTCCCATGGCAGTTTGGCGTCGATTTTGAGGTGATCGGTCGGGGCAGTCCCCAGGATCTATTCGATGCTCAACTCGATGTGCGCGAGTTGCTTCGTGCCCAAGACAAAACTGAATGGGTAATCATCTCGACGGGTATGTTCACCAGCTTTCTTTTTGAGCCTGTATTTGAGGTAGTGGGCTTCGAAAACGACACAGTGAACGCCCTGGGCAGTCTTGAGAACAGCGTGACGCTCACGACACCAGACGACATCGGTACGCTGACAGCGGAAATCGTTTTCTTTGAGCCTCGCTTGCGCAATCAAATTGTCTACCTTTCTGGCGACACTGTGACGTATGGGCAGGTTGCGAATATCCTTGAACAGGTTCTGGGACGCCCATTCAAACGTAACGTATGGACTGTTCCGTACCTAATCCAGGAATTGGAGAAAGACCCCACTCATCACATCAAAAAGTACCGCGCTGTGTTCGCACAAGGTAGAGGAGTGGCGTGGCCTAAAGCTGCCACTTTCAACGAGCAACAGTCGATTCAGGTCACCACCGCCGAGCAATGGGCTCGGAAAAACCTGCAGGCACTTTAACGCACAAGCGCGTAGCTGAATGATCCTGCGCCAGGGAATCACCTGCTGAGAAGCTCATTGGCCTGATAGTGGGCGTTGATGACTAAGACTGAAAAGTGGAGCGCGGGATTCATAGTCCGATGCCACGCCGTTTATTTATCGTACTCGTACGCTCTGCCGAAGTTTGAGGCGCTCTAAAACGACGCGCTGTCGAGATTTTAGAACTCACAGCCTGAATCAAGGTGACTTCACCGAACGCTTACTCAGCGTCGACGGCAATAACGCAGTAACCGCACTGCAGGCTTGGCAGGCGTATGTGAAAGCGTTGAGTCGAGAGCAGGGTTGCCAACGTTCTCAGTTTGGCTGTGCCGTCTGGAACTAATAATCTGCGGCCTCACTCTTACCTTCACCTAGTTAACCTGAGTAAAAACATGAGCATAGGTGCAAGGCTGAAGAGTGAGAGGCTTCGGCTTGGAATCTCCCAAGCTGAGATCGGGAAGTGGGGGGGTGTCGAAGTGAATGCTCAGGGGCGTTACGAGAACGATATAAGGTTCCCCCGCGCGGATTACTTGGCTGCTGTTGCAAAAGCCGGCGTTGACGTGCTCTTTGTCATCACCGGGCAGCGCACACAGAATGGCAGTACGGACTCCCTGAAGGCGGCTGAGGCACTGGACAGCGCAACTGAGTGCTTGGAAAAAGCCAAAGAACTTATTCACTGAACCCCCTGAGGCGCGCAGTGCTGAGCGAGGCACTCAACGCTCTTAAAGTGCACCTCGCCTGCCGCCTCCGTACGGCGAGGCCTTAGTGAATGGCCGAGGTACGTTGAGTGGGCGCTGGATCAAATTTGGAAACCTCCTGAACCCAGAAGCGTCGATACTTGGTCTGGTCAGGCGGGACGGGTTTATGAAGAGACCAAGAGTGCTCGGCATTCAAGGCGTCTCGATAAGCCTGCCACTCCTTCGCTTCAGCAACATCCGTAGCGCTTTTTTTGTCCTCAAACCAACCTAAAATGTAGACCTCACCTTGATCTCTTCCATGCTCTACCAGTAAGTAAATATCTTTCATAACCTAAATCCACTGCCACATTTCTCAATTTCCCCGACTCGGGGCGCTTCTTTACAGGGTATCGGCCCACGCTTGCACTTGTTGAGACTTATTGCGCCGCCCATGCCCGCGTGGGGGTCCGTGCTGGCTGTCCTGACGCTCGAAAACCCTCCACGATCTGCGCCATGCCTGTTTTGTTGCTGACTTTATGAACTACGCTCGTCGTGTCGTTCGTAGTGCGAACATAGCGTTTGGAACGGTCACCATGGATAAGCGCCTTGCAGGTCTATCGTTTCTGCTCACCCTCGGATGGGTCGCCACCGTGGTGTCTGTGATGTGGTATTTCTACGACAGTTAGCCGGCGGGCCGGAGCCGTTCAGCCTGTTTCAGCGTGAAGCGCAGGCACAAGAGTTACCGTGTTATCCGGATTAAAGCCAGGTTTAGTGGTGCTCAACCAAGGTTTGACACCCGGCAAACTCTGGGTTTGCCGGGATTGCAGAGCGTTTAAGGCATCAAGACTGAGTCTACAACGTGGATCACACCGTTGGACTGCATCACGTCGGCGATGCTGATACTTGCCTTACCGCCCTTGGCATCCACCACCCAAAGCTTGCCGTCGTGCAGTTTGATATTCAGCGACTCACCTTGCACGGTTTTCAGCACAACGGTGCCGCCGTTCTTCTTGGCGTCGGCCATCAGTTGTGCCGATGTGTGAGTGCCGGGCACGACGTGGTAGGTCAGGATTTTAGTCAGGTCGGCTTTGTGTTCTGGCTTGACCAGCGTGTCGACGGTACCTGCCGGCAGCTTGGCAAAGGCTTCGTTGGTTGGCGCGAATACGGTGAAAGGCCCTTTGCTATTGAGCGTATCAACCAACCCGGCAGCCTTGACTGCTGCTACGAGTGTGGTGTGGTCCTTTGAATTGACCGCATTCTCTACGATGGTTTTGCTTGGGTACATCGCTGCGCCTCCGACCATCACTGTGTCGGCGGCAACGCTGAGTGTTGCAGTGACGCTGAGAATCGAGAAACAGGCTGCTGCAGCAAGTTTTTTGTAAAAAGCGTGCATGATGTATCTCCTTGGCTCTTATGCCCTCCGAGTGAGGGTATTGAATCTACGAGCCAACCATCAAAGTGGATGCACGGTTTCATAAAATAATTGTGTGAAGGCGGTGAATGGGTACATCACTGCAAAGCCTGTACGTTCGTAATGATCACGAAAAATACTCAGCCCGGCTGCGCATTGAGCTTTTTTGCATCTCGCCCTCAGTGCTACAGTCTTGAAAAACCACTGTATTGAAGGAAAAACCGGTGCTGGAGCTCTTTTCGGATCGACTCCATATGCGGCAGTTGTCTTCAACTGACTGGGCGCTTTTTCTACAGCTACATACTGACCCGAAGGTGATTGAGTATGTGTGCGACCACCCTGCGGAACATAGCCTACGAGAGAAGTTTGCATGCAGGCTTCCTGAGTGGACGCCAGATTCCGATCATTGGTTGTGCCTTGTCATCTGCGAGCGACATAGCGGCCAGCCTGTAGGTGTCACCGGCTTAAAGATGACCCGCAATGGGGCTGACGCGCCAGGAGCCGAAGTCGGCTACCTTCTTTTGTCGCAGCAGCACGGCAAGGGATATGGTGTCGAATCACTGAGCAGCGTGATTGCCTATGCAGATGAAAGCTTGAGGCTCACTGCACTCCAGGCCACGGTAACAGCCGGGAATATTGCGTCATGTCGCGTGCTTGAGAAGTGTGGTTTTTCGCTGGAAAGCCGTGTTCCGAATGCAGTACGAATCAATGATCAGGTATTTGAAGACTTGATATACACGCGTTCTATCGCCGCGAGCGTGGGTCACTCCTAGCCCCAAGTTCAGACGTTTTCTCCCTGAGCCCTCGCAAGTTCTACCGCCGCCGTAATTGCCGCTCGCGCCTGAGGGCTGTTTTTCCAGCACGTCGAACCCAATGCCGCATACGCTTGCGCGAGGATGTCGCTCACGTGCGCTTTACCAAGTTCTTCCATCGACTCGATACCCATCTGCTCCAGCCGAGCAATGACGGTCGGGCCTACTCCCTTGAGCGCGAGCAAAGCGGTTCTTTCTTCCATTGAAAATGGCATCCGTAAACTCCTTATTTAACCGTGAATACGTGTTCGACCTGATGGGTTTTCATTCGGCCTCATGCCTGATAACACGTTGCTCCTTAACTTCCCCCGCATACCCACCAATCTTCTCCTGCTGAGCCGTCAGCAACGCACAAATCTTCATTAACGCGACTGCCTGCGCAGGCGTTTTAGCGCCTGCCGCCATGGCCGTCAGCTCAACCACCGACCAGCCGATAACCGCCGCCGCATCTTCAAGGTCATAAAACAATTCCTGCTGAGCAGTCCTCGGCCCATCGAGGCCTTGTATCAACTCTTCCATCTACTTCACCGCCTGCCGTTGCTTCAACGCCAATCCCATCACCACCATGCCGATTTCAGCCAGGTCAGTTTTGAATGGGATCTCGCCGATTTGATTGAACCCAAATGCCTCATAAAAGCCCCGGGCATTCAAGTTGGTCTTGAGTACATCCAGCCAAAGCAACGTTTCCCCACGAGATTGCGCCTGCTCACAAATGAACTGCAGAAACTGCTTCCCATACCCGTGACCTGCGGCTGATTTGAGCAGGTAGATTTTTTGCAACTCCGCCCCCAGCACCCCGGTAATAGGCGTGGGGGTTGACCAGTTAACCTTGGCAAACCCTACCGGTTTACCGCAACTGTCAGCGGCTATAAGCCACACATGCCGCTCGGTCGCTTCAAGCGAATGGCTCAGGGCGCTGGCTGAAAAGTCTTGATCTAGAAAACTCTGCATGCCGGCAGGCGACCAGATGGCGGAAAAGTGCTCGCGATAAGTCTCACAGCCGACCTCACGCAGGCTGTCGATATCGGCTTTTGTCGCTTGGCGTAAGTGAATCATAGGCCGCTCATTTGCCCCCAGTCACATCAAGGAACGTCCCGGTAATAAACGACGCTTCATCGCTCGCCAGCCACAATACCGCCCGTGCCACTTCTTCAGGTTGGCCGCCTCGGCCCATAGGGATGGAGTCCTTGACCCGATCGACCCGGCCCGGCTCGCCGCCGCTGGCGTGCATGTCGGTGTAGATGTGCCCCGGCCGGACGCAGTTGACGCGGATGCCGTCGCGGGCAACTTCTTTGGCGAAGCCGATGGTGAAGGACTCCAGGGCGCCTTTTGAGGCGGCGTAGTCGATGTATTCATGTGGGCTGCCGAGCCGCGCCGCCCCTGAGGACAGGTTGATCACCACGCCACCGCGCCCGTTGTGGCGGTGGGACATGCGCTTGATGGCGTGCTGGGAGCACAGCATCGGGCCGATGGCGTTCACGGCGAAAATACGTTGCATCCGTGCAAAGTCGAGGTCTTCCAGGCGCGATTGCGGCCCCAGTATGGCCGCGTTGTTGACCAGTACATCGAGGCGCCCGAACTCACGATCGATCGCGGCGAATAACGCGGCGACTTGCTCCGGGTCTGCGCTGTCGGCGCGTATCGCCAGCGCTCGACGCCCGGTGGCTTTCACGTCGTTGGCCACGGCGAGAGCTGCGGCTTCGTCAGACACGAAGCTGATTGCTACATCGTAGCCGCGCTCAGCCGCCAGGCGCGCAGTGGCTGCGCCTACGCCGCGACTTCCGCCGGTGATCAGGATGACGGGGGCACTCATGGTGTGATCCTTTGCTGGGGACAGGAATGGGCGGCCTCCGCCGATAAAATGCAGGCTCATGGTAGTCGATTTCCGAGTCGACGCTTGCTTACAGCGTCCATCGATTCCACATGGAGAGTCGCAGGGGCCGGTCGCCAGCGCGCAAACCTGGCTGGCGGGTATCGCGCATGCGCGCCTGGAAGTACTTGAGGGTGTGGGGCACCTGCCGATGGTCGAGGCCAGCGCCAGAACCACCGCACACTGTCGCAAATTGCTCGACAAGGCCAAAGTGTATGCCTTGATCTGTCCCTAGCTGTACGGGGCGATGGGCTGCGCAAACCACTACTGTCGCAGGCATACCACTGCCGTTCGGATGCCGCACCATGTTCATGTCTACCAGCCTGCTGTCAGCCTTTGTGCTGTTCGCCTTTGTGTCCTCGATCACGCCTGGCCCCAACAACACCATGTTGCTGGCGTCGGGGGTGAACTTCGGGTTTCGCCGCTCCATGCCCCATGCGTTGGGGATCAGCATGGGGTTCATGCTGCTGGTGATTTCGGTGGGCCTGGGCCTTGGCGAAGTGTTCAAGCTGTTCCCGTGGGCTTACACCGTGTTGCGCTATGTGGGCGCGACGTATTTGTTGTACCTGGCGTGGAAGATCGCGACCGCAGGTGGCATGTCCGACAGCAGTGACGAGCACGGCAAACCCATGACCTTCCTCGGCGCGGCGGCGTTCCAGTGGGTCAACCCCAAGGCGTGGATCATGGCGTTGGGGGCCATCACCACCTACACGCCAGCGGAAGGTTATGTGACCAATGTGTTGGTGATCGCCCTGGTGTTTGCGGTGGTCAACCTGCCCAGCGTGTGTGTATGGGTGGGTTGCGGCACCGGCCTGCGCAACGTGTTGCGCGAGCCGCGCTGGATACGGGTGTTCAACGGGTCGATGGCGGGGTTGTTGGTGCTGTCGCTGTACCCGATGCTCTTTGCCAACTGACAGCGCCGCGCACAGCCGCCCAACAGTGCGGGCTTAAACGGGCGAGATGGTCGCCAGCAAGCCAATACCAATGGTCAGCACCAAAAAGCCGAACAGGAAAAGTGCCATCTTGGTCATAAGACCTCCGAAAGGAAGAGGGCGGCAGGAATCTTCCTGCCGGGAATGGGCCTATTGTCCGCTTCGAACAGTTTTCAATACAGGCGCAGATAGCAAAGAAAAAACCGTATCAGATTGGGCCGTGACGGCTTAACTGCGGGCTCGGGAGGCGGGCGCGTTTATGAAGATCAGCAGTAAATTGATCCCGGCAGCACGTGCCTTGCGCGATTTTGGCACCGGTGCTGGTGCCGGCCGGCAGCTACTTTATGTTGGGTGATAACCGCGATAACAGCGCGGATTCACGCTAATCGGCTTTGTGCCACGCCGGCTGCTGATCGGCCGCGCGCACCCTGTGCTGGCGACCGCGCAGATCCTGAATAACTGGATGCCACGTTTTCGTCGATTCGGCGCGCTAATCCTCTAAGATGACGCCCATTGCATCTACAACAAAAGTGGGCTTACCCTCGATGGAAAGACGCCAGTTCAGCGGTGGCATGAAAGGCAAAAACCTGCGCTACCTCAATGAACCCCCCCAGCAGCCTGCAGCGACCACGCGTGTCGGCTTCTTGCTGCTCGAACACTTCTCCCTGCCCGCATTCACCCAGACCCTCGACACCCTCATCACCGCCAACCTGCTGCGCCCCGAATTGTTTGCCACACGTACCTTCGGTTGCTGCGAGGGCGAAGTCATCAGCGACCTGGGCCTGGTGATCCGCCCCGATGCGCGGCTGGAACTGTCGGCGCTGGCGCAACTGGACTTATTGGTGGTCTGCGGTGGCTTTCGCACCGAACTCAAAGCCTGCGATGAGTTGATCCAACTGCTGCGCACCGCCGCCGAACAGGCTGTGGGGCTGGCCGGGTTATGGAATGGCGCCTGGTTCCTCGGGCGCGCCGGCCTGTTGCAGGGCTACCGCTGCGCCATCCACCCGGAACATCGCCCGGCACTGGCGGAAGTCGCCAAGGCCGCCCAGGTCACCAGCGAACCCTACGTGATCGACCGTGACCGCCTGACGGCCTCCAGCCCATCAGGCGCCTTTCACATGGCCCTGGACTGGATCAAAACCCTGCATGGCAAGGCGTTGGTCGAAGGCATCGAAGACATCCTGTCGTTCGAAGAGTCGCGCTACCGGCGCATCAAACCCACCGAAAACGTCTGCGTCAGCGCGCCGCTGCGTGAAGTGGTCAAACTGATGGACGCCAACCTCGAAGAACCGCTGGAACTGGACCAACTGGCAGTCTATGCCGGCCGCTCGCGGCGCCAGTTGGAGCGGCTGTTCAAGGAACAACTGGGCACCACACCGCAACGCTATTACATGGAACTGCGCGTCACCGAGGCGCGGCGCTTGTTGCAGCACACCGAGCTGTCGCAAGTGGATGTGCTGGTGGCGTGCGGGTTTGTGTCACCGAGCCATTTCAGTAAGTGCTATAGCGCGTATTTCGGGTATAGGCCGTCGAAGGAAAAGAGACGGGTGAAGTAGCACGGATAAAACGCAACGACGAAAGCTTGGTGGCCAAGTAGGCCTGTGCGGGGGCCACAGGCGAACTTGCCAATACCACCAGGCTCAATGTTTGCCCGGCTAAATCCAAGGTGCCACAGAGTGTCGAAACCTCGCCTGCCTGGGTATTGGTGACGGTCAAGCTCACGGATTGAAACGCCAGCTTGCTGGAGACGGCGTTGATATCGGTAAAGCCGGACACTTCGACAAAGACGCCGCCCGAGGTTAACCGCCCCTGGACAATGCCAAAGCGATGCTGGGAGTCAGCCTCAACCGTCAATGACAGGAGCGTTTCATCGCTGGCGACCCAGCGCCCGCTTAAATCGTTATCAATCGATATCGATTCGATCGGCGCACAGGGAGTGGCGAGGGAGGGCTGTGCCACTCGACGATAAACCAGCTTGTCGATGTAATTGCCTCGGTTCGCCAAGTCAGGGAACTCACTGGACGCGACCAGCAGGTGCGACAGGGCCAGCACATCGCCTTTGTCACCCGTACTCAGCTGCCCGCTTAATCCTGAGGCCCACTGCCAACTGGGGTCGCTCGTTTCATTGCCAAGGTCGTGCCACTCAATCGCCAATGCCAACGGCTGGTTTTTCAGCCGTGTCGCGCCAGGCCCCAGTAAAGAGCCAGAGATTGCGTAATGGCCCGTTGAGCCGGTTGACGATTGGTACGTGCCGAAGACGTGCTGGCCTGAGACCTCCAGGGTCATCAACGAGCCATAGTCGTTCTGCCAGGTCCCGGCGACTGAGACAGTTTCTTCGGCACTGCGCGGCGGGGCGGCGCTGCCATCAAGCACTGTTCGTTTGCCAGGGATGAAAGGCGTCGAAGACGATTGCGTAATGATCTTGGGGCCATCAGGCCGGTTGAACAGCCAGACGCCCACCGGGGCCAGCGAATAAACAGTGTTAGAGCATTTCACCACTTGGTACTCATACACCGTATAGCAATGCTCCATCACCACCGACCCTACCAGTACCAGGTCGGTGAGACCCAGTGGCGCGAACTGCGGCAGCACCTGATTTTTTTGCGGGCCTTCTTCGATCAGGCAGTTGTAGAGATCGGCGCCCAGGGTGATTTCACCGTCGGCGAACCCCAGTACCACGTTGGGTTGATCGCCCAAGGCCATGCGAGCCAGGGTCTGGCGCATCAACCTGTCGTCGCCCTTGAACCGCGAAGAGCCGGAATCGATAGCGAACTTGAGGTTGGACGCCAGTTGTTCTGAGCCTACCGAATAAGACGTCAGTTCGGCTGACCAGATGTACTCCACCCCAGGCAACGCGGTGTAGACGGACCAAGGCAAAAACACGCATGCGCCTTTGGTTTTCAGCGGGTCAACCGCGCCCATACGGCAGGTGCCGTTGTGCGCATCGGCGTTCCAGTCAAATGTCACAAACGGGTAGGCGGGGTCGAGTTGCCCTTCACGCATCAACGTCTGGAGCACAAATGAATGACGGCCTTCCACATAAGCACTGCTGCAAGGCAGGCCTAGCCCGCCATCCCAGTCCAGTTGCTTGAATTGCTCACCCTCATAGGCTGCGGCCAAAAACAGCTGAGTGTCCAATTGAGCACCAGCAGGCGTGGTCAACAGGTCTGAGGCGGACTCGACCTGCATCGTGCCCCAAGGGCCAAAGCTGTAAGGCCTGCGCAGGCAATCGTTAAAGCTTGCGGTGCTGGAGGCATGAACGTCAAAACGCCCGCCCGCGAAATGCACACATTGATCATCCGGGCAGAGCGTCGACGTAACCCAGTTGATATTGGTACCTGTGTCGATAGCGAACTTCAGCGTTTGCGCCGGCGTGCCGAGTTTGAGCGGGCAATACCACGGGGTCGCGCCGTTGTTCTGAAAAGGCCCGCGCTGCATGGGGAAAACCAGGCTGCTTGGCGAGGGTCTGTTAGCCATGGGAACTCCGTTTCCAAGGGGATGGGGGCTGCGACTGATGTCGGGAGCCGTCTAGGGGCAGTATTCAATCCGGGTTTGCTGCCGGCGACTGCCAGCAGCGTGCCTTGGAGTGGGTCGGACTCGACGCTCAAACCACCGGCTTTAGCGCAATGCCTCGCCTTCCGTTTCGGGGATGAAGGCGGCGAGCACCACCGTGACCAGCAAAAACGCGTTAATGAGGGTGGCGGTCAGGTTGAACGAGGAGCCATAGGCGATGAGCGCGCCGATCAGCGACGGCGCCGCCACATTTGCCAGGCGCTGGGCGAAAATGGCCCAGCCATAGCCCAACGTGCGCAGGCTCGTCGGGTACAACTCGCTGACCCACGTGCCCCATACGCCCCAGGCGCCAAGGCTGAAAAACGCCAGGGCGAAGTTGCTCAGGTAGAGCATCTCCAGGCTCTGGGCGTTGGCAAAACCGTAACCGGCGAGTACCGACGCGCTAATGAAACTCACGATGACTTTTTTACGCCCCAGACGACCGGTCAAATAAGACGCCGCCATGTAGCCCGGGATCATGCACAGCGCCGACAGCGCGATAAAACCGTAGCTTTGCGGCAGGCTCAGGCCGCGCTGTTGCAGCAACGTCGGCAGCCACGTTTGCAGGCCCCAGTAACCCCACGAAAACGTGAAGTTGACGGTGATTTGCAGCAGGCTGACCTTGAGCAGCGCAGCACTGAATACATCGCGCTGGCGACCGGAAGTCGTACGATCAACCTGCAGTTCACACGTTTTGGGTATAAGCACCGTGCCCTGACTCAACGTGTAGATCGTGGCTTTAGCGTCTTCCTGACGCCCCACGGACGCCAGCCAATAAGGCGACTCTGGTACCCAGCGCGCGACGGCAATTGCCCACAAGCCGCCCAGCGAACTCAAGACGATAATGGCGCGCCAACCTTGCGGCAGCAGCCACACGGTGGCGCCCAACGCCAGCAACATACCGATCGGCCAACCTGCTGCGAGGTACACCGTTAACGCACCGCGCTGGCGTACCGGCAGCAGCTCCTGGAAATGCGCAAAGATCACCACCATCATGCCCACGGCTGCCACGCCGCTGAGCAATCGCAGGGCATACAGGGTGGAGTAATCCGGCGCAAACGCACTGGCCAGGGAGATCACCCCGTAGGTGCCAAGGCTCCAGATAATCGCGCGCTTGCGGCCGATGCGTTCGGCCACTTTGCCCCAGGGCAATGCACCCAGCAGCATGCCGATGAACATCGCGCCGATCAGGTGGCCGACGGCAAGTGCATCCAGGGCAAATTCTGCCGCAATCAACGGCGCGGTGTAGACGATGATCATCATCTCCCAGGCTTCAATCGCAAACACCAGAAACAGTACCAGGCAGCACTGCAGGTGCTTGCGTGTCAGGGGCACGTCTCTGAACACATCACCCACGTTGCGGTGCTGTTGTGACCCGTGCGGGTCGGGCGTGGAGGGAGTATCACGCATGGCGGTTATCCTTTTTATGCTCAGGCTTTGACGCGATTGCCTATGGGAGCGGGGCCCTTGAACAAACCGAATCGTTCGATTTCGGCTTCCGGTGGTGGCTCACAACTGCCCACGCGGCTGGGGCGCCAGCCAAACCTGCACTTCATGCCCGCCATGGCTTCGGCGACTTTGAATGCCGCCACCACGGGGTCGATCACCGGCACGCCGATTTCGCGTTGCACCTCCTCAAAAAAGCCGAACTCGATGGTGCAGCCCAGGATGATGGCCTCGGCGCCATCGTCTTCTACGGCACGCCGGGCTTGCTCGATGATCTTGCGGCGGGTCACCGCGTGGTCGAGCTGGAACTCATCCACGCCCATGCCCAGCGGGCGCATTGACGCCAGTCTGTCGCCGGCACCGTAGCCCTGGACCAGGCTGCGCATCTGCTCGATCCACTTGGTGCGCCCGACAATGATCGAAAAACGATTGGCCAGGTGCGCGGCCACCTGCAGGCTTGCCTGGCAGGGGCCGACGACCAGGGTTTTACCGGAAATTTCGCGTGCATCGGCCAATGCCGGATCGTAAAAACAGCCCAGCACCAAGGCGTCCACGCCCGACTGCGCACAATCGCGGGCGATGCGTACAGTGCGCTCATAAGTGAGTGCCTCGTAGGCGCGGTATTCCAAGTGCGTAGGGCTTGGGGTCAGGTCAAACGACACCACCTCAACTTCGGTAGAGGGTTGTTTGATGCTGTGCAGCAGTTCGGCGATAGGGGCGTCGAAGGTTGGGCAGCCAATCGGGTTCAGCCAGCGCACAATGACCGGCATGTCATGTGGCTCTGGCGTGCTGGTAGTCAAGTCCATACGGTATTCCTCATAGATGATGTGTGTGGCACTAGAAAAATTTCACTATCGCCATGGTCAAGCTATTGGAACGGGGCAGGTTGTCGCTGTTGTAGTAATCGAAGTTGAAGTTGCTCGACAGGTAGAGCCCCTGCTTGCTGAAACCGGTGTAGGTCATCGCCGGGCCGATCTTGCCCTGGCGCGACTCTTTGAAGTCCGAGGCCGTACGGTTGTTGATGTGGTAGGCGTGATGCACACCGAGCCACAAGTCATCGCTTACCAGGTACCCCGCGGCAATGTTTGCAAACCACAGGCTGACACCGCCTTGAAGCCGAGTAGGGTCGCCGTCGCCGAGGTCGGAAGCGTGACGATTGCGCGCGGCGTAATGGATGCCGACCGGCGTGAACGTGGCGGCGAAGCGCCCCACGCGCAAGTAGTTGGCCACGCTGAAGCTGGCACCATAGCGGTTGGCAAACGCGCCATAGCCGCTGCCTTCATCGTTGCCGTTGGGAAACTCCAGCGACAGGGTGGGGTTGACCCAGAACGTGGTGAAATCATCGGCACCAAAGGCGCTGGTGGGCTCTACCACGTTGTAGTAATAGGCCAGGCCGAGGTTGGGCGAGGCGACGCCCCACGAACCATTGCTGCGCGTGCCGTTGGCGCCGGTGTAACCCGCGTCGGCACCGACCCATACTTGCAACTGATCACGTTGCGTGCCGGTAAAGCCGGTTTCGGAGAAGTACGTCAGCACCGTATTACTGCCCGCGCGCACGTCGCCATTTTGCGTGCGGTTGAACACCGGGAACGTTTCCAGTGCCCACTTCCCAGGAACGCCCGGCTGGGCGAAACCAATGAACTGATCAGCCTGTGCTACGGAGGTGAATCCCAACATCCAGGCAAGCGCAGGCGCTA
This sequence comes from Pseudomonas sp. YeP6b, assembly GCF_025642995.1. Classification (NCBI taxonomy): domain Bacteria; kingdom Pseudomonadati; phylum Pseudomonadota; class Gammaproteobacteria; order Pseudomonadales; family Pseudomonadaceae; genus Pseudomonas; species Pseudomonas sp. YeP6b. Next base: position 3,658,906 of record NZ_CP080090.1, on the reverse strand, counting down.
CCCATAAACGCGATGAGTGTTGCGGTTTCATAGTGGTGCTCTCTTTTTTGTTGTTGTTCTTTCAAGCCGAGTGTCAAGGCGCGCGATGCGCCCCGGGCTAAAGTGTCAAGCCGTAGACCGATTGGGCGGTGGCTGCATCGATGTAGCCATTCTTCAGGTCTGCGCGAACGGCGTGTGGCTCGCGCCGGCTGGCCGGGCCATAGCCGCCGCCAGCGCCGGTGCGCACCCGGACCAGATCACCGGCATTCAGGGCGATGCCGCTGGCCATGCTGTAGTGCTCCTGTTGGCCGTTCACGCGAATGACTTCGACATAGTTGGGTGTGCCTTCACCCCCTTGCGCCAGGCCCCAGGGCGGGATGACCGAACGGGTGTAGCCGCAGGTCATGAAGCTGCCGTCAGCGCGAATTCGGTAGTCAATGCACACCCCGCGCCCACCTCTGAACTGGCCGTGCCCGCCGGGCTCGTCATTCAGTGCCAGACGCTCTACATACAGCCCATAACGGGCCTCACAGACCTCAACGGGGCAGTTGTAGGTTTCGCCATGCAATCCGGAGTAAACCGCGTTGTTGCCGTCGCGCCCGGGTTCGGCGCCCCAGCCGCCGATTTCCGGTTCTACCTGGGTGAACAGGCGGCCGGTTTCCGGGTGTGCGCCGCCAATGATGGTGGCGCACACCGACGCGAAGTTGCCGGCGGGTAAACGCTCCGGAAACTGCTGGGCCAGGCAGCACAGGATCAGGTCATGCACCCGAATCAGGTTCTCGAAGTAAAACCCCTCGGCGGCGGGCGGCAGCGCATCGAACAACGAGCCTGGGCGCGTCAGCACCCGCAAGGGGCGGAACGTGCCGCCATTGGTCACGCCTTGCGGCGCCGTCAAGGCCTTGAACGCCATTTGCGCCGCGACTACCGCGCCGTCGCGGCTGAGGTTGGTCGGCCCCAGGCACTGGTCGGGGTTGTCCCGCAGGTCGATCACCAGTTCGGTGTTGCGGATATCAATGCGCACCTTGAACAGGCTGCCATCATCTTGCAGCTCCTCAAGGTTCAGTTGCCCTTCAGGCAACGCCGCCAGCGCCTTGAGCGAGACTCTCTCGCCCAGGTCCATGAAGTCGCTCATCGCCAGCAAAAACAGCGCCGTACCGTATTTTTCCGTGAGTTCGCGCAAGCGCGTTGCGCCACCCCGGACAGCGGCAACGCCCGCCCAAAGATCGCCTTCCATAAAGTCCGGCATACGGGTGTTGGCGCGCAAAATCTGCAGTACCGAACGGATCGGCTCACCCTTGCTGAACAGCTTCACCGAGGACAGGCGCAGGCCTTCCTGAAAGATATCCGTGGCATCCGTCGACAACGAACCGGGTACGCGACCACCCACATCGTTCCAGTGCGCGATGTTGGCGGTCCAGGCCACCAGATGGCCGTCGGCAAACACCGGCATGGCCAAAACCACATCGTTGAGGTGCGTTACCGCACCATCATGCGGGTCGTTGCTGATAAAAATATCGCCGTCTTCAATGTCATGCGGCAAGGGATGGTGCTGGCGGATTTTCTTCACGGCTTTGTCCAGCACACCGACAAAGGCGGGTATACCCGCGCCGGAACTGGCGATCTCGCCGTGGGCGTCGGTGATGCCCGTGCCCATGTCCAACACTTCGTAAATCACCGGGCTCATGGCGGCCGTGCGCATGGCAGTGAACATCTCGTCGGCGATGGCCTGGAGTGAGTTCTGGATGATGTCGCGGGTAAAGATATCGAGCTTGCTCATGGCGATACTCCGTCAGCCGTTGATCATGATGTGCAGGTTGCCCAGGCGGTCCACCTGTACGCGGTTGCCGGGGTGCACCACCACGGTGGTGCCGGCGTCCTCGACTATGGCCGGCCCGTTAAACGTCATCAGCGGTTCGAGCAAGGCGTAGTCGTAGAGACTCGCCTCATGAATGCCTTCCTGGGCGTAGTCGACGCGGCGCCACCCCTTGCAGGCCTCGCTCACCAAACGGCCGGTAATCGGCAACGCCTGGGGCGTCAACTTGCCGATCTGAGCAATCGCCACCAGATGAAAACCGATGATTTCCACGGGTGCTTGCAGGCTGTAGGTGTAATGCTGCTTGTAGAGGCTGTGAAAGCGTTGTTCGATCACGGCCCAGTCTGCGTCGATGCGCTCGTTCGGCCCGAGCAGCACTTCAACTGAATGCTCCTGGTTCTGGTAGCGCAGCTTGCAATGCACCTGGACCTCGACGTGCGCCGGCGTGATGCCTTGCGCGACGAACTGTTCGCGGGCGGCACCCGTCAGTTCTTGCAAAAACTGCTGGGTCTGCTCCAGTTCAACGAGGTGGCGGGTCTGTACAAAACGGTTGATAAACAGGTCGCGTCGCAAGTCCGAGAGGGTCATGCCCCAGGCAGAGAACACTGAGGCGCTGCGCGGGACGATGACCTTTTGCACACCCAGCTCCTGGGCGAGCGCAACAGCATGCATGGCGCCACCTCCGCCAAAGGCCATCAAGGTCAGCTCGCGTGGGTCATGCCCACGGCTCAGCGACACCAGCTTCAACGCGTTGACCATATTGTCGTTGGCCAAACGCACCACGCCGCGCGCCACCTCATCGGCCGGCAGTTGCAGGCGCTGCCCCAGGGTGTTTAGCCCGCGTACAACGGCCGGCAGGTCGGCTACCACGTCGCCGCCGCAAAAGTAATCCGGGTTGATGCGCCCCAGCATCAGGTTGGCGTCGGTAGTGGTGATCAGCGTGCCGCCATTGCCATAGGCGGCGGGGCCCGGCACCGCGCCGGCGGAATGTGGGCCGACATGCAGTTTGTCAAAGTCATCAACCCAGGCGATGGAGCCGCCGCCGTTGCCGATTTCCACCAGGTCGACCACGGGCACCATGATCGGGTAGCCCGCATTGATTCGGTTGCGCTCAATCCAGTAGTCGGTCTTGATCGATACCTGGCCGTTGCGAATCAGTGCACATTTGGCGGTGGTGCCACCAATGTCCAGGCCCAGTACGTTTGGCTCATCAATCAGCCGTCCCAGTTCGGCAGCCGCCCAAAAACCGCTGGCTGGGCCGGATTCGACCATGGTGATCGGTGTTTCCCGCGCATGCTCCACACTGTCGACGCCGCAGTTCGATTGCATGATGTACAACGGCGCCTTGTAGCCACCGTCGCGCAAACCACTCGCCAGGTCGTCCAGATACCGTGCGGCGATGGGCTGGACATAGGCGGACAGCACCGTTGTGCTGGAGCGCTCGTACTCACGCCATTCTCGGGTGATCTGATGGGACGCAACCACCGACACCTGCGGCCAGAGCCTGCGTACTTCATTCAGCACAGCTTGCTCATGGGCCGGGTTGGCGTAGGCGTGTATCAAGCAGATCGCAATGGCCTGCACGTTGTCGGCGCGAAAGGCTTCGATGATCGGCGCCACTTGCGTAAGGTCCAGGGGCTGGCGCTCCTGACCGTTGGTGTGCAGGCGCCCGGTTATTTCGCGACGCAGATAGCGCGGCACGAAGGGCGCCGGCTTGACCCACTTGAGGTTGAAGTAATCCGGGCGGTTGGCGCGGGCGATTTCCAGCACATCGCGAAAGCCTTGGGTGGTGATCAACCCTGTCTTGACGCCCCGGCGTTCGGTCAGGGCATTGATGACCACGGTGGTGCCATGGGCCAGGAAGTCGACGTCAGCCAGATCCACGTCCGCCTTGCGGATGACATTGAGTACGCCCTGGGCGAAGTTGGGTGGGGTGGTGTCGACTTTGGCCGTGCGAATCGTCTGTTCGCCGGTGGTCGGGTCGTGTTCGAAATACACAAGGTCGGTAAAAGTCCCGCCGACGTCGGTGGCCACGCGCACTGTTTTGCCTTCCATACCCACAGGGCATCTCCTGCTGTACTTACGTTGTCATGGGAGCCAGGCGAGAGCCTCTCGCTGGTGTTGGGGGATGCTAGGGCGCGCTACTCGGCGCAGGCTACGAGTAGGGCGGGTAGGTGACGACGATTGCGGCATTTCGACTACCCGCATGGGTAGGTTGGTGGGTCAATGGGGCGCGTCGAGCAGGCCCAAGCGCAATGCGGCGGCCATTGCGGCGGTGCGGCTGTCGACACACAGCTTGGTAAACACGTGCTTGAGGTGGAATTTCACGGTGTTTTCAGAAATATCCATCGCCAGGGCGATGGCTTTGTTCGATTGACCTTCGGCAAGCAACGTGAGGATCTGCGTCTCCTTGGCGCTGAACGACAGGCGTGAGCGCACAGGGTGGGCGCGCCATCCGCGCAAGCGCGTGATGATGGTTTGTTGGCTGTGGGTGGTGCTGGCGCAGGCTTCCAGCGCGCTCAAAAGACACGGCCCGGCTTCCAGCAGCAGCCCGGGCAACGCCTGGGCCGGGATCGATGCCAAGATTGCGTTCTGCTCGGGTGGATGGCCTTTGCCGTGGGCGGCCAGGGCCAGCAGTTGCAGGCGCCAGGCGGGTAACTGCAAGCCGCGTTCGTGCAAGAGCCTGGCGCCGCGTTGCAGGTGGTTGAGCGCGTCAGCCGACGCTCCGGTCGCGAACTGTAACCTGGCCAGTGCCAACGTCGCGGCCTCATGGTTACGCCAGTCATCGGGGTTCTTTGCGGCGCTTTCCAGGTCATTGGCCAGCGCTTCCTGACGCGCTTGCGTCAAGGCCCCGGCTTGCACCAGCAGGTCGACTCGCCACGCGTTGACCAGCCGTTCCAGCCGCTGCCAGTTGCGCGCAGTGGCGAGTTCGGCTACTTGCGTGAGCTCCAGCAACGCTGGCTGCAAGCCAAGCGTGCGCAACGAAGTGCGCCATGCCAGCTCGGCGGTGACGGCAGTGATATCCAACCAAGCGTCGGTGTGTTTGAGCGAAGCCCAACCATCGCGCAACCACGGGGTTGCCTCGGCCCAGGCGCCTTGCCAGTACAGGTGCTGGGCCTTGAGGCAACCGGCCACCGCCCTGACTGAACTCTCGCTGCCGAATTGACTGTCGGCCACGGCCACGGCGGTGTCGACCATCTGTGCTGAGACGCGAATATCGCCTGTCAACGCGAGGATTTGCGCCTCATGGATCCGACAGTAATTTTCACCCCGTGGGTTGGCGGCCACCCGCATCTTGATGTGCGCCGAGCGAATCACTTGCAGGGACAGGGACAGTTGGCCTTGTTTCAGTGCTTTCAAGGCCTGAGCGCATTCCTGCGTGCCCGTGGCGAGCATATTGTCGGCGCAGTCACTTTCCCACGGCGCCAGTTCAAAGCGATCGACATAGGCGTCGGCGAGCGTGCGCACCACATGATAGTCCCGCGCCAGGCGCTGATCTGCCTGCACTTGCTCTCGGATCAAATCGAGCAATTGCTTGGCGAGGGCATGTTCGCCGAGTTTGGCGTGCAAGTACGCCTGGAGCAGCATCAGGTCCGGTTCAGTACTCAGCGCCTTTTCATCGAATTGCTGCAGCAGGCTTTCGGCGTAACGGATGCCGTTGTGCATGACCACCTCCCAACCGCCGGCCCGCACGAGCAGGTCAACTGCCAGCCGGGTATCACGGGCACGCAGTGCATAGCGGATGGCTTGGACCCAGTCCCTTTGTGCCGCCAGCCAGTGAGCTGCGGCGTTATAAAGGTTATGAGCGGCGTCGGTCTCAATGCTCTGGTTGAGAAAGTCGCGCAGCAGCCGGTGGTGACGAAACCATTGGCGGCCGGCATCCAAGGGAACAAGCAGGGCGTCCAGATGCGTTAACTGCGCCATCCGCTGCGCGCTGTCATTACGGCCACGGACGGCGTCGGCCAGCTCGGCGTTGAAACGCTCCAGCAGTGCCATATCACGCAAAAAAGCCTGGCATTCAGGTGACAGGCGCTGCACGACTTGCCCCGTCAGGTACTCCGCCATGTCGGTGACACGCCCGGAAAATGCATTCAGGCCATGCAGTGAGGCATCGCCACTGTCACGCCACAACCTCGCCAGTTGCACCGCCACCGCCCAGCCTTCGGTTCTCTCATGCAAGTCCAGAAGTTCAGCGGTGGGTATATCTGCGCCGAGCACCGCCGTGGTTTCGGCCGCTGTGAATGTCAACGCCTGGGCGGATACTTCGTGCACCCAGCCATTGGCTTTCCAGCGCGCCAGGGGCCAGCCAGGCCGCTGGCGCGCCGCTACAACCCATTCCAGCCAAGGCGAAGCCTGTTCCAGCAAGGCCTGGACGATGGGGTCGAGTTGGGGGTTTGCCGCGCAGTGATAGTCGTCAAGGAACAGCGTCACCTTACGGTTAGTACGCGCCAGTGCATGCAGCAGGGCCGTGATCGTGCGCTGCGGTTGCACATCCAGTGATTGCGCGTGTGCCAGACGGGTCAGGTGCCCCAGGTCAAGGCCGGCGTGGTCCAGCGTCAGGATCAGGTAGGACAGGAAACGATGGGGGTCGCCGTCGGCCTCATCCACTGAAAGCCATGCGATGGTCGAGGGTAGCGTGGTCGACAGCAAGGCGCGTCGCCACTGCATCAACAGCGTCGTCTTTCCGAAACCGGCGGGAGCAACCACCAGCACCAGAGGGCCGCTTGTGCGCTCGCGAAAAGAGTCCAGTAACGCCTGGCGCGGCAAGGAAGTCAGCAATGTCAACGGCGGTGCCAGCTTGCCGACCCAGCACCAAGCGTTGGATGAAGCGGATGAAGAGTTTCTTTTCAAGACATCGGTCTCGCACGCAAAGGTTTGCGTTGGTTTTATCAGCTGCTTTTTAGGTTGTGGCTGACGCAATCGTCACCTGATGTTTATTCAAGCCCTCTGAACGCGCCACAAGCCACTTGGCCAAGTGCGCATTGGCACAATGCCATCGCGCTAAGCCCTTGTACGCCCTGTGCACCTGCCAAGAAAAAGCCGCGTGTGATTAAGTTCCTACACGCAACGCAGGATTTATCTGATTTTGAGCGTACGGTGCCGAGTTCCCTCAAAAGGCGGCTGGTCGAGTAGGATAACCCTGCGACTGGATCAGCTCTAAAGGAAGACGGATGCCCCTCACACTCATTGATCGTTACCGTGGCAGCCTGCTTGGGTTAGCCTGCGGTGACGCGGTCGGCACCACGGTTGAATTCATGCCGCGTGGCACGTTTGCCGCCGTTACCGACATGGTCGGCGGCGGGCCGTTCAACCTCAAGCCCGGCCAATGGACGGACGACACCTCAATGGCCCTGTGCCTTGCCGAAAGCCTGCTGCGCAAGGGCGGTTTTGACGCGAAGGATCAGATGGGCCGGTACTTGAATTGGTGGCAGTGGGGCTACTTGAGTGCTACCGGCGACTGCTTTGATATCGGCATGACCGTACGTGAGGCATTGGCGGCGTACCAGCAAGACGGCAACCCATTTGCGGGTTCTACACACCCGCGTTCGGCCGGCAATGGTTCGATGATGCGCCTTGCGCCGGTGGTGTTGTTCTTCTTTGCCGACCCGCAAAAGGTGCGTACATACACTATCGAAAGTTCACGCACGACCCATGGCGCTCAAGAAGCAATCGAGTGTTGCCTGGTGCTGGCGCAGGCCATCAGCAATGCCTTGAACGGTGTTTCAAAAGATCAAGTGCTGCACGTCCGCGACCCAGCGTTGACGGCCCCTAAAGCGCAGGCTATCGCCGCGGGTGAGTACCGCAACAAGTCCCGTGATGACATTGTCGGTTCCGGGTATGCCGTCGCCTCTTTAGAGGCCGCGTTTTGGTGTTTTCATCACACCGACAGCTTTGCTGAGGCCGTGCTCGCCGCCGCGAACCTGGGTGATGATGCTGATACCACCGCCGCCATCGTCGGGCAGTTGGCGGGCGCCTACTATGGCGTGCAAGGTATTCCGGCGGGGTGGTTGCAGACGCTATGGATGCGTGAGGAGATTCAAGAGGCGGCCGATGCGTTGTTCAGTGCATCCCAAGTGGCCGATTGAAAACCCGCACGCGGCGAGTTTTCTCAGAATCGATCCAACCGAAACGGTGCAAGTGCCGGCAGGCCTGAAAACGCAGGCTTCGCAGTAGCCAACTGCACCACCATCTCGGCGGTCACCGCCGCCTGTGTCAACCCCAGATGCTGGTGCCCAAACGCCAGCAGCACCTTGGCGTCACACACCTGATCAATGATCGGCAGCGAGTCGGGCAAGGACGGCCGAAAGCCCATCCACGGTGTAGCGCCCTGCGTGCTCAGGTCCTGGCGAAACAAACCCTGGCTCAGCCGGTGCAGTTGCCAGGCGCGTTGCATGTTCGCCGGGCGCGTGAGCCCGGCGAACTCGACGGTGCCGGCCAGGCGCAGGCCGCCGGCCATGGGCGTCATGATGAACTTGCGTTCGAACGAGGTGACGGCGAATGGCAGGCGGTTGTGTTCCTGGGGCAGCATCAAGTGATAGCCGCGTTCGGTGTCCAGCGGGATCTTTTTACCGGTGAGTGCGGCGGTCAGGCTGGCTGAGTGCGCACCGCAGGCGATCAGCACCTGGCGCGCCGTAACGCTGCCCTGGTCGGTTAATAACGACACGCCCTCTGGTTCCAGGCGCCCACCCAGCACGCGCTGTTTGAGGAACTGCACACCTTCGGCCTTGGCGGCCTCCACCAGTTCGCAGACCACGTGGTAAGGGTCCAGAAAATGCCCGGTAGCGGGGAAGAACAAGCCGCCTTGGATCGCTTCGCTCAACTGCGGCGCGGCCGTGCGCACCGCAGTACTCGACCAGAACTCAACCGGTACATTTTGTTGCTGCATGCGCTGTTGCAACGCATCCACCGCCGCGCGCGATTCGGCGCGCTCAAACACCAGCAACGAACCGTCTTCGCGCAACAGGTGCGGGCGCTCAATCGATTGCAGCAGGCGTTGCCAGGCGCCCAGGCTGGCTTCATTCAACGCACGAATGCCCGCCACCGTGCGCCGGTAGTTTGCCGGGCGCAGGTTCAACAGCAGGCGCACAAACCAGGGCAGGGCGCGGGGCAGGTATTTCCAGTCCAGGCGCAGCGGGCCCATGGGGTCCATCAGCATCGCGGGCAGGCGCTTTAAGATCGACACATCGGCGATGGGAAACACCTGCTCGGTCGCCAGGTGCCCGGCATTGCCGTAGGAGGCGCCCATGCCGGGCGCTTGCGGGTCGATGACCACCACGCGCCGGCCTTGACGCGCCAATTGCAGTGCACAGGCCACGCCGATAATACCGGCGCCGATGACCGCGATATCGCCAGTGTTGGAGTCGCGCATGGCCTAGGCCTCTCTCTGGCCGTCGAGCAAGCGCCGCAACAGCCAGGGGTTGGCGTGTTGCAGGGCGCCGGGGAGCAAGTCGTCGGGGAAATCCTGGTAGCACACCGGGCGCAAGAACCGCAGGATCGCCGCCGTGCCGACCGAGGTGCTGCGTGAGTCTGAAGTGGCAGGGAAGGGGCCGCCGTGGACCATGGCGTCACAGACCTCCACGCCGGTCGGCCAGCCGTTGACCAGCAGGCGGCCCGCCTTGCGCTCAAGCACCGGGAGCAAGGTTTTCGCACGCGCCAGGTCCGCTTCATCCACGTGCAGCGTGGCTGTCAGTTGGCCTTCCAAGTGTTCCGAGACCTGGCGCACTTCTGCGTCGCTGGCGCACACCACCACCAGCGATGCGGCGCCGAAGACTTCGGCTTGCAGGTGCTCATTGCTCAAAAACGCACGGGCCTGGGTGACGAATAAATGCGCCTGGCCCTGGTTCGGGCCTTCAGCCGCCTGACCTTTGGCGGCGACGTGGGCGTGTTCGGTCAGCGCAGCCACGCCGGTTTCGTAAGCGTTGAAAATGCCCGGCGTCAACATGGTCTGCGCCGCGCAACCGCGCAGCAGCTCACTGGCGGTGGCGATGAATCGCTGCAGTGCGCTGCCCTCGATGGCAATCACCAAACCTGGGTTGGTACAGAACTGCCCGGCGCCCTGGGTCAACGATGCGACAAAGCCCTGCGCCAAGCCTTCGGCGCGTGCCTGCAATGCGCCGGGAAACAGATACACCGGGTTGATCGAGCTCATCTCGGCATACACCGCAATCGGCTCCGGCCGCGCCTGCGCTGCGTGTGTCAGCGCGAGGCCACCGCTGCGCGAACCGGTAAAGCCGACGGCCTTGATCCGTGGGTCGGTGACCAGCGCAATGCCCACGTCGGTACCTGAGCAATACAACAGCGAAAACACGCCTTGCGGCAAACCGCAGTCTTCAACCGCCTTGGCCAGCGCACGGCCCACCAGCTCACTGGTGCCCGGATGGGCGCCATGGGCCTTGACGATCACCGGGCAGCCGGCCGCGAGTGCCGACGCGGTATCGCCGCCCGCCACCGAGAACGCCAGCGGGAAATTACTCGCGCCAAACACGGCCACCGGCCCCAGTGGCAGGTGGCGTTGACGCAGGTCCGCACGCGGCAGCGGCTGGCGCTCAGGCTGCGCGGTGTCCACCCGCACATTCAGCCATTCACCGGCACGCACGGTGCGGGCAAAGGTCCGCAGTTGCCCGCAGGTACGCCCGCGTTCACCTTGAATGCGCGCGCGTGGCAGGCCGGTTTCGGCCACGGCGCGGTCGATCAACGCATCACCGAGGGCTTCAATGTTGTCGGCAATGGCTTCGAGAAAGGCGGCGCGCGCCGTCAGCGAGGTTTCGCGGTACGTGTCGAACGCGGCCCACGCCAGCGCGCAGGCCTGTTCGACATGCTCGCCACTGCCGCCGGCATAGGCCGGTTCCAAGGGGGTATCGGTGGCGGGATTGATCGCTCGGAACCCTTGGCGATCACCGGAAATTGCTTGCTGACCGATCAGCATCTTGCCCGTCAGAGTCATGGGGTCATCCTGGAAAAAAGGGTTGGCCGCTGCGAGAACCACAGCGGCGCGCACGGGTCAGGCGCGGTTCTGTTCAGCCGACCAGTGGGCGTACCACTGGCGGAACAGCGCGTACTGGTGTTCGGCGTAACGGCGCTGCGCATCGCTGAGCACGTCGGTGTCGTTGAAGTGCAGGGCGTAACCCTGGTCACCGTTGAGCACCATCAAATGCTTGTAGTACAGCACCAGGTCGCAGCCTTCGTCGAAGGATGACAGCACGCCCAGCGCGGCTTCCAACTCACGGGCCAAGCGCCGTGCCTTGGCGTCGCCTTTGGCGGCTTGTTTGCTCAGGGCCACCAGTTGCAGCACTTCGCGGGGCAGGGCGTTGCCGATGCCGGTGATCGCGCCAGTGGCGTTACAGTTGACGAAACCATGGACCACTTGAGTATCAACGCCGACCATCAGGGTCACGTTATCGTCCTGGGAGGTGATGTTTTCCGCCGCGTAACGCAGGTCGGCAGCGCCGCCGAATTCCTTGAAGCCGATGAGGTTCGGGTGCTCGCGGCGCAGTTCGAAAAACAGCTCGGCGCGGGTGGCGAAGCCGTAGTACGGGCTGTTGTAGATCACCGCCGGCAGGTTCGGCGCAGCCTTGAGGATGGCCGAGAAGTGCGCCTTTTGTGCGGTGGCCGAAGCGCCACGTGACAGCACGCGCGGGATCACCATCAGGCCATGGGCACCGACTTTGGCCGCATGTGCTGCGTGGGCCACGGCCTCACGGCTGTTCACCGCGCCAGTGCCGACGATGGTCGGCACACCGGCGGCCACCAGGCGCGCCACGCCTTCCTGGCGCTCAGCTTCGGTGAGCAACGGCCAGTCACCCATGGAGCCGCAGTACACCACGGCGCTCATGCCGATATCGATCAGCTCGCGGCCCTTGGCGACCAGGGCGTCGAAGTCCGGCGTGCGCTGTGGCGTGCACGGGGTCATCAGCGCGGGGATGCAACCGGTGAAGATGTTGTCGCTCATTGTTCTAACTCCAGCGTTCAGTTAAATAAGGCCTGGGCTCAGATGCCCCAGGCGAAAGGGTCCTGCTCGTCGATCAGCAAGGTGCTGTCGGCGGTCATGTAGGCGCGGCCGGTGATGAAGGGGCGTACGCGTTCGCCGTCCCATTCATAACGGCCTTCGAATTGGCTGCCGGTGATGCTGGCTTGTACCCAGGTGGCGCCGGGCGCGAGTTTGCCGTCAGCGGCCAGGCACGCGAGCTTGGCGCTGGTGCCGGTGCCGCACGGCGAGCGGTCGTAGGCCTTGCCGGGGCACATCACGAAGTTGCGGCTATCGGCGTGGGCGTCATCGGCGAACAGTTCGATATGGTCGATCAGCGCGCCATCGGCACCGTGAATGCCTTGCTCTTCCAGGGCCTTGAGCATCGCCCAGGTGTAATCGGTGAGGGCATCGACGTTAGCCATCTCCAGCGTTTGCCCATGCTGCGACACCAGGAAAAACCAGTTGCCGCCCCAGGCAATGTCGCCGTAGACCACGCCGTAGCCAGGCACCTGCACCGCGACCTGTTGGCGATGGCGGTAGGCGGGCACGTTGCGCAGGGTCACGGCGCCATCTTCGTGCAAGGTGGCGGCTACCGGGCCCACTGGCGTGTCGATGCTGTGAACGCCCGGCTGGATGCGGCCCAAGTGGTGCAACGAGGCGACCAGCCCGATAGTGCCGTGGCCGCACATCCCGAGGTAGCCGGCGTTGTTGAAGAAGATCACCCCGCAGGTGGCGCCCGGTGTGACTGGCTCGCAATACAACGCGCCGACCAATACATCATTGCCACGCGGCTCCAACAGGCAGGCGCGGCGCCACCGGTCGTGCTCGCTGCGCAGGTTGTCCAGTTGCTCAGCGATACTGCTGCCGGCCAGGGTGGGGAAACCGTCCAGCACCAAGCGCGTAGGTTCGCCGCCGGTGTGGGAGTCGATAACGTGCAACCGTTTCATAAAACACTCCATTCAATGGGTGGCCGGGGACAAGCGTGTGTTGTGCTGGGGTTCGCTGACGGCTTCGCTTTCGTCGTCTTCGTGTTCCAGGCGCACCAGGTGCGCAGGCACGCCGGTGGCGGCGCCCCAGTAATAGATGCCCAAGGCGCAGACGGCGACGACAACCGTGTCATACGGGTGGCTGAGTACGCCGATGCCGCCAAAGCTGCCGAGCTTGGAGAGCAGGATGGTCACCGCGTAGAAGCCGATCAGCCACGCCGCCGAACGCACTTGCTGCTTGATGTTCAGGTGCGCAGTCGGCACCCAGCGCGCGCACAGCAGGTACACCGCAAACATCAGGATTTGCAGGCCGAGCAGCCACGAGACCGTGCTCCAGCCGGACCAGTACACGATCAGCGCGGCGATGATGAACGACAGTGGGCCGAGCACCGCCATGCCCTTGACCCGGAACGGCCGCGCCATGCCCGGTGCATTGCGGCGCAGCGCGGCGACGGTCACCGGGGCCACGGCGTAGCTCAAGATCAACGCGGCCGACACCACGTTGATCAGCGCTTCCCAGGACGGAAACGGCAGGGTCCAGAACACCGACAAGCCAAAGGTCAGCCACAGCGCTGGGCGCGGGATGCCGGACTTCTCGTCAATACGCGTGAAGATCTTGAAGAACGTGCCGGTCTGCGCCCAGCCATACACCACGCGCGGGGTGGCGTTCATGTAGATATTGCCGCAGCCGCTGGGCGAGATCACCGCGTCGGCCACCACCAGATAGGCCAGCCAGCCCACGCCCAGCGCCAGGGCGATGTCGCGGTAAGGCAGTGCGAGTTCCTTGCTGATCCCGGCCCAACCGTTGGCGAGCATCTCGGTGGGTACGCCGCCGAGGAATGCGGTTTGCAGCAGCACATAAATCGCCGTCGACAGCAGCACCGAGAGGATCAATGCAATCGGAATCGTGCGTTGCGGGTTCTTCACTTCACTGGCTACCGAGATGATCGGCGTGAGGCCCAAGTACGCAAAAATCACCCCGCCGGCCGACACCGCCATCTCGATGCCCGACAGCCCGAACGGGGCAAAACCCTGCACCTGAAAGTTCGCTGGTTTGAAGAAGGTGAACAGCACGCCAATCACCAGCAGCGGCACGATGAACTTGAACACGCTCACCAGGTTATTGGCGATGGCGAAGGTCTTCACGCTGCGGTAGTTGAGGACAAAGAACAGGCACAGCAGGGCGAACTGCACCAGCCAACCGAGGGTGGTCGGGTCACTGGAGCCGACTTTGGTCAGTTCGGGAAACCAGGCCGCGGCGTATTGGCGCGAGGCGACCACTTCAATCGCCACTAGGCTTGAAAACGCGATCAACGTGATAAAGCCCATCAGGTAGCCCAGCAGCGGGCCGTGGGAATACACCGGGTAACGCACCACACCACCGGCGCGGGGCAGGGCGGCGCCGAGTTCGCAGTACACAATGCCCAACAGCAGCACGGCGAAACCACCGATCAGCCAGGAAATAATCCCGGCGGGCCCGGCGATGGCGGAGACGTGGCTGGCCGCAAACAGCCAGCCCGAACCGAAGATGGCGCCCAGCCCGATAAAGGTGAGGTCCATCAGTGAAAGTTGTTTCTTGAACTTGCCTTGAGCAGACATGGCGGCGCCTTCTTGTGAGTTATTGGATAGGCATGCAGTGGCGCTATCCTGAACCCATCAATGGCGTGGTGATTGATGTTTTGCGCGTGTGTGGATGACGAATTCGGCACAGTTCGCCAGGCTCGACAGCCATGCCGGCATGCGGCAATCTGCTCAAAAAAACCGGGAGTCCAGGTCATGTTGCCGAGCGCATTTGCGAGCCTTTTTCAGGCCAATCGCCCCCACAACATTGAACAGCTCCTGGCCGGGGTGACACAGCTGTTGCCGATGCTCGACGTGATCCCCAACGCCGCGATCTTCATCAAGGACATCCACGCCCGCTACCTGCTCGCCAACCACACGCTGGTGCAACGTTGCGGCCTAAAACAGCTGCAACCGCTGCTGGGCAAGACCAGCGCCGAGGTGTTCCCAGCGCAACTGGGGCCGGGTTATACCGAACAGGATCGGCGCGTGCTGGAGCAGGGGTTTGTGCTGGAGGACCAGCTTGAATTGCACCTGTACGGCACCCGCGAACCCGGCTGGTGCCTGACGCACAAATGGCCGCTGTACAGCGCTGCAGGCCAGATTATTGGCCTGGCGGGTATCTCGGTCGACCTGCAATCGGCCAGCGAAACCCACCCGGCGTACCAGCGCCTGGCCGCCGTGGACGAGTACATCCGCACGCATTTCAACCGGCGCGTCACCCTTGGCGAACTGACGCGCATCGCCGGAATTTCCGTGGCGCAACTGGAGCGCTACTGCAAGCGCGTGTTCCACCTCACACCCCGGCAGATGATCCAGAAAGTGCGCCTGGAACATGCGCATCGGTTGCTGCACACCGACCTGCCGATCACCGAAGTGGCGCTGCAATGCGGCTACACCGACCACAGCGCGTTTACCCGCCAGTTCAAGGCATTGACCGGGTTTACGCCGAGGCAGTATCGGCAGTTGGCGTAGTTGCCGGCATTGCAATGCAACGAATCACTCCCGTCGTCGCTCCTATGCTTACGAGTAACCTTTTCACGCACACAGGTAATAGGCTTATGACGGCGGCGGACAACGATCATGTGAACTGGCTGGTTGAGCAATCGATGCTGCACGCGGCGCGCCAGCGGGCCAAGCTGTATTCGGGGCAAGGGCGCTTGTGGCAACAGCCGTATGCGCATACCCGGCCGCGCGATGCTACCGCCTTGTCTTCTGTGTGGTTTACCGCCTACCCAGCCTCGATCGTGACCCGTGAAAACGGCACGGTATTGGAGGCGCTGGGGGATGAAAGCCTGTGGCACGCGCTGTCGAAAATCGGCATCCAGGGCATTCACAACGGCTCATTGAAGAAGTCCGGCGGGCTGTCCGGTACGCGGCATACGCCGACCATCGACGGCAATTTCGACCGCATCAGTTTTGAAATTGACCCGCAGCTCGGCACCGAGGCGCAGTTGCAGGCGCTGACGCGCATGGCGGCCGCGCACAATGCGGTGATCATCGACGATGTGATCCCGTCGCACACCGGCAAGGGCGCGGATTTTCGCCTGGCCGAGATGGCGTACGAGGACTATCCCGGCCTCTACCACATGGTGGAAATCCGCGAGGAAGACTGGCCGATGCTGCCCGACGTCGCCGAAGGCCGTGATGCGCAGAACCTCAGCCCATTGCAGGTGGATGCGCTGCGTGACAAGCATTACATCGTCGGCCAGTTGCAGCGGGTGATCTTTTTCGAGCCCGGCGTGAAGGAAACCGACTGGAGCGCGACGCCGGTAGTCATCGGTGTGGATGGCAAGCCGCGGCGCTGGGTGTACCTGCACTATTTCAAGGAAGGCCAGCCGTCGCTGAACTGGCTGGACCCTTCGTTCGCGGCGCAGCAGATGATCATCGGCGACGCCTTGCACGCGATTGACGTGATGGGCGCCAAGATCCTGCGCCTGGACGCCAACGGCTTCCTCGGCGTGGAGCGCAAGCTGGAGGGCGGTGCCTGGTCGGAAAGCCATCCGCTGTCGATCACCGGCAACCAGCTGCTCGGCGGCGCGATTCGCAAGGCCGGTGGGTTCAGCTTTCAAGAGTTGAACCTTACCGTCGACGACATCGCCGCCATGTCCCACGGCGGCGCCGACCTTTCTTATGACTTCATTACGCGCCCGGCGTACCAGCATGCGTTGCTGATGGGCGACACCGAGTTCCTGCGCCTGATGCTGCGCGAAATGCACAGCCAGGGCATCGACCCAGGCTCGCTGATCCATGCGTTGCAGAACCACGACGAACTGACCCTGGAACTGGTGCACTTCTGGACCTTGCACGCCCACGACAGCTACCTCTACCAAGGCCAGACGTTCCCCGGCAACATCCTGCGCGAGCATATCCGCGAGCAGATGTATGAGCGCCTGGCGGGCGAGCATGCGCCGTATAACCTCAAGTTCGTCACCAACGGCGTGTCCTGCACCACCGCCAGCATCATCACGGCAGCCCTGGGTATTCGTGACCTTGAAGCAATTACGCCGGCCGATATCCAGCAGATCCGCCAGATCCATTTACTGTTGGTGATGTACAACGCCATGCAGCCGGGCGTGTTTGCGTCGTCGGGCTGGGACTTGGTCGGCGCGTTGCCATTGGCGGCCGATGAGGTGGCGCATTTGATGGGCGATGGCGATACCCGCTGGGTTCATCGCGGCGCCTACGACCTGGTGGACTTGAACCCGGATGCCGAGCTCTCGGCGGGGCAGATGCCGCGCTCGAAAACCTTGTACGGCAGCCTCAACAGTCAATTGCAGGACCCGGAGTCGTTTGCCTCGCAGTTGCAAAAAATTCTCGCGGTGCGCAGTGCCTACGGGATCGCCGCCAGCCGCCAGATTCTGGTGCCGGAGGTTGAGCACCCGGGCTTGCTGATCATGGTTCACGAATTGCCGGCCGGGAAGGGCACGCAGATCACCGCGCTTAACTTTGGCGCTACGCCGATCACTGAAACCCTGCACCTGCCCAATATCGCGCCGGGGCCGGTGGTCGACATCATTAATGAACGGGTGGAGGGCGATCTTACCGCTGAGGGGGAGTTCACCATCACCCTGGATGCGTATGAAGGCCTGGCGCTGCGGGTGGTCAGCCATTCGCCGATGCTTTAAGGGCGGAAGGCATCGATGAAGTGCCGCAGCTTCGCAGTGCGCTGGCGGTCGGGCAGATCAGAGTCAGGCGCCTAATGATCGGTAAGACTACTTCAAACGGCAGCGACCTTATTGAGTTTTTTGGCCCGTTCAACACGGGAGCGTTTTTCGGGTGGACAGGATGATGCCAAATGGCTAGCTTCGGCGGCACTCATCTTTCTCAGGACGTTTCACATGACATTGAAGTTGCGTAATCGGGTGTTCGAGTTGTTGCAGCAAACGCCCGGAAAGCGGCGGACACCCAGTGATTTAGCCTGGGAACTCTTTCGGCTATATCCTGCCGATTGCCAGGAAAAGAAAGCGCGCAGCAAGGCCATCGATACCAACGATGCACTGGTATCGCAAATAGCCCGTGAAATTTACGGGTCTCGCATCCGCTGGCAGGGTAGCTATCCGGAGGTGCAATCTGAAGGGGAAAACCCCCGTCGCCTCTATTGGGATAATACACAGCCCGTGCCTTCTAAAAACGCTCAGGTTTCTTCGGCGGTAACCAGTGGGAAAGTGGCGCTGAATCGGATTCTGTTCGGTCCGCCGGGCACGGGTAAAACCTACGCGACGATTGAGGCGGCGCTGGAAGTGCTGGACCCGGATTTCCTTACGGAGCAGCGGCTGAACAGTTCGGCGGATGATGATCTGCGCCTTGCGCTGAAAACCCGTGTCGATGAATTGGACCGTGAAGGTCGTATCCGCTTCGTGACCTTCCACCAAAGCTTTAGCTACGAAGACTTTATCGAAGGGCTACGCGCATCCAGCAATGAAGACGGGCAACTCGAGTACGCAGTAGAACCGGGGGTATTTAAGCGTCTTTGTGACCAGGCGCGGACCAGTTCGGCCAATGCGGGTACCAGCAGCAATCCGCGTATCTGGAAAATTTCCATCAATGGCAGTTGGGGTAGTCCTGAGTTGACCTACTGCCTTGCGCACGGCGAAGCCCGTATCGGCTGGGTGGAGGCGGGCGATATGAGCGCTGAAAAAATGACGCCTTATTACGACCAGTTGGGGAGTAATAACAAAAGCACCCTGACGGCTTTTGCCAAAGAGATTCAGCCTGGCGATATTTTGGTGTGTATTCATTCAGCGGAGCTAATCTCGGCAGTCGGTGTCGTCACCGGTAACTATCGATATGAGGCTAGTCCGCCCAGCATTGTGCGCGAATACCCGCACGTGTTGCCGGTGAATTGGCTGTATCGCGACCTCAAACTGTCAGTCTTACCGCTTAATGGCGAAAAATCCTTTACCCAGAAAACCGTTTACCCACTCGATCGCTTCAACTGGAGTGATCTCCTTGGTTACCTGAATAAATCGGATGCCAAGCCAATCAGTCCTTTCGAGCAAACAAACGAAGTACGCAAACCCCACGTCCTTGTTATCGATGAAATTAACCGGGGTAACATTTCACGTATTTTCGGCGAGCTCATTAGCTTGATTGAACCGAGTAAGCGCGAGCGTCTGGATGCCGAGTCGAGCGAAGCATTGAGTGTTCAGCTTCCGTACTCGAAGAAGCCCTTCAGTGTGCCAGACAACGTGTACCTCATCGGTACGATGAATACGGCGGATCGTTCCCTCGCCTCAATGGATATTGCTCTGCGCCGGCGTTTCAATTTCATTGAAATGCCGCCTGAACCCGACCTGCTGGAAGGCATTTTCGTCAACGAAGGCGCTGATGCAACGTTGGAGACCGGGCTCGACATCAAGCAACTGTTGATCACATTGAACAAACGCATTGAGGTGCTACTCGATCGCGACCATTGTCTGGGGCATGCTTACTTTCTCCCGTTACGGAACGAGCCGAGTCTGGGGCTACTGGCATCTATCTTTCGCCAACAAATTTTGCCGCTACTACAAGAGTATTTCTTCGAGGACTGGCAGCGTATCCATTGGGTGCTGAATGACCACAACAAAGAGGAAGACGACGAAAAGTTTGTTCAGGAAGTAACGATAGACTTCCTGCAATTGTTCGGCAAAAAGGGGCCTGTTGATTCGCGAACCCAGCGATGGCAGTTGAATGAACGTGCATTCGGCCGTCTCCAAGCTTACCTGGCTATCGGTGAGGTCGCCCGTTGAGTCCTCCCGTCACGGTCCGCGAATTTGCCTGGCTGACCACCGATGACATTGAGTCGGATCTGGATCAGGCGCAAATTCCTCATTCAGCCTTTAAGTGGCTCTGTGACCTGAACGACTCCTTCACCAAAGGGGGAACGGCATTGGCGCAGATAGCGGGTCGATGCTGGTTGAAACTGGATAACTTCGTCGGCGTCCTTGAGAGCCCTTGCGGCACGCAATTGGAGATACTCCCCAAGCATTTTGAACAAGACGATTGCATTGAGCAGAGCCGTAGATTGCTCTGCAAGATGATTCAGACCGCATTCAACCTGAAAACCCGTCGAGTAGGCCCCGCGGATCTGATGTTGTTCGATGCGCCACTGAGTGAGTGGGTGATGCAGCAGTTCTTACTGGAGCTTGATCATCTATTCAAACGAGGCGTGCGCTTTGACTACCAGCGTGTAGAGGAAGAACAGCGTTACCTACGTGGCCAACTGGATATTGTCAGGCAAATGCGCCAGCCCCCGGGGCGTCAGCACCAGTTTCAGCTACGCCATGATATTTTCCTGCCTGATCGCCCGGAAAATCGACTGCTAATGCTGGCTTTACAGAAAGTCTGCAAATCGACGCAGCAACCGGACAGTTGGCGTTTAGCCCATGAGCTTCGGGGCCTGTTGCACGAGTTGCCGGCCAGCCGTGATGTAAAGGCGGACCTGAAACTATGGCGCGATGATCGTTTGATGGCTCATTACCAACATGTAAAACCTTGGTGTGAGCTGGTTTTAGGGGAGAACATGCCAATCGCCGTGTCGGGTGGTTGGCATGGGATCAGCTTGTTGTTCCCTATGGAAAGATTATTTGAACGCTATGTGGAAGCCTGCCTTCGAACGACTTTGCCTGCCTCTGCGACATTACAGCGACAGGTCAAGCAAGAGTTCCTGTGCTGGCACAACGAAGAAGGTATGTTCCAACTCAAGCCCGACATGCTCATCGCGCTGAAGGATCGACGCTGGGTGTTGGATACTAAATGGAAGCGTCTGGATCACAGCACAAGCAAGTACGGTTTGAGCCAATCGGACTTTTATCAATTGTTAGCCTATGGCCAGCGGTATTTGAAGGATCAGCAGCAAGGAGAAATGCTGCTGATCTATCCATGCAAAGCCAGCTTTAATCAACCTCTTCCGGAGTTCCGTTTCTCGTCGGATCTACGGCTCTGGGTGGTGCCCTTTGACTTAGAGTTAGGGGTGCTGGTTGATAGACAGCCCATCCCGCTCCCTTTGTGGTGGGAGGGCCTTTCTGAGTCGTTCGCCGCTGAGGCGTCAGTCAGTGGTTGAGACGGTGGTCCCATTGATACCTTTTAGTCAGGCGTCAGACGAATATGAAATGAGTTGAAAAAAGCTTTTCCTGGGCCACAGAAAGGTACTGTGGATTCATTGCTTCCCGCGCTCGATTCAGGGGCCAAAGGCGCTGATCGACGCATCGATGAAATGCCGCAACTTTGCAGTGCGCTGGCGGTCGGCCGGGTAGATCAGGCTCATCGGTTTGGACGGGCCTTCATAATTAGGCAGCACCCGCACCAGTTGGCCGCAGGCCAGTGCGGGGGCGAGCAGGTCGAGCGCCGCCGTCACCATGCCGAACCCGGCGATGGCGGCCTGGAGCTGCGCCTCGGCACTGTTGACGCGCAAAAGGCTGCCGACCTGCACCGGATAGGGTTTTGCGTGGCGAGTGAACCCCCATTCTTTGATGACCACACCGCGCGCCAGGCCTGCTTGCGCCACAACCTGAAGTTTTTTGACGCGCCCTACGTGGCCTTTTTGTTCATGCCAAAAATCAGCGACTACGTACGCGCGGCGGGCGATATCGGCATGTATGCGCAGACCTTTCTGCTGTCGTTGCAGGCACACGGCCTGGGCGGGATTTCCCAGACGTTGTTGGGGATGTACACCGACACGGTGCGCGAAGTGCTAGGGGTCAGTGCGGACTTGAAGCTGATGTTCGATATTTCCTTCGGGCAGGCCGACCCGCATTCAGCGTCCAATGGTGTTGAAGTGAGCTGGGTGGCGTTGGAGGAGAGTGTGGTGAGGCATCGTTAAGCCTTATGTGTGTGCTTCACACATTATAACTTTACTAATTATGCGTTCTAAGCATTTTATGCTCGAGTTTAGCTTGGGGTTATTGGCTGCCGATGTGGACTGCCACCGACCTGTTGAGGATTTTTCCCATGCCTTTAGTTCGAATTGATCTCGCCGCCGATACCTCTACTGAAACCGCTGCCGCGATTGGTGATGTGATCTACGCCGCGATGACCAGCGTCGCCAATGTGCCTGAGCACGATAAGTTCCAGATCATCAATCGCCACGCCAAGGATGACCTTGTGTACCCGGCGGCGGGTTACTTGGGGGTCGGCTATACACCGAACATCGTGTTAATACAGGTCACTTGGAGCGCTGGGCGCAGTATCGACGTGAAAAAGGCTTTCTATACATTCATCGCCGAGGGCATTCACGCCAAAACCGGGCTGCGTAAGGAGAACGTGTGGGCCAGCCTGGTGGACGTGAAGCGTGAAGACTGGTCGTTTGGTAACGGTGAAATGCAGTACGCACCGACCGAGTGACTTAAAGCCAAAAAAGGGGCGACTCATTTATGCGTCGCCCCTTTTGCTTATTGGGTGTCCAACGCCTGCAGAAACTGGTCGTGTTTCAGCGTTTGCGAAAACATCGGCAGCGTAAAGTTTTCGGCGGCGTGCTGTTGCTCATCGCTGAACGTTGCGGTGCAATCGGTCAAGGTCACCACGTCGTAGCCTTTCTCATAACCGGACCGCACTGTGCCTTCGACACAGCAGTTAGTCAGGAAACCCGCGACCACCAGGTTCTTGATGCCATTGTTACGCAGCACCAGGTCCAGGCCGGTTGTGGCGAACGCATCCAGGCCGCGCTTGCCCTCGACCAGGATGTCGGCGGCCTCGCGTGTCAGCGCCTCGGTGATCTCGGCGCCCCAACTGCCGGCGCGAAAGGCATTCGCGTCTGCCACACCTTTGAGAATTCCGTAGGTGCGGGTGGTCAGTTCGGGGTAGCCGTCGGCAAACTGGATCGGCATATGGATGATCTTCACGCCGAGCTTGCGTGCCTGCTCAACCGTGGTGGCGGTATTGGCCAACATGTTGGTGGTGTGCATGACGTCTTTGACGGCGTCGTGAAACACCCCGCCCGGGGTGGTGAAGTCGTTCTGAAATTCAATCAAAACCAACGCGGTGGTAGTCGGGTTCATGTTGATGCTCCGATGAGGTGATTGTTTCACTCGTGCAGTTATAGGCTGTTTAGCGTGCCCCGTCATGAGATAGCAACGGGGCGCAGGCACAGTGGCGCTTTCGGTACTCGGACGTACCCTCCCTGGAATTGAATCATGTTTCGACACTTGGTTTTTTGGCTGGGCCTGCTCGTGCTGCTGCCTCGGCTGACCCTGGCGGAGCCTGTAAGTTTTGCCACCCAGGACATTACCTTCCAAAGCGCCGGTGTTGCACTGGCCGGCACCGTCTTCCTGCCCGAGCATCCGCAGGTGGGCGTGGTACTTGTGCACGGCTCCGGTCAGGAACCGCGCATGGTTCGTTTCGCAACGCTGCTGGCCGGGCGTGGCATTGCCGTGCTGACCTACGACAAGCGCGGCGTCGGGCAATCCGCTGGTGTATACGTCGGCCCCGAGGTGGGTACCAACAACCTCGATGCGTCCAACCTGGTGGCCCTGGCGGGTGATGCAAATGCAGCGGTTACGGCCCTGTCAGCACAGGCTGCGGTGCCCATCGGGTTGGTGGGTTTCAGCCAGGCCGGCTGGGTCATTCCCATCGCCGCAGAACACAATCGCAGCGTCAATTTCATGGTGCTGTTCAGCGGGCCTGTCCTCACCACACGGGAGCAATTGCGGTTTCAGTTTCTGACCCAGGGCAAGGCTGACTTCTGGCGCACTCACAGCCAAGCGGATGTGCGTCAACATATCGCGCAAGACCCCGACCGTTACCCGTTTGTCGACACTGACCCGCGCGCTGCGTTGGCCAAGGTGTCGACCCCGGGGCTGTGGTTGTTGGGCGGTAAAGACCTGCAAACTCCTGCGTTCATGGCCATCGAGCGCTTGGACGCGATGAATGCCAAGGGCAAGGCATTTGAATATCGGCTCTATCCCGAGTTGGGGCACAACGTCTCACCCGGCGGCGCCGGCCAGTCGGTTGAAAACGCGGTGCAATGGATCAAGGCAGTCACGGTTGCTCGTTGAGGCGCTCGCCACAATTCATTTGGCATCGTGAAAAATGATGCCGAGGGTTCTGCGCTCACCGCGATGAAGGCGGCTCAGTCGTGCCGATAGCGGCAACGTGTCCAGTTCCACCAGCACCGCCAGCCTGGGTGATGCAGGAACCGTCGAAATCAGTCGAGAAACTGGACAAGCTGTTTTCGATTTACGGAGAGACCTCATCGCCGACCAAGCAGCCTTGAGGGCGGCGCAGACGTATATCAGGGATGTCTGCCAGCGCCCCTAGGAGGCCCGGGTTTCGCTTTGCCTTTTTGCGGCCAACTCTTTTTGACGGTTCTTCTTATCCAATTGGTAGCCCAACCAGAGTGTGGTGATACCGAAAACAACCAGTAGTGCTATCTGATATATGGGCACTCTTTTCTCCCTGAAAAAATTAGATACGCAGAAGGGTTTGGCTGCATCGTGCAATATTTTTCCGAAGCACTCAGGTGTGTGACGAGTGAACGGCGATTTGATGGTGGGCTGATCAGGGCTTAAAGAAAGAAAGACCTGCGAGCAGGCCATGGTGGCCTGCTGCAGTAACATTCAGGAGTAGCGAGAACTGTAGTGTTTTTTTGTTTTTACAGGTTTTTAGATTGCTGCTCTTTTTGTGTTTTTTTATTGTTTTTAAGGTGCGCTTCGGCAGCTCTCGCAGCGCCATCCCTTATAACTTTCGGATTTCTCAAGCACTGTAATAAAATCACGACCGCCTATACTGTTTTGGCAGTTGTTATGTTTTTCATTTGGTTCTTTCACCCCCTCGCATCGTTTTTTCAGGAAGGGGCTTACCACCGCCTGCTGCTTTGACGAAAGCGCTCTAAAACCCTTGTCTACGGCTAGCTTGGCGTAGCTTTGTACGCTCGGCTTTTCACCTTGAAATGCGTTCTTCGCGATAAGGGCCGAGAAAATCTCTCGCTCGATAGTCATTCGTTAATCCTTTATTCAACCAACAAATTTGCTCATGTTTTTTCTTATACTGAGCAATGCGAAAACATACGTTACCACTAGGCGGGGTTTTATTGAACTGGGTTTCCATCCAGCTATAAAAGGCAAGGCCTCTCGTTTTCGGTTAGTGAATATTGGTTTCTTGGTGTTTAGAATATTTCAAGAGGTCTTTGTTGCAATTTGTTTCTTGTTTGGGAGAGTGAGGAAGTTTCGCTTTGCACTTTAATGAGGTCGTGCGCCGTGGGACGCTTCTGTCTTTCGCGCTAAATTTAAGGATGACGCTACTTCTTATGAGCTTCTATAAAGTTCCGCGATTCCCTATCCCGGGCTGTCGATCAAATTGGCACAACTGGTACTGTGTGCGACGCGTCCTATACTGCCTTGACTAACTAACAGGAGTGCGAAATTCTCTAATCTCCACAGAAGAGGTGGTGCGTTTGCGGCTACCCGGCAAACTCTGCGCTCTTCGCCTGGGTCTCTAGCAGCATTTGGCTGATGCCGAAAACGTCAGCCCGCGCTTTGCGCAGTTGCAGGTTCAGCTCCTGGATCTCGTTCTCCAAAAGTCTGCCGTGCTGGCGGTACATTTCCAGGGGCGTAGGGCATCCAAGCCACGCAGAGGTGTCTTCGTCGATAGGGTGCATGGTGAGGTAATCCGATTGCTGTATGTTCGTACAGTAATCGAGGTTTAGGCATGATGCGATTTGAGGCGACGAGCTGTAGCGGATTTTGGGTTGGTGTTCGGTCGGCAGGACGCCGGTGGAGTGGAATTGCGGTGCAGTGTATTAAATTGCGGAGCACAAAAGATAAGGGCCTGCATGAAATTCATCATGCAAGCCCTTGATATCTATGGTGCCGAAGCCGGGGTCGAACATGCCATCTACAGGCCACGTAAATGAAGGATTCGCTATAAAAAAATAATTGAAAGTATCCTGTAGGGTATCCCCAAGCATTTTTTCATCCACGCTTTTCGCCCCTAATTGAAGCACCACTCGACCGTCTGCTTCACCAGGGTTTGCAAATCGGGCATTTGCACCGACTTGACCGCCGACTTGCATTCAGTTTGACCAGTTGTTCACATCGGACTTGGCCAGCACGCTGTGTGTCCTTGACTGGCAGAAGTCGGCCAAAAGCAGACAGTCGGATTTTGTTTAGAAAGTCAGGGGCGATTCATTTAGCTAAAGTGTCGCGAGCCAGGGGCGGCGCGTGATAGCTAGATTATTTGCAGAGACTTGAACAACCCCCTGTGTAATACCAATGGCTCTTTCCTGTTAAAGTTTGCTTCTGGCGTTACGTATCTGAATACGTGAGTGTTTTTCTGCTTTGGCTGGTTTCCAATCACTGAGAAATTGAAAAGAATGCTGAGTATGAAATCGGCATTTCTATCTTGGATATCTCCACTCTTTAAGGCTTCCTCATGTGCCAACTCAAACTCAGAAATCTGAAGAGTTTGCTTTCTAACTATTGAAAAGAGATTAAGGATGGCCTTGATTTGAGGTAAAATTCCACCTATTTCATCTTCAAGCTCGCTACGCAGATAGTTAGAGAAATACTTATCTACACGAGTAACTATCGCTGGAGTTATCCTCGGGATTCTCTCCAGCATGGCTTGCTCGGCACAAGCTTGAATAAAGTGAATATAGTCACGAGGCCTGAGCTGCGTACTTCGAGTAATATATTCAAAGATGCTCATTTTCTTTTCTTGCTGATGCCCGTATTTAACAGGTGAAGTTAAAAACAGCATTCGCCAAGCGTGGTTAAAAGACAAAATATTTTTTGTCTGAGAGTCAGCTTTCGATATCCGAAAGGCTATTAAGTCTTTAATTGATCGCTCATCCCACGTTAGTGTTACCTTAAGGTCCCTCCATTTGTTTCTATCATTGTCAGTTAATATTTCATATATATCATCCCGTAAAAATACCACAGGAAAAAGTTTGTGCCCCCCCCCAAATACGGAGCGTACATCCTGGGCGGCCTTGAATAAGCTTGTCAATAGATCCGTATAGCTTTTTGATTTTTCAGTATCCATTATATTTCTATAATCTTCGTCAAGCTCATCGAAGACAATCAAATATTCAGAGGTATCCAAGTGCTTCAATAGCAGATCTTCCAGAGTCTCAACGCGCTCTATCCAAGACGTCTCATTTTTCTGGAGATTACTTGCCCCGACTGCCTCGATACCAGTACCCAATATTGATATTTTGAAACCGCCACTCACCCAGCGCTTGATGCTACGAGGCAGTGATTGCTCAATGTCGCCCTCATATACAGCCTTTAATTTCTCTCGCACGGAATAATCTATAGCCTCGTTGGTAATCATCAGCTTTGCAACTGAGCTATAAATCAAATATTTCCAAAGAGTAATATATTGGTTTGGCGTGGTGAAGCTGTCATTGCTTAAAGTGTAAAGATCTTGGAAAGGAAAATTTTTAAACGATAGTTTCTTTGCAAATCGAGAGTGTTTATTTTCTTTTACGATATGCTCGGTGATTGCAGTCTTACCTGTTCCTTTCCTACCAATCACGAAAGATTTTTCACCAGATGTGATTTTATCAACAATATCGATATGAAAAAAGTATCTAGTCGTGTCTTCCAGCTTCGCTTCCAACTTCCATTTAGATACTTCTTTTAATAACTCTACACTCATCTTCATCTCTCCCTGAATTTGGTCAAAATGCTAGCACACGCTCTCATCTTCACAAACTATTTCAGCTAGGGATTCGTGGTTGACTTATCAGACAGATACGTTAGTCCGCTTCTGCGCCGACTTCTGCCCTTTGTGAACGGCAGTTTCGAGTCGACTTCTGCCGGTCAAAGACACACAGCGTGCTGGTCAAATCCGATGCGAACGTCTACTCAGCGGCAATGCAAACGTGTGGTCATGTGGAATGCAAATATGCACAAATCAGGGCTCCAGGCCAAAAACTGAATTGACGTTGACGCTCCCGTGAGGGAAGCAAGTCAGTCACTGATTGCGCTTTCGGAAAAGCCGCCCCTACTAAGGCGGCTTTTTTTATAGGCCACGAAAAACGACAAACCCCGCTCTTGGCGGGGTTTGTCGTTTGCGGGCTTTCAGAACGGTGCGTCAGGGAGGGATACACAGAACCAAGCAGGTCGATAGCAGTATCAACAGAGGCTGATTACGTCAGCAACCGAACGGTAGCACCGGGCACGGCCAAATACACCTGCCATTATGACCGATAGGACCGGATAGGAAAAACACCCTAGGGCCAATGCAAAAACGCCCGGTCGCGCACTTGCCGGGCCAGACGCTCACAGGTTTAAACGCTACCGACCAAGAGCAACCCCCAACAGAGAAGCCCCTCATAGCGCACATCCCTCATTAGGGTGCCAGCATGGGGCAAACGCCAATAACCACACAATGCCGCGCCCTGGAAGCCCTTGCCCAGCAAAAAACTGGTGGAGAATAAAAAACCTCATGAAAAAGCACTTATCCCCCTCCCGCCGACGCACCTTGCGTGTTTTTTTTGTGAAAAACTTTTGGTTGCGCAATCAATACTCCAGCCCAGGCGGGCCGTGGGGCTTCGCAGACAATGGCCCATTTCATTTTGTGCAAGGTTTTGAAAAAAAGTGCAAGGAAATTGCAACGACTGCGGCGGGCCTGGCGGGGTGTTTCAAACCGGCAAAGCCAGCGCACATAGGGGGTTGGCCGGATTTTTAAAAAGTGAATCGCTCGCGTCTTTTGTGCACACTGGCAAATGACTCACAGCCATTGAAAACCCTGGAGGCCATACGCGACGTGGCTTGCAGTCCATTTCATAGGTTTTTTGCAATTTCATTATTTGTCGCGCTTCCGCCACTCGGTGCGCGGGTCAAAAACAGCCAGACAGAAGAAAGCCGCACGGTGGCGGCTTCTAAAAAGTACGGCAACTGCCACTGGCTTGCGGGGCTTATGCCTTGCGTGCCTGCCTGAGCCTCATCAGGTCGCCGGGTGTGTCTACCAACACCTCTCTCTGGACGGTACTCGGCATCACAGCCAAGGCGGGGGCCTGTATGTCATGTTCGGCGCCGTCAAACAGCTTTTGGACCTCCAGGCCGAACGTTCGCCAGGTGAGTTCCTGGGTTTTCGCCTGCCTTTCGCGTTGACCGTTGCAGCTCGACAACACTCCATCATGTTCATCAATGCTCTTGAGGAACAGCGCCCGAGACAAGGCAAACAACTCTAAAAGAGTCTCACGGACGCCTTCGCGTGCAAGTGCATTTGACAGCAGGGTCTGTTGATACGCTTTGTTGATCGTGCCAGGGACATGCACCAGTTTCATTCGGGCTTCTGCCAGTTGAATCACTACCGCCCCTTGGACGCCGCTTCGCGCTTCGGCGGTGAGGCGCAATGCCTGGGCTTCCTTTCTGAGCTGTGCGCTACGCTCGATTTCCTCATTGATCTTGCCTTGGTCAATGGTGGCGGATTGCGCCATAGCCTTCCAAGAGGCGTCTGTGCGGTCGGCCCGTCCCTCAAGGGTTGATGCCTGCTGCTTGAGCCGCTGTTCTTCTTGCATTAGATCGGTGAGCCGATCCTGTAAACCCGTGTAAACGCCAAGGTCTTGCTCGAAACGGGTCAACTGTTCCAGAAGTTCCGGGCCTAAATCGTCGCGGTCAATGGTGGTGAGCAGCATGGTGTTCCCTTTGAAAATTCATGTGTCGATGTTCGCGGATCGGTGAGGCTTACCCTTCCAACTCGATGTTTTCCGCCATGGCAAGTTTCTCAAGCTGCTCAATCACATAGCCTTCATTGCGGCTGTTGTAATCCTCGACCCGTGAGCGTTTCGGGTTCTCGATCATGTGACGCCGCCAGCTTGAAGCCTGGTAGTAAATCGACAGGTTTTCCCAACTGGTGACCAGCACGGCGTTGTCAGGGAAGAACGGCACGCTAAAGGCGGGCAGCCCTCCATAGGTGGCGATGACCTGAGCGCTCTCGATCCGCTCTTTCTCGGTTGGGGTATCGCCTTGTTTGGCGTACAGCTTCGCCTTGTCAGCGGCCAGCAGGTCACCGCCGATGATTGCAATCAGATCACCCGCGTCACGAAACACTAGGTCGATCATCTGCTTAACATCATGAACCAAGGCGTCGAGGTTGGCATAGTCGCCTCCCACGCCAAGCCTGATTTTTCCGGCGGTGGTGCCTTCTTTGAGTACCTGCGCGGGTATCTGCTCACGGGCCTGCTGGAGCCACCCTTTGTTCACGTCCTGGAGCATTGGATAGGCCGTGATATCAGTTTGCGGTGCCGCGTGAGTGCCATGGAATCCGACCAACATACGGTCGAGGGCAATCTGTTTTTGCACCGAACCTGTGTATCGGTCTTGGAAGTCCGGGAACTTGGCCCATGCGTCGATTTTGGCATACGGCAATGCAACGTCTGACTCAGTTGACGCCAGTTCGTAGGATGCGTTTTCCAGGCTGGAAAAGTCCTTGGCCTCACGCTCTGTAGTCTTGGTGTTGGTGCGGCTTGTGACTGGGCTAGATACGCCAAGAAAAACCTTGTCGCCTTTGATTTCGCTGACCGGCACCAAGTTGATGCGCTCTAGAAAATCGGCCTTCGCGGCAATTTTTTCATTGAGTTCCTGAGCAACAGACGGATCGACCGCAAAGGTACGGGTGACAGTGTCGGTGTTGTAGGTTTCGGCAATATCGTCTTGCAAGTGCAGGTACTTGGCATGGGCGCTAGAACTGAGGCTTCTGCTCACAAATGCTTCCTTTCGTCGTGGTGGACGGTCGATTGATTGGGTGGTGTTTCTGCCGAAAGCCAATGGCGTTTAGCGGGCAGAGGATTCAAAGATGCGGGGCCAGGCTAAAGCACATGTCGGCCTGGCTTGGGTTTTTGGGCCATGCTTCGCCGCTCTCTAATGGCGTTTACGTGGAGGCTTAACTCCCTAGTCACACGCTTGAGGCTGGCTGCCAATTGCTTGCTGCGAATCGTTGAGCGAAGCGGCATTGACGCGGTGCGATAGGACGTCTTGTGGGTCCGTTTGGAAAAGTACAGTTCCTGCGTGCCAAGGCTGGCAGGCTCGTCAGTGACGGCCAGGCCGGTCATATACGCTCGACCCGAATTCGCAAAGTTCGGCGTGATTTCCACACTGGAAAACAGCCTTTCCCCAGCGCTGTTTAACTGGAGCAATCGGGCGTTGGGTTTCATCTGTACTTCTAATGCCACCTGGCCCTTTGCAAATGCGGGATCGTCGTCAATCAGTCGCGTCGCAAAGATGGTCCCGTGGGCACCATTGCAGCGCTGGTGTTCAACCCAAATCACAGCCGTGTACGTCGATGGTTTGTAGGTTTCTGCGCAGTCGCGCAGTTCCTGCGGTGTGATTTCTCGGCCATCGGCAGTCGGGCCGCTGGTGGCGACACGCTTCCAAGAAGAAACAAGTGATCGGGGCATTAGGTGCATCCCTGGGCGTTGGTGGTGTGGGTAACGATTGCGTTTGGCGCGCCTATCTAAAACCGCCTAAAACACTACATGTAGTGCTATAAAGGAAATTATGACACGATATGTAGTGCTTCAAGAAAAGAATGAAGGAGTGGTGAGTGCGGATCTATTGCAGCAAATGCAACTCAAAAGCGGTCGCCTCTGAGCATGAGGAGGTGTCGCTTGGGTCGAGCAAGTTTTATTGCCAGTGCCTCAACGTCAAAGAGTGCGGCCACCGCTTTGTCATGAGCCTGGTGTTTTCCCACACGCTGACACCGGCTGCCGCAACAGTTGAGCCGATTTTGCTTGAGCAGCCGCGAGAGCTGCCGCCAAGGGTTTATTGCAATAAATGCGGGTCGAAGGCGGTAATAACCTCGCGAGATGGGGTGTCCGCCGAGTTCGCAAAACTCTACTGTTCGTGTCTGAACAAGGATTGCGGCCACCGCTTCGTAACCACTCTGGCTTTCTCCCATGCCCTAGTGTCGGTATCAACACCGATGGATCGTATGCTGTTTGATCACCTACGCGGGCTCCCACGTCAACAGCGGCGGGAAATGTTCGAACAGCTTGGAATGTCCTCGGCATAAGGGGATAGCTCAAACAACAGGTGCGCGAAATACTCGCCCAACTCGCCATGTCGAGGTGAGAGATCAATGCACTACAAAACAGAATATGTTCCTGTGGTTTCAAAAAGCTGGGGAACATGGGGAACCTGGGGAACAAAGGCTCTAGCGCGGCACTTACAGAGATTTACAAAGGTGGGGAACTGTTCCCCAAGTTCCCCAAAAGCGGCCCAGTTGGGCTGCTTTTTGGTAAAAAAGTGTCATGCCGGTTGGCCGTAGCGCCGTCACGATTTCGGCGGTTGGAATTGTTCATACAGCGCTTCGTATCGATCGCGAATGACTGACCCAGCATTGCAATGAACCGGGCTGCGCAGTCGATGGGCAATGCACGTATGACACGTTCGCAGATGGGCCAGGTATTCGTCATGGGCTGCAACCCAATCAGGCATCGGACCATCAGCCGGACCAGACTCCAGCACAGCCAACGGGGCATCACATGCAGGCTCTGGCGGCGTCCAGCCGCTTGCACGGATCAGCTCAGCGGCCAGGTGAGGCGCGACCTCTGAGCATTCCGTCGCGTCCCCGGTTGTGACCCGGCCCGAAGACACCAGATGTTCAGGCGAACACCCCAGCAGCCAGGCCACGCGGTCAATCCATCGTTCCGGCTGCATCGCTGCAAACGGTACGCCGCTCGCGGCCAGGCCCATCAGAACCCGGCCAGCCTCCCCAGCGGTTAATAAGCGGTCTGCGCACGGCACCGGCACCACTCGATCAAGCATCGGCCCATAGCGCTCTCTGGCAATCGTTCGGACATGTTCTAGGCTTGCATCAGGGGCAAAGGTCATTTGCACCGTGTGCCCACCCCTGAGAGCCACCAGCCATAGCCAGCACCTCACGTTGTGTTCCTTATCGGCAGTAGAGGCCATGCGCTCAAACAAGCCAGCAAGTACGCCCATTGCGTCACCTCGCTCTGTTCGGGTTGAAAAAGCCGAGGCCTGAAAATGTAGACCCCGGCGCTAAGGTCCAGGGAATGCGGGACTTTCCTTGGTTGGCTCTGGCGCTCTTATATTCACAAAGTGGTGTGTGTTCCCCATGTTCCCACTTTTTTTATAGAGGGTGAGTGCCCGAAAGCACCGTTCTAGAGCCGTTGCGCCTTATGTTCCCCATGTTCCCCAGGTGTTCCCCAATCATTTTTCTGAATAATTGGCCTAAGAAGTCCGGTTTAGAGCCTTTGTTCCCCTTGTTCCCCACGTTCCCCAAGGTTTTAGGTTCCTGTAGAAATAGGGGTTTATTGGCAGATATAGGCGCTTATTGCTCGATAGCGCTATAACTGCGAACGCCATCAATTTCCATGGCTTCCGGGTCCAGAACGTACAGACCAGTACTTCCACCACCGGGCAAGCGACACCGCTTAGTGTTCCTGATCCTGTCCTTTTCATGGTCGCGCTTTGTTATTGCCTTCACCCCGTCCAGCGCGAGAACCACCCGGGCCAATCCATGCCCGTGAGTCGCTTCGGCCAATCCGGTTCGGCTGAACAAGTACAGTCGTTTCCCGCAATCTAGAACCTCCCAATATCCGGCGCGGTTGAAGACTTTAATGTCTTCGCTGCTGCCGTGAATGTCCGAAAAACGGCTACTGCCGTGCCGGTCGATAAAGTCCAAAATACCCGTCAATATTTGGCGGTCCTCGGCGTTGCCACCCCCGACTTTATCCAGCCATTCGCCGTAAAGCAGTTGGCAGTCCTGCAAGGCGCTGCCTTCGGCCCAGGGCAGTAGCCCATAAGCGATTGCCATTTCTCCGGCCAGTGCTATCACCGCGAATCGGTCAGCCACCCGGCCAGCTTGGGCGCTGTCAGCAACGAACAATGTTCGCACCCGTGCAAAGTCCTCGAGCAGACCCGGCATGTCGTCACCGGCGATCAAACGCTCGACAAATACCGGCCCCAAATGACCGTGGTGAGTGTTGGCCGCGACGGACAGCAGCCGATGGAAGTTGGCCCCTTCAAACCCGTGCAGGTTGTCGAAAGCCCGGTGTGGTCGGGTGCCCGCATTTACATCAACCATGCGCAGTTCGGCCCCGGCATGCGCTGAGTTCCCCGATATAGCCGCATGCTCTGACAGTGAGCGCTCGCCGCTGGAGAGGGTCAGCAGCCGCCAACTGAGCTTGGCCCGTCCTTCACGCTCCCGCGTCATGGTGCCTTTACCCTGGCCGTTCGCCAGTGAATAGGCCATTTCCTGCACGCGCTTGGGGTCTGCTCGTTTGATTTCGTCAAGGGTCAGCACCGTGTCATTGCGACTCGACGCTTCGATTTCCAAGCCGCCTTTACTCACGTCCCAACTGGCCGAAAACACGCCAGGATCACCCCATACGGACGCAGCGATAAGTTGGGCCAGGGACTTGCCGCTGGAGCTATCTCCCACCAGATGAACGCCGCCGCCCAGCACACCCACCAGACTCAACAAAGGCCCTGCCAAGGCGCACCCGATAGCCAAGGTCAGCACCGGATTACCTGCGCAGCGCTCGGCAATGTTGGCTTGCCATCCGGCCAAATCACCCTTCACGCAAAACAGCACCTGCCCACC
Source organism: Pseudomonas sp. YeP6b (assembly GCF_025642995.1). NCBI lineage: Bacteria > Pseudomonadati > Pseudomonadota > Gammaproteobacteria > Pseudomonadales > Pseudomonadaceae > Pseudomonas > Pseudomonas sp. YeP6b. The sequence goes on along the minus strand of NZ_CP080090.1, from coordinate 3,624,603 downwards.
GCCTGCCGCCTGGAATCTAACGCTGTCGCTGCCGATGGTCCGGGACGGCAAAACAAAGGCCCCTGACTCATGCCAGCCAGTGCGCCGGGTGGTGGTGATTTCAGCGTCGGGGGCCTGGTCCAATAGATATTCCATAAACGCGCCGCGCTTCTTCAACCCGATCACCGCGCCCATGTTGAACAGGGACCGGCGCGCGTCTTCACCGCTGCCGCCGAAGACTTCCATAGGGACGATCCATTCCCGAATTCCCCGTGGTGTCACCAGCCGCAACAGCCTGCCGCAAGTGTCGTCGTCGCTGTTGACGGTGCGAGCCGTCACCGTGACGGGAGTGGCTATCCAGTTGTCAAAAATGTGGCTCGCTCCCTCGCTGTCGCCGTTGTCACTATCGTCGTCTCCCACCGAACTCTTGAGGCCGTGCCAATAAACCCCAGGTCGCAGCTTTCGGCCACGCTCATTCGTGACCCACTGTTCGTACACACCCCAGCACGGGCGCTCTGGATCAATTCTTGGGGGCTGTGGCTCAACGTATTTCGTCTTACGTGTCCGTGGCTTGCGGGGTTGTTCGGTGCCATCGGTTGACCCTGCTGCACCACCAAGGTCGATGGTTCCGTTAACCTGCGGTGTTGATTCTTCTGATGAATTAACCGTCGGCTTATTTTTCCTGGCCTTTGCGATAGCCTGCGGCTTATTTGTAGTCGGTGCTTCAAACTTTGCTGTGAGACTCTGCGGCTCCCCGATTGGCTGCTTAGAATCCATTGGAAGCCTCCCAGCAATGCAGGTCGTTGAAGTCCGAAAGCTCGACCGGCGCGTCACTCGGCCACTCTGGAAAGATCAACATGGACCCGCTCGCCAGGGCTGCCGCATTGGCGGCTGTGCGCCCTGGATTGCCATCTGTACGGCGGTCATCGTCACCGGCAATCACCATGCCCAGGTTGAGGCCGTAGTGCCCACGCAATGCCAGTGCTACGGAGCGCAAATTGCCTGCATTCATGGCACACGCCACGCTATCAACGTCGCCATATTGCTCAAGCAAAGTTGCTCCAGTGGCGAAGCCTTCGCATAGATGCACCCGCTTGCCAGCCTGGATACCCCCAAGGAGGCAAAACGCGCTACGCACCTGACCACCGGACAAAAACAGTTTCGTACCGCCCGCCGTGACGCGCTGAATATTGACCAGTTCGCCGGTCACGTTGCGCAAGGGGATCAGCAGCTCTGTACCAGTTTGGCGAATGCCGTGGGGCTGAATGCGCTTTCGCTCAAGGTAGGGGTGCCGTGGGTCTGCCGGGTCACCGGATTGCCATAAACGCCTTGCATAAATGGCGGCGGCTTCCTGCTTTTGTCGCTTCACCATGGCTTCCATGGCCGTGCGTTGCTCTGCCGCAAGTGTTGCAGCGGCCAAGCGTTTGCGTTGCGCTTCTGCGCGTCCAGGATCGACGGGGCAACCCTCCAGGGCCTCAAGGTGAAAACCAAAACGGCGGGCCAGGTCGCGTGCAGCTTCGGTCTGCCGCACACCCCAAATGTACGCGGCAAGTGAAACCAGATCACAGCCCCCGTCACCGCACGCGAAGTCGTGCCACCGGCCATCAGCGAGAGACACTGAAAAGCTCCCCGCGTCACGGTCTGCCCGCGTCGGATTGCGTGCCCACCATTCGCCGCCCTTGGTGGTGTTCTTGAGCGTGCCATCCGGTAAAAGATCAGGCACAAGACTGTTGGAGTACTGCAATGCCACCATGGATACGGTGCGTATTGCGTCGATGGCTCGTTGAGTAGTCACGCGGCCACCTCCCCGGACTCCAAGGCGCGGACGATTTGCATATGGGCGTTGTAGCGTTTGAGGCGGACGGACAGGGATGAGTTTGCGTGTAGAGCGGCGAGAGCCATTGCACGGTGTGCAGCGGCGCGAGATTTGGACGGATTGAGGCTGAGGATACGACGCTTGGTCATGGGTGTAGCTCCTATTGTTGAGGAACTACCACCGTTCGCGGTCAAACGAATTAGGGTGGTAGCTGTACGCGGGTTGACCGACCGGGACAATAGGAACCCGGCATACCCGAAGGTATCCCACGCACAGCCACCATAAAACGAAAGTGCAGACGAAAAAAAAGCGCCTGCTTTCGGGACATGGACGCTTGTGCGTCTATTGTTGGTCGGGCGGTCAAACCCGGTCGCTGAATTTGCAGCGACGGCGGCACTGTAACGGCAGTTTTTGCGATTGGCAATAGGGCTCATTCGTCAGCACTCCCCGAAACCTTGTCGTCAATCCATGCCTGAATGTGTGTCGCGGGCCAGGCTACCGAGTTCGCACCAAGGCGCACCGGGGCTGGAAACTCTCCGGCGCGGGCCAGTCGATAGACTTGGGTTTTGCTCAGTCCAACAAGCTGGAGTACGGCAGGAAGTCGCAGCAAAGCCGTGGCTTGGGATTGAGTTTTTTGCGTGGTCATTCGTATTGCGTCCTTGAGCAAATGATTGAATGACCGAATGTGACTGGTTTGGTGTGACGAATAAAAATCCAATGTATTCAGTGCGTTACAGAACATTACTGAACGATTAGTTGTTGGCTCATTGCCCGTAAGCGCGAAGTGCCTTGGCGAACACGGGAAGGTCGTCATGCCGCCACCTCGACAGGTCCTAGGGTGCGAGCAATGACCATGTGAGAGGGGAGCCCGTCTTACCCTTGTCTTGGACGGGCTTTGTATTGGGTGCTGCCGGGTGTTTCAACAGTCACGCACTGCGAAGGCTTACAACGTTTCTACCTGTCGGGTTAGCAAACTCAAATGGGGATACGTGCTTCTCCCGATTCGCGTCAAGGTAGTCAGCCCACCATTGCACCATCAGCCGCCGTTCTTCCAAGTGTTCAGCCTTGTGGATGTACGCCGCCCGTACCCCGTTGCGCTCTTGGTGGCTCATTTGCCGTTCAACCGCATCACGCGACCACAATCCCGACTCCACCAGTGCGCTACACGCCATGGCACGGAACCCATGCCCACACACTTCGGTTTTGGTGCAATACCCCATACCGCGCAATGCTTTGTTGATCGTGTTTTCGCTCATTGGTTTGTAGTGGTAATGGTCGCCAGGGAATACCAGCTCAAAACCAGAAGACAGGCCCCGGATCTGCTCAAGGATGCCTGTAGCCTGGCGCGATAATGGCACCAGATGGGACGTCCCCATTTTGGCTCCCCGCTGAGAATGCTTGACCCCTTCGATTGCCTCCCTGCTGCCTGGGATCGTCCACAACGCGCGGCCCGCGTCAATCTCTCCCCACCTGGCGAACCGAAGTTCACTTGAGCGAATGAACACGGCAAGGGTCAGGTGAACAGCTAGGACCGTGAGCGGTCGCCCGCCGTAGCTGTCAATTCGGCCCAGTAGTTCAGGAAGGCGCTCAAACTGGAGCGCGGGACGGTGAACAGTTTTCTTGGTGGCAATAGCCCCGGCCAGGTCTAGCGCTGGGTTGTAATCAATCACGCCATTCTGCGCGGCGTAACGCATGATGCAGACCGTTCGCTGTTTCAGCCTTGACGCAGTGTCGAGCGCTCCGCGCTTTTCAACTAACCGAAGCGGTGCAAGTAGGTCGCGGGTTTTTAAGTCGGCAACTGATCGCCTTCCAATGGCCGGAAATAAGTCGGCCTCTAGTTCTGACAGTACGCGGGCTGAATGCCCAGGCGACCACTTGAGCATGCTAGCGTGCCAGGCCCTGGCGACAGCCTCAAAATTGTTCAGGCTTGCCGCTGACCTGTCTGCCTTTTTCTCACGCGCAGACTCAATCGGGTCAATTCCCTTTGTGAGTAGTGCGCGCGTCTCGGCGCGACGGTCGCGTGCCGCCTTGAGTGAAATTTCCGGGTAAACACCAAATGAGGCAAGCCCAGCCCGTCCATCTGGTTTGTTGTATTTCATCCGCCAGTATTTGCCGCCAGAAGTTTTGACCAATAGATACAACCCTTGGCCGTCAAACAGCTTGTATTCGCGCTCTCGTGGCTTCGCTGTCGAGCATCGAATATCTGTTAGGGGGGCAATGATTTTTGGCATTTTTCGGGATACTCCATAAGTCGAACCGGGGATATCCCGAAATGTATCCCCTGATGGATGGGTTTGCATAGCACTGGATGGCACCCCCTGGAACGACAAACCCCGCACTAGGCGGGGTTTGTTTGGCTCTTTTGGGACTGCTTGGCACTCCCTGGAACTGCTAAATGGTGCCCGAAGCCGGAATCGAACCGGCACGCCCTTACGAGCGGGGGATTTTAAGTCCCATGCGTCTACCAGTTTCGCCATTCGGGCGGTAGCGCGGTGCAGCAGGGTTGGGAATATATAGACCCGAGCGTTTGGATGCAAGGTCGAAAACGCTGTTTATCGCTTTAATCCAAAGCTGAAAAAGCTTGTCAGATCAGTGATCTACACAGGAAAGCTGGGGCTGAAGCGAGGTGTTGGACACCTCGCGAAACGTTCCAGTCAACAACTGACACGGGCCTGAATGACTCAGACAAATGGCTGCCCGCTGAAACCGCGTGGCAAACGCTGCAAGCCGGGCAGGTCGGTGAGGCGTTGTGTCCACGCGCTGCGCCAATCGCTGGCGGTGTGGGTTTTGGCTTTGCGTGCGGAGCGGCGGGCGGCGTTGCGTTGGGTGCGGCGCGCTTCCTTGTAGGCATCGGTATTGCGGCAGGTACGGCATTTGACTCGGTTCAGCTCAGTGCTGGACGTGAGGTTGCTGCCGTGGTGGCCGCAGGCTAAATGCCCGGCGACCTTGAAGTGAGTGACCATGTAAGCGTCTCCTTCTTATGGGGTGCGCGCATCGGTAATACGCTGATGTGCGCGAGGAGGGCGGGCTGCGGAAAATCCCGACACCTGAAGTTACGACCCCAGACGCAGCGCAGCGTTCGGTTTTGCGCTTAAGGGTGTTCAGGCTAATCTGTGCCGCCAACAATCATAAAAAGGAGTGAATGATGAGCGTCGAAAAACTGCCGCTGGAAGGCAGCTGCCGCTGCAATCGGGTGCGTTTCAGTGTGAGCTTGCCACCGGTGATTACCATGGCGTGCCATTGCAGCGGCTGCCAGAAAATGACCTCCAGTGCGTTCTCCCTCAGCGCGCTGTTTCCCGCCAGCGGCTTTACCGTGACTCAGGGCTGCCCGGTGATTGGCGGCTTGCACGGTGTGGACCGCCACTATTGCTGCCCGCATTGCATGAGCTGGCTGTTTACCCGCCCGCATGGCATCGATGAGTTCGTCAATGTGCGTGCGACCTTGCTGGATAACGCCAGTGATTACGTGCCTTTCATGGAAACCTGGACCAGCGAAAAGCTGCCTTGGGCCACGACCCCCGCGGTCGAAAGCTTTGCGCAATTGCCTGAGCTGCAAGAATTCCCGCGCTTGATGCAGGCCTACGCGCAGCGCTGAGTTCAGTCGACCAGTGCCAGCAGGTCGGTGTCGCCCACGTCCACGCCCGCCTGGGTCAGCAACGTGGTTGCCTGGCCCCGGTGGTGGGTCTGGTGGTTGAAAAAATGCACCAGCAAGCCGAAGAACGGTTTGCTGTTCGCCACGCCGCGCATGTTGTGGTAACTCAGGCGCTGATCCAGGTCGGTTTCGCGCAGGCTGTGGGCCCACTCGAGGATGAGTTGGTCCAGCCAGGCGCGATGGTTTGCCAGCTCGCGGATATCGGCAAAGGCCAACTGCTTGAGGTCGCTGGGTGTGGCAATCGCACTTAAGGAGGCCAGGGCCGCAAAGTTTGCCGGGTGCTGGGCAAAGCGCTTGAGCCAGACGGTGTCGCCCAGCGCCAGGTGATTGAGGGTGCCGAGAATCGAGCCGAAAAACGCCTGTCGGTCCGCGCTCAGCTCTGCGTCCGTCAGCGTGCCGGCGGCTTCGTAGACTTTGCGGTTCATCCACTGGTTGTAGTGGGCCATCAACGCGATGTGCTCGATGCGGTTCACGTGGGTTCTCTCTTAGCGGCGTAGTGGCGCCATCATAAGGCGTGCCCGCCCGGCGGTCATGGTGTTCCAGCCTGGGCGGGCTATGGTTGTTGAACGCCATTACTGCGCCCCGGGAGGGTGAGAGCATGAACACCAGCGATCTATTGGAACAATTGCTGCGCGGGCAGCAAGGCGGCGGCGCCTCGGGCGGTGGCCTGGGTGGGCTGCTGGGCGGTTTACTGAAAGGCACCAGTACCGGGAATGCCTCGGCTGGCGGCGGTTTGGGTGGGTTATTGGGTGGCCTGGGTGGGTTGTTGGGCGGTGCGCCCGCCAGTGGTTCGACGCCGACGCGCTCAGGCGGGATGAATTACGCGGCGCTGGCTTCGTTGGGAATGGCGGCGTTTCAGGCGTATCAGGCGTGGCAGCGTCAGCAGGCGTCTGCGCCGCAGCAAGCGATCCAAACGGTTGACCAGCTTGATGGGCCGCAGGCTGAGGCTCATAGCCATGCGCTGTTGCGTGCGCTGATTGCGGCGGCTAAGGCGGATGGCGAGATTGATGAGCAGGAGCAGGAGATGATCTCAGCCGAGATTGGGCGCCATACTGATGACCCGCAATTGCAGCAATGGCTCGATGCCGAGGTGGCCAAGCCGCTGAATGCTGCGGATTTTGCTGAATATGCGAAAGATCCGGCGGTGGCTTCGGAGGTTTATTTGGCCAGTGTGATGCTGGTGAATGTTGAGCAGGCAGGGGAACGGGGTTATCTGGATGAGTTGGCGGGGCAGTTGCGGATTGATCCGGGGTTGCAGGTGCATCTGGAGCAGCAGGCTAAGGCTTAGAGGCTGTTTTTTGAGTACATATCCGTTGCTGCGGTAACGGCTGATATGGGTTCCGCCCTTACGGCGGGTCACTTTTGAAAGAGCCCAAAAGTAACCAAAGGCTCTTGCCCCACCACTCGGCACCTCGCCTAGGCTCGGTGTGCCCTCACGCAGGCTTTGGACCGTGGGCCGCCGCCATGGGCCATCCTTGGCCCATCGCGGCTAAACCGGCGTCCTGCCGGTTTACCCCGCTCCAAAGCCTGCGTTCGGCCAGCGTGGTTTAACGGGGCGCCTCAGATCAAGATCAATATCAAAGCAAAGAGCACGGCGGCCTAGTAGCCGACCTGAGTGGTTAGATCAAAAGCAAGCCGAGGCGGCCTGACAGCCGACCTGATCTTGGAAGATGAAACTCAATCAAATGTGGGAGCTGGCTTGCCTGCGATGGCATCGGCTGGTTATGCCTGACACACCGAGGTGCTTGCATCGCAGGCAAGCCAGCTCCCACAGAAAAGCAGAGCACTGCGGTGCTGGCAGCTAAACTCGGTCAAAATTGTGGGAGCGGGCTTGCTCGCGAAGGCGGTGGGTCAGTCAGCTCATGTGTAACTGTTCCACCGCCTTCGCGAGCAAGCCCGCTCCCACATTGAATTGAGTCCAGTCTCCACTATCAGGCCGCTGCCTTAGAAACGCACCGTAGCCCCCGTAGTCAACCACCGGTTACGGTCCCCATTCAGGCTTTGCCCAACTACCAAGTCGACATCAACCAACTGGCCCACATGCAATCGCGGCCCGGCCTGCCATGCCTGGTCGCCGCCTTCCTGGCCGTAGCGCTCGCCAATCAGTGTCAGCGCATCCGCAACCTGGTATTCGAACCCGGTTCCCCAGGTCAGGCGGTGATTTTGCTCACCGCCGTTGTAGGCGTGTGTCCAGCCAGCATTCACGTTCAGGCGCAGCGCTTCGAGGGGTTGCCAGGTCAACGGAATGTTCAGGTCCGCGCCGTCAAACGCGTGTTGGCGATCCAGCGCAAAATGCGAAGTCGCTGCCACCGCCATCTGCAGCCCCAAGTCATCCCGCGACCACACTTGCGCCTTCACTTGCGGGCTGACTTGGGTCTCGGTCTCGCCGGCGTTGCTGGCGCGCGACAGTGCGGCGCTCCATTGCACCGAAGGCAGTGCGCTGAAGGTGCAGGCCGGGTTCAAGGTTTGGTTATGGACGTTGCCTTGATGCCGATTGGCGCTGTACCAGGCGTCCACATTGCATTCTCCCGGGGCGTTGACGGCGCCGTCGTCGACCACATAAGCACCACCGGCTGCATGGGCCTTGGAAAGCAGCGCGATGAGCAACACAAGGCCCAGGGTCACGCCGATAAAGGTCAAGTTACGTTGCAGCGCGCGCCGCTTGGCCGGCGGTAACAGCAACAAGGTGTGGCGAGCGTCGCGATAGTGACGTGCGCGGTATTTGGCAAACCCGTCTAGACGGGCAGGGGTGTGTTTTTTGTGCATGATGCACCTCGCTTGAATTCAGCTTTCTACAATCAGCACCGAAATGCCGCTGGCTTTGGCCTGGCAGACCAGCTCCGAGGTGTCGTCACCACCCGGCAGGGCGATGATTACGTCGGGGCGGCTGTCGGTCAGCATGAAATGGTTGCGCTGGCGTTCCGCCTGCTTGCCGTGGCGTTGCCAATTGGGCGGGTAGCGCACCACGTCGATGCCGATTTCCCGCGCCCACTCCTCAACGTCACTGCCCAGGAACTGGTTGCCGCCGTGAATCAATACCTGCACCGGGCGCAGGCGGTGGTAAGCGTCCAGCACTTGGCGGGACTTTTTGGTGTCGGCGTAATGACGACCTGCACAGATCAAGACGCGCATAGTTGAATCCTTGTGTTGCACGGTGGCCGCCGGGCGACGGCCACCGTTTTCAGAGGCGGGTGATCAGTACCACTGCTTGAAGCGGCGGATGTAGATCGTTTTCATCAGTTGGGCCACGCAGCAGTAGGCGAGCAGGGTGCCGACCAGCCATGGGAAGTACGCCAGCGGCAGCGGCTCCAGGCCGACCAGGGTGCCCAGCGGCGAGAACGGTACGTAGATCCCCAGCCCGATGACGATGGCGGTCATCATCAGCACCGGCCAGGCGGCCGTGCTCTGGAAGAACGGGATCTTGCGAGTGCGCAACATGTGCACCACTAAGGTTTGCGACAACAGCCCTTCGATAAACCAGCCGGACTGGAACAGGGTCTGCATTTCCACGCTGTTGGCGCTGAACACGTACCACATCAGTGCAAAGGTGGTGATGTCGAAGATCGACGAGGTTGGCCCGATCCAGATCATGAAGCGGCCAATGTTTTTCGCATCCCACTTACGCGGTTTGGCCAGGTATTCCTTGTCCATCTTGTCCCACGGCAAGGCCAGCTGGGAGATGTCGTACATCAGGTTTTGCAGCAGCAGGTGGATCGCCAGCATCGGCATAAACGGAATGAACGCACTGGCCACCAGCACCGAGAACACGTTGCCGAAGTTGGAACTGGCGGTCATGTTCAGGTACTTCATGATATTGCCGAAGGTTTCGCGGCCTTTGAGCACGCCTTCTTCCAGCACCATCAGGCTCTTTTCCAAGAGGATGATGTCGGCCGACTCCTTGGCGATGTCGGTGCCGCTGTCCACCGAGATACCCACGTCGGCATCGCGCAGCGCCGGCGCATCGTTGATGCCGTCACCCAGGAAGCCCACGGTGTGGCCGTTGGCTTGCAGCGCCTTGAGCACCCGGGATTTCTGCAGCGGCGTGAGCTTGGCAAACACCGTGCGCTCTTCCACGCGGCGCATCAGGGTGGCGTCGTCCATCGCTTCGATTTCTACGCCCAACAGTGGCTGGCCAGGTTCAAGGCCGACTTGGCGACAGATCTTGCTGGTGACCACGGCGTTGTCGCCGGTCAACACTTTCACCGCCACGCCGATTTGTTGCAGTGCAGCAATCGCCGGGCCTGCGGTTTCCTTTGGTGGATCAAGGAAAGTCAGGAAGCCCTGGATGACCAGGTTGCGCTCATCGGCGGTGGTGTATTGCTGGCGAGCCAGGGATTTAGGGATGTTGCGGGTGGCGACCACCAGTACACGGAAACCATCTTCGTTGTAGTCGTTCGCCAGTGCCAACAACTCGTCACGGCGACGATCATCCAGCGGCACTGCAGCGCCATCCTCTATCACGTGGGTGGAAATGCTGAGCATCTCTTCCACGGCGCCCTTGCACACCAGCAACTGGTCGCCGGAAGCATCCTTGACCACGATCGACAGGCGACGGCGTACAAAGTCGAACGGCAATTCATCGACCTTGCTGTAGGCAAATGGCAGCTGGAACTTGGGGTTGTGTTCCGAGAACTGCACCACGGCCTGGTCCATCAGGTTCTTCATGCCGCTCTGGTGGTAGCTGTTCAGCCAGGCCAGGGACAGCACCGCATCATCACGTTGGCCAAAGGCGTTGACGTGGTGTTCGAGGATGATTTTGTCTTGGGTCAGGGTGCCGGTCTTGTCGGTGCACAGCACGTCCATTGAGCCGAAGTTCTGGATCGCATTCAGGCGTTTGACCACCACTTTGCGCTTGGCCATGGCGGTGGCGCCCTTGGCCAGGTTGGCGCTGACGATCATTGGCAGCATTTCCGGGGTCAGGCCCACGGCCACCGCCAGGGCAAACAGGAACGCATCGCCCCAGTCGCCTTTGGAGAAGCCATTGAGCAGGAACACGATCGGCACCATCACCAGCATGAAGCGAATCAACAGCCAGCTGACGCTGTTCACCCCACGGTCGAACGCGGTCTGCACCCGCGAGCCGACAATGGCCTTGGCCAGCGAGCCAAAGTAAGTGCGTGGCCCGGTGGCGACCACTACGGCCTTGGCGCGGCCGCTGACCACGTTGGTGCCCATGAAGCAGATGTTCGGCAGGTCGAGCAGGTTGCCTTGGTCGGCTGCCAGCGAAGAGGCAGACTTTTGTGTGACGTCACCGAGGGTGTCATATTTCTCGACCGGCAAGGCTTCACCAGTCAGCACGGCCTGGCTGATAAACAGGTCGCGCGACTCGATCAGGCGGATATCGGCCGGGATCATGTCGCCGGCCGACAGTTGCACGATGTCGCCGGCGACCAGGTCGCGCATCGGTACTTCGCGCAGCGTTGGCTGGGCGCCGACTTGCTCACGGCGCAGCACCGTGGCGGTGGTGCGCACCATGGCTTTCAGCGCTTCGGCGGATTTGGCCGAGCGGTGCTCCTGCCAGAAGCGCAGCAGGCTGCTGAGCAGCACCATGGTCATGATGATGATGACTTTGGTCAGGTCGACTTCTTCACCAGCCTGCAAGGGCAGCCAGTAGTCCGTGATAAAGCTGATGCCGGCCAGGGTCAGCAGTACGTAGATGAAGGGGTTGTTCAGTGCCTGCAGGAACTGGACGATGGCGTGAGGCGGCTTGTCATGGGCCACCTCGTTGTAGCCTTCGCGCTGCAGACGTGCCGAGGCGTCCAGCTCGGTCAAACCGTCCTGGGTGGCTCGCACATTGGCGAGGGTGGCCTGTAGGCCGTTCTGGGCTTCACGGGCGGCACGCATCGACAGTTTGGTGTCGGCGTCGGTGCCATTTTTCTTGTGCAGAGGCGTGTTTTTTACGGCGCTCATTGTCTGTACTCCTGTCGCCAATTCTCGACAAAACATACCCGGTACTTACCTGAATACAGGCGAGCGAAAGCATGCCGAGCCGCGGACTTCGCGATCGGTTTAAATAAGGTGTTCACATAACTTCTACAGCGCCCGCCAGACGCACGTTAGTTAACTAACGCGCAGCGGGCTACTACTGGACTTGTTCATAAAGAACTCCAGACTATTAATCAGAAAGTTGCTGTTTCCAGCCGGTTTAAGCGGCGCGAGTGCTCAGGTAAAAACCGAGCAACAGGCTCGCTTGAGCCAGTGTGGAAACCTTAGGTCTCTGCGGGTCTTGAGGGTCGGCGTGGTCCCAGTGCTGCAGCAGTTGGCCGCTGGCAGGGCAGATACGCCAGTGCGCCAGCGGGGGAGCCGGACGCACTTGGGGGGAAGGTGCAGCAAAGGCGGAACGAGTAGGCGAAAAACCTACGGGCTCGCGGCACAGCTTGGCGCGCAGGGCTGCGGCTAGCGTACGTACATCAGGCAAAACTAAGAGTTGGAAGGTCATAACACACCTCGGGACCGGACGGGCGACCGGTGAGGCAGTTACGGTGGAGCATCAAGCTCTAGCGCAGCTTACCGGACCTGGAAGGCGAGTCCTGTCATATTCTGGGTTTGGCGCCCGATGCCCGCATTAGCGGTGCTCGGACAGCGACTAGATACTGTGTCCATTGGCTTCTTTTGTGAGGTTTAAAAAAGGCCCCAGTTGTGGGCAGGGGCAATCTACTCAGATGGTTACAAAATGTCAACGCATGATTAATTAAATTAACCCGTGTTCAGAGTTCATTCAGATAAGCCGCTCGGAAAGTTACTGGATATATAACTTCATACACCCTGTGCTGCCAGAACAGCCAGATACATCAATACCAGACCACACACGCCATAACTGATGCGCTGCCACAGCGGTGAGGCGTTCTTGCGTAGCAGGTTGACCAGTGCGGCAATCAGAAAACATGACAGCACCGACGCCAGCATAAAGCCTGCAAAAAACATCAACGTTTGCGCATGGCTGGGCGTGGCGCCGACGATGCCCGACAACGCGCTGCCCAGTGCGCCCCAATAAACGATGTTCTTCGGGTTGGCCAGGGAAATGGCCGCGCCTACCGCCAGCGCGTTTTGCCCGCAGCGGGCCGGCGCGGTGTCCGCTACGGGCAAGTGCCAGGCGTCGATCAGGCTGCGCACGCCCAGCCAGGCCAGGTACAGCGCGCACACGATGGCAAGTGGTACGCGCACGGCATCATGCGCAATCAGCAGGGCAATGCCGGTGAGGCCGATCACCGCCCACACGGCGTCGCCCACCAGCGAGCCGATCTGCACCAGCAAGGCCGGGGTAAAGCCCTGGAGCAAGCCTCGGCGCAACGTCTCGGCCAGCACTGCGCCGGGCGAGAGGCAAAATACAAAACCGAATACCAGCGCGTAAAAAAAGATCGTCAACATGCCCGCGTTCCTTCAAGAGAAGCGGGCAGTGTGCGGGCGTGTGGAGTAGGCGTCTTGAACCAGATTGCGCTTTCAACGTTTCAATACGCTTTGATAGCGGCCAGGGGTGATGCCATAGGCGGCGCGGAAGTGCCGGTTGAGGTGGCTCTGGTCGGCAAAGCCCAGGTCATGCGCGACGTCGCTGGCCGAGACACCGCTGCGCAAAAGCCCCTTGGCGCGACAGGTGCGCAGTTGCATGGCCCATTGCCTGGGGCTTAGCCCGGTTTCTTTCTGGAAGGCGCGCAACAGGTGGAATTTGGACAGGCCCAGTTCATCACCCAGTTGGTCCAGCGGTGGCGACTGGTGTAGCTGCGAGGCGAGTAATTCCTGGGCGCGGCTGATCAGGCTTTTGCTGGTTTTCGGGCTGCCTGCCAGGCGCACACCGCTGACGCCGACCACCTCACCCAGCAGCAGCACCAAGGCTTCTTCATTGCGTTCGCGTAGCCATGCATCGGCGCTCAAGGCACCTTTGATTGCCGCCGCCAGGCGCTGCGCCAAGTCAGGCTGAAAGCAACACGCGTGATCAAACTCCACGTGGGAGAGCCCAAGGTCAGCCGCTAACTGCTCCGCCGTGGCGTACAGGCTGACAAAGTGCCAAGGCGCGCCGTGCGCCGCGCCGCCGCCCTGAATCTGCCCGGGGTTGTACAAGGTTATGCTGCCGGGCCCGGCCTCGAACTCGCGGCGGTCGAGCCAGACCTTTTCTTCACCGATCAGGTTCACGCCGATCACGCATTCATCATGGCTGTGGCGGGCAAAGGTCAGGCCGGTGCAGTGGGTGCTACTGACTTCGTAGTTGCCTAGCCAGGCGTGTTGAAGGGTGCTCATCGGGAAGGCTCGTGGAATCGGACTGCGGCCAGCATACGGGGGTTGTCGGCCTGACGGAACGACTACAGCAGTGCGATGCGGTCCAGCTCAGCCTTCAATTGCGCGGGGGAGAGCTGTGCAAAAGGCAGTGCGAAGAATGCTTGGCAGCGGGTGGCGATAGTGCTCAGGGTGAGCTGGAACGCCGCCTCGATACTGGCCTCGTCACGTTTAACCTCCGACGGGTCTGCCAACCCCCAATGCGCCTTCAGCGCTGGCCCGAAATACACCGGGCATGCTTCGCCGGCAGCCTTGTCGCAAACGGTGATGACCACGTCCGGCGGGCTGTCTTCAAACGCATCATTGCCCTTGCTGTATAAGCCGTCGGTGTTGATACCCGCCGCCTGTAACGTACTCAAGCTGCGCGGTAGCACCTGGCCCTTGGGGAAGCTGCCGGAGCTGATCGCCTCGAAGCCTGGCGGCGCCAGGTGGTTGAACAGCGCTTCGGACAAGATGCTGCGGCAGCTGTTGGCGGTACACATGAACAGGACTTTCATGGCGTTAGCTCCTTTAGAGGCTCAGACGCAAGGCGAGGGCGGCCAGGGTGATCAACAACACCGGCAAGGTCAGCACAATCCCGACTTTGAAGTAGTAACCCCAGGTGATGGTGATGCCTTTGCGCGCCAGGATATGCAGCCACAACAAGGTGGCCAGGCTGCCGATAGGGGTGATTTTCGGGCCCAGGTCGCTGCCGATGACATTGGCGTAGATCATCGCGTCCTTGACCACACCCACGGCATGGCTGGACTCGATGGACAGCGCGCCGATCAGCACGGTCGGCAGGTTGTTCATCGCCGACGACAGCAGCGCCGTCAGCACGCCGGTGCCCATGGCTGCGCCCCACACGCCATAGGTGGCGAAGGTGTCGAGCCAGGTGGCGAGGTAGGTGGTCAGGCCGGCGTTACGCAGGCCGTAAACCACCAGGTACATGCCCAAGGAAAAGATCACGATTTGCCAAGGGGCTTCTTTCAGTACTTTGCGCGTTGAGATCGTGTGGCCCTTGGCGGCGATCACCAGCAGTAATACGGCGCACGCGGCCGAAATAGCACTGATGGGAATGCCCAGCGGTTCCAAGGCGAAACAGCCGACCAGCAAGATACCGAGCACCCACCAACCGGCGCGAAAGGTCGCACGGTCGTGAATGGCGCTGGACGGCTCTTCCAGGTCGGCGGGGTCGTAGGTCTGCGGAATATCGCGGCGGAAAAACCACAGCAACACCGCCAGGGTTGCTGCGACGCTGACGAAGTTGACCGGCACCATCACGGCGGCATATTCGTTGAAGCCGATCTTGAAATAATCTGCCGAGACGATGTTCACCAGGTTTGACACCACTAACGGCAAGCTCGCCGTGTCCGCGATAAACCCGGCGCCCATCACGAAGGCCAGGGTCGCCGCCGGGGAAAAGCGCAAGGCCAGCAGCATCGACATCACGATGGGCGTGAGGATCAACGCGGCGCCGTCGTTGGCAAACAGCGCTGAAACCAGCGCCCCGAGCAGCACCATGTACGCAAACAAGCGCCGGCCACGCCCACGGCCCCAGCGCGCCACGTGCAGCGCGGTCCAGGCAAAGAACCCGGCTTCATCGAGCAACAGGCTGATGATAATCAGCGCGACAAAGGTGCCGGTGGCGTTCCAGATGATGTGCCACACCACCGGGATGTCCGCCAGGCTGATCACGCCACAGGCCAGGGCGAGGATCGCGCCCAGGGTTGCGCTCCAGCCAACGCCCAAGCCTTTGGGCTGCCAGATGACCAACACGATGGTGAAGATAAAAATCGCAATCGCGACAAGCATGAATAAACGCTCCGATGGCTCAGCAGCAGGTGCTGGCCCGTTGTGGTCTGTCGCCCATTGCATCAAGACGCAGCGCGTCGTTTTGCAACCATGGCTGGTTGGCTTGCAAGGTGGTGTCCAGCACCTGTGTGACCCAGGCGGGCAGTGCCGGATTGATGCGGTAATAGACCCATTGGCCCTGACGGCGGTCCAGCAACAGCCCGCTACTGCGCAGATGCGCCAGGTGGCGGGAGATTTTCGGTTGACTGTCGTCCAGAGCATGGATCAGTTCGCACACGCAAAGTTCGCCCTCGCGCAGGATCAATAACGTCAACCGCGCGCGGGTAGCATCCGCCAGGCATTTGAACAGGGTGGGTGGGGAGAGGAGGTCCGGCATTTTGAGGCCTTCGTATATATGGCTATCCGAATATATGGATAAACATATATGTAGGTCAAATCCTGATTTCGTTTGACGTGGATCAAATGCCGCTAAATCAACCACAAGTGACTGAAATTAAAATGAAACACGAATGTCCTAAAGTGCCTGCCCATTGCTGATGAAGGAAGAACCCGCGTGACCCGTGCCACTCGCAACCTGCGCAAGACCCTCGATTCCGTCGCGGACAACAACGAAACCGCTGCGTTTGATTTGATGCGCGCCGTCGAAAAACTCGGCGATGAAGTGCTGCGCCAACGCCTGCTCAATACCATCCACCGGCTCAACCAGGATGCTCATGAGCTGCGCGAGGCGCGTGACTCGGTGGAGCAGGTGTCGGTCAAGCTCGCCTGAGCACGATCGTTCAAGACAAGCCCCGCATGACGCTGGCATGCTTGTAGACTGTCTGTCGATGAGCCGTCTCCATGCCTACAGCCTTACCTCATTACGCCTTCGGTCGCGGCGCCATCGCCGTCATCCCCTTGTCCCTGGCCTGTGCGCCCTGGGGGCTGCTCGCCGGTTCCATGGCCATTGATGCGCAATTTACCCCGCTGCAAGCCCAGGGATTGTCTGCCATCGTCTTCGCCGGTGCCGCGCAGTTGGTGGCCATCGGTATGGTTAAGAGTGGCGCCAGCCTGATTTCGATTGTGCTGACCACGTTGCTGCTGACTTCCCAGCATTTGCTCTACGGCATGCATATGCGCCCCACGCTGTCGTCGCTCAATACGCGCTGGCGTATGAGCTTGGGTTTTTTGTTGACCGATGAGTTTTTTGCGCTGGTCAACCACTATGACCGTGAGACTTTCAATCGCTGGTATGCACTGGGTGTTGGCCTGACGTTTTATATCATTTGGAACCTGTTTACCTTGGCGGGCATTGTGCTTGGCAAGAGCATTCCCGGCCTTGATCAGCTGGGGTTGGAGTTTTCGATTGCGGCGACATTTATCGCGTTGATTACGCCGGTGGTGCGGGATGTGCCCACGGTGGTGTGCGTGGCGGTTTCGCTGTTGTGCTCGGTGTGGTTGAGTTACTTGCACTGGGAGTCGGCGGTGGTGGTCTCGGGGGTGCTGGGGATGAGCGCGGGGTTCGCCTGTAAGCGGCTTGGGGTAGGGCAGCGATGATTTACCTGATGATTGTGGGCATGGGGCTGGTGGTGTTTTTTAACCGCTACGTGTTTATTGAGCCGCGGTTGCCGGTGCGGCTTAATCGCGGGGCGCGGGAGTTTCTTGGGTTTGCGGTGCCGGGGATGCTGACGGCGATCTGTGGGCCGATTATTTTTCTCGCGGACCATAAATTGAATTTGAGTCTGGCAAATCCTTATTTGTTAGCGGGTGTTTGTGCGGTGGCGTTGATGTTTTGGACGCGCAGTGTGTTGGTGACTGTGCTGCTGAGTATGGGGTTGTTTTATTTGTTTCGTTGGTGGGTTTGAGGGGGCGGCGGTGTTGGGTTTTGGGTGTATATCCGTTGCTGCGGTAACGGCTTCGTATGGTTCCGCCCTTACGGCGGGTCACTTTTGGAAAAGAGCCCCAAAAGTAACCAAAAGGGCTCTTGCCCCACCACTCGGCACCTCGCCTAGGCTCGGTGTGCCCTCACGCAGGCTTTGGAGCGGGGGCCGCCGCCATGGGCCATCCTTGGCCCATCGCGGCTAAACCGGCGTCCTGCCGGTTTACCCCGCTCCAAAGCCTGCGTTCGGCCAGCGTGGTTTAACGGGGCGCCTAAGATCAAGATCAAGATCAAAAGCAAGAGCACGGCGGCCTAGTAGCCGACCTGAGTGGTTAGATCAAAAGCAAAACCGAGGCGGCCTGACAGCCGACCTGATATTTGAAACTGAACTCAATCTAATGTGGGAGCTGGTTTGCCTGCGATGGCATCAACTGGTTATGCCTGATACACCGAGGTGTCTGCATCGTAGCGGTGCGGCGATCCGACAAGCCCGCTCCCACATTGGAATCTCATTACATCAGCTAGATAGGGTGGTGCTCTGCTTCTGCTCTGCTTTTGCTTCTACCACTCAGGTCGGCTACCAGGCCGCCGTGCTCTTGCTTTTGATCTTGATCTTGATCTGAGGCGCCCCGTTAACCACGATGGCCGAACGCAGGCTTGAATCCGTGGGTAACCCGGCAGGACGCCGGGTTAGCCGCGATGGGCCAAGGATGGCCCATGGCGGCGGCCCACGGATTCAAGCCTTCGTTCTGGCATGCCGAGCCTAGGCGAGGCACCGAGTGGTGGGGCAAGAGCGTTTTGCTTACTTTTGCGCTGTTCAAAAGTGAGCCGCCGTAAGGGCGGAACCCATCTCAACCATCCCCCAAATAACGGATATGTACTCAGCAGCCCCCAACCCCCAGGCAAAAAAAAGCCCGCGGGAGGGCGGGCAGAAGGGAGACTTCTTAAAAATGAGCCTGCCAACTATAGCCAGCACAACTACCCTTCACAGTGAAACTAAATTCATTCGGCAGCAGATGACGCCTTCTTCTTGGCTTTGGCCTCAGCCGCCAGGCATTCCAGCGCGAACTGCTCGGTGTAGGTCATCTGGATGGGCGTGCTTTCGCCCTTCACGGTGCGCTCGCCATCGAGGATGTAGCGGATGCGCTTGTCAGTGACGCCGATGCGCTTGGCGATCCACGTGGGCGTCTGGCCGATACGACTGATCAGCTTGTCGGCGTAGTCGGTGGAAGGGTTGTAGCGTTCGGCGTTGGGGGTCATCGGTTTTCCAGGTGACAGCGAGGTCGTAAGTAGGCGACAGGGTGACGTAATAGTCCTCGGGTGTCGCCTGCTAATGATAGAGTCGCGGTTTTTCCAAGGAGGCGATGGCATGCGAAAGCTGGTAATTGGCGCAATGGTGGTGGCAGCACTGTCCGGTTGTGCAGGTTCGAAAATGAAAGAAGCGCGCACCGGCACGCCTTACAAAACCCTGGCATCGCAGAAGGCCCCTCTGGTGGTTGCCCAATGCATCCAGTTCGGTTGGCAGGACGAGGCGGTATTTGGCGTTGACGCCGGCGGCTTCAAGGAGCCGATGGAAGCCGGCGGTTACACGGTGTACACCACCGGTGGCGACTATTTCGTCGACGTGCGCAGCGCGGGTGCCGGTTCTACCGTGAATTACTTTGCGGGCCAAGACTCGATGCCGACAAAACGTCGCCTGGCCGCACTCGCAACCTGTCTGTAGGCTGTCGCCTAGGTATTTTTCGGAAATGCCCGGCGGGACAGCCGCCGGACATTCGCTTATTATTCTTTTCGCTCGCTCGACGTGGTAGCTCTTTACCAGTACACGGACGTCGAGGCCGAAACGTCGGGCGGGCCTCTTTTCCTCCTTATCGCGGCATGTAACCCAAGTGCCAGCGCCGGGGAATCTTCAGCGACACTACCCCCAGCAACGCCGCCAATGCGCCACTGACCAGCAGCGCCTTGAGGCCGAGTTGATGTTCCAGCAGCGCGCCAATCACCGCGCCGACAAACATTCCCGCCCACGGAATCAGTTGCACGCGCCAACCATTGCGCCGCTCTCCGAGTATCCAGCGGCCCAGCCCGCGACCAAAGCGTGACAGCGCCCCGGTTACATAGGTCAGGCCCACCGGCAAACCGTTGACCTCTTCCACCGCCGCATTCAGCATGCCCATGGCAATAATCGCCGCGAGCAACGCCGGCAATGTATCGGCAAACGGCCACAAGGCTGCGCCACACAACAAGGCCGCAATGCACAACAGCAAGGGCAGCGCATGCCGCTTGGCGACGCGGCTGACTACCACACCCAACGCGTTGCCGACCACGAACATCGCGATCAGCAACAACAACCGCCCCGTAAGGCCCAGGTCCCCGGCGCCAATCGCTACCGCCAGCCGCGTGGTATTGCCGCTCATGAACGAGACAAAATCGCCACTGGCCATAAAACCGATGGCATCGGTCATGCCGGCCAGTACGGAAAGACTGGCCACCAACATCAAACCGACCCGGCCGCGCCAGCGTTGCCGATGGGCCAGTGCGGCATTGACGTAAGGTTTGCGCGATGCAGGCAGCATTGTGCCGGGCTCCTCGGTGAGATTATTCGGCCACTACCGTAGGGCGCTTTGAGTGTGTGCGCAATGACCTCAGACACACTTCAGCCACCAACCCCGACTTTGCCAGGTTAAAACGTGCGTCGGCCTGATCGCTTGCACGAACGCCTCGTCATGGGACACCACCACCATCGCCCCGGTAAAACCCTGCAACGCCTGTTCAAAGGCCAGCACCGATTCCAGGTCCAAGTGGTTGGTAGGCTCGTCCAGCAATAGCAGTTGTGCCGGGACTTTGCGCCACAAGGCAATTGCCATTGCGGCCTTTAAACGCTCGCCGCCACTCAACTGGCCAGTGGGTTGAGTCACCCGCAACGCATCCAGTTGCAGCAAGGCCAGGCGCGTGCGCAGTTCGCCTTCGGCCAACGGTGTGTCGAGCAGGTTGAGCTGTTCGACGATGCTGCGATCGTTCTCCAATAGCGCCAGGTGTTGATCAATATAAGCGCTGGGCACTTGCACGGCGCATTCCCCGCTGACGGCCTTCCATAGGCCGGCAAGCAGCTTGAGCAAGGTGGATTTGCCGCAGCCGTTCGGCCCGTGCACGGCAACGCGCACCGGGCCCGTCAGGTTGAGTGTGAGGTAAGTTGCAGGCGACTGCGGATCCAGCCACGGCAGTTGCGCATGCTCCAAGGCCAGGACGTGTCGACCGTTGGGCACTGCCGAGCCGGGCAAGGCGAGCAGGGTGGGCGTTTCGTCGACGACGCGTTCGTAGGCCTGGCGCACCTGCACATCCAGCTCGTTTTTGTACTCGCGGTGTGCACTGCGCACAGTGCTGACGATTTCGGTGGCGGCACCTTTCCAGCGGGCTTTAGTGAACCGGTCGACGTTGGCGGTTTCGGCATGCTTGCGTGAGCGGGCGGCATTGCGTTGCAAGCTGTCGTGGTCTTTTTGCAGGCGCTTGCGCTCGCGGCTGCGCTCCAGGCGCGCGTGTTCAAGGGCTGCAACGGCAGCGTGCTGCTCGGTGTCGCGTTGCAGGCGGTAGGCCTGGTAATTGCCGCCATACGCGCGCGCCCCGAGGGGCGACAGTTCGAGGATGCGGCCCATGGCGTTGAGCAATTGCCGGTCATGGCTGACCACCACCAGGCCGCCGTGCCAGCCCGCCAGCACATGCAACAGCCAATCACGGCCGTCGCTGTCGAGGTGGTTGGTGGGCTCATCGAGAATCAGCAACTGTGGCTCGGCCAGCACCGCACCGAGCACCGTGACCCTGGCCAATTGGCCGCCGCTGAGCTGCTCGGCCGGTGTGTGCGCATTGAGGTGTGCCAAGCCTGCGGCGCCCAATGCGGTGCGCAGGCGTTCGGCCAGGTCCCAGCGATCGTCGATCAGCGCCAGGTCGTCCACGTGTGCTTCGCCGCGAGCCATGCGTGCAAGTGCAGCCAACACCTCGGCGGTGCCGGTGACATCGGCGATGGTTGCGCCCGGTTGAACCGCCACTGCTTGGGCGACGTATGCGACGCTGGCCGAACGCTTCAGCGTGCCGGACGAGGGCGCAAGCAACCCGGCCAGCATCTTCGCGAGAATGCTTTTGCCACGGCCATTACGCCCGACAATCCCGGTGGGTGTGTGATCAATCGACAGGTTGAGACCTTCCAGCAAGGTTTCGCCATTGGCGAACTGGAAAGACACGTGTTGCAAGGAAACGAGTACGGGCAGCCGGTTGACGTCAGTCATAGGCACCTCCAAAAAAATGTCGAACAGGCCAACAAGCGCGCCAGGCGGCTCGTTGCAGATACATTTTGGAAGGCTTAGTTGTTCACGTCGGCGGTCATCCCGGGCGTCAGAAGGGCTGCAGAGGCTAACTCACCTTGGCGCTCTTCGGCAAGTCGGCGGCCAATTGCTCGAGGAACATCGCCAGTGCGACTTCTTCGGCTTTCAAGCCCTTGCGCACCCGTGGCTTGGGCAGCTTGGACAGTTCGCCCAGGCTGAAATGCTCCAGAACGGCCGGGTGGATATAGCACTTGCGGCACACCGCCGGAGTATTGCCGAGCTGCTTGGCGACGTCTTTGACGGTTGCCACCACGTGCCGCTTGGCATCGGATTCCGGCTGCCATTGCAGCTCGCGCAACACGGCCAAGGCAAGAGCGGTGCCGGCCCAGGTGCGGTAATCCTTGGCGGTGAAATCGGCGCCCGTCAGGCTGTGCAGGTAGGCGTTGACGTCGTGGGAGCTGACGGTATGCCGCTCACCGTCTTCATCCAGGTACTGAAACAGATTTTGCCCAGGCAGTTCGAGGCAGCGCTTGACCACCGTGGCCAGGCGCCGGTCCTTGACGCTGACCTGATGCTCCACGCCACTCTTGCCGCGAAACTGGAACTGGATTTCGCTGCCCTTGATGTCCACATGGCGGGTGCGCAAGGTGGTCAGCCCGTAGGATTTGTTGTCCCGCGCGTACTGGGTATTGCCCACGCGGATCAGCGTGGCATCCAGCAGCATCACCACCGTGGCCAATACTTTCTCGCGGGTGAAACCGGGTTCGGCGATTTGGGCTTCCAATTTCGCGCGCAGTGTTGGCAAAGCTTTCCCGAACGCTTGCAGGCGCGAATACTTGTCGCTGTCACGCACTTCACGCCAGCGCGAGTGGTAACGGTATTGCTTGCGGCCGCGGGCGTCACGCCCCGTGGCTTGCAGATGGCCACGCGGGTCGGCGCAGATCCACACATCGGTGTAGGCGGGCGGCACGGCCAGTGCGTTCAGGCGTTTGATTTCGTCAGCATCGGTGATGCGCACACCGTTGGCATCGACATACTGGAACTTGCCGCGCAGCTTCTTGCGGCGGATACCCGGTTGGGTGTCGTCAACGTAATGCAGGTCGCGGGGCAGGTCGGCAAGCAGCGCGGAGTCGGGCATGGTGCAAATTCCTTGGCGGTAATCAGGCCGGTATGTCTGATTGACCGCAGGGTTTTGCACGGGTGCCAAATAGTTATGCGAGCACGGCTACCGCCTTGATTTGCGCCCACAGCCTCAGACCGGGCTGCAGTTGCAATTGATCACGGGAGAACCGCGTGATGCGCGCCAGCAGCGGCGTGCCGCCAGCATCCAGGCGCACCAGCACATGGGCGTTGTTATCCGCAGAAATCTCCTGGGTCACCGTCACCGGCAGACGGTTAAGGATGCTGCTGGGTTCTTGCCCATACAAGCTGAGGCTGACATCTCGGGCCTGTACCTTGATGCGCAGTGGCTTGCCCACTGCCAACGGCGCGTGCGCCACGCGTACCTGCAATGGGCTGTCGGGCAATTGCAGGGTGAGCAACTGATAGTGCTCATCGTAGGCACTGACCGTGCCGTTGATGACCACGCCGGCGTCGTCGCCCAAGGCGATGGGTAAGTCGAGCCGTGCCAGGGTTTCACTGATGGGGCCGCTGGCCAGGGCCTTGCCGTCGCTGAGCAATACAATGTGATCGGCCAGCCGCGCCACTTCATCCTGGGCATGGCTGACGTACAGCACCGGAATATCCAGTTCGTCGTGCAGGCGTTCGAGGTACGGCAAAATTTCGCTTTTGCGTTGGCTGTCCAGGGCTGCCAGCGGTTCATCCATCAACAGCAATTGCGGGCTGGTGAGCAGCGCGCGGGCGATGCCGATGCGTTGGCGCTCGCCGCCGGACAGGTGCTGCGGGTGCCGGTCGAGCAGGTGGCCGATGCCCAGCAGTTCGGTGGCCTGGGCCATGTCCACCCGACGTTGCTGAGGCGCAATACGCTTGAGGCCGAACTCAAGATTGGCCCGCACTGACAGATGTGGAAACAGGCTCGCTTCCTGAAACACATACCCCAAGGCGCGCTTATGCGGCGGCATAAATACGCCGTTGCGGCTGTCTTGCCAGACGTCATCATTGACCTGCACAAAGCCGTCTGCGGCGCGCTCAAGCCCCGCGATACAGCGCAGGCAAGTGGTCTTGCCGGAGCCAGAATGCCCGTACAAGGCGGTCACGCCACGGCCGGGCAAATGCAAGTCCACATTCAGGGCGAAGCCGGAATAGGTGAGGTGCAGGCGTACATCAATCATCGATCAGCTCCAGCCCATTTTGGTTTTACGGCTGGAATAGAGCGCCAGTAATACGAGGAAGGCGAACACCACCATGGAGCCGGCCAACCAATGGGCCTGGGCATATTCCATGGCCTCGACGTGGTCGTAGATCTGCACCGACACCACGCGGGTTTTGTCGGGAATATTGCCGCCGATCATCAGCACCACGCCAAACTCACCGACGGTGTGGGCGAAGCCGAGTATCGACGCGGTGATAAAACCCGGGCGGGCCAGGGGCAGGATCACGGTGAAAAACGTGTCCCAGGGATTGGCGCGCAAGGTGGCGGCTACTTCCAGTGGGCGAGTACCGACGGCGGAAAAGGCGTTTTGCAACGGCTGCACCACAAACGGCATGGAATAGATCACCGAGCCAATCACCAGCCCGGTGAAGCTGAAAGTCAGGGTGCCCAGGCCCAGCCATTGGGTGAACTGGCCGAAGTAGCCATTGGGCCCCATGGTCAACAGCAGGTAAAACCCAATGACCGTGGGTGGCAACACCAACGGCAGGGCGACGATGGCACCGATGGGGCCGCGCCACCAGGAGCGGGTGCGCGACAGCCACAGGGCAATCGGAGTGCCGATGATCAGCAGGATCACGGTGGTCAGTGATGCCAGTTTAATGGTCAGCCAGATCGCGGAAAAATCGGCACTCGACAGCGGCATTTAGTTGGCCAACTCGTAACCGTAAGACTTGATCACCGCGGCGGCTTTGGGGCCTTTGAGGTACTCGACCAGCGCTTTGGCCGCGGCGCTGTCTTTGCCTTTGGTGAGAATGACAGCGTCTTGCTTGATCGGGTCGTGCATGGACGCGGGAACGATCCACGCCGAACCGCTGGTGACTTTGCCGTCCTTGTAGATTTGCGACAGGGCGACGAAGCCCAGTTCTGCGTTGCCGGTGGACACGAACTGGAAGGCTTGGGTGATGTTCTGGCCTTCAACGAGCTTGCCCTTGACCTTGTCGGTCAAGCCTTCTTTAGCCAGCACTTGGGTGGCGGCCAGGCCGTAGGGCGCGGCTTTAGGGTTGGCGATGGACAGGTGCTTGAATTCGTTCTTCTTGAGCACCTCACCTTTGGCATCGACATAACCTTCCTTGGCCGACCACAGCGCCAGGGTGCCGACCGCGTAGGTGAAGCGCGAACCTTTGACGGTGTCGCCTTCGGTTTCGAGTTTTTGCGGGGTGGTGTCGTCAGCGCTGAGGAACACTTCGAATGGCGCGCCGTTTTTGATCTGCGTATAGAACTGGCCGGTGGCGCCGTAGGCTGCAACCAGTTTGTGGCCGGTGTCTTTTTCGAAATCGGCAGCAATCGCCTGGATCGGTGCGGTGAAGTTGGCGGCAACGGCAACCTGCACTTCATCGGCTTGGGCCGCGCCAAAGGCAAAGGCCGCAATCAGGGTGGCGATGGCCGTGGGGGCCAGGCGTGAGGCGCGGATCATCATGAAGCAGCTCCTTTGAGGTGTACGGCTTGTTACAGGTAGAAGGCGTTACCGCTATGTATAGGAATATATAGCGGTTAGCCATTGCCGGTACAGTGCAACGTTGCCGCTGGTGTCAGTTCTATTGGAGCTTGGCCCGTGCCTGCTCGGCCAATTCGCGGGTCAGGTCATACGTGGAAATGTCTTTGCCCAGGCGCAATGCCTGGCCTGACCACAGGTTGCTGAAACCCGCTTCATCCTTGGCTTTGAGCGGCATCAAGGCGCCGCCGGAAGTGGGGAAGGCGGGCGCTTGCGGGTTGATCGCGCCGAGTTCGCGCATCACGCGGTTAACGATGCCTCGCGCCGGGCGGCCGGTGAACAGGTTGGTCAGTGCGGTCTCGCTGGCTTGGGCGTGGCGCAGTGCATGGTGATGGGAAGCGCTGACGTTGGCTTCGGGAGTGAAGAGGTACGCGGTACCCACTTGCACGGCCGAAGCGCCCAGGGCGAATGCCGCGACAATGCCGCGCGCATCACCGATACCACCGGCGGCGATCACCGGCACGCTGACCGCGTCGACAATCTGCGGCAGCAGTGCCATCAGGCCGATCTGGGTGTTGAGGTCGTCGCTGAGAAACAACCCGCGATGCCCGCCAGCCTCAAACCCCATTGCAATGATGGCGTCGCAGCCATGCTGTTCCAGCCAGAGGGCTTCTTCCACGGTGGTGGCCGATGACAGTACCTTGGCGCCCGTGGCTTTGACCCGGTCGAGCAAGGCTTTTTCCGGCAGGCCAAAGTGAAAGCTCACCACTTCGGGGCGGAACTCTTCGACCACTTTGCAGGCAGCGTCATTAAAGGGTGCGCGGTTGGACGCGGGCGTTGGCGCGTCAAAATCGGCGCCGAGTTCATGGTAGTAAGGTTCCAGCAAGTCCTTCCAGCGGCGGTCACCGGCTTCATCGGCGGCGGGCGGTTGATGACAGAAGAAATTCACATTGATCGGCCGCGAGCTTGCCTGGCGGATCGTGGCCAAGGCTTCACGCAGTTGCTCGATGGTCAGCGCTGCGGCGGGCATTGAGCCCAGCCCGCCGGCCGCATTGGTGGCGATGACCATGGCGGTGGTCGTTGCCCCGGCCATAGGGGCCTGGATGATGGGCACTTCAATGCCCAGCAGGTCAAGAATTCGAGTGTCTGGCCAGCTGCTCATGGGATGCGTCTCCAGCGTGAGTAAGACTTTGCGCTGTTTTAGCAGGGC
This sequence comes from Pseudomonas sp. YeP6b, assembly GCF_025642995.1. Classification (NCBI taxonomy): domain Bacteria; kingdom Pseudomonadati; phylum Pseudomonadota; class Gammaproteobacteria; order Pseudomonadales; family Pseudomonadaceae; genus Pseudomonas; species Pseudomonas sp. YeP6b. The sequence goes on along the minus strand of NZ_CP080090.1, from coordinate 3,597,949 downwards.
GATTGGCACCCGGCCAGTCTGTTTTATTCACTGGACGAAAGTGGGTTTTCGTGCGGCGCCATCAATTGATGGCATGGTGCTGGCTGATGACCCGGTGCTGGGCATGCTCAACACCCTGGCGACTATCGACGGCGTGCCATGGGACTTCTGGCAAGTCTGTGGTTTTATGATCGGACCAAGGCGCACAAACGTCGCAGGTGCAGTATGGCGCTGTGCGGTAACCGGTATAAGGTTGCAAGTGTCCTAAACGCAAAGCTTCGTAAACGGAACGCTAAGTAAGCGTAAATTGACGTTTTAAAAGGAGAGCGCGGTGCAAACAATCAAGGAACAACAGGTAGCGGCCGTTCGTGTGTCCGGGCTGAAAGTTCGCACGCGTAATGCGGATGAAGCCCAGCCTTCGAGCGCGAAGATCGGCCCGATGTGGCAACGGTTTTTCGCTGAAGAGCTTTACCAGAAAATACCCGGCAAGCAGCCGGAGTCACCGATGTACGGGGTTTACAGCGGCTATGAGTCCGATGCGCAAGGGCTGTTTGATGTCACTGCGGGCGTGGCGACCCAGGCACCGGCTGCCGGGTTTGACAGCCTGGTGATTGAGCCGGGGCGTTATTTGGTGTTTGAGGCGCGTGGGCCGATGCCGGCTGCGATCATCACGGCTTGGCAGCACGTCTGGGACTACTTTGAGCAGCCGGGTGTGGAGTCGCGTGCGTTTGTCACCGATTTTGAGGTGTACCCCGCGGACGACGTGGCGCTGATCTATATCGGTATCCGCTAGCCGTTACTGACTTTCGCGCTCCAGCAGCTGGCGCTTGCGCTCCACGCCCCAGCGGTAGCCCGAAAGCTCGCCGTTGCTGCGCACCACGCGGTGGCAGGGAATTGCCACCGCCAAGTGGTTGGCTCCGCAGGCCTGGGCCACCGCTCTAAAGGATGTGGGCGCGCCGATCCGCTGGGCAATTTGCGCGTAGCTGGCAGTGCTGCCCACCGGGATTTCGCGCAGCGCCTGCCACACCCGTTCCTGAAAGGCGGTGCCGCGCAAATCCAGGGGTAAATCCAGGCCCAAGGCAGGCGCTTCGACAAAGCCCACTACCTGCGCAATCAATTGTTCGAAGTCCCGGTCCGCACCGACCAACTCGGCCTTGGGGAACTGGTCCTGCAGGTCGCGCACCAGTTGGTCCGGGTCATCCCCCAGCAAAATCGCACAGACACCGCGTTGACTCTGCGCCACCAGAATCGCCCCCAATGAGCATTGGCCCACGGCAAAGCGAATTTCACTGTTGGTGCCGCCGGCCTTGTAATCGCTGGGCTTCATGCCGAGTAGCTGGTCAGCCGCCTCATAAAAGCGGCTGTTGGAGTTGAAGCCTGCGTCATACAGCGCGTCGGTAACCGAGTGCTGCCCCTTGAGGCCATCGCGTACTTTGCGCGAGCGCAGGGCATTGGCGTAACCCTTGGGCGTCAGGCCAGTGATGGCTTTGAATACGCGGTGGAAATGGAACGCGCTTAACCCGGCCGGGCGTGCGAGAGCGTCCAGGCTGGGCGGCGTTTCGGCCTGTTCGATGCGGCGGCACGCATCGGCAACCAGCTGCCCATGGTGCGCGGCTAATTGAGTCTGGTCACCCGCGGCGCGTTTGCTGGGGCGATAACCTGCGGCTTCGGCTTGCAGCGGCGTGTCGAAGAATTCGATGTTTTCCGGCCGTGGCAAGCGCGAGGCGCTGCTGGGGCGGCAGTACACGCCGGTGGTTTTAACCCCGTACACAAACAGTGCGTCTGCCTTGGCGTCGCGGGTGACGATGGCGGCCCAGCGCGGGTCTTGTTCGTTGGTCATGGTCTGCACTCTTGGCGGCTCACGGGCAGATTAGCCGTGCTGGCCACGCTCGGCACTCACAAGCTTGCGGTCAAATTAACCGGCGGTGCGAAAGGTCAGGTTGATGCGTTGCGGGCCCATGACCGGATGCACGCCGTCCTTGATTGGCATCACCCCATGAAAGCGCAAGCGATCGACGCCGCCCCAGACCACCACATCGCCATGAAACAGCGAGACCTTTTGCGTGCGGTTGCCGCGTTCATGCCCGCCAAACAGGAAAATCGCCGGCAGGCCCAGTGACACGGAGACCACGGGCGCGTTGTAGCGCCGTTCGTTCTTGTCTTGGTGCAGGGACATCTTGGCGCCGGGCACATAGCGGTTGATCAGGCAGGCATCCGGAGTGAAGTCGCTGAAGCCGGCTTCTGCGGCCGCCTGCACAGCCAGTTCGCGCAACGTGTGAGGCATGGCAGGCCACGGTTGCTGGCTGCGCGGGTCAAGCGGGCTGTAACGATAGCCGCTGCTGTCGGTGGTCCAACCCAGCTCGCCGCAACTGCTCAGCGCCGCCGACATGGTAAAGCCGCCGGGTGTGACCATTTGCCGAAACGGTGATTGGGCCAATATGCGCCGTAGTTCAGGTAACAGACGCTCGACCCGGGGCAGGGCATAGCCCCTTAACACGTAAGACTCTTCGCCAATCTGTTCACGCCCTGCGGGTTGTTGCAGGGCGTCGTCGGCAAACAGATCGGCAGTCGGGCCGGGCATGGCTTACAGCGCCTTGCTCACGGTGATGTCGGTGATTTCGTCGGTTGCATCGTGGATTTTCGCCAGTGCTTGCTTGGCTTCGTCGACGTCGTTGGTTTGCAACTGGGCGAACTCAAAGCGGCGTTCGCCGTTGAGCTTGTACTTGATGACGTATTTGGTCGTAGGGGTCACAGCGGTTTTCCTGTTCAGGGTTCAGCTCAGCTTGGTGCTGGTGCGACGAACAATGCGAATCTTGTGGGACAGCGCCGGTTTGCGCGTAACGCTGATCGCGCGGCGCGTCACCACGTCCAGGGTAATGTTCCAGAAACCGGTGCTGGGTGCGGTGATTTTCGCCGGGAACTGGTCGAACGCGCCGCCGTGGTAGGTGTGGCGGCCACCGTTCTTGAAGCTGCGAAAGTTGGCATCGCTCATCAGGCGAATGTTGCAGGTCTGCGAGCATTCGATGACAACGATGTCGCCCTCGTTGAGGTGCTCGCGCTGGTGGATGAATTTCATGGGTGTCTCCAGAAGGGCTTTTTCTGAAAAATCAGAATGATACGTAGGTTAAGATAGAGTTTATCAGCCCCAGCGTGTTTATTATCGGGTCGTCGTCGACGACTTCGACAATTTAAAACAGTTATTTACCGAGTTTTCAGAGATAAATCCTACATTAGCGGGAGAAAATTACTCTCAGCGCTGTCGTAGGGTCTTTATCGGAGGTTTTAGTATGAAGTGGAGTGTGTTGGTTCTGGCCTTGGCGTTGGGTGGATGTGCTTCGGTTGCAGATATCAAGCAGACCCCGCCAACATTGGTGGTCATTTCAGGGAAGAAGCCGCAGGAATACGCCGCGTGTGTGGTTCGCAAGTTGGCTGAAACCCGGCGTCCACCGCAGATCGAGCCGCATAAGGACGGTGTACAGGTGATTGTGCCGCAGAAATTCTCGGCTGACCCTTCGGCGATCTTCGAGATTGAAGAGCGCTCCAGCGGCAGCAGCATCAAGCTCTATGAAAGCATGTCCAATGTACCGATTCGCCCGGGCGACGTGAAGAAAGCCGCGGAGGAATGTATTTCCGGCTGAGCCCTAAGGTTCAACCCGCACACTTAATCCGATAAAAAAGCCTGGCCCTGCTGTTGCGGGGCCAGGCTTTTTTTTGCGCTGCTTTTGGGTGTTGTCTCGACAGGATCATTACCCTACCATTTGTAAGCTTATGCGATTGAAGCCTAAGCATATAACTATAAAAATGGAGCCGTGATGATGTCTCTGGAACGAGTGTTGATGGGGAGCGCGCTGTTATTGCTGCTAGGCAATGCCCACGCGATGGACGGGAAAAAGATTTTTACCGAAGGTGGCTCACAGCCTGGGGCGATGCCGTGTGTAGCCTGCCATGGCGCCGATGGGCTGGGGCTTGCAGCGGCTGGGTTCCCGCGCTTGGCGGGTTTGTCGGCGGAGTATGTGCGTAAACAGCTGGCGGACTTCAGCAGCGGGGCACGCAGCAATCCGGTGATGCAGCCGCTGGCCAAGGCCTTGACCGAAGCCGAGGTCGTTGCAGTCAGCCAAGCCGTGGCGGCGATGCCTCACCCGGCGCCTGCCACGCTGCACCGCAGTGAAATGCCCACCAGCGCGGCGCAGAAACTCGCGCTGCAAGGCGCCTGGGAGCGGCAGATTCCCGCCTGCGTCAGTTGCCATGGTCCCGCCGGTGTCGGTGTGGGCGCGGCGTTTCCGCCTCTGGCCGGCCAGCCTGCCGCTTACCTGGCGGCACAGTTGGCCGCGTGGCGTAACGGCACTCGTCACAATGATCCTAATGACCTGATGGGGCACATTGCCAAGTCTCTGACCCCTGAGGAAGTGCAGGGAGTCGCCCAGTACTTTGCGTCGCTGAGCCCGGAGGCCAAGCCATGAAGTCGCGCATGCTTGTCCCCGCGCTGGGGCTGATGATTGCACTGCCATCCGCTGCTGCCACGATTGCCATGGAAGACCAGTCACAACTGCAGCCAGCGCCTGCGCACCTGGTAGCCAATCAATTTCAGCCGCCGCAGGAAAGTGAATTGCCTGACAATGCCTACGGCAAGTTGGTCAAGCAGGGTTACGCACTGTTCGTCGACACTAAGCGCCTGGCGCCACAATTTGTTGGCAACGGGCTCAACTGCAGCAACTGCCACCTGGACCAGGGCCGCCTCGCCAACTCGGCGCCGCTGTGGGGTGCGTACCCAATGTACCCGGCCTATCGAAAGAAGAACGACAAGGTCAACACCTTTGCCGAGCGTTTGCAGGGTTGCTTCCAGTTCAGCATGAACGGCGGTACGCCGCCTGCGGCTGACAGCCCCGAAATTACGGCACTCTCGGTGTACGCCTATTGGTTGGCGAGCAAGGCGCCGCTGGGCGTGGAGCTGGCGGGGCGTGGCTATCCTGATGTGGCGCAACCGGCCAAAGGCTACAACCTGGCCCAAGGCGCTGAGGTCTATAAAGGCCAATGCGCGGTGTGCCATGGTGCTGAAGGGCTGGGGCAAAAGGCCGGTGATAGTTTCGTCATGCCGCCGCTCTGGGGTAAAGACTCCTACAACTGGGGCGCCGGCATGCACCGCATCAACACCGCGGCGTCTTTCATCAAGCACAACATGCCGCTGGGTAAGGGCGGCAGCTTGAGCGACCAGCAGGCCTGGGACGTCGCCGCTTACGTCAACAGCCATGAGCGGCCGCAGGATCCACGCTTGGTGGACGGCTCAGTGGAGAAAACCCGAATCAAGTTTCACGCCAATGATGGCGTCAATCTCTACGGGCAAACCGTTGATGGCGTGTTGATCGGCCAAGGCATCCGTTAAACTGTCGGGTATTCAATGCAAAAAATGCCGCGTAAGCCTTGAGTTTGCGCGGCATTTGTCTTTATTCGGAAACCCGCCATGAAACGTGAACACGTTAAAACCCGCAATTCCGAGGGTCAGATATCGGCCACCCATGTCATCCAGAACCCCGCCGACCTGGGTGAATGGATCGTCTTTTTCAAGAAAAGCGGCGGGCGCAGTTACTTCCTAGTGGATGAGCAGGATGAAGTCGAGTCGTTCCCGCGCCTGGATGACCTGATCGAGCTGTTACGCGAGCTGGGCATCAAGTTCGCCGAAATTCACCTGTAGCCATACGGCTTACTTGCAGACCACAACGACGCTGCGGCTTTTGAAGTTGCCGACGTCTTTGCCCAGGGTCTTGTCGCTTTCTTTGAGTGACGGCGTGCCGTCGGTACCGACGATACGATAACCGGTGCCCGCGCAGGACGCGTCGGCTTTTTCGTAGCAACTGGCCCACGAATTGGCCTCGCCCGAGCAGTCGATGGTCAGGCCTTGTTCGCCATTTTTAAGGTAAGTGTCGGATGTAGTGGTGCAGCCGGTCATCAGCGCAAGGGCCGCAGTCAATGCCAGAATCTTGTTCATGTGTTGGTTCGTCGTCGAGGGTGTTGGAGGGGCGCTGACACTGTCGTGGGGCGTTCGCAGCAGATTATAGCGAACTGCCATGTAGGTACAGACAAACACAAAAAAGCCCCGCTTAACGGGGCTTTTGGCGCGGGGCATAGAGGCTTACTTGCCCTTCGGTCGCTTGCTCGATGCGTGACCGGCTTCATCCACAAACACTTCGGCGACTGCAGTAGCCATGGCTTCGGTCGGGAATACCCCAGCGACGCTGTCACCGTGGAAGTTGATCAAGTGCCAGCCGTCTGCGCGCTGCGTGATCAGGTAGCCGTTTACACCTTTTGGTTCTGACATCTATTAACAATCTCGTGGTCTGGTTCAAGGGCGCAATGATAGCGCACAAATGCACTGCGCCCGCCGAAGTTATTCCACATCAGTGCCCTCAGCTTGAAAGCATGCTAAAAGGGATGTAGCCCTCAGAAACATTGGCTTGTAGGTTGTTTGCCGGTCGAGGGTGAAGGTACTTGTCGGAAGATAAGTGGAACTTACGCCGACATTTTTTCTCTATGTTGACATCGCAACGCCAGCAGGACCCATTGTAAGGTGACTGCGGCCTGATTAGACTGCGCCGAATTCCGTACGCACAGCCCTTTGTAAGGACTCATATGATCAAGAAATGCTTGTTCCCAGCAGCCGGTTACGGCACTCGCTTCTTGCCAGCGACCAAAGCCATGCCCAAAGAGATGCTGCCGGTGGTGAACAAGCCACTGATTCAGTACGGCGTCGAAGAGGCACTGGATGCTGGCCTGAACGAAATCTCCATCGTCACCGGCCGTGGTAAGCGCGCGCTGGAAGACCATTTCGATATCAGCTACGAGCTGGAAAACCAGATCAAGGGCACCGACAAGGAAAAGTACCTGGTCGGTATCCGTAAATTGCTCGACGAGTGCTCGTTCTCCTACACCCGTCAAACCCAGATGAAAGGCCTTGGCCACGCGATCCTGACCGGCCGCCCGCTGATCGGTGACGAACCGTTCGCCGTGGTCCTGGCGGACGACCTGTGCGTCAACCTGGAAGGCGACGGCGTGCTGACCCAGATGGTCAAGCTGTACCAGAAGTACCGTTGCACCATCGTTGCGGTTCAAGAGGTTGATCCTCAAGAGACCAACAAGTATGGCGTGATTGCCGGTGACGACATTGGTGATGGCCTGATCCGCGTACGCGACATGGTCGAAAAACCAGCGCCGGAAGATGCTCCGTCGAACCTAGCGATCATCGGCCGTTACATTCTGACCCCGGACATCTTCAAGCTGATCGAAGAAACCGAGCCAGGCAAGGGTGGCGAGATCCAGATCACTGACGCCCTGTTGAAGCAGGCAAAAGACGGTTGTGTGATCGCGTACAAGTTCAAGGGTCGTCGTTTCGACTGCGGTGGCGCTGAAGGCTACATCGAGGCAACCAACTTCTGCTACGAGCACTTCTACAAGACTGGCAAGGCTTACTGATTCACGCCTGCCCGACTGTTCTAAAAAAGCCACCTTAGGTGGCTTTTTCGTTTTTCAGCCCCATGTAAGTCGGTATGCTGGTGTCCTGCCAAGGAGAGTGAAATGGCCTACGATTTTGATCTGTATGTAATTGGCGCCGGTTCCGGCGGTGTTCGCGCGGCGCGTTTTGCCGCTGGCTTTGGTGCCAAGGTGGCCGTGGCGGAAAGCCGCTACCTGGGCGGTACCTGCGTTAACGTCGGCTGCGTGCCGAAAAAACTCCTGGTGTACGGCGCGCATTTCGCCGAAGACTTCGAGCAGGCCAGCGGTTTCGGCTGGTCGCTGGGTGAGGCGAACTTTGATTGGGCGACGCTGATCGCCAACAAAGACCGCGAAATCAATCGTCTCAATGGTATCTACCGCAACCTGCTGGTCAACAGTGGCGTCACCCTGCATGAAGGTCACGCGCGCTTGGTGGACCCGCATCAGGTGGAAATCAATGGTGAGCGCTTTACCGCCAAGCACATCCTGATCGCCACGGGCGGCTGGCCGCAAATCCCGCAGATTCCGGGGCACGAACACGCCATTGGCTCCAACGAGGCATTCTTCCTTAAGGCGCTGCCTAAGCGTGTATTGGTGGTGGGTGGCGGTTACATCGCCGTTGAGTTTGCCGGCATTTTCCATGGCTTGGGCGCGCAGACTTCGCTGCTGTATCGCGGCGACCTGTTCCTGCGCGGTTTTGACGGTGCAGTGCGCACCCACCTGAAAGAAGAGCTGACCAAGCGCGGCCTGGACCTGCAATTTAACGCTGATATCGAGCGCATCGACAAGCAAGCCGATGGCAGCCTCAAGGCCACGCTGAAAGACGGTCGTGTGCTGGAGGCCGATTGTGTGTTTTATGCCACCGGCCGCCGCCCGATGTTGGACAATCTGGGCCTGGAGAATACTGGCGTCAAATTGGACGAGCGCGGCTTCGTTGAGGTGGATGACCTGTACCAGACCGCCGAGTCGTCGATCCTGGCGATCGGTGATGTGATTGGTCGTGTGCAATTGACGCCGGTTGCCCTGGCTGAAGGCATGGCGGTGGCACGTCGCTTGTTCAAGCCTGAGCAGTATCGCCCAGTGGACTACGCGATGATTCCGACGGCGGTGTTCAGCCTGCCGAACATCGGCACTGTCGGCCTGAGTGAAGAAGAGGCGAAGAAGAACGGCCACAAGGTGCAGATCTTCGAAAGCCGCTTCCGACCCATGAAGCTGACGCTGACGGATTGCCAGGAAAAGACCTTGATGAAACTGGTGGTCGACGCCGACACCGACAAGGTGCTGGGTTGCCACATGGTGGGGCCGGACGCCGGCGAAATCGTGCAGGGCTTGGCGATCGCGCTCAAGGCGGGCGCGACCAAGCAGCATTTCGATGAAACCATCGGCGTGCATCCTACGGCGGCGGAAGAATTTGTCACCATGCGCACGCCTGTGGCCGACTGATCAGGTGGGCGATGTTGCCTCTGGCGCCGCTGCAACGGCGGCCGCCAGGCGCAACGCCTCGATACTAAGGTCCAGTTCCAGGCTTTTGTTGGTCTGCTGCTGTTCGCTCAGCGCGTCCTGGCGTGACTGGCTTTCCAGCACGGCCACCCGCAGGCGCTCCTGAAGCAGGGTGCGTTCGCTTTCAATCAGGCTGACCTGTTCACTGAGCTTTTGCTGCAAGGCCTGGTCTTTGCGGGTTTGCTCCTGCAGCGCGGCCAATTCCTTCGCGGTTACGCGGTGTTCGATCAACAGCCGCTCATTGTCGCGGTGCAACTGTGTGATCTCGTCCTGACGCACCATTGCGCTTTGCTGGGCCTGGCGCAGTTCCGCCTGCACCTGTTGCAGCTGGCCTTCGTGGCGGCGCTGTTCTTGCTCGCGCTGTTCCTTGATTGCATTGCGGTAATGCTCAAGGGCGTCGCGGGCGTGCAGGTGCTTTTCTTCCAGCGAGCGAATCTGCTCGTCCTTGTCGTTGATGCGTAGCTCGTAATCGCTGCACGCCTGACTGAGCCCGGCGTTGCGGGTTTGCTCGGTCTGAAGGCTAGTGCTGGTGGTTTGCAGGGCGGCGCTTTCTTCTGCCAGGGCGGCGCCCTGGATATCAAATTGCTGCTTGAGCTCGGCGTGCGCCTGCTCAAGCGTCTGCACCTGGGCGAGCAGGGCAGCTTTGTGCTGTTCGAACTGCGCCAGGGCCAGGTCGATCGGCTCCTGGGCCTTCTCTTTTAGGCGCTGGGCCAGCCGTGCGACCAGCTCACCCAGCTCGTCATCAATAGGCGCTTCGGTGATGGTCACCCGGGTTTCGCTGTCGTCCAGTTCCTTCAAATAGCGATGAATCGTGGTTTTTGAGCCGGTATTACCCATCTCGATGCGTACCGCGTCGATGCTGGGGTTTTCGCCGCGGGCAAGGATCGCCAGGCGTGCCGTTTGAACTACTGCTTTGTTTATGCCGCCGCGAGCCATGGGGTCTCCGTCGATTTAGTACTGTGGTATGTAGTATGTATATACGTACTGTATCACGAATAAAAAACCGTTTAAATTCATGATTTAACAGATGGGATATTGGCGTATTATCCCGTGTCATAGCCGTTTTAAGCGCAAACTCACCCTGTCGCAGTACGAATAGGCCTTTCATGAGCGATCTGGACCGGTACCTCAACGCCGCCACCCGCGATAACACCCGCCGCAGCTACCGCGCGGCCATCGAGCACTTCGAAGTGAATTGGGGCGGCTTCCTGCCCGCGACCAGCGACAGCGTGGCGCGCTACTTGGTGGCGCATGCCGGCGTGCTGGCGGTCAACACCTTGAAGCTGCGGCTTTCGGCGTTGGCGCAGTGGCACACCAGCCAGGGGTTTCCCGACCCGACCAAGGCGCCGGTGGTGCGCAAGGTGCTCAAGGGCATTCGTGCCGTACACCCGGCACAGGAGAAACAGGCCGAGCCGCTGCAACTTAAACACCTTGAGCAGGTGGTGGCTTCGCTGCAGGCAGAAGCGCTGCAGGCGAGCAACGATCAGGACTCACCCCGATTGCTGCGCGCCAAGCGCGACACCGCTCTGATCCTGCTTGGCTTCTGGCGGGGCTTTCGCAGTGATGAGTTGTGCCGCCTGAACATCGAGCACGTGCAGGCGGTGCCAGGAGCGGGAATCAGCCTGTACCTGCCGCGCAGCAAAAGTGACCGCGACAACCTCGGCAAGACCTACCAGACCCCGGCGTTGCTGCGCCTGTGCCCGGTGCAGGCGTACAGCGAATGGCTCAGCGCCTCGGCCCTCGTGCGCGGCCCTGTGTTTCGCGGGATTGATCGCTGGGGCAACCTGGGCGAGGAGGGGCTGCACCCCAACAGTGTGATCCCGCTGCTGCGCCAAGCGCTGGAGCGCGCGGGCATCCCAGCCGACCTATACACCAGCCACTCGCTGCGCCGAGGCTTTGCCACCTGGGCGCATCGCAGTGGCTGGGACATCAAGTCGCTGATGAGTTACGTCGGTTGGAGCGACATGAAATCCGCCATGCGCTATGTTGAAGCGACGCCCTTTCTGGGCATGACCCTGGCGACCCAACCGCTGATTTGAGATTTCTTCTATTAATACAGTTACCTGATAGGGAAAACCAATCGTCAGCATGAGGTTTGCCAATGAGTCATCGGCCGAAAGAGTGGGTAGCATTCATCTCATCAACTTCTTAACCCCTGACGGAGAGTCAACGATGCCTATCATCAACAGCCAAGTAAAACCGTTCAAAGCTACCGCATACAAAAACGGCAACTTCGTAGACGTGTCGGACGCTGACCTGAAAGGCAAATGGTCCGTAGTATTCTTTTACCCAGCCGACTTCACCTTCGTTTGCCCAACCGAGCTGGAAGACCTGGCTGACAACTACGCCGAATTCCAGAAACTGGGCGTCGAGATCTACAGCGTTTCCACCGACACCCACTTTGCCCACGCTGCCTGGCACAACACTTCGCCAGCCATCGGCAAAATCCAGTACACCATGATCGGTGACCCGACCCTCACCATCTCGCGCAACTTCGACGTACTGATCGAAGAAGCTGGCCTGGCAGACCGCGGTACTTTCGTGATCAACCCAGAAGGTCAGATCAAGATCGTTGAACTGAACGATGGCGGTGTTGGCCGTGACGCTTCCGAGCTGCTGCGCAAAATCAAGGCCGCTCAGTACGTCGCTGCCCACCCAGGCGAAGTGTGCCCAGCCAAGTGGAAAGAAGGCGAGGCTACTCTGGCTCCGTCCCTGGACCTGGTCGGCAAGATCTAAGTCTGTGAAATATCCAGGGCGGAACTCCGCACCTCAGTAAGCTGCATCCGCCCTCAAAACGCCCGGGCGAGATTCGCTCGGGCGTTTTTTTGTCTGCAATAAACCGAATTAATAGGAAATCGCCCGTATGTTGGACGCCAATCTTAAAGCTCAGTTGAAGTCATACCTGGAACGGGTCACCCAGCCGATCGAGATCGTCGCCTCCCTCGACGACGGTGCGAAATCCGAGGAAATGCTTGGCCTTTTGCAGGACGTAACCGGCCTCACCACGCTGATCACCCTGAAAACCGATGGCGATGATGCGCGCAAGCCCTCGTTCGCCATCAACCGCCCGGGTGCCGACATCAGCCTGCGTTTCGCCGGCATCCCCATGGGCCATGAATTTACTTCGCTGGTGCTGGCCCTGCTGCAAGTCGGCGGCCACCCGTCGAAGGCCAGTGTCGAAGTGATTGAACAGATCCGCGCGCTCAAAGGCGAGTTCAGCTTCGAGACCTACTTCTCGCTGTCGTGCCAGAACTGCCCGGACGTGGTCCAGGCGCTGAACCTGATGGCCGTGCTCAACCCCAACATCCGCCACGTCGCTATCGACGGTGCGCTGTTCCAGGCGGAAGTCGATGAGCGCCAGATTATGGCGGTGCCAAGTGTCTACCTCAACGGCGTGAACTTTGGTCAGGGCCGCATGGGCCTGGAAGAAATCCTTGCCAAGCTCGACACCAGCGGCATTGAAAAAGCCGCCGAGAAAATCAGCGCCAAAGACGCGTTTGATGTGTTGGTCGTCGGCGGCGGCCCAGCCGGTTCTGCCGCTGCCATCTACGCAGCACGTAAAGGCATCCGCACCGGTGTGGCGGCTGAACGCTTTGGTGGCCAGGTGCTGGATACCATGTCGATCGAGAACTTCATCTCGGTGCAGGAAACCGAAGGGCCGAAACTGGCCAGCGCGCTGGAAGCCCACGTGCGTCAGTACGACGTGGACATCATGAACCTGCAGCGTGCCAGCAGCTTGATCCCTGCGAAACACGCCGGTGACTTGCACGAAATTCGCTTCGAAAGCGGTGCGACCCTCAAGTCCAAGACCGTAATCCTGGCCACTGGCGCCCGCTGGCGCGAAATGGGTGTGCCGGGCGAGCAGGAATACAAAGCCAAGGGCGTGTGCTTCTGCCCGCACTGCGACGGCCCGCTGTTCAAAGGCAAGCGCGTGGCAGTGATCGGCGGCGGTAACTCCGGCGTTGAAGCAGCCATCGACCTGGCCGGTATTGTCAGCCACGTGACCTTGCTCGAGTTCGACAGCAAACTGCGCGCCGACGCCGTGTTGCAGCGCAAGCTCTACAGCCTGCCGAACGTGGACGTGATCACCAGTGCGCTGACCAGTGAAGTCAAAGGCGACGGCCAGAAAGTCACCGGCCTGGCGTACAAAGATCGCGACAGTGGCGAGTTCAAGACCATCGACCTGGAAGGCATCTTCGTTCAGATCGGCTTGCTGCCCAACACTGACTGGCTCAAAGGCACAGTGGAGCTGACCCCGCGTGGCGAGATCATTGTCGATGCACGTGGCGAGACTTCGCTGCCAGGTATATTTGCCGCCGGTGACGTGACAACCGTGCCGTACAAGCAGATCGTGATCGCGGTAGGCGAGGGCGCCAAGGCTTCGCTGAGTGCTTTCGATCACCTGATCCGCACGTCCGCACCGGCGTAAATCCGGGCCCGGAAATGAAAAACCCCATGAGTGATCATGGGGTTTTTCTCGTTCCCACGCTCCGCGTGGGAATGCCTCCGATGACGCTCTGCGTCACCCTGTCCGCTTACATAGGCGCTGGCTGAATAATCTCAACCCAGTACGCATCCGGGTCCTTGATGAAGGCCAGGCTTTTCATGCGGCCATCGGTCAGGCGCTTCTGGAAATCACAGCCCAGGGCTTCGAAACGCTCGCAGGCGGCGACGATATCCGGCACTGAGATGCAGATATGGCCAAAGCCACGCGGGTCGGTGTTGCCGTTATGGTAGGCAAAATCGGCATCGTTTTCGGTGCCGTGGTTGTGGGTCAGTTCCAGGATGCCCGGGATCGACTTCATCCACTGGGTGCGCGCGGCGGCGTCAGCTGGAATCTGGGCCTTGTCCACCAGGGCCAGGAAGTACAGGCTGAATTCGGCTTCCGGGAAGTCGCGCTTTTCCACCAGGGAAAAACCCAGGATGCGGGTGTAGAAATCCAGCGACTGGGTGATGTCCTTGACCCGCAACATGGTGTGGTTGAACACAAAGTTCGAGGTGGCGGTGTCGGGCTGGGCGGTGACGCCCGGGAAAGTGTTCAGATCGTGCAGGCTCATGGGCCCTCCAGAAAAAATGGGGCAAACGCGACTTGAAATGATAGGCGCGGTCCGTTGGCTTGCGGCAAGCATCCCTGCAGCCGAACCATGATACGCAAGGCCCAGCCGCTGCGCCAAATGAAAAAGTTCACGTAGCGCTTGCGACCAGCGGGCGCCGGGGCTCAAACTTTGGCGCTTGAACCTTGGGTGTTTTTCGTAATGATTGAATTTCGTAAATCGCTGTTGAGCGCCATGTGTTTTCTGTTGGCCAGCCCGCTTGTGCTGGCGGCCGACCCGGAAATTCACTGGCCCAGCGGCTGGCAGGTCGAGGAAGTGGACGTTGACGGCGAGGCGCCGGTAAAACCCCAGGCAGTGTCGCGCCAGCGCGCAATCAAGAACGATGAAAATGGCAATACCTTGATGGTCATGGAGTTGACCGGCACCCCGATTGAGGCCGGGCATAAAGTTAATCTTCAAGGTGTATTGCTGGAAATGCGTAAATCCATCCAGAAAGATTTCGCCGGTAGCGGTTATCAAAGCGTGTGCACCAAGATGCACCCAACCACATTGAGCCGTCTTGAGGCGCTGGAAACTACTTGTGTGATTACTGAAAATGGCCGACACGTTTTGTCGCAAACATTAGTCGGCGCGGTTGATAGCGATAAAGCCTATGTATTTTCGTATGCAGGGCAGGCCGAAGCCTACGAGGCAAGCAAAGACGAAGTGGGTTCGGTACGTGACAGCCTCAAACTTTGAGCGCGTTATCTCGAACGATAATGAACACAGTGAAGTGTTAGTTAAGTTCGTTTTCGACGCCTCAAAAAAAACCCCGCAGATGCGGGGCTTTTTTGTGCGTGCCGTGTGATCAGCCGCGCAGCCAGGAATCGACAGTGGCAGCGCCATACTGTTCTTTCCAGGCTTTCAGGCCGCGGTGGTTGCCGCCTTTGGTCTCGATCAGCTCACCGGTGTGCGGGTTGCTGTACACCTTGACCACGCGCGCGCGGCGCTGTTTTGGTGCGGCGGCGAGCGTAGCGCCGGCCTTGCCAGGGTTTGGGTCAAGGATCGAGATGATGTCGCGCAGGCCTTTACCGTAGTGCTTCATCAGGCCTTGCAGCTTTTCTTCAAATTCGATTTCTTTCTTCAAGCCGGCGTCGTTCTTCAAGGATTCGAGCTGGGCAAGCTGCTCTTGAAGGGCTTTTTCTGCTGCGCGAAATTCGGCGAGTCTGGACAAAATCTGTACTCCAATAATGGTGTTTGCTGATATCAACTGCAGACAAAGCTATAAGCCAAGCGCTTATAAGGTGACTCAAAGAAAGAGGCCTTTCTGCGAGTTCAGCACAGGCAGGAAAAATTGTAGTAGTTAATGCCCCACGAGTAAATCATGTCTTTTGCCTAAACAAGATTATTTCATCAAGCGCACGGGCTGGCTATTCAATGGCTGGCCAGCGACTTAATGAACTCGTCACAGGGTAACGGCCTACCAAACAGGTAACCCTGCAGGAAATCCACACCTTGTGCAGCAAGATAGTCGCACTGCTCAGCTGTTTCCACGCCCTCGGCAACGATGCCCAGATCCAGCTTGCCGGAGAGTTCGATGATACTGTCGAGAATATGCCGTGAGAGTGCATCCGCGCCAATCATGGCGACAAAGCTTTGATCGATTTTCAAGTAATCGACATTGAAGTTGCGCAAGTAACCCAGGCTGGAATGCCCGGTACCGAAGTCATCAATCGCAATCATCACCCCCAGTTGATGCAGGGCGTCGAACAGCCGACGAGTGATGTCGGTTGGCGTGATCAGCTCGCGCTCAGTCAGCTCCAGCACCAGTGTCACCTGGCCGGGCGCGAAGGCAGCGAGAAACTCCCCACAGTCCTCAACCAAGTCCAGATCCTGACAGTGGCGCGCGGTGATATTCACGCCAATATGAAAGCCTGGACTGAAGCGCGCGGCATGCGGGGCAAGTTGCGCGGCGGTCTGGCGCAACAAGGCGCGGGTCATCGGCACGATCAGGCCAGAATGCTCTGCCAGCGGGATAAACAAGTCAGGACGCACCAGGCCTTCCTTGGGGTGCTGCCAGCGCATCAGCACTTCACAGCCGGCCCATTCACGGGTATCGCCGCGTACCACTGGCTGGAAATACGGGATGAACTCGTTGGCGCCCAAGGCCCGCTGCAATTCATGCGTAGGCGCAGACGAGCGCTTTTGCAGCCAATGCGCGAGCACGCCCGCCAGCCCGCCAAAGAACACCAGAAGGCTGAACAGCGCCGGGTAGCGTGCTTCCATGTACCGCCACACTTCACCGGCCGGCATGCCGACATCGACACTGTAGGGAAAGCGTTCTGAGACCAAATAGTGATGGGCCACGGCAAACACCGGTACGGGGCTGGTGTGCACCTTGCCGTCGGCATCCAGCCAGTTAGGCCCTGCTTGCAGGATCAGGTGCGCGTAGCGGCTGATCAGGCGCAAGGCGTTGGTCAGGTGGTAACCGTCAATCGAGGCAAACGCCGCTTTGTCGCCGTCCACCAAGCGGTAAACCAGCAACGCCGTATCCGGCGTCACCGGGTTGCCGTTCATCAACCATAACGTGCCATCGACATAATCATCCGGGTTGACCGCCGACTGGTAATCACCCCCGAACAGCGAGGTGCAATAGATGTTCTTCTGCCAGGACAGGGTCGTTGCGCGCACAAAAGGCCGACGCGTGACCTGTTCACGCAGCGCCAGTTGCGCACCGTTGTCACAAGGCTGGCCTGCCAGTGGCAGCAGTGCCTGGGCGGCGAGGGCGGTGTTGTCGAGCATCAGGTCAAACTGGCGCACGGCCTCGCTGGCGGTTTGCGCGGTGCTTTCTTGAAGGGTGCGTTCGGCTTGCCAGTGCAGGATCACCACGCCCAATGCGATAGGCAGCAGAACACTCAGGGCGGTGATCAAGTAGCGGGTGGCGCGTTTGCGCGGGCCGTTAACGGTCAGAGGCATGGAGGGGACGGCCTGTCGCAGGGTGGGGAAAGCGCCGAAGGGCTAATCAGGTTATTCAGATGATAGATGGCGCGCGGGAAATAAGCTCGCTGTACCTGGCCATTTGGATAGTCTCCATCACTGGAAGTCCAGGCGTTGCGCCACGTCAATAAACGCTAGGGTCGCCGGTGTCGACTGACGTTGATCCAACACCGCCAGGCCGATGTCACGGCTGACGCGTGGCGACAACGGACGCACGTGGTAACGCGCGTCCGGTGCCTCGGGCAGCGACGCCTGCGCCACCACGCTCACGCCGTCACCTCGGCCCACGGCTTCCAGGGTACTGAGCAGTTGTGAGCAGCGGTAACGTACCTTCGGCGTCAGCCGCGCAGCACTGAACAGCCGCGTGACCAGCTCCTGCGAGCCGGCATCGGTAAGAATGAACGGATCGTCACACAGCGCCTTCAGTTCCACACAGGGCTGCGCGGCCAGCGAATGCCCAACGGGGAGCAGGGCAACCAGTTGGTCCTGGAACAGCACAAACGTATCGAAACGCTCTTGCTCCAGCACCACAAAGCCCACGTCGATACGCCGCTCGTCCAGCCATTGGATCACCTGGCGATCGGGGCCTTCGTCCACGTGCACCTCAATACCTGGATGCGCCAGCCTGTATTGCTCGAGAATTCGCGGTAGCAGGCGGTTGGACGAGGTCGGGCCAAACGAGCCGATACGCAGCGTGCCGCGCTTCATGCCGCGCGCATCCGAGGCTTCCTGTTGCAGGGTGTCGGCCACGCCGAGCAGCGTACGCGCGCGCATCAGCAGTTGCTGGCCGATATCGCTGAGTTCGACCTGGGACTGATGGCGGCGAAACAGCTCGATGCCCAACTCCTGCTCGAGGGCCTTGATGGCATGGGACACGGCTGACTGGCTGATACCCAGGCGGTGCGCGGCCTGGGTGAAGCTTTGCAGCTCGGCCACCTGAGAGAAGAGGTGCAGTTGGGTGAGGGTCATGAGTAATAACTCATTTTACGATGATTGATCATTAGTTTGAGGATACCCCAATCCTGACACTTGCCGAGCACCGCTGATGACGTCCGACCGCCTAACCTACCTCAAACTTGCCGCCGTCACGATGATCTGGGGCGCGACCTTCGTGGCAGGCTGCTACCTGGCCGCCGACGTTGACCCGCTGCTGGCTGCCACGCTGCGTTTTATCCTGGCAAGTGCCGCGCTGCTGGGGTTCATGGCCCTTACACGCGTACGCCTGGCCCGGCCCAGCACCCGGCAGCTCGCGCAGTTGGCAATGCTGGGTTTTTTCGGCATCTTTTTCTACAACCTGTGCTTTTTCTACGGCCTGCGCTACATCAACGCATCGCGGGCGTCCCTGATCGTTGCTTTGAACCCGGCGGTGATCGCCCTGGCTTCATGGTTGCTGTACAAGGAGCGCCTGAGCGCGACCCGGTGTCTGGGCATTGCCTTATGCCTGGGCGGCGCCGGTGCGGTCATCATCAGCCGTAACCCGCTGCTCCTGCAGGGCGCCGAGAGTGCCTGGCGCGGTGACCTGCTGATTTTCGGCTGTGTGGTGGGGTGGGGTGCTTACTCGGTGTTTTCCCGCAGCCTTAATCAGAGCCTGGGGCCATTGCAGACGGTAACGTGGTCGATCTTGCTGGGCACGGCGATGCTCACGATCACCACGCTCGTTGGCGGCAAGTTCACACTAAGTGCCTTGAGTACAATCCATCTGCCGCAACTGCTAAGCCTGCTGTATCTGGGCATCCTCGGCTCAGCACTGACCTACATCGTTTGGTACGACGGCATCCGCCGTATCGGCGCGACCCGTGCCGGCGTGTTCATCGCACTCAACCCACTGACGGCGGTCATCTGCGGCGCTGTGCTGCTGGGCGAGCAACTCAGCGCGCCGATGCTGCTGGGCGGTGCGGTGATCCTGCTGGGCATCTGCCTGTGCAACAAACCCCTTGCGCCGGCCAAGCCATTGGGGATTTGATAAGAGTGCGGACAATTACTGTTACGCTGTGTAGAATCGATTTACGCATACAAGAATATGGACTTGCGCTCACGCAAGCCTCTGCCGTCAGAGACTGATGTAACCATGAAGCTACTCGGCTCCCCCCTCATCTTTGGTGACTTCCTCGCCCGCAGCGTGCGAGGCCTCTCCTGTGCGCCACCCTCAAATCTCATCCTTGCTCGCAAATAACCATTTGTTAATTACAAGAATGATGAGGTGCCACCATGGCAGACCAATACGAAAACCCAATGGGCCTGATGGGCTTTGAATTTATCGAATTCGCATCGCCAACCCCAGGCACCCTGGAGCCGATCTTCGAGATCATGGGCTTTACCAAAGTTGCGTCCCACCGCTCCAAAAACGTGCACCTGTATCGCCAGGGCGAGATCAACCTGATCCTCAACAACCAGCCCGACAGCCTCGCGTCGTACTTTGCGGCCGAACACGGCCCGTCGGTCTGTGGCATGGCATTCCGCGTCAAAGACTCGCAGCAGGCCTACAGCCGCGCCCTGGAACTGGGCGCACAGCCGATCCATATCGAAACCGGCCCGATGGAGCTGAACCTGCCGGCCATTAAAGGCATCGGCGGTGCGCCGCTGTACTTGATCGACCGTTTCGGTGAAGGCAGCTCGATCTATGACATCGACTTCGTCTACCTCGAAGGCGTAGACCGCAACCCCGTCGGCGCCGGCCTCAAAGTCATCGACCACCTGACCCACAACGTGTATCGCGGGCGCATGGTCTACTGGGCGAACTTCTACGAGAAGCTGTTCAACTTCCGTGAAGCGCGCTACTTCGATATCAAGGGTGAATACACCGGCCTGACCTCCAAGGCCATGAGCGCTCCGGACGGCATGATCCGCATCCCGCTGAACGAAGAGTCGTCGAAAGGCGCAGGCCAGATCGAAGAGTTCTTGATGCAATTCAACGGCGAGGGCATCCAGCACGTGGCTTTCCTCACCGAAGACCTGGTCAAGACCTGGGACGCGCTGAAGAAGATCGGCATGCGCTTCATGACCGCGCCGCCGGAAACCTACTACGAAATGCTCGAAGGCCGCCTGCCGAACCACGGCGAACCGGTGGACCAACTGCAAGCACGCGGCATTCTGCTCGACGGTTCGTCGATTGAAGGCGACAAGCGCCTGCTGCTACAGATCTTCTCGGAAACCCTGATGGGCCCGGTGTTCTTCGAATTCATCCAGCGCAAAGGCGATGATGGCTTTGGTGAGGGCAACTTTAAGGCACTGTTCGAATCGATCGAGCGTGACCAGGTGCGTCGTGGTGTATTGACCGCCGACTAAGCGTAAAAAAGCCCGGCCGAGGTTAACCCCGGCCGGGCTTTTTATTGCCTGCGAATCAAGCTTTGCGCTGGCGCACCAAGTGCTTGAAGCCCTCAAACACCAGCACTATCACCGCCAGCCAGATCGGGATGTAGGTCAGCCATTGGCCGCCCTTGATGCCTTCTCCCAATATCAACGCCACCGCGAGCAGCAGGACCGGTTCCACATAGCTGAGCAGCCCGAACAGGCTGAAGGGCAGCAAGCGGCTGGCAAGGATATAGCTCACCAGCGCCGAGGCACTGATGACCCCCAGCATCGGAATCAACGCATACAACTTCGGATGCAGATCCATCACGGCAAAGCCTTGTTCGCCGTGCTGCACAAACCACCAGGCCACCGGCAGCATCAGCGCCATATCCAGCCACAGGCCGCCCAAGTGATCGGTGCTCAGGTATTTGCGCACCACGAAGTAGATCGGGTAACCGATGATCACCACCAGTGTCGCCCAGGAAAAACCACCGGACTGATACAGCTCGTTAAGTACGCCGAGCGCAGCAAACACCACCGCGATCTGCTGCAGGCGCGACAAACGCTCGCCGTACACCAGGCGCCCGGTGAGCACCATGGTCAGTGGCAGCAGGAAATAGCCCACCGAGACATCCAGGCTGCGCCCATTCAGCGGTGCCCACATAAACAGCCACAGCTGCACGCCGAGCAAGGCCGATGACAACAACACACCGCCGATCAACCGTGGCTTTGCCGCCAACACTCGCACCAGTTCCAGCACCCGTCGCCATTCGCCGCTGACGATCATGAATACCGTCATGCACGGCACCGTCAGCAGCATGCGCCAGCCGAAAATCTCCAGGCCGCTCAATGGCGTGAGCAGCGAGGTGAAGTAATACATCACGGCAAATAACACCGAGGCTAAGACCGATACCACAACACCTTTAGACACACTGTCCTCGCGAAAGACGATTCATACAAAAAAAGGAAAAACTTCGCGTAGGAATATATTGGTCGTGACATTGTTTGTCACGTCTATTACACGTTTTAAGCCATTTGAATGGAACATATTTCCCCGTCGACATCACATAAGGCTGACGACATTTGGTTTGTATGGCCAAGTGTTGTCTTCCACGGGAAGTTTTGCAGGGGTATGTGGGCCATATGAAAACCTCACCGATTGGAAGGAAGTTATTAATAGCAGCGATTCTGGCGAGGCCGTTCAGGAAGTTGCATAACTCATGCAGTGGATAAAAAGGTTGCTCTATGCAAAACAGTTCTGGAAAGGTTACCTCGCTGGCGACGCTTGCATTCAGTTATTCGCCCGGTGTCCTGAATGGCTTGAGCGAAAATACCAGAGTATCTCGAGAGACGCAGCCCGCGTGGAAGACCTCTGACATTTATGTAAGGTTCTCTGAGTCATTGGCCAGAGACACCCAAAGTCACGCCCTCTCGCCAGAAGGTAAAGCACTCATTGATGCGATGCTGTCTCCAAACGAGTCAAACGGCCCGAAGGTTAAAGTCTTCAGTTTTGGCGTAGGCGGTGTTCGGTCCAATGATATGTTTGTGCTAATACGTAATCCTCCGGTAGAGGGCAAAACCAATATTGTATGGAACATGCCGGAATATAATTACACGTCATTCCATGAGTTTAAGAACACCCAGCAAATGAGTGCGTTTTTGAAGGACCTTCCAAACAGGCCTCACGACTTCAAGCTGTTTCTGTCCCATTTTGGTAGCGGCCCACGCTCCGAACCTGTCGTCAGCGTCAAGCGCACAATGAACGAGTGGGCGAGCGCACCGGAGAATAGCAAGCCCCCAACGGGCGCAGGGGCGATGGGCACCCTCTTTGGCAATGTGTTCGAGCACTTGGACAGGTTGAGCCAGCAGCCGGTATCGCTTGTGCCCGTCAATGGCCTCGCCGGCATACATCGCAAAGCGGTAAGTCCTCAAGGGGGGGCCATTTACAGCGGAGTGCGACCGGATGGTGAGAACGTTAATTATCAGTACGCCGCCAACGGCAACCTGCTGGGCGTGGGCGACAAAGGTAATTATTACTTTCTGGAGCATGGCTGGGGGAGTAAAAAGCCACTGAGTTCACTGACACCTGCACAGTTCAATGCGGTCGTTGATAAGGACATGTTGGATCGCCTGAATAAAGCGGGCGTGGTGTGGACGACTGACGCAATCTTAAACGCGATTGGCGACGCTTTAGAACATCCTTTCTTCTGGGCTTCAGACTTTTTGGAAGCCTTTGGCGTCAACAAGGAAGACGCAGGCTTTGTAGAGAACGTCTTGGATAACCCCGTCACGGCATTGCTTCTATTCTTAAATAAGCACAATGATATTGGCAGGCCGTTCGGTATGGAAAAGAAGGAGATGGACGCGCTGCTCAGCCTGTATGGCGATGCCGCGCAGAGTGTTGTTCCGCATTATGGCGCTGTCAGAGCGGTTGCCGCGGTGATTGGAAAGGCAATTAGAGGCGAGCCCCTGACAGACAAGGAAATTCGGGAGACGGCCGACGCGTTACACGCCAGAACTTAAGCAAGTAACGAGCAAGAGCGCCCACACCGATCGGTGTGGGCGATTTGACTATCGGCAACTACGCCCCGACACAAAATGGCCCACATCATTAAACCCCGGCGTAGACGAATGCCCCGGCGTCACCAGTGAATCAATAAATGCTTCATCTTCAGCGCTGATCTTCACCTCCAGCGCGCCGGTGTACGCATCCCACTGCGCTTCAGTGCGCGGCCCGACAATGGCCGAACTCACTGCCGAGCTGTTCAGCACCCAGGCAATCGCAAATTCGACAATGCCTACCCCACGCCCTTGGGTGTACTGCTGAATCTGCTGGGCGATGCGTAATGATTCCACACGCCACTCGGTTTCCAGGATGCGCTTGTCCTGGCGCGCTGCACGGCTGCCGGCTTGGGGGGTGACGTCAGGTGCGTATTTGCCGCTGAGTACACCACGAGCCAACGGGCTGTAAGGCACCACACCCAGGCCGTAGGCGGCTGCGGCGGTGATCTGCTCGACCTCGGCCTGACGGTTGACGATGTTGTACAGCGGCTGGCTGATGATCGGCAGGTCAACGCCCAACCGCTCGGCCACACGGATGACTTCGGCAATGCGCCAGCCACGATAATTAGACAGGCCCCAGTAGCGAATCTTGCCTTGGCGGATCAAGTCGCCAATCGCCGACACCGTCACTTCCAGCGGTGTGTCGTGGTCTTCACGGTGCAGGTAGTAGATGTCCAGATAGTCGGTGTCCAGACGCGTGAGGCTGGCTTCCAGCGCGTTGAAAATACGCTTGCGGCTCAAGCCGTTGCGGTTGGGCACCCCGTCCGCCGGGCCGATGCCGACCTTGGACGCCACCACCCAATCCTGGCGATGACGGGCGATCGCCTCGCCAACGATTTCCTCGGAGCGCCCGCCGGTGTAGACGTCGGCGGTGTCGATGAAGTTGATGCCTTGGTCCCAGGCCTTGTCGATGATGCGCAGCGAGTCTTCGGTGTGGGTCTGTTCGCCAAACATCATGGTGCCCAGGGTCAGTGCGCTGACCTTCAACCCGGACTGGCCCAATGTGCGGTAAATCATGCAAAGCTCCTCATGGCAGGGAAACGTGAGTCATGCAATACCAGACTCGAGCGCTCTGGAACAAGCCCTGCACGCGTTTCTTCATGCGCTCAGCAGGTTCTCACCGCGTTGCTGGAGAAAGCGGTGCAGCACGTTCACCCGTTCCGACACTTGCAGGCGATGAGGGCACATCAGGTTGAAAGGGGTTGGTTCGCCTTGCCAGTCGGGCAACCGCGCCACCAGACGGCCGGCCTTAATATCGACGGTGGGGGATTGGTGTAAGCACGGTGATGGGGGCGCTGGTTTGCCTGCGGGGCGTTTCTTTAGTTAGATATGAGTACATATCCGTTGCTGCGGTAACGGCTGCTTAGGGTTCCGCTCTTACAGCGGGTCACTTTTGGAAAAGAGCCCCAAAAGTAACCAAAGGGCTCTTGCCCCACCACTCGGCACCTCGCCTAGGCTCGGTGTGCCCTCACGCAGGCTTTGGGAGCGGGGCCGCCGCCATGGGCCATCCTTGGCCCATCGCGGCTAACCCGGCGTCCTGCCGGGTTACCCCCTGCTCCAAAGCCTGCGTTCGGCCAGCGTGGTTTAACGGGGCGCCTAAGATCAAGATCAAGATCAAAAGCAAGAGCACGGCGGCCTAGTAGCCGACCTGAGTGGTTAGATCAAAGTTAAACCGAGGCGGCCTGACAGCCGACCTGATCTTGATGGCAGAACTCAATCTAATGTGGGAGCTGGCTTGCCTGCGATAGCATCAATTGGTTATGCCTGATACACCGAGGTGTCTGCATCGCAGGCAAGCCAGCTCCACAGAAAAGCAGAGCACTGCGGTGCCAGCAACCGAACTCGGTCAAAATTGTGGGAGCGGGCTTGCTCGCGAAGGCGGTGGGTCAGCCAGCTGATGTGTAACTGACACACCGCCTTCGCGAGCAAGCCGGCTCCCACATTGGGATCTCAGTACATCAGGCAGAGAGTGTACTCCTGTGCTTTTGCTGTGCTTTTGCCCTGTTTTGCTTCTACCACTCAGGTCGGCTACCAGGCCGCCGTGCTCTTGCTTTTGATCTTGATCTGAGGCGCCCCGTTAACCACGATGGCCGAACGCAGGCTTGAATCCGTGGGTAACCCGGCAGGACGCCGGGTTAGCCGCGATGGGCCAAGGATGGCCCATGGCGGCGGCCCACGGATTCAAGCCGGAGTGAGGGCATGCCGAGCCTAGGCGAGGCACCGAGTGGTGGGGCAAGAGCCCTTTGGTTACTTTTGGGGCTCTTTTTCCAAAAGTGACCCGCCGTAAGGGCGGAACCAATAGCAGCCGTAACCCAAACAACGGATATGTACCCCATCAAACCCGCGACAACCCCAGTACCACTATCGCAGGCAAGCCAACCCACCTGGCTGCGTTATACCTTCAAGGTCCGGGTCATGCGCAACGCCAACACACTGCCGGCAACAATCACTGCCGCTAGCAGGTACAACGCCACATCCGTGGACCCGGTGGCATCCTTCACAAACCCTACGATATACGGGCTGAGAAAGCCCGCCATCTGGCCCATGGAATTGATCAGCGCCAAACCACCTGCGGCCGCGCCCGCGCTGAGCATGGCGGTTGGCACCGGCCAGAACATCGGCAAGCCGGTGAGGGCGCCCATGGTGGCGATGGTCAGGCCGAGAATCGCAATCGCCGGGGTGGTGGCGAAATTCACCGCGATCACCAGGCCAATAGCGCCCATCAACATGGGCACCACCAAATGCCAGCGCCGTTCTTTGCGTAAGTCGGCAGAGCGGCCCACCAGCAGCATGAACACGGCCGCCAGCAGATACGGAATCGCACTGAGCCAGCCAATCACCAAGTTATCGCTGAAACCCAGGCTCTTGATGATCGACGGCAGCCAGAAGTTGATGGCGTACACGCCGCTCTGGATGCAGAAGTAGATCAGGCCGAACGCCCAGATCGCCGGGTTCTTGAACACTTCGCCGAGCGAGTCCGTGGTGGTTTTCGGCTTGTTCGCCAGGACTGTCGCTTGATCGGCCTCCAGCACCGCACGCTCATGGGGCGTCAGCCACTTGGCATTGGCAAAGCTGTCGCTGAGCAGGAAGTAGGCGAGGGCGCCGAGGATGACGGTCGGGATGCCTTGCAGCAGGAACATCCACTGCCAGCCCGCGAGGCCATCTTGGCCGGCGGCGAAGTGGTTGAGAATCCACCCGGAAAACGGGCTGCCAAGCAAGCCGGACACCGGGATCGCCGACATGAACAACGCCATGATCCGCCCACGGCGGAAGGTCGGGAACCACTGCGAGAGGTACAGCACCACACCCGGGAAGAAGCCGGCTTCGGCGGCACCGGTCAACAGGCGCAAGCCATAGAAGTGCGTCGGTGTGGTCACAAACAGCAAGCAGGTGGAGAGCGTGCCCCACACGATCATCATCAGCGCAATCCAGCGCCGCGGGCCGAACTTGGTCAGCGCCAGGTTGCTCGGCACGCCGCACAGCACGTAGCCGATAAAGAAAATCCCGGCACCGAGGCCGTAGACGGTTTCACTGAATTTCAGCGCATCGAGCATCTGCAACTTGGCAAAGCCAACGTTCACCCGGTCGAGGTAGTTGAACAGGTAGCAGATGAAAATGAAGGGGATCAGGCGCAGGGTAATGCGCTTGTAGATGGCGTTTTTATCGTCATCGGTGGCCAGTGTGGCAGCGGCGCTCTGTGACATGGGAGTCTCTCTTTATTATGATTTTTTGCGATGCGCAGGTAACGTTGATCGCCCAACGAGTCTCGGCCACCTGGCAGGGTGCTGTCTTTGTGCTCGCGCACAGTCAAGCATGCTTTGCGCTGTGCCGATGAACAACCCACCCTTTCAAGGAACTTAGCCCCATGTTCGAGTTGGATCATGACTTGGCGCAGGATATTGTCGATCGCACCATGGCGATCCTGCCCTATAACGTCAACGTCATGGACAGTCAGGGGCTGATTCTCGGCAGCGGCGAGCCGGAGCGCATCAACACCCGCCATGAAGGCGCGCAACTGGTGCTGGCCAATGGGCGCGTGGTGGAAATCGACGGCCAGACCGCCAAGCACCTCAAGGGCGTGCAGCCGGGCATCAACCTGCCGCTGATGCACGATCAACGTTTGATCGGCGTGCTGGGCATTACCGGCGAACCCGAGCTGTTGCGCACTTACGCTGAACTGGTGCGCATGACCGCCGAAATGTTGGTCAGCCATCGCCATCAGCAAGCCGAACAGCAGTGGCGACGCCAGCGTTGCGATGACTTGCTGGCGTTGCTGCTGGCTGAAAGTGGCGACTCGCCGCGCCTCATCGACGAGGCCCAGCAACTGGGGCTCAAACCGCAAATGGCACGTACGCCGTACCTGTTTGAACTCGGCGTGGGCCAATCGGCGGAGGCACTCAGCGCCTGGCTTACCAGCCGTTACCCAGACAGTTGGTGTGTCAGCTCGGCGCAGTTTTCGCTGTTGTGGTGTCGGCCGGCTGCGGTGCAAGTCGACAACCCACGGCTGCTGGAAAAACTCCAGGGCCTGGGTTGGAACATCCTGCGTGTGGCTGTCGGCGGGCAAGCGGATGGCCTGGCAGGTTTGCGCCGTTGCTATCGGCGGGTTGGCGACTTACTGGCCTATGGTCGGGATATCTTGCCCCAATCGCGTTTGTTGACGCTCAACCGCTACCGCCTGCCGGTGATGCTGTGGCGCCATCGCAACGACGATGCTCTGGATGAACTGCTCAACCCCTTGCGCAAGGTGTTGGCCAAGGACAGTAACGGCCAACTCCTCGCCACCTTGCGCAGTTGGTGCGCGCATGACGGCCAAAGCCAAGCGTGTGCGGATGCCTTGGGCATTCACCGCAACAGCCTGCGCTACCGCATGGAGCGCATCGCCGAGCTCAGCGGCGTCGACCCGCTGACCCTCGACGGCATGCTCGCCCTCTACCTCGGCGTACAGCTGTTTCCTCAGGTTTTGTCGGAATGAACAACAAACCTCACCCACACTTGTGCATCGGACCGGCGTCATTGCCGCAGCCAACTGGCAGCATGGGCGTTATAAAAACCGGAGAAAGCCCATGAAAATCATCATCGCCCCCGACTCGTTCAAGGACAGCCTCAGTGCCGAAGGCGTCGCCCAGGCCATTGCCGAGGGGTTGGCGCAGGTTTGGCCGGATGCACACTTGATCCAGTGCCCGATGGCCGATGGCGGTGAAGGCACGGTGGATTCGGTACTCGCTGCGTGCAACGGGCAGTTGCGCCGCCAGGTGGTGCGAGGCCCCTTGGGTCACGCCGTTGACGCGCGCTGGGGGTGGTTGGCTGAGAGTCACACTGCAATCATTGAGATGGCCGAAGCCAGCGGCTTGCAGCTTGTGCCGCCGGGGCAGCGCGATGCCTGCACCAGCAGCACTTACGGCACTGGCGAATTGATCCGCGCGGCCCTTGATGCCGGCGCGCAGCGCATCATTCTGGCGATTGGGGGCAGTGCCACCAACGATGGCGGTGCCGGTGCAATGCAGGCACTCGGTGTGCAATTGTTAGATGCTCAGGACCAAGCACTGGCACCGGGCGGCCTGGCCTTGGCACGTCTGGCGCGCATCAGCCTTGAGCAACTGGATCCACGCCTGGCCCAGGTGCGCGTTGAAATCGCCGCTGACGTGAATAACCCGCTGTGTGGCCCGCACGGTGCTTCGGCCATTTTTGGTCCGCAAAAAGGCGCCAGTGAGCAGCAGGTTGAGCAACTGGACGCGGCCCTTGGGCACTTTGCTGATCATTGTGCCAAGGTGTTGCCCAAAGACGTGCGTAATGAACCCGGTAGCGGTGCAGCGGGCGGTTTGGGGTTTGCCGCCAAGGCCTTTCTCAGCGCGCAGTTCCGTGCGGGCGTGGAGGTTGTCGCCGAGCTGGTTAGCCTGGACGCAGCCGTGCGTGGCGCGGACCTGGTGATCACCGGCGAGGGCCGCTTCGACGCCCAGACCCTGCGCGGTAAAACTCCGTTTGGGGTCGCCCGCATTGCCCTGCAGCACGGCGTGCCAGTCATCGTGATCGCCGGCACCTTGGGCGACGGCTACGAACAAATGTACGCACACGGTGTGGACGCTGCTTTTGCCTTGCCGTCCGGGCCGATGAGCCTGGAACAGGCCTGCCATGACGCACCGCGCTTGCTGCGCGAGCGTGCGGCAGACGCCGCGCGGTTGTGGCGTGCGGCGACGCGAGGGTGAACGCGGTTCGCGTGGGCTCAGTCTGAGGCGAAGCAGGTCGCAATGCGGTCGGGTTTACGACCATACGCCAGGTACTCACCCACATTACGGTTCACGCAGGCGCTCAGATCAGCAAAGGACACACCGTGCTGATGGACCCCCTTGAGCAACACCAGGCGGGTATTGGGCAAGCTCCGAAAGGCGTTGAAGGCGCCCGATGTAGGTGTTTGGCCGTCGTACTCGGCCTGGACCATCACGATGCTGTCAGCCTGTGCCAGTTTGCCCAGTGGCACACCGGCCAGCGGCTTGGCGCGCCAGCCCGCGCAATGCCTAGCCTGGAAGAAACTGCCCCCGACCGGGTAGCGGGCGGCATACTGGTTTTCCTTCTCGGTCCAGAATGCGTCATTCGCCGCAGGCGAGTCGTTGCATAGCACGGTACTGCGTACAGACACCGCAGGGCTGAGCTTCAGCGGGCCCGGTGCGATGTCATTCCAGGGCGCTGGGTTTCGAGTGACGCTAAGCAGATGCGTAAATGCACGTTGTACCTGTTGGTTAATGTCGGGGTCGGGGCTGAACCGATAAGCGCTGGCTTTTTTGTGTAGTTGCGCGTCTTTCAATTCAGGCGATCGACGCAACCAGTCGCTGAGCGCGCGCGCCGCCATCAGGTATTCGATTGAGCTATAGAACTCGCTGTCAGAACGCAGGGCGACGCGCACCTGGGGGAGCAAGCCGGTAAAAATCTCGCCGATGGCCCTGGGATCGTTGCCCATTTGGTAAGCCTTCGGGTTTTCAGCAGCGCGCTGCGCCACAAAACGCGTGAAGATCCGCTCCTTCTCTGGCGCCTGGATCAACGACGCGTTCTGGAAGGTCGAGGTCCAGTCGGTGTTGGAGTCCAGCACCATTCGCCCGACGTGCTCGGGAAACAGACCCGCGTACCAGGCGCCCAGCCACGTGCCGTAGGAGTTGCCGAAATAGTTGAGGGTGGGTTCTTTGAGCGCGATGCGCACGAACTCCATGTCCCGCGCGGTTTGCTCGGTATTAATGTAAGGCGCCATGCGCTGGCTGGCGCAACCTCGAGCCAGTACCCCGGCGTTATGCCGGATCGCCTCGATATTGGCTGCGCTGCGGTCTTCGGCAATATCGTTTTGCGCGACAACTATCTCATCGGATTGGCACACCAATTGCGCGTCCGGCGTACTGCCCAACCCACGTGGCGTTATGCCGATGATGTCATACGTATTCGTCAGGTGCTGATAGGCCTCACCGTCCGGCATATCCGCGTAACTTTTCCAGAGCGAAGCCAAGACAACCGCAAACCCGCTGCCATCGGCCCCTGGGCCGCCAGGGTTGGTAAACAATGCGCCTGCGCGCTTTTGCGGCTCTAGGGCTGCAACGCGGGTGATGTCCAGCTTGAGGTTGCCGAGCCTGGGTTTCAAGTGATCCAGCGGCACTGTCGCGATGCCGCACTGTGTCCTGGAGACCACCTCAGGGTCCAGCCCGCTGATGGGGCGCCCCTCGCAGTCCGGTAGCCATCTGATAGCCTGCTCGGGTTGCGGTCTTGTTGCACAAGCACTCACCACCAGTAAGACGGCCGCACCAATGCTGGCGACGATTGCCTGTTGTTTCACCATTTTGCCGACACATCCTGTTCACGCTTGGAAGGTTCAAAGTATCGCAAAGCCGGCTGAGCAGACCTGTAGGAAAATGCTACGTGTTGGCCAGGCAACCTCTTAGAGCGCACGCCGCTTTCCATTGTGCAGGGAGGCGTCCTACACTGGCCTGCCTCTTGTCTTTCAAAGGATGAAACACAATGCACACACCTGAACCCCATATCGTGATCCAGCGCTTTACTGAAGCCCACCTCGAAGGCGTGGCCGCGCTCTATAACGAACCGGCTGTATGCCGTCAGGTGCTGCAAATGCCTTTCCAGTCAGTCGAGGCCTGGCGCAACAAGCTGGTCAGCGATAACGAGCGGCGGCTACAACTGGTGGCCGTGCATGGCGGTGAGGTAATCGGCCAACTCGGTTTGGAACAGTACCTGCGCGTACGCCAGGCCCATGTCGGTTCGTTCGGCATGGGCGTGGCGACAGCCTGGCAGGGCAAAGGCGTAGGTTCCAAGCTGTTGACCGCTGCCCTGGACGTGGCCGACAACTGGATGAACCTGCGCCGCGTGGAGCTCACGGTGTACGCCGATAACGAAGCCGCGCATAACCTGTACCGCAAGTTCGGCTTCGAAGTCGAAGGGCGGCTGCGCGATTACGCCCTGCGTGACGGCGTGTTCGTCGACACCCTGAGCATGGCGCGCCTGCGCAAGTCGGCTTAACCCCCTAGAGCAAACGCCACCGCAGCCTGCGCATGCAGCTCGGTGGTGTCCAGCAGCGGCAAGTCGCTGTGCTGCGGCTTGATCAGCAGGCCGATTTCCGTACAGCCGAGGATGATCGCCTGGGCGCCACGCGCGGCCAGCGAGTCGATCACGCGTTGATAAACTTGGCGCGATGCATCACTGATCACCCCGACACACAACTCCTCATAGATGATCCGGTGCACGGCCTGGCGCTCGTCCGCGTCGGGCACCAGCACGGTCAAACCTTGGGCGGCCAGGCGCGCTTTGAGAAAGTCCTGTTCCATGGTGAATGCGGTGCCGAGCAGGCCAACCGTCAGCGTGCCAGCCTCAACAGCGGCTTTACCTGCCGCATCGGCAATGTGCAGGAACGGAATCGACACCGCCGCCTCGATACGCGGCGCCACTAAGTGCATGGTGTTGGTACACAGCACCACACACTCGGCACCACCGGCCTGCAGGCGGCGCGCGGCATCTTCGAGGATCAGCGCGGTGTCATCCCACCGGCCGGCATGCTGGGCTTGCTCCACCGGGCCGAAGTCCACGCTGTACATCAGCAGTTGCGCCGAGCGCAGCGGGCCCAGCTGGTCGCGCACGCGCTGGTTGATGATGCGGTAATACTCGGCGCTGGACTCCCAGCTCATGCCGCCGATAAGGCCGATAGTGCGCATGCGATGCTCCGGACAGGGGATGTCGCCTCACCTTACCCATCCAGCGCGCTTTAGTCATACGCAGTTACCGGCCAAATGACCGGAGCAGTTTCACATGTCCAGGTTGACCCAGCCCGGCTTGGGCTGCTCCGGGGCCACCGCGTTGATTGGCTTGCCGGTGGCCTGTTCGACTCGCCGCGCCACGTCAGGGTCATCAGCGAACGGCAGCAAGCTGGCGTCATCCAGGCTCTTTTCAGATTCCCCGCGCAGGCAATATTCCACCGCGCCGTACAGGCACACCAGCATCAACAGGCTCCACATCTCAGGCGATCCGCGCGTCAAGCTGCGCGACGCGCAAGTCGGCGATCCGCACTGTACGCCAGTTGTTGTAGGCCATCAGCAACATGCCCGTCAGGAAAAACACGCCGCCGGCAAAACGCACCACAAACCCCGGATGGCTTGCCTGCAAGGCTTCGACAAACGAATAGGTGAGGGTGCCGTCGTCGTTCACCGCCCGCCACATCAGGCCCTGAGTGATGCCGTTGACCCACATCGAGGCGATATAGAGCACCGTACCGATGGTGGCCAGCCAGAAGTGCAGGTTGATCAGCCCCACGCTGTGCATCTGCTCGCGGCCGAACACTTTGGGAATCATGTGGTACAGCGAGCCGAAGGTAATCATCGCCACCCAACCCAGCGCCCCGGCGTGGACGTGGCCGATGGTCCAGTCGGTGTAGTGGGAGAGGGCGTTGACGGTCTTGATCGCCATCATCGGGCCTTCGAAGGTCGACATGCCGTAGAACGCCAACGATAACACCAGAAAGCGCAGGATCGGGTCGGTGCGCAACTGATGCCAGGCGCCGGACAAGGTCATCATGCCGTTGATCATGCCGCCCCAGCTCGGCGCCAGCAGGATCAGCGACATCGCCATGCCCAGGGACTGCGCCCAGTCCGGCAGGGCGGTGTAGTGCAAATGGTGCGGGCCGGCCCAGATGTACAGGGTGATCAATGCCCAGAAGTGCACGATCGACAAGCGATACGAGTAAACCGGGCGTCCGACTTGCTTGGGCACAAAGTAGTACATCATCCCCAAAAAGCCGGTGGTGAGGAAAAAGCCCACGGCGTTGTGCCCGTACCACCATTGCACCATCGCATCGGTGGCCCCGGAATACACCGGGTAAGACTTGAACCAGCCCACCGGGATCGACAGGTGATTGACCACATGCAACATGGCGATCACCAGAATAAATGCGCCGAAAAACCAGTTGCCCACGTAGATATGCCGGGTCTTGCGCCGCACCACGGTGGTGAAAAACACCACCGCGTAGGCCACCCACACCACGGTCATCCACACCGCGCCGGAGAATTCAATCTCGGCGTATTCCTTGGTGGTGGTGTAACCCAGCGGCAAGCTGATCAACATGATCACGATCACCGACTGCCAGCCCCAGAAGGTAAAGGCCGCCAGCGTGTCGGAAAACAGCCGTACCTGGCAGGTGCGCTGCACCGCGTAGTAGCTCGCAGCGAATTGCGCGCTGCCAGCAAAGCCGAAAATCACCAGGCTGGTGTGCAATGGCCGCAGGCGGCCAAAGGTGGTCCAGGGCAGATCCAGGTTCATCTCGGGCCACACCAGTTGTGAGGCGATCCACACGCCCATGGCCATGCCGACCACGCCCCATACGATGGTTGCGATGACGAATTGGCGCACGACTTTGTAGTTATAGGCCTGTCCGGTTGTTGCGTTACTCATGCTCAGTCCTCCCACGGTTCCAAGTGGCGGGCACTGTAGGAAGCATGGGCAAAACAAAACAGACTCAGAAAAAGCCGATTACTACGGATCAGTTGTTAAGGCGTGAAAGCGCTGGTTACAGCGGTTCTGATCCGCTTTTTAACTTCTCGCCTGAATCTTCAACGCACTGCGCTGGCATCGCATAATCGTACGGCCCGCCGCCGCATCTGCCATGATCAGTGTTCGCAACCTGGCTTATCCAAGGAACGCCGCAATGGACGATGTACAGCAACTGGGCGAGATGCTTCGTCATTACGCCGACAGCGAAGCGCATAAAAAGCAGCAATTCGACGTGCAGTCGGCCCGCTGGGCGCAAAAGCTCGGCGAGCTGTTCGGGCAGATTGAGCAGTGGCTGGAGCCGGTCAAAACCGTGGGTTTGCTGGAGGTCCAGCGTGAAGCCTACGTGGCCAGTGGCCCGAGCCTGCCGGTAGAAACATCAACCTTCAAGACCGAGAAGCTGACCGTGCAGATCACCGGCAAGCCGGTGGAGTTCGTGCCTGACGTAATGGGCGCGGGCGGCTCGATTTCCGTGTCGGTCATGGGCCTGACCGCCGCACGGCACGGAAGTGTCTCGCTGGTGCTGGCGGCCGACAAAAACGACTGGTTGTGGAAGAAAACCAACGGCCTCAAAGACCCGGACACCTTTGCCTTCGACGCGAACTTCCTGGCGTCGCAGCTGCAGAGCCTGATCCCGCGCGAACGCGGCTGAGCAATTTATCACTGCGTTGGCTATACATAAGGCTCCGTGTCTCGATGATCACCTCCAGGGAGCTCAATAATGAGGAGTGCAATGATGAAACTAAGGCCAATGGTCAGCGCGCTGTGCATCGCTTCAATCGCAATGGCAGGGTGTGCCAGTAAGGTCACCCAGCCGGACGAGTATTCCGGCTTTCTCTCCGATTACAGCCAACTCAAGGAAGCCAAGTCACCCTCGGGGGCCGAGGTGATGCGTTGGGTCGACCCGAATTTGGACGTGAGCCGTTACAACGCGGTGTATGTCGAACCCACCCAGTTCTATCCCAAGCCGCATGCCACCGCGAAAATCCCGGACAGCACCCTGAACGGTATCAACCTCTACTTCAACCAGGCGCTCAAGCGTGAACTGGCTAAATCACTGCCACTGGCCAACGCCCCAGGCCCGGGGGTGATCGTGGTGCGCGCTGCCATCACCGCTGTCAGCAGCAAGACTGAAAGCCTGAAACCCTACGAATACATACCTGTGGCCTTGGTGGTGGCTGCTGTGAGCACCGGCGCAGGTATTCGTGACCAGCAAACAACCCTGGGCACCGAGGCGCAGTTTCTCGATGGCGCCAATGGCAAGGTGATCGCCCAGGTGGTGCGCAAAGGCACCGGCAAGTCGCTGTCCAACGACTCGCAGGTGATGAAGGCCGATGACGTCAAAGGCGTTATCGATGGCTGGGCATCGGACCTGCATCAGTCGTTTGTGAAGCTGAAAAAGCGCTGAGGGCTTAAAACGCGTTCCTTGCAGGCCGGTTGTAATAGCTGAGCAGGGCGTCGTAGCGGCGGGTGACGAGGTAGTAATCGTCACTCAGTTGCTGCGGTGGGGCGTGGTCAAGCCAATCTTGCAGCAGGCTCTGCAATGCTTTGAGGTAGGCATCGGCGGGCGCTCTGATGGTGTACCAAAGGTGCAGGGTTTCATCGTTGAGGTTTTTGTCCGGGATTTGATCCACGAACCCGGCGCTGTTTTCGTTGGCGCGCTGCACTGCAGCCGTTAACGCCGCCAAGGCCTTGGGTGTGAGGTTGGCGTTGCGCACACCCTCGTCTATCTGGTCCACCGCGTGCCGTGCCGCGATCATGTAGTTGAGCAGGTGCCAGTGCAGGTCGCGACCCAAGCGCGCCTCCAGCAAAGCCAGTTGGGCAGGGCGCAGGCGTTGATCTTCCTGCGCCAGGTCGTGGCGCAACTGGGTGGAGATTGCCGTGTAGGTTTCTCCATTTCTGCTGAGTTCGTCCTGAAAGCGTTGCAACATGACATCGCCAAACAGCCGTTGTTGATACGAAGTGCCCAACGTCGAGGTGATTTTTTGCAGGCGCGATACGTACTCGGCGGTCA
The DNA here is from genome assembly GCF_025642995.1 of Pseudomonas sp. YeP6b. Classification (NCBI taxonomy): domain Bacteria; kingdom Pseudomonadati; phylum Pseudomonadota; class Gammaproteobacteria; order Pseudomonadales; family Pseudomonadaceae; genus Pseudomonas; species Pseudomonas sp. YeP6b. The sequence goes on along the minus strand of NZ_CP080090.1, from coordinate 3,562,072 downwards.
TCCCGATCAAGGGGCTGCCAGGTTGCTGATGTTCCAACTTAGTGGTGATGGTTGGCCCGCACACATCATTCTGGATCAGCCGCGCCTGCGGCTCGCTGTTGTCGCCAAACTCCTCGCGTGCCCTGGCGTAGCGGCCGACCGGCAACGACGTTTGTAACTCAGGTTCTGCATCGGCCTGTGGTGGATGAGCCAAGCGTTGGTAGGCCAGCCGCGTGTCCCGGTCGACGCGGTTCATGCAATCGATGATCGGCGCCAGGGCGCTGGCAGAGGCGGTTTGCGGGCTGTCCAGCCTGTCCACCCACAATGCGAGCACCTGGGTTTGTTTGCCCGCGCCGGCAAGGCCGAACAGCATCAGCATAAAGACCACGCCAACGGGTATTAATAGGCCTGGGTTCATCGCTTGGCCTCCTGGCCGTACCATTGCGCGGGTGTAGGCGGGGCCTGGCAGTGCTCGGCGGTTTGCGGCATGCGGCTGCACACGCGCTCGGTCCATTGTTGCAGGCCTTGATTGCGACTGACTTGATGGCGGCTATCGAGGTATTTCAACCCAGCGAAGACCAACGCGAAGGCGATGGCACCCAGGCCTACTGCGCCGATTACCTTGCGTGGATAAAGCGCCGCCCATTCCTTGTAGCTCATGCTCGCTCGGCGTTTGCCCACGCCAATGGCGGCCAATATCGCCACCAGCGTCAGGCCGGCGATAGGGCCGAACTGAATGCTGACGGCAATGCTCATGGCCGCTCCAGGGATCAGGTCGCGCACGGGCAACAGCGGCAGATGGGTAGGGCTTAACCTGCGCGGCAGTTTTGCGCCGAGACTTTCATCCAGCACGCGCAGCCGATGTGCCAACGGGCGCCATACCTGCCAGGCCAGCGCGCCCGCAGCCATGTAGGCCATTGACCACGCCAACGCTTCACCCGCGCTGTCCACTAGCGCGCCCGCATGCCAGGGCGCCTTGCAGAGCGCACCGGCCAGGCAACCCAGCACAATCGCCACCAGCAGTGGCCAGGTGTCAACGGCGGTTTCCCAATCCTGCCAGAAATAGGGCGTCTCCCGGCAGGGCGAACGCAACGTCGGGATGGTCAGCCTTAAGGGCGGCGGCCAGCTTACGACACGCTTCCCAGTCTGCTTCGCTTAACCGCTGTGCGAACGCACGCCGCTGGCCCAGGGACATCGGCGCCAGCAGCAATCGCGCAGCGCGTTGCTGAGCGGTGGCCGGTGCGGCGGCCGCCAACGCACGCTGGTGGGCCATGAATACCGGGCCTTGCTGGCGCCGTAACAAGTGCTGCCATTCGTCCTCGGGGCACGCGTGGTTGTTACCGCCATGCCAATTTTGGCCAGCGCGCACTGCCTCAAATACTGCAGGCGACCAGAAATGGCTCTCGGCCAACATCGTCGCCAGCATCTGGTTAAACCATTGGGTATGCGCGGGCTGCTTGAGCCAAGGGTAATCAACGCGTGCTGCGTAGGCGCTGAGAAAGTCCACTTCGTTGCGCTGAGCCATGGCCAGCGCCAAGCGGTATTGCAGGGCGTCCTTGCACCGGTCTGCCAGCGCGTCGATCAGCGCCTGTGGCAGTTCAAGGCGCTGCCAGGCGCTGAGCCACTGAAACGTATCGAACGCCCAGTGTCGGTCTTCATCGCTGACGTCGTCGTGCGAGACACAGCGCTTGAGCAGCGCCACTTCGAATTCCAGCCCGGCGCCGGCAGCCATCGCCTGCTCATAGTGCTGCTGCAAGCTCACGGCGGTGATAGCCGCCGGCGTTGCCTCCACAACCAATGCCTCTACCGCCACCGCGCACGCAGCCTGTTCCTGCTGCGCCCATTGCTGCCAATTCAAGGCCTCTTCGTAAGCCTCGCGCAGGCGTTGAAAGCCCTCAGCGTCATCATCCGGCCGGGTTTTCTTCAACAACGTGGCGTATTGGCGCTTGATCGTGCGGCTATCGGCATCCGGCGGCAGGCCAAGGACATCCCAGCAAGTCATGTGCGGTACAACTCCATAAAGAACCGCGCGCACCTTACTCGTTTTATTGCTCGATAAACCAGTGGTAGTCAGGGAAGGCGCTGCCCGGCCGACTGCGTTTGCGGCCGGGCACGCGGTGTTACTTGAGCGGCGTCAACGGTGGCAGCTTCCATTGGCCCACGTCAGGCTTGGGCAGGTAGATGCGCAGTACGGCGTAAAACGGACCGGGCGGGGCGGGCAGCCAGTTGCTCTGTTCGGCTTTCGGCGGCTCGTGGTGCTGTAACGCCAGGGTCAGGCCGCCGTCGGCGTCGCGCTTAAGGTTGGGCAGCATCCCTGAGTTGATCTGGTAGCGTTTCTTCAGGTTAGGCGCCAGCAGCTTGGTCTTGGCGTCGTACATGGTCAGCGACCAGAACGCCTCGGCGGGCGGCAAATTGTCTTTGTCAAAATGCACGGTGTAGCTGTGGCGCGCACCATTGGCCGGTTTACCTTCGCTGTCGACGTGGTAGCTCAAGTAAACGGCTTCATCGGCAGAGTTACCAAAAATGCCTAAGTCGGCACCAGCGTAGCGGTAGAGGTAGTTGTTTTTCAGACGGTCACGGCTACCGAACAGGTCACCGCTGGACACTTGGTGCGTGTCGATCTTGTCTTTCTTGAACGCGGCAAACTCAGCCCGAGCGTCGGCAATCCCATCTTCCAGGGCTTTGCGTTGTTCAGCGGTCAACTCTTTGACCTTAAAGGGCGCACCAGGGGCGATACCGATTTTGGCAAAGCGCGCCAGCAGGTCTGTTTCGCTGTCCTGTGGTGCGGCAAACGCGAGCATGAAGTTCAGGTAGCGGAACAGCTGCGGCCCCTCGGTCATGGTGGCCATCGGCTTTGGCCAGACGATTTTAGACACCGGGGCCGGAGCGGGCTGTTTTACATAGCCGCTCAGCGGCTGCACTTTGTAGCCGTTCTGGATCTGCTTGACCTTGTTCAGGTCCTTCTCGTCAAACAACTGCGTGCGGTACAGGGCATAGGCGATATTGCTTTCGCTGTACACCACACGGTCGATGTCGACCGGCTGCTGACCTTTCCAGTCAGGGCCCGCGATCATGTAGTGGCCGCCATTGTTGCCGGTACTGCGCGTACCTAAGTAGGCGATATTTTGCGTATAGAGGTCGATCAACTGCACCGAGTAGTAACGGTTGTCTTCGATCTTGGGCAAGGTCAGCACCAACGGCTCTTTGCGCAAGTCCATCCACATGAAGGAGTAAGGCGTGTCCGAATTCGGGGTGGCGAACGCGGTGTCCTTGGGGGTGAAGACCTGGGCGGTGTTACCGATGTGGTTGAACGGTGCCTTGAAGTTGGCACCGCCCTTATCCACGGCCTGGGTGTAGAGCGTCTTGTACATCGCCACTACCGGGTAGCCATACAGGTAGGCTTCCTTGGCAATGGCCCGGGCTTCGGCCGGGGTTGCCGTGAAGTCGGCCAAGGCACCGGTACTCATCAGAATCGAGAGGCTCGCCAACAGCAGGCGCGTCGGTTTTCCAATCATGTTGTTGCGTCCTTCCTGAGTTCTTTATAAAGGCGTGGGATCAAGGCGCTGAGTTAACCGTTTTATTGGCCGAACGTCACGTTAATCCCTGCAAGACTTAGCCGTGAAGTGATAAGGGCAGGCGCGCAGGCACAGAGTAGCCCCCCAGCAGCTGAAATAGCCCGAAGATATGCGGTGGTGCAACGAAATGAGGCGCGTAGTGCCGTGGCGGGGCTTCAGCCGACAGGCAACATCGACTTGACCTTGTCACGCAGCTGGTCGATGGAGAACGGTTTGCCGATCACTTGCATGCCCGCCGGCACGTCAATACTTTCGGCATAGCCGCTGGCGAACAGAATAGGCAGGGCAGGGCGCAACTCGCGAACCTTGGTCGCTAACTCCTTACCGTCCATGTCGGGCAGGCCGACATCGGTCATCATCAGGTCGATCACCTGGTCAGTGTTTTCGACCAGCTGCAAGGCCTCTTGAGCGTCCGCCGCTTCAAGCACGCTGAACTCCAACTCTTCGAGTACATCGACGATCAGCATGCGCACGATGGCGTCGTCTTCGACTACAAGGATGGTGGAGGGGGCAACGGACATAGGGAAAATTCCTGAGGAGTTGTAAGTGCTGGCCTTTAGTCATTTAACGACCATTCTCATCCCTGAGTCCTGTCGATCCAGGTAAGTTCCCCAGAGATCAAAACATTGTGACGCTAATGCGCTGCAATGTCCCGCCCGGTGAGCGGGTTCAGCAGCGCAAAGCCGAATGAGCGCTCGGATAGCTACAGCCGACCCTCGCATCACAACAAAAGACTGCGAGACACCTTGAACAGCAGGCCTGGCTGCTAATGGTCAGACCGAACTGGCCGAACAAGTGCAGGGCCAACTGACCTTGAGCATGTTCGGCCGTAATCAGGGCTGGAGCCATTCACACGAGTCAAGGTGCTAACGGATTGGACACCATTATTGAAACAGCAAAACTATCAACCTTACTATCAAGAACGTCATTCGGCTGGAACGGGCTGACGTAGAACTGACGCGTTCCTTGCGCAGACATGAACGGTTTTAACGTGGCGGCCATGGCCCCGCGGTCTAATAACTTCTCCATAGCGTTGCGCATAGACTGCAAATTATCAAACTTGGCGAGTCCGCTATCGGGATCGAAGAAGAACCATTCTTTTTTACCATTTCGGATCCTGACGGCAGCCAGCATGGCGTGATCTTCAGTGCTGATTCTCAGGTATTTTGAGGTGGTGGCAGTACTGAGGTCGTTAATAATGCGCTGAGAATCGATCAATGAAGGCATGCGTCCTATATGAAAATCCCCCGTTTGGTCTAAAACATTTTGGAGTGATTTCATATCATGGTTGAATTTTGTATGTTGGGCCATTGGCGTTGCGGTAGTAGAGGCCTTGCGAAGGTTCTCCAGAAATATTTTTTCGTCTCCTCGATGCAGTGCCAGCGCCATGGCATTTGTCATCCCAGCACAGTAGCCCTTTGAAGTTAAATCAACGCGCGCGAGGTATTGTGCTTGGGCAAAGCGCTCGAAAGAAACGCCTGGGCCGGCAACGTCGGCGGCAAAAATATTGGTGAAATACTCCCCATCTCTAATTCTTTCCTCCTTTATTGTCCTCGCCAAAAGCCCTATTTCTTCCGGCGTCCGATTGGGGTTTGCGGCCAACTTCAGTAAGTCCTTCAAGCGTGTTTGGCCTGTGTAATCCGGCAGCGCCTGAAGCACCCCATTTTTATAACCCTGATTAAACCGCGCGAGGCTATTGGGCTTTCGTGCCTCAACGAGCTTCTTGTAGAAATTCCCAAACGCAACTCCCAAGCTGCTGCTAAGCGTGCCGCCACGCAGGGGAGTGAAGTGGTCGATTGGCGAGCCATACACACTATTTTTTAAGGGGTCATAGTTATACCATTGATCGTTCTTGCGTACCGCGACCGTGTCGATGGTGCGATCTCCAACGTTCACAGAGCCGATTAACGCTGTCCCGTGCTGCTTGCTTATCTGCTGAAGTTTTTGGTAACCGCCATTGGAGGCCCTGAGCTTTTTAAGCCACCCAGTACTCTTCGTGTAGCCCTTGAGGAGCAAATGCCCGGCTCCCCATATTATGTCGCCCGCCCCACTGAGTGGGTTGAGCACCTCAAAGGCGGACGCCCCCAGGAACCTGATAGCTTTTGCAGCCTTGGCGCCATTGCCAAAGACTTTGGCGGCCTGGGCAGTCTTGCCTGCGCCAAACGTCAGCAGTCCAATGACATCCATCGTTAGGTCGGCTATCCCCTCGACGACGCTGCCTTTCGCCAGGTTGACGATGGCAGACCGGAACGGGATGAGGTTGAGGAAGAATTCACCAACCCCCTTGTCAAGCGAACGATCATGATCGTAGGACGTCACGCCTCTGGCGTGATCCAGCACACTTTCATCATCCAGGCCTAAGGATTTAACGTAGAAATTGGCAATCTTATTGGTTCGGTTCGAGTCGAAACTTTTGGGGATCTCAGTACTGCCTGGCTTATCAGTCTTGGCAATGCTGGAGTCGCTGGGATAAGGCGTAATGATCGAAGTAACGGGCTGATAGCCTCCGTCTATTTTAATTACCTGTTTCAGGTTTTCTGTCATGCGCTCGTTTTGTTTAGTGATTGTCCCTTTGGTGGTGTCGATCTCATAAAGATTGCTCTCACCCTCGTACGTAGTTTTCACAAACAATGTATGTTCGCGACGCACCGTCACGAGTGCGTTACCCGCCGCATCTTTGTAGTGTTTTTCGTAAGAGAACTCGATCTCGCCGAATTCAAAATTTTTGCGGTCGGCTAATGGCAATTGGGATATCAGGTGCTTGACCATTCCGTGATGGCCCTTTTTTTGCGCCGCTATCGACGCCTCGAATTGGGTCGTGAACACCTCGGGCGCTGGAAACCTTTCGGAACGTGTAAAGTTGTTGAACGCATCGATTGGCACCCTGCGCTCGTTGGTGACCCATTTGTATTTTTCCCCCAGCATTTCCCCTTCCATCACAATATCAAGCATGGAACGCAACCTTGGATCGCCGGCTCCGGGGCGGCCTGTGTAGGCCTTTGCGAGGAATCGTGCTTCAAAAACCGTTGGATCAAGCTTTGGGAACTCAGCTTTGAGGGCGTCAAGCGCAATTTTTTTTCGACTGGCCAGTGGCGTGTATAAAGAAGTAGAAGTCTCCACCAGCGCATCCAAGCGACTGTCGTAGGCCGCTTTGGTCTGTTCCATTTGTGACGCTGTCGGTTCGGGAGTTGAGGGAACCAGTGCGCCATTTACCGGGGTCCAACTGGTTTGCAAGATGGGCAGCAAACCATTGGCTAACCCCCACTCTTTTAGAGTTTCGCGCTGAGCTAGTTGAACGTCGATATCGCTGGTCGGCAGCGACTCCGCTAGGGCCATAACCTCGACATAGGTCATGTTAGGCACCCGGCCAGGCGTCTGGGCTTCGATCTTGGCTGCTGCGGTTGTCAATTGCCCCCAGAGAACACCGCCGACTTTCACAATCGAGGGAATATCTTTGATCAGAAACTGCGGGGCGTGACTCGCCAACAGAACGTGGGTCGCAAGTTTAGCGGCCGAGTCTGTCGCCAGGCCTTCCTTGATCAGATACTTGCTCAGGTGCTCGGCAACCAGCGAGGGTGATTGACCCCAATACATGGGGGAGTCCAGATAAATATCACCGATTTTGTTGGGTTCGGGGTGCCAAAGGCCACCCAGGTCAAGCCCATCGATCATCGCGGTCAACAGATAGTCATAAATACTGGTGGGTGTGGCCACACCCTTCAGGTGCGCCTGTAACGCCTGCCCCAGCGCCTGGGCCCTGGGGGAATCGAACAGTTTTTGTAGCGTCTGTTGAGGGTCACTCTGCAAATCACGGTGCGTGAGCGAACTGCCGTGCAACAAGTAATGCAGCGTGCCGTTGCCATGTGTCGGCAACGGCAAGCCAGGCAAGCCGCTGTTACGGGAGAAGAGGAACGCGCGAATGCTCCTTCGGTCCTCTTGTGACATCGCAATTGGCCAGGAAAGGCCGCCGCCCAAATTCCCCAGCACCGGGATTGAAGCCTTTTGCCCAATTTGTTTGGCCAACGTAGCGACTTGTTCGGCGGTAACTGGCAGTTCATAACCGAGGTCGGTAATGACGGCCGCCAATGTCGGGGGCGTGGAGCCTGCCAAGGCGTAGGTGGACCCTACGTAAGGCACGTCAATTTGACTTTTTAACGCGCTTGAAATTTGGAGTGGAGTGAGGGGCTTGCCCTCATTTTGGGTACCCATTTGGCGGAGTTGGTCGACCAAATTGAAAAGGTTCTGGTTGTCTGCTTGGAGCTGTCCCACCGTTTTGGTTGGTGGCTGCGCTGCTGCGGGATTGCTTGCGGGGGCCGGCGTTATTGATGAAGTGTTGGAGATGTTTTGCGCAGGCAGTTGAGCTTCTGTGGTGGAGACGTTCACTGTTTGTTGCGTAACACTTGAAATGCTCATTTAGCGTACCTTGGCAAGTCATAAGAAGACGCCGTCCAAAAGATCTTCCGTGTTCCTGAGGCGTGCTTCTGAGTGCGAAGCCAATGAAAGTTCGTTCCTCTTTTGCTGTAGGAAGTTGTTATAAGTTGTGTGCGACGTACTCAAGAAAGCTGGCCAAAATCAGCGCGAAATCCACCCGCGCCTTGTAGGTTTTCGCCTCAAACCAGCGCAGAAACATAGCCCTGACCCCTGATGTTCGGGCAAACTCCTCCTTTTTCCGTACTTTGGCCAAGGCATGCCCATGACTCCCGCGTCGTCCGTCGATGAAAAGAGCTTTCGTAAACTCCTGAGCCGTAACGTGGCCCTGCCGTTGGGTGTGGGCGTGCTCAGCGCAGTGTTTTTCGTCGTGCTGATTACTTATTTGTTGTCGGTGATCCAGTGGGTGGAGCACACCGACCGGGTCATCAATAACCTCAATGAGTCATCAAAACTGACAGTGGACCTGGAAACCGGCATGCGCGGCTTCTTGATCACTGGCGATGAGCATTTCCTCGACCCCTACGAAGTGGCCAAACCGCGGATCATTGCCGACTTGCGTAACCTGCAGGAACTGGTGGCGGACAACCCCCAGCAGGTAGACCGCCTCAAGCGCCTGGAGGCGATGCAGGCCGAGTGGAACAAGTACGCGCAGTCGATGATTGATATGCAGCGCCAGAGCGGTGATTACCGCAGCGCGGTCAAGGCCGGTCGGGGCAAGCGCCTCACGGACGAGATCCGCAAGGAGTACGACGATGCGGTGGCGATGGAGCAGCAGTTCCGCATCACCCGCAATGAAGAAGTCACCAAGACCACGGTGGTCAGCGTCACCCTGTACCTGGCGTTCGTACTCGGCCTGAGTGGGTTCCTGGCGTATGTCGGTCGTAAGAATTTGCTCTCACTATCAAGGAGTTACAGCGATAACCTCGCGTCACAACAGAAGATTGCGCGACGCCTTGAACAGCAAGCCTGGCTGCGCAGTGGTCAGACCGAACTGGCCGAACAAGTGCTCGGCCAACTGACCCTGAACATGTTGGGCCGTAACATCCTGCAGTTCTTTGCCCAATACATGGGCTCGGCAGTCGCCGCGCTGTATGTGCGCGAAGAGCACGGCGGCCTCAAGCGTGTGGCGACCTATGGTTTCTCCCGCGAACAGGAGCAGCAGGAACAGTCGATCTACAGCGACGAAGGTATCGTCGGGCAGGCCGCCCAGCTTGATCGCCTGATTCGCTTGGACGATGTGCCGGTGGACTACTTCAAGGTCAGTTCCGGCCTGGGCGAAGGCGCTACTCGCAGCGTGCTGGTGATGCCGACCAGCGAGGACGACCGTGTCAACGGCGTGATCGAACTGGGTTTCCTGCGCTCACTGGAAGAACGTGACGTCGAACTGCTGGAGCTGATTGCCGGCAATATCGGCACCTCTATCGAAGCCGCGCGTTATCGCCAGCGCCTGCAGGAAGTACTGGCCGAGACCCAGCAGCTCAACGAAGAGCTGCAAGTGCAGCAGGAAGAACTCAAGACCGCCAACGAAGAACTCGAAGAACAGTCACGCATCCTCAAGGAGTCCCAGACCCACCTGGAAACCCAGCAGGCCGAGCTTGAGCAGACCAACGAGCAGTTGGCCGAACAGACCCAGACCCTGGCCGAGCAGCGCGACGCCATGGACCGCAAGAACGTCGAGCTCAACAAGGCACAGCTTGAACTCGAAGACCGCGCCGACGAATTGCAGCGCTCCAGCAAGTACAAGTCCGAGTTCCTCGCCAACATGTCCCACGAGCTGCGCACCCCGCTGAACAGCTCGTTGATCCTGGCCAAGCTGCTGGCGGAAAACCCCCAGGAAAACCTCAGCGCCGAACAGGTCAAGTTTGCCGAGTCGATTTATTCGGCGGGCAATGACTTGCTCAACCTGATCAACGACATTCTGGATATTTCCAAGGTCGAAGCCGGCAAGCTCGAGGTGCGCCCGGAAAACTCCAGTGTCGTGCGTCTGGTGGACGGCCTGCGCGGCATGTTCGAACCGTTGGCCGCCGACCGCAAGCTGGCCTTCCAGGTGGAGGTGCAAAGCGATGCGCCGACCCTGCTGTTTACCGACCGCCAGCGTCTGGAGCAGATCCTCAAGAACCTGCTGTCCAACGCGATCAAGTTCACCGAGCAGGGCGAGGTCAGCCTGTCGGTGTCCCGTGCGCCGAACGAGAGCATTGCCTTTACGGTGCGCGACTCCGGCATCGGCATCGCCCCGGACCAGCAGGAAAGCATCTTCGAAGCCTTCCGCCAGGCGGACGGCACCACCAACCGCCGCTACGGCGGCACCGGCCTGGGCTTGTCGATCTCGCGCGACCTGGCCACGTTGCTCGGCGGCTATATCAGCGTGACCAGCGAACCGGGCAAGGGCAGTGTGTTTACCCTGGTATTGCCGGAGCAGTACATCGAGCGCGAGGAGGGCGCGGCGCCCATCGAGCAGCCGCGTCACGCTGTGGCGGCGCCTGCACCTGCACCGATCGCCATCTCGCCGCTGCCGGTGGCCGATGCGCAACAGATCCCACGTTTTGCCGATGACCGTGACAAGGCACCGTTCACCACCCGTTGCATCCTGGTCGTGGAAGACGAGCCGAACTTTGCGCGCATCCTGTTCGATTTGGCCCACGAGCTGGGCTACAACTGCCTGGTCGCCCATGGCGCGGACGAAGGCTACAGCCTGGCTGAGGAATTCGTGCCGGACGCGATCCTGCTGGACATGCGCCTGCCGGACCATTCCGGGCTGACGGTGCTGCAACGCCTGAAAGAACACGCCAACACCCGCCACATCCCTGTGCACGTGATTTCCGTGGAAGACCGCGTCGAAGCCGCCATGCACATGGGCGCCATCGGCTATGCGGTCAAGCCGACCACGCGCGAGGAGCTCAAGGACGTGTTTGCGCGCCTGGAAGCCAAGCTGACACAGAAGGTCAAGCGCGTACTGCTGGTGGAAGACGATGACCTGCAGCGCGACAGCATTGCCCGCCTGATCGGCGACGATGACATTGAGATCACCGACGTCGGCTACGCCCAGGCCGCCCTGGACCTGCTGCGCACCAATATCTACGACTGCATGATCATCGACCTCAAGCTGCCGGACATGCTCGGCAACGAGTTGCTCAAGCGCATGGCCACCGAGGATATCTGCTCGTTCCCGCCAGTCATCGTCTACACCGGGCGTAACCTGACCCGTGATGAAGAGGCTGAACTGCGCAAATACTCGCGCTCGATCATCATCAAGGGGGCGCGCTCACCTGAACGTTTGCTGGATGAAGTGACACTCTTTCTGCACAAAGTCGAGTCCCAGCTGTCCCATGACCGCCAGAAGATGCTCAAGACCGCGCGCAGCCGTGACAAGGTCTTTGAGGGGCGCAAGATCCTGTTGGTGGACGACGATGTGCGCAACATCTTTGCCCTGACCAGCGCCCTGGAGCACAAAGGTGCGGTGGTGGTGATCGGCCGTAACGGCCGCGAGGCCATCGACAAACTCAATGAAGTGGACGACATCGACCTGGTGCTGATGGACGTGATGATGCCGGAGATGGACGGTTACGAGGCCACGGCCTTGATCCGTCAGGACCCGCGCTGGAAGAAGTTGCCGATCATTGCGGTCACGGCCAAGGCCATGAAGGACGATCAGGAGCGCTGCCTCGCGGCAGGCTCCAACGATTACCTGGCCAAGCCGATTGACCTGGATCGCCTGTTCTCGCTGATTCGCGTATGGCTACCGAAGATGGAACGTATTTAAGTGGAGCAGCGTTTTTTGGACAAAAGCAGCGACATTGAGCTGCGCCTGTTAATCGAGGCGATTTACCTCAAGTACAGCTACGACTTTCGCGACTATTCCGGTGCGTCGGTCAAGCGGCGTGTGGCCCATGCCCTGCGCCAGTTTGACTGTGCAACCATTTCGGCGCTGCAGGAGCGGGTGTTGCACGACCCTGGCGCGTTCATGCAGTTGCTGCAATTTCTGACGATCCCCGTGAGCGAGATGTTTCGCGACCCGTCGCACTTTCTGGCGATTCGTCAGGAAGTGGTGCCGTTGCTCAAGACCTATCCGTCGATCAAGATCTGGATCGCCGGCTGCAGCACAGGCGAGGAGGTGTACTCCATGGCGATCCTGCTGCGCGAAGAGGGGGTACTCGAGCGCACCATCATCTACGCCACGGACATCAACCCGGCATCGCTGGATAAAGCCAAACAAGGGATTTTCTCCCTGGAGAATGTACGCGCCTACACTGCTAATTATCAGCAGGCTGGCGGCCAACGTTCATTCGCCGACTACTACACGGCGGCCTACGATTACGCGATCTTCGACAAGACCCTGCGCGAGAACGTCACCTTTGCCGACCACAGCCTGGCGACCGACAGTGTGTTCTCAGAAACTCAATTAATTTCATGCCGCAACGTACTGATTTATTTCAATAAAAAATTGCAGGATCGAGCGTTTGGATTGTTTCATGAGTCGCTGTGTCATCGCGGCTTCCTGGTGCTGGGCAGTAAGGAAACCTTGGATTTTTCCGCCTACAGCAAACAATTCGAACCCTTGGTCAAGCAGGAACGGATCTACCGAAAATCATGAACGAGGCGCAAGCCAACCCGTTTTTCGGGATTGAAGCCATTGTCGTCGGCGCCTCAGCCGGCGGCGTCGAGGCGTTGCTGAAGATTTTTGGCGACCTGCCTGAAGGGTTTGCCTTGCCGATTATTGCCGTGTTGCACCTGCCGGACGAACGCCGAAGCCAGTTGGCGCAAGTGTTCGCGCGGCGCCTGCGTATCCCGGTGAAGGAAGCGCGGGACAAGGAAGTGATCGAGGCCGGCACTGTGTACTTCGCCGGGCCCGGCTACCACCTCTCGGTAGAACATGACCACAGCCTGTCCCTGAGCCAGGAAGACCGCGTGCACTATTCCCGTCCGGCCATTGATTACCTGTTCGCCTCAGCCGCTGATGCCTACGGCAAGGGTTTGCTGGCGATCCTGCTGACCGGCGCCAACCAGGACGGCGCGCGTGGGCTGGCCCACGTCAAACAATCGGGCGGCACCACCGTGGTACAAGACCCCAAGGAAGCACACATTGCCGTGATGCCGTTGGCGGCCTTGGCACTGCACACACCTGACCATATTCTGACCTTGAGCCGCATTGCCTCATTGCTGGCTTCCCTGGAATCTTCCCCATGTTAAGTAATATCCAGGCCAAATTGCTGATCGTCGACGATCTGCCGGAAAACCTGCTGGCCCTCGAAGCGCTGATCAAGCGCGAGGATCGCCAGGTCTTCAAGGCCTTGAGCGCCGACGAGGCCTTGTCACTGTTGCTGGAGCACGAGTTCGCCATGGCGATTCTCGATGTGCAGATGCCCGGCATGAACGGTTTCGAGCTGGCCGAGCTGATGCGCGGCACCGAAAAGACCAAGAACATCCCGATTGTGTTCGTCAGCGCTGCTGGCCGAGAACTCAATTACGCCTTCAAAGGCTATGAAAGCGGCGCCGTGGACTTCCTGCACAAGCCGCTGGATATCCACGCGGTCAAGAGCAAGGTCAACGTGTTCGTCGACCTGTACCGCCAGAGCAAGGCGATGAAACTGCAAGTGGAAGCCCTGGAGCGCAGTCGCCGCGAGCAGGAACTGCTGCTGACGCGCCTGCAGGCTACCCAGGCTGAATTGGAGCAGGCGGTGCGCATGCGTGACGACTTCATGTCGATCGTCGCCCACGAAGTGCGTACGCCGCTTAACGGCCTGATCCTGGAGACCCAGCTGCGCAAGATGCACCTGGCCCGGGATAACGCCGCCGCATTCACCCTGGACAAGATGCACGCCATGGTTGACCGCGACGAGCGGCAGATCAAAAGCCTGATTCGCCTGATTGAAGACATGCTCGACGTGTCGCGCATCCGCACCGGCAAGCTGTCGATCCGCCCGGCGCGCTTTGACCTGGCCCTGTTGGTGCGTAACCTGGTGGAAAACTTTGCACCGCAAGTCGCGGCCGCCGACTCATCGATGCACCTGGAAACCGAAGGCCCCGTGGAGGGCAATTGGGATGAGTTCCGCATCGAGCAGGTGGTCTCCAACCTGCTGACCAACGCGCTGCGCTACGGGGCCAAGAGCCCGGTGGAAGTGCGGGTCTACACCGAGCATGGCGAAGCGCGGGTGGAAGTGCGTGACCATGGCATCGGCATCAGTGAAGACAACCAGAAGCGCATATTCCAGCAGTTCGAGCGGGTGTCGGCCAGCCATGTCTCGGCGGGCCTGGGCCTGGGGCTGTTTATCTCCGAACAGATCGTGGCGGCCCACGGCGGTACCATCGAGGTCCAAAGCCAGATAGGCGAGGGCGCCCTGTTCCGGGTGTGCCTGCCGCTTGAGGCGGCCGCGTGAAATCAATCGTCACCTCGACGCAACCTCTGCGTGACCCCATGGTCGTAACTGCAGCAATTGACCGGACAAAGGCTTCCCATGAGTGAAGATGCACAAGATGTCGTTCTGATCGTCGAGGACGACGAATCCATTATGTTTGTGCTGGGTGAATACCTGGCAGGCCTGGGCTATCGGGTGTTGAAGGCGATCGACGGGGAGCAGGCCTTCGAAATCCTCGCGTCCAAGCCGCACCTGGACCTGATGGTCACGGACTACCGCCTGCCGGGTGGGATTTCCGGGGTGCAGATCGCTGAGCCTGCGATCAAGTTGCGACCGGAATTAAAAGTGATCTTTATCAGCGGCTACCCGCAGGAAATTCTCGACTGCAATAGCCCGATCACGCGCAACGCGCCGATCCTGGCCAAGCCGTTTGACTTGGATACGCTGCAAGAGCATATCCAGCGCCTGCTGGCGTGAAGGGTGACAGGGCTGCCATGCAGCCCTTGTTGTAGCGCCTCAACCCTGAATCATTTCCCGCACTTTTGCCGTTAACAGATCAAACGTGAACGGTTTGGTGATCAACTGCATCCCCGGGTCCAGGAAGCCGCCGCGTACCGCCGCGTGTTCGGCGTAGCCGGTGATAAACAGCACCTTGAGCTGCGGGCGCATCTGCCGACCGATTTCCGCCATCTGCCGGCCGTTCATGCCGGGCAGGCCCACATCGCTGATCAGCAGGTCAATACGCTGGTCGGATTCAATGATGGGCAGCGCCGTATCGGCATCACACGCCTCGACGAAGGCATAACCCAGTTCTTTGAGCACTGCACTGACTAATACCCGCACTGCCGGATCATCCTCGACGATCAACACGGTTTCACCCGCATTGGCGAAGGGCAGCAGCGTTGGGTTGAGCAGCTCCAGCGTCTTCATCTCGCCGACAAAGCGCGGCAGGAACAGGCTGACGGTGGTGCCTTTATCGATTTCGCTATGGATCGTGACGTGGCCGTGGGACTGGCGGGCAAAGCCGTAGATCATCGACAACCCAAGGCCGGTGCCCTGGCCGATGGGTTTGGTGGTGAAAAACGGATCGAACACCCGGCCGATCAGGTGTTCGGGGATACCGCAGCCGGTGTCGCTGACGCTCAGCTCAACGTAATCACCGGGTTTCAACGTGCCGTAGGCGGCGGTGAACACGCTGTCCAGGTGGCGGTTGGTGGTTTCGACCACCAGCTTGCCGCCGCCAGGCATGGCGTCCCGTGCGTTGATGACCAAGTTGAGCAGGGCGCTTTCGAGCTGGTTGGGGTCGGCTTCGGCGGTCCAGAGCGTGTCGCTCAGGCGCATATCCAAGGCGATGCTTTCATTGATGCTGCGTTGCAGCAATTCGCCCATGGAGGCGACCAATTGGTTGATCTCCACGGGCTTGGAATCCAGCGACTGACGACGGGAAAACGCCAGCAGGCGGTGGGTCAGGCCGGCGGCGCGGTTGGCCGAGGTCACGCCTAGGTCGATCAGGCCATCGAGGTCGTCCAGCTTGCCGCGCGATATGCGCCTGCGCAGCAGCTCCAGGCTGCCGATAATCCCGGTGAGCATATTGTTGAAGTCATGGGCGATACCGCCGGTCAACTGGCCGACGGCTTCCATTTTCTGCGACTGGCGCAGCGCCTCTTCATTGGTGCGCAGTTGCGTCGTGCGCTCCTCGACTTGCTGCTCGAGGGTTTCCAGCGTGCGTTGCAGGCGCAGCTCGCTCTCGCTCAAATCAATCAGCCGGTCGCGGGCTTCGTATTGCCGCCGTCGGCCGCGCAGGGCGGCGCTCACCAGACTGATCAAGGTCACTGGATGGAAGGGGCGCTCGAGGAAGGTCACGTTGCCCAACAGCCCGCTCAAGTGCGAGGAACCGTTCTGCTCGCTGCCGCCATGGTGGGTCATCAGCACGATGGGCAGGTCCGACCAGGCCGGCTGCTGATGCAGGTATTCCAGCAGCGGCTCCAAATCGACGCCGCGCAGGGCTTCGTCGGCGATCACCAGCAGGCCGGCGCCGTGCTCTAACGCTTCGCACAGGTTCGCCAGGTGCGTGGCGATGATGCCGCTGTAGCCGGCCTGGTTCAGCATCATCAGCGCCAATGAGCCGTCACGGCCCATGGGCGCCAGGATGATTGCACGCTCGGAGACGGGAGATAGGCCAGTCACTAGCCCTCTTCCTTGAGCAAAGGTGAGCCCGCGCCCATGTAGGTAGGAATGCCGCGTAACACGCCTTGGAAGTTATCCAGGGGTTCGCCAACCGTCATGCCGCGACCGCCGATGCGGTATTCGCGGATAGTCGATTCATGCGAGCCGGTGCGTTTCTTGATGATCGAAATGGCCCGACGCACCTTGCCCAGCGCTTCGAAGTAGCGCAGCAGAATGACCGTATCGGCCAGGTAAGTGATGTCTACCGGGGCCTGCATATCGCCCACGAGCCCGTGCTGGGCAACTGTCATGAAGGTCGCGGCGCCACGGCGGTTGAGGTACAGCAGCAGTTCGTGCATGTGCAGGATCAGGGCATTTTCTTCGGGCATGGCGGCCTGGTAGCCGTTGATGCTGTCGATCACCACGGTTTTGATCCCGCGTTCATCCACGCAACGCCGCACCCGGTGTGAGAATTCGCCCGGCGACAGCTCGGCAGCGTCGACCTGTTCGATCAGCAAGTTGCCGGTGGCTTGCAGGGCCTCGAGGTCGATGCCCATGTTTCGCATGCGTTCGAACAACAAGCCCAGCTCTTCATCAAAGATAAACAACGCGGCTTTTTCGCCACGGGCCACGGCGGCTGCGGCAAAGATCATCGAGATCAGCGACTTGCCGGTACCGGCCGGGCCCAGGATCAAGCTGCTCGAACCGGTCTCGACGCCGCCGCCCATCAGGGCATCCAATTCGGCTATGCCGCTGCTCAGGGTCTGGCGCGTGTAACCACCGCGATGCTCGGCGGCGACCAAGCGCGGGAATACATGGATACCGTCGGCCATGATGGTGAAGTCGTGGAAACCGCCACGGTATTTCTGCCCACGGTATTTCACCACCCGCACGCGGCGGCGTTCGGCGCCGTAGTTGGGGGTCAGTTCTTCCAGGCGAATCACGCCGTGGGCCACGCTGTGCACGGTTTTATCCAGGGATTCGGTAGTCAGGTCGTCGAGCAGCAGCACGGTGGCGTCGTAGCGCACGAAGTAGTGCTTGATCGCCAGGATCTGGCGGCGGTAGCGCAGCGAGCTTTGCGCCAGCAGGCGGATCTCCGACAGGCTGTCGATGACCACGCGGGTCGGCTTGACCGCTTCGACCACTTCAAAGATTTGCCGGGTGGCTTCGCCCAATTCCAGGTCCGACGAATACAGCAGGCTCTGCTGGTGGTCGGCGTCGAGCAGGCTCTCGGGTGGGGTCAGTTCGAAGATGTGGATATTGTCATCCAGGTCCCAGCCGTGGGACTTTGCGCCATGGCGCAATTCGCGCTCGGTTTCGGACAGGGTGATGTACAGGGATCGTTCACCGTTTTTCGCGCCGGCTTGCAGAAAGTGCAGCGCTACGGTGGTTTTACCGGTGCCGGGTTCGCCTTCCAGCAGGAACAGGTGGCTGCGCGATAGCCCCCCGGAAAGAATGTCATCAAGACCTTCGATGCCGGTGGCCGCCTTTTCACTGAACAGCTCTTTGGATGTAGACAAGAAGTGCCCTCAGGTCACGTACAAGTAGAGGAGCGCGCCGCCCTGGGCGCGCCATATTTACTTGACCGTAGTGGTCCGTAGCGGTTCAACACTTCGTGATATTTGTAGCCTCGTTGCGCTTATAGGCAGCCTTTGGGGGGCTTTTTGGTTAGGTGACTTCTATGGTGATTAAGAGAGATCTGGGAGTCGGTAACCTGTGGTGCGTTAGCCTGGTTTGGTGGTGCTTCTTTAGTTGGATTGAGTACATATCCATTGCTGCGGTAACGGCGGCTTAGGGTTCCGCCCTTACGGCGGGTCACTTTTGGAAAAGAGCCCCAAAAGTAACCAAAAGGGCTCTTGCCCCACCACTCGGTGCCTCGCCTAGGCTCGGCATGCCAGAACGAAGGCTTGAATCCGTGGGCCGCCGCCATGGGCCATCCTTGGCCCATCGCGGCTAACCCGGCGTCCTGCCGGGTTACCCACGGATTCAAGCCTGCGTTCGGCCATCGTGGTTAACGGGGCGCCTAAGATCAAGATCAAAAGCAAGAGCACGGCGGCCTAGTAGCCGACCTGAGTGGTTGAAGCAAAAGCAGGGCAGAAGCACAGCAGCGCACTCTCTTTCTGATGTACTGAGCTCCAAATGTGGGAGCGGGCTTGCTCGCGAATGCGGTGGTTCAGTTACAAATAAGCTGACTGGCCCACCGCATTCGCGAGCAAGTCGAATCGTCGCACCGCTGCGATGCAGGCACCTCGGTACGAAAACGGATATGTACCCAGCACCCCCGCCAGAGGTGGTTGTCCGCCCTTAACTAAAGGGTTGGCTCTTACAGGCCTTGTTGCAGTGCAGGATCGTCCGGGTTTTGTTGCTCAAGTTGCGCCAGTAACACCTGGACGTTTTGCAACTGGCCAGTCTCTTTCCAGTAGTTGATCAGCAACACGCGAGCTTTGCGGTTGGCGGGATGGCGCTGCACAATTTCTTCCAGTTGACGCTGGGCCGCTTCCAATTCCTCTTGGGCATGCAAGGTGGTCGCCAAGTCGTAGCGGTAATCCTGATTGTCCGGCTCCAGCTCCACCGCTTTGGACAGGCCGAGCAGCGCATAAGGGCGCTCGCCGTGGTGCAGCAACCACATGCCCAAGGCATGTTGCAGGTAGGCCGACTCCGGGTGGGCCGCCAGTTGCCGTGCCAGCAGTTGGCGCGACTCGTCGGTCTTGCCTTGTTTATCCAATAACTCGATCTGCGCCACCCCGGCTTGAAGGTTGTCCGGCTGCAAACGCATGGCCTGCGCCAAGGCATTTTGCGCGTCCGGCAGCAGCACGCTGTGGATGTACAGGCGCGCCAGCTGAATCCAGCCTTCAGCCGTTTCCGGCTGGTCCTTGAGCGTTTTCACGAACTCATCGAGTACTTGCTGCAAGGGCCCGAAGTACAGGCCCAACGTATCCGCAGAGAGGCCGAGCAGGGCATTGGCGGCGGCAAAGCGCACGGCTTGTTCGGGATCCTCCAGCACTGGCCCCAGCAGCAACACGCGTTGGCCGCTGGGCACCAGGCCGACGATGCTGTGAATCGCCGCCTCGCGCACCAGTGGCGAATCATTGGCCAGGTCTTTATCGGCAAGCTTCAGTGCCTGCGGGCTTGGGTAGTTGGGCAGTTCAGCGTGCAACGCCGCGCGACGTTCAGGTGACAGGTCCGGCCGACCAAGCTGTTGATACAGCACACGCGCCGCGCCCGGTTCACCGTTATGCGCCTGCTTTAAGGCTTTGCCGTAACCATGGGCGATGGCCTTCGGCACGGCCACCGGGCTGGAGTGGGAGAAAAACCAGGTAAGCAACACAATCAACAACAGGGCGCACAGGCCGACGATGGAATAACGGCGTGACTTTGACATGCAGGCGTCCAAAAGCTGGGGGCAGCTATCGCAAAGCCATCAGCTTCGGTCAGACCACCGCGGGTGTCAAACCCGCATCAGGTCAGCACGTATTCAACCGGCTCCAAGGCAGGCGGCAAGTCGCTTTCGCCGAGAGCTGCAAGAATCTCGCGCTCCAGGGTGCGCACCAGCGCATTGCATGGCAGGTCGTTTTCGTCGAAGCCGAACGGGTCTTCCAGGTCATCGCCAATTTCATCCAGGCCAAAGAAGGTGTAGCTGACGATGGCGGTGATCACCGGTGTCAGCCAGCCCAGCGGCTCGGCCATCGCAAACGGCAGCAGAATGCAGAACAGGTAGATGGTGCGGTGCAGCAACAAGGTGTAAGGGAAGGGCAGCGGCGTGTGTTTGATCCGCTCGCAGGAGGCCTGTACCTGGCTCAGGCTGACCAGTCGGGTTTCCAGCTGGGTGTAGCGCCATTCGCTGATCACGCCTTGCTCGGCCAGCCCCGAAAACCGCGCGCCGAGCTGTTGCAGCACATGGTCGGGGAGGTTGGGGTGCGTGCGATCAATGCCGATCCAGGGCTTTATCGCCGCCGCTTCGTCCTCATGCCGCAGGCGCGCGATCAAGCCATGGGCAAAGCCGCACAGACCGCGCAACAGCCCGGCACGCTCAACCGGATCACTCAGCACCTGGGTCTGGCGAATCAGCGAACGCACCTCAATGATCATTTGCCCCAACTGCTTGCGGCCTTCCCACCAGCGGTCATAACAGGCGTTGTTGCGAAAGCTCATGAAGATCGACAACGACAACCCCAACAACGTGAAGGGCGTGGCGTTGACCGTGGACAAATACGCCGGGTGCAGGGTTTCAACCAGCACGATCACCGAGGCCAGCAAGGTCACCAGCAGGCTACGCAGGGCAATACGCTTGGCAATCGAGCCCTTGAGGGAGAACAGGATACCCAGGAGGTTGGGTTTGGGACGAACGATCATCGCGGGGAGGCTTCTTCGGTGGCGCAGTCTTTCAGGTTAGAAGCTTGAATCAAGAGCGTCCAATCACTAGAACTGACTGGCTGATCAGCGCGATCAATGATTGGCCAAACCAGTCAGCCAAGTTGAAGGCTTTGACCATTGCCGCTACAGCGCTCTAGAGCGACTATTTCCACGCTTTAACGGCTCCAAAACGTCCTGAAAATAAAAAACACAAGGATTGAAGCGATGCGTGAGTATTTGGCTGCCACCACCGAGTTTGATTACCAGCACACCGTCGACGCCGCACTGGCCGGCAACCTGCAGGCCCTCAATGCCTGCGTGGAATGCTGCGACCGGCACGCACTGCCGGGCCGCATCGCGCTGTTCTGGGAAGGTAAGGACGGGCGCAGCGCCACGTCGACCTTTACTGACTTGCAGGACCAGGCAGCGCGCTTCGCCAATTTCCTTCTGGCCCAGGGCGTCAAACGCGGTGACAAGTTGGCGGGCCTGCTGCCACGCACGGCGGAACTGCTGGTGGTAGTGCTTGCCACCTGGCGCATCGGCGCGGTCTATCAGCCGCTGTTTACTGCCTTCGGCCCCAAGGCTATCGAACACCGCCTGAACAGCTCCGACGCGGCGCTGGTGGTCACCGACGCGGTGAACCGCCCCAAACTGGCGGAAGTCGAGGGCTGCCCGACCATCGTGACGGTCGCCGGCGCCAAGGGCGAAGGCATTGTGCGCGGCGATTACAGCTTCTGGGCTGAATTGCCCAACTATTCAAACCTCTGCGAGCCGGTATTGTTGGGCGCAGACGATCCGTTCCTGCTGATGTTCACCTCAGGCACCACCGGCCCGTCCAAAGCCCTGTCGGTACCGCTCAAGGCCATCGTCGCGTTCCAGAGCTATACCCGCGACGCGGTAGACCTGCGCCCCGAAGATGCATTCTGGAACGTGGCCGACCCGGGTTGGGCCTACGGCATCTATTTTGGCGTGACCGGGCCGTTATCCTTGGGCCACCCGATCACCTTCTACGATGGGCCGTTCACCCTGGAAAGCACCTGCCGGGTGATCAATAAATACGGGATCACCAACCTGACGGGCTCGCCGACCGCGTATCGCCTGTTGATAGCTGGTGGCGAGCAATTCGCGCGATCGATCAAGGGCACGCTGCGCATTGTCAGCAGTGCCGGCGAGCCGCTGAACCCGGAAGTGATCCGCTGGTTCGCGGATAACCTGGGTGTGACCATCCACGACCACTACGGCCAGACCGAACTGGGTATGGTGCTGTGCAACCACCACGGCCTGGCGCACCCGGTGCACGTCGGCTCGGCGGGGTTTGCCTCGCCAGGGCATCGCATTGTGGTGCTGGATGACGATCACCAGGAATTGCCCGCGGGCCAGCCGGGAATCCTGGCCATCGACCGCGAACAGTCGCCGATGTGCTGGTTCGCCGGCTACGACGGTGTGAAGACCAAAGCCTTTGTCGGCAAGTACTACCTCAGCGGCGACACGGTGGAGTTGAACCCCGACGGCAGCATCAGCTTTGTCGGGCGCAGTGACGATGTGATCACCACCTCTGGCTACCGCGTTGGCCCGTTCGACGTGGAAAGCGCCTTGGTTGAACACCCGGCCGTGGTCGAAGCGGCAGTGGTCGGCAAGCCTGACCCGGAGCGCACTGAGCGGGTGAAAGCCTTCGTGGTGCTCAACGCACAATACCGTGCCACCCCGGAACTCGCCGAAGAGCTGCGCCTGCACGTGCGCAAGCGTCTCGCCGCGCATGCTTACCCGCGAGAAATCGAATTTGTCAGCGACTTGCCCAAGACCCCGAGCGGCAAGCTGCAACGTTTTATTTTGCGTAATCAGGAAATCGCCAAGGCTCAAGCAGCACTGGCGTGATCCCTTTCAAAGGAAATAAAGATGCAGATTGAAAACAAGGTATTCCTGGTCAGCGGCGGCGCTTCGGGCCTCGGCGCGGCCACCGCTGAAATGCTGGTGGCCGCCGGTGCCAAGGTAATGCTGGTGGACCTGAACGCCGAGGCCGTCGCCGCCAAGGCCCAACAGCTCGGTGATAATGCCCGCAGCGCCGTGGCGGATATCAGCCAGGAAGCTGCCGCCGAAGCCGCCGTGCAAGCGGCCGTCGCCGCGTTTGGTGGCTTGCACGGGCTGATCAACTGCGCCGGTGTGGTGCGTGGCGAGAAAATCCTCGGTAAGAACGGCCCTCACGCCTTGGCCAGCTTTGCCCAGGTGATCAACGTCAACCTGATCGGCAGCTTCAACCTGCTGCGCCTGGCCGCCGCCGCCATCGCCGAAACCGAGGCGAATGCCGATGGCGAACGCGGCGTGATCATCAATACCGCGTCGGTGGCCGCCTTTGATGGGCAGATCGGCCAGGCGGCGTATTCCGCCTCCAAAGGTGCCATCGCCAGCCTGACGCTGCCCGCCGCCCGCGAGCTGGCGCGCTTCGGCATTCGGGTCATGACCATCGCCCCGGGCATTTTTGAAACACCGATGATGGCCGGCATGACCCCGGAAGTCCGTGATTCCCTGGCCGCTGGCGTGCCATTCCCGCCACGTTTGGGCAAACCGACCGAGTACGCCGCACTGGTGCGGCACATCATTGAAAACAGCATGCTCAACGGCGAGGTGATCCGTCTCGACGGCGCCTTGCGCATGGCAGCCAAGTAAGGAGGATTTTTATGAACGATCCGATCGTTATCGTCAGCGCCGTGCGCACGCCCATGGGCGGGTTCCAGGGCGACCTTAAAGGGCTGACCGCGCCGCAATTGGGCGCCGCCGCGATTCGCGCCGCCGTCGAACGAGCCGGCATTGCGCCGGACGCCGTGGATGAAGTGCTGTTCGGCTGCGTCCTGCCGGCAGGCCTCGGCCAGGCACCTGCACGGCAGGCGGCGTTGGGCGCCGGGTTGGACAAGGGCACCCGCTGCACCACGCTCAACAAAATGTGCGGCTCGGGCATGGAAGCGACCATCCTGGCCCACGATTCATTGTTGGCCGGCAGTGTCGATGTGGTGGTGGCTGGCGGCATGGAAAGCATGTCCAATGCACCGTACCTGCTCGACCGCGCACGCAGCGGCTACCGCATGGGCCACGGCAAGGTGCTCGACCATATGTTCCTCGACGGCCTCGAAGACGCCTACGACAAGGGTCGACTGATGGGCAGCTTTGCCGAGGACTGCGCCGAGCACAATGGCTTCACCCGTGAAGCCCAGGACGCTTTTGCCATCGCCTCGCTGACCCGTGCCCAACAGGCGATCACCCACGGTAGCTTCGCCGCCGAGATCGTCCCGGTGCAGGTCACCGTCGGCAAAGAGCAAAAAACCATCTTGCATGATGAACAACCACCGAAAGCCAAGCTGGACAAGATTGCCAGCCTCAAACCCGCGTTCCGCGAAGGCGGTACGGTGACGGCGGCCAACGCCAGTTCGATTTCTGACGGCGCGGCGGCGTTG
Source organism: Pseudomonas sp. YeP6b (assembly GCF_025642995.1). Classification (NCBI taxonomy): domain Bacteria; kingdom Pseudomonadati; phylum Pseudomonadota; class Gammaproteobacteria; order Pseudomonadales; family Pseudomonadaceae; genus Pseudomonas; species Pseudomonas sp. YeP6b. The sequence continues at coordinate 3,537,769 of NZ_CP080090.1, read as the reverse complement.
CTGTTGATGCGTCAGTCCGAAGCGCACAAGCGCGGCCTCAAGCCACTGGCGGTGATCCATGGGCACGCCGCATTTGCCGATGAACCGGGGCTGTTCCCGGTGGCGCCGGTGGGCGCGATTCGCAAGCTGATGAGTAAGACCGGCTGGAACCTCGACGAAGTAGATCTGTTCGAGATCAACGAGGCCTTCGCGGTGGTCAGCCTGGTGACTATGAGCAAACTGGAAATCCCGCACAGCAAGGTCAACATTCACGGCGGCGCCTGCGCCCTGGGCCACCCGATTGGTGCCTCGGGTGCGCGCATCCTGGTGACGTTGCTCTCGGCCCTGCGCCAGAAAGGCCTCAAGCGCGGCGTTGCTGCGATTTGCATCGGCGGCGGTGAAGCCACGGCCATGGCCGTCGAATGCGTGTATTAAGGACTTTTTATGCTGCCCAATGACGAACAACTGCAAATCAGCGACGCGGCCCGGCAATTTGCCCAGGAGCGTTTGAAACCGTTCGCCGCCGAGTGGGACCGCGAGCACCGTTTTCCAACGCAAGCCATCGGCGAAATGGCCGAGCTGGGCTTTTTCGGCATGTTGGTGCCGGAACAGTGGGGCGGTTGCGACACCGGCTACCTGGCCTACGCCATGGCCCTGGAAGAAATCGCCGCCGGTGACGGCGCTTGCTCGACCATCATGAGCGTGCACAACTCAGTGGGCTGCGTGCCGATTCTGAAATTCGGCAACGATCAGCAGAAAGAGCAATTCCTCAAGCCCTTGGCCAGCGGCGCCATGCTGGGCGCCTTCGCGCTGACCGAACCGCAAGCCGGTTCCGATGCCAGCAGCCTGAAAACCCGTGCACGCCTGGAAGGCGATCACTACGTGCTCAATGGCTGCAAACAGTTCATCACCTCCGGGCAAAACGCCGGCGTTGTGATTGTGTTTGCGGTCACCGACCCGGCCGCCGGCAAACGTGGGATCAGCGCGTTCATCGTGCCCACCGATTCGCCGGGCTACACGGTCGCGCGGGTTGAAGACAAGCTTGGCCAGCATGCCTCCGACACCTGCCAGATCCTGTTTGAGGACGTGAAGGTGCCGGTCGCCAATCGGCTTGGGGAGGAGGGCGAAGGCTACAAGATCGCCCTGGCCAACCTTGAAGGTGGCCGCGTCGGCATCGCCTCGCAATCGGTGGGCATGGCCCGTGCCGCCTTTGAGGCCGCCCGTGACTATGCGCGCGAGCGCGAAAGTTTTGGCAAAGCGCTGATCGAACACCAGGCTGTGGCATTTCGCCTGGCGGACATGGCCACGCAAATCGCCGTCGCTCGGCAGATGGTGCATTACGCCGCCGCCCTGCGCGACAGCGGCAAGCCGGCCTTGGTCGAAGCCTCGATGGCCAAGTTGTTTGCCTCGGAAATGGCCGAAAAAGTCTGCTCGGCCGCCTTGCAAACCTTGGGCGGTTACGGTTACCTGAGCGACTTCCCCTTGGAGCGGATCTACCGCGATGTGCGGGTCTGCCAGATTTACGAAGGCACCAGCGATATCCAGCGCATGGTCATCTCACGCAATCTTTAAGGAGCCGATACATGAGTTACGACACCATTTTGGTCGAAGTCCAGGGCCGCGTAGGGCTGATTACCCTTAATCGCCCGCAAGCGTTGAACGCCTTGAATGCGCAACTGGTCAGCGAGTTGAACCAGGCGTTGGATGGGCTGGAGGCCAATCCTGAGATTGGGTGCATCGTGCTGACTGGCTCGAAAAAAGCCTTTGCTGCCGGGGCTGACATCAAGGAGATGGCGGAGCTGACGTATCCGCAGATCTATCTGGATGACCTGTTTAGCGACAGTGATCGGGTGGCTAACCGGCGTAAGCCGATCATTGCTGCGGTTAACGGCTTCGCGCTGGGTGGCGGGTGTGAACTGGCGTTGATGTGCGACTTTATCCTGGCGGGTGATGGGGCTAAGTTTGGTCAGCCGGAAATTAACCTTGGTGTGCTGCCGGGTATGGGGGGCACTCAGCGCCTGACCCGTGCGGTGGGTAAGGCCAAGGCCATGGAGATGTGCCTGACTGGGCGCTTTATCGATGCGGTGGAGGCTGAGCGTTGTGGGATTGTGGCGCGTATCGTTCCGGCGGATGAATTGCTGGAGGAAGCGTTGAAGGTTGCGACCTTGATTGCCGGTAAATCTGTGCCGATTAGTATGATGGTCAAGGAAAGCGTTAATCGTGCGTTTGAGGTGAGTCTTTCTGAAGGTGTGCGTTTTGAGCGCAGGGTGTTTCATGCGGCGTTTGCGACGCTGGATCAGAAGGAAGGGATGGCGGCGTTTGTGGGTAAGCGGGCGCCTGAGTTTAAGGATCGGTAGGGGGGTAGGGGTGGGGTTGCGGTTGCGGTTGGGGGCATATCCGTTGCTGCGGTAACGGCTTCGTAGGGTTCCGCTCTTACAGCGGGTCACTTTTGGAAAAAGAGCCCCAAAAGTAACCAAAGGGCTCTTGCCCCACCACTCGGCACCTCGCCTAGGCTCGGTGTGCCCTCACTCCGGCTTTGGACCGTGGGCGCCGCCATGGGCCATCCTTGGCCCATCGCGGCTAAACCGGCGTCCTGCCGGGTTACCCACGGATTCAAGCCTGCGTTCGGCCATCGTGGTTTAACGGGGCGCCTAAGATCAAGATCAAAAGCAGATCAAGATCAAAAGCAAGAGCACGGCGGCCTAGTAGCCGACCTGAGTGGTAGAAGCAAAAGCAAAACCGAGGCGGCCTGACAGCCGACCTGATATTTGAAACTGAACTCAATCTAATGTGGGAGCTGGCTTGCCTGCGATGGCATCAACTCGGTGTACCTGATGGACCGAGGTGTCTGCATCGCAGCGGTGCGGCGATCCGACAAGCCAGCTCCCACATTGGAATCTCATTACATCAGCTAGATAGGGTGGTGCTCTGCTTCTGCTCTGCTTCTGCCTTGCTTTTGCTTCAACCACTCAGGTCGGCTACTAGGCCGCCGTGCTCTTGCTTTTGATCTTGATCTTAGGCGCCCCGTTAAACCACGATGGCCGAACGCAGGTTTGAATCCGTGGGTAACCCGGCAGGACGCCGGGTTAGCCGCGATGGGCCAAGGATGGCCCATGGCGGCGGCCCACGGATTCAAACCGGAGTGAGGGCATGCCGAGCCCAGGCGAGGCACCGAGTGGTGGGGCAAGAGCCCTTTGGTTACTTTTGGGGCTCTTTTTCCAAAAAGTGACCCGCTGTAAGAGCGGAACCAATATCAGCCATCACCCCAATAACGGATATGTACCCAGCAGACCCTCGACAACACCAATCCCCTCAAAGCTGATAATTCTTCAACTCCCGCGCAATCACCATCCGCTGAATCTCACTCGTCCCCTCATAAATCTGCGTAATGCGCGCATCCCGGTAATACCGCTCCACCGGGTAATCCTCCAGATACCCATACCCGCCATGAATCTGCATCGCCGAGGAGCAAACCTTCTCAGCCATTTCCGAGGCAAACAGCTTGGCTTGTGACGCTTCCGACAAACACGGCTTGCCAGCACTGCGCAACCGAGCGGCGTGCAGGATCAACAGACGTGCAGCATTCAAGCGCGTCTGCATATCAGCCAGCAAGTTAGCAACGCTCTGGTGCTCAATGATCGCCTTGTCGAATTGCACCCGATCCCGCGCATACGCCAGCGCCGCTTCAAACGCCGCACGGGCGATGCCCAAGGCCTGGGCGGCAATACCGATGCGCCCGCCCTCGAGGTTGGACAGGGCAATGGCCAGGCCTTTGCCACGCTCACCGAGCAAATTGGCCTCGGGCACCGTGCACTGGTTGAGGGTAACCGCGCAGGTATCCGACGCACGAATGCCCATCTTGTGTTCGGTGCGGTCGACCACAAACCCCGGCGTCTCGGTGGGCACCAGGAAAGCAGAAATACCTTTCTTGCCCAACTCCGGGTCCGTCACCGCAAACACAATAGCCAACTTGGCGCGCTTGCCATTGCTGACAAACTGCTTGGCGCCGTTGATCACCCACTGGCCATCGCGCAGTTCGGCACGGGTACGCAGGTTATGGGCTTCGGAACCGGCCTGGGGTTCAGTCAGGCAGAAGCAGCCGATGGCCTGGCCACTGGCAAGGTCGGGCAACCAGGTTTGCTTCTGCTCTTGTGTGCCGTAGTTGAGAATTGGCCCGCAACCGACTGAATTATGGATACTCATCAGCGCGCCGGTGGCGCCGTCACCGGCAGAGATTTCTTCGACCGCCAAGGCGTAGGCGACGTAATCAACGTAAGTGCCGCCCCATTCTTCAGGCACCACCATGCCCAGCAGGCCCAGTTCGCCCATCTTGGCGACCAAGGCGTCATCGATCCAGCCGGCCTTTTCCCAGGCTTGGGCGTGCGGGGCGATCTCGCCACGGGCAAAGTCGCGCGCCATGTCGCGAATCATTACTTGTTCTTCAGTATATTCAATGTCTTGCACGGCTTATCTCCCAACCTGCTTGAAGTTGTGGAAGAAGCTTTCCACATGGGTTGCGTCCAACCCGTGAATCGAGGGCGGGTTCCAGCGCGGGCTTTTGTCTTTGTCGATGATCAAGGCCCGAACGCCTTCGATCAGGTCACCGCGCTCGAACCATTGGCGGTCCAGGTGCAACTCCAGCGCAAAGCACTGCTCCAGCGGCAGGCGGCGGCCACGACGGAGCATTTCCAGGGTGACGGCCATTGCCAGCGGTGAGCGGGTTTGCATCAGGTTGGCGGTGGTCAACGCCCATTCATGGCTGTCGGCGACGGTGACTTGCTGCAACTGCTCGACAATGCTGGGCACGTCCGGCAGGGCGAAGAAGTGGTCGATGGCCGGGCGCAGGGCTGCCAACGGTGCATCGGGCAATTGCTGCACGGCCAACTTGGCGAGTACACCTTGCAGGTCCTTGAGCGGCGAGCCCTGCCATTGCAGGCGGTCGAGCTTCTGGTCGAGGTCGGCGAACTTGGCGCTGTCCAAGTACCAGTCCGCCAACCCGCAATACAGAGCGTCGGCGGCGCGAATCTGTACACCGGTCACGCCTAAGTAAATCCCCAGTTCGCCAGGAATGCGGGGCAGGAAGTAGCTGCCGCCCACGTCCGGGAAATACCCGATGGCCACTTCCGGCATCGCCAGGCGGCTGCGCTCGGTGACCACGCGCAGGTCGGCGCCTTGCACCAGGCCCATGCCGCCGCCGAGGACGAACCCGTCCATCAAGGCGAGTACGGGCTTGCGGTAATGATGAATGGCCAAGTCGAGGGCGTATTCTTCGACGAAAAAATCGGCGTGCAGGCTGTCGCCGTTCTTGAAGCTGTCGTAAAGGGAACGGATGTCACCCCCGGCACAGAAGGCTTTTTCGCCAGCGCCGCGCAGGACCACGGCATAGACTTGCGGATCATCCGCCCAGGCCTGCAGTTGCGAGGCGAGGCTGCGGACCATGTGCAGGGTAATGGCATTCAAGCCAGCGGGGCGGTTGAGGGTAAGGTGGCCGATATGGTTGCGCACCTCGGCCAGCACTTCTTCCTGAAGAGTATCGGCGCGGCTTGCTTCGGATGAAACCTGAGCAGTCATCTGTAACTCCCTGCTTTTATTGTTCTTTATCAAGATATTCGCGGGCGAACCCTCTCGTGATCCTACCAGTGCAAATTTGCCCAGTACAACCGTGAATCATGCAGGTCGTTTTTGCATTTATGCAGCAGGTCGACTGGCCAGCACTTCGCCAATGCTGCGGCGTCGCGCATGGCCTTGCGCCGCGTGGATCAGCTGTTCGAGTTCGGACGGTGCGACATCGTAGAACTGCTCCATCTCGGCCAACGCCTGCTTCAAGTCGGCCGCCGTTATCGAGGGGTCAGCGACCTGCGTGGCATTGCCCAGGACGACGGCCGGCGAGTCGACTGTACCTTTGGGATAACGCGTGCGGGTGACGTTGTTATACGCCAACGCACACGCCAGCAGCGCACCCGCGCCGAGCATGACCGGTGCGAGTTCCTGCCAACCCAGGGCAATCGACGCCGGGTCGGCGAGCACCAGGGTCATGGCCAGGCCACCGGCAGGTGGGTGCAGGCAACGCAGCCAGCACATCAGGATAACGGTCATGCCCGCTGCCAGGCAGGCACTGCCCAAGGTGCGCCCCAGTACCCGCGCGATCAGCAGCGCCACGACAGCGGCGCATAAATAGCTGCCGATGATCGACCACGGTTGGGCCAGCGCGCCGGATGACACTGCAAACAGCAGCACGGCTGACGCCCCCAGCGGCCCGAGCAAGTGCAAGGCCACCTCCAGGCCAAACAGCTGGGCGCACACCCAGACACTGAACAGCGTGCCCAGGGCCATGCCGATTGCGGCGCGGCTCCATTCGGCGGGGCGGGTGTTGATTGCAGCGGGTAACCAGCGAGCGAGCATCGAAGGGGTCCATAAACAGCAGGCGAAAAAAAAGGCTGATCAGGTCACCCGGAAAAGCCCTTTGAAAGTTCCAACGGTTGGGGGAGGAACTCGCACAGTGTGCCGCCCCGAATGCCAGCGCGCCAATGCATATTAATGAGGGTTGAATACAAAGATAATGCAGTCAAGTGGCTTCGTCGAATGGAGCAGGGCATTCCTTCTCTGCCCGTGCAGTACTCAGGCGTCCCAATACACGTGTATCCGCCTCTTCGTTGAACAGGTGTCGTTGCAGGTTTTCCAGCAGCGCGGGGTCGTCGGCCAGCGGCCCCTTCAACGCCACCAGGGCGTCACGCAGTTCCATCAACCGATCCAGTCTCGGCAGAGGAATAAGCAAGAGATCTTCCGGCACGGCATTGCCCTCTTAATGAAGTAAGTCACTGTGTGTCGCATGGCCTAATGCGTCCTTGTTGTTATCCAATGTGCACTTACCCCAGCCTCCCTAGATCGGAGCAGTAGATAGTTAATGCACTGGGCAACGAGTCTACATTTGGGTTCCAAGCGTCGGAAGACAACGCGCGACAGCCGTTACGCATAGCTATGTAGGGGGTTTCTTGGTGGTTATGACGAAAAACGCCCACTCCTGAAAGAGTGGGCGTTGTTTGTTAAACCGCCGCTATAAACGCGATCAAGGCGCGGGCGCCCTCGCCAGATGCAGCAACACATAGGGGTCTTTGTCGAACTCCCCAGTGAGCGTCGGGGTGAGCGTGCGCAAGCGCGGGTCTTGTAAGCGCTCAAAGTCTGCTGCACTCATCACCAGCCAGGCAGGCCCTTGCAGCGGCGTCAGGTCAGCGGACGTTTGGGTAAACAACGGCACCTTATCGCATCCGAAGTTGACCATGAACTTGATGGCTTTGGCATCTTTACCCAAGCCATGCAGTATCACCGGTGCCGGCTGTTGGCGGATCTGAGCCTTGACCGCGAGGCTGAACGTGCGGGTGTCGTAGAGCGTGCGCTCCAACGGTTCGACCACCACAATGTAGGTCGACCATAACGCCAGTACCGCCGCGAATGCCGGGGCCAATGGTCGCAAGCGCGGTTTCAACACGGCCAGCAGCGCCAGTACCTGAAGCACGCCCAATAGCGTGAACATCAGCCCAAGGCTGCTCAACTGTTCCGGGTAACGCTTGCGCGCCACCACCAGCCCGATCACCAACAATGCCGGCAACAGCGTCCAGATGCCCAGCATCAAGCCGCGCAACCCGGCGAACAATCGCCCCTGGCTGACCTGGAACGGGTAGGCCGCGATGATCGCCGCCATGGGGAGCATCGGCAGGATGTAACGGGCCTTTTTCGCCTGGGGTACCGACAAACCGAGCATCACCAGTAAACCGGCGGCCGCGCAGTACAGCACCAGCTGCAATGCCGGATCTGGCGCCCGTCGCCCACCGACTGCCACGGCCAGCAGCACCAACAAGGCCAGCGGGTAAGCCAAGGCATAATTGCCCATGGAACTGGTGAAGTAATACAGCACGCCGCTGGAGCCTTCGGTGCCGTCCATACGCCCCAGGAACTGCATGCGGATCACGTCCTGCATGAAGTCCTCGCCACCACTGAGCTTGGCCAGCAGCAGCAACAAACCGACACACGCCGCCAGCAACGCCAAGGCAATCAAGCCGAAGGTGAACAGTTGGCGCCATTGCCGGTTGAGCAGGTAATAGCTGCACAGCACGCCAGTGGGGATCACGAGGCCAATCGGCCCACGCACCGCAAAGCCGATAATCAGCAGCAGGAACAGCCAATGCAGGCGTTTAGCCGCGCCGAAGTGATCATGCGCATAACCTAGGTAGAACACCGCCAAAGCGACTGCGGCGAGCATCTGGTCCAGCGACACCGCACGAGTTTCGCTGATGAAGGTGCTGCTGAGCAGCAACATCGCGATGCTCAGCAGGCCCCAGCGCGTGGAGTAGGGCGCTGTCAGGCGATACACCAGCGTGACGATCAGCGCCGAAGCGATGGAGGTGGGCAACCACGCGGTCAAGCTGGTGACTTGGCCGAACGGCAACGACAAGACCCACGTCAGCAACGTCGAGGTCGCCAGGTAGTCGGCGTAGGGCTGGCCATAGGTCGTGGGGAAGAAGCTCGGCCCATGGCGCAGCATTTCCTGGGCAAACAGCACAAAGCGCGAGTCAAACCCGATAATCGCCTGGTGCCAGTTACCCACTATAAACAGCACCAGGGCCAGGAGCCCAAGCCCCAGCGACTGGTGGCGGATCGTTGCGGTGAGCAGGGGCGGTTGAGCTCTATTCACGTCTCAGGCTTCCTTGACCTGCGGCACCCAGTTTTGCTGAGGGATCGGCAGTTCGCAGGAGTCACCTCGCCCTATTGGGAAGTATTTGAAGCCTTTGCGTGCCAGGCGCTCGCCGTCGTACAGGTTACGGCCGTCGAAGATCACCGGGTTTTTCAGGCGAGTGTGGATCAGGTCGAAATCCGGTGCCTTGAACTGCTGCCATTCGGTGCAGACGATCAGCGCATCAGCGCCGCTCAACGCCGATTCCGGCGTGCCCAGCAGGGTCAGGCGCGACTCGTCGCCGTAGATGCGCTGGGTTTCCTGCATGGCTTCAGGGTCAAACGCGCGCACATGGGCGCCCGCTGCCCACAGGGCTTCCATCAGCACACGGCTTGGCGCATCGCGCATGTCATCGGTGTTGGGCTTGAACGCCAGGCCCCACAAGGCAAAGGTTTTACCCTGCAAGTTGCCCTTGAAGTAGGCGTTGACGCGTTCGAACAGCTTGCTCTTCTGGCGCTGGTTGATGGCCTCAACGGCTTCGAGCAGGTCGCTGGAGCAGTTGGCTTGCTTGGCGCTGTGGATCAGGGCGCGCATGTCTTTTGGGAAGCACGAGCCGCCATAGCCGCAACCGGGGTAGATAAAGTGGTAGCCGATGCGCGAGTCGGCGCCGATGCCCAGGCGCACGGCTTCGATGTCGGCGCCCAGGTGCTCGGCCAGTTCGGCGATCTGGTTGATAAAGCTGATCTTGGTGGCCAGCATGCAGTTGGCGGCGTACTTAGTCAGTTCGGCGCTGCGCAGGTCCATGAAGATGATGCGGTCGTGGTTGCGGTTGAACGGCGCGTACAGATCGCGCATCACTTCACGCACTTCTTCACGCTCGCAGCCGATGATGATGCGGTCCGGGCGACGGCAGTCGGCCACGGCCGAGCCTTCCTTGAGGAATTCCGGGTTGGAGACGATATCGAACTCCAAGTGGCGGCCGGCCACGCGCAGGCTCTTTTCAATGTGTGCGCGCAAGGTGTCACCGGTGCCGACGGGAACGGTGGATTTCTCGACCAGGATCACCGGCTCCACGCGGTGGCGGGACACGGCGTCGCCCACCGACAGCACGTATTTGAGGTCGGCCGAACCGTCTTCGTCCGACGGTGTGCCCACGGCGATGAACAGCACTTCACCGTGTTCAACCGCGAGTTTTTCATCAAAGGTAAAGTGCAGGCGTCCGCTTTCCAGGTTTTCCTTGACCATGGCTGCCAGACCCGGCTCGAAGATGGTCACGTGGCCTTTCTGCAGCGACTCGACCTTGCTCTTGTCCACGTCCATGCAGATCACATCGTGACCGACTTCGGCCAATACGGTGGCCTGCACCAGACCAACGTAACCGCTACCAAATACACTGATTTTCATGGGGCATTCCTGGGGCTTGCAACGCTAGCACGACGAGAGTTAATGACCAGAACACCGAGGATGACCAGCGCCACCCCGAGTGTTTTCGAAAGCGAGAAATCTTCGTTGAACACCGGCAGGCTGGCAGCCAGCAGGTAGACCAACGCGTAGCTGATGCTGAGCAGCGAATAGGCGCGGCCCAGCGGCAGGTGCTTGAGTGCGCCAAGCCAGCAAAGCATCGACAGCGCATAGGCGATGATCGCCAGGATCACCACGCCCAAGGCGCCGAGGTCGATGGCATTGCTGTTGAACGCGTTCAGCCATTCGGCAGGCAGCGGCAGGCGCGTCATGCTCCAGCGCATGCCCAGTTGGGCGGCGCTGACCAGGCCTACGCTGCCCAATGCCAGGGCAAAGCCTTGAACCCGGCTCATACGTGACGCCCCAGCAACACCACACCGCCGATGACCAGTGCCACACCCAGCCAGTGACGGCCATCGATGTGTTCATGAAAGACAAACCGCGCCATCAGCGTGACCAGTACAAAATTCAGGCTGAGCATGGGGTAGGCGATGCCCACTTCCAGGCGCTGCAACACCAAAAGCCATACCAGCAAACCCAGGCCCAGGCACACCAGCGCCGACCACAGCCAAGGCGAACGCAGCTTCGGCGCCCAACCGTCCGGCTGGTCGCGCCAGCTTTCCACGGCAAACTTCTGCGAAACCTGGCCCATGCACGTAAGCAGGCACGCGCTTAATAAAAGAACCAGCGTGATCATGGCGCGGCCTGTGGGAATATCAGGATGACCAGATTGCCTTGCTCGTAACGCTTGCCGTCTTGGGGCAGCAGGTTCACTTCAGCGACTTCATCGTCGCCCTTGACCCGCATGACCACACCGACCGACCCTTGCTTACGCGCATCACTCATCCATTGCTGGACCTGAGTGGTGCCGATCTTGCGGTGGGCAGTGTCTGCGTAGGCAATGCCGTATTTCACTTCGCCGACGGTGTTGTAGAGCGCGACATCCGGACGCCCCAGGCGCCAGGACAAGGCCGACGCCGCGCCCAAGTCATTGCTGAGCAAGGCGGTGGTCGATTGCAATTCCTGCTGGTGGTCGATGATGAACTGATCCGGGATCTTGTTGTAAACCACCGAGTGGGGCAGTGCGGCCGGTACGAGCAGCACTAGCAAACCACTGCCGATCAGCGGCGCGGCCCACAGTTTCAAAGGGCGAGCGGCTTGCAGCAGGTTGACCAGGATCCAGCCGAACAAGCAGGCAAACACCAGCACCAAGCTGAGGGTTTCCTCACCGTGTTCGTACACCGGCTTCTTCAATTGGAACCAACTGAGCGCCAACACGGCCAGCACACCGACACTCAAGTTCAGCCAACCGTTGATGCGCAAGGCGCGGCCATGGCCCTGGGCGAGCTTGTTGCTTAGGGTTGAACCCATCAGCAAAGCCAGCGGCAGCAGGCACGGCATGATGTAGGACGGCAACTTGCCTTTGGCCAGGCTGAAGAACGCCAGGGGCATCAACAGCCACAGCAGCAGGAACGCGGTTTTGGGCAGGCGTTTGTCCAACCATGCCTGTTTGACCGTGGACGGCAGCAAGGCAACCCAGGGCAACGAGAACGCGACCATCAGCGGCAGGTAGTACCAGAACGGTTCGGCGTGCTGGGCATCGTCACCGGCAAAGCGTTGGATATGCTCGTGCCAGAAGAAGAAGTTCCAGTAGTCCGGCTCTTGCAGGTGCACGGCCAGCGCCCAGGGCAAGCTGACAACAATGGCGACGACTACCGCCACCACGCCGTAACCGAGCAGTTCACCAAAGCGTTTCTGCCAGATGGCGTAGGGCAGGGCGATCAGCACCGGCAGCAGCCAGGCGAGAAAACCCTTGGTCATAAAGCCCATGCCGCAGGCAAAGCCGAGCAAGGCCCAAGACCATAAACGGCCACGGCGCGTGGTGCTGTCGAAGCAGAACCACAGCGCAACGCCGGTCAGGTTGACCCAGAAGGTGAATTGCGGGTCCAGGTTGGCGTAGCCGCCGAGCAACGCCACGCTGACAAAGCTCATGTACAGCACGGTGCTGACCAGGCTTTTTTGCGGGTCGTTCCACAGCCTGCGCGACACCAGGTACACCAGCAGGATGCTCAGCCCGGTGCTCAAGGCTGAGGCAAACCGCACGCCGAACAGGTTTTGCCCGAAGATCGCCTGGCCCAGCGCGATCATCCAGTAGCCGGCAGCCGGTTTTTCGAAGTAGCGAATGCCCATGAAGTGCGGCGAGGCCCACTTGCCGGTCAGCAGCATTTCCTGACTGATCTGCGCGTAACGGGTTTCATCCGGGATCCACAGGCCGTGGGTGGCCAGCGGTAACAGGTAAAACGCGCCAAACGCCAGCAGGAGCAGGGGCAATGCCCAGCGCCGGATCATGCCTGTTGCACTCCGAGCCAACCCTCGCGGCCACTGAGTGCACCGCGCACCAGCTGTTGCTGGGGCAGGGTGCTCACATCCGCAGGCAACAGGTCGCCCAGGGGGTTGAAGTCGATGCCGCGCTGCCCGGCCTGGGCGAGCAGCTGGCGAAAATCATCAGCCATCAGAATCCCTTCTACTTCTGCGTGGATCGTGTAGACGTTCAGCTTCGATTCGGTAAAGCGGTCAAGAATGAAGCTGTTGAAGTCTTTGGCAGCCACTACCGGCCCGACGACTTCGTCGAAGGTCGGCAGGTCTACCGGAATTTGTGGGGTGCCCGCGCTGCCATCGGCCAGGGTTGGACGAAACAGGCTGGTGCCCCGGCAATCGCTGTTGTAGCGAAAGTTGAAACCTTGCTTGGCTTGCACCACGCGCTCATCGGCACGCCAACCGGCAGCCGCTGAACAGTCGATGCGTTCACCGAGGATGTCGCTCAAGGTGTCGACGCCACGGCGGATCTGCTCGACCAGCTGTGCATCGCTCCAGCGCCCGGTGTTGGCCTGCCAGCCGTGGTGGTCCCACGCGTGCAGGCCGACTTCATGCCCAGCAGCCTTGGCCTGGCGCATCAAATGCCCCAGGTCACGGCCAATCGGCTTGCCCGGCCAGGCGGTGCCGGCCAGCAAGATATCCCAGCCGTACAGCCCGGCGGCATTGGAACGCAGCATCTTCCACAGGAATTGCGGACGGATCAGGCGCCACAAGTGGCGCCCCATGTTGTCCGGCCCGACGCTGAAGAAGAACGTCGCTTTTACCGAGGCTTCATCCAGGGATTCGAGCAACCGCGGCACACCTTCACGGGTGCCACGGTAGGTGTCGACGTCGATGCGCAAGCCTGCCTTCATTATTTCTTGTCCGCGATTTCAAGCATGGCTTCGCGCAGGAAGAAATCCAGGGTGTTGCCGATGGTTTCGCTCATCTCAACGGTAGGCTCCCAGTTCAGCAGGCGCTTGGCGTTTTCGATGCTTGGCTTGCGGTGTGCCACGTCCTGGTAACCGGTGCCGTAGAACGCCTTGCTTTCGACGTCGCGGAAACCAGCGAACGGCGGGAAGTTGCTGCGCAGCGGGTGAGCTTCGAACTGACGCAGCAGCTCTTCGCCCAACTGACGGATGCTGGCTTCGTTTTCCGGGTTGCCGATGTTGATGATCTGGCCGTTACACACATCGTTGTCGTTATCGATGATGCGCGCCAGGGCTTCGATGCCGTCGGCGATGTCGGTGAAGCAGCGCTTCTGCTCGCCACCGTCGAACAGGCGGATCGGCGTGCCTTCCACCAGGTTCAGGATCAGCTGGGTGATCGCACGGGAGCTGCCGATACGGGCCGAGTCCAGGCGGTCAAGGCGTGGGCCCATCCAGTTGAATGGACGGAACAGGGTGAAGTTCAGGCCTTTGTCGCCGTAAGCCCAGATCACGCGGTCCAGCAGTTGCTTGGAGACCGAGTAGATCCAGCGCTGCTTGTTGACCGGGCCCACCACCAGGTTGGAGGTGTCTTCGTCGAAATACTGGTCCTGGCACATGCCATAGACTTCGGAAGTCGACGGGAAGATCACGCGCTTGTTGTACTTGACGCAGTAGCGAACCAGTTTCAGGTTCTCTTCGAAGTCGAGCTCGAACACGCGCAGCGGGTTACGGGTGTATTCGATTGGCGTGGCGATGGCCACCAGCGGCAGGACCACGTCGCACTTCTTGATGTGGTACTCGATCCACTCGGAGTGAATGCTGATATCGCCTTCCACGTAGTGGAAGTTAGGGTGGTTGCGCAGGCGCTCGATGGCGTCGGAGCCAATATCCAGGCCGTAGATTTCGTAACGGTCGTCACGCAGCAGGCGCTCGGACAGGTGGTTACCGATAAAGCCGTTCACACCCAGGATCAGCACGCGGGTACGACGTGGCTTGCGGCCGGACTCGGCGCCGCGCAGCACGGAGCCGTCGACCAGGCCGAGCTCGTCAGCCAGGGAAGGGCCCGCCAGGTACAGGCCGTTGGCGTTGCGTTGGCCGAACTTGACCACCAGCGAGTCTTGACCGCAGGCAATGCGCAGTGGGTTGACGCTGATCACGCGACCTGGCGCCAGGCCTTCGTTGCCCTTGACCACTTCAGCTTGCCAAACGATCAGTTTGTGCTCGCCGACCGCGCAAAAAGCGCCCGGGTACGGCTGGGTCACGGCGCGAACCAGGTTGAACAGTTCTTCAGCCGGTTTTTTCCAGTCCAGCTTGCCATCGGCGGCGGTGCGGCGGCCGAAGTAGGTGGCTTGGCTTTCGTCCTGGGCGGTTTCAGCCAGCTTGCCTTGGGCCAGTTGCGGCAGCGCATCGCGCAGCAGGTTGGCGGCGGCGTCACGCAGTTTGGCGTGCAGGGTCAGGCCGGTGTCAGTGCGGTCAATGATGACTTTCTGTTGGGCCAGGATCGCGCCAGCGTCAGCACGCTTGACCATACGGTGCAGGGTCACGCCGGTTTCGGTTTCGCCGTTGACCAGCACCCAGTTGGCCGGCGCGCGGCCACGGTATTTAGGCAGCAACGAACCGTGCAGGTTGAACGCGCCTTTGCTGGCGGTGGCCAGCAAAGGCTCGCTCAGCAGGTTGCGGTAGTAGAAGGAGAAGATGTAGTCCGGGTTCAGCTTGGCAATACGCTCGATCCACAGTGGGTGGTTGGCGTCTTCCGGCGCATGCACCGGGATGCCGTTGCGGGCGCAGAGTTGGGCGACGGAGCCGTAGAAATTGTTTTCCTTGGGGTCGTCGGCATGGGTGAACACGGCAGCAATGTCGTAGCCGGCGGTGAGCAAGGCTTCAATGCCTGCACAGCCAATATCGTGGTAAGCGAAGACAACAGCTTTTGAATTCATGACGAAACCTGATCGGAAGGAGAAGTAGAGGTATGGGAGGACACCAGGCCATCAACGACGACGACTGGAGCCGGTGCTGCCGGTTGGTTGCGCAGCACTTTTTCAATAAAGAACCGTGGACGGGCACGAACGTCACTGTACATGCGGCCCATGTATTCACCCAAGAGGCCCATGCCGATGAATTGGCCGCCGGTAAACACGAACAATACGGCGAACAGCACAAAAGTACCGTCGCCCGCCCAAGTGGCACCGAAGGCCAGTCGCATGACGATCAAGGCAAAAGCGAACAGCACGCCCAACGCCGCCATGCTGAAGCCGACAATGCTCAGCAGGCGCAATGGCGTGGTGGTCATGCAGGTCAGCAGGTCGAACATCAGGCTGATCAGGCGCATCGGGCTGTATTTGGACTCGCCATGTTCACGCTCGGCGTGGTGCACCAGGATCTCGGTGGTGTGGCGGGCAAAGCCGTTGGCCAGGATCGGGATAAAGGTGCTGCGCTCGCGGCAGGCGAGCATGGCGTCGACGATGGTGCGCCGGTAAGCGCGCAGCATGCAACCGTAGTCGGTCATGGCCACGCCGGTGGAACGCTGCACGGCCAAGTTGATCAGGCGCGAAGGCCAGCGGCGGAAAGCCGAGTCCTGGCGGTTGTTGCGTACGGTGGCAACCACGTCGTAGCCCAAGGCGGCTTGTTCGACCAGGCGCGGGATTTCTTCCGGCGGGTTCTGCAGGTCGGCGTCGAGGGTAATTACCACCTCGCCCCGGCACTGCTCAAAGCCGGCCATGATCGCCGCATGCTGGCCGTAGTTACGGTTGAGGATCACCGCCACTACGTTGCTGCCGTCTTGCGCGGCGGCGTCTTCCAGTAATTGGGCGGAATTGTCGCGACTACCATCATCCACCAGGATGATTTCGTATTCGTAGGCCAGTTGCTTGCAGGCTGCCGTCGTGCGACGCAGCAATTCAGGCAGGCTCTCTTGTTCGTTGTAGACCGGGATAACGATCGACACGCAATGAATAGGGTAGGGTTTCAAAGATTCATGACCTCGGGGCAAGAGCAGGTTGGAGCGTTGAAAACAGCAGTCATCAGCGGCTGGAGATTCAGAAAACTGATTAAACGTAGCGTGGGTATGCAGTGTTCATTCGACATTCCTGGGAAGGGCAATGTTTTCTTCCATGGGCTAGCAGAGTAAAGACCAAATTTGTGAAAGATAAAGCCGAATCAACACGTTAGTCATAGAACGCGCGGCTTGTTCTCAAGTCCTGCGGCCAAGATTAAGCGCAAAATTGTTGAACGAATATGAAAGGCGGATGAAAAACTCGTTTATTTGACAGGTAGACAGCTAGGGTTCAGCTAAACCGCAAAGCCGCCTTGGCCGCCATTGACGGGTAAATTTCGATGGTTTTTTCGGCGGTGCCGTCGGTCCTTGGTCTTATTCAACAATCTTCTCTGCATTGGCCCTCAAGTGCCGGTAAAGTAAGCCATCTCTTGCCAGGGTACTCGGATGAATAGCGTGCAGCTTTTACGCGGCCAGTTGCGGCCGGCGTTGATGGGATTGTTGATGGCTGTGGCCTGTGTCACGACCGTTCGCGCGGATGATGGGGTGGCGCTCACCACGGTCGAGCAGGTGCCGGAAGGCGTTGAAGTGCGCGGTAAACAAGTCGCGGCCTACAGCTGGGACGACCACCAAGGCAAGAATCTGCTGGTACTCGCCGAACAGGTCAGCGAGCGTGACGATGACGGCACCCAGTCGTCATCTGTCTACGCGGCCCAGTATTTGCTGGGCGGCGATCATCCCAAGCGGGTGTGGATGCTCTATGACGATGTGCAGCATTGCCAATTCGATGCGGCACTGCGCTTTGACATGGCGGCGACCAAGGTTACCGACCTTGCCGGCGATGGCATCACCCAGGCCACCGTGGGCTATTCGCGCACCTGCACCAGCGATGTCAGCCCCAACGAATTCAAGTTGATCATGCACGTGGGCAAGTCCCAGAAGTACCGCCTGCGCGGTGTCGATCGCATCGGCGCGAGTTGGTGGGATGAGGAGGCCGGTGCGTTGCGTGGCATGCCGCTGCCAAAGGATTGCAGCGTTGCGGCGCAACAGGCGCTGGTCAGCCAGTACAAGGAGCAGGGCACTGAGTTGCCGTTGCCAGGCTGCTATGGCGATGAAAAGGACTTTGCCAAGGCGCCGGACAGCTACCTGGCGTTTATGCGCCAGCATTGGTTTGCGCTGATGCACAAGCAAGACACCGAGTGGAGCCAGTCCCAGACCCAGCCGCAGCCCGAGGACCCGACCGAGGATGACGAGTCGGCTCCGTGATTTTGTGTGAGGGCCGCTACTGCGTTAGACTTGGCCCTCGCCAATTCACTAAATACTTCGATTAAACAACAGCTTGCTTGAGGTATTTAATCCAAAGGCTGATCTACTTTGACTGAGTCTATCCGTAACCCGCTGACCCTCTACCTCACCCGCCTGGCGCCCTCCAGCCAGTTGACCATGCGCTACGTGCTGCAAGACGCTGCCGACCGCCTGGGCTTCGAAGACATCAACCTCGAAGAGATCGACTGGCATTTGCTCCAGCCCGAACACGTGATTGCCTTGGTCGCCGCCTTGCGCGAGGACGGTTATGCGCCGAACACTTCATCGCTGTATGTGAATGCGGTGCGTGGGGTGATGAACGAAGCTTGGCGCATGAGCCTGATCAGCCAGGACCACTTGCTCAAGATGCGCTCGGTCAAGGCCGCGCCCGGTACACGCCTGGGGCAGGGCCGTAACCTGCGCCGCACGCTGATCCGCGAAATGATGGAAGTCTGCGCCGCCGACCCGCGCCCGCAGGGCCTGCGTGATGCGGCGGTCATCGGCATTCTGTATGGGTCGGGTATGCGCAAGTCGGAGTCGGTAAACCTTGACCTGGCGCAGGTCGACTTCCAAGAGCGCAGTTTGCGCGTGACCGGCAAGGGCAATAAGGAGCTGATCAAGTATGCGCCGGCTTGGGCCTTTGAAAAGCTCACGGCGTGGCTGGAGTTTCGTCGCGAACAGCTCAAGGACGGCGAGCAGGACGATACGTTCCTGTTCAACCGCATTCGCCGTGGCAGCCATATCACCCGTGAACGCATCACCAAGCACGCGATTTACTACATCGCCCGCCAGCGCGGCGAACAGGTAGGCGTGAAGATCATGCCGCATGACTTTCGGCGGTCCTTCATCACTCGGGTGATTGAAGAACATGACCTGTCGATTGCGCAGAAACTGGCGCACCACACCAATATCCAGACCACTGCCAGTTATGACGTGCGCGACGACAATGAGCGGCGGCGGGCGGTGGATCGGTTTGATTTGTAGTGTCGGGTAGCACTTGCGCCGAGCCTTTGACGGGTTTAGGCGGATTGAGTGCATATCCATTGCTGCGGTAACGGCCACCTAGGGTTTCGCTCTTACAGCGAGTCACTTTTACAAACGCCTAAAAAGTAACCAAAAACGCTTTGCCCCACCACTCGGTGCCTCGCTTAGGCTCGGCATGCCCGCACGCAGGCTTGAATCCGTGGGCCGCCGCGATGGGCCATCCTTGGCCCAGCGCGGCTAACCCGGCGTCCTGCCGGGTTACCCACGGATTCAAGCCTGCGTTCGGCCATCGTGGTTAACGGGGCGCCTCAGATCAAGATCAAAAGCAGAGCACGGCGGCCTAGTAGCCGACCTGAGTGGTAGAAGCAAAAGCAGGGCAACAACAGAGCAGAAGAAGAGCTGCTTTTCTGTGGGAGCTGGCTTGTCGGATCGCCGCACCGCTGAGATGCAAACACCTCGGTTTATCAGGCATAACTGCCATCACCGGCACGCCAGCACCCACATTCGACTGTGTGTGAGGCTTATAGGATCGGTTTGCCGCCAGTTACCCCATAGCGCGAACCCGAAATGTAGCTGGCTTCATCCGAGGCCAGCAGAACATAGATCGGCGCCACTTCCACCGGTTGGCCGGGACGCCCCAGCGGGGTTTCGCTGCCGAAACTCTTGACGTCTTCGTCGGTCATGGTCGCTACGATCAGCGGCGTCCAGATCGGGCCCGGCGCGACGCTGTTGACGCGGATGCCCTTGCTGCCAAGCAACTGCGCCAGGCCGCCGGTGAAGTTGGCGATGGCGCCCTTGGTGGCGGCATACGCCAGCAGCGTGGGCTTGGGCATGTCCGAATTGACCGAACTGGTGTTGATGATCGAGCTGCCGGCTTTCATATGGGGCAGGGCGGCTTTGCAGAGGCGAAACATCGCCGTAATGTTGATATCGAAGGTTTTCACCCATTCTTCATCTTCGATCTCTTCGAGGGTTTCGTGGGTCATCTGGAACGCGGCGTTGTTGACCAGCACGTCAATGCGGCCGAACTGTTCGACGGTCTTGTCCACCAGCGCCTGGCAAGTGGTTTTTTGCGCAATATCGCCCGGCAGCAGCAGGCATTGGCGGCCGGCTTCTTCGACCCAGCGCGCGGTTTCCTTGGCGTCGTCGTGCTCGTCCAGGTAGGCGATGGCCACGTCGGCACCTTCACGGGCAAACGCAATGGCGACCGCGCGGCCAATGCCGCTGTCGGCGCCGGTGATCAGGGCGATCTTGTTGGCCAACCGACCGGAACCTTTGTAGCTCTTTTCGCCGCAGTCGGGGTAGGGGTCCATTTTCTTCTGCGAACCGGGCACCGACTGGGCTTGAGGGGCGAAAGGTGGGCGAGGGTAGTCAGTCATCTGAGTCTCCATAACGGTTCAAGGGTGCTATGGAGTTAGTAGTTTTGCCGGCGGCGATAGTTGTAGCGAATGTGCGGCACGCCCGACGAATGGTGTCAGTGGCCCGCAGGCAGGAACTCAAGGCCTGGCAAGTCTAGCGCTGGGACTAGTCGTGTCAGGCACTCGCACAGTTCACGCAGTTTGGGGCCGTGCCGGCTCGATTTGGGCCACACCAGGTAGTAAGCGTCGCCGGAGGCCACGGCGGTGGCGTAGGGCAGCTTGATCAGGCCGTCGCGTACATCGTTGGCCACCAGGTGCAGGTCGCCAATTGAAACGCCGTGGCCGCGCATGGCGGCCGAGATCGCCTGATCGAGCGTGTCAAAAACTTTGCCGCGGTCGAGGTTGACGCATGCATCAAGTGGCTGGGCCGCCAACCAGCGTCGCCAGTCGCGGCGGTCAGGGGTAGGGTGGACCAGTTCGGTATCGGCCAGCTCAGTACCCACCCAACCGGGCGCGCAGATCGGGATCAGCCATTCATCGAACAGTTTGTGCGTCTGCACCTCCGAGCCGAACTGACCGTTGCCAAGCAAAATTGCGCAGTCGTAAGGCTCGGCGTAGAAGTCCACGCTGTCAAAATCCATCCAGACACTCGCCAGTTGGATAGCCAGTTCAGGCGTGCTGAGCTTGAGTTCGTCCAGGGCGTGCAGCAGCCAGCGCATGGTCAGCGTCGACGGCGCCTTCAAGCGCAGATCGCCGGTGCCGGCCCGGAAGGGTGCGCACGCTTGCTCGATGATGCGAAAGCCAACCTTGAGTTCCTGCGCAAGCCGTTCGCCGGCGACGGTCAATTCCAGCCGTGGCCCGTGGCGCTCGAACAAACGGCAATCGAGGATGCCTTCCAGGGTTTTGATGTGGCGGCTAATCGCACTTTGAGTCAATGACAGTTCTTGCGCCGCACGTGTAAACGAGGACGTGCGAGCCGCTATTTCAAAGGCGCGCAGGGCATACAGCGGGGGGAGTCGTTCGGCCATGGGGGCTTGTCATTGTGATTAATACTCATAGTAGGGCACAGGCTTTTACGTTTTTCAACGCGCGTCGCCTGGCGCACGCTGCCAGCCCCTGAACCCAATAAGGCGCACTGGCTCGATGAATACCTCGTTACTTCTAATTTATGTCTTCAGCGTAGTGGCGTTGATCGTCACGCCCGGCCCGGTGGTGGCGCTGATCATCAACACCAGCCTGCAAGCCGGCAGCCGGCGCGCGTTGTGGACAGCCGCAGGCACCAACCTGGCATCGTTGATCTTGGCGCTGCTGGCGGTGCTGATTTTGTCGGGGAGTTTTTCCGTGAGCCCAAGGTTGCTCAGTGGGATCAGCTTCTTCGGCTGCCTGTTTATCCTGCACTTGGCGATCCAGGGGCTGCGTAGCCCACCTGGGCAGGGCATCCAGGCCGGACGATCGCGCAGCGGGGTCGGCACCGGTTTCCTGGTGGGCATTTCCAACCCCAAGGACATCATTTTCTTTGTCGCCTTCTTCCCCCAATTCATCCACGTGGCTGACTCATTCAGTGCCAGCGTGGCGTGGTTGACCGGGCTGTGGGTGCTGATCGACTTTGTGGTGCTGGCAGGCTACATCGCTGTCGCGCACCAGGCGTTCGCGCTGAAATACCGCGTCGGTATCAATCGCGTGGCGTGCCTGGTGCTGCTGGCCGTGGCCCTGATTGGCCTTGTGCATTCAGGGCCGGCGTTGCTGGGTTGATGCTGCGTATCAGGTGCGCGGCGCAGGTTGCAGATGCGCCGGCAAACGGCGCAGTGTCCAGAAGGCGGTCAGCATCGCGGCGACTGCACACAGGGCAATGCCAACCAGCATTGGTGCGGGCGTATGGTCGGCGTACAGCCCAACCAATGTCATCGACACGGCGGCGGTAATCATCTGGATCGCACCCAGCAGTGCCGAGGCAGCACCGGCCACGGCGCCGTGGTCTTCCAGGGACAACACGCCGGCCGCCGGCAACAGCAGGCCGAGGAAACCGAAGCCGATAAACAGCATCGTCATCATCACCGCCAAGTGGTTGCCCCACAGCGTGGTGGCTGCCAGCAAGACCATGACGGCCGCGACAGCCATCACCGACCAACGAATCACCGGCGCCAGGCCAAAGCGCGCGCTCAGGCGTGCGGTCATTTGGCTCATAGCGAAAAACGAGGCGGCATTCAGCGCAAAGCACAGGCTGAATTGTGTGGGTGTCAGGCCGAAGTATTCGATGTACACGAACGGCGCGCTGCCAATAAACACGAAGAAGGTGGCCAGGCCGAAGCCGCTGACCACCGCTAAACCGATAAATACCGGGTCGCGCAACAGCGCGCCGTAACTGCCGATGGCGTTGCCCAGGGTCTTGCCCAAGCGGCGCTCGGCCGGGTGGGTTTCCGGCAATTGCACAATGGTCATCACCAGGCACAGCACGGACACGACCGCCAGTGCCGCGAACACTTCGCGCCAGCTCCAGAGTGAAATCACCACGCTGCCGGCCAAGGGCGCCAGGATCGGCGACACACTCATCACCAGCATCAGCAGGGCCATCAGGCGCGCGGCCTCATGGCCGGTGTACAGGTCGCGAACGATCGCCCGCGGAATGACCATGCCGGCACAGGCGCCGAACGCTTGCAGGGCCCGAAACCCAATCAGCACTTCAATAGTGGGGGCCAGTGCACAGCCGACGCTGGCCACGGCGAATATCACCAGGCCGAGATAGATCGGCGGCTTGCGACCGTACACATCGCTGATCGGGCCGTAGAACAGCTGGCACACGCCGATGATCATGAAGAACACCGTGAGGCTCATCTGCACCGCCGCCGGCGAGGCGTGCAGGCTGGCACCCAAGGTGGGCAGGGCGGGCAGGTAGCTGTCGATGGCGAAAGGGCCGATGGCGGTGATCAACCCCAGCAATAAGGCGAGGTGGGCGATGCTTCGAGACATGGGGTGTTCCGGGTTACGGCGAAAGACCGGCCAGCTTAGAGAGCGGCCCGTGGGGTTACAAGGTGGCGTTTACACAGCCGCTACATTTTTAGCGCTTGAAAGCTGGCGGCTGAGGTTTTGCTTGGCAGCGAAAGCGTCCTACGTCGTCCGTCGATCTCTCTGCGCAGAAAAAGATTGAATATTCACACTCAATGTTATTTAAATAACAAAATAAGAGCATCACGACCTGCCTGGCCGTGACGCAACAAGGTGGAATAGCAATGAGCAAGATCGCAGTCATCGGCAGCAATATGGTGGATTTGATTACCTACATTGACCGCATGCCAGCCCAGGGCGAAACCCTGGAAGCACCGGGATTTGCCCTGGGATGCGGCGGCAAAGGCGCCAACCAGGCGGTGGCGGCAGCCAAGCTTGGGGCGGATGTATTGATGCTGAGCAAGGTCGGCGACGACATGTTTGCCGACAACACCCTGGCCAACTTCCAGCGCTTTGGCATCGACACCCGTTATGTGCAGCGGGTGCCTGGCGTCTCCAGCGGCGTAGCGCCGATTTTTGTGCGTGCCGATTCCCACAACAGCATTTTGATCGTCAAAGGCGCCAATGCGCATTTGTCGACGGCGGACATCGATGCCGCAGCAGCCGACCTGCGTGGCTGCACGCTGATTGTGCTGCAGCTGGAGATCAACCTGGAGACAGTCTACTACGCCATCGAGTTTGCGCACCGGCATGGCATCGCCGTGCTGCTGAATCCGGCACCGGCCCTGGCGGGCTTAAACGCTGAGCACTTGGCGAAGCTGGATTTCCTGATCCCCAACGAATCGGAACTGGCGTTGATCACCGGCCTTACCGTGGACTCGCCGGACTCGGCTCGCGCTGCCGCACGCACGCTGGTGGCCAGCGGCATCCGCCATGTGATCGTCACCCTTGGCGAGCAGGGCGCGTTATATGTGGGCGAGGAGGGCGAGTTCCAGGTGCCGGGCCAGCGCGTTGTGGCCCGTGACACCACCGGCGCCGGTGACGCCTTTATCGGTTGCTTCATTCAGCACTGGAACCGCGACGGCAGCATTCGCCAGGCCATGGAGCAGGCCGTGGCGTATTCCGCGTGCTCGGTAACGGCGCTGGGTACGCAAACCTCCTATCCCGACAGCGAAGCGTTCGCGCGCTTCCAGCAACAGCGCTAAACCCATCAATTCAGCCCGGAGAACAATAATGAACAAACCTGCGCTGCAACAGACACCCGATGGTTTTTACCTGAACCGCACGCCGTGGTTCGCCTTTATCCTGCTGTGCAGCATCTTCGCGTTGTGGGCCGCGGCGGCGAGCATGAATGACGTGCTGATCGCCCATTTCAAGAAAGCGTTTTTGCTCAGCGATTTCCAGACCGCCTTTGTGCAGTCGGCGTTTTACCTGGGCTACTTTTTTGTGGCGATCCCGGCCGCCATGGTGGTGCGCCGCTTGAGCTACAAAAGCACGATTCTGATTGGCCTGTTGCTGTACATGTTCGGTTGCCTGCTGTTTTTCCCCGCAGCGTCTACGGCCAAGTACGGCATGTTTTTGCTCGCGCTGTTTGTGATTGCCGCCGGCCTGTCGTTCCTCGAAACCGCCTGCAACACCTACTCGACGCTGATGGGCCCACGGGAAACCGGGACGCGGCGCTTGAACATCTCGCAGACCTTTCACCCGTTCGGCGCCATGGCTGGGGTTTACGTGGGCAGCTTCGTGATGTTCAAGGAGACCGATGCCACCACCGAGCAACTGACACAGATGAGCGCCACGGATGCGGCGGTGCAGCAGTTGCAAATGATCCAGTCCACGCTGCTGCCTTATAAGTGGATGATCGCGGTGCTGGTGCTGATGTTTATCCTGATCGCGATCACCCGTTTCCCCGCCTGCAAGGGCAACAAGCCCGTCGACAACAAGTCCGGTAGCTTGCGTAAAAGCCTGGGGCGGTTGTGGCGCAACCCGCGTTTTACTTTCGGCGTACTCGCGCAGTTTCTGTATGTGGGCGCGCAGGTCGGCGTATGGAGTTTCACCATTCGGTTGGCCATGCAAATGGGCGGCATGAATGAGCGCAGTGCATCATGGTTCCTGATGACCACCTTTGCCGCGTACTTTGTCGGCAAGTTGATCGCCAACCTGCTGATGCGCCGCCTGCACCCGGCCAAGGTCTTGGCGATCTACGGTGTGCTGTGCATTGTGCTGCTGGCCTACACCATTCTGGTGCCGAACATTTCGGCGGTATATGCAGCGGTGGGTGTGAGTATTTTTCTCGGCCCGTGCTGGCCGACCATTTACGGCCTGACCATCGATGGCTTGGGTGAAGACACCGGTGTCGGTGGTTCCTTGCTGGTGATGAGTATCGTCGGTGGCGGGGTGATTCCGATCTTCCAAGGCCTGTTGTCCGACGCCAGCGGTGGCAACATGCAGTTGGCCTACAGCGTGCCGTTGCTGTGCTTTATCGTGATTGTGATGTATGCGGTCAAATGCCTGCGCCAGTCAGACACATCACCCTCCAGTGTGGCCGCGGCGGTGGTCTCATGAACACGTGCATCCCGCTGTATCGCGCCGTGTTTGCCGAACAGGAAAAGATCCTGTTGCAGTCTGAGGATTTCAAGGTCAGTGCCTGGACCTATCCGTCCGGCGTGCTGGCCGTGAGCCTGGAGAACTGCCGTGGACGTTTGGTCGTGCTGCCGTATCAAGGGCAGATGATCTGGTCGGCCGTGTTCGACGGCTGCGACCTGACCATGACGAACCTGTTCGAGCAGCCAAGGCCCAGCCCGACGGTGATCGATACCTACGGCTGCTTCATGTTTCACAGTGGCCTGCTGCGCAACGGCTGCCCGGCGCCGGATGACACTCATGCGTTGCACGGCGAGATGCCTTGCGCGCCAACGGACACCGCCTGGCTGGAAATCGGCGAGGGCTTTGTGCGCCTGGGCGGCTCGTACCAATACGCCAAGGGCTTCGGCGATCGCTACCGGGCGTGCCCGAGCGTCACGCTGCGCGCCGATTCGGCGTTATTCGATATCGACATGGACGTGACGAACCTGGCTGGCAAACCCATGGACCTGATGTACATGGCTCACATGAACTACGCCTATGTGGCCGGTGCCCGGTTTGTCGAGCCGCTGGGCATGCAGCGCCTGCGCCTGCGCACCAGTGTGCCGGGCCACGTCAAGCCGACGCCGGACTGGAGCGCCTACATGGCGCAACTCGCTGAGCATCCCGCTCAGCTGGCGTGCCTGGAGCGGCCGGCGCTGTACGATCCAGAAATCGTGTTTTTCTTCGACGAGGTTGGCACTGACGCCACCGGCCACGCGCACTTCTTGCTCGATCACCCCGATGGTGCTGCGTTCTACACCCGTTATCGCCCCGAGCAATTCGAGCACGCCGCACGCTGGATCCTGCACTCAGCGGATCAGCAAGTGGCCGCGTTCGTGCTGCCATCAACCTGCGAACCCGAAGGCTATAACGCGGAAAAAGCCAAAGGTCACGTGCGTTCGCTGGCGGCCGGGGCCAGCGCCTCGTTCAGCGTGACCACCGGTTACTTGAACGCCCAAGAGCGGCACAAGTTGCTGGGTTAAACCAGCAGTTGCGCGCCGCTGGCCTCGATGAGGTCTTTGTAGCCGCGGGGGATTTTCTTGTCGCTGACCACGTAGTGAAAGTCTTCCAGGGCAGCGAAATGCGCGGTGCGCACAGTGTCGAACTTGCTGAAGTCGGCGAGCAACACACGCTGCTGGGCCTGGCGCAGGACCTTTTGCTTGACCTCGACTTCATTGAAGTTGAAGCACGTCACGCCGAATTCCTGGCTGACGCCGGCGGCGGTCACAAAAGCCCACGTCAGGCGCACGCTGTCGAGGATGCTGCTTTCGGCGCTGCTTTCAAACACCTGGTTCTTGCGGTGAAAGGTGCCGCCGCACAACACGATGTGACAGTTGGGCTTGTTCTGCAGCCTGAGCAGCACGTTCAACGAGCTGCACACGGCGGTGAACTCCAGCTCATCAGGGATGAAATCAATCACAAAGGGCGAGGTGGTGCCGCAGTCGAAAAACACCGTGTCACCGGGTTGTACCAGCCGGGCGGCGAGTTTGCCGATGCGGCGTTTTTCCTCGACGTGACGCGTGTCCTGGTCGGCTACGCGGTAATCGCTGGCCTCAGTGCCGACGCGGGTGATGTAGCCGCCTAGCAGACGCACATGCTCGGTGAAGTGGTTGAGGTCGCGGCGCAGGGTCATCTCGGAAACGTCCAGCAGTGCCGCCATTTCCCGCAGGTGAATGGCGTTCTGGTCCTGCAAAGCTTGTTGGATTAGCTTGAGTCGCTCGGCTTTTTTACTGTCCACGCGTATTCCAGGGCTTGATTGTTTGTGTTAGATAAGTAACATTTACTGATATTATTGTAACGTATTAATGTGAGCGCTGTGACAAGCGCACCACAATCATTGGCAACATACAGGCAAGGGCACGTTAAATGAATACACTTCAACCCGCAGCATTGGCCAAGTACATCGATCACACCTTGCTGGCGCCCGACGCCTCCCGTGAGCAGATTCGCACCTTGTGCGAGGAAGCCATGCAGCACGGTTTTTATTCGGTGTGCCTGAACTCCGGGCAAGTGCCTTACGCCGCTTCGTGCCTGAGCGACAAGACCGTGGTGATTTGTGCGGTAGTGGGCTTCCCACTCGGCGCCGGCTTGAGCGACACCAAGGCGTTTGAAGCCGAGCGGGCGATTGCCGCCGGGGCAGGGGAGATCGACATGGTGCTCAACATCGGCTGGCTGAAGGAGGGCTTGCTAGACGCGGTACGCGAAGACATCAACTGGGTCCACAAAGCCTGCGGCGCAGTGCCGTTGAAGGTCATCCTGGAAACCTGCCTGCTGAGCGACGAGCAGAAAGTCCAGGCGTGTGAAATCTGCCGGGATTTGGGCGTGGCATTCGTCAAGACCTCCACAGGGTTCAGCAAAAGTGGCGCTACCGTTGAGGACGTTGCACTGATGCGCAAAACAGTGGGCGCGGGCGTTGGGGTCAAGGCGTCCGGTGGCGTGCGTGATTATCCGACGGCGATGAAGATGATTGAGGCCGGGGCGACGCGCTTGGGCAGCAGCTCGGGGATTGCGATTGTGGGTGGAGTGATGACGACGGCCAGTGGTTATTGATGCGCCTAATTATAACTAAACTAAATAGACATTTAGTTTAGTTATAATATACAGATATATTGCAAGGGCAGGGCTCACTCATCTTTGACCCTTATCTGGGTACATGCGCGATACTTAAAACCGGCGGGCGCCATAAAGGGACGGTCTCTATGCTGAGAAGGTTTACGTTAGGTCTTTGGGTGGCGTGTTTCGTGATCAGTACTACGGCGCTGGCGGATGAACTACCGCGTAGCGAGCAGATAAAGGCATTGCGCGCTGCTGGATTTAACCAAGAGGCGTCGGAGTGCGAAATCGAGGAAACCGGTAGCTACACGCCGGCAACCATCGAGCAGGTTAAGGACCTGAACGGTGACGGCCGGCCGGATGCGTTGATTACCGAAGGCAGCGGTTCCTGTTATGGGCAGACAGGTACTGGATTTTATCTGGTCAGTCAGCAGCCTGACGGCGACTGGAAACTCATGCTCAACGAAAGCGGCTTTGCTGAGTTTCTCGCCAGCAAAGGCAGTGATGGTTGGCCTGATGTCGAGGTTGGCGGCCCGGGCTTTTGTTTTCCAGTAATGCGTTACGACGGGCAACGTTATCGCGTTCACCATAGTGTTGGTGAGCGGTGTGCTGACTAGCCGTAAAAGTCGTATGACCTAAGGGCCAGTGGCTGGTTATTTACGCAAAAGAAAACCCCAACGTTCGTGAGAGCCCTGGGGTTTTTCTTCGCGTTCATAACGCGCAATCCACGCGGTGCCATTTCGCGACCTGATTTGCCCAGGTCGGTATCACCGAGGAGTTAAGCCAACAGGGGTTTGCCTATTGAAATCTGACGAGGACTGGCCCTGATTACGTAACATGATATTACGCATAATTCGACATACGTTATGTTAGCGAAGCCGTCCTGCAGGACGAATCAGGCGCCGGGAAAATCGCGCAGCCCCGGCGACTGATTTACACATAGCGTGCATTATGCGTGGCCTTTTTTTGATAGCAAAATCTGACCTGGTGATTGAGCTGAGGTAGCAAAAATGCCATCATTTTTGGACTTCAGAAAGGCAAAAGCCCAGTCACTAATGACCGGGCTCTGCAAGTGCCTCAAGGGCTACGCGACCGATATTACCGAGTTTCCGTTTCTCTGCCAAATCCCATGCTAAATGATTGCAAAAGCCAACCAGGTCATGGTCTGTTCTCCATAGTTTGCTATCAGATTTTCCTTTATCCAGAAACTAGAATTCCAGGTGTTGACCTGACTTTGCAACGCCTTCTATATTCGAAAGCCGTAGCTATCACCAATCCTCCAAGAGCACTTATGACTGAAGATGATCTAGTAGCATCTCTGGAAAACCTCTCTGTCGCTGAAGCGTTTAAGAACGCAAAAGGCAGTAAAATCGACGATTTCCGTATTTTCTGGATTCACAAATCCAAAAATGCTGAGGAAAGCTATTTGCAATTTCAACGGGTCATGGCTAGTGATCTTGAGATTTCGTTCGTCAGGATATCTGAGCTGCAGGAGCACTACCTTAAGCTCTGCCAATACCATTACGTTCTTTCCAAAAAATCGCAGCTCGTGGTCACTGAAAATGCTGAGGTTTTGAGTGCGGTAAACTCACGGCTTGATCAGGCTGAGCGGTGGAAATATTCCGCTGGTGAGTGCCTTGATACCATTCGTGATTGGACCTTTGAAGCAGGTCTGTCCTTATTTTCACGACCAGAACAGTGATCTTAGTATCATGTCATTTGATCCTGCTTACCTCGACCTGCCCGAAGGGCATTAGGCGCCTCGCAGGTCCTTGCTAGTGCATTGCACCTGGTGCGCCGATACCCCGCAACGCGGGCCGGTCTATCGCCCAAAGAAAAACCCCAGCGTCCGTAAGAACCCTGGGGTTTTTATCGCGTTCAAATCGCCCGTAGTCGCCCTGGTGTCACTTCGCGCCCTGATCACTCCAAGATATCGCGTCGGGATTTGAGCGTAGCCAGCGCGGTCCCGTGACGTGTAGCGCTATCGCCGGTTAGGTCCCGGTAGGTCCGATTCACCAGCGCGAGTTTTACCTTATATGAGGAGGGTTTTCCTCACTGGTCCACCCGAGCGAATAGAGGAACACCGGAATTTTATCGACGTCCACGCCACCAGCGACAGCTAATAATTCCCAGCCTGCATCTATGTGTTTATTGGCTTCAATTTCTCCGGCGACTTCCTTGACCTTGTATGTGTCGTTGAGACTCATTTTCATCTCCTGATGCGGTTTAGGGGTGGGGGTGCTGTTACACCCCCACTTTACCGAAGACTTCTTCGGTTTCTGACTTCACTTGCTCGTTTTTTCGTAACGCTTCAATGGCATTGCCAGCATCTGCCGCTGCCTGTTTTCTTCCTTGTGAGCGTCGTCGAAATTTCTAATTTTCTCCAGCTCAAAAACTCGCTCCTGGACCAGCATTGCTCTGATCACTCGCTTTACTGTCTGCCGCGTGTCTTCTTCTGTTTTTCCTAATTCGCGCACCAGTAGGGCCAGGTCGCCGTCCTCAGTCAGTTCGTCGTCGTCGAACATGATTTGATCAGCTGAGCAGCCCAACGAGATGATTACTTTCTTTAGGTTTTCTGCTCGAGGACTTGAAACCTCCCGCTCGATGTCTGCAAGCGTCCGCTCCGGGATACCACTCAATTTTGCCAGCTCCTTCAACTCAAGACCTTGCTTGAGTCGCTCTTGCCTGATCCTGGTGCCGATGCCCATTTTGCGTCTCCGAATGCGGTTTGCCGTTTCTATCGCACAAGTATCAGCTAAAAACCGTTCTTTTTCTCTTGACTCACACGGAGGACTGCCTATCATGGCGGTATACCGTCCTTTCGGATGCAGTTAACCGCTTTAGACCTTTCAGTAAGGCGTTCGGATGTTCATAGATTGGCTAACCATTTCTCAGGAGCATGACCATGACCTACCTGTCGTGTGCGACGTGCTTACCCTGACGATAGACGCCAATACAAACGAACTCCTTAGTACTCGTCAGCCTCGTTTCAAGCATGAGGCTAGCTTTTCGACTTCCGTCACGATTCACGTTCAGGGTCGTAAGATCCGCGTTGAAGGAAATCCTAGCCGGGTAGGGCGGCTTGATAACTTGTTCGGTTTTGCCTCTATCGAACAATGCGTTTCTGTTTACAACGCGCTTTTACGTGAGTACGGCCTTCCTGGCTTTACTCGCTGTACTCACGTTGATATTCGTCAGGGGCAGTCTGGAGCCAAATCCGGTGACCGTATTGCCGACGGCGCAAAGATTGAACGAATAGATTTGACCACCAATGTTTCATTGGGGGAGGGCAATGTTTTGGCTTATTTGCGTGGTGTTTCTAGTCAGCGCATTGGGCATTCCATCGGTTTTCTATATCCCAATGGACGCACTGTTGCTTGGACCTCGAAAGGTAATGGCAAAGGCGGTCGCCTTCAATACCGAAAGGCGTATGACAAAGCCTTTGAAATGGATCAGAACTGTCTTCCAAAGATCAAGCGTGTATTTGGTGAGAACTCGGAAGAGTACAAATATGTTCAGCGAGTCAAAGATTACTGCGCACAAGAAGGCGTAGTTCGCATGGAACAAGAACTTAAAAGTGAATATTTACAGCGTGAGGCCCTTTGCTACTGGGGCTTATTTGATGAAAGGCGTCTGGCCGAACTCCACAGTGAGTTTCTCAAAATAGATGAAAAGTTAAAGGTGACTGCAATGGACCTTCAGAGTATTGCTGACAAACTGATTGAAGAAGGTATTTGTAAGGGCAGGGCGTCCGCAAATGCTACTTCCTCTTATGCCATTCTCTGGATGAGTGGTCATCATCACGGTTTATCTCAGCGTGCTTTTGAAACGCATGCGGCTCGCCTTAATAAGATCGGTATAAATATTCGTAATGCTTGCGATACCAGTCGTTTTGCACCTGTGTTCGTACGCCAGTGTCGCGAAGTGACTAAAAGCACTTTGGTTGTTCCAGCCTGGTATCAGCGGCCTAATCACCTGCATCAGGTAGCAGCGTGAGAACGGTAAGTTTTCAGGGTGTTCAGCTTACTAGCGGCCAGCAACGGCGTTTAACTGAACAACAGCAAGTACGAGATTCTTTCATTAATCCTATTCTTGCTCAGCAGGTCCATCAGGCTCTTATAGCCGTCGAGGCCCGAAAAGAGCAGGGCGTTAAACCAGAGCGGCTTTGGTTTGTTGAGAGACAAGAAACAGGAACAACGTGTGTTGCCGAATGGATGGGGTTCTGATGGATAAGGTTGCTTATCAAAATCTACGCTTTGCAGTAGAAATGGAGTTCCTAAATGCTCTCAACAATCCTCAGTGTGATGAACGTGCTGGGATTAATAGTCTTATGCGGTTGTTTTTATCTGCACTGGCTCAGCAAGAGGTAGCTCGTCAACGCTCTGTAAGAAAATTCAAAACCTTCAGGCGTAATCCTGAAGCCATTGCGCCCAGTTGGGCATACCGTAAGCCCGGCACACTTCCTAATCTGCCGGTATTTAGATAGGTTTCTTGAATGACTCAACCATATGCTGCTGGCTTTGTGATTACTGTGCTTGGTCGAATGTTTCCCAATGCACAGGATGGAATGTTCATCGACTGGTCATCTCATCGGAGCCTCCCTATACGATACGTAAGGGCTTACGATAAATCTGATTTCATTTATTAATAGCGCTCAGTTGGGCCTAACGTGGGTCAAGCGCTGTTCTTGACCCCCAACATTGTGAAAAGGGCAATATCATGTCTAACGTTATAGTAGTCGAAGTAACTGGCAACCACCGTAGTGGTACTGCGGCAAAGAGCGGTAAGCCTTACTGCATGTTTGAAGCATATGCGCACTTGCCAAATATTCCGTATCCGCAAAAATGTACTTTTTATGCGGAAACTCCTCAGCAAGTTCCTCAGCCAGGAAAGTATGAGTGTGATGTCATTGCTCAAGTTCGTGATGATCGACTGATTTTTGAAGTTGATCCTCGTCAAGGTCGCCGTGTTAGTTCTAGCGCTCCTGCTTCTTCTGCAACTCAGAAGCCTGCGTAATGTCTGGCACCCTCTATTGTCCATCCGACATTTCAACTGAGGGTGGCATTCCAATTTGTTCTTCTTCATGGGAGGTCGTCAATAACTTGCCTCCTTTTGATCCGTCTCAGCTTGATCCAACTGTCTTGGCTCAAGCATTTGGGGCCGGATTTACCTTAGTCGCGTTCTTCATGGTCGGGTCTATGGGAATTCGGACGGTTTTAAACTTCATCAAACAATCCTGAGGATTTACCCATGTTCAAAAAATCGTTTGCTGTAGCTGTTTCCGCTGTCGCCGTTACTGTTGCTGCTCCGTCTGTTTTCGCTGCTGAAGGCGCAGCAGCCTGGGATTACACTGGTCTGACTTCCTCGATCGATTTCAGCACCATTTCCGTAGGTGTTCTGGCTGTCGCCGGTATTCTCGCCGGTGTTTATGCCGGTATTAAAGGCGCAAAAATCGTCTTGGGTTTCCTGCGCGGTTAATCGCTTCCACCTGCGTGACCTGGGCGTCTTCGGGCGCCCTTTTTTTAATCAAAATTTGAGGCCGTTACATGGACCAACTTTATTATTTTGCCATGTTCGTCATTGGTTCTGGTTGTTCATTTGCTGTCTTCTCAGGGTGGTGAAATGAAAAATCTTTGCCTACTGCCTCTTTTGTTTTTAGCGTTCTTTTCATCATCTGCTTTTGCGGGATGGAAATGCAACACCACGACCACCGCTGGATTTCCAAGTCAGTGTTCCAGGGCAGGCGTTCAAGATTCCCCTGAAGCACTGATCTCCACTTTTGTTGATGCTGTTGTTGCTCTAAATACAAACGTCAATCGAAAGGATTATAAGGCCGGTGCTTGCACCATGAACGGCTCACAGAATGCCATTTGCGGCTATTCTTATACGTCGTTCGGCACAGTCATGAACAACAGTATCGGTGCAATCAAAGAGGCTGTTGTTTGTCCTGCAACTATTGAGGTTCGCGGCCCTGATTCTGCCGCCATCAAGTCGGGTGATAAATATTATGTCGCATGGCAAAGTAGCTCTGTTACTTCTGACATTTGTCACAGTTCATGTTCTTACTTGGGCGAGTCTGCCTCTAGTTCCAACTGCTATCTCACTACCGGTTCTACTAGCACTGGTTACTGTAACTTCGTTGTGGGTCTTAATACCGCGTCTCCTTCGTGCGGTGCTGAGTCCGGCTACACCAGTCCAGCCGTTGGGGATCCTCTCACCCCCGTTGTTGATCCTGGCGACGGCGGCGACGATGGCACCGACCCTGGCCCTGGGGATGGAGGAAATCCAGGCGATGGTAATAACGGTGGGGATGGCGATTCCGGTTTTGACGGTGAGCTCTCTTTCACTAATCCCGGATCGTTGAATGCGGATTCTGTTTTAGACAGTGAGGTTAATGCTGTTCACTACCAGGCTTTTGTTCATGGCATGCAAGTTGATCTAAATCATTCTGGTTTTGGTGTTGCGATGGAGGAATTCCAACAGAAAATCTCATCTGCTAATTCTGGTGGAACCTGCCCAACTGCTGACATTGCCATTTTAGGAACTATCATTTCGTTTGATGCTCACTGCGTATTGTTTGCCGGAATCTCTCCGATACTTAGTGCTGTTTTTTTAGCAGCTTGGTCATTACTTGCTTTGCGTGTGTTTCTGTCTGCGTGATTTTAGCGGCTAAAAAATGGAGTGATATATGACTGGTTTTGGTGATTGGCTGTTATCCATCTTGCAAGAGATTTTGCAATTCTTTGTTGATGCCGTTGTTGCTATCGCTGATTGGCTTTATCAAGCGCTTCTTGACCTTATTAGCACTAGCTTTATTGTTGGGCTTATTTCTAGCGCTGGTGAGTTATTTACGGCTATAGATCCTTCGGTCTGGTATTTCCTTAATATTATGCAAATCCCTTTTGGGATCACTGTTGTTAGCAGCGCTTATCTTTTGCGTTTTCTTGTTCGTCGCATTCCGTTTATTGGGTGATTTATGGCTATTCATGCTTATGTCGGTAAACCTGGGCACGGAAAAAGTTATGGCGTTGTCGAGCACGTTATAATTCCTTCGTTGAAACAAGATAGGCATGTGGTCACAAATATCCCTTTGTCCATTGATGATCTTCTGTCTACCTACGGGGGAAATATTACTCAATTGCCTGATGATTGGTTTGAGCTTGATGACCTTTCCGAGATTATTCCGGCTGGATCTGTCGCTATCATTGACGAATGTTGGAGGAGGTGGCCTGCCGGTAAAAATGTTAACCAAGCTAATCTTGCTGATAAGTCACTGCTTGCTGAGCATAGGCATCGTGTCGATGATAAGAACAATTCAATGCGCGTTGTTCTTGTAACTCAAGACCTTGCTCAAATCTCGTCATGGGTGCGTCTTTTAATCGAGACTACTTATCGGATTAGGAAAATTACCAAAAAGACCTTTAAGGTTGATATTTATAATGGTGCTGTTACTGGTGATGCACCTTCAAAAACAAAGTTAATAAGGACTACAGCAGGCACTTTTAAGGCGTCCGTGTATTCATTTTACAAGTCAGCTACTCAATCAAACTCTGGTGCCGTGGGTGATGAGTCTTCAGCAGATGGCCGTTCAAGTATTCTGCGTTCCTTTGGCTTATGGGCTGCGCTAGGTTCTTTTATCGTTTGTATCGTCCTGGGTGTTTATTTTGTCAAAAGGTTTTTTACTACCGATCAACCTGGTGTAAAGCATGCGGTTTCCGCCTCTGTTCCTAAACAACCCAGCGCACCTGCTGAACCTCCAATTTCAACGACGTGGCGGCTTGTTGGCTTTGTGCATCCTTCAAAGCCCGATCCATCTTCAAAGGCAGTTTCTGAGGCTCTTGCCCTTGTAGCCGATAACAACGGGAATACTCGGTACATTTCTTTCTTTCATTGCCGATATTTTCCGGATTTTACCGAGGCTTATTGCTTAGTTGACGGCTTCAAAGTTACTAATTGGTCATTAAAGAAGCCTAACCCAATTACAGGTGGGTTAATTGGGGGAGGTCTTTAGCGTAGCGCTAAGACCGCTCCCAATTAATCAACCAGCTCTCTGGAACTCATGCCATGAATACCTTTAAGTCTTTGCGCCGTCTCTACGTTGCTGCATTTTTCTTTTTCTTTGTTTCTTTTGCCCAGGCAGAAACCGTTTCTCAACAACTGACTTTTGATTTTCAGACCATTCAGGTTTCGTCCGCACTACAGCTTTTAGCTGATTACCGTGGCTTGAATCTTGTTTTAGACGTAAACGTCCGTGGTTCACTTTCTATGCGAATGAAGGATGTGACCTGGGATGAAGCCATTGAATATGTAACATCGGCAAAAGGTCTTTTATACACAGTCGAAGGTAAGTTTTTGCGTGTCAGTGCTTACCCGCGTCCAGGTGATTCATATTCAGTGAATTCGTATTCGGCTGAACAATATCCCCCATTACAAAACAGCCTTTCTTCTGGCGTTAATCCAGCTTTTGATGTTTCGATTTTCAAGGTCCACAATATTTTGGCGTCTGATGCAATTAAAGCGTTCCCTCTCGATTCTGGAGAGACTTTGAATTTCGAGGACGGTTCTTCAATCATCGTTGCCAGGATGAGCAAGCCGCGTTTAGAGCAGCTCAAAATCCTGATTGCTGCCGTTGATTACTCCAGGAAGCAAGTGATGATCCAGGCTCGTATTGTCGAGGTGGACCGCTCGTATTCCAAGAATCTGGGCGTTCAATGGGGTGGCACTGTAGGTAGCGGTGCTGGGACTGTTTCAGGCTCTGTGCCGCTTGGCTTTGCCTCTGGTGCCATCGGTGCTGTTGGCATTGTCTCAAGCGCTTTGACGCTCGATGCCAGGCTTTCAGCTATGGAGCAGGAAGGTAAGGGCAGGGTGATTTCCAGTCCTCGTGTTTATACCTCTGACCGTCATCAAGCCAAAATTGTTAAAGGCTCTCAGGTTCCTTATCAGCAATCGGCCGGCGATGGTGCGACGTCGACATCTTTCAAACAGGCTGCTTTGTCGCTCGACGTGACTCCGATCGTTAACGATAAGGGCGTGCTGCTGGATGTCATCCTTTCAAAGGACGAGCCTGATTATTCCAATGCCATGAATGGCGTGCCGCCGATCAACACAACCTCGCTGACGTCCCGGGTTTTTTCACCGTTTGGCCAGACCATTGCTGTGGGTGGTGTTTATTCGGATCTGGATACAACCGTCGTTAGAAGCGTGCCGTTTCTGGGCAAAATCCCTGGCTTCAAATGGTTGTTCACCAGCAGCTCGACGGTATCGACCAGCACTGAGCTGGTTCTGTTTCTCACGCCTGTGTTGGTTGACCAAGCCAGGTAGAACCGTCAGGCCAAGGTACGATCCGGTTTGACTTGGCGACACACCGGCGCGAATATGCCAATAAGAGCGCGAAATCAGCTGTCCTGCAGGGCCAAAGCTGATGTAGGAACCCCGGCAACTCTGCAGAATTGGCGTAGGGTGAGACCTCTTATTTAAAGGCGCTTCGGCGCCTTTTTCTTTCATCGGCGGACGCCAGGAAAGATCTAGGCCTAGACGATTGAGCCTTAATCAAAAGCAGCAGCAGAGACACCCAGGCTTCGTATCCATGGGTACGCATAATGTTACACCCCCACTTTACCGAAGACTTCTTCGGTTTCTGACTTCACTTGCTCGTTTTTTCGTAACGCTTCAATGGCATTGCCAGCATCTGCCGCTGCCTGTTTTCTTCCTTGTGAGCGTCGTCGAAATTTCTAATTTTCTCCAGCTCAAAAACTCGCTCCTGGACCAGCATTGCTCTGATCACTCGCTTTACTGTCTGCCGCGTGTCTTCTTCTGTTTTTCCTAATTCGCGCACCAGTAGGGCCAGGTCGCCGTCCTCAGTCAGTTCGTCGTCGTCGAACATGATTTGATCAGCTGAGCAGCCCAACGAGATGATTACTTTCTTTAGGTTTTCTGCTCGAGGACTTGAAACCTCCCGCTCGATGTCTGCAAGCGTCCGCTCCGGGATACCACTCAATTTTGCCAGCTCCTTCAACTCAAGACCTTGCTTGAGTCGCTCTTGCCTGATCCTGGTGCCGATGCCCATTTTGCGTCTCCGAATGCGGTTTGCCGTTTCTATCGCACAAGTATCAGCTAAAAACCGTTCTTTTTCTCTTGACTCACACGGAGGACTGCCTATCATGGCGGTATACCGTCCTTTCGGATGCAGTTAACCGCTTTAGACCTTTCAGTAAGGCGTTCGGATGTTCATAGATTGGCTAACCATTTCTCAGGAGCATGACCATGACCTACCTGTCGTGTGCGACGTGCTTACCCTGACGATAGACGCCAATACAAACGAACTCCTTAGTACTCGTCAGCCTCGTTTCAAGCATGAGGCTAGCTTTTCGACTTCCGTCACGATTCACGTTCAGGGTCGTAAGATCCGCGTTGAAGGAAATCCTAGCCGGGTAGGGCGGCTTGATAACTTGTTCGGTTTTGCCTCTATCGAACAATGCGTTTCTGTTTACAACGCGCTTTTACGTGAGTACGGCCTTCCTGGCTTTACTCGCTGTACTCACGTTGATATTCGTCAGGGGCAGTCTGGAGCCAAATCCGGTGACCGTATTGCCGACGGCGCAAAGATTGAACGAATAGATTTGACCACCAATGTTTCATTGGGGGAGGGCAATGTTTTGGCTTATTTGCGTGGTGTTTCTAGTCAGCGCATTGGGCATTCCATCGGTTTTCTATATCCCAATGGACGCACTGTTGCTTGGACCTCGAAAGGTAATGGCAAAGGCGGTCGCCTTCAATACCGAAAGGCGTATGACAAAGCCTTTGAAATGGATCAGAACTGTCTTCCAAAGATCAAGCGTGTATTTGGTGAGAACTCGGAAGAGTACAAATATGTTCAGCGAGTCAAAGATTACTGCGCACAAGAAGGCGTAGTTCGCATGGAACAAGAACTTAAAAGTGAATATTTACAGCGTGAGGCCCTTTGCTACTGGGGCTTATTTGATGAAAGGCGTCTGGCCGAACTCCACAGTGAGTTTCTCAAAATAGATGAAAAGTTAAAGGTGACTGCAATGGACCTTCAGAGTATTGCTGACAAACTGATTGAAGAAGGTATTTGTAAGGGCAGGGCGTCCGCAAATGCTACTTCCTCTTATGCCATTCTCTGGATGAGTGGTCATCATCACGGTTTATCTCAGCGTGCTTTTGAAACGCATGCGGCTCGCCTTAATAAGATCGGTATAAATATTCGTAATGCTTGCGATACCAGTCGTTTTGCACCTGTGTTCGTACGCCAGTGTCGCGAAGTGACTAAAAGCACTTTGGTTGTTCCAGCCTGGTATCAGCGGCCTAATCACCTGCATCAGGTAGCAGCGTGAGAACGGTAAGTTTTCAGGGTGTTCAGCTTACTAGCGGCCAGCAACGGCGTTTAACTGAACAACAGCAAGTACGAGATTCTTTCATTAATCCTATTCTTGCTCAGCAGGTCCATCAGGCTCTTATAGCCGTCGAGGCCCGAAAAGAGCAGGGCGTTAAACCAGAGCGGC
Source organism: Pseudomonas sp. YeP6b (assembly GCF_025642995.1). Classification (NCBI taxonomy): domain Bacteria; kingdom Pseudomonadati; phylum Pseudomonadota; class Gammaproteobacteria; order Pseudomonadales; family Pseudomonadaceae; genus Pseudomonas; species Pseudomonas sp. YeP6b. Next base: position 3,498,095 of record NZ_CP080090.1, on the reverse strand, counting down.
TTTGGTTTGTTGAGAGACAAGAAACAGGAACAACGTGTGTTGCCGAATGGATGGGGTTCTGATGGATAAGGTTGCTTATCAAAATCTACGCTTTGCAGTAGAAATGGAGTTCCTAAATGCTCTCAACAATCCTCAGTGTGATGAACGTGCTGGGATTAATAGTCTTATGCGGTTGTTTTTATCTGCACTGGCTCAGCAAGAGGTAGCTCGTCAACGCTCTGTAAGAAAATTCAAAACCTTCAGGCGTAATCCTGAAGCCATTGCGCCCAGTTGGGCATACCGTAAGCCCGGCACACTTCCTAATCTGCCGGTATTTAGATAGGTTTCTTGAATGACTCAACCATATGCTGCTGGCTTTGTGATTACTGTGCTTGGTCGAATGTTTCCCAATGCACAGGATGGAATGTTCATCGACTGGTCATCTCATCGGAGCCTCCCTATACGATACGTAAGGGCTTACGATAAATCTGATTTCATTTATTAATAGCGCTCAGTTGGGCCTAACGTGGGTCAAGCGCTGTTCTTGACCCCCAACATTGTGAAAAGGGCAATATCATGTCTAACGTTATAGTAGTCGAAGTAACTGGCAACCACCGTAGTGGTACTGCGGCAAAGAGCGGTAAGCCTTACTGCATGTTTGAAGCATATGCGCACTTGCCAAATATTCCGTATCCGCAAAAATGTACTTTTTATGCGGAAACTCCTCAGCAAGTTCCTCAGCCAGGAAAGTATGAGTGTGATGTCATTGCTCAAGTTCGTGATGATCGACTGATTTTTGAAGTTGATCCTCGTCAAGGTCGCCGTGTTAGTTCTAGCGCTCCTGCTTCTTCTGCAACTCAGAAGCCTGCGTAATGTCTGGCACCCTCTATTGTCCATCCGACATTTCAACTGAGGGTGGCATTCCAATTTGTTCTTCTTCATGGGAGGTCGTCAATAACTTGCCTCCTTTTGATCCGTCTCAGCTTGATCCAACTGTCTTGGCTCAAGCATTTGGGGCCGGATTTACCTTAGTCGCGTTCTTCATGGTCGGGTCTATGGGAATTCGGACGGTTTTAAACTTCATCAAACAATCCTGAGGATTTACCCATGTTCAAAAAATCGTTTGCTGTAGCTGTTTCCGCTGTCGCCGTTACTGTTGCTGCTCCGTCTGTTTTCGCTGCTGAAGGCGCAGCAGCCTGGGATTACACTGGTCTGACTTCCTCGATCGATTTCAGCACCATTTCCGTAGGTGTTCTGGCTGTCGCCGGTATTCTCGCCGGTGTTTATGCCGGTATTAAAGGCGCAAAAATCGTCTTGGGTTTCCTGCGCGGTTAATCGCTTCCACCTGCGTGACCTGGGCGTCTTCGGGCGCCCTTTTTTTAATCAAAATTTGAGGCCGTTACATGGACCAACTTTATTATTTTGCCATGTTCGTCATTGGTTCTGGTTGTTCATTTGCTGTCTTCTCAGGGTGGTGAAATGAAAAATCTTTGCCTACTGCCTCTTTTGTTTTTAGCGTTCTTTTCATCATCTGCTTTTGCGGGATGGAAATGCAACACCACGACCACCGCTGGATTTCCAAGTCAGTGTTCCAGGGCAGGCGTTCAAGATTCCCCTGAAGCACTGATCTCCACTTTTGTTGATGCTGTTGTTGCTCTAAATACAAACGTCAATCGAAAGGATTATAAGGCCGGTGCTTGCACCATGAACGGCTCACAGAATGCCATTTGCGGCTATTCTTATACGTCGTTCGGCACAGTCATGAACAACAGTATCGGTGCAATCAAAGAGGCTGTTGTTTGTCCTGCAACTATTGAGGTTCGCGGCCCTGATTCTGCCGCCATCAAGTCGGGTGATAAATATTATGTCGCATGGCAAAGTAGCTCTGTTACTTCTGACATTTGTCACAGTTCATGTTCTTACTTGGGCGAGTCTGCCTCTAGTTCCAACTGCTATCTCACTACCGGTTCTACTAGCACTGGTTACTGTAACTTCGTTGTGGGTCTTAATACCGCGTCTCCTTCGTGCGGTGCTGAGTCCGGCTACACCAGTCCAGCCGTTGGGGATCCTCTCACCCCCGTTGTTGATCCTGGCGACGGCGGCGACGATGGCACCGACCCTGGCCCTGGGGATGGAGGAAATCCAGGCGATGGTAATAACGGTGGGGATGGCGATTCCGGTTTTGACGGTGAGCTCTCTTTCACTAATCCCGGATCGTTGAATGCGGATTCTGTTTTAGACAGTGAGGTTAATGCTGTTCACTACCAGGCTTTTGTTCATGGCATGCAAGTTGATCTAAATCATTCTGGTTTTGGTGTTGCGATGGAGGAATTCCAACAGAAAATCTCATCTGCTAATTCTGGTGGAACCTGCCCAACTGCTGACATTGCCATTTTAGGAACTATCATTTCGTTTGATGCTCACTGCGTATTGTTTGCCGGAATCTCTCCGATACTTAGTGCTGTTTTTTTAGCAGCTTGGTCATTACTTGCTTTGCGTGTGTTTCTGTCTGCGTGATTTTAGCGGCTAAAAAATGGAGTGATATATGACTGGTTTTGGTGATTGGCTGTTATCCATCTTGCAAGAGATTTTGCAATTCTTTGTTGATGCCGTTGTTGCTATCGCTGATTGGCTTTATCAAGCGCTTCTTGACCTTATTAGCACTAGCTTTATTGTTGGGCTTATTTCTAGCGCTGGTGAGTTATTTACGGCTATAGATCCTTCGGTCTGGTATTTCCTTAATATTATGCAAATCCCTTTTGGGATCACTGTTGTTAGCAGCGCTTATCTTTTGCGTTTTCTTGTTCGTCGCATTCCGTTTATTGGGTGATTTATGGCTATTCATGCTTATGTCGGTAAACCTGGGCACGGAAAAAGTTATGGCGTTGTCGAGCACGTTATAATTCCTTCGTTGAAACAAGATAGGCATGTGGTCACAAATATCCCTTTGTCCATTGATGATCTTCTGTCTACCTACGGGGGAAATATTACTCAATTGCCTGATGATTGGTTTGAGCTTGATGACCTTTCCGAGATTATTCCGGCTGGATCTGTCGCTATCATTGACGAATGTTGGAGGAGGTGGCCTGCCGGTAAAAATGTTAACCAAGCTAATCTTGCTGATAAGTCACTGCTTGCTGAGCATAGGCATCGTGTCGATGATAAGAACAATTCAATGCGCGTTGTTCTTGTAACTCAAGACCTTGCTCAAATCTCGTCATGGGTGCGTCTTTTAATCGAGACTACTTATCGGATTAGGAAAATTACCAAAAAGACCTTTAAGGTTGATATTTATAATGGTGCTGTTACTGGTGATGCACCTTCAAAAACAAAGTTAATAAGGACTACAGCAGGCACTTTTAAGGCGTCCGTGTATTCATTTTACAAGTCAGCTACTCAATCAAACTCTGGTGCCGTGGGTGATGAGTCTTCAGCAGATGGCCGTTCAAGTATTCTGCGTTCCTTTGGCTTATGGGCTGCGCTAGGTTCTTTTATCGTTTGTATCGTCCTGGGTGTTTATTTTGTCAAAAGGTTTTTTACTACCGATCAACCTGGTGTAAAGCATGCGGTTTCCGCCTCTGTTCCTAAACAACCCAGCGCACCTGCTGAACCTCCAATTTCAACGACGTGGCGGCTTGTTGGCTTTGTGCATCCTTCAAAGCCCGATCCATCTTCAAAGGCAGTTTCTGAGGCTCTTGCCCTTGTAGCCGATAACAACGGGAATACTCGGTACATTTCTTTCTTTCATTGCCGATATTTTCCGGATTTTACCGAGGCTTATTGCTTAGTTGACGGCTTCAAAGTTACTAATTGGTCATTAAAGAAGCCTAACCCAATTACAGGTGGGTTAATTGGGGGAGGTCTTTAGCGTAGCGCTAAGACCGCTCCCAATTAATCAACCAGCTCTCTGGAACTCATGCCATGAATACCTTTAAGTCTTTGCGCCGTCTCTACGTTGCTGCATTTTTCTTTTTCTTTGTTTCTTTTGCCCAGGCAGAAACCGTTTCTCAACAACTGACTTTTGATTTTCAGACCATTCAGGTTTCGTCCGCACTACAGCTTTTAGCTGATTACCGTGGCTTGAATCTTGTTTTAGACGTAAACGTCCGTGGTTCACTTTCTATGCGAATGAAGGATGTGACCTGGGATGAAGCCATTGAATATGTAACATCGGCAAAAGGTCTTTTATACACAGTCGAAGGTAAGTTTTTGCGTGTCAGTGCTTACCCGCGTCCAGGTGATTCATATTCAGTGAATTCGTATTCGGCTGAACAATATCCCCCATTACAAAACAGCCTTTCTTCTGGCGTTAATCCAGCTTTTGATGTTTCGATTTTCAAGGTCCACAATATTTTGGCGTCTGATGCAATTAAAGCGTTCCCTCTCGATTCTGGAGAGACTTTGAATTTCGAGGACGGTTCTTCAATCATCGTTGCCAGGATGAGCAAGCCGCGTTTAGAGCAGCTCAAAATCCTGATTGCTGCCGTTGATTACTCCAGGAAGCAAGTGATGATCCAGGCTCGTATTGTCGAGGTGGACCGCTCGTATTCCAAGAATCTGGGCGTTCAATGGGGTGGCACTGTAGGTAGCGGTGCTGGGACTGTTTCAGGCTCTGTGCCGCTTGGCTTTGCCTCTGGTGCCATCGGTGCTGTTGGCATTGTCTCAAGCGCTTTGACGCTCGATGCCAGGCTTTCAGCTATGGAGCAGGAAGGTAAGGGCAGGGTGATTTCCAGTCCTCGTGTTTATACCTCTGACCGTCATCAAGCCAAAATTGTTAAAGGCTCTCAGGTTCCTTATCAGCAATCGGCCGGCGATGGTGCGACGTCGACATCTTTCAAACAGGCTGCTTTGTCGCTCGACGTGACTCCGATCGTTAACGATAAGGGCGTGCTGCTGGATGTCATCCTTTCAAAGGACGAGCCTGATTATTCCAATGCCATGAATGGCGTGCCGCCGATCAACACAACCTCGCTGACGTCCCGGGTTTTTTCACCGTTTGGCCAGACCATTGCTGTGGGTGGTGTTTATTCGGATCTGGATACAACCGTCGTTAGAAGCGTGCCGTTTCTGGGCAAAATCCCTGGCTTCAAATGGTTGTTCACCAGCAGCTCGACGGTATCGACCAGCACTGAGCTGGTTCTGTTTCTCACGCCTGTGTTGGTTGACCAAGCCAGGTAGAACCGTCAGGCCAAGGTACGATCCGGTTTGACTTGGCGACACACCGGCGCGAATATGCCAATAAGAGCGCGAAATCAGCTGTCCTGCAGGGCCAAAGCTGATGTAGGAACCCCGGCAACTCTGCAGAATTGGCGTAGGGTGAGACCTCTTATTTAAAGGCGCTTCGGCGCCTTTTTCTTTCATCGGCGGACGCCAGGAAAGATCTAGGCCTAGACGATTGAGCCTTAATCAAAAGCAGCAGCAGAGACACCCAGGCTTCGTATCCATGGGTACGCATAATGTATATTATGTTAAATTATGTGTCATAGATGTTCAGGTGCTCTAGTCGCTTCCCCCACAAAAGCTGTCATCGTTCCTAGAAGTTGAGCGCTTGCTGCTCTGGACTCTGCTCGTTGCTCGAAAACCGATCTTGGACCTACGTCGCACTGATGCTGAGCAATTTATGAAGTTCTGTCTCAACCCGCCCCTGGGCTGGGTCGGTCCCGTGGTCAAATCTCGCTTTAAACGCATCGGTGGACGCAAGCGGCTTGAATCAGATGAGTACGTGGTAAATGCTGAATGGCGTCCATTTAGCTATACAGTCTCAAAGCGTGAGCGCAGTTTAGCAGCTGAGACGATGGGAGATCATTGCTCAGGAATTTACCATATGGCCCAAGGATCTGTCGCTCAGGTCTTTGCTGTTTGCGGGAGCTTTTTTCAGCACTCGATGGATGAAGGTCGTCTGTCTATAAGCAGCGAAATACTCAAAATGTGGCATCTCGGTCCTTAACCGAACTTCGTTAGATGAAAGCGCCCGCGATGGCCTCCATGCTGTAGATTTCACAACTCACATAAGCTCTTCGTAATTTTCGCCAACGTCGATTCGCATATTCAGATAGCGTCCCTGCTGAGTAACGTAAATACAGCCATTTATAAAGCCACGAGTGAGAGAGTTATCTTCAGCCAGTACGAACACGCCTTTTTCAAATTTAATTACTTGATCGTCGGCATCATCGATTATTACACCAGTCCAGTTGACTCCATTCGTCTTGGCTGATGAACTGAAAATCCCATTGTTATTTTCTATGTTATTGGGTGCTGGGCACGACTCTTCATCGCCTGGCCAAACGGGGATATCAAAATAATTGGAGCGCGCCTGAGCAGTCGCAACCGTAAATAGCTGAAAAAATAGTAGCGCCCGACCGATAAATAAACGCACAAGAGAACATCCTATTAGCTTTAAAGTCTAATTTTTATCTGATGTCCGATGTGCTTCATTTAAGACCTGTCTCATTTTTCGCTATTCCACTTTTTTCTTAACGCATCATCAAGATACCCGCCAATGCGGGTATCGTTGGTCACCTTTAAATTACTTCCCGTCAAAGAAACCGACCACGAGCGGTTCGACCAGCGAAGGGCACTCTTCCATCAACCAATGCCCACAGCCCCGCAACACATGGCCTTGTACATTCGAAGCGTACCTGTTCATCTGATCGATTTGAGCTTGGCCAAGGCTGCCACGCCCGTCCCCTGCCACTGCCAGTAGCGGCATGCTCAGCTTTCCTTGCGCCAACAGCGCTTTGTTCTGCTGTACCGATTGTGGCAGTGCGCGGTAATACTCGAATGCAGCGTGCAAGGTTTGTGGTTTTGCATACGATTTTGCGTAAAGCCCTAGCAGCTCATCGGTAAACACTGACTGCTTTTCGGCATGTTTTTTGATGAAGTGAGAGAGAAAAAGCTTTTCTTTGCCGGCGATTAGGGTTTCCGCCAGTTTGTCGTCCGCTGAAAAGAAACTGAAGTGCCAAGCGGTTGACTCACCTTGTGGGGTAAACGCGGGAAAGTTATACATCAGTTCATCCGGGATGACTGACTCAAGATAAGCAACCTTGGCAATATCTTTCGGATGTTGCGCCAACATTGGGTACGTCGCCCAAATACCGATGTCGTGCGCCATCAAATTGAACGGTGCGTCGGGGCTGAAGCGCTTGGCAAACGCGTAGATATAGGGTGAGACTTCCTGCCCGCTATAAGATGTCTTAAGCGGCTCAGACATCCCGAGGCCAGGTAAGTCGACGGCGATAACCCTGTACTTTTTCGCCAGCTCCGGCATGAGCTGATGCCACTCGTACCACGACTGGCCAAAGCCATGGACCATCAACATCAAAGGCCCCCTTCCCCCTGCAACATAGTGAAGTTTCAGACCGTTAACGTCTTCAAACCCTCGCTCAAATCCCGCGGGGACCGGAAACTCCTCAGTCGCTTGCACGGCAAGGGGAAACATCAAGCTGCAAGCTGCAATCACCAAACTTCTGAGAACATTATTCATAAGTTTCACTGTGTTGTTTTAGAGGATCAAGCTGCAAAGCCACCGTCAATGTTCAGACTGGCGCCGGTGATAAATCCGGCTTCAGGGCCGGCAAGGTAAGCAACAAAGCTGGCAACCTCTTCACTTTTTCCATATCGCCGGAGTGCCATTAGTTGTTTAAGTTGGCTAGCGACCTCACCATCGGCGGGGTTCATGTCAGTATCAATGGGGCCTGGCTGAACGGTGTTGACCGTGATCTTGCTGGGCCCAAGGTCTCGCGCCAAGCCTTTTGTAAAACCCACGAGCGATGCTTTGGTCATCGCATAGACCGCACCACCAGCAATCGGAATTCGGTCGGCATTTACGCTGCCAATATTAATAATCCGCCCCCCAACCCCCATGTGGAGAATCGCTTCCTGGCTGGCAATAATCACGGCCCTCACGTTGACCGCCAGTGCCAGGTCAATTTCCGCCAAGGTCATTTCTTCCAGTGCTCCCCACGGAAGGATACCGGCGTTGTTTACAAGTATGTCCAGCCCGCCAAAGTGCTTCGCTGCTTGGCGCACGGCCTGCTGTAACGCTCGCGGGTCAGCACTGTCTGCATGTATGGCGATAACGTTGCATCCTGCAACGTTCAACTCATCCGCCAGCGCTTGTGCTTCATTTGGGGAAGATCGATAAGTGAATGCAACGGCTGCGCCCTCTTGGGCCAGACGTTTAACAATGGCCGCCCCTATACCGCGGGAGCCGCCTTGAATGAATGCAACTTTTCCGTGAAAGTCTTTCATAATATTCATATTGCTAACTCTTAGTTAGGGGCATACGGCACTTTCACGCCGTCTGTTTTTAATCATTAATCAACCAACGCCATTGATAAATTTCAGCGCTATTTAAAATGCTGTTTCCCTACAGTTGAATTAGTCTATGCTGTTCGCAGAAGATGATTAAGTCTCCAAAATTCACGAGTCTCGGTCCCCTGCGGAATCAATCAGCATGCTAAAGAACCAATTTTTTGAGATTCGAAATTTCGTCGCCGTCGCTCAATCAGGCAGCTTCACCTCTGCTGCCCAGGCGTTGGGAATGACGGGGTCAGCCCTTAGCAAAAGCATCCTGAGGTTGGAAAATCGACTGGGAACCAAGCTGTTTCACAGGACCACACGCAGGGTGACGCTGACCAATGACGGAGACTCTTATCTCAGCGATTGCCAGAACGCCATGGCAATCCTGGATGAAGCCGAAAGCCGATTGGGCAGCGCGCAGCAGTTACCTGCCGGTCGCGTACGCATTGATTTGCCTACAGCGTTTGGGCGCAGGTATATCTTGCCTTCGCTGATAGACCTTTCCACACGTTACGACCAGTTGGAACTGTCGATAACCTTCAGCGACCGAACCACAGATTTGATGGACGACGGGATAGACCTTGCAGTGCGCGTGGGACCGCTGGGTAATAATCTGGATCTTGTCGCTCGTCGATTGGGCGAGCATCGCCGTGTAATCTGTGGCGCGCCCTCCTATCTCGAACGGCGCGGTGTGCCCCAGGTTGCCGAGGACCTGAGGCAACACGACTGCGTCGTAGGGTGGCCTTTGGGCCAACGCCCCAGTTGGTTACTCAAAAATTCCGAAGGTGAGACTGAAGCGTATGAAATCCCGGTACGCCATGAAATAGGCGATTGCGAAGCCATCCTGGCTGCTACGGTGGCGGGATGCGGCTTGGCCCAAGTCCCCACATGGCTGGTAGAGGATCACCTGCGCTCAGGCTCGCTCGTGTCCGTGCTCGACGATCAAGCCGCAGACGCTATGCCTGTTCACGCCATTTGGATCAAGACACCCTACATCCAACCCAAGATGCGGGTGGTTATTGAAGAGTTACTCCAGTTGGCTCAGGTGCCAGGCAGTAGATTTCAAGTGAATCAGCCCGGCATCATATAAGCTCCCGGTGCCTCCGGAAGGTCGGTCAGCATGTCGTACTGCCTCGCAGCCCACTGTGTGCGCAGGCGCACAAAGTAAGGGTCGTCGTGAGTAATGCGATAGCTCTTCGCATCACTAAAGCTGTCTTTCCTGTACACCAACAAATCCAGTGGCATGCCCACCGACAGATTACTGTGCATGGTCGAGTCGAAAGAAATCAGCCCACAGCGCAGCGCCGTTCCTATCGACGTCTGATACGTCAGATTACGGTCAAGCACGGGCCTGCCGTATTTGCTTTCGCCCAACTGCAGAAAAGGCGTGTCTTCAGTCGCTTGAATAAAGTTACCTTGCGGGTAAATGCTGAATACATTCATCGCCTCCCCCGCCACTTGTCCACCGACCAGGAAAGAGCAGCTCAAGTCGGTACTACCAGCCAGCTTCGCCTGATCTCGGGTGACCACTTCGTGAATCGTCTCGGCTACCAGCACCGTAGCGTCATACACACTGCGGACATTTAATAGGTGCACGCCCTCCCCCGTAGAACGCTGCCTGAGCAGGTTAACCACCGATTGTGAGGTAGCCAAATTCCCCGCGGTCTGCAGAACGATCATCCGGTCTCCGGGGGTGTTGAAAATAAACAACTTACGGAACGTTGAAATCTGGTCGATGCCCGCATTGGTTCGTGAGTCAGAGATGAACACCAGCCCGTCAGCCAGGTGCATAGCGATGCAGTAAGTCATGTGTGTTAACTCGTGAAATTGAAATACGCGGCCCTATCGTCTCAACCACGATATGGCCGGTTATTGCGACAGCAGCGGTACTACGCGTGTTGAACCTGGAACATCGAACTCACCTGGACCCGCGCCAGCATTGATTCGGCACCGCCGCCTCGACGCATTCCGCGTACCGGGCAAGCGTCGAGGTAGTCCAGCCCCACGGCGAGTTTCAGATGGCGTTCGGGCCGCGCCAAGCGGTTGGTCACATCGAAGCTATACCAACCGCCGTCCACCCACGCCTCGGCCCAGGCGTGGCTGGCCAGGTGGCTTTCATCTTCTGTACACAGGTAGCCCGATACATAACGCGCCGGAACTCCCAAGCTGCGGGCACAGGCCAGGAACGCGTGCGTGTGGTCCTGGCAGACGCCCACGCGACCGGCAAACGCCTGCGCTGCTGTGCTATCGACGGCCGTTGCGCCGGGGGTGTAAGGCATGTGATCGGCCAAGGCGTTCATCAAACCGATCAAAGCCGCACGATCACGGTGAGCACCGCAGTGCAACTCCGCAAAATTGATCAGGGGACTGTCAGCGGTGGTCAAGTGACTGGTGCGCAGAAACGGCAATGCAGATTTATCGTCATACTCCACGTCCAGCGTCTGGTCGATTTCCACCTGGCCAAACGCGCTCAGCACCAAGGCACCGTGAGGTTCGTCCATCGTCATCACGTGCAGGATATTGCCGTAAGGGTCAAGTTGGGCGCGCACCAGCCGAGGTAGCTCCAGATGCCATTGCAGAATGCGTTGGCGTTTGCTGTTCTTGGGGGTTAAACGCAGGAACTGGATGCTGGTGCACACTTCATCGGCGTAGCTGTAAGTGGTGTCGTGGCGGATAGAAAGTTTCATACGACCTCCAGGTAGGACTCGTGAACGGTCTGGCCCAAATGACTCATTTGGGCAATGAAATCGGTCAGCCACAGGTGTATGCCTGGGTCCAGTATTTCTTCGATCCCGGTGTAGCGCAGTCGCGCATTCAGCTCGGCGGCCAAGCGCTGGGCCGCACGGCCATTACTGCCCGGCAGGCTTGCAAGGATTTGATCCAACTCCTCAATGCACGCTCGCAGCGACCGAGGGACGTCGGCACGCAGCAGCAACATCCCGGAGACTTGCTCGGCGCCCGGGGCATTGCGGTAGATCTCGTTGAACGCTTCGAAGGACGACAAAGCACGCAGCAGCGCACTCCATTGGTAGTAGCCACGGGCCGAGTTGTCGCTGACCTCCTCCGACGCCTCACCGAACATTTCATAGCGCGCATCCAGCAGGCGCAGGGTGTTGTCGGCGCGCTCAAGGAACGTTCCAAGCCGAATGAAACTGTAGGCATCGTTACGCATGATGGTGCCGGAAGTCGCGCCGCGAAACAGATGCGAGCGTTCCCGGACCCACTCACAGAAATGGCTGATGCCATACCGCGCCAAGCCATTGTTGGCGATCTTGCGCATCTCCAGCCATGTGGCGTTGATGTTTTCCCACATGTCGGCGGTTATACGTCCGCGCACCGCGTGAGCATTAGCTCGCGCCGCCTGCAAACAGCAATAGATGCTGCCGGGGTTGGTTTCGTCCAAGGCGAAAAAATGCAACATGCGCGCATTGTTGAGCTCGCCATGGCGTTCGTTGTAATCATCCAGCGTGCCGGCAGCCAACAGCGACATCGCCAATTCGGTGCGGCCATCGGCGCGCCCGCCCTGGGGCATCAGTGACAGTGAATAACTGACTTCAAGCATGCGGGCCAGGTTTTCGGCACGCTCCAGGTAACGGGACATCCAGTAGAGATCTGCAGCGGTTCTTGAGAGCATCCCTTAATCCTCCACGACCCAAGTATCTTTGGTGCCACCGCCCTGGGACGAATTCACCACCAATGAGCCTTCGCGCAGCGCAACCCGCGTAAGGCCGCCGGGCACCAGCCGAGTTTCCTTACCCGACAATACATAGGGGCGCAGGTCGATATGAAGGGGGGCGATACCACTTTCGACAAAGGTCGGGCACGTGGACAGGCACAGCGTCGGTTGAGCGATATAAGCCTCGGGTCTCGCCTTGAGGCGCGCACGGAAGTCTTCGATTTGTTCTGCAGTGGCCGCCGGCCCTACCAACATGCCGTAGCCGCCGGAGCCCTGGGTTTCCTTGACCACCAACTCCGGCAGATGGGCCAATACGTGGGACAACTCTGCGGGTTTGCGGCACTGCCAGGTCGGCACATTTTTGAGGATCGGCTCTTCACTGAGGTAGAAGCGAATCATGTCGCCCACATACGGGTAGATCGACTTGTCGTCCGCCACGCCGGTGCCTACCGCGTTCGCCAGTACCACGTTGCCTGAGCGGTAGGCGGCAATCAGACCGGGCACGCCGAGCATCGAATCGGGGTTGAACGTCAGCGGATCAAGATACTCATCGTCCAGGCGGCGATAGATGACATCCACCTTCCTGGGGCCGAAGGTGGTGCGCATGTAAACATGGTCATCGCGCACGAACAGATCTGCACCTTCCACCAGCTCTACACCCATTTCACGCGCCAGAAACGCATGTTCAAAGTACGCACTGTTGAAACGACCGGGCGTGAGTACCACCGTCGTGGGGTTGTCCAGTGGACATGAACTTTTCAGGGTGTCGAGCAGCACGTTCGAGTAATGATCAATGGCCGCCACGCGCTGGGCAGCAAAGAGTTCGGGGAACAGACGCATCATCATCTTGCGGTTTTCCAGCATGTAGCTGACACCGCTCGGGGTACGCAGGTTGTCCTCCAGCACGTAGTAACTGCCATCACCATCACGGACCAGGTCCACGCCGGCAATATGGGCATAGATACCCCGGTGCAAATTCAGGCCCTGCATGGCCATCTGATACCCTTCGTTCGCCAGGACCTGCTCGGCGGGAATGATGCCTTCCTTGAGAATCCGTTGTTCGTGATAGATGTCGGCCAGGAACATGTTCAAGGCCTGAACCCGCTGAATGCAGCCACGTTCAACCATCTTCCATTCGCTGGCCTTGATACTCCGGGGAATGATGTCGAACGGAATCAGACGCTCGGTGCCCTGCTCGTCCCCATATAAAGTGAAGGTGATGCCTGCGCGGTGAAACAACAGGTCAGCTTCGCGGCGACGCTGATCCAACAACTCCAGAGGTGTGTCTGCCAACCAATGCTCGAAGGCTTGGTAATGCGGCCGGCAACCGCCACTCGCATCATACATTTCGTTAAAAAAGACTCGGGACATAGACCACTCCTTGCCGCCACACAGCCGGCATTTCTCTACGGCTTTGCTATTTCAATACGATTGGGCCTTACCGTGTTTGAGTGAGTACTGGTTCTGGATAGCACCTCAGTGTGCGTCGTTATCGTCCTGCTGCCGGCGTGAGCGAATAACTCATGACACGGCAATCTATTAGCGCGAGATCGCGCCAAGCGTAGGGGCGAAATGGGCGGTATCTGGTTGTTGTCTGGCAGAGGAGCAACACAGAGCAGAAGTGGTTTAACCAGACTCAGCGGGATCGATATGTTTAGCAAGTTATCCGAAGCAAACCGGTGTTCTATGTAAGACCTGTCTCAAAAAAAAAACAATAAACTGGGAAACCGGAAAGTCCTGTATCACTTGAAAACCTCTTGCTGCCAATGCATAAGCAGCTGGGCGCTCTTGCGTTCGGGAAGCGCTCGCGGCGCGAGCCTCCCCACGATCATGCGTATCATCCTTACGCTGGCTTTAAGGGCAGCATTTCAAACGCGAGCCTCCACACTTAGTGCGGCAATTGCTGCAGCACCTCGTTAGTAAAGTACGGTTCATCCTCAACCCAGAATATGTAATCCAACCCGAGATAATTTTGGGAAAAATCGATAATGTCGGTAACCGTGTTTTTCTTTCCTGTCTTAGGGTTGATTTGGCGCAGGTTCCCCTCTTGGACTGCCATCCCTTTCACTAAAGTATCCGGATACGCCTTAAAGAATCCGTAGGTCTGTGCCATGTGGCTTTTGCGGTAAGGCATCAAATCTGGCCCCCCCACTCCCATTTTCAGTCTCTTCGCTTCGGCGAATAAGCTTTGCATGTAGCCCTTGTCCTGCCAGGGAAGCCACTCGCCGGGCAGGAAATTCAGGTAAACCATTGGCGTCGATTTCTTGAACGCGCGGCTCAGTGCTTGCATATTCGAGTTAATCGCACCTACATAGGCCTTGGGGTCAAAATCCTTTGGAAAGACGGTGGTGCCGTCTGGCTGTTCGACGCCGATTTCGATTGAACTCTCGCTTAGATTTATCCCTTCGATTTGCCCATCCAGTTCCTTCCCTAATGCAGCAATCAACTTTTGGAAACGATCACGCACTGGTTTCTCCCACATCTTTGCTGACCAACCATATTCGTCATCCGTCACTGCTTTGTCAGGGTCGCGCTCCGGAGCCGAAAGCATGCTCTGTTTCAGTACGCCACCCTTGTAGGTTGGATCGAGTAAAAGATAATCCGGCACGTTTTTTAAATTAGGCTGGAAGGACTTTTCCTGCAGTTGTATCCAGAGTTTCTTATTAAGAGTCCCTAAATAGGCGATGTCCTGCTTGATCGCGGAAAAATCGTATTCGTCTTTGACCGGCTCCAGGCTGCGCCAGGTATAGACAATTTGCGCCCCGCTAAAACGCGGGTCGGACAAAGCCTTGTCCGACCTGATATTTGAACCACCTGCTTCGCGGCTGGGGAAGTAAATGTAATTTTTCGCAGGCTGGCCTGCTGCAAAAGCCGTGCAGGTTATGAACATAGCCAGAGCAAAAATGCATGTCTTTATTGGGGCCATAGGATGACTTCCATTGAGAGTTTATGCTGCAAGACACCCTAACGCAGAACGGCATGACGGGCGACGCATCGACACACCTGGACGCGAATCAAGGTGGCTACGACCTACTCGTCATGCTCCGGCGCATTCGACGCGTGCGGCATGTCGACACGCACATAGGTGCGAAATACGTGATCCCAACACCCTTATTTCATGGGTTTTAAAACGCTGGATTGTACCGGCCATGGTTTTTTACGAGCGTCCCCTACAGCCGTTAAAATAGCCGCAGTACCCACAGACACGAACAACGCCCCCAGCGACGCCAGCAGCAGGGTTAGACCCCAAATAGCAAAAAAGCCCTTGATTCTTGCCTCGTCTGCATTGGCCGGCGAATACAGCACGCCGACCGAGCTCCCAATGAGATACGCGGACGCATTACCTTGCTGGGAGGAAGTGAATTCGACTGACCGGCCGCCCTCTGTGGTGAAGCTCACAACGGGGTGATAACTGACTGAATCGTCATGCTTGTGTTGCATCAAGCCAATGATCGTGCCTCGCGTTGCAACAGCACTCAGTAGAAAGTCGCTGGAGCTTTTATAGAAAAATACTGCACCGATCAACAGAGCGATGCCGACTGCCAGGAACAGGTATTTCAAAACAAAAAACACTTTCATTGCCCATACCTCCAAACCGTTTTTACTGACGTTAGCAAGCTTATTTCGTATGGCGTGCTATTCGGTTTCAGGGGGGCATGCACTAACTTTCGGTACCAGGCGGACATTGAAACGTCTGTTAGCAGCACGCCTGCCGATAACAATAAACCCGCCAGGCTGTTGCGGTGCCAGATGCAGGGAATTTCTCAAAAAGCGCTCGCAGCATTCCACTGGAGAGCAATGCGATTGAGAGGAATAAGGGCGGCGGGGGTAAAGGGAATTCGTGCAGCAGTGCGCTATTTGAACGACCTCCCTGCACGAGTCTGAGCCCTATGCTTGCGTCATCTTTTCAATCAAGGCCGAGTGCTGAGGAAACTGCGCAGTGAGCTTCTGCCGATCACTCATTTTCATATCGGCATAATCGAATCCAGGTGAAACCGCCTCACTGATCAGCCCGTAACCTGCGGCCCCCTTGCTGATTTTCGAAGCCTTCCAGATGCCGCCCGGCACACGCAGCTGTAAAAGTTGGCCGCTAGCCACATCACTGCCCATCACCCGCGTCTGCAATGTGCCGTCTGGATAGATAAGGCTGTATTCAATGGCATCGCCTAGATGGTAGTAATGCACAATGTCGGAGTGGTTCAGGTGAAAGAAACCAACCGGTGACTCCTGAGTCAGCAAGTAATAAATAGAAGTCATCAAATGACGTTGACCCCCCTCCTCTGTCTCGGCCGTGACGTAGCGCCCGGACTCAAAGGTTCTGCGGTAGTAACCGCCTTCTTCATGCGCTTCCAACTCGAGAGCCGAGATAAGGTCCCGAGCAGTTTGCAGGTTGTGTTTCATCCCATTCTCTCTATTTGTCTTATCTTGCTCAAACCCAAACATATACGGATCGAAACGGTTCCCGAAATCCCTTCACCTCTCGTCAGCCTACCTTTGCCGGCAGCAAATCGAAAGCGGGATCAATCAGCGAAAGAAAGTCCATCAACTGCCTGCGGTCGATCATGCGGATCACCCGTACCCGCTGCGCCGAACGCTCACTGAAGGTCTTGGGAATTCGCTCCTCACGCGAGGGATCATAGATCAGTACATGGCGCAAACGCGGATTATCCCGGCAAAAATCAAGGGCGTTGATCCCGGCATTCAACAGCAATTCTGCACTGATGACCACCAAGTCAAAACGTTCGAATGCGTTGGGGCTGTAATGAGTCAGTGTGATCAGATCCTCGAAGCAATCCACCGGCGCAACCCGCCAATAGCCCAGTTTACTGAGGTCTCTCTCAATCGCTTCGCGCTGCGCGCAATACTGATCGGCGATGAGAATTCGCAATGGCTTACCGGACAGGAATTGAGGTGTCATGGCTGAACACTCAGGGCTTAATGTGTTCGGCAAAGTATCCGAAGTCGCCGTGCGCGCCATATAAGACCCGTCTCAAAAAACAAATCTTACGCGACGGCATCGGTGACAAACTTTTCCATGCTCAGCAGTTATTGATGGGACAGCACAAACTGCTGGTCAGCTTTTGGGCCGAGCACGATAAAGTCCACTGTCTTGACCGTGGCTAGCGACACCACCTATCAGTGTGGGTCGTAGTCCTGCCTAGCTGACGCGTCTTTGCGTAGACGTAAATAAGTGCCGTTGATGAAGGTGTCAATGTGGCGCTTTGCCAACACAGGCACAGTCAAGGCGATCACCCTATCGCTCTACTCGCGAATCGCTGGCCAGGAACAGACCATCACGGCCAACGGCGACAACGATACTCGGACGGTTGCCGCCTCCAATGGCACAGCCGTTCTGCCCCTGGGCGCCGCTTACTTCAACAATCTTTGGGGCCGGTTCCCAGTGGCACCCTGATAAGTACAGTAACCGTCAATATCTCGTACAACTGGTGAGTCAATTCATTAGCTCAAGCGTCAGCGTTGCTTCACTGCTTTGGCGTGCGGAGACACGTGTCTCCGCTTCCGGCAGCACTGGCTCGATCTCTAGGCGTGCGGTAAATGCCTTACCTTTGGCCAAACGGCCGTTCGCAATTGGCGCGAAGATTTGCCCTGGTTGCAGCAGCCGTGTGTCGCTTGCGGCCCCGCTGACAATACCTTCTAGACTGGTAGAAACCACCTGAACGCTTTGCCCGTCCAACTGCGCCTCCGATATTCGTACCGTCATGCTGCCCTGATCGCCATAGCGCAAATTACCGGTGGCCGAGCGGTCGCCACGCAGGGCGAAACGCATACTTTGGGAGTAAGGGCAAACCGCGCTTAAGATCATCGTGCGCTTGCCGGGAGTGAGCGTGTTGCGTCCCTGCGTCGTATCCTGCAATTGCCCGCGCGACATTGTCCCGTAGTCAATAACGTGGCTGCCCAATGAGAGTTTGCACCGGGCATCCACAGGTAGATTGAACTGCAATTTGCTGGTACCGCCGTTGGCTGGCGCAGCCGCTTGGGCGAGGGGCATCACCAGTAGGAACAAAAGGGGCAAGAACCTATTCATCAGCGACTCCGGTTAACGACATTGTGCATTGGCGGTTTCGTACAGCTCGTTTGCATCGGCCTTTTTCGGTAACGTGAGCATAAAGGTGCAAAGGGTCTTGCCGGAATTTTGAACGATAAGTTTGCCTTGGCCGGCATCGGGAACAAACACGCTGCCGTTTTCACCCACCACGGTGACAAAGTTACCGGCGCCGTCAAATACGCTGGCTCCGCGCGGTAGAGCATTACCTTGAGCATCCTTTACATCCACCAGTACACGGCGAGTGCGCACCACCTCAAAGTTGACGTAGTTCACCGATCCGCGAGCAGCTTCCGTTTCCTGATAGGCGTTAGCAATATCGACATTTTTTGCCAGGCTGCGCGTGTCCACTTGAACGGAGGAGCGTTTGTAACCGCTGAGCGTCGGTACCACGGCGTAGCCGCTATCATCGGTCCACGTTGGACCCGACGGGGTGTCAAGTTTCACGCCGCCCTCCTCACCCACTTTGGCAACTCCGAATGTCTCACCTACACGATAAGGCGAAAGGGTAAATCCATGGTCGTGCGCCACTACGGCTCCCGCCGCTCGCGCCGACCAAGTGGTGTAGTCATCAGAGTCGTGGCTCAGGCTACCGCTAAGCTGGCTGGCTGGCGTAACCATGTCCATGCTCGCACTGGTTGAGGTGCGGTGATTAAGAAAATCCTGTTCGCTCGCCAAGCTCCATCCGCGGTCCTGACTGGAGCGATCGGTGTAACGTACCCCCGCCCGGCTACTGCTTTTGGCCGTATTGACATAGCTGCTGACGCTGCGGCTGCCAAACGGAATATTGACGGTCAGGTAAAAACGGCTGTCTGCATCGGTGGTTGAGGTGCCAGTGTCATGCTCCAGGCTGGCGCCCAGGTAGACCTGGCCAAACTGCTTGCTCCAACCGCCACGCACGTAGTTCGTGTTTTCGCCATTAAAATCGGTGCTACGTGCCATCGAAAGCGAAAGCGTCCCGAGGGACTGTGTCGACCAGTTAATACCCACGCCAATCTGTTTCAAACTGCGCTGCACGGTAGTCTCATAGTCGTCATCGAGCAGGGCATAGCTTAGCTCACGATACCCATCGGTTTGCTGGCTGGCGTTAGCGCTGACACTCACCCGCTCGCTCAGAGTGTGGCTCAACGAGGCAGTAAATGACGTTCCCTGGAAACCGTGCCTGACATCGTTGGACAGAGTGCCCCGAAGTGACAACAACGTGGAGTCCCAAGGCTGCGTATCCAAGCCGATGGCTCCTGCACGATAAGGGCTGGAGCCCAGCACGCCGGCATTGATAGTGGTCTTGGGGTTAAGCACCCAACCATTGGCGATGGTGCCGAGCAACGGGGACTCGCTGGTGCCTTCCTGATCAAGCTTGCCTACTCCGAAAGAAAGGCCCGGCGCCACGGCATTACCATTAAGTAGCAAGGTGGACGCCGGAACGATAAAACGGCGTTTCTCACCATTGCTGCCGGTAAGGGTGACCTCCAGATCCGAGCGGGTGTTGAGCAGCGAGAACCCTTGCAGGCGAAAGGGACCTGCCGGCACCGTCGTACTGTGCACTAACACGCCAGATTGGCGTACCTCTACCACCGACTGGGTATCGGCAATCCCCTCCACCAACGCAGGGCCACCAAGATTGCCCTGCAAGGCATCTTCGGGAAACACTTGAAACCCCAAGACCTGGCCAGTACCAAACATCGAGTTGGAAAGGCTCACCTGTCCCGCCTGCAGCACCTGCTTCGACCCGGCAAAACTGCGCTGCGCGTAAGCCGCCTGATGTTGCAACCTGGACTCGCCCTCAAAGCGCGTGAAAGTCTGGCGGCTGCGAATGATCCAGTCATTGATATTCACCCCGGCCTCGCTGCCCAACTGCATGAAGTTCAAATCTGCATCGGTACCGGCAGAGTCCATATATTGGGCGTCATAGTTAAACATCCCGGCAACGCCGCCGTGATTCCAGCTTTCTGCTTCCGAGCCAGGGCTGGCAACGGCCTGCATCGGCAATACCAGGTCGACCCGACCGGCTCCCGGGTCAAGACTGAGTTCCGTTTGTGGCCACGCCGTTTTCAGATCAAAACAGTCAATCGCTTCACTAAAGCCCGGCGGTGATCTGAGCCCGGCCTTCCTTTGAAATGCCTGGTCGGCACACAACTGTCCGTTTTCATTAAACCGGGCGTCGATCTTCCCTCGCCCTCTACCGTTGACCGTTAACACCACTGAGTTCTTGCCCGACAAGAAGCGTGGTGCGTTACGAAATAGCGCGGCAAGCGAAGGGTCGACGCCTCGGGACTTGATTGCTTGAGTATCAAACTCGGTTTCAAGTGAGTTGACAGGGTCTTGCGCCGCCAGCGCTTTTGGCATGCCCAAAGCGCTTGAGAACAACGCAAGGGAAAGCACAGAGCGGGAAAAATACTTTGGGATCGTCTGGCCGTACAACTGTGACACCGGTACCTTCCTTATCGACTTAATGTCGCGTCGTAGGTGTCGACCGAATAACCCCACGTAGTGGCCGGGGAAATACGCACTTGCTGGGCTACGCCCGGTTTTTTGTCGCCACTCAGCGTGACGTTTATGGTTTGCCCCGGCAGAACATAAGTATTGGGCAGGAGCCATTGAGTGTTGTCAGGCAGTGTCTGTACACCTGCCCCCAGACGCACAACATAAGGTGATGGGTTGCTGACCGTAAGAGTGCTGCCGCTGGCTTTCCACACCAAGTGTTTCCAAGGAGCAAGGTCTTTCTCCAGTCCAGCCGGGCGAATGATCACTGGCAAGTTCTGGCGAAGGGTAGTCCGCACTTCATTCTTGCCCATTTGCTGAGGAGGCAAACCGTCGAACGTCACGCGTTTAAGGCGTTCAGTCTTTAGTGGCTCCTTTGTAGCCATGATGAAACGCACGCGCTGAGTTTTACCCGGCTCTACGCGCGCTGCTGGCGGGGTCACAATCAGAAGATTTTCCGGATCATCCGAGGTGTTAATTAACGTAGTCAGCATCAACACCGGGAAAGCATCGGAGTTTTCAACATTGATGGCGCCTTCACCGTCACCTTGCTCAACAATAACCACGGATGTTTCGGGAATCATGCCGGTAGCGTAAGCACCAGCAGAAGCCAACCAAAGGGCTGCGGCTCCTGCATTGAGTAAGAAGGAACGTTTCATAGGGGTTACCGATACGACAGCGCTGCTCAATAAGATTGAACGGCGTCGAAGAACCTAGTCAGAATTACATTCAGGAAAAGCCGGGTTTACAACCCCGGCTTAATAACGAGATTACAAATAAACCAGTTCCAACGTAGTCAAACCGTCCAGCGCGATTGGCTTGCTGGTGTCCAACTCTGTCTTCTTATTGATATAAGCCTGAACACTAATTTGGGCATTCAGGGTTTTGAAGGCTATAGGTACCAGCGTTCCTGTCTTGGCCCACGAAGTATTCATATAATCAGAAGCAATGAGGCTGGCCTTCTGTCGCAGACCCCAAGTATCGCTTCCACCCGCATCCCATTTTTGAATAGCATCCACAGCAACGCCATCTGCAGTCGTGGTTGCTGTTTCAGTACCCAGTGCATAGCCCCCAATTTTACTCGTGCCATCAAGTCCCAAGCCTACAGCGCTTACAAGAGGGAAACCCAAAAGTGCTACCGGTGAATACCCGGCACCAGAAACACCTTCTGTTGCACCTGCCAGCGAGTTCGGGCGTCCGTTCACCGGCTTCAGCGCTACTTTCGCAGGCGCATCGCAGATAATGCTCAATGCGACTGTTTTTACCGGTAGTACGGTGTAAGCAGTATCCGACAGCGAGTCCGGACTGATACTGCCCTAGTCAACGACACCGCCACCCGCTAAAGTTGGTTTGCACGAAGCAGGGGTGATAGTACCGATTACTTTTACATCTACCGAGTCTGCCAGCGCGCTAAGGGAGGTGGTTGCGAGCACAGCCAAGGCGCAAGCTGACAATGCGTTAAGTTTCTTCATCTATATATTCCCTTTATTCAAGTATATTCAAGTTTATTCAGGAAGCCCCTGACTGGTACATCTGATACAGCTCTAGTGCACCGCGCACAGGTATACGCAAGACGGAAATTCTCTTTTCAAGTGAAAAGTGCCCACCGGCGCATAGCGTGTGTTTTATTTGTGTCATGACAAAAAAATCAATGGCAGATCGTTATTTCTTCACGCGTGTTGAGTGCAAACTAGCTTTTCGACCCGCTTAACGCTTAGTGCTCTAACGTGAAAAATTATGAATCAACGCAAGCCACAGAATAATGAGACTTGTCCCAAAAGCGGTATCACCAACTAAATCGATAACCCACGTTCACCGCCCATGGCCGATCAATACTCGAGCCTTGGCTGGTTTCCACGTCGGCAAACACTTGCTGCCGGCGATCCAGCTCGCCGGTCAGGCCTGCACCGGCGTACCAGCCGCCGCCGCTGCCATCGGGATGGCTACTGATGCCGTTGGTCTTGATGGTGTTCTGGGCCGAGAAGTCTTCGACCCAGCCTGCCTTGAGGTAAGGTTGCAGGTGCATGCCGTTGTCCAGCACCAGCTTGCGCCCGGTGCGCGCACCGGCTCGCATCTGCGTCGATACACCGTCCCCCGCGTCAACCTTCAGGCCGTTGTCGAGGCGGTAACTGTCTGCTGCCACGTAGAGCAGAGAGACCTGCACCTGAGGTTCGACAAACCAGCCCTCCTGCAGGCGGATCTGCTTGCCGAGCTCGACCGAGCCACCGGCACCCTGGCTGCGCGAATGACCGGAGACTTTGATGCCATCGGTGCCAATCACATCAAGCCGAGTGTCCCACCGGTTGAGCGTGAGCACGTTGTCGACGTACCAGCCCGTATCATCCAGGTAGGTGGCATACGCGCCCACATGGTAACTGTCGAGCGTGCCGTTGCCCTCCCCCTTGAAGTTCCGGTTGGTCTGGCTATAGCCGGCAAGACCGCCAACCACGAGTACGCCTTCGCCTTTGGATATGCGCATGTCGATGCCCACTTGCGTGCCCTGGACCTGTTGCGAAAAATCACGGCCCACGCCGTTGTCCAGGGACTGCTGCTGACCGAACCCGCGAACCCAGACACCTTCACCGCCCGAGCCCTCGCGCAGTTCTCCGACGCGCTGCACCAGCGTCGCGCGCTCGGCGTCCCAAGTGCCACGCAAGGTGGCGATGGCGCTGCTATTGATGGCTGCGTTGGCGCCGGTGGACAGGTTTTCAGGACCGGGCACTGGGCCAGGACCGGGACCGGGGCCAGGCGTCTGCCCGACGTTGACCAGATCCCAGCTGCCAGGCTTGACACCGGCTTGAAGCGCATAACGAAAGGTGCCGGCGTCCACCACGGCTCCAGTGTTGGCCAGGCTAAAGGAGCCCGGCCCCCCTGCACTTTCTACCAGTCTGAGGCTTCGGCCAGCGGCGTCGGGCTCACCGCCAGAGTTACGCACCAGAATCTGGTTTTGCCCCATGATCTGCCCGCCCACCAGCAGTCGATCACCTGCTTGCAAGCCCAGGTTGGTGTTCATGATGTATCGCCCGTTGCCGGTAAGGTCGCCGGCAACGCTCAATTGTTTAAAGGCCCCCGCAAGGCCTGGATCTGCGAATTCCACTACGCCGGCATTAGCCAAGTGGCTGACGGTTGAGTCCGCAGTGAGCGTCCAGGCACTGGTTTTGTCGATGGCCAGTTGGGCACTCTGCGCGTTGTCCTTGATCGCGCCCTCCAGTGCCGAATGATCGTTCAGGTTCAGGTGCAAGGTACCGGCGTCGACCACGACGTCGCCTGCAATCTGCGAGCGTACGGAATCCACTTGCACGTTCTGCGCGAGTACCCCGTTCTCGTTATCGGTGACCCGCAGCGCGATGCCTGGCTCGCCGGCCGTGCGGGCCAGCAGGTGGCTGTCGGTCAAACGTGTATTCAGGCCCCCGCCACTGACCAGAATGCCCACGCCGTTCTGCGTTTCGATCTGGCTGGAGTTGACCTCGATGTTGTTGACCACATCGGCACTGGTGGCATAGCTGTTGACGCCATGCGCATTGTCGCCGAGGGTTTTAACGTTCGCCCCCTGAAGCTGGCCCGTGCCATTGTTGCTGACGGCCAAGCCATGGGCCGACTCACCTTCAGTCAGCAAGTCGGAGTCGATAAACGTCACACTGGCCCCACGTCCGGAAGCGAACAAGCCAGTGGATGATGCGCCATGAGTGACCACTTGGCTGTCACGGATGGTGATCTCTGCCCCGGACAATCGCGCCACGGCGCCCATCGCGCTGCGGCCGAAGGTTTCTACCTGAGCCCCCTTCACATCGAACGCTGCGCCTGGGCTACCGCTGGTATCGGCCGAGGCATACAGGGCGTGGGAACTGCTGCCATGGGTGATGGTGCTCCCACCGTTGATGGTTGCCTGACCCGCGCGGTTATCGATGCCTGTGGCTTGACTGCCGAACGTCTCGATCTGCGTGTTTTTAAGATGTGCCTGGCTGCCCTTGCCTGGCAGCCAGATGCCTGAGCCATAGTTGCCCAGGGTCGTGATGCGTACGGTATCCAGGCTGGCGGTTGCAGCATCGGCATTGACGTTAACGCCGTAGCCATCCTTGGAAAGGATGTCGCTGTTGCTGATTTTAGCCATGCCGCCAGGGTCCTTCGACACACGGCTGAGCAAGACGCCATCGCCCTCGGCAGTGATGCTGCCATCACTGAACGTGAACGCTGCGCTGCTGACTCGCACACCCACCCCGCCGGCTGCCGTAAGGTTGACGCCCTTGGCAGTGAGGGACGAACCGCTGCCTTCGACGGCAATGGCCTCCATGTTGCCCTGTGCGTTGACCGCCACCTTGTCGAGCGCGATAGAGGCGCCGTCGGCGGCGCGAACCACGGTGCCATTGCTGGTCGAGCTGTTGGTGAGTGTCATGTTCGAGGCATCGATACGCGAGCCTGCACCACTGGCCGAAAGCGCTTCTGCTGCATAGCCCGAGGTGCTGATCGAACCACCGGACAATATCGCCTGCCCGCCCTTCGTAGCCACCACGCCACGGCTCGTGGCCCCCTCGGTGACGATCTGTAGATTGTTCAGCGAAATTCTGCTATTCGCACCGGTCACCACCACGGCATCGGCCCGGTCCGACCCTGCTGTGGCGATGTTGACATTACTCAACACGGCACTGCCTCCCGCCTCAACGTGCAGCCCTATCACCGCGTCTTTCTTGCTGGCCGCAGTGGCATGCACGTCGTAGCCGTCGCCCTGCAGTTGGTTCTGCGCGCCGCTGACATGCACAGCGGCGCCGCTGCCCGTCATCACAACGTGCGCGTTATCAATCGTGCGGGATTCGCGGTGCTCTGAGCTGATATCGATTTTTTCATAATCATCAGCCCGAGCAGCCGGCACGGAGAGTGTCATCACTGACAATGCGGAACTGATAGCTACCGCCATCGCTTTTTTAACCAGAACCATAATTTGCAAGCCTTTGCGTGAGCAGAGAGGCTTGAATGGTCGAGCTATGCGTTTAGCGACACTATGAGAACCGTCTCAAATTGCCGATCAGGAGGTGTCAGCGATTGCCTTGTAGCCATTAGGCCGGCACCGGCGTATTGACGCAAAATCGACTGGTATCCATCAAAACGGGGAGGATTTCGCTGATGGCGTTCCTAACCGACGCGGCAGCTATAATGAGACAAAGATGTGCAGAGGTCGGCTTCAGGTAACCACCTACAAACGCTCAAGCCGGCGCGTCATACGGCGATCAACCCAGGCCGTTACGTTTTGCAAACTCGAATAAATCGACGACCGATCGCAGATTAAGCTTGCGCAAAAGACGGGCCTTGTAGGTACTCACTGTCTTTTGACTCAATAGCAAATGCCCCGCTATTTCTTTGTTGCTCATGTCCTGTAGCAGTTGTTGCATGATGCCAAACTCGCGGTTCGATAAAAGCTCAATCAAACCATGCTCACCTAGCTCGTGGCGTTGTCCCCGCGGGGGAATGCGTAAATCCGGAAAGTATTTGTGTTGGCTGCGAACAGCCCGGATGGCATGTACCAATTCGCCCAGCTCATTTTGTTTATTTACAAAGCCGTGCGCACCTAATTGCCGGCAACGCGTCACCAAGTGGCCGGAGGGTAAGCCTGTCAATACGACGATTTTTACGGGGAGGTCTTTGGCCACGACTCTGCGAATAACGGTAAACCCATCGACGACCGGGATACCGATATCCAGAACCATGATTGCGGGGTTCAACTCTTCAACCAATCGTAGTGCGTCCGCTCCATTGTTTACCTCCGCCACCACGTCATAGCCTTCACTGGCCAGCAGCAATCTGACGGCCAAACAGATAGCGGGATGATCGTCGACGATTATTATTCGATTATTCATTGGGTATTACGCTCCCTTGAAATTTGTAGCCTTTCTCGGTACCACCTCCTTGTAGAAAACAGCTCTTGCACCTTCGAAAAAAACACCCAAATTTTTTCGAACAGAGCCTGACGCTCGCACTGCATTCGTTGCACGCAGCCACTGAACCAAAGCAGCCCGAAAACCCAGTGTAAGGGCGGCTAGAGAAGATCAAGCATTTGAAATCTCTGAGCTAAGTTCTGATGGGTCTATGCATTCAAAAAGGTAGGTCTTATAGGTTGTAACAAGCTCATGACTGATTCGCGGATCCATTGCCAGCCTGGCCTAACAACGTTGACGAGAACATAACGAGAACGGCCCCCCAGCAAACTTTTAATCTGGCACGCTGAGCTCTGCGTGCTCAACGCCTAAGGCGAGGCAACACCTTCGTCGCCTTCGGCAATAATGTGCTTACCACCGGAGGGTGATGACACGCGCAGGCTTGCCACAGGGGCGGTTTGAAGTCCGGTGAACACAGAAGGCCTGGGGTAAAAATTATTCGCAGCAAAAATTTCAGTAACACGTCGGGCCCGTGACCGGGCCCGACGCTTATTTAGTTACGCGTTCCAACGGCCGCTGAACCGTAGGAAATAATCACTTCCACCCGACGATTCAACTGTCGAGATTGTGCACTGGCGTTGTCGGCCACCGGGAACTGCTTGCCATACCCTTGGGTAGTCAGACGACGGGCATCAACACCCATTTTTATCAGGGCATTCTCGACCGCATCGGCGCGCTGTTCAGACAAGCGCTGGTTCAATACATCCCCGCCTACGTTGTCGGTAAAGCCTTCGATGCGCACCTTGCGCTCCGGGTTATCCGCCAGGTATTGCGCCAATTGCCCGATAGTGTTTTGGCTGTTGTACTTGAGCTCCGCCTTACCGGTGTCGAACAGCACGTCGCCAAACGTCACCACTTCGCCGCGATCGGTTTTTTTGGCGTTCAGCGCTTGCAACGCCTGGAGTTGCTGGGTCCGCACGTCGAGTTGTACCTGAGTACGCTCGGTGTCAATTTTCTTCAGGCCTGCCTCAGCCTCACGACCCAGGATTGTCTGCTCGGCGAAAGCTACTTTCTGGCTGGCCAGGTAGGCCAATTGATTGATCTGCGGTGCCTTACGGTCTTTGAGCGAGGCCTGATCCGCTTTATTCAGCGCTAGGAACGCGTCTTTGGTTTCGATCGCCGCCAGGGTGCTGGACTCCGGCTTGTTTTGCAGGTCGCTGAACTGCTGACGAGCCTGGACCAGATTGGGGTTTTCCGGCGGCGTGGCGCAACCGGCAAGGATCAGGCTCAGCCCGCAAACAGCAGGCAGTAAAATCGAAGTACGCATAGTCAATTCCTTATTCCGCGCCGGACGGTGGGGCAAAGCCAGTGTTTGGGGCCTGCAACATTTCTTTCTTCAGTACCTGAATACCGTTGTACGCATCACTCAGTTGACGTTGCGCTTTTACGGTCTGGGCCTTGCGCTCTGCCAGACTGGCGTCCACCTCAATCTGTTCTGCCAAGCTTTTCGCCGTGACGTAATCACGCTCGCCAATGGCGCGCTCCATCAGAAACATCTTGTCCTGGGCGATTTTCATTTCAAGTGGTGCGTATTGCGTTGCCTCAGCGGACACCGCTCGGCTGACCGCGTCCTTGGACAGCGATATCTGCTGATCGGGAATTGGCGTACTGGCGCAGGCACTTAAAGCGCCAGCCAGGATAATCAGGCAGGTGGATGCCCGCGCGCGGGAAGACACACGTTGAATATTCATAAGGTATTCCAGACAGTAAAAATGAGGTGAACCCGGTCTTTATTGATCTCTGAGTTCGACTTTAAAACGTTCAATCACCACGGTTTTTTGCTTTAAGGTTTGGGGTAATGGAGGGCACCAACGCGGCAAGCGCCGAGTCGCCAACAGGATCGATGTGCTCAATGAAGCGCCTTATCGACTGCTCATCGGCGACAGCCACCAAGCGAGTTGACGATGACTTTTCGATAATCAGCAACAGCACTTCCTTTCCCGAGCCGCAACGCCATACACCAGAGCGTTACGAACTTGAGGGTTGCAGCGACAGAACCGGGCAACATCGACACCCGCGGCCCGGACCAATTCCATATTGATCAACAGCACATCAAATAGCTCAAGGGGTTCGCAACTGTAATGCGTCAGGGTCATCAGTTCACTGAACGACTGCACAGGGGCAACACGGTAATAACCTAAACGATTCAGTATCTTTTCCAACGAGCTACGCTGTGCGCATTGGTCATCGGCAATCAATATTCGTACGTTTCGGTTAGCGCATGATGCGCACTCTTCAGAACACTCAAGGTTTAAACGGCAACCAGTGAATGCACACTAAGCGTTTTAACAATGGCAGGCGTTAAGACATGTCTCAAAAAATGAAAACTACTAAAGTTACCGCCGAAGGAATCAACGACTATTTACCTTTGGTGCATTAAAGGTGCGCTCACTTCACGGGTGGTGCGGGCCTTGGATTGCTCCCAACAGGCGTCTTCATAAGCCTGCTGCGCAGGCGTCATATGTTCGTAGGCCGTTCTGCGGGCGTCACGCTCCTCTGGTGTACCCAGAGGCATACCCTGTAGCTGGCTTGCCAACCCGTTGCGCATTGCACGGTTTTTACAAAAGGAGGCTTCTGTATAACGCATCGTGATACTCCTCACACAGTGAGCGCGAGCTGGGGAAAGCCGTTGTGGCAGGCCGGAACCATATATCAAAATGCTGTGCATACTTATAAGACCTGTCTCAAAAAGCACGTTGATGCGCATGCCGTCGAAACAAGATCGCCGCTACATAAGGCTACCGAATACAACTTGACCTGAGACTTGTCCCAAAATTCGCTTTAGCCGACCTACCACGCGCACAATCCATTCCCGTTGCATTATGCTTCCAGAACAGACAACTCCAGACTGGTTAGCAGATGAAAGAGCGCGTATTAATCGTCGACAATCACCCCGCCGTTCGAATGGCTATAAAACTAATGCTTGTCGACAGCGATTTTGATGTGGTTGCGGAGGTGGGTGATGGAGCCGTTGCGCTCAGGCTGATTCGTTCTTTGCATCCAACCGTCATTATCATGGACATTAATATCCCAACGGTTGACGGTTTGACGTTGATTAGCGAGCTCCATGCTAAAAAGCTTCCGCTTAAAGTTGTCGTATATACCGGCGACCCCTCTTACAACCTGGCATGTTACTGTCAGCAGATGGGTGTTCAGAGCGTACTCAGCAAGCAGTGCGAACTTTTAGAATTGATCAGCGCCGTGAAGGCGGTCGTTGACGGTGAAGAATACTTCCCGGAATTCTGGCGAGCGGTTCCCCGAGATACCTTTAAGGACAATGAAGTGATGAGCCCAAGGCTCTTGCAATGACTCCTCGCGTTGCTAGCGAATGTGCGCTCGCCAGCAACGGCGTAACGACCTCACTACGTTTTCATGGCGACGCCAGCGTAATCAGATAGGTGCCCGAATCAATTGGTGTGCCTGCCTCGCTTACCAAAACATATTGTTGATCGTAATAGCGCTGGTTCCGATCACTGTCCTGCACGATCCTGACTTCGGCCGCCGCTCCTTCCAGCGCAGCCACGCTGGCAATTGGCTTAACATTACGCGCTGAAATAATGGTGCCGCGGCTGGCTGATGGGCAGTCTGCGAGCGCGATCACGCCTCCCGGCCTTCCTGAAACATCACAACCCGCTGCAAACACCCGCCCGGTGATACTGATCACACCTTGCGCAGCCGGTGCTGAGTAAACATTGCCGACCATTGAGGAAAATGCCAACGCACCTGCAAAAAACCGTATGACTTTCATGACGACGCTCCTGAGTTCTTAAGGATTGCATCGTCAGTCTGGCCGAAAAGTTTAGTTTTTTCGTTGGCGCATGGTTTTTTCAATCGGGCGATCTGGCCCGAATGAGTTCACAGGAAGGGAGCAGCTCTGTTGTCACGGCTGCCAGCAATGCTGGCTGAAAGGCGCGTAGCCTTAATGCGCCGGGTATTCAGTTATACGTTATGTTGACCACAACGCGGCTTTTCAGGTCTCCAGGACCAACAGCGGAAAGCTTCCAATAGGCCGCAGCCAACGGCAGTAAGGCAATCCCGTTTACAACCGGCATGGTACGAACGCTGTCCGAGCCGTTTGCACGGATAGTCGACTCACCTTGAATGTTTGACATCAGAAGAAGGGCAATCCCCTTGGCGGTCCCCGTATTAGCGAAGCGCCATGTATCTTCCTTGGCAGGCTCGCCAGAGAAGGCAAAGGCGACGTTTTTGATTCCAGTGCCACAGTTAGCGGTCAAATCAAAGTATGTTCTCGGGGAGGATTGCTCTTTATCGAAATAGGCAGCAGGAATCGGATCCAAGGTCACCGTACGATTAACATCTCCAGCGGCCAGATCACAGGTACTGTTCTGAATCAAGCCCTCAACCGTAAAGGCTCCAGTCGTTGCCGCTTGGACGGTAACGGTTGTGCAGCCGAATAATACTGCTGTAAGCAAAAGTAGATGCACGTTCATCATGCCTCCCAACGAAAAATCACGGATTTCGCCCTCTCGCGCACCTTAGATCGGATAATGACGAAGCCAGCGTAAACTTGGCGAATTTTCAAAACAGCCATTTGCGACATTTAGTTATAAGTTACATTCACTGTCACAGTACTTATAAATGTACCAGCGGTGACAACCGTATCTGCCTTGAAATAAGAAGCCCGCAGCGCCATCAACGCCACACCATTTACAGTCGTTACGGTTCTTCTATTGTCTGTTCCATTGGCACGAATAGTGGTTGGCGTGGAGTCCTGGAGCCAGAGAGAAACGCCTGTTGCCTTGCCAGTGTTAACAAAGCGATAGCTATCCCCAGACACTGGTGTTCCAGAAAAAGTAAACGTTACATTTTTGACATCTGAATCACAGGTTGCCGTCAACTCAAACGACTTCGGTGCCAACGATTGCACAGCATCAAAATCAGAAACCTTAACGGTATCAAGGATAATCGTTCGGTTTACATCGCCCGCCGCTAAGTTACACGTACCCGGTTGGATCAGCCCTTGGAATGTCAGCGTTCCGGTAGTCGCCGCCAGGGCAGTGCCGATACTGCCCTTCATTACAAAAAGCGCCAATAAAATTAATTCCGGTTTCATTTATTCCACTCCCTCATATAGATATGACTTTTAATTATTGAGGATTTAATTATAAGTGATATTGACGGTCACCACTGTTGCCAACGTTCCTGTGGTCGCTGAGGTGCCAGAGGTAATGAAATAAGCGGCACCGACCGGCAGTACAGCTTTACCCCCGGATACTGCTACAGTTCGGGTATTCGAGCTGCTGTCGGCAGTAATCGTCTTATCAGCCCCAACACGATCAAAAAGCCACAAACCCACGCCGCTGGATGTGCCTGTATTCTTAAAGCGCCAAGCATCCGTTGGCGAGGGTGTGCCGGTAAATTTGAATGTCACGTTACTGGCACTGGGACAATTCGCCGTTAACTCGAACGCTATTCTGCCAGCGGTTTTGTTTACAAATGAGTCTGGCTTGACAGTATCGAGTTTTACCACCCGGTTAGTATCGCCAGCTGCTAAGTCACAAGTCGCGCCTTTGACGCTAATTTTTAAGCCGCTCAGATATATCACACTTGTAGCGCCCGGCGAACCATCAATTGAACCTGACTTACTATCTCTCGATCGCGTAATTGCTAGATATTGAGTTGGGATATTATATGCACCTGGATTCACCTTTGCTGTAGCGACAAAGGCTACGCGGACCACAAATCCCATCTGACCAGGGAAACCCGCATAGTTAATTACTTGCCCTACGCTTCCCTTATCTGCCGTTAGCTTTGTCGGGGTATCGCAACAAAAATTTGCCTCCCTGATATCTAAAGCATAACCAATCCCCGGCACGCCTGTCGGATATACTGAGTATCCATTCCATTTGCTGACCGATGTGTTTTCCGAGCGCACCCACGACTTTGCCCACGTGTTCGGCGGACAACCAGAGAAGACCGGGTTATAATAAGACCCACTACTAAGATTAGTTATTGCAGACCCGGCTGATATAGGCCCATTAACACTTGGCGCAGCAATGTTAATAGTCTGAGTGCTTACTGCAACTACCGTTGGCGTACACGCTTCAGCTGCCATTGCACGCTCAGGCAGCGCAATGGAAAAAAGCCAAAAAGTTAAAGTTATACATACGAAGCAAATCGTCAGTCGGGCAATCATTATTTTTGCCACCCTCCAACTAACATCTGGACAGTATTGAGAAGAAAAGCTTTTATCCGAAATCATCTTTGGGTCTCTGTAGGAGGGCTCGCCGTCGTTGTGCGCATGCCTACTTCAAGGCAATCGTTCCTGCCGGTTATAAGCGTCTTCGAGTCATACTCAGCCTTTACACAAGCCACTCACCTGCGGCAGTGTCGTATGTGCAGGTGCCACGGCAGTGCCTAAATCAAAAGGTATACGGCACATGCCACCGCGCTCCTCGCTCCAACGCACCGTCAATTCACCCTTGGTTTGTGCTACACGCACGAACATTTTCCCGGCCTGCCCCGCTACGCCTACGCTGGTGCCCAACTCGTCAAATACATCAGCGCCATACGGTACTGGGTTGCCGTCTGCCCTTACGGCGTTGATCAGCAATGCCCGGCCGGTGCTAGTGTCAAAATTCAGCATCACTACCGAACCGGCGGGAGGTGCCACGTTCTGCGACGCTGTCTTCAGTTCCACGTCGTGGGACATGCCCTTGGGGTCCAGCTCCACCGAGTTACTGCGGTACGGGGTCAGGTAAGGAATAACCGCATAACCATTGCTGCCAATTTGTGAGTTGCCGCCACTGCCAACCCATGCACCCTCGGCGCCGGGGGCGTGGACAAGTCCAAAGGTGTCGCCCATCTCTGGTGCAAACGTCACTCCGCCGGGATGGATGACTACGCCACCTGTGGCCCCAAGGGACGTAGAGCGGTAACCATTACCCTGACTGAAACTGCCGGAGGTTTGCGCGTACTGACCACGGTAAGTGAGGTTAGCGTCACTGCTGCTATTGCTTGGGCCGGTGTCGGTGGCCTGGGCGTAGCTGGTTGAAACGCCATAGTTGATCTGGTTGCGCTCCCCTGCCATGCCGCTGAGTCCCGCGCGCGCACTGCCTTGTTTATCATTGCGGCTAAGCGTGGTCGACAGCGTGGGAGAGCGTGGGCTATCGCCGATCGGTAAGCTAAAGGTCAAATCAATTTGATTGCGCGTTTGGTCGCTGATCAGGTCCAAACTGCGCTGTGCCGTGATGGTGTAGTTCACCTGACCCCAGGAGCCGCTGTAGCCGGCGGTAAAGTCCACGGTGCTGCTTTGTCGGTTCCAGTACTGCTGAGAAGAACCGGTCAGGAACACCGAGCCGGAAGGCAGGCTTTGACTAATACTGATGTCGAAGCGCTCGCGCAGGCGGCCTACGTCAGTCAGGTCACCACCGTTTGTTGCAACCTCACGCAGTTGTGCCGCATCCCGCGCGCCGAGGAAACCATCGGTAGAGTACCGGAAGGCACCGAGTGCAAAGTTGGTTCCGGTTTCGGCAAAGTTTTTGTTATAGCGCACCTGCACACTTTGGCCTTGCAGCGAGCCGAGGCCCGGTACGTCCGTGCGCGAAGCGGTCAGGTCAAATGACAGCGCACCCACCGGGGTGTTAAATGCCACACCGATCAAGGGTGAATAATAGCCCTCAGCTACCGTGGCACCGGTGTAGCCCGTCAACAAATTGCTGAAGCCGCGCTGATAAGTGCCCTGCATCAACCAAGGATTGCTGGAAATTCCGAGCTCCTCCATTGAGCCGACGCTGAACGAATAGCGCGAGTAGCCCGGGCGCAACAAGTTGGCATTGGAAGCAAATGGCACAATAAATTTGCGTTGTCGCCCATCTGCTTCGGTAACGGTAACTTCCAAGTCACCGCCATAACCGGTGGGGAATAAATCCTCGAGCACAAACGGGCCAGGCGCCACCGACACCTCATCAATTAACATGCCGCGCTGGCGCACGGTAACCTTGGCATTGGTTTCGGCTACCCCGCGCACGATGGGTGCAAAGCCTGTGAGCGAGTCGGGCATCATCCGGTCATCAGTGGCCAAGGTCACACCGCGCAGGCGAATACTGTCAAAAAACTCACCGGTGGTGTAGATCTGCCCTGCCATCAATTGCGACTGGATGCCTGAAAAACCACGTTGCACGTAGGTTGCACTGCTCTGATAACCAGAGCTGTATGAGTTACTGCTATAAGAACCGTTATGGCGGAAATTCCAATCGCCCAGATTGAGACCGGCGTTAAGCCCCAAGTAGCCGGAATTCGAGGCTTGGCCATTGGTGCTGTTGGCGTACGCATTCGCGTTATAGCGCACGAACCCGGCATTCATGCCGGTGGCCCAGTGTTCGGGGCTCACATAGCCTCGGGCCTTATGGGCCATATAGATTTGGGGGACTTGCAGCTCTAATTTGCCCTCACCCGAATTGAACTCAGCGACAGCGCCTGGAACATACTTACCGATGTCACCGCAGACCTGTGTTGGCGGAAACGCAGGCGGTACCGCCTCACCCGCTTGGGCGGCCTTCTGTCCAACGCCATCGATGTCGATGCCAAATCTGATCAACAGGTTGCGCTCCATGCACAGCTGAGCGCTGTCTTCGCCATCCACTGCGGCGAACGCAAGCTCTTCGCGACCGACCCAGGTTCCATTTACGTAGACTTCTGAGCGATAGGTGCCTGGCAATACAACGTTGCCACGGTTGAAGCGTGTAACGTCGAATTTGCCTGAGCCCGTATCGCTTGGAAAAAATGCCGGGTTGAACTCGACCTGATCAACGTTAGACGCAGCCAAAGCGCTGCCACTTCCCAACAGCAAGATGCTGTGGATCACCGTAGCCAGGCGGCGGCGCGAAAAACTTGAGGAGTGCTGCATATTCGACCTCATTACTGGCATTCCAGATCTGTTGCTCGGCCAAAAACGGGCAAGCCGGGGTCCACGCAGCTATGCAGGTAGCGCGCAAACGTCGTGCTGTAGTGGTGTGCTTATCGGTGCTACAGGAACGAATCGGCCCTAAGGACGGTCAAGTCGTCAGTGGGACACCTTGCTGGTGTGCGAGACCTTTGCGCCAATATCGTCAATGGATTCAAACTCCACTTGCGCGTCTGCGCCTGGCATCGATTTCAGGCTGGGCAGAGCGAAGGTCGAATCAGCACCCGGCCCGACCATATTGTCAGCACTGGTCTGCCCGACCGGTTTTTCATAGCGCTTGCCGGCGACGTTCAAACTGACCGAGTCAAAGCTCACATAGTAGGGGCTCGGGTTGCTCACCTTCAGGGCAAAACCCTGCTTGTCTTCAACCACATCCCAGGTCAGTTTTTCCGGGGCCAGGGTTGGCTCATAAGGTAAGTCCTTAGGTCGGAAAAACACCTTTAGCCGAGTACGGAAAGCCAACTGCAATTGGTTCGCGGCCTCCTCATCTTTGACTTTTGGTGGCACTTCCAGCATGTTCAACCAAAACAGGCTTTCTTTGTTGGTGGGCAATGCTTCGCCGGTATACACCAAGCGTACAACCTGTTGTTTTTCAGGCTCCAGGCGAAAGACCGGAGGGGTTGCGATGAACGGCACTTTGGCTTTTTCCGGCGCAACGTTTTCATTGCCATCGTCCAGCCAGACCTGTACCAGCGCTGGCCGCTTGTTTTTGCTTTGAAACCAAACCGATACGTCTTTCTGGTCCGCTGGGTAGATCACCCGGGTACCGCTGATCACCACGCCTGCTTGTGCAGGGTTACTGGTCGCCAATGCCAGGCAAGCGATTGTGAAAACGCCAGCAATAGAGGCGATTCGCGAAGTCAGGGCTTTAGGGCAGTGTCTGAAGTTATTTATCATGATCGGTCATTACTCCGGATCAGTTCTTGAGGTCGACTGAATGCTTCACGCGCGCACCGAAGTCGGTCATCTCAGTGAATTCAATTTCCTTCTCACCCGCCGGCAGGGTTCGTAAACCCGGCAACATGAAGCGCTTAACGTCGCCGGAGGGCAGCATCAAACTGTCGTTTTCTTCCCGGTTAGGGGCCTTCGCGAAACGCTCGCCGGTTTTACTGACAACCAATTGAATCGACGGCAGCGAGATGTAGTAAGGCGTGGGGTTGGCGACTTCCACCGCATAACCGCCCTGATAAGGAATCAGTTTCCAGGTCAACTTTGAGGTCGCGGCTGCACGCTCGAAAGGCAACCCTTGAGGTCTGTAGAACACTCGAAGCCGAGTTCGAAACGACAACTCAATCAGGTTGCGGCCACCTGCATTAACGGGCTTGGGTTGCACTTCCAACACATTCAGCCAGTACAGACTCTCACGGTCCTGTGGCAGTGGCTCCCCGGTGTAACGCACACGCACCGCCTGTTGCTCGTTGGGCTCAATGCGAAAAATCGGTGGCGTCGCGTTGAAAGGCGCTTTCGCCGTAGTGGGCGTCGCACGCACGTTACCGTCGTCCAGCCAGGTTTGAACCAATGATGGAAGGCTTCCCTTGTTTTGAATCCTTACAACGATTTCCTCTTCCTCGGCTGGGTAAACAAACCGCGTCCCCTGGATGATCACAGAGGAATGGGAGGTGGACATATACAGCGCCGCCAACGCGGTAGCACCGGCAGCCAAAACAAAACGAGCCCAGGGGGTCATAAAAATAAATCTCATAAAAAATGGCGGCCCTGCAACGTCGCCACAGGGCCGGCATACGGGAACACTGACGCTCCCGACGCAGCCTTAGTCGGCGTACACAACCATGTAACCCACGCGAGTAGCGACGGCACCGGCCGAAGCAGCACCTGTTGCTTAGTACTGGGCGCCCAGGTTGATCACGGCGGTGTTGTCGGCGATCACAACCGGGTCGGATTGCTCGTTATAGGCATTGATCGGCGTGCCGTCTTGTTTGGTCAGCTGAATTTGTACGTTCTTGGCGGTAGTGGTGTCTTCCGGCTTGTCCCAACCATCAACATTCAAATTACCGCTGGCAACGTCAATCGCCGGGCTGGATGGGTCGAACCTGACCAGTGCATTGGTCCCGTTAGTGCAGCCGCTATCGCCTGCGCCACCGACAACAATTGAGAAGCCTTTCAGGTTAGCAACCTTCTTCGCAACGGCGAGGTTGGATGCTGGAACACCATCGAGTTCTACGTCTTTGGTAGCGCCGTTAGCGCCCGGCGCCTGACCTTCCACCTTGCAGGTCACACTGGTAACAGACCCGGTGAAGTTAATAACGCCGTCATTAGCAGCGAAAGCAGGCATGGAACCCATGGCCGAAAACGCCAGCGCAACAGCAGCAGACAACATACTTTTTTTCATAGAACACCTACGACCCTGTGGGAGTGAAGTTCCCGCCTGCAAAGGTGGCGGAAGAACAGGCCTGGCAATTATTTGCCTGGCCTTGTCACAAATTCTGACTACTTCACGGCCGCCCCCATATCGAGAAATCTCGAATGCGTTCAGATTCGAGATTTCTCTAAACGGTTGCGCGCCTAAGTCTAAGGTCGGGATAATGTCGCCCGCGCTAAACGTGACTGGCGCGCCTATTCTTGTGTCACAAGCACGCCCCCCGCACTTGCCGTAAGTATTGAGGTTTTTGATGAGCCGCCCGCGACTGAGGCCCTACACCGTTATGCTGCTGGATGACCACAGGATCATCCGGTATGGCATTGCTGCCTGGCTGGCGACCGAACTCGATATAAAGGTTGTAGGCTCATATGCCACCAGCAAGGAGTTTTTGGCGGCGCTGACTGAACAGCAAGTCGATGTGGTGCTGATCGACTTCATGCTTGGCGATAAAGAAGTCGACGGCATCAACTTGATTCGAACGATCAAGTTGCGCCATCCCGCGTGCAAAATATTGGTGCTGTCCTCGCACTACTCGCCCGCCACGGTGGCGTTGGCAATGCAGACTGGAAGCCTGGGCTTTTATGGAAAATCCCAGGAACTGGAAGAACTGGGAACCGCCATTCGTAAAGTGGCAGTGGGTCAGGTTTACTTGCACCCGGCGATGGCTGCGGAGTTGGAGGCCCAGGCAAAACCAGCGGTTAGCCCGGAAGCCGGAGCAAAGGAGAGCCTTGCGCAAAACAGCGCGCTGTCTCCCAAGGAGCAGGAAGTGTTGAGGTGCTTCCTTGACGGCATGTCAGTGAATGACATCGCCGCCAAGTTCTCACGCAGTGCCAATACCATCAGCACTCAGAAGAAATCAGCTTTCCGCAAGCTGGGCATCAAGAGCGACGGCGAGTTGTTTAAACTGTCCAACTCGCTGCGCATCTGACAAGCACTGACAATCTAGCGCAAACACTCTCTGGACTTGATCACGGCAGGTCTTGCAGCAAGCGTTTTTCGAGCGCATGCAGGCAGGCCACAACGACCTCGACTTCCACGCTATACGGCATCGACTCACCCTCCTCCACCACGCGGTCTTCAAGGGCATGGCACGCTTCACTGAGAGCACGGTCCCCGGCCAATTGCGCGCCACCACGTACTTTGTGGGCAACTCTTACCAGACCACTGCGGTCACCGTCGCGTGCCAGGCGCTCCAGTTCAAGGCTGTCTTGGCGATGGGTGAGCACAATTTCCTGCACCAACGGGCCATAGGATTCCGGGCTGAGCAGTTTGATCTTGTCGAGCTCACTTCCGGTCGCAGCGGCGGCTTGAGCACGCCGCTTACTGACTTGTTCGACTTCAGAAACCACCAGTGCCAGCGCCTCGATGGCCACTGGTTTGAACAGGCAGCGTGTCATCCCGGCGGCCAGGCAACGCTCGGTCACTTCGGATTGCGCGTTCGCTGTCAGGCCAAAAATAGGATGCATGCGCAAGGCATTCTGCTGTTCGAACTCGCGCATCAAGCGAGTCAGTTGGTAGCCGTCCATGCGTGGCATGTTGCAGTCAGTAATGGTCAGGTCGAAGGGTGGCTCTGCGCCCCTCCAGACAGCGAGTGCGGCCTCACCGTGATCGCAAGGCACTGCCTCATGCCCCAGGTACTCCAATTGCCGACACAGCAGCAACCGATTAGGCGCATGATCTTCAACAACCAGAATCCGGAGTTTATGGCTTGATAGCGAAACAGCCGTCACCGCCTCAGGGCTTTGATCCACATCTGCCAGGTCAGCCTCGAATATCAAGGTAAAGCGCGAACCTAACCCGCACTGGCTGTCGACATTAAGTTGCGCACCTAACAGCTTCGCCAAACTGGCACAGATACTCAGCCCAAGGCCAGTGCCCGTTGCGCGGTTGGCCTGAGGATCGGCCTGCACAAACGGTTCGAAAATTTCCTGGCGTTGGGTTTCGCTCAAACCCTGCCCAGTATCGCTGACTTGAATCGCAAATTTGGCGCGCCCAGGGGACGCCTCTTCCACCGGAAGCTCTCTAAACAACAGATGAACACTCCCCTGCTCAGTGAACTTGATGGCGTTGCTCAGAAGGTTCGCGACGACTTGATTCAGCATCAAGGCATCAATCATGACGCCGTTGTGTTGAATCTCACAGACCAGTCGAAACTCCAGGTCTTTTTTAAGCGCATTGGTCTCAAACAGACGATAGATCGACCGAGCCATGTCTCCCAAATGAGTCGGGCGTGGCACAGGTGTCATTTCACCGGCTTCGATTTTCGACAAGTCGAGAATATCGCCAATTAATGAAAGCAGCGTCTGAGCGGATTGGTGTGCTACTTCCAAACTCTCATCGATTTCAGCCTGGCTACCCCCTTTCATTTTGAGCAGTTCGATCAACCCCACCAAAGCGCTGACCGGGGTGCGAATTTCATGACTCATGCTGGCGAGAAACACCGACTTCGAGCGGCTCGCATCAATCGCGCTTTCTTTGGCAATACTCAGTTGCTCTATCAGATGCTCGCGCTCAGTAATATCCAGCCAGCCGCCGATGACACCGATGTATTGGCCACTGAAGTTATGGAACGGCAACATCCAATGAAAGACACGGTACTGCTCGCCCCGCACTTCCACGTCCATATCTTTGAGTGTGGGCTCCCCATGCTCCAGCATGTCCAGATAGACCTGATGATAGTGGGCATTGAACTCGGCACTGAACACTTGGCTTTCTACCAATGTCTTGCCGATGAGCTCTTCGCGGGATGCATTAAAAAAGGTTAAGTAGGCCTGGTTACATTGGGCCAAACGCCCCTCGCGGTCGCGCACGTACAGCGCCACTGGCGAACCGTCAATCAAGGTGCGACTAAATTGCAATTGGTCTTCGAGGTCTCGCTCAGCTTTCTGCCGCTTCTGTATCTGGCTTCGCAGGTAGTAATTCCATATCAGAAACAACAGCATTAACAGCGCGGCGCCAACCACCACTTGGGCGATTACACCTTTGTAGGTATTCCATGGATTGGCCATCGCCGGCGCGGGATTGTTACGCCAGCGGTCCGTCATCTCTTTCAGTTCTTCCGGAGGAATGGCAATGATGGCGGCGTTAAGGATATCTCTAAGAATTTCATCTTGCGGGCCTACGGCCATGGCGATTGTTGCGGGTCGCGGGCCGATGACCGCGGCAATTTGCAGGTCTGACTGAAAGTGATGGGTGATGAAATAGTCTGCGATAAATTCGGAGCTTACTGCGCCCTCCACTTCTCCGTCGGAAAGCATCTCGATGCCTTGGGTAGCGTTGCGGACGGTGACCTCTTTGATTTTGGGGTACTGCTGTTGCAGCCAGGAAAGCAGTGGGTTGCCCCAAGGCAAGGCCAGACTTAAACCATGCAGCTCATCCAGGCTGCGGATACCTGCCTCGGAGCGCCGCGTGATCACCACAAAGGGGCTGACCAAGTAGGGCCGGGTGATCTGGAACTTGTCCAGCGAATGATCACCCGTACTCAATGCCGCGATCAGATCCACGTCCTGATCCTGGAGCTGGCTGGTCATATCGTTAACGCTATTCACGCGCACAATCTTGAAAGTCAGCCCTGTGGACTGCTCGATTTTTTTCAGCAGCTCGGCAGTCAGCCCCTTGAACTCGTCATTTTCATCAAAGAAGGTCAGCGGTGCATAAGACTTTGACACACCCACTCTTACGGTCGGGTGCGTGTTGATCCAGGCTATTTGCTTCAGGCTCAGGTTCAGTGACGTACGCGCCACCACAACGTTATCGTTCAGCCCCCAGCGCGAGGTAATACGCAGCATGCTCGCGACCGGGATAGCGGCTAACGACTCATTGATAGCGTCCAATAGCTCGGGCTGGCGAGCACTGACCGCGAAGTTTATATCCGCTTCACTGTCTGGAACGGCTTTGTCATCAATGTAAACCTCGTTGCGGTGAAAACGCGAAGTCAGAAACTCTGCCGTCACCAGGTCCGTACTGAACGCATCGGATTGGTTGTAGGCCAAGCCGGCGATGGCATTGATATGAAAGTTGTAGGGCACCAGCGTGCTTTGTGGGTACTGCTTGTGCAATTGCCGGGTATCTGCATCACTGGTCGTGATGTAGGCCAAACGCTGCCCATCCACGTTGGCGCTGGATTGCCGGCTATCACTGAGGCGTCGCACCATTACCTTTCGGTTCAACATATAAGGCTTGGACGCTTTGATAAGCGGATTTTCTTCATCCGACAAATCACTCAGGGCCAGCATATCGACTTCCCCGTTCGCCATGGCCACCAGCGCATCATTTCGGTCCTGATAACGCAGTACGCTGATCGGGACCCCAAGCATTTGCTGCAACAGGCCCAACACATCCGCCGTCACGCCTTCAAATTCGCCGGCCTCGTAGCCCATCTGTAAGGGTGGTCGCGTCCGCTCCCAGTAAGCCGCCCGGATTACAGGTTTACCGCTGAGCCACGCCTTTGTTTTGGCGTCGAACGTAACATGCGGCCCCAGCTCGGGGGTGCGGATAATCAGCTGTGTCTCGCTCGCGGCGATGGCCGATTGGGCTGTTGCAAAAAACAGCAGCAAGCCGATGGCAAAGCACCAGCGGATAACAGGCATTCGGTTCAAGTTCTTCTATACCCAGGACGCTGAAGGGAAGCACTACCTTTGTGCGATGCACAGTAGCGTGAGTAAATATCGTCGATGCAATGCATTGAGAATAAGACAGTAGCGCATCGAGAGCATCACGCATGTGCGTCATGGCGAGGCTACACGCTTGAATGGGGCGCGAATCGCTGACATTGTCCAGGCCGTCAGCCCGCAACACATCACAGTGCTTTTTGGGGGGGGCGAAACAGGCCGTTATGACTCTCAATGCCGTGGCGGCAACGCAAGCCATTATGCCGACCTGTCCGCCCCACAAAAACGAGACTTGTCTCAAATCTGTCCGCAGCGCAGGAAAAATGACACACGCTGCGAGCAGTTGATCTAAAGGTTTTTCAAGTGGGCCTGCAGCTTGAACAGCTCTGTATCAGTGGTGATACCCAGCTTGCGAAACGCCGCTTGCTTCTGGCCGCTGATGGTTTTGCGGCTGCGCGCAAACTTGATGGCCACCTGAGAAACTGACAAACCTTCCAGGCAGCAACGCAGCACCTCTCGCTCCTTCGGAGAGAGCTCTGCGTAATCCACCAGGGCTTGGTCGGCGTTCAGCTCACTGTCTTCTTCGGTCAAATTCGCTGACGGCAACTTCTCCAACGCGGCCGCCACTGCCGGCGAAAGGTACACACGGTCCAGTGCGGCCATTCGAATTGCCTTAAGCAGTTCATCGGTTTCCTGGCTTTTACCTACAAAGCCATTGGCGCCCGCGCGAATGCACATGTTGACAGTGGCGGGCCGCTCCAGTGAAGAGAAAATCACGATCCGTACATCAGGGTGCCGGGCGCGCACTGACTGTATCAAGCGTAGGCCATCCAGTTCGCCGTCAGCCAACTGGTAATCAAGAACCAATACATCTGCCGGCTGGGCATCCAGCCCTTCAATTAGTTCGCGACTGGCTTTATAGATGCCGGTTACCTTGAAATCCACCTCAAGGGATAAGCGAATTTTCAACGCATCACGAATCAATGCGTGGTCGTCCAGCAGGGCGATTCGCAGGGGCGACATCACGGACCATCTCATTGTCGGGACTCCTGTTTAAGCAACGGTAGGAGGCGCCCTACGCGTTCTGAAAAAAAACGCGCCACATTAACGTAACTTCACTCTCAATGAAATCACTGGATGCAGCGAATTCTAGCGCTTTTGAGACGTGTCTGATTACGCCAGGAAGTCGGATTTTAGGACAGGTCTCATTTTCGCTACACCTTAGTTTAATCAAAATCGATTCGGTTGATGGTCCCTGCTCGGTCACAAAATCGGCGGCGAGCCGTTAAGTGGGGCCTATCCCAAATGAATTGAATATTGACGCAAGGCTTTCAAATGAATAATCGTATTCTTATCGTTGATGATCACCCCGCTATTGTCATGACCCTCAAGCTGCTACTTGCCAGCGAAGGATTCGACGTTATAGCTGAAGCAGACAATGGCGCCGATGCGCTTAGAATGGCTGAAGAACTTCGCCCCTCAATAATGATTTTGGACATCGGAATTCCGGTTATCGGTGGCCTGGCGGTTATTGCGAATATTGTCGCGAAAAAGCTTCCGATAAAAACTATCGTGTTGACAGGTTTGCCCCCTGATTATTTGGCAGCGCGCTGCAGGAGCCTGGGCGCGCACGGGTTTGTCAGCAAGAAAAGCGACCTTAGCGAAATGGTGAATGCCATCAGGGCGGTTCGCATGGACGACGAGTTCTTTCCGGATCTGAAAGGCCCGCAATCTGATTACGCTTGCCACCCAGACGAATGGGTGTCGTTGCAGAACCCTAAGTCTCTTAAGAGCGACCGACGCCCTTCTCCAGGACTCCCGCGTCATCCAGCGCAGCACGCAACCGTCATTTGTAGCGCT
Organism: Pseudomonas sp. YeP6b; assembly: GCF_025642995.1. Lineage (NCBI taxonomy): Bacteria > Pseudomonadati > Pseudomonadota > Gammaproteobacteria > Pseudomonadales > Pseudomonadaceae > Pseudomonas > Pseudomonas sp. YeP6b. Next base: position 3,453,891 of record NZ_CP080090.1, on the reverse strand, counting down.
CTAACGAAGGCAGACAAATTAAAGGAAATCGACCCGAAGCAGCGAAAAAACGAGTGGAAGCTCACAGGTGAGAGTTCGCTGACAACTGGGAGATCAGATTGCCAGTCTTTTCCCTGTCCCGCTATCGGAGGCGGGGTCAGCTCTTCGAAGCAGCTCAGTCGTTCCAGGATTTGGCAATCCCAATGAGTTCTCTGCAGATAAACCAGAGGCTCCTCATGAACATAAATCTGTGAACATCTGGCTCCATGCACCAGGAGAAAACCAGCTAGTCATTGGGTTTTCGATCGCTCATGAACAACAAACATCGCCCATAAGTTAAACGATGTGTCATAGATGTTCATGTGCTCTAGTCGCTTCCCCCACAAAAGCCGTTTCCCAAGAAATCAGCCTGGGAGACAGGACGTTTACCCTGAACCCACTGCCGAGCGCCTTCGGCTAGCATGCCGCCGGCGATGCCCGAGGCCAAACTGCCAAAACGCGTCAACCGCGATAAGCGGCTACCAGGCACGGGCAACGAACTGGGCACGCGAGGCTTTATGAATGAAGCGCCTCAACGAGCGCGGCAAGTAGCAAGCAAACGCTCGCCACGAGTGTGAGCCGTAATCGCATCGGCATGTACCAGGCGGGTAAGCTCATAACCCGCAACAGCTGCCTGTCCTGCCGGAGGTGGACAACTAAGCCGATGACCAACAGCAAGCAACCTAATGGCATTGGCAGTAACGTTGCAACCCAAGCAATAAGCGCAGGAATGACACTCCAGATGAACCGGTCTCTCCCCTGCTCGGCGCTCATGTCTTGCAAGGTCATGGCGAAGCCCCAGTGTAAAGCGCCGACGAAGCTCAGGATGACTGCGCCATAGTTAACAAGCGCAATCGCAAACAAGGGCCGATAGTCGAGAGAGAAAGGGATGAGCAGCGCCAGAAAAATAAACGGCAACAGGCCGCCATAACCCAGCAGGCTGACGTGCTTTGGCAGAGAGGTTGAAAGCAACGCGTTCATTTGTATTCCTTGCAGTGAGCGACATTCAAGACTGTAGGCCCAAAAGTCCCGCTTGGGCGAGCTATTGATGGCGAGGTGGGCTACATGACTGCAGCGCTGGAAATTGTCGCGCCGGGCTGCAGGCACTCCTGGACGACCTGAGCTTTGAACGATTTAAGATCAGAGCTCCGTTGGCGCATGAAAAACCTGGCGATGTAGGTGTGTTCGACATCCGCTTACGACGGACGCCCATACGGATCCGGTTTAGGTTGAACCTCTGTTGCTTAGGTGGACTCCCAAATCTAAATCCAGGAGAAACGTATGACCCAGACAGCTTTGGTTGTGGGCGCCAGCGGCATCGTCGGCAGCGCCATCACTCAGTTACTCATCGACAACACGTGGCAGGTCGCCGCGCTCTCGAGGCACCCGTCGCAAGTGCAAGGCGTGATACCTGTAGCTGCAGACCTTCAAGATCCAGCTTCGCTGGAACAGGCGCTCGCGGATCTGAAACCTACTCATGTGTTCATCACCACATGGTCACGGCAAGCCACGGAGGCCGAGAACATTCGCGTTAATGCCGCCATGGTACGCAACGTGCTTGCCGCCATTCGACCAGCCAAGAGTGTTGAGCACGTAGCACTGGTTACTGGCCTGAAACACTACCTCGGCCCATTCGAAGCCTATGGTAAGGGCTGCCTTCCGCAAACACCGTTCCGCGAAGAGCAGGGTCGTCTGAATGTCGAGAATTTCTATTACGCCCAAGAGGACGAACTTTTCGCCGCTGCTGAAAAGGACGGCTTCACCTGGAGCGTTCATCGCCCGCATACCGTCACCGGGGTTGCCGTAGGCAACGCGATGAATATGGCAACCACCCTCGCCGTCTACGCCTCGATTTGCAAACAAACCCATCGCCCTTTTGTATTTCCAGGATCACGCGTGCAGTGGGACAGCCTCACCGATATGACGGATGCACGACAGTTGGCGAAACAACAATTGTGGGCGGCCACCACGCCGGCTTCGGCCAACCAGGCATTCAATGTCACTAATGGCGATGTGTTTCGCTGGAAATGGATGTGGAGCCGAATTGCCGAATACTTCGACGTGCCTGCTGCCGATTATCCGGCCTCACTCTCACCTCTTGGGAAGCAAATGGCTGACGACCAAGCCGTGTGGACGCAGATAGCCGCGGAGCACGGTTTGAAAGAAGCCGATATTGGTCGCCTGATATCCCCATGGCATACCGATGCAGACCTTGGTCGACCCATCGAAGTCGTCACTGATATGTCGAAAAGCCGTGTAATGGGCTTCACCGCCTACCAGGCGAGCGATCAAGCATTTTTCGATGTGTTCGACACACTACGCGAGATGCGCTTGATACCCTAGGTCGTGCCGCAACGGACAAAGCACTGAGAATAGGTAAAGACCGCAAGGTGCGGGCCCCTTGTAAGGGCCCGCAGTCTTGAACCGCGCAAATTGCTCAACTTTTACCAATGCGCACTGGAGCAATGCCGTGCGCAAGCGGTGCGTCTACTGAGTAATCTGAGGGAACATTGCCTTACGCGCGTCAGCATCCATCTCGGTCTTGTAACTGTGCTGGGTCTTCAGTTCTTCGGTTCGTTGTGCTGCCGGTCGAGCATTGATGCCATCAAGGAGCCGTTTTACGTTTGGAAGTTTTACCCAAGCGTCATTACCTAGGATGAACGGTACCGCGCGCGCCCACCCCCATACGGCCATGTCCACCAGCGTGTACTCACTTCCGAGCATGTAAGGCTGTTTGGCCAGGTGCTCGTTGATAATCGTCCAGTGACGCCAGGCTTCGAAGGTGTAGCGGGTAACGGCGTAGTCTTTTGGCTCGGGTGCGAAGTGCTTAAAGTGGACAGCCTGTCCAGAGTAAGGGCCGATGCCGGTCGCGACGAACATGAGCCAGGAATACATCTCACCTCGCGCCTTGAGATTGTCAGCAGGCAGGAACATCCCGGTCTTTTCGGCTAGATAGAGCAGTATGGCGTTGCTGTCGAATACCACGCTTTCACCATCAACCAGAGCCGGTGTCTTGGCATTCGGATTGATCTTAAGAAACGCCGGATCGTGCTGTTCACCCTTGCGCGTATCAACAGGGATGAGTTCGTACTCAAGGCCTGACTCCTCCAAGAAAAGCGCAACCTTGGCGGGGTTAGGAGACGGGTGATAGTAGAGCTTGATCATAGTGACTCCGTGCAGTGGTTTTCAGTGAACATCGCTAAAGCCAAGGGAGGAAGACCAAGGCTTTTGATTGCAATACTAATGGCGTCTGTTACACACGCAGGATCGGGATTAATCCGAGCCAAAACTCGAATGCCAAGTAACACACTGAGCAAATGATGCGCGCCCTGCTTCGCATCAATCTCGACAGAATCGACAGATTGCATGAGGAAGGTTTGCAGGCGGCCTTCAAAAAAACTGCGAATGGACTCGAACTCTTCTGCGACGGCCTGTCGCAAATCCGTGTCTTCTGCATTTGCTTCGAGGGCAGAATTCACCAGCAGACACCCACGCTGAAAAGGATCGTTCAGTATGCGACTCAACACCTCTGCAAAGAACCCAGTTATGGCCATTCCAGCGTTTGGCAGAGCTTCAAGACGCCGAATTCGATCACGCACACTGCACTCTAGATAGTGCACGAGGGCGCGACGATAAAGACTACGTTTGTCGCCAAACGCGTTGTAAAGGCTTGGCTGATTGAGCCCTGTGCGATTGACGAGGTCTCGGGTCGAGGTGCCCTCGTAGCCTTGCGTCCAGAACGCTTCAACGACTGCTGTTAAAACAGTCGACTCATCGAATGTACGGGGACGGGCCATGGTTTTCGCACGCGTTTGAGAACTGTCGTTGACCATAGCACAGGTTTTGTATCGGTCACTACAAAATAAATCCCACACCGCCGAGCTTCATTGACCAGAGATGCGCACGGAAGAGTGTTCGAATGGAAGAACACGAACTGGTCAATTTCGGTAGACCTGCCTTTTGAGAGGCGAAGATCACTCTTTACCAAAATGATGAGTATGGGCGAGTAACGAATCGGGTATCCCGTCGCGAATCAATCCGCCCTCTTCTATCCAGGCTTGGGTTGACTGATAAGCACGCTGCAGCAATTGGTCTGTCTGGTTGAAGTCGAACACTGAAGCGTCCAGTGGGCACAACGGCGGGACGACATGGATGGCTGCGCGTGCGCGGTACAACTCGATGTCACGCACCAGTTGACGCATGCTCATCAAATTGAGCGTGTGCAAGGCCAGCGCAACGAGTCCACTGGGCGGACATGGGCAGGCACAACCGAATCCGGTAGGAAGAACCAGAACCCGTGTTGCCCCCAATGCCACCGCACTGGCAATCGGCGTATTGCTGCTGACTCCGCCGTCGACCAGGAACTTTTCTCCGACTCGCACGCTGGGAAACACAAGCGGAATCGCAGCGCTGGCGAGCAAAGCCTGTTCAGCACTGCCACTGGACAGAAGCTCTTCGGCACCGCTGAGCAAATTGGTGGTGACGATATAAAGCGGTAACTCGGTGTCTTCGATCAATTTGACCGGCAGTGATCTGCTCACTAAACGATGCAATGCGGATGCGCTCAGCAAGTGCCCACGTCGATGAAGAATGCCCTTGAGGGTATCGAACGCCGAGAACGGAAACACATCCGACTTACGTAAGCTGCGCCAGAAGTCAGCGAGTTCGCTCACGCCTTTGGCATTTGGTCTCGCTGCGAAGTAGGCACCGTTGATGGCGCCGACCGACGCTCCCACCACCAGGTCGAATAAGACGTCAGTCTCAACCAGAGCCTGCAGCATCCCGACCTGAACCGCGCCAAGGCTCCCACCACCAGCAAGTACAAGAGCAGTTTTTACAGTTGGCATAAACGTACCCTCATCGATAACGCCCTTCTGAGGTTATAAGCCTAGCTGGCTGGCGACATTGGCTACGAGAATGATTTTGACTCTACGTAAACCACTCAATGCTGCTTCGAGCTTTGAGTCCGCCCTTCAACGTGTTCGGCTTTTTCATCAAGGCGTCAATTTGTCGGGGTCAACTCAAGCTTTTCGGATGGAGGCTACCTGCCTGAGAGGCATATTGGACGTACGGAACGCTTCGCCCTCCTCGAAGGAGCGTCGTGTTTTGAATGAGCGTCTACACTCGATCAAACGGTTATGACGTTATTCCTATTTGGAGTCTCCTCCAATGCAAGCCGCACCTGAAACAACCCGTGCAGCTCCTGTGGCCCCACAAAGCAGTCACCCTGTCTGGTTGAGATTGGCCCATTGGCTAAACGCTTTGGCGGTGTTGGTAATGGTCACCAGCGGATGGCGTATCTATAACGCCTCTCCCCTTTATGACTTTAATTTCCCCAAGTCGATTACCTTGGGTGGTTGGCTGGGGGGCGCGTTGCAATGGCATTTCGCAGCAATGTGGATGTTGGTCGTCGTCAGCCTTTTCTACTTACTTTTCAATCTTTTTAGCGGCCGCCTGTCGCGACGTTTTTTTCCTGTATCACCTAAAGGCTTTTTTCATGACCTGTGGTCTGCACTCCATGGGCGATTGGGGCATGACGATATTGGCCATTACAACCATGTGCAGCGTGTGGCGTATCTGTTTGTGATGCTCGACATTACAGTTCTGGTGGTTTCCGGGTTGGTTCTGTGGAAGTCGGTTCAGTTTCCGCTACTACGTGAACTGCTGGGCGGCTACGACAGCGCTCGGCATGTGCACTTCATTGCGATGTCTCTGTTGGTGGCATTCATCGCAGTGCATTTGGTGATGGTCGCGCTGGTTCCAAAGACGTTATTGGCCATGATTGCCGGCCGCAAGGAGCGCGTATGAGCAAGCGTGAGCAACGCCCAGGGCTGGATGAGTCGTCCATTTTGAAGGATGCACGGAAAATTATTTCGCTCCAGGTCGAAGATCGCTCACGGCGCTCCTTCCTGCTGCGTAGCTTGACCTTGGGCGGTGTCGCCATGCTGTCCGGCTGCAATATCACCGATGACGATCACGTTGAAACGGCGCTGTCCTCCATGTCGCGCTTCAATGACAGGGTGCAGGGCTGGCTGTTCAACCCGAACGCCATGGCCCCCACCTACTCAGAGTCGATGATTACGCGGCCATTTCCCTTCAATGCCTTCTACGGCGTCGACGAAGCGCCTGCCGTCGATGAAGACACCTACCGATTGGAAGTAACCGGCATGGTCGCCGACAAGCACAGTTGGAGGCTTGAAGAACTGCGTGCCATGGCCCAGACCGATCAGATCACCCGGCACATCTGTGTCGAGGGCTGGAGCGCCATTGGCCGATGGGGAGGCGTGCGCTTCAGTGATTTCCTCAAGCGCGTTGGTGCCGACACCGACGCAAAGTACGTCGGCTTCAAATGTGCTGACGATTACTACACCAGTATCGACATGGCCACGGCGCTGCATGCGCAAACGCTGCTGACGCTGACCTACGACGGTGCCGTACTGCCGCGTGAATATGGCTTCCCAATGAAGCTGCGCATGCCTACCAAGCTTGGCTACAAGAACCCAAAACACATTCAAGCGATTTTCGTCACTAATACCTATCCGGGTGGTTACTGGGAAGACCAGGGCTACAACTGGTTCGGTGGTAGCTGATGCCTATGGCAACCCCATTGCGCAGCCCCGGCTGCGCTTATTCGCAACCTGAGTCTCAAGGAGCTTCACTATGAAAAGGTTAACTACTGCAATCCTAGGTATTTGCCTGGCAGCGGGCGTCGCGGTTGTACACGCCGAAGATACGATGAGCAAAGACACGATGAAGAAGGACGCGATGTCCCAAGATACGATGAAAAAGGACACGATGAAAAAGGATGAAATGCACAAAGACTCCATGGGTAAGGACACGATGAAAAAAGACACCATGGGCAAAGACACCATGAAGAAAGATTCCATGTCCAATGACGGCATGAAAAAAGACGACATGAAAAAGAATGACATGTCTCAGTAACGCGGGGCATCGCAGGAAAATTATACTGCGTCTGGAAAACCCGCCTCGGCGGGTTTTCTCGATGGCGCTTAAAGGTGCAATTTCAGGGAGTTGCTTTCAAGCGTACCGCCCATAGCGGCGAGCCCCGTCTGATCCGTTGAACCGCGATCCGTTGCGTGTTCAATTCGCCCACCCGTCAGGGTCAGATCCTTGAACTCGCTCGAGGTGATTTGGCCACCCTCGAAGGTTTGTGGAAGCAACCGTCCATCGTTGGCGACCAAAATCGGAAGTTTCGGAATCAAGGTGCCGTAGTGCAGTTCAGTCTTCGAGATTTTGACTTTACCGGTCAGTCCCAGCCGGCCCCACTCGTCGACGGCGTGGTTGTCACTGTCCGAAGGAATCATAGAGCTGCCGACGTGGCGTCCCTTGCCAGGGGCCAGGGTAAGACCCAGCAACCCCAGGGTATCAACACCAAAACCATCGGTATATCCCGACATGAACTCCAATATTAAACCCTGAGTCCACTCTTCGGTTTTCGAAGGGGCTGCGGTGCCATCACGGTTGTCGTTATTGAAGTAGAAGTTCCTCACTCCCAAGGCTGCGCCGCTATCACTTAGGAAGTCAGCAAACGCCTGGCTACTCAGGGCAATGCTGCCAAACACCAAAGGGGAGTATTTTTCATCCCGGCGAACGTCCCCTTACGCCGTTTACGTTAATGCCGTTCAATACCTAACGTTAGATTACGGTCATTAGTCGCGGTATGCAGGGCTGTGGAATGAAGGCCCATTTGGTTTTAACCGGATTCCCTCACGAAGTCTTTTCCATGGAATGTCCGCAGGATCAGCTGTCATGGGCCCAGGCGCTTTGGCAACGAGTACGTGGTCGGCAATCGGCGCGAAATCTGCCCGAAAATGAACAGAGCTTTTGTTGATCAGTACACTCATTTGCTCGGGTTCAATACCTGCGATCCGATACAAGTTCCTGTCCAGCATCTGACATTTACCAGAGCTGACAGCAACCCTCACTCCCTCGATTTTCAAGCATGCAACAGGCCCAACATCAACCTCCATACCATTCATCATGGGGCCTGCAAAACGACAGCGGCCATCGGATAGATGCATTACTTCAAAGCGCCCCTGCAGGGGGCTATCACCGGGTACACCCGACTGTCCCCCCAGCGCTATTTCAATGAAACCACCTACCCCGGCGGCAATGGCGGACTGAACTGCTGCCGGGTCATAAAGCAACCCAACGACGCTACGTGATGAGCGGAGATGCCGTAACGATGATGAGCGAATTCTCTGCCTTTAACGATACGATCAGCGGAGATTTGGTCACCCGTTCAATCGATCATCCACTGTTCCAAAATATACATGCTCGCCTTCTAGTCAAACTAAGAAAACCCCAATCCGTGGGCGCAGAAGAACTTATAAAATGGATTAAAGAACGGATATTTATATTTAAGCAATAAAAGCCAACGATAAATTTATAAAATATCAGACCAATAATATTCTTCAAGGTCACATAAAAATCTTCAAAGCCATCACTATGGCTGGCAAATATCCTGTGTCAGAGAAGCGACGCTGCCTCAGTCTGGTCATACAATCCGCAGACGTTGCAACGCATCCAGGTGACGGGCCCAACATGGCGTCGACCCGACTGATCCCCGAGGTCATCTATCCCGTGGCGCGCCCAGGAGTTGTTGGTAGCCATGTGCGATTTTTCGCACTCTCCCGGTCTGGGCCAGCCTGGAGAACGGTGCGTACAACTCTCTGATGCCCGCACCGATATAACACAGCGCCTGCGTCAGTCCACCTTGGTCGAAGGAGGTAGCCAGACTTCAATCACACCTTTCTGGCCCTTCAAACCATCGCCCAAGGGAGCGACGATCCATGACTTCGCAGCGTCGATGGATTTCAGCTGGTTGGCACAGTCCTGTGAGGCTTGATCGTGATAGATCACTGTGGGCACTGAATAAGGCGTGGGGGCTCGGCGGTTCGCCCGCCGTGCGCTATCCACGACATCTTCCACAGGCGGGACTGAAGCGCCAAAGCTTCTCCAAGGCTCGCGCAGCGATCTGGCAAAATCCCGCAATTGAGGGCCATAGATTTGCAAGTAGACCGTATTGCCTTTGCAGATATTTGTTGTGTTCGCCAGCACGGAAGGCTCGGTCGTAGTCGTATTGCCCTCTTGAGGCGCAGCTTCCTCCGACATAGGCGAAGACGGCTCCAGCTCGGCGGGTGCTGGTACTGGTTCTGGTTCTGGTACGGGTTCTGGTACCGGGGCTGGGGCTGGGGCTGAAGAAGCCAGCTCGGATTCGCCTTGATCAACAGCGCTACGCCCAGGCGCCCAACAGTTCGCTGATGTAAGGGCCGTAGACGTGTAATCACGAATCCAGTACTGCGGCTCGCACTTAACCCTTGGCTCTTCTTGCAGGCACGCCGAGAGCGAAAAGTCATCCAGAAGCACTGTGCAGGAAGGGTGCGGGGATAACGTCTGCTTGCACGCTTGCTTGGTACGGCTGACCATCAGTTTCATCAATGGAGACTGCCGAAACGCATCGAGGTTATAGGCCGTACACGCCTTGTCGCCAGCCCGTAACAAGGCGGTCGCCATTTCCCCGAGCGGGTCATTGTCTGAAGAGACAACTGATCGGCCGGGGGGCGGCAGCTTGCCAAAAATATCGGTGAGTTCCTTGAGAGCAACGGGTTCGATTTCCCTCTGATCAACCCTGTGTGTCAGCTCAGAGTTGATCGCCTGCCAGCCAGCAAATCCAATGGAGGCCACCGCACCGAGACTGATAGAGGCCGTCACCGCACCCGTCGAAGCAATTCGCGATGAGAGTCGTTTGGAGGAAAATCGCAGCACCATGGCTCCGTCGCTTTCCTTGATCAGGATTGCCCCGTCGTCGTTGACAAAGTAATTCCTGGCGAACGCCGGCATGTCCTGCAGTTGCTCCAGATCAAGGTTGCGCCCCAGGGTTTGCCCAAGCTGGAAATAGCTCTCCCATTGCGCTTCGCTGAAAGACTGGTCGGTGGTCGGTTCCTGAGGAAACAAAGGGTTATCAGACTTGAAATTAACCAGGTCAACCGGTGCCCCATTGCTCATGTTCGGCTTGACGATGATCATGTACCCGGAACGCCCGGTACGACGGTAGTCGATGCGGGCCAACGCCAGGCACGCTTCACTGTCAGGCGAAGCCAGTTCATTGAGCGAGCCGAATACCGCAGGCAGGTCTCGATCTGGTTGCCGGGGACGCAGAAAGGTAATCTCGGCCTGTAAATCAATTCGTGCCTTGCGCACCAGATTTTCCAGGTCGCCAAAGGCGTAGCGGGGATCGGCGCCACAATCGGCTACAACAATGACCTCGCACTCTTCGCGTAGCAACGCATAGGCCGCCGTGTTTTCAAAGTGCCCTCCATCGCTGAGAAACCAATCCTGACGCCGATCGCCGTCAAAACGCCCAAGTAATTCGCTTAGCAGCTGTCCATACTTGCCAACTCGTGGAGCCGCTGGTTGACCGCCCATACCGTGACTGTCCCACCAATACCCCAAGCGAATGCCGGACATCATCAACAGCGCCGCGATACCTGAACGGGTAGATTTACCGAGCCCGGGAGCGACGGCGGCACCGGAGATTGCTATCCATGCCCCCAAGCTCAATGACTGAGCCAGATTCCCGGGGTGCCAGCGATCGCTCCCGTGCATCAGGCACCCGCCGGGGCCAACGGTCAGTAGCGAGCCTTTTCTATCCTGATTGAACAACCCCCCCATCGGATCTTCGGTCTGGTTGACGCATACATTGATCAAGTGCACCGGCCCGCCGCCCTTGTGAGGTTGATAAGCAACCATACTCAAGTCATCGCCGTCATCCACCTGAGTAACCCGCAGTGGCAGAATCTGGCCGTCAGCAGGTGCGACACAGGACATCGACGACGTATTTTGCGCTTGAAACCTGTTGGGGTTGGCGGCCCCCAGATAACTACGCATCAAGCGGGCACGATAGAACGCATAGAGCGAAGATCGGTTGAGGAAGTCACGATTGGCAGCCGAAACTAAAACCATCAGTAACGGGGGAATGGTCAGCCAGGCGAGGTATTGCCAAGCCAATGAGAAATGCAGCCCCCCCAGGGACGAGTCGAACAGCACATTCGTGGTTGCCCGATGCAGCACACTGATCCAGAACACCAGCAAGGCACCGGTTAGAACAAACCCAAGTACATTGATCACCTCGATGACCACTCGCCGAGTTCCCGGGACCAGGCTTTTGGGCAGGTCAGAAATCATTGGCATGGCGGCCCTTAATGCGACCGTAACCAAGGCCAACATTCCCCCTAGCTGCCCTTGCGATGTTGGGTTTGAGTTGGTTAGAGACCAGGCCAGAAAATCAACCATGCCGAGAGCCAAAAATGCTACGGCGATCTTCAAGGTGACCGCCAGCGCTTGAGTCAGGCCATTGCGGGTACGGTCTGGATCTTTTTCGGACTTAATGCTCAAGCCTGTAGCAAAGAGGATTCCCAGAACCCAGGCGCCCATCAGCGCAAGCGCCACCGTGACCAATTCCGCAGGTAACTCCAAGCTACCGGTCCAGAGTGGTATGGCGTTGTTCAGCAGGGTGGTTGAATGACGTAGCAGAATCACAATGCCGACAACGGCCATTAGCGCCGTTATCAGGCGCTGCACGCCCAGGCTCTGCCCTTTGCGGGTGGGCAGCGCCCAATAGGTACAGGAAAGAATTGCGCCGATCCAAGCCAAGGGCACCAGTCCGATCCAGAGTGTGGGCCAACCGGATAACAAACCGATCAGATGCCGATCAAACCATGGCACAGGCGCGCAACCGCCACCCGGGGCAAGGCAATCGACCCATTGCCAGACAGCAAGGTCCAGACTGACCAAAAAACCACCGAGGATGATTGCCAGAAACGCCAGTTCAACATGCACGCCCAACAAGTTTCGACCGAAGTTCGCCGCGGCGAACAGAATGTCCTTCAGACCTCGGGGAATCAGGTAACGTCCGTTGGCACGCAGCCAGACTGCAAACCAACGCGTCTGCGCCTGTGCCAGTTCTTGCTCCAGCCTTAACGGGTCGGGCGTACTGGACTGCCCTTCGTTGTGGAACAGTTTGCCGATGGTCGAACCGATGTAGCCGCCACCGGATACGGTCGACATCAGATCGAAACGATGGAACAGTTCTTTCTCCGCCAACGCTTTGATCAAGCCGAAACAAAAAGTCGCACTACGAATCCCCCCGCCTGACAACGCTAACCCCCAAGGGCGAACCGACAGTGTTTTTTTAACATCCTCAGGCAAATTTTCACGTCGTATCTGATACAGGGCTTGTAGATCTACTCCCTTTTCATCTTTGTGCGACGAGATATTGTCATTCGTCATATTTTCACTCCTTGTCAGGCGGCGTAGATGATTGAAGTCCTATCCAAGCGTAATAGGCGAGCACGCTGATATCGACTTCTAACACTCAACTTACTTGTTTAACGCGACACTACCCTGCCGCGCCCCAAACTATTGATTAGTTCACTATAGGTGAGCGCGATACTGCTTTTATAGTTTTTCGAAGAAAGCGTTAGCGCCAATAGTTTGGATGGGGACGACATAAAATACTGTGTGTAAACGCTGTGTTACACAGGCGCGACACGACAACAACACTACTCATGGATTTCGATACGCTGTGAGCGCGGGATGAACGGGCCGACAGCGTCTTACATCAGTATTGATTAGCCTGTTTGACCGGGCAATTACCCCTTATTGCCCGGCCGATTTAACCTTTGGCCTACCCTCTCATTGCCCATTGGTCTTTATGAAATGCCGGTCACTTTCAGGGAGCGTCGATAGAAGAATCATCTGTTTGAGGAATTCTATGATTTGCGGCTCACCGATATCGTTGTGGTTCTTGATCAAGTCACCGCTCACGCTCACGTTCATATAGGGATTTCTATCTCCCAACTGAGTGCGCTCTAGAGTGAGGCCCGCAATCGTTAACCGTGTACTCGGTTGTCCACCGGCTGCCCAGGCTTTCATAAGGGGTTGTGTATCGGGATGACCAGGCGCTGCCTTATACAACTCATGGGTGATGTAGGGCTGGTAATGCCCGACAGTCGTGAGGTTCTTCTTGTCCCAACCATCTCTCTCGAACACCGTGTTAAAGCGTCGGCCCAAAGGAAATAATACTCCGGTGGCATCGTCCGCCTTAGAGGTGAGGATCACTTCTACTGGCAACTGCTGCGCGGGGAACCAAGTGCGGCGGGAAACGATATCGTGCAAGCCTGAGTAGCGCTGGGCTTCAAATGCCGGATTAATCAGCACCACTAGGTTGCCGAATCCCTCTACGTCCAGCTGACAGCCGTAGTCGCCCCCCTTTGTGCGTATGGCACGGTCCTCAAGGATCTGCCCAATGGACGACTGCACCACCAGCCCACCAAAGCTGTGCCCGATGACAACCAGTTTGGTTTGACTGGTTATATCCTGTCCTGCGGCGATATGTTTTCCGCAGCGGTTTTCCTCAGTGGACTGGGTATTCCCGGCGCCGCTTTTACTCTTGGCTTCGAATGCAGCATCGCGGGCCTTGCTGTCCTGGGTACGCTTGATTAGTTCTATTCGGCTGAGCAGTTCAGTCACTTCCCCGTGGCCTACCTTCTCTGCAGTATTTTTGCGATCCCAGAAGGTCACGTTATTAATCGGACCTAGCGCCAGAGAGTCACCTCGCCAACCGACATAAACGCCGGCGACCTCCCTGGCAGGTCGTCCAGAGGCAGCCTCTGCCACCGCTAGGTTAGCCAACACGGTACGGAACGTGTTGATATTGCCATCTCCCTCCTCTGACGAGTGGTGCCAGCCATGGACGAAAACCACTATCAGTAAGTCCTTGGCGGCGGCCTCAGTATTCAGTTGATTGATCACGGCCTCCATCCCCTGACGCTGCCACAGATCGCCCTGATCGTTAAATTCGACAAAGCCTAGAAGATAGTCACCTGGAGAGGCGCTGGTGCCGGCGTGCCATTGCAGAGTTGCCTTCGAGCAATCCGCCTTATTTGTTGCACATAACGTGTTCTCAGTTCGATACGGCATATACGGTGCGCAGGCCCCAAGGACCATGACTAGGCACAGAGTGGCGGCAGCGGCGATAGGCTTCATTGGCAGCTCCTGTATCGGCGGTAATACTGTAGAAGAAGCACAGGCTCCCGAAAGTACCGTCGTGTTCGGGCAGTCTTGCCAAAGTCGACAAGTCACTCACTTGGTTATATTCAAGAGCGCTCATTTTCTCAGGCACTGGCCACTTCCATTACTTGGCTTTGGATTCAACGATAGAAGCAACGGATATCCAAGATTAGTGTTTTTTGCGATATACATAAGTCCAGATCAGCACGATCTGTAGCGCGTACATGAGCTACGTACAGAACTTTTTCGAGTCTAAGCGTGGGGCGCGCCTACGCGTTCCAACACTCATCACCTGAACTTAACAGGGTTGCATCCCATGCCTTTACAGGTAGATGAGCTTTTCGAATAGATCCTAAGGTTCTGCCAGTTGTCTAGCGACAGTGACTACAAGACCACTCAATCTTTTCGAATAGGAAACTCCAAGCGAAAGCGCGTTCCTGATTGACTGCTATCTACGGTCACCCGGCCGCCATGCAGGTGCATGATTGAGCGAACGATCGCTAACCCCAAGCCACCAGAATCGTCCGGCTGATTGCGTGACGGGTCGCACCGGTAAAAGCGTTCAAACAGTCGAGGTAGATGTTGCGCTGAAATCGGCTGGCCTTGGTTGTGCACAGTGACTTCAATCCTGTCCTCACACATCACACTGCTAATCGTCACGGGCGCAGCGCGAGCCCCATAACGCAGTGCGTTGGCGAGCAGGTTAGCCAATGCTCGACGGATCAAGGCCGGGTCAGCCCGCAACTGATCATGGGCTTGATTGATTAGCGTGACATCACGCTCTTGCGCCACGCCTTCAAAATACTCACACAGTTGCCCTACTAGATCGTGCAGGTTGATGAACTCATCACTTACAGATGCATGCGACTGCTCAGTACGCGCGAGAAACAGCATGCTGTCGATCATTCGCGCTAGACGCTCATACTCTTCCTGATTGGAAACCAACAGGTTCTGATAGTCCTCGATTGAACGACCATACCTCAGGGATTGTTGGGTATGCCCCATCAGGTTAGTGAGCGGGGTACGCATCTCATGGGCGAGGTCCTCTGAGAATCGTGATAGCTGGGCGAACCCGTCTTCAAGGCGTGCAAGCATTTTATTAAGCGCTTGGCTGAGCGCTTGCAGTTCACTCAGTTCGTTGAACTCATCCAGCCGCAGATGCAGATGGTGTACATCAATTGCGGCAGCGCGCTTTGCCAGCAGGCGCACAGGTCGTAAGCCTCGCTGACTGACCCACCCGCCGAGCACAAAAGCCAGCAGCGCGCCGAGGGACATCGCGAGCCAAAGCTTGAGTCGGTAAACGCCCAGCATCTGCTCGCGCTCACTCAACAACTTGCCAGCGATCAGGGTCAAGCCGCGACCACCCTGCATGACATGCTGCCAGGCAAACCGCACCGACACTGAAGAGTGGCCGTCACCGAGCTGAGCCTGGGCTGCGGCAGGTAACTTGGGCAAGCTCATGCTTACGGGGTTGATCTCGATCAGCACCTGGCCAGTGTCATCGACAATCCACAGCAGATTGTCGCGATTGCCCAGCATGTTTTCGTAGAGCTTGGACCGATTTCTGAGTTGCTCGATGCTGACACTGTCGTTGATCAACGCCTGCATGCGCTCCAGGCGCCCAAGCAGGGCCTGGTCATCGCGCCATGCGATTTCTCGCTGTAACGACTGATATAGATAGAAACCAATGGAGCCCAGCAGCAGCGCACTGACTAACGCGAACATGACCGCCAGGCGCAAGCTCAGGGCACGCGGAAACAGGTTCAGGATTGCACCTCAAGCATGTAGCCGATGCCACGCACGGTGTGTATCAATTTAAGCGGGTAAGGATCGTCAACCTTGGCGCGCAGTCGTCGGATGGCGACATCGACCACATTGGTATCACTGTCGAAGTTCATCTGCCAGATCTGTGAGGCAATCAACGAGCGCGATAGCACCTCCCCTTCCCGACTGAGTAGCAGGTGCAACAGGGCAAATTCCTTGTTGGTCAGGGTCAGGCGTTCACCCTGACGCGTAACCTTACGTCGCAACAGATCCAGGCTCAGGTCTGCAACCAAGAACTGCTCGACCTCACGGGGCGGCCCCCTGCGCAGCAGGGTACGTACGCGTGCCAACAACTCGGCATAGGAAAAAGGCTTGACCAGGTAATCATCGGCCCCTGACTCAAGCCCCTTGACCCGATCCTCCACAGAGTCCCTCGCGGTAAGAAAAAGCACCGGGGTTTGCCACTTGCGACGAATAATTTGAAGCAATTGCCATCCGTCCAGGCCCGGCAGCATGACGTCCAGAATGATCAAGTCGAACTCACTTTCCTGCGCCAGATACTGGCCCTCCAGGCCATCCAAGGCGACCTCAACCACGTAGCCCGATTCAGTCAGGGCTTTACGGAGGTAATCCGCTGTTTTCGCTTCATCTTCAACGACCAAGATACGCATCTTTTCCTCCCAAACAGGCGCATAGGCTAGCGCGCCCGACCGATTTGGCACATTACATCTTGGTAATCATGAGGCAATCATTCTGACGGAATGCACGGGTCATCATGTCTGGCGATGACTCAGCCAGACAAAACAAAGGAAAAAGCATGCGTATAAGCCTATCGACCTCATTGCTGATGTCACTCGCAATGAGCTCTGCGCTCGCCGTTGCAGCCCCGGACCAAGTTGTGCAGCGCAACGACGTGTCACTGGCAATGGCCAATGATTTGCTAAATGCCGCGCTGGCCGCTTGTCATGCCGATGGGCGTACAGGTGTGGCTGCAATTGTCGACCGTGGAGGCAATTTAGTCGCCCTGCAGCGCGACGATAACGTTGGCCCACATAACACATTAGCCGCCCAACGTAAGGCCTATACCGCCCTATCGACCAAGACGCCAACACGACTATTGGCAGAGCGTGCTCGCAGTACACCCGATGCTGAAAACCTCAACACCCTGGATGAGCTATTGCTGCTGGGCGGCGGAGTGCCGTTGTTGTTTGAAGGGCAAGTCATTGGCGCTATCGGAGTGGCCGGTGCCGGCGGGGCAGCATTCGATGAAGGTTGCGCATTAGTCGCGATCAACAAAATTTTACCTGCTGTTAAAAACTAAGGACATCATCATGACTGTATTAAAAGCGCTCTTCGCTGGCGTTGTATTGAGTGTCGTCTCGTCACTGGCATCAGCGGCAGCAAACCCGCTCAGCGTGCATGTACTCAACTTACAAGATGGTTTGCCGTCGCCGGGTGTCAATGTCACGTTGGAAAAACAGGACGGCAAGCGCTGGGACATGCTCAACAACGCTGCGACAAACGAGCAAGGTCGTATTCCCGGGCTGTACCCCGATGGCCAGGCTCTGGAGAAAGGTACCTACCGTGTCACCTTCAAAACCGGTGAGTGGTTCAAAGCTCACAAAATCTCAAGTTTCTTTCCGGAGGTACCGGTCATTTTTGAGGTAGACGGTACCCTTGCGCACTACCACATCCCATTGCTGCTCAGCCCCTACGGTTTCTCTACCTACAGAGGGAATTGAGTTTCTACCAGACACAGAGACAAGGCCGCCCCTGATTTCATGGGCGGCATTTCTGCTTAATTATTTTGCATCACCCTCTTGACCGTGACCTGCATCGCACCGTTGGACCCACTCACGTCGTAGCTGATGATTTCAGCCCTTCGCCGCGAACCTTAATGGGCCTTTCCAACGCTATCACGCCCCGCTTTGCTGATAATCGCCGGTTGGGAGCGCCCCCTGAACGTGAACACCTTCGCATAGCTTGCCGCCACGAACCTTGATATCGAAGGCACCGCCGATCCCTTCACAAAACTGGGATTACCGTCCGAAGCGCGGTGAAAAAACAGTGCCCATTGTCAGTCTGTTTATTTCGGCATATCTTGTGTAAAACTTATACAAGGTCATGGTCGATGTACAATAAAATGAATTGGCCGCTGACGCTGTACTTTGACGGTGAATGCCCGCTGTGTGCGCGCGAAATCAAGCTCCTGCGCGGACATGCCATAAAGGATCGACTGCTTTTTGTGGACATCAGCAGCGGTGCATTCGACGCCAAGGCACTCGGGTTTACGTTCGAGCACATGCAGTCCTCGCTGCACGCCCGTTTTGCTGATGGGCGCTGGGTAACCGGCCTGGACGCCACCTTCTGGAGCTGGCGAGCTGCCGGTTTGGGTTTCTGGGCAACGCCACTGACGTGGCGTGCATTGCGCCCGTTGTTTGAGTTCGGTTATCGCCTCTTCTGCCGCTTACGTCCCCATTTGGCGTGGTTACCTCACCCAGATAGTGGCCGTCGTTGTGTCGATAACCGTTGCGCGGTGCCGGCGCCCAAACCCGCATCAGACGGGCAGCCCACGTTGAAAAAAAAGCAGCCCTAGAAAGCCTCGCCTTGTCATGGCCCCGACGAAGAGCCTGGGTCATGGCTGATCTGGCGAACCCTGTGTTATCTGCGTCAGATCGTGCGCAGCAGATACTCTCCCACCGCCAAGGATTGCCGACACATCAAGCGCAGCAAGGCTGCGAGGAATAAAGATGAACCCATCATTAGCCGAACATTACCGTGAAATTCTCGTCGGCGTAGGCGAGAACCCTGAGCGTGAAGGACTGCTGGACACACCCAAGCGCGCAGCCAAAGCGATGCAGTACCTGTGCAATGGCTACACAATGAATCTGGAGGAAGTGATCAATGGCGCATTGTTCGAATCGCAAAACGATGAAATGGTCATCGTGCGCGACATTGAACTGTATTCATTGTGTGAGCATCACATGCTGCCCTTCATCGGCAAGGCTCATGTAGCGTACATCCCCACCGGAAGGGTACTGGGCCTGTCAAAGGTGGCCCGCGTGGTGGATATGTTCGCCCGTCGCCTACAGATCCAGGAAAACCTTACCAAACAAATTGCCGACGCCATTCAGCACATCACCGATGCCGCCGGCGTGGCGGTGGTCATTGAGGCGAAGCACATGTGCATGATGATGCGGGGCGTGGAGAAACAAAATTCGGTGATGACCTCATCGGTAATGCTGGGCGCCTTTCGCGAGTCCTCCGCTACGCGTCACGAGTTCCTGCAACTGATAGGACGACTGGGTTAACACCAACAAATCGCATCAGACCGCAGGAGAGCCTAGATGAACAGTCCCTTCAAAATGAACTCCCTTGGTGAGGGCTACCGTGCCCTCGTGATAGGCGCCAGCGGGGCGCTCGGCTCGGCTTTTTGTGAGTTGCTCAATCAGGACCCGCAGTGTGCGTCTGTGCGAGAGTTGGGGCGCAACAGTGTTCCATGCCTCGATCTGGAGGATGCCGACAGTCTCGCCAGAGCGGCAGCCGAATTGACTGAAGAAGCACCGTATCAGTTGATCTTACATGCCG
This sequence comes from Pseudomonas sp. YeP6b, assembly GCF_025642995.1. Lineage (NCBI taxonomy): Bacteria > Pseudomonadati > Pseudomonadota > Gammaproteobacteria > Pseudomonadales > Pseudomonadaceae > Pseudomonas > Pseudomonas sp. YeP6b. The sequence continues at coordinate 3,434,427 of NZ_CP080090.1, read as the reverse complement.
CAGGCCTGCTCCATCGCGACGAAATAAAGCCTGAAAAAAGTTACTCCGCGATTGATGCCGATGCGTTGCAGTCGGTATTTCAAGTCAACACGTTTGGGCCTGCTCTGGTTTTGCGTCACTTCCTGCCCTTGCTGGACGCTCATGGCGCAATGGCGATGCTTTCTGCCAAGGTAGGCAGCATCGGCGATAACCGCTTGGGCGGCTGGTACGCCTATCGTGCCTCCAAGGCAGCACTGAACATGCTGATTAAAACGGCTGCCATCGAACTGGCAAGAACGCGGCCTCAGACCCGCTTGTTGAGTCTTCATCCCGGCACCGTCATTTCTGGCCTGTCACACCCCTTTCGTGGTGCCTCTGCAGCCAGGCCGGCCAGCATTGCTGCCCATGAGTTGTTATCTCTGATTGACCGCTTGGCGCCTGCCCACAGCGGTAATTTCTTCGCTTATAACGGAGAGCGCCTTCCCTGGTAGCCGGGCTGAAAAACGCTCAAAACGCCCAAGTTGCCCTAGAATGATATGAAACTCACCGGGGCCCTGAAAATGATAGACGCAGAACTGCTAAAACTGATGGTTGAAACCTCGGATGACGGTATCGTAATTGCCGAGCAGGAAGGCGATGAGAACATCCTGATCTACGCTAACCCCGCCTTCGAGCGCCTGACGGGCTACAGCATTGACGAAATTCTGTATCAGGACTGTCGCTTCCTGCAGGGTGATGACCGAGACCAAGCGGGCTTGGCCGTTATCCGCGAGGCAATAAAGATGCATCAGCCTTGCCGGCAAATCATCCGCAACTATCGTAAGGACGGTAGTGCTTTCTGGAATGAGCTGTCGATTACTCCAGTATTCAACGACGCGGATCAACTTACCTACTACATCGGCATCCAGAAGGACGTTAGCGTCGAATTTCAGACTGGCCAGCGCGTGCGCGAACTAGAAGCAGAAATCGCAAGCTTAAAAGCTCAACTGGCTCAATCGCAATGCGAACCCGGACGCTGATCACGCTTGAATGGCGGCCTGAATGAATACTCAATTCACCTCAGCAACCGCTATTGCTCGGGGAATGGCAGTGGCGCATCCCCATCACGGGGCACGGCAAAAACATTGAGTGTCATCGCCACAAATGCGTAGTAACCGTAGACACCTATCAACTCGACTACAGCAGGTTCGCCAAACGTACTGACGGCGTCGGCGTACAGCGCATCATCAACACGACGATACTCATAGATCGCCTTCCCAAGACGATAAACGATAGGTTCGTCATCTCGCTGGAACGCGGGCAAAGCCTGCTGTTTGAGAGATTCGATTTCGCGCTGAAACGATTGATCATCTAAAACCAGAACACTGGGTGTGCACATCTTGCCCACTCCTCGCTAATGACGTTAAGTCAAAATTCTGGCGACTCGACATCACCGCACGTACACCAAGCTCTCCCGCACTTTCAGGTCTTTACCTGATGGGAGAACTCCACCCCGCCCCCTATTTTACTGCCTTGCCGTCCAGTTCCAGGCGCTTTGCGCCAGGAGCCTCGGGCGACTCTTTCTAGCAGGCGGTGGGAGGCACACGAACCGATGCACAGTGATCAGCAACAGAACGGCTCTTCGCCTAGCAGCGGGCAACCTCTGAAAAGTGACAGTTTGCGCGACAGCGCCATGTTTGCAGCGGCACAGGCCGAAATCGATAAGCTCAATAATATTCACGCGGTTGAACCCGTGGATTGGCAGCGGTTGTCGACGCTCTGTGAGCTTGTTCTCAACAACGAAGGCAAGGACCTGCGGGTTGCCATTTGGCTGTTGTGTGCATGGACCAAGTTGCGTGCAATGGCAGGACTCTGCGCGGGTGTGCACCTGCTTAAGGAGATCGTGTGCCTGCATTGGGACGCCGTGACGCCACCCTCTTCGCGTTTGCGCGCTCGGCGTAATCACGCCCAATGGCTGATCGAGTGGTTGGACAAGACCTTGGTAGAACCTTTCAAACCGCTGGACAGGCTGGCGGCTGAGCGCCTGATCAGCGATTGGGATGCAATCGATGCGTTATGGCGTATGAAGGACGACCAAGCGCCCAGCTTTGCCAAATTGCGTCGTCGCCTGGAACAAATACCCTGTGTTGAGGCGCAGGCGCCCCAACAAGTCACAGTGCAGCCAGCTCAAGAGCCCGAGGTTGCTGACGTCCCAATCAGTGCCCTCCCCGCACTGGCCGCGTCGGACGTAACCTTATTGGACAGCGGTGACGCTATCAACACCATCGACAGCAGTGTCGAGAAGGTGTTCGAGTTGCTGGGCCCGGTGCAGTCCCACTGCATGGATCAGTTTCCCCTACTGCCGTTGGCCTATCGGCTGAATCGTCAGGCGGCGTGGATCACGCTCGACGAGCTGCCTCCCAGCCAGGGGCAGGCAACTCGCCTGCCAGCTCCGCCGCTCACGCTGCGAGACAGTGTCCTGCGTTTGCAGAGCAGCGCGAAGCCGTTGGAGGTGGTGCGCTTTTGCGAAGCTCGGCTCAGCAGTTATCCGTTTTGGCTCGACCTGAATCGCGTCAGTCACGCAGCGCTTGTGAAGGCTGGGGCCAGTGCTGCTGCCAGAGCCTTGGCGCTGGAGGTGCAAGGGCTGGCGGCCCGACTTCCGGGAGTGGTCGAGTTGACCTTCGCTGACGGTACGCCGTTTGCCGATGGCCCCACCCGGGCGTGGCTGGAAAGCCTGGCGCCGTCTACCCCCGTGGTGCCCGCAAACGATCGCATTGAGGCCTGTATAGACGCCGCGCGACACATGGCCAATGAGGGGCGGCTTAACGATGGCTTAGCCGAGCTTCAGCGCTGCATTACCTACACCGCCAGTGCGCGCGACCGTTACAGGCTGCGCGCCTCGCAGTGCGTACTGGTTTATCGGTACGACCCACACCCGGATCTGTGCATTGCGTTGGAGGGGCTGCTGGCGCAGGCCGACGAGCTCAACCTGGAGCAATGGGAGCCGGAACTGATCAAGCCACTGCTGCAAATGATGCTTGAGCACAGCGCCTCGCTTGAATGGTCCCGGCGCTTGTCGCGCCTCGATCTCGACGGCTTCTGGCGCAAGCGCTGTGGGCAACGTGCGGATTGCGCCAACGACTGAACCCGTGACAAGACGCGACCGCGTGTGCGAGTCGCCCACTGAGGAGAAACACCATGGCAAGTGACGGTTCTGTCGCGCCTAAAGAGCGCGTCAATATTGTCTACAAACCGGCGACAGGCGATGCCCAGGAGCAGGTCGAGCTGCCGCTCAAACAACTGGTCATTGGTGACTTCACCCTGCGTGAAGACGACACCCCTGTCGAAGAACTCAAGCCTATTCGGGTCGACAAGGACAACTTCACCGACGTGCTCAAAGGCCAGAACCTGCATCTGCAAATGTCCATCGCCAACTGCCTCTCGGAAGACGCTGCGCCGGATGAACGCCTGGCGGTGAATCTGACGTTCGAGTCGATTCGTGACTTTGAGCCGGATGCGCTGGTGGAACAGGTACCGGAACTCAACCAATTGATTGCCCTACGCGACGCACTTAAAGCTTTAAAAGGCCCATTGGGCAATGTGCCCGACTTTCGCAAGGCGCTACAGGCGTTGATCGAGGACGAAGGTGCACGTGCCCGCTTGCTCGGTGAGCTGGGCGTTGAGGAAAAGGAGTAGAGCAATGACTCAAGAAGACACCCAGACCCCGGCCGCGCAAATGCCAGCCACGCAACAGCCAGGCTCGCTGCTGGATCAATTGATCGAAACAGCCCGCATAAAGCCCGGCGACGAAGCCTACTCCGTGACGCGTCAAGGTTTGGAGGCGTTTGTCGCACAACTGCTTGAGCCCAGTCGCGCGGTTGAAAAAGTCAGCGCCAACCTGATCGACGACATGATTGCTGCGCTGGACGCCAAGCTGTGCCGTCAGGTCGACGCAATCTTGCACGATGAGCGTTTTCAAAAACTTGAGTCGTCATGGCGCTCGTTGAAATTCTTGGTTGATCGCACTGATTTTCGTGAAAACAACCGCCTGGAAATGCTCAGTGTGGCCAAGCAAAAACTCCTCGATGACTTTGAAGATGCGCCGGAAATCACCCGCTCGGGCCTGTACAAGGCGGTCTACAGCGCGGAGTTCGGGCAGTTCGGCGGCCAGCCGTTCGGCGCCATTATCGGCAATTTCGAGTTCAGCCCTGGCTCGCAGGACATCAAGCTGTTGCAGTCCATCGCGTCGGTATCAGCCATGTCGCACGCGCCATTTATTGCAGCAGCAAGCCCGCAATTCTTTGGTGTCGACAGCTTCTCCCAACTGCCCAACCTGAAAGACCTGCAGGCGGTTTTCGAGGGGCCGCAGTTCACTAAGTGGAATGCGTTTCGCGAGAGTGAAGACTCGCGATTCGTAGGCTTGACCTTGCCGCACTTCTTGCTGCGTACGCCTTACGGAGAAGAGACGGTGCCGGTCCGCAAGTTCCGGTACAACGAAAACGTCACGGCCAGCAACCGCGACTTCCTGTGGGGTAATGCGGCCTTCGCGTTTGCCAGCCGATTGTCCGACAGCTTCGCGCAGTATCGATGGTGTGCCAACGTCATCGGCCCGCAAGGTGGCGGTACGGTCAGCGACTTACCGATCTACAACTACGAAGCGATGGGTGAGGTGCAGACCAAGATCCCCACCGATGTGCTGATCTCCGAGCGACGCGAATTCGAGCTGGCCGAGCAGGGTTTTATTGCGCTGACCATGCGCAAAAACACCGACAACGCCGCGTTCTTCTCCGCCAACTCTTGCCAGAAGCCCAAATACTTCGGCAATGACAAAGAAGGCAAGGATGCGGAGTTGAACTACAAGCTCGGCACGCAGCTGCCTTACATCTTCGTGGTCAGCCGCCTGGCTCACTACATCAAGGTGATCCAGCGCGAAAACATTGGTGCCTGGAAAGAGCGCGGCGACTTGGAGTCAGAACTCAACGGCTGGATCCGTCAATACGTCGCCGACATGGACAACCCAGCCGTGGGCGTGCGTAGCCGCCGGCCATTGCGTCAGGCGCAAATCAGCGTCAACGACGTCGACGGCGACCCGGGCTGGTACCGGGTCAGCCTCAAGGTCCGGCCGCATTTCAAGTACATGGGCGCCTCGTTCACCTTGTCGTTGGTCGGCAAGCTAGACAAGAGCTGAAGGCCCGCTGTTGCGCACGCTGCGGTCATTCGCCCTGACGATGGCCGCACCCTTTGAATGATGAGTTTATGAGGCCTCGGTGATGAAAGAAAAACGCCTGCTGGAACGCATTGGCGCCCTGCAGTTGGGCAGCGAACGCTCCCACCTGACCCAGGCTCAAGTGCTGCTGGACTCACTGATGGCGCATCTGAGTCGAATCCTCAACACGCGCCAAGGCAGCGTGCCGATAGACCCGGAATTCGGTGTGCCCGACTTCACTAACCTGGCCGGCAGTTTCGCCACTGGAGAAACCACGCAAATCATCGAGCACATGACACGTATGGTTGCGCGTTACGAGCCCCGCCTGAAATCCCCCTGCATCACGCTGGCCGAACACGGTCGCGAGGTACTGTCGTTGCGCTTCATGCTCGATGGACTGGTGGCGATCGATAATCGCGACATCCCCATTCACCTGTCGACCCTCGTCTCCTGCGACGGGCGTGTCTCGCTGTCGATGCGCTAGGTGGACCATGCAGAACATCTACTATCAGAGTGAACTGAATAACCTGCGGCATCTGGCCGATGAGTTTGCGCAGCGCAACCCTGCCTTGGCGCCCTTGCTCGGCAACGGCTCGGCCAGCGATCCAGATGTAGAACGTCTGCTCGAGGGTGTGGCCTTTCTCACGGGCATGGTGCGTCAGCGACTGGACGATGAGTTTCCCGAATTTGTCCAGGAGTTGGCGCAGTTGCTCTATCCGCAGTACTTGCAGCCACTGCCGTGCATGACGCTGTTGCAGTTCGCGCCGCGTACGCCGCTCTCGCAGACCCTGCCTATCGACAGCGGATGCGAAGTGGCTTCCGTACCCATTGACGGCCATCGCGTGCGCTTTCGTAGCACAATGCCGGTCGACCTTGAGCCCGTCACACTCACCGGTGCGCGCTGGGACGGCGGTACCGCAGAGAGCCGCAGCCTGGTGCTGGACCTCGCGCTGACAGTCGCGCCCAATGACCTGAACACCGACAGCCTGACCTTCTACCTGGGGGACCCCTTCAGCGAAGCCTGCGCCCTCCTCCGCCTGCTGGACCAGCATGTGCGGGAAATACGCATCCAGGGTGAAGGCCTGCCGATGACGTTGCTGCCGGCAAGCTACATCCAACCCTGTGGATTTGATCGCGAGCACGCGCTGCTGCCCTATCCGGACGCCGCGCACCCTGCCTACCGTGGCTTGCAGGAATACTTCGCGCTGCCGGAGAAGTTCCTGTTTGTGCGCTTGAGCGGTTTGCAGCGCTGGCGCAACCGAGGCGAGCGCACGCGCATGAGCATCAAACTGGTGTTCGACAAGGTGCCTTCTTGGGCGCCGCCAATAACCGAAAACAGCTTCATGCTCGGGGTAACACCGGCGGTCAACCTGTTCACCCAGGACGCGTACCCGCTGCGGGTCGATCATCGGCAAGCCGAATATCGCATCCAGCCTTCGAACCAGCCCCAGCGCCAGCGCTTACGTATTCATTCGGTGCTGAGTGTCAGTGCTTACTCGGGAACCGGCAACGAAAAAACCTTGAAACCCTTTCACACCATTTACCAGCGCGATGCGTTCAACCTGCGTATACGCCAAGCCAGCAATGACATACGTGACTACGAGCACTTTATCAGCCTGCCGTATGCCGACCGCAAATCGCCGGAAGACCTCACCCTGTCGATTTCGCTCCTGTGCACCGACGGCCCAGCGCCGGAAAGCTTGCATCCCGGAGACCTCAACCAACCGATGGATAACACACCGGCACGCGTCACCCTGCGCAACATTCGCGGGATAACCGCCAGCCATCCGCCCAAATATCAGGACCCGTTGCTCTGGCGCATGCTGTCCCAGTTGAACGCCAACCACTTTAAGCTGCTGGATGCCGATTACCTCAAGAGCCTGCTCAAACTCTACCTCCCAAGTGCGGATGAAAGTGGGCAAGACGCCAATAACCGGCGCATCAATGGCATCGAAAAAGTCCTGGCCACTCAGGAGCGGCGCTTCATCAATGGCCTGCCCATCGAAGGTACGGTGGTCCATTTGCAGTGCCGCGGCGACCACTTCCTTGGGCCTGGCGGGCTCTACCTGTTTGGCGTAGTGCTTGATGAGTTCTTCGCAGGCTGTGTGGCGCTCAACAGCTTCGTGGCACTCAAGCTGTATGACAGTGTGAACCAAGAGACACTCTCATGGCCGGCGAAAATCGGTCGGCAACGCCTGCTATGACTCAGGATCCCCTGCTGGCCAAAGGTCGCGACTATGCTTTTTTCCAGGCATTGCGCTTGCTGCGCCTGCGCTTCCCAAACGATGAGGCCTTCAGCGACGGCGTGCGAATACGCCCAGACTTGGGCTTGGGGTTCCCCGAGTGCGACGTTTTAGCCATCGACCAAGACCCCAGTGGGCGCTACCACCTGCAAGCCAGCTTCTTTGGCCTGTATGGCGTGACGTCGCCGCTGCCGACGTTCTATACCGAAGACTTGATCGACGAGCAGTTACAAGGCCATAGCGCCGGCCGCGACTTTCTCGACATATTGCACGCCGCGCTGTACCCGCTGCTGTTTCGTGCCTGGGAAAAGCATCGCCTGTGGATGGCGATTGGCGAGCGGCGTGACCTTGGGCGCCTGAACCTGGTGCGCTCGCTGATTGGCCTGGCAGACGCCGACCCGCAGTGGCGCCAGCAGGCGCCGCAATTATTGCGCTACGCCGGCATTTTCAACCAGTTCCCACGCTCTGCACTGGGTTTGGAGCAACTGCTGCGCAGCACGCTGGACGGCGACCCCGTAGAGGTCGTGCCCTGTGTACTGAGCCATGTGCCGATTGATGACCAGTCCCGCTGCCGGTTGGGCATGCAGGGCAATGTGCTGGGCCAAGACAGCCTGCTGGGGCAACAGGTCAGTGACCGCAGCAGCACCTTGGATATCCGTATCGGCCCACTGGATGCCTTGCGTTTTCACCTGCTGATGCCAGGTGCCACGCTCTACAAACGTATCGAACGATTAACTGCGTTGTACCTGCATACCCCGGTCAACTGTCGGCTGGTATTGAGTCTCAAGCCCGCACAACAGGGTGGCACCCGTTTGGGGGACGGCTGGCACCGCCTGGGTACCAACACTTGGCTCGGCCACACGGTCAATCAGGGCAAGGCGGTATTCATGCTGGCCGGGACGCAGAGTCAGAGCGCCCAACCGAGGAGCGAAAAATGATCCAGGTAGAACTCAAGCCGCTGTTTGCAAGGCTCAACAGCTTCAGTAGTCAAGCACTGGAGAATGGCGCCGGCATGACGCTGGCGCGCGGGCATTACGAGATTACCCTCGAACACTTCCTGCACCCGTTGCTGCAAGACCCACAGGCCGATGTTGCGCTGATTCTGGCGTATTTCGAGGTGGACGCCTTGCGCCTGTCAGCTCAGATTGACGATAGCCTGGCGCAGTTCAAGCAGGGGAACCCTGGACGCCCGGTGTTTTCACCGCTGCTGACCGAATGGGTGCAAGACGCCTGGATCGCGGCATCGCTGATTGTCGGCAGCCCTTGCATCCGTACCGGAACGTTGCTGCTCGCGCTGATTACGCGCCTGGGCTACTACACGGCGGGGACCCGCTACGGCGAACTGCTCAAGGGTATTTCACGCGAGCGCCTGAGTAATGCGTTTGCCGATATCGTCGCGGGTTCCAGCGAAGGCCCATTAGCGCAGCTGCAAAGTGCGTCGCTGGCCGGCGGCGCGTCTGACGCCGGCGCCGGGGTCAATCGCGAAGACACCCTTGCACGCTTCTGCGAAGACCTTACCGCCAAGGCTGCCAGTGGTGGCATTGACCCGGTGTTCGGGCGCGACCAGGAAATTCGCCAGATGGTCGATATCCTCGCCCGGCGCCGCAAGAACAATCCCATTGTGGTCGGCGAGCCCGGCGTCGGTAAATCCGCCGTGGTCGAGGGCCTGGCACTGGCGATCCACCAAGGCGATGTGCCGGACTTTTTGCGCACGACTCGGTTGCTGAGTCTTGATATGGGTTTGCTGGAGGCCGGTGCCAGTGTCAAAGGTGAGTTTGAGCGTCGCTTGCGTGCCGTTATCGACGCGGTTAAGGCGTCCACTGTGCCGATCATTTTATTTATCGATGAAGCCCACATGCTGATTGGTGCCGGTGGGGCCAGCGGTGGTTCTGACGCCGCCAACCTGCTCAAGCCTGCGCTGGCCCGGGGGGAGCTGCGCACTATCGCCGCGACCACTTGGAGCGAGTACAAGAAGTACGTCGAAAAAGACCCTGCCCTCGCCCGCCGCTTCCAGGTGGTCAAGCTGGACGAACCGAGCGTGGCCACCGCTGTGCTGATTCTGCGGGGCCTCAAATCGCACTATGAAACAGTCCATGGCGTAAGCGTTCGCGATGATGCCATGATCGCCGCCGCCGAACTCTCCGACCGTTATATCACCGGTCGCTTATTGCCCGACAAAGCTGTGGATTTGTTAGACACGGCCAGTGCGCGCGTGCGTATTGGCCTGGACACGCGGCCCGCCGAGCTGGAACGCCTCGAGCGGCAGCAGGCGGCCTTGTCGCGTGAGCGCGAGGCCCTGGAACGCGATCGAAACCATGGCCATCCCGTAGACCCAGGGCGCGTACAGGCCATTGAACAAACACTGACTGAACTGGTTGTGGCGTACCAAGCGCTGGAAGTCCGCTGGCACGCTGAGCGTGCTGCGGCGTATCGCGTGCTTGAGCTGCGCGCACAGGGGCCACTCGTTAACGGCGCCGGCGCGGCATTGACCGAGGCCAGTGACAGGCTCAAGCACTTGCAAGGTGACGACCCACTGCTGTTTACAGAGGTCAACCCTGACGCCATCGCCAACGTTGTATCCGACTGGACCGGCATTCCCCTGGGCAAGGTTCTACGTGACAGCGCTGGCGGCGTAATGGCGCTGGCGGACAACATAAAAACCCGCATTCATGGCCAGGATGCTGCCGTCCAGAGCCTTTGCGACATATTGAAGGCGGCGCAGTCGGGCCTTCGCGATCCGCAACAACCATTAGGCGTGTTCCTGCTTGTGGGCCCTTCCGGTGTCGGCAAAACTGAAACCGCACTCGCAGTGGCCGATCACTTGTTTGGCGGTGAGCATGCGCTGACGACCCTCGCCATGAGCGAGTTTCAGGAAAAGCATACCGTGAGCCGCCTGGTAGGCTCGCCGCCAGGCTATGTGGGGTATGGCGAAGGCGGTGTGCTGACCGAAGCCGTGCGCCGCCGCCCCTACTCGGTGGTGCTGCTCGACGAAGTCGAAAAGGCTCATCTGGAGGTTGTCAACCTGTTTTATCAGGTATTTGACAAGGGCAGCCTGTGCGACGGTGAAGGGCGGCACATCGACTTCAGCAACACCGTGATATTTCTCACCAGCAACTTGGCGAGCGATGAAATCAGCGCGTTGTGCGCCGGCGATCGCCCGAGTGCCGACGCGCTTGTGGAGCGCATCCGACCCACGCTGTCGTTGCATTTCAAACCAGCGTTGCTGGCCCGCATGACCATCGTCCCCTACTTCACCCTGCAAGCTGAGCACCTAGTGAGCATTGTCGACTTGAAACTTGCGCGACTGGCTGCGCGCCTGCTGTCGTCGGCCAAAGTGCGCCTAAGCTTCAGCGCGTCGGTAGCCCGCACCCTGGCCGAGCGCTGCACGAGTGGGCAAAACGGCGCGCGCAACATCGACTTCATCCTGCGCACCAGCCTTACACCGCGGCTGTCGGACGTGCTGCTGGCGGCGTTGGCCGAACAGCGCGTACTCGCCGCCATCACGGTCGATGTGAACGTCAACGGTGAGTGGCTGATCGAGTCCGTGGCCAGCTGAACAATCAGGTCTTTACCCGAGCGCTAAAAAAACGAGCCCGCCCTACAGTGGCCCCGTGACTCGATTGCGCAGGTAACCAGGAGTTCAGACCATGACATCGACCGAGCTACCACTGTGCACGTTCCAAAGTGACGCGCTCGCCCTCGAACATCTGCTGGTTGCCAGCTGGCAGGGTGAAGATCTGTTATCGCGGCCGTATCGCTTCGAGGTGGTACTGGCGTCACTGGCTCCGTTGCTGAACGAAGACGCCATGCTCGGCGTTCCCGCACACCTGACGCTGTTTGACACCTTGGGCGCGGCGCATCCGTACCATGGCATCGTAACGTCGGTGGAGGTGCTGGACGCCGACGAGCTCTACCACTATTGCCGCGTGGTACTGGAGCCACGCATGAGCCGCTTGCGCCTGCAACGCTTCAGCGAAATCTGGCTGGATAAAAATCTGCCGGAGTTGGTGCGTGACATTCTCAAGCATGCCGACCTGACGCATGAAGGTCAGGGCTCGGACAGCACCAGCACGCAGGTCTTCGATTTCGACCTGCGCTTGCGGGACGACGACATTCCTCATACCCAAGCCAGCTTTACCTGCCAATACGAAGAGTCGAGTTTCGACTTTCTCTCTCGCCTGTTGGAATACAGCGGCTGCTACTACTTCTTCGAACAACAGGCTGAACAGGAAGCCCTGATCATTTGCAGTGACCGCAGCGCCCAACCCAGGTCCTTGCTGCCGGTGCGCTACCGCCCCTTGGACACCGCGCTGAACAATGATCTGCAAGCGGTCGCCCACAGCTTCATTCGTCGTACCGTGGTGCAGCCGGCGCACGTGGTGCTGCAAGACTTCTCCGCCAGCAACGCACAACGGTCGTTGCACAGCACCGCACCCGTGGCGGCCGGCTGCGTCGCCGGCAACGACCAGGCACCGGGCCCATCACCCGCGTTCAGCGGTGAATACGGTGTGTATGGCGAGCATTTTGGCAATAACGATCAGGGTCTCTGGCTGGCGCAACGTCGCGCCCAGGCGTTGGGTTGCCGGCATCGGCTGTTTCAGGGCAGTGGTCATGTTGTCGGCCTTCGATCGGGTCGCTGCATGGCACTCACCGGCCATACCCACCCGGGTATGAATGCGGTCTACCAAGTGCTTGAGGTGCACCACAGCGGTCATCAACCTCTGCCTGCGACAAGCGACGATAAAGCACCCCGCGATACCCTGGTGCGCTTTGTGGTGATCCCCGCCGCGGTGCAGTTCCGACCACGCCTGGATACCCAAAAGCCCAACGTCGTCGGCGTGCTCAGCGCCGTGGTGGATGGCGACGACTGCGGCAAGCCGCTGCTCAACCAGCACGGTTGCTATAAAGTCCGCTTCCCCTTTATTCGCCATCAAAAGCCTGGCACGCGAGGCTCGGCGTGGCTGCGCATGGCGTCGATGTCTGCCGGCTCCAGCCATGGCATGCACTTTCCGCTGCTCAAAGGCAGCGAAGTGCTGGTGTCATTCCTTGGCGGCGACCCGGACCGGCCGATTATTGTCGGCAGCGTGCCGAATTCGGAAAACCCCAACCGGGTCAATGAAAAAAACGCCACCCAGAGTGGGCTGTCCACGGCGGGCGGGCACTTTCTGGCGATTGACGACCAACCTGGCGCTGCTCACATGCAAATGGGCGCGCCTGGCGGCAGCACCACCTTGACCTTGGGCAATGGCGAAATCGCTGGCGCACAACTGCGTACCAACGCGCATTTACACTTGACTTCGTCTTCGCTTCACCACGAGGTGCCCGGCGTATATTCAATGTCCATGGGCACCGGTGAGCCACCGCCAGCCAGTGGCAGCGGCCCAGAACCGGATGCCACTGAGCCGGCGCAGCCACCCGAGCCAAAAAAACCGCTGGGCAACCTCAACACAGGTAGCCATTGGGGTGGCCCGAGCTGGCTCAACCTCGGGGCCAAGGCTGACTACAGCAACGCCCCTACATTCTCGGCCGCACTCAAGACCGCTACCGTGCAGTCGGACGCCAGCTTTGGCGCACTCAAGCTCAGCCTCACTGGACAAGCAACTTCTGTGGCCATGAATACGTCAGGCGTCAGCGCTTCAATGTCGTTTAACGGGATTGACTACACCTATTCGACGACCAAGAAAGACTGCTCGAAAGTATCCGATCAAAGCGTGCTGATCACCCGCCTGCAAAGCTCGGTTACCCAACTGCGCGGGGACCTGCGGGATGTCGAAGTCAAGACCTATAACATGGCCGCAAACGAATCAATCACCCTGGTCTGTGGGGACAACTCCATCGAGATGAATGCCTTGGGTGTTCGGATTGTCGCTGGCCACATCCTGACCCTCAAAGGTGACACGGTCATCGAGGGAAATGCCTTCGTCAACGGCAACCTGACTGTCCACGGCAAGACCACGACTGAAACCGCAACGGTCTCGCGCACACTCAGCGTAGACACTGCCAGTGTGAATACCCTCAATGCTGACGCAGCGACGTTCAGCACGCCCTATATCCCACCTGTTCCTCTGGAAGTGCAGGCCCGGGCCGCGGAAAAACAAGCCGAGTTCGACGCGCTGTCACAAACAGTCAAGGGCTTGACGGAAAGTCTCAATATGGTCGCCAACCTGGCACTCGAACCGGTGGAAAAATTCAGCCCGCTGGACTTGCCAGTCTGACGAAGGAGCTGACCATGCATCTGACCTATCCCGATATCAGCCTGTTGACCCTGGCCCGCCAACAAGGCCCGCAGCCGGCGAGCCTGACGATCACTGTGGGGTTGCTTTATGACCGCGACCACCCAGTCATCGCCGCTGAACACGCGCTGCCCTGGCTCAGCGAACGCTTCGCCAAGCAACCGTTCGACAGTGGCTTGAAGAAGGCCCGTGGTAGTTTCGCGGTCCACGGCAGTGCCTACCCGCTGACGTCCGAGCAGCAACAACAGAGCATGGCGGTGCGCGTGCGGGTGGCAAGCATCAGTAAGATTCTGCACCTGCATCCGCCGCGGACTTGGCAGCGTGGTGTGGCCGGTGTTACGCCACGCACCACAGGCCCGCTCCTACCTTTGCCATTGGACCTGCACCATGCCTTCGGAGGGGCCGGCTGGGCGGACAATCCCGACGGCAGCGGTTATGTGGCTGATCCTGACAGCTGTGTGGGCACCTCGTTGCCACAAATCGAAGACGCACTTTCGCCCATGAGAGTGCCAGGGCAGACCCTGCCAATCGCCACCTTGGGCCCTCTGCCGCCGCATTGCCTGGAGCGTCGTGAGTGGTGGGGAACCTGCGATGCGCAATGGACCGCGCGCCGTGCGCCCTACCCACCACTGGATTGCGATGCCCGCTGGTTTGATGCGGTGCCCCAGGACCAATGTGCGCCTGGCTACTGGAGCGGCAACGAAGACTGGTGCGTGGAGGGCATGCACCCGCAGCACCCGCAGGTCAGTGGTACGTTGCCGGCGTTGCGAGTACGTCTATTTGTGAAGCGAACGGCGCTTGCGCACGAGGTCGAAGAGCCGACTGTGCACCTCGACACGGTTTGGCTGTTCCCCGACGTTGAGCGGGTTTTGCTGCTGTACCGGGCCGAGGTCAGCGTGGCCGATCTTGACGGCGCCGATATTGCCCAGCTAGGCGCACTGTATGAGTGCGCCGGCGCGCCCTGCGCAACCGTCGCCGCCTGCTGCGAAAAACTCTGGCCTTGCGTTAAACCGACGGCTGCAGCGATCCCAACAGCACGGGAAACCGTCGACAAAGAGGTGATTATCCGCCGTATGCAAGCCTCGATTGACGCCCGTTACGCGACCTTCGCCGCCGAACAAGGCAAGGTACTGGAATGCGCCGCCAACCTCGGCAAACGCTTCGGTAAAACCTTGAACCGGGCCGACTACCCGGCCACTGCCCCTGACCTCGCGGCACTGATGCCACACCCTGCGGCCAAGACCCCGGCGTTCGACCCGGTGGCGCTTAAGGCGCGCATTCATACCGCTATTGAACACGCTCACGCGGCGGCCGAGAAGTTCCTGGACCAGACGGCGAGACGCCTGAACATGCACCCCGAGGCGCTGCGCCAGCAGATCAAGCACGCCGAGCAAAGCGCCTCGCCCGCCCTCAAGATTGACCCATTGTCCAGTCTTGACTACCTGTCGCTGTCGCCGCAGCACAAAGCCTCATTGCACACGCAACTGAGCGCCGGCTTGCAACAGATGCGTGAGACAGAACAGCACATCAAGCAGACAATGCACGCACTGCGGGCAAAGTTACCGGGGGCCATTCCAGGCGCCAATCCGCTAAGAAACGCACCACCACCGACTGCCCACGGCGACCACATCATACCCAAGGCCGAGCCATGGACCCGCGCGTTACTGGAGGCTGCCCACACCCGTGGCGAGCACCTGGAAGGCGCGCATTTTGTCGACCTTGATCTGTCTTCCAGCGACTTGGCCGGCGCCACGTTGCAGCGCTGCGTGTTTGATCGCTGCGTACTGACTGGCGCTCAATGGCTGGGCGCCGACCTGACCGGCAGCATCCTGCGACATTGCGACCTGCGCCATATCAACCTACGCGACGCGCAGTTAGCTAAAAGCCGCTTCAACGCTTGCCTGTTGGACCATGCGCAGCTGGGCGGCGCCAGCCTGCAATCAGCGGCGTGGTCAGCGGTCAAGGGCCAAGACATTGACCTGACCAATGCCAAGGCCGCTGACCTGCAACTGGACCTGGATTGCCAACTGCCCGGCATTCGCCTGGACCACGCAGACCTCGCCAATGCCAGCCTGCAAGGCGCCTCACTGGTGGGCGCGAGCCTGCGTGGCTGCGACCTGCAAAACGCGCTACTCCACCAGTGCGACCTGCGCAGCAGCCACGGTTATCGCCTGTGCGCCCGCAATGCCGACTTCACTGGCAGCAACCTCAGCCACATACAGTGGGTGGGCGCCAACTTGCAGCAGGCCCGCCTGCGCAAAGTCCGGCTGGAGCAGGCCGACTTGCGCGACAGCAATCTGCATGCGGTGTCCAGCGAAGGCGCGCGAGGTCTTGGAGCACGCTTGCAGGGTGCTGTATTGAGCTATTGCCGTTTACCCGAGGAACTCAACAATGTCTGAACCAATGACCGCCGAACAGCTGCGCGCACGCATCGCTGAAGGCGGCGTACTGCGCGACCTCTGCCTGGCCGGCGGTGACTACCGGGGGATTGCTTTGCGCGATGCGCGCTTTGAGCAAGTCGATGCGCGTAATGCTTGCTTCAATGGCGCCGACCTCAAGGCCTGTACCTGGGTCGACTGTCAACTGGCGGGAAGCCACTTTTGCGGCAGCCATTTGCGTCAGGTCGACTTCAGGAATTGCCAATTCGATGGGGCAAACTTTGCCAAGGTTACGCTCGAAGGTGGCCGCTGGTTACGGTGCGAGGCCGTTGGATTGAGCCTCAGCGAAGCTAATGCCAGCAACCTCAGTTTTGTTGACTGCGCATTTTCAGTGCCCAACTTACGCGGCAGCGTCATGCGTCAATGCCAACTGGACCATATGAGCCTGTGTGATGCCGATGCCAGCTCAGTGCAATGGCATCAAGTGCGCGTGACCGACAGCCTGCTGCGCAACCTCTACATGATCGACGCACACCTTGAGCAATGTGCATTTGATCGCAGCAGCCTGACCGACATTGACCTGAGCCATGCCGAAACCCGCGCGCTGTCGCTGTACCAATGCCAGGGGACACGGGTGCGCTTCATCGCCACTAACCTGCTGCAGGCGATCTTTACCGACGCGCAGTTGAACGCTGTCGACTTCACCGACTGTGGGTTGATACAGGCCAACTTGAACGGTGCGCAGCTGCCCGGCGCACGCTTCTTGCGCGCGCGTCTGCGCTACGCGCAATGCATCTGTCTGCGTGCCCGTGGCGCCGATTTCACGGATGCCGATCTGTTTGGCGCCAACCTGCACGCCGCCGAACTGGACAACTGCCAGTGGCAAGGGGCACGGCTCGGCGACATCTACCCTACCGACCCGCTACGCCTGGCCGCTGATTGCTGGCAGCCGACGCTGTAAGGAGAACATCATGCCACCGCACGTCCAGCCGCACAGTCAATACACGGCCACCTTGCACCATGCCCGGATCAATGCCCTGGAGGGTGAGCGTTTCGGCGTCGTCAGTAGCGACGGGCGACGTTTCTGGCTCAAACCCGCAGCCGGGTGCCTGCTACACCCGGCACTGGGCGATGCGGTGCTGATCTGCGTGGAGGGTGCGAGCGGCTACATCCTTACCGTGCTGGAGCGCGACAGCACCACGCCCGCACGCTTGAGTGTGGACGGCGACCTGCACCTGCAACTGCCAACAGGTGCGTTGCAGGTGCAGGCACGGGACGGTATCAACCTGGACGCCGGCGCCGCACTCGCCGTGCACAGCGCCAGCGTCCTGTTGCACAGCACCCACGCCTGCCTGACCACTAAAACGCTGCAGGTCAGCGGTGAACGCGCCGACAGCTATTGGCTGCAACGCCATGACACTGCGCTGCACGCGCACCAATACGTGCAGGTGCACACAGCGGAGTTCGGCGACAGTCGGCGCCGCGTGGAGGGGCACGAAGACCTGTACGCAGGCTCGGTCAGCCAGCAGGTGAAAAGCGACTGGCAATTGCGTGGCGAAACCCTTGACCTGTTCGCCGACAGTACTGTCGCGCTGGATGGCCAGCGCATCAAACTCGGTTAGGAGCTCCCTATGTACATGCTGACCAATGATGGCGCGGTGGCAACCGCCACCGCACCCGACATGTGTAATACACCAAGCCCGGCCGGGCCTGTACCAATGCCTTATCCCAACATTGCCGACACCAGCATGGCGGATCCCGGTGGCTTGGTTGCAAAAGTGCTGGTGATGGGCATGCCGGCGATGAACGTGATGAGCAAAGTGACAGTCAGCAATGGCGATCAGGCGGGCGCCGCAGGCGGCCTGGTCAGCGGCAGAATCATGGGTGAAATGACCTTCCTCAACGCCAGCACCTGCGTGATGGTCGGCGGCAAGCCTGCCGTACGGATGACCTGCCTGACCGGCCATAACGGCGCGCCCCAGAATACCGTGGGTATGGTCAGCGCCCCCGGCCAGACTAAGGTCTTGGTGTTGCGATGAACACTGTTGCGCTGAAAACTGCTGCGCTGAAAACGATTGGCGTGCTGTGGCTCGTCCTATTCCTATTGCTCAGCGCCTGCAGCAGTAACGCCCTGACACCACAGCAACAGGCGCTGAGCGAGCTGAAATGGAATTACGCCGATGACAGCATTGAATTGACGCTGACCGCCGACAAAGATCTCAACCAATACGACGGCCAGCCACACTCGCTCCTGTTGGTCGTGACCCAGTTCGCTCAACCTAACGCCTTCAGTGCCTATGCCGGCAGCAGTCAGCAACTGAGCAAGCTGTTGCTGATGCCCAGCGCACCGCCGGACCTGATTGGCCTGACCCGCCTGTTTATCGAGCCCGGCCAAACCCGTACCGTGCGCCTGCCACGCCTGGAGGGCGCAAAAATGGTCGGTATCAGCGCCGGCTACGCCCACTTGGACCCGCAGCGCAGCGTCAAGCTCTACCGCATTGGCGTGGACGTGACCTCTACCGGGTTCTTCAGCAAAACCTGGTCAGCCTGCCCCAAACCCCTCGCCATCCATCTACTGCTTGGGCCTGACGCGCTATTGCGCAGCCAGCAAAGCCGGCTGGCGAAGCCTGCCACCGAGCAGCCCGTCGAAGGCGAAATCAGCTTGCCTGGCGTGAGCCAATGATGGCTGTTGCGCGTGTTTCCTCTCTCTGTCGAGGTGCCCTATGAACATCGACAAACCGCTTTACTGGCATCAAGGCCTGTTCCTGCAACCGCAGCACTTTCAACACAATGACGCACGCCTGGAAAACCTCATGACCAGGCACCTGGCCTGCCTGCAACCGCATGCCTGGGGGCTGGTATCGATGCGCTTGAGTGAGGCGGCACTGGCGTCCCGTCAATGTCGAATTGAACAGCTGTCGGTGCGGTTTACCGACGGCAGCCTGGTGGAGTACCCCGGTAATGCCATGCTGGAGTGCCGCCCACTGGCGCAGGCAGACTTTGCCCGTGACAGCCGCACACTGTATGTCGGCCTCAAGCGCAGCCAGCCGGGCGAACCTGACGCGCAGGTATTCGAAGACCTGCAAGACGCCGAAAAAGCCAGCGTGCGCTTCGCGGTGAGGGCCGACCCGCAACCCCTGAATGATCGGCACGCAGAAGCCCCCGAAGCGCTGGTACGGCAAATGTGCTACGTCTTGCGCTTATTCTGGGAAGAGGAGCTGGACAACCTCGGCGCCTATGAGCTGTTGCCTGTCGCGCGGTTGGAGCACGACGGTGACCGCATTCATTTGTGCGAACGTTACATCGCCCCTTGCGTGATGATCGGTGCCTCGCCAGCGTTAATGCAAACGTTGCGCGATACCCGTGACGAATTGGTCAGCCGAGCCCGACAGTTGGAGGTCTTCAAGCAATCAGGCGATGCGCGTTATGGCGACTTCGATGCCGCACACACGCAAAATTTGCTCGCATTGGTCACCCTTAACCGTTACGGCCCACTGCTGACGCATTTTCTGGAAACACCGCAAGTTTCACCGTGGCAGGTGTATGGGACGCTGCGCCAGTTGGTGGGTGAACTGAGTGTGTTCAGCGAGCGCTGCGACATGCTGGGGCAAACCGCCGATGGCCGTTCGTTGTTGGCGCCCTATCACCATGAAGAGTCCGGCCAGGCCATCACTCTGGCGGCTGGGTTAATAGGCCAATTGCTTAACGAGATCAGCGTCGGCGCAGAACTGCTGGTGCGGTTGCTGCCCAGCGATGGGTTGTTCCAGAGCGCCCTGCCTGACGCCTTTGTTGGCCCGCGCCACCGCTACTATCTAGTGGTGCGCAGCGAGGGTGATCCGACGCGACTCGCGCAGAACCTGGAACTGGACGGCAAGCTGGGCGCCCCGCAGCACATGCCTGACCTGATCAGCCGTGCATTACCGGGGGTTGAACTGATTTTCCTGCACGTGCCGCCGCAAGGCATGCCCCGCCGGCCCGGAGCCCTCTATTACCGACTGGAACCACTGAGTGACGCCTGGGAAAAAATCTGCAGCGCGCAGGCCGCCGCGCTGTTTATGCCTGATGCCCCGGCAGACTTGTTGGTAGAGCTGGTGGCGGTACGCGCATGAACGAAAGTCGCTTGGCCGACTGCTGGGTCGGCATCTTTGAAACCACTCATGGCGTCATCGCCGATCCCGCTGCGTCGGCGACCACCGCGAAAGCAACCCTCACCCACCAGCTGGACCTTGCGGTCGATCGCGCCCGTGAACTCGGTTACCTCGAAACGTGGGTGCGCGAATCACTGTTTTCGGTCGTGGCCTGGGTGGATGAAACGGCAATGACCACCCTGTGGTGCGGCGCCGTCGACTGGCGTCGGTCGCCCTTACAGCGCCACTACTTTTCTACCACACGGGCTGGGGTCGAGTTTTTCCAGCGCTTGCAGGCGCTACCGGAGGATGCCGGGCCGGTTCGCGAGGTGTTTGGCCTGGCCCTGCTCGCGGGTTTCGCCGGTCACTACGCAACGCGCCCAGGCGATGAACTGGCCGACTTTCGCCGCAAATGCCTGCAACGCATTGCCCGTGACGGCCAGATGCGCACGCTGGACGCGTCCAGCAGGTTATTTGCCCCGCCGTCATTCGGTGCCACAGCCGCGCGCGCGCAGACGCGTCGGCGAGTGCCCATGTTGGTGCTTGTCGCGTTGATCGTGATTCCGCTACTGGGCCTGGCAGCCCTTTACATCGGCCTGGACAGGCCGCTGGCAACGGCTGCCGCGATGCTGATGGAGACCCATTGAAATGTTGAAAAAAGCGCTAGTGGCGGTGTTCTGGATGGTCGCGCTGATGACGCTGGGGTGCGCCTGTTGGGTAGTCGTGGTGCTGTGCGGCTGGCCACTGTGGTGTTTGCCGTTGATGGTCATTGGTGTGTTGTCTGGCGGCTGGTTGCTGTTCTGGACCGTGCGGCAGTGGCAAGGTTGGCGCCTGCGCAAGCACCTGCAGCGCGACCTGCCGGACCGCGTCGCGCCCCTCAGCCCCGATGTCGATCAGTGCTGGAACGACGGTGTGCGCTTGCTGCGCCAGTCGCGTTTGGGCCGCTCGGGCTATTTTGGCTCGGCACTGCATGCCCTGCCCTGGTTCATGCTGCTCGGTGATACCAGCAGCGACAAAAGCACACTGCTGGCCCATAGCGGCTTGGCTACGCCGTTACGTTCAGCTCGGCATAAGGTTCTCAACTGGTGGTTCTTTGAACATGCGGTGGTACTCGACCCCGCCAAACCCTTGCTCGACTGCGCCAGTGCCTGGAAACGCCTAATGGTACGCCTGGCACGTTCACGGCGGCGCGAGCCGTTGAACGGCGTAATTCTGGCGATTGCGATTGAGCGTCTGCAAGAAACGAATAACGCTTACCTGCAAACGCTTGGGCAGAACCTGCGTCAGCAGGTGGATGACCTGGTGACGGTGTTCGGAGCACGCCTGCCGGTGTACCTGGTGCTTACAGGCGCTGAGCGCATCGAAGGCATGCACGAATGGGCCGCCAGTCTCAATCAGGATCAACGCCAGCAGGCACTCGGTCTGCTGGCCGACGCGGGCGATGCAGATGCCCAGGGGTTTCTGGACAAGGTACTGGGGGAAATCAATCGTCGTCTCTTCGAACTGCGTATCGACCTTGGCCAGCGCGGGTTACCCAGTGCCCAGGCGCTGCATGTGCCTGAGCGCGTTGGTGCGCTGCGTCCGGGCCTCGAGCAATTGTTGTTACCCGCGTTTGACCGCAACCCGTACTGCGCCCCGCCGTTGTTGTCCGGCCTGTTTTTAACCGGCCAAGGTGTCGATGAAAATGGCAGCCCGGTCGGCTGGTTCAGCCGTGAGCTGTTTGACCGAGTGCTGCCTGTGCAACGCTTCGCGTATCGCTCCATCGACGGTTGGCGGCACTGGCGTCGTTGGTCAGGGCATGCAGCCATCGTGCTGTGGTTAGTCGCTTGCGGCGCCCTGGCCACGCTGCTGATTGACTCCAGCAGCCATGTGCGTCACGAACTGGACCTGATGACTCAGGAATGGCCGCGCACCCGCGCTTTTGGCAACGGGCTGGACCAGGATCTGCAAACCTTCCAGCAGCAGCACCAGTTCATCGAGAACCTTGAGCATGAACTGGCCCCGAGCTGGAAGCGCTGGCTGCCGTTTCACCACCGGGTCAGTCAAGTGATCGGCTACGACCGCGCGCGGTACGTCACCGCGTTCGACAATAACGTGCAGCGTCCTTTGTTCATGAAACTGCTGCCTGATCAGTTGCAAGCGATTGCGACCAGTCACAACGACACACTTATCGCCAGCTACGCGGAGCTGTTGGTACGGCAAATCAACTTGATCAATGCGCGGCTCGTCGGTGGTTCACTGGATGCCTTGCCGGGGCCGGGAGAACAATTGCTGCCGCTGCTGGGCCAATTGCTACCCGACCAGGTGCCCAGTGCAACGCAGGCGCGCTCGTTGAGTCACAGTTTCAAAGCTTATCTGAGGTGGCAAACCGACGAGCAAGCCTTGGTTGAAGAGCGTGCCAACGCCCTGCGCCAGCTTAACGGCCTGGGGCTGGCCACTCGGTCGTTGTCTTGGCTGGAGGCCTGGGCGGACCAGCAGTCCCAATTGCCCAGCCTGCGTTATTCTGACTTCATGCAGGTGCCACCCTCTGCCGACGCGGCCCTGCCCCGGGCGTTCACCGTTGAGGGACGCAATGCGATTCTGGGCTTCATTGATGAGTGGGTCTGTGCGATGGGCAATCAGGCCGAATGGAAAAATCAACGTGAGCATTTTCTTGTTCAGTATCAAAATGACACGCAGGATGCCTGGTATCGCTTTATCGAAGGTTACCTCTCGATGAATCCAGCTGATCGGGACAATCAAGCTCAATCGCGCGACATCCTCAGCACTGTTGGCACAGCGCGTGAGCCCTCCCGCCAACTGCTGCAACGCGCCGCCGCGCGTGTCGCACTGATCCCGGTGGCCAACCGCAGGCCCTGGGCACAGTTGAGCGTGCACGTGAACCGTCTGCTTGAACTGGCGCAAACAGCGCCTGCGTCGGGTCACGCCAGCCTGCTTGGCAACTTACGCACCGCGAATGACCTGGGTAGCGACGTGCTCAAGGGCAGCGTCAGCAGCGGTTCCGTCGCAAAGGGCGTGGATGCCGTGAACACCGATATGAGCCAGGCAAAAGCGCTCAGCCAGTTCAACCAAAAGCTGCAGGCGGTGGCGACCGACCTGCGCAAGAGTGATGCACAAGCGTTCCAGGTGGCCCTCGATAATTGGGGCTATGGCAATGATCCGTCGATCAAGTCCGCGGGCCTGTGGGAAGCACAGGACCTGCGCGAAGGATTGCGCCGACAACTGACACAAGGTGACGCGAGCGAGCCGGTCGTGTGGAAACTGGCTTTCGGTGGCCTGGACTTTGCGATGGACTATGCCGGGCAGGTTGCCGCTTGCCAGTTGCAGCAAGACTGGAACAGCCAGGTATTGAGCGCCGTGGCGGGTGTGCACGACCCGGTGGTGTTGACTGACACGCTGTATGGCGAGCGCGGTCAAGTGCCCAAGTTTCTCACAGGCCCGATCAAGACCTTTATCCAGCAGGATGCACAGGGTTTCAAAGCGGTTACTGCATTGGGGCATAAAGTGCCCTTCAACGATGGGTTTCTCACCTACGCCGGGCGCCTGCAACATGCCCAGTCGGACCTGGCAGTGGCCAAGCGCCAAAACGCTGCGCAGCAGGCTGAACGCCAGGCGCAACGACAAAACCTGCAAGCTGCGCAAAAGGCGTTGCAGGCACAGCAAGCGACATTGCAGCCGCAGCTCAACCTGCCAGCCAATGCCGCCGTGGTCGGCATCCAGGCGACGCCCGTGTCGATCAACCTTGGCGCCAGGCAATTACCCCAGCAAACCCGACTGACATTGCAATGCAGCAGCCACTCAAACGTGCTGGATAACTTTAATTTCCCTACCAGTACCGACTTCACGTGGGCGCCCGGGGCTTGCGGCGATGTCAGCCTGCAGGTACGGTTTGCACATTACACACTGACTAAACATTGGCCCGGTGCGCAGGGGTTCATCGACTTTTTGCAGACGTTTGCCAGCGGTCAGCGCACCCTCACCCCTGACGACTTTCCCGAGCAGCGTGACCTGATGGCCAGCGATAACATTACCCACCTGACACTCACCTACCGCTACACCGGCGCCGACAGCTTGTTACGTACCGAACAACAAGCTCAGGCGGCGAGTAGCCAGGCCAAGGCGATTGATGAACAGTTGAAGACCATCAATGACCAACTGACGGCCATGGATGCCCAGGACGCGGCAGAGACAATGGGCGAAGCCGCGCAGGGCAGCATTACCGAACGGCGGTTGGCTGCGCAGCGCCCCCCGGCGCAGATTGCCTACTGCCGGGCGTACGCCCCTGAGCCTGGATTTTCGTCCACCCTCAAGGCACCGCCTGAATGAAATCGTTATGGCGCAGGTCCCTGGCGTTGCGCATCACCTGCGCGCTGGTAGTGGTGCTGGCGGGCAGTTGGTGTGTAGCAACCGGGCTGAGTGCGTGGCGTGTCTACCATCAACTGGAGCGTGAGTCACTGCAGGAGCTCAGTCAACGCGTGGAGCTGATCACTCGCGTCGACAACGATGATTTGCAAGAGGCCGCCGATGGCGCGCGCAGGTTATTGCGACTATGGCGCAGCCCGGTGAGCGAAGAACTCGACATGCCGTCACCGCGCAGCACGCTTTACTGGCTTTCCGACCCGGGTGCCAAGCCGTCGACGAAACTGCCCCGTGCCGCTGTGGCTGCGGAAGCCTATGGCGCTGCGGGTCAGTCGATGATTGTTGATACGTTTTTCTACTTTCCAGGTGTCGGCGCGGCCTTTTCCACGGGCCCCTACCCCATCAAAGGATTCACCGCCAGCCGTGCCACCTACCTGCGAGACTTGAGTAAACGCCTGCCCGATGCAAAGGCCGACATCGTCTGGGATGGGCCTGTCTATGATGCCCATACCGGGCAGCAACTGATCACCGTGGCCGCTATAGGCCGCGACAAGAACGGTAAGGTGGAAGTCATTACCGGTTATGACCTGCAACTCAATGACCGTTTTGCGCGCATGTCGCAGTTACTGCGCGGGTACAACGGCTTCATCATCGACCACACGGGGCTGCCCATCGCATCGCTGCCCGCAGGCGCACCCAGAGACTACCAGTACCTGACGACGCCGTTACCGGGCCTGGACATACATGGCACCTTTCCTCAACAGCTTAAACTCAGCCATGGCACTGCGGTGGTCGCGCGCCTGGACGTACTGGATTGGTACCTGGTGTCGCTTTACCCACGAGCGCGTCTGCGCGCCAACACCTTGCAACTGATCATGAACGAAGCGCCGTTTGCCATCATCGGTCTGGTGCTGTTGACGCTGGGCTTGCTGACCGTACTGCGCCAACAACTGGCACGCCCGCTGGCCGGCTTCGCCCAGGCCATTGAAGAAACCCGCCACTCCGATGACCTGACACGCCGCTTGCCGGTGGTACGTGACGATGAACTGGGGCGTTTTGCCCGCGCCTATAACGACCTGCTCGACACCGTTCACCGGGAGCGCCTGGGGCTTGAAAGCCAAGTACAAGCACGCACTTGCGAGTTGCGTGAAGCGTGGCAGAGCGCCGACCGGGCGAATCTGCTCAGGGGGGAGTTCCTGGCGAACATGAGTCACGAAATTCGCACCCCGCTCAACGCGATCATCGGCATGAGCCATCTGCTCGCTGACACGTCTGCGGGCGCGCCAGAGCGGCGCTTCGTGGCTTCTATCCGCGATAACGGTGATGCGCTGCTGGCACTGATCAACGACATTCTTGATTTCTCCAAAATAGAGTCGGGCAACCTCACCGTGGAACACACGCCCTTTGACCTGGCGGCGCAGGTTGCCGAGGCGGTCAACGTGCTTACGCCGCGTGCTCAAGAGAAACGCCTGCGCCTTAGCGTTCACGTCGCCGGCGATGTGCCGACTGGCGTCAAGGGCGACCCGCTGCGCTTGCGCCAGATACTGCTCAACCTGCTCGGCAATGCCATCAAGTTCACCCCGAGCGGTTCTGTGCGATTGCTGGTGTGGAAGGGTTCGGAGGGCAACGTGGGTTTTAGTGTCGAAGACACAGGTATTGGTATTGCCGAGGATAAGCAGGCGCAGATTTTCGATGCTTTTCGCCAAGCCGACGCCTCGACCACTCGTGAGTACGGCGGTACTGGGTTGGGCCTTTCAATCAGTCACCGCCTGGCGCAGCTCATGGGCGGCGAGTTAAGGGTCAAAAGCGCACCGGGCAACGGCTCGACGTTTACCCTTGTGCTACCCCTGCCGCCCCTGGCCGCTGATGAACCTATCGTAGCGCCGGTACGCGAGGACATGGACACCCTGTGTGGCCACGCTTACCAACTCAACGTTCTGGTGGTTGACGATGTGCCGACCAACCGTGAAATCGCCTGCCTGTATCTTGAGCGGTTCGGGCATCGCTATCAGTGCGCGAGCAATGGAGAGCAAGCCTTGCAACTGCTGGGCAAAGTGATCTTCGACGTGGTCTTGATGGACAGCCAGATGCCGGTAATGGGTGGGGTGGAAACCATCCGCAAATTACGCTCGGGTGCGTACGGCGTGCTCGACGAAGAGACGTGGGTGATTGCACTGACAGCGAATGCCATGACGAGTGACCGCGAAGAGTTCCTGCGCCAAGGCGCCAGTGCCTACCTGGCTAAACCCGTGTTGCCAGGCCAACTGTTCAGGGCGCTGGAGAGCGCCATTGCCTGGCAGATCAAGCGCGACATGGAGCTTGCGCCCATGCCCGTGGGCAACATCAACCCCCAGCAGAGTAATACCGCTCACGTCTCACCCACCTCACCGCTCATGACGCCGCGCCTGCGCGAACTGTTTCGTGTCGACACCCAGCGTTTACTCGGTTTGATGCGCACGGCCTGCGATGCGGCTGATCATGCTGAGCTCGCGCATCTGGCACACACGCTCAGAGGCACCTGCGGGCAATTTGGCGAACGGGAACTGGAGCATCTCGCCCGCCTGCTTGAGGACAGTACAGAACAACAATACGCTAACTGCGAAGCCGCTTTGCGCAGTCTTGAAACTGCGTGCGCGCGGCTGTTTTGCAATAACGCCCTCAAAGGATGACCTATGGCTGACTATCGGATCGTGGTAGTAGATGACCACCCATTGATGCGTGAGGGTTTGCGTGCCCTGCTGCTTGATGTACCTGGAATCAGGATCGTC
This sequence comes from Pseudomonas sp. YeP6b, assembly GCF_025642995.1. Taxonomy (NCBI): domain Bacteria; kingdom Pseudomonadati; phylum Pseudomonadota; class Gammaproteobacteria; order Pseudomonadales; family Pseudomonadaceae; genus Pseudomonas; species Pseudomonas sp. YeP6b. The sequence continues at coordinate 3,407,155 of NZ_CP080090.1, read as the reverse complement.
GGCGAAGCCGAGAATGGCCGCCAGGCATTGGATGTCTGTCGCGCCCTGGAACCGGATTTGCTGCTGCTGGACCTGAACATGCCGGTGATGGACGGCATTTCCGCATTACCGCTTATACGCCAGCGCTGGCCGAGTATTCGCATCCTGGCCCTCACCTCGCGTCTCAGCGAGCAAAACGCCGCCCTCGCGCTGGATGCCGGCGCTGATGGTTACGTGCTCAAAAACAGTACCAGTGACGTGCTTGTCACGGCTATTGCCACCTTGCTCACGGGCAAGCCGTTTCTGGATGCGCATTTAAACACCGACCAGGTCGCTGCACTGCGCGCCAACAGCAGCACACAATCAGGCATCACTCTGACCGATCGCGAACGCCAGGTGCTCAAATTGGTGGCTGAGGGCGCGCGCAACCGCGATGTTGCCGAGCTGCTATGTATCAGCTTGAAAACCGTCGAAACCCATCGTTTGAACTTGATGAAAAAACTCGATGCGCACAATGCTGCGGACCTTACTCAATGGGCATTCAAGCTGGGCGTGTGCATCCAGGAGTGATTCAGGTATTCACCGGAGGGTGGCGGCTGCCAGCCCTCAGTAATCTGACTCCATCGCGAAGCGGCTCGAGGCCCATCGCGTATGTTCACCTCAATGAATGAACTGGAGTACTCGTTATGCCAATGCCCTGCTATCTCACACTGGAAGGCCAGAACCAAGGCAAAATCGAAGGTTCGACCAAAGTCCAGGGCCACGAAGGCAAGATTCTCGTGCAGGCCATAGACCACACCATCGAAATACCGAAAAACCCTCAAACCGGGCTCCCGACAGGCAAGCGCGTGCATGGCGCAATGACCCTCACCAAGGAAATCGACAAAGGCTCGCCCAAGCTTTTCCAAGCGCTGACGTCTGGGGAGCAAATGAAAACTGTGTCCCTGGAGTTCTATCGCATCTCGCCTAAAGGCACTGAAGAGAAGTACTACACGGTAAAGCTTGAGAATGCGGTGCTGGTGTCTATGAAGTCATGGACGCCTAACTGCCTGGACCCGAACAACAAGCAAATGGGCCACATGGAAGACCTGGCGTTTACCTACGAAAAAGTCACCTGGACGTACGAGCCCGACGGTATCGAAGCCGAAGATTCGTGGTTGGCGCCTAAGGTATAGGAAGACAACGAAGGCTACGGCGACTAGCTCCGCGTAGCCTTCGCCCGCATTCGCAGGACGCTGTAGATCTCAGCAATCACCTGAGCCGTGGCGTCCTCGATCGTTGTTTCATTACGGCATAAAACCCAGCCCTGATCGGTCATCGCGCGCTCGAACGCCTGCGTACACGCGACATGTTCTTCCAGCGTATGGATCACCGTACTGCTCAGCCCGCGCCGTCGTCCGGCTGCCCTCGCCCATGAAATATCAGGGGCGGTGACAACGCCGACATGCAGGTCAGGCACTCGCACATTTCGATCAATATTTAACTGCAGAATGTCTGCAAACCGCACGATTCGGCGAAACGCTGCATCGGAGGGGTACCAGCGATCAATCAAGATGATGCTACCGGGTGGCTGTTTAGTCAGTACGTGCTGGGAAATCCAGGCACGGCTATCCGCAAAGCGCTCACACACCCTCAACTCCAAATCCCGGTTGGGGTTTCTGACGAGTGCGTTTACGAGAGCCATTGTTTCAGCCCTATGGGGATCGCTTTTTTGCTCGCTGAGTCGGATCACCTTTTGGTTGCCTGCCCTCAGTGCTTGGGTAACGGCCTCCAAAAGCGTGGTTTTGCCCGTTCCCTTGGGCCCATCGAGAGAAACAAATAGTGGACGACTCATACTTCACATAATGATTGATAGCGGGTTTAGTTACCCTGTTCGTCCGCCCGACCGCTGGGCGTGATGACGCGAACCGAGTGCAGCGCCCATATGAACAGACATTACTGAAGGCGTCGATCATCAATTGGCAAACCCGCTATCAAGCTACCCCGCCCGATTCCAAAGCAGGCGGACTCAAGGATGATCCCTCAGCAAAAACGAGGTCCCCCACGCCAGCGGCGCCAACTCCAAATGCGCCGCCAGCGTCTGGCCAATATCGGCAAAGCTGCCGCGCTCGCCCAACCAGCCTGCTGCCACGCCTGCACCGTACGCCAACACGGGCACATGCTCGCGGGTGTGATCGCTGCCAGGCCGAGACGGGTCGCAACCGTGGTCGGCGCTGATGATCAGCAACGTTTGCGGGTCCATCAACGCCAATAACGCCGGCAGCCTGCGGTCGAAAGCTTCCAGCGCGGCAGCGTAGCCGGCCAGGTCGCGGCGGTGGCCGTAGAGCATGTCGAAGTCGACGAAGTTGGCAAACACCAGGCTGTTGTCTGGCGCCTCCCGGAAGGCCTTGAGTGTGGCATCGAACAGCGCATCGTTGCCGTCGGCCTTGTACAACCGGCTGATGCCGCGGTGCGCGAAGATATCGCCGATTTTGCCCACCGCATGCACGCTGCCGCCGGCTTCGCACACGCGATCAAGCAGCGTCGGCGACGGCGGTGGCACCGTGTAGTCGCGGCGATTGCCAGTGCGGCGGAACTCGCCCGCGTGCTCGCCGGTGAACGGTCGAGCAATGACCCTGCCGACGGTGTATTCATCACACAAATCGCGTGCGATTTCACACACCCGGTACAGCTCATCAAGCCCGAAATGGCGTTCATGAGCGGCGATCTGCATCACGCTGTCGGCCGAGGTGTAGCAAATCGGCTGCTTGCTGCGGATGTGTGCCTCACCCAAGTCGTCCAGCACTGTGGTGCCTGAGGCGTGGCAGTTGCCCAGGATACCCGGCAACCCTGCCCGCTCAATCAGGTCGGCCAGCAACTGTGGCGGGAAGGAGTCGACCGGCCGCTCGAAATACCCCCAGTCGAACAACACCGGCACGCCCATCATCTCCCAATGCCCGGAAGGAGTGTCCTTGCCTGAGGATTGCTCGCGCGCATGGCCGTAGGCACCCACCGGTGCCGCGTCTCCCCAGTAGCCCGGCAACGGCCCGTCACCACTGGCCGCCGCTGCGGCCCCCAACCCCAGCCGCCCCAGATTCGGCAGGCACAACGGCCCCTGGCGCAACGGGCCATTGGCTTCGCCACGGGCACACGCCTGGGCGATATGGCGCAAGGTGTCGGCGCCTGCATCGCCAAACTGGGCCGCGTCGGCACTGGCGCCGATGCCCAACGAATCCAGCACCAACACGATGGCCTTGCTCATAGCATTGCCTGGATCAAGTCGCGTGCGGCCAGGCGTTCACCGCCTAGCCGGTAGGCTGCGCGCAAGGCGGATGCGCCCTGCCCGGCCTGCTCTTTAGTGCGTGCGTGTACCCAACCCAAAGGCCGTTGCGCGCTCACCTGTTCACCAACAAAGGCCAACTCGCTGAAGCCGACGGACAGGTCCAGCACGTCGTCGGGATGACTGCGCCCGCCGCCCAATGCCACCACCGCCAAGCCCACCGCGCGGGTGTCGATCTCGGTGACGCAGCCCTCCTCCTCAGGCCACACCGGTACCGACACGGCGGCCTTGGGTAAATGCGCTTCGGGGTTGCCAGTAAAACCCTGCGGGCCGCCCAGCGCACTGACCATGCGCTCGAATCGCTGCAAGGCTGCCCCGCTCTCCCAGGCCCGATGCAATTGATCACGGGCGTGAGCGTCGTCCCTCGCAATACCGGCCATCGTCAGCACTTGAGTAGCCAGCGCCAAGGTCACCGCCCACAAGCGTTCACTGCGCACCTCGCCCTTGAGCAAGGCGACCGCTTCGGCAACTTCCAGGGCGTTGCCGGCACTGCGGGCCAGTGGCTGGTTCATGTCAGTGATCAGCGCGCGGGTGTTGACCCCAGCGCCGTTGGCCACTGCGACGATGCTGGCGGCCAGCGCTCGCGCCTGTTCCGGCTCGGCCATGAAGGCGCCGTTGCCGGTCTTCACATCCATGATCAAGACGTCGAGGCCGGCGGCGAGTTTCTTGCCGAGGATCGACGCAGTGATCAGATCAATCGACTCCACCGACCCGGTCACATCGCGGATCACATACAGGCGCTTATCCGCGGGCGCCAGGTTGGCGGTCTGGCCGATAATGGCGCAACCGACCTCGGCCACCACCGCGCGCAGGCGTTCAGGGCTGGGTTGGCAGTCGTAGCCGGGGATGCTTTCAAGCTTGTCCAGGGTGCCGCCGGTGTGCCCCAGGCCTCGCCCGGAAATCATCGGCACGTAACAGCCGCAGGCCGCCAGCAACGGCGCCAGCAGCAGGCTGATCATGTCGCCGACGCCACCGGTGGAATGCTTGTCCACGATTGGCCCGGGCAGGTCCCACTTCAGCACTTGGCCGGAGTCGCGCATCGCCTCGGTCAAGGCCAGACGTTCACTCACGTCCATGCCCTTGATGAATACCGCCATGGCGAACGCGGCCACCTGCCCATCGCTGAGGCTGCCGTCGGCAATGCCGGCGACAAACCGTTGAATGTCCATCGCACCAAGCGCATGCCCGTCGCGTTTACGCCGAATCACTTCTTGTGGCAACCACATACCGTGCTCCTTACAGCGAAATGAAAAGCCGACAATCGCCGCACTCATCAGGTTAGAAAGCGTGCCGCCGATCATCGCCCGCAAGCCCAGCCGCGCCAGTTCCTGGCGACGTTGCGGGGCGATACCCGTGAGGCCGCCCAGTTGAATCGCAATCGAAGACAGATTGGCAAAGCCGCACAGGGCGAAGGTGACGATCACCTGGGTGTGGACCGACAACAGCGGCACACCGGCTTCGGTGGCCTTGGCCGGGGTCAGGTAGTTAGCCAGGTCGGCATAGGCGACAAACTCGTTGAGCACCAGTTTTTCACCGATAAAACCGCCGGCCAGGACCGCCTCATGCCACGGCACCCCGAGCAGAAAAGCGAGGGGCGCCAACACATGCCCGAGGACCAGTTGCAGGGTCAGCTGCGGGTAGCCAAACCAGTTGCCCGCCCAGCCCAACAGCCCATTGAACAGCGCAATCAACGCGATAAACGCCAGCAACATGGCGCCGACGGACAAGGCCAGGCGCAAGCCGACCTGGGCGCCCTCGGCGGCGGCGTCGATGATATTGGTGGGGCGATTCTCAGCCTTGCCCAGTTCCTCAATCACCTGTTCGGTGCAGGCCGCTTCGGTTTCCGGCTCCATGAGCTTGGCCATCAACAGGGCCCCCGGCGCCGACATGAAACACGCCGCGATCAGGTACTTAAGCTCCACGCCCAACCCGGCATAGCCCAGCAGCACCGAGCCGGCCACTGCGGCGAAACCACCGACCATCACCGCGAACAGCTCAGAGCGCGTCAGCTTGGCAATGAATGGCCGAACCACCAGCGGCACTTCCGACTGGCCGATGAAAATCGCCGAGGTCACCACCATCGACTCGATGCGACTGGTACCCAGCAACAGGCGCAAGGTGCCACCCACCAGCCGGATGATCCAGCCCATCACGCCGATGTAATACAGCACCGAGATAAAGCTGCCGAAGAACACGATCATCGGCAAAACCCGGATGGCGAACACAAACCCGCCACTGCCGAACACTTCAAACATGTGCGGCGAACTCAGGCCGCCGAACAGAAACTCGATGCCTTTGTTCGCGTAAAGCTGCAGCGACGCCACCGCCCCCGACAGCGAGGCCAGCACCGTCTGGCCCCACGGCACGTACAGCGCAAAAGCACCGATCAAGACCTGGATCAAAAACGCGACCGAAACCGTGCGCCAGTTGATCGAACGTCGCTGGTGAGATAAAGCAATGGCAATGAGAATAAGGGTCGCTATTCCGACAAGACTGATCATGCAGGCGTCTCAACAATGGACCACGCGGATGCAGACCCGAAGGCCTGCCCAGGATTAGAAAGCGTCGAAGGCGCCCGGCAGCAATTGCTCCAGGGTCCAGGTACGCGTGGCGGCCGGGTCACTGCCCTGACAAATCACCACTGCATCCTTGGCCATCAACTCCAGCATCACCTGGCGGCAGGCACCGCAAGGGCTTATCAGTGAAACGTTGGGTGCATAAACCGCCATGGCCTTGAAACTGCCTGGCGCATGGCCCTGGCTGATGGCGCTGAACAACGCGCTGCGCTCGGCACAGTTGGTCAGCCCGTAGGAGATGTTCTCCACGTTGCAACCCTGTACCACCTCACCGTCGGCGGTCAGCAACGCCGCGCCGACCGGAAAGTGGGAGTAAGGCGAGTACGTGCTCTGGGCGGCACGCTTGGCCTGTTCCATCAAACGCTGTTCAATTGTCATTCACAGGGTCATCCCATCTTATTGCGAGCACGTCCAGGGCGGTCGTGACGCTATTGTGTTGTTATTTAAATAACAATTGATGTGAATATTCAATCTTTTTTTGCGCTTGTGAACAAAGGTACGCGCCGAAGCCCTTGGCTGCCTCAAGTGCACGCGCATATGACGTAGACAGGAGTTGTAGCTCTGTTGGCTCGCAAGGATGTAAGCCTAAAACCCTTGGTTTTCCGACAGCACAGCATAAATACTGATAAATTTTACAGTGGAAAATTCGGGGGCCATCATGAGCATTCAAGTCACGGTACTAAAGGGCGTTTGCATCCTGACGATGGGGGCTATAGCACTCGCCGCGCGCGCAGAGACGTCGGAACAGAGCTATCTGTGTAAGGCGCAAGAAACGCTACTGTTCGGATGCGACTCCGGCCCGAAGATGATCTCGGTGTGCGCATCGCAGGGTTTCTCAGCGACAACAGGCTATGTGCAATACCGATTTGGTACGCCCGGCAACATTGAGTTGAGCTATCCCGAGAAGCTGAGTCCACCGAATGGTCATTTCTGGTTCAGTTCTACGGGCTACTCAGGGGGTGGCGAGGCACATCTGCGCTTCATCAATCGTGGGGTAACCTACGCCGTTTTCGACCGTATGGTGCGCACTAACTTTACCCCTGGGGAACCCAACGACCCTGACATGAGCGAGGGAATAGTCGTGCGTCCGCAGGGCAAGAAAGCGACAAGTCGACTCTGCACTTATTCCGAAGGTGGCATTCGCGCGCAAGCATACACAACCATCGAACGTGAAGACTTCGACGATAACCTGGTTCCGTAAGCGGGAAGTCAGCGAACCGAACTCGGTTTCACCCACGCACTCAGGCGCGGCAAGGGCCTGACCGCGGCCTGGCTAAACGCCTTGGTTGAGCGGGTGTTTTGTGGCGCGGGAGTGTTCGGCAACCAGGTCACGCAATCCATGCGAGGTAAAGAACCTGGTTGCCAAACACGAATTCAGTTTGCAACTCAATCGGCCCAGTGTGTTTAGGACCGCCCTTAAAATCCAATAGCCCCCGCGCTCTACCGGGAGGCAGGCAATTGTTTGTGCAAACGCTCAATTTCCTCCTCGAGCGTAGCAATGTGCTCAAATAATACCGCTTTAAGTTTATCGTCAGTGGCGACTAGTCGGGTTGCTGAAAAGGATCCCTCAAGCCTCCCGACAATCTCATTATTCATGCTTCGTCTGTCGGCCTTTGCAGTGGTCTTAATTTTTGTGTGAAGCTCACTTGGAAGGCGGACGATAAAAGCCTCAAGGTTGTTCGACATGTGGCGCTCTAGCTGCTGTAAAGAAGAAATAGCATATGAATATCATTCGGCGGATTTCTTTAGGAACTTTCTGAAAAATGCGGCTGATTTTTCCTCAATCCTCAGAGTCGCTCTCCCCGTCCCTACACAGCAGCCTCAATCGGTAGAAATCCGCAAGCGCCTTGACCCATTCGGCGCGGTGTACATGACCCCGTCCGACGGTTTCAGCCGCGAAACCTCGCAATCCCCAACCCCAAACTCTCGCGCAGTGTCGTCCCCTCATACGACGTGCGATACACCCCACGCGCCTGCAGCAACGGTACAACTTCCTGCGTAAACCGCATGAACTGCTGCGGATGCCCAATATAGATATTGAACCCATCCACCGCCCGCGCCTGGAGCCACTCCTCCATCTTCCGCGCAACCGTATCCGCCGTCCCCACAAACGCCCCCGGGCGTAGTTGCCGTCCAAACTCCACCGCCTGGCGCAACGTGAAGCCTTTCTCCCGTGCCTGGTCAGCAATGCGTTTGGCATTGGTGAAAAAGCTGCTGCGTGCCGCTTCCAGGCTCTCTTGCGGAAACGGCGCATCGAGGTCGTACTGGCTGAAATCATGCCAGCCGAAGTTGCGCCCAAACTCCTTGAGCGCCAGTTCAAAACTGTGATCCGCCTGATGGTAGTGCTGCTCGATTTCACGTGCGTGCTCATCGGTGTCGCCCACATAAATCTCGGCGCCGGGCATGACCAATAATTGCTCCGGGTCGCGACCGTGTTGCGTCGCCCTGCCCTTTATATCCCGGTAAAACGCCTGGCCCTGTTCGATGCTGGCCGCGTGGGTGAAGATCACATCCGCCGTGGCGGCGCCCAGGTCGCGGCCTTGCTCTGAATCACCGGCCTGGAAGATCACCGGCTGGCCTTGCGGTGAGCGTTGGATGTTCAGCGGGCCGACCACCGAAAAGTGTTCGCCCTTGTGGTTCAGGCTGTGCAGTTTGCTTGGGTCGAGGAACTGCCCGGTCGCACGGTCACGCACGAAGGCGTCTTCCTCGTAGGAGTTCCACAGGCCTTGCACCACTTGGACGTGTTCGGCGGCGCGGCCGTAGCGGGTGTCGTAGTCGTAGTGCTCGTCGCGGCTGTAGTTGCCCGCAGTGCCGGCGTCGCCGCTGGTGACCACGTTCCAGCCGGCGCGGCCTTTGCTGATCAGGTCGAGTGAGGCCAGGCGTCGCGCGACGTTATAGGGCGAGTTGTAAGAGGTCGTCAGCGTACCGACCAGCCCCAAATGCCGCGTGGTGACGGCCAGCGCGGACAGCAGCGTCAGCGGCTCCAGGCGATTGAGGTAATGGGAGGGCGAGCCCGGTGTGATGAACTGGCTGTCGACGATAAACATCAAGTCGAACAGGGCTGCCTCGGCCTGGCGGGCAATGTCGATGTACCAGTCGACGTTGACGCTGGCGTCGGCCGGCAATTGCGGGTCTAGCCATAGGTTGTGGCGGCCCGGCCCGCCGCAACCCATGGTCAGGGCACCGAGTTTGAGCTGTCTTTTGGTCATGGCTGAAATATTCCTTGAAGCGTTCAGGGCTGGGTTTTGGCGACGACTGGCTGCAAGGAGGCCGTGAAGGAGTCGTCGAACAGGCTAGCTGCCGAGTAAGACTTGACCAGGCCCTGGTTTGCGAAGAAGTCCACGGTCTTTTGCGCGTCTACCGGCGATTGCGCCGTGAGCGGTTCGACCGTGGTGCGCGCGCGGGCAAACCAGGCGCGGGCGATGGCCGCATCGGCGCGGGTGCGTTTGGCCCAGGCATCAGCATAGGCGTCAGCGTTGGCCGGGTTTTGGCGCGTCCAGTCGCGGGCTTTTTTCAGGCGCTGGAGGAAGTCGCTGATTTGCGCGCGCTTGGCATCGACAGCCTTGGCGTTAGCGGCAATAAAGCTCTGGGCCGGGATCAAACCTTCAGCGGTTGCAAGCACCCGCGCCCCTTGGCGTTCCTGTTGCGTGACGTAGGGTTCCCAGGTGGCGATGACGTCAACCGAGCCACCTTCCAGCGCATGGGAGGCGTCCAGTGCGCTGAGGTAGCGCAGTTCGAGTGAGTCGCGCGGGACGCCGGCTTTGTCCAGCGCAGTGAGCAACAATTGCTGGCTCCATGAACCCTTCCACACCGCCGCACGCTTGCCGGCAAGATCGGCCAGGCTGTGAATCGACGAGTCCTTTCTGACCAGGATGGCCACGCCGTCGAGGTTTTGCCGGCTGACGGCAATCACCTTGATCGGCGCGCCCAATGCGCCCAATGCGCCCAGGAACAGCACCGGCGCATCACCGAGCAGGCCGATATCCAGGCTGTTGGCGTTGAGTGCTTCGGCAACCGGCGAGCCTGCGGTGAACTGCTTCCATTCAAGTGTGTACGGCAGGTTTTCAAGCACGCCCGCCGCCTCCATCACGGCTTGGGCGTTGTAGCTTTGGTCACCCACCACTAGCGTTTGCGCGTTCGCGGTCAGGCACAGCGCAGTGGCAGCCAACCCGGCCGCCAGTTTTGTCAGGTAACGCACGTTCGTCTCCAGATGCCTGGTCAGGCATGCAAGTCGATCCGCGCGTGCGGTCTCGGCAGTGTTCGTAGGGGTTCATACGAGGCGGTTATAAATAGCGCGTGTAAAATACTGATAACGCATAACGTAATTCATAAATAATGCGGCTCACGCATTTTCAGCGCATGGGCGATGCGCCTGCACATTGCACGGTGCCTGGCGCCGCCTACACTGGTTTAAACCCACGCAGCCCGCGTTGTTTTTCAGTGGCTCCGCCGGATGTACCAGCACGTTTTTGCTCAACCATAAAAGCAGTTAACCAACTGATTAATCAGAGTAAATATGAAAGATCAGCTTCGGCGGCGTGCATCAGCGGCAGCAAAAGCCCGCACCCCATCTCGACATTCATACCTTCTGGCTCCGCTGAGCCTGCTGTGCCTCGCCCTCGCCGGCTGTACCGTCGGGCCTGATTTCTCACGGCCCGATGTGCCAGCGAATGCCGACTATTCACGCGAAAAACTCACCCGCACGGCCCAGGCGGATATCGACCCCGGTGGCGCTGCGCAGCGGCTGATCGCCGGGATGGATATTCCCGGGCAATGGTGGACGCTGTTCCGTTCCCCAACACTCAACGCCCTGGTCGAAGAGGCCCTGCGCGCGAACCCGGATGTGAGCGCCGCCCAAGCAGCGTTACGCCAGGCCAACGAGCGGGTGTATGCCGACCAGGCGTCGCTGTTTCCCTCGGTGAGCGGCAACGTACAGAAAGCCCGTGAGAAGGTCTCGGGCGTCACGTCAGGCATCTCCGAATCACCCATTCTCACCGTGAGTTCTGCGTCGCTGAGCGTGTCGTACGCCCCGGATGTGTTCGGCGGCACGCGCCGGCAAATCGAATCCACCACGGCGCAAGCCGAGTACGAGCGCTTCCAACTCGAGGCGACTTACCTCACCTTGACCTCCAATGTGGTCAACACCGCCGTGAGCCTAGCGTCGTTACGTGATCAGGTCGCCGCCACTGAAGAAATCATCAAACTGCAGGGCGGTCAGCTCGACCTGCTGCAAGCTCAGCGCCGACTGGGCGCCATCGGCGATAGCGACGTGCTCACGCAGCAAACCGCTCTGGCGCAAACCCGTGCGACCTTGCCGCCGCTGCAAAAGCAATTGGCACAGACCCGCAACCAGTTGATGGCGTACCTCGGGCGCTTTCCGAACCAGGATCAAGGCGAGCGATTCAACCTGGCTTCCTTGCACTTGCCGGAAGAATTGCCGGTCAGCCTGCCCTCGGCCATCGTTGGCCAGCGCCCGGATGTGCGTTCAGCGCAGGCGCAACTGCATCAGGCCAGCGCCAATATTGGTGTGGCCGTCGCCAATCAGTTGCCGCAGTTCAGCATTACCGGGGCGTTGGGCTCTACAGTGGCGAGCGGGACCAAATTGTTTTCATCGGGCAGCGGCGTCTGGAGCCTGGCCGGTTCTATCACCCAACCGATCTTTGATGCCGGCGCACTCGAACACCGCAAACGTGCGGCCGTGGCCGCTTATGACGAGTCCGCCGCGCGCTATCGCGGCACGGTGATTACTGCGTTCCAAGATGTGGCCAACGCGTTGCGGGCGCTGGAGGCGGATGCCGATGCGCTCAATCAACAGGTCGTGGCCGAACGCTCCGCGCAAGCCAACCTGGACCTGGTGCAAGCCCAGTTCCGCCTCGGCGCGGTGGCGTATATCAACTTGCTCACGGCCCAGCAAACCTACCAAAACACCGTGCTCGCGCGCGTCAAAGCCCAGGCCGCCCGCTACAGCGACACCACAGCGCTGTTCCAGGCATTGGGTGGCGGCTGGTGGAATCGCACGGATGTGGACCCCGCCACTAAGGGCAAGCCGGACCGCTTCGGCCTGCCGTCGTGGCAAGAGATCATGCCAGCCAGCAATAAGGCTGCACCTGAATTGAATCATTGAAACAGTGAGAACCCCCATGGCTGACGTTCAGACTGCCTCTGCCCTGCCCCCCGAGCCCGGCGTACCGCGCAAGCGTCGCCTGTGGCGGCCGATGCTGATCATGGTCGCGGTGGTACTGGTGATCGTCGCGATCATTGCCGGGGTGAAATTCGTGCAGATTTCAGCGCTGATCGCCCAATCCAAAGCGCCGCTGCCTGCCGCCGTGGTGACGGCCATGCAGGTGCCGTTCAGCGATTGGCAGCCGAGCGTTTCCGCCGTGGGCTCGATGAAGGCGGTGCGCGGCGTGGACGTGACCACTGAAGTCGGTGGCATCGTGCGCACGATTGGCTTCAAACCCGGGCAAGAGGTGGCAGCCCAGGCGTTGCTGGTTCAATTGAATGCCGACTCGGATATCGCGCAATTGCACGCCTTGGAGGCGACTGCCGACCTGGCCGGCATCGTGCTCAAGCGCGACAAGGCGCAACTGGCGGTAAACGCCATCTCCCAAGCCCAAGTCGACACCGACACCGCCGACCTGAAAGCCAAACTCGCCGCTGCCGAACAACAGCGCGCGCTGGTGGCGAAAAAAACCATTCGCGCACCGTTTGCCGGGCGCATCGGCATTACCAGCGTCAACCCCGGGCAATACCTCAACCCCGGCGACAAAATCGCTACGCTGCAGACCTTTGACCCGATCTACATCGACTTCAGCGTGCCACAGACTCAGCTGGCGGCCATCGCCATCGGCCAAGGTGTGGCGGTGACGGCTGACGGCCTGTCCAACCAAACTTTCAGCGGCCGGATCAGCACCATCGACACCCAGTTTGACTCAACCACGCGCAACGTCACCGTCGAAGCCACCGTAGAGAACCCCAAGCAAAGCCTGGTACCGGGCATGTTCGCCCGCGCGGTGGTCAACTCGGGCACCACCCAGCGCTACCTCACTGTTCCGCAAACCTCGGTGACTTACAACCCTTACGGCACCACGGTGTTCATCGCCACGTCGAGCAAAAATGACAAGGGCGAGGAAGTACTCACCGCACAGCAAACCTTCATCAAGACCGGGCCGACCCGTGGTGATCAGGTCGCGATTTTGTCGGGCGTGAAGGAAGGCGATCTGTTGATTACCAGCGGCCAGATGAAGCTCAAAAATGGCTCGCCGGTAAAGGTCGATAACAGCGCCGCGCCGCTGAATGACTCCGCGCCGACTCCTCAAGAACACTAAAGGTGGCCCATGAAGCTTACCGATACCTTTATTCAGCGGCCGGTCTGGGCCGTGGTGGTCTCGCTGTTCATCCTGATCCTGGGGCTGCGCTCGATCTTCGAACTGCCGGTGAACCAATGGCCGCGCACCGAAAATACCGTGGTCACTATCACCACCGCCTACTACGGCGCCGATGCATCCACGGTCGCCGGCTTTATCACCCAGCCACTTGAGTCGGCCATCGCCCAAGCCCAGGGCATCGACTATTTATCCTCGACCAGCATCACCGGCGTCTCGACCATTACCGCCACACTGCGGCTGAACTACGACGCCAGCAAGGCACTCACCGAGATCAACACCCAGGTCAACTCGGTCAAGAACCAGCTGCCGGCCCAGTCCCAGGAACCGGTGCTGACAATTGCCGTGGGGCAGACCACCGACGCCATGTACCTGGGCTTCTACAGCGACACGCTGGCCACCAACAACATCACCGATTACCTGGTGCGGGTGGTCAAGCCCAAGCTGGATTCGATCCAGGGCGTGCAAACCGCAGAAATCCTCGGCGGGCGCCAGTTCGCCCTGCGCGCCTGGATGGACCCGGACAAACTGGCCGCGCATAACGTCACGGCGCAGGACGTGTCCACCGCCTTGGCCAACAACAACTACCTGTCTGCCGTCGGCTCGACGCGCGGGCAAACCGTGACAGTGGACCTGACCGCCGGCACCGATTTGCACACGGTGGATGAATTCAAACGGCTGGTGATCAAACAGAAAGGCGACGCGCTGGTGTACCTGGCGGATGTGGCCACCGTCACCCTCGGCGCCGAAAGCTACGACAGCAGCGTGGCGTTTTCCGGCAAGCGTTCGGTGTTCATCGGCATCAAGGCGGCGCCCACCGCGAACATCCTGACCGTCGCCGACAGCGTGCGCGAAGCCTTCCCCGAGCTGCAATCGCAACTGCCCGCCGGCGTGCGCGGCGAGATCGTGTATGACTCCACGGCGTTCATCAATACCTCGATTTACGAGGTGGTGAAGACCTTGGTCGAGGCGATGCTCATTGTCTCGGTGGTCATCTACCTGTTCCTCGGTTCGTTCCGCGCGGTGATCGTGCCGCTGGTGGCGATTCCGCTGTCGCTGGTCGGGACCTTCTTCATCATGTACCTGCTGGGTTACTCAATTAACCTGCTGACCCTGCTCGCGCTGGTGTTGGCGATCGGCTTGGTGGTGGACGACGCGATTATCGTGGTGGAAAACGTCGACCGGCATATCAAGGAAGAAGGCAAAGGCGTACTGGAAGCCGCGCTGATCGCGGCGCGGGAACTGGGCGGCCCGATCATCGCGATGACCGTGGTGTTGATTGCCGCGTACGTGCCCATCGGCCTGCGCAGCGGGCTCACCGGGGCACTGTTCAAGGAGTTCTGTTTCTCGTTGGCGGGTGCCGTGACCGTGTCGGCCGTGGTGGCATTGACGCTGTCGCCTATGATGACCTCCAAGCTGTTCAAAACCGGGAAGGAAGAAGGCCGTTTCGCGCGCAAGCTCGACCAGTACTTTGACTGGCTGCGTGGGCGTTATCACCGCGTCCTGTCCGGCGGGCTGGATATCTGGCCGGTGCTGGTGACCTTTGGCTTTGTGCTGTTCCTGCTGGTCGCCGCCAGTGGCATGACCGCCAAAAGTGAACTGTCGCCCACCGAAGACCAAGGGCTGGTGTTCATGCAGATCAAAGGCGCGCCGACGGCTTCGCCGCAGCAGATGGAGCGCATTGCCGACCAGGCCTTCCAGATCGCCAACAAAGAGCCTGAATACGCGCAGATGTTCCAACTCACCGGCTTGCCCATCCTCAACCAAGGCCTGGGCGGCGTGCTGCTGAAAACCTGGGATGATCGCACGCGCTCCCAGGCCCAGCTGATACTCGACCTGCAGCAAAAATGGAACCAGGTGCCGGGCGTGACCATTGCGGCCTTCCCGCTGCCGTCGTTGCCGGGCGCCCAGGGTTTACCGGTGCAGTTTGTGATCACCACCACCGATTCGGTGGAAAACCTCAATGAAGTCGCGCAAGCGGTGATGGCCGAAGCGCAAAAACAACAGCTGTTCTGGTTCGCTGACATGGATTTGAAACTGGATAAACCCCAGGCACGGCTGGTAGTCGACCGGGAAAAAATCGCAGCGTTGGGCATGACTCAGGCAGACGTCGGCGCCGCGCTGTCTGCGGCGTTGGGCGGCAACTACGTGAACTACTTCTCGACCGCCGGGCGCTCGTACAAAGTCATACCCCAAGTGCTACAGGTCAACCGCCTGAACCCGGAGCAGATTCTCGACTACTACATTCGCACACCGGCAGGTGCCATGATCCAGGCCCGTACGGTGGCGCATATCGAGACCTCGACGCAGCCCGAATCGATCAACCACTTCCAGCAGCTCAACTCGGCAACGCTGTCAGGCGTCAGTGGCGTGGCCCAAGGCGAACTGCTGGCCAAACTCAACACGATCCTCGCCAACGTGGCGCCCTCGGGCTACACCTCAGACTTTGCCGGCGAGTCACGCCAGTTCATCCAAGAGTCAGGCGGCTTTTTCGGGTTGCTGATGTTCTCGATCCTGATCGTTTACCTGGCCCTGGCCTTCCAATTCGAGAGCTTCCGCGACCCGGTGGTAATCCTGTTCTCGGTGCCGCCCGCCCTGTTTGGTGCCCTCGCCTTCATCACCATGGGTTACGCCTCGATCAACGTCTACACCCAGGTCGGCCTGGTGACGCTACTCGGTTTGATCACCAAACACGGGATTCTGATCGTGCAGTTCGCCAACGAATTGCAGCGCGCCGGCCACAGCAAGCGTGAGGCGATTGAAGAGGCAGCGGCCGTGCGTCTGCGCCCAATCCTGATGACCACGGCGGCGATGGTGCTGGGCGTAGTGCCACTGGTGTGGGCCTCCGGCGCCGGGGCTGCGGGGCGACATGATATGGGGCTGGTGATCTTTGCCGGGCTGTCGATTGGTACGCTGCTGACGTTGTTTATGGTGCCGGCGATGTATATGTTTATTGGGGAAACGCATCGTCAGGAAGCTCAGCAGACACTCCCAGGCTCAGACTTGAGGACAACATAAACCTAAGCCCGGCAGGTCACTTTTGGATTATTTCACCGCGCTAACCGCCTTTGTCGAAGCCGCCGAAGGCAACAACTTCTCGCGTGCAGCCGAGCGGCTCGGCATCAAGGCTTCAACCGTTTCCCGCTACGTGAAGGACCTTGAACAGGACCTGGGCATCGCCTTGTTCAACCGCTCGACACGCACGCTGCACCTGACCGAAGGCGGCCAGACGTTTTTGATGCACGCGCACAGGGTGCTGGATGAGCTCGAACAGGCGAAGGCGGCGACGTCGGCGCTGAACCAGCAACCGCGCGGGGTGCTCAAGCTCAACTTGCCGCCAGCGTTTGCCCGTCACCATATCCTTCCCGTGTTGAAGGCGTTTCTGACTCGCTACCCGCAGATCAAGGTAGAGCTGATGTTGGAGGAGGCGCAGGTCAACCTGATTCATTCGGGCGTGGATTTGGCCATCCGGATTGGCGCGCTGGCTGATTCCACGCTCAAAGCGCGCAAGATCTGCGCTGGCAAGTACCTGTTGGTGGCAAGTCCGACCTTTTGCACTGCGCACCCTGCCCCGTCAATGCCGGCAGAGCTGGCCCGCCTGCCCGCCATACTGAGTAAGCATGATTTTGCGTTTGCCTCCTCCGATGAAGTAGTGCCGCTGGTACATAACGACTGTATCCGTATCAACGACCTCGATGCGCAACTGATCGCGGTGCGCCAAGGTCTGGGTTTTGCCCTACTGCCTGACTGGTTGGTGGCTACCAGTATTGAAGCGGGAGCCCTACAGGTGTGGCTGCCACAATGGAACATCCTCGGTGCTGAGCAGGAATTTTCTGTGTGGTTTGTCTATCCGCCCAAGCGAATCGTGTCGTCTAAGGTCAGGTGCTTTATCGACTTCATCGTTGAGCAGTTGGGCGAAACACCTTATTGGCAACGGTAGATCTGTCCGTCTGCGGGTCTAGCGGGACGCGGAGCGTCCAGGGCGGCATTCCCACGCAGAGCGTGGGAACGATCGTCACTGCTAGACCGAGGTGTCTGCATCGCAGGCAAGCCAGCTCCCACATTGGGATCTCAGTACATCAGGCCGAGAGTGTACTGCCGTACTTTTGCCCTGCTTTTGCTTCTACCACTCAGGTCGGCTACTAGGCCGCCGTGCTCTTGCTTTTGATCTTGATCTTAGGCGCCCCGTTAAACCACGCTGGCCGAACGCAGGCTTTGGAGCGTGGGTAAACCGGCAGGACGCCGGTTTAGCCGCGATGGGCCAAGGATGGCCCATGGCGGCGGCCCACGCTCCAAAGCCTGCGTGAGGGCACACCGAGCCTAAGCGAGGTGCCGAGTGGTGGGGCAAGAGCCTTTTGGTTACTTTTGGGCTCTTTCAAAAGTGACCCGCCGTAAGGGCGGAACCCTACGAAGCCGTTACCGCAGCAACGGATATGCACCCATATCGCCCCAAAGAAACGCCCCCCCCATCAACCAAAGCGAATATCCAACGCGCGCAAGTAAGTCTGCAACCCAGCATCCTGGATAGGAATCAGAAATGCTTCAGTATCAGACTCATTGAAGTGAGCGTGCCAGTACCCCGGCGGCGTCACAAACGCCAACCCCGGCGACCAATCAACACGTACCGGGTTGCGAATCTGCCCGTCGGCATCCAGTTCAGTGCCTACCAGCGAGTAGCAGCCCGTGGGACAGTCGATAATGAAATCCAGTGCAATCGACTGGTGCCGGTGTGGCTTCTGAATCGAGCCGGCCGGCAGAATGCCGTACATGGCCCACAACACATGGGTCACGGTTCGGGTCTGTGGAAAGTTGCGATTCCCCAGCAGAATGCTGATACGGCTGCGGTCCTGAGCACGCGGATCATCCGCCGCTTCACGCAATTTCAAGTTGGCCAGAGCGGCAGGATACAAGGTCGGCACAAAGCGGTCGGTGCTGCCCGTCACGCCCAGGTAGCGCAACAACGGCTCATCGTGCACGTAGTACAGACGCGCATCCTGCAAGGCGCTGAAGCGCGCTTGCAGCAAACCAGGCAGCGCGATAAAGCAGCCGGTAGACCAGGCAATTTCATGCTCGCCCTGCACAACGTTGCCCTCCCCCGCGATCACATAAAACACTTGCGAAGTCGCATTCGGGTGCAGCTCCAGAGACTCACCGGCGTTCAGCCGAATAAAGTTGGCGCACAGCCCTGGCCCGGTCGCCGGGCCCTCGCAGCCCAGCGCATCGCTGAGGTCAAGCGCCACGACTCGCGACGGGCCGCTGTCATACAGCGAGGCCGGAAAGCTGTGGTAAGGAATACGCGTAATCAGATTGGCACTGATCGGGTTGGCGGCCTTGCTGTATTCAAAGTATTCGGCGTCCACTTGTGTGCTCGGCACATCAGGGGTCAGGTCAGGCTTGAATTCGCTGTTCATGGTTCACCTCAGTCTTCGGCTGGTTTGAACCCACTATAGGCATTGCGCCCACAGGGATTAAGCACTCAGGTGGCACAGCAGTTGTGCAGGATGGGGCAGCTATGCCCTTTGACGGTGCAGCAGGCGCGTCCATCGCCTAAGCGTGAACCGATGAACCCTGTCCTCGGCGCCTGCCTCATACTCAAACGTCATAATCCCCCGTTCGTGTGCGTGGTAATCTGGCGTCACCATGAATAGACATTGATCGTCACTTGACGATGACCAGAGCCAGGAAAGAACATGCCAAAGATTTCTCACTCAGCACTGCGCCGCAACTTCCGTGAACTGCTTGCCAAACAAATCTGCGTTGAAACCGCTTCCGTCTTCGACCCCATGTCCGCGCGTATCGCCGCCGACCTGGGTTTTGAAGTCGGTATTCTCGGCGGTTCGGTCGCATCGTTGCAGGTCCTCGCGGCACCCGATTTTGCGTTGATCACGCTGAGTGAGTTCGTCGAACAGGCCACCCGCATCGGCCGTGTGGCCCAACTGCCTGTCATCGCCGACGCCGACCACGGCTACGGCAATGCCCTGAACGTGATGCGTACCGTCGAAGAGCTTGAGCGCGCCGGCGTGGCGGCACTGACGATTGAAGATACGCTGTTGCCCGCGCAATTCGGGCGTAAATCCACCGACCTGATTTCGGTCGAGGAAGGCATCGGTAAGGTCAAGGCCGCCCTCGAGGCGCGGGTCGACCCGCAACTGTCGATCGTCGCGCGCACCAACGCCGGCGTGCTGCCGACCGAAGACGTCATCGCCCGCACCAAAGCCTATGAAAAAGCCGGCGCCGACGGCATTTGCATGGTCGGCGTCAAAGACTTCGACCACCTTGAAAAGATCGCAGAAAACCTCAAGGTGCCGTTGATGCTGGTGACCTACGGCAACCCGCAGCTCAATGACAGCGAACGCCTGGCCGCGTTGGGTGTGCGCATTGTGGTAGCCGGGCATGGCGCCTACTTTGCGTCGATCAAGGCGACTTACGACAGCCTGCGTGCGCAACGCAAGTTGACCAGCAGCACCTCGAACCTCAGCGCGACTGAACTGACGCATACCTACACGCTGCCGGAAAGCTATGTAGCGTGGGCGAAAGAGTTCATGGATGTGAAAGAATAAAACCCTGCCCCAAACTGTAGGAGAGTCGCCAGACTCTCCACCTCCTTTTCCCCTCAGGGTGATGATCTCGATCCAGGTGATTGGCGACAACATGCCATTGCATCTGCCGCGTCGAGCTGAATTCCATACGCCCGCTGATCATCAATAACTTCCTGCATTCGGCCACCGTCCTCGCGTACAGCTGGACGTCCAGGCGACGGGCTCGCCCCTGCCTTCGATATACTCTTTAAGCCTAGGCGTTATTGCTATTTATTTTCGCCAAATACTGGCACTCGCTCTTGAACGGACCAATACTCCCGAAACCATAACGTCCCCTCTCCCCCTCGCTTAACCACAACTAAGCGAGCTGCCAAATGTAGTAGCTGGCAACCACGTGGGTGCCCCCGCTGTCTGGGTGAAGTACGGCATGGGCACAGCACTGCGCCCTGGCATGTATGGTTACATCGAGGGCTTACTGCATCTGGTCAAATTAAAAAAGCATTGACCTGCTCGACATAAATATTCAAAGCCTTGAAACATTACCTACATGAGAACAACGGCGAGTGGCAGACATGACAGTCAACCTCAATAAGAAGATGGCCCCGTTTGGAAACGTCTATGAAAACAGACCAGGACAACCATCAGAATTACTGCAAGGCGTCTACTTTTCGATGTATGACTTTCGCTTTTATGACAGCAATGGCCATCATTTAAATGAGCGTTGGGAGGCCTACAGCACAAATAAATTTGAACTAAGCTTCGATTTTGGCGAATGCACCTCGCCCTCGGGTGAACATGTAACGATTGCAGGGCGCATTATCACCCCACTTTCTTTGAAGGCACTGATACAGCAACGTGAACCGGCAAGCACGGAAACAATCCAAGCGTATCAGGAAAAATGTTACGCCTGGATGACGGCGTGGGGGTTCAACACCAGCGATTCAATATTCAGCAAAGCCACGGCTATCGATTATGCTCTAATCAGTATTATTTGCGCTCCGGACATTCCGCTTGAACGCTAACGAGTCCAGCTTATTTTTTGGTTTGTCATTTTTCTATTCGATGACATCATGGATAACTTCGCCCACTTCAATGACGGGCAGCTGATCACCATCAAAAAAAATTATGAATGCACGGAAGTATTTTGCAATATTATGAAAGGCAGTATTTTAACTGTTGAAGACGTCACCATAGATCATACGTGCTACCCCTATTTTATACCGCTGTGCCATGCATTATTGGACTACAGGCAAGAAATAATAAACGCCACAGCGCCCTTGGGCGATGCGAACCATTTCATTGACTCCTGGGTCGTGTACATGCGCAGCGTCGTGTGGGGGACTGCGGACACTACTGCAGGTGACATCGAGCTTGGCAACACAGATTCAGGGTTTGCTACGAGGGCCTATTTCTTCAAACGCAGCATGACAATTGGAATAGTACCCAACTTTGAATTGATATGCCTGCTGCGGGGCTTTTCACTGCCAACTGACATTCGAGAAAACCCTCTGTTTTTATACTTAAACCATCATCTAAGCCTGTACACGTCATTTGTCAATGATGTCGTGTCCTTGAAGAAAGAGCTGATAAATGGAGAAACAGAAAATTTCGCCTTATTGTATCGAGATCACGGCACCCCCCAGCAGCACGTTAATGAGGCGATCCGTCACTTAAACAACTTTGTCGTTGATTATAATGAAATTGCGAAAAGGCTATTGTTAATCTGGCCTGACGATGACAGCCTGCCAACGTACATCGCCTATGGAAGATGCTGGATGATTGCCCAGTGGCAATGGATGACGCTGATTAACAGGTATAACGTCCCACCCTTGGACTGCCATATTATTTTATAAGCGGCGTTTAATCAGCCGTGGAGTAGCAAAGCATTTTTGCGTCTCACCGCCACCAACCTCATCTTGAGCCTACCGCGCAACGAGGCGAACATCAGCGCTATTGCCTTCCAGCCGCTTGAGCTGCCGATGCTCAGCGCTGAAAAAATCCGCCGTAGAGCCTGCGGCGAACAGTTCAGGGGCGTGCGTTATGACCTCAACATGGCCAGCTTCGGCATGCCCGGCTTGAGCTTCATGACCCGCTACGTCAACGGCGCCGACATCAATGACACCCGAGGCGGTGCCATCGCCGCGAAAGCACGCTAGCTGAAAGTGCTGCACCTACTTATAAAGCAACCGATACAGCATAAACCTGGAAGAGCCGACCAGCGATAACACTGATCAACCGCTAGAACTCAAGAAACCTCATGGAATTGGCGAAAAATACTGTGCCGCGGACCTTGCTGAGCCCTGTCGAATCTTTGGATGATGCGCAAACAGCTATTCAATAAAAAACATGATCAATAATGAGTTTTAGTCTGTTGAAAGTACTTTGTACAAAACACTTAACATGTTTGGCCGATCAGTCTGAACATGGCTGATCAGCACAATCTCTCTGTCATACCGATCAATGCCTACCCGGTCCACAGCGCACTTATGGCCCCACTGTTCAAAGCCGGACCAGTACGGCACAAGGCTGACGCCAAGACCTTCGGTTACCAGCATGGCAATTGTCTCTAATGCGTCCAGATCCACCAGGGGCGTCGGCATCAAGCCATTGTCAGCCAAGTAACGCTCAGCATGTCGTCCGCCCCACGAATCTGGATCGTACCGAATGTATGAGTGGGTTTGCAGTTGAGTAAGGATACTGTCCGAGGACTTTTCCTTCGATAGGAAAACCAGCGGTTCCTTTCGTAGTGGCACCCTATGCAAAGCTTTTGGCAATTCAAAGGGCGGAGCTACCAATATGGCAGCGTCCAGTTCGCCTGAGAGAAGTGCTTGATACAACGAACGCGATGTTCCCGGCACGATGACCGGCTTGAGGCCTGGCGCTAACTCAGTCAGGGCCCGCAATGCTCCGGGTAGCAAGCCGGTCAGAACGGTCGAAATTGCGCCTATTCTCAACTGTCCCGTAAGCCCCTCCACGTCGGCGTCTCCCGCCAGTAGCGCTACCTCGCGAACGATGCGTTTAGCTCTGGCCAATAGACCAAGACAGGCTTCACTCGGCTTGGCTGCGTGTCCGACGCGAGACAGTAGTTCAAAGCCGAGTTGCCGTTCGAGTGCGAGAATTCGCTGACTCACCGCTGCTGCCGTCAGCCCTTCGACGCGCGCGGCATGAGCGATGGAACCGCATTCCACGACAGTGACGAGGCTTTTCAGATAACGCGTATCCATAAGAAATTCTTTTGATGGAAGTAAAAATTACATGCTATCTCTTTTCATAAAACCAGCACAAGCTTCGGCCGGTCCAGTCATTTACACCTTTCGGTGATTTTTAGGAGCAACCGATGCAGTCGATTTTTCATTTTGCGTATCACGTCCGCGACTTGGAGCTTTCCCGCCAGTTCTACTGCGATTTGCTGGGTTGTGAAGAAGGTCGTAGCACCGAAACATGGGTAGACATCAATTTTTTCGGGCATCAATTATCGTTGCACTTGGGCGAACCATTCTCTGTGAGTAATACAGGAAAGGTAGGCGACCATAGAGTGCCGATGCCCCATTTTGGCGTGATATTGAAAATGTCAGATTGGAGTGCTTTAAAAGACCGCCTGATCGAGGGCGACGTGAACTTTGTTCTCTCACCTAACATCCGTTTCCCAAGAGAGCCCGGTGAACAGGCAACAATGTTCTTCCTCGACCCTGCCGGGAATCCTATCGAGATAAAAGGATTCGCTGATTTGGAATCAGTTTACGCAACTTGAACGTGTTCCTGACAGCGCAATACCCGTAACGGTCAACCTTAAAGAGGTGGCTGAAGTTCAGATGCATTCACACGATTAATTCGTCGAGCGCTTGCGCGCATTCGACAACACTCAAGCGTCTGATAAAAACAATAACGCTCTACAAACTTGAGGTATTGGAATGAATGTTTTCAAACTCACTTGGGTTGCACTAACTGCAGCGTCCATGATTGGCGTCAGCAGTGCAGCTCTCGCAGGTTCCACGCTGGACGCCATTCAGAAGAAAGGTTTCATTCAATGCGGCGTCTCCGATGGGTTGCCAGGTTTCTCCGTTCCGGATTCTACGGGCAAGATTGTTGGTATAGACGCCGACGTCTGTCGTGCCGTAGCCGCAGCAGTTAGCTGAATACATAGGCGGGTTCTGTTGGGTGCTACTCGGCGAACACCCATTGGAGATGTAACGCGAAACTCAATCAGTTGGTTGTAAGACAGCCATTTAATCAGCCGTCGGGTTATCAGTGCCCCAAAGGAACGATATGCACAATTTTAGTAATTCTGATGCCACTGCCATTGCGGAATGGGTACGTTCCGATGTCGTGATCGCAGAGACGGTAGCTGACCATTTTCTTGAACGTGTCGAGTCGCGCGAGCCGAGCATAAACGCTTTCGTTTCTTTCGACCCCGACGGGGTGCGCACTCAAGCGGGTCAATTAACAACGACTAGAGAGAAAGGTCTCCTGGCAGGCGTTCCAGTGGGGATCAAGGATAACTATGACACCGTGGATCATCCCACCCGTTTTTACTCTTCTATCTATGATGACAACTGTCCATCGCGTGACGCGCATGTCGTCTCACTTCTGCGCCAGGCCGGAGCAGTCATTATGGGCAAGACCCACACCACCGAATTTGCTTACATGCATACCGGCCCTACCCACAATCCACATGATCTTGACAGGACCCCTGGAAGTTCCAGTGCCGGATCGGCAGCGGGGATGGCGGCTGGTTTTTTCCCGGTCGCTTTGGGGACGCAGACGGCCGGATCATTGATAAAACCCGCATCCTATTGTGGGCTTTATGCCTTCAAGCCTTCGTATGGGTTGGTTTCTCTTGAGGGGATCAAACCATTAGCGCCAAGTTTCGACACCGTGGGTTGGTATGGCCGCTCCGTTCGTGACCTGGATCTGATGGCTCAAGTCTTGATTCCTGGTTTTCCGGAGCGCACTCATGAAAGCCATTTACGGTCGTTCGGCTTTTGTCGTACGGCCCGTTGGGATCAGGTGGACAAGGACGTAGCCAAATCACTGGAGGCCGCTGTAGAAGATCTGCGATCGGCAGGGCATCAAGTAAGCGAGGTACTGCTGCCCGAGGAATTTTCCGCTGTATTTGATGACCATCTGCTGATAAACGATTGCGAGGGAGCCCGATCACTCTCCCCGGAACTGCAAATGCATCCGGACAAACTGAGCATTGAACTGCTAGCCATGTTCGAGCGCGCTAGTCTGACAACCTGGGAGCAAGAGTCAGCGGCAAAAAGGCGTTTAGCCAAGTTGGCCCCCGTTTTGGAAGAGATATTCAAGCCTTTTGACGCAGTCTTAGGTGCGAGCTGTGGCATCGTCGCTCCGTTGGGCCTCGAAGCCACGGGACCTTCCGACTTCATCAAGTTTTGGATGGCATTTGGATTGCCGCAAGTCAATATCCCTTTCGCTCGGAAAACCGGGGCGCTTCCCGCAGGGCTTCAAATGATCGGAGGATTTAGAAACGACAGCACTCTGCTACACGCGGCTGAGCAGGTTGATGCAGTGCTGAGGTCGACCCGCTAATAGGTTGAGGCAGGTTGCGCCAGTTGCGGATGCGCGGCATTAGCGTGATGCCCAGCAGATGGGTGAATGTAAAAGCGATCTTCACCGTACTTGCGCCCCGGTGACGCTCAACCTGGAAAACCCGGATGCCCTCGCCGACGGCCTGGACAGGGTGCGCGGCGAAGCGCGGCCCATGCCGATGGAATACGCTCCGTCCAATGGCTTCGGCTTTGGTGGCGTGAATGCCGGCGTGCTGTTGCGCCGTTGGGTGTAACCCAAGGTTTGCCCCTGCCTTAGTTTTCGGGGACCATGGCGCCTTTCTGTTACAGCTAACCAGAGGCGCCCATGGCCAACCACGACCTGTCTTACACCCCCGATCCGGATGCCGACTCGATTTCTTCCGACGTCGTCGGCTTCAACGGCATCCTGGTCTCCACCCAGATCCCTACCCGCGCCGATGGCAGCCTGGAACTGGGCGACATCACCGTGCAAAGCGAATGCACCCTGCAAGCGCTGAAAGTCGCGCTGGAGAAAGCCGGCAGTTCCATGGACCGGGTTATGCATCTGACCATCTACCTCACCGACATGGCTGACCGTGCCGCGTTCAACGAGGTCTACAAGCGCTTTTTCGCCAAACCGTGGCCGGTTCGTGCGGCCTTGGGTGTGGCTGCACTGGCCGTGGAAGGCATGCGTGTAGAAGTCACTGCGATGGCGGCCAAGGCCTGAGTGTTCACCAGCAATACAGATCAAATGTGGGAGCTGGCTTGCCTGCTATGGCGGGCTGTCAGTCGATACTGCTTTGACCGATGTATCAGTCATCGCAGCATAGGTATTTACGCAACTCTTTAAGTTGAGCTTAGCCTGTGAGGGGTTAGGTGGATTGAGTACATATCCGTTGCTGCGGTAACGGCGGCTATTGGTTCCGCCCTTACGGCGGGTCACTTTGGAAAAGAGCCCCAAAAGTAACCAAAGGGCTCTTGCCCCACCACTCGGTGCCTCGCCTAGGCTCGGCATGCCCTCACTCCGGCTTGAATCCGTGGGCCGCCGCCATGGGCCATCCTTGGCCCATCGCGGCTAACCCGGCGTCCTGCCGGGTTACCCACGGATTCAAGCCTGCGTTCGGCCATCGTGGTTTAACGGGGTGCCTAAGATCAAGATCAAAAGCAAGATCAAAAGCAAAAGCACGGCAGTACACTCTCTGCCTGATTTACTGAGATCCCAATGTGGGAGCGGGCTTGCTCGCGGCGGTGGGTCAGTTACACATGAGCTGGCTGACCCACCGCCTTCGCGAGCAAGCCCGCTCCCACAATTTTGACCGAGTTTGGCTGCCAGCACTGCAGTGCTCTGCTTTTCTGTGGGAGCTGGCTTGCCTGCGATGCAGGCACCTCGGTCCATCAAGTACACCGAGTTGATGCCATCGCAGGCAAGCCAGCTCCCACATTAGATTGAGTTCAGCCATCAAGATCAGGTCGGCTAGCAGGCCGCCTTGGCTTTGCTTTTGATTTAACCACTCAGGTCGGCTACTAGGCCGCCGTGCTCTTGCTTTTGATCTTGATCTGCTTTTTGATCTGAGGCGCCCCGTTAAACCACGCTGGCCGAACGCAGGCTTTGAGCGGGGTAAACCGGCAGGACGCCGGTTTAGCCGCGATGGGCCAAGGATGGCCCATGGCGGCGGCCCACGGTCCAAAGCCGGAGTGAGGGCACACCGAGCCTAGGCGCGAGTGCCGAGTGGTGGGGCAAGAGCCCTTTGGTTACTTTTGGGGCTCTTTTCCAAAAGTGACCCGCCGTAAGGGCGGAACCCATAGCAGCCGTTACCCAAATAACGGATATGTACCCAGCGCCCCCCGCGACAACCAAAGAATTCAGCCCATAAAAAGATGTGCAGATACCTATGCTGCGATAGCATCAACCGGCTATCCCTGACGTACCGAGGTGCCTGCATCGCAGCAGTGCGGCGATTCGACAAGCCAGCTCCCACACTGTATCGGCGTCGCCTTCGCGCATTCGGCCTGATAGCCCTGTGGTAGATGCCGGTCAGGCATTTCAGAGCTACAATGCACGCCTCGACCGTGACAAGCCTGACTAAAAAAACTATGTCCTTGCCCAAGCATCACCTGGAATTGCTCAGCCCTGCCCGCGATGTCGCCATCGCGCGCGAGGCTATCTTGCATGGCGCCGACGCCATCTACATCGGCGGCCCGAGCTTCGGCGCCCGCCACAATGCGTGTAACGAGGTGAGCGATATCGCTCAACTGGTCGAATTCGCCCATCGTTACCACGCCCGTGTGTTCACCACCATCAACACCATCCTGCATGACAACGAGCTGGAACCTGCACGCAAGCTGATTCATCAGCTGTACGACGCCGGTGTCGATGCGTTGATCGTGCAAGACCTGGGCGTGATGGAGCTGGATATTCCGCCGATCGAGCTGCACGCCAGTACCCAGACCGATATCCGTACCCTGGGCCGTGCCAAGTTTCTCGACCAGGCCGGTTTCTCGCAGTTGGTCTTGGCCCGTGAGCTGAACCTGCAAGAAATCCGCGCCATCGCTGATGAAACCGATGCCGCCATCGAGTTCTTTATCCACGGTGCCCTGTGCGTGGCGTTCTCCGGGCAGTGCAATATCTCCCACGCGCAGAATGGCCGCAGCGCCAACCGTGGCGACTGCTCCCAGGCCTGCCGCCTGCCGTACACCTTGAAAGATGATCAAGGCCGCGTCGTGGCCTTTGAAAAACACCTGCTGTCGATGAAAGACAACAACCAGAGCGCCAACATTCGCGCGCTGGTCGAAGCCGGTGTGCGCTCGTTCAAGATCGAAGGCCGCTACAAGGACATGGGCTATGTGAAGAACATCACCGCCTATTACCGCCAGCGCCTCGACGACGTGCTCGAAGACCGCCCGGACCTGGCCCGCGCTTCGAGCGGCCGTACCGCGCATTTCTTCCTGCCCGACCCGGAAAAAACCTTCCACCGTGGTAGCACCGACTACTTTGTCAGCGACCGCAAGATCGACATCGGCGCGTTCGACACGCCAACCTTCACCGGCCTGCCGGTGGGTGTGGTGGAAAAAGCTGGCAAGCGCGACTTGCAGGTCGTCACTCATGAGCCGCTGTCCAACGGCGACGGCCTCAATGTGCTGGTCAAACGCGAAGTGGTGGGTTTCCGCGCCAACATTGCAGAACCCAAAGGCGAGTTCGAAGAAGACGGCGAGAAGCGTTACCGCTACCGCGTCGAACCGAACGAGATGCCGGCCGGCCTGCATCAACTGCGCCCGAACCATCCGCTGAATCGCAACCTGGACCATAACTGGCAACAGGCCCTGCTCAAGACCTCGGCCGAACGCCGTATCGGCCTGGCCTGGGTGGCACGCCTGCGTGAAGATCAGTTGGTGGTAACCGCGATCAGCGAAGAAGGGATCAGCGCCAGCGTCACCCTGCCCGGCCCGTTCGGTGTGGCCAACAAGCCGGAACAGGCGCTGGACACCTTGCGCGATCTGCTTGGCCAACTCGGCACCACCGAGTATCACGCCACGAACATCGAGCTGGACGCGCCGCAAGCGTTCTTCATCCCCAACTCGCAGCTCAAGGCATTGCGCCGTGAAGTGATCGAAGCGCTGACCACTGCGCGGGTCGCGGCTCACCCGCGCGGTGGGCGCAAGGCCGAGACCTCGCCGCCGCCGGTGTACCCGGAAGCGCACTTGTCGTTCCTCGCCAACGTCTACAACCAGAAAGCCCGTGACTTCTATTACCGTCACGGCGTGAAGCTGATCGACGCGGCCTTCGAAGCCCACGAAGAAACCGGCGAAGTGCCGGTGATGATCACCAAGCACTGCCTGCGGTTCTCGTTCAACCTGTGCCCTAAACAGGCCAAGGGTGTGACCGGCGTGAAGACCAAGGTGGCGCCGATGCAGCTGATTCACGGCGATGAAGTACTGACCCTGAAGTTCGACTGCAAACCGTGCGAAATGCACGTGGTGGGCAAGATCAAGGGGCATATCCTGGGCTTGCCACAGCCAGGCAGCGGCGTGGGCCATTTTGACCCAGAAAATATCATCTTTCAGGGCACGCACTAGCCCTTGGGGAGCGGGGCCACCACCAGCCCCGCTGCAACCCCGCTGCCGCCAGCAGAATCGCCGCAACCCCCAGCCATTGCAGCCAACCCAGGCGATGCCCAAAGGCAATCCAGTCGACAAAAATCGCCGCAATCGGGTAGATGAACGACAGCGCGCCGGTAATGGCCGTCGGCAGTTTCTGGATCGCCCCGTACAACAACACATACATCAAACCGGTGTGCACCACGCCCAACGTGACCAGCGCAGCCCAGGCATGGGGCGCTGCAGGCAAGCTGTTCCAAGGCACTAACGGCGCCAGCAACAATGCGCCCGTAATCACTTGAATCAACGCCATCAAGTGCGGCGGCACTGCCTTCAGGCGCTTGATGATCAGCGCCGCAATCGCATACAAAAACGCCGCGCCCAGCGCCAGGGCGATACCCGCCAGATAATCCCCGCCACCGCTCTGCTGCTCGCCATGGGCGGTGACAATCGCCAACATGCCTAGGAACGCCACGCTCAACCAGGCCAGTTTTTGCAGCGTGATCTTTTCCCCGAGAAACACCGCCGCCAGCACCACCAACATGAACGGCTGCACGTTGTACACCGCCGTACTGATCGCGATGGAAGCACGGGAATAGGATTCGAACAGCAGCAACCAGTTGCCCACAATGGCCACGCCACTGAGCATCGCCAGCCCAAGCTTGGCCCAGCTGAGCAGGTCCAGCCGCAGGTAGCCCAGCAGCGCACACACCAGCAACAGCGTCAGCGCGCCGATCACACAGCGCCAGAACACCACTTCGATCACCGACACACCCGACACCAGCACAAACCAACCAATGGTGCCCGAGATCAGCATGGCGGCGACCATTTCCCACGACCCGCGACGAATAGATGTGTCCACGATGGAAGCTCCTCAAGTGAGGCTCAATTATGGCAATCTGCTGGTCAGCGGCTCCAGCGACTAAAAAAGGCAAAACCTCGAAATCACCTTTTCTTATTAGGCACACGGCATGATTGACACTATCGACCAGAAACTGATCGCAGCTTTGATGGATGACTCGCGTCTGTCGCTCAAGGCCCTGGCGGGTATCACCGGGCTGTCTTCGCCCAGCGTCGGCGAACGCCTGCGCCGCCTGGAAGAACGCGGCGTGCTGACGCACTACACGGTCGATATCGACCCCAAGCACTTCGGCTACCTGCTGCAGGCCATCGTGCGCATCCGCCCCTTGCCGGGCAAGTTGCAGGAAGTGGAGCGCCAGATCCAGGCGATTCCCGAATTCACCGAGTGCGACAAGGTCACCGGCGAGGACTGTTTTATCGCGCGGCTGCACGTGCGCACCATGGACCATCTGGACACGTTGCTCGACCGGATCAACGCCTATGCCGAAACCAACACCGCTATCGTCAAGAAAACCCCGGTTAAACGCCGATTGCCGCCGCTGGTTGATGAGTGATCTTGTGTCACTAACGTAATGACCGGATCGCTATTGTGTCAGGGACGACCTCGCTGGACCGCGTACTGCGCCGGTTGGCCAGTCATACGGCTTGATCTACTGTAGCGAACGGGCTTGCCACAACAAGCCCGTTCGCCACAGTAGAAGCGGCAGTTTCTCAAGCCTGCAGCGTCTTCGCCGCCGTCAACAACCCTTGGAACTTGCGATACCGGGCTTGCAACACCGGCTGCTGAGCCAGGTCAGGCCAATACCTGGCCTTGACCGGCATCCCTGCCTCCAGCAGATGCGCGCCCTCGCCAATCGCCAGAAACCCAAGTTTCGCCGCGCCAATACACGCACTCAGTTCACTGCCCTGCAAGGTGAAAATCTCCCGCTGCAGAATGTTCGCCAGTAACTGCGCCCAGTACTCGCTACGCGCCCCGCCGCCCACCAATGCACACGCGCCCACGCTGGCACCCGCAGATTGCACGGCGCGCAAGGCATCCAGTAAGCCAAACCCTACGCCTTCCATTACCGCATAACCGAGCATTGCCGGTGTGCAGTCATGGCCCAGGCTCATAAAACCGCCGCGCAGCAAAGGGTCGTTATGCGGCGTGCGTTCACCGGCGAGGTACGGTAGAAACAATGGCGTATCCAATGGCACCGGTTGGCCGATCGGCAACTGTACCTGCACTTGGTCCAGTAACGTTTGCTCATCCGGCATGCCGGTCAGCCGCGTCACCCAACGCAAGCAACTGGCGCCGGCGAGCATCGCGCCCATGGTGTACCAGCGGTTGGGCAATGCGTGACAGAAACTGTGCACCGCACTGGCCGGGTTGCCGGCGGCGTGATCGGTGATCGCAACAATGGCCGCGCTGGTGCCCAGGGTGATGAAGCCGTCACCGGCATTGATCGCGCCGATGCCGACGGCGGCGACCGGGTTATCGCCGCCGCCACCGGCAATCACCACGGCGGGCGACAGGCCCAGCCCGGCTGCCGTCACGCGCCCTGCCACCGCGCCACCTTCCACTAGCTGGGGCATCTGCGCAGGTGCAAGCCCGGTGGCGCGTACCATCGGGGTAAACCATTGACGGTGCGCCACATCCAGCCACAGTGTGCCGGCGGCATCGGACATGTCGCTGATGCGCTCACCACTCAAGCGCAAGCGCAGGTAATCCTTGGGCGACAGAATGCAATCAATCGCCTGGAACACCTCGGGCTCATGCTGTTGCAGCCACAGCAGTTTCGGCGCGGTCAGCCCGGCCATCGGCAAGCTACCGGTGACCTCGGCAAAGCCTGGGCCGAGTTGTTGCGCTTGGGCGACAGCGCGCGAGTCGTCCCACAGGATGGCCGGGTACAACACGCGGTTGTCATCCCCGAGCAACACCGCCCCGTGCATCTGCCCAGACAATCCAATGCATGCCACACGACTGAAAGCCTCATGTGTGCGCAACTGGTCGAGCGCCTGCAAGCAAGCCTGCCACCAATCTTGCGGCGCCTGTTCAGACCAGCCGCTATGGCGCCGGGAAACACTCAGGCGCACACCGGTATGGGCCAACACGGCGCCGCTGGCGTCCATCAGGATCGCCTTGAGTTCCGACGTGCCCAGATCAATACCGAGGGAAACAGGACTGCTCATACGTGGTTCATTCCGATCAAATACAGCCACATGAATTACGGTATTGCAGGCTCGGCGCCAGGCGCACGCTGTGTACCGGCGCGGCTGGCGTGGCCATGCGTTGCAGCAGCATTTGTACCGCGCGCGCGCCCAGCTCCTTGACCGGTTGAGCAATCAAGGTCAGGCGCGGCACGAAAAAATCCGCCCAGTCAAAATCATCAAAGCCCACCAGGGCGATCTGCCTCGGCACCTCAATCTGCGCGTCACGCAGGGCGTGCATGGCGCCCAGCGTCATCAGGTTATTGCCTGCCATGATCGCCGTCGGCGGTGCTGCCAAGGCCAGCAACTGCGCAGTCGCGGCCCGTGCCGGTTCACTGCTGGAGCCGCCGTTGACCAGCAACTGCGGATCAAACACCAAACCAGCCGCCTGTAAGGCAGCCCTATAACCCGCCACGCGTTCATCGGTCGTGCCAAGCCCCGCACGCCCGGCAATAAAGCCAATACGCCGGTGCCCGTGCTCAATCAAGTGCGCGATCAGGGCCTGGGTCGACTGGGTATTCTCCACCCCGATCTGGTCAAACTGCGCGCTCATCATGCGGTCCACCAGTACCGTCGGCACTTGATTGGCCTGCAAATATTCCAGAGCCTTCGTGCCGGTGGACGGTGCCAGCAGAATCCCATCGACGCGCCGATGATGCAGCGCTGTGACCACCCGCAGCTCCTGCTCCGGGTCGTCGTGGGGCTCGACAAACAGCATCATGTAACCGTGCTTGGCGCATTCAGTTTCAATCGCGTGCACGGTTTCACTGAAGTAATGGTTGGACAGCGCCGAGATCGCCACGCCTATCGTGCTGGTGCTCGAACGGGCGAGCGAGCGCGCCAGGGTATTGGGGATGTAACCCAACTCGGCGATCGCGCGCTGTACCGCCTGCACCGTGGCCGGGCTGACCTTGCGCGTGCCGTTCAACACGTGGGACACAGTCGACGTCGACACACCCGCCCTGCTTGCCACGTCATCCATGGTGACCACGACGCTTTCCTCTTCAGTGAATCAATGTTTACTCGACCAGCCGCTGTAAGTAGCCACGTTGTCGCGGGTGATCAGTTTTGGCGTAAGCAGGATAACCGCTTCGGCCGGGGCTTTGTCATTGAGCAAGTCATTGCCCACATTCACCGCTGTCTGCGCCATGGCCCACGGGTCCTGGCTGGCAGAGGCCTGGATTTGCGTGTCAGTCTTCAGTGCATTCTCGATATCCGGCGCACCGTCCACCGAGGTGATGAGGATGGCGCTGCGTTTGAGCTGCTTGGCCGCCAAATCACTGCCAATCGCTTGCGGGTCGTTGATCGCAAACAGGCCGTCGATTTTCGGGAAGCGCGTGAGGTAGCCCTGCATCACGTTCAGGCCGCCTTCGCGCGAGCCTTTGCCGTCCTGGTCATCGGACAGCACCTTGATGTCTGGCGCCGAAGCCAATGCAGCCTTGCAACCTTTGACGCGGTCCGTCACGGCGGTGACTTGCGGGCCATTCTGAATGATCACATTGCCCTTGCCCGCCAGCTTGTCCACCAGGAACTGGCAGGCCAGCTTGCCGGCTTCAACGTTGTCGGTTTGCACCGTGGCATTCACGCCTTTGGCGTCCACATCCACGGCCACCACGACGATGCCGGCACTGCGGGCTTTCTTGATCGCCGAGGCCATGGCCGATGGGTCGACGGCGTTGAGCAGGATCAGGTCAACCTTGGACGAAATGAAATTGTCGATCTGCGAAAATTGCTTGCTCAAGTCATAGTCGGCCGACACCGAGGTCACCTTGACGTTGGGGTTCAGCTCTTTGGCTCGTGCAGTGGCGCCGTCGGCCAGGGTCACGAAATACGGGTTGCCGAGCGAGCCCATGCTAATGCCCAGGGCTTTGAGTTCACGGGCTTGCACGGCGTTTGACATCAAGGCAGCCAAGGCAATAACGGGAAACAGGCGTTTAAGGTTCATGCGGGTCTCTCTTGTGATTGTTGTAGGAGTGAACTCAGGTGCGCGCACCGGACTGGCGATAGCGATCCAGCGCCACCGCGCCGATGATCACGATGCCCTTGATGATGTACTGCCAGATGTCCGACACGCCCAGCAGCACCAGGCCGTTGGTGAGTACCGCGATAATCAGCGCGCCGATCAGCGTGCCGCCGATGGTGCCGACACCGCCGGTAAAACTGGTGCCGCCCAGGATCACCGCGGCAATCGCATCCAGCTCATAGGATTGCCCCAGTTGCAGGCCGTTGGCCGCGAACAGGCGCGAAGCGCTCATCACCGCGCCAAGCCCGGCCAATGCACCGGACATGGCGTAGACGAACAGCAAGACTTTCCACACCTTGATTCCCGACAGCCGCGCCGCCTCGGGGTTGCCGCCCACTGAGTAGATCTGCACGCCCATGACGGTACGGCGCAGGATGAACCACGACAGCACCACCACCGCCACCGCGATGATCACCAGCCACGGCACGCCGAGCACCGAGTCATTGCCGATAAACGCAAACGGCAGGTCGGGGTTGAACACGGTCTTGTCATCCGCCAACAAGCGCGCCAGGCCACGCATGGCGGTCAGTGCACCGAGGGTGACGATAAACGGTGGCAAGCGCATGAAGGCGATCAACCCGCCATTGACCAGGCCCAGCAACAGGCCGAAACCGATGCCGGCAGCAATCCCGAACATGCCGAACTGTGGCGACATCGAGGCCTGCAACGCGACCACAGCGGACGCCGCGAGAATCGCGCCGACGGACAGGTCAATGCCCGCCGTCAGAATCACAAAGGTCATGCCCGCCGCCAGCACCACATTCACCGAGGCTTGCTGGGTGATGATCGACAGGTTCTGCACGGTGAGAAAGTTCTCACTGGCCAGGGCAAACCCCACCAGCAGCAACACCAGCACCGGCAACATGCCAACGGTGCGCATCAGCTCACGAACGCGCTCCGCTTTGCCGACGGGCGCGAGGGTCAGTGTGTTGTTGTTTGAATCAGCCATGGGCAGCCACCTGATCGCCACCAGTGGCGAGGTCAATAATGCGTTCTTGGGAGATGGCGTGGCCCGAAGCCCCGCCGACTTCGGCCACCAACTGGCCTTCGCGCATGATCAGCACGCGGTCGCACGTGCCGATGATTTCCGGCAGCTCGCTGGAGATCACCACAATGCCAACGCCCGCCAGCGCCAGTTGGTTGATGATGCGGTAGATCTCGGACTTGGAGCCGATGTCCACGCCCCGCGTCGGTTCGTCGAGGATCAGCACATGCGGCTTGACCTCCAGCAGCCGTGCTAACAGCACTTTCTGCTGGTTGCCGCCGCTCAAGGCGCCGACATTGACCTTGCCCGATGCCACCCGAATCGACAGCGACTTGATCGCGTCATTTGAACGCTGCGCGGCATGGCCGCGATCCAGCACGCCACCGGCATGCGCGTCCGGCACACAGGCGCACACGTTGATGTTATCGGCCACGCTCATGTCCAGGAACAGGCCCTGGGCCTTGCGGTCTTCAGTGAGGTAAACCACGCCCGCACGAATCGCGTCCGCCGGGTTACGCAGTTGGGTGACGGTTTTGCCGACCACTTCAAGGGTGCCGGAGGTGCGCGGGTCGGCGGCGAAGATCAGCCGCGCCAGCTCCGTGCGCCCTGCCCCGACCAACCCGGCAATGCCCAATACTTCACCGGCGTGCAGGTCGAAGCTGCAATTGCGCACGCGCTTGCCATCGGCCATGTCACGCACGCGCATCACCACGTTGCCGGGGTTATAGGCGGCGTGTTCCTTCTTGTAGAAACCGGAGAGGTCGCGGCCCACCATCATTTTCACCAGCACTTCGGCCGACAACGCGTCGCGGGTCAGCTCGCCGATGTACTGGCCGTCGCGCAGCACCGAGACCCGGTCCGACAACTCATAGATCTCAGCCATGCGGTGGCTGATGTAGATAATCGCCAGGCCCTGGCTGCGCAGGTGCTTGATCAACGCAAACAGGCGGTCGGTCTCACGCGATGACAGTGGCGTGGTCGGCTCGTCCATTACCAGGATCCTGGCGTGGGCATGCAGCGCGCGGGCGATTTCGACCAACTGGCGCTCGGCAATCGACAGGCTGCTCACCGGCGTGGTGGGTTTGAACTCGGCGCCCAGGCGTTGCAGCACCTCGACGCAGCCGGCTTGCATGCCCTTGCGGTCGATGGTCCAGCCGCGCCGCAGTTCGCGGCCCAGGTAGATGTTCTCGGCCACGCTGAGGTTCGGGCACAGGCTCAGTTCCTGGTAGATCACGGCGATGCCGAGGGTCTTGGCGGTGGCGGGGTCGAAGGTGGCGACGGGCTGGCCGTCGATGCGGATTTCACCGCCGGGGTCGGCCTGGTAAGCGCCGGAGAGGATTTTCATCAGGGTCGATTTGCCGGCGCCGTTCTCCCCCATCAACGCGTGAATTTCACCGGGGTAGACCTTCAGACCGACATTCTTGAGCACGCGCAAACCGTTGAAGGTTTTGCTGATGCCCTGCATCTCAAGCAAGGGTTCAAGGCTCATGGATGAGCTCCTGGCATTATTATTTTTGTAGGCGAGTGCCGCCGACTCTATGCCAGATACATTTGCTTACGCAAGCGCTTGCGTGTGCTGTTTATCGTTTGGTTAAACGTTTCATCAAGCGCAGAAGTGATAAATCTCTGTTGGCTGAAAGCTCGCGCACAAGCTTTCAGCCATCAACGTTTTCAGCGCCCGTAACGCTTGGGCAGCATGCGCACCAGGGTGTTGTCATGCACCCAGTAATGGTGGAACAACCCAGCGGCCGCATGCAGGCCGATCAACCAATACCCGGTGCTGCCCAGCCACTCATGCCAGTGTTTGAATTGCTTGGCCAGGTCCGGGTCCGGCGCTACTAACGTCGGCAACGCAAACTCAAAATACGGCACCGGCTTGCCGGCAGCGTTGAGCATCAGCCAGGCCAACAACGGCGTCACAATCATCAAGCCATACAGCGCACAGTGCATCAGGTGCGACGCGGCCGTCTGCCACAGAGGCGGACGGGGCAGGATCGCCGGACGGGGCGCCAGACGCCCCAGTAAGCGCAGCCACACCAGCACAAAAATCGCGATCCCGAAGAGCGAGTGCCCCCCCAGGAACAGTCCTTTGAGCGCGTTGCCTCGCGGTAGCAGGCCTTTGATTTCAATGCAGGTGTACACGCCGACAAACAGCGCCAGCATCAGCCAGTGCAGGGTCATCGAGAGTCTCGCGTAGCGCGGTGTCAGCGGATTTTGAGTCATGGGGTACAAGCCTTCTGCGTGAATGGTGGCGCTACCCTGCCGCCCCAGTCTTAAGGCAGTCTGAAGATCGGCAAACCGATCATTTTCACCACCTTCAGACTTCGTTAAGAAATGCCCTTAATACTCCTCCCAACATCACGTGGGAGGCGTACCGCCAATGCCCGATATCGATTGGAAGACTTCTTTGCCCCTGCTGTTCGGCCAGGCCGACAGTGCACAACTGCGCCTAGCCCGCGCCCTGCCCCACGACCCACAGCGCCCGGCATTCGAGGCGTTTATCCAACAGCGTTTTCGCATTGCCCATGGCGCCGACATCCGACACTTCATGCCTCAGCTGTTTGGCGTCAGCCAGGCTAACGGCGACCTGTGTGCGGTCGCCGGGGTACGGCTGGCAGGTGACGAGCCGCTGTTTCTGGAGCGTTACCTGGACCATCCGATCGACCCGCTGATCAGTGCCGCCGCCGAGCAAACGGTAGAGCGCCACGCCATCGCCGAAGTCGGCAACCTGGCCGCCAGCGACACCGGCAGTGCGCGCCTGAGCATCATCGCGGTGACCTGGTTACTGGCCATGGGCGGCCTGGAGTGGGTGGCGTTCACCGGCAATATCGGCCTGGTCAACAGCTTCCACCGCCTGGGGTTGAAGCCGGTCACCCTGTGCGCGGCCGACCCGCAACGCCTGGGCGATGACCGCCATCACTGGGGCAGTTACTACGAAAGCCAACCCTGGGTGCATGTCGGCAATATCCGCGCCGGGTTCATCCACTTGCGCAACATGGGCCTGTTCTCACGCCTTGGGTTGCCCACTACCTTTGAGGACACCAGCCATGTCGCCTGAAACCCGACGCTTCCACGCTGTGCTGCGCGGCTATGCCGAACGTAACGACGGCGCCATCGCCCTGTGGGGCGATACGTTGAAAATGGATTACACCTCACTGTTTGCCGAGGTTGCCTATCGCCAGCAACGCCTGCGTGATGAAGGCGTGAACGTGGTCGCCTTGGCCTTGGACAACGGCGTCGAGGCCATGCTGTGGGACTTGGCAATACTGTTCGAGGGCTTGACCTGCCTGACCCTGCCGCCGTTTTTCAGCCCTGCTCAGCGTGCCCATTGCCTTGAGCAAAGCCACGCCGAACGGGTGATCGCCGAGCCGTATCTTGAGGCTGAGCTGTTGGCCGCCGGTTACCACCAAGGCGGCGACTTCTGGTGCAAAATCTTTGCAGACCGCCCTTCGATGCCGTCGGGCACGGCCAAGGTGACATTCACCTCCGGCACCACCGGGGCGCCCAAGGGCGTATGCCTGAGTGCCGATAGCGTGCTGCGGGTTGCTCGCGAGTTGCACCAGGCCAGCCACGCCACCGACCCACGTCACCACTTGGCGCTGCTGCCCATCGCGATTTTGCTCGAAAACCTCGGTTGCTACGCCGCGCTGTATGCCGGCGCCACCTTGAGTGTGCCCAGCCAGAGAAGCCTGGGTATCCAGGGCGCCAGTGCGGTGGACGCCGCGCAATTGCTCGGTTGCCTGGCGGAGCGTCAGCCCCACAGCCTGATTCTGGTCCCACAATTACTGCTGATGTTAGTCATCGCCGCCGAACAGAAGGCGTTCAGCCCGCGAGGGCTGCGCTTTGCTGCGGTGGGTGGTGCGCGCGTTTCCAAAGCCTTGCTGCACCGGGCACAACAGTTGGGCCTGCCGGTGTTTGAAGGTTACGGGCTGTCCGAATGTGCCTCGGTGGTATGCCTCAATCGCCCCGATGCGCAGCGCCCGGGCAGCGTCGGCCGGCCCCTGCCCCACGTGGAAATCCGCTTGGCCGAAGACGATGAAGTGCTGATCAAAGGCTCGACCTTGCTCGGCTACCTGGGTCACAGCGAACAACCCGAGCAGTGGTGGCCCAGCGGCGATCTGGGCGCCTTCGATGAAGACGGCTTTCTCTACCTCAAGGGCCGCAAGAAACATCAGTTCGTGACCAGTTACGGCCGCAACGTCAACCCAGACTGGGTCGAGGCCGAATTGACCCAAGGCGGCGTCATCGCCCAGGCGTTCGTCTATGGCGAAGCCCTGCCCGAGAATCACGCGTTGCTCTGGCCCCATAGCAACGCCTGCACCGACGCCCAACTGGCCGCCATCGTGGCCACAGTCAATAGCACCTTGCCCGACTACGCCCAAGTGCATCAATGGACGCGCCTGGATGAACCCTTCAGCGCCGCCAACGGTTTGCTCACTGCCAACGGCCGGCCACGGCGCGACGCCATCGTCGCGCGTTATCAAACCCAACTGTCTACCGCACAAAAAGAGGAAACCCCATCGTGAATTTTTTCGACACGCTGCAAGAGGCCACCCAACAGGAACGCCAGGCACTGTTCAGCCTGCCGATCATTCGGGATGCGCTGGAAGGTAAAGTCAGCCTGGAGAGCTATCGCGCGTTTCTTGCCCAGGCCTACTACCACGTTCGTCATACCGTGCCGTTGATGATGGCCTGTGGCGCGCGCCTGCCCTCGCACCTGGAATGGCTGCGCAAGGCCGTCTGCGAATACATCGAGGATGAATATGGGCATGAGCAATGGGTGCTCAATGACATCCACGCCTGTGGCGGCGACAAGGATGCGGTACGTGACGGGCGCCCGGGTTTGCCTATCGAACTGATGGTCAGTTACCTCTATGACCTGATCGCCCGCGGCAACCCGGTGGGTCTGTTCGGCATGGTCAATGTGCTCGAAGGCACCAGCATCGCCCTGGCCACTCACGCCGCCGGCAGCATTCGCGAACGCCTGCAACTGCCTGCCACGGCGTTCAGTTACCTCAGCTCCCACGGTTCCCTGGACATCGGCCATATGGAAACCTACCGCCGCTTGATGAACAGCCTGCAAGACCCGGACGACCAGGCTGCCGTGATCCATGCGTCAAAAGTGGTGTACGCCCTTTATACCGACATGTTCCGCAACCTGCCGCGTATCGGGGAGGCTGCTCATGCGCCTGTCTGATGCCCGCGTCGTGCTGACCGGCGCCAGTGGCGGTATCGGCCTGGCGATTGCCGACGCCCTGTGTGCCAGCGGGGCGCAAGTGCTGGCCGTGGCACGCCATCGCGCACCGCTGGAGCCCTTGCTCGACCAATACCCGCAGCAGCTGTGTTGGGTGAGTGCCGACCTGACCTTCCTCGCCGACCGCCGCAAAGTGCTGGCCGCGGCCGAGGCCATCGGCGGTGTCAACCTGCTGATCAACGCCGCCGGCATCAATCACTTCGCCATGCTTGAACAGCTGGACGACAACGAAATCAACGGCATGCTGGCGTTGAACATCACCGCGCCGATCTGCCTGACCAAGCTGCTGTTGCCCCTGCTCAAGCAAGCCGAGAGCGCCATGGTGGTGAACGTCGGCTCCACCTACGGTTCCATCGGCTACCCCGGCTATGCCACTTACTGCGCCACTAAGTTTGCCTTGCGCGGGTTTTCCGAGGCGTTGCGCCGGGAGTTGGCCGATACGCGGGTGGGTGTGTTGTACGTGGCGCCGCGCGCCACCCATACGCGCATGAACAGCCAGGCGGCGCAGGCCTTGAACACGGCCCTTAAGTCCAACGTCGATGACCCGCGCATCGTCGCGTCGGCCGTGACCCAGGCAATCGCCAAGGATCGTCGCGATCTGTACTTGGGCTGGCCGGAGCGCTTCTTTGTGCGCCTCAACAGCCTGTTGCCGAACCTGGTCGACCGTGGCTTGCGCAAGCAATTGCCATTGGTACGTCGCTTGAGCGACAAACCCGTGAATAAGGATCTAAATCCATGAAACGTCTTTTCGTTGCGCTGCTGCTCACCGCCCTGAGCCCCTTCACCTGGGCCCTGGATGCGGGCGATCAGCAGCGCCTGGCTGACATCCAGACGCGCTGGGCGCATATTCAATACAACCTGCCCGAGGAGCAGCGTACCCAGGCCTTTGAACAGCTCGCCACCCAGGCGAACGCTTTCACCCAAGCCCGCCCCCAGGCTGCCGAAGCGTGGATCTGGGCCGGGATTGTCTCCAGCAGTTGGGGCGGCGCCCAAGGTGGGCTCGGCGCATTGAGCAAGGTCAAGGCAGCCAAGGTCGACCTGGAAACAGCACTCGCGCTAGACCCCAAGGCCCTGCAAGGCTCGGCCTATACCAGCCTGGCGGCGCTGTACGACCGTGTACCCGGCTGGCCGATCGGCTTTGGCGACGCCGACAAGGCGCAACAGTTACTCAAACAGGCCTTGCAACTGAACCCGGCGGGCATTGATAGTCTGTATTTCTGGGGCGACCACCTGTACCGGCAAAAACGCTATGGCGAAGCCCGGGACGCCCTGCGCAAAGCCTTGCTGGCCGCGCCACGGCCAGGTCGGGAAACTGCCGATACCGGACGCCGCAAAGAGATCGAAGGCTTACTGGCCGACGTCGACAAGAAACTCAACTGACAGGAGTCCATGTGCGGCTATTACTGATCGAGGATGATGTAGCGCTGGGCGAAGGTATTCACCAGGCGCTGGTGCGTGAGGGCTACACCGTTGACTGGCTGCAAGATGGCAGCAGCGCCTTGCATGCGCTGCTCAGCGAAACCTTTGATGTGGTCGTGCTCGATCTGGGCCTGCCGCGCATGGATGGGCTGGAAGTATTGCGTCGCCTGCGTGACAGCGGCGCCAACGTGCCGGTGCTGATCCTCACGGCGCGGGATGCCACCGAAGACCGCATCGCCGGGCTCGACGCCGGTGCCGATGACTACCTGATCAAACCCTTCGACCTGGCCGAACTCAAGGCACGCCTGCGGGCGCTACTGCGCCGTAGCGCCGGGCGTGCGCAGGTACTGATCGAACATGCGGGCATTTGCCTGAACCCCAGCACGCAACAGGTCAGCTACAACGGCGCAACCGTGCTGCTGACGCCCAAAGAATATCAACTGCTGCACGAACTGCTCTCGCCGCCCGGGCGCGTCATGACCCGCGACCAGTTGATGCAGTTGCTCTACGGTTGGAACGAAGAAGCTGAAAGCAACACCCTGGAGGTGCACATCCATCACCTGCGCAAAAAGTTCTCCAGTGAGCTGATCCGCACCGTTCGCGGCGTTGGCTACCTGGTGGAGGAGCGTCGATGACGTCGATTCGGCGGCGCACCCTGACGTTGATCATCGGCCTGCTGCTCTCCGGGTTATTGGTGATCAGCGCGCTTAACCTGCATGACAGCAACCACGAAATAGCCGAAGTCTACGACGCCCAACTGGCGCAGAACGCGCGCCTGCTCCAGGGCGTCATGAGCATGCCGCTGGCCAGTAAAGATCAGGCTGACCTGTATCGGGCGTTCAACAAAGCCTTGGGCGAAGCCATACCCAAGGTGGACGGGCACCCTTACGAAAGCAAAATCGCTTTTCAAGTGTGGAGCCCCCAGGGTGAACTGATGGTGTTTACCGCCAGCGCCCCCTCATTTGCCACGCCGCCCGCCCAACCCGGGTACAGCAATGTCAACGACCTCAATGGCCGTGAGTGGCGCGGCTTTGTGCTCAAGGACAAAGACACCGGGCTGCGGATCTGGGTAGGAGAACGCGACGACGTGCGCTCCGACCTGGTAGGCCGCATCGTGCGCCACACCTTGTGGCCCAATGTATTGGGTAGCCTGATCCTGGCTGCGATGGTCTGGCTGGCCATCGGTTGGGGGCTCAAGCCGCTGGCCAATATGGCCGCCACCTTGCGCGCACGGCATTCCGGCTCCCTGGAACCGATGCAACTGACCCCGCTGCCCATGGAACTGGAACCGATGCAAGCCGCGCTGAACCGCATGCTGGCACAGATCCAGGAAGTGCTCGGCCGCGAGCGGCGCTTTATCGCCGACGCCGCCCACGAAATGCGCACGCCCCTGGCGGTTTTGCGCGTGCACGCGCAAAACCTGTTGGAAGCCGGCACTGAAACCGAACGGCGCGAGTCCCTCGCATTTCTGATCACGGGCGTCGACCGCACCAGCCGCCTGGTCAACCAATTGCTGACCATGGCCCGTCTGGAGCCCAGCGCCGGGCAACCACCGGTGCAGGCCATCGACCTGGCGACCACCGTGCGTGACACGCTGATTCAGTTGACGCCCTGGCTGCTGAGCAAGGGCCTGGAATT
This sequence comes from Pseudomonas sp. YeP6b, assembly GCF_025642995.1. Classification (NCBI taxonomy): domain Bacteria; kingdom Pseudomonadati; phylum Pseudomonadota; class Gammaproteobacteria; order Pseudomonadales; family Pseudomonadaceae; genus Pseudomonas; species Pseudomonas sp. YeP6b. The sequence continues at coordinate 3,363,364 of NZ_CP080090.1, read as the reverse complement.
GGTGTTTGACGTAGATGATGCGCACTACAGCGTGAGGTCCGAGGCGTCCGCCATCAATATCGCCCTGACCAATCTGGTGACCAACGCGGCAAACTTCTCACCGGAACACGGGGTGATCACGGTGGGCCTGCGCCAAAACACCAGCGGTTTCGAACTGAACGTGGATGACCAAGGCCCCGGCATTGACGAGAACGAGCGCGATCGGCTCTTCGAGCTGTTCTACAGCAGGGGCAATGCCGAAGGGGCAGGCTTGGGGCTGACCATCGTACAGACCATCGCCCAACGTCTTGGGGGGCATATCAGCCTGGATAATTTGGCTGACGGCGGGTTGAGAGCCTCCCTGCAGATCCCGCGATCACTTGACGAATAACCCCAGCCACTTCGCGAAGGCTTGCCCGAGCGTTAGCCGCCTATGCGCAGGTCTTCAGGGGGTAATCGCGACTTTCATGACGCCGTCGCGCTGGTGGGCGAACAGCTCATAGGCGGCCTCAATATCGTCAAGTTTGAAACGGTGCGTCACCAGCGGCGACAGATCCACCCCGCCGCTGGCCACCACGGCCATCAACCGGCGCATGCGTTCCTTGCCGCCGGGGCACAGGGTCGACACGATGCTGTAATCCCCCAGCCCCGCCCCAAACGCATCATAGGGAATACGCAAGTCACTGGAGTACACCCCCAGGCTGGACACGCGCCCGCCCGGACGCAGCACCCGCAATGCCGACTCGAACGTGCCTTGGGTGCCCAGGGCCTCGATGGCCACATCCACCCCACGGCCGTCCGTCAAGGCCATGATCTGCTCGACCACATCGCCTTTCTTGAAGTCGATGATATGGGTGGCCCCCAGGCCTCGGGCCACGCCCATGCGTTCAGTGACGCCGTCGACGCCAATGATCATCGACGCGCCCTTGAGCCGCGCGCCCGCCACCGCGCACAGGCCGATAGGCCCCAGGGCGAAGACTGCCACCGTATCGCCAATGCTCACCTCGCCGCGCTCGGCGCCGGAAAAACCGGTGGACATAATGTCCGGGCACATCAGCACCTGTTCGTCGCTCAGGCCATCGGGAATCGGGCACAGGTTGGCCAGCGCATCAGGAACCAGCACGTATTCGGCCTGGCAGCCGTCGAGGGTATTGCCGAATTTCCAGCCGCCGGCGGCGCGAAAGCCATGGCGTGTGTCGGGGCCGTCTTGGGAGCCGCAGCCGCACAGGCAGGCATAGCTTTGCCCGCTGGGGGTGATGGCGCCGGCGATCACCCGCTGGCCCTCGACAAAACCGCGTACCTGGGAGCCCAGGCGTTCAATCACGCCCACCGGCTCATGGCCGATAGTCAGCCCTTTGGCCACCGGGTACTCGCCGCGCAGGATATGCACGTCGGTGCCGCAAATAGTCGTGGTGGTGATACGTACCAATGCGTCCAGCGGACCAACTTCGGGAATCGGTTTGTCGTCTAGAACGATGCGGTTTTTTTCAACGAAAACAGCGGCTCTCATGGTAGCCATGGGGTGATCTCCTGCTCCAGGGAATACCAGACTGCGCCGTGATGGGGCCGTGCACGTTGATCATGATCAACAATCCCGCGATTGCCCTGTGCAATTGACCGGGCATTGGGTGCCTGGCCCATTCCTTGGGGTTCCACAGCGTTACCGACCCCGATGACAGTACCCGGATCATCCGTAGCGTGGCGCTCTGAGCATGACGATAGCGGAACGTATGAGTGCATTCGTACGGCGCTGAGCGCAGCATCTGCTATTGTCCAAAGACCTCATCTCCTGCTCGTCGCCTTGGCGCGATCTTCTGTGAGCATGCTCTGCGCCATCACCATTCGATGATGGCGGGCCTGAAGTTCCCGGAACGCCACCGCGATGGATAAAAGCCCCACCGACCGACCGCTGGAACCGCAATCGCGGGCCGAAAAGATCGTCGAGTTCAAACGCCAGAAAACCCTGCTCAAGACCGGCGCCCTGCAGGACGCAATCTTCAACAGCGCCTATTTTTCGAGTATCGCCACCGACGAAAAAGGCGTGATCCAAATCTTCAATGTCGGCGCCGAGCGCATGCTCGGCTACGCCGCCGAAGACGTGCTGAACCGCGTCACCCCTGCTGACATTTCCGACCCCGCCGAGCTGATCACCCGCGCCGCCGCTCTCAGCCTGGAGCTGGACACGCCCATCAACCCAGGCTTTGAAGCCCTGGTATTCAAAGCCTCACGCGGCATCGAAGACATTTACGAGCTGACCTACATCCGCAAGGACGGCAGCCGCCTGTCGGCGATGGTCTCGGTGACGGCCTTGCGCAATCGCCACGACACGATCATCGGCTACCTGTTGATCGGCACCGACAACACTGCGCGCAAACAGGAAGAAGCCGAACGCAAAGGCTTCGAACGTGCGCTGGAAGAAAAGAACCTGGAGCTGGAACACGCCAACCACATGAAGTCCGAGTTCCTCGCCACCATGTCCCACGAGCTGCGAACGCCACTGAATGCGGTGATCGGTTTTTCCGAGGCCTTGAAGGACGGCTTGGTCGGCGACATGAGCGAGGTGCAGCGCGAGTACATCGGCGACATCTTCACCAGCGGCCAGCATCTGTTGTCGCTGATCAACGACATTCTCGACCTGTCCAAGGTCGAGGCCGGGATGATGGACCTGGAGCTGGAGGCGGTTGAACTCGCCGGCTTGCTGGCCAACAGCTTATTGATCGTGCGCGAGAAAGCCGCGCTGCAACGCATCCAGTTGAAGCTCGAATGTGAGGGCGATTTCGGCACCCTGGAACTGGACCTGCGCAAGACTAAGCAGATCATCTACAACCTGCTGGCCAATGCGGTGAAGTTCAGCGAACACGGCGCCTCGGTGACCCTGGCGGTACGCGAGGTCAGCCACGCTCAGGTTGGGCAGATTCCCGGCGATTGGCCGACCCACGGCTTCGCCCTGCAACCCAGCAGCCACGAGCGCTTTCTGGAATTGAGCGTCAGCGACACCGGCATCGGTATCGCCGAAAACGACATGAGCAAGCTGTTCAAGGCGTTCAGCCAGATCGACAGCAGCCTGGCGCGCAAATTCGAAGGCACGGGCCTCGGGCTGGCGATGGTCAAGCAACTCACCGACCTGCATGGCGGCAGCGTCGCCGTCGCCAGCCGCGAAGGCGTGGGCACCCGCTTTGTGGTGTGGCTGCCCTTGCATCGTGCGCCGGAGGCCACATGGCCGAAATCCTGATCGTCGAAGACAACCAGGCGAATATGCGCCTGGCGCGGTTATTGCTGGTCAATGTCGGTCACACGGTGTTGTGGGCGGCGGATGCCGAGACCGGCCTGACCCTGGCGCGGGAAAAACAGCCGGCGCTGATCCTGATGGATATCCAGCTGCCCGGAATGGACGGCCTCGCCGCCACCCAATTGCTCAAGCAAGACCCCGACACCGCGCACATTCCGGTGATCGCCCTGACCGCCATGGCCATGAAGGGAGACCGCGAAAAAACCCGGTTGGCCGGGTGCGACGCCTACATCATCAAGCCGCTGCGCTACAAAGAGCTTTACCAGATCATCGACAGCCTGCTGCAACAACACATCAGCCCTCTTACATGAGTCCTCTCCATGGCCAGCCAACCCGCAACGCTATTGATCGTTGATGACGAACCCCAGGTTCGCAAGCTGTTGGAAACCCTGCTGCAACACGAGGGCTACCAGACCCTGAGTGCCGCCAGCGGTGAGGAAGCCTTGCAGTTGGTGGCGCAACAGCCGCCTGACCTGATCCTGCTGGACATCATGATGCCGGGCATGGACGGCTACGAGGTGGCCAGTCACTTGAAGGGCAACGAAACCACGGCGAGTATTCCGATCATCATGCTGTCGGCGCTCAGTGAGTCGAGCGCACGCGTCAGCGGGCTGGAAAGCGGCGCCGAGGAGTTCCTCAGCAAACCGGTGGAGCGTGTCGAATTGTGGCTGCGGGTGCGCAACCTGCTGCGGCTCAAAGCGCGTGGCGATCAGTTGAAGATCCATAACCTGATGCTTGAGCAACAACTGCAACGGCAAACGCCGGAACCGGCAGGCATGAGCGTGCACGACCTGGCGCGCCAGGACCTTGAAAACGCCCTGCGTGAGGCGGTTCAAACTCATCAGTTCACTGTGCATTACCAACCCAAGGTCGAGCTGCTCGGCGGCCAGATCTGCGCCCTCGAAGCGCTGCTGCGCTGGGAGCGCCCAGGCTACGGCGCGGTCTCCCCTGCGGTCTTCGTGCCCGTGCTGGAAAGCCTGGGCTTGATCGTGCCGGTTGGGCGCTGGGTGATCGAGACTGTCTGCCAACAGATCGCCGTGTGGCAACGCAACCTCGTTGGCGCCGTCGAGGTCTCGGTCAACGTCTCCGGGCATCAATTGATCGAGGGCGACCTGATTGCCGATATTGTGCAGATCCTCGCCGGAACCGGGGTTGAAGCGCATTGGCTGGAAGTTGAACTGACCGAAAGCTCGCTGATGGAAAACACCCATCACACCATCACCAGCTTGCAGCGCCTGCGGGCCATGGGGGTGAAGATTGCTATTGATGATTTCGGCACCGGTTATTCAAGCCTGGCCTATTTGCGCCGCTTTCCCATCGACACTTTGAAGATCGAAATCGCGTTTATCCGCGAAGTCACCACCAACCCGCAGGACGCGGCCATCACCCGCACCATTATCGAACTGGCCCACAGCCTGGACCTGCGCGTAGTGGCCGAGGGCGTGGAAACCCAGGAACAACTGGCGTTTTTGAAGGCCGCTGGCTGCGATCAGATTCAAGGTTATCTGTTCAGCCGGCCGTTACCTGCAGCAACCCTGGAGCGCCTGCTACTGGAGCGCCTGCCGAGGGAGTGAGAGCCCTTGATCAGCCCCCGGCAACTGTGGCGAGCGGGTCTGGTTGCCACAATCGGTTTGACCCGCTACGGGTCCAACACACCGCCACTGTAACTATCCGATAACCGCGTCCCCGTGAACTTCGCCACCACCGACCCCTGCGCCACCAACCGCTCACGGTGCCCGGTCACCATCCGCCCAGTTTGCGCCGCATGCAAAATCACTTCTGATGCCGCATCGCCAGGGCGGCCAATGATCCGGGCAAACCGCTGACCCTCTTCGACCTGATCACCCAGGCCTATTTCAAACACCAGCACCCCGGCGCAGGGCGCGAAGATGGTCTCCATGCAGCCCATGTCCACCACATCACCTTGCCATTCGCTGATAGCCGCGACCTCATCAATCACCCCGTTGATGCACAGCCACGCCCACAAACCATCGGCATCCTGTTGCGCCAGGGCATCGCTGACATCCGCTTGCCCACGCAACTCGATAGTGGCCGCCAAGCGCGGCGAACTGTGGTTAAGGATGGTTTCTTCAAAGGAGCCATCGCCGCCGTCCTCCCAGACAATCACCACATCCACCCGCAACGCCGCCGCCAGCGCCAACCCTTGCTCCGGCCAAAAGCTGCGATGGATATACAGATAAGGCAGCGCCTCATCGTCAGTGTGCAAATCCAGCACCAGATCAGCATCGGCGGCCAGTTCTACCAGGCTTTTTTGCCACTGCGCCACGTTGCTCGCCGGACGCTGCATGGCCAGGGATTGATCGAAGGCACGGTTAAAATTCTGCCCGGTAGCCTCATGAAAGCGCCCCAGCAACTTGCCCTGGCGAAACTGGCCGATACCCAACGGGTTGGCCTGTGGCACCAGCGTGACGCTGCCTTTGAGGCGGCCCTGCTCCTGGCAAGCCTGCAAACGCGGCAGCAACTGGTGCAGCACCAGCATCCCGGCGATTTCATCGGCGTGCACGCCCGCTTGCAGGTGGACCGTGGGCCCACTGCCGTCGCCCTCAAAACGCCAGGCGCCGATGTGCAGCACGTTACCGGCATCGCCTGCTACCTGCCACGAAAGGTCTTTTGCCATGCCTTGCCCTCCTCTCATCATTTAATCGCTAGAGATTGAACACACGTTCAACTAACCTGAGCAGACTGTTTTTCAAAGCTGGTCTTCAACCAAAGGCATTCCCGTGACCATCGACCCTCCCAAACTGCGCCGTGCCGACCCCGATGAACGCCGGGACTTGCTGATCGCCGCGACCCTCACCAGCCTTTCCCGCGACGGGCATGCCGGGATTTCCGTGCGCAAGATCGCCGCCCAAGCCGGTGTTTCCGTAGGCTTGCTCAACCACCATTTCGGCACCATCGATGCACTCATTGCCGAGACCTACCACAAACTCGCCAATGAACTGACCAGCGCGCTATGGGCGCAAGTCGAGCTGGCCGAAGGCGCCGCCGCACGTTTGGATGCGTTTCTCAGCGCGTCCTTTTCACCACGGGTCATGGACCCCGACCTGCTCGGCGTGTGGGTGGTGTTCTGGAGCCTGATCCGCCACTCGCCCCACGTAAACCAGGCGCATGAAAACAGTTACCGCGCCTACCTGGCGCTGATCCAGCAATTGCTGGACGACCTCGCCCGCAGCGAAAACCTGGTGATCCACGACAGCCATCTGGCCGCCATCGGTCTATCGGCGATGCTTGACGGGCTCTGGCTCGAGGGGTGCCTCAACCCCGGCACCTTCAGCCCCGCCAACGGCCTGCACATCTGCCGGTGTTGGGTACAGGGGTTGCGTTACGGCGCATTCGGCGCCGACCACGTCTTGTGATTCGGGGTGGCGCGCACTGAGCATCGCCAAGGTGCCGCTGACGGCAATCAGCACCGCGCCGAGGATCAGCGACACATCCATCGACGTGCCCCAGATCAGGCTCGATAACACAAAGGCCCAGATCAACCCGGTGTACTCGAACGGCGCGAGCAAGGTCGCCGTGGCGCGGCGGAAACTGGCGAACAGCAGGAATTGACCGATACCGCCGACCAGACCTGCCGCCAACATGCCCAGCCATGCCGGTGTGGGCGCCGGGGTATGGGTCCAGGGCAAGGTCACTGCCATGCAGATGACGAACACCCCATTGGTGATCAGCATCTGTTCCAGCACTGAGGTGGTCGGGTCGACCTGGCGCAGCTGGATATAGGTGAACGCCCAACACAATGCGGCGGCCAGGGTCAGCGCGATGGGCAACGGATCAACCATATGGCTGGGGCGACAGGCGATCACCACGCCCACAAAACCGATGATCAGCGAGATCCATTGGCCCCGGCTGGCGCGCTCCTTGAGGATCAGCGCCGCGAGCAGCGTGACCATGATCGGCGCGGAGAAATACAGCGTGGTCATTTCCGCCAGGGTCAGGTCCTTGGCGGCGGTGTAATACAGCAACCACGCCAGCAGCGACAGCACGCCACGGATGATCAGCAGCTTGCGGCTGACCGAGGTCCACGCACGCCGCAACAAGCCCATGCGCCCGGCCATCACACACGCACCCACTACCACCAGGCTGCGCCAGAACAGAATGCTGAACACCGAATAATCGGCCACCAGCCACTTGATCACCGCGTCCTGCAACGCCAGGAACGCGTAGGCCAGTGAGCACAGGGCAATCCCTTGCAATGCGCGGTTCTGGTTCATCCCACCGACCTGCGCAACGGTGTGCCGCGCCGTTCGGCGATTGCGTAGACGCCTTCGATGAGAAAGGTCAGGCACAGGTAAACCCCGGCCACCAGCAGCAACGGCTGATAGATTTGCAAGGTCTGCGCCCGTACCACGTTAGCCGCGCCCAAAAGATCGACCACGGCAATCGTCGAGGCCAGTGCCGTGGACTTGAGCAACATCACCGTCTCCCCGGCCAGGGTCGGCAACAGCAACCGCATTGCCCGTGGCAGGCGCACCCGCAGCAACGCCTGGCGCGGCGTCATGCCAAACGCAGACGCCGCCTCCATCTCGCCCTTGGGCACTGCCAGCAGGCCGCCGCGAATCACTTCACCCACATAGGCACCCACCGACAGCACCAGGGCGAACACGATGTACCAGTAACCGTCGCGCAAAAACGGCCAGAGGAAGCTGCCACGTATCATTGGAAACTGCGCAAACACGCTGCCCAACCCGTAGTAGAAAATGTAGATCTGGATCAACAGCGGCGTGCCCCGCAACACGCTGGTGTAGGCCAGCGCACCCCGCGCCAGCCACTTGCGCCGCGACAAGCGCGCCAGTGCCACCAGCACCGCCAGGGTAAAACCGAGCACTGCCGAGATCGCTAGCAGCGACAAGGTGGTCTGCAGCCCCTTGGCGATCAGCCCCGCGTAGTAACTTATCCACTCAGGCATGGCGACTCACTCGACAACCGGCATCCAGCGACGAATACGTCGCTCCAGGCGCCCGGACAGGTAGTTGGAAGCCAGCGTCACCAGGTAGTACAAGGCGGCGGCCGTGAGGTAGAACAGCAAGTATTGGCGTGTGGAACCCGCCGCCTGCTTGGCGGTGTACAGCAGTTCGTTGGTGCCGACCACGCTGATCAAGGCGCTGTCCTTGATCAGGTTGATCCACAAGTTGGACATGCCCGCCAAGGCGTACGGCGCCATCATCCGCAAGGTGACCCGGCGAAACAGGCCAAAGCCGCTGAGGCCAAACGCCCGTGCGGCTTCGATCTGGCCGTGGGGAATCGCCAGGATCGCTGCACGGAAAATCTCCGAGGCATAGGCGCCCTGCACCAGCCCCAATACCAGGACCGCCACCAACGGGCCGCTGATATTCACCTGCTCGAACCCCAGCCACAGCATCAGCGCGTTAAGGCCCATGGAGCCTGCGTAGTACAGCAGCAGGATCAGCAGCAGTTCCGGCACCGCGCGAAACACCGTGGTGTAGCCGCGCATCAACAACGCAATCGGGCGCGGCGCGCTGAGCTTGGCGCAGGCCACCACCAAGCCAATCAGCAACCCTACGACAAAGGAGCCTGCTGAGATTTGCAGGGTCATCCATAACCCTTTCAACAGCGCGTTGCCCCATCCCTGGTCACCAAAGCTGAGGAGATCCAGCATTATTCGGTCTTCTGGGCGATTTGCTGATATGGGCTGTCACAGGTCTTGCTGACAAACGCCGGGGTGTCGCTGCGTTTGCACGGGCTGACCGACAGGCCGAAGTAATGCTGGGACAAATCGTCATAGGCCTTGCTCACCAGCAACTCACCGATAGCCTTGTCGAGGCGGGCCTTGAGCGCGGTGTCTTCCTTGCGCAGGCCGGCGCCGACCCCACGGCCGATAATCGGGTCATACGGCACGCTGGCGATATGCGCCAAGGCGCTGGCCTCTGGGGTTTTGACCATCATGGCGATGGCGGTGTCGTCGGCCATCATGTAGTCAATGCGCCCGGCAATCAGGTCGGCGTTGGCCGATTCCTGGGTGTCGTAGTACTTAAGGTCGGCGATGTTCTCATAGTACTTTTTCAGGTAATTAGCACTGACGGTGGAGATCTGCACGCCGATCAACTTGCCCTTGAGCCCCGCTGGGGAAACCTCGACTTCACTGCCTTTCGGCCCTGCCACACCGAGCAGAGAGTCGTAATAGGCACGGCTGAACGCGATCTGTTTTTCACGCTCATCGGTGACCGACATCGAGGAAAAAATCACGTCGATCTTCTTCGCCAGCAGCGACGGGATGATGCCGTCCCACGCGACTTCCTTGATCTGGCACTCGGCTTTCATGCCTTCGCACAGCTTGTGGATCAGGTCCACTTCAAAGCCGGACCACTGACCATTGCCGCCCTTTACGGTAAACGGTGGATAGGGTTCCGCCGCCACTGCGAACACGATGGGTTTCTCTGCGGCCTGGGTAAACCCTGCGGCCACCATCAACACTGCACTGCTCAACCACGTTGCCATGCGTCTGGATTTCATGATTTGCCTCGTCTTTTTTTGGTGTTAGCGAGTTTGATGCGCGTTGACGAACTGCCGGCAACGCTCACTGCGTGGGTTGATAAACACCGAGTCCGGCGAGCCGGTTTCCTCGATCATGCCTTGGTGCAGAAAAGCCACTTTGGAGGACACATCCCGGGCGAAGGCCATTTCATGGGTGACCAGGATCATGGTGCGGCCTTCTTCGGCCAGCGAGCGGATAACGCGCAGCACTTCGCCGACCAGTTCCGGGTCGAGGGCTGACGTGGGTTCGTCGAACAGCATGACTTTGGGACGCATGGCCAACGCGCGGGCAATCGCCACCCGTTGTTGCTGGCCGCCGGAGAGAAACGCCGGGAACTCGTTGCGCTTGGCGGCCAGGCCCACGCGGTCAAGCAAGGCTTCGGCCCGCTCGATCGCCTCGGCACGGCTTTCGCGCAGCACTTGGGTCGGCGCTTCGATGAGGTTTTCAAGCACGGTGCGATGGGGCCACAGGTTGAAGTTCTGGAACACCATGCCCAGGGTCGAGCGGATGCGCACCAGTTGCTTGGCGTCGGCCACCAGTGGCGCGCCGGGAGCGCCGTAGTTCAGCTTGATGCTTTCGCCATCGACGTGAATGCTGCCCTGGTCCGGCACTTCGAGCATGTTGATGCAGCGCAGCAAGGTGCTTTTGCCCGAGCCACTGGCGCCGATCAGCGAGATCACCTCGCCTTCGTGGGCGGTCAACGAAATGCCTTTGAGCACGTCGATATTGCCAAAGCGTTTATGCAGGTCGATGACTTCAATCATCTTCTTGGCTTGGGCCGGTTGCACCACCTCGACCTTCGGCGCCGCCGCGATACGCGGCTCACTGGCCAGCTTGGCGACGAACGCGGCAATGCGTTGGCAGGCTTGCGCCAGGCGTTCTTCACCGAGGGTGAAGGACAAGCGCACAAAACCTTGCGCCGGCTCACCAAAGGCGGCCGCGTCCAGCACCGACACGCCCGCTTCGCGGAACAAGCGCCAGGCAAAATCCAATGAGCCCAGGCCAGTGCCGCGCACGTCCACCAGCACAAACATGCCCGCTTGCGGTGCCTGCACCTTGATCCCCGGGCACGCACTAAGGCCCGCGACGACCAGGTCACGGCGGCGCCGGTAGATTTCGCGCATGCTCAGCGTCACCTCGTCATGGGCCAATACCGCCGCTGTGGCGGCTTCCATCACGAAGCCGGGCAAGCCGTACAGCATGCTCAGCACCAGGGTTTCTGCGTGCACGACCATCTGCGGCGCGGCAATGATCCAGCCGATTCGCCAGCCGGTCATGGCGTGGGATTTGGACAAACTGCCGATCACGATGCAGCGCTCAGCCATGCCCGGCAATGCGGCGAGGCTGTGGTAGTGGCCGTCGAACACCAGGCTTTCGTAAACTTCGTCCACCACCACCCACAGGTCATAGGCGATGGCCAGGTCGGCAATCGCTTGCAGTTCTTGCGGGTTGAGGACTACGCCAGTGGGGTTGTTCGGGTTGGAGAAAAAAATCGCCCGGGTGCGCGGCGTGATGGCGGTGGCGAGCAACTGGGCGTCCAGGCGAAACCCGGACTCCGGCGAACACGGCACGCGCACAAGCGTCGCACCACTGGCCTTGAGCGTGGCTTCGTAGGTGACGTACATCGGGTCGAGCACCAGCACTTCATCACCGGCTTGCAGCAGGCACAGCGAACTGATGAACAACGCGTTCTGCGCACCGGGCACGATGATGACGTTTTCGGCGGCTACTGGCCGCGACAGGGTCTTGCTGTAGCGCGTGGCGACGGCATCGCGCAATGTCGGGCGGCCGGGGATTTCGGTGTAGTGGGTGTCGCCGCCGCGCAACGCACTGACGGCGGCGTCGGTGATAAACGACGGCGTGGCGAAATCCGGGTCACCGACGCTGAGGATGATGATGTCTTCGCCCTGGCTGGCTGCTTGGTACGCCGCGTGGTGGATGTCCCAGGCGGCTACGCCCTGCCCTGCAATTCGTTCAACGAAGGGGGAAAACCGCATGCCAGAGCCTCTCGTTCCAGAAGAAAAAGCGCGAACCCGTTTGCATGCAAAAGGGTGGATGCGGTCAACATAGTTCAAACTGAACAGTCGTTCAATGGATAGATTTGGGTGGGTGTCGTTTATCGTCCAAATAGGTCGTTGTGGTGACTTTTGAGCCTATTGCTCAGCGGTCTTTTCGTGGCAAGCCAAAGCCATTGGTGGAAGTGCTCGCGGACTGGGCCTGCATCGGCCAGCCGCTATGCATCTACTACCCCAGCCGCCGCCAGTCGCCGCCAGGGCCGCGTCAATTAATGGACATGATTCGGATAAAAACCATCGGTTCGCCGTTAATCGAAACACACTGAACTTGAGGCCGGAGCCTCTCCTGGCAGGGCTGAAACACAGGGCAACGATATAATCAGTCGGGCAAGGGAATTAATCCGACGCTGGCGCTACGTAAGGGAAAAGCTTCGGTAGCTATCCACGCCGAGACCGTATTCCCTAACGCCAGGTATCAGACCTTATGAGCAGTGTGTCCAATCGCATTACCGAGCGCGCTCCCCACTTACTTGCTCCGCTCACCGCCCTCTCGCCGCCGCTGTCCAGGCAAAAGCGTGACGCACCTTCACCACAAGAGCCCGAGGTCACCACTCGCACCCGAGGAGACGCTGAGTTATCAGTGCAATATCAGATTGCCCTGGCCCTGGCCGGCACGCGTAAAGAAGTCAACGACCTCGAACACATTCCGCCCCATTCCACCTTCGGCCAATGGTGGCAGCATTTGCATGACGCCTTCCAATCCCCCGACGTTCAACAGTGGATTCGCAGTGTGGGTATCGACACAACATCGATAAAACTCGATCCCAAATCAGGTCAAATCTCCTTCACCCTCGAGCGCCCTCTCGACCCGTTGGAGACCTTGCGCACGGTCGGTCAAGACGATAGCCAGTGGGCCGCCGTCAGCGGTCCGATCCTTCAGGCTGCTCGTATCATCAGCGCGCAGCTCTCGTTCGCACCACCGGTCAATACCCCAAGCGAACCGGTTCCGTGGCAGATAATCGGGCAGTTTTATCAAGAGCCACAAAGATTGACGTTATCCGGCATGCTCAGGCGTGCGGACGAAATTCACCAGGATCAGAACTTTAGACCCCTCGACCCAACCCGCTTTGCGGACGTGATCAAGTCGCGCAGTGAGGATGCCCTCCAAAACCAGAAAGCGCTTCTGGGCGACATTCGCAACCGGCACCTGGCTGGCGAAGCCTTGCAGAGCCTGGCGACGGCCCTGGAAAATGGCAGCAAACAGGCGGGGCACATCCAGGCTGAACTGCAGCAAACCGTGCATTTATCCGCCGACGGTACCTATCGGCCAACGGGCACCGGCGCACCCAACGAAGTCAGCCTGCAGCAACTGCTGTTGGATCATGGCTGGGACATCCCTACCACCCATGAACAGGTGGTGAACCTGGCCAACGCCCTGACCGCTGCGCCCCCCAAGCCTGCCCGCCAGGGCGACCTGGGTGGCGCATTGAGCTGGCCGATACCGCTTGATCAGGCAAGCCAGGACCAACTGAGAGCGGCTATACGCACAGGTAAGCTCGGCGGTATCGCGTTGAGCCCCTTCAAAAACGTGCTGGATTACCTGCTCAACGGCAGGCCAATCTCTACGCAGGAGCAGAACAATCCGCGACTGTTGATCGAACACTTGATCAACTCGCCCAGAGGCATTGCACTGGGCAACGCCCTTGAGGGTTCATTCGCGGCACGCTCGGTTAAAGGCAGCGCCAGCGACTGGCTGCTCGCGGCATTAAGCGTGGGGAGCAAGGGTGACACCGGTGGCGCAACGGAAATCGAGGGCTATCGGCTGGTGTCAGTGGCCAACCACAACAAATCCGCGTCGGCGGTGGTCGAGGCGCTGGCGAATCATCTGGAGGCTCGCGGCATAGCCAGCTCCCCGCAAACCGCACGGGCACAAGCCCACTTCATGCTCGCCAGCCGAGCCCCCGCGTTTTTGGTCAAGGACATCCCCAAAGACCTGGGGGTAGGCACCCACAGCTGGGTCAGCTTCACCACGGCGGTCGCGCGCATAGAAGCGAAAGCGCCCGGTGCGACCGCCGGTATGAGCTATGCGCACGTCATGCTCGCCGCCAGCATCGCACCGATCACCGATGAAGAGCGCCAGGTTGAGTATGCCGCTCAGAACCAGGCGATCAAGGAATGGGCGGCGCCCAATGGCATGGACTATCCGACAACCGATACTGCACTGGCCGACGTGCACAAGGCGTTCAATACGCAGCTGCGTGAGCTGAGCGAGGCCGCCACCACGCCCGCTATCGACATGCCGACTACCGTCGCCATAGCGACCAAACTGTTGAAAGAAAAATGCCCGGGCATGGCCCCAGCGCTCTTCGAAAAAAAATGTATCACCTCCAAACCCTCCAACCGGCACTTTCCGGGGCCTTATTCACTATTGGATCTGGTTATCAATGGCAGGGCGCTGGTGGGCGCACCACCCGACTCGAACAGTGACTGGGGCCCAGCTCGTGGTGTGTTGGACGTCCTGACGTTTGGCGGTCTTAGTACTCCACCTGACGGCACACCTGCGGCATGGGTCTCATCCTCCAATGAGGTCAAGATCAACGAGTTGCTGCCAAAGCTCAAAGAGCTGCCCAGCCCGCTGAAACAGTTTGATGAGGACTTTCAGAAATACGCCGACGCTGTCAAAAAGACCACGTCGGCACAAATCAAACATCTGATCTCAAAACTGCCGCTGGAAGACAGGCTAAACCTGGAGTTCGGCGAAATAACCGTGCGCAAAGAACGTGAATACTACAACCCTAGTCACGTTTTGAGGACTGAAGAAGGCGTTGTGCTGGTTCGCACGCAACGCATGATCAATGGCGTTCCCAACGTCACGATGTATGCAATCGATCGGCTGAAGGGTACCGTCACCCGGCGGCCAGACCAGACGTTTGGTGTGAAAGAAACCTATGTTTGGGGCGAAAAGCATAAAAGATTCGACTCGATAAAGCCTACAGGCCAGCACCCGCCGGGGATAACGGATGAACGCCAAGGTGACCACAGTGTGCCCATGAGCTTCACCAGCGCCAGAACCCAATACCTCGTTGATTCCATACTCGGGGACATGGAGCTGCCTGCGGTACGCCAATACGCCAAGGGTGCAACAACCTTTGACACGGAAGTTCCGACCTACAAGATCGTTCAAGAGATTGCGCTGAACCTGATCCCGTTCAGGTCCGCCATTGTAAATTTCAAAGAGGGCAAGGTTCTCGAAGGTGCTGTCGACCTGGCCTTCGATATCTTTGGTTTCGCGGTCGGCCTCGGCGCCGCCGCCAAGGGCGCGAAAGTAGCCTTTGCCGGTGCGTCCGCGCTTTCCAAAGCCGGTCAGGTGTTCAAGATTGTCGGCCGGGCTGCCGTTGGCGCACTTAACCCCGTGGGCGGTATTGATGACCTGGCACGGGGTATTTACAAGGCCGGGCGCTTTGTGATCAGTGATACCCATAAGACTGTCAAACAACTGCGCGCCGCCTCTTCGGGTGTCAATCTGCTTGAGTTGGCAAAACAAGCCGATATCGCTGAAGGCACACTCAGGGCGGCCAATGGCGTGCACAGCGGTAAATTCCTGGCCAAATTCGACGAGGAAAGCCAGCAGTGGTTTCGCTTTAATCCACGCACACAGGAGATGTATAGCGACCCGCTGCCGAATTTTATCCCCGACCTGCCCACTTCAAACGACGTTAATAGTTTGCACGCAATCGGCAGCCATGACGCCGTAAAGGCCGCCAGCCAGCAGCACGGACTGGCGGCCACCGGTACGGTCAAGGTTGGGCAAGAAACTGTCGAGGATACTGTGGTCATGTCGCAGGGCAACTGGCATCGATACGACGCCTTGAAGAAACAACCCATTTCCCCCCCGGTGACAAATTTCACCCCCCGCCGGATAGCGGCCAACGGTGAGGTCAGGTCACTGGACGCCGACCTTCTGGGTTATGAATCCAAATACGTAGCGCCGGGCGAGTTAGCGACCACGGGCTTACAAGGCAATGTGTTTGTAGGTCGTAGCAAAAAAGAATACGTGAAGGTCGATGGGCTGCTTTATGAGTCTCGATTGAAGGCTGGGCGCCGCGTCATCCGGCATCCGACAGGCGCGGGGCCTGATATACCCGTTAGAGATCTGGGTGCTAGCGGATGGGAGCCCGCCACAAGGTCTGCCCGGCTGCTGGGAGGCGCGGGTAGCGACCCTGTACGTTGGAATGTTGGCAACGGCATTTTTGCGGTGCCGATGGATGATATTAAAATCGCGAAAAATTCAGCTGCGCCGTTCTCGCTTAACTATCAGGGCGTCGATCGTAACGTAACCTTCAACAGTGTTACCGGCACATGGATGGAAAAACGTCTCATCGACGGTAGCGATCAAGTACAGCCTATCTATTACTGGAGAGCTGGAAAAGGCGAGTGGAAAGGTGGAACACTTGATGAACTTTCGAAGGCCAAGAAACAGGATTCTAAAACCTACAAACTGGCTGATGTTTCAGCACCGGTGGTGGTGAGCATCCCGAAAGACTTAAAACCGCTGCCCAAGCAACTGCACTATTTTTGGGCCGGTCAGGAGATGCCTCAACTCAGGATCGACACCCTGGCCCAAAACGCTGCCCAAGCACCGGGGTTCAAATCCATTCTTCATGTTGATGCCGACAGCCCGGCTATTTTTCAGCAGATAAAGACCAACCTGCAGAGCAAGGTTCCCGGCCTGACCGTCGTGAATCTGCGTGAGGATGAGGCGTTCAAACAGGTCATCAACAGCGAGCTCTACACCTATTTTCGGCAAGGCCAAGGGAAAAACCTGGCCGCCGCTTCGGATGTGGCCCGCTATCCGATCATGAATAAACATGGCGGCGTGTATCTCGACACCGATGATGTCATTAGTGCCAAAATCAGTGCCGACCCGCTGGTGGCAGGTGCGAACGATGTTCTGCTCGGTGCGCCGAACGTGCATTCGCTCACCGACTACAAGACCTTCTACAACACCAGCAATTTTGCAACTCGACCGGGTAACCCCGTGATTGAAAACATGATCACTGAGATGAACCAACGGTTCACTGCGAATAAAGCCTACTTCGCGGCCAATCGACCGAGTGCTGCCCGAGGGGCAGATGGCCGGGTTAACTTCACCCCCGAGTTCCGCAATTATGAGCAAAAAATATTCGAAACCGTAGGACCGACTATGTTTAACGACGTGCTCAAGTCGAAAAGACCGGATATGTACGATCTAGGTATTGATGGGCTGACGAAACAAGCCGAGGTTATCGATGCCACGCTCGTGACGAAGGGCCCGACGGTCGACATCAAAAAAGAGGTTCTTGACGCGTACGCAAGAAATGGCATTGAGCCTCCGATCCTTCTGGATAACAAAATAAAGAAGGTGAAGGAACATTACTTCCCGCTTCACCATCGGTTCAACGTCAAAATAGGCTCCGACCACTCGTGGATCGATACCTGATAGAAGTACATTGAACCTGCACCCGGCCGTGGTCCTCCAACGTGGATAGACCCCGGCCTGGTGCACGCTCGATGACGTTTATTTTATGGTTGGCCGTCTTGGGCGCCGTGTTGCTCACACTCGCCCTCACCTCCTCCTACCTGCGCTGGATGCCGGTGACCACCTCGGCGGTGTGCCTGCTGCTGGGCGTGGCAATCGGCCCACTCGGTGTCGACCTGTTGCACCTCGATATCAAAGGCTCCGCACGCTGGATGGAGCACCTGACCGAAGTCGCGGTGCTGTTTTCCCTATTCGTCAGCGGCCTGAAACTGCGCCTGCCGCTCAGGCACCGCACGTGGCGCGTCGCATTCGGCATGGCCGGGCCGGTGATGCTGTTGACGATTCTCGGCGTGTGCCTGGCGCTGCATTACATGTTCGCGTTGCCTTGGGGCGTGTCGTTGCTGGTGGGCGCCATTCTTGCGCCGACCGACCCGGTGCTGGCCGGGCTGGTGCAGGTCAATAATGCCCAGGACTATGACGCGCTGCGCTTTGGCTTGTCCGGTGAAGCCGGCCTCAACGATGGCACGGCCTTTCCCTTTGTTATCTTCGCGCTGCTGTTTATGCAGCACGGCGGGTTTGACGGTGACTGGTTCGGTGGCTGGGTGTTGAAGAACCTGTTGTGGGCGGTGCCGGCCGGGCTGTTGATGGGCTACTGGATGGGCCGTGGCATCGGACGTGTGACGCTGTGGATGCGCATCGCCCATGCAGACAGCACGTTGTCGCCCAACGATTACCTGACCCTGGCGCTGATTGCGCTGGCCTACGTGGCGGCTGAAGCGGTGGGTGGCTACGGCTTTCTGTCGGTGTTCGCCGCCGGGCTGGGCTTGCGCCAGGCCGAGTTCAAATCCACCGGCAACTCACAGACGCCGTCAGAGCATTTGGCGCTGCCGGTGGTGGGCCATTTGGAGGTGGAACCTGCGCGCGCCTTGAAAGGTGATGTCAGCGAACTTGCCGATACGCAGATCGCCGCCGGCGTGATGATGGGCGACATGCTGTCATTCGGCAGCCTGGTAGAGCGCTCGATGGAAGTGTTTCTGGTGACCGTGCTGGGGATTGTACTGGCCAGCCATTGGGATTGGCGCGCACTGCCGGTGGCGGCATTGCTGTTCTGCGTGATTCGCCCGGTCAGTGTGCTGGCAATGCCCTGGGGCAACCTGATCGATTACCGGCAACGCGGCTTGATCGGCTGGTTCGGCATTCGCGGCATCGGCAGTATTTACTACCTGTTCTACGCGCTCAACCACGGGCTGATCGGCACCAGCAGCGCGGTGGCGGTGAACCTTACGGTGTCAGTGATCGCCTTGAGCATCGTCGTTCATGGCCTGAGTACCCAGCCGATGCTGGCGTGGTATGAACGACGTGCCAAGGTGAACACTCAGTCTTGATTCTCGGTATGGCCTACATCCGCGGCGTCGTCCAGATCGTTCAGCGGCACTTGTGCATCGTCCATCAATGAACCCGGGTCTTCGTTGCCCGGGTCGTTGAGTTCTTCGTCGTCGAGTTCGTGGGACATGAGCGTCTCCTCTAACCGCCTTGGGTGTCGATATCAGCGTCGGTTTCAGGCTTGGCCTCAGGCGTAGGCTTGAAGTCTGGACTGTAGTCGTTTTCCTTGGCTTTGGGGTCGCTGGCAGGCTTTGGGTCTTTCGGCGCGTCGACGGCGGTGCCGGGTGCCGGTTCGCCACCGTCGATGGCCGGGTCATTGCGGTTGCTGACTTGGGGATCGTTGCTGGTATTCATGGGTCACCTCTTCGCAGTTTTGGAAAACACAGGCTGCGTATAGGTAAGGTCGTGCGCAGAGTCGTGAAGTTCAAATTGCTTAAGACACCGGGTTATCGACCTGGATATAAAACGCATAGGCGCCGAGCAATACCCAAAACACCATGAATAGCCACGGCGCGCGCATGGAGAACAGCAGCGACTTGCGATAGCCCTTGTGGGATGACTCGGTCTCGCAGAACAGCGGCGAATCGTCATAGGCCAGGCCCATTACCGGCTCGCTGCGTAGCAGTTCACTCTGCTTGTAGTGCCAGTGATCAATGATTTCGTACGCGGCGCGGATACCTGGCCAGGCATTCAGGGAGCTGAGCACGCCAAGGGAGGCCAGGAATACCGGCACGATCAAGGTGAAGAACTTGCCCCACTCCGGGTTCAGGTTACCCATGCCGGAGACAAAGGCGATGACCAGGAACGACTGCGCGGTGAGGTAGGCGTCGGTGCGGTTGGCCAGGATGGTGGTTTCGTACTGGATCTCGCGGCGGTAGAAGTCGAGACGGTCCTTGGGTGAACCAAAGATCTTGGCGTTGTGTTCGCTGTGATCGGTCAGGGCCGCTTCGGGGGTGTTGGGAGAGATGATTCTGGGCACGACGGTGCTCCGCAAGGTTTCGAGTCTCGTTAGAAGAATCGGGCCTGGGCGAAGTTCAAGTTTGTTCATGCACCATTGTGGAACATCCCTTGCACCCTTGTAGTGAACCCGGTGTTTTGACGAGCAGGCTCATTGTGGCGAGCGAGCTTGCCCCGCGCTGGGCTGCGTAGCGGCCCCAAGAAAAAGCGGGAGCGCTGCGCACTCCAACGCGGGGCAAGCCCGCTCGCCACAGGATTAAATCAACCCAGCCCCCCATTCCGGCACACGCATTGCTTTATCCATTCATCTGCCCGGATACAGGAGCATTCGTTACCCCCCGACCCAGAGCCGACCCCATAAGAAAGTAAGGACCAGGCCTGTTGGCACCATCAGCCACGGGCTCATAAAAAAATGCGTTTTTTTGCGGCAGTGCCAACCAAGCAACTTGCCAACCAAGCAATGCAGGCACTGACAAGGTACTGGAATGGCTCGATCTTTCTTTGATGAAATGAATGACGCAGATGGCGTGTGCCGTGCGCATTATCAGGATTTCTCCCGCTGGCTGGCCAACACGCCGCCGGAACTGCTGGCCCAACGGCGCCGCGAAGCCGATTTGCTGTTCCACCGCGCCGGTATCACCTTCACCCTCTACGGCGACGAGCAGGACACCGAGCGCCTGATCCCCTTCGACATCATCCCCCGCAGCATCCCCGCCAGTGAATGGAGCGTCATCGAACGCGGCTGTATCCAGCGGGTCAATGCGCTGAACATGTTCCTCGCCGACATCTACCACGACCAACGCATCATCAAGGCCGGGATCATTCCAGCGGACCAAGTGCTGGGCAACGAGGGTTATCAGAAGGCCATGGTCGGGTTGGACCTGCACCGCGACATCTACTCGCATATCTCCGGTGTGGACCTGGTGCGCGACGGCGACGGCACCTACTACGTGCTCGAAGACAACCTGCGCACGCCCAGCGGCGTGAGCTACATGCTCGAAGACCGCAAGATGATGATGCGCCTGTTCCCTGAGGTGTTCGCCAAGCAGCGCATCGCGCCGGTGGACCACTACCCCAACCTGCTGCTCAAGACCCTGAAAAGTTCCAGCCGCCTGGACAACCCCAACGTGGTGGTGCTGACCCCGGGCCGCTTCAACAGCGCCTTCTTCGAACACGCCTTCCTTGCACGTGAAATGGGCGTGGAGCTGGTGGAAGGCGCCGACCTGTTCGTGCACAACCTCAAGGTGTTCATGCGCACCACCGACGGGCCCAAACCGGTGGACGTGATTTACCGGCGCATCGACGACGCCTTCCTCGACCCCAAAGCCTTCAACCCCGATTCGATGCTCGGCGTGCCCGGCCTGGTGGCGGCTTACTGCGCGGGCAACGTGGTGCTGGCCAATGCGATTGGCACTGGCGTGGCCGATGACAAGTCGATCTACCCGTATGTGCCGGAAATGATCCGCTTCTACCTGGATGAAGAACCGATCCTGCAAAACGTGCCGACCTTCCAGTGCCGCAAGCCGGATGAACTGTCCCATGTGCTCGCGCATCTGCCGGAGCTGGTGGTCAAGGAAACCCAAGGCTCGGGCGGCTACGGCATGCTCGTCGGCCCAGCCTCCACCGCCGCCGAGATCGAGGACTTCCGCCAACGCATCAAGGCACGCCCCCACGCCTACATCGCCCAACCAACCTTGAGCCTGTCCACCTGCCCCACCTTTGTCGAAAACGGCATCGCGCCACGGCACATCGACCTGCGCCCATTCGTGCTCTCAGGCAAGGAAACCCGCCTGGTGCCTGGCGGCCTGACGCGCGTGGCGTTGAAGGAAGGCTCGTTGATCGTCAACTCGTCGCAAGGCGGCGGAACCAAGGACACCTGGGTGGTGGAGGGCTGAGTATGTTGAGTAGAACCGCCGCAGATCTGTACTGGATGTCGCGTTACCTGGAGCGTGCCGAGAACCTAGCGCGCATGCTCGAAGTCAGTTACTCGCTGTCGTTGATGCCCCAGGCCGGGCGCAGCGATGGGCTGGACGAACTGGCGATGTCGTTGCTCAGCAGCGGCACCCTGGAGAGTTACCTGGAGCGTCACAAACAACTGGACGCGATGCGCATGCTGCACTTCTTCGCCCTCGACGAAGAAAACCCCGCCAGCATCTACAACTGCCTGCGCTCCGCCCGTGGCAATGCCCACGCGGTACGCGGGCGGATCACCGCCGACATGTGGGAAAACCTCAACGCCACCTGGCTGGAAATGCGCAGCATCGCCGCCGGCGGCCTGGCGCGCCATGGCATCAGCCACTTCTGCGACTGGGTCAAGCAGCGCTCGCACCTGTTCCGGGGCGCGACCTCGGGCACCATCATGCGCAATGACGCGTATCGGTTTATTCGCCTGGGCACCTTTGTCGAGCGCGCGGACAACACCTTGCGCCTGCTGGATGCGCGCTATGAGATGTTTGGTGAAGAGTCAGAAGAAGTCAGCGACTTGTCGGCACGCGGCTATTACCAGTGGAGCGCCCTGCTCCGCGCGTTGTCGTCGTTCGAGGCGTACACCGAGCTGTACCCGAATGCGTTGAATGCACGCTCGGTGTCGGAGTTGCTGCTGTTGCGCAGTGATGTGCCGCGATCGTTGCACGCGTGTATCGAGGAGCTGAGCCATATCCTGACCGACCTGCCCGGCAGTTATGGCCGAACGGCGCAGCGTTTGGCCGCCGAGTTCGAGGCGCGGCTGCGTTATACGGGCATCGACGAAATCCTGGAAGACGGCTTGCACAGCCGGCTCACGGACTTTATCGACACCGTGCGCGAACTGGCCCGGGCGATTCACAGCTCATACCTTGAAGTGGTGTGAGTGCATTGCAGTCACTTAACTGTCAATTCGGGTGATTGACCCTGCTTTGTTACCGCTCTTATGTTGGGCAGGTGAAATGCCTTCCCATCATAAGAACAGGTACCGAACATGTCCGAACTGACACTGACCCCCGCCGCCGCCCAGACCCTGCAACGCTGGCACGCCCTGTTGGCAACGCGCGACCTAACCTCCCTGCCTGAACTGCTGGCGCCTGAGGCGGTGTTCCGCTCGCCCATGGCGCACACGCCCTACCCTGGCGCGCCGGTGGTGTCGATGATCCTCAATACGGTGATCAAGGTGTTTGAGGACTTTACCTATCACCGTGAGTTGGCCACCGGCGATGGGCTCAGTGTGGTGCTGGAGTTCAGCGCGCGGGTGGGTGACAAGCAGCTCAAGGGGATTGATCTGATTCGCTTTAATGAGCAGGGGCAGATCGTTGAGTTTGAAGTGATGGTGCGGCCGTTGAGTGGGTTGCAGGCGTTGGGGGAAGAGATGGGGCGGCGGTTGGCGCCTTATCTGGCAAAAGCCAAAGGTTAAACATGTGGGAGCGGGCTTGCCCGCGATAGCGGTGGCTCAGTTGCATGGGTTGTGGCTGAACGGACGCCATCGCGGGCAAGCCCGCTTTGCGGTGTTGATGATTGTTCCCACGCTCTGCGTGGGAATGCGTCCTGTGACGCTCCGCGTCAGGTCTTTAAAAGCGGACGCAGAGCGTCCATTGCGGCATTCCCACGCGGAGCGTGGGAACGAGCGCTCATTGGGTTTTGGGGTGGTTATTGGTTTTTGACCAGCACCGGTTCTGCGCGGTATTGGTCCGGGAACAGCTTTTTGAGTTGCGCCACTTTTGGCAGGTCGTTGATCACGATGTAGGGGTACGACGGGTTTTCGGTGAGGAAGTCCTGGTGATAGGACTCGGCCGGGTAAAACGCCTTGCCCATCTCCACTTTGGTCACGATGGGTTTATCGAACGCTTTGGCTGCGTCCAGCTGTGCGATGTAGGCCTGGGCGACTTTTTGTTGCTCGGCATTCTGCGCGAAAATTTCCGAACGGTATTGGGTGCCGCTGTCCGGGCCCTGGCGGTTCAGTTCGGTGGGGTTGTGGGCCACTGAAAAGTAGATCTGCAGCAACTTGCCGTAGCTGACTTTGCTCGGGTCGTAGGTCACCGAGACCGACTCAGCGTGGCCGGTGTCGCCGTTGCTGACCGATTCGTATTGGGCGGTGTTAGCTGCGCCGCCGTCGTAGCCGGAGACCGCGTTTTTCACGCCTTGCACGTGTTGGAACACGCCTTGGACACCCCAAAAGCAGCCACCGGCGAAGACCGCGGTTTGCAGGTTGCCGGCGTTGGCGGGCACGTCCAGGGCCGGTGGCGCGAGCATGACCGCGTCGTCAGAGGCGCCAAAGGAGAAGGCTGAGCTTTGGCCGACAAAGGCGGCGAAGGCAAGGGCCGGTAAGAACTTAAGCAGTTTCATTAAACTCACTCCAGAACACGGTTGAATGTGGGCGCTGGCTTGCCTGCGATAGCGGTGTAACTGTGTCAGATGCGTTGGCTGACTTGCCGCCATCGCAGGCAAGCCAGCGCCCACATTTATTGGGTTTTCACGTCAAGATTGATGGGTTAGCCGAAGGTGAAGGCATACGCCGACACGTGCGGGTCGAGAAATTCGATACTGAAAGTGCGGTCCTTGACCCCGGCGGGCTGGCGTACCAGCTGGTACAGGCGTTGTTCGGTCACCGTACCGCTGCCATCCGGCGCCACATCGGTGCCGTGTGCGGCGCCTGGGGCCTGGCCGTCAATCGTCACGTTGAAACGCACCGGCTTGCCATCGGCACCCGGGCCCAGCACCAGGTGCAGGTCACGGGCGTGGAAGCGGTAGACGATGCGCCCGCCGGCCTGGTCGAGGGCGGCTTGTTGGCCGCCGACGTTCCATTGGCCTTGCAGGGTCCAGTTGTTCAGGGCCAGGTTGCTGGCGGCCGGGTAATCCACCACCTTGTCGGTGCCCAAAGTGGCGGTGGTGACGAAGTTTTCCGCACGCTGGAAGCCCAGGTAGGTTTCCGGCGACTGCACTTCGTTCATGTCCGGCGCTTGCTGCACGCCCTTGGCGTCGGCCTCGATCAGGCCGCCGGCAACGTTTGTTGCACCGGCTTCACGCAGCAGCTGCTGAATAACCCGCTCCGACTCGGCGTAATCGCCTTCGCCAAAGTGGTGATAGCGGATCTGGCCCTTGGCATCGGCAAAGTAATGCGCCGGCCAGTACTGGTTGTTGAACGCGCGCCAGACTTTGTAGTTGTTGTCGATCGCCACCGGGTAGGTGATGCCCAAATCCTTCATGGCTTGGGTGACGTTGCCCACGTCGCGCTCAAAGGCGAATTCCGGGGCGTGTACACCGATCACCACCAAGCCTTGGTCGCGGTATTTCTCGGCCCAAGCTTTGACGTAGGGCAAGCTTCGCAGGCAGTTGATGCAGGAGTAGGTCCAGAAATCCACCAGCACCACTTTGCCTTTCAGCGCTTGGGCGGTCAGTGGCGGGCTGTTGAGCCATTGCACAGCGCCATCCAGCGACGGCAGCGTGCCTTCGATCGGCAGCGCGTCGTTGTGGTTGGCGGCCGCCATCATTGCGCCGCCGGCCATCATCGCTCCGCCCTTCTGCTCAGGCTTGGCGCTGAGTGTGTCCACCAGGCTTTGCTCCAGGCCACCGGTGGAGGCCGTCGACACGCGCGCCAGCACGCCGGTGTCCAGGCCCAGGGCGATGGCGGCCACACCGGCCAACATCAGCGCGCCAAGGCCACGGCGCAGCCATTCACCGGCACCGAGGGAGCGCTTCATAAAGCCAAAGACTTTACCGCCGACCAACAGTGCCAAGGCCAGGGACGTGGCAGCTCCGGCGGCGTAGGCCAGCAAGAGTAAGGTCGTACCGATGCTGGCGCCCTGTAGCGCCGCGCCGGTGAGCACCAGCCCCAGGATAGGCCCGGCGCACGGTGCCCAGAGCAAACCGGTGGCCACGCCGATCAGGAACGAGGCGCCCGGACGCGGTTTGGCATCGGCCCCAGCGGCTTCGGACAGGCGACTGCCGGCGGCTACCAATGGCCGCGTCAGGCGTTCCGACAGTTGCGGCAGCAGCAGCGTGAGCCCGAACAGGGCAACGCACAGTAACGCGAGCCAGCGCCCGTATTGATTGACTTGCACCACCCAACCGCCGCCCACTGCCGCCAGTGAGGCCACCAGGGCGAACGTCACCGCCATCCCCGCTAACAGCGGCAAGCCACTGCGCATAAACGGCTGCCCGGTGCGAGCGAAGACAAAAGGCAGAACAGGCAGGATGCACGGGCTGACAATTGTCAGCACGCCGCCCAGATACGCGAGAACCAGAAGCCACATGGGATCGACCCTTATAGGTGTAAGAAAACATCGGCTTAAACCGCCGTGAACGTCATGGCCACGCCATTCATGCAATAACGTAGGCCGGTAGGTGCCGGGCCGTCGTCAAATACATGCCCTTGGTGACCGCCGCACCGGCGGCAGTGAATTTCCTTGCGCACCACGCCGTAGGAAGTGTCGACGTGGCTGGCGACGGCGTTGTCCAGCGGCTGCCAGAAGCTTGGCCAGCCGGTGTGGCTGTCGAACTTGGTGCTTGAGGAAAACAGCGGTAAGGCGCAGCCGGCACAGGCAAAGGTGCCGGTGCGGTGTTCATCGTTGAGTGGGCTGGTGTAAGGGTGTTCGGTGCCCTCCTCGCGCAGCACGGCGAATTCCTCGGCGCTTAGCAGGCTGCGCCATTGGGCCTCAGTGTGGGTGACTTCGAAGGTTTCGGCGGCTTCGGCTTCGGTGACCATGTTGAGGTGTTTGAGCAGGCCGCCGGCCAGGACGGCGACACCCAGGCCGCCAGTGGCTAGCAGTATTTGTCGGCGTGAGTACATGGGGGTTTCCTCATTGATGGCTGGCGCGGAACCTGTGGTGAGCGGGCTTCATTTGAAGAGCAGGCTTGCCCGCGAAAGCGGTGGGTCAGTCAACATCCATGTTTGCTGGGCCGACGTTATCGCGGGCAAGTCGAATCGTCGCACCGCCGCTCCCACATTTAATCTTCGCTGCTTTGGGCATTGCGTTCGCTTAACTGAACGGCATTAGGGCAAGCCCGCTCGCCACAAAAGCTCGCTCGCTCTTGCAATGGGGTCATCCTGGGCCTTGGGTGGTCGCGAAATCCTCACGCAGAGTTAAACAATTCGTGATAACTACACTGTTGCAAAACCCGCACAATGCGCGGACTACAAGCCAAGGTTTTTAAAGGTTTTCAGCATGGATCAGCCCAAACGTGTCCTCGTGGTCGAGGACGATGCCCATATTGCCGACTTGATCTGCCTGCACCTGCGCGACGAGCAGTTTGAGGTGGTGCACAGCGCCGATGGCAACGAAGGCCTGCGCCTGCTCGAGCAAGGCGGCTGGGACGCGCTGATCCTCGACCTGATGCTGCCCGGCGTCGACGGCCTGGAAATCTGCCGCCGTGCCCGCGCCATGACGCGCTACACACCGATCATCATCACCAGCGCACGCTCCAGTGAATTGCACCGCATTCTTGGCCTGGAACTGGGCGCCGATGACTACCTGGCCAAGCCGTTTTCGATGCCGGAGCTGGTGGCGCGGGTCAAGGCGCTGCTGCGCCGGGTTGATGCCATGGCGCGCAACTTGAAGATGGACGCGGGCAGCCTCGACCTCGGCCAGCTGTTCATCAACCCGCTGACCCGCGACGCCACCCTGCAAGGCCAGCGCCTGGACCTCACGCCACCGGAATTCGACCTGCTGTATTTCTTCGCGCGCCAGCCGGGCAAAGTCTTCTCGCGCATGGACCTGCTCAACGCCGTGTGGGGCTACAGCCACGAAGGTTATGAACACACCGTGAACACCCACATCAACCGCCTGCGCGCCAAGGTCGAGGCCGACCCGGCCAACCCGGTGCTCATCCTCACGGTGTGGGGTCGGGGCTACAAGTTTGCCGAGAGTTCGCCATGAAACTGACCCTGACCCAGCGCCTGTCGGTGGTGTTCGCCGTGTTGCTGGTGATCTGCAGCGGCACCTCGGCATGGCTGCAGGTGCGCTCCAACCACATGCACGAACTGGAAGTGGTGCAAGGCCTGTCCCGCGACCTGGCGGCGCACATCGCCCGCGACACGCAACTGATGGACGCCGACGGCCTCAAGCCCGACGCAGTACGCAACCTGTTCAGCCAGTTGATGCTGGTCAACCCCAGTGTCGAGGTGTACTTGCTCGATATCGACGGGCGCGTGGTCGGGAATGCCGCACCCGCAGGGCATTTGCTGCGCGATAAGGTCGATCTGGCGCCGATTCGGCGCTTCTTGAGCGGCGCGATGCTGCCGATCCTCGGCGACGACCCGCGCAGCGTCGATGGGCGCAAGGTGTTCAGCGCCGCGCCGCTCAAAGCCAACGGCCAGCAAACCGGATTCTTGTACGTGGTGCTGCTGGGCGAAGCCCACGACGTGTATGACGCCAAAGATGCCACGGGCATGGCGTTGAAAATCGCCCTGTGGTCCATCGGCCTGGTCGCCCTGCTCTGCCTGTTGGCCGGCCTGATTGCCTTCGCCTGGATCACCCGACCGCTGCGCCAGTTGACCGACAAGGTCGGCCAGTTCGACATCAACGGCGCGCCCGAACCCGCGCAAATCAACCGCCCCAAACTCGACAGCGGCGATGAAATCGCTGTGCTCGACCACGCCTTCGTACAAATGGAAAACCGCCTGGGCGAGCAATGGCGCGCCATCACCCAACAGGATCAGGAACGCAGGGAAATGGTCGCGAATATTTCCCACGACCTGCGCACGCCGCTGGCGTCACTGCACGGTTACCTGGAAACCCTGAGCCTCAAGGACGCCAGCCTCAGCCCCGAAGAGCGCCGGCGTTACCTGGGCATCGCCCTGGACCAAAGCCGTAAGGTCGGCGGGCTGGCCCAGTCATTGCTGGAGCTGGTGCGCCTGGAACATGGTTTCGTGCAGCCGGTGATCGAAGGCTTTTCACTGCCGGACCTGGTGCAGGACATCTTCCAGAAATTCGAACTCACCGCCGAAGCCCGGTCCATCAAGCTTATCGCCACCCTGCCGCGCCAGGTGCCGACAGTACTGGCCGACCTGGGCTTGATCGAACGCGTGCTGACCAACCTGCTTGATAACGCTTTGCGTCACACACCGCTAAACGGTGAAGTCGAAGTGATCCTGTCACCCGAGGCCAACAGTGTGGCGGTCACCGTCAGTGACAGTGGCCCAGGCATTGATGCCGAGCTGCGCGATGGCTTGTTCCTGCGCGCGTTCACCATCGGCGGTGCGCGCCGCGATGGCGGCCTGGGCCTGCGCATCGTGCACCGTATCCTGCAATTACACGGGCGCAGCATCCAACTGGTGGACCGCCCCGGGCATGGCGCGACCTTCAGGTTCTCGCTAGAAACGCGAGCATCAGCGCGTTGACCCGCTGGGCCTGCTCGTTCTGGACCCAGTGACCGCAGTTGGCCAACACCTGCTGTTGCAGGTTGGGCACTGCGTCGGGCATGCGCTTGAGGGTGTGGGCTTCGAACACACCGACCGGGTCGCGGTCGCCAATCAGGAACAACGTGGGTTGCAGCACTTGCTGGCCCGCCAGGCACTCGGTGCGCTGCCAGTTGCGCTCGAAGTTGCGATACCAGTTCAGCGCGCCGCGAAAACCGTGCTTGCTGAAGGTTTGCACGTAAACGTCCAAGTCCGCTTGAGCACACCACGGCGGCAGTGTGCCGGGGGCCGAGACGCCTTCGAGCAAGGTGGCGTTAGCTGGCTTCTTCTGCAGGAACACATCCTGATCCTGCATGAACAGCCGCAGCGTGCGTTCGATGTCGGCATCCAGTTCCCGCTCGGCTACGCCCGGTTCCTGGAAATACAGGATGTAGTTGAAGCGGTCGGCATACAGCTCACGCATGATTTCGATTACCGGGCGCCGGGCACGTCCGGCAAACGGCACCGACATCGTAATCAAGCGGCTGACCCGCGCGGGTTCGAGCAATGCGAGGTGCCACGCCACCACGGCGCCCCAGTCATGGCCGACCATCACCACCGGTTGATGGCCGAAATGGTTCATGGCCTGTTGAATATCGGCGCACAGCGTCAGTAAGTCGTAATCGGCGATCCCGGCAGGCGCACTCGATTCGCCGTAGCCACGCATTTCAGGCACGAACACCCGATACCCGGCAGCGACCAGCGCGGGAATCTGCTCGCGCCAGGAATGCCAACACTCAGGAAACCCGTGCAGCAGCCAGATAGGCTGGCCATGCTCGGGGCCGGCGATGTGAACGCTTAACTCAATACCGTTGACCTGGATCCTCTCGTGCTGGATATCGCTCATCACTGGCTTCCTTGTGACTGATGCTGTGGGTGTTGTGGGTGTTATGTAGGGCGCGCTCACGGTATTCACGTGGCGAGCAATTCATCTGGCGCTTAAATGCGCTGCTGAA
The DNA here is from genome assembly GCF_025642995.1 of Pseudomonas sp. YeP6b. Lineage (NCBI taxonomy): Bacteria > Pseudomonadati > Pseudomonadota > Gammaproteobacteria > Pseudomonadales > Pseudomonadaceae > Pseudomonas > Pseudomonas sp. YeP6b. The sequence continues at coordinate 3,333,386 of NZ_CP080090.1, read as the reverse complement.
AGCGCTGTCCGACTGATACCCCAACGCCTGGCCGATACTGGACACACTGCTGCTCGAGGTGTTCAAAGCCTTTATCGCCAAGTGCATGCGCCAGTGGGTCAGGTACTCCTGAGGCGGCATCCCGACGTGCTGCTTGAAGTGCAAGGCAAACGTCGAACGGGACTGATTGGCGATACTGGCCATTTCGCTCAACGTCCAACGCCGCGCCGGTTCGGCGTGCACTTGCGCAAGTACCGGTGCCAGCCGTGGGTCGGTCAACGCCGCCAACCAGCCTTGAGTGCTGGCACCCAAGGAAGATTGATAGAGCCGCAGGATTTGCACCAGCATCATTTGCGCCAAATGCTCGGTCATCAATGCCGCGCCGAGTCTTGGGCTGGCATATTCCAGGGCAAGCCGCTCCAGGCACCAGCGCAATACGCCGGCCTGTTCGGACCTGGCGCTGATACGCACCACCGGCGGCAACCCATCGAGCAACAAACGCGCGTCATCACCGTAGGTGAACAGCCCGCCAATCAGAAACAAATCCACGGTGTCGCCCAAGCTGGCGATGCCGCCCACCGCCTCTCTGTATACGTCGCGCGCGTCAATGCCCTGCCGTGCAAGGTTGCTCGACAATCTCCACGGGCGATTGTGTGTGTCAGTAAAAAACAATCGCCCTCACTCAAGGCAATTGGCACCGGCTCGCCCTCCACTTCCAGCCAACACTTGCCTTCCACCACCGCATTGAACTTGATGCCCTCCGGCGCCGGGAAATTCACCGCCCACGTGCCGCCAGCCTTCAAGCCCGCAAATAACGTGCGGTGGCTTTTCAAGAGGGCCAACACTTCGGACAGGGTATCCACAATAAAAACCTCCGGACGATCGCGATAGAAACACAGACTTTAGGGCATTCCGCGTCCGGCCTCCAAAGAAGAACGTAACCCTCCCCCAAACGGAGAAGCGTTATGACGCGTAAACAAGCCCCCATCAACAGTGGTTTCAGTGCCAGCACCACCGCGCTGCAAGCGTTGGCCGCTAAAGACTTGCGCGGTATGACAACCATCGTCACCAGCGGTTACTCCGGAATTGGCCTGGAAGCCACTCGTGTACTTGCAAGTGCCGGAACGCAGGTGATCGTTCCTGCGCGTGACGCGCAAAAGGCGCAGCGACGATGGTGTGGTGTGGCGTCAGCCCGCAACTTGAGGGCATGGGTGGCCTGTATTGCGAGGATTGTGAGGTTGCCGCGCCTACTGAAGATCACACCCAGCGCAGCGGCATTCACGCCTGGGCCATCGACCCGGAGCAAGCCGAACAGCTCTGGGCGCTGAGCGAACAACTGAGCGGCGTCACGCTTGAGTGACGGGCGCCCACCAGCGCGGCAACAACTGCCGCACCCGCGCCTCGCCAAAGCGGTCATCAATCAACATCACCACACCCTCGTCCTGCTGGCTACGAATCACCCTACCCGCCGCCTGCACCACTTTCTGAATGCCGGGGTACAGGTAGGTGTAGTCGTAACCGGAGCCGAAGATCGAGGCCATGCGCGCTTTCATCTGTTCGTTGATCGGGTTCAGTTGCGGCAACCCGAGTGTGGCGATAAACGCCCCGATCAAGCGCGCGCCCGGCAGATCAATGCCTTCGCCGAACGCGCCGCCCAGTACGGCAAAGCCGATGCCCTGACTGTGCTGGGTGAACTGATCCAGGAATGCTTGCCGTTCGGCCTCGGCCATCCCGCGTGACTGCAACCACAGTGCAATGTGCGGGTGTCGCTCGGCCATCAACTGCGCCACTTGTTGCAGGTAATCGAAACTTGAAAAAAACGCCAGGTAATTGCCGGGCCGTTGCGCGAATTGCGCGGCGATCAGTTCGACGATTGGCGCCAGCGAGGCTTGGCGATGCACAAACCGCGTCGAAATCGCATCGATGATGCGCACCTGCAATTGCTCGGCCTTGAACGGCGATTCCACATCGACCCACGCGGTGTCCGCCGGCAGGCCGAGCAAGTCGGCGTAATAGTGCCGAGGGCTCAAGGTCGCGGAGAACAGCACGCTGCTGCGCGCGGCGGTCAGCCTGGGGCGGATAAATTCGGCGGGCACTACGTTGCGCAGACACAGGGTCGAAGCACTGCGCTTGCCACTGAACTGGCGCTTGCTGATATCAAAGATGAAGTGTTCGTTGAACAGCTCGGCGACCTTGGCAAATTGCAGCGCCTCGAAATAGAACGCTTGCAGGTCGCCACTGAGGGCTTCGGGGTGGTCGTTGAAGTAGTCGCCCATGGCGCTGGCACACAGGCTCAGGGCCTGGAGGAGTTTGTCGGGCTTGTTGGCATAAGCCTGGTACGGCGCGAGCTGGTCCTTGTGCAGGGCGTTCCATTCGCGGTTGAGGCGTTGCAAGGGTTTCTTCAATGGTTCAGGTGCGATATCGCGCAGGGTCTTGAGGCTGTATTGGTCGAGGCTGGCGCTGTACATCGAACGCGCACGCTCCACCAGGTTGTGGGCTTCGTCCACCAGCACGGCGGCGCGCCATTGGTTCAGCTGGGCCAAGCCGAACAGCATGGCACCAAAGTCGAAATAGTAGTTGTAGTCAGCGACCACCAGGTCGACCCAGCGCGCCATTTCCTGGCTCAGGTAATACGGGCAAACGTCATGGGCCAGGGCCACCTCGCGCAGATTGCGCTGGTCGAGCAGGCGCACCTGGGAAGCCGCCGTGCGCGCGGCCGGCAGGCGATCGTAAAAGCCCTTGGCCAACGGGCAGGAGTCGCCGTGGCAGGCTTTGTCCAGGTGTTCACAGGCTTTGTCCCGCGCCACCAATTCGAGCACGCGCAGCGGCAAGTCGGGGCTGCTGTCGTACAGCACTTGGGCGGCATCCAGTGCCAACTTGCGCCCCGGGGTCTTGGCGGTGAGGAACAACACTTTGTCCAGTTGCTGCGGCGCCAGGGCCTTGAGCAGCGGGAAGATCGTGCCCACGGTCTTGCCGATGCCAGTGGGCGCCTGGGCCATCAGGCAGCGGCCGGTGCTGACAGCCTTGTAAACCGACTCGGCCAGCGCGCGCTGGCCCGGGCGAAAGTCGGCATGGGGAAACGCCAGGGTTTGCGCGGCGCTGTTGCGTGCGTCGCGGTGCTGCATTTCCTGGTGCGCCCACCCCAGGAACAGCGCGCATTGCTGGTTGAAAAACCGTTCGAGGTCGGCCGCCTGAAAGTGCTGGTTGAGCAGGGTTTCGCCTTCGCCGACGATGTCGAAGTACACCAGCGCCAGGTCGATTTCGCTAAGGCCGAGCTTTTGGCACATCAGCCAGCCGTACACCTTGACTTGGGCCCAATGCAGTTGCCGATGGTTGGCCGGCTGGGCGTCGAGGTCGCCGCGATAGGTTTTTACCTCTTCCAGGCGATTGCTGTCGGGGTCGTAGCCGTCCGCCCTGCCCCGCACCTTGAGCTGCTGGTATTCACCCTCCAGGGCCACTTCGTTCTGATAGTGCGCGCTGCGCCGCGAGGCCACGGTGCGGTGGCCGACAATGCCTTCCTGGGCGCTGGGCGACGGCGTGAAGCGCAGGTCGAGGTCGCCGACCTTGGCGGTGAACTCACACAGCGCTCGCACCGCAACGCTGTAGCTCAAGCGGGCTGCGCCCAGCGTACATAACAGACAGTGACCGGCATCTGGTATTCGCCACAGAACTCCAGCCAGCGCAGTTGGTTGTCTTGCAGGCGATCGCCGGGGCCTTTGACCTCGATCATGCGGTAGGTCTTTTGCGCGGGCCAGAACTGGATCAGGTCGGGCATGCCGGCACGGTTGGCGCGAATGTCCAATAGCAGCCGCTCAAACCAGTAGCGCAGGTGTTCGGCGGGCAAGCAGTCCAAGGCCTGTTCCAACAGTTCTTCACTGAGCAGGTTCCAGAATACGAAGGGCGACTGAATGCCCCATTTGTCCACGTAGCGCTGGCGGATGGTGGTCTTGTAGCGCTCGTCCCCCAACTGCTCGAAGCAGGCGGCGAACAACACAGCGCGGCGCTGATGAAAGTCCTCGCTGTGCAGGTCCACCGGCCCACGCTGGAACGGGTGAAAAAACGAGCCTGGCAATGGCGCAAATATCGCCTCCCAGCACAACAACCCGAACAGCGAGTTAATCAGCCCATTCTCGACGTAATGTACCGGTGCATCGGGCTCGCTCAGATGCGCCTGCACGCAGTACTCCACCGACATCAGCGGCTGCGGAATTTGCAGTGCCAAATCCAGGCGCGTGACGGCGCGCGGCTTGACCTTGGGCAGTGCCGGCGCCCCCAGTTTACGGCGCAGGCGTGGCAGCACTCGCAACAGATGTTGCTGCTCGGCGGCGCTTTCCGGCGCCTGTTGCGCGGCGCACGCCAGGGCCATGGCCTGGGCGTAATCCTCCTGGCGCTCGAGCACACGAATCAGACGCGAGCGCGCGCCGGGATAAGCGCAATGGCGGTAGATCTGCTGCGCCATGTCCAGTTCGGCGCTGCGCTCGCAATACTGGCCGATTTGAAACAACAACTTGGCGCGGCGTTTTTCCAGCCACGGGTTGTCGGTAGACAGCGTGGCGATTTGCGCCAGCACAGCGTCCAGCGCCTCACCGGTTTCAAACGCCTGCTGGCATTGATGCAGAAACAGAAAACCCACAACGTCGTCACGCGTGCGCAGGCCACGGGACTCGGCGCAAAACTCGACTTTTTCATAGGTGTAGATGCCCAGGTCCGCCAGCACGAATTCCGACCAGTCCTGATGCAGGTTGCCGAAGAACATCAGGCGCAGGCGGTCGCACAGGTCCATCACGGTGAGGCTATAGAGCGCATCGCCGAGGTCCGGGCACCACTGGGCAAAGCTGCGTTGCTGCGGGAACTGCGCAGCCAGCGGCTCCAGCCAGTCGGCCTTCTTGGCCTTGGGCTGGTCAATCCATGGCTTGAAGGCCGCGAGGACTTCGCCTTTTTGCAGCAGCGCAAACAGCGCCTCAAAGCACAGCGTGCCCTGGTCACTGACCCAACCCTGCTCCACCAGCGCCAACACGGCGGCGCGGGTGCAGCCGATCTCGAGGTAATTGAGTTTGCTCGCACGAAAATGCACGCCCTTGCGCATCACCATGCGCACCAATAACGCCTGGGACGCTTGCGGCAACCTGTCAAATTGCTGAATGAAATGCGCTTCGTCCGCGTCGAGCAAATCGGCATAGCGCTGCCCCAGCCAGTGCAGCACTTGGCGGAAGTTATGCAGGTAATACAAGGGGTCGTCGAGGGGGTTGGCCATGTCGCGCGCCGTTCAAATACTGGTTATGCATACAGATTGCCGTCGTAAACCACTTGTTGCAATCGGTAATAGATAAATGGCGCACGCAACTTTTCTTATAAAAGTGATCAGATAGCTCTGTTGATGGCGTAACATTTGCGGCCCGCCCCATACGCAGCGGGACTTTCTAGAGTAAAAGCTTTCCAAGGTTAAAGGTAAGGGTTATGAACATGAAGAATTTGGGTCTGCCACTGGTTGCACTCACTTTTCTGCTATTGACCGGTTGCTCAACGCAAACCGTGGTGACATTGCAAAATGGTACGCAGTATTTGACCAAGGACACCCCAAACACCAAAACAGCCGATGGCTTCTACGAATTCACCGATATCGCCGGCAAGCACGTGCGCGTCAAGGCCGATGACGTGGCGACGGTACGCAACGGAAAGTGATAACAAACAGCCCCGCAAATGCGGGGCTTTTTGTTGCAGGCTTCAGTAACGGTTGATCAGCCGATCACTACGCCATCCGTCCACAGGCCGCCATGCCCGACGCCGACCAATGTCACCGAGTCGGCGCCAAACGTGAGCACCGTGTCCGCGCCGACCACCTTGGCGTGGTCGCGCAGGTCGGTGCTCCCTTCCACGTCCTTGAACACCAGCTTGTCGGTGGGCTGGTAGCCAATCACGCGGTCGTTGCCAAAGTGGCCACTGAACAGAAAGGTGTTATGCCCACTGCTGTCGCGGATCGTGTCATTGCCTTTACCGCCCTCGATAAAATCGGCGCCCTTGCCGCCCTGGATCAGGTCGTTGCCGTTACTGCCGATGATGAACGTATTGCCCTTGTGTGGTTCGGCATTGCGGTTCAGGTCCTGCACCCAGGTGTTGGCCCGCGCCGGGTCGGACAGGTTGGCGACGATCACCGTGGAGTCGCGGGTCATCTGGTCGTAAAAGCCGGACTCGAGGATGCGGGTCATGCCGTCGCCGTACGCCGTGGGTAAGTGCGAGACCCAGGTCGGCAGGTTGACGATGGAAAACGGCAGCACATTCCACAAGGTCGAGGCGTAGTGGTCGTTGAAGTTGACGATGTTGTCGGTCGTCGACTCGTGGGGTTTGTCGTGCACGCCCAGGGACGACAGGTTGAACGACGAGCCGTTCAACGCGCGGAACACCGGGTCGTTTTCATAGCCGATATTAAGCACCTTGTCGCTGGCGCTCTGGGTTGGCGAGGCGTAGGCCACGTAGTTGGAGTCCTTGTAGAACCCCGACCATTTATTGCTGCTCAAATCCGCCATGCTGTTGACCGCCAGGCCGCCCAGGCTGTGGCCGCTGACCACCACGTCCTTGCCGGTCAAGCCATGGGCGCCGGCAAAGTCGGCGACGTTCTTGAGCAAACCACTAAAGGCTTCACCGGCGTAGTTTTTCGCGTAATCCTTGGGGCCCAGCGCTGCAAGCAGGTCGCTGATCAAGTCGCCGATGGAGTCGCTGATCAAGGTTTCCCGCGGCCCCGAAGTGCCACGAAAACCGATACCGATTTCCAACAATTTGCCGGCGTCATCGTACTTGCCGAGCACTTCGACCTGCGCGCTGGTGTAGCCGGCCTTTTCGCCAAAGAACGTGCCCCGCGCATCAACCTTGCCACCGTACCCGAGGGCGCTGGCGCTGATCGGCGTCCACCCGGCTTTCTGCACGGCCCCAAGCGCAGCTTTTTCCGAGTCGGGGTTCCACGCAATGCCCGGAATCAAACCTTGTGAGTCCGTGCTGCCGAGCAACGCACCGACCAACGTGGCCGGCAGCCCGAGCCCCAGGCCGTAGTGCTGATAACCCACGGCAAAGCCGTTATCGAGGTTGTGATAGGCATACAACGTGATCGCCATGGCATCGGCGAACAACGCTTTGGAGCCCTCGGTTCCGAGGTTTTTATAGTCAAAAATTCCCATGGTACTGCCTCTCTGTTGTTGGATTTGTAGAGAAAGCGAAAACACCTTTTAACTGCGGGCTTGCCTGCAATGACGGCCTCCAGGCCAACGAAAATCTCCCTGTTACCTCTCAATCCAATTGTGGAAGCGGGCTTGCTCGCGAATGCGGTGAACCAGCCAATGAATCCATCAACTAACACACCGCTTTCGCGAGCAAGCCCGCCCCACATAAAACCCGGCCCCACATTCAGCAGGTCGTGCTTGTTTAGAACGCCCAGTCCAGGCTCAACCCCACCCCGTGCACTTTCTCCTTACTGGCCAGCAGCCCGTTGTAATCAAAGTTCAACCGCGCATCCTTGCTCAACGCCAGGCTCACGCGCGCGCCTACCAGCGCCGCATCACGCACCATCGGTGCACTTTCCACCGCAAACGAAGGCCCACCCGAGGCAAACGCCAGGTGCTGCTGCGAATCGGTGCTGCTCAAATTGTGCTGCCAACCCAAGGTGCCAGACACTTCCAACTGCTGGTGATCATTCACATTGAAGGTCTTCAACGCGCGCACACCCAGGGTGCTCAACACCACATCGCGCGTGTCGTCATGACCTTTCAACGCTGCAGCATCACCCTTCTCGGTAAAACCATCGGTATTGAGATGCACGTACGCCAAGTTGGCAAACGGCTCCAGGGCCAGCGGTTGCAGGTTGACGCGGTACGCCGCCTCACCGAACACCTGGGTGCTGCTCGCATCCACTTTGACTTTTTGCTTGCCGGCCACTTCACCGTATTGCAGGTCGCGCTTCACATCTGCACGGTGCCAGCTGTAGGTCGCGCCGCCGCTCAAGCGCCAGGCGCCGATCTCATGCCCGGCGTACGCGCCGAAGTGGTAACTGTCCACCGAAGCACGGCTATGGCTGCCGTCGCCCATGTTCAACGAGGTGTCGCTGTAACCGGCGACTAAACCGATACGGGTCGCTTCGTCCAACGCGCCATCAACCCCGGCGAGCATGCCGCCCAGTGATGTGGTGTAGCCCGCTGTGTCGCTGCGGCTGTCGGTCTTGCCCCACGCGCCCAGCGCCTTGACCCATACGTTGCCACGGCTGTCGACAGTCTGGCTGCTTGCGCCCATCTCATCATTGCGCAGGCGCTCGCCCACTGCTTCACGCACGTAACGGCTGTCGTTGACCAATGCGCTCTGCAACGCCGGGTAAACTTCACCCGACAGTTGCTTGAACGCGCCTTGTGCCGAGGCCGCATTCGGCGCCAGCAGCAGGCTTTCGTACACCGCATTGCCCGCGCCCAACTGCTCGGCAGCCGCCGCGACCGCGCGCTGGTTCGGCGTAGCCGCCACACTGGCGAAGCTGTTGGTACGCGCCACGTCCAACTGCACACCGTTGGCCGCGTAGTTCAACGTGCCACCAATGAACAGGTAATTGGGCAGTACCGCACCAAAACTACCGGTAATGCCGCCAGCGGCTTGCAGGATGTTGTACTGGCGACCCACCAGGCTCTGGGCCTGCGCGTTGGTCAGCAGCGTCGGGCTGTTTTCCAGGGCCAGGGTCACGGTGCCGCCGTTGAGCGTGGCCGTGCCACCGGCAACGATGCGGTCGCTGCTGGTCGGCGACAATTGCACCGCGTAGGTCGAGCCGGCGTCGAAGGTCACATTGCCCGCCACGTTCAGCGTGCCGATGGAATTACCCGGCGCCACGGTGCCGCCGCTTTTGGCAGTCAGCGAGCCGATACGCCCCGAGCCACCGAGTACGCCGCGCTGGCTGACCGTCACGTCGGAGGTGACCGAGCCATTGATCGCCAGCAAGCCTTGATTGACCAGGGTCGGGCCGCTGTAGGTGTTGTTGCCGGTGAGCACCAGCGCGCCGATGCCCTGCTTGGTCAGGCCGCCATGGCCGGCGATGTTATTGCTCCACACGTCCAGCCCGCAGTGCACGTCGGTGCACAGGCGCTGGGTCGGTTTGCCGGCATCCACCACAGCGCCAATCCCTGGCAAATCCGCAACGAATTGCCCACTGCCATACGCGCCGTCGATGCGGAACTCGGCCGGAATATCCTCGGCGGTGATGAACATGCCCGGGCCGTTGACCGCCTTGCCCAGGTTGATCATGCCCCAACCGTACAGCGAGTCGATGCCCGGCGCGCCGAGGTCGGTGGCGGTGGTTTTCAGCACGGTGGAGACCTGCTCGCCGCTCATGTACGGGAAGCGTTCCATCAGCACCGCCGCAGCGCCTGCCACATGCGGCGCGGCCATGGAGGTGCCATTTTTGTTGGCCCAGTCGGTGGTGAGGTTTGAAAGATCGGTGCCGTTGATGATCGAGCTGTAGATCTTGGTGCCGGGCGCCGACACGCAGAAACTGGCCGCATAACCGCAACGCGTCGAGAAGGTGCTGATCACATACGGATCGGCGCTAGCGGTGTCCGGGTTTTGCTGCAAGGCCGCGACCGACAGCCAGTTCGGCGCGATCTCCGGCACAAAGTACGCAAGGCCCGATATCGCATCCGGGTTGTTGCGGTTGTAGTCGTTACCGGCGGCAAAGATGGTCAGCACGCCGCTGCGAGCCGCGTCGATTGCGCCCTGGTAAGCGCCACCGGCAATCGTGCCGAGGATCGGCCGGATATTATTGAACTGCGCCTGCGCTTCATTGACCGTGAAGTTGGGAAACGCCGGATCGCGGCCGCCCTTGGCGTACTGGTCACCGATGCCGATGCCCCAACTGTTGTTGATAATCCGTGCGCCGCTGGCCACCAGCCCGTCCCAACCGGCTTTGTACACCGCGCCGTCGTTGCCCAGGATGATCCCGTCTTCCGGGCCCGGGTCGCCGTTTTCCGCCGTGATGATTTGCGCATTGAACGCTACGCCATGCATCGGCCCGCCATCGCGGTTACCGGCGGCAATCCCGCCGACGTGGGTGCCGTGGTTACCCAGCTTGCCGTTGGAGTCCTTGGACGGCGTGCCGTCGTAGCGGAACGCATCGCCGGCCTTTACCGGAATATACGGGTCGGTGTATTGGCGAATGCCCTCGGTGACAACCGTCACCACCTTGCCGGGGCTGTTGAATTCCGGGTGCTGGGCGTACACCGGTTGGTCGAAGATCCCCAGTTTGACGCCCTTGCCGGTGTAGCCGGCGGCATAGGCCGCGTCTGCATGCACCGCGCCCAGGCCCCAGTCGGCCTTGAACTCATTGCTGCGCCAACTGGCAGCGTCGCCCAACTTGCCGGTTTCCACATAGGGTGCGGCCTGGGCGGTACCCAAGCTTGCCAGGCAGCACAGCAACGCACCGTATGGCACGCAGCTCAAAGCCTTGAGCGGGTAGCCCGGGCCGGTGTGAGTGGCGGTGATTAACCCTGACGTACGTTTTTTCACGGTGACCTTCCTTAGTTTTCTTATTGCACTTTTTTGGAAATCCAACCCGATCGTTCCCATGCTCCGCGTGGGAATGCAGCCCAGGGCGCTCTGCGTCCAAAGCGTGACGCAGAGCGTCACATAAGGCATTCCCACGCGGAGCGTGGGAGCGATCATCGTCTTGAACTCAGAACTGCCAGTTCAGGCTCAACCCCACGCCTTGGGTTGTCTCGCGCCCACCCAACTGCCCGTGGTAATCGAGGTTGACCCGCGTGGCCTTGCTCAGCGCCAAGCTGGCCTGCACCCCAACCAACGCCGCATCACGCAGTAACGGCGAACTGCGCACGGCAAATGAAGGCCCGCCAGCGACAAACGCCAAATGTTCTTCCGATTCAACCGCGGTAAGGCTGTGCTGCCAGCCCAGCGAGCCGGACAGTTCCAGCTGCTGATGGTCATTCAATGGCAGGGTTTTCAATGCGCGCGCACCGAGGGTGCTGAGCACCGCATCGCGCCGATCACGGCCACGCTCCAGCGCAGCGGCGTCGCCTTTTTCGTGGAATGAATCACTGTCCAGGTGCACATACGAAAGGTTGGCGAACGGCTCCAGCGCCAGCGGTTGCAGGTGAATGCGGTACGCCGCCTCAGTGAACAGCTGGGCCGTGCGTGCGTCCAGCTTGGTCTTTTGCTTGCCGCTGACTTCACCGTATTGCAGGTCACGTTTCACATCGCCGCGATGCCAGCTGTAAGCACCACCGACGCTCACGCGCCAGTCGCCCAGCTCGCGCCCGGCATACGCGCCGAAGTGGTAGCTGTCGATGGACGCCGAGGAATGCGTGCCGCTGCCCAGGTTCAACGAGCTGTCGCTGTAACCGGCGACCACACCCACGCGGGTCTGCTCGTCCAGCGCGCCATCAACGCCAGCCAACAGGCCGCCGATAGACGTGGTCGAGCCTGCCGTTTCGCTACGGCTGTCGCTCTTGCCCCAGGCCCCAAGCGCCTTGAGCCACAGGTTGCTTTCGCCGTTCGCTGGCACATGGCGCAAGCGCTCGCCGACTGCATCGCGCAGTTGCAGGCTGTCGTTGATCAGCATCGCGCCAATCGCCGGGTAAATTTCGCCGGACAACTGCTGCAAGCCTTGCCGAGCGGTGGCAACGGAATCGGACTGCAACAGGCTTTCATACACCGGGTTGCCCGCGCCCAGTTGCTCGGCAGCGGCGCCGACAGCGCGCTGGTTACGGTTGGCGGCGACGCTGGCAAAGGTCGCATCGTTGCGCCCCACGTCCAGTTGCACGCCGTTGGCCGCATAGTCGAGGGTGCCGCCGAGGAACAGGTAGTTGGGCAACACCTGACCAAACTGGCCCTGGATACCACCCGCCGCTTGGAGGATGGTGTACTGGCGGCCGATCAGGCTTTGCGCCTGGCTCTGGCTCAGCAACGTAGGGCTGTTTTCCAACGCCAGGGTGACGGTGCCGCCGCCCAGTACGGCTTTGCCACCGGCGACAATACGGTCGCTGCTGGTGGGCGTCAGTTCCACGGCATAGGTGGAACCCGCGCCCAGGTTCACATCGCCTGCCACGTTCAAGGTACCCACGGAATTGCCCGGTGCCACGGTGCCGCCGCTGTTCACCGACAAGGCGCCGATACGCCCGGAACCGCCGAGGGTGCCGCTGTCGTTCACGGTCACCGCCGAGGTCAGCGAGCCGTTCACCGCCAGCAGGCCGCCATTTACGCTGGTCGCGCCGCGGTAGGTGCTGTCGCCGCTGAGCAGCAAACTGCCGGCGCCGGATTTGATCAGGCTGCCTTCATACACGCGGTTCGCGGCGGCTTGGTCACGGGCGCTGCCGACCGCGTAGTCGGTCTGGTCCTGTTGGCTGGCAGTCGCGCCCACGCCGTTTTGCCAGCCCTTGTCGATCAGGGTTTGCTGCCAGGCCGTGTGCTCGGCGCGGTCTTCGGCCTGGCGCTGGAGCAACGCCTGGTCGGAGATGCCATTGCTCCACACATCGCCCTGCCCGGCCGCCAGGCTGACGTTCATCGGGCCGAGTAATTGCCCCGGCCCGTGCATCGCCCGGCCGAGGTCCGGCACGCCCCAGCCCACAGTGGTGTTGGGGGCCTGGGTGATCGAACCGTCGAGTTGCGTGGCGGTGGTCAACAGCACCTGCAACGCCTGCTCGTTGTTCATGTACGGGTAGCGTTCCATCACCAGCGCCAAGGCGCCCGTGGCGTGGGGTGCCGACATCGAAGTGCCGGACTTCACGCCATAGCCGCCACCAGGAACCGTGCTGTTGATCAGCGCGCCGGGCGTGGAAATACACCAGTACTTGGCAATGCCGCACTTGTTGTATTTCTGGTTATTCGCCTTGTCCAGGCCCGACACGGCCAGCCAGTGGCCTTCCAGTTCCGGCTGGAAATACGGCAGCGCCGAACGCACGCTGGCATTCGCGTAGCCGCTGTTGCCGGCGCTGAACACATTGATCACGCCGGCCTTGGCCACGTCCGCCGCTGCGTCCAGCCAGGTGCCCTGGTTGTAATGCTGGGCGTAGGCGGCATGCAGGCCGCCGAGGGTCTGGTAGCTGACATCCGAAGGCTGGCTGCCCCAGCTGTTGTTGATGGCGCGCACGCCGGAATCCACCAGCGCGGTGTACACCGCCTTGAAGTATTTGGGGTCCGGGGTTGGGCCGAACAAGAAGCTGTCATTGGCGTTGGTGTTGCCCACGTAGAGTTGCGCGTTGTAGGCCACGCCGTGCATGCCCACGCCGTCGCGCGCCGCGCCCATGGTGCCGGTGACGTGGGTGCCGTGGGAATCGTTGTTGGGGTTAAGCGCACCCGTGGTGCTGAACGGGCTGCCATTGACGTAAGTGCCAGTGGCCGTGACTGGGTGGAAGCGGTCTTTGGCGGCTTCCGGGTGATCAGCATCGAACCCGGAATCCAGCGCGCCGATTTTCACCCCGCTGCCGCTGATCCCGGCGGCGTAGGCCTCATCGGCCTTCATGCGACCCAGGCCCCAGTCGCTCTGAAACTCAGTGGACCGCCAGCTGGCGGGGTTACCCGGTAAACCGGTCTCGGTGTATTGCGCCTGTGCCGCAACGGACAACAGCAGCAAGGAGCCTGCGGTAAACGGTTTGAAGCGGGATGAGTCGGTGATCATCTAAACCCTCCTTATTGTTTTTATACGTGCTCATTTCACCGGGCCGAAGGCCTCATCGACTTTCGCTAGGTCGGTGTCGCGCAAGTTGCCCGCGTAGTAGTGCAATTTGGTCCAGGCCATCAAATAGTCGTACCGCGCCTGGGCCAGGTCGCGGCGGGTGCTGTAAAGCTGCTGCTCGGCGTTCAGCGCATCGAGGTTGACCCGCTCGCCACCGAGGATGCTTTGCTTGGTCGACACCACCAGCGCCTCGGCCGAGGTCAGGGCTTTTTGATACGCACGCAACTTGCTCACCCCCGACAGGCACGCACTGAATTGGCGGCGCAGCTCGATCAGGGTTTCGCGGGTCTTGCCTTCCAGCTCGTACTCGGCCTGTTCCATGCCGCGGCTGGCCTGGCGGGTGGACGCCGAGATGCCGCCACCGGCATACAACGGCATGCTGACTTCAATGCCAATGGTGTTGGTGTCATAGCGCTGGTTGTAGGTGTTGCCGCTGTCGGACTCCTGCTGACGCGCGCTGGCATACGCGGTGATCTTCGGCAGGTGGCCGGCGCGGTTGCGTTCCACTTCATAACGCGCCACTTCCACGGCCTGACGCTGGGAGGCGAGCGTGGGGTTATTGCTGATCGCCAGTTCATGCCAGGTGTCGTAGTTGGCCGGGGTCAGGGTGAAGGCCGAGAAGCTTTGGTTCAGCGGCGCCAGGTCTTGGATGTTGACGCTCTGCACACCGATCAACGCGCCCAGTTCGCGCAAGGACGCATCCTGCTCATCCAGCGCCTGGATCTCTTCGGCGGTGGCCAGTTCATACCGCGATTCGGCTTCGAGAATATCGGTGCGCGTGCCCTCGCCCTGCTGGAACAGGTGCTGGTTTTGCTGGAACTGTTGCTCGAAGGCCTTCTTTTTCGCGCGGGCGATGTCGATCTGGTCCTGGGCGAACAACGCCTGGGTGTAATAGCTCAGCACTCGCACCAGCAACGCCTGGCTCTTGTCGCGAAAGCTTTCATCGGCAAACAGCGACTGGGCCACGCCCTTGCGGTAGTTGGCATAGGCTTCGTAGTCGAACAACGGCTGTTGCAGGCTGAAAGTCGAGCCGTAGCTGTTGTAGTTGCGGTCATCGCGGTACGTACCGCCGCGCCCGTCCGGCAAATGCGCCTCGGAGTTGTTGCGGCCTTTGTTGTAGTTGTACGACAGCCTGGGCAAGAGCCCGGCGCGGCCGATGGTGCGGTTTTCGAGGCCGGCGTCGCGCTCTTTGATCGCGCCGAGAAACACCGGATCGTTGCGCAAGGCTTGCTCATACACATCAAACGGGCCCATGGCGGCTTGGGCAGAGCCGCAAATCAACATCAGTGAAATGAACACAGGTTTCATGCTCATTCCTCAGTCAACGCGGAGCCGGCGCGATCGAGCAGCGGCTTGAACAGGTAATTGAGCAACGAGCGCTCGCCGGTGCGCACGAACATCTCGGCGGGCATGCCCGGCTTGATCACCAGGCCGTGGAGTTTTTCCAGTGCGGCCTCGCTGACCGTGGTGCGCAGCACGTAGTACGGCTGGCCGGTTTTTTCATCGAGCATCTGGTCAGCGGAAATCAGGCTGACCTCGCCTGGTACACGCGGCGTGCGGCTCTGGTTGAAGGCGGTGAAGAGGATATCCACCGGCAGGTGCGTGCCGACCTTGTCCACCAGGTGCACGGGCAAATGCCCTTCGACTTCCAGGCGCGTGCCCTGGGGCACGATTTCCAGCAGGGTTTCACCCGCACGCACCACGGCGCCTTCGGTGTGCACGCTGAGGTTGACCGCAATGCCATCGGCCGGCGCGTTGATTTCACTGTGCTGCAGGTCGAAACCGGCCGAAGTCAGTTGCTGCTCCAGGGTCAAACTACGCAGTTGCGCGTCGGCCAGTTGGCTGCGCACTTCCTTCTGATACTCCTCGCTGTGCTGCTGCAGCTTGAGGCGTGATTCAAGGATGCCCTGCTCCACGCGGCCGCTTTCACCGGCGTTCTGCGCCAGGTCCTGTTGCACCTGGGACAGTTGGCGCTGGTAATCGAGCAAGCGATTGCGCGGGATATAGCCGTTGTCGGCCAAGGGCTGCAGGTTGGCCAGCTGATCGCGCAGGGATTGGGCCTGGGCGGCCAAGTCACTGCGGGCGCGGCGCATGCCATTGAGTTGCGACGTGGCGCCGTCGATATTCGCGCGAATCCCGGCTTGTTCACGGGAAAACGCCTCGCGGCGGCTGCTGAACAGTTGGCGCTGGCCTTCAAGTACCAGGGCCAGGGCCGGCTCGGGGTTGGCGCTCAGTTCGGCCGGAAAGGTGATGCTGGAATGGTTGTCGCGCTCGCTCTGCCAGCGCGCCACGCTGGCCCAGGCCATGCGGTACTGGGCTTGCAACGATTGCACATCGGCCTGGTTCTGGGTCTGGTCGAGGCGAAACAGCGGCTGGCCCTGTTTGACCCACTCGCCCTCCTTCACCAGGATCCGGCTGACCACGCCGGGGCTGAAGGTTTGCACGGCCTTGCGCTTGCCCGACACCACCACCGTGCCCTGCACCGGGATGCCTTGGTCCAACGGGGCCAGGCTGGCCCAGAGAAAGAAGCCGCCGGCGCCGACAATGGTCAGCAGCCAACCCATTTTTACGAAAAAACCGGCGTCGCGTTGTTCAAAACGAGGCTCAACAGTAAGGCTGCTCATGCGCCTGGATTCCTTCCGGCTTGGTACTGACGGCTAAGGCTCACACCGGCCTTTTCTCGTGGTGCTTCCTGCTGCTGGCCCGACAACGCGCGCAGCACTTCTTGGCTTGGGCCGAAGGCCTGCAAGTGGCCTTCGCTGAGCACCAGCAACTTGTCGGCCTGGGCCAGTGCCGAGGAACGGTGGGTCACCAGCACCACGCTGCTGCCCTGGGCTTTCATCTGCACGATGGCGCTGGCCAATGCGGCTTCGCCGACGGTGTCGAGGTTGGAGTTGGGCTCATCCAGCACAATCAAGCGCGGGCCGCCGTACAGCGCGCGAGCCAGGGCCACGCGTTGCTTCTGGCCACCGGACAGGCCGCCGCCGTTGTCGCCCAGCACAGTGTCGTAGCCTTGCGGCAGGCGCAGGATCAGTTCATGCACACCGGCCTGTTGCGCCGCTTGCACCACAAGCTGCGGGTCGGCGTCGCGAAACCGCGCAATGTTGTCGGCGATGCTGCCGCTGAACAGTTCGATGTCCTGGGGCAAGTAGCCGATATGCGGGCCGAGGTCATCACGGTCCCAGCGGTGAATGTCCGCACCGTCCAGGCGCACGGTGCCGGCCAGGGTTGGCCACACGCCTACCAGCACGCGGGCCAGAGTGGATTTACCCGAGCCCGACGCGCCGAGCACGCCAAGCACTTCGCCCGCGCCGAGGCTGAAGCTGACCTGATGCAAGGTCGCCATGCGCCGCCCGGGTGGGCCCGCGCTGACCTGTTCGAAACTGACCTGGCCCTTGGGCGCAGGCAGCGCCATGTGTTCGACTTCCGGCGGGAATTCACGCAGCAATTCGTCGAGCCGCTGGTACGCCAACTTGGCCGAACTCCACTGCTTCCACACCGCAATCAACTGGTCGATGGGGCTGAGCACGCGGCCCATGAGGATGGAGCCGGCGATCATCATCCCGGCGGTCATTTCGCCCTTGATCACCAGGAAGGCACCCAGGCCCAGCACCAACGATTGCAGGCACAGGCGCAAGGATTTGCTCAGCGAGGTGATCACCGAGCCGGTGTCGCTGGCCTTGTTCTGATAGCCGAGAAATTGCGAGTGCACCACGAACCAGCGCTTGCGCAACGCGCCGAGCATGCCCATGGCCTGGATCGTCTCGGCGTTGTGCAGATGGCTGGTGGCCAACTGGGTCGACTGCTGGGAAAACCCGCTCGCCTCGCCCAACGGCTTTTTGGTCAGGTATTCATTCAGGCAGGCCAGCGCGATCAGCAGCACCGCACCCGCCGTGGCCAGCACGCCGAGCCACACGTTGAAAAGAAAAATCACAAACAGGTAGATGGGAAACCACGGCGCATCAAAAAACGCGAACAGCGCAGGTCCCGTGATGAATTGGCGGATCGCGGTGAGGTCGCCCAGCGATTGCCCGGCGTGCCCCTGGCCACGTTGCAGGTTGCGTTCAAACGCGGCTTTGTAGACGCGCAAGTTGAAACGCCGCTCCAGCTGGCTGCCGATGCGGATCACGATAAAACTGCGAATGACTTCCAGCGTGCCGATAAACGCGAAGAAGCCCACGACCATCAGCGTCAACATCACCAGGGTGGTTTCATTCTGGGAGGACAACACACGGTCATACACTTGCAGCATGTAAATCGACGGCACCAGCATCAACAGGTTAATCAATGCGGTGAAAAAGCCGATACTGATCAAAATACTCTTGTATTCACCCAACGCCCTGAATAAGGGCGCAACCGCATGGGACTTCGCCATATCTTCTGATCTTCCCTGAAGCAAATTACGCACAACAGTTGCCCGAACCCTGGACAAGGGCGGCCAACTATTAAAATCGAGTTATATGCTTATAACTTTTAATTAAGGTGTTCGTTGCAGCACAACTTCCGGTATCGACGCCGTGTGGCCTTTATATTCACCGTCTTTTTCACGATTTAAATGGATAATGCCGGTGCCTTGGGCATTCATCAGCCAGATGCCGTCCGGGGTCGGCAACCAAGTCAGGGGTTTATCCCCCAGCCATTGTTCAGCGCAGACGACATCACCGGCCAGCGCGTTCGGCTGGTCCAACAGGTCCAGCGCGCACACCTGATCCTGCTGGTGCAACTGCCAGTGGCCGGCCAACTGGGCGGTGGTGGGTAAAACAAGACTGCTAGCCATTGCATGGGCTCCTGCCGACACGAACAACACCTGCGAAGCACAGGCGATCAAATGAGAAAAACGCGGCATTTTCTGCTCCATCCTAGAGCGCGGCGCCGGAGCGCCGCGCGCTTTTTACATCACGCTACGATGTCGCTGGCAACTGCCTGGCCAACGGTGGTGACGAGGAAATCCGCCACGCCGTGCCCGGAGAAGTCCACGGCCAAGGTGCCCAGGTTAGTACCCGAGGCATAGCTCAGCACAGCGTCGCCGGCGTGGCCGGTGAACGCGTTGACGAAGGTCAAGCCTGCACCTTTGGTGATGCCGGACAGGTCGATCTTGTCCGAACCCGAGGTGAAGTCAAAGATCTTGTCGGCAGCACCAGGCTTGGAGTCGGAGCTGGCACCGAACACGAAGGTGTCATTGCCGGCGCCGCCCCACAGTTGGTCCGCACCGCCACCGCCGTAGATGATGTCGTTGCCGGCACCGCCTTTGATGAGGTTGGCTGCGTTGTTACCAATGATCAGGTCGTTGCCCGAACCACCGAACGCGTTCTCGACGGTGACGCCCTTGGCGATGGACACGTTGCCCACCAGGCCGCCAACGTCGGAGAACGAGGCCTCATTGAGGTTGATCTTCTGGTTCTGGGTAAAACCGGAGAAGTCCAGGGTGTCGTTGCCGCCACCGTCCCATACCGAGAACACCAGCTTGTCGGCATTGGATGTGGCGCTGTAGAAATCACGCCCGGTGTTGGAGTTGAACCCGTAAGTGGTGTCACCGGCGCGGGTGTTGTAGTTGGCACCGTAGAGCTTCTGGATCGCGGCGATGTCGTCGATCAGCGGGCCTGAGGCGTAAGCTTCGACGCCGCCTTTGGTGAAGTTCTGGTTGGTATTGCTCTCGCTCCAGTAACTCATGACGCTGTAGCCGCGCGTGTCCTGTCCATAGTCCGCGTTTTTGTAGGTCGGGTTGCCGGTCCCGGCGTTGTAGTCGCCAGGGTGCGCCAGGCCCAGGGTATGGCCGATTTCGTGGGTCAGGGTCTGCCGGCCATAGTTGTTCAGGTCCGGGGCCTTGTTCGGCGTGTAGCTGCTGTTGGTCAGGTACCACGACGTGCCGTCGTAGCCTGCGCCGGTGCCGGGCAGGTAAGCGAAGGCTGCAGCGCCGGCCTGGCCGCCGCTGTAGTTGCCGAAGGTCATGTGTGTGTCACCGCCCGAGGCGCTTTCGGTAAAGCTCACGTTGGCGACATCCGCCCAGGATTGCATGGCCAATACGGCCTGTGCTTTCTGCTGGGTGTTGAACTGGCTGAACCCGGAGATGCCATGTTTGTTCATGGTCGCCGAGCTGGCCGAGGTGAGGAAGGTGTAGGTCAGATCAATCTTGCCGTTGTGGTTCACGTCCTTGTAAGCGGCGCCATCGCGCAGCAGGTGGTCCGCTGCCTGGTCCACGGTAAAGGAGGGTTTGCCATTCACCGTGAGGTTGCCGCCACGGTCATACTGATGGCTAAAACTATCGATTTGCGAGTAAGCAGTGCTGGCTTGCGCGGCAGACACGATAGCTTTGTCTTTTACTTTTGACATAAACGTACTTCCTTGTTTGCAAGTGCATCAGTCTTTGGTCGATAGGAACCTCGCGGACGAGATCGTCCCATCACTCACCTCTTTTGAAGGCGTATCGAAACTGACACAACTTGAAATCTTTCGTCTACACATATTTCCGCAGCGAAAATGTGACACAGATTCAACTTAAGGAAGACCCGGGCAGTGTTTATTGGGGGCAATTGCTTTTGCCCATCGGCGGCGCACTGGGTGTTATTTAAATATTAAATACAGGTAAAGCCGCTCTAATTGAGCGGCCCACTTAAATAGTGGATCCACTATATTGTCACGGTGTCATTGGCAACATTAAAGAGCCACTACTTAGACTATTAATTAATGTTGTCCCCTATTACCGGGCCACACTCCAGCCGCTCTTGTGTAATGCCGCTAATAATGTCTCGCTCGCAAGCCCCGGCACCTTGACGCCTTCGTCGGTGCTCATGGCCTCGCCGGCCAGTATGGCGTTGATGATCGCCTCCTCCACCGCCTCCGCCGCCGCGCTGAACAGCGGCGAAATATGGTCGTTATTGACCATCTGCAACGCGGTGCTCAACGGCAAGCCTTTGCGCCCGTAATCCGCCGGTGGCAGGTTCTGGTTGCCGGTGGCGAACGCCAGGAACAGATCGCCGCTGGAATCCTCGGTGCCGCCACCCGTGCGCGCAATGCCAATGGCGGCGCGCTGCGCCAGGCGCTGGCACTGGTGCGGCAATAACGGTGCGTCGGTGGCGATGATCACCACAATCGAGCCCATGCCCGGCGTACCGCGCTCGGCAAACGGTGAAGGAATCTCCATCAAATGGCGGCCCACTGGGTAGCCATCGACCCGCAGCTCCTGGCGCTTGCCATGGTTGGCCTGCACCAGCACGCCGACGGTCCAGCCGCCCTGCGCGGCTGGCAAGCGCCGCGACGCGGTGCCGATGCCGCCCTTGAACTCATGGCAGATCATCCCGGTGCCACCGCCCACCGCGCCCTCCTGCACCGGCCCGCTTTCGGCATTGTCCAGTGCCTGGCGCACATGCTCAGGCTTGACGTGCTGACCCCAGATATCGTTGAGCAGGCCGTCATAGGTTTCCATCACCACCGGCATGCACCAATACACCGCCGGGTCCGCCAGGCGCTCGCGCTCCAGGGCGATCAAGGTGTCACGCACAATACCGATGCTGTGGGTGTTGGTGATCGCCACCGGCGTGGTCAGCAGCCCCGCCTCGCTGATCCACTCAAGGCCGGTGGCATCGCCGTTGCCATTGAGTACGTGGTAGCCGGCAAAACACGGCTGCTGGCGCGCCTCACCCGCGCGCGGCTGCACTAGCGTGACGCCGGTGCGCACCTGTTTGCCGTCGATACGCGTCTTGAGCGTACTGTGGCCGACCCGGACACCGGGAACATCGGTGATGGCATTCAATTCGCCGGGCGTGCCCAGCCCCAACGTGATGCCCATTTGACGTGCGCGCATACCCACTCCTTACAATTTCTGATACGCCGGACTCGACCGGCCACTGATGCAATACAAAATCACCGACAACGCCAGCAAGCCGATGATGATCATGATGTCGCGCATGGACGCCGCAGCGATCAGGGTCACCAACAGGTAGCCCGCGCCCAGCACGGCCAGCAAAGCCGGCAACGGCCACAACGGCATGCGATAGGGATGCTCGCGATCACGCAGCAACACCCGGCTCATCAGCGCGCTCAGCGCCACCACCAGGTACACCAGCATGATCAGCAACACACTGAACGAGGTCAGGTCCGCCAGGTTGGAGCTGAAACTCAGCAGCGCAGAGGGAACCGCCAGGAACAGTGTCGCCAGCCACGGCGAGTCCCAGCGCGGGTGGATCCGCGTAAACAGTGTGTTGATGCGCGGCGTCCACAGCGCGTCGCGGCCACTGCTGAACACCACGCGGCCAATCTGGATAACGATAGCCACAATCGCGTTGAACACGGAGAGGAAGATCCCCGCGCTGACCAAGCGCGACAAGGTTTCATTGCCATGGCTGGTCAGCAGGTAACCGATAGGGTCCGGGCTGCTGATCATCGCGCTCAGCGAGGGCGCGCCGATCAACAGTGCGGCGATCGGTACCAGCTCGATCACCACCACCAACCCCAGTGACCACAGCACGGCCTTGTGCACGCCTTTGCCGCCGCACTTCATGTCTTCGGCCAGCAATACGGCCGGGCCGTAACCGTTGTACGAGAACAGGCCGATGCCGACGGCACCGACCACCAACGCCCACGGCGCCAGGTGCAACACGCCGTTTTCGACGATTTGCGGCTCAAACAGCACGCTGGCCGGCTGTACCGGATTACCGAAGCCGATAAACACGATTACCAGCAACGCCGCGACTTCCAGCAGCAAGCACGTGCCGGTGATCCAGGCATTGAGCTTGATATTGAGGATGCCCAAGGCGTAGCTGCACACCACGATCACCAGGGCGACGGTTTGTGAGTCGAATTGGGTCCCCAGGGCAGTGTTCAGATAGGTCGCGGCGCCCGTGGCCAAGACCGGTGGGATAAACAGCAACATCACCAGCACGGTCAAAAAGGTCGCATAACCGGCCATGCCGCCAAACACCCGCTTGGCGTACACATACTCACCGCCGGCGCTGTTATGCGCGCGGCCCAGTTCGGCGTAACAGAAAGCGAACATCAGCGCGAGCAAGGCGGCCATCACAAACGCGAGGAATACACCGCTGCCCGCTTGCTGGATGGCAAACGGCGCAATCACGAACACGGAACTGGCCGGCGTGACCGCGGAAACGGTGATGGCCACTACATCGAAAACGCTTAGGGTGGGTTTGAGCACGCCATTTGGCGCGTGGGAAGCACTCATATCGTTATCCTCTGTCGTTGTTTTTGGTAGGAGGCAGAAACGAAAGGTCGGGCTTTTGCGGGATATGTTTCCCACTGGATGACGGCAAAAGTAAACGCTGCGTTTACGCAGGCCAATTCCCCTATTGGCGTACTCCCCTTGACGGTACGCGTTAAAAGCCGAACCCTTGGCCGATCTTTTGCTGGCGGGAGCCTGTTACATGAGCCTGTTCAGAGAGGTCAGCATGCACGCAGGCCTGGGCCGCACCGTCGCGCACATCGGCACCGAACGGTTCTGGAAGCAGTTGGTGCTGTTACTGCACCAATGCCTGCCGTTCGATAACGCCCTGGCGATTTTCTACCCGCTGGATGGCCCGCCCCAGGCCTTGGAAGAATACGACGCCCAGCCCAGCAGCAAACCAGCGTCGATGCTGGTGTACCTCAATGGCTTGTATTTGCTCGACCCGTTTTACCAGGCTTGCCGCGAGGGCTATGCCAGTGGCGTGTACCGCCTGGAGGAAGTGGCGCCGGACCACTTTCGCCAAAGTGAGTACTTCCTCAACTACTTCCACGACAACGTGCTGGAAGACGAGGTGCAGTTCATTCTGCAATTGCCGGGTACGGGGACCTTGTCATTGTCGCTGGGCATGCAGCGCCGCTTCAGCTGTGAACACACCGGGCTGATGACCACGCTGGCGGCGTGGGTGCTGCCGTTGATGCAGCAGCATTGGCAGCAAAGCACCCAGCGCGTGCCGGCCATGGACAGCCAGATCCGCGATGCGCTGAGCCATTTCGGCAGCGGCGTGCTCTCGGACCGCGAACTGGAAGTCGCACGGCTGGTGCTGCGCGGGTTCTCGTCCAAGGCCATGGCTGAACGCCTGAAGATCTCGCCGGACACGGTGAAGGTGCACCGGCGGCATCTGTACGCGAAGCTGGATATTTCGTCACAGCCGGAGCTGTTTTCGTTGTTTATCCAGTCGTTGGGGCATGATTTGGAAAATCCCTGATTGCGCGCGCGTTTGTGATGAGCAGGCCGATTTTGGCTGGCGAGCTTCTTTTGGCGAGCGGGCTTGCCCGCGAAAGCGGTGGGTCAGTCAACATCCATGTTTGCTGGGCCGACGTCATCGCGGCATAGGTATCTACACATCTTTTTATGGGTTGAATTCTTTGGTTTTCGCGGGGGCGCGGGGTACATATCCGTTTCTGCGGTAACGGCTGATATGGGTTCCGCCCTTACGGCGGGTCACTTTGAAAGAGCCCAAAAGTAACCAAAAGGCTCTTGCCCCACCACTCGGCACCTCGCTTAGGCTCGGTGTGCCCTCACGCAGGCTTTGGGCGGGGCCGCCGCCATGGGCCATCCTTGGCCCATCGCGGCTAAACCGGCGTCCTGCCGGTTTACCCACGCCCAAAGCCTGCGTTCGGCCATCGTGGTTAACGGGGCGCCTCAGATCAAGATCAAAAGCGAAGCCAAGGCGGCCTGACAGCCGACCTGATCTCTGAAACTGAACTCAATCTAATGTGGGAGCTGGCTTTGCCTGCGATGGCATCAACTGGTTATGCCTGATACACCGAGGTGTCTGCATCGCAGCGGTGCGGCGGTCCGACAAGCCAGCTCCCACAGAAAAGCAGATCTGCTTCTGCTGTGCTTCTGCTGTGCTTTTGCTTCAACCACTCAGGTCGGCTACCAGGCCGCCGTGCTCTTGCTTTTGATCTTGATCTTGATCTGAGGCGCCCGTTAACCACGATGGCCGAACGCAGGCTTGAATCCGTGGGTAACCCGGCAGGACGCCAGGTTAGCCGCGATGGGCCAAGGATGGCCCATGGCGGCGGCCCACGGATTCAAGCCGGGTGAGGCAACCGTGTCGAAATTCAAGCCATTGGGGCAAGAGCCTTTGATCGCGCAACCATCGCATTAAGATCGTCACCAGCTTTCTCATGCATGCAACCAGCTAGGTAGCCGTTACCGCAGCAAGGAGATGGTTGTAGAACCTAAAATCACCAAAAAACTCTTCGAGGACAAAGACGGTTGCGTAGCAACCATGGTCGAACCTCAGCTCGACCGCTCCCATATCCGTCTACGCCCTTTGTAGAGGCCGCTATCGCAGTGAACGGCGCCACACCAACCAAGGCAGCCACTTGTTTGCGATTAACCTATCGCCCGGTACGGAACCATCGCCAGCAGCGAAAGTGCGAGCACGTTGCCAACACCAGCGACCTCGCGTAGCAAATCATAATTGGCCTTCCAGACCGGGGAAGCCTTTGATGGCTTCGTGCAAGTCATCGTCTGTGCTTTTTAAGCCGCTTTTGAAGCCAGGTGATATGTGCCTTGATGTCTCTTCGAAGTGCCTTGAATACCGCCTCCGGGCGCAGCCGGACTCTCCGCCGCGATCATGTCGATGAGTTGGCGGCGTCGAGTGAGTAGATCTGCCAGCTCACGAGTGTGTTCATCTGAAACTGAATCTCGGATTTGACCGCCTGGGCCCTTTCCGCAATCACCTGGGCAGCGATCGGTTTTAGCCAACCGACCGGTGCCTGGCGAAATCACGCACCTGGCAGGGGTTGACGACAACGACTGGCAGCGGTGCAGCGGGTCCCGCCGCAAAGCCGCTCATATCCCCAGAAACACCACCAAAACCGGCTCCTGCTGCTTGAGATGTGCTTTAGCTAAACGCTGGATATCTTCAGGTGTTCGACTTGGCCAGTGGTGCTGACGCCGTGAGTCGAGCTTTTGTTCGGAAACATCAATTCCGACAAACGCAGAGTCATGGCCATGGTGTTTCCCACGTCCAACTGGCGTACACCGAGCCTAAGCGAGGTGCCGAGTGGTGGGGCAAGAGCCTTTTGGTTACTTTTGGGTCCTTCAAAGTGACCCGCTGTAAGAGCGGAACCCTAGGTAGCCGTTACCGCAGCAACGGATATGTACTCATATCTACCTAAAACCCGGTCAAAAACTTAGCGCAACACAAAAGTTGCGTAGATACCATGGTCATCGCGGGCAAGCCCGCTCCCACATTTAATCTTCGCTGCTTTGGGCATTGCGTTCGCTTAACTGAACGGCATTAGGGCAAGCCCGCTCGCCACCACAGGTAAACCTATCGCCCGGTACGAATGGTGTTCCACACCCGCGTACGAATCCGGTCGATGTTCAGCGGCATCGCCTCCAGCGCAAACAATTTGCCCATCATTGCAGGCGTTGGGTACACCTTGGTGTCGGACTTGATCGCCGGGTCCACCAGGCTGTCGGCCGCGGCGTTGCCGTTGGCGTAGTGCACGTAGTTGGTGATGCTGGCCATCACGTCCGGGCGCAGCAGGTAGTTCATGAACGCATAGCCGGCTTTTTCGTTAGGCGCATCGGCGGGCATGGCGACCATGTCGAACCAGATCGCGGCGCCTTCCTTGGGAATGTTGTAGCCGATGTTCACACCGTTCTTGGCTTCCTTGGCGCGGCTCTCGGCCTGCAGGATGTCGCCGGAGAAGCCGACGGCTACGCAGATGTCGCCGTTAGCCAGGTCGGCGGTGTATTTCGAGGAATGGAAGTACGCCACGTATGGCCGTACTTTCATCAGCAAATCTTCAGCCTTTTTGTAGTCCTCGGCCTTCTTGCTGTGGTGCGGCAAGCCCAGGTAGTTCAGCGCTGCCGGCAGCAATTCCGGGCCGTTGTCGAGGATCGCCACCCCGCACTTTTGCAGCTTGGCCATGTTTTCCGGCTTGAAGATCAGGTCCCAGGAATCCACCGGCGCGTTGTCGCCCAGCACCGCCTTGACCTTGTCGATGTTGTAGCCGATGCCGGTGCTGCCCCACAGGTACGGGAAACCGTGCGTGTTGCCTGGGTCGTTGTTTTCCAGGGCCTTGAGCAGCACCGGGTTGAGGTTTTTCCAGTTCGGCAACTGGCTCTTGTCGAGTTTTTTCAGGGCGCCGCCCTGGATCTGCCGAGCCATGAAATGGTTGGACGGGAACACCACGTCGTAGCCGGATTTGCCGGTCATCAACTTACCGTCGAGGGTTTCGTTGCTGTCGTACACGTCGTAGGTGAAACCGATGCCGGTTTCTTTCTGGAAGTTCTTGGTGGTATCCGGCGCGATGTAGTCCGACCAGTTGTAGATCTTCACCGTCTCGGCGGCCTGGCTGATAGAGGCCACCAACATCAAGGGCAACAGGGCAATGGCTTTCATGGTTCGATTTCCTGGCGGTTTTAGGGCTGTTTTTATGGCAGGCGATCAAGGATCAAAGCGTTACAGAATCAATACGTAGGTCTTGCGCACGGTCTCCTGGATGTCCCAGATGCCAGTGCTGTTGGCCGGCAACATCAGTGCATCACCGGCTTGTAGGTGGACGATTTCACCGTTGTCAGGGGTGAAGGTGCAGCGGCCCTGGATAAAGTGGCAAAACTCCTGGGATTTGATCTGCCGACGCCAGCGGCCTGGGGTGCATGCCCAGATGCCGGTTTCGACGCCGTCGTTGCGCTCCACGCTCAGGGTCGAGGCCACGGCGATGGGCTCGCCCAAGGGCACGGCCACCGGTGACGAATCCGGCAAGTGGGCGTTCAGCGCGTCTTTGAATTGAGTGATGCTCATGGGTTTTCCCGTGTGAGTGAAACGGCTTAGTGCATGAAACCTTCCATGAACCCAGCCACGCCGGTCGCCAACGTGCGGCGCCAAGGCGCGGTGTTGGGGTTGGCCAACACCTGGTCTTCATGGACAAAGCTGCGAATGATCGCGTTGTAGCCCAGCCAGCGGCAGGGCTCAGGCTCCCAGGCCTTGAGCGCGTCCAGGCCACGCTCGCGGATCACCCAGGGCTGGGTGGTCAGTGGCGTGTCGAGACCCAAAATCAGATCGGCCAGGGTGCGGCCACCCAGGTTGGTGGCGCCTACGCCCTCCCCGCCGTAACCGCCGGACAACGCGATGCCGGTCTTGTGGTCGCAGAGCATGTGTGGGCGGAAGTTGCGCGACATGCCGAGGTTGCCGCCCCAGGAGTGGGTAATCTTCACGTTTTTCAGCTGTGGGAAGAGTTCGCCGAACAGGTAGCGACGCAGCTGCACTTCGCTGTCAGTCAGGTCGAAGTTGTGGCGCAGCTTTCCGGCGAACTGATAGCCGCCACGCGCGCCGAACACCAGGCGATTGTCGGCTGAACGCTGGCCGTAGGTGACCTGGCGACTGCTTTCGCCGAACGCCTGACCGTGGCTCAGGCCGATTTCGTCCCAGGTGCTGGCCGGCAGCGGCTCGGTGGCCACAATCAGGCTTTGTACCGGCAACTGGTAGCGCCCCAAAGGCGGCAACGTCGTGGCATAACCCTCGACCGCCGGCACCACCCAAGCGGCGCGCACACAGGCTTTGGCTGTGCGCAGGCTGCCAGACTGCCAGTGGGTGACCGGGCTGTTTTCGTAGATCGTGACCCCCATGCTCTCCACCACGCGCGCCAGGCCGCGCACCAACTTGGCCGGGTTGATGGTCGCGACGTGGGGTGCATAGATACCGCCATAAGGCTTGGCGATGCGGATCTGTTCGGCCAGCTGTTGCGGGCTCAGCCAGCGGTAATCGTCTTCGGTCAGGCCTTGGGCATGGAGTTTGTCGAGGTAGCGGCGCAGGCTGCCTTCCTGCTCGGGGTAGCGCGCAGCGCAATACAACGCGCCGCCCTTGCGGTAATCGCAGTCGATGCCCTCGCGGGCCAACACCTGCGCAACTTCATCGGGAATGCCGTGCAGCAGGTCAAAGGAGGCGCGGCGCTGTTGCGGCGAGAGGCCGGCCAACAGCCGGTCTTCGCCGAGCAAATTACCCATCAGCCAGCCGCCGTTACGGCCAGAGGCGCCGAAACCTGCGGTCTGTGCTTCGATAATCGCGATGTTCAGCTCAGGCGCCTGGCGTTTCAGGTAATAGGCGGTCCACAGGCCGGTGTAACCGGCGCCGATAATGGCCACGTTGACGTCAAGGTCATGCGTAAGTGACGGCCTGGCCACCAGCGGGTCATCCAACTGGTCCATCCATAAACTGATATTGCGCCATGCCGGCATGCCAAGCTCCCCTACCTCGTTTCGATAGGCTGGATCCTAGAGCGCGGGGTTATGGGCTGTCTTGCGCGCGTGCACGCAGAGAAATTTGTTTGACGTAAGCCTTGGGCGATTGGCCGGTGTGCTGGCGAAACGCGCTGTAGAACGCCGACAGCGAATTGAAACCGGCGGAGAATGCCAGGTCATCGACCTTGATCGGTGGCTGGGCTTTATCCAGCGCGGCCAGCAAATGCTGGAGCCGGGCCTGGTTGACGTAACGGTAGAAGCTCTGCCCGAGCACCTGGTTCAACAGGTAGGAAATCTGATTGCGGCTGTAGCCACACTCCTTGGCAACCCGCTGCAGGTCCAACTCGGGGTCCAGGTAGGGTTGCTTGAGTTCGAAGTATTGCTGCAGGTCTTTGGCCATATGCCCCAACTGCTGGGGCGACAGGCCCAGGCGGCTGACCGTGGGGCGCATGGCCTGGGTCGGCTGCTCGTGCACCAGGGACGCGTATTCATTGACCCGCCAAATCAGCCCATCGCGCACGGTGATGGCTTCGCTGGTGCGAAACGACACCAGGCCCTGGCCGCCGCGCAAGGTAATGCGGTACTGGATGAACGCGGTGTCGCCGTCGGCGCGGATGCGGTCAGTGTGCTCGATCGCCTCGTCGGCGCCACGCGGCATGCTGGCTTGCAGATACTCGCGCAGTTCAGCGTAACCGATGACGCGGTTCTGGAAAAAGTCGTGGTACTGGATTTCAGGGTGGTAGTAGGCCATCACGCCATCCAGGTCGCGATGGCGCCAGCACAAGTGGTGACGCAAGACCAACTCGCCGGTGGCTTGGGTGTTCTGGCAATCATCGGCGGGGGCGATGCTGGGCATGTAGGGCTCTACGACGGATAAAACAGCTGAGAGTGCCGGATTTTACCAGTGTGTGCAGGCGTCAAAAGGCACATCTGAGTAGTGGCGTTTCGCCTAGTTTGTAGTAGGAGATGACGCACATCAAATTAATCGAAAACAACTGCCGAACGGACTCAAAAAAGTCACCTTGAGCGTGCGAACGAGTGCTATTTTTGATGTTCTTCGACGCCAAGACCCGTGAAGGTCGTGGCCCCCTGCAGCGAGCTAAAGGAAGCGCTCAATGAACAAGGTGGGCAACATGAATAAAGTGACGTTCCCGAACGCCTGCCAGCTGATGCGCTGGCATTTTCATCCGATGGGCTTTGAGGGGAGCATGGACGCCCCCGGCAGCATGGTCGCCCGCCTGTTCGACCGGGCCAGCGGCGAGACATTGATCGCCATTGCTGGCATCCCTTGCGCCACCGTGATGAATGCCGCCGATGTGGAGCGCATCATCGAGGCGGTAGAGGATGAGCTGGAGTGTTTTGTACCGCCGCTGTCGTTGCGCGCCTGAGGCTGATTTGTCAGGTGATGTCTATCTAATGTGGGAGTGGGCTTGCGATGGCGTCATCTCGGCATCACTGATAAACCGAGGTGCTGCCATCGCAGCATAGGTATCTACGCAACTTTTTGTGTCGTGCTAGGCCGATGACGAGTTTTTTAGGTAGATATGAGTACATATCTGTTGCTGCGGTAACGGCTGATATGGGTTCCGCCCTTACGGCGGGTCACTTTTTGAAAGAGCCCAAAAGTAACCAAAAGGCTCTTGCCCCCACCACTCGGCACCTCGCCTAGGCTCGGTGTGCCCTCACGCAGGCTTTGGACCGTGGGCCGCCGCCATGGGCCATCTTGGCCCATCGCGGCTAAACCGGCGTCCTGCCGGTTTACCCCCGCTCAAAGCCTGCGTTCGGCCAGCGTGGTTAACGGGGCGCATCAGATCAAGATCAAAAGCAAGAGCACGGCGGCCTAGTAGCCGACCTGAGTGGTAGAAGCAAAAGCAGGGCAAAAGCATGGCAGCACACCTTTTGCCTGATATACCGAGATCCCAATGTGGGGCGGGCTTGTCGGATCGCCGCACCGCTGCGATGCAGGCACCTCGGTGTATCAGTGACAACCAGTTGATGCCATCGCAGGCAAGCCAGCTCCCACATTAGATTGAGTTCAGTTTCAAATATCAGGTCGGCTGTCAGGCCGCCTCGGTTTTGCTTTTGATTTAACCACTCAGGTCGGCTACTAGGCCGCCGTGCTCTTGCTTTTGATCTTGATCTGCTTTTGATCTTGATCTGAGGCGCCCCGTTAAACCACGCTGGCCGAACGCAGGCTTTGGAGCGGGGGTAAACCGGCAGGACGCCGGGTTAGCCGCGATGGGCCAAGGATGGCCCATGGCGGCGGCCCCGCTCCAAAGCCTGCGTGAGGGCACACCGAGCCTAAGCGAGGTGCCGAGTGGTGGGGCAAGAGCCTTTTGGTTACTTTTGGGCTCTTTCAAAAGTGACCCGCCGTAAGGGCGGAACCCATATCAGCCGTTACCGCAGCAACGGATATGTACCCAGCCCCCGAGACAACCAAAGAATTCAACCCATAAAAGATGTGTAGATACCTATGGCCACCGCGGGCAAGCCCGGCTCCCACAGAAGCCAGCTCTCACATTGAAATTGCTTTCACTCACTGACCGCGCTGATCGTTGAAAACGCTTTCTTCCCATCTACTCGCTCCGAAGCCCTGGGCACATTCACGCCCTGGCCTTCCGGCTTTTCCACATACCAATAGCAATGGCTCGCCGCCCGGGTAATGCCGACATAAGCCAGGCGCAGCACTTCGTCTTTTGCGCAGTGTCATACGGCTCGCTGTCACCGTCCTTGCCCAGGCCCGCCATGCGGTAGACCTGGTTCTTGTAAGGCGAACTGGTCACATGCTGGCAATCCCCAAGCAAAAATACTGCGTCCGCTTGCAGGCCTTTGGCGCTGTGATAGGTCAGTTGTTTCAATCGGCGCACCGCGGGCGGCAAGCTAGAATCAACATTAATAACAGACTGAATATGCTCTTTAATCAATAACTTATCGCTGCTTTTTCGATACAGCATTAAGACCGATTCGCCCTTTTGGTAATGCTCCAGCAACTGCCGGCCTAACGCAGCATCGTCCCTTTCAATACCGTTACCGGCACTAACGCCTTGGGTTCACCACTGGCCTTGGCCTTTTGCCGGGGATTGCCGGTGCGGCGCGCACGATATGCTCGGCGGCATCAATGACGTGCTGGTGGCTGCGGTAGTTCTCGCTCAGCATCACACGGGTGGTGCTGGGTGACGGGAATTCCTGGTTGAACGCCATAAAGTACTTGGGCGAACTGCCGCGCCAGCCATAAATCGACTGCCAGTCATCGCCCCACACAGCAGTGATGAACGTTGCGCCCCGGCCCGTGCATCGCCGGGCCACGGCTGCGAATTTCGCGCAGGCTGGCGCGAATCCACGAGACGATCTGCGGCGATACGTCCTGGAACTCGTCGATCATCAGGTGCGACATCGGCCGCAGCAGTGGATCGCTGAGCAGCTTGAGATTTTCGGGGTGTTCTCGCCGAACAGCGAGAACATGCGGTTGTAGGTCATCACCGGCGGCACCTGATCGAGCAGATGGTCTTCCAGGGCTTTCCAGAAAATGCTCAGGGCTTCAAAGAAGAACCGGTCCGGGTCGTCCTTGGCGAAGCTCATCTGGCCGACGGCGGTGGTTACGTCCAGCCCGAGGTTCTCGATAAAGCCGGCCGCCATGACAAAACTGTCCAGCAGCGGCGCCGAGGCCAGCTCGCCTTTGACCTTGTAGTCAAAGCCAGGCCCGGCGCTGGCGTCGCCGGCCAGACTGCTTAAAAGACGCTTTGAAGATTCGTAACTATCTATCCATATCAATGGCTTACGACAGAAAGCTTGAAACAACGTGCGCTTTACCGCCCATTCTGCACGTACCGACAGCTTCGAATTGGGTCGGCTTATCTGGGGTTCTCTCGCGAATCGAAGCCCAGCACCACCCAGGCATCCAGCTCCGGTATGTAACCGTGACAATGAAACTGCGCGCCATTGATTTCAAAGGTCTGCCGGCTTGGTTCGATACCCTTGATCGGCCAGGCACCGGCGCGAAACCACAGGTCTTCGATCACATCGCAGAGTTCTTCATCGCGCTTGGCCGCCAGTTCGGTCACGGCTACGCGCTTTTGCACATCCGGGTGGTCACGCTCGAGCTCCCTGAGCTGCAGGCCCTGGCGCGCCAACGGCGTAATCAGCTCGCGAAAGCGCGCGTGTTGGCCATGCAGCCGGTGGTAGCAGGCATTCATTTGTTGGCGCTGGGCGTCGCTGATGCGCAGGTCGAAGGGTTGCTGTCGGCGTCTTCGAAGCCACTGCTGAGGTTTTCAAAGGCTTGCAGGCGCTCAAAGCCCGGCAAGCTGCGTACCATCGGCAAAATGCGCGAGTGAAAGGTCCGCACCACGGCCTGAGCCTCTTTAACGCCAAGGGTTGGCCCCACAGGCTGAGAATCTCCATGAGCTTGTTGATGAAGTCCTTACGCGACTCTCGGGTGAAGGTCACCACAGTCATCGAGCTCAGTTCAAAGCCTAGGTAATGGGTGAGCAGCAGGATACGCAGGACCAGCGAGGTGGATTTACCGGCACCCGCCCCCGCAATCACCGAGGTCGAGGGCGTGTCACTGAAGATCATCTTCCATTGCGCCGCACTCGGCTGCGCATGCGCCGGCAGCAAGCGCGCCACGTCGGCCTTCATGCGCTTCTTCACGTCTGTGGTGAGCGGCAGCCGCCAGTCGTCGAACAGGCTGTCATCCACGCCCGGCGCTCGGTGTTCATCGGGGCGAAAGTCGCGGATCAGCAACACCTGCCGACCTTCCTCGATACCGTCGGCCTTGCCCTCGCGATAGCCATATTCCACACCGGCCTCGTGCCCGCTGCGAAAACCGTCGGCCTGGCCGTGCAGCCAGGAAAACCGATGCTGGGCACGTAAACGCGTCAGGCCATGCCCGAAAAGACGCGCAGC
Organism: Pseudomonas sp. YeP6b; assembly: GCF_025642995.1. Lineage (NCBI taxonomy): Bacteria > Pseudomonadati > Pseudomonadota > Gammaproteobacteria > Pseudomonadales > Pseudomonadaceae > Pseudomonas > Pseudomonas sp. YeP6b. The sequence goes on along the minus strand of NZ_CP080090.1, from coordinate 3,299,640 downwards.
GAGCCGTTTCAGCAGAGGCATCTCGGCTAATGGACGAAGTTCGGGGGCAGATCAGGCGTTTGTTGCGGCACGCGGACTCCAGCGATGAGGTTGGTTTTGGCGAAGGTGCCATGGTCGCCGGAATCGGCGCTCAGTTCCAGCCAATTGCTTTGACGTCATGCAGTTAGGCGATGAAGTGAAAGTCAAAACGCCAGCAACCCATCGAATTAATGGATTGGAATCAGGCATTTTTACGCTTTTATCGATCATGCTCTGCTGGATCATGGGCACCATCAACAGGAGACCCTCATGCTCGAACTTCGACCTTTCAACACCCTCGGCGGCGCCCATCATGGCTGGCTTGACGCCCATCACCACTTTTCATTCGCCGAATACCACGACCCCAAGCGCATGCACTGGGGCAACCTGCGGGTATGGAACGACGACATCATTGCGCCCGGCACTGGCTTCCCACAGCACCCGCACCGCGACATGGAGATCATCACTTATGTGCGTGAAGGTGCCATCAGCCATGCCGATAACCTGGGCAACAAAGGCCGCACTGAGGCCGGCGACGTGCAGGTGATGAGTGCAGGCACTGGGATTGCCCACAGCGAATACAACCTTGAAGCCACGCCGACCAAGATCTTCCAGATCTGGATCATTCCGAATGAAGCCGGCTTGCCGCCTTCCTGGGGTGCCAAACCTTTTCCCAAAGGTGACCGCGAGGGTTTTGTGACCTTGGCCAGCGGCAAAGCGGGTGACAGCGAAAGCCTGCGCATTCGTGCCGATGCGCGCTTGGTGGCGGCCAACCTGAAAGCGGGGAAAGTGCTGAATATCACCTGGACAGTGGGCGCCGCGCGTATCTGGTGCCGGCGACGGGGTGATTGAAGTTAATGGCTTTGCGTGCACAGGCTCGGGATGGTGTGGCGGTTGAGGATGAGCAGGTGTTGCGGGTGACGGCGATTGAGGACAGTGAGATCGTGTTGGTCGATTTGGCTTGATCTTCGGTCTGGGGCTGGGGCGCTGGGGCGCTGGGGGCATATCCGTTATTTGGGTGATGGCTGATATGGGTTCCGCTCTTACAGCGGGTCACTTTTGGAAAAGAGCCCCAAAAGTAACCAAAAGGGCTCTTGCCCCACCACTCGGCACCTCGCTCACGCTTCGGTGTGCCCTCACTCCGGCTTGAATCCGTGGGCCGCCGCCATGGGCCATCCTTGGCCCATCGCGGCTAACCCGGCGTCCTGCCGGGTTACCCACGGATTCAAGCCTGCATTCGGCCATCGTGGTTTAACGGGGCGCCTAAGATCAAGATCAAAAGCAAGAGCACGGCGGCCTAGTAGCCGACCTGAGTGGTTAGATCAAAAGCAAGTCGAGGCGGCCTGACAGCCGACCTGATCTTAGAGGCTGAAACTCAATCAAATGTGGGAGCTGGCTTGCCTGCGATGGCATCAACTCGGTGTACCTGATACACCGAGGTGCCTGCATCGCAGCGGTGCGACTTGCCCGCTCCCACATTTACAGCTGGGTGTCAGTTACTCGGAAATGGCCCCGTCCACCAACACCTGCGCCTCTTCCACCAACTGCTTAAGGTGATCTTCACCAATAAAGCTCTCGGCATAGATCTTGTAGATGTCCTCGGTCCCCGATGGCCGCGCAGCGAACCACCCGTTTTCGGTCATCACTTTCAAGCCGCCAATCGCCTGGTTATTGCCCGGCGCATGGCTGAGGATCTGCTGGATGCTCTCCCCAGCCAACTGCGTCGACGTCACCTGCTCAGGCGACAGCTTGCCCAGCAAGGCTTTCTGCGTCGGAGTCGCCTTGGCGTCAACGCGAATTGCGAACGGCTCGCCCAAAGCGTCAGTCAGCCCACGGTAGATCTGGCTTGGGTCCTGACCTTTACGCGAAGTCATTTCCGCTGCCAGCAAGGCCGGGATCAAGCCGTCCTTATCGGTGCTCCACACAGTTCCGTCCTTGCGCAGGAACGAAGCCCCAGCGCTCTCTTCCCCGCCAAACCCCAGCGAACCGTCGAACAGACCATCGGCAAACCACTTGAAGCCCACCGGCACTTCGTACAAACGACGGCCAATACGCGCAGCAACACGGTCAATCAAGCCACTGCTGACCACGGTCTTGCCCACGGCCGCATCAGTGCGCCAGTCGGGACGGTTCTGAAACAGGTAGTCGATGGACACCGCCAGGTAGTTGTTCGGCGCCAACAGGCCGCCGGACGGGGTGACGATGCCGTGGCGGTCGTGGTCCGGGTCGCAGGCAAAGGCCACGTCGAAACGCTCCTTGAGGCCGATCAAGCCTTGCATCGCATAGCTGGAAGACGGGTCCATACGGATCTGCCCATCCCAGTCGACGCTCATGAAGCGGAAGGTGGAGTCGACTTCGGTGTTCACCACATCCAGGTTCAAACGGTAGTGCTCGGCAATCGCCGACCAGTAGCGCACCCCTGCTCCGCCCAACGGGTCCACGCCCAGGCGCAGGTCGGCGCTGCGGATGGCGTCCATGTCGATCACATTGACCAGGTCGGCCACGTAACTGTTGAGGTAGTCATGGCGATGGGTAGTATCGGCCTTGAGCGCCTGGGCATGGGTGATGCGCTTGACCCCGGCGAGTTTGTTAGCCAGCAGTTCGTTGGCCTTAGCCTCGATCCACTTGGTGACGTGGGTATCAGCCGGGCCGCCGTTAGGTGGGTTGTACTTGTAGCCGCCGCTTTGTGGCGGGTTGTGCGACGGCGTAATGACGATGCCGTCGGCCAAGCCACTGGTGCGGCCACGGTTGTAGCAGATGATGGCGTGGGAAATCGCCGGGGTTGGGGTGTATTCATCGCCTTCGGCCAGCATCACGTGCACGCCATTGGCGGCCAGCACTTCCAGGGCACTGGCCCCGGCCGGTGTCGACAGCGCGTGGGTGTCCAGGCCGACAAACAAAGGCCCATTGATGCCTTGGGCTTCACGGTACAGGCAGATGGCCTGGCTGATGGCAAGCACGTGCCATTCGTTGAAGCTCAGTTCGAACGAGCTGCCACGGTGCCCGGACGTACCAAAGGCCACGCGCTGGGTGGAGATCGCTGCATCAGGCTGGCCGGTGTAATAGGCCGTGACCAGTCGCGGGATATCCACCAGCAACTGAGCTGGCGCCGGTTTGCCCGCAAAAGGACTGATTGTCATGCATAAACCTCGAAAAGAAGGATTTTGAGAAAAACGACAGTTTACTGGGAGTTGGACTACTGCGCGACGCTATCGATCCTACGCTCACAAGAGAAATTTCATTCGCTAATCGATTTGAGCCTGCCGCAGTGCCTCGCCCAGTGCCGCCAGCACAACTTCCAGGCTGGGCTGCCCGTGGAAGGTATGGCTCAAGCGCACATGTTGGTGGTGCAGGCCGCCGACGCTGAACAGTTCCCCAGGCGCCACGACCACCTGCTGTGCCAGCATTTGCTGGAATACCTCGCGCATGTCCACCGCACGGGTGGAGCCTAGCCAGAAGGTCGCACCACCGGCGGGCATCTGGTAGGTCACGTGTTCACCCAACTGCTGGTCCAACTGCTGGCTCATGTCCAAGGCCTGCTCACGCAGCAGCTGGCGCAAGCTGCGCAGGTGCAGGTCGATTCGCCCGCTGTGATAAACGCGTGCAATGGCGCGCTGGCGAATCGAGGACAGCCGGAACGAGCGCAACAGGAACTGACGTTGTAATTCGCTGCTCATCTGCCGGGTCAGCACATAACCGTAAGGCGCCTCTGGCCCGAGTATTTTTTCGAAGGAGGAAAACACCACCAGCCGCTCAGGGTTGACCAAATCGCGCAGGGCAACAGGCGGTGGCTTGAAACTCAGCTCACCATAGGTGTCGTTTTCCAGCAGCCAGCAACCGTAATGATCAAGCAGCTGCGCCACGTCCAGGCGCTCGCGTGGCTGCATGGCAACCCCCGACGGCAGGCTGACCGCTGATGACAGCAACACCAGTTGCACTGTCTCCCCGCGTAACATCCCTTCGAGCGCCGCCAGGTCCAGGCTGCCATCCACCGCCCAAGGCAACTCAATGATGCGCACACCGGCATCTTGCAGCAGGCGCAGAATCAGCCAGTCACAGGGCGACTCCACAATCACCGTGGAGCCCGGCAGGTCCAGCACTTCGATGAGAATCTCCAACACGCCACGCAGGTCGGCGCCGATATATACGTCATCGGCATGCCAGCAGCGAGTGGGCGACGAGGTGTAGCGCGCCGCCAATGCCGCTCGCAGCTCCCACACCCCGCAAGGCTGGGACCAGGCCTGCAAGTGGCGCGGGTACTGGCGCACAAGCTCGCGCTCCAGCCGTAGCAACGTCGCGTCCAGGGAGACCAGCAACGTAGGCTCATCGCTACTGAGCACCACCATCCCAGGGCGCCGCGCGGCCACGTAGAGGCGCTCGAGCAAATCCCCACTTGGCAACGTCGAAGGGCTGCCGGCGAGGGGCCAGGCGTAATAGCCTGACTTGGCCACCGAATACACCCGGCCCTCTTTCTCCAGCAGTGAGTACGCATACTGAATGGTGGAAATCGAGACATTCAGGCGCTGGGACAACTGGCGCAGCGACGGCAGTTTCACGCGGGAGTCGGTACTGACCTCGTTGATCAGGTTGATCATGTAGCGATAGACCGCCTGATAGGCGAAGTCCGCCTGCCGCTCACCACGCAGCGTCATCGCCCGGACAGCTGGAAGGCCAGTTCGCCGTCAGCCATAGGCCGTTCATGACGTGGGCTGCGTGCAGTTGCGCCGGGAACCAGCGTCGTCGGCCGTTTACGGTACAAGTGCTGGAGCAACGGCAGCGGTACCCCGCTGGTGTCGGCGAGCCACTGCTGCAACATCTCGGCGGCAGGCTTGCCCTGCAACACCTTGTGCAGTTCAGGCAAGGCCACCAGCATGCCCGGATGGCACTGGCGCAAATAGCCTTCCAGCCGTTCGCCATGATGGATGAAGGGCGAAAACAACAGACAGATCAGTTGGCCCTCTTCCAGGCCGAAGAACTGTTCGGCACATTGGGTCGCCAGCACGCGTCCTTCGCGGCTCATGGCTTGGGTTATCAGCGTATCGGGAATCTGACGATCACGCAGGTACTGCGCGGCCTGTAGAAAGAACCCTTCGACACCCTCTTCGTAATCCAGCTCCCGCAGGCATTCCGCTTGCAGGCCGCGCAGGTGCGCCATCAGCAACGGGTTGGCAACCGTAGGGTGGCTGAAATGAAAGCCCAGCGGGTCCGGGTTATAGGCCATGAACTCGGTAAGCAAAGGCGCGCACGTGCGGTCAACGCCCTCAAGCAGGTCGGCAATGCCGATGGAGGCCAGGTTGCGATGCCCACCGGGGCTGGCGTTAGCCTTGGGCACACAGTGCTCGCCGAACAGGTCACGGTAGAAGCCTTCGCTCCATTCGTCCATCCGCGCGAACAGCCCGTTGAGCGATGCCGGCTTGTCGGTCGGCAGCGTAGCGCCTGCGGCCTGGGCAGTCTTTTTCAGCCAGGCGAGGAGCTGGCTCTGTTTGCGCGCGGAATCGCCGCTGGCCACGGCATGCACCCCGCCGTTCCACGCGGTGACACGCTGATAGAAATCCCCCAGGGCCAAGTAGGTGTCATTGCACAGTGTTGCGCAGATATCGCCGGAGGTCAGATGCCCTATCATCAACCTATTGCGCTGGCTGGTTTCACAGCCGACGCTGGACAACGGGCGCTGGTAGTTAAAGGGCAGCACCTGTTGGTTTTCCACCATCAGCAGCTCAACCCGTTCGTCATCGTGGAAAAACAAACGGCTGTAACCGCGATGGATCGTATCGAGGGTGTCTTGGGTCATGCCGGTGTGGCGCAACGTGGCAACCCGCAGCTGGAACGTCCTCGGCGCGCGCCCGGCAATACTCAATTGTGCGGCGCGCAGCATGGCCAGGGTGTAGCTGCTGACCTCCCCGCCGCCATGGGCTACCAACACCTTATAATCCCCTATCTGCTCCATGCCCCCTGCGGCCACGACAATACGCTGGATCAATAATTGAAGTGCTGTGCGTTCTGCGCGGGTAAAGTACCCAATCAAACGCTGCTGAACTTGTTGATAAACATAATTCATAGCCTGGTCGTGAATAGCGCTCATAGCTGTACTACCTGAGTTGAAATATCAGTTTCGAATAACGACAGAACGTAGTTGTTCGACTTATTGCGTCTGTGAGAATGTCGCCCGCGGCGAATGCTCGCGATGTATAAACACTAGCACCCCGCAACAAATCGACATAGGCTGGTTACTCGACTCCCCATGGGGCATCCATTGCTCCCGATGGCCTTATCGTCAAGCATCTAGGCCGTTTACGGCAGAGATCCTAGGAATCTTCCGACAGCCTCCTACGCCACCTTCACCCTGTATTAAAAGACTCATCCGACAAATATAACTCGCCAAACTTTAATCCTCGTTTGTGTACCGCTTGAAATCCGCCTTGAGAGTACCCGCCTGCGCGTGCACGCGCAGGCACTGAACTATTAGTTAGAGGAAGTACCTGCAGCTGTATCAGCAAATCAATCATTACTCAGTCCTTGAGTTGAAAGTGAAGACTCAATTATCAGGACTGAAATTATGATTAACAGATACAGAACTTGGCAGAAAACCAGTTCAGATAATAATCAAGCGATACACCGATAACGCAGACACAACAACGCCGCGCTGAATTTCAGGGCGGCGTCAGGGGGAAAGGTATCGTTTACAGGACCAAACGGCATTGGCACGCTTCAAACAGTGTGCGAGTTAAGCCCTGTCAAATGGCGCATTTGCCCCATACAGACGGGGTTTGGAATACTCCTTTGCGAATATTCCTACACCTCAAACAGCTTCAACCTGCAATGCAACTCGCTCGCGGCACGGGCATTCGTCCATATAACGGTGCGCTTCCACGAACTGGTTGAACGCAAACACCGTGGTTTTAAGCGGCACCAGCACGCGATCAGCCGTCAGTTGGTTGATATCACGCAAGGCACGCTGCAACGCAACCTGGTCTTGAATGATGCCCAGCTCCGGCTTGCCGGTGAAGTTGCCGATGCAGTGAACAAAGAACTGAATGTTCTTCTGGAAGGCGGCGCAGGCCGGGAATGGCGTCTGGTTGCCACCTTGCAGGCCATAAAGCACCAGGCTGCCACGCGGTGCCAGTACATCACCGAGCAGCGACATTTGCGGGCCGCCCAAGCCATCGAACACCACGTCTACGCCGCGATTATCGGTGAACTTGTTGATCTGCATGAGCAAATCCTGTTCTTCAGTGACGATCACCTTTTCCGCGCCCAGGGACAGCAGGTACTCACGCTCGGCACTGTCTTTGGTCGCGGCAATCACCCGCACGCCCAGGGCTTTGCCCAGTTGCACGAACGAGGGGCCAGAGCAGTGACTCGCGTCGGTGACCAAGGCGAATTGGCCGGGTTTGACCCGCGCCAAGTCCACGTAGGCAAAGTAGGCAATCAGCAGCGGCGTGTAGTGCACGCTGGCTTCAATCGGGCTCAAGACGTCCGGATAGCGGGTCAAGGCTGAACGGGGCAGGACGATCTGTTCGCCATACACCGGATAATCATTGGGGCTCTCGGCCGGAAAACTGGCCACTTTATCGCCCACTGCCAAGTCATCCACGCCGTCGCCGAGGGCTACAACCACCCCGGCCATCTCGTGGCCAAGGCCGGACGGCAGACGTGCATGGGAAGACGCCAGGTTCTGGCGCCATAGAATGTCATACCAGCTGATGCCAATCGCCTCGACACGCACCTGCACTTCGCCCGGTGCGGGCTGCGCGGCTACATGCTCTTCGCACTTGAGCACCTCGGCCGGACCAAACTTGTGAAAACGAATCGTGCGGGACATCGCAAACCTCGTCAAAGTAACCTCTAATGCCATGAACTCTATCTGGGCTTTCCAGGTAAGGCCACCGGTCGCCGTTAATAGTCGACATGCTTGTCATTGATTCCGCAACTGAGGTATTGACCTCAGCTATCGTAGGAAAACTCAATTATCTTGTGCAGAGTACCAGCCTTTCCCCGTAAGATTCATGCCGGTCATGCGTCTACATGGAACCCAAGGGCTCTGTAGGTGGCCGCTCTCGTCAAGTAAGCTGACTCTTCCAGGACACAAGATGAACCGTAACGACCTGCGTCGTGTCGACCTTAACCTCTTGATCGTATTCGAAACCTTGATGCATGAGCGCAGCGTGACCCGTGCCGCCGAGAAACTGTTTCTCGGTCAGCCGGCCATCAGCGCGGCCTTGTCGCGCCTGCGTGGTCTGTTCGATGACCCGCTGTTTGTACGTACCGGGCGCAGCATGGAACCCTCGGCCCGCGCCGTGGAAATCTTCGCCCTGCTCTCTCCCGCGCTGGACTCGATTTCCACCGCCGTGAGCCGCGCCGCCGAATTCGACCCGGCCACCAGTACGGCCGTGTTCCGTATCGGTTTGTCCGACGACGTTGAATTCGCCCTGCTCCCCCAGTTGCTCAAGCGCCTGCGCGCCGAAGCCCCCGGCATCGTGCTGGTGGTACGCCGCGTTAACTACATCCTGATGCCGGGCCTCTTGGCTTCTGGCGAGATTTCCATCGGCGTCAGCTACACCGCCGACCTACCAGCCAACGCTAAACGCAAAGTACTGCGCCGCAGCTTGCCGAAACTGCTGCGCGCCGACAGCGTGCCCGGCTCGCTGAGCCTGGACGACTTCTGCGCCCGCCCCCACGCGCTGGTGTCGTTCTCCGGCGACCTGAGCGGGTTTATCGATGAAGAGCTGGAAAAGCTCGATCGCAAACGCCACGTGGTCCTCGCCGTGCCGCAGTTCAACGGGTTGGGCACCTTGCTCGCCGGCACCGATATTCTGGCGACCGTGCCGGACTATGCGGCCGAGGCGCTGACCTCAGCAGGCGGTTTGCGCGCAGAGGACCCGCCATTGCCAGTGCGTACGTTCGAACTGCATATGGCCTGGCGTGGGTCGCAGGATAATGACCCAGGCGAACGCTGGCTGCGGTCGCGGATTCAGATGTTTTTTGGAGACCCCGACAGCCTCTAAAAATCCTCGGCGTAATCGCCCAACAGCACCGGCAGTTGCTCGCGTAACCACTCCACCCAGGTGCGTACCTTGGCATCCAGAAACCGCCGCGACGGGTACACTGCGAAAATACGCCGTTCGCGCAGTTTGTAAGCCGGCAGCAACCGCACCAGCGAACCGTCCTGCAAGACTGCGTGGGCGCTGAAAAACGGTAACAGGCTGATGCCCATGCCCTCTTGTGTCGCCTTGACCATGGCGTCGGCGACGTTGGTTTTGAAGGTGGTGCCGGGCGCAATGGCAATGTCGCCCGCTTCGCCCGGGAACAGCCATTCGTCCTCCTGAAAGTCTCTTAAATGCAGGCGCCGGTGCTGCAGCAGCTCAAGCGGATGCTCGGGCACGCCGTGTTTGGCCAGGTAGCCGGGGGCTGCGCAAGTCACGCTGAATAACTGGCCGATCGTCTGGCTGACCAGGGCCGAATCCGGCAACGCATGGGCGATGCAGATGACCACGTCGTGCCCTTCTTCAAGGGGGTCCGGGTTGTGCTGTGAAAGGGTCAGCGCGATGGACACGTCGGGGTAGTGCTCACTGTAACGGGCGATCAACGGCGTGATCAGTACGCCCAGCCCGCTCATGCAGTGCACCCGCAAGCATCCGCGCGGGTTGAGGTGGGCGCCGCTGGCTTCGGCGGTGGCGGCGTTGATGTCGTCGAGAATGCCTCGGCAGCGCAGTAGGAAACGCTCGCCTGACTCGGTAAGGCGCAAGCGCCGGGTTGTGCGCTGCAGCAGGCGCGCTTGCAGATGCTGTTCCAGGTCGCAGATCAAGCGGGACACTTGCGCGCCGGACAGCGCCAACACCTCTGCTGCCGACGCAAAACTGCCGCTGTCGACAACCTGGGCAAACACCCGCATACCATTGAGCAGATCCATCAGCGTTGCACCTTGATTGCTACGTAATACGTACGAGTCATTTACCGGTTCGCGGCTTTAACCCCGCGCCGGAGCCACTACACTGGACCCTACTGAACAGAGGGCCACAGCATGAACATCAGATTTCTAAGCCTTATCTTGCTCTTCACTGCCACCGGTGCTTTTGCCGCCGGCGGCAATGACAGCCCGGCGTTGGATATCCAGCACGTGGTGTCCACCACCGCGGTACCCGGCAGTTGCCAAGTGGAGCCGGCGACCCTGGTGTACCTCGATAGCCAGGGCGCCCGCCACACCGTCACCTACACGGTGATGGGCACTTGCCAGGGCGGCGTTTAAAGCAGCTTCCAGGTGTAACTGAGGATCAGCCGGTTCTCATCGATGTCGCTGCGGTAGTTGGAACGCGCCATCACATTGCGTACGCGAATACCCAGGCCACTCAATACGCCACTTTGCACGGCATAACCGATCTCGAGGTCACGCTCGCGGTCCTTGCCCTCATAGCCCGCGCCGGTGGTCACGTTGTCGCCGGTGATATAGCGCACCGTGGTCGTCAACCCCGCAATACCCAGCGCCGCAAAGTCGTAGTCGTAGCGCACCTGCCAGGAGCGCTCGTCGGTATAGGCGAACTCGTAGGTGGGCACCTCGTTGCCCAGCGGCGTGATATTGGCAAACACGCGTGGGAAGGCGCTGTCGCCGTACATCGCCTGATAACCCACATAGAAGGTGTGGCCGCCACGCTTGGCCGACAGCAACGAGAAGAACGCCTGGTTGTCGATTTTGCCGAGCAGTTTGTCGCCCTCCTCTTGCGCATCGTAGTAACCCAGGTTGGCGCCCAGCACCCAAGCCCCTACCGGTTGGCTGTGCTTGAGGCCGATAAAGTTCTGGGCATAGATGTCGTTGAGCTGACCATGCCAGAGGCTGACGCTGGTGCGATTGCCGTTGAAGGCATAGTCGCCGCCGACATAGTTGAACGCGTCACTCTTGGCCCCGCGCTGCGGCACATGGCCGAGCATGGCGATCATCTTCTCGTCACCGGCCTCATTGCGCAGGCTGGTAGTGGTCAAGTGCCCGGCCTGCAGCGTGAGGCCGCTGATCTCACTGGAGCTCAGACTCACCCCCTGGTAACTCGGCGGCAGCAGGCGGATGTCACTGAAGGCCAGCACCGGCAGGTTGGGCTGTAATTCACCGGCCTTCAATTCGGTTTTAGAAAAGCGGGCCTTGAAGGTCAGCCCGAGGCGGCTGTAGTCATCGGCGGCACGGCCATCGTCCTTGACCGGCAGCAAGCCGGTATTGGCCCGATCCGGGCTGCTGTCGAGCTTGAGGCCCAGGGTGCCCAGCGCGTCCAGGCCAAAACCCACGGGCCCAGGGGTATAGCCGGATTTGTAGGTCAGAATAAAACCCTGGCCCCACTCTTCGGCCCTGGATTGCTTGTTGGCGCCGACGATGTCCGAGAAGTCACGGCTGAAGTAGTAGTTACGGGCCTGCAAGGTGGCTGTGGAATCCTTGAAAAAATCGCCCTCGTCAGCCGTCGCCGCAAGGGGCACGCCCAACAGGGCGTGCCAGATACGTTGTGTGTTCATGTCGTTGCTCTTAGTTATTGTTATCGACGGTTTGGGAGGTCACAGCGTCTGGGCGGCCGGCAAGGCCGCGATGGAGCGCCGTTCGTTCAGGGCGAATACGCTCATCGCCAGTGCGGCAATGGCACCGGGTATGGCAAACACCATGAAGTTCAATTGCAGGGGCAACTCGATCGCCATCAGTGCGCCGCCCAGCAGCGGACCGACAATCGCGCCATTACGCCCGATGCCGGAGGCCCAACCCAAGCCGGTGGCGCGAATCGACAAGCCATAGAGCTGCGCCGCCCCGGCATACAGCAGGATTTGCGTGCCGATAGTGGTAGCGCCCGCGACGAAGATCAGCAGGTACAGGACCGGCATCGGGCTGTTAATGCCCAGCAGGCTGATGGATACCACCGCGGCGATAAAGAAGCCGATCACGACTTTCACTAGGTTCAGCCGATCGCCCAAACGACCGCCGACAAGCGCCCCGGCCATACCGCCCAGGTTCAGGGCAATCAGGAACGACAGGCTCGACCCCAGGCTGTAACCGGCGCCTGCCATCAGCTTGGGCAGCCACGAACTCAGGGCGTAGACCATCAGCAGGCAGCAGAAAAACGCAGTCCATATCATCGCCGTGCGTAAGGCCAAACCATGGCGGAACAGCTCCACCACCGAGGCGCCTTTGCCTTTGCTGTCGGTGACGACCAGTTCATCTTCGGCATTGATTACAGTGCCCGGCGACAGCCGATTAAGCAGCGCCCGTGCCTGATCCACACGGCCCTGGCGGATCAGAAAGCCGATGGACTCGGGCAGCCAGTACACAATCAGCGGCAACAGCAGCAGCGGGATGACCGCGACAAAAAACATCGACTGCCAGCCATAGCTCGGCAGCATGAAAATCCCCACGCTGGCTGCAAGCATCCCGCCCAGGGAATAACCGCTGAACATGACGGCCATCAAGGTGCTGCGCACTTTTTTTGGCGCATATTCGTTGATCAGCGCCGCCGCATTGGGCATCAACCCGCCGCAGCCGAGCCCGGCGATAAACCGCCAGATTCCGAACTCGGTGGGGCTTGTGGCAAAGCCATTGATCACCGTGGCGATGCTGAACAACGCGAAGCAAAATACGATGCCTTTCTTGCGCCCGAAGCGGTCCGCCAGGGTGCCGAAGATCAGCGCCCCAAACATCATGCCGAACAGCGCATAGCTGCCCAGCGCGCCGGCCTGCAAGGGGGTCAGCCCCCACTCGCGCATGATCGACGGCAGCACCACGCCGTAGATAAACAAGTCATAACCGTCAAAGATCAACAGCAAGGCACACAGGCTCACGACCAGCCAGTGGAAGCGGTTGAACGGCGCATTATCAATAATTGAATGAACATCATGGGTACGCATGGCAGTGCTCTCTTTTTTGTTTTTGTGAGTCAGTGTCTGCAGGAACAGCGGGTCAGCCGAGGTCGCCACCGCCTACCGGCAACGTCACGCCGGTGATATAGGAGGCTTCGTCAGAGGCCAGAAACAGAATCGCGCAGGCTTGTTCGTCGATGCTGCCGTAGCGCTTCATCGGGCTGCTGTTGAGGGTCTGGTCGACAATCTGTTGGTACCACACGCGTTCCTGCTCGCTTTGCGGCTGGCTGTTGCGCGGGATGCGGCGCGGCGGTGCCTCGGTGCCACCGGGCGCGGTGGCGTTGACGCGGATGCCACTGCCGGCGGTTTCCAGGGCCAGGCAGGCGGTCAGGGCATTCACCCCGCCCTTGGCCGCGCCATAGGGCACGCGGTTGACCCCGCGTGTGGCCACCGACGAGACATTGACGATGGCGCCGCGGCCCTGTTCCTGCATGTAGGGCAACACGCAATGGCAGCACCACAGCGTGGGGAACAGCGAGCGGCGCACTTCGGCTTCAATCTCACCGACGGCGTAGTGTTCAAAGGGTTTGGCCCAGATAGTGCCGCCGACGTTGTTGACCAGAATGTCGATACGCCCGAACCGCGCCTGGGCGGCGGCCATCACCCGTGCGCACTCGGCGTGTTGTTCCAGGTCGGCGGTGAGGATCAGCGCCCGCTCCTGCTGCAATTCATGCACAAGCTCGGAGCGATCGACCGCGACCAGCCAGGCGCCCTCCTCCAGCAAACGTTCGGCGACACGCCGGCCGATGCCCTGGGCTGCGCCGGTGACCAGCGCAACCTTGTTGTTGAAACGTGGATTCATGGGCATGTCCTCAGGCGGCATCGCTGCTGGCGATGGCGTTAGCGGTGAACTTCTCGTAATGGAAACTGGCCGGGCTCACGCCTTGCTGCTTGAAGTGCTGGCGCACCGCATCGACCATCGGCGGCGGGCCACACAGGTACACGTCGACGTCACCGCCGTTGAGTGCCTCAGGGGCCATGTGCTGGGTGACATACCCCTGGCGCAGGTGGGCGGTTTTCGGGTCGGCCACGCAGGTCACCACGCTTAAATTGGGCAGCCGCGCCGTGAAGGCCTCCAGCGTCTGGATCAATACCAGGTCCTGATCTCGCGTCACGCCATAGATCAGCGTGATCGGGCGGCTTTCCTCACGCTGCGCAAGTGCTTCAAGCATCGACAGGAACGGCGCCAGGCCGGTGCCGCCGGCCAGCAACAACAACGGCCGCACGACCTCACGCAGGTAGAAACTGCCCAAAGGCCCGGTCATGGGCACGCTGTCACCCGGGCAGGCGCGCTCCAGCCAGCCGCTCATCAAACCGCCAGGCACGTGCTTGATCAGAAAACTTGCACGCGTATCGCCGGGGCGGCTGCTGAACGAATACGAGCGCGTCTGCCCGCTGTCGGGGACGCCGATATTCACGTACTGGCCAGGCAGAAAGACCGGCACCTGATCCAGCTCGAAACTCACCTGCAGCGCGGCATCGGCATGCCGGGTAATGCTCGCCAGCGTCGCGACAAACTGCGCGGTGCCGGTCTTGCAGACGCTGGACGGCACTGGCACAGCGATCACGCAGTCGGACTGAGGCACCATCTGGCAGGTCAGCACTTGGCGTTCCTGGGCTTCATCTTCGCTCAAGGCGTCTTCGATGTAGTCGTCGCCCAAGTCATAGGCGCCGGTTTCGCAGCGGCACTTGCAGGTACCGCATACGCCGTCCGAGCAGTCCATCGGCAGGTTGATGCGTTGGCGAAAGGCGGCATCGAGCACCTTTTCACCCACCTTGCAGTCGATGAAACGGGTCACGCCATCCTCGAAGTTCAGGGCAATGGCATAGGTCATGGCGGTGTCCTCAGATGTGGTAGATGTCAATGACCTGGTGGATGTAGTCGTTTTTCAACACCACCTTCTTACGCGTGATCAGCGGCTGTTCGGCGCCGATGTCGAGGCAATAAAACGAGGTGCCGAAATAGCTGTCCGTGGTCTTGTAGCGATGGCTCAGGGTTTGCCAGTTAAAGCGCAACTCCACCTGCGCCCCGTCGTCGGCCAGCACCTCCAAGTTGGTGATCATGTGCACGGTGCGTGGCTCGGGCGTGCTGGCGCTAGAGCGTTCAGTCTTGATCCGGAAGATGCGGTCTTCCAGGCCGTCACGGCTGGGGTAGTAGATCAGCGAGATTTCACGTTGCGGGTCTTCGGTGAGGGTGTCGTGGTCGTCCCAGGCGGGCATCCAGAACTCCACCGTGGGCGAGTAGCACGCCAGCCATTGATCCCACTGACGGTCGTCCAGCAGGCGCGCCTCGCGGTAGAGAAAGTCCAGCAGGCAGTCACGGCGCAGGCTCATGGCTGCACCTCACGGTCGCTGGCTATCAGCCCTTGCCTCTCGCGCTGGATCGCACGCTGCAGGCTCTGGGCCCAGTGCGCATGCTGGCGCACGAACAAGCCCTCGTCTTCGGTTTTAACCCCGCTCAGTTGCGGGTGCATGCCCATGGCCAGGGCGTTCTCGTCGGCCCCTTCCACCCACTGCTTGGCGCCACGGCTGAGGTCATTCCACAAGCTGCTCGCGCCCTGGTAACCGGTCTGGCAGGCCCGAAACTCTTCCAGGTCATCCGGGGTGCCCATGCCGCTGACGTTGAAAAAATCTTCGTACTGGCGGATACGCGTCGCCCGCTCCTGGGCGCTTTCGCCGATGGGCGCCATGCAATAAATCGTCACTTCGGTTTTGTCGACCGCAATGGGCCGCACCACGCGGATCTGCGTCGAAAACTGGTCCATCAGGTACACATTGGGATAGAGGCACAGGTTACGGGTCTGGTCGACAATAAAGTCGGCACGCGCCTGGCCCAGACGCTCGGCCAACTCGGCACGGTGGGCGTGCACCGGGCGCACTTCAGGGTTGAGCAGGCGCGTCCACAGCAGGATATGCCCGTGATCGAAGGCATAGACGCCGCCCAGGCTTTTCGACCAGCCATTGGCGTCGACAGTGCGCGTGCCTTCGGCCTCGTAATTGCGCCGGCCCATGGTCGCCGAGTAGTTCCAGTGCACGGAGCTGACGTGATAACCGTCGGCGCCGTTCTCGATCTGCAGCTTCCAGTTGCCGTCGTATACATACGACGAACTGCCGCGCAGCACCTCCAGGCCCAGCGGGGCCTGGTCGATCATCTGGTCGATGATCACGCGGGTTTCGCCCAGGTAATCGCTCAGTTCCGGCACGTCTTCGCCGAGGCTGCCGAACAGAAAGCCACGGTAGTTTTCAAAGCGCGCCAGGCGCTTGAGGTCGTGGGAGCCATCGCAGTCGAAGCTGTCCGGATAAGCCCCAGTCTTCGCATCTTTGACTTTGAGCAGCTTGCCGGCGTTGCTGAACGTCCAGCCGTGAAAGGGACAGGTGAACGACCCTTTGTTGCCTTGTTTGCGCCGGCAGAGCACGGCGCCGCGATGTGCGCAGGCGTTGACCAGGCCATGCAGGACGCCCTGTTTGTCGCGGGTGATGACCACCGGCTGACGGCCGATCCACGTGGTGAAGTAGTCGTTGATCTCGGGCACCTGGCTTTCGTGGGCCAGGTAGAGCCAACCCCCTTCGAAAATGTGCTGCATTTCCAGGGCGAACACGTCGGGGTCGGTGAAAATGTCGCGGCGGCAGCGGAACACCCCGGTAGCGGGATCTTCCTGAACGGACTCGCGCAGTTGGCTGGCGAGGCGGTCGAGTTTACTGATCATGGGGCAGGCCCTCCGTTTTTCTTGTATCAGGCGTCCCCACCGTAGTTGTTTGCCCTACGCCTCGATATCCGGTTTCTGCACATCACTGTCCACTTGGCGCATACCACTTATCGATGACGTTTCCAGGTCTGCGACGGCAGCTCGCCAAAGCGTTTGCGATAGGCCTCACTGAAGCGCCCCAGGTGCATGAAACCATGGTCCAGCGCCACCTCCGTCACACTGCGCGCGGTGCTCAGTTGCAGGCGCGTGTGCACTCGTTCGAGCTTGCGCCG
This sequence comes from Pseudomonas sp. YeP6b, assembly GCF_025642995.1. Taxonomy (NCBI): domain Bacteria; kingdom Pseudomonadati; phylum Pseudomonadota; class Gammaproteobacteria; order Pseudomonadales; family Pseudomonadaceae; genus Pseudomonas; species Pseudomonas sp. YeP6b. Next base: position 3,282,767 of record NZ_CP080090.1, on the reverse strand, counting down.
CCGCACATAGTCACGCGGCGACAGGCCAACCTGGCGCTCAAACAGGCTGTACAGCGACCGTTCGCTGACCTTCGCAACCGCCATCAGTTGCTCGACGCTGATGTCGTCGGCCAGGTGCTGCTCGATGAACTCGCGCACCGCCTCAAAGCCACCGCCTTGCGCCGTCTGAGGGACCACTCGCAGCACATTGTTGGCGAGCAGCGCCAACAGCTTATTCGCCACGATGCGCTCATACAGACTCTGCATCTGCGGCTCAGCGGCGTTTTCCGCCTCATGGCAGATCAGCCCCAGTAACTGCAGGAAACCGTTCATTTCAGTGAGTGCGTGGCGTGCCGTCGCGAAGCGGATGCCCGACTGCGGCAGCGTCCAGTGCTGCTCAAGGCAGGCGTTTTCCAGCAGCCGCACCGGCAATTTGATGATGAATTTTTCGCAGTCGGCAGAATAGGTCAGGTCCACCGGATCATCCGGGTTGATCAGCAGGATCTCGCCCGCGCCCAACACCTGTTCCTCGCCACGGGAGTTGGAGCGGCAGTGGCCACTCAGCAAAATCTGCAAGTGATAGATGGTTTCCAGCGCCACCGACGTGACCCGCACCGGCGCGCCGTAGCTGATGCGGCACAAGTCCAGGCTGGAAAACGTGCGATGGCTGATACTCGCCTGCGGCCGCCCCTTGGGGGGCAGGCGAATGCAGTGGCTGCCGACATGCTGGTTGACGTAGTCCGACACCGCATAGGCATCGGCCCCCTGGAATATCTGGCTGCGCTCACTCAATAGCACGGTCATGGTTGCGCCTCTTTTATAGTTATTGGGCTTAGGCTGACGCCTGGGGTATGGGGCGTCCAATATGGATAAGGTCTGAATGAATACCCTGGAGGTATCGTCAGATGGGCTGCGGCCGTGTTTCCGGGGTGCGTCGGGGGTAGGTTTGAGGTGAAGATGGCGATTTCATACTTTGAAACAATACAATCAGGGTCAGCACCCACGCAAAGATCGTGCGCAACCAGGTGCTGAAACCCACCTTCGTTGCGGTAGGCACCGGCACTTAACGCCAGGTTGGCGCCGTGGATATGGCGGTGGTTCTCGGTGAACGGGTACAGGGCAAGGTAGCGCGAACGCACCGACTCACCGTACTCGCTCCAACTGTCTGGCACACCAAGGCTTTTCGGTCACTCCGATGGAACGATACGTCGCCTCGCCGCCTCTACCCACTAGGTAAGCCAACGCGCGGAGCGCAGAGGTTGCGCTCGCAAAAGATCAACGCGGTTGAATCCGCCAGCCACTAAAAAAGGACAGCCACCATGTCGTACGATTTTCAAGGTATCGCCAATGTCATCACCGCCTCTCGGCACATAGGCACCCACTCGGATGAGCACCTTAATGAGTCGGTCAGAATTCAACTGACCAGCAGCGGCAAACCCACCCTTGCACGCTTGAGTTTCGACAGGCCACTGCAATGGCCTGGCCACCCCAACTTTGTCGCGGTCAACTTGCCGGACGGTTCAACTGTCGGTGGTGTGATCGCCGAAATTGAACGTTCGACTGATGGCCCTGGCTGGGTGACGTTTACAGTGGATGACTGACACCGATTCCCTGGCATCGCAACGACCGTCGCATTGTCAGACAATTTTTTGAATCTTTTTTGACGCCAAATATCTGTACTTCATGAGCATCAGGAGTCCTCATGAACGCGAGCGAACTGTTTACTATCGAATATCAACTCCACGGCGTGACGAAGTCTTTTATCGTCCGCGCACCGCAGATGAACAATACGGAAGCTTGGCACTGGGCCAGTTGCGATGCGGGTGTGGCAGTGATACCCAGATTTGGTCAGCACACGATAAAACGTCTGACTAAACCGATCGCAGAAAAATATGGAATCACTGAGGTGCGCTGGAGCGGCGCAGCGGCAATCCAATGGATGGAGGGACTTACACCGTGATCAGCCAGACCTTTGAGTACACGGCCAAGCAGGCACTGGAAGACGAAATAGCGCAAAACACCAAGATGTTTTTCGAAGCGGACCGGCTTGATGCACACGCCTACAAGCTCATCGAAGCCTACAGCGGCGACGCGGTGACCTGGTCGCGCTTCACCCAAGCCAAGCGCATAGCAGACGCGCAGCGCACCGCCGCTTACCATGAGTGGATGCGTATAAAGCGCGCCGCGCGGGGCTGAAGATCAAAAGCAAAGCCAAGGCGGCCTTACCGCCGACCTGATCTTGGCAGCTAAACTCGGTCAAATTGTGGGAGCGGCGGTGCGACGTGCTCGCGGAGGCGGTGCATCAGTTACACATGTGCTGACTGACCCACCGCCTTCGCGAGCAAGCCCGCTCCCACATTTAGATCTCAGTACATTCAGGTAGATGTGTGCTGCTTTGCTTTTGCTCTGCTTTTGCTTCAACCACTCAGGTCGGCTACTAGGCCGCCGTGCTGTAGATTTTGATCTTGATCTGACAGGCCCCGTTAACCACGATGGCCGCACGCAGGCTTGAATCCGTGGGTAACCCGGCAGGACGCCGGGTTAGCCGCGCTGGGCCAAGGATGGCCCATCGCGGCGGCCCACGGATTCAAGCCTGCGTGCGGGCATGCCGAGCCTAAGCGAGGCACCGAGTGGTGGGGCAAAGCGTTTTTTGGTTACTTTTTTAGGCGTTTGTAAAAAAGTGACTCGCTGTAAGAGCGAAACCCTAGGTGGCCGTTACCGCAGCAACGGATATGTACTCAATCTACCTAACCCCCGCCATCAACCCACCAACGCCGTCTCGCGCGCCAATGCCCATGCCGCCATCAACCGCTGCGGGCTCTGGCAGGCTTTACGCTTGTACACAAAGTTGCGGCACTTCTCAGCGAACTGTTGGCGGTTGTGCACCATGTCTAACTGCATCTGTACCAGTTCGAGCTCTCGGCAACGTTCAATCTGTGCCAGATCCATCGTAGCTTTGCGTGTGCGGGCTAGAACGTATGCCTCATCGCTCAGCGCGCTGCTGGCCTGTTGCAAAAGCCACTGACTGAAGGCCTGCGGGCAACGTGGGCCGATGGCCTGGACCATCCCGTATTGCTGGGCCTGGAGGGCACTGATCGGCAGGCACTCTTCGGTGAGCTTATGCGCGATTTGACTGCCGACAGCCCGCGGCAGGCTGTAGGTCCAGTATTCAGAGCCATACAGCCCCATGGTTTTGTAATGAGGGTTGAGGACGACACCCTCGCGGGCCAACACAATGTCGGCGGCCAACGCCAGCATTACGCCGCCCGCGCCGGCACTGCCGGTCAGACCGCAGACCACCAGTTGCCTGGCCGTGAGCAACTCCTGGCAAACATCGTCGATGGCCTGAATGTTGGCCCAGGCTTCCAGCCCCGGCACCTTGGCAGCCTGGATAACATTGAGGTGCACCCCATTGGAAAAGCTCCCACGCCCGCCCTTGATCAACAGCACCTGAGTGTCTCGCGCCTTAGCCCAACGCAACGCAGCCACCAGCCGCTGGCAGTGTTCGGTGCTCATAGCACCGTTGTAGCACTCAAACGTCAGTTCGCCGACGTGACCGAATGCTTGGTAACGAATCGGTTGATAGGCCAGCGCATTGAACGTCTGGTGGGCGATCGAGCTGTCCAACACCGGGACGTCTGCCAACCCCTCAGCCAGCACATGACGTGCCGGCCGCTTGAAGGTCTCCTCCCCTGGCTGGGCTTTGCGTTTGAGCGAGCCGATCCACAGGCTGTGATCGCCGGCGGCAACCAGCACCGCGTCGTCCTGTACTGCGAGGATGTCGCCCGGCGTGCCGTGGCGTGAATCCAGATGCGCGTCGTACAGGTAATACTGCCCGCCCTGGAGGCTTGCCAACACGCCGGGCTGGCCATCGGCGGCGTCGATGCTGCGTTTGATGAAGCGTGCACAATCGAACCAACTGAAGATGCGGTCAGCCTGGGTCATGTTTGGCTGCAAACGCCCGATCACATGGGCTTGCGTGTAGTCGAGCGGCACCGGGACGAAACCCTGGGTGAACTTTTCCACCACGTCGCGGATGCAAACGATCGCGGCGTCACTCACTGGGCCGTTGTACAACTCAGATTTGCGCACCTCGCCAGGCATGTCGAATTCACACGTCGACCAGATCGGCCCGGCGTCCATTTCCTCCACCGCCTGCAGCGCCGTAACGCCCCAGCGCCTGACCTGCTGGGTGATGGCCCAGTCCAGCGCGCTGGCGCCACGGTCGCCGACGATGCCCGGATGAATGATCACCACCGGGCGCTGCGGGTTGCGCCATAGCTGCTCTGGCACGCGGTCTTTCAGAAAGGGGCAGATCACCAGGTCGGCGCCTGAATCCTCGACCTGCCGGCATACCGTGGCTGCATCCGTGAACACTACAACGCTGGGGTCGTGACCCGACTGGCGCAAATCCAGCCAGGCGCGCTGGGTCAAACCGTTGAACGCCGAGGATAACAATAGGATCTTCAATGACCGCATGGCTGACTCTTCCTTGAGAATGCGCGGCCAGAGGCGCTCCTTGAGCCGTCCCTGGCCTTTGATGGAAGCGCAAGGTTAGAGGGCCTGCCGGGAAGGTCACCTGATCAGGATCAATCTTGTGTCAGCCAATTGCGCATTAACACCCAGCAGGCGAAGTAAAGGCCTCACATGAGCCGCTTACGAAATAGGGCGCGACCCGCGCCAGGCGACGGGCGCTACGGCTAAAAACTGCCTCAACTCCATCAGTACCGTTGTGCTTGAGTAACGCGTAGTGCCCGGACGGTCGCATTTCAAGGCCGGCATGATGTTTTCGACGCCGCCATACTGCCAAGTACAGCCTTCACACTCATCCTGCTGAAGGGCTCAACAGGCGCTCACTGCGCGCCAGGTGATCCATGCCTTCAAGATAGCAATGCGCGTAATGTTCGGTGTGCTCCAGCACGTGCTCCACGTTCGGCAAAACGGCTTTGTAGATCTGCAACAGGGCCGTATCGGCATCGAGCGTGCCGGGCGGCTTCGCCTGTGCCGCCAGCGCGTTAAAGGTAAAAGCCGTCCTCCGCGCCTGGGGTGACGTGCCCCTGGAGAAGTCGCCGAGCCTGGCTACATCGATCAACAACTCCTGGTGCCGCAGCGCGCTGGCAGGCGCCAGAAACGCATAAATGGAGGCCAGCCCATCCAAGTCAAAGTGATCGCTGGTGACAACGCTCGCCCCGTCCACGCCAGCGCCTTCGCGCAGACAGTGGAAAGCACTTTGCGTTGACAGGTTGGCTTTATAACGCGCTGGTGCGTGGTTCGATGGCCAATGTGAAAGGGTCAGTAATGTCGCTGCGTTATCAATCGAATCCAGTGAGATATTCGGCACCTGGGCGGTTTGCCCCAGCGGTAAATACCGGAACGGGCTGTCACGGTCGATACCGATGGCGCTGGGCAAATCAATGAAGTGGTTGTTGATGATCCCGATCGCCCGCCCAGCACTCTGGTTTCAAGGTTCAGCAGCTGTGCAGCAAGAACTGCAGCTATTGCGCGCCGCCATGGGCGACAGCGCCAGGGTCGAGCGCTGCGAGCACCTGATCTCCGGGGATCGGCGCGGCGTCTATACCATTCAGCCCCGCCAGTGAACCTCGGTGGCTCCAGCGACCATTGCCCCCAAAGGCATTAGCTCATGCCACCTGCACAGGGGTCGCAGACGTTCGGTTCAGCCAGCCACCTGCACCCGCGGGCCTCGGCGCGACACATTCAACGCCACCCCCAACGCCAACACCGCCATCACAATCCCCGCAAGAAACCCACCGCTATACCCCGCCTGAGCCGTCAACCCAACGAGCAACGTCGAAGACAACATCTCGCCCAAATCCCGCGTGCTTTGCACAGCCGTCATGTCCGTGCCCGCCTGATCGCTTTGGGCGGCAAAGGCCATGGACGCGGTCATGATCACCACCGACGTGGCGCCGGTGGCAAACGAGCCCAAACCCACCGCCAGCCAGATCAAGCCAGTCTGCGTGGCAAGCAGGCCGGTGGCTTGCAACAGCCAGATCAGTGCGGCCACGCCAGCCATGCCCACCGCCAGGATGAAGGTCGGCCACAGGCCCAGCACACGAATCAGCCAAGCGCCGCCGCCGCAGCCGAGCACGACAGTGACCATGCCGCCGCTCATGCCCAATTGGCCGATGGCCTGTAGGGACCAACCGGCGTCATTCAGGAACAGTTTGGACAAGCCGAACCCCGAGACCGAGGTCATTGCCGACAGCAAGGCCAGCACTACCAGCGAGACTGCCTTGGGCCGTTTGATAAACCGCCACAACGAGGCGTGGGCCACGTCCGGCTGTTTGTCCTTGGCCGGTGCAACGTGCAGCCAACCGACGCACACCAGACTCAGCAACGGCACCAGCGCCAGCACACTGAATGCCGTGGTTTGCCCCAGGTAGCCACTGAGCAGCAAGGTGCCAGCGCCGCCGACAAAAAAGCCGACCATGGTGCCGCCGACCTGAATGGCGTTGATGCGCGCGAGCATGTTGCCGGTGAAGTACTCGGCGGCCATGCCGTCGGTGGCGATGTCCTGGGTGGCGCTGGCCAGCGAGGCGACAATCAGCAAGCCCACGGCGATGCCTGCGGTTTCCACACTCAGGCCGATGCTCGCCAGGGTGGCGATGCACAGCAGAACCAGAATCTGCATCGGTATGATCCAGCTGCGCCGCCGTCCCAGGCGCGGACTCCAATGGTTATCGACCTGGGGCGCCCAGATGAACTTGATCACCCACGGCAGGCCCACCAACGGCAGGAATGCCAGCGCATGCAGCGCGGCGCCATCATGGCGCAGCAGGGTCGGCAAGGCGTCCATCGCGATGCCGAAGCAAATGCCCTGGGACAGGTACAACAGGGCGAAGGTCAACACCATGCGCCAATGTTTCAACAGATCCAACATACGAGTCTCCCCTCAGGCAACGTTAGCGGCGGCAACCCGTGCCGCACGCGTAAAAGCAATCAAACGGCGCAGTGCCAACAAGGCACTGGCGCCACACAGCAACAACACAAGATCAATCGGCCATAGCGGCAGGCTGCCGTGCTTCAAGCTCCCCGCCAGGTGCAGCACACTCGCCGCGACAAAGGCCAAACCCGCCACGGCCAACAACAAGTGCAGCGGTTGACGGTTTGGCGGGACGACACACGCGAGCAACACGCTGGCAAGCCAACCGCCCCAGAACCACCACGCCCAGTTGCCGATACCCAGCGCCCCGGCGCACAGCAACACGGCAGTGGCCGTCAGCAAGCCGCCGCCACCACCGACCACCAGGCGCAACAGCACCTGCCAACCGGCGCCAGCCTTCAGGCGGCGGCGTTCCAGCCACAGGTACACGCCGCTGAGCACCAGCACCGCCGCTGCCAAGGCCATGGCGAAATGCACCGCACGCAGCAGCGGCCCGGCATACGGCACCCAGCGGTAGTCGGCAAAGTGCAGCGGCTGTACCGCAATGAACGCCTGCAACCACAGGCCGCGACCGCTGGCACTGCTGGTGCCCAAGGCGAGGCCGTCATCGCCGCGATAGGTGTGGCGTTCAAATACGGCGGTGCTGGGCACGCCTTGTTGGATGCCGCTGACTTCCACCCACGCGCCCGGCTCGCCCCAGTGGTGCAAGGCGAGGTTTTGCGCAAAGAAACCCGGATGGGCGACGGCGTCCCGGCGCAGCAACTGATCGAGATCAACCGGTGCCGCCCCCGCCTGTGGGCTGACCTGCGGCGGTGCGCCCAGCAACTGCATAAAGGCTTGCTGCGGCGCGCCTGGAAACGCCTGCCCCGCCAAGCCCAGCGTGCCCAGCGCGCCGAGGCCGGACAGCGCGCCGGTCACGCCGAACAACAGCAGCCACGGCCCGCACCAGCGGCCGATCAGGCTGTGCAAGTCATGGGCGAACACCCGCGCACCACGGTCACGACGCAGGCGTTTGAGGTCTTGCAAACGCCCACTGTGCAATGCGCTGCCCGCCCAGATCATCAGCAACAGCACCACGCCCAGCAGGCTGACCAGAATCCTTCCGGGGAAGCCGATGAACAGGCTTTTGTGCAGGTTGAACAGGATGTCAGCTGCGTTGCCCGACGCCAGTTCACGACCATTGGCCGGGTCCAACGCGACACTGCAATCCTTGGGCGACCCGCACAGCTCGACCACCGAGTGGCTGCGATCCGGCAGGCGAATGCGCAATTCACCCAATCCCAGGCCACGCTCACCGGCGATATCCAGCCATTGCGCCAGCGGCAACGCCGGGCCTTGCGCCAGCGCCGCCGGGCCGCGAAACCAAGCGCGCAGGTCTTCATGGGCCATGCTCCACGCGCCGCTCAGCAGGATCACAAACAGCACCACGCCAAACACGCCACCCACCCCGGCGTGCACGCGCTGCACAAGCGCCCTCGGTGCGCCCATCATGACCAAGTTCCATCCCACAGCAGCCAGGGCGTAAACAGCAGCAGCCAGGCACTGGAGCGCAACACCAGCCGCTTGCGATCCGGTGCTAGCAGCGACCACAACAGCACCGTCACCAAAAAGCCCAAACCCAGGAACACCCCGGCATACAGGCGCTCCAACCCGCCGCCCCACGGGTAATGCCGCGCCAGCAACACCGCCAGTTGCAAGCTGCTGAGCACACTGCCGGCCAATGCCAGGCTGATGCGTAGCGGCCAGGGGCCAAGCATCAGAACGTGCCTCGCAAGGTCATGTTGAGGCTGCGCGGCTCGCCGTAGCGGTTGTTCCAATTCACGTTGGACAGGCTCTGGTAGTACTTGCGATCCGCCAGGTTGTTGCCATTGACCGAGGCCGTCCAATGGTCATCGATACGGTAGGCGACCCGCGCATTCAGCAAGGCATAACCGCCCTGCTCCAGCGTCACCGCGCCGGATTGTGCGCTGTAATCACTTTGCGCCTGCACACCGGCGCCGACGCTCCAGCGCTGGTCCTGCCACGGCAATTCGTACTGGGTCCAGATCCGCGCCATATGGCGCGGGGTGAACTCGGCATAGCGTTCGCCCGAGGCGTTGGTGGTGTCCTTGAGGTACTCGGTGGTGGTGTAGGTGTAGCCGGCGGAGACGTTCCACTGCGGGGTGATATAGCCGGTACTTTCCAGCTCGAAGCCCTGGCTGCGCACTTTGCCGCCACTGATGTAATAAGTGTTTGGCCCCGCACCGGGGTGCTCGGGGTCCACCTGTGGGTTGTTTTCCAAGTCGATACGGAAGACTGCCAGCGACACATTCAAGCGGCCATCGGCCAACTCGCCCTTGATCCCGGTTTCGTAGGTCTTGCCCTCGACCGGCTTGAGCAGGTCGCCGCTCCAGGTTTGCCCGGTCTGCGGCTGGTACACCTCGGCGTAGCTGGCGTACCACGACCAGTTCTGCGCGAAGTCCCAGATCAGGCCACCATACGGCGTGATTTCGCGGCCAGGGGTGAAGTGGCTTTTCGGCGCGTCCTGGTCCCACCAGCTGGCGCGGCCACCGATCACCAACGTCAACGGGTCGAACAATTTGTAGCGGGTCAGCGCGTAGACGCCCTTGGAGGTGGTGGTGGTCGAACCCGGCGAGGTGTAGGCGCCAATCCCGGGGTTGGGCACGCTGCTCGGGTCCCAGCGATACACGTTCACCGGCACATTCAGGGCCGTGGTGAACGGTGCGGTGTGCTGCTCGGTCTCACCCTGACTGTAATGGGTGCCCAGCAGCAACTCATGGCTGCGCCCGAACAACGAATACGGGCCGTTGACCGAGGCATCCACGCTCTTCTGGGTGCTGTTGAATTTGTACGCGCCGCTCATCAAGCTCGCACCGTCGCCGGTTTGCGGGTCGATGGCACCATTGGCACCGGCATACCGCAGGCTGGAGTCGGCGTCCTGGTATTCGGCCGCGACCTTGGCTTTCCAGTCGTGATCGAGTTGCTGCTCGAGGGAGCCGAACACCCGGCGCGTGGTCCACTTGAAGCGGTCCCAGTCCACATCCAGGTAGGTGGAGCGCGGCAGGTTCAGGCTCGAACCGTCCTTGGCCATCGGCACGCCGGCCATGTTGGTCACCGAATCGATGGTCTGGTATTGCGCCCCCAAGGTCAGCAGCGTGTCGGGGCTGAGGTCGAACTCGGTGATGCCGTAGAGCAACTGCGTGTCTTGCTTGCCGACGTCGTAAAAATAGTCGCGGTCCTCATAAGCCGCCACCACACGCCCGCGCACGTTGCCGGTTTGCGTCACCGGCCCGCCCACATCCACTTCGCCACGGTAGCGGTCCCAACTGCCGCCGCTGAGCAAGGTGCTGGCGGCGAATTCCTTTTGCGGGCGCTTGCGCACCAAGTTGACCGTGGCCGCCGGGTTGCCGCTGCCGTGCAGCAAACCGTTGGAGCCACGCAGGATCTCGACGCGCTCGTACACCGCCATATCCTGCGGCGAGCTGGCGGTTTCACCAAGCATCGCCGGTACGCCATCGAGTTCGAAGGAGTTGATCTTGAAGCCGCGCACGTAGTACGCGGTGGTCAGCAACTGGAACGGCTGCACCGTCACGCCGGTGGCCTGCTGCATCACTTCGTCGAGGCTGAACAGGTTTTGCTGCTCGATGCGCTCGTGGTCGATCACACTCACTGACTGCGGGGTTTCACGCAGCTTGAGCGGCAGCTTGCCGATGCTGGTCACGCCCGGCGACGTCACATCGCCGGAGATGTCCTCACCGGCAATTTCGACATTGCCCAACTGCACGGCGGCAATCGCCTGCGCCAATGGGCTCAACCCCAATACCAGCACAATCCCCAAGTGTGCCCCGTTACGCTTCAAACCCCGCCCAACCTTTGCTGCTCCCCGGTGTGACATTGCCCCGCCCCATTATCGATAATAATTCGCATTAGTATCGTTTAAACGAAGTAAGCGACTTTTCGATTTAGGGACTTTTTCAATTGATGCCCGGCGCTTCATCACACGCGATGTTGTTCAACAAACCGTGCATACCACGGATGGGTGGCCAGCAGATGCTCATGACTGCCGCAACCGCTCACACAACCGCCCTCCAGCACCAGAATCTGATCGGCATTGCGCACCAACACCGGGTTATGCGACACCAACACCAACGTGCGCCTGCCATGCAACGCCTGCAGGCTGCGATTGACCCGCGCCTCACTGCGCGCATCGAGGCTGGCAGTCGGTTCGTCAAGCAACAGGATCGGCGCCTGCGACAACAACGCCCGTGCCAGGCCAACCCGTTGCCGCTGCCCACCCGACAGCAACGCACCGCCCGGCCCCACTTCACTGTGCCAACCCTCCGGCAGGCTGGTCAGCACCTCATCCAGTGCCGCGTCCGTGGCGGCTTGCTGCAGTTGCGCAGGCGTGGCGTGCGGCCGTGCCATACTCACATTCCACAGCACGCTGCCGGCAAACAGGCCGCTGTCCTGGAAGACTTGGGTCATGTGCTCGGCCAAGGTGTGTTCGCTTAAGCTGCGAATGTCCACCTGGCCGAGGCGCACTTCGCCGGTCTGTGGGTCCATGCCCCGACCGAGCAGCGCCAGCAATGTACTTTTGCCCGCCCCCGACGGGCCGACGATCGCGGTGAACGTACCCGCTGCGCAATGCACGTCGAGGTCTTTTAGCAGGTGCTCGCCGCCTTCGCCGAAGCTGTTCAAGCACTGCCCCTCCAGGCTCGCATCCTGGGGTTGCTCGCCGGGTTGCGGGCTGTGCAGCGTCGGTGCCGCGAGTACCGCCAGCGCTTGGGACAATGCCTGCCAGGCCATGCGCAAGGCCTGATCCAGGTAAGCCAGTTGCGACAACGGCTCGATAAAACGCACCAGCAACACCAGCACGGCCACCAGCAATACGCCAGATAAATGCCCTGCCGCGACAGCCAGCACGCCACCGGCCAGCACCAGCGAAAACACCAGTTGCACCGCCGTCGTAAAGCCCAGGCCTGCGGGTAACGCGCGGCGGTTGAGTCGCCGTGTGGCCTGGTGCTGCTCGTGCAAAGCCGCGCGCAAGGCCAACTGGCCCTGGCTGGCGTCGCCGGCGCTGCGGATCAACGCCTGCTGCTGGGCGAAGGTTTGCAACAGCTGCGCCGTGTGGCGATCCACGGCCTGACGCTGCTGCTCTAGCTCCAGGCTGCGCCGCCCGGCCCAACGCAACAATGCAAACAGCGGCAGATAGGCCAACGCCAACACCAGCGCCAGGCGCGGCTCAATAAAGAACAGCCCGAGCACCACCACCGTGGGCGTCACCAATGCGCTCACCAATGGCGTCAGCAAGTGCGCGGGAATGCCCATGCTGTTGAACACCGGCCCGCGCACCAACCCTTCCAGCTGGCCACGGCGGGTCAACGGCAAACGCGGCAGATGCTGCACCAACTGCGAGACCAGGCTCGCCGCCAACCCTGCACCCGCCAGGTAACCGCGCCGTTGCGCGACATAGCTGACAAGCGCCTGAAGCAGCGTCAGCCCCAGCAACAACAGCACGCTTTGCTGTACAGCCGCGCCCTCAAACCAAGCCAATATCAGCGGCACCAGCGCCAGGCCGGCCAAGCCATCCAGTACGGCGGCCAGCAGCATCCAGCCCAAGGCCCCGCGCAGTGCGCGCCGAGCCAGTTCGGGCAAATGATGCAACGGCGTAAAAAAACTCATGACACAGGCTCCAGTTGATCAGCGTTCAAGGTTTGCTCGTTCCAGAGCTGGCGGTACAGCCCGTCCAAGGCTAAAAGCTGCGCATGGCGCCCGCGCTGCACAATGCGGCCTTCACACAGCACCAGAATCTGCTCGGCATGGCGGATCGTTTCCAGGCGATGGGCGACGATCAGCCGCGTACGCCCGGCCGCCTCGTCTTGCAGCGCGGCACGTAAAGCGCGCTCGGTGTGTGGGTCGGTAGCGGATGTGGGTTCGTCGAGCAACATGACCGGCGCGCTCGACAGCAGCGCCCGCGCAATCGCCAGGCGCTGCAATTCGCCGCCGGACAAGCGCACGTCTTCGTCCACCACGCTGGTGTAGCCCTTGGGCAAACCCATGATCCAGCTGTCCAGGCAGGCGGCCTGGGCGGCGGCACGAATCTGCGCCTCACTGGCGTTTGGTTGGTACAGCGCGATGTTCTGCGCCAGCGACAAGCGCAACGCACCCGCGTGCTGGAACACCAGCGCCAACTGCTGCTGCAATTGGCGGCTGGCAATCTGCCGAACATCCACCCCGCCCACGCGGACTTGCCCGCTGCTCACGTCCATAAAGCGTGCGATCAACCCGGCCAAGGTGCTTTTACCCGCACCGGACGGGCCCACCAACGCGGTGGTGGTGCCGGGCTCCAGACGCAGATTGATCGACTGGAGTATCGGCACGTCACCCTGGGAAAAACTCACATCAAGCATCTCCACACTGGCGTCGCGAGGTGATTGCGGCGCGTCGGGTTCGCTCAGCGGCGGCGTACTCAATACCGCCTGTAAACGCCGGGCACTTTCGCGCGCATTGTTCAGCGCATCGAACCCATGCCCCATCGCCAGCACCGGCGCGGCCATGGCGCGCACCAACAGCACGAAACCGCAGACCTGCGCCGCGCCCACGTCAGCCACCCCCACCAGCAATGCGCCAAGCACCACCCACGCCAACAGCCACGGCGCGCTGAGCAGCACTTGAATCAGCGCCGCCACGTGCCCGGCACGGCTCACCCAATGGCTGAAGCGCTGGTCAAATTGCTGCACCGCCTCCTGCACGCTGCGATGAATGCCCGCATCCGGAAATTGCCGCACCAGGCCCAAGTTGCCGGCGAACTGGCTGTAGTCGCTGAACAAGCGCTGGATCGCGCCATTGCGCTGTGCGACATCTTCACGGTAATGCGCCGAACCCAGACGCCAATAGCCCAGCACACCCAACACCAGCGGCACCAGGCACCACAGCGCCAGTGCGCTGTTGCTCCACAACAAATACGCGAAGGTTGCCAGGGGAATCAGCAGCAGGTTGACCAAGTCAGTCGGCGCATGCCCAACCAACTGATGCAGCGCCCGCACATCCTGCTCGGCATAACGGGTCACGCCTTCGGGCCCCAGCCGTGCAAACCAGCCCAACGGCAGCCGTTGCAGGTGCTCGGCCAGGCGCACGCGCAGGCGGTCGCACAGGTCAGCATCGACCTGATGCGTCAGGTGCAGGGCCAGGGTCTGGCCGCACAACCACAGCGCAGACGCGACCACCGCCAGCACCACCCAGGCCATTGTCGAAGGTGCCTGCGGCGGTGCCTGGCGCAGGCTGTCGGCCAATTGCGCCAAGGCAATCAGCGGCAGCAGTGAGCAAATACCGGCGACCGCCTGCAAGGCAATTGCCAGGCATAAGCGCCCGCGAAACGGGCGCAACAGTTCACTCAAGTGGCTCATCGAGCGTGCTCCAAGGCCTGGGCCAGGCTGGCGGCAGGCAACGTCAGTGGCGGCTGCTGCGGAAAGCCGAGCGCCGCCGTGAGCTGTTGCCACAGCCCGAGCACTTCCACGCTGCGCTGTTGCAGGCGCGCGAGCCCGGCGCCGGTAATCAGCGGCTGCACTGCACGAGCCGCCGCCGCGGGCCAAATCCTGCGGTACACCTGCGCCCAATCCGGCGCGGCGGCTTCCAGCACTTCGGCGCACGGCAAGGGCTCACTGGGCAACGGCTCACTGGCCAGGGGCCCGAACAGGTCAAACAGACCGTCGGCGTCTTCCGTCGGCGCACGTACGGCGGGTATCCACAGCAACGGCCCATGGGGCGATGCCAACAGCAAGGTGCCGCTGTCGGTGGCGATGCTGAGGCGCTGCAGCAGCTGCATGCGCCCGTCATCATTGGCCGCCAGCTCATTGAGCACGCGCAGCGACACCGGCACCTGCGCCATCACCAGGCTGATATCGCGCCAGGCCGACAGCGGCGGCGCCACGCAATCGAGCGACCACGGTCCCACCGACTCCAACACCGCCGCCAGCACGTCCAGCGTCGCGTAGCTGACCTGCACCGCGCAGCTGGCGTCGATATGGCGAATGCCTTGCTGGCGATGCAGCTGCCGCGCCAGCTCGATAAACCGCGCCACGCACGGCAACTGCGGGTAGAAACTGTTGAGCAGGCAACGCCGTTGCAGGCGGTTCGCGGTGCGCAGCACGTCGTGCAGTTCTTGGGGCAGCAACGGGTGTTCGATCAGCACATCGATGCCCCGCTCCATCAGCGCCTGCGCCAGGGCCGGCCCCTGCTCGCCGCGCGCTGCACCGCCCACCGCAACGCACGCCAGGCGCGTATCCGCAGGCACTTGGTCCAACGCATCGAAACTCGGCACTTGCAAATGACGCGCCAGCGCCTGGGAGCGACGACTGCCCTGCCCCAGCACACCGACCAGTTCCAGGTGTTCAGCGGCGGCGACACCCGCTGCGTAAACCTGGCCGAAGCGCGAGCCGACCACCAAGGTTTTCAAACGGGGCGTCATGGGTATTCCTCCAGCAAATAAGCACTCAGGCTGGCGTTCAAGCACTCGAAATGATTGCCGCGCAGGGTTGCTACCGTCAGCGGGCCCAGCGACGCCGCCTGCCACCAGGCCTGCAAACTGGCCTGGTGATCGGGGATCATCGGGTTGGCAACACTCGGCACAAACAAGCGAATGGCGCCCACGTAAGGCGCGCCATCGCTGTAGTGACTGGCATGAACGGAATGCACAAACACCCGATACAACTGCTCATCGGCGATGCCTTGGGCGGCCGCGAGCACGCGGGCTTTGAGCAAGCCCACGTCCAGGTTAAGAGGCGCCGACTGTTGCAGTTGCTCAGCAGACGGCAAACCGAGTGCCGCGGCGTCCAGCCCCAAGGTGGCCGCGAAGCTGTGGAGCATCAGTAATTCATCGCCCACGAGGTAGGGAATGCGGTAGCTGGAAACAATGTCCAACTGACGCACCTCGGCGCCCAGTTGCAGCAAGGCCTTGGCCAGCTCCAGGGCCACCAGACCACCGGAGCAATAGCCGAGCACATCGAAGCTGCGTCGGCCGCTGTCCCACAGGGCCTGGGCGTAGCGTTTGCCCAAGGTCGCGTTGATATGCTCCGGTGGCAGGCTCAGGTAGTCGTCGCTGTCGTGCACCGCCAGCCCCAGCAACGGGCCGCTATCGGCCAGTTCGGCGATCAACCCGCGATACGGCAACAGCGTGCCGAGCCCTTCGTGCACCAGCACGCGCGCGGTGCCTTCGCCGCCGATCAGTTCGGTTAAAGCATCCACGCGCCTACGCCCGCCTAGCGGTGCGCGGCGCGTATCAAGCGTCGCGGGCGCGGTCGGCGTTTCACTGCTCGATTCACTGCGCAAACGCTGGGCCAAGCCTTCCGGGGTCGGCTGGCTCAGCGCCCAGCGCAACAGACGGTCGAAGGGTTGCGCCTGGGCCAACGGCTCCTGTTCGCGCAGGCCCGCGATCAACTGCGCGATGAGCAACGAGTCGCCGCCGGCCGCAAAGAAATCCTGATCCGCAGGCAACCCGCTGCAATCAAGCACCCGCTCCCAATGCAGGATCAGCTGCTGCACCAGCTCATCCGCCACTTCAGCTTTCGCGCGGCGCACCGGTTGCAACTGGCGTTGTTCGGCCTGGGTGGTCAAGGCACGCCGGTCGATCTTGCCATTGGCGGTGACCGGCAACCGGTCGAGTACGCGCACTTGCGCCGGCACCATATAACGCGGCACCCGCTCGGCGATGAACGCCAGCAAGGTCTCTGGGCTGAGTAACGGCCGGTCGGTTTTTACCCGTGCGACCAGCACGTCGTAACCCAGCAGGTTCAACACACTGCCCGCCGGCGCCAGCGCTTGCGCCTGATCGCCCGGCTCGCTGTTCAGCCATGCCAGCCACTGGCCGGTGTGCACGAACAGCTGCCCATTGGTCGCGCGTATATCCTCGGGCGTCTCCATCATCAGGCTTTGGCTGATGCTGATTTCTCGGTGTTCGCGCGTCAGCTCCTGGATCACCAGCCACGCGTCGGCCTGCAACAGTTGGCGTAGCCCGGCCAGCAGGCGGGGTGTGTCCAAGGCATTGTTGAGTGCGCCCGAGCTCAGCAGCAGGTCCACGGAACCGGCGGGCAAGCCCTGTTCGCAGGTGGGCTTGTTCATGTCGAACGGCATGAAGCGCACCCATGGATACGCAGCAAAACGCTCGCGCGCCGCGTTAAGGAAGTAGCTCGACACGTCGGAAAACACATAGTCGATCTGCACCCCGGTCGCTACCAAGGGCGCCAGCGCAGGGATAATCAGCGCGCTGGCCGCGCCAGTACCGGCGCCCACCTCCAGGATGCGCCAGCGGCGTTGTTGCTGGCGCGCGACAATCGCGTTCACCGCCTCAGCCATTGCGCGGTGCAACACCTGGGCATGCTGGCCACGGCTGTACATGGCCTGGGCAATGTGCGCCGAGCCCTGCGGGAACATCAGGCTCGCCGGGCTCAGGCGCCCGTCGAGTTGCTCGGCCAGGCGGGTCGCGCTGCCGCGCAGATAGTCCACCAGTTCCACCGGCCACAGGTGGGGCGGCGCCAGTCGGGCGAACTGCGCCCAGGCCTCGTCTTGATCCAGGTCGGCTGACTGGCAGTGCCAGCCGTCACCAACGATGTGCAGATAGCCGCTGTCGACCAGCAACGTCAGCCAGTGTCGCAACAAGCGCTGCTGGGCAGCTGTAATGTTCAACGCCTGACACAGCGACGCAAAGGCCACGTGTTGCCCGGGCACCAGCACGCCACTGCTCGCCAGCCATTGCAGCAGCGAGGCGTCTGCGGCCCGGTCCAAAGCAGCCAGTGCGGCCTCGATGTCAGCACGCGGGCCGAAATCGGCGTGTTCAAGTGTGTGACACGGCTGGCGCATGACCTCGTTGAGTTCATCGCGCAGATGGGCCGCAGGCGCAGTGGTCTGCAAGGTGACGAAACTGCACAACGACCGTTCATGACGCTCGCCCAGCAATACCGTGGTACTCGCGCCAATCTGCGGGTGGGCCAGCCACGCCGCATCGACTTCCGCCAGTTCGATACGGTGGCCGCGAATCTTCACCTGGTCATCCTGGCGCCCTAGAAACTCGATCAGGCCGTCATCACTCAGGTAACGCCCTTGGTCGCCGGTGCGGTACAGACGGCGCCCGCTGGCGTGGGTGATAAAGCGTTCGGCGCTGCGCTGCGGGTCTTCGGCGTAACCTAAGGCCAGGCCGAGGCCACCGATATGAATCTCGCCGCGTACGCCCACCGGGCATTGGCGGCCGAGGCTGTCGAGCACCTCCAGGGTCTGGTGCTTGAGGGCGCGGCCGTAGGGAATGCTCGGCAAGGTCGTGTCCGCCGGGCGGATGGGATGTTCCACCGACCAGATCGCTGCTTCGGTGGCGCCGCCCAGGCTGAACAGTTGGCTGTCGGGCCAGCGTTGCCACCAGCGCGTGGGCAGCGTGGTAGGAATCCAGTCGCCCGACCACATCACACAGCGCGGCCCGGGAATTGCCGCCGGCTCGGTCTCCAGGTAATCCACCAGCATCTGCCCCTGGGCCGGTACCGAGTTCCACAAGGTGATGGCGTGTTCGCGCATCAATTGCGCCCAATGCGACGGGTCGGCGCCGCGCGCAGGATCGGGCAGTACAACCTGCGCGCCGACGGCTGTGGCACCGAAGAAGTCGTACACCGACAGGTCGAAACTCAACTCCGCCAGGCCCAGCACGCAATCGTCGGCCGTCACCGCGTAACGCTGGTTGATGTCGTCGAGGGTGTTGACCACCGCGCCGTGGCTGAGCATCACGCCCTTGGGTGTGCCGGTGGAGCCGGAGGTGTAGATGATGTAGGCCAGCTCCTCGGCAGCGACCTCTAACGGTTCGCGGGTTGGCCAGTGCTGATCGGCGTAGAGGCTGTCGATGGCAATGCGTGGCAGCGCCAGCGTGTCCGGCAGACCCTGCGCTTGCAGGGTGATCACCGCTGCAATACCAGCATCGCGCAAGATCGCTTCACGGCGCAGGGCCGGCTGGCGAATGTCCACCGGCACATAGGCGGCGCCCATCTGGGTAATGCCCAACACCGCCATCAGTTGCCAAGCGCTTTTAGGCAGCATCACCGCCACACGCGCACCGCGTGCAACGCCGAGCTGTTCAAGCGCTCCGCGCACAACCGCGGCGTGTTGAGCGACTTGGCGATAGCTGTAGCGGCCGTCGCGGTCGCTGATCACCGGGGCATCCGGTGTGCGCAGTGCCTGTTGGGCGAAGCCTGTGGCGATGTTGCGCGCCGGGGCACTGGCCCGGACCTGCGGATTGGCCCGTTGCGCAGGCAGCACAATGTCACCACGAGCCTGCCACACGTGCGGGTCAACGGCCAGGCGGCGCAGCAGGTCGACGTAGGCGTCGAACATCTGCGCAGCCATGCCCTGCGGCAGCACGCCGACGCGCACGTCCCAGCCAATCTGCAAACCGCCGTATTGGTCGCTGACTTGGCAATCGATCCACACCTGCGGGGTTTGGCTGATCATGTAGGTGGGCGGCTGCAACAGGCGCCCGGCATCGCCGAGCAAGCGCTCGACGCTGCCAATGCCACTGGTGAACACCACTGGCATCAGGTCGGCGCCACGCCCTTGTACCCGGGCCAGTTCGCGCAACACGTCAACGCCGGTGAAGCGGCTGTGATCAAGGTCATCGAACAGCTGCGCGCCGATACGCCGCGCGCGCTGCACAAAACTTGCGCCATCGGCGCCGTGCACGGCGAGCAGGCTCAGGGCGGTAAAGTCGCCGATCACCTGGCCCAGTTGTGGGTGCAAATTGGGCCGATTAAGCACGGTGAGGTTCAGGCAAAAGTCCGCGCTTTGGCTCCAGCGCCCGATCACCTCGGCGAACGCGGCCAGGGTCACGCCCGCCGCACTCAGGCCTTGGGCGCTGGCGAGGGAACACAGTGCGTTCCAATGCTCGATGCTCAGTGCGCCATGGTGATGATCGAAACGCGTGGAGTTCAGGCCCGCGTGCTCACTCAGCGGCAGGTCGGGGCGCCCGGGCAACTTGTCCAGGCGTGCCAGCCACCAGGCTTTATCGGCGTGCCAGGCAGCGCTGTTGCGGGCTTGCTGTTCGTGCTCGAGGTAGTCGCGAAACGTCGCCTCCAGCACCGGCCAATGGCGCGTTGGTTCCAGATAGCGCTGGTGCAGTTCCACCAGCAACAGTTGCAGGCTGGCATAGTCGAGCAAGGTGAAATCCACCGAGCAATGCAGCACGGCCTGCTCACGCCCCAGGGTCACTTCGGGCAGCAGGATCGGCCATTGATCGAGGGCATGGCAGGCATGGTCCAGGCGTGTACGCACCGCGTGCAAGTGGGCGTCGAAGGCTTCAGTGCTGGCCTGACGCAGGTCATGCACCGGCAATTGTTGCCACGCCACCTGGGCCTGCACGCATTGGCGGCTGCTGTCCTGCACGACCGCGCGCAGCATCGGGTGGCGCTGCACCAGAGCGTTCCAGGCCTGCGTCAGTTGTTCAGTGTCGACATTCGCCGGCCACGGGTATTCGACGTACAAGTGGCAGGCGTTGCCGCCGTAGTCGAACGCCGGGTTGCGCCCCAGCACATAAGCGCCCTGCACTGCGCTCAAGGCGAAGGGTTGCAGCGCGTGTTCCGGCAGCGCTCGCCAGTCTTGCGGCGAGAGGTGCACCATCAACGCCTCACGCTGGGCGCGAATACGCTCGGCCAAGGCTGAATCCAAGGCACCTTCAGGCGCGCGAAAATGCAGTTTGCCTTCGGTGGCCCAGAGTTCGATCTGGCGTTCGCGGCAGATGTGCAGCAGATCATCCAGGCTCATAACACGCCCTCCTCGATGGCCACGTCATTGCTACGCACCAGCAGCGCGGCCATGCCCGCGAGCGTCGGTTGCAGATAGAAATCGCTCATGCGCAGGCTCACGCCCAGCCGTTCGCGCACGCTGGCGAGCAACCGCGTGGCCAGCAGGCTGTCGCCGCCGAGGCTGAAGAAACTGGCTTGGGCGCTGTGCACCGGCCGCCCCAGGATGGCTTCCCAGCAGGTCGCCAGCGGCAGCAATTCGCAGCTCAGTGCGGCGCCTTCATTGTTGATGGGTTGCCTGCGTTGCAAAGCGTCGCCGAGGCTGGCTTGCAGGCGCGTACGGTCTATTTTGCCGTTGGCATTCAGGGCAAAACGCGGCACGCACCACAGGTGTTCGGGGCGCATCGCCTTGGGCAGGCGTTGTTGCAGCCAGTGGTTGAGGCTTTCGCAGGTCAAGGATTCTTCGGCTGCCTGGGCGCTCACCAGCAGCATCGCGGGGTTTTGCCACAGGCTCTGCAGGTGGGTGAAGCCGCTCTGGCCGAGCAGCCGCGTCAGTGCCTCGGTGCCCGGCAATAGCGGCTCACGCTCATCCAGCAATGCCGCACTGACCAGCCGTAATGGCGAGTCACGCAGCAGGTCGGCCAACAACAGTTGGCCGTGCGGTTTGAGCAGTGCCTGCGCCAGGTTCAAGCCGTCAGCCGGCTGGGCATAACTGTGCAACGCCGCGAAGCTGATCACCACGTCGTACTGCGACCAGTGCTCGGCAGGCAACACACCGTCTACCAGCAGCTGGCTCGCCACGCGCTGGCGCTTGCCGGCACTGGCGGCCAGCAGCCCCGGGCTGGTCTCGAACAAGGTCAATTGCAGGTCGCGCGAACTGGCAGGGTTCAGCCATTGGTCCAGCAACTGCCCGCCACGTACATCCAGCACGGCCACCTTCAACGGTGTGCCGCGTTGTTGGAGTGCGCGGCTCATGGCGTCCAGTACTTGGCGGCCTGCCGGCAGGTTCAAGGCCATGGCCTGGGGCGCCAGCAGCGGATCGAACAGCACCTGCGCCGCACCGCCTTCAGTGCGCAGCAGCACCTGCAATGCGCCGACCATGCTGTGCAGGTCGGCGTCGCGCCAGCCCAATTGTGCCAATGCATCGCTCAGGCTGATGGACTCGACGTAGTGGCCGAGCCACTCGCGCCAGGTGTCGAGCAACGGCGTGGGTGGCGGATCTTGCAGCAGTCGTTGCAGCAGCTCAGCGGTGACTCGTTTTTCTGCCGCCAGGTTGTCATCGAGCATCGAATGCGCGGGTAGCGCTTGAACAGGCACACAGCCTGGGTTGATCACCACAGCGGCGCCAAGGCTGGTGTTCAATACGGCGGCGCAAGCGCTATCGATCAGCGGATGAGCCGTGAGCGCGGCTTCAATTTCGCCTAATTCGATACGTTGCCCACCCACCTTGACCTGCTGGTCCATGCGCCCGAGAAATTCAATAGTGCCGTCATTCCAGAAGCGCCCGCGATCGCCGGTGTGGTACCAGCGCCCGCGATCATCACTGCGAAATCGCTGGGCGCTGAGCACCGGGTCATTGCGATACCCACGGGCTAGGCTCACGCCGCCAATCAGCAGTTGCCCGACCACCTGGTCCGGCACATCCCGCCCGTTGGCGTCCACCACTCGATACGCCTGGCCGGCCAAGGGCTTGCCGTAAGGTATCGACGGCCAGTGCTCGGGCACTTCATCGATGGGTTGCAGGTTGGACCAGATACCGGCCTCGGTAGCGCCGCCCAGGCCATACACCCGACAGCGCGGCGTGGCCTGGCGACGCAGGCGGGCGGCGAGGTCCAGGGCGATCCAGTCACCCGACAGCAACACCGCCCGCAGGCTTTGGTACTGACAGTGTTCAATGCCGATACCGAGAGCCATTTCCAGCAAGGCCGGGGCCGAATTCCACAGACTTACGCGGTGCTGGCTGATCAACTGCGACCAGCGCATGGCATCGCGAGTTTCCTCCGGTTGCAGCAGCACCAGGCGTGCGCCCTGCCCCAGCACGCCAAACAGGTCGTACACCGACAGGTCGAAATCCAGCGCCGAAACGGCCAGCAGGCAGTCCTGTGGCGTGACGTGCAGTTCGGCCTGCAGTGCGTCAATCGTGTTGATCGCCGCCGCGTGGCTGACTTCCACACCTTTGGGAATGCCGGTGGAGCCGGAGGTGTAGATCACGTAGGCGCTGGCTTGCGGCGAAGTTTTTTGCGCTGCCGCCAATGGCGCGCATTGCGCCAGTTGAGCCGGGTCGAGCCACTGCAACGCGCTGCCCGTTGACGGGTGCTCGGCAATCACACGGGTGATACCCGCCGCCGACTCGATCAGGCTGCGCCGCGCGGGGGGTTGTGCGGTGTCCACCGGTACGTAGCAGCCGCCGGCCGCCAGCACGCCGAACACCGCAGCAATCTGCTCAGGCCCGCGCGGCAGGCACACTTCCACGGCTTCGCCCTGGCGCATCCCAGCGTCGAGCAGACCGGCTGCCACGCGCAGGGATTGGTCCGCCAGTTCTTTATACGTCCATTGTTGCGTGCCACAGATCAGCGCCACCGCGTCGGGTTGTTGGGCGCTTTGGCGGAAAAAGTCTTCGAGCAAACCACGCCCCTGCTGTAGCGACGGCACGCTGTTCTGGCGGTCACGCCGTGCTTGCTGCGCCAGTGGCAACAGCACCGGTTGCGGCTGGTTCCAGTCACTGTCGGCAAGGCGCTGCACCAGTTCGATGTAGGCGTTGAACATGGCTTCCAGCACGCCTTGCGGGAACAATTGGGCGATGCTGTCCCAGGCCAGCAGCACGCCGTCTTCGACCCGATACAGCTGGTGATCGAGCCACACCTGGGGGGTTTGCGAGAGCATGTCGTGCAAGTCGCCGAACACGTCGCGAAAGCTCGCCGGTACAAAGCCCGAATCGCTCAGGTTGCAGGAAAACACCACCGGCGCGGAACGTGGGTGGCCTTGACGACGGGCTTCACGCAGCACCTCCAGCGCGGGAAACGCCGCGTGGTCGATGGTGGCGTGCAGGTCGCGCTGGAAACGCCGGGCGCCGTCGGCAAACGGCAGGTGCGGCGCGTCTTCGCAGGCCACCAGCAGCAAGGTGGTGAAGTCCGCGATGACCTGATCAATCGCGTGTTGGTCATCATGACGGTCGAACAGCGGCACGTTGAGCAAAAAGTTCGGGTGTTCGCTCCAGCGCGCCAATACGGCGTTGAAGGCGGTGGCGAACACGCAGGGCAAGGTCAGCCCATGGGCGGTCGCCTGGCGTTGCAGGCGCTCGGTTTCGGCCGTGCTGAGCACGAAGGCCTGGCGGCTGAAGCGTGGCGCGCGGACCGATTCCGGCGCGCACGCCAACGGCAATGCTGGGCCGTCGGGCAACTGTCCCAGGCGCTGGCACCAGTGCTCACGGTCACGCGCATAGGCGTCGGCACGGCGCTGGCGGCGACGGCTCAGGTAGTCGGCAAAATGCAGCGTGGGCGGCGGCGCCAGCATGGCCGGTGCCTGATAGGCCTGGCCCAGTTGCGCCATCAACAGGCGCAGGCTTTCCACATCGACGGCCAGCAGGTCGACACTCAACCAAACGCGGTCACGGCCACCGGGAAACTGCACCAGGCCGACCAGCATCACCTGCCCCGCTTCCACCGCCAGGCATTCATGCGAGCGCCAGTCACGCAATGCGCCCCAGGCCTGTTGTGCGGCGGCTTCTGACAGCTGGCGCCAATTCTGTTGGTCGAACACCGGCAGTTCGGTCGCGGCGAGAATCCGCTGGCGACCGTCGTTGAAGCTGGCGCGCAACATCGGGTGGCGCGCCTGCACACACTGCACCGCCGTGTGCAGGCGTTGCGGGTCGATGCCCTGGCAGTCGAACTCCAGCCACGCATGGCAGCTGATATTTCCCAGCACTTCGGCCGACCCGCGCCCCAGCCAGTAAGCCTGTTGCACGGCGCTGAGTTCAAAGCTGTCATCCGGCGCTGCCAACGGCGCCGCGGCGGCCACCCTGGCCTGCGGGACCTGGCCCTGCAGCAAGCCGAGCCAGGCCGACAGGCAGGGTTCGGCGCTGAGTTGGGCAAAGTCGATGTGCACGCCGTGGCTGCGCAGGCGCTCCTGCAAATACATCAGGCGGATGGAATCCAACCCGCAACCCAGGAGGTTTTCCTCATCGCCCAGGCTATCGATCTCTGCCACCGTGGCGCCCAGCAACTGGGCGAGGTGTTCGATCAGCCATGCGCGCAATGAGTTTGTGTCTGCTGTTGTCAGCTCGCTCATGAAAAGCTTCCTGTGACCCGTCTAGATAAAATCCCTGGCCCTCCAAGATGGAAGCCATTCTCAATTGGAACTCTATCGCAAGCGGGTTTTCAGAAAGCGCTCAGGGCTTTAGATACACGGGCCTTTTCATTCGATTCAGAGACACCGGCCGGCGTTTAACGGATCTCGCTGGGCGACACGCCGTAGCGTTTACGGAAGGCGATGGAAAAATGTGCCGGGCTGAAGCCCACGCCATAAGCGACGGTGGAAACGTTGCTCTCCTCGTCACTGAGCATCCGGTGGGCTTCACTGAGGCGATGTTCGTGCAGGTAGCCGAACACACTGGTACCGAACACTTTGCGAAAGCCTGCCGTAAGTTTGCGCGGGCTCATACCCACGTGGCTGGCCAGGGCGTTGAGGCTCGGCGGTTCCAGCAGCGAGCGCACCAAGCGGTCGCGTGCGGCATGCACGCGCTCCACGTCCGAGGAGGTGATACGCAGTTTTTGTTCCGGCTGCCCGCGCTCACCGAGCAGGAATTGCGCGCTCAACGCGGTCAATTCCAACGCCTTGCCGCCCAGGTACAACGAGCGGCTCGGGCCCTGCATCGGGCACGTTGCAATCTGCGTGGCCAGTGCCTGCATCGCCCGCGGCGCAGGGCGCACCATCATGTACGGGTCGCCGCCGCTGCTGGTCAATAGCTTGCGCGGGGCCATGCCCAGGTGGCGGTCGAGGGATTCCAGGTCCAGTTGCACGATGGTGTAGCGCAACGGCGTGGAAGTGCCGTAGATCTGCGACGAGGTGAACTCGCCGTCATTGACGATGGTGCACAAGCTGGGGCCCTTGATCGATTGCTCGCTGTGCCCGGGGATGCGGCACGACAGCTCGCCACTCTGCACCAGGATCAGCTTGAGGCCGCGTTCCAGCGGGTCTTCAACCCAGTTTTCGCTCTGTGACCACAGCGTGCCGGTAACCAAGGTCATGTGCGGTTCCAGGTAGACCGTGCCGGGTTGGTTGCCCTTGGGCTCGGCCTGCGTCTCTTGGTGGCTGGGGGCGATGATCGTAATAGTCATTGGGTTTTCCCTTGATCCTTAAGGCCATTACGCGGGCCTGACCTGAATGAGGAGGAGGCTTTTAAAGCGTAAACCGCCCTGTTTAAAGCCACTGTGTATTTCATCTAATGAAAAAGTCACGGGGCCGAAAGCCTTGGCGTTGAGAAGCTGTCGGCAAAAGACAATGATAATAGATCTCATTTAGGCATTTGTAGCCATTTATTTCTACAAATAGGGGATTCCATGTCATTGCACACCTGCGCACGCGATTCAGACACTTTTGGCGACGCGCCCGAGTGGCCCGCCGCATTCGCCGAACGCTACCGCCAGGCCGGTTATTGGCAAGACCAGACCTTCGCCCAAGCCTTGGATGCCGTGGCTGCACGCAGCCCATCGGCCATCGCGATCACCGACGGCCCCTTGCACCTCAACTACCGCAGCCTGGTAGAGCGCTGCCGACGGCTGGCCGCTGGTTTGCGTGGGCTGGGTATTGAAGCGGGCGACAACGTGGTGGTGCACTTACCCAACGGCTGCGCGTTTATCGAGGTGTGCTTTGCGTTGTTCCGCCTCGGCGCCCGGCCGATCCTCGCCCTGCCCGCCCACCGCCAGCACGAAATCGGCGGCTTTTGCAGCTTTGCCCAGGCCTCGACCTACATCGGCTGTGCTCAACTCGACGGTTTTGATTGCCGCCAGATGGCGCGCCAATTAGTCGCGGCCAACCCACATTTGCGCCAGGTGGTGATTGATGGCGACGCGCAGGAATTTACCGCGTTGAGCGCGTTGTATAACCGTGAACCGCTGGAACTGGACGCCGGTCGCGCCGACGCGGTGGCGTGTTTTCAGCTGTCAGGCGGCACCACCGGCACGCCCAAGTTGATCCCGCGCCGCCACGCCGAATACCTCTATAACGTGCGCGCCAGCAGCGCGGTCTGCGGCCTGGATGCGCACACGGTGTACCTCACCACCCTGCCCATGGCGCACAATTTCACCCTGTGCTGCCCGGGCGTGATCGGTACGTTGCTGGCTGGTGGGCGCGTGGTGTGCACGCGTCGTAGTGACCCTGAAAGTTGTTTCGCACTGATCAGCGAACAGCGCGTCACCGTCACCGCGCTGGTGCCGCCGCTGGCGATGCTGTGGCTCGACGCCCAAGCCCAGCGTCAGGCCGACCTGTCGAGCCTGCGCCTGCTGCAAGTCGGCGGCGCGAAACTGCTCAGCACCGCCGCCGCACGCGTCACACCGACGCTGGGCTGCACCTTGCAACAAGTGCTGGGCATGGCTGAGGGCTTGCTGTGTTTTACCCGCCTGGATGACCACCCCGACCAGCTGCTGCATACCCAAGGCCGCCCACTGAGTGCCGACGATGAAATACGCATTGTTGATGAACAGGGCCAACCGGTGCCTGAGGGTGAAGTCGGCGAGTTGCACGTGCGCGGGCCGTACACCATTCGCGGCTACTACCGCCTGCCCGAGCACAACGCCAAGGCGTTCACCGCCGACGGTTTCTATCGCAGCGGTGACCGGGTACGGCGCACCGCCGAGGGGTACCTGGTGGTCGAAGGTCGCGACAAGGACCAGATCAACCGCGGCGGTGAAAAAGTCGCCGCCGAAGAAGTGGAAAACCTGCTGATCAACCACCCTCAGGTGCATGACGCCGCGTTGGTGGCGATGCCCGATGCGGTGCTCGGCGAATCCACCTGCGCCTTTATTGTCGCCCGCGACCCGGCGCCGTCGGCCTTCGCGCTCAAGCAACATTTACGCGGCCAGGGGCTGGCGGCGTTCAAGGTGCCGGACCGGATTGAATTCGTCGCGCAGTTCCCGCACACCGGCGTCGGCAAAATCAGCCGCAAGGACCTGCGCGAACGCCTGCGCGATGCCTGGCTAGAGAGTGCCGCGTCGTGAACCGCTGGGTTCGGGCTTACCGGCTTACACCGATGCCGCGCTGGCGCCTGGTGTGTTTCGCGCATGCCGGCGGCAGTGCGAGTTTCTTTCGCGACTGGGTCAGCGCCCTGCCCGCCGATATCGACCTGTTGGCCATCCAGTACCCGGGCCGCGAAGACCGTTTCAGCGAGCCCTGCCTGACCGACATGCAACGCCTGGCCGACGGCGCCGCCCATGCATTGCAGGATTACGCCGACCGGCCGCTGGCGTTGTTCGGCCATAGCCTGGGCGCCGTGGTGGCGTATGAAGTGGCCACGCGCCTGGAGCAACGCGCAATCGCCGTCGACCACCTGTTCGTGTCCGCCCACCCGGCGCCACATCGCCAGCGCGGCGGGCAGTTGCACCTGGGGCCAGACGCGGGGTTGCTCGACGATGTACGGCGCCTGTCCGAGCAGCCTAACCCTTTACTCGACGACCCGGCCCTGTGCGAACTGTTCCTGCCAGGCCTGCGCAATGACTACCGCATCGTTGAAACCTACCGCTGCCCGCAACCACGGCCACTTAACAGCCGCATCGAGGTGTTCTACCCCGAACAAGACCCGGAAATCGAACTGGATGAAGCCACGGCCTGGCAAGCCGCCAGCCGCCAGCCACTGCACCTGCAGCGCTGGCACGGCGAACACTTTTACCTGATCGAGCAGCGCCAGGCGCTCATCGACGCCATCGCCGCGACGCTGCTGACCCTATCGCCCGCCCTGAAGGAAACCTGTTGATGAAAACACCCGACGCCTGTGATGGCCTGCCGGACATCCGTTACGCCATCGATTCACTGGACCACCAGATCATCGAACTCATGCGTCAACGCATGGCTTACGTCAAAGCCGCTGCACGCTTCAAACCGACCGAAAGCAGCATCGCCGCGCCCGAACGCGTGGCCCAGATGCTGGCGAAACGCCGCGAATGGGCCGAACAGGCCGGGTTGGACCCGCACTTCATGGAAACCCTGTTCGCCCAAATCATCCATTGGTACATCGGCCAGCAAGTGTTGCACTGGCGCGCAACGAGAGCACCAGCATGAAGGCCGTTGCGCAGCTGGAGGGCCATGCCGCCGGGCTGACCGAAGTGTTTGAGTGCGCCCGCCAGCGAGCTATCGAACACGGCGAAGCGGTGCTGGCCAGTTACTCGATGAACGTGCCGACGTTGGACCTGCTGGAACTGTTCGCCAGCGTCGACCAGCCAGACGCGCAATGCTTGTTCTGGCGCGCACCGGAAGACGACAAAAGCCTGTTTGGCTGGGGCGTGGCGGCGCAACTCAGCGCCAGCGGCGAGC
Organism: Pseudomonas sp. YeP6b; assembly: GCF_025642995.1. Lineage (NCBI taxonomy): Bacteria > Pseudomonadati > Pseudomonadota > Gammaproteobacteria > Pseudomonadales > Pseudomonadaceae > Pseudomonas > Pseudomonas sp. YeP6b. Next base: position 3,253,598 of record NZ_CP080090.1, on the reverse strand, counting down.
AGCGTTTTGCCTCGGTGGACGCGCAATGGCGGCACTGGCTGGAACATGCGGTGAGCCATGGCCCACGTGCGCCGGCAGTGTGCGGCGGCTTTCGCTTTGATCATCAAGTCTCGGCCAGCAGTGCCTGGCACGGCTTCGGCGATGCCTCACTGCTATTAATGACGCTGCTGCTGGTGCGCGACGGCGATGCCTGCTGGCTGCTGTGCCAACAGCGGATCGAGCCCGACGATGATGCGCAGCGCTGCTGCGAGCACGTGTTGCACGAATGGAACGTGCTGATGGACCGCTACGTGTCCGGCCCTCGCGCCACGGCGGCGCTGCATCACACCCGCGACCACAGCCTGCCGCGCGCCTGCTGGGAAAGCAAAATCGCCCAGGCCCTGGACGTGCTACGCGACACGCCGTTGAAAAAAGTGGTGCTGGCGCGCGAAGTGCTCAGCGAGTTTTCCCAGCCGATCAGTGCCGGGCGCACCTTGGCCGCCTTGGCGAGCAACGACCCCAGCGCCTACCTGTTTGCCTTCCGGCGAAAGCAAGCGTGCTTTATCGGCGCCTCGCCCGAACGCCTGGTGAAACTGCACGACGGCCACTTGCAAACCCTGGCGTTGGCGGGCACCGCCCGTCGCGACCCCAACCCCGAGCAGGATGCGCACCTGGCGCAAGCGCTGCTCGACTGCGAGAAGAACCAGCACGAACACGCGGTGGTGGTGCAGATCATTCAACGCGACCTGGCGCCCTGGGTGCAGCCGCTGCACCTGCCTGCCGCGCCGCACATCAAGCGCCTCAGCCGCGTGCAGCACCTGGCCACGCTGATCGAAGGCCCGCTGCGACCGCAGTGCAGTTTGCTGAAAATGGTGTCGATCCTGCACCCGACACCCGCCGTCGGCGGCCACGAACGCCAGCAGGCGCTGGAACATATCCGCGAGTTCGAGGGCTTTGACCGCGGCTGGTATGCCGCGCCACTGGGGTGGCTGGATGCCCAAGGCAATGGTGAATTTATCGTCGGCCTGCGCAGCGCCCTGTTGCACGGCAACCAGGCCCGCCTGTTCGCCGGGTGCGGCATTGTCGAGCATTCCGACCCGGCCTGCGAATACGAGGAAACCTGTATCAAACTGGCGGGGATGCGTGCGGCGTTGCTGGGGTGACTGCACGCCCAGTGCTTGAAGCAAGACCTGTGCAGGCCTACCCTGCACACGGAAAAACTCACCTCTTGAGTCAGGCAGACTTCGTTCGTCCAAAACCGCTCGATCATTCACATCACTTCTTTCGGCGCAAAGTTGGCAATGAAACGCCCCTTCATCCCGAGAATGCTGCTCCAGACCACCACAGGCAAGGCGACTGAACGACCGTATTCAAGTCTGGAACCCAAAGATGGCCCGATCGTGGTGCTGGGCGAGGCTGGGATGGGTAAGAGCAGGCTGCTTGAACAACTTAATAAAGACCGGTCCACGAGGCGAAGGCACTCGAATAGCAACCCTGCGAATTCAGGCCAGACCTGCTACTGATTGATGCCCTTGACCAATACCCTGCCAGCACGCGCAGTGAAGCACTCACGAAAACTCTGTCGCGCGACAGGACGGCCTAAGCGAATTAACGGAGCGTTTACCCACCACGCCCCGCCGTTCTCTGTGCACTAAAAGCGCCTACCCAAGATCAAGGCTAGCTTCTTGCACCCTGCGCAACAGTCTTTTGTCATCAATCCCATTGATAGCACCCTAACGAAACCCGCATTCTAGAGGGCTAATCCCACGCTTATATCATTCCGAATGATAGTTACCTTTGTTTCATTCGATTCGTGACATAGCACCCCGCCGCGCATGATCCGCCCATCTCAAATACATCGGCGGATGCACCTCATGGAACAGTCACTCAAACATTTGCGCTTCCCCTTGGCGATCTTGGCCGTAGTGGTGATGAGCGCGTGCGGCAAGAGCCCGGAACAAGCGGCCGCCATGCCCCCTGCGAAGATCAGTGTGGCCAAGGTGCTCGAACAACCGGTCAACGAGTGGGATGAATTCACCGGTCGCCTGGAAGCGCCGGAGACCGTGCAGATTCGTCCGCGCGTGTCCGGCCAGATCGACCAGGTGGCCTTCACCGAAGGCGCCTTGGTGAAGAAAGGCGATGTGTTGTTCCAGATCGACCCGCGTCCGTTCCAGGCTGAAGTGCGCCGCCTCGAAGCCCAGCTTGCCCAAACCAAAGCCGCCGCCACCCGTAGCGATAACGAAGCGCAACGGGGCGACCGCCTGCGTCAGAGCAATGCGATTTCCGCCGAACTGGCCGACTCGCGCACCACCGCCGCCCAGGAAGCTCGCGCCGCTGTCGCCGGGATTCAGGCGCAGTTGGACCTGGCCAAGTTGAACCTGAGCTTTACCCGCGTGACCTCGCCGATCAGTGGCCGCGTCAGCCGTGCCGAAATCACCGCCGGCAACTTGGTCACCGCCGACGTCACCGCGCTGACCAGCGTGGTCTCCACCGACAAGGTCTACGCCTACTTCGACGCCGACGAGCGCGTGTACCTCAAGTACACCCAACTGGCGCGCGAAGGCCGCCGTGGCGCGACCACGCCCGTGTACCTGGGCCTGTCGAATGAAACCGGCAACCCGCACTTGGGCCAGATGAACTTCATCGACAACCAGGTCAACCCGGCCACCGGCACCATCCGTGGTCGCGCCGTGTTCGATAACAGCAAAGGCGAATACACCCCAGGCCTGTATGCGCGCTTGAAGCTGGTCGGCAGCGGCACCTACTCCGCCGTGCTGATCAACGACGAAGCCGTCGGCACTGACCTTGGCAAGAAGTTCGTGCTGGTGATGGACGGCGACAAGCCGGCGTACCGCTCGGTGGAACTGGGGCCGAAGATCGAAGGCTTGCGCATCGTGCGCAGCGGTTTGAACAAGGACGACACCATCGTCGTGAAGGGCCTGCAGCGCATTCGTCCGGGGTCGCCGGTTACACCGGAAACCATCCCGATGGCCAGCAAGGAAACCCTCGCCGCCTTGGCACAACAACGACAAGCGCTTGAAGCCAGCAACCTAGAGCAAGTGGCGCCGGATAAAGCCGCGCCAAAAGTTGCCAGCGTCGCGACTCCACGCGGTTAAGGGATACAACTCAAGATGAATTTTTCCAAGTTCTTCATTTCGCGGCCGATCTTCGCAGCGGTGCTGTCGCTGTTGATCCTGATCGCGGGTGCAATCTCGCTGTTCCAACTGCCGATCAGCGAATACCCGGAAGTGGTGCCGCCAACGGTCGTGGTACGTGCCAACTTCCCGGGCGCCAACCCTAAAGTCATCGGTGAAACCGTGGCCGCTCCGTTGGAGCAAGCCATCACCGGCGTCGAGAACATGCTGTACATGTCCTCGCAGTCGACCGCCGACGGCAAGCTGACCCTGACCATCACCTTCGCCCTGGGCACTGACCTGGATAACGCGCAGGTGCAAGTACAGAACCGTGTGACGCGCACTCAGCCGAAACTGCCGGAGGAAGTGACCCGCATCGGTATCACCGTGGACAAGGCCTCCCCTGACCTGACCATGGTGGTGCACATCACCTCCCCCGACCAGCGCTACAACATGCTCTACCTGTCCAACTACGCCATCCTCAATATCAAGGATGAGTTGGCACGCCTGGGCGGTGTGGGCGATGTGCAGTTGTTCGGCATGGGCGACTACTCCCTGCGTGTGTGGCTGGACCCGAACAAGACGGCCTCGCGCAACCTGACCGCCACCGATGTGGTGACGGCCATCCGCGAACAGAACCGCCAGGTGGCGGCTGGGGCATTGGGCGCGCAGCCTGCCCCCAGTGACACCAGCTTCCAACTGTCGGTCAATACCCAGGGCCGCCTGGTCACTGAGGAAGAGTTCGAAAATATCGTGGTTCGTGCCGGCGCTAACGGCGAAATCACGCGCCTGAAGGACATTGCGCGGGTGGAGTTGGGTTCCAGCCAATACGCCCTGCGTTCGTTGATCGATAACCAGCCGGCCGTGGCGATCCCGATCTTTCAGCGCCCTGGCTCCAACGCCATCGACATCTCCAATGAAGTGCGCGCCAAGATGGCGGAGCTCAAACAGAGCTTCCCGCAAGGCATGGATTACCGCATCGCCTATGACCCGACCGTCTTCGTGCGCGGCTCCATCGAGGCCGTGGTTCACACCCTGTTCGAAGCGCTGATCCTGGTAGTGCTGGTGGTGATCCTGTTCCTGCAAACCTGGCGCGCCTCGATCATTCCATTGGTGGCGGTGCCGGTATCGTTGATCGGTACGTTTGCGGTGATGCACCTGTTCGGCTTCTCACTCAATGCGCTGTCGCTGTTCGGCTTGGTATTGGCCATCGGCATCGTGGTGGACGACGCCATCGTGGTGGTGGAGAACGTCGAGCGCAACATTGAATTGGGACTGGAGCCGTTCCCGGCCACTGAAAAGGCCATGAGCGAAGTGACCGGCCCGATCATCGCGACCGCGTTGGTACTGTGCGCGGTGTTCATTCCGGCGGCCTTTATCAGTGGCTTGACCGGGCAGTTCTATAAGCAGTTCGCCTTGACGATTGCGATCTCGACGGTAATTTCGGCGTTCAACTCGCTGACCTTGTCGCCCGCACTGGCTGCGGTACTGCTTAAAGGTCACAACGCACCGAAGGACGGCTTCTCCAGGTTCCTCGACAAGATGCTGGGTGGCTGGTTGTTCAAACCGTTCAACCGCTTCTTCGACAAAGCCAGCCATGGTTACGTCGGTACTGTGCGCCGGGTGATTCGCGGCAGTGGCATTGCACTGTTCCTTTACGCTGGCCTGATGGTTTTGACCTGGCTGGGCTTTGCTCACACGCCGACCGGTTTCGTACCGGCCCAGGACAAGCAGTACCTGGTGGCCTTCGCGCAATTGCCGGACGCCGCGAGCCTGGACCGTACCGAAGATGTGATCAAGCGCATGTCCGACATCGCCATGAAACAGCCCGGCGTGGAAAGCGCTATCGCCTTCCCCGGCTTGTCGATCAACGGTTTTACCAATAGCCCGAACAACGGCATCGTGTTCGTGACCTTAAAGCCGTTCGATGAGCGTAAAGACCCGAGCCTGTCAGCAGGCGCGATTGCCGGTGCACTGAACGGCAAGTACAGCAGCATCGAGGAAGCCTACATGGCGATCTTCCCTCCGCCGCCGGTACAGGGCCTAGGGACGATTGGCGGCTTCCGCCTGCAGGTCGAAGACCGTGGCAACCTGGGGTACGACGAGCTGTACAAAGAAGTGCAGAACATCATCACCAAGAGCCGTGGCGTACCTGAGCTGTTCGGCCTGTTCACCAGCTACACGGTCAACGTGCCCCAGGTCGATGCTGCCATCGACCGCGAAAAAGCCAAGACCCACGGCGTGGCGGTCAGCGACATCTTCGACACCCTGCAGATCTACCTGGGTTCGTTGTATGCCAACGACTTCAACCGCTTCGGCCGTACCTATCAAGTCAACGTGCAGGCTGAGCAACAGTTCCGCCAGGATGAAGACCAGATCGGCCAGCTGAAAGTGCGTAACAACAAAGGCGAGATGATCCCGCTGGCGACCTTTATCAAGGTCAGCGACACCTCGGGGCCGGACCGCGTGATGCACTACAACGGCTTTATCACCGCTGAAATCAACGGCAACGCCGCACCGGGCTACAGCTCCGGCCAGGCCCAGGCTGCGATTGAAAAACTGTTGAAAGAGGAACTGCCCAACGGCATGACCTACGAGTGGACTGACCTGACCTATCAGCAAATCCTCTCGGGCAACACGGCGCTGTTCGTGTTCCCGCTCTGCGTACTGCTGGCGTTCCTGGTACTGGCCGCCCAATACGAAAGCTGGAGCCTGCCACTGGCGGTGATCCTGATCGTACCGATGACGCTGCTGTCGGCCATTACCGGGGTGATTATCTCGGGCGGCGACAACAACATCTTCACGCAGATCGGCTTGATCGTACTGGTAGGCCTGGCGTGTAAGAACGCGATTCTGATCGTCGAGTTCGCCAAGGACAAACAGCAAGAAGGCCTCGACCCGCTCGCTGCGGTACTGGAAGCCTGCCGTCTGCGTCTGCGGCCGATCTTGATGACCTCGTTCGCCTTCATCATGGGTGTGGTGCCACTGGTGTTGTCCAGCGGTGCCGGTGCCGAGATGCGCCATGCCATGGGCGTAGCGGTGTTCTCCGGGATGATCGGCGTGACCTTCTTCGGTCTGCTGCTGACGCCAGTGTTCTACGTATTGATCCGTCGCTATGTGGAGCGCGGCGAAGCGCGCAAAGCGGCCAAGGCCTTGAAGCTGGAGACACAGCAATGAGTGTGAAAGTCTTTCTGCCGAGCTTGCTGGTCCTGGCGCTGAGCGCCTGTGCCGTCGGCCCGGACTACAAAACCGAGCAATTGGAGGCGGCCAACATCACGGCCGCCGCCGACACCAAAAGTTATGACCACGCCAAGTACGAAGGCATCTGGTGGCAGCAGTTCGACGACCCGACCCTCGACCAACTGGTGACCCAGTCGTTGAACGGTAACCGTGACTTGCGTGTGGCGTTTGCCCGTCTGCGCGCGGCCCGTTCCATTCGCGATGACGCAGCCAACGACATCATGCCGGTGGTCACCAGCCGTGCCAGCAGCGACGTGGGCAAAGGCCAGATCCCGGGCCAGACCACCAAACGCGTGAACAGCGAGCGCTACGACCTGGGCCTGGACATGGCCTGGGAAGTGGATTTGTTCGGCCGCATTCGCCGCAACCTGGAAGCCAGCGATGCTGACCAGCAGGTGGCCGAAGCCGACCTGTACCAACTGCAAGTCACCATGATTGCCGAACTGGTGGACGCCTACGGCCAGCTGCGCGGTGCGCAGTTGCGTGAACGCATTGCCCTGGACAACCTGAAGAACCAGCAAGAATCGCGCACTATTACCGTCAGCCTGCGTGATGCCGGCGTCGGTGATCAGCTCGATGTGGAACGCGCCGATGCGCGTCTGGCCGCCGTTGAAGCCAGCGTGCCGCAACTGCAGGCCGAGCAAGTGCGCGAGCGGAACCGCATCGCCACCCTCCTCGGCCAGCGCCCCGACAAGCTCACCGTGGACCTGAGCCCCAAAGACCTGCCGGCGATTGCCAAGGCGTTGCCGATCGGTGACCCGGGGCAACTGCTGCAACGGCGCCCGGACATTCTCAGCGCTGAACGCAAACTGGCCGCCGCCACCGCGCGTATCGGCGTGGCCAAGGCTGACCTGTTCCCACGGGTCAGCCTCAGCGGTTTCCTCGGCTTTACCGCCGGGCGCGGTTCGCAGATCGGCTCGGCCGCAGCGAATGCCTGGTCCCTGGGCCCGAGCATTACCTGGGCGGCGTTTGACCTGGGCAGCGTGCGCGCACGTTTGCGCGGCGCGAACGCTGAAGCCGATGGCGCCCTGGCGACCTATGAGCAGCAGGTGTTGCTGGCGTTGGAAGAATCGGAAAATGCCTTCAGTGATTACGGCAAACGCCAGCAGCGCCTGGTCTCGCTGATCCGCCAAAGTGAGTCCAGTCGCGCGGCTGCCGACCTTGCGGCGATCCGTTATCGCGAAGGCACGGTGGACTTCCTGGTGCTGCTCGACGCGCAACGTGAGCGTCTGGCGGCGGAAGACAGCCAGGCCCAGGCCGAGGTGGACTTGTATCGCGGGATTGTCGCGATCTACAAGGCCCTCGGTGGCGGCTGGCAGCCGGACACGGTCGTCGCCAGCAGCAAGTGATGTAAAGAGCTCCTTTGGTTGGTCGCATCCAGCCAATTTTTAGCCCTGCGGTCCATTCGGTCGCGGGGCTTTTTTTTGCTGATGATTTCTTGGAAGGTCATGAGATGAACCCTTTGGGCTCGGTGTTGCAGACGTTCGACGATTGTCGGTGTGGCGCAGCGTACCCCGTTTAAACGGGTTAAGGGTGAGCATCCCTGCTCGAACAAAAAAACCTTACTGTTTAAGTTGTCAGCGGAACAACACTGGCGACTGACACCGTTGGCGGCGACTGCTGGAAAAAATCAACCGTGCCATTAATGGTATTGAGTAAACTGGTGTTCTCCAATAACGTTTTACCCTCTTTAAGGGCGCTCAACGTTGGTGACGTCCTGATTAAACCCTGGGTACCTTTACGGCTACCACCCATCACGTTTTTGAGCGTGGCGAGTCCTTTCGCCACTATTTTAGGCGTCCCCACCCCCACACTTCTGACGCCCATTGCACTGAGGCGAATGATCGATTTCGTTGTGCCGACAACGGCCCCAGGAAGATTAAGCATCGATAGCACTGTCTTACCAATAGTTGAAAGTTTGGACGCTATTGAGGCGCCCTTGGCGACGCCGCTGACAGCACCGGACACCACGAACAGAGCGCCCACAGTCTCCACGCCTAGCCCGATAGCGCCCATGGCAACGCGACGGCGGTCGCCTGACGAAATCTCTTCAATATTGCCTTTGAACGGGATTAGGGTATTGATAATAAAGCTATCGATGGCATCCAAACGCTGCTGAATGGCCTCGTTATACGTCACGCCTAATGCTTGATTCAGCATAAACTGCTGGTTGACAAGCACGTCCTCCTCTCGCAACACCTTAAGAAGGTCAGTTGTCCGTTTCGACGAATAGGTATTCGGCAAGTCCCCTGAGAGGGCCCGATTCTTTACGGCTGGAAAGTGCCCTTTGACGTCAATATCAACCGGCAGCGTCGGGTTACTGCGCTGGCGCATGATGTACCCAAAGGCGTTGGTACCTGAATCGCTCATGTGCTTCATGGCGTCAATCAGATCCGGGCGCTCCACGTACTCTTGCGTCCTGAGGAGCAACTCATACACGTTGGCGCCCGCCGCGTCCTTGAGGAATAAAATAGGCCCTATTTTTTCCTGGGCCTGTTCTTGAGTGAGATCACCGTCTTGAGTCGAGGCGCCATAGACGGTGACCTCACCAAACGCCAACCGCCTTCTGTCTTCTACAGGCATTTCGCTAATCAGCATCTTGGTTGCAATGAAGTTTGCACTTGCAAAGTTGACCATCCCACGACTGAAGGGATGATGAAACACATCGTGGATCGGCTTCAGGCCCATGAGTTTTGTTTTTAACGTCTCAAATAGCTGTTTATCCAGAGGATCAACAAATTTCCACGCCTTGGTGTTTATATTTTCAGCCGTCAACGCGCCTGACAGATATAAGTCCTTGAGGGAAGCCGGTCCTGCGGCTTGCGCGAGTGCAGTCCCTCCGGCCCCGCCTAACCATTGACTGAGCGTGTCCGCAAACAAATCGATCACCCCGGAAGAAAGTAACGAACTCGTCTCAACTATAACCGTTGGTTTATTCAGAAACGTACTAAAGCCGGGCGCCACCCTCTCCAGCTCTTTTTCGCCCGCTTCAAAACGGGTTTTAAGGAGTGGTTTGGCGGTATCAATATTAGTCGCCATTATGCTGCTGTCTTCCAGGCGGTCACTGTAAGCAGTCAGCGCGGCCTTGAGTGCCGCAGGCGAGTAATCATCCCTGTCGGTCACCACCCCTTGTGCCAGGGCCCAATCGTAAATAGGCCCTGCATTTTCCATTGCTTGCAGTTGTTCGTGTTCAGTTGAGAGAGGCGTCAGGAGGGCGCGTGAGCCGAGCTGTTCAGCGCTCATCAGGCGCGAACTGCCTTGGGAAGCCATTTCCACCAGTGCGGTTTGAACGCGAAGGCTGACAAGTGGCAACGTCCCCACACGTACTTTATCTGCCCCCTTTACCAGAAACTCGGGAGCTGCGGTCGCCAAAAAAGCATGTGTGACCAATATCGCTTGCTCAAGGGGCAGCTTCTTCTCTTTGACCAGGTGCTGTTCAAGCTCAGTACGCACCTCGAAGAGTGTTTTTCCGGTATTGGACGCTGAATACAGGTTGTAGCCAGCAATATGATTACGTTGCGCACCCAGCGTGGGGTCTATGACGAGCAAATCACGGGTCATGATCATCTGTTTGCGATAGCTTGGCGAAGCCTCCCCGGTCGCATCGGATGGATCGTCTTTTAATGCCGTAAGAATGGGTTCACAACGCCTCAGTCCTGCGCCTTGAGTCAGCGCCTGGGTAATGAGCTCGTCGGCATTCTCGCGTATGTACTCCGAGCGCTTGCCTGCCCATGGTTTGGGCGAACAATCGAGCACCGTCAACTTCGGCGGTATGCTGGCGTCGGGCGCTGTCCGGCGTACTCTGATACGTTGCCCATCGCTCAGGGACGCTGGGGATTGCGGGTCCGTCAGAAAGTCTCGGGCATAGCTGCCCAATTCCGACCCTGGCGGCAGCGGGTTGAGTTTCCAGTTCAGCACGTTGTGCAGCTCCAAGGCACTGACCTTGGCAGGCAACTCGTCCATCCCGGCAAAGCGCAGCAGCTGCTGCGCGTCAGCTTTTGCGCCTGAATTGATGATATTACCGGTCGTTTTCGCCTGTTCGATAGCGTTATCAAGAAGGGGGACCAGATCCGCCTTGGCTCTTACGTGCGCGGTCACGTTGTTCCATTGCCCGAGGCGACCACGGCTCTTGATAAACAACTGCCCATCTACCAGCCGAACTTGAGCGTTCCAATCCGCTTCGCACGTTCGCAAGATAGGCAGCAGGTAGGGATGGTCCCTCAGGTTCTTCAACAGTTGGGGTTTTGACTTATTGGCAAAGGCGAATGAGGACCCTGGCGTAATGGCCTGAACAATCATGCCTAAATCGATTTGCTCATCGCCAGGCTTGTCCTTGATGACGCCGAGCAATTGCTTTATCAGCGCGGCTTCTTGCTCTGTGCCCATGAACTCGCGCGATGCCAGTTCCCGAACGTCTGGGGAGCGCAGGGGGTCATCCGTCACCCCCACTGCGGGGAAACCGCTGATCCTGAGTTGGCCCGCCTGCGCATTGTTGAGAGGCCAGGTTGCGCCGTAGAACGCCATGACGTTTTCCGGCCAGAGAACAGCCCGGGAGCCGCCGACCAAGCCTGACTGTTGCGGGTCAAGTACGGCAGCGCTGGCAATGGCCTGGCGCCCTAGCGGCCACCAACCAGACCCGTCTGACGGCGTAAACGTGCGATGGGTGACTTTACCGTCCACGATCGATTGTGCTGTCAGCGTGCTGCCGTGTAGACGAAGCGAGCGAGGCACGAAATGTTGCGCCTTCATCCAGGCCCGCATTGCAGGCGTTCCCCACGACTGGTTGAAACGGCCCAGCCACTTGCCGACCGATGTGTCTGCCGACAGCGGCCGCCACAATCCGCTGTCGGCGTGCACATCGGCCATAAATTTGGCCAGTTCATCGTCAGCTTTTTTTTGCACACTCACCGACGAATCCAACCCAAAGGGTGGCGTCGGCAAATTGAGGTTATGAGCGGATGAATCCGGCAGAACGGTCAACTGCGGATTGGGGAGCTCGTCCCCGTAAACGTTGGCGTGGGTGCCGAAAAACGATTCACTGTGCGAACGTTGTCCTGCATCGACGTTAATTAAACCCATGAACATTCTCCAGTTTGAAGGTGAGCGCATTCTGAAAACCGCCCTCCGCCCTCAAAATCGGAATTGTCCGAACGCTTCTAAGCATTCATGTGTACACATTTCAGTTCGCTGCCCAACCCTCTGGTGGGGCGCATCCAGGCGATTTTTTGCCTTATGTGTTGCGCGCAGTCTCTGAATATACCGGCCAGTGATGAGCCTCCCTGCTCGAAGCAATCGTCGTGATTATCTATGTTGCCAGGGAAATAGTACTGCCCGACGACACCGTCGGCGGTGATTGCTGGATAATATCGTTCGTGCCATAAGTCGTGTTGATCAAGCCGGTGTTCCCGAGTAGATCAATGGCCTCTTTGGGTACTGCCCCGTTTGGCGATAGCCTGATTAAACTCTGGGTATTTTTACCACCGCCACCCGCCAACTTTCTAAGATTAACCAGCCCTTTGCCCAATGCTTTAGGCACTACCGCGCCCACGCCAGTGACGCCGGCTGAAGTGAGTCGAAATAAAGACTTCGCGGTGCCCGTAACCGCCCCCGGAAGATTGAAAATCGATAGCGCTGCGTTACCAAGCGCTGCAAGTTTGGTCGCTACCGAGGCGCCCTTTGCTATGCCATTGAAAGCACCGTAGACCACGAACAGAGCGCCTATAATTTCCACGCCCAGCCCGAAACCACCGATGATCATGCGCCGACGGTTGCCCGACGCGAGCTCTTCAATATTGCCTTTGAACGGAATCAGGGTATTGATGACAAAGGCATCCATGGCATCCAAGCGCTGCTGAAACGCCTCGTTGTACGTCAAGCCTGCGGCCTGCGTCAGCAGGAACCTGGGGTTGACAAGCAAATGCTCGTCCGCCAGCACCTTCAAGATTTCGTTTGTCCGACTCGATGAATAAGTATTAGGCAAATCGCCGGGTAGGCCCTGATTCTGTGGCGCAGGTTCGAAGTGCCAGCTGGTTTGAATATCAACCGGCAGTGAAGGATGGTCACTTTTGCGCAGGATGGGCCAATCCTTTAAGGCGTTTTTATTATACAACTCGCTCAGGCTGCTCATCGACGCGCACAACGCTGGGCGTTCTACGTATTGATTAGTCAACGGGAACAACTCATAACACTTGGCGCCCGATGCATCTTTGACAAATAGAATAGGTCCTATTTTTTGCTGGGCCTGCTCTTGAGTAAGCTCACCCTTCTCGGGCCGCTGAGACATTGAAGCCCCATAGACGGTGACCTCACCAAATTCCAACCGCCGTCTATCTTCGACAGGCATATCGCTCATCAGCATTTTCGTCGCGGTGACGCTCGCGCTCGCAAGGCTGAACGTTGCGAGCATGAAGGGGTGATGAAACACTTCGTGCACCGGCTTCAACTGCGCGAGCTTGATTTTTAATATCTCAAATACCGCTTTATCCAGTGGATCAATAAATGTCCATTTTTTTGAGTTTAAATTTCCAGCCGTCAACTGGCCTGATAAATAGAGGTCTCTGATGGAGCAAGGCCCGGCGGCAAGCTCGAATGCCGTCCCTTGAGGCCCACCCAACGCGTTACTGGCCGTGCTGGCAACAAAATCAACTATCCGGCTGCTGACAATTGACGACGCTGGGTCAAACAAAACCGTTGGCTTATTGAGAAACTTACTAAAGCCAGGGCACACCCTCGCCAACTCCTGCTCGCCCGCTTCAACACGGGTTTTAAGGGCTGACTTGGCCCTGTCAAAATCAGTCGCCATTAAACGGCTGTCGGCCAAGCGTTGAGTGTAAGCAGTCAGCGCGGTGTTGAGTGCCGAGGGTGAGTAGTCATCCCTGTCGGTCACCACCCCTTGGGCCAAGGCCCAGTCGTAAATAGGCCCTGCACTTTCCATTGCTTGCAATTGCTTGTGCTCAGGCGATAGCGGTGTCAGCAAGGCGCGTGAGCCAAGCTGTTGTGCGCTCATCAGGCGTGAACTGCCTTGGGATGCCATTTCCACCAGCGCTGTTTGAACGCGCAGGTTTACCAGTGACAACGTCCCCACCCGTACTGTATCCGCCCCCTTTACCAAAAACTCGGGAGCAGCAGTCGCCAATAAAGCATGTGTGACGACTATTGCTTGCTCGAGGGGCAACTGCTTTTCTTTGGCGATGTACTGTTCAAGCTCAGTACGCACCTGCACCAGCGTTTTTCCTGTGTTCGAGGCTGAATACAGGTTGTAGTCGGCAATATGATTACGTTGCGTACCCAGCGTTGGATCAATCACCAGCAGATCACGGGTGATGATCATCTGTTTGCGATAGCTTGGCGAAGCATCGCCGGTTGCAGATAACGGATCGTCTTTCAACGCAGTAAGAATGGGTTCGCAACGGCCCAATCCAGCGCCTTGAGTCAATGCTTGGGTAATCAGCTCATCGGCATTCTCGCGTATGTATGCCGGGCTCTTGCCTACCCATGGTTGGGGTGAACAATCGAGCAGCGTCAACTTCGGCGGTATGCTGGTTTCGGGCGCTGTGCGGCGTACTCTGATGCGTTGCTCGGCACTCAGGGAATCAGGTGATTGCTTATCCCCAAGATAACTTCGGGCATGGCTGCCCAGTGACGGTTGCGGCGCCAGTGGGTTGAGCTTCCAGTTCAAAACATTGCGCAACTCGCTGACAGAAAGGGTGGCCGGCAATTCGTTCTCGGTTGCAAACCGAAGCAGCTGCCATACGTCAGTGCTTGATTGAGAGCTGATGATTTTTGCGCTTTTTTCCGAGTGTTGGATGGCCCTGTTGAGTATTTCCGCCAGATTTGGATGGGTCAGAACGGTTGCCGTCACGTTACGCCACGCGTCAAGTTTGCCGTAGGCGTTTATAAACAGCTGCCCATCCACTAGCCGAACTTGAGCATTCGAGTCGGTCCGGTAAGCGCGCAAGATAGACGCCATCATGGGGTCACGCATCAGGGGCTGTAGTAGTTTGAGCCCCGCCCGATTGGCGATGGCGAGTGACGACCCTGGTTTTATGCCCTGCAAAATCGTACTCAGGTCGATCTGCTCATCGTCTGGTTTGTCTTGGACTTTACCGAGCAGCGTCTTTATCAGTGCGGTTTCATTTTCTACATCCATAAACTCACGCGCTGCCAGCTTGCGTATTTCAGGTGAGCGCATGGGATCTTCTCTCACGCGCTTGACTGGAAAACCGTTGGCGTTGAGTTGTTCGGCATCGGCCTGGCTGATCGGCCAATTCAGGCCGTAGAACGCCGCGATCTCTGAGGGCTGAAGCTGGGCTCCAGGGTTACCGCTCAGGCCCTTCCCTTGCGGATCAAGCATGGCAGCACTGGCAATGACCTGCTGCCCTATCGGCCACCAACCGGTTCCGTCAGAAGGGGTAAACGTGGTGGTTGTTTCTTTGTCGCCTACGAGCGATGTAACCGTCAGGGTGGAGCCGACGATGTGAAACCTAGGCATCACGAAATTGTGCGCCTTTACCCAAGCCTGCACGGGCGGCGTGTTCCACGACTGAATAAAAAGGTCCAGCCATTTGCCGACCGACGTCTGTGGCGACAGTTTTTGCCCCCGCCAATCGTCCTGGTGCTTGTCAGCCAGCAATGTGGCCAGTTCTGCGTCAGCGTTTGTCTTAACCTCATCAGCCGGCAGGTCCGACTGAGCGATCGACGTCGCCAGGTTCAGCTCATTAGTTGGCGGATTTGATTGAGGCAAGAGCGCAAGGCTGCCTGAATCAATGCGGGATAGGCTCATTAAAAGTACTCCAGAGAAAGGAGCCTAATAGTCTGAGAACCGCTCGCCGCAACAGGATCAGCTTCTTCCGAAGCTGCTTTAGCAAAGTATATGTACGAATTACCACGCCTGAGCCTTGTGTCACACAGACGGCAACGCGTCACTCAGGATCAAACTGCGGTAGTGCCCCGGGTTGGAACCGGACCATTTGCGAAAGGCTTTGTAGAATGAGCTGACATCGGCAAACCCCAATCGCGCAGCGATTTCAACAAAACTGATGTCGGCCTCGGCCAGCCAGACAATTGCCAGCTCTTTACGGACACTGTCTTTAAGCCCCTGATAAGTCTGGCCCTCGTCCGCCAAACGACGACGCAGGGTTGAGGCAGAAATGCAGAGGCTGGCCGCCAGGCCGTCAGTTTCCGGCCACGTGTCTGGCGGCAGTTGGCGCAGGTCGTGCTTGATGCGGTTGGCGAGGCTGTCGGGGTCGCGATACTTGACCAATATGTTGGCCGGCGCATGCGCGAGGAAACGCTTGAGCTCTTCGGGGCTGCGCTTGATCGGCAGGTCCAGGCAATCAGCGGAGAAGATCATGCGGGTACGTGGCCGGTTGAAACGCAGGTTGTCGGAGAACATCACCCGGTAATCGTCATAGAAGCCCGGTTGCGAGCAACGCAGCTCAATGGCCAGGATCGGGATACGCCGGCCCGCCAGCCAACAGGCGACGCCGTGCACGATCATCCAGTAGGTGAAATAGGTAAACGCGCGTTTAGGCTCGGGTTCGAGCAATACGATTTCCGCCAGGCTTTGTTGGCGCACCAGTTGAGCGGGCATCTGCTCCAGCATCAAGGATAGAAAACCCAGGCCGGTTTCCAGGCTCGCGCCCAGAGTGGGTTGCGCCATCGCGGCGCGGCACAGGAACGCCAGGCTGCCGGACTTGAGCTTACGCGGGTCCATGCCAAAAAATTCATCATCCCTGCGCCGCGCCAACAAACGCCACAGCCGCGCGTACGCAGTGGCGGGTACGCGGGCGTCGGGCTGCTCGAGCAAGGCCGGGGCAATCCCGACTTTACTCAAGGCTTCGACCGTGGCCGCGCCGGGCGCGCAGCTTTGCAGCAAGGCCTCACGGACGAGATGGATGGAGATGGTGTCTTTTTCCGCCATGGGAGAAGGCTGTTCGGCTATGCATAAGATGGGGTGCATCATAAGGGCGGTTGCGATTCGCCACCACCGTTCAGCCGCAGTTCAGCAAAGGTCAATATTGGCTGTTTAGTAATGAGTATCATTATGTTACAAATTAGCATCCTCTCACGTCTTGATGCGGTGCCGAATGCTCGTTCCCTTTCTAATCATGTTGCGCGAAGGCATTGAAGCAGCATTGATCGTTGGCATCATCGCCAGCTACCTGCAACAGACCGGCCGCGGCCAGTGGATGCCCGCCGTGTGGATCGGCGTGTTTCTCGCCGCCGCCCTCGCCCTGCTGGTAGGCGGTGGCCTGGAACTGGTCAGCGCTGAGTTCCCGCAAAAACAACAGGAACTGTTCGAAGGTGTGGTGGGCCTGGTGGCCGTGGGCATCCTCAGTTCCATGGTGTTCTGGATGCGCAAAGTAGCACGCTCGATCAAGCATTCCCTGCATGAGTCCCTCGACCACGCGTTGGCCGGCTCCAAGCACCAGGTGATCGCACTGATCGCCATGGTGTTTTTCGCCGTCGCCCGCGAAGGCCTGGAAACGGTGTTCTTTCTGCTCGCCGTGTTCCAGCAGAGCGAAGGCCCAGGCGCGCCGATAGGCGCCCTGCTCGGCCTGATCCTGGCGATCATCGTTGGTTTCCTGATCTACACCGGCAGCATGCGCCTGAACCTCGGCGCGTTCTTTCGCTGGACCGGCTTGTTCATCCTGGTGGTGGCGGCCGGCATTCTGGCCAACTCGGTGCAGGCCCTGCACGAGGCTGGTGTGTGGAACCACCTGCAAACCGTGCTGTTCGATTTCAGCGCGACGCTGCCGATGGATGGCCCGTTGGGCTCGGTGCTGGCAGGGATGTTCGGCTATCAGGATGCACCGACCGTCAGCACCCTGGGCGCCTATCTGATCTACCTGGTGGTGGCCCTGGTGATGTTCTTTTTGCCCTCGGCCCCACCCAAGCCCCTCGTCAAAACCTCTTCCGTTTCCAGTCAGTAAGGACCGCCTCTTGTCCAACCCAACCCCTCAAACGGCTCCGCCCTCCCGCGCCCTGCGCTGGGCGGTGGCCGGCTCGGTGGTCGTCATGATCGCCGCCGGTGCGTTGTTCTATTACGCCTCGCAATTGGCCGCGGCCAAGCGCCAGACCAACCACAATGAAATCGCCGTGACCATCCATGGCCACGCCTGCGAACCCAACGAGTTGAGCGTGCCTGCCGGCCGCGCCAGTTTCCGCATCATCAACCGCTCCGACCGGGCGGTGGAATGGGAAATCCTCGACGGTGTGCTGGTGGTTGAGGAACGCGAAAACATCGCCCCGGGCTTGAGCCAGGTGATCAACGCCAACCTGTTGCCCGGTGACTACGCGATCACGTGCGGCCTGCTGAGCAACCCGCGCGGCACGTTGCACGTCACCGCGACGGCTGAGTCCGACGCCCAGGCCAAGGCCAAGCCGTCGATGGTGGCCTTTATCGGCCCGCTGTCGGAGTTCCGCGTGTACCTGAGTGGCCAAGGCAGTGCACTGGTCAAGGCCGTGACCGCCCTGCAGCAGGCTATTGCGGCCGGCGACCTGGCCCAGGCGCAGGCTCTGTATGTGCCGGCCCGTGAGGCCTACCAGCGCCTGGCACCGGCATCGCAACGCCTGGCCGAACTGGACAACGCGATCAACGCACGCGCCGACTACTTTGAAAAACGCGAGCAAGACCCGGCGTTCAGTGGCTTCCACCGCCTGGAATACAGCCTGTTCCAGCAACGCAGCCTCGATGGCTTGGCGCCGATTGCCCAGCGCTTGGTCACCGACGTCACCACGCTCAAGCAACAACTGCTGGCCCAATCGCTGCCACCGGAGCAACTGGTGAGCATTGTGGTGCGCAACCTCAACAGCCTGGCGGACGTGCGCGCCGCCAGCGGTGAAGAGGAACGCTACAGCCATATCGACGTGAACGGTTTTGCCGCCAACCTGGAAGCCGCCCACAAGGTGGTGGAGTTGATGCGCCCGTTGTTGACCAAGTCTGCAGCTGACGTGCTGCCCAAGATCGACAGCGCCCTCGCCGACTTCGATGCACAGCTTAATGGTTTGAAAGTCGACGGCCAGTTTAGCCGCTACGACAGCGTCACCGCCGATCAGCGCAAGCAGATCGCCGACAAGGCCAAGGCTCTGGCCGTTGCACTCGATGGAATCGACCCCGCCCTTGGCCTTTCCGGCCTGCAGTGAAGACGACCTACTACATGAGTGATTCAGAACAGTTTTGCGCGCAACGCCGCCGAGTCCTGCTGGGCATGGCGGCCACCGGCGCCGCGATTGCCGGCAGCACCCTGAGCTGCCCGGCCATGGCCGCTGCGGCCGAGCAAGTCACCACCGCACCGCGCAGTGACAAGACCCAGGACCACCACGACTTTTTCGGCAAGCACCAGAGCGGCATCGTCACCCCACGCCCGGCCTGCGGCATGCTGGTGGCGTTCGACGTACTGGCCAGCGACCGTGAAGACTTGGAGCGTTTGTTCCGCACCCTGAACGAGCGCATCGCGTTCCTGATGACAGGCGGCACCGTGCCACAAGTCGACCCGAAACTGCCGCCCACCGATTCCGGCATTCTCGGCCCGGTGGTCAGCCCCGACAACCTGACCATTACCGTGTCCGTTGGCGAGTCACTGTTCGACGAGCGCTTCGGCCTTACCGCGGCAAAACCCAAGCGCCTGAGCCGCATGGTCGGTTTCCCTAACGACGCGCTCGAACCTGCGCAGTGTCACGGCGACCTGAGCCTGCAATTCAGCTCGAACACGCCGGACACCAATATCCACGCCTTGCGCGACATCGTGAAGAACCTGCCGGACCTGCTGTTGGTGCGCTGGAAGCAGGAAGGCAGCGTGCCGCCCCAGGCGCCTGCCAAGCCTGGCACGCCGGCCCAGAGCGCACGTAATTTCCTCGGCTTTCGTGATGGTTCGGCCAACCCGGACTCCAACGACGCCAAGGCCATGGACCAGATTGTCTGGGTGCAACCCAGCAGCGACGAACCCGCCTGGGCCGCCAATGGCAGCTACCAGGCCGTGCGCATCATCCGCAACTTCGTTGAGCGCTGGGACCGTACCCCGCTGCAAGAACAGGAAGGCATCATCGGCCGTATCAAGCCAACGGGCGCGCCGATGGATGGCCACACAGAAGCCCAGGTGCCTGATTACAGCAAGGACCCCGAAGGCAAATTGACCAAGCTCGATGCCCACATCCGCCTGGCCAACCCGCGCACCCCGCAGACTCAGGCCAACCTGATCCTGCGTCGGCCGTTCAACTACTCCAACGGCGTCAACAAAAACGGTCAGCTGGACATGGGGCTGTTGTTTATCTGCTACCAGGCTGACCTGGAGAAAGGCTTTATCAGTGTGCAAACCCGGCTCAACGGCGAGCCCCTGGAGGAATACCTCAAGCCGGTCGGCGGTGGGTACTTCTTCACCTTGCCGGGGGTCACCGGCCCCAAGGATTTCATTGGGCGCACGCTGCTCGCCGCAACGCACCCTCAAACCACTGCCAACACCTAAAACAAACCCGAGCGGAAAACGTCCCATGAAGAAGTCGACTATCGCGTTGTCGTTGTTAATGACCCTTTCGCCGCTGGCAGCGCTCGCCGCTACCGCCCCGCTGGACCTGGTAGGCCCGGTATCGGATTACAAGATCTACGTCACCGAAGAAATCGGTGAGCTGGTCACCCAGACCAAAGCGTTCACCGACGCCATCGACAAAGGCGACCTGGCCACCGCCAAGAAGCTCTACGCGCCAACCCGCGTGCATTATGAGTCCATCGAGCCGATCGCCGAGCTGTTCAGCGACCTTGATGCCTCGATCGACTCGCGTGTCGACGATCACGAAAAAGGCGTGACCGCCGAAGACTTCACCGGTTTCCACCGCATCGAATACGCGCTGTTCTCCCAGAACAGCACCAAAGGTCTGGAAACCCTGACCGCCAAACTCAACACCGACGTCAATGACCTGAAAACCCGTGTGGATGGCCTGACCTTCCCGCCAGAAAAAGTGGTCGGCGGTGCCGCAGCGTTGCTGGAAGAAGTCGCCGCCACCAAGATCTCTGGTGAAGAAGACCGCTACAGCCACACCGACCTGTATGACTTCCAGGGCAACATCGATGGCGCGAAGAAAATCGTCGACCTGTTCCGTGGCCAGATCGAGAAGCAAGACAAGGCCTTCCTGGCCAAGGTCGACAAGAATTTTGCCGCCGTGGATAAGATCCTGGCCAAGTACAAAACCAAGGAGGGTGGCTTTGAGACCTACGACAAGGTGAAGGAAAACGACCGCAAGGCGCTGGTGGGCCCGGTCAATACCTTGGCTGAAGACCTGTCGACACTGCGCGGTAAGTTGGGTTTGAACTGATCCAACCGCTCCCGTGCCGCCATTAAGGCGGCCGGGAACTTGGGGCGTTGCCTTAGGCTTTTATCATGCTCAGCGGATTAGAGACATCCAGCGGCGTGCCCATCGGTAAACCTGTTCTCGGGTTAATGACGTACAAAAATCCATCGACCTGCGTCGTCGTACCATCGCCCTTCTTTTTTTCTCCTTCGGAAGAGACAGACTGCAGGCCAGTTTTTGAGGCCTTCCCCGCCTTTTTAACGCCGCTACTCACCGCAAGGTAGGTGCGCAACTTTTCCTCCACGGCACCCAGCGCGGCCAACGCATCCAACTGCGGGCTCTTGGCCAACAATTTAGGCAACGCCAAGATGCCTTTTGTACCGGCTACCAACAGATCCGCCGAACCATCCAGCGGGTTTAAAAAAGCACTGACGGTGACCACACCCTTTTCCAGTACTTGAAAAGCCTTGGCTCCGAAGGGAGCAATGACTTTTGTGGACTTTATTAAAGGTTTCAAGCTGGACGCTGCGCCACCTATTAAGGCGCCTGCTGTATCGACAATCAGCCCTTTCGTACCTTCGACAAATTTGCCATTAGAGAAATCCATCATCGCGCCTACAAAGGGGATCATGCTCAACAGAATGCTCTTGTTGTTGCTCAACAGCGTGCGCTGTTCCTCCAGCGGTAACTCACCCTTGGCAGCCTTCAAGACGGTGTCGCGGTGATGAACAAAATTGCCCTGCATTATCCGTTCGACAATCGACTGGGTTCGAGCTGATGCAAAACTGTCGGGCACAACGGTTGGCGCGCCGGCGTGTTCAGGTGGGGCCTGCAACGTGCCACCCAGTTGTTCGATGATAATGCCGGGCGACGTCGCACCAGGCCGAGGAGACGCGCTGGAACTGTAGGCTTTGAAATCAAACGATTCCACAGCCCCGTTTTGCAATTGAGTGATGGTGGGCGCCCACGGCCCATAAGTCTTGGGAACATTTTCCAGGCTACCGTCCAGGGTCAAATGTTCTGGAAGATCGCCGCGTTTGACGATCAGCATCTTATCCGGGAACACTTCAAAATAGCGGGTCGTTCCCTCGTACTTGCTGCTTATCAATGTCCCTTTTCGCCCTCGCCGTTCCTCGCGTTGCTCAGCTGTCTGATCCAACGTAGGCACAAGATCGACTTGCTCGCGCAAGGTAAACAGCTTGACTTCACCAAACTCCAGGGCCTGGCGGTCAGGCAAACTCAGGTCCGCAATC
This sequence comes from Pseudomonas sp. YeP6b, assembly GCF_025642995.1. Classification (NCBI taxonomy): domain Bacteria; kingdom Pseudomonadati; phylum Pseudomonadota; class Gammaproteobacteria; order Pseudomonadales; family Pseudomonadaceae; genus Pseudomonas; species Pseudomonas sp. YeP6b. The sequence continues at coordinate 3,231,706 of NZ_CP080090.1, read as the reverse complement.
ATACGCTTCGTGACAGTGCTCAAACCTTCCTTCAGGTTGTTCAAGTAGGTGTCAACTTCGCCGGGCAATAGGTCCTCTATATTGGGTAAGTTGGCAATCTTGGCGTTCAAGACCACAACATTTTTATCAACAGCCGCTTGGTCGTCCTTGCTCAGGCCTCGGTTAAAGTCAAACGGGCTTGTTTGCTTGGGCGGTTGAGGCACCTCCTCGCCTGGAGCCAGCAGCATCCAGCAACCCTTTTTAAGATCGCCGGTCATGTACGTTTCCACCAAAGAGCGAGTCGTCGGTTCAGACCCCTTCATGTTGCGACGCTCTTTCTGGCTTGCAACGCCTACCCTCAGAGCTAACAACTGTTCAACGCTGAGGTTCGCAAACTCCTTTTGCAAATGCGTCATCGCCAAGTCTTTTCGATTCGGCACCGGTACAACAAACATCTTCAGAGCGTGTACAAGTTGCTTGCGTTGGTCATCGAAGGCTTTAGCAGCCAGCTCATGCTGCTGCGGTGTGTATCGACCGTCCGCCGCCTTGGTGTAAAGCCCCTGCATCAGGCCCCACTCCATCAATATGTCGACCCCATAGTTATCCAACACAGCCGCTTCCTGCTCCGTTCGAGGCGACAGGCGGCTGAAGCTCATGATTTCCTTATAACTCATGGCCCGCGAACTCCCTGCACCACCCAGGCGCTCTGCCATTGCAACGCCCAGGCGCAGGTCGGACCATTCCATGGAGCCCACGCGCAGGGTGGCTGGGATGTCCCTTACGAGAAGCTCAGGCGCCGCGCTTGCCAGGAATAGATGGGCAACCAGCGCCGCAGCCTTGGGGTCGAGCCGCTTGTTTTTCATGAGGTGGGCTTCGATATCCGCCCGCAGCTGGGCCATGCTTTTTCCGCTGTTGCCTGCCTGATAGATATCAAACCCGGCGACTGTTCCTGGGCGCCCAGGGCTGTCAGGATCTATCTGCAGCTTTACCGCGGCAATGACCCATTGCGCGCTTTCCTGGGCTGTCAGTTGGGTTGTTCCCGAGGCCCCGCGAAAATTCCGCTTGCCGGCGATCTCGTCGCCCCACTGCCTCGCCACGCGACTGCCGAGTAGCTTATCCAAGAAGCGATCCGCCTGATTACGCAAAACATCGAGTGGTTTTTTCTCAAGAATCCCGCCCACATCCAGCACACGCAGGAGGCTGGACGTGTTCGGACTACGCGGCGAATCTTCATCGCTCAAATGGGCCAAATACGTTTTGTCAGCGGCAGACAAGTACCCTGGCGCCCAATCGCTCGATAGTAGCTGGGAGTAGTTTCCCTGGGGCGGAGGCGGCGCTAATGTCGCGGTGAGCCATTGCACGATATTACGCAATGCCCCCACGGTCTTTGGCGGCGCCATCCCGTGGGCTCGCAGGAGGTCTTCGATTTGCACCTCAGTGGCGCCGATCCGAGCCTGCGCCGAGGCGCTGTTGATTGGCACCTTGATACCTCGCAGTGCAACCGCTTCGCCATCGGGCTTGTCTGCGATAAGCGTTGTAAGGATGGTTGTCATCTGGGCGCGCTGATCCAGCGAGTCAATAGCCTTCAGACTCGTTTCCACGCGACGCTCACGCTCAGCTTTTTTAGCCGGTGGCAACGCGAACCAATCGGCCTTCAATAGATCATGCTTGGCCCGCGTCAATTTGCCATCGCTGGCCGGAGGCTGCACGCCATACCACCGCAGAATCACATCACGGGAAAAGCCGTCGTTATCATCGCTGGCATACGGTATGCCCCTCCCCCGAGGGTCAAGGCCCTGCGCAGCAATACGCAACGTTGTACTGGCTTGCCACCAGCCCGATCCATCACTGGTGGTGAAGGTTTTCATACTCGTTACACCGTTACGAGTGACCATGCCACTGACCGAGTCAGGCTTGATAACCACCGACGACAACGCCATGCCCTTGCTCAGGAACCAAGCTTTGAGTTCCAGCGTATTAAACGCCGCGCGGTAGGCATCGTAGAGGGGAAAAATAGTGGTGCCGGGCAGGAGCTGGACGTTCTTGTCTGCCACACTCATCAAGGCTGAGCCACCCAGCGATAACTGGAGTAATCGATCGGCGTTTGAAGAGGCCTTAGAGGACTCGAAAAAGACAGGCTCTGCAGCGTTCGACGAGGGCGGCACAGTATCGGAAAGCGAGGCGATGGCCGACTTCACTTGCGCAACCGTACTGGGTGCCCCAAGCCCGGAATACGCCAGGACCTGACGCACATCGTACATGGGACGCGAATATAGGGCGTTACCGGTGGATTTGCTCAACGCCACGAGCCGCTGAAAATCGTTACTAAGGGTCGTGATAGCCGTTTGATCAGCGGCACTACCGCCTACCTGAACCTTACTGATCTCATCCTCAAGAGCGCGTTGCAGAGGTCGCCATTTGTTAGCGCTGTCGCGTATTTCAAGGTTGCCATCGGATACCCTGTAAACGCTGTCTTCACGGCCAAGCCCGGACTTATCAATGAACGTCTTGAACGCTGGCCTCGCCAGCCAATTGACAAAGAACTCACGTATATCCTGACTGAGCGACGTCAGCGTCGACCCTGTACTAACGACTGCGAGCTGACCACCCAGGTCGAGCGTTTCACCCTCTCCCTTGCCTTGAACCAGCGTCTGCAGTTGTGACGTCGTGTGAATGCGGTCATTGATATCACTGTTGGCCCGCACAAGTTCGTTGAACTTCCCGCGCCATAGGTTACGTTTGGCTTCGCTTATCGGCGGCCAGCCCTGCTTTCTAAGCTGTTTGCCAAGCGCGGCGCGCTCTTCTGGGTTGCTCGGTGGTGCCACAGCGTAAAAATCAAGAATCGCGTCGATGGAGCGAAACTCCCCCGTGTTCATATCCGGCAGCAGAACCCCATAATTATCAGGGCTTAGCCTGCTCACAGCTTCGGCTACTTTTGCGCCGACGGCCCCCCAACCGAATCCGTCGGTAAAGGTGAACCTTCGCGTGATTTTCTCACCGTTTTCAATCACCGTGCCTTCAACCGCATCGCTGAAAACACGCACTGTCGATAAATCCAAACCTTTGGAACTGAACCAGGCCATCACCTGTGGCGCGCGCACTGCGTCGTTGAAGGCATCAATGAAGGGTTTGATCGAGGAGTTGTTAGGAATTGTGCGCTGAGTGGGGACGCTGGTAATTAGCCATCGAACGAGGTTTTTTTGCAGTCGCTCATCAGCTTTTTTCGCGGCTTCTGACGCTGGAAAACCCGGACTTTTTAGCTCTGCTTCAGCCGGACTGTGAAAGCTGGCTGAAGCAATTGCGCGCCTTTCGCGTGTAAAGGGCTGGCCAAGCCTGACTTGCGCCAACTGCCCTGCCCACTGCCGTGGTGAGCCTGTAACCGTTGAATTTTCAGCTTCGCCGACCCGACCCGAAGGGCTTGGATCAATGACGGGTTTAAGGGTTACCGTGTCGCCATCGCGACCAGTCGAAAAGTAATCAGCCGTGGTCAAGCGATTTGTAATATTTGTCGACATTTCAAGTTCTCTTCACGATTGATCGCAAGAGTTCTTGTCCCTAAGAACCGTCCACCGGCAGATTACAAAGGCGCCCCAATCAAGGACGTAGGAGGATTCTGAACAGGGTCGGCGAAACCAGGGAGTTACAAGATGCGGTAAAGCAACCGCTCGATCCGCACCCGGCTGACCCGTCGCAGAAACTTGCCGACCGCTTGCGGATAATCCACCAGCGTCTGCAGTTGCTGGTAACGCTCGATGCGCGTGGTGTGCTGGAAAATCTGCGCCAGCTCAGTACGCCGTGGCCCCAGCCACTGGCCTTGCGGGTCATCGATCAGCAAGGCGTTTTCCAGGTCGAGGCGGAACGCCCGCGGGTTGAGGTTGTTGCCAGTGAGCAAGGTGTAGCGCTGGTCGACCCACAGACCCTTGAGGTGATAAGTGTTGTCGCCATCACGCCACAGGTGCAGGTTCAACTGGCCGCTTTCGATCATCGGCTGGTGGCGTTTGGCGAAGCGGCGCAGGCTGATTTCATACAAATAGGGCAGCGCCGCGATCACCTTGAACGGCTCGCTGGGCGGGATGTAGAAGTCGTTGGCGGTCTTGTCGCCGACGACGATGTCAACCTTCACGCCGCGCGCGAGGGCGCGGTTGATTTCCCGGGTCACCGGCAGCGGCAAGTTGAAGTACGGCGTGCAGATGGTCAACTGGTGCTGGGCACTGGCGATCAGTTCGAGGATCACCCGGTTCAGCGGGTTGTTCTTGCCGACACCCAGCAATGGGCTCACCGACATGTGCCCGTTGGGCAGCAGCCCGGTAGTGGTGTCGTAGGCCGCATGCTTGAGGCGGCTGCGCAGGTCGCCGATATCATTGCGCAGGCTGCGGGTGGTGGGCGGGTTCGGCAGGTCCAGGCGATGCACCGCATTGGAGGTGATCAGGCCGTGCTCCACCAGGTGCTGCATGGAATCAGCCAGCGGTTGGCTATGGATCAGGTGATAACGGTCATAGCGGTACTTGTCGAACTTGTGCAGATACACGTTGTTCAGGCTGGCGCCGCTGTACAGCACGCTGTCGTCAATCACAAAGCCCTTGAGGTGCAACACGCCGAACAGCTCGCGGGTCTGCACCGGCACACCGTACACCGGCACTTCACTGGCATGGGATTGAGTCATGGCCTGATACCAGGCGCTGTTACCCGGCTGCTTACCGGCGCCGATCAACCCGCGCTGTGCGCGCAGCGAGTCAACCACCACCACAATGTCGAGTTCGGGCCGTGCGGCCTTGGCGGCGTGCAAGGCGTCATAGATCTCCTGGCCGGCTTCGTCCTGCTGCAGGTGCAGCGCGACAATGTAGATGCGCCGGGTGGCCTGGGGGATTTTTTCCAGCAGGCAACGACGAAACGCAGCAGCGCCGGACAGCACCTCGATGGCCTCGGGAGTCAGTGGAAAACCGCGCAGTTTGGGCAACAGGGAGCGTTTGAAGAACGACGGCATAGGGCTCGCAATGGGTCGAATCCGAAGAGGACCAGAGCTTACACCATGGGGCAGCTCAGGTCTTGTCGGCGAAGAGCGGAAAAGTTAATTGACCAAGGAGAACGATCATTCTACTGTAGGCAGCATGAATGACATGCCCCTCAATGAAACCCGCGACATTATCCTCGACGTCACCGAGAAGTTGATCTATCGCCATGGCATCGCCGCCACCGGCATGGACCTGCTGGTAAAAACCGCCGGGGTCTCGCGCAAAAGTATTTACCGTTACTTCGCCAACAAAGACGAGTTGGTGATTGCCGCCTTGCAACGCCGTGACGAGCGTTGGATGCAGTGGTTGCGCGGCGAAGTGGAGCGCAGCGAAGGCAGTGGCGAGCGTTTGCTGGCACTGTTCAGCGCCCTGAAGGCTTGGTTTGGCTCGGCGGACTTTCGCGGTTGCGCCTTTATCAACACCAGTGGTGAAACCGGCGACCCGCAAAACCCGGTACGCCTGCTGGCCAAGGCGCATAAACAGAAACTGTTCGAGTACACACTCCAACTGTGCAAAGCACATGGCACCCCCGACCCCGAACGGCAGGCCGCGCAGCTGCTGATCCTGATCGATGGCGCCATTACCGTTGCCCTGGTCATGGGCGATTCAACCGCCGCTGATAATGCGCAAGGCATGGCGCGCACGTTATTGGCACTTTGAACGCACAGGCCACACAACGTTGGCCAAAACCTTATTGTTCTCTGGAGCAGTTCCCATGTCATCTAACGCAGAAGTACGCCCGCCGCTGCCGCCGTTTACCCGTGAGTCGGCTATTGAGAAAGTTCGCCTGGCCGAAGACGGCTGGAACTCCCGCGACCCGCAACGGGTGTCCCTGGCCTACACCCTCGACACCCAGTGGCGTAACCGTGCGGAATTCGCGCATAACCGTGAAGAAGCCAAAGGGTTCCTCACCCGCAAATGGGCCAAGGAACTGGACTATCGCTTGATCAAGGAGTTGTGGGCCTTTACCGGTAACCGTATCGCCGTGCGTTATGCGTACGAGTGGCACGATGATTCCGGCAACTGGTTCCGCTCCTATGGCAATGAGAACTGGGAATTCGACGAGAACGGCCTGATGGCCAACCGTTTTGCCTGCATCAATGACCTGCCGATCAAGGAAAGCGAGCGCACGTTTCATTGGCCGCTGGGTCGGCGCCCGGATGATCATCCTGGGTTGTCTGAGCTGGGGCTTTAAGCGCTGCCCGGTCACCCTGTGGGAGCTGGCTTGCCTGCGATAGTCATAGGTATCTACGCAACTTTTTGTGTTGCTTTTAGCCTGCGATGGTTTAGGTAGATTGAGTACATATCCGTTGCTGCGGTAACGGCGACTATTGGTTCCGCCCTTACGGCGGGTCACTTTTGGAAAAAGAGCCCCAAAAGTAACCAAAGGGCTCTTGCCCCACCACTCGGTGCCTCGCCTAGGCTCGGCATGCCAGAACGAAGGCTTGAATCCGTGGGCCGCCGCCATGGGCCATCCTTGGCCCATCGCGGCTAACCCGGCGTCCTGCCGGGTTACCCACGGATTCAAGCCTGCGTTCGGCCATCGTGGTTAACGGGGCGCCTCAGATCAAGATCAAAAGCAAGAGCACGGCGGCCTAGTAGCCGACCTGAGTGGTTGAAGCAAAAGCAAGGCAGAAGCAGAGCAGAAGCAGAGCACCACCCTATCTAGCTGATGTAATGAGCTCCCACATTAGATTGAGTTCAGCCTCCAAGATCAGGTCGGCTACCAGGCCGCCGTGCTCTTGCTTTTGATCTTGCTTTTGATCTTGATCTTAGGCGCCCCGTTAAACCACGCTGGCCGAACGCAGGCTTTGGAGCGGGGGTAAACCGGCAGGACGCCGGTTTAGCCGCGATGGGCCAAGGATGGCCCATGGCGGCGGCCCACGGTCCAAAGCCGGAGTGAGGGCACACCGAGCCTAAGCGAGGTGCCGAGTGGTGGGGCAAGAGCCCTTTGGTTACTTTTGGGGCTCCTTTCCAAAAGTGACCCGCTGTAAGAGCGGAACCCATATCAGCCATCACCCAAATAACGGATATGTACCCAGCGCCCCGCGACAACCAAAGAACTCAACCCATAAAAAGATGTGTAGATACCTATGCTGCGATAGCATCGCCTCGGTGAACTTGACAGACCGAGTCTGTCTATATCGCAGGCAAGCCAGCGCCCACACGAGCCCATTTCCACATTCAATCCTGGTTCAGACCTACCCGGTACAACACACCGTCATCCTCATCCGTCAGTACATACAAAAACCCATCCGGCCCCTGCCGCACATCGCGGATCCGTGCTTTCAAACCGCCGAGCAAGCGTTCTTCATGGATCACTTTATCGCCATCGAACTGCAAACGAATCAACTCCTGACTGGCCAGCGCACCTATAAACAAATTGTGCTGCCACGCCTTGAACCGGTCGGCGTCATAAAACGCCATACCACTGATGGCCGGTGATTTCTCCCAGACGTGATGCGGTGCCACCGTGCCTTCCACCGTCTTGCCTTTGGCTTCGGGAATCGGTGTCAGGGAATAATTGATGCCATGGGTCGCCAGCGGCCAACCGTAGTTCTTACCGCGTTCGATGATGTTGATTTCATCGCCGCCGCGTGGCCCATGTTCGTTTTCCCAGATCGTACCGCTCCACGGGTTCAGTGCCAGCCCCTGCGGGTTGCGCTGGCCATACGACCAGATTTCCGGGCGTACGCCCTGCTGGCCGACAAAAGGGTTGTCATCCGGCACGCGGCCATCCGGGAAGATGCGCACCACCTTGCCTTGCAGCTTGTCCAGGTCCTGGGCCGTCGGCCGATCATTATTCTCGCCGAGGGTCACGAACAGGTAGCCATCACGGTCAAACGCCAGGCGCGAGCCGAAGTGGTTACCGGTGGACAGCTTGGGCTCCTGGCGCAGGATCACCTTAAAATCCTTCAAGCCGCTCAAATCATCGGCCAACCGCCCACGCCCCACGGCGGTGCCGGCTTTGCCACCCTCGCCGCCACCTTCGGCGTACGACAGGTAGACCATACGGTCTTCCTTGAAGCCCGGCGACAGCACCACATCGAGCAAGCCGCCCTGCCCTTTGGCCCATACCTGCGGCACGCCGGTCAAGGGTGCGGACAACTTGCCGTCCGCGCTCACAAAGCGCAGATGGCCTGGGCGCTCAGTCACCAAAAAGCCTTGTTTATCCGGCAGAAACGCCACCGCCCAGGGATGGTCCAGGCCTTTGACGATCGGGGTCGCGGTGATGCTGCCTTGCTCACTGGGGAATTGCTGGGCGTCGGCGGCGTAAACCGCCGCCAGTGGCAGCAGCGTGGTTGCGCAAATAGCGGCTAGCAGGGTTTTGCGTAGAAACATAAGACGGAATCCTTACCGGCGATTGCCGTTGGCATCATAGGTGGGGGCTTTGGTTTCGGTGGTGGGACGGCTGGGGGCGGCATTGCGCGTTGGATAGCGGTTGCCGATGCCGCCGTTTTCCACGGTCGGTGCGGGGCTGGTCGGGCCGGTCTGGATACCGCGAACCGCCGGCGCATTGGGCTGCGTGCCCTGCATGCTGTTGGGGTTGGCCCGGTGAATTGGGCTGTTGTTGGCATCGCTTCTGCCGGGCAGGCTTTGCGCCTGGGCCAATGGCGTGAGCGCCAGGCCCAACGCCAGTACTGCGAGATGACGCACACAACTGTTCATGACAAAGCCTCTCTAGGGCGAGTGGTACGTGCTTTCGATAACACGCTACGCCTTGGGTTCGGCTTTCGACACTAAATAGTTTCTCATCAGGTGTAACACAATCTGTCCGCGCATCTGCCCGCCGAAACTTTTTTCGGCGCCCGCGAGTCGCCCGAACACAGTCTCTTCTCAAGGAAACGCAGGCATGCCAAAGGCAATCTGGAAAGGCGCCATCCGTTTCGGCTTGGTCCATATCCCGGTATCACTGGTCTCAGCCACGTCCTAGCAAGGCGTTGATTTTGATTGGCTGGACAAACGCAGCATGGACCCGATGGCGTGCTTAAAAACTGGGCGGTGCCTAAAGGCCCAAGCCTGGACCCGACCCAGAAACGCCTGGCGGTGCACGTGGAAGAACACCCGCTGAGCTCTGGCAATTTCGAGGGCAGCATCCCAGCAGGCCAATACGGCGCAGGCGATGTGATTGTGTGGGACCGTGGCGTGTGGCAACCGCATGACGACCCGCACTTGGCCTATGCCGCCGGCAAACTCAAATTCACCTTGGTCGGCGAAAAACTCGCCGGCGATTGGGCCTTGGTGCGCACCCGCCGCAAAGGCAGCGGCGACAAGGAGCAATGGTTACTGATCAAGGAAAAGGACCCGCAAGCGCGGCCCGCGCGACGACGACATCGTTGAGGAGCAGCCCAAAAGCGTGCTCAGCGACGCTTGGGTCGGCAAGCCAGCACAGTGATTCGCGCCCTAGCGTTTCAGATGAGGATGAAGATCAGTGCCAAGCCTGCAAAAATCGCCCACTTTTCCAAGTAGTAGCGTGCACGATTGCGCTTCTTCAGCTCTTTGCCGCGCAGGCGAATCTTGTACAGGCGGGTAAACGCACGGTTCAGGCCGCCGGTCTTGTCACCGTCATTATTGGGCGAGCCAGCCGCCGCCATTACGTTGCGGCTGAACCAGCGGTTGAACGCCGCCGCCCAGCGGTACTTCATCGGGCGCTCAATGTCGCAGAACAGGATGATGCGGTTCTGCTGCGTGGTGTTTTCCGCGTAATGAATGTAGGTCTCATCAAACATCACCGGTTCGCCGTCGCGCCAGTAATAGCTTTCGCCATCCACGTTGATGTAGCAGCCAGGACCGTTAGGCGTATCCAACCCCAAGTGATAGCGGTAGGAACCGGCGTAAGGGTCGCGGTGGCGCACCAGCTTGGAGCCCGGGGGCAATTCGGCGAACATCGCCGCCTTGATCGAGCCGACGCTCTGCACCAGTTCAGTGGTGCGCGGGCACAGCTTCATCGCCGACGGGTGGCTGTCGCCGTACCACTTGAGGTAGAAACGCTTCCAGCCGGACTTGAAGAACGAATTGAAACCCACATCGTTGTACTGGTCCGAGCGCTTGATCTCGCCCATACGCATCAGGTTCTGGCCTTCCTGGCGGATTTCTTCCCAGTGTTCCTGCAGCGGGCTCAGGTCCGGGAAGTCGGCAGGCGACAGGAATGGACGGCTCGGCTGCTTGGAGAACAAATACAGGAAGCAATTGATCGGCGCCAGGAACGTCGAGTGATCACTAAGCTGGCGGCCCAGTTTGTGTCGCACCCGACCACGCAGGTGAACATACGCAATGGAGGCGACGTAGAGAGCAACAATGATGAGTTTCAAGGGATTCGTCACAAGTCAGTAGAGAGAACAGGCTGCTCCTGCGTGCCCACAACGGCCGAGGATTGGATAAGCAGCACCTGAAATCACAATTCACAGATAAGCGACACGACCGGCAAAGCGCTCACCGGTTCATGACTATTGGCAGTTATTTAGCCACAGTTTGTAACCAAAGGTTAACTAAGAATTGTGAAAAGCTGTCCAGTCATTGTGCTGGATCAACACACGCGCTTGTCTCGCCGCCGCCTGCGTGGTGCACTGTAAGAAACCACCTTCAACAAAATGGAATTTGTATGTCAGCTCTGTTACACACCGATCATCAAGCCCTGCAAGGCACCTGGGAACAAACCGCACTCGAAGACAGTGGCGTGCTCAACCCCATCGACGCCCACAGCGCGCCGGGCGCCCTGACTACCATCACCGGTGACTGTTTCGAAGTGCGCACGACGAACGGCGAGGTATTGCTGGCCGGTCGCTTTTCCCTGGACAGCAGCACCACGCCAAAAAGCATTACCTGGGTGGATTCAATCGGCGAAGACGCCGGCAAGCAATTGCCCGCCAGCTATCGCCTGGAAGGGGATGATTTCGTGTTTATTGCCGCCGATGAAGGCATGCCCCGGCCGACCGTGTTCAGTACCGGGCCAGGGCAAACCATGCGCAGCTTTGTGCGCAAAGGCTGATCCGCGCCCCTCCGAACGTGCGACAAGGTTTTCACATGGCCTTCACTTCTTGGCCTATGGGGTGAAGCCTACCTACTCCAGTGAATCACTTGGCCCGCCTCTCTTGGCGGGCCTTTTTTTTGCGCGCGGGAAAGCCGCTCAGGTGCGGCGCTGGGTGGCGGTCAAGGTAAAGCACAGTGGCAGTTGCGCCGGCTGATGCTCGTACTGGTCATACAATTCCTCGCGATTGGAATGCGGGTACTCCTGCAAGTGCTCAATCTGCAAGTGCGCCGCAATCGCCCCGCTCACCACGCTGCCCAGGGTATGCACGTACCAATAGGACGTCGGCCCGGCAATATCTGCCTGCCCTTCGTAAACAATCGACTGCTGCAGCACGAAGGGGTCGCGCTGGAAATACGAGCTGACGGGCAACAATGGGTTTGCCGCCTTGGGATCAAACACTTCCAAAAACGGATGAGTTTCGTAGATCACCAGCGTGCCGCCGGGCTTGAGCACACTCGCCACATGGCGCATAAACAGCGCCACATCCGGCATCCAGTTCAGTACGCCAATGGTCACCAGCGCGACATCAAACCGACCGTGCAAGTGTTCAGGCAGATGATGGACATCGGCTTCAACAAATTCAGGGTTATGCGGCGACACCTCGGCCAGTTCCTGCGCTTGCTGCAGAAAAGCGCGGGATTGGTCGACACCCACCACGCTGCGTGCGCCCAGGCCGAACAACGATAGGCTTTCACGCCCATTGTTACAGCACAGCTGAATCACGTCTTTGCCGGCCACGCCGACGTCTTGCAGCAACGCGGTGATGGTCGGGTCAAGGCATGAAAAGCCTGGCTGGGCGACCGATTCGAGCAGCGCGTTCCAGGTGGCGGTGTCTTTGTGCAGCTTGGCGGAGGCGTCCCAGGCGTCTTTGTTGCTGGCGATGGCCTGTTGGGCTGAGGGCATGTCCATTGCTTCTCCAGAGAGTCAGTACAGCGGGCTTCGGAAAATAAGCCAATTGCCTGTCAGAAGAAACCCTCTGTGGCGGCGAAACTTCTATCCAAGCCTGTAGGTCACTAGCCCATTGAGTGTTCGCCCTGAGCACCCTTGTCGAAGGCAGCGCTATGGCCAATCACTCCGACCTGCGCAATACCTTGTCCTTGGACAGCTTGAATTTCTTCCTGGCGGATGTCCGCGACGGCCTCGGCCCCTACTTGGCGATTTACCTGCTGGCCGTGCACCAATGGGACCCGGCCAGCATCGGCGTGGTCATGACTCTGGCGGGCATCGCCGCCTTGCTCACCCAAGGCCCGGCGGGGGCGCTGATCGACCGCACGCGCAGCAAACGCGCGGTGATCGCGGTGGCGGCCGTTCTTGTCACCGTCAGTTGCCTGGTACTGCCGTTTGTCAGCTCATTCAGTTGGGTGGCGTTGACCCAGGCGGCCAGTGCCATCGCCGCTTCAGTGTTTGCTCCGGCGATTTCGGCCATTTCCTTGGGAATTACCGGGCCACGCGCCTTCACCCGCCGCACCGGGCGCAACGAAACCTTCAACCACGCCGGCAACGCCGTAGCGGCGCTGCTGGCGGGCGGCCTGGCATATCTGTTCGGCCCAGTGGTGGTGTTTTACCTGATGGCATTTATGGCGATCGCCAGTGTCGTGGCGGTCAGTTGTGTATCAGCGTCGGCGATTGACCACGATGCCGCGCGGGGCTTTGACCCCGCTCACGCCCACGAACACGAACAGCCCTCCGGCGTGAAGGTGCTGCTGGCCAATCGCCCGTTGCTACTGTTCGCGATCTGCTGCGCGCTGTTCCACCTGGCGAATGCCGCGATGCTGCCGCTGGTCAGCCAGAAGCTGGCGCAGATCAACCTGCACATGGCCACGCCGCTGACCTCGGCCTGCATCGTCGCCGCGCAAGTGGTGATGGTGCCGATGGCCTGGCTGGTGGGCAGCAAAGCTGACGTGTGGGGGCGCAAGCCGTTGTTGCTGGCCGGGTTCATGATTTTGCCGCTGCGTGGCGTGTTGTATACCTTGTCCAGCGACCCTTATTGGCTGGTCGCCGTGCAGATGCTCGATGGCATCGGCGCGGGGATTTTCGGCGCGCTGTTCCCAGTGATCGTCAAGGACCTGACCCAAGGCACCGGCCGCTTCAACGTCAGCCTGGGCGCACTGTCCACGGTGTTTGGCCTGGGCGCGGCACTGAGCAGCAGCCTGGCTGGTTTCGTGGTGCAGCAAGCGGGCTACAACGCGGCGTTCCTGACCCTGGCGGGCGTCGCGGCGGCGGCCCTGGCGCTGTTATGGCTGGCGATGCCGGAGACATTGACGAAACCATCGTTCGCGCGCATTACAACTGTCGCCTGACATATGCGACAATGCGCGCCAAATTCCAACACACATCCAAAATTTTCTGCTCAGCGACCGGGTTTCGCGCCTTGATGTCGCTGTTGACGCATGCCTGAAGGCTCCTGCCGCCACGCTCGCAACCCATTGATAGGTAAAGTAATTGATCTCCACAGCTAACATCACCATGCAGTTCGGCGCCAAGCCGCTCTTCGAGAATGTCTCGGTCAAATTCGGCGCCGGCAACCGTTATGGTTTGATCGGTGCCAACGGTTGCGGCAAGTCGACCTTCATGAAAATCCTCGGCGGCGACCTTGATCCGTCCGGCGGCCAGGTCATGCTCGAGCCGAACGTACGCCTGGGTAAACTGCGCCAGGACCAGTTCGCCTACGAAGAATTCACCGTGCTCGACACCGTGATCATGGGCCACGAAGAGCTGTGGAAGGTCAAGGCTGAGCGCGACCGTATCTACTCGCTGCCGGAAATGAGCGAAGACGACGGCATGGCCGTGGCCGAGCTGGAAACCGAGTTCGCCGAAATGGACGGCTACACCGCCGAATCACGTGCCGGTGAGCTGCTGCTGGGCCTGGGTATTCCCCTGGAACAACACTTCGGCCCGATGAGCGAAGTGTCCCCAGGCTGGAAACTGCGGGTATTGCTGGCCCAGGCGTTGTTCTCCGACCCTGAAGTGCTGTTGCTCGACGAACCGACCAACCACTTGGACATCAACACCATCCGCTGGCTGGAAAACATCCTGACCCAGCGTTCGAGCCTGATGATCATCATCTCTCACGACCGTCACTTCCTGAACAGCGTGTGCACCCACATGGCTGACCTGGACTACGGCGAGCTGCGCCTGTTCCCGGGCAACTACGACGAGTACATGACCGTGGCGACCCAGTCCCGCGAGCAACTGCTGTCGGACAACGCCAAGAAGAAAGCACAGATCTCCGAGCTGCAATCGTTCGTCAGCCGCTTCTCGGCCAACGCCTCGAAAGCCAAGCAGGCCACGTCCCGCGCCAAGGCGATCGACAAGATCCAGCTGGCCGAGGTCAAGCCTTCGAGCCGTGTGAGCCCGTTCATCCGTTTCGAACAAACCAAAAAGCTGCACCGCCAGGCGGTCATCGTCGATCGTATGGCCAAAGGCTTCGACGGCAAGCCACTGTTCAAGGACTTCAGCTTCCAGGTTGAAGCCGGCGAGCGCGTAGCGATCATCGGCCCGAACGGTATCGGCAAGACCACCCTGCTGCGCACCCTGGTCAACGAACTGACGCCGGATGCCGGTAGCATCAAGTGGACCGACGCCGCAGAACTGGGCTACTACGCCCAGGACCACGCCCACGACTTCGAAGACGACATGAGCCTGTTCGACTGGATGGGCCAGTGGACCCAAGGCGAGCAAGTGATTCGCGGTACTTTGGGCCGCATGCTGTTCTCCAACGACGAGATCCTCAAGTCGGTCAAGGTCATCTCCGGTGGTGAGCAAGGCCGCATGCTGTTCGGCAAGCTGATCCTGCAAAAGCCGAACGTGCTGATCATGGACGAACCGACCAACCACTTGGACATGGAATCCATCGAAGCGCTGAACCTGGCGCTGGAAAACTACCCGGGCACGCTGATCTTCGTCAGCCACGACCGCGAGTTCGTATCGTCCCTGGCCACCCGCATCATCGAGTTGAGCGCCAACGGTGTGATCGACTTCAGCGGCACCTATGATGACTACCTGCGCAGCCAAGGCGTGGTGTTCTAAGCAACGCCACTGCAGTTGTGGCGAGCGGGCTTGCCCTGCGTTGGGCTGCGAAGCGGCCCTAAAATCAAACACCGCGTTCTGTCAGGCAGAACGCGGTGTTTTTTATTGGGGCTGCTGCGCAGCCCAACGTGGCCTATCAAACAAACTAGTTAGCCTGCTTCCTTTCCCCCCACGCCCTTGCCATCATGCCGTCACCGCCCGCCCGCGAACGAGTGACCATGCCTGCCGTCGCCCCCAGCTCAATGTCGATCACTTTGCAGATCGTCTCCATCGTCTTCTATACCTTCATCGCCTTTATCTGCATCGGCCTGCCGATCGCGGTCATCCCGGGCTATGTGCACGAGCAACTGGGCTTCAGCGCGGTAGTGGCCGGGATCACCATCGGCTCGCAATACCTGGCCACCCTGCTCAGCCGGCCCATGGCCGGGCGCATGTCCGACAACGTCGGCACCAAGCGCGCGATTGTGCTGGGCCTGGCCGGTATTTTGGTCAGCGGTGTGCTGACGTTTTTCGCCACGCTGGTCGAAAGCCTGCCCGCCCTGAGCCTGGGCATCCTGATCGTCGGCCGGCTGCTGCTCGGCGTAGCCCAGGGCCTGATCGGCGTGGGCACCATCAGTTGGTGCATGGGGGCGGTTGGCGCCGAACACACGGCGCGCTCGATTTCCTGGAATGGCATCGCCTCCTATGGTGCTATCGCCATTGGCGCGCCGCTGGGCGTGGTGATGGTGGCCGAGTATGGCTACACCAGCCTCGGCATCGCGTTGACGGTGCTGGCAGCGTTGGGCCTGGTGCTGATCCGTAATAAACCTTCGGTGCCGGTGGTACGCGGCGAGCGGCTGCCGTTCTGGGCGGTGTTCGGGCGTATCGCGCCGTTTGGCGCCAGCCTGTGCTTGGCCTCAATTGGCTACGGCACGCTGACCACCTTTATCACCCTGTATTACCTCAGTCGCGGCTGGGCCGGGGCGGCGTACTGCCTCACGGTGTTTGGCGCGTGTTTTATCCTGTCACGGCTGGTGTTTATCTCGGCCATCAGCCGCTTCGGCGGTTTCAGCGCAGCGATTGCCTGCATGACCATCGAAGCCCTGGGCCTGACGCTGCTGTGGCTGGCGCCCTCCACCGGGGTGGCGTTGATCGGCGCCGGGCTGACCGGTTTTGGCTTGTCGTTGGTGTACCCAGCGCTGGGCGTAGAAGCCATCAAGCAAGTGCCCAATAGCAGCCGTGGCGCCGGGCTGAGTGCGTATGCGGTGTTTTTTGATCTAGCCTTGGCGATTGCCGGGCCGTTGATGGGCGCCGTGGCACTGAACCTCGGCTACGGCTGGATCTTCTTTTGCGCCGCGCTGTTGTCGGTCACGGCGCTGGCCTTGACCGTACTGCTCAAGCGCCGCGCTTACTGATCGGCGGTCTGCAAACCGGCGCGGGTCATTTGCCCGAGGGTGTGGGAGAAGAACCGCCCTGCCTCTGAAATCAGGTCGCGGTGAATACCTTCGCGGTCGACGCCATCGGCGTCTGTGCAGATGGCCGGCATGGCCACCAACTGATCGCTGTCACACGGCGCCATGAACACAAAGTGCCCTGCTCCGGCCAACAGTTTGAAATCCGGCGGTTCCGGCAGCTTGCGCGCCAGTGCGGCGGCGTTTTTGTCCACGGCCACCAGCTTGTCGCCATCGCCGCTGTAGAGCAGCACCGGCACATGCACGTCGGCCAAGGTGTGGCGGCCAAACATCAGGCTCAACGGCGCCATCAGCATCAACGCGTGGATGCGCGGGTCGGCCTGTGGTTGCAAATCGTCGCGGTCGACCACCAGCTCACCTTTGGTGGTGCAGGCGTCGCGGTCTTCCGGGCGCTCCTGGCAATAGCGGCGCAGGCGATCAAAATCCGGCTTGGCGCCGGCCAGAATCAACGCGGTTTCACCGCCGGCGGAATAACCGATCACGCCCACCTGGTCGATATTGACGAATGGCGACAGCATTGGGTCGCTGAGGGTGGCGGTGATCGCTTCGGAAATCTGGATCGGCCGACCATACAGGTTGCTCACGGTGCCCAGGCGGCTGTGGTCCTTGTAGTTGTCGCCGGGGTGCAACACCGCCACCACCACAAAACCCTTGCGCGCCAGTGAGGTGGCCAGGTCGTGCAGGGCCAGCGGTGTGCCCGTGTTGCCGTGGGACAGCATCAGCATCGGGAAGCGGCCAATGGCGACCTTGGAGTCTTCAGCGGCGGCGACGTGATAGGCGCCCAATTGCGTACTGTGCTCATCGTCGGTGGACGGGTAAAACGCGATGGCTTTCATCGGCTGCTGGTCCAGCGGGTCGAGAAAGGTCATGCGATGGAAACCCACACTCCAATGCGGGTGCGGCGCCGGGGCGGCGTGCACTGAAATCAGGCTACCGAGCAGGGAGAGTACCAAAACAGCACAAAGACGCATCATGGGGATGTCCACCTTTGCTGCGTGACCACGTTCAACACCCGCGGCATATCTGTATGAAAAGTCCATGGTTCAAGGTGCTCACACCGGGTGATAAACCCATGCCTGCATAACCTGGGCCAAAGTAGTGACAGCGGGCAAACGAAAAAACTCCGTACTCCGGTCGTTTTGAGACGACCAGAATACAGAGTTTAGGCGCCCGGTTTCAGATTGGAACCGGACAAAGGCGAACTTTACACAAGCCTTACGCGGCGGCGAACAATTGTTCGTTGATGACTACGTTAGCGTCGCTCAACGCCTTGCTGCGCACTTCCTCACCGTAGGCCAGGCCTTGGGCACGGACGAACTCGATGTCGGTGATGCCGAGGAAGCCAAACACCAGTTTCAAGTAGTCTTCGTGGCCGACGTTGCTCGCCTGACCGGCATGCAAACCGCCGGCGGTGGAAACGATGATCAGCTTCTTGCCACCGCACAGGCCTTCAGGGCCGGCTTCGGTGTAACGGAAGGTCTGGCCGGCGACGGCGATGCGGTCGATCCAGGCCTTGAGCTGAGAAGGTACCGAGAAGTTGTACATGGGCGCACCCATCACCACAGCGTCGGCGGCGATGAACTCAGCCAGCGACGAAGCGCTGAGGTCAGCCTCGTGCTTTTGTACTGCGTCACGCAACTCGGCAGCGGTGCCCAGGGCGCCCAGGGTCAGGCCGGAAAAGTGGCTGATGCCTTCGCTCGCCAAGTCACGGTAAGTCACTTCCACACCCGGCTCAGCCGCTTGCCAGGCCTTGACCACAGCAGCGCTGAGCTGACGCGAAGCCGAGTTGTCGCCGAGGATGCTGGAATCGATATGCAACAGTTTCATGTGGGATCTCCAAGTGAGGATCGCGGCTAGGCGATCGAGTGAGGTTGATCCTACACACGAACCCAATGATCGATTAGAGGGGCAAAATATGATTGTTCGTCCTGCCAGCAGGACAATGCTTTTTTGCAAAAAACCATTCCAGTCGGCTTGATGCCCACACCTCTGCGGCACTGGATTTCACCCGTGCTTCACTTCATTCTCGCCGGCTGACCCGACAGCCACCGGCCATCCCATGCACCCACCTTCTCCCGCCCTGACCAAGGGCCTGACCTTGATCCTCGCCATCTGCTGCGGATTTTCGGTTGCCACGATTTACTACAACCAGGCCATGCTGCCGCTGATTGCTAACACCTTCGAGGTGTCCACCGCGCACGTCGGGCAAATCGCGATGCTCACGCAATTGGGCTACGCCAGCGGCCTGCTGCTGTTCGTGCCGCTGGGCGACCGGATCAGCCGGCGCACGCTGATCCTGGCCGTGCTGTGCCTCAACTTCATCAGCCTGCTGGCCTCGGCCGCAGCGCCGACCTATGCCTGGCTGCTGGTGGCGAGCGTGCTGCTGGGGCTGTCGGGTATCAGCGCGCAGGTGATCATTCCCGCCGCTTCGGACCTGAGTACCGTTGAGCAAAAAGGCGCCGTACTGGGCTTGATGGTCAGCGGCTTGTCTGCCGGCGGGTTGCTTGCCAGGACCGTCAGCGGCGTGGTCAGCGGATGGCTGGGCTGGCGCGGCATGTTTGCGCTGGCAGCGGCGCTGGATGTGCTGCTGTTCATGGCGATTCTGACGCGTATGCCGGTGTCGATTTCAACCAGCAAGCTCGCGTATGGCGCCTTGCTCAAATCCCTGTGGGGCCTGGCCAGGCAATACCCGACCCTGCGCCAATCAGCATTCAAAGGCGCCCTGGTGTTTGGCGCCTTGAATGTGTTCTGGGGCTCGATGGCGGCCCTGCTGGCCTTGCCGCCGTATGGATTCTCGAGTGCCCAGGCAGGCCTGCTGGGCCTCTCGGCCATCGTCGGTATTCTTTGCGCATCGACCATCGGCCAACAAACCCGACGCCATGGGCGTCTGCTCGAGCGCGCGGGCATCACCACCGTGCTGGTGGCGTTTATCCTGATCTATACCCTCGGGCCAAGCGGCTGGTGGTGGCCGATCTTGATCGCGGCGACCTGTCTGGACCTGGGTAACCGGATCAACCAGTTGGCCAACCAGACCCGCGTGTTGGCACTGGAGCCGTCCGCGACTAGCCGACTCAACACGGTGTTCATGGTGGTCTACTTTATCGGCGGCGCCTTGGGTTCGGCGGCTGGAGCCTTTGCCTCCGAGCATTACAGTTGGCAGGGCCAGGCGCTGACCGGCGCGGCATTTGCCGGGTTGGCCCTGTTGATCACGACGTTCAGAGCACACAAGTAACCCTGTGGCGAGCGGGGCAAGCCTGCTCGCCACAACACCAGGCCTGCTCATCGCAATCAATGCGACGACACATAAATCGACGCCGATCTTGGCGCAGGCCGTAGCGGCGGTGATGTCGTTGCGCAGCATCAATAAGCGCGCCTGGTGCAGGCGCGCGGACTTGAGGTATTGCATCGGCGAGGTGTCGGTGACCGTGCGAAAGTGCGCATGAAAACTCGGCACGCTCATCATCGCCCCCCTGGCCAGTTCCCCCGCGTCCAAATGCTGGTGGCAGCCCCCATGAATCTTGCGAATCGCCCGCGCCACCTTGCCGAACTGGCCCTGACGTTTGAGCGCGGCGCGCAGGGAGCCGCCCTGCTCGCCCGTGATGACAGCGTCGGGCCAAAGCGGGGACGCTGTGCACCCCAGCGGCAGCAAGCTTCCTCGCCACAGCAGCCTCCAATATTTGTAGTGGATTTGCCCTCGCCAGACGCGGATAGTTCGTCCCACTGACAGGACAATAGGTTGACCATGCAAGACCTCAACGACCTCTACTATTTTGCCAAAGTCGTCGAAGCCGGCGGCTTTGCGGCGGCCGGACGGCTGCTGGGCATCCCTAAGTCGCGGCTTTCACGGCGCATTGCCGAGCTGGAAGAACGTCTCGGCGCACGCCTGTTGCAACGCACCACCCGCCAACTGACCCTCACCGCCGTCGGCGAGCGCTACCTGCGCCATTGCCAGGCCATGCTGCTGGAAGCAGAAATGGCCGACGAGGCGGTGGCCAGCATGTCCAGCGAACCGCGCGGGCGCCTGCGGGTCAGCTGCCCGGTGGGCATGGCCCAGCACCTGCTGCCGGACATGGTCGCCGGTTTTCTCGCCGCCCACCCGCTGGTGCAGCTTGAAATGATGCTGGTGAACCGCCGCGTTGATCTGGTGGCCGAAGGTATCGACGTGGCCCTGCGCGTGCGCGAGTCAGGCGATGAAGACCCGCTACTGGTGACCAAACGCCTGCGCCAGGCCCAGGCCATCCTGGTGGCCAGCCCTGAATTCATACAAGGCCGGCAAATCGACAGCCTCGAAGACCTCAAGCAACTGCCGGTACTGGGCGCCCTGGAAGCCGACCGCCTGGTGCACCTGCGCCTGATCGACCCACAAGGCAAAAGCGAAGACCTGGCGCTGGAAGCACGCCTGGGCATCGACGACTTCATCGTGCGCAAAGCCTGCGCCCTGAAAGGCTTGGGCTTTACCGTACTGCCGATGATGTATTGCGAAGAGGAATTGGCCAGCGGCCAATTGGTGCAACTGCTGCCGCAATGGTCCTCGCCGGGAGGCTGGTTGCAGGCGGTGTACCCGCACCGTCGCGGCGTACTGCCGGCCATTCGTGCCTGGATCGACTACCTGGAAGAAGCCTTCAAGGGCTGCGGAGATCGCTTGCTATGAAAATGACTGAAGCGCAGGTCGCCGCTTTCTGCCTGAGCCTGCCCGGCGCGCGGGAAGACTACAAATGGGGCGGCGTGCGCGTGTTCTCGATTGCCGGCAACAAGATGTTCGCCCTGCAAAACCTGCGCGGCGAGTCGCTGGCGTT
This sequence comes from Pseudomonas sp. YeP6b, assembly GCF_025642995.1. Classification (NCBI taxonomy): domain Bacteria; kingdom Pseudomonadati; phylum Pseudomonadota; class Gammaproteobacteria; order Pseudomonadales; family Pseudomonadaceae; genus Pseudomonas; species Pseudomonas sp. YeP6b. The sequence continues at coordinate 3,210,408 of NZ_CP080090.1, read as the reverse complement.
CAAGGTCGACAAAGAACTGTTCCTCGGCCACGTGGACCGCCCCGGCATCCATCCGGCGCCTTACCTGGCGCGGGCCCAGTGGGTCATCATGAACACGCCCTACCCGATCGGCGCCGAGGAACTGCGTGGGCTGTTGCAGCGTTCTCACCAATTGGTGGTGAGCAAACTGCCCAAGCGCACGCAGGTGGGGCTCAGGTTGGATTGACAAAAGGCACGGCGCGCTCAATAGCCATCGCCGCCGCCAGCGCCAAATGCTCGTGCCACGGGCGCGCGACGATCTGCACGCCTACCGGCAATCCCGCAGCATCAGTGCCTGCTCGCACGACCACACAGGGCCAACCCGCCAGGCTGTACGGCAAGGTGTGACTGAACAGCCCCGGCCGTTCGGCGCCCAGCCGTGGCGCGGGCGCGGCGTCAACCGGGCACAGGATAAGGTCGTAGTCCGCCATGAAACCTAACATCCCACTGCGAAACTGATCCCAGTCGGCAAGCAGTTTTATCGACTGCGCACCGGTGCCTTTGCTCATCGCCCAGTAGCGCTCGGTAATCTCGCGTGAGTGCCTCAGTACCGATGGGAACGCGGGATAGATGACGGCGCCCGCGCGCTCCAACAGATTGGCGGCTACCTGCAGCGTGGCTTGAGTTATCTCGTCAGCGGGCGCTATACCGCCGTCGCAATACCAAGCCACGCGCAAACCGCTCAGCGCTTGAGCCTCTACAGCGCGTATGGGCATCGGAATTACGCCGGCATCCTGCCCATCTTCGCCGGCAATCACCTGGAGCGCCAAGGCCAGGTCTTCCACATGCCGGGCCATCGGACCAATCTGGCTGCGACAGTCACTCAACCCGCCCGGGTGATCGAAAACCCCGGTGTTAGGCACGCGGCCAGTGGTGGGTTTTAAGGTGCTAACACCGCAAAAATGCGCCGGTACGCGCAAACTGCCGCCGGAATCACTACCCAACCCCACCGGTGAAAGCCCCGCAGCAATGGCCGCCGCTTCGCCGCCGCTGCTGCCGCCTGGGCTATGGGACAGCGCATGCGGGTTAAGGGTGGCGCCATAGACGGGGTTGTCGGTCACCCCACCGCCACCGCCCAGCGGGCAGTTACTTTTGCCCAGCAGGATGGCGCCGGCAGCTTTCATACGCGCCACTACCACGGCATCCTGCGCCGGTCGGTAGTCAGCGCGCTCAGCCAAACCCGCCGCCGACACCACCCCACAGGTATCGATAACGTCTTTGACGGTAAAGGGAACGCCCTGCAGCACGCCGCCATACTCACCTTGAGCGACGGCCCGATCCGCCGCCCATGCGCCGGCCAACGCCGTCTCGGCGCACACTTGCACCAGCGCGTTGATTGCGGGGTTTTGCGCCTCGATACGGGCAAGGTAGGTGGAAACAATGGCGGTGGAGGTTAGCTTGCGCTGTTGAATCAGTGCGCCAAGCTCAGTCGCTGAATGGCGTAGCAATGAATCCGAGAAAGACATTCGTGTTGGCCCAGTGCATTCAAGTGCCTGGAGCATAACGCCAGTGTGGTGCGGGCTCCTATCAATGATTGGGTAAGGTGCTTCCCACAGCTTTGTAGGGAATATTCCTAGCGCCTCTGCCCTACAACACCGACAGCAAGGTACCGCCCAGGAACAGTTGGTCAAGCCAGAACACCTGGTGCAGCAACACAATCACCCAGAACAGCACCTGATATGACACTTTGCGCGTCTTGTGCCGGAACACCTGCTGGGCGATCAATGCTCCAGGCCAGCCGCCCGCCAGCTCCACGGCGTGCAGGATGTTTTCGCGAACGCGCGGGCCCTCTGTCTGTGCCTTGCGCTTGTCGCCCCAGTACAGAAAAAATGCCACCACGCTGACCACACCATACGCCGCCAGCGGGATCACCGTCTCACCGCGAGACCACACCAACGCCGCGCCAATCAGCGGCGCGGCGCACAGCACCACAAAGATCAACGCCTTCAGGCGCGGGTGCTGAATGTTCATGGCTTGACCGCAGACCAGTCGATCCAGCCGAACTGCCAGGTCGCCAGAATGACCAGGCCAAACGCGATCCGATACCAGGCAAAGGCCGCATAGCTGTGGCTGGCGATGAACTTGAGCAAGGCCTTGACCGCGATCATCGCGAAGATGAACGAGGTGACAAAACCAATCGCGAACACCGGCAGGTCATCGGGCTGGAACAGGTGACGGTACTTGTAGCCCGAATACACCGCCGCACCGACCATGGTCGGCATGGCGAGGAAGAACGAAAACTCGGTGGCGGTCTTGCGCGACAGGCCAAACAACAGGCCGCCGATGATGGTGGCGCCGGAGCGCGACGTGCCCGGAATCATCGCCAGGCACTGGGCCATGCCGACCTTGAGCGCGTCTTTCCAGGTGATCTGATCCACGGTTTCGGCGTGAACCGCGTGCTGCCGGCGTTCCGCCCACAACATGATCACGCCACCCACTACTAGGGCTGTGGCCACGGTGATCGGGTTGAACAAGTAATGCTTGATCAAGTCGGCAAAAATCACCCCCAGCACGATCGCCGGCAGTACGGCGATGATCAGGTTAACCGTGAAACGCTGGGCATTGCGCTGGGTCGGCAAGCCTGTGACCACATCGAGGATCTTGCGGCGAAACTCCCAGACCACGGCCAGGATCGCGCCCAATTGAATGATGATGTTGAACGCCTCAAAGCGTTCGCCGCCGAAGCCGATCAAGTCAGCGACGATGATCTGGTGGCCGGTGCTGGAAATGGGCAGGAACTCGGTCAGCCCCTCCACCACGCCAAGAATCAATGCCTGTATGGCGGTCCAAAAATCCATGCTTCCCCCGAAGGTCATGCTCAGCGGCATGCCTTGACTGTCTTTTTAATAGTTCACTGACGAGCGCACTCAAATTCCGGTGCTGATTTTCAACATCGATCTGCAAAAATTTCGTGAAAAATCAGGGAGTACTCAGGTTTTTCGATTACAGGCCGAAAGCCTATCAGACAAGCCGGAAATGTCGATGCAGCGCCCAAAAATATAAAAGCATGGAGTGACAGGACGATGAACAGTTTGCGCAGCATGTCGATCAGCCGCCGCCTCTGGCTGATCCTGATAGTCGCCGTGTTGATGCTGCTGACCTTGGGGCTGTTGATGCTCAAGCAGATCCACGGCGACCTCTACCAGGCCAAAAGCCAGCAGACCCAGCATGTGGTGCAGACCGCCAGCGGCGTGCTGGCGTATTACCAGAACCTTGAAAAAACCGGGGTACTGACCCGTGAAGCCGCGCAGCAGCAAGCCTTGAGCGCGGTGCGTGGCCTGCGCTACGACCACGACGATTACTTCTGGATCAACGACCTGACGCCGGTGATGATCATGCACCCGGCCAACCCCAAGCTTGACGGCAAGAACCTCTCGGCGATCCGCGACCCGGACGGTTTTGCAGTGTTCAACGAGTTCGTGATCCTGGCCAAGGCCAAAGGTGCCGGCATCGTCAACTACCGCTGGCCCAAGCCGGGTGCCGAAGCGCCGGTGGAAAAAACCTCGTATATCCAACTGTTCGAACCCTGGGGCTGGATTATCGGCTCCGGCGTTTACGTGGACGATGTGCAAGCCGAATTCAATGGCCAGGTGTGGAAAACCTCGCTGATTGTCCTGGGCATCGCGCTGGTGATGACGTTGCTGGTGGTGCTGATCGCCCGCAGCATCGTGCAACCCTTGCAGGCGGCGGTGAACGCTATGGCCAATATTGCCAGCGGCGAAAGCGACCTGACGCGCAGCCTCGATACCCATGGGCGCGACGAAGTCACCCAACTGTCCAAACACTTCAACAGCTTTACCGCCAAGCTGCGCCAGGTGGTCGGCCAACTGCAGGTGTGCGCCAACGCCTTGGGCCAGTCGTCCACGGAGCTGGGCACCAACGCCAGCCAGGCCCATGACCGCAGCCAGCAGCAGTCGCAGCAGATGGAGCTGGTGGCGACGGCAATCAATGAAGTGACCTATGGCGTGCAGGACGTGGCGAAAAACGCCGAGCATGCCGCCAGCGAAATGCGTGACGCCCAGGCCCAGGCGCAGCAAGGCCAGGTGAATATCGACGGCAGCTTGCTGCAGATCGATCAGCTCTCCAGCACCATCAGCCAGGCCGTGGAGGTGATCCGCACGCTGTCCAGCGAAAGCACACAGATTGGCGGCGTGCTTGAGGTGATTCGTTCCATCGCTGACCAGACCAACCTGCTGGCGCTTAATGCTGCGATTGAAGCTGCACGCGCGGGGGAACAGGGCCGTGGTTTTGCCGTGGTGGCGGATGAGGTGCGGCTGCTGGCTCAGCGCACGCAAAAATCCACGGCTGAAATCCAGGTGATGATCGAGCGCCTGCAAGGTCATTCGGAAGCGGCAGTGAAGGTGATCAGCGACAGCCACAGCGCTTCGCAACTGACCATTGAACAGGCCGGCCAGGCGGGTGCCAGCCTTACTGCCATCGGGCAGGCCTTGCATAACCTCAACGGGTTGAATGCCTCGATTGCCAGCGCGACGTTGCAACAGGCGCATGTGGTGGAAGACATCAACCAGAACGTTACCCAGGCGGCCGGGTTGTCTCACAGCACCGCGCTGGCGGCGCAGCAGTCCAGCGTGGCGAGTGCGCATTTGCGTGGGTTGAGTGAACAGTTGGATGGGTTGTTGCGCCAGTTTAAGGTTTAGATCGCATTGCTGGGCTGCTATGGGAGCTGGGGGGGGCTAGGGGGTTATCGGGGCGCCTAAGATCAAAATCAACAGCACGGCGGCCTAGTAGCCGACCTGAGTGGTTGAATCAAAAGCAAAGCCGAGGCGGCCTTACAGCCGACCTGATCCTGGAAGCCGAACTCAATCAAATGTGGGAGCGAGCAAGCCCGCTCCCACATTTAGATCTCATTACATCAGGCAGAAGCTGTGTTGCTGTGCTTCTGCCCTGCTTCTGCTTCTACCACTCAGGTCGGCTACTAGGCCGCCGTGCTCTTGCTTTTGATCTTGATCTTGATCTTGATCTGAGGCGCCCCGTTAACCACGCTGGCCGCACGCAGGCTTGAATCCGTGGGTAACCCGGCAGGACGCCGGGTTAGCCGCGATGGGCCAAGGATGGCCCATGGCGGCGGCCCACGGATTCAAGCCTGCGTGCGGGCACACCGAGCCACAGCGAGGTGCCAAGTGGTGGGGCGAAGACTTTTTGGTTACTTTTGTGTCTTTACAAAAGTGACCCGCTGTAAGAGCGGAACCCTAAGCCGCCGTTACCCAAATAACGGATATGTACTCACACCAACGTTTGAAGAAAACTCACCTCTGGTTACAATCACCGCCCTCTCCCACTCTCCCAAGGAACCACCATGTCCGGGCTTGAACTGTTCGCCGCCGCCCTGGGAGTGATTGCCGTCTGGCTGACGGTCAAGCAGAACCCTTGGTGTTGGCCCATCGGCCTGGTCATGGTGTTGCTCTACACCTGGGTATTCTTCGACGTAAAACTCTATTCCGACATGCTCCTGCAAGTGGTCTACGCCGCCCTGCAACTTTACGGCTGGTGGCAATGGACCCGCGCCGGCCAAGTCAAGCAAGGCCGTCAGGTCACCAGCCTCGGCGTACCCGCGATCATCACCAGCCTGGCCATCGGCGCCGTCTTCAGCCTGTTGCTCGGCGCCGCCATGGCCCACTGGACCGACGCCGCCCAGCCGTGGCTCGACGCCGCCCTCACCGGCTTCAGCCTGGTGGCGCAAATGTGGATGGCGCAAAAACGCGTGCAGTGCTGGCCGCTGTGGATTGCCGTGGATGTAATTTTCGTCGGGCTGTTCCTCTACAAAGGCCTGTACCTCACCGCCGTGCTCTACGCCCTGTTCACCGTGATCGCCGTGCAAGGCTGGCGTGAATGGCGCGCCGACCCGGCGCTGCACGCATGAAGGTAGTGGTACTGGCCGGCCCCGAGTCCAGCGGCAAAAGCTGGCTGGCGGCGCAACTGCACGCGCACTTTGGCGGCCTTATGGTGGGCGAATACGTGCGCCATTTCATCGACCACCACCAACGCGACACCACCCTGGCGGACATCCCCGCTATCGCCCGTGGCCAACTGGCCTGGGAAGACGCCGCCCGCGCCGAACAGCCCAACCTACTCGTCCTCGACACCCACCTGCTGACCAACAAGCTGTGGAGCCAAACCCTCTTCAGTGACTACCCGGCGTGGCTGGACAGTGAGCTGCTGGCCCGCCATTACGACCTGCACCTGCTGCTCTCTCCCGAGGATGTGGAGTGGACCGCCGACGGCCAGCGTTGCCAACCGGAACTGGCGGATCGCCGCGCGTTTTTCCAGGGTAGCCTGGAGTGGATCGAGCAGCACCATAAGCCCGCCGTGGTGATTCGCGGCAACTGGGAAGAGCGCCGTGCCCAGGCATTTGAAGCGGTAACGCAACTGCTCAACGCGTAATACCGACCACCGGATCAACGCAGTCCCTTTCCCTTCGCGCCAGTCAATCTTCTAAAGGAGATTGGCCTATAAACATGCGCATCATTGAAGGTGGCGATTTTCAGCGCGCTCATGGGGCGGGGTCCTTCCAGGGCTCTTGGGGTAGAGCCCGGAAGGTGTGCAGATGCTCAATCAGTCCTTAGTAACCGAGCGACAACCCCGTGTTACGACGCGGGTCGTTAGCCCCGTAGAAGCGATTGTTGCCCACCGGCTTGCCGCCCAAGGACGGCGCCCCCACCAGGATCGCCGCCAAGTGGTTGGCATCCTGAGGGCCGGCAAACTTGTGGCCCCAGCTCTCGAGGATTTTCTGAGTGTCCGGGCTCACCGCGAAGGTTTCGAGGTTAGTGGTCTCAGGCATCCACTGCTGGTGGAAACGCGGCGCATCCACGGCTTCCTGGATGTTCATCTTGTAGTCGATGACATTCAGGATGGTCAGCAAGGTGGCGGTGATAATCCGGCTACCACCGGGCGTACCCACCACCATCACCGCCTTGCCGTCCTTGGTCACAATGGTCGGGCTCATCGACGACAACGGTGCCTTGCCCGGTGCGATGGCGTTGGCTTCGCCCTGAACCAGCCCGTACATGTTCGGCACGCCGACCTTGACGGTGAAGTCGTCCATTTCATCGTTGAGGATCACCCCGGTCTTGCTCGCCATCACGCCGGCACCGAACCAGTCGTTGAGGGTGTAGGTCACCGAAACTGCGTTGCCCCACTTGTCGACGATGGAATAGTGCGTGGTGTTGTTGCCTTCATGGGGCGACACACCCGGCTTGATCGCCTGGGAATCCCCGGCCTTTTGCGGCTCGATGGCAGCGCGCAGCTTGGCGGCGTAGTCCTTGTCCAGCAGGTGGGCAATCGGGTTTTTCACAAAATCCGGGTCGCCGAGGTAGCTGTTACGGTCCACGTAGGCGTGGCGCATCGCTTCGATCTGGTAGTGCAGGCCTTGGGCCGAGTGATAGCCCAGGTCGGCCATTGGGTAGCCTTCGAGGATGTTCATGATCTGGCAGATCACCACGCCGCCCGAGCTGGGTGGCGGTGCCGAGACCACGTGGTAGCCACGGTAATCGCACTCGATGGGCGCCAGTTCACGGGTTTTGTATGTGTCGAGGTCGGCCTGGGTGATGATGCCTTTGCCGGCCTGGCTGGAATCCACCAGCGCCTTGGCGACCCAACCTTTATAGAAGCCGTCGGTGCCCTTGGCGGAGATTTCCTTGAGGGTCTTGGCCAAGTCTTTCTGCACCAACTTCTGGCCGACCTGCATCGGTTGGCCGTTGTGCAGGAAGATCCCGCGCAGGTCTTTGTCTTTTTCAAACTCGCCGGTGGCGGTGTGCAGCAGGTCGATATCACCCTGCTCCAGTTCGAAGCCGTTTTCCGCCAGCTTGATCGCCGGCGCAATCACCTGGGCGCGCTTGAGGGTGCCGTACTTGCTCAGCGCGGCTTCCATGCCGGACACCGTGCCGGGCACGCCGACCGCCAGGTGGCCCTTGGCGCTGAGGCCATCAATGACGTTGCCGTCTTTGTCCAGGTACATGTCGGCGGTGGCCGCCAGCGGGGCTTTTTCGCGGAAGTCGAGGAAGGTCTTGCGCCCGTCCGCCAACTGCACGGTCATGAAGCCGCCGCCACCGAGGTTACCCGCCGCCGGGTACACCACCGCCAACGCATAGCCCACAGCCACGGCCGCATCAACCGCATTGCCGCCAGCCTTGAGCACATCCACACCCACATGAGTGGCCAAATGCTGAGCGGTTACTACCATGCCGTTTTCACCGGCCACCGGGGCCTGGGAAGCGGCTTGCACACCGCTGACCGTCAACACCAGGGCGGTGGCGATTAAGGTGCGGCTCAAAGGTTGGTATTTCATCCATGGCTACTCTAGTTATTGAGACGCACCAAAATAGCCCTTCCCGGATTTAATCCCCAGCGCAATGGCGTTTTTATTACAGAACTTGTCGGTCATAGAACGGGCGCGAAAAGCGTGTCGACTGTATTTCCAAGACAGCCGACTCCAACCACCGCATGCTTTATTACTATTTCTGCAGCAAGGAACACCTGTTCATCTGCGTGCTGGAATACGTCTACGAGCAGTTCAACAAGGCCAAAAGCAAACCCAAGCTGGACCTGGATGCACCGCTGCAGGTGTTGCGCGATCTGGTGGCGTTTATCTAGAACGACTGCGTCAAGCACGTGTACTTGATGATTGCTTCGCTGTGCTACTTCTATAGCTCCAACCGCCATACGCTCAGCTCGTTTCCGGGTGAGGACCTGGCAGATAAGGGGCAGCAGCAGGATTGGCTGGGGTTTATCCGTGATTTGGTGTTGCGTGGCGTAACACCGATCCCACGGTAGAAACCGGGTCGAATTGTGGGCGCTGGCTTGCCTGCGATGGCATCAACTGGTTATGCCTGATAGACCGAGGTGCCTGCATCGCAGCGGTGCGGCGATCCGGGCGTTGGCCAAAAGTGACCCGCCGTAAGAGTGGAACCCTAAGCCGTCGTTATCGAAGCAACGGATAGACACTGCGCAATAACCCTGTGCAAAACCATCGCCAGATCCGCCGCATCTCGAGCCGTCACCACATTCGTAAACCCCATCACCACCCCCTGCTCCCGCCCCGGCTCCAGCATCCAGCATCCAGCATCCAGCCCGACAATGCATGAACAGCCAAACCCGCACGATCAGCCGCCTCGGCAACAACATGATCCGGCACCGAGACCAACAACCGCGCCAGCAGGTTAACCCCCCCAGCCTGCTCATCCACCCGCAAAAACCCCGAGCAATGCACCTCCAGCGCCTCCACCAACAACCCCCGGCGCTGCGCATACAACTGCCGCATCGTCTTCAGATGCCGAGTAAAATGCCCCTGCTCCAAAAAATCCGCCGCCGTCAGTTGCAACAACTGCGCACTACGCTGCTGCAACCTCTCAGCACTACGCCCAAACGCCTCCACCAAAGAAGCGGGCACCACCCAATACCCCAACCGCAACCCCGGAAACAGCATCTTGCTGAAGCTCCCGGCATAGATCACCCGATCCCCTACATCCTGACTCTTGAGCGCCGCCAACGGCTGCCCCCGGTAGCGAAACTCACTGTCGTAATCATCCTCAACCACCCAACTCCCCTGCTCCCGCGCCCACCCCAGCAAAGCCTGGCGCCGCGCCGGACTCAACGCCACACCCAGCGGGCTCTGATGCGCCGGCGTCACAATTGCCAACCGCGCCTGCCGATCCCTTTGCATCCCACGCTCAACCTCCAACCCCTCACCATCCACCGGCACCGGCACCAGTTCCACGCCTTGATGAACCAACAACCGCCGCGCATGCAAATACCCCGGGTCTTCAAACCAGCAACGCGGCCCCGTCATCTGCAGCGCATCGCACAACAGCGTCAAACACCCCGCATACCCCGCGCACACGAACACCTGCTGCGGCGTGCACTCCACGCCCCGGTACAGCGCAAGGTAGTTGGCAATCGCCACGCGCAAGGCCAGGGCGCCACGTACGTCGCCCATCGCCAGGCTATCGGCATCAGTGCGACGCACTTGTTGAGTGACCAGCCGCGCCCACAGCTTGCGCGGGAACGCATCCAGCGCCGGCAGGCCCATTTGCAGTGGCCTCGGCCCCGGTGCAGTCGACGGCACCACAGGCTGCGGCTTCACGGGCACCTGCGGCAAAGCCCCAGCAATCACGGTGCCGGCCTGCCCACGCGCCTCGAAAAAGCCCTCGCTGACCAGCAACTGATACGCCGCCTCCACCGTCCCCCGCGCCACGTTGAGTTCCAGGGCGAGGCTGCGCACCGACGGCACCCGATCACCCGGGCCAAGTTGGCCCTGGTCGATGGCCAGGCGAAAGCGTCGGTAGATTTCCTGGTATTTGGGCAGTGGTGACATCGCAGGCAGGCTCGGCAGATAGACAACGCCGAGTCTGATCATGTCCCAACCCACTTGTCCAATCATGCCCCTGTTGGGCAGCCGTGCCGCCGCCGAAAATGGCGCATCCCTTATCAGTAAACCTTATTCAACAAACAAGGATCGCCCATGAACCACCGCCTCGATTACGCCTTCGCCGCGCCTGCCGGCTACAAAGCACTGGGCTCGGTGCACAGTTACATCCACGGCTGCGGCCTGGAGAAAGAATTGATCGACCTGGTGTACCTGCGGGTCTCACAACTCAACGGCTGCGCCTATTGCCTGGACTCCCACTCCCGCGACTTGCTCAAGCAAGGCGTGAGCCTGGAAAAAATCATGCTACTGGCCGCCTGGCGCGAGGCATTACCGCTGTTCACGCCACGTGAAAGCGCAGCACTGGCCTGGGCCGAGATCGTCACTCAAGTGGCGCAAACCCAGGTGCCGGATGCCGATTACGCCGAGGCAGCGGCGGTTTTCAACGAAAAAGAAATCGCCGACCTGACCCTGGCGATTTCACTGATGAACGCCTTGAACCGCGTCGCCATCAGCTTTCGCAAAGTACCCGCCGCGATCAAGGCTCATCTGGAGAACCTCAGCTATGAATGAACACGTCGAATTCGTGCCCATGCAAACCCAGGCTGAATGCATCGAAAGCTTTGCGGTGATGCAGCAACTGCGCCCGCACTTGACTGACGCAGCAGCGTTCGCCGAACAAATCCAGCGCCAACAGCAAAACGGCTATCACCTGCTGGCCGCCCGTGAACAGGGCAAGGTGATCGGTTTGGTCGGCTATCGCCTGACGGAAAACACCCTGTACGGGCGTTTTATCTACGTCGATGACCTGGTCGTGGACGCCGCCTTGCAGCGTCGGCGCCTGGGCGAGCAACTGCTTGACCGGGTCCGTGAAGAAACCCGCGCACGCGGCTACCGCTACCTGGTGCTGGATACCGGCATGCACAAGGCCTTGGCCCAGCGTTTCTATTTCCGCCAGGGCTTGCTGCCGCTGGGGATGCACTTTTCCCAGGATTTGAGCCAATGACCCGCGCCCTGCTGCTCAGTTTCAGCCCCCACGGCAAGGCCGCGCAGACCTTCAAGCTGGCACGCGCCCTGCTCAACGAGCAGGTGCCCGATGCCCACGTCACCGAGCGCGACTACGGCGCCCGGGCGCTGCCGCCGCTGACCCGCGAATACGCCAATGCACTTACCACCCCAGGCGGTTTGAGCGGCAGCGCCACGGCGCTGTCGGAACAGTTGATCGTTGAGCTGGAAGCCTGCGACCTGCTCGTCCTCTGCACCCCGGTGCACAATTTCACCGTACCCGCGGCGCTCAAGGGCTGGATCGATCATGTGGTGCGCATTGAACGCAGTTTCACGGTGAATGCACAGTTCGAAAAGGTTGGCCTGCTCAAGGACCGGCGTACGTTTGTGCTGGTCAGCTCGGGCAATGCACGCAAAGGGCATGAGCCGGATTTTCTCACGCCCTACATGACCGCCATCCTGTCGACGGTGGGCATCCGCACGGTGGGTTTTGTCTACCTGGGCGCGATGGTGCGCGGTGCAGAAGCGGTCAGTCGCGCCGTGGAACAGGCACGCCGGCAGCTGCACGAAACCATCAGCTCTGGCCTATAACAATAATAGCGCTGGGGTCAGCGCCATTATTGCGCCCGCCCGACCTTAAGCTTCAGGCTTGCCACCCCCAACCTTCATACTGCTCACTTGTACAACACGGTTGGATGAGCCCGCTTTGCGCGGGGCATTGATCATCATCATCACGCCGTCGTCAGTGATGAATTTCAGCCGGACGTTATCCGCTGTCGAGCCATCGGGATAGGCATTCTTGATCGTCAACAGTCGAGTCTTTCCGGGTACATCGCCGTTCAATGTTGCGACCAGATCCCCTTCGCGCGTAACGCCCCAATCGCGGACTTGAGCGGCGCTGTAATCCAGCCTGACGACGCTGTCGGCCGGGTCATTGATGGTCACGGGCCGCGGGGCCTTGTTAATGATGTAGGTATTGGCATCACCCTGCCCGACGACGCTGGCGCCACCATTGATCACAATGACGTTCGCGCCTTTACCGGTTAAAACCGTGTCGTTCTTGCCATTGAGCGTCAGCATATTGCTCTGATCATCGCCCTGGACAAAACTTTCCCCATTTTCAACCGTGGCAGCATTGGAAAATGAATGAAAGCGCGCAACGGGCGCCGCGCCGTGAGTGTTCGAGTCAGGGGTATTGACCGCAATCGTACCGGTTTTGAAGTCAATGACATGCCCCAGATAGGTGGCTGTCTGAGGCTCGCGAACGACCGTGTATTTAGTGTTCAGTTCGCCGGAAAAGATCAGTGTGTTTCTGCCGTCACCCCCCCAGAACTCGGAACCCTTTTCCCTGACGCCGTTCGCTCCGGCCTCCCGAACTTGCCTGGCTTGCTCCAATGTCTGGCGCGCATCGGCGGTGAAGATGACCGTATCGTCGGCCTCCCCTCCGCTCATCAGTTTTTTGCCACCGCCCAACGAAAAATAATTGGGTTTGGTCTGCACGCCTGACACCGTGTCATCACCGTCGCCCAAGTCCCAGAGCGTGGCTTTTTTCTCCCCGCCAACGCCTTCCACAGGAGGCACCAACTTGCCGTTCCAGGACTCCGGAGGCGCGTTAATACGATCGTTTCCTCCCTGGGTTTTGACGTTCGTGACGGTGCCATCCACTTTGATCAGGTTCAGCAGATAGGTAATGGGGGCCCACCAATGCTGCCCTGTAAGCCCAACACTCCCCGGAATCTGCGTGACCTCAACCTTCACAGAGCCGAATACAACACGCTCAAAAAGGTCCTTGCCTGGCCCCTCCAGAAATTTTTTAAAGCGCTCCCGCTCCGCTGCTTCGTGCTCCTTGGGTATCTTCGCTTCCAAAAAGGGCTTCATAACGTCAAACCCCGGTTCAAAGCCCAGGAACGCCTTCGTACCGAGCGAAAACTTCTGCTGCCCCGTCAGCGGAGTATGTTCATTTATGTTCTCTACGGTACGCACTGCCGAGTAAATCGCCTGGGCGCTCATCAAGACCCCCGCCACAATCAGCCCTGCCGGCCCGGCTGCACTAAAGCCCGCCAGATAAGCGGCGGTCAAGGCAATCGAGGTGGCAGCATTGGCGACTGAAAAGGCGCCATTAACGTAGTGATCCTGAGCTTCCTTGCCCGTGCTTTGACCGGCTTTTTTGAACGAATCAACAGCATTGACCACATCAAAAGGCGCGCTGAACACCGTACCGGCGGTACCCGCGACTTTGCCGATCATTTTGCCGATAGTGGCGGTCTGGAAGCTGAGTATGGTGGGCGCAGCCTTGCTGACCGCCTTCTGCGCCACGTTGTTCAGGCCAGCCTCTAGCCCCATGCCGGCATAGTCAGCCGCCACGGCACCGAGGCTTATGGCGCCCGCCGTGGTATCACCACGATTGAAACTGTCGATGGCACTGCGTACCCCTTGAAAGGTACTGAAAGCCTGAAACCCGAGACCCGCGGTGTTCGCCGCGCCTGGTTTATCGGGAGATCCCGGGGAAAAGAAATCCGCGGGGAGCGGCTTGTTGTTGCGCTGCATCTCGCGGATTTCAGCAGCCTGTCTCGACATGTCACGGGCGGATGTTTGCAGGGTCTCAAACATGGCACTTGCGTCGCCACTGTTGATCATGGGTGGCGCGTTCACACTGCGCTGGGAGGCGATCTCAGTAAACACATCAGAGGCTCTGACATCGTCACCACCCCACTTGAGATACGCCTGGAAGCTCGGATAATCCAGGTGCATTGCGCCCGCTAACTTGCGACCCTCCGGATCGCCGACCAATGGATTTTCCACCGGCTTGCCATTGATGCTGTACCCCATTTTGTACAGTTCGACGCGACTGAATTGTTTTTCACCCACGTTGATCAATGGCCTGGCATCATCGAGTTTTTGCAGGCGCAGCAGTACTGCCTCATTGACGTGCGCAAGCGTCAGCGGCGGTGGTGCGTAAATGGAAGGTGCGACGGGGGTTCTCGGCTTAGGGGCGGTGCCGGGACGCAAAGAGCCGTCTCTGCGCACAGGCGTGGACCCAGTACCTGATGCGGGTGGCGGCGTTAATACTGGCTCAGGCCCTACGGCGCTGCCAGTTGGCGCGAAAATCCTGTCAAGTTCGGCCGTGGTACGCTTATCAAGCGACCCATCGTAGAGCCGCGCGGTGAAGGCTTGCGTCACAAACTCCAGCTGGTTTCTGCCGGCACGTGCACTGAGCGTGGGCCCAGCGGGTTGGAACGTTTGTTTATTGTTAATGACCTCGAGAAAACCTTTGGGGTCCGCTTTGTAATAGCCCAGCGTGCCAAACAGGCCCGCGAGCGATGCAGCTTGCTTATTCGCTAAGGGCGGATCGCCCATGTGTCCGGCAAAAATGCCTACTCGATCGGCAACGGAGTCGCCACGCTCGCCGTAGGTGAAAAAATCGTCACCGATAATCAAGGTGGGCTTTGTGTCGGTTATGCGCAGCTGCGTTTGCGCCTGATCACCGGGGCTGGCAATGATCACTTTGATCTCCCGCCCCACCGCCTGGAAGGTTTGCGGGTCGTGTTGGCTAAGTTTCAATAGCGCAGCATCCACCGCATCAATCACGACTTTGAACATGTCGGGGTCAGCCTTGATATGACTGTGCAGATCAACTTCTACACCCTGCAAGACCTTAACCTGAGACTTGGTTACTGCACCTAACTCACGCTGGGGCAGATCGGCCCGCTGTTTCTCCATACGCTCGAAGGCATAGGGATACCCAACAGGCGCAGCCGCCTCATTGATCACGTTGAGCAACGTTTGCTCAAGTATCTTCATATCCTTTACGAGGGAAGAGTCTGGATGGTGAGCTGTAAATTGTCGGGCGGCCTCCAAGACACTTACCGTGTCATGAAACTGCGACATTCCCTTGGACTCATGCAGTTTTTCCAGGCCCTTTGACACCTTTTGATAATCCGCCAAAGGCGCACCTGCGGGGGCCGGCGCCCTGATGCCAAATTCCCTCGGCGTCGGCACGACAGAGGCATCAATCACCTTTACGTCATCGAGACCGGCCAAAGGAGCGTCATACATAAATCTAATGTCGCTCAAGGTGGGGGCACCCTGACGAATATAATGGGGATTGAATACACTCATTTGATACTGAGGCCGAAAAGAATTGTCATTAATCGGCTTGTTAAACCCCTTCAGCCTGGCACTGGTAAATACCTTCTTTAACCCTTCGTCAAAAGCCTCCTTGGAAGAAAACTCGATAAAAGCACCGTTCGGATCACTGAAGTAATACGTTCGCTCTTTATCAGGCCCCACGATGACACCGGCAGTTATGCGATGCCCGGAACTGCTGATCAACATCGTTTTTGTCGTAGGCGAATCAGTCAGTTCGGGTGCAATTGCCGTATAGGGGACATCCTTCGAGGTTGTAGGGTCATGCGCACCATTCGGTTCAAACGACAACTGCACCTCGGCAAGCCTACGAAAAAAAACTTGTGACTCAGGCTTGTCGGGGTAGGCAAGGGCCTGATAAATATTACCCAGAAAAATATGCTGTTTGCCCTCTCTCACGGCCAGCGACAACAGATGTGAAATCCCTGCACATTCGCCCTCGCTTAATTGGTTGATCACAGAGAGGTAATAACCTTGAGGCATGGGTGTGACCTTCACGCCGCTGCCCGACAACTCCTTCGAGAACACGCGCGAGTGGTCATGAGACGTGTTGATAAAACGTTGCTCATTGAGACGGGTTAATGCCCCGACTTGTTCTGGCGTTATCGACGGACTCAGCGCCAACCTCATCAGCGCCAAGGCGCTCATCTTGTCAGAGTAACCGGGGATCACTACAGCAGAGGGCCGGTTAAAGCCCTGCATAAATTCGCTGTGCGCAGGCCCCACTTTGGTATCACTGATTTTTTTATAAAGTGCTTGGGTACTTCAGCGTCCTTGATCTTTTTAGGCTTCGGTGTTTGGCCGGTATCCGTCACATTAGCCGTATCCCTGCGTGACCGAGTGTGAGCAGTTACAGCGGGCTGGTCAGGCACCGAGGCGACGCTCTGGTCAGGTGCGATGGCCGGTAAAAACGGATTAGCAAGCGAAGACAATAGTTGCATGGATAGTTCCGTGTGTAGTTCCGTGTATACATCTATAGGCCCGTCATCCTTGTCAGCGTGAGTCCTGATCAGGCGAACATACAAACTCACTCCACGGGTAACTATCGGATTTATCTGCGCCTTCTTCTGGTGACCTCTTTAAAACAAAAACAGCGCCCACAAAAGTTCGAGGCCCAAGGTCCGCCGCCTGGGTTTCGTCTACTTCGGCGCGAGGGTGCGCGGTGAAGAAACGGTCAGCCGAACCATGGAACAGGCACACCGGCAGCTGTCTGCAACAATCAGCTCTGGCCTATAAAAATAATGGCGCTAGAATCAGCGCCATTCTTGCGCCTGCTTTCCTGACACGAGCCCCCCATGAGCTTTGATTTCGACACGATCCACCCTCGCTTCGGCACCGGCAGCACCAAGTGGAACCGTTACCCGCAAGACGTCTTGCCGATGTGGATCGCCGACATGGATATCGCCGCGCCACCTGCCGTACTGCAAGCCCTGCATGATCGCCTCGACCAACAAATCCTGGGCTACAGCGTCGCCGGGCCGGACGTACGCGAAGCCATCGTTGCCGACCTCTGGAACAAATACGCCTGGCGCGTACAGCCCGAAGCGCTGTTGTTCCTGCCGGGCGTGGAGCCGGGCTTCAACATGGCCCTGCACGCGTTCGTGCAGCCGGGCCAGCCGGTGGTGCTGCAAACCCCCAACTATCGGCCGATTCGGCTGGCGCCGGGCCACTGGAACCTGCCGCGTATCGAGGTGCCGTTTGAGTGGGCCAACGGTGAGTACGCGACGCCGTTGCCAGCCATGCGCCAAGCGCTGAACGGTGCCGGTGCGCTGCTATTGAGCAACCCGCACAACCCTATCGGCAAGGTCTTCCCGCGCGAAGAACTACTGGCTGTGGCCAACGCCTGCCTGGAAAACGGCACGCTGATCATCAGCGACGAAATCCACGCCGAACTGTGCTTCGACGGCCGCCGCCACATTCCCACCGCCAGCCTCAGCGAGGAAATTGCCCAACGCACCATCACCCTGATGTCGGCGAGCAAAGCCTACAACGTGGCGGGTTTAAAGACTTGCTTCGCGGTGGTGCAAAACGCCGAGGTGCGCGAGCGGTTTAACAACGCGCGCTGCGGCATGGTCGACAGCGTAAGCCCCTTGGGCCTGGAAGCCACTCGCGCCGCCTACAGCCAGTGCGGGGAATGGCTGGACGCGCTGGTGCAGTACCTGCAAGGCAACCGCGACTACTTGCACAATGCCGTGCAAACCCGTCTGCCCGGCGTGGTGATGCATGCGCCGCAAGGCACCTACCTGGCGTGGCTCGATTGCAGCGCGCTGGGCCTGGATGACCCACAGCAATTCTTCCTGGAACAGGCCAAGGTCGGCTTGAGTGCGGGGATTGAATTCGGCGATGACAGCCAGCAGTTCGTACGCCTGAACTTTGGCTGCCCACGGGCGATGCTCGAAGAAGGTGTGCAGCGCATGGAACGTGCACTGCGTCACCGCTAGGCTTCAATTCACAACGTCGAAAATGTTCGGCCTCAACTGAGGCCCATTAGGCTGGCATCTATCAATGTGGGAGCTGGCTTGCCTGCGATGCAGACACCTCGGTGTATCAGGCATAACGCGTGGATGCCATCGCAGGCAAGCCAGCTCCCACAGAAAAGCAGAACATTGCGGTGCTGCCAGACGAATTCAGGGTTTACAGCTTGGCAATCGACACTTCGGTCGACTTCACAAAGGCAATCACTTCGCTGCCCACTTTCAATTCCAGGTCACGCACCGAGCGGGTGGTAATCACTGAGGTGACAATGCCGGACGCGGTTTGCACGTCGATCTCGGACACCACTTCGCCCAGCAGGATCTCCTTGATCACGCCCTTGAACTGATTGCGCACGTTGATCGCTTTAATAGTCATGTCGGCTTTCCTTTTGGCTGTTGGGTCAATCCGCACGAATGCGCAGGCCCTCAAAATGCGCTATCCAAACGACCATTAAAAGGAATAAATAACTCTTTATTTATTCGATATAGGTATATGACAACTGTTCACCTGGCAACAGCTGATCAACAAACTGCCCGCTCCCATCACAGCAATCGCTGCTCAACCCCTAGCAAATACGCCTGCGAACTCAATGGCACAGAGACTGCATCTGCTCCGATCAAAGAAAGCCGACAAAGCATGATGGAACATGCCATTTCAATTTTCTGAATATAAAAAAAGCCTTCTCTCATCGCCTTGCCCGGAGCTGTTCCATGAAACCCTTCACCCAACGCTTACTGGGCGCCTGCGCCCTCACCCTGTGCCTGCAACCACAGGCCTTCGCTGCCGATACCGATCCCGCGCACGTCAACTTGGATTATGCCTACTACTCACCGGTCAGCCTGGTGCTCAAGCATTTCGGCTGGCTGGAACAAGCCTTACCGCACACCAAAGTCGGCTGGGTCCTAAGCCAGGGCAGCAACCGTTCCCTGGAATACCTCAACAGCGGCGGCGTCGACTTCGCCTCCTCCGCCAGTTTGTCAGCCGTTTTGAGCCGCGCAAATGGCAGCCCAATCAAATCGGTGTATGTCTACAGCCGGGCCGAGTGGACGGCTTTGGTTGTTCGCAAAGACTCACCCTTCAAAAGCGTGACAGACCTCAAAGGCAAGAAAATCGCCGCCACCAAAGGCACCGACCCGTACCTGTTCACCCTGCGCAGCCTGCAGCACGCTGGGCTGAAAAAAGACGATGTCGAGTTGGTGCACCTGCAACACCCGGACGGCCGCACCGCGCTGGAGAAAGGTGACGTGGACGCCTGGGCCGGCCTCGACCCGCACATGGCCGCCAGCGAAATCCAGGCGGGTTCGCGCCTGTTGTACCGCAACAAAGACTTCAACAGCTACGGCGTGATCAGCGTCACCGAGCAGTACGCCAAGGCGCACTCACAGACCATCAGCAAAGTGCTCGGCGCCTATGAAAAAGCCCGCGACTGGGCGGTGAAACACCCGGATGAATTCGCCAAACTGCTCGCCGACGAATCCGGCCTGCCGCTGGAAGTGGCCAAGCTGCAACTGTCGCGCACCGACCTCAGCGCACCGTTGCTGACCGACAAAGATGCAGTGTCATCCAAGGCCGCCGCGCCGATCCTGGTGTCCGAGGAGTTGGTCCGCCGCGGGGTGAATGTGGACCAGGTGATCGACCAGTTGATCGATACCTCGTTCGGCCAGACCTTGGCGAAGCAGTAAGGGGCGCGTGATGACCAGCAAAACCCAAACCGTGCCGCTTGTGGCGCCGGTGGTCATTCACCGCAGTGCCTGGCCACGGCGGCTCAAAGGCCTGACGTTGCCGGTGCTGATCCTGCTGGTGCTGGAGGTGGTGGTGCGTATCGGCTGGCTGCCGTCGTACCAGATGCCGGCGCCCAGCGAGATCGCCGTAACCCTCACTGACCTGGCTGAAGGCGCGTTATGGAAACACATCAGCGCCAGCCCGTTGCGGGTGCTGGCGGGCTTCGCCATCGGCGCCGGCCTGGCCCTGGTGTTCGCCGCCTGGGTGGGTTTGAGCCGTGAAGCCGAGGCCTATCTGGAACCGACATTTGCCGGGCTGCGCTCAATCCCGAGCCTGGCCTGGGTGCCGCTGTTGCTGCTATGGCTGGGCATCGATGAAACCTCGAAAATTGTGCTGATTGCGATAGGTGCGTTTTTCCCGGTGTACCTCAATGGCGTCGCGGCGATTCGCGATATCGACCGCAAGCTGGTGGAAGTCGGGCAAATGTACGGCTTCAACCGGCGCCGTCTGGTGCGGCGGATTCTGTTGCCCGCCGCCCTGCCCGGCCTGTTTACCGGTTTGCGCAGCGGCCTGAGCCTGGCGTGGATGTTCCTGGTGGCGGCCGAATTGATCGCGGCCACCAAGGGCTTGGGCTATTTGCTCAGTGATGGGCGCGAAACCTCGCGGCCGGACATCGTGCTGGCAGCAATCATCGTGTTGGCGCTGCTCGGTAAAGTCAGTGATGGCGTACTCGCCGCCTTGGAGAAACGCTGCCTGGCTTGGCGTGACACGTTCAACGGCCAAGGTGCGCAGCAATGAGCATGCAGCCTTTATTGGATATTCGCGTGGAGCGTAAAAGCTTCGCCAGCACCACCGTGCTGACCAACGTGCACCTGGCCTTACAGCCGCGCGAAACCGTGAGCCTGCTGGGGCCAAGCGGCTGCGGCAAAAGCACATTGCTGCGCATCGTCGCCGGGCTGGAAAAGGACTTTCAAGGCCAGCTGCGCAGCCCCGAAGGCGAAGTGGCCTTTGTGTTCCAGGAACCGCGGCTGATGCCCTGGCTGACGGTGGAGCAAAACATCGGCTTCAGTGATGACGACCACTATGACCCAGCCTGGGTTACCCAGTTGATCGAGGAAGTCGGTCTGAAGGGCTTCGCCCAGGCACTGCCCAAGGCGTTGTCCGGCGGCATGGCGCAACGGGTGGCGATCGCACGCGGCCTGTATTCGCGCCCGCAGGTGTTACTGCTGGACGAGCCGTTCAGCGCGGTGGATGCCTTCACCCGCATGAAACTGCAGGACTTGCTGCTGCAACTGGCCGAGCACCATGCCATTGCGTTATTGCTGGTGACCCATGACGTGGACGAGGCGCTGTACCTGAGTGACCGAGTGCTGGTGATGGATAATCGGCCGAGCAGCATCCGCCAAGAGCTGGCGGTGGACCTGCCTCACCCACGGGACCGGCGCGACCCGTTACTGGCTCGGCTCAAGGCGCTGTGCCTGACCGAGTTGCAGCGGGCGCATGTGATCTAGGCCGCCCGCCACAACAACTCGTTAAGCCAGTGTGCGGCTCAGCGTCACCCAATACCGCGTCCGCGCGCGCACCTCAAACCCCAGCGTCTGGGACAGCAGCGTCAGGATGCGGTCGGTGTCATCCAAGCGAAAGCTTCCCGTAACCCGCAACGTTTCCAGGCTCGGGTCCCAGCGCAACACACCTGGGCGATAACGCTCCAATTCGCGCAGAAAATCCCCCAGCGGCTGGTTCTGAGCGGTCAACACACCGTCCCGCCAGCCCAGTTGCAGCACATCAAACGGCGCCCAGGCGCCAAGCCCGTGGGCCTCCAAGGGGGCTTGCTGACCACGGCTTAGCGTCGCCACTTGCCCTTGCAGGTCACGCACTTGCACCGCCCCTTTGAGCACCGACACCAGGCAACCGGCCGCCAGCTGCCGCACACACACCTCGGCCTGGCTGACTTCAACGTCGCCGTAGCGGGTTTGCACGCTCATCAACGCTGCGCCCGGCACATTCACCGCCAGTTCACCGTCCACCAAGGTGACGCGCCGCTGTGCAAGATCGACATCCACCGCCGTGGCGGTGTTGAGTTGCAAGCTGCTGCCATCGGCCAACGGCAGGCGTTTGCGCTCGCCCGTGGCGGTATGCAAATCGGCCCGCCACGCGTCGATGGGCAACTGGCGGCTGATCAGCCAGGCCGTCGGCACCAACGCGGCAACCCCCAAGGCACGCTTGAGGATTGCGCGTCGCCCCGGTTGCGAGCGGTCGAGGCTGGCCATCGCCAATGCGTGTGGCAAGTCGCTGAAACGCTGGCGCAGGGATTGGGCTTTCTGCCAGGTCTGTTCGTGGTGGGGATGGCTGTCGCGCCACTGCTGCAACGCTGCGTGGTCACGCTCGGTGGCCGCGCCCGACTCCAGCAAGGCCAGCCACTGGGCGGCGGCACGCGCGACATCGCGGCTCACAACTCCACCAGTAAACAGTGTTCGTAGGCCTGCGCCATGTAGCGCTTCACCGTGCGCTCGGATACGTCGAGCCGTTCGGCGATCTCGCGATACCCCAGGCCTTCCAGCTGGCTCCACAGAAACGCACGGCGCACCAGTACCGGCAAACCGTCGAGCATCTCATCCAACGCTTGCAGGGTTTCCAGCACCAACCAGCGTTGCTCCGGCGACGGCACACAGGTTTCCGGCAGGTTTGCCAGGGCATTCAAGTAAGCCTGCTCAAGGCTACGCCGCTGATGAAAGTTGACCAGCAGGCGCTTGCCAACCGTCACCAGGTACGCGCGCGGCTCCTGCATCTGCGCAATCGGCTGGGCACTGGCCAGCACCCGCAGGAAGGTATCCTGGCTCAGGTCCGCCGCATCCCAGGCATTGCCCAGGCGCCGCCGCAGCCAGCTTTCGAGCCAACTGCGGTGGTCGCGGTACAAACTCGACAGCGTGTGTTCGGCGGCGTGGGTCGGGACAACAGCATCATTCATGGCAAGCGACCTGCGCGGCGCGAGTGAGTCTCAAATGAGATTCATTCTATTTAATATCGTGCCGACACACCATGCTCTTTTCAACATTGCGTTTATGCAGACACCTCCGCGTCGAACACCTGCCCACGCCCGATGACGCTGGCAGGCGCCAACACCGCGCCCGGCGCCAGCACCGCATTGGCGCCGATTCGGCTTTGATCGCCGAGCAAAGCGCCGAATTTGTCGCAACCGGTGCGCTGCAATTGCCCGTCGATGCGCACCTGCACGTCCTTGTCCTCTCGTTCGTTGCGGTAGTTGGCGACGATGCTGCCGGCCTCCAGATTGATCCCATGGCCGAGCACCGAATCGCCGACAAAATTGAAGTGCGCCAGCTTGCTGCCACTGAACACAAACGACGTTTTCAGCTCGGCGCCGGGGCCGATGATGCAGTGCGCATCCACCCAGCAGCCACCACGCAGCAGCGCGCCGCTGGCGATGAAACACTCGGCACCGATGATCAGCGGGCCTTTGAGCAAAGCGCCGGGTTCTAAGGTGGCGGTTCGGTGCACGGCGATTTCATCGTGAATGATGTACTCATCGGCAGGCAGTTCGGCCAGCAACGTACGAACAATGGCGGACGCCTGTGTCACCAGCGCCCAAGGTGCCAGTTCAGCCCACGGCGCCAACGGTGACTGGGCAACGTTGGCGATGTAGTCGGTGAGTCGGATCAACGGCGAACCCTCCAGCAGTCAAAGAAGCTCGAAACGCTAGCATGACCCAACGGAACTTTACTATTTGTCTTGATATGGATATTTTATCCAAACACGCAAACGAGGTCCGTCGCATGCAATTGCCTACCTACCCAGACGTCATCGCCGCCGCCCAGCGCCTGGAGGGCTTCGCGCATCCCACGCCAGTGTTCACCTCGCGCACCCTCAACGCCGAAACCGGCGCTGAAGTCTTCATCAAATGTGAAAACCTGCAACGCACCGGCTCGTTCAAGTTTCGTGGCGCGTTCAATGCCCTTTCGCAGTTTGACGCGCCGCAGCGCAAGGCTGGCGTGGTGGCGTTCTCCTCCGGCAACCACGCCCAGGGTATTGCCCTGGCGGCGCGTTTGCTGGGCATGCCGGCGACGATTGTGATGCCCTCCGATGCGCCGGCCGCCAAGGTCGCCGCCACCCGCGAATATGGCGCCAGTGTGGTGCTGTATGACCGCTTCACTGAAGACCGCGAAGCGATCGGTCGTCGCCTTGCCAACGAGCAAGGGATGACCCTGATCCCGCCCTACGACCACCCGCACATCCTCGCCGGCCAAGGCACGGCCGCCAAGGAGTTGCTGGCGTTCACCGGGCCCTTGGACGCTCTGTTCGTCGGCCTGGGCGGTGGCGGCATGCTTTCAGGCACTGCGCTTTCGACCCACGCGCTGTCACCGGATTGCCAGCTGTTTGGTGTCGAACCCGAAGCCGGCAACGACGGCCAGCGCTCATTGCGCACCGGCAGCATCGTGCACATCGACACCCCGGCGACCATCGCCGACGGTGCGCAAACCCAGCACCTGGGCAACTTCACTTTCCCGATCATTCGGGACCTGGTGAGCGACATCCTCACCGTCTCCGACGCGCAGTTGGTGGATGCCATGCGGTTTTTCATGCAGCGCATGAAGATGGTGGTGGAACCCACCGGCTGCCTGGGCCTCGCGGCGTTGCGCCAACTGGGCAAGCAGTTCAAGGGCCAACGCGTGGGGATTATCGTCACCGGTGGCAACGTCGATATCCAGCGCTATGCCGCGCTGCTCAGCGAGGCGCCATGAATCGGGTGGAGGTTGAAGCCGTGGGGCGCTACTTGGCGTAGGTGTAGACCGCTGCGCGTGACACGCCCAGGTGCGAGGCCACCGTCTCCATGGCCCGGCGAATGTCCATGCAGCCTGAGTCTTTCAGCTCTTGCAGGAGCAGCCGCCGATCCGCCGTCTTGAGCGCGCGCGGGGTGGTCGCCAGGCGCGCGGCGAACTGGTCGATACGCGCGCGAATCACGTCGGCACCGGACGGCTCGAGGGACTCGCCGGGCGTGTCGCCACTGACTGAACCAAACTGTTCCAACATGCCCTGCAAGCCTCGGAACAACGAGAGATCGACGTTCATGCACAACGCGGCGACGTACTTGCCGCTGGCGTCCTTGATGCCGATCGACGTGCTCTTGACCTGGCGGCCATCGGCGAATTGATTCTGGTAGTTGGCGATGACTTGCGGGTAGTCCGGGTCGGCAATCCGCGCCAGGCCCAGCTCGGTCGCCGGGTCGCCCGGTTGGCGCCCCGAAAGGTTGTTATGAATGGCCAGGATCGCGTGCTGCGGGTCGCGCAAGTCGTGCAGCACCACTTCGCAGAATGGGCTGAAGGTTTTGCTCAAGCCTTCGGCAATCTGTTCGAGCTGGCTGATCAGGGTGGTTTCTTCGGGCGAGGTGTTTTTCATGCAAGACAACATATCCAGTCGTGGACAAGTCGTCAATTTGGCCGTCATCCCTCATTGTTGATCCGCTGGCCCAGCACCCAGCGTGAGCCCGCGCGCGTTTCCTTTCCTAAAAAGCCCGCTCCATCCTGATGATCTCGATGGAAACCGGGCGGTTGCCACGGCTGAACCTACCCTCGCCGATCTTGCGAAAGCCGTAGTCGGCATTGCACAGGTTTTCGACGGCGTTTTGATGCACCGCGAAGAGGCTTTCGGCGTCTTCTTGAGTGGCTGGGCGGATCAGATTTTTTTTCATCCCCTTGAGTTTCCGTGTGTGGCCAGTGAACCCAGGCTTTATAGCCGAATGACCGCCTGGCAGCGACCGATGAGCGCCTACCTTGTGCGTTGACCTACTTTGTTACACACCATATAGTGTGCCCACAAACAGAACAGACCACTACATAGTGTGCAGTATCGGTATTTACCGACCACACTACGCGCAGTATTTCAATGCCTAGTAGCCTGCAAACCGCATATTTTTGGACGGGTTCACACGCCGTCAGAACAGATCAGGAAGGAGTATTTCAATGCTGAGTTGGGATGAAGTCGACAACGAAGACACCGGTGCAGCGGTGATCAAGGGCGCCAACGCCGGCCACGCCAGTGAAGCCAACATGGACCGTCTCGACGGTGCCGGCGCCGCTGCCGCGCTGGAAGCGCGCAACGTGACTGCCAACGACTCCGCCGCGATCATCCGTGCCAAGGCCGCCCTGGACAAACTCGACGTCGCCGAAGGCCTCGCTGAGCTGGAAGGCTCCGCCGCCCGCGTCGCCGTTGACGAAAAGCGCATGATCAACTGCCGCGCCGACCTCAACCAACTCGTGCCGTTCAAGTACGACTGGGCCTGGCAGAAGTACCTCGACGGCTGCGCCAACCACTGGATGCCGCAAGAGGTCAACATGACCGCCGACATCGCCCTGTGGAAAAACCCCGAAGGCCTGACCGACGACGAACGCCGCATCGTCATGCGCAACCTCGGCTTCTTCTCCACTGCGGATTCGTTGGTCGCCAACAACCTGGTGCTGGCCGTGTACCGCCTGATCACCAACCCGGAGTGCCGCCAGTACATCCTGCGCCAGGCCTTCGAAGAAGCGATCCACACCCACGCTTATCAGTACTGCATCGAATCGCTGGCCATGGATGAAGGCGAGATCTTCAACATGTACCACGAGATCCCATCGGTGGCTAAAAAAGCCGCCTGGGGCCTGAAGTACACCCGTTCGATCTCCGATCCGAAGTTCGAAACCGGCACCGTCGAAACCGACAAAGAACTGCTGCGCAACCTGGTCGCTTACTACTGCGTCCTGGAAGGCATCTTCTTCTACTGCGGCTTCACCCAGATCCTGTCCATGGGCCGTCGCAACAAAATGACCGGCGTGGCCGAGCAGTTCCAGTACATCCTGCGCGACGAGTCGATGCACCTGAACTTCGGTATCGATGTGATCAACCAGATCAAAATCGAAAACCCACATTTGTGGGATGCTGAAATGAAGGAAGAAGCGACCCAGATGATCCTGCAAGGGACTCAGCTGGAGATTGAATATGCGCGCGATACCATGCCGCGCGGTGTTCTCGGCATGAACGCGGCAATGATGGAGGACTACCTCAAGTTCATCGCCAACCGTCGTCTGTCGCAGATCGGCTTGAAAGAAGAATACCCGGGCACCACCAACCCGTTCCCGTGGATGAGCGAGATCATGGACTTGAAGAAAGAGAAAAACTTCTTCGAAACCCGCGTGATCGAGTATCAAACTGGCGGCGCGTTGAGCTGGGATTAGTCCACGGCATAGATCTAAAAATGTGGGCGCGGGCTTGCTCGCGAATACAGTGTGTCAGTCGATGCATCCAGTGACTGACCCACCGCATTCGCGAGCAAGCCCGCGCCCACATTGGGTCCGTGGTGTTCTATAGACTTTGCACATTACTTTTTATGCCCAATCAAACCATCAAGACCCCCTGCGTCGGCCTCTGCTCTACCGTTTACGGTGATCTGGTCTGTCGGGGCTGCAAGCGTTATCACCATGAAGTCATTCAGTGGAATGGCTACAACGCCGACGAAAAACAGGCCGTGTGGTTGCGTCTGGAGCAGTTACTGGTGCAGGTGATGGCGAGCAAGCTGGAAGTGCTCGACCCGCAGCGCCTGCGCCAGCAGCTGGAAGACCGCAAGATTCGCTTTATGCCGCACCAGTCGCCGTATTGCTGGGCGTATCAGTTGATTGCGCGGGGCGCGCGGGTGATTTCCAGGCTGGATGCGTATGGCTTGGCGTTGCTGCCGGCGTTTCGTGAGCGCAACCTGACCGATTTGCGCGATGCGATTGATCGGGAGTTTTTTCTGCTTTCTGAGGCGCATTACGAGCGGTACATCGCGCCTGGGTTTCTGAAAGAGGCATTTGGGCCAGCCCTGATCGCCACTTTCTAACAAACACCCCAAAACACTGTGGGCGCTGGCTTGCCAGCGCCCACATTTGACTTGTGTTGTTCAGCACATCCAGGAACCCGCCCGCTCCGTCTGCAAGCCATAGCGCTCAATCGCCTGCTGACATACCTCCCGCGCCAAACGCCCCTGCTCCACCAACGCCGTGAGCGCCGCCAGCACGATGTGGTGCCGGTCCACCTCGAAGAAGTCACGCAATGCCGCCCGCGTGTCACTGCGGCCGAAACCGTCGGTGCCGAGCACGGTGTAGCTGGAATCCAGGTACGAGGCGATCATCTGCGGCACCGCCCGTACATAGTCGGATACGGCAATCACCGGTGCGCCTTTAGGCAGGCATTCATTCACATGTCTGCAACGCTTGTCGCCTTGCGGGTGCAGGCGATTCCATCGCTCCACTTCCCGCGCCTCCCGGGCCAGTTCGCTGAAACTGGTGACGCTGAACACCTCGCTCGCCACTTGCCAATCATCGGCCAACAACTGCGCGGCCGCCTGGGCTTCGCGCACCAGCGTGCCTGAACCGAGCAAGCGCACCTGGGCGGCGGCGGCGCCTTGCAGGCGGTACATGCCCTTGATGATTGCCGCTTCCACGCCTTGGGGCAGGCTCGGCTGTGGGTAGTTTTCGTTCATCAGGGTCACGTAGTAAAACTCGTCCACATCGTGTTCGAGCATCTGGCGCATGCCGTGGTCGAGGATCACCGCAAACTCGCCAGCAAACGCCGGGTCGTAGGCGCGGCAATTGGGCACGGTGGCGGCGGTGAGGTGGCTGCTGCCGTCCTGATGTTGCAACCCTTCGCCGCCCAAGGTGGTGCGCCCGGCCGTGGCGCCAAGCAGGAAGCCGCGAGCACGCTGATCGGCGGCGGCCCAGATCAGGTCGCCGACGCGCTGGAAGCCGAACATCGAGTAGTAGATGTAAAACGGCAACATGCGCAGGCCATGCACCGAATAGCTGGTGGCCGCCGCCACCCAGGAACTGATGGCGCTGGCTTCGCTGATGCCTTCTTCAAGGATCTGCCCGTCGGTGGCTTCGCGGTAGCTGAGGATCGAGCCGATGTCTTCCGGCTCGTAACGCTGGCCGACGCTGGAATAGATGCCGATCTGCTTGAACAGGTTAGCCATGCCGAAGGTGCGCGCCTCATCGGCGACGATCGGCACGATGCGCGGGCCCAGCGCCTTGTCCTTGAGCAGATGGGTGAGCATGCGCACGAAGGCCATGGTGGTGGACATTTCCTTGCCTTCGGCCGCCGTGGCGAAACCGGCGTAGCCCGTCACCGGCGGGACGCCGACAGGCGCGGCGAGCGGGCTGCGGCTCGGCACATAACCGCCCAGCGCGTGGCGGCGCTGATGCAGGTAGCGCAATTCCAGGCTGTCAGCGGCCGGTTTGAAGAAACTCAGCGACTCAGTCTGCGCGTCCGACAGCGGCAACTGGAAGCGATTGCGAAAGGTGATCAGCGCGTCGCGATCGAGCTTCTTCTGCTGGTGCGTAGTCATCTTGCCCTGCCCGGCTTCGCCCATGCCGAAGCCCTTTTTGGTCTGGGCCAGGATCACCGTCGGCTGGCCTTTGACCCCGCGCGCGGCGTGGTAGGCGGCGTGGATCTTGACCATGTCGTGGCCGCCACGCTTGAGGCGGTCAATTTGCTCATCACTCATGCCCTCGACCAGCTTGGCCAGTGACTCGCTTTGGCCGAAGAAGTGCTCACGGTTGTAGGCGCCGTCCTTGGCGGCGAACGTCTGGAATTGCCCGTCGACGGTCTGCGACAGCGTGTTCACCAGCGAGCCGTCGCTGTCCTTGGCAAGCAAGGCGTCCCAATCCGAGCCCCAGACCAGCTTGATCACGTTCCAACCGGCACCGGCAAACAACGCCTCCAGTTCGTCGATGATCCGCCCATTGCCGCGCACCGGACCGTCGAGGCGTTGCAGGTTACAGTTGACCACCCAGGTCAGGTTGTCCAAGCCTTCGCGCGCGGCCAAGGTCAGCGCCGACATGCTTTCCGGCTCGTCCATTTCGCCGTCGCCGAATACGCCCCACACGTGGCGGTCGGTGGTGTCGAGCAAATCGCGATGCTGCAGGTAGCGCATGAAGCGCGCCTGGAAAATCGAGCTGATCGGGCCGATGCCCATAGAGCCGGTGGGGAACTGCCAGAAGTCCGGCATCAACCACGGATGCGGGTAGCTGGAGAGGCCGCGTGCGCCGTTTTTTGGCCCGCCGATCTCCTGGCGGTAATGCGCCAGGTCGTTTTCAGTCAGGCGGCCTTCCAGGTAGGCGCGCGCATAAATGCCCGGCGCGGAATGCGGCTGGTAGAACACCAGGTCGCCGCCAAAACCTTCGTTACGGGCGCGAAAGAAGTGATTGAAGCCCACTTCGAACAAATCCGCCGCGCTCGCATAGCTGGCGATATGGCCACCGAGTTCGCCGTACGCCTGATTGGCGCGCACCACCATGGCCAGGGCGTTCCAACGCACCAGCGACGCCAGGCGCTCTTCGGTGGCGAGGTCGCCGGGAAAGGCCGGCTGTTGCTCAACACCGATGCTGTTGATGTAGGGCGTGCCGTGGCGGGGTTTCCAGTCGATGTGCGGGGCGCTGCCTTCGCGGGCCAGCAGGTCGAGGATCTGCCGCGCCCGTTCGGGACCGGCGCTGGCCACCAGCGAGGCCAGCGCATCACGCCATTCGTCCTGCTCTACCTGATCCAACGCCGTGTGATTGACTGCACTCGCGAAACCGTTCATGGGCACCTCCGGGCTTTTTTTCCAGTTTATGTCGGAGCCTGAGGATTTTTTGCCTGTTATCAGGCGCAGGTTTGAGTGTTTTGAGCATGAATCACTGCCAATCCATTTTTTACCAGCACGTTGTGCTCAAGCCACACGAGACGTTGCAACTGTGTTTAAAATGCCGCCCGCTCAATGACCGACGCTAACCGATGACCCCAGACGCACTCGCCACCCTGCACGCCCACCTGCTCACCGCCCTGGCCAGCCCGCCCGCTGAAACCCGGCGCCTGTTCCACGGCCGGGGCCGCTGCTGGCCGGGCCTGGAACAGCTGACAGTGGACTGGTTGCAAGGCGTGGTGCTGGTCGCGCTGTTCAAAGAGCCCGAGGCTACGCAGCTGGACGCGTTGAAACAGCTGCTGGTTGAGTTCGACTGGGCCCAACATGGCGCGCATACCGTCGCCCTGCAACATCGCTACCTGCCGCAAAGCACCACCGAGTGGCTGGTGGGCGAAGCGGTTGATGAGCTGACCATCACCGAGGGCGGCCTGCGTTACCTGATCGACCTGGGTAAAAAACAGAACAGCGGGCTGTTCCTCGATATGCGCTATGGGCGCAACTGGGTGCGCCAGCAGGCCAAGGGCCAACGCGTGCTGAACCTGTTTGCCTATACCTGCGGCTTCTCGGTCGCGGCCATCGAAGGCGGCGCCGACCATGTGGTGAACCTGGACATGGCCCGCGGCGCCCTCAGCCGTGGTCGCGATAACCATCGCTTGAATGGTCATGACCTGGGCAATGTCACCTTCCTGGGCCACGACCTTTTCAAATCCTGGGCCAAGGTGACCCACAGCGGCCCCTATGACTTGGTGATCATCGACCCGCCGTCCTTCCAGAAAGGCAGTTTCCTGCTGACCAAGGACTACCAGCGCGTGCTGCGCCGCTTGCCGGATTTGCTCACGCCACACGGCACCGTCCTGGCGTGCATGAACGACCCGGCGTTCGGCGAAGACTTCCTGATCGACGGCGTCACCCGCGAAGCACCGGGCCTGCGCTTTGTGGAACGGCTGCAAAATCCGCCTGAATTTCCGGATATCGACCCACAAAGTGGCTTGAAGGCGCTGGTGTTCCGTCAGGGTTGATGCTGAAACGTCCTACGCTTGCTACGCTAAGTGATACACCGGGTGGTGAACCTTATCCCCCCCTTCCCGGTCGATACCTGCATCCCCTGGCCAGACTCGACGGCGTTACGTTGTCGGCTGCCCTGTTTCACCTTTTGGAGAACCGCCCGTGATATCGACCCTGCATGTAGCCAGACTCAAAGCCTGGGGCGCCCACGGCTTTACCGCCACCGGCGTGGTGCTGGCCTTCCTGGCCACCTTGGCGCTGCTGGAAAACTCACCCAAGGCGTGCCTGCTCTGGCTGGGCCTGGCGCTGGTGGTTGATGGCGTTGACGGCTCCCTGGCGCGACGGGTGAATGTCAGCACGGTGTTGCCAAGCTTCGACGGCTCGGTGCTGGACTTGGTGATTGATTACCTGACGTATGTGTTTATTCCGGCGTTGTTTATCTACCGCTATATCGATTTGCCGGACTTTACCCACCTGTTCACGGTGTCGGTGATCCTGGTGTCTTCGTTGTTCTGCTTCTGCAATGTGAACATGAAGAGCAAGGACAACTACTTTGTCGGCTTTCCCGCGGCCTGGAACGTGGTGGCCTTGTGCGTGTATATCATCCAGCCGGAAGCCTGGGTAACGTTGCTGACCGTGATTGGCTTGGCGCTGCTGACTGTGACGCCGATGAAGTTTTTGCATCCGTTTCGGGTTAAGCGGTTTATGCCGCTGAATATCGCCGTTACCACCATTTGGTTGCTGTGCAGCTTTTTGATGGTGGTGGATTATCCGAATACGAATCCTTGGACGTTTGGGTTGTGGTCGGTGATGTCGGCTTATTTCCTGGGGATTTGTGTGTGGCGTACGGGGTTGGAGTGGTGGGATAGACGCCACGGTTGAGCTAGGTCGGTTGAGTACATATCCGTTGCTGCGGTAACGGCTGCTTAGGGTTCCGCTCTTACAGCGGGTCACTTTTGGAAAAGAGCCCCAAAAGTAACCAAAGGGCTCTTGCCCCACCACTCGGCACCTCGCCTAGGCTCGGTGTGCCCTCACTCCGGCTTTGGACCGTGGGCCGCCGCCATGGGCCATCCTTGGCCCATCGCGGCTAACCCGGCGTCCTGCCGGTTTACCCCGCTCCAAAGCCTGCGTTCGGCCAGCGTGGTTTAACGGGGCGCCTAAGATCAAGATCAAAAGCAAGAGCACGGCGGCCTAGTAGCCGACCTGAGTGGTTAAATCAAAAGCAAAACTGAGGCGGCCTGACAGCCGACCTGATATTTGAAACTGAACTCAATCTAATGTGGGAGCTGGCTTGCCTGCGATGGCATCAACTCGGTGTACTTGATGGACCGAGGTGCCTGCATCGCAGGCAAGCCAGCTCCCACAGAAAAGCAGAGCACTGCGGTGCTGGCAGCCGAACGCGGTCAAAGTTGTGGGAGCGGGCTTGCTCGCGAAGGCGGTGGGTCAGCCAGCTGATGTGTAACTGACCCACTGCCTTCGCGAGCAAGCCCGCCCCACATTGGGATCTCAGTACATCAGGCAGAGAGTGTACTGCCGTGCTTTTGCTGTGCTTTTGCCCTGTTTTGCTTCTACCACTCAGGTCGGCTACTAGGCCGCCGTGCTTTTGCTTTTGCTTTTGATCTTGATCTTAGGCGCCCCGTTAACCACGATGGCCGAACGCAGGCTTGAATCCGTGGGTAACCCGGCAGGACGCCGGTTAGCCGCGATGGGCCAAGGATGGCCCATGGCGGCGGCCCACGGATTCAAGCCGGAGTGAGGGCACACCGAGCCTAAGCGAGGTGCCGAGTGGTGGGGCAAGAGCCCTTTGGTTACTTTGGGGCTCTTTTCCAAAGTGACCCGCCGTAAGGGCGGAACCCTACGAAGCCGTTACCACAAAAATGGATATGTACCCAAAGCCAGAGGTACCATAACGCCCTTAGGCGCACCCAATTCGCTCCCCCCTGCCAACTATAAGCCCCGCCCATGCCCTTCGAACTCAGCGTTGACCTGACCACCCTCGCCATCCTGGCCGTCGTAGCCTTCATCGCCGGTTTCATCGACGCCATCGCCGGCGGCGGCGGCCTGCTCACCACGCCGGCCCTGCTCACCGCCGGCATGCCCCCGCACCTGGTGCTGGGCACCAATAAACTCAGCTCCACCTTCGGCTCCGCCACCGCCAGCCTCACCTTCTACCGGCGCAAGCTGTTCCACCCGCGCCAATGGGTGCACGCCATCGTCGGCACACTGATCGGCGCCCTCGCCGGTGCAATAGTCGCCCACTACCTGCCCGCCGAAACCCTGAACAAAATGCTCCCGGTGATCGTGTTCGCCTGCGGTGTGTATTTGCTCTTCGGCGGCACGCCCAAGGCGCCGCTGGACGCCGACGCACCGATCAAGAAGAAATGGCAATCCACCCAAGGCTTCGGCCTGGGTTTCTACGATGGCGTGGCCGGCCCCGGCACCGGCGCGTTCTGGACGGTCAGCACCATGCTGCTGCACCCCATCGACCTGGTCAAAGCCAGCGGTGTGGCGCGCAGCATGAACTTCGTCAGCAACGCGGCGGCGCTGTCGGTGTTTATCTTCAATGGCTCGGTAGACTGGATCGTCGGCCTGGCGATGGGCTTCTCGGTCATGTGTGGCGCGTTCTTTGGCGCGCGCAGCGCGATCAGCGGCGGCGCCAAATTCATTCGCCCGGTGTTTATCACCGTGGTCCTCGGCCTGACCGTGCGCCTAGCCTGGCAACACTGGTTCAGCGTGGCCTAAACGACGGGCCAAGTAGAGGTCAATCAAGTAGCGCGCAATCGAGCGTGACGCCGGCAACGGCGGCAGTTCGTGGATGTTGAACCACTGCGCGTCTTCGATCTCATCGGCCTGGGGCACGATGTCGCCACCGGCGTATTCGGCGTGAAAGCCGAGCATCATCGAATGCGGGAACGGCCAGCACTGGCTGCCCATGTACTGGATGTTCTTGACCTCCACCTGCACTTCTTCGCGCACTTCGCGGATCAGGCAGTCTTCGGCCGACTCACCCGGCTCGGCAAACCCGGCCAAGGTGCTGTAGACGCCGGTGACAAAACGCGGCGAGCGCGCCAGCAGAATCTCATCGCCACGGGTCACCAGCACGATCATGCTCGGCGAAATGCGTGGGTAGCTGCGCAGGTCGCAGGCCTGGCAATACATCGCGCGCTCGCGTGGCACCTGGGCCATGGCCTGGCCGCAACTGCCGCAAAACCGGTGCTCGCGCGCCCAGGTGCCAATCTGCGCCGCGTAACCGAGCACTTTGTACAGCGTGTGGTCGCCTTGCAGCATGAAGCCGCGCAAGCCCTGCCAGCTGCAGCCGGGTACTTCACTCGCCGAGTTGAGTTCCAGCAGGTACACCGGCTCGCCGTCGAGGTAGCCGATGCCATGTTCGGCAAACACCGACAGGTCCTGGCGCTTGAGCCATTCGCGCGGGAACAGCGGGCCGTTGGTGTCATGCAAAAAGCCTTCGCGGCTGCGGGCTACGGCCCAGCCGCCAGGGGCGTCGTTGTCCAGCAGCGTTGTGGTAATCCAGCCTGGGGTCATATCAGTCAATCCACGAATTCGGGTTTCTGCTTACTCATATGGGCCGCGATGGCCACGCGCAGATCGTTGGATTGCAACATAGCCGAGTTCCAGGTGGCAACGTATTCCAAACCATCATTGACCGTGTGGTCACGCATGTAGCTGATCATGGCCTTGGTGCCGGTCACGGCAATCGGCGACTTGGCGGCGATTTGCTCGGCAATTTCCATGACGCCGGCCAACAGGCTTTCATAGTCCGCATACACACGATTGACCAGGCCGATGCTGCGCGCTTCTTCGGCGCCGAATTGGCGGCCAGTGTAGGCCAGTTCACGTAGCATTCCGTCGCCGACAATCCGCGGCAGGCGCTGCAAGGTGCCGACGTCGGCGGCCATGCCGATGTCGATTTCCTTGATGGAAAATTGCGCGTCTTCAGCCGCGTAGCGCATGTCACAGGCGCTGATCAGGTCGATGGCGCCGCCGATGCAATAGCCGTGGATCGCCGCCAGTACCGGTTTGCGGCAGTTGTCGACGGCGTTGAACGAGGCTTGCAGCTCGAGGATCTTGCGCCGCAGCAGGCGCGCGTTACGGCCCACGTCCTTGCCGAACGCGTTGGCCACCGAGGCCAGCAGCATCAGGTCGATACCGGAAGAAAAATGCTTGCCCGCACCGCTGAGCACCACAGCGCGCACGGCATCGGTGTCTTCGACCCATTGGAAGATCTCGATGATTTCGGTCCAGAACGCCGCGTTCATCGCGTTGATCTTTTCCGGGCGATTGATCTGCACATGGGCAACGTTGCCGGTGAGTTCGACGACGAAAGCTTGGTATTCGGACATGGCAGTGATCCCTGACTGGCGAGTGATAAGGCCCGAACTATAACAAGGGAGCGCGACGGCGCATCGGCCAAAAACGGGACTGGCAAACGTAATGAAATGTTGTGTGCGCGGGCTTCATGCAGCGCCGATACCTTTCACCCCGCAGGCCCGCGTTATCGGCTATACAGTCAGGGCCCTTGCCTGGAGCCGCCTATGCCGTCCACGGCAGAATTTACCCGTATCGGCCATGACTTTCTGGTGCCGATCATTCTCGCGGTGGTGGGTTCGGTGTGCGTGAGCAAGCGGTGCCAGCACTGGGAAAACACTGGAAAAAAGCCAGCCTAAGCGCCATCCTTCGCGCTTTAAGCCGCCCGCAGCGGCGCTCGACGCTCAAAGGAATTGCCATGCACGCCCAACCCCTCGCCCCCGCCGATTTCGAATTCATCGAAGAAACCCTGCTCAAGTACGGCGACGATCACTCGGTGCTGAACCTGGCCGAACTCGACGGCTACTTCACCGCGCTGGTCTCAAGCCCGGCCCAAGTGGAAGTCGGTGAGTGGTTCCCGGCGATCTGGGGTGGGCAGAACCCGGACTGGGAAAGCGTGGAAGAGGCCCAGCGTTTCCTGGAATTGTGCGTACGCCATATGAATACGCTGGCAGCGCAACTGGCGACCGATGCCCAGGCGTTCAAGGCGCGCTTCGACGAAACCGACCATCAGGGCCAAGCCGTGACGCTCGCTGAGGAGTGGTGCTTTGGTTATATCCGCGGTGCCGCGATCGGCAACTGGCCCGAATTGCCTGCCGAACAGGCCGGGCAACTGGAGAAGATTTCCTGGTGCGCCGAGCAAGACAACTTCGAATTGCCGGCGGACCTGGATGTAAACGCCCATCAACAGCGGGTCAGTGCAATCGAACCGGCTGCGCGGGCGCTACATGATTACTGGTTGGCCCAGCGTTAACAGCGCTTACTTGAAATCCAGGTCAAACGCCTGATAGAACGCGTTGCCGGTGTTGGCCACGATCCACATCAACACCACCACGTGCCGACCTTTCTTGCCCTTGGGCAGCGTCACTTGGTGCTCGACCTTGGCCTTCATTTCATCGGCGTGCTGGTAGTACGGCTCCTGGGTGTAGAAATCCTCAAAGAACGGCTTGGCCTCCAATTGGGCGCGGCTGATGCGCTGCTTGGGGTCCCAGCCGTCTTTGGTGATGAGCCAGCGATAACCACGGGTGACGTGAGCGGCGGTGTATTCCCATTGCACCTTAAACACCTGGCCGGCTTCGACATTCAGCAATGGCCAATTGAACGAGGTGTTGAGCTTTTTACTCATTTCTTCGTCGGTGAAGTTGATGCAGTCGCGGTCATCGGTTTTGCCGCCGCTCAAGATATACCCGTCGGCAGGTGGCGCGACGCTTGGGTCATCAGTTTGGTAAGGCGCAGGGAATGGCCCGGCGGTGAGTGCGGGGAAGTTCTTGCCGCCTTCCATTTCGTTGACTTGCCAGTTGCCCAGCAGCCCACGCTCCACGGCCACCGAGCCACGGCTGGCGGGGGTCACGACACGGCCGTGTCTGAGTTGCGTCTGGGGTTTGTTCATTTCAGTCACTCCTTGATTGAATACGCACCGTCTTGGGGCGTGCATCGAACTTACCTCGCCGGGCGATATTGTCCAGCCGCTGCTTCTCTCGGAAAGTTCGTACATCGGCCAGGTTTCGCGGAGTAAAGGCCTTTGCCCTGCATCGGTAGGGTTGTTTGTCCTACCCAGTGAAGGGCGATACAGCTACAAGCAGTGTCCACACGCGGATCACGCCGCAAATACACGCCGTACAACGATCCCCGCTCGACAAGCGTGGCGTGTTTGGCTGATTATTCGGGTCCGCCCGTCGGCCACTCCACGCCACCTTGCCCTGATCAGGAGCCTTGTACCTTGAGTTCGCAGAAAACCGTGACCGTTACACCGCCCAATTTCCCCCTGAACGGCAAGGTCGCGCCCCCCGGCTCCAAATCCATTACCAACCGCGCCCTGTTGCTGGCGGCCCTGGCCAAGGGCACCAGCCGTCTGAGCGGCGCACTGAAAAGCGATGACACCCGCCACATGTCGGTGGCCCTGCGCCAGATGGGCGTGACCATCGATGAGCCGGACGACACCACCTTCGTCGTCACCGGCTCCGGCAAGCTGCAACTGCCTGCGCAGCCGTTGTTCCTCGGCAATGCCGGCACCGCCATGCGTTTTCTCACCGCTGCCGTAGCGACGGTCGAAGGCACCGTGGTGCTGGACGGCGATGACTACATGCGAAAGCGCCCGATCGGCCCGCTGCTGGCCACCCTTGGCCAGAACGGTATCCGCGTCGACAGCCCCACCGGCTGCCCACCGGTGACCGTGCATGGCGTGGGCAAAGTCCAAGCCAAGCGTTTTGAAATCGATGGTGGCTTGTCCAGCCAGTACGTGTCGGCCCTGCTGATGCTTGCAGCCTGCGGCGAAGCGCCGATTGAAGTGGCGCTGACCGGCAAGGACATCGGCGCCCGTGGCTATGTGGACCTGACCCTGGATTGCATGCGGGCCTTCGGCGCGCAGGTCGAAGGGGTCGACGACACCACCTGGCGCGTGGCCCCGACCGGCTACACCGCCCATGACTACCTGATCGAACCCGACGCGTCCGCGGCCACCTATTTGTGGGCCGCTGAAGTGTTGACCGGCGGGCGCATCGACATCGGCGTCGCCGCGCAAGATTTCACCCAGCCGGACGCCAAGGCGCAAGCCGTGATCGCCCAGTTCCCGAACATGCAGGCCACGGTGGTCGGCTCGCAGATGCAGGACGCGATTCCGACCCTGGCCGTACTCGCCGCCTTCAACAACACCCCAGTGCGATTCACCGAGTTGGCCAACCTGCGCGTGAAGGAGTGCGACCGCGTGCAGGCGCTGCACGACGGCCTCAACGAAATCCGCCCAGGCCTGGCGACCATCGAAGGCGATGACCTGTTGGTGGCCAGCGACCCTGCATTGGCCGGTACGTCGTGCAATGCGCTGATCGACACCCACGCTGACCACCGCATCGCCATGTGCTTTGCCCTGGCGGGTTTGAAAGTCGCGGGTATCCGCATTCAGGACCCGGATTGCGTGGCCAAGACCTACCCTGAATACTGGAAGGCCTTGGGCAGTCTTGGGGTCGCGCTGAGCGACTGAAGCAGCCGCGTCGGCATGGGGAGGGAATGCACATGACACTTCGCCAACCCTGCCCACCCGGCGCTTGTGTCTGCGAGCGTGAACAATTGCTGCAGGCACCCGACGCCGACGTGCGCATTCTCAACCTGACGCGCCAGGAGGAGAAAAAGCTGATCGAACGCCTCGAAGACCTCAAGAGCCTGCAAGACTTGGAACACATGCAACAGCGGATGTACGAACTTTTGGGCATCCGCGTGCATGTCGCGCCAGGCCATACCGAAGTCAAAAGCATGCGCGGGATCCATATCGTCATCGACGACCTGCCCGGCATGTGCCGTAAGACTCGGCAATCCATTCCGGCGGCGATTCGTCGCGGCATGGAGAAACGCCCGGAGATTGCTTACCGGTTGCTGGATGCCCACGATTTGTTTCGCGAAGGTTGAATCAGCCCGCTACAGCCTCGCCCTGAAACAGCCCCTGCCCTACGGCTTTGGCCGTGTGCAAATGCGTTTGGGCGCTACCGCCTTCAGACTCCAACAGCAACTCGGACGTCACCACCTGCGCCCCGCAGTAATCAAAGATCCCGTAGTCGATCTGCGTGCGCATCGCCTTGGCATAGCCGTGGCGATCAAATGCGCCGGCATCCGCCGCGCCGAGCGCCAGCAGGTGCACCTGCAAGTGCCGCAGCTTCTTCACCACCGGCGTATCGGGGCCATAGTCGATGGCCCAGCCGTTGACGAACACGCGGTCGATCCAGCCTTTGAGCACGGCCGGCAGCGACCACCAATAAATCGGGAACGCGAGAACCAAGGCGTCGGCGCGGTCCAGGCGCGCTTGTTCGGCAAGCACGTCGGCAGGCGGGGTGGCACGGCTGCGGTGTACGCGATGGTCGGCGGCGTTGTAGCGCGGGTCGAAACCTTCGGCGGCGAGGTCGGCGATCTCGAAGGTGTGGCCTGAGGCTGTCAGCCCCGCCGCCACCTGTGCGGCGAGGCCGTGGGTGAGCGATTGTGGGTCGTGATGAGCAACAACGATTAGTGCGTGCATGACAAGGACTCCCTTTCGGCTTAGGATAAGCTACTTTTGGTAAGTTACGCCGATTAAGTTACTTTTGGTATATAAGCATGTCAAGCACTGAATCCCCTGCCCCACGCCGCCGCCTTACACGCGAGGATCGCCTGCGCCAGTTGCTCGATGTGGCCTGGCAACTGGTGCGCGAGGAAGGCACCGAAGCCCTGACCCTGGGCCGCCTGGCGGAACTGGCGGGCGTTACCAAACCGGTGGTCTATGACCATTTCGTCACCCGCGCGGGGCTGCTCGCCGCGCTGTATGAAGACTTCGACGGGCGCCAGAACCAGGTGTTTGCCGAGGCCCTGGACACCAGCGGCGCGACGCTGGATGAGCGCGCGCAGGTGATCGCCGCGTGTTATGTCGATTGTGTGTTGCTGCAAGGTCGGGAAATTCCGGGGGTGATCGCCGCGCTGAGCAGCTCGCCAGAGCTGGAAACCCTCAAGCGCAAGTACGAGGCGATCTTCCTCGACAAATGCCGCGCTGCCCTGGCGCCGTTCGCGCCGGGCGCCACAGTGTCCCAGGCCGGGTTGCGGGCGATGCTCGGCGCGGCGGAAGCCTTGTCGCAGGCGGCGGCCAGCGGCGAGATC
Source organism: Pseudomonas sp. YeP6b (assembly GCF_025642995.1). Taxonomy (NCBI): domain Bacteria; kingdom Pseudomonadati; phylum Pseudomonadota; class Gammaproteobacteria; order Pseudomonadales; family Pseudomonadaceae; genus Pseudomonas; species Pseudomonas sp. YeP6b. Next base: position 3,169,795 of record NZ_CP080090.1, on the reverse strand, counting down.
AGCCGTGACGAGGCGCAGCATGAGTTACTGGCGACGATCCTGGCCATGGTCAATCGCGGGCGTGTTTGAGTAATTTGTGGCGAGCGGGCTTGCCACAACAAGCCCACTCACCACAACAGCCCGATCGCCACTAGCGTTCAGCGATAAACCGCTGAACCTTGCGCGCCAGTTGATCGAGATGCCGATCACGTTGCTTCTCCGCATCCACCATCGCGCGCTTGCCGTGTTTTTGCAGCAGGTACGTGTGAATCTGCCGCACTTCCAGCGAGCTATAGATAGCCGCCACGTCCAGCACGCCCATCAAGCCATCAGTGCCGTAATCGCGGGTATTCATCAGCACCTGGGTGCCACGCGCGCCGCGTACCTGAAAGCCCATGGCCGCGAACGCCGGGACCTTTTCCACGGCACACGCCAACTCGGCGTGGGGGTAGCGCGCCAGCACGTCCTGCAGCATCGCGCGGGCCACACCCTGGCGCCGCCTACCTGCCTGCACCGCCATGAACGCGATGCCGCAGGCTTGCGGATCATCTTTCACCGGTAGGTACAGGCAAAAGCCAATCACCGTGTCCTCATCCATCGCCACTACCAGCTCAACGGCAATGCCCTTGGCGCCATCCAGCGCCTCCAAGTACAGGTGCACCTCAAAGCCGATGGCGTACTGGTAGATGTTGTAGAGCAAGTTGCTGGGCGCCAGCGCGACGCTGCTGATGTCGGTGAGGTTATCGACCACCAACTGCAGGATCTGACTGTTGATCGGCTCGGGGCACGGCGTGGTATAGCGGGTAAGGCTGAACATGCAAATTCCTGGGGTTTCGCGTCAAGGCAGCGGCGATTGTACCTGTTGCAGCCGCGTTATTGCCCGCACACCTCGCGCAAACAACCGCGCAGCCAGCGGTGGGCCAGGTCGGCGTCCAGGCGCGGGTGCCAGAGCATGGCCACGGTGAACGTCGGTAGGGATACCGGCAGTGCAAAGCTGAACAGCCCTTCACGCTGGTTGGCGGTGTAGCGCTCGGGCACGCTGGCGATCAGGTCGGTATCGCGGGCCAGGGCGATGGCGGTGGCAAAGCCGGCAACGAGAGTGCTGATCTCGCGCGTGAGGCCCAAGGCGAGCAAGGCGTCATCAACCTGGCCACGCGCCAGGCCGCGCCGGGAGACATAGACATGCTGCCCCTGGGCAAACCGCTCGGCGCTGACGGCGCCCCGGCTCAAGGGATGGCCGCTGCGCACCACGCCGACCAGGCGATCACGAAACAGCGCCTGGGTCAGCACTTCGGGGCTGGCGCTGGGGTCGACCACGCCGATGGCCACGTCGACGCTGCCTTCGCGCAGCAGCGCGTAGTCGTTGTCGGTCTTATTCACGAAGCGCAGCCGCACGCCGGGCGCCTCGTGGGCGATTCGCGCCAGCAAGGCCGGGCCGAGGTTCTCCACAAACTCCTCGCTGGCACGCAGGGTGAACGTGCGCACAACCTGGCCCATGTCCAGAGATTGCACGGGGCGCAGCACCGCCTGGGCCTCCTGCACCAGCCGGCTGACCTGTTCACGCAGTGCCAATGCACGCGGCGTCGGTACCAGGCCGCGCCCGGCGCGCACCAGCAAGGGGTCGCCGGTGGTCTCGCGCAAGCGTGCAAGTGCCCGGCTCATGGCTGATGGGCTCAGGCGCAGGCGCTGGGCGGCACGCGCGACGCTGCCTTCGGTCAGCAACACATCCAGGGTGATCAGCAGGTTGAGATCGGGCATGGGCAATCCTCATAAGGCGCTTGATGCACGTATAGGCTGCAAACCCTGCGCCTTCCGCCATAGTAGGCGAGGACGTAGATTGGCGACAGCTGCGTTCACTCAAGGAATCGCCCCATGCACACCTCATCAAAAGGCCGACTTATCAGCCTGTCCCTGTCCATGCTGCTGGCCTCCCTCGGCACCAGCATTGCCAATGTCGGCCTGCCCAGCCTGGCGCAGGCGTTTGATGCCTCGTTTCACGCGGTGCAGTGGGTGGTGCTGGCGTACTTGCTGGCGATCACGGCGGTGATTGTCAGTGCAGGCAGCCTGGGCGACCGTCTGGGGCGGCGCCGATTGTTGCTCGCCGGGTTGCTGCTGTTCGCCGTGGCCTGCGCGCTGTGCGGCGCCGCACCTTCACTGCAATGGCTCGTTGCCGCGCGCGTCCTGCAAGGGCTGGGCGCAGCGAGCATGATGGCGATGACTTTAGGCTTGGTCGGCGACACCGTGCCCGCGCAACGCACCGGGCGTGTGATGGGCCTGCTCGGCACGATGTCGGCGGTGGGCACCGCCATGGGCCCCAGCGTCGGCGGCGCGCTGCTCAGCCTGTGGGGCTGGCGCGCGTTGTTTCTAGTGGGCGCGCCTCTGGGTTTGTTGGCCGCCGCCCTCGCCTGGCGGTATTTGCCGGCAGATCAGCAAGGCCGCACGTCGGCCTCGGGCAATGCATTCTGGCTGCCGTTGAAAGACCCAGCCTTGCGCGCAGGCCTGGCGATGAGCACCTTGGTATCGGCAGTAATCATGACCACCTTCGTGGTCGGCCCGTTCTATCTTTCCCGGGGCCTGGAGCTTGAGGCGGCGTGGATGGGCCTGGCGATGGCCGTCGGGCCGTGCGTTTCAGCGGCCACCGGTGTGCCGGCCGGCCACCTCACCGAGCGCCTGGGCAGCCAGCGCATGACGCTCGCGGGGTTGGGCCTCATGGCCGTCGGCGCCCTGGCACTGTCGCTGGTCAGCGCCCTGGTGGCTTACCTTGCCGCGCTAGTGCTGTTGACGATGGGCTACAGCCTGTTCCAGGCCGCCAACAACACGGCGGTCATGAGCGATGTCGACGCGTCACGCCGGGGCACGATCTCCGGCCTGTTGAACCTGTCGCGCAACCTGGGCCTGATTTTCGGTGCCTCGGCCCTGGGCGCTGTGTTTGCCTGGGCCAGCCCCGATGTCACCCGCGCAGCGGCGCAAACCGTGGCTAATGGCCTGCACATGACCTTCGCCGCAGCACTGGCCCTGATCATCGCCGCCAGCACCTTTGCCTGGCGCCGCCACAGCGCCGAGAACGGCGCGCAGAACACCCGTTGAGGCAAAAAAACAAAAAAGGCGTTGCGCCAGACCGGGTTACATCGCGCATCATGGGCACTTTCAAGCTCAAGGGTAATGTCCATGCGCGTGCTGTCATTGATGATGGGTCTTACGACGCTGGCCGCCAGTTTGGCGTTCTGCGCCAGCGCGATGGCGAATGAAGAAAGTCAGTTGGTGCAACAGATCAATCAGTACCGCAGCCAGGTGCAGCGCTGCGGTAACCAGGGTTCCCAGGAACTGCCACCGTTGGCCAGCGACACGCGGCTGGTGCTGCCGGCCACCAATGTCGGCGACTTGCAGCAAGCGCTGGCGCGGGCCGCGTACCCGATGGTGAATGTGCAAGCCATCAGCCTGTCCGGCCCCAAAAATGCCGAGGCGGCGATGAAGGCCGTGCGCGAAAGTTTCTGCCGCGTGGTGCTCGACCCGCAATTTGTCGACATCGGCGTAAGCAACAGCGGCCAGGATTGGCGCATCGTGCTCGCGCGCCCGTTGTTGACCAGCGGCCTGGGCGACTGGCAGACCGAAGGCAAGCAACTGCTGAACCTGATCAACACCGCGCGCGCGCAACCGCGCCAGTGCGGCACCCAGGCGTTTACCGCGACCACGCCGGTGTCGTGGAACGATGAGCTGGCCAATGCCGCCAACAGCCACACACGCAACATGGCCAACGGCAACTTCTTCGACCACCTCGACCACGATGGCCGCACCCCGGGCGACCGCGCGGAGCTGGCCGGCTACATCGCAAAAAACATCGGTGAAAACATCGCCGCCGGCCTCGACACCCCGCGCAAAGTGGTGGACGGCTGGCTCGCCAGCCCCGGCCATTGCGCCAACTTGATGAACCCGCAATTTCGCGAGTTGGGCGCAGCCTATGCAATGGACCCGAAGAGTGACGCGGGGATTTATTGGACCGGTTTATTCGGCGCGCAGTAGGGCGTGAGCAGGCGCCGAACTCCGCCGAGCGCAATCTATCCAAACGGAGGGAGAATCAAATTGCCATCTAGGCGATAATTGCGCTGAACTGGCAGCGGTCAACCGGGTCAGTAGCTTGATACCTGAGGCATTCAGGCACGCTAAAGACTCTGGAAAACAAGGTGTTCACCCAATGATGAATTGGCTGCAAAGCAGCAGCGACATGGCCGAGCGAGTTCGCCAGCATGATTGGGCAAGTACGCCATTAGGTCCATTGGAACAATGGCCTGATGTACTCAAAACCACCGTTGCGCTGTGTTTTGCCTCAAGCTTCCCCCAGTCCATCAGTTGGGGCCCGCACCTGATCACGCTCTACAATGATGCGTTTATCCCTATTCTGGGCGATAAGCCCTACGCATTGGGGCGTGCTTTCAGCGACACCTGGCGTGAAGTCTGGGACGAAGTGAGCCACTTCGCCAATGCTGCCTTTCAAGGCAATGCGACCTACGTAGAAAACTACCCGCTGGTGATTGAGCGTGGCAATGGCCCGGAGCAAGCGTACTTTACGTTTTGCTACAGCCCTGTGCGCGACCCGCAAGGCACGGTCGTCGGCATGCTCAATACGGTCACAGAAACCACCGCCACGGTCTTTCTCGCCCGTCGCCTGGCCGTACTGGATGCCATTGGTAGTGCGGTGGCCAACGCCACCGACGCCGAATCCATCATGACCACCACCACGCGCCTGTTGGCCGAACACCTGCATGTGTCCAATTGCGCCTATGCCGATATGGACGCCGATGAAGACGGCTTCACCATTCGCGGTAATTGGGCGGCGCCCGGCTCGCCAAGTATCGTCGGGCGGTACAGCCTGGCCTCGTTCGGCGCACACGCGATAAAACAGCTGAACGCCGGTGAAGCGCTGGTGATTGGCGACAACCGCGTGGAGTGCACGCCCGAGGAGTCCGCCTGCTACCAGACCGTGGGCGTCACGGCGACGGCGTGTTTCCCGCTGATCAAAGACGGGCGCCTGACCGCCCTGATGGCCGTGCATCACAAGTTTGCGCGCGTCTGGTCGCCCTATGACTTGGCCCTGGTGAGGGAAGTCACCGAGCGCTCCTGGGCGCATATCGAACGGGTGCGCGCCGACGCCGCCGTACGCGAGGGCCTGGCGGCCATTACCGAGCTGAACGCCACCCTGGAGCAGCGCGTCGAAGAACGCACCAGCGCCCTGACCCAGGCCGAAGCGGCGCTGCATCAGTCGCAAAAGCTCGAAGCCATCGGCCAGTTGACCGGCGGCGTGGCCCACGACTTCAACAACTTGCTGACGATCATTCGCTCCTCGGTGGACTTCCTGCGCCATCCCGGGCTGTCCGAAGAGCGGCGCCAACGCTACATGGGCGCCGTCTCGGACACCGTCGAGCGCGCCAGCAAGCTCACCAGCCAGTTGCTCGCCTTCGCCCGCCGCCAACCGCTGAACCCGGAAGTGTTCGATGTGTGCCAGCGGGTCAAGAACATCGGCGAAATGCTCGAAAGCGTGACCGGTGCGCGTATCCATGTGCAGACTCAATTGCCCGGCCAGCCTTGCTATGTGCGCGTCGACCCCAGCCAGTTTGAAACCGCGCTGATCAACATCGCGCTCAACGCCCGCGATGCCATGGAGGGCCGAGGCACCCTGACACTGCGCGTGGCAACGCTGGCGGCGCTGCCGCGTATCCGGGGCGATGCCGAAGCCCATCAGCCGTTTGTGGCGATTGCGCTGGCCGACACCGGCAGCGGGATTCCCGGCAATACCGTCGAGCGCATTTTCGAGCCGTTCTTTACCACCAAGGCCGTGGGCAAAGGCACCGGCCTGGGCTTGTCGCAAGTGTTCGGGTTTGCCAAGCAGTCCGGCGGCAATGTCGATGTAGCCAGCCACTTGGGCCAGGGCAGTGTGTTTACCCTGTACCTGCCTGAAGCGGAACCGGCGGCGGAGCAACCCAGCCTGGCGCAGGAAGACTGCAACCCAACCCACGACACGGCAATGCACCATATTCTGATCGTGGAAGACAACCTGGAAGTCGGCCGTTTCGCCAATCAGATCCTGCAGGACCTCGGCTACCAGACCACCTGGGCCACCGATGCCGAACAGGCATTGGCGCTGGCCGGGCCCGACGGGATGGCGTTCGACGCGATTTTCTCGGATGTGGTGATGCCGGGCATGACCGGCGTGGCGATGGCCAAGCTGCTGCGCCAGAGGCGGCCGGACTTGCCGATAGTGCTGACCTCGGGCTACAGCGAAGAGCTGGCCGACAGTGGCTACGAAGGCGTCGAGTTCCTGGCCAAGCCCTACTCCGCCGACCAAGTGGCCCGTGCGCTGGCCAAATCGATGCAACGCGACTGAGCCCTGCCTCAAGCGCCCTACTCTGCTACCGCCACCTGGTTACGCCCCATGGCCTTGGCGCGGTACAGCGCCTTGTCGGCGGTGTTCATCAGGCTGTGCAGGTCCTGATCGAGGCTGCGGGTGGTGGCAACGCCCAGGCTCGCGGTCAAGCCCTGCACCGGCTCGGAGGCCAGCCCGGAAATCGCCTTGACCAGTTGCTCAGCGATACCCCGTGCAGTTTCCAGTGAGGTATTGGGCAACAGCACCGCAAACTCCTCGCCGCCGAGCCGCCCGTAGACATCGGCCTGACGAAACGATGCACTGATCACCCCGCCGACTTGGCGCAGCACTTGGTCGCCGGCCTGGTGGCCGTAGGTGTCGTTGATATCTTTGAAGTGGTCCATGTCCATCATCAGCGCGCACAGCGGCTGCTGGTTGTGGCGACACTGCGCGTAGAGCACTTGGGCGTGTTCGAAAAACGCCCGACGATTCATCAGCCCGGTGAGTTCGTCGGTCTGGGCGGCGCGTGTGGAAATCGTGTACGCACGCTCCATTTGCCGGGTCAGGCGAAAGGCTTTTTCCAGGGCATCGGACAGTTTGTGCGTGGCGCTGGCCACGAAAAACGAGAACACCAGCACCGCAATGGCCACACCCACTTGCATCGACGAGGGCTGGAACAGCAGCCACAGCGTACACGGCATCAGCACCAGGGCAATGGAGCCCAGGGTCATGTAGCGATAGGCTGAATAACACGAGACCGCGCTGACTGACATGCCCACGGTAAACAGCATGACCAGCACTTGGGATAGGCGGTCGTCCGTGGGCATCACCGCCAACGCGCCAATGCCCCACACGCCCGCCGACAGCATCAGCGTCACCCAGTAACGACGCTCCCAACGCAGGGGCGTACGCTCGTTAATGGGGCAACGAAACCATTCCAAGAACATCTTGATGCGCAACAGCGAGGTGCCCGCCAGCACCGGCAGCCAGACCAGCATGACCTGGTGGTCAAAGCGGTCCCAACACAGCCAGCAGAGCATGCTGGCGGCCAGGTAACTGCCGAAAATGGCGGAGAACGATTGGCGAAATAGCTGGTGCAACCGGTCGGTTCGCACCTGCTCTTCGATAAAACCATCCTGGTCCTGCCCACGTCCAAGGCTATTCATGAAATACGCCTGTTTCGACTGCCTCGACAAAGGCGCCATTGTGGCACCCTGCCAGTAGTGCGGACAACAGAATCCGGCATGCTAGAGCCTTTAAAGGGCTTCCGGCCGCAGAATCAATACACCCAGTGGTGGCAGATTCAGCGAGAGCGACACCGGTTGCCCATGGCGCGCCTCATCCTGAGTGAACACTCCCCCACCGTTGCCATAGTTGGAACCGGCATAGGTGTCGGCATCACTGTTGATCACCTCGCTCCAACGCCCCGCAATCGGCACGCCGACCGAATACGCCTCGCGCGGTACTGGGGTGAAATTGGCAACTACCAATACCGGTTTGCCGTCCTTGCTCCAACGCAGCCAAGCGTAGACGCTGTTGATCGCATCGTCGCCGATTAGCCACTGGAACCCTTGAGGTGCGTCGTCCTGTTCGTGCAGCGCCGGCTCCTCGCGGTACAGGCGGTTCAGGTCGCCGACCAGCTTCTGCACGCCCCGGTGCTCGGGGTATTGCAGCAGGTACCAGTCCAACTGCTGATCGTGGTTCCACTCACGCCATTGGCCGAACTCGCAGCCCATGAACAGCAATTTCTTACCCGGGTGCATCCACATGAAGCTCAGGTAAGCCCGCAGGTTGGCAAACTTCTGCCAGCGATCGCCGGGCATCTTGTCGATCAGCGAATGCTTGCCGTGCACCACTTCATCGTGAGAGATCGGCAGGATAAACCGCTCGGACCAGGCATACACCAGGCCGAAACTCAGCTCATTGTGGTGATGGGCGCGGTACACCGGGTCTTGCTGGATGTAATGCAAGGAATCGTGCATCCAGCCCATGTTCCACTTGTAGTTGAAACCCAGGCCACCTTGCTGCGTGCTCTGGCTCACACCCGGCCAGGCGGTGGACTCCTCGGCAATCACCAGCGCGCCCGGTGCTTCGAGCGCCACCACGTCGTTCAAGTGCCGCAGGAAATCGATGGCTTCGAGGTTCTCGCGGCCGCCATGGCGGTTGGGCACCCACTCGCCGGCTTTGCGCGAGTAGTCGCGATACAGCATCGAGGCCACGGCATCCACCCGTAAACCGTCGACATGGAAGTGTTTAAGCCAGTGCAGCGCCGAGGCCAGCATAAAGCCGTGCACTTCCGTGCGGCCCAGGTTGTAGATCAGCGTGTCCCAATCCTGGTGAAAGCCTTCCAGCGGGTTGGCGTATTCATACAGCGCGGTGCCGTCGAACTGGGCCAGGCCGTGGGTGTCGGTGGGGAAATGCGCTGGCACCCAGTCGAGGATCACGCCGATATTGGCCTGGTGCAGGGCATTGACGAAAAAGCCGAAATCTTCCGGCGAGCCAAAACGCGCACTCGGAGCGAATTGTGACAACGCTTGGTAACCCCAGGAGCCGCCGAACGGGTGTTCCATAATCGGCATCAGCTCGATATGGGTGAAGCCCAATTGCTGCACATGCGGAATCAATCGATCGGCCAGCTCGCGCCAGCCGTACTGGCGCGATACTTCGCCGGCCTCGTCCAGCTCGCATTGCCAGGAACCGACGTGCAGCTCATAAATCGACAGCGGCGCCGTGGTCTTGTGCTTGTCGCCGCGCGACTGCATCCACTCATGGTCTTGCCAGTCCACCTGCAACGGCGCGGCGACTTTCGAGGCGGTGTCGGGCGGCAGTTGGGTGGCCAGTGCCATCGGGTCGGCCTTGAGCGGCAGAATCCCGTTGGCACCGAGAATTTCGTACTTGTAGGCCGCACCCGGTTGCAGGCGTGGGATAAAGATTTCCCACACGCCAGACGGATGACGCAGGCGCATCGGGTGACGGCGGCCGTCCCAGATATTGAAGTCGCCCACCACCGACACACGCCGGGCATTCGGCGCCCACACGGCGAAGCGCACACCCTGCACGCCGTCGACGCTGGTCACCTGCGCACCGAGGCAACTGCTCAGGTCACGGTGATTGCCTTCGGCAAACAGGTACAGGTCCATTTCACCGAGGAGCAATTGGTTGAAGCTGTAAGGGTCTTCGGTGATCTGCTCACCGCCGGCCCACTGGATCTTCAGCAGGTAACCCTGGCGCGTGTTGAAATACCCGACAAACAGACCCGGCACCTGAGTCGCGTCGAGGCTGCCGATCTGTTCACCGCTGTCACGCGCCAAGACCTGAACACTCAGGGCTTCGGGCAGGAACGCGCGGATAAACTGCCCGCCCTGCTCGTCATCATGCGGCCCCAGAATCGAGAACGGGTCATGGTGCTCGGCGCGCACCAGTGCTTCGACGTCCTTGGACGCCGGCATTGCAGTCAATTTCGGTTGCAGCGGTTCTTTATTTGTAAAGCTCATGACGTCTCCCCACCGCGTGCAGTTTTCGATATAGGTGTCAGCCCGCTGAGCAGGCCGTGCAAACCTTGCAACGGCACCGGCAACCAGGTCGGGCGGTTTTCCGCTTCGTAGGCCACTTCGTACGCGGCCTTCTCCAGGCTGAACAACGTCAGCGCGGCGCTCTGGCCTTTGGCATCCTGCCAGTCATGCGCCAGTGTAGTCGTCGCCTGATGATAAGCCTGGGTAAATGCCGCTCGCGCTTCATTCAGGTAACGCTCGGTCACGCGTTTACGGGCGATATCCGCTTCGGGCGAGTGATCCACTCCTTGCACATTCAGGGCCATGGCGGCAGCGTAATCAAACGAACGCAGCACGCCACTCACATCTTTATACGGGCTGTGCTTGCCGCGCCGCTCATGCAGCGGCCGCGCCGGTTCACCTTCAAAGTCGATCAAGTAAGCATCGCCCTTGACCACCAACACCTGGCCCAGGTGCAAGTCACCGTGGACCCGAATCCGCAAGCCGCCCGCCGTGGCTTTCGCCAAGGCCTGGACGTGACCGGTGATGGCTTTTTTCTGCGCCAGCAACTCACTGACCCGCGCCTGATCGGCAGGGTTCAATTGGTTTTGATGCAGCTTGAGCAAGTGCAGCGCGCGGTCGATCTGCGCCCCGACGTCCTTGGCCCAGGCCTGGGTGTCCTTGACCGTGGTGGCTTCGGGGTTGAAGGCCTTGTTGGTGGTTTTCGCCGCCAGCACCCCATGCATTTCACCCAGGCGCTGGCCGAGCAGGCCGGCAAAGTCTTTTAACTCACCCAAGGCGTTGTAGTGCTGTTCCTGCTCGGAGATGGCTTCGGCCAGTTCGTCGCGAATCGCGCGCTCCAGGTTGTTCTGGGTCCAGCCCCACGCATCGCCCTGGTTGCTCAAGTAGCCCTGGGCGATCATCAGCAGGTTGTCCTGGCCCTCGGCATCATGGCGAATCATCGAGCCCAGCAGCGGCGAGATATTCGGGTAGCCGGCGGCGGTCAAATAAGCGCTCATTTCCAGCTCCGGATGTACCCCGGCGCTGACTTTGCGGATAAGTTTGAGCACCAGGCTTTCGCCCACCACCACGGAGCTGTTGGACTGTTCGGCCGCCAGGTAGCGCACCTGCGACTCATCGCTCAGTTGCAACTGGGCCAAGTTCGGCGTGGCCTCAAAGCGCAAATCACCTTCACGGGTGTTCAACACCGTGCCGGCTTGCAGGCCGTGGATCACCGCACGAATAAAGTGCTCGAGGCTGAAGGCATCGGTCACCAAGCCCACCTGACGCGCTCGGCGTACGCGGGCCAGCGCCAACTGCTGCGGCAAGGCGCTGGTGAACTGGTCTTCACCGAGAAAGCCGAACGGCAGTTGGTAGCGACTGACCTGACCACCGCTGCTGACCTCGATTTCGCTGAGCAGCACCGGGTACTGCGGGTCGCCGAAGCGCACGCCGTAGGCGATGTGCACACTGTCGATGGCGGTGTCCTTGCCCGCGAACCAGCGCCGCTTGGGCAGCCAGGCCGGCAGCGAGGTGTGCTCCAAGGTGGTGCGGCACGGTTCTTCGAGTAACTCTTCCATGCGTTTTTTCAGCACCAACGTAGTGAAGTCCGGAATGCTCTGCGCCGGTTCCACATGCCAGCTCGGCATCTGGTTTTCCGCCGCCAACACGAACCAATAGAAACCGTACGGCGCCAGGGTCAGCAGGAAATTCAGCTGGCCAATCGGCGGGAAGGCATTACCGCCGAGCATTTCCACCGGCACCATGCCGGCAAAGGCCGACAAGTCCAGCTCGGCCGCTTGGGCACTGCGCGACACGTTGGCCACGCACAGGATGATCTCGTTGCGCCCATCGTCGCCGGTGTATTCGCGGGTATAGGCCAGGATACGGCGGTTGCTCGGCGAGAGCATTTTCAAGCTGCCACGGCCAAAGGCCTTGGACTGCTTGCGCACCGCCAGCATGCGTCGGGTCCAGTTCAGCAGCGAGTGCGGGTCCTGGGCCTGAGTCTCGACGTTGACCGACTGGTAGCCGTAAAGCGGGTCCATGATCGGCGGCAGCACCAGGCTGGCCGGGTCGGCGCGGGAGAAGCCGCCGTTGCGGTCGATGGACCATTGCATCGGCGTGCGCACGCCGTCACGGTCGCCGAGGTAGATGTTGTCGCCCATGCCGATCTCATCGCCGTAATACAAGGTCGGCGTGCCCGGCATTGAAAGCAACAGGCTGTTAAGCAATTCAACGCGACGGCGGTCGCGCTCCATCAGCGGCGCCAGGCGCCGACGAATACCCAGGTTGATCCGTGCACGACGGTCGGCGGCATAGTAGTTCCACAGGTAGTCACGCTCTTTGTCGGTGACCATTTCCAGGGTCAGTTCATCGTGGTTGCGCAGGAAGATCGCCCATTGGCAGTTGGCAGGGATCTCCGGGGTTTGGCGCAAAATGTCGGTGATGGGGAAGCGATCTTCCTGGGCCAGGGCCATGTACATGCGCGGCATTAGCGGGAAGTGAAAGGCCATGTGGCACTCATCGCCGTCATCACCCTTTTTGTCACCAAAGTAGAGCTGCGTGTCTTCCGGCCACTGGTTGGCCTCGGCGAGCAGCATGCGGTCCGGGTAATGCGCGTCGATCTCGGCGCGGATCTGCTTGAGGACGTCGTGGGTTTCCGGCAGGTTCTCGTTATTGGTGCCGTCGCGCTCGATCAGGTACGGGATGGCATCCAGGCGCAGGCCGTCGATGCCCATGTCCAGCCAGTAGCGCATCACCGACAGCACCGCTTTCATCACCTGCGGGTTGTCGAAGTTGAGGTCCGGCTGGTGGGAATAGAACCGGTGCCAGAAGTACTGGCCGGCGACCGGGTCCCAGGTCCAGTTGGACTTCTCGGTGTCGAGGAAAATGATGCGGGTGCCGTCGTATTTCTGGTCGTCGTCGGACCACACGTAGAAGTCTCGAGCGGCCGAACCCGGCTTGGCCTTGCGCGCACGCTGGAACCAGGGGTGCTGGTCGGAGGTGTGGTTGATCACCAGTTCGGTGATAACCCGCAGCCCGCGGTTGTGCGCTTCGGCAATAAAGCGTTTAGCGTCGGCCATGGTCCCGTAATCGCTGTGCACGCCACGGTATTCGGCGATGTCATAGCCGTCATCGCGGCGTGGCGAGGGGTAGAACGGCAAGAGCCAGATGGTGTTCACGCCCAGGTCGGCGATGTAGTCGAGCTTAGCGATCAGCCCGGGAAAGTCACCGATGCCGTCATTGTTGGAGTCGAAATAGGATTTGACGTGAACCTGGTAGATCACCGCGTCCTTGTACCAGAGCGGGTCTTTGATAAAGGTGGCAGCCTTGGGTTTCTTCGCCATTGGAAACTCCTGAAATGCTTGAACATTGACCTGAAGGGGCGCGTTCGATGTGGGAGCTGGGTTGCCTGCGATAGCCGTGTGTCAGGCAAAAAATCTGCCACTGACAGACCGCTATCGCAGGCAAGCCAGCTCCCACCTTTACTCTTCATCAGTCTGAAGATCAGGCTCGGCTTAGGAAGTGGTGATGCGCCATATTCCAAACGGGGTGTGCGGCTCCAGCCGCAGCCACTGGGTCTTGCCGTACCAAGTCCAGCGATGGCCGTTCATCAAGTCTTCGCCTTGGGTCTGGGCATCATCCGGCAAGCCCATTTCCCACAGCGGCAACTCGAAATCCGCCTCTTGGGCATTGAACGGGTCGAGGTTGACGGCGACGAGGATGAAATTGCTGCCGTCTTCACTGCGCTTGCCGAAGTACAGAATGTTGTCGTTCCACGCGTTGTAGAGCTTCAGGCCCAAGTGGGTCTGCAACGCAGGGTTCTGCCGGCGGATACGGTTGAGCTGGGCGATCTCGGCAATGATGTTGCCCGGGGCGGTGAAGTCCCGTGGGCGGATCTCGTATTTTTCCGAGTCCAGGTACTCTTCCTTGCCCGGCACCGGGGCGGCTTCGCACAGTTCGAAACCCGAATACATGCCCCACAGGCCCGAGCCCATGGTGGCAAGCGCCGCGCGGATCAAAAAGCCTGGTCGGCCGGACTGATGCAGGAAGCCCGGGTTGATGTCCGGCGTGTTGACGAAGAAATTCGGCCGGTAACACTCGCGCCACGGCGACTCGTTTAACTGCGCGAAGTATTCGCTCAGCTCGGCCTTGGTGTTGCGCCAGGTGAAATAGGTGTAACTCTGCGAGTAACCGACCTTGCCCAGGCGCGCCATCATCGAAGGGGTGGTGAACGCCTCGGCCAGGAAGATCACGTCCGGGTGTTTGGCGCGCACATCGCTGATCAGCCACTGCCAGAACGGCAGCGGTTTTGTGTGCGGGTTGTCGACGCGAAAGGTCTTCACGCCCTCTTCTACCCAACCGACCACCACGTCGCGCAGCTCGGTCCATAGGCTGGGGATTGAGTCGGCGGCATAGAAGTCAACGTTGACGATGTCCTGATACTTCTTCGGCGGGTTCTCGGCGTATTTAATGGTGCCGTCCGGGCGCCAGTTGAACCATCCGGGGTGCTGCTTGAGCCACGGGTGGTCCTGGGAACACTGGATGGCAAAATCCAGGGCGATCTCCAAACCATGCTCGGCGGCGGCCTTGACCAGTCGGCGGAAGTCATCGCGGCTACCCAATTGTGGGTGGATGGCCTCATGGCCGCCCTCCTCGCTGCCAATCGCGTACGGGCTACCGGGATCATCCGGGCCGGCGGTCAGGGAATTGTTCTTGCCTTTGCGGTGGCTGCGACCAATCGGGTGAATCGGCGGGAAATACAGCACGTCGAAGCCCATGTCGTGGATCATCGACAGCCGCGAGTGAACATCGTTGAAGGTGCCGTGACGCGCGGGATCGTCGGTAATCGAGCGGGGAAACAGCTCATACCAGCTGGCAAACTGCGCAGCCTCACGCTCAACGTCAATCGGGTAGACGGGGCTGATACTCAAGTAGGCGCGGTGGTCGGCCTGGGTCATCAAGTGCGCACTGTCTTCGTGCAAAAATTGTGCGACCTGCTCGGTTTCCAGCAGCCCGGAGAGTTCATGGTGCAACAGCATCAGGCGGTCACGCAGCTCATTGTCACTGCGCTCAGCGGCCTGCAGCACCAGGCTGCGGCCTTCCTGCAATTCCAGGCTGACCGGCACGCCGGCTTCGTGCTTTTTACGCAATTCGTAGCAGAAGCTGGCGAACGTATCGATCCAGGCTTCGATGCAATATTCATGGGGGCCTTGCTGGGTCACGCTAAACGCGCCCTCCCAGCCATTGTTGCCCACATCTGCCATGACCACGCTGTGCCAGCTTTCGTCCTGCAGCGGGCGCCAGCGAATCAGCACGGCGAGCTTGTCATGGCCGTCGGCGAACACCTTACTGGTGACGTTGACCCGCTGGCCAACCACCGCCTTTACAGCAAATTCGCCGCCGTCGATCACGGGCGCGGTGCTTTCGATAGCGATCCTAGGCAGCAGCAGCGCCTGGGACAGTGGCAATAAAGAATCGTCTGGAGCCAGTGTTTCAGCAGTCATCGAGCATCTTCCCCTTACGCCCTGTGGACGCTCTTTGCTTGATCCGAATTCTGAGGCGGCAGCGCTCTCCCTGAGCAGGGCCGTAATAGGTCCGAGCCTGCCGTCAGCGCAAAAGTTCAGGTGGATGTGCCGCCATTGGGCGGGGAATCAAATCTCCCCGGCGGTTGTCCACCGGTAGAGCAAAGCACAAAGGAGGCCACACCGATGAATATCCCGATCCCGGCTGAAACACCTGATCCGAATATCGACGATCCGACATTACCGCCTGCGCAGCCACCGCCGACTCCTGAACAGGAACCCCCTGAAAATGAGCCGCCGCCAGTGCAGGAACCTCCAACAAGCGAGCCGCCGGTCATCCTCTGACGTATTCGCTGCTGGTTCGACGTCCGCCTGCTCAATCCGCGTAATGGTGGCAATCGAACCAAGACGTGCAGGCGGACGTTAATAGTCGAAATTTCCCACCTACATTAAAGGAAAACCCCAAATCCAACCGACCTGGTAGTTCCCATACTGATCTGACGCTGACTTCAACGCCAAGTCCGAGGCCCCAGCGTTCAGCCGATCCGCATATGAGGAATTACCGTGTCGACCATCTATCAGCCATCGCAAGTCCGCTCCGACGCGCCTCCAATCCACGCTAAGTCGCAGGCCACTCCCCCAGCACCCGCCGTCGTGTCTGACAAAGCCATGGACGACCTGCTCCAGTCGGGCCCCAACAGCGACCGGCAGCCGATGCGCCCCGATGAGCCCAAGATGACGCCTGAAGGCCGGGCCATAATAGAGGGAGAGCTCAAAGAACTCAGTGCCCAGCTAACTCCTGCAACGGTCGAGCTCATGATGCGCCACCCTGAATCCGACGAGTCAAAAGCCCATTACGATAAGATCGACAGGGTGTTGACCCCAGACAACATCAAGGGCATGTTGGCCGGCAAGAATGCGGCGTCTTGCACAAAGACGCTTGCCAAGATCGAGACCCAATTAAAAAAAGAGTCGATCGACACTGCTCTCGATCCTATCTCAAACGAGCAGGTCGAGGCCTACCGCAGACATGTGGAATCGATACTGTTCGATCTAAAGGTCCGCTTGATAATGGCCCCGGATGAAAAACGCTTTGAAATAGCCAGCGATTCTTTCCGAAAAGAGGACCCCCGCCTGACGAGCATTCAACACTATATAAATGACGTGTACGCCAAGAGTAAGCACCTCTACGACATTGCCACCGAGGTGCACAAAGCGATCGGGGCGCTGCAAATTGCACATCCTGAAGGTTTGGAGCTAGAGAAATACCGCGAACCTGACCACGCAAAGCATTCCAAAACCTACAGCTTCAGTAATACCGCAGCATCTACCCTTGAACACCCCTCCGAAATCAGGAATTTCGTCGCTGACCGAGACAAAATCGACGTCACCGGTATTAGTAAGCAGCTCAATAAACCCCTGCACTGGGTCAACCAATTATCCGGCGCCAGTGGCGAGATGCAGTTGAAATACTCGCGTGAAAATAATGCCAGTGTGCTGGTGATTTCCGGCATCAAAGGGGAGCCGGCGCTGGTCGCGAAGATATTCGGCCAAGTGAAAGAAAAGGACCTACTGATCTGACCGGCGGTCATCATGGGCCTCGAACGCCCTGACAATCCGGGGCATCACGCTAAATACCGCCAAGGCCAACAACGTACTGAGCACCGCGGTCGATTCGCGGCCCATACCCGCGGCAACCCCAATCGCAGCGGTCATCCAAAGGCCGGCAGCGGTGGTCAGGCCTTTGACGTGCTGGCCGTCCTCATCTTCCTTGCCTTTGAGGATGGTGCCGGCGCCAAGAAAGCCAATCCCCGCAATCACCCCCTGCACGACGCGGCTCATGGCATCGGCCTGATTACCGGACATCTGCGGCACCAATACAAACAGCGCCGCACCCAATGCCACCAGCATATGGGTACGCACGCCCGCCGCCTTGCCCTTGTGCTCACGTTCAAAGCCGAGAATACCGCCCAGGATCGCGGCGATCAGCAGGCGCACGGTGATCTGGGTAAGTTGCTTCGCATCGCCGATGTCAGCGAACTCGGCTTGCAGGGTTTGCCACACTTCTTGCCACCAGGCGTCCATGGAAGCACTCCTTTGTGATTATTGATAAACGATGGACAGCGGCGACCGCCAGTCAGTTGCCTGGAACGCTTGGCACAGTGGTGAGCCCTAACAATTACCAGCCTACGGAAAAGGAGATCACCATGCCTGTACGTATCGACAACCAAACGTGCTACTTCAAGGTCGACGAAAACGGCCAGGAACGCAGCCTGCCGGCGCCTGAGATAGAGGTCCTTACCGACAGCCTCAAGTCCATGTCTTTTGTGGTGGTGGAAGGCGAGCGAATCTACATCACCGAAGCGCAAGCCGACGCATTGACCGTCGCCGGCGCCGTGGATGGGCGTAAACACTTGAAGGCGACCGACAGTGATTCGGTGATTTGATTGATCTGTATCAGCACCCGCTCAATAGCGCTGCACTCCAGGCGCCACGGGGTGCAGCAGATCGTCGCAGGCCTGCCTGAAAAACCCATCTGATCCGCTTTTTATCGCCCTAGCTGAGTCTGTTATGCAAACAGAGCGGCGTTCATAGTTCATCGGCCTGATGGAGGCTGATGAGCGAACGACCATGAGCGAAAGAATCCCCACCGTGGAAACCTTTGAGCCCATACACCCAAAGAAGGTGAAGGCCAAAACCAGCGATAACCTGATCCATACCCGCAGCTTCACCGGCCTGTTCCGCACCTTGCGCGTGAGCGGTGCAGCCCTACTGTTCCTGGCGTTTTTCGGCACCGTGTGGCTGAACTGGGGTGCACGGCAAGCCGTGCTGTGGGACCTGGCCGAAAGCAAGTTCCACATCTTTGGTACGACCTTCTGGCCCCAGGACTTCATCCTGCTGTCAGCGCTGTTGATCATCTGCGCCTTCGGCCTGTTTGCGATTACCGTGTTTGCAGGCCGCGTGTGGTGCGGCTACACCTGCCCGCAAAGCTCGTTTACCTGGCTGTTCATGTGGTGCGAAAAAGTCACCGAGGGCGAGCGCAACCAACGCATCAAACTGCAGGCGGCACCCTGGAGCCTGAACAAACTGGCGCGGCGCTCGGCCAAACATACGTTGTGGCTGGGTATTAGCGTGCTGACCGGGCTGACCTTTGTCGGCTACTTCACGCCCATCCGCCCCTTGGCCCTGGAGCTGCTGACCTGGCAAATGGGTGGTGTGAGCCTGTTCTGGGTGCTGTTTTTCACGGCCGCCACCTACATCAATGCCGGTTGGCTGCGCGAAGCGGTGTGCATGCACATGTGCCCTTATGCGCGGTTCCAGAGTGTGATGTTCGACAAGGACACGCTGACCATTTCCTACGACGTGGCCCGTGGAGAAAACCGTGGGCCACGCAAGCGCGAGGTGAAGCCTGCCGATGTCGGCCTGGGTGACTGCATCGACTGCCAGCTATGCGTGCAGGTGTGCCCCACCGGCATCGACATCCGCGACGGCCTGCAAATGGAGTGCATCGGCTGCGCGGCCTGCATCGACGCCTGTGATTCGATCATGGACAAGATGGGCTATGCCCGTGGCCTGGTCAGCTATACCTCCGAACACCAACTGCAAGGCGGCAAAACCCACCTGCTCAGGCCGCGGCTGATCGGATACAGTGCCGTGCTGCTGGTGATGATCGCCGCGTTGGTGGTGGCCCTTGTGGGGCGGCCGATGGTATCGCTCGACGTGACCAAGGACCGTGGCATGTTCCGCGAAAACAGTCAGGGCTTGATCGAAAACATCTACAGCCTCAAGGTCATCAACAAGACCCAGCAGCGCCAGGACTACCGTCTGGAACTGGTGGATGCCGATGGCTTCGAGTTGCAAGGCAAGACCGAAATCAGCCTGGCACCGGGGGAAATCAGCGATGTGCCGGTGTCGGTGGCGTTGTTGGCCGACAAACCGGCGAGCAGTTCGCAGCCCCTGCGCTTCAAGGTGACGGATGTGGATGAACCGTGGATCTACAGTGCTGCCGATAGCCGCTTTGTGGCGCCGATGAACCGCTGAGGTCTGGCAAACACAAACGATCAATGGTGGGAGCTGGCTTGCCAGCTCCCACCTTTAGCCCTGCGTACACTTTTACAAAGCTAATTAGGCCCTCATGAAACGCTACGAAAAATTTGCCGATGACATCGCAGAACTGATCCGCTCCGGCGTCCTCGGGCCCGGCCAGCGGGTGCCGTCGGTGCGTTATGCGAGCCAGACCTATGGCGTCAGCCCGTCCACGGTCTTCCAGGCGTACTACCTGCTGGAGCGCCGTGGGCTGATTCGCGCGCGGCCGCGTTCTGGCTACTTCGTCAACGCCCATGCGCCGAGCCCGTTTTCCGAGCCGGTGGTAAGCGAGCACGTGCATGAGTCCACTGAAGTGGATGTGAGTGAGCTGGTGTTTTCGGTGCTCGACTCCATCAAGGACCCCAATACGGTGCCCTTCGGCTCGGCCTTCCCCAGCCCGATGCTGTTTCCGTTGCCGCGCCTGGCCCGCTCCCTGGCCAGCGCCAGCCGCGAGATGGACCCTCGCCTGGTGGTCACCGACATGTCACCGGGCAACCCGCAACTGCGTCGACAGATTGCTCTGCGTTACATGGTCGGCGGCCTGATGCTGCCCATGGAGGAGCTGCTGATCACCAACGGCGCCCTCGAAGCGTTGAACCTGTGCTTGCAGGCCGTGACCGAGCCGGGCGACCTGGTCGCCATTGAAGCCCCCGCGTTTTATGCCTGCCTGCAAGTGCTGGAACGCCTGAAACTCAAGGCGGTGGAAATCCCCGTGCACCCGCGCGATGGCATCGACCTCAACGCCTTGGCGCAAAGCCTTGAGCGTTACCCGATCAAGGCCTGCTGGACCATGACCAGTTTCCAGAACCCCATGGGCGCCACCTTACCGGAGGCGAAAAAACAAGCGCTGGTAGAACTGCTGCGCAGCCACCAGGTGCCGCTGATCGAAGATGATGTGTATGCCGAGTTGTATTACGGGCAACAAGCACCGAAACCGGCCAAGGCCTTCGACACCGAAGGGTTGGTCATGCACTGCGGTTCCTTTGCCAAGAGCCTCGCGCCGGGTTACCGCGTCGGCTGGGTCGCGGCCGGGCGTTATGCGCAGAAGGTCGAGCGCCTCAAATTGATGACCTCGTTGTGCCCCTCGATGCCGGCCCAGGCAGCGATTGCCGACTACCTGCAACATGGTGGCTATGACCGGCACCTGCGCAAATTGCGTTACGCCCTGGAAGAGCAGCAAAGCGCCATGCTGGCCGCCATCGCCCGTTACTTCCCCGCACAGACGCGGGTCAGCCAGCCGGCCGGCGGGTATTTCCTGTGGTTGGAACTGCCGGAACAGACCGATTCGCTGAAGTTGTTCCAGATGGCCCTGGCACAGGGCATCAGCATTGCGCCGGGGCCGATTTTTTCGGCGACTCAGCGCTTCAGGAATTGTATCCGTTTGAATTATGGCAGCCCGTGGACCGAGGCGTCGGAGAAGGCAATGGAGACGTTGGGGCGGATTGTGCGGTCATTTTGAGGGCAAAGTGAAGGTCGCCAATTTCGTTTGCGCTATGGACGCTGATCGGGAACAGCTCGGGCCGAAACAACGTATAGGGGAACGGGTCGATCGCATACTGTGGGCAAAACATCATTAACACCGGCTGCCTTACGCTTATTTGCTGACCATTTCCTTGTCAGGAAATGGTCTTTTTTATCAATATCAGCGCCCGCCGCCCAAATCCAGGAATGCCCCGGTGGTGTAGGAAGCCTTGTCCGACAGCAGCCAGATGATCGCTTCCGCCACTTCATCCGGGCGACCGCCACGGGCCATGGGAATGCCGGACTCCAGTTTGCTGACGCGGTCCGGGTCGCCACTGAGCGCGTGGAAGTCGGTAAAGATATAGCCAGGGCGCACGGCGTTGACGCGAATCCCCTCACCCGCCACTTCTTTGGACAGGCCAATGGTGAAGGTGTCCAGCGCGCCCTTGGAGGCGGCGTAGTCGACATATTCACCCGGCGACCCCAGACGCGCGGCCACCGACGACACATTGACGATACTGCCGCCCTGCCCGCCATGTTTGGGTGACATACGCAGCACCGCGTGCTTGGCGCACAGCATCGGCCCCAGCACATTGGTCTTCATGATCTTCAGGATGCGGAACTCGGACATCTCATCGACCCGCGACTTATGCCCCACGGTACCGGCGTTATTGACCAGCGCGGTCACACGGCCCAGTTCCGCATCCACGCGATTGAACAGCGCGATCACTTCATCTTCGATGCTGACATCCGCACGCACTGCAATCGCCTGGGCGCCCAGGGCGCGAACGTGTTCCAGCACACTATGGGCGGCTTTTTCGTCGCACTGGTAGTTGATGCAGATACGGTAGCCCTCGCGAGCAGCCAGCAATGCCGTCTCGGCGCCGATGCCACGGCTGCCCCCGGTGATGATGACGACTTTGTCCATGCGTGCAGTCTCCTGATTCAACCATCTGTTTAAGGTTGGATCCAAGAATACCCGTCACCCACCGCTCTTGTCAGGCGCTACCGCCTCTTTGGCGCGCTGGATGTCGGCCATGAAACCCTCAGCCGGCAAGGGATGCCCCAGCAAGTAGCCTTGCAGCGAGTTGCAACCCAAACGCGTCAGGAAACTCTGCTGCACATCGGTCTCCACACCTTCAGCGACAATCCGCAGCCCCAGAGCCTGGCCGAGGGCGACGATCGCGGAAACGATGGCCGCATCGTCGCTGTCATGCTCCAGGTCGCGAACAAAACCACGGTCGATCTTCAACTCGTTGGCCGGCAAGCGCTTGAGGTACATCAGGCTGGAATAGCCCGTACCAAAGTCGTCGATGGACAGGTCCACACCCATGTCCGACAACTGCTGCAACACCGTCATGCTCGCATCGGCATCGCTCATGGCGGTGGTTTCAGTGATTTCCAGGGTCAGGCTGTTGGCCGGCAACTGGTGACGTTCGAGGGCGGCGGCGACACTGTTGACCAACCCGACATGGCAAAACTGCAGTGCCGACAGATTCACGGCAATGCGCCAGTCTTCATAGCCCTGGGCGTACCACACGCGCATCTGGCGACACGCTTCATTCAGCACCCACTCGCCGATCGGGATGATCAACCCGGTCTTTTCCGCCAGCTCGATAAAGGCCGCCGGCATCAGTAAACCTTGCTGCGGGTGCTCCCAGCGCAGCAGTGCTTCGGCGCCGACAGGCAGACCACTAAGCGCATCGAACTTAGGCTGGTAATACAACCGAAACTGCTCGTGCTCCAGGGCATTGCGCAGGTCCTGCAGCAACTGCAGTTGTTTGCGCGCGTTGGTATTCATCGACACGTCAAAGAAGCTGTAGCCGTTCTTGCCCATGCCCTTGGCGTGGTACATCGCGGCGTCAGCATTCATCAACAGTTCCTCGGGGTTGCCGCCGTTGCCCGGAAACAGCGCGATACCGATGCTGGCGGAGATTTTCAGCTCATGCTCGGCCACCGTGAACGCACGGTTGATCAAGCCGACCTGGCGTTCAGCCAAGCCCATGGCATCGTCCGGCTGCGTCAATTGCACCAGCAATACAAATTCATCACCGCCGATGCGTGCCAGGGTGTCCTGGCTGCGCAGATCTTCGCGCAAGCGCAGGCCCACTTCGCGCAGCAACTGGTCGCCCATGTGATGACCAAACGCATCGTTGACCGGTTTGAAACCATCCAGGTCGATAAACATCAACGCAAAGCAACCGCCCTGCTCCTTCACCGCCTGGATGGCTTGTTGAATGCGGTCGGCGAGCAAGGTGCGATTGGGCAGACCGGTGAGCATGTCATGCAGGGCCAGGTGGGTCAGTTCCTGGTTGGCCAGGCTCAGGGAGTCGGCGAGTACGGCAGTGCGCGTCTCCAGGCGTGCGTCGAGCAAGGAGGTCAGCAACGCGATGGTTAACACCGCCAACGAGGTGACCAGCACCAAGTTATCCAGGCCTGTGCCGCTCAGCCCTGTCAGCGCGGCGCCGCAGAAACTGTCGTCGTCAAAACGTGCCGCCGCCATGCCGGTGTAGTGCATGCCCACGATCGCAATGCCCATCACCACCGCTGCCCCGCCACGTGCCAGGCGCACGTACGGCGTGTTGCGCCGCAGGTTGAAGGCGATCCACAGGGCTGCGCCAGACGCCCCGACGGCAATCAGCAACGAGGCGCCGAACAGGGTGGGATCGTAGTCGATACCCGGGGTCATGCGCATTGCGGCCATGCCGGTGTAGTGCATGCTGCTGATGCCCGCGCCCATGATCAATGCGCCAAACCCCAGTTGCCACGCGGGCAGGCGTGGTTGGCTGACCAGCCACAAAGCAAAGCCGCTGGACAACACGGCGATTAGCAGCGACAGCGCGGTGATGCTCAGGTCGAACCCCAGGGCAAACGGCAGGTGTAAGGCCAACATGCCGATAAAATGCATGGACCACACGCCTACGCCCATCGCCAATGCACCGCCCGTCATCCACAAATACACCGCGCGGCCCTTGGTGGTCGCGATGCGGCCGGCGAGGTCCAGCGCGGTGTAGGACGCCAGGATCGCGACGAACAGCGAGATCACGACCAGGGAGGGGGAATAGCTACCGATCAGCATGGGGTTTCTCAAGACTGACGGGCATTGAAGGCCCGTGGCAGGTGGCAAAGCGGGCGATTGTAGCGAGAATAATTATTGGACAGTTGATTAATTATCAAGGGGCCATTAGTGGCGTTTTGACGTCAATTTGCTGGCTTGGGAGTGGTGGGGTGGGGGGTTGATTTGAGTACATATCCGTTGTTTGGGTTACGGCTGAAATGGGTTCCGCTCTTACAGCGGGTCACTTTTGGAAAAGAGCCCCAAAAGTAACCAAAGGGCTCTTGCCCACCACTCGGCACCTCGCCTAGGGCTCGGTGTGCCCCCTCACGCAGGCTTTGGGCGGGGGCCGCCGCCATGGGCCATCCTTGGCCCATCGCGGCTAACCCGGCGTCCTGCCGGTTTACCCCGCTCCAAAGCCTGCGTTCGGCCAGCGTGGTTTAACGGGGCGCCTAAGATCAAGATCAAAAGCAAGAGCACGGCGGCCTAGTAGCCGACCTGAGTGGTTAGATCAAAAAACAAGCTGAGGCGGCCTGACAGCCGACCTGATCTTGGAAGATGAAACTCAATCAAATGTGGGAGCTGGCTTGCCTGCGATGGCATCGGCTGGTTATGCCTGGCACACCGAGGTGCTTGCATCGCAGGCAAGCCAGCTCCCACAGAAAAGCAGAGCACTGCGGTGCTGGCAGCTAAACTCGGTCAAAATTGTGGGAGCGGCGGTGCGACGACTCGACTTGCTCGCGAATGCGGTGGGTCAGTCAGCTCATGTGTAACTGACCCACCGCATTCGCGAGCAAAGCCCGCTCCCCACATTTAGATCTCGGTACATCAGACAGAGAGTGTACTGCCGGGCTTTTGCCCTGCTTTTGCTTCTACCACTCAGGTCGGCTACTAGGCCGCCGTGCTCTTGCTTTGATCTTGATCTTGATCTTGATCTGAGGCGCCCCGTTAACCACGATGGCCGAACGCAGGCTTGAATCCGTGGGTAACCCGGCAGGACGCCGGGTTAGCCGCGATGGGCCAAGGATGGCCCATGGCGGCGGCCCACGGATTCAAGCCGGAGTGAGGGCATGCCGAACCTAGGCGAGGCACCGAGTGGTGGGGCAAGAGCCCTTTTGGTTACTTTTGGGGCTCTTTTCCAAAAGTGACCCGCCGTAAGGGCGGAACCCATTTCAGCCGTTACCCAAATAACGGATATGTACTCAGTCACTCCTTGCCAGCAACCGACGTCTGCCCATCCCACCCACCACCCAAGGCAGCAATCAACTGCACACTCGCCACCAACCGCGTCTGCAACAACGTCAGCACCGTCCGCTCATTACTAAGCGCCGTAGCCTGCACCGTCACCACATCCAGATAAGCAATCAACCCCGCCTTATACTGGTTCTCGGTCAACCGCAGCGATTCACGCGCCGCATCCAAGGCTTCGTTACTGACGACCGCCTCGTCTTCCAGCACCTTCAACTGCACCATGTAGTTTTCCACCTCACGGAACCCATCCAGCACCGTCTGGCGATACTTAGCCACCGTCTCGTCATAAGACGCCACAGTCCGATCAACCTCCGCCGACCGCTGCCCACCGTCGAACAACGTCATCGCCAACTTAGGCCCAACCGACCAAAACCGATTAGGCAAACTGATCCAATTCGCATAAGTACTGCTGGAATACCCACCCGCCAAGCTCAAGGTCAAATCCGGATAATAGGCCGCCTTGGCCACACCAATATTCGCGTTGGCAGCCATCACCGACCGCTCAGCCGAAGCAATATCCGGACGACGCTCCAGCAATTGCGACGGCAAGCTCACGGGAATCTGCGGCAATGCAGGAATATCCTTGCTCACGGCCAGGTTGAAATTGGCTGGCGCCTCACCGATCAACACCGCAATGGCATTCTCCAGTTGTGCACGCTGCCAGATCAAGTCGATCAGGCTCGCCTGGGTCGTCTTGAGCTGTGTTTGCGCCTGGGCGATCGCATCCTTGCCCGACACACCGGCGCGGTATTGGTTTTCAGTCATTTTCAGCGAGCGCTGGTAAGTGTCCAGTGTGGCTTGCAACAAACGCGTCTGTTCATCCATGACCCGCAATTGCAGGTAGTCCTGCACCAGCTCCGATTGCTGGCTCAAACGCATCGCCGCCAGGTCCGCCGAACTGGCCTCGGCAGTCGCTTCATTGGCCTCCAGGCCACGGCGCAATTTGCCCCACACGTCCGCCTCCCAACTCACGCCCAATTGCGCGTTGAGCGTGTCGCGAATACCGCTGCTGGAACTGCTGAGGCTCGCATTACTGCTACCAGTGCCCTGGCTGGCGCGGGTCTTGCCGGCGCTCAAGTCCACCGTCGGAAAAAACGCACCGCGCGCGCTGCGCACCTGCGCCTGGGCCTGGCGAAAACGTGCTTCGGCCTGGGCCACGGTCTGGTTGGAGTTGTTCAGGCGTGTCACCAGGTCGTTCAGTTGGCGGTCGCCGTACAGCTCCCACCAGGCGCCACGGGCCAGGGAGTCACTCGGCGTCGCCTGACTCCAGCCCTGGGCCTCCTTGAATTGCACCGGCTCGACCACCTCCGGCCGTTTGTAATCGGGGCCGATGGCGCAGGCGCTGAGCAAGGCCGCGCACAGCACCAGGCTGGCGACGCGGGAACCACGGGGCATGCTCATGGCCAATTTGGCAAACGTTGAATCGGTCATAGCGCAGTGTCCAAGGCAGCATCGGTACGCACACCGCGCCAGGCGTTGAAGCGGTGGCGCGCGCGGTCGAGATAGAGGTAAACCACCGGGGTGGTGTAAAGGGTCAGGATCTGGCTGAACACCAGGCCGCCGATAATGGTCAGGCCCAGCGGCTGGCGCATTTCCGCGCCGTCGCCGGAGCCCAGCAGCAGCGGCAAGGCGCCGAGGATCGCGGCGAGTGTGGTCATCAGGATCGGCCGCAGCCGCAACAAGCAGGCGCTGCGAATCGATTCCAACGGGCTCATGCCGTCGTGGCGCTCCAGTTGCAGGGCCAGGTCGATCATCAGGATCGCGTTCTTTTTCACCACCCCGATCAGCAGGAACAACCCCAGCAGCGAGATCAGGCTGAACTCGCCACCCAGTAAGTAGATCGAGAGCAACGCGCCGACACCCGCCGACGGCAAGGTCGAGAGGATGGTCAGCGGGTGAATGTAGCTTTCATACAGAATGCCCAGCACCAAGTACACCGCCACCAGCGCGCCGAGGATCATGAATGGCTGGCCCTTCTGGGTCGCCGCGAAGGCATCGGCGGTGCCGGCCATCTTGGCGATCACATCTTCGGGCAAGCCCACCTTGGCAATCGCCCGCTCGATAGCGGCCGTGCCCTGCTCCACCGTCACCCCAGGCGCCATGTCGAAGGCAATGTCTTCCGAGGCGAACTGGCCTTCATGGCTGACGCGGTCATCGGCCAGGCTGTTTTCGTAATGGGCAATGGTCGACAGTGGCACCCGCGCGCCGGTGGCCGTGATCACCTGCATCTGGTTCAGGGTAATCGGGTCCTGGGCATATTTGGGGTTGACCTCCATCACCACCTGGTACTGGTTGAGGCTGTCATAGATGGTGGAGATCTGCCGCTGGCTGTAGGCGTTGTTCAGCACCGCCGTGACCATGCTCATGTCGATGCCCAGGCGCTTGGCCTGATCGCGGTCGACCATCAGCGTCACCTGCGCCGCACCACGGCCCTCACGGGCGTCGATGGCGGTCAGCTCCGGCAGCTCACGCAGGGCCGCGACCACTTTCGGGTACCACAGGCGCAACGCGGCCAAATCGCCGCTTTGCAGGATGTAGGAATATTGCGCGCTGGTCTGGTCGCGGCTGCCGCCAAATTGCAGGTCCTGGTCGGCCATCAGGAACAGACGCCCACCCGGTACCAGCGGGACTTCCTTGCGGATACGTTCGATCACCGCCTGGGCCGAGAGCTTGCGCTCAGCGATCGGCTTGAGGCGCACCAGCATCACCGCGTTGTTGGTGCCGCTGTTGCCGCCGATAAACCCGGCCACGCTGAGCACCGCCGGGTCTTTCAAGACCGCCTGGCGGAAGATCTCCATCTTGGGCTGCATCACACTGAATGACAGCCCATCGTCGCCACGCACAAAACCGATCAACTGGCCGGTGTCCTGCTGCGGCATGAAGGTTTTCGGCACCACCACGTACAACGCGATGTTCACTCCCACGGTGAGCAACAGGCTCAGCAGGGTCAGGCGCCGGTGGCGCAGCACCCAGTCCAGGCTGGTGGCATAGACCGCAACCATGCGCTCGTTGACCCTGTGGCTCCAGCGCTGCAAACCGGTCATCTGGCCTTTGACATGCGGCTTGAGCCAGCGCGCGCAGAGCATCGGGGTCAAGGTCAGCGAGACGATCAGCGAAACGATGATCGCCGCCGACAAGGTGATGGAAAACTCCCGGAACAGGTTGGTGACGATGCCGCCCATAAACAGGATCGACAGGAACACTGCCACCAGCGACACGTTCATCGACAGCAAGGTAAAGCCGACTTCCTGCGCGCCCAGGTACGCCGCCTTCATTGGCGGCACGCCGTCGTCGATATGCCGGGAAATGTTCTCCAGCACCACGATGGCATCGTCCACCACCAAACCGGTGGCCAGGATCAAGGCCATCAGCGAGAAGTTGTTCAACGAGAAACCGAACAGGTACATCACCGCAAAGGTGCCCACCAGCGACACCGGCACCGCCAAGGTCGGGATCAACGAGCCGCGGAAGTTACCCAGGAACAGGTACACCACCAGCACCACCAGGGCCACGGCAATCAGCAAGGTCATCTCGGCTTCATGCAAAGTGGCGGTGATCACCGGCGAGCGGTCCATGGCCAGGTTGAGCTTGACGCTGGACGGCAGCACCGCCTGCAACGCCGGCAACTGCGCCTTGATCTGCCGGACCGTCTCGATGATGTTGGCGCCGGACTGGCGGTTGATCACCAGCAGCACCGCCGAATCATTGTTGAAAAAGCCGCTGTTGTAACGGTCTTCCACGCCGTCGCTGATCTTCGCCACATCGCCCAGGCGCAAGGCCGCGCCATTCTGGTAGCGAATCAGCAGCGGTTCGTAATCCTTGGCTTTTTCCAGCTGGTCGTTGGCTTGGATCTGCCAGTTACGCTCGCCGTCTTCCAACGAACCCTTGGGCCGGCGCTGGTTGGCGTTGGCGATGGTGTTGCGCACATCGTCCAGGGCCACGCCGTACTGGTCGAGGGCCTTGGGTTCCAGCTCGATACGCACCGCCGGCAAGGAGCTGCCGCCGATTTGCACTTCGCCCACACCCGGCACCTGGGACAGGCTTTGCGAGAGGATCGTCGACGCCAGGTCATACAACTGGCCCTTTTGCAGCACGTCGGAGGTCAGCGACAGCACCATGATCGGTGCCTGGGACGGGTTGATCTTCTTGTAGGTCGGCATGCTGCGCATGCCGCTGGGCAATAGGTTGCGCGAGGCGTTGATCGCCGCCTGCACTTCACGCGCCGCACCGTTGATATCTCGGTCGGAGTCGAACGCCAGGATCACCCGCGTCGAGCCCTGGCTCGACGAACTGCTCATGGTGGTGATACCGGCAATCGCACCGAACGAGCGCTCCAGCGGCGTGGCCACGGTGGACGCCATCACCTCGGGGCTGGCGCCGGGCAAGCTGGCCGAGACCACGATCACCGGAAAGTCGATCTGCGGCAGCGGCGACACCGGCAGCAAATTGAAGCTGACGCCGCCCAACAACATGATCGCCAGGCTCAGCAGCATGGTCGCTACCGGCCGGCGAATAAACGGTCCGGACAGGTTCATGACTCAACCGGCTCCAGGCTTTGCGGCTCTTTGCGCCAGCGACGGCCCAAACGATCAAAATACAGGTAGATCACCGGCGTGGTGAACAGGGTCAAGACCTGGCTCACCAGCAAGCCGCCGACCATCACCAGGCCCAATGGCTGGCGCAACTCGGCGCCGGAACCGGTGGCCAACATCAATGGCACCGCGCCAAACAAGGCCGCCAAGGTGGTCATCAGGATCGGCCGGAAACGCAACAGCGCCGCCTGATAGATCGCGGTCTGCGGGTCCAGGCCTTGGTTGCGTTCGGCGTCGAGGGCGAAGTCGATCATCATGATCGCGTTCTTTTTCACGATACCGATCAGCAAGATGATGCCAATGATCGCAATCATGCCCAGGTCATTGCCGCTGAGCAGCAACGCCAGCAAGGCCCCCACCGCAGCCGACGGCAAGGTCGAGAGGATGGTGATCGGGTGGATATAGCTCTCGTAGAGCACGCCGAGCACGATGTACATGGTCACCACCGCTGCCAGGATCAGCAACAAGGTGCTCGACAGCGACGCTTCGAAGGCCTGTGCTGCGCCCTGGAACTGGGTCTGCACCCCGATCGGCATGCCGATGTCTTTCTGGGTCTGGTTGATTAGCTCCACGCCTTTACCCAGCGCGACGCCGGGGGCCAGGTTGAACGACATCATCACCGCCGGGAACTGGCCGATGTGCGAGATCGCCAACTGCGCCTGGCGTTGCTCCACGTGGGCCAGGCTCGACAGCCGCACTTGGCCGCCGTCGGTGGTTTTCACGTAGATCTGGTTCAGCGCCGCAGGGCCGAGGGTTTCACCGGACTGCGCCTGCAGCACCACGCGGTACTGGCTGGCCTGAGTGTAAATGGTAGAAATCTGCCGCTGGCCGAAGGCGTCGTACAGCGCGTCGGTGATGGTCGACACACTCACGCCCAGGCGCGAGGCAGCGTCGCGGTCAATCACCAGGAACACTTGCAGGCCTTTGTCCTGCAGGTCGCTGGCGACGTCGGTGAGTTCCGGCAACTGACGCAAGGTGTGCACCAGCTTATCGCTCCACAGCGCCAACAGCTCGGCATCGGGCGAGGACATGCTGAATTGGTACTGAGTGCGGCTCACACGGTCTTCGATGGTCAGGTCTTGCACCGGCTGCATGAACAGGCGAATGCCCACCAGCTTGTCGATTTGCGGCTGCAACCGCGTGATCACCTGGGCCGCGCTCAAGTCGCGCTGGCCGTGGGCCTTGAGGTTGATCAGCAGGCGCCCGCTGTTGAGGGTGGCGTTATCGCCATCCACGCCAATGTAGGACGACAGGCTGTCCACCGCCGGGTCAGCCAGGATGACCTTGGCCAATTCCTGCTGACGCTGGCTCATGGCAGCAAACGAAATCGACTGAGGCGCCTCGGAAATGCCCTGGATCACCCCGGTGTCCTGCACCGGGAAAAAGCCCTTGGGCACCACCAGGTACAGCACCACGGTCAGGCCCAGGGTAGCGATAGCCACCAGCAGGGTCAGCGGCTGGTGATTGAGTACCCACTGCAACATGCTTGCATAACGCGCGATCAACCAGTCGATCCACGCGCCGCTGGCCTTGTAGAAACGGCTCTGATCTTCTTCCTTGGGTTCACGCTTGAGCAGGCGCGCGCACATCATCGGCGTGAGGGTCAGCGAGACCACCAGGGAAATCAGGATTGCCACCGCCAGGGTGATGGCGAATTCGCGGAACAGCCGCCCGACCACGTCAGCCATGAACAGCAGCGGGATCAACACCGCAATCAACGACAGCGTCAGGGAAATCAAGGTAAAGCCAATCTGCTTGGCGCCCTTGAGCGCCGCATTGAGCGGCGTCTCGCCCTCTTCGATGTAACGTGAGATGTTCTCCAGCATCACGATGGCATCGTCCACCACAAAGCCGGTGGCGATGGTCAGGGCCATCAGTGTCAGGTTGTTGATGGAAAAACCCGCCAGGTACATCACGCCAAAGGTGCCGATCAGCGACAGCGGTACGGCAATCGACGGAATGATCGTGGCGCTGAAGCGGCGCAGGAACAGGAACGTCACCATCACCACCAGGGCAATGGCGATCAGCAATTCGTGTTGCACATCGGTAACCGAGGCGCGGATGGTCTGGGTGCGGTCGGTGAGCACTGTGACCTCAAGGCCGGCCGGCAGATTGTCGGTGATGCTCGGCAGCAACGCCTTGATACGGTCGACCACCTCAATCACGTTGGCGCCCGGCTGGCGCTGAACATTCAACAGCACGGCCTGGTTTTCGTTGGCCCAGGCGGCAAGGCGCTCGTTTTCGGCACCGTCGACGATCTGCGCCACATCTTTAAGGCGTAACGGCGCGCCATTGTTGTAGGCCAGGATCAATTCGGCATATTGCTCGGGCGAGACCAACTGGTCGTTGGCGTCGAGCATCGACACCCGCGTGGGGCCGTCGAAGTTACCCTTGGGCTGGTTGACGTTGGAGGCAGCGATCAGGGTGCGCACGTCCGACAGGTTCAAGCCATTGGCGGCCAGGGCCTCGGGGTTGACCTTGATGCGCACGGCCTGGCGCTGGCCACCGGCGATGCTGACCATGCCGACGCCACTGATCTGCGCAATTTTTTGCGCCATGCGCGTGTCCACCAAGTCATTGAGCTTGGGCAGCAGCATGGTCTTGGACGTGATCGCCAGGGTCAGCACCGGGGTGTCCGCCGGGTTGACCTTGTTGTACACCGGCGGCGCCGGCAAATCCTTGGGCAACAGGTTGGTTGCCGCGTTGATCGCGGCCTGCACCTGTTGCTCGGCAACATCCATATTGATGTCGAGGTTGAAACGCAGCGTGAGCACCGACGCACCGCCGGAGCTGGTCGACGCCATCTGGGTCAGCCCGGGCATTTGCCCGAACTGGCGCTCAAGCGGCGCTGTTACCGCGCTGGTCATCACATCGGGGCTGGCGCCGGGGTACAGAGTCATTACCCGGATCGTCGGGTATTCCACCTGGGGCAAGGCCGAAACCGGCAGCAAGCGATACGAAATAATACCGGCCAGGACAATGGCCAGCATGCTCAGCGTAGTGGCAACCGGGCGAAGGATAAACAGGCGCGAAAGGTTCATGAACCGACCTTTTGCGCCTTGCCGGCGTCAGCGCCGGTCTCCCCTTTCGCCGCGGGTTTGCCTTGCAGGTGTTCGGTCGGCGTGGTCGGCACTTCAGTGCTGTCGTTGACCACTTCGATTTCGCTGCCTTCCTTCAGGCGGTCGGTGCCTTCCATGACGACGCGGTCACCCGCGACCAAACCTTCCTTGATCACGGTGTTGTCGCCGTCGGTGTCACCGACCACCAAAGGTTGGACCTTGACCTTCTTGTCGCCATCGAGCTTGTAGACAAAGGTGCCGTTGTTGCCGAACTGGATCGCAGCGGACGGCGCCAGCACTACGTTGTGCAAGGTATCGGCCAGCAGGCGCACGTTGACGAACTGGTTGGGGAACAGCGCCTGGTCCTTGTTATCGAAACGGCCCTTGAATTTCAGGGTGCCGGTGGTCACGTCAATCTGGTTATCCAGGCTCTGCAGCACGCCGACTGCCTGTTTTTTTGTGTCGCCACGGTCCCAGGCTTCCACCGGCAGCTTGTTGCCGGCGTGGTAACGGGCGAGCACGGTGTCCAGGGTGCTTTCCGGCAGGGTAAAGACCACGCTGATCGGCTGGGTCTGGGTGATCACCGCGAGGAAGGTGGTGTCGTTGGCGGCCACCAGATTGCCCACATCGACCTGACGCAAGCCCACCCGGCCGCTGATCGGCGCACGGATCTTGGTGAATTCGAGGTTGAGCTTGGCGTCGTCCACCGCGCCCTGGTTGGTCTTGACCGTGCCCTGATATTGCAGGACGAGTGCTTCGGCGGTGTCCAGGGTCTGTTTGGCGATACTGTCCTGGGCATACAAGTCGCGGTAACGCTGCACGTCAACCTGGGCGTTTTTCAGCTGGGCCTGGTTTTGCATCAGCGTGCCCTGAGCCTGAAGCAAGGCGTTCTGGTAGCTGCGCGGGTCGATTTCCGCCAGCAGGTCACCGGCCTTGACCATCTGCCCTTCTTCAAAGGCGATCTTCACCAGCTCACCGCCCACCCGGCTGCGTACATTAATGGTGTTGAGCGCGGTCACCGTGCCCAAGGCCTTGTAGTACACCGGGAATTCCCCCAGCACCGCCGGCGCCACACGCACCGGCACCGGGCCGGTGGAACCGCCGAAGCCAGGGCGCGCCATCCCCGTCTTGCCGGTGTGCCCGGCCGGTTTCTGGGCGGCGCCATCCTTATGGCTGGCAGGCCAGAACTTCCAGCACAGGCCGGCGATAACCAGCAGCACGAGCAGGCCGAACAGCCAGCGACGGGAGTTGCGGGGGGAGGATTGCATCGAGTGATCAACCATTGGGCGCGAGAGCTTCTTCTTTAGGAGGCTGAAAGATAAGCACTGGGGCGCATTAAGAAAAGCGCCTTTACCGGCAATTTACCTTGGACTTACAACTTTTAACTTCTGGCCTTAGTCCAGTCGCTATTTAGCTAAGCCGCTGACTCTAAATGAAAACGGCCTGGACTAGGCCAGGCCGCAATCATCTATCAAGCGTGTTACTGCGAAAAGACAGTAATGCGCTGAAACAGTTACTTCAAAACAGCCAGGGCCGCTTCGTAGTTTGGCTCTTGGCCGATTTCGCTGACCAATTCGCTGTGCAGCACGTTGTTGTTCTCGTCCAGTACCACCACGGCACGGGCGGTCAGGGCTTTCAGTCGGCCATCAACGATAGACACACCGTAGTCGACGGCGAAGCCTGGGTCGCGGAAATCCGACAGGCTCAGCACGTTGTCCAGACCTTCAGTGCCGCAGAAACGTTTCTGGGCAAACGGCAGGTCAGAGGAGATGCACAGCACGACAGTGTTGCTCACATCGTTGGCCTGGGCGTTGAACTTGCGTACCGAAGTCGCGCAGGTCGGGGTGTCAACGCTTGGGAAGATGTTCAACACTTTGCGCTTGCCGGCGAAAGTTTCCAGGGTCGCTTCCGACAGTTCGACGGTGGTCAGGGCGAAATCTGGGGCGGTGGAACCGGTTTTAGGCAATTCGCCTTCAACCTGGACAGGGTTACCATGAAGGGTGACTTGGGCCATGAACGGAATCCTTATGCTGGGTTTGATTAAACGAAATCGAGACGCAGAAGTTAACCACAAACTGCCGTAGCTACCTATGCCCGAACGTAAATTGTCATGCCGACGCCTTGGCGACGGCAGCTATGGTTTAATTGCGCGCTTTTCGCCCACCCTGCAAGGAAACCGTCGTTGATGAATCAGCCCGCCACCACAGTCCTGGTCATTGGTTATGTCTGGCCGGAACCCCGCTCCTCGGCTGCCGGCGGGCACATGATGCAAATTCTCGAAACCTTTCTGACACAAGGTTGGGACGTTACCTTCGCCAGCCCCGCGACGGTTGGCGAGCACAAGGCCGATTTGCCAGCGCTGGGCATCACCGAATGCGCCATCGCGCTGAATAACAGCAGTTTCGATGACTTTATCCGCGAACTGGACCCGGATATCGTGCTGTTCGACCGTTTCATGATGGAAGAACAGTTCGGCTGGCGCGTGGAAAAGCACTGCCCCGACGCCCTGCGCGTGCTGGAGACCTGCGACCTGCAAAGCCTGCGCGACGCCCGCCAGCAGCGCCTCAAGGACCACCTCAAGGCGCATCCTCACGACGACGACTTCAGCCCGCTGTTCGCCCCTGCGCTGCTGGATGAATTTCAACGGATGGCCGACACCGACGTGGCCAAGCGCGAGATCGCGGCGATTTTGCGCTGCGACATCAGCCTAATGATCTCCGACGTCGAAGCCCGGCTGCTCACCGAGCAGTTCAAGGTGCCGACCGCCCTGCTCCACTGGTGCCCGCTGATGCTGGAGCCGCCGACCGAGGCCTTCACACCGTTCGAAGACCGCGCGCATTTCCTCAGCATCGGCAATTTCCGCCACGCGCCCAACTGGGATGCGGTGTTGTGGATGAAGAACAGCCTCTGGCCGCTGATCCGCCAGCAATTGCCGGGCGCTCAACTGCATATCTACGGTTCCTACACACCGCCCAAGGCCACCGCCCTGCATAACCCCGCCCAGGGTTTTCACGTGATGAACTGGGCCGAAGATGCACTCGCGGTGATGAGCGCCGCGCGCATCTGCCTGGCGCCGCTGCGTTTTGGCGCCGGCATCAAGGGCAAGCTGGCCGATGCCATGCTGTGCGGCACGCCGAATATCACCACGCCGATTGGCGCCGAAGGCATGGGCGATGAGCAACCGTGGCCGGGTGCGATTGAGCACAACGCGCAAGCCCTGGCCGCAGCTGCCGTGGCGCTGTATCAAGACCGTGAACGCTGGACCCAGGCCCAAGAAAACGGCCGCCGATTGCTGGCCCGTCGCTATGACCTGGCCATCCACGGCCCGGCGCTGGTGGAATGCCTGGAGCAGTGCCGCAGCAACCTTTCGGCCCATCGCCGCGACAACTTCATCGGCAGCATGCTGCGCCACCATGCGCATAAGAGTACGCAGTACATGTCCCAGTGGATCGAGGCTAAAAACCGCAACGTATAAGCACTGACGCTGGCGAGGTTGCGCGCGAGGGGGCATTATCCCAGGCAGCAACCACAATAAAGCGACGGCAGCATGACCCGAGCAACGCGAATCACCGACCCTTCCTACGAGTTGATGGACGATCACAACGGTCTGTCCATCATCTATCGCCAGCACGGCTTCCCCTGCCCACTGGTGCGCTGGCATTTCCACAAGGAATACGAGCTGCACCTGATCGTCGCCAGCGCAGGCAAGGTGTTTATCGGCGATTACATCGGCAACTTCTACCCGCAAAGCCTGTTCCTCACCGGCCCCAACCTGCCCCACAACTGGATCAGCCAGGTGGAGGAAGACGAGGTGGTGCCCAAGCGCGACATGCTGGTGAACTTCACCGACGAGCTGTTCGAGGGCGGCAGCCAGATCTTCACCGAACTCAAGAGCCTGGTGCCGTTGCTCGAACGCGCGCAATACGGCATCGAATTTCGCTGTAAAAAGACCATCGCTCAAGCCATGAACTTGATGCAACGCATCGAGGACGCCCAAGGCATGGCGCGCCTGGGGCACTTCTTTATCTTGCTGGAAGTGTTGAGCGCCTGTGAGGACTACCAACTGCTGTCCGGCGTCACTACGCCGCAACTTGCCGATGAGCACAGCATTGACCGCACCAACCGCGCGGTGGACTACATTTTTGCGCATTACGCGCGGGAGTTGTCGCTGGAGGAAGTCGCCGAATACCTGGGCATGAAGCCGACCTACTTCTCCAGGGTGTTCAAACAGGCGACCGGGCGCACGTTTATCGAGTTTGTGAACCGCTTGCGTATCAGCAAATCCTGCGAACTGCTGGCCGATGGCGACAAGGCGGTGACCGACGTGTGCTTTGAGTCGGGCTTCAACAATATCTCCAACTTCAATCGACGCTTCCAGCAGCTCAAGGGCATGACACCCTCACACTACCGGCGCCTGGCGGTGCAGCGGCTGACCGAGCAGAACCTGGCTTAACCCTGGCCCCCTCGAAACACGCCGAATAGATATTCGTCAGTGAAACGGCCTGGTTTTGCAAAACGCCACAGGAACCTCATCGAGCCCACTGCCACTCAGCGAAAGCCCCCTCATCTAATCGATAGAGGGACGGCCTTCAACGCATGAGCAAAAAGGACACCCGATGATCAATGGTCTGCCGCTACCCACTGCCATACCCGCCCTCCAACCTGCCGAGCTGACGCCACGTAGTCAGGTGGAACAACACCCACACCCGCAAAAACACGCTCAGGCGCTCCCCACAAACCACCTGCCCGCTTCACCCAACCCGCTCAATCGCTTGTCGCGCACCCGTCGAGACCTGCAGAACCTCACCCCAAGCAACACCCCTCTCCAAAAGTTCGCCAAGGCCGTGATTGAACAGGGTGACCAGCAACTGGCCGGTAGCGTCGCGAACAGCTTGATCCGCCTGCAGCAAGCGATTGACACCGATAGCTCAGACCGTGGGACCGATAAAGTCAGGGTCCCGGCTGAATCCACTTTCGGCCTGGCGTGGGCCACGTTTGCTGAAGCCGTACAATCGGAGCCGTTCACGTCGTACGCCAAACGCAACAAAATCAACATTGACGACATGGTCGTCCACCCCAATGGAACGATTGCCAATTTAGGCGGCAAGGAACCCGCCATTTTCGATGCGAACGCGTGCGCCGAATCAAAAGCCGCGACGGCAGCTGTTATCGCCGCCGCCAAAAACGTAGTGGGGCCAAACCATGATGTGCATGGGTACTCCGGCGGGGTAACGTTCTACGGCCCACTTCATACATCGAACACTACCGTCGCGCAGTTCTACGGCCTGCCTTTGGACACCGTCAACAGCGACACTATTCTGTCCACTCTCGGACAGCTGTCGCACGCAGGGACTTTCCCGGGTTTAACCAGTACCGACCCTGGTACTGAGCCCCTCAAACAGCGGCAAAAAGACGCCGCCCAACACATCGTGGATTTGCCGCAGCCGGCGCTGAAAGCGCTTCTCGCAGCGTTCAAGCCAGGGCTTCAGGGCGCAAGACTTTTACGCGCCGACCATGAGCTGGCAGAGCTGTGCCGCCGGGCGCTGATACAGCTGATTCCAGGCACGGGTGAGCACGAATCACCGATCAGGCTGAACAACATTCCTGAGCTGTCCTCATTCAACGTGGCGCGCAAAAAACTCCTGGCCGCACTGACTGACACGGCGTTTACGGACTTTGCGCAACAGCACAGCATCGATCCCACCAGCGTGCGGATCAACCCTGGCTCCGGTGATCTGACCGGTCAGGTAAACGGCGCCGACACCACCTTCACGCAACATGACGGTTCGGGCTGGTCCGCTGTCTGGCCCAAGCTGCAGGGCAGTGTACGAACCATGGCCGGTGGTTCGACTACCGATGTGCGGTATCCGCCCAGCACCGGTGCGGCATTGTATGAGGTCATGAGCTTTTACAAGGAAAGCATGCCTGCCCAACACCACGCGCCGGAATACAAATGGGAGCAAAAGAACCGTCAATCCGTACTGGCAAAAATTACCGAGATGGACCCTAACCAAAGCTTCCCCTTCACCCACTACCACCAACTCTCTGTGTCTTGGGGAACCCCCATAGCAGAGGTGCCTCTGTCGCCACTTGAAACCCTGGCGCAAGCCGTCAAACAGCCCAAGCAAAAGCGTCAGCGAGCCAATAGCCGCGCATAGGCACGAACCGGCAGGCCAGGTTTGATCCAAAAGGGCAAAAGTGACGGCGGTGGAACGCCAGTGCTTTTCCCCTGCTGTTAGGTGAACCGTTTTACCCCGCCCCACCACGAGTGCAAAAAAGTATCAGTCCAAGTGCGCCCAAGGATTTGTCTTAACCCCATTTGAAGGCTGTAATCAACGCACACTCTTCCTGGCTACCTGTAGGAAGACACAACAACAATAACTGTCCTTCTGTAGCCCCTGGGCGCAGAAATGGAGTGCGCGATGAAGTTCACAGCAAAAACGCTGCTTGCCTGTTCTTGCATGACTGTATGCACGACCCTCAGCGCCGTCAGTTTTGGCGCGCAAACCCTGACCATTGCTACCGTCAACAACAGCGACATGATCCGCATGCAAAAGCTCTCGAAAACCTTCGAGGCCGAGCATCCGCAGATCAAGCTCAACTGGGTGGTGCTCGAAGAAAACGTGCTGCGCCAACGCCTGACCACCGACATCGCCACTCAAGGCGGGCAGTTCGACGTATTGACCATCGGCATGTACGAAGCCGCACTCTGGGGTGCCAAGGGCTGGCTGGAACCGATGAAGGACCTGCCGGCCTCCTACGACCTCGATGATGTTTTCCCTTCGGTGCGTGATGGCTTGTCCGTCAAAGGCTCGCTGTACGCCCTGCCGTTCTACGCCGAAAGCTCGATCACCTATTACCGCACTGACCTGTTCAAGGACGCCGGGCTGACCATGCCTGAGCACCCGACCTGGACGCAGATCGGCGAATTCGCGGCAAAACTCACCGACAAGACCAAAGAGCAGTACGGCCTGTGCCTGCGCGGCAAAGCCGGTTGGGGTGAGAACATGGCGCTGATCACCACCTTGGCCAATGGCTACGGTGCGCGCTGGTTTGATGAGAAGTGGCAGCCGCAATTCAATGGCCCTGAGTGGAAAGACGCGCTGAACTTCTACGTCGACAACATGAAAAAATCCGGCCCGCCGGGTGCTTCCAGCAACGGTTTTAACGAAAACCTGGCGTTGTTCAACAGCGGCAAGTGCGCGATCTGGGTCGATGCCAGCGTGGCCGGCTCGTTCGTCACCGACAAGACTCAGAGCAAGGTCTCCGAGCATGTCGGCTTCACTTTTGCCCCGCACGAGAAGACCGACAAAGGTACCTCGTGGCTGTACTCCTGGAGCCTGGCGATCCCGACCAGCTCCAAAGCCAAGGACGCCGCCAAGGTGTTCACCAGTTGGGCGACCTCCAAGGAATACGGCCAGCTCGTGGCCAAGACCGACGGTATTGCCAACGTGCCGCCAGGCACGCGCAAGTCGACCTACAGCGACGAATACATGCAGGCTGCGCCGTTCGCCAAGGTGACGCTGGAATCGCTGAAAGTTGCCGACCCGACCAGCCCGACGCTCAAGCCGGTGCCGTATATCGGTATCCAGTTGGTGACCATTCCTGAGTTCCAGGCGATTGGCACCCAGGTCGGCAAGTTCTTCTCGGGCGCGCTGACCGGTCAGCAAACGGTCGATGCTGCCTTGACCGCCGCGCAGACCACTACCGAGCGTGAAATGAAGCGGGCGGGTTATCCCAAATAGTACGCAACCCCGTCATTAATGTGGGAGCGGGCTTGCTCGCGAATGCGCAGTGTCAGTCGACACATGCAGCGAATGACACAGCGCATTCGCGAGCAAGCCCGCTCCCACAGTTCTGTCTGCATCTGACTGGCCATGATCACCATGAATACACCCTCCAAAAACCGCCTGGCCAACCCCGGCTGGTTCCTTGTCAGCCCCTCGGTGGCCTTGTTGCTGCTGTGGATGATCGTGCCGCTGGGCATGACCCTGTACTTTTCGCTGATCCGCTACAACCTGCTCTACCCCGGCGAAAACCAATTCGTGGGGCTGGAAAACTTCACTTACTTCATCACCGACTCGGGCTTCCTGCCCGGCGCCACCAATACCCTGTTGCTGGTGGGGAGCGTGCTGCTGATCAGCGTGGTGTTCGGCGTACTGATCAGTGCTTTGCTTGAGGCCAGTGAATTTTTCGGTCGCGGCCTGGTGCGGGTGTTGTTGATTTCACCGTTCTTCATCATGCCCACCGTCGGTGCGCTGATCTGGAAGAACCTGATTTTCCACCCGGTGTCGGGGGTTCTCGCCGCCGTGTGGAAGCTGTTCGGCGCCGAGCCGGTGGACTGGCTGGCGCATTACCCGTTGCTGTCGATCATCATCATTGTGTCGTGGCAATGGCTGCCCTTCGCGATCCTGCTGCTGATGACCGCCATGCAGTCCCTCGACCAGGAACAAAAGGAAGCCGCGCGCCTGGACGGTGCCGGCGCCATCGCGATCTTCTGGCACCTGACCCTGCCCCACCTGGCACGCCCGATTGCCGTGGTGGTGATGATCGAAACGATCTTTTTGCTCTCGGTATTCGCCGAAATCTTCACCACCACCAACGGTGGCCCCGGCTACGCCTCGACCAACCTCGCCTACCTGATCTACAACCAGGCGCTGGTGCAGTTCGATGTGGGCATGGCCTCGGCCGGCGGCTTGATTGCCGTGGTCATCGCCAATATCGCGGCGATCATCCTGGTGCGGATGATCGGCAAAAACCTGACTGACAAGCCTTGAGGGCCGCGCCATGACGCTTCAACAATCCCGCCGCCTGCAAAGCCTGTTGCTCGGCACCTTGGCCTGGGCCATCGCGATCCTGATTTTCTTCCCGATCTTCTGGATGGTGCTGACCAGCTTCAAGACCGAAATCGACGCGTTTGCCACGCCGCCGCAGTTCATCTTCACGCCGACGCTGGAGAACTACCTGCACATCAACGAGCGCAGCAACTACTTCGCCTACGCCTGGAACTCGGTGGTGATTTCGTTCAGCGCCACCGCCCTGTGCCTGCTGATCTCGGTGCCGGCCGCCTACTCCATGGCGTTCTATGAAACCAAACGCACCAAGGGCACGCTGCTGTGGATGTTGTCCACCAAGATGCTGCCGCCGGTGGGCGTGCTGATGCCGATCTACCTGCTGGCCAAGAGCCTTGGCCTGCTGGATACGCGCGTTGCGCTGATCATCATCTACACCCTGATCAACCTGCCGATTGTGGTGTGGATGGTTTACACCTACTTCAAAGACATCCCCAAGGACATCCTCGAAGCCGCGCGCCTGGATGGCGCCACGCTGTGGCAGGAAATGGTCCGCGTGCTGCTGCCGATTGCCAAGGGTGGCCTGGCTTCCACGGTGTTGCTGTCGCTGATCCTGTGCTGGAACGAGGCGTTCTGGTCGTTGAACCTGACCTCCTCGAGTGCCGCGCCGTTGACCGCGCTGATCGCCTCCTACTCCAGCCCCGAAGGCTTGTTCTGGGCCAAATTGTCGGCCGTGTCGACCCTGGCCTGCGCGCCGATCCTGATTTTCGGCTGGTTCAGCCAGAAACAGCTGGTGCGGGGTTTGTCCTTCGGCGCCGTTAAGTAACGATTGCTTATAAAAATTCCAAGTGGAGGCCCATCCCATGGCCAACCTGAAAATCAAAAATCTGCAAAAAGGCTTCGAAGGCTTCTCCATCATCAAGGGCATTGACCTGGAAGTGAATGACAAGGAATTCGTGGTCTTCGTCGGCCCCTCAGGCTGCGGCAAATCCACCTTGCTGCGCCTGATCGCGGGCCTGGAAGAAGTCACCGAAGGCACCATCGAACTGGATGGTCGCGACATCACCGAAGTGACTCCGGCCAAGCGTGACCTGGCGATGGTGTTCCAGACTTACGCGCTGTACCCGCACATGAGCGTGCGCAAAAACATGTCGTTCGCCTTGGACCTGGCCGGTGTGGACAAGAAACTGGTGGAAAGCAAGGTCAGCGAAGCCGCGCGCATTCTGGAACTCGGCCCGTTGCTGGAGCGCAAGCCCAAGCAGTTGTCCGGCGGCCAGCGTCAGCGTGTGGCCATCGGCCGCGCGATTGTGCGCAACCCGAAGATCTTCCTGTTTGACGAACCGCTGTCCAACCTAGACGCCGCGTTGCGCGTGCAGATGCGCCTGGAACTGGCGCGCCTGCATAAAGACCTGCAAGCGACCATGATCTACGTGACCCACGACCAGGTTGAAGCCATGACCTTGGCCGACAAAGTGGTCGTACTCAATAGCGGCCGCATCGAACAGGTCGGCTCGCCGCTGGAGCTGTACCACCAACCGGCCAACCTGTTTGTGGCGGGCTTTTTGGGCACGCCGAAAATGGGCTTTCTCAAGGGCAAGGTCACCCGTATCGAGAGCCAGGGCTGCGAAGTACAACTGGACGCCGGCACCACCATCAGCCTGCCGTTGAGCGGCGCCAGCCTGAGCGTGGGCAGCGCGGTGACCCTGGGGATTCGTCCGGAGCATCTGGAAATC
This sequence comes from Pseudomonas sp. YeP6b, assembly GCF_025642995.1. NCBI lineage: Bacteria > Pseudomonadati > Pseudomonadota > Gammaproteobacteria > Pseudomonadales > Pseudomonadaceae > Pseudomonas > Pseudomonas sp. YeP6b. The sequence goes on along the minus strand of NZ_CP080090.1, from coordinate 3,126,413 downwards.
GCTTCACCCGGCCAAACCACCTTGACCGTCACCGCCGACGTCGGCGAACGCCTGGGCAGCGACACCTTCTGCCACGTCATCACCGCCAACGGCGAGCCGCTAACCATGCGGATTCGCGGCGACATGGCCAGCCAGTACGGCGAAACCCTGCAGCTGCACCTGGACCCGGCGCACTGCCATCTGTTCGACACCGACGGCGTGGCCGTGGCCCGACCACTGCGCGCTGCCGCCTGATTTCGCGAGATTTGTGATGAAACTGAATAAACAGAACCTCACCCAGTTGGCGCCGGAAGTCAAAACCCCGACCTACACCATTGCCAGCACCACGCAAGGTATCGCGCATATCGGCGTCGGCGGCTTCCACCGCGCGCATCAGGCGTATTACACCGATGCGCTGATGAACACCGGTGAAGGATTGGACTGGAGCATTTGCGGCGTCGGCTTGCGCAGCGAAGACCGCAAAGCCCGCGACGACCTGGCCGGCCAGGATTACCTGTTCACACTCTATGAGCTAGGTGACACCGACGACACCGACGTGCGCGTGATCGGCTCGATCAGCGACATGCTGCTGGCTGAAGACGGCGCCCAGGCGCTGATCGACAAACTGGCCAGCCCGCAGATTCGCATCGTCTCGCTGACCATCACCGAAGGCGGCTATTGCATCGACGACAGCAATGGCGAGTTCATGGCCCACCTGCCGCAGATCCAGCATGACCTGGCGCACCCGAAGTCGCCAAAAACCGTGTTCGGCTTTATCTGCGCCGCGCTGACCCAACGCCGTGCAGCCGGGGTTGCGGCGTTTACCGTGATGTCCTGCGATAACCTGCCGCACAACGGCGCCGTCACGCGCAAGGCGCTGCTGGCCTTCGCCGCCCTGCACAACGCCGAGCTGCATGACTGGATCAAGGCCAACGTGAGCTTCCCGAATGCTATGGTCGACCGCATCACACCGATGACCAGCACCGCCCACCGCCTGCAATTGCACGATGACCATGGCATCGACGATGCCTGGCCGGTGGTCTGCGAACCCTTTGTGCAGTGGGTGCTCGAAGACAAGTTCGTCAACGGTCGCCCGGCCTGGGAAAAGGTTGGCGTGCAGTTCACCGATGACGTCACGCCCTACGAAGAGATGAAGATCGGCCTGCTCAATGGCAGCCACTTGGCACTGACTTACCTGGGCTTTCTCAAGGGCTACCGGTTCGTACACGAGACCATGAATGACCCGGTGTTTGTGGCCTATATGCGCGCGTATATGGACCTGGACGTCACGCCAAATCTGGCGCCGGTGCCGGGCATTGACTTGACCGAGTACAAGCAGACGTTGGTGGATCGCTTCTCCAATCAGGCGATTGCCGACCAGTTGGAGCGGGTGTGTTCGGATGGCTCGTCGAAGTTTCCCAAGTTCACCGTGCCGACCATTAATCGCTTGATTGCCGATGGGCGTGAGACGGAGCGCGCTGCGTTGGTAGTTGCCGCCTGGGCGTTGTATTTGAAGAGTGTCGATGAGAATGGCGTGACTTACAAAATCCCGGATCCGCGCGCTGAGTTCTGCCAGGGTTTGGTCAGTGATGATGCGTTGATCAGCCAGCGGTTGCTGGGTGTGGAGGAGATTTTTGGCAAGGCTATTCCCAACTCGCCTGAGTTTGTGGCAGCGTTTGAGCGGTGTTTCATCAGCTTGCGCGACAAAGGCGTCACAGAAACCCTGCAACAACTTCTGAAGAAACCGGCTTAAACCTGTGGGAGCTGGCTTGCCTGCGATAGCGGTGGCCCAGCCCGCCATGATCTGACTGATAGACCGCCATCGCAGGCAAGCCAGCGCCCACATTGGCCGCATTTTCACTCCAACAATAATGCTGAGCACTCCACCATGACCCAGCAAAACCTTTACCTCGGCATCGACTGCGGCACCCAGGGCACCAAAGCCATCGTCCTCGACGCCACCCACGGCAAGGTACTCGGGCTGGGCGCCGCGGCGCATACGCTCATCAGCGGCGCTAATGGCCGGCGCGAACAGCACACCCAGGAATGGCTGGACGCCTTCACGGAAGCCACCCACCGCGCCTTGCAACAGGCCGGTGTGGACGGCCAGGACATCCTCGGCATCGGTGTTTCCGGCCAGCAACATGGCCTGGTTTTACTCGATGACCAAGGCCAGGTACTGCGCCCGGCCAAGCTGTGGTGCGACACCGAAACCGCACCGGAAAACGAGCGCCTGCTGGCGTATTTGGGCGGTGAACGCGGCTCGCTGGAACGCCTCGGCGTGGCCATCGCCCCCGGTTACACGGTATCCAAATTGCTCTGGACCCGCGAGCAGCACCCGGACGTGTTCGCGCGCATCGCGCATATTTTATTGCCCCACGACTACCTCAACTATTGGCTCACCGGGCGTGCCGTCGCGGAATACGGCGATGCCTCGGGCACCGGCTATTTCAACGTGCGCACGCGTGAATGGGACGTGGCGCTGCTCCAGCACATCGACTCCAGCGGCCGCCTGGAAGCTGCCTTGCCTGAGCTGATCGAGGCGAATCAAAGCGTGGGCACGATCCTGCCAGCCATCGCCGAACGCCTGGGCATCAACCCCAACGCGCGCGTTTCCAGCGGCGGCGGCGACAACATGATGGGCGCGATCGGCACCGGCAATATCGCCCCCGGCGTGATCACCATGAGCCTGGGTTCGTCCGGCACCGTGTACGCCTTTGCCGAGCAACCGAATGTGAGCCCGCAAGCGTCGGTCGCGACCTTTTGCTCCTCCAGCGGCGGCTGGTTGCCGTTGATCTGCACGATGAACCTGACCAACGCCACCGGGGTGATTCGCGAACTGTTCGACCTCGACCTGGCCACCTTCAACGCCTTGGTCGCCGAGGCGCCGATTGGCGCCGACGGTGTGAGCATGCTGCCCTTCCTAAACGGCGAGCGCGTGCCCGCCCTGCCCCACGCCACCGGCAGCGTGCACGGCCTGACCATGACCAACCTGACCCGCGCCAACCTGTGCCGCGCGGTGGTCGAAGGCACCACTTTCGGCCTGCGTTATGGCCTCGACCTGCTGCGCCAGACCGGCCTGCAAAGCCACAGCATCCGCCTGATCGGCGGCGGCTCGAAAAGCCCGGTGTGGCGGCAGATGGTTGCCGATATCATGAACACCGAAGTGATCTGCACCGAACAAAGCGAAGCCGCCGCCTTGGGCGCGGCGATCCAGGCGGTGTGGAGCCAGTCCGGCGAACCCTTGGCCAGCGTGTGCGACAAATGCGTGAGCGTCGACCCGGCCAGCCGCACGCTGCCGGTGGCGGCCAATGTCAGCGCCTATCAACAGGCCTACGCGCGCTATCAACAACTCGTGGCAACCCTTTAAGAGCGAACGACTATGTATCTGGTGTGTGGCGAAGCGTTGTTTGATTTTTTCAGCGAAGAAGATGCCAGCGGGCAGGCTTCCAAGGTCAATTACAAAGCGATTGCCGGCGGTTCGCCGTTTAACGTGGCGGTGGGTTTGCGCCGCCTGGGCATCGACTCCGCGCTGTTCGGCGGCGTGTCCAACGACTTTCTCGGCCAGCGCTTGTTGCAGGTGCTCAAGGACGAAGGCGTCAGTGAGCAATTTTTGGTCGAGTTCCCCGCGCCGACCACCCTGGCGATGGTCGCGGTGGGCGCCAATGGCTCACCGCAATACAGTTTCCGTGGCGAAGGCTGCGCCGACCGCCTACTGCGGGTTGTGCACTTGCCCACGTTGGGCCAGGAGATTCGCGGGCTGCATGTCGGCTCGTTTTCGCTGGTGGTGCAGCCGATCGGCGACACCCTGCTGAGCCTGGTCAAGCGCGAAAGCGGCAAGCGCCTGATCAGCCTCGACCCCAATGTGCGCTTGAACCCGCAGCCGGATATCCAACTGTGGCGTGACCGCGTGGCCGAGTTGGTCAAGCACGCCGACCTGATCAAAGTCAGCGATGAAGACCTGCACCTGCTCTACCCCGACCAGTCGCCGGAAAGCGTACTGCAAGGCTGGTTGCAGCACCGCTGCGAGTTGGTGTTCCTCACCCGAGGCGGTGACGGCGCTACGGTATTCAGCCGCCAGCACGGCAGTTGGTCGGCACCTGCAGTGAAGGTGGTGATGGCCGATACCGTCGGCGCCGGTGACACCTTCCAGGCCGCGTTGATTGCCTGGCTGACCGAGCAGCAATTGGATTCGGTGGAAGGCCTGCAACAGCTCACGCGCACGCAGATCGACGCCATGCTCGCCTTTGCCATTCGCGCCGCCGCCCTGACCTGCAGCAAGACCGGGCCGGACCTGCCGTATCGCGCCCAACTTGGATGAACGCAACGTTTCATGAAGGTTTTGTCAGCCACGGCAAAATTAATCGATGGTTAATCGCGCGCGCCGAGAGTGAAGGTGTACCCACTTGCGGAGAACCACCATGAAACTGCGCACTTTGATGCTCGGCGGCGCCTTGGCACTGGCAGCCGTTTCGGGCCTGGCCCAGGCCGACACTCAAGCCACGGCGGCCAAACCTGTGCCGTATCGGTACGGCATGCCCTTGAACATAGACAAGGTCATTGCCATGAACGAAACCCAAACCAACGACTGTAAAGTCATCAATGCGGACATCAAGTTCGTCGATAATGCTGGCAAGATCAAAGACGTGGGCTACCTGAAAATGTCCGAAGCCTGTGATTTCCAAAATTGAAGCGTTGGACCAGCACCACAACCAACAACCGAGCCTTATTGGGCCTGGCGTTTACCAGGCCCACCGCTCTTTCGGTGACTCAACCTCACACTGGGCTTAATAATAGCTGCGCCCTGACACTCTTTGCAGAGGTAGCCTCTGCAGAGCAGGTGAATGGGAGTGCTTGAGGTCTTCGCGCAACCCGGCGATCAGGTTGCAAATGGCTCGACTGCTGTCGAGTTTGTCGGCGTTTATACCTTTGACTTCCAAATCCACTCGGTCGCGGTCACGGTCGTCATAGACTTTGATCGTCAACGAAGCATCTTCGGCTTTGGTGCATTCGCACCGTTTAGGCAGGAAACTTCCTTCAATAATGCTGCGAAGTTCTAATTCCGAAAGCATGGCCAACCTCTCCTTTTATGAGACTGCCAACAGATTATTGTGTGCCCGGCAGGCGCCTGCCTGCCACGTCTTACCGACCTTGGAAGACGCTTACAACCCCCAAGCCTACTCGGCAAAATCCGCTCTCGTTGTAACTTTTCCTCATAAGCGACACGCGCAGCTATATAAGTCTGCAGGTTCGGTGTACATCATCGGCGAATAGCATTGATTAAACGTTTATGCACTAAATTGAACATTGCGCTGCGACTCTTTCTGCAACATGTCGCAAACTATCAAAGTTGATATTGGCACCGGAATTCACCGCCACCAGGGTTTGCCCGCGCACGCCGCTTTGCTCGACAAACTGGCGAATGCCCGCGACGGCCAAGGCGCCTGAGGGCTCGGTGATGGAACGCGTGTCGTCGTAGATCAGCTTGATGGCGCTGCACAATTGGTCGTTGCTGACGGTGATGACTTCATCGACCCAGTCGCGGCAGATCTCAAAACCATAGGCGCCGACCTGCGCCACGGCGGTGCCGTCGGCAAACCCATCGACACTGGGCAGCACCACCCGCTCGCCCGCGCGCAGCGCTGCCAACAGGCAACTGGAACCTTCGGGCTCGACACCGACGATGCGCACCTCGGGCCGCAGGTATTTAACGTACGCCGCGATCCCGGCGATTAAGCCACCGCCGCCCACCGGTACAAAGATCGCGTCCAACGGGCCTTGTTGCTGGCGCAGTATTTCCATTGCCACGGTGCCTTGGCCGGCGATCACGTCCGGGTCATCAAAGGGTGAAACGAAGGTACAACCCGAGGTCTGGGCCAGTTGCAACGCGTGGGCCAGGGCAAACGGAAAGCTCTCGCCATGCAACACGGCCTCGGCACCGCGCGAACGCACGCCCAGCACCTTCAACTCCGGCGTACTGCATGGCATGACGATCCGCGCCTTGATCCCCAACTCCCGCGCCGCCAGCGCTACACCCTGCGCATGGTTGCCCGCCGACGCCGTCACCACGCCAAGCGCTCTTTGCTCGGCAGTGAGCTGCACCAACGTGTTGTAAGCGCCGCGAATCTTGAAGGAGAACGTCGGCTGCAAGTCTTCGCGCTTGAGCAATATCTGATTGCCCAGCAGTACCGACAACGCCGGTGCCACCTGTAACGGTGTGCGCACCGCCAGGTCGTAGACCGGCGCAGCGAGGATCTTCTTCACGTAGTGCTCAAGCAGGCCCGGGTCGGCGGTGTGGGGCGCGGTGCAGGTGCTCATGGGTGTCTCCTGGCTTTGTATAAATGGCCCTGGAGACGGAAAAACAAAACCCGCCTCTAGGGCGGGTTTGGGTGCAGCCGTGTGCTATCCCGCCAAATGAGGAATGGCGGTAATAATGCTTGGCTGGCTGCGCAAGGTTTGAAAGGTCATGCCGCGAAATTAACCGGCGGTCACCGGGCAAGTCAATGGCCGCCCGCCATTTAGCCGGCGGGGGTTTACTAGCGATATACGAAACGTATACGCTTTGTATATCCATTTAACACAGTGAACCTCATGGGCATCGTCAAGATCACCGACCAACTGCACGAACAGCTTCGCCTGGCCAGCGCCGCCATGGACCGCTCCATCAACGCCCAGGCCGAGTTCTGGATCAAGATCGGCCTGCTCGCCGAACTCAACCCGCACCTGCCCTACAACGAGCTGATCAACAAGCTATTGCTGGACAAGCCCGACCTGATCCGGGGGCGCAGCTGATGATCAAGACTGCCGCGCAACTGGCTGTGATGCGTGAATCCGGGCGCCTGCTGGCCCAGGTATTCACGATGCTCGACGGCTTTGTCGTCGCCGGCCGCTCCACCCTGGAACTGGACGCCGCCGTCGAAGCTTTCATCCGCAACGACTTGAAGGCCCGCCCGGCGAGCCTTGGGCAATACGACTATCCCTTTTGCATCAACACCTCGATCAACGAGGTGGTGTGCCATGGCATGCCCAGCGCCAAGGACGTGCTTAAGGACGGCGACATCATCAACATCGACATCACCCTGGAAAGAGGCGGCTTTATCGCCGACTCCAGCAAGATGTACATGATCGGCAACGTGGCGCCCAAAGCGCAGCGCCTGGTGGAAAAGACCTTCGAGGCCATGTGGGCCGGCATTCGCCAAGTCAGGCCCGGCGCACGCCTGGGTGACATCGGGCATGCGATCCAGAGCCATGCGCAGGCCAATGGCTACAGCGTGGTACGTGAGTATTGCGGCCACGGTATTGGCCGTGAGATGCATGAAGAGCCACAGGTCCTGCACTTCGGCCGCCCCGGCACCGGGCTGGAACTGCGTGAAGGCATGGTGTTTACCATTGAGCCGATGCTGAACCAGGGCAGCGCCAAGGTGCGCGACTTGAAGGATGGCTGGACGGTGGTGACCAAGGACAACAGTTTGTCGGCGCAATGGGAGCACACCGTGGCGGTGACGGCGGACGGGTTTGAGGTGCTGACCTTGCAGCAGGTAATGGGTTGAGCATTGTCGATGTGCAGGCGGGTGCTGCGGGCATATCTGCTATTTGGGTGATGGCTGAAATGGGTTGTGCCTGATAGAGCGAGGTGCCTGCATCGCAGGCAAGCCAGCTCCCACATTTGGAGCTCAGTACATCAGAAAGAGAGTGCGCTGCTGTGCTTCTGCCCTGCTTTTGCTTCAACCACTCAGGTCGGCTACTAGGCCGCCGTGCTCTTGCTTTTGATCTTGATCTTAGGCGCCCCGTTAACCACGATGGCCGAACGCAGGCTTGAATCCGTGGGTAACCCGGCAGGACGCCGGGTTAGCCGCGATGGGCCAAGGATGGCCCATGGCGGCGGCCCACGGATTCAAGCCGGAGTGAGGGCATGCCGAGCCTAGGCGAGGCACCGAGTGGTGGGGCAAGAGCCCTTTTGGTTACTTTTGGGGCTCTTTTCCAAAAGTGACCCGCCGTAAGGGCGGAACCCTAAGCAGCCGTTACCGCAGCAACGGATATATACTTACATCACCTCAAATCACACTACACTCGCCCCACCCGCAATCCGCTTCAACCCCAACACCATCAACCCCGCCCCCAACGCCATCGCCGACATCAGCAGCGGATACGACACCCACCAAGGCGTCCCCGCCGTCATCATGCTGAACTCCGACATCCCACCCACACTGGCAATCAAATTAAGCGGCAAAAACACCACATTGATCAGCGTCAACTTACGCAACAGATTATTCATGCTGTTGTTCATCAAGTTCCCACGCGCATCGATCAACCCGGAAAACACATTGGAGTAGATCTCCGCCTGCTTGTAGCACTGGTGATTCTCGATGATCAAATCATCGATCACCCCCAAAATCTCAGCACTGAAATGCTCCTTTTCCGCGTGGTTACGCAGCCGCGAAAGCACCGCGCCGTTGCTGTGCAGCGCATTGATGTAATAGATCAAACTCTCGCTGAGGCTGAACATCTGCATCAAGTGATGGTTGCTCATCGACGCGTTGAACTGCTGTTGCAACTCCCGCGCAACCAGCTTGATCACCTTAAGGTGGCCCAAGTAGTGATGAATGTTATTGAGCAACAAGTCGAGCAACACATCCAGCGGTGTGTGCAGCGGCCGGCGTGCGCCGAGCCCAGACAGCGGGGTTTCATCAGTGGCGATCACCAACAGGCGATCCTGGGAAAACAACAGGCCGCAGGACGACACCTCAAACACCAGATTGCCGCCGCCGGAATAGTTTTCCGGGCGCTTCCAGATCAGGAACAGGTTATCGGGGTGAAACTCGATACGTGACACCTCATCCGGGTCCAGCGCCGAGGCCAGGGCATGCTCATCCAGCTTGTGGTGGTCGCGCAGCCACTCACGCTCTGCAAGGTCGGGGTTGTTGAACAGCATGATCGGGGCATCTTCGCTCTCCCCACTGCGCAACTTCCCACCGGAGAACTCAAAGCGCTGGATCATCGCGCGTCACCACACCTGGCCTTGACGCTTCAACTCCAGGCGCCGCACAAACTCCTCCAGCACCAGGGCATACAGGTCGTCTTGCAGGTAGGCGTCTTCGATGCCGGCGTCCATATTGGGGTTGTCGTTGACCTCGATCACCACCACTTTGTCGCCGGACTGTTTGAGGTCGACCCCGTAGAGGCCGTCGCCGATCAAGTTGGCAGTCTTCACCGCCAGTTCCACCACCGCCTTGGGCGCTTCGTGGACCGCCAGGGTGCGGCATTCGCCGTTGATGTCCTGGCCGATGGCCTTGTGGTTGTAGATCTGCCAATGGCCCTTGGACATGAAGTACTGGCAGGCAAAGATCGGCTTGCGGTTGAGTACGCCGATGCGCCAGTCGTACTCGGTGTAGAAGAATTCCTGGGCCAGCAACAGCACCGAATGTTCGAACAACTCGGCGGTGGCCTTGAGCAACGCCTCCTGGCTTTCCACCTTGATCACGCCCCGGGAGAAACAGCCGTCGGGGATCTTCAATACCAGCGGGAAGCCCAGGCGCTCGCCGACCCGCTCGAAATCTTCCGGTCGTTCCTTGTACAGAATTTCGGTGGCGGGCATGCCCAGTTGGTGGCTGTTGAGCAGGTCGGTGAGGTAGACCTTATTGGTGCAGCGCAGGATTGACGCCGGGTCGTCCATCACCACCAGGCCTTCACTTTCGGCCTTTTTGGCGAAGCGGTAAGTGTGGTTGTCGACGCTGGTGGTCTCGCGGATCAGCAAAGCGTCGTATTCGGCGAGGCGCGAATAATCCTTGCGTTCGATCAGTTCCACATCAATGCCCAAGCCCTTGCCGACCCGCACGAAGTTTTCCAGGGCGCGGGCGTTGGATGGCGGCAGTTGCTCCTGGGGATCGTGCAAAATCGCCAGGTCGTAACGGGCCAACCGGCGTGAGCGCGGTTGGCGCCAGATCTTACGGCTGAAGTTGTCGAGGGCGTGGGCGAACTGGTCTTCCTGGTCGTCGCGCAACTTATGCAATACGCCGGATTTGACCCCTTCGATGTGCCAGCCGTTATTCTTGCGAAACTCAACTAACAGAATCGGGCACGGGAAGGTTTCAAACAACTGACGGGCCAACTCCTGCAACGGTTCTATATTGGTTCGGCCAAAGTAAAGCGTCAGGGTAAAGCCTTCGGTATTGCTGTAAAGGTGATGGCTCAAGGCTTTATCGAGGGTTTTATCCAGGTCATCCAGCGACAAGCCATACAACGACTTCTTGGTCAGTTCGCTGATGGTACGCACCGATGGAATCACCTTGTGCCCACGCGCCTCGGCCAGCAGCGAGCAGTAGTAACCGTGCCCCAGGTACTTGTAGCTGCGGCACAGGTTGATCACCTGTACACGCTTGCCCGTCTCGTTCTCGCGGGTTTGCTCCAGGTACTCCTGGGCGGTGACGATGTCTTCGCTGGGAAAGTAGGAGGCCCAATCTTCCTTGCGTTCGACAATGATCACGACTTGGCTGGAACCTTTGAGGGGAGGCGAAAAATAACCCTTGGAAGTTATTGTCGCCGCGACTGTTTGCTCGGATACTTCACGCCAATGACTTTGTACCGCCGACATAATATTTGATCCGCTTTAGAGAACTCGACCTTTTCTATTAAGCACGATCTTTTAGAGAAGTCCCGTTTCGTTACGCAACTTTTACGGCGGTCATATGGCTCTTTCCTTTCGCGTTGCAACACCCGCTGACGTGCCCGAATTGGTGGCACTGGAACAGCACTGCTTCACCACCGACCGGCTGTCGCCACGCAGTTTTCAGTGGATGGTCAGCCGCGCCCATGGCCAGTTGCTGGTCGCTGAAAATGACGACGGTTTGCTCGGTTATGCGCTGGTGCTGTTCCATCGCGGTACTTCACTGGCGCGGCTGTATTCCATCGCCATCGCCGAGCACGCACGCGGCATGGGCCTGGGCAAACAGTTGCTCGCGCGCATCGAGGCTTGCGCCGTGGCCCACGATTGCGCCTACCTGCGCCTCGAAGTACGCACCGACAACCCCGGCGCCCTGGCCCTGTATGAGCGCAATGGTTACCGGCGCTTTGCGCTGATCAACGACTACTACGAAGACCACGCCCCGGCCCTGCGCCTTGAAAAACGCATCGTCCAGCACCAGGACGCGCGCCCGCAAAGCGTGCCGTATTACCAGCAGACCACCGACTTCACCTGTGGCGCCGCGTGCCTGCTGATGGCCATGGGCGCGCTGGTGCCTGCGCGTGTGGCTGGTCGGCGCGAGGAGCTGCAAATCTGGCGTGAAGCGACCACCGTGTTCATGACCGCAGGCCACGGTGGCTGCAGCCCGCAGGGCCTGGCACTGGCGGCGTGGCGCCGGGGCTTTCGCGTACGTATGCAGGTGAATGTGCGCGGGCCGCTGTTTCTGGATGGCGTGCGTGACCAGCATAAAAAGGACGTCATGCGCCTGGTGCACGAGGCGTTTGAGGAAGAACTGACGGGCAGCGACGTCGAGCAGGTGCTTGGCGGCGCGCTGGATTTACCTCAGGTACTGCGCGATGGCGGGCAGCCGCTGGTGCTGATCAGCAGCTACCGGCTGACCCGCTCCAAGTCGCCGCACTGGGTGATGGTCACCGATTGCGACGACGACTTCGTCTACCTGCACGACCCGGATGTGGACCACAGCCAGCACCGCCAGCCCCTGGACTGCCAGCACTTGCCGGTCAGCCATGGGGAGTTCGAACGCATGTGCCGGTTTGGCAACAACAAGCTGCGCGCGGCCGTCGTGCTCTTCACTCGGTAAAGGCTCAGGCCACCTGCTTGATGCCGGCCTTGGCTTCCAGCTCGCGCACCAGCGGCAGTACGCGTTTGCCGAAGTACTCGACTTCCTCCTGGAAGTGCAGGAAGCCCGCCAGCACCAGGTCCACGCCGACGGCCTTGAGCGCAACAATGCGCTCGGCAATCTGTTGCGGCGTGCCGATCAGGTTGGTCTTAAAGCCGTCGTTGTACTGCACCAGGTCTTCAAAGCTGGATTTAGCCCAGTTGCCCTCGCCTTCCGGTGAGGCTTTGCCGGCCTGCTTGGCCGCGTCACCAAAGGCATTCACGGCTTCCGGGTCGGCCTTGTCGATGATCTCGGCGAGCACGGCGCGGGCTTCTTCCTCGGTGTCGCGGGCGATCACAAAGGCGTTCACGCCAACTTTGACCGAATGGTTATTCGCCGCCGCCTTGGCGCGAATATCATCGACCTGGGCCTTGATGCCTTCCGGCGTGTTGCCATTGGTGAAGTACCAGTCTGACACCCGCGCGGCCATGTCCCGCGCCGCTCGCGAGCTGCCGCCCTGGAACACTTCCGGCTGGCCCAGTGGCTTAGGCTTGAGGGTGTAATGGTTGAACCGGTAGAAGTCGCCTTTGAAGGTGAAATCGTCCTGGGTCCAGATGCCTTTCAGCGCGCGGATAAACTCCTCGGAACGCCGATAACGCTCATCGTGTTCCAGCCAGTGTTCACCGATCGCCTGGAATTCGCCCTTGAACCAACCGCTGACGATATTCACCGCAATGCGACCGTTGGTGAGCTGGTCGATGGTTGCCAGTTGCTTGGCCGCCAGCGCCGGCTGCCACGGGCCGGGCAGGATCGCCGCAATCACTTTGAGCGTGGTGGTCGCCGCCAGCAATGCATGGCTGAATGCCACGGATTCATGCTGGTTTTCCGCGCCGTAACCTGCGGTGAAGCGGATCTGCGTCAGCCCATATTCAAAGCCGGCCGCTTCGGCCAGCTGTGCCAGTTTGCGGTTGTAGTCGATGCCCCAATGGGTGCGTTGCTCGATCTTGCTCACCACCAGCCCACCGCTGACGTTGGGCACCCAATAGGCAAATTTCACTGCTTGCTGACTCATCTGGGAGTACCTCGCACAAAGGGATGTACCCAGTGCTTGAGCAGCAAGCGTGCCAGGCAGCGGCAAAAGCCCGGCGCAAAGGCGTTGGCGACTTAGAACCGATGTTCAGCGGCGCTGGCTTGAATGTCGTGGATCGTGCCGGTTTGTCGGTTTGCTGTTGCCGGGGCAACAGTTGTACGTATCCAGGCGCCGTAAACACGGGCCCCGGTGCCCGGCACGGACTGTGCAATCGGCTACCTATTGATCACTGCCCAGGAGCCGTCCCCATGACCGAGCAACACGTCATCAACCCACTGTCCACCGGCGTCGACTACCCCACGTTGGCCGCACGCTTTCGGCCGATCTTCCAGCGCATTGCCGAGGGTGCCGTAGAGCGCGAGCACAGCCGCACCCTGCCCTACGAGCCGATCCAGTGGCTCAAGCAAGCTGGTTTTGGCGCGGTGCGGGTGCCGGTGGAATACGGCGGCGGCGGCGCGTCGTTGCCACAGCTGTTCGAACTGCTGATTGAACTGGCGGCCGCCGACTCCAACGTGCCGCAGGCCTTGCGCGGGCATTTCGCCTTTGCCGAGGACCGCCTGAATGCGCCACCGAGCGCCGGCCGTGAGCGGTGGTTCAAGCGCTTTGTCGATGGCGATATCGTCGGCTGCGCCTGGACTGAAATCGGCAACGTGGCCATCGGTGATGTGGTCACCCAGGTCAGCCCCGACGGTGACCGATGGAAGCTCAACGGTGAAAAGTTCTACAGCACCGGCAGTCTTTTCTCCGACTGGATCGACGTGTATGCGCAGCGCAGTGACACCGGTGGAAATGTGATCGCCGCCACCCGCACGCGCCAGCCTGGCGTGGTGCAAAGCGATGATTGGGACGGCTTTGGCCAGCGCACCACGGGCAGCGGCACTACGCGCTTTACCGATGCGGAGGTGGAAGCGGAAAACGTGATCGACTTTGCCACCCGTTTCAAATACCAGACCGCTTTTTACCAGCTGGTGTTGCTGGCAAGCCTGGCCGGGATTGGCCGCGCGGCGCTCAACGATGTGGCGCATCAGGTGCGTAATCGCACGCGTATTTACAGCCATGGCAATGCCGCGCATGTCAGTCAGGATGCGCAGGTTCAACAGGTGGTGGGTGACGTGGCGGCATTGGTGTATGCCGCCGAGGCCAGTGCGTTGAAAGCTGCGGTGCCGGCGCAACGGGCGTACTTGGCACGGTTTGGTGGGGATGACGTAGCGGAGCGTGAAGCGAATGTGGCGGCCGAGATTGAATCGGCGACGGCGCAGGTGGTGGTGTCGGGGTTGGTTCAGCGGGCTACCACTGAGTTGTTTAATGCGCTGGGGGCGTCGGATGTGCGCCAGGGCAAGGCGCTTGACCGGCATTGGCGGAATGCGCGGACGGTGTCTTCGCATAATCCGGTGATCTACAAGGCGCGGATTGTGGGGGATTGGGTGATCAATGGGGCGGAGCCGCCGTTTGTGTGGCAGATCGGGAATGGGCCGGGCAAGGGGTAGGATTTATCACGACCGGGTACATATCCATTGCTGCGGTAACGGATATGTACTCAATCCAGGCGAAAAATCAAAACGCCAACTTATACCCAATACCCATCAACATAACCGCCAGACACGGCCGCAACACACCATCCGGCACCTTGCCGGTCATATGACTGCCCAGATAAATCCCAGGCAACGACCCCATCAGCAAAAACCCCAACAGATGCCAGTCCATATTCCCCATGCTGGCATGCCCCAATCCCGCCACCAGCGTCAACGGCACCGCGTGGGCAATCTCCGTCCCAACCAACCGCCGCGTAGCCAGAAACGGATACAGGATAAACAGCGCAACCGTCCCCAGCGCACCCGCGCCGATAGACGTCAGCGCAACCATGGTCCCTAGCACCGCCCCGGTCACCACCGTCAACGCGTTCAAATTACGCGGGGTCATGTGATAGTCATCACCCGCATGACGCTGGGCAAAAGCCAACAAACTTTTCTTGAACAGAATCGCCAGCGCCGTCAGCAGCAACACAAAACCCAGAGCCTGCTTGATCACCGCGTTCATGGCACTGGGATCAGTGTGCAGGCTTGCGAGGAACCACAGCGTCAGCAGCACCGCCGGCACACTGCCCAACGTCAGCCAGCCGGTGATGGTCCAGTCGATGTTCTTATTCTTGCTGTGCACCAGCACGCCACCGGACTTGGTTATAGCCGCATACAACAAGTCAGTGCCCACGGCGGTGGC
The DNA here is from genome assembly GCF_025642995.1 of Pseudomonas sp. YeP6b. NCBI lineage: Bacteria > Pseudomonadati > Pseudomonadota > Gammaproteobacteria > Pseudomonadales > Pseudomonadaceae > Pseudomonas > Pseudomonas sp. YeP6b. The sequence goes on along the minus strand of NZ_CP080090.1, from coordinate 3,111,329 downwards.
CGGGTTGATGCCGAACCACAACAGGATCGGCGTCATCAAAGAGCCACCACCGACACCGGTCATGCCCACGATAAAACCAACGATCAGGCCCGCAATTACAAAACCAACATTACCCACATCCATTACAGCTACCTGCGGCCTTATAAATTTCTGGCCGCAGGATAGCGATTTTTCTTATAACGACTTATATCAATATGATCTGACTTTATGCCTTTTACGCCAGCCGATGACAGACATAGGCCTGGGTCTGATACGGAAAAGCCACCGTGTCGCGCCCGCGCAACGCCGGGTGGGTTTCGATCAACGCCTGCAATTGCGCAGTGACCGTGGCTTTTTGCGCCGCTGGCAGCGCCGCGATAAAGCTCACCGAGAGGAAACGATCCATGATCACCTCCTGCGGACTGCCAACATGTTGATACGCAAAAGTGGTCATTTCGGGCGCAGTAAAGTACTCCCCCGTAAAGGCTTCGCGCCAACGACCGGAGTGAAAGCGCGGCGTGTCGCCCTCGTACGGCGTGATGATGTCGGTAATGGCCGCGACCCAGTCCACCGACTCATCGCGCACATTCCACACCAGCCCCAGCCGCCCGCCCGGTTTGAGCACCCGGTGGATTTCCGTCAGCGCCGCCTCGGTGGAGAACCAATGGAAGGCTTGCGCGCACACCACCGCATCGGCGACGGCGGTTTGCAACGGAATGGATTCGGCGGTGCCATTGACCAGGCGCACATCCGGCAACAGTTTACTCAACTGCGCGCCCATGGCTTGCACCGGCTCGACGGCGATTAACGCAGGCGCCAGAGTGTTGAGTAAACGGGTGAACTTGCCGGTGCCGGCGCCCAGGTCGATCACCGTCGAGTGCGCGTCGATGTGCAGCGCCTCGGTCAGCCAGCCGGTGAGTTGTCGTGGATAGTCGGGTCGGCCCTGGGCGTAGGTGACGGCTTGGGTAGAGAAACCCTGTTGAGCAGACGTGTGGACACCAGTCATTGCCAATCTCTCCTCGGGTATAGCGGGGCGACAGTGTGTGCCCTTGCGCGTTTATTTTCTAATCACTGCATCCAATCGTGCGCGTCCCGGGTAGTGCTTACAGTTGTCCCGCTGTTTTACTCAATGGAGAAACACCGATGAACGCTAAAGCACTGTTCTGCCTGACCGCCCTGCTGGCCGCTGCGCCAACGGCTTTCGCCCAGACCGGCTTGCCCGACAGCATCAAGGTGCCGGATGGGCACAAGGTGGCGCTGGAGACCACCGGCGTCGGCGAAATCACCTACGAATGCCGCGACAAAGCCAACGCCGCCGGCCAGACCGAATGGACCTTCGTTGGCCCCAAAGCCGTACTCAACGATCGCAGCGGCAAGCCCGTCGGCACTTACTTCGGCCCGCCGGCCACCTGGCAGGCCAATGACGGCTCGAAAATCACCGGCACTCAACTGGCCGTGGCGCCGTCGAGTGCGGGCAACCTGCCCTATCAGTTGGTCAAGGCCAACCCCGCCGAAGGCAAAGGCGCGATGAGTGGCGTCAGTTACGTCCAGCGGGTCGCGCTTCAAGGAGGTGTAGCGCCGAGTACCGAATGCACCACCGCCAACAAGGGCAAGCAAGAGAGGGTGAAGTACCAGGCCGACTACATTTTCTGGGCGGCCAACTGAGCAATTTCAGCTACGCTGCTGAGCTAGCGCCCCGCCCTCTGGGTCGGGGCATTGGTTTTGTTCTTGCTGCGGAAAACAGTGTCCTTGCCCAAAACCACTTTTGATTACGAAGCCTGTTTGGGCGCTTGTGCCCGTGGCGACCAACGCGCCCTGCGCCGACTGTATGAGCACGACAGCAGCCGACTGCTCGGCGTGGCCATGCGTATCGCCCGGGACAGAGCCCTGGCCGAAGACATCGTGCATGATGCGTTTATCAAGATCTGGCGCGGCGCCGGCAGTTTCGACCCCAACCGTGGTTCGGCGCGTGGCTGGGTGTTCAGCGTAACTCGGCACTTGGCATTGAATGGGGTGCGCAACCATCACCGCGAAGTGGCGTTGGGCGAAGAACATGAATACGTTGCAGCCGCCGACGACAGCTTTGAATTCACCGCGCGCTCAGGGCAGATTCAGCACTGCCTGGAACAACTCGACCCGGCCCGTCGCCGTTGCGTACTCCACGCGTATGTCGACGGCTATTCCCACAGCGAAATCGCGCAGAAACTGGACACCCCACTGGGGACTGTCAAAGCCTGGATCAAACGTAGCCTCGCCGCGCTGCGGGAGTGCATGGCATGAGCAACCCATTGGACGAACTGGCCGGCGAATACGTGCTGGGCACCCTGCCCTTTGAGCAACGCGCCGAGGTTGAACAGCGCTTGCCCCAGGATGCCGAGTTGCGCGCGGCGGTGGATGCCTGGGAGCAGCGCCTGTTGCCGTTGACGGCATTGGCCGAACCGGTGCCACCCTCCGCCCAGCTATGGCAGCGCATCGAGCGCACTGTCGCACCCGCCCCCGCCAACACCCAAACCCCGTGGTGGAACCTGCTCGCACTCTGGCGTGGCCTGGCCGGTGCCGGGCTGGTCACCACGTTAGTATTGGCAGCACTGCTGCTGACGCGCCCGCCAACCGCTGAACCGACCTTTGTGGTGGTGCTGGTAGCGCCACAAAGCCAGGCGCCAGGCTGGGTGATCCAAGCCAGCAATACTCAGCAGATCCAGCTGATTCCATTGGGTGTGATGCAAGTGCCTGCCGACAAGGCCCTGCAATTCTGGACCAAGGGCGATGGCTGGCAAGGCCCTGTATCGCTGGGGTTGGTCAAGCCCGGCCAGACGTTGTCGGTGCCGCTGGACAAACTGCCGCCACTGGCGCCAAACCAGCTGTTCGAGCTGACCCTGGAAGATCTACAGGGCTCACCGACCGGCAAACCGACCGGGCCGATCCAGGCAATCGGCCGTGCCGTCAAAGTGCTCTGATCAGCCGACGCTGGGCAGCCACAGCCGAAACCGCGCCCCACCCAGGGGCGAGGCCAGGGCCGTCAAGCTGCCGCCCTGGGCTTCCATCGCGCGCCGGCTGATGGCCAGGCCGAGGCCGAAGCCGCCGGTGGCGCGGTCGCGGCTGCGGTCCAGGCGATAAAAGGGTTCGAAAATGCGCTCACGCTGGTCCACGGGAATGCCGATGCCATCGTCATCCACCCAGATTTCACAGCCGTTGGCACACACCTTGACGCCCACTTGGATGCGCTTGTCGCAGTAGCGCGTGGCGTTGCGCAGCAGGTTCTGCAACGCGCGGGCGGTGAGGCGCGGGTCGAGGCTGAAGCGCTCCACGGCGCAGTCGAGCGCCACGTCGATGACAATCTCGGGGTTTTCCAGCTCGTCATCGACGCTGCCAAGCACGCTGTCGATAAACTCGTCGAGCACCACATCTACGCGCTCCGGCAGTTGCGCCGGGTTTTGCAGGCGGCTGTAGGAGAGCAATTCCAGCACCAGCTCATCCAGCTCACGGATGTGCGCCACCAGGCTTTGCAGGCGCTCGCGGCTGGCCGGCGGCAAGTCTTCGGACAACGCCAGGGCCAGGCCGAAATCCAGGCGAGTCAGCGGCGTACGCAGTTCATGGGAAACCGCGTTGAGCAGGTCACGCTGCTGGTTGAGCAGGCGCTCGATGTCGTCGGCCATGGTGTCGAATACCGATGCCAGGCTGCCGATGTTGGAGCTGGCAGGAATACGCGTGCGCTCGGCCAGGTTGCCCTTGCCCAATTGCGCGGCGGTGGTTTTCAGGCGTTCCAGGTCACGCCAGTGCGGGCGCAGCCAGAACAGCAGGCAGGCCAGCAGCGCAGCGCCGATCAGCACGTTCATCGACCAGTACAACAGGTTCATGTCCAGCGGGTCTGGCGGGATGGTCAGCTTGACCGCGAATTGCTGGTTGATCGGCGAGCTGATTTCTTCCATCCAGCCCCACTCGCCCAGGCGGATCACCGGCTTGCCGTGTTCCAGCAGTTGTTCTTCTTCAGGGGTGTAGCTCGCATCCTGGCGCAGCAGCAGTTGCACTTTCAGCGGCGCAAAGTCGCGGCTCAGTTGGTCAGTGACCTGGGACCAACGCTCCACCGGCGCGCGCAGGTATTGCTTGACGATGAGCTTTTGCAGGCCGCGGGTTTGCTCGACGTTGTAGTTCAGGTAACGGTGTTCGAACACCTGGATCACCAATTTGGGGATCAGGTAGATCGCCGCACTGTAGGTGACGATGGTGATCAGGTAGAGGCGCAGCAGGACACGAAACATGGATCAGCATTCCCACTCGGAACGGCTGAACAAGTAGCCCTTGCCCCACACGGTCTTGATTTTGCGCGCTTCACCGGCGTGGTCATCGAACTTGCGGCGCAGCTTGGAGATGGCCACGTCTACCGAACGGTCGGTGCCGTTGAACTCGATACCGCGCAGGCGTTGCAGGATTTGGTCGCGGCTAAGCACTTCACCGGCATGCCGAGCCAACACCACCAGCAGGTTGTATTCACCGCTGGACAACTCCACCGCCTGCTCGCGCCAGGTCACGGTGCGTTCCGACAGGTCAATGCACAGGTTGCCCATGACGATCTGGTCATTAGCCACCTGGGGTTCGGACAGGCTGCTGCGGCGCAGCAAGGTGCGCACACGGGCCAGCAGCACGCGCGGCTCGCAGGGTTTGGTCACATAGTCGTCGGCGCCCATTTCCAGGCCCAGCACCTGATCGTGGCTGTCATCGCGTGCGGTGAGCATCAGGATCGGCAAGCCCGCCGAGTCGGTGCGCAACAGGCGGCACACTTGCAGACCGTCGAGGCCGGGCAGCATCAGGTCGAGAATCACCAGGTCCGGTGGGTTCAGACGCGCTCGTTCACGTACGTGGTCGCCACGGCTGAGCACGCTGACGTGGTAGCCATTGCGTTCCAGGTAGCTGGCAATCAGCTCGGAGAGTGCGGCGTCGTCTTCCACCAGGAGGATATTGGGCATGGTGTTTCCAGATAATACGGTTCGTCGGCTGTAGCCAGACCCTTGTGGGAGTGGGCTTGCTCGCGAAAACGATGGTTCAGTTGGCAGACTTATGGCTGATACAGCGCTTTCGCGAGCAAGCCCGCTCCCACATTTGATCTTTGCTGTTTGCAGGATTGTGCAAGGATATACGCCCTCAGGCGACTGTGGGTCGCACCTTACATTTCTTCACAGACGAGCTACACAGCTTCACAGCACCACGACGCAGGTGTCTTTAGGATGCGCCAGTCAATATTGGGATATGAGCATGTCGAAGAATCTGTTTGCGCCGTTTTGCCTGCTGGCACTGACACTCGCCCTCAGCGCGTGTGGCCCATCGGCGGACGAAGCGCCGGAAACGCCCCTGGCTAAGGTCCGCATCGAAACCCTTGAGGCCAAGCCCCTCTCCATCACCAGCGAACTGAGCGGGCGTATCGCCGCGCCGCGCATTGCCGAAGTGCGCGCACGGGTCGCAGGCGTAGTGATGCAGCGCGTGTTCAAGGAAGGCCACGACGTGAAACAGGGCGACGTGCTGTTCCGTATCGACCCGGCGCCATTCAAAGCCGACCTCGACAGCGCCCAGGCCAACCTGAGCAAGGCCCAGGCCAACGCCTTCCAGGCACGCCTGCAAGAGCAGCGTTACAGCCAGTTGGTCGAAGGCAACGCCATCAGCGGCCAGGACTACGACAACGCCCGCGCCGCCGTGCGCCAGACCAATGCTGAGGTGGCCGCGAACAAAGCCGCCGTCGAGCGCGCCAAGCTCAACCTGGGCTACGCCACCGTGACCGCGCCGATTTCCGGGCGTATCGGCCGGGCGTTAGTGACCGAGGGCGCGCTGGTCGGCCAGAACGAGGCCACGCCGCTGGCAATCATCCAGCAACTGGACCCGATTCACGCTGACCTCACCCAGTCCACCCGCGAACTCAACGACCTGCGCCGCGCCTTCCGGGCCGGCAGCTTGAAACAGGTCGGCCAGGACCAGGCCAAGGCCACGCTGATCGAGGACGACGGCAGCCTGTACCCGCTGCCGGGCAAGTTGCTGTTTGCCGAAATCAGCGTGGACCCCGGCACCGGGCAAATCATCCTGCGCAGCGAATTCCCCAACCCAGACCTCGACCTGTTGCCCGGCAGCTTTGTGCGCGTACGCCTGGAACAGGCCGTGGATAAACAAGGCATCAGCGTGCCGCAACGCGCTATCACCCGCGACAGCGCCGGTATCCCGATGGTGCTGCTGTTAGACGCCGAACACACCGTGAGCCTGCAACCGGTGGAGCTGGGTGCGGTGATTGAGGATCGCTGGATCGTCAGCAGCGGCCTCAAGCCCGGTGACCGCATCGTCGTCGAAGGCATGCAACACGCGCGCCCCGGTGAAAAAGTCGAGGTGGATAACAGTCCAGCCTCCGGCCAGCCAGTCAAGGAATAACCCGCCATGCCGCAGTTCTTTATTGATCGCCCGATCTTTGCCTGGGTGGTCGCCCTGTTTATCCTGCTGGCCGGCGCGCTCGCCATCCCGCAGCTGCCGGTGGCCCAGTACCCCGACGTCGCCCCTCCGAAGGTGGAAATCTACGCGGTGTACCCGGGCGCCTCGGCCCAGACGCTGGACGAAAGCGTGGTCAGCCTGATCGAGCAAGAACTCAACGGCGCCGACCACCTGCTGTATTTCGAATCCCAGAGCAGCCTGGGTTCGGCCACCATTACCGCGACGTTCCAGCCGGGCACCAACCCGGAAATGGCCCAGGTCGATGTGCAGAACCGCCTCAAAGCGGTAGAGCCGCGCCTGCCGCAGGCGGTGACCCAGCAAGGCTTACAGGTGGAGAAGGTGTCCGCCGGCTTCCTGCTGCTGGTCACCCTCACCTCCACCGACGGCAAGCTCGATGCCGTAGCGCTCAGCGATTACCTGGCGCGCAACGTGATGAACGAGCTCAAGCGCCTGGACGGTGTGGGCAAGGCGCAGCTGTATGGGGCCGAGCGCGCCATGCGTATCTGGATCGACCCGCAGAAACTGATTGGCTTCAACCTCACGCCGGCTGACGTCAACGCCGCGATCAGCGCGCAGAACGCCCAGGTTTCGGCAGGCAGCATTGGTGATTTGCCAGGCACCAAAACCCAGGAAATCACCGCCGCGATCCTGGTCAAGGGCCAGCTGTCGACCCCGGCGGAATTCGCCGACATCGTGCTCAAGGCCAACCCGGACGGCTCCACCGTGCGCGTCGGCGATGTGGCACGGGTGGAAATCGGCAGCCAGGAGTACCAGTTCTCCACGCGCCTGAACGGTAAGCCGTCCACCGCCGTCAGTGTGCAACTTGCGCCGGGGGCCAACGCGTTGAACACCGCCACCCTGGTGCGGGCGAAGATGGACGAGCTGTCGCGCTACCTCCCGGCCAACGTGGAGTACAAAATTCCGTACGACACCTCGCCATTCGTCAAAGTCTCGATCACCAAGGTGGTCTACACCTTGCTCGAGGCCATGGCGCTGGTGTTTGCGGTGATGTTCCTGTTCCTGCAAAACGTGCGCTACACCTTGATCCCAACGTTGGTGGTGCCGATTGCACTGATGGGCACCTTCGCCACCATGCTGTTGCTGGGGTTCTCGATCAACGTGCTGACCATGTTCGGCATGGTGTTGGCCATCGGTATCCTGGTGGACGACGCGATTGTGGTGGTGGAAAACGTCGAGCGCATCATGGTCACCGAGGGCCTGTCGCCCAAGGACGCGACGAAGAAGGCCATGGGCCAGATTACCGGTGCCATCGTCGGTATTACCCTGGTGCTGGTGGCGGTGTTTCTGCCGATGGCGTTCATGCCGGGTTCGGTGGGAGTGATCTACCAGCAGTTCTCCCTGTCGATGGCCACCTCGATCCTGTTCTCGGCGTTCCTCGCCCTGACCTTGACCCCGGCCCTGTGCGCCACCTTGCTCAAACCGATTGCCAAGGGCGAGCACCATGCCAAGGGCGGTTTCTTCGGCTGGTTCAACACACGCTTTGAACGCCTCACTGACCGCTACGAAGGCTGGGTGGCCTATGCCCTCAAGCGCAGCGGGCGTTACCTGTTGATCTATCTGGTGCTGCTGGTGGGCCTGGGTTGGATGTTCAGCCGCCTGCCCTCCTCGTTCCTGCCGGTGGAAGACCAGGGTTACACCATCACCGATATCCAACTGCCGCCGGGTGCAAGCAAGAACCGCACGGTGCAGGTGGCCGAGCAGATCGAGGCGCATAACGCCGAGGAGCCCGGGGTGGGTGACACCACCATGATCATGGGCTTCAGTTTCTCTGGTTCCGGGCAGAACGCGGCGTTGGCGTTTACCACGTTGAAGGATTGGTCGGAACGCGGCAGCGATGACTCCGCCGCATCGATTGCCGACCGCGCCAACGAAGCCTTCAGCGAACTCAAGGATGCGATTGCCTACGCGATCCTGCCGCCGCCGGTAGACGGCCTGGGCACGTCCAGCGGCTTCGAATTCCGCCTGCAGGACCGTGCTGGGGTCGGCCATGCCGCGTTGATGACTGCGCGTACCGAGTTGCTAGCCGCCGCCGAAAAAAGCCCGATCCTGGCCAACGTGCGCGAAAGCGCCCTGGCCGAGGCGCCGCAAGTGCAGCTGGAAGTGGACCGCAAGCAGGCCAACGCGCTGGGCGTGTCGTTTGCCGATGTGGGCAATGTGCTGTCCTCGGCCATTGGCTCAGCGTATGTCAACGACTTCCCCAACCAGGGCCGCATGCAGCGGGTGGTGGTACAGGCTGAAGGCGACCAGCGCAGCCAGGTGGCGGACTTGATGAAGATCAACGTGCGCAACAATGCTGGGAAAATGGTGCCGCTGTCGGCGTTTGTCGAAGCCAAATGGACCCAGGGCCCGGCGCAGTTGACGCGCTACAACGGCTACCCCGCCATCGCCATCAGCGGCGAGGCGGCGCCGGGGCACAGTACGGGTGAGGCCATGGAGGAGATCCAGCGTCTGGTCAGCCAACTGCCGGCGGGCCTGGGGCAGGAATGGACCGGGTTGTCGCTGCAGGAACGCTTGTCCGGCTCCCAGGCACCGTTGCTGTTGGGCCTGTCGCTGCTGATCGTGTTTCTGTGCCTGGCGGCGCTGTATGAAAGCTGGTCGATCCCGACGTCGGTGTTGCTGGTGGTGCCGCTGGGCGTACTCGGCGCCGTGGTGGCCGTGAGCTTGCGTGGTATGCCTAATGACGTGTTCTTCAAGGTTGGCTTGATCACCATCATCGGTTTGTCGGCGAAGAACGCGATTTTGATCATCGAGTTTGCCAAGGACTTGTATGACCAGGGCGAAGACCTGATCGACGCCACCTTAAAAGCCGCGCGCCTGCGCCTGCGGCCGATCATCATGACGTCGCTGGCGTTTATCCTCGGCGTGGTGCCGTTGGCGATTGCCACCGGTGCCAGCTCGGCCAGCCAGCAGGCGATTGGTACCGGGGTGATCGGCGGGATGATCACCGCCACACTGGCGGTGGTGTTTGTGCCGGTGTTCTTTGTGGTGGTCATGAAGCTGGTGCGCAAGAAACCCTAAGTGGCGGGCGGGCCCGTTGTTATCAGCGGGCTTGCCACAACAGGCGTAGGTATCGACGCAAGTCTTTGTGTTGCTCTGAGGTTGTGACGGGGGTTTGTAGATTGAGTGCATATCCGTTGCTGCGGTCACGGCTGGTTAGGGTTCCGCCCTTACGGCGGGTCACTTTGGAAAAGCCCCAAAGTAACCAAAGGGCTCTTGCCCCACCACTCGGCACCTCGCTCACGCTTCGGTGTGCCCTCACGCAGGCTTTGGACCGTGGGCCGCCGCCATGGGCCATCCTTGGCCCATCGCGGCTAAACCGGCGTCCTGCCGGTTTACCCACGCTCCAAAGCCTGCGTTCGGCCAGCGTGGTTTAACGGGGCGCCTCAGATCAAGATCAAAAGCAAAAGCACGGCGGCCTAGTAGCCGACCTGAGTGGTTGAAGCAAAAGCAGGGCAACAGCACAGCAACACCCTATCTAGCTGATGTAATGAGATCCCAATGTGGGAGCGGCGGTGCGACGACTCGACTTGCTCGCGAATGCGGTGGGTCAGTTACACATGAGCTGGCTGACCCACCGCATTCGCGAGCAAGCCCGCTCCCACAGTTTTGACCGAGTTCGACTGTCAGCACCGCAGTGCTCTGCTTTTCTGTGGGAGCTGGCTTGCCTGCGATGGCATCAACTCGATGTACTTGATGGACCGAGGTGTCTGCATCGCAGGCAAGCCAGCTCCCACAGTTGATTGAGTATCAGCTTCCACTATCAGGTCGGCTGTCAGGCCGCCTCGGCTTTGCTTTTGATCTAACCACTCAGGTCGGCTACTAGGCCGCCGTGCTCTTGCTTTTGATCTTAGGCGCCCCGTTAAACCACGCTGGCCGCACGCCGAGCCTAAGCGAGGTGCCGAATGGTGGGGCAAGAGCCCTTTGGTTACTTTTGGCTGGGCCGGCATTCCGGGCTCTTTTCCAAAAGTGACCCGCTGTAAGAGCAGAACCCATATCAGCCATCACCCAAATAACGGATATGCTCCCAGCGCCCCCGTGAAAATCCAGGCCAACAGGCTCACCCCAGCAAGTTAGCCTCTGGAGAATGCGCTATGGTGCTCACAACATCCTCTGTTGTGAGCACCTATGGCCTTCCTTGCCCGCACCCACCCTCGCCTCTCATCCGCCGCCGTGCTCGGCCTTGCCGTGGGCATTCTGGCGCCTGCCGATACGCTGATCAGCAAGGTCCTCATCGGCTGGAACGCCGGGGTGTGGACCTACCTGCTGCTGATGGTGTGGCTGGCGACCCGCGCCCGCGCCGACGACGTAAAACGCATCGCCGAAGTCGAGGATGAAAACGCAGGCCTGGTGCTGTTTATGGTGTGCATCGCAGCGATTGCGAGCCTGGCGACCATCACGGTCAACCTGGTAGGCAGCAAGGACCTGGACAGTACGGCGCGCCTGCTGCATTACGGTTTTACCGGCATGACCGTGATCGGTTCATGGTTGCTGACGGGGGTGATTTTCAGCGTGCACTACGCGCGGCTTTTTTATACCTGGGAAGGTGACGAGCCAGCGCTGCGCTTTGCCGAAGGCTTGCGCAACCCCAACTATTGGGACTTTCTGTACTTCTCGTTCACCATCGGCGTGGCGGTGCAAACGGCGGATGTGGGGGTGGCCACGCGCAGTTTGCGCAAAGTCGTGCTGGGCCAGTCGTTGATCGGGTTCCTGTTCAATACCGCAATTCTGGGTTTCTCGATCAACATTGCCGCAGGGTTGTTCAGCTAGGCCGGCGTACAGATCTGGCAGGCAAAAAAATGGGAAGCCGAGGCTTCCCATTTTTAACTGCGTGAACTGCTTAGAAAACCCACTGCACGCCTACAGTAGCGCCCCAAGGCTGGTCATAGGCCTTGCCTTTCATGTGAGTGCCTTCGGCATGCACGCTCAGGCTGGGTGACAACGAAACAGCCAAGCCGGCCGCGACCTCTACACTGCCGCCCGACAGGTTGTTTTTAAATTGCTGATCGTTGACATAGACCTTGTTGTCCGGGCTGAAATCACGCGCCACGGCAGTACGCAGGTACGGCTGCAGGATGCCACCGCTTTCGAGCTGGATATTTTTACCTGCGGTTACACCGACCTTACCGATCGCTGAAGTGGCACGGTCGCTCTTTGCCTTCAAACCGTTGTCCATCGTGTAGTTGGAGCCGCCGATAGCAGCGACGGCCAACTGAGCGAAGGGTTCAAGATACAAACCGTCGTCATCGAGCTTGATATTCTTGCCGACCTCAACCGATGCACTGACCGCGTCTTGCGAGTATTTGCCTTTGGCGCGCTGACCATCGCTCATGTTGACCTGACTTTGGCCGTTCAAGCGGTTGACCTTCGCCGTGAGGTCTACATACACACCACTCTCGTCATCACGCAAAATGCCATAGACACCCGCGTAGTAGCTGTTGACCATACCGCTGCTGCCGCGGCTCAGGCCTAGGGTGGAATTGCTGTAACCGCCCATCACACCCAATGTCCACAGTTCATCGACCGCCCAGTCTGCACCGATGGTCAGACCCGACTGATTCTGTGAGTAGCCCACGCCGTTGCTGTTGGCCGCCACGTCCACCTTGTTACCGTAGCCACGCATCCACAGGCCTTGGCTCTTGCCTTCGCCGAAGCGTACTTCACCCATGCGGGTGCGCAGTATGCTCGATTCGCCGAGCAATACGGCCGGTGCCGCGTTCGCGAGTGCGAGCACCGCCTTGGCGCTGGTACTGGTACCCCGTTTCTCGGTGTCCAAGTACCAATCGGTGCCTTCCTGCTTGAGCCCATATTCGAAAGCGCCGACATCGACGGTATCGCCCACCAGGCCAAACTTGGCGCCGCCGCTTTGAGTGTGCACCACCTTGATGGCCTCGCCGGTGGCCAACTCCGAGCCACTGGCGCCAATCAACAGCTGGTGATTACCTTCGGCGTTGCCATTGACGTTCAACAAGTCGGTCTCGCCGGTGTTGAAGTTGGTGTGCATTTTGAACGTGCCGTTGCCGGCCAAGCTGTTAGTGTTCAGTTGAAAGTACTGGTTTGGGCTGCCAAAGACGACGTTACCGCCGGCCATTCTCAGCGCATTGACCTGGCTGTCACCCACCAGCATCCACTGGGCATTACCGTTGACATCAAGTTGCTTGACGTTGAACAGCTGGCCGGTCAGCGACGCATTGTTGTTGAGTTGCACTGTGCCCGTGCTGCCTGCACCAATGCGCACGTCACCGACCAAGGTGCTGTTGTCGACGTTCATGTTGGCAATGGAACTATTGCCCACCTCAAGCAGAACACCATTGCCGCCAATCAGCCTCGATCCGTTCAGCACCTGAATATCGGACGAGGGTCTATTGTTCGCCGTAGGGTTTACCAAGATCGCCGAACCGGTTTTGCCCTCGACGACAGAATGGTCGAGGATCAAGGTATTGGTCCGGGTCACGTTACCTTCCGCACGCATGAATACGCCGTTGCGCCCCCCTACGATGCTGCTGTTATTCCTTACAAAGGCGTCAGCGTTCGCCAGTTGCAAACCGGTGCCCGTGGCACCCGTGGCCTGGACCTGCGCGCGATCAAGGTTGACCGTGCTGTAGGCACTGGCCGTAATACCGAAATCCCTACCGGATACCCGGCTGTTGTTGTTTACCGTGATGGTCGATCCAACCTGGCTGAGGCCGTTCCGGCTGGCCTGCACACCTGCCAAACCGGTATTAGTGACCGTGCTGTTGTTAGTGATCAATACGCTGCTGTTGTTAAGAACGTGAACAGCGGCAGTTAACCCAAATACTCCTGTACGAGCAGTCACCTGAGAGCCATCAACCACTACGGTCGATCCACCCGTAGCATCGATATCTAACGTTGTGCTACCCGGCCGCAGCGTCAAGCCTGCACCCACCGCCTTAATTTGCGTGGTGGTCGCACCGTCAACAATCAAGCTCGAACCTGCGCTAAGCTCGTAATTAGTAACCGGAGCAGTCGACGATATTACCGTGCCAGGCTGAGTTATGATCCGTGCCTGCACATCAGGGGACGCCAGAAGAAACAGCGTAACAGCCTGAGCCGTCAGGGCCAGGCTCAAAGGCGTGGGTTTGAAATTAAATACTGCCGACATCTTAGTTGACCTCTAGTTGGCGTTCCTTCACGAAACGATAGGGCGGGTTCTAAATCTCGTGAGACCCCTCCAATCAAGCGACGCCATAATTACCCAGCAAACACGCCAGTTCTGTAGGATTTTTCCTGAACTGGAGTGTCAACAATAAACAGATGCTGTAAGACCGAATCATTGCGACACTTTTTCAACACACAACAACTGACATAACCAAGTAAGCCAGAGACGGTCTCCCGCGCTCTGGCTATTACCTTGGTTTTACACTACTGGCACAGGCGTACCATCACAATACAGCGCAGAGGTAATCGGCCCAGGTCTGATGTGATTCAGGCGATAATCTGCAGGATCAGAGTTCACCAGTTCACCCGCTACCGTCACACTGTATATCAACCTTAGCGAGGCCGCGTTCACCGACCGAGCGTTTTGAATCTGTTTGAAAAAAGCACCGGGCGAAGGAAACGTTAAATCAAACCCTAATGTCGACGCCGACAGCGGGAGTGGGTTTGGGAAAGGTATAGTTGTCGACGCAGCTACAGGTGCCGTCTGGCTAGTATTTCTATACCCCGTAATAGTAATCGAGCCGTTCGTGGCACCGTCTAAATTCACTGAAGGCGGAATAAATACTCTAAGTATGCCGGTATTCAATGGATCCAAGGTCGAGCAGACAACCGTCGTTGTCGCCCGTCGAACGATAGGCGCATTCATTCGCCTGAAGACAGATTCTACAGTGACCTCCGTCGCGTTTAGCGGCTGCTGCTGGTTGGTAGAGGTGGTTCGACGGACCGTGTAGCTAGCAATTTGCAGAGGGCCGCCCAATGCCCTGATAGTGTCCCAAGTAATTGGGAACTCTACGATTCCATTGGCTGGGATGTCCGCAGGGGTCGAAAAAGTCTTTTCCGCCGAATAGGCGCCGTAGCTGAAAGAAATCACGAACGGCGTGGCGGCTGCAGGCAGTGTCGCCACATTCCACAGTGTTACCAGACCCACGGCATCGCGGCCATTGTCAACACGCTCGAGTCTATTGTTAGGTCGGGTTTCACCAGCGGGGCGTACCGGTTGAACAACGACCGGAGGGAGATTAGGGTTAGCATCCGTTCCATCTGTCGTCCCAGGTATTACGATTACATTCAGGTCCAGATTGAATATCGTAGTTGCCGCTACCGGGTAAGTAACCCCGCCGCGTATAACGACGTAAGAAACCGTGACTTGCTGGGTGCCTACTGCATTACCGTAGAGCGTAGCAAGTTGAGCCGGGGTGGCCAGCACGGGAACGGAGAAAGGCGTATTACCCAGTGGCCTATCAGCCAACGTCACGGCAACGCCAGTCGAACCCGGGGTCGCCGTCGGGGTAAGGGTCACTCTGAACGTATCTGTCGGGGTTGAGCGCTGAGGATTGGTATAAGGCGGAATGAGTACTTGCAAGCCGCCTTCAAGCGCCATATCGGCGCGATTGATCAGGTTGTCACCAGGGACTGCATGCAAAACCTGCGGCGCCAAAAAGTCAGTGGCGGCGGGGCCCATGGCTACATCGTTTAGCAGGTAAACATTCGACCATTCACTGCAGTAGTTGGCAACGTCACAAAGCTGGTAGCTGAAACGGAAGTTACCATTAGGCGCAGCCTCGATAGTATCCAATGACAATGGAACGGTAACGGCAACCGCCGGATCGTTGGAAATCGGGTATTTTGTTTCCGCACTGGTTGAATCAATGGGAATAGGATAGGGCAACTCGCCGAATCTAAACTGCGCATAATCGCCTTCCTGACGACCTCTCGCAGCATCGTACGGCAGCGTAAACATCACCCTTCGACCGGGCTGGCTCGCGAAGTAATTGCGATCAAACGGGACCGGTAGAGGCTGAGGGGGCACCGGTGCAGGCGGGGCTATTCGCGGCAGATCATACGGGCTCACACCGTCTATAATGATCAACTGTGGTACAGACATGGTTCTGTTGCCTACAGTCGGGTCGTCGTCGCCGATACCGTACCGTAGCAAGTGTACGCCCGATGAGAAAAGGGATCGAGGAAGAGACACCACCGTATCGCCGATGGGGTCGGCAAGGAATCTAAAAGCGAGGTAAGTCTTAGCCGTTAAAAAATATGGACTATCGGTTGCCTCAACATCAGGAGTAGGAAGGGCAAAGGGTACCGTAACATCAAACGGCACCACCTCAAATGTTAGGGTGTTACCAGCTAGTACACCAGTCCCAAGCGGTATAGTGACAGTTATCGTATCGCCCAATGCCGTCTCTCGGTACAGCAAGCCAGTAAAGTTAGGCACTTCACCCAAAAACGTGGCTGGCGCAAACCTATCGGTATAATTACGAGCAAGAATCGCGGTCTCAAAATCAGTGATAATTTTTCTATTTGCGACATTCATTTTAATTCTCCGTTGTTTTAAACCATACAACCTTCTACCCACTTCGCCACTCGAGCAAACTTACGCTTACCCACCACGAATCTTTAAGGCGCACCTTGAGTGCTTACGTTATTTTCCGAAAACAACGACACGCTGTTCAAAACAGCAAAGGCTCACGTATCTAAAATGATTCCACCCGGCGCGCAATAGCCCCCCGTGGGAAAAGTCAAATCAACACGCAACAAACGTTGCAGCGAGTCGCCCAACTTTGCACCCCCACGCCAGACTTCATATCGACCAATAGCGGATGAAAATTTGCGCAAGGGAAACAGTGCCGTGTAGTACGCATCCATGACGACCGGCATGCCTGTCGTTTGATGCAGTAACGTCCACGTCGCAGTCTGTTCAAATAGGACGTTCGCAAGCAGTGTTTCCCAGTTATTGGTTTGATACCCTTGCCAGATAAACTTTATCTGGTCGCCCACCTGTATGTTGGTGTTCGGAAGAATTGTCCAACTAACGCTTTTCTTCTCGGTAGTGAGCGAACTACACGTCAAGTAACCTAGTCTATTAAGTGTGCTTTCCAGTCTCGGCGCCGGAAGCGTGACAGGCTGGACTACCACAGCAGACCCCACCACGAAAGGGAGATCGGCACTCAAGTCACTGTAATTTCCCGTCGCGTCGTAAATTCTGAAGCGCACGTACGCGTTGCCATTGCTCAGCTTGCGAAAGGCGTCAGCCGCGAGTGTTGCGGTCCATGGGAGGCTACTGACATTCAGCAACGACCCGCCCGCCGCCGCCGCTAAGGGAGCGTTAGGCTGGTTGGATAAAAAGAACTCGATCCGATCCCCTTTCGCCATCACGTTGTAGAGCGGGATGTAAAACGCCACGAGAGGGTTGGCTGTCAAATAGGCCTCGTTGACCGCCGGTACGGGCGGCACCACAAACCGCACGGTATCCGTCGATTTCAGCAGGCTTGGCCGTTCCAGATCGACGAGGATCTGTGTTTTTTGAGATTCCGTCGTGTTGCCGCCATTGATAACCGAGTAAAAAAGCCACGCTGTACGACGGGGACGGCGCCTCAACCACGCCAAAGGGATTTCAAACTCGTATTCGTTGGGAATTGCCGGCGGCGGTGGCTTGATTGTTATTCGCTCGATAAGCCACTCGCCATCGTCGCTGAGCTCTCGAAGCTCAAGGATATGGTCTTCATCACCCGCTACCTGTAACGGCGACCAACGTGGGATCTGGACTTTCAAGGGGGTTAACAAATAGTTGAGCGGCACCACGCCATCGGGGTCGTTAAGGTCGACACCCGTGATCGTCATCGGCGGTAACTCTGCGCCGACCCCCAGGGTCAGTATCTTCGAACCGAAGCGCGGATAGGGTTTTTGGAGGTTAGCCATGTTCCGGCCTCAGGTTAATTTTCATGACGACGCATCACAGGAGAGGATTACTTCTGCCTATCGTCCGTAGGAAAATTAAACGCCTAAAGCCTTTGGCCGGATACTGTCATAACTAACAGGTAGCCCTATCCGTTCGTCGGTTTTCTCACGCCTGGTGCCGTGACCTTTTTTAAATAGTTCTTGACGAAACGGGCTGCCTGGCATTCTATGAAACCGGTTTCAGACTGCCGAATGCTGGCAATCAAACGACTAAATCCAATAAGAAAGGCCCGCCACCGTGACTCCATTTTCCGCCGCCCAGCGCAGCCGCGTGACCATGCTTGACGTCGCCGAGCGCGCCGGCGTGTCCAAGGCCAGCGTTTCGCGCTTTATCGGTGATGACCGCGCCCTGCTCTCCGACGCCATTGCCCTGCGCATCGAGCAAGCCATCAGCGACCTCGGCTACCGCCCCAACCAAATGGCCCGCGGTTTGAAACGAGGGCGCACACGCCTGATCGGCATGCTGGTCGCCGATATCCGCAACCCCTATTCCATTGCCGTGATGCACGGCGTCGAGACCGCCTGCCGCCGGCATGGCTATAGCTTGGTGGTGTGCAACACCGACCGCGATGACGAACAGGAACGCCAACACTTGGCGGCGCTGCGCTCGTACAACATCGAAGGGTTGATTGTGAACACCCTCGGCCATCACCTCGACCAATTGCTCGAACTGCAGCAGGAAATGCCGCTGGTGCTGGTGGACCGCAAGGTCGAGCCGCTGCACAGCGACCTGGTCGGGCTGGATAACCCCGCCGCCGTGCGCATCGCTGTGGAGCATCTGCAACAGCAGGGTTATCGCGATGTGTTGCTGGTGAGCGAAGCCGCCGACGGCACCAGCTCGCGCCTGGAGCGCCAGACCAGTTTCACGGCCGAGATCGCCAGCCGCCCCGAACTGACTGGCGCAGTGCTGGAACTGGATGGCGAACTGGAAAGCCGTTTGCAGGCCTTTGTTGCCAAGCCCGGCCCGAAGGCGTTGTTCTGCGCCAACGGCATTGCCGCGCTGGCCTGTACCCGTGCGCTCAAGGCCCTGGGCTGTAACCTGTTTGACGATGTGGGCCTGATCGCCCTGGATGACCTGGACTGGTACCCATTGGTGGGCAACGGCATCACCGCCCTCGCCCAGCCCACTGAAGCGATTGGCGCCAGTGCCTTCGACTGCCTGCTCCAACGCCTGCGCGGCGATGACGCGCCGACGCGCACCCTGGATTTTTTGCCGGAATTAATCATCCGTGGCTCCACACAATCCCTTGTGGGAGCTGGCTTGCCTGCGATGACGGTTCGTCAGACGAAGCAGTAATCGCCTGACACACCGTCATCGCAGGCAAGCCAGCTCCCACACTTGTTTTGCGTAGAAAAATGAAACCGGTTTCAGAGGTACATAACAATGCATAAATACCCCGTCTCCATCAGCCTTTCCAGCTACGGCGCTGACCTGGTACGCCAGCAGGGCCAACTGAGTTTCGTCGAGTTGCTGAGCGCCGCCGGCGCCCAGCGCATCGAATGGCGCGAAGAACTGCTGACCCGCGAACACCCTGCCGCTCTGGCCCAGGCCGCCGCCGCGCATGGCCTGGAATGCGTGTTCTCCTCGCCGCTGGAACTGTGGGTCGCCGGCCGCGCCCAGCCCAACGCCGAGCTGAATGCCACCCTCGACCGCGCCCAGGCATTTGGCGCGCGCTGGCTGAAAGTCTCCCTCGGTTACTTCACCGACACCAACGACCTGCAAAGCCTGCACGCCCTGCTCAACCGCCACCCCGTTCAGTTGCTGGTGGAAAACGACCAGACCCTGCAGGGTGGGCGTATCGAGCCGATGCAGCGGTTCTTCACTGAGGTCGAGCGCCTTGGCCTGCCCGTGAAAATGACGTTCGACATCGGCAACTGGCAGTGGCAGGACCAATCCGCCCTCACCGCCGCACGCCTGCTCGGCCGGCATGTGGATTACCTGCATTGCAAGGCCGTGGCCCGCCGCCAGGACGGCAAGCTGGTGGCCCTGCCGCCCGGCGCCACCGACCTGCATCTGTGGGAACAACTGCTCAAACATATGACTCAAGGTATTACCCGGGCCGTGGAATTCCCGTTGCAAGGCGATGACCTGGTGGAGGTCACCGCGCAGCAGGTCGCCGCCCTCGCCGTCCTTGGCCAACCCCGTGCGGAAAATGCCCATGTCTGAGATCGATATCCTGTCGTTTGGTGAAACCATGGCGATGTTTGTCGCCGAGCAGACCGGCGATTTGGCCCAGGTGGCCCAGTTCCACAAACGTATTGCCGGCGCCGACAGCAACGTCGCCATCGGCCTGTCGCGCCTGGGCTTCAACGTGGCCTGGCTAAGCCGCGTCGGGGATGATTCGCTCGGGCGTTTTGTGGTCGACACGCTGAAAAAAGAAGGCTTGGATTGCCAGCATGTGGCGGTGGACCCGCAGCACCCCACCGGCTTTCAGTTCAAGTCCTGCGAAGAAGCCGGCGCAGACCCTCAGGTCGAATACTTCCGCAAAGGTTCGGCCGCCAGCCACTTGTCCATCGCCGCCATCAGCCCCGCGCTGTTACAGGCGCGGCACCTGCATGCCACCGGCATACCGCCGGCCTTGTCTGAGGCGACCCGCGAGCTGTCGGTGGAATTGATGACGCAAATGCGCAAGGCCGGGCGCAGTGTGTCGTTCGACCCGAACCTGCGCCCGTCGCTATGGGCCAGCCAAGCGCAAATGATCGGCGCAATCAACGCCCTTGCCGCGCTGGCTGATTGGGTACTGCCAGGCTTGAGCGAAGGCCGCTTGCTCACCGGTTTCGACGACCCGGCCGACATCGCCGCGTTCTATCTCGACCAAGGCGCCGAAGCCGTGGCGATCAAGCTTGGGCCGGATGGCGCCTATTACCGCACCCAAATGGACCAAGGCTTTGTCGCCGCCGTGCCGGTGGAAAAAGTCGTCGACACCGTCGGCGCCGGCGATGGCTTTGCCGTCGGCATGATCAGCGCCCTGCTGGAGAACCTCAGCTTCCCCGACGCGGTAAAGCGCGGCAACTGGATCGGCAGCCGCGCCCTGCAGAGCCGGGGCGATATGGAAGGCTTGCCGACCCGTTTGGAGTTACCTGCCCGATCCGTTGCATGACCCACACCCTGTTGCCACAACTACAACAAGCTCAGGAGCAACCCCATGGATACCTTGAAACTCGCCACCCGCCGCTGGTGGTACATCATGCCCATCGTGTTTATCACCTACAGCCTGGCGTACCTGGACCGCGCCAACTACGGCTTCGCCGCCGCCTCCGGGATGGCCGAAGACCTGATGATCACCCCCGGCATGTCCTCGCTGCTGGGCGCGCTGTTCTTCCTCGGCTACTTTTTCTTCCAGGTGCCGGGGGCGATCTACGCGCAAAAGCGCAGCGTTAAAAAACTGATTTTCGTCAGCCTGATCCTCTGGGGCGGCCTCGCCACCCTGACCGGCGTGGTGTCCAACGCCTACATGTTGATCGCCATACGCTTCATGCTCGGGGTGGTCGAAGCCGCCGTGATGCCGGCGATGCTGGTTTACCTGTGCCATTGGTTTACGCGTGCGGAACGCTCGCGCGCCAACACCTTCCTGATCCTCGGCAACCCGGTGACCATGCTGTGGATGTCGGTGGTCTCGGGCTATCTGGTGCAGCATTTCAGCTGGCGTTGGATGTTTATCATCGAAGGTTTGCCGGCGGTGATCTGGGCGTTTATCTGGTGGAAGCTGGCGGATGAAAAACCCGCCGACGCCAAGTGGCTGAGTGAGCAACACAAAAAAGACCTGGAAAGCGCCCTGGCCGCCGAACAAGTCGGGATCAAGGCGGTGAAGAACTACGCCGAGGCGTTTCGCTCGCCCAAGGTGATCGTCCTGGCGCTGCAGTTTTTCTGCTGGAGCATCGGCGTGTACGGCTTTGTGCTGTGGCTGCCGTCGATCCTCAAGGCCGGTTTGCAGATGGACATGGTCGAAGCCGGCTGGCTGTCGGCGCTGCCGTACCTGGCAGCGGTGATCGGCATGCTCGTGGTGTCGTGGGGCTCGGACAAGCTGCAAAAACGTAAACGTTTTGTGTGGCCGCCGTTGTTGATTGCGTCCATCGCGTTTTATGCGTCCTACGCACTCGGCGCTGAGCATTTCTGGTGGTCCTACACCCTGTTGGTGATTGCCGGGGCCTGCATGTATGCGCCTTACGGGCCGTTCTTCGCCATCGTCCCGGAAATTCTGCCGGCCAACGTTGCCGGTGGCGCCATGGCACTGATCAACAGCATGGGCGCGCTCGGCTCTTTCGGCGGCTCCTACCTGGTGGGTTACCTCAATAGCAGCACCGGTTCGCCTGGCGCCTCGTACCTGCTGATGAGCGGTGCGCTGATGCTGGCCGTGGTGCTGACGATTTTCCTCAAGCCCGGCGCCAGCGACCGTGTACGCGTGCCGATGCCCACTCTTGGATTGAAGGTGAAAACCTGATGAAAAAATCTGTCGTTTTATATAAAAAACTCTCCGCGCCCTTGATGGCCCGGCTGCACGAGCACGCCGACGTCACGCTGATCGACGCGCTGGACGAACCGGGCCTGGCCAAACTGCGCGACGCCTTACCCCGTGCCCAGGGCCTGCTGGGTGCCAGCCTGCGCCTGGACGCCCAGTTGCTCGACCTGGCGCCCAAGCTTGAAGCAGTCGCCAGCGTCTCGGTGGGTGTCGACAACTACGACATCGACTACCTCACCCAACGTGGCATCCTGCTCAGCAACACCCCGGATGTGCTCACCGAAACCACTGCCGATACCGGTTTCGCGCTGATCCTGGCGACCGCGCGCCGTGTGGTCGAACTGGCCGACATGGTCCGCGCCGGCCAATGGAACAAGAACATCGGCCCCGCGCATTTCGGCAGCGACGTACACGGCAAGACCTTGGGCATTATCGGCATGGGCCGCATCGGCGAAGCCCTGGCCCAACGCGGGCATTTTGGTTTTGGCATGCCGGTGATCTACCACAGCCACTCGCCCAAACCGTTGGTGGAAGAACGCTTCGGCGCGCAGTACCGCAGTTTGGTGGCCTTGCTCAAGGAAGCCGACTTTGTTTGCCTGACCTTGCCGCTGACCGCCGAAACCGAAAAGCTGATCGGCGCTGAAGAGTTTGCGCTGATGGGCCCAGAGACGATCTTTATCAATATCTCACGTGGCAAAGTGGTGGACGAGGCCGCACTGGTCCAAGCGTTGCAGCAACGTACGATTCGGGCGGCGGGCCTGGATGTGTTTGAGCGTGAACCGTTGAACCACGACTCGCCATTACTGCGCTTGAACAACGTGGTGGCCACACCACACATCGGCTCGGCGACCCATGAAACGCGTGAGGCGATGGCCAAGTGTGCGGTGGACAACCTGCTGGCGGCGCTGGCGGGTGAACGGCCGAAAAACCTGGTGAATCCAACCGCCTGGAAACACTGATCGCCTAGACTTACACAACACCCATGTGGGAGCGGACTTGCCCGCGATGGCGGTGTGTCAGTCGATGAATTCGGTGACTGACACAATGCTATCGCGGGCAAGCCCGCTCCCACAGTTAGATCACCTACACCGGTAAATCAGCGCAAGGCGCGGCGCAGTACTTTGCCGACGGTGGTCTTGGGCAGTTCGGTGGTGCGAAATTCCACATACCGCGGCACTTTGTACCCTGTCAGGTATTCCCGGCAGTGAGCGAGGATCTGTTCCTGGGTCAGGTTCGGGTCTTTGCGCACGACGATGATTTTCACTTTTTCCCCGGTCACAGCGTCTTCCACGCCGATGGCCGCCACTTCACTCACGCCTGGGTGCAAGGCCACCACGTCTTCGATTTCATTGGGGTACACGTTGAAGCCCGAGACCAGGATCATGTCTTTCTTGCGGTCGACCAGGCGGATATAGCCGCGCTCATCCATTACGCCGATATCCCCGGTCGACAACCAGCCCTCGGCATCCAGCACCTCGGCGGTTTCCTTCGGGCGCTTCCAGTAACCCTGCATCACCTGCGGCCCACGCACTTGCAGTTCGCCCTGCTCACCGATGCCGGCCAACTCGCCGTCCTCGCGCATAAAGCGCACCCAGGTCGACGGCAATGGCACGCCAATGCTGCCGGTAAACTCCATCTCGCGCATGCGTGAGATGTCGATGGGGCTGATGCTCACCACCGGCGAGCATTCGGTCAGCCCGTAGCCCTCGATGATCGGCAGCCCTGTCACCTCCTTCCAACGCTTGGCCACCGCCGTGTGCGTGGCCATGCCGCCGGCAATCACCATGCGCAGGTCGGAGAAGTCCCGCGCGCAGAATTCCTTGTTTTCCAGCAAGCCATTAAACAAGGTGTTGACCCCGGCAATCCCGTTGAAACGCTCTTTGCGCAGGATCATCTGCACGCGCTTCACGTCGCGCGGGTTGGCGATCAGGATGTTGCGCCCGCCCAGGCACATGAACATCAGGCAGTTCACCGTCAGGGAAAAGATGTGGTACAGCGGCAACAAGGTGACGTTGGTTTCTTGCGTGTCCTGGTCCAACTGGTCACCGACCCAGGCCTTGGCCTGCAACAGGTTGGCGATGATATTGCGGTGGCTGAGCATCACGCCCTTGGCGTCCCCCGTGGTGCCGCCGGTGTATTGCAAGAAGGCCAGCTCATCGAGGTTCATCGCCACCGGGAGGTGATTAAGCGCCCGCCCCTGTTTCAGCACCTTGTTGAAGCGCACGGCGCCGGGCAGGTTGAATGTGGGCACCTGCTTTTGCACGCTGCGCAGGATGAAGTTCATCGCCGCGCCCTTCAAGGTGCCGAGTAAGTCGCCGATGGCCGCCACCACCACGCGCTTGACGCTGCTGCCGGCCACAACCTTTTCGAGGGTGTGGGCGAAGTTTTCGAAGATCACCACCGTTTCGGCGCCGCTGTCCTTGAGCAAATGCTTGAGCTCATGGGCGGTGTACAGCGGGTTGACGTTGACCACCACCGCACCGGCCAGGATCGTGCCCAGCAGGCAGATCGGGTACTGCAAGCAGTTGGGCATCATCAACGCCACACGGTCGCCTTTCTTCACGCCCTGGCCCTGCAGCCACGCGGCAAACGCGATGCCTTGCACCTGCCAGTCGGCATAGGTCATTTCGGTACCGATGCTGACGTAAGCGACGCGTTCGCGGAACTTCTCCAGGTGTTCCAGGAACACCTCACGCAACGACGGATACGCCTCGATACCCGCCTCAATGTCTGCCGGCACGCCGGGCAAGTAAGCGTTCAACCAGATCCGTTCGGCGTGTTCCAGGCTTACAGCGTTCATGGCAGTCTCCTTGTTATTGTTTTGGGTAACGCTACTTTTCGACGATGGCAGTAATGCCCAGCCCGCCCGCCGCGCAGATCGAAATCAAGCCGCGCCCGCCACCGTTCTCATGGATGGTTTTGGCCAGCGCCGCCAGTTGCCGGCCACCGGTGGCGGCGAACGGATGACCGCAGCCGAGCGAGCCGCCGTTGACGTTCATCTTGCTGCGGTCGATGGCGCCCAACGGTGCGTCCAAGCCTAGACGCTCGCGGCAATAATCGGCGTCCTCCCAGGCCTTGAGGGTGCACAGCACCTGAGCGGCGAAGGCTTCGTGAATCTCAAAAAAATCGAAGTCGGCAAAGCTCAGGCCTTCGCGTTTGAGCATGCGTGGCACCGCATAGGCCGGTGCCATCAACAGGCCCTCGGCGCCGTCGACAAAACTCACCGCCGCCGTCTCGCCAGTGCGCAGGTAGGCCAGTACTGGCCAGCCATGTTCAGCCGCCCATTCTTCGCTGGCCAGCAGCACCACCGAGGCGCCATCGGTCAGCGGCGTGGAGTTGCCCGCCGTGAGGGTGCCGTTCTGGCGGTCGTAGGCCGGGGACAGCCCGGCGAGCTTCTCCAGGCTGGCGTCGGCGCGCAGGTTGTTGTCGCGCACCAGGCCACGGTAAGGGCTGATCAAATCGTCAAAGAAGCCACGTTGGTAGGCCGCATCCAGGCGCTGATGGCTGGTCAGGGTCAACTCGTCCTGGGCCAGGCGTTTGATCTGCCAGCGCTTGGCCATTTCTTCGCAGTGCTCACCCATCGACAAACCGGTGCGCGGCTCGCCATTGCGCGGCAGCAACGGCTTGAAAAACATCGCCGGTCGCACCTTCAGCAGCGCTTTCAACGTGTCGCCAAGGCCTTTGGCGCGATTAGCCGAGAGTAAGGTGTGGCGCAGGGATTCATTGATGCCGATGGGCGCATCGGAGGTGGTGTCGGCCCCCCCGGCAATGCCCACTTCGATCTGGCCCAGGGCGATTTTATTCGCCACCAGCAACGCCGCTTCCAGGCCCGTGCCGCAGGCTTGTTGCACGTCGTACGCGGGCGTTTCTGGCGACAGCGTGGTCGACAACAACGACTCACGCGCCAAGTTGAAATCCCGCGAATGCTTGATCACCGCGCCCGCAGCAAACTCGCCCAGGCGCTGGCCGTGCAGGTTGTAGCGCTCGACCAGGCCTTGCAAGGCGGCGACCAGCAGGTCCTGGTTGCTGTCATGGGCATACACACTGTTGGAACGGGCAAACGGAATACGGTTGCCGCCGATAATCGCCACACGGCGGGTCGGGGCCGGGTTGAAGCTGTAATCACTCATGGGTGGCTCTCATTCCAAATAAACAGCCCACGCATATGCGGTTTATCACCGGCAAAGTTGCGCACTTCGAACTCACGGCGCGGGCCGGTTGCCGGGCGACTCCACAGGGCGACCTGGCCGGGCAGGAAGATCGGCAGTTTGAAGTCGCAATGCGCTTGCGCCTGATCCAGACCACCCGGCGGTTGCTGGGCCGCCAATGCGCGGCCCAAGGTCCACATGCCGTGGGCGATAGCACGGCGAAAGCCGAATATTTTGGCGCCGATCACCGAGGTGTGAATCGGGTTGAAATCCCCCGAAACCTTGGCAAACCGTCGGCCGAGGTCGGCGGGCAGCACCCAGCGTTGGGTGCGTAACAGGCCGTCTTCCTGCAACCCCAGCACGTCATCCCACGGTTCACCGACCGGGTTTTTCACGGCGCGGCGAAGGTACAGGCTGTCGCTCTCCCACACCAGCGCGTCGGCGCTGTAGGCCCGCGTGGCGATACTCAGCGCCTGGCCTTTGGGATGCGCGACCCAACCTCCAGGCGCAGCGCCTGGCCTTCGTGCAAGCGCTGGTGCTGACGAATGCGATTGGCCAGATGCACCATGCCGCTGGCCGGGTACGGAAAGCTTGGCCGCGTCAGCAGCATCAGGTGCAACGGGAACGCCAGCACGTGCGGATAGGACAGCGGCACGCCCTGCTCACGCCGGAAACCACAGGCGCGGCCATACGCGGCGATGTCACTGGCCGACAGCTCCACCGCCGCGCGCACCAACAGTGCCTGGGGCAGCAACGGCGCGCCGTCGAGCTTGGGTTTGCGCAGCGCGCGCACACCATCCAGTAACAGCTGGGTGCGTGAGGGTGGTGGGTCGATGATCTGCGTCACGTAGTCCATGGCTCAGGCTCCCAGCAGGCTTTGGCCGCACACGCGTACGACTTGGCCGTTAACCCCGCCGGACGCCGGATGGGCCAGCCAGGCGATGGTCTCGGCCACATCAATCGGTTGCCCGCCTTGGGACATCGAGTTCATGCGCCGCCCCGCCTCGCGAATCATCAGCGGAATTTTCGCGGTCATCTGCGTCTCGATAAACCCGGGCGCCACGGCATTCACCGTGACTTGCTGCTGCGCCGCCAACGGCGCCAGGCCCTGCACCAGGCCAATCACACCGGCCTTGGAGGTGGCGTAGTTGCTTTGCCCCAGGTTGCCGGCAATGCCGGAGATCGACGACACGCACACAATCCGCCCGCCCGGGTTCAACCCTTGGCTGTGCAACAAGGCATTGCTCAGCTGCAACGGCGCTTGCAGGTTGACCGCCAGCACACTGCGCCAGGCCGCCTCGGTCATCTTGGCGATGGTTTTGTCGCGGGTGATCCCGGCGTTGTGCACAACCACGTCGAAGGCGCCGTATTGGCTGACATGCGCCTGCAACAACGCGGCGGCATCCGCGGCAGTGATGTCCAGCGCCAAGGCTGAGCCGTTCACACTGTCAGCGGCCTGGCGCAGCGCCTCCTGGGCTTGGGGCACGTCGACGCAAACCACATGGGCGCCGTCGCGGGCCAGCACTTGGGCGATGGCCAGACCAATCCCACGGGAAGCGCCCGTCACCAGCGCACGTCGACCGGCGAAGGGTTTGTCCCAGTTCACGGCGACAGCGCCGTCCACCGGTTTTTCCAGGCGCACCACTTGCCCCGACACATAGGCCGAACGGCGCGACAGGAAGAAGCGCAAGCTGCTGTCCAGGGCGTGTTCGGCACCCGGCGCGACGTAGATCAATTGCACGGTGATCGCCCGGCGCAGCTCCTTGGCCAGCGAACGCACCAGGCCTTCAAGGGCACGCTGGGCGATGGCCTGGGGCAAATCCTGGCAATGTTCCGGCGCAGTGCCGAGCACCACCACGCGGCCGTGGTGGCCGAGGCGTTTGGCGTTGGCGTGGAAAAACACGTACAGCTCATCGAGTTGCTGTAAATCGAGCACACCCGTGGCGTCAAACACTGCGCCTTGCACCTTGACGGTGGACGGCGCCTTGAGGGTCGCCGGGGTGGCGGCGACGGTGTCGGTGGCCTCGAAAATCTGTTGCACCTGCGAGGCAAGCCGCCCTGCCCCGGCGACGATCACCGGGTTGGCCAGACCTGACTGGCCGCTGCGATGACGCTGCAACGGCAAGGGTTGCGGCAGGCCGATAGCCTGGGCCAAGCGCCGGCCCCAGGGGGAATTGACGAAGGATAGGTAGCTGTCACTCATAAAAGGTCCCACTCACAAAACAATCCTGCCTTGTAAACCCGATCAACTGTGGGAGCTGGCTTGCCTGCGATACAGACGACTCGGTCTTGCCGATACACCGAGGTGATGCCATCGCAGGCAAGCCGGCTCCCACACTCAACGCGTTCATTCAGTAAACGTATTCACTCACACCACGTGCCTTGCCTTGTAAACCCGCCCCCTGTGGGAGCTGGCTTGCCTGCGATACAGGCGACTCGGTCTTGCCGATACACCGAGGTGATGCCATCGCAGGCAAGCCGGCCTCCACAGGTGGACCGCGCTTCTCCTAGTTCACCGAGGCGTTTTCGCCTTGGGGGGTGCGGCGTTTGGCCTTGGGCTCCAGCGCTTGCTGACGCTGCTGCAACGCTTCGAGCAAGCCGAAATCCTGCGGGAAGTCGTCGACTTGAATGCCATGGTCGGCGTATTCCACATAGCGCCCCAGCAAGCTATCTTCCTCGTCACTGATCAAGTCCAGCGCCCGCGCTTTGACGCGCCAGCCGGTGAAGGCCGTGGCGCAAATCGGCATCGGTTCGATCAGGCCTTGCTTGACCGCCGACTTGAGCCGCGCTTCGATCAGTTCTACCTGCGGCAACAAGCGCAAGCCCAATTCGCCGTAAGCCAGCTTGTCGATTTCCGGGCGTGGGATGTAGGAGTTAGCCAGCAACCGGTCGCGGGTTTCGCCTGGGGTTTGCACCACATCCGCCACTTGCGCCAGCAAGCGATCCGAGGGTTTACGCAGTGGAATACCGAACGGGAAACTCAAACCGCGCACCACGACTGCAGCGGCTTTGGAGGGGTAGTTATCGAGCACTTCGGCCAGGGCTTCATGGGCACGCAACAGCGCGTCTTGGGCCGACCAGTGCACCAGCGGCAGGTCTGCCTGGGGCCGTCCGTCATCCTCAAAGCGCTTGAGCACGCAGGACAGGATGTACAGTTGCGACAGAATATCCCCCAGGCGCCCGGTGATACTTTCCTTACGCTTGAGCGCACCGCCGAGTACGCCCATGGACACGTCCGAGATCAACGCCAGCACCACCGACAGCCGATTGGCCTGGCGGTAGTAGGACGCCAGCGCCGGGTCGGTCTTGGCCGGTGCGGAAAGCAGCCGCCCGCCGGTCAGCGAATGCACCGCCGCGCGTACGGTATTAGCCAGCACAAAGCTCACATGGCCGAACATCGCGCTGTCGAATGCCTCCAGCGCCTTGCGCCGGTCCGGGTTGCGCGCGGCTTCCATCTCGCGGAACACATAGGGATGGCAGCGGATCAGGCCCTGACCAAAGATGATCAGGCAACGGGTCATGATGTTCGCGCCCTCCACGGTGATCGCAATCGGGCTTTGCTGGTAAGCGCGGGCCAGGAAGTTATTCGGCCCCATGCAGATACCCTTGCCGGCGACGATGTCCATGCCGTCGTTGACGATGATCCGCGCGCGCTCGGTGACGTGGTATTTGGCGATGGCCGAGATCACCGAGGGTTTTTCGCCGGCATCCAGGGACGCCACCGAGACCTTGCGCACCGCATCGCAGGCATACAAATGCCCGGCCATGCGCGCCAATGGCGCCTGCACGCCTTCGAACTTGCCGATGGGCAGGCCGAACTGTTTACGCATCGCCGCGTAGGCGGTGGTGCCGCGCACCGCGACTTTGCCCAGGCCGACGTTGGCCGAGGGTAAGGAAATCGCCCGCCCGGCTGCCAGGCATTCCATCAACATGCGCCAGCCATTGCCGACCTGTTCGCGGCCGCCGATGACCCATTCCAGCGGAATAAACACATCCTTGCCGGTGGTCGGGCCGTTCTGGAACACGGCGTTCAGCGGCCAGTGACGACGGCCGCTGTTCACACCTGGGTGGGACGTTGGAATCAACGCGCAGGTAATCCCCAGCGAGCCCGCCTTGCCGAGCAAACCGTCCGGGTCTTCGGCACGAAACGCCAGGCCCAGCACCGTGGCGATGGGCCCAAGGGTGATATAGCGCTTGTCCCAAGTCACTTTGAAACCCAGCACTTCCTCGCCTTCGTGCACGCCTTTGCAGACGATGCCCAGGTCAGGAATCGCCCCGGCATCGGAACCGGCATAGGGGCTGGTCAGCGCAAAGCAGGGAATGTCTTCACCCCGCGCCAGGCGCGGCAGGTAGTAATTGCGCTGGGCATCAGTGCCGTAATGCAGCAGCAGTTCAGCCGGGCCCAGGGAGTTGGGCACCATCACCGAAATCGCCGCCGCCGAGCAGCGCGTCGACAGTTTCATCACCACTTGCGAATGCGCATAGTGGGAGAAGCCTTTGCCGCCGTACTGCTTGGGAATGATCATGCCAAGGAACCCGGCGTCCTTGGTGTATTGCCAGCCTTCGGGGGACATGTCCTGCCAGACCTGGGTGGTTTCCCAGTCGTTGGCAATGTCACAGAGGGTCTCGACCTCGTTGTCGAGAAAGGCTTGTTCTTCAGCGCTGAGGCTGGCCGGTGCGGCCTTGAGCAGGCGGTCCCAGTTGGGTTTGCCGCTGAACAGCTCGGCATCCCACCACACGGTGCCGGATTCGATCGCGGCGCGTTCGGTGTCGGACATGGCCGGCATGATTGTACGAAACAGGCCCAGGGCCTTGCTGGTCAACAACGCGCGGCGCAGGGGCTTGATCGCCAGCAGCAACGCGGGCAACACCACCAGTATCGCCGCGACGGTGGCGCCAAACCCGGCCACCACGTTGAACAGGTAACCCGCCGCCAGCCAGATAAGGCCAGCGCCCAACCACAGGGCGGCGACGGCTTGTCGATACGCCAGGGCAATCGCTGCTGCGAAGCCCACCAATAACCAGATAACCATGGGGATACCTCTACTTGATTCAGGGCGTGGCCGATGCGCAGGTCACTCGAAATGAGCGGTGGCGCAAGACCACACTACAAACTTGAAAAGCTAAATTCAAATTATGTTTTGAAATTTTTATTTAATGTTTTCGCGCAACAATAACGGGCTGAACGCGTCAGCCTGCTTGAACAGCAATCAGGGGGTTAAGCCGCGAGCACCTAGATGCGCTGGGTGCCCGGGCCGCAATGGTTTTAGAACTTGTAGGTAGCAGACAGACTGACGATGTCGCCTGAAGACTCAGCCGTACCGTCTAGTCGACCGCCACCAAGACGATCAACGTTTTGGGTTTTGATGTTGACCTTCTCGACAAACTGGTGCGAATACGCGGCATCCAGCGTCAAGCCCGGAATGGCCTTGATGTCGTAACCCGCACCCAGCGAGGCAAAGTAACGATCGCCGTCCGGGATACGTGGGTCACGCGTCGAGTTGCGCGTGGGGGTTTGGTCATACGCCACACCGGCCCGCAGGGTCAGCTCATCCGTGGCCTTGAAATCGCCACCCACGGAGTACATCCAGGCATCCCGATAGTTGTAAGGAATGGCAACGATCGTCGAGCCCTCGGACTTGAGTGTCAGGTCCTTGAAGGACGACCATTGCGTCCACATGGCGCTGAGACCCAAGGTCCAACGGTCGTTGAACTGGTGCACCCAGTCGATCGCGGCAGTCGCCGGAATATCCAGCTGAGTGCTGGCATTGGCGCCGTTGGGGTACAACTTCAGCCCAGGGTACGCCGTTTCGACCAGCGTCTTACCGGTACCGAAG
This sequence comes from Pseudomonas sp. YeP6b, assembly GCF_025642995.1. Classification (NCBI taxonomy): domain Bacteria; kingdom Pseudomonadati; phylum Pseudomonadota; class Gammaproteobacteria; order Pseudomonadales; family Pseudomonadaceae; genus Pseudomonas; species Pseudomonas sp. YeP6b. Next base: position 3,079,502 of record NZ_CP080090.1, on the reverse strand, counting down.
ACGGTGTCGTCGGTCATCAAGCCGTTGTTCAACGCATCAGCCCGGATGTTGTATTTACCGGTCAGCTTGTTTTTGATTTTAGCGTGGTAGTTAAGGCCCAACGAGTCTTGGTCAGTCGGTTTCCAGACAACGCCAGTAAACCAGCCAACGGAGACGTTATCGACCTTGACGCGCATCAGCGCGCTGCCGACGCCCGACGGAAACGCCCCATTGCCCAAACCGGGAGAGACCGACGCAGCCGAAAACAGATCGATGTTCTGGCTGACGAAGCCTTGGCTACGCTGGACGATCATGCCACCACCGATGGAGAAGTCGTCACGCACTTTGAACGATAACGACCCCGTCAAGCCGACGGTTTCGATTTTGGTGTCGACGGCGAAGTCGCGAAACTTGGAGTTTTCATTCCAAGTGGTACGCATCCCTTGTGGCACGACCTGACTGAGGCCGAATGCAAAACGGTCACCCATCGGGATGACCAGAAAACCGGTCGGCAACCAGGCGGTGAAACCGCCCTGGCCACCGTCATTGTTGTTGACGACTGCCGTACTCGGATCAAAGCTGGCATCGGGCATCACGGCGGTATTGGAGACTGGGTTGCCGGCGTAGTCGTAAGCCTGGCCGCTGTATTTGATCTTCACACGCGCATAGTCGACGGTCTGTTGAACCACGGCTTGGTCAACAAATGCCATGGCCGCCGGGTTGTTGTAAGCAGAACTTGGGTCGTTCTTGAACAGAGAACCGCCGCCGAACGCCCGCCCCCACCCAGGGGCACCGTAAGTCGGCGTGGAGAAACCACCCGCCTGCACGGGCGCTGTCGTCATCAGCCCCCCCAGTAATGCCAGCCCCAGCAGTGTTTGAGCCTGTTGTTTCTTAGTGATCATGCGGCACTCCTTATTATTATGCGCTCCCGGTATTGCCGGGTTTCCACGTCAGCCGGCACCTCTTGCGAGACACCGGCCTTTCATCGGGAGATCAACCCTTTGTCCTGCGACGCGCGCCCTTTATGGGTTAACGGTCAGACCGGCGGCAGTAGTGGTCAGCGATACAATGTTGCAGCCGCCGCTCAGCGCCTGGTTAGCCGCGGTGAGGGTGTGAGTCGCAGCGTTCCAGGCCACACTGATGGTGGAAGGGCCGCAATCGGTGGCTGGGATAACGATGGACTTTTTGATGGTGTAACCCACGTTCTCCACCTGGCCTGTAGTGCCCGACAATGCGGTCAGCTTCCAGCCTGGCGACGGGATGCTTTTGAGGGTTGGCAACGAGCAGAGGCCACCACCGGTCAGGGCGGCATTGTTGATAGTGGCAACGCCGCCACTCACATTACCGCTGAAGGTAATACCGCACGTCACAGAGCCCCCGAATGAAGACGGTGACTGCACGACGATGGAGCCTGCGGTGGTGGTAAAAGGACCTTCCGGGCTGATCGAAGCCGCGCTGGCCAGCGAAGCAGCACCCATGCAAACAGTCAGAGCAGTCAACGACACGAGAGTTTTCAAGCTTTTCATTGTTTTTCCTCACATGTTATGGCGAGTCATTTCGCCAGGGGTAATGGCCATGATCGAGAGGTCACGGTGAAACTGCAGAACTTCCCTTTCCAGCCAAATCTCAATTCAATTACCGCACCGTTTATTCGACCACTTTGAAGGTCGGCGGCATCTTGATCGACACTGTCTTGATCGTGCAGTCTTCGCCAATCGGCACATTGACGGCTTCCAACTTGCCGGTGGCGTTATCCCAAGTACCGTCGGCGGTTGAAGGGCCGCACTTGCCGCCCAGGCCAAAGGCATGAACATCCACGCTGATCTTCGACATGGAGCCGCTCTTGGTATCCTTGGCAACTAATACCCAAGGCAAGTTGATGGCTTCGACGCGGCTGCACTTAAGGCCGCCGTCAAATTCAACTTTATCGACATTCACCGATGAACCATCGGCCGCGACCTTGCCAGCCACCTTGATGGTGCAGTCGGCGCTGATCAGCGCGCCCTTGGAAAAGCTGATCGGCCCCTGGGCCGTAAAGGCGCTGCCGGCAGGCTCTATACGCGCGGCCTGGGCCTGGTGGTAGACAATCAGGCCCAGGGCGGCCAATACGACATGGGCGGTGAACTTGGCAGGGCTTTGCATAATGTACGTCCTTCCCTTGAAATTATTGTTGTTCGGGTCAAACCACTTTCTTGCAACTAAACCGCTAAACCTTGGGCGATGAAAACCTGCGCGATACACAGATCCCGAGTTCGCCCATCCTGTTTTTAAATCAGATCAAAACGGCCTGGCACTGTTGCTGTACTTCTCCAGGTACTTCAAACGTTGTGACGGTTGAAGATTAGCCAGGCTGATATCACCGGCGTAATGATTGAGTACCCGATGGTCCATGCGGCGTCGCCACAAGTACGGCACATAGGCCCAGACAATCATGCTCGCGTAGCCATAAGGCAGTTGCGGCGACTCATCAAAGTGGCGCAACGACTGATAACTACGCGTGGGGTTAGCATGGTGATCGGAATGACGCTGCAGTTGGAACAGAAAGATATTGGTCACGATCCGATTGCTGTTCCACGAGTGCCGTGGCGAGCAACGCTCATAACGGCCGTTGGGCAACTTCTGGCGTTTAAGCCCGTAGTGCTCCACGTAGTTGACCACTTCCAGTAACGAGAACCCATAAATGCCCTGGATGATCAGGAACGGAATCACTGCCGCCCCCAACCAGGCAATCATTGCGCCCCACAACACCACGCTGTACATCCAGGCGCTGAGCACGGCGTTCTTCCAGTGCAACGCCGGCAGGCCGAGTTTGCGCAGGCGTTCGCGCTCCAAGTTCCAGGCCGAGACGGCGCTGAACCACACCGAGCGCGGCAGGAACGCCCAGAAGCTTTCACCCAGGCGCGAGCTGGCCGGGTCTTCCGGCGTGGCCACGCGCACGTGGTGGCCACGGTTGTGTTCGGTGTAGAAGTGCCCGTAGAAGGTCGGCGCCAACGTAACTTTGACCAGGAACACTTCCAGCGCCTTGGGCTTGTGCCCCAGCTCGTGGGCGGTGTTGATCGCAATGCCGGTGGCGGCACCGGTGGACATCGCCATGCCCAGGTAAGTGAACCAGGTGATTTCGCCGTGCAACTCGGTGCGTGCGGTCATAAACGCGGCGGTTTTGGCCAGCCAGCTGGATGGTTCGAGGGTGGCGGTGGCGTTGAGCAGGCCGCCGTTGATGATCCAGTCGATACCGCCGGCAGCCAGCCAGCCGGTGATCACCACGGAGGCGATCACAAACAGCACGCCGGTGTAGACGATCCAACGGTAATAGCTTTGCGATTCAAGGTTGCTGACGGCAGATTCGGGTGGGTTGCTGACGTCTTCGCCGAGCAGGCCGTCGATCAAGGGGATGAAACCAAAGATCACCAGTACGCCAACCCACCACAGTTGCTGCACGCCGGTGGTAATGGCCAGCGCGCCGGAAAGCAATGGGGTTGCCAGGGGCATGATGCCCAGCCACCAAAGGTGACGTTTGCCGTCGGCCCAGACGGTCGGAGTTACCAGAGTCTGATTCATGGCAGCCTCCGAACGAGACAGATTGGAGATGCGATAAAAGGCGTTTTTTTCATTATTTTATTCGCTCTTAGGCATTTCAAAAATCGTTTCAAATTTCACATTGAAATAATTTTTTTAAATAAATAGCGCGGAATCGTTAGGTCGTCAACTAGTTTCTCGAAGGCTTTTTGACGTGACCGGGCAGTCTCTTTTTCAGCCATCTGGTCAGGTGTCTAAAGCAGGCATCGACGCCGTTGAACCGCGAGTCGGGTAGCACAATTATTTACTCGCCAGGGCAAACGGCGGGTGCAACACGGTGGCACTTTCTACCGGCCTGACGCGCTTGGCGACCTGCTCCACCACGGCCACCACGCGCTCTGTGGCGGTGATCGGCAACATATGCCCACGGCCCTCCACCACCTGCAGCTTCAGCCCAGGCACCTTGCTGGCCAGGGCCTGGCCGTGCTTCTGGAAGTCCAGCACCTGGTCGCGCGCGCCATAGATCAGGCCGATCGGCAGGGTCAGTTGCGGGTAGCGCTTGACCATGTCCGGCAGGTGATCGTTGACCGTGTTGATCTCGGTGGAGGCGGCGTAGAAGTTGGTTGGGCGCATACCCAGCAACCCGCCACCGCGCGTGGCGAAGTCCGCCGGCGCGGCATCAGGGGCGAACACGCCCTTCACGACCGAACCTTTGGTCAGCAGGCCAACGGGCATGGTCAGCGTGTGTGACACCCAGCGCCGCAACCACGCCGGGCGCACCGCCAGGGACAGGAACACCAGCGGCAGCAGGCGTTGGGGATGGGTCAGCGGCGCCACCAGGATCAACCCGGACACCGCGTGGGGATGGTCAAGCGCCAGCGCCAAAGCAAGCGCCCCGCCGAGGGAATGCCCCAGCACCAGCGGTTTATCCAGGTCCAGGGTCTTGATAAACGCAGCGATTTGCCGAGCCTGGCCCGGCAGGTCTGCCGCCGTGCCGTTGTGGCGCGTGGAATAGCCCGACCCCGGACGATCCAGCGTGATCACCCGAAAATGCTCACGCAACTGGCCGGACAAGGCATACGTCAAGTTGCGACTGCTGCCCATCAGCCCGTGAATCATCACCAGCGGCGGGCCCTTGCCTTCCTCTACATAATGAAAGCGCTCGCCATCGACCTCGACAAAACGCCCGTTGATCGGCACACAGGCTTCTATGCGCCGTGTCATCCAGGCACTGAAGCCCCATAACACCACGCTCGCCCCCGCCAATACGCCCGCAGCGACAACCCATTCAACCGCCATAGCTTGGCCCTCTGCTTCCCTGCTGCTGGCGACCCGACCGGTATTGATCAAGGCCTCAGCCATCGTCCACACCTTGGACCTAAACTTCATGCAACCCGTGCTCGTCCGTCGGACAAGTCGCACATGAGGAACAAGGTCCTAGCGTAGGCGATATTTTCAGGTAGATTATTTAAAATCTTTTTTAAAATAATTAATTCATTTTTCCTTTGCAATGGTGTTCTATCTAAAAGACAAAACAAAAACAGGAGCACATCTGATGCCCAAGAGGGACAACTCATGAATGCCCACAGCGACTCAATCGACATCGCCATCATCGGTTCAGGGTTTGCCGGCCTGTGCATGGCGATCAAACTCAAGGAAGCCGGGCTCACCGACTTCTTTGTCGCCGAACAGGCCGCCACACTCGGCGGCACCTGGCGCGACAACCATTACCCGGGTTGCGCTTGCGATGTGCAGTCCCACGTGTACTCGTTTTCGTTTGCACCAAACCCGGACTGGACCCGCCAGTTCGCGCCCCAGGCAGAGATCCGCGCGTACTTGGAGCAATGCGCACAGCGTTTCGAGCTGGCGCCCTACCTGCGTTTCGGCATGGGCCTGCAACGAGCAGTGTTTGATGAGCAGCAGCAACGCTGGCAATTGAGCTTCAGCGATGGCCGCCAAGTCAGCGCGCGGGTGCTGGTGTCGGGCATGGGCGGCTTGTCGCGCCCGGCGCTGCCGGATATTCCTGGGCTGGACAGCTTCAAGGGCAAAAGCTTCCACTCCCAGCACTGGGACCATGACTATTCATTGAAAGGCAAACGCGTGGCGGTGATCGGCACCGGCGCCAGCGCTATCCAGTTCGTGCCGCAGATCGCGCCGCAGGTGGCGCACCTGGACCTGTTCCAGCGCACGCCGCCGTGGATCATGCCCAAGCCCGACCGCAAGATTTCGCGCCTTGAGCGCTGGGCCTTCAAGCACCTGCCCTTCACCCAGCGCCTGGTGCGCGGGGCGTTTTATTGGGCGCTGGAAGGCCGCGTGGTCGGCTTTGCCCTGCACCCACGGCTGATGAAGATGGTGCAGAAAATCGCCCTGCGGCACCTGCGCAAACAAGTGGCGCGCCCTTCTCTGCGTAAAACCCTGACGCCGGACTACACCATCGGCTGTAAGCGCGTGCTGATCTCCAATGACTATTACCCGGCGTTGTCACGCAGCAATGTCGAGGTGGTGACCGACAAGGTGCTGCGCATCGAAGCTGACGGTGTGATCACCGCCGACGGCATCAAGCACCCGGCCGACTGCCTGATTTTCGGCACCGGGTTCCAGGCCACCGACCCGCTGCCCCGCGATTGCATCATCGGCCGCGACGGCATCGACCTGATGGATGCCTGGCGCGATGGCGCCCACGCCTACAAAGGCACCACGGTGCCGGGCTATCCGAACCTGTTCCTGATTGTCGGGCCGAACACCGGCCTTGGGCATAACTCGATGATTCTGATGATCGAAGCCCAAGTCACCTACATCCTCGATGCCATTGAGCACATGCAGCGCCAACGCATCGCCACCGTGGACGTCAAACCCGCCGTGGAGCTGGCCTACAACCAGCAGTTGCAAGCCAAGCTCAAGCGCACCATCTGGAGCACCGGCGGTTGCCAGAGCTGGTACCTCGACCCGCGCACCGGCAAAAACACCACCCTGTGGCCCGGCTCGACCTGGCGCTTCAAGCAGGTCACGCGGCACTTCGCCCTCAAGGACTACCTCGCCCACCCACTGCCTGCGCCGACACCTCGCGCGGTTCCGGCGCCCCACTCCACCGCAGAAGGCAGCCTGTCATGAAGTCATTCAACGGCCGCGTAGCGGCCATCACCGGCGCGGCGTCCGGCATGGGTCGCGCACTGGCACTGGCGCTCGCCCGCGAAGGTTGCCACCTGGCCCTGGCGGACAAGAACAGCCAAGGGCTGGAACAGACCTTGGCGCTGATCAAGACCTCGACGCTGGCGCCGGTAACGATCACCACCCAGGTGCTGGATGTGTCCGACCGCCAAGCCATGCAGGATTGGGCGGCACGCTGCGTGGCGGATCACGGCCAGGTCAACCTGATCTTCAACAACGCCGGCGTGGCGCTGTCGAGCACCGTCGAAGGCGTGGACTATGCCGACCTCGAGTGGATCGTCGGCATCAATTTCTGGGGCGTGGTGCATGGCACCAAGGCGTTCTTGCCGCACCTCAAAGCCAGCGGCGACGGCCATGTGATCAACACCTCCAGCGTGTTCGGCCTGTTCGCCCAGCCTGGCATGAGCGGCTACAACGCGACCAAATTTGCGGTGCGCGGCTTTACCGAATCCCTGCGCCAGGAACTCGACCTGCAACGCTGCGGGGTGTCCGCCACCTGCGTGCACCCCGGCGGTATTCGCACCGATATCTGCCGCAGCAGCCGTATCGACGCGAACATGACCGGCTTTCTGATCCACAGCGAGCAACAGGCCCGCGCCGACTTCGAAAAGCTCTTCATCACCGACGCCGACCACGCCGCCAAGGTCATCCTGCAAGGCGTGCGCAACAACAAACGCCGCGTGCTGATCGGCCGCGATGCGTATTTTCTCGACCTGCTCGCCCGCTGCCTGCCCGCCGCTTATCAAGCCCTGGTGGTGTTCGCCAGCAAGCGCATGGCGCCCAAACAGCGCACGCCGGTGTTTGAAACCAACGACGAACCTCGTCTCTAAACAGGAGCACGTACGATGCTACCCATCCGTCGCGATATCCGTTTTGCCTTGCCTGCCGAGCGCATCAAGGACTGGCATGAACAAGGCCCGTTCATCACGCACTTCTTCAACGCGTTGTCGCTGCTGTTTCCCCAGGGCGAGCTGTTTTTCATGGACAGCGTGCGCCACTACCGCGATCGCATCGACGACCCTGAGCTTAAAAAAGAGATCCAGGGGTTTATCGGCCAGGAAGCCATGCACAGCCGCGAACACGTGGCCTACAACGATCATTTGCAAGCCGCGGGCCTGCCGGCGCACACCCTCGACCGACGCCTGAAATTCATCCTCGACCTGCAGAAAAAACACCTGCCGCCCTCGTTCAACCTGGCGGTCACCATCGCGCTTGAGCACTACACGGCGATGCTCGCGGAAATCCTGCTGAGTGACCCTTCGCGTTTTGGCCAATCACTCAAAGGCTACCAGCAGATGTGGCACTGGCACGCCCTGGAAGAAACCGAACACAAAGCCGTGGCGTTTGACGTGTGGAACACGGTGATCAAGCCGGGGCCTGGGCGCTACCTGTTGCGCACCGGCACCATGCTCGTCACCAGCGTATTCTTCTGGCTGGTGGTACTGGATTTCCACCTGCGCCTGCTGATTGCCGACCGCAAGGCTGGCGGGCACGTGAAGGGCTTCTGGCGCATGCTCAAGTTTCTGTACGGCCCCAAGGGCGTGTTCCCGCGCATGCTGCGGCCGTGGCTGCACTACTTCAAACCGGGCTTTCACCCCTGGGACCACGACAACCGCGCGCGCTTGGCGGGGATCGATCGGTTAGTCGAAGAGATCGAACAGACCCAGCGCGAATACGCGGCGCAGCCGGGTTAAACCTGAGCCGCCGCGCGTTCGCGCACAAAGCGCTGCAACTGATCGCCGGGCAGTGCCTTGCTGAAATACCAGCCCTGAATGAACAGCTCAGTGCCGGTATTCAAAAACGCCAACTGCTCGGCGGTCTCTACGCCTTCGACCACCACGCCCAGGTTCAGCGCCTCGCAGAAACGCAGCATGCCGGTGAGCACCTGGGCGCCCTTGGGGTCGCGCTGGGCCACCACGAAGCTGCGGTCGATCTTGATGAAATCCACCGGAAACTGGTGCAGATAACTCAAGGCGGAAAACCCGGTGCCGAAGTCGTCGATATACACCTTGGCGCCAATGGCCTGGAGTTTCTGGATGGTCTGGCGCGTGGCCTGGACGTCGCCGACCAGCGCGTCTTCGGTGATTTCCACCGACACCTGGCCATGGGCCTGGGCGAGGATCTCCACCAGGCGATCCGCGTAGGCAGCGTCCGTCAGCGTGGCGCTGGAAACATTGATGGTCATCGGCAAAGCAAAGCCCCCCTTGCGCCACTTTTGGTACTGGCGCACCGCCTGGGACGCCACCCACACATCCACGTCCGGCATCAACCGCGCCTGGGCCAACCACTGCAGGAACTCCCAAGGTGAATGCACCGTGCCCTGGCTGTCCCGCGCGCGCATCAGGGCCTCGCACCCCGTGCACAGGCCGGTGCGGGTAGAGATTTGCGGTTGAAATTCGAGGTAGAACTCGTAGTCGCTGATCTGCTGGATGCGGCTCAGCGCCACGGCCTGTTGGGCCAGGATCTTGTGCGACGCCAACACCGCGTCCAGCGCCAACAGGCGGCCTTTCTCTTCGAGGCCACGGAAGGTCATGTCCAGCGATTTAAGGTAAACCGTGCCGCCCTCGCTGGACTGGCGCTGAATCGCGCGTACGTACGGCGCGTACACCAGCGTGCCGAGGCCCAATAGCGCGACTTGCAGCACCACTGCCGCCACATCGCCATGGGTGCTGAGGTAGGCATTGAGCAGCACCGGCGCGGTAAACGGCACACTGGCCACCGCCGGTGAGACCCAGCCCAGTTGCACCACCGCCAACGCCACCATGGTGTTAAGCGCCGGCACCAGCAAAAACGGGATGAACAGACGCGGGTTAAGGATGATCGGCAACCCAAACAGCAGCACTTCGCTGACGTTGAACAACGACAGCGGCAAACTGGCCATCGCCAGCAAACGCATGGACTGGCTTTTAGAGAACAGCAGGATCGCCACCAGCAGGCACAACGCCCCGCCGGAGCCACCGATAAACGCGAAACTGCCCAGCAAGCCACTGTTGAGCAGGTACTTGATCGGTTCACCGGCCGCCAAGGCCGCACCGTTAAGCACCACCGCCTGGTCGAGTACATCGAACAACGGCTGCATGGCGTACACACCGTGAATGCCGAAAAACCACAGCAGCGAATTCATCAAGGTCACAAACAAGCCGCTGCCATACGGCGTTTGCAAGGCGTCGAGCACCTGCGGGCCTTGCAGTTGCGCCACATAAGGGATTTGCAGCAGCAACGACAGAATGACCACCAGCAACAAGGCGGTGATGGCGCCGGGCACCACCATATTGATGGTGCCGCGCAGGTTGTGGCCGACCAGGTCCTCGTTGACCAGACGCGTCCACCGAAACCGATGCAGCCAGGCAATCGCCGGCACATTGAGCAGCGGCGAGGCGATGGCGATAAACAAGACAAAGGTGGCCGAAGCGCGCGGGTAATCACGCAACACAAACGTGGCGACCACCACATGGGCCAGGCACAAAAACGCGACGGGCAATTGGGGCAGGCGGTGCTGGATCGCCAACATATAACCAATCGAGGCAGCGACCAGCAGCGGGATCACTGAGCTGATTTGGTTGTGCAGCCCAGACAGAAAGGCCACCACCTGCGGATCGACCCCCAGCACCCTGGCGCATTCGGAAAGGATCAGGAACCCGGCCGACACCAGCAGGCACGGCAAAATCCACAACAAGCCTTCACGGATGGCACGCAACGATTCGGTGCTGGCCAAGGCAGCCAGACGTTGCGTGAGGAAAAGTTTGAACAGCGTTTGCGCCATGCTCCGTCCCTCTGTTCCTCTGCCCATCGCTCTGTGCCTCTGCGCCCATGGTAGGCAAGCCCGAAAACCCTGGTTAACGCTACACGCCCTGATAGCCTGCGCGAAAGGTTTTTACCGGCTCGTCAGTAATTATTTAGAATTGATTTTGCCCGTTGATGCTTGTCGGTTACCGAGTGTTAGCCCATCCTTTGCCGCGTGACTCTCGAACGGACCCGAGCTCAGGCCTTGCTCCGTGTGCATTTTGCGACACCAAGGAGCTTGGCGATGCGCCCCATCCTGCCCCTCATGAGCTGCGCGCTGCTGGTTTTTTCGAGCTGTGCCGTCAACGCCGGCGCTGAGCAATTTCCCGACGCCCAAGCCAGTGACCCTGCCCGCCTCAAGTGGATGGTCGGCGCCCCGCCGCCGCCGGACAAAACCCTGCGTTTTGAAGATGGCAGCTACTTTCGTTTCCCGGCCTTGCGCTGGAGTGTGGCGAACTTCCGTCAGCTGATGCCCACCGTCAATGTGTCGCGGGGGCTCGCGGCTGCATCGGCGCTGCCGCAGCGTATTGACCCGCGCATCGAAGCGCTGCCCATAGTGCCCATCGGCGCCGACCAACCGCTGACCTGGCGCCAGACGCTGGAGGCCACCTACACCGACGGCATCGTGGTGTTGCACCGAGGGGCCGTGGTGTATGAGCGCTACTTCGGGGTACTCAAGGAAGACGGGCAACATGCGGCCATGTCCGTGACCAAATCAGTAGTCGGCACACTGGGCGCGATGCTGGTGGCCGACGGCACCCTCGATGCGGGTAAAAAGATCGCCGACTATGTGCCCGAACTGGCCCAGTCCGCATTCGGCAGCGCCACGCTGCGCCAGGTATTGGACATGACCACCGGCCTTGACTACAACGAAGACTACGCCGACCCCAACGCCGGGATCTGGGCGTACCTCCAAGCCGGTAATCCGCTGCCCAAGCCCAAGGACTACATGGGGCCGCGCAACTACTTCGAGTTCCTGCAAACCGTCAAGCCACGCGGCGAACATGGTCAGGCGTTCAGCTACAAAACCGTGAACACCGACGTGCTCGGCTGGGTGATCGCCCGCGCTACCGGGCGCAACGTTGCACAGTTGCTCAGTGAACGCATCTGGAGCCGGCTGGGCAGTGAGCAGGACGCGTATTTCAGCGTCGACTCCATCGGCACACCGTTCGCCGGTGGCGGCTTGAACGCAGGCCTGCGGGACATGGCGCGCTTCGCTGAAATGTTGCGCAATAACGGCCGCGTCAACGGCGAGCAAATCGTCCCCGACAGCGTGGTGAAAGACATTCGCCAAGGTGGCGACAAGCACGCGTTTGCCCAGGCCGGTTACAGCCAATTGAAAGGTTGGAGCTATCGCAACATGTGGTGGGTCACCCACAACCCGGATGGCGCGTTCATGGCCCGTGGCGTGCATGGCCAAAGTGTTTACATCGACCCGGCGGCCGAAATGGTGATTGTGCGCTTCGCCTCCCACCCGGTTGCGGCCAATGCCGCGAATGACGGGGTGACGTTGCCGGCGTATGAGGCAATCGCGCGCTACCTGATTGCAAACCCAGGGGCATGACCCCATTGAGTCAATTCACTTAAACGGGAGCAAGCCCTTGTCAGAACCCGGTGATAATCACCAACGTGCCCTGGATCGGTTCTTAAGCGAACATCCGGATGTGGCCACGCAGCTCGATACCCTCAACCCCTTGGCCGCGCAGGCCAAGGGTGAAACCCAGGCGCAGTATCGTGCCGAACGCCTGCACGAAGCCTTCGAGGCCGAGGCTGAGCGCCAGGGCCTGTTTGCCTGGGAGCTGACCCTCAAGTTGACGGCCGAGACCCCCGAAGCCTTCGAGGCCCAACGCCTGGAAGTGCACAAGGAAGTTGCGCAGATGGCGGGGTTGAGCTGGGCTGAATACTGTCAATTGCATGGCTTGGCTGGGTGAGCTATTGCCTACAAGTACCAGGGGCGTCGTGTGTACCCCATCACCTCGCGCAATTGAGCAACGGTGATGGTTCGGCGTTCGGGGTCAACTGCCAAGGCGGTGCGTAACGCAGGCCAGCAATGCCTGGGTAGGTGCCGAGGCCGCGTGAGTCGTTGCGTAAGCTGACGCTCGCCAAGGCGTTTCCCGTTGGCCAGTTCGTACACGATGCACGCCACGCCATAGAGGTCGGCGGCCGCGGTCAATTCATCGCCGGCGAGCAATTCCGGCGCTGCGTAAGCGCGTGTCCAGGCAGTGAAACGGTTGCGACTCAAGCTCGGCAAACCTGCCGCCACCTGTGCTTGGGCATGCCCCAAACCAAAATCGAACAAGCGCACACCCTCTTCGCTCACCATGACGTTGGCGGGCTTGATATCGCCATGCAGTACATTTTGCTGATGGGTGTAAACCAGCGCATCGAGCAACTGTAGCGCCATCGGTTGTAATTGCGGCCAGGTCAAGCCGCTGGGCCACTGCGGCAACAGTCGATCCAGGGTGACGCCGTGCATCAACTCCATGGTGAAAAAAGCGCACCGGCCAGGGGTGTCCACCTCGAACGAAAACACCCTTACCACGCCTTCATGGCGCAGGCTGCGGGTCATGGCGAACTCGCTGTACAGCAGCACATGCGCATCCGGGCATTCGGAAAACGTTTCGCCCAGCAGCTTGAGTGCCACGCTTGCGCTGGGCTCGCCAAATTGCTCGTGCAACAGATCTCGGGCGCGATACACCACACCCATTCCGCCCCTGCCCAACTCGCGTTCAAGGTGATAGCGCCCAGCGAGCAAACGGGGTGGGGCCGATACCTCACTCATGGCTGCACAACCACTGCGGTCAAATCGTCACGCGCCGGTGTAAGCAACACCGCCGTAAATAATTGGTCCACCATTTGTTGCGGCGTCCCCGCGCTTAACGCCCGCCCCAACTCCCCATGGCTGAGTGCCTGATACAGGCCATCGCTGCACAAAAGAAACACATCCCCTGGCTGGGTGCCGAGCTCCAGCACTTCAAGCTGCAACGACGCACAGGCCCCGATAGCACGGGTCAACGCTCGCGCATCAGGGTGTGCCTGGGCTTGGTCCACACTCATTTGACGTTCAGTCATGAGGCGCTGAAGCAGCGAGTGGTCCCTCGACAACTGGTAGAGGCGCTGCCCGCGCCACAGGTAGCAACGACTGTCGCCTGCCCACACACACGCCGCACGCCCCTCCTCAAGCAGCAACGCCACAACGGTGCTGCCCATAGTTGCAGCGGAACGGGTGCCGATACTCTCCAACCGCTGGTTCACAGCTTGCAGCCGTTGCCGAGTCGCGTTGACACGTTGGTCGAGGGAACCCTGGGCTTTCAACGCGGCAAGACTGCTGATCACCCACTGACTGGCCACATCGCCGTCCCGGTGCCCACCCATGCCGTCCGCCACCGCCCAGCAGCCCTGCTGCGGGCAGTCGAGGAAGGCATCTTCGTTACGCGACCTGGTCTTGCCCCGCTGCGTACGCCCGGCACTGTGAACCTGCATGGGCATCACAGTTGCTCCGGCAGGCGAAAGGTGCGCCACGCCTCCATGTCAAACGGGCTGGGAGTACGTGGGCTCGTGAGCAGGTAATTGGCGCGCAAACCGGCAAGGTCCGCCTTGTAGAGCTGCGCATTTCGCCCGCTCGCAGGCTCTTTCTGCAACAAGTCGAAAAACCTGAAGAGCGACCAGGCCCCGGTATTTTTCTCGATGCCCAATGGCCGTTGCTCGGTCCCTCTTTCCACGACCAGGCTGGTACGGCCATTGTCTGCATCCGTGGGCCAATCAAACGCCATAGGCACGATCGGGCCATGCCGATACTCCAGCTGCCTCTCGCCAAAGCGCAGGGTCGCGCGGCTGACCGATTGATCCAGGCTGTAGGGTGCCAAGGTGAACCGAACCGACAACCCACTGTGCTCCTCGTTGAAAAACGCGCGGCGGATAACCTCGGCTTTCGTCAATTGGTCCAGCAACGAACGCGATATTGGCAAGCTAATGCCATCCAGGCCACGCAGCCGGTACCGGTTGCCGTCGGCGCTGATGAAAGGCCGCAGATAGCCGTCATAAAAACCCGCCATCACCCCATTGGGCTTGAAGAATTCCTGGAAATCGTTGACAGCCACCTCACTGGCGGCGTGGGCACTGAAGGGATAACGCTCGCGAATCGCCTTGGCGTAGAGGCCGTGCACCTCGTTTTGATAGCGCTGGTTGATGTGCACATAGGCGCCTTCCAACAGGTGGCGCCAACTGTCGTCAGCCATCCCCTCAAACCAACCGGCGAGTGGCAGCGGTAGACGTGCAGCAGCGTCACGCAGGTCGCCCAAGGCATCCTGTTGCCCCTCCATACGCCGCTTTACTCGTTTGAACGCGGCCTGCTCAGGTGAACTCTCGCGGTTCAGCGCCGCCAGTTGCAGGTGCAATTCGTCGAGCAAACGCAGCGCCCGGGTCAACTCGACACCCGGGTTCTGCTGCTCATCGAGCAACTGGTGCAACGGCTCAAAACGCCGTTGCAACGCACGTCGGGCAGAGTCAGGCACGGCCGCCACCCACCCATCGGCTACCGCCGCCTGGGCGAGCACGCCTGATTCGCTCGCCTTCGCGGCCGCCTTGCCCAAAAGCTCTGGGGCGGGCAGTAGGCGCGTATTTTCACGCAGTAGCAGCAAAAGCTGCATCAATGGCGACTGTGCCGATGTGAGGCTCGCCAGTTGTTCGGCATCTTGCTTGAGGCTGTCAGTCGGTTGCAGCCTGACTCGCCCGAGGGCGCTGCTCCAGGCATCGGCATACTCACTGAAATAGCGCTGCTGGAGCTCAATCATCAGCCGACGCAAATCCATGACACTCAGGTCAGTGCCCTCGCCCAACACCCAGTTATCCTGCGCGATGGCATTCACCAGCCTGGGGCCTTGTGCCTCGAAGTACTGCACGTAACGCTTTGTATAAAAGCCCGGAATCGGTGGATCAACAGCGGTGAATACCTTGCCCTCGGCAAGACGCAGGGGTTCCAGGTTGCGCGACTGCTCGCGCAGCACGCGGTAAACCACATCCGCCAATGACTCACCGCGCAGTTTTTCACGCGCTGTCGCCACCAGTGTTTCATCAAGCGGCGTTGCAAACGGCTGTTCAAGCAGCCGTGCCAAGTGTTGATTCAAGCGTGTTTGCGTCGACGTATCACCCTCATAACGCGCCGACCAGTGATCTGCCATTCGCTGCGCCAGCCACTCGGTGTCGCGGCGCTCACGCAGGTTGAGCATCAGGTAGGCACGTAGGCTTTCCAGCAGCCGTTCACGATCACCCAGGTTTGCACGCACTTGCTCCTCGAGCTGTGCCGTTATCTGGGCCAGTAACGGCTGTAGCAGCGCCCGCTCATAAGCGCGGGCCAGCAATGGCCGGCTGGCCTCACCTTGATACAGGCCGGCGCGCTCGGTAAACGGGACATCGTTGACCGGTGGAAACACCTGCGTCGCGGCCAAGCGAGCATCCAACAGTGCCAGGGTCTGGTCGGCATCCAACGAGGCGAGCGACGGGTGTTCAGCGAATGCCTCCAGCTGTGCCAAGCGCTGTTGGTTGACTGAATAACTGTGGGTCCACAACCATCCGGCCCCACCGATCACACAGGCCATGGCTAAGGCCTGCAACCCTTGGCGCCAACGAATGCGCCGCTGCTCCTGGGTCTGCAAGCCAGCAAGGTCGGCTTCGGCAAAGATCACACGACTGAACAAGCCTTGGATAAAGTGGCTGCGCCTGTCGCCGGCACAGGTCAGATAGAACCCGCGCAAACCATTGATACGCTGGTAACGATGCGCGGAAAAAGCCGATTCGACGAACTGGCACAAACGCTCGCCAAGCTGAGCGGCGTGCTGGGGAAAATCCAGCATACGCCCACGGCGCTCGACGCTGCGTTCCTGATGCAATCGCGTCACCAGCTCAGCATTCACACCTTGCAGCAGTGTCTCGAAGGACTGGCGCACTTGTGTGATCTCAATGCCCACCGTCCCAGTGTCGAAGAACTGACCGAGCACGCTTTCGGCATCCTCTCCCGGGGACGCATCAAAGAACTCGGCGAACCCTGAGACCCGGTCAGCCTGAGTCAACACCAGATAGATCGGTACATCCACATGCAATGTCTGCTGGACTTCCTGCAAGCGGGAATGCACATCCCGGGCATGCAGGTCCAGATCGTGTTCATTGCGGCTCAACAGCGTGTCCACCGATACCGTCACCACCACACCGTTGAGTGGGCGTGCCCGACGGCGTGACCTGAGCAGGCTCAACAACACCGACCAACCTGCGGCATCCACCGCATTGTCGGGTTGCGTCAGGTAGCGCCCCGGGGTATCGACGAGTACACCTTCGTCAGCGAAATACCACTGGCAATGAGCAGTGCCGTGCGTCGGCATCGCCTCACCTTGATCCAGCGGCGACTGCAAGCCGGCTGCCGCCAATAGATGCGTCTTGCCGCTGCCCTGTTCGCCGATCAACAAATACCAGGGCAAGTCATTGCGCCAACGCTCGTTGCGCCCTGCGTAACGACGCGTGGTTTTCAGCCTTTGGACTGCCTCCTTGAAACGACCGCGTACGTGTTTCTGCTCGTCTTCCACCCAGCCCACTGGCTGATGGTGAACGTGGCTCTCAGGGCTCTTGAGCCCTGCCGCACGGTGTCCACCTGCGACGACCATCGCCAGCCCCCACAGCAGAAACAGCACACTGATGGTGACCAGCCGATCAGCCGGGTCTTGCCAGAACCGGTAATCATCCACTGCCAACAGCGGCCCCAAAAACCACACCAGCACTGCACAGGCGAGCACCAGTAACAGGCTCCAGACCCAAATCCTGCACAGCACGGTGCCCGCGCCCTTGAAGAATGCGTTCATTCATTGCTCCCAGCGTTTACAAGGGCGTCTGAGTCAGTGTCGACGCCGAAGGTTGAAAGAGTTGCAGCGCGTTCGTAGCCTGTTGGCTCAACGTCCAGGCAAACCCTGCATACATCGCCAGCACACAGGCCAAGGTGAGAACCGCGACCCAGGTGGCAGAAATGACGCGCAGTCGCGTACGTCGCGTTTGCCTGGCTGCGGGCGCCACGCGTTGCGAGGGCGGCTCACCTCGCACCTGCCGTATCTGCCGATACAAGGCGTCGCGTACGCTTTCAAGTTGCGACGCGCCTCGTTCCATGATGCGGTACTTGCCTTCAAAGCCGATGGACAGGCACAGGTACATCAGCTCCAGCATCGCCAAGTGCTTGACCGGGTCGCGTGACAGTCGCTCCAATAGCTGGAAGACCTTCTCCCCGCCGAAGGTTTCGTTGTGAAAACGACTCAACAGGCTCATCCTCGACCAGTCGCTACGAGTGCCCCACGCGGTGGTCACCACGGCTTCATCCACCACGCTGCATAACACGTAGCGTGCCGAGATAACCTGGCTGTTCTCGACACCGCACTGCAATGCGCGGGTTTCAAATTGCGTGACCGCCGATGACAGGCGGTCGTTGATCGCGCCCAGCCCTTCGCGACCGGTGCAGCCCTTGAGCTGAACCACCTGCGACAGTAACGCCGAGGCCGCCGCTACGAGGGGGTTGAGACCGATCTTGAAGCTGCGCGTATCCTGTACGCGGGCGGCATAGATCATCCGGTCTTCCAACTGCTCAAAGCGCGGCGGCGTAGGGAAGTCCGTTACCGGCCCCTGGCTCGGGCCACGGCCCTCATGGTCGAGCAATACGGTTTTTTCATCCTGCGGATATTCACTGTCCATAGCATTCAGTTCCTGATGGCCCAGAAGTTGAGTTCAAGCGCTGAAAATTCACCGCCCACATGGAAGGCGAAACCACCCGACTGCTCCAACTGAGTGATATCGCGGGCACTCAGGTCGAGCATGAAATAGGTTTTGGCGGCATGGAACGGAATCTGTCGCGGCGCCACCGGTAGCGGTTTGACCTTGATACCCGTCAGGTGCAGGTTGACCAGCTCGCGTATGCGTTCCACCGGCCCAACCTTCAAATGCGCCGGCAAGCGATGGCGCAACGCCTCCGAATCACACTGTGCAGTGGCCGCAAGAATGAAGGTTGCGCTGCCCAGTAGCTTCAGATCGCTCACCGGGCATACCAACACCCCGTATTGGCGCTGCTGCAGGCTCAACTCGATGGCGTGTTGCTCCAGCACCATCGACAGCACGTCACGCACGCCCACCATCAGCGCACGAAAACTTTCAGCCTGGTCGCCATGCCGGTAACGCACCTCCAGGTGCGCTCGCTTGCTGTCGCTGGCGAACGTGGAGAGCTCACCAAACATTGCCAGCAGCGCTCGGAACAACGCTTCCGGGCGGACCTGGGCCTGGCTCAGGTAGTGACGTAGTTCCAGCTCAGTACGGTTGATCAACTGCAACATCAGGAAGTCTGCGACTTCCGAGCCTGCGGCCGTCCCCTCACCGCGAATACGCGCCGCGATGGCATCTCCACGGTTGGCAAGCAGGCTGATCACCTCCTTGAGGCATGACGACACATAGCCATTACCCTGAAGAAAAATGAACGTTGGCGTGAAGTCCGCGTCAAGGCTCACGCCGCCTTCATCGGTGGCCCCCACGACTTGCGCAACCTTGAGTTTGACCAAGCCCTGGTCAGCGGGCGGGTCGCCCAATACAAGACGCAGGTCAGGGCGCGCGCAACTGATGCGGCAACGGGTATCGACACCCGCATTTGAATCACCCACCTCGATATCACAGGCCAGGTAGCGTGCCAGGACATCGATCTGCTGCTGCCCGCGAACCTCGACCTGATTACCGGTGGCCAACGGCAACGCCAGGTAAATCGCTTGCTTGCCTGAATTCGCTGGCACTTGCAGAACCAAGGGTTCCATTGCCCCGCTCAGCTCGAACAGGCTGCCGTCCGGCAAAACGCCAGAGGCCTGGTTGACCACCACCTTGCCAAAATTGAGGTACTGCAAGTCAACCTCAAGCGTAAGGAAGCCCCAGGCGTCACTGGCGAGCAAACGGGTTTGATTGAGCTGTTGCTGGTAATAACGGTCGTTGTGCTGCAGATGCTGAGGCCTTAACAACATGCCTTCCTGCCAAACAACTTTATGAACGTGCATATCACTCTGCCTCGCTGTCTGGCGTGGGGGACGCGAGGCGAATGCCGGTCTGGTCCAGCACGAGGTCGGCCAGGGTCAACTGCTGGGGTGTCACAGGTAAAACCCAACGCCATTGAACATGGGGCAAATCTCGATAAGCCGCCAGCACGCCTACAAAGCGCGTTTGAGGTTCGAGCCTGAGCTTGAGCGCCAGGCGTTCACCCGGGCGCAGCTCAAGTTCCTCGCTGCCCAGCCAGTCCCTGGGCAGTGCTTGTTCAGCATTGCTGTACAGGCTGAAGAAGTCGGCATTCTCAAAGGCCACGGGATGGCGCAACTCAAGCAGGTGTACCACCACCGGCGAAGGTCGACCGTGCAGGTCGGGGTTGACGTGATCACCGGCGGTCAGCGCCACGTCCAATTTGGTTAACGTAGAGAACGGCGATACTGCGCTGCAGCCGGCCAACAGGCCGAGCAGGAGCAGCATTGACGCAAGGGTCACTCGATACATAACTCTCATCCTGGATAATCGACGTGCAGCGTTGAAATCAAGCGAACCTGCTCTTCGTAGGCTTTGGCGAAGTCGCCGCCTGACAAGTCATCGTTGAAAGGCTCATCCTCGATCAAGCGCTGGTAGTGACGCTGATACGCTCGCCAGTGCCCACCGTCGGTGGAAAACCGCGGCCGCTTAGCCTGGTAGTCGAAGCACATCAGCAAATGCCCCGGCGCAAAGGCGCTACGTGTGTTGCGCAGCGCACTGCGACAGGCGGCCATCAATGCAACCTGATGGGCCTGCAAATCCCGGTAAACATGGGTAATGGCCTGTTCGGCAGGCAAATAATCGGATTCCCCCGGCCCTAGCAGCGCCGCCAATGCAGCAGGGGTGTCGACGTGCGCCTTCAAGGGGTTGCGGTGCTTGTGCTGGGCGTCGACAAGCGGCACGCCTAGCTCACGCTTAAGCTCTTCACAGGTATGCAGACTTTGTTGCAACCCCTCGACGCCCACGCGAAGCAGGCGCGCCACCTTGATCGCCAAGGCTTCTCGGGCGTCGCCGTCCAGCGTGTCCAGGCGCATGCCCAGGGCTGCCGCGAACTGTTCCCAAAAGGCCTCATTGGCAGCCATCGACGGCGTGACGCAAGGCATCGAAGATGTTTGCACAACGGGTTCGGCCCGTCGGGCTATCGTCAGGTGGTCTCTGCTGGCCGCGTTGTGCTCCGGCCACGTTCCAGGCACGTCAATACCCTCCTCCAATGCCGCCAACTCCGGCGAGCGAGTCTGGCGCTGATGCTCCAAATCGAGCGATTGAATGGGGTCCAACGCCAGGAATGCGTCATCGGGGATCGTTGCACACGTGACATCGTAGGGCTCATCACGAGACGGCGCGTGCGTGATCAAACGCGCACGTATCGCAAACGGTCCCAGCTCAAATACCTCGCCATCACCGATCAATCGCGCCTGCCCTTTGCGCAGACGCTCGGCACTGCCTGCCACACCGATGCCGTTAGTGCTGATGTCGGTCAAAAAGTACCGACCTTCGCGGTAAGCGACCAACCCATGGTGGCTGGAAAGCAGGCGATTGGCATCCGCAATCACCCAGTCACAACCCGCCCCGCGGCCAATCACACCACCGCCCTCGTCGAACATTTTGCGCGCCGATGCTGCAGGGTTAACGCCCTCGGCATCACAGACCTCGAATATGAGTTGCATGTCTGGCTCCCCTATTTACTGGCCACGGGTGACCATCTTCGGCTCACCCAGCGGACGGTAGTCGGCATCATCAAAAACATAGTTGGCGCTACAACCACTCAGCAAACACAACACAAGCACAACGGCTCGCCACGGACGATCAGTCATCAGGTTTCTCCCACAGAGATAAGGTCGTCGGGCCAGATTTGACGCAGGCGACGGTCATGCATAGCGATACTCAAGCGCACCCTTCAGCACTCCTCCT
The DNA here is from genome assembly GCF_025642995.1 of Pseudomonas sp. YeP6b. Classification (NCBI taxonomy): domain Bacteria; kingdom Pseudomonadati; phylum Pseudomonadota; class Gammaproteobacteria; order Pseudomonadales; family Pseudomonadaceae; genus Pseudomonas; species Pseudomonas sp. YeP6b. Next base: position 3,058,073 of record NZ_CP080090.1, on the reverse strand, counting down.
TGGCATCACCAAAAGGAATGTTCAAGCGGGCCAGACGGTAGAGCAGCGTGCGACGAGCCACCCCCAACTCACGTGCAGTGCGGGTCCGATTGCCACGGTTCTTGTGCAAGCAATCAATCAGAAACACCCGCTCCACCCGTTCCATACGTTGGCGCAGGGTCACATCGACTGCCGCAGGCACAGCCGGGGCCAGTGGTAGCGATAGGTGCACGGGCAGAATCATATCGTCGTCACACAGCAGGACTGCTCGCTCCACCAGGCACTTGAGTTCGCGCACATTGCCGGGAAAGTCGTGGCTCGAGAGTTGATCAAGTGCAATATTGGACCAGTCAACAGGCGCCCTCCCGAGGGACACGCAAGCCTTGTCGGCGAAGTGCCGCGCCAGTTGCAGCACATCGCCGTCCCGCTCACGTAAAGCGGGCAATGGGATCGGGAACTGTGCGAGCCGGTAATAGAGGTCTTCACGAAAACTACCCGCTGCCACCATCGCAGCCAGGTCGCGGTGGGTCGCAGCGATGATGCGCACGTCAACCTTGTGGGCGGTACTGGCGCCCAGCGGGCGCACCTCGCCTTCCTGCAATACCCGCAGTAACTTGGCTTGCAGTGAAAGGGGCATATCGCCAATTTCATCCAGCAGCAACGTACCGCCATCGGCGGCATCGAATAGCCCCGTATAGTTGCGCTCGGCGCCGGTGAATGCACCTTTGCGGTAGCCAAACAGCTCGCTCTCCAGCAAGCCTTCCGGGAACGCGGCGCAATTTTGCACCACAAACGCCTTGGCACTGCGCGGGCCGGCGGCGTGAATGGCGCGTGCCACGACTTCCTTGCCGGTGCCGGTCTCGCCTCGCAACAGCACGGTGTACGGGGTATGCAGCACCTTGCCGATCAAGTGGCAGGTCTTCTCAATCGCCGCGCTGTTACCGATCAAGCCATACGCCCCCGTTATCGGCGCACCGCGCTCTGACCGTGCGGCGCCCGGCACAGGTTGCACGCGCCGCAACAGGCGTAACTGGTTCAAGGCAAAGCTGCCCAGTTGACCCAACGAGACTGCGTAGCCTTGCAACGGCACCGAGTGCCAACTGGCACACAGCAATACGCCGGTAATCTGCTTGCTGTGGTTAAACAGTGGCACCGCCAGCACCGAACGCCAGGGCGCCTGCGCCACCGGCAGAAAACCGCTGTCAAAGGGGCTGCTCTCCAGGTCATCAAGGCTGAGCGTACAGCGCTTATTGAGAACGTAGTGCAGCAGTTGTTGTTTTTGCCATTCACGGGTTGCAGTCAGGTCGCTGCAGGGTATCGGACCCGGTAACTGCTCGGCGATCAGATCAAGTCGCCCCGTTACCTCATCATGCAGGTACAACTGGCTGAGTTCACACCCGCTCAGTTGCGCGGCGCCCGCGACACAGCGTCTAGGTAAGGCTGTTTCATCTGTGCCTTGGCCCAAGCCCATGAAGCAGCTCAGCAAGGTGTCGGCATAGGCCAGAGGATCGGGCAGATCGGTAAACAGGCGGTCGGTCATCATCTGAACTCGCAAGTCGGTTGGCCGTTGCCATCCAGTCGCGCATGGACCAAGGACAATGACTCGCCCATGCTCGTGGCGCAGAGAAGACGATCCACCATCGGTGGCAACAAATACTGCTCGATCCATTGATCGATGTAGCGCGCGCCGCTGTCACCGTGCTCACACCGCTCGGTCATATGCGCAATCAGCTCGGGCGAGTAAGTGAAGGCGAGCTTGCGTCGCTGCAGCCGCTCACCGAGGCTTGCAAGCTTGAGCCTTGCAACGTCGTGCAGCACTTGCCCTGCAATCGGGTAGTACGGCACGACCCGCATCCGGGCCAACAGTGCGGGCTTGAAGTGCGCGCGCAGTACGGGGTGAATCGCGTCCTGCAGCGCCTGGGCATCCGGTTGCCGGCCGCCGGCACACAGCGCGCTGATGCAATCGCTGCCCAGGTTGGAAGTCATCAGCAGCAACGTGTTGCGAAAATCAATTTCGCGCCCCTCGCCATCATTGGCGCGGCCCTTGTCAAAGACCTGGTAAAACAGATTCAACACTTCCGGATCAGCTTTTTCGACTTCGTCGAGCAGCACTACCGAATAGGGCCGCTGGCGCACGGCTTCGGTCAGCACGCCGCCCTCGCCGTAACCGATGTAGCCCGGCGGCGCACCGATCAATCGGGACACGGCATGCTTTTCCTGGTATTCCGACATGTTGATGGTGGTGATAAACCGCTCACCACCGTACAAAAGGTCTGCCAGCGCCAGCGCGGTTTGCGTCTTGCCTACACCACTTGGGCCCACCAGTAGAAAAACCCCCACCGGCGCGTCCGGCTTGTTGAGGCCTGCCGCAACAGCGCGCAGCCCGCGGTCAAGGGCCTGCACCGCATGCTCTTGCCCAAGGATGCGTGCGCGCAGGGCATCGGCGAAGCCCAAGACTTTTTCGTTGGGTTCAAGCGTCAGTTGCTCGAGCGGTATGCCGGTCCAGGTGCTGATGACCTGAGCCACCACGCGCGGGCACACCTCAAGAGTGCGCGGTGCTTGCCCGCTCTGTTGTTCCAGCGCCTGGCGCTCGTGCTCGATGGTTTCCAAACGCAGGCCCAGCGCCTGCAAAGCCTGCGCATCAACCGCTATGCCCATGCTGGCATCTCGACTTAATGCCTGCTGGTGCCGGCCGCCTTCTGCCTGTTGAGCGCAGATGTTCTGCAACGCCTCAGGTGGCATGGCCTGGCGTGTACGCACCCAGGCGCAAGCAGTGTCCAGCACATCCACGGCCTTATCGGGCAACTGGCGCCCCGCGAGGTAGCGAGCGCTCATATGCGCCGCCGCAACGACCGCATCGTCGCGTAAGTAGACCCCATGGCTCGCCTCATACACCGGGACCAGACCGCGCAGAATCGACGCCGCTTGCTCAACACTCGGTTCGCCGACCAGTACCGGCTGGAAACGCCGCGCCAATGCCGGGTCTTTTTCGATGTATTGCTTGTACTCCGACCACGTAGTGGCCGCGATGGTGCGCAGCCCTCCCCGTGCCAACGCCGGCTTAAGCAAGTTAGCCGCGTCGGAACCGCCCGCCTGACCTCCCGCGCCGACCAAGGTATGGGCTTCGTCGATAAACAGGATGACCGGCTGCGGCGCGGCATTGACCTCATCGATCACGCCTTTGAGGCGCCGTTCAAACTCACCCTTGAGGCTGGCACCCGCTTGCAGCAGCCCCATATCCAGAGTCAGCACGCGAACATGCCTGAGCGCTTCGGGTACCTGCGAAGCGACGATTTTCAGGGCAAGGCCTTCGACAATCGCGGTTTTCCCCACCCCCGCCTCGCCGACCAGAATCGGGTTGTTCTTGCGGCGCCGCATAAGGATGTCAATCAGCTGGCGGATTTCACTGTCTCGACACAGCACCGGATCAATCAACCCTTCGCGGGCTTGGTTAGTGAGGTCGTGAGTAAAGCGCTGCAGCAACGATTCGGGTGCTATTGGCTGGGTCTCAGGTGCTTGGCTCGCGAGGAAATCACGCACACGCCCGGCATCCAGACGGCTCAACACACCGTGATAACCCCTGCCGGAATCATTGAGCGAATGCCGCAACAGCGCCAGCAACAGTGCAGCGTGATCGACAAAGGGTTGCTCCAGTTCACGCTGGGCGACCCTCCGCGCTTGCTGCAACCAGTGAACCAGCGCCTGGGCGAAGACTGGACTGGCGCAGGCACTCTGCTCACTTCTGGGCTGCAATGTGGCTTGCAACTCGCTCATCTGCACACCGGCGTCTGCCAGCGCCTTGGCCAACAGCCCGTCGGGATGTTCAAGCAACGTCAGAAGCAAATCTTCCACCAGTACTTCACGGCCACCGCGCGTCACACAACGCTCAGAAGCGCGCTCCAGGTCTTGCCGTGCCTGGGCCGTCAATGTGCGTATAAGGTGTTGCAGGTCCACATTCATCATGCTCATCAGTCCTTAATCAAAGTTGCCTGCGAGCGTGACCACACCATCGGCTCGCTCATGCGCCAACCAACTGGTCCACCCCAGTCGACAGACATTGCGCTCGCCAATGTGCAGCGCCCTGACTTCACCCTCAGCCAACACCAGACGCAGGTCGTACTCCAATGGATCGCGTGAGGTTAATCGCACCAGTGAACACAGCGGCTGATACCCGCTGCCGGTGGGCAGAAACTCGTGAAGACGCTGCCAACTCAGTGCGATCACATGCACCCTGAACTTTCCGCTGCGGTCGGCCACTCGCTGCCCCAGCACCAGGTTTTGACCGAGCTCGCTGTTGGCGACGCCCACGTTATTGCGTTGCAAAGGGGCAACCTCCACCGTGCGTTCAACCCATTGCTCGATGAACAACGGGGTGTGCTTGAAGTAGTAGCGCAGGACGGTCTCGATTAACGCGGCCGAATGCGCGCGCAAACTCAGCAGCCCCAGGTAAGGCAGCAGGCGCTTGCAATCCAGTTGCGACGCGCCCCGAATCGCGGTGCCACCCAAGCCGATCAGTGCAAACATCTGCTCGGAAAACACATCACTGGCTCCCGTTTTAAAACACGCCCGATAACGGTATTTACGCCAGATTGGCAACATCAACCGGTGCAGGCGTTGGTGAAAAATGTCGAGGAAGTCACACGTAGGATTACCGCCCGGCCGCTCCGCAAATGCCTGCTCACCGTAAAACGCCGGCAGCGGCGAACCGGCGCCGAACAACCCCAAGATGTTCAGCCGCAGGCGAGCGCGCAATTGCCCGTGTTCCATAAAAAACTCCACCCGATCTATGTCGTGCCCCGCGAAGCCCAGACCAGGGTTGGCCTGAAACTCCAGTTGCTGGTAAAGCGCGTCCTCATCCAACAGCGGGTGGGCCTCGCGCAATCGCTCGATCACCTGCAGAACCGCTTGGAATAGCGTGTACTCGCGGATGACACGACAAAGCTGAGTCAAAGCAGGGGTTGTTGCCCCATCCGGGATGGCCATAGATACACGTCTCCTTGTGTGCTGGTGACTCGCAACTCGTGGTACGAATTAAGGCTGGCGTAGAGCGCAAAGAACTCATTGAGGACAGACGCGAACACGAACAGGTCGCCCATGCCGAGAAACCCTTGCGGATCGACTGCAAGGTCCACGCGCAACCCACGAATGGGTAGGCCGCAATGCAACCGATCAACTGCCTCGTGGCGGATGGACCGCAACGCGCCGAGCCGGGTCTGGCTGACCTTTTGCGCCTGCCGATCGTGATAGCGCGGTAAATCGTAGGTTTCGAGGATCACTTTCAAGGCGTTGATATCGGTCAACGACAGATAGTTGAGCGACATGTTGCTGATCAGCTTCCACAGAAAATCCTGATCCAGCGGCGGTGCAAAGCTCGCGGTTGGCGCAGTAATATTGCGAAAAGTGAGTGACTCCGGGGCCTGCTCGCTGGGCTGGTTTATGTCGCCGGCCCGCAACTGGCGTGGCAGGTTGCAATTGGTACAGGTCAGTTCGATCGAGAGCGTTTCCTGATCTTGCGGGGAGCGAGCGCCAAACCCCATCCAGGTATCCAGGCCACCATGCTGCTGCGACGCGCGTTGGCGAATGCTGTAGCTGGAAGGCGCCGTGGGCAGTCCGTCGTCGCAGTCATGCTCAAAGGACTCGAACGGCACGTAGGCTTGATGTCCCAACCCACCGGGGCGCCATCCGGTGACGTTGTCCACGGAAAACACACCCGCGTGGCCTGGTGCGTACTCCCCCGGCACCAGCAGGTACTCGTCCTGTTTTCCGTCCAGGCGAATGGGTACCGCATCATGTTTGAACAAGTTGACGATAGGCGTGCAATACAACTTCACGTTGTCCAGCGTAGGGCATTGGGGTTGATGCCCATGGACGCTAAGCTCGAAGCGCAACACCAAGCCATGCACCTGTTTAAGCAAATGATCGGGAAGCGCGTGCAGCGCACATAACCCCTCAACATCGACAAACAGGTACTTGTCAGGAAAGGCGAAGTACTCCTGCAGGTGCCGGTAACCACGGAACGTATTCTGCGGGTAAGGTATCAACGCCTGTTCCTCTGAAAACCCCACCGGCTGAACCTGACTGGCGCGCAGACGCATCGTCACGGGTTGCCCATCGATGCCGTTGACCGCTGAACCTGACTCGTCCAATAACAACACGTGGATGCCCTCAAGGTGGCGCAGCAGGCTGAGGTACAGCCCCTGGCTGATATAGCGGTCCCCGGCCAGATGCAGTCGCAAGGAGTCAAACGTCAACTCGCTGAAGTTGCCCTCGGCAGTCATGTTCAAGCGCAGCTCCAACCGTGCACTTTCACCCTGGGTGCTGTACTCCAGGCCACTGAGTTGCAGGGGCATGACGTCAGTGGCGTAGCAGGTCCGAAAGCGACAACGCTCCCCTTGTATCGCGATGCTTTCTACGGCGGTATCGCGCGCCACTCGCACAGCGGGACCGGTGCGTTTCAATGGGTCGAATTGCAGGATGCTGAAGGCGGGCATTGGCCGCATGTAGTTGGGCCAAAGCAAATGCATCAAGGAATGCGTCAGTTCCGGCAACTCGTCGTCCAGCTTCTGGCGCAGGCGGCCTGTCAGGAACGCAAAGCCCTCCAGCAATCGCTCCACATCCGGATCCTGGCCGGTTTGCGCCAGAAACGGGGCCAGTGCGGGGTTGCGCTCGGAAAACCGTCGACCCAGCTGCCGCAAGGCACTGAGCTCACTTTGGAAATGGCGGTTAAAGCCCATCGGCGCAAACCTCAACCCGCCCGGCATCAACCAGACGCGCATTAAACACCACGGGTTGCATCACACCGTCAATCATCAGCGCAGCATCGATTGCGAATGCCAAGGCCAAAGGGTCGCTCCCACGGGGCAACACCCTGACACGCACATTCACCAACCGCGGTTCATAGGCTCGGATGAAACGCTCGATCAGAACCCGCGACTGACTCATGGACTCATGCAGGCTGAGCCGCATGTCATTGAGGTCAGGCAAACCGTAATCAGGCAACGTCTGGACACTGCCTGCGCGGGTGCTGAGCATTTTCCCCAAATGAGCCGCGACAGATGCCACGCCACACGTCCGGGTTCGCGCGTCACATTCGAGGCGCTCGAAAAGGCTATTGGTGTGGGACTTGCCCTGGCCTTTACTCATTCTTTATCGAGCTTGCCAACCAGAGACAACGTGAAGTCTGCCCCCATGTACTTGAAGTGCGGGCGCACGCTCAAGTTAACCCGATACCAGCCTGGCTCTCCGTCGACATCGCTGACGACGATGCGTGCTGCACGCAATGGGCGCCGCCCACGCACTTCGGCACTGGGGTTCTCCTGATCGGCCACGTATTGGCGAATCCACTTGTTGAGCTCCAACTCCAGGTCCGTGCGCTCTTTCCAGGAACCCAATTGTTCGCGCTGCAGCACCTTGAGGTAATGGGCCAGACGATTGACCACCATCATGTAAGGCAACTGGGTGCCGAGTCGGTAATTCAATTCGGCGGCCTTGCCCTCTTCACTGATGCCAAAGGTCTTGGGTTTTTGCACGGAACTGGCGGAAAAAAACGCTGCGTTGTCACTGCCCTTACGCATGGTCAGAGCAATAAACCCCTCTTGCGCCAGCTCGTATTCGCGCCGGTCGGAAACCAGCACTTCGGTAGGGATCTTGGTTTCGATCTCTCCCATGCTCTGGAAGTGATGCAGTGGCAGATCCTCCACTGCCCCGCCACTTTGCGGGCCGATGATATTCGGGCACCAGCGAAAGCGCGCGAAGCTATCAGTCAGGCGAGTAGCAAAAGCGTAAGCGGTATTGCCCCATAGATAGTGCTCGTGGCTGTTGACCACGTTCTCTTGATAGGCAAAGGTTTTCACCGGACATTCAAGCGGGTCGTATGGCGTTCGCAGCAGGAAGCGCGGCACGGTAAGACCGATATAGCGGGCGTCTTCGCTTTGGCGAAAGCTTTGCCATTTGGCGAACTGCGGGCCTTCGAAATGGTCCCTGAGGTCCTTGAGGTCAGGTAGCCCCGTGAAGCTTTCCAGCCCAAAAAAGCCCGGCCCGGCAGCGGCGATAAAGGGTGCATGTGCCATACAGGCTACGCTGGACGCGTATTGCATCAGCTTCACGTCGGGCGCACTGGGTGAAAGGAAGTAGTTGGCAATGATCGCGCCTACCGGCTGGCCACCAAACTGACCGTATTCGGCGCTGTAAATATGCTTGTAGAGGCCGGACTGAGTAATCTCCGGTGAGTCCTCAAAGTCATCCAGCAGGTCCTGCCGCGAGACATTCAGCAGCTCGATCTTGATGTTCTCGCGAAAATTGGTACGGTCGACCAGCAACTGCAGGCCTTTCCACGCCGACTCCAGTGCCTGGAAATCCGGGTGATGAAGAATCTCGTCCATTTGCTGGCTGAGTTTTGTATCGATCTCGGCGATCATCCGGTCGACCAGGCGTTTCTTCACCGGCTCTGCGCTGTTGTGCGGCTTGAGCAGCTCCTCGATAAACGCCGATACGCCACGTTTGGCAATGCCGTACGCCTCGTCGTCGGCACTCAGTAACGTCTGGGCAACGATGTTGTCGAGGATGCTGTATTCGTCAGCCGCACTTGCGGGCTGCGGGTTGTGCTGGATCGTTATCATGGTGTCAGTGTCCTTTTACTGAAGTTTTCCGGCGCCAGGGCTGCTCAGCCCCAGTTCCGCGAGTACCCGCGCACGCGAAGTGTCATCGGCCAGTGCCTGCTCAATGGCTTTGCGAAAGCTGGGTGTGTTGCCCAGCGGCCCCTTGAGCGCCATCAATGCCTCACGCAACGCCATCAGTTTTTGCAATTCAGGTATTTGCTCAACCAGGCTTGCGGGATTGAAGTCTTTCATCGAGTTGATCCGAACCTGGAGGGCCAACTCTTCAACGTCAGTGTTCTCCTGCAAGCGATTGGGTACGCTCAACGTCAAGCTCAAGGCTTGTTTGGCCAGCACTTCATCAAGGGTGTTCTTGTCGATACCAATAGGCTTGCGATCTTCGAGCTTGCGCGGGTCTTCACGCTGGCTGAAGTCACCCAGCACCAGTAATTTCAAGGGCAACTCAACTTCCTCTTGCGCACCGCCGCTGGCGGGTTTGAAGGTGATGTTGATACGTTCCTTGGGGGCTACCGAACCGTCTTTGGCCATGGTTTTTCTCCTTTTTCAGTGGGCGCGAAGGCCTATTCAAGTACCGCGTCCAGATCGAAGCGGCACAACCTGCGGTGGGTGACGTCCTTGCGCTCGCGCACGGCATGGTCTTGTGGCAAAAGGTCATAACAACGGTGCAGGAGCTGGGCTACTTGAAAAGCCAGCTCGGGTTCCCAACGCTCCAAATCGGCTCGCTGTAATTCAAAGTCCAGTTGCTCGAGCTGGATCTTGCCCAACTCATGCTTACCTGCCCGAATGCACAACCTGGCCAGTGCCAATCGCCAATGAAAGCGGGCTCGATCACTGCACGCGGCCTGCAGACCTTGCTTGAGTTCGCCGACCGCGGCCTTGAGTCCATCCTTGCGCAGCCTGGACATCACAGCCTGCAAAGCGGCCTCCCAAGGCTCACCTGCGACATCGGCCACGGCGCTTAGGGGCTCAGCCTTGTGCAGATGCCGAAGAACATGCAGCGCGATCCAGTCACACGTCGCGGGGTCGGCAAACGCAGTGCCGTCGTCAAACCTGAACTCAGGCAGGTTCGGCAGGCGTTGCAACAACACGGCAAAATTCATTTCCAGCTCGGTCATGGCCAAGTCCGCCTGCAAGGCTTCGAGGCATTCCCAGGCCATACGCAGGCCGTCAAACCAGAACAACGCACTGGCCAGGCTGATCTCAAGTTCAAGCAAAAGCTCGGCGTAATGCCCTTGTTTGAAGCGATCCTGGAAGCGCTTGAGTTTGTCCGGCGACGGTGCACGCAAAGCCGTTACTCGCTCCCCATTGGCGTCCGGGTAGTGGATGAGCGTCAGCCATGCCAGGGTTCGGCTCAAGCGCAAGGCACGCAGGTCAGTTGCACTCTGGCGTAGCCACCAGGCGCACAAGGGGCGTGCCTGCTCCTGCAATGCGCGCAGCAGTTTGTGAGCCTCTTTTTCGTTATTGACCGGCTGCTCGGGCTTGCGCAACTGGGTTGCGGCCTGCTTGACCTGAGCAATGACGCTGGCAAGCCCTCCAGGCTCTGTGCAGCTTTGCGTGGCGAGCGTCAGGCGCTCCGACAATTGCCTGCGAATGGGCAACAACAAAGGTGCATCGTCACCCAGATGCTCTGCCCATAACTCGTCCAGGCTTGCGAGGTGTTCCAGAAGCGCCTGGAACAATGGCAGCTGGTCAGCCAGGGCGAAGTTTTGCGCAAACAGCGGTTCAAGCCGCAACACCAACCAACCAAACGCAGCACTACGGGTACGTAACTTGGCGGGGTACACAATCGTCCAGTGATGCTCACACAGGTAACGCACCAGCCCGAGCCCAGCCAGGAGCCCTGGAAATGAATCACGTTGATGCAAAGCCCACGTCAACCAGACAGCAACCCGAAGGTCCTTGGAATGCTCACGCAACAGGCGCTCACTGAGCTCGCTGACCTTCTGCCAATCCGGCAGGCTTGCACCATGAATCGATTGCGCCTTGGCAAGCTCAGACTCCAAGACTTCAAACTCGCTCGAAAAACGAATATCACTGCCGGCAAAGTCCCTTGGCAAGCAAGGATGCCGTGCAAGCTCGAGGTAATAAGCGTAAAGCGTGTCTGAATAAACCATTTTAGGCCGCGCGCAACTATTCAATGCAAAACCAGCAAACTAATTCCAATGTAAAAGCATCAGAATTCCATTTAATTTCTTTCAATGTTCCGAGAAGCAGTTGAACCTTAGCCATAGAAAAAACAACCAGCAAGCTACGCACCAACACTTAAGAAAGTTCCTACACCCCCGAAAAATCAGGACCTGCGCAGAAGCTTGCGCAGTCACACTCATGCAAACAGCCCCTTTCGCTCGCAGAGCCGCCCAGAATCACGACAAATAGCGTGAGCAACTAACTGCACACCTGCGCGCAAACAACCAGACTAAATAGCCACTTAAATCTCGATCAACTTATTAATATCTAGCGCCACAACTACCGGACACCCTTATTTCATTAGCCCTTGCCATTTCAGGCACGCTTCTTGTTATAGAGACTTGCCTGAACAGCACCCTCGCCGTTCAGGACTACCTACTCAATCAGACAAGGAAACCAGTCATGCCAACACCCGCGTACCTCTCTGTTACCGGTGTAAAGCAAGGTCTAATCACGGCAGGCACATTTACCCAAGACTCGGTCGGCAACATTTATCAGGAGGGTCATGAGGATCAGATTCTCGTGCAGGCGTTTGCCCATCAGGTGATCATTCCCCGCGATCCGCAATCAGGTCAGCCAACCGGCCAGCGGGTGCATAAACCGCTGATGATCAGCAAAGTCTTCGACAAATCGTCGCCGCTGCTCTTCAGCGCGCTCACCACAGGTGAAGAAGTGTCGTGCCGACTGGAGTGGTTCCGTACCTCCTCGGCCGGCACCCAGGAGCACTACTTCACCACTGAACTGGAAGGCGCGACCATCGTCGACATTCAATCGCGCATGCCCAATTGCCAGGACCCTGACAACGCGCACTTCACCCATTTGGAGGATGTGTATTTCACCTATCGCAAGATCGTGTGGACCCACGAAGTCGCCGGTACTTCCGGCTCGGACGACTGGCGTAGCCCGGTAGCTGGCTAACCTCGGCTGATGCAGGAGCGCAGGCCATGGACGGCGGCGCTCCTGCTGTTGGGCTACACCATCGCCAACGGGTGCTTACGCTTGGGTGCGCCAAACACACGGTCGATGGCGTCCAGGTCGTGCTCGTCCAACACCAGCTGCGCGGCGCCGGCATTGAGCCGCACATGTTCGGGTGTCACGGCCTTGGGGATGGCAATCACGCCGTCCTGCCGCAAGACCCAGGCGAGTGAAACCTGGGCGGGTGTCACCTCATGGCGGCGAGCGATTTGCTTGAGCGTGGGGCTGGACAGCAGCTCGCCGCCCTGGGCAATTGGGCAGTAGGCCATCAATGGCAAATGGTGCTGTTGCCACCACGGCAGCAGGTCGAATTCGATACCGCGCTCTTCAATGTTGTAGAGCACCTGGTTGGTGGCACAGGCCGGGGACGCAAGTTCCTGAAGGTCGGCCACGTCAAAATTGGAAACGCCCCAGCGGCCGATCTTGCCGGCCTCACGCAGACGCTCAAAGGCTTCGACGGTTTCTTCAAGCGGGTACTGGCCACGCCAGTGCAACAGGTACAGATCAATATAGTCAGTGCCCAGGCGCTGGAGACTCGCTTCACAGGCACGGGGGACGCCCTTGTGGCTGGCATTGTGAGGGTAGATTTTACTGACCAGGAACACTTGGTCGCGTTTGCCGCGAATGGCCTCACCGACCACTTCCTCGGCACCGCCTTCGCCATACATTTCGGCGGTATCGATCAGGGTCATGCCCTCGTCGATGCCCAATTGCAACGCGGCGACTTCGGCCCTGCGCTGGTCGGGGTTTTCGCCCATGCTCGCGGTTCCCTGACCGATGACAGGGACGGGAACACCGGCTAAATCGACGGTACGCATGACAACCTCCTGATTAACTAGCGGATTAGTAGTGTGGAACTGGCCGAACAAGAAGTATGGTTACTCTCTGCTAAATCGCCAGGAAGGACCTGCAATGCTGTTTGTCGTCATGCTCGGGGGCAAGCACCCACGGGCCAGAATTGAAGTTCACGATGTGGTGTTCGCGGTGGCGGATACGCTGGAATCCACCTACCCGCAATTGCGCGACGGCTGGTTCGGCAGCCCCAAGGGTGTGCATATCGACTCATGGATGGCCGTCGACGGCGTCGACGGCTGGAAAGTCCAGATCAGCCAGATGGCACCCCAGGCGGATGCGCATCACCTGTACTTCATCAACCTGGGCGGCTATGAAGCCAACGCGTTTGGCGAGGCCCATCATTATTTGCTGGTGGTCGCGCGCAATAAAAAGGAAGCGATGAGCAAAGGCAAACAGCAGATGCTGCGCCACTGGTCCCAGGCCCACACCGACGGCGTGATGGACATCGACGACTGCCTGCCCATCGACTTGGTGGACGGCCGCTATGTTCATCTGGTGCAAGGCCCGCACCGGCCGATCATCCAGCAGAATGACTACATCGTCCTGGCGTAAGCCCTCAGGTGCTGAGCACCAAGGGTTTACCAAACAGACGATTGCCATGGGTTTCTCCCTGGAAGGTATAGGTCGGTGAACCCAGCACCTCATACCCGCGCCGAGGGTAGAAACCCAGCGCCCGCTCATTGCCCACCCACACGGTGGCCCACAATAACCCGGCGCCGCCCCGCGCCGCGTGTTGCTCCGCCGCTTGCAGCAGCTGACAACCAAGCCCCAAGCCGGTGAATCGCTCCTGAATATAGAGACGCTGGAGTTCGGCAGCGTCAGCGGCGTCGATCATCGAATGGCTGGCGTTGAGCTTGATCTGGGCGAAGCCAACAAGATGGCCGTTTACTTGCGCGACCAGCAGCGAGACACCCGGCTGCGTGATCAGTTGACTAATGGTCTGCGGCGCGAAGGCGTGCAGTGCCTCATTGGCGATTGAGCTGCGAATGCCTTCGGTGGCATAGGTATCAAGGAAGACCTGCATGCCCAGCACGCCAATGCACACGGCGTCCTCAGCAATGGCGTCACGAATAATCACGCGTGGGGTGTTGGCGGCAGGCATCGAGCCTCCGTACTCTGAGTTGAAAGGCTCAATGTTTTATCACGAATGCACGTAACCGTATTTACCACTGCCGATTGCCCTCAGTAGGGTTTAGCCCTCGCCAAATCCGCAGGAGCCCTATGCCGTAGGCTGGGTTGGCGATAAGCCGCGCTAGCGGGGTTACCAACTGCCCGACGCCCCGCCGCCGCCACTGGAACCACCGCCGCCGGACGAACTGCTGCTGGAGCTGCTGGAACTCGAGCCGGATGAGCCACCGCTCGAACTTGAGCCCGACCCGCCGGCGGTCTTGCCAAAGATGAACAACGCCACAAACGAGGTAATCGGAACCGCCAGCAACCAACCGTCACGGCCCGCGTCGGCAACCAGACCTGCCACCACGTAGATCGCCACCGCCGCAAACAGCCGCACGGCAAACCCTACCCGGCTGGTTTTCCAGGCGTTTCGCATGACCACCCACAGCACCAGGTACGCCCCCAGCACAGCCAGTGCCCCCAGCGGCATTGCCAACCAATGGATGAAGTTGACGTCGACGTATCGACCCACCACCAGCAGCCCGCCGATGTAGAGCAGCAAGCCGATCACGCAGTAAAACACGGTACGCGCCAGCCATAGCGCACCAAAGGTCGCGCCGCCGATCAGCAGGGTCAGCGGCAACAGCAGCAGGTACATCGGCCATTCGCGGCCGCCACCATAAAGCGCCAACAGCAGCGTGGCCACCACGGCGGCAATTAATGCCCGGCGCCAAGGTAACTTGCCGGCGGCTATCAGTACGCCGCCAATACCGCCCAGGATAAACGCCAGCAACACGGCTATCGCCTGGGGGTTAATGCCAGGCCCGGTCACCCTGGGCAGATCGCCGCCGTCCACCAGCACGGTCAAGTCATTGACCGCCTGTTGAACACCGCCCGCATAGTCACCCTGGCGAAACGCCGGCGTGATGTGTTCTTCGATAATGCGATGGGCCAACAGGTCAGTAACGGTGCCCTCCAAGCCGTAGCCCACCTCGATACGCACTTTGCGGTCGTCCTTGGCCACCAGCAGCAGGATGCCGTCGTTAACGTCCTTGCGCCCCAGTTTCCAGGCGCGGAACAGTTGGTTGGCGTAGTCCTCGATACTCGCGCCGCCGGTGGTGGGCACCAGCAGTACCGCGACTTGCGCACCTTTGCGCTGTTCAAGGGCGGCGAGTTGGTCGTTGAGGCGCGTGGTGAAGCCAGTGTCGAGGGTGTTGGTGAGGTCGATCACCCGCTGATCGAGGGAGACGCCAATGGGCGACGTCTGCGCATGGACGGTGCAGAACAGCCCGATGAATACCAGCGCCAGCAGACTCAACACGGATTGCCGCACAAACAGCATCATGCTTTGTTACCTGAGGTTTCTACCTGAAGGCGACGACTTTACCTTATCGACGTATAACGCGTGACCCCACGCCTGCGACTATCTAAACTGCTCGCAGCCCGCATAGCAAAAAGCCATACACGAGAATTGCATGAACCTAAAGCACCGCAACAACGTCAGTGTGATGGGCAACGGGATGGCGACCCTGGTGTTCTCCCATGGGTTCGGCTGCAACCAGGCGATGTGGAATTACCTGGCCCCGGCCTTTGTCGACCGCTTCCGCGTGGTGATGTACGACTTGGTCGGGGCCGGCCTGTCGGACCTCAGTGCATTCGACAAAGCCAAGTACGGCACCCTGGATGGCTATGCCCAGGACCTGAACGAGATTATCGAAGCCTTTGCCGTAGGCCCGGTGATCCTAGTCGGCCACTCGGTCAGCGCGATGATCGGCACCCTCGCCGACCGCCAAGCCCCCGGGCGCATCGCCGCCCATGTGATGATCGGCCCGTCGCCGCGCTACATTGATGACGTCGATTACACGGGCGGTTTCAAGCGCAGCGACATCGACGACCTGCTCGACACCCTCGACAGCAACTACCTCGGCTGGTCCAGCGCCATGGCCCCGGTGATCATGGGTGCGCCTGGGCAACCGGCCTTGAGCGACGAACTGCGCGAGAGTTTCTGCCGCACCGAACCCGACATCGCCAAGCAGTTTGCGCGCGTGACCTTTTTGTCGGACAACCGCCAGGACGTGATCGGCCTGACCGCCCCGGTGTTGATCCTGCAATCGAGCGACGACCTGATCGCGCCCCTGGCGGTGGGTGAATACCTGCACCGCGTACTGCCCAACAGCACGTATTGCCTGGTGGACAATGTTGGCCATTGCCCGCACATGAGCGCGCCGCAAGCCTGCGCAGCCGCGATGCAAAGCTTCCTGGCGCCGTGGGCGATTACTGATGTCGGTTGACCTGTTCGACAACGCCGCCTGTGCCCTGGCCGTCACCGCAGAAGACGGCACGATCCTGCAAGCCAACGCGCGGTTCAGCGAATGGCTGGGCTTGAGCAGCGCCGAGCTGTGCGGGCGGCGCTTTCAGGATTTGCTGACCATGGGCGGGCGGATTTTCCACCAGACCCACCTGGCGCCGATGTTGCGCCTGCGCGGCAGTGTCACCGAAGTGAAGCTCGACATGCTGCACCACGACGGGCACAAAGTGACCGTGCTGCTCAATGGCAACAAGCGCGAACAGGCCGACGCCGTGGTCTACGACCTCGCGCTGTTCGGCACCACCGACCGCGACAAGTACGAACGCGAGCTGCTCAACGCGCGCAACCTGGCCGAGGCGCTGTTGCAGGAAAAAACCGCCACGGAAATCGCGCTGCAGCAGGCCCAGGCGGAATTGAGCGAGGCCTATGCCATTGCCCAGCGTCGTGCGTTGTTTGCTGAGCAGATGGTGGCGATCGTCAGTCACGATTTGAAGAACCCCCTGACGGCCATCCGTATGGCGTCCGATTTTCTCAATCGTGGCGAGCGTACAACCAAGGAGCGCCAGTTGTTGGGCCATATCGCCCAGTCGTCCGAGCGCGCCCACCGGATGATCGCCGACTTGCTCGACTTCACCCAAGCCCGGGTCGGCCACGGCATCACCATCAAGGCCGCGCCGCTGGAGTTGCACGCGGTGATTGCGCACGCGGTGGATGAACTGCGCGTGGCCTTCCCCAAGGCCACGTTGGAACATCAAGCCCAAGGCCATGGCGATGCCTGCCTGGATGCCGACCGTGTGCAGCAGATCATCGGTAACCTGGTGGCCAACAGCGTGGCGTATGGCGACCCGCTCCAGCCGATCACCATCACCTCACGGCTAGGCGATACCGGCTGCGAAGTGGCGGTGCACAACCACGGCGCGGTTATTCCAGAAACGCTGCTGGCCGGCCTGTTCGAGCCCATGACCCGTGGCACCGACCAAGGCAGCGGTGTGCGCAGCGTGGGCTTGGGCCTGTACATCGTGCACGAATTGGCCAAAGTGCATGGCGGCGACGTAACGGTAAGTTCCTGCGCCATTAACGGTACGACATTTACCGTAAAGTTTTAGAACAGATACGCCGTGCCTTGCATGATCGGCTCGACGCTGCCGGTCAATACCACACCGCCCTGCCCGTCCCACTGCACCGTGACCGTGCCGCCGTCGCACTGCACCTGCACTGTCTCATCCAGCAAGCCGCGTCGGATCCCATTGACCACGGCGCCGCAGCAACACGAACCGGAACCCTGCGGCACACCGCCGCCACGCTCCCAGATACGCAGGCGGATATGGCTGCGATCCAGCACCTGCACGAAATGCACATTGGTCTTGGCCGGGAACAACGGGTGGGTTTCCAGCGCCGGGCCCACGGCGGCCACGTCGACGGCAGCGACGTCATCGACAAAAAAAGTGCAGTGCGGGTTGCCCATGCTGCACGCCGCCGGGTCGCCTTCAATGGGCAAGGTGCGGGTATCCATCGCCGTGGCCAGCGGCACGGCCGACCACGCCAGCGACGGCTCGCCCATGTCGACCGAAACCCGCTGCCCCGCAACGCGTGCGCACGTCAGCAAGCCTCGATCGGTGCGCAACACAATCGAATCGCTGCCGGCTTCGTGCATCAAGCGGTCGGCGACACCGCGCGTGGCACTGCCGCAGGTTTGCAAAGGTGTGCCGTTGGGGTTCCAGAACTTGATGCGCGCGGCGGCGTCATCGCAGTCGAGGACCACCGCCAACTGATTGAAACCGATACCGGTGTGGCGGTCGCCCAGGCGACGGGCGAGCTGCGCGGTGACCGGGTCGCTGTGGCCACGGCGGTCGATGATGATGAAATCGTCGCCAAGGGCATGCATCTTCACAAAGGGCAAGGTCATGGGCTGTCCGGTGGGCGAGCTGAGTAGAGGGTCAGCATACGGGAGTTTCATCCAAGCCGATTCGGGCGCATGTTAGCGTGTGTGCGTGCTGATCCGGCAGAGCCCGCCATGAAAAAAACCTTCTTCGCTTTAACCGCGCTGCTGCTCGCGTTTTCCCACGCGGCCATGGCGGCCGCGCAAAATCCCAGCCTGTGCCAGCCGGCCACGTCGAACCCGATGTCGAAGGCGCTGCTGGCCGCCGCCCAACGGCACCTGGCCGACCCGCCCAACCCGCGGCCCCATCTGCACACTGAAGGCACCCTGCCCCACCACGGCATCCGTGAGCAAAGTATTGCCGCCGAAAAAGACTGGCCAGTGATGCGCCAAGCGGCGCTGGCGTGGCGGTTGAGCGGTGACCCACGTTACCTCAAGCAAGTCGACGACTACCTGGCCGCGTGGGCCGACGTGTACCAGCCGGACTTCAACCCGATTGATGAAACCAACCTCGACATGCTGATCACTGCCTATGCGCTGACCGCCGATCACCTGCGCCTGGAAACCCGCGCCGCCAGCCGCCGCTTGATCAGCAACCTGGGCAACGGTTACATCGCGCGTATCGAGCAATTCCATGGGCAGAAAAAAGGCACCCAGACCAATAACTGGCAGAGCCATCGCGTCAAACTGGTCAGCGTGGCCGCCGCCGCACTGGGCGACCGCGCGATGCTTGAACACGCGCACCAGCTGTTCAAGCAGCAGATCGCCGACAACGTGCTGCCGGATGGCTCGGTTACCGACTTCCAGGACCGCGATGCCTTGCATTACGTGGTCTATGACCTTGAGCCCCTGGTACAGGCCGCGCTGGCGGCCAAGCCCTACGACGGCGGCGGCGACTGGCTGAGCATCAGCGTGAAGGGCGCGTCCCTGGCTGGCGCGCTCGATTGGCTGGTACCGTATGCCACTGGGCAACGCAGCCACGAGGAGTTTGTGCACACCCACGTGCAATTCGACAAAGACCGCGCCGGGGTAGGCGAAGCCGGGTACAGCGGCACCTGGCAACCCAACAGCAGCGCGACGCTCTTCTGGCTGGCGGCGCAGTTGGACAAGCGTTACCTGCCTGTGGCGACGCAACTGGCAGCACACCCGGCAGACTGGATCAGTGCCTGCTATTTGAAGTAAGCGCGGCTAGACTGGCCGGGTTCCCCTTGCAAAGGATTGATGATGCTTATTGTGTTCAGTGGCCTTCCCGGCAGCGGTAAAACCACGATTGCCAACGAACTGGCGCGCCAGATCGGTGCGGTGTACCTGCGTATCGATGTGATTGAGCAGGCGCTGCGGGATGCGGGCGTGTTGGCCGGTGATGTGGGTGCCAGTGGTTATGGCGTGGCGAATGCACTGGCGTTGAGTAATGTGCGCTTGGGGCACAGGGTCATTGCCGATTGTGTGAACCCGGTCAGGGAAAGCCGAGCGGCGTGGAAGGCCGTGGCGACGGCGGCAGGCGTTGAGTTGTTGAATATTCAGGTGGTCTGTTCGGATCGGCAGGAACACCAGCGCCGCGTTGAAAGCCGTTCAGGTGATATTGCCGGCTTGGTACCGCCTACTTGGCAGTCGGTATCGGCGCATGAGTATGAGCCTTGGGATGAACTGCCGCTGACGGTCGATACGGCGCTTGTGACAGCGGATCAGGCTGTGGCGCTTGTCCTGAAGCACATCTGACAGTTGGCGGGCGGGCTTGTGGTGGCAAGCCCGCTCGCCACAGGTAAGGTGCCGACCTTAAAGCACAGCCCCCATCGCCTTCATCAACACCAGGTCGCGCCCATAGATGTCCGGCGCGTACACCAGGCCACCCTGGCGATCGACTTCCACCGTCCAGTACCCCAACAGCACCGGCACCGGCGTGGCCAGCCGAAATTCGTGGGTCACGCCGGTGGCGAGCAGTTCGTCGGTGCGCGTGCGTTCGGCCGGGCTCACCAGCAGGTCGCGCAGCAGCAGTGGCTGCTCAACCCTCACACAACCCGAGCTGAAGGCGCGCGGCCCTTTGGTAAACAGCGGTTGGCTTGGCGTGTCATGCAAGTACACCGAGTAGGGGTTAGGAAAGCGCATCACGATCTTGCCCAGCGGGTTGCGCGGGCCAGCGTCCTGGCGCAGGAGGATGTTGCCCGGGCGCGCCCAGTCGATCTGTTCAGGCGCCAACGGGCGGCCTTCGGCGTCGAGCACTTGGAGGTTTTGCTGGCGCAGGTATTCGGGGTTGAGGCGGATGGCCGGGAGTTTGTCCTCGCGCATGATGGTCGGCGGGATGGTCCAGGTGGGGTTCAGGGTCAGTCGGGTGATACGCGACTTGAGCAGCGGCGTCTGGCGTTCGGCGCGCCCGACTTGCAGACGGGTTTGCCACACGGGGATGCCACTCTGGTAGACGCTCAGCTGCGCGGCAGCGACGTTGACCAGCACACCTTCGGGCTCCAGGTCCTGGGCCAGCCAGCGGAAACGCTCAAGGTTGATGCGCAGTTGGTCGCGGCGCATCGCCGGGCTGATGTTGAGTTCGGCCACGGTGCCCGCGCCAATCACGCCATCGGCCTGCAACGAGTGGCTGAGCTGGAAGGCCTTCACCGCCTTGACCAGTTCATCACCGTATTGCTTGCCATTGCCGGTGGGCGCCTTGGCCAGGTAGCCGCCGCTGTACAAGCGCCGCGCCAGCTCCGGCACGCGCGGGTCTTCCATGCCGGGGCGCAGCAATGGGCCGCTGCCGACCGGGTCCCAGTGCGGCAACGGTTGCAGGCGCACGGTGGCATAGGCATTGCGTAAGCTGCGGTAAAGGTCGGCGCTGGGGCGTGCCTGGTCGAAGGCTTGGGCCATGTCTTGCAGCCCGGTGGCGGCGAAGGCCAGCACCTCGGTATTCGGGTCGCGGGTGGGCGGCTGGGAATGCCACAGCGGCTCAAAGCGTGATTGCTGCAAGCGCCCGAAGTGCAAATCCTGCAGGGCTTGCAGGTACTGGCGGCTGACGTCGATATCGCTGCACAGCACGTTGGCCGTGGCGTCCGCCGCAGGCAGGCTATAGTGGGTAGGGTCCAGGCCGTCGTCCGCCAGCATCAGCAATTGAGTGTGCAAGGCTTGGCGGCGGTCATCGGCAGACCACAGCGGCACATCACCCTGCTGCTGATAGAACGCTTGCAAGCGCGATTGCGCCGCGGCGTCGATGTGCGGGGCGAGTTTGGGGCAAACGCTGGGGAGCTGCGCGAGGGCCTGTTGCACCGGGGCCATTTGCACAGGGCTTAGGGAAATAACCGGCACGGCGCCCACTGGCAGTTCGTCAGCTGTCGCGACCAATGGTGCAACGAGCAGGCAAATGCTCAAGTAACATGCGTGTTTTTTGAACAATTGACTGGGCTCCAATCCACAGCGGGGGACGCTTTGTAGATGCTGACTTTTATGTGCCGCTTCGGTTTGATCACCATCACCCTGGCTACGTTGAGCAATTTAGCGCTCGCCGCCAATGGGAATCCTCCTAACTTGTATAGCAGCCTGGCGCGCTCGGCTCCAGAACTCAATCCCACTGTACTGAAAAGCGCCCTGAGCGCCGTGCAGTGCGCGGTCAATAACGGCGAGGAACGCTCAGAGCGCCTAGCGGTTATTGACTACTCCCAGCCCTCGACCGCTCGTCGGCTGTGGATCTTCGACTTGCGCAAAAAGACCTTGGTGCTGCGTGATCTGGTGGCCCACGGCGCAAAATCCGGGGAAAACTTCGCCACGCAATTTTCCAATCTCGAAGGCAGCCACCAGTCCAGCCTGGGCTTGTTCCGCACCCAGGAAAGTTACCTCGGCGCCCACGGCTATTCGTTACGCATGGACGGCCTGGAGCCCGGTTTCAACGACCAGGCCCGCGACCGCGCGCTGGTGATCCACGCTGCCGACTACGTCAACTCCGCGTGGAGCAAGCGCGAAGGCCGTATCGGCCGCAGCCAGGGTTGCCCGGCCGTACGCCCGCAGGTGGCGCGCCAAGTGGTGGATAAGCTCAAGGACGGGCAGTTCATGTTTTCCTGGTACCCGGACCAGCGTTGGTTGAAGTCGTCAACGTATCTGAACTGCAAGCCCCAACAAGTGGCAAGTAGTCGTACAATCCGTGGTGGTTAGCCTGTCCCCACAGATAAAAGAGAGCGCCGCATGCTTCTACACCACTCCACCTGGATCGAGATCGGGCAGTTTCTGGAACGCAGCCGTACGGTGGTGATCCCCATCGGTTCCAACGAACAACACGGCCCCACCGGCCTGCTGGGCACTGACTGGATGTGCCCGCAGATCATCGCCCATGAGGCGCAGAAGAACGCCGACATCCTGATCGGCCCGACTTTCAACATCGGCATGGCCCAGCACCACTTGGGCTTTCCCGGCACTATTTCCCTGCGCCCTTCCACCTTTATTGCCGCGATTGGCGACTGGGTGCGCTCGTTGGCCGGGCATGGTTTCGAGAAGATCCTGTTTCTGAACGGCCACGGCGGCAATATCGCTACCATTGAAGCGGCGTTTTCCGAGCTGTACGCCGAGGCGAGCTTCGCCCGCCGACCGGCCGGGTTCGCGCTGAAGCTGGTGAACTGGTGGGACCTGGAAGGCGTCACTGACCTGGCGCAGCGCCAATTCCCAGTCGGCCATGGCAGCCATGCCACGCCGTCGGAGATTGCGGTGACGCAATGGGCGTACGCTGATTCGATCAAGTCAGCCGACTATTCCCCACAAATCGCCAACACCGGGCCGATCCGCGAAGCGCTGGACTTCCGCGCACGCTTCCCCGACGGGCGCATGGGTTCGGACCCGGCCCTGGCGACGGTGGAAAAAGGCGGTGAGTTGGTGGCGTTGGCGGCTAAAGGGCTGGTCAAGACCGTGAACAGCTTCAGTAGCGAAGCAAAACCCTAAGCACGACACAAAGCAAAATGTGGGAGCGGTGGTGCGACGATTCGACTTGCTCGCGAAAGCGGTGGGTCAGTCAGTAAATGCATCGACTGATACTCCGCATTCGCGAGCAAGCCCGCTCCCACATTGGACCTGTGTATTGGCCTTTAGCTACTTGCAGTCCTGAGCCGCCAACTCAAGCCGCGACGGCTTGATCGCCGACGCCAGTGGCTTACGCTCGTACAGGAACACTTTGGTGCCGTCCTGGGACTTGTAGGCCTCCAGCACGTCATCGGCGGCAATCTTGCTGGTCAACACCACCTTGGCGTGGCGCGAGTTCTGCGTCACGGTCGAGGTGATGCCGTACTTTTCAAGCTTGGGCAATACACATTGCACATAGCTTTCGGGAGTCTTGCTGGTTTGCAGGGTTAAGCTCGGCGCATTGGGCGCAGTGATACAACCGGTCAGCAACAACGAAGCAAAAGCCAGGGCCGGGACGAAAAAAGAGCGCATAAACATTCCTGAAAATAACCAATAGGGTTCACATCGATCCGCGCGTCATCCGGCGCGGACCAGGGCCTTGAGCGATGCATCAAACTGCTTCAAGGCATTGAGCTGTACATCACGCTGCTGTTCAATCTGCGCGGCAATTTCCGGGGCCGCCTTGTCATGCACCCAAACCGATGGCACTTGTTTGTGTACCGAGCCTTCGGCCTTGGCGATGTATTGCAGGTCTGCATCATAGAACCGTGCAACAAAACGCGCCTCGACCTGGTCGTTACGCTGGGTCAGCAGCTGGTTATGGATGTCGAGCATCACCACCACATCAGGGTGCGCCTGCACCAGTTCATCCAGGCTGCTATAGACCGTCACGCTGCGAAAAGTGCCCTGCAATGAATTCATCAGCCAATCAATCGCCAGTTCCGGGTCTGAACTGTTGACGAACGCCTCGCGGATGCGCCCGTCAAGGGCATCCTTGGCGCCGTTCATGGCCATGGCGTGGTAGCGTTCAAGGTAACTGAGGTTGTCGCGGGTGTTTTCGCTGTACAACACCCCCACCGACTGCGCGTGCTGCAGGGAGTCTACGCTACCGGCGAGTGCCAGCAAATGGCCGGTACGCAGATCTTCGGCAATTGCCGGATTGGCCAACACCGTCGTGCCAAGCATCAGCATGATTAAACCCAACTGGATCATCGTCCTCATCGCGCATTTCCTTGAACAGCGTCTCGATGGGGTGATTCTGCGCTTTTGGTACAAAAACAGAACTTGCGATCCTTGATGGTGACTATCATTTGAACCGATAGTGTCGAGTATCTCGCGACCTCTATAAAACTATAAGGACCCTGCCATGAAGCCCCACCAGAAAACCTTCGACCGCATCCGCGAAGCCGTATTGCCGGAGTTTCGCGAGCGGGTCGCCGATTACCTGGTCGATTATGAAAACGTGCTGCAGGATCAAACCGCCGATGCCGACCAGCGCTACGCCAGCGCCCAGCAACTGCGCGGTTACCTGCGCGGTTTGAACACCACACGGGTGCTGGGCATGGCGGACTGGGAAGATTTGGACCGACGCGTAGCCCACGAATGGCTGTAAACCCTAAAGCGCCGGGCGCTGCAGGTTGACCCATGCCTGCACCGACGGCCGCTGCCATTGGCGCTGTGCGTAATCCACCAACTCGGCTGGCACACTGTCACCGTTGAGGATCAGACGGTTGAGCATCACCGCCAGGTCCACATCGGCAATCGACCATTGGCCGAACAGGTAGTGGGGATTGCCCGCCAGCAGCGCCTGCGCCGCGCTGATCAGCTTGCGCGCGGCCGCCTCTGCAACGGGCGACAACGGCGGCATCTTCTGCCCGTAAAACACCACCAACGTCGAACGTTCCTGACGGATCGGCAGTAAGTCGCTACGCAGCCACGCCTGCACCTGCCGCGCCCTCGCCCGCTGTTTTGGATCAGCCGGGTACACCGGCGTTTCGGGGTAGACCTGCTCCAGGTATTCAGTGATCGCGGAAGATTCCGACAGCGCAAAGTCGCCCTCAACCAACGTAGGCACGCGCTGCGTCATCGAGAGCTGGGCGAAGTCCGCCGCCTGGTTTTGCCCGGCGTCCAAATCCAGGGTGAGCAGGTCGAACGCCAGGCCTTTTTCGCGCAGGGTGACAAACACCGACATCGCATAGGGGCTGGTAAACATCGAATCTACATAGAGGCGCAGCGGGCTCGGGTGCATGGGCGATCTCCTTGAATGGAACCCCACGCTACGAGATCTGCGGCGATAAAGACAATGCAGGGTTTTTATGGGGCCATTCCTGGCGGGAATAGGCCCAATAGTGGCAATATCATAGCGACTCGCTAGTCTGCGAGAACGCTCCGCCATTCAAAAGTGCTCAAGGAAGAACATCTTATGAAACAAGCAGTTGTCGTCATTCACGGCATCGGTGAACAACGCCCAATGGATACGTTGCGTGGTTTTGTCGAAGCGATGATCCCCGCCGACACCCCCGACGGCACCCCGTTGTACTGGAGCAAACCGGACCGGCTGTCGCGCAACTTCGACCTGCGCGTGCTGAAGTCCTCGGGCCGCACAAGCACGGATTTTTACGAGTACTACTGGGCCCACAAGATGCAGGGCACCAAGCTCGGCCATCTGCTGGGCTGGCTGTGGGACATCTTTAAGCGCCCGCGCCGTGATATCCCCGACGCCATCGTGCCGATTTGGCGCACCACGCGCTGGACGGTGATCCTGCTGTTGCTGCTGATCGCCAGCGGCAGCCTCGCCACCGCCTGGGGAAAATTCGAGCACCACGACAACCCTTACGCCCTGGTGCCGCTGCTGCTCGGCGCCATCGGCCTGGGGCTGCGCTATTCCGCGCTGTCCTACCTGGGCGATGCGGCGCGTTACCTCAGCCCCAACCCGCAAAATGTCGTGGTGCGCGAACAGATCCGTGCCGACGGCGTGGCGCTGCTGCGTGCGTTGCACAACAAGGGCGAGTACGACCGCATCATCGTCGTCGGCCACAGTTTGGGCAGCATGATTGCCTACGATATCGTCGGCTACCTGTGGCACGAACATCACGATCAACTCACCAAAGTCATCCCCAGTAACCGCGAGCTGGCCAACCGGTATGCCCACCACGAACCGCTGCAACCGGTGGTCAAGGATGCGCTGCCAAACGCCGGTGCCGCACTCGACGGCAGCCTGGGCAGCCTCTTGAGGTTTCGCGAACAGCAAACCCAAGCGTTTATCGAGCAACGTGGCCTGGGCAACCCGTGGCGCATCACCGACCTGGTCACCGTTGGCAGCCCGATGGCCCACGCCAGCTTGTTGCTGGGCCGCAGCGTCAGTGACTTCAAACAACGCATGGCACGTCGCGAAGCCCCGGCCTGCCCGCCCACCCAGGACGAAAAGGGCTACGGCTACAACGCCCGCCAGCCGGTGATGCTCGGCGAAAAACCCTTCACCCCACAGTATTTGCACCACGCGGCGGCCTTTGCCGTGACGCGCTGGACCAACCTCTACTTCCCGGCGCCCTACGGCCTGTTTGGCGATATCGTCGCGGGCCCGGTCAAGCCGGTGATGGGCGCCGGCGTGCTGGATTTGCCGGTCACTGTAGGCAAGTGGAAGGGCTGGCTGGCACGGTCGTGGTTCAGTCACACCCACTACTGGAGCGAACGCGGCGGCGCCCAAGGCTACCTCGCCGCACTCGGCAACGATGAACAGGCGATCACCCATGGCCCACGCCCCTCGGCGACCGAAGCGTTGCGCTGGGCGGTCGACCTCAAGGGCTTGCGGCGTTATCGCGCGGCAGGCGCCAAGGAAGCCCTGGCACCGGCTTAGCCTGCGAAGCCGCCTTTAACCAGAAACTCACGTTCTTGCGCGGTGGTGGCCCTGGCCAACACCGCGTTGCGATGGGGAAAACGCCCGAACCGTTCGATGATGTTTGCGTGCTCCTTGGCCCAATGGTAGGTGCTGGCATCCAGGCGCTGGTTCAACACCAGCGAGCGCTGCTGATCGGCCGGGTCTTCGGAATGCTCAAACGGCAGATAACAGAACGCCCGTAGTTCGGGCTCGATCAGTTGATCCAGCCCGGCATCGAGCATGCGCTGCGCATACAGCCGCGCCAGCGGGTCGGTGGCAAACATGTGCGCCGTACCGCGAAAGGCATTGCGCGGGAACTGATCCAGCAGGATCAACAACGCTAGCGCGCCGTGCGCTGAATCCAGCCAACCTTCCAGCTCGCGCCGAGCGGCTTGCATATGGGTGGCGTAGAAGGTGTCGCGAAACGCTGCGTCGAACGCCGCGTCCTTGGCAAACCAGCGCTTGGGCCCCGCCTGCTTCCAAAATTGAATCACCGCCTCGGCCGGCTGGCCGTTCAAGCTTGTCATCATTGCCTCCTATGAGCCTGCAGATTTCATCATTGACGCCGCCAGAGTCGATTAAGTTTCGCCTCCGGCGCCGGGGCTGCACCTAGGGTTAGCCTTTTGGTGTGGGAGCGGGCTTGCCCTGATGCCGGTCGGTTAAGCGGACGCAAAAGCTCAAAGCAGCGAAGATCAAATGTGGGAGCTGGCTTGCCTGCGATGGCATCGACTGTGTGTCACTGACAGACCGATGCGCCCGCATCGCAGCATAGGTATCTACACATCTTTTTATGGGTTGAGTTCTTTGGTTGTCGCGGGGGGCGCTGGGTACATATCCGTTATTTGGGTAACGGCTGCTATGGGTTCCGCTCTTACAGCCATGCCTTTCAAGGTCTTGGTTTAAAACATAAACAAATACTTTAGTCAGGATGACGAAACGATGTGGGAAAAGGTTCTAGAACGGTTTGAAAAGCAGGCGCCGGCCAGTGTCATGACCAAGCTGGTATTGGAGCAGGCCGTACCTGCCGAGTGGGTTGACAAGGTGTTCAATGACCACCGACAACGCCAGTACTCCCGTGAGCTCTTGTTTTCAACCGTTGTAGAGCTGATGTCCCTTGTTTCATTGGGCTTGAGGCCATCACTGCACGCTGCAGCGCGTAAGATGGAGGGCCTTTCGGTGAGCGTTGCGGCGCTCTATGACAAGATCAATCGGACCGAACCCGAGGTGCTTCGAGCCCTCATTTCAGGCAGCGCAGAGCGTTTAGAACCAACCATCAAAACGCTCGGCCACTCATCGATACTACCCGGCTGGCAGTTGCGCATTGTCGATGGCAACCACCTACCGGCCACTGAAAAACGTTTAGGCCCTTTGCGCAGCGAGCGAGCTGCGGCTCGCCCAGGGTTTTCCGTAGTGGCCTACGATCCTGATCTGGATTTAGTCGTCGATCTTCAGCCTTGGGAAGACGCCCATGCCAGCGAGCGGGTCAGTGTTCTACCGCTGTTGGCCCGCGCAAGCGCGGGTCAACTATGGATGGCTGACCGACTTTATTGCACGCTGCCTGTCCTGCAAGCCTGCGAAAACACAGGGGCCTCGTTCATCGTTCGCCAACACAGCAAACATCCACGTGTGATCCAGGAAGGCGACTGGCAAGAGTCAGGGACCGTCGACACCGGAACCGTTCGCGAACAAACCATCGAAGTAAAAGGCGGTCGCCGCTGGCGACGCGTTGAGTTGAGCCTGCAAACGGCAAATGACTCAGGTGATTTGGTGATGTGGTTCTGGAGCAATTTGCCCGACACCATCAGCGCTCGACAAATAGCTGATTTATACCGCCGCCGCTGGAGTATTGAAGGGATGTTCCAACGCCTTGAATCGGTGCTCGACAGTGAGATCAAGAGCCTTGGTAGCCCTAAAGCCGCGCTGCTGGGCTTCGCCTCGGCGGTTCTGGCTTACAACGTTTTGTCGGTTCTCAAACGCAGTGTGGAACAGGCGCACCGCGAAACGCAGCCAGCGAGTTGGGAGGCTTCGATTTACCATTTGGCGGTGCACGTTCGCAGCGGTTATGAGGGAATGCAGATCGCATTACCGGCGGAAAACTTCCCTCTCGAAAAGACCTCGCAAGGGTTGGCAGAGCGGTTACTGGCCCTGGCGAGGTTGATCAAACCTAAGGCCGTCGCGAAAAGCCCGCGCGGCCCTAAAGTCGCCAAACCCAAGGAGTGGCTGGAAGGTAAGGCCGCACGGGCTCATGTTTCAACAGCTCGGGTGCTTAAGGCTGCCAAGTCGGATAAACAGACTTAAACACTGCTTTAAACGAACTTTTAAACGCAGACCTTGAAAGGCATGGCTCTTACAGCGGGTCACTTTTGGAAAAGAGCCCGGAATGCCGGCCCAGCCAAAAGTAACCAAAAGGGCTCTTGCCCCACCACTCGGCACCTCGCCTAGGCTCGGTGTGCCCTCACGCAGGCTTTGGACCGTGGGCCGCCGCCATGGGCCATCCTTGGCCATCGCGGCTAAACCGGCGTCCTGCCGGTTTACCCCCGCTCCAAAGCCTGCGTTCGGCCAGCGTGGTTTAACGGGGCGCCTCAGATCAAGATCAAGATCAAAAGCACGGCGGCCTAGTAGCCGACCTGAGTGGTTGAAGCAAATCAAAAGCAAAGCCGAGGCGGCCTGACAGCCGACCTGATCTTGATGGCTGAACTCAATCTAATGTGGGAGCTGGCTTGCCTGCGATGGCATCAACTCGGTGTACCTGATACACCGAGGTGTCTGCATCGCAGCGGTGCGGCGATCCGACAAGCCAGCTCCCACATTTGGATCTCAATACATCAGGCAGATGGGTGTGCTGCTCAGGCTGTACTCCCACATGCCTACCCTGTGTTAGGCCAGTTCAGCCCGCAGTTGCCGCGCAGCAGTAACCATATGAATCAACGCCGCTTCCGTCTCCGGCCAGCCGCGGGTTTTTAGGCCGCAGTCCGGGTTGACCCATAGGCGCTGCGCAGGAATGCGCTTGGCCGCCTTGCGCAGCAAATTGGCCATTTCCGACGCATCCGGCACGCGTGGCGAGTGGATGTCATAGACGCCCGGGCCAATGTCGTTCGGGTAAGCAAAGGCTTCGAACGCCTCCAGCAGTTCCATATCGGAGCGCGAGGTTTCGATGGTGATCACGTCAGCATCCATCGCCGCAATGGACTCGATCACATCGTTGAACTCGCTGTAGCACATGTGCGTGTGAATCTGGGTTTCGTCGCGCACGCCACAGGCGCACAGGCGGAACACTTCGGTGGCCCAGTCCAGATAGTGCTGCCACTGCGCCCGGCGCAACGGCAGGCCTTCGCGGAACGCGGCTTCGTCGATCTGCACGATCTTGATACCAGCGGCTTCCAGGTCCACCACTTCGTCGCGAATCGCCAGCGCCAGTTGCCGCGCCTGCACTTCGCGGCTCACGTCTTCGCGCGGGAACGACCACATCAGCATGGTCACCGGGCCGGTCAGCATGCCCTTCATCACCTTGTTGGTCAGGCCTTGGGCGTAGCGGATCCACTCCACGGTCATGGCTTTCGCACGGCTGAGGTCGCCGAAGATCACCGCCGGTTTCACGCAGCGCGAACCGTAGCTCTGCACCCAGCCGAAACGGGTGAACACGTAGCCGTCGAGCTGCTCGGCGAAGTACTCGACCATGTCGTTACGCTCAGCTTCGCCATGTACCAGCACGTCCAGGCCGAGGTGTTCCTGCACTTCAACGGCATGCTTGATCTCGCTGTGCATGGCTTCGACGTATTCGGCTTCGCTCAACTTGCCGGCTTTATACGACTGGCGCGCCAGGCGAATCGAGGCGGTCTGCGGGAACGAACCGATAGTCGTGGTCGGAAACAGCGGCAGGTTCAGGCCGGCACGTTGCTTCTCGATACGCTGGGCAAACAGCGACTGACGCTGGCTGTCCTTGGCGGTGATCGCCGCCACACGGGCTTGCACGGCAGGCTTGTGAATCCGTGGCGAGGCCGAACGGGCAGCTTGCACGGCACGGCTTTCCGCCAGGGCGGCGAGCACGTTAGGGGCTTGCGGTGCGTTGACGGCCTGGGCCAGCACCGCAACTTCCGCGCACTTCTGCACGGCGAAGGCCAACCAGCTTTTCAGCTCGGCATCCAGCGTGTCTTCGCGGCCCAAATCAACCGGGCTGTGCAGCAGCGAGCAAGACGGCGCGACCCAAAGGCGATCGCCCAATTTCTCATGCGCGTGCTGCAAGGTCGCCAGGGCTTTTTCCAGGTCGCAGCGCCAGACGTTACGGCCATTGACCACGCCCAGGGACAACACCTTATACGCCGGCAAGCGGTCGAGAATGGTCGGGTACTGGTCCGGTGCACGCACCAAGTCGATGTGCAAACCATCAACCGGCAGGTTGGCGGCTAGGCCGAGGTTCTCTTCCAAACCGCCAAAGTAGGTGGCCACGAGTTTTTTCAGCGGGTCGCGCTGGATCTGGTTGTAGGCGCGCTCAAAGGCGTTTTTCCAGTCTTGTGGCAGGTCGAGCACCAGGATCGGCTCATCGATTTGCACCCACTCAACGCCCAAATCCGCCAGGCGCTGGAAGATCTGGCCATACAACGGCAGCAGGCGGTCAAGCAGGTCTAGCTTGTCGAAGTCGCCGCCCTTGGCCTTGCCCAGCCACAGGTAAGTCAGCGGGCCGATGACCACGGGCTTGACGTTGTGGCCCAGGTCACGGGCTTCTTTAACCTCTTCGAACAACTGCTCCCAACCCAGTTGGAATTGCTGGTCGGCGCTGAACTCAGGCACCAGGTAGTGATAGTTGGTATCAAACCACTTGGTCATTTCCTGGGCGTGGGCACCGCCGCAGCAGCTGTCGCTGACACCACGGGCCATGCCGAACAGGGTCTGCAGCGTGGTGTTGCCATCGGCTGGGCGGAGGCGTTCAGGGATCACACCGAACATCAGCGAGTGAGTCAGGACTTGGTCGTACCAGGCGAAATCACCGGCCGGTAGCAGCTCGATACCGGCTTGTTTTTGCAGTTCCCAGTGCGCCTTGCGCAAGTCACGGCCCACGGCACGCAGGCCGGCCTCGTCGAGCTCGCCCTTCCAAAACGCTTCCTGCGCTTTTTTCAGTTCACGATCGCGTCCAATGCGCGGAAATCCAAGGGAATGAGCGACTGCCATGACTTACAACTCCAATGTCGATATTGATGGCAGCCATTGTCGACACACACCAATAGTGAGACAAACTCATTTTACTCTAGACGATCACGAGAACCACTCATGTTGCCATCACGTGTAGATAGAACGCGTGAAACATGAAATACGCACACGCTGCCAGCGCCAAGCCCATGCAACGATTGAATACGGTAAACGCCGACGCCCCGTTAATCCGCCGCCCCAGCACCGCGCCCAGCAAGGCGTAGACCCACGGCGCACCGACTGCGCCCAGCCCCAGCAAGGCCGAAACCCCGGCGATGGACGCCCCGGTAACATGCGCCGCCGGCAACATCACGCTGGTAATCGGCAACACCGCCACGATGCCTTTGGGGTTGAGCAACTGAATCACCAGGCCATTCCAGAACGTGAGGGCCTTGGTCGGCGTGCTTGAAGACGCTTCAACCACCGTGCGGGCGGTGAACACTTGATAGGCGAGGTACAGCGTGTACACACCGCCGACCAGTGAGATATACGGCAGCGCCGCCTGGGAAACGATCGCCTCGCCGGTGTAGCCGAACAGCACGAACATCAGCAGCATCGCGCAGCCCACGCCAATGTAGAACCCGCTGGAGCGGCGCAATTTACCGGTGAGCCCGGCGTTCAGGCCCATCAAGTTCACAGGGCCTGGGCTGTACATGACACTGAAGGCGTAGAGGAAAATGTCCATGAAAAAACCTGCCGTAGAAGAAGTCCGGCGAGTCTACTGAGGCGGTTTACGCTCAATCTTGTACGTTTGTAGTTCAGCGTTGTACCTGTTGTGCGAACCACGCCATGACCACGGCACACCCTGCGTGGGACGCCGCCATCGGTTGCAAGCACAGCGCATACACCCCGCCCGTCTCCAACGGCTCACCCAACGGCACCACCAGCACGCCGCGCTCGATGGATTCAGCGGCCAGGCTCAAGTCGGTCATCGCCACACCCAGCCCGCGCGCGGCGGCGTCCAGCGCCAATTCATCGAGGTTGAAGGGAATGTGCCGGTAGTCCTCCAGTGCACCGGCGCCGTTGGCGGCAAGCCATACGCGCCAGTCTTGCTGGTCGACCGAGCGGTGCAGCAGCGCCACGGTGCGCAGGTCAGCTAGGGTTGCCAACGGCTTCAGGCTGGGCGCACACACCGGCACCAGTTTTTCCTGGAACAGCGTGAGGCACGTCGGATCAGTGGGCGGCGTGGGCAGGTACTGAATGTAGGCATCGCTGTCGCCGGCAGGCTCGACCACTTCCGTGGCGACGGTCTCGATGGCCAGGGAAATGTCCGGGTGCAACCGGTAGAAATCGCTCAACTTGGGCAGCAGCCAGCGCACGGCCAACGACACATGCAGGCGAATGCGGAACGGGCGTTTGTGCGGCGAGATGCGGTCCTCCAGCGCCTTGAGTTGCGCGAGGATACTGCGTGCGAAAATCAATACCTGCTCGCCTTCAGCCGTCAGCTGCAAACGGCGGCTGGTGCGCGTGAACAGCGCCACACCGAAGTGGCTTTCCAATTGCTGCACCTGGCGACTGACCGCGCTCTGCGTCAGGCACAACGTCTGCGCAGCCTGGGTGAAACTGCTGCTGTCGCTGACTGCCACCAACGCCTGCAGACCTTGCATCGACGGTACGTGACGAAGCTTATCCATGCGCTTTCCGAATAGCTGGATGATTTTATAGCGTTGGTTGTACCACCCAAGTCCCTATAAATTCCAGCCATCGACTTAAATCATCCATGCGATCAACGCATGCAGCCGAGGTAAACGTGGACAATATCTGTGGCTGGATCGCCCAAACCCAACCCCTGCCCGCCCGCAGCGCCTTGAAAGGTACACAGCAGGCCGACTGGCTGGTGATCGGCGCGGGTATCACCGGGCTCTGCGCGGCTCACAGCCTGGCCGAGTTGCACCCCGATGCACGTATCGTGATCGTCGACCGCCAGTGCGCGGCGCAAGGTGCCTCGGCGCGAAACTCCGGGTTTGTGGTGGCGCACGAACACCCGACCGAAAGCGAGTTGCTGGGCAATGTGGGCTTCGACGGTTTTGAGGTGGACACCGCGATCTCCCGCGCGGCGAGTGACGAGGTGCGCCAACGCATTGCTCGCCATGCCATCGACTGCGACTATCGCGACAACGGTTACTTCTTCGCCGTGCATGACGCCGATAAGCTCGATCACGTCGACAGCAAACTCGCCACCTTGCTCGCCCTCGGCGCTTCTGCACAATTTCTGCAAGGCGACGCGCTGCACCAGAAGCTCGGCACCGCGCATTACCAGGCCGGTATCTGGTGCGGCAATGGCAACGCCCTGCTGCAACCGGCCAAGTACGTGAAGGGTTTGCTGGCGGCGTTACCGGCCTCGGTCAGCCTGTTTGAACACACCGACATCAGCGGCCTTGAGCGCATGGGCAACGGCAGCATTCGCGCGACCAGCCCTGGCGGCAGTATTGAAGCGCGGCACGTGCTGGTGTGCCTGAACGCCTTTGTGCCGCGCGTAGGCCTGGACCACAGCGCCACGTTCCCCATGGAACTCAGCGCCAGCCTCACCCGCCCGCTGACGGACAAAGAATGCGCCGTCGAGCCCTGGGGCGTGCTGTCCACGCGACCACTCGGCGCCACGGTACGTCTGACGCCGGACCGGCGCGTGATGATCCGCAACACCGCCGAGTACCGCACCCGCGACTTGTCCAACACCGACTTGCTGCAACGCCGCCAGCACCATGTGCGGGGTTTGCAACGACGCTTCCCGTGGCTCACCGAACAGGACATCCACTACACCTGGACCGGCCACCTCAGCGCTTCGCGGTCGGGCCAACCGTACTTCGCCAAGGTCGAAAACAACCTGTACGCCATCGCCGGGTGCAACGGTTCCGGCGTGGCGCGCGGCACCTTGTGGGGCCGGCTGATGGCGCAGTGGGCCTGCGGGCACAGCTCGCCGTTACTGCAATCGGTCATCCAGCGTGCGCAACCGGGCTGGTTGCCGCCGCGCCCGCTGTTCGACCTTGGCGCCCTGCTGCGCATGCGCATCGAAGCGGTACGCGCCCGTTCAGAAATCTAAAACAAAAAAGGTGAATGCAATGCACATCAAGCGATTGTCTGTGGCGGTGATACTCGGCGCGTTGTCGGCGGCCAGCCATGCCGCTGAAGAAGTGAACATCTCCAACTGGAACGGCTATATCGCCGACGACACCCTTACCAATTTTACTCAGGCCACCGGCATCAAGGCCACCTACGACATTCATGACAGCAACGAAGTGCTTGAATCAAAGTTGATGACCGGCAACACCGGCTACGACGTGGTCAGCCCTTCCAACCACTTCTTGTCGCGGCTGATCAAGGCCGGCGCGATCCAGAAGCTCGACCGCAGCCAGTTGCCGAACTGGAAAAACCTCGACCCACTGCTGATGAAAAAACTCGAAGTCAACGACCCGGGCAACCAGTACGGCTTCCCCTACATGTGGGGCACGGCGGGCATCGGCTACAACGTCGAGAAGATCAAGGCGATCTTCGGCAACACCGACGTCACCCGCTCGTGGAAGATGTTTTTTGACGAAGACACAATCAAAAAGCTCAGTACCTGCGGCGTGGCAATCATCGACAACCCCACGCAGATTCTGCCCATCACCCTCAACTACCTCGGCCTGCCTCACCACAGCCATGAACCCGCCGACTATAAACAGGCCGAGCAGGCACTGTTGAAGATCCGGCCCTACGTCCAATACTTCCACGCGTCCAAGTACATCAGCGACTTGGCCAACGGCAATATCTGCGCGGTGATCGGTTTCAACGGTGACGTAGTGCAAGCGGCTACGAGCGCAAAAGAAGCCAACAATGGCATTCAGATCGGCTACTCCATCCCCGAAGAAGGCTCGACGCTGTGGCTGGACATGGTGGTGATGCCCAAGGCCGCGCCCCATGAAAAGAACGCCTACGCCTACATGAACTACCTGCTCGAGCCCAAGGTGATCGCCAACATCAGCAACAGCATCCACTACGCCAACCCCAACAGCGCGGCGGATGAGTTCCTCACTCCTGCGGTTAAGCAGGACCTGGCGATCTACCCGCCGAAAAGCGTGATGGACACGTTGTTTATCGTCGAAGACCTGCCCCCGGCCATTGCACGGCTGGCTACCCGGCTGTGGACCAAGTTGAAGACCAACACCTAAGCGCACCTGCCACAGAAAACCTGCGTGCCACGACAACTCATTCACCACAGCCTCTGCGCGCTGAAATAAACTAGGGTGGTACTTCTTGGGAGACCCACCAACATGGATGCAGTGACTCAAGGCAGTTGCCTATGCGGTGCTATCAACTATCAGGTTTCGACTCGATTAAAAGCCGTCACCCACTGCCACTGCAAAAAGTGCCAGAAAGGCCACGGCGCGGCGTTCTCCACGTATGCCAGCGCACCCAAATCAGCGCTGAATGTCAACGCTTCGCCGGATACGCTTCGAAGCTATGAGTCTTCGCAGGGCGTTACTCGCCAATTCTGTTCACGGTGTGGATCATCGCTATTCTGGTCTGATGCCAATGGGCTTTACCGAGGATGGGTTTCCATCGCACTCGGCACGCTAGACACGCCTTTTGTTGCGCGCAATCAAGCGCACAGCTGCCTTGAATCCAAGGCTGCCTGGTTTTGCGAGGACTCTGTATGACACAGGCCAGCGAAGCCTTTTCGATACGCAAGCTCGAAGAGCTTCCCGAGCAGCTCCGTGAGCTGGAAGCGCAGGCCGTTGCCGAAGGGTTCAGGTTCCTGACGCGGCTTATCACCGAGTGGGAAAACTGCACAAATCGGTTTGACCAACCGGGAGAGTGCCTTGTAGGCGTCTTTCGTCACGGCCAGTTGATTGCGGCGTCATGTCTTGCGCCCCCCTATGCTGGCCCTGGCGGCGGTCGGCTACGCCAGGTACGTGGATTACTAGATTCGAGGGCGCAATATCGGTAAAGCACTGGTGGAGCAGGAGACTGCAACGCATACGAAGTCGCTGATACACATAGCCTAGTTCTCCTGGTAGACCGCCACTCCCCCTTTCCAAATGCGAAGGGACTGGCCGAAATGTGTTGGTTTTTTAGACCTGCAAATTGAATTGACTATCGACTCAAAGCAGCTTCGCCAGGTCGCCATGTAGAGGGGAATTTACTGACGATTCTTTCTGATCGCGGATCATCAAAGCCCCATTGGCCAAGGCTTGCCTACGATTTAAAGCGCTTATTAGTTTGATCGAATCCGATTATCAAACGTAATTTTTCGTTACCTTCTGTTGCTTTTATGGCTTAAAGCCACTATTAATTACACACAACCTAAAAATTTCTTCAGATATTCATAATCGACTATGGCAATACTACTTTAGTCGCAAACAACAAAATTGGTGCCATATGTGGAAAGAGCGAAAACAACCCCTGCAGAACGATAATTTCGATAGAGATCAATATGCGCGTGATCGAGCACGAGTAATTCATTCTGCTTTTTTTCGTAGACTTCAAGGAAAAACTCAAGTCTTAGGCTTAGGTGAGAGTGACTTTTATAGAACGCGCCTAACTCACTCATTAGAAGTAGCACAGCTTGGTAGCGGACTTGTAGAATTCCTGAATGAGAAATATAAAAACCATCCGGAAATAATAAGCTTTCTACCTACGAAGGATTTGATAGAAACAATAGGACTAGCTCATGACATTGGTCATCCTCCGTTTGGTCATGGAGGAGAGGTAGCACTGAATTATTCAATGAGAGAGCATGGGGGGTTCGAAGGAAATGCTCAAACTCTTCGTATATGTACAGAGCTAGGTGAATACTCGAGCGAGGCAGGATTAAACCTCACCAGAAGGACCCTGTTAGGAATACTAAAATACCCAGCCACTTACACCGACACTGTAAACATTGAAGCCTATAATGGTGAAAGCCGTAAAAATATCGATAGCTATAAACCGCCCAAGTGCATTTTCGACTCTGACAGATTATCCTTAGACTGGATCTTAAATTCCTTAAACCCTCAGCAACGGATCATATTCTCCTCTATTGAAAGACGAAAAGACAAACACAACAAACCAACGCACAAGTCACTCGACTGCAGTATCATGGAGATCGCTGACGACATTGCTTATGGAGTTCACGACTTAGAAGATGCCATTGCCTTGGGACTGGTAACTTTAAACTCCTGGAATATCAATGTATTGGATGCAATAAAAAACACCGACAAAAAATACAGCCTAGAAAGCAAAATAGAACACTTAACACAAAACCTCTTTTCAGGAATAAACCGAAACAGAAAAAAGGCTATTGGCGAGTTAGTAAACCACTTCATCACCGCAACTACAATCTCTAGCAATAAGATATTTTCCGATGAGATATATGACTTAACCGCCACAATTAACGCCAAAGCAAGAGCGAGCCTGGACTTACTTCAGGAGTTTATTCGTAAGAATGTGATTTTAACACCTGAGGTTCAAACCTTAGAATACAAAGGACAGCAAATGGTGATAGATTTGTTTGATGCAATTGCCAACAACCCTAATCGCCTTCTCCCCTTAAAATATAGAGAGCGTTACACAGAGTCGAATGACTTACGGATAGTTTGCGACTATTTATCCGGCACGACTGATGATTATGCAACACGCTTATATCATAAAATATTTACTCCATCTTCCGGTTCAATATTCGATAGATTATGAAAATTAATAGAGCCGTTACAGGTGACCAGATTTTCAGATCATTACTGCAGAAAGCGGTTCGGCGGGGAGCTGTAGCTATTGCAGAGAGAACAACAATACATCTTATTCAAAAGGGAGAGACTACGTGGCTTAAGAACAGATTAGGGGTTATTGCATTTGAGGAGACTTGGTCGTGCGTGAGTAAACTTCAATTCACAACGAATGAAGACCTACTCATAAAGCAATATAAAGATCTCGCGAGCTCCTCAAAAAATAAAAATGCAGCCGGCCTGGGCAGTCTAGGTTACGAGCTCTCTAGAGGGTCCAGAACGGTACTAGTAAAAGGCGACCCTGCAAATAAGCATATCAAAATCATCGCTGAAGCGGTTAGACGGCCTGAAGATTTTTGGCGCTGGGCAAAACAGTTAAGATCAGACCCCCTTGGACTTGACTTCTTGGAAAGGGCTGAGACCGGGTTTAAACTAGCGGGATGGCCATGGGATAAAGCCTTCGCTATTGCGAGTGCCTATTTATATGTAACAGATGAAGCTCCTACAGTGACAAAAACAGACTCTCTAGAACCTGTAAACTTCCCTTTTTGGGTGGCAATAGACAAACATACATCCACAGGCAAAAGAGCACTATTAAAGTGCTCAGAAAAGTTCAATCTGGACAAGACTACTCTTGGATGGATTCAATTCTATCTAGAAAGCGCAAAATGTGAAAATCTTCAAACATCTCCTTGGTGGGAGCGCGAAAAGTCATGGCGACTGGAAACAGAAGGCGTAAGCGGTGGCAAAGCAGAAATCATCTGGCACAAAGCTTCAAGCTTCCTACAGGAACTATTATCCACTCAGGAGCTGACCACCAAGAACGAACTAGAAGACTCCCTAAAACTATATAAATCCACTTTAAAAAATCAAAAAAACCTCATCTAGCAAGGAGCAAAAGTCATGACAATAAAAGACAAAAGTGAAATTGAGAAAATCACTAAGTCACTAGAAGGCCGCAATGCACTTTTATACCATGCATGCCAGCTTAAGGACTTCAGGTCGTACATTCACCTGGGCGGTATCCCCTCCAGAAACAAACTTCTGAATAGCAATTTAGAGTTTACAATATTTGACACTGACAAAATCGATAAAGAGAATGATGTATGGGATAAGGTTTTTGGGAACTTCTCAGATTTCGGCCGAGAATTTACAAAAAAAACATCAAGATCTCAGCCAAACCCATACGGTCCAATTCAAATCGTTTTCAAGCCCAATGCTCTGCGATCTACGTCTGACCTATCAATTTCATTGAGATCTGCTGGCGCCCGCGACTTTGATCGAAATAGAGAATCTTTGAAAAACTCTCAAGAGTTCGAGATGATATTTCAATATATTGACCCCAATCAAGCGCCAAATGAAAACCAAAAGAAAAACATCGCTTTTTCAAGCGAATTGAATGCCCGCTTCGGCAGGAAAAACTGTTATTCGCCAGAGTTCAATTGCTCGACCGATAACGAACTATTGAGCTTCGACAACGCGATCTATATAATAGTGGATGCATGCCACTATAAAGGCAAAGAATTAATCGACGAAATTAGAAAACTTACTGAAAAAAAGGTATTCGCAAGAGAGTATTACTGCCAAGAAAAGAAAGAAATAATTACGGAATTGTCGACACTCTCTGCAACCAGGGACTGTAAGAAACAGGAACTTATGACTGGAAATTTTGCCAGTGAAAAGCTCAAAATATGGGTAAACGATCGCGAAGATTTTCACTACAATAGATTCATTAACTACCTCACAAACGGAACAACAAGAGCATAGTAACATAGCTACCAGCCAACAATCTTGCGATTCTATACCATTCGAGTCTCTCATCATATAAAAAGCCAGGAAGCAGGCCTGATTTTCAGACAACCCAAATGGCCTGCTCCTGATTGCTCTCTATTGTTGCGCAGTATCTGGTAGTCCGTTGGAATTTAAAACTTAATCGAATGAACGAGCTGCCGTGACCGTTTGAAATCATAACCAGATGTTCTTTAATATTTGGGCTCTACCGCTCGAGCACCTTTTCAGCTCGACTGTAGTGCCCGCAAGCTTGAAGCGTCTACATTAAAAGAGGGCGGATTCACTTTCCAACTAGCTTTAGCTATAAATCATATCGATTCGCTTCTTCACCCCGGCTTTTGACTTGACTTATCACGGGGCGGCAAACAGTTCTAATCGACTTAATCAATCTGAAAAATACTTTTTAGGTGTCTTTAGCCACGAGCGATTGATTGCAATCAATTGTTTTCTGAGGGCCTATGAACTTCAGGAGCAGAACGCCTTTATACGGCCCAGCCCGAAGCAGCGCAGCTTTGTCTGCACAGTGGCTTTCATCAGGTAGCCTCGGAGGCTGCGACCTACACAAAGTCCTTGATTTCTTCCGCTACTCTATCTGCCTTTATACTGCGCACCCTGCCCTATTGCTCAAGGATGAATCATGCGTGTCATCGTCATTGGAGGCCTGGGCAACTTCGGGCTGCGTATCTGTCGGCGTCTGGCCTCGGAGCCTGGCATTGAAGTGATTGCGGCCAGCCGCCGCTCACACTCAGGCCTGCACACCCTCAGCGACGGCCAACAGGTCGCGACCCTGCCCCTGGACATTGGCGCCGCCGACTTCGAACAGCGCCTGGCGGGCGCCAAACCTGATCTGGTGATTCACTGTGCGGGGCCCTTTCAAGGCCAGGATTATCGCGTCGCCAAGGCAGCCTGCGCGGCCGGGGCGCATTACCTGGACCTGGCCGATGGCCGCGCGTTTGTCGCCGAGTTCGCCGCCAATGTCGATGCCGAAGCGAAAGCCGCCGACGTGCTGGCCATTTCCGGTGCCAGCAGCGTGCCGGGGTTGTCCTCGGCGGTGGTCGATCAGTTGGCCCAATCCTTTACGCGCATCGACAGTATCCAGACCGTGATCGCCCCCGGCCAACAAGCCGTGCGTGGGGTTGCGACCATCCAGGCGGTGTTTGGCTATGCCGGCCTTGGGTTCGAACGCTGGAATGGCGGCGCCTGGACGCGACAATTTGGTTGGCAAAACCTGCGTCGTTTTCACTTCGAAAGCATCGGTAAGCGCTGGGGCGCGGCGTGTGATGTGCCGGACTTGGCGCTGTTCCCAGAGCGCTATCCCGGCGTACGCGACGTGGCCTTTCATGCGGCGCTGGAACTGCCCGTCCAACACGTAGCGCTGTGGTTCGCCGCCGCGCTGCGCCGCCTCGGCGTGCCCTTGCCGATCAGCCGTTACGCCGCACAGCTTGATGCATTTTCCAGCCGTTTTCTCGACCGCTTCGGCAGCCCGACCGGCGCCATGCAAGTGCGCGTGCAGGGCCTGCGCAGCAACGGCCAGTTGGGTACCCTGACCTGGCACCTGACCGCACCGGGCGGTGACGGCCCGGAGATCCCGTGCATGGCGGCCTTGCTGATCGCGCTCAAGCTGGCAAAAAAACAGCTGCCGCAAACCGGCGCGTTTGCGTGCCTGGGCTTTTTGCAGTTGGATGAGTTCACCGCCGAGTTCGAGCGCTGGGGCTTCACCACCGCCATCATCGAGGACGCGCCATGAGCCAACGCCGCATCACCTTGGTCATGCCGGCCAGCGCCGCCGACGCCTTCGAGGCGTTCCACAACCACAGCGTGCGTATGCAATGGGACACGCTGCTGTCGCGCGCCGGTGTCGAAGGCGGTGGCAGCCATCCCTATAAAGGCGCGATCACCTTCAACCAGGGGCGTGGCTGGAAGCGCTATTTCGCGATGCGCACGCGCTTCGTCAACTACGTGCCGGCCAAGGTCGCCGCCGCGGTATTGGTGGAACCTGCCGGCTGGTTCCACCAGTGGTCGGCGTCCATGCGCCATCGCGATCTGGATGGCGCCACCTCGGAGCTGATCTACACCTTTAACGTCGGCCTGCGCCCGCGCTGGCTCGGCTGGCTGCTGAACCCGTTGGCCAACCGCCTGTTCGAGCACGAAACCCGTCAACGCTTCGCCGCGATGGCGGCGTATTTGCGCAGCCATACGTTAAACAGTCACGAAATTTCGCCAGAGTCACCGGCGACCGTGAATCGAATCGCGGCAAAATCCGCCCGCTAACCTTTCGATCTGATCCAAGTGCGGGCACAATGCGTGTCCTTTTTTGGCAGGCACCGCCGCAGGCTCTCAAAAATGATCAAAACGCCGTACTACCTCATCGATAAACAGAAACTTCTGGTCAACATGCAGAAGATTGCTTACGTGCGCGAACAGTCCGGCGCCAAGGCTCTGCTGGCGCTCAAGTGCTTCGCCACCTGGTCGGTCTTCGACCTGATGCAGCAATACATGGACGGCACCACCTCGTCGTCGCTGTATGAGTTGAAGCTCGGCCGCCAGAAGTTCGAAGGCGAAGCGCACGCCTACAGCGTGGCCTGGGCCGACGATGAAATCGAAGAGATGCTGGATAACTGCGACAAGATCATTTTCAACTCGATCAGCCAGCTGCAGCGTTTTGCCGAGCGCTCCGAGGGCAAGACCCGTGGCCTGCGTGTGAACCCACAGGTGAGCAGCTCCGACTACTTGCTGGCCGACCCGGCGCGCCCGTTCAGCCGTTTGGGCGAGTGGGACCCGGTGAAGATCGAAGGCGTGATCGAACAGATCTCCGGCTTCATGTTCCACAACAACTGCGAGAACGGCGACTTCAGCCTGTTCGACAAGATGCTGGGCACCATCGAAGAACGCTTCGGTGAGTTGCTGCACAAGGTCAAGTGGGTCAGCCTCGGCGGCGGCATTCACTTTACCGGTGAAGGCTACGCAATCGACGCGTTCTGCGCCCG
This sequence comes from Pseudomonas sp. YeP6b, assembly GCF_025642995.1. NCBI lineage: Bacteria > Pseudomonadati > Pseudomonadota > Gammaproteobacteria > Pseudomonadales > Pseudomonadaceae > Pseudomonas > Pseudomonas sp. YeP6b. Next base: position 3,014,777 of record NZ_CP080090.1, on the reverse strand, counting down.
TTTGAAGGCGTTCTCCGAGAAGTACGGCGTGCAGGTCTACCTGGAACCCGGCGAAGCGGCGATCACCAACAGTGCGTCCCTGGAAGTCACCGTGCTCGACACCCTCTACAACGGCAAAAACCTCGCCGTGGTCGACAGCTCCATCGAAGCCCACCTGCTGGACCTGCTGATCTACCGCCTCAACGCCAAGCTGGCGCCGAGCGAGGGTGAACACACCTACATGGTGTGCGGCAAATCCTGCCTGGCCGGGGACATCTTCGGCGAGTATCAATTTGATCGTCCGCTGGCCATCGGCGATCGGCTGTCGTTCATCGACACCGCAGGCTACACCATGGTCAAGAAAAACTGGTTCAACGGCCTGAAAATGCCGTCCATCGTAGTGAAACAACTCGACGGTACAGTCGAGGTGGTTCGTGAATTTGGTTACGACGACTACCTGTCCAGCCTTTCGTAAGCTGGCGGATATAGGAGAAATAAAGCAATTGAAAAAGAACGTTCTTATCATTGGTGCAGGAGGTGTCGCCAAGGTGGTGGCCCACAAGTGCGCGCAGCACAACGACGAACTCGGTCGTATTGCTATCGCGTCGCGCAACATCTCCAAATGCCAGGCCATCATCGACAGCGTCAAGGCCAAGGGTAGCCTCAAGGTTCCCGCCGACATCCAAGCCTTCGCGCTGAACGCCCTGGACGTGGAAGCGACCAAGGCCCTGATCCGCGAGACCGACTCGCAGATCGTCATCAACGTAGGTTCCGCCTTCCTCAACATGTCGGTGCTGCGCGCCTGCATCGATACCGGCGTTGCGTACCTCGACACCGCCATCCACGAAGAGCCGGGCAAAGTCTGCGAGACCCCGCCGTGGTACGGCAACTACGAGTGGAACCACCTGCAAGAGTGCAAACAGAAGAACATCACCGCCATCCTTGGCGTGGGCTTCGACCCGGGTGTCGTCAACGCGTATGCCGCGCTGGCGCAGCAACAGCATTTCGACCGCATTGATTCGATCGACATTCTCGACGTCAATGCCGGCTCCCACGGCAAATACTTCGCCACCAACTTCGACCCGGAAATCAACTTCCGCGAATTCACCGGGCAGGTGTGGAGCTGGCAGAACAGCCAGTGGACCAGTAACACCATGTTCGAAGTCAAACGTACCGACGACCTGCCGGTAGTCGGTTCGCAAAACCTGTACCTGACCGGCCACGATGAAGTGCACTCGCTGTCGAAAAACCTCGACGTGCCCAACGTGCGTTTCTGGATGAGCTTCGGCGAACACTACATCAACGTGTTCACCGTGCTGAAAAACCTCGGCCTGCTCTCCGAAAAACCGGTCACCACCGCCGAAGGCCTGGAAGTGGTGCCGTTGAAAGTGGTCAAGGCCGTACTGCCCGACCCGTCTTCGCTCGCCCCAGGCTACACCGGCAAGACCTGCATCGGCGACCTGGTCAAAGGCACCAAAGATGGCCAGCCACGTGAGATGTTCATCTACAACGTGGCTGATCACGAAGAAGCCTTTGCCGAAACCGACAGCCAGGGCATCTCCTACACCGCAGGCGTACCACCGGTGGCCGCAGCGCTGCTGGTTGCACGTGGCGAGTGGGATGTGAAACACATGGCCAACGTCGAGGAACTGCCAGCGGAGCCGTTCCTCAAAGCGCTGGACGTGATGGGGCTGCCGACTCGAATTAAAGACGAGAACGGTGACCGTGCTTGGGATGCGATTGCCTAAAAGGCCGTGGCTGACTGAACAAAAAAATGCGCCCTCAGGGGCGCATTTTTTGTTTGGGCACAGAGAGATTCGTCAGCACACTGAGGATCTAAATGTCGAATCGTCGCACCGCAGCTCCCACATTTGGATCTCTTGCGTCACTGCTGCTCAACCGCCCGGCTTGAAGCGACGTCCTGCGGCGGCAGTAACCAATGCCGCGTGGTGGTCCACCCCAGAAAGACTCTCGCGCCGTCCTCAGTTGGCGCGTGTTGAGGCAACACTTCGCCGGCGCAAGCCTTGCGCAAGCCGCTCATCAGCGGCAGGAATGTTTCTCGAAAAGCCACTGGCTGCGCGGCGAAACAAGCCTCGACTGACGCCAGGGCATCTCTGCACTCATGCTCATCAAGCATAGCCAGATAGAACACCATCTGGCGCCAGGCATAGGCCGTATTTTTGAGCATTATCAACCGAGCATGATAGTGCTCAATCCGCATCTGCTGCCGTTTGCAGATCCACTCAAAACACGCCTGCACCATGCGGCCTAGTCTCGGCCGCAGCAAAACCTTCAACCCAAGTTCTTCAAACAGTAACGCGAGGTTTTGCGTGGTTAAAATCTGCTGCTGCTCAAGAATGGTGCCGTTGGTCGCCGGGTGCCACGTACCCAACTCGGCCCCTGCACGCTTTGCGCACAACGTCGCGAAAGCATCGCTTGCCACTCGCGCACGTCGCCGACCTCGGGTAACAAGGCTCGCCAGCTCATCGGTATCAATGTCGTAATAGCGTGCGTAAAGGGAGCCTGCTAACACCCGGCCTGCTCGCCTGGCGGCATCGGCAAACTTATCGGAAAACTTACCCATGAAGATATCTGCTGCGACCTCTTCCACAAAGGGCAAGTCCAGTTCCGCAGTGTCCGCCAGTGCTGAAAACTCCTGGAGAAGCTTGTTAGGCAGAATGGCGTATGGGAAAGCAGAAAGCGTCAACGCCGATGACTCAACCAGCGCCTGCTTGGCAGATCCCGCCACCACAGCACCGGCCTGGCGGTCGCCTTCAATGACGGCAACCCAAGGCAACTCACTGAGGCCAACCTGACGCTGAAGGTTCAGCAGTAATAACGAACGCCGTCGACGGAACGCGCGATAGGTAGAGGCGTATACCCTTCTCAGCGCTTCATCGCGCAACCCTGAGCTACTCAGTTGCGCTGTCATCGCGGGCAGCACCCGCGCGACGGTATCACCTGAAGTAATCAGCCCATGCTCGATCAATTCGCTGATCGTCCCACTCCGGCATCGCTGAAGACGGCGCTGGATCGCTGGTGGAATGGCAACGCCCTCGCCTTGCCCAAACGCCGATGCCTCCTCAGCAGTGATCGGTGCTGCCAAATCAGCAAAATCCGAGAGACCACCTTGCGCGGGATACGTTGAGAGCCGATTCGCCACAATACGAGCGATGAGGTGATGCTCTGGCCCCGCCACCTGACTAAGTTGATTCGCACGCAACGCACGGTGAGAGGCTGAACCCGGATCGCCATGCTTACGCACAAAATCATCGACGATTTGCCGTATGCGACCGACTTGACGCCCGGTGAGTGATTGCGCGTCGCGGGCGCATTGCCCAAGTAAAGAAAACAGTTCCTCCACGCGATCCGAAGAGCGCCTGTCGATACCGAGCCGCTTAAAATCCAGCTCTAACTCGGCCGCCTGCTCGCGCCACCCACTCGGGTAATTACGGCACGGCCAGCCAGCCTCATAGGTCAGGAGGAAATGCGAAACAGCTGAATCATAAAGCGGTAAACGCGTTTCTATCGTGTGTTTCTGCACAACGATCTGAGCCTGGGAAGGCAAGTTTGAAAGCAACTGCTTGATATCGCCAGCGTCCACAATATGAACCTGCGCGGCAGAGATCGGCAACTGCGTAGAGATCGATGGGAAGAAACGCAGTCGGTCAAAGAACGGCCCAATCACGTCTATCAGCGCCCGAGCCTGCTCGGTGCGCTGCTGCCCGACTAGCCAAGCTACTGTCAGTAACGCGGCCTCTTCCGGCACATCGACCGCATAATCACAACGGGCTAAACGTGAGTGCAGCGCCTCAAGGCCGTCATCCGTGAGATGCCAGGCATTGATATCGAGCCGTTCAAAGCCTGGACGAATACCTGGAATAGAGGCGGCCAGTTCACGCTCATAGTCCGTCAGTTCGCCACCTGCCAACAGATTGCCGGTAGCAAAACCGCCCGTAACGACCTCTAGCGTAACCCAGGCTGGAATCTCAGCAATCGGTGTGCGCGAGCCATACTCGACGGAGCCTTGCAGCAGGTTCCCAATGACCTGCTGCCAGCGTGAGATACGTCTGCGGGCGTTAAAGCGAGCGACTGGACCGCAATCCACATCGTGCGCGAGCAGCGCTTTCGACAGTTGGAAAACTGCATAACCTGCGTCCATGCTAGTCACTCTGTGTGATCTGGAGGTCTGCCCAGATTGCTGTGTATGTGATGGGTCCGGAGGCTGGATTCGAACCAGCGCCCACCCGGTTAAGAGCCGAGTGTTCTACCGCTGAACTACTCCGGAACAGAGGGCGCATTGTCGAGCAACGCCTGAAAAATGTGAAGGGCCACGAGCTTCATTAAGATTTAACTCAAAAAAATGCGCATTCTTCCTACCTGCACCCTCGAAGCCATCTCTGAATGACTCCAGGTTTCGTTGTTGCATGGAGTGCAGCGGTTATAAATCGGCGCCGTGGCGCAACACAGCCTGCTGGATAAGTTGAAGACCAAAACAGTCTAAAGAACTGTCAATTCTCACAGGTTACTTAATCCACAAACTGCGCTAGCTTAGCCGGTCCAGAGGTCAATCATCGATTGGCTTACCCATTCAGCATGAGCGAAAGGACTCGTCCATGAACCGGAAAAAAGATCCAAACAGCCTTGCGGCACGCGCCGCCGGGCTGGTCTACAGCACCGGCTGCTACCTGATCTTCCTATGCACCATTCTCTATTTGATAGGGTTTGTAGGCGGCGTAGTCGTGCCCAAACACCTCGACTCCGGCCCTCTTGTCGATTGGCCACTGGCAGCCACGGTCAACTGCTTGCTGATCATTCTGTTCAGCGTCCAGCACACCGTAATGGCGCGTAAAAGCTTCAAGCACTGGTTGGCAGCATTCGTCCCCGCAGCGGCTGAACGCTCAACGTATGTCTTGCTGAGCAGCCTGATGCTCACGTTGATGTTCTGGCTGTGGCAACCGCTCACGCTCACGGTGTGGCAGGTGGAGCCCACCTGGGCCACAGCATTGTTGACCGTGCTGTTCTGGCTGGGCTGGGGCCTTGTGGCGTTGGCAACCTTGCTGATCAGTCACTTCGAACTGTTCGGACTCAAGCAAGCCATCGACCGCTGGCGCAACACGCCACAACAAGCGCCGGTGTTCAGAACGCCATGGTTCTACAAGGTCGTGCGCCATCCGCTGTACCTGGGGTTTCTGATCGCCTTCTGGGCCACGCCACATATGACGGCGGGCCATCTGCTGTTTGCGGTGGGCATGACGATCTATATCTTTATCGGCGCCTACTTTGAAGAAAAAGACTTGGTGGTGCTGTTTGGTGAACGGTACCGGCGCTACCAGCAAGAAGTCAGCATGGTATTGCCCCTGCCGAAGAGCAGCGTCGCGGCACAGAGAAAAGAGCATGAGTAAGCACAAGCCCAGCCCAGCAAAGAAGCCGTCCGAGAGTTCATCAGAAGAGGCAGCCCACACGCCACGAGCACGAAACCGTTTAGGCATCACCGCCCACCTGCCCAGTTGGGTGTTCGCGCTGCTCATCGCACTCTGCGCCATCGGCGCACTGCAAGACCGCATCCGCCGCGTACGGCCGGCGTACGCCGCGCTGCTGTGCGTCGGGGTACTCTTGCTGTTATTGGCGGGCTGGGTACAGTGGTTTGCGCCTGGCTCATAGCTCGCAGGCGTCACCCTCGCCATCAAAAAAATAGATGTTTTCGTGCTTGTAACCCCAGTCGCCTGCGCGCTCACGGATATGCGGCTCGAAGGTAAAACACGCTACTTTGCTGCGGTTTGGACGACATGATTAGGCGGTTTGGGCATGGTCGGCATCTTCCTTGAGTCGGTGCAGCTTACGCGGTTGCAGAGCGCTCGACGCCGGGGGCTCTCGGACATTTCCCACAGTGGTTTCAGGTTGTCGCTCGGAAGTGCGCTGACTAACCTCTTCGACGTCGCTGCCGATTCAGCGACCGGATTTGACCGTCCGACTCCAAAAGAGCAAATGCGCTAACACCGATCTTGGGCGTTTTTTTACGCCTGATGTATCGTGTCGCGGCAGCTGTGCGCGGGATACCTTCGGGTATGCCGGTGTTGCTCTTTTGGCCGGTCGGTCAACCCGCGTATAGCTGCCACCCTATTTCGTTTGACCGCGAATTGTGGCAGTTCCATTTATAAAGGAGCTTGACCATGATTAAAGACAGCCCAAATCCCCCAGGCCAGCAAGACTTCGACACCAGCACCCTGCACGAAGTGGCCTACCGCGCGATCAGCCACTACCTCAACCCCGGCAAACCCATTCCCGAACCCAGCGAAGGTATCTTCACCGTGCGCGCCGACCTGGGCACCGAAACCTTGCTGGTCAATGCTTCCCAGGACCTGGCGTCCGTCTGCGAAATCGCCAACCATATGGCCTTTGAAATCGAGGGTTCGCAACGCAATGTCGCGCTGGGCATTTGCAGGATGCTGGAAGGCGTGCAGTTGCTGGTAGACAAGGCCTTGAACATAGCCCACCCAGCCGCATAAAGATCGTCCCCCTGCGCAGCTAGGGAATGCCGCCCCGGACGCTTTCATCGATGCATAACAACGTGACGCGCAGCGTCACAGGATGCATGCCCACGCAGAGCGTGGGCACGATCACTCGGTGGCCTGAGATGGACGAGATAAAGCGCCTGAGCTATCTTCTGGCGCTCTATCGAAAGCCCGAAACAGGAAGTTACCGCTTGAGCACGTCACCCCGACTGCGAGGCCGCACCTTCGCCCTCCTCGCCGGCATCGCCTTTATTGCCGTCGACCAGTTGGTAAAGCTACTGGCCCTGGTTTCACTGCAAGCCAGCAGTTTTAAAATCGGCCCCAACCCAATCAACCTGGCGCTGGAGCTGAGCCTTAACCCCGGCGCATTCCTCAGCCTGGGCGCGGCGTTGCCGCCGCAGGTCAAACAGCTGATTTTTATCGTCGGCGTGGCCATCGTGGTCGCGTGGGCTACGTGGTGGTCGCTTTCCAATTGGAACCAGCCGCTGCGTAAGGTCTTGCCGCTTTATGCGATTGCCTTGGGCGGTATTGCCAACTTGATCGACCGCGTATTTCGGGACGGTCATGTGGTTGACTACATGGTGCTGAACGTCGGGCCAACGCATACCGGCGTGTTCAATATTGCCGATATTGCGATTACTGCTGGGGCGTTGTTCTTGATGTTCGATCTGTTCGTGAAACCGCATAAAGCTTAGGTATCCATGGGGATCTACGGCCCCCGCCGTCAATCCCCAGCCCCTCAAAACACCGACCACCCAATCCGCTCACTCAACAACTCCAACGCCTTCATCCCCGCCAGCGAATTCCCCGCTGCGTTCAACTCCGGCGACCACACGCACACCGTAAACTGCCCCGGCACCACCGCGACAATCCCGCCGCCTACCCCGCTCTTGCCCGGCAAGCCCACGCGATAAGCAAAGTTGCCCGCCTCGTCATACAGCCCGCTGGTGGCCATGATCGAGTTGACTTGCTTGGTCTGGCGCGCGGTCAGGATCTGTTCGCCGCTGTGGGCGCTTACGCCCTCGTTGGCGAGGAAGCTGAAGGCGCGGGCCAAGTCCAGGCAGCTCATCTGCAGCGCGCAGTAGTTGAAGTAGCTGTGCAGTACCGCATCCACGTCATTATGAAAATTGCCGAAGGACTTCATCAGGTACGCCATGGCCGCGTTGCGCGCACCGTGTTGGGCTTCGGAGTCGGCGACGACGCTGTTGACCAGAATCTGCGGGTTACCCGACAGGCGCCGTACGAAGTCGCGCATCGACAGGATCGGCACGGCGAAGCGCGATTGGTTGATGTCGCAAATCACCAGCGCGCCAGCATTGATGAAGGGGTTGCGCGGGCGGCCGCGTTCGAATTCCAGCTGCACCATGGAGTTGAACGGTTGCCCCGACGGCTCGTGGCCCAGGCGTTCCCAGATGGTTTCGCCACCGTGGTCGATGGCCTGCACCAGGCTGAACACCTTGGAAATGCTCTGCACCGAAAACAGGGTATCGGCATCACCGGCGCAATAGGCCGAGCCATCGTTGCCGTACACGGCGATGCCGAGTTGGTTGGCGGGCACGTCGGCCAGCGCGGGGATGTAGTCGGCGACTTTGCCCTGGCCGATCAGTGGACGAACTTCGTCGAGGATCGACTCGAGCAGCGCCTGCATGTCTTGTCCGGTCATGTTTCTTTGAATCAGTGATAGCGGGGCGCGGAGGATACTTCAATGCGCCCGAAAGCCCCAGACTATCTCCACCACCCGCTCGGCAATCACCAGGTAAACCAGGATCAGCAACAGTTGCAGCGCCAGGTGATACCGCAGCTTGGCCAGCCGGCGAATGCCGTCGCTGATGTTCAACACCATCAACACGGCGGACAAAATAATCAGGCCCCAGCCCGCCACGCTGGAGGCGAACACGCCGATAAACAGTTCACGTTGCCCGAGCAAGGTATTGGTCCCCGCCGCAAACAGCAGCGCGCACACCAGCAGGTTTTTTACGTTGTCGAAAATCTGCGTGCTCAGGTCGTTTTCCAGCAAAGCTAAATAGCGTTTCCATAAGGTGTGCATGGGTCAGTTCCAGGTAGGGATCGCTCGCCAATCAAAGTAGTCCAATCGCCCGTACACTGCACTACTGCGCTGACTCCATGAGGATTTTTGCATGAAATTGATGATTGGCTTGGCCGCCCTGCTGTTGGTATCGGCCTGCTCCACCCACTCGCCCACCGCTGCACCGGCACAGGACGCCGCCGCGTCCACCTGCCTGGCGGGCGGTGGCACGATGAGGCAGGTCGGCAAGTTGCAGAGCTGGAAGTGCATCACGCCATACAAGGACGCGGGCAAGGCCTGCACTGATTCGAGCCAGTGTGAGGGTGAGTGCCAGACCAGCGTGACCACGCAATCGGGTAACGGCCCTGTAGCGGGCACGTGCCAGGTGGACAACAGTCACTTCGGCTGCTCGGCGACGGTGGAGAAAGGCAAGCTGGGCCGGGCGATTTGCGTGGACTGATGGGCGCCACCTAACCCATGTGGGAGCGGGCTTGCCTGCGATGAGGCCGTGCCAGCTGGCATTAGTGTTGCTGACCCACCGCCATCGCAGGCAAGCCAGCTCCCACAAGGTTTCTGCGGTGCAGCTTGGAGGTGCGCCACATCGGAGGGCCGGTTGGTTTGCGTGGACTAATGGGCGCCACCTAACCCATGTGGGAGCGGGCTTGCTCGCGAATACGGTGAGTCAGCCAATGAATCTGTTGACTGATACGCCGCATTCGCGAGCAAGCCCGCTCCCACATTTTTTACCGAGTGCAATTCAAAAGTGAAGTGCGCCCCAAAAGTTGGACAGCTAATGGTTAGGCGACCGCGGACCGGGTTATGAAAACGCAAGCGCGTTACCTGGCGGACCGCGCCGGAGCGGCGAATGCCACGCCAGCCGCCATTTCACTGCACTCAGGCACCTGATCAGCGCTGCACCGGGATGCGAATATCACCGCCACGGCACTGGCTCTTCACGCTCTTGGGGCAACCGGCAAAGCGCAGTTCCTTGCTCAGGCACACGCGCACTTCAGACAACTCCTTGCCCTTGCAGATCACCGCCATGCCATGGTCGCCCATGGCCGGGTTGCTCTTACGGAACAGCGCCGCGATTTCCCCAGCTTCCAGGTAATTCGGTACGTTGAATGGCTGCAATTGCTGCGGAATCTGCACCGCCGCCAATGCCTTATCGGTCGCCTCCAGGTAACCCGAAGCGTCCAGCCCGCTGCACGTACCGTGCTTGGTCCATTCATGCTTGAGCAAGGCCTGGGTGGGAAACATCAACGCGCCTTTGGCCAAGTCCTCTGTCGACAGTCGCGATTGCGCATCACACGACGCCGGCCAGCCGCCTTTGGCGTATTGCGGCCATAACCCATGCAGCACAAACCCATAGCCTTTGCCTGTGCACTGTTCGTTGCCGGGGTGCGTCAGGCAGAAGGTCGGCGACCACGACAACGACAGCACATAAAAATCAAAATCCCCCGCCGGCCGCTGCTCCCGGGGTGCCGCTTGCGTCGCCATACTGGCCAGCACCAGGCAAATTGCCATCCATGTTGTTTTGTAGTTCATCCCTCTAACCCTTGAAAAAAGTAAGCCGCTATTGTTGAAACCGGCGGCCATAAACGATAGTGGCCAAAGCAACACAACGAGTTGGAAATCTACTCAGGACGGTTGGGATTGCGCTGCAATACTTTGTCCAGAATTCGATCGGTCTTCAACGCCTCGATCGCCAGCGAAGGATGCTCGGCTTCGCCACGAATGTGCGCGTTCATCGCCAGCACATGATGCCACTGGATATGTTCGTGGTGAGGCACTTCGAGCACTTCGTTAACCTCGCCTTCAAGGCGCAACGGCTGGTTTTCGAATACCGCAAAGGTAATGCGGCCACGGCTGCCGATCAGCTCGACGCGATCTTCGCGACGGTCCGCGACGAAGTTCCAGCACCCCATGCCCAGCGCACCTGAGCCGAAGGTCCAGCAGGCCGTCACCGCATCTTCCGCCGCATACAGCCCGGCCTGGCGCGCGGTGAACCCGGTGACTTCGACGATATCGCCGGCCAGGTACTGCAACAGGTCAAACCCGTGGCTGGCCAGGTCGGCAAAGTAGCCACCGCCGGCGATCGTCGGGTCAGTGCGCCAGTTGGCGGCGCTGGTGTCGGCGGCGGCTGGCGGCTTGGTAAACGTCCAAATCACTTGGCGCAACTCACCGATGCGCCCGTCGCGCAGCCAGTCACGTACTTGCTGGAAACGCGGCAACGAGCGGCGGTAGTAGGACACAAACAAGTGCAGCCCGGCGCGCTCGAAGGTGCGCTGCATCAACGCGCTTTGCTCGGCGTTGAGGGCCATGGGTTTCTCGACGCAGCAATGCTTGCCGGCCGCGGCCACCATCAAGCTGTATTCGAGGTGGCTGTCAGGCGGTGTGGCGATGTACACCGCGTCTACTTCGGGGTAGTCAATCAGTGCCTGGGCGTCGGTATAGAAACGCGCAATGCCATGGCGTGCCGCATAATCGCGCACGGCCGCCTCACGGCGCCCCATCACCGCCACCAGGGCCGAGCCTGGCGCTTTGTAGAAAGCGGGTCCACTCTTCAACTCAGTTACATCACCACAGCCGATCATGCCCCAACGTACGGTAGTCATCTGTTGTCCTCGTCCGTTTTCATCAATCGGTCAGTATCCACATCCCCACCCCTGTGCGCCATAAGCACTTAGCATGACAATTGCATTACACTTTTATGACACTCATCCCGCGCGTGGGCACACTCGATGAAAATAAGAGCCACGGTCATTTGCGAACACGAGGGGCATATCCTCTTCGTGCGCAAGGCCAGATCAAAATGGGCACTGCCCGGCGGCAAGGTCGAGCGTGATGAGCGCCCGGTCGGTGCAGCCGAGCGCGAGCTGGAAGAAGAAACCGGGTTAAACGTGGACGGCTTGCTGTACTTGCAGGAACTTAAGGCCCGCGACACCGTGCACCACGTGTTCGAAGCCTCGGTGGTAAACATTGCCGACGCGCGGCCGCGCAACGAGATCGTCGCTTGCCGGTGGCACGCCTATGGCGCCCTGGACGAACTGGACACCACCGACGCCACCCGGCACATCGTCAGATCCTTCCTACGTCGCCTGTAATTGCGCGCTCTACACGCTGCTCAGCAAACCTCGCTTCATTACCTCACTTGCTTTCTGCCGTTCGACAAAGGATTTGACGAACGCGGCAGCGGCTGAAGATTTCGTCTTCGCTCGTCCAGCCTGTTTAATCGGGTCATCGCCGATATTTCCCTTTCCCTCGCAGGACGTTTCCGAGAAAACCCCAACCGCTTGCGCCTCCCAAATCAGCTAGCTAGTCTCCACCCGTCACTGCCAATTCAGTGACCGGTTTTAGCAGCCTGTAAATGACTAGTCGCGACGCTTCATTTTTTTGCAGCGTTTTTAACTGACTAGAGGTACTTCATGATGAACACAGGAAACGCGGATCAACCGTTCAGAGACAGTGACCAAACACTAAAGTACGCCGCGTATAAGCGCGCCCTGGATCACTATCTCTCCCCTGCTCCCTCACCCGACACGGTAGAACCGATGCTGTTCACCGTTGACCCTGAAACCAGTTTTGAAAGTGCTTGGGTGCATGCCAGCAGCTTGTTGTGCTGTGCGTCTGCCACGGCACAAGAGGCTGGCGAGCGATTGGACGGGACGTCGCAAACACTGGTGATTTCGGTGCTGCATCTGGTGGATATGGCGAGGGCTTTGGTGGATCGAGCGGTGGAGTGTGTAGAACCGGGTTGAGGTAAGGTAGACCGAGGCGCCTGTATCGCAGGCAAGCCAGCTCCCACAGAAAAGCAGAGCATTGAGTGGTGGCAGCTAAACTCGGTCAAAATTGTGGGAGCAGCAGTGCGACGATTCGACTTGCTCGCGAATGCGGTGGGTCAGTCAGCTTATTTGTAACTGAACCACCGCATTCGCGAGCAAGCCCGCTCCCACAGTTGGATTCCAGTACATCAGACAGATGTGTGTGTTGCTGTGCTTCTGCTTCTACCACTCAGGTGGTTGAGACGAGTATTACTCAGAGGATGGCGGCGCTTGATGAAATGTTTGAAAGCATTGCGACGGGTTTTTACAGGTGGCGGCGTTCAAGGAGTAACGCCGTACACACACTGAGGAAATATCATGACCCGTCGCCTTTATAGGCTGGTTGCCGCCCTGTTGATCGTCAGCCTCAGCGGCTGCGTAATCCTGCCGGAACACCGGCATTGCTGCTGGCGCTACTACGGCGCAATCACTGCCCCAACCAGCACCGTCAATAGCTAGCCGAATGCCGCAAAGCCACGACGCCCGGCCTTGAGCTCGGTGCGCAGTTCGCCAATCAGGTTGGCGATGGAACGCACGCTGTCCAGGCCTTGGGGCGAGACCCGGGTCAGCAACAGGTCGACACGCCCGGACGCCGGCTCGAACACGCTGATGCGCAACGAGCCGTCGCTGTTGAGGCTGCAATCACACGACAGCGGCAGGAAGCCTGCGGCCATGATGCGGTTGAGTTCGGTGATCGGAATCATGACAAAACCCCGTCTCTGGGTTCGACCCTGTAGGTGTGATGCATCCAGCATAGATAAGCTTTTGCCGGCCACTGAACAATTAATTCAAAAGTGATACATGTGCCGCATTTTGCCGTGTAAACGCTGGCGTGCTGGCGCCAAAAACCCAGCACGCGACCTCTCGTCTGCTGCGATGCCGAAGGCTTGACTCTCGGCGTCGTTCAAAACACGATCTTGGCTCTTTGCCATCATTCCGAGCCGCCGCCATGAGCCTGACTCCACCGAGCCCGCCCGACAGTGCCGTGTACAAAACGCTGCTGGAGTCAACCAAGGCCATCCCCTGGCGCATCGATTGGCAGACCATGACCTTCAGCTATATCGGCCCGCAGATCGAAGCGCTGCTGGGCTGGGCCCCGCAAAGCTGGGTGAGCGTGGACGACTGGGTCGAACGCATGCACCCGGACGACCGGGAATACGTGGTGAATTTCTGCGTGTCGCAATCGCGCGCCGGTGAGGATCACGAGGCCGACTACCGCGCGCTGACGGTAAATGGCGACTATGTGTGGATCCGTGACGTGGTGCATGTGGTGCGCAAGGGCGATGAAGTAGAAGCGTTGATCGGCTTCATGTTCGATATCAGCGAGCGCAAAAAGACCGAAGAGCACCTGATCCGCCTGCAGAAACAACTGGAGGAATATTCTTTCCAGGACGGCCTCACCGGCATCGCCAACCGGCGCATGTTCGACACCGTGCTGGAGCGCGAATGGGCCAGCGCCCAGCGCAGCCAGTTGCCGCTGTCGTTGATCATCCTCGATATCGATTTTTTCAAGCAGTACAACGATCACTACGGCCATATCAAGGGCGACGAAGCCTTGCGCCAGGTGGCGCGCACCTTGTCGCTGGCGGCCAACCGGCCACGGGATTTCATTGCGCGTATCGGCGGCGAGGAGTTTGTGTGGTTGCTGCCGGAGACGGATGCGGCGTCGGCGCGGCAGGTGGCACGGCGTTGCTTGCATCTGATTTGCCAGCAGCAGATCGAGCATGGCTTTTCGGCGGTTTCCAAGCTGCTGACCCTGAGCCTGGGGGTCGGTACGCATATCGTTACGCCCAACAGTAATATGCTGGCGTTTATCGAGTCAGTCGATAAGTTGCTGTACCAGGCCAAACGTAATGGGCGTATGCGGGCAGAGTTTGCCGACAGTGAAGTTTGACGCCGAGGTCAAATTTCGGGCAAAAAAAATCCCAAGTAGCTGATGGAAACTTGGGATTTAAAAATGCATAAACCGTGGGAGGTGAACGCCCGGCTATAGTATCGATTGAGAAAAGCCGGAACAAGATTATTTTAATCCTTTCGTCGGATTAAAATCGTCGTAAGTCATTCAATAACCACACATTTTTTAAGGTAGACGGGATTATAAGTGCCACTTTTTGGTGCAAGTACCGCTTATATTTCCTTGTATTAAAAGTGGTTATTACCTAATGCGATGTAACGCTGTTGGAGGACTGCCCATTGAATTGACGGCACGTCTCGCGAAGTTCAGCGCTGTTTGACGCCGCCGCGCCGGCCACACGTTCCACTTGCCTGCAAAGGGCCAAACGCTCGACCACCTCTGCCCGTTCCCGATCGACTTGGGCATTAAGCCGCACGAAATAGCCGCCCAGTAACACCGCGACGCACACAACCCCAATCGCAAAGTAGCGAAAGCTGTAGGACGAAGGGGCTGGTGATGGGTTCATGGCATTAAGGCACCCTGCTCTTCTCATAACGAACGTCATCACCCTCGACGCGGTCAACCTTCGACCAGCCCAGCCGTTGGTAAAAACCGTTAGCGCGGATTTCGTCGCGCCCGTCCGTGACCAGGTACAGCGTGTCGTGGCGTTCAAACAAGGCTGCTTCCGCCACCGCCATCAAGCGGCGGCCCAGGCCACGGCCTTCGAAGCCGGGCTGTACGAACATCGCAAACACCTCGCCTGCGGCCAGGTCGACCATGGAAAAGGCGGCGGGCCGACCTTCCACTTCGGCGATCCACACGCACGGTGCTTCGCGGATGCTATCCGCCACCACCTGTGGGGTAATCCCCAAGTCGTTCATTTGTTCGCGGCTCAGGTGGTTTTGCACCACCGAGGTGCGGATAGCGAAGAGCGTGTCGATATCGTCCAGTGTCGCCACACGTATCAGCGTTTGCATACAGGCCTCCTGTTGAAGGATGCAATTGTATGCACATAGAAACATAAGGTTTGTGGTGGATTTGTAAAACGCGCGGCCTACAAGGGCTGCGCCTTTTGCTGACGGCGAAACTGCCCCGGCGCGAAGCCATGGGCCTTGCGGAAACAACGAGAAAAGTACGCTTCATCGGTAAACCCGCAGCGCTGGGCGATAACTCCGATCATCTGCGCACTGTTGAGCAACAAAGTGCGCGCCAATTGCATGCGGCGATCAAGTACCCAGTGGGAGAACGGTTTGCCGGTCTCCTTGCGCAACAGGTGGGTGAGGTAGTTGGGCGATAGGAAAGCAGCGGCGGCGGCATCCGTCAGGTTGAGGGTCGGCTCGTGCAGATGCTCGCGGATATAGCCCTGCACGCGCGCCAAGGCATCCTTGCGCCCGCGTCGAGTGGCGTTGTTGGCGGCAAATGCTTGCAAGGGCTCGGCGTACTGCTCGCAGACCAGGCCGATCAGTTGGAACACGTAGCCTTTTAACCGCTCGCGCGCGCCGAAGGTGCGATGGGCGTCCAAGGCACGCATATGCGTGAGCCAGGTGTTCACTTCGTCGAAGGCGGCGTCGTCGAGGATGAAATCCAGCTGCTCCTGAAAGCGAAACGGTGACAGCTCCGGCGCCTGGCCGATGGGGATGTCTTCCAGGTCCAGCGGGTCGCAGGTCAGTTGCGGCAGGAAAAACGCCTGGCTGAAGTTGATCAGCATGAACTCGCCGTCTTCAGGATGGGGAATCACGTGCAGGCGATGGGGCAGGATAAACGCCAGGGCCTTGTGCGGAAACGGCCGCACCGCGCCGCCGATATGCTGCACGGTGTCGCCGCCCAG
Source organism: Pseudomonas sp. YeP6b (assembly GCF_025642995.1). Taxonomy (NCBI): domain Bacteria; kingdom Pseudomonadati; phylum Pseudomonadota; class Gammaproteobacteria; order Pseudomonadales; family Pseudomonadaceae; genus Pseudomonas; species Pseudomonas sp. YeP6b. The sequence goes on along the minus strand of NZ_CP080090.1, from coordinate 2,998,711 downwards.
GTTGATCTGGATCTGGAAGTATTCATGCCGATGCGGGCTGGTCAGCGCCGCCCGCCCGCGCTTGTCGCGGATATAGAAGTCGGGGCGGTCGCTGCGCTGCTCCATGCCATAGGTGGTGACGCGGGTGCCTGGCATAACGGTCTCTCGGGTGGCCTGGGCACCACTTTAGCCTCAACCTTGGCCGAGGGTGAAGCTCAGCTCGCCGATGCCGTCGATACCGGCCGTGACCACATCCCCCGGTTGCAATGCACCGACGCCTGCGGGTGTGCCCGTGAAGATCAGGTCGCCGGCCTTGAGCGCCACGGATTTGGAGGCGTGGCTGATGACTTCGCTGACGGACCAGATCTGATCAGCCAGGTCGCCGACTTGGCGTTGTTCACCATTGACCTTCAGCCAGATTTTGCCGCTGGCCGGGTGCCCTACCACACTCACCGGCTGCAAGGCCGTGCTGGGCGCCGACTCATCAAAGGCTTTGGCCCATTCCCACGGGCGCGAAAGCTTTTTCGCCTGGGCTTGCAGGTCGCGGCGAGTCAGATCGATGCCGACACCGTAGCCCAAGATGTGGGAAAAGGCGTCTTCAGGACTGATATCCACCCCGCCCTTGCCAATGGCCACCACCAGTTCCACCTCATGGTGCAGGTCGGCGGTCAGCGGCGGATACGCGATCACGCCTTCGGCAGGCACTACCGCATCGGCCGGTTTCATAAAGAAGAACGGCGGCTCGCGATCCGGGTCATGCCCCATCTCGCGGGCATGTTCGCTGTAGTTACGGCCCACGCAAAACACCCGGCGCAGCGGGAAACGCGCCGCGCTGCCTTGGATCGCCAGGGATGGAAGCTGCTCGGGGGTGAATACGTAATCAGTCATGGCCTGTGCCTCGTGGTTTACCTGGCGCCAGTATGGCGAGCGGCGCCAGGGCAAAGTTGGACAGGCTTACGCAGATTTTGCACTGGCCGGTGCAGGTAATAGGTTATTTACGCGCCACCTTATAACGCAGGCAATCCTGATAAAAACTCTGACGAATCGCCTCGGGCTTGAGCCGTGAACGGCTGTCATAGGTCTGCTCGGTGATGCCCATGGCCATCATGCGCATCCAGGATTTGCTGAATTTGATGGTCTGGATCTTCTGCCGCGCGGCATACAGCGACACGCCCGACAGCTTGAGTTCCTGGGCCCTGGCGGCGGTGCCCGCGCCCCAACTGCACATGTACTTGTCACCCTCGCGCAGCTCCCGTGCCTGCACGGCAGCTGCACCACCTGCCATGGAGCAGGCGATCAGCATGATACCAACAGTGCGCATTTGCATTCCCACCTAACCACCTGAAAATAAAAGCGATTCTGGCGGGGATTTTGTTACAAAGGGGCCATTAAATTGCCTTATCGGCTGAGCCGAACGAGCTTGCTCGCGCGGGGCTGCGAAGCGGCCCCAACACCTGACACCTCAGTCTGCCGGGTGTATACGAGTGTCCTGATGAGGGGCTGCTTCGCGCCCCAGCGCGAGCAAGCTCGCTCGCCACAAAAAGCTTGCTCATCCAGTTACCACTGATAAGTCGCACTCGCCTGCACGGTGCTGTTGGACTTGCTGGTGCGATTATCCAGGTAGCCGTAGGCCGCGGTGATGTCCAGGTTATCGTTGAGGCTGGCCTTACCTTCCAGTTCAAAGCCACGAGATTGCGGGTTGAACGACTCTGCGTAGCTGGCATACGGCACCAAACCGTTATCGAACAGATAGACCACGCCGACGCGGCCGGTAAACGCCTTGCTATCCAGGGACGACTTGCTCTTGGCACCGGAGCGGCCATGGGCGCAAATCGGGCACGGATGAGCGTGTTTTTTTATTTGCCGCGTTTTTGCGCAATCAGTTGGATCGCTTTTTTGTGTAAGTCTCCTGGCTAGTTCTTCGCGGTTTTTACCCGCTTAAAGTCGTCCCTTTCTGATTTTCCCAGCCGTTCATCCAGGCGCTTTTTCCTGCGGCATGCTCCGACGCCTTGCCATTTTGCCGAGACGTCACGGATGACCAACGCTGCCCACATCGCCTTTATCGAACATGAACTCAACGGCTTCCATCTGAGCCTGGCGGAGTATCGCCAGCAGATGGGGGCCTGGTACGCGCGGGCGCTGGACTCGGTCAGCCACGCAACGGATTTGCCGTCACTGCTGGGCATGGATCGCGTGTTGCGGGTGGGGGCCTCACAGACCACGGTCAGCATGACCGACCCGGATGTTCTGGGCACCGTCGTCATGTGCCCGCTGGGCGGCGAGCTGAAGATCGAGAGCCTATTCGAGTCAGTGTACGACGTGCCGATCGGTGACATCCCGGTTGAGGTGATTCGGCTGGAGGACGGCAGTTCCACCGTTGTCATGCTCGATGAGCACGGCAAAGGCTCGCATACCTGCGTGGCCGGCGGGCGGTATCAAGTGCGGGTGCAAGGCGGCGCGTCGACTCAACAGGTGGACGCGTTGTTTGCGTCCTACGCCGGGCTGACGGCGGACCTCGAGCAATGGCTGCGCGAGCAATGGAACGACTTCAAACCCTATTGGCAGCAATCGACCGCCAGCGCGATTGGCAGCGGCGTGCTGGCCGGCAGCTGGGCGGCGATCCGCGACGTGTGGGACAGCATCAAGCTGGTGCAGGCGATTCTTGAAGACCCGCTGAAGTACGTCGAACAACTCGGCAACGAGGCGGCCAAGTTGGCGCAGTTGGCCACCGATGCACCCAAAGTCATGGAAAAGGCCATGTTGCTCGCCAGCGATGAGGCCGCGCTGTACCTGATGGTGCGCACGGCGATGCTGTGGCTGGACGCACTGCCGCCTGGCGAGATCGCCGAGGTGGCGGCGGGGTTTGTGGTGTCGCTGCTGATCGACCTGGTGATTGGCGCAGTGTTGATGATCGCACTGCCAGCGGCGGGTGTGGCGTATCTGAGCTTGCGGCTGGTCAAGTATGGCGCGCGGATTCTTGAGGCGGCCGTTGGCTTTGTCAGGAGCCTGCTGGCGATTCTGACCCAGTTCATGCAGGCGGTGGATCGCTATAAGGCCGTGGCGGTTCGCGGCGTGGTCGGTGGGCTGAAGCAAGGCACGATGCAGATGCGCTGGCGGGCGCGGCAGAACGCGGTGTTGAAGCACAAAGAGCATGTGGATGATGTGCCTGTTGCGGGGAAGAATCCGCAGGGAGATGCGGCGGCGCCTGCGGATAAGACGGCCACTAATGGCTGCCCGGTGTCGATGGTCACCGGCGAGGAGTTGCTGACTCTTACCGATGGCGCGCTGGATGGGATATTGCCGTTTGAGTGGACCCGGTTGTACCGCACCAGTGCGGTGGAAGTGGATTGTGGGTTGGGGTTTGGTTGGAGTCACTCGCTGGCGCAGCGGTTGGTGGTTGCGGGGGATTCGGTGGTTTGGACGGATCATGAGAACCGGTCTACTGCCCTGCCCTTGCCCACGGTGGCTCGACCGGCGATCACCAATAGCTTGGCCGAAGCGGCGATTTACTTGGGGTCGCTGCCTGATGAGTTGGTGCTGGCTCAGGCGTCACGGTTTTATCACTTTCGCGACGGTGTGCTGACGGCGATCAGCGATGCGTATGACAACCGGCTGCGGATTTCTCGTGATCGCTTGGGGCGGGTTGAGCGGCTGGATAACGGTGCGGGTCGGTCGCTATTTCTACGCTACGAACTCGGTCGCATTGTTGCCGTTGACTATCAGGTTCATCGTGCCAAAGGGCGTGAACCGTATGTTTGGGTGACAGAGCAGAACGTCGTTTCCTACAGCTATGACGAGGCTGGACGACTGGTTTCAGCGACCAATGCTGTAGGCGAACGTGAGGTTTATCGGTACGACGATCAGCACGTCATTCTTGAGCGGCAGCTGGCCGGTGGGGCGAGTTTCTTTTGGGAGTGGGAACGGGCTGGTAAGGCGGCGCGGTGTGTTCGGCATTGGGCCAGCTTTTCACAGATGGACACGCGGTATGCGTGGGAGGACGGCGGCAAGGTTACGGTTCACAACGCGGATGGTAGCCAGGAAGTTTATGTCCATGACCAGCGGGCGCGGCTGGTGCAGCGCATTGATCCGGATGGCGCTGAACATTTCAAATCCTACGATACCAAAGGCCGGCTGACGGTCGAGCAGGACCCGCTCGGGGCGGTGACGGCGTATCAGTACGACGAAGCCGGACGTTTGGTGGCGCTGTTTCCGGGGGAGGATGAGCCGACTTCCTACGAGCATGACAACGGGTTCGTACGGGTCGTACGGCGTGGTGAGGCGGTTTGGAAATATGAGCGTAATGATCAGGGCGACGTCACGCGTAAGACTGATCCTGATGGCCACGTTACGGACTATACGTACAACAAACACGGGCAACTGATTGGGGTTTGGTACCCAGATAACGGTTGTCACCGGCTGGTTTGGAATGAGCGTGGGCAGCTCGTTGAAGAACAACTGCCGAATGGCGGTATCAAGCGGTATCGCTATGACGATCTTGGACGACAGGTTGCGCGTGAGGATGAGCATGGCGCGCTGACCCAGTACCAGTGGGACGGTGTGGGTCGGTTGGTTCGCGCCGTACTTCCAGACGGCGCCACGCGGGAATACAGCTACAACCCCTACGGAAAAATCACCGCCGAACGCGATGAACTCGGCCACGTCACCCGCTACGAATACGCCGACGGCCTGCACCTGATAAGCCGCCGTATCAATGCCGACGGCACCCAGGTCAAATACCGCTACGACAACGCCCGGTTGCTGCTGACCGAGATCGAAAACGAAGTCGGCGAAACCTACGAACTTGATTACCACCCCAACGGGCTGATCCAGCAGGAAATCGGTTTTGACGGGCAGCGCACCGCCTACGTTTACGATCTCAACGGCAACCTGCTGGAAAAGACCGAACACGGCGACGACGGCAGTCAGCTTCTTACCCGTTACGAGCGAGACCCTTCCGGCCGCCTCGTACGAAAAACCCTGCCCGACGGCTGTGTTGTTGACTATGCCTACGACCGCCAGGGCAACCTCCTCAGCGTCGACGACGGCCACTGGGCGCTAGCCTACGAATACGACGCCCAAAGCCGCCTCACCGCCGAACACCAAGGCTGGGGCACCTTGCGCTACGGCTACGACGCCTGCGGCCAGCTGAAAAACCTGCGCCTGCCGGACAACAATCGTCTCACCTTCAACCACGACAAAGGCGGCCACCTCGCCACCGTCGAGTTAAATGGTGCGCTGCTAACCTCCCATCTATTCAAAACCGGCCGCGAGCATCAACGCCAACAAGGCCAGCTCCTCAGCCACTACCACTACGACGAGCAAAACCGCCTGCACGCCCACGCGGTGACTCAAGAAAACCATGACCTCTATAGCCGCCACTACGACTACGACAAAACCGGCAACCTGACCCGCCTGCTAGACGCTCGCAAAGGTGAACACCACTACCACTACGACCCCCTCGCCCGCCTGACTCGGGCCGACCACTCGCAAGACGTGCAGGAACGATTTGGCCATGACCCGGCGGGCAACTTGCTGATGCAGGATCGACCCGGCCCGGACATCGTGGCGGGGAATCGGTTGATGATTCAGGGCGATCATCATTATGACTATGACGCCTTCGGCAACCTCATTCGCCAAAGACGCGGCAAGGGACACCAACTCGTCACCGAATACCGCTACGACTGCCAACACCGGCTGATCGGCATTACCCAACCGAACGGGCAAACGGCCAGCTACCGCTATGACCCGTTTGGGCGGCGGATCAGCAAAACCGTCGACGGCATAACCACGGAGTTTTTCTGGCAAGGCGACAAGCTGATTGCGGAACATCACGCAGATCGCCATCGCAGTTACCTCTACGAACCGGACAGCTTTCGTCCGCTGGCATTGCTGGAAGGGTTTGGCCCAAAAGACACCCAGCCCTTCCACTACCAACTCGACCACCTCGGCACCCCGCAGGAACTCACCGCCCCCAACGGCGAAATCGTCTGGTCAGCGCATTACCGCGCCTACGGCCAAATCAGCCGCCTCGACATAAACAAGATCGACAACGCGCTGCGCTTCCAAGGCCAATACTTCGACCCGGAAAGCGGGCTGCACTACAACCGCCATCGCTACTACAATCCAGATATTGGTCGTTACCTGACTCCCGACCCGGTGAAGCTGGCGGGTGGGATCAACGCGTACCAGTACGTGCCTAACCCTACGGGGTGGGTAGACCCGCTGGGACTGAATCGGTGTCCGGGTGGAAACGGATGTAAACCGACACATAACATTGAGGAGCCATCCTACGCAGCTCGTGTTAACGAGCACGAGCCCGAAGCCCCCATAGGGGCCGACAGTAAACTCTCCCGAAATGGGGCATTCAGAAGGGCGAAAGAAATTGGCGGCATCCCTAAACACCAACATCCGGCACGCGTTTATCGAGAGACACTTACCGATCAAAATCGCTATACACAAGGACGTGTCTATGAGTTTAGATTACGCGAACGAAAAATTGAAATTCGCGAACACTCCCTTGGGCACAAGAAAGGTAATCATGCGCCCCATTTCAATACTGAAACAACTATCAAACACCGTAAAGTCCCACTGGAAATCGGCGATGACTCTCACACATACTTTAAGGAGTGACTAATGAAAACCGTCTTCATCCGAGAAGTCGGCATTCACCCATGGGGTCAGCTATACGCGACCAACGAGCACGAGTTTTCGACAATTTCCCTACTAAACCAGGACTTTGAAAATGTTTGGAAAACATGGTGCGAACTTGCATCCGCACTGACCTCGGAATGGCCAACAATCACAATGTGGTACACCGTGGGATTCCCGTACGAAAGTAAAACCCAGGAATATCTGGCTTTAAAAAATTTCGCAAAAACATCAAGCCCCAAAGACATTTTTAGAAAAAACGAGGCAACCTCGATCTATTCTGGAATAGAGCACTTGAGTTCAAAACCTGATCAGATAGACCCGACCGCACTCACTAGTTATCGTTACACCGTGACACTTATGCAGAAAAAAAACAGCGAACCCAGCGACGCATGGAACAATCTTAGTAATCTAAGCCACTTATCGACATCAGATGATTTCAAGCTCATATTGGCAGACCGAACCGTACTAGCGTTCAGCTTCTATGACGCAGAAACACACGGAGTAGCCCAAATTTTCTTCCACTCAGAGCATTTGCCCTTCCTAAACGATGCAATTAGCAGGATGGAAATCAAAGAAATTCAGCAAGAAGACGTCTACAGTTACATACACAGCTGAGTTATAGAAAATGATCCCGCCTCTTTGGAGTCGGCTTTGCCATACCCGTTTTTCATGATCGCCTGCCCGGAAAATGGAAAGACGAAGATTATAACACATAGCAGAACTGGGCTGACCCACTCCAAAACTAGAGACTTATAAATAACAAACCTCCCTCGCAGAGAGATTTTTAGCGTAGTAACACAGAAGTAAAACGGATACTTTTTTCTCACTGCAAAATCAAAATCAGCCTATATTGAACTCAAAGGTAAGTTTTTATCTCTGTATGCCCTTCCTTTACAAGGAAGCCACCCATTTCAATGAGCCTCCAAGTAAATGAAGACAATTTGCGTGCCGCTCACGACAGAAGCAATGAAATTGCTAGACATAAACAACTGCCCCGACGCTCTACTTGAGAGTGCGAAGCTTACGCAAGAAGAATACCAACAATTTTTAGAGTCTGGCGCGTTAGAAAGCATAAATATTGAAGCTGGAAAGATAATCGATGAATATGAGGACGAAATCATAAGTACTCCTGCAGATCTAAGCAAAACCTTGAAAATACTGAAGACACATTTAAGACCTGAAAATTCAAAAACACTAAATAAATTGATTCACTTAAACGTATTGGCAATCAATAAAAACACAGGATTATTTTTCTTTTTTTAACCCTGGAAACTTAAAACCAACGCCATTTTCGCCCAGCAACAATACAAGCGCGTGACATTAAGACATCTTAAAAGATCGGCGACGACTCAAAATCACTTCAAGAGATAGAAATGAAAACGTTCTACATAGATGAGCCTGGAGTCAAACCATGGGAAGGTAAGGACCAGATAAAAGACCCCGCTTCCACTACGATGACCTTGATTGATCACGACTTCGTCAGCGTCTGGAATTCCTGGTGCCATATCACGGAAACACTCTCAAAAAATTGGCCCTTTAAGCGAGAATGGCGATCGATAGGCGGAGCGGAATTCAACTCGAGAGCTGAAGAATACCTATTGAAAAGAAGCTTATCCAGCGAACTTAAAAATGGAGATTTTTTCAAAAAAAATGAAGCCAGCAGCGTTTACTCTATTGTCAAAAATCGACCGCATGACCCGAGAAAAATAGACCATCAGGCCCTGGAGGGCTCGCATGACGTTTTTTTATTACTTCAACAATCCAGCACGGGAATATGTGACCTCTGGAGCAGTATGACAACTTTTGAAAAGGGCATCACTGCCGTAAAAATCCGCGATTATTTAGAAGCACATCCAGACGTGATTCTATGTCGGTTTTACGAAAGCGATACACATGCAGCGGCCCAGCTTTTATTCTCGACCGAACATAAAGACGAAGTCACTTCAGCGGCAAACAAAATAGCATCTGGAAAAATAAGCGCTGAAGACGTTTATTGCTTCATCAACTCTTAACTTTCGAGCTGTTCAAAAAAAAGGATAGAATTGAGCCAATTAGCTACATTTCGCATCGCTCAGTCCCACCTCACCCCCACGCCACCACCAACAACCCCACCCCCAACACCAAACACAACGGCGAATAAAAATACGTATCCAGCCTTGCAAACCTCGACCCACCCACCTTCTTGAAAAACCCCACCAACTCCGAATCCCCAATCGCCCTGGCGAACATCACCACGGCTATCGCACTGATCCCCCATTGCAACGCCCCATGGGACACCGGCGAAAAATACAGCCCGGCTCGCAGGCAGACGAGCAGCGCTATCGCGACCAAGCCCATTGCGACCAGGAACGTGCCCAGCGATGAGGGCTTGAACGCCGGTCGGGGGCCGTGGGCGAATTCGCCGGGCAGTTGGGGGATGGCGGCAAGGCTGCCGAGTTTGCCGCCAGCGGCCCAGTATAGGTGCACCATGCTGATGCAGGTAAAAACCCCAACGATCCATCGCGCGATGACAAAGCTCATGGCGGGCGCTCCCTGAAAATGTGCGAGTGATGATAGTCGCCCTGAGATTTTTTGTGGGTATTTCGTCGGCGGGTGATGGTAAAGTGCCGCCCCATGAAAATCGCTCGTGCCGACCGCTCGCTCATTGCCTGGATGCTCTATTGCTGCGTCCTGTTCAATGTGTTCGCGTGCAGTATTGGTCATGGGCAGATGGTGGGCATGCAGCTCAACGGTATCAGCGGGCAGTTCTGTACGGTGGACCCGCGTACCCAGGCGCCCAAGCAGAGCAACTCCACGGATGAGAACCTGCCGACGCTGTCGAAGGCGTTTGGTTGCCCGCTGTGTTCGACCGGCGGCATGGGCCCGGCGCTGAGTTCCAACCTGAATGTGGCGGTGTTGCCACAACCCCATGCGCCGCCACCGGCGGTGGTTCTCGCCGCTGATATCCCTGCCCGTTTCACCTGGCCCACGGCCAACCCGCGCGCGCCTCCCGCTTTCGCCTGACCCCTTCGCTTTCTGATCTGCACCGGCCAACGTTCCCATCGGGGAATACGCGCGGCTGTGCGTTGTTTTTCAAGCCAAGTTTTTCAGGATTCAACCATGAAACATTTATCCTTGTTGGCGGGCCTGTTCGGCTGCCTGCCTGTCTGTGGCTGGGCGCTCGAGTTGGCGCCTACCACCATCGATGGCGAACAAACCGCAGAGCCCGGCCTGACCCTGGATCAATCCAGCGGCATGGCGTCGCGCCTCGGCCTGAGCGTGCGGGAAACCCCGGCGTCGGTGGCCATCGCCACTCGTAACGATATCGAGCGCCATGGCGCCAAGACCTTTCGCGATGCGGCCAACACGTTGCCCGGCGTCAACGCCAGCGCGCCGCCGGGGTTTGGCGGGTTTGTGTCCTACCGTGGGTTTACCAGCAGCCAGATCACCCAGATGTTCAACGGCATCAACGTCGCCACCGGCTTGGCACGCCCAGTGGATGCGTGGATCTATGACCGCGTTGAACTGGTCGGCGGCCCCTCCTCCTTGATCAATGGCGCCGGCTCCGTGGGCGGTTCGCTGAATTACGTGACGAAGTTGGCAACCCGCGAGGAACAAGCCGCCGAAGGCCAGCTCACCTATGGCAGCTACGACACCGCCGGCATGGCTTTCGGCCTCAACCACGCGCTGACAGAACCGGGCGCCGAGGTGCAGCATTACGCGCGCCTGGACGTCAGCCGCAACACCAATCACAGCTACATCGACCGCGACCAGCGTGAAGCCTGGAGCCTGGCGTTTTCGCTGCTCAGTGACCTGACCCCCAACCTGTCCCACACCCTGGCGCTGGAATACCAGGACGAACAGGAAGACAGCCCGTACTGGGGCACTCCGGTGCTCAACCCCAAGGCCGGTGAGCTGAAGATCGACCGGCATAACCGCTTCAACAACTACAATGTTGCCGATGGCCGGTACGAACAGCGCACGATCTGGGCACGTTCGATCATCGACTATCGAATCAACGACAGCACCACGCTGAAGAACACCCTCTATCACTTGGACAGCCAGCGCGATTACCGCAACCTGGAAACCTACCAGTACAACGCCGACAACAGCGCAGTGAACCGTTCGACCGCTTACCAAGTGCGCCATCAGGGCGCACAGAACGGCAACCAGTTCGAGTTGCGCCATGACGACACATTCTTCGGCCTGTCCACCACCTGGTCCGGCGGTTTTGAGTACAAGGTCAACAGCACCACCAGTTACCCGCTGAAACAACCGGGCAATAGCACCGTAGACCCGAACAACTACAACCCTGGGCACTTCTACGACATCCCCGGCACCAAACCCGGGCTTATTAAGGACAAGACCAACGAAGTCACCACCAAAGCCTTGTTCGTGGAAAATCGCCTTGGCCTCACCGATAAATTGTCACTGCTCACCGGCCTGCGTTACGACGCTATCGACTTGGACGTAACCAACCACAGCAAAGTGACGGCCACCAACCCACGCCACTTCAAGCGCAGCTGGGAACCGGTGACCGGGCGTGTTGGACTGACCTACCAGTTCATCCCCTCGGCTAATGTGTATGTGCAATACAGCACGGCGGCCGAGCAGCCATCGACCACCACTCAAGTGTTCGACGTATCAACCGGCAAACAGTGGGAAGTGGGCAGCAAGTTTGAGTACCTGGAGGGTCGCGGTTCGGCCACGGTCGCGGCCTACAAGATCGAGCGCAAGGATTTCGCCGTCACCGACCCGCAAGACCCGAACAACAGCATCCCAGTGGGGGCGCAGTCGTCCAAGGGGATCGAGTTGGCCAGCTCATTGCGCATCACACCGAAACTGTTGGCGGAAGGTAACTTTGCCTGGGTGGATGCTGAATACGACGACTTCAACGAGAAAATCGCCAGCGGCGCCGTGGTCTCGCGCAAGGGTAATACACCGACCAACGTGCCAAAACGCGTAGGCAACCTATGGCTGACCTATGACTTCACGCAAGATTGGCAAGGCGGCGTGGATGCGCGGTATGTCGCACAAGTGTATGCGGACAATGCCAACACCATGACGGTGCCGGCCTACACGTTGTTCGGAACGTTCCTGCGCTACAGGGTCGACTCGCACACCTCGGTGACCGGCCGCGTGCGCAACCTGACGAATGAGGTGTATGCCGAGTTTGCGCATGTGTCGCCGGCGTATTACCTGGGGTCGCCAAGGACCTTCGAGGTGGCGATTCAAACCAAGTTCTAAGCCTGCCATGCAATCAACTGTGGGAGCCGGGCTTGCCCGCGATGGCGGTGTGACAGTCAACACATACATGACTGATACACCGCCATCGTGGGCAAGCCCGGCTCCCACAGGGTTCTGCATACCGTGTTAGCGCAAACTCGCTTCAACCTTCTGCGCCACATCCGCCGTCAACCACGCCTTCCACACCTCTGGATGCTCCTTGAGAAACACCTGAGCCACTTCCCGTGGCGCCGTGTGGTTCTCGCTCATCGCAGCCAGGGCTTTGTTCAGCGGCTCGATAGGAAACTGAACCTTGGTAAAAAACTCGGCGATCTGCGGGTGTTCCTGCTGGAACGGCGTCGACACGCCAATGCTCAGCTTGGACGCCAACGACCGAGTCGGCCTAGGGTTGGGGTTCTCCGCGTCGGTCAGTGTCTTCCAGGCATCGGCGTCAAACGGTGGTTCTTCCAGCTGGATCAGTTTGTAGCGCCCCATCAAAGGCGTCGGCGACCAGTAGTAGAACAACACCGGCTTGCCTCGACGAATCGATGAGGCAATTTCGGCATCCAGCGCGGCGCCCGAACCACTGCGAAAGTTCACATAGCTGTCGTCCAGGCCGTAAGCCTTGAGCTTTTGTTTGTTGACCACTTCCGAGGTCCAGCCGATCGGGCTGTTGAGAAAGCGCCCCTTGCCTGGAGATTCCGGGTCCTTGAACACGTCCTTGTAACGCGCCAGGTCCTGTACGCTTTTAAGCTCGGGGGCCAGAGGCTTGAGGCCTTTGGCAGGGTCGCCCTTGACCACGTATTCCGGCACCCACCAGCCTTCCGTAGCGCCCTTGACTGTGTCGCCCAGGCCCACCACCTTGCCTTCGGCCTCGGCTTTGATCCACACCGGGCTGCGGCCGGCCCATTCTTCACCGATCACCTGGATGTCATTTTTTGCCAGGGCCGTTTCCAGGGTGATGGTGGTGCCGGGCAAGGTGTCGGTGGGCAGGTCGTAACCCTTCTCGACGATAAAGCGCAGTACTTCGGTGATCAGGCTGCCGCTTTCCCAGTTCAGGTCGGCGAAATGCACCGGTGCCTGGGCAGCCGATACCGGCAATGAAACCACCGACAGGCTCAAGGCCGTCAGGGACGCTGCCAATAGGGTTCTCAATCCTTTCATGCCTTTGCACCTCGCGTTTTCGCAGCCATAGCGGACGGCTTTGCTGCCAATGCGCGAAGCCTCTGAATAGTTAAGTCAACTCAACTGTAGTAGGGGTTCCGAGAGAGCATAAATACACCCGAGGTTTATCGACTACTCACTGGCCTTGAACGTTACCAATTCACCCTTGCGCCACTTGGCGGCCTTGCCGGTCACGGCCTTGAGGGTTTTGGTCAGGCCTTCCTGCAGTTGTTCGTTGGCGGCAAATACCAGCATCACGCTGTGGCCTTCCTTGAACACGATGCCTTGGCCTTCGGCCGAGGAAACAAAGGCGTAATCGCCCAAGCCATACACCGTCAACTTGATATCGCGGAACTTCAATTCGAACTTTCCACCTTCGCGACTGGGCAACACGGCTGCGCGAAAATGATCGCCCACCTTGAGTTCCAGGTGTTGCTTGTCATCCACGACCAGCGCCGTCTCGGTATCGATTTCGGCGATGTAGATGCCTTCCGGCGTCTGCTCTGTGATGTAAACAAAACGGGATTGAAACTGCTTGACCAACTTTGCGCGCAAATCACCCAACACGAACAACGCGTGCATATCCAGATTACTGACTGCCAAGGAAACGCCCCCACATCAAAAAAGAGTACCAACCGCCAGAGCGGGCAGCACAAAAAAACGGCCGTAACGGCACGATCACACACGCGTTAAAAAACTGAAGAGATCCTGCTGCCGCGTCGTAAGACTAGTACAGACATGCGAGATGGACCTGACGAAGGTCTTCAGGCCCCACAGCAAATCACAGGTTCAACGGTCCGAGAATACGGGCCGACCAGCTTCAGAGAATAACCCAAATAAAAAGCGCAGTTTCCGACATCAAACACATAACAAAATACTTGGCATGGAACCAAGCATCGACTGCCAACGACAATACTAAAACAGCAACAGGGGACAAAACCACCCGAAACGCTGCTGGTGGGTCAACAAGATCGATCGACAGGAGCTGACCATGCAACCACGTCAACACGCCGTAATGTCTTCCAGCACTCGCTCATCATGCCCAGACGAGCGCCAATACTACTGCTTGCAAAGCGACAGCGGGTACTCCAATTCTGTTCTTTACCAAGTTGTACCTGCTGGGCGTAATTTCTTTCATATCCTGGAAGTCACCAGCGGCAGGATCAAAGGCTTTCGCAGCAACCACATCCAAGCCTGCGAGTTGGCCAAAAAACTCGAAGCCAGCCTGCACGCCCCTCACGCAGGGCTCGTTTCGTCATCTGGATGACTTTACTGCGCCGTCGCCCCTCAACAACTGCCATACTACCGCGTCCATTGAAGTTTGCCCCATAGGGGTCAGGTTTCATCAGTGCAGTTACCTTGAAGGGAAGGCTATACGTGACGGAATTTGATATTGGCGAATTTTTTATCCATGGCGATGCGAGGGAAGTAGACGGTGAATTTCAAGCGGTGATCATCATGCGGGCCAAACCACCGCTGACCACTGTCACAGCACACCAGGTAGAAAAAGACCGTTGGTTCAAAACTGTCGACGCCGCCGCAACTGCGGCAAAAGATGCCGCCAAGGCCCTGAAAACCGCTGTGGACTCAGGTGCACTCAATTCCTGACACGCCGATAGAACTCTGCCGCGCACCAAGCCTCACATGCACAACGACCATCACCTTGCATGGAGACTGAAATATGGACGCGCCAATCCCGACGCTCGAAACCCTGTTTGAACAACTGGGCCTGGATTCGACCCCCGAGGCCATCGACGCATTCATCGGCGCACACCCGCTGGGCGAAGATGTGAAACTGATCGATGCGCCCTTCTGGACGTCGCAACAGGCGAATTTTCTGAAGGAAGAGCTGCGTGAGGACGCCGAATGGGCCATCCCCGTGGACGAGTTGAACCAGCGCCTACATCAATCCCAGTAATACCCCTCAATGTAGGCTGTCTGACTGTTCCAGGCGCAACAGCGCTTGCCAGGCAGCCCTGCATTCCTGCGCTTCATCACGGCTGGCGAACGCCGTGCCGCGCTGCTCGCCATTGATCAGCACCACCCAACAGGCTTTCTGACCCAACGCACGCAGGGTTTCGGGAACACCACTGCCGATCATCACGGCGACATCGACTTTGTTTTGCATGGAGCTTCTCCGCAGCATTAGTTAGCTGGCTAACAATGTTGGCCATGCTACGGCTTTATTCCAGTTGGAAAAAGCTATCCCAGGAATAGCTTCATTGCATAATCAGCAACAATCCCTAACGCGCGGCCTTTGCCCCTTCCGGTTTATAGCCCAGGCGCAACCCACCCCAATGCCGGCCATTGACCATGATCGGCACCGACAAGTCGTGCATCAACTCGCCGGTGTCACGGGTATAGGTCTGCAACAGCACAGCCTGCTGATGACTGCCGCAACGAATGCCCGTGCGGTCTTCGAACTTACGTTTGGTGCGGTTCTGCACCGCGTCGATCTGCGCGTCACCGGTCAGGGCGTGAGAAAACGCCTTGTTGTGCGTCGGCACGTAACCTTGAGGTGTGCAGGCAATCGCAAACACTAAACCTTCATGACGCGGCAGCAGCGCTTCCTGGATCGCCGGCAATACCTGGTCGGTGTAACCGTCAAAACGCGTGTGATATTTGCTTGGGCTGGTATTCGGGATCGGCGTGTAACTGCGGTCAAACAAGTCCTGCAGGCTGATACGGTTTTGCACTACATCGGCCTCGAACTGTTCGCTAATGCGGTTTGCGCCTTCGCGGGCCAGGTCGTAGATACGCTGGTGATAGTCATCCAACCCGACTTCGGCCAAGCGCTCGCTGATGGTTTCGGCCTGCCCTTCCATCTGCACCGCCGCATCGGCCAGTTGGCGGGTTTGCAGGTCGCTCACGGTCAGGTCGCTGCGCATCTGCTCCACGGCATGGAACAAGCTGTCGAGTTGCACACGGTTGGTGTCGGTGCCCTGGGCAATCTCATTGACCTGCCCTTCCACGTCCGCCGCCAGGCTGGCGATGCTCTGCAAGTGTTCGCCTGCGTGTTCCACTTGTTCGACGCCGGTGTGCAGGTCCGACGACAACTGGCGAATCTGCTCGACCACTTGCGCGGTGCGATGCTGGATATCAGCAACCATCACCCCGACCTCATCGGTGGCCATGGCCGTACGCCCGGCCAGGCCACGCACCTCGTCGGCAACCACAGCAAAGCCGCGCCCGTGCTCACCGGCGCGCGCGGCTTCAATGGCCGCGTTCAATGCAAGCAAATTGGTTTGGCTGGCGATGGATTGAATCACCAAGGTCACGCGCTGGATTTCTTCACTGCGCTGGCTCAGCGCCTCGATCAATTCGCGGCTGGCATTGGCGCGTTGGCTGAGTTGGTGCATGCGGGTGATGGACTGGGCCAGCACTTCGCGCCCTTCGGTGCTGCGTTGGTGAGCCTGGGTGGCTGCGCCCAGGGCTTGGCGGCTGAGCTGCGAGGTGACCTTTTCGGTACCGATCATGACTTCGGCGCTGCTAACAATTTGCTTGGCCGCGCTCAACTGTGACTGCAAGCGTGCCGCCAGTTGCTTGACCGAATAGGCCACGCCGGCAGCGGAAAGCGCGTTATGGCTGGTGGTGTAGGAGAGATCGCGGGTCAGTTCACCCATCGCATCGGACGCGGCTGACGGCGTGAGTACGGGCTTTTGAGTTTTAACGCGAGGCAGCCAGATCACCAGCAAGGCCAGTGGCAGGCACAGGTAGATCGGCCAGCCGGCAAACGCCAGGCCCAGGAGTACCAGCACCAGGGCGGTGCTCTGCAGGAGCGGCATCAGCCAGCCGGGCAGCACGCGCGCCACCGTCTGCGGTGGCACTGCTGCGCCCATCAGAGATCCGTCTCCAGCCATCATCGTTACCCCACTGTTTGTCGTTATTGTTGCTGCATTAAACGCCACTATCAGGCCATTATCTATGGGCTATTAGAGGAGGCGCTTGCAACAGATCAATAGACCTGGGCGTAACCGGTATTTCTCTTGGGCGCTGCATGCACAGCGCCCAACTTCAGCCCATCAGGCTTGGCGCTGGTGCTTGTCGATCTGCTCGTGGCGCTCTTGCGCTTCGATGCAGTACTTGGTGGTCGGGCTGATCAGCAGGCGCTTGAGGCCGATAGGCTCACCGCTGTCGTCGCACCAGCCAAAGGAATCTTCCTTGATGCGTTCCAGGGCGCGCTCAAGCTGCGGCAGCATGCGCTGGTCGCGATCGATAGCATTAACCAACCAGGTGCGCTCTTCTTCCACGGAAGCGGCATCAGCCGGGTCAGCCGGGGTGTCCAGGCTTTCGATGGCGATGCGGTTCTGTTCAATGCGCTCGTGGTGTTCCACTTTCATGTCTTGCAGCAGCTGCTCGAAAAAAGCGTGCTGTTCGGCATTCATGTAGTCATCCGCCGGCATGGCCAGCAACTTTTCCTTTGTCATTGATTTCTCTATAAAAAATACGTGCATTAAGGCGAATAAGGGAGCGTTTCGGCAGACCGTTGCAGGCCTCGGAAAGGCGCCTTCCATTTCAAGCGCCACCCGGCACTCAATTTACGAGGGGCGGCAGTCTAAGGCCGACTTGAGGGCTCAGCAACTGAAATGACAGGCATTTTTTCCCAATTAACCTCCAAAGGCACCAGGACGGGCTTGGCGAATGGTCATCGGAGTGCGTTTATAGCAGGAAAGTTCGTTAAGCAGCTATAAGCCACACGCTGCAAGCGACCAGCTGTAAAGCTCGTCTAACTTGCAGCGTGTGGCTTACCGCTTGCAACTGCGCTTCAGCGTTTGAGTTTGCGCTTGTTGCGATACTGGTCGATCACCACCGCCACCACAATAATCAGGCCCTTGATGATGTCCTGGATATACGCATCCACCCCGACAAAGGTAAACCCGCTGGCCATCACGCCGAGGATCAACGCGCCGATCACCGTACCGGTAATACGCCCTACCCCGCCCGCCAGGCTGGTGCCGCCGATCACGGCGGCGGCAATCGCATCCAGCTCATAGGACATGCCCATGCCGGCCTGGCCCGTCGCGGCACGTGCCGAGGCGACGACGCCAGCCAAACCCGCCAGCAACCCGGCGATGCTGTAGACGATGATCAGGTGGCGCTTGACGTTGATCCCCGAGGTGCGCGCCGCCTGCATGTTGCCGCCGATGGCGTAGGTGTACTTGCCGTACTTGGTGTAGCGCAGGGCGATATGGAAAATCACCGCCACCACCAGAAAGATGATTACCGGCATCGCGCCATGACCGATGGCGGTGTAGGAATCCGAGAGCATGCTCACCGGCTGGCCTTCGGTGTAGTAACGCGCCAGGCCACGGGCCGACACCATCATGCCCAAGGTTGCGATAAACGGCGGAATACCGGTCACCGCGATAATGCTGCCGTTGATCGCCCCCGCCAGCAGCCCGACCCCGAGGCCCATCGCCACCGGGATCCACACCGGCAAATCCGTCAGGCTGGGAAACACCGCCCGGGAAAAGTCGGAAGTCTGCGCCAGACTCGCGGCGATCATCGCCGATAACGCCAGCACCGAGCCGGAAGACAAGTCGATACCGGTGGTAATGATCACCTGGGTCACGCCAATCGCCAGCAGGCCGATAATCGACACTTGCAGGATCATCAGCACCAGGCGCTGGGAGTTCATCAGGAAGCTCTGGTCGCGCACGATCCAGCCGAACACTTCAAACACCAGGCCGATACCGATCAGCACCAAGAAGATGCTTAATTCGGTGGGCAAACGCCTGCGGTTCTTGACCGGTGCCGTGGCAGGCTTGTTGTCTGTTATTGCGTTCATTGCCAATCACCTTCTTATTCTGTGGCACAGGCCAACCGCAGGCCCACGCTGCTGTTCGTCAGTGGACTACGGTCAAACCGGAGGCCAGATGCATGACTTTTTCCTGGGTCGCATCCGCGCGGTCCAGGGTGCCCATCAGTTCGCCCTCGTGCATCACCATCACCCGGTCGCTCATGCCCAGCACTTCGGGCAGCTCGGAGGAAATCATGATCACCGCCATGCCTTCGCTGGCGAGAAAAGAGATCAAACGATAGATCTCGGCCTTGGCACCGACGTCGATGCCCCGGGTGGGCTCATCGAGAATCAGCAGCCGTGGGTTGGTCATCAGCCAGCGCGCCAGCAAGGCTTTCTGCTGGTTGCCGCCGGACAAGGTGTCGATGCACTGCTCCAGCGACGGGGTTTTCACCCGCAGCTTCTTGCACATGTCTTCGCACAGGGCGCGCAGGGCTTTCTGCTGGATGAAGCCGTTGCCCGAATAATGCGGCAGCACCGCCATTTCCATGTTTTCCAACACCGACAGGCACGGGAACAGGCCGCTGAGCTTGCGGTCCTCAGTCAGCAGCGCAAACCCTTTCTCGATGGCCATGTGCGGGTCGCTGATGCGCACCGGCTTGCCGTCGAGGGTAATTTGGCCGCCGGAGCTTGGGGTGATGCCGAAAATGGTTTCGGCCACATTGGTGCGCCCCGAGCCCATTAACCCGGCGATGCCGAGAATTTCGCCGGCGTGCAGGTCGAAGGACACGTCCTTGAACACGCCGTCCAGGCGCAGGTCGCGCACCGACAGCAGCAGTTCGCCAATGGGCGTCTCACGTACCGGGAACAACTGGCTCAGCTCACGACCGACCATCATCGAGATCAGGCTGTCGCTGTTCATGCTGTCGGCGCGTTGCAAACCGATGTACTGGCCGTCACGGAACACCGCCACTTCATCGGCGATGGCGAACACTTCGTTCATTTTGTGGGTGATGTAGACGATGCCTTTGCCCTGGGACTTGAGGTCGGCAATGATCGAAAACAGGTGGGCCACTTCCTTCTCGGTAATGGCCGACGTGGGTTCATCCATAATCAGGATGTCGGAGTCGTAGGACACCGCCTTGGCAATCTCGACCATCTGCCGTTCGGCGATGCTCAGGTTGCCGACCTGTTCTTCAGGGTCCAGATTGATGCGCAACCGCGCCAGCAACTCAGCCGTGCAGCGGTGCATTTCACGGTGGTTGACCATGTGCAGGCTGTTGAGCTGCTCGCGGCCGATCCAGATATTTTCGGCGATGCTCATGTGCGGCATCAGGTTAAGTTCCTGGTGGATCATCGCGATCCCCGCCTTTTGCGCCGCCAGCGGCGTTTCAAACACAATCGGCTTGCCGCGCAGGCGAATTTCCCCGGCGTCGGGCTGATAGATGCCGGCGATGATCTTCATCAGCGTCGACTTGCCCGCACCGTTCTCGCCCATCAGCGCCAGCACGGAACCGGGGCGTACGCGCAGTTGCACATCGGCCAAGGCCACAACGCCGGGAAAGCCTTTGCTGATATTGAGGATTTCCAGCAGGTAGGGTTCTTCCAGCGACGGCGGCTGGATACCGGGAGGCTGCGAGACAACCGCTTGAGCAAGCATATCGGGTACTCCATCAGCAGGGCGACCGTGGCCGCCCTGCTCGCTTATTGTTGTTATAAAGGGCTACTTGAAGTCTTTAACGTTGTCCGGGGTGATCAGCTTGAACGGAATAATCACGTTCTGCTCGACCGGCTCGTGCTTGGCCATCTTGCGCGCGGCTTCCACCGAACCGACTGCCTGCCCTTTCGCATCCTGGAACGCCGACGCGGCCATGTCGCCCTTGGAAATCGCGTTCAAGCCGTCCGGCGTACCGTCGACCCCAGCGATCAGCACAGTGCCAGACTTGGTGCCCGCCGACTTCAAGGCCATGGACGCACCGATGGCCATCTCATCGTTGTTGGCCAGCACTGCATTGAACTCACGGCCTTGGGTCATCCAGTCGTTGACCAGGGTCATGCCGCGGTCACGCAGCCAGGTACCGGTCTGTTCCTGTTCGATGGTGATGCCCGGGTATTTGGCCAGGACTTCTTTCACGCCCTTGGTGCGGTTGGTGGTGGAGTTATTCGCCAGGTCACCCAGCAGGATCACGATCTTGCCTTTGCCACCGAGTTTGTCAGCGATGTATTGCATTTGCAGGCGACCGGCCTCGACGTCATCGGACGTCACCGCCACCACATCTTTAGGCAGGTCTTTCTGGTCGGGACGGCGGTTGACGAACACCAGCGGAATGCCAGCCTTGGTCGCTGCACTGATGATGTTCTTGGTCGAGGCGGTATCCACCGGGTTGACGATAATTGCGTCGACTTTCTGGCTGATAAAGTTCTCGACCTGGCTCAGTTGCTTGACCACGTCGGCGCGGGCGTCTTCAAACTGCAGTTGCACGCCGTCGCCCTTGGGATAGGACTTGGCTTGCTTGTCCATGTCTTCGCGCAGGTAGGTCAGGAAGGTGTCATCGAAGGCGGACATGGTCACACCCACTTTGATGTCGGCAGCCGAGGCAAAACCGCTGGCAAGCAGCATGGACAGGGCCAGCGCGGTGAAACGAATCGGGGTCTTCATGAACGGTCTGTCTCCAATTTCTTGTTGGTTTTTTGGACGTTGCGTTTTTCAGAGCGCGCAGGTCGGCAGTCGCACGATCGGTGCCCCCGGAATGCAGCACACCAGGGCGCCTTTGTTTTCGACGCAGAGCACATTAAGGAAGGAAAAATAAAACGGCCGGGCGCGGGGCAGACCGCTTGGCGCTTTGGAGGGGCGTAAAACTCGCAGTACAGCGTTGAAGATTTTCATCTGACGGTACCTGGTTGTTTTTGATCTTGTTTTTGTTGAGTCGCCTGGATCAAGCCCGAGGCGTACTTTTTGCAACCTGGAAAAGACTTTATTAGAAAATAATTTCCATATCAACCTGTTTTAGAATTTTATTCTATTTTTGTCGAAACCACCTGTTGCCACTCGTTACTAAGGCGTGCGGCGTCCAATATACGGGTGGTTTCCAGTGCGTCATAGGCGTTCACCGGCAGCGGTCCCTGCCCTTGCACAGCGCGTTGCAACTGCTGATAGAACTGCGTCCAGCAGCCTTTTTCCGAGGGCACCCGTTCGCGCTCCGCGCCTTGTTCAAACCAGCCCCAGCGCCGATGCTCTTCCGCGCCCCAATGCTCGCCTTCGGTTTTCGGCGACTTGCCGGCCATCAGCGCGTCCTCCTGGCCGTCCAGCCCTTCCACGGTGTAACAACCGAGGGTGCCACTGACGCGAAAACGCGGGGCCTGGCTGTTTTGCAGCGCACTGCCCCACAGGTGGGAAATCACGCCGTTGGCGTGGGTCAGCGAAACAAAAAAACCGTGGTCGAGGCTGGGGTGTTCCGGGCTGAACTGTAATTGCGCGAACACCCGGTCCACCGGGCCGAACAACTGCATCGCCTGGTCCACCAAGTGGCTGCCAAGGTCACGCAGCCAGCCGCCGCCGCTGGCATTGCCCACGGCTTGCGGGCTGAAGCGCTCAACCCGCGATTCAAAGCGGGTGATCTGGCCCAGGGCACCGGCGTCGATCAGTTTGCGCAAGGTCAGGAAATCCGAGTCCCAGCGCCGGTTCTGGTAGACGCAGAGCTTCACGCCTTGGCGTTCGGCAGCAGTGATCAACGCCTGGGCCTGTTCGGCGTTGCTGGCGAACGGTTTGTCGCTGACCACGGCAACCCCGTGTTCGATAGCTTCCAGTACCAGTGCCGGGCGGCCCTTGAGCGTGGTGGAAATCACCAAGGCATCCACGCCGGCTTCGACGATCTGGCCGATGGAGTCGAACGCCTTGAGGCCCGGGTGGTCAGTCGCCAGTTGCTGACGGCGTTCCGGTGACCGCGTCACCACGCCGACAAAGGTCGCGCCGGGCAACGTTGCAATCAATGGCGCGTGAAAGAAGCGGCCGCCATGGCCGTAGCCGACTAGTCCAATTCGCATACATACACTCCTTCTAGAACTGAAAACCCAATCAAATGTGGGAGCTGGCTTGCCTGCGATAGCAGTGTGTCAGTCAATGAACCCGTCACTGAAAGACTGCTATCGCAGGCAAGCCAGCTCCCACACCGACTGCATTCCACCTGTCTAAATATGATTAGCCGTAGAAGCGTGGGCGATCCGGCAAGCTCACCTTGACGATCTGCTCACTGCTCTGCGCTTCGATACACGCATCCGCCGCGACCGCTGCGGCGAAACCATCCCACGCCGACGGCCCACCCACTTGCCCGGCGCGCACGCTATCGATGAAGGCCTGCAACTCGACGTCATAGGCGCCGATAAAGCGGTCCTTCCAATCCATCAGAATCGCATTCGACAGCTTGGCCCCGCTGCGCAGCTGCACCTGCGAAGGCTCCGGCAGTTTGGCGATGCCGGTCTCCCCCACCACTTCGCACTGGATGTCGTAGCCGTACTGACAGTTAACAAACACCTCCACATCGATGCGCGTGCCCTTGGCCGTCTCCAGCAGCACGATCTGCGGGTCACGCAGGTGGGCCAGGGCCTTGCTCGACTTGCGCGGAAACACCACCTGCACCGACACGTAGTCGTCGTCGAGCAACCAGCGCAACACATCCAGCTCGTGGATCAAGGTGTCGGTGATCGCCATGTCGGTCTTGTAGTTCTCGCCCACCGTAGGGTTGCGGTGCGCGCAGTGCAGCATCAGCGGCTCGCCGATCTGCCCGCTGTCGATCACGGCCTTGAGGGCGCGATAGCCTTCGTCATACGGGCGCATGAAGCCCACTTGCACCAGGCGCTTGCCGAAGGCAATTTCAGCGTCGACGATCTTGCGGCAGCCTTGCGCGGTCACGGCCAAGGGTTTTTCGCAGAACACCGGCTTACCCGCAGCGATGGCGGCAAGCACGAATTCCTCGTGGCTCGGGCCCCAAGAGGTCACCAAAATGGCCTCGACTTGCGGCGAGTTGATCAACGCATGGCCGTCCGCGTACACCTCGGCGGTAAGGTTCAAATCCGCCACCACCTTGGCGGCTTGCTCAAGGTTGATGTCGGTTACCGCCACCACTTGGCTGTTGAGCAGGGTCTGGCTGCAACGACGAATATGGTCACGGCCAATCGCACCGGTACCGATGACACCGATCCGCAACGAATTAGTAAGCAAAGACATGCAAACACTCCTCTTGTTATTAGTACTGCCGGGCTTTCGCCAGCTGTTCATTGAGTTTTTTCGCCGCAGCATTCGTGCGTTCACTGGTGGACACCTGGGCCACACCCACCCGCCACCACGACAGGTAGCCGTGAATCATGGTCTTGGGCAGTACCTTGATATCAATCAGCGTCGACACCGTTTGCGTGCGCGCATCGGCCAGGGCCGCGTCGAGTTGCTCCACGGTGCTGACTTTGTAAGTCTTGCAACCATAGGCCGCCGCGCTCATGGCGAAATCCACCGGTACCAGGCCGCCGTCAAGCTTGCCGCTCTCGGGGTCGCGGAAGCGGAATTCGGTGCCGAAACTGCCCATGCCATTGCCGATCTGCAGGTTGTTGATGCAACCGAAGGCCATGTTGTCGAGCAGCACCACGTTGATCTTGCGCCGCTCTTGGATCGAGGTAGCCAGCTCCGAGTGCAGCATCATGTAGGAGCCATCGCCGACCAAGGCGTAAACCTCTTTAGACGGTTCGGCCAGCTTCACGCCGAGGGCGGCATTGATCTCGTAGCCCATGCACGAATAGCCGTACTCGACGTGGTAGGTGTTGACGCCCTTACTGCGCCAGCTGCGCTGCAAGTCACCGGGCAGGCTGCCAGCGGCGGCAACGATGATCGCGTCATCGGCCAGGCTGGCATTGAGCACGCCAAGTACGCGGCTCTGGGTCAGGCACGAGCCGGTCAGTTCGATAAATTCGCGCAGCACCGCGCGGTCCAGGTGGTCATCGACCTCGGGCACAAAGTCGTCGCCCTGGTATTGAACCTGATGCACGCGGTCCACTTCCGCATCCAACTGCGCCTTGGCGTCGCGGATCTGCTCGCCCCAGCCGGCGCGGTAGTCGCCCAAGGCATCCGCCAGCGCCTCAAGGGCGACGTGTGCGTCCGCCAGCACTTGTACACCGTCGAGTTTCAAGGCGTCGCAAGGGCTAATATTCAGGTTGAGGAACTTCACCTCGGGGTGCTTGAACAGCGACTTCGATGAGGTGGTGAAGTCGGTGTAACGCGTGCCGATACCGATGATCAGGTCCGCTTCGGGCGCCAGCAGGTTGGCCGCCAGGCAGCCGGTTTCACCTATGCCGCCGACGTTCAGCGGATGGCTGGACAGCACCGCGCTCTTGCCCGCCTGGGTCTCAGCGAAGGGAATATCAAAGCGTTCGGCAAACGCCTGCAGCGCGGCATTCGCGCCGGAGTACTTGACCCCGCCGCCACAGATGATCAGCGGCTTGCGCTTGCCCCGAAAGGCGGCCACCGCGTCAGCGATCATCGCTTTGGTCGCCGGACGCCGCTCGATACGGTGCACACGTTTTTGCAGGAAGTAGTCGGGATAGTCCCAGGCTTCGGCTTGCACATCCTGCGGCAAGGCCAAGGTGACGGCGCCGGTTTCCGCCGGGTCGGTGAGCACGCGCATGGCGTGGATCGCCGCCGTCATCAGTTGCTCGGGGCGGTTGATGCGGTCCCAGTATTTGCTCACGGAACGGAAGGCATCGTTGGTGCTGATGCTCAGGTCATGAAACTGCTCAATCTGCTGCAGCACCGGGTCAGGCTGGCGGCTGGCGTAGACATCGCCGGGCAACAGCAATAACGGAATACGGTTGGCGGTGGCGGTTGCAGCGGCGGTGAGCATATTCGCCGCGCCCGGGCCTACGGAGGCGGTGCACGCATAGATCTTGCGGCGCAGGTGCTGCTTGGCAAAGCCGATGGCAGCGTGGGCCATGCCCTGCTCATTGCGACCTTGATGCACCACCAGGTCGCCGCTGTCCTGCTCCAGCGCCTGGCCCAGGCCGAGCACGTTGCCGTGGCCGAAAATGGTAAAAACCCCGGCGACAAACTTGCTCTGCACGCCATCGACTTCGATGTATTGGTTATCCAGAAACTTCACCAGGGCCTGGGCCATGGTCAATCTTGTTGTGGTCATCACTTGCACCTTGAGTAAATGCAGATCCATTGATCAACAGAGATTTAATGTGGGAGCAGGCAAGCCAGCTCCCACAGGTTGATCGGCGTCAGGTCCGGTTTTTTTGTAAATGGGCGATGCTTGCCCCAATGGCTTGCTGGATGTCGGCTAGGCCATGCACGCTCTCGGCAAACGGTTCGAACGACAGGTAGCCGCCGTACCCAGTGCTGAGCAAGGTGTCGATCTGCGCGGCATTGCCGAGGATATCGCCCTCGCCCACCAGCACGCGGTGGCCGTCACGAATGGAGTTGAGCGGTACTGCGGCATCTTCGACGCCGGAGATATGCACCAGGCCGGTCAGCTGCGGGAAGAACGCCTGCTCGCCGGCCAGGTGATGGTGAAAGGTGTCGTGCACCAGGCGGAACACATCCAGGCCGCCGATGGACTGGATCGCGTCCACCGCCACACGCTTGCGGCGCAGCGCAGAGCCTTCGAAACCCAGCGGCTCGATAAAGCCCAGAAGCCCGTATCCGCGCAGGATCGGCGCCAACTCACTCAGCGCGGTGCGCAAACCGGCCGCGCGCTGGGCTTCGTTGCGCGTATCGCCGCACTCATTGAGCGGGCACATCACCAAGCCTTGGGCCCCGCATTCACGGGCATAAGTCGCGAGTTTGATCGCCTGGGCGCGGCGCTCGTCATTCCACACGTCAAACGGGTACAGCGCGTTGATCGACAGCACCGTGATGCCCTGCACCTCGCACAACTCGCGCACGCGGCTGGCCGGGGTGCCGTATTCGATTTCGTTGCCTTTGAGGTCGTTGCGAATCTCGATGGCATCGCACTTCAGGGCCGCCGCCAACTGAATGAAATCCGGCAGGGAAAGGTTGGGCGCGACCATGCGGTTAAGGGCAAAACGTAACGGCGACTTCATTATTGTTCTCCGTTCAAACCGGTTACAGGTCCAGCAGCCAGCTGTGCTGTGGGTCGTTATGGAAATGCCAGGCACGCTTGGGACCGGCCATCACGTTCAGGTAATAAGACTCGTAGCCGTACGGCACGCTGACCGGGTGATAACCCTTGGGCACCACCACCAAGTCGCTGTTTTCCACGGCCATGGCCTGGTCGATGCTGCGATCGTCGGTGTACACCCGCTGGAACACGAAGCCCTGGGGCGGGTTGATCTGGTGGTAGTAGGTTTCTTCAAGAAAACTCTGGTGCGGCAGGTCGTCGGTGTCGTGCTTGTGCGGCGGGTAGCTCGAGGAGTGCCCCGACGGCGTGCGCACTTCCACCACTAGCAGCGAATGGGCCGGCTCGCTGTCAGGCAGGATGTCGCACACATAACGGGTGTTGGCGCCTTTGCCGCGCACACTGCGCTTGCATTGCTCGGGGCGGATCAGGCGCGGTGCAAAACCGGCCGCTCCCGGCGCGGCGCAGACAGCGATTTGCACATCGCTCAAGGCCGTGATCTGCGCATCGGTGCCTGGCGGCAGGTAGGCGGCGAAGGGTGATTTGTCTTCGAATACCGACTGGCGATCACCGAGGTTCTGCCAGTTGAAACCCTCGCCTTCGATATTTACCCGGCCGCTGAGCAGAACCAGGCACAACTCCTGATCACCGGCCGTGACCGGCAGGGTTTCACCGAGGCTCAGGCGGTAGGCGGCAAAGCCTACGTACTCCAGGCGCCCTTCTTCCAGGGCGACCATGGTTTGCCCGCGTTTGCTGCTTTTGACCAACAGGCTCATCACTTAAGTCCTCTCGTTGAGCAGCGCGCGCAAGGTGTCATAGCCCTTTTTCGCATAGATATAGCTGGGCGCCACGGCCGGGTCCTGCTCGGCCTCCACCACCAGCCAGCCCTCGTAGTGGGCCGCCAGCAGCACATCGAGCAGCTCGCCAAAGTCGATATCGCCATCGCCGGGCACGGTGAAGGTGCCGTTGACAATGCAGTCGGGAAAGCTCCACATCTGGTTGCGCGCCAGTTGCACCACCGGTTTGCGCACGTCCTTGAAATGCACGTGGCAGATGCGCTCGATGTGTTTGCGCAGCACCTCGATGGGTTCGCCGCCGCCCATGTAGCAGTGGCCCGAATCGAACAGCAGGCCGACTTCCGGGCCCGTTCGTTTCATAAGCTGGTCAATGTCTTCGGGGGATTCGACGTAGGCGCCCATGTGATGGTGGTAGGCCAGGCGCACGCCTTGGGACAAGGTGAAGCGCGCCAACTCCGTGAGTTTATCGGCGTAGTCCTGCCAGGCGTGTTCGCTATGGAAACGCGGGCGCTCGATCAGGCGCACCTTGGCGCCCTGGATCGAATCGGCGACTTCGCCGTAGACCAGCACCTTGGCGCCGTTGAGCTTCAGCAGCTCGACGTGGCCAGCGATGGCCTCGATTTCTTCCGCCACCGAGCGCCGCGCCAGGCGGCTGGAGTACCAGCCGGAGACCAGCGCCAGGTCATAGGGGCGCAGCACATCGCCGACGCCTTTGGCGTCCTTGGGGAATTTGCCGTTGAGTTCAAAACCTTCGTAGCCGATCTCCTTGCCTTCGCCCAGGGCGGTGCTCAAGGGCGTTTCACCGCCCAGGGCCGGCAGGTCGTCGTTGCTCCAGGAGATCGGGTTGATGCCAATTCGGATTGCGGGCATGGCTGCACCTTTTTGTTGTTTTTCAGCTATCACTGAGGTCTGGCTTTATGTGGGAGCTGGCTTGCCTGCGATAGCATCACATCGGCTTGGCAGGTGGACCGAGTCGCCTGCATCGCGGGCAAGCCCGGCTCCCACAAAAAGCAGCTCCCACATTGGATTGCATTTCAAGTTGAAGACTGTGTTTAGGTTCGGGCGCTGCGCCAGGCGTTGATGAGCTGTTCGAATGTACCCTGCACCTGCTGGATCAGGGTTTCATCATCAATTTCCCCCGCCATCCACGCGCGGCTGGGTTCCTGGAAAATCGTGCGGCCCACGGCGAACCCCCGGCAGGTAGTGCTTTGGCTGGCTTGCTGGAAGCCGTCGGCGAGAAACTCGGCCGAGGCGTTCAGGCCCAGCAGCACTACGCCACGGCAGTACGGGTCACGTTCCTGGATCAGCTCATCGAGCTTTTTCCAATCCTCGGCCGACTGCGCCTCGATCTTCCACCACGCCGGGTAGATGCCCAGGTTGTACAGGCGCTTGAGGCTGCGATAGAGCACATCAGGATAGGTCGACGGGTGATCCTTGGGCGGGATGACTTCCAGCAGCAGCTCATGGCCGCTGACCAACGAGGCCTCGTACACCGCTTTGAGTTGCGCTTCCTGTTCCAGGCGCAGCATCGGCTCGTCATCGGGGTGGTATTGCACCAGGCACTTGATGATCTGTTCTTGGGGCCAGGCGATCAGGTTGCTGCCCACCGAACGGCCGTGCTCGAACGCCAGCGGGCGCGAGTTCTGCACTTCTACCGGGCGGGCAATCCACCAGCCGCGACCACTGGCGGCGTTGAGCGCGTCCTGGCCGAAGCGCTGATCGGCCAACAGGCCCACATCGGCGTCGACACCTTGCTCGCGCAGTTTGCCCTCGACGCGTTCGATGGCTTGGATAAACAGCTGCTTGATGTCGCTGATACGTGCCGTGTCCTGGCCGCCTTTTTGCGCCAGGTCCACCAGTTGCCAGCGATGATCGAAGGCAAACACGAACAGCTGCTTCCAGGCTTTGCGCGGCACCGTGACGCGGTGCAGGCGTTGCAGGGTTACGTCTTGATCGGGCCGGGTGATAGGCACCGGGCTGTTGAGCAGGTAATCCAGTTCGGCAGGTGTAGGCATGGCCGGTGCGCAGGCGTGGCGGGACACCACCAGGCCCCCGCAGGCATTGGCCAACTGGCTGCAACGTTCGTCGCTGGCATCCTTGAGCCAGCCGCTGAGGAAGCCCGACATGAACGCATCGCCGGCCCCCAGCACGTTGAGGACTTCAACGCGCACGCCGGGGTAGATTGCGCCGTCTTCCAGCCGCGCCGCAATTGCGCCGTGGATCACCGTGCAGCCCTGCGGACCGAGCTTGACCACCAGGGTTGCCGGGGTCAGGTCCCGTACGGTGCGCAGCGCGGTGAGCAAATCTTCACTGCCGCCGGCGATCAAAAACTCTTCTTCGGTGCCGACGATCAAATCAAAACGAGGCAGGATTTTCTGCACGTGCTGGCTGACGTTCTGGTCGGCAACAAACCGTGTTTCGCCATCCGCCTTGCCCGCCAGGCCCCACAGCACCGGGCGGTAGTCGATATCCAGTACGCGCTGGACGTTGTGCTTGGCCGCGTAATCCAGGGCCTGAATGCTGGCCTCGTACACGCTGTCGGTGGAGAAATGCGTGCCGGTGATCAGCAAGGCTTTGCTGGAGGCAATAAAGGCTTCGCTGATGTCTTCGGCGCGCAAGGCCATGTCGGCACAGTTTTCGCGGTAGAACACCAGTGGGAAGGTTTCGCGGTCCTTGAGGCCCAACAGCACCAGGGCGGTGAGGCGTTCCGGGTCGACCTTGATGCCTCTGACATCACAGCCTTCGCGGGCCAAGGACTCCACCAGGAAACGGCCCATATGGTCGTCCCCTACCCGGCTCAGCATTGCTGACTTGAGCCCCAGCCGCGCGGTGCCGAAGGCGATATTGGCGGAGGACCCGCCGAGGTACTTGGCAAAGCTGGACACGTCCTCAAGCCGCGCACCGACTTGCTGTGCATAGAGGTCGACGCCCAGGCGCCCGAGGCAAATCAGATCCAATTGACGCCCACTGGCAAAACGAGTCTGGCCCATGCTGGCTCCTGTTATTTTTATCAGCCTGCGTGGTGCCGCCGTGGTGACGGCACACGCTCTTGGTGCAAGCAGACTAGAACGTCCGGCGGCCGCAATCAATATTTATTCCATAATTATTTTTAGTGGAATATTTTTTCCAATAAGCCAGCATAATAGCATGCCAGCCGTCCTGCATCGTTTCAGCAGGCCACGGCCGCCGTGATGTCGGGGTATTTTTTTGCGCCTACCCTGTAGACTTGCGCCCACCCATCAGCGCCTCAGAAGAACACGCCAGAAGGATTACCCATGTCCCGCACCGATCCCGAGACCACCCTGGAAGACACTATCGCCAGCCCTCCGATCAATGCCGAGCGCCTGTTGCAGCTGATCACCGACGAATACGAGAGCCTGCCGCGCCAGCTCAAGCGCATCGCCAGCTACATGAGCCAGCAGAGCGACCGGATCATGGTCGACCGCATCAGCGACATCGCCCGCGAATGCGAAGTGCACCCCTCGGCCATCGTGCGGTTTTCCCAGCGCTTCGGTTTCAGTGGGTTCAGTGAAATGCAGGCGCTGTTTCGCGAGGCCTACACCCACAAGACCACGCCGGTGCAGAACTACCAGCAGCGTATCCGCAGCATGATCGCCAACAAGTCGCAGAAGGCCAGCGGCGGTGACCTGGCGCGCGAGTGCGTGAACGCGACCCTCTCCGGCATCGAACGCCTGGGGCTGGAGCTGGATGATGTGGCCTTCGAGAAAGCCGTGGACCTGGTGGTTAACGCCGACAATATCTACGTGGTCGGTGTGCGCCGCTCCTTCGCGGTGGCCGATTACCTGGTCTACAACCTGCAGCACACCAACAAGCGCATCCATCTGATTTCCGGTTTGGGCGGCAGTTATCGCGAGCAGATGCGCAGCGTGCGCGCCAATGACCTGGTGATTGCGATCAGCTTTACGCCGTATGGCAAAGAGACTCAGCACTGCTTGCGGATTGCCCAGCATCATCAGGCCAAGACCTTGATCATTACCGACAGCAACCTGTCGCCCCTGGCCAAGCGGGCGAACGCGGTGCTGTTAGTGAATGAGGGGTCGTCGTTTGCGTTTCGCTCGTTGAGCGCCACGTTGTGCCTGTGCCAGGCACTGTTTATTGCGGTGGCGTATCGGTTGGAGTTGAAGGTCGATGAGATTCATGAGCAGGTGGGGTTCGACGACTGACCGGATGACACTGACAAGCCCGCTCCCACATAAAGCCAGTTCCTACAGTTTGCTCAGTGCCTGGTTTTGGGGCGGCGTAGCAGTTTGTAGGCGGCTGGGATTACGAAGAGTGATAGCAACGGCGCGGTGAGCATGCCGCCGATCATCGGCGCGGCGATGCGGCTCATGACTTCGCTGCCGGTGCCGCCGCCCAGCAGAATCGGGAGCAAGCCGGCGATGATCACGGCCACGGTCATGGCTTTGGGGCGCACGCGCAGTACTGCGCCTTCGGTGATGGCGGCCAAAAGGTCGCCGTCCTTGCGCGCCGCCCAGGCGTTTTTCAGGTACAGCAGCATGATCACGCCGAACTCCGCCGACACACCCGCCAACGCGATAAAGCCCACGCCCGTGGCCACCGATAAGTTGAAACCCAGCCAGTACAGCAACCACACGCCTCCCGTCAGCGCAAAGGGCAGCGTGGCGATGATCAGCAACGCCTCGTCCACACGGCGGAAGGTCAGGTACAGCAAGACAAAGATGATCAACAACGTCGCCGGCACTACCAGCTTCAGGCGTTCATTGGCGCGTTCCAGGAACTCGAACTGCCCCGAATAACTGAGGTTCATGCCCGGTTGCAGTTGCACCTGCTGGTTGATTGCTTCACGCAGGTCTTTGACCACCGACGCCAAGTCGCGGTCGCGCACGTCGATGTAGACCCAGCCCGAAGGCCGTGCGTTTTCACTCTTGAGCATTGGCGGGCCGTCACTGACCCTGAGCCTGGCCACCGTGCCGAGGGTGATCTGGCTGCCTTGCGGTGTATAGATCGGCAGGTTTTCCAAAGCAGTTACCGAGTCGCGCCAAGCCTTCGGGTAGCGCAGGCTGATGGGGAAACGCGCCAGGCCTTCAACGGTCTCGCCAATGGTTTCGCCGCCAATCGCTCCCGACACAATCGACTGCACATCGGCAATGTTCAGCCCGTACTGTGCTGCGGCTGCACGGTCGATGTCCACGTCGATATAGCGCCCGCCGGTCAGCCTTTCAGCCAACGCCGAACTCACGCCGGGCACCCCCTTGGCGACCTTCTCCACGGCCTGGGTCACCGCGTCGATCTGCATCAGGCTTAAGCCTGCGACTTTCACGCCAATCGGGCTTTTCACCCCAGTGGCGAGCATGTCGATGCGGTTGCGGATCGGTGGAATCCAGATGTTGGTCAGGCCCGGCACCTGCACCGTGCGGTCCAACTCTTTGACCAGTTTGTCCGGGGTCATACCCGCGCGCCATTGGTCCCGGGGCTTGAATTCGATCGTGGTCTCGAACATCTCCAGTGGCGCCGGGTCGGTAGCGGTTTCGGCGCG
Source organism: Pseudomonas sp. YeP6b (assembly GCF_025642995.1). Lineage (NCBI taxonomy): Bacteria > Pseudomonadati > Pseudomonadota > Gammaproteobacteria > Pseudomonadales > Pseudomonadaceae > Pseudomonas > Pseudomonas sp. YeP6b. Next base: position 2,965,537 of record NZ_CP080090.1, on the reverse strand, counting down.
ACCGGCCTTGCCGAACACATGGGCGACTTCCGGCACACTTTTGATCAGGCGATCCGTGCGCTGTAGCAGTTCACCCGCGGTTTGCGTCGACAGCCCCGGTAGCGCCGAAGGCATGTAGAGCAAGTCGCCTTCATCCAGCGGTGGCAGGAACTCACCGCCCAGTTTCGACAACGGCCACAGCACGCTGGCGACCATCAACAGCGACACCAGCAAGGTCGCGCGTGGCCAACGTAGCACCGCGTCGAGGGCCGGTTGATAGAGCCTGATCAGGCCGCGATTGAGCGGGTTGCGTTGCTCGTCAGGGATACGCCCGCGAATCCAATAGCCCATCAAGACCGGGACTAGGGTCACCGACAACCCGGCCGCCGCCGCCATGGCGTAGGTTTTGGTATACGCCAGCGGGCCGAACAGCCGGCCCTCCTGCGCTTGCAAGGTGAACACCGGGATAAACGACAGGGTGATGATCAACAGGCAGAAAAACAGCGCCGGCCCGACTTCCACTGCGGCATCGGTCACCACCTTCCAATGCGCGTCGCCCTTTAAATCTCGCCCTGGATTGGCGTAGTGCCAGGCTTCGATTTTCTTGTGGGCATTTTCGATCATCACCACGGCCGCATCCACCATCGCGCCGATGGCAATCGCGATGCCGCCCAGCGACATGATGTTGGCGTTGATCCCTTGGTAGCGCATGACAATAAACGCGATCAACACGCCCACCGGCAGCGAGATGATCGCCACCAGCGATGAGCGCAGATGCCAGAGGAAAATCCCGCACACCAGCGCCACCACCAGGAACTCCTCCAGCAGCTTGTGGCTGAGGTTGTCCACCGCGCGGTCGATCAGTTTGCTGCGGTCGTAGGTGGCGACGATTTCCACGCCGGGCGGCAGGCTGCTTTTCAGTTGCTCCAGCTTGGTTTTGACTGCAGCGATGGCTTCACGGGCATTTTTGCCGCTGCGCAGGATCACCACACCGCCGACCGCCTCACCTTCGCCGTCGAGTTCACTGATGCCCCGGCGCAAGTCCGGGCCGAGTTGAATCGTTGCTACATCGCCGAGGGTGACCGGCACATTGTTGCTGTCGAGGCGCAGTGGAATAGCGCGGAAATCGTTGAGCGTTTTCAAGTAACCGGACGCGCGCAGCATGTACTCGGACTCGCCCATATTCAGTACCGAACCGCCAGTTTCCTGGTTGGCCTTGCCGATGGCGTCCGCCACTTGCGCCTGGGTGATGCCACGACTGGCAAGGGCCAGCGGGTCAAGCTGCACCTGGTACTGCTTGACCTGGCCGCCGATGGTCGCGACTTCCGCCACATTCGGCAGGGTCTTGAGTTCGAACTTGAGAAACCAGTCCTGCAGCGCGCGTAACTGCGCCAGGTCGTGCCGCCCCGTGCGATCCACCAGCGCGTATTGATAAATCCAGCCAACCCCGGTGGCGTCCGGCCCCAGCGCCGGTTTAGCCGACGCCGGCAGCCGCGCCTGCAACTGGCTGAGGTATTCCAGCACCCGCGAACGCGCCCAATACAGGTCGGTGCCTTCGTCAAACAGCACGTAAACATAGCTGTCGCCAAAGAACGAAAAACCGCGCACGGTCTTCGCCCCCGGCACCGAAAGCATGGTGGTGGTCATTGGGTAGGTGACCTGGTTTTCGACAATCTGCGGCGCCTGGCCCGGGTACGGCGTGCGGATGATCACCTGCACATCCGAGAGGTCCGGCAAGGCATCGACCGGCGTGTTTTGCACGGCCCAGACGCCCCACGCAGTGATGAACAGCGTGGCGAGCAGTACCAGAAAACGGTTGGCCACCGACCAACGAATCAGCAAGGCGATCATGGCTGAGCTCCGGGCTGCATGCTCATTTCAAAAGTGCCGGACGCTGGCGATACTAATCCGCGCAAACTTGCTTCAGAGTCCAGCAAAAATTGACCGGACGCGACCACCTGCTGGCCTTCCTGCAAGCCGCTGCGGATCACGGTCTGGTCCTGGTTCTCGGCGCCCACCTCGACTTCCAGCGGTCGAAAGTGCCCGCCTTCCTCGGCCAGCATCACCAACACGCGCTTGCCGGTGCGGATCAACGCTTCGCTGGGCACCTGCAACACCGCTTGCCCGCTGGTTTGTGCCAGGCGCACCTGGGCGGTCATCCCGGGGCGCAAACTGCCGTCGGCGTTGGGCAGTTCGACGCGAACCTGCACGGTGCGGCTGTCGATGGCGTTGGCCGGCAGGATCGCGCTGACGCTGGCGTTGACCGTTTTGCCCGGCAACCCGACAAACTGCGCCGCCACGCGTTGCCCCACGGCCAACGCCGCGCCTTGAGCCTGGGGCACAGCGACCTGCAACCACACCTGATCCAAGCCATTGACCCGTGCCAGGGTCTGCCCCGCCGCTACGGTCATGCCTTCGCGCACGTCCAGGGTTTGCAGCGCGCCGCCCAACGGCGTGGTGACGGTCAACACCGACTGCACCTGGCCGCTGCGTTCCATCTGGGTGATCAGCCCGGTAGGCATGCCACTCAAGCGCAGGCGTTGGCGGGCAGCCGCCAATAAACCACTGTCAGCGGTATGACGCAGGGCGAGGAATTCTTCCTGGGCTGCGGCCCATTCCGGCACCAGAATGTCCGCCAACGGCGCGCCGGCCTTGAGCACATCCCCCGGCGCCCGCGCGTAGACCCGTTCGACAAACCCGCCGACCCGCGCTTGCACCACGGCGACATCGCGCTCGTTGAAGGCGAGGATGCCGGACAGGTCCAGGGTGGAGGTCATCACGCCACGGCTGACCGTCGCCAGGCGTACGCCGATGTTCTGCGTCTGGCGTGGGTCGATCTGCACACTGGGCGTGCCAGCAGAGGCACCCTCGGCGTAACGCGGCACCAACTGCATGTCCATGAAAGGCGACTTGCCGGGCTTGTCGAATTTCTGTTGCGGGAACATCGGGTCGTACCAGTACAGGGCCTGCTTGTCGTTTTTGGCCGGTTCAGGCGCGCCCGGCTGCAACTGCGCCAGCCCGTAGCCCGCGCCCAGGCCAAGAGACAACAGCACTGCCGCGATTCGATTATTCATGGGTGGGCTCCCAATAGGCGAAGTACAGCTGGGCGCCGATCAAGGCGCGCTGTTCGATGGCTTCCAGCTGTTTGAAGCGGGCTTCGACCAGCTCGCGGCGGGCGCTGACCACACTCATCAAGTCGCCCTTACCCGCGCGATAACTGGCGAGGCTCAGGGCTACCTTCTCTTGCGCCAGCGGCACCAGGCTGTCCTGGCCGCGTTGCACGGCACGGTCCAGGCGTTGGTAAACCGCCAAATCGTCATCGAGCAGCTGGGTATGTTCACGGGTGGCGGCTTCGCGTTCAGCGTCGAGTTGGTCCAGCTCAGCCTGTTTGGCGGCAATGCCCGGGGTTTGCCGACGGCCGGGGAAAATCGGTAGGTCGAAGCTCAATTGCAGGCTGACCATATCGCCGTATTCGCGGCCGCGGTGTTGGTAGTCCACTTCCCAACTCCAATCCGAAGTCTTCTGCGCCTTGGCGTCCTGCAAACGCGCTTGCGCTTCGCGGGTACGCGGCACGAAGGCTTGCAACTCGGGATGTTGATGCAGGTTGTGGCTCAAACCGTGACTGTCGAAGGTCCAGTTGGGCAACTGGCCGCTGGGCGCTTCATTAGCGGCCGGGCCGATCCAGCGTTTGAGGGCGGCGCGAGCCTGGGCCCGTTGTTGGGTCAATTCATCTTCGCGTTCGGCCAGTTCTGCGGCTTCCTGCTTGGGAATAACCGTATCAGCGGCCTGCCCACGGCCACCGGCCACCTGCGCCCTCACGCTGTCTTGCAACAGGCGATTCTGTTGGTAGAAGTCTTTGAACAACGCCTCTTTGCGCTCCACTGCGAACGCGCGAATCCACGCCTGGGCGGTGGCTTGACGCACGTTGAGGCGTTCGATGCGGCCCTCAGCCGCCGCCCGTTCTACCGTCGCATCGGCCAGCTCAATACGGGCCTTGCGTTTGTCTCGGCTGGGCACCTGTTGCTGGATGCCGATCATCTGCTCGGTCATGTCATCGCCATACAACGTGCCGCGATTGGGCCCGCCGACGGGGAAATTCTGCAGGCCCACCACCAGTTTCGGGTCGGGCAGTTCGCCGGCCGGAATGGCGGCTTGGGTAGCCGCGTGCAGCTTGGCCGTCTCAGCGGTCAACGAAGGTGCGTTGTTTTGCGCCAGGCGTAAGGCGTCATCCAGGGTCAGCGCAGAGGCCTGCGCGGGCCATGTCAGCACGCCCACCACCAGAGCGCGCAAGTAGAGGGAATTCATGGTGAAGATTCCTGATCTGTTCGACTGCGTTCCGCTTTACGCGGCCCACAGCAAGGCCATCCCGAATACGGGATGAGTCTTCAGGTGCGACAGGAATCAGGAACGGGGTGGGCGCCAGACGCCGGACGGCGTGCGGTCGGGGATGAAATCAGAGGAGAGACCGGCAACCAGCGGATGGGCCAGGGTCAGCGGGGCCTTGAGCACCGGCATGGACAGTTGCAGCAGGCTGCCGGTCTTGCATTCCTGGCCGGGTTTGCAGGCCTTGCCATGGTCGGCGCCGTCCTGGCAGCAGTCCGGGGCCATGTCGGTCATCATCTGCATGTCCGACATCTTCATCGGGCAAGGCTCGCTGCTCGACGGCACACCCGCCATCCCAGTCAGGGGAAGCGTGAGGCTTAACAGTATGACCAGGATTAAACGCAGAAGGCGGCTCATAGAGGCGCGAGTCTAGCCAAGCGCGCGTTAAGCCGCTATTAATAATTGCGCGAGCACTCGGCCGTGATAACGGATCTGCGCCAGGGTCAGCGCGGTATAGCCGATGATCACTGTAGGCAGCAGGCTCACACCCACACAAAACTTGCCCAGCGGCTGTAGCGTCAGCCCAACGGCGGCGCGAGTGCAGAATTCGCTTTCCTCGACACCGGCCAGCAGCCACAACACACAATGCAACCCGGCTTGCTGACCGCTCACCCTGCAATCATCCGGCTGACACTGCGCCGCTCCCACAAGGGACCGAGCCAGGCTCAGGTTTAGTGCATGAAGATCGCGATCAGGATGATGACCGGGATAGGTACGCCGAGGAACCAAAGCAGTAATGAGCGCATGTTGTTCTCCTTAATTAACGAACGTAGTTTTCAGTTTCGACGTACACCACGGCATCCCGGCGACGGCCGCCGAAGGTTGCAGCGAAGCTGGCGAAGAACGCACCGATCAACAGCGCAATAAAGGTCCACAGCGAGGTATAAGCCGCCACCTTCGCAGCAGTATCGGCGGCCTGTTTGGCTTTCAATTTGGCGTCTTCGATGGCTTTGCGCGCGTCGGCGTAGACCTTGTCGATCCGCGCTTGAGCATCGGCCTGGCTGAGGTTGGTGCGCTGGCTGATCAACTGGGCGAGGTAAGTACGGTCTTCAGGGGCCAGTTGGCCGTCGTTGCTCAGGGTGCGGGTGAAGATGCGTGCCACTACGCCATGCACAGCGTCATCGCTGACGGCAGCTGGGCGGTCGTCACGAAACAGGCTGTCGACGTAATAGTCAAAGTCGCCACTGTTGGCGCCTTTGGCTGCGCTGCCGGCAGCCTGGGTCAAGCCACTGGCAGCACCGGCCGCGACACCTGCACCGGCTTTAACGCCGCCGCTGACTACGCTGCTGACCGAACCGACCACCAACACTGCGGTCACCAGCGTGGCCACTGCCCACGCGAGGAAACCATGGGCGGTGTCGCGAAAGTACACCTCATCGCCATGCATATTGGCCCACTTCACGCGCAAACGACCGGCGATATACCCGCCCAGCCCCGACGCGACGATCTGGGTAAATGCCAGCCAAACAATCGTGGAAATGCCAAGCCCCTTGGCGCTGATGCCGCTGTCGGCCCACGGCGACACCGCCGAAAAACCCAGGCCGAAGCCCAGCAGCACCAGGATAAGCGACAGCGCAGCCGCAGCGGCGGCACCGGCAAAAATCGCCCCCCAGGAAACCCCGGAGTGCGTGCTCGACTCTTGCAGCGTGGATGAGGATGTGATCATTGTTGTTTTGCTCCCAGCAGGAAAAATAGTGTTACAACTCTCAAAAGGGACAGTGCAGGCAGCATGCCAGTCCGCATAAAAAATAAACTCGTTACATTTCAAATAGTTAATTAAATTGAACCCACGTGAACCATGCAAGTTGCAAGAAATGACCGAACAGAGCGTGCTTTATGCAATCCCTCAACAACCCCCGCCCCCTGTGGGAGCTGGTTTACCTGCGATAGCGGTCTACCAGGCAAAAAAGTGAGTGAGTGGTGCACCGCCATCGCAGGCAACCCTGCCCCCACAACGGACCGCGCCCAGCATGAAAGTTGCGTCAGTTTTGCCAACATGAAGTTTAATTTAGGAAGCGTTCAGGCATTTCTTGGCAAAATGCCCCCACTTCTAGTGTGAATCGCTCACCAGGTAATCCTATGACCCGTATTTTGACTATCGAGGATGACGCCGTAACAGCCCGCGAGATCGTCGCCGAGCTGAGTAGCCATGGACTGGATGTGGATTGGGTGGACAACGGCCGTGAAGGCCTGGTCCGCGCTGTGAGTGGTGATTACGACCTGATCACCCTCGACCGTATGTTGCCGGAACTCGATGGCTTGGCCATCGTCACGACCCTGCGCACCATCGGGGTGTCGACGCCGATCCTGATGATCAGCGCCCTCTCCGACGTCGACGAGCGCGTGCGTGGCCTGCGCGCCGGTGGCGATGACTACCTGACCAAGCCGTTCGCCTCCGACGAAATGGCCGCCCGCGTCGAAGTGCTGCTGCGGCGCAAAAGCACGGTCAAGGAATTCGAAACCGCCCTGCGCGTGGCCGACCTGGAACTCAACCTGATCAGCCGCGAAGCCAGCCGCGCCGAACAGCCGCTGAGCCTGCTGCCCACCGAATACAAACTGCTTGAGTTCCTGATGCGCAACACCGGGCAAATCCTGTCACGGATGATGATCTTCGAGGAAGTCTGGGGGTATCACTTCGACCCGGGCACCAACCTGATCGACGTGCACATCGGTCGTCTGCGCAAGAAAATCGACCCGCCGGGCCTCACGCCGCTGATCCGCACGGTACGAGGTTCCGGTTATGTCATTGCTGAACCCCTCTAAGGGCTGGCGTTCCTCCAGCAGCCGCTTGCTGGCGCTGTACAGTTCGCTGTTTGTGGCCTGGAGTTGCATCCTCATGGGGGTGCTGTACTACGAGGTGTCGGGGTACCTGGGCGACTTGTCGCGCCACTCGCTGATGCAGCGCCAGCACCTGTTCCAACGCTTCGACGGTGAAGAACTGGTGGAAGCCCTGACCACCAGCATGACCTTCGACATGAAGGGCGTGGACGCCTACGGCCTGTTCGATGAGCAATTTCGCCCGTTGAGCGGGCCGATTCGTGCGGTGCCGCCCGACCTGCCGCTGGACGGCAAGATCCACGCCCTGGCTAATTGTGTCGCCTCCAACGACCCAAAACTGCCCAAGGACAGCTGCGACGCCGTGGCCACCCACACCGATGACGGCCGCTGGCTGGTGCTGGTGCGTGCCAACGGTTCACTGTTTGGCGTGACCCGGATCATCTGGCACGCACTGTTGTGGGCGCTCTCCCTGACGATTATCCCGGGCGCTGCCGGTTGGCATTTGTTGCGCCGCCGTCCGCTGCGGCGTATTCGCGGGATCCAAGCCAGCGCCGAGGCCATCGTTGCCGGCGACCTGACGCATCGCCTGCCGCTGTCCGACCGGCGTGACGAACTGGACATGCTCGCGGCCATCGTCAACGCCATGCTCGACCGCATCGAGAAGCTGATGAACGAGGTCAAGGGCGTGTGCGACAACATCGCCCACGACCTGCGCACGCCGCTGACGCGTTTGCGCGCGCAGCTCTACCGCATCAGGCAAGAGGCAGAGCAAGACTCGGGCTACGCGGTAAAACTCGACGATGCGATTGCCGAAACCGACACCCTGATGGCGCGCTTTCGCGGGCTGTTGCGCATCTCGGAATTGGAAGACCACCAGCGCCGCTCAGGCTTTTTGGTGATGGACCCGCTGCCGTTGCTGCGCGAGCTGCATGACTTTTACCTGCCCCTGGCCGAAGAAGGCGAATTGCAGTTGCGCCTCGACGTGCCCGAGTCGCTGCCCTGGATCACCGGCGACCGAGCATTGTTGTTCGAAGCCCTGGCCAACCTGTTGAGCAACTCGATCAAGTTCTCGCCACCGGGCGGTGAAGTGATCCTGCGCGGCGTCGATGACGCGGGCAGCACGCGCATCGAAGTGCACGACTCCGGCCCGGGCATCCCGGCAGCGGAACGCGACGCGGTGTTCCAGCGTTTCTATCGCGTGGACGAAAACGACCAGCAAGGCGGGTTCGGGTTGGGCTTGTCGATTGTGGCGGCGATCATCAACTTGCACGGGTTCAAGCTGGAGGTCGGCAGCAGCCAGAGTGGTGGTGCGCGGTTGGTGCTGGAGTGTCGGCAGCAGCTGATGCCCGAATAGCCCAAACACCACAAAATAATGTGGGTACCTACGCAACTTTTTGTGTTGCGCTAAGCTTTTGACGGGGTTTTTAGGTAGATATGAGTACATATCCGTTGCTGCGGTAACGGTGGCTATTGGTTCCGCCCTTACGGCGGGTCACTTTTGGAAAAGAGCCCGGAATGCCGGCCCAGCCAAAAGTAACCAAAAGGGCTCTTGCCCCACCACTCGGCACCTCGCCTAGGCTCGGTGTGCCCTTGTAAGATGATTTTCATCTGCTTCAGACCGTTATGCCCTCGGATTTCGAGATCGTGAGTGAGCGTGGGTCGAAGCAGATTCCTTCCTAAACTAGTCCGAACGGTTGCCAGGGCGCGAAGCCCGATTCTGCAAGGTTGGACGTGAGGAAAACACCATGGACCATGACTCTGCGTTTGTCGGAATTGATGTTTCCAAAAACAAGCTCGACTCATTTGTCAGCACCACTGGCCAAGTCGAACAGTTTTTCAATACTCAAGAAGGTATCCAGCGTTTAGCTAAACATCTCAAGGCTCAGGAGCCGGTTTTGGTGGTGTTGGAAGCAACTGGGGGGTATGAGCGGCTTGCGGCTGCGGAGCTTTGCGCTGCGGGACTGCCAGTCGTTGTCGTCAACCCCCGCCAGGTGCGTGATTTCGCCAAAGCTACCGGTCGGTTGGCTAAAACCGATGCTCTGGATGCCCAGGTGATTGCGGAGTTTGCCCAGGCGGTCAAACCCGAGATTCGAGAGATGCCAGATGAACACACTCGTGAGCTGGCAGATCTACTCACTCGACGCCGCCAACTCATCGACATGATCGTGGCGGAGGAGTCTCGGCTGAAGCAGGCGGTATTCAAGGCACTTCGAAGAGACATCAAGGCACATATCACCTGGCTTCAAAAGCGGCTTAAAAGCACAGACGATGACTTGCACGAAGCCATCAAGGCTTCCCCGGTCTGGAAGGCCAATTATGATTTGCTACGCGAGGTCGCTGGTGTTGGCAACGTGCTCGCACTTTCGCTGCTGGCGATGGTTCCGGAGCTGGGCAAGGTTAATCGCAAACAAGTGGCTGCCTTGGTTGGTGTGGCGCCTTTTAACTGCGATAGCGGCCTCTACAAAGGGCGTAGACGGATATGGGGTGGTCGAGCTGAGGTTCGAAGTGTGCTTTACATGGCCGTCTTGTCCTCGAAGAGCCATAACCCGGTGATCGAGAGGTTCTACAACCATCTGCTTGCTGCAGGAAAGACGAAGAAAGTAGCGCTGGTTGCATGCATGAGAAAGCTGCTGACGATCTTGAATGCGATGGTGCGCGATCAAAAGCATTTCGCTGAAATGGCTTGAATTTCGACACGGTTGCTCACTCCGGCTTGAATCCGTGGGCCGCCGCCATGGGCCATCCTTGGCCCATCGCGGCTAACCCGGCGTCCTGCCGGGTTACCCACGGATTCAAGCCTGCGTTCGGCCATCGTGGTTAACGGGGCGCCTAAGATCAAGATCAAAAGCAAGAGCACGGCGGCCTAGTAGCCGACCTGAGTGGTTGAAGCAAAAGCAGGGCAGAAGCAGAGCACCACCCTATCTAGCTGATGTAATGAGATCCCAATGTGGGAGCGGGCTTGCTCGCGAAGGCGGTGGTGAAGTGCGCCCCAAAAGTTGGACAGCTAATGGTTAGGCTACCGCGGACCGGGTTCTGTAAGCCACAGGGCTCAGTCCGCCAAGCTTCGTTTTGATTCGCTTATGGTTGTAGTAATGGATGTACTTATCCAGCCCGGCCTGCAGCTGAGCAACGCTGTCGAAGCTTTCCCGATAGTAAAACTCCGACTTCAGGGTACCGAAAAAGCTTTCCATTGTGGCGTTGTCATAGCAGTTCCCTTTGCGAGACATGCTCTGTTCCAACCCAGCTTTTTCCAGTTTTTCCCGATACTTTGAGTGTCGATAGTGCCAGCCCTGATCCGAGTGCAGCATGGGTTTGGCGCCTTCGGGCAAGCGCTCAAGGGCCAGCTCCAGCATGTCGCCTACCAAGGCGTATTGGGGGCGGACGGCGGTCTTATAGGCCACAATCTCTCCGTTGTACAAGTCCAGTACTGGGGACAGATACAGCTTTTTGCCGGCCACTTTGAACTCGGTGACATCGGTCACCCATTTCTGATTTGGTTGCTCAGCTTCGAACTGACGAGCCAGGATATTGGGCGATACCTCTCCCATTGGCCCTTTATACGATTTGTATTTTTTCGGTCGCACTGTGCATTTCAGGCCTAACTCTCCCATCAGCCGTCGTACCGTTTTACCGTTGATCAACGGCGTTTGCTTACGTAGCGCTAAAGTCATCCGACGGTAACCAAGGCGGCCCTCATTCTCGTCTTGGATAGTCTGGATAGAGGCTTTGATCGAGATAAACCGGTCCGCAACGCCCATCGCCTTGAGTTGGTAGTAGTACGTACTTCGCGCAAGACCTACCAGCTTGAGCAAATCACTCAAGGGGAAAGCTTGTTTGAGCTCAGTGACTAATCGGGCTTTTTCTTCGCTTCTCTCTCTCGCCTCATCACCGCCTCGCCCAACTCTCCAAGCTTTTTTAGGTAGGCGTTCTCCATGCGCAAATACTGCAGTTCATCGAGTAATGCCTTGTGTGCAAGCTGTGCGTCGGTGAGTGGGGTGGTAGTTTTACGCGGTTTAGAAGGCGGCTTGGGCATAGCGGTAATCGATCCTTTTTTCCCTGACTCCAGGGCTTCAATACCGCCACTGTAATACTGCTGTTGCCATCTGCCCACCTGGCTTGAGTTACCCAGGTTGAAGAGCGCCGCTGCGCGGCGCAAGGATAAGGAGTCGCGCCACATGCGTTGCAGCACTGAAAACTTGAACAAGGGACTGTAGCGTTCGCCGGTTCTGCTTAGACAGGCTTCGCCATGTAATCGGTAAGCCTCCACCCAACGACGAAGCAAGGTGGGATCCATTTGGAATTGAGCGGCTATGCGGCGAAAGCCTCGGCCCTGCTCAAGGAAAGTGGTAATGGCGGAAAGCTTGAACTGCGTCGTGTATTTGCTCATGAAAAGCCCCAGGAGTTGGACGGGTGTCCAACTTCTGGGGCGCACTTCAGTGGGGCAGTTACACATGAGCTGGCTGACCCACCGCCTTCGCGAGCAAGCCCGCTCCCACAGTTTTGACCGAGTTCGACTGCCAGCACCGCAGTGCTCTGCTTTATGTGGGAGCTGCGGTGCCTCTTAAATCAGGCCGGGAAGTTAGCCCGCAGCGCCTCAAGCCCACCGCTGTACACGCCGGCAAACAACTCCTCCACCGCCACGTCCGTAGTCCCCGCCGCCGGGGTAAACACGCCGGACCAGGTCACTTTCGCCGACGCCTCCGTCAACGCCTCAACCTGCAACGTCGCCAGGTAGGCACTCACCGGAAACGGCGACTGCTCAATGGTGTAGGTATAAGTGCGCGCCACGTTATCGAAGCTCTGCAAACGCTCAACCACGACGCCGCCATCTGCAGTTTCCAAATGACGCACACGCCCGCCGTCGCGCGCCTCGCTCTTGACGATCAACGGCAGCCAATCCGGCAGCGCGTTAAAGCCACCGACCAATTGCCAAACCTGATCGGCCGAAACCGGTACTTCAATAACAGAAGAAGCTGTTGCCACAATAAATACTCCAACAAAGTAAAAAAATCAGATCGCCATGCTGTCGACAACACCACCGTCGACCCGTAACGCGGCACCTGTGGTTGCAGAAGACAGGGGTGAAGCAATGTACGCCACCAGGTTCGCCACTTCATCCACATTCGCCGCGCGCTGGATGATCGAGGTGGGCCGCGCATGACGCACAAACACGCCTGCCTCTTCCCGCGCGCTGCGCCCAGACTGGGCTGTGGCGCCTTTAAGCATCTGTTCCAGGCCATCGGAAAAGGTCGACCCCGGCAGAATTGCATTCACCGTCACCCCAGTACCCACCAACCAGTACCGAATAAGCCAACTGACACTCCGCTTGCGCGAGCAAGCCCACTCTTACATTTGGATCGCGACGCCTCAGCTAACCAGCTCCCGCAGCCGGAACCACAACATCCCCAGCGCCAGCAGCGGTGAACGCAAGGCCTTGCCGCCCGGAAACGTCATGTGCGGCACCTGGCTGAAGGTATCCAGGCCTTGGCTATGACCGGCATGAATGGCTTCGGCCAAAAGCTTTGCGCACCAGTGCGTCACGTTCAGCCCATGCCCGGAATAGCCTTGGGCATAGAACACATTCGGGTATTGCTCGAGCCGCCCAACTTGGGGAAAACGATTGGCGGTAATGCCGATCTTGCCGCCCCACTGGAACTCGATGGCGGTACCTGCCAACTGCGGGAACACCTTGAGCAGCTTCGGTTGCATATAGGCGGCGATGTCCGCCGGGTCACGCCCGGAGTAATGGCAGGCACCGCCGAACAGCAGGCGGCGGTCAGCGGAAAGCCGGTAGTAATCCAACCCGACTTTCTGGTCGCACAGCGCCAGGTTCTGCGGGATCAGTTGCTTGGCGACGTCCTTTGATAAAGGCTCGGTGGCGATGATGTAGCTGCCCGCTGGCAGTACTTTGCCGCTCAAGCGTGGCTCCAACTCTTCCAGGTGTGCATTGCAGGCCAGCACTAACTTAGCGGCACGCACCGTGCCTGCGGCGCAGCGTACTTGCACGGTGTCGCCGTGGATCAGTTCGAGGACCTGGGTGTGCTCGAAAATCCGCACCCCGAGCGACTCGGCCAACTGGGCCTCGCCGAGTACCAGGTTCAGCGGGTGCAGGTGCCCGGAGCCCATGTCCACCAGGCCACCGGCATAGGCCGTCGAGCCGACCACTTGCTGCATGTCCTGCGGTTCGACCAGCCGCGTTTCATGCGCATACCCAAGCGCCGCCAGGCTCTGCTGTTCGCCCTTGAACGCGGCGAATTGCGCCGGGGTATTGGCCAGCTCGCAAAAGCCCCAACGCAAATCGCAGTCAATGCTGTGCTGACGAATACGCTCGCCCACCAGCGCCACCGAATCAATCCCGGACCGCTCCAGGTAACGCACGCCCTCCTCGCCTACATACTTGGCAAACCCCGACACGTCGTGGCCGATGCCGCGAATCAACTGCCCGCCGTTGCGCCCGCTGGCGCCCCAGCCGATGCGCCGGGCCTCCAGCAGAATCACCGAGAGCCCGCGCTGGGCCAGCTCAATGGCCGTGTTGACGCCGGTGAAACCACCGCCGATCACACACACATCGGCGCTGAGGTCAGCGCCCAGCGCTGGACGCTCGGGCATGGCATTCGCCGAAGCCCGATAGTAGGACTGGGCGTGGTCTTGGGACTGAGTCATTTATTGGTCTTCACTTTGCTCCAGGCGCGGGTCATCAGGCGCATGGTCGTCGGGGTCGGCGTGGTGGAAATATAGAGTTTGTCGAGCACTTCCTGGGAGGGGTAAACCTCAGGGTTATTCACCAGTTCCGGCGCCATGAAGGGTTTGGCGGCGGGGTTGGCGTTGGCATAACCCACCGACGCACTGACCTTGGCGATCACCTCAGGGTCGAGCAAATAGTTGATAAAGGCGTGGGCTTCTTTCAGGTTGCTCGCGTCGGCCGGAATGGCCAGCAGGTCGAACCACAGGTTGGAGCCCTCCTTAGGAATCGAGTAGGCGATATTCACGCCATTCTTGGCTTCCTTGGCGCGGTTGGCCGCTTGGAATACGTCCCCTGAATAGCCGAAGGCCACGCAGATATCGCCGTTAGCCAAGTCCGAAATGTACTTGGAGGAATGGAAATAGGTGATGTAGGGCCGCAGCGTCAACAGCTTGGCTTCGGCCTGCTTGTAATCCTCAGGGTTCTCGCTGCGCGGGTCCTTGCCCATGTAGTTGAGGATCGCCGGGAACAGTTCATCTGCCGAGTCGAGGAAGGCGACGCCGCACTCGTGCAGCTTCTTAATGTTCTCGGGTTCGAACAGCACCGCCCACGAGTCGATGTGGTCGACGCCCAGCACCTGCTTGACCTTGTCGACGTTATAGCCAATGCCATTGGTGCCCCACAGGTACGGCACCGAGTGCGCGTTGCCCGGGTCGTTGTTCTCCAGCAACTTGAGCAGCTTGGGGTCGAGGTTCTTGAAGTTGGGCAACTGCGAGCGGTCGAGTTTCAGGAACGCCCCGGCTTTCACCTGGCGCGCCAGGAAGTGGTTGGACGGCACCACCACGTCATAGCCGGTGCGGCCTGCGAGCAGCTTGCCTTCCAGGGTCTCGTTGGAGTCGAACACGTCGTAGATCACCTTGATCCCGGTCTTGGCCTGGAAGTCAGCCAAGGTGGTCTCGCCGATATAGTCGGTCCAGTTATAGACGCTCACCGTCGGCGCGGCCTGGCCGGCACTGCTGAACGCCGCCACCAGGGCCAGCGGGAGAAGCTTTTTCGCAAGACGCATATCGACACCCCTTTTAGTTTTTTAGACGCTCAACAGCAGGAACTCACGCTCCCAGGAACTGATCACCCGCTTGAAATTCTCATGCTCGGCGCGCTTGACCGCGACGTAGCCGCGCACGAACTTTTCGCCCAGGTACTGCTTGACCGTGTCGCAGTCCTCCATCCGCGCCAGGGCATCTTCGAGGGTGAACGGCAGTCGCAGGTTGCGGCGCTCATAGGCGCGGCCTTCCACCGGCGCGCTCGGCTCGATCTTTTCGATCATGCCCAGGTAGCCACACAGCAGACTTGCGGCAATCGCCAGGTACGGATTGGCATCGGCGCCCGGCAAACGGTTTTCCACGCGCATCGCCTCGGGGCTGGAAGTTGGCACGCGCAGGCCGACGGTGCGGTTTTCTTCGCCCCACTCCACATTGACCGGCGCCGAGGTGTCGGGCAGGAAGCGGCGGAACGAGTTCACATTCGGGGCGAACATCGGCAGCAGCTTGGGGATGTACTTCTGTAAGCCGCCGATGTGATGCAAAAACAGTTGGCTCATCTTGCCGTCGGCATCGACAAACACCGGCTTACCGGTGGCGATGTCCACCACGCTCTGGTGCAAATGCATGGCGCTGCACGGCTCATCGGCCACCGGCTTGGCCATGAACGTCGCCGCCACGTTGTGCTTCAGTGCGGCCTCGCGCAGGGTGCGTTTGAACACGGTGATCTGGTCGGCCAGGTCCAGCGCATCGCCGTGGCGGAAGTTGATTTCCATCTGCGCCGGGCCGTCTTCGTGGATCAGCGTATCGAGGTCAAGGCCCTGTAATTCGCACCAGTCGTAGACATCTTCAAACAGTGGGTCGAATTCGTTGGCGGCGTCGATGGAAAACGACTGGCGGCCGGTTTCGGCGCGACCGGAGCGACCAACCGGGGTTTTCAACGGCAGGTCCGGGTCTTCGCAGCGCTGGGTCAGGTAGAACTCCATTTCCGGCGCGACAATCGGCTGCCAGCCTTGGTCGGTGTACAGCTGCAGCACCTTCTTCAGCACGTTGCGCGGCGACAACTCGATGGGGTTGCCCTGCTTGTCGAAGGTGTCATGGATCACGATGGCGGTGGGTTCGATCGCCCAAGGGATGACGTACGTGGCGTTGGCCACCGGGCGGCAGATCATGTCGATGTCGGCCGGGTCGAGCAGGTCGTAGTAGACGTCGTCGTCGACAAAGTCCCCGGTTACCGTTTGCAGCAACACACTTTCCGGCAGGCGCATGCCTCGCTCATGCAGGAACTTATTGGTGGGCGCAATCTTGCCGCGTGCGATGCCAGTCAAATCACTGATCACGCATTCGACTTCGGTAATCTTGTGTTCTTTCAGCCAGGCGTGCAGCTGATCGAAGGGGGCGTTCATAAGGACCTCGTCATGGGTTGGATGATGCGCCGGCTTGTACTCCTGGCGCATTGAGGTCTATCTTGGGCCAGCCTTGTAACGGCATCTATCCACTTTGCACGCAGCACAACGCACCAATAGAGTGCGCACGGATCACCCATGACACAGGCAACAGCTTTGCGCGTACAGGCCTTCACCACCGGTGATGTGGCCGCTCAATGCAGTGCGACACCCGGTTGGGTGCAGCAGTACCAGCAGATGTCCCCGGGGCATTTTGCCGGGCAGGTTCGCTACCTCGACCTGCAAGGCGTGCAGGTGTACGAAGAGTGCATGAACACCCGCGTGGAACAGCACTTCAACGCACCGCCAGGCTCACTGGCGTTCTGTTTCGACGGCAGCGACAACGCGCTGTACATGCTCAATGGCGAAAGCCACAACACCTGGATCACCCCGGAAAACTACCGCGAAGTGGCGGTGGTGTTCGGCCCGCAGTTCGTGCAGCGCCATGGTTTGGATGTGGCCAAACTCGAGGGCCTGTTCATGGCGCCGCTGACCTGCCAGCAGAACGCGCTGTTCACCCGCTGGCTCAGTGGCACCCTCACGCGCTTGTCTGCGACCGTCGACCCGATCAGCCGCGATGCCCTCACCCAACAGTTGCTCGACGACTGCCTGTTCATCCTCGACAACGCCTGTGTGTGCCTGGACCGCAGCTCACTGCAACGGCGCAGCGAAGAACGCCGGTTGATGGCACGCATCGGTGAATGGGCGGCGGATGCGCCGGATGAAACCGTCAACCTGCTGGAACTGGCGCAGATTGCTGGCGTGCCGTTGCGCCAATTGCAGCAAGGCTTCAAGACCTACACCGACATGAGCCCGGCGCAGTGGTTGCGCTTGCGCCGCTTGAACGGGGCGCGGCGCGAGTTGCTGAGTTCAACGGACACCACCGTGGCGGAAGTGGCGATGAATTGGTCGTTCTGGCATTTGGGGCGGTTTTCCAATAGCTATCGGGCGTTGTTCCAAGAGCTGCCGAGCGAGACCCTCAAGCGCTCCAGCTGAAATGCAATCGCCCTGTGGGAGTTGGCTTACCTGCGGTAGCCTCAGGTATCTACACAACTTTTTTACGGGTTGAGTGCTGGGGTTGTCTCCGGGCCGCTGAGTACATATCCGTTATTTGGGTGATGGCTGATATGGGTTCCGCTCTTACAGCGGGTCACTTTTGGAAAAGAGCCCCAAAAGTAACCAAAAGGGCTCTTGCCCCACCACTCGGCACCTCGCCTAGGCTCGGTGTGCCCTCACGCAGGCTTTGGACCGTGGGCCGCCGCCATGGGCCATCCTTGGCCCATCGCGGCTAAACCGGCGTCCTGCCGGTTTACCCCCGCTCCAAAGCCTGCGTTCGGCCAGCGTGGTTTAACGGGGCGCCTAAGATCAAGATCAAAAGCAAGAGCACGGCGGCCTAGTAGCCGACCTGAGTGGTTAGATCAAAAGCAAAACCGAGGCGGCCTGACAGCCGACCTGATATTTGAAACTGAACTCAATCTAATGTGGGAGCTGGCTTGCCTGCGATGCAGACACCTCGGTCCATCAAGTACACCGAGTTGATGCCATCGCAGGCAAGCCAGCTCCCACCCGTGTTAGCGATGTGACAGAACCACTCTCAATAACTTGTAAAACCCCGTCGATCCACCTAGCTTATGCGCCCCCCGCCCTGCGCTTTAAGGCCTTGCCCCATGGTTTTGCGTTTTCGCCCCGTCGTCACTTCGCGTTTCGCCCTCGGCCTGCTGCTCAGCGGCGGTATCGGTAGCAGCCTGGCAGCTGAAATAGAACTGCCGGCAGTGAACGTCCAGGGTCAGGATGAATCGGGGTATCGCACCAACACCGCCTCGGTCGGTGGCTTCGATGAAGCGCCGTTGCTCGAAACGCCCGCCTCGATCACCGTGATCAACGCCGCCATGATCAAGGACCAGCAAGCCCGCCTGCTCAGTGAAGTGCTGCGCAACGACGCCTCGGTGGGCGACAGCTACGCCCCCATCGGCTACTACGAAAATTTTGTGGTGCGCGGCTTCTCGCTGAACGCGGCAAGCAGCTACAAGATCAACGGGCGCACCATCACCGGCGAGCAGAACGTCGCCCTGGAAAACAAGCAGCAAGTGGAAGTACTCAAAGGCCTGGCCGGTTTGCAAAGCGGGATTTCCGAGCCCAGCGGCGTGATCAACTACGTGACCAAGCGCCCAGAGGATGTGCGTTCGGTGACCGTGTCCACTGATGATCGCGGCAGCGGCTATGTCGCCACCGATGTCGGCGGTTGGTTTGGCAGCGAGCAGCAGTTCGGCCTGCGCGCCAACGTCGCCCATGAAGACCTCAATGCCTATGTGGAACACGCCAATGGCCAGCGCGATTTTGTGTCCCTGGCCTTCGACTGGAACATCAGCCCCGATGCGCTGCTGCAACTGGATGCGGAGTACCAGAACAAGCAACAGCGCTCGGTGCCGGGGTATCAGCTGTTGGGGGGAACCGAAGTACCGCATGGCGCGTCACCGAAAAAGCTGTTGGGGCACCAGAGTGGTTCCAAACAGGTCGGCATTGAGTCGCTGAACCTCAACGGCAAGTTCGAGTACCGCTTCAGTGATCAGTGGAAAGGCAGCGTAAGTGCGGCGCGCAGCAAGGTGGTGATTGACGATTACAGTTCGTTTGCGTGGGGTGGCGACACCCAGGGCTTCGGCAATCACTTCACTCCCGAAGGCAACTACGACATCTACGACTACCGCAGCCCCGACGACACCCGCCGCGACGATGAAATCCAGGCAGCCATGACCGGGCTGTTCGACACCGCAGGCCTGGGCCATGAACTGACCTTTGGCACCAGCGCGTTCCGCCGGGTGATCGACAAACGCGAAGCGGTCAACGAATACATCGGCAGCGGCAATATCAACGAAGACGCACCGACTTTCAAGCCTACCGATAAACCGCTGAAAGACAGCCACCGCAACCTCGACAGCCGCCAGTACGGCCTGTTCGTCACCGACCGCATTCGTTTCAACGAACAATGGCAAACCATCCTCGGCGGCCGTGAAGTGCGCCTGGATGAAAAAGCCTTCGATGAGAATGGCAGCGAAGCACGCCACACCAAGCAATACGTGTTCCTGCCGCAGGCCTCGCTGATCTACAAGCCAATCGAAAACGTCTCGCTGTATACCAGCTACAGCAAAGGCCTGTCATTGGGCGGCACGGCACCTTGGTTCGCCACCAACGAAAGTGAAACCCTTGCCCCAACCGTCTCACGCCAAATCGAAGCCGGCGTGAAATACGACTGGCGCCGCATCAGCTTCGCCGCCGCCGTGTTCCAGACGCGCCAGGCTTACCAGTACGCCAAACCCGAAAATGGCAAGTTCAACTACGTGCAACAGGGCCAGCAAAAGAACACCGGGATTGAATTGTCGGCCAACGGCTGGGCCACCGACCGCCTGCAAATCGCAACCAGCGTGGCGGCGATTCGCGCGCGGGTGAACGGCAGCGGCACGCCGGATTACGAAGGCCATCAGGCGATCAACGTGCCCAAACTGCGCGCCAGCGTGTACGCCGACTACGCCCTGCCGTGGGTGAACGGGTTGGCCGTGCTCGGCGGCGTGCAATACAGCGCCAAGAAGTCCGCCAACCGCACCGGCAATGTTGAGGTCGGGGATTACGCGGTGGTCAATGTCGGCAGTCGCTACACCACCAAACTCGATGGCTATGAGACGGTGTTTCGCCTGAGCGTCGACAACCTGTTCGACAAGCGCTACTGGCGCGACGCGGGCGAATACATGGGCGATGACTACCTGTTCCAGGGCGCGCCGTTGACCGCACGCCTGAGCGCCACGGTCAACTTCTGAACACACGCGGCGCTGCCAGCCACAGCGCGGCCAGACCACAGATCAACAGGCTCCAACCCAGATCCTGGGCCCAGGCTACCAAGCTGAGCCCGGCACCGATCAGCAGGTAATACATCAAGCCAAACAGCGCAGCGGCGGTGCCCAGCCGGTCGCGATAGGCGACCAACGCGGCCCCCAACACATTGGGAATCGCCATGCCGAACGCCAACACCACCAGCAACATCGGCCCTACGAATAACCAGCTGTGCTGCAGCAGCAGTACCAACAAACCACCCAGCACCGCGATAGCTGCAGCGGTCAGCACCAACTGCTCACCGTTCATGCCGCGCTTGAGCAAGCGCGTGTTCAGCCACGCGCCAAGCCCTGACCCCAGCGCCAGTAGCACGCCGCTGTAGCCGAACTCGGCGGCAGACAACCCCTGTCGCGCGAAGATAAACGGGCCCACGCTGTAATAGCCGAACAGTGCAATATTGAACGCCGCCACCAAGCCGACCGAACGCCATATTCCCGCGTCCCTGAGCATCAGGCCCAAGGTCTGGGGCAGCGATGCCGTCGGTAACGATGCAGGCCGCGTCTCGGGCAAGGCCCACAAGCACCAACCCCACAGCGCCAGTGCAAGCAGCAGCAAACCGGTGAGCACGCCGCGATAGCCAAAGTACTGCACCAGCGTCGCGCCACTGAACAGACCCAGTGCCGGGCTGGCAGCCAGGGCAATGCCCATCAGCGAAAACACCTGGGCCAGTTCGGCGCCATGGTAGCGGTCGCGCAACAGCGTCTGCGTGACGACCGAACCCACGGCCGCGCCAAACGCCGCCAAGGCCTGGGCCAGCAGCAAAGCGTTGAACGTGGTCATTTTCAAGGCCAGCGCCGAGGCGCCAACGTACAGCGCCAACCCGGCCAACATCACCGGCCGCCGCCCCCAGCGATCACACAGCCGGCCCCACACCACGACGCCAAAGGCGAACGCCAGGAAGTACACCGACAGTGTCTGCCCTGCCCGTTCAGGCCCGACCGCAAAGGCCCGGCCGATGTCACCCAGGGCCGGGCTATACAGCGTTTGGGCCAGTTGCGGAAACATCAGCAACGCCATCGCCAGCACCAGCAGGTTTTTAACGTTCATCACTCACTCCCATTTAACAGCGCAAGGAGTGTAAGGACTGGCGACTGGGGTATTATCCAAACTTCGACAGTTTATCCATCGAATCGGACAACCTATGGCCTGGCTCTCCGCCACCGCATCTTTCGATCCCGACCGCTTGACGACCCCGGTCATCGGCATCGCCGCACTGCTTGGCGACCATGACTCCGGTCTGCACCGGCACCAACGTGGGCAACTGTTGTTCACTCAGCAAGGCTGCACCCGTATCACCCTGGACAACCAACTTTGCCTGCTGCCGCCTACGCGCGCGGCGTGGATACCCTGCGGCGTACCCCATCGCGCGGTGATGCACAAAACCGTGGATTACCGTTCGATGTATGTGAGCCCGGCGTTGGCCGAGCAATTGCCGAAACAGGTACGGGTGATCGAGGTGAGCGCCTTGTTGCGCGCGGTGCTGGAACCGATGGCGATGGCGCCCTTCGAGACCGACTGGCAGGCCGGCCGGTACGCCCATTTGTTGGGGCTGTGCCTGGACGAAATCCAGGCTGCTACCGAGCAACCGATGCTCCTGCCCTTGCCGCAGGATAAACGCCTGGCACCGTTGCTGGTCGATCTCCAAACGCTGCCGCCCACCCTGCAAGAGCTGGAAAAGCAGATTGGCGCCAGCGCCAAGACCATCGGCAGGATTTTCCTGCGGGAAACCGGCCTGGGGTATCAGCAATGGCGCCAACAGTGGCGTTTGATGCGGGTCATCGAACTGCTTGCGAGCGGCCGGAGCCTGGGCTACTGCGCTTTCGAGTTGGGCTTTGCCAGTGACAGCGCGTTGATCGCTTTCTTCAAGGGCATGACCGGCACCACGCCACGCGGGTATTTCAAGTCACGCTGAGGGCTCACTTGGGCATCTTGCGAAAGCCCACGGCCAGGCGGTTCCAGCTGTTGATGGTGGCGATGGCCACACTCAGGTCGGCTACTAGGCCGCCGTGCTCTCGCTTTTGATCTTGATCTGAGCCGCCCCGTTAAACCACGACGGCCGAACGCAGGCTTGAATCCGAGTGGTGGGGCAAAGACTTTTTGGTTGCTTTTGTGTCTTTACAAAAGTGACCCGCCGTAAGGCCGGAACCCTAAGCCGCTGCTACCGCAGCAACGGATATGTACCCAATCACTCCGGCAAAGGAATCACCCGCAACCGCCGCACCGACTTATACGAAAAACTCGAATAAATCTCCTTAACACAAGGCAACGTCTGCAACACCTCCCGCGCAAACTCCCCAAACGACTCCAGATCCCGAGCCACCACCTCAAGCAAAAAATCATACCGCCCCGACACGTTATGGCACGCCACAATCTCAGGAATCTCCAACAGCCGCTGCTCAAACGCCCGAGCAATTTCCCGCGTATGACTGTCCATCATGATACTGACAAACGCCGTCACCCCATACCCCAACGCCTTGGGCGACAGGATCGCCTGATACCCACTGATCACCCCACTCTCCTCCAGGCTCCGCACCCGGCGCCAACACGGTGAGGTGGTCAGGGCCACCCGGTCAGCCAACTCCGCCACGGTCAGACGGGCATTGCCTTGCAACGCGTTCAAAAGAGCCTTGTCAGTGCGATCAAGATTGACGGGCATATCTTGCCTCTACTCATTATTTTTATGGACGTTCCATCCCTTAACGCGGGAAATATCGGCAAACTTTGCAACTTTCTTCCTTGGTTATGAGCATAGCATTGTAGGAAATAAGGAGCGCCCGACATGAACAATAAACATAATGCATGCGGCTTTTCCACCCGCGCCATCCACCACGGCTATGACCCCAAAGACCACCACGGCGCCCTCGTTCCGCCGATCTACCTGTCCGCCACCTTCGCCTTCCCCACCGCCGAATACGGCGCCGCCTGTTTTGCCGGCGAAGCCAGCGGCCACTTCTATACACGCATCTCTAACCCAACCCTGGCCCTGCTGGAAACGCGCATGGCCGCCCTGGAAAACGGCGAGGCCGCCGTGGCCTTCAGCTCCGGCATGGGCGCGATTGCCGCGACGTTCTGGACCCTGCTGCGCCCTGGCGATGAAGTGATCGTCAGCCAGACCCTCTACGGTTGCACCTTCGCCCTGCTGCACCATGGCATTGGCGAGTTCGGCATCAAGGTGCGCCATGTCGACCTCACCGACCTGGCCGCCTTACGTGCGGCACTCTCCCCCGCCACCCGCATGATCTACTGCGAAACCCCAGCCAACCCCAACCTGCGTCTGGTGGACATTGCCGCCGTGGCCGAACTTGCGCACCAGCAACCGAATGTCACGGTGGTAGTCGACAACACCTACTGCACGCCTTACCTGCAACGCCCTCTGGAACTGGGTGCCGACGTGGTGGTGCACTCAGCCACCAAGTACCTCAGCGGCCACGGCGATATCACAGCGGGTATCGCCGTGAGCAGCCAGGCCCTGGCGCAACGCATCCGCCTGCAAGGGCTCAAGGACCTGACCGGCGCGGTGATGTCGCCACAGGATGCGTCCTTGCTGATGCGCGGGCTCAAGACGTTGGCGCTGCGCATGGATCGCCATTGCAGCAATGCCCAGGCAGTGGCCGAAGCTTTGCAGGCGCACCCGGCCGTGCAGTGGGTGACCTACCCCGGGCTGCGTTCTTTCCCACAGTACGAACTGGCGGCGCGGCAGATGAAGCAGTCCGGCGGCATGATCGCCTTCGAACTCAAGGGCGGGATTGAGACCGGGCGGCGCTTCATGAATGCCCTCAAGCTGTTCACCCGCGCGGTGAGCCTGGGCGATGCCGAGTCACTGGCCCAGCACCCGGCGAGCATGACCCATTCCACCTACACCCCGGAAGAACGCGCGCAACACGGTATCAGTGAAGGCTTGGTGCGATTGTCGGTGGGGCTGGAAGACATCGCCGACCTGCTGGCGGATGTGCAGCAGGCGCTGGCCAAGTGCACCCGCGCCGCCCCGCGTCAGGCGATGATAGAAGAGCACGCAGTAAAATAAGGCCTACATGCCAAGTAATACTTTCCCACACACGGTGTGTCGGACAGGTCCGACCATCGTTATGCGTTTTTAATCTGATTTTTCCAGATTGGATCCCCCTCAGCTCGCAATGCTGTACTAGCATAGGTCTCGGCGGGGGGATTATCACCGTAGGTTATTCACCCTGGTTACCTTATTAATCCCCGTCGCTATAAGGCTGAATACCTGCACTCGAAACTCATGGAAGAACTGATGAACTCACACCTGTTCCCACATATAGGCAAGGTCATCGCCAGCACCGGCAGTCGCCACTTCCCACGTATGCTGCATGACCTCATCCTTACCCAACTGGCAGTGGACGCTACCCATATCACGCAGCTGCGGGTGGGTGCCGAAGGCCATACCCGCCGCCGGATCAGCCCGGTCTACACCGATTCGGTAGTGGCCTTAGGCGCAGAACAACCGGCAGCCCAACTGCACCTCACGCGCCGCAAGGACGATGTAAGCTACGTGTTGTCGGTGTACCGCTCGCACCAGTCGGAAAGTTTTTCGCCGCAAGAACGCAGCATGCTGCAGGACTTCTCCACGCTGCTGCTGCCGATGGTGGAAAAACACATCACCGCGATCCAGCCGTGCCGCCAGAACAACGACCCGGCAATGCCGGAAAACCAGGGCATCGAAACCCTGCGCCGACGCATTGAAGAACGCCTGGTGCAATCGGGGCTGACCTTGTCCAACCGCGAACTCGAGGTGTGCGTTGGTCTGCTAGCCGGGCGCACTGCACCGGAGTTGGCGGAGCAACTGACGCTGAAGGTCAACACCATCGAGAGTTACCTCAAGCGCGCCGCAATCAAGCTGGGGATCAGTGGGCGGCATTCGTTATTGCGGTGGATGTATGCGACTGAGGAAGGAACGGTCACAATCCTCTGAATCACCAAAAAACCCTGTGGGAGCGGGCTTGCTCGCGAATGCGGTGTGAAGTGCGCCCCAAAAGTTGGACAGCTAATGGTTAGGCTACCGCGGACCGGGTTCTGTAAGCCACAGGGCTCAGTCCGCCAAGCTTCGTTTTGATTCGCTTATGGTTGTAGTAATGGATGTACTTATCCAGCCCGGCCTGCAGCTGAGCAACGCTGTCGAAGCTTTCCCGATAGTAAAACTCCGACTTCAGGGTACCGAAAAAGCTTTCCATTGTGGCGTTGTCATAGCAGTTCCCTTTGCGAGACATGCTCTGTTCCAACCCAGCTTTTTCCAGTTTTTCCCGATACTTTGAGTGTCGATAGTGCCAGCCCTGATCCGAGTGCAGCATGGGTTTGGCGCCTTCGGGCAAGCGCTCAAGGGCCAGCTCCAGCATGTCGCCTACCAAGGCGTATTGGGGGCGGACGGCGGTCTTATAGGCCACAATCTCTCCGTTGTACAAGTCCAGTACTGGGGACAGATACAGCTTTTTGCCGGCCACTTTGAACTCGGTGACATCGGTCACCCATTTCTGATTTGGTTGCTCAGCTTCGAACTGACGAGCCAGGATATTGGGCGATACCTCTCCCATTGGCCCTTTATACGATTTGTATTTTTTCGGTCGCACTGTGCATTTCAGGCCTAACTCTCCCATCAGCCGTCGTACCGTTTTACCGTTGATCAACGGCGTTTGCTTACGTAGCTCTAAAGTCATCCGACGGTAACCAAGGCGGCCCTCATTCTCGTCTTGGATCGTCTGGATAGAGGCTTTGATCGAGATAAACCGGTCCGCAACGCCCATCGCCTTGAGTTGGTAGTAGTACGTACTTCGCGCAAGACCTACCAGCTTGAGCAAATCACTCAAGGGGAAAGCTTGTTTGAGCTCAGTGACTAATCGGGCTTTTTCTTCGCTTCTCTCTCTCGCCTCATCACCGCCTCGCCCAACTCTCCAAGCTTTTTTAGGTAGGCGTTCTCCATGCGCAAATACTGCAGTTCATCGAGTAATGCCTTGTGTGCAAGCTGTGCGTCGGTGAGTGGGGTGGTAGTTTTACGCGGTTTAGAAGGCGGCTTGGGCATAGCGGTAATCGATCCTTTTTTCCCTGACTCCAGGGCTTCAATACCGCCACTGTAATACTGCTGTTGCCATCTGCCCACCTGGCTTGAGTTACCCAGGTTGAAGAGCGCCGCTGCGCGGCGCAAGGATAAGGAGTCGCGCCACATGCGTTGCAGCACTGAAAACTTGAACAAGGGACTGTAGCGTTCGCCGGTTCTGCTTAGACAGGCTTCGCCATGTAATCGGTAAGCCTCCACCCAACGACGAAGCAAGGTGGGATCCATTTGAAATTGAGCGGCTATGCGGCGAAAGCCTCGGCCCTGCTCAAGGAAAGTGGTAATGGCGGAAAGCTTGAACTGCGTCGTGTATTTGCTCATGAAAAGCCTCAGGAGTTGGACGGGTGTCCAACTTCTGGGGCGCACTTCAGTGTGTCAGCGCCAAATGTACTGCTGACCCACCGCTTTCGCGAGCAAGCCCGCTCCCACATTTGATCTAAAGTGTCAGTGATACCTGATCCAGTCAGTCCCGTGCCAACGCCTCAATCGGGTCCAGCCGCGCCGCATTCCTGGCCGGCACAAAGCCAAACACAATGCCGATCAGGGTCGAGCAGGCAAACGCGGTCACGATCGAGCCTAAGGAAAACACCATCTCCCACTCCTTCACAAACAACGAAAACAGATAGCCGATCGCAAAGGACAACGAGATCCCGATCATCCCGCCGATCAAGCACACCATCACCGCCTCCACCAGAAACTGCTGGCGGATATCCGACTGACGCGCCCCCACCGCCATGCGAATGCCGATCTCGCGGGTACGCTCGGTGACCGACACCAGCATGATGTTCATCACCCCGATGCCGCCCACCAACAACGAGATCACCGCGATCAGCGACAACAGCAGCGCCAGCGAGCGGCTGGTTTTCTGCACCGTCTGCATGATGCTGTCGAGGTTATTGGTGAAAAAATCCTTGGTGCCATGGCGTTGCAGCATGAGCTTATTGACGTTTTCTTCCACCACCTTGCTCGGCTGGCCGTCCTTGATACGCACGGTGATGCTGTCCAGATGGCGCTGGCCCAGAAGGCGTCCGGCCGCGGTTTCGTAAGGCACCCACACGTTCAGCGCCTTGCTGGCGGCGAACATGTTCTTATTGTCGGCCGTCACACCAATCACCGTACACGGCAGGTTGCCGACCAGGATCACCTGGCCCAACGGGTCCACATTCGGCCCGAACAGGCGATGCCGGGTGTTGTGGTCGATCACCACCACCTGCGCCTGGCGCCGCGCGTCGTTTTCGCTGAAGGCAATCCCGGCTTCCAGCTTCAGCCCTTTGACTTTGAAGTAGCGGTCGCTGACACCATTGACCTGTGCATCCAGGTCGATATTGCCAAAACGCAGCAGCAGGTTACGCCCCACCACCGGCGTGGCACTGTCGACGTAATACAGCTGATTCAATGCCTCCACATCCGACGGCATCAGCGTCTCGATGGCTGACGCGCGGCTGTCACCAAAACTGGTACCGGAAAAGATGTCGATGGTGTTGCTGCCGATGGCCTGGATGTCCTTGAGCACATAACGCTTGGCACCTTCGCCGATGGCCGAGATCGACACCACTGAGGTGATACCGATGACGATACCGAGCATGGTCAGCAAGGTGCGCATGCGATGGGAAATCAGCGCGACCCAGGCCATGTTGAACGCTTCCTTGAACAAACCCAGGCTCGCCACCAACCGTCGTGCGCCGCTGCGCCGGGTCTCGATGGGCGCCTCAGTGGGCGCGTCCAGCCCGACACGGTCATTGGCCTTGTCGCTGACAATCTCGCCGTCACACACCTCGACAATGCGCTGGGCATTCGCCGCGACCTTCGGGTCGTGGGTCACAATAATCACCGTGTGCCCGGCGGCGTGCAGCTCGGCTAGGATGCGCATCACCTCCTTGCCGCTGTGGGTGTCGAGGGCACCGGTGGGCTCGTCGGCGAGGATCACCTCACCGCCGTTCATCAACGCGCGAGCAATACTCACCCGCTGTTGCTGCCCACCGGACAACTGGCTCGGCCGGTGACTGGTGTGCCCCGCCAGGCCCAGGCGCGTGAGCAAATCGCGTGCGCGGCTGTGGCGTTGCGTCTCGGGAGTACCGGCGTAAATCGCCGGCATTTCCACGTTGTGCAAAGCACTCAGGTGCGCGAGCAAGTGGTAGCGCTGGAAGATAAAGCCGAAGTAATCGCGGCGCAGTTCCGCCAGTTGCTCATCGCCCAGCGAGCGAGTTTCGATGCCATTGATCTTGTAGCTGCCGGCAGTGGCGTAATCCAGGCCGCCAAGGATGTTCATCAGCGTCGATTTACCCGAGCCGGAAGCGCCGATAATCGCGAGCATTTCCCCGGCGTGAATGGTCAGGTCGATACCCTTGAGCGCAATGAACTCGCGCTCGCCGGCCATGAAACTGCGGGTGATGCCCTTGAGTTCCAACAGTGGCTGGGTCATGGGTCAACTCCCCGCCACAACAGGCGATGCGTCGCCGATCACCACTTTATCGCCCTCGTCCAGGCCGTCCAGAATCTGCACTTTGACGTTGTTATTGATGCCGATCTGCACATCGCGCGACACGGCCTTGCCCTTGGCATCCAGCACGCGCAGCGGATAGCTGCCATCGGCATTACGCGCACCGAGCGCCGCCACCGGCACCATCAAGGCGGCCTGGGCAGTATCGAGCACGATCCGCACCTGGGCGGTCATAGCGATGCGCAGACGGTGGTCGGGGTTGGGCACGTCGAACAGCGCGTTGTAAAACACCGCCATGTTCTGCTTGGGCGTGCCGGCGGTCGGGGTCTCGAGGAAGCTCTGCGGCGCCGGCTCCGTGCCACGCAGCTTGGCGTAGTAGCGCTTGTCGGCCTCGCCGAGGATGGTGAAATACACCTGCTGGCCGGGGCTGATGTGAATCACATCCGCCTCGGACACCTGGGCCTTGACGGTCATGGTGTCCAGGTCCGCCAGCTTGAGCAGTACCGGCGCCAACTGGCTGGCAATCACCGTCTGGCCTTCCTGGGTGACGATGCCGACCACATCACCGTCGATGGGCGCGACGATGCGGGTATAGGCCAGGTTGACCTTGGCGGTGTCGATCTGGATATGCGCGCTTTTGATCTGCGCATCCAGGGACAACAGGTTGGCTTGCTGCACCTGAAAGGTCGACTCGGCGTCCTCAAAATCCTGGCGCGACACCGATTCGTCGACCTGCAAGCCTTTGTAGCGCTCATAGACAGACTTGGCCTGCTTGAGCTGCGCCGCCGTGGCACGTCGCTGGGCCTGCAGGTTTTCTTCATCAACCTGGGCTTTGCGCAGGGTATTTTGCAGGATCAACGGGTCAATTTCGGCGAGCCATTGGCCCTTCTTCACCTTGTCGCCGACCTTGACCTTGAGCGACTTCAACTGCCCGGAAACCTGGGCACCGACGTCAACCTGCTTGATGCCTTCCAGCACGCCAGTAGCCAGGACGGCATTTTCAATATCACCCCGTTCAGCCGTGGCGGTGAGGTATTGCGGCGCGTCGGCGGGTGCTTGAACGGTGTAGACGACAAGGCCGATGGCAACCGCCAATACCGCGAGCATTCCGAGTTTGCGAAACGTTGACTTTTGCATAAATGACCATAAAAAGATGAAGAGGGTCTACAGCGAACACGGTCTAGTGTGGGAGCTGGCTTGCCTGCGATTGCAGAGTGTCAGTCACTGTGTGCCTGGCTGATACACCGCTATCGCAGGCAAGCCAGCTCCCACATTTGGATCTCCATACATCAGGAAGAGATCACTCGGCTCTTGATCTGCTTTTGATCTTGATCTTGCTTTTGATCTGAGGCGCCCCGTTAAACCACGCTGGCCGAACGCAGGCTTGAATACTTGGGTAACCCGGCAGGACACCGGGTTAGCCGCGCTGGGCCAAGGATGGCCCATCGCGGCGGCCCACGGATTCAAGCCTGCGTGAGGGCACACCGAGCCTAGGCGAGGTGCCGAGTGGTGGGGCGAGGACCTTTTGGTTACTTTTGGGGCCTTCCAAAAGTGACCCGCTGTAAGAGCGGAACCATAAGTAGCCGTTACCGCAGTAATGGATATGCACACCGACACACCGCTATCGCAGGCAAGCCAGCTCCCACATTCAGACCGGCATACAGCCCTCAAGACACCACCTCCCCAATCACCACCCCCTCAACCCACCACCGCGCCAACCCCAACACATTCGGCGCCTTAAGCAACGTAAAGTGGTTCCCCGGCCCATACCAAACCTGCAACCCACTCCCCTGCCGCCGCCACCCCTCAACCATCAACCCCTGCTCCCGCTGATTCCCCGCCGCATCCAGCGAAGGATCCTCAGCCAACACCAACCGCACCACCCCGTTATAACGCTGCAAAGGTCGATACACCGTGCGCAACGCCGACGCATACGTGCGCGCCGGCCCATCCATGGCATCCACCGCAGAGCGCCCCGGCAACAACCCCACGCCCACCATCCCTGCATGCAGCCATTGGCGCTGCGCCACTTCATCACGCTCGGCAAACTCCACCGGGTCTATGCCCAACGGCTTCCCAGCCGCCAACTGCATCGCCTCGATCAACCGCAACAACGCCGCCGTGGTCGTATAAGGCTTACCCAAACCCCCAGGCGATTCACTGTCAATAACCGTCAACGACGCCACCTCACGGCCCATCGCCTGCAGCCGCAGCGCCATCTCCAACGCCACCCAGCCGCCAAACGAATGCCCAACCAAATGCACCGGCCCCTGCGGGCACTCCTGCGCCAGCGCCGCCAGATAACACTGCGCCGCCGCTTCCACCTGGCTATGCGGAACCGCCTCGCCATCCAAGCCTCGTGGCTGCAAACCCAACAACGGCCAGTCGCGCCCCAGGGCCTCGCTCAACCCCACAAACCCGGTGACGCTGTCCCCCGCGCCGGGCACACAAAACACCGGCGCATACCCCGCCCGCCCACTCTGAATACGCAACAACGGTTGATGCGCCGCCTCAGCGACCGGCACACCCACCGCCAACGCCTCAGTCATCGCACGGCCCAACGCCTGGATATGCGGCGCCTGCATCATGCTCTGGTGATCTCCCGGCACCTGCACCTGGCGCAATTGCCCCGGCGCCAACGCGTCCTGCCAACCCAGCGTGTCACTGCGCCGGGACAACTCGGTCGGCCGTTGCATAGCGCTGAACAGGTGCACCGCAACCGGCAATGGGAACAGGCTGTAATGCGCCAGCGCATGCCCATGCCCGACCTCTCGCTCGATAAAACTCAAGAGGTCCGCGTCCGCAGCCGCTGCCATTTGCGCGTATAGCAAACCTTCATCGCGACAGCGTTGCAGCAGACCCGCAAAGTCCAGCTGTCCAATGCCCGCCTCCAAGTGTTCAAGCCTCGCCAGCTCATCCACACCTCCTTGTGCTGTCCAATACGCCGTGCACTGCAACAGCAAATGCCGCTTGAGCGCATCCGGCCCGCGCCAACGCGCCTTGCCTTGGTCGGTCATGCGCGGCACGTAACTGTCGATCAAACCGAGGAAGGCCACCGCCTCATCCAGCCCCAACAACTGCATCGCCACTTCATAGGCCAACACGCCGCCAAACGACCAGCCTGCGAGCCGGTACGGCCCATGGGGCTGGATACCCCGAATCAGCCCGACCATGCGCGCCGCCAGGCCTTCCATGGTGTTCAGGTGCGAGTCGCCAAGCGCCGCGCCCGGCAAGCCGTAGATGGGATAGTCACCGGGCAGGTGCTGACCCAGCGCCGGGAAGTACACGTCCATGCCACTGAATTCGTGGACCAGGAACAGCGGCGGTTGCGCGCCACGGCTGCGCACGGTGATCACCGAGGTGTCACGCACCGGTTCATCCGTACGTTGTTGCAGCATCGCGGCGACCGAGGCCACGCTGGCATGCTCGAACAGCTCAGCCAGGGACACCTGCAACCCCGCCGCTTCCATCAGGTTGACCAGCCGAATCGCCAGCAACGAATGCCCGCCCAGTTCAAAGAAGCTGTCATGCCGCCCAACCTGTTCCAGCTTCAAGACCTCAGCCCACAGCTGCGCCAGGGTCAGCTCCAACGCATCGCTCGGTGCTTCAAACTCGCGACTATTCATCGCGTCAACGCTGGGGGCCGGCAACGCTTTACGGTCAATCTTGCCATTGGCCGTCAGCGGCAAATGCGCCAGCGGCACATACGCCGACGGCAGCATGTAGTCCGGCAATTGGCCTTGCAGATGCGCGCGCACGCTGTCGATGCCGACGGGTTCGCCAGCCCAAGTGAAATACGCCACCAGGCGCTTGTCGCCCGGCACGTCCTCACGCGCCAGCACCACCACGTCGTGGATGCCCGCACAGGTCGCCAGGCGCGCTTCGATCTCACCCAGTTCAATGCGGAAACCACGGATTTTGACCTGATCGTCATTGCGCCCAAGGCACTCAAGCAAGCCGTCCGCCGTCCAGCGACCGAGGTCGCCGGTGCGGTACATCAGGGCGCCTGGGTTGAACGGGTCTTGCACGAATTTCTCAGCGGTCAGTTCAGGCCGGTTCAGATACCCCTTGGCCACGCCGTCGCCGCCGATGCAGATTTCACCGCTCACCCCCAGTGGCACCGGCTGCTGCCAAGCATCCAACAGATAGATTTGCGTGTTGGAAATCGGCCGCCCCACGGGCACGCTGTCGGCGTCATTGGCAATCGCGCGCACCTCATAGGTGGTGGCGTAAGTGGTGGTTTCCGTTGGCCCGTAACAATGCACCAAACGCAACTCGGGCGCCTGCGCCAACAGACTGCGGAACGCCGCCGGGTCGGCACGCTCACCGCCGCACAGCAGGATGCGCAGGCCGGCCAACGCCTCAGGAATCATCTGCACGTATTGGTTGAACAGCGCCGTGGTGACAAACAGCACCGTCGCACCCTCCAAGGCTTCACCGAATGCCGCCGGGTCGAGCAAGGTGGCGTGGTCGATCACCTGCACCTGGCCGCCATTGAGCAACGCGCCCCACACGTCCATGGTGCTGGCGTCGAACGCCGGGTTGGAGGCGAAGGCCACACAGTCCGCGGCGTTGAAGTCGGCGTAACCGTTGTTGAGCACCAGCCGCGTGATACCGCGATGCGGCACCAAGACGCCCTTGGGCGTGCCGGTGGAGCCGGACGTGTACATGATGTACGCCACGCTGTCGGAAGACTGCGACAAGTCCGGGTTATGGCTCGGTTGCGGGTCGAGGGCCAGGGTGTCCAAGTCCAGGCGCCGGGCCGGATATTCAACGAGCGCCTCGCTGCGCGTCAACAGCCACGTCGCGCCGCTGTCCTGCAGCATAAAGCCCTGGCGTTCGGCCGGTGCGTTGATGTCCAGCGGCACATAGGCCGCCGCGCATTTGAGTACGGCCAGTTGGCTGACCAGCAGGTCGATGCAGCGCGGCAGCAGGATCGCCACGTTATCGGCGGGGCGTACACCCAAGCCCAGCAAGTGATGGGCCAGACGGTTGGCGCGGGTGTTGAGTTCACCGTAGCGCCACACCTGCTCGCCATGCAGCACTGCCACGGCGCCGGGACGCGCCTGGGCCTGGGCTTCGAACAGGCGCTGCACCGTGTGTTCACGGGGGAACGTGCGGGTGGTGGCGTTGAAGCCCGCCAGCTGGCTGCGCTCTGCGGCCGCCAGGATCGGCAGGCGGCTGATGGCGATTTCACGGTTGTGTTCCAGCGCCTCAACCACCTGCTCAAGTGCAGCGTGCAGATAGTCACACAACCGCCGGGCGCCCTGCCCCATGGCTTCCAGACTGAAACCCTCACCGAGGTCATCCACACTCACCGACAAGCCGTAATTGGTCTGTTCCTGCGCCTTGAGCAGCTCAATGCCCTGCCACGCTTCGGCCACGCCAGCGGTTTGCGGCGCACTGTGGCGGTAGTTGAACAGCACGCTGAACAACGGCGTCGCCACCGGCACCGCGCTGCAACGCTGGGCCACTGCCAGCGGCGCGTGCTCATGGCTGAGCAGTTGAGTCAGGCGGGCATGGGTGGCGCGTAAGGCTGTACGCACCGAGTGTTCCCCTAGGTCGACTCGAAACGGCAAGGTGTTGATAAACACCCCCATGGCGCGCTCGGCGCCTTCGCCACCTTGCAGGCGGCCAAGCATCACGGTGCCGAATACCACCTGCTCGCGGCCGCTGACCTTGCCCAGCACATGGGCCCAGGCCAGGTGCATCAGGCTGGCGGCGCTCACGCCCGCTTGGCGGGCCTGGGTACGCAGGCGCCGGCTCAACTCAAGGTCAATCGCTAGATGGGCTGCTTCATCGCCGCCCAGGTTTTCGACCTCGGTGGGTTCGTCGATCTCAGCGAGCATTTCGCGAAAGAACGTTTCGTGATCGTCAACACCCAAACAGGTCTGGGCCACGTAATTGCGGTACGGCACCGCAGCGCCCAACTCATCCTCTCGGCCCAACAAAAACGCCTGCATTTCGTGCTGCAGGATGTCCAGTGCGATGTGGTCCATCACCAGGTGATGGAACAGCAAAGTTGCGACCACCCGCTGCGGTTCCTGGGTGTAAACCAAGCGCATCAGCGGGGCTTGAGCCAGGTCGAGACGCTGCGGCAGCGGCCCGGTTTCGACGCTTAACAAGGCTTCACGCCAAACCACCTGCACCGGTTCTTCCAGGCCGTCCCAGTGCAAGGATGAACGCAGCACATCATGGCGCTGGATCACCGCCTGCAACGCCCGGGCAAACGCTTGCAGCCGTACGAGGCTGTCGAACGCAAACTGCGCCTGCAGCAGGTACGCATCGCCTTCCACTACTGCGCGATGGTGATAGAGAATGCCGGCCTGCAACGGCGCCAGCGGGTAGATGTCCTGCACATTCGCCGCGCCGCCTGGGATACAGGCGACAATGCGCTCGATAGCCGGCTGATCCAACTGGACCAGCGCCAACATGTCCGGGGTGATGTAGGTGCAGTCGGGTGCAATGCCATTCGCCGGCACCGCCACTTCACGCCCACCACCCAGCGCCGCCGCCAACGCAGACAAGGTCGGCTGGCCAAACAGCACTTTGACGTCCGCCGACAACCCAAGGCGGCGCATGCGCCCCATCAGGCTGACGGCCAGCAGCGAATGCCCACCCAATTCAAAGAAATTGTCGTGGCGGCCCACGCGTTCCACGTTGAGCAACTCGGCCCACAGGCTGGCCAGGGCAATTTCGGTATCGCCCTGAGGCGCCTCGTACTCGCGCACCACCACCGAATCCAGGCCCGGTTCGGGCAAGGCTTTACGGTCGAGCTTGCCGTTGGGGCTCAGCGGCAAGGCGTCGAGATGGACGAACATCGCCGGTACCATAAACTCCGGCAGGTGCCGCAGCAGGTGACTGCGCAGCGCATCGATTTCGCTGTATGCGCCGGTGTAATAAGCCACCAGGCGTTGTTCACGGGCGACAACCGCTGCTTCATTAATCGACGGATACTCGGTCAGGCGGGCTTGGATCTCACCCAACTCGATGCGTAAACCACGGATCTTCACCTGGTCATCATTGCGCCCCAAATACTCGATGTTACCGTCCGGCAAGTAGCGCCCGACGTCACCGGTGCGGTACATCCGCCCATTGATAAACGGGTCGTCAAGGAAGCGCTCGGCCGTCAGTTCAGGCCGGTTCAGATAACCGCGCGCCACTTGCACACCACCTATAAACAACTCACCGACCACACCCAACGGCACCGGCTGCAACTGGCTGTCGAGCAGGTACATGCGCGTGTTGGCGATGGGCTTGCCAATCGGCGTGTTGTCCGGCGTCACCGCGCCCGCGCAATTCCACGCCGTCACGTCCACCGCCGCTTCCGTCGGGCCATACAGGTTATGCAACGCACTGCCCGGCAACTGCTGCTTGAAACGCCGCACCAGGCTGCCCGGCAAAGCTTCGCCGCTGCACATCACACGCACCAGCCCGGCCGCCTGGCGCACATCACCGTGGGCCAGGAATACATCCAGCATCGACGGCACAAAGTGCAGCGTGGTGATCTGTTCGGCCTCGATCACGTCGCACAGGTACTGCGGGTCTTTGTGCCCGCCTGG
This sequence comes from Pseudomonas sp. YeP6b, assembly GCF_025642995.1. Taxonomy (NCBI): domain Bacteria; kingdom Pseudomonadati; phylum Pseudomonadota; class Gammaproteobacteria; order Pseudomonadales; family Pseudomonadaceae; genus Pseudomonas; species Pseudomonas sp. YeP6b. The sequence goes on along the minus strand of NZ_CP080090.1, from coordinate 2,929,279 downwards.
GCGCGCCATCACCAGGCGCGCGCCGGTAAACAGCGGCCAGAAGAACTCCCACACCGACACGTCGAAGCTGAATGGGGTTTTCTGCAGCACCGCGTCATGCGCCTTGAGGCCGTATTCGTCCTGCATCCACAGCAACCGGTTGACCACCCCGGCGTGTTCGTTGATCACGCCTTTGGGCTGGCCGGTGGAGCCGGAGGTGTAGATCACATAAGCCGTCGCGCCCGCTGCATCGGGGTTAGCGACCGGCTGGTGCTGCCAGCAGGGCTGGTCCAGATCGACCACCGGCACCGCGCCCAGCAACCCGCGCGTGGAGCCCTGCGCCAACACCACCAGCGGCGCGCTGTCTTCCAGCATGTAGGCAAGGCGCTCTTGCGGATAAGCCGGGTCCAGCGGCACATACGCGGCGCCGGCCTTGAGGATCGCGTACAGGCCAACGACCATGTCCAAGCCCCGCTCCACGCAGATCGCCACCCGCGAATCCGGTTGCACGCCCAACGCCTGCAGGTGATGGGCCAACTGGTTGGCCCGCGCATTCAGCTCGGCATAGGTCAGCTGCTGCTCGCCAGCCTTGACCGCAATCGCCTGCGGCGTGCGCGTGACCTGCGCCTCGAACATCCCGTGCAGGGTTTGGTCGAGGTTGTAATTGACGTCGGTGGCATTCAAATCAAACAGCAGCTGCTGACGCTCACGCGGATCCACCAGCGGCGTGTGTTCAAGCACGGCCTGATCGTTATCGACCATCGCCTGTAGGGTGCGCGTGAAATAGCCGACGTAACGCTGCACGGTCGATTGATCAAACAACGCCACCGCATATTCCAACGCGCCCAAAATACTGCCCTGCACTTCGCCGAGGTTCAGCGACAGGTCGAACTTGGCAAAGTGGCTACTCTCGACGATGCCTTCCAGGGCCAGGTCACCCAACGCCAGGGTCGGCGCGCTGCTGTCCTGCCAGCTCAGCAAGGTCTGGAACAACGGGCTGTGGGCCAGGCTACGCACCGGCCGGGTGATTTCCACCACCTGCTCGAACGGCAGGTCCTGATGGGCTTGGGCTTCAAGCGTCAACGCCCTGACCCGCGCCAACAGTGCCTCGGTGCTCAACGCGCCCGAGGTGTCGATGCGCACCGCCAGGGTGTTGACGAACAGGCCGATCAGCCCTTCGACTTCGCTGCGTGTACGGTTGGCCACCGGCGAGCCGATCACCAGGTCCGGCTGCCCGGACAGCCGCGCCAATAGCGAGGCCCAGGCGCTCATCAAGGTCATGTACAGCGTGGTGCCATGGCGTTGGCTCAAGGCCTTGAGCCCGGCGGTGAGGCGTTCATCCAGGCGCACTTCGACGCTGCTGCCGGCGTAGTCCTGTTGCGCCGGGCGCGGGCGGTCCGTTGGTAGCGTGAGCAGCGCCGGCGCCCCGGCCAGGGCCTGTTGCCAATACGTGCTTTGGCGCTGCAGCACTTCGCCGCTCAGCCACAAACGCTGCCACACGGCAAAGTCGCCGTACTGGATCGGCAGTGCCGGCAACGGGTCGGGCAGGCCGTGGCTGAAGGCTTGGTACAGCGCCATCAGCTCACGGGTGAGCACGCCCATCGACCAGCCATCGGAGACGATGTGGTGCAAGGTCAGCAACAGCACATGGTGATCGTCGGCCATCACCACCAACCGCCCGCGCAGCAACGGGCCGCGCTCCAGGTCGAACGGTGCCGAGGCTTCGCCTTGGATCAAAGCGTCCAGCGCCTGCTGGGGTTGTGGGTGGCGGCGCAGGTCCTGCACTTGCAACGGCAGCACGTCTTCGGCGGGCACAATCAGCACCTGAGCGTCGTCGCCGTGTTGGGCGAAGCGACTGCGCAGGGTTTCGTGGCGCGCGACGATACGCGCCAGCGCCCGTTGCAGCGCCTCGACATGCAGCTGCCCGCGCAAACGCAGGCCGATGGGAATGTTGTAGGCGGTGTTGGCGCCTTCCATCAGTGCCAGGAACCACAGGCGCTGCTGGGCGAAGGACAGCGGCACGTCTTCATCACGGTTAGCGGGCAAGATATCCGGCAACGTGCTGCGCCCCGCCCGGGCGAGCACTTCGGCGACCGCCGCCAGCTCGGCATTGGCAAACAGGTCGCCGAGGCTCAGCTCGACACCCAGGCGCTGACGCACCTGGGAAACCATGCGCATCGCCAGCAGCGAATGCCCGCCCAATTCAAAGAAATGATCGCGACGCCCAACGCGCTCTACTTGCAGCACATCAGCCCAGATGTGTGCGAGCACGGTTTCGATCTCGCCTTGGGGCGCCTCGTAATCGCGGGTAAATACGGCGGCCATGTCCGGCGCCGGCAAGGCTTTGCGGTCGAGTTTGCCGTTGGCGGTGAGCGGCAATGCATCGAGTTTCACGTAGGCGACCGGAACCATGTAGTCCGGCAAATGCGCGACCAGATGGGCGCGGATATCGCCGACAGCCAGCGGGTCGAGCTGAGGGTTTGCAGTGAAGTAGGCGATCAACCGCTCTTCACGGACCCACACCACCGCCTCCTGAATGCCCGGCAGTTGGTTGAGTTGGGTTTCAATCTCGCCCAACTCGATGCGCACGCCACGGACCTTCACCTGGTCGTCGTTACGCCCCAGGTATTCAATGTTGCCGTCCGGCAACCAGCGCGCCAGGTCGCCAGTGCGGTACATGCGCCCGGCATTGAACGGGTCTTGCAGGAAGCGCTCGGCCGTCAAATCCTCGCGGTTCAGGTAACCGCGCGCCACGCCTTTGCCGCCCACATACAGCTCACCGGCGACACCCAACGGCACCGGGCGTTGCTGTTCGTCCAGCAGGTACACCGTGGCATTCGCGATAGGTGTGCCGATATGCAACGGCTGGCCCACTTCGACCTTGCCGGAAGTGGCGACCACCGTGGCTTCGGTCGGCCCGTAGTTGTTGATCAACTCGAAACGCTGGGCCCGCACGAACTGGCGCAGGCGATCGCCGCCGATCAGCAAGGTACGCAGCGTGGGGTGTTCGATCTGCTGGCTGAAGGCGTACTCGGCCACCGGCGTGGGCAGGAAGCACACGTCCAACGGTTGCGCGCACCACCAGGCGAGCAAGGCGTCGATGTCTTCGGCGCCGTCATTGGCCGGCGGCAGGTGCAAGGTCGCGCCGACACACAGCGCCGGCCACACTTCCCAGGCCATCGCGTCAAAGCCGAAACCGGCGACGCTGGCGGTGTGGCGCCCGGCGCACAGGTCAAACGCGCGGCAATGCCAGTCCACCAGGTTGGCCACGGTGTGGTGTTCGACCATCACCCCTTTGGGCAGGCCGGTGGAGCCGGAGGTGTAAATCACATAGGCGAGGTTCGATGGCGTGACATTGACCTTGGGGTTACTCGCCGAATGGTGCTGCCAGGTGAAGCGGTCGAGGTTGATCACCGGCACCTCCAGCGCGGGCAGGCGGTCCAGCAGCGCCTGTTGGGTCAGCACCGCCACCGGCTCACTGTCGGTCAGCAGGTAATTCAGACGCTCGGCCGGGTGGGACGGGTCCACCGGCACATAGCAGGCGCCGGCCTTGAGGATCGCCAGCAACCCGGCCAGGGTGTCCAGGCCACGGCGGGCGACGATGGCCACGCGGTCGTCGGGCTTGACCCCCAGCGCCAGCAGGTGATGGGCCAACAGGTTGGCTTGCTGGTTCAGCTCGGCGTAAGTCAGTTGGCGGCCTTGGTGCACGGCGGCGATGGCCTCGGGCGTGCGCGCGGCCTGGGCTTCGATACGCCCGTGCAAGGTGGTGCCTTGGGGGAACTCGACCTGGGTCGCGTTGAACTGCTGCAGCAGCTGTTGTTGCTCGGCGGCGGGTACTACCGAGACGTGATTGAGCGGCGTGTGCGGCGCCTGCTCCAGGGCGGTCACGAGGTTTTCCAGGGCGGTTTGCAGGTAGGCGCAGACACGCTGCGGGTCCACCAAAGTGCTGGCGAGCACGCTCAAGCCAAAGCCTTCGCCGAGGTCATCCACGCTCAAGGTCAGCGGGTAGTTGGTGCGTTCTTCGGCGCTGAGCGCCGCGATGCCTTGCCAGGCCGATACGGCGGCGGCACTGGCGGCCGGGGCACTGTGGCGGTAATTGAGCAACGCACTGAACAGCGGTGTCGGCGCCGCCACGCCACTGCAACGCTGGGCGAGTGCCAAGGCGGCGTGCTCGTGGCGCAGCAAGGTAGTCAGCCGCGCGTGGGTGGCCTTGACCCCGGCGCGCACGTCTTCGGCGCCTACGTCCACGCGAAACGGCAACGTGTTGATGAAGATCCCCAGCGCCCGATCCGTGTCATGGCTGCCTTGCATACGGCCCATCAAGACCGTGCCGAACACCACCTGTTGTTTACCGGCCAGCACAGCCAACACTTGCGCCCACCCCATGTGGAACAGGCTGGCGGCGCTCACGCCCAGCAGCCGGGCTTGTGCACGCAAACGCAGCCCGAGCGCTGGCGCCAGCGGCAGGCTGACTTCGGCAATCCCACGGGCATCGCCTTGCACGTCCTGCAAACCAAACGGCAAGGTCGGCTCACTGATGTCGCCGAGCATTTGGCGGAAGAAACTTTCGTGTTCCTGCTCGCTGATCCCCAACCGCGCCTGCGCCACATAGTTGCGAAACGGCACCGCCTGGCCCAGCGCGGCGCCCTGCCCCAGCAGGCACGCCTGCAGTTCATGGCACACCACTTCGAGGGCGCTGTGGTCAAGGGCCATGTGGTGGAACAGCAAGGTGGCGACGATGCGCTGATGGGCCGGATCTTCGGCACGCACCAGGCGCAGCAGCGGCGCCTGGGTCACGTCGAGGCGATAGTGGCGCGCATCAAACAGCGCGTGCAGCTGCGCGGCGATATCGCCGTCAGCCGGGTCCAACGCCAACGCCTGCACCGGCAGTTGCGCTTGGCGCCAGACCACTTGCGACGGTTGCTGCAAACCGTCCCAGACCACGCCGGTACGCAGGATGTCGTGGCGGTTCATCACCTGTTGCAGGGCTTGGGCGAAGGCCTCGAAGCGCGCCAGGCTGTCGAACGCAAACTGCGACTGCATCACGTACGGGTCGCCCTGCTCAGCGCTGACATGGTGGAACAGAATGCCTTCCTGCAACGGCGCCAGCGGGTAGATATCCTGGATATTCGCCACACCGCCCTCCACCGTGACGACGATGCGGTCGATCTCGTCCTGGCTCAGGGTCGACAGGGTCAGCATGGCCGGCGTGATGCGCTCGGCGCCCGCCGGGATGCCATTGGCGGGCACTTGCACTTCGCCGGCCTTGGTCGCCGAGTACTCGCCGGCCTTGATCAACGCGATCAACGCCGGTTTGTGCTCGCGCAACGCGGCGAGGGTCGCCGGGTCGCTCAGTGCTTGTTTATTGCCTTGCACCGACAACTGCTCGCCTTTGAGCGCCAGTTGGATGTCCTTGGTTTTCAGCGTCGCCAACAGCTCAGAAATGCTCACAGGACGATCTCCATTCGTTCGGTTATGGCGGCATAGCCGGCCAGGGTCGGCTGCTCGAACAGCGCCCGCACGTCAGCTTCCTGGCCTTCCTGGCGCAGGCGGCCGATCAAGCTCACGGCCAGCAGCGAGTGCCCGCCCAGTTCAAAGAAGTTGTCGTGGCGCCCGACCCGCTCGACGTTGAGCAGCTCAGCCCACAGCTTGGCCAGGAGGGTTTCGGTGTCACCTTCGGGGGCCACGTACTCGCGCACGATCAGCGCGTCCATGCCTGGCGCAGGCAAAGCCTTGCGGTCGAGCTTGCCGTTGGGGCTCAGCGGCAGCGCGTCGAGGTGCATGAACAGCGCGGGCACCATGAAGTCCGGCAGGTGCTGCAGCAGATGCGCGCGCAGCTGTTCGATGTCGGTGGCTATGCCGGTGTAGTACGCGACCAGCCGGTCTTCGCGGGCGACCACGGCCGCCTCGTTGACCTGCGCATGCTCCAGCAGCCGCGCCTGGATTTCACCCAGCTCGATGCGCAGGCCACGGATCTTCACCTGGTCGTCGTTACGGCCCAGGTACTCGATATTGCCGTCAGGCAAGTAGCGGCCAACGTCACCAGTGCGGTACATGCGCCCAAGGGTGAATGGGTCCTTGAGGAAGCGTTCGGCGGTCAGTTCAGGGCGATTCAAGTAGCCACGCGCCACTTGCACACCGCCGATAAACAGCTCGCCGACCACGCCCAACGGCACCGGCTGCAACTGCGCATCCAGCAGGTACATGCGCGTGTTGGCAATCGGTTTGCCGATCGGCGTGTTGTCCGGCACGTCGGGGCGCGCGCAGTTCCAGGCGGTCACGTCCACCGCCGCTTCGGTCGGGCCATACAGGTTGTACAGGCCGATCCCCGGCAATTGCTGCTTGAAGCGCCGCACCAAGCTGCCCGGCAAAGCTTCGCCACTGCACATCACGCGCACAAGCACAGCTGCCTGGCTGACATCGCCGTGGGCCAAGAACACATCGAGCATCGACGGTACAAAGTGCAGCGTGGTGATCTGTTCGGCCTCGATCACCGCGCACAGGTACTCAGGCTCTTTATGCCCGCCCGGGCGCGCCATGACCAGGCGTGCGCCGGTAAACAGCGGCCAGAAGAACTCCCACACCGACACGTCGAAGCTGAACGGGGTTTTCTGCAGCACCGCGTCATGGGCCTTAAGGCCATAGGCGTCCTGCATCCACAGCAGGCGATTGACCACTCCGGCGTGTTCGTTGATCACGCCTTTGGGCTGGCCGGTGGAGCCGGAGGTGTAGATCACGTAAGCCTGATGCTGGGCGGTAAGGCCCGGCACCCGCGGATTGCTGGCGAGCTGGTGCTGCCAAGTGCTGTGGTCCAGGTTGATCACCGGCACATCACCCAGCAACTCGCGGGTTGCGCCTTGCGCCAGTACCACCACGGGCGCGCTGTCTTGCAGCATGTAGGCCAGACGTTCGCGTGGATACGCCGGGTCCAGCGGCACATAACCGCCGCCGGCCTTGAGGATGGCAAACAGGCCGATGACCATGTCCAGGCCACGCTCGACGCAGATACCCACCCGCGAATCCGGCCGCACGCCGAGTTCACGCAGGTGGTGGGCCAGGCGGTTGGCGCGTTCGTTGAGCTCGCTGTAGGTCAGGTGCTGGTCACCGGCCTTGACCGCCACGGCCTGCGGCGTGCGCTCGACCTGGGCTTCGAACAGGCCGTGCAGGGTTTGCTCAAGGTTGTAGTTCACCTCGGTCGCATTGAACTCCACCAGCAGTTTTTGCCGTTCCTCACTGCCCAGAATCGGCAAACGATTGAGCGCCTGGTGCGGCGCCTGCTCCAAGGCTTCGACCAATCCGGACAAAGCAACCTGCAGGTAACCGCACACCCGTTGCGCGTCGACTTGGGCCAGGGCGGTGACGTCGTAACCATCACCCAGGTCATCCACGTTCAAGGTCAGCGGGTAGTTGGTGCGCCCGTCGTTGACCAGCGTCTGCATGCCTTCCCAGGCCTGCTGCGCCTCAGCCGATCGCGTGGCGGCGCCGCGATGGCGGTAGTTGAGCATCGAGCTGAACAGCGGCGCCGGTGCCGCCACGCCGCTGCAACGCTGGGCCAAGGCCAGGGACGCGTGTTCATGCCCGAGCAACGCGGTCAGCCGCGCATGGGTGGCACGCACGGCAGCGCGTGCGCCTTGCGCGTCGATGTCCAGGCGCAGCGGCAAGGTATTGATGAACACGCCCAGCGCACGGTCGGCGCCCTCGCCACCTTGCATTCGACCAACCAGCACGGTGCCGAACACCACGCTTTGGCGCCCCGACGTGGCCGCCAGCACCTGGCCCCAGGCCAGGTGGAACAGGCTCGCCGTGCTCACACCGAGCAAGCGCGCCTGGGCGCGCAGGCGGCGGTTGAGGTCGCTGCCCAGGCGCAGGCGATGCTCTTTGATCGCGTTGCCGTCGCCGCGCACATCCTGCAGGCCGAACGGCAAGGTGGGTTCATCGACATCACCGAGCATCTCGCAAAAGAACGCTTCGTGCTCCCGCTCGCTCACACCCAAGCGCGCCTGCGCCACGTAGTTGCGGTACGGCATCGGCGGCGCCGTTGGGGCTTGGTGGCCGAGCAAGTGGCCCTGCATTTCGCGCAGCACCACCTCGAATGCGGTGTGGTCGAGGGCGATATGGTGATAGAGCAACACCACCACCACACGCTGATTGGCCGGGTCCTGGGCGTACTTCAAGCTGATCAAGGGTGCCTGACTGATGTCCAGGCGATAGCGTCGCGCATCGAAACGCGCATGCAAGCCGGCCAGTACATCACCTTGCAGGTGCAGCTCTTCAAGCGGCAATTGAGCCTGACGCCACACCACTTGCAGCGGTTGCGCCAGGCCTTCCCAGACCACGCCGGTGCGCAGGATGTCATGGCGATTGATGACCTGTTGCAGCGCCTGGGTGAAGGCATTCAGGCGCTCGATGCTGTCGAAAGCCAGGTGCGATTGCAGCAGGTACGGGTCGCCCTGCTCGGCGGTGATGTAGTGGTAAAGAATGCCCTCCTGCAACGGCGCCAGTGGGTAGATGTCCTGCACATTGGCGCCGCCGCCGGGTACGCGGCTGACGACCTCGTCGAGGGTTGCTGGGTCCAGATCCACCAACGGCAACATGTCCGGGGTGATGCGCTGGCAGTCGGCGGCGATGCGGTTGGCGGGCACCGAAACTTCGCGACCACTGCCCACGGCAGCGGCCAACGCTGCGAGGGTTGGCTGGCTGAACAACACACGCACATCGGCGCTGAGGCCGACCTGGCGCATGCGTTCGATCAGGCTGACAGCCAGTAACGAATGGCCGCCCAGTTCGAAGAAGTGGTCATGGCGGCCGACTTGCTCCACCTGCAACACCTCGGCCCAGATCCGCGCCAGGGCGGTCTCCACTGAACCTTCAGGCGCTGCATAGTCGCGGCTCAGCAACGCCGACTGATCAGGTTGCGGCAGGGCCTTGCGGTCCAGCTTGCCGTTGGCGGTCAGCGGCAGCGTGTCGAGTTTGACGTAGGCCGCCGGCACCAGCGCTTCGGGCAGCTGCGCTTGCAGTTGCGCACGCAGGGTTTCAATCGCCAGTGGGTAGTGTTCGGTGAACCAGGCCACCAGACGGCCCTCGCGCACCAGCACCACCGCTTCGGCGATGCCGTCGAGTGCCGCCAGGCGGCTTTCGATTTCGCCGAGTTCAACGCGCACGCCGCGCACTTTGACTTGGTCGTCGTTACGGCCCAGGTACTCGATATTGCCGTCAGGCAACCAGCGCGCCAGGTCGCCGGTGCGGTACATGCGCCCGCTGTTAAACGGGTCTTGCAGGAAGCGTTCGGCGGTCAAGTCCTGGCGGTTCAAATAACCCCGCGCCACACCGCTGCCGCCCACATACAGCTCACCGGCAACGCCCACCGGCACTGGGCGCAGTTGCGCATCCAGCACGTACACGCGGGTATTGGCGATAGGCTGGCCGATATGCAACGCCTGCCCGGCGCGCACACGGCCGGAGGTGGCGACCACCGTGGCCTCGGTAGGCCCGTAGTTGTTGACCACTGCAAAGCGCCGCTCCTGGGCAAACTGACGCAGGCGATCACCGCCGATCAACAGGATGCGCAAGGTCGGGTGGTGCAGGTTCTGGCTGAAGGCGTACTCAGCGACGGGTGTGGGCAGAAAGCTCACGTGCAGCGGTTGCGCCATCCACCAGGCGAGCAATTCGTCGATAGTTTCATTGCCCACGTGCGCGGGCGGCAGGTGCAGGGTGGCGCCTGCGCAGAGTGCCGGCCAGACCTCCCAGGCCATCGCGTCGAAACCAAACCCGGCGACGCTGCTGGTGTGGCTGCGCGTGTCCAGGCCGAAGGCTTCGCAATGCCAGTGCACCAGGTTTTCCACCGTGCGGTGTTCCACCATCACACCTTTGGGCTGGCCGGTGGAGCCGGAGGTGTAGATCACGTAGGCCAGGTGTGCCGGGGTCAGGGTTGCCAGCCGCGGGTTGCTGACGGGGTGGTGTTGCAAGCGCTCGTCGAACAGGTCGACAGCGGCATGCGCGCCCAACAGGTCGCGGGTGCTTGCCTCGGCCAATACCGCTGCCGGAGCGCTGTCCTGCAGCAAGTAGGCGATACGCTCGGCGGGGTAAGCCGGGTCGATGGGCACGTAGCCTGCGCCGGCTTTGAGAATGCCCAGCAGACCCACCAGCATCTGCGGGCCACGGCGGCAGCAGATCGCCACGCGATCATCCGGCTGCACGCCGAGCGCCAGCAGGTGGTGGGCCAACTGGTTGGCGCGCTGGTTGAGTTGCTGATAGGTCAGAACTTCGCCGTCTTGCTGCACGGCAATCGCATGGGGTTGGCGTTCGACCTGGGCTTCCAAGGCGCCATGCACGGTATGCCCGGTGGGGAAGTCGGCGGCGGTCGCGTTGAATTCACGCAGCAGGGTTTCGCACTCCGCCTGGGGCAAAACAGGCAGTTGGTTGAGCGCGGTTTTCGCCGCGCTTTCCAAGGCCGCAACCAGCTGCTCCACGGCGCTGTGCATGTAGCCACACAGGCGCTGGGCGCCGATCTGCGGCAGCGCCAGCACACTCAGGCCAAAACCTGCGCCAAAGTCATCGACGCTGAGGGTCAGCGGGTAGTTGCTGCGTTCCTCACCGCCCAGCAGCTGCACACCTTCCCAGATGCCCTGGCCGTCGCGGGCCATTTCACCGGGCGTGCTGTGGCGGTAATTGAGCAAGGCGCTGAACAACGGCACGGCCGTCGATACGCCACTGCAACGCTGGGCGAGCGCCAGGGACGCGTGCTCGTGACCGAGCAATGCACTCAGCCGCGCATGGGTGGCCTTGACCGCAACGGCGGCGCTGGCGCCCACATCGACGCGCAGCGGCAAGGTGTTGATGAACATGCCCAACGCGCGATCAGCGCCCTCGCCGGCCTGCATGCGGCCCATCAATACGGTGCCGAACACCACGTCGTCACGCCCGGACACCAACCCCAGCACTTGCGCCCAGGCCAGGTGCATCAGGCTGGCCGCGCTGACGCCCAACACCCGCGCCTGTTCACGCACACGCACCGCCAGCGCCGCGTCCAGCTGCCGCTCGGCTTCTTCGATAGCGCGGCCGTCGCCCTGCACATCCTGCACGCCAAACGGCAAGGTCGGCTCATCGACATCAGCGAGCATCTCGCGGAAGAACTGCTCATGCTCAGCCACGCTGACACCCAGGCGGGCCTGGGCGACATAGTTGCGAAACGGTGCCGCTGCGGGCAACGCATCGGCCTGGTTGAACAGGAACGCGCGCATCTCCTGGCCGACCACTTCCATGGCGGTATGGTCGAGTGCCAAGTGATGGAACAACAGGATCGCCGCGACTCGGTTATTCGCCGAGTCCTGGGCGTAGACCATGCGCAGCAGCGGCGCCTGGGTGATGTCCAGCCGGTAGTGGCGAGCATCGAAGCGTGTGTGCAGCTGTTCAAGGATGCCGCCGTCGGCTGGGTCCAGGGCGACTTCCTGCACCACCAACTGCGCGTCACGCCAGACCACTTGCACTGGGCTGTCCAAGCCTTCCCAGACCACGCCGGTGCGCAGGATGTCGTGACGGGCCACGACCTGTTGCAGCGCGCCCATGAACGCGTGCAAACGCTCAAGGCTGTCGAACGCCATGCGCGATTGCAGCAGGTACGGGTCGCCCTGCTCGGCGCTGATATGGTGGTAGAGAATGCCTTCCTGCAACGGCGCCAGCGGGTAGATATCCTGCACATTCGCTGCGCCGCCCGGCACCGTGGCGACAATACGGTCGATAGCTGTCTGGTCGAGCGGCACCAGAGGCAGCATCGACGGCGTAATCTGCGTGCAGCCCGAAGGAATGCCATTCACCGGCACCACAACTTCACGCCCGCTGCCCACCGCCGCCGCCAGCGCCGCCAGGCTTGGCTGGCTGAACAGTGCGCGCACGTCACAGCTCAGGCCGACTTGGCGCATGCGTTCAATCAGGCTCACCGCGAGCAGCGAATGCCCGCCCAACTCGAAGAAATGATCATGGCGCCCCACGCGTTCAAGCTTGAGCACGTCCTGCCAGATCTGCGCCAGCAGGGTTTCCACCTCGCCTTGCGGTGCTTCAAACTCGCGACTATTCATCGCGTCAACGCTGGGGGCCGGCAACGCTTTACGGTCAATCTTGCCATTGGCCGTCAGCGGCAAATGCGCCAGCGGCACATACGCCGACGGCAGCATGTAGTCCGGCAATTGGCCTTGCAGATGCGCGCGCACGCTGTCGATGCCGACGGGTTCGCCAGCCCAAGTGAAATACGCCACCAGGCGCTTGTCGCCCGGCACGTCCTCACGCGCCAGCACCACCACGTCGTGGATGCCCGCACAGGTCGCCAGGCGCGCTTCGATCTCACCCAGTTCAATGCGGAAACCACGGATTTTGACCTGATCGTCATTGCGCCCAAGGCACTCAAGCAAGCCGTCCGCCGTCCAGCGACCGAGGTCGCCGGTGCGGTACATCAGGGCGCCTGGGTTGAACGGGTCTTGCACGAATTTCTCAGCGGTCAGTTCAGGCCGGTTCAGATACCCCTTGGCCACGCCGTCGCCGCCGATGCAGATTTCACCGCTCACCCCCAGTGGCACCGGCTGCTGCCAAGCATCCAACAGATAGATTTGCGTGTTGGAAATCGGCCGCCCCACGGGCACGCTGTCGGCGTCATTGGCAATCGCGCGCACCTCATAGGTGGTGGCGTAAGTGGTGGTTTCCGTTGGCCCGTAACAATGCACCAAACGCAACTCGGGCGCCTGCGCCAACAGACTGCGGAACGCCGCCGGGTCGGCACGCTCACCGCCGCACAGCAGGATGCGCAGGCCGGCCAACGCCTCAGGAATCATCTGCACGTATTGGTTGAACAGCGCCGTGGTGACAAACAGCACCGTCGCACCCTCCAAGGCTTCACCGAATGCCGCCGGGTCGAGCAAGGTGGCGTGGTCGATCACCTGCACCTGGCCGCCATTGAGCAACGCGCCCCACACGTCCATGGTGCTGGCGTCGAACGCCGGGTTGGAGGCGAAGGCCACACAGTCCGCGGCGTTGAAGTCGGCGTAACCGTTGTTGAGCACCAGCCGCGTGATACCGCGATGCGGCACTTGCACACCTTTGGGTGCGCCGGTGGAGCCGGAGGTGTACATGATGTACGCCACGCTTTCCGAGGACTGGACCCGCTCAGGGTTGCGCGGCGATTGCGCGTCCAGGTTCAGGTCGGCCAGGCTATTGAGTACCCGATGCGCGCCGCTGTCCTGCACGATGAACGCCTGGCGCTCAACCGGCGCATTGACGTCCAGCGGCACATACACCGCCGCGCACTTGAGGATCGCCAGCTGGCACACGAGTAAATCCAGGCAGCGCGGCAGTGCAATCGCCACGCTTTCACCCGGCTGCACACCTTGGTTGATCAGGTGATGAGCCAGGCGATTGGCGCGGCGGTTGAGGTCGCGATAGCTCAAGGATAACGCGCCATGCACCGCCGCCACGGCTTCGGGACGCGCCAGCGCCTGGGCTTCGAACAGTTGCTGCACGGTGAGCTGCGAGGGGTAGTCGCGGGCGGTGGCGTTGAACGCCACCAGCAGTTGGTGGCGTTCGGCGGCCGGCAGAATCGACACCGCCTGCAAGGGCGTGGTCGGCGCTTGTTGCAGCGCGGTCATCAAGTGCTGCAATGCGGTGAGCATGTACTCGCCCACGCGCTGTACATCCAGCATGGCCAGGCCTTGTACCGTCAGCGAAAAACCTGCGCCCAGGTCATCGACGCTGAGCACCAGCGGGTAGTTGCTGCGTTCTTCGGAACTGAGAATTTCGATACCAGAGGCGGCAAACGGGCTGTCTCCCGGGGCTTCACCCGGCGCGCTGTGACGGTAGTTGAGCAAGGTGCTGAACAACGGCAACGACCCCGGTACGCCACTGCAACGCTGGGCCAGTGACAGCGAGGCATGTTCATGCCCGAGCAACTGCGCCAGGCGCGCGTGGGTGGCGCGCACGCCGGCTTGTACGCTGACGGCGCCCAGGCTAACGCGCAGCGGCAAGGTATTGATGAACATCCCCAGCGCACGGTCGGCGCCCTTGCCGCCTTGCATGCGGCCCAGCAACACGGTGCCGAACACCACGTCCTGCTGGCCGGAAACCTGGGCCAATACCTGGGCCCAGGCCAGGTGTACCAGGCTGGCGGTGCTCACACCGAGTTGCCGCGCCTGTTCACGCAGACCGTGACTGAGCGCCGCTGGCAACGGCAAGTGCGCCTCGACGATGCCGCTGCCGTCGCCATTTACATCCTGCAAGCCGAACGCTAACGTCGGCTCGTCGATATCGCCGAGCATGTCGCTGAAGAACGCTTCGTGTTGCGCCTGGGTAACCCCCAGACGCGCCTGGGCTACGTAGTTGCGGTACTGCACCGCGTCCGGCAGGTGCGCGCTGTTTCCGGCCAGGCTGGCGCTCATTTCTTCGACCAGCACTTGCAAGGCGGTATGGTCGAGCAGGATGTGGTGCAGCAGCAAAATGCCGACGTAGCCGCCCGCCTGTTGCGCGTAGCCAAAATGCATCAGCGAGGCGCGGGACAGATCGAGGCGATAATGGCGTGGGTCGAAGCGCTGTTGCAGCTGTACCAAGGCTTCATCACCCTGTACGTCGACACGTTCCACGGCCAATGGCGCTTGGCGCAGCACCACTTGCACCGGCTCATCCAGGCCCTCCCAGAGAATGCCGGTGCGCAAGATGTCATTGCGTTCGATCACGCTGTGCAACGCGCGGATAAATGCATCCACCGCCGCTTGGTCAGCGAAGCTGAACTGCACTTGCAACACGTAGGGGTCGCCCTCGGTGGTTGCCAGGTGGTGGTAAAGAATGCCCGCCTGCAGGGGCGCCAGGCCGTAGATGTCCTGCACGTTGGCGATGCCGCCGGGCACAGTCTTGAGGATGTGGTCGATGGCGGCCTGGTCCAGCTCCACCAGCGCCAGCATGTCCGGCGTGATGCGCTCGCTCGTCTCGCTGATCAGGTTGGCCGGAACCTGCACTTCCTGCTGCCCGCCCACCGCTGCGGCAAGTGCAGCCAGCGTGGGTTGACCGAACAGCACGCGCACATCGGCGCTCAAGTCCACCTGGCGCATGCGTTCGATCAGCTTGACCGCCAGCAGTGAGTGCCCGCCAAGTTCGAAGAAATTGTCGTCGCGGCCGACCTTGTCGAGCTTCAATATCGCCTGCCAGATCGCAGCGATGGCGGTTTCGACTGCACCTTGCGGGGCGGCATAGTCACGTCGCGCCAGCGCGTCGGCATCCGGTGCGGGCAACGCCTTGCGGTCGAGTTTGCCGTTGGTGGTCAGCGGGAATTTATCCAGCAGTACAAACGCGCTGGGCACCATGTACTCGGCCAGTCTCAGCAGCAGGTGGTCACGCAGTTCGGCTGCACCGATGTCACGCTCGGCGATCACATAAGCCACCAGGCGCTTGTCACCCGGCGCGTCTTCACGGGCGATCACCACGGCGTCACGCACGCCGCTGGCGGTGGCCAGGCGCGCTTGGATTTCACCCAGTTCGATACGGAAACCACGGATCTTCACTTGGTCGTCGTTACGCCCCAGGTACTCGACGTTACCGTTAGCCAGCAAGCGGCCAAGGTCGCCGGTCTTGTACATGCGCAAACCGGTGGCCGGGTCGGCCAGGAAGCGTTCGGCGTTGAGCGCGTCACGGTTCAGGTAACCGCGCGCCACGCCGGCACCGCCGACGTACAACTCGCCGACCACGCCGATCGGCAGCGGCTCGCGGCGCTCATCGAGCACGTACAGCTGCAGGTCGGGAATGCGCACGCCAATCGGGCTGACGCCGACCAACTGCGCGTCCGCCGCCTCCAGCGCGCGATAGGTCACGTGCACGGTGGTTTCGGTGATGCCGTACATGTTCACCAGTTGCGTACCGGCGTTGATGGCGCGGGCGTACCAGGGTTTGAGCATGCCCGGTTCCAGCGCTTCGCCGCCGAAAATCACCTGGCGCAGGGAATGCACCTGCGAGCTCTGCGCCTGGGCCGCAATCAACTGGCGAAACGCGCTGGGCGTCTGGTTGAGGATGCTCACGCCGGCCTCACAGATCAGCGTGTAGCACTCATCCGGCGAGCGGCTGACCAGTTGCGGCACGATCAGCAATTGGCCGCCGTGCATCAGCGCACCCCAGATCTCCCACACGGAGAAGTCGAACGCAAAGGAATGGAACAGCGCCCACACATCGTTGCGGTTGAAGCCGAACCAGTGGTCAGTGGCGCTGAACAGCCGTGCGACCTGGCGGTGCTCGATCATCACGCCTTTGGGCAGGCCGGTGGAACCAGAGGTGTAGATCACGTAGGCAAGGCTGGCGGGGCTGAGAGGGATGCGCGGGTTGACGATGGGCTCGCTACCGAGGCTATTAAGGTCGATTTGCGCCAGCTCGCCCACCAAGTGGCGGGTGTTGGCTTGCACCAGCACGGCCAGCGGTTGGCTGTCGGCCAGGGTGTAGGCGATGCGTTCCAGCGGGTAAGCCGGGTCAATCGGCACATAACCGGCGCCGGCTTTGAGGATGCCCAGCAGGCCGATGATCATTTCCGGGCCACGCTCTACGCAGATGGCCACACGGTCATCCGGACTCACGCCTTGGGCGAGCAGGCGATGGGCGACCTGGTTGGCGCGTTCGTTGAGTTGGCGGTAGGTGAGGCACAGATGCTCGAAGCGCAAGGCGATGGCTTCAGGCTGGGCGGCGGCGTGGGTTTCGACGCAACGGTGGATCAGGGCGGTGTCGGTGTAGTGCGCGGGGCTTTGGTTGAGGCTGTGCAGCAGGTGGTGGCGCTCAGTGTCGGGCAGGATGTTCAGGCCGCAGAGCGGCTGATCCGGTCGATGTTCCAAGGCATCGGCCAGGCTTTCCAGCGCGGTATGCAGGTAACCGGCGACACGTTGCGCGTCGATGGACGCGTCGACCATCACCGTCAGCGCAAACTCTTCACCCAGGTCATCCACGTTGACGGTCAGCGGGTAGTTAGTGCGCTCCTCGGCGCCCAGCACCTGGATGCCTTCGGCCACGTCGATGACGGCGGCCATGTCGGTGGCGGCGCTGTGGCGGTAGTTGAGCATCGCGCTGAACAGTGGCGTGGGTGCGGCTACACCGCTGCAACGCTGGGCCAGTGCCAGCGAGGCATGTTCGTGATTGAGCAAGGTGGTCAGGCGCTCATGGGTGGCTTTGACCCCGGCGCGCACGCCCTGCTCGCCCACATCCACGCGCAGCGGCAAGGTGTTGATGAACATGCCCAAGGCGCGGTCACCGCCCTCGCCTGCACCCATGCGGCCAAGCATCACGGTGCCGAACACCACGGCGTCGCGACCAGACACCACGCCCAACACGCGCGCCAGGGCCAGGTGCATCATGCTCGCCACGCTCACGCCCAGCGGTCGTGCCAGGCGGCGCAGGCGGCGGCTGAGTGCGCTGTCGACGGGCACGCGCGCTTCGTTGATGCCCTGACCATCGCCCTGCACATCCTGCAAACCGAACGGCAAGGTTGGCTCATCGATATCCGCCAGCATCGCGCGGAAGAACGCCTCATGCGCCTGCTCACTGACGCCATGGCGCACCTGGGCGATGTAGCTGCGAAACGCAACCGGCTCACCGGCCTGGGCTTGCTCACCGGCCAGGTACAGCTGGATTTCATGGCGCACCACATCGAGGGCGGTGTGGTCGAGAATGGTGTGGTGGAACAGCAGCATTGCCACCACGCGCTGGTTGGCCGGGTCGTCGGCAAACACCAGGCGCAGCAGCGGCGCCTGGCCCAGGGCCATGCGGTAGGTGCGGGCGTCGTAGCGTGCCAGCAACTGGGCCAGGGCGTCACCGCCGTTCAAATGGGCTTCTTCGCAAGCCAGGGTCGCCTTGCGCCACACCACTTGCAACGGCTCGTCGAGGCGCTCCCAGACCATGGACGTACGCAGGATATCGTGGCGGTCGATCACCCATTGCAGCGCTTGCGCGAAGGCATGGAGGCGTGCGCGGCTGTCGAATACAAACTGCGCGTGCAGCACGTAAGGGTCGCCCTGCTGCGCCGAAAGATGGTGGTAGAGCATGCCTTCTTGCAGCGGCGCCAGCGGGTAGATGTCCTGCACGTTCGCCGCGCCGCCGGGGATGGCGGCGACGATGCGGTCGATGGCCGGTTGATCGAGGTTGACCAGTGGCAGCATGTCCGGGGTGATCCGATAGGCCGGGCTCAGCCAGTCGCCGCCGTGCTCGGCCACCCACTCAAGCAGGCGGGGTTTGTGGGCGATCAGTTGATCCCACAGCGCGTCATCCAGCGCTGCGTCGTCGCCCAGGATAATCAGGTCGCCCTCTTCCAGTTGCAGACGGATCGCGTGGGTGGAAATCGCTGCCAATAATTCGCTGAACTGCATGGGGGTAACCTGCTGAAAAGTCACGGTTGAGGAGAAAGTCCGTTTTCATCTGCCGCTTGCATAGGGTGTGCTGGGCGCCCTGAAAAAACTGCGGGCGCAGCCGGGTGCCTGAAGAGGCTTCCAGCAGGCTTGGAAAATTAAGGGATTTGGCAGGTAGGGGGTGACATGGGAAGCGGGGACAAGCGGGAATCAAGCAGCGTTCACTTTTATTGCAGTTACACGGCGTCGATATGCCGATAGTCCAGGTGCAATTGCAGCGCCAGCTGTTTGGCCCGGCCGAGAGTGATCGGCCCGCGCTCGATATCCACCAGCACACCCGGGCAATCGAGCAGCGGCAGGCCGTCGATAGCCTTGAGCCGCCCATCGGTAATCACCAGCAAACGCTGCTGCTCGGCGGGGTAACGCTGGCGCCGCGCGTGCAGCCACTGCCCGGCTTCGGACAAGGCCGCCAGCAACGGCGTGCCGCCGCCGGCGCCGAGCTGAGCGAGCCAACCGGCCAAGCCTTTGGCGGCCTTGAGGCCCTGCACTTGCCACTTCGGCGAGTGGCCGCTGGCCGTGAGTAACGCCATGCGCGCGCGTTGCCGGTAAGCGTCATCAAACAACTGGGCGAGCAGGCCTTTGGCGTCGGTCAACGCGCCATGGCGCCGCGTAGACGCCGAGGCGTCGACGATCACCAGCCACAACTCATGGGCCGCGCGGTTGCGCAGGTGGAACAGTAGATCCTCACGGCACTGCGGCCGGCCGCCGAGCAAGGTGCCGGGCCAGTTGATCGCGCCGTGTTTGGCGCTGCGCGCCTTGCCGTGCCTGCCTTTGTCCAGTCGCCCCGCCTTGGGCCGGGCATCCGCCCCCGCGTCAGGTCGGGGGCGAATGCCTAGGGCTTTTTTGGCCAGGTGGGTACTTCCCGGCGTGCGCCCGTGGGCAAGGCCGGCGCGGGCATGTCGCCCCACTGGCCCTGGCCAGGTGAAGTGTCTGAAGGCTGGGGCGCCTGGCCTTGATTGGGCGGGCTTGCCGGCGGGGTTTGCGCTTGACGACGATGGCGCAAGGCAAATTCGGCCACCGCTTCGATGTCTTCCTCGGCGATGGCGGTAGCGCCACGCCAGGCCGCATGGGCGCGGGCGCCGCGCAACCAGACGAGGTCAGCGCGCAAGCCATCGACCCCGGCGGCAAAACAGCGCTCGGTGATCTGTGCCAGCGCCTGGTCATCCAGCTCAATGCCGTCGAGCTGTGCTCGCGCCTGGGTGCAGCGTTCACGCAAGGCGGCTTGCGGCTCGGCCCACTGCGTGCAGAACGCGGCGGGATCGCTGTCGAAATCCAGCCGACGCCGGATGATTTGCCCGCGCTCGGTGGGCAGCGTTTGCCCGCTTAATGCCACGTTGAAACCGAAACGGTCGAGCAGCTGCGGTCGCAACTCCCCCTCCTCCGGGTTCATGGTGCCGATCAACACAAAACGTGCCGAGTGGCGATGGGAAATGCCATCGCGCTCGATCAGGTTGGTGCCGCTGGCGGCCACATCCAGCAGCAGGTCCACCAAGTGGTCGGGCAGCAAGTTGACTTCATCGACGTACAACACGCCGCCATCGGCCTTGGCCAGTACGCCGGGGGAAAACTGCGCACGGCCTTCGCCCAGTGCGGCGTCCAGGTCCAGGGTGCCGACCAGGCGTTCTTCGGTGGCGCCCAACGGCAAAGTGACGAACTGACCACTGGCGAGCAGGTCCGCCAGGCCACGTGCCAGGGTGGACTTGGCCATGCCGCGCGGGCCTTCGATCAGCACACCGCCGATTTTCGGGTCGATGGCGGTGAGGCACAGCGCCAGTTTCAGGTCGTCGGCGCCGACCACGGCGGACAGTGGGAAATGTGGAATATCAGTCATGCACGTTCTCGTTAAATTCTGCGGCACAGGTAATTTCCTGTGGGCGGCCTTGTTGTGGCTAGCCTGCTTGTTGTGGCTGCCGCTTGTTGTGGCGCGCTAGCTGCCTTCTTCTATGTCCAACAACAGGTTTTCCAACGCCTCGCGATAGGCGCCCGGCTTTTGCCACATGCCACGCTGCTGGGCTTCGAGCATGCGCTCGGTCATGTCGCGCAGGGCATCGGGGTTGTGCTGCTGCACAAAGGCCCGGGTGTCAGGATCGAGCAGGTACGCGTCAGCGAGCAAGGCGTATTGGTGATCATCGATCAGTGCGGTGGTGGCGTCGAACGCGAACAGGTTGTCCACGGTTGCGGCCATTTCGAACGCACCTTTATAGCCATGACGCTTCACGCCGTCGATCCACTTGGGGTTGGCGGCGCGGGAACGGATCACCCGGTTCAGCTCTTCCTTCAAGGTGCGGATCTTCGGCAAGTCGGGCTGGCTATGGTCGCCATGGTAGCTGGCGGCCTTATCGCCGCTCAGGGTTTCCACGGCGGCGAGCATACCGCCCTGGAATTGGTAATAGTCGTTGGAGTCGAGCAAGTCGTGCTCGCGGTTGTCCTGGTTTTGCAGGACCGCCTGCACCTGGCTCAGGCGCTGGGCGAACTGTTCGCGGGCAGCGGTGCCTTCATCGGAACCACCGTAGGCGTAGCCACCCCAGTTCAAGTAGACCTCGGCCAAGTCCTCGCGGCTCTGCCACAGACGACCGTCAATCGCGCCCTGCACGCCCGCGCCATACGCCCCCGGCTTGGCGCCAAAGATGCGCCAGCCGGCTTGTTTGGCTGCGGCTTCTGCGTCCAGGCCCGAGAGGCGCAAGGCCTCACGCTCACTGCGCACCTTGGCCGCCAGCGGGTTCATATCATCCGGTTCATCCAGGGCCGCCACCGCCTGCACCGCCGCATCGAACAGGCGGATCAGGTTGGCGAACGCGTCACGGAAGAACCCGGACACGCGCAGCGTCACGTCGACACGCGGGCGGTCGAGCAAACTGATCGGCAGGATCTCAAAGTCATCCACCCGCTGGCTGCCCGTGGCCCAGACCGGGCGCACGCCCATCAACGCCATGGCCTGGGCGATGTCGTCGCCGCCGGTGCGCATGGTGGCCGTGCCCCAGACCGACAGGCCGAGCTGGCGCAAGTGATCGCCATGGTCTTGCAGGTGCCGTTCAAGGATCAGGTTGGCGGATTGGAAGCCAATGCGCCAGGCCGTGGTGGTGGGCAGGTTGCGCACGTCCACGGTAAAGAAATTGCGCCCGGTGGGCAGCACATCCAGGCGCCCGCGACTTGGCGCGCCGCTGGGGCCGGCCGGAACGAAAAGGCCGCTCAAAGCATCCAGCAAACCGCGCATTTCCGCCGGCCCGCACGCGTCCAGGCGTGGCGCGACGACGATGCGCAGGCTCTCAATGACCGACTTCACATCCTCCCAACCGGGCTCTTCAAGTTGCTCAAGCGGCCCTTCCAGCGCTTGCTCGATCAAACGCGCGGCATACAACTCCAGGCGCTCGCGGGTATCACCGGCGGTGCGCCAGCGCTGTTGATCGATTTGCTGCAACACCTCGGGGCGGCGCCCGGTCCAGGGCTCGGCCAGCGCACAATCAAGCGGGTCAAAACCCAGCTCGAAGGCCTTGGCCAATACGCGCAGCAAACTCGATTGCGGGCCACGGCCATCGCCGCGCGGGATGCGCAGCAAGGCCAGCAAGGTGTCGATGCGCAAGCGGCCTTCGGGCGACTCGCCAAAGATATGCAGGCCGTCGCGGATCTGCGACTCCTTCAAGTCGCACAGGTAGGTGTCCAGGCGCGGCAGCCAGACCGCCGCGTCGGCCTCGTTATCCAGCTCAAGTTCCTGGTCGATACGGGTCTCGCGCACCAGCTTGAGGATGTCTTTTTGCAGTTCGAGCGCGCGGCGCGGGTCGAGCAATTGCGCCTCGTAATACTCGTCCGCCAACAGCTCAAGATTGCGCAGCGGGCCGTAGGTTTCGGCGCGGGTCAGCGGCGGCATCAAGTGGTCGATGATCACCGCCTGGGTGCGGCGCTTGGCCTGGGCGCCCTCACCCGGATCGTTGACGATAAACGGGTAAATGTTCGGCAGCGGCCCGAGCAGCGCATCAGGCCAGCAGTTTTCCGACAGCCCCACGCCTTTGCCCGGCAGCCATTCGAGGTTGCCGTGCTTGCCTACGTGGATCACGGCGTGGGCGCCGTAGGTGTGGCGCAACCAGAAGTAGAACGCCAGGTAACCGTGAGGCGGCACCAGGTCCGGGTCGTGGTACACCGCGCTGTGGTCGACCTGATAACCGCGCGCCGGCTGGATGCCGACGAAGGTCAGGCCAAAACGCAGGCCGGCGATCATCAGGCGGCCGTCGCGGCACATCGGGTCGGTGTGGGGTGCGCCCCAGCGCTCCAGCACGGCTTGGCGATTGGCTTCGGGCAAGCGCTTGAACAGCGTCTCGTAATCATCCAGGCCCAGGCTTTGATGGCACGGGCGCAGGTCGAGGCTGTCGAGGTCGTTGGTCACGCCACCGAGCAATTCGTGGATCAGGGCGGTGCCGCTGTCGGGCAACTCACGGGGCAGCGGATAGCCTTCGGCTTGCAGCGCGCGCAGGATATTCAGCGCCGCCGCCGGCGTATCCAGACCCACGCCGTTGCCGATACGGCCGTCGCGGGTCGGGTAGTTGGCGAGGATCAGCGCGATGCGTTTATCCGCGTTCGGCACCCGCGCCAGTTCGACCCAACGGCGTGCCAGCTCAGCGACGAAATCCATGCGCTCGGGCGCGGCGCGGTAGCACACCACGTCGGACTGGCTGCGCTCGCTGCGCCAGGCCAGGTCCTTGAAGCTGATCGGGCGGCTGATAATGCGCCCGTCCAGCTCCGGCAAGGCGATGTGCATCGCCAAGTCGCGTGGGCCGAGGCCTTGTTCGCTGGCCTCCCAGCCGGGCTGGTTGTCCTGGGCGCAAATTGCCTGGATTACCGGGATATTGCGGCGAAACGGGCGCAAATGCGGCGCTTCGGGGCTGGATTGGGCAAACCCGGTGGTGTTCAGAATCACCGCCGCCTGCACTTCATCCAGCAAGTCCTCGACCACCGTCAGGCAGCCAGGCTCTTTCAAACTGGCCACCGCCATCGGCAACGGGTTAAGGCCCGCCGCCTGCAAGCGCTGGCAGAACACATCGATAAAACCGGTATTGGCCGCCTGCAGGTGCGAGCGGTAAAACAGTACCGCCGCCACGGGGAGATCCGGCTGCCAATCCGCCTGCCAATCATTCAGGCGTGCGTTGGCTATGTGCGGGTGATAAATCGCGGTGCGCGGCAAGGTTTGCGGCTCGGCCCAGGCGTAGTCGCGGCCCAGGTAGCGGCTTGCCAAACAGCGATAAAAATCCAAGGCATTGCCCAGCCCGCCCTGGCGCAGGAAGTGCCAGAGGCGATCACGATCGTCTACGCCAACGGTGCTGAGGCTGCTGAGTTCCGGGTCCGGGCGGTCATCGCCCGGCACCAGGATCAGTTGCACGCCGCGCTCGGCCAACTCCACCAGGCGCTCGATGCCGTAGCGCCAGTAACCGATGCCGCCGTGCAGCGAAATCAGGATGACCTTGGCGTGACGCAGCACCTCATCGACGTACAGGTCGACCGAGGCGTGGTTTTGCACCTGCATCGGGTTGGCCAGACGAACGCTTGGGTAGTCGTCGGGCAGCTGTTGAGCCGCTTCGGCCAACAACGCCAGGCTGGAATCACCGCTGCACAGGATCACCAGTTCAGCGGGGGTTTGGCCTAAGTCGGCAATATTGTCGTCGGAGACGAAACCACCGGGCTGGGTCCTGAGCAGGTGCATGGGTTAAACGCTGAGCGCTGCGCGCAGCTGCGCTTCGAGGCCCGCCGCGTCCAGTTCCTGACCGATCAGCACCAGGCGCGTGATGCGTGCTTCGTCGGCGCCCCAGGCACGGTCAAAGTGCTTGTCGAAACGCGTACCCACGCCCTGGATCAGCAGGCGCATCGGCTTGTTCGGGATCGCGGCGAAACCTTTGACGCGCAGGATGCCGTGCTGCACCACCAACTGAGTCAAGGCGTCGAGCAGCAACGCTTCGTCGGCTTGCGGCAGGTCGATGGAGATGGAGTCGAAGGCGTCGTGATCGTGGTCATGCTCGCCTTCATCGTCGTGGTGATGGTCGTGGTGGCTGTGGCGGCCGTCGATGTGTTCTTCGGAGCCGGCGCCCAGGCCGATCAGCACGTCCAGCGGCAGGCGACCGCTGCTGGCTTCGATGACCTTCACGGCAGGCGGCAGCTCTTCGGCGACTTCCAGGCGCACGCGGGCCAAGTCTTCAGGGCTGATCAGGTCGGCTTTGTTGAGGATCACCAGGTCAGCGCTGGCCAGTTGGTCGGCGAACAGCTCGTGCAGCGGCGATTCGTGATCCAGATTCGGGTCGAGTTTGCGCATGGCGTCGACCTGGTCCGGGAACGCCGCAAAAGTGCCAGCGGCCACGGCTGGGCTGTCGACCACGGTGATCACTGCGTCAACGGTGCAGGCGCTGCGGATTTCCGGCCACTGGAAGGCTTGTACCAGCGGTTTTGGCAGGGCCAGGCCGGAGGTTTCGATGAGGATATGGTCGAGGTCGCCGCGACGGGCAACCAGTTCGCGCATCACCGGGAAGAACTCTTCCTGCACGGTGCAGCACAGGCAGCCGTTGGCCAGTTCGTACACGCGGCCGTTGGCTTCTTCTTCGGTGCAACCGATGGAACACTGCTTGAGAATTTCACCGTCGATGCCCAACTCACCGAACTCGTTGACGATCACGGCGATGCGACGGCCCTGGGCGTTGTCGAGCATGTGGCGTAGCAAGGTGGTTTTGCCCGAGCCGAGAAAGCCGGTAACGATGGTGACGGGGAGTTTGGCCAGTGTTTTCATCGGATGCCCTTTGGGGCGGGCATACGGGACGATAGGCCCTGCGACGGCGCGCAGCAGCGGATTTCGTCACCGGATCACCCCGCCCGGTTGAAGTAGAAAATCGGTTGCGAGGCAGGTCTCCTGGCTTGGGGCGTGCGGGTCTTGCGACCGGCGCTGGCTGCGCCTTCCCGCCGTATTGGCAGTGGCGTGGCAGTCAGCTAAACCCTTTACAGTTGCGGGGGCAGCCGCGGCTTGGACCGCGTTCCCTTCTTAGCTTCGGCGTGGGCCGAAGAACCTCGAAGGTGCAAGGCTACGCAGTGCGTGGGGGATGGTCAATGATGGGGTTGGGTTGGTTGGTTGGTTGGTTGGTTGGTTGGTTGGTTGGTGTACATATCCGTTCTTGCCGTAACGGCCACTAATGGTTCCGCTCTTACAGCGGCTCACTTTGGAAAAGCCCCAAAGTAAGCAAAGGGCTCTTGCCCCACCACTCGGCACCTCGCCTAGGCTCGGTGTGCCCTCACTCC
Source organism: Pseudomonas sp. YeP6b (assembly GCF_025642995.1). Classification (NCBI taxonomy): domain Bacteria; kingdom Pseudomonadati; phylum Pseudomonadota; class Gammaproteobacteria; order Pseudomonadales; family Pseudomonadaceae; genus Pseudomonas; species Pseudomonas sp. YeP6b. The sequence goes on along the minus strand of NZ_CP080090.1, from coordinate 2,903,633 downwards.
GGCTTTTGGGCGGGGGCCGCCGCCATGGGCCATCCTTGGCCCATCGCGGCTAAACCGGCGTCCTGCCGGTTTACCCCCGCTCCAAAGCCTGCGTTCGGCCAGCGTGGTTAACGGGGCGCCTCAGATCAAGATCAAAAGCACGGCGGCCTAGTAGCCGACCTGAGTGGTTAGATCAAAAGCAAGCCGAGGCGGCCTGACAGCCGACCTGATCTTGGAAGATGAAACTCAATCAAATGTGGGAGCTGGCTTGCCTGCGATGGCATCGGCTGGTTATGCCTGACACACCGAGGTGCTTGCATCGCAGGCAAGCCAGCCCCACAAAAGCAGAGCACTGCGGTGCTGGCAGCCAAGCCCGCTCCCACAGTTGGATCTCGGTACATCAGACAGAGAGTGTGCTGCTGTGCTTTTGCCCTGCTTTTGCTTCTACCACTCAGGTCGGCTACTAGGCCGCCGTGCTCTTGCTTTTGATCTTGATCTTGATCTTGATCTGAGGCGCCCCGTTAACCACGATGGCCGAACGCAGGCTTGAATCCGTGGGTAACCCGGCAGGACGCCGGGTTAGCCGCGATGGGCCAAGGATGGCCCATGGCGGCGGCCCACGGATTCAAGCCGGAGTGAGGGCACACCGAGCCTAAGCGAGGTGCCGAGTGGTGGGGCAAGAGCCCTTTGGTTACTTTTGGGGCTCTTTTCCAAAAGTGACCCGCTGTAAGAGCGGAACCCTACGAAGCCGTTGCCGCAGCAACGGATATGTACCCCAAAAAAACTCCCAATTGACTCCCCTCCCACCCCCATGCTCTCCTACACATCTTGTTTCGGGTGCCCTTCACAGGGTGAAACGGGAAACCGGTAAATCATGCATACATGACCAGTCCGGTGCTGCCCCCGCAACGGTAAGCGAGCGAAGCGTCACAGCCACTGTGCCTGCAAGGCATGGGAAGGCGATGCTTTTTAGACCCAGTGTCCCTCGCAAGCCCGGAGACCGGCCCGAAAAAGCAGATAACAAACCCGCGGTGGGCGGGCGCTGTTCAGAACCCCGCGTGCCCGGCTCGCGGGGTTTCCATGCGCCCGTTTCACCCTGACACCCAGAAGGGACGCGCCATGTCGATCATCAGCAGCACCTCGCACACCGCCAGCAGCACCACCACCCTGAGCCAACGCCTGACCGCCGCCATCGGTGCGTCGATCCTCGGCGCGTGCCTGGTGTATTTCGCCGGTTTCTCGCATATCGAAGCGGTGCACAACGCCGCCCACGATACCCGCCACAGCGCCGCGTTCCCGTGCCACTGAGACCTGCCGACATGATCAAGCGTATCGCCCAAACCGCAGGCTTCACCGGCTTGCTGGCCGCCCTGTTGCTGACTCTGCTGCAAAGCTTCTGGGTCGCCCCGCTGATTCTGCAGGCGGAAACCTTTGAAAACGCCCCGGCCGCTGCCGAAGTAATGCCCCATGAACATGCACAAGGCGCCGCCGCTCACACCCACGACGCGGAAGCCTGGGAGCCGGAAAACGGCTGGCAACGTGTGTTGTCGACTACCGGCGGTAATCTGGTGGTGGCGGTTGGTTTTGCCCTGATGCTGGCCGGTCTCTATACCTTGCGCGCACCGACCCGCACGGCTCAAGGCTTGCTGTGGGGCTTGGCCGGTTACGCGACGTTTGTACTCGCGCCGACCCTGGGCCTGCCGCCGGAGTTGCCGGGCACCGCCGCCGCTGACCTGGCCCAACGTCAGGTCTGGTGGATTGGCACGGCTGCGTCCACCGCTACCGGTATCGCGCTGCTGGTGTTTGGCCGCAACTGGCTGCTCAAAGTGTTGGGCGTGGCGATCCTCGCCGTGCCGCATGTGATCGGTGCGCCGCAGCCTGAAGTGCATTCGATGCTGGCTCCAGAAGCGTTGGAAGCACAATTCAAAATCGCTTCGCAGCTGACCAACGTCGCCTTCTGGCTGGCCTTGGGTCTGATCAGCGCTTGGCTGTTCCGCCGCAACCGCGACGGTCAATACTCGGCATGACCCTGGTGGTCGGCCTGGGTTGCCAGCGGGGCTGTGATGTTCACACCCTGCTGGGCCTGCTCGACACTGCCCTCGCCGAGGGCAGTGTCGAACGCCATCGCATCACCGCGCTGGCCAGTCTTGACCGCAAGCAGAATGAACCTGGGCTGCTCGCTCTAGCAAAGGTGCTGAACCTGCCATTGCACTGTTTCAGCGCCACACAATTGACGGTTTTTGAACACCGTCTTAGCCACAAATCAGAGGTCGCTTTTGCCCATACCGGCTGTTACGGCATCGCCGAAAGCGCCGCGCTGGCCTTGGCTGAACAGCTCTCCCACGGCCCTGCCCGCCTGCTGATCACGCGCAAAAAAGTCGCCCAGGCCACCTTTGCATTAGCCTGCGCCGACTAAAAACCCGATAATCGCCCTTCTCGATCATGAGCAATCTTCATGCTCGCCCGATTTTCAACAGGAACTCCCATGACCGTCTACTTCATCGGCGCTGGCCCCGGCGACCCGGAATTGATCACCGTCAAAGGCCAGCGGCTGATCCGCAGCTGCCCGGTGATCATCTATGCCGGCTCGCTGGTGCCGGCGGCGGTATTGGAGGGCCATCAGGCGAAACAGGTGGTTAACAGCGCCGAATTGCACCTCGAGCAAATCATCGACTTGATCACGGCAGCCCATGCCAAGGGCCATGATGTGGCGCGCGTACACTCCGGCGACCCCAGCCTGTATGGGGCGATTGGTGAGCAAATCCGTCATTTGCGTGAGTTGAATATCCCCTTTCAGATCATTCCAGGCGTCACGGCGGTGGCGGCCTGCGCGGCATTGCTGGAGACGGAACTGACCCTGCCGGGTATCGCCCAAAGCGTGATCCTGACCCGCTACGCCGATAAAACCAGCATGCCGGCCGGTGAGGATTTCGACAGCCTGGCGCGCCACGGCACGACCATGGCGATTCACTTGGGGGTTAATCATCTGGAGAAGATCGTTGCTGAGCTGCTACCGCATTACGGTGCGGATTGCCCGATTGCCGTGGTGCACCGCGCGACGTGGCCGGATCAGGATTGGGTGGTGGGTACGTTGGTGGACATTGCCGAGAAAGTGGCCGCCAAGGGTTTCCGTCGTACGGCGCTGATTGTGGTGGGTCGGGTGCTGGCGAACGACAGCTTCAGCGAGTCGTCGCTGTATCGCGCGGGTCACGCGCACCTCTATCGGCCCTGATAAAACACAGTTGATCATCTTTGTTAGATATATATTGCAAAGCATTGAATTACATACATAAAAAAACGGCGCTCACGGGGCGCCGTTTTTTGTTCGCAGTGAACACCTTACTCAGTAGTAGGCGTTTTCTTTCTGCGTGTGGTCAGTCACGTCACGTACGCCCTTGAGCTCAGGAATGCGCTCGAGCAGGGTGCGCTCGATGCCTTCGCGCAGGGTCACGTCCGCCTGGCCACAGCCTTGGCAGCCACCGCCGAATTTGAGTACGGCGATACCGTCTTCCACGACGTCGATCAAGCTGACCTGCCCGCCGTGGCTGGCCAGCCCCGGGTTGATTTCGGTTTGCAGGTAGTAGTTGATGCGCTCGTTGACCGGGCTGTCGGCGTTGACGTTTGGCACCTTGGCGTTGGGCGCCTTGATGGTCAACTGGCCGCCCATGCGGTCGGTGGCGTAGTCGACCACGGCGTCGTCGAGGAAAGCTTCGCTGAAGTTGTCGATGTACGCGGTGAAGCTTTTGAGCCCCAGGGCGGTGTCTTCAGGTTTTTCTTCCCCAGGCTTGCAGTAGGCGATGCAAGTCTCGGCGTATTGGGTGCCGGGCTGGGTGATGAAGACGCGGATGCCGATACCCGGGGTGTTCTGCTTGGACAGCAGGTCAGCCAGGTAATCGTGGGCGGCGTCGGTAATGGTTATGGCAGTCATGGAAACTCCTCACAGGCTTGCGGGCAGTTTACGCCAAACATTACAGAGGCACAAAGTCCTAGTGTTTTTGTCGGGAAAGGCGTGTCGGGTCATCCATGCCAAACCAACGCTTGAACACGCGATAGCTGCCCTTTTCCAGCCATTGGTAGCTCGCAAATGCACACAATGCCGTCACTGCGATGCAAACGGGCAGGATCGCATAAGGGTCTATGCCCGTGTGTTCCGCAGCCCATCGCCCAGCGTACAGCACCATCGTGTGGATCAAATACACCGAATAAGAGCAATCCCCGAGCATCTTCAACAGGCGCGAGCCCTTGAAGTAAGGCTCCAGTGTCACACAGCTGATGACGAGTACCGCGCTGGGCACGCCCCACTCCAGCGAACGGGGTACATCTGCGCCGATATAAATCGCTACTAACGCACCCACGATACCCAACAACGGCAGCCACGCCCTGGCCCGGCACAGACCACGGCGATACAGCATGCCGATCACAATGCCCATCAGAAACTCCAGGACAATGTCGTTGCTGTAAAAACCGCCGGCCAGGTTCAAAGCCGGACTGATGATGCCGCACACAAGATAGAGCAGCCCGGCCACCACCCAAAACCGATACGACGTACGAACCCACAAGGCCAAGGCGAACAGAAGATAAAACAGCATCTCGAAGTTGAGGGTCCAGCCGACGTCCAACAGCGGATAGATCCCAAAGCCCGCGGGGTGCTGGGCAGGGATAAACAGCATCGACAGGGCCACGTGGCTCAGCACCCACTCATCATTTGGGAACATCGCGGGCACCGCCACGATCAGCAGGGCCATGAGCAGGGTATAGAACCAATATGCCGGCGCGATCCTTGCCACGCGCATAAGCATAAAACGCCACGGTGTCAGGGCTTTGTCTGCGCTCGCAAGGAAAATCACCAGGCCACTGATGACAAAGAAAATATCCACGCCAACGGCGCCTTTGTCGGCAAACAGATACTCCAGCGGGCCATGGACCTCAAAGTTGAAAAAAACCTGCATGAAGTGGTGCCCCACCACCACCCACGCTGCCAAGGCACGTAGCGCCTGCACTGAAATCAGCATCATCGGAATACCTGTTCCAATCCCGCAAGATAGATACCCGACTGCTTCAGCACTCGCTTAGAGAGATGACTGAGTCACTGCAATACTTATAGGTTCTCATACCGGTTCATGTCCAGAACCCCCTCTTCCACCGGCGTGGTTTCGCGGATGTACTGTGACAAGTCGTGAAAGTACTGCCAGAACTGCGGATGGCTGCGGCGTATGCCCCAACGGTCGACAATCTTCTCAAACCGCTTGGCATCCTTGGCATTCTCCATCGCTGCCACAAACTCCGGCACTTGCTGCGCCGGAATATTGAACATGAAGTTCGGGTAACTGCTCAGCACGCCCGGATAGACAGTCAACGTGTCCAACCCCGGCTGATAGCGATAAGCCTCACCCAACAAAAACGCCACATTACTGTGCGCCCGATTACGCAGCAGGCTGTAAAACACCCGCTGACCATTGGCCGTCTCAACCCGCAGCATCGTAGCCTCAGGCAACTGATCAATCACCTTGAGCCCCGCCGCCGGCCGCGACGTCAGACGGCTCAGCGCCTGCTCCGCATCCTGTAACGCTGGATCAATCCCATCGCGCGAGCAATAGGCCCCGGTACAGCGGTTGATCGGATCCGGACTAGCGTTCAGGTTGCCATAGCGCGTCAACAACTGGTTGGCAAAATCTCGCTTCGGATCCTTTTCATCCAAATGCAGCCCGCTCGGTTTGTCGTCATCAATAGCTTCATAGTCCAGCCACAGCTTGAGTTTGCCGCTGTTCTGGTACCAATCATCCATAAAATCATCGCGAGTATCCGCCGGCATCAGGCGCAGGAAGTTCTGCTCGGCGCCATTGCGGATCAGGTCGAAGTACAGCCGGGTCTGGGCTTGATGGGACACGTTGCCGAACACATCGAAGTTCACCGCCAACTGATAATAGGTGCGCTCCAGCAGCGGATAGTCAAACAGCCACATCGTCTGCGGTACCTCACCGATCAAGCCCTTGTTCACCGAAGCGCTGTCGAAGTGGCGGAAAATGCTCAACAAGGCATTGTCATTACCGGCCCACAGGCTGGACCAACTCGGTGGCGGCAAATCAGCGTAGCTGTCACGGCGCAAGGCTTCGTATTGGTTGCGCTTGTCGCGATACGCCAACCACAGGCTGAGCACGCTGCCCACGTCGTCGTTCTGCCCCGGCATCGCCAGCAATGGCGTGGCCTGGCCGCGATAACGCGCATCGGTGATGTACAGGTCGTGGTCCGGGTCCTGGAACAGGGCCCAGAAGTTGTCGCGAATCACATCCGTAGCAATCTGCCCACGGCACACCGGCCCACGAATAAAGGTGCGCACGAAGTATTCGGCGTTATCGAGCATAAATTGGTAGCGCGCTTTGGCCGGAATCGCCTCGAACGTCTCGAACGGATTGGCCCGGCGCCCGGGGCCGTAGCCCGGCAAGGCGTTGACTTGCCAGTCACCGGCGTAGAACAGCGCTTTGATCCGCGCCATTTTTGCCGCGCTGAACGGGTACGTGATGTGGGTTTTATGCACGATCACACCCTGCACCGGCCACAGGCGGTAATACACCTGGGTGCCCGGGTCATCGTTGGGGCGGCGGGTGGCGATCAGGTCGATCGGCTGGCCGCTTGGCGTGCGCGAACGTACCCATTGGAAGAAATGCCCCGGCTCGCCGTTCTCAAAGTAAATGTGCGCCAGGTATAGATGCTCATACAACCAGCGCGCCACCAGGCTTTCGCGGGCGCCGGGCTGGTTGAACAGGTTTTCCCACTGCTGCACTTGCAAGGCTTCCTTGGCGCTGGGCGCCAGGCCTTGCTCATCAATCGGCGCACCGGAGGCGAGCCAACGTTGCAGGGTCTGGTATTGCTGGTCGGTCAGGCCGGTGACCGCCAGCGGCATGCCTTCCTTGGGATGGCTGCCTGCGTAGGCATTGAACTCGCCGGGCATGGCGCACAGGTTCTCGCGATTCAGGCCCAGCACGATCTCGTCGGGCAGCTTGGCATTCGGTTGCAGCGGCGCGTTATGCCCCAACTCCAGCATGTGCGCCATCAAGGCGGCCTGGCTGCCTTGGGCGTCGAGTACCGAATAGAAGCCCTTCTGCTGCCAGGCTTGTTTGCCGAACGCGTCATAGAACAGCCGCGTGGTCGGCGCGGCCTGGCTGCGCTCGCCGTCGTAAACCGGTGTTTTGCTCGCACCACGGGCCGCGCCCTCGGCGCTGCCCAGGTTGAGCTGGCAGGCTGAGTCGTAGCAGGCGTGGCAGGCCACGCACTTTTCGGTGAAGATCGGCTGCACGTCACGGGTATAGGAAATCGCCGGGGCGGGGCTGTTGACCGGTAAAGCGTCTGCCTGGGCAGTACTGGCAATCAAGGCCAGTACGGCGCTGACGATAAGACGAAGTGACATGTATCCGGTCCCGATTCAATGCGAGCGATAGAGAAGTGCCGGCGATTCTACCGGGCCATGACCGCCTCCAACATGAACGATATTCATGCAAAACCTAGGCATGCTGTAAATCGGCACAGGTTTGCTATGATTCACCCCCTCCGAAATGCCTGACCAGAGTAGTCCCATGTCCGATCGTAGCGCTCGTCTGCAAGCCCTTCACCAAGCCCTCAAGGAACGTATCCTGATCCTCGACGGCGGTATGGGCACGATGATCCAGAGCTACAAGCTTGAGGAAAACGACTACCGCGGCAAACGCTTCGCCGACTGGCCGAGCGACGTCAAGGGCAACAACGACCTGCTGGTGCTCACCCGTCCGGACGTGATCGGCGGCATCGAAAAAGCCTACCTGGATGCCGGCGCCGACATTCTGGAAACCAACACCTTCAACGCCACGCGCATTTCCATGGCCGATTACGGCATGGAAGAACTGGCCTTTGAGCTGAACGTAGAAGGCGCGCGACTGGCGCGCAAAGTCGCCGACGCCAAGACCCTGGAAAACCCGGCCAAGCCGCGTTTCGTCGCCGGCGTGCTCGGCCCTACCAGCCGTACTTGCTCGCTGTCGCCGGACGTGAACAACCCCGGCTACCGCAACGTGACCTTTGATGAACTGGTGGAAAACTACACCGAGGCCACCAAAGGCCTGATCGAGGGCGGCGCCGACCTGATCCTGATCGAAACCATCTTCGACACCCTCAACGCCAAAGCAGCGATCTTCGCCGTGCAAGGTGTGTTCGAAGAACTGAATGTCGAACTGCCGATCATGATCTCCGGGACCATCACCGATGCCTCCGGCCGGACCCTGTCGGGCCAGACCACCGAAGCGTTCTGGAACTCGGTCAGCCACGCCAAGCCACTGTCGGTGGGCCTGAACTGCGCCTTGGGTGCCAGCGAACTGCGTCCGTACCTGGAAGAGCTGTCGAACAAGGCCAACACCCACGTTTCCGCGCACCCGAACGCCGGCCTGCCCAACGAGTTCGGCGAGTACGACGAATTGCCGTCGGAAACGGCCAAGGTCATCGAAGAATTCGCCCAGAGTGGCTTCTTGAACATCGTCGGCGGCTGCTGCGGCACCACACCGGGCCACATTGAAGCCATCGCCAAGGCCGTTGCCGGTTATGCGCCGCGCCCGATTCCGGACATTCCCAAGGCGTGCCGCCTGTCGGGCCTGGAGCCGTTCACGATTGATCGCAGCTCGTTGTTCGTCAACGTCGGCGAGCGCACCAACATCACCGGTTCCGCGCGTTTTGCCCGCCTGATCCGTGAAGACAACTACACCGAAGCCCTGGAAGTCGCCCTGCAACAGGTGGAAGCCGGCGCCCAGGTGATCGACATCAACATGGACGAGGGCATGCTCGATTCGAAGAAGGCCATGGTCACCTTCCTCAATCTGATTGCCGGCGAACCGGATATCTCCCGCGTACCGATCATGATCGACTCCTCCAAGTGGGAAGTGATCGAGGCCGGCCTCAAATGCATCCAGGGCAAGGGCATCGTCAACTCCATCAGCATGAAGGAAGGCGTCGAGCAGTTCATTTACCACGCCAAGCTGTGCAAGCGCTATGGCGCCGCCGTGGTAGTGATGGCCTTTGACGAAGCCGGCCAGGCCGACACCGAAGCGCGCAAAAAAGAGATCTGCAAACGTTCCTACGACATCCTGGTGAATGAAGTCGGCTTCCCGCCGGAAGACATCATCTTCGACCCGAACATCTTCGCGGTCGCCACCGGTATCGAAGAGCACAACAACTACGCCGTCGACTTTATCAACGCCTGTGCCTACATCCGCGACGAACTGCCGTATGCGCTGACCTCGGGTGGCGTGTCCAACGTGTCGTTCTCGTTCCGGGGCAACAACCCGGTGCGGGAGGCGATCCACTCGGTGTTCCTGCTGTATGCGATCCGCAACGGCCTGAGCATGGGTATCGTCAACGCCGGGCAGCTGGAGATCTACGACCAGATCCCGGCCGAGCTGCGCGATGCGGTGGAAGACGTGGTGCTCAACCGCACCCCGGAAGGCACCGACGCCCTCCTCGCCATCGCCGACAAGTACAAGGGCGACGGCAGCGTAAAAGAAGCCGAGACCGAAGAATGGCGCGGTTGGCCAGTGAACAAGCGCCTGGAACATGCGCTGGTCAAAGGCATCACCACGCACATCGTCGAAGATACCGAAGAATCGCGGCAGTCATTCGCGCGCCCAATCGAAGTGATCGAAGGCCCGCTGATGTCCGGCATGAACATCGTCGGCGACCTGTTTGGCGCCGGCAAAATGTTCCTGCCCCAGGTGGTCAAATCCGCGCGGGTGATGAAACAGGCCGTGGCCCACTTGATCCCGTTTATCGAGCTGGAAAAAGGCGACAAGCCGGAAGCCAAGGGCAAAATCCTGATGGCCACCGTTAAAGGTGACGTGCACGACATCGGCAAGAACATTGTCGGCGTGGTGCTCGGTTGCAACGGCTATGACATCGTCGATTTGGGCGTGATGGTACCGGCGGAGAAGATCCTGCAGGTGGCCAAGGAACAGAAGTGCGACATCATCGGGCTGTCCGGCCTGATCACACCGTCGCTGGACGAAATGGTCCACGTGGCCCGTGAGATGCAGCGCCAGGACTTCCACCTGCCGTTGATGATCGGTGGCGCGACCACCTCCAAAGCGCACACGGCGGTGAAGATCGAGCCTAAGTACAGCAATGACGCGGTGATTTACGTGACTGACGCCTCGCGCGCAGTGGGCGTGGCCACGCAGTTGCTGTCCAAGGAATTGAAGCCCGGCTTCGTCGAGAAAACCCGCTTGGAATACATCGACGTGCGCGAGCGTACCTCGAACCGCAGCGCGCGCACCGAGCGCCTGAGCTACCCCGCCGCCATCGCCAAGAAGCCGCAGTTCGACTGGAGCACCTACACGCCGGTCAAGCCGACGTTTACCGGTGCCAAGGTGCTGGACAATATCGACCTCAAGGTGCTGGCCGAGTACATCGACTGGACGCCGTTCTTTATCTCCTGGGACCTGGCCGGCAAGTTCCCGCGCATCCTCGACGACGAAGTGGTCGGTGAAGCCGCCACCGCGCTGTACGCCGATGCCCAGGAAATGCTCAACAAGCTGATCGACGAGAAGCTTATCAGCGCCCGCGCGGTGTTCGGTTTCTGGCCAACCAACCAGGTGCAGGAAGATGACCTGGAGGTCTACGGCGAAGACGGTCAGCCGATTGCCAAACTGCACCACCTGCGCCAGCAAATCATCAAAACCGACGGCAAGCCGAACTTCTCCCTGGCCGACTTCGTCGCGCCAAAAGACAGCGGCGTGACCGACTACATCGGTGGCTTCATCACCACCGCCGGCATCGGTGCCGAAGAAGTCGCCAAGGCCTACCAGGACGCGGGCGACGACTACAACTCGATCATGGTCAAGGCCCTGGCCGACCGCCTCGCCGAAGCCTGCGCCGAATGGCTGCACCAGCAGGTGCGTAAAGAGCATTGGGGCTACGCCAAGGACGAGCAACTGGACAACGAGGCGCTGATCAAAGAGCAATACAGCGGCATCCGCCCTGCCCCGGGCTACCCGGCGTGCCCGGATCACACCGAGAAAGCCCAGCTGTTCCAACTGCTCGACCCTGAGGCACGCGAAATGCAGGCCGGGCGCAGTGGCGTGTTCCTCACCGAGCACTACGCGATGTTCCCGGCGGCAGCAGTCAGCGGCTGGTACTTCGCCCACCCACAGGCGCAGTACTTTGCCGTGGGCAAAGTCGACAAGGACCAGGTCACAAGCTACACCGCCCGTAAAGCCCAGGACCTGGCTGTGACCGAGCGCTGGCTGGCGCCGAACCTGGGTTACGACAACTAAACACCTGGAGCAGGGTTGCGGTATCCCAATGCCGCACGTGTGACGACGAAATCCGCTTTTCTGTGCAGGACCTCTACAGAAAAAGGATTTCGTCATGCCCGAACACCCAACGGCCCTGAGCCCATTGCCCAGCCAGGCCATCCATGCCCATTTCGCCGCGCGCCCCACCTTGTTTTCAGTGGTGTTCAAAGCACTGCATGCAGGGCTGCGACAGCGTTTTGCGAGTCAGCCATTCGACCTGCTCACGCTCAAGCTGGCCAGCCCCACCGCCACCGGTGGCTATGCCTTCCCACTGCTGGTCAACGTCGCCGTTGCGCATGTCCTGAACCCGCAATTGCTGAACCTGCGACCCCGTGGCGAAATGCCGTTCTACCTCTCGCCCGCGCCAGGCAGTGGCCTGGCCGACATCGACATGCAGGTGGTTGCGCAACTCATCGCCGAGCTGCCTGGCTCGCTTTACCTGTATTTCCAGCAGGACCTGGCAGACTTCTGGAGCGCCACCGACAGCCACGGCAGCAGTCGCTGGCAATGGCTCGGCGAGTTTCTCCAGGGGCAAATGAGCGCAACCGCAAGCAGCCCCTCAACGTTGAGCGATACCCAACGGGACATGCTGGCGGTCACCTGCGCCTGGCCGGGGCGCCTGGAACGCCTGCCCCGCTCCACCCCTACTACGTATGCGTATTTCATTGAGACCACGCTGTCGACAGGCACACAGGAGGTGTGCCTGCTGACGCCGGACTTGCTGCTGATACGCGACAGGCAGGTGTTGCTGTGCAGCGTCGCCGGGGCAATCACACCGTTTGCCTCACTGGATGCCTTTGGCGAAAGCTGGGGCGCTAGGATGCAGGCTGAGTTGCAGTTCAACACCCTCACCTGGCGGCTTAATGAACCGGACGGCAATGTGTTCGAACAGCAAGCCGGGCTTATTCTCAACCAGCAACTGGAAGACCTGGCAACCTTGTCATTTCAAGGTCAAGGCGAAGAAGCGCTTGCACGCACGCTGGATAAACTCACCGATCCGGCCCTGCTGTTTACGCTCGCCCCCAAGGCCGCTCCGCAGCGTTTGCAAACGGTTAACGCGCAACTTCCGCAGTGGCTCAAACACGCCAGCGCCGATGACCGCTTTGCCTACCATCGCCACTTGCAAGACATGGCGCAGGTGATCAAACAGAACCAGGGACGCTCTTTCAACGAAGGCATCGAAAACATCCACGCCTTCAGCCGCGCCGCGTTGCGCAAGCAGATGCAAACCGACCATGGGGATTACGATCCCGATGACCTGGTACTGGACTTCGCCGTGGCTGCTGGTTATCCAGGCACCACGGGCATTATCGAACATGTGCGGATGTCGCTGACCGAACTGGCCCTGAAAAACCTCGCCGGCAAGCCAAAGGGCACGCTGACGCTGTCCTCCAAAAGCGCCACGACGATTCCCGCCTGGCTGAACGAAGCCTATCTGCTGGGCAGCCAAGGCTTGATCCAGCGGGTGGACATTGGCACAACCTACCCGCAGACGATCAAGGACCTGTTGCTGTCCGACAGTGTTGACGCGCGCCGCCGGGAACAACTGTTTGCCCGCGAACTCAAGGTCCAACTGCCGATGCTGGCGCTGGAATATGCGATCAGGCAGCAATACGGCGTCACCACCACTGGCTATCGGTATGTGAAAGCCTTGATGGGCGAAACCCCAGCAGACAGAGTCGTCGACGGCCAGGAGATCGTGCTGCGCCCCCTGGCCCTGTGCCGCAAAACCGGTGCCGCGCCGGATACCGTCAACAACGTTTTCATCATCGAGCCCCGGGACGCCCACACCGGCCCGCACCTGCTGTATCGACCCCTGTATGGCGCGGCCTTGTATCAATACCCGACACGCCAAGCCTTGCTGAATGCGCTGGCCGCCCCCGGCGAGTTGCAGACCAGTGTGCTGGCGTGGCTGAGCGACAAGGCGCGGCCGGTCTACGATAACGGTGGCTTCAAAGAGCCGCACATCATTCACTTTCTGCCGGGGGATGAGTTCTCCCCGCCGGAGCATCCCGCGCCGGCGACGCTGGCCGTCGATGAAGGCGCCGATGAATGGTTGCAGTCGCAAGTCAACGGCCAACTGCTCAACCACGTGTTCGGCAGCACCGCGCGGGCCCTGGTGGACCTGGCGGATCGCGAATCGGTGTCCAACAGCGAAAGCCGCTGGGCCATTGTGATGGAAGGCGCCTGGCTGCTGTTCAACACCTTGGTATTGCCACTGGTACGCGGCCCGGCCATGTTGGCCGGCTGGCTGCTGGTACTGGTCGCCAGCCTGGAACAGGACCTGACAGGCCTGGACAGCAGCGATTCGACCACCCGCGAGCTGGCGCTGATTGACCTGCTGCTCAATGCCGCCATGGTGTTGTTGCACGCCGCGACACCCACCCCCCAAACCCGTCAGCCACTCGCGGCCCAAGACACCGTGCTACGCCTGGCGCCCTGGCGGCGTGCTGCGGCCCAAGCCCATCAGCCCGGCACGCCGTTGATTCGCAAGGGCGCAGTGGCGCTGCCCGGCGAGCCGCCGGCCACCGGCCACACGCCTTTGGATTTCAGCCGCTCGATTGCCGCCCCAAAGGCCAGCGCACGGTTGCTGAAGGCGTTGCTCGATGTGCACGTGCCCTGGCCCGACGCCTTGCCGCCTCCCGAGGCAGGCGGCGCGCTCAAAGGGCTGTACCGCATTGGCGCTACCTGGCACGCCAGCCTCGGCGGGCTGCTGTTCCAGGTCAGCGTGGTGCCGGGTTTCGGCGAGGTGTATCTGGTTGACCCACAGCACCCGCTGCGCCCCGGGTTCAAGCTGGCCAGCGACGGTCAAGGGCATTGGCGGCTGGAGCGCAAGGCCCGGCTGGAGGGCGGTATGCCCAGGGAAAAACTGGATAAATGGCAGCGCAAACACCGCGATCGGATCGCCGCGCTCAAGCGAGAGTTGCAGAGCCTCAATAAGGAAATGCTGCCGTTGGCGAATGCTTCAGTTGGGTTAAACAAAACCATGGAGCTTGCCCGTGCCGAGTGGGTCAAGTGCAAAAGAGCCCTGCGCGAGGATTGGATAAGGCTCAACACCCCGAGCACAATTGCCGGGCTGCAAGCCAGCATCGCCGTGCGCCATGAGCAAAGGCGCGGGTTAACCGCTAAAGCCATGGTCGAGTGGGAGATTGCCTTCGATAAGTACCGGCAAAACGCCGAGACCGTCAATGCGCAAATGCGGCTGATCGAAGCCAAGGCAGGCGAACTGATGGAAGCCGACAAGACCGATCCCAAGCATACACACGACCGCAATATCGCCGCAAAAAGCCTCTATGCCTATTGGGCAGAGGTCTATCAGGTGCTGGTGCAAAAACTCTCCTATACCTTTGAAACTGATCAGGGTGAAAATTACGAAGAGCTCTCTGAACGCGTCAATCGAGAACTGTCCGAACGTGTTGTGTACGGCTATCAGACGTACATCGAGAGCAAAAATCTGCAATTTCAAGTGTTCCAACAGATGCTCGAGCCCGCAGAAAAAATTGAAAGTCTCCTCAAACAGGCCGATCCGGCACTGCGCGAATTTCTGTTGAAAGACGACCCCTATAATCGAAACGCCTCAGTCGCCCTGAAACAAAAAATGCTCTACACCCTGATCGAGCTGGTACTGGATCGCAGTTCTGCAGACAGCGACATAACGGAACACCCGTTCATCCTCGACATGATCGCCCCCCAAAACGCTGCCAGCATACTGGCCCATACGGAAATGCTCACCACCAGTGGCTACTCGGCGCGCGAACAAATGGACGTGCTCGAGGGCGTTCTTGCGCGCTATGAGCGCTTGGAAAACGCGGTCAACTCACTGACTGACATGGGCTCCGCCTTTGTGCGCGAAGCCTATCGGGCGCAGTTTCTGGAGCAACTCGCCGTCGCCCGTGCCAGCCTTGAGGCGCAATTGGCCGATGTGATCCTCACACAGGAAGGGTTCGCGCCTGTGCCGAGCGAGCCACGCCCCACACGCACGAAACCGGCCACTCGCAGAGTGTTCAGGACGCGCAACAAAAACACGCTGGTGGGGGATTTGCGCCCGCCTCAGACCGAGGCCCCCGGCAACTTTGTCGACATCAAGGACCCGATCACCGGAACCACCGTGGCCACTTACCTCGAACACGCCGCTGAAGGGGTGTGGGTCGAGGTTGTCCCGGCGGCGCCGCAAGCACCGCCGGCAGCGCCGACGATTCGTTCGTTGAGAACGATTGAACGTAGCGCACACGCCCTGAAAACCGAAAGGGCGAAAATCGAACGCTCGATACGCACCCAGCAGAAAAAACTCCAAGACCCCACACGACGCGAAGATCTCACCCCGCTGGACTGGGACACCATGCTGTCCAACCATGCGAACCACGTGCAGGCCCTGGCCAATGAAATCCGCCGCAACCACGCCACCCACGCTAACGCCGACGCGTTGATCCAGACGTACCTCGACGAGGCGGCCGACACACAGAAGCAGGCCCGTCAGATGTGCAGTGAAGGCTACCTGCAGCAGCGCCCCCAAGCCTACAAAGTCGACTACCTGTGGAGACATGGGTTTGTTGATATCAACTTGGCAAAACGGCGCAAGTTACTCAAGACGGGCGATTATATCGACGAATATACCGTGCGCGATAAAAGCAAAGTTGAGGCTAAGAAACCGCCTGAGGAAACCCTCTTGTGGTACGCACATTTCCATTACCTACGCGTCGATACACCGATATTACAAAGCAGCTTCGGCCACCTGAAGACCAAAGAGGAGCAGCTCTTTACGCGTAGAGAGTTGATCGATCAGGCCAAGGCAGACAACCGCGCCGTGATCAATCTGGATAAAGCCGAGATCAAACCGCCGCTGGATTACGATCTGTTCCTCAAGCTGGGAGAAGAGCAGGCTAAAAATCAGTAGGCGCACCTTGAGTAAGCGCTAACGTCACAAAAAAATCCGAGGCCATCAGCGGCCTCGGATTTTTTTGCGGCACAGCGTCAAGCCAGAAGGCGTAGATGAGCATGGCGCAGGGCCGCTGGGTACATATCCGTTGCTGCGATAACGGCCCCTATTGGTACGGCTCTTACAGCGGGTCACTTTTGGAAAAGAGCCCGGAATGCCGGCCCCACCACTCGGCACCTCGCCTAGGCTCGGTGTGCCGGAACGAAGGCTTGAATCCGTGCGGCCAGAGTGGCTAACGGGGCCTGTCAGATCAAGATCAAACACAGAGCACGGCGGCGATTCGACTTGCTCGCGAATACGGTGGGTCAGTTACAAATGAGCTGACTGACCCACCGCTTTCGCGAGCAAGCCCGCTCCCACATTGGGATCTCATTACATTCAGGTAGATGTGGTGTTGCTGTGCTTTTGCTTCAACCACTCAGGTCGGCTACTAGGCCGCCGTGCTCTTGCTTTTGATCTTGATCTGAGGCGCCCCGTTAACCACGCTGGCCGCACGCAGGCTTGAATCCGTGGGTAACCCGGCAGGACGCCGGGTTAGCCGCGATGGGCCAAGGATGGCCCATGGCGGCGGCCCACGGATTCAAGCCTGCGTGCGGGCACACCGAGCCTAAGCGAGGTGCCGAGTGGTGGGGCGAAGACTTTTTGGTTACTTTTGTGTCTTTACAAAAGTGACCCGCTGTAAGAGCGGAACCCTAAGCCGCCGTTACCGCAGCAACGGATATGTACTCAATCTACCTAAAGACGCCCCAGCCCGAAGCCCACCACAAAACCACGTTCACTTGTCACAGGCTTAGCATAGATACCTATGCTCAGATAAAGGAAGCGAGCAAGCCCGCGTCCAATAGTGCTGCCAGACTCACTGCTGCCGTGTCGACGGACCTGGCTGTGGCGACAGAGGCCTTGACGGTGGCGTAACAACAGGAGCCACCCCTAACGCCAACGCCTCCCTGCGAGACAACTCCAGTAGCAGCCGCGCCTTCGTGCGGCCTCGGTCAACCTCGCGCTGAGTCAACGCCTCGTCGTAGCGCGTCTGGCTGTCGGTATCCCGCACCCTGTCAGCATGCTCCTCCTCCAATGCGTCAGAGCGCATGGCATCGTCGCTATCAAACGCTTGGAACTCATCGGGGTAGCGTTCTTCCAGGTATCTGACCCAATACTCACGCGCAATCAGGCTCTCATAAAACGCATCGGACGCTTCCGCCAGGAGCACCTGATTACGCGCATTAGCCAAAACCTCTCCACTGATCGGCACCGCATGCATCATATGGGTGGGCTGCCCCGGCAGTTCCAGCCCGTCGGGCCAACCGCGGGTCATGGCGATCCGATACTGCAGGTGCACCTCCGCCCAGTCTTGCCCTACGGCATTGCGTTCAGCCAACGTATTGACCTGGTCCAGCCGGAACAATCGGCGGGAAAGGTCGAACAAACTCTGCCCTCTAAGCCTCAGGTCGTGCGCCGGAACCTCACGCAGAACATCCGCTTCGAACACCACCACCTCCATTGAACTGAACGTGAGGATACGCCCGTCGCCACAGGTACCATGGGTTTGCGCGGCGGTGAATATCGCACCTCGCAGTTGCTCGCTGCTGGCGGCAGCGTCGATCACCGCCCATACCCGCCGGGTAAGATCTGCGCCGACAAACCGATACTCGTGGGTATCGCGAAGGCGCTCAAGCAAATGGAAGAACCGCTCATGCTCCGGTTCCTGGGCCAGTTGCTGCCACAACAGGCGTCGGGAGGCGACCCCATCAGCAGGTGAGTGCGCCAGCCAAGGTGTCAGCGCCGCCTCGTCCGTAACCCCCTGTGGGTCAGGAATGGGTTCCAGGGGCTCGTAGTCATCATCGTCATCGTCATCGTCATCGTCACCATTCGAATCAGAGCCGTCGCCCCCTCTCTCAAACCCGTCAATCCACCTGTCAATCTCCTCCCTGCTCCAGCCCATCACCGGTCCCCTCTGATGCCGATCGCTGTAGCGCCTCATCTGCTCAAGACTGTCGAGGGAAAGCGATTCGTTTTCGGAAATATCCGTGCCGCTCACCAACGCATCGTGACTGCCATCAAGCAATTCATCCGGGAGAGTCGTGAGGTCGTTGCCGCTCAGGTTCAACGTGCGCAGGTTCGCAGCGTCCAATGCAGCGTCGGGCCACTGCGTAATGCCGTTGTAACTGAGGTCCAGGGCCTCAAGCCGGCTGAAGGTTTGGGTACTGAACACCCTCAGGTTGTTTTTGCTCAGATTCAACCGGCGCAAGCGTTCGCCACCCAATTGGCGATACAGAAGCACAGGGTCGGTGAGGGCATTCACCGCCAGGTCCAGTTCTTCAAGCTGGGCCATGCGCCCCACGGCCTCGGGAACGGCCGCCAGTTGGTTACCACTCAACACCAGCTTGCGCAGTGCGGGGAAGCCGTTGAGGAAGCCCTCGGCGCCCGACGTCGAGCACTGCACGCCGGTTAAATCCAGTGTGTGTACACGGTCAAACTGCACACTTAATTCCGGCAAAGTGTCGGCTAGTAGCCCGTGCAGGCTCAGTTCATAACCGGCTTGGGCCGACACACCGGTTTGCCAGCACTCAACGACTTTGAGTGCGACACGCCTGCGTTGCGCTAGCACCAGGTCCGGGATCGGGCCTTGCAAGTCGCGGGTATACTGCCAGCCGTTAAGCTCGCGCGTCAGGGTTTTGAGCTCCTGGTGCCGTGTGGCCAACAGGCTGTCAATTTGCGCATCACTCATCCCACCGGTACGCAATTGCTCGAACCATTGGAGGGCCTTTTGCTCGGTCACCGACGGCGCCAGTTCCTGCAAGCGACTGACAAACCCCGCAGCCCCTTCAGCCGCTTCGACTTGCAGGGGCATTAGCAACAAGTAACGTGCCATCGTCAGGCCGGTTTCTTGCGGGGGAAAGTTCGGCACACGTTGCTGTTCAAACCGAGCCAACGCGCCCTTAGGCAAGCCCTGGTCAGTCTCGACCCGCTGACGCGCCGATTCCAGCTCGACCTCACCTGTGGGGCTGAACCGATTACCCGCCACGTTGGTTTTCATCAATAACGCGTCGTCAGTCAGTACCTGGGGCGGCAAACTCGACAGCTGATTGTCGCGCAGGTCGAGCCAGGTCAAACTCGGCAGACGCTCGGCACCGGTTGGCCAGGCCTTCAATGTTGTCCCGCGCAAGTTGAGCGCCTTGAGCTGCGTCAACGCGCTGACATCCACGTTTGTGAGCGATTTGCTGTTATGGCTCAGGTCCAACTG
This sequence comes from Pseudomonas sp. YeP6b, assembly GCF_025642995.1. Classification (NCBI taxonomy): domain Bacteria; kingdom Pseudomonadati; phylum Pseudomonadota; class Gammaproteobacteria; order Pseudomonadales; family Pseudomonadaceae; genus Pseudomonas; species Pseudomonas sp. YeP6b. The sequence continues at coordinate 2,884,171 of NZ_CP080090.1, read as the reverse complement.
CTCCAGGCTGCCGAGCTCATTGAGCTGCGCCTGCAGAGCCGGCATGACCAGGCTGTTATTGGAAAGGTCGAGGCGGGTCAATGCAGGAAGGTCGCCCGCGCCAATGGGTATTTCGGTCAAACCACTGCCGTTGAGCTCTAGGGTTTGCGCACCGCTGAATGCGCGGATAAACCCGCGTGTCTGCTCGGTGGACTCTCCCAGCCAACGCATGCGTAAGGTGCGTACATGGGCAAAACTTGCAGCGGGTAATGGGGGCAGTTCAACCGTGCCCACCGGCATCAGGGGGACGGTCCCTTGAAGCTGCGGCGCCGGCAACTCAAGCGTCGACGCTTGGCTGGGTATTCCATAACGCTCGCCCTGCGCGCCCCACCAATTGGTTTCAAGTGCACTGATCACGTGAGCATTTGACCCGGTGCGCCATGAGTCGGCACGAAACCTGAAGCGCAGTGCGGCAACGGCAGACGGGTCGTAGAAATTCGAAAAAAGGGCATTGTACTGGCGGCTAATGTCCTCAATCGCAGCAAACCGCTCTTCGGGGGTGTACGCGGTCGTCATTATTTTTTTATGCAGTGCACTCGCCACGCTTGAATCAGCGTTCAAAAACTTCAACTCGCCGTTGGCGTAGCTGCTGACCATCTCGTGCAGGTCAACCAGGTGCCCGTGCTCACCCTTATAGTTTTTGACGTATTCATAGGCAGGCTTGAACGTTTCACGGGGGAACCTTGACCAGTCCATCGACAGCCCCGTCCACAGCTGTTCATGCCCGCTATACAGGCCGGCAGGGAGCGTGCTGACCGCAGTGCGGCTCAAATCGAGGTGCTCCAGGCGCGGAAGGTTCTCAACATTGGCCGGCCATTGCGACAGGCCAACAGGCGCGTCGATATTCAGCCGTTTCAACTGCTGCAGCGCGGACAGGTCCAGGCTATTGAGGACTGTCGCAGAGAACCCGCGGTATTGGATATGCAACGCCTCCAGCGAAGTCAGGCTGTTGAGGGTTGAGCTAAAGTCTGGCGCCAGTTGGTCGGCCGCCGAGCTGAACTTCAGCTTTTTGAGGCCGGTCATCCGGGTCACCGCCGGGGGCACCGTCGTCAGCGCCAACCTGGGCCCCGTTTGGGTTGAACCAAACAGCGGAGGAACATCGCCAATAGACAGGCTTTCCACATTGGGAAACCGCGCCAGAAAAGCCTCCGCGCCGGCATCACTCATCTTGCGCCCGACCAGCGTCAACTTACGAATATGCTGAAAATCAACCGTCAATGGCGGCAGATGCTCATCGGCACTGACGTACAAACTCTCGGCGTCATAGACCGTTCCTACCACCGGTTCCTTGCGCCAGGCATCCTTAAGCTGATTCGCAACGTGGCTTCTAGTTTGGTACGCGTAATCGTCGGTACGCCCCTGAGCCTCGACCCACTCGTCAAGGCTCGACACCAGCGTTTGGTAGTCACGCCCACGGGTTTGCAGATGGTTGAATATGGCCTTGTCGTCCTTGCCGCTCACTCGCAACCGCTTAATGTAAGCGCTGGCTTGAGCGTCGCTCAGGCCGTAGAGATCTTGCGCCCGTGACGCTAGACCAAAGCTCAGGCCCGGCGCTCGTCCGCTGGCGTAATACCCCACCAACGTATCGTTGATCCGCGCGGGCGGCTTGAACCCTTTGCGTTTGGGCTCCAGCAATTGTGGCGTTTCATAGCGATAAAGGTCAGCACCCTCGATGATTTTTGCTTGCAATTGAGCGCTCTGACTCACCTGCGGCACACCCAACCCCCGACGCGCTTCATCGGGCAGGGCATGCATCAGCGAGGCATAAAAATTATCACCCTCTATGGGCAGGCTATTGAGTTCCTCTCCGCGGTCGTTGAACGCCTGAAAACGCGGGCCTTTTTTCACCAAGTACTTCTTGTCCCGTGCCGTGTCACTGCCGATGCTGTCCAGCAGCAGGCCGCTTTCAGTGCCTTCGCGAATTTCCAGGCGCAAGGTGTCCGGCCAACCCGGTAGCTTTTCCAGGGTATGCAGCGCCAGCCGGCGACTGTCCGTCGAGGCCATGGTTTCGCTACGCAAGCCTGCATACGCACGGGTCTGGCGACCTTCGCGCGCATACCAGCGGGCCTCCTCCAGCACCGTCAGCGGCACCCGGCGCGTTACGTTCAGACGTTTCAGATCCTGCGGTGAAGCGTGGGCCAGGGTTTCCCGCGCAGCGGCTTCGCTGAGCCCTGGGCAGGTACGCTGCAGCAACGTGACTTGGCTATCCAGCGGCTCGGTACCGGCGTAAAGGCTGTCGAAAATGGCGGCTTTGCGGGTCTGGGCAAAATCGGCGATTTGCTTGCCAAACTCCTGCGGCCTCACGTCACGCACCCGCGCGGCCTCGGCCCCCAACAGGCTGGTGGTTTCCGACTCATCCAAGGCCGCCAGAATGACCGCCGGCAATCGCCCACCCAGAACGTCGGCGCGGGTGATCTGGATCGGTGCTTTCGCGGCCGCGCCACGAGGCGCGCGCCCGGCACCGTAGCGCAACGATTCCCCGGAGAACTGCGCGCCCTTGAACACCTCAAGCGCCCGCCCCGCAGGCCAGCGCGGCATTTCGGCCACCAGCGGCAACACAAACAGATATCGCTCGTCGATCGGCTGGCTGCCGCGCAACTGCTCGATCACCTGGCCGCTGCCCGCGTCGGCCTTGAACAAGCGCAGGGCATCTTGTAGCTCAGGGGGCGGCGCTGCGAGGTCCATGTGCATTTTACGCAAGGCGCTGTCGCTGACGCCGCTGACGTCCGCCACCTTGATCAGCTCTGCATCGGAAAAGGCCTCGGTTTCATGCCCTATACGCCGTAACAGGGTCAGGCGATCCCACTGCGAGGGCTGTTCAAGGGTATGACGCCAGGCGCCTCGAGCGTTGCTTTGAAGAATCGGTTGGTACACCTCGGCATTGGTCGGGTGCTTGATCCGCCACTGCTTGATCGACTCATCAAACACCTGCTCATAAACCTGATCGCCCTGGCGAATATAGGTCTTGCCATTGAGCGTATGTTGCCCCTGCGCATTGGGGACTGCGTCGGCCTGCAGCGTGACGGCACTTTCATAACCCTTCAGGTCCGGCTTCCAGAGACGGGTTTCGCCATTGGGCAGAATGACCGGGCTGAGGTTTTCGATCACCGGCACGGCTTTGGCCGCCCTGAATCTGCTCACCGCGGCCCCCACACCCGCCATCACTGCGATCTGCGCAAGGTTTTCGGCCACATCGATCAGGTGCGCCTTGGCCGCGCGTTTGTCGCCCTCGGCCCACTCGATCGAGCCTTCCAGGGTCTCGCTCAGCAGTTGCTCAACCATCACCGCTATCATGATCTCGCCCAGCACCGGCACGAACATCGAGACCAGGTTGAGCGCCAGCATGCCGACTTCCAGCAAGTGCGCCAATTTGGCTTCTCGCGCCTTAGCGTCGACGTCAGCGGTGGGCACTGCATGGGCACGGGCATCGGCCAGGATCTTGTCGCGGTGCTTTTCGTAGAGGAAGGGCCACAGGTCGAGCAGGCCGGAAAAGGTGCCAGTACCGCGATACGGCATCATGCTGCCAGGTTGAATATAAGGGTCGTCTACCGGTTCCATTTTCGCGGGTTTTTCGGGCGGCAGCTCTTTGATTTGGGTCAGCGCCGACGTGCCGAGCACGCTCTGCACGAACGTTCGCCAAGGCGAGATCAACGGGCTGCTCGGAGAGTCGGCGGACTTTTGCGTGAATTGGCTGAAGTAGTAAGGCCGCTGATCGTAGGGCACGAACTGGCTGAAAAACCGCTGATAGGCCGTTGGCGCGGGGTCGTGCGCCGACATCCCCTCGCGTGCGGTGAACAGGCGCTTGAACTCATCGCGCAGGTGTTGCTTGGTGTAGCGTTTGAGTGGATGGGCCGGGTCATGCGGGATGTAGAGAATCAACTCGTCGCTGTACTTGTCACCAATTGCAAAATACACGCAGCCCGTCAGTCTTTTTTTCATCAGGCTCAGGTCGAGCAGCCACACCCGTTTGCTGCCGATCGTGGGATAAAGATTGCCGTTGACCACCGACACAATCATCGCGTGGTCCGCAGCTTCGATGTCCCCGGTTATCAAGGCGTAGTCAGCGGCAGCCTTCAGGGTCGCTTTCTGGCTGGCGATAAAGTGTTGGCGAAGAGGCGGTTCAGGGCTTGCGTCGACCGGTGCAAAGAACGCCTTCAGATAGGTCTGATACTGCGCCCCGATATCGAGGCGGCGGCACACGGTCATGAACTGGCTGACCGTCACGTTGACGGTCGTCGATTCATAGGTGCCGGCTGTCGTCGTTTCCAGCACAAAACCGGAGGTCTCGTGGTAAGCACTCGGCTTGCACTCCCAGGCTTCAAAGTTATGCAAGGCCGCTTGCAGCATCGATAACTTGAGAAGCTCGAACGACGATATTTCCACTTCGGCCACACTGATCGCCAGCGGGCGCCGCAGGCAAAGGAAGGTCTTGTCGACATCGACTTCCACTTGGTACTGGTCTTTCAACGCCTTGAGCAGCAACGGCCGGGCGAATGCATCGACGTCCAGGAACGTCGCCATGCTTGTGTCCAGTTGCACCTGAGCGATAGCGCTGGCCTTAAGGCTCGCATTGAGGGCCTTGCGTCGCTCGGGCGAGGCGTTTTTGTATCCGCTCGGCAGGACCGGCGCGGCGCGTTTAAGCGCCGAGCGGCGAGCGGGCGTCGCGTCGACCAGCCATTGAGGCACGGCTTTTTCGAGAAAATCGCCGTGAACACTTCGGGTCGCCGCCAGCGGTTCGCCAGCGTCGGAACGGGGGGGTAAATCGGACATGCTGTGACTCCTGTTAAATGGAGTGACAGCACATCACCGTTCAACGCCAGACCGGTGGTGCATAGATACAGGGCGTCTATGCTCTGTAGGACAGTCATCCTGACGAGGGTTTTATGGACGATCCACTCGACAACAAGCCGCCCACCTTCTGGCAAATGCTGCACAGCGTGATGGCGGCGGCTTTTGGCGTGCAGAGCGGGAAAAATCGCGCACGCGACTTCACTCATGGCAAGCCCAGCCATTTCGTGGTGCTGGGCATTCTGTTCACGGCAGTGTTTGCGCTGATGCTGTTCGGCATCGTCAAGCTGGTGCTGCACCTGGCCGGGGTTTAGCGCAGCAGCAGTTGCAGGCTGAACGGGTAACGGTAGGACGCGGGCTTGCCTTGGGCGGAGAGCGCACGAAAATCCACCGGCGGCGCTGGCCCCAGCAACCGTTGCGCCTGGCTGGCATCAATCAGTTGGAACAGCGCCTCCTGCCGATCCCGCCCACCGTAGGCGCTGATGTCGACGCCCTTGGCATCATCATTAATCAGCACCATCGCCCAGCCGCCCAAGGTGAAATGCCCGGCGACCAGCGTGGTCAACCGCCCATCCAGGTAGGCCCGCAATATGCCCGGCGAACTGTTGACCGCGCTGAATAGCGCGTCCTTGCCCGGTACTCGCCCGCTGTCTTGCAGCGCCTGCATAGCGCCCAGGGCCATCTCATCATTGGCCGACCACACCAACGCCGTCTGTGGGTAGCGCTTGAACAACTGCGAGGCTTGTTCAAAGGCGCGCTGGCGGCTCCACTCCCCGTAAACCAACTGGCGCAGGCGCACTTGCGGATGCTCGGCCAAGGCGCGGCGCAAACCCAGTTCACGGCGTTGCGCGGCCGGGGTGTTCTTGGCGCCGGAAAACGCCAGCAGGTCAAGGGATTCACCCGGTGCAACCGGCCCGTGTTGGCGCAGCAGGTCGGTGAGCATCAGGTAACCGGCCTGCTCGTCGTCGGCCACCAGGCTGCACACCCAGTTGGCGTCGCTGCGGGCATCGAGCAATTGCACTTGGTCGGGGGTCAACGCGTTATTCACGATCAGCAACTTGACCCCACTGCCCTGGGCCATGCGCAAAATCTGCGGGGCGACGTATTGCTCATTCACCAGCACCAGGTAATCGGGGCGCTCACTGCCTTGCAGCGCTTCGCGGGCCTGGGCCAGGGTGTTCTGGGCGTCGCGCTCGGAATAACGCACGCGCAAATCCAGGCCGAGGTCCTTGGCAGCGGCCTGCATGAATTGCGCGTAGCTGACCCAGAAGGTCTCGGTGGATGTGCCCGGGTTGAGAAATACCACTGACGTCGCATGGGCCATCGCCCCGTACGCCGATCCCACTAACCACACACACGCAATCAGAACCTTCAACATGATTGTTTGAGCCTTAAGCATTAACCCACAGGATAATGGCAATGCGACATTGAATCGAGGCTCAATCAAGCGGTTTACTGGTGGCTGACCCAGAATACGGCTGTGCCCACCACCAGGATTATCAAGAACAGAATGGCCCAGGCATCAACGGTACTGTCGGGTTTACGGGCTTTAGTCGAATTGCTCATCGCATCGCCTCTTGTCGGTTTTATAGGTGATTGCACTAAGACTCGACGACAGTAAAGATCATGATTGCCCGCATGACAAATGTGGGTATCGCGATAACCCTTCTCATTAGTCATTTTGGTTATGTGCATATACTCAAACATCACTTTTGCGCATAAACGCAAACTGGTATCGTGCGCCGGCTCCGTTGGGAGTGCGCGGCCGTGCGCGCAGATTTGCCGAGAACAGGACCTATATGTACGTATACGACGAATACGATCAGCGCATCATCGAGGACCGCGTCAAGCAGTTCCGTGATCAGACCCGACGCTACCTGGCTGGTGAGCTGAGCGAAGAAGAGTTCCGCCCTCTGCGCCTGCAAAATGGCCTTTATGTTCAGCGCTTTGCGCCGATGCTGCGGGTTGCCGTGCCCTATGGCCAACTGACTTCGCGCCAGACGCGCATGATGGCCAAGATTGCCCGCGACTTCGACAAAGGCTACGCCCACATCAGTACCCGCCAGAACGTACAGTTCAACTGGCCGGCACTGGAAGACGTGCCGGACATCCTGGCTGAGTTGGCGACCGTGCAGATGCACGCCATTCAGACCAGTGGTAACTGCCTGCGCAACGTGACCACCGACCAATTTGCCGGGGTTGCCGCCGACGAATTGATCGACCCGCGCCCCTGGTGTGAAATCGTCCGTCAATGGACCACCTTCCACCCTGAATTCGCCTACTTGCCACGTAAGTTCAAGATCGCCATCAATGGCTCGACCTCGGACCGCGCGGCGATCGAAGTGCACGATATCGGCCTGGAGCCGGTGCACAACGCGGCCGGCGAGCTGGGCTTCCGTGTGCTGGTCGGTGGCGGCCTTGGTCGTACGCCGGTGGTTGGCGCATTCATCAACCAATTCCTGCCCTGGCAGGACCTGTTGAGCTACCTCGACGCCATCCTGCGGGTCTACAACCGCTACGGCCGTCGCGACAACAAATACAAGGCCCGGATCAAGATCCTGGTCAAAGCGCTGACGCCTGAGGTATTTGCCCAGAAAGTCGACGCTGAAATGGAACACCTGCGCGGCGGCCAGACCACCCTGACCGAAGCCGAAGTACACCGTGTGGCCAAGCACTTCGTCGACCCGCAATACAAAGCCCTGAGCAATCAGGATGCTGAGTTGGCAGCCCTCGACCAGCAGCACCCAGGTTTCGCCCGCTGGCGTACCCGCAACACCCTGGCGCACAAAAAACCAGGCTATGTGGCCGTGACCCTGTCGCTCAAACCCACGGGTGTAGCACCGGGCGATATCACCGACAAGCAGCTGGACGGCGTGGCCGACCTGGCCGAGCGCTACAGTTTCGGCCAACTGCGTACCTCCCACGAGCAGAACATCATCCTCGCGGACGTTGAGCAGAGCCAACTGTTCACGCTGTGGGGCGAGCTGCGCGAAGGCGGTTTCGCCACGCCGAACATCGGCCTGCTGACCGACATCATCTGCTGCCCAGGTGGCGACTTCTGCTCCCTGGCCAACGCCAAATCGATCCCGATTGCCGAATCGATCCAGCGCCGTTTCGACGACCTGGACTACCTGTTCGACATCGGCGAGCTGGACCTGAACATCTCCGGTTGCATGAACGCCTGTGGTCACCACCACGTCGGCCACATCGGCATCCTGGGCGTGGACAAGAAAGGCGAAGAATTCTACCAAGTGTCCCTGGGTGGCAGCGCCAGCCGCGATGCGAGCCTGGGCAAGATCCTCGGCCCGTCCTTCGCCCAGGAAGCCATGCCCGAGGTGATCGGCAAGCTGATCGATGTGTACATCGAACAGCGCACCGAAGATGAGCGTTTCATCGACACCTACCAGCGCATCGGCATCGACCTGTTCAAGGAGCGCGTCTATGCAGCGAATCATTAAGAACAACGAAGTCCTCGATGAAACCTGGCACCTGCTGCCCAAGGACGCGAGCTTCGACGGCATTTCCAACTGCGACGACCTGATCGTGCCGTTGGCCCTGTGGCGCGAACACGGCCATGCGCTCAAGGCCCGCGACGGCGGCCTGGGTGTGTGGCTAGACGCCGATGAAGAAGCCGAAGAAATCGGTGATGACGTGCAGCACTTCCAAGTCATCGCCCTGAACTTCCCGGCCTTCACCGACGGTCGCAACTACTCCAACGCGCGCCTGCTGCGTGACCGTTACGGTTACAAGGGCGAGCTGCGCGCGATTGGCGACGTGCTGCGCGACCAACTGTTCTACCTGCGCCGCTGCGGGTTCGATGCCTTCGCCTTGCGCGCTGACAAAGACCCGTACGAAGCCCTGGAAAGCCTCAAGGACTTCTCGGTGACGTACCAGGCGGCCACGGATGAACCGTTGCCGCTGTTCCGCCGCCGCTAAGCGTCAGCCTATAAAAAAGCCCTGGCATGCCAGGGCTTTTTTATGCGTGATCGTTCCCGCGCTCTGCGTGGGAATGCCGCTTGGGACGCTCCGCGTCCGGCTGGAGAGTGACGGTATGCATTCCCACGCAGAGCGTGGGAACGATCATACGATCATGCGTTGAGTTTGATCGACGCCAGCACCTGCTTCTGGCCCATGGAACACGGCAGATCTTGCGGCTGCGCACGCACTGCCTCGATCACCCCCAGCAATTGCGCCTTGCTGTGCGCCAACTGCGCCTGCATCACTTCGATCTGCTGCGCCTTGCGCTCCAACGCCTCGATCAGCTCATCGCGCTTGTGCTCGCCCGGCGCCGGCATCAACGCCTTGAGCTCCTGCAAGGTAAACCCGGCCTGCTGCGCACTCTGAATCAGTTGCAGCGTTTGCAACGCCTGCGGTGCATACCGCCGATAGCCATTGGCCTGGCGCCCCACCTGGCTGATCAGCCCTTGAGCTTCATAAAAGCGAATGCGTGATGCCGCCAGCCCACTTTGTTTTGCCAGCTCGCCAATATTCATCGCCACGCCCCGCTTGACATTAAAGTTAACTTTAAGCTTAGCCTGAGGCCTCCCCCGCTCAGGAGTCAACCCATGTCACCTTTTGAAGCTCTGCAACTGCCTAACGGCCAAGTCCTCGCCAACCGCATCGCCAAGGCGGCGATGGAAGAGAACATGGCCGACGCCCGTCAAGCGCCGTCGCGCGAATTGAAGCAGCTGTACCAGGCCTGGGCCGAGGGTGAGCCTGGCTTGCTGCTGACCGGCAACGTGATGATCGACCGCCGCGCCATGACCGGCCCCGGCGGCGTTGTGCTTGAGGACGAGCAGCAGTTGGACAGCTTCCGTGAGTGGGCCGATGTCGCGCGAGCCAAGCACGTGCACTTTTGGCTGCAACTCAGCCACCCGGGGCGCCAGACGCCCGCCAACCTGCGCCAGCAAGCCTTGGCGCCCTCTGCGGTAGCCCTCGACCTGGGCGGCTTCTCGAAGATGTTCGCCAAGCCCAAAGCCATGACCGAGGCGGATATTCAAGACGTGATCGAGCGCTTCGCCACCAGCGCACGCCTGGCCGAGAAAGCCGGGTTTACCGGGGTGTAGATCCACGCTGCACACGGCTACTTGATCAGCCAGTTTCTCTCACCGCTCAGCAACCAACGCACCGACCGCTGGGGCGGTTCGCTGGAGAACCGTGCGCGCCTGCTGCTGGAGGTGATCAACGCGGTACGCGCCACTGTCAGCCCGTCGTTTTGCGTGTCGGTCAAGCTCAACTCGGCGGACTTCCAGCGCGGCGGGTTTGCAGAGGCCGATGCGCGTGCCGTGGTCGAGATGCTCAACCCGTTGCCCATCGACCTGCTGGAATTGTCCGGCGGCAGCTACGAAGCGCCGGCCATGCAGGGCGAAGCTCGGGACGGTCGCACCTTGGCGCGTGAAGCGTACTTTCTGGCATTTGCCCAGGAAGTGGCGACCCTCGCCAGCATGCCACTGATGGTCACCGGCGGCATTCGGCGCCTGCCGGTGGTGCAACACGTGCTCGACAGCGGCATCGCCATGGCCGGCATCGCCACCGCCCTGACCCTGGAGCCGCAGTTGATCAAACACTGGCGCGCAGGCCGCGACCTCAACCCGCAACTCAAACCCATCAACTGGCAGCGAAAGCCCCTGGCCGCCCTCGCCACCCTGGCCGTGGTGCGCTACCAGATGCGCCAATTGAGCCGCGGCCACCGGCCCAACGCCAAGGTGGCCCCGTGCATCGCGCTGGTCCGCGATCAGTGGTTTCTCGCCCGCCGCACCCGCCAATACCGCGCCGCCATGACGCAATCTTCACATTAAGCGCGGAGCATTCGCCGTGATCGAACTGTCCTCTACTGATCAGCAGCTTTTAACCTCACTGACGATTGGAGTTCTTCATGGCGAAAATCAACCTGGCCCAGCAATTGGCGACCACCCTTGAACAGGCGGGCATCAAGCGCATCTGGGGCCTGACCGGCGACAGCCTCAACGGCCTGACCGACGCCCTGCGCACCATGGACAGCATCGAGTGGATGCACGTGCGCCACGAAGAGGTCGCCGCGTTCGCCGCCGGTGCCGAAGCCGCCGCCACCGGCGAATTGACGGTGTGCGCCGGCAGCTGCGGGCCGGGTAACCTGCACTTGATCAATGGCCTGTTCGACTGCCATCGCAACCATGTGCCGGTGCTGGCGATTGCGGCGCAAATTCCGTCCTCGGAGATCGGCCTGAACTACTTTCAGGAAACCCATCCTCAGGAGCTGTTCAAAGAGTGCAGCCACTTTATCGAGCTGGTGACCAACCCCGAGCAGATGCCCCAGGTGCTGCACCGCGCGATGCGCTCGGCGATCCTCAACCGTGGCGTGGCGGTGGTGGTGATTCCAGGCGACGTATCGTTGCTGGAAGTGGAAGACAAACTCAAGCCTTGGCCAGCCCTGCACGCACCGCGCACCTTGCCGGCGGAACAGGACCTGCAACGCCTCACCGAGATCCTGCAGAGCAGCCAGAAAGTCACCCTGCTGTGCGGCAGTGGCTGCGCCGGTGCCCACGACCAAGTGGTAGCCCTGGCCGATGCCCTCGGCGCGCCAGTGGTGCACGCCTTGCGCGGTAAAGAGCACGTGGAATGGGACAACCCGTTTGATGTGGGCATGACCGGCCTGATCGGTTTCAGCTCGGGTTACCACGCCATGCTCAACTGCGACACGCTGATCATGCTCGGCACCGACTTCCCCTATCGCCAGTTCTACCCCACCGACGCGAAAATCATCCAGGTCGACCGCAACCCGCAGGCGCTCGGGCGCCGGGCCACGCTGGACCTGGGCATCGCAGCCGACGTCAGCGAGACCCTCGACGCGCTGCTGCCACGCCTGACCCGCAAGGCTGATCGCAGCTTCCTCGACACCTCGTTGAAGCATTACGAGAAAGCCCGCCAAGGCCTGGACGACTTGGCGCAGCCGTCGAAACCCGACCGGCCGATCCACCCGCAATACGTCGCGCGGTTGCTCAGCGAATTGGCGGATGACGATGCCATCTTCACTGCCGACGTCGGCTCACCCACCGTGTGGGCTGCGCGCTATTTAAAGATGAATGGCAAACGCCGCCTGATCGGCTCGTTCAACCACGGCTCGATGGCCAATGCCATGCCGCAGGCCATTGGCGCCCAGGCAGCCTTTCCTGGGCGACAGGTGATTTCGATGTCCGGCGACGGTGGCTTCGCCATGTTAATGGGCGACTTCATCTCGTTGGCGCAATTGAAACTGCCAGTCAAAGTCATCGTGTTCGATAACTCGTCACTGGGTTTCGTCGCCATGGAAATGAAAGCCGCCGGTTACCTGGACACCGGTACCGAGCTGAAAAACCCGGATTTCGCTGCCATGTCCAACGCCATGGGCATCCTCGGCATTCGCGTGGAGCAGTCCGAAGACCTCGAACCGGCCTTACGCCGTGCCCTCGCCCATGACGGCCCGGTGCTGGTCGACGTGGTCACAGCCACTCAGGAACTGGTGATGCCGCCGACAATCAAGCTCGAACAGGCCAAGGGGTTCAGCCTGTATATGCTCAAGGCGGTGATGAGCGGGCGCGGCGATGAAGTGATCGAACTGGCGCGCACCAACTGGTTGCGCTGAGTTTTAGTAACGGCGAACAGCCCCGTAGCGGACTACCGACTGGGTGACCACCTCAGCCAGGCGCGGGTCCGTCTGCGGCGCGCTGAACAGGCGAAACTCGGCATCGGGCAACACGGGTAAGCCGTGCTCGGCGCCGAGTACCGTCAAGCCAGGCCCCACTTGGCTGCGCGCCATCGGGGCAACGGCAAAACCGGCCAACGCTGCGGCCTGCAGTGCGGCGTAACGGGTGTAGTGCATCGCGGTGCGCTGGGCAAGACGGGTCAGCGCCGCCTCGCGGTAAGGACAGGGCTCGGGAAACAATGCCAAGGACAAGGGCGTCGGTAACGTCAGCAGCGGTTGCGCAGACCAGGCATCGACTATTTTTGGAGTGGAGGTTGATCAGGCTTCTCGTCGGGAGTCTGCTACGCGGGCGTGGGTGTTGGCGGATCGTTTGGCGTGAGGGGTGGGCTAGGATTGGGTGCATATCCGTTATTTGGGTGATGGCTGATATGGGTTCCGCTCTTACAGCGGGTCACTTTGGAAAAAAGAGCCCCAAAAGTAACCAAAGGGCTCTTGCCCCACCACTCGGCACCTCGCTTAGGCTCGGTGTGCCCTCACTCCGGCTTTGGGCGGGGCCGCCGCCATGGGCCATCCTTGGCCCATCGCGGCTAAACCGGCGTCCTGCCGGTTTACCCCCGCTCCAAAGCCTGCGTTCGGCCAGCGTGGTTTTACGGGGCGCCTAAGATCAAGATCAAAAGCAAAAGCACGGCGGCCTAGTAGCCGACCTGAGTGGTTGAAGCAAATCAAAAGCAAAACCGAGGCGGCCTGACAGCCGACCTGATATTTGAAACTGAACTCAATCTAATGTGGGAGCTGGCTTGCCTGCGATGCAGACACCTCGGTCCATCAAAGTACACCGAGTTGATGCCATCGCAGGCAAGCCAGCTCCCACAGAAAAGCAGAGCACTGCGGTGCTGGCAGTCGAACTCGGTCAAAATTGTGGGAGCGGGCTTGCTCGCGAATGCGGTGAAGTGCGCCCCAGAAGTTGGACACCCGTCCAACTCCTGGGGCTTTTCATGAGCAAATACACGACGCAGTTCAAGCTTTCCGCCATTACCACTTTCTTGAGCAGGGCCGAGGCTTTCGCCGCATAGCCGCTCAATTCCAAATGGATCCCACCTTGCTTCGTCGTTGGGTGGAGGCTTACCGATTACATGGCGAAGCCTGTCTAAGCAGAACCGGCGAACGCTACAGTCCCTTGTTCAAGTTTTCAGTGCTGCAACGCATGTGGCGCGACTCCTTATCTTTGCGCCGCAGCGGCGCTCTTCAACCTGGGTAACTCAAGCCAGGTGGGCAGATGGCAACAGCAGTATTACAGTGGCGGTATTGAAGCCCTGGAGTCAGGGAAAAAGGATCGATTACCGCTATGCCCAAGCCGCCTTCTAAACCGCGTAAAACTACCACCCCACTCACCGACGCACAGCTTGCACACAAGGCATTACTCGATGAACTGCAGTATTTGCGCATGGAGAACGCCTACCTAAAAAGCTTGGAGAGTTGGGCGAGGCGGTGATGAGGCGAGAGAGAAGCGAAGAAAAAGCCCGATTAGTCACTGAGCTCAAACAAGCTTTCCCCTTGAGTGATTTGCTCAAGCTGGTAGGTCTTGCGCGAAGTACGTACTACTACCAACTCAAGGCGATGGGCGTTGCGGACCGGTTTATCTCGATCAAAGCCTCTATCCAGACTATCCAAGACGAGAATGAGGGCCGCCTTGGTTACCGTCGGATGACTTTAGCGCTACGTAAGCAAACGCCGTTGATCAACGGTAAAACGGTACGACGGCTGATGGGAGAGTTAGGCCTGAAATGCACAGTGCGACCGAAAAATACAAATCGTATAAAGGGCCAATGGGAGAGGTATCGCCCAATATCCTGGCTCGTCAGTTCGAAGCTGAGCAACCAAATCAGAAATGGGTGACCGATGTCACCGAGTTCAAAGTGGCCGGCAAAAGCTGTATCTGTCCCCAGTACTGGACTTGTACAACGGAGAGATTGTGGCCTATAAGACCGCCGTCCGCCCCCAATACGCCTTGGTAGGCGACATGCTGGAGCTGGCCCTTGAGCGCTTGCCCGAAGGCGCCAAACCCATGCTGCACTCGGATCAGGGCTGGCACTATCGACACTCAAAGTATCGGGAAAAACTGGAAAAAGCTGGGTTGGAACAGAGTATGTCTCGCAAAGGGAACTGCTATGACAACGCCACAATGGAAAGCTTTTCGGTACCCTGAAGTCGGAGTTTTACTATCGGGAAAGCTTCGACAGCGTTGCTCAGCTGCAGGCCGGGCTGGATAAGTACATCCATTACTACAACCATAAGCGAATCAAAACGAAGCTTGGCGGACTGAGCCCTGTGGCTTACAGAACCCGGTCCGCGGTAGCCTAACCATTAGCTGTCCAACTTTTGGGGCGCACTTCAGTGGGTCAGTCAGCTCATATATAACTGACCCACCGCATTCGCGAGCAAGCCCGCTCCCACAGTTGGATCTCGGTACATCAGACAGAGAGTGTGCTGCTGTGCTTTTGCTGTGCTTTTGCCCTGCTTTTGCTTCAACCACTCAGGTCGGCTACTAGGCCGCCGTGCTTTTGCTTTTGATCTGCTTTTGATCTTGATCTGAGGCGCCCCGTTAACCACGATGGCCGAACGCAGGCTTGAATCCGTGGGTAACCCGGCAGGACGCCGGGTTAGCCGCGATGGGCCAAGGATGGCCCATGGCGGCGGCCCACGGATTCAAGCCGGAGTGAGGGCATGCCGAGCCTAGGCGAGGCACCGAGTGGTGGGGCAAGAGCCCTTTGGTTACTTTGGGGCTCTTTTTCAAAAGTGACCCGCCGTAAGGGCGGAACCAATAGCCGCCGTTACCGCAGCAACGGATATGTACTCAAAAAGCCCCCCCATCACCCCAACTGCTTCTCCACCCACACCCCATAGGCATCAACAAACGCCTGCAAAAACGGCTTGGTCTTCTCCGACAATTTACCCGCCTCATCAAAGGCACTCCCCGCCCCACCCAGATAAGCCTCCGGCTGTTGCATACAAGGCACATTGAGAAACACCAGGGACTGGCGCAAATGGTGGTTAGCACCAAACCCACCAATGGCCCCCGGCGACACACTGATGACCGCCCCAGGCTTACCACTCCAGGCACTTTGCCCATAAGGCCGCGACCCCACATCAATCGCATTCTTCAACGCCGCCGGCACTGAGCGGTTATATTCCGGGGTCACAAACAACACCGCGTCGGATGAACTCACCTGTTTGCGCAAAGTACTGTAGGCTGCGGGCGGTGATGCCCCGTCGAGGTCCTCGTTGTAGAGCGGCAAATCGCCAATTTCCACAATGTTCAACTTCAGATTGGCTGGGGCCAGTTCGGCCAAGGCCAGGGCGACCTTGCGGTTGATCGACTCTTTTCTCAAGCTGCCAACCAGTACGGCAATCGTGTAGACCTTGCTCATTGAGGTTTTCCCGACGTCTGACTAAGGAGCTTGTAGTTATAAAGTCTTCACGGCAGGTTCACCAGCAGGTTTTGATAATCCCCAAGAGGTTTTCTACGCGATCACCTGCGTAGGAAGCGTCTGAAAAGATCAACGAATAGTATTTTTTTTCCATAGGTAAACTACCCCGCTCCATGACGGTCTACAGAACCGCAAATCGAGTGTTTATCTCCAGAGGTTCTAAACAGATGGCTGCAGTACTTGTCGGACAGTTCCATGCCAGAGACGCGGAAGGACGCGTGTATTCCGTGCATGAGTTCCAGGAATCCAACCCGGTGCAAGGCGACCAGGCTGGTTCGGCGCCCACCACTACCTACAAGCTGGCCATTGGCGATCGCGTAGAAAAAATGGAAGGCGATGAATTCAGACTGATCCAGTCGGACAAAATTATCACCCGCGAATCCCCAACGTTCCAGGCTTAATAAGCTCTCACCTTATCGACCTGCTCAGTCCTGGCCATTGACGGCATTGACTGGGCTGGTGATCAAGGCCGGCGAATCTCTGTCACCTCCACGCCCTGCCCGCCATCCACGTGCTTGAGCGTCACCATCAACCTCCCCCGCTCTCCTTCAACGGCATACAACGAACGTTTGTAGCCCGTCGTGCCATACGCGGGATAGGCCACCACCTGCCTGACCAACGCAATCTCCAGCACCGCGCCCACCTGCGCATCCACCTGTTCCTGGGAACGGATAAACGCCTCGAGGGCGAGGTTTTCCGGCGTGTGTTCATCGGGAGTATTGAAGAGATAAGCAGCCACGCACCCCACGGTCACCAAGACCAGCAGTTGCTTGGCCGTTACCCCGAAGAAGATCGAGGGTAGAGGCATGTGAGACCAGACCTGTTTTTGTTGTATTGGTCGTTGATGATCAGAGCAGCCATTCTAATCAGGTCGATGGGTATTGCCAGATCTATCAGTTGTCGCCGTAGGTAATATCCTTGTTGTCGCCTACGCCGCCCAGGGTGCGGTCTTTGCCGAATGAAAACAGGTCGAAGGGCGTGTTCGGCTGGGTTGGCGGGTAGTGGTACTGGTAGGCAATGCCCCAAGGGTCATTCAGCAAGTCTTCGTTAACGTAGGGGCCTTTCCATTTCGCCTCGCCAACAAGTCGCGTGGTCAATGCCTCCAATCCCTCTTCATCCGTGGGGTAGCGACCGGTGTCTTGATGAAACCGTTCGACCGCCCTGCCCAATTCGCTCACCTGGGCCTTCGCCTGGGCTATTTCTGCCAGCGTGACATCGCCGAACAGCCGTGGCCCCACCGCCAGGGCCAGCAACCCGATAATGACCAACACCACCAGCACCGCCCAACGCGTAAAGCCATGCTGGGTGTGCACGCTGCCAATTGTTGCGGTATTGCCGGACATCGCAAGGCTCCCTGAAGGTTGGTCAGTTATTACACGTTTTGTATGACCCGCAGGTTGCAGTGGCGAGCACGCTTAACGGTAGCCGACCCGCGCTGTTTTTTCCCAAGCCATTGAAACCCCACCGTACTGAACATAGACTCCGGCGATGCGTTTACGTCATATCGAAGTGATTCAGGCCATCTTGCAGACCGGACACCTCGGCACGGCCGCCGAATGGTTGCAACTCCCCGTGGGCGACGTGGATGCAACCCTCAAGGACGCCGAGCAGCAATTGGGCTTCATGCTGTTTGCCAGTGTGCGCGGGCGTTTGCAGGCAACCCGTGAAACCCTTGAGCTGCAGGCACAAATCGCCCACCTCTACGAAGCACTGGAACCGGTACAACGCTTGGCCAGTCGCTTGAAACACCACCATGCCCCCACACTGCGCGCCTTGTGCACCCCGCCCCTGGCCAATCAACTGTTGCCGCAAAGTATCGCGCTGCTGCGTCGACGGTTCCAGGACACGCCGTGCAACCTGTCGAGCCAACCGACGCGGGAAATTGTCAGGAGCCTGCTCCTGCACGAAGCCGATGTGGGCCTGAGCCTGCATGACCCGCAACACCCGCAAATCCAAAGCACTGTGCTGGCCGAGGGCAAACTGCAACTGCTCGCGCCCCATGGCTGGCTCAAACCCAAGCAAAAGTACATCGCGCTGCAGGACCTGGCCGGGCAGTCGATGATCGGGCTTGAGGGGCATGACCCGCTGAGCCGCCTGCTGGACGCCAAGCTGCACGCTCTGCGCCCACTGCCAGTGGTGCAGACGCGGGTGCAGACCTACCAGATGATGCGCAGCATGGTGGAAGCCGGGGAAGGCCTGGCGGTTGTCGACCCGTTCACCGCTTTTGGCGCGCGGGAGGTCGGGCTGGATAGTTGCCCGTTATCGCCACCCATTCCTGTCATCCTCTACGCATTGACGTTGAAGGACGCTGAACCCACGCCTGCGCTGAACGCGCTGCTGGAGATCGTCGCCAACAAGGCCGAGGCCCTGCTGGCCTTTACATCAGCGTCCACGCCTGCACCCTGAACCACGCCCCATCAGCGTCTTTCCTTACACTGTCATCGACACAACACCTGACAGTCAGGGTGGAACCCCGTCCGTGGATTCTCACACCCACACACTGAAGAAGGCGCCTATCCGCGCTTTCTTGCGGACGATGTCCCATCACCATGGAAAGGATCCCCATGCCCATCATTCAATCTTTCCCTGCTTCTCTACCGCTCACCAACCCTGCGATTCTCCCAGCCACGCAAGCCACGAATACTCAAGTGACCGAAGTCGCGGCCAACGACACAGGCCCTGACGAACTCGACAACCCACTGGCGCTGAAAAAAGCCTTTGCTGATCGCTGCAACTGGAACGAGCTGGCAACCAAACATCGCTGCTCGGTTCGGCCGAGGCGCAGGCGCTGGGCCGCGCCATACAAACCCAATTGGGCGGCATAGCGACCACTACCAGCGGCAATGACTACTTGCTGGCAGCCATCCACCTGAGCCTGGACCCGGAGCCCCTGCAAACGCCGGCGCGCAAAACTCCATGCTCGATATCGTCATCCACGGTGACAAGGTCAATAATGACGGCATAGAGCATTGGGAAACCCAGGACAAGCGAATTCCCATTCTGGCGTTTTGCGCAAAATCCGCGAGCGGCAAACTGACGTCGCAGACGCCTTTGCCGAACGCTATAAACAGGCCGCAGAAGCCCTGAAAAAGGGTCACACGGGCCTGACCCATTACCTGATCTCGACCTTGCCGCCGGAGGATAAGAAAAACTTTGAGTATGGCCAGCTCGAATTTTTCCGTACCGATGAATACAAGATGGGCACGGACTTCTTCACCCAAACCCTGACGAAAAGAGGTCACACGCTGGACGTGAAGATCACGCGCAATAAGCAAATCAGCGTTTATCGCATTGACACCCACGCCGGTACTCTTTCAAACCAATATGGCCTGAACGAAAAGTACTCGCCGCCCTACGACAAACTCGACGTAAAAGACGCCAGCAAACTCACTCGAACCCTGCGGTTTAACCCCCTCCCAGACGAACATGGCGAAAAAGCCGTAGAGAAACCAGCGCGCTCGCAAACGCCCAGGGCCTTTGACTCCGAGCGCACGGACTATATCGCCAGGGTGTACGCCCACGCCCTCGACTTACACAGTGATGACCTGCTCCAGCATGCCGGAGGGATGAAGCGCAGCCCGCGACAAGGCCAATGATGAGCTTAAGGGCGGGACAATCGTCGATGTGGTAAGCGGTACCCGCAAGTATTACGCGGACAAAGGCGTCACGGCGCCCGACAATATCCAGCAGACAGTACAGGAGGGGAAGCAGCGCTACATGGCGCTTCACAGTCAGTTGAAAGTCAAAGTGGGCGCCGAACATTCCTGGCTTGATACATAACCTTTTCAGCGCCGACACGCGGCCCAAACGTCAGCCAACAGCGACGTTCAGGCCGTTTCCAACTCTGACTTGAATAACCGATACCAAAAGATCGCCACTTCGCGGGTTTGTGGATCAATCCCGCGATAACGCAGTTGATCAATCCCGCCCATCACGTACCCGCAACGCTCATACAGGCGGCACGCGCCGAGGTTGTTGTTCTGGGTTTCGAGCATCATGCCCGGCAGGTTTTTCTTGCGGCTCCAGAACTGCGCCACGTCCAGCAACGCTTTCGCCACACCATGGCGCCGCGCCGGCAAGGCCACCGCCAGTTCGTCGACGTGGGCAAAGCCATTCCAGTTGGTGCTGACCACAACATGCCCCACCGCACGGTCATCCAGATAGGCCATGAAGATCGCACTGTCCGGTGCATCGCGGAAACTGGCGAATTCTTCCGGGTCGATGCCGTAACACTTGCGATACGGCACGATGCGCTCCACGGGCCATTGTTCCACGCGCTGGCCCATCTGTGGCACGCCGTAGGCGTTGACTTCAAAGCTGAAATCATTGCCCCACACGTAGGCATCAAAGCCTTCGTCAGCGACCCGCACACTGAGCCCCGGGTACTTCGGGTTCATTACAGCTTGCATAAACATCCTTAACCCTTGATGCAATCGACGGTGTAACAACGACCATTGCCATCGTCTTCGTGTTGCAACCCATGAACATCAGCGACAAAACCGGGAAAGCTGCTATCGAACGTCCGGGCAAAAGCCAGGTAGTCGATGATCGATCGCGTCGACTCGGTAAAGCGCTCGCCCGGCATGATCAACGGAATGCCCGGCGGATAAGGCACCAGCATCACGGCAGCGATGCGCCCTGGCAAGGCATCGATGGAAACCGCCTCCACTTCCCCCCTGACCAATTGGTCGTAGGCGTCGGCCGGCTTCATGGCGATTTCCGGCAATACCGTGTACATCCGCTTGAGGTGTTTGGCCGTGGCATTGCCACGGTAACAGCCGTGTAATTGATCGCACAGGTTGCGTAAGCCCAGGCCTTGATAGCGCGCTGGGCCCTGGGCAAACACCGATGGCAAGCAGCTTGCCAAGCTCACATTCGCGTCATAGCTGCGCTTGAACTCCAGTAATTCGGTGAGCAAGGTACTCCATTTACCTTTGGTTATGCCCATGGAAAACAACACGAGGAAGGAATACAGCCCGGTCTTTTCCACCACCAGCCCACGCTCCCAGAGGAATTTGCTGACCACTGCGGCGGGAATCCCGCAGTCGCTCAAGGCGCCATCGGCGCTCAGGCCGGGCATCACCAGGGTCACTTTGATCGGGTCGAGCAGTACGTAATCTTCGGCCACATCGCCAAAGCCATGCCAGTCATCCTGCGGGTGCAGCAGCCAGTCAGCCGTAACGACCCGGTCGATGCCCGCCACCGATGGCGGCTGCCCGATGGAGAACCACCAATCCTCAGCAGCGATGTGCTGGCGCAAGTTGGCCAGGGCACGCCGAAAGCTCAGGGCCTCGTCGAACATCTCCTGCAACAGCGAACGTCCGGCCGGGCCTTCCATCATTGCCGAGGCAACGTCCAGCGAGGCAATGATGCTGTATTGCGGCGAGGTGGAGATGTGCATCATGAACGCTTCGTTGAAGCGGTCGCGGTCCAGTTGCCGTGCGCCGCCATCCTGCACATGGATCATCGAGGCCTGGCTGAAGGCGGCCAGCAACTTGTGGGTCGAGTGGGTGGTAAACACCAGCGGGCTGTCCGGGGTGCGCGAGGTGCCCATGCCATAACGCCCGGCAAAGAACTCGTGGAAGGCCGCGTAGGCGTACCAGGCCTCGTCGAAGTGCAACACCTCGACACTGTTGCCCAATTGTTGCTTGATCAGCTCGGCGTTGTAGCACAGGCCGTCGTAGGTGGAATTGGTGACCACCGCCATCTTCACTTTGGTTGGCCGGCCACGGGTCAAGGGGCTGGCATCGATCTTGGCGCGGATCGACTCGGGGCTGAACTCACTCAAGGGAATCGGGCCGATGATCCCCAGTTCATTGCGTTCCGGGCACAGGTACAGCGGGATCGCGCCGGTCATGATGATCGAGTGCAACACCGACTTATGGCAGTTGCGGTCGACCAGCACCAAGTCGTCGCGGCCGACCATGGAGTGCCAGACGATCTTGTTGGCGGTCGAGGTGCCGTTGATCACAAAAAACGTGTGATCGGCGCCAAAGTTACGCGCGGCGCGGGCTTCGGCTTCCGCCAACGGCCCGGTGTGATCGAGCAGCGAGCCCAGTTCCGGCACTGAAACGGACAAGTCAGAACGTAAGGTGTTTTCACCGAAGAACTGATGAAATGCCTGCCCTACCGGGCTCTTGCGATACGCCACGCCGCCGCCATGGCCGGGTGTGTGCCACGAGTAGTTGGAGTCGGCGGTGTGTTGCACCAAGGCTTTGAAGAACGGCGGCAACAAGCCATCAAGGTAAGTGCGCGCCGCGCGAGCGACTTGCCGAGCCAGAAACGGCACGGTGTCTTCGAACAAATAAAGAATGCCGCGCAGTTGGTTGAGTTCGCTCATGGCATCGGCCGGCGCATTTTCCAGGGTGACTTGCTCGCCCAGGGCAAAGATCGGCAGGTTGGGCGCCCTCACCCGCGCCAGGCGGATCAGTTCGACCATGTTTTGCAGCAGGTGGGTATTTTCCCCGGCGCCTTCGGCAGCGATCAACATGCACGCTAGGCCGTGATGGGTAGAAGCCACTAGCCGCCCTTCGGCGTAGTCCACGGCGGAAAAAATACTGAAGCCCTCTTGTTCCAGCTCTCGGGCGATGCCTCGAACCCGATCACCGGCAACGGTATCGGCCTTAATGTCGCGATGTACGATAAGAACAGGGAACTTCAGGTCTTTGTACATGAGTGCTGATAGTCCTGAGGGCTATGTACTCAGGGTAGAAGCTGGGAGCGGATGTGGCGAATGAAGATTTTACAGGCGCTGTAAATCAGCTGTGGGAGCTGGCTTGCCTGCGATGGGCATAGGTATCTACGCAACTTTTTGTGTTGCTTTTAGCCTGCGATGGTTTAGGTAGATTGAGTACATATCCGTTGCTGCGGTAACGGCTTCGTAGGGTTCCGCCCTTACGGCGGGTCACTTTTGGAAAAAGCCCCAAAGTAACCAAAAGGGCTCTTGCCCCACCACTCGGTGCCTCGCCTAGGCTCGGCATGCCCTCACTCCGGCTTGAATCCGTGGGCCGCCGCCATGGGCCATCCTTGGCCCATCGCGGCTAACCCGGCGTCCTGCCGGGTTACCCACGGATTCAAGCCTGC
Organism: Pseudomonas sp. YeP6b; assembly: GCF_025642995.1. Classification (NCBI taxonomy): domain Bacteria; kingdom Pseudomonadati; phylum Pseudomonadota; class Gammaproteobacteria; order Pseudomonadales; family Pseudomonadaceae; genus Pseudomonas; species Pseudomonas sp. YeP6b. The sequence continues at coordinate 2,861,113 of NZ_CP080090.1, read as the reverse complement.
GTTCGGCCATCGTGGTTAACGGGGCGCCTCAGATCAAGATCAAGATCAAAAGCAAAAGCACGGCGGCCTAGTAGCCGACCTGAGTGGTTGAAGCAAAGCAGGGCAAAAGCACGGCAGTACACACTCTGTCTGATGTACTGAGATCCAACTGTGGGAGCGGGCTTTGCTCGCGAAGGCGGTGGGTCAGTTACACATGAGCTGGCTGATCCACCGCCTTCGCGAGCAAGCCCGCTCCCACAATTTTGACCGAGTTCGACTGCCAGCACCGCAGTGCTCTGCTTTTCTGTGGGAGCTGGCTTGCCTGCGATGCAGACACCTCGGTGTATCAGGCATAACCAGTTGATGCCATCGCAGGCAAGCCAGCTCCCACATTTGATTGAGTTTCAGCTTCCACGATTAGGTCGGCTTTCAGGCCGCCTCGGCTTGCTTTTGATTTGCTTCAACCACTCAGGTCGGCTACTAGGCCGCCGTGCTCTTGCTTTTGATCTTGATCTTAGGCGCCCCGTTAAACCACGCTGGCCGAACGCAGGCTTTTGAGCGGGGGTAAACCGGCAGGACGCCGGTTTAGCCGCGATGGGCCAAGGATGGTTCCATGGCGGCGGCCCCGCCCAAAGCCGGAGTGAGGGCACACCGAGCCTAAGCGAGGTGCCGAGTGGTGGGGCAAGAGCCCTTTGGTTACTTTTGGGGCTCTTTTCCAAAAGTGACCCGCTGTAAGAGCGGAACCAATCTAAGCCATCACCCAATAACGGATATGTACCCACCGCCCCCGCGACAACCAAAGAATTCAACCCATAAAAAGATGTGTAGATACCTATGGCTATCGCAAGCAAGCCAGCTCCCACCGTTTGATCAAGTTCAGCCGATCTTATTGCTGCGTCAGTTGCGACCACAACGCCGGCGCACCGGCCGACTTGGCAATCGCTTCCAACCGCGTCGCATGCTCAGCCAAATCCTGCTCACTGGCACGAATGATCGGAGTGGGCTTGCGATCCGCCGGCAGACGGCGAATTTCCGAAGGGCGGTTGCCTGAACCTTCCGCCGAGCCGTTGCCGTCAGAGGCATTACCCGCCAGGGACAGGCTGGTCTGCCCGCCGGTCATGGTCAGGTAAACGTCGGCCAGAATCTCGGAGTCGAGCAAGGCGCCGTGCAGTTCACGACCGGAGTTGTCGACGCCGTAGCGTTTGCACAAGGCATCCAGGCTGTTGCGCTGGCCCGGGTGACGCTCACGGGCCATCATCAAGGTGTCGAGGATCGAGCAGTGCTGGGAGATATCCGCACGATCCTTCTGCCCCATCAGGGCAAATTCGTTATTGATGAAACCGACGTCGAACGCCGCGTTGTGGATGATCAACTGCGCGCCGTTGATGAACTCGAAAAACTCGTCGGCCACTTCGGCGAAGCGCGGCTTGCCCTTGAGGAATTCGTCGGTGATGCCGTGGACGCCGATAGCGCCTTCGTCACTGTCACGGTCCGGTTGCAGGTAGACGTGGAAGTGGCGACCGGTAAGGCGCCGACCCATCAATTCGACACAGCCGATTTCGATGATCCGGTGACCATCGGTCACCGGCATGCCGGTGGTTTCGGTATCGAGTACAACAGATCGGATGGCCATCAGGGTTCAGCTCTCAACGGTGGTATGCAGTGTGGTGTGAATCAAGGGGCGCGATGTTAACACGTGAGTCACCATCAGCTCTGCTTGTAGCCCCGCACATCATCCACACCCCGGTTGGCCAACTGGTCGGCGCGTTCGTTACCTGGGTGGCCGATGTGCCCGCGCACCCATTTCCAGGTGATGTTATGGCGGTTGCATTGCTCATCGAGCAGTTGCCACAGGTCGGCATTTTTCACCGGTTCCTTGGCGGCGGTTTTCCAGCCGCGCTTCTTCCAATTGACCATCCACTCGTTGATGCCTTTCATCACGTATTGCGAGTCGGTCACCAACAGCACGTCACAGCGGCGCTTGAGTTCTTCCAGCCCACGAATGGCGCCCATCAGCTCCATGCGGTTGTTGGTGGTGTTGGCTTCGCCGCCCCACAACTCCTTCTCCACGCCCTTGCACACCAGCAAGGCGCCCCAGCCGCCGGGGCCCGGGTTGCCCTTGCAGGCGCCATCGGTGAAGAGTTCTACGCTATCGGTCATCGGTTGCATCCATCAAAACGGGCTGGCGGTAATGGACCGACAGTATCCCGAGGCCGAAAGACTCGGCCGGTAATCAAAAAGAGTTTTTACGGTTCGCTTTGCTTGCGATTGACCTTGGCCATCGGCATCGGCACCAGCTTGCCCATAGGTTGGCGCAGCACCTGGCGTACCGGCCGCAGCCCGACCACGATCTTGCGTGCCACCAACAAATAGAAGCCGCCACCCGACAGTTGCCAGGCGCCCGCCCGGCGTTCCCACCCGGCCAGACGGCCTTGCCACTTGGTCGACGCAAGCGGCGGACGATAGCACCCGAAGCGGCGTTTCTCCAGCGCAAAGCCCAGCAGGTTCAGCCAGTCGCCTACCCGCGAAGGCGAGATACAGCGCGCCTGGCGCAGGGCGTCATGGGCGAATACATGGCGCAGGCCCCAACTGCTCCAGGGGTTGATGCCGATAATCAGCAAATGGCCACCAGGGCGCACACTGCTTGCGGCTTCGCGCAGCAAACCGTGGGGCGACAGGCAGAAATCCAGGCCATGCTGCAACACCACCACGTCGGCGGCATGCTCGCTCAAGGGCCAGGCCTGCTCCTCGCACACAATCTCGACGCCCGGCAACGGCGCACCGAGGCGCACGTTACGTTGCACCTGGGGCGCAGCAGGCGGCGTTTGGGCCGATGGGCCGTAATGCACCAGATAGCCACCAAAGAACCGGCCCAGCTCGTCTTCGAGCATGCGCCGCTCTTCATCCAGCAAAAATTGCCCGATGGGCCCGGACAGCCACTCACGGGCTGCGCTGATCAGGGCCAGCCACTCAGGATCGGCCTGGGCGAACGCTTTATCAGTCATTGCATTCTCCAACTCGCCTAGACGTTCTAAGATGCACCAATGTGTTCAGCTTGGCGAATCGAAGAATGATACAGATCAGTGCCCTACCCGCGTTCACCGACAACTACATCTGGTTGTTACAGGACCCGCAAACCCAGCGCTGCGCCGTGGTCGACCCCGGCGATGCCGCGCCGGTGCTGGCCTGGCTCAAGCAGAACCCGCAGTGGAGCCTCAGCGACATCCTGATCACCCACCATCACCATGATCATGTCGGCGGCGTCGAGCAACTGAAAAGTGTTACTGGCGCCAAGGTCTACGGCCCGGCGAACGAGAAGATCCCGGCTCGGGACGTCGCCTTGCAAGATAACGACCGTGTCACCGTATTGGGCCTGGACTTCGACATTTATAGCGTGCCGGGCCACACCCTTGGGCATATCGCCTTTTACCACCTGGGCCTGCTGTTCTGTGGCGACACGCTGTTTGCCGCCGGTTGCGGACGACTGTTCGAAGGCACGCCGGAACAGATGTACACCTCGCTGGAACGCCTCGCCGCGTTGCCTGCCGAAACACTGGTTTACTGCACCCACGAGTACACACAAAGTAACCTTAAATTCGCCCAGGCCGTGGAGCCGGATAACACCGATATCGCCGAGCGAGTGGAAGCCGTCAAGCAGCTGCGGGCTCGCGGCGAAATCACGCTGCCGTCCAACCTGGCCCTGGAAAAACGCACTAACCCTTTTCTACGTACCGCTGAAACATCCGTTAAACAAAAAGCAGACGAACGGAATGGGCGCGATAACCGCTCTGGGGCCGAGGTGTTTGCTAGCTTGAGGGCATGGAAAGATAAGTTCTAACAGGATGCAACCTGATACGAAATTTCTGAATGGTTGACCGGAACCAAAGCGCTTTCTAGAATCGCCCGACATTTTTGCCCGGAACTTACTTCCAGCCAATGTCGTCATCTATTCGTAATTCCATTTCTTCAGACGCATTGACCCGCCTGGCTCAAGCCGTGGCGGTGGCTGTGTCCGCTACTCTGGCGGGCTGCCAATCGACTAATTACGCTGCACAATCCACCGTGCAACCCAAACCCAATCTTGCCGTCAAGATCAAGCAAAAACCTATTTGGCTATCAGAGAAGCCCAGCCCCGAAGTGCCCCAGGATGTCTGGGAACGCATGCGACGGGGCTTTCAATTGCAGGACGGCTTAGGTGTCAACCCACGCATCGAGCAACAGCGTTTGTGGTTCGCCAGCAACCCGTCCTTTTTGGAGAACGCCGGAGAACGCGGCAGCCTCTACATTCATTACATCGTCGAACGCCTTGAAGAACGCAACATGCCCCTGGAGCTGGCGCTGCTGCCAGTGATTGAAAGTGCCTACAACCCAATGGCCTATTCGCGCAGCGATGCAGTCGGCTTGTGGCAGTTCATCCCCTCCACCGGGCGCTACTTCAACCTGCGCCAGACCCGCGCCTATGACGGCCGCCGCGACATCACCGCCTCCACCACCGCCGCCCTGGACTATCTGACGCGTCTGCATGACATGTTCAACGGCGACTGGCTGCTGGCCCTGGCGGCCTACAACGCCGGCGAAGGCACGGTCAGCCGGGCCATCGAGCGTAACGAGAAGCTCGGCCTGCCCACTGACTACTGGAACCTGCCCCTGCCCCAGGAAACCAAGGACTACGTGCCCAAGTTCCTGGCGCTGTCTCAGGTGGTACTGGCCCCCGAGGCCTACGGCGTCAACCTGAACCCGATTGCCAACACACCGTACTTCGAAGTGGTTGAAGTCAAGCAAAGCATGGACCTCTCACGGGTTGCCGCGCTGGCTGAAATCGACGAAGACGAGCTCTTCCAGCTCAACCCGGCCTTGAAACAACGCACTACACTCGATGGCCCCCAGCATTTGCTGGTGCCGAGTTCCAAGGCGCAACTGCTCACTAGCACCCTTTCGACGATGAAGCCGGAAGAATTGCTGGCGATGCGCCCTAAAAAGCAGGTATTCGACGAAGTTGAGACCACCCGAGTGGCCGGGCGCACCCGCAACTACAAGGTGCGCAATGGCGACAACCTCACGTTGATCGCCAAGGCGAACAAGGTCGATGTGCATGACCTGCAGCGCTGGAACAAGCTCAACGGCCAGGCCCTCAAGGTCGGCCAGACCCTGGTGATGCAAGACACGCGCAAGCTGGTGGCCAAGGCCGGCGCCAAGAAGCCGGTGCAGTACAAGGTCAAGAAAGGCGACTCGCTGTACATCGTCGCCAAGCGCTTCAACGTTGAGATGCAACATCTCAAGCGCTGGAACCCGCGCACCGGCCAGGCGTTGAAACCTGGGCAGATGCTGGTGGTTTCCGGGCCAAGATAAACCTCTGCGCAAGCAGGCTTGCTGTGGCGAGCTGGCTTGTGTGGAAGCTGGCTTGTGTGGAAGCTGGCTTGTGTGGGAGCTGGCTTGCCTGCGATAGCATCACCCTGGCGCCCCTGATACACCGCGTTGCCTGCATCGCAGGCAAGCCAGCTCCCACATTTGTTCTCCACACAGTTCAATACCTTAGCAGCCCCCAAGCGGGGTGTTTTCAGCAGCCTTTTTCCAACCGGAACAAGCTGTTACTGTACCGATCATAAAGCCCAAGCCGCCTGGATCGGATCTCTGACTTGAAGCGTCCCCTCCTTCTACTAATAAGTCTGGCCTTGAGCTTTGGTGCGAACGCGACGATTACCGAGAGCCACGGTTACACGCAGTTCGGCACGCTCAAGTACCCGGCCAAATTCACCCACTTCGATTGGGTAAACCCTGCAGCGCCGAAAGGCGGGACATTGCGGGTCATGGCATTTGGCACCTTCGACACGCTCAACCCGTACACCTTCAAGGGCTCAAGCCCGGTGTCCACCCCCAATTTCCTGCAATACGGCGTCAATGAGCTGAACGAGCCCTTGATGGTCGGCACCGGCCAGTACGCGCCGTCCGGCGATGAACCCACCTCCAGTTATGGGCTGATTGCCGAGTCAGTGGAGTACAGCGAGGATCGCAGCTGGGTGGTGTTCAACCTGCGCCCACAAGCGCGCTTCCACGATGGCAAACCGATCACCGCCTACGACGTGGCGTTTTCCTATCGCACCTTGCTAACCGAAGGCCACCCGCAGTACCGCACCAACCTGCAGGAAGTGGCGCGGGTCGACATCCTTAGCCGCCACCGTATCCGCTTTGTGTTCAAGCGCGCCGGCAACCCGTTGCTGATCCTGCGCCTGGGCGAACTGCCGGTATTGCCCCAGCACTATTGGAAAAACCGCGACTTCAAGGCCACCACCTTCGAACCGCCTTTAGGCAGCGGGCCGTACCGCATCACCCAGGTCACCCCTGGGCGGCAGTTGGTGTTCGAACGGGTCAAGGATTACTGGGGCAAAGACCTTCCGGTCAACCGGGGCTTCTACAACTACGACAAGGTCGAAGTGGAGTTCTACCGCGACAGCGACGTGGCCTTCGAAGCCTTCAAGGCCGGCGAATTCGATATCTATATCGAACACCAGGCCAAGAACTGGGCCACCGGCTATAACTTCCCGGCGGTCAACCGGGGCGAAGTGATCAAGGCGCAGATCGCCCACCAGATCCCGACCCAGAGCCAGGGCCTGTTCATGAACACGCGGCGGCCAACCTTCGCCCAGACCAAGGTGCGCGAAGCCTTGGGGTTGATGTTCGACTTTGAATGGACCAACCGCACCCTGTTCAGCAGCGCCTATAAGCGCACCTTGAGTTACTACCCCAACAGCGAGTTTTCCGCGACCGGCGTGCCGGTGGGCCATGAATGGCTGATGCTCTCGCCGTACCGCGACCAGTTGCCGGCCAACCTGTTTACTCAAGCCTTCAGCCTGCCGCAGACCGACGGTCGCGGTATCCCACGCGAGACCCTGCGCCGCGCCCTGGCCTTGTTGGGCGAAGCCGGCTGGAAGCTGTCGGGGCAACGCCTGCTCAACAGTGACGGGCAACCGCTGCGCTTTGAAATCCTGCTGGTCAACCCGAACTTGGAGCGCATCCTGCAGCCGTATGTCGAGAACCTGATCAGCATCGGCATCGACGCGCGCCTGCGCACCGTTGACCGCGCGCAATACAAGCAGCGCCTGGATCAGTTCGACTTTGACATGATCCTGATCACCCTCAACCAGACCTTGAGCCCCGGCCTTGAACAGTGGCAGTACTTCCACTCAAGCCAAGCCGCGATCAAGGGCAGCAAGAACTACGCAGGCATCGCCAACCCGCTGGTCGATCGCCTGCTGGAGCAACTGCTGGCGGCGCAAACCCGCGAAGAACAATTGGCCGCCGGCCGCGCCCTCGACCGAGTGCTGCTGTGGCAGCACTACAGCATTCCCAACTGGTACCTCAACTATCATCGTTTGGCGTACCGCAACCGGTTCGCCTTTGTCACCACGCCGCCCTACAGCCTGGGCCTGAGCGCATGGTGGCTGAAAGCTTCGGAGAAAGCCCAATGATGTATTTACGCCGTGCATTACTCGCCAGCCTGTTGCTGTGCAGCGCGGTCAGCGCCGCGCCGCAACACGCGCTGACCCTCTACAACGAGCCGCCAAAATACCCCGCCGACTTCAAACATTTCGACTACGTAAACCCCGACGCGCCCAAGGGCGGCACCTTCCGCGAATCGAGCATGGGCGGCTTCGACAGTCTCAACCCTTACATCAGCAAGGGCGTGCCAGCGGACAACCTGCCGCTGATATACGACACCCTGGCCATGCAAAGCCTGGACGAGCCCATCACCGAATACGGGCTGGTGGCCGGCAAGATCGAGAAAGCCCCGGACAACAGCTGGGTGCGGTTCTACCTACGCCCCGAAGCGCGCTTTCATGATGGCCACCCGATCCGCGCGGAAGACGTGGTGTTCACCTTCCAGGCGCTGATCAAGGATGGCTCGCCGCTCTACCGCACCTACTACGCCGACGTCGACGAAGTGGTGGCCGAAGACCCGCTGCGGGTGCTGTTCAAGTTCAAGCGCACCAATAACCGCGAACTGCCGCTGATCCTCGGCCAATTGCCGGTCTTGCCCAAGCATTGGTGGGCCACCCGCGACTTTGCCAAGGGCAACCTGGAAATACCGCTGGGCAGCGGGCCGTACAAGGTCGCCGAGGTCAAGCCCGGGCGCATGGTGCGCTACGAGCGGGTCAAGGATTACTGGGCCAAGGACCTGCCAGTGACCCAAGGTTTCTACAATTTCGATAACCGCATCACCGACTACTACCGCGACAGCACCGTGTCGCTGGAAGCCTTGAAGGCCGGGCAATTCGACTACTGGCTGGAGTTCAGCGCGAAGAACTGGGCCAACGCCTACAACATTCCGGCGGTGGCCCAGGGCCGGTTGATCAAGGAAGAAATCCCCAACGGCAACCCGACCGGTATGCAGGGCTTTGTGTTCAACACCCGCAAGCCGATGTTCCAGGATGTGCGGGTGCGCAAGGCGATCAGCCTGTTGCTGGATTTTGAGTGGAGCAACAAGCAGCTGTTCAACGGCGCGTACACGCGCACCCGCAGCTACTTTGAAAACTCAGAAATGGCCGCCACCGGCCTGCCCGGCCCGGATGAGCTGGCGATTCTGGCGCCGCTTCGCGACAAGATCCCCGCCGAAGTCTTCACCCAGGCGTTCGAACCGGCCAAGACCGATGGCAGCGGCATGATCCGCACCCAGCAGCGCGAGGCCTACCAGTTGTTGCAAGAGGCCGGCTGGAAGATCGTCGATGACCAGATGGTCGACACCACCGGCAAACCGGTGACCATCGAGTTCCTGCTGGCCCAGACCGAGTTCGAGCGCATCCTGCTGCCGTTCAAGCGCAACCTGGCCGACCTGGGCATCAACCTCGTCATTCGACGCGTTGACGTTTCGCAGTACATCAACCGCCTGCGCTCGCGCGATTTCGACATGCTGGTGGGCAGCTTTCCGCAATCCACCTCGCCGGGTAACGAACAACGCGAGTTCTGGGCGTCTTCCAGCGCCGACAAACCCGGCAGCCGCAACTACATGGGGCTCAAGGACCCGGCCGTCGACCAGTTGGTCGAAGAGCTGATCGACGCCAACTCGCGTCAAAGCCTGATCGCCCACGCCAAGGCCCTGGACCGCGTATTGCAGTTTGGCTATTACGTGATCCCCAACTGGCACATCAAGACCTTCCGCGTGGCGTACTGGGACCACTTGGGGCACCCCAAAGTCTCGCCGCGCTACGACGTCGGCACCTCCACCTGGTGGGCCAAGCCTGACGTGAAACCTGCCGTTACCCTGGACACGAGCGCCGACCCGGCGAGCGGAGGCGATTAAATGCTGGCCTATATTGTTCGCCGCCTGTTGCTGATCATCCCCACGCTGTTTGGGATTTTGCTGATCAACTTCATCATCATCCAGGCCGCTCCCGGTGGCCCGGTGGAACAGATGATCGCCAAGCTCGAAGGCTTTGAAGGCGCCACCAGCCGCATCGCCGGTGGCGGTGCCGAAGTCTCGGTGGCCGGCTCCAGCTACCGTGGCGCCCAGGGCCTGGACCCCGCGTTGATCAAGGAAATCGAGAAGATGTACGGCTTCGACAAGTCGGCGCCGGAACGCTTGTGGATCATGGTCAAGAACTACGCCCAGTTGGATTTCGGCGACAGCTTCTTCAGAGACGCCAAGGTCATCGACCTGATCAAGGAAAAGATGCCGGTGTCGATCTCCCTCGGGTTATGGAGCACGCTGATCATGTACCTGGTGTCGATCCCGCTGGGGATCGCCAAGGCCACACGACACGGCAGCCACTTCGACGTGTGGACCAGCTCGGCAATCATCGTCGGCTATGCGATCCCGGCGTTCCTGTTTGCGATCCTGCTGATCGTGGTGTTTGCCGGCGGCAGTTACCTGGACTGGTTTCCGTTGCGCGGGCTCACCTCGAACAATTTCGATGAGCTGAGCTGGAGCGGCAAGATCTTCGATTATTTCTGGCATTTGGCCCTGCCCGTCACCGCGCTGGTGATCGGCAACTTCGCGACCATGACCCTGCTGACCAAAAACAGCTTTCTCGACGAGATCAACAAGCAATACGTGGTCACCGCCAAGGCCAAGGGCCTGACCAACCACCGCGTGCTCTACGGCCATGTGTTCCGTAACGCCATGCTGCTGGTGATCGCCGGCTTCCCCTCGGCGTTTATCGGGATTTTCTTCACCGGCTCGTTGCTGGTCGAAGTGATCTTCTCCCTCGACGGCCTGGGCCTGATGAGCTTTGAAGCGGCAATCAACCGTGACTACCCGGTGGTCTTCGGCACGCTGTTTATCTTCACCTTGCTGGGGCTGGTGGTGAAACTGATCGGCGACCTTACCTACACCCTGGTCGATCCGCGTATCGACTTTGCCAGCCGGGAGCATTGAGATGAACTTATCCCCCCTCAATCGCCGCCGGTTCGAGCGGTTCAAGGCCAACAAGCGTGGCTGGTGGTCACTGTGGCTGTTCCTGATTCTGTTCGTGCTCAGCCTGGGCGCAGAGCTGATCGCCAACGACAAGCCGCTGGCCGTGCACTTCGACGGCGGCTGGTACTTCCCCGCGCTCAAGCGCTACCCGGAAACCGCGTTTGGCGGCGAATTCCCGCTGGAGGCCAACTACAAGAGCCCGTACATCCAGGAACTGCTCAAAGCCAAGGACGCCTGGACGCTGTGGGCGCCGGTCCCGTTCAGCTACCAGAGCATCAACTACGACCTCAAAGTACCGGCGCCGGCCCCGCCCTCCTCGGTCAACCTGCTGGGTACCGATGACCAAGGCCGCGATGTACTGGCGCGGGTGATCTACGGCTTTCGCGTGTCGGTGCTGTTTGCCCTGACGCTCACGGTGCTCAGCTCGATCATCGGCGTGATCGCCGGGGCCTTGCAGGGCTTTTACGGCGGCTGGGTCGATCTGGCCGGGCAGCGCTTCCTGGAGATCTGGTCCGGGTTGCCAGTGCTCTATTTGCTGATCATCCTCGCCAGCTTCGTGCAGCCAAACTTCTGGTGGCTGCTGGGCATCATGCTGCTGTTCTCGTGGATGAGCCTGGTCGACGTGGTGCGCGCCGAGTTCCTGCGCGGGCGCAACCTGGAATACGTGCGTGCGGCGCGGGCGCTGGGCATGCAAAACGGCGCGATCATGTTCCGGCATATCCTGCCCAATGCCATGGTGTCGACCATGACCTTCATGCCGTTCATTCTCACCGGCGCTATCGGCACCCTCACCGCCCTGGATTTTCTCGGCTTCGGCCTGCCAGCCGGCTCACCGTCATTGGGTGAACTGGTGGCCCAGGGCAAATCCAACCTGCAAGCGCCGTGGCTGGGCATGAGTGCCTTTGCCGTACTGGCGATCATGTTGAGTTTGCTGGTGTTTATCGGCGAGTCCGCTCGCGATGCCTTCGACCCGAGGAAATGAGATGAATCAGGACAATCTGATCGAAGTCCGCGACCTCTGCGTCGAGTTCGTCACCGGCGAACACCACCACCGCGTGGTCAACAACGTCAGCTTCGATATCAAGCGCGGCGAAACCCTGGCCCTGGTCGGCGAAAGCGGCTCGGGCAAATCGGTCACCGCCCACTCGATCCTGCGCCTGCTGCCCTACCCGCTGGCCCGTCATCCGGCGGGCACCATCAGTTATTCCGGGCAAGACCTGCTGACCCTCAAAGAAAAAACCCTGCGGCATATTCGCGGCAACCGCATTGCGATGATCTTTCAGGAGCCGATGACCTCGTTGAACCCGCTGCATTGCATCGAGAAGCAGATCAACGAAGTGCTCGGCCTGCACAAAGGCCTTACCGGCAAAGTCGCCACCCGGCGCACTCTGGAATTACTCGAGTTGGTGGGCATCCCGGAGCCGCACAAGCGCCTCAAGGCCCTGCCCCACGAGCTGTCCGGCGGCCAGCGTCAGCGGGTGATGATCGCCATGGCCCTGGCCAACGAGCCGGAACTGCTGATCGCCGACGAGCCGACCACGGCCCTCGACGTCACGGTGCAATTGAAGATTCTCGAGTTGCTCAAGGAGTTGCAGGCGCGGCTGGGCATGGCGTTGTTGCTGATCAGCCATGACCTGAACCTAGTGCGGCGCATCGCCCATCGTGTGTGCGTAATGCAGAAGGGTTGCATCGTTGAACAAGGCGATTGCGAGACGCTGTTCCAGGCGCCCCAACATCCTTACACCCAGGAATTACTGGCGGCTGAACCCAGTGGTGGGCCTGCGACCAATGAGGTCGGGCCGCCGTTGCTGGAAGTCGATGACCTGAAAGTGTGGTTTCCGATCAAGAAGGGCTTTTTGCGTAACACCGTGGATTACGTCAAGGCGGTGGACGGCATCAATTTCAGCCTGCCCCAGGGCCAGACCTTGGGCATCGTCGGTGAGAGTGGTTCGGGCAAATCGACCCTGGGCCTGGCGATTTTGCGCTTGATTGCGAGCACTGGTGGGATTCGCTTTGAAGGCCAGCAACTGGACCGGCTTAGCCAGCAACAGGTGCGGCCGTTGCGGCGGGAAATGCAGGTGGTGTTTCAGGACCCGTTCGGCAGTTTGAGCCCGCGGATGAGTGTCAGCGAGATTGTTGGCGAGGGGTTGCGGATTCACAAGATGGGCACGGCTGTTGAGCAGGAAGCGGCGATTATTGCGGCGCTGCGCGAGGTTGGGCTGGACCCGGAGTCGCGGCATCGTTATCCGCATGAGTTTTCCGGTGGCCAGCGGCAGCGGATTGCCATTGCTCGTGCGTTGGTGCTCAAGCCACGCTTGATTTTGCTGGATGAACCGACGTCGGCGTTGGATCGAACGGTGCAGCGGCAGGTGGTGGAGTTGTTGCGCAGTTTGCAGGCTAAGTACAACCTCACCTACCTGTTTATCAGCCATGATTTGGCGGTGGTCAAGGCGCTGAGTCACCAGTTGATGGTGGTCAAGCATGGGCAGGTGGTGGAACAGGGGGACGCGGCGGCGATTTTTGCTGAGCCGCAGCATGCTTATACGCGGCAGTTGTTGGAGGCGGCGTTTTTGGTGCCTGCTGGGGTTGGCGGTTGACCTTGTACATATCCGTTGCTGCGGTATTGGCTGATATTGGTTCCGCCCTTACGGCGGGTCACTTTTGAAAGAGCCCAAAAGTAACCAAAAGGCTCTTGCCCCACCACTCGGCACCTCGCCTAGGCTCGGTGTGCCCTCACTCCGGCTTTGGAGCGGGGGCCGCCGCCATGGGCCATCCTTGGCCCATCGCGGCTAAACCGGCGTCCTGCCGGTTTACCCCCGCTCCAAAGCCTGCGTTCGGCCAGCGTGGTTTAACGGGGCGCCTAAGATCAAGATCAAAAGCAAGAGCACGGCGGCCTAGTAGCCGACCTGAGTGGTTGAAGCAAATCAAAAGCAAAACCGAGGCGGCCTGACAGCCGACCTGATCTCTGAAACTGAACTCAATCAACTGTGGGAGCGGCGGTGCGACGACTCGACTTGCTCGCGAAGGCGGTGGGTCAGTTACACATGAGCTGGCTGAACCACCGCCTTCGCGAGCAAGCCCGCTCCCACAGTGGGATCTCATTACATCAGCTAGATGTGGTGGTGCTCTGCTTCTGTCCTGCTTTTGCTTCTACCACTCAGTGCTCTTGCTTTTGATCTGACAGGCCCCGTTAACCACGATGGCCATCCCGCGGATTCAAGCCTTCACTCTGGCATGCCGAGCTTAGGCGAGGCTCCGAGTGGTGGGGCAAGAGCCCTTTTGGTTACTTTTGGCTGGGCCGGCATTCCGGGCGTTTGCCAAAAGTGACCCGCCTAAGAGCGGAACCCTAAGCCGCCGTTACCGCAGCAATGGATATGTACCCACATCTACCAAGCACGCTTACTCCAGGCTTTTCTCCAACCAAGCCTTCAAATCCTGCACTTCCACCTCACTCACGGTATGCGGCATCCCCGGATACCCATGAAACTGTGGCGTCAACCCAAGCCCCACCAAAACTTCATTCGCCCGCGTTGCTGAAGCATACGGCAGAGCCTGGTCCAACGTACCGTGGCCAATAAAGATCGCCAACTTGCCCAATGATTCGCTGGGTTTGAGCTCAGCCCTGAGCACCGGCAACACACTGCCGCTCAACGCCGCGATCCCACGCACCAACTCAGGCTTTCGCAAGCCCACCTCGTAAGACATGATCGCACCCTGGCTGAACCCCACCAGGAACACCCGATCACTCTGAGTGTGGTATTTGGCCGTGGCCTTTCCCACAAAGTCTTCGATCAGCTTGGCGCTGCGTTGCAAGTCGGCGGTCTCACCGTCGTAATCACCGCCCCCCGGGGTCTTGGTAAACCAGCGATAGCCATGCGGGTCCACCGGCATCGGCGCGCGCGCTGACAGGTAGGTCCAGGTCGGCGGCAGCGCGTCCTTGATGCCAAACAAGTCTTCCTCATTGCTGCCAAACCCGTGCAGGAAAATCACCAACGGCTGGTTACGCGCATCGCCCTGGGTCTGTTCCAGGTACGACAACGGCAAATCAGTGTGCAGCGTGGAGTCGGCGTGGGCAGCGCCAGCCACCAGGGTCAGTGCCAGGGCAAACAGTTTGAACATGGGGAAGCGACCTCAGGGTTTGCGCAACAAATAAGTGTCCATGATCCAGCCATTTTCCAGGCGCGCCGCCTTGCGCACCCGTTCGATTTCTTCAGCCACGTCACTGACTTTGCCGCTGATAAGGATTTCGTCCGGCGTGCCCAAGTAGGCGCCCCAGTAGATATCCAGGTCCTGGTCGGCCACCGTGCGGTAGGCATCGTCAGCGTCGAGCATCACCACCAAGGTATCGGCATCACTCGCCTGCCCCGCCGCCAACCGACGCCCGGTGGTGATCTCGATGGAGCGGCCGATGCGGTTCAGCGGCACTTTGTGCTGGGCCGCAAGGGCCTGCACGCTGGTGATACCGGGGATCACTTCAAACTCAAACGTGCAGCGGCCGCTGGCGAGGATCGCCTGCAAGATGCGGATAGTGCTGTCGTACAGCGCAGGGTCGCCCCAGGCCAGGAAAGCGCCGACTTCACCGTCGGCCATTTCCTCGTTGATCATGCGCTCGAAGGTCTGCTGCTTGTCGCGGTTAAGGTCCTGCACAGCGGTGGTGTAGTCGATATCGCCGCGCACGCGCTCGGGGCAGTCGGCCTCGACGAAACGGTAACCGGGCTCGGTGATGTAGGTCTGGCAGATCTCGCGACGCAGGTCGATCAGCTTGTCTTTGCTCTGGCCCTTGTCCATCAGGAAAAACACGTCGGTGCGGTTCAGCGCCTTCACGGCCTGCATCGTGATGTAGTCAGGGTTGCCGGCGCCAATGCCGATGATCAGGATGCGTTTCATGGGTTGCTCTCGTTGCGGGGCGTGGATTTTGCCATGTTCACGCGCTCAAGCGTGAGTTTCCAGGCGCAGGCGCCAGACGTTGTTGAAGCGCAGTTCGGTGCTAGACAGCGGCTCGACGTCGATCAGGTAGAACATCGAGATCGGGAACTGCAAGACGTACAGCATCGCGGCGCGAATCACAAATGGGTGCGTGATGGCGACGACATGACCGGGCTGGGTTTCGAGGGATTTCATCCACTGCGCAACGCGGGCGCAAATCTGCTCCACCGACTCGCCGCCGTGGGGCGCGCTGGTGCTGTCGGTCATCCAGGCCGTTAACGCGTGGTTGTCGATCTCGCCGATGACCTGGCCTTTCCAAGCGCCAAAATCACCATCGCGCAGGGCGTCTTCGATCTGCGCGTTCCCGCCGAACAAGCCCGCTGTCTGGCGGGCTCTGGCCTCTGGCCCGCACACCAGGCGCGGGCTTTTCTTGAAGCGGCCGGCGAGGGATAACACCGCGCTTTGCCAATCCATCGCGACGGATTCGTCATCGGGAAACCGCGCCTGCTTTTGCGACGAGGTAGCGGCATGGCAGATCAGTGTCAAACGCGTGGCAGGCAACGCAGAGTGCTCCGAAGACGAGAATCAAGCCTGCAAGACTGGCCCAGTTAACGCTATCGCGCAACGCCTTGCGCCAGATAGAGCACCTGGTAGCCCGTTCCCAGGCGGTCCATCTCCAGCACCTTCGCCGACAAGGTAAACCGCACCAGACGCCAAGCCTGCACATCCAGCGCCAAGAAGACCGCGAACGTATCACTGTTATCCGCCAACTGCTGATTGCGCCGTTTTTCCTCGGCCAGTATCCCGGCCCGATCCGCCCCAGGCTCCAACGGCCACTCCTCGCGGTACAGACTCAACGCGTTCTGCGCCGGCCCACGCTGCACATCCAACGGCAACCAGCTCTCGATGTGCGGGCGGCCGAAGCTGTCGAGCACCTTCTGAAAGCGCTCCCCGAGTAAAAAATCAGCAGCCTGCAATGGATCGGCCCACAGGTACACCGAGGCATACACATTACCCTGCGCTTGCCCGCGCTCCTGGGCGATGAACGCCTTGAACAACAACCCCTCGGTGTGATCCCACAAAGGCCCTAACTGCGCGGCGCGCCGGCGAATCACGCCCATGTCGTAGTCGGCAGGCAAGCGGTGTGAATACTGTTTGGCAAACATGGCAAAGCTCCCGTGCAAGATGAGGTTTGAGCTTGCGCAGCAGCGATGATTTCAACAAGATATGGCCAGATATATGTGCGATAAGGATTTGATATGGCTGATGCGCTCAAACCCCTGGATATTGACACCGTCCAAGCCTTTGTCCTGGTGGCCGATTTCGCCAGTTTCACCCGCGCCGCCGAAGCGCTGGACACCTCCCAGGCCGCCATCAGCCTCAAGCTCAAACGCCTGGAAGAACGCCTCGGTTATCGCCTGCTGGAACGCACGCCGCGCCATGTGCGTCTGTCGCCCCAGGGTGAGCAATTCATCGTGGCCGCCCGCGCCCTGCTCAATGCCCATGAACGCGCACTCGGCGACATGGGCACACACGCACCACGGCGCTTGGTGATCGGCATCAGCGACCACGTGGCCGGGCCGGACTTGCCCACGTGGCTCAGCCGCCTCGCCGCCTACGACCCATTGGTGATACTCGAAGTGCGCATCGCCTCGTCCCGCGACCTGGTCGCCGCATTCGACCGCAATGAGCTGGACGCGGTGATCGTACGCAATGAAGGCGACCGCCAGGACGGCGAAGTGTTGGCAGTAGAACGCTTCGGCTGGTTTGCCGCACCCACCTGGCAACACAGCAGCGGCACCCCGCTGCGCATGGCGACCATGGCCGCGCCCTGTGGCGTTCGACATTTGGCGGTAAGGGCCTTGGATGCGGCACGTATCGACTGGACTGAAGTGTTTGTCGGCGGTGGCGTAATGGCGGTGGGCGCCGCGGTGAGCGCCGGGCTGGGCGTCGCCGCCCTCGCCCATCGCGTGGCCCCGGCCGGGGCGGTGGACGTGAGCGAGCAATACGGTTTGCCCGCATTACCCGTCAGTGAGGTGGTACTGCATAGCCGGATCAGTGATGCACGGTCCCGCGAAACAGTGCGCGCGTTGAGCGCAACGTTTCGCGGCGTATGGTCATGCCTTCCTTGTTGATCAATGATAGGCGCCTGAAACAACGTAGCCGGTTTTTCCACCCCTTATTCGATCAGGATGCAGGTGCCAACACTGCCCCCGCTGGCGCCACCACCGGGCTGCCACTGGCGACAAAATCTTCCTTGCGCAACACCACCAAGGCAATCAGCGACACTACGCCCGTGGCCACGTAGAAATACCACGGTGAAGTGATGTCGCCGGTCACCTTGATCAGCCACGTGGAGATCAGCGGCGCGCTGCCGCCAAACACCGCGACCGGCACGTTGTACGCCACGGCAATCCCGGTGGAGCGGATGCGCGTCGGCAGCAGCTCGCTCATCAGCGCGTAGGTGGATGAGGCGTACAGCCCGAACAGGATCGCCACCGCCATCAACGGCGCGAAGAACGTCGCAGGTGTGGCGGTGGGCGCTGACTTGAACAGCCAGAACATCGCCAACGTAGCCAAGGTGCCGACCACCATCAGGAACGGCTTGCGTCCGTATTTATCGGTGAACGCACCGCCAAACGGCATCACGAAGGCTGCCGAGAAACTCGCGACGAATACGTAGAGCAACGTGGTGCCGCTGTCGAACTTGAGAATCTTGGCCATGTAGGTCGAGGCGAAGGTCAGCACCAGATAGAAGATCGAGCTGTGCAAGGTGATGATAAAGAACACCAGGGCGATAGCGCGCTTCCACTGCCAAACTTCGCGCAACGGTGCGCGGGACGTCTGGCCGGTGCGTTGCAGGGCCAGAAACTCCGGGCTGTCTTCGAGCTTAAGGCGGATGTACATGGAGATAAAGCCCAGCGGCGCGGCGATCAAAAACGGTATGCGCCAGGCCCATTCCTGCATCACCTCGGCGCCGAGAATCCAGGTCATGCCATTGGCCACGGCGCCGCCCAGCAGCAGGCCGAGTACGGCGGTGACCATCAGCCAGCACGTGGCAAAGCCGCGTCGGCCGGGGCCGGCGTATTCGGAGATGAAGCTGGTCACCGTGCCGATCTCGCCACCCGCCGAGAAACCCTGCACGCAGCGCACCAGGATCAGCAGGATCGGCGCGGCGATACCCAGGGTTGCGTAGCTTGGCAACAGGCCGAGCATGACGGTGGAACCGGTCATCATCACCAGCGCCATGATCAGGGTTTTGCGGCGACCAATCTTATCCGCCAGCGGGCCGAAAAACAGCCCGCCTAATGGCCGAATAAAGAAACTCAGGGCGAACGCGGCAAAGCTGGCCAGCAGGCTGGTGGTGGGGTCATCGGAGACGAAGAACGCCTGGCCGATGTACACGGCGAGAAAGCCGTACACGCCGTAGTCGTACCACTCGATCAAATGGCCGGAGGTGGCACCGAGAAATGCACGGCGGCGTTTGCGGGCCGTGTCTTGCGCTTGATTGCCCATCGAAGGGACTCCTTGTCTTGTTATCTGTCCATGAAAAGCGGGGTTAGGTAAGCGCGGCGATATTCGCTGCTTTCAGCCACTGCCGCAAGTCGGTTTTGAGGATTTTGCCGTAGCTATTCTTGGGCAATTCATTACGGAACAGGTACTTCTTGGGTTTTTTGAACGAAGCCATGCGTTGCACAAACCAGGCGCTCAGTTCGGCTTCGTCGAGTGTTTGCCCGCCGCGTGTCACCACAAACGCCACCACCGATTCACCCCACTGCGCATCCGGCTCACCGACCACACACACCTCGAACACCTCGGGATGCTGCGCCAGCACTTCCTCGACTTCACGCGGGTACACGTTGCTGCCGCCGGTGATGATCACGTCCTTGGAGCGATCCGTCAGGGTCAGGTAGCCGGCCGCGTCGAGAAAGCCGATATCGCCGGTCAACAACCAGCCCTCCACCAAGGTCTGGCGCGAGGCTTCGGGGTTGCGCCAGTAACCCTGCATCACCGTGGCGCCGCGCACGGCAATTTCGCCGCGCTCACCCGTCGGCATCGGCTGGTGCTGTGCGTCAAGAATGCGGATTTCGACACAGGATTGCGCGTGCCCCACCGAGGCAGCCAGGGTTGCCCAGCCCGCGCGCTGGCGGTCGGCAATCAGCGCGCGTGGCAGCACACTGATGGTCATCGGGCTTTCGCCTTGGCCGTAGATCTGCACCAGGCGCGGGCCGAAGGTGTCGACGGCCGCGCACAGGTCAGCCAGGTACATCGGGCCGCCGCCGTAGACGATGGTCTTGATGCCTTCGCCGCCGTAACCCTGGCGGCGGGCCTGTTCGACCATGCGCTTGACCATGGTCGGCGCGGCAAACAGCGAGACATTCCCCAACAGGGCGGCCAGCCCGAACAGCTCGGCGGCGTCGAAACCGCCGGAGACCGGCACCACATGCCGCGCGCCGCAGCGCACATGAATAAAGTTATACAGCCCGGCGCCGTGGGACATCGGCGCGGCATACAAGGCCGCGTCGTCGGGGCTGACCGGGTCCACATCGGTGGGGTAACACAGCGACATCGCGATCAAGTTGCCGTGGGACAGCATCACGCCCTTGGAACGCCCGGTGGTGCCGGAGGTGTAGAACAACCACGCCAGGTCCTGGTCCTGGCGCGGTACCGGTTGTTCCAAGGTCGGCCAGCCACGGGTCGGCGGCAGCGTGTGCCCGTCCAGTTCCTTGCAGCGTTGGGGCAAATCCCGCGACGAAAACACCTGGCCGCCGTCGGTAAAGATCAGGCGGGCCTCGGCGTTGTCCGCGATCCATGCTGCTTCCGATGGATGCAGCTTGGCGTTGATCGGCACAGCCACCGCGCCCAGCCACCAGATGGCGTAGAGCAATTCGAGGTAATCACAGCTGTTCTTCATCAGCACCGCCACCGCATCACCCGGTACCAGGCCGTGTTGATCCACCAGGTGCGCGGCGCGTTGGCGCACATGGGCGGCAAAGGTGGCGTAGTCGGCCACTTGCCGCGTGCCCTCGAATAGCGCCGGGCGATGCGGGTCGCGGCGCTGGGTGTCATGCAGCCAGTTGGCGATGTTCATGGTTCAGCTCCTGCGCGCGTGCAGGACCGAGGCGTAGTTGGCCACGGCCATGCCGCCCATGTTGAACACCAGACCGAACTCCGGGTTGGGCACCGACAGGCCGATCGGCTCGCCGGTCAACTGGCGGAACGCCAAGGCATGCATCGACACACCAGTGGCGCCCACCGGATGCCCCTTGGCCTTGAGCCCACCGGAAAGGTTCACCGGCAGCCGCCCGCCCGCGCGCACCACGCCGCTGTCGAGCACGCGATGGCCCTCACCTTTGGGCGCCAGGCCCATGGCTTCGTAGATCAGCAGTTCGGCGATGGTGAAGCAGTCATGCACCTCGGCGAAACTCAGGTCGGCCAGGGTGATATTGGCCCCGCGCAGCGCCGAGTGAATCGCCCGTTGCGGGCCTTCAAAGGCCAGGATGTCGCGCTGGGCGATGGGCAGGCAGTCGTTGACTTGCGTCATCGAGCAGATCTGCACATCCCGGCGAAACGCCCGCGCGCGCTTGGGCGAGGCAAGGATGATCGCGGCGGCGCCGTCGCTGATCAGCGAGCAATCGGTGAGGCGCAGCGACTCGGCCACAAACGGGTTGCTCTTGGACACATTGTTGCAGTGCTCAAAATCCATCACCCGGTGCATCTGCGCCAACGGGTTGGCCATGGCATTGGAGTGGTTCTTGGTGGCGATGGCCGCCATCGAGCCCAACGGGCAGTGGTAGCGCTCGGTGTATTGGCGTGCCGCACGGCCAAACAGTTGTGGGAAGCTCAAGCCGGCTTCGGCCGGATCGTTCTGATAGCCGGCGCCGGCCAGGGCCTGGGTGACCTCAGCGGTGGACGTGTGGGTCATCTTCTCGGCGCCCACCACCAGCACCAGTTCGGCGCTGCCGGAGAGGATCGCGTTAATCCCCGCCTGGATCGCCGCGGAGCCGGACGCGCAGGCGTTTTCACAACGGGTGGCCGGCTTGAAGCGCAGGCCAGGGTCGGCCTGCAGCAGCAGGGACGAGGCAAAGCCGTCAGGCACCAGCCCCGAGTTGAAGTGGCCAAGGAACAACGCATCGATTTCTGACGCATCAATAGCCGCGTCCGTCAGGGCTTCGCGGGTGACCTGCACGATCAGGTCTTCAAGGGTGGTGCCTTCCAGGCGACCAAAGCGTGAGTGACCGGCGGCAACAATGGAGACGCAATCAGCTGGCATAATCAATTTCTTCTGTTTTTGGTGCGAAGATTACCTACAATGACGCACCGCCGGGCAGTCGCCAATTCGTGTAACTACTTACATGGATAAGTAGCCCAAGGTGAGAAAAGCAACGAGGCAGGATGCCCAATGAACGCGTTTACACAGCAACTCCAAGATATCGAGCGCCTGGCGTTCCAACTGTCCCCTGCCCCGCAACTGGTCACCAACAACCGCGTGATCATCGACTGCAACGAAGCCTTCTTGCAGTTGTTCGGCTATGCGCGCGACGCCTTGCTCAACCAACTGACCCTGCTGATCTACCCGTCCCAGGCCGACTACCACGCCATCGGCAAGCGCAGCCACGACTGGCTGCTCGACAGTAAAAACGGCCGTTACTCCGACGAACGCTTCATGCAGCACAAAAACGGCGAAGTGTTCTGGGCCAAGTCCCACGGCTACACCCTGACGCCCAAAGACCCGTTCAAACTGATGATCTGGCACTTCGAACGCCTGGACCGCACCCACCAAGGCACCGGCGACCTCACGCCACGGGAGCGGGAAGTGGCGATGCACATCGTCAACGGCCTCAAATCCAAGGAAATCGCCCAACGCCTGACAATCTCCCACCGCACGGTGGAGGTGCACAGGGCGCGGCTGATGAAGAAACTTGAGGTCAAAAACAGTGTGGAGTTGGTGTCGAAGATGATTTTCGTTGGCGGGCGTGCCTGGTTATAGCCAGGCATTACCCGGCCGCCGCCCAGCCCTGTTGCGGCTCAAGCCCTTCGAACAACTCCAGGATCGTCCCCTTGACCTTCTGCACGGCGTTGCTCTGCACCGCCGTATCCGGCCCGCACAACGACAGTTCTCGACTGAATAAACGGTGATCAATCCGGGCGAGCTTGAGCGATTGCTGCGCCAGTTCAACATACGCCGCCGCCCACGGCAGGATGGTCACGCCAAGCCGCGCCAGCACCGCCGAGAACAACAGGTCGGTGGAGTTGGCTTCAAACTCCACGGCAAACGGCAACCCGGCTCCCTGCATGGCCGATTCGACGCGGCTGCGAGGGTGCGCGCCAGCGGCATGGCGAGCATCCGCGCGGTGCTCGACGGCATGCCGGTATAAGGTCTGGCCGGCCGCGGTGGGCACCATGCCCTGGGGGCTGCGCTCAAGCAGCTGCATGCCCATGTCCTGCTCCAGGTTGCGCAGCTGCTGGCTGATCGCCGGTTGGGCAATGAGCAACGCCGTACTGGCAACGCCCACGCGGTGATTGCGCCTTACGGTGTGTTCCAGACCCTGGACGGCCCCCTGAACCTGGCGCCGATCACCTCGGTCATATGAGGCCGGTTGTGTGTGTGCTGCTGGACTTGCCCGAGCTGCCGGGCGACCGGCGTTTTATCAGCAATGAAGCCCGCGTGGAGCGTCGCGATGAACTGAACGCTATTCTGGAAAGCCGCCTCAAACCCTGCACCAAACGCGACTGGAGCGAACGCTTTATCGCCGCCGGTTTGCCCACCGGCCCCATCAATACGCTCGATGAAGTATTCGCCGACCCGCACGTGCTGCACAGCCGGTTGACCCAAACGGTGGAGCATCCCACTCTGGGCACCGTGCGCCAGGTGGTGGCGCCGGTGTTCAGCGCAGCCGAATCGAGCAGCGCACTGCGGCCACCGCCGCTGCTCGGCGAGCACAGCGTTGAGGTGCTGCAACAAGCCGGTTTTACACCGGCCTCGATCCAGTCCCTGCTCAACGCCTGCGTGCTTTTCCAGGCCCCCGAATTTGATAGCCACACAGGAACCGCATCATGACGGTCAACGTTTCACACACTCTCATCGACAAGCGCATTGCGCGCCTGACATTCAGCAACCCCAGCCAGCGCAATGCCCTTAGCGCGCAACTGCTCGACAGCCTGGATGAGCGCCTGATCGCCCTCGCCGCCCAGCGCGTCGGCGTGGTAATACTCGGCGCCGACGTCGGCCAGACCGTGTGGAACGCCGGCCACGATCTCGGCGAAGTGGCCCGCGACCGCGACCCCGTGGCCTACGGTAAACCGCTGGAACGCGTACTGCGGCGCATCCGTGCCTACCCCGGCGTGGTCATCGCCTTAATCTCGGGCTCGGCCTGGGGCGGCGCCGTGGACCTGGCCATGAGTTGCGACATGGTGATAGCCGACCACAGCGCCAGCTTCGCCATGACCCCGGCCAACATCGGCCTGCCCTACACCACCAGCGGCCTGCTGCGTTTCTTCAACAACTTGCCGATTCATGTGCTCAAGGAAATGTTCTTCTGCGCCCAGAAACTCGACGCCGAACGCGCCGAACGCTTCGGCGTGATCAACCGACTGGTGCCCACCGACGCCCTGGAGGCCACCGCCCTGGAATACGCCCAAGGCATCGCCGCCAAGGCCCCATTGGCGATTCAGGCAGTGAAAGAGCAATTGCGCATCCTCGAAGACCTGCAACCGATGCCCGTGCAAGCCATGGAACAAATCGCCGAGCTACGCCGCCAGGCCTGCGCCAGTGCTGACTTTAGTGAAGGACTGGCAGCGTTTGCCGAACGGCGCCCAGCGGTATTTGAAGGGCGTTGATGGTTTTTTCATAGTTGATCGTCTATGCTGCGGCCCTTCGTTGGGGAGTAACCGGCTTCTGACCTGCTCAGAAGCGTTCGTATCAACATATTCGGCAACCTGCCGTGGTACGAACACCGTTGTGGTTGGTGAGACCAGCGACACATCCATGCCTAAAGTCGGGCGTGTGGTTGTGTCGTTGACTCATATAGCCCGACTGGAAGCCTCACCGTGAACCCTATTTCCCTTATCCTTCTCGCCCTGGCCATGTCCACGGACGCCTTTGCGGCGGCCATCGGCAAAGGCTCCAGCCTGCACAAACCCCGCTTTATCGAAGCCCTGCGCGTCGGTTTGATCTTTGGTGTGATCGAAGCCATCACGCCCATGATCGGCTGGGCCATCGGCCATGCCGCGACCCGCTGGGTCGAAGACTGGGACCACTGGATCGCCTTTACCCTGCTGGTCGCGCTGGGTTTGCACATGATTTACAACGGGCTCAAGGTGGACGATGACGAGGTTGAGAAACCGACGCAGCACTCGTTCATGATCCTGGCTGTCACTGCCTTTGCTACCAGTATTGATGCGCTGGCGGTGGGCGTAGGCTTGGCGTTTGTCGACGTGAATATCCTGGTGGCTTCGGCGGCTATTGGTCTGGCAACCATGACCATGGTGACCATCGGCATGATGCTTGGGCGGGTGTTGGGTACAGTGGTGGGCAAGCGCGCTGAGATGGTGGGTGGCGTGGTGTTGATGCTGGTGGGTGCGACTATTTTGTATGAGCATCTTTCGGCCTGAAAAAACACAAGCACCCGCAACGCCGAGGCCGGCTGGCAGTCGACCTGATTTTGAAGGCTGAACCCAATCAAATATGGGAGCGGGCTTGCTCGCGAATGCGGTGGGCCAGTCAGCTTATTTGTGACTGACCCAGCGCATTCACGAGCAAGCCCGCCCCCACAAAAAGCAAAGGTGCTATCAAGCCGCGTGGCTTTCCTTCTTCAAACTCTCCATATCAATCACAAAGCGATACTTCACATCACCCTTGAGCATCCGCTCGTACGCCTCGTTAATGCCCTGAATATCAATCATCTCAATGTCCGAGACGATCTTATGCTTGGCGCAGAAATCCAGCATGTCCTGGGTCTCCTGAATGCCACCAATCAACGACCCGGCCAGGCTGCGGCGCTTGAAAATCAGGTTAAACACCGATGGCGACGGGTGCGGGCTGTCAGGCGCACCCACCAGAGTCATGGTGCCGTCACGCTTGAGCAGATTGAGAAACGCATCCAGGTCGTGCGGCGCCGCGACGGTGTTGAGAATGAAGTCCAGACTGTTGGCAACCTTGGCCATTTCATCCGGGTTCTTCGACACCACCACTTGGTCAGCCCCCAAACGCAGCCCATCTTCACGCTTGTTCGGCGAGGTAGTGAACAACGTGACATGCGCACCCATGGCATGCGCGATCTTCACCGCCATATGCCCTAGCCCACCGAGGCCGACTACACCGACTTTCTTGCCAGGGCCAACCTTCCAGTGATGCAGCGGCGAGTACGTGGTGATCCCGGCGCACAGCAGCGGCGCCACAGCCGCCAGGTTCGAATCATCGTGGGAGATACGCAATACAAACTTCTCCTTGACCACGATGCTGTCCGAGTAGCCGCCAAAGGTATTTTCACCGCCGAACACCGGGCCGTTGTAGGTGCCGGTAAAACCGTTCTCGCAGTATTGCTCCTCGCCCTCGGCGCAGGACGCGCAATGCTGGCAGCTGTCGACCATACAACCGACACCGGCCAAATCACCGACCTTGAATGTCTTTACATCGGCGCCGACGGCCGTGACGCGACCGACGATTTCATGGCCGGGCACCGACGGGTACAACGTGTTGTGCCACTCGTTGCGCGCGGTGTGCAGGTCGGAGTGGCAGACGCCGCAATAAAGAATGTCGATCTGGACGTCATCGGCGCCTGGCGCGCGGCGCTCGAAAGTAAAGGGTTTGAGTGCATCCTTGGAATCCCGCGCGGCGTAGCTGTATGTCTTGGCCATTTGGTTCACCTGTTGAACTGACGGTAGAGGTCAGTGGACCAATATAGACGCGGAACCGTTCAACCGAGCACATGCATACAAGCCCTTCGTCCGGTTTAACGCAACAGTAACGCCGAGCTTTTGCCCCCTGACCCAAGGAGTTTTCCATGAGCACATTCGTTGTCAACGACGGTACCCAGATCTACTTCAAGGACTGGGGCAGCGGTAAACCCGTGCTGTTCAGCCATGGCTGGCCGCTGGATGCCGATATGTGGGAATACCAGATGGAATACTTGAGCAGCCGTGGCTTTCGCACCATCGCCTTCGACCGCCGAGGTTTTGGCCGCTCCGACCAACCGTGGACCGGTAACGACTACGACACGTTCGCCGACGATATCGCCCAACTGATCGAACACCTTGACCTCAAGGACGTGACGCTGGTGGGCTTCTCCATGGGTGGCGGTGATGTGGCGCGCTACATCGCACGCCATGGCAGCGCCCGTGTGGCGGGCCTGATGCTGCTGGGCGCAGTGACGCCGATTTTCGGCCAAAAACCGGATTACCCACAGGGCGTGCCGACTGAAGTGTTCGACGGCATCAAGGCTGGGCTACTGCAAGACCGCGCGCAATTTATCAGCGACTTCAACACGCCGTTCTATGGCATCAACAAGGGCCAGAAAGTCTCCCAGGGCGTACTGACGCAGACCCTGCAGATCGCCCTGCTGGCGTCGCTCAAATCCACGGTGGATTGCGTCACTGCATTCTCCGAGACGGACTTTCGCCCGGATATGGCCAAGATCGACGTGCCGACCCTGGTGATCCACGGTGACGGCGACCAGGTCGTGCCGTTCGAGACCACGGGTAAAGTCGCGGCCGAGATGATCAAAGGCGCGCAGTTGAAGGTGTACAAGGATGCGCCACACGGCTTCGCAGCCACCCACACCCAGCAGTTGAACGAAGACTTGTTGGCGTTCCTGAAGCGCTAAACACCCTCACCTTGTTTTTGGCCGGGCTTGCCCGGCTTTTTTTGTTAGATGCCGCCCTTCGATAGGATGCTGCTGAACCGGCGACTGCCCGACGCGGTCCCAACTCATACGCTCATCGCTGCAGGTAATCGCAAATGTCGCTCCCTAAAGAAATGACCCTGATCGAAATCACCACCCCCGGTGGCCCTGAGGTCTTGCAACCGCGTCGAGCCGACGTGCCGGTGGCAGGCCCAGGCGAGATCCTGATTCGTGTGCACGCGGCTGGGGTCAACCGCCCGGACGCCTTACAGCGCGCCGGCAAGTACCCGATGAAGCCGGGCATGAGCCCGATCCCTGGCCTGGAAGTGGCCGGTGAAGTGGTCGCGCTGGGCGCCGGTGTGAATGAGTACGCGATTGGCGACAAGGTCTGCGCCCTGACCAATGGCGGCGGTTATGCGCAGTTTTGCGCCGTACCTGCGAGCCAGGCGTTGCCGATCCCGGAGGGCATGGACTGGGTTCAAGCCGCGGCCGTGCCGGAAACCT
This sequence comes from Pseudomonas sp. YeP6b, assembly GCF_025642995.1. Classification (NCBI taxonomy): domain Bacteria; kingdom Pseudomonadati; phylum Pseudomonadota; class Gammaproteobacteria; order Pseudomonadales; family Pseudomonadaceae; genus Pseudomonas; species Pseudomonas sp. YeP6b. The sequence continues at coordinate 2,833,453 of NZ_CP080090.1, read as the reverse complement.
TCTTCACCGTCTGGGCCAACCTGTTCGGCCTCGGTAGCGCGCACAAAGGCCAGCGCGCCTTGATCCATGGCGGCACCAGCGGCATCGGCACCACCGCGCTGATGCTCTGCCGCGAGTTCGGCATCCACGCCTTCGCCACCGCCGGCAGTGCCGACAAATGCGCGGCAATTGCCAAGCTGGGCGCCGAGCCGATTAACTACCGCGAGCAAGACTTCGCCGACGTCATCGCCAAGAAAACCGGCGACAAGGGCGTGAATGTGATCCTCGACATCATGGGGGCCTCGTATCTGAACAACAACCTCAAGGCCCTGGGCATGGACGGGCATTTGGTGATGCTGGGTTTCCTCGGCGGCGGCAAGGCCAATGATGTCGACCTGTTGACCATCCTCGGCAAACGCGCCGTCATCACCGGTTCGCTGCTGCGCGCACGTTCCAAGGACGAAAAAGCCGCCATCGCCGAACAACTGCGCGAATACGTGTGGCCGGTGCTGTCGGCCGGTCGCTGCCTGCCGATCATCGACAAGGTCTACGAATACACCGACGCCGCCCAGGCCCATGCACGGATGGAAGGCGGCGACCATATTGGCAAGATTGTGTTGCGGGTGGAGTGAGGCTGATCTGCCTCGGCGAAGATCAACTGTGGGAGCTGTCGAGCCCCGGCGAGGCTGCGATGGCGGCGGCAGGGTCACTATTTCTGGCGACTGCCCCACCGCTATCGCGGCCTCGCTGGGGCTCGACGGCTCCCACAAAAGGATCTTTGCAGTGGTAGAAAACGCCTACTCGGCATACACCGGGTAATCGGTATAGCCCAGCGCCGAGCCGCCGTACATGCCTTCCGCCCGCAGCGGGTTCAGCGGCCAGCCGTTAAAGAGCCGCTGCGGCAAGTCCGGGTTGGCAATGAACGGGCGCCCGAACGCAATCAAGTCCGCCAGCCCGGCCTCTACCAATGCCGCACCACGCTCAGCGGTGTAGCGACCAGCGTAGATGATCCGCCCACTGAACGTGCTGCGCACGGCCCGGCGGAAGGTTTCTGGCAAGTCGGGGGCGTTGTCCCAGTCGGCTTCAGCGATGGATACGTAGGCAATCCCCGACGCTTCGAGCACCTTGATCGCTTCGATGTAGGTGTGATGCGGGTCCTCTTCCACCAGGCCGATGTAGACGCGGTCCTGGTCGGTGCCGCTGAACAGCGGTGAAAAGCGCACACCGAGGCGCTCCGGCCCGACTACGGCGGTCACGGCTTCGACGATTTCGCGCAGAAAACGCAGGCGGTTATGCAGCGAACCGCCGTACTCGTCGTCACGCTGGTTGGCGTGGGCCGAGATGAACTGGTTGACCAGATAACCATTGGCGGCATGTATTTCCACGCCATCAAAGCCGGCATCCAACGCATTGCGCGCGGCCTGGGCGTAATGCCCTACCAACTCCTCAATTTCCAGTGTGCTCAACGCACGCGGTACGGGCGGCTGCATCAACTCGCCCACACCTGGCCCGGTTTCGATAAAAGCTTTCGCTTGCAGCGCCGCAAGGGCAGACGGCGCAACCGGTGCGGCGCCCTCCGGTTGCAGCGCGTTATGGGACACGCGGCCAACGTGCCAGAGCTGGGCGAAGATCACCCCACCTTCGGCATGCACCGCCTCGGTGACTGTGCGCCAGCCATCGATCTGCGCCGGGCTGTAGATACCCGGCGTCCAGGCGTAACCCTGGCCGCGCGGCTCGATCTGCGTGCCTTCGCTGACCATGAAACCGGCCGTGGCGCGCTGGCGGTAATACTCGGCCATCAGGTCAGTGGCGATATCGCCGGGTTGCGCGCTGCGTTGACGGGTCAGGGGCGGCAAAACAACACGGTTATTCAAGGTGTGGTGACCCAGTTTTACCGGGGTATTCAAACGACTAGTCATGTAAAAACGTCCAAATTCGAGGCGAGCGAAAACATTGGCGGCTCTTAAGAGCCGCCAACCAATCCAGCGATTAATTAATTTATTCGGTGAGTTTCAGCAGTGCCTTGGCCACATCACTGGAACTGGCAGGGTTCTGCCCGGTGACCAGCAAGCCATCTTCAAGCACAAAGGATTGCCAATCAGCGCCCTTTTCATAGTGGCCGCCGAGCGCCTTGAAATCATCTTCAATCAGGAACGGCACCACATCGGTCAAGCCCACAGCGGCCTCTTCGGCGTTGGAGAAGCCGGTAACACGGCGACCCTTGACCAGCGGCTCACCATTGACCGCCTTGACGTGACGCAGCGCGCCCGGCGCATGGCACACAAAGCCGATGGGCTTGCCGGCACGCTCAAAGGCTTCGATCAGTGCGATCGAGGTGTCTGACTCGGCCAAGTCCCACAATGGCCCATGACCACCTGGGTAGAACACCGTGTCGAAGTCGTCGGCGTTGATCGATTCCAGCTTGACGGTGCTGGCCAGCGCCTGCTGGGCCGCCGGGTCGGCAGCAAAGCGGCGGGTTTGCTCGGTCTGTGCATCCGGCTGGTCGCTGACCGGGTCCAGCGGAGGTTGGCCGCCGGCCGGGGATGCCAGTACCAGTTCGGCGCCGGCGTCCTTAAACGTGTAATAGGGAGCAGCAAACTCTTCGAGCCAGAAGCCGGTTTTACGACCGGTATTGCCAAGCTGGTCGTGAGAGGTCAGTACCATTAATACTTTCATTTTCCAGTACCTCGATCGATGTGGTTGTCAGTAGGCTCAGGGCAACCCAACAGCTGTCGGGTCATCAGCAGCGCCTGGTCAAAAGGTGCAGATGTTCGGGTGATCTTGCTCATGACGCTGGTCCCCAACCACAACGCATACAGGCGTTGGGCCAGGCTTTCGGGGTGTTGCCGGACCGTCAGCGAGCCGTCTTCGATGCCGCTCTGCAAGGCCTCGGCAAGCAAGGCGATGGTGCGTGCGGTGCCGCGCTGCAGGGCCAAACGCATTGGCTCTGAAAGGTCTGACACCTCAGCACCTAGTTTGACGGCAAGGCATTTGCCCGCGTCGGTGCAGCCGGTCTGATTGTCGATCCAGGTGTGCCAATAGCGCATTAACCTGGCGGCTGCGGACAGCTCGGTGTGCTGGAACAGTTGCTCTATGCCTTTCACGTAGTGGTCGAAATAGGTATCGAGCAGGACAACGCCGAACGCATCTTTGGAGTTGAAGTAGTGATAAAACGAACCTTTCGGTACATCGGCGGCTTGCAGTATTTCGTTCAACCCCACCGCAGAAAACCCTTTGCGGCTCACCAGCAATTGCGCCGAATCCAGAATCGTCTGCCTTGCACTTTTAGTTGCATTAGTCATCGTTCATCCCGTCCGATTAGACCAGTCGTCTAGTTCGTTGAGGGGATGTTAGGCGTCGAGAAAAACTTCAACAATGTCATATCCGCAAGGATTCCGGACATGACACAAAGTCGGTTGCCGTTTTCCTGGCACCCGCCGACAATCGCCTCTCCCGCGCCCCTTGGAGAATGACGATGCACAGCGTTGCGCTGATGGTTTACCCGAACTTCCAATCCCTGAGCCTCAGCCTGGGCTCGGTGTTCGAGTGCGCGAACCTGCTGCGCGGCGAGCCGGCCTATGAGTTCCACCTGGTGTCGGAGAGTGGCGGCGCGGTCATGACCTCCCAGGGCTTTTCGGTGAATACCACGCCGATCCGGCCGCAGGGCTACGACACCTTGATTGTCAGCGGCTACCTGGAGTTTCGCCTGCCCGAGGCCAACCTGCTGGAATTGGTCAAGGCCGCCTCCGCGCAGTCGCGCCGCGTGGCCTCGCTGTGCATGGGCATTTTCGTCTTGGCCGAGGCCGGTTTGCTTGAAGGCAAGCGCACCACCACCCACTGGATTCACGCGCCGGCATTTCGCAAGCGCTACCCGGATATCCAGTTGGAAGAAGACAAACTGTTTGTGGTCGACGGCCAGGTCTGGACCGGCGCCGGCATGAGCGCCGGGGTGGACCTGGCGTTGGCGATGGTAGAGGCCGACCTGGGCTGCGACCTCGCCCGGCGTATCGCGCGCAAACTGGTGATTGCCCAGCGCCGTGGCAGTGAGCAATCGCAACTGTCAGCGCTATTGGAGCTAGACCCCAAGTCCGACCGCGTACAACTGGCCCTGGCCTATGCCCGCGAGAACCTCACCCACGACCTGTCGGTGGAAGCCCTGGCCGACGTGGCCCGGCTGAGCCCGCGCCAATTCAGCCGGGTATTTCGCGAAGAAACCGGGCAGACACCAGCCAAGGCCATCGAGTCGCTGCGCGTGGAAGCTGCGCGGGCGATGATGGAAACCAGCCGTCACCCGGTCGAGGTGGTCGCCCGCGAAACCGGCTTTGGTGATCGCGAGCGCATGCGCCAGGCGTTTCTGCGCGCGTTCGGGCAGCCGCCGCAGGCGATGCAGCAGGTGTTGTTCAATCCGAGTTAGACGCAATGCCGCCGTGGCAAGCCCGCTTGTTGTGGCGAGCGGGCTTGCCCCGCGTTGGAGCGCAAAGCGCTCCCAATCCAGCCGCCGCGGTATCACTGACAAACCGCGCCGACAGGTTTCGGGGCTGCTTCGCAGCCCAACGCGGGGCAAGCCCCGCATTTGATCTTCGCTGCTTTGGGCCTTGCGTTCGCTTGACTAAACGGCATCGGGGTCAGGCGCGTAGCCGAACATCGACTTCACCTCCAGGTAATCCTCCAAGCCAAACACGCCCCACTCACGTCCGTTGCCCGACTGCTTGTACCCGCCAAACGGCGCGCCATTGTCGGCCTTGCTGCCATTGAGATGGACCATGCCGGTGCGCAAGCGCCGAGCCACCGACCGCGCGCGTTCCAGGGTGCCGGCGGTCACGTAACCGGAGAGCCCATAGGGGCTGTCATTGGCAATCGCTATGGCCTGCTCCTCGCTGTCGTAAGGAATGATCACCAGCACCGGCCCAAACACTTCCTCACGGGCAATCGGCAGTTGCGGGTCGACATCGGCGAACACCGTGGGCCGCGTGTAAAAACCAGTCGTCACGCCGTCGGGTCGGCCCACGCCGCCGCACACCGGAGGCTGATCCACTGCCCCCAACAATGCCTGCACCCGTTCGAACTGCGCCTGATTGGCCTGCGGCCCCATGGCCGTGGCCGGGTTGCTGTCGTCAAAACACACCTGCGCCGCCACCTCCCGGGCAATCTGTACCGCACGCGCCTGCACTGCCCGTGGGATCAGCAGGCGCGTCGGTGCGTTGCACGACTGCCCGCTGTTGCGAAAACAGCTGCTGACACCGTGGCGCACCGCCGCATCAAGATCCGCGTCCACGAGGATCAGGTTGGCCGACTTGCCGCCCAACTCCTGGGAGACGCGCTTGACCGTCTCCGCCGCCGCCTTGGCCACTGCAATACCGGCGCCGGTGGAGCCGGTGAAGGAGACCATGTCGATATCAGCGTGCCGGGCGATGCCGTCACCGAGGGTCGGGCCATCGCCATTGACCAAGTTGAACACGCCCTTGGGCACCCCGGCCCGATGCAGGATATCGGCCAGCAACATGGCCGACAGCGGCGCCTTCTCGCTGGGTTTTAGCACCAGCGTGCAGCCCGCTGCCAAGGCCGGGGCGAGCTTGCAGGTGAGCTGGTTCAGCGGCCAGTTCCACGGTGTGATCAGGCCACACACGCCAATCGGTTCGCGGCTGATCAGGGTGCTGCCGTGGGCGCGATCAAACTCATAGTCTTTCAACAACTCATAAGCCCGTTGCAGATGACCAAGGCCTGCCGGGACGTGTGCGCTGCGCGCCAGGGACAAAGGTGCGCCCATCTCTTCGTGCACGCACTGCGCGAGGGCTTCGCTGTGTTGGCGATAACCGTCGATGATCGCCGCCAGCAACGCCAAACGTTGCTCTGCAGTCCACTGGCTGTAACTGTCGAAAGCGCGCTTGGCCGCCGCCACCGCCAGGTCCAGGTCGGCGCGGGAGCCCAGGCTGATGCTGGCGATGGCGCACTCGGTGGACGGGTTGATCACCGCCAAGGTCTCGGCCCCCAAGGGCTTGACCCACTGGCCGTCGATATAGAAATCCTGCGGGTTCATCGCGTCGCCTCAAGTGCGTCACCCAAGGTGCGGAAAATCAGCGCGGTCTGTTCTTCACTGATAATCAACGGCGGCGACAGCACGATGTTTTCCCCGGATGCGCGCACCAGCACGCCCGCGTCGAAACAGCGCTGCGCCACCTCCCCAGCCCGCGCACCCGGCGCACCGTCGCGGGGTTTGAGTTCCACGGCGCAGAGCAGTCCAATCGCGCGCACGTCCAGCACCAAAGATTGTTCGCGCAACGCCAGTGCGCGGGTTTGCCACAGCGGAGCAATGCGCTGGACATGCGCGTTGATGCCAAGCTCTTCATGTACTTCCAACGTTGCCAAGCCGGCGGCGCAGGCTAAAGGGTGAGCCGAATAGGTATAGCCATGCATCAACTCGATGGCCTGTTCCGGGCCTTGCATAAAGGCCTCGTACACCGCGCCACTGACCAACACGCCACCCATGGGCACCGCGCCGTTAGTGAGGCCCTTGGCCAGGGTCATCACGTCCGGCGTGACGCCGAAGGTTTGAGCAGCGAAACCGTGGCCGACACGGCCGAAGCCGGTGATCACCTCATCAAAAATCAACAGCACGCCATGGCGGTCGCAGATCTCGCGCAGCTTTTGCAGGTAACCCACGGGCGGTGCGTAGACACCACCGGAACCGGTCACCGGCTCGACAATCACCGCCGCCACGGTCGCCGGATCGTGGATTTCCAGCAGTTGCAACAGCGCATCGGCATAGTGCGCGCCCTGCTCCGGTTGGCCACGGCTGAAACGCGAGCCCGCGTCATACGGCAACGGCAAGTGCGCCACATCGCCGAGCAATGGGCCGAAGTCACGCTTCTGCCGGCCAATTCCCGACACCGACAGCCCACCAAACCCCATGCCGTGATAGCCCTTGGCGCGGCCGATCAGCTTGGTGCGGCGGCAGTCGCCGCGCGCCTGATGGTAGGCGCGAGCGATCTTCAACGCGGTGTCTACCGCTTCGGAACCGGAGTTGGTGAAGAACACTTTGTCCAGGCCATTCGGGGCTATGGCCACCAAACGATCAGCCAGGGTCAGCGCGGCCGGGTGGCTCATCTTGAAGGAGGACACGAAGTCCAGGCGCCCCGCCGCCTCACGAATCGCCTCGACGATACGCGGCTGGCCGTGGCCGGCATTGACGCACCAGAGCCCAGCCATGGCATCGAGCACATCGCGCCCCTCAGTGGTGGTGTAGTGCATGCCGGCCGCGCGATCAAACAGCATCGGCTGGCGATTGAAGGGGCGCATCGCGGTAAAGGGTGCCCACAGGGACGAGGTCATTGGTTGTACTCCTTAAGACTGGATTCGCGTGCCGATCAGGGTCGGGCGTTGCAGGGCTCCGGCATTGGTGTTGACGCCACGCTCGAAGTGCAGGCGGCCGTGCTGCATGCGGCAGCTGACGTGGTCACCGAAGGCGGTTTCGACAAAACGCCAATGCATGCGCAACTCGCCCTCGGGCGTCCAACGCGCCTCGGCGACGACAGGCGTTTGCTCCGGTTGATATTGGTGGTGCAGGTAATTGCCGGTGATGCTGGTGGTGGTTTCAATCGGCTGCTGAAAACCGGCGCGTACGTGGTGGATGCCACGATGGTCGACCAGGGTGACATCGCAGTGGTCGCCCTTGAGTTCAAAGGCCAACTCGCGCACACCGTCTTCATTCGGCTCGATGGCGAAACGGCCTTGCAGTGCGGCGCTGGCGGGCGAGGTTTGCAAGCCTTGCAGCGCGGGCAGGCGCAGGCCGTCGATCAACGCGCCCAGTTGCGCTTGGCTGGCTTGAGCATCCACAGCAGTGCGGCCCAACGCCGGGAACAGGTGCTGCCACAGCGCTTTGTGCAAACGTTTCTCGCCCAGTCGCAGGCCGCAGGTGAAGACCATCACCGTGTCCTGTTGCGGCAGCACGATGCATTGCTGGCCGAACACCCCGGAGGCGTAATAGCCGCCGTGCTCGGTCATCCACCACTGGTAGCCGTAGCCTTCGCGCTGGGCATCGTTGGCCTTATTCTTGTCGCGCGGCAGGTACTGCTTGCCGTCGAATTCACCCATCCACACGTCTTGCACCTGGTTTCGCGTGGCCTGCGCCACCCACTGCGGCGACAACAATTGGCGGCCCTGCCACTGGCCGTGGTTGAGGTGCAGTACACCGAACTTCAACGCGTCCTCACTGGTGCAGCTCAGACCGTTGCCGCCCGAGTTGAAACCACCCGGCGCCAGGTCCCATTCGAGCCTATCAAGCCCCAGATAATCGAGGACACGCGCCTGCAACAAGGCATGCATCGTCTGCCCGGTCACTTGGGTGACAATCGCCGAGAGCATGAAACTGGAGGCACTGCTGTAGATGAACGAATGGCCCGGCGGCTCGTCCACCGGTTCATTGAGAAAGGCTTCGACCCAACTGCTTTGCAGGTTGCGCCAGTCGCCACCGGAAATACCGCGGGTATGGCCGGTGCGCATGGTCAGCAAATCTTCCACGGTCATGGCCGCGAGGTTGGCGCTGATGGGTTGCGGGCACAGATCGGGGAAAAAACTTGCGACCTTGGCGTCAAGCCGCAGGCGCTCGTCGTCCACCAACAGGCCGATCGCGGTGGCGGTCCAGCTCTTGGTTGCCGAATGCTGCACATGCATGCGGTGCGCCGAATAAGGCTGCCAGAAGGCCTCGGCCACCACTGCGCCTTGGCGGTACAGCATGAAACTGTGCAGCTCAAGGCCCGCCTCGGTCACAGCCTGGAGGAAGTCGACAATGCCGGCAGGGTCGACACCGCGTTCATGGGGCAAGGCCCTGGGCAGCGGAATGTAGGTCATGATGGGTCCTCGTTGATGTTTTTATATTTCAAATAATGCAGATAAAGATTTGTTCGCTGCGGCCCTGATGTATTTGCGCCGCCTATAATTCAGTTTTTCCGGGTATCCTTGCCTCCCCCTGTCACAGGAACAACTTCGCGCCATGTCCCAACTCACCTCGCTGCAGACCAAAGTCGCCGGCCAGATCCTTGCCGCCATCGCAAATGGCGACCTGCAACCCGGTATGCACCTCAAAGAAGTGGAACTGGCCCAGCGCCTGGGTGTGTCGCGCTCGCCGATCCGCAGTGCGCTGTCGTACCTGGCCGAACAGAAAGCCATCGAGCCGTTGGCGCAACAGGGCTTTCGTGTGCCCCTGGACGCCGGCGATGGCCTGGTGCAACAGGTCAGTGAGTTGCACAACGAAGAGGACCAGCTCTACACGCGGCTGATCGACGACCGCTTGAACCAGGTGCTGCCCGATCAGATTTCCGAGAGCGATTTGCTGCGCCGCTACGGCGTCGGCAAAAGCGTGCTGCGCCGGTGCTTGCTGCGCCTGTCCGACGAGGGTGTGATGCAGCGCAAGCACGGGCATGGCTGGCAATTTTTGCCGACGCTGAACAGCCCGCAGACGCGCTTTGAGAGCTACCGCTTTCGCATGCTGCTGGAACCGGCTGGGTTGTTGGAGCCGACGTTCAAGATCAACCCTGAGCAATTCCGCCGCTGCCGTGAGCGGCAAATGGAACTGCTGGAGGGCAAGGTTGATGGGCAGCGTTTTATCGAGTGCAACGCGGAGTTCCATGAACTGCTGGCGGCGGCGTCCGGCAATGGGTATATCTTGCAGGCAATCCAGCAGCAGAACCGGTTGCGTCGGTTGACCGAGTTCCACACGGTGAGCAATGTGGAGCGGGTCAGGGTTTCGTGCCAGGAGCACCTGGCGATTCTGGATGCCTTGGAGCAAGGCGACAATGAGTGGGCCTCGACGTTGTTGCATCGGCACTTGGATGTGGCGAGTAAGTTGCGGGTGGCGCGGAATAAGGGGTGATGCGTTTTTGGCATTTTGATTGGGGGCATATCCGTTGCTGCGGTTATGCCCGCTATGGGTTCCGCCCTTACGGCGGGTCACTTTTGGAAAGGAGCCCCAAAAGTAACCAAAAGGGCTCTTGCCCCACCACTCGGCACCTCGCCTAGGCTCGGTGTGCCCGCACGCAGGCCAGCGTGGTTTAACGGGGCGCCTAAAATCAAGATCACAGGCAAGATCAAGATCAAAACCGCAGATCAAAAGATCGCTGACTTCGTCAGCGCAAAGGATGTAAGAGCCACAGCAAAAACACAGCAAAGCAAAGCGTTTTTGATCTACACCACTCAGGGCGGCTACTAGGCCGCCGTGCTCTGCTTTTGATGTTGATCTGAGGCACACCGAGCCTAGGCGAGGTGCCGAGTGGTAGGGCGAAGACCTTTGGATTACTTTTGGCTGGGCCGGCTTCCGGGCTTTCCAACAGTGACCCGCTGTAAGAGCGGAACCCATAGCAGCCATAACCGAAGCAACGGATATGTACTCCGACCCAAGACCTCTAGCGCCTGACACATAGCTTTCGCGAGCAAGCCAGCTCCCACATTTAACCCCGGCACACTCCTCCCGGAACACGGTCATCACCAAAGCGCCACGGTATAACCGACGATCACGCGGTTTTCATTCATGTCACGCAGATAATTGGCCTTGCTGAACCCATTGCGCCACCGCAACGAAACCCCTTTCAGCGCCCCGGACTGAAACACATACCCCAAATCAATATCCCGCTCCCACTCACGCCCCTCCCCCACAAACCCCTTCACCTGCGCCTGATCCCCTTTGGCCCAACGCGTAGAAAACGTCAGCCCCGGCACCCCCAACGCTGTAAAGTCAAAGTCATACCGCGCATGCCAAACCCGCTCATTGGTCTGTGAAAAATTACTCAACTGGTACTCGGAAAACAGATACGTATTGGTCCCGTCCACATAGGTAAACGGCGTCGCCCCATACTGCGCCTGATAACCCCCGCCAATGCTGTGCCCCTTGTAGCTGAAGATCGCCCGCGTACTCAGCGCACGGTTATCCACCTTGCCCGCCAACCCCGAACCCGACTTGTCCGCATCGAAATAACGGATATCCGTCTTGAGCGTGCCGCCACCCAGCGCAAAGCTGTTCTTCACCCCGACAAAGTGCTGCTGGTAGATATCCTCCAACTGCGCAAAGTGATAACTGAGGGTCATACCCGGCGTGAGCTTGTAATCGCCGCCGGCAAAGCGAAAACGATCACTCTTGGCGGTGCTCTTGTAGGCCCCGCTCTGGCTGGTCAGCCTCATGTCTTCGTATTCGGTGGACTCACGCTGCTTGGTCTGGTCGATCTGGCCGCCAATCAACGCCAGCCCCGCGATGTCTGCGGAGGTCGCTTGCGTGCCGCGGAAGGTCTGCGGGAACAGCCGGCTGGTGTTGGGCTGCAAAGTCGGCAAATCCGGCAGCAGGTAGCCGCTGCGTAATTCGCTCTGGGCAATGCGCACTTTGCCGGTCACGCCGTACTTGGAGTACTCGTCATGCGCGCGCTTGGAATAACTCGGTTTGCCCGGCGTGGCGTCGGTATCCCGCGACAACAAACCGGAGCCCGAGCGATCCGGGCTGGAGTCGAGTTTCAAGCCGAGCATCCCGACCACATCCACACCAAACCCGACAGTGCCTTCGGTAAAGCCCGACTTGAGGTTGAGGATAAAACCCTGAGCCCATTCCTCACGCTTGGATTGCCCCGCATCTTCGCGGTAGTCGCGGTTGAAGTAGTAGTTCTTCAGGTCCAGGTCTGCCTTGCTGTCCTTGATGAATTCAGCCTGGACCGGGGCGCACAGCAGGCCCCCGCTCATAAGGCCGACGCCCTTCAAGATCAGGTTGAGGTTATTGTTATGCATGTTCTTGGCTCCTGGCAGTCGTTATCGATGAGTAGGTCTTATTGTTTTTTTGGGCACGACATTTCCCATCGCACAGGTTCGAAAGGCCTGCGCGCCGGTTGAAATCAGGGGGTTAAATAGCCGGTCGTATTCGGTAGCCGCCGTCCGGCAGTTGCTCCAATGGGCTGGCGGCGGCAAGCAATTGGCGGGTGTACGGGTGCTGCGGGTGATCGAAAATCTGCTCACGCGCGCCCACTTCCACCACCTGGCCCTGGTGCATCACTGCCACCCGATGGGCGATGCGCTCCACCGCCGCCAAGTCATGGGAGATGAACAGGCAGGCAAAGCCGTACTGCGCTTGCAAACGCTCGAACAGCTCGAGGATCTGTTTCTGGATGGTCATGTCCAGCGCCGAAATCGGTTCATCGGCAATCACCAATTGCGGGTGGCGCACCAAGGCTCGGCCGATTGCCACGCGCTGGCGCTGCCCGCCGGATAACTGATGGGGAAAGCGTTCAACAAACTGCTCACCCAGGCCAATATCCTGCAAGGTTTGGGTGACCCGCTCACGGCGCTCGGCGGCATTCAGGTCGGGTTCGTGACGCAACGGCTCGGCAAGGATTTCGCCGATTTTCATCCGTGGGTTCAGGGATGAATACGGGTCTTGGAAGATCATCTGGCATTGCAGCCGGTGGGTACGGTTGGCGGCCTTGAGGATGTCCACGCCCTTGAAGCGGATCGCGCCGGCGCAGGGTTTGATCAGCCCTACCAGCGAGCGGCCCAGCGTGGTCTTGCCCGAACCGCTGCCACCGACCAGCGCCAGGGTTTCACCAGGGGCAATCACCAAGCTGGCCGAATGCACCACACGGTTGAACTGGCGCTTACCCCAAAATGAAGCCGGCCCCGGGTGTTCGATGCACACGTGGTCAACCTCCACCAACGGCCCGTTGCTGGCCGGCAACGCCGCTAACACGCCACGCCTTGGCAAGGCTTCGAGCAGTTGGCGGGTGTACTCGGCCTTGGGCGCCAGCAGGACGTCTTCGATGCTGCCCTGCTCCACCGCCTGGCCGTGGCGCATCACCACCACTTTGTGCGCGTAACGGGCGACCAGCGACAGGTCATGGCTGATAAACAGGATCGCCGTGCCCTGCTCGCGGGTCAGCTCCAGCATCAGCTCGATCACGTCCAGTTGCGCCAGGCAGTCCAGCGCGGTGGTGGGTTCGTCGGCGATCAACAGCGCCGGACGCAGCAGCATCACCGAAGCCAGCATGATGCGCTGGCGCATACCGCCAGAGAACTGGTGCGGATAGGACTCCAGGCAACGCTCCGCCGCTTGGATGCCGATGCGGCGCAGCATGGTCAGGCAACGTTCGCGGATCTGCGCAGCGTCCAGATCGGTGTGCAGCCTGAGCGCTTCGCTCATCTGTTGGCCGATTTTCAAGGCCGGGTTGAGTGACACCATCGGCTCCTGGAATACCATGCCGATACTCGCACCGCGAATCGCGCGCAGTTCCTCGGTGCCGACACTGGCCAGGTCGCGCCCCTGGAAGTCCAGGCGCCCGCCACACACTTGCATGGGCAACGGCAGCAAACCAATGGCGGCGCGGGCGGCCATGGTCTTGCCGCTGCCGGACTCACCCACCAGCGCCACAATCTCACCCGGCGCGATGCTGAAACTCAGGTCATCCACCGCCAACGGGCCGTGTTCGCCCACGCGAATCTTGAGATTTTGCACATTCAACAACACAGGAGTGGCAGGCATGTTCACTTCCTCATCCGGGGGTCAAGACGATCACGCAGGGCGTCGCCAAACAGGTTAATCGCCAACAACGTCAGGCAGATAAACAGCCCGGGAAACACCCCCAGCCAAGGTGCCGAGGCAATGTACGGCCGGCTGCTGGCAAGCATGTTGCCCCAGGTGGCGGCCGGCGGCGGCACGCCGAGACCAAGGAAGCTCAGCGCGCTCTCCGAGAGCAGCGCCCAGCCGAACATGCTGGTGGCCAGCACGCACAACGGCGCCAGGCAATTGGGGGCGATGTGCCGCAGCATGGTGTACAGCTCCGAGTTGCCGATCACCCGCGAGGCCTCGATGTACTCAAGCTCACGCAGGGACAACACGGTGCCGCGCACCACGCGCACCACCGACGGCGTGTAGGCGATGCCCAAGGCCAAGACGATGCCGTACTTGCTGGCGCCGATGATTGCCATGATGCCCAGCGCCATGAGGATGCCGGGAAACGCCAGCAGCGCATCGTTGAACATCATCAGCACGCGGTCGGTCCAACCGCGCAGGTAACCGGCGAGCATGCCGATCAAGGTGCCCGCCAGCACGGCGACGCTCACCGTGAGCAAACTCACCCACAGGCTGGTGCGCGCACCGATCAACAGACGGCTGAACACATCGCGGCCGAATTCGTCGGTGCCCAGCCAGTGGCTGGCCGAGGGCGCCTGGAAGCGCGACATCAGGTCGATCTTCAGCGGGTCGAACGGCGACCACACCAACCCCATCAACGCCAGGGCAATCAACGCCACCAGCAGCCCGCCACCGATCAAGGCGTTGGCCGGCGCCCACACGCGCCGGCGCTTGGCAGCTACGGGCACGGCAATAGTTGAACTCATAACTTCACCCTTGGATCGAACAGCGGATAGAGCAGATCCACGCACAGGTTGACCAGCACGTAGACAAAGGTGATCAGCAGCAGGCAGCCCTGCAGCACCGGGTAATCACGGGCGAAAATCGCATCCACCATCAAGCGGCCGATACCGGGCAAGGTGAACACGGTTTCCAGCACGGCGATGCCGCCCAGCAGGTTACCGAGGATCAACCCCACCAATGTCCAGGTCGGGGCGAAGGCGTTTGGCAAGGCGTGTTTCCACAACACCGCACGCTCCGACAAACCTTTGGCCCGGGCGTGGGCGATGTATTCCAGACGCAGCACTTCGATGGTGCTGGCCCGCGCCATGCGGGTAATCGCGCCGACTTCGACCAACGTCAGGGTCACCACCGGCAGCACCATGTAGCTGATCGCTTGCCACGGCGCCTGGGCAAAACTCACGTAGCCCACCACCGGCAACCAGCCCAGCTGGATACCGAACGCATGCAGCAACAACAGGCCGAGCCAGAAACTGGGAATCGACAGCAGCAACGTGGCGACGGACACCAGGCCGAGGTCGAGCGCGCTGTTTTGTTTCCACGCGGCGATCAAGCCAATCGGCACCGCGATCAGCGTGGCGAACAACACCGCCACCAACACGATGGTCGCACTAACGCTGAAGCGGTCGAGAATCAGCGGCAAAACCGCCTGCTTGGTGCTGATCGAAAACCCCAGGTCGAAGCTCAACACCGCCTTGAACCAGATCAGGAACTGGGTGACCAGCGAGTGATCCAGGCCCAGGGTATGGCGCATATCGGCGAGGCTTTGCGGGTCGGCCATATCGCCGAGCATCAGCAGCGCCGGGTCGCCCGGGATCAAGCGAATCAGCGCAAACACCATCACCGAAATCAGCAGCAGCGTGGGAATCGCCATGCCGAGTTTTTGCAGAATAAAACGCAACATGCTCAGGCCTCGTTAGTGCGCTGCGAGGCTGACGCCCCACAACCGTGGCGACGACACCGGCCAAGAATGGAAGCCCTGCACGCTGTCACGCAGCGCTGCGGCGACCGTGCCGTTGTAGATGATCACCATGGGGGTGTCGTGGATCATCATCGTGTGCAGTTGGTCGAACAGCGCCTGACGCTTGGCCGTGTCGCTCTCGCGCACCGCGTCACGCAATACCGCCTGGGCCTGGGGGTTGTCCCAGACCTTGCGCGGCTCCTTGCTCTTGTCGCCCATCAGCGAATCAAAGCTGGTGGCCGGGTCCAGGCGCGAGGAATAAGAGAACGCCATCATCTGGTAATTGCCGCTCTGGTAGCGCTCCAGCTGCGTGCCCCACTCCAGGGTTTCCATCTGGATATTCAAGCCGCTAGTCACCGCCATCGCCTGGCTGAGCAGGCCCATGTCGAACATCTGCGAGTAGCGTTTGTTGACGATCATCTTGATCGGCTGGCCGTGGTAACCGGCCTCTTTCAACAGGCGCTGGGCTTGCTGCGGGTCATAGCTATAGCCGTGCTTGGCGGTGGCGCTGTAGAAGGGGCTGGTTTGCGCGATGGCCGAATTATTCGGCTCGGAGGTGCCATTGGTCAGCGCGTTGACCATCTGCCCGTAATCCAGGGAGTGGGCAATGGCCTGGCGAATACGCACGTCCTTGAGCAACGGGTCGTTGGTCTGAAACAGCAACCCACAGATGGCCATGATCGGGCTGAACGAAATCTGCACGCCCGGCGTGGCTTTCAGCTCCTGGGCATCGCTGGCGCTGACGTTGGGCAGCAAGTCGATATTGTTGGACATCAACGCCGCCTTGGCCGACGACGGGTCGGGAATCACCATAAAGCGCACCCCGTCGACCAGCGCCTGCTTCTTACCGGTGAAGCCATCCGGCCCGGCTTCATCACGTGGGCTGTAATCGTTGAAGCGCGACAGTGCCACGTATTGCCCAGGCTTCCATTCGGTAAGGCTGAACGGGCCAGTGCCGACAGGGGCTTTCCAGCTACCATCGGCGGCCAGCGAATCGGGGTGCAGGATGCCGCTGCCCCCGCAATCGGGGCGCGCCATCGAGGCGAGGAACAGCCCGCTGGGCTGGTCCAGGTGGAACACCACAGTGAGCGGGTCCGGCGTGTCGATGGCGGTGATTTTCGCCCCGCCACGCCCATCGAATTCGGCCAGGCAGCGCCATTGGGTCTTGGGGTTGAGGTAGCGATCCCAGGTCCATTTCACATCGCCTGCGGTCAAGGTCGCGCCGTTCTGGAAGTGCACGCCTTCGCGCAATGTGAAGGTGTAGGTCATACCGTCATCGGAGCGCTGCACCTCGCGGGCCAGCAACGGGCCGACGGAAGCATCCTCGCGGTGGGCCACCAGGCCTTCGACGATGTGCAGCATCACGGTGTCGGTATTTTCGTCACGGTTGACGCCCGGCTCGGTGCTGCGGATGTCGGCATTCAAGCCAACGCGTAAGGTGGTTTGGGCCTGCGCGAGGCCGGCGCCCAGTGCGAGGGTGGCGCACAGCGTGCCATTGAGTAAGCGATTCACGGGAGATGTTCTCCTTCGCTGAGAAAACCGGCCTGGGGCAGGAGCCGGCTTCAAGCCTGTATGAGGTCGTTGTTGTTATGGCCTGAATGGGGTCAGTGCCGCGGATGTTTTTGTTTTTTTAAATTCTCCAGGACATATTCACAGCATGAACGAAGCTTGTAAATGTTTTTTTATGCATATAAAAACACTAAAAACTAATACCGCCGTCACTAATGGTTTTTCAAGGCAACAAAAAAGAGGCCGAAGCCTCTTTAGGAGATGAAACCAACGCGCGCCCGTAGGCCCTCTGGTTAAGACCTAGCGACAGTGATAAGGGCTTTCGCTCGTGAGTTCTTCATCCGTGTCCATGTCACGGATGGTCACCGTGCCTTTGGGGTTGGCCATGCAGTACGAATTGCGCGCGGAATAGATTCCGCTGCCTTTGGTCAGGATCACCACCCTGCCAGGCACGCCATTGGCGTCCACGCCCGTCACCTTGTAACGACCTGACATCGTCAGGCAACCGCCGAGCGTCAGCATCAGCCCCGCGCACACGACAAACTTGAACGAAGAGAACGTGCTCATTTCGCATCCTTGTGAATTCAGGGCCGAAGCGGCCGATGAGCCTAGGAGCCGCCTCGCCCGGTTAAGTTCAACATCGCGTTTAATGCAGCGCCGCACGCGTAATCAGGTAACTCACCAATTGCGGATCATCCTCCAGCTCAATCATCTGCGCCGGGCGCGGCAGGTCGTCCAGTACGGCGCGCCAGAATACCTGGGACACTTCGTCCTGATCGTAAAAGCGCACCAGCCAATTGGCCTCGCCACTGCTCAATACCTGAGTGGCGATGGCACGGCCGATGCCTTTGCGGCGGTAGCGTTTGAGAATGAACAGGTCGGCCAGTTCCAGCGCATTGATACCCGGTAACTCGCTGCCTTCAATCAGCAGGAAGCCGGCGATATAACCATCCACCAGCAGCAGGTTGGCGCTCCATTGCGGGTCTTGCCAGTAGCGGGTCAGGTGCTCGTCGTGGATGTAGAAACGGCCGTCCGCCTCGACATCTTCCTGCTCCCAATCCGAGGATTCGTAGGCGTAGTACTGGTAAAGATTACGGATCAGCTCAGACGCATCGGGGCCGGTCTGGATCAATTCGACGGTGGTTTCAGGCATGGGGCTCTCGGTCAAAAATGCAGGCCGCCATTGTTCACAAAAGAGTAGCGCAGGCCAATACATTGCATAACCTTTCTATTTGCTGAACCGATTGCGGATTTGTCTGGGGCGGACCAAATTCTTGAAACATTTAGAATAAACTTTGTCCAACCCGCTGTTTTCTCAAGCCCCTTTTGCAAGGACATGTACTTTGACCAATGTCTGTTCCGCCGGCCTGGATGTGGGCTTTGCCTCCCTGGACTACCTGCAGATCTTCATCCTGGGCGTGATCCAGGGCATAACCGAGCTGTTGCCGGTGTCGTCCACCGCGCACATGCGCGTGGTACCCGCCCTGCTCGGCTGGCAAGACCCGGGCTCGGCGTTTTCGGCAGCCATGCAGTTGGCGGCGCTGGCGGCGGTGGTCAGCTATTTTTGGCGCGATGTGCGCCAGGTCACCACCGGTAGCATTGGCGCAGTGCGCCGGGGGGACTACAACGACCGCTGGTTCAAGCTGGCCGTGGCGATTGTGTTGGCAACCATCCCGATTGGGATTGCCGGCCTGGCGCTGTCTTCGACCTTGAATACCTGCAACTCGCCGTTGCGCGGCCTGATGGTGATCGGGATTGCCTGCGTGGTGATGGCGGTGCTACTCGCAGTCGCCGAGCTGCGTGCACGCCACACCCGCGAGATGAGCCAGATGCGCCTGCGCGACGCACTGATCGTCGGCATTGCACAGATTGGCGCGCTGATTCCCGGCGTGTCGCGTTCCGGTTCCACCCTGACCGCCGCGCTGTTCCTCAACTTCAAGCGGGAAGAAGCCGCGCGCTTTTCCTTCCTGCTGGGCCTGCCCGCCATCGCCCTCGCCGGCTTGAAAGAATTGTGGGTGCTGCTGCACGCAGACCTGCCCGCCCATGCTTGGTCGCACTTGATCTTTGGCCTGGTGGTCGCCAGCATCTCGGCGTTCTTCGCGATCTGGGGCCTGATGAAGTTCCTGGAGCGGTTCTCCACCTGGCCGTTCGTGATCTACCGCGCGCTGTTGGGGATCTTCCTGATCGTGGCGGTCAGCACCGGGCTGTTGAGTTAAGCCGCATTGAGCTAATACCGCCGGCCTGTGGTGACAGATTGGCACCCGCGCCAGACGGCGACGGCGCGAGTGCAATTGCAGAGCGCCGAGGCGCTTGATCCTCTGCGGCACCGGGTGCCTATCCCGCCGCAGAACGTGACGTCGGAGCATCTCTAACGCGCCCGGCACTCGACCAGCAACCCGCCCTCTTCGCGCACATGGCTCTCAATCACCACCGGCAAGAAGCGCTGGATCACCGTCATGTTGCTGTGCAAATGCTCGCTCATGTGCGGCGTGGTGAAGCGGCCGCCGCCCGCCAACGCCATCGGCAGCAGCAACTGATCCGCCAGGTGTTCACCCACCGCTGTGTCGGTGCCCTGCCATTCCATCGCCTGGTCAATGGCCTCGTCAGCCACGGTTTCGGCACGCACAGCGGCCATGCCAAATGCGCTGAACACCTCGGTGACGTGCGCGTGGACGTATTCCAGCATCAGCACATTGCCCGGCCCCTGTTGCGGGTCGATCTCTATTGGAAATAGCTGGGCTTCGCCGAAGCCCAGGCGCTGGCGAACGCGCTTGAACTCACGCTCGCTCACCTGAGCGGGCAGCCCGGCATTCAGCGTGGTGGCGCGGGCCTCCAGCAGCTTGCCGCGCTGCATCAGCTGCAACGGCAGCAGTTGCGATGGCTGGATAAACGCCTCAATCTCACCGCCGCCAGCCGGGACGAAACCATGGCGATTGAGGGTCAATTCAACACGCGCGCCCATGCGCTGCAACAGTGGCAGCCAGGCCCGCTGCAAAAAGTCCACCGGCGGCGCCAGCGGGTTATGGGTGCCGCCGCTGATCGTCACGCGGCTGGCGTTCGGTGCGCGCAACAGCGCCGGTAACAACGTCTGCAACACCAGGGTGCAGCTACCGGCCGTGCCAATGGCAAAGCGGTACTCGCCGCCTTGAATCGGCCCGGGCTCGAACAGCAGGGTCTGCGACCCCAGTTCAGCGCCTTGAACCTTGGCGCCACAGACTTGCGCGGCGGCCAGCACAGCCGTCAGGTGTTGGCGCATCAAGCCGGGCCGGCTGCGTTTGGCGCGGATATTTTTGATGCGCAACGTCAGCCCAGTCACCATCGACAGGCTCAAGCCACTGCGCAACACCTGGCCACCGCCGATGGCGCCGTCGAGTTCAATCACCTCCTGTTTCATGTTCATCCTTATGCGTAGCGTTTGACGGTGTCCCGCAGGTACTGGTCCAGCCGTTGTGAGTCTTCTTGCGTGCGTGGCAATACCGGCACGCTGCGTTCCAGTTCGCGCAGGATAAATTCATGCAGCGCTGGGCGCCGTGGGCCATAAGCGGCTTCCCCGGCATTGCGCTTGAGGGCGAGCAGCGTTGCCACTTCGTCGAGCAGTTGCGGATCATCCACCGTGCCAAGCAGGTCGGCGAAGGTCATCGGCGGCCGCCCCAGGCCCAGGTCGATCCAGCGCACCGCCAGCAATGGCCGAAGCACGTAGAAGTACTTCTTGAACCGCACCTCGTCGCCTTGCAGGTAACCGCGAAAATTCTTCTTGGCCATCGACAAATAGTGATTACGCGCCGCCGGCGGGCTGTAGAACGCCTCGGCCAAGGCCCGCAGTTGCTCTGTCGCCTGCGTTTCCTGGCGATACACCAGCGGCGAATCCAGCCACTCCAGCAATGTAGGGTTGGACTTGCGCAACAGGCCAAGGGTCTTGCGCAGCTCCCAACCGCTGACATCCAACTCATCATCCAGCGGGCGTTCGATCACGTCCCGTGGCGTATCCACCTGCATAAACCAATCGGGCTTTTCCACGTAGACAAAGCGCACGTCGTAGTCGCTGTCGGTAGAGGCAAAACCCCAGGCGCGACTGCCCGACTCACAGGCATACAACACGGTCACGTTGCGCTCGCGCTCTATGCGCTCCAACTCATCCAGCACCCGCGCACGCATGGCGTCGCTCAATGGGTGGTGTTTTTCCTTTTCCATGGTTTTTCCCCTGTTAACCTTTTACGCACACCACCTGACGCAAGGTGTGCAGCACTTCCACCAGCTCGCGCTGGGCGTGCATGACGGCGTCGATGTCCTTGTAGGCCATCGGAATTTCATCGATCACATCGGCATCCTTGCGGCATTCCACGTGGGCCGTCGCACGGATCTGGTCGGCCACCGTGAAGGTGTTTTTTGCCCTGGTGCGGCTCATGGTGCGGCCGGCGCCGTGGCTGCACGAGCAAAACGACTCTTCGTTGCCCAGGCCGCGCACGATGAAACTTTTCGCGCCCATGGAGCCCGGAATAATCCCCAGCTCGCCCTTCTTCGCCGACACCGCGCCCTTGCGCGTCACCAGCACATCCTCACCAAAGTGCCGCTCTTTTTGCACGTAGTTGTGATGGCAGTTCACCGCTTCCAACGCCACCTCAAACGGCTTGCTGATCACCTGGCGTGTGGCCTGGACCACCGCGCGCATCATCAACTCGCGGTTCTGCCGGGCAAAGTCCTGGGCCCAGCCCACGGCTTGCACGTAGTCATCGAAGTGCTGGCTGCCTTCTTCGAAATAGGCCAAGTCGCGGTCCGGCAAGTTGGCCAGGTGCTGGCGCATGTCCGCCTGGGCCAGCTGGATAAACAGGTTGCCGATGGCGTTACCCACGCCACGCGAGCCGCTGTGCAACATGAACCAGACCCGGTTGGCTTCATCCAGGCACACCTCGACAAGGTGGTTACCCGTGCCGAGCGTGCCCAAATGCTGGCGGTTGTTGCTGCGCTCCAACTGTGGGTACTTGTCGGTGATCGCCTTGAAGCGCGGGTGCAGCGCCGCCCATACCTGATCGGCCTGGGCCGGCACGTCTTCCCACGCCCCTTTGTCGCGACCTTTACGGCTGCGGGTGCGGCCATGGGGCACGGCGGCTTCGATGGCGCAGCGCAGCCCGTGGAGATTGTCCGGCAAGTCGCTGGCGGTCAGCGTGGTGCGCGCCGCGATCATGCCGCAGCCGATGTCCACGCCCACCGCCGCTGGGATAATTGCGCCCACCGTCGGGATCACACTGCCGATGGTCGAACCCTTGCCCAGGTGCACATCCGGCATCACCGCGAGGTGCTTGAAGATAAACGGCATCTTGGCGGTGTTCATCAGTTGCTGGCGGGCTTCAGGTTCCACGGGCACGCCCTGGGTCCACAGTTTGATCGGCTTGCCGTTGGCCACTTCCAGCAGTTGGTAGGTCTTCTCTTGCATGATCTCGATTCTTTTTTTGAAAGCCGTCACTGCGGCGTTGATTGAGCTATAGCAGCGGGCGTGCCAGCTTTTTCACCAACTCAATTAAAATTCTTATCTCATTGTTTTATATAGTTATTTACAAACACTCAGATTTAAATAATGAAAAGCGATGACAAGTTCAATGGCTAATTTATATCCTAGCTTATCGTCACTTATCTTTTGGTCTAGTCATGAAGCGCAAACGCACCGTCGCCATCGGGTTTATCGGGTCCAAGCTGGATCGCGTCGGCAAGGGCGCCAACCGCTGGAACTACTGGCGCCCCAGTGTCGGCCTGTGCCAGCAAGCCGATGTGCTGATTGATCGCCTGGAGCTGATCCACGACGTCGACGCGCGCGACGTGAGCCTCGCCGAACGGGTGCGCGCCGACATCCTGCAGATATCACCGCACACCGAGGTGCGCCTGCACGCGATGCCACTGCAAAACCCCTGGGACTTCGAAGAGGTCTACGCCGCGCTGCACGATTTCACCACAGACTATGCCTTCAATACCGAACACGAGGACTACCTCGTCCACATCACCACCGGCACCCACGTGGCGCAGATTTGCTGGTTCCTGCTGACCGAGGCGCGCAACCTCCCGGCACGCCTGATCCAGACCGCACCGGCACGCCGCAGTGACGACAGCGCGCCCGCCACTGGCACCCACACGCTGATCGACCTCGACCTGTCGCGCTACGACCGCATCGCCTCGCGCTTTGCCGAAAAACGTTTAGAAGGCCTGGCGTTTCTCAAGTCGGGGATTGCCACACGCAATAGCGCTTTCAACGGCTCCATCGAGCAAATCGAGCGCGTGGCCGTGCGCTCCAAGGCGCCGATGCTGCTGATCGGCCCCACCGGTGCCGGCAAGTCATTCCTCGCCCGGCGCATCTACGAACTCAAGCGCAGCCGCCACCAAATCCAGGGGCGTTTTGTGGAAGTGAACTGCGCCACCCTGCGCGGCGATGGTGCGATGTCGGCGCTGTTCGGCCACATCAAAGGCGCCTTCACCGGCGCGCAAAATGCCCGTGACGGCCTGCTGCGCGCGGCGGATGGCGGCATGCTGTTTCTCGATGAAATCGGCGAACTGGGGCTGGATGAGCAGGCGATGCTGCTCAAGGCCGTCGAAGAAAAACGCTTCTACCCACTGGGCGCCGACCAGGAAGTGGCCAGCGACTTCCTGATCATCGCCGGCACCCACCGTGACCTGCGCGGGCGCGTGGCCCAGGGGCTGTTTCGCGAAGACCTGTATGCGCGTATCAACTTGTGGACCTTTGACCTGCCCGGCCTTGCGGGCCGGCGTGAAGACATCGAGCCCAATATCGATTTCGAACTGGAACGGCACGCCCGCGAGCAAGGCCGCCACGTGCGCTTCAATCTGGAGGCGCGGCGTCGTTACCTGGCGTTCGCCTGCTCCAGCGAAGCGGCGTGGCTGGGCAACTTTCGTGAGTTGTCTGCTTCGATCACGCGTATGGCAACGCTGGCGGACAGCGGGCGTATTGATGAGGCCCAGGCTGAAGAAGAAATCCAACGTTTGCGCTACGCCTGGGGCTTATCTGCGCCGCAGGCTGAGTGGCAAGCCTTGCTGCCTGCGGATCTGGATCTGTTTGACCAGCTGCAACTGAAGGCGGTGATTGAGGTGTGCTTGCAGGCAGACAGCCTGTCGGATGCTGGCCGGCGATTGTTCGGCGTGTCGCGCCAGGCCAAGGTACAACCGAATGACGCGGATCGGTTACGCAAGTACCTGGCGCGGTTTGCGATTGATTGGAAACAGTTGGCGGCGCTCAAGTAAAGCGGGTTGTTTTTTTTTGGGGGGGAGTTGAGGGCATATCCGTTATTTGGGTGATGGCGGATATGGGTTCTGCCCTTACGGCGGCTCACTTTTGAACAGCGCAAAAGTAAGCAAAACGCTCTTGCCCCACCACTCGGCACCTCGCTCACGCTTCGGTGTGCCCTCACGCAGGCTTTGGACCGTGGGCAGCGTGGTTTAACGGGGCGCCCAAGATCAAGATCAAAAACAGATCAAGATCAAAAGCAAGAGCACGGCGGCCTAGTAGCCGACCTGAGTGGTTAGATCAAAAGCGAAGCCAAGGCGGCCTGACAGCCGACCTGATCTCTGAAACTGTACTCAATCAAATGTGGGAGCTGGCTTGCCTGCAATGGCATCAGGTGCGGCGATCCGGCAAGCCAGCTCCCACATTTAGATCTCAGTACATCAGGTGGATGTGGTGGTGTTCTGCTTCTGCCGTGCTTTTGCTTCAACCACTCACTGCTTTTGATCTGACAGGCCCCGTTAACCACGATGGCCGAACACAGGCGAGGCACCGAGTGGTGGGGCAAAGACCTTTTGGTTACTTTTAGCTGGGCCGGCATTCCGGGCGTTTGCCAAAAGTGCCCCCCTCACCACCCCTCTTTCAACATACGCAACTCCAGGTGCTGCAACAGCATGATGGTCTTACCATCCACAATCTCACCGCTCTGCACCATCGCCAGCGCCTGCTCAAAGCCCAGCTCCAGCACTTCGATATCCTCGCCCTCTTCCTCCAAGCCACCCCCCGTACCGACCCGATCCTCCGCCTGATACTCACCGATAAAGAAGTGAATCCGCTCAGTCACCGACCCCGGGCTCATGAACGCCGCATAGATTTTCTCCACATAACCAACGCGGTACCCGGTCTCTTCCTCAGCTTCCAGGCGAATACGTTCCTCAGGGCTGGCATTGTCCAACAAACCGGCAGCGGCTTCGATCAAGTAACCCGGGTAATCGTTGACGAAGGTGGGCATACGAAACTGGCGAATCAGCAGCACCGTGCGCTGCGCACGGTTGTACAACAGGATGGTCGCACCGTTGCCCCGGTCATACACCTCGCGCGTCTGGGCTTGCCAACTGCCGTCCTGCCTGCGCAAGTCGAAGCTGTACTTTTTCAGAAGGTACCAACTGTCCGAGAGGGTTTCCTCAGCGGTGATTCGAATGGGGCTGTTGTCCATGCTCAGGCCTCTGCGCAAATGTGCAGGAGCATCTCGCGCCGTCAATACCAGCGTCAAGCGCATCACTTGCGGCTACAATCGCGCCCCAAGAAGGATCTCCCTGCGGGTTCAAGGAAATGATGCTGCACATCCCGACGCTATTGATAGTGGCCGTGTTCGTGTTCTGCCTGATGGGCCTACTGACGGCGCATGCCTGGAGCCGTGGCCGCGAACCGACCCTAGGCTATCTGGGCATCATGCTGTTGCTCGCCTCCCTGGGCACCGGGCTGATTGTGGTACGCGGTATGGGCATGGACTTTGTCGCGCTGATCATCGGCAACGTGGTGCTGCTGCTCAGCGCCGCCATGAACTGGACCGCCATGCGCGCTTTTGTGCAGCGCAAACCCAATGTGCCGGGGATCTTTGCCGGTGCCGGGCTGTGGTTGTTGATGTGCCTGGTGCCGCCGTTCTACGCCTCGCTGTCGGCGCGGGTCACGCTGTATTCGCTGTTGGCGGCCGGGTATGGCGTGTTGTCGGCGCTGGAACTATGGCGCCGGCGCGCCAGCCTGGAAGTCGCCTACGCCCCCGCCCTGGTGCTGACCCTGTGGCACACCGGTTTCTATGGCATTCGTGCCTTTACCGACCCCGGCCTGCCGATCAAGAGCGCGCAGGCCTCGGGCAGCGAAGGCGTGCCGTTTTTCTCGTTCATGCTGTTTGAATCCATGCTGTACGCCATCGGCATTGCCTACGTCACCCTGGCGATGGTCAAGGAGCGCGCCGAACTGCGCTTCAAAGCCGCCGCCTTCAGTGATGCGTTGACCGGCATCGGCAACCGCCGCGCCTTTATGCTCAAAGGTGAGCAACTGTTGGCCGACAGCGCTCGGCGTAACCAGGGCGCAGCCCTGCTGCTGTGCGACCTGGACCACTTCAAGCGCCTGAATGACAACTTCGGCCACCCCATGGGCGACCAGGCCTTGATCGCGTTCAGCCGGGTGGCTGAAGCGACATTGCGGTCCACCGACGTGTTCGCACGCATCGGTGGCGAAGAGTTCGCCTGCCTGCTCGCCGACAGCGATGCCGCCGGCGCGTTTGAAGTGGCCGAGCGTATTCGCCAGACGTTCGCGCAGTTGGACCTGTTGGCCCCCGGCTACTTGGGCGTGAGCATTGGCATCGTCACCTCCCAGGCGGGCGGCGACCTCTCTCAATTGCTCTCGCAGGCCGACCAGGCGCTGTACCTGGCCAAGGCACGAGGGCGCAATCGGGTGCAGGTGGCCGCCGCGCTGTAACACTTTGCAAGCAAACCCCATGCGCGGCTGTCGAATTAATTCCTGCCTGCATAAGCCATCTGGTAAAACCCGTGCTTCGCCTTTATATGGGTACCTTCATGTCATCTCGTTTTATCGCTCGCCTGGGCCTGCGCTGGTTTCCCCTGCTGTGCATGGCCATCCTGATCATCGGTTTGCCGGTGGGCTGCGCCGTGCTGCAACACAAAGAGCGCGAGCTGGTGTTCCGTATCGAGCCGGGCACGGCCGGCTGGTACACCGGCTTGCCTAAGGCGGTGCAGGAATTCGATATCAAGCCCGCCAGTTTCAAACCGGGGCAAAACCTTCACGGCTGGTGGTACCCGGCCGACAACAAGGACGCGCCGGCCATTCTCTACCTGCACGGCGTGCGCTGGAACCTCACCGGGCAGCTGTTTCGCATCGAGCAACTGCACGCGCTGGGCTTCTCGGTGCTGGCCATCGACTACCGTGGTTTCGGCCAAAGCCACGGCGATTTGCCGTCGGAAACCAGTGTGTATGAAGACGCCCGCATCGCCTGGGAACGCTTCCAAGTGCTGCAACCCGACCCAGCCAAACGCCTGATCTACGGGCACTCCCTGGGTGGCGCGGTGGCCATCGACCTGGCGGCCGAATTGAGTAAGCAGACACCGCTGCCCGTGCGCGGGCTGGTGATCGAATCCACCTTCACCTCGCTGGGGGACGCGGCCGCCGCCGTCGCCAATACCTCGTTGCCGGTGCGCTGGCTGCTGTCGCAGAAGTTTGACTCCATCGACAAAATGGCCAACGTGCACATGCCGCTGCTGGTGGTCCACGGCCTGGCCGACCAGTACGTGCCACCGCGTTTCAGCCAGCAATTGTTTGATGCCGCCCAGGAGCCCAAGCGGCTGTTGCTGGTGCCGGGCGCCACACACAACAACAGCATGAGCCTGGCCGGACGCAGTTATGGCCAGGCGCTGGAAAACCTCATGCGCGCAAAAGCACCGGCGCAGGTGGTCACGCACTCCACAGGCCGTGATAGCGACTCATAAACATACTTTTCGGCACTGGGTTCGCACTTGGCTGTCAAGCGCAAACCCTGCCCATACTGGCCCGCGTTGAAAGTTGATCAAATATTGACCGAGGGCTAAATCGCCAACCCTGCCGGGCCTTCGCAAAGTTATCCACAGAGATACCCACGGTTTTCGTGGACAACTCTTTTTACTTTTTTACGATTTTTTTGCTCAGCAAACGCCTGTGGGAAACGTTCCAGGCAGCAAAATCTCGCGACTCACATCGCGTATATCGTTATAGCCACACAGCGCCATCGACACATCCAACTCCCGGGCGATGATGTCAAGGGCCTTGGTCACGCCCGCTTCGCCCATGGCGCCTAAACCATACAAGTGCGGGCGGCCGATCATGGTGCCTTTGGCGCCCAACGCCATCGCCTTGAGCACGTCCTGGCCGGAGCGAATGCCGCCGTCGAGCCACACTTCAATTTGCGTGCCTACCGCCTCAACAATCGCCGGCAGTTGGCTGATGCTCGACGGTGCGCCATCCAACTGGCGGCCGCCGTGGTTGCTCACCACCAGCGCGTCTGCACCGGAGTTGGCCGCCAGGCGCGCATCTTCCACATCAAGGATGCCCTTGATGATCAGCTTGCCGCCCCAGCATTTCTTGATCCACTCCACATCGTCCCAGCTCAGACGCGGGTCGAACTGCTGCGCGGTCCACGACGACAGCGAACTCATGTCCGCCACACCTTTTACATGCCCAACGATATTGCCGAAACCCCGGCGCTTAGTGCCGAGCATGCCCATTACCCAGCGCGGCTTGGTTGCCATGTTGAGGATATTCGGCAAGGTCAGTTTCGGCGGCGCCGACAGGCCGTTGATCAAGTCCTTGTGGCGTTGCCCGAGGATCTGCAAATCGAGGGTCAGCACCAGCGCATCAACCCCGGCGGCCTTGGCGCGCTCGATCAACTGCTCGATAAACGCACGGTCGCGCATCACATACAGCTGGAACCAGAACGGCTGGCCGACGTGTTCGGCGATATCTTCCAGGGAGCAGATGCTCATGGTCGACAAGGTGTAACGCAGGCCGAACGCGGCGGCGGCGCGGGCGGTGAGGATCTCGCCATCGGCATGCTGCATGCCCGCAAGCCCCGTCGGTGCCAGTGCCACGGGCATGGCCATGTCCTGGCCAATCATGCTGGCGCGGATCGAACGCTGATCGATATTGCGCGCCACGCGCTGGCGGAATTGGATGCGGGCAAAATCACTTTCATTCGCCCGGTAGGTGCTTTCAGTCCAGGAGCCGGAATCGGCGTAGTCGTAGAACATCCGTGGGACACGTTTTTGCGCCAGCTTGCGTAAGTCTTCGATGGTTGTGATCAACGGCATCTAGGTCACCTCTCCCTGAACTGAGCCCAGAGAGTAACCGCCCATCGGCGGCGCAACCAGTCATTGCGTTTATATCGAGGCAAGCTTAATCTCGCATAACACCGCAGAAAGATGCACAAACATGCACAGCACTCATCAAGCCATCGACCTACCTTCGTTGCGCAAACAGAAAATCCTGTTGCTGCTGGAGCGCGACGGCAAAGTCACCGCCTCAGAATTGGTGGAACACTTTGCGGTGTCCCAGGACACCATCCGCCGCGACCTCGGTGAACTCGCCGCCGCCGGCCTGTTGCAACGCGTGCACGGCGGCGCCCTGCCCCGGCCCAAAGACACCGGCAAAGACTTCTTCACCCGCGTCGGCGAGACCAATGAGGTCAAGCGCCACCTCGCGCAACTGGCGGCGGATCGCGTTGAAGATGGCCAGATCGTACTGTTCGATTCCGGCTCCACTACGCTGCAGATTGCCCAATCCTTGCCGCGCTCGATCCGCCTGACCGTGGTCACGCCGTCGCCGATGATTGCCATTGCCCTGGCCGACCATCCCGACGTGAAAGTGATTTTGACCGGCGGCCAACTCAACCCCGCCACCTTGTCCACCAGCGGCCACGAAACCGTGCGCCTGATCCAGAGCATCAAGGCCGACCTGCTGTTTACCGGCGTGTGCGCGCTGCACCCGCAGGTGGGCATCAGCTCGCTGCATTTCGATGAAGTGGCGGTCAAGCAAGCGCTGCTCGACAGTGCATCGCACGTGGTGGCCGTGACCATGGCAGACAAGCTTGGCGCCGTAGAACCATTTGTGGTGGGGCCGTGCAACCGCATCCATACGCTGATCACCGAGTGGCATGTGCAGGGTGTCGAGGCGTATGAGCAGTTAGGTTTGGAAGTGCTGCGGGTTGAGGTCGAGTAGGTGAAAAACGAACGTCCAAGCAAAGCAGGTTGAATGTGGGAGCTGTCGAGCGTTAGCGAGGCTGCGATGGGATCACCGCGTTCTACCTGCAAGACCGTAGCGCCTGCATCGCAGCCTCGCTAAAGCTCGACAGCTCCCACATGCGCGCGCCCAAGCATTGAAACCAGTTCCCTGGCGGTGCAGTGCTGCAACTTGCGCGCGGTGTCGCGGCCCTGCTGCTCCACACTCAAGTAATCGACCTGGCCATGCTCAGTGGCCCAGCTTGCGCTCAGCTTTGGCGGCCTGCTCGTTGATGGCGTCGGTCTGGCGTTCGATGTCCTTGATCGAGGTGGGCGTCAGCACCTTGTCAACGGTTTCAGTCTTCGGGTTCGGACGTTCCAGGGTCTGGCCCTTGGCGGGTTTTTCAGTGCCTTTCTGGGCGTCTTCGGAGCTGATGGGGGCTGGGGTTTTATCGGCAGTCACAGTCTTTCTCCAAGCAGTTGAAGGCCCGCAAAAAATAGCGGGCCCATATTCAGCAGAGCCCACCGAATTTCGATAGTTCAAGGAATTTACCGCGCTGCACCACCGGAGAAAAAAACGCGCATTAATTTAAACCTTTTGCCCAGGGCCCCGCTCAACAGTCAGGTACGGCATCACGCCACCGTGGATTTCAAGGAGATCCACATAACTACTCTGCTGATGAAAAAAATACTGAGCTGCAAGCCAGACACGCCCACTAATCATCCCTGACCCAGGAGACACTCGACCATGAGTTCGCAACTCAACGGCAAGCACATCCTCATCATCACCTCTAACACCGGTATTGAGCGCGATGAGCTGCTCAAACCCCTGCAAGCGCTGCGCGGTTATGGCGCCACGGTGACTCACGCGTCCAGCAAGGGCGGCACTACCCAGACCTTTGTTGGCGACACCGAGAAGGACAAAACCGTGGAGTCCGACGTGCAATTGTCGGCGGTGGTGAGCAGCGACTTCGATGCCCTGGTGATCCCAGGCGGCACCGTCAACGCCGACACGTTGCGCCAGGATGCGGCGGCGTTGCGCCTGATCAACGATTTCGTCAAGGCCGGTAAAACCGTCGCGGCGATCTGCCACGGGCCGTGGGCGCTGATCGATGCAGGCGTGATCAAGGGCAAGACCCTGACCTCCTACAAAAGCGTGCGCATCGACCTGCAAAACGCCGGCGCTGCCGCTTGGGTGGACGTCGAGGTCAAGCAATGCCCGGCCAATGGTTGGACCTTGATCACCTCGCGTACGCCGGATGACCTGCCGGCGTTCAACGAGGCGATTGCCAAGGCGGTTGCGGGTTAAACCAGCCGTTTAAAGCAAAACAGGCGCCCTCGCAGACTGTGTGAAAACGCACTGAAGGCCAGCTCAACAAACGCCCCGACTTGTTCGGGGCGTTTGTTTTTGTGCGAGCAATAGATGAAAAAAGGCCTTTCAGCCCATCAGCTCCATCAACTGGCGGGCTCCGAGCACGCTAATCGCTCGCTTAAGGTTATAAGCGTTCACCGCCAAGGCCATTTCTGCTTTTGCGCCCTCCAACTGGCGCAACAGGAAACGACCATTCCCAAATAGCCATTGCTTGAGGTTTCCGAAAGGGTGCTCAACGATGGATCTTCGGTTGGCCATCATCTGCGGATGCGCCAGCATTCGCTGCTCCATTCGCTCAAAGGCTTCCTCATGGGCATGGCGTGAGACATAGCGACGTTGGGCGCCAGTGCACTGGGATTTGAGCGGGCAGGCAGCGCAGTCACTGACATCGCCCTGATAGATTCGATCTCCCTTGTTGCGCTGCTTGAGCGTCAGCCACTTGCCCGCCGGGCACTGATAACGATCGTGTTCGGCTTCGTAGATAAAATCTTTGCGCTCAAAAAGCTCCTCACCGCCTGGGTTGACCGAGCGATTGGGCGGCACGTACACGGTAATCCCAGCCTCCTCGCAGGCCTGAAACTGCTGGCCGTTGGAGTAGCCAGCATCGGCTGTCACGCTCAGGGCATCTTGTTCCAGATGTTCTTTTGAGGACTTGGCCATTGGCTCGAGTTGCTTGCGGTCATCGCCATCCTGGGTCACTTCATGGTGCAGGATCAGGCAATGTGCGGCGTCCACGGCGGTTTGTACGTTGTAAGCCACCCGCGGCCCTTTGGGCGTGCGCATCATTCAGGCATCGCTTTCTTGGGTGTTGAATTGCTCCAGGCCCATCGAGTTCATTAGCGCTTGGCAGCTCTGATTATCCTGCTGCCGGACTTCAAGCTGCGCCAGTGCTGTTTTGATTGCGCTGCGATCAATCGCCTCTGTGGTTTCGGCCTTGTCGGCCTCATCCAGCTCGGCCAGATACTGAGCGATGCGCTTATCCAGTTTCTCTTCCTGACGTTTGAGCTGCTTCAAATTCATATGACGCCGCGAGGACGCCACCGCCTGAAATTTGCTGCCGTCGATGGCCACCAACTCACCGGCGATCAGACCGGCTGTGCGGCAAAACCGAACAAAGGCACGGCACGTCGCCACAAAGGCGAGTTTGTTGTTTTTGCGAAAGTCGGCGATGGTCTTGAAGTCAGGTTTGAGCCGATTGATCAGCCACATCACTTCGATGTTGCGCTGGCATTCGGCTTCAAGCCGCCGCGATGAGCGAATCCGCTGGAAATAGCCATAAAGGTAGAGTTTGAGCTGGTCGGCGGGGTCATAAGACGGGCGGCCGGTGCTTTTGGGCAACGCTTTATCAAAGCCCAGTTGCACCAGATCCAGCCTGGCGACATAGAGATCAATGACGCGAACGAGGTGATCCTCGGGGATCAATTCCTCCAACGAGACCGGGAACAGACTGGTCTGGCTGCGGGACTCTCCTTGGATATAGGCCATAACGAAAAATGCTCCGTATCTTTCGATACGGAGCATTTTCTTTGAGCGCTGCGCAGATTGCTAGGTTTTCACACAGTCTGCTAGGGCGCCTGTTTACTGTGGTGCTTAAGTTCAGCTTTTACGCTGATCAGCCATCTCACGTTTGGGCCCGAACATCGCCCACACGATCAGCCCGAACAGCGGCACGAAAATCAGAATGATCAACCACAACCCCTTGGTCTCCCAGCCACCGGTGCTGCGCAAGACGACGTTGATCGCCCACAATTCCAAGATCAGCAGAATCACGGCCAAAATGATCCAGATAGTTTCCAATTGCATAGTTCACCTCCTGAGGTCTATGCATTAGGTCAGCCGTATGGCTCCAGGGTTCCATCCGATTTGCACCCAGGCGCTCTCGCCCAACGGTTGCGGCTAATCCTGCGCGACCTTCTAGACTCACCGCACTCACGTTTTTTAATCCACCCGATGAGCGGGAATTTCAACCAGCGCTCGGTGGGCCACCCACGTCTGCGCGAATACCTGTCGAGCTTGAAGAACTCGCTGAGCGGCAACAGCGCCGCCGGCTCCGCCCTGCCTCCGGGCACCTACGCCAGAAGCCCGTGCGACAGCGACAAGAAGGCTGAAACAGCGCCAAAAGAAAAGGCCTCTACCCGCGTTTCATCACTCAAACAGCCTGCCAGCTAGAAGACTAAGAAAAAGGCGCCGCGAAGCGACAGCTAACCGCTACCTATTCACCGCCTGACTCGCCGATAAAAGCCAGGCGCTTCTCCAGCCACTGGCGGACGATTTCTCGTGCCGCCACCTGCGCCTCCTCCACAGAGAAACCACGCTCACTCTGCAGCCACGCGGCGGTGACTTGCCGAGCCGGTTCGACCGCAGCCAGCGCCAGCGTGCGCGATTTGCTCGGCCATGACTTTTCATCGTTCCAACTGCGCATGGCCGGTTCAGGGTCTTCTGCGCCCTCCACCGGTTTGAGAAAGTCGCGCGGCGATACCGTCGCACGCAAATCCAGGCGCCGCCACTCGGCATAGCTCGCAAAACGAATAGTGCCGCTGTTGCCGCTGGCGGTCGCAATAGCAGGGTCAAAGCCCGCGTCCAATTGCTGCCACGGCGCTTGCTTGAACAGCTCGCCTTGCGGCGCGCACAACGGCGCGAAGCTGTCGCGGGTCGAACCATACAGCGGCCCGAATGCCTCATAGGCGTCTGCGCCGTGACGGCTGAAGACGAAGCAGTGCACATACGCACGCTGGTCGGCGAACACCTCGTACTGTGCCCGTTCGACCATCATGCGTAACAGCGTCAGGGTGATGCGGTCGCGGCTGAATACCGGGTCGCTGTCCAGGTCCTGGAAAATCTCCCATGGATAGCTGTCGGTCTTGAGCACCGCGAGTACCTGCTGGCGTTTTTCTTCGGCTTCTTGGGCGGTGACGCCGCTCTGCGGTTCAAAGCGTTGCAGGTACACCAACCAGGCGGCCGCCAGTTCACTCTGGGGAAAACGTCGCAAGCCCTGAGCGGCGTCTGCTGGATGATCAGGAATACTGGCGATGATCGCATCCAGCTCGGCGGTGTGCGGCTGGGTGAGTTGGCCCACCTCAATCAACCGTTTGCTCAGCAATGGCTGCAAGCAGGCCGGGTCGGTGCCGCAGGCATCACGGGTTTTCAGCCAGGCTCGCTGAGCATTGCGCAGCGCGTCGCGTTGCGGGCCCTTGAGCTTGCCCATCGCACTCAGGTAATGCTCGCCGAGCATGCCGTCGAGGCGGCTCAGCTCCGGGTTGGCGCAGAGGGTCTGCTCGACAGGCGTGGTGGCCTTTTTGCAGTCATACGACGCAGCCCCGGCCGGCGCTGCGGCACACAGCAGTGCAGCGGCCATCCCCATCAGCGGGCACAACGATTTAACCGAGTAGTCCATCACATTCCTTGCCAGAGGTCCTTTCGAGGCGCGTATTGTGCAGCGCTGACACGCCGATCACAAAGCTTCGTGCCGGGTCGCATCGAAGCGCTCCCGCGCCTGAAGTGCCGACCTTGCTCGCGAACCTGGCCGCCGTAACCTTCAACGCTCAGCTGCACATCACCGTGACCAGCGTCGCAATGGATTGGCCGCCACCTCAAGGCACCGGCAACCAGCCGCTGAAGCCGCCCTGTCGGGTCAGCGGGCTCCAGGCAAAGTCGCCTGCACTCGCCGGCAACACTTGATGTTCAGCGCCCGCAACGGCGGCACCTTTCCAGTCAAAAATCCTTGACCCCCGCCAGGCCAGAACCACCCCTTGGGCCTGGCTGTCATCGGTGCTTATCCAACACGCAGCCGCAGCCGCCATGAAGGCCTCGATGGGCTCCTCGTCAATTTGCGCGCGGTACGCCGAGCCCAGCAGCCAGCGGCAGACGTTCAGGTGATACGTCCAGTCCTGCGGTGGCTGGTTGTGATAGGCCCAGATCATGAAGCTGCGAAACAGGTTCAACCCCTCGGGTGGGTCGAGCTTGAGCAGTGCCGGGCAGATGTCGAACAAGGTGTGCCAATACGGCAACAAACGCGCATCCAGGTGCACGAAGCAGCGGGAATTGCTGGGGTATTCAGGCAGTGTCGGTTCCGCGCGCAAGCGACGGGACGCCTTGCTGACCAGGCGGCTGGCGCCTGCAGGCAATAGATGGTTCATCAAACGCACTCACAGTCGTGACGATAGAACGCCTCCTGATCACAGGAAGCACAAGGCACACGTCAGAATGCGGGGGAAGCGCGGGGGTTGGCTGAGGGCCAGGAATATCGCGGCGGCGCCTTGTTGCGCCGCTCATAGGCCGGGCGCGGGGTTTGCTGGAGACTCAACAGCCAGGCCAGGCCGATGAGGAACACGATGGCCACGGTCACGGCGGAGCACACCGGGCAGGCAAAGTAGTTCGAGATGTTGCTGGAAGGCGGGTTTCCCAACCCTTTGTCGGAAAGTGGCGCCTGGCTACCGTCCACCGAACAGAAGGCCCCGCCGATGCCATTGAGCTGTTGGCCCATCATCTGCCCATGCCCCAAACCACAGGCGAACACGTTCATCAGCACGCAAAAGTACAGGGCCCAGGCGATCAGCGAACGGTCAGGGTGGCTCAATTTCATGGCGGCGACTCTACCACCGAAGCCCCAAAGGGATGAAGCACCGCGCGCCCCTGTGGCAGAACGTCGCAGATTACGTGGGCTGGCCGGGGCTGGTAGACTGTGCGCCCGCATCATTACTCCTTTTCAAAGCCTGTTATGTAGATCCAGAGCAATGCAGGCGTTTCACAGGATGCACAGTTAATGAGTACGTTATTCACCCGCCGCAAAGTGCTGACCGGTATGGGCCTGTTGGGTCTGGGCAGCCTGCTGGGCGGCTGTGACTACAGCCCCAAGCTGAACTTCAAGTACGGCAAGGACCTCAGTGACAAGATCATGGGCCGCACCTTCAAGCTCAAGAACACCGACGGCGAAACCGTCACCCTGAGCTCGTTCCGTGGCCTGATGCCAGTGGTGTTCTTTGGTTTCACCCAGTGCCCGGCCGTGTGCCCAACCACCCTGGCCCGCGCCGCCCAAGCCAAGAAGCTGATGGGCCGCGATGGCGAGATCATGCAAGTGGTGTTCATCACCCTCGACCCCGAGCGCGACACACCGGAATTGCTCGACAGGTACGTGAAGGCCTTCGACCCCAGCTTCGAAGCGCTGTACGGCACCCCGGAAGAAATCGCCGTGGCCGCCAAGGAGTTCGGGATCTTTTATGAAAAGATCCCTGCCGGTGACACCTATACCTTGTCGCACACCTCGACCAGTTTCGTCTTCGACACCCGTGGCAACCTACGCCTGGGCCTGTCGGCATCCCTTACCGCTAAAGAGTGCGCAGAAGACCTGCTCACCGTCATGGAGGTCTGCTAATGACTGCCGTTCAACACCTCAAGCGCTTTACTTTCGGCCTGACGCTGCTGGGCCTCGCTGCCCACGCCAGTGCCCAGGTACAAGTGAGCGACGCGTGGGTACGCGCCACCGTAGCGGGCCAAACGTCCAGCGGCGCCTTCATGACCGTCACCGCCGACAGCGACAGCAAACTGCTCAGCGTAGCGTCGCCGGTAGCCAAGGATGCGCAGATTCATGAGATGAGCATGAAGGATGACGTGATGCGCATGGGGCCGGTGGACTCGGTGGCCTTGCCTGCGGGTAAAGCGGTCAAGCTGGACCCGAACGGTTATCACGTGATGCTGATGGGGCTGACTGGGCAGATCAAGGAAGGTGATCAGGTGCCTTTGACCTTGACCGTAGAGAACGCCAAGGGTGAGAAGCAGGTGATTGAAGTGAAAGCGCCGGCGCGTGGGTTGAACGGTATGGATGGCAAACATGGCATGCATGGTCAGAATGGCCAAGACGGCCAAGACGGCGAGAACGGCATGGACCACGGCAAGATGCACTAAACCGCTTCGGCGGTGAGGGACGCTGCCGTGGCGAGCGGGTTGTTGTGGCGAGTGGGCTTGCCCTGATGGCCAGCGCACCCGCGAGCTGTACACGCGCTTGAACAAAAGCTCGATGGGCACCGCCGTGCTGGCGAACTCAGCTTACCCGCTGAACTGCCAGCGCCTGGCCGAGCGGCTGGACTTTGATGGCGTGCACGAGAACTCGCTGGATTCGAGCCAAGTCTCCACCTACGACATTCCCATCGAGGCGGCCAACCTGGCGTCATCATCGGCGATTCGTGTGGGCGCGATGATTGGCGACATCCACACCCAATATCACCAGATCCGCCCGTGGTTGTTACTGGATGAAGAAGCCACCTACACCAGCAGCGCCATGCCGCAAGAGCGCAACCCGGGCTTGCTGATGCGCAACAGCACCACCCCACTCGGCGCGCTCAAGGATGAACGCTTCATCCTGGCTCGCCACCCCGGCGCGCCGGGCATGTACGCCAACCTGATCAAGGCCTGCCAGAACGCCGATTTCGAACCCACGATTGCCTTTGAAGTGGAACGCATGCTGACCAACGTCAGCCTAGTGGTGGCCGGCGAAGGCATCTCGGTGGTGCCGGCCTCCGAGCTGGGGGCGGTGTATCGCAAAGGGTAAGGCTCAATCCACAATAAACAGCTTCGCCCCACTGCGGGTGGATGAGCGATGGCCTTCCATGTCATTGCCCACCTGGTAACTCATCCCGGCCGTCAGCGTGAACTGGCGGCCGTCTTCCAATTCGGTGTGCAGTTCCCCTTCGAGACACAGCAACACATGCCCGCGCCAGCACCAGTGATCGGCCAAGTAACCGGGGGTGTACTCGACCATGCGCACACGGGTCGTGCCGAAGTGGCAAGTACGCCACAGGGCACTGCCGGTAACGCCCGGGTGAAGTTCGGGTTCGACGGTGGACCAGTCGGTGGTGCCAAACGGGACAGCAGTCAGTTCCATGGTGGGCTCGGTCATCAATTAACGTGGCACGACCCTATCTGCCTGAAACGCGCAGCGGTAGACACAGATCGACGGCTTTTGTGAGATACAGGCGCCCATGCTTGTTAACCTACCCGCCCTGCCTTCACGGACGCGTGCTTATGCAGATCGACCCCGCTTTCATCCTTCACGAGACCGAGCACTGGCGGCTCAACCATCACCTTGCGTCGAAGCTGCCGGGCTACCTGATGCTGGGCGCCAAGGCCCCCATCGATTCCCTCGCCGACATGCCGGACGCAGCGCTGGCGGAACTGGGGGGCTTACTGGCTAAAACCCAACGGGTGATCGAGGCGCAGCTCCAGCCGAAATGGCTGTATATCAGCCGCTACGGGCACATGCCCGGCTTCCCGCTGCACTTTCATTTCATCCCAGTGTATGACTGG
This sequence comes from Pseudomonas sp. YeP6b, assembly GCF_025642995.1. Classification (NCBI taxonomy): domain Bacteria; kingdom Pseudomonadati; phylum Pseudomonadota; class Gammaproteobacteria; order Pseudomonadales; family Pseudomonadaceae; genus Pseudomonas; species Pseudomonas sp. YeP6b. Next base: position 2,794,954 of record NZ_CP080090.1, on the reverse strand, counting down.
GTGGAGCAAGCGTTTTGGCAGGATCAGCGCTACCGCGTGCTGCAAAATTTTGGTGCCCCGGAACAAGCGCAGGCGCTGACCGATGGGGCTGAATTGACACTGTTTGTGTGGCGCGAGTTTAGCGAGAGCCCGACACCGCCGGCGGTTCAAGGGGGTTCGGTTGGCCGGGTGATCGAGCGGTTGCGCACCGCCCTTCAAGCCTGACCCCGATCCCTTGTGGGAGCAGTGTTGCTGAAAAGCTCTGCATGCGCCGCAATGGCCCTGCGAACCGAAACCTGACCGACAAAGCTGATCCCCTGTGGGAGCTGTCGAGCTTTAGCGAGGCTGCGAAGGCGGCGGCACTGTCAGCACAGTTGTCGCCTGCCCCACCGCTTTCGCAGCCTCGCTGGGGCTCGACAGCTCCCACATTGGAACAGTGTTGCTGAGGAGATCTGCATGCGCCGCAATGGCCCTGCGAACCGAAACCTGACCGACAAAGCTGATCCCCTGTGGGAGCACCTGTGTTAGCTGGCGCTGATCGCATCCCTAGCAATGAGTCGCTTGGTCATCGGGATGCACGCCAATTCCAGCCCCGACGGCGAGTGATACACCGCCTGCTCCTCGCCCACATAACCGTAGGCTCTGTAGAAGCTCGCCGCATTCAGCGTCGCATCCAGCACCACTTCTTCAATCGCCAGTTCCCGCGCAACCCCTTCCAAATGGTCAAGCATCGCCTTGCCATACCCCCGCCCGGCAAACTCAGGTAGCACGAACAACGCGCCCACTTCGTTGTTGTCGGGGTCGAGCATCCCGGTGATCACGGGTTCATTGTTCACCCAGCCCAGGTAAAACGGCTTGTCCATCAGCACGCTGTAACCGTCTTCGGCGCGGCCGCGGGTCCACAGCAGCATTTGTTCGCGGGTGTAGGCGCCGATGCATTGGCTGCGGATGGCCAACAGGCGAATGTCGAACGCCGCCTGGGCGTCCTCTGGGGTGGCGCGTTTGATCTCTAGCATTGCTTTCTCCGTCCATGAACTCATCGTGCGATTAGCACACTGGTGCTAATCGATCCCTTTGCCCGGCGGCGCTATATTCCGCGGCACTTCCAACGCCCCCTGGCACCGTGCATTTATCGCGCGTGGGCGCGGTGCGCGCTGAAAAAACCATGACAAACCCAAGGAAGAAACACCATGAAACGGCACTCCTCCGTTACCCGCCTCACCCTGTTGGGCGCATTGATCATTGGCGCTGCCGGCTGCAGCAATATGAAACCCTCCGAAGATCACCTCAAGTGCGCATTCACGTGTCATCGCTGCTGCGCAGCTTGAGGGTGCCCTCGCGGGCCGCGGCTGAGGGCAAGTACTCCGGGGAGTTCTAGGCGTTTTTCCTGGCAGGGCTGAGTCGTCGTGCCCCCATGAATGCACGACCGGCTGGCCGCCTGAGTCAGCGTAACTGGAACCAGGTGGTTTTCAGCTGGGTGTACTTGTCGAATGAATGCAGCGACAAATCACGGCCGAAGCCGGACTGCTTGCCACCGCCGAACGGCACCGTAACATCCAGGGCGTCGACGGTGTTGACCGACACAGTGCCGGCATTCAAGGCCCGCGCAACACGATGGGCGCGGTTGAGGTCATCACTCCACACCGAGGCCGCCAAGCCATAGAGGCTGTCATTGGCCAGCTGTATGGCCTGCTCTTCCGTGTCAAACGCGCTAACGGCCAGCACCGGGCCGAACACTTCATCACGCGAGAGCTGCATGTCGCGGGTCACACCGCCAAAAATGGTCGGCTGGATAAAGTTTGATGAACCATTGAGGGTCACCTGTTCGCCCCCGCACAACAGCCTGGCGCCCTCGCCCTGGGCCTGACTGATGGCGTGCATGATGCGTGCGGTCTGCTCACGGTCGACAATTGCACCGGCAGCGCTGGCGGGGTTCAGCGGATCACCCGGCATCCAGGCGTGCGACTTGGCAATCAGGCGCTCAACGAACTCGTCATGGATGGAGCGTTGCACATACAGCCGCGAGTTGGCCGAGCACACCTCGCCCTGGTTGAAAAAAATCCCGAAGGCGGCCTTCTCTGCCGCCAGGTCCAGGTCCTGGCAGTCGTCGAACACCAGGTTCGGGCTCTTGCCACCACACTCCAGCCACACCTGCTTCAAGTTGGATTGAGCTGCATACTGCATAAAGTATTTGCCGACCTGGGTGGAGCCGGTGAACACCAGGCCATCCACGTCCGGGTGTAGGCCCAGCGCCTTGCCGGCATGTTCACCGAGGCCTGGCACCACGTTCAAAACGCCCTCTGGGATACCTGCCTCCAGGGCAAGCTGGGCCAGGCGCAGGGCAGAAAATGGCGACTGCTCGGCGGGTTTCAACACCACGCTGTTACCGGCTGCCAACGCCGGTGCGAGCTTCCAGGCGGCCATGTCGAGTGGGAAATTCCACGGCACCACGGCTGCAATTACGCCCAACGCTTCACGCGTGATAGTCGCCAGCGCATTGCGCGCGGTGGGCGCGACCTGATCGTAGATTTTGTCGAGGGCTTCGCCGTACCAGGCAAACACATGCGCGGCGCCGGGCACGTCAATGGTGTACGCATCCATCACCGGCTTGCCCATGTTCAGCGAATCAAGCAGCGCCAGCTCTTCGCGGTGGGTCATCAGCAACTCGGCGAGCTTGATCAGGACCTTCTTGCGTTCCAGCGGCGGCATGCGCCGCCAAGGGCCGGTGTCGAAGGCCTGGCGCGCGCTGCGCACAGCCAGGTCAACCTCGGCCTCGCCACAGGCGGCAACACGCGCCAGCAGCTGATTGGTGGCCGGGTTGATAGCGTCGAACGTCGCGCCGCCAGCCGCGTTGACGGGTTGGCCACCGATCAAGGCAGTGTCGATGAAGGTCTGGCGGGCAACACGCTGTTGCCAGTAATTAAGGTCGAACACGGTGTACTCCCAATAAATATCGATGGATAGCGCGAGGTTTATTCAGCGATCTGCAGTTCCGGCATCTTCACGCTAAAACCTCGGGTAATGCCCAGCAAACAAAGGAGGCCAACCCCCATCCAGCACAAGCCGATCGTGAAAGACATGCTGGACAGGCTGGTCCACAGCCACACGGTGCTGAGGAACCCCAGGCCCGGCAGCGCGGCGTACAACAGGTAATTGCGGGTGCCGCGTAACTTCTGGTCGAGCAGGTAGTGCTTGATCACCGCCAGGTTCACCGCCGAAAACGCGAACAACGCACCGAAGCTGATCATGTTGGCCACGGTGTCCAGGGTGATGAACAGGGCAATCAACGAGAACAGGCTGACCAGCACAATCGCCGTGGCCGGCACGCGTTTTTTCGTCACCAGTTTGCCCAGCACCCTCGGCAGCGCGCCGTCGCGCCCCATGGCGAACAACACCCGCGACACACTCGCCTGGGAGACCATCGCCGAGGCGAAACAGCCCGCCACATAGGTGGCGGTAAAAGCCGTCACCAGCAGTTCGCCGCCCACGCGGCGCATCACGTCCACCGACGCCGAATCCGGGTCGACAAAGCTGTTCCATTCGGGGAACACCAGTTGCGCGAAATACGACACCAGCAAAAACAGCAGGCCGCCAAACAGCGACACCACCATGATCGCCAGCGGGATAGTTCGGCGCGGGTTGGGGGTTTCCTCGGCCATGGTCGACACCGCATCAAAGCCCAGAAAGGACAGGCACAGCACCGCCGCGCCCGCCATGATCAACGGCGGGCTGAAGCCTTCATGATGGAACGGCGCCAACAGCGAAACCGGCGCGGGCTGCCCGCTGAGGGTGTGCACCGACAACGCCACGAACACCACGATGAACACCAACTGGGCGACGATGAGTATCCAGTTGACCCGGGTGATGGACTCAATGCCCACCAGGTTCAGCGCCGTGACCAGCGCAATCGAGCCGAGCACCCACACGGAAGTGGGCACGCCGGGGAAGTATTCGGACAGGTAGATGCCGATCAGCAAATAACTCAGCAGCGGCAAGAAGATGTAGTCGAGCAGCAAGGTCCAGCCAGCGATAAAGCCGAAATACGCGCCAAACGCCTTGCGGGTATAGGAATACACCGAGCCGGAAAAGGGATGCGCCTGCACCATGCGCCCATAGCTGTAGGCCGTCAGCAGCATGGCGGCGAGGGTCAGCATATAGGCGGTGGGCAAGTGGCCCTTGGTCATTTGGGTTACCAGCCCATAGGTGGTAAACACCGCCAGCGGCACCATGTACGCAAGACCGAACAGCACCAGCCCGACCAGGCCCAGCGGCTGGCGAAACTTGCGGGTCGAAGCGGCTTTGGGCGCGCGGTGATGGGAGGGAGTTTCGGCCACGCTTGTTATTGTATTCATGGGTGACTCCTGGAAATCGGGATGCAGGCCGTCGCGGCAGTCGATGGCATCGGCTGCCGTTCAAGCGTTGTCTGATGGAGGGTGCTCACCACCCCGTGCGTGGGGGTGAGCAGGTCACTTCACAGCTTTCCCGCGATCCGTGCGGTGCGATCAACCGCGATGCGGGTCTTGTCGACCAGCTCGTCCAGCTCCGCGCGCGTGGCCACCAGTGCCGGCGCCATGATCATGCGCCCGAGCGTGGAGCGGATGATCACGCCCTCCTCAAAGCCAAAGGTGCGGCACTGCCAGGCCAGGTCGTTTTCATTGTCGAAGCGTTTGCGCGTGGCCTTGTCTTCAACGAACTGCAGGGCCCCGAGCAGGCCTGCGCCCTGGATCTCGCCGACCATCGGGTGGTTGCCGAACACTTCATGCAGCAGGCTCTGCAAGTACGGCCCGGTGTCGTTCTTGACCTGGCGCACGATGCCTTCATCGCGCAGGGCCTTGAGGTTGGCCAGCGCCACGGCCGCCGCCACCGGGTGCCCGGAATAGGTCAGCCCGTGGGCGAACACTCCGCCCTGCTCCACCAGCGCCTCGGCGATGCGCTTGCTCAACACCAGGCCGCCCATCGGCAGGTAACCGGAGGTCAGGCCCTTGGCGATCGACAAGGTGTCCGGCTCAAAGCCGAAGTGTTGATGGGCGAACCATTCGCCGGTACGGCCAAAGCCACCAATCACCTCGTCGGCGCACAGCAGCACGTCGTATTGGCGGCAAATGCGCTGAATCTCAGGCCAGTAGCTTTCAGGTGGGAAAATCATCCCACCCGCGCCCTGGAACGGTTCGGCGATAAACCCCGCGACGTTCTCGGCGCCCAGCTCGAGGATTTTTTCTTCCAGCTGCAGGGCGCAGCGGCGGCCAAACTCGGCTGGCGTCAGTTCGCCGCCATGGGCATACCAGTAAGGTTCATCAATGTGCGCGACGTCGGGAATCATCCCGCCCATCTCGTGCATGAACTTCATGCCGCCCAGCGCAGACGCCGCCAAGGTCGAGCCGTGATAGCCGTTCCAGCGGCCGATCATGATCTTTTTCTGCGGCTGGCCGACCACTTGCCAATAGCGGCGCACGGTACGGATCAACACCTCGTTGGCCTCGGAGCCGGAGTTGGTGTAGATCACGTGGCTGTAATGCCCCGGCAACAGGCTGAACAGCAGTTCCGACAGCTCGATCACCGCCGGGTGGGTGGTGTGAAAGAACATGTTGTAGTACGCCAACTGATCCATCTGCGCGGCGGCGGCGGCGGTCAAATCCCGGCGACCATAGCCCAGCTGGGTGCACCACAGGCCGGACATGCCGTCCAGGTAGCGCTTGCCTTCGCTGTCCCACAGGTACAGGCCCTCACCGCGCACCATCACACGCGGGCCTTCGGCATTCAGCGCCTTTTGATCGACAAACCCATGGATGTGGTGGGCCGCATCAGCGCGCTGATAATCCTCGGTGCGGCGATTCAGTTGGGCGGGTAAGTTCATGGTTTTTCTCTCTTATAGTAATGACGCAAGGAGGAGCAACACCGCCTAGCGGTTCTTGCTCATGTAGCGTTCAAGCGGGTCTTTGCTCAGCACGCCCTGGGCTTCGGCCAGCGAGTCGATGAACAAGGCGAACAGTTCCGACTGCGCGCCGATATCCAGCTTGGTGTAGATGTGTTTGCGGTGGGACTTGATGGTGTCCTCCGACACGCCGAGGCGCTCGGCCAATGAGCGCGTGGAATGCCCGCGCAGGATCAACTGGGCGATGCGGCATTCGCGCTCGGTCAATATCGACGAACCGAAGTTGTTCAGCGCCGCGTGAATGCGCTGCTCTAGCAGGTTTTCAAAGCGTGCGCCCTGGGCATCCAGGCCGACAAAATGCTTGCCCAGCACCGCCAGCACCCACGGGGCGATGCGCTTGAACTGCGCGGTGGTGGCAGCGTCGAGCTTCTGCGTAAAGGCCAGCGACACCGCCAGGCTAGAGCCGTTGCTCGATTGCAGGATGTAGTTGAGTTCATCTTCCAGCTGCGAGTGCCGGTAGAACGACTGGAAGTACTCGGTGAGTTCGAAGTGGTCAGGGGCAATGTCGGCAAGGCCGTAACACCCGGAACTGACGCCCTCCACGCAGGCGCCGTAAAACGGGTCGAGCAAATAGAACCCCGACAGGTACTGGCGCACATTGCCTTGTGGCAACCACGGCCCATCCAACTCGAACAACGCGCTGGGCATGCCACCACGCGGGTAGAAATACAGCGTCGTGGCCTGGATCGGCTGCAGCACCCCAAGGGCCTCAAACAAGGTCGCGGCGAACCCCGACTGCCCGATGCTCTCGGTCACCCGGGCCATCTGTTCGAACCATTGCGCAGAAGAAAGCCGGTCGTTTTCCACTTCAAAGACTCGCGTTAAGAACTGCAAGGATGGTCACACACCCGCCCCCTCCTCGAAATCACCCGATAGGGTGAGCCTGCATTCGATATTTATGCTCTGTTCAAAGCTTAATAATATTTTATTAAAAACCGCCCTCCCCCTAGCCTTGAAGCCATGCCCAAGCTGAATCCAACTGCATTACGCAAGGACAGACACATGACTCAAGCAATAACAACAATAGACACGCTGGTGGTGGGAGCCGGTCAAGCTGGCGTGGCCATGAGCGAGCACCTGAGCAAGCAAGGCGTGCCGCACCTGGTGTTGGAGCGCAGCCGCATCGCCGAGCGCTGGCGCACCGGGCGTTGGGATTCGTTGGTGGCCAACGGGCCGGCCTGGCATGACCGTTTTCCGGGGCTGGAATTTGATGATGTCGCCGCCGATGGCTTCGCGCCAAAAGAGCGTGTGGCGGATTACTTTGAAGCCTATGCACGCAAGTTCAATGCGCCGATCCGCACTGGCGTGGACGTCATTTCCGTGGTGCGTAATGTCGGTCGCCCAGGCTTCACCGTGCACACCAGCGAAGGCGTGATCGAAGCCAACCGCGTGGTCGCCGCCACCGGGCCGTTCCAGAAGCCAGTGATTCCGGCGATTGCGCCCAAAGACACCGCGCTGCACCAGATCCACTCCGCCGACTACCGCAACCCCGCACAACTGCCGGCCGGTGCCGTGCTGGTGGTGGGCGCCGGTTCGTCCGGCGTGCAGATCGCCGATGAATTGCAGCGCTCCGGCCGTCAGGTGTACCTGTCGGTCGGCGCCCATGACCGCCCGCCCCGCGCTTATCGCAACCGCGATTTCTGCTGGTGGCTGGGGGTGTTGGGCGAGTGGGATCAGGCCGCGATGAAACCCGGCCGCGAGCACGTGACCATTGCCGTGAGCGGCGCCCACGGCGGCAAGACCATCGATTTTCGCGAGTTGGCCCAGCAAGGCATGACCCTGGTTGGCCTGACCCAAGCCTTCAACGGCACCACCGCCAGCTTCCAGCCCAACTTGATCGACAACCTGGCGCGCGGCGATGAGAACTACCTGGCCCTGCTGGATGCGGCGGACGCTTACATCGAGCGCAACGGCCTCGACCTGCCCGTGGAGCCAGAAGCGCGCCGCGTATTCCCGGATGCCGAGTGCATCAAACAGCCAATCCTGGAGCTGGACCTGGCCAAGGCCGGTATCACCTCGATCATCTGGGCCACCGGGTTTGCCGTGGACTACAGCTGGCTCAAGGTCGATGCGTTTGACGCCGCCGGCAAGCCGCAACACCAGCGCGGTGTGGCCCCTGAGTCGGGTATCTACTTCCTCGGTTTGCCGTGGCAATCGCGCCGGGGCTCGTCGTTTATCTGGGGCGTGTGGCACGACGCTAAGTACGTGGCCGACCACATCGCCATCCAGCGCCAATACCTCGAGTACCGCGAAGCCGCACCGGTTGTTCACAAAGCACCTGTCAGCGCCTGATCACCTTTTGCTGGAGTTTTTTTGATGCCTACTCACACTCGCATCCGCATGTTCAACACCAAAGAAACCTACCCCAACCAGAGCCTGGACAACGACCTGTGCCAGGCCGTGCGCGCCGGCAATACCGTGTATGTGCGCGGCCAGGTCGGCACTGATTTCGACGGCAACCTGATTGGCCTTGGCGACCCACGGGCCCAGGCCGAACAGGCGATGAAAAACGTCAAGCAGCTGCTTGAGGAAGCAGGCTCCGACCTGAGCCATATCGTCAAGACCACCACCTACCTGATCGACCCGCGCTACCGCGAGCCGGTGTACCAGGAAGTCGGCAAGTGGCTCAAAGGCGTGTTCCCGATCTCCACCGGGCTGGTGGTCTCGGCCCTCGGCCAGCCCCAGTGGCTGATGGAAATTGACGTGATCGCTGTTATTCCCGAATAAGGAGCCGCACATGACCTTTTCAATCGTCGGCCGTTGCGCAGACACCGGCCAGCTGGGCATCGCCATCAGCTCATCGAGCATCGCCGTGGGCGCCCGCTGCCCGTGGCTGCGCCCAGGTGTGGGCGCGGTCTCGACCCAAAATATCACGTTGCCGGCCCTGGGCCCGGACGTGCTCGACCTGTTGGAACAAGGCCTGTCGCCAGCCGAGGCTGTCGACAACGCCCTGACCCGCAACGGCTACAGCCAATACCGGCAACTGACGGCGATTGATCACCTGGGCCGCAGCGTGCATTTCAGCGGTAGCGAAACCCTCGGCACGCACAATGCAGTGGCGGGCGAACAGTGCGTGGCCGCCGGCAATATGCTCGCCGACCGCGCGGTGATCGAGGCGATGGTCACAGCCTTCGAACACGGCGAAGGTCAACTGGCCGACCGCCTGCTGGCCGCGATGCACGCCGCCATCGCCGCCGGTGGCGAAGCCGGCCCGGTGCATTCCGCCGCCTTGGTGGTGGTGGGCGAACTGACCTGGCCGATCATCAACCTGCGCGTGGATTGGGCCGAGGAACAGCCGATCGCCGCACTGCAAAAGCTCTGGGACGCCTACCGCCCGCAAGTGCAGGACTACCTCGACCGCGCCCTCGCCCCCGACCGCTCGCCCGGCTACGGCGTGGCCGGAGACGACCGATGAGCAGCAGCCGCGAGTGGCTGCAGACGCTGGTGGGGTTTGACACCACCAGCCGCGAATCCAACCTGCAGTTGATCGAGTGTGCGCGCGATTACCTGGCGGGTTACGGCGTGGCCAGTGAGTTGGTCTACAACGAGGAACGCAGCAAGGCCAACCTGTTCGCCAGCATCGGCCCGGTGGAATTGCCGGGCATTGTGCTGTCGGGCCACACCGATGTGGTGCCGGTGGATGGGCAGCCGTGGACAGTGCCGCCGTTCGAGCTGACCGAGCGCGACGGCAAGCTGTTTGGCCGGGGCACGGCGGATATGAAGGGTTACATCGCCTGCGTGCTGGCGTTGGTGCCCGCGCTGGTCAAGGCAGACCTGCGCCTGCCGGTGCACATCGCCCTGTCTTACGACGAGGAAGTCGGCTGCCTGGGCGTGCGTTCGTTGCTCAAGGTATTGGAACAGCGCCCGGTAAAACCGATGCTGTGCATCATCGGCGAGCCGACCGAGCTGAAACCGGTGCTCGGCCACAAGGGCAAGCTCGCGATGCGTTGTGATGTGCAGGGCGAAGCGTGCCACTCGGCGTATGCGCCGTATGGCGTGAATGCCATCGAACACGCGGCGGAGTTGATCGGTGAACTGGGGCGGATTGGGCAGCGGCTGCGCGAGCAGCAAGACCCGAGGTTTGATCCGCCATTCAGCACGGTGCAGACCGGGGTGATTTCCGGCGGCAAAGCGCTGAATATCGTACCGGCGGATTGCCGGTTTGATTTTGAAGTGCGCGCGCTGCCCTCGATGGACCCGGGTGAAGTGGCTGAGGAACTGCAAGCCTACGCCATGCAGCAGGTGTTGCCGCGTATGCAGGCCGTCAGCAAGCAGAGCGCGATTCGGTTTACCGAGTTGTCGGCCTACCCAGGCCTGGTCACCGATGAGCGCAGCCAGGCGGCGCAGTTGATTGCGGCGTTTTCCGGCTCCCGGGATTTCGGCACCGTGGCGTTTGGCACTGAGGGTGGGTTGTTTGACGCGGTGGGCATTCCCACGGTGGTGTGCGGGCCTGGGAGCATGGACCAGGGGCACAAGCCGGATGAGTTTGTGAGTGTGGCGCAGCTGGCCGGGTGTGATGCCATGCTAGAGCGCATGCTCGACTCGATCCGCGCCTGAGCCGAGCACACCCCTACCCGGCAACACACATCTACTGTGGGAGCTGGCTTGCCTGCGATGGCGGTGTATCAGCCAGCCCCTGTGGCAACTGACACACCGCCATCGCGGGCAAGCCCGGCTCCCACAGTGGATCTCTGTTGTTTGTTGGGTAGCATTTCAGGTTTAGCCCAGCAGCCGTGCGAGTTCTTCGCGGCAGTAGTCGACAAACAACTGCACTGGCTTGGTCAGCGGCGCCCGCCGCAACCACACCGCCGACAACCCGGAACCCGTCACTGTTTCAGCCAACGGCACACACACGACCTTCTGCCCATCATAGGTGTACTCGGTAAACGGCTTGGTCACCAGAATCGAAAACCCAAACCCGCGCCCCACCATGCCGCGCACCATTTCAATCGACGGCGAGCTGAACACGATATTCGGCGTCAACCCGCGCTCTTCAAAGATGCTCACGAAGTACGTCCGGCTCGGCAGCACATCCAGCAGAATCATCGGCTCCAGCACCAGGTCCGCCAACGACACCTTGGCCTGCTGCGCAAAGCGGTGGTCCGCCGGCAGCAGCGCATACGGCTGCTGCGGCGGCATCAATGGCGTGGTCTCGATGGTGCCGCCCAAGTCATGCTCAAACAGCATCGCCACATCGATACTGCCAGCCGTCAGCGCCTGCACCAGCTCTTGCTGCTCGCCATCACGAATGCGGATCTCCACCCCCGGCCAGCGCGCCTTGAAGCCGGCGATCAAGCGCGGCAGATACAGCGGCGCCACCGTTTCAAAGCAGCCGATGTCGATCTGCCCCGCCACCACATCATTGTCAGCCAGAGCGTTTTGCTCGAACTCATGCGCCACCCGCAACAGCTCCAGCGCCTTGCGATAAAACCGCGCCCCGCTGGGCGTGAGCGAAACACCCTGGGCGTGATGGCGGATAAACAACTGCACACCAAAGCTGTCTTCCAGCTGCTTGATCGCCGTGGAAACCGACGGCTGCGCGATATACAGCTTGCGCGACGCCTCGGCGACGCTGCCGCACTCGGCCGTGGTCACAAAATATTTGAGTTGGCGCAGGTTATAGGCAGCCATCGGGACCTCCAAAAACGTGGGACTTCGCCCCAAACAAGTGCGTGAAAATCGGCTTTTTCACACGGATTAAAGTCCATGCAACATACCGGAGCAAAAAAACCGGTGAGCTATATTTTTTAAGGTCTATAGCAACAAACTTACTAATTTACCTGCCCGCCCCCATTGCAGATGATCACTCCAACAACAAAGCGCCGCCCGTGCAGCGCACAGCGAAGTACGTCAACGTACTCACCTTGCCTTGGAGCTCGTCATGGTTACCACTGCAACATCCTCCGCACCGCTTATCGAAAAACACACGATTGGATACGTGCCCCCGGAAGATCGCCACGGAAAGGTAAGAGACCTGTTCACCCTGTGGTTCGGCGGCAACATCGCGCCGCTGCCCATCGTCACCGGTGCGCTGGGTGTGCAACTGTTCCACTTGAACCTGTTGTGGGGCATCGTCGCCATCCTCGTCGGCCACTTGGTCGGCGGCGTGTTGATGGCCTTGCACTCAGCCCAAGGCCCGCAAATGGGCATCCCGCAAATGATCCAGAGTCGCGCCCAGTTCGGCTCCCTCGGCGCCCTGCTGGTGGTGGTCATCGCCGGCGTGATGTACATCGGTTTCTTCGCCTCCAACATCGTACTCGCGGGTAAATCCCTGCACGGCGTGGTCGACAGCGTGCCCGTACCGGTCGGCATCGTCATCGGCGCCATCGGTTCCGGGATCATCGGCATCATCGGCTACCGCTTCATCCACGTGCTCAACCGCATCGGCACCTGGGTACTCGGCGCCGGCATCGTGCTGGGTTTTGGCTACATCTTCACCCACGTGCAGACCACCGACTTCCTCACCCGTGGCAGCTTCAACATCGCAGGCGTGCTGGCCACCGTGTCCCTCGCCGCGCTGTGGCAGATCGCCTTCGCGCCCTACGTGTCGGACTACTCCCGCTACCTGCCCGCCGACGTGCCCGTCGCCTCCACCTTCTGGACCACCTACCTCGGCTCCGTCCTCGGTTCCAGCCTGGCCTTCATCTTCGGCGCCGTCGCCGTGCTCGCCACCCCGGTCGGCATGGACACCATGGACGCCGTCAAACTCGCCACCGGCGCTATCGGCCCGCTGATGCTGGTGCTGTTTTTGCTCAGCGTAATCAGCCACAACGCCCTCAACCTGTACGGCGCAGTACTGTCAATCATCACCCTGGTGCAAACCTTCGCCTACCGCTGGATCCCCACCGCGAAAAGCCGCGCGGTAATCTCCATCCTCGTACTCGCCGCCTGCGCCATTGCAGCCGTGTTCGCCTCCAAAGACTTCATCGGCCACTTCGTCGACATGGTACTGGTGCTGCTGGTGGTACTGGTGCCGTGGACGGCGATCAACCTGATCGACTTTTACGCGATTCACAAAGGCAAATACGACATTGCCTCGATCTTCCGGGTGGATGGCGGCATCTACGGCAAGTACAACCCACAGGCGCTGCTGGCGTATGCAGTGGGGATTGCGGTGCAGATTCCGTTTATGAACACGCCGCTGTATGTGGGGCCGATTTCCGAACACATTAATGGCGCGGATTTGTCTTGGGTGGTGGGGTTGCTGGTGACGTCGCCGTTGTATTTCTGGTTGGCGAGTCGGGACAGTGCGTACAAACGTCGGATGGAGGGGGGGAAGTTGGTGAGTGGGGTTTAAGCCGACTGCCTGCAGTGATTTGATCGTGATGTTTTGAACCACTCATATCCTGGCTTTGCGGCCGGGGTTTGGGTGGTTTTTAAGTTTTTGGGGGCGGTTTAGTTATCTATAAAGAGCCAGCTGATACACATCACGGTCATGGATGTGAAACCAATCAGTGTCGGTATGACCATCCAGTACTTGAGATGCCGTGGAATTTTTTCAACGTCCTCAACCCGCACTAAACGCCTCCATTGGAGTACTTTGGGCATAAGAATAATGATCGCCATAGCGACTACACGTACCTGTCGGCCCTCAAATGGAGCATTACGAAAAATGCGCCTGTGTGCAATTACATAGTCGCTGTGTTCCACATAGCGCTCTGCTGCATCTAGCTTTTTGAACATGACAAAAAAAGTAAGTGGGAGACTGAGTATCATGATGACGCACGCACACATGCCGATGTATTCGAAAACCATTTAATCCCTCACAGTCTGATAGAGAAATTTTCCTGTGTTTTCTCCGAAAGCGCTTCCGATTTTGCCTGCAACGAGTCCGCCTGCGGCACCGCCGACGATGGCGCATGCCAACGCTCCAGCGCCTGCTGTAGGTATGCCAAAAACAATCATGCAAGCAGCGATACCAATTTGGGCTCCATACGCGCCGCCTCCAGATGCACCCGCGACTCCGGCTATCAACTTACCCCCTTCAACATACTTCGCCTGCGTACACGCTTGCTCACGCCCTGTGGAACACGCCTGCGATATCTCCAACGCCGTCGCCCCAACATCCAGCGCTATACCAACGTAAGTCCCCTTCTTCAATATCTGCGAAGCCTTGGCCAACCGCTTGACCCGCGCCTCATACCCCCGAATTTCTCCATGCTGCCAGTAGCTTTTACTGGAAATACCCAGCATCTTTTTAATCGACCCTTCGTTTCTCAACCCCGTACCCAAGCGCGCCATCCCCGAGATTTGGCTGTCCAACTTGGCAAACAGCGCCCTTCGCTTAACCAAAAACTCTTCCCTCGCCCCCGTAGTGCCCTTCCTCAAGTACTGCTGATGCAAATCCTCGATGTCCATAAGGGTCTTCTCGACGTGCGCCAAGTGCTTGCTCCAAGCACTGCTGGCACTGCCGATGCCAACGGACGAATAGGACAAGATGGCCTGCAACTGATCATGGTTTTTGACCAGGAACTGGTCGGTTGCGGAGTACGCCAACAGCGCTAGCTTAATATTCAGCGCCGAGCGCATCAGCTGTGCCTCTTCAGCGGTGCAAGCGGCCGTTCGGCTGTCGCCAATGATCACCAACTGCCCCGGCAACACCAGCGTGTTGCGGATGTGCTGGTTGAGGGTGTCGAATTTGGTGTGAGTACGCGGATCAAGCGCCAGGCTCAATTTGAGCAGTGGATAAGGCTGCGGTCGTTCATTGATAAATGCGTAGGGTCCCTGCATGCGTGCACCTCCAAGTGACTGAGGCGCACGACTATAAGAAGGCGCTACAGCTGAGGTAAGACGCGTATAGGGGTGGTTTTAACGATTCAGAAATGGACTACTTCAGTCTAAGTACATGCCTACGCACTGGACGTTCCGGGGTGCTTCATCGGCATAGTCATTGAGGAACTGACGGCAGAGAGCGGTCGGATGAAATCAGGAAAAGGTCGCTGGATCCCTCAGGGTCAGACCACATTGTATTAAGGGTGACCTGACCCCATTTGCGCGGGTGTTTTTTTCATTTTCGCGGCGCGCCAGCGAACAGCAAGACGCCGACTGGCGACCGACCTAAAGCTTGCTGCATCCCCGTCGATAACCTCTAGGAAACCCGCCAATCATGGAGTGATCAAATGGCCCTTTCCGTCAGCGCAACCTACCTCCCACCGGCTAACACGCTACTCACGCCTTCCGGACAGAAGCTTGAGCCCCAGCCGATGACGAATGCCGACAAGAACACCCTGGCCAATGCCACGCCGGCGGCCATCTACCACCCCAGTGAAGGCACCAGCACCACGGCGGAACCGCTGGAGGCCGTCGACACCTGGATTGGCCGCTCCCAATCGCCGGACTTCCCTCGATTCGCTGATATCGCCGCCGGCGCGCACCAGACGCTGAAAACCTCCTTCCAGGCCTTCCAGGCAACGCTGGCGACCAGCGCGCCCGACCTTGCCAGCAAAAAGTATGGCTTCACGGTTGAGGCCGACGGCAAGTTAAAAGTGCTCGATACCGCCGGACAGCTCAGCAGCTCGGACACCCAGCGGCTCACGGACCTGCTCAACAACTCGCTGGGGCTTAAAGCGGCAGCCGTGGCTTATCGCGATGCGTCCATTGATTTGGTGGACGCTGATTCGCCGTGGTCGGGGAGTTATATGGGGTTCTACAGCCTGACTAAGGAGAATTTCGCTAAGACTATTGATCTGGCGCCGTTGTTTAAAGATACGCACACGATGGTTCCAGGGGAGTTCAGAAGTGCGACGTTTTTTACTCAGTTGTCTGATAAAGGCGAACGGGCGACGCGGGAGACGGAGGATGCGATGTTTGAGAGGCGGGCTGCGCAGGGGTTTGCGGTGCGGGTGTGATTGGGGGGATGGTCAGGGGCTGCTTCTGGCAGATTGCTGCCTTACACGACTGAGTACTCTCGGCCAAGAGCAGACATATAGGTAAAAATAAAGCTGCCCGCTATTCCTGTGCTTAGGACAGAATGAAATCTTCCCCTAAACTTTTCGGCCTTGCGCACCATGGACGACTCTCTTTTCACTCCAGAACAGGTGGCATCACGATCTAGTATTGCTCAGGTAGATAAGCAGGTGAGGCAATGGTTAGTGGGTCTTCCCATCGCTGAGAGACTCGACTTTCTAAAGCAACTGTGGCCACTGAACTACCGATACTCACTCAGACTGCTCCAAGCTGCACAGCTACCGAGGCAGGAAAACGAGTACATGTTCAGGTACTGGCTGCGTGTCGGCCATCACAATACGGCGCAGGAACTCATCAAGCGGTTAGAGCCGGTTCTGGGGGAGAGAAAGTTCTGGCGGATTGCTTCACAGGAGAAGCTTTCACCGACTATGCGCGAGTTCATGAATTACTACGGCCGTGGGCGCCTTGATTCTCAACCCAACGAAAAATAAACCTTTAGCCTTTTCTGGCAGATTTGTTTTCGGCGCACCCAGCTGACAGGGCCATCTGTGGTGAATGTGTCTGCGGGTTGATGTCTGATCTTGGTGATCGAAATCAAATAAATCCGTCCCGAATGGCACTTACTTAACAGCTAACCAGCTGATATGACTACAAAAAAATTAAAAAAGGCCGTCCTTGGTCTACGGTGATAGTTGCGAACACACACCACGAGAACAAGGACAGCCCGCGTGAATCGTAGACGCCAAATCGTCAGGCATCAACAGCAGCGCATTCAGCAGCACACCAAAAACAGCAATGCCCATGCGTTCTTTAAGCTGCTAGCCGATCCGGAACTGCTACAGCGTGTCGAGTCAGTGACGCCCAAGCATCGCCAACGGTTGTTCCCGCCGACTGAAACACTGTCGATGTTTCTGGCCCAAGCCATGAATGCCGACCGTTCTTGTCAGAAGGCCGTGAATGATTTTTCGATCAAACGTTGCTGCGATGGGCTAAGCCCCGGCAGCGTGTACACCGGCGCTTATTGCAAAGCACGGGCGCGGTTACCGGTAGAGATGGTTTCAACGTTGCAACGGGTAAAGAATTTGTACGCTCTGGCCACCTCATCACCTAAGTCGTTAGGCCGTGTAGAGATGACACGTAGCGCCCCTCACTTCGTCGATTTGTACTGCGTCCGTCACACAGCCAAGGGCCGCAAACACCAACGCGTTACAGGCTCAATCGCCAGAAGCAAGCTAAGTCGGCAGTCCGCCATACGTGAGCGCGAGCCGTGGTTGCTTGCCAGCAACCTGCCGCAAAGCGAGTGGAACCCAGCAAAAATCGTGGCGATTTATAAGCGGCGTATGCAGATCGAAGAAGGCTTCCGAGATGTGAAAAGCGAGCACTTGGGATGGGGCCTGAATCTGCATCGAAGCCAATGTCCAAAGCGCATTGAAGTGCTGCTGTTGATTGCCGCCTTGGCCAACTACCTCATCTTCTTAACAGGATTGCAGGCACGGGAGAACCAATTGGAACGGCGCTATCAAAGCAATAGCCTCAAAGAGAGGCGAGTACTTTCATTGTGGCGTTTAGGCCTGGAATATTGGCGCAGTTGCACAGGTTTCGGTGACCGAGAGCATTTGGAAATATTGGAGCATGCTCTGCGCGATGAGGTGCATCATCAGGCGCAGAGTTTGGAGTAGATTTGTGGGGATCCCTCAGGGTCTGACCCCGATTTTCGCACAACCTCAGTCGTTTTCTAGATCGTCCAGGGTTTTCGCACGTTTCTCATCGATATGCCGCAAAAACTGCCCTTTATATACTGATCGCTCACTACTTGATGAGCCTCGAAGAGCATTAAAGGCATCACCAATGCAGCCCCTTATTGGCTCCAATGAATTAGAAGGCGCTTCAAAATAATATAGCGTTAAAAGCCTGATAAAAATGGCCTGCGTAACAATATTATTGGCGCCTGCTTCTTTTAGCAACTTACAAATTGCCTGTATGCTTGCCCTATTTATATTTTCTATCGTGAGCATTGTGGATAGAAACCGCACACACTGATTCGCATTGTTCGTTTCTGCTAAAATAAAATTTTCAAGCTTTGGCGTAGCTAAAGACTCCGCCATTAAAGATGAGATTAGTTGAGGAACCATCAACCTTATAAAACTTTTAAATTGTTCTGGAGATAAAAACTCAAGCTCAGGCGGAAGTTCGTCTGGAAAGTCGTCCGGGTTTATTTCATGGAAATACTTTGTTGTCGAGACAATGATTTTTGACCACATTGTTAGCACTTCGTTAAGGCACTGCTTTTTTAGCTCGACGTCATCTATGAGCTCACTATTTCTTAATATATTAGAGTATGCTTTTAATGCGCCTATGAAATGCATCTGACTTGATAACGGGGCACTAGGGTGCCTTTGTCTTGCATGGTCATGATCAATAGATGCCTTTGAAGGAACTTCTGCTTCCTCAATGAATCTAGCTCTATGGTTGTCATCAACCGGAGTATTTAAAAAATCGTCCTCCATTTTTGTTAGACTTTCCGACTGACTAAATACTCCTTGCTCTCTGCCGTGGGCTTCAAACAGAGATATGTCAACTTCGAACTCGGAGTCAGCGAGTAGTTTCCGACAACAGTCTCTAGCTGAGATTAGAATGTCTTTCCGGTCCCGATGAAGGCCTGTAAGTAGATCTAGCTCGGTAGTATAGTTGGAGATTGAAAGTGGTGTTAAAACCTTTGCCAGCGCCTCCACATTATCAGCAAGTTTATTTGCTAGAAAAAAAGCCCTAAAGCAATCGAATTTAAATGAAATTTTTTGATTGCTTTCATATAGCAAGCCTTTCCTAAGAAGCTCTTCTGTAAACCCCCTTGAAGGGACTGTAAGACCTCGCTTATTAAAGTAAGTTGATACGAAAATTTCAAACTCGTTTGAATTTACCCATTCTGCACTTGCCTCATCCATAGCAGTAGATAGCTCTGATAGAAAGTGAGACTGAATATTTGAGTCATAATTTGATCGCGACTTTGACTCAGTGAATTTCTCCAACAGCCCGAAAATTAGCGCTTCTATTGCAGATGCTTGATTTATTAGCTTGGCTGTGGGCTGCTGCTCTATTACCCATAATAATATAGAAACTAAGAAAGGGGTTTGTGGTACATTCAGTTTAGATAATAATTTTTTTACAAGCGTGAATCGCTCTTCAGAGTTCTGATCGTGTTCACCGAACCACTTTTTTACTAATTCCTTTGTGTGCCTTATTTTGAATGAGTGTATGTAGACCACGGTTGGGTTGTTTTTTAAGGACGGTAGCTTTTCGAGACTAAGATCATCCTGCAACTCTTCGTTTGTAGCCAGTATATAGCGAGGCGCTGAGTATTTCTCTCTAAACTCTTCAATTAATTTTCTATGAGCAGAATTATGCAGATCAAAGCTATCAAAGATGACTAATGCCTCACCATTTTCTAATAAAGTGATTAGATCCCTCTTAAGAATTTCGTTGCCTAAGAACTCTATTGCTTGAGTGATAATAGCTGCCACTGTTAACTTGTAAAGTGTTGAGATATCAATCAGCAGGCCAACTCTTGCATTTCCGTGAAATTCCATAAATCTATTGACTGCAATATGATTCAGTAACGTTGACTTTCCGGACTCTCTTTTTCCGATAAAAATAATATCTATTTTTTCTTGCGATAAGCTGTATAGACTTACGACCTCATCGGTATCTTTTGTATCAAGATCATCACTGGCAGCAAGGCTTTTCTCACTTTTTTTTGCAAGCGGTGGTTCAACAAAGATAGATGATAAATGTTTTGGAGCGATATCAGACGCTGAAAAAGATAAAAGCTTTGAATTGGCCTTTTCTAATGCGGCATTTATAGCGGTACTTGAAATAGATGCTTTAATTGCACCATTATTTTTTGACAAATTAAACTCATATACCCCATTTTTCGCAAACCTCGGGGAAATGTCAAATTCATTCCTTTGACTGTAATACTCTCGCGCCTCTATTCTTAATACATTTTCTTTGCTGTCAATATCTATGATGGAGTAGCCATTATAGTGCTCTCTGCTTTCGAAGATACATCCTGTGTTGCTGATTAATAGATTACCTAATGTTGATATTGTTTGCGAGGCGCTATTACTATGATTATGCCCACATAGCAGAAGATCAAAGTTAGTTGATAACGCTCTTTGAATTTTGTTTTTTTCTTCGGGGGCCAGCCAATCTAAAGTGTGATGCATCATGGCAATTTTAATGTCGCAATCTTCTATTTCAGCAAGTGAAAGTTCAATTTGCCGTTCACCAACGTATAGACTATTTCTATCTTTTCCTCCTCCGCCAGCGGTTCGCCACGTACTATTTAAAGAGGCTACGCCTACCTGCGCAGAGTCAATTTTCAGCTTCTTTGTTGTGAACAACATGTTTCCTGCATACGTTGAAGAGTCAATCCTCCTTGAAAGTTCTACGTAGCCGCTCAAGTGCCCCAAAAGTGGAGTATCTCCTTTACTAATAAGATTTTCGATTAGCTTGTTTGCCTCTTCAGGAGTTTTTATATTGGTGAATATTGACTCATATAATTCTTCTCGATCTTTAAGGCTTATGTCATGATTTCCCGGACAGGATAAGAATACTGCCGACGAATTGGAGCTCTGGAGTATCTTTCTAATTATTATTTCTTGAGCCTCAATAGCACTCTTTGAAGTATTTCCTCTATTGGCAATGTCACCGGTGCATAATATCGCATCTATTTTCTTGTTATTATTCGCCTTGGCTATATCCTCGCATAGCGCGTTAATTGTTCTGGAGTGATCCGCGCAGTTGGTTACATGCAGGTCTGAGATATGTAGGATTCTCATTTTTCCGTCCTTGATTTTATCCGTACGCGATCAACTAATTTATCTAGCGAGGCAAAAAAATAATAGCTATAAGAGCATTCTGTATGTTTCGACTTTAGATTCCAAACGAAATAGACCGTAACTTTTAAAGCCAGTAAGGAAGGTGTATGAGGTCATTTGAAATTCTCCTCCAGCGAGTTATTTTTTACCCAATTTTGACGTGTGAAGAGCCTCCACGCCTAAGTTGCAAAATTCTTAATTCTTGAATAGCATGCAGTGATCATAATAATTATTCTTTATTTGATGGCCGTACGCCACAATGAGTGCTTAACCTGCCGAATTAGTACCAACATTTGCAAGTTGAATCGATTTATATTTTTCGTACAATTTGATTGGCATCTGTTGACCGTTTGCTGCAGCTCACGTTCGACGCTTCTAGGCTGATAGCTGCCCCATATGCTAGGGCAGCTATCAGCCACTTTCTGCCTATCATGTACGCAAACCTGCTGGTAAAAACCGATGCAAAAAACTGAGTATGTCGACCGCAAATCGATGAGCAGGTTTGTGAACCTACACAAACCTTCTTAAAACTAAGTCAGAAAGGTCTGACAAGCTCGAAAAACGCATCCACCATGCCAACCTCATCTCAGGCACCCATCGCCTTTAAACATACGGTATAGAGCGCTTAACCGCAGCGTTAACCGGCCCCCCAAAATAGCCACTGCCTCCGCAAACCAGTCCTACAACCGCAACGCCCCCTATTGCCCCACCAAAATCAGCCTTCTATAGTCCGCCCCGTCGCCAGCTTGATCGGCGATGGGATTCGCAGCCCTAAAAAGGAATTACACCAAAAACCGTTAAGCCCGACAGAACCGATTTCCGGTGACGTCCTGTTTTACGGCTATCCGAAATTTTTCTTTCTTAGGGATTTCCACCTTGAAAATTCAACACCCGCCCCGCCGCTTCACCCCCATGTCCCAAACCGCAACCGAATACCCTGTCCTCCTCATCGACAGCGACGCCCCGCTCAGCGAGCTCCATGCCTGCGCCAGCGAGCGTCTCAACGCCGCCCTCGCCTACCTGCACCTGATGGCCTGTTCCAATGTGTCCGACTATGCCGAGCACGACATCAATACGGTCGCCAATACCGCTCGGATCATGGTCCAGGATGTGGCGGATGTGTTTACGGTGATGGAGCGGCGGGGGTTTGATGTGCCGGCTGTGAGTTGATGTGATGTGAGCTGTGAGAAAACCCGCGTTGGCGGGTTTTCTAGTTTTTGGGGCGCCGCGAATTGACGGCTGATCGGGCCTTGGGGTGTTGGTGCTGGCGCCTTCGCAGCCTCGCTGGGGCTCGACAGCTCCCACTGTTTGATGGGTGCTCGGCACCTGCATAGCGTGAGAGGCGGCGATGGCGGTGGTATGGGCGCGCCGTTATGATGTGGCCTTTCGCTTAACGCCTCAGGAAACGCCCATGCCCGCCCTCGCCTTCCGCAACGCCCTGCCCGCCGACGCCGCCCGTTGTTTTGAGATTGAAATCAGCGCCTATGAAGGCGATGAAGCCGCGACGCTGGAGAAGATCGCCACGCGTATTGCGCAGTATCCGCAGGGTTTTCTGATCCTGGAGGCGGATGGCGCGGTGGTGGGTTTCATCAATTGTGGCTGCGCGCATCAGGTGGTGATGTCGGATGAGGCGTTCAAGGAGTTGGTGGGGCATTCGGCCGAAGCGCCGAATGTGGTGATTATGTCGGTGGTGGTCGACCCGGCGCATCAGGGCAAGGGGTATTCCACGGCGTTGATGACCGAGTTTGTGCAGCGCATGCGTGCGCTGGGCAAGCAGACGATTCATTTGATGTGCAGGGAGCAGCATGTGCCGTTGTACCGCCGCATGGGCTACAGCTATGTGCAGCCTTCGCCTTCGGAGCATGGCGGGATGGCGTGGCATGAGATGGTGATGGGGCTCTAAGCCGTCGTCGTTCTGGTCGCATTTTTGTATCGAGACGTCTGACGGGAAAGCCGCTCACAACCGGCTAATGTATTTCAACAAACAAAAACCTTAGCCGCGTTGCCGAAATCTGACGCCAAACCTGACATTACGCGTAATTATCAGGACGAGGCCTACAGCCAAACAGCTCAGTTTATGGGTAAGCGCGGCAGCGGTTTTAAGCCGTTACATCCGCCAAAAATCACTGCATTGAAGGTCTCTTAAAGGCTAGCTAGCCTGCAACGCAACCCGCCAGACAGGAGTCCGGCAGGTTGCCTTTATTGCCCATTAAAGAGGTATGCCTATGTCTTCAATCAGTGTTTTTAACCCGTCCCTGTCGATGTACCAGGCGCCTGAAACCGGTAGGATCGATAGCGCTAAACCAAGGGCTAATCCCCTTGATCAATCAGCTGGAGATGATGTCCTGTGGGGCTCGGGGCAACTGCCTGTGAATGGCCACCCGATGCCCGGCCAGCCTGCACAACACAGGATTGATAACGACAACCCGATGTTTAACGCCCTTGATCACACCGCCGGCGATGATGCCGAAGTATTCGACCCCGCTACACAAGCCTGGCAGCCCACCCAGGCCGCCGGTAATGGCCGA
The DNA here is from genome assembly GCF_025642995.1 of Pseudomonas sp. YeP6b. Lineage (NCBI taxonomy): Bacteria > Pseudomonadati > Pseudomonadota > Gammaproteobacteria > Pseudomonadales > Pseudomonadaceae > Pseudomonas > Pseudomonas sp. YeP6b. The sequence continues at coordinate 2,771,732 of NZ_CP080090.1, read as the reverse complement.
TACAGCGCGCTTGGCGATCCTTACCGCGAGGCGATAGATTTCGAGATCAAGGCCGACGACATGGGTGGATGGCAGCAGGCGTGAAGCAACCGGTGGTATGGAGCATCACGAACGTGCTGCATACCGCCTAACACGCACCTATTGAGAGGCAATCATGAGCGCACCCTTCATTGAAGTCAGCGACCAACCCAACCCCGACGCCGAACGCATCCTCGGCAGCGGCCTCGCCGCATTCAATGAAGCGATTACCGGCGCCAATGATCGCCTGCCACTGACGGTACTGATCAAAGACCCCGATACGCAGCAGGTCCTCGGCGGCATCACCGGCAAAACCACGCTGGGCATGGCCTTTCTCGACCTGTTCCACCTGCCCGATGCCCTGCGCGGTTCGGGCTTGGGCAGCCAATTGCTGCAAGCCTTCGAAGACGAAGCGCGGCGCCGGGGTTGTCTGAATGCAGTGCTGTACACGATTAGCTTCCAGGCGCCGGGGTTTTATGAGAAACACGGTTGGGTGCGGTTTGGCGAAATACCCTGTGAACCTGCGGGCAGCAGCCGGGTGTTTTTGTCTAAAGCGCTTTGATCAACGGCGATGGCGATTCAGCCCTGGGCTGTGTAATGATCCCTGCTCGTTCTTCTAGGGATGGAGCCTGCGCCATGTCGCTGAACACCCCCGTTCACCCCGCGCACGCGCCGCGCTTCTGGCGTGACGAGCGTTTGCCGTTCATCGAGGCGCGGACCATTGCCGACGGGCGCAAGGTCACGTACACCCGCCACGCCCACGAGCATTTTTCCATCGGCGCGATCACCACCGGGCGCAGCTATTACCACTACGGCGCGCAGACGTTTGAGATCAGCGCCGGCACGGTGGTGTTGATGAACCCCGGCGATGTGCATGCGTGCAACCCGATCCACGACCAGCACTGGTCGTATCACATGCTGTACCTGGACACGCCTTGGCTGACCGACCTGCAATACCAGCTGGGTTTCAGTACTGAGCAGGGTTATCGGCCGTTCAACACGCCACACACCCGCGACACGCTGCTGTACAACGGTTTGATCGAGCTGTACGGGATTTTGTTGGATGAGCAGGCCGAACTGCTGCAAAAGCAGAGCGCGCTGGTGAGTTATTTCACCGAGGTGCAGCAGCGTCTGAACCCTTCACTGACGCCGGTGCGGGAGGTCAACCATAAGCTGGAGCGCGCCGCCGAGTACATCCGTGAACACTGCACCGAGGCGTTGAAGCTGGAGCAGATTTGCCTAGCGGCCGAGCTGTCGCCGTCGTACCTGATCCGCGCGTTCAAGCAGTATTACGGGCTCACGCCGCATGCCTTTGTGGTGAACCGGCGCATCCAGTTTGCCCGCACCCAATTGCGCAATGGCGAGCTGATCGCCGATGTGGCCCTGGCCGCGGGCTTTGCCGACCAGGCGCATTTTCAGCGGGCGTTCAAACAACATTTTGCCGCCACGCCCGGGCAGTACCGCGACTTGCTCAAGCCATCAGCAAATAACCCACACTGGCCACCAGCAACGCGGCCATTGAGCGGTTGAACAGGCGTACGCCTTGCGGGTTGCTCAGGTAGCGGCGCAAGACCCGGCGTAGGCCCAGCACGCCACCGACAGGTAGCAAATCACCAGGTAGAGCGCGGCGAACAGCCACACTTGGCGCGCATCGCCATCCGCTACAAACAAGCCCATCCCTGCCACGCAAGCCAGCCAGGCTTTGGGGTTGAGCCATTGCATGATTGCGCCGTAGAGCATCGACGGCGCGGTGGCGGTGCCCTCGGCGTCGAGGCGGCCGTCGTCCACCGCCAGTTTCCAGGCCATGTACAGTAAAAACGCGACGCCGCCCCACTGGATCAACTGGGTCAGGATCGGCCAACGCACCAGTACTTCATGCAGGCCCAGGCCGATCAGCACCAACAACAAGGTGAAGCCGACGGCGGCGCCGAACACGTGTTTCTGGCTGGCGGCAAAGCCGAAGCGCGCGCCGGAGCTGAGTGCGACCACATTCACCGGTCCCGGCGTGATGGAGGTGGCCAGGGCGAAGGCAGCCATGGAAATGATCAAGCTCATTGCGGTTCCTTTTTGTGATGCCAAACAACGATGGCCTCACGATAAAGGGCTGAACGGGCGTGGTATTGAACAAAATCACCCTGAGCCCAAGACCCGGCGTTGTTCAATGCGCCGCTGTTGGGCTTCCTCGACAGCAAACAGACCCTGTACCCTGTCGACGCGCGCCGGTTGCGCGCCCACCATTACCCGCCACATCAGGACGCCAATGCCCAACCCGATTCCTCGCCGGCGCGATGCCGCCGTCACCCGCGACGCCATTTTGGTGGCCGCGCGCAAGGCCTTTGCCCACTCGGGCTACGACCGCACGGGGCTGGGTGAAATCGCCGCCGGCGCGGGGTTGACCGTGATGCTGGTCAACCGCTACTTCGCCTCCAAGGAGCAGCTGTTTGCCGAGGTGATCGCCGAGGCATTGGCCAGCCCCGTCGCCCTGACGCCCGACCAACTCGGCGTGGAAAACCTTGGGCGCTGCATCGCCACTGCGCTGGTCAGCATCACTGAAGCAGGCAGCACGCCGCTGGACGGCTTCCTGATCATGCTGCAGTCGGCATTGAGCAAGCGCGCCGCCGTGATCGGCCGCGAACAACTCGAAAAAGGCCACTCGGCGGCCCTGGCCGCTGCGCTCGAGGGCGCGCATCACCAAGAGCGCGCAGCGCTGGTGATGGCGTTGGTGTCAGGCTTTCAGGTGATGCGCCAGATGCTGGAAGTGTCGGCGCTGGCCAAGGCGGACCCGCAGGTATTGATCGACTTACTGACGCCGTTGTTTCAGCAGTTGCTGGATGGCAAACCCGCCTAACCCACCTGCGTGACGATATCTTCCAGGCCCAGCACGCGACCGTCCTCGGACACGATCTGGACCTTGCGCAGCGGCTTGAGCGAGCGCGCATCCACTATACGCGCACCGACCTGCTCAGGCTCGGTGTGCGTCTCGCCCCATTGCGCCAAGGTCACCAGCACCGGCATCAGCGCGCGGCCTTTGTCGGTCAGCTGATACTCACTGCGCGCGCCGACTTCGCGGGTGTGCAGCAGGCCTTGCTCGACCATGTCCTTGAGGCGTGTGGCGAGAATGTTTTTCGCCACGCCCAAGCTTTTTTGGAAGTCGCCGAAGCGCGTCACCCCGGCAAACGCGTCGCGGATGATCAGCAGCGTCCACCAATCCCCCACCACATCCAGCGCACGGGCGACCGGGCAATCGTCGCCTTCCAGGCATTTGCGTTTCATCGTCGGCCTCGCGTCATCAGAAATATTTGGTTGCATTATAGGACCAACGAGCCCAAGATAAAAACGGTTTTATTATTAAACCTAATTTGTTGCCTGGAGCTGATCATGGATATTCGTGGAAAAGTGGTTTTGGTTACCGGCGCCAACCGTGGCCTCGGCAAAGCGTTCGTCACGGCGCTGTTGGAAGCCGGTGCGGCCAAGGTCTACGCCGCTGCGCGGGACCCGGCCAGCGTCAACATCCCCGGTAGCACGCCGATTGCCCTGGACATCACCGACCCGGCCAGCGTGCAGCGCGCCGCCGAGCAGTGCACCGACGTCAGTGTGTTGATCAATAACGCGGGCTTTTTGAAGTACGGCTCGTTACTCGCCGAAGACAGTGTCGAAAACCTGCAGCAGCACTTTGAAGTCAACACCTTCGGCACCTTGCGCCTGAGCCGTGCCTTCGCGCCGATCCTGGCCAAGCAAGGCGGCGGCGCGCTGATCAATATCCTCTCGATTCTGAGCTGGCTGAGCCCGCCCGGCTCCGGTGGCTACAGCACCTCCAAATCTGCCCAATGGGGCCTGACCAATGGCCTGCGCGGCGAGCTACGCGAGCAGAATACCCTGGTGATCGGCGTGCACCCGGCCTACATCGACACCGACATGGTGGCGGATATCCAGGTGCCGAAAAGCACGCCCCAGGAAGTGGTCGCGATCACCCTGCAAGCCCTGAGCGAAGACCGCGAAGAAGCGTTGATCACCGACATGACCCATGCCGTGAAAGCCTCGCTGTCCACGCAAAGCCCGGCCTACCTCAACCACTGATCAACGAAAAGTGCGCGCCGACCCCGGCGCGCACGCCCTCGCCCACCGCCAGCGCTACGGAGCCGGCGGCCAGTGAGGCGTCGCTACAGGCAAACACGCCAGCCACCGAGGTCTGGCGCATGCCGTTGGTGTGCAGAGCGCTACCGCATCGCCATGGCGCCTTGATCGGCGCTACAGCCCGCGACTGCGCAACCATTGCAGGAAGCCTTTTTTCACCGGCACGACCGGCGCGTCCTGGGTCAGGGCCTGCGCCGTGTGTAGACGGAAATCCAGCAGCGCCTTCATCGCTTCGCTGATGTCGTGGCGCGCGTCCAGGCAGGGTTTCAGGTATTCCTTCTCGATGCGGTACAGGGTGCAGAAGGTTTTGGCGGAAAAATCCGCCAGCGCCGCCTGATCGGACAAAATCCCCGCCTCGCCAATCACCTCGCCCGGCCCCATGCGCCCGGCTTCGAACTTGTGGCCGGCCTTGATCAACATCACCGAGACCACACCGGATTCGACGATAAACAAATGATCGCTGACCTCGCCCGCCGGCAGGATCATCTCGCCGGCGCGGTAGGTGTGCAGGACCATGTTCTGGCTGAAGGTATCTTTCTCTTCCTGGCGCAGGGTGGAGAAAATCGACGAGCGCTCCAGCAATGCGCGTGCACCGGACAGCGCCGCCGGCGCGCTGCTTTCGGTGGCGGACAGCAAGCCCACGCCCGCCGCTTGCAGGTGGCGGAAAGCCAAATCGTAAAGCTGGTTGCGCACTTCGCGCTTGACGCCCATGGCCGGCACAAAGCCGCTGATTTCATACTCCACCCCGCCACTGGCAGAGGTCTTGAACGCTACGCTCGGCGCGGGTTTGGCCAGTAGCGGCCGGCAACCTTGCATCGCCCGCTCCAGCGCCTCGATCACGGTTTGCGGGCGCGCATGCGGGCTGACTTGCAGGCTGACCGCCAGGCCGAACATGTCCGCCGGGCGCGAGAAATTGATGATTTTGGCCTTGGCGGCCAGGGAGTTGGGGATCACCGCCATGCTGCCCTGGGAGGTTTGCAGGCGTGTGGCGCGCCAGTCGATATCGGTGACGCGGCCTTCGGTGCCGTCGATGGAGATCCAGTCATCCAGCTGGTACGGCTTGGTGGTGTTGAGCACGATCCCGGAAAATACGTCGCTCAGGGTGCTTTGCAGCGCCAGGCCGACGATGATCGCCACCGCCCCGGAGGTGGCGAGCACGCCCTTGACCGGCAGGTCGAGCACGTAGGCCATGGCGGCGATGATCGCGATCAGGAATATCACCGCGCCCATCAGGTCCTGCAGCAACCGCCCGCCATGCCCGACCCGCTGCATCATCACCGCGCCGAGCAATACCGTGAGGGTGCGCGCGGCAAACAGCCACCAGCCGATCTGCAAGGCCGTGGCGGCCAGGTGCAACGCGGTGTTGTCGGCATAGGGTGCGAGTTGCATGGGGTTCATGCCGTCGTTGAACAGCACGGCGCTGTACACGGCAAAGATCGCCAGGCGTGCGGCGAGTTTCCAGTTGGCGAGGTTGACGGAAATAAGGCGCCACACGGCGATGTCGATAAAGATCAGCGCCACGGCGCACAACATCGGGTGATCAGCGATAAATGAGGGCATCCGGGCGACTCCAAGGCGAATGCGCTGAAGATCGCATGATTTGAGAACGCTGGAAAACAAAATGTGCGGGTAAAAACCCTTGTGGCAAGCGGGCTTGTTGTGGCGAGCGGGCTTGCCACAACAAGCCCGCTCCCACAGGGGTTGGCACTTGACCGTTAAGCCTGCATTTGTCCGAAACGACCGGATTGGAAGTCAGCAAATGCCTGATGAATTTCCTGCTCGGTGTTCATCACAAACGGGCCGTGGCCGACGATGGGCTCATCGATCGGTTCACCGCTGAGCAGCAGCACCTTGGCGTCGTCGTTGGCTTCCAACGTGATGTGCTCGCCATCCCGTTCAAACAATGCCAGTTGCCCTTGGCGCGCGACTTCCTCGCCATTGACCAGCACCGTGCCGCGCAGGATCACCAGCGCGGTATTGCGCCCGGCGTGCAGGTCCAGCGTGACCGCTTTACCGGCGTTAAGACGCAAGTCCCACACGTCAATCGGCGTGAAGGTGCGCGCCGGTCCCTGGGTACCGGCGAATTCACCAGCGATCAGGCGCAACTGCCCAGCGTCGTTCGCCAGCGGCAGCACCGGAATATCGCCATCGACGATAGTCTGGTAACCGGCGTCGGCCATTTTGTCCTTGGCCGGCAGGTTGACCCACAGTTGCACCATCTCCAGCGCCCCGCCGCTGCGGGCAAAGGCTTGGGAATGGAACTCTTCGTGGAGGATGCCTTTGGCGGCCGTCATCCATTGCACATCGCCGGGGCCGATCGTGCCACCGGCGCCGGTGGAGTCACGGTGCTCGACTTCGCCGTCATACACGATGGTCACAGTTTCAAAGCCGCGATGTGGGTGTTGGCCTACGCCGCGACGTTGTTCGGTCGGTGTGAAATCGACCGGGCCGGCGTGGTCCAGCAACAGGAATGGGCTGATGTGCTTGCCCATCGCGTCGTAGGAAAACAGTGTGCGCACCGGAAAGCCGTCGCCGACCCAATGGGCGCGGGGGCTGGTGTAGATGCCGATGATTTTTTTCATGGTGTACCTCCAAGTTGCGTACACCCTAAGTCCGCTGGCCGTTGAGTACTAGACGGCAAAATCGGCCTTGATCGTTCTACGTATAGGACAGTTCTGCCGTATTCAAGGCTGCTGAACCCCAGCAGGTTGATAAACACGCCGATCAATACCGGGCGGCGGCCGATACGGTCCGACAGCGGCCCGAACAGCAACTGCCCCAGGCCAAATGCGGCGACAAACGCCGACAGTGCCATCAGCGCCTGCTCGATGGCGCCCAGGCCCGGGTTGATCAATTGGGCCGACACTTCACCCAACACGCTAAGGGCCACCCGTAAAAGCAACAGGCTTCGCGGGGGGGCTGGGGCGTTTGCCACGGGGAATATCCGGGGCTGGATAAATTTATATTTCAGCCATAATATGAGCAAAAGATTACGACCGTAATTTTTACAGCTGATTACCCCCGGAGCCCGTCATGAACCCTCTTCCCCTGCGTATTCTCACGCTCCTGGTCATGTTGGTCGTCCTCAGCGGCTGCAACAGCGAGGCCGACAGCGCCGCCGACGTGCCGCTGCCCCGCCCAGCGCTCGTCGCGCAAGTTGAAGCGGTCGGCACCCCGCAAAGCACCTATACCGGCGTGGTGGCTGCGCGTACGGAAAGTGACGTGGGCTTTCAGGTCAGTGGCAAGGTCATCGAACGCAAGGTCGACCCCGGCCAGCACGTGTCCCGAGGCGACACCCTGCTGGTGCTGGACATCGGCGACGTCGAACTGGCCAAGAACCGCGTAAACGCAGCCCAGGCACAATTGCGCCAGCGCCGTGATGATGAAAACCGCTACCAGCGCCTGGCCAGCACGGGCGCGGTGTCGCGGCAGGTTTTCGATCAGTCGGCGAACAACCTGCGCGTGGCCGAAGCCGAGCTGGCATCAGCACAATCCGACGCCAGCCAGATCGAAAACCGCCGCACCTACTCGGTGCTCAAGGCCGATGGCGACGGCATCATCACCGACGTGCGCGTGGATCGCGGCCAGGTCGTCGCCGAAGGGCAAATCGTCGCGCGCCTGGCCCATGACGGCGCCCGCGAAGCCATCGTCAACCTACCGGAAAACCAGCGCGACCAAGCCTCGCAAAAAGCCCTGGCGTTCCCCTCCGGCGCGCCCGAGCAGGCCGTGACCGCCCCCCTGCGCGAGCTGTCCGCCAGCGCCGACCCGGCCACCCGCACCTACCGCGCGCGCTACGTGTTGCACGGCGCCGTCACCCGTTTCGCCCTCGGCTCGACCATCACCGTGCGCCTGCAAGGCAACGGCCAGACGCCACAAACCCGCGTGCCCATCGTCGCCCTCGGTGCTCACCTGCCGCACAACTAGGCGGGGGGCTGGCGGTGCGATGTTGACGCTGTTGCTCCTGCCGGTGCTGTGCAGTTTGGTGCATGGCCGGGAGAGGACACAGACTACTGAAACATCCCACGTAACTACCGGATAAGCTCTACAGATACCGCCTGAAAACCTCTGCAAAGTCCTTCGCCTGATCACACAGTGCGAGGGATTGCAGATGGTTTTTGGTGTTGAAACCCCTGTTCAAGGGGCTGTCGTTTGAACCCGGCCATTGGCCGGCTGGCCCTGACGCCCATGGATGCCAAAGCGCCGGACGTTGAAGGCGTCTTGCGTGACTTTCGCAACTGCCTGAACACCTTTGACGACTGGGCTTCGAGCTTCTGGAGCTTTTCGGCGCTGGATGTCGAACAGGTGTTCAAGGTTGGCAATGAAGTGGCGCTGGTCGCGCCCATCAACCGCTCCATTTTTCCCAGCAGCACCGTCGCCACCTGCCAGGCCAACGGCACATTGACCCTGGTGCACATGTTCCAGAGCGCGCGGTTTGTGCCCATCGGTGACACGCCGGTGATACTGCAACGCATCGACCCCAACGGCGGGCCATTGGGCGAGCCGATCCACAAGACCATCGGCCCCAGCGGCATTCTCGAAATCACCGAGTGTGATCGCAACCAGCAGTACCGAATCAGTTTCTACCCCAACGTTTCCAAGGATCACGTCAAGGCGCTGTATGCGTCTTATCAGTCGGTGATCGCGGAGCTGGAAGCGCGCCTGCGCGACGAATGGAACAGCACGTTTAAGGCGCAGTGGAAAAACTATACGGACGCTACCCCGCTGGACCGGCGCAGGATGCTGGAAGCGGCGTTTCTCAGTGGCATGGGCAAAGCGTTTTACGGGCTGTGGGACAACATCACGCAGTTGTATGACCTGTTGGCGGACATCAAGCCCAACAGCGAGAAGTTGCTGCACTACATCTCCCAAACCGAACTTGATGAGCTGCTGAAGCTCGGCAACGACGCGATCGCCAACGGCCTGCTGGTGCTTAGCGATGAGCCACTGCTGTTCATTTATGTGTCGGCGATGGTCAGCTGGATGCGCATGCTGCCGCCGCCAGAAATGAATGAGTTGATGGGGGAGATCACTGGCGAGGTATTGATCAACCTGCTGCTGATTTGGGCAACGGCGGGAATGGGTGTGGCGGTGCGCCTGGGTACGCAGGTGCTTGGGCATATCAAGTCTGGACGGACGCGGGATTTGTTGGAGTTGCTGGCTAAAAAGCTGGTGATGCCCAGGTTGGAGCCGCATGCCGAGGTGGTGAAGCCGTTGCTGGTGGGCAGTGCGGCGACGCCGATCAAGACGGTGCCGGTTGTGCCGTTGAAGGCAGGGGATCAGTTGGTCTCAAACCCGGTGCCTGCGGTTCGTAAGAAGACTCAGCAAACAGCGTTGGTGCGCCAGGAACATGTCGATGATGTGCCTGTCGCTGCGAAGAATCCGCAGGGAGATGCGGCGGCGCCTGCGGATAAAACGGCCACCAATGGCTGCCCGGTGTCGATGGTGACTGGGGAGGAGTTGCTGACCCTTACCGATGGCACGTTGGATGGGATTTTGCCGTTTGAGTGGACCCGGTTGTACCGCACCAGTGCGGTGGAAGTGGATTGTGGGTTGGGGTTTGGTTGGAGTCACTCGCTGGCGCAGCGGTTGGTGGTGGACGGTGATTCGGTGGTTTGGACGGATCATGAGAACCGGTCTACTGCCCTGCCCTTGCCCACGGTGGCTCGACCGGCGATCACCAATAGCTTGGCCGAGGCGGCGATTTACTTGGGGTCGCTGCCTGATGAGTTGGTGCTGGCTCAGGCGTCACGGTTTTATCACTTTCGCGACGGTGTACTGACGGCGATCAGCGATGCGTATGACAACCGGCTGCGTATTGCTCGTGATCGTTCCGGTCGGATTGAGCGGCTGGATAACGGTGCGGGTCGGTCGCTGTTTCTGCGCTACGAGCTGGGTCGCATTGTTGCCGTTGACTATCAGGTTCATCGCGCCAAAGGGTATGAACCCTACGTATGGGTGACTGAGCAGAATCTTGTTTCCTACGCCTATGACGAGGCTGGACGACTGGTTTCAGCGACCAATGCCGTAGGTGAAAGCGAGGTTTATCGGTACGACGATCAGCACGTCATTCTTGAGCGGCAGTTGGCCGGTGGGGCGAGTTTCTTTTGGGAGTGGGAACGGGCTGGTAAGGCGGCGCGCTGTGTTCGGCATTGGGCCAGTTTTTCGCAGATGGACACGCGGTATCTGTGGGAAAACGGCGGCAAGGTTACGGTTCACAACGCGGATGGTAGCCAGGAAGTTTATGTCCATGACCAGTGGGCGCGGCTGGTGCAGCGCATTGATCCGGACGGCGCTGAGCATTTCAAATCCTATGACGCCAAGGGCCGGCTGACGGTTGAGCAGGACCCGCTGGGGGCGGTGACGGCGTATCAATACGACGAAGCCGGACGCTTGGTGGCGATGTTTCCTGGAGAGGATGAGCCGACTTCCTACGAGCATGACAACGGGTTCGTACGGGTCGTACGGCGTGGTGAAGCGGTTTGGAAATATGAGCGTAATGACCAGGGCGACGTCACGCGTAAGACTGATCCTGATGGCCACGTTACGGACTACACCTACAACAAACATGGGCAACTGATTGGGGTTTGGTACCCAGATAACGGGTGTCACCGGCTGGTCTGGAATGAGCGTGGCCAGCTCACCGAAGAGCAACTACCGAATGGTGGGGTTAAGCGTTATCGCTATGACGATGTTGGACGACAGGTTGCGCGCGAGGATGAGCATGGCGCGCTGACCCAGTATCAATGGGATGCCGCCGCGCGCTTGCAGAAACTGACCCAGCCCGATGGTGCAACGCGGGAATACAGCTACAACCCCTACGGAAAAATCACCACCGAACGCGATGAACTGGGCCACGTCACCCGCTACGAATATGCCGACGGCCTGCACCTGATCAGCCGGCGCATTAATTCTGACGGCACCCAGGTCAAATACCGCTACGACAACGCCCGGTTGCTGCTGACAGAGATCGAAAATGAAGTTGGCGAAACCTACCAGCTTGATTACCACCTCAACGGGCTGATCCAGCAAGAAATCGGCTTTGACGGCCAGCGCACGGCCTACGTCTACGACCTCAACGGCAACCTGCTGGAAAAGACCGAACACGGCGACGATGGCAGTCAGCTAGTCACCCGTTACGAGCGAGACCCTGCCGGCCGCCTCGTACGAAAAACCCTGCCCGACGGTGGAGTTGTTGATTACGCCTACGACCGCCAAGGCAACCTCCTCAGCGTCGACGACGGCCACTGGGCGCTAGCCTACGAATACGACGCCCAAAGCCGCCTCACCGCCGAACACCAAGGCTGGGGCACCTTGCGCTACGGCTACGACGCCTGCGGCCAGCTGAAAAACCTGCGCCTGCCGGACAACAATCGTCTCACCTTCAACCACGACAAAGGCGGCCACCTCGCCACCGTCGAGCTGAATGGCAAAACCCTCACGTCTCACCTGTTCAAAACCGGCCGAGAACGCCAGCGCCAACAAGGCCAGCTCCTCAGCCACTACCACTACGACGAGCAAAACCGCCTGCACGCCCACGCGGTGACTCAAGAAAACCATGACCTCTACCGCCGCCACTACGACTACGACAAAACCGGCAACCTGACCCGCCTGCTAGACACTCGCAAAGGTGAACACCACTACCACTACGACCCCCTCGCCCGCCTGACTCGAGCGGATCACTCGCAAGATGTGCAGGAATGCTTTGGCCATGACCCAGCCGGCAACCTGCTGATGCAAGACCGTCCTGGGCCGGACATCGTTGCGGGTAACCGGTTAGTGATCCAAGGCGATCATCATTATGACTATGACGCCTTTGGCAACCTCATCCGCCAAAGGCGCGGTAAGGGTCACCAGCTCGTCACCGAGTACCGTTACGACTGTCAGCATCGGTTGATCGGCATTACCCAACCGAACGGGCAAACGGCCAGCTACCGCTATGACCCGTTTGGTCGGCGCATCAGCAAAACCGTTGATGACATAACCACGGAGTTTTTCTGGCAAGGCGACAAGCTGATCGCGGAGCATCACGCAGATCGCCATCGCCGTTACATCTACGAACCGGAGAGCTTCCGTCCGCTGGCACTGCTGGAAGGCTTTGGTCCAAAAGACACCCAGCCCTTCCACTACCAACTCGACCACCTTGGCACCCCGCAAGAACTCACGGCACCTGACGGCGAAATCGTCTGGTCCGCGCACTACCGCGCCTACGGTGAAATTGCTCGCCTAGACATCAATAAAATCGACAACCCGCTGCGCTTCCAAGGCCAATACTTCGACCAAGAAAGCGGGCTGCACTACAACCGCCATCGCTACTACAATCCAGATATTGGTCGTTACCTGACTCCCGACCCGGTGAAGCTGGCCGGTGGGATCAACGCGTACCAGTACGTACCCAACCCTACGGGGTGGATAGATCCGCTAGGCCTAAATACCTGTCCTGGTGGCGACGGATGCAAGCCTAACGCTACTGCAGAACCCAAACCTAAAGTTAATGACGGAACGCCCGCCCTACCTCATCAGCCAAAAACTGAGCGGCAGGCAAGAATAGATCAACTAACAGAGTCAAACGCAAAGCGAAAAGTGTTGGGTTGGGAACAAAAATACGATATGCATGCGACTGAAAAGCATGGGCCTGAGATACCGGACGAAGCCTTGAAGCAACGTTCTATAGACGGTACAAATCCGACCACAGGCACAAAAGGACCGATCAGCTCAAGTTCTCAATTTAAATCCTGGAAAATGCAGCTCCACGCTATAAACAAGGCCTTGGGTAAAATGCAAAGCAATTCCCCCGCTCCTACAGGTTTCGATAAGACGGGGAACCCCGTGGTCGTAGTTGAACTGCTTGGCGCAGGGCGAGGTTACAAACCTAACAGCAAAGACCCAAGAAATCCAAAGTACATTGAAAGTATGGACAGCGCTGAAATTAGACTTGATAAAAACAACCCAACACGACCATTTACAGCGTTTCCTAAGTGAGTAGCCAATGTTGAAATCGCCTTTCATGGATATGCCGTACCTCCCCAACATCTCTCACATATTGGGGGCCTTATCGATATACGACCTTGAAGACACCGCTGGCGAAGCACTGTGGAAATACGACCCTAACAATGAAAAAGACAGAGAAACAATCATCATTCTTTTTGTTTTGAAAGACCTTATGTATCTGTCTTACCGACATCGTTCTGTGCTGATGTCTATACTCAAGGATGCGCTAGATTCGCCCGGTTTTGATTTCGCAAAAGAGTTTGAAAGTGATTACGACGAGCACATAACGATGGCCTGGGATGAAACAGAAATAGCGGACCCCCGAGGCTTCTTTGCCGACATCTACCGATTAGCCAACGAGGTCTGGAAAGACGACCTCCAAAAAGCCAGCCTCGAAGACCCATCCACATGGTAAGAGCATCATTTATCTCACTGACATCCCCCAAACCTGTGGCGAGCGAGCTTGCTCGCATTGGGATGCGCAGCAGCCCCATTAAGAACGACGGCGTTTAAACAGCCAAACCCGCCTCGCCAGTTTTGGGGCTGCTGCGCAGCCCAACGCAGGGCAAGCCTGCTCGCCACAACGAGCCTGCTCACCATGGTGATCAAGGTTCACCCTTAGAGAATGGGCGAGCCCTACGACCCAATCACCGCTTCGAAAGCTCCATTATCATCCGGCTAAGCAGATAAATCCGCGGCGCCACACTCTCCACTTCCGCATACTCCTCTGGGGTATGAATATTCCCCCCGACAATCCCAAACCCATCCAATGTCGGCGTCCCTACCCCAGCCGACAAGCTCGCATCCGCGGCCCCGCCGCTGCCTTCAATGGTCAACGTACGCCCCAGCTCCCCATAGATTCCCTGGGCAATCGCGACCAACTTATCCGACTCCGGCGTCTGCGGCATCGGCGGTAACCCCCGGCGCAAACTGGTCTTCACTTCAGTGTCCGGGATCAACTTGTTGGCCGAGACGCGTGCCAGGTCTTTCTCGATCCGATCGAACTCTTCCGGCAACGCCGCGCGTACATCGGCCATGGCCGTCGCTTGGTCGGGGATGACGTTTTTACGGTCGCCGGCATTGATCACGGTAAAGTTAATGGTGGTTTTCTTCTCTTCATCACCGAGTTTGCCCAGTTGCAGGATCTGGTGCGCCGCTTCCATGGCGGCGTTGCGGCCCAGTTCCGGGGCGACGCCGGCGTGGGCGGCTTTGCCTTTGACTTCGACCACGGCGGTGGCGCTGCCTTTGCGCCAGACCACTAGGCCATCGGCTGGGCGGCCGGGTTCGAGGTTCAAGGTGACGTCGTTCGCCTTGGCGGTGTTGCGGATCAGCTCGGAGGCGGCTTCGGAGCCGGTTTCTTCGCTGGCGTCGAGCAGGAAGGTGATTTGCGCGTAGTCCTTGAAGCCTTGGTTTTTCAGAACTTTGAGCGCGTAGATGCCGGCAACGATGCCGCCCTTGTCATCCATCACGCCGGGGCCGTAAGCGCGGCCGTCCTTGATGTGGAACGGGCGGGCGGCGGCCGAGCCTTCCTTGAACACGGTGTCCATGTGGGCCATCAGCAGGATCTTGGCTTTGCCGGTGCCTTTGAGAGTGGCGATCACATGGCTGTTGTTGGCCGCTTTGTCTGGCACCAGTTCGATGCTGAAACCCAGCTGCTTCAATTCATCCACGGCGATGTTGCGCACTTGGGTCAGGCCGGGCTCGTAGCCGGAGCCCGAGTCGATATTCACCAGGCGCTCAAGCAGTTTCAGGGCCTCGGCCTTGTACTGTTCGGAATCGGCCTGGATCTGTTTGTGGGGTTCGGCGCTGTAGGCCGGCACGGCGAAGGACAAGGCCAGGGTCGCGGCCAGGAGGGTACGGGAGAAGGTGAAGAGCATGGGCCGATCCTTGTTTTTTGTTGGGGGGGCGCTGCGACACCCTACCCCACTAGACCGACCGCAACCAACTCCCCTGCACCGAACTCACGCGGTTACGCCCGCTACTCTTAGCCTCGTACAACGCTTGGTCGGCGTCGTTGAGCCAACTGGTGGAATCGGCGTGCGCAGGTTGATAGGGCGCCAGGCCAATGCTCAAGCTGGCGCGCAGCGTCGGGTCCTGGGCATAGGCCAAGGCGTTGAAGCGATCGCGCAAGGCTTCCATCACTTCGGTGGCGCGGTGCAGCGGCATGCCCGGCAGGATCACGCAGAACTCATCGCCACCATAGCGCCCGGCGAGGTCGGTGACGCGCAGGTTCTAGCGCAGTATTTTGCTCAGTTGGCGCAGCACAATATCGCCGGTTACATGGCCATAAGTGTCATTGATGGTCTTGAAATGGTCGATGTCGATCAGCGCAATGGCGGCGCCCACCTGCTCGCGGCGGCAGCGTTGGAATTCGATTTCCAGTTGGTCCTTCCAGGCGCCGTGGTTGAGCAGGCCGGACAGGCTGTCGGTGCGGCTCAGGGCCAGTAACTCGCGTTTGTGTCGAGCCAGGGTCACGGCCTGGCGATAGCAGATCCAGCCCAACGCCAAGGGGTACACCATCAGAATCGGCAAACAGGCGTAAAGCTGGGTTTGCGTGGTCACGGCGATAAACGCTGGGGAGAACACCAGTAACGACACACCGATGCCCAATGCCTGCGCCACCCAGCCCGCCAACATAAAGCGTGGCCCGCCGATGGCGACGTTGTTCATGGTCATCATCGACAGCGTGGTGACGCTGGGCAACGGGTTGAAATACATGGCGCCGACCCAGAAGCCACCGCAAAAGGAATCGAACATCAGGTTACGCCGTTCGCTGCGCAGGGAATTGCTCGCGCGGCGCGACCATTGATAGGCCAAGTGCGGCCAGACGAAGGCGTTGATCAGCATCCAGGCCCACACCCACAGTGGCGGCTGCAAGGGGTACATGCCAAACACCACGCACACAAAACCCAGCGACATCCCCAAGGCGCGCGACTTGTACAACCGTGAAGCGAGCGGAAGTCCATTTCCTCCGGCGGCTGACATGGTTTGGTGTGATCCTGGATGAATGCCTGGAGTCTATCAGGGCAACGTCAAATCGCCACTACCGCTTATAGGCTAATACTTCAGTGGGAAAACCCTCGCGCCAACATCAACGCCACACCCAGCAACAACACCGCTGTGACCCGTTGCAACAGTACCCGGCGCTTGGGGTTTTCCAGCACATGCTTGATGCGCTGGCCGAAATAGCAGTACAGGCAACCGCTGGCAAATTGCAGCGTCAGAAAGGTCAGCCCGAGGATGGCGATATCCGCTGCTGAGCTGTGCTCCCCCGCCCCTGCAAACTGCGGGAATACGGCGCTGAACATGATGATGGTCTTGGGGTTGGAAAACCCGGTCAGCAAACCTTTACCGAACAGGCTGCGTGAGCCTTCCACCGCACCGGTCTGGTTGATCGACACGCCGCTGCTGGTCCACTGCTTGTAAGCCAGGTAAAGGATGTAGGCCACACCGACCAACTGGAGGGTCTGGGTGATGGCGAGGTTGCCCTTGATCAACTCCGAGAAGCCTACGGCAAAGATCAGGATCGAAATCAGGTACGACACACTGGCGCCGATCTGCGCCGGGATCGAGCTGCGTAAGCCGTCTTTCACACCCAGGCTCAACAGCAGCAGGGTCATCGGGCCTGGACTGAAGGTCATGGTGGCGCAAAACAGCAGAAAGTAGAGAAACGAAGAAAGCGTTAACGCACTTGTCATGGGCCGAGACCTTGAGGTGATAGAAACAACAACGCAACGCATGACGCGAGCGCTGACCATGGGCCCATCAGCCAACCGCTATTTCGCGCGTCAGGGCCTGGCGATACATCAGCGCCAGGTCAGCCAGGGCGGCCTTGGCGGTCTGGGTGCGGGTTTCAAAGGTCACCAGGCCTTGCCAGTGAGTCTCGACGATGGCCTGCACCACGTCGGCGTAGTCGCAACTATCGTCGTGCTCCTGCAAGTACGGGTCTTGTGCGCCACTGTTATTGCGAAAGGCGATGCCTTTGATCAGATGGGGGTACTTGCGCAACACCGCCGCCGGCAGGCCACGTTCGATGATGGCGTGGCCGGCATTGAGGCAGAAGTACACATTGGCGTGTGGTTGCAGGTGCTCTAACACCCACGCGTATTGCGCCTCGTGGGTGAATATCCGGTAATTGACATAACTGGACAGGCTTTCCAGGTAGATATCCGTGCCTCTGGCCTCGGCATACAGCGCCAGTTCCTGCACCGACTTGAGGTAGCGTTCAAGGACCACCTGCTTGGCCATCGGCGCTATTTTCGGCTCGACGATGCAACCGCCGTGGATGATCAATGGCGCGCCCAGACGGCTGGCAATCTCGATTTCTCTTTTCACGTATTGCACGGCCGCCGTCCGGAAAGCTTCGACGTCACTGCCCAGCGGCGCCTTGAAGTTGCTATGGAAAATCGGCTTGACGCCGGTTTTCGCAATCTGCCCCTGCAGGCCGGCAATGCGCGTTTCGGTCCAGTCCTCAACCATTTCGCCATACAGGCTGGCGTCGATGTACCAGTGCGTGCAGCCCGCCTCAACGGCGGTTTGCAGGCCTTTTTCGGCGCCCATGTATTTCTGCTGGGCCAGCCCTGTACAGAACGCTGTGGTCAACTGGCTGAGTTCGCTTTCCATCGACGGCTTCCTTTGGATGAAGACGCTCAGTCTAGTGAGGCAGCCTTGCTTAGATCAGGTAAAGTGGGGCCTAATCCGGCCTTACTTCACCGGTAAAATAACCAGCAAAGACCAGGAAGGTTTATGTTTATATCCGCCATCGCCTTTGTGCAGGGCACGCCCAAGGTCCAGCAGATCGTCGAGGCGTTTAGCCAGGCCATCGAGCAGGGAGAATGGGCGCCCGGCAGCAAGTTACCTTCGGTGCGTGAGCTGACCCAGGTGCTGGGCGTCAGCAAGTTCACCCTCAACGAGGCGCTGGATCGCTTGCGCGGGCGCAATTTGCTGACGTCAAGCCAAGGCCGTGGCTATTTTGTGGCGATGGACACGCTGCGCCCAGCTCAAGCGAGTTGGGTCGATCTATTGCCCCAAGACTTGCTCAGCGTGTTGCGTCGCCCCTTGGTGACCGCCAGCGGCGAATTGCGCCCTGGCAGTGGTCATTTGCCGGAAGACTGGCTGAACAACGAAGCCATCCGCCAGACGATGCGCAGCGTGGTGCGTGCGCCGTCGTTGCGCATCGCCGCGCTCGGCACGCCGGCCGGGCTGTTGCCGTTACGCCAAGCCCTGCAACACAAGCTGCACGCCGAAGGCCTGTCGGTGCCGGTGGAACAAATCATCACTACGCCGAACACCGTGCAGGGCCTGGACATGCTCATGCGCCTGCTCGCGCGCCCCGGCGATACGGTGCTGCTGGACGCGCCGTGCTACTTCAACTTCCACGCCAACCTGGCCTTGCACGGGGTCAAGGTGGTGACCATCCAGCGGCGCCCCGACGGCTTTGACTTCACCGCACTGGAACAACTGCTGGCCGAGCACCGCCCCAGTCTGTACCTGACCACCAGCGTGCTGCATAACCCCACCGGCCATTCCTTCAGCCCCAGCCAGGCGTTTCGCCTGCTGCAACTGACCCAGCAATACCACTGCCATATCGTCGAGGATGACCTCTACGCCGACCTGCACCCCAACCCGCCACCGCGCCTGGCCGCCCTCGCCGGCCTGGGCCAGGTCACCTACCTGTCGGGCTTCTCCAAGATTCTCAGCGCCAACACCCGCGTCAGCTACGTGGTGGCCGCGCCGCAACTGGCGGCGAACCTGACCAACATGAAATTGATGAGCGGCGGCGTGACCTCCGAGCTGTTCGAGCAGATCGTCTACCGCATGCTCAGCGAAGGCAGTTACGCCAAACACCGCAAGCGCATGGTGCAACGGTTGATGGAGGCCGGCGGGCGCGTCGAGCAATGGCTCAAGCGCTGCGGCTGCGAACTGCCGATGGCCCATGAAGGCGGGATGTTTATCTGGGCACGCCTGCCGCCGGGCGTAAACGGCGAGCTGTTGGCCCAGGAGGCGTTGAAGCGCAGCATGGTGCTGGCGCCGGGCGCGCTGTTCGGCTACGACCCGGCGCACCTCAATTCGATGCGTTTTAACGTGGCCCACAGTGATGAGCCACGGGCGCAGCGGGTGTTCGAGGCGCTGCTGCTCAAGGCCGTGCGCGCCCCTTGAGCATGCCGTGATTGAGCAGCAAGGTGCGCATGGCGTTGCGGGTGATCCCCAACAAATCCGCCGTGCGTAGCGGGTTGAAACCACAAACCGCAAACGCCTCGCGCACGATCAAGTCTTCGATATCGTACAGCAAGGTGTTCCCCAGCACCTTGAACAACCTCAGCAACTGCTCGCGCATCACCTCCTGTTGGGGGTATGCGCGTTTATTGGCGCTGGCGTGCATCGCACTGAGCCCGGCGGCGAGATAAAAGAAGTGAAGGAGACTTTACCCGGCCGCGCATATAACTAGGAACATTAAAAATTCATTAGTACATAACCGTTTATCGGCGATGCGCCAGCGATCTCACGCAACGATCCCCCAGGCTTTGCACGCCTTGCACCAGCAGCACCAAGACGATGACCGTGACCACCATGATCTGGTTGTTGAACCGCTGGTAGCCATAGCGGATCGCCAAATCCCCCAGCCCACCGCCGCCAATCACGCCGGCCATAGAGGAAAAGCCGATCAGCATCACCAACGTCAGCGTCACCCCCGCCACCAGCGCGGGCAAGGCTTCGGGCAGCAGCACCTTGAGAATCACATGGCGAATATCACCGCCCATGGCCACGATGGCCTCGATGCGGCCCTTGTCCACTTCGTCCAGCGCGTTTTCAACGATGCGCGCAAAAAACGGAAAGGCACCAATGGTGATCGGCACCACGGCCGCCGTGCTGCCCAACGTCGTACCTACGATCAAACGCGTCAACGGAATCAACGCGATCAGCATCACCACAAACGGCAATGAACGCCCCAGGTTGATCACCCCGCCCAATGCCCGGTTGAGCCGTGGCAAAGGCAACCGGCCGCCGCGTCGGCTGATAAACAGCACCACGCCCAGCGGCAGGCCAATCAACAGCGTGAACAACCCCGCCAGCAACACCATGTACAGGGTTTCGCCGGTGGCGTTGAGCAGCAGTTGCACCACCTCATTCCAGTCGGTTTTCATACGGCCCTCACCACTTGCAGGCTGGGTGCTAACGAGCGGCCCAGGCGCGAGGCCGGGTCGGCTTGCAACTGCAGCAGCGTGCCGCTTTCCAACACGCGGCCATCGGCCAGGGACACCGCGCTGTCGCAGATGGCCTTGACCACCTCCAGCTCGTGGGTGATCAGCACGATGGTCACGCCCAGTTGCCGATTGATGTCGCGCAACAACTCAAGAATCGACGCGGTGGTTTCCGGGTCAAGGGCGCTGGTGGCCTCATCCGACAACAGATACGCCGGGCGCGCCGCCAGTGCGCGGGCAATGCCCACGCGTTGTTTCTGCCCACCGGAGAGCTGTGAAGGAAATGCCAGGGCTTTTTCGCTAAGGCCCACCAATGCCAGCAATTCGGCCACGCGCGCAGCCCGTTCGGTCTTGGGCACCTTGGCGATTTCCAGCGGCACCGCGACGTTATCCGCCACAGTGCGCGAATGCAGCAGGTTGAAACCCTGGAAGATCATGCCGATGCGCTGGCGTTGCTGGCGCAGTTGTTTGTCGCTCAGTTGGGTCAGGTCCTGACCATCCAGCAGGATGCGCCCGTAGGTTGGCCGCTCCAGCAGGTTGAGGCAGCGCAGCAAGGTGCTTTTGCCCGCCCCGCTGCGGCCAACGATGCCGAAGATCGAACCGTCGCTTATCTGTAACGACACATTATCCAGCGCCGCCGGCTGGCCATCGGCGTAGGTTTTGCTGACGCCCTCGACGACGATCATTCGACCGCCACCGGAATCACCGAGCCTGCATATTTCTCGGTAATGAACGTGGCGACTTGCGGCGAACGCAGGTCCTTGGCGAGCTGCTTGATACGCGGGTCATCCGCCAGTTTCGGCGTAGTCACCAGGATATTCGCGTACGGGTTGCCCTCTGCTTTCTCCAACCCCAAGGCATCCTTGGCCGGCACCAACCCGGCTTCCAGGGCGAAGTTGCCATTGATCACCGCTAGGTCCACATCATCCAGCGCACGCGGAATTTGCGGCGATTCAATCTCCAGAATCTTCAGGTGCTTGGGGTTCTCGGCAATGTCCTTGGGCGTGGCTTGGTCCTTGGAGGCGTCATTGAAACCCGGCTTGAGTTTAATCAAGCCATTGGCTTGCAACAGGTACAGCGCGCGGCTGAGGTTAGTGACGTTGTTGGGCACCGCCACCGTGCCCTGGTCCGGCACCTGGGCGAAGCTTGTATGGCGGCGGGAGTAGATGCCCAGCGGCTCGATGTGCACGGTGGCGGCCACGGCAAATTTCTGCCCGAGCGCCTGCTCCTGAGCGTTGAGGAACGGCAGGTGCTGAAAGTAATTGGCGTCGACATCACCATGGGCGAGCAACTCGTTGGAGTTCACGCCGCTGGGGATTTCGATGATCTTCAGGTTCAGGTTCGGGTCGAGTTTCTGCACGTATTCGAGGATCTGTGCATGGGGAATCGGGTCGGCGGCGACGCGCAACACATCGGCGGCCGACACACTGAATGAAGCCAGCAACGCCGCCAGGGTAAGTGCGGTTTTTTTCAACATGGTGATCTCCTGATCAGGCGGACAGTGCGTGGGGAAGTGTGGCGTCGGCGTAAAACCGCTGGGCGACATCCGGGTGCGAACGCAGACGGCCTTTCAGGTAATTCCAGCCGACATCGCGCAGCAACGGGTTGCGTGGGTCGCTGGTCGGCCCGTGGGCATCGCGCAGCAATTGAGGCGCCAGCTGATACACCGGCACCACCGCATCCAGTTGCGCGCCGAGGAAAAACGCCAGGGACAAGCGCTCGCTGCCCACCGGCGGCGAGACCACGCGGTGCACGGTGGCGCGCAAGTAACCGTTGCTGGCCAGCTCGAGCAACTCGCCGATGTTCACCACCAGCGTGTCGGGGCGCGGCGACGCATCGATCCAGCGGCCCTCCTCCACTTCCACCTGCAAACCGGCCTGTTGGTCTTGCAGCAGGAAGCTCAGAAACCCGGAATCCTTGTGTGCGCCTACGCCTTGGCGGCTTTGTTGCGCGTGGCGGCCGGGGTAGCGCATCAGCTTGATGTGCTCGTTGGGGTGGCTGCCGTACAACGCGTCAAACGCATTCTCGGGCAACGACAACGCCTGGGCGAAGGCGCGCAGCAGGCGCAACGACATCTGCGTCATCGCCTGCTGCCAGGCCAGCACCCGCGGCTCGAGTTCGGGCAACGCCACCGGCCATTGGTTGGGGCCTTGCAAACGCGCCCAGGCGGCCGGGTATTGATCAACATTCAACGGCTCGCGCTCGGCACCGACGTCGAACTGCTCGCGCAGGTCCGGCTCGCCGCGGGTGATCTCCGAAGCCGCGCGGTTGTAGCCCCGAAAGTGTGGAGAGTTGAGCATACCGACGGCGAGTTTGTCGGCCTCAGGCAAGGCAAAAAAAGCGCGGGCTTGCTGCTGCACCTGGGCCAGCAGCACGGGATCGATACCGTGGCCGGTGAGGTAGAAAAAGCCGATATGCCGCGCGGCGGATCGCAACTCATCGAGGAATTCGCCACGCTGCTGCGGGCTGCCGTCGAGCTGCGACAGGTCCAGCAGCGGCAAGGTGGTGATTGATTGCAGCATGGGCGGCTCACTCCATAAGCGTCTGGGGCTGGAGCGACCAAGCTAAACGATCTTAAAAAGCCTTAATAAATACCTTTTTAGCATTAGCTTAGGCTCGCCGGTGAACGACGCCGGACCCTGGCCTGTCGGTTTTTTTGCTTCGCTGCGTATCTCGTTATCGCCAGATACACTGCAATATAAAGGGCACCAGGCACAGCCAGCAGCGCTGGCTAGACCGCGGCCCCAGGAGTGCCGAGGACAAATGGGTGCAGGTCATGCAGCCGTTTTATCGAGTGGAAAGCTCACGCAATCGCGGCACAAGTGGCACGGGCGGCAGGTTGTGTGCGCAGATTCGGTTGAGCTTGTAGCGGCGCCTTTTAAATGCATATTAATAATAAACAAACAGATTAATAATTCGTTTTTTTAATACTTAGGTTAGAACCAACAGGCATTTTACAGACTCGGCCAGCCCCTTTACTTTTGACCCGAGTGACCGACCCCGCGCCCGGAGGAGGTGTTGATCCCGTACCTGACAAGGACTGACCATGAGCATTGAATTCATCGGCTATATCGGCGGCCATCACGCTTCCGAGATTCACCCGCGCAGCGGCCCGACCCTGCAACCGGACTACGTCGAAACCGTGGCCCGCGCCCACGAAGAGGCCGGTTTCGACCGCGCCTTGGTGGCCTTCCATTCCAACAGCCCGGACAGCACGCTGATCGCCGCGCATGCGGCCAGCGTCACCCAAAAGCTGCAGTTCCTGATCGCCCACCGCCCAGGTTTTGCTCAGCCCACGTTGGCTGCGCGCCAGTTCAGCACCCTGGATGTATTCAACGGCGGGCGCACCGCCGTGCACATCATCACCGGCGGCGATGACCGCGAACTGCGTGCCGATGGCAGCCACATCGGCAAGGACGAACGCTACGCGCGCACCGACGAGTACCTCAGCGTGGTGCGCCAAGAATGGACCAGCGAGCAGCCGTTCGATTTCTCCGGCGCCTACTACAAGGTCGAAGGCGCGCACTCGACAGTGAAGTCGCCGCAGCAGCCGCATATCCCGTTGTACTTCGGCGGCTCCTCAGCGGCGGCGATTGCAGTGGCGGGCAAGCATGCCGACGTGTATGCGCTGTGGGGTGAAACCTATGAGCAAGTGCGCGAAGTGGTGACGCAGGTGCGGGCCGAAGCGGCCAAGCATGGGCGTACGATTCGTTTCAGTTTGTCATTGCGGCCGATCCTGGCCGAAACCGAGGAACTGGCGTGGGCACGTGCCGAAACGATCTTGCAGCAGGCTACGGCGTTGGCTGAGAAGAACGGATTTGTACGACGCGAACCACCGAACGAAGGCTCGCGCCGGTTGTTGGCGGCGGCAGCGCAAGGGTCGCGGTTGGATAAGCGCTTATGGACCGGGATTGCTGGCTTGCTCGGGGCTCAAGGTAATTCGACTTCACTGGTGGGCACCGCCGAGCAAGTCGCTGAAGCGTTGTTGGATTACTACGACTTGGGGATTACCACCTTCCTGATTCGCGGCTTTGATCCGCTCAATGATGCGATTGACTATGGCAAACGGTTGATCCCGCTTACCCGTCAGTTGGTCGCAGAGCGCGAGCAGGCCCAGCAGGTCGCATAAGCACACAGCAAAACCAACTGTGGGAGCGGCGGTGCGACGATTCGAGCAAGTGAATCGTCGCACCGCCGCTCCCACAGGCGTCCGGCGTCGCTGCTGAGATCAGTTTTTATAGTCGGTATCAGTGCGCTCCAACTGGCGAATCAACGCATTCCAATGCCGCGCCACACCCGGCCCTTCGCCGTTGCTGAACACCTTGGCCTGTTCTTCCACCTTGGCCACCACTTCCGCTGGCGGGAAGATCAACTGCGCGTTGCCGCCCGCCTGCGCTGCCACCTGGATATTGCACGCGCGCTCCAGCCCCTGCAGTTGCTGGAAGGCATGCTCCACACTCACCCCCGCCGTCAGCAAGCCATGGTTACGCAAGATCATCACGCTCTTGTCGCCCAGGTCCGCCACCAGCCGCTCGCGCTCGTCCAGATCCAACGCCACGCCTTCATAACCGTGGTAGGCCACGCGCCCGGAGAACGCGATGGAATGCTGGGAAATCGGCAACAAGCCGTCCTTCTGCGCCGACACCGCGATGCCATCACGGGTGTGCGTGTGCAGCACCGCTTGCAGATCGTGGCGCGCACCGTGGATAGCGCTGTGGATCACGTAACCGGCGTAGTTGATGCCAAGGCCTGTTGGGTCATCGACAGGCGTGCCGTCGAGGTCGACCTTGACCAGGTTGGACGCGCTGATTTCATCGAACAACAAGCCGAAGGCATTGATCAGGAAATGCTCATCCGGCCCCGGCACACGGGCGGAGAAGTGGGTGTAGATGTGGTCGGTCCACTTGTACAAGGCCGCCAACCGATAGGCCGCAGCCAATTTGACACGCACCTCCCACTCTTCGGGCGTGACGCGCTGGCGAACGGTGTTGGAGACGCTGGAGATCGAGGTGACGCTGCTCATGGCAAAACTTCCTGGGTGGCCTTAAGGACTTCCAGGCAGCCTAGGGGATGCCGAAACATAATAAAAAGCACATTTTAATCTAAGCTAATTATTATATTTTTTTATGATAGTTATGATAGTTCCCACGCTCCGCGTGGGAACTCAGCCCAGGGCGCTCCGCGCCCCAAAGCGTGACGCAGAGCGTCACAAGAGGCATTCCCACGTGGCGCGTGGGAATGCTCATCAAAGCCAGCGCCTACAGGGGTCAGGCGGCTTTGCGGATTTTGTGCAACGCGTCCGCCACCCGCTTGCCAAACGCATCCACCGGCCCTTGCAGGTTGCCGAGAAAATGCGGATAGATCAGCCACAAATCCATCACCGGCTTGAAGTCCTTGAGTGGCATCACTGCCAGTTGCTCACGGTGGGCGCTACGCTCCAGCAACGGCCTTGGCACCAGGCCAAGGCCCAAACCGTCCGCCACCAGCCCTAACTGCAACTCGGTACCGAAAGTCTCCAGGTTCACCCGCAGCGCCAAGCCTTGATCAGACAAGGTGCGCTGCAAACCGGCACGGAAACCGCAGCCATCCGGGTTGAGGATCCAGCCGTTCTGGTACACATCCGCCAGCTTGCAGGGCTTTTTCGGCAACTGTGCCTTGGCGCAGACCACCACCAGTTCCATCTTGCCGATGGACTCGCCGACGACGTTGTCCGGGAAGATCTTGCCGGCCGGAAACAGCGCCACCGCTGCGTCCAGTTCGCCACGCTCGATCTTGCCCACCAGTTGGCTGCCCCAACCGGTGGCGACCTGGGCACGCAGCTCGGCGTATTCGCTGCGCAGGAGCTTGAGCGCGTCCAGCAGCACCACATCGCCGATGGTCTGCGGCACGCCCAGGCGCAACACGCCAGTCGGTGGCGCGTCGGTGGCCACCAGTTCACGCAGGGCATCCATCTCGCGCAGGATCAACCGACATTGTTCATACACCCGCGTACCGATCAGCGTCGGCTTTAGAGGCTTGGTGTTGCGGTCGAACAACTCAACCCCCAACGCCTGCTCGAAGTTCTGCACGCGACGGGTAATGGCCGGCTGGGTCAGTTGCAACGACTCGGCGGCGTGGCTGATGGACTGGCAACGAATCACTTCGACAAAGGCATCGATATCGTCAATTTTCATTTGGGCCGCACATAGAGAACAGTCATTAAGATGTGTACCAAGCATAGTTGCCGTAAGGCTGGCTGGATAGCCCACGCTGCGATCGATAACGTCTAACGCTATTCAGACCGGTTCTAAATTACCTTCAGCTATAAGCTAATCATTAAAAATTAGCATATTAACTATAAACATTATGCTTATATAAACCCATCAACCCCTCCCCGTTAACGCAGCGATGGAATTGCCATGACCCAGGCCCGACACCCCGAGAGACTCAGAGCCTTTATAGGCGCTCTGGCGGAACTGATCGACGGCAACCCACGTGAAGGCGACCTGTTGCACCGTGGCGGCAAACTGTTGGCGCAATTGGTCAGCCATGATGACTGGCTCCCCGATGAATACGCCCAACCTGACCCTGCGCGCTATCAGCAGTTCCTGCTGCACGCCGATTCGCGCCAGCGCTTCAGCATCGTCAGTTTTGTCTGGGGCCCGGGGCAAACCACGCCGATTCATGACCATCGTGTGTGGGGCTTGATCGGCATGTTGCGCGGCTCGGAATTCTCCCAGGGCTTTGAACGCGCACCCGACGGCAGGCTGATCGCCGAAGGCAAGCCCATTCAGCTGGTGCCGGGCCAGGTCGAGGCGGTGTCGCCCAAGGTCGGCGATATCCATCAGGTCAGCAATGCCCACAGCGACCAGGTGTCGATCAGCATTCATGTGTACGGCGCCAATATCGGGGCCGTGCGCCGCGCGGTGTATCAGCCCGACGGCAGCGAGAAACTGTTTATCTCCGGTTATTCCAACGCCTACCTCCCGAACATCTGGGACTTGTCCAAAGAAAAGAGCCCTGCCCTATGACCACCGTATCGAACCGCAGCTTCGCCCAGATTCGCCAGGCCCTGTTGGACCGTGAAGAAATCGCCCTGATCGACGTGCGCGAAGAAGCGCCGTTTGCCGAGTCTCACCCGCTGTTCGCGGCGAATATCCCGCTGTCCAAACTGGAGCTGGAGGTGTACTCGCGCATTCCGCGGCGTGACACCCACGTCACCGTCTACGACAACGGTGAAGGGTTGGCGCAGCGGGCCGCCGAGCGCCTGGTTGCGCTGGGCTACACCCAGGTCAGCCTGCTCGACGGTGGCCTGGACGGTTGGCGGCGTGCCGGTGGCGAGCTGTTTATTGACGTCAACGTGCCGAGCAAGGCCTTTGGCGAGCTGGTTGAAAGTGAGCGCCACACGCCGTCCCTGGCCGCCGAAGACGTGCAGGCCTTGCTCGACAGCCAGGCCGATGTGGTGGTGCTCGACGCGCGCCGCTTCGACGAATACCAGACCATGAGCATCCCCACCGGCATCAGCGTGCCCGGTGCCGAGCTGGTGCTGCGCGCCCGTGAACTGGCGCCGGACCCAGGCACGCGCATCATCGTCAACTGCGCCGGGCGCACCCGCAGCATTATCGGCACCCAATCGCTGATCAATGCCGGCGTGGCCAACCCGGTGTCGGCGCTGCGCAACGGCACCATCGGCTGGACTTTGGCCGGGCAGAAACTCGCCCACGGCCAGTCGCGCCGCTTTGCGCCGACCTCTGAAGAACACCGCCAGATCGCCGCCCAGGACGCCCGCCGCGTTGCCGACAAGGCCCGCGTCGGCCGCGCCACCCTGGCCGACTTGCAACGCTGGCAGCAGGAACCGACGCGCACCACTTACCTGTTCGATGTGCGCACCCCGGAAGAATTCGAAGCCGGCCACCTGCCTGGCGCACGCTCCACGCCCGGCGGCCAATTGGTGCAGGAAACCGACCACGTCGCCAGCGTGCGCGGTGCGCGTTTGGTGCTGGTGGATGACGATGGCGTGCGCGCCAATATGTCCGCCTCCTGGCTTGCGCAATTGGGTTGGGACGTGCACGTGCTGGACGACCTGCAACCCGCGCACTTCAGTGAAAAAGGTGCGTGGGTCGCGCCGGTGCCGGTGGCGCCGCAAGCCGAACTGATCAGCCCGCACACCTTGGCAGAGTGGTTAACCCACGGCGACACGGCGGTGCTGGATTTCACCCCAAGCGTCAATTACGTCAAGCGCCACATCCCTGGCGCCCACTGGGCCTTACGCGCGCAATTGCCCGAGGCGCTGGCCAAGGTGCCGCCCGCCGAGCGTTATGTACTGACCTGCGGCACCAGCCAGCTGGCACGCCTGGCAGTGGCCGACGTCGAGGCGCTGACCGGCAAGCCGGTGTTCCTGCTGCAAGGCGGCACCACCCACTGGATCGCCGAGCAATTGCCGTTGGAAGCCGGTGAAACCCACTTGGCTTCGCCGCGTATCGACCGCTACCGCCGACCGTACGAAGGCACCGACAGCCCCAAGGAAGCCATGCAGGCTTACCTGGATTGGGAGTTCGGCCTGGTCGAGCAACTGGCGCGCGACGCCACCCATGGTTTCTATGTGATCTGATTCACCGTTACGCCTGCCCCGGACCGGGGCAGGCCTCACCGACCCCTTTCCAGGCGGAGGTAACCCACACTTTTTCGATCTGCCTGGAATCTATCACTCATGACCTTTACCACCCCGTTCAAACGCCTGCTCCTGAGCGCCGCCCTCGCCCTCGGCCTGGTCACCAGCGCCCACGCCGCCGACCTGCAGCCGCTGCGCGTAGCCAATCAAAAATCGACGATCAAGGCATTGCTGGAAGCCAGCGGCGAAACCAAAAACGTCCCCTACTCAATCCAGTGGTCGGAGTTCCCTTCCGCCTCGCCGCTGGGCGAAGCCTTAAATGCTGGCGCTGTGGATGTCGGTGCGCTCGGTGATGCACCGTATGTGTTTGCCCTGGGCGCCGGTGCCTCGCTCAAGGTGGTCAGCATCATCCACGCCGAAGGGCGTAATACCACCGCCCTGGTGGTGCCCAAGGATTCACCGATCAAAAACGTGGCCGACCTCAAGGGCAAGAAAATCGTCACCGGGCGCGGCTCCATTGGTCACTACCTGGCGATCAAGGCCCTGGCCAGCGCAGGGCTGACGAGCAACGATGTGCAGTTTATTTTTCTGCTGCCCGCCGAATCCCGGTTGGTACTGGATAACGGTACCGTCGACGCCTGGGCCACGTGGGACCCTTACACCACGGTCGTGACCTCACAAAGCCAGGCCAGAGTTCTGGTCAGCGGCAACCAGTTGCTGAGCAACCACCTGTACTTCGCTGCCACCCGCCAGGCCATCAGCGAAAAACGCGTACAGCTGGACGATTTTGTTGCCCGCGTTGATCGCGCCTATGCGTGGGCCAACGTGCACCCCAATGAATACGCCGCCGCCCAGTCGAAAATCACCGGCCTGCCATTGGCGGTGCACGTCGAGGTGGCCAAAGACACCCATTTGAGCCCCGTCGTGATCGACGACAGCGTGATCAGCGGCCTGCAAGCTACCGCCGACACCTATCAGAAAGAAGGCCTGCTGCCCAAGCGCATCGACGTGTCCCAGGGCTTCGACAAAAGCTTTAACGCCAGCCGTTTCCCCACTTCCCAAGCATCGCGCTAAGCAAGGAGCAGCACATGAGCAAGCCAGGTCAATTGCAGCCACGCCATTTGAAGCTAGGCGCCATGGTTCACGGCGTTGGTCACGGCTGGGGCGAATGGCGCCACCCGCAAGCGCAACCGAATGCCAGCACGAATTTTGGTTTTTACAAGCAGCAGACCGAGCTGGCCGAAGGCGCCAAGTTCGACTTCGTATTCATCGCCGACAGCCTGCACATCCACGCCAAATCCAGCCCACATTACCTCAACCGTTTTGAGCCACTGACGATCCTCTCGGCCCTGGCCGCGCTGACCACGCATATCGGCCTGGTCGCCACGGTCACCGTCAGCTACAGCGAGCCCTACCAGGTGGCGCGTCAGTTTGCCTCCCTGGACCATATCAGCGGCGGCCGCGCCGGTTGGAACGTGGTCACCTCCTGGCTCAGCGGCACCGCCGATAACTTCGGCAAGGCCGAGCACCCACCGCACGCGGTGCGCTACCGCATCGCCAAAGAACACCTCAACGTGGTCAAGGGCCTGTGGGATTCCTGGGAAGACGACGCCTTTGCCTACAACAAGCAAAGCGGCGAGTTTTTCAGCCCCAGCAAACTGCATGCGCTGAACCACAAAGGCGAGTTCTTCTCGGTCAAAGGCCCGTTGAACATCGCCCGCTCGCGCCAGGGCCAGCCGGCGATTTTCCAGGCGGGTACTTCTGAGGATGGGCGCAACTTCGCGGCGGAAAACGCCGACGCGATTTTCGTGCACGTCGAGACCATTGAAGAAGCCAAAGCCTACAGCGCCGACTTGAGGCGTCGCGCCCAGGGCTTTGGTCGCGACTCCAACAGCCTGTCGATCCTGCCAGGCATCCGCCCGATTGTCGGGCGCGATGCCGCTGAGGTGGAAAGCCGCTATCAGCAGGCCGTGGCGCTGGTCACCGTGGAAGACGCGATTGTCGCCCTCGGCCGCCCGTTCAATGACCATGACTTCAGCAAATACCCGCTGGACGAACCCTTCCCGGAACTCGGCAACCTGGGCGCCAACAGCCAGAAAGGCGGCTCCGAGCGCATCAAGCAACTGGCCAAGGACGAAGGCCTGACCCTGCGCGAAGTGGCGCTGCGTTTCTCGCAGCCCAAACGTGATTTTGTCGGCACTGCCGAGCAAGTCGCTGATGCGATCCAGACGTGGTTCGAGACCGGTGCCAGCGATGGTTTCATCATCAACTCGGTGCTGCCGGATGGCTTGCAGTACTTCACCGAACTGGTGGTGCCGGTGCTGCAACAGCGCGGGCTGTTTCGCACCGAGTACAGCGGCCACACGCTGCGCGACAACCTGGGCCTGGACGTGCCGGCCAACCGCTACAGCGTGGCCGCTGAGGTCGAAGAGCAGCAGGAAGTGCTGGCATGAGCAAACATCTGAACCGACTCGCGAATGTGGGCGCTGGCTTGCCTGCGATAGCGGTCTCTGGGCATACGTTGCAGGTGGCTGACCCACCGCCATCGCAGGCAAGCCGGCTCCCACAAGGATCGGCGCATTTCGACGCCCTGCTCGACCGCCTCAGCGCCGAGCTGGCGAACACCGCGCACCTGTACGACGAAAGCGGTGCCTTCCCCCATGACAATTTCAAACGCCTGCATGACCACGGCTTGGTCGCCCTCACCGTGCCCAAGGCCCTGGGCGGCGGCGGTGCCAGCTTGCCCCAGGCGCGCAAGGCGATCAGCGCGATTGCCAAGGGCGAGCCTTCCACCGCGCTGATCCTGGTGATGCAGTACCTGCAACACACGCGCCTGCAAGACAGCAAGACCTGGCCTGAGCACCTGCGCGTGCAAGTCGCCGAAGACGCGGTGCGCAACGGTGCGCTGATCAACGCCTTGCGCGTCGAGCCCGACCTCGGTACCCCGGCGCGTGGCGGCCTGCCGGCGACCACAGCCGTGCGCACCGCCGAAGGCTGGCGCATCAGCGGGCGCAAGATCTACTCCACCGGCAGCCATGGCCTGAGCTGGTTTAGCGTGTGGGCGCGCAGTGATGACGCCGACCCGCTGGTAGGCGCCTGGCTGGTGCCGAAAAACAGCCCCGGCGTGAGCATCATCGACACCTGGGACCACCTGGGCATGCGCGCCACCTGCAGCCATGAAGTGGTGCTCGACAACGTGCTGGTGCCGCTGGACCACGCCGTCAGCGTCAGCCCCTGGAGCGCACCGCAGCCGGAGCTGGATGGCGATGGATTCCTGTGGATGTCGGTGTTGCTGTCCTCGGTGTACGACGCCGTAGCCCAAGCCGCACGGGACTGGCTGGTGCAGTGGCTGGAAGAACGCACGCCGTCTAATCTCGGCGCCGCGTTGTCGACCTTGCCGCGTTTTCAGGAGACCGTCGGCCATATCGACACCTTACTGTTTGCCAACCGCAGCCTGCTCGATGCCGCCGCCGAGGGCCACACGCCGGCGGCCAATGCGGCGCAGCTTAAATACTGGGTGACCGGCAATGCGATCCGCGCCGTTGAGTTGGCCATTGAAGCCTCGGGCAACCCTGGCCTGTCGCGCCACAGCCCGCTGCAACGCCATTACCGCGACGTGCTGTGCAGTCGCGTGCATACGCCACAAAACGACGCCGTGCTGCAAGGCGTCGGCAGAGCTGTCTTCGCCCAACGTGGCCCAAAATGAATAAGGAGCGCACATGAGTCAGGTGATTATTGCCAGCCAGCTGGACGAAGATTACAACGCGCTGCTCCGCGAACGCCTCGCTTCCATCCACCCCGAAGCCCAGGTGATCGGCGTGCCGGTCGGCGTGCCCAGCGACCTGCCGCCCCAGGCCAATATCCTATTGCTGCGCCCGATCAACGTGCGCGGCTACACCGCACCGGACACCCCACCGCCGGGCTGGCCATATGGCGCGCAGTGGGTGCACTTGGTGTCGTCGGGCATCGACTTCTACCCGCAGTGGCTGTTCAACGGCCCACCCGTGACTACCTCGCGGGGCGCGGCCGCCGATAACCTCGCCGAGTTCGCCCTGGCGGCGATCTTTGCCGCGTCCAAGCACTTGCCGGCTATTTGGGTGAAGGATGCGCAGTGGAATTTCACCGCTTTGCGCCCGCTCAAGGGCACCACCTTGGGTATTCTCGGCTTTGGCGCCATCGGTAAAAGCCTTGCGCAGAAGGCCTTGGCGCTGGGAATCAAGGTGGTTGCGCTGCGCCAGAGCCAGGCGCCTTTTGCAGTGGACGGCGTAGACGCCGCGCGGGATATCCACGACCTGTTTGCCCGTGCTGACCACCTGGTGCTGGCGGCGCCGCTGACCGAGGCCACGCGACATATCGTCAACCGCGACGTACTCGGCAGCGCCAAGCCGGGGCTGCACCTGATCAACATCGCGCGCGGTGGTTTGCTGGACCAGGAGGCGTTGCTGGAGGCGCTGGACAATGGGCAGATCGGGCTGGCTTCGCTGGACGTGACGGAGCCGGAACCCTTGCCGGATGGGCACCCGTTGTACAGCCATGCGCGGGTGAGGTTGTCGCCGCATACCTCGGCGATTTCGACCAACAGCAAAGAGGAGATTGCCGATACGTTCCTGGCGAATCTGGAGCGGTATGTGAGCGGTTCGCAGTTGGCCAATCTCGCTAACCTTTGAGCCGAACCTCAATTAAAATGTGGGAGCTGGATTGCCTGCGATAGCCATAGGTATTTACGCATCTTTTTATGGGTTGAATTCTTTGGTTGTCGCGGGGGGCGCTGGGTGCATATCCGTTGCTGCGGTAACGGCTTCGTAGGGTTCCGCCCTTACGGCGGGTCACTTTTGAAAAGAGCCCCAAAAGTAACCAAAGGGCTCTTGCCCCACCACTCGGCACCTCGCTTAGGCTCGGTGTGCCCTCACTCCGGCTTTGGGCGGGGCCGCCGCCATGGGCCATCCTTGGCCCATCGCGGCTAAACCGGCGTCCTGCCGGTTTACCCCCGCTCAAAGCCTGCGTTCGGCCAGCGTGGTTTAACGGGGCGCCTAAGATCAAGATCAAAGCAAAGAGCACGGCGGCCTAGTAGCCGACCTGAGTGGTTAGATCAAAAGCGAAGCCAAGGCGGCCTGACAGCCGACCTGATATTTGAAACTGAACTCAATCTAATGTGGGGCTGGCTTGCCTGCGATGGCATCAACTCTGTGTACCTGATACACCGAGGTGTCTGCATCGCAGGCAAGCCAGCTCCCACAGAAAAGCAGAGCACTGCGGTGCTGGCAGCTAAACTCGCTCCCACATTGGGATCTCAGTACATCAGGCAGAGAGTGTACTGCCGTGCTTTTGCCTTGCTTTTGCTTCAACCACTCAGGTCGGCTACCAGGCCGCCGTGCTCTTTGCTTTTGATCTTGATCTTGATCTGAGGCGCCCCGTTAACCACGATGGCCGAACGCAGGCTTGAATCCGTGGGTAACCCGGCAGGACGCCGGGTTAGCCGCGATGGGCCAAGGATGGCCCATGGCGGCGGCCCACGGATTCAAGCCGGAGTGAGGGCATGCCGAGCCTAGGCGAGGCACCGAGTGGTGGGGCAAGAGCCCTTTGGTTACTTTGGGGCTCTTTTCCAAAGTGACCCGCCGTAAGGGCGGAACCAATAGCCGCCGTTACCGCAGCAACGGATATGTACTCAATCTACCTAAACCATCACAGGCTAAAAGCAACACAAAAACTTGCGTAGATACCTATGCTGCGAGCGGTGGGTCAACTGAGACTATGCCAACTGACTTACCGCTATCGCAGGCAAGCCAGCTCCCACAGTTGTTTTGTGTCAGTGAATTAGCAGCCGCCAGCCAGGCGTTCACGCAAGAACTCCACCAGCGCCTGCACCGGCCTCGAGCTTTGCCGGTGCTGCGGGTAAACGGCCGACAGGGTCAGGGCTTCGGGCGCGAAGTCTTCCAGAAGCGTGACCAAACGCCCATCCTTCAAGGCGTCAGCAACGATGAACGTCGGCAAGTAGGTGACGCCCAGGCCGGCAATGGCCGTGTCGCGCAACAGCTCGCCGTTATTCACACGCATGCGCCCGCTGACATTCACCGATTGCAGCTTGCCCTTGGTCTGGAACCGCCATTGCACCTGGCGGCCGTGGCCGTAGGGCAGGCAGTCGTGGGCGGCCAGATCTTCGGGTTTGAGCGGCGTGCCGCGCAAGGCCAGGTACTCGGGGCTGGCGCAGTACACACGCTGCACGCTGGCGATGCGCCGGGCGATCAGGGTGGAGTCTTCGAGGGTCCCGATGCGCAGCACCAGGTCGTAACCCTCGCCGATCAGGTCCACGGGGCGGTCGCTGAGATCGACTTCCACCGACACATGCGGGTGGCGCTGCAGAAATGACGGCAACAGGCAGCCCAGGTGAGCCATGGCAAACGACAACGGCGCGCTGAGGCGAAGGGTGCCACGCGGCTCGCTGTTCTGGCCGGCGATGCCCTGCTCCACTTGCTCGACTTCACTGAGCAGGCGCAAGGCCGATTCGTAGTAACTCTGGCCGAGTGGCGTGACGTCCAGGCGACGCGTGGAGCGGTTGAGCAGGCGCACGCCGAGGCGGTCTTCCAGCTGGATCAGGCGGCGGCTGACAAATTGCTTGGACAGGCCCAGTTGCTCGGCGGCGGCGGTGAAGCTGCCGGACTCCATGACCTGGCAGAACAGGCGCATGTCTTCGAAAGGGTTCATTGTCGCTTCTCGGTGGACATTTTGCTGATTTATAACCGGTCAGTCATAGCACCACAAATCAAATGTGGGAGCTGGCTTGCCTGCGATGGCGCAGTGTCAAACAACAGTGATGTCGACTGACACTGCGCCATCGCGGGCAAGCCCGACTCCCACAGGGTTCGGTGCCCTACCTGTCGAGTTACTTGGCCGTAAACGCCGAGTAGCTGTTCATGAGGTTGCGGTAGTTGGGAATGCGCGGTGACAGCAGGTTGGCCAGGCCTTCCATGTCGTTGCGCCAGTCGACTTGCAACTCGCAAGCCACCGAAAACCAGTTCACCAAGTGTGCACCGGCCGCGCTCATGCGCGCCCACGACGCACGTTGCACGGCTTCGTTGAAGGTGCCGGAGGCGTCAGTCACCACGAACACTTCAAAACCTTCCGCCAACGCGGCCAGAGTTGGGAAGGTCACGCAAACATCGGTGACCACACCGGCAATCACCAATTGCTTCCGCCCGGTGGCTTTCACTGCCTTGACGAAATCTTCGTTGTCCCAGGCATTGATCTGGCCAGGACGCGGGATGTACGGCGCGTCCGGGAACAGCTCTTTCAGTTCCGGCACCAGCGGGCCGTTGGGGCCGGTTTCAAAACTGGTGGTGAGAATGGTCGGCAGCTTGAAGAACTTGGCCACGTCGGCCAGGGCCAGCACGTTGTTCTTGAATTCGTTGGGCGAGAAATCCTGCACCAGGGAAATCAGGCCGGTCTGGTGATCCACCAACAGCACCACGGCGTCGTCTTTGTTCAAGCGTTTGTAAGTCATGGGTCAGCTCCTTTGGGGGGTTAATCAGAAGGCAAAGCACGAGCAGCCAAACGCTCCCCAGAAACCCTGGAAGTCGCTGACCGCCGCGCTGGAAAGGCGCGCCTTCTCGTGGCTATGGGCATGCACGCCACACGGGCCGCTGCATTGATGGACTTGGGCTTGCAACGGCGAGCTTGGGCGCCAGTGGCCCGGCACCTTGACCACCGGCGACCAGTCCGGCAGCACCGGCACGCACGGTGGTGCTAAACCTTCGAAGTCGCCGGCGCCGTACACCACCTTGCCGCCGACCACGGTCAGCACCGATTCGATCCACTTGATGGCCTCTTCATCGACACTGAAAAAGTCCGCCGAGAGTGCGGCGACGTCCGCCAACTGGCCGACCTTGATCTGGCCCTTCTTGCCCTGCTCCGAGGAGAACCAGGCACTGCCGTGGGTGAACAGCTCCAGCGCGGTGAGGCGCGGCAGGCCTTCGGCGTGCAGTTCCAGGCCGCCGACGGTGCGGCCGCTGACCATCCAATACAGCGAGGTCCACGGGTTGTAGCTCGATACCCGCGTGGCATCGGTGCCCGCCCCGACCGGCACGCCTTCGGCCAGCATGCGCTTGATCGGTGGCGTGGCTTCGGCGGCCTTGGCGCCGTAGCGCTCGACAAAGTATTCACCCTGGAACGCCATGCGGTCCTGGATCGCAATCCCACCGCCCAGGGCGCGCACGCGCTCGATGTCGTGGGGCGTGATGGTTTCGGCGTGGTCGAAAAACCACGGCAGGCCATTGAACGGAATATCGCGATTAACCTTCTCGAACACGTCGAGCATGCGTGAGATGGATTCGTTGTACGTAGCGTGCAGGCGGAACGGCCAGCGCTGCTCCACCAAGTGGCGCACCACCGGCTCCAGCTCCTGCTCCAGGGTCAGCGGCAGGTCGGGACGTGGTTCGAGGAAGTCTTCGAAGTCCGCCGCCGAAAACACCAGCATCTCGCCGGCGCCGTTGTGGCGCAGGTAATCATCGCCCTGGTGCAGGGTGACGCTGCCGGTCCAGTGCTTGAAATCGCTGAGTTCTTCCTTGGGCTTTTGGGTGAACAGGTTGTAGGCGATGCGCACCGTCAGCTGTTCGTCTTTGGCCAGTTGCTCGATCACCACATAGTCATCGGGATAATTCTGGAAACCACCGCCGGCATCAATGGCGCTGGTGAGGCCCAGGCGATTGAGTTCCCGCATGAACTGGCGGGTTGAGTTGACCTGATAGTCCAAGGGCAATTTCGGGCCTTTGGCCAAGGTTGCATAGAGGATCATCGCATTAGGCCGCGCCACCAGCATGCCGGTGGGGTTGCCGTGGCTGTCGCGCACGATCTCGCCGCCCGGCGGGTTCGGCGTGTCCTTGGTATAGCCGGCCACACGCAGGGCGGCGCGGTTGAGCAAGGCGCGGTCGTACAGGTGCAACACGAACACCGGCGTGTCCGGCGCGGCCTGGTTCAACTCTTCCAGGGTCGGCATGCGCTTTTCGGCGAACTGGAATTCGTTCCAGCCACCGACCACGCGCACCCATTGTGGCGTCGGCGTTCGGTCGGCTTGCTCCTTGAGCATGCGCAGCGCGTCCGCCAGGGACGGCACGCCCTCCCAGCGCAGTTCGAGGTTGTAGTTCAGCCCGCCACGGATCAGGTGCAGGTGTGAGTCGTTGAGGCCGGGGATCACGGTGCGGCCTTTAAGGTCGATGACCTGGGTGCCATTGCCCCGCAAGGCCATGGCCTCGCCGTCCGTGCCGACCGCCACAAAACGGCCCTGATGGATGGCGACGGCGGTGGCGCGCGGGTTTTCACGGTCCACGGTGTGGAACTGACCATTGAACAGAATCAGATCGGCGCTCATAGGGTTTCCTTGACAGAGGCTTCAAGCCAGGGGGCGAACAGGCGAGTGGCGGCCGGCATCAGCAGGTAGACCACCAGCAGTACGATGGTCAGGGTGACCAGAAAGGTCGCGACCACGTAGTTGGAGAGGAACGGATGCAGGCGCAGCACCGGGCCCCAGATGATCGGGATCAACAGGGTCAGCGGCAGGATGACAAACAGGGTCACCACTGCCTGTTTCCAGCGTGGCGGCTTGGCGGCGGCATCGGCCAGCGGCGCAAACCAGAACTCGTTGACCGCGCCGACTTCGGTCTGGTCGCCGTCGGCGAGCATCGGCGTTGCCTCGTTGATGAGGTCCAGGCGCTGTGGCGAGTTAAGCCAAGCTTTGAGGTCATCAGCCGAGCGATAGCGCAGTACGCACGTGAACAGCGCCAGCCCGCCTTGCTTGCTGCGTACCACGTCGACGCCGAGGTGGCCCGGGCGCTCACCGGCAATGCGCACGATGCGCCGCAGCCAAGCTTCGTAGTCGGCTTCAAACCCCGGTTTTATGCGGTGCTTGACCACCAGGGTCACGACCTCGTCCGGCCCGCCTTGCGCTGTTGAGTCCATCGTGCCCTTCCCCTGGATGCGTGAGCGTTCGCGCTAGTGTGCGACGGCCCGATTCAGAAAAATTGCATGTATGTGCTCAGCACAAGAGATGCCGGCAGCGGTCTACACTGGGCTTTCATTCACCGGTAAGGTGGGTGAAAACCAGCGCCCATCGACCACGGATATCGATCATGGCTCAACCAGCAGCTGCAACCGGAACGCTGTGTGCCCAGCGGGAACAACGGGTCAAGCAATTGATTCTCGCCAACCTTGCCCAACCCCTGGAAGTGACGGAACTGGCGCGCGCCTGTGAGCTGTCGCGCAGCCATTTCTCCCGGGCGTTCAAACGCACCACCGGTGTGGCGCCCCAGGAATGGATTCGCCAACAACGCATCAAGCAGGCCAAGCTGCTGATCATCGGCTCCGCCCTGAGCCTGACGCAAATCAGCCAAGAATGCGGGTTCTGCGACCAGGCGCACTTTTGCCACCTGTTCAGCCGCAGCGAAGGCGTGAACCCGCTGACCTGGCGCAAGCTGCAACTGCGCTATCGCCATCACCTCAGGACGGCACAGCTGGCTATTGTCAACCCTATAGAGACAGTCATTCAGGTTTAAGCTTCTTAATCAACCTTTCGATAACCAGTAATCTTCTCCTCACACCGAAGCCCT
The DNA here is from genome assembly GCF_025642995.1 of Pseudomonas sp. YeP6b. Taxonomy (NCBI): domain Bacteria; kingdom Pseudomonadati; phylum Pseudomonadota; class Gammaproteobacteria; order Pseudomonadales; family Pseudomonadaceae; genus Pseudomonas; species Pseudomonas sp. YeP6b. Next base: position 2,732,205 of record NZ_CP080090.1, on the reverse strand, counting down.
GCATCTCGCAGCAACGCTTCCCTTGAGGAGAACATCCCATGCTGACCCTTCGCAAAGCCTCGGAACGCGGCGCCGCCAATCACGGTTGGTTGAAGTCGTTCCACACCTTCTCGTTCGCCAGTTACTGGAACCCCAAGGAACAGGGGTTTTCCGACCTGTTGGTGATCAACGATGACCGCGTCGCGGCCGGTAAAGGCTTCGGCCAGCACCCGCACCGGGACATGGAGATTTTCTCCTACGTGCTCGACGGCGCCCTGGAACACAAGGACACCCTGGGCACCGGTTCGGTGATTCGCCCCGGCGATGTACAACTGATGAGCGCCGGCAGCGGCGTGGCCCACAGCGAGTTCAACCACAGCCAGAGCCTGGGCGTGCACTTCCTGCAAATCTGGATTGTGCCGAATGTCGTCGGCGCCGAGCCACGCTATCAGCAGGAGCACTTCAGCGTGGCGCAGAAACGTGGGCGCTTGCAGTTGATCATCTCGCCGGACGGCGCCGAAGGCTCACTGAGTGTTCGCCAGGATGCACGGGTGTATGCCGGGCTGTTCAACGGCGACGAAACCGCGACCCTGGACCTGCCGCCCGACCGCCACGTGTACATCCACGTGGCCCGGGGCAGCGTTGAAGTCAACGGCCAGCGCTTGCAGGAAGGCGACGGCGCCCGGGTGCGCAATGAACGGCAGATCCGCCTGAGCCATGGCGAGAATGCCGAGGTGCTGGTATTCGACCTGCGCCCTCAGGAACTGCCGCAGATGCCATGACCGTCGCCACGATAGCCCTCAAAACGGGCTATCGCTGGCATCGATAGTCACCATCAGCGCAATGAAGTTCTCTTAAAAAATCCAACGCGTACCATCAAACCCATGCCAAACGGCACCCCACTAGAACACTCGGAGCACACCACCATGAAACGCCAACTCTTGCTTAGCCTCGCTTTCTCGGTACTTGCTGCAAACGCTTTTGCTCACCCGGTTGTCGCTGAAGGCGGCGCGGATCGCCTGCAAGGTAACCACGTAGCAGAAGGTGGTTCTGACCGTCTGCTGGAACGTCGTGTTGCTGAAGGTGGCGCTGATCGTCTGCAGGAACGTGGCCTGGCTGAAGGTGGCGCTGATCGCCTGCAGGAACGTGGCCTGGCTGAAGGCGGTGCTGATCGTCTGCAAGAACGTGGCCTGGCCGAAGGCGGTGCCGATCGTCTGCAAGAACGTGGCCTGGCTGAAGGCGGTGCCGATCGTCTGCAAGAACGTGGCCTGGCCGAAGGCGGTGCGGATCGTCTGCAAGGCAACAACGCATAACCCCGCCATGTTCGCGGGGCACCCCAAACCGGCCTGATCAGCCGGTTTTTTTTCGTCCAGGATTCAGCGCAGGTCGCGGTCTACCCACAGCACTGCCTTGCCGATCTGTTGCCGCGCTTCGATGCGCGCATGGACATGCTGCACCGTCTCCAGGGTGTAATGGCCCTCGATCGCGACGCTCAGTGATCCCTCCAGCATCGCCGCGAATACCGCATTGGCGCGCCGTTGCACAGTTGCGCCATCGATCATGTGATCGGCCAGCCGGGGCCGGGTTAGAAACAATGAACCCGCCTCGCCCAACTCAATCGGGTCCAGGTCGGTCAGCGAGCCGGACACGTTGCCGTAATTAACGATCAACCCACGTGTGCGACAGGCGCGCAAACTTTCGCGCAAGGTGTTCTTACCCAGCGAATCAAACACCACGTCCACCCCTTGCCCGCCTGTGGCTTGCAGGACCTGATCGGCAAACCGGTCATACGTCCAGGCCTGGTGCGCACCGCGCTGCAGGGCAATCGCACATTTCTCCTCGGTACTGCCGGTGGTAAACACCGTGGCCCCCAACCGCCGCGCCATTTGCACCAGTAATTGCCCAATGCTGCCGGACGCTGCGTGCACCAGGCAGGTGCTGCCCGCGTGCAACCGGGCCACGTCGTCAATCAGGTAGTGCGCCGTGCAGCCCTGGAACATCGCCGCAGCGGCTTGATCGAAGCTGATCTCGCTGGGAATCTGCGCAATTTTGTCGGCGGGCACATTGGCGTACTCGGCATAGGCGCCCCAGGCAATGCACCAGGCCACGCGGTCGCCGACGGCCAGATGGCTCACGCCCGGGCCGACTTCCACCACCACACCGGCGCCTTCCATGCCCAAGGTGCACGGCAGGCGCACCGGGTACGTCGCCGAGTTGGCGTACTTGCCTTGGCGCGTATGAATGTCCATGAAATTGATCCCGGCGCAGGCCACTTTGACCAACACATGCCCCGCCGTGACCTGGGGTTTGGCAACGTCGTGGCGCAATTGGGCGACTTCGGGACCGCCGTAGGCTTGCAGGGTAATGGCTTTCATCGGGGAACAACTCCGTTTGCACTGGGAAGCGGCCATGGTAAAAGGACTTCTTCGGTTGGAAAATTCCCGAATATCTCCCAGGCTCTGTGCGAAAATAACCCGATGTTCGATTGGCAGGATCTGTATTACTTCACCGTTTTGGCCCGCACCCAGTCGCTGTCGGCGGCCGCTCGCGAGTTGCAGGTGGAACACGCCACCGTCGGGCGGCGGGTCGACGCACTGGAAAAGGCCTTGGGCGTGAAGCTCGTCGACCGCCTGCCACGCAGCCGGCCGCTCACCGCCCAAGGCCTGGCGCTGGCCCAAGTCGCGGCAGGCATGGGCGAGATGGCCACCGAGGTGCTGCGCTTGTCACGGGTCGCCTCCATCGAACTGGCCGGCACGGTGCGGGTCAGCTGCCCGCCGTCCATCGCCAACCACTGCATCGCGCCCCACGTCGCCAGGCTGCGCGCCGACTACCCGCAGTTGAACCTGGTGCTAATGCCCTCCACGCAACTGGCCGCGCTGGACAAGGGCGAAGCCGATATCGCCTTGCGCACCGTGCGCCCCGACGAAGAGGCACTGGTGCGCCGCAAAGTCGGCGTGGTGCGCTTCGGTCTGTATGCCGCGCCGGCATTCAACCCGCTGCCTGCCAGCCAATGGACATTCATCGCCTACGACAACAGCCGCGATCACCTGCCGCAACAGGCGTGGCTGCACCAACTGCGCGGCCAACGCCCGATCGTGTTTGCCGCCAGCGACCTGATCACCCAGCAAATGGCCGCCCGCGCGCATGTCGGCGCGGTGGTATTGCCAACGCTGGTAGGCGATCACGACCCGTTGCTGGCACGATTGCCGACAGCCAGCGACGGGCCGATGCGCGATATCTGGCTGACGGTGTACCCCGATATACGCCGTTCGCCATCGGTGAAAGTGGTGATGGAGTTTCTGGTGGCGTGCATCGAAGGTGAGGCGCAGTTGCGGCGTTGAATCAGTACGACGTGGCGAGGAATTTCTTGCGATACGCCGCCGGCAGCATCCCTACGCGCTGTTGGAACAGGCGGCGAAACGAATTGCTGTCTTCATACCCGACCGCATAGGTGATGCTTTCAAGGGTCATGCGCGTCGACTCGAGCATCTGCTTGGCGCGCTCCAGGCGCAGGGTTTGCACATAGGCGATTGGCGTGTAGCCAGTCGCCTCCTTGAACCGCCGCTTGAAATTGCGTACGCCAAAACCAAAACGCCGGGCCACATCATCAATCACCAGCGCTTGGGCAAACTGCTGCTCCAGCCAATGCTGCACCCGTAGGATCTCACCGTCGCCGTGGCTCTTGGGCAACGACCACATGGCGTACACCGACTGCTCGGTACGCACGTTGTCGATCAACAAATATTTGCCACAGGTATGCGCCAGCTCCGGTGAACCGAAGCGGCGGATCAGGTGCAGCATCAGGTCCATCGCCGCACTGGCGCCACCGCACGTAATCACACGGTTTTCTTCGCAGAGAATCTGCGCGTCTTCCAGGACCACGTCTGCGTAACGCCGTCGGAACAACTCAGCAAACGCCCAGTGGGTGGTGGCGCGCAGGCCGCGCAACAGGCCGCTCTCCGCCAGCAAAAACGCCGCCGTGCACATCGACGCCAACACAGCTCCCTGAGCATGCTGCTCGCGCAACCAAGGCGCGTAAGCAGGAAAATTCGGCAAGGCTTGTTTGAGGGTAAACAGAAAGCCGGGGACCAGGATCAAGTCGGTCTGGCGGACCTGCGCGGTCGAGCACGCTACCTGCAAGCGCTGCCCGCCCCAAGCGTCTACGGCCTGGCCGTCGAGGGACGCGACCACGATTTCAAACTGAGGCGTGTCAGCAAACAGGTTGGCAGCGCTGAGCATCTCCAGCGCCAGGGTGGCGCTGGCGGCAGAACATTGATCGACCAGGAGCAAGGTAATGTGCATAAAGGAGCGCCCCTTTGCGCTTTTCGCATGTAATAAGTCATTTGCGCACCTACCTTAGCCGATTCCACGCCCTTACAGTGCTGCCACTGATCAACTGCCTGGCGCGTTTATGAATCTCTGGTTTCGATTGCTGTTCATGCTGTCCCGTCGCCCCTGGCGCAAGCCCGCCCATGGCCTGGACACCACCGTGGTGCGCATGCGGGTGTGGCCGCTGGACCTGGATATCAACCGGCATGTCACCAACGGCCGGTATTTCTCGCTGGCGGACGTTGCGCGGATGGATTTTGTACTGCGCACCGGCGCGTTTCGCGTGGCCCTGCGTAATAAGGCGCTGCCGATCGTGGGCGATACCTGGGGCAAGTTTCGCCGCGAGCTGAAGCTGTTCGAAGCGTTTGAGGTACACACCCGCATGCTTGGCTGGGACCACAAGTGGAGCCTGATGGAGCACCGTTTCGTCAGCAAAGGCCGGGTGGTTGGGGTGGTGGTGATGCGCGGGCTATTTCGTTCAGCCAAAGGCACCCTGCCCCCAGCAGATTTTGTGCGGGAGCTGGGCTTGGTCGAGGCGTCACCGGCTATGCCGCAGTGGCTCAGCGACTGGGCAAAGAGCTGTGATGATATGAGTGTGCAGTTGCGGGAAGAGGAGCAGGTTTGAAGTCAAGGCGCTGACGCGGACAGTCCCGGCACTGACCGGCTCCAACCCATCTGAGCGGCGAAGCGGCTCCAATAGAGGCCACTGCGCGCTTACTGATAGAGCGCGGTGTCAGGTTTAAGGGCCGCTTCGCGCCCCAACGCGGGGCAAGCCCGCTTGCGACAACAGCCCCGCTTGCGACAAAGAGGGGGTTCAGGCCTGCAGATCGGCCAGCCCCAGATGCTCGCGCAGCGTCGAGCCTTCATACGCGGTGCGAAACAACCCTTTGCGCTGCAAATGCGGAATCACACTTTCGACAAATTCGGTAAACGACCCCGGCAAATAGCCCGGTGAAATCACAAACCCATCGCACCCGCCCTGCTCGAACAGCTGCGCCAACTGGTCGGCGATCTGCGCCCCGGTGCCCACCAGTTGTGGCACGCGCACGCTGCTGGCGAACAGTCGGCCAAGTTGTTCCAGAGTGGTTTGCGGGCCTTGCATCAGCAGTTTTTCGGCAGCCGCCGCATGGATCAGCGGCGACTGGGCGATCTGGGCCAAGGTGGCCGACAGCGGGAATGGCGACAGGTCCACATTGAGTTGCGAAGCCAGTGTGACCAGCCCCAACTCGGGCCGCGCCAGGGCGTTGTGCTGGTCGCGCTTGGCCCGCGCTTCGGCCTCGCTGCCGCCAATAAACGGCATCACCGCCGTCAGCACCTTGCAGCTGTCGGCATCGCGCCCTTGCTGCACCACTTGGGCGCGCACGTCATCGCGAAAGGCGCGCATGGCCGCCAAGTGCGGGTGAATGGTGAAAATCGCTTCGGCCCAGCGCGCACCAAACCGCCGACCGCGCCCGGACGAACCCGCCTGGATCAGCACCGGCCGGCCCTGGGGCGTGCGCGGAATATTCAGCGGCCCTTCAACCTTGAACCACTCGCCGTGGTGCTGCACCGACGTAATCAACGCCGGGTCGGCGAGCACGCCACGCTCGCGGTCCAGCTTGAGCGCGTCCTTGCCCCAGCTGTTCCAGAGTTTCAGCGCGACGTCCACAAACTCATCGGCGCGGTCGTAGCGCAGGTCGTGTTCCAGGTGCTTGTCCTTACCGAACAGGCGCCCTTCGCTGTCGTTCATCGAGGTGACAATGTTCCATGCCGCGCGGCCCTTGGACAGGTGGTCGAGGGTGGCAAACTCGCGGGCGATATGTGCCGGTTCGTAGTAGGTGGTGGAGCGCGTCGCGCCCAGGCCCAGCTTGCGGGTCTGGCCTACCAGATAAGACAGAATCGGCAACGGGTCCAGGCGCGTGGCGTCCTGGGCGCCGTAGCGCAAGGCGAACTCACGGGAGCCGCCCATTTGGTCGCCGACGGCCAGGCGGTCGGCGAAGAACAGGAAGTCGAACAGGCCCTCTTCCACCACCTTGGCGATGCGTGAGTAGTAGTCGGGGTCGAGGTAATTGCCCACGGTTTCAGGGTGGCGCCACACGGCGTGGCTGTGCACCACGGGGCCGCTCAACAGGAACGCCGATAGGTGGATTTGGCGGCTCGTGGTCATGGAAGGCCTTAGCAGGGAGACTTAAAAGATTCAGCCTTAAAAGTTATATTGATAATTAGGCATTATGAAAGAACGATATAATTCTATGGATATGCCCCATTCATCGAAACGCAGTAAAAGCGCCCTAAGCTCAGACCGAAAGAGTATTTATCGAATGCTTTTTAGAACTTTAAGCTTGGCCATATTTCGCTGAATATCGAGCGCGCCATGTCTATTCGCTGCCCCCTCGTTGTTGTCCTCGGGTTGTTGGCTTTTTCGATCGCGGCCAGTGCTGAGGCCCAGGAAACCGTGCGCATCGGTTACCAGAAATCCTCAACCCTGATCACTCTGCTGAAAACCCAGGGCACCCTGGAAAAAGCCCTCAAGGCCGACAATATTGGCGTGAGCTGGCACGAGTTTCCCAGCGGCTTGCCGCTGCTCGAAGCGCTGAACGTGGGCAACGTCGACATCAGCGCCGACGTGGCCGACACCGTGCCGATCTTCGCTCAGGCCGCCCAAGCCAAACTCACCTACTTCGCCCAGGAAGCGCCCTCGCCTTCAGCCCAGGCCATCGTGGTGCGCAAGGACTCGCCGATCCAGCAGTTGGCGGATTTGAAAGGCAAGAAAATCGCGGTCACCAAGGCCGCCGGCACTCACTATTTACTGATCGCCGCGCTGGCCAAAGCAGGTTTGGCGTTCTCGGATATCGAGCCGGCCTACCTGTCGCCGGCAGATGGCCGCGCGGCCTTCGAAAACAACAAGGTTGACGCCTGGGTCACCTGGGAACCCTTCCTCACCAGCGTGCAGCGTCAACTGCCGACCCGCACCCTGGCGGACGGCGCCGGCCTCGCCAGCTACAAGCGTTATTACTTGACCGGCACGCCCTACGCCAAGGCGCACCCCGAGGTGTTGAAGGTGGTGTATGCGCAATTGGAAAAAGCCGGCCAGTGGGTGAAAACCAACCCGCAGGACGCGGCGAAAGTGCTCGGCCCGCTGTGGGGCAACCTGGACGTGGCCACGGTTGAAGCCGCCAATGCGCACCGCAGTTATCAGGTGAAACCGGTGACGGTCGACCAGTTGGGGGAACAGCAGAAGATCGCGGACGCATTCTTCAAGGCCGGGTTGTTGCCCAAGGCAGTGGATGCCAAGGATGTGCAGACTTGGAAGCCCTGAGGTCTATCGACAGGCCTCATTCTTCAAGCGCGACTGGTTATAAAACCTATCGCCAATTGTTCTGATTACCTGTCAATTATCACAGTAGACGCCCCCTGCGAGTCTTTTTAGGCTGTCGTGGTAAACCCATCATGCAAGGAGCATCCCATGGCAATCGTCGAAACTTACAAAGGTTATCAAATTGAAGAAGGGCTAACGGGGGGCCGTTACGACAGCAATAACAACCTGGTTGATCAGGTCAAGGCTTACACCACCATAAGCCCTACTGGAAAGAGAAACAGCATAACCAAAGACACGTTAGCTAGCGCGAAGAAATACATTGATGACACAATCTCGCCGCCGCCTCCTCCTGCCGGTCGTCCCTTTTAATAAGCGAACGTACTAAATGCGTCGCGAATGATCATGGAAGGAGAAAAAGCTCATTTGGCAACCCTACCGGGTGGCCGCAAAAAGGGCTTTCTCTCCTTGCGATCAGGTCACCGAGCATGATTTTCGCCATCCACGCGCGCTACATTGCCGATGCCACCGAGTGTCTCGCCGCTTGGATGTGCAACTGTTGCAGAACCGCTGACCACACAAAGTCGGCTTTCCAGAGGCTTGACGGATTAGCGAGCGGGTAAACAAGCCGTCCAGGAAGTGGTACAACAGGTGCCCTTGCCCACCCTTCCTGGAGGCCGCCGCTCATGACGTCCAAGCTCGAACAACTCAAGCAATTCACCACCGTGGTCTGCGACACCGGCGACCTCGAAGCCATCAGCCGCCTGCGCCCGGTGGACGCCACCACCAACCCGTCGTTGCTGCTTAAAGCCGCCGCCATCCCGGAATACGCCGAGCTGCTGCGCAATGCCGTGAACCTGTCCAAAGGCGACGTGGGCCTGGCCTGCGATCACTTTGCGGTGTCGGTGGGTGCCGGCATTTTGAAGGTGATTCCGGGGCGCATCTCCACCGAAGTCGACGCGCGCCTGTCCTTCGATGAAGACGCGCTGTGGGCCAAAGCCAACCAATTAATCGCCCTGTACGACCAGGCCGGCATCAGCCGCGACCGCGTGCTGATCAAGCTGGCCTCCACCTGGGAAGGCATCCGCACCGCCGAACGCCTGGAAAAGGCTGGCATCCAGACCAACCTCACCTTGCTGTTCTCCTTCGCCCAGGCCGTGGCCTGCGCCGATGCGGGGGTGTTTTTGATCTCGCCGTTCGTGGGCCGCATCTACGACTGGTACCGCAAAAACACCGGCCTGGACTACACCGGCGTTGATGACCCGGGCGTGCAGTCGGTAACGCGCATCTACAACTACTACAAGGCCAACGCCATTGAGACGGTAGTGATGGGCGCGAGCTTTCGCACCCTCAGCCAGATCGAAGAGCTGGCCGGTTGCGACCGCCTGACCATCAGCCCCGACTTGCTGCAAAAACTCGATGAGGATAACGGCCCCCTGGAACGCAAACTGCTGCCGGGCGCCGAAGGCGAAGCGCGTCAGCAATTGACCGAAGCGCAGTTCCGTTGGGCGTCGAATGAAGATGCGATGGCCACAGAGAAACTGGCGGAAGGCATTCGACAGTTTGCGCGGGATCAGGAGAAGTTGGAGGCGGTGTTGGCTGCGCTTTAACAGCGCACCATGACCCGTGTGGCGAGGGCGCTCAGAACGGCCCCTTCGTCATCACCCGCTCTTCAATAAACCCGCGCAACATGCCAATCCGTTGCATGTAGGCGTCACTCAGGCAACTCACCCGTGACCCGCACCTGCGCCGCTGCTTGAGCCAGGCCGCTTGCCCGTCCACCCATGGCCATGAAGTGCTTGTTCAGGTCGTAGAGCAACGCCATCGTTACGTCCTGGTCATTGAGATTGCGGTTGGTGCAGATGGCGATCTCGTCAGCGGCCTTGGCCTTCGTGCAATCAAAACTGGCGGCTTGGTTTGAAAGGCTGAGCATCCGTGTGCAAATACCGGTGAAGAGTGCGGGTTTGATCAATGAACATGGCATCGGCAATCGGCTCCGGGAGGCATTGGCAAACGGCGGCCTTATAGATAGGCCCGCCGCCGCCAAACACGCTCTCGGAAACGACTCGCGCTTAGTTGCGCTCGCCCAACACACGGGCTGCCAACGCACCCAGTATCCCGCCCACGATCGGCGCCAGCCAGAACAGCCAGAGTTGCGAAATGTACTCGCCCCCGGCCACCAACGCTGGCCCGGTGCTGCGAGCCGGGTTGACGGAGGTGTTGGTGACGGGGATCAGGACCAGGTGAATCAAGGTCAGTGCCAGGCCGATGGCGATCGGCGCAAAACCGGCCGGCGCACCCGGCGCAGTCACCCGCATGATGATCAGGACAAAGAAGAACGTGGCGATCACTTCTGCCAGCAGCGCGGCAAACAAGTCGAACTTGCCTGGGCTGAGCGGGCCATAACCGTTGGCGGCAAAACCGCCCGCCGAAAAATCCGGTTGCCCGTTGGCGATCTCGAACAGTGCCGCAGCGGCAACCGTCGCGCCAAGCACCTGCACCGCAATGTACGGCAGCACATCAACGCTGCGAACACGACGCCCCACCCATAAGCCGATCGTCACCGCCGGGTTGAAATGCCCGCCGGAAATGCCACCCACCGCGTAAGCCATGGTCAGCACGGTGAGACCAAACGCAAGGGAAACACCGACAAAACCAATGCCCAACCCTGGGTATGCCGCGGCCAGAATGGCGCTGCCACAGCCGCCGAACGTTAGCCAGAAGGTACCTAGAAACTCTGCGGTCAAACGTTTTTGCACAATCGACTCCATTGCATTCCAAGTGCCACGCCTCTTGTTCAAGGTCGTGGCAATTGCCGTCACCACGGGATGTGGCAGGCCCGGCGCGACGGTAGCAATGGGCAACAAAACGCCCTGTAGGAATTGTCTTTAATCTGTGCCGATTTTTCGCGTCAGCTACGCGCCACACCCTGCCCATACCGATGAATCGCCAGGCAATACCCAATCAACGCCACCGCCGCCAGCGCCCCACCTGCCGCGCCGATCCAGGCGAAGCCGAAGTGGCTGCCGACCCAGCTGCCCATCAGGGCGCCGCCGCCGATGCCGATGTTGTAGATGCCGGAGAACATCGCCATGGCCACGTCGGTGGCGTCCGGTGCCAGCACCAGAACCTTAGATTGCATGGCCAGGCCAAAGCCCATGATCGCCATGCCCCAGAACACGCTCAGGCCGACGAGGTATGACTCGGCGCCGCTCAAGGGCAGCATCAGCGCCAGGCACGCGGCGAGCAGGAACACCGCGCTGACCACGAAGAGGTGCGGGTTGAAGCGGTGCACGAGGCTGAACAGCAGCGAGCCGATGATGCCCGCGCCGCCGAACACCAGTAGAAACAGGGTCACCACATTGCCACTCAGGCCGGCAACGCCTTCGACAAAGGGTTCGATGTAGCTGTAGGCCGTGAATTGCGCAGTCACCACCATGGCGGTGAGCACGTAGAGCGCCACCAGTGCCGGGCGTTTGAACAGCATCGGCAGGCTGCGCAGCGAGCCGGAGTTCTGGCTCGGCAGCGCCGGTAAAGTGCGCGCCAACCAGAACACCAGGGCGGCGGCGAACGCGGCGATCACCAGGAACGTGGTGCGCCAACCCATGGCTTCACCGAGCAAGCGGCCCAGCGGAATGCCCAAGACCATCGCCAGGGACGTGCCGGTGGCCAGCAGGCCGAGGGCTTGCACTTGCTTGCCTTGCGGCGCCAAGCGCACGGCCAAGGAGGCCGTGATCGACCAGAACAGCGCATGGGACAAGGCAATACCGATGCGGCTGACCATCAGCAAGCCGAAGCTGGTGGCGACGCTGGAGAGGATATGGCTGGCGATAAACAAGCCGAACAACACGATCAGCAACTTGCGCCGCTCGACGTTACGCGTCAGCAGCATCACCGGCAGCGAGGTCAGCGACACGATCCAGGCATAGATGGTGAGCATCAGGCCGACGCTGGCGATGGGCATGTCGAAGCTGGCGCCGATGGCGCTGAGCAGGCCGACCGGTACGAATTCGGTGGTATTGAATACAAATGCGGCCAACGCGAGGGCGATGACCGGTTGCCAGTTGGCTTGGGGGGTTGCGGCTGAAATGCTCATTGGCGGGCGAGGTACTCTGGCGATGATCCTACGGCCACGCAGAACAGCGCCGCCGCCGAGCATTCTATAGGTTTCTGGCCACGCTGTTGACGCGGATCGTCGCGCTGAGGTTTAGGGCGAGGTCATGGTGATCACGTAGTTGCCCGACTGGATCGGCTTGCCGGCGCTGTCCACCAGCAGATAGCGCTGGTCGTAATAGCGCCCGTTGCCGCTGTCTGCCACCAGCTTGACATGGGCGGCATTGACGCTGGCCACCGGCGACACATTGCTCACATCGAAGCGGCTGCCCCGGTTGGAAATGGCGCACCCGTTCAGTTCCATCACCGCGCCGCTGCGCGCATTTGTCGCACACCCAGGTTCCACGATGGCGCCAGTGAAATAAATGGTGCCCTGCCCCACTGTCTGTGCCGCAGCACAGGCACCTGCCCAGAGGCAAAACAGGCCGGTAAATACCGAAATACCTTTAACGTTCATGCCGACACTCCTTATTGGGCTCTCAATAAGGGTAGTCGTCTGGGCAGGCGTTAACTTGAGGGGATTCGGCCAAGGGTGTGACCTAGATCACGGATCCACCTGCCCCATCATCTCGGGGATGCTTTCCGGCCGCTTGGCGTAGCGCTGTGCCAGCGCCGCACACACCATCAACTGGATCTGGTGAAACAGCATCAGTGGCAGAATCAACACGCCCATGGTCGCGCCGGCAAACAGCACCTGGGCCATCGGCACACCGGTGGCGAGGCTTTTCTTCGAGCCGCAAAACAAGATGGTGATGCGGTCTTCCTGGTTAAAGCCAAAGGCCTTGCCCAGCACCGCGGACGCCACCAGCACCAGCGCCAGCAACACGCAGCACGCGACCACCAAGCCGCCCAGCTCCCACAGCGGGATCTGGTGCCAGATGCCTTCGTTGACCGCTTCGCTGAACGCGCCGTAGACCACCAGCAGGATCGAGCCCTGATCGACGAATTTCAGCCAGGATTTGTTGCGGCCCACCCACTCGCCGATCCAACGACGGGCAATTTGCCCGGCAACAAACGGCAGCAACAGCTGCACGCTGATTTTCAAGATCGCGTCGACGGTCGAGCCCGCGTCACCGTGCACATTGAGCAGCAGGGCCACCAGCAACGGCGTGAGGAAGATGCCGAACAGGCTGGAGGCCGCTGCGCTGCAGATCGCCGCCGGGATATTGCCGCGCGCCAATGAGGTGAAGGCAATCGCCGATTGCACCGTGGCCGGCAACGCGCAGAGGTAGAGCATGCCCATGTACAGGTCTTTGCCGATCAGCGGCGACAACAACGGCTTGAGCGCCAGGCCCAGCAGGGGGAACAGCACAAAGGTCAAGCTGAACACCAGCAGGTGCAGGCGCCAGTGCCCGGCACCGGCGACGATGGCCTGGCGCGACAGCTTGGCGCCGTGCAGGAAAAACAGCAGCGCAATAGCCAAGTTCGTCACCCAGCCAAAGGCCACGGCGGTCTGGCCGCTGGCGGGCAGCAATGAAGCGAGGATCACCGTGGCGATCAGGATCAGTGTGAAGTTATCGGGCAAAAAACGCGGGCGGGTCATAAGCAAATCTTCCAGGGGTTGCCAAGAGCATCGCTGCGACTCTAACCTAACGGCTTATTACCGACTAACGCCAATGAGCCAGTAAATGCCGCCTAAAGGACATGACAAGACCGTGCGGCGCAGTGTGCCCGGGCTTTCAAGCCTGCCACGGCCGGTGTATGGGCGCACCGAATCGTTGCCCAATCGTGCGCTGACCCGCCGGCACAGCCACCCGTGGGTGCAGTTGTCTTACGCGATTTCCGGGGTGCTGGAGATCCAGACCAGCGTCGGCCGCTTCGTCGCCCCGCCCCAGCGCGCGGTGTGGATCCCGGCGGGCGTGCCGCACCGAGTGTTCAGTTCGCCACACACGGAAATGCGCAGCCTGTACCTCGATTGCAGCGTCACCGCGTGGGCGGCCGAGCGTTGCCAGGTGCTGGAGGTGAGCAGTTTGTTGCGCGAGTTGATCCGCAGCTTCAGCGAGCTGCCGGTGGAATACACCGAGGATGGGCCCGATGGGCGTCTGGCCCAGGTGGTGCTGGACCAGCTTGCGGCTGCGCCCCAGGTGGACTTGATGCTGCCGTTGCCCCACGACGTGCGGTTGCGGCAGATCTATCGCAGCCTGAATCTGCACCCGGAACAGCATACGACCTTGGGAGACTGGAGCCGCAAGCTGGGGGTGAGTGAGAAGACGCTCAGCCGGTTGTTCCTGAGTGATACCGGGCTGACGTTTCGCGCATGGCGCCAGCGGCTGCGGCTGCTGAGTGCCCTGCCGGCGCTGGAACAAGGTGAGCGGGTCACGGATGTGGCGCTGGGGTGTGGGTATGAGTCGACGTCGGGGTTTATCGCAGCGTTTCGTCAGCAGTTTGATGCAACACCGGGGGAGTTCTTTCGCTGATGCTCGGGCGATGAGGATCAAAGGTGGGAGCTGGCTTGCCTGCGATAGCGGTGGGTCAGCTGGAAATATGTCAGCTGACACGGCCTCATCGCAGCATGGGTATCTACGCAACTTTTTGTGTTGCGCTAAGTTTTTGACCGGGTTTTTAGGTAGATATGAGTACATATCCGTTGCTGCGGTAACGGCTTCGTATGGTTCCGCCCTTACGGCGGGTCACTTTTGGAAAAGAGCCCCAAAAGTAACCAAAAGGGCTCTTGCCCCACCACTCGGTGCCTCGCCTAGGCTCGGCATGCCCTCACTCCGGCTTGAATCCGTGGGCCGCCGCCATGGGCCATCCTTGGCCCATCGCGGCTAACCCGGCGTCCTGCCGGGTTACCCACGGATTCAAGCCTGCGTTCGGCCATCGTGGTTTAACGGGGCGCCTCAGATCAAGATCAAGATCAAGATCAAAAGCAAGAGCACGGCGGCCTAGTAGCCGACCTGAGTGGTAGAAGCAAAAGCAGGGCAAAAGCACAGCAGAAGCAGATCTGCTTTTCTGTGGGAGCTGGCTTGCCTGCGATGCAGACACCTCGGTGTATCAGGCATAACCAGTTGATGCCATCGCAGGCAAGCCAGCTCCCACATTAGATTGAGTTCAGTTTCAGAGATCAGGTCGGCTGTCAGGCCGCCTCGGCTTCGCTTTTGATCTAACCACTCAGGTCGGCTACTAGGCCGCCGTGCTCTTGCTTTTGATCTTGATCTTGATCTTGATCTTAGGCGCCCCGTTAAACCACGCTGGCCGAACGCAGGCTTTGGAGCGGGGGTAAACCGGCAGGACGCCGGTTTAGCCGCGATGGGCCAAGGATGGCCCATGGCGGCGGCCCACGGTCCAAAGCCTGCGTGAGGGCACACCGAGCCTAAGCGAGGTGCCGAGTGGTGGGGCAAGAGCCTTTTGGTTACTTTTGGGCTCTTTCAAAAGTGACCCGCCGTAAGGGCGGAACCCATATCAGCCGTTACCGCAGCAACGGATATGTACCCCGCGCCCCCGCGACAACCAAAGAATTCAACCCCTAAAAAGATGTGTAGATACCTATGCTCATCGCAGGCAAGCCAGCCCCCACATTGTGTGTGCGTATCTGAGATCAGCTGCCATCCCCGCCATGTGCCTCTTCAAAGAAGTAATCCTTCCAGCTCCCCGCCTTGTTCTTCAACACGCCCAGCTCCTGCAACTTCTCGGCATAAATGTAGGTACGTTGCGGCACGATGGTGAAGTCGATTTCCGGGTCCTGGACGATTTTCTCCACCACGTCCAACGGCAGCTTGGATTCCTCTACGCGGATATACGCCTTGGCCGCCGCAGGCTTGTCGGCCTTGATGATCTTCTCGGCCTCAGCCAGCGCGGCGTAGAACGCCTTATAGGTTTTGGGGTTTTCATCATGGAATTTCTGTGTGGTGTAGAGCACGTTGAACGTCGCCTGCCCACCGAGAACGTCGTAGGAACTGAGTACCTTGTGCACATTCGGGTTGAGCAATTCCTGGTACTGGAATGGCGGGCTGGAGAAGTGCGAATTGATCTCCGAACCACCGGCAATCAACGCTGCCGTGGCGTCGGGGTGGGCCAGGCTGATGGAAATATCGTCGAACTTCTTGAAGTTGGCAGCGCCGAACTGCTTGGCGGTCTCGATCTGCAAGGTGCGCGACTGGAAACCCACGCCGGCGGCGGGCACGGCGATACGGTCTTTCTCGGTGAAGTCCTTGAGCGTCTTCACGTTAGGGTTGTTGGTCAGCAGGTAGTTGGGCATCGAGCCCAAGGAAGCAATGGCCTTGACGTTCTGCTTGCCCTTGGTACGGTCCCACAGCGTGAGCATCGGCGGCACACCGGCCGAGACCACGTCCAAGGCGCCAGCCAGCAGCGATTCATTCATCGCAGTGGCGCCGGAAATGCTGTTCCATTGCACCGTGATATCCAGGCCCTGCTCCTTGCCGTGTTTCTCGATCAGGTGCTGGTCGCGCACCACGTCGAGGATCAGGTAGCCGATGCCGAATTGCTGGGCAATGCTGATCTTGCCTTCGGCCTGGGCGCCGGGGCTGAGCAAGGCGCTGGCGGCGGCCAGCGACGCGGCTAAAAGGGTCAGGGAGGAACGCTTGAATGTCATGGAGGTCTGCCGCGCTTTCGAGAAGGTGATGAAGCCTAGCGGCGATGTTTAAGACAGGAAAAGAATATCGGGATCTATTGTTATGCAAATTATCCCCAAAATGCCGTGTGGCTGTTATTGTGCCGCGCTTTGAAATACACCTGCCGACCTGCGAGGAAATGGACGTTGAACACTGACGATAAAATGACCGGGGACTTGTTCGAGGTGGATAAGCGCCTGTCACTCAAGCCCGTGGTGGACTTCAACACCTACCTGCGCAGCGCGTTCGGCGACGGCCCCTGCACCTGTGTACGTTGCGCCGCCAGCAACGGCGATGAAACCGGCTACGCGTTCCAACACACGTTCAACTTCGACGGCAAACCGACCCACCGTCGCTTCGCCTCGACCGCAGGCAGCGATGTGTTGATGAAGCTCAAGCAGGCGTGGCTGTCGTACACCAAGGCCGAGTTGCCGCTCAGTGGTGTGCTGGCGTTGGACACGGTGAAAGAGTTTGTCGAGCCGCAGTTGCACCAGCGCCTGGCGCCACTGCTGCTGGCCAGTGGGTTGGCCAAGGATGTCGACGGCGTATTGCAGATCCAGCCACAAGCCCTGAGCTGAGCTGAGCTGATTGCGAGATCGCCGCCATTTACTGCGGAAGCTGGCTTGCCTGCGATAGCCATAGGTATCTACGCAACTTTTTGTGTTGCTTTTAGCCTGCGGTGGTTTAGGTAGATTGAGTACATATCCGTTGCTGCGGTAACGGTGGCTATTGGTTCCGCCCTTACGGCGGGTCACTTTTGGAAAAGAGCCCCAAAAGTAACCAAAAGGGCTCTTGCCCCACCACTCGGTGCCTCGCCTAGGCTCGGCATGCCCTCACTCCGGCTTGAATCCGTGGGCCGCCGCCATGGGCCATCCTTGGCCCATCGCGGCTAACCCGGCGTCCTGCCGGGTTACCCACGGATTCAAGCCTGCGTTCGGCCATCGTGGTTAACGGGGCGCCTCAGATCAAGATCAAGATCAAGATCAAAAGCAAGAGCACGGCGGCCTAGTAGCCGACCTGAGTGGTAGAAGCAAAAGCAGGGCAAAAGCACAGCAGCACACTCTCTGTCTGATGTACCGAGATCCAACTGTGGGAGCGGGCTTGGCTGCCAGCACCGCAGTGCTCTGCTTTTCTGTGGGAGCTGGCTTGCCTGCGATGCAAGCACCTCGGTGTGTCAGGCATAACCAGCCGATGCCATCGCAGGCAAGCCAGCTCCCACATTTGATTGAGTTTCATCTTCCAAGATCAGGTCGGCTGTCAGGCCGCCTCGGCTTGCTTTTGATCTAACCACTCAGGTCGGCTACTAGGCCGCCGTGCTCTTGCTTTTGATATTGATCTTGATCTGAGGCGCCCCGTTAAACCACGCTGGCCGAACGCAGGCTTTGGAGCGGGGGTAAACCGGCAGGACGCCGGTTTAGCCGCGATGGGCCAAGGATGGCCCATGGCGGCGGCCCACGGTCCAAAGCCGGAGTGAGGGCACACCGAGCCTAAGCGAGGTGCCGAGTGGTGGGGCAAGAGCCCTTTTGGTTACTTTTGGGGCTCTTTTCCAAAAGTGACCCGCCGTAAGGGCGGAACCCATAGCAGCCGTTACCCAAATAACGGATATGTACCCAGCGCCCCCGCGACAACCAAAGAATTCAACCCATAAAAAGATGTGTAGATACCTATGCTGCAATGGCGGTGCATCAGCCACTGATGTGTTGGCTGGCAGACCGCCATCTCAGGCAAGCCAGCTCCCCACATTCGAAGCGGCACCTAAGTGCCGCTTTGTACTACCGCCCAACGCGTTTACTTACGCGCCGCCTCCCACGACTTGAGCAAATCGCTGTAAGCCACGGTCTCGCCTTTAGGCTTCTCATTGGCCAGTTTCGGCTTCGGCGCGCCCGGCTGGTCGAACCAGTACTGAGCATCACGCTCGGGGTTCATTTTCGGGCCACACACCGGCTGCACTTTAGAGCGCTCCAGGCGCGTCATGATCGCGTCCTGTTCCTTGGCCAGGTTATCCAACGCCTGCTGCGGGGTTTTCTCACCGCTGGCAGCCGCCGCGATGTTGCTCCACCACAGCTGCGCCAGGCGTGGATAGTCCGGCACGTTGGTGCCGGTCGGCGTCCACTCGACCCGCGCCGGGCTGCGGTAGAACTCCACCAGGCCACCAAGTTTGGGCGCCAGGTCGGTCATGGCCTGGGAGTTGATATCGGACTCACGAATCGGCGTGAGGCCAACGATGGTTTTCTTCAGCGACACGGTTTTCGAGGTCACGAACTGCGCGTAAAGCCAGGCCGCGAGTTTCTGCTTCTCGGGGGTGGATTTGAGGAAAGTCCAGGAACCCACGTCCTGATAGCCCTTCTTCATGCCCTTTTCCCAATAAGGCCCGACCGGCGAGGGGGCCATGCGCCATTTCGGCGTGCCGTCGGCGTTCACCACCGGCAGGCCCGGCTTGGTCATGTCGGCGGTAAACGCGGTGTACCAGAAGATCTGCTGGGCGATGTTGCCCTGGGACGGCACCGGGCCGGATTCGGAGAAGGTCATGCCCGCCGCCTCCGGTGGTGCGTAGGCTTTCATCCAGTCCACGTATTTCTGCGTAGCGAATACGGCGGCCGGGCCGTTGGTGTCGCCGCCACGGGTCACGCTGGAGCCCACCGGGTGGCAGTCCTCCACACGAATGCCCCACTCGTCGACCGGCAAGCCGTTGGGCAGGCCTTTGTCGCCGCCACCGGCCATGGAGAACCAGGCATCGGTGAAGCGCCAGCCCAGGGACGGGTCTTTTTTGCCGTAGTCCATGTGCCCGTAGATGCGTTTGCCGTCGATTTCCTTGACGTCTTCGCTGAAGAATTTGGCAATGTCTTCATAGGCCGACCAGTTCACCGGGACGCCGAGTTCGTAACCGTATTTTTCCTTGAACTTGGCTTTCAGCTCCGGGCGCTCAAACCAATCGGCGCGGAACCAATAGAGGTTGGCAAATTGCTGGTCGGGCAGCTGGTAGATCTTGCCGTCCGGCGCGGTGGTGAAGGAGATGCCGATAAAGTCTTTGATATCCAGGGTCGGCGAGGTGAAGTCTTTGCCTTCGTTGGCCATCAGGTCGGTAATCGACTCGGTCTTGCCATAGCGAAAGTGCGTACCGATCAAGTCGGAATCGTTGACCCAGCCGTCATAAATGTTCTTGTCGGACTGCATCTGGGTTTGCAGCTTTTCCACCACGTCGCCTTCCTGCAGCAGGTCGTGGGTCAGCTTGATCCCGGTGATTTCGCTGAAGGCCTTGGCCAGCACCTTGGACTCGTACTCGTGGGTGGTGAGGGTTTCCGACACCACGTTGATCTTCATCCCACGGAACGGCTCGGCCGCCTTGATAAACCACTTCAACTCTTCGAGCTGTTGGGCTTCGGTGAGGGTGGACGGTTTGAACTCGCTGCCGATCCATTTTTTCGCCGCATCTTCATACGCATCGGCCCAGGCCGTGGCGCTCAAACCGCTGAGGGCCAGTACGGCGGCCAATGAAATGCTATGTCGCAGCTTATTGTTTTTATTCAACATAGAGACCTCCTGGTTAATTTCAAACGGGACTACAGACGCGACGCGCCCCTGAGTCTGTGCAGGCCCGAGCGTGTTGTGGCGAGGCAGCTTGCTCCCTCGCCACAACACGCTCGGGCCTGCACAGAACATGTCTAGCCCCAACGCATCACACTCAACAGCCACACCACAGACAGCGCGGACGCCGCCCAGATGCTCCAGTCGGTAACGCCGATCACCAATAAATGCAGGTAAGCGCTGCCGAGAAGACCGATAAACAAACGATCACCACGGGTGGTGCTGATCGGCAACACGCCGCGCCGCGGGATGCTCGGCGAGCGCAATTCCCACGTGGTCATGCCCACCAGCAACAGGGCAATACCGCCAAAGAACAACGCAGTGGGGGTGGTCCAGGCCATCCATTCCATCATCGACTCCTCAGACCCGGCCGAGGGCAAAGCCCTTGGCCACGTGGTTGCGAACAAACCAGATCACCAGCATGCCCGGCAGGATGGTCAACACCCCCGCCGCCGCCAGCACGCCCCAATCAATCCCTGAGGCTGACACCGTGCGGGTCATCACCGCCGCGATGGGCTTGGCGTTGACCGAGGTCAGGGTGCGCGCCAGCAGCAGCTCGACCCAGGAAAACATGAAGCAGAAAAACGCCGTCACACCGATGCCGGAGCCGATCAGCGGAATAAAAATCTTCACGAAAAACTTGGGAAACGAGTAGCCGTCGATGTAGGCGGTTTCGTCGATTTCCTTGGGCACCCCGGACATGAAGCCCTCAAGGATCCACACCGCCAACGGCACGTTGAACAGGCAATGGGCCAGGGCCACAGCGATGTGGGTATCAAACAACCCGATGGACGAATACAGCTGGAAAAACGGCAGCAGGAATACCGCCGGCGGCGCCATGCGGTTGGTCAGCAGCCAGAAGAACAAGTGCTTGTCACCCAGGAAACGGTAGCGCGAGAAGGCATACGCCGCCGGCAGCGCCACGCTCAGGGAAATCACGGTGTTCAGGCTGACGTAGTACAGCGAGTTGAGGTAGCCGGTGTACCAGCTCGGGTCGGTAAAGATCACCTTGTAGTTGGCCAAGGTGAAATCCTGCGGAAACAGCGTCAGCCCGCCGAGGATTTCGGTGTTGCTCTTGAAGGACATGTTCAACAGCCAGTAGATAGGCACCAGCAGGAACAGGATGTAGATGAGTAAGGGTATTAGCTTGCGTTTGCTCATGTTGGCGGCCTCAGCGGTTGGCGTCGGAATGGGTCATGGCGGTGTAGAACAGCCAGGACACCAACAGGATGATCAGGAAGTACACCAGGGAAAACGCCGCCGCTGGGCCCAGGTCGAATTGGCCGACAGCCATCTGGGTCAGCGTCTGACTCAGAAAGGTAGTGGCGTTACCCGGCCCGCCACCGGTGAGCACGAAGGGCTCGGTGTAGATCATGAAACTGTCCATGAAGCGCAGCATCACCGCGATCAGCAGCACGCTTTTCATCTTCGGCAACTGGATATGTCGGAACACCGCCCAGGCGGACGCACGATCAATCCGCGCGGCCTGGTAGTACACATCCGGAATCGCCCGCAGCCCCGAGTAGCACAGCAGCGCCACCAGCGAGGTCCAGTGCCACACGTCCATCACCAGCACCGTGACCCACGCGTCCATGGTGTTGGCCGCGTAGTTGTAGCTGATGCCCAAAGCGTTGAGGCTGTAACCCAGCAAGCCAATGTCGGCGCGACCGAAGATCTGCCAGATGGTGCCCACCACGTTCCACGGAATCAGCAGCGGAATCGCCAAAATAATCAGCACCAGCGACGACCAGCGGCCCTTGGTCGGCATGGTCAGGGCGATGGCGATACCCAGCGGGATTTCGATCAACAGCACGCAGGCCGAGTAGATGAACTGGCGCAGCAAGGAGTCGTGCAAACGCGGGTCGAGCAAGACCTGCTTGTACCAGTCGGCGCCGACAAAGTAGCGGCTGGACTGGTCGAAGATGTCCTGCACCGAGTAGTTGACCACGGTCATCATCGGGATCACCGCACTGAACGCCACCAGCAGGAACACCGGCAACACCAGCCACCAGGCCTTGTTGTTCTGCACCTTGTTCATGGCTGCACCTGCAGCAGATAGTCATCGGCGTAGACCATCAGCCATTGCGCGGGGAAGCTGATCGAGGCTTTGCCTTCGGGCACCGGCTTGTCTTCGGCCAGGCGCACTTTCAACGGCGCGCCGTCGAGGTTGAGGGTCATGATCTTGTAGGTGCCAAGGTCTTCGACGTGAGTGACGTTGGCCTGCAGCGCGTCAGGGTTGTACTCGTCCCACACGTGGATAAATTCCGGGCGGATGCCCACCTGCAGTTTCTTGTAGCCGGTGTCGCGGATGCGCTGCTGCAACGCCTCGGACAAGGGCAACAGCGTCCCGGCAAAACGCACCCCGCCCGCCTCGGCCTGCACCTGGATCAGGTTCATCCCCGGGCTGCCGATGAAATAGCCGACAAACGTGTGGCTGGGCCGCTCGAACAACTCGCGCGGCGTACCGAACTGCACGATCTGCCCGCCGTACATCACCGCGATTTTGTCGGCAAAGGTCGAGGCTTCGAGCTGGTCGTGGGTCACGTAGACCATGGTGATATTGAACTGCTCGTGGATCTGCTTGAGCTTGCGCCGCAGCTTCCACTTCAGGTGCGGATCGATCACCGTCAGCGGTTCATCGAACAGGATCGCCGACACGTCATCGCGCACCAGGCCACGGCCCATGGAGACTTTCTGTTTTTCATCGGCCGTGAGGTTGCGCGCCTTTTTGCTCAGCAGGTTTTGCAGGTCGAGGACCTCGGCAATTTCCTGCACCTTGCTGTGAATTTTCGCCTCGGGCATGCCTTGGTTGCGCAGCGGAAAGGCCAGGTTATCGAACACGGTCATGGTGTCGTACACCACCGGGAACTGGAACACCTGGGCGATGTTGCGTTTTTCCGGAGTCAGGTCGTTGACCACTTTATGGTCGAACAGCACCTGGCCTTCCGACGGGCTGAGCAGGCCGGAGATGATGTTCAGCAAGGTCGACTTGCCGCACCCCGACGGCCCGAGCAAGGCGTAGGCGCCGCCCTGCTCCCACACATGGTTCATTTCCCGAATCGCGTAGTCCTCAGGGCCAGCCGGCGTAGGGCTGTAGCTGTGGGCAAGGTTCTGCAAATGGATCTCGGCCATCAGGCAACCCTCGCAACACGGCGCCCAGGGGCCTGGACCAAGCGGCCCTGGCCATCGAACACAAAGAGTTTATGGGTGGGGATATACACGCGGATCGGCGCGTCGACGTCGTACTCGTGTACGCCCGGCAGGTGCAGCACCAGCAGGAAATGCTCGCTGCGCACGTGCAGGAAAGTTTCCGAGCCGCTGATCTCAGCCACCTCCACGGTGACGGCCAGCTCCAGGTCATCGTCGTTGCTCGGCACCAGGCTGATATGGCTGGGGCGCACGCCAAAGCGGAACTCGCCCTCGCCGATGGGTCGCAGGTCGACGTTGAGCGGGAAGTGCACAAAGTTGGCGAAACTCACTTCATTGCCGCTGATACGTCCGGGCATCAGGTTAATCGGCGGCTCGGAAAACAGCTCGGCCGCCAGCACCGTCTGTGGCTGGTGGTACACCTCGGCAGCCTTGCCGCTCTGGATGACACGGCCTTCATGCAGGATGGTGGTGGTGCCGCCCAGGGCCAGGGCTTCGTTGGGTTCGGTGGTGGCGTAGATGGCGATGGTATGGCGCGCCTTAAACAGTTCGCGCATTTCCTGACGCAGTTCTTCGCGCAGTTTGTAGTCCAGGTTCACCAGCGGCTCGTCAAACAGGATCAGTTCGGCGTCTTTGACCAGCGCACGAGCCATGGCCGTGCGTTGCTGCTGGCCGCCCGACAGCTCCAGCGGGTGGCGCTGCAGGAACTTCTCGATGCGCAGCATCTTCGCGGTTTCCAGCACTTTGCTCTGGATCAGCTCGTTGGACACACCGGCCTGGCGCAACGGCGAGGCGATGTTCTCGAACACGGTCATGGTCGGGTAGTTGATGAACTGCTGGTAGACCATCGACACATTGCGCAGGCGTACCGGCTTTTGCGTGACGTCCACGCCATTCATCAGGATGCGGCCGCTGTCGGGCTTGTCCAGGCCGGCCATCAGGCGCATCAGGCTGGTCTTGCCGGACAGGGTGCGGCCGAGCAACACGTTGAAGGAACCGGCTTCGAAACGCAGGTTGGCGTCGTCGATCCAGGTTTGGCCTTCGACGACGCGGGAGACATGTTCCAGGGTCAATGACATGACACGCCCTTTTTATTATTGGAATGAATCTGGCAACCCTGCAGAGCGAGTTTCGTGCCAGAACTGGCAGGTGGTTGATCTGTAAGGAGATGGGTCAAATACGCTGTTCAGGCATGAACACGAGTGAACACCCCTGGCTGAACAACTGAACAGGCGCGGGGTTGGCAATGAACAGTTGTGAACAACAATTGATGGGCGACACAGATCTAAAGGTGGGAGCGGGCTTGCCCGCTCCCACCTGTTTAAAACTGCTCCTCCAGCAGATTGACCCCACAACAATAAAAATGAAGGTCGCCCCATGGCCGAACCCTTGGCTCACGACACCCTTATCCAGGAGTCCTGGCGGCGTTGCCGCGCATTTGGCCTGGACCACCAGAGCACGCCCAGCTTCGACCAACTGCCCGCCGAGGGCATCAGCCAGTTATTGGAAAGCCAGCATTCGCTGGTGCAGACCACCCATCAGGAAGTGCTGCCCTACTACGAAAACATCCTGAGCAATTCCAACTGCCTGATCATGCTGGCCGACAACCAGGGCCAGGTCCTGACTTCGTGGGGCACCCAGCGGTTTATCGAGCCGAAACTGGCGCGCGGTTTCAGTGCCGGCGCCAGTTGGCAGGAGCGCAGCAGCGGCACCAACGCGATCGGCACCGCGCTCGCCTGCGCGCAGGCGGTGCATATCGAGCATGACGAACACTTCCTCAAGGCCAACCGCTTCATGACCGGCTCGGCGGCGCCGATCTTCGATGCCCAGCGCGAAATCATCGCGGTGCTGGACGTGTCCAGCGACAGCTACCTGCCGCCCTCCCACACCTTGGGCATGGTCAAGATGATGAGCCAGACCGTGGAAAACCGGCTGATCCTCAACCTGTTTCGCGGCGAGCACTTCCAACTGACCTTCAACACCGGCCTGAACAACCTCGACAGCCAATGGGCGGGTTTGCTGATTTTTGACGAGAGCGGCCAAGTGCTGTCGGCCAACCGTCGCGCGGATAATTTGCTGGGCATTAGCCTGTCGCGGGTGCTGATCGACAGTTTGTTCAAGGTGTCGCTGCTGGAGCTGTTGAATCAGCCGGAAGGCATGCCGTTCTCGCTGCAAGCGGCGGGACGCAATCGGTTTCAGTGTTTATTGAAGCGGCCGAAGAAAATGCCGGTGCAGGCGCGCGTGTTCAGTGAGCCCAAGCTCAGCAAAACGGCCCCCGCAAAACCGACGTCGATCGGCCTCAACACCCTGCATTTTGGCGATGTGCGCGTGGAAAAAGCCGTGCGTCAGGCCGTGCGCCTGCTGGAAAAGGACATTCCGCTGCTGATTCACGGGGAGACCGGCGTCGGCAAAGAGGTGTTTGTCAAAGCCCTGCACCAGGCCAGCTCGCGCAGCGCGCAGGCGTTTATCGCGGTGAACTGTGCGGCGATTCCGGCGGAATTGGTCGAATCGGAACTGTTCGGCTATGAAAAAGGCGCCTTCACCGGCGCCAATCAGAAAGGCAGCATCGGCCTGATCCGCAAGGCAGACAAAGGCACGCTGTTCCTGGATGAGATCGGCGATATGCCGCTGCCGACCCAGGCCCGCCTGCTGCGCGTGCTGCAGGAACGCTGCGTGCAACCGGTGGGCAGCAGCGAGCTGTTCCCGGTGGACTTGCGGATCATCTCCGCCACCAACCGCGCGCTACGCGAATGGGTACAGGCCGGGCGCTTTCGCGAGGATTTGTATTACCGCATCGGCGGCCTGACCCTGGAGCTGCCGCCGCTGCGTGAACGTACCGACAAACAGGCGCTGTTCCAGCAGTTGTGGCAGCAGCACCGCGAACCGACCCAATGGGCCGGGCTGAGCAGCGAGGTGCTGGCGTTGTTCGAGCAGCACCCGTGGCCGGGGAATTTGCGCCAGGTAAGCAGCGTGTTGCAGGTGGCGCTGGCGATGGCCGAGGAGCAGCCGGTGCGCCCGGAGCATTTGCCGGATGATTTTTTCGTGGACTTGAAGGTGACGGCGCCATTACCTGCCAGCGAGTTTCTCGAGGATGGCATCGACCTGACGCAACGCCTGAAGGCGGCGGGCGGGAACATTTCCCACTTGGCGCGGGAACTGGGCGTCAGCCGCAATACGCTGTACAAGCGCCTGCGGCAGCACGAAAGCTGACTTAGCGCGGCAGGTCTGCACCCGTGGTGTTTTTTTGGGCGTTACACGCCAGTGGTTGTGGCGAGTGGGAGCTGTTGTGGCAAGTGGGCCTCCTGTTCCGAGCGGGCTTCCTGTGGCGAGAGGGTCATACAGGTGTTGCTTAACGCCAGCGCCACGACACGCCGGTGTAGATGCCCCGCCCGTCTGCCGGTGTGGACCGCGCCATATCCAGGCCCTTGTCGTCGTAACCCGGTGTGACGGTGTTGGCGTAGCGACGGTTGGTGAGGTTGCGCACGTCGACCCAGGCTTGCCAGTCCTGCTTGGGCGCGTCGTAGCCAAAGGTGGCGCCGAGGGTGGTGTAGGCCGCCGCGTAGTAGGTGTTGGCGTAGTCCACCGCCACGCGGGATGAATGCTCGGTGTTGAGGCTGGTGTAGAAACCCGTCGGGTGGCTGTAGCGCAGTTGCGCCTGGTAGTAGTGCTTGGGGATGCCCGGTAAGGTGTTGTCGCCGAAACGCTCGTCGTCGCGATAGTGGAAGTCGCTGTAGGTGTAGGCCTGGCGCAGGGCCAACTGACCGTTGCGACCGCCGTCCCAGAGTGGGCTGAGCACGCTCAATTCTACGCCTTGGTGCACCGTGGGGCTGGCGTTGGCTTCGGCGATGATCGCGCTGCTATTGATCGTTGCAGCCTGGGTTTCCACCGTGAGCAATTCGTGGCGCACTTCGGAGCGGTACAGCGCCAGGTCCCACTGGCCGAACCACTGCTCGCCTCGCCCGCCGAACTCCAGGGTGGTAGCGGTTTGGTTGCGCAGGCTGACGCCTTCACGCGCTAAGCCGTTAGCCGGACCACTCGAAAAGTACTTGTTGGAACCCCAAATCATCGACCACGCATGCGGCGGCTCGACCGAGCGGCTGAGGTTGCCGTACACCTGCAATTGCGGGGTGAAGTCATAGCGCAGGCCGATACGCGGGGCGTAGTCCCAATCATGTTGGCTGAGCGGCGCCTGCCCTTCGGGGTAAGTGACCTGGGTTTCGCGGCGGGTGTAGATCGCGGCCAGGCCGGTGGTCAGCCATAGGTCCGGTACCAACTCCAGATCGTTGCCGATATGCAGCACGGTGTCCGAGCCGAGATAGCTGTAATCGCGGGTCTTGGTGCCGGGCGCGTAATACTTTGTGGGATCAGTGGAAGGCACGCGCACATATTCCGAGGCACCGTTATTCGGCATCGCCTGGGTGGTGCGCAGGCCAACCGTGGTTTTACTGTCGTGGCCGAACACGGTGTCCTGGCGGATGTAATTCAGGGTGCCGCTGATATCGGTGTAGGCGACTTTCAGGCGGTTGGTGCCCTCGCGCAGGTCCATCGGGTAGTCGTGATAGGCCAGCCCGACCTCGACGCGGGCATTGTCATCCAACTGCAAGGTGGTCTTGTTGGCGATCCACGTGGAGCCTGGCTGCAGGCGTTTGGAATCACGGGCGGCGTTAAGGCTGTTGGCGGCCGTTGGCGTGTGGCTGATCTGGTAACGCGTCAGCTTGCCGGGCGTGTCGTTGGTGGTTTCGCGGTAACGCAAATAGAACCGCGTCTCCAGGTCCGGGTTGAAACGGTAGCCGAAGTTGGCCGCCACGCCCTTGCCCGTGCCGGCGCTCTGGTGCTGGTAGCCGTCGGACTCCGAGTCGGTGAGGCTGATGTAGTAGTCGGCATCGCCCAGCACCTGCCCGGAGCTGATCTCGCGCTGGGCATAACCGCGACTGCCCACGTCGTAACGTACTTGCAGCGTGGGCGCGTCGTAGCCGGTGCGCGTCACGTAGTTGACCGCGCCACCCAAGGCCAGCGCGCCCTGATCAAAGCCGTTGGCGCCGCGCAGCACCTCGACGCGGCTTTGCCACAGCGGGTCTTTGAGTTCATACGGCGTACCGCCGGGGCCGGTGAGCGGCAAACCGTCGAACATTTCATACAAGCCAGAGGCGTGGGAACCCGGGCTGCGGTTCAAGCCCGAACCGCGGATCGAGAGTTTCACGCCTTCATTGTTGGCCGCCTTGGCGTACACCCCGGCCTGGTACTTGAACACATCCTCGTTGGTGCTGACCCGGCCCTGCTGCACGCTGTTCATGTCGATGTAGTGAGTGCCGCCGGGCACGCTCTTGAGTTGCGCCTGGGCCACTTCACCTGCGCTGGCTTCGCTGCCGGTGACCTCGACCGGCGCCAGTTGCAGTGCGTCGGCGTGCACCAGCGAACTCAAGGTCAGGGTGGCAAAAAGCAGCGGAGGTTGACGCAACAGCATGGGCAAGTCCTTCGAATTCGGGGGCGTGACAGGCACAGACCAAGTGGGCGGCCATCACACGAACAGTGATGGGAAGCCAGGCAGGCCTGCCAGGTCACGCCTGATTAACGGACCAGCCCCTTCCCACAACAGCGTCCGACGCGTTTTTTTAAGTCCAAAAACGAATTAACACATGCAAACTCAGTATTTAAAGAAATAACCGCTACACATTACTGTGGAGCCATTGAGTCATTTACGTGGGCCAACCAGGCCCCAAGAGATCGCCCCCATGCAAACATCCGCCACCGTCATCGACTTCACCCTCCACCGTAAACGCCGCCAGGCACGTGCAGCGGCCGAGTTGATGTGGGCGATGTACGCGGCGCGTGCCGGGCTTGCGGTGTTTACCGTACAGGCGGCGCCGTCCAGTGATACGCGCCGGGCGTAACGCCGATAAATTTCCTACACGTGCTTGCCGAACCGCCCGAACCCCTTCCAAAGCCCGGCCTTGATGATGACGACACCAGCCTGTGTGTCGCGCAGAACCTGCAACGCCTACGCAGCAAACGCCACCTCTCCTTGGACGGCCTGGCGCGTGCCTGCGGCGTCAGCCGGGCGATGCTGGCGCAGATCGAATCCGGCCGCAGCGTGCCGTCGATCAAGGTGCTGTGCAAAATCGCCAAGGGTTTGAAGGTGTCGGTGGCGGCCTTTCTGGAAGACCGTGCCTTTGAAGGTGTCGAGGTGTTGCCGGCGCAACAGAGCAAACGCCTGGTGAGTGCCAACGGCGCGTTCGTCAGCCGTGCGTTGTTCCCCTACGACACGGCACGCCAATCTGAATTCTATGAAATACGCCTGCGGGCCCTCGGCGAAGAAGTGTCCGAAGGCCATGGCCCCGGCATCCAGGAAAACCTGGTGGTGGCCCAAGGTGTGCTGGAAGTCAGCGTCAACGATGAGCGCTACCTGCTGTCCACCGGCGACTCGATTCTGTTCTACGCCGACCAGCCCCACCGCTACCGCAACCCGGCAGACAGTGAGGCGGTGGCGTTCCTGGTGATCACCTACCCGGAACGTCTGGACTGAATGCAAAACGCCCCGAATCATCGGGGCGTTTTTTATGCTGCGGGATCTATCAGCAAGTGCAGCACATCATCGGCATGCCGTTGCAGCTCATCATCATCGGCATCGCGCAGTCGTTCATCAGCTTGTTCATCAGCATGCAGCAGTTTTCCATCATGGCCATGCTCATGCCAGGCATCGGCATCATTTTGCACTGCAGGCTGTCGCCCATCAGGGTGCATTCCATCATGCACTTCATCATCGGCATCGACATGCCCATGGCCATCATCGGCATGTTCATGTCAGTCATCATTTTCATGGCGTCGGCCGACATGCACATCATGGTCATGTTGGCGCACTGCATCATCATCGGCATACCGCAGTTCATCATCATCGCCATCATTTCGGCGTTGGTCTTGAACTGAGCCATGTCCATCCCGGCCGCAGGCTTCATGGTGCACATCATGGCGCCGCCGGCCATTTCACATTGCAGGGTGGCCATCATCATCGGCATGCCCATCATCGGCATCATTGGCATGGAGGTGTTCATCGGCATCTGCATTGCATTCATCATGTTCGAAACTCCGTAATCGACAGCAAATGGCTAAGGTCTGGCGCCGATTCTAGAGACGCCGGGCAGCGGCGCAAGACGGCGGCAGAGCAGCAAAAATGGCTGTTCGGGGGCAAGCTTAGTTAATCAGAACAGCTGCGCAGGCTGTGATGACGGACGGAGCGTTGCTACGACGTCTAAACACTCTTGTTTATGCCGATAAACGTCGCTGTGGATATGCGATTCAGGTCTTGAGACCAACCGTAAGGAAATAAACGATCTAAACAGTGTTTAAAAAACCACGCCCTTCGTCGTATCGGCCCCACGTTCCAACGCGCACATTAAATCATCCGCCTCCGTTCCCGCTGGGAACCTGAACCCAAGCATCTCATCGCACGCCAGAATATCGGCGAGCGTTTCAAGCAGCTGCGCCTCGGTGGGCGCGTCGCGTAGCAGTTTGTGTGCGGGCAATAGCACCTCGGCGGGGACGCCTTGAGCACTCGCCACGTCGATCACGGCAAACAGGATAAATCGCAGGCGAATTTCGCGTTCAGTAGGCCAAACCGTTTTTTGCTTACCCAAGTCAGGCACTCATCATTAGGAAAAGTCCGAGGCTATGGCCGACCGGGAGGTGTTTCAAGCAGAGGAAGGCAAGATAGGCCACTTCCTACATAAGAGAGAGAAACGCCGTACTGGCTTAAACACAATGTGTTTTGCCCATTCAGATCAGTCGGGGCATGGCGCGCGCTCGAAGGGTTACACTTGCGGCTTTTTGACCACCAGGATGTACCGCATGACGACGACAAAGCAGCGAATTTCCCTGGCCTTCAGCCTTCTATGGCGCACGCTTGTTGTGTATTCGCTGTTTGCCGTGCTGCTCGGCCTGGCGCTGCGTCTATTCGTGTTTCCCAGCGAAGGTTTCCTGCGGGTCCAACCGACAGTCGTGTACGGCTTATTCGCGCTGCTGCTCGTGGCCCTGGAAGTGGGATGCCGCGTCAATCTGCTGCGCGGCGTGTTCGGCGGGCAGTTGCAACGCTCACCGGCGCAATGGCGAACCTTCACCCTGCACCTTTCACTGCTGTTTATCGGCCTGGCCATCGTCAACGCGCTGATTGCCTTTTTTGCGCCATTTGATGTGCAGCTGTACTACAAAGCCTACGGTGCCTCGCCGCTGTTTATCGGCGGCGTGCTGGCTGTCGGCTGGCGCCAACCGGCATAAACGCTTACTGCACCGGCAGGAAATTCATCAGCAGCAAGCTCTGCGCGTAATTCAGTGCGACACGCCGGTAACGCTCATCAAGCATCTGCGCGAGCAGGTCCAGGCGCGCGACCACTTTGCCGAACTCAACGGCAAAACTTAAGTTGCTGCCCTCCTCCGAGATCTCATTGGAAAACAGCAGCAATACGCCATTAGCGTCCTGGCGTTGGCTGAGCAGCCAGGTGGCTTTCTCGATATTGCGCGCGGCGTTGCTGACAAACTGCGGGTTGATCGAGTCGGTGATATAAAACTGGGTGCGGCCACCATGGGCCGTCACGAGCATGCTGCCGATGGCATAGATAAACGCGCCGACCCGGTCGCCGCGAAACTCCGGGCTCAACGAATAGCTCAATGCCGCCAAGTCACGCCGGTCCCCCAGCGCAGGCAAGGGTTGACGGTTTTCGATGGCCTGGCGAATCTCCCGCGCAGCACTCACCGCATCCGTGTAACCCGATTGCCGCCACTGGCTGGGGTTGCGCAAGTAGAGCTTGTTCATCAGCAGGTACAGGCTTTGCAGGTTGGCGCGCATGCTTAAGGTCGCCATGCGATCGACGCTGGTTTGAAAAAATTCGTCGGGTTTGCCCTCGCTGAACTGCTTGGCGATATCGCGGCCTGCCTGCTGGCTGCAGCCGCTCGCACAGAGCACAAACACCGCCGCCATCAGCAGCGGCCATCGGGTGATAAAAGCAATTAACGTTCGATCCATCGGCACCGGGTCTGGCTGCTGTCCACGCGCAGAATGGGCGTGGTCGTGACAGGGATAGATCAGAAGAATGAAAAAAAGTGCAGCGCGCGGGCGTAGATCAGTAAAGGACTACAAGTCCGTAGGCCAGAAGCTGTGGTGCAATCCTGTTGAATACTTGCCTAATCCTCCGGACTTTCCGGCGATTGGATAGATAGGCCTTGCCGCGTGGTCTAGAGTTCAACGATGGGCGACCAATCGCCTGGCACTTATAAGAAAAGCCACACCAACCGTTGATCAGCAGGTGAACCATGCAATTACGTATCAACCAAAAGGCCTACGAGGTCGATGCCGACGCGGACACACCGTTACTCTGGGTAATCCGCGATGACCTGGGGCTGACCGGCACCAAATACGGCTGCGGCCTGGCCCAATGCGGCGCCTGCTCGGTGCTGGTGGACGGCAACGTGGTGCGCTCCTGCGTGACGCCGGTGGCAGGCGTGGTCGGCCGCGAGATCACTACCATCGAGGCGATTGAAGCCGATGACGTGGGCAAGCGCGTGGTCGCGGCCTGGGTCGAGCATCAAGTGGCGCAGTGCGGTTACTGCCAGTCCGGCCAGGTGATGGCCGCCACCGCGCTGCTCAAGCACACCCCGGCGCCCAGCGATGCGCAGATTGAAGCGGCGATGATCAACCTGTGCCGCTGCGGCACCTACAACGCGATCCGCACCGCCGTGCATGATTTGGCCAAGGAGCGCGTCTGATGAGCACGCCCAAGGCATTCTTCGACGCGCCCCTGAGCGAACCGGTCAACCTGTCGCGCCGACACTTCCTGGCCAGTACCGCCGTGGGCGCGCTGGTGATCGGCTTTGGCCTGCCACTGGGCTCGGCCAGGGTTTACGCCGCCACGGCCAACCCGGCAGAACGCGGCACCCAGGTGCCGGCATTTCTGGAGATCCGCCCCGACGGCAGCGTGCGCCTGCTCAGCCCCTTCATGGAAGGCGGGCAAGGCACCCACACCGCGATGGCGCAGATTGTCGGTGAAGAACTGGACGCCGACCCCGCCACCTTCATCGTCGAGGCCGCGCCGCCCGGCGAGGCGTATGTGGTGATGGAAAACGGTATGCGCATCACCGGCGGCAGCATGTCGGTGCGCATGAGCTACCCGACCATGCGCCGCCTCGGCGCCCTGGCCCGCGCGATGCTGCTGCAAGCCGGCGCCGAGCAGCTCGGTGTACCGGTGGCGCAGTTGACCACCCAACCCGGCCGCGTGGTGCATGCCGCGTCCGGTCGCTCGCTGGGCTACGGTGAACTGGCCGGGCGCGCCTTGGACATGCCGGTGCCCGATCCGGCCACCATCACCTTGCGCGACCCGAGCCAGTTCCGCTGGATCGGCAAGCCGGTGAAACGCCTGGATGCCTACGACAAATCCACCGGCAAGGCGCAATACAGCATCGACATCAAAGTCGACGGCATGCTCCACGCCGCCGTCCAGCATGCGCCACGCCTGGGCATGACCGTGGGCAGCCTGCGTAACCAGGCGCAGGTCGAAGCCATGAAAGGCGTGCACTCGGTGCATCAACTGCCCGGCGCCGTGGCCGTGGTTGCCGAACGCTGGTGGCACGCCAAGCGCGCGGTAGAAGCCCTACAAGTGGAATGGCTGGAAGCCGCTGCGGACTCGACCCTACGCGCGATGCCGGCGGATTTTTCCAGCGACAAATACCGCGACTTCCTCGCCGCCCAGCAAGGCCCGGCCCGCGACGATGAAAACGAAGGCGATGTAGCCGGTGCGCTGGCAAACGCCAAAACCAAGGTCGAAGCCACCTACCATAACCAGTACGTCAACCACGCCCAGTTGGAGCCGCCGTCGGCATTGGCACGCTTCAACCCCGACGGCACGCTGGAGGTCTGGCTGCCCAACCAAGCGCCGGATATGTTCCGCGCCGACATGGCCAAGCGCACCGGCCTCGACCCGGCGAAGATCACCCTGCATTCACCTCTGCTGGGCGGCTTTTTCGGCCGACACTTTTTGTATGACTCGGCCAACCCTTACCCGCAGGCCATCGCGCTGGCCAAGGCCGTCGGCCGCCCGGTCAAGCTGATCTGGAGCCGTGAGGAAGAGTTCCTGCGCGACGTGCTCCGCCCGGTCGCCGTGGTCAAGTTCCGCGCGGCGCTGGACGCCCAAGGGTTCCCGCTGGCGATTGAAGCCGTGAGCGCCACCGAAGGCCCCAGCGAAGCCATTGCCGGCAAACAGGGCGACAAAATCGACCCCACGGCCCTCGAAGGGCTGTCGGGCAAAAGCTACGCGATCCCCAACAAGCGTATCGCGCAGATCTACGTCAAAGGCCCGACCATGCTCGGCTACTGGCGTTCGGTGGGCAATTCGCTGAATGACTTCTTCTACGAAGCGTTCCTCGATGAACTGGCCGACAAAGGTGGGCACGACCCGTACGAGCTACGCCTGCACTTGCTACGCGACAACAAGCGGCTGACCACCCTGCTGCAAGCGGTGGGCGAGTTGTCCGGCGGCTGGAAGCGTGGCCCCTACACCGCAGAAGACGGCAGCCGCCGCGCGCGTGGCGTGGCCATGGCGTCACCGTTCGGCTCCCACGCTGCCGTGGTTGCCGAAGTGTCGATCGAAAACGGCCAGGTCAAGGTGCACCACATCTGGGAAGCCATCGACCCGGGCAGCATCGTCAACCCGGCGATCATCGAAGCGCAGGTTAATGGCGCGGTGGCCCTGGGCCTGTCGCAAACCTTGCTGGAGGAAGCGGTGTACGTCGACGGCAAACCACGGGCGCGCAACTACGACCTGTACCCGATCCTGCCTATGTCGCGAATGGCGCAGGTGCACGTGAAGATCGTCGAGAGTGGCGAAAAAATGGGCGGTATCGGTGAACCACCACTGCCTGCCGTGGCGCCGGCCGTGGCCAATGCGGTGGCGCACCTGACGGGCCAGCGCATCCGCAGCCTGCCTTTGAGCCGATACACTTTCGCCTGACCGACAAGGAACGCGCATGAACAACCGCCGATTCGCAAGAACCGCAGGCTGGCTGGTGCTGGCCGGCGCGGTCGCAGCAGGCGTACTGGCCTGGTACGTGACCCGCCAGCCCGCCTCGCCTTTTGAGCAACAACCCGCCGCCAAAGCGGACCCGGCACTGGTCAGCCGCGGCGAGTACGTCGCCCGCGTCAGCGACTGCGTGGCCTGCCACAGTTTGCCGGGCAAGACGCCGTTCGCTGGCGGCCTGGAAATGGCCACGCCGTTGGGCGCGATTCACGCCACCAACATCACGCCCGACCGCAACACCGGCATCGGCGCCTACACCGCGGCCGACTTCGACCGTGCGGTGCGCCACGGCGTCGCGCCGGGCGGGCGCAGGCTTTACCCGGCCATGCCCTACCCGTCTTACGCCAAGCTCAGCGATGACGACATGCGTGCGCTGTACGCGTTTTTCATGCAGGGCGTGGAGCCGGCCAATCAGCCCAACATCGAAAGCAGCATTCCCTGGCCGCTGAACATGCGCTGGCCCATCGCCCTGTGGAACGGCGTGTTCGCACCCAACGCCACCTACGCGGCCAACCCCGCCCAGGACGCGCTGTGGAACCGTGGCGCCTATATCGTCCAAGGCCCCGGCCACTGCGGCAGTTGCCACACGCCGCGCGGCCTGGCCTTCAACGAGAAGGCACTGGACGAGTCCGGCGCGCCCTACCTGGCTGGCGCTCTGCTCGATGGCTGGTATGCACCGAGCTTGCGCCAGGACCACAACACCGGGTTGGGGCGCCGGAGCGAGGACGAGATCGTGCGGTTCCTCAAGACCGGGCGCAACCAGCATGCGGTGGTGTATGGCTCGATGACCGAGGCGTTCAATAACTCCACGCAGTTCATGAGCGATGAGGATTTGAACGCCATCGCCCGCTACCTCAAGTCCCTGCCCGGCGACCCGCAGCGCGACGGTTCGCCGTGGCAGTATCAGGCGGCCACCGCGCGCGCGGACGCCCCTGGTGCCCACACCTACGCAACCCGCTGCGCGTCCTGCCATGGCCTGGACGGCAAGGGCCAGCCGGAGTGGATGCCACCGCTGGCGGGCGCCACCTCAGCACTGGCCAAGGAAAGCGCCTCGGCGATCAACATCACGCTTAATGGTTCACAACGTATCGTGACCGCCGGTGTGCCGGACGCCTACCGTATGCCGGCGTTTCGGGAGCAATTGTCGGATGCGGAAATCGCGCAGGTGCTGACTTACGTGCGTGGTACGTGGGGCAACAACGGCGGTGCGGTCGATGCAGCGGCGGTGAACACGCTGCGCGGGCACACCGACCCGGCGAGCAGCAGCCCGATTATTCTGCATATGCGTTAAGGCCTGGATCGCAGATCGTTCCCACGCTCCGCGTGGGAATGGCGCCCGTGACGCTCTGCGTCACCCATACGCCGAATTCAAAACGTGCGTGGGCTGGCGGGACGCGGAGCGTCCCAGGAGGCATTCCCACGCAGAGCGTAGGAACGATCTGATTAGTGGTATTGGGTCATGGTTTGTAAAGGGCCAGCAGGGCGTGTCGCTTTAAATTGCAGGACGTTTCCTAGACAATCTCTGCCGCCTTGTGCCTGTTGGAATCGATGGCTAGTCTGCGATCCGTCACTGCTCATCAGTGATCGGGTTTAGTCGCTCGGTTTCAGAACAGGCGCATGGTCCCCCAGAAGTTATGGTGGCTGTGCGCAGGGCGTCTTCGGGCGCGCCGGGTTCCTGTTCTGACCGGTCGACTAACCTGCGTACAGCCGCCACCCTCGTTTAGTCGCGAAGAGTTTCGGCTCCTTGATCAGACAGGTACTAAACAATGAAAAAAATCGTCCCCGATCCACCCCGCAATGCCACCAAAGACCGCGCCGCCTTCAACCGCGCCATCGACCATTACCTGCCGACCCAAGGTGTTCAAATCGAAGACCTGAGCTTCGAAGACGCCCTGCTCTACACTTCCAGCTTGCTCGACAGCGCTTCGGCCACGACACTCAACTGCAGTGAGCAACTGCCTAACCCCGAGCGGGCGAAGATTCTGGCGGTGTGGCATTTGCTGGAAATGGCCAAGACCACCGTGGACCGCTCTATTGAGTGCCTGAACCCCGCAAAAACGCCTGCCTGAACACGGCAAAAACTGTGGGGGCTGGCTTGCCTGCTCCCACATGAGTCCACGTTAAACTTTACTTGGGTATTGCCCTCTCACGCACAGGCTAGGATTTGAACCGATCAGGTAAGTAATCCTGCCTCACCATCTCTTTCAATACCTCAGTGACACCTGCAAGAAAGTAAGAAAGCTCCTCCTTCGACTCGCAAACTGTCATATCGGCAATCTCAGAATCGCTATAGTTCTCCATAACAATTTTTAGGCAATCAGCAAACACCATCAGTTCACCTTCTGACACTTTCAAGTCAAACAGCGTGACAGTGGCAATACACTCTTTACTCAAAATATCCATAAACACCACTTAGATTCATAGCAGAAAAGGAACAAATTTATCGGGTCGAACATAATCAAAAAATCAAATAAATCCGTCCCTTTTTCTTTTCCTTTTCTCTTCTACTTTTCCACTATAAGAAACCCAGCTGCTGGCTGGGTTTCTTACAGAATGATTACTTACTTCCTTGCGCTATCATCAGTGCTCTACCAATCATATCGGAGGTAATGTAAGGCACGAACCCGAGCCTATCGCCCTTCTCAAAACTCTTCTTGTATTCGTCCAAACGTCCACTATCACCGGCTATTGCCAGAGCTGCCAGATGCTGGAGGGGCATTGCACCCTTAACATCGCTTGGCAGCTCTCTATAAATCTTCAACCCCTCGTCAATATTCTGAGAGCGAGCCCAAGATGCAGCCTTTTCAGAAAGCCTAACGACATCATCAGTAGAAAAAACAGACAACTTCTCCGGTGCTTCATTGCTAACGATAATCGGCGCATGACTGCCCCTATCACCCGATATAAAGGAAACAGCATCCGAAAATTCTGTGGACGACACGGAGGACATAAGCAAAACCCGAAAATGATCCGAGCGCTTACCCACCGATGGAATAATCTGAAGTTGAACCCCTCCGATATCGGTGACGCAAAAATAATCACCAACCTCATCCTTGCCACAGGTCCAGCCCTGCTCCTTCAAAATTGCAACAACATCTTTTTCTTTCATCACTTGGCCCCGGGGAAATTCATAACCTCAATAGGAATACCGTTAGAGTGGAAATAGGAGTCAGACTACCATTCACATGTTTCAAAGAGCAATTTTGATTACCTTTACAAAACCGTAGTCTGCCCCCTATTTCGTGCCTGAACACCGGAGCGAATAGCCCTCCCACCCAGCCGCTAGGCTTTAAACCGATCAGGCAAATATTCCTGCCTCTCCATCTCTCTCACGACATCCGTCACCCCGGACAGAAAGTAAGACAGCTCTTGCTTAGATTCACACACAGTCATCTCGGCAATCTGAGAATCGGTGTAGTGCTCCATCACAATTCTCATGCAGTCGGCAAACACCATCAGTTCGCTCTCCGACACCCTCACATCAAACAGCGTGACGCTGGCAATGCTCTCTTTACTCAAAATATCCATAAACACCACTTAGATGCATAGCAGAAAGGGAACACATTTATTTGGCCGAACACAATCAAAAAACCAAATGAATTTATCCCTTTTTCCCCGCCTGAATAACCGAGCAAAGCCAAACAGATAGCCTCGCCCTTTCTAGTCCGCTTTCACAGATACTTTTTGATATAAGACTTTTTATCAATCAAGCATTGAGCTTGGTTTTAACTTGTCCACCACGCGTATAAGTCATCACAAACGAATTCCAATTTTCACCACGTCTGATGGCGCACGCCCTCAATTCCTTCACCAAACGATAGAGGATTGCGCCATTGTAATCCGTTTCTGCATCCGTCACCTGACCCCCTTCCTTCTCGACAGTAAGAACAGTTTCCATATACCCCACGCTTACTACTACCTCATAACAAAACGAGTCGTAGCCATCCACGATGCCAGCATCTAGCAACTCAAAAATCTGCTTCACTAACTGTAGGTCTTGAGTAATCACTATATAACCTCTGGAATCTTATATAGATCGTTCCCACGCTCCCGCGTGGGAATGCATCCCGTGACGCTCTGCGTCACCCGTACGCAGCATTCGAGACATGCGTGGGCTGGCGGGACGCGGAGCGTCCCAGGCGGCATTCCCACGCAGAGCGTGGGAACGATCTGCGATCTCTAACATGATGGTGAGGGAAAGTCGGGGCAGACCCTGAGGGATCCCCACAAATCTACTCCAAACTCTGCGCCTGATGATGCATCTCATCGCGCAGAGCATGCTCCAATATTTCCAAATGCTCTCGGTCACCGAAACCTGTGCAACTGCGCCAATATTCCGGCCTAAACGCCACAATGAAAGTACTCGCCTCTCTTTGAGGCTATTGCTTTGATAGCGCCGTTCCAATTGGTTCTC
Organism: Pseudomonas sp. YeP6b; assembly: GCF_025642995.1. Lineage (NCBI taxonomy): Bacteria > Pseudomonadati > Pseudomonadota > Gammaproteobacteria > Pseudomonadales > Pseudomonadaceae > Pseudomonas > Pseudomonas sp. YeP6b. The sequence goes on along the minus strand of NZ_CP080090.1, from coordinate 2,692,716 downwards.
CCGTGCCTGCAATCCTGTTAAGAAGATGAGGTAGTTGGCCAAGGCGGCAATCAACAGCAGCACTTCAATGCGCTTTGGGCATTGGCTTCGATGCAGATTCAGGCCCCACCCCAAGTGCTCGCTTTTCACATCTCGGAAGCCTTCTTCGATCTGCATACGCCGCTTATAAATCGCCACGATTTTTGCTGGGTTCCACTCGCTTTGCGGCAAGTTGCTGGCAAGCAACCACGGCTCGCGCTTACGTATGGCGGACTGCCGACTTAGCTTGCTTCTGGCGATTGAGCCTGTAACGCGTTGGTGTTTGCGGCCCTTAGCTGAGTGACGGACGCAGTACAAATCGACGAAGTGAGGGGCGCTACGTGTCATCTCTACACGACCTAACGACTTAGGTGATGAGGTGGCCAGAGCGTACAAATTCTTTACCCGTTGCCAGTCATTTTCTTCGCGACGATAAAGCTCCCGATTTCGTATGCGAGCCACGTAATACCAGCCCTGCGCCGCTACGGCCTGCATCCAGGGGCGCCGGAAGCCTGCATCAGTGACCAGGACTGAAACGCATCCATCAGGCAGTAATTCGGCTAACATTTTGAGCCGCCGGCTTTGGTATTTTGGGCAACTCTCGCGCTCATGAACGCTTTCATAAATAGGAAACGAGCGTCCCGCAAACGGGACTGCGGCTCTCAACAAGAAGGCATCGCCAGGCGCATCAATTCGAGACCAATCGACCAAAATTAAAGGATGCTTCAAGGAGCCCAACAATGCCCGCAGCATCACCCAGTAAAACAGTGGCCGCTCTGCTCTTAGGTGTTGATTACCCAACAATCGGTCCACTCGCTTGATCGCATGTTTGGGATACGCCTGACCTGGCATGAAACGCCCCAGCGCTGTCAGCGTCAGGCGACGGCCTTGCAGTAACGAACTGACACAACTCATCAGCGTGGTTAGACGGCGAGAATGGATTGAAGGCAGTGCTTGAGCGAACGCTCTGTGTAAAAATCGGATGGCCTGCATGGGTTCGGGTTCTTGTTTTTGTGTGGTGCAAACCAAGTTGCCGACTCATGCAGGCCTCTTCAATATGAGCTTGGAGTGGATTTGTGGGGATCCCTCAGAATCTGTCCCCTTTTTACTCCCAGTTTCCTTTGTGTTCAACAATCCATATTTTCAACCACAATTCCGTGAGCCGCCTTCATATAAAAGCAATATTCTTCTCCAGCACGAATCAATACACCTCTCTCCCACCATCTCTCACCCGCACCTATAAAAAGGTCGGGCTGCAGCAGACTCTTAAACATATCATCAAGGCAAGCCAACTCATCAAAAAGCTCTCTAAACTCATCTGCGCTAGCAATTTTTGGCTCTTCTAGCAAACGCTGCAGCAAGGACCTAAACCTAATATCATTAAGGTATTCAGAATAATCCCAACGATATCCACCCTTGCACTCCTCAATAAAAAACCTCCACTTCTGAATTAAAGATATTAGACTTTCACCACCAAACCCAACGCGTGTTAAAACACTCGAACATAGTTCAAATACACTTTCATCTTTCATAGCTGATCCTTAAAGTATTTTAGCTGTGCGGCAGCATCACCGCTTGGCCTAAAGAAGGTATTTATTTTTCCTCCTCTCATAACACCAAAGTATCCAGTCGACGGTTCAAATCTAAGTATGGAGCCATCTGTTCGAGTTCCTTGCAGTACTCCTCCCCGAGCAGCGGGAGACCAAAAAGATCGTGCGACATTAACGTAAGAGTCTAACGAAGTAAATTCTCGTACATCCGCACCATCTGGCTTCGCTGTTGCTTTACCCTTGCCGCCCAATATGACCCCTTGAGAATGTTTGGCATAATGCTCAAATGGTTTCGCCCATTTGAAAAGTCAAGTAATAACTGAAGTTCTTTAGATCCTTCGTTAGCAACAACATCTACATCTTTAACAGTACTTGGGCCGACTTCGCCTGCTACTTTTGCACCTATTCAACTCTTCAATGCTGGCAACGACAACACTTCATCGTACTGTGGCCAGTCTTCCCTTGCGCGCTTTAGCACACCTTGCATCAACTCGTCCAACTCAAGCACTGGCTGCTCGGGCGGCAATTGGTCAAAGGGCACGGCCAGCAGCGGATGATCAATCTTCTGCGGATTGGCTAAACCTTCCCACTGGCGCAGGCGCAGGATATAGAGAATTTCCACCGGCACGCGCTCCAAGTGCCAGTCCTGATTGAAGTCGTAAGAATTCTTCTGGCTCTCTTTGCCGGTTTGCCAAGTGTGGCGGTCACACGCGGCCAACAGGCAGGGCATCAGGTCGTCGGGGCTGGGAGTGCGCCACTTGGCCAACAAGGCTTCGTAGATGGGTTCGTCGTAAGCATAAGCAGGCCATTGATGCGAGACATCGCCCACCCAATCGGCAAACACACGCAGCATAAAGGCTTGGGCGCGGCGGTGCTCCTCTTCATACTCGATGACCAGTTGATGACCACGGTTGAGCGCCGCATGGGTCAAATAGCCTTGGTGGATGACAGCTTCCTTCCAGCCCAGAATCGCCATGGCGGCCATCATGTTGGCAGCGGTTTGGATGCTGTAGTTTTGTTGGCGTCTGTCATTACCTACGGCTTTAGCCAAAACGTCAAACTGCCCCGCCCAAAAAAACAACTGCCAAATGCCTACTTGGTAGTAACGCATCCAGTGTGCCAATTCGGAAAGCCATCGCGGGTTTCCCGTTGCAGTGGCAAGTACTTTGTGAGCCCTTGTCACCGACATCCATTCTGCACGAGCATCTGTTGCATTGTTTCTGTTTGGAACCATCATTGAACGCTTCGGCGAAGCATCCTCGCGAGTAACGTACTCGCGAATACCGGCTATCTCATATTCATCCGAGACATGTGGCCCCTTGGCTATGCGCCCCAGCACACTTTTGTAAGAAGGCCATTTCGGGTTTACGCCCGAGCGCTCGCACTGAATTATTTCTTGGACCATGGTTCCACCTTAAATTCTGCTACACCTGTTTTACCGGGGGCAGGAACACCGACTTTGACGGTCACGCCTTGGACTTTGACGTTTTCAGAAAGCAGCGCTGCTCGCAAAGCATCACGTAACGCTGGGTCCGAATCGGCAATTGAGCTATTACCCAACCACCCTCTCAACCTCGTCGCCGGATCTCCGTGCGGCGTACCGGCCTTATTCACGCCATTCACCGAAGACTTCGCATCCATCACCACCACGGTAATCGTATCGCCATTGATCGCCACCGCGCAGCCATCACAGCCGTGGTTGCTACCGTTCTGCAATGGCTTGAAATTGAGGCCGGTTTTTCCGTTGAGGGTTTGAAGGGCCAGTTGCTCGCCCAACACCCCATCATTTACAAGCGAACCGGTCTTCCAATTGGGAAGGTGCGACAGCGGGATACTTTCAAATGTCTGCCCAAACAGGTCTTCAACCCGGCTGAACTTAGGTGGGCTGATTGCATCAGGAATAACCTGCCCTGGTCCTTTTGCACCTATTCAACTCTTCAATGCTGGCAAAGACAGCACTTCATCGTACTGTGGCCAGTCTTCCCTTGCGCGCTTGAGCACACCTTGCATCAATTCGTCCAACTCAGGCACTGGCTGCTCGGGCGGCAATTGGTCAAAGGGCGCGGCCATCAGCGGATGATGTAGTGGTCAACTGATCCCGGACACGATGTTAAGTTTTTTTTCGGCCTGAGCCGGTGGCAGCCCACCATTAAATTGGTGCGGTCGAATCCAGTTGTACCGGTGCATCAAAAAATGGCTGATATCCCGCTGAGCTTGTTGGACCGTCGTGTAGCCCATGGTCGGTATCCACTCGGTTTTCAGGCTCCTGAACACCCGCTCCATCGGCGCATTATCCCAACAATTTCCTCGCCGGCTCATGCTCTGACGCATGCGATATCGCCAAAGGCGCTGGCGAAAACTCCGGCTTCCATACTGCGAGCCTTGATCGGAGTGGAATAGCAATCCTTGAGGCTTCCCTCGCTGCTCGTAAGCCATGTCCAAGGCCTTGATGACCAAGTCCGCATCCGGCTTTCCCGACAACGCCCAGCCCACAACACGGCGGGCAAAAAGATCTAGCACAACCGCCAGATACTGCCATTTCCCTTGAGCCCAGATGTAAGTGATATCGCCACACCAGACGTGGTCAGGAGCGGGCACATCAAACTCCCGGTTCAAAATATTAGGGATGTCGGGCCGCTCGACCGTCGCCTTTTTGTAAGCATGCGATCCCGGTTGTTTGCTGACCAACTCCAGCTCGCGCATCAGGCTGCGCACCTTGAATCGCCCGATCTGCTCGCCGTCGTCCTGCATCATAGCCATGATGCTACGGCTACCTGGAGCACTGCGGCCTTGGGTGAACAACTCGTTCACCCGACTGCGCAATCGAAGGCGTTCTACATCCGGTGTGCGGCGCCTGAGATGCCGAGCGTAGTAGCACGAGCGGGTCACTTCAAACACCTTGCACAGCCAATCAACCGGCTCGTGGATGCTCAACTGGTCAATCAGCGCGAACGCTCGAGATCTTCCGACATCAAGAGCGCGGTAGCCTTTTTTAAGATCGATTTTTCCCGCTCAAGGCGAGCAATTCGGGCTTCCAGCTCTTGGATTTTCTGCTGCTCCGGGGTCAGCGCTTTGCTCTGCGGGGTGACGCCCGTGCGTTCTTGCTGCACCTGGTCAACCCAGCGGCGCAAAGCAGACTCGCCGACACTAAGCGAGCGGCTGGCCTCAATGAAGCTGTAATCCTGCTTGAGAACGAGGTCGGCAGCCTCGCGTTTGAATTCAGGGGAAAAGGTACGGCGTTGTTTGGTCATGAGACACCTCGTTCTGGCGAGCATTCTCGCCTAAATGGGTGTCCGGTTTCATTAGACCACTACATGATCAATCTGCTGAGGATTGGGCAAGCCTTCCCATTGGCGTAGACGCAATATGTAGAGGATTTCCACCGGCACGCGCTCCATGTGGCATTCCTGATCGAAATCGTACGAATTCTTTTGGCTGTCTTTGCCGGTTTGCCAGGTGTGGCGGTCACATGCGGCCAGCAGGCAGGGCAACAAGTCGTCGGGGTTGGCGGTGCGCCAGTTGGCCAGTAGAGCTTCGTAGATAGGCTCATCATATGCATAGGCCGGCCAAAGATGCGATACATCGCCCACCCAATCGGCAAACACGCGCAGCATAAAAGCTTGGGCGCGGCGGTGCTGCTCTTCGTACTCGATCACTAACTGATGTTCGCGATTAAGCGCCGCATGAGTGAGATAGCCCTGATGGATGACGGCATCCTTCCAACCCAGGATCGCCATCGCGGCCATCATGTTGGCACCGGTTTGGAAGCTGTAGTTTTGTTGGCGAATATGGTTGCCGTAGAATTGATCGTACTGGTGTGCCCAAAAGAATAATTGCCAAACACCTACTTGGTAGTAGCGCATCCAATGAGCCAATTCTTGCAACCATTGCGGGTTGTCTGGGGCAGCGGCAAGAACTTTATAAAGTCTGCCCAGTGCCATTCGCTTCGGGATGATACTTGTCGCATTGTTTTTATTTGGAACCATCATTGGATCAGTGGGCTTTGCATCCTCCCGGGTAACGTATCTACTTATCGCTTCGACATAAAACGCGTCCTCAACATGCGGCCCTCTGGCGATGCGAGCGAGTATGCTTTTGTAGGAAGGCCACCTTGGGTTCACACCCACGCGTTCAAATTGATTTATTTTTTGGGCCATGGTTCCACCTTAACTTCTGCTTGACCTGTTTTAGCGGGTGCTGGCAAACCGACTTTAACGGTAACGCCTTGGACTTTGACTCTACCGCTTTGCAACGCGGACTCCAATGCTGTAGCCAACGCGGGAACAGATTGGCTTATCGAACGATTAGCCAACAACCCTCTCAATCTTGTCTCCGGATCCCCATTGTGCATATTTCGCAGCTACGGCGCTATGAAGCAGGCACAACACAACCGACCATCGAAGTCTTTCGAAGGACCGTTCTGGCTCTGAGTGTCAGCGCCGATATGCTGCTATTTGATGAGGGAGAACGTGGGCCGGATGACCGCCTGAAACTTCAGTTTGAGGCCATTTCCAAGCTGGATGACAAAGAGCGCGAAGCCCTGGAGACAGTGATCAGTAGCGTATTGCACATGCACGACGCCAAGCGCTGGACACAAGCTGCGACTAAAAGAGACAGCTTGCCGGGCCAATAAAACGGGCCAACCTTGAAAAAAGGACCAGTTCTGTGGGGCTGCCGCTGTGTATAACAAATGCTATACAACTCACGTCAGTGCTTCCTGGGTGAAACACTCGTTTTGTATTACAAATGTATAACAGCACCCAGCAGACAGAAACCGGATAACTAATTGATACATATAGAAAATACCCACCTCGCGAGAGGTGCGTGATGTGTATTGAGATTTTTCTCCTGTTAAGGAGCAAAATCTCATGCTGAAAAAGGGCGTATTGAGCAATATAGACCGTAGGTCGTCAGGGTGGGTGCAAAAGGGATGCAACTTGACTGCAGAAAGGATGCAAAAAGAGTGCAAACAGGGTGCAATCAGGGCGCAACAGAAACTGGAAATACCGGCGCAAGAGTGCGCCGGATCTCAGCCAAAGCAAAAAACCTAATGATTAAGACTCTGGCAAAACCGAAAGTACTGCTTTAAAAATATGAGTTCCATCATCAACGGCTGACGATGCTTCATATATTGCTTCGGTCGCTGTCATAAGCGAATTCTCTCCACCAGCTAATGACAGCGCCGATACAGCACGAGCTTGGCCAAACAACTGAAGACCTTCTAGATTTAAGTTTTGCCCTTCACCCAGGCTGTCTTGCAAGTCAAAATACTTCTCATCTAACTGTGCAGCTAAAGCATCTAGCCCAGCAACCTGATCAGTTGTGAGTCTATTACCAGACAGTAGTTGCCTAAGAGACTCGACAACAATAGGCACTTCTACTGGACAAGCCTGGAAAGCAAGTTCGCAAGCCACTTTTACAGCAACTCTTCGTTGCTCCTCACTGACCAACTTAAGCTTTTCTACAAGTCCTTTATCAATCATTTCTAAACGCATAATCATTGTTTAGCCTTTGGCAGTGGTTTTAATGGCGTTGACACATTGGCCCCTGTCGGCTCAATTACGTTCTGACACGATGCACAGACAGGACGTGTCGCACCGATATCAACAACTTTCAATCCGTTAGCGTTGGCATAGCTAACAATATCCGCTTCTGCGTGGCCAGTTCCAACAACTACTTTCTCGCCTTCTTGCAAACTCACTCCAGGACGAAGATAGCCACGAGGTTCACTTGTACTGACCAGAACAGAGCGAACACCATTGGCATCCTCTACTACCGCAACACCCATAGTTATTCGGCCTTGAGAATTCGCAGGTATTTGTGACTGAATTTCACTTACACGACTTTGGATAAGGTTAGATGGGTTGTCGTAGGCAAGACCTCGCTCTAGAGATGTACCTGCGCCTTTTGCACCAACTATCCTTTAGGAGATATCTGCCTCACCCAATCCTCTCTAAGCCCAACCAAAATATTCATAACATTAGAGTAAGTCAAGAATGGTAAAAATAACGCAAAATTGGACAAGCCACATTTCACATCTAAGGGAACGTAAAAATCAACATCCCCCGAGCGACTCGAATTCGAAAAAAGTTCTACATTCAGGTGACTTTCAATACTAGAAATATCAGCAAACAACACCTTATTCGCAACTTCATTATTTCCAAAGAAAAAACCATCAACATATACATCTAACCTTCCACCCTCTATCCCAGTAGAAAATAAAATGTCACCATCTTCAGCTTCCTCATGAAAGAACCCACGACCTAAGGCTTCAACATCTTTCATCCTTTTTTCAAGTGTTCGACGAACCTTCATTGTCCAACGCCTTTTAAAAAATCCCTCAAGCCTTCCTTAGTCGCGGGAAAGCTAAAGGAAAAATTCTGATTTACATTATCAAAACTACCTGTCCCAAGCTTAGAGCCTTCTGGGGATGCATAGCGACCTGTCAGAGTAATTTTTCCTGCACCTTGGGACTGAGCATAAGCAAGCATTTTCTTCAATGGTCCTGCTAATTCAGCGGCCCCATCAGCACCAACGCCAATGAATCCTTTCGAAGTACCTATCGCAAACTCATCAAATGTTATTTCACTTCCGCTCATGGTGACTCTTGGAGAGTAGATGGTTCCCACACCATTAGCTGCATCAAAAGACACTTTACCTAATTCCTTAGGTATTTCTTTTGCACCTGGCAGCAGCAGAGGTTGAGAAACAGCCTTGCTATACGAGCCTACTTCACTAACCCCATTCGGGTAAACAACCTTCATCGCGTCATCAGAAACGGTGACAACGCTGCCCTTCGGCAAGATCTTGCCACCTTTGAGTGTCACCGCTTCGCTCAGTTGCACCGTTGTATTTGCCTGGATGACCTTGCTCTCAACAAAAGTGGCACTACCACGCAGTACTGCCTCACTCGCTTGCTCGACGAATTCAGCTTCAACCGTAGTCGCGACCTTGCGCCCGACCGCAGCGGCTCGCCCAATTGGCAAGACGTCGAGCAAGGTAAAATCCTTTAAGCCACTGATCTCAGCCTTGTACTTAACGCCTTCGATGATGGTGTCAGAAACATCGCTAGATCCGTCGAACAGGCTGATCTCGGGATGTCGGTTTAGCGCTGTTTTAACGCCAAACCGATTGGCATCCGCCTGGAGCGTGCCGCCTGTTGGTCCACAAGAGCCGGCCCCGTTGCCTCCAAATAGGCCGCTGTCTGCTTTTTGCTCGGCGGTAGCCTGGAAAGCCAGCACCGCTTCGCCATGTGCGGTAACAACCGAGCCGTCTCTCCAACGAAGCGGCGTGCCCTGAGCACTCATCTGGTTCACAACCGCTTGGGCAAATTCCATAGCCCTGTAAAAAAGCTCAACCTGCGGATTTCCTCGCTGAGTGGGTGAGTCCAACTGAGCACGCAAAGCTTCGTATTTTCGGGCGGTGCTGTTGTCCAACTGGCTGTCACTAGCCAATGTCAACAATTCCTCCCAACTGAACCCTGACTGATTTTGCTGCACATGATCGCGGGTTAGTTGAGCCGCTTTTTCTTTAAGCAGACGCTTTTCTTCGGGATGCAACTGACGGTTATAGGCCGTCGCATCTTTGGCGATGTCGATCCCGGTTTGCAGATCACCACCCACCATCGCTGCCGCTGTAAGGCCCACTAACTGAGACGCCGCCAATTCAAGCTGCTTATCGCCCTTCACCAACGCGCTTAAACGGTTACTTAACGCCTCGTTTGCTCCCGCGGCCATCGCTCCGGTGACAAAGCCTTCGCCTGCCGCCTCACTGAGCAAACCACCGACCAGCGCATGGAGAGCTGTCTTCTCGATGCTAGCGTTGTCCCACTTCTTATGGTCAGCAAAATCACCAACCGCATTAAAGGCCACACCTCGCAGCACACCCTGTGCCTGCGACACCAACGATTGCTTGAGGTTGTCTCCAAGACTGCCCCCCTGCAACGCCGTCCCGAAACCTGCCTGTACAGCCCCCTGCGCTCCTGAATAAGCCGCAAACTTGCCGATATCCGATGCAGAACTAAGATTGAAGCCTTTGGTGACCTTATTGACGTTATCACCCGTAACTCCAAACGCTGGGTCCAATACCCCCGCAGTGAAACCTGCGGTCAACGCCCCAGTGACATAATTACGAATGCTTTTGCTTGAAGTAATATCCTTGAACGTTGCGCCGATGTTGCCACCGTTGTTGATAAAGCTAACCGCGCTGTTGCTAGCAACTGACGACAGTGCAGCGGTGGCCATGACATTGCCCCATCCTGCGGCCGCTGTACCGGCTGCCGTACCTGCTGACACCATCGCCGAACTGCCAGCGGCGGCCATCGCAGTGCCAGAACCCGCAGACCCCACACCCGCAAACGCCGTACCGAGCGGACCGCTAGCTGCTCCGGCCGTCAGCACCGATACAATAATAATGATCGCCAGCATCGCCCCTTGCCCAAGGCCGGAATGGCTGTACTTGAACGAATCATGCATTTCTTGCACTTGCCGCCAGTCAACATCGCCGCGCCTCTCAGCGTCTTTCAGCCAAGCGAGTTGCGGGTCCGCCTTGACCATCACGTCGATGGTCTCGCTGACGGAGTGCTGGTCGATTTTCTTGATATCGATCTTCAGGCCATCCACTGCCTGAATGGCTACCTTCCCCTGCGCCAGCATTTGAGTCTGGCGTAGCGTCTCGTCGGTATTACCCTTCCCCTTGGCACTGTTCCACGCCAGGTCACTCTTGCTCTTCTCGTGACTCTCCTGATGCAGGTCCTTGACCGCCTCAAACGTCACCGACCCACCACTGACAATCGCTATATCGCCGCCACTTTCAAGCTTGGCGCCCTGGTACAGCTGGTCCCCACCGCTTTGCAGGGTCTGATTGCCGCCACTGGTGATCTGGCTGCCGATGTTCGTGACCTGAGTGACTTCATCACGCTGGGTTTCCTTGCTGCCCCAACTGCCCTTCTTCTTCATGTCATACAGCGAGTAATCACTGTCTTGCGCCGACAGCAACGCCAAGTTGCCACCCGCCACTAGATACGCCTCATCCCCAGCACTGACACGGCTGGCAATCAGCGCTAAGTCCTTCCCAGCGCTGAGCACCACATCCCCCCCAGCCTTAACCGAAGTCGCCACCTGGCTCACATGGTCTTCCTGCGCCTTAACCTTCTTCAGGTTCAACGCCGCATGCTGCTCATCCGCCGCCGAAGCCAAGATCAGGTCCCCACTCGCCGCCATCGCCACATCCCGCTTGGCTTCAATCTGGCTGGCAATCGCAGTCAAATCCCTACCGGCCTTTGCCGACAGGTCGCGACCCGCCGTCACCGACGAGCCGTTCTGCGTGACGGAGCTGCTGTTGGAGCGCGTTTGGGTGTTGGCGTTGCTGTTGACCTGCTCCACCGACCCAAAGCTCAGGTCGCGCCCGGCCTGAATCGTGGTGTCGCGCCCGCTGTCGAGCACGCTGCCCTGGTTGGAGACGTCGCGCCCGGCCTGGATGCTCAGGTCGTTGGCCGCTTCGATACGGGCTGCGCTGCTGAGGAACTCGCGGTGTTCGCTGGAGACGCCGTCGCTGCTGTCGTGACGGGTGACGGTGCGTTCGTTTATCACGTCGCCGTTCACGGCGGTCAGGGTGACGTCGCGGCCTGCAATGATGCCGCCGGCCTTGTTGACGATGTTGTTGCCGGCCAGCAGGTCCAGGCGGTTGCCCGCTTCAATCAAGCCGCTGTTCACCAGGTCATTGCCGGCCTTGGCCGACAGGTTGTTGCTGGCGCGCAGGGTGCCGACGTTGTTGAGGTCTTGCCCGGCGATCAGGCTGACATCGTTACCCGCAATCAGCGCGCCGGTGGGTGCCAGGCGGTTGTTGGCGTTGGCCAGGTACAGCACCGGCACCAGCACTTCTTCGCCGTTGACCACGCTCTTTTCCAGCCAGACGATGTCGTGGGTCAACGCTGCCACTTGCTCGGAAGTCAGGTTTACCCCCACGGCCAGATTCAGCGTTTGCTTGCTGGCGATGGCGTTGTCCATCAGGTGTTTGAACAGTTTCTCGTCGGTGGTTTGCCCGTCGAGAAAGCGTTGGCCGGTGCGCGCGACCACGGCTTGCTGGATCAGGCGCTGTTCGTAGAAACCATCGCCCAGGCGCTTGGCGCTCTCGTCCGGGTTGTAGCCCAGGCCAGAGAGCAGGTAGTCCGAGCTCATGAATTGCTTCATGTCGGTGAGCACGGGGTTGGTTTCGATCAGGTATTTGTGCGCTTGCGACACGCCGCTTCTAGCGGGCAGGCCTTGCACACGGCTGATGGTTTGGCTGTTGACGGTGCTCGGTTGCGTACTGGTTTGAGTCGCAACGGTGGCCACGGCGTCATGCGGAGCAAGCGTTGGGAGCGAAGCCGGGCGCTCAGGCGCGGTAACAGCAACCCGTGCATCTCGCTCAACCAGGACCGGCGAAAGGTCGACGGCGGGTTGGGCACTGCCACTTAACGCCGCGATACCGTCGACATGCGCGATACCGCCAGCGGTCGTGCGGCCGGACTGTTGCACGACAGCATCGGCACTGCCGACGCCGGCAGCGTTGACCGCGCGTGCACTGGCATCAATGCTGCCTGCGGTACGGGCCGCGACGCTCAGTGCGTGGGTGCTTGCGGACACCTGGGCGACGTCGCCCAGTTGAAGCGTGCGTGCCGAGTTCGCTGGAAGGGTTTGTTGACGTTGCGCCAGGTCGACTCTCGCGCCGCCGAGTGTCCAGTTCTGCGGGCCTGTAGTGCCTTGGGCCGCTTGCCCTTGGGTGGCGCCCTGCCCGCTCAGGCGGAACAAGCCGTTCTGACCGGTAGGCAAGGTGAAGCCTGGCAGGCTTACTGCGTTGACTTGCCGTTGCGCCAGGTCCGGTCGCAGTTGCGCGTTGATGGAAATGGCGGTGGAGTGGCCGCTGCCCGCGCCGGTCTCTGCCTTGGTACGGTGCGCATCACTTTGATCGGAAGGCGGCGACGTAGCTTTTTTTAATACGGATATTGCCCAGAAGAACTAAAAGTCCATAATGGACAAATTAGTTTATTTGCAGAGATCGCCATGTCCAGCACGCCCCGCGTGATCAACCAAGCCCAGGCTCGCGAATTACTCGCCCAGATCGATGTGCCTCACATCCTGCGCAAGCTGTTTCGCGACCTGGCCGCAGGGCTTGCAGTGCAACCGGCGCAACAGTGGGTGGCGTTCCCGCAGGGCGCCGGCGACTTTATCAACTACCTGGGCGTGCTGGCCGAAGACGGGGTTTACGGGGTCAAGACCTCGCCGTACATCGTGCGCGAGCAAGGCCCGCTGGTGACGGCATGGACGCTGTTGATGTCGATGCGCACCGGCCAGCCCTTGTTGCTCTGCGATGCGGCTGAGTTGACCACCGCGCGCACCGCCGCCACCACAGCATTGGCGGTGGACGCCCTGGCGCCGGTGGCAGCACGGCGCCTGGCGATTATCGGCAGCGGCAAGGTTGCCCAGGCGCATCTGCGTTATGTGCAGAACCTGCGCGACTGGCAGCACATCAGCCTGTATTCGCCCAGCCTGAGCCGAGCAAATGCCGAGACCCTCGCCCACCTCAAAGGCCTGGACCCACGCCTGACCCTCGCCCAGACCTGCGACGCGGCCGTGGAAGATGCCGACGTCATTCTGCTCTGCACCTCCTCGGCAGGCCCGGTGATCGACCCGACACGCTTGCGCAAACCCGCACTGATCACCTCCATCAGCACCAATGCCCCGCGCGCCCATGAAGTGCCGCCTGCGAGCCTCGAGCACATGCACGTGTTCTGCGACTATCGCCAGACTACCCCGGGCGCGGCCGGTGAGATGCTGATCGCCAGTGAACGCCACGGCTGGGACAAGCGCGCCATCGTCGGCGACCTGCCCGAATTACTCAGCGACATGGCGCAGCGCCCGGACTACGACCGCCATGTGTTTTTCCGCTCGATCGGCCTGGGCCTGGAAGACATTGCGCTGGCCAATGCCCTGTACCAAATCCAGCGCTAAGCGCTTTAAGGAGACGTTTATGAGCCATGCAGATTTCATCATCATCGGCGGCGGCATTGCTGGCGCGTCCACAGGTTTCTGGCTCTCGCAGCATGGCAAAGTGCTGATGCTGGAGCGCGAAAACCACCCGGCCTATCACTCCACCGGGCGTTCGGCGGCGCTCTATACGGCAGCTTATGGCACCCCGCAAGTGCGCGCGCTGACCCTGGCCAGCCGCGAGTTCTTCGACAACCCACCCGCAGGCTTCTGTGAGCACCCGCTGCTGACGCCGCGCGGCGAAATGACCGTGGATTTCAGCGGCGACCCAGCGGAGTTGGAGAGCCAATACCTGAGCGCCAAGGCCACCGTGTCGCAGGTCGAGCGGCTGAGTGCCGACGAGGCCTGCGCGCGGTTGCCGATCCTGCGCCGTGAAAAAGTCCATGGCGCAATCTTCGACCCCACCGCCAGCGACATCGACACCGACGCTCTGCACCAGGGTTATTTACGCGGCATCCGGCGTAACCAAAGCGAAGTGCGCACCGACAGCCACGTGCTCGGTTTGAACCGTGACGCCGACGGCCTGTGGCATGTGAGCACCCAGGATGCGACGTACACCGCGCCGATCATCATCAACGCCGCCGGCGCGTGGGCCGACCATATCGGCGGGCTGGCTGGCGCGGCGTCCATCGGCCTGCAACCCAAGCGCCGTTCGGCGTTTATCTTCGCCGGGCCCGAAGGCGTGGACACCCATCATTGGCCGATGCTGGTGGCCCTCGACGAAGCCTTCTACATGAAGCCCGACGCCGGCATGTTCCTGGGCTCACCGGCCAACGCCGACCCGGTTGAACCGCAAGATGTGCAGCCCGAAGAACTCGACATCGCCATGGGCATCTATCAGATCGAAGAAGCCACCACCTTGACCATCCGCCGCCCGACGCGGACCTGGGCCGGCCTGCGCAGTTTTGTGCACGACGGTGATTTGCTCTCGGGCTTCGATCCGCAGGTGCCCGGGTTGTTCTGGGTGGCGGCACAAGGCGGCTATGGCATCCAGACATCACCGGCCATGGGCCAGGCGAGCGCAGCCCTGGTGCGTGGCGCGCCGCTGCCGGAGCCGTTGACGCGATTCGGCCTGGACGCTGGTATGCTCTCGCCCGTCCGCCTGGAGCCGCATTAATGAACACCGCCGAACACGACAAGGTCATGCAGAACTTCCGCGCGATTGCCGATGCGATCGCCACGTTGTTCTTTCCCCACGCGGAAGTGGTGCTGCATGACCTGCGCACGCAAAAAGTCGATTACATCGCCAATAACCTGTCCAAACGCGCCCTCGGTGACGACTCATCGTTGGAGGACATGCTCAGCGATGACGTCAGCGAAGTGAATATCGGCCCGTACGAAAAGCTCAATTGGGACGGTCAGAAAATTCGCAGCCTGAGCACCGTGCTCCACGACCACAAAGGTCACCGGCTGGCGGTGCTGTGCATCAACCTGAATATCTCGCTGTTCGAAAATGCCAAGGCGGCGTTGGATCTGTTCCTGTCGCCAAGCAAGCTGATCCCGCAACCGGACTCGCTGTTTCGTGATGACTGGCAGGAACGGATCAACACCTTCTTGCATGCGTGGATGCGCGAGCGTCAGTTGAGCCTGAACCTGCTGACCCGCGACCATAAGCGCGAACTGGTGTTGGCGTTGCATGCCGAAGGCGCGTTCAAGGGCAAGAGCGCTTCGAACTATGTGGCGAATGTGCTGGGGATGGGGCGGGCGACGGTTTACAAGCACCTTAAGGAATTGAAGGGCTGAGCAGATAATCTTCGAAACACCACCGGTCAACTGTGGGAGCTGGCTTGCCTGCGATAGCCATAGGTATCTACACAACTTTCAAAGGCCACCACATCCCCGCGAAAGCGGTGGGTCAGTCAACATCAATGTTTGCTGAGCCGACGCCTTCGCGGGCAAGTCGAATCGTCGCACCGCCGCTCCCACACTTGGCTGAGTTCAGCTTCAAAGATCAGGTCGCCTCGGCTTCGCTTTTGATCTTGATCTGTTTTTGATCTCAGGCGCCCCGTTAACCACGCTGGCCGCACCGAGCCTAAGCGAGGTGCCGAGTGGTGGGGCAAGAGCGTTTTGCTTACTTTTGCGCTGTTCAAAAGTGAGCCGCCGTAAGGGCGGAACCCATAGCAGCCGTGATCCAAATAACGGATATGTACCCAGCGGCCCCTCGTCAACCACAGTACTCAACCCGTAAAAAAGATGTGTAGATACCTATGCTGCGATAGCGGTGCATCAGCCAATGAAGAATTGACTGACAGACAGCTATCGCAGGCAAGCCAGCTCCCACATAGACCTAGGCTAGGTTCAAAACCGTATTCACAGTCAGTCGCCGTAGATATCCGACTTGAAGTACTTCTGTGAAATCTTCTGGTACTCGCCACTGGCGCGGATGCCGTCGATGGCGGCATTCAACTCGCTGACCAACGCGGTATTGCCTTTGCGCACCGCAATCCCAGCGCCCTCGCCCACGTATTTGGGGTCCTTGAGTTCCGGGCCGACGAAGGCGTAGCCCTTGCCGCGCGGCATGTTCAGGAAGTCACTCAGCGGGATGGTGTCGGCAAAGATCGCGTCCAGGCGCCCCGACGCCAGGTCCATGTAGATCTCTTCGTTGTTGCTGTAGCGCTTGACCTTGATGCCCTTGGGCTCGAACACCTCGGTGGCATAACGGTCGGTGGTCGTGGCGCGTTGCACGCCGATGGTTTTGCCTTTGAGGCTGGCGTACTGGTCATCCACCACCGCACCGTCCTTCATCACCAAGCGCGAGGAGGTGAAGTAATACTTGTGGCTGAAGTCCACCGACTTCTTGCGGTCTTCGTTGATGGTCATGGACGACAGGGCCATGTCGATTTTCTTCACCTTGAGGGAAGGAATCAGGCCGTCGAACTCACCTTCCACCCACACGCACTTGGCTTTCATCTGCGCGCACAGGGCGTTGCCGATGTCGTAGTCGAACCCCTCGATCTTGCCCTCTTGCGTCTTGGACGCGAACGGCGGGTACGCCGCCTCGATGCCGATACGCAGGGGTTTGTCGGCTGCCAGCACATGGCTGGAAGCAATCAGGCTCAGGGCCAGAGCGGTGATAAGCGTGCGTTTCTTCATGATCGTTGTCTCGCAAGTTGTTGTTGGTTTGGCAAGAAGTGAAGAAAGAAAGGAGCCGGCGGAACATTTTATGTACTTATAATTCCATATTGGACTTTTGTGTATTGCTCGTCAATCCGCCTGATTCATCCACGCCAGCGCCATAAAACCTCCCATGAAGCTCCATACCTGTTGGCCAGACTGGGCGCCCATAGACGGCGTTAAAGGCTTGAGGTTTTATGTTTCGAACCATAACGGCGAGCATCCTGATGATGTCCTCTTGCTTGGCTGCGGCGGTGGATGCAGACGCCCTAAGCCGCGAACAAAGCATGGCGATCGACCGCTATGTAGCCGCCGAAATGGCCCGGCAGGGCTTGCCGGGGCGGCCCTTGGGGATTTATCGAAACGGCCGGGTCGTGCTCGCCAAGGGCTATGGTTTTGGCTGGGAAATCCGCTCGATCAACGGCCACCGGGTGGTCGAGCACGGTGGCTCTTGGCAGGCTTCACGTCGCACCTCTCTCGGTTTAGCGACGACAAACTGACCGTGGTGGTGTTGACCAACCTCAATGCCGAATACAGCTACCCAGAGGTCATCGTGCGTGGCGTGGCCGGCCTGATCGAGCCTGAGCTGAAATGAGTGCGGCGGGCAAAATTATTGCCCATCTCCATCGTCCCTCCACAAAACCTCCCATAAAAGCGCACGTTTGTTGCGCACAATGCACCGACCACGGTCGAATGGCATCACCCAAAGGCTATGATCAACATTCGAACACGGCAACGGACGGCAGCCAAGACACGGCAGATAACCGCGAGCACAGGGATGGGACGGCGCGCGACCAATTCACCGAGCAGACCATGAATGATTTTCCCGTTGCATCGATGCCCCGACCGGACAACGCCCGCGAAACTCAGGCGCTGGTACTGATTGCGGAAGACGAGCCCGAGATCGCCGACATCCTGATTGCTTATCTCAAACGCAGCGGTTTTCGCACCGCCCACGCACTCGATGGCCGGCACGCCTTAGAAATGCACCTGGCACTCAAGCCGGACCTGCTGTTGCTGGACGTGTTGATGCCTCACGTGGATGGCTGGCAGGTACTCGCCGAAGTGCGCCATCGCGGCAATACGCCGGTGATCATGCTGACGGCGCAGGATCAGGACATGGACAAGCTGATGGGCCTGCGCATCGGGGCCGACGACTACATCGTCAAACCGTTCAACCCGGCAGAGGTGGTGGCCCGCACCCAGGCGGTGCTGCGCCGCTCCCTCGATTACAGCTACCGCGCCTGCCCCACAGTGTTGCGGGTGGATGCGTTTGATATCGACCTGGAAAGCTATGAAGTCACGGTGACTGTCGCCGGTAAAAAAGTGCCGCTGGCCTTGACCGTCACCGAGTTCCGCTTGCTGGCCCAGTTGGCCAAGGCGCCGAAACGGGTGTTTACCCGCGCCGAACTGCTGGCCCAATGCTCCCCGGAAAGTGACAGCCTGGAACGCACGGTCGACAGCCACATCAGCAAACTGCGCCGCAAGATCGAAGACCTCGGGTTGCAGGGCGTGCCCACCAGCATTCGGGGCGTCGGCTACCGTTTTGGAAGTGCCTCGTGAAAATGTTTAACGGCTTGAGCCGTCAGATCATCCTGTCGATGTCCGTTGTGGTGTTGTGCGTGATCGCGTTGGCGGTGATTGGCTCATACATTTTCTACGCGTTGCTTTGGACGTACTGGCCGCTCACCGATGACGAAGTGGATCAGTGGCTGCCGGCCAGTGCCGAGTGGATATGGATGGGCTTGACCACGTGCGTGAGCTTGGCGGTGGGTTCGATCGTGGCGCTGAAATTATCTCGGCGGATCCTGATGCCCTTGAACTCGGTGGCCGAGAACCTGCGCAAACTGGCGGACGGCGACTTGGACGTGCAAGCCGTGGCCGGCGACCAATCCATTGGTGAGGCGGCCATTCTGGTGGATGACTTCAATAGCATGGCCAAACGCTTGCAGCGTATGGCACAGGAGCAGGCGTTCTGGAATGCAGCGATTGCCCACGAACTGCGCACGCCCCTGACCATCCTGCGCGGGCGCCTGCAGGGTTTGGCCGAAGGCGTGTTCGAGCCCGACACCGCGCAGTTCTACAGCCTGCTGGGCCAAGTGGAAGGCTTGACCCGCGTGATCGAGGATTTGCGCGTCGTCGGCCTGGCCGACAGTGGCTACCTGGAACTCAACCTGCAGGAAGCCGACCTGGCCACGGGGATTGAAGAAGATGTGCGGCTGTTCGAACCGAGCCTGGCGGACGCAGGGTTTGTGCTGCAGCTGGACATGCAACGCCGCACGATGCGCTGCGACCCGGCCAGGATCCGCCAGGCCTTGTTGGCGCTGCTGGACAATATCCGCCGGCACGCGACACCGGGCAACGTCGTCGTGCATTTGAGTACCCGCGATTCAATCAATTACCTGCGCGTGCGCGATGACGGCCCCGGCATTGACGAGGGTTTCGCCAAGCACATATTCGAGGCCTTCCAACGCGGTGAACACTCCCGCTCCCGTGCCCAGGGTGGCAGCGGCCTGGGCCTGGCGGTGGTACGCGCGATTGCCCTCGCCCATGGTGGGGCCGTGACCTGCCGACGGATGGAAAACGGCGGAACGCTGTTCGAACTCAGCTGGCACGCTTGATTTAACCAGGGACTGCGATGCGTATTTTTTCCTGGGGGTTCACGCGAACCGCCCGCTATCGACACTTTGCCTTGTTGGATACCCACGGCGTTTGCAGGGCGTTCAAGAGCTGTGGTGAAAAACCTGCCGGTGAGCACTGGGTAGAAGTTGAACACGTGAACTTGGCCTGGCTGGGAAGCACGCTGCCCAGCCGCGCCCGGATCGTTTAGCACTCTAGGTGGCCTAGACTATGTCAACTGCACAGCAACACTTCGCTAACGCGTACTTATCAACCCTTGAAGACGCACTGAGACTGCACACCTTGCGCCTCAAGAAACTACAGCGCTTCTGGATCCCGCTGCAGCAACGCGCGCCCAAATGGGTGTTGGCGTTGTGGGTGGTGGGCGTCTGCGTGTCCGTAACGACCCAGTGCTACTGCCACTGGCTGGTGACCGCCCCGATGATTTGTGGGTTGATCGTGGCGGAAATCATCATCGACGAAACGCAAATGACACTACTGCTGCGTGCGGATGCCACCCGTGACTTGCTCAAAGAGGCGCGGGAAAGCTGTCTGTATTAGCGGAGTAAATTGCCGTTTTCGGCAACGCCTTTACGAACTCTCCTACAGACGATGACCGCCTCGAAACATAGCCTCGCTCACTGACCTACTTAGACGTTTAAAGGCAGTGATCGCGACCATGTCATCTTTAGGAGCATTACAAGTGGACGGTGTGTTTTGCATCAGCCTTGAAGAGCGTGAGGACCGCCGTACGTTGCTTCTAAGGGAATTCGCAGACGCTGACTTGAACATTGAATTTTACCTTGCCAAACGCGATACCAACCCTGAACGCGGGTGTTTTACTTCCCATCAGGCCTGCGCGGCGCTGGCCCTTGAACGCGGGTATAAAAACGTCCTGATCCTGGAAGATGACGCCACGCTGGTCGGCGTGAAAGGCTCGACTATCCAGCGCATCAATCACTTCTTGCGCTCAAGGCAGCCTGATATTTTTTTCCTCGGTGTGACCCTGGGCACGCTGTGGCTCACGTGGAGTTGGAACGTCGCCCGATGCCGCGCCAAAGGGACTCACGCTTACATCATGTCTGATTCAGCGTGCAGAAAACTGCTGACGTTTGAGTATGCTGAACAGCCGATAGACAGGCTCTACTCCAAGCACTTCAAAGCCTACTGCGCATTCCCGATGATCTGCCAACAACAACCAGAAGAAATCAACCCGAGCGATATCAGCTCAGGGTCCACGATGCTGTTCTGGAAAAACAACTGGAAAAGACAGTACCGAGAGATCCTCCGAAACGTTGGAAAAACACTGATCAGGAAAGATTTTTAGTCGCTACACCCGCCTCCTCCCGCAGGCCTGACGTTGCTACCTGACCCGCGAAGCTAGGCACCCGGCAAACACAGTGACCTGTGCTCGCTGGTGTATTTCTGCCTGGTCAGCGGCAAAGAGCCCCAAACGTCACTAAAAGAGCTCTTGCCCCACCACTCGGCACCACCCGCAGGCTTTGGACCGTGGGTGGCCAGCGGGGCTTAACGGGGCGCCGCACCGCTGCGATGGCGTCGACTGTGTGGCACTGATAGACCGAGGTCTCTGCATCGCAGCGGTGCGGCGATCCGACAAGCCAGCTCCCCCAGAAAAGCAGAGCATTGCGGTGCTGGCAGCCAAACTGATCTTGGCAGCCGAGCTAGCTCCCACATTTGGATCTCAGTACATCAGACAGAGAAGTGCTGCTGCGCTTTTGCTTTGTTTCTGCTTCAACCATTCAGGTCGGCTTTCAGGCCGCCGTGCTCTGCTGTTGATCTTGATCTGACAGGCCCAGGCGGCCCACGGTTTCAAGCCTGCGTGCGGGCACACCGAGCCTAGGCGACGATCAAAGGCCGTGACATTGCGATTCACTCTTTGAAACTGACCCTGAACGTCCTGGGTATCACCGACGTCACGTTTATCGCGACGTTCGACGTTAAAGCGGTCGACCTGGGAGACGTCAGGATGAAGGATTTTCTAGAGACCTTTGATCATCAAATCCAAAGGTCTTTGCGGGGTTAGCAGGCATTCACTTTGTGGCGAGGGAGCTTGCTCCCATTGGGGCGCACAGCGGCCCCAAAAAATGGGCCTGCTACGCAGTCCAACGTGAGCAAGCGCCCTCGCCACAGGTTACGGCTACTGACAGCCGATCCGGCTCGGCAACTGGCCCTGCTTCGACTTCAACGCGGCCTGCACCGGTTGCGGCAAGTTGCTCCAAAACGTCAGCCCTGAGCGCGCCTCGATCTGGTTCACCGTCACTTGGTAGTCGCAAAAATTCGCGTCCTTGGGCGTCTCCTGGTTCATCACAAACGCGGCGTAAATCCCGTTTTCAGGTGAACTGCCGACAAAGATGATTTTCCAGTAACCGCTGGGAATGGTGTGCACCTTGTTAGTACCCGGCAGCGTGCCGACAAAATGTTCATACAGCGGCCCGGTGGTGACGTACACCTGGTCAATGCCGGCAGCTTTGCTCAGGTTGCGCTCCTGATCTTCAAGGTGCGCCCAAGGCCCCTGGTTGAGATCGGCCTTCTGCGGGGTGATGTTCGACAGGTAGTTGAGCGTGTGCCAATCAGCAACGCCCGCCATCGACGCGAGGTTGGTCTGATGGCCGCGGTCGACTTTGAGCGCGACATTCGCGCCGTTGTAATCCACTGGGTCGAGGGTTTCGCCTTGCGGGATATCCGGGTCGGTCTTCCAGTCACGGGGGGCGACCGCTGGCCGGTGTGTCCTTGGTAATTCTGTACGCCACCCAGTTGGCAAACTTGGTCGAGCCATTGTTGTTCAGCGTGTACGCCTGGCGGTTCAACGTCAGCGGGCTGCCGCCGCTGGGGCAACCCACCGAGCAGTTATCAAACGGCAGCACCGGCTCTAGTGGGGGCTGAACAGTGACAAGAGGTTCGCGGGTTCTATCGGGCGTGGTACAGGCGGCAAGCAACGGGATCAATAGATACGCCAGGTGCTTTAACTTCATACGTCCTTGCATGGTGTAGCTCCTTGAGGTGACAGCAATAAATGGCAAATCGACGGTTGCGATTCCTTCGCGAGTCGACATACACATTAAACCAGCACAAATGTTTCAATGTGAGGATAAGCGTTACCACTGGCTGGAAATAAGATGATCAACCCAATGAACACGACCCGGCACGTCCGCCAGGCGCTACCCCACGATGTACAGGCACTGATCGCACTGGATACCTATGCAAACGCCCACACCAGCCGTCGCGTCTTTATCCATGATGCCGTCGCTCGCCAGCAATGCCTGGTCGCCGTTGACGCAGAGCAGTGTGCGGGCTACCTGGTGCTCACCTATGATTTTTTCAACCACGACTTTGTAGCGCTGGTGGTTGTGTCACCGGCCTACCAGCGCCAGGGCGTGGCGCTGCGGTTACTGGCTGCCGCGCAAGCGCTGTGCAGAACGCCAAAGCTGTTTGCTTCAACCAATGCCTCCAACACCGCTGCGCAGGCGATGCTCGCCAAGGCTGGATTTGTACCGAGCGGGCACATCGAGAACCTGGACGACAGCGACCCGGAACGGGTGTACGTCAAATTCGTTCGCTGAGGCAGGCCTGCCGAAGTCACGGGTTCACGGTAGCGACGGCGCAATCAAGCACAGGGTTTTCTGGCGCATAGCCCGTTCAGGTAAGGCTTGTGTTGGGGGGCTTGCGCTGGGAACACCAGCGGTGCCTTGATCTCCATCTCGCCGGAACTGTCAGGCAGCGGCGCCGCTGTCCGCCTTGAAGCGGTACGACAACGTCACGCGCTTGCGCTCACCCGTGGCATTGACGGCCTCGAACACTTCCCCACCGCCATACGGCGTGGCTGCAGGCCGACAAAGCCTTCCAGCCAGAGCGGCTGATAACGCCGGGATTGGGTTTCATTAAGCGGCTGCCCTGCTCGGCGCAAACGGCTCATCGCCTCCCAGGCATCGTCGCGGCAGTATTCGGCTGCGTCCAGATACACGGCCAGCGCGCCGGGTAGATCCTGCGGGCGGCCCTTGCCCTCTTCCATAAGGCGCCCCGGTGGCAACTTGGCGTTCTTGCCCGAGAGACGATAGAACGCGCGGGCCTTGACGTAGTCCACCGGCTGGCCTTCACCGCGCTCGGCCCCCACCCCCTACCGAAAGACCAACAATCGCGAGGCTTAGCAGAAAAAGGTGCAACGGCCTCTATCGAAGCCGTTGCGCTGTAGGCATCAGCGCTTGACCCAATCCAGGTCTACCGCACCCTGAATACCCTCGACCCGCCCCTTGCTGCTGTGCTGCCACCACTGCCAGCTCTTGCCCCGCGAGCTCCAGGTTTCTGGCACGGTGGGCTGGGCGGCGTCCCAATGGGCAATCCACAATGGGCATTCACTGAAGTCATGCTTGCGCCAGGCCACGCTGTTGCTCCAGACGCTGGGCGAGGCATAAATATGCGGATAAGCGCCTTCCAGCAGCGAAACCCTGACAAGCGTTACCAGCTGGAACAGCGCATCGGCCATCTGATCCGCAGTGGCTGCTTCGTTACGGTTGGTCTCGACATCGATGGCCAGGATGTCCTGCCCGACCTTGAACCCCACCTCAGCGAGCCGGGCCTTGATATTGGCCAATTGCTCGCACGGTGTGCTGCTCAACGCACGGAAATAGTGGTAAACCCCAGCCTTCAGGCCGTTCGCCTTCATGCCCTGGAAGTTCTCGACGAACTTGGGGTCGGTGTAGTCGCCGCCCTCCGTCATCTTCGCTATCGCATGGGTGACACCCGCGCCTGCCACACGTGCCCAGTCGATGTTGCCCTGCCAGCGCGACACGTCGATACCCCGTGCGTTTTCATCAATAATCGGTCCTTCGCAACTCATATCTGCACGCCTTCAGTGAATGTCTCGTCGCCGTATCTTTTCATCAACGACGCGCAGCTATGCACTATCGGGATACCGCACATGACTCATTTCGGGTGAAAGCCTGCACATCAATGCACGATGCTGCGTCAAATTTCAGACAAAGAAAAAGCCACTCGTTAGAGTGGCTTTTTCTTTGTATTTGGAGCGGGAAACGAGACTCGCATCTAGCGTCCGCCCCTTTGAAAATTAAGGGGTTTATTTTTTGCCAAAGCAGGAAAAAACTTAACTCTGGACTTGTTTTCGGAGAATCTCCAGTCCAAAAAACCGACTTACATCGAGATCGGTCAGCGGCATTCATGATGCTTGAACCCGCCTACGCGACTGGATGCTCATCCCTCATGCATTTATCAGCGGGCAGATAAGCCCAGGATTAACGTTTAACCTTCAAAAGAACAGCAACACCGAGGACAGCGGAAAGAATAGAGCCCATCAGCACTCCAACCTTCACCTCATCGACCAAATGCGGGTTACCCGGGAAGGCCAGCGCCCCGATGAAGAGGCTCATGGTGAAACCAATGCCGCACAGCAGCGCTACACCGTACAGCTGAGACCAATCACATTGCTCAGGCAGCTTGGCCAGCCCTGTGCGAATAGCCAGCGCAGCCAAACCAAACACACCAATTTGCTTGCCTAGCAATAGCCCAAGCGTTACCCCCAGAGGTACTGGGTCGATCAGGTTATTGGGCGAGATACCGGCAAGAGACACACCCGCATTGGCAAAACCGAAGATGGGCACAACGGCGAAAGCGACCCACGGGTGCAGCTTTCCTTCCAGGTGGATGAGCGGTGATTTTCGCTCGCTGCTCGCCGCTCGCATCGGAATGCACAGTGCGAGAATGACACCGGCCAAGGTCGCGTGGATACCCGACTGAAGCATAAAGAACCACAGCAGACCGCCCGCTATCAGGTAAGGCGAAAGCCTGGTCACACCGCATCGGTTAAGCATGACCAGGAACACAATAACGGCCAGTGAAGCCAGTAGCATGCTGACGGACAAGCCGCTGGTGTAAAACAGCGCGATGATGAGCACGGCACCCAGGTCATCAAGAATCGCCAGCGCAGACAGAAAGATTTTCAACGAGATGGGCACACGTTTACCGAGCAGCGACAGTACGCCCAAGGCAAACGCAATATCGGTCGCAGCCGGAATAGCCCACCCTCCCAAGGTTTCGGCGTTACCCCAGTTGACCGCAATATAGATCAAAGCAGGTACCAGCATACCGCCTAACGCGGCGAACCCTGGAAGAGCGCGCTGGCTCCAGCTCGATAACTGGCCGACCAACATTTCACGCTTGATCTCCAACCCCACCAGCATGAAAAACACCGCCATCAGGCCATCATTGATCCAGTGCTCAATCGAGAGGCCAACGACTTTTACGTGCAGTGACGAGAAGTAAATGTCTGCCAACGGGGAGTTGGCGACGAGGAGTGCTATCAAAGCAGCAGCCATGAGTATCAGGCCACCCGCTGATTCCGCGGCCAGGAATCGGGAGAAAAAAGCACGCGTGGCGGGTGATTCACGATGGCCGTGGGGTTTATCCGGACGTGAAGATTTCAAGCTCATAGGCACAGTCACTCCGCGCGGCGGCCCGACCTGCGCTGAATTAAACCTGCCCTCCCGCGTTTTGCGGTGACACCCCTTGTCACATTCTACATGATGCCCGCCATGGTTGAATAAATGCTTGGAACGATCAACGCCGTTTAGCTATCGAACAGCCGAGCGGATGACCTCAACAAGCATATAGCGGTGACATTTTCGACCGCGCGGCGTTGCAATAAGCAGGTTTTGCCGGTTTTGCCCTCAAAGCTTGTTAGGATAAAGGCGCTAACATCTCGTTTTACCATAGGAACAGCGGGGAAAATGACAACCGCACGTTAAGACGTGCCAACAAGAAGGAGATTCTCATGGTTGAAAAGCCTACGGATGATCGGCCTAACACCCCTCACGTCCCCAGTGAGGACGGTATTCCTGCTCCTAGTGGGGCTGCCAATCTGATCGACACTGACTATGTCATCGGTCAAGACAATATCAAGGGAGAGTTTTCGTTCTCGCTCGATATCCACGGCAAAGTATTCATCATTTCAGCCGCCACAATTTTACTGTTCGTCATTTTGACATTGGCACTGCAGAATGAAGTAGAACCCCTCTTCAGCGCTATCCGGAACTGGTTAACCAGCCACCTCGCCTGGCTCTTCATGAGCATTGCGAATGTTTTTGTGGTGCTGTGCATTGCGCTGATTTTCTCCCCGCTGGGGAAGGTGCGTTTGGGCGGCAGAGATGCGAAACCAGACCACTCCTACGTCGGATGGTTTTCAATGCTGTTTGCCGCGGGCATGGGCATTGGGTTGATGTTCTATGGCGTAGCCGAACCCATGTCGCATTACGCGGCGTCCATGGGAGGCGTGACAGTCGATGCGAGCGGAGTGCGTACGGACTGGGCGCCGTTGGGCGGTGCAGCAGGCGATATGAAAGCATCCGCCGACTTGGCAATGGCCGCTACGATCTTTCACTGGGGACTTCATCCCTGGGCGATCTATGCGATTGTGGCGTTGTCCCTGGCATTGTTTTCTTATAACAAGGGCTTACCGCTTTCGATACGCTCAATTTTCTATCCGTTACTGGGTGAGCGCGTTTGGGGGTGGCCAGGGCATATCATCGATATTCTCGCGGTATTCGCCACACTATTTGGGTTGGCGACTTCTCTGGGCATTGGCGCAGAGCAGGCTGCTGCGGGGATTGAATATCTCTTCGGGATACAATCGACGAATCTCAGCAAAGTCGTGCTGATCGTTGGCATCACCTTGATCGCGCTGTGGTCCGTCCTTTCCGGTTTGGACAAGGGCGTCAAAATGCTTTCCCAGATCAATATGGGACTCGCATTGCTCTTATTGGTGTTTATCATCGTAGTGGGGCCGACCCTGGCCATCTTCACAGGGTTCTTCAAGAACCTGGTGACGTATGTTGAATACCTGCCGGCGCTGTCAAATCCATTCGGCCGCACTGACACTCAATTCACCCAAGGCTGGACGGCCTTCTACTGGGCGTGGTGGATCAGTTGGTCGCCGTTTGTAGGGATGTTTATCGCGCGCGTCAGTCGTGGTCGAACGGTCAGAGAGTTTCTGATCTCGGTCTTGCTCGTCCCCTCAGTGGTGTCTGTGCTGTGGATGACAACGTTCGGCGGCACGGCCATTGACCAAGCGACCTTACAGGGCCTGACGGGCGTCAAGGATGCTGTGCTGGAACTGAAGTTGTTCGCCATGCTGGGGGAGTTGCCGCTTAAAGAGATCACCTCATTCCTGGGCATCGTTCTGGTCATTGTGTTTTTTATTACCTCCTCGGACTCAGGCTCTTTGGTAATCGACACGATCACCGCCGGTGGCAAGGTGGATGCGCCGGTGCCTCAACGTGTGTTCTGGGCGGTGATCGAGGGGGTGATTGCTATTGCTCTCCTGTTGGGCGGCGGTCTTGTAGCACTGCAGGCAATGGCAGTGTCCACAGGTTTGCCTTTCGCAATCGTTCTAATGCTGGGATGCATATCCCTCGTGAAAGGACTGATGTCTGAGCCTCGTTAGCAAATAGGGCTGGCGCTGTCAGCGCACGGCAAACACACCCGTGACGCCATCGCCTGCGCAGATGGCGTCAGCCTGAGTACCGCTAGCGAGTCAATGCCCATTTGCTCAAGGCGGAGGGTGACGGCAGACCCAACGCCCGAATGCACCTCAAGAGCGAGATCCATCGGGCTAAGCGTAGGCCTCAGGAATGTCCGTCAGACAGCCGCAAGCGTTTCACTATCTAGCGGTGACTCAGTTCCATAACTCACCAATAGGCGTGGACGTTGAGTAATGAGTCGCTACCTGCGCCTGCAACAGTTCTGCGGTCGCCAGGGCATCGGTTAATGCATGGTGCGCGTGATAAGCCGGAAGGCCAAGGCGCGCTCGGCTATCCGCCAGCCTTATGGACTGTTGTGAGCGCCCCATCAGTCGGGCGAACCACCCGCGCTTTTGCCGGTGTAGTCGGGCTTCTAACTGCATCGTATCGATGACCGGGAACTCAAACCCCTCCCCTAAATACCTACGCACTGCCTGATCCAAAAAGGCTCGCTCAATGTTCCGATAATGGACGACCATCACCTTGCCTGCCATGGCCTCCAGCAACGGGGCCAGCACCTGCTCAAAGGTGGGCGCATCTGAAATTTCAGCATGGGTTATGTGATGAAACGTCACTGACTTTTCATTCAGCTCGGACGCTGGTTTTATTACCCAGTAAAGCGAGCTCCCACAATAAATGCGCTGCAGCGTGAACGGCATTAGCCCGATGCTCACAATGCTGTCAGCCTGTGCATCAAGGCCGGTGGTTTCCACGTCCATGGCCAGCAGTTGCACGCTGTCAATGGATGCCTGTGCCGAGACCGCGCCGGCTTGATAGAACTGTCGCAAGCGGCTGTTAACGGCATTGTCTGCCAGGGTCTCGAACCTGGAAGACCACTCCAGCATTTTATGATTGGGCTGCGCTTTCACGTGTTTCATGACGACAGGCGACCCTTTGACGGATAACGGAAGCGCAAGAAATTCTGGCCATTACTCAAGACCTGAAACGCCTCTTTGAGATTATGTCGCTCACTGTTGGAAAAGCGTTCCGGTTCGACGTAATTATTGAGCGCCGCTCCCTGCTCCAGTGCGTCAACCTGGTGTCGAATTCGCACCATCGACAGGAACTCCAGCGCGTATCGCAGTTGCTTTAATGCTTCAGGCGGAATGACGTTGCTGTTCGCGATGGCATCCATGCGATCAAATGAATTCTGCGCGGTACTGCCACACGCGAGCGCATGGATGCGGATCAGGTCCGTCAGCGGTGCGGTGCCTCGCCCCTTGAGGTTGATAATCCGTTTGTGCTGCCCGTCTGTCTCCACCACAAAGGTCCGGAAAAAGCCCAATGGCGGTGTCCGGTTAAGGGCAATTCGCGCCATGGCACTTAGAAAAACAGGATGTGCGCTGGATTTTCGAGCACACAGAACCTTCAGTTCCTGAACAAGCTCGAGCTCGCCAAACACGCCATCCAGATCGAAAAAAATACAACTATTGAGCAACGTCGTCGGGTTAGGCTTTTCGATCCACTGATCAAAATAACTTCGCCATACCTTCAACGGCTGACGCCACTGGTCGTTCGTCGCCATGATCCCGCCCTTGCAATAGCTGTAACCGCACGCGGCCAGGCCATCACTCACAAACGTCGCCAACGCTCGGAAGTAAGCATCGTGCTGGAGCGGATCGAAGCGGTCGTCGAGCACCAGGGCATTATCCTGGTCCGTCACCAACAACTGCTCATCACGCGCCATGGAACCCAGCACCATGAAGCAGTAAGGCACCGGAGGCGGCCCCAGTTTTTTCTCTGCGAGTTCCAGCAAACGCTGGGTAAAGGCTCGACCAATACCCGAAATCGCGCTGCCAATCATGTGCGCCGTCGCGCCATCACGCACCATACGGATGTAGGTTCCGCGCAGGTCACGTAAAAGCGATTTCAGACCGTCGACCGAAGTCTGGTTAGAGATTCGGTTTACCAGGTACAAACTGCTGTGTGACTCGTAGCGGATGATATCCGACAGGTTGATCAGCCCGATCGGATGACCATGATGGACCACCGGCAGATGGTGGATATTACGGCGCAACATCACCAGCATCGCTTCAAACACTGAGTCGTCTGCGCCTATCGCTACCGGCTCGGCCGTCATGATGTCTCGAGCAGACGTTTCGTCAGCGTTTCGGCCTGCCGCAACAACGCGGGTGCGAAGGTCCCTATCGGTCACAATCCCTTCTATTTCAGCCGCCTGTAAGCCCGCTGATGACATCACCAGAACGCAAGAAACGCTTTGCTCTGTCATGATTTTTGCGGCGTCGCCGACGCAGGTATCCGACGTGACCCATACCAAGGGCCGGGAGATAAGGCCTCGGCATTTGAGCTGAATAAGCTCACTGGCACGCCCCTGCGCCTCAACGGCAGTCTTGAGCCTGGAGTGCCCCTCAGCTTCAACGAAGTCGGCAAACGCATCATGCTGCGCGCACAGGTCGGCGAAGACGTCGGCGGGTATGTAATAAATCAGGCTATCTTCCAAGGCTCTGGCGGGAAAGCGCACCTTGTTACTGCGCAACAAACCGGCCTGACCGAAGAGGTCGCCTTCGACAAGTCGGTTGTAGAGTTCGCCATTGCGCCGGTAAATCTCCACCGCACCGCTACGTACATAGTGCAAGTCATGAATGATCGCACCCGCTTCAAGGATGTCACTGCCGGCCTTGAAATAACTCACTTCTACCCGCCGAGCGATGGCGTCTACCGATTCCTTTGGCAGCGTATCAAATGGAGCGAAACGATAGAGGTGGTCGCTAATCTCCTGTAACTCGATTTGCATGAAACCTCGAAATGCTGAAAAGAATTAAAGTTGCGAGCGCCCCGCATGGCAAAGGGCAGTCGTCTTTCTGTGTGGCCCACCACATCACATCCCGATACGAGGATCAAGCGCCACGTCTGATCTACGCTATGAGTTGCAACAACTGCTGCGCAACGGCTGGCCGTCATATTTGCAATACCGGCAGGCGCGGCATTCACTGAATGCACAGCACAGGCGGCGGTTATTTCTGAACGCTCAAAGGTATTTGCGATCAGCATTGCCGAGGGTTCTTTCCTCATCCTGCGTTTTTGGAGCCGGTCAATGCTGGACATTATTGCGATCTTCCTTTGCATCACAGCAGTACTCGCCTATCTCAATCGGCGTTACGTAGGCCTGCCATCCGCCATCGGTGTGATGGGCATTGCCTTGGGCCTGTCACTGTTGAATATGGCATCCGATGCGCTGGGTTTTCACGCCTTGCATACCCTTGAGCAATCGCTGGTGGAGTCCATCGACTTTTCCGAACTGCTGATGCAAGGCATGCTGTCACTGCTGCTCTTTGCTGGCGCGCTGCATGTGGATCTGTCGGAACTGCGGGCCTACAAATGGCAAGTTGCATCCTTGGCAGTGGTAGGGACAACGCTCTCAACATTGATCATCGGCTTTGGGCTCTGGGCGCTGTTGTCTCTTACAGAAATGCAGCTACCGCTCTCTTATTGCCTGGTGTTTGGCGCGCTGATCTCCCCCACCGACCCCATCGCAGTGATGGGCATTCTGAAATCTGCCGGCGCGCCCCATAGCGTGGAACTGGTCATTTCCGGTGAGTCACTGTTCAACGACGGTGTGAGTGTCGTGCTGTTTTCGCTGATCGTCGCAATGATTGCCAGCGGGGAGACACCCTCGGTTATCGGCGCATCGCAGCTGTTGCTGACGGAAGCCGGAGGCGGTGCTCTGTTAGGCGCCTGCGTGGGCTATATCACTTACAGAATGCTCAAAAGTATCGATAGCTATCAGGAGGAAGTGCTCATCACCCTGGCCGCTGTTCTCGGCGCCTATGCACTCGCCACTCAGTTCCATGTTTCCGGCCCATTGGCGATGGTGGTGATGGGACTGATTGTGGGTAACCAAGGGCGCTCCCATGCCATGTCCGAGCAGACTGAAAAAAACCTGGACATGTTCTGGGAACTGATCGATGAAATACTCAACGCAGTGCTGTTTGTATTGATCGGGTTGGAAGTCGTTTTGATCCAGTTCTCCAACCCATTGCTCACCACTGGCCTGCTGGTCATATTGCTGACGTTGTTATCACGATTGTTGACTGTAGGGGTTCCCATTGCGGTATTGGGTAAACGCTTCCGCCTACCGGAAGGTGCCTGGAGTGTGATGACCTGGGGCGGCCTGCGGGGCGGGATATCGGTGGCATTGGCGTTGTCGCTGCCCCCAGGCGCGGCTCGCGATATCGTGGTTTCCCTGACGTATCTAGTGGTCGTTTTTTCTATCCTGATCCAAGGCATGTCGATCGGTAAATTGGTCAAGAGAGTCATTCCGTGTGCTGCAAACAAAGACGCTGGATGAACCCTTGGCCAGACGACAGACTCCATTAAGGATAATTGACTCACCGCCTTCGTTTCCCTGAATCCGTGCGATGGGTCCCATCGCGTTATTTGCAGGAGGTATAAAAATGCTCGCACGCTGGCGCTGGGTTTTGCACCAATTGACCAAACGGCTGTGGTTCAGGGCGAGTCTGTTTTCCTTGCTGGGTATTGCCACCGCGTTACTCGCCGTTGTCTTCAAGGACTACATTCCCGAATCGTTGCCCGCCCGCATCGGTGCCGACGCCGTCGATAAGATTTTAGGCATCATTGCCTCAAGCATGCTCGCGGTGACGACCTTTTCGTTAAGCACCATGGTCACCGCCTACGGTGCAGCGAGCAGCGGCGTGACGCCCCGCGCCACTACACTGGTGATGGAAGACACCACGACACAAAATGCCCTGGCCACCTTTATTGGCTCATTCCTGTTCAGCCTGGTGGGGATCATTGCGCTGAGTACCGGCGCCTACGGTACACAAGGGAGGGTTTTGCTATTCGCGGTAACCATTGTCGTGGTCATTCTGATTGTCTACACGCTGCTGCGCTGGATCGATCATTTGTCCAAGCTTGGGCGGGTGGGAGAAACTATTGACCGTGTCGAGCAAGCAGCCATTGATGCCATTAACCATCGAGTCCAATGGCCGCATTTGGGGGCAGCCGCCTACCCTTACGAGTCAGTGATCCCCAGTTCCGCGCTGATCATCACAAGCCTCCACACGGGGTACGTCCAGCACATTGACGTTCAGGCGTTAGGCGCGATAGCCAAAGCAGACGAGATACAGATATTTATGGACGTCCTGCCGGGAAGCTTTGTGCATGTCGGCATGCCGCTCGCACGAACCGTCAGCTTGAGCAGGGCGCGCGGGGAGGAGCTGGCGTCGAGCAACGAAAAAATCATCGCTACCCTGGCTATCGGCGTGCGTCGAACGTTCGAACACGACCCCCGGTTCGGCTTGTCAGTGTTGTCGGAGATCGCCTCCCGCGCCTTGTCGCCGGCCGTCAATGACCCCGGCACCGCCATTGACGTCATTGGGCGCGGCGTCAGAAGCCTGACATGTTGGGGTAAACCTAAAGAACCCGCCGCGAAAATCGACGCTGACTGCCAGCACGTTTACCTGCGCGGTTTGACCGTGAATGACCTGTTCGATGACTTCTTCGCACCGATTGCCAGAGATGGCGCGGGTCTGGTGGAAGTCGACCTGCGCATGATGAAGGCCCTTGTGAGCCTGGCACAGATAAACCCAGCGATGTTCAGGGGGGCCTGTACCCGGCACGCAGAACTGCTGCTCAAGCACGCGAACACTGCGCTTGTACTGCAAGAGGACCGTCACAAGCTCAGTGCAGCGGCGCGACCGCTGCTGCACTGACCCAATCTACGTGTTGGCTTTTTGCGCGGCGGCGCCACTGCCGTCCGATTGCAGAAAGCCACGCGCCAACTGCTGATAGAGCTCGGGGCCCATCCTGGCACTGACTGCTTTGGCAATCAGTGCAACAGCCATCAGACTGATGACCATGCCATGGCTGTCGATCATCTCCATCACGATGATTGCAGAGGTGATCGGCGATTGCGTGACTGCTGCCAGAAACCCCACCATGCACAGTGCAATGATGGGCTGTGCCGCCAAGGCGAAGTATTCAGCGACATTGGCACCGACAGCGGCGCCTACCGCCAAAGACGGGGCAAAAATACCGCCCGGTATGCCGGAAAAATAAGTCACGACGGTCGCAAGAAAACGCGTAATCGGAGCGTGCCACGGCAAACCAACATCGGACACGATGATCTGGGAGGTGATCCCGTAACCGCTGCCAAAGGACATCCCACCGCTGAGCCAACCGAGAATCGCCACGATCATGCCGCAGCCACCTGCGAACCAGACTGGATGCAGGCGGCGCCATTCCCAGACGACAAAACTGCGATACCGCTGTGGCCACAGGAGCATCCGACTGAACAACCCCCCCATAACGCCACAGCCAATACCAATCGCCAGTACCGGAACAACGATATCGAGATTGGCCTCTTGTACGTCGAAGTGCCCGAAATAGTTGTAGTTGCCCTGCAAGGCAATCGCGACCATCCCCGACAAAATGATCGTGCTGAGCAACACCCCGCTGGTGCGGGTTTCCAACTTGCGCCCCAGCTCCTCTACCGCAAAGGCCACACCGGCCAAGGGCGTGTTGAAGGCGGCGGCAATACCCGCCGCGCCACCGGCCAGGATAAGGTCTTCAGGGCGAATGATGCGTGCGTTGGGCAGGTAACGATGAAAGAAATGCATGACCGAGGCGGCGACTTGCACCGAAGGCCCTTCTCGCCCCGCTGAAAAACCACCGGTCAGGGCCAGGGTACCGAGGCCTATCTTGGCGAAGGCCAGACGCAACGACACCAACTTATTCACGGACTTGCCTTGGTGGGCCAACCGCGTAGCCGCGATCACCTGGGGAATACCGCTACCTTGAGCCCCTGTAAAAAAACGCGAGGTCATCCACACCACAAACATGCCGATCAGCGGCGTGTAGATAAACGGCAGCCATGGCCGGGCGGCGGCCTGTTGGGCGAACTGCATCAGCGCCAGGTCAGCCAACCGGGCGAACATCACTACCAGCAATCCTGCGAGGGTAGCAGCGACCCAGAGTGTCACCCGAGTACGCCATCGGATCGAGGCAAAGCGACGACGTATCAGCAATATCGGTTTGATCACCCGAGCGGATTCCCGTTGTTGAGGTTCAATAACATGCAAAAACAAGATTAACGGGTTAAACGGTCACGTCCAACCGGCAGTGACCAGATAACTATAGCTATTCACTCCCGGCTCAGTGGCCCCATCACGTCGACTTT
Source organism: Pseudomonas sp. YeP6b (assembly GCF_025642995.1). Classification (NCBI taxonomy): domain Bacteria; kingdom Pseudomonadati; phylum Pseudomonadota; class Gammaproteobacteria; order Pseudomonadales; family Pseudomonadaceae; genus Pseudomonas; species Pseudomonas sp. YeP6b. The sequence goes on along the minus strand of NZ_CP080090.1, from coordinate 2,657,684 downwards.
ATTTTGTGGGTAAGCCAATTTGTGTGAGCGCCTACCAAAGCGAATGTCAGCAAGAAGAAAGCCAGATAGGTTGTCATTATTTACCCTCATGTCTGTCAGCGCGTTCGGCTGTTATTGCGAATATATCCGTGCAGGCGAGATGACCGGGTTAAGGTGGGTTAAGAAATAGTTAGTATTCGCGCGCAACTTGGAACAATAAGGTTCGCTTGCACTGGGTGTCGGCATTGAGTCGGGAGCGCCGAAAAATACGTACAAATGGAGGAAGTCATGAGTAATGCGTTGGTCATTGAAGACGATCAGGTGACGGCCGAAATCATCGTCGCTGAACTCCAACGCCACGGTTTCAGCTCAAAGTGGGCCGCCACTGGACGCGAGGGATTGGCCTTGGCGATTGCAGGCGGCTACGACGCCATTACGCTGGATCGCATGCTGCCGGACTTTGACGGGCTGACGATTGTCAGCACCTTGCGCAGTCTTGGGATTCAGACGCCGGTCCTGATGATCAGCGCTCTTTCGGACGTGGATGAGCGCGTCCTGGGACTTCGTGCGGGCGGCGATGACTACCTGACCAAGCCCTTTTCGGCGGTCGAGATGGTCGCACGCCTTGACGCATTGCTAAGACGCACTGCCGCAGATCTGAGTAACCCGCACCTCAGTTGTGGCAACCTGCGACTGGACTTAGTGGAGCACAAGCTGACGCGCAATGACGAAGACATCCAGTTGCTGCCTACCGAGTTCAAACTGCTCAACTACCTGATGCGCAGTGCCGGCCAACTGGTCACTCGCACCATGCTGTTTGAAGGCGTCTGGGGCTATCACTTCGACCCCGGAACAAACATCATTGATGTGCACATCGGTCGGCTGCGCAAGAAGCTGGAAAGCGACGAAAACTCACCTGTGATCCATACAATACGCGGTGCTGGTTATGTCCTCGCAACCAAAAAATGAGGAATGGCGCTCGTCCGGTAGTCGGTTGATCGGGTTTTACGCGGTGTTTTTCGTGGCCTGGGGAGCGCTCTTTACCGGCGTGCTTTACTGGGAAATCTCCCACTATCTGGGCACAGTTGCCGAGCGTACGTTGCTGCAACGCGCCCACTATTATCAAAAGATCGACGACTCGAAACTGCTCGACGAGCTGGCGGCGAGTGAGGCTTACTCGACCCCCGGGATCGACGCCTACGGTTTATTTGCACCCGATGGCACCCATGTCGCCGGCGACCTGCTGAAACTGCGCTCCAACCTACCCGACGACGGCCGGGTTCACTACCTTGAGCGCGGCCTGAGCATTGCGTTACCCAGCACCGAAACCCGAAGCAGCTATGCCTTGCTGGCACGGCGCCCTGACGGACATATCCTGATTTTGGCACGTGACGGCGGGTCGATTTCCGCCGTGGGTGGCATTATTGAGCAGGCCCTGATGTGGGGGTTGTCATTAACCCTTATCCCCGGTTTGATTGGCTGGCGCTTACTGCGACGTCGCCCATTACGCCGTGTCAAACGCCTGCAGCTGTGTACCGAAAGTATCGTTTCGGGCAACTTGGCTGAGCGTTTGCCGTTGTCAGCACGCCGCGATGAACTGGATATGCTGGCCAACGCCGTCAATACGATGCTCGAGCACATTGAGCAGTTGATGCATGAGGTGAAAAGCGTCTGCGACGGTATTGCCCATGATTTGCGCACCCCCTTGACACGCTTACGCGCACGGCTCTATCAGCTCCAGCAGTTACCGCTGGCCCTAGAACATAAGCAGACCTTGAATCAGGCGTTTGAGGAGAGCGAGTCGATCATGGTGCGCTTTCAAGGACTGCTGCGGGTCGCTGAGCTTGAGGATATTCGTCGCCGCTCTGCCTTTGCGCCCTTCCCGATCATGACGTTGTTGAAACAGGCGCATGAGTTTTACGAGCCGATGGCACTGGACCGCGCCCAAACGCTTTCGCTGGACATTCCCAGCGATTGTCCCCAGGTGTATGGCGACTCTTCGTTACTGTTCGAAGCGCTGGTCAACCTGCTCGATAACGCCATTAAATTTACCCCTGAGGGCGGCCATATCGAATTGCGGGGGAGCATCAAGGACTCAGCCGTCATTATTGAAGTCGTCGACGATGGTACCGGCATCCCTGAAGCGGACCGTACGCATGTCATTCGCCGGCTCTATCGCGGCGAGGGAAGCCAGATAAACCCAGGCCACGGCTTAGGCCTGTCGTTAGTCGCCGCCATCGTGAAATTGCACGGATACACACTGGATCTCCACCCTGGCGCCTCGGGCAGAGGAACACGCGTATTGATTCACTGCCCGATGTTCAGCGGTCATGCCACCGCTTGATCTGTACCCGAAGGTTAAATTTAACTTAATACTGGTTAATTTGAGCGCCCTGCCGCCCAGGCCTAGTTTGGCAGCACATATTGCTGACCCAAGGCCTTTTGCTTGTGAATTATCTGTTGTTCCTGCGTGTGTTAACCGTGCTCTGCGTAACGCCACCGCTTCTATGGGCGAATGCCGCTCTGGCTGCCAAAGCAACCCTGGGGACAATGATCCCCGCTGCGCCGAAGCTGGGCGCCGAAGCCTGGATACTCATCGACGCGGCAACGAACAGGGTCATTACCAGCCACAACAGTGATGCACGCCTGCCACCGGCCAGCCTGACCAAGTTAATGACTGCATACATCACGACGCATGAGCTCAAGTCCGGCCTGATTAGCGCAAACGATGAAGTCCTAGTGAGCGAAAATGCCTGGCGTACAGGTGGCTCACGCATGTTTCTCAAGCCCGGCAGTTCTGCTTCTGTTCACGATTTGCTAAGCGGCGTGATCGTCGATTCAGGCAATGACGCAAGCGTTGCGCTGGCCGAACATATCGCGGGAAGCGAAGCCGGGTTTGTCGGGATGATGAACTCAACCGCTTCAACACTGGGAATGCTCAACACCCACTTTATGAACTCCACCGGCCTACCGGACCCGCAGCACTATTCTTCCGCACGTGACATGGCGACCCTGGCTCGAAAAGTCATCAGCGAAGGGACCACCTACTACCCTCTTTACGCCAAGAAAACCTTCACGTGGAACGGCATTCAACAATCCAACCGCAATACGCTTTTGTGGCGTAATTCCACCTATGACGGCTTGAAGACCGGGCACACAGAGGCGGCGGGCTACTGCTTGGTCGCCTCCTCACAGCGGGATGGGCAACGTTTGATCAGCGCAGTTCTGGGCGCCAGTAGCGCCCATAAGCGTACGGCAGAAACAGAAAAACTGATGGGGTATGGCTTTCGCTTCTACGACACCCAAACCTATAAGAAAGGTGGCGAAGTACTCTCGCAGGTCGCGCTCTGGAAAGGCATACAACACTACGTGGATGTGGGTTTGCTTGAAGACATGACCCTCACGCTGCCCAAGAATAGAAATCGAGACGTCGAGATGCGCCTGGCGTTTGATGGCCCCATCGAAGCCCCTATCACGGCAGGCACGGTCGTCGGAAGGCTCGACCTGTTCGACGCCGAGCATAAGCTGGGGAGTCGGCCATTAGTGGTCCTTGTGGACGCAGAGCAAGGTCATTGGTGGCGACGCTGGTGGGATACCGTGCATTTGTTTTTTACCCAGACGGTCCGCAGTTGGTTCGATGAGGCCCAGGTAACGTGAATAGTGAGGAGAAGGTCATGAACTCCGATGATCTACGCAAAGAACTCGCGCTTTCAAAATTCTTCGAAGGCGATTCATCCCTCAATGACGCTGTACAGGGACTGAGTCAGGCTGAAAAGAAAATGTGTATCGAATCGGCCTTTGAACAAGAGGCCGCAAGGCTTGAGGTAGAAGTGTGGGAGCTGACGCTGACAATGATTTCGCAGTCTCCCCAAGAGCTGAAACGCCTGACCCTGGCGTTCCATCGGGAAGTGTCAGAGATGGTTGAGATGGCATGGAAGGATTACTGCACGCTAAATGGGATCACCGAGTAGCCGTTGGGTCGCACATGCATCGGCGCTTCGCATCGCGACGGCCCTGAGTGCTGACCCTCTATCTTGGCTCCAGCCTATCAACAGTGAACACTCAATATCTCCAGAATACCGGCGTTATGAGCACTAACACTGTCAGGATTTCCAGTCGTCCCAGCAGCATGCCTACGGTCAATAGCCATTTGGCGGCATCTGGTAGTGATGAGAAATTACCGGCTGGGCCAATGATTGTGCCAAGCCCAGGCCCGACGTTACACACAGCCGTAGCGGCACCGCTCAACGCCGTTGTCCAATCCAGCCCAATCAAACTCAGGCCCAAGGCAATCACAGCAATCGTGATGGTGAAAAAGAATGAGAACGTCAAAAGCGAACGTAAGATCTCTTCGTCGATGGGGTGGCCATTGTACTTTTTCTGAATCACGGCGCGCGGGTGGATCAGTTGCTTCAAACTGCTCACCAACAAAGTTGCCGCCACTTGAAAACGGAAGATTTTAAGACCCCCCGCCGTGGAGCCTGAACAGCCCCCCACAAAGGTCAAATAGAAAAAAAGCAACACGGAGAAACTGCCCCACACGGTGTAATCACCCACGGCGACGCCGGTAGTGGTGACAACCGATGTCACATTCACCGCCACGATACGAAATGCATCCCACCATCCGTAATCGCTGTGAAGACAAAGCCAAGCACCTACCGCCAGCCACGTGAAGACCAAGAACCCTATAAACCCACGAACCTGGTGATCCTTCAGCAGCGCGCGCCGATGGCCGCGTAATGTCGCGACGTATAACGTAAAAGGCAGGCTACCCAGAATCATGATGGCAACTGCCACCCAGTGAATAGCAGGCTGTGTCCAATGCCCAAGCGAGGCGTCCGACGTCGAGAAACCACCGGTAGAGATCAACGACATGGCGTGATTGACGGCATCAAATAGCGTCATCCCGGCAACCCAGAGCGCGAGCGTGCCGACGCCCGTGAGCCCCAAATAGAGAAAAAGAATGTATTTGGCTGCGACATGGGAGCGCGGCGTCACTTTTTCCGACCAGTCTGAAGACTCTGTCTGGAACAGCCGCATGCCCCCTACTCGCAGCAGCGGAAGAATCGCCACGGCCATGCCGATAAAACCGATCCCTCCCAACCAGTGAAGCATCGATCGCCAGATCAACAGCCCTGGCGAGGCTGTGTCCAAACCACTCAACACCGTTGAGCCGGTGGTTGTGATGCCAGACATCGTTTCAAAAAAAGCGTCGGTGTAACTGATGTGACTGATAAACACCATTGGCAACGCCGCAAAGGTACACACTACCACCCAACTGCCGGTCGTCAGCAGGTACATGTCCCTTGGGCGAAGTTGAGCGGTCTCCGGGCGCCCTCGCATGACCAGCAAGAGGCCGCAGATGAACGTAATCAAACTGGACCAAAGAAAGGCGGACAAATCGTCGCTGCGCTCATAGACCACCAAGGTAATCATGGGGATAACCATGCTGATGGCCAACGTAATCAGAAACAGACCTAAGACAAAGCCGATGAGTCGTATTGCCGCGTGGGACATAAACAATAACCTGGCAAGTTAGCGCCGCGCAGTATCGCGGCGCCAAAACGTCTCCACCCGTAATTTTTTCGTAAAATTTCTATGGGCGCTTAGTCGCTTCGTCAACCTTAGCCTATTCCAAAGGTAATCCCCCCTGAAAAAAGCACTCACCAGAAGTAGAATTTTTTCCTAACCGGATCAAGAAAATTTTGCGTGAAAACATCACGTTTTTCAGACAGCCAAATCATCGCCATCCTCAAGCAAGCCGAAGCCGGTAGTCCGGCCCCTAGCTGTGTCGCGAACACGGCATCAGCTCTGCCACCTTTTACAAGTGGCGAACCAAGTTCGGCGGCATGGATGCGTCACTGGTGGCTCGGTTGCGCGAGTTTGAGGAGGAAAACCGGCGCTTTAAGAAGATGTACGCGGAGGAGCGCCTCAAAGCGGAAATCATCCAGGTGCGTCCTGCGAACAGCCCAGCCCCCATGCCTAAGCCCCTTCAATATCCAGCTTCTTCAGCCTGAAACATCTCAATCAGCTTCTGGTTATAGTCATCCAAATAACGTTGAAGACCCTCGCGATCAACCAGCCGCACGGCCGTCGTGCTGGCTAACTCCTTGGCAGATCGGGTGAAATAGGAATTTGTAACCACCATCGCCTCATCACAGCCATAGAACGCCTTGGCGGAAATCGCCTGCTGAACGGCGGAGTTGCCCACAGAACCGGTGTAGTTTTTCGCTTGAATAACCATGTTCTTGCCGAAGCGACTCACAAATAGGTCAGCACCTTGATCCGCTGTTTTTTTGGTTTCCTTGACGTCGTAGCCAATGGTTTGAAAGATCTCAACCAAAAACGCTTCAAACTGGAAACCATCCATTCCGTCGACGAGATACATCGTAATGAAGCGATTGGGGTTGAAGTGCTCGAGCTGACTTGCCAGTCGCTCCACCAAGATATCGAAGTAAATCGTCTCGCACAGGCTAAGACCTTGTCGGAACGCCTGCATCGGTAGCAACGGCGTACCGGCCGTGGAAGTCGCCAGCGGATTGAATTGAATACCGGAATAATCGACCTGGCTCTCCCACAGGTAGTAGTAAAACAGCGCCAGATCCGCTCGAAATGTGGTGCCTGCTTCCTCGATCCATGACCTCAAAGTGTCAGAGAGGTTGGCTTTGATATGCCGGCTAAGCTCTCTGGAAAAGCCCAAATAAACCGAGTTGAACGATGTCGTCAGAAGCAGCTTATCCAAGAGCGAAGGAAGCTGTTCCAGCTCATCAAAGCCTTTGCGAATCAAGACCTCCCGGAACAGTTCCCTCTCCGTATAAACACCATCCATCCTCGGCCCAGGCGCTTCGGCGTCATCACGACCGCTCGTGCCCTCACGCGTGGTGTGAATAAAATTGGTGAAGTACGGCTGCTTCAACTCTGCGTATTTTCTCAACACGTTATTCAGTAAATCGTTGAGTTGGGCCTGTTCCTTCTTTTTGCCCAGAAAGTCTTTGATCAAACCTTTCGACCGGTATTGGAAGTCTGGGTAAAACGAAGGATCTAAAGGAGTGAGATGTCGAGTACTCAATTCAGACGAGGGCGACAACTCAGAGTTCGTACACCACGGGCATGCCGTTTCGAAGGTGGTCCTGTTGCATCCGTTGCACTGGTAAATCATCGAAGTTCATCCCGTTTTTTGGTGGTGAGCTGCATGGCATGTTGAGCGATGAATCGAGCGGCATAGGGACCTTTTTACTGCCCGCAACCAATCATCTGGCCAGTAGGGGTGATCGTACAGACGTTCCCCTCGCTGTCTTCGGTGTGAGCGCCGCTGCTATCACTCCAAGACTTGATTGAATAGCTATTCCCTTCGCTGTCGCTCGACTCGACCACGTGACCATTTGCATAGGGCCGCGTCTCGGTATCCAGGTGATAGGTATTCCCTTCGGTATCCCAGGACTGGGCGTGGATATCGCCATCTGCGTCCGGTTCAACGTCCGAGCAGACCATGTATTCGTCCTCGCCGAAGCACTCAGCATTGACTGTTGAGGACAGCGAAACGCCAAGACATACGATTAAAACCATTCCGATGCATCTCATAACGACCCCCTCTTCAAGTCAGTCAAGCACCGACAGAGAACCGTGCTGCGTCAAGTACCGCCACCGGCGCGAAACCGAGGGTCTTCTTGAAGCTCATGTTGTGAACAAAATTCTTCATGGCGTCAGATGGGTCAATTGCATCGAGGTTGAGCGCGTCCATGGTTGATCGGGAAAACGCGACGCTGAGGATCGGCAGCTCTTGCATATGGCCCGTTGCGCCATTGAGTACATTATCCATTGCCGTGACGATCACAAGATCATCCGGCAGGACCGCCAGCAGCTCCCGCCCTACTCGCAAGGCGCAGCTGCAAACGTAGTCCTGATGAAGGTCATTGAAGCGTCCGATCGGCATGGCCTTGGCCGACAACTTACCGCTTTTCAGAAGTGACTTGATCTCTGTCGGGATGACATCAGAACCATGAATCGAGAGCCGGGACTCGAGGATAGCGTGTTCATGCACCGTCATCTGAATGGCTGAACCGAGCAGCGATATCTCCGTAAAAGGCTCAAACACCTCGATGGCATCGAGCTTTGCCTGACGATCGCCATCGAGAATGCGCTTGGCCAAGTCGCGCTCTTGCATCCATTCCGAATGAGTGTTTTCCCACTCAGTCAGCGCTGCTTGGTAACGATTGCGGTCCTCTGCCTGGCCAGCCTCAACCTTTAGTTGCAGGACCGCTCGTTGGCGAGCATCCAGCTTGAACAATCGGCTCCAGAAACCAGGTCGGTAATCCCTGACATCCTGCACGGCCTCTTGCTCAAAGCGATCATTTTTCTGTGGAGATTTGGGTTCGAGCTTCGAAAGCAAACGGCCCCAGTTGATGGTCTCGCCACACTCTTTATGCATGGACAGAAGGACTTCAAGGTGATTTTCGTAGACATCAACCTCATAGGCTGCTTGTTCAAGCGCCTCCATCCGAGCGTACTCTTTACTTTGACGCTCAAGGTCACGTTGGCGTCGATGGGCATTACGCTCCGATCTTCTGGCTGATGCCTTCAACGAACGAACAGTCCCTTTCCATCCCATACCTAATCTCCATATTCGCCATACAATCCGTAGTGGCACATTAGCATAAGCACCGTTCTACCCAAGATAGGTTCAGGCCTTGCCTTTGAACCTAAGACAAACAACGCGGAGATGGCGAGTGCCGGATTAAGCCCACATCGAATAGTCCGCGCAAATGACTATAGGCCTGTAAATCATGCCAGGCGGTCGGAGATTTCAAGGCCGCTGCGCAGCCCTGCTGCGTTACCCCACTCGTTCGCCCCGTGCCCCTAGCGCGAACAGTCATCGCGTCAGCGATGGCTGGCACCACCTTCCTCCCTTGGGCAGCGCGACAACGTCCAGGTCTGAAGCAGGATTGAGTTCCATACCTTCGACTTTTACCAGGGCATAGCGAAACAGCTGGTTGAACTAGGTTCGGCAATTTTCAGCCATGGTGAAGGCTTTGCGTTGTTCGATGGTGCTGAGGATGGCCAGCAGATCGTGGCGGGTAATGCTTTTGATTTTGCAACAGTGTGCTTTGGCGGCCTTCATTAAGCTCAGGCGACGGAAACTAATCCACTCGTCGTAGACCGCCTGGAAGGTATGTTTTACTTCAGCTTCAGCCTCAAAACGCTGCTGCTCACGATATTCTCGCGGGTTGATATCCTGAGCAAGCAGTTTGCGCGCTTGGTCCCCGCGGGTAAGCGCTTCTTTCAAGCTGACGGCGGGATACATGCCAAAGGACATGCACACTTGTCGGCCGGCCCAATAGTAGCGGAACAACCAGCATTTGCTGCCAGCTGCAGTCACCAAGAGTGACAAGCCGTCAAAGCCGCCGAGCATGTATCGTTTACCCGTAGGCTGGGCGTGCCGAATAGTGAATTCCGAGAGTGCATGGTGAGCTCCTGTTAAAGAGTCAGCACCCGATGCTCGTCCGGTACCCTGAAGTGACCCAGCCCAAATACATTTTCTAGTCGTTCCGTAAAAACTACTTACCAGACTACTTAAACATACCGGATTACCCTGGATCCCAGTAGTTTCCCGCAGAAACGAAAAAAGACGCCTAAGCGTCTATTTCGTGGATCCCAGCGTCCAGTGGACATCTGTGAATCAAATTTTGGAGCGGGAAACGAGACTCGAACTCGCGACCCCGACCTTGGCAAGGTCGTGCTCTACCAACTGAGCTATTCCCGCGTCTTGGTGGTGCGCATTCTATAGAATTATCAGAACCCGTCAACCCCTTGATTCAAAAAAGTTTTATTTCTTTTCCACAGTGGTGCGCAGGTGAGGCCAGGCGGCACGCAAATACTGGAGCATGGACCACAACGTCAGGCCGGCGGCGATCAGCAGCAAGGCGTATCCCGTGAGTACCCAGAAGGAGAAGTCCGACGGGTTCGCCAGCAGGATCACCAGCGCGAGCATTTGCGCAGCGGTTTTCCATTTGCCCATGTTGGAGACGGCCACGTGGGCGCGGGCGCCAATTTCCGCCATCCATTCGCGCAGGGCCGAGACGACGATCTCGCGGCCGATGATCACGGCGGCCGGTAGGGTCAGCCACAGGTTGCCATGCTCCTGCACCAGCAGGACCAGGGCGACCGCTACCATCAGTTTGTCGGCCACCGGGTCCAGGAACGCGCCGAATGGCGTGCTCTGCTCCAGACGGCGGGCCAAGTAGCCGTCGAGCCAGTCGGTTGCGGCGGCGAAGGCAAACACTGAACTGGAGGCGGCATAGCTCCATTCGTACGGCAAATAGAACAACAAAATGAAAATCGGGATAAGCAGGACGCGTAGAACGGTGATCAGATTAGGGATATTCATCGGCACAACTGGCTACGAGGTGAGAAGGCATTCTATTCGCTGTGCAGATTTGCATAAATCAACTCAGCGAGTTTTTTACTGATACCGGGGGCTTTGGCTATTTCGTCAATGCTGGCACGGGATAGCTCCTGCAAGCCACCAAAATGTTTAAGTAGGTCGCGACGACGGGTCGGACCAACGCCTGCCACCCCTTCCAGGGTTGAGGTTCGCCGGGTTTTACCGCGACGGGCGCGGTGGCCGGTAATGGCAAAGCGGTGGGCCTCGTCGCGGATCTGTTGAATCAGGTGCAGTGCAGGTGAGTCGCCCTTTAAAGTGAACTCATGGGCGGCATCATTCAAGTACAACGTCTCGAAACCGGCCTTGCGCGTGGCGCCCTTGGCCACGCCGAGCAGGATCAGGTCGGGCACCGCCAGCTCGTTAAGCACGTCACGGGCCATGGACAGCTGGCCCTTGCCGCCGTCCACCAGCAGGATATCCGGCAGCTTGCCCTCCCCGTCCTTCAATTTGCTAAAGCGCCGTGTGAGGGCCTGGTGCATGGCGGCGTAGTCATCGCCGGCGGTCACGCCTTCGATGTTGTAGCGCCGGTAATCGGATTTGATCGGCCCTTCCGGCCCGAACACCACGCAGGAGGCCACCGTGGCTTCACCGCTGGAGTGGCTGATGTCGTAGCACTCCAGACGCTGAGGTGGCTCGTCCAGGTTGAGGACTTCGGCCAAGGCGTCGAAGCGTGCAGCCACGTGCTGTCGATTCGCCAGACGCGCGCTCAGGGCCTGTTCGGCATTCGTCACCGCCAGTTGCTGCCAGCGGGCACGGGTGCCGCGTACGCGGTGGCTGATGTCCAGCTCGCGGCCGCGCAGCTCGTGGATGGCCTCGATCAGCGTGGGGAAGTCTTCGTGCACCACGTTGACGATCAGCTCAGAGGGCAAGTCGCGCTCGGGGCTGCTGACATAGTACTGACCCAGAAAGGCCGCCATGACTTCAGCCACCTCCTCATCGATGCCCGTCTGTGGGAAGAAGTTCTTGCTGCCCAGCACCCGGCCGCCACGCACGCTGATCAGGTGCACACAGGCGCCGCCCGGGTTGACGAACGCGGCGATCACATCGACATCGCCGGTACCGCCTTCCATGCTCTGCTGGTCCTGTACGCGGCGCAGCAGGGAGATCTGGTCACGCAACTCGGCGGCCCGCTCAAAATCCAAGGTGCTGGCGGCCTGCTCCATGGCGCCGGAGAGTTCGTCGGTGAGCGCATTGCTGCGCCCTTCGAGGAACATCACCGAATGGCGCACATCCTCGGCGTACTCCGCCGGTTCAACCAGGCCCACGCACGGCGCCTTGCAGCGCTTGATCTGGTATTGCAGGCACGGGCGCGTACGGTTCTTGTAGAAGCTGTCTTCGCACTGGCGCACAAAAAAGGTCTTTTGCAGCAGGCTCAAACTCTCCCGGATCGCGCCGGCGCTGGGATAAGGCCCGAAATACTTGCCTTTCTGCTTCTTCGCGCCACGGTGAATGCTCAGGCGCGGGAAGTTGCCGTCGGATAAAAACACGTAAGGGTAGGATTTATCGTCGCGCAGCAGGATGTTGTACGGCGGTCGCCATTCCTTGATCAGCGTCTGCTCAAGCAGCAGCGCCTCGGTTTCATTGGCGGTGATGGTGGTTTCGACTTGGGCGATACGCGCCACCAGCGCGGCCGTTTTCGGCGCCAGGCCGGTCTTGCGAAAGTAGCTCGCCAGGCGGTTCTTCAGGTTCTTGGCTTTGCCCACGTAAAGCAGGCGTGCCTCGCTGTCGAACATGCGGTACACGCCGGGGCGGCCACTGCAGGTTGAGAGAAAGGCACTCGGATCAAACGGTGTGGTCATGTCAGGCGCTGGCGTCCACCATGCCGTGGCGCACCGCGAGCAGGGTCAATTCAACATCACTGCTGATGGCGAGCTTCTCGAAAATGCGATAGCGGTAGGTGTTCACGGTTTTTGGCGACAGGCACAGCTTGTCGGAGATCGTCTGGACCTTCTGGCAACCGACGATCATCAAGGCGATCTGGATTTCCCGCTCCGACAGCGCATCAAACGGCGAGTCACTGGTGGGTTGGAACGACTTGATAGCCAACTGCTGGGCAATCTGCGGGCTGATATAACGCTGGCCGGCAAACACCAGGCGAATGGCTTGCACCATCTCCGCCAGGCCTGCGCCCTTGGTCAGGTAACCCGCCGCCCCGGCCTGCAACAAGCGCGTGGGAAACGGGTCTTCCTCGCACACGGTCACCACCACGACTTTAATGTCCGGATGGCTGCGCAGTAATTTGGTAGTGGCACCAAGACCGCCGATCCCAGGCATCTTGACGTCCATCAAAACCACATCGGGTTTCAACTCCCGGGCCTTGATCAGGGATTCCTCCCCCGACTCGGCCTGACCGACTACTTGCAGGCCATCGATGTCAGCCAGCATTCGTGTAATGCCTGTACGAACGAGATCATGGTCATCGACTACTAGCACCCTAATCAAGCAGACACCTCGCGATATGGTCTTATAGGTTGCTGAACACCTTAGCAAAAAACCAAGGCGCAGACCTAGCTGCAAGCGTCATATATATAGAGTTTGCGCACGCTATCGGTGCCTGGCTTGCGCCAGACAGCCGATTTTACTGAGCAAAAGGTCAGCTTTGCGTGAGAGCCAACTTGTATTTTCCGTTCTGCGACACGGAGTGTTCCGCCAGTGTGGAGGTCAATCGGCGGATAGCGTCCTGATCTTCCTTGAACATCGCCCGGTAGTTTTCCAGGATTTTCTCTTCAAGCTGGCTCAGGTTTTCCAGCTGGATCGGCGTTGGGCTTCCCGTCAGTACATATAAAACATCTACACTACGCTGGGCCACGCGTGACAAGTAGTCCGCCTTGGGTGCGCGGCCACCGCTCTCATACTTGCCTTGGGCGTTTGCTTCAACGCCGCCGATTTCACCAAAAACTTTCTGTGACAGGCCAAGACGTTCTCTTTCCTGCCTTAAGCGCGAACCGATTCCACTCATTTGGATGTATGATCCTGTCTGGCACACCCCAAGAGGTGACACACTCATCTCGTTTTTAAACAAACTTGAACGGTTTTGAACTATGCCCGGTATTCGCACTGCTGCACAAGCCAAGGCTTGGTTGGACCATCAAGGAAAGTCAGTTCAAGCGTTCGCTCGTGAGCACGGCGTCGATCCCGCCACGACGTATCAAGTGCTCGCTGGGCGTAAAAAGGGACGGCGCGGGGAAGCCCATAAGGTGGCAGTCCTGCTGGGCATGAAAGAAGGGATTATCGTGGATGAGCCTGTTGCTCAACACCGCGACGCGCAAGCGGTTACCTGACGGCAGTATGCGCTTATTCATACAGCGTGCCTGTTTTAGTCCGATGGGGTTGCGTGACACTCGCGCTCCATGCGCCAGAAGCAACCCTCCTCCCCAACGATGCTCAAACCCTGGCGCTGATACAGCCTCCTCGCCGGGTTGGTCTTGAACACGGTCAAGCGTAAAAGGCCCAGCCCCTGCGCGCGCGCCTTGATGACCATCTGCTCCAGTACCCAACTGCCTGCGCCTTGCTTACGGCAGCTTTGCAGCAGGTGCAACTCGCGAATATAGAGCGCCTCGCTGTCACGGTTCACGCTGACAAACCCCATCACGCTCTCATCCTTGCAGATCAGCCAACTTTCCCGTCCCGCCCAGCCGGCGTCGAAGCCTCGGTCAGACCAGAACAACCCGTACTGCTGGTAATAACGGCCCATGGCCTCGAGGGTCAGCGTTCGCGCAAATGGCAGATCCTCGCTTGTCGCTGCGCGCAGGTGGAATGTCATTTACAACGCCACCACGTGGCCAGCCCAATGCTCGCCATCGGGGCGGGCAATGACTAACGCGTCGCCGATACCCGGCGCGGCGGCAAGTAAACCGCCGTCGGCAGCCCAAATGGCGCTGCGCCCCGCGCAGGCCCAGCCACCCGATGGGCCGCCATGATTGGCCATCAGCACCAGCAAGCCGTGCTCGGCGGCATAGCCTTGAAGCAGCGCACTGTCGGTGGCGTAACCGCCCTCGCTGATCAGCACACCGGCCGCGTACACATTGGCGCCCGCTTCAACCGCCTGACGCGGATGGCTGGCGTGGGAAAAGTCGGCACAGACTGCCAGCGCGATGCGGTTATCCCCGTATTCGAGGGCTGCGCCGCCCTGCCCCGCGATAAACGCCGCGTCTTCGCCCGGGTGCAAATGCTGCTTGGTATAGACCGCCAGCGAACCGTCCGCGCCCAACACCAGTGCGCCGATCAACACGCCCGTCTGCGGCGCCAAACGAATCGGCATCCCCACCACTGCCGTCAGCCGCAGCGCCCGCGCCATGTCGCGCAGGGGGGCGAGCAGTGCATCCTCGGGGGCAATCGCCAACCCGGCCGCCAGCGTCGGCTCATAGCCGGTCAGCGACAGTTCTGGAAACACCAGCAACTGCACGCCGTGCTCCGCCGCCGCGTGCATGAACGCCAGGTGCCGCAGGATATTGGCCGGCACGTCGCCTGCGACGGAAGTGGTTTGAGCAGCAGCAAGGGCCAAGGCAGTCATGGTCGCGTCCCAGCAATCATTATCTAAGTGTTACCAGCATATCGGCACTCGCCCCATAGCCGTAAGTACCTCACGCGATAGAAATTACTGATTGAACCCACCCGTGTGCCTCTAGTAAGCTCCGCCCATCATTTGGAGAAATACCATGTTGCCACTCACCCCCACTCAGGTTTGCCCTGCTGCCAGCGCCTCGCGCTCGGTGTCGGCTACCCGCGTGAACGGTTCGAGCGCACTGGTCAGCTTTTATTTTGGGTATTGGTTTAGCCACTGGCGCGCCTGATACCTGAAATCGGCGCCCACTACTCAAGGGGTCGCCTACCAGAGAAATCTAACCCCCGGTCGGCTCCCCCCGACCGGGGGTTTTGTTTTTTCAGGCCTTAATCATTTTGCTTCACACCGACTACTAAAAGGACTCACGACATGAACTACGCCACCTATTACCGTTACGACACTTGCACTGCATGGCGATTTAGCAAGCTCCGTTCGGGACAGCCTGCCGCCTCCGATCGGTCACCTATTGGTGGCAAGCCAACACACGCAGCCAATACGGCCAATTGTCGAACACCCCAGTAGGGCAGAGCGTGCGGGAACAGCCCGCCGCTTGCCCAGGAAGCCTTGAATATGAACTCCTCCGTCGCCGCTTTGCCTGTTTGCACCCTTGCCAGCGCCAATGAAGCCCTGACCCAGCGCCTGCCCAGCTCCCTTGAGCTCAAGCACCAACTGCCCCTCAGCCCGTTCCTCAACGAACAGATCCACGCTCATCGCCAAGCCGTGCGCGCCATTCTCAAGGGTGAAGATTCACGCTTGTTGGTGATTGTCGGCCCATGCTCGATCCACGACCCGGAATCGGCCATGGAATACGCGCGCAACCTGAAGAAGCTGGCGCTGGAAGTCAGCGACCAGATGCTGCTGGTGATCCGCGCCTACGTTGAAAAACCACGCACCACCATCGGTTGGAAAGGCCTGGCCTACGACCCGCACCTGGATGGCAGCGATGACATGGCCGCAGGCCTCACGCTGTCGCGCGAGCTGATGCGCGAAATGCTGCGCCTGGGGCTGCCGGTCGCCACTGAGCTGCTGCAACCCATGGCCGCCGGCTACTTCGATGACCTGCTCAGTTGGGTCGCCATCGGCGCACGCACCACCGAGTCGCAGATCCACCGCGAAATGGCCAGCGGCCTGGGCATGCCCGTCGGCTTCAAGAACGGCACCGACGGCGGCGTGGCGATTGCCTGTGACGCGATGCGCTCGGCCTCGCACCCGCACCGCCACTTCGGCGTCGACAGCCAGGGCCACCCGGCGATCATCCAGACCCCGGGCAACCCCGACACGCACCTGGTGCTGCGCGGCGGTCACCGTGGGCCGAACTACGATGCGCAAAGCGTGGCGCAGGTGAAGCACGATTTGGCCAAGTCCAAAGTCGCGCCACGGATCATGGTCGATTGCAGCCACGCCAACAGCGGCAAGGACCCATTGCGTCAACCGGCCGTGTTCAACAACGTGCTGGAACAACGCCTGCAAGGCGACACCTCGCTGATCGGCATGATGCTCGAAAGTCATCTGTTCGAAGGTTGCCAGCCGCTGAGCGCGTCGATGAAATACGGCGTGTCGGTGACAGATGGCTGTCTGGGCTGGGACGGTACCGAGCAGCTGCTGCGCAGCGCGGCCGAGCGGTTGCGGGAATACCGCAGCGCTAACTGACTGGTTGAGATCAACTGTGGGAGCGGGCTTGCTCGCGAATGCGGTGGTTCAGTTGCAAATAAGCTGACTGACCCACCGCATTCGCGAGCAAGCCCGCTCCCACAGTTGATCTCGGTACATCAGCTAGATGTGGTGATGCTCTGCTTTTGCTTCTACCACCTTGATCTGAGGCGCCCCGTTAACCACGCTGGCCGAACGCAGGCTTGAATCCGTGGGTAACCCGGCAGGACGCCGGGTTAGCCGCGATGGGCCAAGGATGGCCCATGGCGGCGGCCCACGGATTCAAGCCTTCGTTCTGGCATGCCGAGCCTAGGCGAGGCACCGAGTGGTGGGGCAAGAGCCCTTTTGGTTACTTTTGGCTGGGCCGGCATTCCGGCTCTTTTCCAAAAGTGACCCGCCGTAAGGGCGGAACCAATAGCCGCCGTTAACGCAGCAACGGATATGCACTCAGAAGCGCAAGCCCAAAGACCGCCATCACAGGCAAGCCCCCCCACATCTGAACATCACCGGACTCAGGAAAGCGGATACAACGCCTCATCAAACTGCTCCAACCTCGGAAACACCAAGGGCTGCTCCTCCGCCAGCCCTTGTAACCGCCCCCCGTACCCCAGCAAAAAATCGCGCCGTGCTTGATCACTGATATACGGCACATGCCACGCCACAAACGGCGCCAGCACTTCATACCCGACATACGCCAGCGTACCGCGCAGAATCGGCCGCAACATGTCCTCCAACGGCCCATGAATCGCGCCCTCGCCGAACATGTGCTCACGCCCGCCCAAGGTCACCGTAACCAACGCGCGCTTGCCCGCCAGCCCGCCCTGATCGTAGAAACGCTTGCCGCCGTAACACACGCCCGACACCAGCACCCGGTCGATCCAGCCCTTAAGCATCGCCGGCGCCGAGAACCAGAAAATCGGGAAGTTGAGGATCAGCAAATCGGCCCACAGCAACTTGTCCAACTCGCCCTGGATATCCGCCGCAATCGACTGCTTCTTCACACCCAGCCGCTGCTCCAGGGCATACACCAGATAGTCGGGATTCTCCCGCGTGGAAAAATCCGCCGCCGACGCCACGGGGTTCCACTGCATGGCGTACAAATCGCTGACTTGCACTTCGTGCCCCTGCCCTTGCAACGTGGCGATAGCCTGGTCGCGCAAGGCGGCGGTAAACGACTGCGGCTCAGGGTGAGCGTGAACAATCAAAACCTTCATGTGAACTCCTCAAACAGTGGGCGCCGCCCGTTGGGCCAGCAAGTGATCGAGCCAGTCCGGGTCCATTTCCGGCTCCGATGAAAACAGCAGGCCGGTGTAGTCCTGGTACGGCGGGGTAAAAATCGCGCTGCGGCTGCCCTGGTCGACCACCCTGCCCCGCTGCATCACCACCACCTCATCGGCAATCGCGCGCACGGTGGCGACGTCGTGGGTGATAAACAGGTAGGCCACGCCCAGTTGCTGCTGGAGGCGGTTGAGCAACTTCAGCACGCCTTCGGCCACCAGTTGATCGAGGGCCGAGGTGACTTCGTCGCAGATGATCAACTGCGGGTCGGCCGCCAGCGCGCGGGCGATGCAGATGCGCTGCTTCTGCCCGCCAGACAACTCGCGAGGTTGGCGCTCCATGAAAACCGCCGGGTCCAGCTCGATCATCTCCAGCAATTCGGCAACCCGCGCGCGCATCGCCTTACCTTTGAGGCCCAGGTAAAACGTCAGCGGCCGGCCGATGATGTCGACGATGCGCTGGCGCGGGTTCAGCGCCGTGTCGGGGATCTGGTAGATCATCTGGATGCGCCGCAACTGCTCCTTGCTGCGCCGTCGAAAGTCCACTGGCAGCGCTTCGCCGTCATACAACACCTGCCCCGCCGTCGCCGGCAACAACCCGGTAATCAGGCGCGCGGTAGAGCTTTTGCCGCTGCCGGATTCGCCAATCACCGCCAGGGTTTGGCCGCGATACAGCTGCATCGACACGTCATGCAGCACCGGTTGATGCCCATAACTGGCACACACTTGGCGCACTTCCAGCAGCGGCACGTCCTGGGTCGGGCACGCCTTGGGCTCAGTACGGAAGCTACGCACCGCCCACAGCGATTTGGTGTAGTCCTGCTGCGGCTGGCTGAGCATGCTGCGGGTGTCAGCCTCTTCGACCCGCTTGCCGTGGCGCAGCACCATGATGCGGTCGGCCATCTGCGCGACCACCGCCAAATCGTGGCTGATATACAGCGCGGCGCTGCCGAAGGTTTTCACCGCATCACGAATCGCAGCCAGCACTTCAATCTGGGTGGTCACGTCGAGGGCGGTGGTGGGCTCATCGAAGATGATCAGGTCCGGGTGACAGGCCATCGCCATCGCCGTCATCACTCGCTGCAATTGCCCGCCTGAAACTTGATGGGGATAGCGTTGGCCAATGGTTTCGGGATTGGGCAGGCGCAGCACGCGGTACAACTCCACCGCTTCGCGCTCGGCCTGGGCGCGGCTGATACCGCCGTTGATCACCGCCGTTTCCACATGCTGGTCGATCAGCCGATGCGCCGGGTTGAAGGACGCCGCCGCGCTTTGCGCCACATAGGCAATGCGCAGGCCACGCAATTTACGCAGGGCCTCGGGCTTGGCCTGCAACAACTGAATGCCGTCAAAACACACCGAGCCCCCGACAATGCGGCAGCCATCGCGCGCATAGCCCATCGCCGCCAGGCCGAGGGTGGATTTACCCGCGCCCGACTCGCCGATCAGCCCCAGCACCTCGCCGCGCTGCAAGGTCAGGTCGATGCCCTTGATCAGCGGGTGCCAGGCGTCTTCGTAATGCCCTTCGACCTGCAGGTTGCGGATTTCCAGCAAGGGCTTGTCCATCCTCAACACTCCTTCAGGCCGCTGGATTTATGCAGCATCCAGTCGACGACAAAATTCACGCTGACCGTAATCAACGCCACCGCCAGCGCCGGCAGCAACGGGCTGATATCGCCGAAGGTGATCAACACCGCGTTGTCGCGCACCATGCTGCCCCAGTCGGCGGTGGGCGGTTGAATGCCCAGGCCCAGGAACGACAATGCGCTGATAAACAGGAACACAAAGCAGAAACGTAGGCCAAATTCAGCAATCAACGGCGCGGCAGCGTTGGGCAGTACTTCACGGCTGACCAACCACCACAAACCTTCGCCACGCAAGCGCGCCGCCTCGACAAAGTCCTGCACCACCACGGTCATTGCCACGGCGCGGGACAGGCGAAACACGCGCGTCGAATCCAGCAGCGCAATCACCAATACCAATGAGGTGGCGTTGGTGCCCACCACGCTGAGGATCAGCAGGGCAAAAATCAGCTGCGGGATCGCCATCAGAATATCCACCACCCGCGACAAACCCTGGTCGATCCAGCCGCCCTTGATTGCCGCGACCAAGCCGCTCAAGCCGCCGAGCAGAAACGCCAGCGTGGTGGTCAGGAAAGCGATCCCCAGCGTGTTGCGTGCGCCGTACACCAGGCGACTGAACATATCGCGGCCCAGGTTATCGGTGCCCAACAAAAACTGGCGGCTCCAAGGCGCGAAGCCTTCGCCCACCACCTGGGTTTCGCCATACGGCGCCAGCAGCGGCGCGAACAGCGCCACCGCGATGTACAACACAATGATCAGCAGGCCGAACTTGGCGCTCAACGGCGCCTTGGCCACGTGGCTCAACAGGCTCATGGTCTACCCCTTGGGATGCATCAGGCGTGGGTTGCTGGCGATGGACAGCACGTCCGCGGTGGTATTGAGCAGGATGTAAGTGGCGGCAAAAATCAGGCTGCACGCCTGCACCACCGGGATGTCGCGCTTGGACACCGAGTCCACCAACAATTGCCCCAGCCCTGGATAGACAAACACCACTTCAACCACCACCACGCCCACCACCAGGTACGCCAGGTTCAGTGCAACCACGTTGACAATCGGCGCCAGCGCATTGGGCAACGCGTGCCGCCAGATAATCCGCGACTGGCTGATACCCTTGAGCCGGGCCATCTCGATGTAGGGGCTGGCCAGCAGGTTGATCAGCGAGGCGCGAGTCATGCGCATCATCTGCGCGATCACCACCAGGCTCAGCGTCGCGACCGGCAATACCGAGCGCACAAGGACCGTGCCGAACGACGCATCCGGCGCCAGGTTGGACAGGCTGGGAAACCAGCCGAGCTTCACCGAAAACACCAGGATCAGCAGGTAGGCAACAAAGAACTCCGGGAACGACACGGCGCTCAAGGCCGTGGTGTTGAGCAGGCGATCAAACCAGCTGTTGCGGTACAACGCCGCGAGCATGCCCAGCACCAGCGCGGTGGGCACTGAAACCAGTGCCGCCAGCGCAGCCAGGCTCAGCGTATTGCCCAACCGCGCACCGATCAGCTCGGCGATAGGCCGCTGGTTGGCCAGTGAAGCGCCCAGGTCGCCGTGCAGCAGGCGCAGCAGCCATTGCGCAAAGCGCGTGAGCGGCGGCAAATCCAGGCCCAGCTGCGCGCGAAACGCCGCCACGGTTTCCGGCGTGGCCGACTGGCCGAGCATGGCCTGGGCGATATCGCCCGGCAGCATGCCCACGGCGAGGAAGATGATCACCGAGACCGCGAGCAACGACAACACGCCGAGGGCCAGGCGTTGGAGGATTAGTTTGAGCAGACTATTCATGGACGATTCTCATGCGGTGGATACGCTCCTTGAAACTGCACTTATCTGATGTGGGAGCTGGCTTGCCTGCGATGGCGGCCTGGAGATCTGCCGTGATGGGACGGGCCTCATCGCAGGCAAGCCAGCGCCCACATTGGATGTTCATTGGCTGGGCGATCTCTAGGCCTGCCACCACCGCTCGATCAACCGCAACCCATCCAACTCACCATACGGCGCCGTCAGCGGCCCATGGTTGACGCGGTTCGAACGCGCCGCCACGGAGCTGGCAAACAACGGCACAATCGCGCCGCCATCGTCCCGGCACAGCGCCTGCATTTCGTTGTACATCTCTTGGCGCAGCGGCGCGTTCATCTCGCCACGGGCGGCGGTGAGCAGTTGGTTGAAGCGTGCGTTGTCCCAATGGGTTTCGTTCCAGGCCGCGCCTTTGGCGTAGCCGATGCTGAACATTCGGTCGGCCGTCAGGCTGCTGTACCAGAACGAGGTGGTGAACGGCTGCTTCATCCACACATTGGAGAAGTAGCCGTCGGCCGGTTCGCGCACCACGTCGATGTCGATACCGGCCTGGCGAGCCTGTTCCTTGAACAGCACCGAGGCGTCCACCGCGCCGGTGTAGGCGGCGTCGGAGGCTTGCAGGCGCACCTTGAGCGACTCCACCCCTGCCTTGCGCAGGTAGAAGCGCGACTTGTCCGGGTCGTAGCTGCGCTGCTCCAGCGCGGCGTTGATAAAGCGGCTGCCCGGCTGGATCGGGTGGTCGTTGCCCACCAGGCCATAGCCGTACAGCACCGACGCCAGCAGGCTTTCGCGATTGACGGCGTGCTTCATCGCCATGCGAATGTCGTTGTTCTTGAATTCGTTGCTGTCGCACAGCATCGGGAAGGTGTAGTGCTGGGCGCCCTTGGTTTCTTCAATCACCAAGCCTGGATTGCGCTTGAGCAAGGCCACGGTTTTCAGGTCGACTTTGTTGATCACATCGACTTGCCCGGTGACCAGCGCATTGACCCGCGCGGCGCCATCGGCGATGGCGAGCAACTCGGCACTGGCAAAGTGCGCGCGGCCGGGTTTCCAGTAATCGGGGTTGCGCTCCAGGTCCATGCGCACGCCGGGTTCGAAGCTTTTCAGGCGATAGCCACTGGTGCCCACGCCGGCCTGCCAATCGGCGGCGCCGTCTTTGGCGGGCATGATCACCAAGTGGTAATCGGCGACTACATAGGCAAAATCCGCATTGCCTGAATGCAGCTCGAACACCACCGCATCATTGCCCTTGGCGCTGACGCTGGCGACATCGCCGAGCACGGTCTTGGCCGCTGAGGTGGAGTCCTTGCTCAGGTGGTGATTGATCGACACCACCACGTCATCAGCCGTCAGGCTTTTGCCGTTGTGGAACGTCACGCCCTGGCGCAGATGAAAGGTCCACACGCGCGCGTCCGGGGTGGATTCAAAGCGTTCGGCCAGTTCGGGGATCGCGCTGCCGTCCACGGCGATTTCCGTCAGCGTGTTGTACACCGCCGAGAAGCCGACGAAGGTGAAGGTGTCGACCCAGGAACCTGGGTCGCGTGAGTCGGTGGTGCTGCCGCCGGCCAGGCCCAGGCGCAGCACGCCACCCGGCTTGGGCGCCGCGTCTGCGGCGAAAGCGTGCATAGGCAAGCCCATGGAAAACGCTGCCGCCACCGCGCCGGCCACGGCGCTGTGTTTGAGGAAATCCCGTCGGTGCATCGCTTGAGTCATTTTGTTGTTGTTTTCGCTCACGGTCTTGCTCCTCTAAAGATCAACAGGCACAGGCATGTTTCAGCTCGATCAAGGTCACGCCATTGCGTTTGAAGCCGTTGCGCAAGTCCGTCTGCAATTCATCCAGGTTCTTTGGCTGGTTCACGGTGCACCCGAACGCCTGGGCCAACAGCGCGAAGTCCGGGTTGCGCGGCAGCACGCCGATAGGCTCGATGTCCAGGCTGAGCATGTCGTCGCGGATCTGGCCGAGGGCGTCG
Source organism: Pseudomonas sp. YeP6b (assembly GCF_025642995.1). Classification (NCBI taxonomy): domain Bacteria; kingdom Pseudomonadati; phylum Pseudomonadota; class Gammaproteobacteria; order Pseudomonadales; family Pseudomonadaceae; genus Pseudomonas; species Pseudomonas sp. YeP6b. The sequence continues at coordinate 2,634,432 of NZ_CP080090.1, read as the reverse complement.
TTGTTCCACAGCAGCACCACCAACGGGCTGTCCAGCTCCTCCACGGCGGTGGCCAGTTCCTGGGCGGTGTAGAGGAACCCGCCGTCGCCCACCAGCACCAGGCCCGGGCGCTGCGGTGCGCCGAACTTGGCGCCAATGCCGGCGGGCAGGCCGTAACCCAAGGTGCCGTAGCCGGTGGGGTGCAGCCAGCTGCGCGGGGCGCGGCTTGGGTAGGCGTAGTTGCCGGTGTAGGCCAGCTGGGTCATGTCGCTGCTGATGAAGGCGTTGGCCGGCAGTTCGGCCTGGATGCGGTCGAGAATGGCTTGGTGGATCGACTGCAATGGGCCGTGCCCCTGCTCAACGGCCTGCAGCAGCGCGGCGACTTTTTCGCTCGCGGCTTCAGGGTTGCGCGGCGTCGTTGGCAAGCGTGCAAGCAACGCCAGCACGGTGTGAACGGCATCACCGTGCAGCGCCACCGTGCAGGGGTAAAAATCATTGAATTTGCGTGGGTCGATATCCACTCGCAGCAGTTCGCCGTTAATCGGCAGGCGCTCGCGCCAATAATCGGTGTCGGCCATTTCCGTCCCCACCGCCAGCACCACATCTGCCTCGCTGATCAACTGCCAGCCGGGCTCGACGCAGAGGGTTGCACCGGCGTTCAGCGGGTCATCCATCGCCAGTAAACCCTTGCCCGCGACGCTGGTGAAAAACGGCGCCGCCAGTTGCCTGCTCAAACACTGCAAGGCCTCCCCCGCCGCCAGCGCACCACCGCCGGCAATGATCATCGGGCGCTTGGCCGAGGCGAGTTTCGCCGCCGCCTGATCCAGCACCTCGGCCGCTGGCAAACCACGCCCAGCACCGCGTACCACTTCATTACTCCAGTCCCTTTCGATCGGTGCCGCCAACACATCCAGCGGCACCGAAATATGCACCGGCCGTGGCCGCTCGCTGTCGAACACCGCGTAGGCACGGGCGACCAGCTCGGGTAAATCCTCGGTACTCAAGGCCACGGCCGAAAACGCAGTGATGGGCGCAGTGATCGAGCGCTGATCCTGAGTCTCATGCAGGATGCCCCAACCCATTCCGAGGCTGGCAATGTGATTGACACTGGAGATCACCAGCATCGGGATCGAGTCGGCATACGCCTGGCCGATGGCGGTAGCGGCGTTGGTCACACCGGGGCCGGTGATCACAAAGCACACGCCCGGTTTGCCGCTGACCCGCGCATAGCCGTCGGCCATAAACCCGGCGCCCTGTTCGTGGCGTGTGAGCACATGGCGAATGCCGCTGCCGGGCAAGCCGCGATACAGCTCCAGGGTATGCACGCCGGGAATGCCGAACACTGTGTCGACCCCATAGTTAGCCAGTAAGCGCACCAAGGCCTGGCCGCCCGTCATCGTTTTATCCTGCATAACCCTCTCCTAAACGAATCAACGCATCGACCGCCGTGGCGCCGCGGGCATTGACCAACAATGGGTTCACATCCAGTTCCAGCAACTGCTCAGCGTTGGCGCACGCGTAGTCGGCCACGGCGCGGATCGCCGCGACCAAGGCGTCCATATCCGCCACTTCACGCCCGCGAAAGCCTTGCAGCAAGGCGGCGCTGCGCAGGCTGAGCAAGGCGTTGCGAATCGCACCGTCGGTGGTCGGCAGCAACAGGCTACGGCTGTCCTTGAGCAATTCCACGAGGATGCCGCCAGCGCCCATCACCAACGCCAGGCCGAAGTCGTTCTCACGCTTGATGCCCACGATCAACTCGGCCAAAGGTGGCGCCGCCATGGACTCCAGCAACAATTGATCGAAGACCACACCCGGCGCGTGCACCGCAATTTTGCGCCGCATTTGCTCGAGCGCGGCCGTCAGGGCGAAGCCATCTTGCAGGTTCAACGCGACGGCATCGGCTTCGGTTTTATGCGGCAAGTCGGCGCTGACAGCCTTGAGCACTAACGGGTAGCCCAACAGCTTGGCATCCGCAATCGCCCGCCCCGGCGTACTCAAGACGCCGGCTGGGGTGCTCAGGCCAAAGGCGCGCAAGGCTTGTTTGGACGCCCACTCATCCAGAGCCTGGGCTTGGCCCCCAAGGGTCTTGGGGCAGAACGGCTCAAGGACCGACTCGCCGCGCTCGAGCAATACGCGACGATTGTTTTGGTAATCGGCAATCCGCCCCCACGCCGCCAGCGCATCCTCCACGCCTTGCAGCGCGGCAATGCCGTGGGCGTGCAGATGTTCGCGGGCGTGGCGCGGCAGTAACTCGGGAAAGGCCGAGGTGACAAAGCCGGTCTTGCCATGGCGGCTGAGTGCGTTGCAGAACAGCTCCAGCAGCACGTCGCATTCCTTGCGCTCGCCGGTAAATTCAGCCGGGTAATCGAGCACCAGCATGGCCGCGTCCGCGTCAGTGCGCAGGGCCGTGTCGAGCATGCGGTTGAGCGCTTCGCGGTCGCCCCAGATGGCGGTGGTGAAGTCGAGCGGGTTGACCAAGTTGGCGTAGCTGGGCAGCACCTGTGCCAGCTCGCCGCGCTGGTCTTCATCCAGCTTTGGCAGGGCCAGATGGTTGCGCTCGGCGTAGTCAGCAATCAGCCCCGCGTCACCACCGGAGCAGGCCAACGCCATGAGGCGATTGCCCGCCGGCAGATTGCCGCACGCGGCCGCTTTCAGGGTTTCGACAAAACTCACCGGGCCGCTGACGCGGATTACCCCCAAGCGCGCAAACAGGCTGTCGTAGAGCGCATCGGAGCCCGAGAGCGAACTGGTGTGACTCAACGCCAGTTCGGCACCGATCTGCGACACGCCGGTTTTCAGCGCGATGATCGGGATGCCCTTTTCCAAAGCCTTGTGCGCCGCGCGAGCAAACCCCGGCACATTCTTCAGGCCTTCCAAGTGCAGGCCGATGGCGGTGACGCGCGGCTCATCGAGCAACACATCCATCAATTCGGCAACGCCCAGTTGCGCCTGGTTGCCCACCGACGCCATGTAGGCCACCGGCAACGAGCGGTCGCTCATCGACAGGTTGTAGGCGAAGTTGCCGCTCTGGGTCAGCACTGCCACGCCCTTCTCCACCGCTTTGCCGCCGTGGGCCACCGGCCATAGCGACGAACTGTGAAGGTAATCGAGCAGGCCGTAGCAGTTGGGGCCGAGCAACGCCATGTCGCCTGCCGCCTTCAGTAACTGCTGTTGCAAAGCCGCGCCGCCAGCACCGGTTTCGGCAAACCCCGAGGCGTAGCAAATTGCGCCGCCGGTGCCGATGGCGGCGAGTTCCGCCACGCAGGTCAGCGTCAGCTCACGGTTGGTGGCGATAAACACCGCATCCGGGCCGCACGGTAAATCGGCGATGCGGCGCACACACGGGATACCGTCGAGGCTGTCGTGCTGCGGGTTGACCAGCCACAGTTGCCCGGTAAAACCGCCGTCGGCGCAGCGCTTGAGCGCGCGTGCCATGCTGCGCCCGCCGACGAAGGCCAAGTGCCGGGGCGCCAGCAGGCGTTTGAGGTTGTCGCGAATAGCCTGGGACATAAGCGTTCTCCGCGCCGATCAGCGCAACAGCGGCCGCAACAGTTCACGGGCAATGATGTGGCGCTGGATTTCCGAGGTGCCTTCCCAGATCCGCTCGATCCGTGCGTTACGCCAGATGCGCTCCACCGGCCCCTCGTCCATCAAGCCCATGCCACCGAAAATCTGCACGGCTTCATCGGCGACTTTGCCCAGGGTTTCACTGGCAAACAGCTTGGCCATGCCAGCCTCGCCGTCGGTCATGCTGCCTTGGTCCATCTTCCAGGCGGTGTGCAGGGTCAGCAGTTCGGCCGCGCGAATCTGCGTGGCCATGTCGGCCAGTTTGAAGCTCACGCCTTGGTAGGTACCGATGGGCTGGCCAAATTGCTTGCGGTCTGCCGCCCATTGCAGTGACACATCCAACGCGCGCTGGGCCTGGCCGACGCAGTTGGCGGCGACCATCACGCGCCCGGCGGTGAGCCAGGCGTTAGCGACATCCCAGCCTTTGCCGACCTCGCCGAGCACCTTGGACGCGGGCACGCGACAGTCGTCGAAGAACATTTCATAGGTGTGATAGCCACGGTTGCTCACGCACTTGGGGCCACGGCGGATCGTCATGCCGGGCGTGCCCCGATCAACCAGAAACGAGGTCACCGCGTTGCGCTGCCGGCCGTTGTGTTCATAGGTGTCGGTCACGGCAAAGACGATGGCAAAATCAGCGTGGCCGGCATGGCTGATGAAGTGCTTGCTGCCGTTGATCACGAAGTCATCGCCGCTGCGCACGGCGCGGGTCTTGATGGCGTTGGCGTCAGAACCGGCGCCCGGTTCGGTCAGGGCGAAACAGTCGATTTTCTGGCCCTGCACGCAGGGCAACAGGTAGTCGTCAATCTGTGCGCCGGTGCAGGCCATAAGGATTTTTGACGGTCGCGCGACGAACACGTGCAGTGCCCACGAGACCTTGGACAACTCCCGTTCGATCAGCGCCTGGGACAGGTAATCCAGGCCACCACCGCCGACTTCTTCGGGCATGTTGAAGGCATAGAAACCGGCGGCAATCGCCTTGTCGCGAATCTGTGCGGCAAGCTCGGTCGACACCTCATCGGCGCGGTCCACCGCCGCTTCATGGGGCAGCAATTCCTTGGCGACAAAACTGCGTACCGCGTCCACCAACATGTCTTGTTCTTGGCTGAGTTGGAAATTCATGGCGCTACCTGCTCGGGGGTATTGTTGTTATTGGCCGCAGAAATTCGGTGGGCGCTTGTCCATGGCCGCGCGCAGGGCTTCGGCGCCATCGGCACTGCGCCCGCACAACAGCCCGGCGGCCAGTTCGGCCTGCAATTGCTCGGGCAGGCTGCGGGCGGCGCCTTCGCGGATCAGCGTCTTGGTCTGGGTGAAGGCGAACGTCGGGCCGTTGGCCAGGCGGGTGGCCAGCTGCGTGGTGTGGGTGTGCAGTTGCTCGTCGGCAACCACTTCGCCCACCAGCCCGGCAGCCAGTGCGCGATCAGCGCTCCACAGCTCGTCGAGGAACAGCAGGCGCTTGGCGTGTTCGCTGCCGATCAGCCGTGGCAAGTGCCAGCTGGCGCCGGCATCCGGCGAGTAGGCCATGCTGGTGTAGCCGGCCTTGAAGCGCGCCGACTGGGCGGCGATGCGCAGGTCGCAGCACAGCGTCAGGTCCATGCCGGCGCCGACGGCGGTGCCGTTGATCGCGGCAATCGTGGGTTTGTCGAGGGTGTGCAGGCGGGTCATCAGGGCGTGGGCGGTTTCGGTCCAGCCGTAGGTTTCCAGGGCGCCACGCGATTCGGCTTCGGCCCACTCAGCCAGGTCGGCACCGGCGCAGAAGCTGCGGCCGCTGCCGGTCAATACCACCACGCGCACGGCGGGGTCGCTGTTGAACGCATCGAGCAAGGTATGCAGGTGCTTGAGGGTCGGAATGTCCAATGCATTGCGCTGTGGGCCACGGTTGAGGGTGATCCAGGCAACGCCTGCTTGCACATAGGTGAGCACGGACGAATCGGTAGGCATGGCTTCCTCGAATTATTTTAATTGGCGTGAGGGGTGCGACATGACGAAATACTAAACGAGTGTTCAGTAAGGAGGCAATCGGCAAACAGCAAATTTTTTCAGAGGGCAAATACCGGCCTGAACAGTGCGTTCAGGCGGCGAGAAAGGCTCAGGGTTTGAGCAGGTAACGCTGGCGCCCGCCGCTCTGCAGGCCGTCGACCCACGCCTCGCAGATCTGGATGCCCTGCTCCGGGGTAAAGGTGCCGGGGTTGAGCCCGGACTCCAGCCACAGCCCGTCAAGCAAGGCGCTGAGGGCGATGGCGGCGAGATCGGCGTCGAACTGCTGCCAGCCTTCCTCCTTGGCCATGTCGGTCAGGGCGGAGCGCATGATGGTGCGGTACTCACCGTAGGAATGTTCGTGAGCCTGGTTGATAGCAGGCGCCGTTTTCACCGCGCCCCAGAACACCAGCCAGGCATCGAGCAGTTGCGGGTCGAGCAATTCAGCCGAAAACGAACCCCGGAACAACGCCGAGAGCCGCTCGCGAGGGTCCGGCGGCGCCTTGGCCATGGTCTCGCGCAGCAGGCTCATGACTTGACCGGTGATCGTGCGGTAAGCCTCGGCCACCAATTCGTCCTTGCCGGAGTAGTGGTGGCTGATCAACCCGACCGACACCCCGGCCTCGGCACTGATCTTGCGGATCGAGGCGCCCTGGAAACCATCGCGCTTGAGGCACGTGAGCGTGGCCTGGACCAGATTGGCCTTGCGCAATTGCGGCTCCATGCGGGAGAAGCGGGATTCCTGGGTCATGGGGCAGTGTCCTGGTTGAGTCGGCTGCACGACTCTACATCAGTCACGGAACCCCGGCGACACCCGATCCAGCATCCGCAGCAATGCCGCCCACGCCAACTGCATGGCGTCCGGGTCGGTCAGCTCGCCCTCCTCCAGCGCGCGGCCAGGGTTGTTGAATTGCTGCTCGGTGTAGGCGCAAACCTCGGCGGGCGGCAGGATTAATGCGCCGCAAGCCTGGGCGGCAATCTGGATTTCGCAGGCCTTGTCCAGGTAGTACATGCGCAGGAACGCTTGGCTGACCGTCTCGCCCACGGTCAACAAACCGTGATTGCGCAGCATCAGCACCGGCTTGTCGCCCAGGTCATCGACCAAGCGGCGTTGCTCAGCCATGTCCAGGGCGACACCTTCGTAATCGTGATAGCCGACCTTGCCGTAGAACTCCATCGAGATCTGGTTGACCGGCAACAAGCCGCACGCCAGCGCCGCCACCGCACAGCCCGCACGGGTATGGGTGTGCAGCACGCACTGGGCGTCTTCGCGCGCACCGTGGATGGCGCTGTGGATGACAAAACCGGCAGGGTTGACGGCGTAAGGCGAAGGCTCGACCGCGCGGCCATCCAGGCCGATCTTCACCAGGCTGGAGGCGGTAATTTCATCGAACATCAGCCCGTAGGGGTTGATCAGAAAGTGGTGCTCAGGCCCGGGAATGCGCACCGAGATGTGGGTGAAGATCAGGTCGCTCATGCGGTAGTGCGCGATCAGTCGATAGCACGCGGCGAGCTCTTCACGCAGTTGCTGTTCTTGGGATGGCTCGGTGGAGTGAGTCATTTTTATTCTCCAGGCACGGGGTTGGTGAGGGCGACGCTAAGCCAGACACCAGTAAAAAAACAAGTTGATTTTTTACTGGCGCTCGCCTCCTATAGAAAAATAACAATAACAGCGCCTGGAGTATCTGCACCATGTCGCACCCCGCCTTTGCTCACCTGTTCCAGCCGCTGCAACTGCGCGGCAAACGCCTGAAAAACCGCATCATGTCCAGCGGGCATGACACCTCGATGCCTACCGATAACCAGGTTAACGCGCAGTTGATCGCCTATCACCGTGCACGCGCCGAAGGCGGTGTGGGGCTGATCGTGCTGCAGGTGGCCGGGGTGCATGACAGTGCGCGGTACACCTCGCATGTGCTGATGGCCACTGACGATGCGTGCATCGACGGCTACCGCGAATTGGCCCAGACCTGCCATGCCCACGGTACCGTGGTGCTGTCGCAGATCTTTCATCCAGGGCGGGAAATCATGGAGTCGGCAGACGGTTTGCTGGCCGTGGCGTACTCGGCTTCAGGGGTGCCCAACGAACGGTTTCGAGTGATGCCTCGGGCGCTGGAGCAGGCGATGATCGATGAGATCGTCGCCGGTTACGCGGCGGCAGCGAGGCGCTTGCATCAGGCGGGTATCGACGGGGTGGAAGTGGTTGCCAGCCATGGTTACCTGCCGGCGCAGTTTCTCAACCCGCGAGTTAACCGGCGCACTGATGACTACAACGGTTCGCTGGAGCAACGCTTGAGGTTCTTGAGGGAAATCATCGCGGCGGTGCGGGCGGCGACCGATGCGCATTTCATCATCGGCCTGCGTATTTCTGCTGACGAACGCGATGCCGAAGGGCTTACCGAAAGTGAATCCCTGGAGGCCGTGCAAAACCTGCAAACGCAGTTGGACTATGTACACATCGTCGCCGGTACTTCAGCGTCTCTGGGCGGCGCGATCCATATCGTGCCGCCCATGGCCATCGCTGCCGCGTACTTGGCGGATGAGGCGGCGACGTTCAAGGCCAGCCTGTCGATTCCACTGTTTGTGACCGGACGGATCAATCAGCCTCAGGAAGCCGAGTTGATCCTGGCGCGAGGCCAGGCCGATGTGTGCGGCATGACCCGTGCGCTGATTTGCGACCCGCTGATGCCTGCCAAAACCCTCGATGGCCGTGCCGAAGACGTGCGCGCGTGCATTGCCTGCAATCAGGCGTGTATCGGTCACTTTCATAAGGGCTTACCGATCTCCTGCATCCAGCATCCCGAGACCGGTCGCGAGTTGGTCTTCGGCAACCTGCAACCGGCGTTAAAGCGCCGCCGCATCATGGTGGTGGGCGGTGGGCCGGCCGGTATGAAGGCCGCCGCCGTGGCGGCGCAACGCGGGCATGACGTAACGCTGTACGAGGCCAGCGGGCAGTTGGGTGGGCAAGTGTTGTTGGCGCAATTGCTGCCACGGCGCAGTGAGTTCGGCGGTGCCAGCACCAACCTGCAACGTGAGATGGCGCTGGCGGGTGTTCGCGTGGTGCGCAACACCCGCGTCGACCGTGCGCTGGTGGAACAGGCGCAACCCGATCACGTCATCATCGCCACCGGCGCCGAGCCCTATTGGCCGGCCTTCGAGCAAGGTGGCGAACTGCAGGTGGTGGACGCCTGGCAGGTGCTGCGCGATCAAGTCACGTTGGGCCGCTCAGTGGTGGTGGTCGACTGGCGTTGCGACTGGATCGGCCCCGGCATCGCCGAACGCCTGGTACGCGCCGGCCATCAGGTGCAATTGGCGGTGAATGGCACCCACTGCGGCGAGAACCTGCCCCTTTACGTGCGCGATCAACTGGCCGGCGAGCTGCACCGGCTGCGCATCCCGATCATCCCCTATGCGCGCCTCTACGGCTGCGATGATAGCACCGTCTACCTGCAACACACCGCCAGCGGCGAGCCGATGCTGCTGGAAAATATCGACACCCTGGTGTTGTGCCAGGGCCATCAGCCGGTGGACACTCTGGGCGCGGAACTGGCGGGTCTGGTGCCCTTTGATCGCATCGGCGACTGCCTGGCCCCGCGTACCGCCGAAGAGGCGATTTACGAAGGACTCAAGGCCGCATGGCACCTTTGAACGACGACCCCCAGCAACTGTTCCTCGGCACACGCATTCGCGGCCTGCGCAAAGCGCGCGGCATGACGCTGACCGAGCTGGCGCAGCTCAGCGAGCTGACCGCCGGCTATCTCAGCCAGTTGGAGCGCAATCTGGCATATCCATCGATCCCGGCGCTGTTCAATATTGCCCGCAGCCTGGAAGTGACTATCCAGTGGTTTTTCGCCAGTGAGACCATTCCCGCCGAGGCGGATGAAGGTTATGTGGTGCGTCAGGGCAACCGGCAGAGCATCCGTTATGAAGATGGCATCGTCGACCAACTGCTGACGCCGTTGCCCAACCATCAACTGGAAATGCTGCAATCGAGCTTTCCTCCCGGCGCCTATAGCCAACAGAGCTATAGCCACGCAGGCGAAGAAGCCGGCTACGTGTTGAGTGGGCGGTTTGAGCTGTGGGTGGGAGAGCGGCATTTTTTGCTGGATGAAGGCGACAGCTTCAGCTTCGCCAGCAGCGAACCGCATCGGTATGGCAACCCGGGCAAGGTGCAGACCGTGGTGATCTGGGTGATTACGCCGCCGACGTTTTAGGCCGCCGGCACAAATGGAGACGCTTCCTACAGGAACCGGCGACGGTGGCGCGGCATGCCATCAGTGTTAGGCAGGCAGGTCGCTTGTTATAAATCGGGCTACTTCTTTTCGAGGTTGTCGCCATGTCTTTACTGCAGTTGCTGTTTGGAAAGCCAACGCAAGATGATTGGGATCGAGTAAGGGACGTCAAATCCCTTAAAACCTGGAAGGTCGTACGTGGCGGCATTGGCGTCGATGCTGTCGAAATCATGGCATCGCCGCACTACCAAGAAGCGGTGCGCCAGGTGCGCAATATGGAGGCCGATCATTCATGGGCCTGCTGATCATTCTTCCTTTAAATGTGTGCCTTGCCTGTTCAGCTTGAGTGATCGCAAGGTCTATGTTGGGATCGTACAGTTCGCCGGAACACCGACAGAGTCCGAAGGTGTGGACCATGGGTTTACCTTGATTCCCCTACTCAGCGGATACCGGGATAAGGACACGCTGGACGTTACGTTCAACACGCACTACCCCCAAACGACCCCGCCCCTGCCCATCATGCTGGCCCAAGAAAACGTGGTCTCTGCTACTCGCTTCGACTTCACCACCTGGAACACTTTCCTATCGCGCAAAAACCGCACGACGCGACAGGGCCAGTTCTACCAACACCGCCCTGCTCGACCAGTAAACACCTCACGCGCGTGCGCGGTTCGACCGATGAACGCCGCCCTCACGGCCACTTGAACACCTCGTCCACCGGCACGCGGTAGCCGACTGCCAAACGGTTGGTTTCATTGGCCATGCCGACCACGGCCTGTAACTCGCCAAACATAGCGTCGGTCATCCCGGCCTTGCGCGCAGCCGCTGTGTGAGAAGCGATGCAATACGGGCAATTGTTGGTCACGCTGACGGCCACATAGAGCAATTCCTTGGTCAGCGGGTCGAGAGCCCCCGGTGCCATGATTTCCTTTAGGTTTTCCCAGGTACGGCGCAGCGTCGGCGGGTGGGCGGCCAGGCATTTCCAGAAGTTATTCACATGATCGACCTTGCGGGTCTGCATGATGTCGTCATAAACCGCACGCACTTCAGGGCTGGCATCGGCGTATTCGGTGAGGTGTTGAGTCATGGTACTTCCAAGGCGTTGAGAGAGCGTTGTGGAATACCGCGCGGAGCCCTCTGCTGGCAAGTGAAGCTGTTCAGTGCGCCGTAATAAAGTTGACGAACGGTCTGTGGCTGGCAGGCTTGCCACAGGATTCGTGATTTGCGGTAAAGAGTCCTTTTCGGATTCGACGGTTTTTCCGAAGGAACGACGGGCGGATACTCGACTCCATTGTTCACACCTCTTCAGGAGTTACTGATGTCTATCCCGACCCAAAACGTCCCCGCCTTCGGCCTCGGCACCTTCCGCCTGCAAGGCCAAGTGGTGATCGACTCCGTGAGCACCGGCCTGGAACTGGGCTACCGCGTCATCGACACCGCGCAGATCTACGAGAACGAAGCGGATGTCGGCCAAGCCATTGCCGACAGCGGCGTACCGCGTGACGAACTGTTCATCACCAGCAAGATCTGGATCGCCAACTTCGCCGAGGGCCAGTTGATTCCCAGCCTGCGCGAGAGCCTGCGCAAACTGAAAACCGACTACCTGGACCTGACCTTGATCCACTGGCCATCGCCGGAAGACCAGGTGCCTGTCGCCGAATTCATGGGCCAGTTGCTGGAAGCCAAGCGCCTGGGCCTCACGCGCCAAATCGGTATTTCCAACTTCACGATTGACCTGATGAAACAGGCGATTGCGGCGGTAGGTGCCGAGAACATCGCCACTAACCAGATCGAACTGCACCCCTACCTGCAAAACCAGAAGGTGGTGGATTTCGCTACCGCCAACGGTATCCAGATCACCTCGTACATGACCCTGGCCTACGGCGAAGTGCTCAAAGACCCGATCATCCAGCAAATCGCCGAACGCCATCACGCCACCCCGGCGCAAGTGACCCTGACCTGGGCCATGCAATTGGGTTACGCGGTGATCCCGTCATCGACCAAGCGCGCGAACCTTGAGAGTAACCTCAAGGCCCTGCAACTGACCTTAAGCGCGGCCGACATGGCGCAGATTGCCAGCCTGGAACGTGGCCACCGCCTGACCAGCCCCAAAGGCATCGCACCGAAGTGGGACTAAACCCTGCTGGCGGGCTCTCGGGATAATTCCCTCAGCCACGGCAACACTCGCAGGCCACCGGTGGCCTGCGGGGGGTCGATGATGTCCATGAAGTGTTCAAGGTTAACGGTGTCTGGCGCGCCGGGCAGCCGTACCAACACGCTGGGTGTTACATCGGATTGGCCCAGGTCCTGGTGATCGTAGACCAGCGCATGGCGTACCTGCGGCTGTGGCCCGACGGCATGGGCCATCAACCCCGCATTAATGATCAGCACGTCAAAGGGTTCGGCCGGGATGGCGGTGAGAATCTGCAGCTCTTCGAAGGTTTGCACCGGGACAATCCGGTGATACCCCAACTGGTTGAGCATTTTTTCGATGTACAGCCGGTGCAGGTGCTGTTCATCGGCAATCAGGATGGTCAGTGCTTTGTTCGGCATGGCAAATCCCTGGGCAGGCTGTGCTCGTCAGTGAGCATCGCCCATTCTCCAGACATATCTCGAAGACAAAATCAGGCTTATTCCCACTTATTGTAGGAATTTTCCCAAATCCGCCAGATGACCATCAACCATCGTCAATGCCGATTGCAATAAGCACTCAGGTAATGATGCAGCTCGCCGATTGCCTCACTGACGGCGTCAACCGCCGAGCCCAAAGCCTTACGTTCCTGTCGTTGACAAACCGACTCGAGCGTTTCACAACAGGCAATCAGCGCCAAGGCCTTGACCATTCGTGCCCCGCCCTTGGCGCGGTGGGCAAGGTCATGCAGCGCGTGAAAATTCGTTGTGTGTTGCAGCGACGGGAGCAGCGCGCGGTCAGTTTCCAAGCTATCGAGCAACGGCTCCAGCAGCTCCTTCAGCGCGGCGTGATCGTCCCCCGTCAACGAGATTAACGTGCTCAAATCGAACGCCACTTCAGTTGCATCTGGACGAGGAAGGGCCGTGAGCGAGGCCAGGGCCGAGCGCAAGTCCTCAAGCCCGGCAGGTTTGAACAGGCATCCATCCATACCCGCTTGCCGACAACGCTCGGTTTCTTCCGGTTGTGCGTTGGCAGTAAAGCCCAATAACAGGCACGGCTCCAGGCCGAACTCTCGCTCATGCGTACGTATATCACGGGCCAAGGTGTAGCCATCCTTGAGGGGCATGTTGCAATCGGTGATCACCGCATCCGGTTTCTCGGTTCTCCAGAGCTCAAGCCCCTGTATACCTTCTTCGGCAGTAATGATGCGATGCCCCAGGAAGCTCAATTGCCGCGCCAGCAGCAAACGGTTGGCCGGGTAGTCATCCACCACCAGAATGTCCAATGCCCGCGCCGGCTGGACGGCAGGTTGGGGGGCTGATACCTCAGCCGGCAAAGTAGCCGTCCTGGCCAACGCCAGCGTCACGTCCACTCGCGTTCCTTGGCCGAGCACACTGCTCAAGTGCAGCTCACCCTCCATCATTTCACACAGGTTACGGCTGATCACCAGCCCCAACCCCGACCCGCTACGCGCCGATTGCTCGGTATTGCTTCCCTGAATAAACGGGTTGAACAGCCGTTGCTGGTCTTGCGCACTGATGCCAATGCCGGAGTCTTCCACCCATAGCCTGAGGCTCAGCTGGCACGTGTCGGACGCCGGCGAACTGCGCGCGCCCAACCGCACCTGGCCTGCAGCGGTGAACTTGATGGCATTGCTCAGCAGGTTGGACACCACCTGCTTGAACCGCATAGGGTCAGCCAGCACCTGGCAATCAATCAACGGATCAAGCTCTACCTGCAGCGCCAAGCCCTTGGCCCGCGCCAGCCCCTCGAACACCCGCACCACCGACATCAGCAGTTCATGCAGGTTGGCCGGCTCCAGGGCCAGGGACAGGTGGCCAGACTCGATCCGGGCAATATCCAGAATATCGCCAATCAACTCCAGCATACCGTGAGACGCAACCGAAGCCACCTCCAACGCATCGCGGTCGGCGCGGCCCTGCTCGGCATTGGCAAGGGCCAGTTCGATCATGCCGATCACCGCATTCATAGGGGTGCGGATCTCATGACTCATGGTGGCCAGGAACGTAGTCTTGGCGCGGTTGGCGGCGTCGGCATCCTCCTTGGCCTCCTGCAGCTGGCCCAATAGGCGCTGACGCTCACTCACGTCCACCCAACCGGCAATCATGCCCACGACGTTATCGTCGCCATCACGGTACGGCAGCATCCAGTGGTAAATGGTTAGCGCCTTGCCACTGGGCAACCTGAGTACCCGATCATGAATCTGCGGCTCGCCACGCTCCATCAGCCGCAGGTAATCGCCATGAAAAGACTGAGCCTGCGGGAGGTTAGTGCTGTCGTTTTCTATCACTGTCTTGCCGATCACCGTTTCGAGCTTGTAGCCGAACACGTCCAGGTAAGCACTGTTGCAGGCCATCAGCCGCCCTTGGCGATCACGCACATAAATCGGATGCGGTGTGCCGTCGATCAACACCCCCATAAAGCGCATCTGGTCGCTCAAGGCGCGTTCGGCCTGGGCACGTTTGCGTATCAGGCTGCGCAGGTAAAAAGCCCACCCCAGGGTTATCAGCAGCAATAGCGCCGCCAGGCCAAAACCTTGAATGATCGCGCTGCGATGGCGTAGCCAATGGTCTTCGACGATAACGTCAGTGCGCCACTGGCTGATCAGCTCATCCATTTCCTGAGGCGGGATGCTCAGCAACGCCTTGTCCAGAATCGAATACAACTCCAACTGGCCGCGGTTGACCCCAAATGTCATGCGTGCTGGGTCAGAGCCGACTGTGCTGGTCACGCGCAACGTGTCACGGTACTGAAGGGCGATCAGGTAGCGCGCATTGATTAATGAATTGACGGCCCCCTCGGCGGCGCCACTGCCCAACAGCGCCATGGCTTGTGTGGGGTTCTTGGCCTCCACGAAGTGGATACCGGGGTAATCGCGATTGATGACCTCACGCAGCGCACTGCCCTTGGTAATCGCCAGGCGTTTTCCAGGCATGTCCTCCAAGGTCATCGTCGCCGGGTCGTCGTTGCGGGTGACCAGCACCAGAGGGTTGGTCAGGTACGGCCGAGTAAAGCGCAACTGATCAGAGCCTTCGATACTGGGGGTAATCACCGCCATCATATCCGCCCTGCCAGTGCTGACCGCGTCAATCTGCTGGGGCATCGACCCGCCAGGGACAACGTCGAACTTCAAACCGGTACGCAGGCTGATCCGGGACAACACGTCGGCACTCAATCCGTCCAATTGCCCTTGCGCGGTAAAGAAGGCCAAAGGCAGCATCTGGTCGGACGCTACCACTCTGACCCGGGGATGTTTCTCCAGCCAACGCTGCTCGCCCGTGCTCAAGTGCAATCGCTCAGCACCGAGCAGGCCAAGATTACCGCCACTCCAACGCCGTAATATTTCCATCTGCTCGTTAGCCGGGATCGCCCGCAACGCCGTATTGACGATGCGCAGCAGCCGAGTGTTATCGCGGGAAACAGCGAAGGCAAAGGAGTTGGATTCCAACGTGGAAAAGTCTGCCATTTGCACATTGTTCAGGTGGTTGCGGCTGATCTGGTAATTGGCGGTGATGGCGTCTCCGAGATAGACATCGGCGCGACCGAACGCCACGGCGCCGATGGCTTCGAAAATAGACGGAAACAGTTCCACACGGGCCTTGGGATAGAAGGCCTGTACGGCGTCGGGCGGCATATAGTGATAGAGCATCGCCACGCGCTTGCCTGCCAAATCGACAGTCAAGGCCTGGGCGTCTCCGGTGCGGGTTACCAGGACCGGTTGATCGTTAGCGTAGGAGCGAGACAAGACCAACTCCGAGTCGCCCGCTTCAAAACCGTTGGCCGTCCCAAGCAAGTCAATGGCGCCTTTCTTGAGCGCTTCGATCACCTCATCGCGAGTGTCGTAGCGCCGAACCTCCACGCTGACATTCAGCGCCTGGGCGAGCAACCCGGCATAGTCGGCCGTGATCCCCTCAAGCTCGTCGTTATTATTCGTCAGTTCGAAAGGCCCGTAATCCGGTGCGGAAACCCCCAGGAGCAACGTACGACGCTCGCGCAGCCAGTGCCAGTCAGCCTCCCCTTGCTCCATGGATGGGCCACGGCTATCCAGGCTGGCGTGCCCCAGCAAACGCAGGGCTTGAGGCTCATCAAGGGCGACCGCCGCCATCGGCAGCAGCCCTATCAACAGGGCAATCATCAACCTTCGAATGTGGGTTGGGGTCATTTCAAATCAGATCAGATGATTACGCTGGGCGAACTTGGCCATGTGCACCACGGATGACATGCACAGCTTGTCTTTGAGCCTCGTTTTATAGGTACTGACGGTCTTGTGGCTGAGTAGCATTTGATCGGCAATCTGGTTGTTACCCAGGCCCAGAGCCAGCATGCGCAACACCTCCACCTCACGGTCCGAAAGCGACTCTACCAGCTGCATCTCCGTGGACTGCAAATCGTCACGGCGCACCGAACTGGTCGGTAAGCTGGGAAAACAACTGTAGTTGGACATCACTGCCTTGATCGCCTTTTGCAACTCGTCCAACTCCCCGGTCTTGGCGACGAACCCCATAGCACCGGCACGCATGCAGCGAGAGGAAAAATACTCAGGAATGGCCGCCGTCAGTACCAGCATCTTGCACGGCACGCCCAGCGCCTTGACCCGGGCGATGACCTCAAGCCCACCCAGCTTCGGGATTGCCAAATCAAGAATAATCAGGTCTGGGCGCCCCTCTCTGGCCTTCTGCACAGCATCCGCGCCATTACCCGCCTCATCGATGTCGGTGAAACCTTCTTGCTTAAGCAAGAACCGAACGGTCTGGCGGATAAACGGGTGGTCATCGACTATTAATGCTTTGTTGTTCATAAATATGCCTTGGTGTAAGTAGCCTTACACATCACTCGGAACACAGGTACCTGTGAGAAATGACAGTGCCGACCAACGACACTGCCCTCACCCGGGACGATAGCCAGGTTGTGCCTGGTCCCTTCGGTTGAAAACGCGGCGAACACGTACAACCAAACCGACGTCGCCTGCTAGCTGCAAGTGCGCAACCTTAGCAACGAAATGACGTTTCACCCGAAGGGATAATCCCACCCACATGTAGGACTTATCCGAGTAAAGTGCCGCCAATCCGGCACTTGGCAAGGCTTACTACGACCACGCTAGTCGGTGGTACTCGGGCTCCAGAAGGCCTGCACCACCAAGGTCGACGTGGAAATACGCGCCACCAGCGCATCCAGTTCGTCGCCATCGACCGATGTCGCGGCCAGGGTGGCCTCGATCTCCACTTCTTCGCTGCCAAAGGGCCGCACGTCGACGTCACTGGCCGGGTAGTTGCAGCGCGCCAGTTCGGCTTCCAGCAAGACCATCACCGCCTGCTGCTGGCTACGCCGCGCGATGACATAGAGGATGTTGGTGACCTCTGCCGACACCACGTCCATCGGCTGGCGGTTGATGTTATTGACGATCGGGCGCAGCAAGGTGTTGGCCGCCAGCACAAACAGCGTGCCTAGCAACGCTTCCAGGATCAGGTCGGCACCGGCACACGCACCGACGGCCGCCGAGGCCCAGAGCGTGGCAGCCGTGTTGAGCCCACGCACGTTGCCCTCTTCGCGCATGATCACGCCGGCCCCCAGAAAGCCTATGCCCGAGACCACATACGCAACCACACGTACCGCGCCTTCCGCGCCGCCCAGGCGGCTGGCCATGTCGACAAAAATCGCCGCACCCACCGCCACCAGCACATTGGTGCGCAAACCCGCCGTGCGCTGGCGGTACTGGCGCTCAAAGCCGATCAAGCCACCCAGGATAAACGCCGCAGTGAGGCTGACCACGGTATCGACCAAGGAATTGAGGTTGATGTTGTTGATTGCTTGCATAAGAAATCTCCCTGAACGCAGCAGCCTAATTTAAGCCACCGCCGACCCGAAAACCTTCGTGCAGGTACAACCGTGCGCACCGCGCCGGTGTTAAAGGCACAGTCAGCTTGGCCCGCCCACCGTAAAGGTAGGCGTGTCCGTCGCAGCCTGAATGATTTCAGGTGCTGGTCAGCGTCGATGAGAGGGATTCGGGCAGGCGCCAGGACAGGCGCTGCCGGGATGCCGCTTCTCGCTTTTTGAGGCGAGACAACGGCATAGAAACAATGCGCGTTACCTTGCCAAGTAGGTGCCGGTTACCGAAACCGGCCGACGACTGTCACTCGAACAAGTACCCACTGAGGGTCTCCGCTATTGATGAAAACGCGCGGAGTTTACGCGCCGATGCCGCGGGAGTAAACCGTAGGAAAGTTTACCGATGGAGATTAGGAAGGTTCTTCAGGGTAAGTTCAGGAACTGTTTTTCTGGAAACACCAAAGAAACAATCTGGGAGCCGGCACGTCGGGTCGCCGCATCGCGGCGATGGCATCAACTGGTTATGCCTGACACACCGAGGTGTCTGCATCGCAGCGGTGCGGCGACCCGACAAGCCAGCTCCCACAGTAAGCGGCGTACATCCGCGGTTACGGCGTACCCGGTCGATCCCGCTCGACCCTTTCCAGGTATTCATCAATCCGGCCACCTGCCAACGCCTTGACCTGAATCGACACCGTATTGACCTGCCGCCCCATCGTAATCCCCTCCCGCGTACGCACCTGCACATACCCAAGTTTGGGCCAGAAACGCTCCGCCTTGGCATTGCCGACCACCACCGTCAGCCGCAACCACTGGGCGCCTTTGCCCAGGGCCCACGCCTCAAGTTCGGTATGCAGCCGCCGCGCCATCCCGCTGCCATGCAAGCGCGTATGCACCAGCAACAGCCCGATATGCCACACCCCGGCTGCAAGCAAGTCGGCGGCGATATTTACCACGGCGACCAATTGACCCGCAGCATCGCGGTAACCCAGCCAGTACAGGCGACTGCAGCTCCAGCCTGCGGGCAGGTCACCCTGCAACTCTTCACGCGCTTCAGTAGGCGTCGCGGGTTCGCCGTTGACCGCGATGAAGTAGTCGGGGGCCTGCTCGAAGAAGTGCTGCAACTCGGCCTCATCGGCCAAAGTGAGCGGCACCACCCGGATATCCGGCGCGGCGCTTAGAGGAAGTTCAGGGTCACAAACCACATCCATGAGGTGATGTCCTTTCGAATGACTAGTCAACAATCCTGAGCGTCACGTGCGCGCCGTCAGGCAAATCCTTGATCTCAAGCGCAAGATCACCACAGAACCGAACCTGCTCGACATGATCCAGTTGACGCACATTGTCGATGGCGTACTCGCCGCCCAATACCGGCGAAATAACGAAGTGGTAAACCTGGCCAGACGCCAACGGCCCCAGCACTTCTTCGGCCTGCGCCACCATCGGCTGCAAATACCAGTCGTGCAGAAAGGTCTGATCCTTGGAGACCTCATCCAAGGCCGCACGCGTCTGCGCGATCACCTCGCAATAAAGCCCTTCTGGGCACAGCCGCCAATAGCGGCCCTGCGTATCCTTAAGCATCACGTTGCCAAAGGCTGTGGTGCCCACCACCTCGACGGGGTCGATACCCACCCAGCTCCAGCTGTCGCGTATCGCTTGAATCACGTCCATACAGCCTCCTTGCGCCGAAGCACGTCAGTCGTCCCGCGTCAGCACTTCCAACAACTCAATTTCAAAGCGCAAATTGCTGTTGGGCTTGATATGCGCGCCCATCGAGCGCTCACCGTAGGCCAGGTGCGCAGGCACAAACAGCGTGCGTACGCCGCCGACCTGCATGCCCATCAGCCCCTGGTCCCACCCCTTGATCACCCGCCCGGTGCCGATCACACATTGGAACGGCTTGCCGCGTTCCCAGGAAGAATCGAACACTGTGCCGTCTTCCAGAGTGCCGGTGTATTGGGTGGTGATCAGCGCGCCTTTGACCACGGTTTTGCCGGTGCCCTGGCGCAGGTCGGTGACCTGCAGTTCGTCGTTGCTCATAGGGGGCTCTTTGAATGCGTAAAGGCTGGGGTTTTCCCAGAATCGGGTAGGTTTGGCAAGTGCGGGAGCGATCAAAAAACACCCCCCCTGTGGCGAGCGGGCTCGCCACAGGGGGCGGGGCAACCCTTTATAACCAACGCCAGAACCGGCTCCAAAACCCGCGCCCCAAATCATCCTTGCACCGCGCATATTGCGCTGCATACAGCTGCGACCGCGCCTGCACTTTGCTCGCCACCGGCGGCAGCCAGGCTTTAGCCGCATAGGTGCGCTGGCGGTAGCCGCCCCAACCTTCGTGGTAGTTCAAGTACTGGCCGTAGGCATCGTATTTGTACACGCCGTTGACGGTGTAGGTCTTGTCCATGTACCAGCCGACAAAGTCGATGGCGTCGTCGAAGTCCTGGCGGCTGGCGCCGCTGCGGCCGGTGCTTTTGCGGTAGTCGTTCCACACTTCATCCTTGGCCTGGGCGTAGCCGGCAGCGGTAGAAACGCGGCCCCAGGGGATGATCCATAGCAGGTATTTGCGTGGCGCCAAGGCATCCTGACGGAAGCCGGACTCCTGATACATGATGGCGAACGGCACTTGGATCGGCACGCCCCAACGCTTTTGCGTGACCTTGGCGGCGTCGTACCAGTCGTCCTTTTCGCGGAAGATGCCGCAGATGTCATTAGGCGTGCGTGGCGGCGAAGTACCGCACGCCGCCAGCATGGAGGTGAGTAATAACAATCCGACGGCTTTGCCTGCGCTCAAGGGGCACCTTTGCGTGATTCGCGTAAAAAGCCGACATTTTACGCATTCATTGAGGCAGGTGGAGAAAAGGAAAAGCGGCCTCCTTGCCGCCCCTCCCGGGTTATCAAACCAGACTTATCAAGCCAACGGCACGCGACGGTTAGTCAGTGCCATACGACCGACAAAGAAGCTCAGCGCTGCGCCCAACAACAACATCGCCAGGGTGCTCCAGGCAGCACGGGACAGTTGCTTGGCCGCCACTTCACCGGCTTCACGGGCTTTCTGTTCAGCCTGTTGTTTCAGCTCAGCCACTTTTTGCATGGCCTGCTCATAAGCTTGGGCATAGTTGTCAACGATCTGAGTGGCCTCCTCCTTGCTCTTGCCGGTGCGGGCGGCAACGATGTTGACCAGTGCGTCTTTGTCAGCGGCATTCAGCGCTGGCTCACCGGACGCTTTGACACGCTCGAACCATTGCTTCAACGCATCGCCGGCCTGGGCAGGATCGGTCGCCGCAGCAGTAGCCGCTTGCTTGCCCTCGGCGCCCGCCTGGTCAGCCTTCTGTTCAACGTTGGCCGGGTCCAACTCAGGCTTGCCGCTTTGCTTGAGCAGGGTATCCAGTTCACCTTGCAGGCTGTTCCAGTCCAGCTGGATGCCTTGCTCGTTCAACTGTTGTTTGACGCTGTTACCAATGCCCGGCGCAGCCGCCGCGATGCCGCTACCGGCAGCGGACAAACCTTTGCCCACCACGTTGCCGGCGGTACCGACCACGCTGGCGGCCAAACCCGCCAGCAGCCAGGTGGTGAGCAAGGTGGTGACGGTCCAGGTCAATACGCCGTGCAGGCCGCCGCGGTCAGGTGCGGTGCGCCCGGCCACGAAGGCACCCACGCCGATGGCGATCAGCGTCGACACAAACAACCAGATCCCGGCGCCGGTGCCGAAACCGCTCAGCGGGTTACCCGCTTTCATCGGGTCGACGGCACTCGCGCCGATGGCCGTACCCAGCACACTCAGCACCAGGTAGGTCACCAGTGCAATTGCACTACCGGCCAATACCGAACTCCAGGACACACGAAACAGCGAACGATTGGTTTCATAGACAGTAGTCATACAGAGGTCCTTCACACGTTATGAGAGCAAGGCAAAATGCCTTGATGGTTGGGAGTGTGGCGAAAGGACATACGTTCAGTCGTGGCCCAAATGCACCAGTTCAACTGGTGCATTCGCACTTCCTCATGCGCACATTCTCTGCACTATCCTCAACCCCGGGTGTCGTACCCCCATGTGCCGTCTACCGGGAGAAACCATGAGCCAGGATGTCCTCGCCAAAGAAACCAACCGCCGCCAATTGCAGCAGATCATCTCCGGGCTGTCCGACGGCGTGATACTGGCCGAAGTCGACCAGACCATCCTCTGGGCCAATGAAGCCGCGTTGACCATGCACGGGATCAGCGACGTCGAGGCGCTCGGTGCCAATACTGCGGAATATGCCAAGCGTTTCGCCCTGCGTTACCGCAACAACCATCCTTTAGCGCTGGACAGCTACCCGCTCAGCCGGGTGGCGGCCGGTGAAGAATTCAGCGATGTGGTGGTTGAAGTCACCCCCACCACCGGCGAAGACCGCAGCTGGGTCCACCGCTTGCGCAGCCTGGTGCTGACCGACGCTCACGGTGAGCCGGAACTGTTGGTGCTGATCCTCAGCGACGCCACCGAATGGGCCAGCGCCGAGCAGCGCTTCGAGAAAACCTTCAATGCCAACCCGGCGCCCGCCGTGATCTGCCGCTTGAGCGACCTGCGCTACATCAAGGTCAACCAGGGTTTTTTGGAGATGACCGGCTACAACCGCGATCAGGTCATCGGCCGCTCGGTGTATGAACTGGATGTACTGGAACAGGCCGAGCGTAAGGACCTGGCCATCCAGCGCCTGAGCGAAGGCGCGACCATCCCGCAGATGCAGGCCGAGCTGCGCCTGCCCGAAGGCGGAAGCAAACTGGTGATCGTCGCGGGCCAGCCGTTGGACATGAACGAGGAAGACTGCATGCTGTTTTCCTTCACCGACCTGGAACCGCGGCGCAAAGCGGAAATTGCCTTGCGCCAAAGTGAGGAACGCTTCGCCAAATCTTTCCGCCTGACGCCGGTGCCAACCTTGGTGTGCAGCGCGGCCAACCGGCAGGTGGTGGATATCAACGAAGCGTTCATGAACATCACCGGTTTTATCAGCGAAGAGCTGATCGGCAAAGCCGTCGAGGACATCAACTTCATCGACAGCGCCCAGGCCTTTGCGCAGCTGTTCGCCACCCTGGAAAAAGCCGGCAACCTCGACGGCCAGGACCTCAAGGTGCGTAAGAAAGGCAACGAGGTGATCGACTGCGTGGTCTGGGCCGACACGGTGCTGATCGAGGATGTGCCCTGTTACCTGCTGGTGATGATGAACATCACCGAACGCAAACGCTCGGAGCTGGAACTGGTGGCGGCCATTGAGGAAGTGATGCAGGACGCCTCGTGGTTCAGCCAGACCCTGATCGAGAAATTGGCCAACGCCAAGAGCGTCAACAACAGCCCCAACCTGCCGAACGTGGCCTTCACCGACCTGACCGCCCGTGAGCGCGATGTGCTGGGTTTGATCTGCGAGGGCCTGGCCGACAAGGAGATCGCCTCGCGCCTGAAACTGGCGCCCAACACCGTGCGTAACCATGTGGCCACGGTGTACTCCAAGCTGGGGGTGCACAGCCGCAGCGCAGCCATCGTTTGGGCCCGTGAACGCGGGCTGTTTGCCGGTGAATTGCGGGTCAAAAGCAAGAAATAGAGTGCAAATGCACTAGTGCAACCAGTGCAAATTCGCCTTATTTGCGCATGACGCGGTGCTTAACCTTGAAGAGTGGGCACAGGGCCTTGGGCCCTGTGCCGTGATGATTTGACCTCTTGAAGGAATGCACCATGAAAAGCGAACAAGTCAAAGGCGCCGTGGAGAAAGTCACGGGCAAGGCCCAGGGTTTTCTCGGCGACCTGACCGGTGATGAGCAGTTGCAAGCCGAAGGGGTTGCCCGCCAGGCCGCCGGCCAGTTGCAGCAAACCTACGGCGACGCGCTCGACACTGTGAGTGATTTTGCCAAGCACAAACCACTGGCTACCGTGGCCGTCGTCGCCGGTATCGGCCTGTTGGTGGGCTTGTTGCTGCGTCGTCGTTGAGGAGGCTGGGCACATGTTTACCCTCTCCCAACTGCGCAACTGCATCGAAGAAGCGCTGTTGCCCCTGACCTGTGAATTCACCCTGTGCCGTGACGCCTCGTTGACCTTGAAGGTGTTCGATGCCCAGAGCGGCCGGGTCGACTTGGTGGTGACGGGCATCAGCGTCAACAAGTTGCAGTCCACCCACGCAGTGGAAAAGATGGTGGAAGAACTGCGCTATGAGCTACAGAGCAACACCATGGGGCATCTGACCCTGGAAGACCTGCCAATGTCGCCTTCGGCGTCATGACCGCGTTGGTCGTGGTTTCAACGACGCTCCAATGAAGTAAAACACCCCGCCCCCGACGATAAACGCCCCCAACATGTAGAACATGGAGTGGGCCGGCAGGCTGGCCAGCACCAGCCCACACAACACCGGCCCCAACGCTGCCCCTAGGTTGGACAGGTTCTGCGCGCCGTAATACATGCCCCGCAGGTGGTCCGGGGCGATTCGGTCGATAAACATGTACTCAGCTGGGAACACGATGATCTCCCCCACTGTAAACACCGCCATCGCCAGCACCCACCACAGCACGCTGGTGGCCAGGGCAAACCCGATCACCCCCAACATGAACATGCCCAGGCCGGCGATCAGCCATTGGCTCAGATAACGGTGCGAGATGCGCCGGCCAATCACGTACTGCAAGGCAATCACCAGCGCGGCGTTGGTGGTGAGCACGGCGCTGATCACGGTGTAGGTATATTCCGCGGTGGTGGTCGTCACCAGGTACTGCGACAGGTAGGCAGTGAACTGGCCGAACACCACGGCACTGAGCAAGCCGCCAAGCGTGAAGCACACCAGCCGATGGTCCCGCAGCAGCACGCGGCCGACGGCGAGAAACGCCAGCGTTTTTTGCGTGGCATCGACGGTAGCCAGCGTGCGATCGCCCCAACGCCAGTACAGCAGGAAAAAACCCGCCCCCAGCAGCGCCGAGAGCATGAACGGCAGGCTGATATCGAGCTTGGCCACCATCGCGCCAAAAAACGGGCCGACGGCATAGCCGATATTGGTCAGGGTGTACTTGATGGAAAACACTTCGCTGCGCGCGTCTTCCGCCAGCAAGCTGGCAAAGCCGGCTTTGACGGCAATGTCGATAACGGCATAAGCCAGGTTGATCAGGATCAGGCAGCTGTAGAACAGCCAGATATCATCGGCCACTAGCGTGCCGACAAACCCCAGTACAAACAGCGCACTCAAGCCGAGCAGCAGCCGGTAACTGTTGACGCGGTCGACCAGGAAACCGCCGTACACGCTGAGCAATGAGCCGACGATCAATGAACTGCCGATCACCAGGCCAACTTGGGTAATGTCGAGGTTGAAGTGACGGGTGAGGTAAATCACCAGGTACGGAAAGGTAATCGCCTTGGCCAGCGTCAGCAGCAACGTGGCGCACAGCAACAGGTTCACGGTGCGAGGGTAACTTCTTATTGTGGCAAGCATCCTGCTCTCGCTCTTTGAAGGTAACGCGACCAGTGTTGCGCGTTACCTTAACGCAAGCGCCAGGAAAAAAGACCGGTCATTTCTTGACGGGGGTGATCTCGAGAATGGTGCCGTTGGTGGTCTTGAGCAGCACAAACTTGTCACCCACACGGGCCCATTGGCTGTCTGCTTCAGGCTGCTTCAAACCGCGCTTTTTCCAATCGCTGACCGCCGACTCCTTGCGCATCAGCATATCCGGGGCACGGTCGCCTTCTTTCAAATCACGGGCGTTGATGCTTGAAGGCGGCACGGTTTCTTGCGGGGTATCACCGGCCTGCACGACAAAGCTGGCGGTGGACAGGCCGGCGGTGAGCAGCAGGCAAGCGGCTAGGGTTTTAGACTTCATGGGTGCTCCTTCAATAAATGGTGCGTACCCAGGTTCCGACCGCGGACGCACGGAATCATTCAGCCAACTCCTTTCAAGATTTTCATCGCCCCCTCTGTGGCGAGGGAGCTGCCGCTGGTGTGCCTTGGTGGAACACCATCCGCCACTGCCCCTCCTCCTCGCGCCACACTGAACTGCGCAACGAGTCCCCTACGCCTTCGCGATGGCAGCGATAAGTCACCAGCGCCAGTCCCTGCCCGAGCAACTTCACGGCGAACTCAGTCATGCGCCGTGCCGAAAACACCTCGTCCTTCAACCCGGCAATCACCTCGGCCTTGCTGCCCCAGACATTGCCACTGGCGCCAAACTCAACGAAATCGTGTGCCAGCAACTGCGCCAATCGCTCCGTATCCGAGCGGGTGGTGCATTGCTGCAGCGCCTGTTCCAAGGCGAATAAATGCTGCTCCAACTGCATGCCCATTGCCCCCATGAAATTAATCCTGTAATTTTTCATGAAATTTCTTGATATAAATTTCATGAACCAACAACAAGAACTTGACGCCCTGGCCGTGCTGATCCACGACCTGCGCAAGCACAAGAGACTCACCCTGGCGCAACTCGCGCAAAAAATCGAGCGCTCGGTGGGCTTCCTTTCCCAGGTCGAACGCGGCCTGTCGCGCCCCACCGTGGCCGACCTGACCGCCATCAGCCACGCCCTCGATGTGCCCACCACCTACTTCTACAGCCTGCCCAAACCCAAGGCGGTGGATTGGGTCACCCGCCCCAACGAACGGCGCACGGTGTATTACGCCAATGGCATCACCGACATCCTCGTCTCGCCCAGCATGAACGGCGCCTTTTCGATGCTCGACAGCTTGCTCGCGCCCGGTGCCAACAGTGGTGAACACACCATGAGCGACCGCGCCGAGCAGGCCGGTTTTGTGCTGGAGGGCGAGTTGACGCTGTGGGTGGAAGGCGAGCCGGATTCGGTCACCCTCGGCCCTGGCGACAGCTTCCACCTGGCCAGTTTCGCGCATTGCCGCTACGCCAACCTGACTGATCTGCCCGCCCGCGTACTATGGGTTTACAACTAGGAGCAACCCCCGTGAAAAACCAGTCTTCCACGTTGCTGGCCGAAGTACGGACCTTTCGCCAGAACCACCCCGACGTGCGTTACGTCGACCTGATCGCCCTGGACATTCCCGGGCATTTCTACGGCAAGCGCTACCCGGTGGACATGCTCGAAAAGGTCGCCGCCGGCAGCCCGCTGAAGCTGCCGCAAAACGCCGTGCTGCTCGGGGCGCAGGGTGGGCTGTTCAAGATTGGTGACTATTGCTTTCACGACGGCGACCCGGATGCCAACCGGCGCTTGGTGCCGGGCACGCTCAAGCCGGTGAGCTGGGAGTCGCAGCCGCTGGGGCAGATGTTGATCACCTCGGATGGCACCGAAGCGCCGATCGAATTCGAACCTCGCGAAGTGCTGGCCAAGGTGCTGGAGCGCTTGCAGCACAAAGGCATTCATCCGGTGGTGGCCTTTGAGCTGGAGTTTTACCTGTTCGATAAGAAGCTCGACAACGGCCTGCCGCAATTCGCCCGCGACCCGCTGAGCGATGACGCCGACGACCAACCCAACCTGCACATCGAACGGTTGTCGCGCTTCAGCGAGGTGCTCGACGACATGGCACAAACCGCCAAGGACCAGGGCATCGACATCACGGTGATCACTGCCGAAATCGGTCCCGGCCAGTTCGAAATCAACTTCGGCCACCTCGAAGACGGCCTGCGCGCCGCCGACTGGGCCGCCCTGTTCTGCCGCAGCACCCGTGGCGTTGCACTCAAGCACGGTTACCGCGCCAGCTTCATGGCCAAACCCTACCTCCAATACCCCGGCAGCGGCATGCATGTGCATGTCAGCCTCTACGACGCGGCGGGTAATAATTTGCTCGCCGCGCACCAGCAGCAACCGCTGCGCCATGCGGTGGCCGGCTGCCTGGAATTGCTGGCGCATTGCATGCCGATCTTCTCGCCCAACCACAACGCCTTCCGCCGTCTGGGTGGCACGGTCAACGCCGCAACCCGCGCCAGCTGGGGCTTTGAAGACCGCGATGCGTGCGTGCGCATCCCTGAGTCCGACCCGCGCAACCTGCGCATCGAGCACCGCCTGGCCAGTGCCGATGCCAATCCGTATCTGGTGCTGGCGGCGATTCTGGCAGGGCTTGAGCATGGCCTTGAAGCCAAGCAAGAACCTATCGCCCCCCTGAACGAAGACCGCCTCAGCGGCACCGATTTCCCCGTGGAAATGCTCGAGGCCGTACGCGCCATGCAACATCAACCGATATTGCGCGATAAGCTGGGCGCAGAATTTGTCGACGTGTATTGCGAGAACAAACGCCAGGACCACCTGGCCTTTCAACAAGAGATCAACGCGCGGGAATACCGCTGGTTTCTCTAACCCCTGGAACCACCGATGACCGAGCCCCACCCATGACCGAGCAGAGCGCCCCAGCCCTCAAGGAAATCTTCAACGTCGAACGCCTGCAACACATCGCCGTCGAGATGTCGGCGGTATACCCGGCGTTCGATGCCAAGGGCTTTCTCAAGCACGCGAAGGTGGGGCTTGCCGAGTTGTCGGTGATGCAGCGCATGGCGCGGGTCAGCGAAAGCCTGCATGCGGTGATCCCACTGGGCTACGCGCAAACCCTCAAGCTGCTTTACGCCCTGGCGCCGCGCCTGAACAGCGCCTTTGTCTGTCTGTTCCTGCCGCACTACGTGGCGAGTTACGGCCTGGGTGACTTCAAACGCTCCATGGCCGCGCTCAAGTACTTCACCACGTTTGGCTCTGCCGAATTTGCCATCCGCCACTTCTTGCTGCACGACTTCGAGCGCACCTTGGCGGTGATGCAGGAATGGTCGCTGGATGCCAACGATCACGTGCGCCGCCTGGCCAGTGAAGGCTCGCGCCCTCGCCTGCCGTGGTCCTTTCGCCTGGCCCAAGTGCAGGCC
This sequence comes from Pseudomonas sp. YeP6b, assembly GCF_025642995.1. Classification (NCBI taxonomy): domain Bacteria; kingdom Pseudomonadati; phylum Pseudomonadota; class Gammaproteobacteria; order Pseudomonadales; family Pseudomonadaceae; genus Pseudomonas; species Pseudomonas sp. YeP6b. The sequence continues at coordinate 2,605,899 of NZ_CP080090.1, read as the reverse complement.
AACCCCGCGCTGTGCGCGTCGATCCTGAATAACCTCAAGGCTGACAGCAGCCTGTACGTACGCAAGTCGGTGGCCAACCACCTCAACGACATCACCAAGGATGACCCAGGCTGGGTGCTCAGCCTGATCGAAGGCTGGCACCTGGATAACCCGCACACTGCGTGGATTGCCCGCCATGCGCTGCGCAGCCTGATCAAACAAGGCAACACCCGCGCGTTGACGCTCATGGGCGCCGGGGCCAAGGCCGAGGTGAAGATTCATCACCTGGCCGTCACCCCGGCGGTGATCAACCTGGGCGAGCGCATCAGCCTCTCGTTCAGCCTCGAATCCACCGCGGCCACCGCGCAAAAACTGGTGGTGGACTACGCCGTCGACTACGTGAAAAGCGCCGGTCATAGCGCGGCCAAAGTGTTCAAACTCAAGGCATTTACCCTCGGCGCGGGCGAGCATCAGAGCATTCGCCGCGAACAACACATTCGTGAACTGACCACCCGCAAGCACTACCCCGGCACGCATTGGGTGCATGTGTTGGTCAACGGCGAGAAGCTCGCCAGCGCCGAGTTCGAACTGCGAAAACCATGATACACATCAAAGAAAAGGCTCTAGCACGGGGCTTTCAGCCAGATAGATTGTCGAACAATCCTGGCTTTTTTTGTTGCGACCCATTATCATCCGTCGCCTTCTCACTACCCGTCGGGTAGTTGTTTCAATGTGTCACCCGAGGCGCCAATGTCCCGTTTGTACCGATTTTCGTGTCACCGCTCTTTGATTGCTATCAGCCTGGGGCTGGTTACCCATTCCGTCAGCGCCGCACTGCAACCCATGGCCGAAGCCCCGCTGGCCAGCGACACCGAGCTACATTGCCACTTCAACCGCGACGCCAGCACCGACTGCACCACCACACAGCACTACACCATCCTCAAGCCCAACGGCCGCGAGATCCTGTCGCGCATAGACTTCGATTACTCCGAAGGCGACACCTTTGAAGTGGTCAGCGCGCAATCCACCCAACCTGGCGCCAAGCCGGTCGCCCTGGATGCCGCGCAAATCGACACGCGCACCGCGCCCAACCCTGACCAGGGCTTCAGCCGCGACAAGCAGACCTCACTGGCTTTCCCGAACCTACGCGTGGGCACACAGATTCGCTACACCGTGCGCAAACATCACGCCGCCAAACCGTTGGTGACCCAGTTTCACTATGCCCTTACGTTTGGCCCTAGCGCGTTCCGTCGCGACCACATCAAGGCGCGCTTTACCGCCGAGCGACCGATCCAGTGGCGCAGCGAACTGCTCGACGGTTTCACAGTGACCCCGTCGGCCAATGGCAAGACGTTGGACGTGGTGCAAAAAGCCCCGACCTATCTCAACTACATCAACGAATCTTCCAGCGCCGCGCTGTTACGCATCCCGCGCCTGGAAGTGGGCAGCGCCCTCGATCGCCAGGCGTATTTCGGTGATTTTGCCCAGCGCTACAACCAGATCCTCGCTGCCAACCTGCCTGCACAAGCGGCCGCCGCGGTGGCAGCCGCAAGCCGCTTGGCGCCGGCGGAACGGGTCGCCGCGCTGATGCAGCACATCAATGATCACTACCGTTACCTGGGCGACTGGCGCGCCACGGAGCGCGGTTATGTGCCGTTCGACCTGGCTGAAATCGAGCAGCATGGTTATGGCGATTGCAAAGACCTGGCGATCTTGCTGACCGCGATGCTCAAAGCCAGCGGCATCAAGGCTGAGACCGCCTGGGTCAGCCGCGGCGACGTGGCGTATGCATTACTGATCCCCGGCACCAATGCGCCGGATCATGCGATCGTGCGCACCGAAGTGGACGGCCAGGTCTGGTGGCTGGACCCGACCAACCCGGTGTTCGCCCCAGGCCAGACCATGCCCGACATCCAGGACCGTTGGGTGCTGGTCAACAATGCTCAGGGTCAAGTACGCGAAGAACAGATCCCGCTGGAACACCCCGAAACCACCTTGCGCCTGGATAAACAGGTGCACTTCGACAAACAGGGCAATGGCGCCACCCAGGCCACCATCACCTTCAGCCGCCTGCCGCTGATGCAAATGAGCGTGGCCGACCGCCAACAAGGCACCACCGCCACCGACCAGAACCTCTGCGCCCACTTTGGCAACGACATCAGCGACTGCCAGATCACCCGCCCGCCCACCGCCTTTGTGGTCCACGACGGCTACACCGTCAACGCAACCCTGAACGACCAGCGCGCCCTGGAAAAACTGGCGAATGACTACGTCTATACCGATGAGTCGCTCAAAGGCCGCTGGGATGGCTTCATCAACTACCGCCGCCACGATCAACAGGCCGACCTTTACCTGGGCAACCCTGAGACCTACGACTACAGCTTCACGCTGACGGGCGGAAAAATGGAAAAAGCCATTCCCGGCTGCCAGGTGCGCTCGCCGTGGTATGACCTGGACCTGGAAGGGAAACGGTTGGACGACGGGCTGCGCTATCACTATCGCCTAAGCCAGAAGACGCGTTGGCTGACCCATGCCGAGGTTGCCAGTGAGGCGTTTGGCAAGATGATTGACGAAGCCCGGGCGTGTGCCGAGCAGGTGCATCAGGTGGTGAAGCTTTAAGGTAAGTGAGCCCCCTTGGGTCCTGTAAACGCAGAGCCCATGTGGGAGCTGGCTTGCCTGCGATACAGGCACCTCGGTCTATCAGTGACACACCGTTGATGCCATCGCAGGCAAGCCAGCGCCCACAGAAAAGCAGAGCACTGCGGTGCTGGCAGTTGAACTCGGTCAAAATTGTGGGAGCAAGCCCGCTCCCACATTTTTGATCCGGCCTACTCAGTGAGATTCGCCCAGCAGCAACCTCTGCTCGCGCGCGCACAACTCCACCACGTAATCCCACAACACCCGCAACCGCACCGACTTGTGCAGCTCCCGGCGCGAGCTGATCCAGTAGCTACGCTCAATCCCCTCCCCCGGCAGCAATGCCACCAAATCCGGGTCACCCGCCGCCATAAAGCACGGCAACACAGCGATGCCCAAACCCGAACGCGCCGCCTGGTGCTGGGCAATCACGCTAGTGCTGTGAAACACCACCTTGGGGTTGCGGCAGAAGCTGCTAAGGAACTTCAATTCCTGGCTGAACAGCAAGTCATCCACATAATCGATCCACGCATGCACGGCGAGGTCTTCACGTTTCTCGATGGGCGGGTTGCGCTCCAGATAGGCGCGGCTGGCGTAGAGCGCCAGGCGGTAATCGGTGAGTTTGCGCGTGACCAACTGATCGACGCTGGGCCGTTCCAGGTGGATGCTGATTTCCGCTTCGCGGTTGAGGATGCTGACAAAGCGCGGCACAGCCACCAGTTCCACTTCCAAGCCCGGGTAACGGTCGAACAACCCGCCCATGCGACCGGCGAGGAACATCACACCCAAACCTTCGGCCACACCGAGGCGAATCTTGCCCAGCGGCGCAGCGGAATGAGTGAGTTCGTCTTCAGCCAGCAGCGCGACGTTTTCCATGGCTTCGGCGTGCTTGAGCAGGGCTTCGCCAGAGGGCGTCAGCTCATAGCCCTGAGCGTGCTGCACGAACAGCGCAGTGCCGAGGCTCTTCTCGATGGCCTCGATATGCCTGGCCACAGTGGCGTGGGTGGTCTTCAGGCGCTGCGCGGCGGTGATCAAGCGGCCGCTGCGTTGCAACTCGAGAAAAAACCGCAGGTCATTCCAGTCGAACATGTCGCCTCCAATGCGAGAGCCTGAGCCGCGCTGTTTAAAAACGCACAGCAGCTGGGTAAAAACTAACATTTTTAAGACGAAAACTAACAACTAGGATGGGGCCAATAAGAAAAACAAGCGAGACCTCAGATGCCCATTGCAGCTGCTGAATACGATTACGTGGTAGTAGGCGCCGGCCCCGCAGGCTGCTTGCTGGCCAATCGACTGTCCGCCAACCCCGCCCATCGCGTGCTGCTACTCGAAGCCGGTGGCCGCGACAATTACCCCTGGATCCATATCCCCGTCGGCTACCTGTTCTGCATCGGTAACCCGCGCACCGACTGGTGCTTCAAGACCGAAGCCCAGGAAGGCCTGCAAGGCCGTGCGCTGAGTTACCCACGCGGCAAGGTGCTGGGCGGCTGTTCGTCGATCAACGGCATGATCTATATGCGCGGCCAGGCCCAGGATTACGACGGTTGGGCGGCCCAGGGCAACCCGGGTTGGGCCTGGAACGATGTGCTGCCGTTGTTCAAGCAGAGCGAAAACCATTTTGCCGGCAGCTCGGAATTTCACAGCGATGGCGGCGAGTGGCGCGTTGAGCAACAGCGCCTGCACTGGCCGATCCTGGATGCCTTTCGCGACGCGGCGGCGCAAAGCGGTATCGCGCCGATCAGCGACTTCAACAGGGGCGATAACGAAGGCTGCGGCTACTTCCAAGTCAACCAGAAGGCCGGAGTGCGTTGGAACGCGGCCAAGGCGTTTCTCAAGCCGATCCGCCAGCGGCCCAACCTGACCGTGCTGACCGACGTCGAAGTGGACCGCGTGGTGCTGGAAAACGGCCGCGCCTGCACCGTGCTCGGGCGTCAAAACGGCCAACAGATGAGCTGGAAAGCGCGCAAGGAAATCGTGCTGTGCGCCGGTTCCGTGGGCTCGCCGGGCATCCTCCAACGCTCAGGGATCGGCCCCTCCAACGTGCTCAAGCCGTTGGGCATCGACGTGGTGCACGAACTGCCGGGCGTGGGCGGCAACCTGCAGGATCACCTGCAATTGCGGCTGATCTACAAACTGGAAAACGCGCGCACCCTGAACCAGATCGCGGGCACCGTGTGGGGCAAGATGGGCATGGGCCTGCGCTACCTGTATGACCGCAGCGGCCCGCTGTCGATGGCGCCCAGCCAGCTCGGCGCGTTTGCCCGCTCCGGCCCGGAACAGACCTCGGCCAACCTTGAATACCATGTGCAGCCGTTGTCCCTGGAGCGCTTTGGCGAACCTTTGCACGCGTTCCCGGCGTTTACCGCTTCGGTCTGCGACCTGCGCCCACAAAGCCGTGGCCGTATCGATATTCGCTCCGCCAACCCGGCGGATGCACCGTTGATTCGGCCCAACTACCTCAGCCATCCGGAAGATCTGCGAGTCGCTGCCGATGCGATCCGCCTGACTCGGCGCATCGTGGCCGCACCCGCCTTGAGCCAATTCAAACCGGTGGAATACCTGCCGGGCGATTCACTGCAAACCGAAGAGCAACTGCACGAAGCCGCCGCGCGTATCGGCACGACGATCTTCCATCCGGTGGGCACCTGCCGCATGGGCAGCGACAAAGACGCGGTGGTCGATGCCCAACTGCGCGTGCATGGCGTGCCGGGCCTGCGTATCGCCGATGCCTCGGTGATGCCACGCATCACGTCCGGCAACACCTGCTCACCGACACTGATGATTGCGGAGAAAGCCGCGCAGTTGATTCTTTCGCCGAACACAAGGAGCCTCGCCCCGCAGAAAGAAACGGTTCATGCAATCTGAATAGCGGCGCCGCACCCGGCGCCGACAGTGGAACAACAATAAATAATCACTGTGAGGGTTACCCAATGTCAGAACATGCTCAACCCCTGGGCTCGGCCGTCAGCGCGAGCACCGGCAGCGAATCAAGAAAAGTCATCTTCGCCTCGTCCCTGGGGACGGTGTTCGAGTGGTATGACTTTTTCCTCTACGGCGCCCTGGCGGCGGTGATCAGCAAGCAATTCTTTGCTGGGGTCAACGACACCACGGCGTTTATCTTTGCCTTGATGGCCTTTGCGGCCGGCTTTGTGGTGCGCCCGTTCGGCGCGCTGGTGTTCGGCCGCCTGGGCGACATGATCGGGCGCAAGTACACCTTTCTCGTCACCATCATCCTGATGGGCGTGGCCACGTTCTGTGTCGGGCTGTTGCCGACCTACGCCAGCATTGGCATTGCCGCGCCGGTCATCCTGATCGTGCTGCGTATGCTGCAAGGCCTGGCGTTGGGCGGTGAATACGGCGGTGCAGCCACTTATGTGGCCGAACACGCGCCGGCCGGCAAACGCGGCTTGCACACCAGCTGGATTCAATCCACCGCCACCCTCGGCCTGTTGCTGTCGTTGCTGGTGGTGCTGGCCTGCCGCTACTTCACCGGCGACCAATTCGAAGTCTGGGGCTGGCGCATTCCGTTCCTGTTTTCCATCGTGCTGCTGGGCATTTCCACCTGGATCCGCATGAGCCTGCATGAGTCGCCGGCTTTCTTGAAAATGAAAGAGGAAGGCAAGGCCAGCAAGTCGCCGATCCGCGAGTCTTTCGGCAAATGGGAAAACCTCAAGGTGGTGCTGATTGCACTGTTCAGCATCAACGGTGGGCAAGCGGTGACTTTCTACGCGGCGCAGTTCTATGTGCTGTTCTTCCTCACCCAATTCCTGAGGATGGACCCGGCCCTGGCCAACATGCTGTTGATCATCAGCGTGGTGATCGGCGCGCCGTTCTTTATTCTGTTTGGCTGGCTGTCGGACAAGGTCGGTCGCAAGCCGGTGCTGATGCTCGGCCTGCTGCTGGCGACCGCGCTGTACTTCCCGATCTTCAAGGGCCTGGCGCACTACACCAACCCGGCGATGGACCAGGCCAGCCGTCAGGCACCGATAACTGTACTGGCGGACCCGGCCACGTGCACCTTCCAGTTCGACCCGGTGGGCAAGGCGCGGTTTGACAGCCCCTGCGACAAGGTCAAGACCTTCCTGGTCAAGCAAGGCCTGCCGTACAGCAGCAGCGCAGCGCCAGCGGGCAGCCCAGTGCAGGTGAGCGTGGGTGATGTGCGCATCGACGGTTTCGACGAAGCGGCCCTGCGCGGCGCAGTGACATTGGCCGGCTACCCGACTTCAGCGGATGTGGCTCAGGTCAACAAGGTGATGGTGGTGGTACTGATCGTGGTGCTGATCCTGATCGCCGCCATGTGCTACGGCCCACTGGCGGCACTGATGGTGGAACTGTTCCCGACGCGCATCCGCTACACCTCGATGTCGCTGCCTTACCACATCGGTAACGGTTGGTTTGGCGGGTTCCTGCCGACTGTGTCGTTTGCCTTGGTGGTGTACACCGGCGATATTTTCTATGGCCTGTGGTACCCCGTGGTGGTGACCGGGGTGAGTTTGATCGTGGGGTTGTTCTGCCTCAAAGAAACTCGGCATGTGGACATCGATAACAACTGAGTCAGCTTCAAGGGGCAAGCTGCAAGCGGTAAGTAGGAGCTGATCGGCCTCTACTTGCAGCTTGTAGCTTGAAACTTAAAGCTGTACATCCATACAGATAATGATTGCTCAAATCCTTCTGACTCAGCATCCTGCAAGGCATCAACCTGATCTGATGTGATGACCATGCGGCTGTACCTCTGTGAAAAACCCTCCCAGGCCAAAGATATCGCGGCCGTGCTCGGCGCCAGCCGGCGCGGCGACGGTTGCTGGGTGGGTAATGGCGTCACAGTCACCTGGTGCATCGGCCACCTGCTGGAAACCGCCCCGCCCGATGCGTACGACGCCAAATACAAACGCTGGGTGCTGGCCGACCTGCCCATCGTTCCGGAAAAATGGAAGATGCAGGTCAAGCCCAAGACCGCCAGCCAGTTCAAGGCGGTCAAGCGTTTGCTGGGCGAAGCCCAGGAACTGGTGATCGCCACCGACGCCGACCGTGAGGGCGAGATGATCGCCCGTGAGCTGGTGGAGCATTGCCGTTATCGCGGCCCGATCCAGCGGCTGTGGCTGTCGGCGCTGGATGACGCGTCCATCCGCAAGGCCCTCGCCGCGCTCAAACCGGGCGCCGAAACCTTCAGCCTGTACCACTCGGCCCTGGGCCGTTCCCGCGCCGACTGGCTGATCGGCATGAACATGAGCCGCCTGTTCACCCTGCTCGGGCGCCAATCCGGCTATCAAGGCGTGCTGCCGGTGGGTCGGGTGCAAACCCCAACCTTGCGCCTGGTGGTGGACCGCGACCGCAGCATCGCCGACTTTGTGCCGGTGGCTTACTGGGCCATCGATGTGGACCTGCGCCATGAGCGTATGACCTTCACCGCCCAATGGCGCGCCATGGAGGATGCCTGTGACGACCAGGGTCGCTGCCTTAACCCGCAGCTGGCTCGCGACGCTGCAGACGCCATGCGCAACGCTGCCACCGCGCGGCTGGTGAAGCTGCGTACCGAACGCATGCGCGAGGTGGCGCCCCTGCCCTTCGACCTCGGCACCCTGCAGGAAATCTGCTCCAAGAAACTCGGGCTCGGCGCCCAAGAAACCCTGGATATCGCCCAATCGCTCTATGAAACCCACAAGGTCATCACCTACCCGCGCAGCGATTGCGGCTACCTGCCGTTAAGCCAGCACAGTGACGCGCCGAAAATCCTCGCCGCGCTGGGCCGCGCGGATGCGGCGGTGAACGAGCTGATGCCGCATATTGATGCCCAGCGCCGTTCGCGGGCGTGGAACGACGCCAAAGTCAGCGCGCACCACGGCATCATTCCTACAGGCGCCGGCAAGGACGTCGGGCAGCTCACCGGCAAACATCGCGCGGTCTACACCCTGATTCGCGCGCGCTACCTGGCGCAGTTCCTGCCCAACCATGAATACGATCGCACCCAGGCGGATTTCGACTGCGCCGGCCAAGCCTTGCGTGCGGTGGGCAAAGTCATCATCGAACCAGGCTGGAAACGCGCCTTGCCCGAAGCGTTGGCACCGGCAAAGGGGCGCGAGGCACCCGCGCCGCAAGCCTTGCCGACGCTGATTCAGGGCCAGGATTACACGGTGGCCAAGGTCAACCTCAAGGACCTGTGGACGCAGCCGCCCAAGCCGTTCACCGAAGGCGACTTGATCAAGGCGATGAAAAACGTCGCCAAACTGGTGGAAGACCCGCTGCTCAAGCAAAAACTCAAGGACACCACCGGCATCGGTACCGAAGCGACGCGCGCCGGTATCATCCAAGGCCTGTTGGACAGGGGTTATCTGGTGAAGAACGGCAAGGCGCTGTCAGCTACTGCGGCGGCGTTCAGCCTGATCGACGCAGTGCCACGCGCCATCGCCGACCCGGGTACCACCGCGATCTGGGAACAGGCGCTGGACATGGTGCAGAGCGGTGAAATGAGCCTGGAGGAGTTCGTCGCCAAGCAGGCGGCGTGGATGAGTAAACAAGTGGCGCGCTGCAATGGCATGCGCATGACCATCACCGGCCCGGCCAGCCCCGCTGTCCGAGGCGCCACGCCGTGGAAAAACAAACGCAAGGCCGCACCCCGCAAGGCGACTGGCACGCCCAAGCGGGCAAAAAAACCGACAAACGCCGGGTAAACGTTGAATAAATCCAGAGAATGACGTTTTTCGACGGGTTTAATGCCGCTTTGGGCCTTGTTCCGGCGTGGGCCGTCTAGGATTCTGTAGAGGACCTGCTGACTACCTAACAACAACACCGGAGTGGCCGCCATGAAAACCGTCGCACAAGTGCTCAAAGCCAAGGACCAGAAAAACCAGGAGGTCCACACCATCAAGTCGCACCAGACGGTGATGGAGGCATTGATCCAGATGGCAGCCAAAAACGTCGGGGCCTTGCCGGTTGTGGACGAAGGTAAGGTCGTGGGGGTGATCAGTGAGCGCGACTACGCGCGCAAGCTGATCCTCAAGGGCCGCTCTTCCGCGACAACGGCCGTGAGTGAAATCATGAGTTCGCCGGTCATCACGGTCGACAAGCACCAGAGTGTCGAAAAGTGCATGAACATCATGACGGACGGTCACCTGCGCCACTTGCCCGTGGTCGAAGATGGCAAGCTGATCGGCCTGCTGTCCATTGGTGACTTGGTGAAAGAAGCCATTGCCGAACAGGCTGACCTGATCAAGCAACTGGAGCAGTACATCCGCGGCGAATAGGGGAACCCATGCTCGACACGCTGGAACACCAAGAGGACCACCTCGACACCCTGCACCGGGCGATGACTGAACGGCGCTTTTTGGTCTTGACCGGTGCGGGGATCAGCACATCCTCGGGCATCCCGGATTATCGCGACAGCGAAGGCGTGCGCCGGGGCAAGGCGCCGATGATGTACCAGGAGTTCCTGGCCACCCCACACGCGCGGCGTCGTTACTGGGCAAGGGCGATGCTGGGTTGGCCACGAGTGCGCATTGCACAGCCGAACAAGGCGCATCTGGCGCTGGCAACGCTGCAGCAACGCGAGCGCATCAGTGGGCTGATCACGCAGAACGTCGATACCTTGCATGACCAGGCCGGCAGCCATGATGTGATCGAACTGCACGGCAGCCTGCACCGGGTGCTGTGCCTCGATTGTCAGCAGCGCAGCGAGCGCGATGTGATCCAACGGGTGATGGAAGACCAGAACCCGTACCTGGCCGGCGTCGATGCCGTGCAGGCACCCGATGGCGATACGCTGCTTGATCGCGCGTTTGAGGAGCGCTTCCAAGTCCCGCACTGCCCGCACTGCAACGGCCAACGGTTGAAACCGGACGTGGTATTTTTTGGTGAAAACGTCGCCCAGGCGACGGCGGCCAAGGCCATGGCTGCGGTGCAGAACGCTGAGGGTTTACTGGTGGTGGGCTCCTCGCTGATGGCCTATTCGGCTTTTCGCCTGTGCAAGGCGATGGTGGAGCAAGGCAAACCGGTCATTGCCATCAACCTGGGCAAAACGCGCGGGGATGAGCTGTTGCAGGTGAAGGTCGAGGCCTCATGCGAGCGGCTGTTGCCGTTGCTGGTCGAGCGACTGGGACTGTAAGAACGCCGCAAATCAAAAATATGGGAGCTGGCTTGCCTGCGATGGCGGTGTGTCAGGCAAGCATTTGCTGACTGATACACAGCCATCGCAGCATAGGTATCGACACAACGTTGAAAGGCCGCCTCATCCCCGCGAAAGCGGTGGGTCAGTCAACATCAATGTTTGCTGAGCCGACGCCTTCGCGGGCAAGCCCGATCCCACATTTGATTGAGTTCAGCTTCAGAGATCAGGCTGGCTGTCAGGCCGCCTCAGCTTTGCTTTTGATCTGCTTTTGAGCTTGATCTGAGGCGCCCCGTTAACCAAGCCTGCGTGCGGGCACACCGAGCCTAGGTGAGGTGCCGAGTGGTGGGGCAAGAGCCCTTTTGGTTACTTTTGGCTGGGCCGGCATTCCGGGCTCTTTTCCAAAAGTGACCCGCCGTAAGGGCGGCCCCCATAGCAGCCGTGATCCAAATAACGGATATGTACCCAGCGGCCCCGCGTCAACCACAGTACTCAACCCGTAAAAAAGTTGTGTCGATACCTATGGCCATCGCAGGCAAGCCAGCTCCCACAGGGAATCCATCGCTGAATCGACCGCCCCAGCCCTTCGACCAACCGCACAAAAAATGACGCCCAAGTCACGTTTTCCCGCATTCTCCCGTCCCCACTACGATTTATGTAGTGCCCTAAAAAAATCACTACATAATCGTTGACGTAACCTTTTTGTCCTTGCATTATCGAGACGTCTCCCGGATCGGGAGCGTTGGTAACAAGCGTTTTGAACAAGCTCGTCTGACCGCCGAGCTGTTTTTTCCGGATGTGCACTGCCCACAAGGCAGATTGATGAAGCTGACCGGCCTGTAAGGATCGGTACAAGGAGCTCAAACGCTGCTTGTCTTCGTTATGAAACCATTGCGTAGCAGTTCATCAGCAAGACTACATGCATCAGGTTCAAGACCCTGCCCGTATTCGGCAGACCCTCACTGACGCCCGGTTTTCCACGCCGGAGACAACTAAGCAGTTTTAACGGAATCAACTGATAGATCGCCAACTGGTCAAGGGGCTTACACATGAATCTGAACAACCAACCCACTATCGATGAATTGGCTGAGATGTTCGCAGCGCAGAAAGACACACTCGACGACCATATCTTGTGGGTCGAAAAATCGGGTCAAGTCCATATCGACTGCGTGGCGCCCCATACCCTTGAGGAAGAGTTCGATAAAAACAACCGTGAACTGGCGGCGCGCCTGAAGATGTACCGCCGCGGCCAGGGTTATGTCGGCAAGAAGGCAGCCGCCGACCAGAACTTTATCGAGCACGTATTCGACACACTTAACAATGCCTGGTCGTCTTTCAAAGACAACTCGCAAGTTAAAGTCATCGACCGTTACTACTAAGTACAACTTACTCACGGTGGGAGCTGGTTTACCAGCTCCCACCGTTGTTTTGCGGTGCGCTTAAAAGGTTGGAAATCTGCCCTTCCCCGCTTCATCCCGAAAGATATCAAACAACACCTGCGCCGCCGCCGACAGCTCATGGCCAGGTTTGGTCAGCACTCCAATCGGCCGCTCAATCACCGGATCACTCAACGTGATGCAATGGGCGCCCGCCTCCTCCATCTGCCGTGCACACAATGCCGGTACCGCGCTGACGCCCAGGCCATTGGCAACCATCTTGCCCACCGTTGCCAGTTGATGGCTTTCCAACGCCACCGGCAATTTCATCTGCAACGCGCCCAGATGCTCCTCCAGCATTACCCGTACCGTGGAAGGCCGCTGCAAGGTAATGAACGGCTGTTCCAGCAAGGTTTTCCAGTCGATTTCGGCACGCTGGGCCAACGGTGAATCCCCCGGCACCACCGCAATAAACCGGTCCAGGTACAACGGCGTGAAGGCCAATGACGAACCTTCGGACGGTTCGAACGCCACGCCCAGCTCCACCTGACGGTCGCGGACCATCTCCAGCACCTGCTCGTTGATCAGGTCATGCACCGTCACATTCACCTGAGGGTAACGTGCGCGAAATATCTTCAGGATCGGCGGCAGTAAATTGCCCGCAAACGACGGCATCGCCGCCACCGTCACCCGGCCGCGCTGCAAGGTAAAACGCTGGCGTAGTTCATCCTCGGCGTTGTCCCAATCCGCAATCAAGCGACGCGCCAGGGGCAGCAACGACTCACCTTCAGGCGTCAGCGCAACGTTACGCGTATTACGGCTGAACAAACGACCGCCCAAGCCCTCCTCCAGCCCCTTGATGGTCAGGCTCAGCGCCGATTGGGAAAGGTGCAGGCGCTCGCAGGCGGCGGCAAAACTCAGGCTCTGGGCCACGGCGAGAAAGGCACGCATCTGTTTAACTGTCATGAGGCTGCTCCGGACGGCGGGTCGACTATGCTGTTTTCTAAATCAATCAACCTTAAAAAACAACTTAACAAATCAATCCGTCGGCGCAACACTCAGGTCATTGGCTGGCCCACAAACAATAAAAGAGGTGCATATGGCAGGTTTCGATAAACGCGTGGCGTCCTATGAAGAAGCGCTGGCTGGCCTGGAAGACGGCATGACCGTGCTTTCCGGTGGTTTTGGCCTGTGCGGCATTCCGGAAAACCTCATCGCCGAGATCAAGCGCAAAGGCACCCGCGATCTGACCGTCGTCTCCAACAATTGCGGCGTCGACGGTTTCGGCCTCGGCGTGCTGCTGGAACAAAAACAGATCAGCAAAGTGATCGCGTCCTACGTCGGTGAAAACGCCCTGTTCGAGAAGCAATTGCTCAGCGGCGAAATCGAAGTGGTACTGACGCCCCAAGGCACCCTGGCGGAAAAAATGCGCGCAGGCGGCGCAGGTATCCCGGCGTTCTTCACCGCCACCGGCGTCGGCACCCCCGTTGCCGAAGGCAAGGAAACCCGTGAATTCAATGGCCGCCCGTACCTGATGGAAGAGTCCATCACCGGTGACTTCGCCATCGTCAAAGGCTGGAAAGCCGACCATTTCGGCAACGTCATTTATCGCCACACCGCCCAGAACTTCAACCCGCTGGCGGCCACCGCCGGCAAGATCACCGTGGTCGAAGTCGAGGAAATCGTCGAACCGGGCGAGCTGGACCCGGCGCAGATCCACACCCCAGGCATCTACGTCGACCGGATCATCTGCGGCACCTTCGAGAAGCGCATCGAACAGCGCACTGTCCGCAAATAATCCGCCAGCCCAAATAATAAGGAGACAAACAATGGCTCTTACCCGCGAACAAATGGCTCAACGCGTCGCCCGCGAAATGCAGGACGGTTTCTACGTCAACCTGGGCATCGGCATTCCAACCCTGGTGGCCAACTACATTCCCGAAGGCATGGAAGTGATGCTGCAATCGGAAAACGGCCTGCTCGGCATGGGCCCGTTTCCGACTGAAGACACCATCGATGCCGACATGATCAACGCCGGCAAGCAGACCGTGACTGCGCGCATTGGCGCCTCGATCTTTTCCTCCGCCGAGTCTTTCGCGATGATTCGCGGCGGCCACGTTGACCTCACGGTGCTCGGCGCGTTTGAGGTGGACGTACACGGCAACATCGCCTCGTGGATGATCCCTGGCAAATTGGTCAAAGGCATGGGCGGCGCCATGGACCTGGTGGCCGGTGCAGAAAACATCATCGTGATCATGACCCACGCGTCCAAGGACGGTGAGTCCAAGTTGCTCAGCCAATGCAGCCTGCCGCTGACCGGCGCCAAGTGCATCAAGCGTGTATTGACGGACCTGGCTTACCTTGAAATCGAAAATGGCGCTTTTGTCCTCAAGGAACGCGCACCTGGCGTCAGCGTTGAAGAGATTGTGAGCAAGACCGCCGGTAAACTGATCGTCCCGGACCACGTTCCAGAAATGCACTTCCAGTGAGGACAGATTCCATGCAAGACGTCGTGATTGTTGCTGCCACCCGCACCGCCGTGGGCAGCTTCCAGGGTTCGTTGGCGAACATTCCGGCACCGCAATTGGGCGCCGCCGTAATCCGTCGCCTGCTGGAGCAAACCGGCCTGGACCCGGCACAGGTGGATGAAGTCATCCTCGGCCAGGTACTCACCGCTGGCAGCGGCCAGAACCCTGCACGCCAGGCATCGATTCTCGCCGGCCTGCCCCACGCCGTGCCGGCCTTGACCCTCAACAAAGTTTGCGGCTCGGGCCTCAAGGCCCTGCACCTGGGCGCCCAAGCGATCCGTTGCGGCGACGCTGAGGTGATCATCGCTGGCGGCATGGAGAACATGAGCCTGGCGCCGTACGTATTGCCCGCCGCGCGCACCGGTTTGCGCATGGGCCACGCCAAAATGATCGACAGTATGATCACCGACGGCCTGTGGGATGCGTTCAACGACTACCACATGGGCATCACCGCCGAGAACCTGGTGGACAAGTACGGCATCAGCCGTGAAGCCCAGGACACTTTCGCCGCCGCCTCCCAGCAGAAAGCCACTGCGGCGATTGAAGCCGGCCGGTTTGTTGATGAAATTACCCCGATCCTGATCCCTCAGCGCAAGGGCGACCCGGTGGCCTTCGCCGTGGATGAACAACCGCGCGCCGGCACCACCGCCGAGTCCCTGGCCAAGCTCAAACCTGCATTCAAGAAAGACGGCAGCGTCACCGCCGGCAACGCTTCCAGCCTCAACGACGGCGCCGCCGCAGTGTTGCTGATGAGCGCCGACAAGGCCAAGGCCCTCGGCCTGCCTGTTCTGGCGCGTATCGCCAGTTACGCCAATGCCGGCGTCGACCCAGCGATCATGGGCATTGGCCCGGTGTCGGCCACCCGCCGCTGCCTGGACAAAGCCGGCTGGAACCTGGGCGACCTGGACCTGATCGAAGCCAACGAAGCCTTTGCCGCGCAATCGCTGGCGGTGGGCAAAGAACTGGAATGGGACGCCGACAAAGTCAACGTCAACGGCGGTGCCATCGCCATCGGCCACCCTATCGGCGCGTCAGGTTGCCGCGTGTTGGTGACCCTGCTGCATGAAATGATCAAGCGCGATGCCAAGAAAGGCCTGGCGACACTGTGCATCGGTGGCGGCCAGGGTGTAGCCCTCGCCCTCGAACGCAGCTGATTCAAAGAGCAGCATGAGAAAAGGCCCGATTCCACGAAAAATCGGGCCTTTTCTTTTTACGCGGTACCCCTGAAAAACCACAGTCCAACTGTGAGAGCTGGCTTGCTGCTCCCACAATGACCGGCATTATCAGTCCGTACGAGGCACCGCAAACACCGCATTCGCCCGCGCCACCACCTTCTCCCCCACCTGCAAGCTCACCGTGGCAAAGGCCATCTGCCGCCCTCGCTTGTGATGCTCCAACCGCACCACGATCCATTCCCCGACCTGCACCGCCCCCAAGTAATCCAAGGTCATGCTCGCGGTAACCAACGGCAACGGCGGCTCACTGGAAAACGCCATCGCATAACCCATGCCGACATCCGCCAGGGTCGCCAACACCCCGCCATGCACCGTGCCGCGCCCATTCGCGTGACGGTTGTCGGCGCGCAGGCCGAGCACGGCGTAGGCGATCATGGCGAATTCATCCTTGGAGTAAGGCTTGAGGTGTACGCCCTGCCCCCTAAGGCAGCCATCATCATCAGCCACGCAAATCCTGCGCGATGCTTTGCGTAAATCCGCCAGACCCGCTTTAATCGCGGTCAATTTCCCCCGCACACTCCAAGGAACTGCAATGCGCCACCTGGACGGCACAACAAAACCGCTGCTTTTGATCTTGCTGGCCGGCTTGGCCCTGGCCGGTTGTTCGCCCAAGGATCACCCTCGCGCCACCGTGATCAACGGCGAACAGGGCCGAGCCGGCGCGCAATTGGCGTATGAGCACGAGTTGACCCTGGCCCTGCCCGGCGCCCTGCTCGCACCGCGCATGCAGGCAACTCGCGAGGCCTGTGAGTCGGCACGTTTTGGCGTCTGCAATATCCTGGGCATCACCGAGGATGGCAACGGCGGCGAGATCATCTTGCGCATTGCGCCCACCGGCGTGGAGCCGATGGTCGCACTGGCCGCCGAAGGTGGAAAACTCGGCCAGCGCATCACCACCGCCGAAGACCTGGCCGACGCAGTCGCCGATGTGCGCCGTCGCCAGGACCGCCTGCAAGCCCAGCAGCAACGCCTCGACGAACTGACCGAACGCAAGGACATCACCGTCAGCGACCTGATCGCCTTGAGCAAGGAACAGGCCGGCATCGAAAACGAACTGCAGGAACTCGCCCAGGTCGCCGCAGGCCAGCAACGCCGCCTTGATACCAACCGCGTGACCCTGAATTTCCGCTCATCCGATGGCGCGAACCAGCCGTCACGCTTCAGCCGGATGTTCAGCAACCTGGGCGACAACCTAGTGGGCGGCACAGCAGACGCCTTGGAGCGCGCCAGTTATGTGCTGCCGTTCGTGATCCTGGCGTTCCCGGTGGTGTGGCTGTGGGTGTGGCTGTGGCGCCGCTTTGTTGTGGTGGGCAGGCGTACTGCTGCAAACGAGCTTCCTGTGGCGAGCGGGCTTGTCGAATCGTCACGATGATCAGCGCTTCATGCAGCGCTGATACCGCTCATCCACTCGCTTGGCAAACCAGGCTGTCGTCAGGTTGCGAGTGATCTTCGGGCTCTTGAGCACGATGCCCGGCAAGATCGCCCTTGGCATTGGCTTGCCCGCAGCTTTATCAGCCAGTGCATACACGCGTTTGTAGAGGGTGGTTTCCTCAAAGTCCAATTGCTCACCCTTCTCCAACTGGCTGCGGATACTGGGGTTGCGCATGTCCAACTTGGCGCCCAGGGAGCGCACCGCCAGCTCGGTGGTGCCCGGCAATAATGAACCGTAACGAATCAAGTCCCCATCTAGCGCCAGCTCGGTACCGGTGACACGGCTGAGCGCTGCCTGGAACGCGGCATTACGGCTGGCGTACCAACCGGCGTTGAAGTCAGCAAAGCGGTACAACGGCTGGTCATAATTGACCGGGTAGCCCAGCAAGTGGGCGATACCGAAATACATGCCGCCGCGACGCGTGAAGACTTCCCGGCGAATCGTGCCATCCACCGTGTAGGGATAACCCCGCGCCTGTTTCTGTGCAAAGTCGATGCTGACTTGCATGGGGCCTGCGGTATGCACCGGGTTGAAACCGCCGAACAAGGTATTGCCCAAGGGCACCACGCTGATGAAATCGTCAAAGATCCCACTCAGGTCCTTCTCCGTGCGCGCAGCACTCAAGCGATCGGCGTAGGACTTGCCCGTGGGCGAGCGCAATTGCAGCGCGCTACGTACCACAAAGGCCGGCACATGGACCTTGCCGGCGCGCCGCAAGATTTCATCCTGGGCGATCTTGCCCATGTTTGGCACCGCAGGGTCAACTTGGTACGTGGACTCTTGCTCGGTCACCGCCAGCACGGCGCAGATATTTTCGGTGCTGGGGTAGATCTTCTGGGTGTCAAAGGCAGTGTAGATATCCTGGGCCCAGCCTTTACGGTCCGGTACCGATGCCGGCAGCAGCCGCACAATCTGCGCGGTCACCTCGGCCTCGCTGCGTTCCGGCTGTTGCGGGCTGCGTGAAGTGGAGCAACCGGCCAGCACCAGCAACGTGGTGAGGCACAGGATCAGGCGGCTTGAATACATGGGGTTTCCTTGGCTAACGACGGGCCGGCATTGCGCATATCGACAGGTAAGTCTAACCGGGGTTCGCCGACATGCTGCACTCGCCAGCCGCAAACTAACGTGACAGGATCTGTCATCGACCATTCCTACAGGAGTTTGAATGCCATGCTCAGTGTGAACTTCTTCGTTACCTGCCTGATCGTCGTGCTGATCCCCGGCACCGGTGTGATCTTTACCGTGTCCACCGGCCTCACCGCCGGCAAGCGCGCCAGCGTGTTCGCAGCGTTGGGCTGTACCGCGGGCATCCTCCCCCACTTGCTGGCGTCCGTGCTCGGCCTTTCCGCGCTGCTGCACACCAGCGCGCTGGCGTTTGAAGTACTCAAATATGCGGGCGTCGCCTACCTGCTCTACCTGGCCTACGCCACCTGGCGTGATCGCTCGGCCTTCGCCATGAATGACGCACCGACGGTAGCCACAGCGCGCAGCCTGATGCTCCGGGGTTTGCTGCTGAACATCCTCAACCCCAAACTGACGATTTTCTTCCTGGCCTTTCTGCCCCAATTCGTCACCCTCGGCAGCACCGCGCCCGCCGTGCAAATGCTGGTACTGAGCGGCGTATTCATGGCGATGACGTTTGCGGTTTTCGTGATCTATGGCCTGCTGGCCAATGGCTTCCGCCGTGCCGTGATCGAATCGCCTCGAGTGCAGAACTGGCTGCGCTGCAGTTTTGCGGCAGCCTTTGCAGGACTGGGGTTGAATTTGGCGTTTGCGCAGCGCTGACAAGGACTACTGAAACATCCCACATAACTACCGGATAAGCTCTACAGATACCGCCTGAAAACCTCTGCAAAGTCCTTCGCCTGATCACACAGTGCGAGGGATTGCAGATGGTTTTTTCCGTTAAAGCCCTAGTTTTTGGGGCTGTCTTTTGATCGCCGCCACCAGCCAAGCTATTGGCCTTCTGGTGCTGGCCGCCATGGATTCAAAGACGCGCGACGTCGAATCCGTTCTCAGCGATTTCAGACGCTGCCTCAATACCTACGACGCCTGGGCGGAGAGCTTTTTCAGCTTTTCGGCATTGGATGTCGAGCAGGTATTCAAAGTCGGGAATGAGGTGGCGCTCGTCGCGCCGATCGATCGCTCTATCCTGCCCAGCACCACCGTTGCAGCGTGCAAGCAAGACGGCACCTTGACCTTGGTGCATATGTTCCAGAGTGCTCGATTCGTGCCCATTGGCAACACGCCCGTGGTGTTACAACGTGTCGACCCCAACGGTGGCCCGCTGGGCGAACCCATCCATAAAACCATCGGGCCCAGCGGCATTCTGGAAATCACCGAGTGTGATCGTAACCAGAAGTACCGAGTCAGTTTTTACCCCAACGTTTCCAAAGAACACTTCAAGGCGCTGCATGCCTCCTATCAGTCGGTCATTGCACCGCTGGAAGATTGGCTGCGCAGTGAGTGGAACGGCACCTTTGCGCCGCTGTGGAAGAACTACGCCGAGGCAAATTTCCTCAAACGCTATCTCTCGCTGCACCAGGCGTATGCCAAAGGCTTTGGCGATGCACTGTACTCGCTTTGGGACACGCTCAAACAGCTGGTTGAGTGGCTGGCTCACCCACTGGCGAACGCCGAAAAGCTGCTGCATTACCTGTCACAGGCCGAGCTCGAAAAACTGCTGAAGGTCAGCGCCGAAACCCTCGCCAAAGGCCTGCTGGTGCTGAGCGATGAGCCGCTGCTGTTCATCTACTTGGCGGCCATGGTCAGTTGGATGCGGATGATGCCGCCGCCGTATATGAATGAGTTGCTGGGGTCGATCAGCGTCGAAGTACTGATCAACGTGCTGCTGGGCCTTGCGACTGCCGGCATGGGTATTGTGATACGTCTGAGCACCAAGGTGCTGGGCGGCATCAAGTCTCGCCGAGCGCGCGAGTGGCTGGAACACATGGCCAGCCAGTTCAGCAAATCTCGCCTGGATGCCCATGTTGAGGCGGCTAAGCCGATATTGCTCGCAGGGCCGGCGACGTCGATCAACACGGTGGCAGGTGCGCCGTTGAAGGCTGGGGAGAACCTGGTTACGAACGCGGTGCCAGCGGTTCGCAGCAAGACGCAGAAGACGGCGTTGGTGCGCCAGGAACATGTCGATGATGTGCCTGTCGCTGCGAAGAATCCGCAGGGAGATGCGGCGGCGCCTGCGGATAAAACGGCCACTAATGGCTGCCCAGTGTCGATGGTGACCGGCGAGGAATTGCTGACCCTTACCGATGGCGCGTTGGACGGGATTTTGCCGTTTGAGTGGACCCGTTTGTACCGCACCAGTGCGGTGGAAGTGGATTGTGGGTTGGGGTTTGGCTGGAGTCACTCGCTGGCGCAGCGGTTGGTGGTGGACGGTGATTCGGTGGTTTGGACGGATCATGAGAACCGCAGTACTGAGTTTCCGTTGCCTACCGCCTCACGGCCGGCGATTACCAACAGCTTGGCGGAAGCGGCGATTTACTTAGGGTCGCTGCCTGATGAGTTGGTGCTGGCTCAGGCGTCACGGTTTTATCACTTTCGCGACGGTGTGCTGACCGCGATCAGCGATCCGTATGACAACCGGCTGCGGATTTCTCGTGATCGCTTGGGGCGGGTTGAGCGGCTGGATAACGGTGCCGGTCGGTCGCTATTTCTACGCTACGAACTCGGTCGCATTGTTGCCGTTGACTATCAGGTTCATCGTGCCAAAGGGCGTGAGCCGTATGTTTGGGTGACCGAGCAGAACGTCGTTTCCTACGGTTATGACGAGGCTGGACGACTGGTTTCAGCGACCAATGCCGTAGGTGAAAGCGAGGTTTATCGGTACGACGATCAGCACGTCATTCTTGAGCGGCAGTTGGCCGGTGGGGCGAGTTTCTTTTGGGAGTGGGAACGGGCTGGTAAGGCGGCGCGCTGTGTTCGGCATTGGGCCAGTTTTTCGCAGATGGACACGCGGTATCTGTGGGAAAACGGCGGCAAGGTTACGGTTCACAACGCGGATGGTAGCCAGGAAGTTTATGTCCATGACCAGTGGGCGCGGCTGGTGCAGCGCATTGATCCGGACGGCGCTGAGCATTTCAAATCCTATGACGCCAAGGGCCGGCTGACGGTTGAGCAGGACCCGCTGGGGGCGGTGACGGCGTATCAATACGACGAAGCCGGACGCTTGGTGGCGATGTTTCCTGGAGAGGATGAGCCGACTTCCTACGAGCATGACAACGGGTTCGTACGGGTCGTACGGCGTGGTGAAGCGGTTTGGAAATATGAGCGTAATGACCAGGGCGACGTCACGCGTAAGACTGATCCTGATGGCCACGTTACGGACTACACCTACAACAAACATGGGCAACTGATTGGGGTTTGGTACCCAGATAACGGGTGTCACCGGCTGGTCTGGAATGAGCGTGGCCAGCTCACCGAAGAGCAACTACCGAATGGTGGGGTTAAGCGTTATCGCTATGACGATGTTGGACGACAGGTTGCGCGCGAGGATGAGCATGGCGCGCTGACCCAGTATCAATGGGATGCCGCCGCGCGCTTGCAGAAACTGACCCAGCCCGATGGTGCAACGCGGGAATACAGCTACAACCCCTACGGAAAAATCACCACCGAACGCGATGAACTGGGCCACGTCACCCGCTACGAATATGCCGACGGCCTGCACCTGATCAGCCGGCGCATTAATTCTGACGGCACCCAGGTCAAATACCGCTACGACAACGCCCGGTTGCTGCTGACAGAGATCGAAAATGAAGTTGGCGAAACCTACCAGCTTGATTACCACCTCAACGGGCTGATCCAGCAAGAAATCGGCTTTGACGGCCAGCGCACGGCCTACGTCTACGACCTCAACGGCAACCTGCTGGAAAAGACCGAACACGGCGACGATGGCAGTCAGCTAGTCACCCGTTACGAGCGAGACCCTGCCGGCCGCCTCGTACGAAAAACCCTGCCCGACGGTGGAGTTGTTGATTACGCCTACGACCGCCAAGGCAACCTCCTCAGCGTCGACGACGGCCACTGGGCGCTAGCCTACGAATACGACGCCCAAAGCCGCCTCACCGCCGAACACCAAGGCTGGGGCACCTTGCGCTACGGCTACGACGCCTGCGGCCAGCTGAAAAACCTGCGCCTGCCGGACAACAATCGTCTCACCTTCAACCACGACAAAGGCGGCCACCTCGCCACCGTCGAGCTGAATGGCAAAACCCTCACGTCTCACCTGTTCAAAACCGGCCGAGAACGCCAGCGCCAACAAGGCCAGCTCCTCAGCCACTACCACTACGACGAGCAAAACCGCCTGCACGCCCACGCGGTGACTCAAGAAAACCATGACCTCTACCGCCGCCACTACGACTACGACAAAACCGGCAACCTGACCCGCCTGCTAGACACTCGCAAAGGTGAACACCACTACCACTACGACCCCCTCGCCCGCCTGACTCGAGCGGATCACTCGCAAGATGTGCAGGAATGCTTTGGCCATGACCCAGCCGGCAACCTGCTGATGCAAGACCGTCCTGGGCCGGACATCGTTGCGGGTAACCGGTTAGTGATCCAAGGCGATCATCATTATGACTATGACGCCTTTGGCAACCTCATCCGCCAAAGGCGCGGTAAGGGTCACCAGCTCGTCACCGAGTACCGTTACGACTGTCAGCATCGGTTGATCGGCATTACCCAACCGAACGGGCAAACGGCCAGCTACCGCTATGACCCGTTTGGTCGGCGCATCAGCAAAACCGTTGATGACATAACCACGGAGTTTTTCTGGCAAGGCGACAAGCTGATCGCGGAGCATCACGCAGATCGCCATCGCCGTTACATCTACGAACCGGAGAGCTTCCGTCCGCTGGCACTGCTGGAAGGCTTTGGTCCAAAAGACACCCAGCCCTTCCACTACCAACTCGACCACCTTGGCACCCCGCAAGAACTCACGGCACCTGACGGCGAAATCGTCTGGTCCGCGCACTACCGCGCCTACGGTGAAATTGCTCGCCTAGACATCAATAAAATCGACAACCCGCTGCGCTTCCAAGGCCAATACTTCGACCAAGAAAGCGGGCTGCACTACAACCGCCATCGCTACTACAATCCAGATATTGGTCGTTACCTGACTCCCGACCCGGTGAAGCTGGCCGGTGGGATCAACGCGTACCAGTACGCGCCCAATCCTACGGGATGGGTGGATCCGCTGGGATTAAGTTGCAAGGTTGGAGGGTGCCCTGGCTCAAACGTCGACCCCCTTCAATCAAGCAAGGCCCCTGTACTAGACTCGCATGAAAAGTCAGGGGGGCACCTAATTAGGAAGCACATAGATCAAACGGACGCTCAGCTAACCGCAAGGCTTGAGTCAGAGCCAAATATTCCAGCGGCATCTACATTCAGAACTTTAGAGGAGGCAGAAGCACTCGTATCCAAAAGCTTAGCGACACACAACCAAGACATATTGGAATTCCTAAAAGGAAAAAAAGATAAACTTATTATTAGAGAAAACTCAAGTCAGGCGGTAGGAGTTAGCGTCATTAGAGGAACTGACAAATCAGTTCCCGCTTATAAATTTTTGCTAGTTTTAAAGCGAAAGCATAACATGCCGAAAGGCTACCTATTACTGACAGGATACCCATTAGAAAAATGAACAAACCATTGACAGAACTCCAGCAGTTTTTTGGCGCCTATTTCAATCAGGACTGGACTGAGGAATACTCATCAGCCGATGAGGTCATTGATTCCTTTTTACAAGACTCGTCTAAAGACGTAATAATTTCCGTAAAAAAAGAAATCCTTGAGCTGATAAACTCCTACACAAATGAGTCAGACCTCCAAGAAAACCTCCTCTACGAACAGTATTGCTATTACTATTACCCTCATCAATGGCCATCAGGACTGTTGTGGCTCAGCCATATAATGAAAAAGTTCGACAAACACCTGAACACAATGAAATTTTAATTTTAAGTTTCGATGCATCCGTAGAGGCGGACACTCGCGAGACGAGCAAAATACAGCCAAAAAACAAGATACAAACAAAAAATCAAACAACAAACCCAGAATCACTCATACCAAATCATAAATATGAAAAGACAGCCGAGCATGGAAATAATCCGTGGGTTACTGTTCACTTACGACATTGAAAACACAGATAACTTAGAAAGAGAAAAACTTATCTCTTCAAAAGACCCAAATAACGAAAAAGAGCTTATAGAGATCTTTGACGCACTGACAAAACCAGAATTTCTAGCTTATACAGCCCTTGAACAAAAATGGTTTATCTCCTCTATCAAGCACTACCTATCAAAGAATGATAACTTCGACGCCATCTTCAAAACGATGGCAACCTATTTTAGCTCCCCCATAACGCACCAACAAAGCTTTATGCAAACCCTTCTAAGCCGACTAAAAAAATACAACAAGCAAAAGAATAAGACCCAACTCACTATTTAATTACAAAACCCGAAAATATTTAATAACGCACTTTTCAATTATGGATCACCGATGAAACCCCGTAAAATCACTATCATCAAAAACGGCATACGTGAAAGCGCAATCCTCGAATACGAAGGAGGCAAACCTACCCTTTATCTACTTCTAGGTAATGAGCCCCAAAAATCCTACACCGCCTTGGACCTGTACGGCTGCTTCGGCTTAATGAGGGCAGACTTGAAAGATATAAAATTTCTATGCAAAGGATCAAAAATCAACGTCCACACATCAGGAATGTCTTCGCAAATGTCTAACGGCCTAGTCGCCTACGAGCTGACTATGGGAGTTCCGGACGGTGAACTTGTGCATATTTTCTCTTATGAAGAAAGTAATCTCACCAACGACATACAGGAGCAACACGACTTCTGCCAGCGCTGGGCAGAATCGGTGTAGATGTAGCCCCGAGACGAGCAGTTCCGCTCGCCACAGGACTACAACCCGATATCAAATCCCCGCCAACGCCAAATCCATCGCAAAGTACGTGAAAATCAAATCCGCCCCCGCGCGTTTGATCGACCCCAACGTCTCCCGCACCACGCGCGCCTCATCAATCGCGCCCGCCTGGGCACCGAATTTGATCATCGCGTATTCACCACTGACCTGATACGCCGCCACCGGCAAGCGCGAGGCTTCGCGGATGTCGCGGATGATGTCGAGGTAGGCACCGGCTGGTTTGACCATCAGCGCATCCGCGCCTTCCTGCTCATCGAGCAGCGATTCGCGCACGGCTTCGCGGCGGTTCATGGGGTTCATCTGGTAGCTTTTACGGTCGCCTTTGAGCGCGCTGCCGCCTGCTTCGCGGAACGGGCCGTAGAGGGCTGAGGCGAATTTGGTGGAGTAGGCCATGATCGGAATATGCGTGAAGCCGGCATCGTCCAGGGCGCGGCGGATCGCTTGGACTTGGCCGTCCATGGCGGCGGAAGGCGCGATGACGTCAGCACCGGCGCGGGCGGCGGCCACGGCTTGTTTGCCGAGGTTGACCAGGGTCGCGTCATTGTCGACATGGGCGCCGTGCATCACGCCGCAGTGGCCGTGGTCGGTGTATTCGCAGAAGCAGGTGTCAGACATCACGATCATTTCCGGCACGGCGTCCTTGATGATTGAGGACATGCGCGAGACCAGGCCGCGTTCTTTCCAGGTGTCGCTGCCGTTGGCGTCCAGGTGGTGGGACACGCCGAAGGTCATGACTGACTTGATCCCGGCGCGGGCATAACGCTCGATCTCACCGGCCAGTTTCTTTTCAGGAATACGCTGCACACCCGGCATGCTGGTGATGGGGACGAAGTCGTCGATTTCTTCTTCGACGAAGATCGGCAGCACCAGGTCGTTGAGGGTGAATTCGGTTTCCTGGAACAGACCACGCAACTCCGGGGAGCGGCGCAGGCGGCGTGGACGGGCTTGGGGGAACTGGCTGGTCATGGCTGTCCTAGGTTGCGGCAGAAATAGTTGGGGCGAAAGCTTATGCCCCTTGGCCCCGGCAGCACAAACGCCGAGGGGCCAATAGTGTATTGCGCAGCCCGTAACAATTCATTGATCTAGAGCTGTACGCGCCCTTCGATGCACACCGAAACGGCGCCGCCGATCCAGATTTCATCACCGTGGCGATCGACGCGAATACGCCCGGCGCGCCCAATGGCCGTACCTTGGCTGACTACGTAGCGGCTCGGCGCAAGGCCTTCACCCAGTAACCATTGGGCAATGCCCGCATTCAGGCTGCCGGTGGCCGGGTCTTCCTGGGCGCTGTCGCCCGCGATAAATGCGCGGACTTCGAAGTGCGTGCCCACAGCGTCCCTCGTCGGGTCACAGGGCGCGATGACGCCAATGGCCAACCCATGCAGTTGCGAGTAATCCGGCTGCAGCGCCAGTACTTGTTCGCGATCGGCGAGCATTACTGCCAGCCAGTCCGCGCCATTGTCGACCCATTGGCTACGCACAATGGCGTCGGGTGCCAGGCCGAGCCCCAAGCGCACGCGTTCCAGCAAGGGCGCTTCAACGGCACCGCTACGCAACAACGGCGGAGCTATAAAGGCCAGCTCATCGCCTTCGCGACGGATACGCACCAGGCCGATTTCGCACTCTTGGATAATCTCCTCACCTTTGGGAACGCCCCCCGCTTGCAGCCAGGCATGGCAACTGCCCAGCGTCGGGTGGCCGGCGAATGGCAGCTCTTTGAGCGTGGTGAAAATTCTCACCCGGTAGTCCGCTCGTGGGTCGCGCGGTGTCAGCAAAAACGTGGTTTCGCTGAGGTTGGTCCAGTTGGCGAAATCGGCCATTTGCTGGTCGGTGAGGCTGTCAGCCCCCAACACCACCGCCAGTGGGTTGCCCTTGAGCGAAACGCTGCTGAATACATCCAGTTGCTTAAAATCGAAAGTCGGCATATTTCAACGCTCTTGGGGTCAGGCAGGTATGTTCAGGCCACGGATCACCGCCGGACGTGCGACAAAGCCGTCCAACGCGCGCAGTACGTTCGGGAAATCGGCAATGCCTACCAGGTCGCCGGATTCGTAGAAGCCGATCAGGTTGCGAATCCATGGAAAGGTAGCGATGTCGGCGATGCTGTACTCGTCGCCCATGATCCAGGTGCGGCCCAGCAGGCGTTTTTCCAACACATCCAGCAAGCGCCGGGACTCGGCCACGTAGCGATCACGAGGGCGTTTATCTTCGTAGGCCTTGCCGGCAAATTTGTTGAAGAACCCCACTTGGCCGAACATCGGCCCGATACCGGCCATCTGGAACATCAGCCATTGGAGGGTTTCGTAACGGGTGGCCGGGTCTTCGGAGAGCAATTGGCTGGTTTTCTCCGCCAGGTAGATCAGGATCGCGCCTGACTCGAACAGCGCCAATGGCTGACCGCTCGGACCATTGGGGTCGATAATCGCGGGGATTTTGTTGTTGGGGTTCAGCGACAAGAACTCAGGCGAAAACTGGTCCTGAGTCTCGAAACTGACCTTGTGCGCTTCATAAGGCAAGCCCAGTTCTTCAAGCATGATGGATACTTTGACGCCGTTGGGCGTAGCCAACGAATACAACTGCAAACGCTCCGGATGCTGGGCAGGCCATTTGCTATTAATCGGGAAAGCGGCGAGTGCGTTCATCAGAAAATCCCCAGGCGCAAAGCTCACATAATAACCACCTACCCAGCGTCGTGCATGGGTCATCATTGCGCAACATTGCCACGCTAATCTGGCGCGCAGGCGAACCAAAGTGGCTATATGCACTCTTAACTGCGCCATCACGGTGAAAGGAGACACCCTGTTACAACGACATGGAAAAACCGCAGGGCGCCGCATGCGTCGCTGGGGCCGGGCTTTTCCGCCTTAACCCGATGCACTGAAGACTCGAACCTACAATGAGAATCAAGCCTTTGTGCCTTGCTCGTCGCCTTAAACGTTACTCATACATCGTGTTGCCGCTGCTCGTGGTCGGCGGCGCGATCGGTCTGACCCTGGAATCACGAATCAGCAGCGCCGGGCCGGTAGACGGCGTACAAACCCTGGTATTCCTGCGCCACGGCGAAAAACCCGCCGGCGGCCTCGGCCAGTTGAACTGCCAAGGCCTGAACCGCGCCATGAACCTGGCCACCGTACTGCCGCAAAAATTCGGTAATGCCAACTATGTGTTTGCCCCCAACCCGACGCGCAATGTCGAAGAAGGCGAAAAGGACAATTCGTACAGCTACATTCGCCCGTTGATGACCATCAGCCCTAGCGCCATCAAGCTCGGCCTGCCGGTTAACATCAAATTCTCGGCCAACGACACCAGCGACCTCGCTGACGAGCTGGTGGAAGACAAGTACCACAACTCGATCATCTACACCGCCTGGTCCCACGGCTACCTGCCGGAGCTGATCAACAAGGTGGCCAGTGAAGCCTCGGGTGAAAAACACACCATCACCGACGATTGGTCAGGCAGTGACTTCGACACCTTGTATGTACTGACCTTGACCTGGCATAACGGCAAGGCCTCGCTGCTCAGCCGCAACTACAAGCAAGGCCTGGATAACGGCCAGCAGACGTGCCCGGATGCAACGCAGACCGCTGCGGATATCTGACACAGGCGTATGATGCCCCGCTATTGAACCCTCTGCGGACCTGCACCATGCCCAACCTCATCTCCACCCAGCCCAACCGGGGCTGGTCGTTCTGGTGGAAACCAGCGCTGTTCCTGCTGGTGGCCTGCATCGGCCTCTACTACGTGAAGTGGTCGCCCTATTACCTCAAGGCGTTCGTGGCAGCGGATAACCACAGCATCGGCGCCTCGATTCTCAATGATCAGCAAACCGCCCCCCTGACGGCCGCGCTGGCCTATGCCCAAGTGTATTTCCTAGCCATCTGGAAGGCCGCCGTGCTGGCGGTGATTCTGGGTTCGCTGCTGCAAGTGTTGATCCCCCGCGACTGGCTGCTGCGCCTGTTTGGCCGCGCCGGCCTGGGTTCGACCCTGCGCGGCGGGCTGTTCGCCTTGCCGGGCATGATGTGCAGTTGCTGCGCAGCACCGGTGGCGGCGGGCATGCGCCGTCAGCACGTATCGGTAGGCGCCGCACTGGCGTTCTGGATCGCCAACCCGGTCTTGAACCCGGCGACGCTGGTGTTCATGGGCTTTGTGTTGGGCTGGGGCTTTACCGCGTTGCGGTTGGTTGCGGGGATTGTACTGGTGGTCGGCGTGTCCCTGGTGGCACAGCGGATTGCCCGACCCGATCAGGTGCCCGAAGCCGCTTTAGACGCGGTAGCCGACGCTAGCCTGAGCGAATCGCAACCGTTCCTGAGCCGTTGGTTGCGTACCCTGTGGCAGTTGTTCTGGAGCACGATCCCGGTCTATATCCTCGCCGTGCTGGTGTTGGGTGCCGCGCGGGTCTGGCTGTTCCCCCATGTCGACGGGGCCATGGCCAACAGCCTGATGTGGTTGGTACCGCTGGCCATCGTCGGCACACTGTTCGTGATTCCTACAGCAGCTGAGATCCCTATCGTACAAACCATGATGACTCTGGGCATGGGCACCGGCCCCGCCGTGGCCTTGCTGATGACCCTGCCCAGCGTGAGCCTGCCGTCACTGTTGATGCTGCGCAAGGATTTCGATGCGCGGGTGCTGGTGACGGTGGCCGGGCTGACCATGCTGGTGGGTGTGGTGTGTGGGTTGATTGGGGCGGTGATTCTTTAGTTTTCAGGTGAGGCTGAGGGCCTTATCGCAGGCAAGCCAGCGCCCACTTTTTGACCGCGTTTCTACAGAATGAACGCGGTCAAAAATGTGAGAGCAGGCTTGCTCGCGAAAAGGCCCTTAAACCCACTCCATTATGCTGACCTGGCAATGCGCTCGCGCAGGTACTCCACCACCGCGCTCTGCTCGCCCGCAAACTCGATCCGCGCGCCTTTGCTTTCACGCTGGAAGGCGTACATCGGGTCGTAGTACTCGCGCAACAAGCCCTCGATCCACACCCGATGCAGTTCCACCGCACCGCTGCGGGCCTGCTCGGCCAAAGCGTCCTGCAGGATTGCCTGCAACCGCTGGAAGCGCTCGCCGCCCAGGCGTTTGTGGATATTGGCCAAGCTCTGGGTCAGGCGTTCGGCAAACAGCGCCTGGCCATTGTCGCCAAATACCTGGATGAACTCGGCGCAGAGGTCGACCACGTAATCGCGCAGGATTCTTTCGACGCGGCCTTCAATACTGTCTTCCAACCACACCATTGGAAATGTCTGCATGCCCTTGTGCAACGGCAAGGGCAGCGCGCAACTGCCGATCGTGCGACTTTCGTCCTCGACGACAAACTGCTCGACGCCGGCCGCGCGTCTTTTGAGCAGGTCCACGGCCAAGCGGTTTTCGAAGTCGATGTTTGAGGGTTGTGATGTCGCGCGTTTGCCGAAGCTGGAGCCACGATGGTTGGCGTGGCCTTCCAAGTCCAGGGCGTTGCGCAGTTGGCCGAGCACTTCGGTCTTGCCGGTGCCGGTCATGCCGCCCAACAACACGAAATCACACTCTGCCGTGGCGTGCTCCAGCGTCTCCAGCAGAAAGGTACGCATGGCCTTGTAGCCACCGCCCACCCGCGGGTACTCGATACCGGCTTCGGTCTTCAGCCATTGCTGCACGATCTGCGAACGCAGACCGCCGCGAAAACAATACAAATAACCCTCAGGGTTGGCCTTGGCAAACTGCGCCCACTGCTCGATGCGCTCGGCCTTGGTCGCCCCGGACACCAGTTCATGCCCCAAAACGATTGCCGCCTGCTGGCCCTGCTGCTTGTAGCAAGTGCCGACCCGCTGGCGCTCGTCGTCGGTCATCAGCGGCAGGTTGATCACCCCGGGAAATGCGCCCTTGGTGAACTCGATTGGCGCGCGGGTATCCATCATCGGCCGGTCGTTGAGGAAGATGTCGCGGTAGTCGGTGATGTCAGTTGCCATCAAAACACCTCTACCGCGTGGGTCTGTCGCTCAACCAGTTCGCCGATTGGCTCAAGGCTCAGGCCCAGCTCGGCGGCCACCGTGTGGAATTCGGCGTCGCCCTCCGGGGTCACGGCAATCAGCAAGCCGCCGCTGGTTTGTGGGTCGCACAGCACGCGCTTGTGCAGTTCTTGCAGGCGCCCGAGCTTGCTCGAATAGCTGTCGAAGTTGCGCAACGTGCCACCGGGCATGCAACCCTGATCCAGGTAGTCTTCAACCCCCGGCAGGCGTGGGACTTTTTCATACTCGATGCGCGCTGTCAGGCCGCTGCCGTCAGCCATCTCCACGAGATGGCCCAGCAGGCCGAAACCGGTGACATCGGTCATGGCAGTAACGCCCGCCAACTTGCCGAAACGGCTGCCAGGCTTGTTGAGGGTGCACATCCAGTCGCGGGCCAGGCCGATGTCCGCCTCGCGCAACTTGCCCTTCTTCTCGGCGGTGGTGAGGATGCCGATGCCCAGCGGTTTGGTCAGGTACAGCTTGCACCCGGCGGTGGCGGTGTCGTTACGCTTCATATGGCGCTTTTGCACGATGCCGGTGACGGCCAGGCCGAAGATCGGCTCCGGCGCGTCGATGGAGTGCCCACCGGCCAACGGAATGCCGGCGGCGTCGCACACCGAACGGCCGCCACGGATCACTTCGCGGGCGATTTCCGGCGCCAGCACATTCACCGGCCAGCCCAGAATGGCGATGGCCATCAACGGATCGCCGCCCATGGCGTAGATATCGCTGATCGCGTTGGTGGCGGCGATGCGGCCGAAGTCGAAGGGGTCATCGACAATCGGCATGAAAAAGTCGGTGGTGGAGACCACGCCACGCTCGTCGTCGATGGCGTACACCGCCGCGTCGTCGCGTGAGGCGTTGCCTACCCACAGGTTGGGATCCAGGTTCTGTGCGCCGCTGCCGGCGAGGATCACTTCCAGCACCTGGGGTGAAATCTTGCAGCCGCAACCCGCGCCGTGGCTGTACTGGGTGAGGCGAATCGGCTCGTTCATGGTGGACCTCAAGGTAACAAGTGCGCAGATTCTATCAGACAGCAAAAAGCCGGCTGGGCGCTTGTTAGCTCAGCCGGCTTTTTGCGTTTCTAGCGTTACTGCCTGGCGGCGAGCAAACGCTGATGGCGATTGCGTCTTGCGATGTTCAAGCACTCAATCGCTGCCGAGAACGCCATGGCCGCATACACGTAGCCTTTTGGCACATGGGCGCCGAAGCCTTCGGCGATCAGCGTCATGCCGATCATGATCAGGAAGCCCAGGGCCAGCATCACCACGGTCGGGTTGTCGTTGATGAACTTGGCCAGCGGTTCAGCCGCCACCAGCATCACGATCACCGAGACCACCACAGCAATGATCATGATCGGCAAGTGCTCGGTCATGCCCACGGCGGTGATGATGCTGTCGATGGAGAACACCAGGTCGAGCAACAGGATCTGGCCGATGGCCGCAGCAAAGCCAATGGTCACGACGTTACTGACGGACTCCTTCTGCTCCGGCTCCGGGTCCATGCTGTGGTGGATCTCGGTGGTCGCCTTCCACACCAGGAACAGGCCACCGGCGATCAGGATCATGTCCTTCCACGAAAATGCCTGGCCGAAGATTTCGAACACCGGCGCCGTCAACTGCACGATAAACGCAATGGTGCTCAACAGGCCCAGACGTAACACCAGCGCCATGCTGATGCCGATGCGCCGCGCCTTGGCTCGGTGCTTCTCGGGCAATTTGTTGGTGAGGATCGAGATAAAGATCAGGTTATCGATGCCCAGCACGATTTCCATGACGATCAAGGTGGCCAGTGCGACCCAGGCGGTGGGGCTGGCAGCCAGTTGTAAAAGGTAATCCATAGGTCAGTCCTGACGTTGTGCTGGGGAGTTAAGCTTCTTTGCTGCTTGATTCAGATTCTTTTTGTTTCTGATCATCGTTTTTTTCCGGACTGATCAGGCCCTGTGTCGCTTCACTCAATGCCTGTTCGGCAGCTTTATGGGTTTCATCGATAGCCTGCTTGGCGGATTCGGTGGCCTTGCCCAGCACTTGCTGGGCGCTCTTTTCCACCTGATCACAGCCGCTGACCATTACCAATGAAAGCGCAAGCAACGACGCGGCGCCCAGAGAATTGAGTTTCATGATGTATTCCTCGTTAGAACCATTGGGTCCAAATAGTGGCCCCTCGATAGCGAGGCATTCTATGCACGCGAACACTTCAGGAAAATTCGTATTTTTTTCACGTATACTTCGTTTTTTACGAAGTGTAGCCCGCCATGCTCAATTACCGACAGCTGCATTACTTCTGGGTTGTGGCCAAGACCGGCAGCATCGTACGCGCCTGTGAGCAACTTAACCTCACGCCCCAGACCATCAGCGGGCAGATCAGCCTGCTGGAGCAAACCTTTGGTATCGCGTTGTTTCAGCGCGTCGGGCGCCAGTTGGAACTCACCGAAGCCGGGCGCCGCGTCCTGCCCTACGCCGAGCAGATGTTCCAGACCGGCAATGAGTTGGAGGCGTTGTTGCGCGCAGAGCCCAATGAACAGCAGATCCTGTTCCGGGTCGGGGTCGCGGATGTGGTGCCCAAGTCCATCGTGTACCGGCTGATTGCACCGACCATGGAACTGAGCGAGCCGATCCGCATCACCTGCCGCGAGGACAAACTCGAACGTTTATTGGCCGACTTGGCGATCCAGCGCCTGGACCTGGTAATTTCCGACAGCCCCATGCCCACGCACCTGGACATCAAGGGCTACAGCCAGAAACTGGGCGAATGCGGCATCAGTTTTTTCGCCACCCAGGCATTGGCTGACCAATACGGCGGCGATTTCCCACAGTGCTTGCAGGGCGCACCCTTGTTGATTCCGGGTGCAGAAACGGTGGTGCGCAGCCGCTTGCAGCGTTGGTTTGCCGAGCAGCAGATTCAACCGAAGATCATCGGCGAGTTCGACGACAGTGCCTTGATGCAGGCATTTGGCCAATCCGGCAGCGGGATCTTTATCGCGCCCAGCGTGATTGCCGATGAGGTGGTGCGCCAGTACGGCGTGGCGCTGATCGGCCAGACCGATGCGGTCACCGAGTCGTTCTACGCGATCTCGGTGGAGCGCAAGGTCAAGCACCCCGGCATCGTGGCGATTACCGAAGGGGCGCGACGCGAGCTGTTTACCGCCCTGCCCTGATGATCAGGCGCGGGCGGCGGGCGGTTTGGCAATCATCAGCCACAGCGCCAGCAGGATCGACACCAGGATAAACCCGGAGGCGGCAAAGCCCAGACTGCCAAGGCCGAGGGTGTCGATCACATGCCCGCCGACCATCGCCCCCAGGCCAATCCCCAGGTTGGCCCCGGCAATGTTCAACGAGGCGGCAAACGCCGGCGCATGGGGTGCGGCCTTCATCAAGCGCACGTGGCTGACCAGGAACATCGCCGCCTGGGTCACGCCCCACACCGCCATGGCCGCCGCCAGGCCGACCGGTGAGTGAATCGCCGGGACCAAGGCCACCATGCCCGCGATCATGAAGCCGCAGAACACCATGGACGCGATCAACGGGTGGCGATCCACTGCGCGCCCACCCAGGGAGTTGCCGATCAAGCCCACTGCGCCAAAGCCCATCAAGCACCAGCCCACCAGTGTGCCGTCGAAGCCGGCCAGGCGCTCGAGGATGTCCGCCAGGTAGGTGTAGGCGGTGAACATGCCGCTGAACACCAGGATCGACAGCAAAATATGGCCCTGCATCACCGGGTTACGCAGGATCTTGAACTGCGAGCGCAGCGTCACCTGATCGTTCTTCGGTTTTGTCACCGGCAGGTAGATGAACAGCAGCAACGCTTTGGCCAACGCCACGACGGCGAGGATGGCAAACGCGGTGCGCCAGCCGAACATGTCGGAAATCAAGGTGCCCACGGGGATGCCGAACACCGTGGCGCAGACGATGCCGAAACCAATCTTTTCGATGGCGCGCCCGGCGTATTCCGGGCCGACGATGTCCACCGCGGTTTCACTGGCCAAGGCCCAGAACACCGGCAACCCTAGCGCCGGAATCAACCGTGCAAAGGCCATCACCCAAATATTCGGCGCCAATGCCGCCACGGTATTGGCCACCCCGAACATGATCAGGATGCTGATAAACAGCCGTTTGCGTGGGAAGCGTGCGAAGTACGCCGTGAGAAACGGGCCGAACGCCGCCACGGTAAAGGCGAACAGGGTCACCAGCAGCCCGGCCTGGGACACGCTGACATGCAAGTCCCGGGCAATGGCCGGCAACAGGCCGACGATGATGAATTCTGTGGTCAGCACAGTAAAGCCGGCAGCCGACAGCAGCAGGATGGGAAACAGCATGAAAACTCCAGAAACGACGACATCAACGACAGCCCGAAGGGCTCGCTGACGGATAGGAAAGTTGAGAGGCGAGAATGTTAACAGAGTATGTCGGGATATGGCCAAAGCCTACGGCCGCGGTGACGGAATGTCGCACTGAACGGGACGCTTCCTACAGCATGTTAGACTTTGCGCCTGCTTTCATCTGCGCTTCCTGCCTGCAATGCTGCTTCCCATTAAAAGAACTAGAGACAACTGTTTATGACTGCCGCCCCTTCCCTCTTCCAGCGCCTGACCCGCGTCAGCCTGGTCACGCAAATCCTCATCGGCCTGGTCGCCGGCATACTGTTGGCCCTGCTGTTGCCCGAGGCAGCCAAGGCCAGCGGTTTTATCGGCAAGGTGTTTGTCGCCGCGCTCAAGGCCGTGGCGCCGATCCTGGTGTTTGTGCTGGTGATGGCTTCGATTGCCGGCCATAAACATGGCCAGGAAACCCATATCAAGCCGATCCTGTTCCTGTACTTGCTGGGCACCTTTGCGGCTGCCGTCGTCGCGGTGGTGGGCAGCACGCTGTTCCCCTCGACGCTGGTACTGGCCTCCCATGACCTCACCGTCAGCGCCCCCGGCGGTATCGGCGAGGTCCTGCAAAGCTTGCTGCTCAGCGTGGTGGATAACCCAGTCAGTGCGCTGATGAATGCCAATTTCATCGGCATCCTGGCCTGGGCCATCGGCATGGGCATAGCGATTCGCCATGCTGGCGAGACGACCCGCACGGTGCTGGATGACCTGTCCAACGGGGTAACGCTGATTGTGCGCGTGGTGATTCGCTTCGCACCGTTGGGCATCTTCGGCCTGGTGGCCTCGACCCTGGCCACTTCCGGTTTCGGCGCCCTGCTCGGCTACGCGCACCTGCTGGCGGTGCTGATCGGCTGCATGCTGTTCGTGGCGTTGGTGGTCAACCCCGCCATCGTGTTCTGGAAACTGCGCCGTAACCCGTACCCGCTGGTGCTGTTGTGCCTGCGCGAAAGCGGCATCACCGCGTTCTTTACTCGCAGCTCGGCGGCGAATATCCCGGTGAACCTGGCGTTGAGCAAACGCCTGGGCCTGCATGAAGACACCTACTCGGTGTCGATCCCGCTGGGTGCCACCATCAACATGGCCGGTGCCGCGACGACCATCACCGTGTTGACCCTGGCGGCCGTGCACACCCTCGGGATTGCCGTCGACCTGCCGACCGCCGTGCTGCTCAGCGTGGTCGCGGCGGTGTGTGCCTGTGGCGCATCGGGTGTGGCCGGCGGTTCGCTGTTGCTGATTCCCTTGGCATGCAGCCTGTTTGGTATTCCCAGCGAGATCGCCATGCAGGTGGTGGCCGTCGGTTTTATTATCGGCGTGCTGCAGGATTCGGCGGAAACCGCACTCAACTCGTCCACCGATGTGCTGTTTACTGCGGCGGCGTGCCTGGGCAAGGAAGAGCAACCGGCTTAACGCTCAGGCACAAAAAAGCCCGGGGAGGTTCATTGAAGAACCACCCCGGGCTTTTTTTGGCTTGGAAAGCGGCTATGTAGAAAGCGGCTATTTAGAAAGAGCCCATGTAATCGCGCTTGCCCACTTCCACACCGTTGTGACGCAACAAGGCGTAAGCGGTGGTGACGTGGAAGAAGAACTGCGGCAGGCCGTAGGTCAGCAGGTAGGACTGGCCGCTGAAGCGCTTCTCTTTCGGCGTGCCTGGGCGGGTGATGATCTCGATGCCTTCCTTGCCGTCGACTTGCTCAGGCTTGATGGTGTCGACAAATGCCAGCACCTTGGCGATCAGTGCCTGCAGGTCGGCAAAGGTCACTTCGCTGTCTTCGTACTTCGGCACTTCGATCTCGGCCAGGCGTGCGGAAACACCCTTGGCGAAGTCGACGGCGATCTGCACCTGGCGTACCAGTTGGAACATGTCCGGGAACAGACGCGCTTGCAGCAGTGCGTTCGGCTCGATGTTCTTGGCGGTGGCGTGGGCTTCGGCTTTGTTCAGCACATCGCTCAGGGCGTTGAGCATTTGCTTGAAGACCGGGATGGAGGCGGCGTACAGGGAAATAGTCATGACAGTCTCGCGGTTATGGCAGGGTTTGGAACCAGCGGCGATTATAGACATGCCAGCTGCTTGTCTTTTATTTTTTCCAGCTTAGGCTAGTGCATTCACTGCATAGGGAAAGCGCGATGACCGCCGAGCACGACACCGAGACCCCTGAGCCGCGCCTGAACAGCACGGAAATCCGCATCCTGGGCTGCCTGATCGAAAAACAGGCGACCAACCCGGAAACCTACCCCCTGACCCTCAACGCCCTGGTGCTGGCCTGCAACCAGAAGACCAGCCGCGAGCCGGTGACCAACCTCAGCCAAGGCCAGGTCGGCCAAAGCCTGCGCGCGCTGGAAGGCCAGGGCTTTACCCGCCTGGTGATGGGCAGCCGCGCCGACCGTTGGGAGCATCGCGTGGACAAGGCGCTGGAGCTGGTACCGGCACAGGTGATCCTGATCGGGCTGCTGTTCCTGCGCGGGCCGCAAACCGTCAATGAGCTGCTGACCCGCAGCGGGCGCATGCATGACTTTGAAGATGCCGAGCAGGTCGTGCACCAGCTGGAGCGCCTGATTGCGCGCGGGCTGGCGGTGCTGGTGCCGAAACAGGCGGGGCAGCGGGAAGACCGGTATACCCACGCGCTGGGGGATCCGGCGGATATCGAGGTGATTCTGGCGGCGCGCGGGAGTCCGGTGGAGCGGTCGGCTGGTGCAGTCTCTCTGGATCGTATCGAAGAGCTTGAAGCCAGGATTGCTGCGTTGGAAGAGCGCCTGGCCCAGCTGGAACAGGCTTAACTCGGTCAAACATGTGGGAGCGGTCTTGCTCGCGAAAGCGGCTAATCAGTCGGTTCATCTATTGACTGACACACCGCCTTCGCGAGCAAGCCCGCTCCCACATTGACTATGTACAAGGCTTAGCCTCGGGCGAAGGCCACTGCCGCCTTAAACTGCTCATCAGTCGGCCGCACGCCGGTGTACAGCACAAACTGCTCCAACGCCTGGATCGCGATCACTTCCAGCCCGGTAATCACGCGTTTGCCTTTGGCACGCCCGCGCACGATCAGCGGCGTTTCGGCGGGGATCGCCACCACATCAAATAGCGTATCGGCCGCATCCACAGCCTCAGCGTCAAACGCCAATTGATTCGCCTGCGCCCCGCCGCTCATGCCGATCGGCGTCACGTTGACCAACATCTGCGGGCGCAGGTCACCCAATTCCGGCAGCCATTCATACCCCAAGTTCTGGGCCAACGCCCGGCCCGCTGCCTCGTTACGCGCCACAATCACGCCGTTGGCGTAACCGCCGTCGCGCAAAGCGCTGGCCACGGCCTTGCCCATGCCGCCGCTGCCACGCAGGGCAAAGGTCGAATCCTTCGGTACCGCGTGCTTTTTCAGCAGTTGTTCGACAGCGATGTAGTCCGTGTTGTAGGCCTTGAGGTGGCCATTGGTGTTGACGATGGTATTGAGGGACGTGATGGCCTTGACCGAGTCGTCCAGCTCATCGACCAGGGCAATGCTGGCCTCCTTGAACGGCATGGAAACACCGCAGCCGCGCACGCCCAACGCGCGTATACCGCCGATCGCGCCGGGTAAATCCTGGCTGCTGAAGGCCTTATAGTAAAAGTTCAGACCCAGCTGTTCATACAGATGGTTATGGAAACGCAAGCCAAAATTTCCAGGGCGCGCCGACAATGACATGCACAGTTGGGTGTCCTTGTTGGG
Source organism: Pseudomonas sp. YeP6b (assembly GCF_025642995.1). NCBI lineage: Bacteria > Pseudomonadati > Pseudomonadota > Gammaproteobacteria > Pseudomonadales > Pseudomonadaceae > Pseudomonas > Pseudomonas sp. YeP6b. The sequence goes on along the minus strand of NZ_CP080090.1, from coordinate 2,566,616 downwards.
GTGCATCTGCATGGGTAACTCCTTTGAGTAAGCAATTGGGTACAGACCTTACACAACCTTTACCTATCGGCTGTGCTGTTTTTCAGAAACACGCTGTCTTAAAAGTATCCCCGCGACAATCCTTGAGTCTATTGATTGCAGACCACAAGCGCAGGGGCTAACCGAGGAATGACCATGATTCGTAAAATCCCCAAGATCGCCTTGCTTATCGGTGCACTCGCTATGGCAGGCCAAGCCTCCGCCCACGGTGGTGGATGGGGTGGCCCGGCCGTCTTGGGTGCGTTAGTGGGCGCAGCTGTCGTGGGCTCCGTGGTTGCCAGCCAACCGCGTGAGGTTTACGTGCAGCAGCCGGTGTACGTCCAGCCGCAGCCGGTGTATGCCGCTCCGCCGCCGGTCTACTACGCACCGCCACCGCCGGTGTATGTGCAACAGCAGGTTTATTACCGCCCGGCGCCGGTCTATTACGGCCCACCGCGTGGCTACTACGGCCCTCCCCACGGCTATTACCGTCGCGGCTGGTAACACTTAACTGACATGACAGGCACAGGCCTCGCCTACACGCGGGGCCTTTTTTTTGCCCGCAAAGTCCGGATTTAGAGTGCCAAGGTCGCTATGAGGACAATGGCATGGCCGTAATCGCACATCATTAAGGCCAATGTCTACTTGCCGGACCGATACTCGCGCTGTCATGTTTACGTCACGAAACAGTCTCACAATTGACCCTGTCCACCCAATAACAACAAGGACGACTGACCATGCCCACGCAGAACCCACACCGCACCGCCGGCCTGTGTACCTCCAGTAAGGTCTACAGCGCACTCACCGAACTCAAACACCTGGAAGGCCACCGCAGCGCGAAGTTCCTGGCTTTGCTGGCAGAAAACCTGGTGCGCAAGGGCCTGCTCAGTGAGCAGGAAGTGGTGAACATGCTGGATCAGGTCGTGGATTGACGCTTAGCGTTGATGTCGACTATCGAGCCAGGTGATTTTTCCTGCGTGCATTCACCGCTTAAGGTGGCCTCCATAGCAATCGGAGGTATCTATCATGCCCACTGTCCAGATCATGTCCGTCATCGGCAGCGCCGTCCCCGCCTCTCTTCGCGAGCATGGATTACTGGCCTGCTGGTACCTGGTACGCGATGGCGAGCCCATCAGCGGCCCGCTCACCTCGTTATCCGCCGCACAAAAACAGTTGCAACAAGCGTCCACGTTCAGGCTGCACGCGTGATGCTCAAGGCAGCGGCAGCTTGACCCGCGGCTTGCTCTCCACAAACAGCGCCCAGCTGGACATGAACAACGCCGCCACCAGCGGCCCGATCACAAACCCGTTCAGGCCAAACACCGACAGGCCGCCCAGGGTCGAGATCAGGATCAAATAGTCGGGCATTTTAGTGTCCTTGCCCACCAGGATCGGACGCAGCACGTTGTCCACCAACCCGATCACAAATACGCCGAACAACGCCAGCACCACGCCCTGCCAGATCGAACCGCTCAACAGGAAGTAGGCGGCCACCGGCCCCCACACAATTCCCGCGCCCACCGCCGGCAGCAGTGACAGAAACGCCATCAACACCGCCCAGAGCAAGGCACTGGGAATGTCCAGAAACCAGAAGATCAAACCGCCCAGCGCACCTTGGGTCACGGCCACCAATACGTTGCCTTTGACCGTGGCCCGCACCACCCGGTTGAACTTGAGCTGCAAGCGACGCTTTTGCGGCTCGGCCAGCGGCACCGCCGTGCGCACCTTGCGTACCAGCTCGGGGCCATCACGCAGCAGGAAAAACAACAGATACAGCATGATGAAAAAGCTCACCAGGAAATCAAACGTGCCCTGGCCGAAGCTGAATGCCTGGGTCGCAAAGAACTGGCTGCCTTGCATCGCGCTCTTGACGATTTTCTCCCGCAGGCCTTCCAGGTTGCCCATGCCGAAACGGTCCAGCAGGTGCTGAAAGTACGGCGGCAGCACGTTCTTGAACTGCTCGATGTACCCGGCCACATCCAATTTGCCGCTTTCGATGTTTTTGTAGAGGGTCGCGCCCTCTTGCACCAGCAATATGCTGGTGATGATCACCGGCAGAATCGCAATGATCAGGCACACCGTCAGGGTCGCCAGCGACGTCAGGTTGCGGTTCCAACTGAACCGCTGTTGCAGGCGCCGCTGCATCGGGGCAAAGATAATGCCGAGGATCACCGCCCAGAACACCGCGCCGTAGAACGGCAGCAATATCCAGATGAAGGCGATGGTCACCAGGGCCAGCAGCAACAGCAGGGTTTTGAATTGCAGGTTGGTTTGATTCATGTCCGGTCCATGTCAGAAAAGCAAAGGCCCTGTGTAGGCCCTGTTGCTTAGTCCGCAGCCAATCCTGGGAGTGCCCTTGATTCTCCAACCAGCATAGACGGCCTGATTCAAGGGCTTGAAGCCTGAGTCTTCGCACTCGCCCTGCGCATCAATCAAGTCATGATAAAAAATCAGCAAAGGCCGACCTGGATCAATAAATCCCACCTCAAGCTCCACTACCCTCGCGACCTTTTGCGACGTGAGCCCATGCCCCCTGTGATCGCCCCCGAACTGCTCGCCCCCGCCGGCACCCTGAAAAACATGCGCTACGCCTTCGCCTACGGCGCCGACGCGGTCTACGCCGGCCAGCCGCGCTACAGCCTGCGCGTACGCAACAACGAATTCGACCACGCCCACCTGGCCCTCGGCATCCAGGAAGCCCACGCGCTGGGCAAGCGCTTCTACGTGGTGGTGAACATCGCGCCGCACAACGCCAAGCTCAAGACCTTCCTCAAGGACCTGGCGCCGGTGATCGCCATGGGCCCGGATGCGCTGATCATGTCCGACCCAGGTCTGATCATGCTGGTGCGCCGCCACTTCCCGCTGATGCCGATTCACTTGTCGGTGCAGGCCAATACCGTGAATTGGGCCAGCGTGGAGTTCTGGCAGCAGCAAGGCATCTGCCGGGTGATCCTGTCACGCGAGCTGTCGTTGGAAGAGATCGACGAGATCCGCCAGCAGGTGCCGACCATGGAGCTGGAAGTGTTCGTGCACGGCGCCTTGTGCATGGCCTATTCCGGGCGCTGTTTGTTATCCGGCTATATGAACAAACGCGATGCCAACCAAGGCACCTGCACCAACGCGTGCCGTTGGAAGTACCAGGCCACGCCGGCCGTGGAAAACGCCACGGGCGAGATCGTCCAGCAATTCCAGCCGACCTTGGGCATCGGCGCGCCGACCGATCAAGTGTTCCTGTTGCAGGAAGCCAACCGCCCCGATGAGCACATGCCCGCGTTCGAGGATGAACACGGCACCTACATCATGAACGCCAAGGACCTGCGCGCCGTGCAGCACGTGGAGCGCCTGACGCACATGGGCGTGCATTCGCTGAAGATCGAAGGCCGCACCAAATCGCACTTCTACTGCGCACGCACCACCCAGGTGTATCGCCAGGCCATCGATGACGCGGTGGCCGGCCGCGCATTTGACCGCACCCTGATGACCGACCTGGAATCCCTGGCCCAGCGCGGCTACACCGAAGGTTTCCTGCGCCGCCACGTGCACGACGAATACCAGAACTACCAGAACGGCAGTTCAGTCTCGGAGCGCCAGCAGTTTGTCGGGGAATTGACCGGCGAACGCCGTGGCGAGCTGGCCGAGGTCAAGGTCAAGAATCGCTTCGCCGTGGGCAACCGCCTCGAACTGATGACCCCCGCCGGCAACTTTCACTTTGACCTGGCCACGCTGCACAACGCCAAGGGCGAAGCCATCGAGGTGGCGCCGGGCGATGGGCACACCGTGTATGTGCCGCTCCCGGCCGAGATGGACCTGCGCTTCGGCCTGCTGATGCGCGACCTCTAACCCGGCGCCACGTAAATAATCCGCGGCCTCCACCGGCTCTCTATACAGGCTCCCACGAACGTCCATGCGCCTTGCGCACACTCAGCGGCATCGTCACCCCGCCGAGCACGGCCTCCAACACCGCCCTGGCCATTGCCAACGGGCTACCGGGCACCGGGGGCGTGTGGAAAGCCAACGGTGCCGCTGCCAACCCCGGCGGTGTGGTGGTCAACATGGCCAACATGACCAACGAACGGGTGGAACTGATCAAGGCCCAGAGCAACTATCAGGCGAACGCGAAGACCATCTCGACGGAGAGCACGATCCTCAAGACCTTGATACAGATGACCTGCTGCCGGCCATGCACTGAAGATCAGATCCTGAACTGCCCCACCAATTGCCCCAAGCGCTGGCCCAAATCCGCCAGGCTGCGTGAGGTCTGGGCGCCCAGTTGGGTTTCGTCGGCCACGCTGTCCACCGCCACGGCTATCTGATGCACGCTGCGGTTGATCTCTTCGGCCACGGCGGTCTGCTCTTCGGCGGCGCTGGCGATTTGCGCGTTCATTGAGTTGATGGTGCCGATCAGTTGGGCCATGGTGTCCAGCGACGCCCCGGCCTGGTTGGCCTGGGCCGAGGTGCCGTCGCCGGCATCGCTGGAGCGGCGCATCGCGTCCACGGCGGCTTCGGTGCCTTTTTGCAGGCGGTCGATCATGCCCTGGATTTCCTGGGTGCTGGTCTGGGTGCGGCTGGCCAGGGCGCGCACTTCGTCGGCGACCACGGCAAAACCGCGCCCGGCCTCACCGGCCCGCGCGGCTTCGATGGCGGCGTTGAGCGCCAGCAGGTTGGTCTGTTCAGCAATCGAGCGGATCACCCCGAGCACGCTGACAATCGACGACACATCCTGCTGCAGGCTGTCGAGGGACACGCCGCTGCTGCGAATGTCGTTCACCAGCGCATGGATCTGCGCGATGCTGCCGTCTACCACGCGCTTGGCCGCCTGGCCCTCGGCGTCGGTCTGTTGCGCAGCGACGGCGGCACCCTGGGCACTGCGGGCGACTTCGTGGGCCGCGGAGGACATCTGGTTAATGGCCGTGGCCACTTGGTCCGTTTCGTGACGCTGGCGCTCCATCGCGGTTTCCGAGCGTTGGGCTTGCTCAGACACCTGCCCGACCAGCCCGGTGAGCTGCGAGGTCATCTCGGTGATCTGGCGCACCAGCCCGTGGATCTTGTCGACAAACCGGTTGAACGCACCGGCCAGATCGCCCAGTTCATCTTGGCTGGTGATCGCCAGACGGCGGGTCAAGTCACCCTCGCCCGCCGCGATATCGTCGAGGTTGGCTTTCATCAAGCTCAACGGACGCAGGATGGTATTGGCCGTCACCATGCCCACGGCGGCAATCACCAGCAACACCACCACAGCGACACCAAGAATGCTCAGCAGCACGCCTTCCATGCGCTTCTCAACCTTGGCTTCGACCACCGCCACCTGGGCTTCGATACCATCGAGGTTCACCGAGGTACCAATCACCATGTCCCACTTGGGCAGGTATTCGGTGTAGCCGAGCTTGGGCACCAGTTCACTCTGGCCGGGCTGGGTCGAGCTGTATTGCAGGTAGTGAGTGCCATCCTTGCCGACCTTGACCAGGTCGCGGTTGACGTAGACGCCGTTAGGGTCGCGGTTGTCCTTGAAGCTCTTGCCCACGCCGTCCGGGCTATTGCCCTTGAACAGGCGAATGGTCTCGGAGTCGTAGCCGAAAAAGTAACCGTCCTTGCCGTAGGTGGTGTTGGAGAGCAACTTGACCACCTCAGCCCGCGCGGCGGTATCACCAGGGGCGGCAGCGTCGTAGAGCGGTTTGACGGTGGTCATGGCCACTTCTACATAGCTTTGCAGGGTGGCCTTGGCGTTGTTGAGCAGGCGCTGGCGGGTTTCATCCACCTCGTTGCGCGCCTGGCCCTGGAGGATCCACACGGTGGTCAGGCTGATGACCACAGCAAACAACAACACCGGCACGACGGCGAGGGACAGGACTTTGGCCTTCAAGCTCAGACGCATGGCATTTCTCTCTTATTAGGGGCGACTTGAGAGGTTAACGGCCAACTGCCTGGATTCTAAAGGACTCAAACGACGTGTCGCCGAGCTCACCCTTCAGGTCGGTACTCCTTGGCGCTCAGGGTCTGTATTTTTCCACCAGGGCCAATGCAATAGCCTCGGTCTGGGCGTCGGGGATGCCCGAGATACCAGCCGGACGAAAATGCATTTGGAACGCGCGAAACACTTGGCGGGTTTCTTCGTCCAGCACTCCGGTTTGCGCAATTTTGTAGCCATAAGCAGCAAGGGCTTTTTGCAACGTACCGGCTTCAACCCGTTGGAACTCGGGGCGCTGGGCAAGGTGCTTTTGTACGGTGACCGCGTCGGGCCAAGCGCCTATGCCGTGTTCGGAAAATGCCTGCCAGGGAAATAACGGGCCGGGGTCTGATTTACGCAAAGGGGCAATGTCACTGTGAGCGACCACATTTTGCGGCTCGATGCCATAACGCTTGATCAAGTCTGCTGAGAGGCGCTTGACCAACGTCAGCTGTGCTTCCGTGTACGGGAACCATAGCCGCCCGGTGGGTCCCTCGATAAAGCCAGCATTGACGATTTCGATACCGATAGACGTGTCATTAAGGTTATTGCGGCTTGCCCATTGGCTGACCCCGGCGTGCCAGGCGCGCCTCCCCTCCGGCACCAACTGCAGAGCTACGGGTAGTTCGTGGTGCGTGGGCGGCGTAGTAAAGGCCAGGTAATGAGCGCTGGCGGTGCCGTTGGTCAGCGCTTGAAGGGAGTGGTGGTCGTCAAGGACTGTGTAATGCAGGACTAAATGGCGGACCCGTTCGTTCTGGCTTTGGGACTCATGTGTGGTGTCTATGGCGTAACCGTTTTTTGCGATGAGGTTTTTCGGGCCCGTGGTGCAGCCTGCCATGGTCAGGATGGCTAGGAAAAGGATCAGCGTTTTCATCGGTGTACCTGAGCGGCGAATAAGATGCTCAAGAATGTAAAGACCCTTGCCACCCAAATACCGCACAGATGCTGCCTGAGTGCCGAATAGAGAAAGGTCTTACATAAAAAAGAGCACCTTCAGGCAAGCTCTCTGTTTAGCCTCAATCACCGAGGGTGTCGCTACACGCCTGCAAGCACTAAAGGGTCATCGCTGCCAGCCACCCAAACGCCAACAACGGAATGTTGTAGTGCAAGAAGGTCGGCACCACCGTGTCCCAGATGTGATGGTGCTGACCATCAATATTGAGCCCAGAGGTCGGCCCGAGGGTGGAATCCGACGCAGGCGAGCCAGCATCGCCAAGCGCACCTGCGGTGCCGACGATGCACACAATGGCCAGCGGGCTGAACCCCAACTGCACACACAACGGCACAAAAATCGCCGCAAGAATCGGCACCGTGGAAAACGACGAACCAATGCCCATGGTCACCAGCAGCCCCACCAGCAACATCAGCAATGCGCCCACGCCACGGCTGTGGCCGATAAACGCCGCCGAGGCTTCCACCAGCGAGCGCACGTCACCGGTGGCCTTGAGCACTTCGGCAAAGCCCGAGGAGGCGATCATGATGAAGCCGATCATCGCCATCATCTTCATGCCTTCGGTGAACAAATCGTCGGTTTCGCGCCAGCGCACAATGCCCGACACCGAAAAGATCAGGAACCCAGCCAGGGCGCCGATGATCATCGAGTCCAGCCACAGCTGAATGATGAACGCCGAAGCAATCGCCAGCCCGGCCACCAGCAGGGTCAGCGGGTTGTACTGCACTGCCACCTGCTCGACCCGCTCGATTTTCTCCAGGTCGTACACGCGTTTTTTGCGGTAACTGACAAACACCGCCACCAGCAAGCCAACCACCATGCCCAGCGCCGGTAGGCCCATGGCGTGGGTGACGTTGACCTGGCTGATGTCCACGCCGCTCTTGGCCACGTTGGCCAGCAGGATCTGGTTGAGAAAGATGTTGCCGAAGCCCACCGGCAGGAACATATACGGGGTGATCAGGCCGAAGGTCATTACACAGGCGATCAGCCGGCGGTCCAGTTGCAGCTTGGTCAGCACGTATAACAGCGGCGGCACCAGCAGCGGGATAAATGCGATGTGGATCGGCAGGATGTTCTGCGAGGCAATCGCCACCACCCACAACAGGCCGATCAGCAGCCATTTGACGTGGCTCCCGCCGGTGGCTTCCTGGCGGTCCACCAGCGTCAACGCCTTGTCCGCCAGGGCATGGGCCAGGCCGGACTTGGCAATCGCCACCGCGAAAGCGCCGAGCAAGGCGTAGGACAACGCCACGGTCGCGCCGCCACCCAAACCGCCGTTGAAGGCCTTGAGCGTGGCCTCAATGCCCAGGCCACCGGTCAAGCCACCCACCAGGGCGCCAACAATGATGGCGATGACCACATGCACGCGGGACAAACTGAGCACCAGCATGGTGCCGACCGCGGCGATGACTGCGTTAATCATGGTTACCTCAAGACAGAAACATAAAAACAGGCATGCCCGCGTCCGAGCGTCCATGGGGTTGGCTGCCGGCGTGCAGGCTTTAGGAGGTCTTATTAGAGGGCGCGCACTTTGCAGCAGGCGGGCGCGCATGTCAAAAAGCGGCGTCGCTTTCAGCATTAAATTGAACGTTTAAATAATAAAGAAGCAACAATAACGGCCGATACAGAGGCTCTCTGCGTTTTCAGGTTAAGGATGCTCCTCGATGCCCCTCAGACAGCTCTCCATTCAATGGAAAATCACCCTGCTCGCCGGCCTGTGCCTGCTGGGGATCGTGACCCTGCTGGTGGGTCTGTCGCTGTATCGCATGGAGCACAGCTCGCAGCAGGTCAAAGCCTCGAGTATGCAAATGCTCGACGAGTCTGCCCAGGCGCGCATCGAGGCCCAAGGTGAAGTGCAGGCGTTGGGGATTCGCCAGCAATTCATGGACGCCTACCAGTACGGTCATGGGTTTTCCCGCCAAGTGCTGTTTTTGCGCGAACAGGCCGAAAAGCGCTTCCTCGACGCCTTCGACACCCGCGAAGACCTGACCCGCCAGGTCAAGGCCGCGCTACAGGCCAACCCAGACCTGCTCGGTTTGTCGCTCGTGTTCGAAGCCAACGCGCTGGATGGCAAAGATGAGTTGTTCGCCAACCAGGCGGAGCTGGGCAGCAATGACAAAGGCCGCTTTGCCCTGTACTGGTCGCAGCCGACGCCGGGCAAGCTGACTTCCATGTCGCTGCCGGAAAGTGACATGGCCGACACCAGCGTCGGGCCGAGCGGAGAAAAAGCCAACGCCTGGTTCACGTGCCCGCGCACCTCCCTGAAACCCTGCGTGATCGAACCGTACTTTTATGTAATCGACGGGCAAAACGTGCTGATGACCAGCATCGTGTTCCCGTTGATGGTCAACGGTAAAGTCATCGCCTCGCTGTCGGTGGACATCAACCTCAACAGCCTGCAGGCCGTGAGCCAACAGGCGAGCCAGAAGCTGTATGACGGCCAGACCCAAGTCAGCATCCTCAGCCCCAGCGGTTTGCTCGCCGGCTACAGCCCGGACGCCAGCAAACTCAGCCAGCGCCTGGATAAAGTCGACACGGCCAGCGGCGCGCAATTGATCAGCGCACTGGCGACCAGCACGCAGATCCATAGCTTGCGCACCGACCATCAACTCAAGGTATTGGCGCCCTTCGCACCCATTCCCGGCGGCAAGCCGTGGGGCGTGTTGCTGGATGTGCCGGAAACAGTCCTGGTCGGCCCCGCCGAAGTACTGAAGGCGCAACTGGATGCCGATAACACCCGCGGCACCTTGCTGGAACTGAGCCTGGGCTTGTTGGCGGCGGTGGTCGGCTTGGTCCTGGTATGGCTGATGGCGCGCAGCGTGACCCGGCCGATCCTCGGCGTGGCGCGCATGCTGGAAGACATTGCCAGTGGCGAAGGCGACCTGACCCGCCGCCTGGCCTACGACAAACACGATGAGCTGGGGCAACTGGCCGGTTGGTTCAACCGCTTCCTCGACAAGCTGCAACCGATTATTGCCGAGGTCAAACGCTCGGTTCAGGACGCCCGTGGCACCGCCGACCAGTCCGCCGCGATTGCCACACAAACCAGCGCCGGCATGGAGCAGCAATACCGCCAAGTTGACCAAGTGGCCACCGCCTCCCACGAAATGAGCGCCACCGCCCAGGACGTGGCCCGCAGCGCCGCCCAAGCGGCACACGCTGCGCGCGATGCCGACCAGGCCACCCGCGAAGGCTTGACCGTGATCGACCGCACCACCACCAACATCGGGCACCTGGCGGCGGACATGAGCACCGCCATGGTTCAGGTCGAAGGCTTGGCGGCCAATAGCGAGAAAATCGGTTCGGTACTGGAAGTGATTCGGGGCATTGCCGAGCAAACCAACCTGCTGGCACTCAACGCCGCCATCGAAGCCGCGCGTGCCGGTGAGGCCGGCCGTGGGTTTGCCGTGGTCGCCGACGAAGTGCGCAACCTGGCGCGGCGCACCCAGGAATCGGTTGAGGAAACCCGCGTGGTGATCGAGCAACTGCAAAACGGCACCACCGAAGTGGTCGGCTCCATGGGCAACAGCTATCGCCAGGCCCAGGGCAGTGTCGAGCAAGTCGGCCAAGCGGTCACCGCCCTGCGCCAGATTGGCGAGGCGGTCACGGTGATCAGCGACATGAACCTGCAAATCGCCAGCGCCGCCGAAGAGCAAAGCGCGGTGGCCGAAGAGATCAACAGCAACGTGGCGACGATCCGGGATGTGACCGAGTCGCTGTCAGAGCAGGCAAATGAATCGGCGCGGGTGAGCCAGGCGTTGAACAGCCTGGCTAATCAGCAGCAGGGGTTGATGGATCAGTTCAGGGTCTAAATCTTCAAAATGTCGAATGATTAATGTGGGAGTCGGGCTTACCCGCGATGGCCATAGGTATCTACGCAACTTTTGTGTTGCGCTAAGTTTTTGACCGGGTTTTAGGTAGATATGAGTACATATCCGTTGCTGCGGTAACGGCGGCTATTGGTTCCGCCCTTACGGCGGGTCACTTTTGAAAAGAGCCCCAAAAGTAACCAAAGGGCTCTTGCCCCACCACTCGGTGCCTCGCCCAGGCTCGGCATGCCCTCACTCCGGCCATCGTGGTTAACGGGGCGCCTCAGATCAAGATCAAGATCAAAAGCAAGAGCACGGCGGCCTAGTAGCCGACCTGAGTGGTAGAAGCAAAAGCAAGACAGAAGCAGAGCAGAAGCAGAGCACCACCCTTTCTAGCTGATGTACTGAGGTCCCAATGTGGGAGCGGGCTTGCTCGCGAAGGCGGTGTGTCAGTCAGCTCATATGTAACTGACCCACCGCCTTCGCGAGCAAGCCCGCTCCCACAATTTTGACCGAGTTTAGCTGCCAGACCGCAGTGCTCTGCTTTTCTGTGGGAGCTGGTTTGCCTGCGATGGCATCAACTCGGTGTACTTGATGGACCGAGGTGTCTGCATCGCAGGCAAGCAAGCCAGCTCCCACATTAGATTGAGTTCAGCCATCAAGATCAGGTCGGCTGTCAGGCCGCCTCGGTTTTGCTTTTGATTTAACCACTCAGGTCGGCTACTAGGCCGCCGTGCTCTTGCTTTTGATCTTGATCTTAGGCGCCCCGTTAAACCACGCTGGCCGAACGCAGGCTTTGGAGCGGGGTAAACCGGCAGGACGCCGGTTTAGCCGCGATGGGCCAAGGATGGCCCATGGCGGCGGCCCCGCCCAAAGCCGGAGTGAGGGCACACCGAGCCCCAGGCGAGGTGCCGAGTGGTGGGGCAAGAGCCCTTTGGTTACTTTTGGGGCTCTTTTCCAAAAGTGACCCGCTGTAAGAGCGGAACCCTACGAAGCCGTTACCGCAGCAACGGATATGTACCCCCCCCGCGACAACCAAAGAATTCAGCCCATAAAAAGATGTGTAGATACCTACGCCGCGATGACGGTGGGTCAGGCCTGGCGCTTGGGCAATTCGATCAGCACCTTTAGCCCGCCCAACTCACTCTCCTGCAACTGCAACACCCCACCCCACACCTCGACGATATCCCGCACGATCCCCAGCCCCAGGCCATGGCCGTCAATTTGCTCGTCCAGGCGCGTGCCACGGCTGAACACCTGGTCGCGCTGACTCTGCGGAATGCCGGGACCATCGTCCTCCACAGCCAGCAGATAGCTGCGCGGCGTTTCGCTGATGACCAAGCGTATTTCCGCATCCGCCCATTTGCAGGCGTTGTCCAGCAAGTTGCCGAGCAGTTCCAGCAGGTCTTCGCGGTCCCACGGCAATTGCAGGCCCGGCGTGACGTGGTAACTCAAGTCCAGGTGTTCACCGTGGATCATGTTTAGCGTTGCCAACAGACCCGGCAGCTCTTTTTCGCAATCAAACAAGGCGCCCGGCAGGGTTTCACCGGCAAGGCGCGCGCGGTTGAGTTCGCGATTCAGGCGTTGCTGCACGTGCTCCAGCTGTTCACGCAAGAGCTTGCTCAGTTCGGGATGGGCCTTGAGCTGTTCGCTGGATGCCACGCTCAACAGCACGGCCAAGGGTGTTTTCAGCGCATGCCCCAAATTGCCCAACGCATTGCGCGAACGCTTGAGGCTGTCTTCGGTGTGGGCCAGCAGGTGGTTGATCTGCGCCACCAGCGGCTCCAGCTCCAGCGGTACCTGGGTATCGAGTTGCGAGCGCTGGCCCTGTTGCAATTGGGCGATCTGTTCGCGAGAGGTTTCCAGCGGGCGCAAGGCTCGGCGCACGGTCACGCGTTGCAGGATCAGCACCAGCAGCAATGCCGCGAGGCCCATCACCAGGCCGATCTGACGCATCAAACGGAAACTTTCCCGCACCGGCGTGTAGTCCTGGGCCACGCTGATGGAAATCGACTGGCCAAAACGCTTGTAGTCCGCGCGCAACACCAGCAGTTGCTGGCCTTCCGGGCCTAGCTGCAAGTTGCCCTTGAGCCCGGCTTCGGGCAGTCGCGGTAATTCCTGGTCCCACAGCGAGCGGGAACGCCAATGAATGTCGGCAAAATCGATACGAAAATAATGCCCGGAAAACGGCCGCTGATAAGCCGGTGACAGGCGTTGTTCATCCAATTGCACGCCGTTCGGCCCACGCACCAGCGCCACCAGCAGGTTCTCGGCGTCATTGCGCAAGCCGGCTTCCAGGTAGCGCTGCAAACCGGCCTCGAACAACCACAAACTGGTTTGCGCCAGCACCACGCCGACGACCACCATCACGCTGATCAGCCCCAGGCTCAGGCGCCGTTGAATGGACTTCATGCAGGGCCGGCGCCAAACCGGTAACCCTGGCCACGCCGGGTTTCAATCACGCTGCGGCCCAACTTGCGGCGCAGGTGGTTGACGTGCACTTCCAATACGTTGGAATCACGCTCGGTCTCGCCATCATACAAGTGCTCGGCCAAGTGGCTTTTCGACAGGATCTGTTCCGGGTGCAACATGAAGTAGCGCAACAGACGAAATTCGGCGGCAGTCAGTTGAATCTCGTCGCCATCGCGCAGCACGCACTGACGGCCTTCATCCAGGTGCAGGCCGGCGGCTTGCAAGGTCGGCTGGTTGGCATGGCCGTGGGAACGGCGCAGCAAGGCCTGGATGCGCAGGTACAGTTCTTCGGGGTGAAAGGGTTTGCTCAAGTAATCGTCGGCGCCGGCCTTGAGCCCTTCGATACGCTCGGCCCAGGAGTCGCGGGCAGTGAGGACCAGCACCGGTGTGGCCAGGGCGGCAGCGCGCCATTGCGCCAACACCTCCAGCCCAGGCAGGCCGGGCAAGCCAAGGTCGAGGATGATCAGGTCATAGGGCTCGCTGCGCCCCTGATACGCGGCATCGCGCCCGTCGGCCAGCCAGTCGACGGCGTAGCCTTGGCGTTGCAGGCCAGCCAGCAGCTCATCGGCCAGCGGTACGTTGTCTTCCACCAGGAGCAGGCGCATCAGTCGTCTTCCTTATCTTTGAGCAGTACACCGGTCGTTGCGTCCAGCTTGATCTCGCGCACCACGCCCTCGGTGGTCACCAGCTCCACTTCATAGGCATATTGGCCGTGCTTCGTCTCAAGCTCGGCCTCCAGCAGCCGGGAGCCCGGGTAGCGCGCCATGGCCTGTTGCAGCAGTTGCTCCAGCGGCAGGATCACCCCCTGCTGGCGCAAGGCCAAGGCTTCATCCTGGTTGAGGTCGCGGGCCGCCAGGCTTGAGCAAAAAGCCATGAGCGCCAGCACCATCCAACCGCTGGCGCGTCGATATACCTTCATTACGTATCCTGATGATTCTTGAGAACGTGCCCGGTGAGCGCGTCCAATTCGACTTCCCACTCGATGCCGTCGGCATCTTCCAGTTCGACTTGATAAACGCACTTGCCGTAGGCCTCGTCCAGGTCGGTGTCCAGCAGGCTCGAACCTGGGTGCAGCGCCAGGGCCGTGGCTTCCAGCTGATCGAAGGCGACAATTGTAACAGTGCCAGGCAATTTCAGTGGCTTGTCGGGGTCCACTGCTTGGGCCTGTGCCGCCGAGAAGGCGATGATACCGGCGGCGACCAGCGCTGTGAGGCGCTTCATGATAAGTCTCCGTTTCAGGATGTTTTTCCTACGCAGGCCACCGTACCCGCTGCAACTTAACTGAAACTGAATTGCCACCATGGCAATTTCCTCGCGATCTTCTTCACCTATCACGCTGCGAGTTTTTCTATACTGCCCCGCTCGCTTCAAAAGAGACCGGTATGACAGCCATCCACATCAAATTCCCCGCCTTGACGCTCAAGGCCGGCAAACGCGCCTTCACGCGCATTCGCGAACAAGGCCTGGCGCCTGCGGATGTCGGCATTCTTCCCGGCGCCGCCGGTGGCCCCAAGGCGCTGGGCATCCAGGGCCTTGACCTGGCGCTGTTCGGCGATTGGTTGCCGCGTGCGCCACGCGAACGTGCGCTGATCGGCGCCTCCATCGGCTCCTGGCGGTTTGCCAGCGCCTGCCTGCCCGACCCAGTGCAAGGCCTGCTCGACCTTGGCCGCTTGTACAACGAACAGCGTTTTGCCAAAGGCGTGAGCATGGCCGAGGTCAGCCATAGCTGCCAGCGCATGCTCGATGACCTGTTCGCCGGCCGCGATGCGCGGGTGCTGGACAACCCCGACTATCGCCTGAACATCATGGTGGTCAAAAGCCACGGCCTGCTCGCCGATGACCACCGTGGGCGGCTCGGCCTGGGCCTGTCGTCGGTGATTGCCGACAACCTGCGCGGTCGCGCGCGGCTGTCGCGGCATTTCGAGCGGCTGATCATCCACGACCCACGCCAGGCGCCACCGGTGCATCCGCTCAAGGATTTCCCTTCGCGTTTCCTCGCGCTGGAGCTGGGCAACCTGCGCCAGGCACTGCTGGCATCCGGCTCGATCCCGATGGTTATGCAAGGCGTGCGCGACCTGCCCGGCGCAGGCGCCGGCACCTACCGCGACGGTGGCCTGCTGGACTATCACCTCGACCTGCCCTACCACGGCGACGACATCGTGCTGTACCCGCACTTCACCGACCGGGTCATCCCCGGCTGGTTCGACAAAGGCCTGCCGTGGCGGCGCAGCAATCAACAGGGTCTGCAGGATGTGTTGCTGCTCGCGCCATCCAAGGACTACCTGGCGCGCCTGCCCTACGGCAAGTTGCCGGACCGCAGCGACTTCAAGCGTTTCATGGGCGATGACCCGAGCCGCAACAAATACTGGCAGGCCGCGATGAGCGAGAGCCAACGCCTGGGCGATGAGTTCCTTCAATTGGCCGATAACGGCGGCCTGGGTGAGCGTTTGCAGCCACTTTGACGCGACACAGGCCTCTTGCAGAGGGGCGGTATGCCCGGCGAGGGATCAAACTGCTAAACTCGCCGCCTGCCAGATACCTGACCGAGCTGAAAATACTGTGGAAATCTTCAAAGAGTTTACCTTCGAGTCCGCCCACCGCCTGCCCCACGTACCGGAAGGCCACAAATGCGGGCGCCTGCATGGGCATTCGTTCAAGGTGGCAATCCACCTGAGCGGCGACCTGGATCCCCATACCGGCTGGATTCGCGACTTCTCGGAGATCAAGGCGATTTTCAAGCCGCTCTATGAACGCCTCGACCACAACTACCTCAACGACATCCCAGGCCTGGAAAACCCGACCAGCGAAGTGCTGGCCAAATGGATCTGGACTGAGCTGAAACCTCTGCTGCCGGAACTCAGCGCGATTCGCATCCATGAGACCTGCACCAGCGGTTGCATTTATCGCGGCGAGTAAGCCGCTGCGGTAAAAAAACCACCCTTGCGGTGGTTTTTTTATGGCCGCCTACCTTACAGTCGTGGCTCCCCACCAAAACGAGCACGCGTGGATGCGCCCTTCAATACGCCCCGCCACTGCCGGGCCGTCGCCCCTGATTTCGGGCGGCTGTTGATGGGCTTTGCGCAGCAACAGGCGATCGACGCGGGCTACGAAGCGATCCGCCTGTACACCCATGAAACCATGACCGAAAACATCACGCTGTACACCCGCCGCGGCTATGTCGAAACCCATCGCGCGCAAGAGCATGGCCTGCGCCGCGCGTACATGACCAAACGCCTCTAGGAGAAGCCCATGGAAACTATCTGGCTGGCCCAGGCCAAGCGCCTGCAGGCATTGGCGTCCACGGGGCTGCATTTTTGCACCGACGCCTTTGAGCGCGAACGCCTTGAGGAAATCGCCGAGATTGCCCATAGCATGCTGGCGCAACTGGCGGATGTGCCGCTGGAACGTATCACCGGGCTGGTGCCGGATTTCGCCAAGCGCTATTCGACGCCCATGATCGATGTGCGCGGCGCGGTGATCGAGGGCGAGCGCATTCTGCTGGTGCGTGAGCTGACCGATGGCTGTTGGGCGCTGCCGGGTGGCTACGCCGATATTGGTTTGTCGGCGGCGCAAAACATCGTCAAGGAGATTCGCGAGGAAGCCGGGCTGAACGTTACTGCGCGGGCGCTGTACAGCGTCACGCACAAGGCCAAGGGTTTGTACCGCCCGGATGTGCGGGACTTCTACAAGTTGTACTTCCTGTGTGAACGCGTGGATCAGCTGGCACCGATGGCCGGATTCGAAACCACAGACGTGGGCTTTTTTGCTTTGGATGAGCTGCCGCCCCTGTCCCGTGGGCGCACCATCGAAAGTGATCTGCAGGCTGCGTTTGCGTTTCATCGCGGCGAGACCACCCAGACGCTGTTCGACTGATCCAATTTGTATCACTGGCGCACCGCTTTCGTGCCCGACTGGGCACAAAGACCACCCCTTCCGGCCATTCACCCCTGTTTGGCTATAAATACTGTGCACAGTGCACAACGCCCACCGTGCGTGCGCCACTGCTGCTGATTTGGCACGCGCGGTGCAATAAGCCTGCGTCACTCATTCAGGGAGCAAGGCACATGACGCAGCAAGAACCGGGCAACGATTACCCCCTCAGCGAAGTGCCGATGCATGCGCGCAAAGGCTTGGCGTCCACCGCCATGGTGCTGCTGGGGTTTACGTTTTTTACCGCGACCATGTTTGCCGGCGGCAAGCTGGGCGTAGCGTTCAGTTTCACCGACATGCTCGGCGTCGTGGCCTTGGGTAACCTACTGCTGGGCATCTACGCCGCTGGCCTGGGTTACATCGCCTTCAAGAGTGGCTTGAATTCGGTGTTGATGGGCCGCTTCTGCTTTGGCGAAGTGGGCAGCAAGCTCAGTGACTTGATCCTCGGCTTCACCCAGATCGGCTGGTACGCCTGGGGCACCACCACCGCCGCGGTGGTGCTGGGCAAGTACTTCGAGCTGAGCCAAGGCAGCGTGCTGGGGTTGATGGTGCTGTTCGGCATGGTGTTCTGCGCCACCGCGTATGTGGGGTATCGCGGGCTGGAGATCCTGTCCTACATCGCAGTGCCGGCCATGGGCATTTTGCTGTTTGTGTCGATGTGGGTCGCCACCGTTAAAGTCGGCGGCCTGGATGGCCTGCTGGCGGTGGTGCCCGCGGCTGAACTGGACTTGTCCACCGCGATCACCCTGGTGTTCGGCACCTTTGTCAGCGGCGCGACCCAAGCCACCAACTGGACGCGATTCTCCCGCTCGGCCAAGGTCGCGGTGCTGGCCAGCCTGATTGGATTTTTTGTCGGCAATGGCTTGATGGTGCTGATCGGGGCGTATGGCGCCATCGTCTATCAACAACCGGACGTGGTCGAAGTGTTGCTGGTGCAAGGCTTCGCCATGGCGGCAATGGCCATGTTGCTGCTCAATATCTGGAGCACCCAGGACAACACCATCTATAACTTCGCCGTCGCCGGCTGCAACCTGCTACGCACTAAACGCCGCAAGACCGTGACGCTCGCCGGTGCAGTGATCGGCACCCTGCTGGCGCTGCTCGGCATGTACGACATGCTGGTGCCCTACCTGATTCTGCTGGGCACGGTGATCCCGCCAATCGGCGGGGTGATCATGGCCGATTTCTTCTACCGCTATCGCGGCCAGTACCCGCGCCTGGCCGAGACACGCCTGCCCGCCTTCAATTGGCCTGGGCTGGTGGCCTATGCGGTGGGCACCGTGCTGGCGTTCCACTCGCCATGGGTAGCGCCGTTGGTGGGGATTGTGGCGGCGTCGCTGACCTACATAGTGCTGACATTAGTACTGCGCGTACGTGCGCCGCTGGCTGACGCCCCGGTATGAGCCTGACGGTCGCGGATGTGCTGGCCTTGCCGGGCCTGGAATCGATGCGCCTGCGCGCCGGTGACACCGGCCGCGATAACACCGTGCGCTGGCCCTATGTCGCGGAAAACAGTGGGATCGCCGAATGGGTACTGGGTGGCGAACTGGTGTTCGTCACCGGTATCAACCACCCGCGCGATGAGGCCAACTTGCTGCGTTTGCTGGATGAGGCCTGTCAGCGCCAAGTCGCCGGGTTGGTGATTCTTACAGGGCCTGCCTATATCCAGGCGATTCCCCAACGCTTATTGGACGCCGCCGAAGCCGCCGGTATGCCGCTGATCGAGCAACCTTATTCGCTGAAAATGGTGCTGGTGACCCAGGCGATTGGCTCGGCGTTGATCCAGTCCGAGCAACTGGGCCGTTCGCGGCATGATGTGCTGGAGCGCTTGCTGGCCGGTGATTATCAATCCTTGGAGGTGTTACTGCATCGCGCCGCGCAACTGGGCATGTCGCTGGCAGGGCATTGGCAGATCGTCCAGTTGCAACTGGAGGGTGGCGAGGCGTTATTTGCCCAAAACGACACGGCGCAGGTGGAGGCGCAGTTGGCGCGCCAGCACGACAGTATTGGCCGTCGGTTGCGGCAGTTTTCGGCGCAGCATCATGCGCTGTTGCCGGTGCTGGGGCGGGCTGGGCAATGGACCTTGCTGCTGCCGGCCACCGATGCTGTTGCGGCGCTGGCCAACCGTGAGCAATTGGCCGCTTGGCTTAACCCCTTGAACCTGCGCCTGGCACCCTTGAAGCTGTTTATCGGCCTGAGCGCCGCTGCGCACCCACCTGCGCGCCTGGCCCAGGCGCACGATGAGGCACGCCAGGCGCTGACGGCGGCGCGGCGTTTCAGCGACCGCAACGGGCTCTGTGTGTACGACGAACTGGGCGTGTTGAAACTGCTCAGCGGCGTGCGTGATCGCGCCCTGCTCGACCAGTTTCTTAACGAGCGCTTGGGGCCGTTGCTGCGTCACGACCTGCACCATGGCCCAAGCCTGATGCCGACCCTGGAAGCCTGGTTTCACGAGAATGGTAATCTAGTCGCCGCCGCCCAGCGCCTGGCCGTGCACCGCAACACCCTGACGCACCGCGTCCAGCGCATCGAAGCCCTCTGTGGGCTGACGCTGGACAACTCATATGACCGCCTGGACATCGGCATCGCCCTGATGATCTGGCGGCTATCTGCCTGACTGTCTTTAGCCAAGAGGAACTTGCCCATGCATATCATCAACGCCCGCCTGCGCAACCGTGAAGGCCTGCATGATCTGCACCTGGAACACGGCCGGATCGCCAGCATCACCCCACAAACGCGGGTGCCTGCTTTAACGGCCGGCGACTTGGACGCCGCCGGCAACCTGGTCATACCGCCTTTTGTTGAGCCGCATATTCACCTCGACGCCACCCTGACCGCCGGCGAGCCGCGCTGGAACATGAGCGGCACGCTGTTCGAGGGCATCGAGTGCTGGGGCGAGCGTAAAGCCACCATCACTCAAGAGGACACCAAGACCCGCGCCAAGAAAACCATCCAGGCCCTCGCCGCCCACGGCATCCAGCATGTGCGCACCCACGTCGACGTCACCGACCCCGACCTCACAGCGCTCAAAGCCATGCTCGAGGTGCGCGAAGAAAGCTCGCACCTGATCGACCTGCAAATCGTCGCGTTTCCCCAGGAAGGCATCGAGTCCTACCGCAATGGCCGCGAACTGATGGAAGAAGCCATCCGCCTGGGTGCCGACGTGGTAGGGGGCATTCCCCACTTTGAATACACCCGCGACCAAGGCGTGAGTTCGGTGAAGTTCCTCATGGACCTGGCCGAACGCACCGGCTGCCTGGTGGACGTGCACTGCGACGAAACCGATGACCCGCACTCGCGGTTTCTCGAAGTGCTCGCCGAAGAAGCCCGCAGCCGTGACATGGGCGCGCGCGTGACCGCCAGCCACACCACGGCCATGGGCTCTTACGACAATGCCTACTGCGCCAAACTGTTCCGCCTGTTGGGGCACTCGGGCATCAGCTTCGTCTCCTGCCCCACCGAAAGCATCCACCTGCAAGGGCGTTTCGACAGTTTCCCGAAACGCCGCGGCGTGACCCGCGTCAACGAACTGCTCGAAGCCGGCATGAACGTGTGCTTCGGCCAGGACTCCATTGTCGATCCCTGGTACCCCCTCGGTAACGGCAACATTCTGCGTGTGCTGGAGGCCGGTTTGCACATCTGCCACATGCTCGGCTACCGCAACCTGCAAAGCGCCCTGGACCTGGTCACCGACAACAGCGCCAAAGCCATGGCCCTGGGTGAGCGTTATGGCCTGGAACCTGGGCGCCCGGCCAACCTGTTGATCTTGTCGGCCGACAGCGACTACGAGGTGATCCGCAGCCAAGGCCTGCCGCTGTACTCGATCCGCAATGGCAAGGTGCTGATGAAACGGCAACCGGCGCAGGTGGCGTTTTTATAGGCGCCGTTTCAGACAATCGAATCGAGGTCCAACGGTTGCGCACGCCCTGGGCCGTTATGAGTCGGTGAAGGAATACTGGCAACTTGCGCCAGCACACGGTTTTCGTGGTGGCTGAACCAGCGCTTCAGGCTGGGTTGCAAATAGCTGGAGGACGCGTGACTGCCGTATACGTCGCGCGCTTCCAGACGTCGCCAGCGTAGGGTTTCCAGGCGCTGGCGACTGGTGCGCAACCGATCGATTTCAGCATTCAATGCCTGGTTATGTTCGTGCCCATATCCGCGCTGGTTTGAAGGGCGGCGGCGATCAAGCTCGCGGTTTTTGTCGCGCAGTTGTTGAGTCATGGTTTCGAGCGCATGGTCCAGTAGCTCGAACTCTCTTGGCGTGACCAAAGGCCCTTGCCTATCCACGGTTTGTTGCCAGCGACGAAATGTGGCCCAGGCTGCTGGAATATAGCTGGCGGTCATGGAGTGTTGGCTGGCCTGGAACAGTTGTTTCAGCAGGTTGGCGCGGTCGGGCATGTCGCCCTGCAGTTGCAGCGCCCGATTACAGCCGGCCTCCAGGATGGACTCACACGCGGGCCGCCATAACACCGAGGAGTGCGTGCCATCCGGAAGCGTGATCGGCATGAAGTGCTGTTGTTCACCATGATGCTGGTAAGGATTGCCAACGACGCGCACCAGCCCGGCGGCGAATAACAAGCCGCCCGACGCTGGGGCACTGAACAATATCACGGCCCCAGGAACCCAGAGTTTGGCGGTGGTGTTCATCCATGTGGCGGGAACACTGGGGACCGGGTCGTTGTGGTTGACGATGCGGTGGTGGACCAGGGATGAGGCGCCTTCGGTGAACTCGGTGTCGGCGCCGCGAGGCGCACCGTAGGTGTAGAGAAGAATGTTGTAGTGGGCGCTGGAGACTCGACGCAGCCCTTCTGCCAGTAGCAAGGCGATGGCGCCACCAAGGCTGTGCCCACAAATGATAATGCGTTGGCGGTCGTGAAATTTATCGAGGTATTGCAAGACAAATTCGCGCATCGCTCGATAGGCCAGATAGAAGCCTTCATGGGCTTTACCTACGCCATCGGCAAACGGCACTTGGTGAGCGTTTGCGTCTCGCAGTGCGTCAGCGCCACTGGCGGTGCCTCGCACAGCAATCAGGATGACTTCATCGTGGTGAGTAATAAATGCCTGCGTATCAGTGCCGAAATTTTTATCGTCGAAAAAGTGCACGAGAGCAGGATGCTCCTGTTTCGCTCCAAGCTGCGTACGGTTCTGCGAATACAACTCCGGATCGAAGGGCACAATTTCAAAGCGCTGTGAGTAGGCGACTTCCTCATAGAGCGGATAAAAGCGTTGAACCTGCTTACCGTCGACCTTCCAGGCTTCCTGATACCCCGAGAGTTTTTCCGCAAACAAATTCCCTATGCTTGGATCCCGCGGAAAGCTGACTTTATCCACTGGTCGGGTTGGAGGCTCCTGGCCAAACTCGCAGTAACTCAACGTAGACATGAGCGCCAGTTGATACAGGTTCAAGGCACAAAACCGATCATCCCCGGACAGCATCGGGCGTAGCGCACGCAACGGTCGTACTTCCAGCACTGTGTGCAGGTTAGGGAACAGCACAACGCCTGACAAAGCCGGCTGAGGCGGACCGAACCCAAGCTCAGCCATCATTCTTAGCGCGTGCCGCTGAGGTGCGAAGATCCGGGGCGCCAACGGCGGCAAGTGGGCAACATGTCGGACCAAGTCGCGTACTTCAACCTGATAAAACCGATCCGCTTGCCGCTGTGCGGGGTTCCCCTCAATGCGCTGACCATCAGCCGCAACAAAGCGGGTTTGTTCAGCGCGAATTTGGAGTTCGGTGATAGGTAATCTGTAAGTCTGGCGCGTACTCAATTCAAAATACGGCTCCTCTTTCCCAGAATACAGCCCTTCCAAAGCAAGCACGACGGGACCGCAGTAAAACCCTTGCAGCTTGGCAAATCCCTCACCCGTCAGCCTTCCGTTGTACTGCTGCCCTGTACTGTCGCAGATGCTGTACGCGAGCCCGCCGTACGCCTTCCCACAGCCCGTTTCATCAACCAGACAAAAGCTTGCCCAGTGCCCTTTCAACGCGCAAGCAGGCATCTTGCCACTAAAAAAAGGTTGCTTCCATGCTTCCTGTTTCATGAACCAGTTCCCTTGTTATTTACACGTGGGATAGACATCACAAGAGCGTCCATCCGGCATTATTATGGGTTTAAAGTCTGTTGTATCGCTGTCGCAAATGCCCCGCGTATCCTCATAACTTTCCCCCCGGCAGCGTTTCCAGCCGCCTGGTACAGCTATCCACCGTCGGTCAAAAGCCGGCGCCTCCTCGTCTGTAAATGCCAGCACCAGCCTAAGTGTCTTTCCGGGTAGCAGCTCGCGCTGTACAAGCCCACCCGCCCGGACTTTTTGCCGCTGTCCCATTGCGTCCAATGCTTTGCATTCCAGCAGTTTCCTGATCGCATGCGACCGCCCCACCGTCCGAAAAAACCACATACATTGCCCAGGTAATTCCTGTACGCCCGAATCCGGCATCCCCGCCACATCCTCAGACTCAATAGGATCCATAAAGTAGATCCCCCCCAGATCCCCACCGACATCACTGCTGCGCTCGCCCCACTTCGCATAAAATTCGAAGATCACACGGTGTAGCGTCGTAGGGCACCCCTCAATGGTTTGAGTCAACGGCAGGTCATAACTCATCCTTCCAGCCACGGGTTTGTATTCAGCAATAATGATCTTGCGTTCAGGCCTGTTGCCTCGACGCTGTGGCAACTTGCACATTTGGTACCTGGCGGGTTCATAGTAAGCCGCGCCTACAAATCTGAATTGCGCCGGCAAGTCCACCTCCAGCGTAAAGTGATTCACCGGCCCCGACGGCACCAGTGCACACCCCGAAAGCCATCCCGTTACAAGCGCAATCAAGGCGCCACGCAGTCGCTTACTCATGCTTACTCCTCAAAGTGCGCCACTGCTGCGACACTCGCTCAAAATGATCGCCAGGCGCCTCCTCTTGCAGCGGCTGCCACTGGATCACACTGCTTCGCGTCGCCTCCTCCAACCTGCGAACCACCAGGAATTCAAGTTGCTGCGGCCCACGCCATTGCCAACCGCGTGCTTGTTCCAGCACCTGGGCCAGCCAGATTCTGGGCTCCTGAAATTCGACCATGGCGGCCAAGCCCTCGCCGTGCTCGGTCAGCAGGTAGCGCAGGATATTGGCGTGCAGGATGGCGTCGGCCTGGGGGTTGGGCGTGTTCAGCCAGGGCGCGGGCACAGGCGTCGGGTACTCACCGGGGGCAGGGTTTTCGCCCTCGCACCAGTGGCCCTCATGCCAGTAGTACACGTTGATCAGTGGCCCGAGAAACACCGGCCAACGTTCGATCGGCAGGTGGGCTAAAGCGCGGGCCACGGTACGGTTATCGTGAAAGCGATACAGCGCCTGGCTGCCTGCGGGCCCTACCAACATTCGCTCGCGCCAGTGTCGAGCCACTCCGGCCAGGTCATCATCGGGCAGGCTGCCCAGCCAGCCCCAATTCGCCTGCGGGTGTTGTAGCAATTGAACCAGCGCGGGCTCCCCTACCTGCTCCAGCAGCAGGATCACCGGGCCAAGAGTTGCCAGCTCGGCCACGGCCGTTTCACCGTAGAGAAAGCAGTACTGCGAAACATTACGAGCCGCCAACAACGGCTCGCGGGCGTCATTGTTTCCCTCAAGGATCAAACAAAGGCGGCGCCCCGCCTGTTGCTGTCGGGCCATCCACAGGCTGGGCATGCGCTCCATCATGCAGCCCTCCTTGGGATGTCACACCGACCTTCACGGCATTGCTCACACACTGGGCAGTAGTCGGCACCTAACTGCCGGGCCGTATCCATGATAGCGCCCTGCGCTGCTGTAAACTTCGGGCCACCCGCTGCAGAAAACGGGTTCGCCGACACGCTTGCAGGCGGGGCGCCGCCGACAGTGATGGGCCGACTGCTGAACACCCCACCCGCCTGGATCATCAGGTGCTCTCCCCCGGCCTGCAAACTCAATTGTGCGCCTGCATCGATGACCAGGCTGGCACCGGCCTTGAGATAAACCTGTTGCCCGGCTTCGATGACCAGCGTGCGCCCCACACGGGTCTCACTGTTACCTTGCACATCCAGGCGATCATTCGCTTGGAGCACCACGTTGCGATTACCCGTGGTGTGATGGTGCTCTTCGCTTTCCAGGCGAACCGTGCTTGCCCCACGAATGATTTCACGGCGCTCTCCGGCCACTTCCAGGCGGCTGTCATGCCCCACCTGCTGCTCCAGGTCCCGTTGGGCGCGCAGGTAGATAAGCTCCTCGCCGCGACGGTCTTCAAGGTGCAGCTCGTTGGCCCCGCCGCCGCCCAGGGCGCTGCAGCTGCGCAACACGCTGCGCGTCTTGTGTTGTGGCAAAGGATAAGCTGGCATGTGCAACGCATTGGGCAGGCAGCCGTTGATCAAGGGCTGGTCGGGGTCGCCGTACAGAAAGGTCACCAGCACCTCCATGCCCACCCGAGGGATCAGCATCGCGCCGAAGCCATCGCCTGCCCAGCCGGAAGCCACTCGGACCCAGCAACTGCTTTTATCGTCGGTTTTGTCCAGCCGGTCCCAGTGAAAACGGACCTTCACCCGACCGTAGGCATCGCAATGCACCTCCTCGCCTTCCGGCCCTGTCACCGTGGCCGTCTGGCTGCCGCTGATCGTCGGTTTGGGATGTTTGAGGGGCGGTCGATGCGTTGCACGCCATGGCGTAGCGGTGAATCGATTGCGATAGCCTTGGAATACGTCAGCCTCAAGCACGGCCTCCTCCAGCACTTGCGGTTGATACCCCTCATGACGCACCGACGTGATCAACCACAGGTCGTTGCAGGCAGGGTCCGGGTGATCACGCAGCTCTAGAAAGTAGCCGCTGCTTAACGCCGGTTGATCACTTTTACCCAATGCACGATGGCGATCGCTCAGATGGCGTTCCAACCCCCGACGTGCCAGTTGCTTGCCACGTGCGTGGCCGGTAAACCCGGCGGGGCAACGGTAATCTTCAAGGGTTTGCAACGCTGCAGCACTGGCCTTTTGTTGCAGGCGCAACGACGGATGTTCGAAGTCATGATCGCGGCGCACCGTTTGGCGGCTGCGGGTTTCCAGGCGCACGTCGAAACGCCGGATCGCTCTTGTTTCAGCCGCCAGGTCGCCCACCGCGCAGTATTGCTGCACAGGCAAGCGTCGAAACACCGTTTGATCATCACCAAACACCAGCAAATGATTATTCGGGCTGTGGCGAAAGTGGTAGTGAATGCCCTCCTCTTCGCACAGCCGTTGGATAAAGTGCAGGTCGCTTTCCGCGTATTGCACACAGAACGTGCGCGGCGGATAGACCACAGGGCCAAGTTCGAAGGCATAGGCGTCGGCAAAGATGCCATGGGGTTCGAGTACCGCGACGATGATCTGCGGCACGCTGCGTTGCTGGAAGATCCGCTGGTCACGCCGATGGGCAAGGCACGCCAGGCGGGGTGCCAGGGTGAGGTGATAGCGGGTCAGCCGGGCGCCGGGGTCATCCCGGCCAATGGCGTAGACCTGCCCATGCAGGCCCGCATCCGCTTCGCCAACGTCTAGATAGGCAGGCTGGTGGAGCAGCGCCTCCAGGTCCAGGGAAGGGTTTTCGCTGACTAATTGCAACTCAATGAAATAAGGCTGGTCCAGGGACTCGCTGCCTTTGAAGGCCAACACCTGAAAGTCGTTGTTCACTTGTGGAAGTATCAATTTAAAACGTGAAGAAACAAACGCATCAACCATCCGCAAGTTACCCATCATCAATGATTTGATTGAAAGGCTTTCTCCCATCGGATACCGATTTAACTGCTGGAAAAAAGCACCTGAACGCCCTAAAGCTTAGCGATTACAGGCGAATTGCGGCGCCGAAAAAAACAAAAAAGAAGTTTCGTACGACTTGGGAGGAAGTGTCTTTTACAAAACAAGACAAACGATCAATTAAACACATTTCCACAACAAGAAACTTCCCACATCAACTTTACAAACTTAACTAGTTGATAAGGAAACAGCCGACACTTATTCAAGATATCAGCCGCACACCAAAATTCAGGTTTGCCGCTGTGCAGTCCCGAACAAACTGACGCTCAGCAATATTTCAGCCTGACCCTGCAACCGTACCGGCGCAGTGCCACCTGGCATGACCACGGCCACTTCTCCAGCCTCAACCCAACCGGCCCGCCATGCCGCGCATGCCACAGCACTGGCACTGGTCCCGGAGGACGCAGTTGGCCCCTCGCCCCGCTCAAACACTCGCGCAATCACCCGATTGCCCGAAGACCTTGCGGCCCATTGCAGGTTGACGCCAGCCACACAGGGTTGGCCGCGCCCCACCGGTGGCGCAAAGGCAATCGCCTGCAAAGGGTCAAACAATGCGCTCTGATGCATCGACTGATTGTCAGGTAATGCCCCTGCGTGCTCCACGAGCGTCACGCAGTGGGGGTTACCGACACGGACAAACTGGCTGTGCGCCCATTGCGGGTTGATCGCAGCCAGCGCAGCGACATGGCTGAATTCTCGATGCCCCATAGTGATCGGCTCAATACCGCAAGCCGCCACTGCAGATGGCCCGAACGCCGGCTGCCCCAGGGCCAGCCAGAAGCCCGCAACCTGTTCGTTGACCGCAGGTTCCACATAGGTCGCAAGCGGTGACGCCGTGTGCACGTTGTCGTGATGGACGCGCAATTCACAGCCCTGAGTCATCAAGCCTTGATCGGTCAGCGCCTGGGCAAAAATGGTCAAGCCGTTGCCGCTGCGTTCGGCGAGTGAGCCATCCGTATTGACGATCAGCACGTCAAACGGCGGCGCGGCCTGGAATGGCCCGACCAACAAACCATCGCAGCGGTGTGCCTTGGCATCGGCCGCATGGGGCAAGGCGCCCCACCCACATTCGGCGGCGATAGCCGACGGTGTCCAAGCCTTGCGAGTACTCGCGGCCAGGCCCGCGTGCTCGGGCACGTCAACGCCTTGGTTACGCAGATACGCCGGGCTGACCACGCCGTAGATATTGCCCCGCGCGTCGTAGAACAAGGTCATTTTGCCACCCGTTTCAAAACCTTCATCGGCTCGCCCATCCAATTGCCTACACACTGGAACGGCAGCGTATTACAGAACCGCCAACCTGTGGGAGGTGGCCTGGAAGGTGGTAATCCAGTGCAAGAACCCCGGGGTTCAGCAATTCTCACCAGGATTACGCACCTTCCAGGCCACATCCCGCACGTTCGATACGCTTATGTGTGGCGACTTCGTGCAGAGCGTTCCGAGTTTGTAAAAATAAAAGTCGTTATCCCAAGCGCAATCCGCAATCCGCAGGGAACCTGGCTCGCTCGACAAGGCCTGATGTGCAAGGATGTCGCGCCGGACATCGTTCGTTGAACGCAAAACCAAGGATTTTTCATGACTGCCATCCCCACCCCAGCGCCCGTGGTTCCCGGGCGGCTGGAGCAAATGTCGACCCGTATCGCTTTTTTCATCGCCGGCTTCGGTATCGCCGCTTGGGCACCGCTAGTGCCGTACGCCAAAGCGCGCGCGCAACTCAATGAGGGCACGCTTGGCCTGTTGCTGTTGTGCCTGGGGGTGGGGTCGATCATCGCGATGCCAGTGGCGGGTGCCTTGGCATCACGCTTTGGCTGCCGACGTGTGCTGACTGCCGGCACGATCATGATCTGCCTGGCACTGCCGATGCTCGCCACGGTCAGTTCGATCCCGCTGCTGATGGCAGGCTTGTTTCTGTTTGGCGCAGGCCTAGGCACCGTGGATTCGACGGTCAACCTGCAAGCGGTGATTGTGGAGCGTGCCAGCGGCAAAACCATGATGTCGGGCTTCCACGGTTTGTTCAGCCTGGGCGGCATCGTCGGCGCGGCAGGTGTTTCCGGGCTGCTGGGGTTGGGCCTGTCGCCGTTGCAGGCGACCCTGGTGGTGATTGTCATCATGGCGGCCGCGCTGCTCAAGGCCGGGCCACACCTGTTGCCCTACGGCAGTGAAAGCTCGGGCCCGGCATTTGCCGTGCCTCACGGCGTGGTGCTGTTTATCGGCTGCCTGTGCTTCATCGTGTTTCTGGCCGAAGGCGCCGTGCTGGATTGGAGCGCAGTGTTCCTCAGCGCCGAGCGGGGTCTCGATGAGGCTTACGCCGGGCTTGGCTACGCGGCCTTTGCCTTGACCATGACCGCAGGCCGCCTGACCGGTGATGCGATTGTTCGACGCCTGGGCGCCACCCGGGTGATTGTGATTGGCGGCGCGCTGGCCACCGCCGGCATGTTACTCGCCACACTCTTCCCCGCTTGGGAAACCGCGCTACTGGGGTATGCCTTGGTAGGCGCCGGTTGTTCGAATATCGTGCCGGTGCTGTACACCGCGGTAGGTAAGCAAACAGTTATGCCGGAGCATATTGCGGTGCCGGCCATCACCACCCTGGGTTATGCCGGTATTCTCGCAGGCCCTGCGGTGATCGGCTTTATCGCCCACGGCAGCAGTTTGAGCACCGCCTTTGTACTGATTGCGATGTTGCTGGCTGGTGTGGCCATCAGCGGTAAAATTCTCAAAGTGTAAACCGCTGCTGCACAAGGCCAGGCGTTACCTGGCCTTGTGCACCTCATGCTGTTCAAGCCAGCGCTCCAGGCTTCGATTGCAAAGCCATCCCTCATGCTTGGGGCGACCTAACAAGCGCATGTTGTTGGCGCGCTCTAACGAACGCAATAAACCTGGGCGTTCAATGGTGTTTTTTGCCGTGTACACACAGTGTTCGCTGTACTTTTTCTTGGGTAGCCCAGTGGACGGTTCCAAAATGGGCATGCCATTTGAGTCAGTGTCGTCGGGGTCATTCATCACGGTTCTGAGCAGTGCAATATGCACGTACTCAAAGGTTTCAAAAAAAACCGTGCGGTCCTTGGGCTTATCCCTCAATTGCTTGAAGTAGCCTTGCAGGGCCTGAACCACGTCGGCATTGCCCAGGCCATGGAAAGGATCCTGGCTGAAGGCGCCGGGGGAGCTGTTACCGCGCAAGGCTGATGCGGCTGCGCCCAGGCTGTCGCGGGTGATGTACCCGTCGCCATCAATGATCGAATCGTTCAGTAGCGGGCGACTGATAATTTCCCTGGCCACCAGAATGATGCTGTCGCGCACGTTAATCGCCCCCCAGCGGTTGAGCCGCAATCTTGCGCAGGGATGACAGCGTCAGGCGGCCGTCCTGTAAAAAGTCGTGCAATTCGCCAAAGTGTTTCTGAAACTCGCTCGCTAGTTGGCTATCGGTAAAGCTCGGGCCCGGCGGGGTTGTGTTCGCACGAACAGTCGGCGCGTTCTGCAATGCCTGGCGGCGCGGCGAAAGCGAGGTTCCGCGCCACAGGCCGGGGCGCGGCCGCGCTACCTCCGGCGGGGCGAAATGATCATCGCCAGGCGGCTGAACACTGGGTGGTGACGAAGCCCGACCAGCCTCTGGCACGCCCATGGCCGTTGGCTGTACGTGCGGTATTGCACTCTCAATTTTCATGTTTCATCTCCCACCTTTTCCGGATCTACGCTTGCCTGAAGGCCACCATTGAGGCACCCAAATTCTTCGAATCCATTCCAGGGCGGCTAGCAACCGATATGTGGTGAGTTGAATGCAATCGTTCCGGGCAACCGCTGAATACTAATGACAGCATGTAAAAAAGTGGGCCGCTGGATCAAACAGATTTTTGCCCACGCCACCTGGCTGTAAGGCCACCCGTCAATGCGGCCCATACGCCATTGGAGCGTTTCAGCGACGCAGTGACTGTCGCGCCGCCATCGTCTGGGGCAAGCATGCCACGAGCGAAATCATCGGCAACCGGGGCCTGGAATCTACGCTGTCCCGCGAGCGCTTTCATGCGCTGCTGTTCTGCGGCGTAGTCGTTCGACAGCGCCACACCGAGCACATCTTGCGACGCGCCCTCACCGTTTACCGAGGGTGAGCGTTCAACCAGATGGCTGTTGTGAAGGGTGTCATGGCCACCCGCTTGGCAGGATTGAAACGAAGTTGAAGTCATGTCAGGGCCCTGATTCAGTGTCTGAAAAAGCGACCGGCTCCGTCAAAGCCGCTGGATGTGTATGCCCTGAGTGGCAAATGTGTGGAAATAGTTCCTTGCACAATTCGAAGCACGAGGCGCCGCTACGTGTTAGCAGCGCCTTATTGCACTGCGTTATGCCATCCCGAGGGACAACAACATCAGGCCTTCCTGGCTGATTCGCTTGTCGCCATATTTACTCGCAACGTTGTCCATTATTTCCAGCAAGTCACTGCGATTGACGGCCGTTTTACTCAACTGAAGATAGTGGTCCAGTGAAGGGATGCCCGTCAGGCCTAGACCGGCCAGATATTGGAGATCGCCGATGCCGATCTGGCGCCTACCAAAGTGCTCTGTGAAATTATCGAAATGGCTCAGCAGCTCCTGAACTACTTGCTTATCAGTGCTGTATTTCAAGGGGTTTGGATCGCGGTTGAACGCACTGAGGTTGCTGATTTCTACCTGATCGCCAAGCTCACCTGTACCCGGCTGCCGGAAAAAGGCATCCATCACGTCGGGACGTTTTAAGAGCTCGCTGGCCAGCCGAATGTTTTGATTCATCACAGGGTTTCGGCCTGGTTTTTGATACGCCATTTCTTCAATAGCGCTCTTATTGATAGTCGAACGGTTACCCGGCGTTGTAAACGCGCGGGCGTTTCTCAGAAGATCGGTCGCCAGTTGATCGTTGCTTTTCTTCGAATACAGCGGGTCCGGCTTACCCAGCGTGATCGGGTACGGGCCATGCGCATTAATGGGTGGGTTGGGCCTGCCCATCCAAGGCCTCCCCCATTGCTCAAGCTGCTGCGTGCCCCCGTAGTGTGAGGCATGGTGCGTCATGGCAGAAAAATCTTGGGAATGGGCTGAGCTATTGAAATAATTATGATGACTCGCTGCCTGTTGTTGCTGGCCAAACACCGGCCCACCCTGACTTTGCGATGCGTGAAAATTGACGCTTGCACCGTTGTGGCTGTGGTAAGGCGCCGTAGTCGACGCAAAAGCACTGGCCTGGGCTACGGGGTTGGAATTAACCTGCGTGGTGTCCGCACTGGATGAAATTGATACAGAAACAGTGGTATTCGATACCGACATAAGTGCCTCCAGGGCAAGGGGTACGATTATCAACCTGTCGCTGCCCGCTTATGTGGAAGCCGACCAGGTTTGCCTCCTGTGTGGCGTATCTGTCGGAATAGGTTCCTGATCAAGCAGAAAATCGCGTGAACCGGCGTAGGAAACAGGCAAAAAAAATCGCAGCCCTTAGGCTGCGATTTTTCCTATCAACGGCAGATCAGAACCCGACACTCGCCTGTACGAAGAACGTACGTGGCTCGCCCAGGTACAACCCGGAATTGTTGTCACTGGAGCGTGTGTAGTGCTGTTGGTCAAAGACGTTTTTCACGCCCACACCCAGTTTCAAGTTCGACA
Source organism: Pseudomonas sp. YeP6b (assembly GCF_025642995.1). Classification (NCBI taxonomy): domain Bacteria; kingdom Pseudomonadati; phylum Pseudomonadota; class Gammaproteobacteria; order Pseudomonadales; family Pseudomonadaceae; genus Pseudomonas; species Pseudomonas sp. YeP6b. Next base: position 2,534,096 of record NZ_CP080090.1, on the reverse strand, counting down.
GTTGCGCACCAAAGTCATACCCGCTGCGCACGTTGACCGAGACATAACCGGGGATGTCGCCGTACTGGCCATCGGCGGTGCCTTGGGTGATGTAGGTGGTGCCGGTGCCTGGCGCACGTTGCCTGGACTGGGCATAGACGTCCAGGTTATGGGTCCAGTGGTTGATGTCGTAACGCAGGCCCACAGTCGCCACTTCACGCGAATACAGCGGCAGGTCGCGGCCCTTGAACGGCACATCGCCTTCAGAGGTGGCCTTGGTGTAGGTGAAACCAGCGTTGGCGGTCAGGCCGTCCAGGCTCGGGTCGAGGTTCGACAGGTCATAGTGGGCCGAGGCTTCAATACCCTGGTGCTTGGTCGCCCCCAGGTTTGTCCAGCCCACGTCGTTGCTGACGTATTGCAACTCATCCGAGAAGTCGATGTAGAACAACGTCACTTCGCCGCCCCACACACTGTCGTTGTAGCGCGTACCGACCTCGTAGGTCTTGGCTTTTTCCGGGTTCAGGCCGTTGGCCGTCTGGTCGCCGTTACCGCCCTGCCCGAGCTGGAAGTACTGCAGGCTGCCGAAGGAGGTTTCGTAGTTGGCGAACACTTTCCAGGCATCCGAGACGTGGTACATCACGCTCAGGGCCGGCAGCGGTTCGTTGTTATTGACCTCGCGGCGTTTTTCCTGGGTGCGGGTGCCATTCAAGGCCACTACCGGGCGGTCATGCCATTCGGTACGAATGTCTTCGAAGCGAATACCCGGCGTGATGGTCCACTTGCCAATATCAATTTTGTTATCGATATAGAAGGCGTTGGCCTCAGTGCCACCGGTACGGTCCTGATAGACGTGACCGTCACTCTGGCCGCCCGGCGTCGGCACATTGTTGACCAGGTTCAGGCTGGTGGCCTGCTCGTGCATGCCTTCTTTAAGGTAGCGATAACCGACGCTGACTTCCTGAGTGCTCGGCCCCACGTCGAATACATGTGACACCCGCGGCTCGATACCGAAGGTGTAGTAGGTGCGCGGATAGGAACTGAGAGTCTTGAGGTCGCGGTTGGCGATATTGCTGCCGCGGAAACTGTCGGAGTAGTAGGTCAGCACTTCGGCCTGGGTACGGTCGTCGATCTGGCGGATGTACTTGAAGGACACATCCTTGCGGCGCCCGCTGAAACTGTCCCAGTCACGCACCGATTGGTACGGGTTGGCGCTGAACTGCTTCTGGGTCAGGCCGCCCGGCATATCGGCACTGGCGTCGTAGTAGTGGAAGTTCAGCGAGAAGTCGTCTTGATCGGTCGGTGCCCAGTGGGTCTTGAAGATCACGTCGTCAATGTCGTTGGAGTTGTTGCTGTTGCGATAGCCATCGCCCTTGACCCCGGAATACAGCAACGCCGCGCCGATACCGTTATCCGCCGTGCCGCCGATAAAGGCGTTTTCGATGTGCTTCCAGCCGCCGTGGGCGGAGGTTTGCAAGGTGGTGCCGACCTCACCGGAGAATGTCTCGGGGATAGCGCGGGTCACGAAGTTGATCACACCGCCGACGTTCTGCGGCCCATAACGTACGGAACCGGCGCCACGCACCACATCGATGCTGTCCAGGTTGCCGGCGGAAATCGGCGCCATCGACAGTTGAGGCTGGCCATACGGTGCGAAGGCCGCCGGCACGCCGTCGATCAGTACGGTGGAGCGTGGCGACAGGCGCGAGGTCAGGCCGCGTACGCCCACGTTGAGTGAAATATCGCTGCCACCGGTGCCGTTGGATTCCTGCACCTGTACGCCAGGGACGCGGCGCAACACATCGCCCACGTTCATCGCGCCCTGCTCCACCATGGCTTCGCGGCGGATGACCGTACGTGCGCCCGGGTGGTTCTGCACCACTTCGGCGTTAGCATCGCCCAGCCAGTTGCCGACCACTTTGATATCGGTGACGCCCAGTTCCAGCGGCGAGCCGGCTTCACCGGTGCCGTTGCTTTGCGGGCGCAGGGTCACTGAACCGGCGTCGATCTGGTAATCCAGGCCGCTGCCTTGCAGCAACTGGCGCAGGGCTTGTTCGGGCGAGAGGTTGCCGTCCACCGCAGGCGCTTGCTTGCCGGCGACCATGTCGGGGTTGAAGAACACTTGCAGGGACGTTTGCTGACCCAGTTGGCTCAATGCCGCCCCCAAAGGCTGGGCGCGGATATGGATACCGTCGTTAGCATAAGCCGCAGGCAGCCCGGCACTGACAGCAAGCGCCAGGGCCAGGGGCACCCAGCGGGAAATTTTATTGTGGGAGACGGTCAGTTTTTTCACATCGAAGCTTTTCACATCAAACCCCTGTAATCGCAAGAGCGTGCGGCTGTTAATGCAAACCAGTTGCAGTTGCAAGAGAAGACGAAGAACTCGAAAAAAACCTGAACCTCAGCGTGAAATAATTTCCTGGCTGCCGTCCGGCAAGGTACGCAAGGCGACCGGCAGGATGTGCGGCAAGGCTTTGAGCAAGGCGTCGGTGTCGCTGGATTTGAACACACTGGTCAAGCGCAGGCTGCTCACCGCAGCGGTACTGACCCGCAACGGTTGCTCGCGGTAGCGCGACACTTCGCGGGCCACTTCGCCAAGGCTGGCGTTGTTGAACACCAGCTTGCCGCTGCGCCAGGCGGTCAACTCATCGGTATTCACCGCGTACGCCGCAGCCACTTGCCCCACGGCATCAACTTGCGTGCCTCGGCCCGCCGTAAGCGTGACGATCCGGTCCGATGCACGCCCCTGGACCTTGACCGTGCCAGCCTCGACCACCACACGGGTCTGATCATCATCGCGGCGCACATCAAAGCGCGTACCGGTAACTGTCACCTGCCCTGCCCCGGCGGCGACGACAAAGGGTCGACTGGCGTCATGCTCGACGCTGAACATCGCTTCGCCCTGCTTGAGCTCCACGCCGCGCCGGCCTTTTTCGTAATGCACTGCGACCACGCTGCGGCTGTTGAGGTCCATCACCGAACCGTCGGGCAAAGCCACCTGGCGGTGCTCCCCCAAGCGCGTACTGAACTCGGCGTTGTAAGCTTTTGGATGATCAAGGCCGCTGAACAAACCCAGGCCCAAGGCGATAGCCACCACGCTTGCGGCGACTGCATAACGCACAATGGTACGGCGCATGGGCCGCTCCACCGGCGCATCACACAAGGCCTGCAAACGGGCCTTGGGCAACAAGTCGGTGGCGTTCCACACCCCTTGCAGCACGTCGAATTCATATTGGTGCTCAGGCCGTTCTGCGCGCCATGCGTCGAAACGCCGGCGCTCTTCGATGTTCAGCTCGGCGTCTTGCAAGCGTACAAACCATTGCGCGGCTTCGTCGCGAGCACGGCTATCCATCATGGAAGGTCCTGTTTCATCAAAGCGGGTCATGGGGCCAGCGCATCCAGACGGTCACGCAGATGCCGCAAGGTGCGGATCATATACTTTTCAACCATGTTTTTAGACAGGCCCAGGCGCACGGCGATTTCCTGCTGGGTGAGGCCTTCGATTTTCTGCCAGATAAATATCTTGCGACAGTTAAGCGGCAGCTCGGCCAAGGCCCGCTCGATGGAGTCCGCCAACTGGATCGCGTGCATAAAATGCTCCGGGTCGCCGCTGTGGGGCGAACGCTGGTCAAAGGTCTCCAGCGCCAGCGCCTCACGCCGGTCTTCGCGCCGGTAGGCATCAACGGCGATGTTGCGCGCTGTTTGATGCAGATAGGCGCGTGGTTGCTCAACCTCGCTCGAACGCGACTCAAGCACTCGCACGAAGGTGTCGTGGGCCAGGTCTTCAGCCTGCTGACGGTTTCTCAGGCGGCGTGTCCAGGTGCCGATCAACTCTTCGTAATGCTCGAAAAAGCCTGTTCTACGGGGCGGCTGAGGGATCATTGCGTGAGCACTGGGGAGGCGGGGGCGTGAATAGTAATGCTTCCTATTAAGTGGAGCAATTGCTTCCCGTCGCCGCGCCTTGGACTTCCCACTGGTGAACTTCCGCCACGCGCCGCCAGTCAGCTGCAAAGACTCTCTTAAAACGGTGGGTGGGCAATGCAGATCTCCTTGCAGCAACAAGTGGCCCTGGTCACCGGCGCCAGTTCCGGTATCGGCGCAGGCGCCGCCCAAGCGTTGGCCGAGGCCGGTGCGGCGGTGGTACTCAATTACAACTCCCAGGCGGCGCCGGCCGAAGCCCTCGCTGCGCAGATCAACGCCAACGGCGGCCGTGCAATTGCCATCGGCGGCGATGTGTCCCAAGAGGCCGACGTTGAACGCCTGTTCGCCCAGACCCTCGATGCCTTCGGGCATCTGGACATTCTGGTGGCCAACTCCGGCCTGCAAAAAGACGCCAACCTGGTCGACATGACCCTCGACGACTGGAACACGGTGATCGGCGTCAACCTCACCGGCCAGTTCCTGTGTGCCCGCGCCGCCGTGCGCATTTTCAATCGCCAGGGCGTGCGCGATGGCGTGTCGCGCGCCGCCGGCAAAATCATTCACATGAGCTCAGTGCACCAAATCATCCCTTGGGCCGGGCATGTGAATTACGCCGCCTCCAAAGGCGGTGTGGAGATGTTGATGCGCACCCTCGCCCAGGAAGTCAGCGAGCAGCGTATCCGCATCAACGGCATTGCGCCCGGCGCGATTCGTACGGCGATCAACCGTGCGGCCACCGAAGGCGCGGCAGAAAAAGAGCTGTTGAAGTTGATTCCCTATGGCCGCGTCGGCGACGTGGAAGACGTGGCGAACGCGGTGGTGTGGCTGGCCAGTGATGCCTCCGACTATGTGGTGGGCAGCACCCTGTTTATTGATGGTGGCATGAGCCTTTATCCGGAGTTTCGTGGCAATGGTTGATTTTAAAAATGAACAGCAGAGCGCCATCGATGCCCACGGCATTATTGGCGATATGCGCAGTGCGGCATTGGTCAATGACCGCGGCAGTATCGACTTTTTCTGCTGGCCGGAATTCGACAGCCCGTCGATCTTCTGCTCGCTGCTCGACACGCCCGAGGCCGGTGTTTTCCAGCTCACACCCGACCTGAAAAACGCCCGCCGTGAACAAATCTACCTGCCCGACACCAACGTGCTGCAAACCCGTTGGCTAAGCGATGAGGCGGTGGTCGAAATCACCGACCTGCTGGTCATCAGTGAAGAGATTGATGATTTGCCGCTGCTGATTCGTCGCGTACGAGTAGTCAGCGGCACAGCCACAATCCATCTGCGCTGCGCCGTACGCCACGACTACGCGCGCACGCCGACCCAAGCCAGTATCGACGACGGCATGGTCTATTTCGCCGCCGACGGCCAGCCCGGCCTGCGCTTGGCGAGCAGCCACGCAATGCAGATCGAAGCCGATGCCGCCGTGGCCAGTTTCACCCTGGCCCAGGAAGAAGGCGCCGAGTTCGTCCTCGGCGGCCAAGATGATCCACGGGTCAACAGCGGCTGCACCGATTTGGCATTGGCACACACATTGAAGTTCTGGCGCGGCTGGATCGCACAATCGAATTACCGTGGGCGCTGGCGCGAAATGGTTAACCGCTCGGCCCTGGCGCTGAAGCTTTTGACCTCACGCAAACACGGCGCAATCATCGCCGCCGCCACCTTCGGCCTGCCGGAAACCCCTGGCGGCGAGCGCAATTGGGATTACCGCTACACCTGGATCCGCGACGCCTCGTTCACGGTCTATGCATTCATGCGCCTGGGCTTCATCGAAGAAGCCAATGCTTACATGCGCTGGCTCAAAGGCCGCGTCAGCGACTGCTGCGGCCAGCCGACCAAAATCAACATTCTCTACGGCATCGACGGCCGCCAGGAACTGCCCGAAACCACGCTTGATCACTTCAGCGGCCACGGTGGTGCCAAGCCAGTACGTATCGGCAATGAGGCCTTCGACCAGATCCAGCTGGATATCTACGGCGAGCTGATGGATGCGGTGTACCTGGTCAATAAATACGGTGAAGCCATCTCCCACGAAGGTTGGAAACACACGGTGGAAGTGGCTGATCAGGTCTGCGAGATCTGGAACAGCAAGGACGTGGGCATCTGGGAAATGCGCGGCGAGGAGCATCACTTCCTGCATTCGAGGCTGATGTGCTGGGTGGCGCTGGACCGCGCAATCCGCCTGGCTTCCAAGCGCTCGCTGCCCGCTCCGTTCGCGCGGTGGGACCAGACGCGTCAGGCGATCTATGCGGATATCTGGAGTAACTTTTGGAACGAAGAACGCGGGCACTTTGTGCAGCATATCGGCAGCACCGCACTCGACGGTTCGATGCTGTTGATGCCGCTGGTGCGCTTCGTTGCGGCTACCGACCCGCGCTGGCTGTCGACGCTTGCGGCGATTCAGAAAAGCCTGGTGCGTGACGGCATGGTCTACCGCTACCGCAACGACGACAGCCAGATCGACGGTTTGCAAGGCACCGAAGGCGCGTTTGCTGCCTGTTCGTTCTGGTACGTCGAATGCCTCGCCCGCGCTGGGCAAGTGGAAAAGGCGCACTTGGAATTTGAACAACTGTTGCGATACGCCAATCCGTTGGGGCTGTATGCCGAAGAGTTCGATAACCAGGCGCATCACTTGGGCAATACGCCCCAGGCGCTGAGCCATTTAGCGTTGATCAGCGCGGCAACGTTTTTGGACCGTAAGCTCAGTGGCACGAAGACCACCTGGCAACCCTGAGGAGGCCTGAGGGGTAGAAGCAAAAAAACAGCTCTAAAGCCGCCAATCTCTACCTGAAAGTAATGAGATTCAGATGTGGATCTGGCTTGCCTGCGATGGCATCGACTGTGTGTCACTGATAAACCGAGGGGGCTGCATCGCAGGTAAGCCAGCACCCACATTTGATTGAGTTCAGCTTCCAGGATCAGGTCTATGGTGCACAATAGGCAGCCCCAAGCCGCCACCAGGAACCCCATGCGCCAGGTACTGCTGATCATCGACGTGCAACCCTGTTTCAACCCGCCGGCGTGGCTGGTCGATGGCATTAACACCTTGCTCGAGCGCCTGCCATCAGTGGCCACCGTGGAGCGCCACGACGAAAGCATCACCCCCTTCACTCGCCAACTCGGCTGGCAACCTGCGCCGGACGACCACAGCCTGATTGCCGCCGAGCGCATCTTCATCAAACACGGCTATGCCCCCACGCCCGAGACCCTCGACTACCTGAAAAGCCTGACGCCGGACTGCGTGCTGGTGTGTGGCATCCAGACCGACACCTGCGTCCTCGCGGCCGGCTTCGCATTGTTTGATGCGGGGCTGCAGCCGACATTGATCAGCGACTTGACCGTGGGCTCATCGCTGGATCGGTCAGGCAAATTAGGCGTTGACCTGTGGCGGCATCACTTCGGCAACGTAGTAGATCGCGCCCAAGTAATCGCGACGACCGCCTCATGAATGCATTCCCGACGCTTGCTACCCAGCGCCTGCGCCTGCGCGAATTACGCGCAACCGACGCCCCGGCGTTATTCGCCATCCACGGCGACACCGCCAACATGCGCTGGTTTGGCGCCGATCCGATGATCGACCTGGCCCAGGCCCACGCCTTGATCGACACCTTCGCCCAATGGCGCACCCAGCCCAACCCCGGCACACGCTGGGGGATTGAACGAGCTGGCGAACTGATCGGCAGCTGCGGCCTGTTCAAATGGAATCGCAGCTGGAACAGCTGCGCCCTCTCCTGCGAACTGGCACCCGCAGCCCGCAGCCAAGGTCTGATGAGCGAAGCCTTGCGGTCGATGCTCGACTGGGGCTTTACGCACATGCAATTACATCGGATTGAAGCCTGGGTGCATCCGCACAACACGGCGTCACTGGCGCTGTTGCAACGTTTGGGCTTCAAAGCCGAAGGGACATTGCGAGAGGCTGGGTTTTGGAATGGCCAGCGGCATGACCTTGTGGTGTTAGGGTTGTTGGTACAGGAGTGGCTAGACAAGTAAGCACATTGCCTGCGAATGCCCGTGACCCCGTCACAGCATTTGACTAGAGTTCAAGCACTTTTGGCCGGCTTCGAGGAGCCCATCATGACCATTTCCGCCCCACTGCTGTCTGTGCGTACGCCCCTGCTCGAAGTAGCCTACGAAGCCCACGGCCCAGAAGACGGTGAACCGGTGATCCTGCTGCACGGCTTCCCTTACGACCCGCGTGCCTACGATGACATCGCACCGCACCTGGCTGAGCGTGGCTGCCGGGTGTTGGTGCCGTACCTGCGGGGTTATGGCCCTACGCGGTTTATCAACGAGCAGGTGATGCGCTCCGGTCAACAGGCGGTGTTGGCCAAGGATCTGTTGGATTTCATGGATGCCCTGGGCATCCCGCAGGCCACGCTCGCCGGTTACGACTGGGGGGGCCGCGCCGCGTGTATCGTCGCCGCGTTGTGGCCGCAGCGAGTGCGTGGGTTGGTAACCGGGGACGGCTATAACATCCAGGACATTGCCAAGTCGCTCGAGCCTCACGCGCCCGAGACAGAGCATCGCTTGTGGTATCAGTTCTACTTTCATACCCAGCGCGGTGTAGACGGTTTGACTGCCAATCGCCGTGAGTTGTGTGAGTTGCTGTGGCAGCTGTGGTCGCCGACCTGGGCCGAGGGGCCGGGGCTGTATGGCCGCACGGCGCCGTCGTTTGATAACCCGGATTTTGTCGAGGTGGTGATCCACTCTTATCGCCACCGCTTCATGTACGCGCCGGGCGACCCGGCAGTGGAGGCCATCGAGCAGGCGCTGGTAGCGCAACCGCCGATTTCGGTGCCGACGATTTCACTCTGCGGCGCCGATGATGGCGTGGGCCCGGCCCCGGTGGAGGATGACGATGTGGAACACTTCATTGGCTTTTATCGGCGCGACGTTTTGCCGGGGGTGGGTCACAACATTCCTCAGGAAGCGCCGCAGGCGACCCTCGCGGCGATCTGCGAGTTGCTGGACCGCGCGTGAATGTTAGCGGCGCTTAGGGGACCACCCACGGCGCAAGGTCATCACGCCGACATAGCACCTTGATACAAATGTGCACGTTTTCGTTCAAGCCGGGTCGTAGAAGCGCTCACGGTAGGCCTGGGGCGTGACGTCCAGGGCGCGCAGGAAACTGCGCCGCAGGGTCTCTTCACAGCCGAACCCGCACTGCACGGCGATGCGTTTGATCGACGCTGTGCTGTCAGCCAACTGCCGGCGCGCGGTTTCCACGCGGATCAACTCCACCGCCCGCGCCGGGGTCTGGCCGGTTTCGGCACGGTAGTGGCGCACGAAACTGCGTTCGCTCATACCGGCCTGGGCGGCCAGCGTAGGAATGTTCAGGTCGAGGGTGAGGTTGTCAGCCATCCAGGCGTGCAAATCAGCGAAGCGGCTGTCGCCCTTTTGCAGGGACAAGGCCACGCTGAATTGCGATTGACCGCCTGGCCGTTTAAGGAATACCACCAAGTGCCGCGCCGCCTCCAGGGCCACGGCGCGGCCCAGGTCTTCTTCCACCAGGGCCAGGCACAGGTCGATGCCGGCCGTCACGCCGGCGGAGGTCCACACCGAGCCTTGCTGGATGAAAATAGGGTTGGATTCCACGGTCAGCGACGGGAACCTGCGCGCCAGTTCTTCGCAGCGGGTCCAGTGAGTGGCTACGCGACAGCCGTCGAGCAAGCCACTGGCGGCGAGCAGAAAAGCGCCGGTACACACCGAGGTCATCCGCCGGGTGTGCTGGGCTTTTTGCTTCACCCAATCGACCAACTCCACGTCTTCGGCAGCGCCGTACACACCCCAGCCGCCCGCGATCACCAAGGTGTCGCAAGGCGTGTCGGCTGCGGGCAGCGCCTCAGCCACCAGTGCCAGGCCGGCGGAGGTCATCACGGGTTCTGCCTGCGCGGCAATCACCGACACCGCGTAAGGCAACGGCAGGCCGCGCTGGCGCGCCAAGTCATTGGTGGTGGCGAACACCTGCAACGGGCCGGTGACGTCAAGCACCTGGACATTATTGAAAGCGAGTACGTGAATAGTCCGGGTCATGATTGGCGTAATCTGTGGGCTCAATGGCGCATACGCCAAAGCCTAGGCCGCTAGAGTGAAGCCGTCCACCCCTTTATCGGAGCTTCACTCATGACCCTGCAGATCGGCTTTCTGTTGTTCCCCGGCATTCAGCAACTGGACCTCACCGGCCCCTATGACGTGCTGGGTTCGCTGCCGGATGTGAAGCTGCACCTGGTGTGGAAAGACCTGGCGCCGGTCACGTCCAGCACCGGCATGGTGTTTACCCCGACCATGACTTATGCCGACTGCCCGCGCCTGGATGTGATTTGCGTGCCCGGAGGTGCAGGCGTAGGCGCGTTGATGGAGGACCCGCAAACCCTGGACTTTCTCAAGGCCCAGGCCCAAACCGCACGCTACGTGACGTCGGTGTGCACCGGTTCGCTGGTACTGGGGGCTGCGGGTTTGCTGGGCGGTCGCAAGGCCACCACTCACTGGGCCTACCACGACCTGCTCGCCCCGCTCGGCGCGATCCCGGTGCAGGCGCGCGTGGTGCGTGACGGCAACTTGTTCACCGGTGGCGGCATCACCGCCGGCATCGACTTTGCCCTGACCCTGGCGGCAGAGCTGTACAGCGAGGCCGCCGCGCAACTGGTGCAGTTGCAGATTGAATACGCGCCGGCGCCGCCGTTCGATGCGGGCAGCCCGCACACCGCGCCCGAGCCTGTGCTGGAGGAAGCCAGGAAACGCACGGCGGAATCGCGTCGGGTGCGCGGCGAGATCGCGGCACGGGCGGCGGCGCGGTTGGGGTGATGCAATGAATGTGGCTGGCGGGCTTCGTGTGGCGAGCCCGCTCGCCGGCCTCAGGCTGGCCGAGACATCAGCATCAGCCTGGCGGCCAACAGCATCAGCACACTCGCCAGGCCCCATTTCTGTAGCCTGGCACTGCCAGCGCGCCCGGCAAAAAACCGGCTGAGCGCACCGCCAAAAACCCCTAGCAGCACGTGAAAAACACCGGCAATCAGGGTCAGTACGCCACCCAGCATCAGCAGTTGCAGCGTGATAGAGCCGGCCTGCGGCCTGACGAATTGCGGCAAAAACACCATGAAAAACAGCAACGCCTTGGGATTGAGCAAACTGTTGAGCATCGCTTGCACAAACACACGGCTCAGACGCACGCGCTTTACCTGGGCAGTGTCCAGCCCGGGGCTTTTCTGCAAGGTCTTGAACACCAGCCACAGCAGGTAAATCACACCGGCATAACGAATCACATCAAACGACGGCGGCCAACTGGCGACCAGCGCCGTTACGCCGGTGGCGGTCAACGCGGTCAGCAGCACGTCCGCCACGCAGATACCCAGGCCCGAGGCCACACCCCCACGCCAGCCGTAACTCACACCATGGCTGATAACAAACGCCATGTTCGGCCCCGGCGATAACAGCAACAGCAAGACAGCGCCCGAGAACACAAGCAAAGTTGAGAAATCAATCATGCTCAAACCACCCACCCCAATAAGAACGGACAGATTAAATGGCCGTCAAAAAACCCACAAAAAATTGTGCTGGATACATTTTTATCTGAGTTTAAAAACAACTTCCACCCGTCTCAAAGGCCGTACTTTCTGGGACTTAGCGTGCCCTCTTTGTCCCCTTTTCCTACCGCCGCTCAAAAAAGCTTTACCCATCTAGCAGGAAAATTCTCATATTTGTTCCTACACTCAAAAACACACCCCCAACACCGAGTGCTCGAACAAGGAACGTCAATAAAATGCCACAAAAAATACCAGTTAACGTGTCTAGCACGCCACCTCCAGAGCATCGTCAACCCACCGACAAAGCAATCCTAAGGAACATTCCTTAAGTCACTGCCCACGTAAAACATTCATTTGGATAGCTTCAGATGAAGGGTCAGTTGCGTTTTAGCCAGAGTAGCCGTCGTTCGTCTTGTGCGTATTCAAGCAAGCCGAACAGAAGTCTGGAGTGCAATGAGGGATGTTTTATGCGAGAGAAGTCGTCAGTCGACAGCCTGTTTCTGACCCGCGCCGGATTTGTTGAGTTTTTTGTTGTTTTCGTCAAATTGATCCACGGCCTGACGGCTATTTTGCCGCCACTGGTGCTGGTGCTTTTCCTCGACCCGATGGCCCCCGAACTGCGTTCTCACTTCCTCGGTTTGCTGCTGTTTTTCGCGATTCTGACCATTATTCTGTTCCAGGCCCTGAGCATCTATTCCGAGGATCTGTTCAGTAATCGCCTGCGCCTGCGGGCCAAGATAGTCGCCTGGTCGGCGGCGTTCTGCATCTTGCTGTTCATGTACCAGATCCTGCTGTTTTTCCCGCAATTGACCCCGCGCAATCTGGTCGCGTGGTACTTCGCCAGCCTAGGGCTGTTCTGCCTTGAGCGCCTGTTGATGCTACGCCTGTACCGCAACCTGATGCGCAAGGGCAAATACCTGCAACGTACGGTAATCCTGGGCTTCACCGACACCGCCGTGCACGTCGCCGACCACCTGCAACGCAATGGCGATATCCGCTCCGGCCTGATTGGTTTTATCGACGACCGCACCGAGCGCATTCCCAAGGAACTGAGCAACCTGCCGCTGCTGGGCAACACCCGCGACCTGGAAAAACTGATCCGCGCCGAGCAGGTCAACCAAGTGATGATCTGCCTGCCGTGGGCTGCCGAGCAACGTATCCACGGGCTGGTCAATCGCCTGCGCCAGATGTCGGTAAACGTGATGCTGGTCCCGGACATGGCCGCCCTACGCTACGGCCACAGCCGCATCACCGACGTGGGCGGCATTCTGATGTTCAACACCTCGCAGTTGCCGCTGCGCGGATGGTCGCCGGTAATCAAGCGCTGTGAAGACGTGCTGCTGGCCAGCTTCGCACTGGTGGCGCTGTCACCGGTGATGCTGGCGACGGCAATCGCGATCAAGCTCGACTCTAAAGGCCCGGTGCTGTTTCGCCAGAACCGCTTCGGCTACAACGACAACGAGATTCGCGTGTTCAAGTTCCGCTCGATGTTCACCGACCAGAGCGACTTCACCGCCGAGCAACAAACCACCCGCAAAGACCCGCGCATCACCCGCGTGGGCCGGATTATTCGTAAAACCAGCATCGACGAACTGCCGCAGCTGTTCAACGTGCTGCTGGGCAATATGTCGATGGTCGGCCCACGCCCCCACGCCACGGCGACCAAGGCCGCCGGTATCCCGTTCGAAGTCGCGGTGAGCGAATACAGTTCGCGACATCGGGTCAAGCCGGGCATCACCGGCTGGGCACAGATCAACGGCTACCGAGGCGAGACCGACACCCTGATCAAGATCCAGAAGCGCGTCGAGTACGACCTGGAGTACATCTCCAAATGGTCGGTGTGGTTTGACTTGTACATCGTCTTTATGACGGTCCCCGCCGTCCTCTCCACCAAGGAGGTCTATTGATGAATGCCCTCAACGGCTTGATTCCCTGCATTATTTCCGGTGGTTCGGGCACACGGTTGTGGCCAGTGTCGCGGCAGAACATGCCCAAGCCCTTCATGCGCATGCGTGACGGCATGAGCCTGTTGCAAAAGACCTTCCAGCGCGCCGCGCGCCTGCCAGGTGTGGAAAGTGTGCTCACGGTGACCAACCGCGACCTGCTGTTTCGCACCCTGGATGACTACCGCGTGGTCAACAAGGCGCACCTGCCGTTGGACCTGTTGCTGGAGCCGTTCGGGCGCAACACCGCGGCGGCCATCGCGGTGGCGGCGCTGCATGTGCAGGAGCATTTCGGCGATCAGGCGCATCTGCTGGTAATGCCTGCCGACCACTTGATCAGCGATGAAACCGCGTTCGCCGCCGCTGTGACCCAGGCCCGTGAGCTGGCCGAAGCGGGCTACCTGGTGACATTCGGCATCCAGCCCGACCACCCGGAAACCGGCTTCGGCTATATCGAAAAAGGCGACGTGCTGGGCACCGGCAACCGCGTCAAACGCTTCGTCGAGAAACCCGACCTGGCCACCGCGCAAGGCTACCTCGACGGTGGCAAACACCTGTGGAACGCCGGCATGTTCTGCTTCAAGGCCAGCACCTTGGTGGACGAACTCGCCGTTCATGCTCCCGACGTACTCGCGGCCGCGAGAGCCGCGCTGGAACACAGCCAGAACCTGCAGAATAAAACCTCGCGCCAGCGTGAACTGAGCGCCGAAGGCTTTGGCGCTGCGCCGGATATTTCCATCGACGTGGCGCTGATGGAGAAGTCCAAGCAAGTTGCCGTGGTGCCCTGCGACATCGGCTGGAGCGACATCGGTTCCTGGGAAGCGCTGCGCCAGCTCACCCCCAGCGATGCCAATGGCAACCAGGTCAATGGCGAAGCGATTTTGCATGACGTGCACAACTGCTACGTCGACTCGCCCAAGCGTGTCCTCGGTGCTGTCGGCGTGCGCGACCTGATCATTGTCGATACCCCTGACGCGCTGCTGATCGCCGACGCCAATCGCAGCCAGGATGTGCGCTACATCGTTGCCGAACTCAAGCGCCAGGACCATCCGGCGTACAGCCTGCACCGCACCGTAACCCGGCCGTGGGGCACCTACACGGTGCTGGAGGAAAGCAGCCGCTTCAAGATCAAGCGCATCGTGGTCAAGCCGCAGGCGTCGCTGTCATTGCAGATGCATCACCACCGCAGCGAGCACTGGGTGGTGGTCAGCGGCGCGGCACAGATCACCAATGGCGAGCGCGAATTCCTGATCAACGCCAACGAGTCCACCTACATTCCGGCCGGGCACAAACACCGCCTGACCAACCCCGGCATCATCGACCTGGTGATGATCGAGGTGCAGAGCGGCGAGTACCTGGGCGAAGACGACATTGTGCGTTTTGACGACATTTACGGGCGTGCGCCCGCTGCCGACGTGAAAAAGTGATATGCGTACCTCGCTGATCATCCCGACCCGCAACGCGTCCAGCCACCTGGCGCGATTGCTGCCCGCGCTGAAAATGCAGACGCTGCTACCGGACGAAATGCTGGTGGTCGACAGCGCCTCCAGCGATGACACCGTGGCGCGCTTTCGAGAGTTCGGCGCGCGGGTCGAGGTGATCAACGCCCGCGATTTCAACCACGGCGGCACACGACGTTGGGCCAGTGAACAGGTGAGCGGTGACGCGCTGATCGTGATGACCCAGGACGCGATCCCCGAAAGCCCCGAGACCTTCGCCAACCTGCTCGAAGAATTGCAGCAAGACCCGCTCAACGGCGTGGCCTACGGCCGCCAACTGCCGCACCCCGGCGCCGGCGTGCTGGGTGCGCAATCACGGCACTTCAACTACCCGCAACACAGCCGCAGCAAGAGCCTGGCCGATGCGCCGCAGTTGGGGATCAAGACCTGCTTCAGCTCCGACTCGTTTTGCGTGTACCGACGCAGCGCCTTGCAGGCCGTCGGCGGTTTTCCCGCCGATGTGATCGGCAGCGAAGACGCCTACGTCGCTGCGCGCCTGCTGCTTGACGGCTACAAGGTGCGCTACGCCGCGTCAGCGCGGGTGTACCACTCCCACGATTACCGACTCATGGATGAGTTTCACCGCTACTTCGACATTGGCGTGTTTTACGGCCGCGAGCCGTGGATTCGCCAGGCCTTTGGCGATGCCGGCGGTGAAGGTAAACGCTATGTACAGGCTGAGCTCGCGGCATTGCGCGCAGCCGGTGCATTGCACCGCGTACCCGAAGTACTGGTGCGCAGCGCGTTCAAGTTGCTCGGCTATCGGCTGGGCCATCTGGAACGCCGGCTCCCACTCGCCCTCAAGCGGCGCATCAGCATGTTCCCCGGTTATTGGAGGTGAGCAGCATGACCTACAGGAAGTCCCCCTTGATGAAAAAAACCGTGCTCCTCTTGGCCATGTTGGCCTTGGCCGCCTGCAATACGCCGGCACGCATCGTCCCGCCGGATGACCAGACCGTGGAGGACGGCAAACGCGCCCTCGACCAGTTGGCGCAGTTGCCGCCGGCGGTGGAACGCATCCGCATCGGCGACCAGTTGCGCATCGTGCGCGATGCCGGCGAGATGCCGACGCTGTCGGCGTTCAACGTCAGCACCATCTACGAGCTGACGCTGTACACGGTGCAGACCGACGGCAAGATCAACTACCCGTTCCTGGGCCCGATCCAAGTCGCCGGGCGCCAGCCATCGGAACTGGCCACCGAGCTAAGCAAAAAGCTCGCGCCGGTTTACCGCGAGCCACGCGTCACGGTGAACATCAACCAGGCACCGGGCAACTCGGTGATCGTCGGCGGCGCGGTGAATAACCCGACGGCGGTACAACTGGGCACGGCCAACACCCTGGAGCAAGCGATTGTCGGCGCCGGCGGGGTGAACCCATCGGGCAATGCCAGCATGGTTGCGTTGTTGCGCGAAGATGCCCAAGGCGCCTACCACGCCTACTTCCTGGACTTCAGCCAATACCTCAAGCCCGGCCCCAACGGGCGTAAACCGGTGCACCTGCAACGCGGTGACGTGGTGTTCGTGCCCAAATCCAATGTGGGCGAGCGCATCCAAGGAGTGGATACCTACTTGAACCAACTGATCCCGTTCACCAAGTCCATTGGGGTTGGCTACAACTACACCCGAACCAGCGGCGGCAATAACTAAAGGAGCGACATCCCATGATCGAGATCCGTTCTTTTCGTGATCTTCTGCGTCTGTTCTTCATCTTCCGGCATGAGTTCAAACTGGCGGCCATCGCGGCGCTGGTGATCATTTTGCTGGGGGCCTTTTTGCTGCCGGCCAAGTACGAATCCACCGCGCGCCTGCTGGTCAAGCCGGGGCGCGATTCGACCTTGCCGATCGAGATCAGCAACCGCCAGGCGCTGGTCATGCCCAGCACCCAGCGTGACCCGATTGTCGACGAGGAGCGCCTGCTGACCGGGCGCCCCATCGTGCGTGCGGTGGCCGAGCAATACCTGGAAGCGATCGACAAAATGCCGCCACCGGAAGGCTTCTGGAAGCGCACCAAGTACTACGTCAAAAGTGGCGTCGGCGCCGTGTTCGACGGCCTGCGCGTGGTGTTAGAAACGGTGGGCATCGTTGAAAAAACCACCCCAGTGGAACGCCTGGCCGCGAGCCTGGAGAAGAACTTCGAAGTGAGCCACGCCGCCGGCTCCACGGTGATGGATATCAGCTTCAAGTGGGGCGACCCGGAGATCGCCCAGGCGGTGGTCAAAAGTTGGGTCGAGACCTACATCAACGAACGCACCCAGGCCTTGGGGCGCAAGAGCCTCTACGCCTTCTATGAAGGCCAGGTGTCCAACAGCGCCACCGAGATCAAGCGCTATAAGGAGCAAATCCTCAAGCATTTAAATGAGATCGGCGCGGCGAGCATCACCGATCGCCTGGAAGATTTGTCCGAACGCATCAACGTGCTGCGCGGCGAAACGTTCAACACCACGCGCCTGATCGCCTCTTCCGACAGCGCTCTGGACAGCACCCGCACTCAGCTCAAGACCCAGCCCAAGGAGGTGACCACGGTCCGCCAGATTGCGCTGAACCCGCAGCAGCAAGATTTGCGTCGCCTGCTCAACCAGAAGCTGCTGGAAAAAGCCGACATGATGCGCACCTACACCGACAACGCGCCGCCGGTCAAAGCCCTGGATGCCTCGATCCGGGCGATGCAGGCCCAGGTTGCAGGTGAAAGCAACACGGTGCAAAGCTCGGAAAACCGTGCGCCGAACACCCTGGAAATCCACTTGCAGCGCGTGCTGCTGGATGAGTCGAGTAACAACCTGGCCTTGCGTACCCAGTTGGTGCAGCAGCAGAAGCAATTGGTGAACCTCGAAGCGCAGCGCAAGCAAGCCCTGGAAATAGAGCCGGAACTGGCGCGCCTTGCCCGTGAGCTGAGCGCCACCGAGCGCAACTACGCGCTGTACGTGGACAACCTGGAAAAATCGCGCATCGACCGTGAGCTGGACAACAGCCAAATCAGCAACATCGCGGTGATCGAAGAAGCCACCTTGAACCCAGGCCGCATCTTCCCCAAAACCCTGGTGATGCTGGTGTTGGCGATCCCGTTCGCGATCGTCGTCGGCCTGCTGGTGATCTACCTGTGCTACCTGCTCGACCAGCGCATTCACGACGGCGGGCTGGTAGAGCGCAAGTTCGGCTTGCCCCTGTGGACGACACTGCCGGAGCTGGACACCAGCACCGCGCAGAGTACCAACGCGTTCAATGCGAGCATTTACCGGCTGTATAGTTTGCTGCAATTGGACCGCGTGGCCGAACAAGGCCTGACCCTCGGGCTGACCTCGGCGCGCCACGGCGAAGGCGTGACCTTTGTGGTGGAACAGCTGCGTCAATTGCTGCAGGAAAACGGCATCACCGTGCGGGTCGGCGGCGTCGAGCCGCCAGCCCGCGGCGAAGTGGTGCTACTGGATGCCTCGGCGCTGCTGGACAACCGCGATGCCTTCATCAACCTGCGCCGCGCCGACCTGATCGCCTTGGTGGTGGAAGCGCAGAAAAGCACGGTGCCGGTGGTGGAACACGCGCTGTCGATCCTCAACACCGCGTTCGGCAAGGTGGACGGCATCATCATCAACCGGCGCAGATTCGAAGTGCCGGCCAAGGTGCTTAAAACCATCGCCAAATACCGGGGGGCGTTCTGATGCACATCGCCCTGCTCGCGCCTTTGCCGCCGGAGAAAAATGGGATCGCCGACTACGCGAACCATTTCAAGACGGCCTTGGAACAGCTGGGCGTGACGGTGGCGACACCGTTGAGTGGCGTGCAAGGCACGACGCAAGCGATCAAGCACGCCATCGCCGCGTTCGACTGGCACAGCGTGGACCTGGTCCACGCCGAGCTGGGCGGCGGGCGATTGGGCGAGTTCCTGGCCCTGCGCGAACTGCGCAAGGCTTACCCCCGACTGCCGCTGACCGCCACGGTGCACGACCCGGAACGCATGGTGTGGCGCCGCGAGCACCTGCCCTTCCCGTTAAACCTGCTGGAACGTTTGCCCAACCCGCTGCCGCAAGCGGCGGTGGTGCTCGCCGACCCGCTGACCTTGCGTGAAGAACGCCACGTCGCCCAAGGCCTGACGCGGCTGATCACCCTCACCCGCCTGGGTGCCGATTGCCTAGGCTTGCGCATGCAACTGCCGGCGGGCAAAGTGGCGGTGATCAACCACGCCAACCTGGCGATTGCTCCCGCGCCATTAACCTCGCTGGACACCTTGCACCTGCTGTATTTCGGTTTTGTCTACCGTGGCAAGGGCATTGAGGACCTGCTGCAGGCCCTGGCCGATACCTTCAAGCAAGCCCCCCAATTGCGTGACCGTGTGCGCCTGACCCTGGCCGGTGGCACTGCCGCCGAAATGGCGTTCGGCGCAGGCGGCAATTACCTCGAACAGTTGAACCGCCAGATCGCTGAACTTGGCCTGGCGGGCTCAATCGACTGGCGGCTGAACCTGCCGGCCAGCGAGATTGCACAGACGATCCAGGCGCACCATGTGATGGTGCTGCCGTACCGCGAATCGAAAAAGCTCAGCCTGCTGGGGCGCCAGCGCGGCACCAGTGGCGCGCTGTCCTGGGCTGCGGCGTGCGGGCGCGGGGCGATTACCTCGGATGCGCGGGCGTTTGCCGAAGAAGTCGCCAGCGGCAATGGCGCGATCTATCCCCAAGGCGACGTGGCGGCGCTGAGCGAACAACTGCTGCGCCTGGCGCGCACGCCGACATTGGCCCGCGACTGGGCCGAACGTGCCGGGGAAATTGGCCGCGAACGCCTGTGGCCGTTGACCGCACAGCAATTCAAGCAACTCTTTGAGCAGGCAATTGCAGGAGCCCCTGATGGCGCGTAAACGCACGTTCCTCGCCATCCTTGCGGTGGTTGCCGCACTTGGCCTGACCGCCTTTATGTGGGGCCGCCAGGCCGACGCCGAGAGCCATGTGCTCAAGGGCAACAAGGTGGTGGTGTGGAAGGATTTTTTGGGGGTTAACGCGCAATTCCTGTGGTTCAGCCCCGAGCGCTACCAGATGCAGATCGACCGCCTCAAGGCCTTGGGCCTGGAATGGGTGCGCCTGGACCTGCATTGGGATCAACTTGAGCCGGTGGAAAACCAGTATCAGGTGGCGACCCTTGATCAATTGGTCGGCAACCTGCAAACCAACCAGCTCAAGTCGGTGTTCTACCTGGTGGGCTCGGCGCCCTTCGCCACCACCGCGCCGGTCGGTGCGCCCTATCAGGACCAATACCCGCCCAAGGACCCGAACGTGTTTGCCAACCGCATGGCGCTGTTGTCGCAGCGCTACCCCAGCGTGAATGCCTGGCAGGTGTGGAACGAACCGAATTTGCTCGGTTTCTGGCGCCCGGTGGCCGACCCGGCCGGCTACGCCAACTTGCTGACCGCCACGGCCGCCGCGTTACGCGCGGTTAACCCGAGCAAACCGGTGGTGGCGGCCGGCATGGCATTCTTCAGCGAAATGCCCAACGGCCAGACCCTGTTCGATGCCCTCGGCGCACTCGGCGTGGCCAGCCTTAACACGGTAATTTCCTACCACCCTTACACGCAGCTGCCCGAAGGCAACGACCCGGCCAACCTGGACTTTATCGCCAAGACCACTGCGCTTAACCAGTCCCTGCGCAACGCCGGCGTGCAAACGCTGTGGAGCACCGAGTGGGGCTGGTCGACCTACCCCGGGCCGAAAGACGCCCAGGACCTCATCACCCTGCAGGGCCAGGCCGATTATGTGGTGCGCCGCGTGGCGTTGATGAGCGCAATGGATTACGACCGGATCTTCCTGTTCACCTTGAGCGACCTCGACCAGCGCGCCAGCGTGCGCGACCAGTTCTATGGCTTGCTCGACATCGACGCCAACCCCAAGCCGGTCTATACCGCCTTGAAGAACTTCCTCGACGTCAGCGGCCCGCAGCTCACGCCCGGCGACCCGCCGACCGCCGACCAATTGCCCGACGGCCTGTTCAGCATCGGTTGGACCCGCGCCGACGGCCACAAACTGTGGTTCTTCTGGTCGGCCCAAGGCGGTAACGCGCACTTGCCCAACCTCGCCAGCGCCACGCTGTACGACCCGCTGCGCGGCACGCAAACCCCGGTGAGCGGCACCAACGGGCTGACCCTCGCGGTCAAGTCGAACCTGCAAATTTTGTTATGGGATTGAAGCCCGCCATGCGTATTTTATGGATCCTGCCTTACTCGCCCTGGCCGGCCACCAGCGGCGGCAAGACGCGCCAGTTTCACCTGCTGCGCAGCCTCGCCGCGCGTGGGCATCGGATTACCTTGCTGCTGCATGACAAGCACCCGGTGTCGCTGACCGATCGCCAGGTGCTGGAAGCGTTCCTGGAACAACTGATCATCCTGCCGCGCCGCCCGCTGCGCAGCTTGAAAACCCTGGTGGCCGGGCTGTTTGCGCCCTACCCGTTGCTGGCCAGCGTGAATGGCCTGTCGGGGGTGTTGCAGGACACCTTCAACCAATTGCTGAAGGAGCATTGGGACGTGGTGCAGATCGAGCACAGCTACACGTTCCAGCCGTACGAAGACGCCCTGGCGCGCACATCCCAGCCTTTCGTGCTGACCGAACACAACGTTGAATCGGCGCTGGGCGCGGCCACTTATGACCGCCTGCCACGCTGGGCACTGCCGTTCATTCGCTACGATCAATGGCGCTATGTGCACTGGGAACGCCGGGTGATGCGCCAAGCCACGCAGGTGGTGGCGGTCACCGACGGCGATGCGCAGGTGCTGGCAACGATCGCCGGTAAACCGGTGCCGGTGGTGGTCAATGGCGTGGACTGCGATCACTTCGCCGCCGCCCACCCCGACCCGTCGACGCGCCGCGTGTTGTTCCTCGGCAACTATGAATACGCGCCCAACGTGGACGCCATCGAGTGGGCCCTGGATGAAATCCTGCCCAAAGTCTGGGAGCGCTGCCCCGACGCGCGCATGAGCGTGTGCGGCTTCGGCATGCCCGGCAGTTGGCGTGAGCGATGGAAAGACCCGCGCATCGAATGGCAAGGGTTTGTGCCGAACCTGTTGAACCTGCAATCGAGCTGTTCGGTGTTTCTGGCGCCGCTGCGCCATGGCGGCGGCTCCAAATTGAAAGTGCTCGAAGCGCTGGCCGCCGGGCTACCCTTAGCGAGTACCGAGCAAGGCGTGTCGGGCTTGGACCTGATCGAAGGCCTGGACTATCTGGGCGGGCAAACCGCCGACAGCCTGGCGGATGCCGTGGTGCGCCTGCTGCAATTTCCCGAGGCCGCCGCGCCCATGGGCGAAGCGGGCCGCGCCTATGTTCGCCGAGCTCATGACTGGAGCGTCGCCGCCAGCCAGCTTGAGCAGGTGTACGCGCGCCTTGCGCCGCTCAATCAAAAGGAGCCCGCATGCGCATAGGCCTGGATTACCGCACCGTCGGCACCTCGCCGCACTCAGGGATCAGCCGCCAAGTGTACGCGCTGGAAGCTGCCTTGCGTACCTTGCCGCAGGTTGAACTTGAGCGGTTTACCGTGGCGCCTCTGGGCGATGAAACCCGCTTGCAGGCGCACTGCCCGGCCTGGGGTTGTGCGAAAACCGCAATGCATCAGCCGCAGAATCGCCTGCGTTTCGAGGCCGGTTTTTTGCCGCGTGCATTGCGTGAACAACAGATCGACCTGTACATCAGCACCTTCAATATGGGCCTGCCGCTGCCTCCCAAACCCAAGGGTTTGCGCACCGTGGTGCTGTTGCATGACCTGTTCCAGATCACCTTGAACAACTACCACGCCAACCGCTTGAAGGCGCTGATCTACAAGACCTGCGATCGGCTGTCGATTGCCTACGCGGTGCACAGCGCCGACCGCGTATGGACGCCTTCGCAGTACAGCTTTGAAGAAACCGCGCGGCTGTTTCCCAAGGCAGCAGGCAAGATTCGGGTGCTGCCCAATCAAGTGGACAGTTTTGTCGAACTGGCGGCCGACCTCACGCCGCGCAAGCTGCCCGAGCAGTTCTGGCTGCTGGTGGGCACCCGCGAACTGCGCAAGAACGTGCCATTTCTGGTCGACGCCTGGCAGCAAGCGCGGCGCCTGTCACCCGACGTGCCGGCCTTGGTGCTGGTGGGCAGCCTTGAGCATTTGCCCGAGGCGCAGCGCAACCTGCCGGGCATTCGCGCCCTCAGCGGTGTGACGGATGCCGAGCTGCACGCGCTGTACCGCCAGGCCTCGCGCCTGTGGCAGCCGTCGTATGCCGAAGGGTTCGGCTTGCCGGTGATTGAAGCCCTGAGCGTCGGCACGCCGGTGGCCGTCGCCAGTGGCACCTCGCTGGATGAAATCACTCCGCCTTCAGCGCCGCGCTTCTCGCCCACTGACGGTCCAGCGCTGATGCAGTTGATGCTCGACCTAGTGGCGCGCCCCGCGCAAGAGTCGCCTGAGCAATGCCGGCTGTGGGCGCAACGTTTCAACCATCAGGCTTATCGCCGACGCCTGGCCGAACTGATCGAGGAATTGAAATGAGAGTCTCCCTGGCAAGCCTCGTCGCGATCCTGTTCGGCCTGCTGTTTGGCGCCCTGGCCTTGCTGCTGTCACCGGCCAAGGCGTTCCTCGCGTTGATCGGCCTGGCCGCTGCCGTGACCATCCTGCGCTTCCCGCTCTGGGGCTTGTTGCTGTTTGCCGGGGTCGCGACGTTTATGCCGTATTCGACGCTCAACCTGGGCATCCGCAGTACGGTGAGCGAAGCCATCCTCGCGCTGACTTGGGGCGCGGTGCTGTGGCACAGCTTTCTGTCGCGACTGCCCGACACGCCGAGCCTGTCGCGCCGCCCCACCGACCAGATGCTGTTGTGGCTGATGCTGTTCAGCGTGTTCCCGTTTATCGTCGGCCAAGTCACCATCCACGCCGACAGCAGCGGCGTGGCCAACTGGCTGCGCTGGTTGCTGAACCTGTCGGGGGTGTTCCTGACCGCCAAGTTACTGGTGAACCAAAAGCAGCGCGAATCCCTGGTCATTGCCCTGCTGCTGGGCAGCCTCGCGATGCTGGTGCTGTCGATTGCGGTGTTTGTGCGCACCCGCTCGGGCGCCGGCATTGCGCCGATTCTGGCGCTGTTCAATTACGGCAACTTCGACATGTTGAAATTCGGCCTGGAGGCAATGGCATCACGCATGGGCTCGCCGTGGATGCACCCCAATGCCATCGGCGGGATCATGGCGCTGCTGCTGCCGTTGGCGTTCTGCTACGGCATGACCGAACAAGGTTGGAAACGCGCACTGGGCCTAAGCGTGGCCTGTCTGGGCGCCGCTGCGTTGCTATTGGCCAGTAGCCGTGGCGCGATGGTCAGCCTGGCCTTGGTGCTGATCTGGATGGCCACGCGTCGCGTGCCCTACACCGGGCGCTTGTTGATGATCGGCGCAGCACTGACGGTGGCGCTGGTGATGGCTTATCCGCCGCTGCAGGATCGCCTGGCGACGATTTTTTCGTCGGACAACGCCAGTACCGAAGTCCGTTTCGACGAATACCGCATGTTCCCGCAGGCCGTGGAGGCGTACCCGTTCGGCATCGGCTTCAAGGTTGACCCGCCGGTGCCAGGTACGCACTTTTTAGGGATCTCGAACTTGTGGCTGAACTACATCTACAAGATCGGCATTGTCGGCATGCTGCTGTTTGTCGCCGTCACCGTGCGCTGGTGGCGTGAAGCGCGCCCGGAGCCAGGCCCAATCCGCCTGACCAAGGACAACGCGTTGTGGCTGGGCAGCACCGCCGGGATTCTCTCGGCGCTGGTCAGCGGCTTGTTTGACCACTACTTCAGTTTTGCCGTGGTGATGGTGTCGCTGTTCTGGTTGATGGTGGGCCTGAATGTGCTGGAGGCACGGCGGCTGTTTCCGGCGCGACTGCCGCAGGCCAAGGCCGTGGCTCTTCGCAAGCCGATGCTTGACGGCGCAAGGCCTTAGCCGTGCTTGGCAGCGCCGTCTGGCTGACCCTGGCGACCTTATTGGGCCTGTGCCTGGGGTTCGCCCGCGAGTGGCTGCTGGTGGCGGCCTGGGGCGCGGGCGAGCGCAGCGATGCGTTCCTGATCGCGCTGTTTTTGCCTGAGGCGTTGCGTATGTCGCTGGCCGGTGGCGTGCTCAGCGCCGCCGCGCTGCCGTTGTACCTGCAACGCAAAGATGGCGAGCGCTTGGACTGGCTGGGCGTGCTGTTCCCGGCATTGATGCTGATTGCCTTGCTCACCAGCCTGTTGCTGACGTTGTTGGCGCCGTGGCTGGTGCAGTTGCTGGGCCCGGGGCTCGCGGCGAGTGCCACGGCGCTGGCCAGCGGCAACCTGCAGATCGTCGCGTGGTGTGTGCCGGGCTTGATGCTGCATGCGCTGTTCAGTATTCCGTTGCAGGCCAGCGAGCGGTTTGTGCTGGCGGGGCTGGGTTCGCTGCTGTTCAACCTGCCGCCGGTGACGTACCTCGCCGTGGCCGGCACCGCCACCCAACCCCATGGGTTGGCACTCGCTTGCCTGGCCGGCAGTCTGTTGATGCCCTTGGCGCTGCTGCCGTCGATCTGGCGTCAGGGCTGGCGGCCGTGGCGCTGGCAATTGAGTGTTGCGCCACTGCGCGAGCTGGGCCAGCGCATCGGGCCACTGTTGCTGAGCAATGGCGCCAGCCAAGGGCTGGCGTTGATCGAGCGGCTGGTGGCCTCGCTGCTCGGCGAAGGCGCGGTGACTTGGGTCAACCTCGCCCGCAAGCTGATGAACCTGCCGCTGATTGCGTTGATGAGCCTCAACCAGGTGCTGCTGGGCATGATGAGCCGACGCCAGGGCGATGAGCGCCTGGCCTTGCTCAAGCGCGGCCTGGAAACCGCCAGTGTGCTGACATTGCCGGCCGGGGTTGGGCTGGTCGCGGCGGCGCCGAGCCTGGTGGCGCTGCTGCTGCCCAAACAATCGGCGGACTCGCCACTGCCGCTGCTGCTGGCGTGGTTCGCCGTGCCGCTGGTGTTCGGCGCCTGGAACGCCTTACTCGCGCGCTATGCCTACGCCGCCGGCGATACGCGCCAGCCGCTGCGTTGCGAGTTGCTCGGCAGCCTGGTCAACGTGCTGTTGCTGGGCGCCCTGCCGTTTGCGTTTGGCTTGGCGGGTATCCCGCTGGCCGCGCTGGCGGGGGTGATCTGCACGGCATTGCTGCTGATGCAGCGTCAAAACCTGCTGGGCGCCCTGCCCTGGGCGCGGCAATGGTTACTCAGTGCGGCTGTCATGGGGTTGGCCGCGCTGGTGCTGTTTCGGATTCAAGGCGTATGGCTGCAACTGGGGCTCAGCACCCTGGCAGGCGTCGTGGTGTTGCTGGGCATGGGGCTGTGGCTGAAGCCGTGGCGCAAGGCGTGAATAATCGTTCGGGGGTGGTCAGGTGAAACATCGTTGGATACAGATGGATATTGCCAAAGGCATTGGCATCCTGATGATCGTGTATGGCCACAGTTGGTTCGTCGCCAACTCTCCGGAGCTGATCTATCCGGTCATCGCGTCGTTCATATTGCCGTTGTTCTTTTTCCTGTCCGGGGTGTTCTTCAAGCCCGAGCAACCGTTTGTGGAGATGGCGATACGCAAGGCCGACGGCCTGCTCAAGCCGTTTTTCTTCACGATGCTGGTGTATGTGATCGTACGCAGCCTATTGCGCGGGCAACCGCTGCTGCCGGATGTTGGCGGCGTGCTGTACGCCTCGGTGGACACCATTCCATGGCAGGCACTGTGGTTTCTGCCGCACTTTTGGGTAGCGATTCTGTTCAGTGGGTTGATGCTGCGGCTGATCCAGCGCCTCAAGCTGTCACTGGCGATGGGCTGCCTGCTGATGGTCGCGCAACTGTTACTCGGCATCTGGGTGCTGCCGTGGTTCTGGCAAATTCCCGTGACCGTCGGTGAGCACACCTGGACGCTGCCCGGCCTGCCCTTCAGCCTCGAGATCACCCTGATCAGCAGTACCTACTTCGTGTACGGCTACCTGCTGCGCGATTGGCTGCGCCGCCATGAAGGCTCGCTGCTGACGCTGGTGATTTCAGTGGCACTGTTCGCCGCGGTGTTCCTCTACAGCCACGACACCATGGACCTGGCGCAGCGGCGCTACGACCACTGGTTGTGGACCAGCCTGCTGGCGGTAATCGGCGTGTACGCGTGCTGGGCACTGGCGCGGGTGCTGATGGTCTCGGCCGTGATCACGCGGGCGATGACCTACATCGGCCAGTCGACCCTGATCCTGTTGATCTTCCATGGGGAGATCCAGCACAAGACCGTCGACCTGATGGAGCGCCTGGGCCTGCACCCGTTGGTGTCGGCCTGCGTGGGCCTGGTGGTGGCGGTGGTGGTGCCGTTGCTGATCGGGGAAGTGATCAAGCGGGTGGCGTTCCTGCGGTTTTTCTACTTTCCGTTTCCGGTGCGCAAGGCCGCTAAAACTTCAGAGCAACGCTAACACGCCTGTGGGAGCGGGCTTGCCCGCGATAGCGGTGGATCATTCAAAGGTGTTTTGACTGACACTCCGTCATCGCGGGCAAGCCCGCTCCCACAAGGGTTATGTAGGTTCAATCATCGAGTTGCGCAGGGGCTGCCTTGCTGCCGGCCTTGGCAGGCTTGGCTGCTTTGGCGCCTTTGGCTGGCTCGGCGGCTGGCTCGGGTTCGGCTGGGGCGGCGAGTTCTTTTTCAGCCATGGGCATCTGGTCGATGGCGCTGAAGAACTCTTTCAGGTCGAGGGTATCCGGTGGCACGGTTTTCTCGACTTTCTTCTCGCCGTCCTTGCCCACCAGAATCACTTTGGTGCCGCTGCCGGCGCCGAGTTTGAGGGCGCGGATCAGCGCGTTGGTTTCAGGCGGCGTGAGCTTTTTGTTGTCCTTCGCGTCCTTGGCGAATTTTTCGCCTTCAGCACCGATGCTGCCGAACTTCACGGTGTAGAACACCATGTTGCGCTCTTCAAAGGACTGCTTGTTGGCAGGCTCGTCCAGCTGTTTTTTGAGGGTCGCCAATGTGTCGTTGCCGGAATCAAGTTCCACCACCACCAGCGGACGGGACTTGCCCACGTCCTGCTTGAGCGGGTTGATATCATCCGCGGCCAACAGCGGCCCCGTAAAAGCCATCAAGGTAGCCAGGGTCAGCGACCGGATGAGCATGCGCACCTCCTTTGAATTCCATGCAAGTTCTTGAGTTTCATGTCTGCGACAGCCAAATTCAAGGATGATTCCTACACCTCATTAAGAAGCGTAGGTCAGGAAGCCCGCTACGCAAGGGGTTGGACAGGTGCAACGGTGATTGTTTCTTCTGATTGCAGAAACATTAGGAGACGCCCCATTCCGGCCAATGCCGAGCAAACACGGGCGCCACGAGGGGGTCGGCATCCACCTGCGCCAGCGTCTGGGCAAAGCCTGGCGCCAGGTCGTTTAACACATCCCGCGCCGCATCCCAGCGCGACACCGCTGCGGCCATGATGCCCAGTGCATTCGGCACAGTATCCGGGGTAAACAACTGGTCGGCGAACTGCTGGGCGAACACCACCCAGGCGTGATGCAGATAGCGCCGCGTACCGGTGGTCAATTGCGTTTGCAGCGCTTCATCTGCGGTGCCCAGCCAGCGTTGCGGGTAGTCGATGATGCCGATGGCCGAGTAGCAGTTCGCGGCGATGTACACCAGGCCGCGCAGGATCTGCGCGCGGTTGCCGGCGAGTAGATGGGAGGCGGGGAACTCCAGGCCCAGGTGGATCAGGATCGCGGCGCTTTCGGTCAGCACCTGGCCATCGGGCGTGACCAGGGTGGGAATCTGTTTGAGCGGGTTGATGCGCGCCAGGTCTTCGCTGCCCTCGCCGTCCGCCCAGGAACTGGCGTCGATACGGCGCCAGGGCACCGCGCAACGCTGTAGGGCGATTTCGATCATGCAAGAGCCGGATTCATCAATGCCGTAGAGCGTGTACATGGGCGTTTCTTCCTTATCGCAGCAGTTTGGCCTGCAAGTTGGCCTTCACCTGCGGCCATTCCGAATCGATGATGCTAAAGCGCACCGAGTTGCGCTTGCGCCCGTCGGGCATGATGCGTTCGTGGCGCACGATGCCTTCTTGTAAGGCGCCGAGGCGCAGGATCGCGGCGCGGGACTTTTCGTTGAGTTCGTCGGTGCTGAATTGCACGCGCACGCACTCCAATACTTCGAAGGCGTAGGTCAGCAGCAACAGTTTGGCTTCGGTGTTGACCGCGGTTTTTTGCGTGGATTGCGCCAAGAAAGTGTGGCCGATCTCAAGCTTGCGATTCACCCTGTCCACCTTCCAGAAGCGTGTACTGCCGACCACCTGGCCGCTGTCGCGACGTACCACAGCGAACGGGATCATGCTGCCGGCCTCACGGCCGATGAGCGCAATGTCGAGGTACTTGTCGACAGTCTCGGGGCCGGGCACATTGGTGACGTTGAGGTTCCACAGCTCGCCGTCGGCGGCAGCCTCGACCAAGGCAGCCGCGTGTTCACGTTGCAGTGGCTGGAGTTCGACCGTGTTGCCGGTCAGGGTGATCTGAGTCATGAGAAGCTGCGCCGTCTGAGGGTGGTCATCATCAGGCCAAGAGTGCAGGCTCGTATCCCCTCCAGGCAAGCGTTTTAGAACAGGCCCATTTGCCCGCCGACCAGGGTGGCGAAATCGTCGTTGACGAACGGCAGAATCGCATCCGCCACCGGCTGCAATTGCCGGGTGACGTAGTGGTCGTAGTCGATCGGCGCCTGCCGCACTTCCAGCGGTTCCGGGCCGTTGACCGTGATCACATAGCTGATCCAGCCACCGCGCTGGTACTGGCGCGGGCGCCCCAGGCGGTCGTTGTATTCATCGGCCAGGCGTGCGGCGCGCACATGCGGCGGCACGTTGCGTTCGTAGTCGTCCAATTGGCGGCGCAGGCGTTTGCGGTAGATCAGCAAGTCGTCGAGTTCGCCACTCAAGGTGCGGCGCACGTAGTCGCGAACGTAGTCCTGATGGGGCTGGCGATGGAAGATGCGCTGGTAGAGCTCCTGCTGGAATTGCCGGGCCAGGGGCGACCAGTCGCTGCGCACGGTTTCCAGGCCTTTGTAGATCATCTCTTCGCTGCCATCAGCGCGCACGACCAAGCCGGCGTAACGCTTTTTGCTGCCCTCCTCCGCACCGCGAATGGTCGGCATGAGAAAGCGGCTGAAGTGGGTTTCGTATTGCAGTTCCAGGGCGCTTTGCAGGCCGTATTCAGCTTGCAAATGCGCGCGCCACCAGTCGTTGACGTGCTGCACCAATTCCCGGCCGATGCGGCTGGCGTCATCCGCAGCATGCGCACTGCCGAGCCAGACGAAGGTGGAGTCGGTGTCGCCGTAGATCACCTCATACCCCTTGGCCTCCACCAGCTCGCGGGTCTGGCGCATGATCTGATGCCCGCGCATCGTGATCGAGGACGCCAGCCGGGTGTCGAAGAACCGGCAACCGCTGGAACCGAGCACGCCGTAGAAGGCGTTCATGATGATCTTCAGCGCCTGGGACAATGGCGCGTTGTGGTCACGCTTGGCGGCTTCGCGCCCTTCGGAAACGCGGGTGACGATGGACGGCAGGCAGTGCCGGGTACGCGAAAAGCGCGCGCCGCGAAAGCCTTCCACCGACTCGCTGTCATCGGGGTGCTTGAGGCCTTCGATCAGCCCCACCGGGTCGATCAGGAAGCTGCGAATGATCGACGGGTAAAGGCTTTTGTAGTCGAGCACCAGCACCGATTCATAGAGGCCGGGACGCGAGTCCATCACGAACCCGCCGGGGCTGGCCTGGGGCGGTTTGTCGCCCAGGTTCGGCGCGACGAAGCCCTGGCGGTGCATCAGCGGCATGTACAAATGGGTGAACGCCGCGACGGAACCGCCGTTGCGGTCGGCCGGCAGCCCGGTGACGCTGGCGCGCTCGAGCAGGAACTTGAGCAGCTCGGTTTTCTCGAAAATCCGCGTGACCAGCTCGCAGTCCTTGAGGTTGTAGCGCGCCAGGGCGGGCTTGTCCTCGGCGAACATGCGGTTGATTTCGTCCATGCGCTGGTACGGCGTGGAGATGTCCTTGCCTTCGCCGAGCAGGGTTTGCGCGACGTTTTCCAGGCTAAAGGACTCGAAGCTCCAAGTGGCCGAGCGCAGGGCTTCGATGCCGTCGATAATCAAGCGCCCCGCTGCAGACGCGAAGTAGTGATTGCGGCTGCCGTGTTCGCGCCAGGCCATGGCTTCACCGCCACGGCCCAGCAACAGCGGCACGTTGAGGCGCTGGGCATGCTCGTGGAGCACGCGCAGGTCGAACTGCACCACGTTCCAGCCGATGATCGCGTCGGGGTCATGGGTGGCCAGCCATTGGTTGAGGCGTTCGAGCAGTTGCGCGCGGGTGTCGCAGTAGTCGAGTTTGAAGTCCACCGCGCAGGTTTTGTTCGCCGGGCCGAGCATGTACACCTGGCGCTCGCCGCAGCCCTCGAGGGCGATGGAATACAGATCGCCCTGGGCGGTGGTCTCGATGTCCAGGGACACCAGCTTCAGCGGCGGGCGGTAGTCGGGCGCGGGTTTCATCTGCGCGTCGATCAGGCTGCCGTTGGCGTCTGGTGTGCCGCCGAACCACACCGGGGCGGTGATGAAGCGCTCCATCATGTAGCGCTCGGGCGGGCGCACGTCGCCTTCGTAGACATCCACACCGGCGGCACGCAGGCGTTTTTCCAGGTCCATCAACTGGCGGTGCTGGCGGGTGTAGAGGCCCAATACCGGGCGGTGATGGAAATCGCACAGCTGCAGCGGGCGCAGCTCGATATCGCGCTCGCCGTTGAGCAACCAACCCAGCGGCTTGCGATAGGCCTCGGGAATGAACATCACCGAGGTTTGCGCGGGTAAGCGCACGCACCGGGGGCCTTGGTCGGTCGCCAGCCAGAAACTGACCTCCGTACCTGCCGCCGTGTCGCGCCAATGCCGGGTCAGGACAAAACCCTGCTGTAAATCCACCGTACCGCACCTCAGGAATCGCTTTCAGGGCGTGATTCTACTCGGCATCCGGGCAAACGCGGCACGTTAACGCGCAGGGCGAACGCAATCTCACAAATTGGCTGAAGAACATTAATAACACTTACTATTATTCGCGCCGGAGTCGTCTGCGCGTTTGGATGTGCCGTTGCGCCGTTTCAGCACGGACATCAGCAGCGATGGGCGGGTTGGCGAACACCTCGACATCGGCGGCTAGCCACTACGCACCGAAATGGGGTTACACCAATATTGAAGACACGGTCGGCATGCTGCGCGCTGAATATGACCTAAGCGACCACTGGACGGCTTACCTCGCGGGCGGCGACAAACATGCCGATGAGGATGGCCGTTATTCGTCGGTGACGCTGACAGACAATCTCGGCAACGCACGGTGACGGGCTCGCGTATTCACCACTTGGAAGACAACACCCGCTTGATGACCGGCTGAACGGTAGGTGCCGTCAGCCACACACTCAGTGTCGGGCTGACGGGGATCTGGACACAGGCGCGCAACCAGTCAAACGACTGAGCGTTTTGATAACGGGCAGCATCAAGATGCCCGTTTGGGTCAGGCGCGACGGGCCTGGCCCAGATAGGTTTCGATGTTGCTCATTTGCTCATCCCAGCCACGGGAATTCTTCTTGAAGGCTTTCTGGCGTCGGGCTTCGGGCACGGCGTCAAAACCGGACTCAACCACCCGCAGCAGAATGCCTGGCGCGCGATCTTCGATGGTGAATTCCACCAGGGTTGGTGTTTCGCTGTCGTAGTCGACACCTTCTTCGACCGCGTAAGGGTGCCACCAGAACGAGAACAGGGTTTGTGGCAAGATGCGTTCGATCTTGGCCTTCCACACCACATGCTCGTAGCCTTTATAGGTGATCGGCGCTTCGATGGTTTGCCCGGGGGCAAAGGTTTTGCCTTCGAGGGCGATGCCGAACCAACTGCCGAATTGCTCGGCATCGGTGAGTGCTTCCCACACCTGTTTACGTGGAGCGTTGAGCAGGACTTTTCGTTCGATGCGATCTAATACATGCATAAGTCACCTCCTCCATTGACAGTAGGCGACATCGACCAATGCGCAACCGTCGGTTCTGCGCGATGATGAGCCCATCCCTGATCAGGTAATACGAGTATGACTGACCCGTTGAATGGAAGTTGCTTCTGCGAGGCTGTGCGCTACCAAGTCGACAACCTGGACATGCCCATCAGCCATTGCCACTGCGACAGCTGCCGTAAGGTGCATGCCGCAGCATTTGTGGCCACGGCTGGGGTGATGCGCGAACATTTTCGCTGGACGCAGGGTGAGGCGCTGCTGTCATCGTTTGAGTCTTCGCCCGGCAAACTCCGGCATTTCTGCTCGCGTTGCGGCTCACATCTGATGGCGGAGCGAGGGCATCAGCCCCATGTGATTGTGCGGGTGGCGACGCTGGATAATGATCCGGGCGTACGGCCCACCGCGCACATCTGGACGGCCCATGATGTGCCCTGGCTTGCGTATGCAGGCGTAGAGCACTGGGACGAATGGAAGGCCTGATTTAAACGCGCGGGTCGCCCGGGGCTTTGGCCGGCGTGGCATATTGCGGCTTCAGGTGGCCGTCCTGGTCGAGTAGCCAGGCATCCATGATTTGCCGCACCACAGGGCCCGCTACCCGGCCTCCGGCCTCGCCGTTTTCGATCATCACCGAGATCACGATTGTCGGGTGCTCGGCCGGCGCGAAGCCAACGAACAAGGCGTTGTCGCGATGGCGCTCCAGGGTCTTGTTACGGTTGTAACGCTCACCCTGCTTGATCGCGACGACTTGTGCTGTACCACTCTTGCCGGCGATGCGGTATTGCGCGCCTGCTGCTGCGGCCCGCGCGATACCACGCGGGTCATGCATCACCAGCTGCATGCCATGGTTAACCTGCTCCCAATCACGCGGGTCCTTGAGGACCACGTTGGGCATCGGGTTCTCATCCACTGGCGGCACGCCATTGATGGTTTTGGCCAGGTGCGGTCGGTTCCACACGCCTTTGTTGGCAATCAAAGCGGTGGCCTGGGCTAACTGCAACGGTGTGACTTGCATGTAGCCCTGGCCGATGCCGAGGATCACGGTTTCGCCCGGGAACCACGGCTGGCGCCGTGTCGCGCGCTTCCAGGCCTGGGAAGGCATCAGGCCGGCTGACTCTTCGAACATGTCGAGGGAGACTTTCTGGCCGAGGCCGAATTCGGCCAGGTAGTCGTGCAGGCGGTCGATGCCCAGCTTGTGGGCCAGGTCGTAAAAATACGTGTCGTTGGAACGCATGATGGCGGCGTCCATGTCCACCCAGCCGTCGCCGCTGTGGTTCCAGTTACGGTATTTGTGGTCAAAATCGGGCAACTGGTAGTAACCGGGGTCGAACACGCGAGTTTGCGCGGTGACCACGCCACTGTCGAGGCCGGCGATAGCGACTTCCGGCTTGATCGTCGAACCGGGCGCGTAGAGCCCGCGCAGCACGCGGTTGAACAGCGGCCGGTCGATGGAATCATGCAGCGCGGCATATTCCTTGAAGCTGATGCCGGTGACGAACAGGTTCGGGTCAAAGCTCGGCTTGCTGACCATCGCCAGGACTTCGCCAGTTTGCGGGTCGAGGGCAACCACCGAACCGCGCCGATCGCCCAAGGCCTCTTCCGCGGCTTCCTGCAGTTTGACGTCCAGGCTCAGAACGATGTTTTTACCGGGGATCGGGTCGGTGTGCTTAAGCACCCGCAGCACACGGCCTTGGGCGTTGGTCTCGACCTCTTCATAACCCACGTGGCCGTGCAGTTCGGACTCGTAGAAGCGCTCGATACCGGTTTTGCCGATGGACTGGGTACCGCGGTACTCCACGGAGTCGAGGGCTTTGGATTCTTTTTCGTTGATTCGGCCGACATAGCCGATTGAATGCGCAAAGTGCGCGCCCAACGGGTAATGGCGAACGAACTGCGGTTCAACGTCCACCCCGGGCAGGCGGAATTCGTTAACAGCCAATACGGCGATCTGTTCTTCGGTCAATTCGTAGAACAACGTGACGGGCACGAAAGGATGGCGCGCCTGTTTCAGCGCCTTGTCGAATACGGCTCGGTCTTCGGCGGGCAAGTGCAACAGATTGACGATGGCGTCCAGTTCACCCTTGAGGTCGGTGGTACGTTCGCGGGTGATCGTCAGGTTGTAGCTGGGACGGTTGTCGGCCAGCACCACGCCGTTACGGTCATAGATCAGCCCGCGGGTGGGCGTAATCGGCAGGACGTGGACCCGGTTGTTTTCGGAAATGGTCGAGTGATAGTCGTACTGCACCACTTGCAGGAAATACATGCGGCCCACCAGGGCACAGGTGATGCCGATGACCAACAGCGCACAGGCGAGCAGGCGCTTGTTGACCAGGCGGTTTTCTTTTTCGTGATCCTTGATCGGTATCGGTTCAGGCATTTCTACAGCATCTCGTTGAAGAAGGTCGACGCCGCGTCCTGCGAATGAAAGATCAATCCTTGTGAAAATGTGCTGCACCATACCAAAAATGCAGAAACACTTTGCATCGATTTCCCCAACGGCATGCTGTTTTGTCAGGCCAGGACCGATTTTGGCTCCAGAAAGGCCTCCAGATCGAAGTGCCATACTCTCGGCAAGGGTATGGACTCTTTACAGTCCCTATGCCCGAGGAAAAAATGTGGGCCTGGAGACCGTAGGGTGTGTCGTTGGCGATGGCCCCAGCGCTTCCTCCCTGAGGGCTTAGGCGCTAGAGCGTGTCAGATACGCGCGTTAACACTGAGATTACTCGCGAGCATGACTTCTTTTACACTTTCCGACCGCCCAAAACAAAACCCCTGTTTGCGTTAGCAAACAGGGGTTCTTGAATTTAATCTTGACGATGACCTACTCTCACATGGGGAAACCCCACACTACCATCGGCGATGCATCGTTTCACTGCTGAGTTCGGGATGGGATCAGGTGGTTCCAATGCTCTATGGTCGTCAAGAAATTCGGGTACTGAGTCGTGACCTTATGGCCTCGCTTCAGCAAATTGGGTATGTGATAGCTTTCGGTGTTTTGTGAGATCGAACTTTCGGTTCTATCGTCTTCACACACCGCAATCTGATGCCTCTACTTGTTTCCAAGTCCGAAGTAGTCAAATTGCTTGGGTGTTATATGGTCAAGCCTCACGGGCAATTAGTATTGGTTAGCTCAACGCCTCACAGCGCTTACACACCCAACCTATCAACGTCGTAGTCTTCGACGGCCCTTCAGGGGACTCAAGGTCCCAGTGAGATCTCATCTTGAGGCTAGTTTCCCGCTTAGATGCTTTCAGCGGTTATCTATTCCGAACATAGCTACCCGGCAATGCCACTGGCGTGACAACCGGAACACCAGAGGTTCGTCCACTCCGGTCCTCTCGTACTAGGAGCAGCCCCTCTCAAATCTCAAACGTCCACGGCAGATAGGGACCGAACTGTCTCACGACGTTCTAAACCCAGCTCGCGTACCACTTTAAATGGCGAACAGCCATACCCTTGGGACCGGCTTCAGCCCCAGGATGTGATGAGCCGACATCGAGGTGCCAAACACCGCCGTCGATATGAACTCTTGGGCGGTATCAGCCTGTTATCCCCGGAGTACCTTTTATCCGTTGAGCGATGGCCCTTCCATACAGAACCACCGGATCACTAAGACCTACTTTCGTACCTGCTCGACGTGTCTGTCTCGCAGTCAAGCGCGCTTTTGCCTTTATACTCTACGACCGATTTCCGACCGGTCTGAGCGCACCTTCGTACTCCTCCGTTACTCTTTAGGAGGAGACCGCCCCAGTCAAACTACCCACCATACACTGTCCTCGATCCGGATAACGGACCTGAGTTAGAACCTCAAAGTTGCCAGGGTGGTATTTCAAGGTTGGCTCCACGCGAACTGGCGTCCACGCTTCAAAGCCTCCCACCTATCCTACACAAGCAAATTCAAAGTCCAGTGCAAAGCTATAGTAAAGGTTCACGGGGTCTTTCCGTCTAGCCGCGGATACACTGCATCTTCACAGCGATTTCAATTTCACTGAGTCTCGGGTGGAGACAGCGCCGCCATCGTTACGCCATTCGTGCAGGTCGGAACTTACCCGACAAGGAATTTCGCTACCTTAGGACCGTTATAGTTACGGCCGCCGTTTACCGGGGCTTCGATCAAGAGCTTCGCGTTAGCTAACCCCATCAATTAACCTTCCGGCACCGGGCAGGCGTCACACCCTATACGTCCACTTTCGTGTTTGCAGAGTGCTGTGTTTTTAATAAACAGTCGCAGCGGCCTGGTATCTTCGACCGGCATGAGCTTACGGAGCAAGTCCTTCACCCTCACCGGCGCACCTTCTCCCGAAGTTACGGTGCCATTTTGCCTAGTTCCTTCACCCGAGTTCTCTCAAGCGCCTTGGTATTCTCTACCCAACCACCTGTGTCGGTTTGGGGTACGGTTCCTGGTTACCTGAAGCTTAGAAGCTTTTCTTGGAAGCATGGCATCAACCACTTCGTTAACTAAAAGTTAACTCGTCATCAGCTCTCGGCCTTAGAATCCCGGATTTACCTAAGATTCCAGCCTACCACCTTAAACTTGGACAACCAACGCCAAGCTGGCCTAGCCTTCTCCGTCCCTCCATCGCAATAACCAGAAGTACAGGAATATTAACCTGTTTTCCATCGACTACGCTTTTCAGCCTCGCCTTAGGGACCGACTAACCCTGCGTCGATTAACGTTGCGCAGGAAACCTTGGTCTTTCGGCGTGGGTGTTTTTCACACCCATTGTCGTTACTCATGTCAGCATTCGCACTTCTGATACCTCCAGCAAGCTTCTCAACTCACCTTCACAGGCTTACAGAACGCTCCTCTACCGCATCACCTAAGTGATACCCGTAGCTTCGGTGTATGGTTTGAGCCCCGTTACATCTTCCGCGCAGGCCGACTCGACTAGTGAGCTATTACGCTTTCTTTAAAGGGTGGCTGCTTCTAAGCCAACCTCCTAGCTGTCTAAGCCTTCCCACATCGTTTCCCACTTAACCATAACTTTGGGACCTTAGCTGACGGTCTGGGTTGTTTCCCTTTTCACGACGGACGTTAGCACCCGCCGTGTGTCTCCCATGCTCGGCACTTGTAGGTATTCGGAGTTTGCATCGGTTTGGTAAGTCGGGATGACCCCCTAGCCGAAACAGTGCTCTACCCCCTACAGTGATACATGAGGCGCTACCTAAATAGCTTTCGAGGAGAACCAGCTATCTCCGAGCTTGATTAGCCTTTCACTCCGATCCACAGGTCATCCGCTAACTTTTCAACGGTAGTCGGTTCGGTCCTCCAGTTAGTGTTACCCAACCTTCAACCTGCCCATGGATAGATCGCCCGGTTTCGGGTCTATTCCCAGCGACTAGACGCCCTATTAAGACTCGCTTTCGCTACGCCTCCCCTATTCGGTTAAGCTCGCCACTGAAAATAAGTCGCTGACCCATTATACAAAAGGTACGCAGTCACCCAACAAAGTGGGCTCCCACTGCTTGTACGCATACGGTTTCAGGATCTATTTCACTCCCCTCTCCGGGGTTCTTTTCGCCTTTCCCTCACGGTACTAGTTCACTATCGGTCAGTCAGTAGTATTTAGCCTTGGAGGATGGTCCCCCCATATTCAGACAAAGTTTCTCGTGCTCCGTCCTACTCGATTTCATGACTAAGAGATTTTCGCGTACAGGGCTATCACCCACTATGGCCGCACTTTCCAGAGCGTTCCGCTAATCTCAAAGCCACTTAAGGGCTAGTCCCCGTTCGCTCGCCACTACTAAGGGAATCTCGGTTGATTTCTTTTCCTCAGGGTACTTAGATGTTTCAGTTCCCCTGGTTCGCCCCTTACACCTATGTATTCAGTGTAAGGTAACCATCTTATGATGGCTGGGTTCCCCCATTCAGACATCTCCGGATCAAAGTCTGTTTGCCGACTCCCCGAAGCTTTTCGCAGGCTACCACGTCTTTCATCGCCTCTGACTGCCAAGGCATCCACCGTATGCGCTTCTTCACTTGACCATATAACCCCAAGCAATCTGGTTATACTGTGAAGACAACATTCGCCGAAAATTCGATAATACTCAATTACGAGTAACTCACAAATTTTACCTTAGCCTGATCCGTTACCAGTGAAAGTAACGTTCAGTCTATCTTTCTATCACATACCCAAATTTTTAAAGAACGATCTAATCAAAGACTAGAAATCAACATTCACCATCACCTCGATGGAATGCTCATTTCTAAGCTTTCAAAACTTTCAGAAGCAGTAGTGGTGGAGCCAAACGGGATCGAACCGTTGACCTCCTGCGTGCAAGGCAGGCGCTCTCCCAGCTGAGCTATGGCCCCGTATTTCTACAGGCGTTTCCCACACAAAATTGGTGGGTCTGGGCAGATTCGAACTGCCGACCTCACCCTTATCAGGGGTGCGCTCTAACCAACTGAGCTACAGACCCAATTTCGGGCTGCTTCTTATCGTCTTCTTCAATGAATCAAGCAATTCGTGTGGGAACTTATGGAGCAGCTGATGTCGTCGATTAAGGAGGTGATCCAGCCGCAGGTTCCCCTACGGCTACCTTGTTACGACTTCACCCCAGTCATGAATCACACCGTGGTAACCGTCCTCCCGAAGGTTAGACTAGCTACTTCTGGTGCAACCCACTCCCATGGTGTGACGGGCGGTGTGTACAAGGCCCGGGAACGTATTCACCGCGACATTCTGATTCGCGATTACTAGCGATTCCGACTTCACGCAGTCGAGTTGCAGACTGCGATCCGGACTACGATCGGTTTTGTGGGATTAGCTCCACCTCGCGGCTTGGCAACCCTCTGTACCGACCATTGTAGCACGTGTGTAGCCCAGGCCGTAAGGGCCATGATGACTTGACGTCATCCCCACCTTCCTCCGGTTTGTCACCGGCAGTCTCCTTAGAGTGCCCACCATTACGTGCTGGTAACTAAGGACAAGGGTTGCGCTCGTTACGGGACTTAACCCAACATCTCACGACACGAGCTGACGACAGCCATGCAGCACCTGTCTCAATGTTCCCGAAGGCACCAATCTATCTCTAGAAAGTTCATTGGATGTCAAGGCCTGGTAAGGTTCTTCGCGTTGCTTCGAATTAAACCACATGCTCCACCGCTTGTGCGGGCCCCCGTCAATTCATTTGAGTTTTAACCTTGCGGCCGTACTCCCCAGGCGGTCAACTTAATGCGTTAGCTGCGCCACTAAGAGCTCAAGGCTCCCAACGGCTAGTTGACATCGTTTACGGCGTGGACTACCAGGGTATCTAATCCTGTTTGCTCCCCACGCTTTCGCACCTCAGTGTCAGTATTAGTCCAGGTGGTCGCCTTCGCCACTGGTGTTCCTTCCTATATCTACGCATTTCACCGCTACACAGGAAATTCCACCACCCTCTACCATACTCTAGTCAGTCAGTTTTGAATGCAGTTCCCAGGTTGAGCCCGGGGATTTCACATCCAACTTAACAAACCACCTACGCGCGCTTTACGCCCAGTAATTCCGATTAACGCTTGCACCCTCTGTATTACCGCGGCTGCTGGCACAGAGTTAGCCGGTGCTTATTCTGTCGGTAACGTCAAAACAATCACGTATTAGGTAACTGCTCTTCCTCCCAACTTAAAGTGCTTTACAATCCGAAGACCTTCTTCACACACGCGGCATGGCTGGATCAGGCTTTCGCCCATTGTCCAATATTCCCCACTGCTGCCTCCCGTAGGAGTCTGGACCGTGTCTCAGTTCCAGTGTGACTGATCATCCTCTCAGACCAGTTACGGATCGTAGCCTTGGTGAGCCATTACCTCACCAACTAGCTAATCCGACCTAGGCTCATCTGATAGCGCAAGGCCCGAAGGTCCCCTGCTTTCTCCCGTAGGACGTATGCGGTATTAGCGTCCGTTTCCGAACGTTATCCCCCACTACCAGGCAGATTCCTAGGCATTACTCACCCGTCCGCCGCTCTCAAGAGAAGCAAGCTTCTCTCTACCGCTCGACTTGCATGTGTTAGGCCTGCCGCCAGCGTTCAATCTGAGCCATGATCAAACTCTTCAGTTCAAACATCTTTGGGTTTTTAAGAAACCCTAAACTTGGCTCAGCAATCGTTGGTTACATCTTTGATTTCTCGCGGAGTAACTTGTGATGCTGATAATCTTGTTGACTATCAGTCTGACTCCACAAGCACCCACACGAATTGCTTGATTCAGTTGTTAAAGAGCGGTTGGTTAAGATCTTTCGTCTCAACCGAGGCGCGCATTCTACAGCAGCCTCATTTGCTGTCAAGTGATTATTTTCAGAAGTTTTCGAAGATTTCTTCAACAACTTCAACCACTTGCGCTTCCGATCTCTCGTTAGCGGGAGGCGAATTCTACAGCGTTACACGCTGCTGTCAACACCTCTTTTTCTCCGCTTTCGACCGAGAAGATCGAAACGTTAATAGAGCCAAACAACACTGCTCTACCAACTCCTTCTGGACTTCGATTAACTGAAGCGAACCGTTGTCGAATTCTGCATAACTCTTTGTTTACCAAGGAGTTTTCCGTTTCGACTGCGCCGGAAGTGGGGCGAATTATAGACTTCCAGAATCTGCCGTCAACCCTTAATTTGGATTTCCTATCAAACAGTCAGAAAACCTACACATCCCTTCTATATAGAGAGTCAAACAGAGCCGGCTGAGCAATATATTGCTCAAAACTCAACTGTTAAGCATCATAGGCCTTCTGCTTCTTCTCTACTATGACTTCGGACGAACACCCCCAATGAGCACCCCACCCCGCAGCCTGGCCTCGGCATTGTTTCCTGTCGG
Source organism: Pseudomonas sp. YeP6b (assembly GCF_025642995.1). NCBI lineage: Bacteria > Pseudomonadati > Pseudomonadota > Gammaproteobacteria > Pseudomonadales > Pseudomonadaceae > Pseudomonas > Pseudomonas sp. YeP6b. Next base: position 2,492,463 of record NZ_CP080090.1, on the reverse strand, counting down.
CCTGCTGTTGATCGCCATGGCCTCTATCCAGTCGGGCGCTTCGCTGGCCAAGAGCATGTTCCCCATCGTCGGCGCACAGGGCACCACGACCCTGCGACTGATTTTCGCCAGTGCGATTATGCTGCTTCTGTTACGCCCCTGGCGCGCCAAGCTGACGGCCAAGTCCCTGCGCACCGTCGTCATCTATGGCATGGCACTGGGCGGTATGAACTTTCTCTTCTATATGTCCTTGCGCACAGTGCCACTGGGCATCGCGGTAGCGCTGGAATTCACAGGCCCACTCGCCGTTGCTATCTACGCTTCGCGCCGAGCAGTGGACTTTCTGTGGATTGGCCTCGCAATTGCTGGCCTTCTTTTATTAATCCCAATTGGGGAAGCCAACAGCGGCATCGACTTGACCGGTGCAGCCTACGCACTGGGTGCCGGTGTCTGCTGGGCGTTGTACATTCTGTTCGGTCAGAAGGCCGGCAATGACAATGGCGTCCAAACTGCGGCTCTCGGCGTAATGATCGCCGCTTTGTTTGTCGCCCCCATCGGCATCGTGCATGCTGGCTCCGCTCTACTCACGCCCGCATTGATCCCCGTGGCGATTGGTGTCGCCATTCTCTCCACGGCCTTGCCCTACACCCTGGAAATGGTCGCGCTCACTCGCCTTCCTGCCCGCACCTTCGGCACCCTGATGAGTATCGAACCCGCATTCGGCGCGCTTTCCGGTCTGTTCTTCCTGCAGGAACATTTGTCCCTGGCACAATGGCTGGCCATCGCGTGCATTATTTTGGCCTCAGTAGGCGCCACACTGACGATGCGCAACGAATCCAAACCCTTGGTGCCGGCGGACTGATCATCTTTAAAGGTAGCTCTAGTATTTGCCGCTCATTTAGGCCATGTTTAAGTCGCAAACGAATGTCATTCATGGAGAGTTTCGACAAGGACGCCTGAACGCTACAATCGAGAGCGAGTAAAGCCTGCCTAGCGCCTTTTTGCGAAGCGGCTATTAAGGACGGGAATGAAGCGAATTTTGATACTGTTATTGGTCGTAGGCATTGCTGGCTGTGCAGCGACCACCAAAACAGAAGTGAAACGGGGCAAAAAAGGGCTGCATATCAACTGTTCCGGGCTGTCCTCCTCCTGGGACCAGTGCTACACCAGTGCAACCAATTCATGTGGTGCCAAGGGCTACCGGGTTATCGCCAAGTCGGGTGACAACTCCGAAGAACCTGGCGACTACCCTTTCGGCCTCAACCCTGCCGGCTATACCAGCCGCAGCATGATCGTCATCTGTAAATGACCGCCCGAGCAGTCAATTGCGACTGCTCCCCCTTCTAAAATTTCTGACGTCGCCCCGGCCATTTTCGACGCTGCGTCTACACTCCTGCTCGACGACTGAGCAACGGAGTTACCATGACAGACAACCCGAAAATCGTACTGGTAGTGGGTGCCGGTGACGCCACCGGCGGCGCCATCGCCAAGCGCTTCGCCCGCGAGGGTTACATAGCCTGCGTCACCCGCCGCAGCGCCGACAAGCTGCAGCCCTTGGTGGACAGCATCCAGGCAGCGGGTGGCCAAGCTCATGGCTTTGCCTGCGATGCGCGCAAAGAAGACGACGTCATCGCGTTGATCGAGCAGATCGAAACCGAACTAGGCCCCATCGAAGCATTCGTCTTCAACATCGGCGCCAATGTGCCGTGCAGCATCCTCGAAGAAACAGCGCGCAAGTACTTCAAGATATGGGAGATGGCCTGCTTCTCCGGCTTCCTGAACGCGCGCGAAGTGGCCAAACGGATGGTCACGCGCAACCGTGGCACCCTCTTGTTCACGGGTGCGACAGCAGGCTTGCGCGGTAGTGCAGGTTTTGCTGCCTTCGCCGGCGCCAAGCACGGCATCCGAGCGCTCGCGCAAAGCATGGCGCGAGAACTCGGGCCCATGAATATCCACGTCGCCCATGTGGTGATCGACGGTGCCATCGACACGGACTTCATTCGCGACAATTTCCCACAAAAATACGCCCAGAAAGATCAGGACGGCATCCTCAATCCCGAACACATCGCCGACAACTACTGGTACCTGCACACCCAGCCCCGCGACGCCTGGACCTTCGAGCTGGACCTGCGCCCCTGGAATGAGCCCTGGTAAGCACGCCTCCATAACAATAAGCAGCGAGCCTCGACCATGAGTAAAACCCTGGAATTCTTCTTTGACCTCGGCAGCCCCGCCACTTACCTGGCGTACACCCAACTCCCCGCCCTGTGTGCCGAAACCGGCACACAGCTGGTTTATCAACCAATGCTGTTGGGCGGCGTATTCAAAGCCACCGGCAATGCCTCACCGATCACCATCCCTGCCAAAGGTCGTTACATGTTTAATGACCTGGCGCGATACGCCCAACGCTACAACGTGACGCTCAAGTTCAACCCGCACTTCCCCATCAACACCCTGGTACTGATGCGTGCGGTGACTGGCATCCAAATGCGCCAACCCGAGCGTTTCCAAGACATCATCGACTGCCTGTTCCGCGCCCTATGGGTCGAAAGTCGTCACTTGGGCGATCCTGCTGTCGTGGCCTCGGTGCTGACCGAAGCGGGCTTTAACCCCGAAGAGGTGCTGGGCCTGGCGAATGACGAAAGCGTAAAAGCTGCACTCAAGGACACCACCGAACAAGCCATTCAACGCGGCGTGTTCGGTGCGCCCAGTATGTTTGTAGGCAACCAGCTGTTCTTCGGTCAGGACCGTCTGGATTTTGTGCGCGAAGCCCTCAGCTAGAGGTCGGCCAACGCAATCCAGATACCCGGGCCAAGGCGCTCGTCGAGTCTATCGTCGACGCCCTGGCCCAGCCCCCCCGAACTGCAGCCGATCAAATAGCCGCAGTACGCACCTGCAACCATTCCAGCGCGGCACCGCTGAGCAACGGGCTCAAACGCTCTCGGACCTCAGCGTGGTAGGCGTTGAACCACTCGCGCTCGTCCGCCGTCAGCAGCGACGGTTCCAGGCAACGGGTATCGATTGGGCACAAGGTCAGGGTTTCAAACTTAAGGAACTCACCAAACTCGGTCTTGCCCGCTTCACGGTTCAACACCAGGTTCTCGATGCGCACCCCCCAACGGCCTGGGCGATAAGTACCCGGCTCAATCGACGTAATCATGCCTGGCTGCATAGCCGTTTGCGGCGTAATGGCGGCCTGATAAGCGATCACCTGTGGGCCTTCGTGCACATTCAAGAAATAACCTACACCGTGACCGGTACCATGGCCGTAGTCCACGCCTTCAGCCCAGATCGGCGCACGCGCAATGGCGTCCAGCAGCGGCGACAGAATGCCCTTGGGGAAGTGCGCGCGCGACAGAGCAATCACGCCCTTAAGCACACGCGTGCAGTCGCGCTTCTGCTCTTCGCTCGGCGCGCCGATCGGCACCATCCGCGTGATGTCCGTGGTGCCGCCCAGGTACTGGCCGCCCGAGTCGATCAGCAGCAAGCCATCGCCTTCGATCAGCGCGTGCTCTTCTTCGGTGGCGTGGTAGTGCGGCATCGCGCCGTTGGCGTTGAATGCAGCAATTGTATTGAAACTCAGCGACACATAACCCGGACGACGGGTACGCGCGGCCGTCAGGTGTTCATCAATGGTCAGCTCGGTGATGCGCTCACGGCCCAGCGCACTGTCCAGCCAAGCGAAGAATTCGCACAACGCCGCGCCATCCTGCTCCATGGCTTGGCGGATATGCTCGGCGTCCGCCAGGCTCTTGCGCGATTTGGCCAGGGTGGTCGGGTTCAACCCTTCGACCAGCTTGACGCCGGCATCGAGGTTTTCCAGCAAACCGGCCGTCACCCGCGCCGGGTCGACTTGCAGGCTCGCGCCCTTCGGCACGGCACGCAGCGCATCCGCCACTTCGCTGTAGTCGCGCAGGGTTACACCGTCTTGCTCCAGCACCGTACGCAACTCGGCATCGACCTTACTCGGCGCCACAAACAAAGTGGCCTGCTGCTGGTTGATCAAGGCAAACGAGACAAACACCGGGTTGAACGACACATCGCCGCCACGCAGGTTGAACAACCAGGCGATGTCATCCAGGGTGGCGATGAAGTGCCAGTCGGCGCCCTTCTCTTTCAAACTGGCGCGCAGCGTGGCGAGTTTCTCGCCACGGCTGACGGTGGCCTGCGGCGGCAAGTGTTGATAGATCGGCTGGTTCGGCAATGCCGGGCGGTCTTGCCAGACTTCATTGAGCACATCGATATCGGTACGCAAACGCGCGCCGCGCTCTGCCAGCTTGCCGCCCAAAGTACGCGCCGAGGCCACGGCCATGACCGCGCCGTCCACCGCCACCACGGCGCCTTCCGGGGTTTGCTCGGCCAGCCATTCCAGCGGGCCGGGTTGGCCGGGCTGCAACTTCACCAACTCGATACCACTGCCCTTGAGTTCCTTGGTCGCCTGTTCCCAATAACGGCTATCGGCCCACACACCGGCGAAATCTGCGGTGACAATCAATGTGCCCACTGAACCATGGAACCCCGACAACCATTGTCGCCCCTGCCAGTAACCCGGCAAGTACTCGGACAAGTGCGGGTCGGCCGAGGGCACCAGCAGGGCGTGGATGCCCTCGCGGCGCATCAGTTCACGGGTATGCGCCAGGCGCTGGGGAACCGTTCCATGGGTCAAAGGCTGCGTACTCATTGTGTCTCCTGCTAACCACTAATAATTGTTATGGGTTGCGAATGTTAAATCAGACCGCCCAGAACGCCGGTGCACTGGCGAGGGCAGCCTTGATTAATTGCACCGCTTGGTCGATGTCCTGTTCGGTGGTAAATCGGCCCAGGCTCAAGCGAATGGTACGCCCCGCGCTGCGCGCGTCATGGCCCAGGGCCAGAAGCACGTGGGACGGCGCATTGCTCGCCGAGTTGCACGCCGAGGTCGCCGAGAAAGCGATGCCTGCACTCAGCGCGGCCGAATTGAATTCACCTTCACTGAACGTCAGGCTGAGAGTATGCGGGATACGCTGCGTGGCGCTGCCATTGAGGCGCACACCCGCCACCGATTCCAACTGATCGAGCAGACGCTGACGCAAGGCGACGATCGCGGCCTTTTCTTCAGCGAAAGACGCCGCTGCCAGAGCGAACGCAGTGCCCATGCCTGCAATCTGGTGCGTCGCCAGTGTGCCGGAGCGCAAGCCGCCCTCGTGGCCGCCGCCATGAATCTGCGCCAAGACTTTCTGCTGTGCCCGCGGGCCGACATACAGCGCGCCGATACCCTTGGGGCCATACAGCTTGTGCGCGGAACACGACATCAAGTCCACCGGCCATTCAGCCAGGTTGATAGCCACTTTGCCGGCACCTTGCGCCGCGTCCACATGCAACAACGCGCCGTGTTCACGCACCCGCGCGCCGATGCCAGGAATGTCGTTCAAGGTGCCCAGTTCGTTATTCACCAGCATCAACGACACCAGAAAGGTGTCCTCACGCAAGGCTTCACTCACAGCCTCGGCGCTGATCAACCCATCGGCGTCCGGCACCAGGTAGGTCACGGCCACCCCGGCTTCCTGCAACTGCCGTGCGGTATCCAGCGTGGCTTTATGCTCGATCTGGCTGGTAATGATGTGCCCGCCCGCCACTCCACGCGCCTGGGCCACGCCCTTGATCGCAAGGTTGTTGGATTCAGTCGCACCGGAAGTCCAGACGATCTGCTCAGGGCTGGCCCCAACCAACTCGGCGACCTGGCGCCGCGCCTGTTCAACCGTTTGCCGGGCCGCTTGGCCGAACGCATGGGAACTGGATGCAGGGTTACCAAAATTGGCATTGAAGCCCAGACACTCGACCATCACTTGGATGACCCGCTCATCCACCGGCGTGGTGGCAGCGTAGTCGAAATACAACGGACGTTTATTCATGACGTTTAAGACTCGCAGAGCGTATTCCCGAGAGCAACGTCTCAGGGGCATCAACCGGAACAGAGGTCGTCAGGTTTAACCGATCGAATGCCATTAAAGAAGGACCACTTTATTTAAATGTGCGTAGGAACGCTCCTGAAATTCAGCTTAACAGGCTGAAGTAGCCCCATGGCAAACAAAAAGCCCGAGGTTCCTTAAGGGAATCCTCGGGCTTTTTGCCGCTGAGCGCGGGCTCAACTGGGACGACCCTGCAGGGCCACACTGCGTTCGGCGTTCATTTCGCCATGGTGATCAAAGCCGAAGGGCTTGTGTGGCTGGGCCGTCAGTGCGGCACGCTGCTGTTGGTATTCATCAAATGACAGCCCGCGACGGCTCAGCGCCTCCAAGGCAAGCTGCTTGGTTTCTTCTGCGGTGTAGGGGCGCGATTCAGGTGACGGATGGGTCGCACAACCGGCGAGGACGGCGCTGACAACTATTAAGGAAACAGCCAGAAAGTGGTTCATGGTGAGGGCCCTGCGAAGGAGGTTTCGAGTCAATGAACACAGGCTACTCCCGCCCTTTCACAGTTAAAAATCATCGCCCGTGATAGTCGCTATCAACCGTTCAGACACCTGCGATAGCGAACCCTTGATATTCATTTAAGATCTATAAATATGGAAATACGTTCATTTACGGAATAACCGTAACCCTCTATAAATGGCCTCACGCCGAATCAACACTGTTCGCCACGCAACTGTTGCCCAGGCAACAGTCATTCAACAAAACACCAAGCAGCCAACAGCTTCACTTTTCAGCAGGGAACCTGCAGCCCACGCCAATCAAGGCTTTTAGCCGTTGGTACAGCTCTTGCTCAACACCTTGCACTGCACCCGCTACGTAGCCCTGTTGAAAAAGGAACTGTTCATGACCCGTCCCCTGAATGTCGTTGCCCTGTCCGGCGGAACCTGGCGCCCGTCGCGTACCCTGGTGCTGACCCAAGCCGTACTGGCCGAACTGGCCACCCTGCTGCCGATCGAGACCACATTGATCGAACTGGGCGACATTGCCCGGCCCTTGGGCGGTGCCCTGTCGCGTGATGAGCTGCCGGCGCAGGTCGAATCGCAACTGTTGGCCATCGAACAGGCCGACCTGCTGATCGTCGCCGCACCGGTGTATCGCGGCTCCTACCCGGGCCTGCTCAAGCACCTGTTCGATCTGGTCGGTCTTAATTCGCTGATCAACACGCCAGTACTGCTCGCCGCAACCGGCGGCAGCGAACGCCACGCGTTGGTCCTCGATCACCAATTGCGGCCGCTGTTCAGCTTCTTTCAGGCACTGACCTTGCCAATCGGCGTGTACGCCACCGAAGCCGACTTCACCGACTACCAAATAACCAGTGAGCCCCTGAAGGGCCGTATACGCCTTGCCGCAGAACGCGCAGCGCCTTTGTTTGCCGCGCACTCCCCCTCTCTGCTGAAAATCGCTTAAGGATTTGTCATGGATGTTTTTTGGTTTCTGCCGACGCATGGCGACGGGCATTACCTGGGCACCACCCAAGGCGCGCGCCCGGTCACCCTCAATTATCTGAAGCAAGTCGCGCAAGCGGCGGACAACCTCGGTTACTACGGCGTGCTGATTCCTACCGGGCGTTCGTGCGAAGACTCCTGGGTGATCGCCTCGGCGTTGGTGCCGCTGACCGAACGTTTGCGTTACCTGGTCGCCATTCGCCCGGGCATCATCTCGCCCACCGTCTCCGCGCGCATGGCTGCGACACTGGACCGATTATCCAACGGCCGCTTGCTGATCAACGTGGTGACCGGCGGCGACCCCGACGAAAACCGTGGCGACGGCAGTTTCCTCGACCACAGCGAACGCTACGAAGTCTCCGACGAATTCCTGCAGATCTGGCGCCGCGTGTTGCAGGGCGAATCGGTAGATTTTGAAGGCAAACACCTGCGCGTGCAGAACGCCAAGGCCCTTTACCCACCGGTGCAGAAGCCGTATCCGCCACTGTACTTCGGCGGTTCTTCCGACGCCGCCCACGACCTGGCCGCAGAGCAGGTCGACGTGTACCTGACCTGGGGCGAGCCGCCCGCCGCCGTCGCGGAAAAGCTCGCGGATGTACGTGAACGCGCCGCACGCCACGGCCGCACCGTGAAGTTCGGCATTCGCCTGCACGTGATCGTGCGCGAAACCGAAGAAGACGCCTGGAAAGCCGCCGACAAACTGATCGAACACATCAGCGACGACACCATCGCCGCCGCGCAAAAATCCTTCTCGCGCTTTGACTCCGAAGGCCAGCGCCGCATGGCGGCCTTGCATGACGGGCGCCGCGACAACCTGGAAATCGCCCCCAACCTGTGGGCCGGCGTCGGCCTGGTACGCGGCGGCGCCGGCACCGCATTGGTAGGCAACCCACAGCAAGTGGCCGAGCGCATCAAGGAATACGCCGACCTGGGTATCGAGAGCTTCATCTTCTCCGGCTACCCGCACCTGGAAGAAGCCTATCGCTTTGCCGAACTGGTGTTCCCGCTGCTGCCGGAACCCTACGCGAGCCTCGCCGGGCGCGGCATCACCAACCTCACCGGCCCGTTTGGCGAAATGATTGCCAATGATGTGCTGCCAAAAACGAAGGCCTGAGTGCAGTGAAGCCTGCTTTATGTGGGAACTGCTTTTCTGTGGGAGCCGGGCTTGCCCGCGATGCAGGCGACGCGGTGTTTCAGTGAAACCGAGGTGACGCCATCGCTGCGGTGCGACGACTCGACAAGCCAGCTCCCACATTTGGGCTTCATTGCCAAATAGATATTGAGGAACACCGTGTGACAGCCAAACCCCACAGCGTCCTGCCCTCGCCGCTGCAAACCGCCAAACTGCTGGCCGCCGAGTTCGCCCTCACTGCCGTCGAGCGCGACGAACGTGGCGGTACACCCAAAGCCGAACGTGACGCCCTGCGCCACAGCGGCCTGCTGGCCCTGAGCATTCCCACCCAATACGGCGGCCTCGGCGCGCGCTGGAGCGAAACCCTGGGCATCGTGCGCGAATTCGCCAAGGTCGACAGCTCCATCGCCCATGTCTTCGGCTTCCACCACTTGATGCTCGCCACCGTGCGCTTGTTTGCGCGCCCGGACCAATGGCAACCCTGGTTCGAACAGACCGCGCGTAAAAACTGGTTCTGGGGCAACGCCCTCAACCCGCTGGACACCCGTACGGTGGTCAAGGATTTCGGCGGCTGGCGTGAGTTCTCCGGCAAAAAAAGCTTCTGTTCCGGCGCCAGCGACTCGGAAATGCTCATTGCCTCGGCGGTGGATGAGAACGCCGGCGGCAAACTGCTGATCGCGGCCATTCCCAGCGGGCGCAGCGGCATCACCTTGCACAACGACTGGAACAACATCGGCCAACGCCAGACCGACAGCGGCAGCGCCAGCTTTGAACGGGTGCGCGTCGAGGAATCGGAATTGCTCCTCGACCCAGGCCCGCTGAGTACGCCCTTCGCCTGCCTGCGCCCACTGATCGCGCAACTGACGTTCACGCATATGTTTCTCGGGATTGCCGAAGGCGCCTTTGAAGAAGCACGCAATTACACCCTGACCGAAACCCGTTCGTGGCATAAATCCTCGGCCGTCGACGTGCGCCAGGACCCTTACGTGCTGCACCACTACGGCGAGTTCTGGGTCGCGCTGGAAGGCGTGCGCCTGCTGGTGGAACGCGCCGCCGAGCTGCTCGACCAGGCCTGGGCCAAAGGCCCCAACCTGAACGAACACGAGCGCGGCCAATTGGCGATTGCGATTGCCACCGCTAAGGTCGCCGCCACCCGCCAAGGCCTGGATTTGTGCAGCCGCCTGTTTGAAGTCACCGGCGCGCGGTCCACCCACGCCTCGCTGCGCCTGGATCGCCACTGGCGCAACCTGCGCACGCAAACCTTGCATGATCCGGTGGACTACAAACTCCACGAACTGGGGGACTGGGCCTTGAACCAGTCCCTGCCGATTCCAACGTTCTACTCCTAAGAGAGGTGCCCATGCAGCTGTTAACCCTACCGCCCTCGCCCGCCCTCGCGACCTCGATCCGCGCTACGGCCCAGGTCTTCGAAGACCCCAAATCCCAGGCGCTGCTCGACCACATCCAGCAAGTGGCGCCCAGCGAAGCCAGCGTGCTGATCATCGGCGAAACCGGCACCGGTAAAGAGCTGGTGGCGCGCCACATCCATAACCTCAGTGCACGGCGCAACCGGCCGTTTGTGGCGGTCAACTGCGGCGCGTTCTCTGAATCCCTGGTGGAAGCTGAACTGTTCGGCCATGAAAAAGGCGCGTTTACCGGCGCCCTCAGCGCCAAGGCCGGCTGGTTCGAAGAGGCCGACGGCGGCACCTTGTTCCTCGATGAGATTGGCGATTTGCCGATGGCGATCCAGGTCAAACTGCTGCGCGTATTGCAAGAGCGCGAAGTGGTGCGCCTGGGTTCGCGTAAGAGTATTCCAATTGATGTACGCGTACTGGCCGCCACCAACGTACAGCTGGAAAAAGCCATCAACGCCGGGCATTTCCGCGAAGACCTCTACTACCGCCTCGACGTGGTCAGCTTGGAACTCAGCCCGTTGCGCGAACGCCCCGGCGACATCCTGCCGCTGACTCGCCACTTCATCGAAGCCTACAGCCAGCGCTTGGGTTACGGCCCGATCACCATCAGCCGCGAGGCCGAGCACAAGCTCAAGAGCTACAGCTGGCCGGGCAATATTCGCGAGCTGGAAAACGTGATCCACCACACCCTGTTGATCTGCCGTAACGGCGTGATCGAACGCGATGATCTGCGCCTGTCGAACATGCGCATCGAGCGCCAGGACGACAGCCAGAACGGCACCGACAACAGCGCCGAAGCATTGCTGGCGCGCGCCTTTCAAAAGCTCTTCGAGGAACAGGCCGGCGCGCTGCATGAAAAGGTCGAGGACGCATTACTGCGCGCCGCCTACCGCTTCAGCCACTACAACCAAGTGCACACCGCCAACCTGCTGGGCCTGAGCCGCAACGTCACGCGCACCCGCTTGATCAAAATTGGCGAGTTGGCGGTGAACAAGCGCCGCCCCGGTGAAAACGTGCAAGGCGAGCGCATGTTGCACCTATCCATTTAGGCGGCAGTGCAACGCATTGTCATGGCTGCGCTCAAAGCTGCGCAGCACTTGAAACGAACCGAAGGTCACCGCCGTGGCCTGATGGGCGCGGATCAGCGTCCAGAAATCTTCCTCACCGTGCTCAAAGCATTTAAAGGCCGCCTCGCCCTCCTCGCGCGAGCGCCATTGCAGGTAATTGAGCACCCGCCGCCCGTCATCGCTGACCTGCACACTCGCATTGATAAAGCCGCCATGGCCCTGGGCCAGGCGCTCGCTTTGGGTCGACAACGCCGCCACCAGCGCCCGCTGCTGCTGGGGCTCGATCTGAAACTCGATCAATTGAGTGAAGCCGCGATTTTTCTCTGATACCTGCATGAACACTCCCCTCTTTCTGTAGGCAGAATCTTGCGATTCGATGCCACGCAGGGTAAAACCTCTAGTTAAGTCAAGGTCAAGCGTTGTTTCGGAGTTTTTCATGCTCAACAAAGCACTCACCGTCGGCCAATTGGCCGCCCGCAGTGGCGTGGCCGTCACGGCCCTGCATTTCTATGAAGCCAAGGGGCTGATCAAGAGCAATCGCAATGCCGGCAACCAGCGGCGTTACCCACGGGATGTGTTGCGGCGGGTGGTGGTGATCAAGATCGCCCAGCGTTTGGGCATACCGCTGGCGACGATTGGCGAGGCCTTGCAAACGTTACCGAATGAACGCACGCCCACCGCTGAAGACTGGGAACGGTTGTCGGCCCTGTGGCGAGAGGACCTGGATCATCGCATCAACAAATTGATGCTGCTGCGCGACAAGCTCAGTGGCTGTATCGGGTGTGGGTGTTTGTCGTTGGAAGCGTGCCCGTTGCGTAATGAGGGGGATCAGCTCAGCGAGCGCGGCCCGGGGGCGCAGCTGTTGGAGCCCACCTAAAAACTGAAGTGAAAACCCAATCAATGTGGGAGCTGCCTTGTCGGATCGCCGCACCGCTGCGATGCAGACACCTCGGTCCATCAGGTACACCGAGTTGATGCCATCGCAGGCAAGCCAGCTCCCACATTAAATTGAGTTCAGTTTCAGAGATCAGGTCGGCTGCCAGGCCGCCTTTGCTTTGCTTTTGATCTAACCACTCAGGTCGGCTACTAGGCCGCCGTGCTCTTGCTTTTGATCTTGATCTTGATCTTAGGCGCCCCGTTAAACCACGCTGGCCGAACGCAGGCTTTGGAGCGTGGGTAAACCGGCAGGACGCCGGTTTAGCCGCGATGGGCCAAGGATGGCCCATGGCGGCGGCCCACGCTCCAAAGCCGGAGTGAGGGCATGCCGAGCCTAAGCGAGGCACCGAGTGGTGGGGCGAAGACTTTTTGGTTACTTTTGTGTCTTTACAAAAGTGACCCGCTGTAAGAGCGGAACCCATAGCAGCCGTTACCCAAATAACGGATATGTACCCAGCGCCCCCCCGCGACAACCAAAGAATTCACCCCATAAAAAGATGTGTAGATACCTATGCTGCGATAGCTTCAACTCGGTATTGCTGCAGGACCGGGTCGCCTGCATCGCAGGCAAGCCAGCTCCCACATGAGTCCTCATTGTTTGAAATGATAGAGCCCGGCCTGCAGGCTCCTACACACTTCATGAACAACCCCTCCACGCTTTCCCCCTTGCCCCCGACGCCGGGTGATTCCAGGATGCAGCCAATCATCACAAGGAGCCATTCCATGTTCGCCGGATTCCAAAAAGACCAGTGCCACGTCAATGGCGTGGACATCAGCTACCGCCAAGGCGGTACAGGTCCCGGTCTGCTCCTGCTGCACGGGCACCCGCAAACCCACGTCATCTGGCACAAAGTCGCCGAACAGCTGGCCGAGCATTTCACCGTGGTCGCGGCCGACCTGCGCGGTTATGGCGACAGCAGCAAGCCGCCGGCCAATGACCAGCACACAAACTACTCGAAACGCGAAATGGCCCGCGACGGCGTCGAACTGATGCAGGCCTTGGGCTTCGATACGTTCTCGGTGCTGGCCCACGACCGTGGCGCCCGCGTTGCTCATCGCCTGGCGCTGGACCATCCAAAGGCGGTGCAACGCATGGTGTTGCTGGATATCGCGCCGACCCTATCGATGTACGCCCAGACCGATGAAGCGTTCGCCCGCGCCTACTGGCACTGGTTCTTCCTGATCCGCCCGGCGCCGTTGCCGGAAGCCTTGATCGAGAGCAACCCCGAGCTGTACCTACGCAGCGTGATGGGCAGCCGCAGTGCCGGGCTCAAGCCGTTCACCGATGAGGCCTTCGCCGAATACCTGCGCTGCCTGCAACTGCCGGACACTGCGCGCGGCATCTGCGAAGACTATCGCGCCGCCGCCGGCATCGACCTTGAGCACGACCAGGCGGACATCGACGCCGGCAACCCCTTGAACCTGCCGTTGCTGGTGATGTGGGGCGCCGAAGGCACCGTCGGGCGCTGTTTCGAGCCGCTTAAGGAGTGGCAGAAAGTCGCCACCGACGTGCGTGGCAAAGCCCTGCCGGCCGGCCACTATCTTGCCGAAGAAGTCCCTGAATTGTTGCTCGGCGAAGTCCTGACCTTTCTTCGCTGAAGCCATTGCCCTGAATCATGTAAACCCGTGACCTGAAACACCCGCCTCGCAGGCTGCCAATGGCCTGCGACGGGTTCGTTTTGCCCAAAACAACGCACCGAGATAATAACAATGACAATCAGAAAACTGCTGGGAGCCCCGTACGTGCAGGTGCTCATCGCTATCGCGTTGGGTGTGGTGAACTCGATCGCGAGAAAATGGCGCCTGTCGCCCTCAAGCGCGGCCGGCATGCGCGCGCTGCGGCACAGGCCAAGATCGCTGCCGAGTAAACACCGATGCTATTGTGGCGGCTCATGCCGCCACGCCTGTTCGTGATGACTCATAAGAAAGATACCGTGCCCCTACCCGAAGACCTGCGGGTGTTTCTCACCGTGATCCGCAAGGCCGGCTTCGCTGCCGCCGCCGATGAGCTGGGGCTGTCGCCTGCGTATGTGAGCAAGCGTATCCAGATCCTCGAAACCACCCTGGCCACCCGCCTGCTGCTCCGCACCAGCCGGCGCATCGCCCTGACCGAAGACGGTGAACGGGTGCAGCGCTGGGCCGTGCGCATCCTCGAAGACTTCCAGCAACTGTCCGACGAACTCAGCGACGCCCATGACAGCCCGCGTGGCCATCTGCATCTGTGCAGCAGCTTCGGTTTTGGCCGCAACCATGTGGCGCCGGCCCTGTCGTTACTGGCCGAACAGTACCCGGACCTGGAAATTCGCCTGGACCTGTTCGACCGCGTGGTGGACATCGTCAGCGAAGGCTTCGACCTGGAGATTCGCGTGGGCGATGACATCCCCGGCCAGCACATCGGCCGACACCTGGTGAGCAACCGCCGGGTGCTGTGCGCCGCGCCGGCCTATCTCAAACGCCGTGGCACGCCGCAACACCTGAGTGATCTGGAGCAACACGACTGCCTGGTGCTCAAAGAACGCGACAACGCGTTCGGCATCTGGAACCTGGCGCGTGACGGCGCCCCCGACAGCGTGCGCGTGCGTGGGCCGCTGTCCTCCAACAATGGCGAAATCGTATTGCAGTGGGCCCTGGACGGGCGTGGGGTATTGCTGCGTTCGATGTGGGACGTGAAGCCGTTGCTGGAACAGGGCAAGCTGGTGCAAGTGCTGCACGCCTACACTCAGAGCGCCAACGTGTGGGCGGTGTACCCGACACGCTTGGCCTACTCTGGAAAATTAAGAGCCTGTGTGGAGTTTTTGCAGGAGCACTTCAAGGGGTTGTCGATTTGATACGGCGGTGGGCATTGATTGTTTCTGTGTCTTTTTTATCTTCAGGGTCGTACTTCCACACTTCTTCGCCAACGGCATCCTGAAGGTCGTATATAGATAAAGCCCCCAATGCGTGGGAGATATTAGGGATGTAAGGTGTGCCATGAGGTGGAGTTTTTAACACTGTTTCGCCTCAGCGTGGACATCGGTGGATGGCCCATCATCATCTCTCTATCAAGGCTGTATGAAATACAAATTGGACATGGAACCGGGGATTTTTTTGGCTTTTTCCAGTTTCAAGTACTCGTTGAATTCATGATCCAAAGCCTCTTTGCTGGTGTATTTTTTGTGTCTTTTCGGCAACTCACATGCGTATATGTACAGACGCCATGCGTCGAAGCCGTCGACCCTTCCGTCAGGGCCATAATCAAAGTCGATACATATTCCGGATAGGTAAACACAGCAGCCAATTCCGTGCAGCTCGTAGGTGACATCACCAATAACCATACCGCACCGCGGTTTTTTTTGGATTCGCCACAGTCTGAGAATATTTTTAGTACCACATGAGTACTCAAGCAAGTCAGTCGCCTTTTTTACTTGCTCTAAATACTCAGCGATCAAATTTTCAAGCGTATGAGCTTTCATCGTCTTGGCCTATCCAACCTATCCAGTCCAACTGTATTTGACGCTTCCACCACGTCCTTGATGCTATTAAACACGCTTTGTGGCTTTCTATATTCTCAATCAATTTTATGGTGACGACCGTATGTGTTTGCCTTGCGGCTGCAGTTCGATGGGCCTTCAAGACTGGCTTTTTGGAGGTCGTCTTTCTAAGACTCGCTGGCTAATCGGTAGATATTGGCGAGATACTCACGAGGAAGTATTATTCCAGTTTCCGAAACGAACGCTGACTCATTAGTTTTTATTCACAAATATTTGCGAAGTCAATATCGCCCTCAAATTAAAGGCATGCGATCCATGTCATCGGTTCCGGCACGATGTAGGTGTGCTGAGGAAATTCGGAGATGATTTTGACCGCCTGACGCAGGTCTTCATGATCGACTGAATAACCCTTCGAGCATGCGTCGCCGACGAAGTACAGCTTATCGTTGGTTACTTTGTTGATCTCTTCGGTCAGTAACGATAGGGCCACGTCTGAGGTTTGACGTCCAAAGTTGATGCTGTTTTTTTAACGTGCTCCAGGCAATTTGGCTCCCTGAGAAAGGCATTGTCTCATTGATGCAATCGACTATCGCATCATGCTCAGCCTCAGAAAGAACGGTGAATTTTATATTGAGTTTTTTAAAGCCTTTAATCAGTCACCCATCAAAATAGTTCATTTTTTTCGCGCCTTTTGGTCAGTTTATGTACCATTTTTTAGTTTGCACTTAAGAGATAATTCGGCATTTTCTGCTTGGCAGACCAGACATTTATATGAGTGCCACCTCTATCGTCTCGCAGCAGCCCCAGAACTATCGAAGCGGTTTTGGCTGTTCAAACGCGAGGCCCTTATTGGGGCTGCTTCGCAGCCAAGCACGAGCACACTCGTTGTGCCCACAGTTTACGATTTATTCGGTTATTTCTAAGTTGTAACGCTTAAGGCACTCCAGCAGCACTTTCATAAATTGTCTTTTATCAAAGATTTCATCATTAAAATAAGTGTCAAAAAGATAAAATACAGATTCGAAATTTTCATCTGCATCTAGAAAACGGCTTAGCGTGTCGACATACCATTGACGCTCCTCTGGCTTATAAGATAAGTACTCTGGCTTAGTTAGCCCATCAAAAAGCTCAGACAGTTCTTTTTCATCGTTTATGTCTTTTGAGACGATGAAACATTCTCTGTCTGGGTCGTCGTAATTCTCAATGCAATAAGTGAAAAGTAAACTTCTGAGTATTGACAGCTTTGGTGGTCGCTTCATATTAGAACTCCGTGAACGCGGTAATTGGATTTCCATCTTTATCTAGAATTACTCTGGCTTTCGTTTGCTTCCCATATTGAAGGTTTTGTTTTTTGTAGCCTTCTCCAATTATTCTTCCCATTTCCATGGGCTCTCGGGAGGTTTCTAGATTGGTGCGGCGGAAAATAAGTTGTGCGCGATAGATCGCATTTAGCTGGTCCCTATGGCTGAGGAATCGAGTTGCTGCACTCGGTATTTTGGGTTCCCCTTTCTTTTTGCCATCTAAGTATCTTTCGATTACCCCTGTGCTAGGATTTTTGCCGTTTGCACCCTTTCATGTTGAGAATCCAGCGTAGTTTGTGCCCCATGCTTTTCCAGAAAGTGCGCGTTTGGATGTGCTGTTTCAATTTCTTCTAAACGCCGGTGCGCGCTTTTTTCTGCAATCTCATCAATTCTCGCCTGTCGCTCTACGCGTGTCAGCTGCGGTAAAGCGGGTTCCCCGTGTTCAACCCCTGCTTTCGGATTTTGAACAGAACTGTCTGGCTTGCATCCATCCGCGCCGGGACATGTGTTCAGGCCTAGCGGATCTACCCATCCCGTAGGGTTGGGCACGTACTGGTATGCGTTGATTCCCCCGGTCAGCTTCACCGGGTCGGATGTCAGGTAACGACCAATATCTGGATTGTAGTAGCGATGGCGGTTGTAGTGCAGTCCGCTTTCTTGGTCGAAGTATTGGCCTTGGAAACGTAGCGGGTTGTCGATTTTCTCTATGTCGAGTCGGCTGATTTGGCCATAGGCGCGGTAATGCGCTGACCAGACGATTTCGCCGTCGGGGGCCGTGAGTTCCTGTGGCGTGCCGAGGTGGTCGAGTTGGTAGTGGAAGGGCTGGGTGTCTTTCGGGCCGAAGCCTTCCAGCAGTGCAAGCGGACGGAAACTGTCCGGTTCGTAGATGTAACTGCGATGGCGATCTGCGTGATGTTCCGCAATCAGCTTGTCGCCTTGCCAGAAAAACTCTGTGGTTATTCCATCGACGGTTTTGCTGATCCGTCGGCCAAACGGGTCATAACGATAGCTGGCCGTCTGCCCATTGGGTTTTGTGATCGATATCAGCCGGTGTTGGCAGTCGTAGCGGTACTCGGTAACGAGTTGATGGCCCTTACCGCGCCTTTGGCGGATGAGGTTGCCGAAGGCGTCATAGTCGTAATGATGATCGCCCTGGATCATCAACCGATTCCCCGCCACGATGTCCGGGCCGGGGCGGTCTTGCATTAGCAGGTTGCCGGCTGGGTCATGGCCAAAGCGTTCCTGCACATCTTGCGAGTGGTCGGCCCGAGTCAGGCGGGCGAGCGGGTCGTAGTGGTAGTGGTGTTCACCTTTGCGCGTATCTAGCAGGCGGGTCAGGTTGCCGGTTTTGTCGTAGTCGTAGTGGCGGCGGTAGAGGTCATGGTTTTCTTGAGTCACCGCGTGGGCGTGCAGGCGGTTTTGCTCGTCGTAGTGGTAATGGCTGAGGAGCTGGCCTTGTTGGCGCTGGCGTTCTCGGCCGGTTTTGAACAGGTGAGACGTGAGGGTTTTGCCATTCAGCTCGACGGTGGCGAGGTGGCCGCCTTTGTCGTGGTTGAAGGTGAGACGATTGTTGTCCGGCAGGCGCAGGTTTTTCAGCTGGCCGCAGGCGTCGTAGCCGTAGCGCAAGGTGCCCCAGCCTTGGTGTTCGGCGGTGAGGCGGCTTTGGGCGTCGTATTCGTAGGCTAGCGCCCAGTGGCCGTCGTCGACGCTGAGGAGGTTGCCCTGGCGGTCGTAGGCATAGTCAACAACACCCCCGTCGGGCAGGGTTTTTCGTACGAGCCGGCCGGAAGGGTCTCGCTCGTAACGGGTAAGAAGCTGACTGCCGTCGTCGCCGTGTTCGGTCTTTTCCAGCAGGTTGCCGTTGAGGTCGTAGACGTAGGCCGTGCGCTGGCCGTCAAAGCAGATTTCTTGCTGGATCAGCCCGTTGAGGTGGTAATCAAGCTGGTAGGTTTCGCCAACTTCATTTTCGATCTCTGTCAGCAGCAACCGGGCGTTGTCGTAGCGGTATTTGACCTGGGTGCCGTCGGCATTGATACGGCGGCTTATCAGGTGCAGGCCGTCGGCATATTCGTAGCGGGTGACGTGGCCGAGTTCATCGCGTTCGGCGGTAATTTTTCCGTAGGGGTTGTAGCTGTATTCCCGCGTGGCACCATCGGGCTGGGTCAGTTTCTGCAAGCGCGCGGCGGCATCCCATTGATACTGGGTCAGCGCGCCATGCTCATCCTCACGCGCAACCTGTCGTCCAAGATCGTCATAGCGATACCGCTTGATACCTCCATTGGGTAGTTGCTCCTCAACGAGCTGCCCACGCTCATTCCAGACCAGCCGATGGCACCCGTTATCCGGATACCAAACCCCAATCAGTTGCCCGTGTTTGTTGTACGTGTAGTCCGTAACGTGGCCGTCAGGATCAGTCTTACGCGTAACGTCGCCCTGGTCATTACGCTCATATTTCCAAACCGCTTCACCACGCCGTACGACCCGTACGAACCCGTTGTCATGCTCGTAGGAAGTCGGCTCATCCTCCCCCGGAAACAGCGCCACCAAACGTCCGGCTTCGTCGTACTGATACGCCGTCACCGCCCCGAGCGGGTCCTGCTCGACCGTCAGCCGGCCTTTGGTATCGTAGGATTTGAAATGTTCAGCGCCATCCGGATCAATGCGCTGCACCAGCCGCGCCCGCTGGTCATGGACATAAACTTCCTGGCTACCATCCGCGTTGTGAACCGTAACCTTGCCGCCGTCCTCCCACGCATACCGCGTGTCCATCTGTGAAAAGCTGGCCCAATGCCGAACACACCGCGCCGCCTTACCAGCCCGTTCCCACTCCCAAAAGAAACTCGCCCCACCGGCCAGCTGCCGCTCAAGAATGACGTGCTGATCGTCGTACCGATAAACCTCACGTTCGCCTACAGCATTGGTCGCTGAAACCAGTCGTCCAGCCTCGTCATAGCTGTAGGAAACGACGTTCTGCTCTGTCACCCAAACATACGGTTCACGCCCTTTGGCACGATGAACCTGATAGTCAACGGCAACAATGCGACCGAGTTCGTAGCGTAGAAATAGCGACCGACCTGCACCGTTATCCAGCCGCTCAACCCGCCCCAAACGATCACGAGAAACCCGCAGCCGGTTGTCATACGGATCGCTGATCGCGGTCAGCACACCGTCGCGAAAGTGATAAAACCGTGACGCCTGAGCCAGCACCAATTCATCAGGCAGCGACCCCAAGTAAATCGCCGCTTCCGCCAAGCTGTTGGTGATCGCCGGCCGTGAGGCGGTAGGCAACGGAAACTCAGTACTGCGGTTCTCATGATCCGTCCAAACCACCGAATCACCGTCCACCACCAACCGCTGCGCCAGCGAGTGACTCCAGCCAAACCCCAACCCACAATCCACTTCCACCGCACTGGTGCGGTACAAACGGGTCCACTCAAACGGCAAAATCCCGTCCAACGCGCCATCGGTAAGGGTCAGCAATTCCTCGCCGGTCACCATCGACACTGGGCAGCCATTAGTGGCCGTTTTATCCGCAGGCGCCGCCGCATCTCCCTGCGGATTCTTCGCAGCGACAGGCACATCATCGACATGTTCCTGGCGCACCAACGCCGTCTTCTGCGTCTTGCTGCGAACCGCTGGCACCGCGTTCGTAACCAGGTTCTCCCCAGCCTTCAACGGCGCACCTGCCACCGTGTTGATCGACGTCGCCGGCCCTGCGAGCAATATCGGCTTAGCCGCCTCAACATGGGCATCCAGGCGAGATTTGCTGAACTGGCTGGCCATGTGTTCCAGCCACTCGCGCGCTCGGCGAGACTTGATGCCGCCCAGCACCTTGGTGCTCAGACGTATCACAATACCCATGCCGGCAGTCGCAAGGCCCAGCAGCACGTTGATCAGTACTTCGACGCTGATCGACCCCAGCAACTCATTCATATACGGCGGCGGCATCATCCGCATCCAACTGACCATGGCCGCCAAGTAGATGAACAGCAGCGGCTCATCGCTCAGCACCAGCAGGCCTTTGGCGAGGGTTTCGGCGCTGACCTTCAGCAGTTTTTCGAGCTCGGCCTGTGACAGGTAATGCAGCAGCTTTTCGGCGTTCGCCAGTGGGTGAGCCAGCCACTCAACCAGCTGTTTGAGCGTGTCCCAAAGCGAGTACAGTGCATCGCCAAAGCCTTTGGCATACGCCTGGTGCAGCGAGAGATAGCGTTTGAGGAAATTTGCCTCGGCGTAGTTCTTCCACAGCGGCGCAAAGGTGCCGTTCCACTCACTGCGCAGCCAATCTTCCAGCGGTGCAATGACCGACTGATAGGAGGCATGCAGCGCCTTGAAGTGTTCTTTGGAAACGTTGGGGTAAAAACTGACTCGGTACTTCTGGTTACGATCACACTCGGTGATTTCCAGAATGCCGCTGGGCCCGATGGTTTTATGGATGGGTTCGCCCAGCGGGCCACCGTTGGGGTCGACACGTTGTAACACCACGGGCGTGTTGCCAATGGGCACGAATCGAGCACTCTGGAACATATGCACCAAGGTCAAGGTGCCGTCTTGCTTGCACGCTGCAACGGTGGTGCTGGGCAGGATAGAGCGATCGATCGGCGCGACGAGCGCCACCTCATTCCCGACTTTGAATACCTGCTCGACATCCAATGCCGAAAAGCTGAAAAAGCTCTCCGCCCAGGCGTCGTAGGTATTGAGGCAGCGTCTGAAATCGCTGAGAACGGATTCGACGTCGCGCGTCTTTGAATCCATGGCGGCCAGCACCAGAAGGCCAATAGCTTGGCTGGTGGCGGCGATCAAAAGACAGCCCCAAAAACTAGGGCTTTAACGGAAAAAACCATCTGCAATCCCTCGCACTGTGTGATCAGGCGAAGGACTTTGCAGAGGTTTTCAGGCGGTATCTGTAGAGCTTATCCGGTAGTTACGTGGGATGTTTCAGTAGTCCCTATCCTCTCCCGTCGCAACGCAAAACTGCACTGCGACGATAAACGCTGTACCCCAGCCATATACCCATGACCAACAAAGCGGTCAGCGGCAGGCCATGAAACAGCACAATCACCTGCGCCGGCGTCCACGTCAGGTAGAACGGCCCCACCACCAACATGCCCACGCCGAAGCCAGCCATCTGGATCAGGGTCAATAAGCTGAACAGCGGCAGGCGCAGGCTGTCTGGCTCGCTTTGCGCACGGGAGATCAACGCCACTTCGGACACGCCGTCGCCCAGCCCCGCCCACACCACCAACAGCAGTGCCAACCACAGTTCGGTTTGCTGGAAGGTCAGGATGAAGCCGCTGGACATCAGCGCCACGCCCAGCATGAACAGGCGTTCCATGGCTTGGGTGCCACGGCCCTTGAGCAACGCACTGGCGATTCGCGCACCGACGAACTTGCCGCACGCCCACACCGCCAGCAGATACCCCATGACGGTCTTGGCTGTGTCCGGCGAAATGTACTGCGACAGCACCGGCCAGCCGACGTTATGCGCAGCGCTACCGAGGGTGTCGAGCATGCTGATCAACAACATCGCCGCCAGCACCGGCGCGCCCCGCAGCCCTTGGGTCAGCTCACGCCACTCCGCCGAGAGCCCGCGGTGCACGGCGACGGTGACCGAATACAAGGCGCGCAACGGCATGATCAGGCACGCAGCCAGGACGTAGGTGCCGATGTTGACGGCAAACACCGCCTCGAATCCTCCCGTGGCAATCAGCAACCCGGACAGCAGGCTGCCGAACACCGCACCGGTGGCCGCCGCCGACGTGATCCACGCATTGGTGCTCACCCGCTGTTCAAGCGCGACCCACGTCGGCAACTGGCTGTTCAGGCCAATCGCAAACAGCGAATTGCATAGGCCGATACCAAACGCGATAAAGGGCAGCACGCTGAGCTGATGCGCCGGTATCAGCACCAGCAGCGGCAACAGCAGCAATGCTCTGGCCAGGTCCAGCCCCGCCAGGGTGCTACGCCCTGGAAAGCGCCGAAAAAACGTAATGCCGAACAAGCTGGCGACAATCCCGCCGGTGACGCGGCACGCCAGGAAAATACTGACAAACACCACGCTTTGGCTGAGCCAGTAAACGTAGGTGGACAGCGCCACCATATTGAGGAACGCGCCAAAGTCCGAAACGCCACGGGCAAAGATGATCAAGCGCGCGTTGCGGGTCGACAGGGTCAGCTGCGGATCTTGGCTCATGCAGGCAGCGCCTCTTCGTCAGTCGGCACGCCGCGCAGGCTCACCAGCAGCAAGTCGCGCCAGGCCGGCGCGGAATCGGCCTGGGGCCGTACATCGCCAGCGCGGTGGTAGAGCCCTCGGTCGTTGATCACGATGGTTTCCAGAAACTGCTCCATCGCCAGGTTCAACACCCGGCTTTGCTCGGCTTGCGTGGTAAATACCTCCGAAACCACCGGCACCGTATTGCTCTGGCCAATGAAGTGCATGAACACCCAATCCAGACCATCCTGGTGAATCCCCGAGGTCGTCGGGCTGCTCGATTGCGCATCTGCGCGGACGCGGAACTGGTGGATATCGATCGTATAGGTCTGCTCGCCAAGATGCGGGGCAATCACCGCAAGATCGGTGGCCAGCAGTTTCTGCATCAGCGGGTGCTCGATAAAGCCGTCCTCGCAATAGCTCAAGTGGTTCACTCCCTGTCGATACTTGATGGCGTAGGTGACCGGCGACTTGAACGCGGCATCCCGGTCGATCTGCAATTGCCGCGATGGCAATAAACGATAGCGCAGAATGCGGCGTTCGCGGTGGGTGTATTCCTTGAACGCCTCGTCTCGTACCAGGTTTGCCCAGTAGGCGCGAAAGCTTTGCTCTTCGCCGGGCTCAACCGCGATCAACTCGCGAAAGTCGCGGCGGTGGCAGTAGTGATGGTCGCGCAAATGCGCGGAAATCTGTGGGATGTCCATATCGCTAAACCTTATTCTCGATGATCACGTGCAGGTTTTGCCTGATCGCGTCATGCAAGGCATGAGCATCGGCGGCATCGTCGACCTTGGCCCAGCACTTGAGCAGGTAGTGCTCTTCAATATCGGCGTCGATGTAGTGACCGGCGTCCTGTTGCGCGTACTCGAGCACCGACGCGTGATGCTCCAAGAACTGCAGGCCCTCGATGCCCTTGAAGTAGCCACTGCGCTCCGGGTAAACCGCCAGCATCGCGTAATGTTGGTCGCCGTTGGCGACCTTGTGCGCGCCAGCCTCAAGTTGCGCATTGAGGCCCGGCTCGCCCAGCAGCAGCTGCATATACAGCTGATGCGGGTTGATCGCGGCAAGGTCACGCAACGCCGCGTTGACATACAGCCCGCCCACGCGCGGGTTGATCTCAATGACCACAGGCCCGGCATCGGTCATGCGGAATTCGAAATGCACCACCGCGTTGGTCAGCCCGACTGCGCGCAAGCATGCAACGGCGTACTCACGGATCTGCTCGCACTGCTGCGCCGTGAAAGAGGTCGGCGGAGAAATCAGCAGGTTCTCCAGGACAGTGCCGCTGCGCTCGGTCAGCAGCAGTTTTTCGTTGATCAGCAGCGCATGAACGCGCTCGCCGATCACCACGCATTCCACGCTGCCTTCAACGCCGGGGATATAGCCTTCCAGAAGGATACTGCGCCCTGGAATGTATTCGCGCCGCTGTCCGTCTGCTTCGGGCAAGCTGTGCGCGTAGCCATAAAAGTCAGCATAAGAGGCTGCGCCGTGGTCGCTCAGGAAATGTGCGTAATGGCTGCGCAGCTGCGCCCAGTTGGAACACTTCGTGATAAACGCCGAGGCACCACCAAAGGGCGGTTTGGCGATCAGCGGATAACCTACCCGGTCGGCGCCCGCCTGGAGTTCCTGCTCGTTATTGCACAGCGCGAACGGCACCGAACGCAGCCCCTGTTTTTTCAACATGCGGCGCATCAGGTACTTGTTATTGCACGCGGCAATCGCCTCCGGGCAGCTGTACACCAGGCCCAGGCGCTTACAGGTGTGTGCAACGATGCAGCCGACTTCGCCCTGTGCAGACGGATGCCCGGCATGGCAGAAAATCGCGCGAATCTGGTAGCGCCCATCCAGCCGGCCCACCAAGTCCAGAATCGACTGTTCAGTTAACGACTCGAGCAGGAACACTTCATCACTGTCGTCCCGCAGCCGCTGCAGGTGATGACGCCCCGCGACCCCAGCGGTCAAACAGACCAGGCCTTGTGCACGCGCGACAGCAAAGTGGGGCTCGCGGTAGCTGTAACGCACCGAAACACTGTCATCGACATCAATAAAAAGAATCGCATCTTGCTTCATAACTGACACAGCCTCTTGCCGTAAGTTAATTCAGGCATCCTGCCAACTGCACCAGTGCCCTTCCCAGTTACGGAAACGGTAATGACGCAGCCCGTCACGCACTTCAAAATGCGGCAAGTCTTCAGGCTTTTCAAAATCCAGCAACGGCACGGTGAACTTACCCTGTGCATGCGGCAGTACATATTCGGGCATGGCAATGTTGGACACGCGCCGTTTGAGGCGATCCATAATAGCGATGGCTTGGCTGATCGAGGCTTTATACTCCGACGCACCCGGTGAGAACGGCATAAAGTGATACAAGTAATACGGCTTTACACCCAGGCGATAAAGATCAATAAACAGTTTATGCAAGGTCGCTTCATCGTCATTCACGCCGCGCAACAGTGGCATATTAGAAAATACAATGGGCACCACGTTCTGGATACGTTTTACCGCTGCTGCAAAATCAGCCGTCAGTTCAAGCGGGTGGCAAACATGCACACCAAACGCGTTGACGTTGTACTTCTCGAGCATCGCCACCAATTCGTCGGTGACGCGAAACGGGTTGAAACTCAACGCCCGTGAATGAATACGAATCAACAGGTCGTCACTGATTGAACGCAACGCCGCCAAGTTTTCTTCCAGCTTGCGGTCGGCCAGCATCAACGGGTCACCGCCGCTGAGGATCACTTCTTCAATCGCCGGGTTATTACGGATGTATTCCACCGAATCCTTGAAGGAGTCGGTGCTGGCGTTGGCTTTTTCGGTACCAACCTGCAAGGTGCGCAGTGCCTCGAAGCAAAACTGGCAATAGGCATTGCAGGTGTTGGTCATGCGCAGAATCACGCGATTGTCGTACTTGTGCTGGCAAATCGGCGTTTTCATTTCATGCCCGAGTTCCCAGTTCTCGGACGTGCCGTCGTAATCGCCCGCGACCTGCTCACTCCAATACGGCACCACTTGGCGCCATAACGGGTGGTCGGTTATCGGGCCGCCAGTGAGTGAGCGCTTTATCAAATCAATATAATAAGGCGTGATCTGCATCTTGCGGTCTTGCAAGTTGTGCTCGATATGCGCTGTTATTTCTTCACTCCAACCACCGCACGCATTGCGCAGTGCAGGTTCATCGCGCAAGGCATTCTTTTGCTGCCAGCGCCAGTCTTGCCATTGTACCGAGCGGTACGTTGCTTGATCAAAAATCGACATGAGTAGGTACTCTCTGTTTTTCAACTTATATTAAGGACATATCAATGCGTGCCGTTCCATGACCGGAAAGGCATTAATATCCGCAATAAAGACAATCGTTTACAGGCGAGCGCTGCCGATCAGGTTATCAGCGTGATCACCGGCACCAGAGAGGTGTAACAACTCACTAATTCATCGGTCATAGCATCAACTTCCTTTTCTTATAATGTGCTGACTTTCCAAGTCAGCCCTCACTTAAGCCGATGATCTACAACGTGTCAACCCAATAACCCTTTACGTTTCCCGGAATTAACCCTTTCGCACGCCACGGCCCCAGCAATGAGTGAGGAAGCCCGCTTTTAACGCCGACTATTTGAAAAGTAAATAACACAACAAAACGCCCTCTTATTAAATAGAGGGCGTTCTTTCTACGTATATAACTACGTAATTCTCAACTTAGCCAAGGGTTGGCAGCCAAATGCCTGCGCTCAAACGCTTTGATTTGCTCACTGCGCTGCAAGGTGCTGCCAATCGCGTCCAGGCCGAGCAACAGCGCGGTCTTGCGCAAGGTGTCGAGCTGGAACGGGATGACCTGGCCATCGGCCAGCCGAATCTGCTGTGCCTCAAGGTCTACGCTGATCTGCGCCTGGGCAGCCTGGCTGACGGTCTGCCCGAGTTTCTGCAATATCGCCTCGTCCAAGGTAATCAACAACACCCCGTTACGCTGGCAGTTGTCATAGAAAATCCCGGCAAAGCTGCTGCCGATCAGCGCGCGGATGCCCATTTGTTTCAAGCCCCACACCGCGTGTTCGCGGCTGGAGCCACAGCCGAAGTTCGGCCCAACCACCATGAAGCTCGCACCCTGCCAGGCCGGCTGGTTCAGCACGAACGCTGGGTTGGGCTGGCCGGACGCTAGAAATCGCAGGTCGAAGAACAGCCCACGGTCCAGACCGCTGCGGTCGATGCCCTTGAGAAACTGCTTGGGCATGATCACGTCGGTGTCGATATTCGCCGCCAGCATCGGCGCGGCTTTGCCGGTGACCAGAGTGAACGGTTGCAGGCTCATACACGGTCTCCAAAGTGGCGAATATCGGTGAGGCGGCCCGTGATCGCGGCGGCGGCCACCATCGCCGGGCTCATCAGGTGCGTGCGTGCACCCGCGCCCTGGCGGCCTTCGAAGTTACGGTTGGTGCTGGAGGCGCAGCGGTCGCCGGCGGCGAGCACATCGTCGTTCATCGCCAGGCACATCGAGCAGCCGGACTGGCGCCATTCGAAACCGGCGTCGATAAAGATCGCCGCCAGCCCTTCGGCCTCGGCCTGGTCGCGCACCTCGGTGGAGCCGGGCACGATCATCGCCCGCACGTGGTCGGCCACGTGTTTACCGCGCACCACGCTGGCGGCGTCGCGCAGATCTTCGATGCGGGCGTTGGTGCAGGAGCCGATAAACGCATGGCTGATGACGATATCGCTGAGCGGCATGCCGGCTTCCAGGCCCATGTAGTTGAGGGCCCGACGCATGTCCTGGCGCAGGATCAGGTCGCTGACGTCCTGCGGGTCGGGCACCCGAGCGCCGATAGGCGCGGCTTGGTCGGGGCTGGTGCCCCAGGTGACCATCGGCGCCAGGGTGTTGGCATCCAGATACACTTCGCGGTCGAACACGGCGCCTGCGTCCGAATGCAGTTGGCGCCAGCCCACCAGTGCCTGCTCCCACAGCTCGCCCTGCGGCGCGCGGGGCTTGCCCTTGAGGTAGGCGAAGACTTTTTCGTCCGGCGCCATGAAGGCGCCACGCGCACCGGCTTCCACCGCCATGTTGCAGATGGTCATGCGCGCTTCGACGCTCAGCGAATCAATGGTGGAACCGCGAAATTCGATGGCGTAACCGGTGGCACCGGACGCACCGATCTTGCCGATCAGCGCCATGATCACGTCTTTGGAGGTCAGGCCTGGCGCCAGCGCCCCTGTGACCGTCACGCGCAGGCTTTTCAGGCGCTTGTAGACCAGCGTCTGCGAAGCCAGCAGGTGCTCGATTTCCGAAGTGCCGATGCCAAACCCGAACGCGCCGAGGGCGCCGTAGGTGGTGGTGTGGCTGTCACCGGCGGCGATCACCATGCCCGGCAGGATGAAACCCTGCTCCGGGGCGATCACGTGTTCGATGCCTTGGCGCTTGTCGAGGATATCCAGCAGCTCAATGCCGAAGTCGCGGCAGTTTTGCGCCAGATACGACACCTGCCGCGCCCCGCCCGCATCCGGCATCGCCGCGATGCGCTTGGGCGTGGTGGGGTTTACATGGTCGACCACCGCCAATGCCGTGCCGGGGCGCCACACCTTGCGCCCAGCCTCGCGCAGGCCGCTGAAGGCCTGGGGGCTGGTGTATTCGTTGATCACCTGACGGTCGATATAAAGCAGCACATGGCCCTGGTCATCCAAGGGGCACACCGTGTGGGAATCGATGTGTTTGTCGTAGAGGGTTCTGGCAGTCATTTTTCTTAGGGCTCACGTTCTTGGGGCTGGCTCAACGGCATACACCCATCCTACGCAGCCACCCCGCCTCATCAATGGCGCCAGGGTGATGGCTTGGAACATGTTTCGTGTTCGATCTGCACCTCAAAGCACTGCGAATGTGAACCTGAAACATTTTCTTTCATATCTGGCTTAGGGATTTCTGATTCTCATCCGTCTTAACTTAGATACAGCCCGTCGCGTCAGCAAAAGCTACGACCGGCCTTTTCCGGGCCTCTTTCGCCCCTCCGATCAAGATCCTCATTCACATGTCGAAGAAGTCGCGCTCCAAACTCTGGTTTCTCGTGCATAGCTGGCTGGCATTGCCCATCTGGTTCTTTGTGCTGATTGTCTGCGTCACCGGCACCCTGGCGGTGGTCAGCCAGGAAATCGTCTGGCTGGCCAACCCGGACATCCGCGCCAGCAAACCATCGGATGACGCCGAACTGCTGAGCTTTGACCAGGTGATCGCGGCCATCAAGCGCGACGAACCCCAGGCAATCGTGCAGTCCATCGTGCGTCCGGATGAATCGCACTTTGCCCTCAGTGTCGACCTCAGCTACCCCGACGGGCGCTCCGTGGAGGTCTACGTCAACCCGTTCACCGGCGCGATCCAGGGCATCAGCCCGTCGTTCAACTTCAAGCAATTTACCCGCGCCCTGCACGGCTGGTGGCTGGTGCCGTTCACCAATGGCTTCAGCTGGGGCTGGTACCTGGTCTCGGCGCTCGGTCTGCCGTTGCTGGCGTCGCTGGTCACCGGGCTGGTGGTCTACAAGCGCTTCTGGAAGGGCTTTCTGCGCCCTACGCTGCGCATCCGCCACGGCGCGCGGATCTTCTGGGGCGATTTCCACCGCCTGAGCGGTATCTGGTCGATCTGGTTTATTGCGGTGATTTCCATCACCGGCACCTGGTTCCTGATCCAGGCGATCCTGGGGGACAACCAGATTTCCATCTCCAGCGAACCGATCGTGCCGGTGATTGCCCGCGAGAAGGTGCCGACGTCTGCGCCCGGCGTGCCGGCACCGATGATCCCGCTGGACGACGCCATCAAGATTGCCACCCAACGCATTCCCGGGCTGGACGCCACGTTCGTGTTCCTGCCGCTCAATGCCTACAGCCACCTGCAGATTGGCGGGCGCGGCTGGTACCCGCTGATGTTCCAGACCGCCCAGCTCAACCCATACAGCGGCGAGATTGCGGTGTCGCACTTGCTGTCCGACCGCTCGACGCTGGAGTTCGTCACCGAATCCATGCGCCCACTGCACACCGGCGACTTTGGCGGGCTGTGGATCAAGCTGATCTGGGCATTCTTCGGCCTGGTGCTGAGCATGATGGTATTGAGCGGCCTGCTGATCTGGACCAAGCGCACCGCCCTGGCCACCCTCAACGCCCTCAAGCGCGAAGCCAAGACGCAACGTGCGCCGGCTTCCATCCCAGCCATGCACGCTGAAACCTCGCAGGCCCACTCATGAGCAAGGTCGCTCGCGCTACGCCCCCTTCGCCGCTGCGCGCCTTTTGGCTGAAATGGCGGTTCCACATCAACATCCTGCTATTGCTGGTGCCGCTGGGGTTCATGCCCAAATACTTTGCCGATGCCGCGTTGTTTCGCGGCGACAGCGGCATTGGTGAGCGGGTGGTCGGGGACGTGCAGGTCGGGCCCTGGAGCCTGAAGCTCGCCGAGTTCCGCAATGAAGGCCCAAGCCCGGACCCGGCCGGCCCGATGAAATTCTTCAACGCCGCCCTGTGCGACACCTGCGCCGGGCAGGTCAAGGCCACCTACCTGCGCATCGGCAAACCGCGCAGCCTGCGCGCCGCCGGGGTGATCTTCTTTGGTACGCCGTACCGCATGGGCGCCGCCTTGCCGGTGCCGGAACGCACGCCGGCCGACGCCGAACTGTGGGTCACCATGGAAGGCTGGGACGGCACGATGCACCAGGGTTCCATCCCGCTGAGCCAGGCCTCGCCTGCCACCATTGCCTGGCTGAACAAGCAAGGAGTTAAACCATGACTTTCAAGCGCCTGACCCGCGCCTGCGCCGCACTGTTGCTCGGCGCCGGTTTCAGTACCGTGGCCCTGGCCCACAACCCGATGTGCGAATGCAAAGAGATCCCCGGCGAGCAGATCCAGTGCACCGGCGGTTTCTCCGACGGCAGCGGCGCCCCGGGTGTGACCCTGGACGTGATCGGCTACGACGAAACCATCCTGCTGCCCGGCAAACTCGGCCAGG
This sequence comes from Pseudomonas sp. YeP6b, assembly GCF_025642995.1. NCBI lineage: Bacteria > Pseudomonadati > Pseudomonadota > Gammaproteobacteria > Pseudomonadales > Pseudomonadaceae > Pseudomonas > Pseudomonas sp. YeP6b. The sequence continues at coordinate 2,461,599 of NZ_CP080090.1, read as the reverse complement.
ACTCAACCCTGACCTTCAAGAAGCCTGCGGCCGAGTTCTATGTGCTGTTTGATGCAGGCCCCGGCCACGTCGTGGAAATCGACCAAGCGGATATCCAACCTCAATGAGTACCACACAGGTAGTCCGCCCGGCCGGTGCCGGCCACGAAACCCTCTACGTGCTACTGCTGTGCCTGATCATCCTCGCGGTGGCAGGCTCGGTGATTGCCCTGCACGGTGAAACCCAGGAAGTTGCGGCGCTGCCCAGCCACCAGTTGGATGCGCGCCGCGACCTCAGTGCCGCCGAGCAAGGCATCTACGCCGACCTGCGGGTGACCCTGGATGAGATCCAACTGCTGCAACAGGAGCAAAGCGCGCTGCCGACGCCTGAGCAACTGGCCGAAGAAGGGTTTGCGCCGTTTGCCCAGGACGCCAGTTCGGTCAGCCGTGGCGACCATCGCTGGCAGTTGCTGGCGCCGTCGGCCTATGTAGGTCTAAGCCAGACGCCCAGTGCCAGCGGCTCGCTGCTGATGCGCGTGCACGGCGCCGAGCCGGATATCTGGCTCAACCGCCAAGCCAACCTCGCCACCCCTTCCGACCTCACTGACCAGGCGCTGATCGCTGCCGGCTGGCAACAGGTGGTCGCGCAATTCGATGCCGGCGTTACGCGCCAGCACCGTCACTGACCGAGAAGACCGATTGCCCATGTCTATTTCATCTCCCCTGTTGCGCCTGTTGCTGGTCAGCCTGTTCAGTTTGATGCTGGCACCTTTGGCGAACGCCGAGGCAGCCAAACGCCTGCGCATCGGCATCACCCTGCACCCTTATTACAGCTACGTCACCAATGTCGTCGGCGACAAGGCCGAGGTGGTGCCGTTGATTCCGGCCGGTTTCAACCCGCACGCCTACGAGCCGCGCGCCGATGACATCAAGCGCATCGGCACGCTGGACGTGATCGTGCTCAACGGCGTCGGCCATGACGATTTCGCCGACCGCATGATCGCCACCAGCGAGCGCCCGGGCATCCCGGTGATCGAGGCCAATGCCAACGTGCCGCTGCTGGCCGCCACCGGCAATGCCGCGCGCGGTGCGGGCAAAGTGGTCAACCCGCACACCTTCCTGTCGATCAGCGCCTCGATTGCCCAGGTCAACAACATCGCCCGAGAGCTGGGCAAACTTGACCCGGACAACGCCAAGACCTACACCCAGAACGCCCGCGCCTACAGCAAGCGCCTGCGCCAGATGCGCGCCGACGCCCTGGCCAAGCTGACCAGCGCGCCCAACCCGGATCTGCGCGTAGCCACTGTGCACGCGGCCTATGACTACCTGCTGCGCGAGTTCGGCCTGGAAGTCACCGCCGTGGTCGAGCCGGCCCACGGCATCGAACCGAGCCCCAGCCAGCTGAAAAAGACCATCGACGAACTGCGCGCCCTGGACGTGAAGGTGATCTTCTCGGAGATGGATTTCCCATCCACCTACGTCGAGACCATCCAGCGTGAATCCGGGGTCAAGCTGTACCCGCTGTCGCATATCTCCTACGGCGAATACACGCCTGAAAAGTACGAAGTGGAAATGACCGGCAACCTCAACACTGTGGTGCGGGCGATTCAGGAGTCGGGGGCATGACGGCGGCAGAGCACCTGAAGGTGGCCAGCATTGGCCCGACCCTCGACTTCGACAAGGTCTCGCTGACCTTGGGCCGCACCGTGATCCTCGATGGCGTGAGCTTCCAGGTCCAGCCGGGCAGCATCCACGCATTGGTCGGCCCGAATGGCGGCGGTAAAAGCTCGCTGATCAAGACCCTGCTGGGGCAAACGCCACACCAAGGGCAGTTGCGCCTGGAGTGGCCGACCACACCCGGCACCGTCGGCTATGTACCGCAGGCGTTGGAGTTCGACCGGGGCTTGCCGATGACTGTCGACGACTTCATGGCGGCCATGTGTCAGCGGCGCCCGGCGTTTCTTGGTTTGTCCAAGCATTACGCCGGGGCAATTGGCGAGGCGCTGGAACGGGTGGGCATGCAGGACAAACGTAAACGCCGCATGGGTGCGTTGTCCGGCGGTGAGCGTCAGCGCGTGTTGCTGGCCCAGGGCCTGATCCCGGCACCGCACCTGCTGGTGCTGGATGAACCGATGTCGGCCCTCGATGAAGCCGGCATCCAGGTTTTCGAAAGGCTGATCAATGACTGGCGCCTGGCCGGGATCACCGTGCTGTGGATCGAACACGACCTGGACGCCGTGGGCCGCCTGGCCGACCGCGTTACCGGCCTGAACCGCCGCGTGCTGTTCGACGCCACGCCCAAAGAGGCGCTGACCCCGGATCGCCTGTTGACCCTGTTCTCCACTCACCCTCGGAGCCCGGCGCAATGAGTTATGAAGCATTTCGTTTGATGGTCCAGGGCTGGGCCTCTTCCGGCTATCTGCCGGAAGCGCTGGCCTATGGGTTTGTGGTCAATGCCTTGCTCGCCGGTTTGCTGATCGGCCCGGTACTGGGCGGCCTGGGCACGCTGGTGGTGGTCAAGCGCTTCGCGTTTTTCTCCGAAGCGGTCGGGCATGCCGCACTGACCGGCGTGGCCGTGGGCATTCTGTTGGGTGAACCCTACACCGGGCCGTATGGTGCACTGTTCGGTTACTGCCTGTTGTTCGGCATCCTGCTCAACTACCTGCGCAACCGCACCGGCCTGGCGCCGGACACCTTGATCGGCGTGTTCCTCTCGGTGTCCCTGGCGTTGGGCGCGAGCCTGCTGCTGATCCTGGCGGGCAAGATCAACGTGCACATCCTCGAGAACGTGCTGTTTGGGTCGGTATTGACGGTCAACGGCAACGATTTGCTGGTACTGGCCGTGGTTGGCTCACTGGTGATGGCCCTGGCGCTGCCGCTTTACAACCGCATCATGCTCGCCAGTTTCAACCCGCAACTGGCCGCCGTGCGCGGTGTGGCCGTGAAGACCCTGGATTATTTGTTTGTGATCCTGGTGACGTTGATCACCGTGGCGGCGGTCAAGGTGATCGGCGCGATTCTGGTTGGCGCGCTGCTGGTGATTCCGGCAGCCGCCGCTCGCCTGCTGAGCCAGTCGCTCAAAGGCTTTTTCTGGATTTCGGTGGTGATCGCCACGGTGAGCACGCTGTGCGGCATCCTGCTGCCGATCATCTTCGACCTGCCTATCCCGTCCGGTGCCGCGATCATTCTGGTGGCCGGTATCGCCTTCGCCTTCGCCGCCATCGCGCGCGGCACCGTGCCCAGCCTCAAAGGGAATCTTGGATAATGCGCCCTGTCTTTCGCCCACTGGCCTTGGCCATCGCCTGTTTGCTCAGCACCTCGGCGCTGGCCGCCGTCGACGGTTTTAATCCCAACGAGTTCAAAGTCAACCAAGGCCTCGGCCATGCCGCCCTGACCAAGGCCAAGAAGCCGGTCAAGGTTCTGGCCTCGCTGCCCATCACGTACGGCTTGGCCGAGGTGCTGCTCAAAGGCACCGACGTGAAGCTTGAGCGCGCCGCGCCGCCCAACCTGCCCGGCTCGCGGCAGGTGTCCTACTTCACCGGCCGTGGCGCGCAGGCGTTGAACAGCCTGGCCCAGGACGCCGACGCCACCATCGGCCTGCGATCGCTGTGGGCGGATGACCCGCTGTACCCGGTGGCGCGGCGCAGCAATATCCGCATCATCGAAGTTGACGCCGCACGCCCGGTGGACGGCGGCTTGCCGGGTATCGCCGTGCAGCCGGGCAGCACCGATGGACTGAACAGCCAGCCGTGGCAGTCGAGCAACAACATGGGGCGCATGGCCGATGTGATGGCCGCCGACCTGAGCCGCCTGGCGCCCAGCGCCAAACCAAAGATCGACGCCAACCTCGCCGCCCTCAAACAGCGCCTGCTCAAACTCAACGCCGACAGCGAAGCGCGACTGGCCCAGGCGGACAACCTGAGCGTGGTCAGCCTGAGCGATCACTTTGCGTATCTGATCAGCAGCTTGAACCTGGAAGTGGTCAGCACCGATGCACGGCCGGATGCCGATTGGACGCCTGAGGCGTTACAGGCGTTAACCGCCAGCTTGAAGGGCAGCGACGTGGCCGTGGTGCTGCATCACCGCCAGCCGAGTGAAGCGGTGAAAGCGGCGGTGACGGCATCCGGTGCGCAGTTATTGGTGTTGAACGTCGACAGTGCCGACCCGGTGGCGGAGTTGGAAAGCAATGTGGACCAGGTGCTCAAAACACTGATGCCTGACTCAGAGTTCTTGTGACAAACAGGCTTGCTGTGGCGAGCGGGCTTGCCCCGCGTTGGGCTGCGCAGCAGCCCCAATAAGACCGCCGCGTTCTTTCAGACAAATCACCTTCGAAGGTTTTGGGGCTGCTGCGCAGCCCAACGCAGGGCAAGCCTGCTCGCCACAACAAGCCCGCCCCCGCAGCGTCACACCACATCCACCCCCACATGAATCGCATCATGCCGCCAAAACTCCAGGTCGCAGTCGATCAAACGCTGGTGCTGGTCATAATTGACCCGGGCAATGCGCAGGCCTGGGCTGCCCACCGACACGCGCAACGCGGCGGCGGCCTCCACCGGCAGTGACGTCGGCACAATCTCAAAACGCACGCGCCCGTAATGCAGGTCGTACTTGCGCGCATACAGCTCGGTCATCGACTGATTCAAATCACACGCCAGAATCCCTGGAAAATACTGCGGGTTCAGGTAGTGCTCCACATACAACACCAAGCGCCCATCAATCCGCCGGCCCCGGCAGATCTGGATCACACTCGACAATGCCGGCAACTGCAGCCAGGCACACACCGCCGCCGACGCCGGTTGCAGCCGCGCCGAAATCACCTCCGTAGACGCCACCCGCCCCTGGTCGCTGACCATCGCGTGAAAGTGGCTGCGCTGCATCAGGTTATAGGCCAGGCGTGGCGGCGAAACAAACCAGCCACGGCGCTCTTCGCGATAAATCTGCCCTTGGGCTTCCAGCTGTAACAAGGCTTCCCGCACGGTAATGCGCGTGGTACCAAACAACTCGCTGAGCTTGCGCTCGGCGGGCAACTTACTGGCAGGTGGCAGCAGGCCATGGTCGATCTGCTCTTGCAGCGCCAGGCCGATGGATGTCACCGCCTTGATTGCCTCATCACGCATTAACGTTACCTATCTGGACTAGACCAGCACCGTTCAGGTGCACAAACCGCGCTGTATTCGGGCGTCTGCTGTTGCTTGCTAGCCTAGGCATAACAGATGACCGACAGATGACAGTCCCTGTCCACGCCCGCCTCCATACTCTGCAATACATCGGCCAAGTCCAGGGCCTGCGGGTACTTGAGCATGGTCTACGCTGAGTCTGGAATGAGCGACATAAGCGATTTAAAAACGACATCGACATGAAACTGTCATCCAGCGAGCCTAGATTGGCTCAGGTATTGCTCTGACCTAGACCAAACGGGGCGGTTCATCACTGATTTCTTGGGGCGCGCCGGGCCCTTCGGGTTGTGCCTGAAAGCCGGGCAGGCAAGGCGCAGTCCGCAGGTAAGGGTTGTTTCCTTGCCAAGGACTGCAACACAGCATGGCCGGCTTTCAGGCACAACCCGAAGGGCCCGGCGCGCCCCAAGAAATCAGTGATGAATCGCCCCCCGCAAACGTTCATAAAAACGCCGCGTTGAAAACGCCCAAAGGAGCTTCGGATGAAAAAGCTTTTCCTGGCATCACTGTTAGGCTCGACCATTGCCATGTGCACCGCCGCCATGGCCGCTGACACCGATTTGAAAACTTTGGAAGCCGCCGCGAAAGCGGAAGGCGCCATCAACAGCGTCGGCATGCCCGATGACTGGGCCAACTGGAAAGGCACCTGGGAAGACCTGGCCAAGACCTACGGCCTCAAGCACATCGACACCGACATGAGCTCGGCCCAGGAAATCGCCAAGTTCGCCGCCGAGAAAGACAACGCCAGCGCCGATATCGGTGACGTCGGCGCCGCCTTCGGCCCGATCGCGGTGAAACAGGGCGTGGCCCAGCCGTACAAACCGACCACTTGGGCACAAGTGCCGGATTGGGCAAAAGATAAAGACGGCAACTGGGCACTGGCCTACACCGGCACCATCGCCTTTATCGTCAACAAAAAACTGCTGCACGGCTCCGAAGCCCCGAAAAGCTGGGCTGATCTTAAGACCGGCAAATACAAAGTCTCCATCGGTGACGTGAGCACCGCCGCCCAAGCCGCCAACGGCGTGCTGGCTGCAGCCTTGGCCAACGGTGGCGACGAGAAGAACATCCAGCCTGCGCTGCTGATGTTTGCCGAGATCGCCAAGCAAGGCCGCCTGTCACTGGCCAACCCGACCATCGCCACCATGGAAAAAGGCGAAGTCGAAGTGGGTGTGGTTTGGGACTTCAACGGCCTGAGCTACAAAGCCAAGATGGCCAACCCGGATGACTACGTGGTGCTGATCCCCTCGGACGGCTCGGTGATTTCCGGCTACACCACCATCATCAACAAATACGCCAAGCACCCGAACGCCGCCAAGCTGACCCGCGAGTACATCTTCAGCGACGCCGGCCAGACCAACCTGGCGCGCGGCAACGCTCGGCCTATCCGTGCCGAGCACCTGACCCTGCCGGCCGATGTACAGGCCAAGCTGCTGCCGAACGAGCAGTACAAGAAAGTCACGCCGATCAAAGATGCCGACGCTTGGGAGAAGACCTCCAAGGCACTGCCGCAGAAGTGGCAGGAAGAAGTCATTATCAATATGCAGTAAGGCCTGAGCTGTAAACACGGTCAGTGTAGGCGCTGGCTTGTGTGGGAGCCGGGCTTGCCCGCGATGCAGACGACTCGGTGTTTCATGTGATCCGAGGTGATGCTATCGCAGGCAAGCCAGCTCCCACACAGGCCCGCTCCCACATTTTTCACTCAGTTCCCCCCAGAACACCGAACCAAGTCTAATCCGTTGCGGAGCCCCAGCCCCTATGAAGCACAACGTCATCCTTGTGGTGCTCGACGGCCTGAACTACGAGGTTGCCCGCCATGCCATGGGGCATCTGCAGGCCTATATCGGCGCAGGACGCGCAGCGCTTTACAAACTGGACTGCGAACTGCCGGCCCTGTCCCGGCCCTTGTATGAATGCATCCTCACCGGCGTGCCACCGATCGACAGCGGCATCGTCCACAACCATGTCTCGCGCCTGTCCAACCAGCGCAGCATTTTCCATTACGCCACCGACGCAGGTCTCACCACAGCGGCGGCGGCTTACCACTGGGTCAGCGAGTTGTATAACCGCACACCCTTTATTGCCGCGCGTGACCGTCATACCGACGACAAGGCGCTGGCGATCCAGCACGGGCATTTCTACTGGAATGACCACTACCCGGACTCGCACCTGTTTGCCGACGCCGAGAGCCTGCGCCGAAAACACGCGCCGAATTTCCTGCTGGTGCACCCAATGAACATTGACGACGCTGGCCACAAGCATGGCCTGGACACCGCGCAATACCGCAACGGCGCGCGCTCGGCCGACATCATCCTTGCCGACTACCTGCAAGGCTGGCTCGACGCCGGCTACCAGGTGCTGGTGACCGCCGACCACGGCATGAACAACGATCGCTCGCACAACGGCCTATTGCCGGAAGAACGCGAAGTACCGCTGTTCGTGCTGGGTTCGGCGTTTAACTTCGACCCCGCTGCCAGCCCTAAGCAAACCGACCTGTGCGGCACCGTCTGCGAGCTGCTGGGTGTGCCCCATGACAAACCTGTATGCCGGGAGCTGTTGAAGTGAACGCCATGACCCGTAGCAAATGGCTGGCGATCCTGTGCCTAGTGCCCTTTGCGCTGTTCTTTATCGTGTTTGAAATCGCCCCGCTGGTGTGGGTAATGATCAACAGCCTGCAATCGGAAGAGTTCGGCTGGGGCCTGGCCAACTTCACCAAGATCTTCAGTTCGAAGTTCTACCTGCAGGCCATCCAGTACAGCCTGGAGATCAGCTTCTACTCCAGCGTGTTCGGCATCCTCATCTCAGTGCTCGGTAGCTATTCGTTACGCCGCGTCGATGGGCGGTTGCGCAATTTCGTCACCGCCTTCGCCAACATGACCAGCAACTTTGCCGGTGTGCCACTGGCCTTCGCCTTCATCATCCTGCTGGGCTTCAACGGCAGCATCACTATCATGCTCAAGCAGGCCGGAATCATTCAGGACTTCAACCTGTACTCCAAGACTGGCCTGATCATTCTTTACACCTACTTCCAGATTCCACTGGGCGTGCTGCTGCTCTACCCGGCCTTTGATGCGTTGCGCGAAGACTGGCGCGAATCGGCCTCCCTGCTTGGCGCCAGCAGCTGGCAGTTCTGGCGGCACATCGGCCTGCCGGTGCTCACCCCGGCACTGCTCGGCACCTTCGTGATCCTGCTGGCCAACGCCCTTGGCGCCTATGCCACGGTGTACGCGCTGACCACCGGCAACTTCAACGTATTGCCAATCCGCATCGCGGCGATGGTCTCCGGCGACATCTCCCTGGACCCGAACATGGCCAGTGCCCTGGCCGTGGTGCTGGTGGCGCTGATGACCGTGGTCACCGTGGTCCATCAACTGCTGCTCAAGAGGAGCTACCATGTCTCGCGCTGAAGCCGGCTCGGCCGCCCTCTACCATCGCGTAGTGGTGTACCTGTTGTTTGCGATCCTGGTGTTGCCGCTGGTGGGCACCTTTGTCTACTCGATTGCCAGCAGTTGGTCGGCGACCATCCTGCCCTCCGGCTTCACGCTGAAATGGTACGTGCAACTGTGGAGCGACCCGCGCTTTTTGGCCGCTTTCGGTCAGTCGCTGCTGGTATGTGTGGGCGCGTTGGTCCTGTCGGTGGTGCTGATTCTGCCGCTGCTGTTCGTGGTGCATTACCACTTCCCCCGACTCGACGCGCTGATGAACATCCTCATCCTGCTGCCCTTCGCGGTGCCGCCGGTGGTGTCGTCGGTGGGCTTGCTGCAACTCTACGGCTCCGGGCCGCTGGCGATGGTGGGCACACCGTGGATCCTGATCGGCTGCTACTTCACCGTGGCGCTGCCGTTCATGTACCGCGCGATCACCAACAACCTGCAAGCGATCAACCTGCGTGACCTGATGGACGCCTCGCAGCTACTCGGCGCCAGCACCTGGCAGGCGGCGATCCTGGTGGTGCTGCCGAACCTGCGCAAAGGCCTGATGGTGGCGCTGCTGCTGTCGTTCTCGTTCCTGTTCGGCGAGTTCGTGTTCGCCAATATCCTGGTGGGCACCCGCTACGAAACCCTGCAGGTGTACCTCAACAACATGCGCAACACGAGCGGCCACTTCACCAGTGCCATCGTCATTTCCTACTTCTTCTTTGTGCTGGTGCTGACCTGGGCCGCCAATATCTTGAACAAGGACAAAAGCCAATGAGCTTCGTCAGCGTCCAACACCTGCAAAAAGGCTACGCCGGCACCCCGGTGTTCAGTGATATCAATTGCGAGATCGCCAAGGGCGAATTCGTCACCCTGCTCGGCCCGTCCGGTTGCGGCAAGTCGACCTTGCTGCGCTGCATCGCCGGCCTCACCTCGGTGGACAGTGGCCAAATTCTGCTGGATGGCCAGGACATCGTGCCCCTGAGCCCACAGAAACGGCATATCGGCATGGTGTTCCAGAGCTATGCGCTGTTCCCCAACATGACCGTGGAACAGAACGTCGCCTTCGGCCTGCGCATGCAAAAGGTCAACGCCGACGACAGCCACAAGCGCGTGCAGGAAGTGCTGCAATTGGTGGAACTCAAGGAGCTCGCTGGCCGTTATCCGCACCAGATGTCCGGCGGCCAGTGCCAGCGCGTGGCCCTCGCCCGCTCCCTGGTGACTCGCCCGCGCCTGTTGCTGCTGGATGAACCGCTGTCGGCGCTGGATGCACGGATTCGCAAGCACCTGCGCGAGCAGATCCGCCAGATCCAGCGCGAACTGGGGCTGACCACGATTTTCGTGACCCATGACCAGGAAGAAGCACTGACCATGTCCGACCGCATCTTCCTGATGAATCAGGGCAAGATCGTACAAAGCGGCGATGCCGAGACCCTTTACACTGCACCGGTGGATGTATTCGCCGCCGGTTTTATCGGCAACTACAACCTGCTCGACGCAGACAAGGCCAGCCAGTTGCTGCAACGCCCGATCAGCGGGCGCATCGCGATTCGCCCGGAGGCCATCGAACTGAGCCGCAGCGGCGAGCTGGACGCACTGGTGCGCAGCCACAGCCTGCTGGGCAACGTGATTCGCTACCGCATCGAAGCGCGCGGCGTGGAGTTGGTGGTGGATGTACTCAACCGTTCGGCCGACGACCTGCACCCGGATGGCCAGCGTTTGGCACTTTCCATCGACCCCAGTGCGTTGTGTGAAGTAGCCTGACGCGACGATTTAATGAGAGAGCATGACGGATGGCATTGGTAATTTTTGATTTGGACGACACCCTGATCCACGGCGACTGCGCCACCCTGTGGAGCGAGCAGATGGGCCGCCTGGGCTGGGTCGACCCTGAGTCGTTTATGCGCGAGAACAACGAATTGATGGACGCCTACAGCCAGGGCAAGCTACGCATGGAAGACTTCATGGCCTTCAGCCTGGAGCCGATGATCGGCCGCACGCCGGAAGAAATCGAGCACCTGGTGGAACCCTGGGTCGAGGACGTTATTGAGCCGCTGATCTACAGCGACGCCACCAAGACCATCGCCCGGCACCGTGCGAATGGCGACCGGGTCCTGGTGATTTCCGCCTCGGGCACGCATTTGGTCACGCCGATTGCGGCACGCATCGGTATCGACGAAGTGTTGGGAATTGATCTTGACGTCAGCCATGGCGCGTACAGCGGCCGTACCGTGGGTGTACTGACTTACCGTGAAGGCAAGATCACGCGGTTGCTCGAATGGTTAGAGCGCGAAGGTGAGACGCTGGAGGGTGCGTATTTCTACTCGGATTCGCGCAATGATTTGCCATTGCTGCTGAAGGTCGATCACCCGCAGGTGGTGAACCCGGACCCGGTGTTGCGCGAGCATGCCGAGAAGGCCGGCTGGCCGATCCACAACTGGGTGTGACCCCGACTTATTTGAATTGAAATCCAATCCACTGTGGGAGCGGGCTTGCCCGCGATAACGGTGTATCAGATGAAACATTCTTCACTGAGACACTGCTATCGCAGGCAAGCCAGCTCCCACATTGAACGCATTCCAGTTCAGAGTCAGGCCAAACTGTCGTCAATCACCAACACCAACTTCCCGGAGATCTGGTTGGTCGCCAACTCGGCAAACGCCGCCTCGGCATCCTTGATCGGGAAGGTCTTGGCCAGTTGCGGGCTCAAGCGCCTCTCGGCAAACAGCGGCCATACATGCTGGCTCAAGTCACTGAACAGGTCCGCCTTGAACTGATCACTGCGGCTGCGCAGGGTTGAGCCGAGCAGCTGGATACGCTTGCCCAGCACCTGCGCCAGGTCAAGCTGCGCGTCGCGCCCGCCCATCAAGCCAATCAACACCCAGCGACCGTCCAGGGCCAGCAGCTTGAGGTCCAGCGCCGCATAGTTGCCACCCACCGGGTCGAGGATCACGTCAAACGGCCCGAAATCGCGCAGCCCTTCAATCCCGTCAGTACGTACAACGCCACCCTGGGCGCCGAGTGCTTCGCAGTAGGCCAGGCGCTCCGCCGAGCCGACGCTGACCCAGCACGGGCTGCCAAACGCCTTGCACAGCTGGATCGCCGCCGAGCCCACGCCACTGGCGCCGGCATGCAGTAATACTTTTTCACCGGGTTTTAGACCCGCCAGCTGGAACAGATTCAGCCACGCCGTGCTGTACACCTCAGGCAACGCCGCTGCTTCGGTCAGCGACAAGCCTTCCGGCACTGGCAGCACGTGGCGCGCATCCACCACCACTTCTTCGGCCATGCCGCCACCGGCCAGCAGCGCGCAGACGCGATCGCCGACCTGCCAGGACGACCCCGGCCCCACTTCGCTGATGATCCCGGAACACTCAAGACCGAGCACAGCGCTGGCCCCGGGCGGTGGCGGATAGAGCCCCGCGCGCTGTAATAAATCGGCGCGGTTGAGGCCCGCAGCCGCCACACGAATGCGAACTTGGCCTACATCGCAGGTAGGACTGGGTTCTGTCAGCCACTCCACATGACCTTCAACGCCTTGCAATGCTTTCACAGTGCCTCCATAGTGAGTCTGGACTGAGCCCGTTGCTGTAGCGCCGGGCTTTTTGCATTATGCGACCGGATCATATGGAACCGGCTCCCTCAAAGACGGCCTAATATGCGTTATCAATTGCCCCCGCGTCGAATCAGCATGAAGCATCTGTTCCCCAGCACCGCCCTCGCTCTTTTCATTGGTCTCGGCTTCGCGTCGATGTCGACCAATACGTTCGCAGCCAATAGCTGGGACAACCTTCAGCCTGATCGCGATGAGGTGATTGCCAGCCTTAACGTTGTCGAGTTGCTCAAGCGTCATCACTACAGCAAGCCGCCGCTGGACGACGCTCGCTCGGTGATCATCTATGACAGCTACCTCAAGCTGCTGGATCCGTCGCGCAGCTACTTCCTGGCCAGCGATATCGCTGAGTTCGACAAGTGGAAGACCCAGTTCGACGACTTCCTCAAGAGCGGCGACCTGCAGCCCGGTTTCACCATCTACAAGCGCTACCTGGACCGCGTCAAAGCGCGTCTGGACTTCGCCTTGGGTGAGCTGAACAAAGGCGTCGACAAGCTCGACTTCACCCAGAAGGAAACCCTTCTGGTGGACCGTAAGGACGCGCCTTGGCTGACCAGCACCGCCGCCCTTGACGACCTGTGGCGCAAACGCGTCAAGGACGAAGTGCTGCGCTTGAAGATCGCCGGCAAAGAGCCCAAGGCCATTCAAGAGCTGTTGACCAAGCGCTACAAGAATCAGCTGGCACGTCTGGACCAGACCCGTGCCGAAGATATCTTCCAGGCCTACATCAACACCTTCGCGATGTCCTACGACCCGCACACCAATTATCTGTCGCCAGATAACGCGGAAAATTTTGATATCAACATGAGTCTGTCGCTGGAAGGCATCGGTGCCGTCCTGCAAAGCGACAATGACCAAGTCAAGATCGTACGTCTGGTGCCGGCAGGCCCTGCCGACAAGACTAAGCAGGTCGCCCCGGCCGACAAAATCATCGGCGTAGCCCAGGCCGACAAAGAGATGGTCGACGTGGTCGGCTGGCGCCTGGACGAAGTGGTCAAGCTGATCCGTGGGCCGAAAGGCAGCGTGGTGCGCCTGGAAGTGATTCCGCACACCAATGCACCGAACGACCAGACCAGCAAGATCGTGTCCATCACCCGTGAAGCGGTGAAGCTCGAAGACCAGGCCGTGCAGAAGAAAGTCCTCAACCTCAAGCAGGATGGCAAGGACTACAAGCTGGGCGTGATTGAAATCCCGGCCTTCTACCTGGACTTCAAGGCGTTCCGCGCTGGCGATCCGGACTACAAGTCCACCACCCGCGACGTGAAGAAAATCCTCACCGAGTTGCAGAAAGAGAAAGTCGACGGTGTAGTCATCGACCTGCGCAACAACGGCGGCGGTTCTCTGCAGGAAGCCACCGAGCTGACCAGCCTGTTTATCGACAAGGGCCCGACCGTGTTGGTACGCAACGCTGACGGCCGTGTCGACGTGCTCGAAGACGAGAACCCAGGCGCCTTCTACAAAGGCCCGATGGCGTTGCTGGTCAACCGTCTCTCAGCTTCGGCCTCGGAGATTTTCGCCGGCGCCATGCAGGACTATCACCGTGCGCTGATCGTCGGTGGCCAGACCTTCGGCAAAGGCACCGTGCAGACCATTCAGCCGCTGAACCATGGCGAGCTGAAACTGACGTTGGCCAAGTTCTACCGGGTATCCGGGCAGAGCACCCAGCATCAGGGCGTGCTGCCGGATGTCGACTTCCCGTCGATCATCGATACCAAGGAAATCGGCGAGAGCGCCCTGCCCGAGGCCATGCCGTGGGACACCATCCGCCCTGCGATCAAGCCGGCGTCGGACCCGTTCAAACCGTTCCTGACGCAGCTTAAGGCTGACCACGACGCCCGCTCCGCCAAGGATGCCGAGTTCGTGTTTATCCGCGACAAACTGGCCCTGGCCAAGAAGCTGATGGAAGAGAAAACCGTCAGCCTCAACGAAGCGGATCGCCGTGCGCAGCACACCAGCATCGAAAATCAGCAGCTTGTACTGGAAAACGCCCGCCGCAAGGCTAAAGGCGAAGACCCGCTCAAAGAGCTGAAGAAAGAAGATGAAGATGCACTGCCGGCCGAGCCTGAAAAAACCAAGCCGGAAGACGACGCCTACCTGGCCGAAACAGGTCGGATCCTGCTGGACTACCTGAAAATCAGCAAGCAGGTGGCGAAGCAGTAAATGATGGCAATTTAATGTGATCGCTCCTCAGAGTGTCATCATATAGACATCATTCTGTCGTGAAATGAAGGACCGCCGGCGTTGAGCCTGCGGTCCTTTTTTTTCGATCGAGACCGACATGACCATGACCGAACAGCTGAATGCATTGGGCTCTATCCTGGCTCAAGGCAGTTTGCACAGCCTGTTCCAACCGATCATTTGCCTGTCCGAACGACGCATCCTGGGCTACGAAGCCCTCAGCCGTGGCCCGTCCAACAGCCCGTTGCACTCCCCAGTAGCCCTGTTCACAGTCGCCCGCCACGCCGGGCGCCTCAGCGAATTGGAAATGGCCTGCCGTGAAAGCGCCTGCCGACGCTTCAGCGAGCAAAAACTGCCGGGCAAGCTGTTCCTGAATATCTCGCCGGAATCCTTGATGGAAACGGCGCATCAACCGGGGCGCACCCTGCAACTGCTGCGCGACTTCGGCATTCCGCCCAGCCAGGTGGTGATCGAACTCACCGAGCAGACCCCCACCGACGATTTCAACCTGCTGCAAACCGCGCTTCATCATTACCGCGACATGGGCTTCGCCATCGCTCTGGATGACTTGGGCGCCGGGTATTCCAGCCTGCGCTTGTGGTCGGAGCTGCGCCCGGATTACGTGAAGATCGACCGGCACTTTATCGACGGCATCCATCAGGACGCACTCAAGCGCGAGTTCGTCGGCTCCATCCTGCAAATCGCCAGAGCTTCGCGCGCCCAGGTGATTGCCGAGGGCATTGAGCTGCCGGAAGAACTGGCGGTATTGACGGAGATGGGCGTTGACCTGGTGCAGGGCTACCTGCTTTGCCGTCCGCAGGAACACCCACCGCAGGAAGCACGCCTGATGCTGCCCAAGCAAGACAACGCCAACATCGCCCTCAACGAGGAAGGCAGCGACCTCAGCGCTCTGCTCAACGAGCAACCGGCGGTGCACCAGGACACCGCCACGGCGCTGGTGTTGGAGTCGTTCCGCCGCCAGGCTAACCTCAACTCACTGGCGGTACTGGACGGGCGCGGCCATCCGGTCGGCATCGTGCATCGGCACTCGTTGTCCGACGCGCTGCTCAAGCCGTTCGCCACTGACCTGTTCGCGCGCAAACCGATCAGCCGTTTGATGAGCGATGACTTTCTGGCAGTGGAGCTGAGCCAATCCCTGCAGCAAGTCAGCCGACTGTTGACCAGCCGTGCGCGGCAACGGATTGAGGAAGACTTCATCATCACGCTCAATGGCGATTACTTGGGGCTGGGCCGGGTGATCGATGTGCTCAAGCTGATCACCGAGCTGAAAATCCAGCAGGCACGTTACGCCAACCCACTGACCCTGCTCCCCGGCAACGTGCCGATCCAGCAGTGCCTGACGCGGCTGTTGCAGCAGCAAAGAGAGTCGGTGATCTGCTACGTGGATATCGACAGTTTCAAGCCGTTCAATGACCTAAAGGGATTTCACTGTTTGAAATTTATTGACGTGCCTAGCCCTTCGTCTCCCCAAGCCCGTGAGCAAGGGGCCATCCCGGACAGATCAACACAAGTCAGGATCACGATAGATTTTCCTCCCCCCTCATACCCGGATGGTGAGCCCTCTTCTGAAAAGAGGTAGATGACCCCGAGATGGTGCTTACAGGCATATAGACATCACCACCAGCCTCGGTTAGGGTTCGGCCTACCGCTTGAACCTCAGTAATGGATTACACGTCGCTATGACGCAGATTATAAATCGTGATGCAGCCGATAAGACGAAAGGCTTCCGACTACAGAAGCTTCGTGCGGCAAGGCTACTTCTTGAAGCGTCTAGCGAAAATTCACATGTGAATTTTTATTATGCTGCTATTGAAGTAGAGGAAGATGTAACAATAATAAAAACCACGGACTTCACTACTAAACAAATAATTGAAGAAGATAAAAACTTTAATCCCGACAGCAACTTTACTCTCTTCTCAAACGCGGTCCTCAACACACTTGTAAGTTTTTTCGATATTTACATAGGCAAGTGGCAAAAAAGTTACTCAACTTTATTCACGTTTAATTTTTACACAACAACAAATTTTGGAAAAGAGAGAAAGGAAAAACTTTCTGACGGAACCAAAATAGAACTTCCCAAGAAACCAATTCTTGAAACGCTCCAAAACAAGTCGGAAATTACCGACGAAACAGCGAACCTTATCAAAGCCGTATTAGTTGACGAATATATAAATCAATATGAAAAAATGGAAGGCAACGGACACTTAAAAGCACTAGAAGAGATGCCCCTAGATGACTTTAAAAACTTCTTAAAAAAAATAACTTGGCTATCAGGCCAAGAAGATGAATCGACGCTTCAAGAAATAACAGAAAAACTAATAAAAGAAAGCAATTATTACCAAATCAGCATGAGCGGAAAAGAGCAATTAATCCTTGCAAAGATACTAGATAAAATCGATGAAAAGCAGCATTTCAAAGACTATGCAGAAAGATTCATAAACTCTGCAGAGGTTCAGCTTATCTTTAAAATGGCCGAATCTGAAATAAATGAATCCTTGCTTGACCCCATCTGGAAAGACCTTCAAGAGCTATCCTTAAAAATAAGTGACAAACGTAATCTTGAAGAAAAAATATTGGATGTTTGCCCAACTTATCCAAAATCCAAAATTGCAACACTAGCGAGAAAAGCTTGTAACTCAAAGACAGAGGAAGACGCAAGCAACAAAAGCTTCCTATCGTTAAAATACAGAGTTTTTGAAGCTTGCGACGACCATTTCTTTGACCATCGGAAACTAGAAAAAGGTGTCGACCAACATTCTATCGACACTACAATAAAAGCTTTGCAAGAGAAAGCTGCCAGCTCAGTTGAAGAACTGAAAAAAGACTATACCTACTCCGTATCTAATAGAGAAACCGTCAACAGCATAGTTCTTAACCTAATAGACTCATGCTTTGTAAGCCTCGACGAGGAGACGTCCAAATGAACGAGGCCGCCAAAAAGAATTTAATGTTCATCTCTTCAGATGACTTCTACCTTATAACTTACTCAATTTTTATTATTCTTGACTGCCTTGGATGCACTAAAGGAAGGGAATTCAAGGACTATAGAAAACTACCCTTTATAGTCGAACTAATAAATAACAAAAGAAATATACTAACACTCGAAGCAACACCTCTAGAAAAACTGCACAAAAACGACAAAGACTTTCTATTCCAAAGCTATACCAATGGACTAGCAAAAAGAAGTGAAACTTTAAAAATATTGTTTACTCTTGAAAAAAAAGGTTATGTAAGCCTACAGCAGGGAAGCATAGAGACCTTAGTGAATATAACTTTAAACAAAGACAAATTACCAAAAGACTTTTTATCAAAAAAAGTGTTCGGCACAGAGTACCAAAACTGTCAAAAACTTAAAACAATAATCCAGAGAAGCACTGCACTTACTCTTGATACATTTCTCAGCAAAATATATAGAGATAGAGGCGTAAAAATATGGGAAATTTAAGAATCCAAAAGGTAGTTTACCAAGGCACGAACTATCATTTCGAGTCCCCCATATTCGACGAAAACCTCATTCTCATAGAAGGTGACAATGGCACAGGGAAAAGCACCTTCTGTAACCTGATTTACTATGGTCTCGGCGGGAGGGTGAATGAATTCAGCCGAAAAGAGAAAAAAGAGCAACATAAAGAAATAACAAACGATAAAGACAATCGAGTCGAGCTTTATATAAAAATAAATGAAGAAAGCTTCAAGCTCACACGATACATAGAAGATAATGACATCACCATATCCTCTACATTAGAAGCAAGTGATATCCAGACAAAATCTCTTGCACTCATACACAACAGCGACATTGCACCAATAATACTACAAGTATTCCGAACACAAGAATCTGAATATATATTTTCGGATTGGATATTATCAAAACTAAATATATCTGTCGTAGAGCTATATCAAGGCCATCGAAACTTTAAAATAAACTTTAATGACCTTATGCGTCTTATTTATCATGACCAGCAGCCAGACCCGAGAGGGGTTTACAAAAAGCTGGATACTCAAAACAATTTTATGAACGATTCCGAGCTTTTGAGGAAAGCTATCTTTGAGCTTTTGGTCGGCAAGACATACTCAGAATACTATGACTCTCTCTCCAAATCAAAATCACTAGAAAAAGAAAAAAACATAGCAGCAGGACTTCTAAAAGAATACTCGCGAATCATAGAAGAACTATCAGGAAGTTCAGAGCCGCTAAACATAACATTCCTACAAAAGGCCCTACAGGATAAAGAAAATCAATTAGAAAGACTACATGACTCCAGAAATAAATTCAAAAGCAGTAGAGACACAAAAAAAACAACAGTTGATTATGCACTTGTAGACTTAAAAAATAAGACAACCGAAAAGCAACTCGCACTAAGCGAGCTAAACCAAGCATTAATTTCAACAATCGGAGAAAGACAGAAATTAAACGCTATAAAAGAGAGCACTCTTAGAGAAATATCTCAAATATCTAAAATAATTCATTCTCACGACCAGCTTAATTTATTTTCAGCAGACACTTGTCCATACTGCTTAGGAAAAGTTGAGCGAGTAGCAGGCCACTGTGTATGCGGCTCGGAAATTAAAGAAGAACAGTATCAGCGTTTCTTTTACACATCCAAAGAATACAAAGATATCTACAAGTCCAAAATAAAAACAACTCACACAATCGAAATAGCAATAACCGATTGCGAGCAAGAGCTGAGCACTATCCAAAAAACAATCATGAGCTTGGAGATAGAACTCCCTGAGTTAATGCGAAAAATAGAAGAGCGTATTGATAACCTCGACACTCCAGTAGACCTTGATACAATAAATGACATTGATGACGAGATATTAAATACCCGTCAAGACATAGAAACCATACGTCAACAAATGGAGGCGGAAAGTAAAAACGTTCGCCTGACAAATGATTACGAGAAGAAAAGAAGCGACCATGAGAAGTCTAAGTTATTGACAGACCAACTAGAGGCCAATGCTAAAATAGACATACAAGAAAAAGTAGGCAAACTAAGTGCAATATACAATAAACTCATGACTGACTCTCTTCCCGACTGTAACACCGCACGTATCAGCATAGAAGATTACTTGCCAATAGTTGGCACCGGTGAATATAGAGAGGCTAGCTCAGCAGTATCAAAAAGATTGATGTATTACCTTGCACTTATGAATCTATCTCTTTCAGAAGAAAACGTTCCTTTCCCAAGATTCTTAATAATTGACACACCAGAAACATCAGGGATTGAGCTAGACAACCTTAAACGTTGCTTGGCAAAAATTGGAGAGCTTAATCACTATGGAAAGCCTTACCAAGTCATACTTACTACAGGTCTAAAAAAGTATCCTGACGACTTCATAAAGTACAGAAAAATATACCTACCGGACAAACAGCATCGACTGCTTATTAAAAATTAGTAAGGGGTCAAACAGATCGATTTTTCTTTCACAAAACGGCCCCATTCAACGACATCTACGGCTATGGACGCGGGGATGAGGTGTTGCTGTGCCTGGCGCAGTGCCTCAACGACCGGGTCGACCCCAGCCGCGACTTTGTCGGGCATATCGGCGGCGATGACTTTTTGCTGGTGCTGGGCCCACAGGATTGGCGCAAGCGGCTCAACCAACTGCTGGATGATTTCCACACCCAGTGCCGACGTTTCTATCGCGCCGAACACCTCGATGCCGGCTGCTTTGTGGCGTTGAGTCGCCAGGGTGTGCGCCAGGAGTATGCCTTGCTGTCACTGTCGATCGGCGTGGTGCATTTATATCCGCAGGCCTGTGCACAACTGGATGCCAGCCAGTTGGCGGAGCTGGCCTCGCAGGCCAAGCACCATGCCAAGGATGTGGCTGGCTACAGCATTCATGTGATCGACAGCCTGGACATGCTGGGCCAGGCTTAGGCCTCGGCGGATTCCGGGTACTCGTACTCGAACACCCGCACCACTTCCGAAGCGTGCCAGGATGCGGCGGCCACGCCATCGGATGGCCCGCTGAAACGCCCCAAGCGCTCCACACATTCAAAAAACCCGGTGCGCGGCAGGCGGCTGGCGCCCTGGCTGATCACCAGCGAGCTACGCAATGGCTGCTCGGCCTTGGCGTCCAGCGCGGCCAGGTGCTCCAGGGCGGCGGCCAGGGTCTGCATCGCCGGCGTGGGGAATTGCAGGCGCTCCAACAGCGCGCGGTAAGTCAGCAGGTGGCGCTGTCGGCGCGCCTGGTCCAGTTCGTTGAGTAACCCGTCCCAGTGTTGACGGCTGATACGTAGGCTCAAGATTCATCCCTCCATCCTGCAACGCCCAACTCCCAGGCCAGGCTGCGGCGTATGGCGGCATCCGGCTGGCGTTCACCACTTTCAATCAATCCCAGGTACGAGGGGCTGATACCCACGGTGCGGGCCAGCGTTTCGATGGCCAGGCCCTTGGCTTCACGCAGGCCGCGCAGGTCCGCGAGCGGGCGCAAGGCCTGATCGGGAGCGACCTGGGCGGTAGAAGTAGGCGTTGGCACTGGTTGTTGCTGACCGGCGGCTTTTAGTAGCGCCTGGTACTGGTCCCATAGCAACACCGCGTATTCGGGTTCGCCATCGCGTGAAATTATCTGAATATCCATGACCGCCCCGTAGGATAACAACACTCACTAAGTAAGCACTTTCCTTAGGAGTGTAATCCTAACAGCCACAAAGGTCGCAGAGGGATATAAGCGTCGTCAGTTTTTTTGCGGGTTTTCCTCGGCCAACAGCGCAGGCGTCGCTGGCAGGCGCTCAACCACGGCGAGCTTTTCCGGACGCTGGGCGTCGCGCCAGGCGCGGAAGGCGCTCATTTCGCCGTCCAGGGTCTTCATGACCCATGCCAGCACGGCAATGTCGTCGAGCATACCGAACACAGGAATAAAGTCCGGGATCGCGTCAATCGGGCTCAAAAAGTACATCAGCCCCGCCACCACCGAGATCAGCGCCTTGGGGCTGATCGCCCGGTACTCACCGCGCCAGTAGGCCAGACACAGAGCCTGAAGCAATTTGAGATCATCCTTGAGCTTACCCAGCCGGTTACCTTGGTTTGAGCCTTTGGCGGCGACGGCAAACAGCAGGGTCGGCAACCGCCCACGGCCGAGCAAGCGGGCGGCCATGGGCAGGAAACGGGTGAAATTGAAGGGTGGTTTCATTCGTCACTCCAGTTCCAGATGACATAAAAGGTTATCCACACAAATTGTGGATAACCTTGTGAACAGAGCCTGTTTTATCGGCTGAAAGCCACGGAATACAAGGCTTTCAGTCAGATCGGGCGTTTTTTGCGCACATTAAAAAAACCCAAGATTTCATTGACTTGGCGTTGATGTGCCGCTACCCGTGCTCGAGTCTTATATCAGACTGTTTCAGGTTGCAGGGGTTCGTTTGGATTTGCTGCGGGTTCAACGTGAAGTGAGCTGAATACTCCTCTGTGGCAGCTGGCTTGCCTGCGATAGCATCACCGCAGTGTGAGCGACACACCGAGTTGCCTGCATCGCAGGCAAGCCAGCTCCCACATGAACACTCATTTATGCCGACACCAGATACGACAACGCCCCGTCGAAACGGGGCGTTGTCTGTTCAGGCGCCGATTACTTCTTGGCAGCTGGAGCCGCAGGTGCGTCAGGGGCTTCAGCCTTGGCTGGGTCCTTGATGGCCAGCAGTTCCAGGTCGAATACCAGCACGGAGTTGGCTGGAATCGCTGGGCTCGGGCTCTGTGCGCCGTACGCCAGGTCGGACGGGATGTACAACTCGACCTTCTCGCCAACGTGCATCAGTTGCAGGCCTTCGACCCAACCTGGGATCACGCCGCTGACCGGCAGGTCAATCGGGCTACCGCGATCCACGGAGCTGTCAAAGGTAGTACCGTTGGTGAGCTTGCCGGTGTAGTGAACGGTCACCACGTCGGTCGGCTTAGGCTGTGCGCCATCGGCCTTCTTCACGATCTTGTACTGCAGACCCGAAGCTGTGGTGACTACACCGTCTTTCTTGGCGTTTTCTTCGAGGAATTTCTTGCCGGCGGATGCCGACTCTTCACTCATTTTGGTCATACGTTCTTCTGCACGCTTCTGCAGTGCGGCAAACGCTTCAACCAGTTCGTCGTCTTTCAGCTTCTGTTCTTTCTTACCGACGGCATCTTCGATGCCCTGGGCTACCGCTTTGGAGTCCAGGTCATCCATACCTTCTTGAGCAAGGCTTTTGCCCATGTTCAGGCCGATACCGTAGGAAGCTTTCTGCGCCGGGGTTTTCAGCTCTACGCTGGTCTGCGAATCACAACCCGCAAGTACCAGGCTAACCAGGGCCACCGCCGCCGCCAACCGATGCTGTTTCATGCTATTTCCTTGTTCATGCGCCAAAAGGGCAATCGAATAAAGTCGCGAGCTTATCAGGCGGCCACGACCAATGGCTACCGGCATGTGAGCAGGAAACTTCTGATAAGTTCACGTGTTTAAAAGCATTTTCATTCATTATGAAGGCCCGCGAAGGATCGCGGGACCCGCTGCAACCAGACTGCTGGCCACTTGCCGCACCTGTGACGCAGTGGCATAAGAACGCTACAACTCGACAAGGATAGTTATCTTGCGCATTTTTTCCCGTGTTTTACTCCTGATATTGATAGCGCTCGGCCTGCTCCTGGCCGTGGTGCTCTATTACACCGTCAACCCCAAGCTGCCGGACTATGTGCCCGTGGAGCAAGTGCACTACCAGGACCAATGGAGTGCCGCCGACCGCCAGACCTACTACTTCACGCCCCAGGGCACCCAGGTAAAAGGCCTGCATTACGCCTGGTTCACCGCCCTGGAACTGCCGTTCTCCGACCAGCGTTTTGCCACGCCCGAGTACCTCGCGCGCTTCGGTTTCTTGGTGGACCCCAAGCAAGTCCCCACCGCACAAAACCCCGGCAACCTGCCAGTGGGTTTCACCCGGCACCAGAACGCCGGCAGCCCGGTTGAATACCTGGACATCACCTGCGCCGCCTGCCACACCGGCGAGCTGCACGTTAAGGGCCAAGCCCTGCGCATCGATGGCGGTTCGGCCCAGCACGTGCTGCCCTCAAGCGTGCCCACGTTGCGCGGCGGCAGTTTCGGCCAGGCGCTGGTGGCCAGCCTGGCCGCCACTTATTACAACCCGTGGAAATTCGAACGCTTTGCCCGCCACGTGCTGGGCGATCGCTACGACGCCGAGCACAACCAACTGCGCCAGGACTTCAAGCAGTCGCTGGATAGGTTTTTCACCGTCGCCTGGAACGACACCCATCGTGGCCTCTACCCCACCGAAGAAGGCCCGGGCCGCACCGACGCGTTTGGCCGTATCGCCAACGCCAGCTTCGGCGACGCCCTCTCCTCGGACAACTACCGAGTCGCCAACGCGCCGGTGGACTACCCCTACCTGTGGGATATCTGGACCTTCAACTGGGTGCAATGGAACGGCTCGGCCCAGCAGCCCATGGCGCGCAATATCGGTGAGTCCCTCGGTGTCGGCGCGACGTTGGATTTCTTCGACAGCGCCGGCCAACCGCTTCAGGGCGATGCACGCTACCCCTCCAGCGTGCGCGTGCGTGACCTCAACCTGCTCGAAGAAACCTTGCAACGCCTCAAACCGCCCACCTGGCCGGAAGACCTGTTCGGCGCTGTCGACAAGCCCCTCGCCGCCCAAGGCCGCGCGCTGTTCTCCGAGAACTGCGCCGGCTGCCATGTCCCCGCCGTCAGCCAGGCCAATGGCCGCCCGGTGCAACAACTGAAAATGCTCCCCGTGGAGTACATCGGCACCGACCCCGGCGCCGCCAGCAACATCGCCGACCTGCGCTATGACCTCAGCGCCCTGCAATGGGACCCGGCGGAACTGGCCAAGCTCAACGTCGAGCTGCACCCCACACCGACCGCACCGCTGGACCTGCACAAAATGTCCGTGGCCCAAGGCCTGGCCTACATCACCGCCTTCGTCGAAGACCACGCCTACCGCGCCGCAGGTGTAACCCCGGCCGAGCGCCAGCGCCTGAACGGTTTCGGCCTGCCCATCGGCGTACGCGAGTTGCGCGCCTACAAAGCGCGGCCATTGGCCGGCGTGTGGGCCACACCGCCGTTCCTGCACAACGGCTCGGTGCCGACGATCTACCAATTGCTCTCGCCCCAGGACGAGCGCAGCACCACCTTCTATAAAGGCACGTTCAACTATGACCCGCGCCACCTGGGGTTTGAGACCGGCGCGTTCAAGAATGCCTTCCTGTTCGATACCCACATCACCGGTAACCACAACAGCGGCCATGAATTCCGTGCCGGCCAGCGCGGTAATGGCGTGATCGGCCGCGGCCTGCTGCCACAGGAGCGCTGGGCGTTGTTGGAATACCTCAAAGTGCTGGGCGGCCCGCTGGAGCAACAGTTGCCATGATTATCCGATCTCACAAGGAACCTTCGATGCTCGCACGTCTGTGGCTGCGCCTCGGCGCATTTCTGGGTAAAGCCCTGCTGTGGCTGGTGGGCTTGGGCCTGCTGGGCTGGCTGATCGCCACTACCTGGTTTGCCTGGCAACACAGCGGCCCGGTGTCGCCGGATGAACAGATCCCACCCGGTGAAGCGGCCATGACCCAGGGCATCATCCAAACGGCGGTGCGCATCGTCGATCAGCACCGCGAAGGCACGCGCTACCTGCGCGATGCCCATGCCAAGGCCCATGGCTGCGTGAAGGCTGAAGTCAGCGTAGTGGCGGATCTCGACCCGGCATTGCGTCAGGGCGTGTTCGCCGAGCCGGGCAAGACCTGGCAAGCGCTGATGCGCCTGTCCAACGGCAACGCCTACCCGCAGTTCGACAGCATCCGCGATGCACGCGGCATGGCGCTCAAACTGCTGAGCGTACCGGGCAAACAGCTGCTGGACGACCAACAAACGCGCACGGAACAGGACTTCGTGATGTTCAGTCACCCGAACTTTTTCGTCAGTGACGTGGCGGAGTACGCGCAGAACATCGGCGCTCAGGCGGACGGCAAGAAGGTCCAGGCATTCTTCCCCAAGGCTGACCCACGTAGCTGGCAGGTGCGTCACTTGTTTATCGCCCTGGCAACGTTAGCCCCCGCACCCACCAGCCCGACGCAAACCACCTACTTTTCGGTATCGCCCTATAAATTCGGCACGGCTAACGCCAAGTTCCGGGTTGCGCCCGACCCACAAAGCTGCCCGGAATACGCATTGCCCGAGCAGAACCAGGACCTGCCGAACTTCCTGCGCAGCGCCTTGAATCAGCAACTGTCGATTGATCGTGCACCGGCTTGTTTTGTGCTGCAGATTCAGCGGCAGAATCCACAGAAATTTATGCCGATCGAAGACACCAGCATTGAATGGAAGGAGAGCGATGCGCCGTATGAGACCGTGGCCAAGGTGCGGATACCCGCGCAGGATTTTGATACGCCCGAACAGAACCTGGCGTGCGACAACCAGTCTTTCAACCCTTGGTTCGGCGTCGCCGAGCATCGCCCCATCGGCGGTATAAACCGCTTGCGCAAGGCGGTATACGAAGCGGTCAGCGATTACCGCCACAGCCGCAACACCCCGTAAATAGTGCGTAACAATGGGCCCGGCGCCGTAAGGTTTGCGTCGGGTCTATTGAGCAGCTTTCGCCGTACCTCTACCGTAATTGCCTACCCCATCACGTAGGAAATCACCGTGGAAAGCTCAACCCTCGGCATGCTCGTACTGACCGTTATCGCCGTATTCGGCACCGCCGCGTTTTGCTTCGAGCACTTGGCTACGCGCCAGCCGCGCAAGAAAAAAGCCAAATAGCTATCAAGCCAAGCAGCCTTCACGGCTTGCTCTCGGGCGCGGGGTCGTTGATCACCAGTTCCTCGGGAATTTCGTCCACCCGAGGGTCGAGTACCACCGCCATGCCCCCCATCGGATGTTCGGGCATGGCCACGTGGTGCAGCGGCGCCCCTTCGACAAGGTATTCACCCGTGACCTTCTTGGGTTGCACACGCCAGATCAGCAACAGCGCACAGGCCGAAAACAGCATGTAAAACGCGCCATGCCCGTAGCTGTTCATCAGCGCGCCGCTGAGCATCGGGCCCAGGCTGGCACCGATGCCGTGGGTGGCGAGCATCATGGCACTCAAGGGCACACGCCGGGGCTGTTCGACGTTGTCATTGGCCAGCGCCACCGCCAGCGGGTAAAGGGTGAACAGCAGCAAACCGCTGAGAAAGCCGAACACCAGCAACAAGGTATACGGCAGTTGCACCAGCCCCCACAGCGGAATCACCACCAGGCCCAAGGCCAATGCGCAGGCGCGAATCAGCCGCGAGCGATCGATGCGGTCCGACAGCCAGCCTATCGGCCACTGGCCACACAGCCCGGCAAAGATCGACACCGCGACAAAGGTACTCGCCTGGGCGGTGCTCAGGCCGTTGCGCGTGGCGAATACCGGGGCCAGCGCATAAAACGCGCCGATCATAAGGCCCGTCACAAATACCGTGGTCAGCGCCTGGGGCACCCGTTGCCAGAAAAACCCCACTTCCAGCGGCGCTGCCACCAGCTTGGCCGGGTGCAGGCGCCGGGTCATGGTCACCGGCAACAGGCAGGCGGCAAAGCAGATCGCGACGATCACCAGGGGTTTAAAGTCCAGCTCGGGCCGCCAGATCAACACGCCCTGCCCCAGCATCAGGCCCAAAGACACCGCCACCATGTAGCCGGCAAATACCGCACCGCGCTGGTTGTTTTCCGCCTGCTCGTTCAGCCAGCTTTCGATGACCATGTATTGGTTCATCATCACCAGGCCCATCACAAACCGCAGCACCAGCCAGAACTCCAACTGCTCGAACAGCACATGCAGCAACACGATGATGGTGGCGGCCCCGGCACACGCCACATACGAGCGCACATGCCCGACGCCGGCAATCATGCGGTGGCCGAAGTTGGCGCCGCAGACCATGCCGGCGTAATACGCCGCCGTCAGCGCGCCGATCCACACCTCGTTGATGCCCTGGCTGCTCAGGCGCAGGCCGATAAAACTGAAAAACAGCCCGTTGCCGGTGAGCATCAAGATGGTGGCGCTGTACAGCGCAGGAAAGGTCAGGAATGTCAGGCTCATGAGAACAGTCGGTGGTTAAGGGGAGGCATTCAAGCGGCTGGTGTGAGCCAGCAACCATTGGCGAAAACTGCGCGCCGCCGACGGCGGGTTACGGTGATGAGGTTGCATCAAGTGCAGGCGGCCACGGCTGTGCAGGGTGTGCGGCAGGGCCATTTGCAGGCGCCCGGCGGCCAGTTCACCCGCCAGCAGGCTCTTCCAGCCCAGGGCGACGCCGTGCCCCATGACCGCCGACTGCATCAACAGTTGATAGCTGTTGGTGCGCAGCGCATGGCGCGGGGTGTGGTACTGGGCACCGACATCGGCAAACCAGTCGGTCCAGGTCAGCCAGTCGTTGTGATGGTCCTCAACGATCAGCAAGGTGTGGGCGTGAAGCAAGTGTTGCAGGTCGTGAATCGGCCCGTGACGCTCGATATAGCCAGGGCTGCACACGGTAATCACCTGCTCGCTGTCGAATACCGGCGATAACTCCAGGCCGAGGGGCGCCGGCAGCTCATCGAGGTGATAGAACAAGCCCAGGTCATATTCATTCACATCCAAATGGCTGGGGCTTTCGCTGCACAGAATGCGGATATCCAGATCTGGGTGCTCGCGCTGAAATTGCGGCAGCAGGCCAGCAAGCCAGATGGTACTGATGGTGGGCGTACTGGCCAGGGTCAACTGGCGGTCGGCACCGCGACGGCGCAACTCGGCGGACTCACGGTCGAGTTCGCGCAACAGGCGCTGCACGGTGCGAAAGTAGCGCAGCCCCGCTGGCGTCAGGCTCAGCCCCAGTGCCAGCCGGTAAAACAGCGGGCGGGCCAGGTCTTCTTCCAGGCGCTTGACCTGTCGGCTGACTGCGCTTTGGGTCAAGTTCAGTTCATGGGCCGCCTGGGTAAAACTCAAATGGCGGGCAGCCGCTTCGAAGGTCTGCAAGCAGTTGAGCGGCGGAAGATCGACGTTTCGGCGCGACATGAATAGCCCCAATAGCAGAAACGGGCCCAGGTTTACCCAGGCCCGTGGAGATCACGTTGGCAAGCATCCTGCCAGTTGCTTACTCACAGCGCGACCCTGGCCACGCGCTTGCTCCATTGCCGACGATGTTCCAGCTGGCCATTTTCCCAGGCCGTCTGTTCCGCTTCCACGTAGAACCACTCGGCGTCGGCGTGCACGCTCAGGCTGCTTTCCACCTCCACGGCCCAGGCATCGCGGCTGACACGGTAATGCCAGTGGATATCGGCACGGGTCGACAGCGGGTCCCAAGGCAACGTGCGGTATTGCTCGGTGCAGCGCTGATCTACAGATAAGCCATGATCGGTAAAGCGCACCGCGCCGAGGTCGTCCTCGATCTTCACACAGACTTCGCCACTGCCCACGTCTTCGATCAAGGTGCGTTTCGGCGCGGCGGCGCGCAGGACTTCCAGCGCAGCCGGGGTTGCCGCTTGCGGCGCATCGAACGGGCATGCCACTGCATCGCCGGTAAAGATCGGCAGTTGCAGGCGTTGCAGGCTCGGCAGCAGGGTCAGGGTGGTCAGCTCGCGGCTCGGCCACAGCAACGGGAAACTGGCGGTACTCAGGGCCAAGCGCAAACGATAACCGGCGGGCAGGCGCATGCCGATATGGTCCAGGTTCAGGTGCACGTCCATCGGTTCGCCTGGCACAACCGGCGTGACGCGGGAAAAGTCTTCGCGAAGATTGAGATTCAGCACGCCGTAACTGATCTGCGTGACTTGCCCATCCGGCGCCACCGCATTCAGACGCGCCACCAATTGCCCACAGGCGGTGTCACTGGCCAGGCGCAGCGTGAGGCGCGCATCCCCCAACAGCGCCAGGGTTTCGGTCAGCGGCGGGGAGTCGAAGCACAGCGAGTGGGCATCATCGCGGCGCTGGTCCGTCGGCCCGTCGGGGCCAAACCAGATGGCGCAGTATTCGCCCTGATGCAGGCCGGTGGTCAGCGGCGAACAAATGCTGCGCGCAGCGACCAGCGCCTGGTTGCCGGGGTTGAGGCCGCGCTCATCGAGGCTGAAATCGGTCCACTGCACCTGCGGGTCCGGCCACCCGGACGTCTGCACCCAGATGCCCGGCCGCTCAGCATAACTGCCCTTCGGCGACAGAATGTCCTGTAGGTAAAAAGTGCAGGCAGCGTCATCCATCACCCCATTTTCGATGCCCTTCAGCCAGTGATCCCACCATCTTTTTGCTTCTTGCAGGAAGCCGATGGCCGGATTGGGCACGGCGAAATGCGGATACTTGTGAATCCACGGGCCGATCATGGCTTTCTTCGGCCCCGGCAAGTGCTCCATCATGCGCGACACCGTGTTGCGGTAGGCATCGCCCCAGCCGCCCACGGCGTAGACCGCCGCCTTGATCTTCGAGTAGTCCTCGCACACCGAACCGTGGCGCCAGTAGTCATCGCGGGTCTGGTGATGCAGCCAGGTTTCGGCGAGCAGCGGCATGGCCTCCAGGCGTTGCTGCCAGAGGGTTTTCCAGGCGTCGCCGACCAGCACCGGGTCGGGCACCGCAGCGCTGAAGTTGAGCATGGTCGCGGCCCAGCCGAAGTTCTCCATCAGCAGGTTGCCGCCTTTGTAGTGGATGTCGTCGGCAAACCGGTCATCGGTGGAGCACAGCGTGATGATCGCCTTCAGTGCCTCGGGCTGGCGTGCCGCCACTTGCAGGCCGTTAAAGCCGCCCCACGAGATGCCCATCATGCCGACGTTGCCGTCGCACCAAGGTTGCTGGCACAGCCAGTCGATGACTTCGAGGGCGTCGTCCTGTTCCTGCAGCAGGTATTCGTCGGCCATCAGCCCCTGGGATTCGCCATTGCCACGCATGTCCACGCGCACACAGACATAGCCCTGGCCCGCCATCCACGGATGGGTCAGCGCATCGCGCACCGCAGTGCCGTCGCGCTTGCGGTACGGCAGGTATTCCAGGATTGCCGGGAAGGTCTGCCCACCGGCGATATCGGGCAGCCAGATGCGCGCGGCCAGTTGGGTGCCGTCCTTCAGGGGGATCAGGCAATGCTCGATTTCACGGACCTTGTAGGCAAATTCGGTAACGATTTTCATCGGTAACTCCAACACATTTATTGCGAACAAACGGCTCCCCTGCGCTCGGCAGGGAGCGCGCAGGGAGACACACAGGATTCATGCTTTAGCGGGCAAATTCCGCAACGGGGCTCGCACCAAGTGAGCCGGGCTCGGCGGCCGGCTGCAGGCTTTTCACATCGAGCAGCGCCGGGTCCTTCAGCCAGAAGATCAGCGAGGTACTGGCCAGCAGCACCAGGATCATTCCGGGTAAGCCACCGAGGTTGGAGAGCATTTTTACCCCGTCGATGCCGACAAAGGCGACCATCACCCACGACACCGTGCCAATGATCACGCCCCACACAATCTTCAACATTGGGTTGCCGTCCAGGTCAGAGTCGGCGGTCACACCTTTGCTGCACAGGTTAGCGATCACATCGGTGCTGGAGTCCGCTGCCGTCACAAATGTGATGAACGCCACAAACAGCAGGAACGCGATCATCACGCCGCTGGCCGGCAATTGCTGGAACATCTGGTACAGCACGTGCTCCACGCCCTGCTCGTTCAGCACCCGGTTGAGGCTGCCCTCGCCCACGGCGTCGAAGTACAGGCTGGTGCCGGAGAAGATGCAAATCCAAACCGCAGTGAACAATGCCGGGTACAGCATGTTGATATGGATGAACTCACGCACGGTGTAGCCACGGCCGATCTTGCCAAGGAACATCGCACTCACCGGTGCCCAGGCAAACCACACCGACCAGTAGAACACCGTCCAGCTCTGCGGCCAGGTGTCGCCACTGGCGGTGCCGGTGAACAGGCTGCGGCTGAAAAAGGTGTCGAGGTAAACGCCCAGTGATTCCACACCCAGGCTGAACATGTACAGGGTCGGCCCGCACAGCAGCACGAACAGCCCCAGGGCCAGCATGATCCAGGTGTTCAACGACGACAGCCTCACGATGCCACGCTGTAAGCCGCTGGCCGCCGAGGCGACAAAGGTGAGCACAATGATCGCGATGATGATCGCCAGGCGCAAAGGCGTGGTTTCACCGCCGATATATTGGCTCAGGCCGCCCGACAAGGTCAGCGCGCCCGTGCCCAGGGACGAGGCCATGCCGGCCACCAGGGCGAACATCGCCAGGGTGTCGATCAGCCCTGCGTAGCGCCTGACCCGTGCTTCACCCAGCAGCGGCTCAAGCATGGCGCCGATGGAGAAATGACTGCGACGGTTATAGAACACCAGCGCAAACACCAGCGAAGGCACCAGGTAAATGGCATAGGGCGTGAGGGTCCAATGCAGGAACATCGTCGACATGGCGAAGCTTTTTGCGGCGCCGCTGCCCGCTTCGATCGGCAGGCTGCTGGGCGGCCCGTACAGGTGATAGAGCGGCTCGGCGGTGGTCCAGAACAACACACCCACCGCCAGCGTGGTGCACAGCGCGACCATGAACCAACGCCATTTGCTCAGCAACGGCTGGGCGTCTTTACCACCAATGCGCACCGTGCCCAGGGGCGAGAGATAGACGACAGCGGTCAACACCACCATGGCAAACGCGCCGGCACTGAACAGCCACGAGAAGTTCTTGAGGATCACACTGTTGAGCTGTTTGCTGACCGCAAGGAATGCATTCAGGTCAATATAGCTGGCGATCACCGCCGCCAGCAGAATCAGAAACGTTGGCCAGAACACCCACGCACGTAAAGGATATTTCATAGATTGCCATTCCCCTTGCAGACTATTTTTATCGCCTCGAAAGGCTATTAGAGAGCGGGCACTGCAGCGTCCTGCTGCCGGAAGCCCGCCTGGAAGTCTTCGCGTGGCTATAGATAACCGTTTAAGCGGCAAGTGGCGCAATTGACCAATGAGCATGGGGGTATTCCCCCACGTCATGACGCCCCAGCACAGTTCAGTTGATCTTCGCTGCTATGAGCATTGCGCTCCAAGTTACCGAACAGTGCGCAGCGCGCGGGTGCCTTAATCCGTAATGGGCGCGCGCCCGTGACCGCCAAATCGCTGATCATCCGTAAAGAATGCGTATAGATAGCCTATTCGCCATAACGATTACGTCGCCTCTATTGAGCAACTAACCCCGCACCCTCTACCGTCACTTCCTGCCCTAATCACCCGTAGGAAGTCATCGTGGAAAGTTCAACGTTAGGCATGGTCGTCCTGTCAATGATTGCGCTCTTCGGCACCGCTGCGTTTTGCTTCGAGCACCTCGCCACCCGTGGCGAAAAGAAAAAGAAAGCCAAATAAGCTGATCAGCGAAATCAGCAGAACCCCAGACTTTCAA
Source organism: Pseudomonas sp. YeP6b (assembly GCF_025642995.1). Lineage (NCBI taxonomy): Bacteria > Pseudomonadati > Pseudomonadota > Gammaproteobacteria > Pseudomonadales > Pseudomonadaceae > Pseudomonas > Pseudomonas sp. YeP6b. The sequence goes on along the minus strand of NZ_CP080090.1, from coordinate 2,428,872 downwards.
GGGATACCCCAGCACCGGGCTATCCCTTGTTTTCGTTCGCCCGGCAAAAACCCATCTATATACCGTCTTAATACCGCCCCCCGTAATCAGTGCCCGAGCTTGATACCCAAGCGCTTAACCTCGCCGGCTTATTCAACAAGGGGAGTTACACCGTGCTCACACTGACCTTCATTTATGTCGCCAGCGGTTTATGTGCCGTCGGGCTGTTCGCTTACTTGGGCTACGCCCTCATTCGCGCCGAAAAGTTCTAGGGAGCTCGCCATGTACGACGTGATGTTTATGGGCCTCTCCCTGGTGTTCTTTAGTGCGACTGCCATGGCCATTGTCGCCATGGGCAAGATTTGAACGGAGCCACGACATGTTAAGCACTTTGCTGGAATTTGCGCTGGTCCTGGGGTTGATGACCGCGCTCGCCGTGCTGATGGGCAAGTGGCTGACCCGGGTATTCACCGGGATCCACCACGCCCTGCCGGAACGCGGTACCTATCGCCTGCTGGGCATCAACCCGTTAGAGACCATGGGCTGGGCCCGCTATGGCTCAGCGTTGCTGCTGTCGAACGCGGCAATGATGCTGCTCGGCTATATCGTCCTGCGTTTGCAGGCGGTGATGCCCATCAATCCGCTGGGGCTGGCCGCACAAACCCCGGACCTGGCGTTCAACACCGCCGCGTCCTTTATTACCAACACCAACTGGCAGGCGTACTCGGGCGAAACCAGCCTGTCGAACTTCAGCCAGATGGCGGTCATCACCTTTCTGATGTTTGTCGGTGCCACGTCCGGCGTGGTCGCGGCGGCAGGTTTTATTCGTGGATTGAGCCGTTCGAGCTCAGCCGATATCGGCAACTTCTGGGTCGACTTCACTCGCACCCTTTACCGGGTGATGCTGCCGCTGTGCGTGGGCATGGCGCTGGTGTATGTGTGGCAAGGCATGCCGCAGACCTTCGCCTCTCAAGCCTTGGCAACGACGCTTGAGGGCGCGCAGCAACAGTTGATTGTCGGCGCAGTCGCCAGCTTTGAATCGATCAAGCATATCGGCACCAACGGCGGCGGCTTCTTCAGCATGAACGCCGCGCATCCGTTCGAAAACCCGACGCCGCTGACCAACATCCTGCACATCCTCAGCATGCTGTTGATCCCGTCGGCACTGACCTACACCTTTGGCAGCATGCTGGTGCAACGCCGTCAGGGCTGGGTGTTTTTCGGCACCTTCCTGGTGATGTTTATCGGCTTCCTGGCGCTGGTGTATGGCGCCGAGCAAACCGGCAACCCGCTGCTGACCCAGGCCGGCGCCAACCAGACGCTGTCGATCGAGCAAAGCGGCGGCAACATGGAAGGCAAGGAATTGCGCTTTGGCATCGCCGACAGCAGCCTGTTTATCGCCACCACCACCGCTGCCACTACCGGCTCGGTCAACACCATGCATGACTCGCTGACGCCCATGGGCGGCTTCGTGCCGCTGGCGCAGATGATGCTCAACTGCGTGTTCGGCGGTGACGGCGTGGGCTTTATCAACCTGATCCAGTACGCGCTACTCACCGTGTTCCTGGTGGGCATGATGATCGGCCGCAGCCCGGAATTCCTCGGCAAGAAAATCGAGGCCCGCGAGATGAAACTGGTGATGCTCTCGGTGCTCGCGCACCCCATCAGCATTCTCGGTTTCACCGCCCTCGCCGCCCTGTGGCCGGACACCCTGGCCAGCCTCAACAACCTCGGCCCCCACGGCTTCAGCGAGGTGCTCTACGCCTACACCTCGGGCACCGCCAACAACGGTTCGGCGTTTGCCGGGCTGAACGCCAACACGCCGTTTTTCAACACCACCATTGGCTTGGCGATGTTGATCGGACGCTTCTTCACCATGCTGCCGATGCTTGCCGTGGCCGGTTCCCTGGCGATGAAAAAGACCGTACCGGCCGGCGCCGGCACCATCCCCACCGCGACCCCGCTGTTCATGCTGCTGGTGGTGTTCGTGGTGCTGGTGGTCGGTGGCCTGACCTTCTTGCCGGCGCTCGCGCTCGGCCCGCTGGTGGAGCAACTGCAGTTGCTGTCCGGCCAGACGTACAACTAAGGACATGTTGATGACGACTCAATCGATATTCAAAGGGCTGCTGCGTCCGGTGCTGGTGTCGGCGGTGTTTTTCATGCTGCTGACCGGGCTGGCGTACCCCGCCTTCACCACCCTGGCCGCGCAACTGTTGCTCCCGTATCAGGCCAATGGCTCGCTGATTGAACGCGACGGGCTGGTGATCGGCTCGGCGTTGATCGGCCAACACTTCACGAAGCCTGAGTACTTCCAGGGCCGCCCGAGCATGACCCTCGGCGCCGATCCGCAAGACCCGAGCAAAAGCATTTCGCAGCCGTACAACGCCGGTTCCAGCGGCGCCAGCAATTTGGGTCCGACCAGCCAGAAACTGCTGGACCAAGTGGCGGCGCGGGCCAAGGCCTATCGCCAGGCCAACGGCCTGGCCGCCGATGCCCAGGTGCCAGTGGACGCAGTCACCGCCTCCGCATCGGGCCTCGACCCACATATCTCGGTGGTCAACGCCCGGCTGCAACTGGCCCGAGTAGCGCGCCTGCGGCACATCCCCGAAGCCGAGCTGCTGCAACTGCTCAACGACCACACCGCCGCGCGCACCCTCGGCTTGCTTGGCGAGCCACGGGTGAACGTGCTGCAACTCAACTTGGCGCTGGATGCACGTCAGCCCTCTATTGCGGTCAGTGAGTAAGAGATTGCCCTCATGAAGAATGCTCGTTTACCCCTGTTTGACCGACGCATCGTGCTCACCGCCGGCGTCGATGCGTTGAAGAAACTGCTGCCCCAGACCCAATGGAAAAACCCGGTGATGTTCGTGGTGTACCTGGGCAGCATCCTCACCACTCTGCTGTGGTTCCAGTCCCTGGGCGGCAAGGGTGAAGCGCCCAGCGGTTTTATCCTCAGCATCACCTTGTGGTTGTGGTTCACCGTGCTGTTCGCCAACTTCGCCGAAGCCCTGGCCGAAGGTCGCAGCCGCGCCCAGGCCGCCAGCCTGCGCGGCATGAAACGCCAGACCCTGGCCAAGTTGCTGCAGCAGCCGCGCCACGGTGCGGCCTGGTTGCCGCTGGAAGCCAGCCTGCTGCGCAAAGACAACGTGGTGTTGATCGAAGCCGGCGACCTGGTGCCGCTGGACGGCGTGGTGATTGAAGGCGTGGCCTCGGTGGATGAAAGCGCAATCACTGGCGAATCGGCGCCGGTGATTCGCGAGGCCGGTGGCGACTTTTCCTCGGTCACCGGCGGTACGCGGGTGCTGTCGGATTGGCTGGTGGTGCGCATCAGCGTCAACCCCGGCGAATCGTTCCTGGACCGCATGATTTCGATGGTTGAATCGGCCAAGCGCCAGAAGACCCCCAACGAAGTCGCGCTGACGATTTTACTGGTGGGCCTGACCCTGCTGTTCCTGCTGGTGATCGCCACGCTCAGCCCTTACTCGATTTTCGCCGTGGCCATGAGCGGCAGCGGCAGCGTGATCAGCGCCACGGTGTTGGTGGCATTGCTGGTGTGCCTGATCCCCACCACTATCGGCGGCCTGCTCTCGGCCATCGGCGTGGCGGGCATGAGCCGGATGATGTCGGCGAACGTCATCGCCACCTCCGGCCGTGCGGTCGAGGCGGCGGGCGATGTCGACGTGTTGCTGCTGGACAAGACCGGCACCATCACCCTGGGCAATCGCCAGGCCAGCAGCTTTTTGCCAGCACCGGGCGTGAAAGAAGCCGAGCTGGCCGATGCCGCGCAGCTCGCGTCGCTGGCGGATGAAACCCCAGAAGGCCGCAGCATCGTGGTGCTGGCCAAACAGAAATTCGACATCCGCGCGCGGGACATCAACGCCCTGGGCGCCAGCTTTGTGCACTTCACCGCGCAAACCCGCATGAGCGGCGTAGACCTGCCCGAAGGCCGGGCGATTCGCAAAGGCGCGGCGGATGCGATTCGCAGCCATATCGAAGCCTTGGGTGGGAGTTTCCCGGCGGCGTTGCAGGCCAAGGTCGATGAAGTGTCACGGCGCGGCAGCACCCCGCTGGTGGTGTGCGACGGTGCCAAAGCGTTGGGCGTGGTAGAGCTCAAGGACGTGGTCAAAGGCGGCATCAAGGAGCGCTTCGCCGAACTGCGGCGCATGGGCATCAAGACCGTGATGATCACCGGCGACAACCGCCTGACCGCCGCCGCGATTGCGGTGGAAGCCGGGGTGGATGACTTCCTCGCCGAGGCCCGCCCGGAAGACAAGCTGCAACTGATCCGCGACTACCAGGCTCAGGGCAAGCTGGTGGCCATGACCGGCGACGGCACCAACGACGCACCGGCGCTGGCCCAGGCCGACGTGGCGGTGGCGATGAACAGCGGCACCCAAGCGGCGAAAGAGGCCGGCAACATGGTCGACCTCGACAGCAACCCGACCAAGCTGATCGAAGTGGTCGAGGTCGGCAAACAGATGCTGATGACCCGTGGCGCCCTCACCACCTTCAGCGTGGCGAATGACGTGGCGAAGTACTTCGCAATTATCCCGGCGGCGTTTGTTGCCACCTACCCGCAGCTCGGCGCGTTGAACGTGATGCACCTGAGCAGCCCCAACTCGGCGATTCTCAGCGCGGTGATTTTTAACGCGCTGATCATTGTCGCGTTGATTCCGCTGGCGCTGCGCGGGGTGACCTACCGCGCGATCGGTGCGGCGGCGTTGCTTAACCGCAACTTGCTGATCTACGGCCTGGGCGGGGTGTTGGTGCCGTTCGCCGGGATCAAGTTGATCGACATGCTATTGACCGGATTAGGTCTCGTGTAGCACCGAAGCCCAATGTGGGAGCTGGCTTGCCTGCGATAGCGGTGGGTCAGCTAGCCCTGTACTGACTGACTCGCCGCCATCGCAGGCAAGCCAGCTCCCACAGTTAAATGTGTTGTATTCAACAGGAATGACATGCCCGCATTAAACGATGACCGCCCCGACCCCGACGCCCTGCTGGCACGAGTACAGCTGGAAGAACAGGCCGCCTTGCGCGGCAAATTGCGTATCTACTTCGGCTCCAATGCCGGGGTGGGCAAGACCTGCGCCATGCTCGCGGCGGCGCAACGCGAAGTCGCCCTGGGCCGTGACGTCCTCGCAGGCGTGGTGGAAACCCATGGCCGCGCCGAGACCGCCGAGTTGCTCGACGGCCTGGAACAACTGCCCCGTGCCGCCCTGTTGCACCGCGAGTTCGCCCTCAGCGAATTCGACCTCGATGCTGCCCTGCGCCGGCACCCCACCGTGGTGTTGGTGGACGAATTGGCCCACAGCAACGTGCCCGGTTCGCGCCACCCCAAGCGCTGGCAAGACGTTGAAGAACTGCTCAGCGCCGGCATTGATGTGTGGACCACCCTCAACGTCCAGCACCTGGAAAGCCTGAATGATCTGGTCAGTGGGATCATCGGCATTCGCGTACGCGAAACGGTGCCGGATCATGTGTTCGATAACGCCCACGAAGTGGTGGTGATCGACCTGCCGCCCGATGATCTGCTGCAACGCCTCAAGGACGGCAAGGTGTACCTGGGCCCACAGGCCGAGCGCGCCTCGCGGCATTTTTTCCGCAAGGGCAACCTGTTGGCATTGCGTGAGCTGGCGCTGCGCCGCACGGCCGACCGCGTCGATACGCAAATGCGTGTGTACCGCCGCGAACGCTCGATCAGTACCTTGTGGCCGGCCCGCGAACGGCTGCTGGTTGGCGTGGCGGGCGATGCCGGCGATGAACGCCTGGTGCGCGAAGCGGCGCGCCTGGCGCAAAAGCTCGAAGCCGACTGGATCGTGGTGCACGTGGCCGCGCACCAAGGCCGCGGCGCCAGGCGCTACCTGACCGCGATGAAAACCTTGGCATTGGCCGCCGAATTCGGCGCCGACACCGCGACGCTGCCGGGCATGGACGTGGCCGAGGCGCTGGCCGCCTGCGCCCGCGAGCACAACGCCAATCGCCTGGTGCTCGGCCACCATCCGCGCCAGGCGTGGCGGTTCTGGCACCAGTCGGTCAGCGACCGGATCAGCCGGCACCATCCGCAAATCGATCAGATCGTGATTGCTCATGGGCTGTTGCCGGGCAAGCCGCCGCTCATCGAAAAAACTGCACCGGCTGCCGGTACAACGCTGGCGTATCTGTGGGCCAGCCTGGCGTGTTTCGCCGCCAGTGCCGTCGCCGCCCTGCTGCTGCAGGTGTTCGACCTGGCCAACGTGGTCATGCTGTTTTTGCTCACGGTGGTGCTGGTGGCCCTGCGTTTAGGGCGCGGCCCCGGCGTATGGGCGGCGATGCTCGCGGTGCTGTGTTTCGACTTCTTTTTCGTGCAGCCGCGCTACTCGTTCACCGTCAATGACACCCAGTATTTCTTCACCTTTGCATTGATGCTCGGCATCGCCCTGATCACCGGGCAACTCACCGCGCGCCTGCGCCACGAAGCACGCACCGCCGCCGCCCGCGAACGGCGCGCCACCTCATTGGCGCGGCTGGCCCGCGACCTGTCGGCGGCGCTGACCGTGGAGCAAATCAGTGAAGTGGCCCTGCGCACCTTCAGCGGCGTGTTCGAAGCGCGGGTCGGCCTGGCGCTGCCGGATGCCGCCGATGGCGTGCACAGCGTGAGTGCCAGCGGGTTGCCGATCGACGACAGCATCGCCCAATGGACCTACGACCATGGCCAAGCCGCCGGCCACGGCACCGACACCTTATCGGCGGCCAAGGGCTGCTACTGGCCGCTCAAAGCGCCGATGCGCGTACGCGGCGTACTGGTGCTGGAACTGGCGCAGAGTGAACGCTTGAGCGACCCGCAGGAACGCCGGCTGCTGGAAGCCTGCATGAGCCAACTGGCGATTGCACTGGAGCGCGTGCACTTCGTCGAAGTGGCGCAAAGCACGCTGGTACAGATGGAAGGCGAGAAAATGCGCAACACCTTGCTCGCGGCGATTTCCCACGACCTGCGCACACCGCTGACCACACTGATCGGCGCCGCCGACACCGCCCTGCCCCATGCCCCGCCCGGTCCGCTAACCGAATTGCTCACTGGCATTCATGAACAGGCCACCTCCATGCAGCGGCTGATCGAAAACCTGCTGGACATGGCGCGCATGCAGGAACGCGGTGTGCGCCTGAACCGCCAATGGCATTCGCTGGAAGAAATCGTCGGCAGTGCGCTGCGCCAACTGCGTGAGCCACTGGCGCGCCACCGCCTAAACACCACACTGGACCCGCAATTGCCGCTGGTGGAAATCGACGCGCTGTTGATCGAGCGCGTGCTGGTCAACCTGCTGGACAACGCCGCCAAGTACACCCCGCCGGGCACCCGCATTACCGTCGCGGCGCGCGCCGTTGCCGACACCATCGTGCTTGAGGTCAGCGACAACGGCCCAGGCAGCGCCCCGGCCAATCTGTTCGAACCCTTCACGCGCGGCCAGCAGGAATCGTCCGTCGCCGGCATCGGCCTGGGCCTGGCGTTGGCCAAACGCATCGTTGAAGCCCATGGCGGGCGCATCGAAGCCAACCCCGGCCACGCGGGCGGCATGCACTTCATCATTATCTTACCGGCGGGCACCCCGCCGCTTATGGAAGCCCTATGAGCACTGCACGCATTTTGATTGTTGAAGACGAAGCCAATATTCGCCGCTTCGTCGGGATCGCCCTGCAAGACGAAGGCTTTCAGGTGTTTGAGGCCGACAGCGTCAAACGTGCGCTGATCCATGCCGCCAGCCGTCAACCGGACCTGGTGATCGTCGACCTCGGCCTGCCGGACGGCGATGGCAAGCAACTGATCAGCGAACTGCGTGGCTGGCTGGCCGTGCCGATTCTGGTGCTGTCGGCGCGTGATCGCGAGGAAGAAAAAGTCGCCGCCCTGGACGCCGGGGCCGATGACTACCTGACCAAGCCGTTCGGCGTGCCCGAGTTGCTCGCCCGCATCCGCGCGCAACTGCGCCGGCATGGGCAGACCGGCGCCGTGGCGGCCACCAGCAAAGTCGCGTTTGGCGAGATTGAAGTCGACCTTGCAACCCATGAGGTATGGCGCCAGGGGCAGCCGGTGCACCTCACGCCCATCGAGTACCGCTTGCTCTGCGCGATGATTCGCGGCCAGAGCCGTGTACTGACGCACCGTCAATTATTACTGGAAGTGTGGGGCCTGGATTACGTGGATCGCGCGCACTATTTGCGCGTGCACATGGCGCACTTGCGGCAAAAACTAGAAGCAGATCCGGCGCAACCGCAGCATTTTATTACCGAGTTGCAGGTGGGCTACCGGTTGATGGGGGTGTGAACAGATGCTCGGCGGCAAAGTCCACAAACACGCGGATTTTTGGCGACAGATGCCGACTGGACGGCCACAGCGCCCAGAACTGGCCCTGATCATCAGCGTGCCCGTCCAACACGGTTTCCAACTGTGCTTGAGCCAGCGCCTCACGGGCCAGAAAGTCCGGCACGTAGGCAATGCCATGGCCATCAATCGCCGCCCTGAGCATGGCTTCCATATTGTTCAAGGTCAGTGCGGTGGGCAGGCGCAACTGAGTGATCGCCGGGTTGGCGGATAAGCTCCAGTCCATGATTTTGCCGGTGGTAGCGAACCGATAACGCAGGCATTGGTGGTGTTCAAGATCACTGAGGGTTGCTGGGCGGCCATTAGCCCGCAGGTACGTTGGGGACGCACACAGTACAAACCTGAACGGCCCGAGCTTACGCGCCATCAGCGTCGAGTCGCCAGGCCGCCGCTGCGGATCACCACGTCGAAACCCTCCTCGATCACGTCCACTAGGTGGTCGTTGAAATCCAGTTCCAACTCAATCTCCGGATAGGCTTGCCTGAATGCGAGCATATGGGGAAAGAGGAAGCGATAGCCGATGGTGGGCAGGCTGACCCGCAGCTTGCCACGCGGTGCCTGCATGGCATGGGAGAGCATGGCGCGGGCGTCCTGCAGGTCATCGAGGATTTTGCGACTGCGCTCATAGAACAGCTGGCCCTCGGCGGTGAGGCTGACTTTGCGAGTACTGCGGTGCAACAGCCGCACCTTCAGTTCGGCCTCCAGCTTGGCGACGTTTTTGCCGACCGCCGAAGCGGAAATACCCATCGCCCGGGCAGCCCCGGTAAAGCTGAGGGCTTCTGCCGTTTTGACGAAGGCGACCACACCGTTGAGATTGTCCGCCACGTCATTGCATCTTTTTAGTCCGCTATGAGCGGAATGTAAGCCTATTTATCGATGATTACATCCTAATTAGAGTCTTTATCTCGATAGATCAACGGGACATTCCCCATGAACGCAGCAAACCACTCCACGCATGGCCGCTATGCGATCTTGGCCGCGATCTGCCTGGCGGCCCTGGTGCTGCCCATGAGTTTTACCGGAGGCGCGGTGGCCACGCCCTTTATCGGTCAAACCTTCGCAGCCCATCCCACACCGCTGGCGTGGATCACCAACGCATTCATGCTCAGTTTCGCCAGCCTGTTGATGGCCGCCGGAACCCTCGCTGACCGCTATGGGCGCAGGCGTTTGTTCTTGTGGGGAATGGCGCTGTTCAGCCTGGTTTCCCTGCTGTTGGCCGTGGCGCCGGGCATACTCTGGCTGGATATATTGCGCGGGGTGCAAGGCGTTGCAGCGGCGACAGCATTAGCCAGCGGCTGTGCGGCATTGGCCCAGGAATTTGACGGCCATGCCAGAACGCGCGCCTTCAGCCTGCTGGGCACGACCTTTGGCGCCGGCCTAGCGTTTGGCCCGCTGCTGTCGGGGTGGCTGATCGAACAATGGGGCTGGCGCGCGATTTTCCTCGCCACCGCCTTGCTGGCAGGCCTCTCGCTATTATTTGCCGCGCCCACAATGCGTGAGAGCCGCGACCCGTACGCACTGCGCCTGGATGTGGCCGGGGTGTTGACGTTTTCAGCCATGCTGGTGAGCTTGACCACGGCGGTGATCCTGTCACCGGAACAGGGTTGGAGCTCCTTCACGACCCTCTCTTTGCTGGTGGCGACGGTGGTGTTTTTACTGGCGTTTATCCTGGTTGAAAACCGCGCAAGCCAACCGATGTTGGACCTGCGGCTGTTTCGCTTTGCGCGCTTTCTTGGCGTGCAGTTACTGCCGATTGGCACCTGTTACTGCTACATCGTCTTGATTGTGCTGCTGCCGCTACGGTTTATCGGTGTGGAAGGTGCCAGTGCATTTGACGCAGGCTTGATGATGCTGGCGCTGTCGGCACCGATGCTGGTGGTGCCGATCATTGCCGCGACGCTGACGCGCTGGCTGTCGCCCGGCCTGTTGTGTGCCATTGGCCTGCTGATCGCGGCAGCAGGTCTGTACGGGTTGAGCCGGGTCGAGGTCGGCCAGCCGCTGCAGGCTGTGGCCGCGATGCTGGTCATTGGGATGGGTACGGGGTTGCCGTGGGGTTTGATGGACGGCCTGGCAATCAGCGTGGTGCCAAAAGAACGCGCAGGCATGGCGGCAGGGATTTTCAATACAACCCGGGTCGCCAGTGAAGGTGTAGCGCTGGCGATCACCATGGCGGTGTTGAGCGCGTTGATCGCGCAGCATCTACCAGCGAGTACTGCTCAGGATGTTTCAGTGGTTGCCCAGCAGTTGGTCATGGGTGATGCCCGACACGCCAGTACGAACATTCCACTGGATGTGCTGCGCACGGCTTACATCGCCGGGTTTACTACGTTGCTGCAATTGTTGGCCGGGCTCACCTTGCTTACCGCGGTGGTGGTGTGTGTGTTCTTGGGCCGACGCGATGTCGCGCCGATGCGCGCCGTTGAGTCGCCCTGCTGAATCGCAGGCAAAAAAAAGCCCGCTCAATGAGCGGGCTTCTTGTGGTGACCTGGCGTTCAGCGTTCCAGGTTACCGAATATGGCGCAGCGGACGGGACTCGAACCCGCGACCCCCGGCGTGACAGGCCGGTATTCTAACCGACTGAACTACCGCTGCGCGTAACACATGAAGCGAATGGTGGGTGATGACGGGATCGAACCGCCGACCCTCTGCTTGTAAGGCAGATGCTCTCCCAGCTGAGCTAATCACCCTTCGTTTCGGTGTGGGCGGCATCATACACCAAAAATCCGCAATGTCTTGATTTAAATGCAATTTATTTAAAATAATTTCTTCAGGACGACGCACACCCCGAAAAATGGGGCTTCTCGCCCTCAAACGCGAGTCTATTGCGTTTACCCAGCGCTTGGCCGCACAATTAAAAACCATTCTCAATAACGCCTGAGCCACGCTTATGTCTGTGGGTGAACCGCCATTTCAACGGGAAATAACCCTGCTCTACAGCGAGCATCACGGCTGGCTACTCACTTGGCTGCGGCGCAAGCTGGGTTGCCGCCAGAATGCGGCTGATCTGGCGCAAGACACCTTTGCACGTATTCTAAATGCTCGCGAATCGGTGGCGAGCATTCGCGAGCCGCGGGCGTATTTGAGTACCACTGCCCGGCGCCTGCTTATCGATCAGGCCCGGCGCAAACAGATTGAACAGGCTTACCTGCAAGAACTGGCACTGACGGTAGACGTACTTGAGGGGTTCCAATCGCCAGAGCAAATCCACACCACGCTCGAGGCGCTTGAGCACATTGCGTTTATCCTGGAAGGCATGCACGAATATTCACGCCAGGCGTTTGTGCTGTATTACCTCGAAGAGCTGACCCAACAGCAAATCGCCCGGCAGCTCAAGCTGTCGGAACGCACCGTGCGTAAGTACCTGATCCGGGCGCTGGTGCATTGTGGCCACAGCATGAACACCTGACCCGCCCATGTCCGACACCCACTCACAGATAGAGGAACAAGCAGCCGAGTGGATGCTGCGCCTGCACGAAGGTGATTTGAGCGAGGCTCAGCGCATGGCCTTCGAGTGCTGGAAACAACAAGGCCCGCACTACGCGGCTGCGGCCGAACGGATGGAAGCCGTCATTTCACGGATGCAGGCCCTGCGCGGGAAAAAATCACCGGCGCGGGCAGCGTTGAACGCGGCGTTTACCCATCAGACGTCACGACGCAGCAAGCATAACCTACGCGCTCTGGTGCTGGCGTGCAGCCTGGCGATTCCTGCCGCCGCGCTGCTCACCAGCCCTTACCCGCAACAGTGGATGGCCGATGTGCGTAATGGTCCTGGCCAGTGGCAAACCCTGCAACTGGCGGACGGTTCGACGCTGACCTTGAACGGCACCAGTGCGGCAAACCTGCATTTCGATCAGCAGCAGCGACGCATTGAACTGCTGCAAGGCGAGATCCTGGTGGACGTCGCCCACGACAGCGCACGGCCATTTATCGTGCAGACTCCCCAAGGCACCTTGCGCGCACTGGGCACGCGGTTTGTGGTCAAGCGCGAGGGTGATGTCACCGTACTGAGCATGTTGCAGTCACGCGTGGCGGCGCACAGTGCCAACAGCCAGCAGACCGTGGAAGTGGATGCCGGCTCCCGGGCCTTGATGAGTTCGAACGAGGTACGCCTGAGCGACAGCATTGACCCGGCCAGCATCAATGAAGCCTGGCGCCGCCATCAGTTGGTGGTGGAAAACCGGCCGCTGCCCGAGGTGCTGGATGAAATCGCCCGCCATCGGAGCGGCCACCTGCAATTTGATCGCGCAGCCCTGCAAAACCTGCGGGTTTCGGCGGTAATTGCGCTGGATGACAGTGATCATGCCCTGCAATTGCTGGCAAAAAACTTGCCGATCAAGGTCCGCAGCTTCACGCCGTGGCTGATGGTCGTGAGCCCCGAAACAACGCCCAATAAATAATTATTCGCATTTGCTTCCGGTTTTTTTGCAGTTACCCGTCAAGCAAGGTAATTCGACTCATAAAGGATTGCCCTGTCCATGTACACCCCTTCTGATCCACGCGCACGCTTCGGCCTACTGAAAAGTGCGCCGCTTTCCTTGGCCCTTTTCACCGCGACTGCGATGGGCACACACCTTGCCCAGGCGGACACGGTCAACGTCGCCGCCCAAACCTACGACATCCCCGCCGGGCCGCTGGGCACCTCGCTCAACCGATTTGCCCAGCAGGCCGGCGTGGCCATTGTGTTCCAGTCCCAGGCACTTGAAGGCCTCCAGGGCCCGGGCCTGAAAGGCAACTACGCCACACAGGACGGGTTTGATCGGTTGCTGCAAGGCAGTGGTTATCGCGCCGTCAAAGGCGCCCAAGGGTACGCGCTGCACGTCATCCCGACTGCCAGCAACGGCGCCATGGAGCTGGGCCCCACCGCGGTCACCGCCACCCAGTTGGGCAACGTCACCGAAGGCACCGGCTCCTACACGCCCGGCACCATCGCCACTTCCACCCGGCTGATACTGACCCCCAAGCAAACCCCGCAGTCCGTCAGCGTGGTCACCCGCCAGCACATGGATGATTTCGGCCTGAACAACGTCGATGACGTGATGCGCCATACGCCGGGTATCACGGTGTCGGCCTTCGACACCGAGCGCAGCAACTATTACGCGCGAGGCTTTTCGATCAATAACTTCCAGTACGACGGCATTCCTTCGACGGCGCGTAACGTTGCCTACTCAGCGGGCAATACCCTGAGCGACATGGCGATCTACGACCGCGTCGAAGTGCTCAAGGGCGCCACCGGCCTGCTCACCGGCGCCGGTTCGCTGGGGGCGACGATCAACCTGGTGCGCAAGAAACCCACCGCGGACTTCCAGGGTCACGCCACCCTCGGCGCGGGCTCGTGGGACAACTACCGCAGTGAACTGGACGTCAGCGGCCCAATGACCGACAGCGGCAATGTGCGTGGCCGCGCGGTTGCGGCCTATCAGGACAAGCGCTCGTTCATGGACCGTTATTCGCGCAAGAGCCCGACGTACTACGGCATCATGGAGTTCGACCTGTCACCCGACACCTTGCTGACCGTAGGCGGCGACTATCAAGACAGCCTGCCGACGGCCTCGTCGTGGTCCGGCAGTTTCCCGTTGATCAACTCCAAGGGCGATCGCAACAGTGCGAAGCGCTCGTTCAACAATGCTGCCGACTGGAGCAGTTGGGAGCAATACACCCGCACGGTGTTCGCCATGCTGGAACATGATTTGGGTGATGGCTGGATCGGCAAGCTGCAACTGGACCACAAGATCAATGGCTATCATGCGCTGATGGGCTCGATCCAGGGCGACCAGCCCCAACCGGACGGCACGGCAAACCTCACTTCCGGCAAGTACACCGGCGACACCGTCAGCGACTCGGCCGACCTGTATGTAAGCGGCCCGTTCAGCCTTGGCGGTCGCGAGCACGAGCTGGTGCTGGGCGGCTCTATCAGCGCCTCGCAATGGAAAGGCAAAGGCTACTGGAACCTCGCCCCGAACACCGTCGACTTCAATAACTGGCACGGCCACGCCACGATTCCGGATTGGGGCCAGGCACAGTCATTGACCGACGACACCGTGCGCCAGACTGGCGCCTACATGACCACGCGCCTGAACCTCGCCGACGACCTCAAGCTGCTGCTGGGCGGCCGCGTGGTCAACTACCAAGTCACCGGCAACAACCCGAGCTACCGCGAATCCGGGCGATTCGTGCCATATGTGGGCGCCATCTACGACCTGAACGATACCTACTCGGTCTACGCCAGCTACACCGATATCTTCATGCCGCAGGAGAACTACAACCGCGACCGCGACAACAAGCTGCTTGAGCCGGATGAGGGCCAGAACTGGGAGTTGGGCCTGAAAGCCGATTTCCTCGACGGCCGCTTGAACGCCAGCGCGGCATACTTTGAAATCCACGAATCCAATCGCGCGCTCTCCGACGACGCGTACAACAACCAGACGCCAATACCGTCCAACTACGCCTACAAGAGCAGCAAGGCGGTGACCAAGGGCTATGAAGTGGAAGTGTCCGGCGAGATTGCCCCAGGCTGGCAACTCCAGGCTGGGTACACCCACAAGATCGTGCGCGACGACAAGGACGTAAAGATTTCCACTTTCGAGCCTGAAGATCAGGCCAAGCTCTATACCACCTATAAACTCAAGGGCAACCTAGACAAGTTGACCGTCGGCGGCGGCGTACGCTGGCAGAGCGTGGGCTGGCAAGACATCTACAACACGCCCCATAAAGGCTATGAAGAGTTCTCCCAAGACGCCTATTGGCTGGTGGATCTGATGACACGCTACCAGGTCACCAAGAACCTGTCGGCGACGCTGAACGTCAACAATATCTTCGACAAGTCCTACTACACCAATATCGGTTTCTATAACTCTGCCGCTTATGGCGAACCCCGCAATGTGATGGTCACCACGCGCTGGGATTTCTGATCCGCCCATAGAAAACGCCGCCGATCATCGGAAATGATCGGCGGCGTTTTTTGGGTTTTTACAAACCCCAGACAGCAAAAAGCCCGCTCAATGAGCGGGCTTCTTGTGGTGACCTGGCGTTCAGCATTCCAGGTTACCGAATATGGCGCAGCGGACGGGACTCGAACCCGCGACCCCCGGCGTGACAGGCCGGTATTCTAACCGACTGAACTACCGCTGCGCGTAACACATGAAGCGAATGGTGGGTGATGACGGGATCGAACCGCCGACCCTCTGCTTGTAAGGCAGATGCTCTCCCAGCTGAGCTAATCACCCTTCGTTTCGGTGTGGCGCGCATTCTACGGAGCGACCTTAGGTCTGGCAAGCACTTTCTTAAATCTTTTTTTTCAGCCCTTCCAATGGCTTAGGCAGGGTTGGCCTCAGGCGATATCAAGAGAATAATGCCCCCCTTTGTATAAAGGAGAGACTCACCCCATGTGGTTCAAGAACCTGCTTATCTATCGCCTGACCCAAGATCTGCCTGTTGATGCCGAGGCGTTGGAAGCGGCCATGGCCACCAAACTGGCGCGCCCTTGTGCCAGCCAGGAGTTGACCACTTACGGTTTCGTCGCCCCTTTCGGTAAAGGTGAAGACGCTCCCCTGGTTCACGTCAGCGGTGACTTCCTGCTGATCGCCGCGCGCAAGGAAGAACGTATCCTGCCGGGTAGCGTGGTGCGTGACGCACTCAAAGAGAAAGTCGAAGAGATCGAAGCCGAGCAAATGCGCAAGGTCTATAAAAAGGAACGCGACCAGATCAAGGATGAAATCATCCAGGCCTTCCTGCCGCGCGCCTTTATTCGTCGCTCGTCGACCTTCGCCGCCATCGCGCCGAAACAGGGTCTGATCCTGGTCAACTCGGCCAGCCCCAAGCGCGCCGAAGACCTGCTGTCGACCCTGCGTGAAGTGATCGGCACCCTGCCGGTTCGCCCACTCACAGTAAAAACTGCGCCAACCGCGATCATGACCGACTGGGTCACGACCCAGAAGCCGGCCGATGACTTCTTCGTCCTCGACGAATGCGAGCTGCGCGACACCCATGAAGACGGCGGCATTGTGCGTTGCAAGCGCCAAGACCTGACCGGCGAAGAAATCCAGCTGCACCTGACCACCGGTAAAGTCGTGACCCAATTGTCCCTGGCCTGGCAGGACAAGTTGTCCTTCATGCTCGACGACAAAATGACCGTCAAGCGCCTGAAGTTCGAAGACCTGCTGCAAGACCAGGCAGAACAGGACGGCGGCGACGAGGCCCTGGGCCAACTGGACGCCAGCTTTACCCTGATGATGCTCACGTTCGGCGAGTTCTTGCCGGCGCTGATCGAAGCACTGGGTGGTGAAGAAACCCCACAAGGCATCTAAAGCCATGTGAAGATCAAAATGTGGGAGCCGGCGTGTGTGGGAGCTGGCTTGCCTGCGATCGCATCACCTCGGTACAACTCAAGGCCCGAGGTGCCTGCATCGCGGGCAAGCCCAGCTCCTACGCACGCCCGCTCCCACATTTGATTGGGTTTCCAAGCAGGCATCGGCGTTACCGAACTTAACTAATAACAAGGACATCCCCCATGCGCGCACTCGCCGCCTTGAGCCGCTTCGTCGGCAATACCTTCGCCTACTGGGTGTTGATTTTCGCGGTGCTCGCCTTCCTCGAACCCGGTTGGTTCATCGGCCTCAAAGGCGCCATCGTGCCGCTGCTGGGCCTGGTGATGTTTGGCATGGGGCTGACCCTCAAACTTGAAGACTTCGCCGAAGTCGCGCGCCACCCGTGGCGCGTGGCCCTGGGCGTGGTCGCGCACTTTGTGATCATGCCGGGCGTGGCCTGGTTGCTGTGCCGGGTGTTCAACCTGCCACCGGAAATTGCCGTCGGCGTGATCCTGGTCGGTTGCTGCCCAAGTGGCACTTCGTCCAACGTAATGACCTGGCTGGCCCGCGGCGACCTGGCGCTGTCGGTGGCGATTGCCGCCGTCACCACCCTCCTCGCCCCGCTGCTGACGCCGGCACTTATCTGGCTGCTGGCCTCGGCTTGGCTGCCGGTATCGTTCATGGAATTGTTCTGGTCGATCCTGCAAGTGGTGTTGCTGCCGATCGTGCTGGGCGTGGTCGCGCAACGCGTGCTTGGCGAGCGTGTCCGCCATGCGGTGGAGGTACTGCCCTTGGTGTCGGTGGTGAGCATCGTGATCATCGTCGCCGCCGTGGTTGCCGCCAGCCAGGCGAAGATCGCCGAGTCGGGCCTGTTGATCATGGCCGTGGTAATGCTGCACAACAGCTTCGGCTACCTGCTGGGCTACTTCACCGGCCGGCTGTTCAAGCTGCCGTTGGCGCAGCGCAAGTCGCTGGCGCTGGAAGTGGGCATGCAGAACTCCGGGTTGGGCGCTGCCTTGGCCAGTGCGCACTTTTCGCCATTGGCGGCGGTGCCGAGTGCGCTGTTCAGCGTCTGGCACAATATTTCCGGGGCGCTGCTCTCGACTTACTTCCGCCGCATGAGCGAAAAGGAAGACCGCCGCGTATTGGAAAACACGCCGCAAACTTGATCGCCTGATCAATTTTCGGCACTCTACCAAACTTCGCGGGGACGACCCCGCGACGCTGTCGAGCGCTTTCCAGGGGACGACCCCACTTTTAGAAGAGAGGTCATCATGTCCTGGATCATCCTGTTTTTTGCCGGGCTGTTTGAAGTGGGCTGGGCGGTCGGTTTGAAGTACACCGACGGCTTCAGCAAACCGCTGCCCACCGCCCTGACGATTGCCGCCATGGCCATCAGCCTCGGCCTACTGGGCCTTGCCATGAAAGAACTGCCGCTGGGCACGGCCTATGCGATCTGGACGGGCGTGGGCGCAGTGGGCACGGTGATCGCCGGGATTATCCTGTTTGGCGAATCCATGGCGCTGTTCCGGTTGGCCAGTGTGGCGTTGATAATTTGCGGGCTTATTGGGCTCAAGATCAGCGCCTAAGCCACAACCGCTATCGCAGGCAAGCCAGTTCCCACACTCGACCGCGTTCGCCTGAACACCTCGGTCACCTGTGGGAGCTGGTTTGCCTGCGATGGGCATAGGTATCTACGCAACTTCTTGTGTCGTGCTAGGCCGATGACGGGTTTTTAGGTAGATATGGGTACATATCCGTTGCTGCGGTAACGGCTTCGTAGGGTTCCGCCCTTACGGCGGGTCACTTTTGGAAAAGAGCCCCAAAAGTAACCAAAAGGGCTCTTGCCCCACCACTCGGTGCCTCGCCTAGGCTCGGCATGCCCTCACTCCGGCTTGAATCCGTGGGCCGCCGCCATGGGCCATCCTTGGCCCATCGCGGCTAACCCGGCGTCCTGCCGGGTTACCCACGGATTCAAGCCTGCGTTCGGCCATCGTGGTTAACGGGGCGCCTCAGATCAAGATCAAGATCAAGATCAAAAGCAAGAGCACGGCGGCCTAGTAGCCGACCTGAGTGGTAGAAGCAAAAGCAGGGCAAAAGCACAGCAGCACACTCTCTGTCTGATGTACCGAGATCCAACTGTGGGAGCGGGCTTGGCTGCCAGCACCGCAGTGCTCTGCTTTTCTGTGGGAGCTGGCTTGCCTGCGATGCAAGCACCTCGGTGTGTCAGGCATAACCAGCCGATGCCATCGCAGGCAAGCCAGCTCCCACATTTGATTGAGTTTCATCTTCCAAGATCAGGTCGGCTGTCAGGCCGCCTCGGCTTGCTTTTGATCTAACCACTCAGGTCGGCTACTAGGCCGCCGTGCTCTTGCTTTTGATATTGATCTTGATCTGAGGCGCCCCGTTAAACCACGCTGGCCGAACGCAGGCTTTGGAGCGGGGGTAAACCGGCAGGACGCCGGTTTAGCCGCGATGGGCCAAGGATGGCCCATGGCGGCGGCCCACGGTCCAAAGCCGGAGTGAGGGCACACCGAGCCTAGGCGAGGTGCCGAGTGGTGGGGCAAGAGCCCTTTTGGTTACTTTTGGGGCTCTTTTCCAAAAGTGACCCGCTGTAAGAGCGGAACCCATAGCAGCCGTTACCCAAATAACGGATATGTACCCCGCGCCCCCGCGACAACCAAAGAACTCAACCCATAAAAAGATGTGTAGATACCGATGCTGCGATGGGGCCCGAACAGCCAGCAGAAAACTACCTGACACTCCCGCGCAACACGCCTACGCGTTCCTGCAACTGCGCAGGTGTCGCCGCCTCGGCCGTCACCGGCTCACCCGCCACCAACGTGACATGCGACCAGATCCGGTGAAAGAACCCCTTGCTCGGATCGCGACTGAAAAAACTCCCCCACAAGCCCTGCAACGCCATCGGAATCACCGGCACCGGCGTCTCCTCCAAAATGCGCGTCACGCCACCGCGGAACTCATTCATCTCGCCGTCCCCGGTCAACTTGCCTTCCGGGAAGATGCACACCAACTCGCCTTCCTTCAGGTACTGGGCAATGCGTGTGAAGGCCTTTTCGTAGATCTGAATATCCTCGTGACGCCCGGCAATCGGAATCGCCCCGGCGGTGCGGAAGATAAAGTTAAGCACTGGCAAGCGGTAGATCTTGTAGTACATAACAAAGCGAATCGGCCGACGCACCGCGCCGCCAATCAACAAGGCATCGACAAACGACACGTGGTTGCACACCAGCAACGCCGCGCCTTCATCCGGAATCAGCTCAAGGTTGCGGTGTTCCACGCGGTACATGGAATGGCTGAGCAGCCAGATCATGAAACGCATGGTGAACTCGGGGACGATTTTGAAGATGTAGGTGTTGACTGCGATGTTGAGCAGCGACACCACCAGAAACAACTCAGGGATCGACAGCTTGGCCACGCTCAGCAGCAGGATCGACACGATGGCCGAAACCACCATGAACAACGCATTGAGAATGTTGTTGGCCGCGATCACCCGCGCGCGCTCGTTCTCGGCGGTGCGCGACTGGATCAGCGCGTACAACGGCACGATGTAGAAACCGCCGAACACGCCCAAACCGAGGATATCGAACAACACCCACCAGGCCTGGCCGTAACTGAGTACGGCCAACCAGTCGTTGGCCTGGACGTTCTGCGGGAAGCCGCCGGAGTGCCACCACAGCAACAGCCCGAACACGGTCAGGCCGAATGAACCAAACGGCACCAGGCCGATTTCGACCTTACGCCCGGAGAGCTTTTCGCAGAGCATCGAACCGAGGGCGATACCCACGGAGAACACCGTGAGAATCAGCGTCACCACGGTTTCGTCGCCGTACAACCATTCTTTGGCGTAGGCCGGGATCTGCGTGAGGTAGATCGCGCCGACAAACCAGAACCACGAGTTGCCGACGATCGAGCGCGACACCGCCGGCGTCTGCCCCAGGCCCAGGCGCAAGGTGGCCCAGGACTCGCTGAAAATGTTCCAGTTCAGGCGCAGCCCTGGCGTAGACGCCGCCGCGCGCGGAATGCTGCGGCTGGCCAGGTAACCCAGCACCGCCACGCCGACAATCGCCACGGCCACTATCGGTGCGTAATGGGTAGACGACATCATGACCCCGGCGCCAATGGTGCCGGCCAGGATCGCCAGAAACGTGCCCATCTCCACCAGGCCGTTGCCGCCCACCAGCTCATCGTCCTGCAATGCCTGGGGCATGATCGAGTACTTCACCGGGCCGAACAGCGCCGAGTGCGTGCCCATGGCAAACAGCGCCAGCAGCATCAACTCCAGGTGATTGAACAAAAAGCCCGTGGCGCCGACGGCCATGATCACGATCTCGCCGATCTTGATCGCGCGGATCAGCGCGTCCTTGTTGAATTTCTCGCCAAACTGCCCGGCCAGCGCCGAGAACAGGAAGAACGGCAGGATAAACAGCAAGGCGCACAGGTTGACCCAGATGGAGCGGTCACCGTCGATGGTCAGCTTGTAGAGAATGGCCAGGATCAGCGATTGCTTGAAGATGTTGTCGTTGAAAGCGCCCAGTAACTGGGTAATGAAAAACGGCAGGAAGCGCCGTGTGCGCAGCAAGGTGAATTGTGAGGGGTGGCTCATCGTCCGTGTTCCTGCGTGGCCTGTAGGCTATTGTTGATTTTCAGGCCACGACTTTACCTAATCCCGCTTACTTATTCCCTAGTCCTGCAATGCAAGGCGATACAAAAAGCTCACCTTTATAGGCGCCCAGCACGGTGCGCGTGGCGACGAGCAGCCACATCAGCGCCAAGGCCACCACCAATACGCAGCCAAACAGGCTGAAAAAACCCAGGTGCAGCACGCTCGCAAGCTTCAGCGTGGCCAAGGCGTAGACGCCCAAGGGGAAGGTAAAGCCCCACCAGCCGAGGTTGAACGGGATACCGGCGCGCAGGTAACGCAGGGTGATCAACACGGCGATCAGCATCCACCACAAGCCGAAGCCCCACAGGGTGATGCCGGCCACCAGGCCGAGGCCGTTGGCCATCTCGCCTACGCCTGGCAACCCGTTGGCCGCGAAGATCGCCGGCGCGTCGCCGCCCAGCAACAGCATGCCGAGGGCACCGGTGCCGATAGGCCCGAGGGCCAGCCAGCTCGACGCGGCCATGTTGGCGTGGGGCAATTTGTGCAAGGCCATGCGCAGCATCAGGATGGTCAGGATGCTGAACGCCACCGGCAGCGAAAACGCCCACAGCACGTAGCTGGTCACCAGCATCACCAGTTGCGAGTGAGCATCGGCCAGGTGCGGCGCCAGCAGGCCACCGCTGGCGGCGGCGACTTCAGCGGCGACTACCGGCAACAGCCACACGGCGGTCATCTGGTCGATGCTGTGTTCTTGGCGTGTGAACATCATGAACGGGATCAGCACGCCACAGGCCAACGCCATTGCCACGTCCAGCCACCATAAGGCTTCGGCCAACGGCACCACATCGGCGCCCCAGCGCGGCAGCCCGAACAGCAGCAAGCCATTGATAATCGTCGCCAAGCCCATGGGAATGGTGCCGAAGAACATCGACACCGTGGAGTGCCCGAAGATGCGCCGCGCCTCGTGGAAAAACATCAACCAGCGCGCCGCGTACAACACGCTGAACAGCACAAACAGGCCGATGGTGAACAGCCACAGCCCTTCGGCAATCGCCTGCAGGCCGGGGAGATTGATCGGCAATTGGGCCAGCGCAAGGGCCAGCACGCCGGTGCCCATGGTCGCGGCAAACCAGTTGGGGGTGAACTGGCGTATCACTTCCCGTGGGCGGGTCAGGTGACTGAAGGGTTTGTAAGTAGCGGTATTAGAGCAAGTCATGTTGGTAATCCTCTTCCTCGCATGAGGTTGAGATCATCATAGAACCTGAACGAATATCTATATAACGGGTAATATCTCTAACTGTTATCTACTTTACCAATATAGAGACACTGACTAGGCCGCCGCCTTGGCCTGCGCCGAATCCTGCAGCAGCAAACCGGCCAAGGCACTCAGGGCCAGCACGATGAGCACGGCGCCGTAGCCATCGGTAGTGGCGATCAGGCCAAACACTCGGCTTAGGTTACCCGCCAGCAGCGCGGGCACGCAGAACGCCAAGTAGCTCAGGACATAAAACGCCGACATCAACCCCGCCCGCTCATGAGGCAATGCCAAGCTCACGATACTGCGCACACTGCCCATGAACCCGCCGCCGAAGCCCAAACCTGCGATCACACTGGCAGCAAAGAACAGCCACAGGCTGGCGCTCTGCACTGCCACTAGCAGCAACGCCACGCCCACCGCCAACAGCACCGCCGAGAGGCGCATGACCTTGTCTGCCGGGCGATCACGCAGGCTGTAGATCATCACCGCACCGCTCAAGGTCACGACCGCCACCAGGCCGCCGCCGATCAGGTGCGAGGTCGAGCCGGTGGCGGCGCGCACCAGCGAGGGCGCCAACGAGGAAAAGAACCCACCCAGTGCCCACACCGCCACATTCAGCGGCATCACCAGCCACAAGCCCCGGCGCGCTTGCGCGGGCACATGCAGGGTGGGCGCCAGCGACTTCAGGGCACCCGGAATGCGGCTGACGGTTTCCGGCAAGCGCCACACATAAAGCGCCTGCAGCAGCATCAAGCCCAGCAGCGTGAAGTAAATCAATTGGGTCGGGCGTGGGCCGTACTCCACCAGCAAGCCGCTGCCCAAGGCGCCACTGGCCATGCCCAGCAGCGGCGCGAGGCTATTGAGCATCGGGCCGCGCAGGCGGTCGGTGTCCAGCAGCGTTGCCGCCAGCACCGCGGTTGCCGTGCCGGTGGCGAAACCTTGCAGCGCTCGGGCGGCTATCAGGTAGGCGGTGCTGTCAGCGTTGATAAACAACAGCATCGACACAATATTGAGGATCAGTGCGACGAAAATCACCGGCTTGCGCCCCACATGGTCCGACAGCGAACCGACGGTCAGCAGCGCCGCCAGCAAGCTCACGGCATACACGCCAAAGATCACCGTCAGCATCGCTGCGGAGAAATGCAGGTTGTCCTGGTAAACCTGATACAGCGGCGTCGGCGCGCTGGACGCAGCGAGGAAGGTCAACATGGTGATGACCAGGAACGCCAGGCTGGAACGTTGAGAAATGACGCTAGGCATGTGCACACTCCACTAAAGCTAATATTTTGCTTTTGCGGAGTGTGCTACCGGCAAGCGCTTAAAGCAAATTCTTTGTGTTAAGGTTTTACGCATGGCGATTAAAGAAGGCCTTCGCCCGGGGGGCCGCAGTGCCCGGGTTCAAGAATCAGTGCATAACGCCGCGCGCGAACTGCTGGAAGCCCATGAGCGTTCCAGCGTTACCGTGCCGATGATTGCTGCGCGCGCGGGCGTTACGCCCTCGACCATCTACCGCCGGTGGGGCGACTTGGCTGCCCTGCTCGCCGACGTGGCGCTGGAGCGCCTGCGCCCGGACACCGAGCCCGCCAACACCGGCACCCTGCGCGGTGACTTGCGCGCGTGGGGGGAGCAATACCTGGATGAAATGAGCTCTGAGCTTGGGCGCAACATGATGCGCGACGTGCAGTGCAGTCATCCCAAGGACTATTGCAGCAACATTCTAATGGGCCAGTTGCAGATTATTCTCGACCGTTACCAAAGCAGCATCGATGTGCTGCCGACGCTGGATCGGTTGCTGAATTTGATCGCGGCGCCCACGGTGTATCGCAGCCTGTTTGCCAGTGCGCCGTTGCCGGTTGAAGAACTGCATGAATTGATTGAGCTGGCACTGAAAGGCTAAGAGCCCAACACCGATAAAACTGTGGGAGCTGGCTTGCCTGCGATGCAAGCACCTCGGTGTGTCAGGCATAACCAGCCGATGCCATCGCAGGCAAGCCAGCTCCCACATTTGATTGAGTTTCATCTTCCAAGATCAGATCGGCTGTCAGGCCGCCTCGGCTTGCTTTTGATTTGCTTCAACCACTCAGGTCGGCTACTAGGCCGCCGTGCTCTTGCTTTTGATCTTGATCTTAGGCGCTCCGTTAAACCACGCTGGCCGAACGCAGGCTTTGGAGCGGGGGTAAACCGGCAGGACGCCGGTTTAGCCGCGATGGGCCAAGGATGGCCCATCGCGGCGGCCCCCGCTCCAAAGCCGGAGTGAGCAACCGTGTCGAAATTCAAGCCATTTCAGCGAAATGCTTTTGATCGCGCACCATCGCATTCAAGATCGTCAGCAGCTTTCTCATGCATGCAACCAGCGCTACTTTCTTCGTCTTTCCTGCAGCAAGCAGATGGTTGTAGAACCTCTCGATCACCGGGTTATGGCTCTTCGAGGACAAGACGGCCATGTAAAGCACACTTCGAACCTCAGCTCGACCACCCCATATCCGTCTACGCCCTTTGTAGAGGCCGCTATCGCAGTTAAAAGGCGCCACACCAACCAAGGCAGCCACTTGTTTGCGATTAACCTTGCCCAGCTCCGGAACCATCGCCAGCAGCGAAAGTGCGAGCACGTTGCCAACACCAGCGACCTCGCGTAGCAAATCATAATTGGCCTTCCAGACCGGGGAAGCCTTGATGGCTTCGTGCAAGTCATCGTCTGTGCTTTTAAGCCGCTTTTGAAGCCAGGTGATATGTGCCTTGATGTCTCTTCGAAGTGCCTTGAATACCGCCTGCTTCAGCCGAGACTCCTCCGCCACGATCATGTCGATGAGTTGGCGGCGTCGAGTGAGTAGATCTGCCAGCTCACGAGTGTGTTCATCTGGCATCTCTCGAATCTCGGGTTTGACCGCCTGGGCAAACTCCGCAATCACCTGGGCATCCAGAGCATCGGTTTTAGCCAACCGACCGGTAGCTTTGGCGAAATCACGCACCTGGCGGGGGTTGACGACAACGACTGGCAGTCCCGCAGCGCAAAGCTCCGCAGCCGCAAGCCGCTCATACCCCCCAGTTGCTTCCAACACCACCAAAACCGGCTCCTGAGCCTTGAGATGTTTAGCTAAACGCTGGATACCTTCTTGAGTATTGAAAAACTGTTCGACTTGGCCAGTGGTGCTGACAAATGAGTCGAGCTTGTTTTTGGAAACATCAATTCCGACAAACGCAGAGTCATGGTCCATGGTGTTTTCCTCACGTCCAACCTTGCAGAATCGGGCTTCGCGCCCTGGCAACCGTTCGGACTAGTTTAGGAAGGAATCTGCTTCGACCCACGCTCACTCACGATCTCGAAATCCGAGGGCATAACGGTCTGAAGCAGATGAAAATCATCTTACAAGGGCACACCGAGCCTAAGCGAGGTGCCGAGTGGTGGGGCAAGAGCCCTTTTGGTTACTTTTGGGGCTCTTTTCCAAAAGTGACCCGCTGTAAGAGCGGAACCCTACGAAGCCGTTACCGCAGCAACGGATATGTACCCAGCGCCCCCAAGACAACCACAGTACTCAACCAATACCTATGCTGCAAAACTCCCCCATTAGTTCCGCGCACCCAATAAAAAACGGCCTCATCAAGAGGCCGTTTCTTTGCAACCGACTAACTACTTACGTACGCATCCCACGCCCGCTCACCAGCAACCGCGCGCAACCGATATACAGCACCACGGTGGCCACCAGCATAAAGGTAATCGCCACGCTGATCTTGATATCCGACACACCCAGGATGCCGTAGCGGAAGGCATTGACCATATGCAGCACCGGGTTGGCCAGCGACACGGTCTGCCAGAACGGCGGCAACAAGGTGATGGAGTAGAACACCCCGCCCAGGTAAGTCAGCGGCGTCAGCACGAACGTCGGAATGATCGAAATATCATCGAAATTGCGCGCAAACACAGCGTTGATAAAGCCCAGCAGCGAGAAGATCGTCGCGGTCAGCACCACCACCAGAATAGTAACCCCAAGGTGATGCACTTGCAGGTGGGTAAAGAACAGTGACAGCAAAGTCACGATCACGCCGACCATCAAGCCACGCAGCACGCCGCCCAAGGTGTAGCCGATCAGAATCGTGTGCGGCGACACCGGCGACACCATCAGTTCTTCGATGGAACGCTGGAACTTACTGCCGAAGAAACTGGAGACCACGTTGCCGTAGGAGTTGGTGATCACCGACATCATGATCAGGCCCGGCACGATGTACTCCATGTAGGTGAAGCCACCCATGTCGCCGATCTGACGGCCGATCAAGTTACCGAAAATCACAAAGTACAGGACCATGGTGATCGCCGGCGGCAGCAAAGTCTGCGGCCAGATCCGGGTAAAGCGCTTCACTTCACGGTAGACAATCGTCTGCAGCGCGACAATGTTGGGTTGCAGTTCAGAACTCATACCGCCACCTTCGCCAGATTTTTCTCCACCAAGGACACGAACAACTCCTCAAGGCGATTGGTTTTATTACGCAGGCTCAGCACTTCGATGTTCTGGGCGGCCAGTTGGGTAAACAACGCAGTGATGCCCATGGCTTTGTCCACCTGGACTTCCAGGGTGTGGGCGTCGACCAGGCGGCTTGGGTAGCCAAGCAGTTGCGGCGCCACCGGCAGATTGTTTTTCACGTCGAGCAGGAAAGTTTCCACATGCAACTGGCCCAGCAAGTTACGCATGCTGGTGTTCTCGACGATGGTGCCATGGTCGATGATGCCGATGTTGCGGCACAGTTGCTCAGCCTCTTCCAGGTAATGAGTGGTGAGGATGATGGTGATGCCCTTCTCATTCAGCTCGGTGAGGAAGGTCCACATCGAGCGACGCAGCTCAATGTCGACACCGGCGGTCGGCTCGTCGAGGATCAGCAGGCGCGGTTCGTGCACCAGTGCGCGAGCGATCATCAGGCGGCGCTTCATGCCACCCGAGAGCGAACGCGAAGGCACGTCGCGCTTGTCCCACAGACCCAACTGGGTCAGGTACTGCTCGGCGCGTTCCTTGGCGATTTTTGCCGGGATGCCGTAGTAGCCGGCCTGGGTGACGATGATGTCGAAGGTCTTTTCAAACTGGTTGAAGTTGAATTCCTGGGGCACCACGCCGATGGAACGCTTGAGCGCCGCCGGGGACTTGTCCAGGTCATGACCAAAAATATTCACCGTGCCGCTGGTCTTGTTGACCAGGGTCGAGAGAATGCCGATGGTGGTGGATTTGCCAGCGCCGTTGGGGCCGAGCAAGGCGAAGAAGTCACCTTCGGCAACGTCCAGATCGATACCACTCAGGGCCTGGAAACCGTTGCCGTAGGTTTTGGTTAGCTGCCGGATGGACAGAGCGGAACTCATATCGGAATACGCACCAAAGAAGGAAATAGGAACAGTAGATGAGGGCGCAGCCCAGGTAGTTCAACGGCGGCGCATGGCAGGCATGTTGCTTGCCCGCGCCGCACAAGTACAGTCACCCGTATTAATAGTGGGTATTAAGTCAACGCGGTCATCACGGCTTTGCGGTAGGCCGGGCGCTGTTGCAAGCGTTGGTACCAGGCCTCTAAATGGGGCATCGACGGGCGTTCGATGGGCATTTCAAACCAGGCATAAATGAAGCTGCCCAGCGGGATATCGCCCATGCCGATCGCGTTGCCCGACAGATACGGCTGCACGGCCAGTGCCTGCTCGACGGTGTGGAGCACATCAATACACGCCTGACGCCCGGCGTGGATGGTGTCCCAGTTCTGTTTTTCCGCCGGGGTGCGCAGTACGCCCCAGAACACGATCTTGAACGGTTCGGCGAAGGTGGACGTGGTCCAATCCATCCACTTCTCGGCATTCGCCCGCGCTTGCAGGTCGCTTGGGTACCAGTTCGACGCCTGCTTGGCGCAGAGGTAACGCACGATGGTGTTGGATTCCCAGAGCACAAAGTCGCCGTCTTCGATCATCGGCACCCGGCCATTGGGGTTCAACGCTCGGTATTGCGGCGTGTCGACCACACCAAAAGCTCCGCCCGCATCAATTGCTTCATAGTCCAGGCCGAGCTCCTCGGCGCACCACAGTGCTTTCCTGACGTTTGATGAATTTTTACGACCCCAGACTTTCAGCATGACCGCGCCTTATCGTTGATGAACATGGCTTGATGAACGCAGCAGCATACGCCGGTTCATGCGCGGCTTAAATCGCTCTGCAGGTCCCCCAGCAGGATCGGCATGTCCTCGGCAAACAGGTGCGGGTAACACTGCTGAATATGCGCGAAGAAAAATGCCTCCGGCACGTCGGAAAACTGCCCGTGGTCCAGCACATATTCCATCGAGCGCTGGCCCTGGCGATTGAACGCATGGAACACGCTGTCGTTGAGGCCATCGAATTCCAGCGGCGGTACATCAAACAATTCGCACAGCTGGCTGTTGAACGCAGGCGTGGCTTTGACCCAACGCCCGCGCAGGTACAACTCGGTATAGCCGTGCATGGCGAACACATCGCTTTTGAGCAAAGCGATCAGGCGTGGCGTCGAGAGATGATTGCGCACATCCGCCAGGCCGATGCGCGCCGGAATGCCGCAGTGGCGGGCGCAGGCGGCGAGCAAGGTGGCCTTGGGCACGCAGTAGCTCTCACCGGCAGCCAGGGCGAAGCTGGCGCTCAGGGTGCCTGGGTCGCGGCTGAAGGTGTAGGGGTTGTAGCGAATCGCCTCACGCACGGCGTAATAAAGACTGACTGCCTGGTCACGCAAATCCGCGCTGGGACCGCGATGTTTTTCCGCGAACTCCACCACCGCAGGGTGGTCACTATCGATGAAGCGGCTGGGACGCAGGTACGTATCCATGAGCGTTATCTCCGGAGGAAGCCTTGAGTCTAACGACAGGTCTGCCCTTGCGATAACGACGATTCGGCCAAATGTCGGCGCCTGGTGATCGGTGCTTCCTGTACAACTCGTTACACGCTCATCACCGCGCTTTTTCGGATGCCGACTAAGCTCCATGGTGGTTTCGCCCCTGGTTTCACGGAGGATTGAATATGCTGTTGTTGTGGATACTGGTTCTGGTGGTCGGCATTGCCTACCTGGCACACCGCCGCACCGCGCCCCTGCCCGCCCTGGGCGTGGTCGCCGTTTACCTGCTGGCGATGGGCGCCTGGAGCCACGCACCGGGTTGGCTGCTGCTGATCTTCTGGGTGTTGATCGCCCTCGTGGCCGCGCCCCTGCTGCTGCCCGACCTGCGCCGCCAATACTTCACCAAGCCGCTGTTCAGCTGGTTCCAGAAAGTCCTGCCGCCGATGTCCGAGACCGAGCGCGACGCGATTGATGCCGGCACCGTATGGTGGGATGGCGAGCTGTTCAGCGGTCGCCCCGATTGGGACAAGTTACTGGCCTACCCCAAGGCGCAACTGACCGAAGAAGAACAGGCCTTCATCGACGGCCCTACCGAAGAACTCTGCGCGATGGTCAGCGACTGGGAAATCGGCCAGGCCATGGACCTGCCGCCCGCTGCCTGGGAACACATCAAGACCCACGGCTTCTTTGCCCTGATCATTCCCAAGGAGTACGGCGGCAAGGGCTTCTCCGCCTACGCCCACTCCCAGGTTGCCATGAAGCTCGCGACCCGCAGCGGCGACCTGGCCTCCACGGTGATGGTGCCCAACTCCCTCGGCCCGGCTGAATTACTGCTGCATTACGGCACCGATGAACAACGCAACCACTACCTGCCGCGCCTGGCGCGTGGCGACGATATTCCGTGCTTCGCGCTGACGGGCCCGCTGGCCGGCTCCGACGCTGGCGCCATGCCCGACACCGGCGTGATCTGCAAAGGTGAATGGGAAGGCAAGGAAACCCTCGGCCTGCGCCTCAACTGGGAAAAACGCTACATCACGCTCGGCCCAGTCGCGACCCTGTTGGGGCTCGCGTTCAAGGCGCATGACCCGGACCACCTGCTGGGCGATAAAGAAGACTTGGGCATCAGCCTGGCGCTGATCCCCACCGACACCCCTGGCGTGGAAATCGGCCGCCGCCACCTGCCACTGGGCGCGGCGTTCATGAACGGCCCCAACTCGGGCAAAGACGTGTTCATCCCCCTGGAATTCCTCATCGGTGGCCAGGAGATGCTCGGCAAGGGCTGGATGATGCTGATGAACTGCCTGTCGGTGGGCCGCTCGATCTCCCTGCCCGCGGTGGGCACCGGCGCGGCCAAGTTCACCAGCCTGGTGACCGGCCAGTACGCCCAGGTGCGTGAGCAGTTCAACGTGCCGCTGTCGGCCTTCGAAGGTATCCAGGAAGCCCTGGCGCGTATCGGCGGCAATGCCTGGCTGATGGACAGCGCACGCATGCTCACCGCCAACGCGGTGGACCTGGGGGAAAAACCCTCGGTGCTGTCAGCGATCCTCAAGTACCACCTCACTGAGCGCGGCCGCGAGTGCATCAGCCACGCCATGGACGTACACGGTGGCAAGGGCATCATCATGGGCCCGAACAACTACCTGGGCCGTAACTGGCAAGGCGCGCCGATCTTCATCACCGTGGAAGGCGCGAACATCCTGTCGCGCAACCTGATGATCTTTGGCCAGGGCGCGATTCGCTGCCACCCGTTCGTGCTCAAGGAAATGGCCCTCGCCGGCCGTGAAGACCATGACCAGGCACTCAAGGAGTTCGACGGCTTGCTGATGCAACACATCGGTTTCGCCGTGAGCAACGCCGCCAGCACTTTGGTGCTGAACCTGGGTGTTGGCCACTTCGAGAAAGCCCCGGGCAACCGCCTGAGCCAGGGTTACTTCCGTGCGCTTAACCGTCAGGCAGCCGCATTTGCCCTGCTTGCCGACTTGAGCATGATGCTGCTGGGCGGCGAGTTGAAACGTCGCGAACGCCTGTCGGCGCGCCTGGGGGATGTGCTGAGCCACATGTACCTGGCGTCGGCAGCGCTCAAGCGCTATCACGACCTGGATTCGCCGGACCATCTGGAACCGCTGTTCGCCTGGGCCATGGAAGAAAGCCTCGGCGAATCGGAACGCGCGCTGGATGAGCTGCTGAGCAACTTCCCGAACAAGGTGCTCGGCTGCCTGCTGCGGGTGATCGTGTTCCCGTTCGGGCGTCGCCATACCGGGCCGTCCGATGCGCTGGATGCCGAAGTAGCCGCCGTCATCGGTCGCGCCAAAGGCGACCCGACCCTCGAAGAACTGCTGGCCGGCTGCTACCGTCCGCAATCGGCAGAAGACCCGGTCGGCGCCCTGCAACATGCCTACGACTTGCTCGGTGCCAGCCAACCGCTGCAGAAAAAGCTGCACGCCGCGCTGAAAAGCGGCCAAGTCAAACCGAGTGCCGGTGAGCATGCCATCGATGCCGCACTGCACGCCGGAGTGCTGCAACCGGCCGAAGCGCAAACCCTGCGCGACGCCGAAGCGGCACGGCGCAAGGTGATCGACGTGGATGATTTCAGCAAGGAAGAGCTGACCCAGGCTGAGGGTAAAGTCCGCTGATCACCCACGCCCTATAAGCTAAGGTGATATAAATACGGGCGCGAGAGGCATATACTCTCGCGCCCGTTTTTGCTTTGAGGACTTATCTCGTGTCCAACGTCGTTGCCGATCATCTCGTCTTGCTCGACCACTTGCGCAGCATCCTGGTTGCCGTCGGCGAAGCCGAACAGGTGCCCGAGGAAAGCCATACCCTGTTCCTGGAGCGTTTCGACGAATTGCGCGCCCTGCTGCCGATCGACCCGATCGAAAGCCAGTACCTGGGCCAGGACATAATGAGTCAGGTTATCCTGCGCTACCCGCAAATCGCCCACTTGGTGCCGCGCGACCTGCTGTGGTTCTTTGGCGGTGACTGCCTGCACTTCATGCCGGATGAAGAACTGGACCTGTACCAGGCCCTGGAAGAACGTCGTTTCGAAGCTGAACAGAACGACGAACCGTTTGACTGGAACCAGGAAAAACAGCTGCTGGCCATGCCGCAGGATCAAAGCAAGCACTGATCCCAGCGAACAAACGCTCTTCTATGGGAGCTGGCTTGCCTGCGATGGAGTCGCCAAGGTTTTGACTTCCAGACCGAGTCGCCTGCATCGCAGGCAAGCCAGCTCCCACATGAGCCAGCGCCTACAATCAGCGTCGACGCAACGTCGGCTCCTTCGCCATACACGCCACCAGATAATCAATAAACACGCGTAACTTCGGCGGCAGATACCGCGTCGGCGAATGCAGCAACCACGCCTCGCCATGGTAGGACGCAATAAAATCCCACGCTGGCAACACCTGCACCAACCGCCCCTGCTCCAGCGCATGCCGCGCGGTGAAATACGGCAAGCTGCCAATCCCCACATGCTGCAACACCGCGTCCAGCCTCACCCCAGTGTGGTTCGCCGCATAGCGACCGCGCACCCCGACCGTCACCGCCTTGCCGCCCTGGCGGAATTTCCAGCGTGAATCGCCCGGCGTTTCGCCGAGGTAAATACAACTGTGCTCAAGCAAATCATGCGGATGGTCCGGCGTGCCGTGCTCGGCCAGGTACTGCGGGGTGGCGCACAGCAAGTGTTCGATGGGCAACAATTGTCGGCCAACCAGACCGGGCGGCGGGCTGTCGGTGATGCGAATACTCAGGTCGACGTTGTCGTCGATCAGGTCCACATGCCGGTCCTCAAGAATCAACTGCACATCCACCTTCGGATAACGCCGCAAAAACTCGGGCATATGCGGATGCACCACAAACCGCCCGACTGCCTTGGGCACGCTGACCCGCACCAACCCTTCGGCTTCGTGGGTGAACTGGCCGCTGATTTCCATCACCGAGCGCGCCGCGTTGACCATTTCCTGGCACCGCTTGAACACCTCTTCACCGCCCTCGCTCAGGCGCAACTTGCGCGTGGTGCGTTGCAACAGGCGCGTAGCCAGTGCCTGTTCCAGGCGTGAGATGCTGCGGCTTACCGCCGAAGGCGAAACGCTGAGTTGCCGCGCCGCTTCAGAGAAGCTGCCGGTTTCCACCACTTTGACGAAAATCGCCATTTCACCCAGCAGCGGCAAAGGAAGATTGATGCTCATGACGCACAGGTCCATTGATAATTGAACGGATTATCACCCATCCGCGCACTATTTATACTGCCCGTAGAACCCTGATGCGGATGTAAACGATGACTGAGCGCCTGTTTTTTACCCACGACCACCTGACTGCCGAGCTTGAAGTGCTGGCCTGCACCCCGCACGAAGGCCTGTTTGCCGTCACCTTGCAGTCGACGATCTTCCACCCGCAGGGCGGTGGGCAACCCTTCGACACCGGTTGGCTCGGCGACAGCCAGGTGCTGCGCGTCACCCAGGAAGCCGACCGAGTGGTGCATTACGTTGACCAGCCTGTGGAGCCTGGGCCGATCATCGCGCGGGTCGATGAACAGCGCCGCGCCCTGCACACACGCCTGCATTCTGCCGGGCATCTGATTGGCAGCGCCGGGGAGAGCCTGGGCTGGATGCCGATCAAGGCCCATCACTGGCCGGGCGAGTGCAAAATCACCTTTATTCGTGGCGAAGCCGCACAAGCCATGGACGCCGAGGCGATTCAAACTCAAATCAACCAGTGGATCGCCGCGGACTACCCGCGTCACATGGTCTTGGAAGATCGCACCCGCGAAGTAGGCTTCGGTGAATTACCCGCCTACGCCTGCGGCGGCACGCATGTGCAGGCTTTGAGCGAATTGGGCGAGGTGACGATACTGGGCTTGTCGGAGAAAAAGGGCACGTTGTCGGTGCGCTACGAAATCACCTGAAACGACACACGCGTTTTTGTGGCGAGCGGGCTTGCCCTAATGCCGTTCAGTTAGGCGAACGCAATGCCTAAAGCAGCGAAGATTAAATGTGGGAGCGGGCTTGCCCGCGATGACCATGGTATCTACGCAACTTTTTGTGTTGCGCTAAGTTTTTGACCGGGTTTTAGGTAGATATGAGTACATATCCGTTGCTGCGGTAACGGCGGCTATTGGTTCCGCCCTTACGGCGGGTCACTTTGGAAAAAGAGCCCCAAAGTAACCAAAGGGCTCTTGCCCCACCACTCGGTGCCTCGCCTAGGCTCGGCATGCCAGAACGAAGGCTTGAATCCGTGGGCCGCCGCCATGGGCCATCCTTGGCCCATCGCGGCTAACCCGGCGTCCTGCCGGGTTACCCACGGATTCAAGCCTGCGTTCGGCCATCGTGGTTAACGGGGCGCCTCAGATCAAGATCAAGATCAAAAGCAAGAGCACGGCGGCCTAGTAGCCGACCTGAGTGGTTGAAGCAAAAGCAGGGCAAAAGCACAGCAGAAGCAGATCTGCTTTTCTGTGGGAGCTGGCTTGCCTGCGATGCAGGCACCTCGGTGTATCAGGCATAACCAGTTGATGCCATCGCAGGCAAGCCAGCTCCCACATTTGATTGAGTTTCATCTTCCAAGATCAGGTCGGCTGTCAGGCCGCCTCGGCTTGCTTTTGATTTGCTTCAACCACTCAGGTCGGCTACTAGGCCGCCGTGCTCTTGCTTTTGATCTTAGGCGCCCGTTAACCACGCTGGCCGAACGCAGGCTTTGGGCGTGGGTAAACCGGCAGGACGCCGGTTTAGCCGCGATGGGCCAAGGATGGCCCATGGCGGCGGCCCACGCTCAAAGCCTGCGTGAGGGCACACCGAGCTTCAGGCGAGGTGCCGAGTGGTGGGGGCAAGAGCCTTTTGGTTACTTTTGGGCTCTTTCAAAGTGACCCGCCGTAAGGGCGGAACCAATATCAGCCGTTACCGCAGCAACGGATATGTACCCCCCCCGCGACAACCAAAGAATTCAACCCAAAAAAAGATGTGTAGATACCTATACCGCGATGACGTCGGCCCAGCAAACATTGATGTTGACTGACCCACCGCTTTCGCGGGCAAGTCGAATCGTCGCACCGCCGCTCCCACAGGGGATCTGCGCTTAACTGAACGGCATTAGGGCTTGCCCCGCGTTGGGGCGCGAAGCGGCCCTAATACAGCCACCGCATTTTTTCAGTAAGACTTAATCGCCAGGTTTTGGGGCTGCTTCGCAGCGCAACGCGGGGCAAGCCCGCTCGCCACAACAAGCCGCTCACCACATTGAGCTTGTGCTCAACCAAAGAGCCCATCAAACCGCAATCGCCCCCGCCCGCCCCGGCTCCACCACAAATGACTTGAGCGTCGACACCGTGGCGTTCGGATCGCGTGGGTCAGTAATCACGCGGAAGTTCGTCAGCATCTGTTGCGCCTCCAACGCCACCGAGACATACCCGCGCTGGCGACTGTCGAAGAACTTCACATGCGGGTTGAGCGGCAGGATCTGACTGAACGCCCCAAAAGGCGGACCATCGGAGGTCACCGAGCTGCCGACAAACTCGGTGGCAACGATGGGCGAGTCCGGGTTGTTGCCATCGGCGTGCAGGTCGGTGGTCCAGAACGAATGGATGTCGCCGCCCCAGAACACCGGATTGTTGAGCTTATGGCGCTGGATGGACGCCAGCATCCGTGAGCGATTGGCCATGTAGCCATCCCAGCCATCGGTCCAATGACCCACCTTGTGGCTGGTCAAGTCACGCTGGATCAGCGGGGCCACCAGCAAATCCTGAGCGATCACATTCCACTGCGCCTTCGATTGCGCAAAGCCCTGGTCCAACCACGCCTCCTGTTGCCAGCCGAGCAGGGTGCGGCCAAGGTCGCGCAAGCCTGCGCAGGTGTTGGAAGCGATGTGCCCCTGGTGACTGCCGTTGGCTTGGATACACGGCTGCTCCGAGCGGTACTGGCGCCCATCCAGCACATGAAAACGCGCCAGCCGGCCGTAATCCAGGCGCCGGTAAATGCGCATGTCCGGCCCCTTCGGCACACTGCTGGCGCGCAGTGGCATATGTTCGTAAAACGCCTGGTACGCCGCTGCTCGTTGCTGCAGAAATTGCGCCACCGGAATCTTCGAGTCCTGGGACCAGCGGTTGGCGTAGTCGTTCTGCACCTCGTGGTCATCCCAGGTCGCCACGCTGGGCGCTGCGGCGTGCAAGGCTTGCAGGTCCGGGTCGGTTTTATACAAGGCGTAGCGGTTACGGTAGTCAGTGAGGCTCACGGCATTGCCGCTGCCGTGGGGCCGAATGATCTTGCCCGAGTCCGCGGCGTAGGAGCTGTCGTAGATATAGTCGCCGAGAAAAAACACTAGGTCGGGTTGCTCGGCCGCCAAGTGGCGATAGGCGCTGAAATACCCGCGCTCCCAGTGCGAGCAGGAGACAAACCCCACAGTTGCCGCCGCCATGGCGTGCAGCGGCGGCGCGGTACGTGCCTGGCCCACCGGGCTCTGCGCGCCGAGGCTATCGAACTGATACCAATACGGCCTGCCCGCCTCCAACCCCGCGACCTCGATATGCACCGAATGGGCAAAGCGCTCAGTCGCCAGCACCTCGCCGTGCTTGACGATACGCGTCATCGCCGCATCGCTGGCCACGCGCCAACGCACCGGCACTGCGCGACTCAGCCCACCACGGCCATCCGCTGCATTGAATAACGGCGCCAGGCGCGTCCAGATCACAAAGCCATCCGGCAGTGGGTCGCCGCTGGCCACGCCGAGGGTGAACGGGTAATCCACCCCGGCGCTGCGCGCAAACGGGCTGAGGATTGCAAACGCGGTGGCGACTGCCAGCCCCGTCAGTACTCGACGCCGGCCCTGGTCCACCGCGTCACTCACAGTGCGCGCTCCCAGTCGTCGCGCACGGTGGCGAATACCAGCAAGTCCTCATACACGCCGTTCTTGAGAAACGCCTCGCGCATGCAGCCTTCATAACGCAGGCCGATTTTCTGCATGACCCGCGCCGATTCCTTGTTGCGACCAAAGCACTGGCTGCCGACGCGCTGTAACCCCAACTCGGTGAAGCCGAAATCCATCATCGTGCTCGCCGCTTCTGCCGCATAACCCTGGTTGCGGCAGTGCGCCGCGACCCAGTAGGCAAGGTGACCATAGTGGTGACGGGCGTTGATGCGCAGGCTGACCATGCCGATCAATTCGCCGGTTTCACGCAGGTGCATGCCCTGGCCCAACAGACCACCCGCCCGGTATTTTTCCTGCATCTGGCCAATAAACGTCTGAGCCACTTCCAAGGTGTAGGGCGACGGAATATTCGCCGTGTTATCAGCGATTGCGGGGTCGCTGACAAGGCGAAAAAGCGTCTCGGCCTGGTCCATTTCCAGTGCCCGCAAGCGTAGTCGCGGGGTCAACAATTGAGGCAATGCAGTCGGCATACGAAACGGCTCTGAAGATAAATTCCTCCAGAATGTGCGCGCTTCGTGTCAATTTCATTACGTCACAAAACTGCAAGGCAAATCATCTGTAAGACACGTCCTAGAGCCTTTAAAACGTAAATTAAAGTTAACCATTCGGTCATTTTTGGTTGTTAGCGTGTCGCCCCTAATTCAATAACGGGGTAACGGAATGAGAACCTGGGACGAACCCAAAAAACGCAAGGCGCACATCGAGCTGATCCCGATGATCGACGTGATGATGTTCCTCCTGGTGTTTTTCGTACTGGTGAGCCTGAACGTGATTCCGGCCCTTGGCATGAAGACGCAATTGCCCAGCGCCAGCAGTTCGCAGCAGCTCAAACCGCAGAACAAATTCATCCTGACCTTGGGCCTGGAAGGTCAGTTGCAACTCGGCGGCAAGGACCTCACGGTCGATGCCCTGGTACCGGCGCTGAAGGCGGCTGAAAAGCCGGACACCAAGTCAACGATCATCGTCAACAGTGACAAGGGCGTGGAGGTTTCACGTCTGGTGGAGGTCATGGACACCCTGCGCCTGGGTGGCTTTACCTCCGTGTCCATCGCCACGCGTAAGTCCTGAACATGTACGTCTTGTTTCGTGCGCGTCAGCTGCTGGGCAGTGTCCCGGCCCTGATCGCCCTGGTGCTGATTGCAATGGGCATCCAGTCACAGACGTTGAAGGTCGAGCCGGTGTACGACGAGTCGGCGGTCGAGTTGGCGCTGGTCGAGCCAGAGCCCGAAGTGGTTCCGACACCGGTGGTGGAGCAAGAGCCGCCGCCACCGGTGATCGAGGACGAAGAGGCCGAACCGGCCCCGCCGCCACCGCCGCCAAAGCCACTGCCAAAACCTGAACCCAAGCCCAAGCCGGTGCCCAAGCCCAAACCCGTCGTGGCCGCCAAGCCGACACCCACGCCTACACCAGCGCCACCGGTGGCCGCCAAACCGGTACAAGCCGCCGCCGCCCCGACACCCGCGCCGCCCGCCCCACCGGCGCCGCCCAAGGTCGACGGCCAGGCCCTGGAAGGCGGTTACCTCAAGGGTTTGCGCAACGAGCTGGACACCTACAAGCAGTACCCCACCGGTCGCCAGGCTTCCCTCGAACGCCCCAGCGGCGAAGTGGTGGTGTGGTTGCTGGTCGATCGCCAGGGTCGCGTTCTGGACGCAGGCGTGCAAACCCAGGCCTCGAGCATGTTGCTCAACCGGGCCGCCGCCAACAGCTTGCGGCGCATCAAGCAAGTCAAGCCGTTCCCCGAGCAAGCCTTCGGGGGGCGCAATGAGCAGCGCTTCACCGCCACCTTCAACTACAGCGTGCAATAAGCACCCGACACCAGGACGACAGTGATGAGGTTCACACGTATTCATCTGGCACTTGTTGCCGCAAGCATGGGCCATGGGATGGCCATGGCAGATACAAGCGACAGTGACGTCGGCACGATTGGGGTTCAGGGCAAGGCCACCGCGGGTGGCGGCTACATGGTGCAGGAAGAAAGCATCAAGGGCCGCTCCACGATCACCAAGGAAGCGCTGGATAAACAGACCGCCACCGGTAACGCAATCGACAAGCTCAAGTACACCCCGGGCCTGAACATCTCCAGCGAGGACAACACCGGCCTGTCGGGCTTTCGCTTCACCATGCGCGGGCTCAACTCCGACCAGGTGGGGATGTCGGTGGACGGCATGCCGATCAACGACTCCGGCAACTACGCGCTGTACTCCAACCTGCTGGGCGACCCGGAAAACATCGACCAGATCTTCGTCACCCAAGGCTCATCCGAGGCCGACGGCCCGCACATCGGTTCCAGCGGCGGCAACATCGGTATCGTGACCATTCGCCCAACCAAAGAAACCGGTGCCTTCGTCAAGCAGATCGTCGGCAGCAACGCCACCCGCAAGACCTTCGCGCGGCTCAACACCGGCGAGGTCAATGGCCTGAGCAACTGGCTGTCGGTGTCCCACACCGAAGGCCAGATGTGGCGCGGTTCAGGCGCCGTGCGCGCGGACAAGGTGGAGTGGAACAGCTTCTTCGATGCCGGCAACGGCAACACTGCCAACCTGATCCTCAAGTACCACGAGCAGGACAACAACAGCTACAGCCAGCTAACCAAGGGCCAGTTCCAGCAGTACGGCCGCAAGTACGACCCCTACCCCGCCAACCCGACGGTGGGCAGTAACGGCAAGCTCAACAGCTACTACGCGCTGGCGCAGAACCCGTTCCAGACCTTTACCGGCGTGCTCAACACCCAATTCAAACTGGCCGATAACCTGGCCCTCTCGGTGATCCCGTATTACTACTGGGGTAACGGCAGCGGCGTGGGTTCTTCCAGCTATGCGCTGAACCGTGGCTCGAACCAAGGCGGCATCTTCGACCTGGGCAACTTGCCCACCGCCGCCCAGTACAACGCTGACGGTTCCTCCACCACCGGCGTCTACTATCGCCCTTCGCGCACGCAGACCTGGCGCCCGGGCATTACCACCAAGCTGAACTGGGACCTGGGCGATCACAGCCTGCAATTCGGCTACTGGTACGAACGCGCGCGCCAAAGCCAGACCCAGCCGTTCATTGCCCTGAAGAGCAGCGGCAAACCCACCGACACCTGGCCCGACGGCAACGCCGTGGTCGATGCCAACGGCAACACCGTGCAGGGTCGCGACCGTTTCACCGTCACCCCGGCGCAAAAAGTCTGGGCCCAGGACACTTGGTACATCAACCCAGACTGGACCTTGGTGGCAGGCCTGGCCTACATGAACGTCAAACGCGACGGCACCAACCACGGCAGCCTCACCGAGCAGCCGGAAAAGCGTAACCAGAGCTACAACAAGCTGCTGCCCAACGTCGGCCTCAAGTACCAGCTCGACGAGCGTGACCAGTTGTTCTACAGCCTGTCACGCAACATGCGCATACCGCAGAACTACGTGCTGTACGACAAGGGCCTGGACTCGATCAACGCCAAGCCGGAAACCAGCTGGAACCACGAACTGGGCTGGCGCTTCACCGACGAAGACATGACCGTGGCGGCCACCTTGTTCTACATGCAGTTCAAGGATCGCCAAGTCTCGTCCAAAGACATCAACGGTGACTTCGCCGACATCAACGCCGGCTCCGTCAACAACAGCGGCCTGGAACTGGAGTGGAGCGGCCTGCTGCCCAACCACTTCAACTACTACACCTCCTACACCTACACCAAGGCCGAGCAGCAGGATGACTTGACCGTCTACAACGCGGGCAAAGCCATCGTCCTGCCCACCAGCGGCAAGCAGTTCGCCAACGTGCCGAAGAACATGCTGGCGGCCAACATCGGCTACGACGACGGCCGCTTCTACGGCACCTTCGGTGGCAAATACACCAGCAAGCTGTTTGGCGACCTGACCAACGATGAAGCGATTTCCGGCCGCACCGTGTTCAACCTCGGCGCCGGTATCTACCTGCCGGTGGACAAGAAGGTGGTCAAGGACGCGACCCTGCGCCTGAACGTCGACAACCTGTTCGACAAGAAATACCTGGACGGCGTGTACACCACCAAGACCAACGCCGGCACCTACAGCGGCTTCAAGGACGGCGACCCGGCTTACATCGTTGGCCTGGACCGCACCGTAACCGTTTCCCTGGAAGCGAATTTCTAACTGCGAGGCTTTAGATCATGGACATGAACCTGCTTCACGACATCACCTTTTATGTGATGTACGCCGCCATGGCGATTGCGATTTTTATCAGCATCGAACGCGGCATTTACTTCGCCTACGTGCGCCGCCAAGCCCGCGCCTTGACCGAGGTACTGGGCGCCAACGTGCACAGCGAGCGCGACCTGCCGCAAAGCCTGACCCACCGCGACAGCCTGCCACTGAACATGGTGCTGCCGGTGCTGGCACAGAAGGCGTCCCAGGGTTCGCGCAAAGACCTGGACGATGAAATCGAAACCCAGTATCTGAAGACGCGTGCGCCACTCTCGCGCAGCCTGTGGATCATCGAAACCATCACCACTGCCGCGCCATTGCTCGGTCTGTTGGGCACCATCCTCGGCATCATCGACACCTTCAAGGCGCTGGCGTCGGCGGGCGTATCCGACCCTGGCCAGATCTCCGGTGGCATCGGTACGGCCTTGTTCGCCACGGGTTTGGGTATCGCTATCGCGTTGTTTTGCGTGGTGTTCCACAACTTCTTCCAGGACAGCCTGGAGCGCATCAACGATCAACTGAAGATCCTGCTGATTCGCGCCGCCACCGGTGCCCGCGTGCAGGGTGAAGTACCGCACTTGGTGCCAACACCGTTGCACAGCCGCACCGCGTGACATCCGGGGCGGGCACATGATGTGCCCGCCGTTCTTTTTGCCCGATGAGACGCCTATGGCCCTTTCGATGAAGTTGCGTATCGCAGGCCTCACCGGCTTGCTCCTCAGTCCGCTGGCCCAGGCGGACTTTTCTATTCCAGGCTTTGAACTGGTGCACACCGTGCCGGTGGACACCGTGCTGGGCACTGCCGATTTGCGCCAGCCGGGGCCGGTATGGATCGAACTGTTTGACGGCGCGAAAAACAGCATTGATATCGGCCAGTTCTACGCGGCCGACCATCCCGGCTCGGTGATGGACACGGTGATTGAACACCTGGAAGCCGCCGGCAAACGCGGTGTGAAAATTCGCTTTTTGCTGGAAGAAAAAGGCATCAAATTGTCGGAGGCCTCCACCCTGGAACGCCTGCGCGCGATTCCCAACCTGACCTTTCGCGTACTGTCGTATGGGCAACTGAGCGGCGGGATCATCCACGCCAAGTACATGGTGGTGGACGGCAAGCAGGCGTTTATCGGCAGTCAGAATTTCGACTGGCGCTCGCTGGAACATATCCACGAGACCGGGCTGCGTATCAGTGATGCAACGGTGGTCAGCCAAGTGCAGGCGATCTTCAATCAGGACTGGCAAGCCCAGGCCGCGCTCGCGGATAAACAACCCGTGCCGTTGCCTGCCCCAAGCCAGGAACCTGCACGCACCGGCAACTATCTAGTGGCCAGCCCGCAACGCTACAACCCACCGGGCGTGGGCGACTCGCAGTTGGAACTGCCGCGTCTGCTGAGCGAGGCAAAAAAAGAAGTGCGTGTACAACTGCTCGACTACGCACCGCTGTCCTACGGCCCAGACAGAACCCGGCCGTACTACGCGGTGATCGACAACGCCGTGCGCGCCGCCGCCGCGCGCGGGGTGTCGGTCAAGCTGATGGTCTCCAACTGGAACACCGACAAACTGGAGCTGCCCTACCTCAAGAGCCTGGCGGTGTTGCCCAACGTGCAGGTGAAGATCGTCACATTGCCCGAGGCCAAGCAAGGGTTTATCCCTTACGCGCGGGTGATCCACAGCAAGACCATGGAGATCGACGGGCAAGTGGCGTGGGTCGGCACCAGCAACTGGCTGGGCGGGTACCTGGATAACTCGCGCAACCTGGAGGTGGTGATGCGCAGCGAGGCAATGGCCAAGCGCATAGGCCAATTGCATGAGCAGTTGTGGGATGGGCCGTATGCCAAGGCGCTGGAGGTCATGGCGCAGTATCCGGATCCGCATCCGGGTAAGCCTTGATCTGAACTCGGTTATTGAGGCACCACAAAACCCCTGTGGGAGCGGGCTTGCCCGCGATAGCGGAGTGTCAGTCAAAGTAGAAGGTGACTGACACTACGTCATCGCGGGCAAGCCCGCTCCCACAGTTGAATCTCTTCAGTCCGGGCGTTTGAGTAGGATATTTCCTTCGCCAGGGTCTCCCCTACCGCTCCTTCGTGATGGTAGTGTGTGGAAATGTTTCTGACAGTTTGATCAGAAACGCCCCACTCACTACCTGCAAAGGAATGCCTTCAACAATGCACTTCCCACTCAAAAAACGGGTTGCCGCCACCCTGTTCGCCGCCGCCCTCTGCGCCGTCGCTGCGCCTGCATTCGCCAACATCAGCGCCGAACAAAGCGCGACGATTATCAAGGGTTTCAGCGAAACCCCGGCCACCGATTTCCGTGGTTTCCTCGCCACCCTGGCCAAGGGCGACCTGGGCAAAACCGCCGACGTCGGCCCGGCCATCGAGGCCTTCCTTGCCAACAAAACCCTGACCGCCGACCAGCAGAACGAGATCAATCGTCTGCTGGGTATTTACACGCGGGTGAAGTATGGCAAGGCCGCCCTCGAAACCCTGCGCGAGCTGGTAGAGATCCCGACGTTTAACATCGACGGCCTGCCGCAGTACAAGAACCCGGAGTTCCTCAAGATCGCCGATAAGATTCAGGGCCTGGCCAAGGCCTTCAACCTGAACTTCCGTAACGTCGACAACCGCGTGTACGAAATTTCCCTGGAAGGCAGCGGCGATGAAGTGGTCGGTATCCACGCCCACGCCGAC
The DNA here is from genome assembly GCF_025642995.1 of Pseudomonas sp. YeP6b. Lineage (NCBI taxonomy): Bacteria > Pseudomonadati > Pseudomonadota > Gammaproteobacteria > Pseudomonadales > Pseudomonadaceae > Pseudomonas > Pseudomonas sp. YeP6b. The sequence continues at coordinate 2,384,776 of NZ_CP080090.1, read as the reverse complement.
GTGGTGCCCGTGACGCCGGAGAACTGGGTGCTCAAAGACGGCACCAAACTCGACCCGTTCAAGGTCACGCTGATCGGCGACCGCATGTACGGCCGTGGCACCGAGGATGACAAAAACGGCATCGTCGTGGCCCTGTACGCCATGAAGGTGATCAAGGAAGAGAAGCTGCCACTGGCGCGCAACTTCAAGCTGCTGGTGGACACCACCGAGGAAACGTCGGGCGACGCGATTCCGTACTACTTCGAACACAACCCAGTGCCGCAATACAACCTGGCGCTGGACGGCGGCTACCCGGTGGTGATCGCCGAAAAAGGCTACGGCACCGTGATGGCCACCTTCCCAGTGCGCAAGGGTGAAGGCAAAGGCGCACAAATCATTTCGATGACCGGCGGCATGGCCACCAACCAGATTCCTTCGGTGTCGGTGGCCACTCTGGTCAGCGACAAACCGGCCGAATTGGCCGCCAGCCTGCAGCAAGCCGGTGCTGACTACGTCAAGCGCAATGGCGGCGACTTCGAAGTGACGGCCAAGGTGGTCGGCAAAGAGGTCAAGCTGACGGTCACTGGCGTGTCTGCTCACTCGTCCGAGCCGCAAACCGGTGTCAACCCGGTCGCACGTATGCTCGAGCTGATCCACGGCGTCGACGGCAAGATCGCCCTCAAGCACAACCACATCACCGACGCCGCGCGTTATGCCGCCGACAACTGGGGCCTGGATTACCTCGGTGGCAAGCTGGGCGTGGGCTTCTCTGATGCGTTCATGGGACCTTTGACCACGTCGCTGACCTTTGTCGGCCAGGATGACAAAGCCTTCAAACTGGCCGTGAACCTGCGTGTGCCGAAGGGCAAATCGCCGGAAAAACTCAAGGCAGAAATTGCTGACAAATTGAGCGCCTGGGATAAACAAACGAAGGTTAAGGTGAGCTTCACCTACTCGGTAGCCGAGCCGATGTACCGCAACCCTGAAGGCGAGTGGGTGAAAGCCTTGCTGGCCGTGGCCAGCGAAAACCTGGGCATGGAACACACGTTCGGTACGTCGGCCGGCGCCACCTCCGTGCATGAACTGCCCAATGGCGTGCAGTTCGGCCTGGCGCGCCCGGAAGTGAAGTACACCGGGCACACCGACGGTGAGTTCAAAACGGTCGACCAGTTCCTGCTGGACCTGCAGATCGTCACTGAAATGATGGGCCGCGTCGGCCAGTTACCGAAGCTCTGACGCCCTTTGAGCCCGCCGCAATGGCGGGCTCATCGCATCAGGATATCTTCAAAAAAACCGCCGATGGGCAACGTGGGATGACAGAGCTGGATCTCCAGTACCCACACCATTTCGCTGGGGGTAATCTCCAAGTCAGCCAGCTCCTTGTCCCCGAACAACGCATGGGGGAAATCCGCGATGCGGTGACCTGCCAGATTGCGTGACAGCCGCCAGCCTTTTGCCACGGCACGGTCTTCGGCGAAGTCATAGAGTTCACAACCGGTCATGCCCCGCAGCCAAGCTTCGCGGGTCTCATCGAAGACTTCATGCAGCACCTTCCTGCAATCGTGGTGCAACGGCGCCTCGCCGAAGATGAAGGTGTCGCCGTAGTCACCCTCGTAGCCGTCCCACACCGGCCCCAGGTCCACCACCACAATGTCGCTCGGGCGCAGTCTGCGCAACGGGTCAATCCCTTCCCGGGACGGGCGCACCGTGTCGTCGCCAAAGCGAATGTAGGTCGGGTGCCAGGTATGCGAGGCGCCCATGGCCTGCAATTGCTGGCTGGCCATTTCCAGGGCGGCGCCGGTGGTCATGCCGACCGTCAACTGGCTGGCGATTGCGGCCAGCGCTCGCACGGTTTTTTCACGCGCGGCGAGCATGCCGTCCAGCGAATAGCGGGGGCCGACTTTTTCCCAGGTGCCATCCCGCGAACCGAGCAGCGTATCGGCGCTCGACCGGCCACTGGGCACGAAGGCTTCGGCAACAAAACGATGGCTCGGCAAGCCCGCTGCCAGGCACTGCGCACGCGTCTGGCTGATCATGCCGCCGCTACCGCAGGCATACACCTGCGCCGCTTCCCAGTTGTGCCCATGGCTCAGCGCAACGTCCTGCACCCGGCCTTCTGTTGCCAATACCGGGTGCCAGTGAAAATGCGCGTGGTCGATGACCAATTTGTCCAGAAATGCGCGCTCGTAAAAATCTGTGGCCTGCGCGCCGCCCCAGTAAAACGTCACCTCGACATCACGTTTCAAGGCCGTCAGCAGGATCGGCTTGATACCCGCGTAGCCGGTGCCCGTGGCGAACAGGACCACGGGCGCAGCGTCATCGTCCTGCCAGGTGCAGGCACCAAAAGGCCCTTCCAGTCGCAACAGATCGCCGGCCTCAAGGTCGCCCAGCAAGGTCTCGGAGAACAGCCCGCCGCTGACCCGGCGAATCTGAAACACCAAACGCCCATCGCCATCGGCCGGCAGGTTGGCAATCGAGAAGCAACGTGAGTCGCCGTCGACCAAGCGGAACTTGAGGTATTGGCCCGCCCGCACGGCCAACGGCCTATCCGGCATCACCACCAACTCAATGATGTCGGGGCTCAGTGCGCGCTTACTCAGCACCGTCGCCTCGACCTCCAGCGCAGGCGTGTCCAGCGACCAGCCGGGAATCTCCAGGCGCATGTCGGCGCAGGCATGGCTTTGGCATAACAGCAGTTCATTGGCGGCCAGCGGGTAACAAGGCGCAGGTGCGCCGGGCGCCAGTTGCTTGGCCCGGTACTGCCCTTGGGTGACCACGACTTTGCACGAGCCACACGCGCCGCGTCGGCACGAGAACGGCACCGACAAGCCACTGGCGAGCATCGCGTCGAGCAACAGTTCGTCACCGGCTTCAAAGGTTTTCCCCGAGGGGGACAGTTCGATGACATGGCGTGTGTGCATAAAAACCTCAGGGGTGAGTGAGGCTTGATTGTTGCGCTAGACTAGGCCCATTAGAACCTCCAGTTTTGGATACTTCAGATGGTCCAGATGCGTAAATGGCGCCCGTTGCTCAAGCTTGATACGAACACACGTCAAGCGTCCTATCGCCAGATTGCCGAAGGCCTCGTCGCGGCGATCCTCGACGGGCGGCTGCCGCCGGGCACGTTGCTGCCCGGGACGCGGGAAATGGCGAAGCTGCTCGACGTCAACCGCAAGACCGTGATCCTGGCCTACGAAGAAGCCTTGACCAAAGGCTGGCTGATCAGCGAGCCGCGGCGCGGCACGTTCGTGAATGCGCAACTGGCGCCCACGCCATTGCCCAGTCGCGCGCAACCGTCCTTTGCACCGCCCATCCGCGCGCAAGCCGTGGTCCCGTATTTCACCCAGAACGCCCAGGTGATTGCACTCCAACATCGGCATGACGCGCTGTTTTTCGATAACGGTGCCTGCGATCACCGCTTGCTGCCGCAGGCGGTCTTGCACCGCTACTACCGCAACGCCCTGCGCAGCAGCTTTGCGTCCAATAGCGTGCGCTACGGCAGTGAAGGTACCGGCTATGAGTTGCGCTGCGCGCTGGCCGAGATGCTGCGCAGCAATCGCGGGCTGACGGTCAACGCCGAGAACATCTGCCTGACACCGGGCACTCAGGTGTCGCTGTACCTGACCGCCAGCCTGCTGATCAAGCCAGGCGACGTGGTGTTGGTGGAGCGCCTGAGCTACCCGCCGGCCTGGGAAATCTTCCGCAAGTTGGGTGCGCACCTGGTCACCGTCGACATGGACGATGAAGGCTGCCGCACGGACCACATCGAGCAGTTATGCCAAACGCATAAGGTGCGGATGATCTACCTCACGCCGCACCACCAGTTCCCCACCACCGTGAGCCTGCATGCGGCGCGACGCCAACAGCTACTGGCCTTGGCGGCCGTGCATGACTTTTGCATCATTGAGGAGGACTACGACCACGAATATCACTTCAACGGGCGGCCGTATCTGCCGCTGGCCAGTGATCAGGCGCAACGCCATGTGATCTACATCGGGTCGTTATCCAAAGCGCTGGGGTCGACGTTTCGCTGCAGTTATGTGGTGGCCCCCGCCAGTGTGATTGAGGTGCTGCAACGCAGCGCCGCTCTGGTGGTGGGGGATACCGATGCGGTCGCGCAAAAGATGCTGGCGGACCTGATCAATCAGGGTGAATTGAAGAAACACCTGCGCCGCGTTTCAAAAGAATACGCGGCGCGCCGAGAGGTCTTGCAGGGCTGCCTGCATGAGGCATTCGGCGACAGAATCCAGGTGCGCGAGCCGGAAGGCGGCCTGGCGCTGTGGGTGCGTTTCCAGGATGAAACAGATGTCGATCACTTGGTAGAAACCGCGCTGGCGCATGGCGTTGTGGTACGTAGCGCGCGTCAGTTTTCGCCCATGAACCTGTCGGAAAATGCACTGCGCCTGGGTTTTGCTTCGCTGGATCGGGACGAGATCCGTGAAGCCACGCTGCGCTTGGCGCGGGCCATGAACGCGCGTTGAACACAGCAACAAAAACGCCGATCAGCATTGATCGGCGTTTTTTGGTTAGAGCGTTCAGCGTTTAGAGAGGGAGCATTAAACGAGACTTCTCTTCCACTCGGGCAAGTTCAGGGAATTCCAGCAGCAAGGCTCTGTTGCCCCTGCCGATGTGCTCCATCACCGCCCGCGTGACGAGTTCACGCACCATCCCGGTTGAGACGTAATACATGGCCCAGGCTTGTTCAGGCGTACAGTGACCGATCTGTTCCTCGATTTCCTTGTACGCCTTGTAGTCGTCCGATTTCACGTCGCACTGGTCATCACGTTGGCCCATGATTTGTCTCCCTCTCTGGGGCTTGTGCAAAAGCCCCCTTGGTCAGTCGCAAGACATCCCCGTTCACTCATCCGATCACGTACCACTCTTCACTTTGGTCCACACACGCGTACGAATGCGCTCCAACTTCAACGGCAGCGGTTCTAGCGGCACCAGTGTGGCAATGGTCTCTTTGGACGGATAAATCCACGGGTTGTCGCGCAGTTTCTGCTCTACAAGCGCAGTGGCATCCTTGTTGGCGTTGGGGTAAAGCGTGTGGTTTGAGCTCTTGGCAATCACGCCCGGTTCCAGCATGTAGTTGATAAACGCCAAGCCGGCCTTGGCGTTGGGCGCATCTTTGAGCAGTACAAAGTTTTCCGACCACACCAGCCCGCCCTCGCGCGGCAAGCTGTAGGCAATCTTGCGCCCGGTGTTGTTTTTCTCATTGATGGCTTGAGCCGTCAGCGCCCCGCTCGCCCAACCCACGACCACACAAATATTGCCGTCGGCGAAGTCGGCATCGGTTCGGGAGGAATCGAAGTAGAGGACGTAAGGGCGGATTTTCAACAGCAGCGCCTGTGCCTTCTGGTAGTCCTCAGGGTTCTGGCTGTTACTTGGCAGGCCGAGGTAATGCAAAGCGATCGAAATGATTTCACTTGGCGAGTCGAGCATCGCCACGCCACATGACTTGAGCTTGCTGATGTTTTCTTCTTTGAAGATCAAGTCCCAGCTGTCCACCGGGGCGTTATCACCCAGGGCTGCTTTGACTTTATCAACGTCATAACCAATGCCGGTGGTGCCCCACAAGTAGGGCACGGCGTAGCGATTACCCGGGTCGTTGGCCGAAAGCAGGGCCAGCATCTCGGGGTCGATATGGGAAAAATTACTCAGTTGGCTGCGGTCCAGCGGCGCAAGCACGCCCGCCTGGATCAGGCTTGGCAGGACATTCGAGGTGGCGACGACAACGTCATACCCGGTGCGCCCGGCCATGACTTTACTCTGCATGATCTCGGCACTGTCGAAGGCATCCACGTGCATCCGCGTACCGGTTTTCTGCTCGAATTCCTTGGGGGTTTCTGGGGCGATCAAGCCGAACCAGTTGTACAGGTTTACCCGTGGTTCTGCCGCCGCTGCCGGTGCGCTGGCACCGATGCAAACCAGCGAGGCCAAAAAAAGCGCTCGCAAATGTGATTGACTCATATAACTATCCTTGTCAAAACGACAGGTCTTCATGACCATGATCCATTGGCTGGTGAATATACCCGGCACGCTCGAATAGTAAATACCTACAAGTACTTAGCTCGGGCCTACAAATCCCTAACCCTAAAGGGGTAGAACATGTCATTCGACCTGCACAACCTGGCCTGGCATCGATCCGCCGGCAAGTTGATCATGGAGCTGAACCGTCCAGCCTTCTGGAGCTCTCTGGTTCGCGTGTTAAAGGAATATGTGCAGATCGATAACTGGGTGGTGTTGGTGTTCAGCGATCAACAGGTCAACGTCATCTGCGTGACCGAAGTGGCCGATGCGCAGGAAGTGGACGCACTGACCGAGCGCTATGTGAAAGGGCTGTACCTGCTCGACCCGTTTTACATTGCCAACCGTGAAAACCCGCAGAGTGGCTTTTTTCATTTGTCGGATATAGCGCCCGAGCACTTTCTGACCACCGAGTATTACCACCAGTATTTCGCCCAGTATGTCTCTGTGGACGAGGTGCAATACAACGTGCAACTCGACGCGGACAGAACGCTGTGCATTTCATTTGGCAGCAACGTGCGCTTCAGCCCGGAGCAGATCACCACCCTGGATATCATCAAGCCTTGGGTCATGGCGCTGATGCATCAACGCATGTGCTTTGAAATCGACGTCGAAAAAAACCTCAATGAACCACCGCTCTGGTCCGAAGCGATTATTCAGTTGGGCACACAGATCACCACGCGGGAAAAGGACGTACTCAAATTACTGCTCAGTGGTTTCTCTAACAAAGAGATCGCCGGCAAACTGTTCCTGTCGACAGAAACCGTCAAGGTGCACCGGCGCAACATCTACAACAAATTGAACATCAAGTCCCAGTCCGAACTGTTTGCGCGTTTCTTCATGCCCAAACAGGATATTCACGCGCTGAACTAGGCGCAGGACCTAGCCGTTCGGTCAGTTACCACGCTTAACCCCTTTGCGTACCCTTTCCTCTGATCTCTGTCGGAGGAATCGCGATGTCTTTGATCAACGCTGTCGAACGCGCTTGCACCCGCTTGGCCTCTGCCGGATGGCGTGATCTGTTGCTGCGCCATGGCCTGGACATCACCTCGACCACCCTGCGCGAAGAACTTGCCAAACCCCTGCAGATTAATCGCACACAGCCAGGCTTTGAGGACTTTTCAGCGGCTGGAACACGCGGCATCGAGCCGGGGCGCCCAGCTGACAGCTTGCTGTTCCATGCATTTGCCTCACCCAATGTAATCACCGGGACCACAGGTGAAACGCTCACCGCCTTCCCCACCCCGGCTGAAATCGAACACTTGCTCAATTATGTCTACGGCGCCAACCCCCCAAGCCTGGAGGCTTTGCAGCAACTGGCCGGCGACGCTCAGTTGGCGATTGCAGTGTTCGCCTATGAATACCGGCCCCACGCTGAAACCGTGCATGGGCGCCAGGCAGACCTGTGCTTTTCCCGCACCGGGATCGCGAGGGTCGGTACCGCACCCGCGCTGTATAACCCGCAGCAACGCGGCTTTTTGCCCTTTGTCGAGGGCCAGCTCACGCAGATGCGGGTCATTCCGGCGCGCTACGGCGCGTTCATCGCTGCCCGGCAAACCGGCCAGCCGCTGCGGTTTGGCCCGATGAATGCGCAACCCGTCGACGAGGACCTGGAATTCTGGGTGCCCCTGCACAAAGTGTTCAATGGCGATGAGTGCCTGGCCGGCATAGACCTGACCGTGCAGCTGCAAAACCATCAGATCAATGAAAAAATCGGCCAGATCCACAGGCGTTTTCGCAATACCGGCTGGCAAGAGCCTGACATTCTCAACGCGCCTTTCGTGATTACCGAGGGCCTATGTCATTGGGCGAATGTCGATGAGTTCGCGCCGGGCCTGCTGGTGCCCGACGCCAAGGAGGCGCTGGTGGAACTGGCGTATTACCAAGACCGCCCGTTGTCCTTCATGATGCCCCCGAACACCGGTAGCTTGGTGCATGGGCGCCATCACCTGCGTGACGACGGTTCGATCGAGGACCTCAACGAACGGCAGGATGTCGACTCCATTGTCAAAGCCGGCGGCTACCGCGCCCTGCATTATCAGGATGCAATGGCCGATGGCTGGGTACGTGCGCACTGCCCCGCGCTGGAACTGGCGAGCATCGCCGCCTATTCCATCATCGGCGCACCGGATTTTTTTCCGCTGTGCGGGCAACGGGAGCTCAAACAATGGTCCAGCGCGCCCGAGGTATTCCCTTGCCCTACACCGCCCTGCCCGGAGGTCTGGCATACACGGGTCAACCCGCTGTCCGACGTGCGTTTTTTCATCAACCAATCCCTGGCCGGTGGTTACTTCTCCCCAGAAGACCGTGGCGTCACCGCGATCGTTTCGCACCTGCAGTCCTCCACCGCGCCAGGCCCGACCCTGCCGGTACAACGTGCACAACGCCAGTCCTGGCTGCCGGACTTCGCCAGCGGCGTCTTCGGGCCGGGCTGGGAAGTGGGCCGAGGCCTGGTGGACGCCCCGTTTACCAACATGTTGTGCGGTTATCAGCTAGCCAGCCCATTTACTGAAGATGCACGCATCTGTGCGGCGTTGGGCTCGTACTGGCCGGGCGTGGCGCCTGACTCCACTCGCACGTTTGAACCGCGCAGTGTGTCTGCCACGGTCATTCCGCTGACAGATGACGAAATCGGCCTGCGCGGCAGCCCCGCCTGGGATGGCCGCGCTGGCCCCAGCTTGATTGAATGGGAGGGTCGCACGCGGGTGCAGTATCGAGCCTATGAGTACAGCGACTACACACAAGCTGCATTGGATGGCCAGTTGTCGCTGGCCATCACCGGGCAGACCAGCACCGAGCAGTACCACCAGAGAGTGCTTGGGATGCGACGTGCTTATCAGGCCGTCGGCGCCGGATCAGACAAAGAGCAGAGAAAACGCTGGCCGCTGCTGTCGTTTTACCAAGTGCAATTACCAGACGAAGCTTTCCAGGTTGCTCAGCAAGAGGCTGGCTTGCGACTGGAGGGCGAGGTGCATTACTACAGGCTGTACAAACACGGCGCGATCACCACACCCGCGCACGACTTCACGCTTCGCCACGTGGAAATAGAACAGGACATTGAGCTGTATATGAGCCAGGACGCTGTGCTTATTCGCCAGGACAGTGCCACTTGGCGGCCACATGATGAGTCACGTTGATGTCGTTGCTGTCAGCGCGGGCCCGGCCGGTTGCGCCACAGCGACCGGCGGCGCACAGAAGAGCACGGTACGGCTGTAGAGGCAGGCTTAGCCCGCCGCGCCCAAAAAAGGCAGCGCCAAGTACAACTTGATCACTACCGCATTGGTGATATCGATGAAGAACGCCCCCACCATCGGCACCACCAGAAAGGCAATTGGCGAGGGGCCGAAGCGTTGCGTCACCGCCTGCATGTTGGCAATCGCAGTGGGCGTGGCGCCCAGCCCAAAACCGCAGTGCCCCGCCGCCAATACCGCCGCATCGTAGTTGCTGCCCATGACCCGGAATGTCACGAAGATTGCGAACAGGGCCATCAACAACGCCTGCGCCGCCAACAAGATCACAATCGGCAACGCGAGGGCCGCCAAATCCCAGAGCTTGAGCGACATCAAGGCCATTGCCAGGAACAACGACAGGCTGACATTGCCCAGCAGCGAGACTTCACGCTCGAACACTTGGTGCCAGCCCAGTGCCGACAAGCCGTTGCGCAACACCACACCGACGAACAACACGCACACAAAGGTCGGCAACTCGAAGGCGGTGCCTTGGATAAAACCACTCAGGAAGGTGCCGACTTGCAGGCTGATCGCCAGCAGGGCCAGTGTCTCGATAAACGAGAACGCGGTGATCATGCGCTCCTGATTGGGCTGTTCAAAGCCTTTGGGCAGGCGCGGTTGCGATTGTTCAGCGCCAGGTACCTGCACACGCTTGATGAGCAGGCGCGCAACCGGGCCGCCAATCAAACCACCCAACACCAGGCCAAAAGTCGCTGACGCGATGGCCAGCTCAGACGCGGAGGCCACGCCATACTTCTCACTAAACACCGCGCCCCACGCCGCGCCAGTGCCGTGCCCGCCCGACAACGTGATCGAACCGGCGAGCAAGCCCATCAACGGGTCGAGCCCCAACGCTTTGGCCAAGGCGATGCCCATGGCGTTTTGCACCACTAAAAGCGCTGTCACGACCAGCAGGAAAACGCCCAGTACCCGGCCACCTTTCTTAAGGCTGGCAAAGTCCGCATTCAGGCCAATGGTGGCGAAAAACGCCAACATTAACGGGGCTTGCAATGAAGGGTCGAAGCGAACTTCGATACCCGCCAGTGCACGCAGCGCCACCAGCAACGCGGCAACTAATAAACCACCGGCGACCGGCTCCGGAATGCTGTAGGCGCGTAAAAAGCCGATGTGAGCCACCAGCCAGCGCCCCAGCAGCAGCACCAGGGAGGCGGCGACCAGGGTTGAATAGACATCGAGTTGCAGCATCTGGGAGTTCTCTGAAGTGAACGAGGAGAATGGGCAGGCCAGAGTAGAGACAGCGGGACAGGTAAACAGCTACCCAACAATTATTACAGACTATTCCTACGCATTTAGCCACAGCGCTTACACCGTGGGTGGTTGCGCTGGATAAAAAAGCAGCCTGAACAAAAACGCCGATCATCACGGATCGGCGTTATCGTTAAACAGAGCGATTATAGTTGATTAGAAGGTCAGTAACACAGGACCTCCAAGGCGTGCCACTGTGTTACTTGGAAGCAGCCTAAAACCGAAAATCAATGCCATTACCACATTAATAATGCACCGGCTTGTAGACAAACGTTAAATACTTAGTCCGATTGTAATCAGGACTGCGTGGATTCAGGCTGAATGGATTTGTTTTTTGAACCCTCAACAGTACTATTCCTCGATTATAGCTTGCAATAGCGGCCGTGCGCGCAAGCGCAGGGTTAAAGCCTCGCTTTATAGCCTCGATCTCCAAGTCCTTCACAGCTTGCACAAACCCTTCAGGGGCGTAACGTGTGGAGGCGCCTACGGTTCCTTTGAATGCTTTTAGGGGCCTATCCCCAATGAGGTGATTAAAATTTTCAGCAAAAGAGATCCCACCTCTCCCCCCATTCCCGGAGTTACACATCAGGAGCCTGACCTTATCATATTTTGTTTTATCCGCAGGGTTAATGCCGGCTTTGTGCAACTCCCTTAATAGATCCATTGGCTTAGCTGGCTGACCGTTGATCACCCCGGACACCGGCGTATCATAGATACCCAGGACGCGTTTGTAGAGCGGGATATTTTCTCCGTGCAAGACAATATTCAGCCGAGTCAAACCACTCTTCGTCGTATTTTCAAATGTCAGTAATGACCCATCGATCACCGGCGTAAAGTTTGAAACAGTGTTGACCCTTGGAGGTACTTGGGTAGAAGCCGTATTGGCGGTGGCGGCGGCACGAGGATTGATAACCGTCGTCCGGACTGAGTTGACACCTGACGATATTCCTCTTGGGGCGCGCATCATTAGATTGCTGAAGCCCGTGGCAGGCTTCAAACCATTTACTGCGCTCTTGGCCACGGTTTTAGAGCCATTGAACAGTTTACTTCCCAAACGGCCGGTCAGTTTCGCGGCCTGAACGCCCCCTCTGCCCACAGGAAAGGCAAAACCAAAAATATCCGTCACCAATGAGAACTGGGCCGCGCCGGTGTTGCCGTTCTGTTTGAACTCCTCAAACGTATTCATGCCGGGTATATAGGCCTTTCTCATCCATTCCAATCGGGCAACGATAGCCTTTCGCTCGGTTTCAACACTGCTCTCTGCGCGCCAGAATTTTTTATCGAATACAAAATCGCCTATTGAACGAGAGATATAGTTAGCCATTGCTTGCTTGGTTTGACTAACGCTGACGGGTTTTCCGGATACAATCGGCTCAATACGAATATTATTCGATGTCTTTCCGTCTTGCGGCTGACTGCCAACGCTGTAGGCGCTGTAATCAATATTTAACGGAATACCGTCGGTGAGATCACGAAAGGCCCCTGCCCCAAAGGTCTCATCTTGCCGGCGGGGCGTGTTGATATAAGGAAAGTTATTATCGATGTCATCGCGCTTTCGAAACACGCCTCGCAAAGGGAAATATTCATAGAGCGTAGCGTTATCTCGCACAGTTTTGCCATGGACTTTTATAATCACGCCCAGTCGTGCAGGCGAATCGGATTGCTTGCCCTCTACGAAAGCGGGTGGACTCTGCGGGTCTACTTGATGCAGCGCATAGATATCAATCTTGTTGGTTTGCAGCCTTTTTTGTTCTTCCAGCGGAAGCGTTGAAATGGTTTGCTCGATGGAATACTTCAGTGCAGCCAGCGCATTGTTTCGATACTTATCGAATTCTTTATCAAACTCCACCTTTGCTTTAGGCAACGCTGTTGCATTAGAAATATACTGACCGTGACCAATTTCAACCCCCACACCTTGGCCGGTTTTTTGTACCGAGCCCAGCTTATCTTCTATGTAGAGGTCCACCGCAGAGTGAAGTTGGCTATCGTCCGCCTCTTGGGTCGTGATACGCGCAACGGGTGTGGTGTAATCATATTGACGGCCATACGTTTGTTTCAGAATCCGTAAGGCCGTCTCCTGCTGCGACGGAATAGGTTTAGTGAAAGCATCGGCGTGTTTACTCGACTCTTCTATCACCTTATTAAAAGCGTCTACTGCAGTTGTGGCCTGTGCGGCGGAGTAAAGCCCGGTGTCATTTTTTTCAATAACCCCTTTAGTGACAGCCCAGTCGACAGCAGCATTCTCTTGCGCCTTGCCCTCGGCGAGCGCCGACTCCGGTGTAACCGACGCGGTATTGCCGTAAATCATGACCTGCTCGAAGGTCATTCTGCGGCTTGCCCCCGGGCTATCCTGCTCTATGCGGGAAACAGCGGCGCTCAGGCTGGCCCAGGTATGGGAGCCGTATCGCAAGTCGCCAGGAAGTCCTTTTAGGAGGAACTCTGGCGCGGCGCCTGCCAGCAGTAAATTCGCTGCAGCCGGTGCTATCTCGCGCTGGATTTTTTTGTGGGTTACCAAGTGGTCCACCAGGCGCTGGAAAATGGTGGCGGGTGTATGCCCCCAGTTGGCACTGCTTGCCAGATCAAATCCCGCCACGTGATTGCGCTTTGTGCCGGCGCCGGGGTCAAGGTCAAGCACCAAAGCAGCCAGCACCCGCTCATTGACGCTACTCGCAGGGGAAACATCGTTAAGCGAGGCTTCCAGTTTTTGGCCTAATGCCTGGGCCTCTGGGCTTGCGACTAAACGTGCAAGCATTGCCTCCGGATTGGACTGGCCTGGTCGCAACTGCGGGTCTATGGGGGTAATAAGGCCGCTGTTCTTCTGGGCAAACGCATTGAACAGCCCACCTTCCTTGGCCCCCAGAGCCTGGGTCTCTAAGCGGCTGATGTCTTGGATACCCGTTTTCTGCAGGTTACTTAGCGGTTGCGAGCGCGACATCAGGCCCCAGAAGTTGCCGTTTGCAGGAGGGGCCGGCAATGGGTTGTCGAGTACGGCGATCATGTTCGCCAATTGCGCCAGATTTGTCGGCACAGACACGCCACTGCTGGAAAGGAAACCATGCAGGCTGGTTTGATCCTCCAGGCCCATGTCGTTGTAGTTGCTGAACGAGGAGTCGGGTTCAACCTCCATATCCGTGTCTTTTAAACGGGCTGAAATGTCGATCTTCGGGTCTTTCTTCGCCTCCTCATACACGGCACGCAACGCTACAAGAAGGTGGTGTTTATCGGCGGCATCGGCGAGCGTTTGTCGTTGGGTGCCCAGCGCTTGCGATGAACGCGCAACAAATTGCACCGGCGCCTCAAACGCTTTGCGTGCTTGCAGTTCTAAAGCACGCTGCTGGATTGCTGGGGCGCGCAAAAGCGAACGTTCGCCATAGAACTGCTCAACGACCAAAAGAGGCGCATTTTTTTTATCGAGTTGGGTCAGGTCTATGAGTTTTCGGTGTCGCCCTAACAACAGCTTACCCACATGAAGTATCGGCCCCGAGACCTGCGCCCAGCCTGAACGGTCATGCTGGGAGAACGTCACCTCTTTGCCGTCAACCTTGGCCACTAGCTGCGCCTTTTCAGGGTCAAAGGTCAGCTGGGTCGGGTCCAAACGGTTCTCTTTTACCCAGGCGAGAAAATCCGGGCTTTGGAGCGCGTCATTGAAGTGGCGCCACCATTGTCCGAAGGTAGATCCGGCAGGCACCGGCACAGAGATGTCCCTCCTGGCAACCCCTGTCAGCCCCGTCAAGAGCCCGTTGGCATACGAAACGGCCAGCTCGCTGTCACCCGCTTTGCGTGCCCTGTCGTCGTCATAACGGTCCAGCAGCGCCAACTGCTGGGCTTGCAAAGCGGCCTGGGTGCGGTCCATCGGCCGCCGCAAAGGGTTGTCGAGATCGTCGTCTGTAAAGCTTTTGCTGGCGGCGAGTGCTGTGGCGCGAGCCATGGCCGCCGCCCCAGTGAGCTCAGGGTTTTCTCCATAGAACTCGCCCACGCGCGCAAACGGCACACTGTTGGGCTTAAACGCCTTATCCGTGTGGATCGCGGACGCCTTGGGTGCGGCAACCTTTGCGGCAGCCCATATAGGCTGCGAGATGTAGGCCCATTCGGGGTTTTGCGCTTGAGTGAACGTCGTGAGTTTCCCATTGACGTTGGCCGAGAGTGTTCCGTCTTTGGGAGAGAAACTCGCCGTAGCCATTTCGATACCGTTTCTCTTAGCCCAGTCCACATATTCCGGGGCCTGGAACGCGGCATATAGTTGCTGCCACCAGCGACCAAACTCTGAGTTGGGGGAAATGTCCGCTATCTGGGCTTCAAGAGGCGTTTCACCTGCTCGTGCATACTTCAGCATTGCTCCATAACGAACGGCTAACTCGCTGTCGGCGGCGGCCTGCACGCCATAGTGTTGACGAGACTCAAGGAGCTCCTGGCGCTGCTGTTCAATCCCCGCCAGGCTCCTCAGGGCAGGCGGCCGCAATGGGTCATTGGGATCAAGCGGGACGAACGTCGGGGGGGTGCCGAATTGTGCAGCCCGGGCGTTAGCTTGGCTTGGGGTAATGTCGTGTTGCTCACCATAGAAGTCGGCAATGACTTCAAAGGGCGCCGTATCGGCACTGAAGGGAGGCTTGGCGCTCAGAGCCTGGATTTGAGGCGCGACGGTTATCGCAGCTTTCCATATAGGCCCGGACACCTGAGCCCAGCCGGAATTATCAGTTTGGGTAAATCGTATTAATTCGCCATTTTTCCTCGCGGAGAGGCCGCCATCTTGAGGGAAGACGGTCACCGTGGAAGGGTCAATACCAGTCTTTTTCGCCCAATCGAGATAGTCCTGGCTTTGGAGCGTGTTGTAGAAATGATGCCAGGCTTGGCCGAAACTGGATGCTTGGGGAATGCCCGACGTATAGACGCTGGCACGGTAGTGTCCGGCCCGCGCAGACAGCAAATCAGTGCGGTAGTAGCCCGCGAGCTCGATGTCGCCTGCTGCCGTTGCCTGCTGTTTAGCATAATGCTGCTGATGGGCAGTGAGTGCGCCCTGCTGAGCCTCTAACGCCACCTTGGAGCGAGCAGCCAGCCGTCCTGGGGTGCTACTCGCCGCAAGCGGCGTAAATGTTCCAGTGCTACTTAACTCAGCCGCGCGGTTCAGAGCGTCTTGCGGGGACAGGTTGTGCCGCTCACCATAAAAGGCGGCAATGATTTCAGGGGGAGCAGCGTTGCTATTGAACGTAGAACCGGTGCGTATGGCATCAACACCGGGGGCTACAACCTTCGCGGCGTCCCAGATAAATGCGCAGACTTTGGCCCAGCCTGAATCATCGTGTTGGGTGAAGCTTGTCAGCTTGCCATTAACCAGCCCACTGAGGCTGCCGTCCACCGCGGAAAAAACGGCCGAGCTTCGATCAAAGCCTTTTTGTTGTGCCCAATCGACATAGGCCGGGTCTTGGAAGGCCGTGTAAAAGTGCTGCCACCAGGCCTTGAGCTCAGACGTCTGCGGCAACGCTATCTGCGTACCGGCAGGCGTGCTGCGCAGCCCATCCGCATAGTGGATGGCCAACATACCGTCACCCGTTTTTCGCGCAGCATATTCAGCGCGATACCGGGTGAGTGCATGGTGATGGAGCTTGAGGCTGTGCGGGGTGCGATCAGCGGGTTGCCTGGATGGATCATTGGGGTCGAGGGGTGCAAATGCTTTGCTTTGAAAAATCTGATCAGCCCGTGTTCGCGCCACTTGCGGTGTGACATCGAGCGGCTCGCCATAAAAATCAGCAATCGCTTCGAAGGGGGCTGCATCGCGCTTGAACGTGCTGTCAGTGCTGATGGCGGTGGTATGCGGGGCAACGATTTCACTGGCGGCCCAGATGGGAGTCGCCACTTGTGTCCAGCCGGAGTCATTACCGGGCTGGAAACTCTTTTGCTGGCCATTGACCTGCCCACTGAGGCTGCCGTCTTTGGGCGAGTAGACCACCGTAGAGGTATCCAGCCCAATGTTCTTGGCCCATTCCTTATAGTCAGGGCTTTGGAACGTGTCGTAAAAGTGCCCCCACCAAGAAGTGAACGTCGCGTCTTTTGGCAGCTCCCCCACAATCTCAGGAGTCTTCTGCGAAAGGCCTACGACCCGCGTCAACATTGGGCTGAAGATTTGCGCAAGCTCGCTGTCACCTGCGATTTGCGCCTGGGTCAACGCCGGGGGCTTGACGGTATCGATATCGCTCACGGTACCGGGCAAGGTCAGGGTTTGATCCGAATCTGCAAAAGAGCGCTTCAGGCGCGTTATTGCATGCTCGCGCAATGACAGTGGGGCGCGCGCCGGCTTGCCCTCGGGCGCCGATGCTTGTTGTTCAAGTTGCGGCATTGCCTGTGATTCTGGCCCCGCTACCGTCCGCCGGCTCGCCCCTCGGGCGGCACTGCCCGCCTCTTGTTGAGACTTGCCAGCCTGCGATGGTTTTGCGGCTTCTTCAGGCTTTGCCAGAGCGGGCGTTTTCGGCACGTTATCAAGGGCATTCTGAATAAACGTCCTAGGGTATTGAGTAGAAATCATTGGCTTGACTACCGTGGAATAGGAAGGAGGAACAACTCTGAATGCTTGATTCACAGCCTCCCTGCTGATAATTCGCACAGGAGATAATTACCACTCCACACAGGCGACAAACGAGCTGGGTTTCTCGACTAAAGATGTCCTGCACCTGTCGCTTCAATGCTTTACCCCGTGCCCACGGGGTCACGCCTAAGGGTGTGGACACAGCTCCTACATAACCCTCAACAATTCCCTACTTCATGCGATAGGAAAAATAACACTCATACGTGCGATATGACGGTGCCCGCCTACCAGCCTGTCATGTGGCATAGCCATACAACCCCGTATGTCGCAGTCACGCCAGCCCTGCACGCTTCACAACCAACCTTGCACGCCTGATGCGCTTCGCGGATAAAAAAGCAGCACAAACAAAAACGCCGATCATTGCTGATCGGCGTTTTCGTTAAATATGGAGCGGGAAACGAGACTCGAACTCGCGACCCCGACCTTGGCAAGGTCGTGCTCTACCAACTGAGCTATTCCCGCAAATGGCGTCCCCTAGGGGACTCGAACCCCTGTTACCGCCGTGAAAGGGCGGTGTCCTAGGCCACTAGACGAAGGGGACACGCTACTGAAACACATGGTGTGTATTTCAGTGCCCAGAGGCCTCATCCGAAGACTTGACCCTGGTTTCACTCAATGCCACCCGAGGGCAACACTGCTTAAAAATTGGAGCGGGAAACGAGACTCGAACTCGCGACCCCGACCTTGGCAAGGTCGTGCTCTACCAACTGAGCTATTCCCGCATATGGCGTCCCCTAGGGGACTCGAACCCCTGTTACCGCCGTGAAAGGGCGGTGTCCTAGGCCACTAGACGAAGGGGACACACGTACAACATTCACTCCCTACCGCGTTTCGCTGTGTGCTTTACGCTGTAAGTGGCGCGCATTCTATGGATGGATTGAAAGGTCGTCAACCCCCAAGGATAAATTTATTTAAATCAATGACTTCGCCGTGCTTTCCAGGCCTTTGCGGGCAGTGTGCCTGTCCAGGCTTTGACGCCTATATTCTGGCGTCCGACAAGGCGCTATAGTTCGCCCCGGCAAATGGTGGCAATGTGCATCCATGCGCTAAATGCTTACCTATATAGAAGAAACTACCTGGGCAACTGGTCGAACAGCCCTATCCGCCGGATGGCACAGTCACTACACTCCACAGCAAACCCTATAAAGAGGTCACACCGGTGACACCACTCATGATCACCCTGCTGGTAATAGCCGGGATCGTAATACTGATCGCCATTGGCTACATGAACCACGTGGTGGAAAACAACAAACTGGAAAAGCAGCGTACCGTGATCGAGCTTAACGATCGGCTGCGTCGTTGCGGTGAAATCACCGAGACATTCCCCGGCCAGTTGATGACCCCGAAGCTCAAACTGTTGTTGACCCGCCTGGAACTCAACGTCAACCAGCGCCTGTTGAACCTCAACAAGTCCAGCGCGGCGCTCAAGGCGCGTATCGCTGAATTGAACGCACTGATCGGCCAAGGCGAATCGATTCCGGTAGCCAACCCACCCGCGCCGATCCAGACCGAAGCCAAGGCCAAGGACGTGCGTTTTCTGCTTGAAGCCCTGCACGGCCAAGTCACGCGTGCCGCCCAGGACGGTTTTCTGCCGACCAACGAAGCCAAGCACTGGATCAAGGAAATTCGCCATATTCTGGTGCTGCTGCACATCGAGTTCTTCAACAACCTCGGTCAGCACGCTCTGCAACAAGGCCAGCCTGGCCAGGCGCGCCTGGCATTCGAGCGCGGCGTACAGTACTTGCGCAAACAGCCGGAGCCGGTGCTCTACAGTGCGCAATTGCAACTGCTGGAAAGCCAACTGGTCCGCGCCAACTCCACGGTGCTGACCAACAACCAGCCGGCTGACGACGAAGTCAATGAATTGACCGAAGGCCTGAAAGCCGTCGACGCCGACGCCGAATGGAAAAAGAAAGCCATCTACGACTGATCAGATGGGCTGTGGCAGACCGGGCTTGTTGTAGAGTCCGGCTCGCTGAAGTAAACGGGCGTGTCGTGGCGAGCGGGCTGGCCCCGCGTTGGGCTGCGCAGCAGCCCTGAAACCTGTCACTGCGGTTTACCTGGAAAAACGCAGGTACCTTACGGGGGCCGCTTCGCGCCCCAACGCGGGGCAAGCCCGCTCGCCACAGAACGCCTGCTCGCCATCACTTATTCATTCGCTACAGACAAACGCCTTGCCACAACATGCCATCACTTTGCACCTATCCCCCCGCCCCCGACTAGCGTAAAAAAGTGGCCCTCACTCCGTGAAGTTAGAGGCCTGCTATGCCTGTTGCCGTGATTGATGGACAACCGCTGCACTATGTCGACCAGGGCACCGGCCCGGTCGTCCTGCTGGGTTCAAGTTACCTGTGGGACCGCGACATGTGGGCCCCGCAAATTGAAGCCCTGTCGCAACAGTACCGCGTAATCGTTCCCGAGCTGTGGGGCCACGGTGAGTCCGGCCCGCTGCCGGCGCAAACTCAGTCCCTGGATGACCTCGCGCGCCAAACCCTGGCGCTGCTGGATCAGCTCGACATCGCGCAAATCAACCTGGTCGGCCTGTCTGTTGGCGGCATGTGGGGCGCGCGGCTGGCGCTACTGGTACCGGAGCGCATCAACAGCCTGGTAATGATGGACACCTACCTTGGTGCCGAACCCGAGGCCACACGCCAGTACTACTTCTCGCTGTTCAAGATGATCGAAGACGCCGGCGCGATCCCTGCGCCGTTGCTGGATGTGATCGCACCGATCTTCTTCCGCCCGGGCATCGACCGCGAATCAGCGCTGTACCAAGGTTATCGCCAGGCGCTGCAAAACTTCCCCAAGGAACGCCTGTTGCACAGCATCGTGCCCTTGGGCCGCTTGATCTTCAGCCGCGCGAGCATTCTGGACCAACTGCCCCGCCTGGACGCCGACACCACCTGGGTGATGTGCGGCGAGCAGGACAAGCCTCGGCCCCCCGCCGAATCCCAGGAAATGGCCGAACTGATTGGCTGCAGCCTGACGCTGATTCCGGACGCGGGGCATATCGCCTCGCGGGAAAACCCAGACTTCGTCAATGAAGCGCTGTTGACCTTCCTCGCCAACCACGCCTGATCGCTCCCCTGCCCTTTGGTCGCGGCGGGCACGCTGCGATCAAAGGCGGAAGTGCCCGACCATGCCCTTGAGCTCCGCGCCCAATTGCGCCAGCTGGATACTCGAGGCGGCATTGCCCTGCATGCTCAACGCCGATTGATCGGCGCTCGCCCGAATACAGGTGACGCTGCGGTTGATTTCTTCGGCCACCGAGCTTTGCTCCTCGGCTGCCGCGGCAATCTGCTGGTTCATCTGCTGGATCAATGACACCGCGGCCGCGATGCTGCCCAACGCGCTCTCGGTTTCCAGCGCATCACTGACCGCCAGCTTCACCAGTTCGCCGCTCTGCTGGATCTGCTGCACCGACGACTGTGCCGCGCTGCGCAACGTACTCACGAGCCGCTCGATCTCCTCGGTCGATTGCTGCGTGCGCTTGGCCAGCGCCCGCACCTCATCGGCCACCACCGCAAACCCTCGACCTTGCTCGCCGGCGCGGGCGGCTTCGATCGCTGCGTTGAGGGCCAGCAAGTTGGTCTGTTCGGCCACGCTCTTGATCACGCTCAGCACGGTGCCGATGTTCTGGATTTCCGCGCTGAGGCTTTCGATACTGGCGCTGGCACTGCTGCTGGAGGTCGCGAGCAATTCAATCCGCTGCAGGCTCTGACGCACCACCTGCTGGCCGCTGTCGACCTTGTCATCGGCGGTCTGCGCGGCTTGCGCGGCCTCTTCGGCGTTGCGCGCCACGTCATGCACCGTGGCGGTCATCTGGTTCATCGCCGTGGCGACCTGCTCGGTCTCTTCCTTCTGGCTGCTGACTTCGACGTTGGTCTGCTCGGTGACGCTGGAGAGTGAATGCGCCGAACTCGCCAGTTGTTCGATGCCCGCCTGCAACCCGCTGACCATCTGGCTCAGGCCGCTGCCCATCTGTTGCATCGCCTGCATCAACTGGCCGATCTCATCACGGCGGCTGACTTCCATGCGCCCGCTCAGGTCACCGGCAGCAATCTGCTGGGCCACGGCGATCACACTGCGCAGCGGCGCCACGATCAGGCGTGTGATCACCCACGCCGCGATCAAACCCACCAACAGCGCCAAGGCTGACGAGCCGATGATCAGCAGCGCGCTTTTCTTCAATTGCGCCTGCATCGACTGGTCTTCAGCGTCATACGCCTGGTTGACCCGGCTGACCACTTGGTCGGCGCGGTCGTGCAATTGCTTGTAGACGACTTTTTCCTGGGCCAGCAGCCCGGTGTACTCGCCGAGTTTTTCGCTGAACGCGGCGATATGCCCGGACACTTCGTTGAGCACGGTCTGGTAACCCGCATCCTTGACCGAGGTTTTCAGCTGCTCGACCTGAGCCAAGGCCTGGTCGGCCTGCTCAATCTTGCCCTGCTCGGCGTTGTCTGCATCAGCCTTGCGACTCTGGTCCAGGCGTACCTGCGCTTCGTTCATCGCTTGCAACATCAACCGCGACACCTGGCCGACCTGCCCCGCCTGCTCGATAAACTCGGCGCCGTCCTTGCCCTGGCTTTCCTTGAGGCCATAGGCGCCATCGTCGGCCAGGCCCGCCTGCAGCACGTCAAGGTTATTGGCCACGCTGGACACCGACCAACTGGCCATTTCCAGGGCCAGGTCCTTGGTCTGGGTCAGCTCGACAAATTCATCGAACGCCTTGCGGTACGCGGCCAGCGCCTGCTCGACTTCGCTCATGACCGGCACATTGGTGGCAGATTGGGTTTTGAGGCTGGCGGCCAGGGCGGCCAAAGCGTCGACGCTCTCGTGCAGGGCCTCGACGGCCTTGGGGTCGGCGTGCAGCGCATAGTCCTGCTCAATCAGACGCACTTTCAGCAGGCCACTGTTAAGCGAAGACATCGCCTTGAGGCCCTCAAAACGCTGGCCAACGGTTTGCAGGGACCACACGCCAATGGCCGCCACCAACGCCGTCAGCAGCAGCACCAAGGTGAAGCCCAAGCCCAGTTTTTTCGCCATACCGAGGTTGGCGAAACGTCGTTGCACGGCCGAAATCATTGCAGTTGAATCCTCTTGCAATGGCGGATGCCATCAAGCCAGGTTTCCATGTTGCGAGATTCGCAACGACGGGCTACCTGCACAAGACGCTGACGCCACAATAATGGCAAAAAGCTACATGTTCGTCGTTTTCAGAATGGTCGAGGTCGATCTGGCAGGACCCATGGCACGGAACAACGCCAACGCCCGCTGATCAGCAGCATAGGCCACATTGATACGCAGCCAGTCACTGTGTTCGCCCTTGGGGCTGAACAGCGCGCCGGGCGACAACAAAATGCACAGCCGCCGCGCGCACGCCTGCAACCGGGAGCGGTCGCCCACGCCAGGCCGAGCCCACACAAACATGCCCCCGGCGGGCACGGCAAACACCTCCCACTCCTCGTCTTCCAGCACCTGCAAGGTCGCTGCCATCTGCGTGTTCAAGCGCTTACGCAGGCGCTGCACCCACTTGCGGTAGGTGCCGTTGGTCAACAGCGTGGTGACCACCGCTTCGGCAAACCGCGAGGTGCCGATGCCTGTCAGCGTCTTGAGCGTAGCCAGTTGCGTGATAATCGCCGCACTGGCGCTGAGATACCCCACCCGCAAGGCACTGCTGAGGGTTTTGGAAAAACTCGAAATATAGATCACCCGCCCCTCATGTGGCAGCGCGGACAGTCGTGTGCAACTGGCGTGCTGCAAATCGCCGTAGACGTCCTCTTCAACAATCAGGAAGTCTTCGCTGTGCGCCAACTCCAACAGGCGCTCGGCCACTCCGCGACACAAGCTGGTGCCGGTGGGGTTGTGATACAGGCAATTGATGAACAGGCACTTGGGCCGGTGGCTTTGCAGCAGCGTTTCCAGCACCCGGATGTCCGGGCCACCCACGGTACGCGGGACCTCCAGCAGCGTGACCCCGTGGCGCTCCAACTGACGATAGAGGTTGGCATAGCCCGGGGTCTCGACCACCACCGTGTCGCCAGACTTGAGTAGCGTGCGTATCAATAGGTCCTGAGCGTGGCTGGCGCCGTGGGTGGTGAGGATGCAATCAAGACGGGTGACCACCTTCCTCTGGGTCAGCCGTTTGAGCAGTTGCTCACGTAACGCCGGCAGCCCCAGCGGTGTGCTGTAGTTGAACAGGCCGGCGGTGTCGGTTCGGCTGATTTCGCGTATGGCGTAACAAATGTCATCGCTTTCACGCCAGGTGTCCGGCAACCAGCCGCAACCCAACTTCAACTCGCCCAACGGGCCATCCACATAGGCGCCCCAGCCGAGCTCCGCACCTTCATACCAGTGGCTTTCAACGCACAGCGGCGGCTGCGCCACCACATATCCCGAGCCCTGTTTTGACACCAACAGACCCTGAGCCACCATTCGCTCGAACGCCTCGATCACATTGGATTGGCTGAGCAGGTTGTCGAGGGCCAATTGCCGGATGGATGGCAAACGTGTGCCAGGGCTCGCCCCGCTCGTGCGAATCCATTGCGCCACCGCGCTGACGATTTGCTGCACCACCGGTACAAGGGCTTGTCGATCGATGCCTAAATCCATGAGCCACTCACTTCAACTGTCTGTTATTCAACCCCAAACAGTTAAGCACAGAAGCCTGGCCCCGCCGGTCGCAAACTTTTATTAAAGTATTGATTTTATTGAGTTATTTACCTGCTGATACACATTCTGACGAGGCCTTGTGCCAGCCATGGAAACGCCCCACAGCGCTCCCTACCCTTTTCGAATAAGGAGTGGCGTGGTGTCTTAGATCGCGGTTGCGCCCCCGTCCACTGCCAGCGCCTGGCCTGTGGTGAACGCGGCACCGTCGCTGCACAGGTACAGCACGGCGCTGGCGATTTCCTCGACCTTGCCAATGCGCCCGACCGGGTGCATGGCCGCGGCAAACTCGGCCTTGCGCGGGTCGGCTTCATAGGCACGGCGGAACATATCCGTGTCGATCACCGCCGGGCACACCGCATTCACACGGATTTTCTTCTTCGCGTACTCAATGGCCGCCGATTTGGTCAGGCCGATCACGGCGTGTTTGGACGCAGCATAAATGCTCATCTTCGGCGCCGCCCCCAACCCCGCCACCGAGGCGGTGTTGACGATCGCCCCGCCGCCCTGGGCCAGCAGCAGCGGCAACTGATACTTCATGCACAGCCACACACCTTTGACGTTAACCCCCATGATGGCGTCGAACTCATCCAGGCTGCCGTCGGCCAGCTTGCCCTTTTCGATCTCGATCCCAGCGTTGTTGAAGGCATAGTCCAGGCGACCATAGGCGGCAACCGTCTGTGCCATCAACTGCTGCACGTCCGCTTCCTGCGTGACATTGCAGCGTACAAACAGCGCCTCGCCCCCGGCCTGCAAGATCTGCGCAACCGTGCCCTCGCCGCCTGCCACGTCCAGGTCGGCAACCACTACTTTCAAGCCTTCTGCGGCGAACGCCAGCGCGGTGGCGCGGCCAATACCGGCGGCGCCGCCGGTTACCAGGGCGACCTGGCCGGAAAACGTCATGCTCATGGGGGATGTCCTATGCAAGAAATAGCCGTGGCGCGAGTCTAGCCAACGCCAGCACCGGTGCGTCAGCACTATCAGAAGGCCAGTGAGCGCTGCATGAATGGCAGTGATAAGGCGCCCCGCGCCACTATCAGCCAGGCCTATCGGCGGGCATTCGCGCCCCTCGCATAACCTTGCCCTCAGGCCATTGCAGGTCTATCACTTAAGGTCCATTTCCAACGAGTCCTTGCCATGACTGCCCAGACCAACCGCCAGTTCCTGCTTGCCAAACGCCCGGTCGGCGCGGCCACGCGGGAGACCTTCACCTACCAGGAAGTGCCGGTGGGCACGCCTGGAGAAGGGCAAGTGCTGGTACATAATGAATACCTGTCCCTGGACCCGGCGATGCGCGGTTGGATGAACGAGGGCAAATCCTATATTCCGCCCGTCGGCATTGGTGAAGTGATGCGTGCGCTGGGCGTGGGCAAGGTGATTGCCTCCAACACCCCGAAATTTGCGGTCGGCGACTATGTAAACGGTGCGCTGGGGGTGCAGGATTATTTCCTCGGCGAGCCACGTGGCTTCTATAAGGTCGACCCGACACTCGCACCGCTGCCGCGCTACCTGTCTGCCCTCGGCATGACCGGCATGACGGCTTACTTCGCCCTGCTCGACACCGGCGCGCCCAAGGCTGGCGAAACCGTAGTGATCTCTGGCGCCGCCGGCGCGGTGGGCAGCATTGCCGGGCAAATTGCCAAGATCAAAGGTTGCCGCGTGGTGGGCATTGCCGGCGGCGCCGACAAGTGCAAGTTCCTGGTGGATGAATTGGGCTTTGACGCGGCCATCGACTACAAAAGCGAAGACGTGCCTGCCGCCCTCAAGCGCGAATGCCCCAAAGGCGTGGACGTGTATTTCGATAACGTCGGCGGCGACATTCTCGACGCCGTGCTCAGCCGTCTCGCGTTGAAGGCGCGGGTAGTGATCTGCGGTGCGATCAGCCAGTACAACAATAAAGAAGCGGTGAAAGGCCCGGCCAATTACTTGTCATTGCTGGTCAATCGCGCGCGGATGGAGGGGTTTGTGGTGATGGACCACGCGGCGAACTTTGCCGCAGCCGGGCAGGAAATGGCCGGCTGGATGGCGCAGGGCAAGCTCAAGAGCAAGGAAGATATCGTCGAGGGTCTGGAGACGTTCCCGGAAACGTTGATGAAGCTGTTCAACGGCGAGAACTTTGGGAAGTTGGTGTTGAAGGTCAGCTGACACACCACAAGACCTAATGTGGGTACGGTCAATGTGGGAGCTGGCTTGCTCGCTCCCACAGTTGGATCTCGGTACATCAGACAGAGAGTGTGCTGCTGTGCTTTTGCCCTGCTTTTGCTTCAACCACTCAGGTCGGCTACTAGGCCGCCGTGCTCTTGCTGTTGATCTTGATCTGAGGCGCCCCGTTAAACCACGATGGCCGAACGCAGGCTTGAATCCGTGGGTAACCCGGCAGGACGCCGGGTTAGCCGCGATGGGCCAAGGATGGCCCATGGCGGCGGCCCACGGATTCAAGCCGGAGTGAGGGCATGCCGAGCCTAGGCGAGGCACCGAGTGGTGGGGCAAGAGCCCTTTTGGTTACTTTTGGGGCTCTTTTCCAAAAGTGACCCGCCGTAAGGGCGGAACCAATAGCCGCCGTTACCGCAGCAACGGATATGTACTCAATCTACCTAACCCCATCACAGGCTCAGCGCACCACAAAGTGTTGCGCAAATACCCATGCTGCGAACTGGGCGTTTCAGTTGCCATCACAGGCAAGCCAGCTCCCACACTTGACCGTGCCCACTTTCAATCACACTAATCAGGCGATCTCAGCAACCACTGCCGCCAACGCCTTCGCCGGATCCGCCGCCTGGCTGATCGGGCGACCGATAACCAAGTAATCCGAACCCGCGTCCAACGCCTGACGCGGCGTCAGAATGCGACGCTGATCGTCCTGCGCACTGCCCGCCGGGCGAATCCCCGGGGTCACCAGCTGCAACGACGGGTGCACGGCCTTCAGGGCCTGGGCTTCCAGCGCCGAACACACCAGACCATCAAGGCCAGCCTTCTGCGCCAAGGCCGCCAAGCGCAATACCTGCTCCTGAGGCTCGATATCCAAGCCGATGCCGGCCAAGTCTTCACGCTCCATGCTGGTCAGCACGGTCACACCAATCAGCAGCGGCTTCGGCCCGCTACGCTGTTCCAGCACCTCACGGCAGGCGCTCATCATGCGCAGGCCGCCGGAGCAGTGCACATTGACCATCCACACGCCCATTTCCGCAGCGGCTTTAACCGCCATCGCAGTGGTATTGGGGATGTCGTGGAATTTCAGGTCGAGGAATACTTCGAAACCTTTGTCACGCAGGGTGCCGACGATTTCGGCGGCGCAGCTGGTGAACAGTTCCTTGCCAACCTTGACCCGGCAAAGCGTGGGATCCAACTGGTCAGCTAGCTTCAGTGCGGCGTCACGAGTGGGGTAATCCAGGGCGACGATGATAGGAGTCTGGCAGACGGACATTGGAATAGGCTCTCAGGCAAGTCGAAATCGGCGCGGATTGTAGCGCAAGCGGCGCCGTTGCGGGATCCGATGATCGGTAAATACTGACCAACCGCGCTACGGCGACCATTTTAACCAAATGTGTCAAGGCTGATACATTCACGACATGCCCCCAACACGACCCGCCGCTAGCCTCGCGCACATGACCGCCCGCCCAGCACTTCCAGCCATGGAGCTGGGCGCCTATGCTGACAGCAACAACCAGGCAGATGATCGCACTATGCATACCCCTACCGTCTCTGTAAATGAAGAGCAAAACGGCGCGGTGATCGCCGAAGACAAGCGCTGGAGCACCCGTGCGCTGATCGTCGATGACGATGTACCGATTCGTGAATTGCTGATCGATTACCTGGCCCGCTTCAATATTCTCGCCATCGGCGTCACCGACGGCACCGCCATGCGCCAAGCCATGCAAGCCGAAACCTTTGATGTGGTGGTGCTCGACCTGATGTTGCCGGGCGAAGACGGCCTGTCGCTGTGCCGCTGGCTGCGCGGCGAATCGGACATCCCGATCCTGATGCTCACCGCGCGCTGCGAACCCACCGACCGCATCATCGGCCTGGAACTGGGCGCCGATGACTACATGTCCAAACCCTTCGAACCGCGCGAGCTGGTGGCCCGCATCCAGACCATCCTGCGCCGGGTGCGCGATGACCGCACCGAGCAACGCGCCAATATTCGCTTCGACAATTGGCGCCTCAACAGCGTACTGCGCCAACTGGTGGCCGACGACGGCCTGGTAGTGCCGCTGTCCAACGCCGAGTTTCGTTTATTGTGGGTGTTTATCGAACGACCACGCCGCGTGCTGAGCCGCGAACAGCTGCTGGACGCTGCACGTGGCCGCTCCATCGAGGCGTTTGATCGCAGCATCGACTTGCTGGTGTCGCGCCTGCGCCAAAAGCTGGGGGATGACCCCAAAGCTCCGCAACTGATCAAAACTGTGCGGGGCGAAGGCTATCTGTTCGACGCGCGGGATATCGGCTGATGCGTGCCACCTTCAATACGCTGTTTGGCAGGCTGTTCGGCGTATTGCTGGTGGCCATTGTGCTGGCCCACGTGCTGGCATTCTTCTGGTTTCACCACTACGGCCCGCCACCGCCGCCGCCCCAGGAAACCTTCGTCGAGCAGCCGGACGGCACGATGAAGCCGCTGCCCAAGCATCATCGCCCCTGGTTCGGCGGCCCCGTGGTGCCGCTGACCTTTCAGTTTATCTCGCTGATTATCGCGGCCTGGTACGGTGCCAAACTGCTGAGCCGGCCGATCCAGCGCCTGAGCGCGGCGGCCGAACGCTTGAGCCTCGACCTCGACAGCCCGCCGCTCAGCGAGTCCGGGCCTCGCGAGGCGCGGCAGGCGGCGTCGACGTTCAACCTGATGCAAAAACGCATTCGCGAGCAAGTCAGCCAACGCGCACGCATGCTCGGCGCGGTCTCCCATGACCTGCGCACGCCGCTGTCACGCCTCAAGCTGCGCCTGGAGCAGATCGAAGACACCAAGCTGCAAGGCCAGATGCGCCAGGACTTGGATGACATGATCGGCATGCTCGATTCCACCCTGAGCTACCTGCACGAACAACGCACCAGCGAAACCCGGCACTGGCTCGACGTGCAGGCGCTGGTCGAATCCCTCAGCGAAAACGCCCAGGACCAAGGCTGCGATGTGCAGTTCGCCGGCAATTGCGCGCCCTTGCAGGTGCAGCCGATGGCGTTGCGCTCATGCCTCAACAACCTGATCGACAACGCCTTGCGCTACGCCGGTACCGCGCGAATAGAACTGGCGGACAGCCGCGAGGCCCTGGTCATCCGAGTGATCGACCACGGCCCGGGGATTGCCACGGACAAACGTGAGGCGGTGTTCGAGCCATTCTTTCGCCTGGAAGGTTCACGCAACCGCAACTCGGGCGGCGTCGGCCTGGGCATGACGATTTCCAAGGAAGCGGTGGAACGCCTCGGCGGCCGCCTGAACCTGGAGGAAACCCCAGGCGGCGGCTTGACCGCCGTGATGTGGTTGCCGAGGGCTTAGAGGGGTTTGTCTTCGCGACGGGCCTGAGCCTGGGTTGCACTCCAATCCGTCAGCAGGCTGTAGGCCACCGCGAGTAAGGTCGGGCCGATAAACAGGCCGATAAACCCAAAGGCGATCAACCCGCCAAACACGCCCAACAGTACAATCACCAGCGGCAAGTTGCCGCCGCGGCTGATCAGGTACGGCTTGAGCACGTTGTCCACGCCGCTAATGATGAACGTGCCCCACACGCCGAGGAATACCGCGTGGCTGTAGTCGCCCTTCCATGCCAGCCAGGCCGTGGCCGGGATCCACACCAGCGGCGGGCCCATGGGGATCAGGCTGAGCAGGAAGGTGACGATGCCCAGCACCAGCGCGCCCGGCACTCCGGCGATCAGGAAACCGATCAGCGCCAGCAGCGCCTGGGCCGCAGCCGTACCGATCACGCCGTTAACCACGCGTTGCACGGTGCCGGCCACCAATTCGATGTAGTAGCCAGCACGGTCGCCGATCAGGCGTTCCAGCAAGCGATGCACAAAGGTCGCCAGGCGCGGCCCGTCCCGGTAGAAGAAAAACACGAACACCAGGCTCAGGGTCAGTTCGAGAATACCGCCGCCGATCTGCGCACTGCGCGCCAGCAGCCAATTACCGACCTGCCCCAGGTACGGCTTGATGCTGACCATCAGCGCCGCGCCCTGTTGGTCGATGCTGTCCCAAGTAGCCACCAGGCGCTCACCAACAAACGGGATCGACCCCAACCAGGTGGGCGCGGCAGGCAGGCCGTCGACCTGGATATCCTTGATCAGGCCCACGGCGTCGCGCACATGGTCGGCCAAGTTGAAGCCCAGCCACACCAGCGGCACCGCCACCAGCAACATCCAGCCCAAGGTCAGAATGCCCGCCGCCAAGGATTCCCGGCCACCCAACCAGCGGGTCAGTAAACGCATCAGCGGCCAACTGGGAAACGCCAGCACCGCCCCCCAGAACAGCGCCGACCAGAACGGCGCCATGACCCAGAAGCTGGCACCAAACAGCACCAGCAGCAGGATTTGCACCAGTAGGCGATCGTTATTGAGCATCGGGTATCTCGAGAAGAAGGCTGTAGGAAGAGAGCTTAGGCGAACGGCGCGGGTCCGTTCGCCCTGTAACGGTCAGCGTATCAGATGCAGGTGCAAACCCTTAGCGTCACCGGTGCCGGTTTCCAGGCGCGCGGCGCGCACACCGCTGTCGATCAGGCCCTGGCGCCAGGCTTCGGCGCTCGCCCCGGTCAAACTGATGCGCAAGGTAGCGTCGAGGTTCAGGCCACGGGAAATAAGGGTCAGCCAGGTGGCGTCAGGTTCGGCGCCGAGTGCCGGGAAGTCCAGTTCACCCGTGCTTTTCAACTCACGCAGCAGGGTGGCCGAGGTGGGCAGCACGTCTCCCAGCGGCGCACTGGCGTCGAGTTGTTCAACATGCAGATAGGCGCGACGGTTGCCGCGCGTGATGCCGTACAGCGCTACCAGAGAGTTATCCTGGGGGGCCGCGAGGCGTAACAGCAGGTATTCCTGCTGACCATCGGCGCCGACCAGCTTGGCGTTGCCGAACACTTCATTGGCCCACAGGCTGCTTTCACCGCAATCACGGGCCTGGCACCAGAACAATAACTGCGCGCCTTTGGCCTGCAACGCTTCGCGGGTCGCGGTAAACGCGGCGCTAGAGGTGTGCTCGGCGGGCAGTTCATAGGTAATGGCGGTGGCTTGGCCGCGCGCCGTGGCCTGGCCTTCGTAGCGCAGTTGGCCGCTGATTTTGCGGATCGCGCCCATCGGGTAGATGCGTTCCTTTTCTTCGGCAGGGCGGTAATCGACGATTTGCGCATCGACCTGGCGGGACACGGCCGGTAAATCCTGGCTTCCCGGCACGTCGGCGGCGAACACCAAGGGGCTGAAACAGCACAGCCCGAGGGCACGGATACATCCTTTACGCAGGCTCATCGCAGGGTTGAGCCATGGCCATTAGAGGTCGCAGCAGTGTTCATATCGTACATGGTTGACTCCCTTTCAATCCGCCCAGCCTCGGCAGTTGCCCACGCCAAGTCAAGGCGCGTGGAAGAACCGATTGAAACAGTCTGCAACAAGGATCGCGCCGGGCTCATCATTAAGGTGTAAATGATGGCCGCCCGGCAGTGTGTCCACCGTAAAAGGTAGCTGGGAAAGCAATTCGGAATGTTTCACCAGCATGCCGTCAGCCGCGACCACCAATTGTGTAGGGCAACCCACACGCCGCACGAAAGCCATCGCCTGTTCATCGGTCAGGCGCATCGGCGATGCCAAGGTCAGGCGACTGTCCGTACGCCAAGTGTAGCCACCCGGCACCGGCATCAAGCCGCGCTGGGCCAGCAGTTCAGCGGCTTCGCGGCTGACCGCCACCACGCCTTTCATGCGCGCTTCAACCGCCCGATCCAGCGTGTGGTAGACCGGTTTGCGCTTGTCCTGCAGGCTCAACTGCGCCTGCAACGCCATGCCCAGCCGCTCGGCGGCGTTCTCGCCTGGGGCGGTCGGCGGGATCACACCGTCGATCAACCCCAGGTGCGTGACCCGTTCCGGTAAGGCACCGGCCAGTACCATGGAAACGATGGCGCCGAGGGAATGGCCAAGTAATGCAAAACGTTTCCAACCCAGTTGTTCGGCGACTTGCAGCACATCAAAGACGTAATCCCAGAGGGAATAACCGGCGCCTACGGGGCGATGCGCCGAATGCCCATGGCCGGCCATGTCCAGCGCAACGATGCGCAAACCGCGCAGTTTCGGCGCCAACCGCGCAAAGCTGTTGGCGTTGTCCAGCCAGCCATGCAGGGCGATCACCGGCAGACCGTCTTCGGGGCCAAACAGATGCGCCGCCAACTCGATATGCGGCAGGCTCAGGCGAACCTCTTCGACCGGTGTGCTCATGCGCAACGGCGCTCGCGCGCTTCCCAGCGCGAGAACAGGTTCTTGATCAACGTCGCGGTGTCCTGAGGGCGCTCAAGCGGGAACATATGGCCGCCAGGCATGGTGAGCATCTCGCCCATGGGCAGGCGGTCGACGCCGCTGGCATGGTGACGCATCACCACCCGACTTTGACGGCCACGGACGACAGCCAGCGGCACCTTCAACTGGCGAACCTGGCCCGGGCTAGTGTGGGGCACGCCCCGGTAGATGCTGATTTCGGTGGCCGGATCAAAGCGCAGGCGCAGGCGATCACCCACCTGCTGCAGGCCATGTTGCAGGTAAGCATCAAAGCATTCCGGGTCGAAGCCGCGAAACAGCGTCTTGCCGGCGAAGTAACTGCGCGCGGCATCCAGGTCGGTGAACTCTTCACGGCGGCCCAAGGTGCGCCCGGCCGGGGTCAGGCGGTCGATAAAACCGAAGCGCTTGGCGGCACGGATAACCCAGCGATCGGCGCGGGTCAGCACCGGCGAATCGAGCATCACCACACCCCGGTACAACTGCGGGCAGCGCATGGCCGCGTGCAAATGCAATACGCCACCCAGGGAATGGCCCACGCCCCACACCGGTTCCGGCTGCAGTTCCAGATGGTGGATCAGCTCGTCCACCAGGTTCTGCCAGTTGTCGTCCACCGGAAACCTGGGGTCGTGACCGTGCTGCGGCAGGTGAGCCACTGCATATTCGGGGGCCAGGGCGGCAAACAACTTGCCGTAGGTGGCCGAAGGGAAGCCATTGGCGTGAGCGAAAAACACATGCTGCGACATACCGGACTCATCTACAAAAACAGAAGTTGATTGTCACCATGCCCGGCGGTTACAGCAATGACTGTAACCGCCAGGAATGATGACACTCACGCCACGCCTATCGCGCCGGCGGGTTCTCGCCCAAAGGCACCACGGCCATGGTCAGGCGCGATACGCAGCTGGCTTTGCCATCGTCGCTGGTCAAGCGAATGTCCCACACCTGGGTCGTGCGGCCGATATGGATCGCCCGCGCCACCGCCGTGACCCGCCCGCTGCGCACACCGCGCAGGTGGTTGGCGTTGACCTCCAGGCCCACGCAATAGAACTTGCTGGCATCAATACACAGGTAAGCGGCCATGGAGCCGACGCTCTCGGCCAGCACCACCGACGCGCCGCCGTGCAGCAGGCCGTAGGGTTGATGGGTGCGATGGTCGACCACCATGCTGGCGGTCAGGGATTGGTCGTCGAAGCTTTCGAAACGGATATCCAGCAGCTCACCAATGGTGTTTTTCTGGATCGCGTTGAGTTGCTCGATATTCGGTTGGGTGCGCCACAGGCTCATGCGATTGTCCTTGTTAGTTTTATTACGGCCCTAATCCTGCCACAGAATGGATTCGCTGCGCGCGCTCCAACGCTGGAATTGGGCACCGTAGGTCGACTCGATCACCGTGCGTTTGATCTTCAGGGTCGGCGTCAGAAAGCCGTTTTCCACCGCCCAACTGTCTTTTACCACCACCAGTTGGCGCAAGCGCTCATGCTTATCCAGCGCCTGGTTGACCTGTTCCAGCCAGCGTTCGAGGCTGCTGCGCAACGCGTGTCGGTCTTGAGGCCCGGCGGATAAAACGCACAAGCCGATCGGCGCACTCAGGCCATCGCCGACCACGCATACTTGCTCGATGCGTGCATGTTCGGCCAGGCGATTTTCAATCGGCGCCGGGGCCACGTATTTGCCCTTGCTGGTCTTGAAGATTTCCTTGAGCCGTCCGGTCAGGCGCAGGCGGCCGTCGGCATCCTGCTCGCCCTTGTCGCCGGTGCGCAGGAAACCATCGTCGGTGAGGGTTTCGGCGGTTTTCTGCGGGTCTTTGAAGTAACCGAGCATGGTCGCGCCGCTGCGCACTTGCACTTCACCCGATGCGTCGATGCGCACTTCAACCCCAGGGCACGGCAGGCCGATCCAGCCGAGCGTCTGCTGGCCGGGGCGACAGACGTGGGAATAGCCGCAGCTTTCGGTCATGCCGTACACCTCCAGCACGTCCAGCCCCAGGCGCTGATACCAGCGCAGCAAGGCCTCGGGCACAGGCGCCGCACCGGACAGCGCAATGCGCAGCGCATCCAGCCCCAAACCCGCGAGGACTTTATGGCCGACGCGTTTGCCGATAAACGGCAGGCCCAACAGGGTGTCGAGGCGCTTTTGCGGGATCTTGCTGTAGACGCCCATCTGGAACTTGGTCCAGATTCGCGGCACGCCGAACAGCGCCGTCGGTCTCGCCCTCTGCAAATCGGTTAGAAAGGTGTCGAGGCTCTCGGCAAAAAACACGGTTTGCCCAGTGTAGATCGACGCCAGCTCCACAAACATCCGCTCCGCCACATGGCACAGCGGCAGGTAAGACAGCAGGCGGTCGCCCTCCCCCAGGCCAAACAACTCAGTGCCACGGGTGGCAGCAAAGCCCAAGGCGCCGAAGGTTTGCATCACGCCTTTGGGCAAGCCGGTGGTGCCGGAGGTATAGACGATGGTGGCCAGGCTGGAGGCGGCAGGTTCGGGGCTGTCCTGGATCGGCGAGCAGGCTTGCAGATCGGCCCAGCGGTAATCGAAGTCACCGGCCGGGCACAGCGGCAGGCTGATGGTCGGCAACCCGTTCGGGATACCCGGCGCCATGTCCGGCCAGTCATCCAGCTTGCCGATCAGCGCCAGCGCCGCCTCGGAATGGGTCAGCACATGGGCGACGGAGTCGGCGGTGAGGTTGGGGTAGAGCGGCACCGACACATGCCCGGCCATCCAGATCGCCAGGTCTGCGATGATCCAATGCGCGCAGTTTTTCGAGATCAGCGCAATGTGTGAGCCTGCCGGCAGCTCACGGGCACGCAGCCACTGCGCGGCGCAGCGGGCCTGGTGGCCGACCTCGCCCCAGGTGAGGGTCTGCACTTCGCCGCCGCCGGTGGGCTGCACCAGAAAGGGCTTGCGCGGGTGTCGCGCTTCACGTTCGAAGAAGACCTGCAACGGCAAACGAAAAGCGACAGGCATGGGACGCGCTCCTTTGTGATCCGATGATAGCCAACCAAGCACTTGCTTGGTTGACTATATAGCACACACGAAGCGGCGATCTATCCTATGGGGTAGGTATCTTTTTACAGGTTGAGTGATGGGGTTGTTTTGGGGTCGCTGGGGGCATATCCGTTATTTGGGTAACGACTGCTATTGGTTCCGCTCTTACAGCGGGTCACTTTTGGAAAAGAGCCCCAAAAGTAACCAAAAGGGCTCTTGCCCCACCACTCGGCACCTCGCCTAGGCTCGGTGTGCCCTTGTAAGATGATTTTCATCTGCTTCAGACCGTTATGCCCTCGGATTTCGAGATCGTGAGTGAGCGTGGGTCGAAGCAGATTCCTTCCTAAACTAGTCCGAACGGTTGCCAGGGCGCGAAGCCCGATTCTGCAAGGTTGGACGTGAGGAAAACACCATGGACCATGACTCTGCGTTTGTCGGAATTGATGTTTCCAAAAACAAGCTCGACTCATTTGTCAGCACCACTGGCCAAGTCGAACAGTTTTTCAATACTCAAGAAGGTATCCAGCGTTTAGCTAAACATCTCAAGGCTCAGGAGCCGGTTTTGGTGGTGTTGGAAGCAACTGGGGGGTATGAGCGGCTTGCGGCTGCGGAGCTTTGCGCTGCGGGACTGCCAGTCGTTGTCGTCAACCCCCGCCAGGTGCGTGATTTCGCCAAAGCTACCGGTCGGTTGGCTAAAACCGATGCTCTGGATGCCCAGGTGATTGCGGAGTTTGCCCAGGCGGTCAAACCCGAGATTCGAGAGATGCCAGATGAACACACTCGTGAGCTGGCAGATCTACTCACTCGACGCCGCCAACTCATCGACATGATCGTGGCGGAGGAGTCTCGGCTGAAGCAGGCGGTATTCAAGGCACTTCGAAGAGACATCAAGGCACATATCACCTGGCTTCAAAAGCGGCTTAAAAGCACAGACGATGACTTGCACGAAGCCATCAAGGCTTCCCCGGTCTGGAAGGCCAATTATGATTTGCTACGCGAGGTCGCTGGTGTTGGCAACGTGCTCGCACTTTCGCTGCTGGCGATGGTTCCGGAGCTGGGCAAGGTTAATCGCAAACAAGTGGCTGCCTTGGTTGGTGTGGCGCCTTTTAACTGCGATAGCGGCCTCTACAAAGGGCGTAGACGGATATGGGGTGGTCGAGCTGAGGTTCGAAGTGTGCTTTACATGGCCGTCTTGTCCTCGAAGAGCCATAACCCGGTGATCGAGAGGTTCTACAACCATCTGCTTGCTGCAGGAAAGACGAAGAAAGTAGCGCTGGTTGCATGCATGAGAAAGCTGCTGACGATCTTGAATGCGATGGTGCGCGATCAAAAGCATTTCGCTGAAATGGCTTGAATTTCGACACGGTTGCTCACTCCGGCTTTGGACCGTGGGCCGCCGCCATGGGCCATCCTTGGCCCATCGCGGCTAAACCGGCGTCCTGCCGGTTTACCCCCGCTCCAAAGCCTGCGTTCGGCCATCGTGGTTTAACGGGGCGCCTAAGATCAAGATCAAGATCAAAAGCAAGAGCACGGCGGCCTAGTAGCCGACCTGAGTGGTTAGATCAAAAGCAAAACCGAGGCGGCCTGACAGCCGACCTGATCTTGATGGCTGAACTCAATCTAATGTGGGAGCTGGCTTGCCTGCGATGCAGACACCTCGGTCCATCAAGTACACCGAGTTGATGCCATCGCAGGCAAGCCCGCTCCCACATTGGGATCTCAGTACATCAGCTAGAAAGGGTGGTGCTTTGCTTCTGCTTCTGCTTCTGCTTCTGCCCTGCTTTTGCTTCTACCACTCAGGTCGGCTACTAGGCCGCCGTGCTCTTGCTTTTGATCTTGATCTTGATCTTGATCTGAGGCGCCCCGTTAAACCACGCTGGCCGAACGCAGGCTTGAATCCGTGGGTAACCCGGCAGGACGCCGGGTTAGCCGCGATGGGCCAAGGATGGCCCATGGCGGCGGCCCACGGATTCAAGCCGGAGTGAGGGCATGCCGAGCCTAGGCGAGGCACCGAGTGGTGGGGCAAGAGCCCTTTTGGTTACTTTTGGGGCTCTTTTCCAAAAGTGACCCGCCGTAAGGGCGGAACCCTACGAAGCCGTTACCGCAGCAACGGATATGTACTCAATCTACCTAAGACCAAACGCAACACAAAGAGCTGCATAGATACCTCCAACCCTACGGGTTCTTCACACTCACCAAGCTCATCAACCCCGCCAGCGGAAAATCCCCTTCAAGCTCCGCCAGGCTGGCGGTATACATCGGTTGCGGCTGCCGCAGATGGCCATGCTGCAAAAAGCTGATCAGGCTGCCAACCAAGGGCTGGTGGCTGACCAGCAGCACATTGTCATCAGTGTCGAGTTTTTCCAGCACCTGCACCGGGTTGCTGTCCGGCGTCAGCCACGCCACGGTACGAATGTCCGGCTCAAAACCCAACACATCACGCACCAGGTGCGCAGTTTGCTGCGCACGCACATACGGGCTGGCGAAGATGGCACTGATCGGCAACCCGATCAGCTGCGCGGCACTGCGCAACACTTCGCCGCGGCCATGCTCAGTGAGGTTGCGCTCGGCGTCGGTGCGCGCATGCCCTTCGGCTTCACCGTGACGCAAAACCCACAGCTTCACAGTTTCGGCTCTTCATCACGCACCGGGTGCGGCGCCGGCGGCACGCTGTGGGCAGCCTCACCTTCGGGTGCGCGCGGCGTCGGCCAATCGGCGAACGGCCAAGGTTTTTGCTCGGTGTGGAAGCTACCGAAACGGCCGATCTGCGCAAGAAACTGGCTGAGACTGTCACCAAAGTTCATCAGGCCCAGGTTCGGCGCGCCGTAGATCAGGCGATACACCAACTGCACCACCACCAGCGCGCCAAGCAGGAACTGCGCGACTTGCCACACCAGGGCAAACACCAGCATCCACAGGACACGCAGGAGAATGGACTCGTATTTAGGGGCCGCTTTCGGATCGTTCATGGCGCGTTCCTCAGTTGAAACCACTGGTGGAAATAAAGTCGACATCGGTTTTCGGTTCGGCGCGCATCAGCAACTCGATGACCTGATTCAAGGTGCGCCCTTCAAACAGAATCGCATGCAGCCCGGCGACCAGCGGCATGTACACACCGACTTCCTGGGCCTTGGCCTTCAACACTTTAAGGGTGTTGACGCCCTCGGCAACTTCGCCCAGGCGCGTCACCGCGTCTTCCAGGCTCAGGCCCTGGCCCAGGGCGAAACCCACCTGATAGTTGCGGCTTTTGGGCGACGAGCAGGTCACGATCAAGTCGCCAACGCCCGCCAGCCCCAGAAAAGTCATCGGGTTAGCACCCTGGTTCACCGCAAAGCGGGTCATCTCCGCCAAGGCGCGGGTGATCAGCATGCTCTTGGTGTTTTCACCCATGCCCAAGGCCACGGCCATGCCGGCGATGATCGCGTAGACGTTTTTCAACGCCCCGCCCAGTTCGACGCCAAAGCGATCGCTGCTGGCGTAGACGCGGAAGGTGCGGCCATGCAGCACCGCCTGGACGCGCTCACACAATTCTTCATCTTCACTGGCGACCACGGTAGCCGTCAGCGCGTGCTCGGCGACTTCTCGCGCCAGGTTCGGCCCGGACAGCACGCCAATGCGCGCCTGGGGGGCGATCTCTTCGAGGATTTCGCTCATCAGCTTAAAGGTGTGCGCCTCGATGCCTTTGGTCAGGCTGACCAGCAGCTTGCCCGCCAGGCGTTCGGCATGGGGTGCCAGCACCGAACGCAAGGCGCTGGAAGGCAGCGCGACGAAGCACAGGTCACACTCATTGAGCGTAGCCAGCAAGTCTGTGACCGGTTCCACAGCCGCATGGATCTTGATGCCTTTAAGGTAACGGGGGTTTTCACGGTGAACGCGGATGGCCTCGGCCTGCTCGGGATCGCGCATCCATTGGCGCACCGCGTGGCCGTTTTCGGCCAGCAGGTTTGCCACGGCGGTACCAAAACTTCCGCCTCCCAGGACCGCAATAGGGCGCTGTTCAGTCATATGCAATCCGTTAATCCATACCAGTGGCGATGCCGGCATTATACGGGGCGACCCGCTTGCGGCCAGCCCCCATGACAATTCACACGCTTGTCGGAAAATGCCAGGTTTGTGTGAAGTAATTGCAAGGG
Organism: Pseudomonas sp. YeP6b; assembly: GCF_025642995.1. NCBI lineage: Bacteria > Pseudomonadati > Pseudomonadota > Gammaproteobacteria > Pseudomonadales > Pseudomonadaceae > Pseudomonas > Pseudomonas sp. YeP6b. The sequence goes on along the minus strand of NZ_CP080090.1, from coordinate 2,345,462 downwards.
CGACGACTGGCAAATGGCCCCACCTCAGTTAACATGGGCGGCTATCCGCAATTATCAAGGCTGTACCGTGTATCTGGGCCCTCCTCCTCGCTCATCTGTGTTGTTGATGCTGCTTTGCAGCGCGTCTGCATTGGCCGATGACCTGTTCCTCGACAGCCAGCCGCTGCCCCAGGTACTGACGGCCACACGCCTCAAGCAATCGGCGGCCGCCGTGCCCGGCAGCATGACCGTGATCGACAGCGAGTTGATCAAGGCCAGCGGCGCGCGAGACATCGCCGAGTTGCTGCGGCTGGTGCCGGGAATGATGGTCGGCTATACCACCGGCAACCAGGCAGCGGTGAACTACCACGGCACCAGTGCCAGCGATGCGCGGCGCATGCAGGTGTTGATCGACGGGCGCTCGGTGTACCGCGCAGGCCTGGCCACAGTGGACTGGAGTGATATCCCAGTGGCCATGGAAGACATCGAACGTATCGAGGTGTTTCGCGGCCCCAACACCGTCAGCTATGGCGCCAATGCGTTGATGGCGGTGGTCAATATCCTCACACGCTCACCGTCCAACAGCCACGGCTCGCGGGTCAAAGTGGTGCGTGGCGAACGCGGCATCAACGATTTCTACGCCAGCCAGGGCATGGGCTGGGAAACCGGTGACTTGCGCCTGTCGATGTCCGGGCAACAGGACGATGGTTTTGACAGCGATAAGGTCGGTGCCGACCGTCGGGACGGCCGCCGCCTCAGCCGTTTCAGCTTGGCCGTGAGCCAGACCCTGAACGCGCAGCAGAGCATCGATGTGCAACTCGACGCCAAAGAAGGCAGCAATCAGCGCCCTTATACCTACACCCCGGTATTCGATGGGATTACCGAAGGTGGCACCAATTCCGACGTGACGGCCAAGGACTATGCCGGCTCCGTGCGCTGGAACGTCGAGTTCAACCCCGAACACAGCCTGTATATCCAGGGCTCAGCCCAGCAATGGGACCGCCAACAGATCTGGAAAGCCTGTGACGCCAAGGTGTCGTTCAGCCCGGAACTGACCCAGCTGTGGCAGCTCAACCCCAACTATGCCGAGCAGTTGGCCCGGCATATGAACACCTACACGCCCGGCAATCCGCCGCCAGGCAGTAGCGCCGAGCGGGCGCTGGCCGAGCAAGTGCTGCAGCAATGGGGTGGCGACGGCAAAAACCCTGTCTGCGGCAACATCGACCAAAGCACCCGCGAAAGCCGCTACGACCTCGAGATCCAAGACACCCTGAGCCTGTCCGACAGCCTGCGCCTGGTCAGCGGCATGAATTACCGTTACGACCGCGCCGACTCCGACACCTACTTCAACGGCACCCTCGACGACACCACCTGGCGCCTGTTCGGCCACCTGGAATGGCGCGCCAGCGAACACTGGCTGCTGCAAGGCGGCGCGATGTACGAAGACACCCACTTGAGCGGCAACTCGCTGACGCCGCGGGTGGCGGTCAATTACCTGATCAACCCGCGCCACGGCCTGCGCGCGGTGTATTCCGAGGCGATTCGCTCGCCGGACATGTTCGAGAACAACGTCAACTGGAGCTATCGCGTCACCAATCTCAGCTCGCCGACCTACGGACAAAACTCCGGGCAATATTTTGTGGTAACACGCGGGCCCGGGAACCTCGATAAAGAGTTGATGCGCTCGCGCGAGCTGGGCTACAACGGCTTCTTTGCCGACCTTGGGCTGAATGTCGACGTGAAACTGTTCTACGACGAAATCACCGACATGATCAGCTCGCCGCTGCGCAACAACCAATACATTGCCAGCAATGCCAACAGCTCGCGGTTTACCGGCGCCGAATCACAGTTCGACTGGCGTATGAGCAACGCCGACCGCCTGCGGCTGACCTATGCTTACGTCGACGCCACCGCCAGTAACCCCAAGGACAAAGCGCAAACTGCACGCAACAGCGGCTCGGCCGGCTGGTTGCGCGAATGGGGCCACGGCTGGTCGAGCGCGCTGTTCTACTATGGCGACGACGCACTCAACCACTATCGCTTCGAACGGGTCGACCTGCGGGTGGCCAAGCGCATTGCCCTGGGCAAAGCCAACGTGGAGCTGGCCGGTATGTTGCAACAACGCCTGGATAACCAGCCGACCACTTGGGCCGACAACAACTACGACAGTCGCCACGTCCTCTACTTCAGCGCGGAGTTAGAGTTCTGACATGGGCGATCAGTCACGGATGACCCTCCTTTATGTTGCACGGCTGTGGCGGCGCGGCGTGCTGTTGGCGTGCCTGCTGCTGACTGCGCCGGCCTGGAGCGCCGACATTCTGCTGACCGCCGCCGAAGACGGTGCCGGTATGCACGCCTTTACCCAGGCCCTTGCCCAGCAGCGCCCCGAAGACCATGTGACCTTCACCCCGCTCAAAGACCTGCCGCCCCCCAGTGAGTTGCCTGCCAACACCCGTCTGATCCTGCTCGACCTGCCGGGTCTCGATTGGCGCCTGCAGGATGCCCAGGGCCCGCCGACCTTGGTGCTGCGCATCAGCCGCCTGCAAGCCCGGCAGCGCCTGGGCAACACTCACCCAGCAAAAATCAGCCTGTTGTGGAGCGATCCCCCTCTTGAGCGTCAACTGAAACTGATCGCCGATATCCTGCCCCAAGCCCAACGCATCGGCGTGCTCTACGGCGTCGACAGTGAGTTCCTGCTGCAGGAGTTGCGCCAGTACGCAGCGCCTATGGGGCTGGAGATTGTGCCGCAGCGCTGGGACAACATTAATGACAGCCGCCCGCTGCAAAACCTGCTCAAGAGCAGTGACGTGCTGCTCGGCCTCGATGACCCGCGGCTCTACAACCCGAAAACCGTGAAGAACCTGTTGCTCAGCAGTTACGCCCAACAACTGCCGCTGGTGGGGCCCAACGCCGGGTTCGTCAAGGCCGGCAGCCTGGCCAGCACTTACAGCGACCAGGCCGACTGGCTCAATGTACTCGGCCGACTGTTAGACCATCCGCCGGCCAGTTGGCCGCGCACGTTGTACCCGGAACACTTCAAAGTCGTGGGCAACCCGCAAGTCGCACGCTCACTGGGGATCGAACAGGTTGACGAAGTCGCCGTCGCCGCCCGATTGGCCGAAGGAGAAAAACGTCCATGACCTTGCGTCGTCGTTGGGACATCAACACCCGCACCCAGCTCATCACCCTGGGCCCGGCGCTGTTGCTGACCTTGCTGTTGATCAGCTTTTTCACCTTCGTGCGAATCCAGGACCTGCGCCAGGAACTGGACCACACCGGCCAACTGATCGCCAACCAATTGGCCCCCGCCACCGAGTACGGCGTGATTTCCGGCAACAACGACGTGCTCGAGAGCCTGCTGCGCGCAACATTGGCCACGCCCCATGTGCGCTTTCTGGAGATTCAGGACAGCACCGAGCAAGTCCTGGTGTACGTCGAACAGCCGTCGGAAAATCACGACCGCTCACTGTCGATGAAAGTCTACCAAGCCCCCATTCGCTTGCAGCATATCCAACTGGGTAACGACTTTTTCCAGGACAACCTCAACGAACCCAAGGCGCCGCACGCGGATTACCTGGACCGGGTGATTGTCGGCATGTCCAATGACGCGTTCAGTCAGCGCCAACAGGAGATCCTGTTCAAGGCCGGCATCCTCGCCTTGTTCGCCCTGCTATTTACCTTCCTGCTCGCACGGCGCCTGGCCGCCAGCCTGTCGCAGCCGATCAGCGCCATGGGCCATGCGGTGAAGGCCATCCAGCAAGGTGATTACAAAACGCCACTGCCGATTGTCGACGACTCGGAACTGGGTGACCTGTCGCGGCATATCAATAACCTCGCCGAGGGCCTCAACCAGGCCAGCCGTGAGCAGCACCAGGCCATGGCCCAGTTGATCCAGACGCGCGAGGAAGCCGAACGGGCGAACAATGCCAAGTCGGACTTCCTGGCGATGATGAGCCACGAGTTGCGCACACCCATGAACGGCGTGCTGGGCATGTTGCAACTGCTGGAAACCACCGAGATGACCGAGGAGCAGACCGAGTACGCGGCGCTGGCCAGCGAGTCCACCGAGCATTTGCTCAAGGTGATCAACGACATCCTCGATTTCTCACGCATCGAACGCGCCGCACTGGAGCTGGAACATATCCCGTTCAACCTCGCGGACCTGATCAGCAGTTGCGCCCTGGCCTTCCAGCACAACGCCCAGCAACGCGGGCTGGCGCTGGAGCTGCCGATTCCGCAGGGCATGGACGCCCTGCGCGTACAGGGCGACCCCACGCGTATCCGGCAGATCCTGGTGAACCTGATCGGCAACGCGCTGAAGTTCACCGAACACGGCACGGTGACTGTCGAGCCTCACTGGCAAACCCTCGACCACGAGTTAGTGTGGTTCACCTGCACCGTGCGCGACAGCGGCATCGGGATTTCCGCCGAGCGCTTGGAACTGATGTTCGACGCGTTCCAGCAGGCCGACAGTTCCATTTCAAGACGTTACGGCGGCACCGGGCTGGGCTTGCCGATCGCACGCACCCTGGCCGAACGCATGGGCGGCACGCTGCGCGCCCAAAGTGAGGAAGGCCGAGGCTCGGTGTTTACCCTGGAAATTCCACTGGCCATCGATCAGCAAAGCCTGCCGACGATTGCCCCGCACGCCGAAGGCAAAAGCAGCGCCGGCGATGGCCGCCACGTGCTGCTGGTAGAAGACAACCCGGTCAACCGCACCGTGGTCGAAGCCATGCTACGCAGCCTGGGCTTTGAAGTGAGCCTGGCTACCGACGGCGCCGAGGCCATCCGCAGTGCCGAGAGCCTGATTTTTACCGCGATCCTGATGGATTGCCGCCTGCCGTTAATCGACGGCTACGAGGCCACAAGGCAAATTCGCCAACTGCCCGGCTGCGCCGATCTGCCTATTATTGCCTTGACCGCCAATGCGTTGCAGGGCGATCGCGAAGCCTGCATGGCAGCCGGAATGAACGATTACCTGGCCAAGCCGTTCAAACGCACGGATTTGCAGCAAATCCTGCAACGCTGGGTGCAATAGCGCTGGGCCATCAACCAACTGCGACTGGCGTGAAAGACGAAAGTGCGGCAGTCTTAGGCACCCGAACGGGCCCATAAACAGGCCCGGTTTAAAATTTCAGTGAACAAGTGTACATTCAGTACCTTATCGCTGTGACTTTCACTACAACGCAATAGTCTATGTGTAGGCTGCCGACATGAGGCATGAACGCTTCATTCGGTTCGGGAAGATTTGCCCTACCCTGCCGCATGGGATTATTGAGGAGCTCGCATGACCAAACAAAACGCCTTTACTCGGGAAGACCTGCTGCGCTGCAGTCGCGGTGAGCTGTTCGGCCCAGGTAACGCGCAACTGCCCGCCCCTAACATGCTGATGGTGGATCGCATCACCCATATCAGCGAAGAAGGTGGCAAGTACGGCAAAGGTGAATTGGTCGCCGAGCTGGATATCACCCCTGACCTGTGGTTCTTCGCCTGCCATTTCGAAGGCGACCCTGTCATGCCGGGCTGCCTGGGCCTTGACGCCATGTGGCAACTGGTTGGCTTCTACCTGGGCTGGCAAGGTCTGCCAGGCCGCGGTCGCGCCCTGGGTTCAGGCGAAGTGAAGTTCTTTGGCCAGGTCTTGCCAACCGCCAAGAAAGTCACTTACAACATTCAAATCAAGCGCGTCCTCAAGGGCAAGCTGAACCTCGCTATCGCCGACGGTTCGGTGACTGTCGACGGTCGCGAGATCTATACTGCCGAAGGCCTTCGGGTCGGCGTATTCACTTCCACTGACAACTTTTAAGGGTTATCCGCATGCGCCGCGTCGTTATCACTGGTCTGGGCATTGTTTCTTGCCTGGGCAATGACAAAGAGACCGTCACCGCTAACCTGCGTGCAAGTCGCCCTGGCATCCGCTTCAACCCGGAATATGCCGAAATGGGTCTGCGTAGCCAGGTTTCCGGCTCCATCGACCTGCCCCTCGAAGAACTGATCGATCGCAAGATCTATCGCTTCGTCGGCCACGCTGCCGCCTACGCTTACTTGGCCATGAAAGACGCCATCGCCGACTCCGGCCTGAGCGAAGACCAGGTTTCGAACGTACGCACCGGCCTGATCGCCGGCTCCGGCGGCGCATCGACCCTCAACCAGATGGAAGCGCTGGACATCCTGCGCGAAAAAGGCGTGAAGCGCGTTGGCCCGTACCGTGTCACACGGACCATGGGCAGCACCGTTTCGGCCTGCCTGGCCACGCCGTTCCAGATCAAGGGCGTGAACTACTCGATCTCCTCGGCGTGCGCCACCAGTGCTCACTGCATCGGTACTGCCGTTGAGCAGATCCAGTTGGGTAAGCAGGACATCGTGTTTGCCGGCGGCGGTGAAGAAGAGCATTGGAGCCAATCGTTCCTGTTCGACGCCATGGGCGCGCTGTCCACCCAGTACAACGAAACCCCGGAGAAGGCCTCCCGCGCCTACGACGCCAAGCGTGACGGTTTCGTCATCGCCGGTGGTGGCGGCATGGTGGTGGTCGAGGAGCTGGAACACGCTCTGGCCCGTGGTGCGAAGATCTACGCGGAAATCGTCGGTTACGGCGCGACTTCCGACGGCTACGACATGGTTGCGCCAAGCGGCGAAGGCGCCATCCGTTGCATGCAGATGGCGATGTCCACCGTGGATACCCCAATCGACTACCTGAACACCCACGGCACCTCGACTCCGGTCGGCGACGCCAAGGAAATGGAAGGTGTGCGTGCGGTATTCGGCGACAAAGCCCCGGCCATCAGCTCCACCAAGAGCCTGTCCGGTCACTCCCTGGGCGCCGCCGGCGTTCACGAAGCGATCTACTGCCTGCTGATGATGGAAGGCAACTTCATGGCCGGTTCGGCCAATATCGAAGAGATCGACCCGGTCGTTGCCGATATGCCGATCCTGACCAAGACCGTTGAAAACGTCAAAATCGACACCGTGATGAGCAACAGCTTCGGCTTCGGTGGCACTAACGCTACCTTGGTGCTGAAACGCTGGCAGGGCAAGTAAGCCCCGCAAGTTGATCACATGAAAAAGCCCCGACTGGTTCGGGGCTTTTTTATGGGGGGGCGGATTTGACACCGAGTCGCCCTCATCGCAGGCAAGCCAGCTCCCACATTTGACGGTGTTCACAAATCAAACTGTGGGAGCTGGCTTGCCTGCGATGGCGTCAACTCGCTTGCACGCCCTACACCGAAAACCGCGCCACCATGGTATTCAGGTCCACCGCCAACCGCGACAATTCCTGGCTCGCCGCACTGGTCTGGTTCGCCCCGGTCGAGGACTGGTGCGCCAAATCGCGAATATTCATCAAATTGCGATCCACCTCCCGCGCCACCGCCGCCTGCTGTTCCGACGCACTGGCAATCACCAGGTTGCGCTCGTTGATCAGCGCAAACGCCGAGGCAATCTCCTCCAGCGCCGTGCCCGCCGACTTGGCGATATCCAGCGTGGAACGCGCCCGCGTATTGCTCTGCTGCATCGAACTGACGGCTTGATCGGTGCCCTGCTGAATCCCGCTGATCATCTGCTCGATTTCCTGGGTCGACTGCTGCGTGCGATGGGCCAAGGCCCGCACTTCATCCGCCACCACCGCAAACCCACGTCCGGCATCCCCAGCGCGTGCCGCTTCAATCGCCGCATTCAGCGCCAGCAGGTTAGTCTGCTCGGCTATCGAGCGAATCACATCCAGCACTTTGCTGATGCCATACACCTTCTGCGCCAGCGCCTCGACCTGGGTCGCATTGGCCGTCACATCCGTGGCCAACGCCTCAATCGACGCCACCGTCTGGTGCACTTGCTCACGCCCACGCTGGGCAATGCGGTCAGATTCGCGGGACGCCTGTGACGTTGCCACCGCATTACTCGCCACCTCTTCCACCGCCGCCGTCATCTGGTTAACCGCCGTGGCCGCCTGCTCGATTTCCTGATTCTGCTGGTGCAGGCCACGGGTAGCGTCCTCAGTCACGCAACTGAGTTCTTCGGACGCCGAGGCCAATTGGTTCGAGGATTCGGCAATGCGCCGGATGGTGTCACGCAGGTTCTCCTGCATGCCTTTGAGCGCCTGTTGCAAACGCGCCGGCTCATCGTTGCCGGTCACACTGATCTCACCGGTCAGGTCGCCACCGGCCACGCCCTGGGCAACTTTCAGCGACTGCGCCAGCGGCAGTACGATGCTGCGGGTCAGCCACACCGCCAACCCGACGGTGATCAACGCAGTCAGTACGATCATGACGATCACCCACGTACGCGACTGAGTAAACACACTTTGCGCCAGGCTGGCGGCCTGATTGGCACTGGCCTTGTTCAAGGCGACCAGGTCATGCAGCGTCCTGGACATCGCATCGGCGAGTTGATTCATCTCGCCGTTGACGATCTTGATTGCATCCTCCAGCTGATTAGCCTTGGAGAGCCCCATGACCAGGTCCTGACGCTGCAGGTATTGCTGCTCTTCGGCCTTGAAGCGATCAAACAGCGTGCGCTCTTCGGGCAGCACGATCAGCCCTTCATAGAGCGTCTTCGCGTGATGCAGGCCATTCTTGAGGTCGGTGAGTTTCTGCTCGTTCTGCGCGAGCGCCTGCGAGTCACGGTTGACCAGCAAACGCAGGGTCAGCGCGCGAATCCGCAGCAGGTCCTGGTTCATCTCCCCCACCGCCATCACGCTGGGCAGCCAGTTATTTTCTACCTGATCCGACTGATGGCGCATATTAGCCATTTGCAACAGGGCGAAGCCGCCCAAGGCGAACACCATCAACGCCAGCACGCCAAAGCCCAAGCCGGCACGGGGGGCGATATTCAGACTGCGGATACTACTCATTGCCGGGATTCCTTCCAAATGCGCTGCATCCACCTGCAGCGGGGCATCCTGAAAGGTATCGGCCCCTGCTCACATTTGCGTAAGACGAAAAGGCGATATCAATGTGCCTGCTCATCGCGAGTGGATTTCGGCAGAGTCGCCAGGAAGTTATCGCGTGCCACCTTGCGGGCTATCGCTTCGGGCAGTGCATCGAGAAACGGATCAAAGCGATGCATTTCCTTACCGAGCTTGTTGAAGCGCCCTACAACGTCCGAACCCACCATAAAGCGCTCCGGGAAACGCTCTACCAGCTTTAACCACTCAGGCCTTGGCTTACCCGCGTCATCGAGCAAGTACGGCGTGAGCATGCTCCAGGACAGGTCGATGTACAGGTTGGGATACGCCTCCAACAGGCGGCTCAAGGTCGGCAGTAGAAAGTCCATCTGCACCTGATGGCGGTGGATCTCCTTGCTGGTACCGGCGTGGGCCCAGATAAAGCGGGTGTGCGGGTGGTTGCGCAGCGATTCTTCCACCTCCGGCAGGTACAGCGGGTTGCGCTCGCGTTTGGAGGTGATATTGGAATGCAGCAGCACCGGCAGGTCGTTTTCGGCGGCAAGGTGATAGATGCGCTTCATGGCTTCGTTGTTGGCACGTGGGGTATCGCCGGCGGTCAAGGCCGTGAGGTCGTCATGGCGCGTGAACACTTCGCCGATGCCCTGCCACAACCCAGGATTGAGATCGAGCATGCGCTGGATATGCGCGGCAGAGTTCTTGTCGTTAGGGTTGAAACCGGACAGAAACGGATGGAAATGCTGACGCTGCTCAGGTGTGAGCTTGTTCAGCGCAGCCGCGACGATCACATCGGTGGCGCTGTACCAATAGGCGTCGGCATCGTCACCGGCGTAGTAACGCGGGCGCTTGGGTTCATCTTCGTGCCATTTTTTGGCCACGGGAATGCCAGAAATCATCACGTGTTCGATGCGAGCGTCGGCCATGGCCTTGAGCAACTTATCCATGCCCGCCGTTTCCTGAAAGAAATCCACGTAATGCAGGTGCGCGTCGCTGTAGGCATAGTCGCGGGCTTGCGCAGCAAGGCTACTGGCGGCGAGTAACAGGGCCAGACTCAGACGATTCCAGGGCACGGTAAACCTCGATATAGGCTAATACGGGTAGACCTTGCGGCATGTGCCGGGGTTCATCAGCCAAAAAAACGCGGAACACCTAAGTGCCAGCATGCTCTATAACTGCATGACCTTCATCCCGCCAACCTGTGAGGTTCACCATGCCTGTTACCGTCAACACCCTGAACCACGATAACTTTCGCCACAGCGTGAATATCAACAACCACGAACTGTTCACTGACCTGCCCAAGAGCCTGGGCGGCGACGACTCGGCGCCCTCCCCGCACGACTATTTCGATGCCGCCCTGGCATCGTGCAAAGCCTTGACCGTCAAGCTCTACGCCCAGAAAAAAAGCATCCCGCTGACCGGCGTGACCGTGGAAGTCACCCACGACAGTACCGAGGAGCAAAAAGGCAAGTACAAGCTCAGCGTCAAGCTGACCCTCAAAGGCGTGCTCACTGACGAGCAGCGCGACGAGCTGCACCGCGTGGCAGATCGCTGCCCGGTGCACAAGCTGATGACCACGGCTGAGGTCACTATCGAGACGAAATTGTCGGAAGGCGCCTTCAGCCAATAGCGCCAACGCCCTGTCGAGCGGGTTATGCTCACTGCCATCTAACCCGCTCAGACAGGGACGCACCATGACCACCCTCACCGTGATTCGCCCACGCGCCGAAGAGGTTGAAGGCCAGCCGATCCTGCGCCCGCTGCCCTCGCGCGAATGCCGCAGCGTCGGGCCTTTTGTGTTTTTCGACCATATGTTGCTCACCCGCTATAAAGCCGGCACCGGCATGAACATCCGCCAGCATCCGCATATCGGGCTGTCCACGCTGACCTATCTGTTTGAGGGCGCACTGCAACACAAGGACAGCCTCGGCTCGGACCAGGTGGTGCACGCCGGTGACGTCAGCTGGATGACCGCCGGCAGTGCCATCGCCCACGTCGAACGAACGCCCGAGGCGCTCAAGGCCGCAGGTTTCAGCCTGCATGGCCTGCAAGTATGGCTGGCCTCGCCTAAGGATCACGAGACCGGGCCAGGGCATTACAGCCATCACTCGGCGGCGAGTTTGCCGGTCAGCGACAATTTGGGCGTGCAGATCCGCCTGATCGCAGGCTCTGGTTTCTGCCTCAAATCGCCGGTGCCAGTGCTGTCGCCAACACTGTATGCCGAAGTGCGGATGCAGACGGCCACGACCCTGCTGATCCCGGATGAGCACGAGGAACGCGCGGTGTATGTGCTGGAGGGTGAAGCGCAGTTGGATGGCGAGGCGTTGGAGGTGCATAGCCTGGCGGTATTGCCTGCGGGGCAGGAAATGACGCTGTTTGCTGAAAGCAATTGCCATCTGGTGGTGTTTGGCGGCGCGCCGCTGGATGGGCCACGGCGGATCAATTGGAACTTCGTGGCGAGCGACGCGGCCATGATCGAACAAGCGCGGCAGCGTTGGGCGGCTGGGGATTGGCCGACGGTGCCGGGCGAAACTGAAAGGATTGAGTTGCCTGTGAAATAGCTTTGGATGATCGTTCCCACGCTCTGCGTGGGAACGCAGCCCGTGACGCTCCGCGTCACAAAGAGCAGACGCAGAGCGTCTAGCCAGGCATTCCCACGCGGAGCGTGGGAACGATCACATGGTCAGCCCTTGAACACTTCATCCAGCAAGTTATGCATCGACTGGAACGCCCGCGCAGCGGTCTTCGCGTCGTACATCATCTTGCCCGGCACATTGGCGTGCGGATCGGTGAAGGAATGCACCGCACCGCCGTAGCTCAGCAACTGCCAATCCACACCGGCTGCGTTCATTTCATCTTCAAACGCCGGTAGCTGTTCTTTGGGCACCAATGGGTCGGACGCGCCGTGCAGCACCAACACCGAGCCCTTGACGTTCTTCGCGCCAACCGGGTTCTGCGTGTCGATAGTGCCGTGGAACGATACGGCAGCCTTCAAGGGCGCGCCGGTACGCGCAAGCTCCAGCGAGCAGAAACCGCCAAAGCAGAAGCCGAAGGTCGCCAGCTTGGAGGCGTCAACGGCCGCTTCGGTTTGGCTTTGCAGTTGCTCAAACGCTGCCTGCATACGCTTGATCAGTACCGGGTTGTCATTCTTCAACGGCATCATCGCCGCGCCCGCTTCATCGCCATTTGAGGGGCGTACGGTTTGCCCGTACAGGTCGGCGATCAGCACCACGTAGCCCTTGGCGGCAACGCTTTTGGCGATGTCTTCGGCACCCGCACTCACACCCATCCAGTTCGGCGCCATCAGCAGGCCCGGCAGCGGGCCTTTGTGGCTGGCATCGAAGGCCAGGCGACTTTCATAAGACTGGCCATCAATCTGATAGACCACGGAACGTACTGTGACTTGGCTCATCATTTACTCCAGTTGGGATGCGTTAAACAAAAAAAACCCGCCGAAGCGGGTTTTTCTACAACGGTGTTAAACCGACAGTTCAACCAACAGCTTGTTCAGTCGGCGCACGTAAGCGGCCGGGTCTTTCAGGCTGTCCCCAGCGGCCAGGGCCGCCTGATCGAAGAGGATGTGCGACAGGTCGCCAAAACGCTCTTCGCTTTGCTCGCCGTCAAGTTTCTCGATCAGCGGGTGAGCCGGGTTGAATTCGAAGATCGGCTTGGAATCCGGAACCTTCTGACCGCTGGCTTCGAGGATCTGACGCATCTGCATGCCCAGGTCCTGCTCGCCGATGGCCAGAATCGCAGGGGAGTCGGTCAGACGGTGCGAAACCCGCACTTCGCTGACCGCATCGCCCAAGGCTGTCTTGATCCGCTCAACCAGACCTTCTTTGGCCTTGGCGACTTCTTCGGCTTCTTTCTTCTCTTCTTCGGAGTCCAGGTTACCCAGGTCCAGGTCACCACGGGCTACGTCGACGAAGGTCTTGCCGTCGAACTCGCTGAGGTAGCTCATCAGCCACTCATCGATACGGTCCGTCAGCAGCAGCACTTCGATGCCTTTCTTGCGGAAGACTTCCAGGTGCGGGCTGTCTTTGACGGCTTCGTATTTCTCGCCGGTCAGGTAGTAGATCTTGTCCTGACCTTCCTTAGCGCGGGCCAGGTACTCGGCCAGGGAGACGATTTGCTCCGCATCGCTGCCTTGAGTCGAGGCAAACCGCAGCAAGCCGGCGATTTTTTCCTTGTTGGCAAAGTCTTCCGCCGGGCCTTCTTTCATGACCTGACCGAAGTTTTTCCAGAAACCCTTGTATTGCTCAGGCTCGTTCTTCGCCAGTTTTTCCAGCATGTCGAGCACGCGCTTGGTCAGCGCCGACTTCATGGAGTCGATGATCGGGTCTTTCTGCAGGATTTCCCGCGACACGTTCAGCGACAGGTCGTTGGAGTCGACCACGCCTTTGATGAAGCGCAGGTACAGCGGCAGGAAGGACTCCGCCTGATCCATCACGAACACACGCTGCACGTACAGCTTCAGGCCTTTAGGCGCTTCACGCTGGTACAGGTCGAACGGAGCACGCGCCGGTACGTAGAGCAGCGAGCTGTATTCCAGCTTGCCTTCGACCTTGTTGTGGCTCCAGCTCAGCGGGTTTTCGTAATCGTGAGCGATGTGCTTGTAGAACTCCTGGTATTCCTCATCCTTCACCTCGGTGCGAGGGCGCGTCCACAGGGCGCTGGCGCGGTTGACCACTTCCCATTCCAGGGCAGGCTGCTCTTCGCCTTCAGGGGCTGCTTGTTCTTTCGGCAGCTCGATCGGCAGTGCAATGTGGTCGGAGTACTTCTTGATGATGTTGCGCAGACGCCAGCCATCGGCGAATTCATCTTCAGCGGATTTGAGGTGCAGCACGATGCGGGTGCCACGGTCAGCCTTATCGATGGTGGCGATTTCGAACTCGCCTTCACCTTTGGACGACCAGTGCACGCCTTCGCTGGCGTCGAGGCCGGCGCGACGGCTGAATACTTCTACCTTGTCGGCGACGATGAAGGCCGAGTAGAAGCCCACACCGAATTGACCGATCAGGTGCGAATCTTTCTTCTGGTCGCCCGACAGGTTCTTCATGAAATCGGCGGTGCCGGATTTGGCGATGGTACCCAGGTGGGTGATCGCGTCTTCACGGCTCATGCCGATGCCGTTATCTTCGAGGGTGACGGTTTTGGCGTCTTTATCGAAGCTCACACGGATTTTCAGCTCGGCGCCACCTTCCAGCAACTCAGGCTTGGAGAGGGCTTCGAAACGTAATTTATCGACAGCGTCAGAGGCGTTCGAGATCAATTCGCGAAGGAAGATTTCCTTGTTGGAATACAGCGAATGGATCATGAGGTGCAGCAGTTGCTTCACCTCGGTCTGGAAGCCCAGGGTTTCCTTTTGAGTTTCCACACTCATGGTCATCAAACTCCAATTGGATGGCAGTGGCCGCGCCCTTGAGGGTTGGCGGCGGGTTGTCATCAAAGTTGGGGGCTAAGACCAGGATTTCAAGGGCGCGCCGATTCCTCAATTTTGAAATGTGCACGGGCGGTGGCAATCGGTTCGGCCGGGGTGCTTTGCCAGGCGGTGATCGCCACATTGGCAACCCGGCGGCCTTGGCGCCACACCTGGCATTTGGCGTAAGTGTCGCGGAACTGCCCGGCGCGCAGGTAATCCAGGGAAAAGTCGATGATTTTCGGCAGGCCCGGCGCACCGGTAAATACCAGCAAATGTAACGCCGCCGACAGCTCCATGAAGCCGGCAATCACCCCTCCGTGCAGCGCCGGCAATATCGGGTTACCAATGTTGTCCTTGTTGGCCGGCAGGCGGAACAGCAATTCATCGCCCAAACGCGTGCATTCGATGCCGATCAGCTTGGCGTAGGGCACAAGGTTGAGCAGAGCCTCGTAGTCACCGCGCTCATGGGCCTGTTCGAGACGGGTTTTGAATCGATGTGTCATGCCTGCTCTCCCTTGATCGTGCTGCCCAATCCTTGTGCGCCCTTAAGGCGCTTGCCCATGCGCATGAACGTGCCTACCACATGGGCAATGGGCTGTTGCGGGTCATCCTGATAGGCGAAACCACGGGTGAAAATCACGTCGGTGGTGACCCGGTAGCACTGCGCAAAGCCATACACCGGTTTGTGCGGTTCGGCGGGATGCATGTAGTCGATACGCAGGTCCAGAGTCGGGCATACCTCGAACTCGGGCAATACGCACAACGTGGCCATGCCGCAGGCGGTGTCCATCAAAGAGGTCAGCGCGCCACCGTGAATCACGCCGGTTTGCGGGTCGCCGACGATAGAGGGCGCGTAAGGCAGCAGCAGCGTGATGCCCTCCAAGCCTGCGGCATGAACGGTAATGCCCAGCACCTGACAATGGCGCAGAGCCGAAACAAAGCGCGTGGCGCGCTCCTGCAAGGGATTTTCGGTCATGTGTACAGACTCTTATTAGTGTTGACGGGTGGAGTATGGGATGACGGGTGAAAGTTCCTTGAGGGCCGTGTTTTATATATCTTTGAAACAAAAGGAACTAATGCTGACTGCCCAAGCTCGAAAGGCCAGTAGATATCTTCAATAAGGAGAAACACCCAATGCGCAAGACTTTAGCTATTTCCATGATGCTCGCCGCTGCCCTCGGCCTCGCTGCCTGCGATAAAAAATCCGAAGACAAAGCCCAAGATGCAGCTTCGCATTCTGAGCAAGCTCAGAAAGACATGGCCAAAGCTCAGGATAAAGTGAACGACGCTGCGAAAGAAAACGCCGATGCTGCCAAAGCTCAGGCTGAATCGAACGCTGCCGCCGCGAAAGAAGCAGCACCTGCCACACCAGCAGAACCTGCCAAGCAATAATCGCCTGGCTACTGCTGCAAAAAAGCCCGCTTATATAGCGGGCTTTTCTTTGTCTGCTGTTTTATCCGTGGCAAAAAGTTGGACTAACCTTGCGGCCCGAGTGAAGACACCGTTTCTTTAGCCACTTCCGATACCGGCATGTCGGTCGGGGTATATACCATCACTTGCAATACGTCGGAATGAAACTCTCGGCGATACAGCACCACCACGACGCCGCTGCTCATCAACATGAACAACCACGGGCTGACAAACCAAGCCAGCATGGTCATGCCGAAGTAATAAGCACGCAGCCCAAAGTTGAATTGGTTGGCCGCCATGGAAATCACCCGCGCCGCCCGCAGGGCAAATGCCTTGCGCTCCTGCTCCGACACATGGCGCTCACCGATCATCGGCGCCGACCCCACCAGCACCGCCGCAAAGTTGTATTGGCGCATGCACCAGCTGAACGTGAAGAAGGCGTAGACGAACACCAGCGCCAGGCACAGCAGTTTGATTTCCGACATGCCCTGGGAGGCTTGCTGCACCATGGGTATGTCCGCCAGCAACGACACCGCCCGCTCGGAAGCGCCCAGTACGGTGAGAATACCGGCGAGGATGATCAGCGTGCTGGAGGCGAAAAACGAGGCGTTGCGCTCCAGGTTGCCGACCACACTGGCGTCGGCAATACGGTTATCGCGCAGCAGCATGCGGCGCATCCAGTCTTCACGATACAGGTGCAGCACGCTGGCCAGGCACGCGGTGTCACGGGCTTTCCAGGTGGCGTAACGGGTGTAACCGCCCCAGCACAGGACGAACCACAGCGCGGCAAGCAGGTGTATCTGGTTGGTTTCGACGAACGACATGCGGGTCCTTAGACACAGTGGATGGGGACGAACGTGGTTCAACATGTGGAGGCTGGCTTGCCTGCGACGGCGTCTGTGCAGTCACTACCGCGCCGGCTGGTCCGCCGCTGTCGCAGGCAAGCCTGACCCCACATTGACCGAACTCCAACTTTAGAGGGTTGTAGTCATACACGCATAAAAAATGCCCCGTATCGATTGATACGGGGCATTTCGGTACAGCCCAGAAGCTACGTTAAGCGATGGCTTCGCTACGCTTGCCGAGCATACGGTCAACCAACACGGCAACGGCCAACGTCATCACCGACGGTACCAGCCACGCCAGGCCTTGCTCGCTCAGCGGCAGGTGCGCCAGTTGGGTCGGCATCCAATCCGCCAGGCCCGCGCCCTTGAGTGCATCGATGCAGCCAAAGATGAACGACACCAGCATCACCGGACCAACGATACGGCCCTGCTCCAGCCAGAAGTCTTTGCAGAAGCTCAGCGCCACCAACACGATGCACGGCGGGTAGATCGCCGTGAGCACCGGGATCGAGAAGGCAATCAGCTTGGTCAGGCCCAGGTTGGATACGAACAACGAGAACAGCGCCAGGATTACGACCAGCGTCTTGTAGGACAGCGGCAGGATTTTGCTGAAGTACTCGGCACAGGCGCAGGTCAGGCCCACGGCGGTTACCAGGCACGCCAGGGAGATCAGCACGGCGAGGAAGCCGCTGCCCAGGGAGCCGAAGGTGTGTTGCACGTAAGCGTGCAGCACGGCGGCGCCGTTACCGGCACCGGCGGCCACGGCATGGCTGCCAGAACCCAGGCGGAAGAGGCTGATGTACACCAGCGCCAGGCCCACGCCGGCAATCAGCCCAGCAATGATCGCGTAACGGGTGATCAGCTGTGGCGATTCAACACCACGGGAACGGATCGCATTGACGATGACGATACCGAACACCAGCGCGCCCAGGGTATCCATGGTCAGGTAGCCATTGATAAAGCCTTGGGAAAACGGTGCGGCGACGTATTCCGGCGTGGCAACGCCGATGTCACCGGCCGGCAGGGCAAACGCGGCGATGCCGAGGATCGCCAGGGCGATGATTTTCAGCGGTGCCAGGAAGCGACCGACAGTGTCCAGCAGGCGGCCCGGGTACAGAGAAACAAAGAACACCACCAGAAAATACACCGAGCTGTAGAGGAACAGCGCCAGCGGGCTTTCGCCGGTCAGCGGCGCCAGGCCCACTTCAAACGAAACGGTCGCGGTACGCGGGGTGGCGAATAGCGGCCCTACCGCCAAGTACGCCGCCGCCGCGAGCAGGCCGCCGGCGATCTTGCCGATCGGGCTGCTCAGCGCGTCCATACCGCCGCCGACCTTGGCCAGGGCGATCACAGTGACCACCGGCAGACCGACCGCGGTGATCAGGAAGCCCAGCGCCGCCATCCAGACATGAGGCCCGGACTGCAAACCAACGATAGGCGGAAAGATGATGTTGCCGGCGCCCACGAACAGGGCAAAAGTCATAAAGCCTAACGCCAGGACATCCTGGCTTTTCAACACTTTCATTTGAGGAAATACCACACTACTGAATCGGAATTTAGAGAGGGATTCCCTATGGATGAGGGAACTGCTGCCGGTCCTTATGGGGACCGACCGGTCTAGCGCGCGGCTTCCTTTTGAGATGCGGGCGCATAAAGAGGCGGCTAGCCTAACGAATTTGGGCGACAAACGCACTGTTGCGGGGCGAACTGTCCGATAAGCGACATCCAAATGTCGCATTTTCATACTTAAATTTGGCAATACAGACCCATGTGGGAGCTGGCTTGCCTGCGATGCGGGCGACTCGGCCCATCAGGCAAACCGCGTCGATGCTATCGCAGGTAAGCCAACTCCCACAGGTGGACGGGGCATCCAATCTGATGAGAATACCCAGAATGCACAAAGGCCACCCGAAGGTGGCCTTTGCTTGGTAAAGCGTCAGCTAAGCGCGAGGCTTACTTGACAGCCCAACCGGTCAGCTCGGACAAAGCCTTGCCGATGTCTGCCAGCGAACGCACGGTTTTAACGCCTGCGTCTTCAAGGGCAGCGAACTTCTCGTCTGCAGTGCCTTTGCCGCCAGAGATGATTGCGCCAGCATGGCCCATGCGCTTGCCCGCAGGGGCAGTCACACCAGCGATGTAGGAAACAACTGGCTTGGTCACGTGGGCCTTGATGTAGGCAGCCGCTTCTTCTTCAGCCGAACCGCCGATCTCACCGATCATTACGATCGCTTCGGTCTTCGGGTCTTCCTGGAACAGCTTCAGGATGTCGATGAAGTTGGAGCCTGGGATCGGGTCACCGCCGATGCCGACGCAAGTCGACTGACCGAAACCGGCGTCAGTAGTTTGCTTAACAGCTTCGTAAGTCAGGGTGCCGGAACGCGAAACGATACCGACTTTACCTGGCAAGTGAATGTGACCTGGCATGATGCCGATCTTGCATTCGCCTGGGGTGATCACGCCTGGGCAGTTAGGGCCGATCAGGGTAACACCCAGCTCGTCGCACTTAACTTTAGCGTCCAGCATGTCCAGGGTAGGAATGCCTTCGGTGATGCAAACGATCAGCTTGATGCCGCCGAATGCTGCTTCCAGGATGGAGTCCTTGCAGAAAGGAGCTGGAACGTAGATCACGCTGGCAGTGGCGCCAGTGGTTTCTACTGCTTCTTTCACGGTGTTGAACACTGGCAGGCCCAGGTGCTCGGTGCCGCCTTTGCCCGGAGTAACGCCACCCACCATCTTGGTGCCGTATTCGATGGCTTGCTGGGTGTGGAAACTACCTTGCGAACCGGTAATACCCTGGCAGATAACTTTGGTGTCTTTATTGATCAGGACGCTCATTATTTGCCCTCCGCAGCTTTGACAACTTGTTGAGCAGCGTCGGTCAGGCTGGTAGCCGCGATGATGTTCAAACCGCTTTCTGCCAGTACTTTAGCGCCCAGTTCAGCGTTGTTACCTTCAAGGCGAACAACAACCGGGATTTTAACGCCGACTTCTTTCACTGCACCGATGATGCCTTCGGCAATCATGTCGCAACGAACGATGCCGCCGAAGATGTTAACCAATACTGCAGCGACGTTGGAGTCGGACAGGATGATTTTGAAGGCTTCGGTTACGCGTTCTTTGGTAGCACCACCGCCCACGTCGAGGAAGTTGGCTGGTTTGCCGCCATGCAGGTTGACGATGTCCATGGTACCCATGGCCAGGCCAGCACCGTTGACCATGCAACCGATGTTACCTTCCAGGGCTACGTAGTTCAGCTCGAACTTGGCAGCGTGCGCTTCGCGCGGATCGTCTTGCGACGGATCGTGGAAAGTCTTCAGCTTAGGCTGACGGTACATGGCGTTGGCGTCGATGTTGATCTTGGCATCGAGGCAATGCAGATCGCCGTCAGCCTTGATCACCAGCGGGTTCACTTCCAGCAGGGCCAGATCGTGATCCTTGAACAGTTTGGCCAGACCTACGAAGATCTTGGCGAACTGGGTAACTTGCTTGCCTTCCAGGCCCAGCTGGAAAGCCAGCTCACGACCCTGGAATGGCTGAGCGCCAACCAGTGGATCGATGGTGGCTTTCAGAATTTTTTCTGGGGTTTCGTGAGCGATCTTCTCGATGTCCACGCCACCTTCGGTGGAAGCCATGAACACGATGCGACGGCTCGAACGGTCAACGACAGCGCCCAGGTACAGCTCTTTAGCGATATCAGTGCACGATTCAACCAGGATCTTGGTGACTGGTTGGCCATTGGCATCAGTCTGGTAAGTCACCAGACGCTTGCCCAGCCACTGCTGTGCGAAGGCCTTGGCGTCTTCTTTGCTGCGAACCAGCTTAACGCCGCCCGCTTTACCGCGACCACCAGCGTGGACCTGGGCTTTGACAACCCACTCGGTACCACCGATTTTGTCGCAAGCTTCTGCTGCTGCTTCCGGGGTGTCTACTGCGTAACCCTTGGATACTGGCAGGCCGTATTCAGCGAACAGCTGCTTACCCTGATACTCGTGAAGATTCATGCTTTTTACCGTCTTCGTTAGGTACTGCGCATTCGGCGCTGCGCTCATTATGAGTGCCGCGCCACCTGTGACTGCTGCTTGCACAACTTCCAGGGCTTAACGCCCGTAAAGCTGCGCAAGACTGCGTCCAGCGGACATTCCGCGGTGAGTCTTGCGCGCAAGGCTCACGACGGGCAACCGCCGTGGTTTCTTATTATCTCGCTTAGCGCTTCTTCTTGTTGGCGATGTGGATGGCGCCGCCATTCACTGCCAACGCTGCTTCATGCAACGCTTCGGACAGGGTCGGATGGGAGAAGACCATCATGCCCAGGTCTTCGGCACTGGTGCCGAATTCCATGCCGATCGCGCCTTGCTGAACCAATTCTGCTGCGCTTGGACCAATCACGTGGACGCCCAATACGCGGTCAGTCTTGGCATCAGCGATGACTTTGACGAAACCACCGGTGTCGTTGGCTGCCATGGCACGGCCAGAAGCAGCAAACGGGAAGGTGCCGACGTTAACTTCAACGCCTTCAGCTTTCAACTGCTGTTCGTTCTTACCGACCCATGCAATTTCCGGGTGTGTGTAGATAACAGACGGGATCAGGTCGTAGTTCATCTGGGTTTTGTGACCCTTGATGCGCTCGACAACCATGATGCCTTCTTCGGAAGCTTTGTGCGCCAGCATCATGCCGCGAACCACGTCGCCGATGGCGTACACGCCTGGAACGGTGGTAGCGCAGTGATCGTCAACGTGGATGAAACCACGCTCGTCGATGTTCACGCCGCTGTCGGAAGCCAGCAGGTCGGTGGTCACTGGACGGCGACCCACGGCTACGATCAGCTTGTCGAAGGTGATGGTCTGCTCGCCTTCTTTATTGGTGTAGGTCACCACGACTTCTTCGCCGTTGACCTTGGAACCGGTAACACGGGCGCCCAGCTTGATGTCCAGACCTTGTTTGGTCAGGGTTTTCAACGCTTCTTTGGACACCGCGGTGTCGGCAGCCAGCAGGAACGTGTCCAGGGCTTCCAAAACGGTCACTTCGGAACCCAGGCGGGCCCATACCGAACCCAGTTCCAGACCGATTACGCCAGCGCCGATCACGCCCAGACGCTTAGGAACGGATTGGAATTCCAGGGCGCCGGTCGAATCAACGATCACGTTCTGGTCAACTGGAGCAGGCGGAATGTCGATTGGGCGCGAGCCTGGCGCCAGGATCACGTTCTCGGCTTCGATGACTTCTACCGAACCGTCAGGCTTGGTGATTTCAATTTTCTTGCCGGCCAGCAGCTTGCCGTGACCTTGCAGAGAAGTAACGCCGTTGGCCTTGAACAAGGTGGCAACGCCGGAAGTCAGGCCTTTAACGATGTTGGCTTTACGGCCGACCATTGCTGGCACGTCCATGGTCACGCCAGCATGGTTGATGCCGTGGATCGCGAAACCGCTTTGGGCTTCGTGGAATTTCCAGGAGCTGTCCAGCAGCGCCTTGGAAGGAATGCAACCGACGTTCAGGCAAGTACCGCCCAGCGCCAGTTTGCCTTCCTTGTCGGTGTATTTTTCGATGCAAGCAGTCGAGAGGCCCAGTTGTGCGGCCTTGATCGCGGCAACGTAGCCGCCAGGACCAGCACCAATCACTACAACGTCAAATTTCTGCGACATGAAAATAGTTCCTCTATTTAGCAGCAAGCTTTCAAGCCGCAAGCCCCAAGCCCAGCTGCCTTATCCGGCAGCCTGTCACTTGAGGCCTGCAGCTGCTTCTATCAGATATCCAGCAGCAGACGAGCCGGGTCTTCCAGCAGGTTCTTGATGGTCACCAGGAAAGTCACGGCTTCTTTACCATCGATCAGGCGGTGATCGTAAGACAGTGCCAAGTACATCATTGGGCGGATCACGACTTGGCCGTTGATGGCCATTGGACGCTGGATGATGTTGTGCATGCCCAGGATCGCAGCTTGCGGCGGGTTGACGATCGGGGTCGACATCATCGAACCGAAGGTACCACCGTTGGTGATGGTGAAGGTACCGCCGGTCATCTCGTCGATGGTCAGCTTGCCGTCACGGGCTTTTTTACCGAAGCCAGCGATGCCGCCTTCGATTTCAGCCAGGCTCATCAGCTCGGCGTTACGCAGAACCGGAACCACCAGGCCACGGTCGCTGGACACGGCAACGCCGACGTCTGCATAGCCGTGGTAAACGATGTCGCTGCCGTCGATGGAAGCGTTGACTGCCGGGAAGCGCTTCAGCGCTTCGGTGGCCGCTTTCACGAAGAACGACATGAAGCCCAGGCGCACGCCGTTGTGGGACTTCTCGAACAGGTCTTTGTACTTCGAACGCAGGGCCATGACTTCGGTCATGTCGACTTCGTTGAAGGTGGTCAGCATCGCCATGTTCGACTGTGCTTCAACCAGGCGCTTGGCCACGGTGGCACGTACCCGAGTCATCGGTACGCGCTTCTCGGTGCGGTCGCCAGCGGCGAACACAGGCGCAGCGGCAGCCGGGGCAGCAGCCTTGGCAGGTGCGGTAGCTGGAGCGTTTTTCTTGGCTTCAACCGCGGCAACCACGTCTTCCTTGGTCACACGGCCGTCTTTGCCGGTGCCCTTGATGGACGCCAGGTTGATGCCGTTTTCTTCAGCCAGTTGACGAGCAGCCGGTGCGGCGATTGGGTCTTCGCCACCAGCAGCCGGAGCGGCAGCTGGAGCAGAAGCCGCGGCCGGTGCAGCAGCGGCGGCAGCAGGAGCAGCGGCAGCGCTGCCCTCTTCGATCGAGCCCAGAACCTGGTTCGACAGAACGGTAGCGCCTTCTTCGGCAACGATTGCGCCCAGCACGCCGTCAGCTTCAGCCAACACTTCGAGCACGACTTTGTCGGTTTCGATGTCGACGATCAGGTCGTCACGCTTGACGGCCTCGCCTGGTTTCTTGTGCCAGGTGGCAACGGTGCCATCGGCAACCGATTCCGGGAATGACGGGGCTTTGATTTCGATAGCCATTATCTGTGGGTCCTTAAAATTCGGTTTCAGTCAGCGCGAAGGCGTTAAACAGTGAAAGCATCTTGCAGCAGTTTTTCCTGCTGCTCGGCGTGCATCGACGCATAACCACACGCAGGTGCAGCAGAAGCATCACGACCGGCGTACTCAAGGCCAAGGCCTGTCTTGTGGTTACCGACGCTGCGACGCAAATGATGCTGGCTGCTGTACCACGCGCCCTGGTTCATCGGTTCTTCCTGGCACCACACCGCGTTGGTGAGGTTGGTGTAAGGCGCGATGGCCTCCATCAGGTCGTCTTCCGGGAACGGGTAAAGCTGCTCGATCCGCACGATGGCGATGTCTTCGCGGCCTTCGGCACGGCGTTTTTCCAGCAAATCGTAGTAAACCTTGCCGCTGCACAGGATCAGGCGAGTGACCTTGGCCGCGTCCAGGGTGTCGATTTCTGAAATAACGGTCTGGAACGAACCGTCGGCCAGATCTTCCAGGGTCGAGATGGCCAATTTGTGACGCAACAACGATTTCGGAGTCAGCACTACCAGCGGTTTGCGCAGCGGGCGGATCACCTGACGACGCAACAGGTGGTAGATCTGGGCCGGGGTAGTCGGCACGCACACCTGGATGTTGTGCTCAGCGCACAACTGCAGGTAACGCTCCAGACGGGCCGAGGAGTGCTCCGGACCCTGACCTTCATAACCGTGTGGCAGCAGCATGGTCAGACCGCACAAACGGCCCCACTTGTGCTCGCCGCTGGTGATGAACTGGTCGATAACCACCTGGGCACCGTTGGCGAAGTCGCCGAACTGGGCTTCCCAGATCACCAGCGCCTGAGGCGTGGTGGTCGAGTAACCGTATTCGAACGCCAGTACGGCTTCTTCGGACAGGAACGAATCGTACAGGTCGAAACGTGGCTGGCCTTCATACAGGTTCTGCAACGGGATGTAGGTGCCCGCGTCTTTCTGGTTGTGCAATACCGCGTGACGGTGCGAGAACGTACCACGGCCGATGTCCTGGCCGGTCATGCGGATCGGGTGACCTTCGAACGCCAGGGTCGCGTACGCCATGGTTTCGGCGTAACCCCAGTTGATCGGCAGGCCGCCGGCTTGCATCTTCTGACGGTCTTCGTAGATCTTCGAAACCTGGCGCTGCACCACGAAGCCTTCTGGAATTTCCAGCAGCTTGGCGGACAGTTCCTGCAGGGTTTTGAGGTCGAACGAGGTGTCGTGACGCGCCGTCCAGGCGTGGCCCAGGTACGGGCGCCAGTCCACGAACAGCTCTTTGTTCGGCTCTTTAACCAGGCTTTTTACAACATGCAGACCGTTGTCCAGCGCGTTGCGGTACTCATCGACTTTCGCCTGAACACGCGCATCGTCAACCACACCGGCCTTGGTCAGGCTTTCGGCGTACAGCTCACGAGTGGTGCGCTGCTTGGTGATCTGCTGGTACATCAACGGCTGGGTGCCGCTCGGCTCATCCGCTTCGTTGTGACCGCGACGGCGGTAGCAAACCAGGTCGATGACCACGTCACGCTTGAACTGCATGCGGTAGTCGATGGCGAGCTGGGTCACGAACAACACGGCTTCCGGATCATCACCATTCACATGGAGGATCGGCGCCTGGATCATCTTGGCAACGTCGGTCGCGTACTCGGTAGAGCGTGCGTCCAGCGGGTTGCTGATGGTGAAACCCACCTGGTTGTTGATGACGATGTGAACCGTACCGCCGGTCTTGAAGCCGCGAGTCTGCGACATCTGGAACGTTTCCAGGACCACACCCTGACCGGCGAATGCCGCGTCACCGTGGATGGAAATCGGCAGGACTTTTTCACCGGTGGAATCGTTACGGCGATCCTGGCGAGCACGCACCGAACCCTCGACCACTGGAGAAACGATTTCCAGGTGGGATGGGTTAAAGGCCATGGCCAGGTGAACTTCACCGCCGGTGGTCATCACGTTGGACGAGAAGCCCTGGTGGTATTTAACGTCACCGGAACCCAGCTCGACTTTCTTCTTGCCTTCGAACTCGTCGAACAGCTCGCGCGGGTTCTTGCCGAAGGTGTTGACCAACACGTTCAGGCGACCACGGTGAGCCATGCCGATCACGATTTCCTTGGTGCCGTAGGAACCGGAACGCTGGATCAACTCGTCGAGCATTGGAATCAGGCTTTCGCCGCCTTCCAGGCCGAAACGCTTGGTGCCCGGGTATTTGGTACCCAGGTATTTCTCGAGGCCTTCGGCTGCGGTCACGCGCTCCAGCAGGTGGCTGCGCACATCGTCGGACAATACCGGACGGCCACGCACACCTTCCAGACGATGCTGGAACCAGTGGCGCTGCTCGGAATCGGTGATGTGCGTGAATTCAGCGCCGATGGTGCGGCAATATGTCTGCTGCAACGCTTCGTGAATTTCGCGTAGGCTCGCTTCCTCCTTGCCGATGAACAGGTCGCCGGCACGGAAGGTCGTATCAAGATCGGCATTGGTCAAGCCGTAATGATTGATCGACAGGTCTGCAGGTGCAGGACGCTGCCAGAGCCCCAGCGGGTCAAGCTGGGCCGCCTGGTGGCCACGCATACGGTAGGCCTGGATCAGTCGCAATACTTCAACTTGCTTCTTCTCGTGCTCACTGCTCACGCTCCCGGCGGAAACCGGCTGAGCGCGGCGCTGGTTCTTTGCCAGCAGCACAAACTGATCGCGAATTGTTGCGTGCGATACATCGGTGGCAGCGTTGCCGTCTGAAGACAACGTCTGAAATTTGGTGCGCCATTCTTCTGGCACAGCGTTAGGGTCGTGCAGGTAGAGCTCATAAAGCTCTTCCACATAGGCAGCGTTACCACCTGAAAGATAGCCGCTGTTCCACATGCGCTGCATCACGCTTTCTTGCATGCTTGGTCACCCTCGATTTGGGGACACCACCGGCGAAAACACCGAGTTTGCTTGCAAAAGGCCAAGTGCAGCGACCAAAACAAGCCACTTAGGATCACGCTGATAGTTCGGGTACCAACCCGAATGCCCCTGCTTGTCTCATTTCTTCAAAATAAGAGCCGCGGCTTTGTAAGTCGCTGCTCAAGTTAAAACTACGGCGCCGGTTGAAGCCTGCGCCGTAGCATTTACGGGCACAACGGTCCTGCTTTGCTACAACGTCGCTTACACGCCGCTTTGCAGCAGCATGTTACGGATGTGACCAATGGCCTTAGTCGGGTTCAGGCCTTTGGGACATACGTTGACGCAGTTCATGATCCCACGGCAGCGGAATACGCTGAACGGGTCATCCAGTGAAGCCAGGCGCTCGGACGTCTTGGTGTCACGGCTGTCTGCCAGGAAGCGGTACGCTTGCAGCAGGGCAGCTGGACCCAGGAACTTGTCCGGGTTCCACCAGAAGGACGGGCACGAAGTCGAGCAGCAAGCGCACAGGATGCACTCGTACAGACCGTCGAGCTTTTCACGCTCTTCAGGGGACTGCAGACGCTCGATGGCCGGAGCCGGCGTGTCGTTCTGCAGGAACGGCTTAACTTTCTCGTATTGCTTGTAGAAGATGCTCATATCGACGACCAGGTCACGGATAACCGGCAAACCTGGCAGAGGACGAACGATCAGCTTGTTGCCTTTAACCACGGCGGACAGCGGCGTGATGCACGCCAGGCCGTTTTTGCCGTTGATGTTCATGCCGTCGGAACCGCACACACCTTCACGGCAAGAGCGACGATAAGAGAAACCTTCGTCCTGCTCTTTGATCAGTGCCAATACATCCAGCACCATCAGGTCTTTACCACCGGTATCGACCTGAAATTCCTGCATGAACGGCGCAGCGTCCTGATCAGGGTTGTAGCGGTAAACACTGACTTTCAACATGGCAGCCACCCTT
The DNA here is from genome assembly GCF_025642995.1 of Pseudomonas sp. YeP6b. Classification (NCBI taxonomy): domain Bacteria; kingdom Pseudomonadati; phylum Pseudomonadota; class Gammaproteobacteria; order Pseudomonadales; family Pseudomonadaceae; genus Pseudomonas; species Pseudomonas sp. YeP6b. The sequence continues at coordinate 2,318,093 of NZ_CP080090.1, read as the reverse complement.
AGTAAGTCCGAATCTTCGGTTCAAAGGTCGGAACTGTCTTCGGCGAGAAGTTCACGGCACGCTTGGTTACGCGCTTGTCACCCGGGAAGTACAGGGTGTGGCACAACCAGTTTTCGTCGTCGCGATCTTCAAAGTCTTCACGAGCGTGAGCACCACGGGATTCTTTACGAACCTCGGCGGCGATCGCAGTCGCTTCAGCCACTTCCAACAGGTTTTGCAGCTCAAGGGCTTCGATACGAGCGGTGTTGAACGCCTGGCTCTTATCGTTGATCTTGACGTTGGCGATGCGCGTACGCAGGTCAGCCAACTGGGCAATACCCTTCTGCATGTATTCGCCGGTACGGAATACACCGAAGTAGTTCTGCATGCAGTTTTGCAGCTCGCGACGCAGGGTTGCTACGTCTTCGCCATCAGTGCGCTCGTTCAGAGCGTTCAGACGCGCCAGGGCAGCTTCGATATTGGCGTCGGTAGCGTCATCGTATTCGATGCCGTCGGTCAGTGCCTTCTCGAGGTGCAGGCCGGCCGCGCGGCCGAATACCACCAGGTCGAGCAGCGAGTTACCGCCCAGGCGGTTGGCGCCGTGAACCGATACGCAGGCCACTTCGCCTACCGCGAACAGACCATGAATGATCTCGTCCACGCCTTCGGCGTTCTGGGTGATCGCCTGGCCATGAATGTTGGTCGGCACGCCGCCCATCATATAGTGGCAAGTTGGAACAACCGGAACCGGAGCAACCACCGGGTCAACGTGTGCAAAGGTCTTGGACAGCTCACAGATACCTGGCAGGCGGCTGTGCAGGACTTCTTCGCCCAGGTGATCGAGCTTCAGCAGTACGTGGTCGCCGTTCGGGCCACAGCCGTTGCCGGCGATGATTTCTTTAACCATCGAACGGGCCACAACGTCACGACCGGCAAGGTCTTTCGCGTTCGGAGCATAACGCTCCATGAAACGCTCGCCGTGCTTGTTGATCAGGTAACCACCTTCACCACGGCAACCTTCTGTAACCAGTACACCGGCACCGGCGATACCGGTCGGGTGGAACTGCCACATTTCGATGTCTTGTACCGGAACGCCTGCACGCAGGGCCATGCCGACGCCGTCACCGGTGTTGATCAGGGCATTGGTGGTCGATGCGTAGATACGACCTGCACCGCCGGTCGCCAGAACAGTAGCCTTGGCGCGGATGTAGGTGGTTTCACCGGTTTCGATGCAGATCGCGATCACACCGACGAACTCGCCTTGTGCGTTCTTGACCAGGTCAACCGCGTAGTACTCGTTCAGGAACGTGGTGCCGGCTTTCAGGTTGCCCTGATAAAGCGTGTGCAGCAGCGCGTGACCGGTACGGTCGGACGCAGCGCAAGTACGCGCAGCCTGGCCGCCCTTACCGTAATCCTTCGACTGGCCGCCGAATGGACGCTGGTAGATACGACCTTGCTCGGTACGCGAGAACGGCAGACCCATGTGGTCCAGCTCGAACACAGCGGCCGGGCCTTCTTGACACATGTATTCGATAGCGTCCTGGTCACCGATGTAGTCGGAACCTTTGACGGTATCGTACATGTGCCAGCGCCAGTCATCGTTCGGGTCGGCGGACGCGATGGCGCAGGTGATGCCACCCTGGGCCGATACGGTGTGGGAACGCGTTGGGAACACCTTGGTGATCACGGCAGTCTTGTGACCGCCCTGGGCCAGCTGCAGCGCAGCGCGCATGCCAGCACCGCCGCCACCAATAATGATGGCGTCGAAGGAAATAGTTGGAATGTTAGCCATGACTCAGATACCCCAAAGAATCTGCACACCCCAGACGAAGTAAGCGAACATCGCGACGCCGCATACTGCCTGGAAGAGGAAACGGACTGCAGTCGCGGACTTGCCCAGCGCCATCGGCGTCAGGTAGTCGGTCGCGATGGTCCACATGCCGACCCAGGCGTGTGCGCCCAGAGCTACAAGTGCCAGCAGACTGAAGATTCGCATCGCATTGTGGGAAAACAGGCCGTGCCATTGTTCATAGCCAATGCCCGGGTTTGCGACGAGGTATCCGATCAGGAAAATGAAATAAGCCGCGAGAACGACCGCAGACACACGCTGCGCCATCCAGTCATAGAGGCCCGAACGCGAAAGGTTCGTAACGCTGGTTACCATATCCAAACTCCTGCCAGAACGATCAGCACCACGGAAATGGCGATGATGATTTTCGAGCCCAGGCGGCCGCCTTCCAGCGTCTCACCGATGCCCATATCCATGATCAAGTGGCGCACGCCGGCTACCAGATGATAAAGCAGAGCGGACAGGAGGCCCCATGCTACGAACTTGGCCAGCGGGCTGGTCAAGCATGCCTTCACCTCGGCGTAACCTTCCTCGGAACCCAGGGATTTGCTCAATGCATAAAGCATGATGCCCAAGCCCAGGAACAGGATGATGCCGGAAACACGGTGCAGGAACGACGTAACGCCGGTGATGGGGAGTTTGATGGTCCTTAGGTCTAGGTTTACAGGTCGTTGGCTATTCACGGCTTTTTTCACACTTAAGAGCCCCTAACAATCAGGGCAAAGTTGTCGGGGAGTGCACTGGTCAGGTAAGCACCACCCAGGGAGTGCGACCCCCAATGAAAGCAAGCCCAAAAGCCCTTGGCGGTCGGTGGCCGAGTATAGACAGTTAGGCTACTAATGACAACGCGCACACCTCACCCTAATAGCTGATTGCGCTGGCGGTATAAAAGGCGTAAATGGCAGTCAATTTCGACGAAAAAGTACGGTTAAAGCCTTCTGGAGCAAGACTTTAGGCAAATTGACATCTGAATTTATCTCACTATAGTGGTGCGGGCCCTGCGTGGGGGGTCTGTCTGATGATTTGAAGCATAAATAGGAGGCCACATGGCTGACAAAAAAGCGCAGTTGATCATCGAGGGCGCAGCCCCCGTCGAGCTGCCCATTTTAACCGGCACCGTTGGTCCCGATGTTATCGACGTACGGGGCCTGACGGCCACGGGCCGTTTCACTTTCGACCCAGGCTTCATGTCGACCGCCTCTTGCGAGTCGAAGATCACCTATATCGACGGCGACAATGGCATTCTGCTGCACCGGGGCTACCCGATCGAGCAACTGGCTGAGAAGTCGGACTACCTGGAAACCTGCTACCTGCTGCTAAATGGCGAATTGCCAACGCCTGCGCAAAAAGCCCAGTTCGTCAGCACTGTAAAGAACCACACCATGGTTCACGAGCAGTTGAAGACCTTCTTCAACGGCTTCCGTCGCGACGCCCACCCGATGGCCGTCATGTGCGGCGTGGTCGGCGCCCTGTCGGCCTTCTATCACGACTCCCTGGACATCAATAACCCGCAGCATCGCGAAATTTCCGCGATCCGCCTGGTTGCCAAGATGCCGACCCTGGCCGCAATGGTTTACAAGTACTCCATGGGCCAACCCATGATGTACCCGCGCAACGACCTGACGTACGCGGAAAACTTCCTGCACATGATGTTCAACACCCCGTGCGAGATCAAACCGATCAGCCCGGTGCTGGCCAAGGCAATGGACCGGATCTTCATCCTCCACGCCGACCACGAGCAAAACGCCTCCACCTCTACCGTACGTCTGGCAGGCTCTTCGGGTGCCAACCCGTTCGCCTGTATCGCCGCCGGTATCGCCGCACTGTGGGGCCCTGCCCACGGCGGTGCGAACGAAGCCGTATTGACCATGCTCGATGAAATCGGCGATGTCTCGAACATCGACACGTTCATCGCCAAGGCCAAGGACAAGAACGATCCGTTTAAGCTGATGGGCTTCGGTCACCGGGTTTACAAAAACCGCGACCCACGCGCTACCGTCATGAAGCAGACCTGCGACGAAGTACTGAAAGAACTGGGCATCAACAACGATCCGCAACTCGAACTGGCCATGCGCCTGGAAGAGATCGCCCTGACCGACCCGTACTTCATCGAACGCTCGCTGTACCCGAACGTCGACTTCTACTCGGGGATCATCCTCAAGGCGATCGGCATTCCAACCAGCATGTTCACCGTGATCTTCGCCCTGGCGCGGACCGTGGGCTGGATCTCCCACTGGAAAGAAATGCTCTCCAGCCCGTACAAGATTGGCCGCCCGCGCCAGCTGTACACCGGCTACGAGTCGCGTGACATCACCAAGTTGGAAGATCGCAAGTAAGCCATCAACCGCTTAGTTGCACTGAAAACGGCCTCCCTAGTGGAGGCCGTTTTTGTTTGTGTCGCCTGTGCGGTCGCCCTCGCAGGCAAGCCAGCTCCCACTTTTGACTGCATTCCAAGGGGTGTACTCGGCCGAATGTGGGAGCTGGTGTGCCTGCGATAGCAATGGCCCAGCAACCCCATAACCACAGGCAAAAAAAATGCCCCGGCCTTTCGACCGGGGCATTTCTTTATCCAGCGACAACCCTTAGTGGTTAACCGCCCCACTCGCCCCCAGGCCAGTCTGCGAACGCACAAACTGCGGGAAATACAGCGCACGTTCTTTCTCTGCCGCCGCCGACTTGTCGGTGATGGAGAAGAACCAGATACCGACGAACGCAATGATCATCGAGAACAGCGCTGGGTATTCGTACGGGAAGATGGCTTTTTCGTGGTGCAGGATAGACACCCAGATGGTCGGGCCGAGGATCATCAGGCCGACGGCACTGATCAAGCCCAGCCAGCCGCCAATCATGGCGCCACGGGTGGTGAGGTTTTTCCAGTACATCGAAAGCAGCAGCACCGGGAAGTTACAGCTGGCGGCAATGGAGAACGCCAGGCCGACCATGAACGCAATGTTCTGGCTTTCGAACAGGATACCCAGGCCGATTGCCAGCACCGCCAGGGCGATGGTGGTGATCTTCGACACGCGAATCTCATCCTTCTCGTTGGCCTTGCCTTTCTTGATCACGCTGGCATACAGGTCGTGGGACACCGCCGAAGCACCGGCCAGGGTCAAACCGGCAACCACCGCGAGGATGGTGGCAAACGCCACGGCCGAGATGAAGCCCAGGAAGATACTACCACCCACCGCATTGGCCAGGTGCACAGCCGCCATGTTGTTGCCGCCAAGCAAGGCGCCTGCAGCATCCTTGAACGCCGGGTTGGTGCTGACCAGCAGGATCGCGCCAAAGCCGATGATAAAGGTCAGGATGTAGAAGTAGCCGATGAAGCCAGTGGCATACAGCACGCTCTTACGCGCTTCCTTGGCGTCGCTGACGGTGAAGAAGCGCATCAGGATGTGTGGCAGGCCCGCGGTACCGAACATCAGCGCCAGGCCTAAGGAGAATGCCGAGATCGGATCTTTCACCAGGCCGCCCGGGCTCATGATCGCTTCACCTTTAGGGTGAACCTTGATCGCCTCAGAGAACAGCATGTTGAAGTCGAAGTTGACGTGCTTCATCACCATCAGCGCCATGAACGAGGCACCGGACAGCAACAGCACCGCCTTGATGATCTGCACCCAGGTGGTTGCCAGCATGCCGCCGAACAACACATACATGCACATCAGGATGCCCACCAGGATCACCGCCACATGGTAATCGAGGCCGAACAGCAGCTGGATCAGCTTGCCCGCGCCGACCATCTGCGCGATCAAGTAGAACGCCACCACCACCAGCGAGCCACAGGCCGACAGGCTGCGGATCTGGGTTTGCCCCAAGCGATAGGACGCTACGTCAGCAAAGGTGTACTTGCCCAGGTTACGCAGGCGCTCGGCGATCAGGAACAGAATGATCGGCCAGCCCACCAGGAAGCCGATCGAGTAGATCAGGCCATCGTAACCGGAGGTGAACACCAGCGCGGAAATGCCCAGAAAGGACGCCGCCGACATATAGTCGCCCGCAATCGCCAGGCCGTTCTGGAAACCGGTGATCTTGCCGCCGGCTGCATAGTAGTCGGCCGCCGACTTGTTGCGTTTGGACGCCCAGTAGGTGATGCACAACGTCGCGCCGACAAACGCCACGAACATCAGGATCGCTGCAATATTCAGCGGTTGTTTGTGCACTTCACCGGTCAATGCATCCGCCGCCCAAACAGCTGGAGCAAACAGCGAAACGCCGGATACAGCCAATAGACGACGGATCATTGCGCAGCCTCCTTGAGAATCGCATTGTTCAGGTCGTCGAATTCGCCGTTGGCGCGTCGCACATAGATAGCGGTGAGGACAAAGGCCGAGATAATCAGCCCGACCCCGATGGGGATGCCCCAGGTGATGGATGAGCCGGGGCTGAGTTTGGCCCCCAGTATGTGTGGCCCGTAGGCGATCAACAGAATGAATCCGGAGTACAGCCCTAGCATGATCGCCGAGAGAATCCAGGCGAACCTTTCCCTTTTTCTCACCAGCTCCTTGAAACGCGGGCTGTTTTGAATCGAGAGGTAAATGCTGTCGTTCATTGTTTTTATCCTCGCAGCACAGCTTTTTTATTAATGGAACGTATCCACTGTATGCGGCTGCAGAACAGGTTCCAGACGACCTTAGTATTAGAACGACATTAGGGTTCGCGCCAACTTTGAACTGATTAAAGTGACAGCCTTTACCCCAGAAACGACAAAACCCGCCGGGCGAGAACGCCAGGCGGGCTTGCAAGGTGCTATTTAGACGCTTCGGGTGTTATTTACCGATCCACTCAGCCACACGCTCAGGGTGCTTGGCAACCCAGTCCTTGGCCGCTGCTTCAGGCTTGGCGCCCTCTTGAATCGCGAGCATGACTTCGCCGATTTCATCCTTGGAGGCCCACTGGAATTTCTTCAGGAAAGCGGCAACTTCCGGCGCTTTCTTCTCCAGGCCCTTGCTGCCGATGCTGTTGACGGTTTCAGCAGCACCATAAATCCCTTTTGGATCGTCCAGGAAACGCAGTTTCCACTTGGCGAACATCCAATGCGGCACCCAACCGGTCACCGCAATGGAATCCTGCTTGTCTTCGGCACGGGTCAGCTCGGCGATCATCGCGGCGCCCGAGCTGGCTTGCAGCTTGTAGTCCAGGCCATAGGCCTTGATGGCTTCGTCGGTCTTGAGCATCACGCCTGAGCCTGCGTCAATGCCGACGATCTTGTTCTTAAAGGTGGTGTCGGTCTTGAGGTCTTCGATGGACTTGGCCTTGACGTACTCCGGCACGATCAGGCCAATTTTTGCATCCTTGAAGTTGGGGCCGTAGTCGACCACCTTGTCCTTGTTCTTGGCCCAGTACTCACCGTGGGTCACGGGCAGCCAGGCAGAGAGCATCGCGTCGAGCTTGCCGGTGGCCACGCCCTGCCACATGATCCCGGTGGCGACGGCTTGCAGTTTCACGTCATAGCCGAGCTTTTCCTTGATCACTTCTGCCGCCACGTGAGTGGTGGCAACGCTGTCGGACCAGCCGTCTACATAGCCGATGCTCAGGGTTTTGCTGTCGGCGCTGGCCAGTGTGGAGCCCATCGCAACTACCAGAGTGGCAGCTGCGCCCAAGAGTCGTCGCATCTTCATAGTACTTCCCCGAAAGTGCTGCGCCCGGCGGATGCCGAGCGACGTCAACCTGTTGTTATGTGGTGCACCGCGCCCCCTTCACGCGCATCGATCCGACGGCGGCGACATCAGTGGAGTGCTGACGCTTCGATCATCAACCTGACGGGGCCTTGGACCTGCTCTGACTGCGACCTCAGGTAAGCAGGAAACGACATCACATCGCCAGCAGGACGATTTGTAGGACATCGCAACAAAATCCCGCCCGAACTTTGCATGTCTAAATTATGCAGCCCCACTGGGACGGGCTAATTCCGGGTAAGATGCGCGCCTTTGCTCCTCCAGATAAGCCGACCATGCCCGCGACTGCCCGCTTCCCTGCCCTGCCCTATTTCTTCGCCTTAATCCTCGGCGTGCTCGCCCTTGTCGGCTATTGGTACGGCCTCGGCCGGCCAGTGGTGTTGCCGGACGTGGCCAGCGCCAGCCACAAAATGCAATGTGCCTCCTACACGCCGTTCGACAAAGACCAATCGCCGTTCGATCAGCCGTTCACGCTGCGCCCCGAGCGCATGGACGCCGACCTGGCGCTGCTGGCCACCCGCTTCGAGTGCATCCGCACCTACTCCATGACCGGCTTGGAAGCCCTGCCGGGCATGGCGCGCAAGCACGGGCTGAAGGTGATGGCCGGCGCCTGGGTCAGCAGTGACCCGGTGGCCACCGAAACAGAAGTCGACGAGTTGATCGCGGCGGCCAACGCCAACCCCGATGTGATCACCTCGGTCATCGTCGGCAACGAAGCCCTGCTGCGCAAGGAAGTCACCGCCAAGCAGTTGGTGACGCTGATCCATAAAGTCAAAAGCCAGATAAAGCAGCCAGTCACCTATGCCGACGTGTGGGAGTTCTGGCTGCAACACCCGCAAATCGCCCCGGCGGTAGACTTCCTGACCATTCACCTGCTGCCGTACTGGGAAGATGACCCATCGGGGATCGACCAGGCGCTCAAACACGTAGGTGATGTACGCCAGACCTTCGGCCACAAGTTCGCGCCCAAAGACGTGCTGATCGGCGAGACCGGCTGGCCCAGTGAAGGCCGCCAGCGTGAAACCGCGGTGCCTAGCCGGGTCAACGAGGCCAAGTTCATGCGCGGCTTTGTGGCGATGGCCGAGGCCAATGGCTGGCGCTACAACCTGATCGAAGCCTTTGACCAACCGTGGAAACGCGCCAGTGAAGGCGCCGTCGGCGGTTATTGGGGGCTGTTTGATGCCGATCGCCAGGACAAGGGCATCCTCGCCGGGCCGGTGACCAATGTGCCGTACTGGCCGCTATGGCTGGGCGTGGGCGGGATTATCCTGCTGGGCACCCTGGCACTCGGCGGGCGCGTTCGCAGTACTCGCGCCGCACTCATGCTGCCATTGCTCGGCGCCGTGGCAGCCTGCTCCATCGGCACCTGGGCCGAACTGACCCGCGTGACCGCGCGCTTCAACGATGAATGGGTGTGGGCAGGCTTGCTGGTGGTGTTGAACCTGCTGGTGTTGGCCCATGCCGCGCTGATACTGAGCGCCCGCGAAGGTTGGCGCGAGCAGGCCTTCAACTGGCTGGAGCGACGCGCGGGCTGGCTGCTGGCAATCGCCGGGTTCGCCGGTGCGGTGATGATGTTGGCGCTGGTGTTTGACCCGCGTTATCGCAGCTTCCCAAGTGCGGCACTGGTGCTGCCGGCCTTGGTTTACCTGATTCGCCCGGTGACTGGGCCGCGTCGGGAGATTGCGCTGCTGGCCTTTATCATCGGTGCCGGCATCGCGCCGCAACTGTATCGCGAAGGGTTGCTGAACCAGCAGGCGTGGGGTTGGGCGGTGGTCAGCGTGCTGATGGTTGTAGCGTTGTGGCGTTGCTTGCGGGTGCGCAAGGCTTAAGACCGCTATCGCAGCGTTGCGACGACTCGGCAAGCCAACTCCCACACTTGATTGTGTTCACACCGTCAAAATGTGGGAGCGGGCTTGCCCGCGATGAGGCCCTATCAGGCAGCCCGAGGCTTCCTGACCAACCGCAGCCCCGCAATCACCACCGCAAACACCGCAAACGTAGTGTTGTACAACGCCAGCGCGGGAAACCCGAACACCAGCCCCAGTACCGCTAACCCCCATCCCAAACGGCCCGGCACAAAGAACGCCAGCACCGACGCAACCAGCGCCGCCCAGCCCAGCACCTTGAAGTGGATCATCAGCCCCAAGTTCGAACGCAGCTGGCATTCCCAACGGCTGGCCTCATCGGCGCAGATGCCAACCCACTGGCCATCCTCCATAAAACCGTAACGTGCGCCATAACTGGCGGCCAGCCATAACGGCAAGGCAATAAGCAGCAAAATCAACGGCAGACGGCGGGACATGGAGCACTCCGATAGGCAAAAACGGCGCTCAGCTTAATGCGCCTGCGGCCGTTAGCAAGGCGCATACACACAATTAGTGTCCATCAACGCGTGGCAAAGTGTATCTTCTGGCTACTATTACCCCGATTCCGACGTTTTTTTCCGACTTTTCGTGCCGAACGCTGGCACTTCGGTGGCAACGCGGTGGTCATAGCCTGCGAACTTCATTCAGCACCTTTCCTCTTAGGGATTAAGTCATGCTCCGTTCCTTGCGCTGCGCTGCCTTTCTGGGCAGCCTATTTTTGAGTGCGTCAGCACTGGCCGTCGATATCGACCAGGCCAGCTATGGCTACCCTTTGACCAACCCGTTCGAAGCGACCATCGCCACCACGCCGCCTGACCTGCGGCCTAAACTGCCGAGCGACGACGAGATCAACCAGTCCGACTACACGCTGAACATGCGCCCCGAGCGCGAGTTCAGCCTGCCGGACAACTTCTGGGCGGTGAAGAAACTCACCTACCGCATCGCCAAGCAAGACCGCGCCGCGCCGCTGATCTTCCTGATCGCAGGCACCGGTGCGCGGTTTGACAGCAGCATCAACGAATACCTGAAAAAGCTCTATTACCAGGCCGGCTACCACGTGGTGCAGCTATCGTCGCCGACCAGCTTCGACTTCATCAGCGCCGCCTCGCGCTTCGCCACGCCGGGTATCACCCAGGAAGACGCCGAAGACATGTACCGCGTCATGCAGGCCGTGCGCGCGCAAAACGCCTCGCTGCCGGTGACCGACTTTTACCTCACCGGCTACAGCCTGGGTGCCCTGGATGCGGCGTTTGTCAGCAAGCTCGACGAAACCCGTCGCAGCTTCAACTTCAAGAAAGTGCTGCTGCTCAACCCGCCAGTCAACCTCTACACCTCGATCACCAACCTCGACAAGCTGGTACAGACCGAGGTCAAGGGCATCAACAACACCACCACCTTCTATGAGCTGGTGTTGAGCAAACTGACCCGTTACTTCCAGCAAAAGGGCTACATCGACCTCAATGACGCCCTGCTCTACGACTTCCAGAACTCCAAGCAGCACCTGACCAACGAACAGATGGCGATGCTGATCGGCACCTCATTCCGCTTCTCGGCGGCCGACATTGCCTTCACCTCGGACCTGATCAACCGTCGCGGCCTGATCATCCCGCCTAAATACCCGATCACCGAAGGCACCAGCCTCACGCCGTTCCTCAAGCGTGCGCTGCAATGCGACTTCGACTGCTACCTCACCGAACAAGTGATCCCGATGTGGCGCGCGCGCTCCGACGGCGGCAGCCTGCTGCAACTGGTTGACCAAGTGAGCCTGTATGCGCTCAAGGACTACCTGCACAGCAGCCCGAAAATCGCGGTCATGCACAACGCCGACGACGTGATCCTCGGCCCGGGCGACCTCGGCTTCCTGCGTAAAACCTTCGGCGATCGCTTGACCGTCTACCCGCTGGGCGGCCACTGCGGCAACCTCAATTACCGCGTCAACGCCGACGCCATGCTGGAGTTCTTCCGTGGCTAAATATCTTCTGCTGCTCGCCGCCCTGATGTGCGCGGGCGTCGCCAATGCCGACAACAGCAAGGCGCACGAACCGGTCAAGGTCGACTCTGACGGCTTCAAGGAGCCGCTGACCAAGCTCAAGTTCAACCCGGGCCTGGACCAGCGCGAGTTCGAGCGCTCATCGCTGACCGCGCTCAACGTGTACGACCCGCTGGAATCGTGGAACCGCCGCGTGTACCACTTCAACTACCGCTTCGACCAATGGGTGTTCCTGCCAGTGGTTGACGGCTACCGCTACGTCACACCGAGCTTCCTGCGCACCGGCGTCAGCAACTTCTTCAACAACCTGGGCGACGTGCCCAACCTGATGAACAGCCTGCTGCAACTCAAGGGCCATCGCTCCCTGGAAACCACCGGGCGCCTGCTGCTCAACACCACCATCGGCATCGCCGGCCTGTGGGACCCGGCCACCGCCATGGGCCTGCCGCGCCAGAGCGAAGACTTCGGCCAGACCCTGGGCTTCTACGGCGTACCCGGCGGCGCCTACGTTATGCTGCCGATCTTCGGCCCCTCGAACCTGCGCGACACCGCCGGCCTGATCGTCGACTACGGCGCCGAAACCCAGATCAACTTCCTCAACGTGTCCAAAGTCAGCGAAAACCACCCGGAAATCTGGGCCTTGCGCGCCGTCGACAAGCGCTACCAGACCAGCTTCCGCTACGGTCAGATGAACTCGCCGTTTGAGTATGAAAAGGTGCGCTACATTTATACAGAGTCGCGCAAGTTGCAGATCGCCGAGTAAACGTCCACAAAAAAGGCCATTCGATTGAATGGCCTTTTTTATTGCGCTGATTTTACTCACTTACTCAGCTAATATTTTTACCAGGAGGCTCACCGTAATCGTTCTCCCCCTTATCGCCTTGAGTGAACAACTGGATGGACACCATTATAAAACCAACAACCGGTATCAAAAACCACAGTGCATACGCCCCCGTAATGTTTACATCATGAAGCCTGCGGAATGTCACCGACACTGCGGGGGGAATCATCAATAACACGTACAAACCAAATGGGACGATAAACCACGGACTCGAAGAAACATTTGCCAGATACGCCACTAAAATAGCCCCCCCAAACGATCATTATGTCCATCAATGCAAACGCCCAGTACTCGCGTCTACAGGCTCGCCCACTGAACTTGGCATAGTTTTTTATCGCTTGAAAACACCAGTTCATCCTTAACCTCTTAACGATCCACTTTTATCGTGCCGCTTCACATGAAGCAGCTCGACGCGTCCTATAAATGCCTGTAAATCCGAACTGTAGGATTCAGCTTAAACAGCTTTAAATCTGTACCAGAGAATGAATCAGCTATTCGTTGCTCGCTATGCCGTTCCACGCCTAGAACCCAGTGGTCGAATAGCTGCCCCGCTAACACCACTTCTGCCAGGTAAACCGCAACTGCAGCACCGCCGCCCGGGCCATCTCGCGATCCTGCTCGGCCAGCGCCAATGGCTGTTCGAGCGCTTCCAGTAACGCAGCGCTGGGCGCATCCAGCAACGACGCATTTGGCTTGCTCGGCCCACCTCGCTTGAGCGCCGCCGCCAACTGCCGTAAATACCCATCGCGTTCAATCGCCAGCAAGCCTTGGCTGTTCGATAGGCTTGCGCGCAGTTCCAGCAATTCATCGCCCAGGTCCAGCCCCAACAAGCCGTTGTCCCAATGGTGGCGGCGGTCGGCGGGCAAGGCTTCGCTGTAGCGCGACAGGCGAATCAAGCGATCGGCCATACGCCCGCCAAACCAGCTCTCGGCCTGCTCCAAAGGGCGCGATGTCAGCTGCGCCAGGTCAAACAACGAAGCCTTGAACATCCGCCGATAGTGGTGCTCGCCGGGGTTGAACTGGATCAGCCGAAACACCACCACCGCAATCCCGACGCCCACCAGGGTCGCGATGGCCTTGTTCAGAAAGGCGGCGATGTCGTAGGTCATCAGGTTGCTCGGCCCGATGTTATTGACGAAGAAGATGCAGAACGCCGAAGCGGTGGCCGCAAGCTTCACCCGGCTCATGCACAGCGAAGCGAAAAACAGCGGCACACCCAACGCCAGGCAGAGCAACGGAAAACCATCAAACCCAGGCAGCAAAGCAAAACGTACAACGCCGGCCACCGGGATCGACAGCGCGATGCCCTTGAGAAAATTCAGGCTGGCGGCCGAAGGGTTTTCCCGCGCGGCAAACAGGCTCAGTACCACACCGCTGATCGACACCGCACCCAACCCCGACGGCCAGGCGGTAAACACCCAGAACGCCGCGACGGCCAAAAACGCCAATGCACTGCGTAACCCACCCAGCACGCCCTGCTCGATATCCCGATGCCAGGACATGGCCCCCGGCGCGCCGGGCGGCACCCTGCCCGCCTCAACGGCCGCCAGGGTCAGCTCGCCCAGCTTCACCCACCGCAGAACCTGGGCCAATTGCATCAGGCAAAAGTGCGCCTCTGGGCTCAAATCTGGGTCATCCAGCGCCAGCATGAGGCGACGGGACAATTCAGGCAGCGCCTCATGCCGCTCTTGCTGCAACGTCGCGGCCACCTCATCCACCCAAGGCGCAATGAGCGTCGTGTCCGGCAGCATCATCCGTTGACGGGCCACGCCTCGCGCTGCGCGCAGCAGGCCAAGCAGATCCCGACTGAGCACCCGCAACGCCTGGGAGCGGCGCCGCCCCTTGGGGCCTTCAAACCAGGCATGGTCGCGCTGGGCGTCCACCGCGACCAAGCGGCCCAGTGCCTCCAGCAAGCCCTTGCGCTGATCCGCCCCCAGCAGCTCCGAGGCCGCTGCGCGCATTCCCGCCTGCCAGGCGCCACGACCTTGAACCGCGAGGGTCTGCTCAACCCGGCGCGGCCATAAGATCGTGCTGGCGATCGTGGCGCAGAGGATCCCCAGGCTGATCTCCTGGCAGCGCGCCACTGCCTCATCGAACACGCCCAGCGGCGCGGCGGTCGCGGGCAAGGCAATAATGGCCGTGGTGTAGCCGGCCAGCACAAAGCCATAAGAGGCATGATTGCGCAGCAACGACGCCCCCGTGGTGCAAAACGCCAACCACAACGCCATGCACAGCAGGAACAGCAATGGCGCCTGACCGAATATGCCAATCATCGCGATGGAAGCCACGGCGCCCACAAACGTGCCCAGCAACCGATAAGCGCCCTTGGCCAGGACCATGCCGCTGGTGGACTGGCCGACGATAAACACCGTGGTCAGCGCCCATTGCGGCTGCTGCAAGTCAAAGCAAAAGGCCAGATACAACGCGACCCCGCCAGCGATCATGTTGCGCAAGGCAAACAGCAGATCGGTACGCGAGGGCGCCAGGGTGGCTTGCCAGAAGTCAGGCAGTTGAAACGCGGGAAGCTTCATTCAGCGAACACTTAGATAGCAAGCTAATGATTAGCATCGTATCTATATTCGCAGCGAATGCCAATCTAGCGTTTCACCGCACTCCACAGCTTGCCCACCAGCGAAACCACCGCCAGCACCACTGCCCCGGCGATAATCCCGGCCACCGCATTGAGCAGCGTCGGCATCAACCACGCCATCGCGCCGACACTCTGGCTTACCGTCTCGATCCAGTGGTGCACCACCGGCACGCCATGGGTGAGAATCCCGCCGCCTACCATGAACATCGCCGCCGTGCCGATCACCGACAGGCTTTTCATCATGTAAGGCGCGGCGCGAAGAATCGCCCCACCGACGCTACGCGCCGCCTGGCCGGGCTTTTGCGTCAGCCACAGGCCCAGGTCATCGAGCTTGACGATACCGGCAACCAGGCCGTAAACGCCGATGGTCATCACAATGGCAATGCCCGACAACACGACCACTTGCTGCATCAGCGGCGCATCGGCCACAGTGCCCAGGGTGATGGCGATGATTTCCGCCGAGAGAATGAAGTCGGTACGGATCGCGCCCTTGATCTTGTCCTTCTCAAACGCCACCAGATCAGTCGCCGGGTCCGCCACCGCCTCGACCAGATGCGCCTGCTCCTCGGTGCGCTTGTGCAAAAACGTATGCGCGAGCTTTTCAAAGCCCTCGAAACACAGATAAGCGCCGCCCAACATCAACAACGGCGTGACCGCCCACGGTGCAAACGCACTGATCAACAGCGCCGCGGGCACCAGGATCAACTTGTTGAGAAACGAGCCCTTGGCCACCGCCCACACCACCGGAATTTCCCGCTCGGCACGAACCCCGGAGACCTGCTGGGCGTTAAGCGCCAAATCATCACCGAGCACCCCGGCGGTCTTTTTGGCAGCCATCTTGGTCATCAACGCCACATCGTCGAGGACGGCGGCGATGTCGTCGATCAGTACCAGCAAACTGCTTCCTGCCATGACGCGTTCATCCTGCGGTTAAAGTGCCGCGAATATAACGCGGCGACCGGGAGGGAATATAGGTCTCTCTACTGCACGGAGGATTGCTGTTGATCTGATTCGCCCCGTTAACCCCGCTGGCCGCACGCAGGTTTGAATCCGTGGGTAACCCGGCCAACCGACAGGCCGCCATCGCAGGCAAGCCAGCTCCCACAGTTGGATTACGATGTCTCAGCTAATCAGGGTGCCTGCCTGCCGCCGCCCAGGCTCTGAATCAGCGCGACACGGCCTTGGCTAACTGCCTTGGGTGTCGCGCAAGTTTTGCTCAGCTTGCAGCAACACCCACTGCTGAGCACGCAACTGCGCCTCCTGACTCCCAAACAGCTGCTGATTGCGCTGGTACACCTGCTGGAAAGCATCCGCCTGGGTTTGCAGATGATTGATCGCCGACAAATTGTCCTCAACATTCTGCAACGCACTCAGCACCGCGCCCCGATAATTCGCCGCGATCTGGTCATAACTCGCCTCAGCCTGCTTGGCCGCCGCCTCCCGCGCACTGCCATCAACAGTCGTCTCCAACGCCGGGCCCAACGTCCTAATGCGGTTCGGCAACGAAAACAACCCACCCAGCGCGATGGACAGCGAGATCACGATCACCACCAGCAATATCGCCAGCCCCAGCTCGTACTGCACATCGGTAAACGAGACGCGGATGGTCTGGGTGCGGTCGGTGAGCACCGCCACGTTCAAGGTGCCCGGCAGGCTGGCGCGTAACGTGGGCAGCCGTTGCTGCACGCGGTCGAGCACTTTGATCACGTTAGCACCGGGCTGGCACTGGCCTGCCTTTGTGGGCGCCGCCAAAGAAGTGCATGCCCAGGCCAATCGACAGCGCGACCAGCAACAACGCGCCTATGACTCAGGCGAACGTACGTGGCCTGCTTTTCTCCACGGTTTCTCACTCGAACGCCCAATACTGGACTGAACGGCGACCGTATTGGCCGCGTCGCTGATCCGAACTCTAGCAGCGCGCCCAGCCGATGCCGGTACTACCATGAATACGTTCAGCATCCACACAGACAAAGTCAGCTGCAACGCCCGGCGTGCAAGGCTGCGCCTGCATTCTTGAGCGCTGCGTCAAGCCGGTGCTACCATGCGCAACCGCCTGTCTTGGCAAGGAAACTGCTGGTCTATGAGCACCATCCGCGAGCGCAATAAAGAAATGATCCTGCGGGCGGCGAGCGAGGAGTTTGCCGACAAGGGCTTCGCCGCGACCAAAACCAGCGACATCGCCGCCAAGGCCGGGCTGCCCAAGCCCAACGTTTACTACTACTTCAAGTCCAAGGACAACCTCTATCGCGAGGTGCTCGAGAGTATTATCGAGCCGATCCTGGCGGCGTCCACGCCGTTCAATCCCGACGGTGAGCCGGCGGTGGTGCTGAGCAATTACATCCGCTCGAAAATCTGCATCTCCCGCGACCTGCCGTTTGCCTCCAAAGTATTCGCCAGCGAAATCATGCACGGCGCGCCGCACCTGAGCAGCCAGCAGGTCGAGCAGCTGAACGCCCAGGCCAAGCACAACATCGACTGCATCCAGAGCTGGGTGGACCGTGGCCTGATCGCGGCCATTGACCCCAATCACCTGATGTTCAGCATCTGGGCGGCGACGCAGACGTATGCCGATTTTGATTGGCAGATATCGGCGGTAACCGGGAAAGCCAAGCTGGATGAGGCGGATTATGAAGCAGCGGCGCAGACGATTATTCGGTTGGTGTTGAAGGGGTGTGAGCCGGACTGATAGACCGTGGTGTGGCCATCGCAGGCAAGCCAGCTCCCACATTGGAATCTATGCCAGACACACTATGTATGAACACCGCAAAACCAATGTGGGAGCGGGCTTACCCGCGATAGCGCCCTCCCAGACACATCCTGCCAAAAGCCTGCTGATCAACCCCAGCTTTCCACACCTAGCCTCTCAGAACACCATCTGAAGAGAGGCCATGGAATGCCTGATCTCCCCGCATCAAAACGACTGCGCATCGGTCGTTACAACGAATCCAACCGTATCTACTTGCTGACCAGCAACACCCTTGATCGCGAGCCCATTTTCCAGGACTTCAAGCTAGGCCGACTGGTGGTACAACAATTTCGAATCGCCCAGAACCAAGGCCTGGCGACATCCTTGGCATGGGTGGTCATGCCTGACCATTTCCACTGGCTTATCTCTCTGGAGAAAGGCTCCCTTTGCGACCTGATGCGCCAAGTAAAATCCAAAAGTACTCGAATCATTAATGGTGTTGCCGGTCGCCAAGGCCGTCTTTGGCAACCTGGCTTTCACGATCATGCCGTGCGCCGTGAGGAAAGCCTGGAGGGCATAGCTCGCTACATTGTGGCCAACCCATTGAGAGCAGGCCTGGTGAAGAAGTTTGGCGACTACCCCTTATGGGATGCGATCTGGCTTTGACTGTAGACCGAGTCGCCGCCATCGCGGGCAAGCCCGCTCCCACAGGGTTAGTGGTGTGCACACCGACCAATGTGGGAGCGGGCTTGCCCGCGATAGCAATCTACCTGTCACCGAAGGCTAGGCAGACACCCCTGCATCCGCCAACAACCCCACCCCCTCAATCGCCGTAATCGCACACTGTTCATCAATATCCGACGTATCCCCACTGATCCCAATCGCCCCCAGCACCGCACCCGCCTGATCCCGAATCAATACCCCGCCCGGCGCCGGCACCACGCTGCCCTGCCCCAGGCTGTTCAACGCCGCGATAAACGCCGGGCGCTGCTGGGCGTCCAGTGCCAGCAAACGTGAGCCCTTGCCCAGGGCAATCGCGCCCCAGGCCTTGCCGATGGCGATTTGCGGGCGTAGCAGGCTGGCGCCGTCTTCGCGTTGCAGGGTGACCAAGTGCCCGCCGCTGTCGAGCACTGCAATGGTCAGCGGTGCGGCTGAAATGGTTCGGCCTGCGTGAAGGGCCTGGCTGGCCAGTTGGGTGGCGAGTTTCAAGGTTAAAGCGCTCATGGTGCCGTCCTTCTTTTGTTATTGAGAAAGCGGTGGAGGTCTGTTTGATCAGATGCCCAATCGAACAAATAGAACACAATGACATTTGTTTTTGTATACAATATTTTCGCACAAACGCTCCATACGTCGAAAAAAGCGCTTCCGACGAACGTAAAGGCGCATTTATAAAATGCATTGACCTGCGCCGCTCGCCGTGAATACACTTTGACCAGACACCACTTGTATACAATTACAAAACGCAAGAGGCACCAAAACCATGAGCAAAATGAGAGCAATCGAAGCCGCCGTCCTGGTGATGCGCCGTGAAGGTGTGGACACCGCCTTCGGTATCCCAGGCGCCGCCATCAACCCGCTGTATTCGGCCTTGCAGAAGGTCGGTGGCATCGATCACGTCCTTGCTCGCCACGTTGAAGGCGCCTCGCACATGGCCGAGGGCTACACCCGCACCAAGGCCGGCAATATCGGCGTGTGCATTGGCACCTCGGGCCCGGCGGGCACTGACATGGTCACCGGCCTGTACAGCGCCTCGGCCGACTCGATCCCGATTCTGTGCATCACCGGCCAAGCCCCGCGTGCACGGATGCACAAAGAGGACTTCCAAGCCGTCGACATCACCAGCATCGTCAAGCCGGTGACCAAGTGGGCGACCACTGTGCTGGAGCCTGGCCAAGTGCCGTATGCCTTCCAGAAAGCTTTCTATGAAATGCGCTCCGGCCGCCCTGGCCCGGTGCTGATCGACCTGCCGTTCGACGTGCAGATGGCCGAGATCGAATTCGACATCGACGCCTACCAACCGCTGCCGCTGGCCAAGCCATTGGCCACGCGCATCCAGGTCGAGAAAGCCCTGGCGCTGCTGGACCAAGCCGAACGCCCCTTGCTGGTGAGCGGCGGCGGCGTGATCAACGCCGACGCCAGCGAGCTGCTGGTGGAGTTCGCCGAATTGACCGGCATCCCGGTGATCCCGACCCTGATGGGCTGGGGCACGATCCCGGACGATCACCCGCAGATGGTGGGCATGGTCGGCCTGCAAACCTCGCACCGTTATGGCAACGCGACGATGCTCAAATCGGACGTGGTGCTGGGCATCGGCAACCGTTGGGCCAACCGCCACACCGGTTCGGTGGAGGTGTACACCGAGGGGCGCAAATTCATTCACGTCGACATTGAGCCGACGCAGATTGGCCGCGTGTTCACCCCGGACCTGGGCATCGTTTCCGACGCAGGGTCTGCGCTGACGATGTTCATTGAAGTGGCCCGCGAGTGGAAAGCCGCAGGCAAGCTCAAGGACCGCAGCGCCTGGCTGCATGACTGCCAGCAACGCAAGGCCACCTTGCACCGCAAGACCCACTTCGACAACGTGCCGGTCAAGCCGCAACGCGTGTACGAAGAGATGAACCAGGTGTTCGGCAAAGACACCTGCTACGTCAGCACCATCGGCCTGTCGCAGATTGCCGGCGCGCAGTTCCTGCACGTCTACAAGCCACGCCACTGGATCAACTGCGGCCAAGCCGGCCCGTTGGGATGGACCATTCCGGCGGCGCTCGGGGTGGTCAAGGCTGACCCAAGCCGCAAAGTCGTGGCGCTTTCGGGCGACTATGACTTCCAGTTCATGATCGAAGAATTGGCCGTGGGCGCGCAATTCAAGCTGCCGTACATCCACGTGGTGGTGAACAACTCCTACCTGGGTTTGATCCGCCAGGCCCAGCGCGGGTTTGAAATGGACTACTGCGTGCAGCTGTCTTTCGACAACCTCAACGCCCCGGAACTCAACGGTTATGGCGTCGACCACGTCGCCGTCGCCGAAGGCCTGGGTTGCAAGGCCCTGCGCGTATTCGAACCGGGCCAGATTGCGCCGGCGTTGCGCAAGGCCAAGGAAATGATCGAAGAGTTCAAGGTGCCAGTGATTGTTGAGATTATTCTGGAGCGCGTGACCAATATTTCCATGGGCACCGAGATCAACGCCGTCAACGAATTCGAAGATTTGGCCCTGGTCGGCAACGATGCGCCGACTGCCATTTCCCTGCTCGATTAAGGAGAACCTTATGCCGCGTTTTGCCGCCAACCTGTCGATGCTGTTTACCGAACAGGACTTTCTCGCCCGTTTCAAAGCGGCTGCCGATGCCGGCTTCCAGGGTGTCGAGTACCTGTTCCCGTACGAATTCAGCTCCGCCCAAATCAAGGCGCAACTGGACGCCAACGGCCTGACCCAAGTGCTGTTCAACCTGCCGGCCGGCGACTGGGCCAAGGGCGAACGCGGCCTGGCGTGCCACCCGGACCGAGTCGAGGAATTCCGTGCTGGGGTCAAGCTGGCCATCGCCTACGCCCAGGTGCTGGGCAATACCCAGATCAATTGCCTGGCGGGCATCCGGCCGCAAGGCGTTGACGACGAAACCGTGGAAAAAACCTTTGTCGCCAACCTCAAGTACGCCGCCGACAAGCTGCAAGCGGCGGGCATCAAGCTGGTGATGGAGATGATCAACACCCGTGACATCCCCGGCTTTTACCTCAACAACACCGCCCAGGCCCTGGCGATTCGCGAGCAAGTGGGCAGCGCCAACCTGTTCCTGCAATACGACATCTATCACATGCAAATCATGGAAGGCGACCTGGCCCGGACCCTGGCTGCGCACCTGGGTGAGATCAACCACATCCAACTGGCCGACAACCCGGGGCGTAACGAGCCCGGAACCGGGGAGATCAACTACCGCTTCCTGTTCGAGCATTTGGACCGCATTGGTTACGCGGGTTGGGTTGGTTGTGAGTACAAGCCGTTGACCACCACTGAAGCGGGTTTGGGCTGGCTCAAAACCCACAACGCGATCTAACAGACACACCACAGAACAATGTGGGAGCTGGCTTGCCTGCGATGGCGGTGTATCAGGCGATCAATCTGTAACGGATAGAGCGCTATCGCAGGCAAGCCAGCTCCCACAGCAGATCTTCGGTGTTTGGCAGACCCGAGACAGGCCTGCCCATCTAATAAAAAGAGGATTTTGATCATGGCTAAAATCGGATTTATCGGCACCGGCATCATGGGCCAACCCATGGCCGCCAACCTGCAAAAGGCCGGCCACCAACTGTTCCTGTCCGAGCACCACGGCAAAGCCCCGGCCGAGCTGATCGACGCCGGCGCCGTGGCCCTGGCCAACCCCCAGCAAGTGGCCCAGGAAGCCGAGTTCATCATCGTGATGGTGCCGGACACCCCGCAGGTCGATGACGTGCTGTTCCGCGCCGATGGCGTTGCGGCCGGTTTGTCGCCGAACAAGGTGGTGATCGACATGAGTTCAATCTCGCCCACCGCCACCAAAGCCTTTGCCGCCAAGATCAATAAGACCGGCGCGCAGTACCTCGACGCCCCGGTGTCCGGTGGTGAAGTCGGCGCCAAGGCCGGCACCTTGAGCATCATGGTCGGGGGCGAGCCGCACACCTTCGAACGCGCCCTGGCGCTGTTCCGGAGCATGGGCAAGAACATCACCCTGGTCGGCGGCAATGGCGATGGCCAGACCGCCAAGGTGGCCAACCAGATTATCGTCGCGTTGAATATTCAGGCGGTGGCCGAAGCGCTGCTGTTCGCCTCGAAAAACGGCGCCGACCCGGCCAAGGTGCGTGAAGCGCTGATGGGTGGTTTTGCTTCGTCGAAGATCCTCGAAGTGCATGGCGAACGCATGATCAAGGGCACCTTTGATCCGGGCTTCCGTATCAACCTGCACCAGAAGGATTTGAACCTGGCGCTGGCCGGGGCCAAGGAACTGGGGATCAACCTGCCGAACACCGCCGGCACCCAGCAGGTGTTCAGCACCTGCACAGCGATTGGCGGTGGCAACTGGGACCACTCGGCGCTGATCAAGGGGTTGGAGCATATGGCGAATTTTTCGATTCGCGATAAATAATTCAATTTGAAATGCAGACCTGTGTGGGAGCTGGCTTGCCTGCGATAGCGGTTTTTCAGTGACAGATCAGTTGTCTGACAGACCGCTATCGCAGGCAAGCCAGCGCCCACATTTTTGTCCCAGTTCCACGTTTCAAACCTAAAAACAAAAATCCCCCGGGAGCCCGCTTATGTCGGTCGATCCGCAACACCTGCTTCGCGAGCTGTTTGCCACAGCCATCGACGCCGCCCACCCCCGGCAAGTCCTTGAACCTTACCTGCCCGCCGACCGCAGCGGCCGAGTGATCGTGATCGGCGCCGGCAAAGCCGCGGCGGCCATGGCCCTCGTTGTCGAGAACTGCTGGCAGGGCGACGTCTCGGGCCTGGTGGTCACCCGCTACGGCCACGGCGCTCCGTGCAAAAAAATCGAAGTGGTCGAAGCTGCGCACCCGGTCCCCGATGCGGCGGGCTTGGCGGTGGCCAAGCGCGTGCTGGCACTGATCAGCAACCTGACCGAAGACGACCGGGTGATTTTCCTGCTCTCCGGTGGCGGCTCTGCCTTGCTGGCGCTGCCCGCCGAAGGCATCACCCTGGCCGACAAACAGGCCATCAACAAAGCCCTGCTCAAATCCGGCGCGACCATCGGCGAGATGAATTGCGTGCGCAAGCACCTCTCGGCGATCAAGGGCGGGCGACTGGCCAAGGCAGCCTGGCCGGCGACGGTGTACACCTACGCGATCTCCGATGTGCCGGGCGACCAGGCCACCGTCATCGCGTCCGGCCCCACCGTCGGTGACCCAAGCACCTCGCAACAAGCCCTGGCGATTCTCAAGCGCTACGGCATCGATGCGCCCGCCTCGGTGCGCAGCTGGTTGCAGAACCCGGCGTCGGAAACCGTCAAACCCGGCGACCCGCTGCTCGCGCGCAGCCATTTCCAATTAATCGCCCGCCCACAACAATCCCTCGAAGCGGTGGCGGTGAAAGTGCGCCAAGCCGGGTTCAGCCCGTTGATCCTCGGCGACCTCGAAGGCGAAGCACGGGACGTGGCCAAGGTTCATGCCGGTATCGCCCGCCAGATCGTGCAACACGGCCAGCCATTGGCGGCGCCGTGCGTGATCCTCTCCGGCGGTGAAACCACCGTCACCGTGCGCAGCGATGGCCGTGGCGGGCGCAATGCCGAATTCCTGCTGAGCCTCACCGACAGCCTCAAGGGCCTGCCCGGCGTCTACGCCCTGGCCGGTGACACCGACGGCATCGACGGTTCGGAAGACAACGCCGGCGCGATCATGACCCCAACCAGCTACGCCCGCGCCGAAGCCTTGGGCCTGTCGGCCAGCGATGAGCTTGATAACAACAATGGCTACGGTTATTTCGCTGCCCTCGACGGTTTGATCGTCACCGAGCCGACCCGCACCAACGTCAACGATTTCCGCGCCATCCTGATTCTTGAGACTGCCCAACATGACGCCTGACAAGAAGGTCAAAATCCTCGCCACCCTCGGCCCGGCGACCGACAGCATTGACGATATTCGCGAGTTGGTGGAAGCCGGGGTGAATATTTTCCGCCTGAATTTCAGCCATGGTGATCACGCCGATCACGCCCAGCGCTACCAGTGGATTCGCCAGGTCGAGCGCCAGCTGAATTATCCGCTGGGCATCCTCATGGACCTGCAAGGGCCGAAGCTTCGGGTCGGGCGATTTGCCGAGGGCAAAGTACAACTGGTGCGCGGCCAGGCCCTGCGCCTGGACTTGGACCCGACGCTGGGCGACCAATGCCGGGTCAACCTGCCCCACCCGGAAATCATCGCGGCGCTGGAGCCGGGCATGGACCTGTTGCTGGACGACGGCAAGTTGCGCCTGCGGGTGATCACCAAACATGCCAACGCCATCGACACCACCGTACTGAATGGCGGCGAACTGTCTGACCGCAAGGGCGTGAATGTCCCGCAAGCCTTGCTGGAACTCAGCCCGCTGACCGCCAAGGACCGCCGCGACCTGAGCTTCGGCTTGGAACTGGGCGTGGACTGGGTGGCGCTGTCGTTTGTGCAGCGCCCGGAAGATATCCGCGAGGCCCGCGAGTTGATCGGCGACAAGGCGTTCCTGATGGCCAAGATAGAGAAGCCATCGGCCGTGCAACGCTTGCAGGAAATCGCCGAGCTGAGTGACGCAATCATGGTGGCAAGAGGCGACCTGGGCGTTGAAGTGCCCGCCGAAAGCGTGCCGCAGATCCAGAAAGACATCGTCAGCACCTGCCGCCAGTTGGGCAAGCCAGTGGTGGTGGCCACGCAGATGCTTGAGTCCATGCGCTTCTCGCCGGCGCCGACCCGTGCCGAAGTCACCGATGTCGCCAATGCGGTGGCCGAAGGCGCGGACGCGGTGATGCTGTCGGCGGAAACCGCCTCGGGCGAATACCCACTGGAAGCCGTGCAGATGATGAGCAAGATCATCCGCCAAGTGGAAAACGGCCCGGATTACCAGACACAGCTGGACGTCAGCCGGCCCAAGGCCGATGCCACGGTGTCGGATGCAATCAGCTGCGCGATCCGGCGCATCAGCAGCATCCTGCCGGTGGCGGTGCTGGTGAACTACAGCGAGTCCGGCAGCTCCAGCCTGCGCGCCGCGCGGGAACGGCCGGTGGCGCCGATCCTCAACCTCACGCCGAACCTGTCCACGGCGCGGCGCTTGAGCGTGGCGTGGGGCGTGCATTCGGTTGTGAATGATCGGCTGCGCCAAGTGGATGAGGTGTGTTCTACGGCGCTGGAGATTGCCCAGGCCCAAGGGATGGCGCAGCGCGGGGATACGTTGGTGATTACCGCCGGGGTGCCGTTTGGCAAGCCGGGGTCGACCAATTCGCTGCGCATCGAGACATTGATTTAGCGCCTGTTGGGGCCTCATCGCGTGCAAGCCCGGCCCCCACATTTTGATGTGCCAATACATTCAAAAGTGGGAGCTGGCTTGCCTGCGATTGGGGGCAACTCGGTCTCACTGACTAAACCACAATGCACAACCCACCCTGCCCCGACTGGGCCGAAGCCTTGCTCAACGGCTTCAGCCAGATCTTCCTGCAACGCCAGCCACTGTGTGGCCTGCTGTGCCTGCTGGCCATCCTGATCGGCGCCCCGGCCTTGTTCGGCGGGGCGCTGCTGGGTGGTGTGGCGGGTTTACTCACGGCCCAGCGCCGGGGTTACCCCAAGGCTGAGCGCCAGGCCGGCCTTTATAGCTACAACGGCGTGCTGCTGGGCTTGTTGATCAGCCAGCACTTCGCGTGGTCGGCCTTATTGCCGCCGCTGATCCTGGCGTGCGGCGGCTTGAGTGCGATGCTCACGCGCCAATGGTTAAAACATGCCACGCAAGCGGATGACTTGCCCGCCTATACCGCGCCTTTTGTCGGCCTCGCCTGGTTGCTGCTGGGCACAGTGCCTGCAGGCACCTTCACCTTGAGCGAACCCGACACCCTCGGCGTGCTCACTGCGCCCTTCACCGGGCTCGCACAAATCATGCTGCTGGACCAGCCACTGGCCGGCGCCCTGATTGCGTTTGGGCTGTTGATGGCCGACCGTCGTGCCGCGCTGTGGGCGCTGATCGGTGCCGCCAGTGGCGTGCTGATCGCCCTGCTGATGGGCGAAACCAGCAGCGCCCTTCTCGGCCTGCACAGCTATAACCCAGCATTGGCCGCGCTGGCGTTGAGCCAGACGCGCCGCCAGCCTTGGTTGCCGCTGCTCGGCATCGGCCTGGCAATCACGCTCACGCCGGGGTTCAGCGCCCTGCAACTGCCGGCGCTGACCGCGCCGTTTATCCTCGCCTGCTGGCTGGTACGCGCCAGCCAGCGATTGTTCAAAGCCCGCGTGGACAGCCCGTTCGAATCCCCCTAGGCTTGCCCGATATTCGATTTAGGCGGGTTTTATGGACAGTAACAACGACTGGCGTCAGCGCCTCTACGTCATGGTTTTCCAAAGCGATACAGCGGCCGGGCGCCGCTTTGACGGCATTTTGTTGCTGATCATCCTCGCCAGCATTGTGATCGTGATGCTCGACAGCATCGACCAGGTTCACCAGAACTACGCGAATCTGCTGGCCTATATCGAGTGGGGCTTCACGGTGATCTTCGCCATCGAGTACGGCTTGCGCCTGTATTGCTCGCCCAAGCCGTTGCGCTACGCCTTCAGTTTTTATGGGCTGGTGGATTTGCTCGCCATCGTGCCCGGCATTCTCGCGCTGTATTACAGCGACGCGCAGTACCTGCTGATCATCCGCATCATTCGGATGCTGCGGATCTTCCGCGTGCTCAAGCTCAGCCCGTACCTCAAGCAGGCCAACTACCTGATGGCGGCGCTGCGCGGCAGCAAACAAAAGATCGTGGTGTTCCTGGTGAGCGTGTGCACCCTGGTCACGGTGTTCGGCACCTTGATGTACGTGATCGAAGGCCCGGAACATGGGTTTACCAGCATTCCCAAGGGCATCTATTGGGCGATTGTGACCCTGACCACCGTGGGCTTTGGCGACATCGTGCCGAAGACGCCATTAGGCCAGGTGATCTCGTCGCTGGTGATGATCACCGGTTACTCGATCATCGCCGTGCCCACCGGGATTTTTACCGCCGAATTGGCCAGCGCCATGCGCGGGGAGCAGTTGCAACACGACTGCCCGGTGTGCAAAAAAGACAGCCATGAACCCAACGCGGCGTTTTGCTCGCGCTGTGGCAGCAATCTGTTTCGTAAAGTGGAATAAGCAAAGTTCGTTTTAATCTTTAAACGTCTATGCGGGCGCGGCTATAGTCGGTGGCAAATTGCCCCCACTCAATCGACAAGCTTCTCGAACAACAAGGAATGAGCAGTGAAAAAACTCGTTAGCGCCTCTCTTCTGGCCGCCGGCCTTGCCCTGGCGGGCGCCGTCCAGGCTGCCCCCGTCACACTGCTCAACGTCTCCTATGACGTGATGCGCGACTTCTACAAGGATTACAACGCTGCCTTCCAGAAGCACTGGGAAGCCGAGCATCCGGACGACAAGCTGACCTTGCAGATGTCCTTCGGCGGTTCCAGCAAACAAGCGCGCTCGGTGATCGACGGCCTGCCGGCTGACGTGATCACCATGAACATGGCCACCGACATCAACGCCCTGGTCGACAACGGCAAACTGGTGCCGGACAACTGGGTGACCCGGCTGCCGAACAACAGCGCGCCGTTCACCTCCGCCACCGTGTTTATCGTGCGCAAAGGCAACCCCAAAGCCCTGAAAGACTGGCCAGACCTGCTCAAAGAGGGTGTGCAGGTGATCGTGCCGAACCCGAAAACTTCGGGTAACGGCCGCTACACCTACCTGTCGGCCTGGGGTTATGTGCTGAAGAACGGCGGCGATGAAGACAAGGCCAAGGCCTTTGTCGGCAAGCTGTTCAAGCAGGCGCCTGTGCTGGATACCGGCGGCCGTGCAGCCACCACCACGTTCATGACCAACCAGATTGGCGACGTGCTGGTGACCTTTGAAAACGAAGCGGAAATGATCGCGCGTGAATTCGGCCGTGATCAGTTCGAAGTGATCTACCCAAGCGTCTCCGCCGAAGCTGAGCCGCCGGTATCGGTGGTCGACAAAGTGGTCGAGAAGAAAGGCACCCGCGTCGCCGCCGAAGACTACCTGAAATACCTGTGGTCGCCGCAAGGCCAGGAAATCGCCGCCAACAACTACCTGCGCCCACGTGACCCAAAGGTGCTGGCCAAGTACACCGACCGCTTCCCGAAAGTCGACTTCCTGTCGGTCGAGAAGACCTTTGGCGACTGGCGCACCGTGCAGAAAACCCACTTCAATGATGGTGGGGTTTTTGACCAGATCTACAGCGGCCAATAACTGAGTGTGGGAGCTGGCTTGCCTGCGATGCAGGCACCTTGGTGTGTCAGGCATACCTAGGTGATGCTATCGCAGGCAAGCCAGCCCCCACATTTTGCTCATCATTGGGTCAGTTACATCGGCGGTGTCACGCCGTCTTTGCCGGCTGAGATGGCCTGTGCGGTGATGGTCCCATCCGCGCCCTGCGCCGCAAACATCACCACCTTCACCCCCGGTTTGAGCAAGCTGCGATCCCCTGGCTCCAGGTTGACGATCGGCACATCATCCGGCACCACAATCTTCTGTTCGCCGCCTTTGTATTTCACGGTCAAGGTGCGCCCGTTGCTGACCACCAAGTCGCCGACGGTGCCGTTGGTCATGCTGCTGCCTTCTTTCAAGTCAAACGCGCGGTGCCCGTCGCCCGTGCCGGCCATGGCCGGTGGAAACACGTGGACTTCCAGGGCCGTGAGGGTGCCATCGGCGTTGGGCATGGCGGCGGAGCCAATGTAGCTGCCGGGCTTGATTTCATCGATCTTGGCCAGGGTCACGGCACGCACTTGGGTGTCTTTGGTCAGGTGCACGATGACGTCCTCACCGCTGTTGACCTTGACGTGCATCGCATCGCCGTCCATCGCCGTGATGGCGCCACGTACACCAACGCGCGGGGCATCGGCGGCGTTCGCCAGCCCAATGGCCATGGCCGCGGCGAGGGTTGAAGCCAGGATCATCTTGTTCAGCGTGATTTTCATGAAAGTGGATTTCCTGTTTCGGCAGTTGTGACTGAATGTATCATTGCCCTTCGACCCGAAAGTTAACGTTTCAGTCATTAATTCCGGGCATGAGTGTTATCACCGTCAACGGCCTACTCGCTGCCAGGTCTTGTCTTTATTCTCGCACGCCATCTTCCTTCGCTTTTACGAGAACACCATGAACGCTACCCCACACGCTACGAGCACCATGACCCGCGGGATGGTGATGCTGTTTGCGTTCTGTTGCGGCGCCATTGTTGCCAACATCTACTACGCCCAACCGATCATCGAGTTGATCGCGCCGGACATCGGCCTGACTCCCGCGATGGCCAGCCTGATCGTGTCCCTCACGCAAATCGGCTATGCCCTGGGCCTGTTCTTCCTGGTGCCGCTGGGCGATCTGTTGGAAAACCGCAAGCTGATGATCGCCACAACGGTGCTGGCCATCGCCAGCCTACTGGGTGCTGCGTTCACCGAGCAGCCGAATTTGTTCCTTCTTGTGTCGTTGCTGATCGGATTCAGTTCCGTCTCGGTGCAAATTCTGATCCCGCTGGCCGCGCACCTAGCGCCTGCCGAATCCCGTGGCCGTGTGGTCGGCAGCATCATGGGCGGACTGTTGCTGGGTATTTTGCTGGCACGGCCGGTGTCCAGTGTGGTGGCCGATCACTTCGGCTGGCGCACGATGTTCATGGCCGCCGCCGCGTTGATGGCGTTTATCAGCGTGGTGCTGTTGATGACCATCCCCAAGCGCCAGCCCGACCACAGCGCCAGCTACGGCCAGTTGCTGCGCTCCCTCGGCACCCTGCTGCGCGAGCAACCGGTGCTGCGCCAACGCGCGTTCTACCAAGGCTGCATGTTTGCCACCTTCAGCCTGTTCTGGACCGCCGCCCCGCTGGAGTTGGTACGTAACCATGGCCTGAGCCAAACCCAGATCGCGATCTTCGCCCTGGTGGGTGCCATCGGCGCCATCGCCGCGCCCATCGCCGGCCGCCTGGCCGATGCCGGCCACACGCATCGCGCCTCGCTGCTGGCCATGTTGTTTGGCGCCTTGAGCTTCCTGCCGGCCTTCGTACACCCGCTGTACAGCGTGATTGGCCTGGCGGTGACCGGCGTGGTCCTGGACTTCTGCGTGCAGATGAACATGGTCCTGGGCCAACGCGCCG
Organism: Pseudomonas sp. YeP6b; assembly: GCF_025642995.1. Taxonomy (NCBI): domain Bacteria; kingdom Pseudomonadati; phylum Pseudomonadota; class Gammaproteobacteria; order Pseudomonadales; family Pseudomonadaceae; genus Pseudomonas; species Pseudomonas sp. YeP6b. Next base: position 2,287,797 of record NZ_CP080090.1, on the reverse strand, counting down.
TCTACGCCCTCGACGCTAACAGCCGCAGCCGCCTGAACGCGCTGTACATGACCAGCATCTTCATCGGCGGCGCCTTCGGTTCGGCGATTGCCAGCAGCGTGTATGAACACGGCGGCTGGCTGGGCGTGATGCTAGTGGGCAGTGCGTTCCCGCTGCTGGCGTTGTTGCGGTTCCTGAGTGCGTCGCGCCAGGTGTCGGTCGCGACCGCCTGATTGCGCTTAGGAGCGCACCAACTTCTCCAAAGCCGCACCTGCCAGAAATGACGAGCGGCTTTTGACCTTGTGTTCACGCACGTCACGGTCGATGCGCTGAATGACATAACCGGGCAAGGTCACATTGACCTTCTCGGTCTTGCCCAGATAAGGCGAGATGTCCAACTCCAACATGCCCCAGCCCATCCCCGCGTAATCTTCGTGGGCGTGATAATGCCCAGGTCGGATTGACGGCTGTATTACGGAATATTGGAAACCCGCTGAATTTATTCCAGGGCGACGTCGTCGTGGGTCGAGTATGTGCAGGCGCTGATCAACGCCTAAGCGCTGTCAGCGCTTTGCCGTGTCGCTTTTCAGCGCTGACGAGAAGTCAGACCGAGCACATCCTGCGGCCTGATCAAACGCGCGCTTTTAATCAGGAAGTCCGACTGACGCCGCCCCAACAGGTCTATTCCCACAATGGAACGGCCGCTGTGTCGGTCGTGTTTGACGACGGTATCGCCAATACGCCCCGTGTAGGCGTCGACGAGGCGCAAAGGGGTTCCCAACTCTGCGGCCAGTGCCGTCAGGTCAATCGTGTCTTCGCCACTGGCGAAATCCATGATGCGATCAGGATCGTAACCGCTTGAGTCAGTGACCTTGTCATATTTGAACGTGTTTTTACCGCCCACGCCCCAGAGTTCATCACCGCCGCCACCGCCAGTGATGACGTTGCTCACGGCGTTGCCTACGATTCGGTCTCTGCCTGAGCCGCCGACCGCATTCTCCACCATGACGCCTTTGGCTATTGCGACGTTGTTGCGCAAGCCGCCCACGCTGGAGGAGGCGTTATGGCGCAAGTCGATGCGCTGGTCTTGCTTGAAGCCGGAAAAGTCCAGGGTGTCATTGCCGCCGGTATCCTCTACCAGAAAGCTCGGTGCACCGCTGCCGGCGTGGAGGCTGGTGGAGCTATCGCCGGTGTTGGCGTTGAACCCATAGACAGTATCGTCGGGGTTGAGGCCAGGCTTGGGGGTTGGTTTAAGCGTGGTAGCCCCAGGCGCGGGCTCCCCGCCCGTGACAATGTCACTGGCCTGAATGCGCCCGACACTCTTGATAAAGAAATCCGCCTTGCCCTGGCCCGTCAGGTCAAGGCTCAAGCTGGCGTTCCCGCTGCGCGGATCGTGGCTCAGGACGATCTCGCCGGGGCGCCCGGTAAACTGCTTAACCACATTGAAGTGCTTGGTCGGGGCGTTTTTCAATAGACCGCAAAGATCAATTTTGTCCGTCCCGCTGGTGAAATCCAGAATTTCGTCTGGCCTGCTGAGCGTAGAGTCACTCGCCCTGTCGTAAACAAAAACATCCGCGCCACCGCCGCCTATCAACCTGTCTGCACCGCCCCCACCACGGAGCCTGTTGCCAACGTCGTTGCCATAGATATCGTCGTCGCCTGAACCGCCGATAGCGTTTTCCAGGACAACGCCCTTGGCAATGGAAACATTGCCCTTCAAGCCGCCAACACTGGAATACGACTCAGCGTGCAGATTGATGATCTGATCCTGGGAAAAACCGGAAAAATCCAGCGTGTCATTGCCACCGCCATCCCAGACAGAAAATATAGCCGTGTCGTTCGCCGACTTAAGACTCAAGTGGTCACGGCCAGTCGTGGAGTTGAAACCGTAAACGGTGTCGGTATTACGAGTGTCGGGGTTGGCACCGTAGAGTTTCTGTATGGCCGCTATATCATCTTTCAGTGGCACTGAGGGTTGCAGGTGCTTGAAGTCATGCTCCGGTTGATTGTTCGCGTCCCAATAACTCATGACGTTGTGGGCTCTGGTGTCTTGCTTGTAGACGGCATCAGCATAGCTGAGCACGGTTTTACCATAATCGCCTGGATGACCAAGGCCCAGCGCATGCCCCACTTCATGAATGGCGGCTAATAAAAAATAATCGCCATTATTGGGGGATTCGGCAGCCCCCTGCGTTCCGATAGTGGCCGCCACGTCACCGTAATACCCATTAGGTAACTGCGCCCTCCCGCCACTGGTATTAGGGTCGGCGTTGATCGTTATTGAACCGTCGCTGTCGGTTGAGCCTTCTTTGAATACAATATTGGCCACATCCTGCCAGGCCTGCAGTGCTTGGCGAATAGACACTTTTTGTTGCGTTGAAAACTGCTCACCCAACGTAAAAGAAAGCTCAATTTTGCCGTCGCCATTGCGATCGTAATGCCGATAGCCGCCTCGCAGGATCTGCTTGGCCGCATCGTCTGTACTGTAAGAGGCTTTTTGAGTGACGCCACCGGAAACAGACGTAACGCGTGAGACAGCAGGAGCATTTAACGTAGGAAGTTCATTGCTGCGTACAGATTGATTAACAAGCGAATTAGCGACTCTCATAAAACACCCTTTGGAAAACTTTATAATCAGCCAACAAGGGTCGCAATGGCAGCAACCCCAGTTAACGGCGACCACAAACTCCCACAGATAACTATCTAACGCCAACCCGATAGTATTTCATGTTCAAACATTAAAACACCTGAACCCCATCATACGACCACAGTTATTGATTAACCAAGGCAACAACGCACATAAAATTCTACAATTACACAGCCACTTAAACACTGCGTTCCCGCACAACCGTTAAGCCACAGTTTTTATGAACGGGTTATGGGTTTACACCCCACTTTGAAACCGCGGGATGCGCCCATTCAGCGACGGCCAGTAACCGTACTGGCAAGCATTGGCCCATACACTCGGCTGACGCAGCAATTCCCGCAGCGCTTGTGACGCGATGGCCAACGCGAGCTTTTGGCCTGGGCATTGATGCCTGCCAACGCCAAAACTGAACAACCGCCGATGGGGTCGCTGAAGCAGAAAACTGTCCGGATCGGGGTTCGCTTCGGGGTCCCGATTCGCAGCAGCCAGCAACACCAGAACGGTGTCGCCCTTGCCTAAGCTACGCTTGCCAATCGAGCAGCGGCCGGCCACAAATCGCCGGGTGTTCTGTACCGGCGAATCATAGCGGGCCACCTCTTCCACCAGCGCTGTCACCAAGGCCGGCACTCGCTGGATGTGCTCAAGCAGGTCGGGCCGCCGAACAAGTGTCACCAGCGTATTGCCAATCAGGCCGGCACTCGCTTCGCACGTTTGGGACAGTAACCCAATCAAGTTGGGAGTCAGTGCGTCCGGGTTACCCCAATCGCCTTCGAGAAGCGGCTTAAGCAACCCTGTCTGCTCAAGTACACCACTGAACATCTGCACCAAATCTGCAGCGGCGGCATCGGCATCACGCAATTGAGCTTCGCGGCTCAGCGGCGAGAGGCAGGCGACAAAATCCCGTGTCAAACCGGCGACCGTGCTTAACCGTTCGCCGGGCACACCCAGCAGATACGCGACTACCGAGACGGGCAAGGTAAACATCCAATCATCCAGGCGATGCATGCAAGCGCTGAGTTGCCTCACCACTCCTGCAATGTGCAGCGCATCCAACCTGGCCAGCGCAGGCTCGACCGCGGCCCTCGGGCATTGGTGGGCCACCCCCTCGTTCATACGCATCAACCTGGCGAAGACCTGCCCCGCCGCACCGTTTGCGATAGCCGCAGGCACGGGCTCGTGTGACGGGCGTACCCGACAGTCGGGATGCGTCAGCACGGCTTCGACGGCCTTGGCGCTACTGGCGATCCACAGTCCAAGGTCAGCATCGAACAACAGCTCATCGTTGCGTCTCAGGGCTGCGTAATACGCATAAGGGTCAGCATGGGTAGCGGCTTGCAGCGGTGTCATTCGGTACGTCCTGTTCGCAAAAGAAGCGTTACTATCTGCCCTCTCTCACGGCAATGATTCGCTCAGGAACGAAATATGAACGCCCATGACGATGACACGGCGCTTTCACAAGTGGCGGGGGCGATCGCCGAGCCTGCGCGCACGAAAATGCTCTGCTCGCTGATGGATGGCCATGCGCACCAGCACCGAGCTGGCCGCGATTGCCGGGGTGAGCGCCTCCACCGCCAGCGCCCACCTGGCTAGGCTCAAGGACGATGGCCTGCTCAAGCTGCACACCCAGGGACGCCATCGCTACTACCGCCTGGCCGGCCCCCATGTGGCCCAGGCCATCGAGGGTTTGATGGTGATCAGCCGCAATACCCGCAAGGCCTTCGTCCCGACCACGCCCACCCGCCTGCAGTTCGCACGCACCTGCTACGACCACATGGCCGGCACGCTGGCGGTGCAGCTGCATGACCATTTCATCGCGTCCGGCTGGCTGATTGGCGAGGGGACTTACCAGCTCACCGCGCCCGGTGAAACAGCGCTGATAGAGCTGGGGATTGATGTAGCAACACTGCGCACGCAACGACGGCATTTTGCGTGCGCGTGCCTGGACTGGAGCGTGCGCCGTCCGCATTTGGCCGGCGCGTTGGGAGCAGCGTTTCTACAAAATGCTATTGGCCACCATTGGGTCACCCAGGACCTGGATAGTCGGGCGCTCGGTTTGACGCCCAAGGGCCGCAAGGCGCTGGCGAGCCGGTTTGGTCTCGAAGCGCCGGCCTGCCCCGCGCTGACCAAGGCTTGATCGAATGGGCTCTGCACTTACTTGAATATCGAAAAAGCCTTGTCCATGAATGTCCTTAACAACGTAAACAGCTTTTCGGCGAACTGCCCGCTAAGCCGGGGCTTCGGAGTGGGCGTGGGGGCTGGAATAGGCTCTGGAGCGGGCTCTGGGGTTGGGGTTGGTGCAGGCGTTGGTTCAGGAACCGGGCCGGGAATCACGTCCACCGTCGGCGTGACCGTCGGCACCTGAGCGCTCCAGGTCACATCCGACGGTTTAATTTGACCATGACTGGTAATCAACATATCAGCCGTACCGCTGCCCTTGGTGTCCACGGCCAGCGTCGAACGCCCGGTAGTCGAGTCATGGGTGATCACTGCGTCGCCTGCACGGCCGCTGAACCGATCAGCGAAGTTCAACGACTTGAGGCCCGCCTCACGAAGTACGCCGGCGACATCGATCTTGTCGATACCGCTGGTGAAGTCCTTGATGATGTCCGGGTTCTGCGGCGTTGAATCACTGACGCGGTCATAGACGAACGTGTCGGCCCCGCCACCGCCGTGTAGCGTGTCTGCGCCGCCGCCGCCTTTTAAACGGTTGCTCTGCTCGTTCCCCGTTAACGTATCGCTGCCGGAACCGCCAATGGCATTTTCCACGGTGACGCCCTTGGCAATCGACACATTCCCGCGCAATCCCCCAACGTCCGAAAATGTCTCGGCCTTGAGGCTGATGTTTTGTTTGCCGGTAAAGCCCGAAAAATCCAGAGTGTCATTGCCACCGCCATCCCAAACACTGAACACCGGCCTGTCGCGGGCGCTCTTGAGGCTGTAGACCTCGCGACCGGTGTTGGAGTTGAACCCATAAACGGTGTCGGTATTACGGGTCCGCGTATTGGCCCCGTACAAGCGTTGGATGGCTGCAATATCGTCAATCATAGCGGCGCAGGGTTCCACTTCGTTAAAGGCATGCCCCGGTTGTTTACGTTCCGACCAATAGCTCATGACGCTGCGGGCCTTGGTGTCCTGTGCATAATCGGCATTGCGCTCGTAAGTGCCACCGCCGTCGTAACGTCCGGGGTGTTCCAGCCCTAGGGTGTGCCCCAACTCATGCACCAACAAGGACAAAAATTGGCTGCCCATTTGCGGATTATCTTGAGCACCGCCTGTGCCGATATTAGCCGTTACTCGAGATTGGTATTGATTGGGTAACGTTGCGACACCCGACATTGAACCCGGCACGCCCCTGATCGTGATGAAACCATCACTATGGCTAGCGTTTTCGACAAAGGAAATATTGGCGACATCTGCATAAGACTGCAATGCCTGCCTGGCTCGCTCTTTTTGAGCAGCACTAAAGGCGCCCGAAAAATTAAAACCCACCACAATCTTATTGTCGCCATTTCGATCATGAAACTTAAAGTTTGCGCGCGTGATGTGTTTTGCCGCCTGGTCGGTGGTAAACGACGTCTTATTACTGCTCAAGGAAGAAAAACCATTATAAAACTCACGCGCCTGCCCTCCGGACGAGAGAGTGGCATGCATACTGGACTGGGGTCTTACGGAAGGAATCATGGCAATGAATACTCTGAGTATTGAGAATTATCCATCCCTACAGTGTTTACCGAACCTGACTATTCCGTTGCCAGCTCGATAAAAGTCCCACATTGAAAAGGCCCTCGCCAGCGCCATTCTTTTCACAATGCAAACCAGTAAACACACCTGCAAGAAATGCGCATAACGTTTATGCGTCGCTTCGCAGCCATCACGCCAAACACCATAATAAAGACGTGATATAACGCACTCAGAAAAACCAACTCAATATCGTCAAATATTGAGTTGCGCACATTAAGAAACTTATTCAAACACCGCAGGAAAAAATACCTCAGACCCGCTATCCCTATCCGGCACTGAATAAAAGCAACGCCTACAGGCTGTGGTCAATCTTCTGCCTTTTAATTAACCGCCCAAGTAGGATTGCACTCAGATCACCCGCCCATTCCAACCTACACTCACAGATTTGTGCAGTTCCCGACGGTGTTCCAGCAACCACTTATCCAGCGTATGCCCCACATGGGTCATTGTGATTACGCGGTGCTTGCGGCTGCGGCGGCATGGAGCAGTTTGGCACCAGTACCTCCACAGGCTTGCGCTGCACGGCCGACGGCGCAGGCGCTCATCGCTGCACGCCATGGCGCAAGCGATGCACTCACAGCCCTACACCGGCACTTGCCGCGCGTCGCCGGTGCCGAGCAGGGTCAGGCGCATGCCGAGTGCCCAGGGTCCAGGCAACACAGCAAACGCTCGACGGTGTGTTCAAGCGGGCCGGAATTATCCAGCACAAACAACCCCGAACCGTTGCCGGCGATCAGGTCAGCGGTGAACCGCGCATTGCGCGCCAGGCGCTCCTCTATTTCCGCCAGGGACTCACGCCCGCGCGCGATCAAACGCTGACGCAACACGGTTTGATCAACCGTCAGCAGCAACACCAGCACCGTGGGATAGCGCTCGCGGGTCTGCGCCAGGTGCGCACGGGAGCCGTTGACCAACACGTCGTCCCCCGCCGCCAGCCAGTCATCAATTTGCGCGGGAATGCCATAGGACAACCCATTGGCGTGCCAGCTGAGGGCAAACGCACCCTCAGCGTCCATCGCGGCAAACTGCTGCGCGCTCACGCCCTGGGCCGCCTCGCCCACAGCCTCCGCCGAGCGGGTGATCACGCGGCGCACAATGCGGCAACCGCGTTCGGCCAGACGCGGGCGCGCGGCATCCAGCAGGCTGTCCTTGCCCGAACCCGATGGCCCGATGAGATAGATCAACCTGCCTGCCATCAAAACACCCTCTTCGCTTGTCGCCATACGTGTTGCACTACGGGCAGCCCTTCGCGGCGCCTGGCTTGGACGAGGTCGGCGCGCAGGCCAATAGCAATTTCACCAGGGTCCGTCAGGCCCGCCGCGTGTGCGGGCGCCAGGCTGATCATCTTGACCGCGCGGGCCAGGCCGACGGCGGCCACATTACCCGAGTGCGCCCCACCGCGCACCACGTTCGGCGCGCCCATCAAGACTTTCATGTTCAGCGCCTGGCAGCCCTTCGCCGCTTCAAGCGTAGTGGGGAATTCGGCGGTGGTCATGCCGTAGCGCGCCGACTCTTCAACATGGGCCAACGTCGCGTCGTCATGGCTGGCGGGGAGCGGGCTGATGAAGGTTTTGTGAAAGGTTGGGAGGCTGCCTGACTCAACCCTGTGGCGAGCGAGCTTGCCTTAAGGTATTCAGTGGCCCTGTGATTTTCTGATGGGCGCAAAAACGTGGACGACAAAACCCAATGATCATCGTCAAAGCGTGCCCCGTAGTCCTTCGAACCAGACAGTCTTTGGAAATACTGGCATTCGAACACCCCCAGGCCGGTTTCCATCTGGTCAAAGGCAGCGTAGAGCCTGGCGAAACAACAAACACCGCCGCTATTCGAGAATTGCAGGAAGAAGCTGGAATAACCGGCAAAGTTATAGGCGACTTGGGAACCTGGCATTGCGAGCTCACCCGCCAAACCTGGGCTTTTCACCAATGCTAGGTCTCGATAGACCTTCCAGATACCGCGTTCGATTTTGCAGAAGATGATGGAGGCCATGAGTTTCGATTCTTCTGGCATCCCTTGAGCAGCGAACTCACCCATGAATGGCATCCGATTTTCAAGGCCGCGCTAACCACGCTGATCGAGAGGCTTGGTGCTGACGAAAAGCTGAACAAGACTTTCCCTACGGCCAGTCATTTAACCGCTCTGCATTATGTGAACCGAGCCGTACGCAGGAGGGCCAAGCCCTGCCGGGTTTCCCATTCCCCGGTCGACCAATCTGCGTACGGCTCACCCTTTTTGATGCCGTGTTGTCATTAGGACCTGCCCTACACAGATTTCGGGTTGCGTCCGGTCAACCTCGCCGCTAACCTTCGCGGGTCGCTGCAAAATCAGCGAACGGGTGTGGTAGCCCGGTTCCTTCATAGATCCCAAAACGCTTAAGGGCGTTTTTTTGTGCGGGCTGCTTTGTGGCGGCTGTGCACGGGAGGCTTCGGCCTACCGGGTTTCTATGACCGGTCTACCACCCCGTGTACAGTCGCCTCCTTACATCGTGTGGTAGCGAGATGGAGGTGCTCATTCATAGGAGCTTCACCATGAAAAAAGTCACGCCTAACCCTCCGCCATCCCCCTCGGATGACACCCCACAAACCCCACCCGACCTCATCTTCAACGTCCGCCCCGGCCTCAGTACCGAAGTTGCCTTGAGCAATGCCAGCGAGATGCTGGAGTCCGCGACTGTGTGCGCCTACGACTGCGCCGAGCACTTGGATGGCTCAGGCCGCAAGCAAGTGCTGGCGGTGGTGCAGATGCTTGAGATTGCGCAGTTGCTGGTGGATCAAGCGCTGAATCGGGAGTGTCCCGTGGCCTGATGGCTGAGGCGATCTCCTGTGGGAGCTGGCTTGCCTGCGATGGCGGTGGGTCAGGCAATAAATGTCTGGCTGATAGGCCGCCATCGCGGGCAAGCCCGGCTCCCACACTTGGGCTTTGTTGTTGGCGCGAATGCATGTCAACGCTTGCGAAAAAACCGGACCGTGAAGAGATCCCCTGTGGGAGCGGGCTTGCTCGCGAAGGCGGCAGGTCAGTCACCGCATCTTAGGCTGACACTCCGCTTTCGCGAGCAAGCCCGCTCCCACATTTGATCTTCAGTGTTTGAAGGGGTGTATTTCAAGGATATGAAAAAGGCGACCCGAAGGTCGCCTTTTGTCATTGCGCGTACTGCTTGCTCAACCCCGGCGGCACGCCGTGCACATCCGTCTCTTCCCATGGCCCATTCGGGCTGATGGAGCGGCTCCAGCCGTTGCTCCAGCGGTAGTAGGTGCGCTGGCGGTAGAAGGTGTCGGGCTGTTCTTCCAGCACATACACCTGCATCTTGCCGTCCCAGTGGCTGGCGGCGCCCGGTGGCGGGGCGAAGGTTGGCGATTTGCTCGGCACCGGTTTCGGCGGCGGGGTTACCGGGCCGGAAGGTTGGGTGCTCGGCTGGGTCGAGGGGCCCGACGGTGGGATGGTCGGGCCGGTGGGCGCCCCAGGTGGCCGATGGACCGCACAAGCGCTCAAGCCGAGTACCAGGCTGAGCAAGGTGATGCGTGCAAGAGCGGTCATAGGCGTTTCCTCGAATTACTTATCCGGACGGTCGATGGTCAGCTGCTGCGTGGCAGTGGTGCTGCTGGCCAAGGGTTGGCTGCGGCCGATCCACTCGCCAGCGGTTGGAACACCTGCCCGGGATATGCGCGCAACCAGTTGGACTTCGGCGAAGTTCGACAGTTTCAACTGCGGCATCATCGCGTCCGCATCGCCCAGCTCGACGGTGACCGGCAGTTCGGCGACGGTGACGCGCTTGGCCGCCAACGGCGCTGGCGGGCCGCTGACCGCACGGGCGAAGATAAACACGCTGTCGGTTGGCAGGGCTTTGGCCTTGACCTCGGCGGACAAGTCGACACGCACTTTCATCACGGTTTTTTGCGCCACGGTGCCGCCGGTGTCCTTGAGCTTCTCGGCCGCGCGATCAATCCCGCCTTGCAGCGCGACACGGGAATTGTCTTGCGGTGGCAACTGCGCCAGCAGGCGGTTCCAGTAGTCGATGGCTTCCTGATAACGCTGGCCTTCAAAGGCGGCGATACCCAGCAGGCCAAGGCTGGTGACTTCCTTCGGATCGAGCTTCAAGGCTTCATCGGTCAGCGCCTGCACCTTGGGCGACCACTGCTTGTTGTCGGCAAAGTACTGCGCCTGCGCCCACTGGCCGAGCAATTCCGGCTGGCGACCGGCCAGGGCCACGGTGCGTTCGAAGACTTTCGCTGCATCGGCCGAACGGTCCTGAGCCATGTAGGCGCGACCGAGGAAGTACAAGCCTTCCGGCGAATCCGGCTGAGCAGCGGCGGCACGTTCCAGGCGCTGGGTCATGTCTTGCATGGACACCGGCGGCTGGGCGAATTCACGGGTCAGTGCGACCTTGTCGCTCGCCCCGTAATGCAGGTACAGCGCAATGCCCAGGACCGGCACTAGAAAAGCCGCCAAAAACGGCAGCGGTTTGCCCAGGCGCGATTCGCGGGGCTTTTCCACACCTTCGGTGTCGGCCAGCAATTCGCGGGCAGCCTCGGCGCGGCCGGTGTCGAGTTGCACGGCATTGAGCACGCCTTCGTCCTGCTGCACTTGCAACTCGGCCACGCGTTCTTGGTAGAGCGCCACGTTCAGCGCGGTGCGATCCTCTTCTCGCTGGGCACGGCGGCCGCGCAATACAGGGATCAACAGGAAACTCAGGGCAATCAGGAGCAGCAACCCTGCGGCGAGCCAAAAATCAATCATCAGTCTTGGTGTCCAGCAATTGGTCGAGGCGTTTGCGCTCTTCAGGAGAGAGCGCGTCGGAACCATCAGTAGGTGCGGCGCGGCGACGGCGTACGATCACAGCCATGACCACCACGCCGGCCAGCAACAGCCCGGCGGGGCCGAACCAGAGCAGCGCGGTCTTGCCGGTGAGGGCCGGTTTGTAGCGCACAAAATCGCCGTAGCGGTCGACCATGAAGTCGATGATCTGCTGGTTGTCCTTGCCCTCCCCCAGCATGCGAAAGATCTCTTTGCGCAGGTCGGCGGCGATGGGCGCGTTGGAGTCGGCGATGTCCTGGTTCTGGCACTTGGGGCAGCGCAGTTCCTTGGTCAGTTCGCGAAAACGCTCACGGTCACCGTCCTTGGCGAATTCGTAGGTGTCGATGGCGGCGTGGGCCACGCCGGCCAATCCGAGTGCGAGAACAGCAGCGGCTAACAGGCGCTTCATGGCTTGGCCTCATCGACCAGCGCCTGGTACTTGGCGGCGAGTTGCTCGCGCCACACCACTTCGTCGATCACGCCGACGTACTTGTCACGGATCACGCCTTTGGCATCGATAAAGAAGGTTTCCGGGGCGCCGTACACGCCAAGGTTCAAACCGAGGTTGCCGTCTTCATCGCGAATATCCAGCAGGTACGGGTTATGAAACTCCGCCAGCCACTTCAAGGCCGCCGCATTGTCGTCCTTGTAGTTGATGCCGTAGATCACCACACCCTTCTCGGCAAGCTTGTTCAGCACCGGGTGCTCGACCCGGCACGAGATGCACCAGGTCGCCCACACGTTGACCAGCGCCGGTTTGCCCAGCAGGTCGGCCTGGGTCAGGGTCTTGTCGCCCTGCACCGTCTTCAGGCTGAACGCCGGGAACGGCTTGCCGATCATCGCCGAAGGCAGCTCGGCCGGGTCCAGGTACAAGCCGCGATACAGGAACACCGCCATCACCAGAAAGGCCGCCAGCGGTAACACCATCAACCAACGCTTCATGCCGCCGCTCCTTGCAGACCGAGGGCTTCACGCACCCGGCTCTTGACCTTGACCCGATAACGCCGGTCCAGCGCGGCCAGCAAGCCCCCAAACCCGGTGAGCAAACCGCCGAACCAGATCCAGCGCACGAACGGTTTCACATGCACGCGCACGGCCCAGGCGCCGTCGCCCAGCGGTTCACCCAGCGCCACATAGAGGTCGCGGGTGAAACCGGCGTCGATGCCGGCCTCGGTCATCATTGAGTTTTGTACGGTGTACAAGCGTTTTTCCGGGTGCAGCACGGCCACTTCCTTACCCTTGCGCACGACACGCACAGTGCCTTTGTCCGACGTGAAGTTCGGCCCTTCGAAGTGCTTGGCGCCTTCAAAAATGAAGTGGTAACCGGCCAGGTCCATGGACTCGCCCGGCGCGAGGCGCAGGTCGCGTTCGGCGCTGTTCTGGCTGGAGAGCACCACGCCCAAGGCGCACACGGCGATGCCGATGTGGGCGATCTGCATGCCCCAGTAGCTGCGGGTCAGGGTTGGCAGGCCTTTGATCAGGCCTTTGTGGCGGGTCTTGTCGGCGATATCGCGCACGCCGGCCAGCAATACCCAAGCGGCGAGCAGGAAGGTGGCAAGCACTGCCCAATTGAAGTCACCGTAGGCAAAGCCTGCGATCACCGCCAAGGCCACACTGCCGAGTAGCACCGGCATCAACATGCCCACCAGCCATTTCACCGGGGTGTCTTTCCAGCGCACCAGCATGCCGACCGCCATCACCACCATCAACAGGCCCATCAACGGGATAAACAACGCGTTGAAGTACGGTGGGCCCACGGACAGCTTGGCACCGCTCAACGCATCCAGCGCCAGCGGGTACAAGGTGCCAAGCAGGATCATCGACGCGGCCACCACCAGCACCAGGTTGTTGCCCAGCAGCAAGGTTTCCCGCGACCACAGGTTAAAGCCGACCTGGCTCTTGACCACCGGCGCACGCAGGGCGAACAAGGTGAGTGAGCCGCCGACTACAAACAGCAGGAAGATCAGGATGAATACGCCGCGCGCAGGGTCGGAAGCAAACGCGTGCACCGAGGTCAACACACCCGACCGCACCAGGAACGTGCCGAGCAGGCTGAGGGAAAATGCGGCAATCGCCAGCAGCACCGTCCAGCTTTTGAACACGCCGCGTTTTTCGGTAACCGCCAGCGAGTGAATCAGCGCGGTGCCTACCAGCCATGGCATGAACGAGGCGTTTTCCACGGGGTCCCAGAACCACCAGCCGCCCCAGCCGAGTTCGTAATAGGCCCACCACGAGCCCAAGGTGATGCCGATACCGAGGAACGCCCAGGCCACAATGGTCCACGGCCGCGACCAGCGCGCCCAGGCCGCATCGAGGCGCCCGCCGAGCAAGGCGGCGATGGCGAAGGCGAAGGCTACCGAGAAACCGACGTAACCCATGTAGAGCATCGGCGGGTGCACGATCAGGCCGATGTCTTGCAGCAGCGGGTTGAGGTCATGCCCGTCCACCGGGATCTGCGGCAGCATGCGGCTGAACGGGTTGGAGGTCATGATCAGGAACAACAGGAAGCCGATGCTGATCATGCCCATCACCGCCAGCACCCGCGCCAGCATGACTTGCGGCAGTTGGCGCGAGAACACCGACACCGCGAAGGTCCAACCGCCGAGGATCAAGGCCCACAGCAGCAACGAACCTTCGTGGGCGCCCCACACGGCGCTGAACTTGTAGTACCAAGGCAGCGCGCTGTTGGAGTTGTTGGCGACATAGGCGACGGAAAAGTCGTCGGTCATGAAGGCGTAGGTCAGGCAACCAAACGCGAACAGCAGAAAGGCAAACTGGCCCCAGGCGGCTGGCTGCGCCAGGCTCATCCACAGGCGGTCGCCGCGCCAGGCGCCGAGCAACGGCACGATGGCCTGGACGACGGCAAAGCACAGGGCGAGGATCATCGCCAACTGGCCCAACTCCGGAATAAACAGTGCGGACGTCATGGCTTAGCCCTCCTTCGCAGGCTGTGAAGTTGCGCTCGGGGCGGATTGGCCGCTGTCTTTCAAAGCTTTGGTGACCTCGGGCGGCATGTATTTCTCATCGTGCTTGGCCAGTACTTCATCGGCCACCACCACGCCATCGGCGTTGAGCTTGCCCAAGGCGACGATGCCCTGGCCTTCGCGGAACAGGTCCGGGAGGATGCCGCGATAGGTGATGGTCACGGCCTTGTTGAAGTCGGTGACCACGAAAGTCACGTCGAGGGAATCGCCGGAACGCTTCAAAGAGCCCTTCTCTACCATGCCGCCGGCGCGGATACGTGTGTCGACAGGCGCTTCGCCATTGGCGATCTGGGTCGGGGTGTAAAACAGGTTGATGTTCTGCTGCAAGGCGCTCAAGGCCAGGGTCACGGCTATGCCGACGCCGGCCATGATGGCAAGGATGATCAACAGACGCTTTCTACGCAGCGGATTCACTTATCGGTCTCCCGGCGCAAACGACGCGCCTCTTGTTGCAGGTAACGCTTGCGGGCCAGGATCGGCGCGGCGACGTTGAGGGCCAGTACGGCAATGCAGATGCCGTAGGCCGTCCAGACATACAGGCCGTGGTGGCCCATGGCGAGAAAATCACTGAAAGAGTTGAAGCTCATCCACGCGCTCCCAGGCTGTTTTGCACTTCGGCCTTGACCCAACTGGTGCGGGCTTCACGCTTGAGCACTTCCAAGCGCATGCGCATCAGCAGCACGGCGCCGAAGAAGCAGTAGAACCCCAGCACCATCAGCAGCAGCGGCGCCCACATTTCCACGGGCATGGCCGGCTTTTCGGTGAGGGTGAAGGTGGCGCCCTGGTGCAGGGTGTTCCACCACTCCACCGAGTATTTGATGATCGGGATGTTGATCACGCCGACGATGGCCAGTACCGCGCAGGCTTTGGCGGCGCTGTCGCGGTTGCTGATGGCATTGCCCAGGGCGATCAGGCCGAAGTACAGAAACAGCAGGATCAGCATGGACGTGAGGCGCGCATCCCACACCCACCAAGAGCCCCAGGTCGGTTTGCCCCAAATCGCGCCGGTGACCAGCGCCACGGCGGTCATCCACGCGCCGATGGGCGCGGCGCATTGCAGGGCCACGTCGGCCAGCTTCATCTTCCACACCAGGCCGACGATGCCGCACACCGCCAGCATCACGTAGCAGGACTGCGCCAGCATCGCGGCGGGCACGTGGATATAGATGATGCGAAAGCTATTGCCTTGCTGGTAGTCCGGCGGCGCGAAGGCCAGGCCCCAGACCAGGCCGGTGCCGATCAGCAACAGGGCTGCGATGCTCAACCACGGCAGCAGCTTGGCGCTGATGCCGTAAAACCATTTGGGCGAGCCGAGCTTGTGAAACCAGGTCCAGTTCATTGCTGTTTCCATCACGGTGGCTTCTCGTCAGGCAAGAAGCTCAGGGCCTTTCTTATGTTGAAGAGCTGATTATGTCGCTTAACCAGACCTCATTATTCGCCGACGCTGATCTTCAGGCCAGCCGCTATAGCAAAGGGTGTCAGGGTTACCGCCAGGGCGGTCAGGCTGCCAAGCCACAAGAGGTAACCGGTCGCCGGCATGCCCATGAGCGCGGCCTGCAAGGCACCGCTGCCCAGGATCAACACCGGGATGTACAAAGGCAGAATCAGCAGGGCCAACAACAGACCGCCCCGCTTCAAACCGACGGTCAACGCTGCGCCCACCGCCCCCAACAGGCTGAGCACCGGCGTGCCGAGCAACAAGGAAAGCAGCAATACCGGCAGGCATTCGACGGGCAAGCCCAGCATCATCGCCAGCAGCGGTGAGAGCAAGACTAGCGCCAAGCCGGAAAAAGCCCAGTGTGCCAGTACCTTAGCCAGTACCAGAAGTGGCAGAGGGTGCGACGAAAGGACCCACTGCTCAAGAGAACCGTCTTCAAAATCACTGCGGAACAGCCCGTCCAGCGAGAGCAGGACGGATAAAAGCGCTGCTACCCACACTAACCCTGGGGACAAGGTTTGCAACAGTTTAGTCTCGGGTCCGACCGCCAACGGGAACAGCGCGATGACGATGGCGAAAAATACCAGTGGGTTGGCCAATTCAGCCGGGCGACGGCACAACAGCCGCGCTTCACGGGCGACCAACAGGGCGAACACACTCATACCGACCACCGGCCCAAGTCCAGGTCACGGTAACCGGCGGGCATGCGTGTCAGGGTGTGGTGAGTCGTGAGCACCACCAAGCCGCCCTGCTCGCAGTGCCGGGCCAGGTGCTCTTCAAGCTGGGCGACCCCTTGTTTGTCGAGGGCGGTGAAGGGTTCGTCGAGAATCCACAATGGCGGGCCCGGCAGGTACAAACGCGCCAGGGCCACGCGGCGTTGCTGGCCGGCGGACAGGGTGTGGCAGGGCACGTCTTCAAAACCCTTGAGGCCGACAGCCGCCAGCGCTTGCCAGATGGCGTCGCGGGAAGCCGGGTGATGCAGGGCGCTGAGCCAGCTGAGGTTTTCTTCCGGCGTGAGCACGTCCTTGATGCCGGCAGCGTGGCCGATCCAGACAAGGTTGCGGGCCAACTCCGTGCGTTGTTCGTTGAGTGGCTTGCCGTTCAGTCGCACCTCACCGGCCGTCGGCTGCATCAAACCGGCCAGCAGGCGCAGCAAACTGGTCTTGCCGCTGCCGTTCGGGCCGCTGATTTGCACCATGTCGCCGCCCGTCAGACGCAGTTCGAGGTGCTCGAACAGCAGTCGCAGGTCGCGTTCACAGGCAAGCGCTACGGCTTCAAGAAGAGGGCTGGTCAAGAGATCGCGGGCCTTTACGGTTCAAGTCGGCGGTGCAGCGGCCGTTATAGAGAGATGCACAATAACGGCTTTGGCGACCGATTTTAGAGAGCTGGATCAAATAGTTGTGAGGTTTTTACCGCTCTCTTTGCAGACGGGCGGCATTATACATGTGATGCCCTACTCTAAAGAGGGCAATTTCCCCAGAGACGACGCGCACGATGACCGGTGAGATCAACCTTCCTACGCTGCCTCCTGCCCCGGTGACCAGCCCTGCCCCGCTGCCGCCGACCGGTGAGTTGCTCAAGCTGCTGGAGCCGCAGACCGGCCTGATCAACCCTGGGAAAACCGTCAACGCCGAGGTGATTGCGCTTAAACAAGGCGGCGAAGCCTTTCAGCTGTTGCTCAAGTTGACCCTCGAAGGCGGCCGCCAAACCTTGGTGCAGGCCAGCAGTGCCCAGCCTTTGCCGTTGGGCAGTAACGTGGCGGTTAGCCAGACACCAACCGGCAACCTGACCATCACCTTGCAGCAAGCTTTGAGCGCCAATGTGGCGGCCCTGACCCGCATCGACACCACGCAAATGCCGGAGGGCACGCTGTTGCAAGCCAAGGTGCTGACCACGCAGATGCTGCCGCAAGGCACCACACAACCGGCCATCTACCGCTCGCTGGTCACCGTGCTCAATAACGCCCTGGCCGGCACCACGCTAACGCTCGAAAGCCCGCAACCGCTGCGGGTCGGCAGCTTGCTCAGCGCCGTAGTGCAAAACGCGCAGACCTTGAACTTCGTGCCGTTGAGCGGGCTCAAGGATCAATTGGCCGTCGCGCAACAGCTCTCGACCCAGCAAAGCCGCCAGGGCTCGCTGGATGCAGTGTTCACCGCGCTGCAAAACCTGCCACGTGGCGACAGCACCTCGGCCGACCTGCGCGCGGCTGCCGACCGCTTACTCGCGGCCTTGCCCGACCTGGCCCAAGTCAGCAATCCCAAGGTGCTGGCGCAAGTGATCCAGAACAGCGGTGCCTTTTTAGAAGCCAAATTACTCGCCGGGCAAAACCCGCAAATTCCGCCATTGGACATGAAGGGCGCACTGTTGCGCCTGGTCGCCGACCTGCTGCCGGCCCTGCCCGCCAGCATCAATCTGAGTGCGATCCTGGCCGCCAATACGCTGGCCCAGGTGTTGCCCAACTTCGTGCGCAGCCCGCTGAACACGCTCGGCCAGGTCAGCGCCAAACAAATACCCGCCGGCTTCCCATTGCCCGAACGGCTGATGGCGAAACTGGAAGGCGAAGGTGACCTGGAAAACCTGCTGCGCCTGGCCGCCGGGGCGATTTCGCGCCTGCAGAGCCACCAACTGTCGAGCCTGGAACAGACCGGCACCACCGCCGACGGCCGCCTGCAAACCACCTGGCAGTTGGAAATTCCCATGCGCACCCTGCAGGACATCGTACCGTTGCAGGTCAAGTTCCAGCGCGAAGAACCGGCGCCGGACAAAGACCAGCCCGAGCGCAAAGACAAAAAAGACCCCAAACAGATGCTCTGGCGCGTCGAGCTGGCCTTCGACATGGAGCCGCTGGGGCCATTGCAGGTTCAAGCGCAACTGACGCAGGGCAAATTGTCCAGCCAGCTATGGGCCTCTCGGCCGTTTACGGCCAGCTTGATCGAGAGCCACTTAACCAGTTTGCGTGAGCGCCTGGTGACCTCGGGCATCAATGTTGGCGATCTGGATTGCCACCTCGGCACCCCGCCACGCGGGCCAAGAACCGGCCTGGAACAGCGCTGGGTGGATGAAACCGCATGAAAAACCCTACCCCGCCGCGCCAGGCGATTGCCCTCAAGTACGACGGCCAGCAAGCGCCGACCCTGACGGCCAAGGGTGACGATGCCCTGGCCGAAGCCATCCTGAAGCTGGCGCGAGAAAATGAAGTGCCTATCTATGAGAATGCCGAGCTGGTCAAGCTGCTGGCGCGCATGGAACTGGGAGACAGTATCCCGGAGGAGTTGTACCGCACGGTGGCGGAGATCATTGCGTTTGCGTGGACGCTGAAGGGCAAGTTCCCGGTGGGGTATGACCCGGATGCGGGGCCAGTGGAGCGGGATGTGACCGAGCGTGGGGATGATTACTAAAGACTCGGACCCCATACCCCTTGTGGCGAGCGGGCTCGCCACTACAAGCCCTCCCACATTTAGATCTCTATTGTCAGTTCAGGACTTCGCTCAGGGGAATGAAATAGACGCGGTCGCCGATAGCCAACGTCGTCCCTTCCAGCACCTCCACAAACCCTTCGGCCCACGCCGCGCTGCGCAGTACGCCGGAGCTCTGGTTGCGGTAGATGATCGCCTTGCCCTGCTCGATCCGCCCGCGCAGGTATTCGCGACGGTTGCCGGGTTTGGGCCATACGAACCCTGCCGGTACTTCGAACCGCAGCGGTTCGACGTCTTGCACACCTTGGCGGCGCAGCAGATAAGGCCGCGCCAGCAGCGCAAAGGTCACCAGGGTCGAGGCTGGGTTGCCAGGCAGGCCGATCACCGGCACACCGCGAAAGTGGCCGAAGGTCAATGGTTTACCGGGTTTGATCGCCAGCTTCCACAGGGCCAGTTCGCCCTCTTCGCGCAGGGCGATACCGAGGAAGTCCGCCTCGCCCACTGACACACCGCCAGTCGACAGAATCAGGTCGACATTGCCCAGGTCCGCCAGGCGTTTGCGGGTTTTTTCCAGGTCATCCGGCAGAATCCCGGCATCAATCACTTCACAGCCCATTCGCGCCAACCAACTGCACAGCACGCGACGGTTGCTGTTGTAGATCTGGCCCGGGCCCAGCGGCAGGCCGGGCTCGATCAACTCGTCACCGGTAGAAAGCACGGCCACGCGCACCCGGCGCACCACGTTCAGGCGGTCGTGGCCCAGGGACGCAGCCAGGCCCAGTTCGATCGGGCCCAAGCGCGTGCCCGCGGTCAACACCAACTCGCCTACAGTAGTTTCCTGGCCTTGCGGGCGGATGTTCTGGTCCACCTGTAGCGGCTCGGTGAAGCTCACGCGCTCGTCGGCGTGGACCACGGCGTTTTCCTGCATCTCCACGCAATCGGCGCCTTCGGGCACTGGCGCCCCGGTAAAGATGCGCGCGCAGGTGCCGGCGGCCAAGGGCTGCGGCGCCTGGCCTGCGAAGATGCGCTGGCTGACGGGCAAGGGCTCGCCGACCCAGTCCGCAAGGCGCAGGGCGTAACCGTCCATGGCGCTGTTGGGCCAAGGCGGCAGGTCGAGGGTGGAGACTAAATCCTGCGCCAGCACGCGGCCGTCGCAGTCGGCCAAGGGCAGTACGTGCGGCTCACGGATCGGCGCGGCTTCGGCCATGTCCAGCAGTTGACGCAACGCGTCTTCCACCGGCATCAGCGCGCCGGTCTTGCCGGGCTTACCCACGGGATTGGCAGGGTTCGGCCTGCTTCAGGTGAGGGACGAAGTTGCACGGGCGGTGGCGGTTATCCAGTTGCTCGGCAAGGATGCCGTCCCAGCCGGTGCGCACCGCGTTGGTGGAGCCCGGCAGGCAGCACACCAGCGTGCCATTAGCCAGGCCGGCCAGCGCGCGCGATTGCACAGTGGAGGTGCCGATATCGGCCACGGAGATCTGGCGGAACAACTCGCCAAAACCGTCGACCTGTTTGTCCAGCAGGCAACTTACCGCTTCGGGCGTGCTGTCGCGGCCGGTGAAGCCGGTGCCGCCGGTGATCAGCACCACTTGCACCACGTCTTCGGCGATCCAGTGGGCGACTTGGGCGCGAATCTTGTAGAGATCGTCCTTGAGCAGCACGCGCTCGGCCAGGCTGTGGCCGGCGGCGGTCAGCCGGTCGACGAAGACCTGGCCCGAGGTGTCGGTGTCCAGGGTGCGGGTGTCGCTGACGGTCAGTACAGCAATATTCAGGGGTACGAAGGGCGCATCAGCCTTGGCGTTCATGGCTCGGTCCGGTTGTCGAAGGAACAGCCCGATGTTATATCACACAGGCCCTATTTACCTGCCCCAGCGGAACCGCCATGTCTCTCGATGCTTCGCCCCTGCCCTGTTCGATTTTGCTGCTGGCCGGTGGCCGCGGCCAACGCATGGGCGGCCAGGACAAAGGCCTGCTGCCCTGGCATGGCCAGCCCCTGATCGCGCACTTGCAGCGCCTGACACGGCCGCTCACGGATGACTTGATCATCTCGTGCAACCGCAACCATGACCACTATGCGCCCTATGCCGACCAGTTGGTGAGTGACGACAGCCCGGACTTCCCCGGCCCGCTGGCAGGCATCCGCACCGGATTAGCCGCCGCGCGTCATGCGCATTTGCTGATACTGCCGTGTGATGTGCCAAACATCGACGTGGGACTGCTCACCGACCTGCGTGAGATTGCACGCCGCAACCCGCAGCTACCGGTGATGGTGCGCCATGGTGAGTTCTGGGAACCCTTGATCTGCATCATCCCGACATACCTGCAAACCGAGGTAAAACGGGCCTGGGACGCCGGCGAACGTAGCCCCCGCAAGCTTTTTTTGCACCTGGGTGGCGTGGGCCTGGAGTGCCCGGCTGAAGACCCGCGCCTGGCCAACTTGAATACACCGAAGCTGTTACACCCAGGCATCGGCGTGTCAGAATGAACCTCGAACAAGGAACTTTGTCGGCGCCGCGCGCGTCACAAGGTCAGCAATTTAAAAGAATTCTCTCGGAGACACACACATGACTCAACGGACCATCGCCGCTCTCATGCTTGCACTGGGCCTCGCCACGCTTGCCGGTTGCGCCTCGCCTACAGTGATCACCCTGAATGACGGTCGCGAAATCCAGGCCGTCGACACCCCTACATACGACAAGGCTTCGGGCTTCTATGAGTTCAAACAACTTGACGGTAAGCAGACCCGCATCAACAAAGATCAGGTTCGCACCGTTAAAGACCTGTAAGTCTTAGCGTTTGCCAACAAGGCCCGCCATGTGCGGGCCTTGTCGTTTCTGGGGGTTACCAGTCGAGGGTGATCTGGCTGCGAAAATCACGCTGTTCGCCGGTCACCGGGTCGATAAAGCGTACGCCTTGGGCCAGCAGTTTGAGCGGGTTGGCGTAGTCGTCCTCGGCGTCCTTGATCACGTCAGGGTAGAACGGGTCATTGCAGATACTCGCCCCAAGCGCGGTCATGTGCACCCGCAGTTGGTGCTTCTTGCCGGTCACGGGGAATAGGCCGTAGCGCCATAGGTCGCCGTTTTTCTCACGTACTTCCACGGCAGTTTCAGTGTTGCTGGCGCCGGGCCCTTCCTGCATGCGGAAGAACGGCTCGCCATCCACCAGACGGCTTTTGTGCACCCTGGGGAAGGTCAGGTTCGGCAAGGCTGGGGCGATGGCTTCGTAGAATTTGTCGATGCGACGCGTAGGGAACAGCTGTTGATACGCCGAACGGCTTTGCGGGTTGGCGCTGAACAGCACCAGCCCTGCGGTGTGCCGGTCGATACGGTGCAAGGGCACCAAAGACGGGTTATCCAGGCGACGGATCAAACGGCGCAGCAGGGTCTGCTCGACGTACTCACCGGCTGGCGTCACCGGCAGAAAGTGCGGTTTGTCGGCGACCACCAGGTGCTCGTCGGCGTACAGGATGGTTTCCTGAACCGGGATCACCTTTTCATTCGGCACTTCGCGGAAGTAGTAGATGCACAGGCCTTCCTTGTAGGCCAGGCCCAGGCTGATCGGCGTACCGTTGATGTCGAGTACCCGACCACGGGCGATGCGGTCCAGCCAGTGTTCACGGCTGATCGCCGGGAAGTGCTCGCACAGGCAGTCCAGCACCGTCGCCCAGGGGCCAGGCGGCAAATACAGCGTGCTGGCTTGGTGTTGCGAAGCGGAAAAACCGGATGTGGACATGAAAATGCTCGAGGCCTGGAAAATCAGGCAGGCATTATCCCGCATGGAGCACGATGGAGCCTAGGGCGGATCTCAGGCCTTGGCCAATTGCGCGCGCAGGACCGGCGAGGCGCTGGCGGCGTCGGTGAATTCCTTGAGCCAGCGCAGCACGTCCACCGCTTCCCAGCGGCCAGGATCGTAAAGCGCGTACAGCAAGCCCTGATAACCCACCACATCCAACTGCTTGTGGTAACCGGCGCGCTGGAACAACGCCTCGATCTCGGCAAAGCAGGTATTGAAATGCACTTTATTAAACGGCGTCTTGCCTTCCGTGACCAGACCATCGAGGCGCAGCTCGTTCACCGCGTCGCGCACGACGTCGGCGGACATGCGATTGACGCTGCTTTTCAGTTGTTCAACATTCACCACGGGCGTTCCCTCTATTCCATCACTGTACAAGCATACAGTAACGTAATATTTGGAAACCCACCATCGGAGAAAACTTAAGAAAGGAAGGCAACAATCTGTCCAGTGTCGAATGGCCAGTCCAGTTCTGCCCCGGTATCCACCCGGCGAAGCACCGGAATCCGCAGGCCGTAGGCTTCGGTCAGATCATCGGGGTCGGTGATATCCACCAGTTCTACCAGCAACCCATGTTCGACGAGTGGCATGATTTCGACTTCGGCGATCTCACAAAGATGGCAACCCAGGGTGCCGAATAACTGGCATTCAGGAAGCATGGCGAATGGGCCTGATCAGAAAGTGGGACTTTATTCTATGCCCAGCGAATACCTGTGGCGAGCGGGCTTGCCCCGCGTTGGGCTGCGAAGCGGCCCCAGTGCGGCTGATGCGGCTTCCCGGTTAAAACTTGCTCACAGGTTTTCAGGCCGCTTCGCGCCCCAACGCGGGGCAAGCCCAGTTAACCCACACAACCCCTGACACAGATCAGCATGGCCTATAACTGATTCAGCGATTCTCGCGCCTTTTTGTCCATTCAACCTGCAAGGAAGCTGCTCGTGTTCGCCAACCTGCTGATCATTCTGGCCTCATCCCTGGTGGTGATTGCGCTGTTTCGCCGGCTGCAACTGCCGCCCGTGCTGGGCTACCTGTGCGTGGGCCTGGCTGTGGGGCCCACCGCACTGGACTGGGTGAATGACAGCGAAGACCTGCCCGACCTCGCCGAACTGGGGGTGGTGTTCCTGCTGTTTTCCCTCGGGTTGGAGTTTTCCCTGACCAAGATGCTCGCGCTGCGCAGCGTGGTGTTTGGCCTGGGCAGTTTGCAGGTACTCGGTTGCGGGGTGTTGTTGGGCGGCGTGCTGATGGGCTTCGGCCTGGCACCTGGCGTCGCGCTGTTGCTCGGCGCGGGCTTGGCGCTGTCCTCCACGGCTATCGTCAGCAAGGAGTTGACCAGCCTTGGGGAAATCTTCAGCAGCCATGGCCAGAACGCGATTGGCGTGTTGCTGTTCCAGGACGTGGTGGCGGTGTTGCTGCTGACGTTGGTGCCGGTGTTTGCCGGTAGCAGCGAGCAAGCCTGGTATTGGGCGCTGCCGCTGACCCTGGGCAAAACCGTGTTGTTGTTCGTCGGCCTGCTATTGGCCAGCCGCTGGTTACTGCCACGTCTGTTCCATGAAGTCGCCGCTTCGCACTCGGCAGAGTTGTTTGTGCTGTTGGCGCTGGTGATCGTGTTGCTTACCGCCTGGCTCACGCATTTGCTGGGCCTCTCCCCTGCGCTCGGCGCTTTTCTGGCCGGCATGCTGTTGGGGGAAAGCCACTACCGGCATCAGATCGAAGCGGATATCCGGCCGTTTCGCGACATTCTGCTGGGGCTGTTTTTCGTCAGCATCGGCATGCTTATCGACCTGCAGTTATTCATCAGCCACAGCCTGTTGATCCTCGGCCTGACCCTCGCACTGATGCTAATCAAGGGCTGCGTCGTGGCGGCCCTGGTCAAGCTGCGCGGCAGCGACAGTGAAACCGCGTGGCGCAGCGGCCTGGCCCTGGCGCAAGGGGGCGAGTTCTGTTTTGCGTTGATGGCACAGATGCAACAGAGCCAGCTGATCCCGGACGAATTCAATGGGTTGCTGCTTGCCGCCACTTTCTGCTCGATGTTGCTGACCCCGCTGTTACTGCGCGCGGCCCCCACGCTTGCCCTGCGCCTGCACCGCAAGCCCAATCAGCAGGTGCAGCTGGAAGAAATCACCGCACTCAATGCCGAGTTACGCGGCCACGCCGTGATTTGCGGGTACGGTCGGGTCGGGCAGTCCATCGGTCGATTTCTACGCCAGGAGCAACAGGCGTTTATCGCCCTGGATGACGACCCCGAGCGTGTGAATGAAGCCGCCACCGAAGACAGCAGCGTGCATTACGGCGACTGCCGCCGTGGTGCCCTGCTCTGCGCGGTCGGCCTGGAACGTGCGCGGTTGGTGGTCATCGCCGTGGATAACAGCGATGTCGCCCTGACGGTGCTGAAAGAGGCGAGAAGGATCAACCCACAGGTCCCCATCCTCGTGCGCACTCGCGATGACAGCCAACTGGCTGAGCTGAAAGCGGCAGGCGCCAGTGAAGTGGTGCCTGAGCTGTTGGAGTCGAGCTTGATGCTCGCCTCTCACGCCTTGATCCTGCTGGGCCTGCCGGACCAACAGGTGCAAGCGCGGGTGAATGAGGTGCGGCATAGCCGCTATCGCCTGCTGCACGGTTTCTACCCGGAGAGAGAAGCACCGATTAATCCTGACTGACCGAGCCAATCTTGTGGATCGACAGGTCCGCGCCGTAGTACTCCTGCTCCTGGCTCAGGCGCAGCCCGTGCACACGCTTAATCACGCCATACACCAGCAGGCCGCCGAGCAGCGCCACCACCACGCCAAGGGCGGTGCCGATCAACTGGCTGATCAGGCTTACGCCACCCAGGCCGCCGAGGGCGGTTTGGCCAAAGATGCCGCATGCGATGCCGCCCCACACGCCGCATAGGCCGTGCAACGGCCACACACCTAGCACGTCGTCGATCTTCCAGCGATCCTGGGCCGCGATGAAGCACCACACAAACAAACCGCCGGCGACCGCACCGGTGACCAGCGCGCCCACCGGGTGCATCAGGTCGGAGCCGGCGCAAATCGCCACCAGCCCGGCGAGCGGGCCGTTATGCAAAAAGCCCGGGTCATTACGACCGATCACCAAGGCGGCGACCGTGCCGCCGACCATCGCCATCAGCGAGTTAACCGCCACCAGCCCGCTGACGCCGTTGAGGGTTTGCGCACTCATTACGTTAAAGCCGAACCAGCCGACAATCAGGATCCACGAGCCCAGCGCCAAAAACGGAATGCTCGACGGCGCGAAGGCCACCAGCCGCCCTTCACGGTATCGCCCGTTACGCGGCCCCAGCAGCAACACGGCCGCCAGCGCCAGCCAGCCGCCCATGGCGTGCACCACCACGGAGCCGGCAAAGTCATGGAAACTGGCACCAAAGGTCGCCAGCAGCCAGGCTTGCAGGCCGAAGTTGCCGTTCCAGACTATGCCTTCAAAAAACGGGTAGATAAACGCCACGATCAGCGCGGTGGCGCACAGCTGCGGGGCGAACTTTGCCCGTTCGGCAATGCCCCCGGAAATGATCGCCGGAATGGCCGCGGCGAACGTCAGCAGGAAGAAGAACTTCACCAGGCCATAGCCATGATCGGCACTGAGCACCGCGGCCGGTTGCATGAAGCTCACGCCGTAGGAGATCCAATAGCCTATAAAGAAATAGGCCAGGGTGGAGATGGCAAAGTCGCTGAGGATCTTCGACAAGGCATTCACCTGGTTTTTCTGGCGCACGGTGCCGACTTCCAGGAACGCGAAGCCGGCGTGCATGGCCAGGACCATGACCGCGCCGATCAGGATGAACAGGGTGTTGGAGCTGTGGACGAGGGTGTCCACTGCACTTTGCAAATTTTCCATGGAGGTTGGCAGGCCTGCAATAAGGCAAAAAGCACCAAAGCGGTTCAAGCCAGGGTTTCGCGCACTAAATTGGCACCACCGGCCCCGCCCCTCTTCAGAGGGCGTGAACCGCTTTAGCGCAGCGATCAACACAACAGGCCGTTGCCGACAGGGTTTTTCCGCGAGTTTCAGTTATTTAGGGTAAGGTTTTTGTAGGCATTCGCCTCAACCGCCCGGATTCAGCGCAGGCCCCGGGGCCTGCGCACCAAGGCAAAGCAAAAGCTGTACCAGACAATTGCAGTGAACCTTCACCGATACTGGTGACTCGAAAACTGACGTAACTAAAATATGTACAGATCAGCCAATCACGGAGATACCCATGGCCAGAAGAACTGCAAAGACTGCGCAAGAAATACTGATGGCGGATTTTCAAACCCTGGTCAGTGACACTGAAAGGTTGCTGGACGACACCGCCGTGCTGGCCGGTGACCAGGCTGATGAGCTGCGCACCAAGATTCACGAAAGCCTGCTCAAGGCCCGCGAAACCCTGCAACTGACCGAAGACTCCCTGCGCGAACGCGGCCAGGCGGCCGTCACCGCCACCGAAGATTACGTGCAAGCCAACCCTTGGCAGTCGGTGGGCATTGCCGCCGGCGTGGGCTTTTTGATCGGTCTGCTGGCTACAAGGCGCTAATACCATGTCTATCGGCGAATCCGGCTCGTCCACGAGCTCAAGCTCCACTTCCCGACGCCTGGGCGCGGCCGTTCTGGGCTTGCTGCACAGCCACGTCGAATTGTTTGGCATAGAGTTGCAGGAGCAGAAATCCCGCACGGTCAGCTTGTTGTTGTTTGCGGGCCTGGCACTGGTGTTCGCCTTGCTGTTGCTGGTGGGGTTATCGGCACTGGTGATGATTCTGGTGTGGGACACCTACCGCCTCACCGGGATTATCAGCCTGTGCGTGTTCTACACCCTGGCCGCGGCCTTCTGCGGTGTGCGCTTGAAAGCGGCGATATTCGATGAATCAACGCCCTTCCACGCCACCCTCGAAGAGCTGGCCAATGATCGGGAGCGCCTGCTGCCATGAGCTTGACTGAAATCCCGCAAAACACTTCCCGCCGGGAAATGCGCAAGGCGTTGATCCGCCTGCGCATGGAAATGCACCGCCAGGAGATTCGCCACGAGTCCCAGCAACTCATGGTGCCCCTGAATAAAGTGCGCGACCTGCGCCACAACTGGCAGGACAGCCTGGGCATCAAGCACGCGCCGCTGTGGGGCGTGGCAGCGGTGACGCTGATGGGCTTTTTCACCGGCAAAGGTGCCAAGGGCGGCAGTATCAGCAGCCTGACGCGCCTGGTGCGGTTGGGGGCCGGTTTGATCCCGCTGATCAAATTGGCCATGGCAGGGCGCAAGCGTTAAGCGCTGCTGGCTGCATTCTTGCAAACAGAATCGGCCCGGCCCTCGTCACTGAGGGCCGGGCCTTTTTTTCGCCGACGTTTTTAAGGAGGCCCCGTGATCGACGGGCAACCGCTCGCCTGTTTCCAGCCATTTATCGACACTGCCACTGGGCGCATCGCCGGCGTCGAGGCCCTCGGCCGCCTGCGCCAGGCGGATGACAGCTTGCAGTCGGTCGGCCCACTGTTCGCCGACCGACGCACGCCTGGTGTGGCTTTGCGCCGCCTCGACCGGCAGATCCGCGACAATGCCTTGAGCCGCCTGCACGAGGCGCCCGAAGACTGGTTCCTCAGCCTGAACATCTCCCCACGCTGGATCAACCGCCTGCGTCCCGGCCAAGCCTTGCCCAGCTTGAAGCAGGTGCATGCGCACGGCGTTGACCCGCAGCGCATAGTGTTCGAGATCACCGAACTGGGCGGCGACATCCAGCGCCTGGCCGACGTGGTGGCGCGTTATCGCGAGGCCGGAGCACGCATCGCCATTGATGACTTCGGCGCCGGCTATTCGCAGCTCGACCGGGTGCTGGCGTTGCAGCCAGATATTCTCAAGTTGGACATGCGCCTGTTCCAGGAAGCGGCCAAGGGCGGGCCGAGCAGCGAGGTGGTACGGGCACTGGCGCAAATGGCCGAAAAGACCGGCTGTTGGATCATCGCCGAGGGCGTGGAAACCGAGGCACAGTTGAGCTTCGCCCTGGAATGCGGCGCGCGCTACGTACAGGGCTATCTGTTTGCCCAGGCGCAGTTAGACTGGTTTTCCGCCGATGCCTTCGTGGCGCGCTTTGCCCAACTGCGCACGGTTTACGTGAAGCAAAAACTCGCCGAGCGCGGCCGTATCATGCAGTTGCGCCTGAAACTGGCCGAGCTGATGAAGATCCTGCAGGCTTGGGCACAGGGCCAGGCGCCGCTTGATCAATTACCGCAATTGCCGGACTTCCCCTGGTTGCTGCGTTTTTACCAGTGCGACCGCCATGGCACTCAACTCACGCCCAACTTCGAATGGCGCCAGGACGCCTGGCAGGCCGACAGCCGTTACCTGGGGCATAACTGGTCGTGGCGGCCCTACTTCTATCATTTGCTCGCCGAAGGCTGGGAGGAACGACGCCTGACGCTGTCCTCGACCTACCGCGATGCCACCACCAACCAGTATTGCCTGACCGCCGGACAATTCTTCAATAACGGTCAGCGTTTGCTGTTAATCGATATTGATGCGGTCGGCCTGTAGATTTTCGCTTGCTCCGCCAAGGCGGAACCGGGAAGCTGGGCGGTGTCATTCACCACACGGAGAGCACCCGCCTTGGATTGGCCCACCCTGCTTAACCGCGAGCGTCTTGGAAAGCCCCTGCATAGCCCGGAAGAACTGGGCCGCAGCCCGTTCCACAAGGACCACGACCGCATTATTTTCTCTGGCGCGTTCCGCCGCCTGGGCCGCAAGACCCAAGTGCACCCGGTGTCCAGCAACGACCATATCCACACCCGCCTGACCCACTCCCTGGAAGTCAGCTGTGTGGGCCGCTCCCTCGGCATGCGCGTTGGCGAAACGCTGCGCAGCGCCCTGCCCGACTGGTGCGACCCGAGCGACCTGGGCATGGTGGTGCAATCGGCCTGCCTGGCCCATGACATTGGTAACCCACCGTTCGGGCATTCCGGTGAAGATGCCATTCGGCACTGGTTCCAACAGGCGGCGGGTCGTGGCTGGCTGGATGACATGAGCACCGCCGAGCGCAATGACTTCCTCAATTTCGAAGGCAATGCCCAAGGCTTTCGCGTACTGACTCAGCTTGAATACCACCAGTTCGACGGTGGCACCCGCCTGACCTACGCCACCTTGGGCACGTACCTGAAATACCCCTGGACCGCCCGTCACGCGGACTCGCTGGGCTACAAGAAGCATAAGTTCGGCTGCTACCAGAGCGAGCTGCCGATCCTTGAGCAGATCGCCAGTAAGCTCGGCCTGCCACAGCTGGAAGAACAACGCTGGGCCCGTCACCCGCTGGTTTACCTGATGGAGGCGGCAGACGATATCTGCTACGCCTTGATCGACCTCGAAGACGGCCTGGAAATGGAGTTGCTGCAATATGCCGAGGTCGAGTCATTGCTGCTCGACCTGGTGGGCGACGACCTGCCTCAGACGTACCGGCAACTGGGTTCCCAGGACTCGCGCCGACGCAAGCTGGCGATCCTGCGTGGCAAGGCCATCGAACACCTGACCAATGCCGCCGCGCGGGCCTTTGTCGAACAACAGGATGCCTTGCTCGCCGGCACGCTCCCAGGCGATCTGGTGGAGCACATGCATGGCCCCGCCAAGCGTTGCGTTCTGGATGCCAAGGACATGGCCCGCAAGAAAATCTTCCAGGACAAGCGCAAGACCCTGCATGAAATCGGCGCCTACACCACGCTGGAAATCCTCTTGAACGCCTTTTGCGGCGCAGCGCTGGAGCAGCATGGCGGGCGCACGCCGTCGTTCAAGAACCGGCGCATCCTCGACTTGCTGGGTAACAGTGCACCTAACCCGCACGGGTCGTTGCACGCCTCGTTCCTGCGCATGATCGACTTTATCGCCGGCATGACCGACAGCTACGCCACCGAGATGGCACGGGAGATGACGGGGCGTTCCAGCCCACAGTGAACAGACTGGTCACGCCGCCTGTTGCCCGAACAGATTTTACCTACGACGGGAACAGAGCGGCCTGATCGAATTCGCACAGCCACTCAAGGAATAATCGCGCACGCTTCTGGCGGACCTGGCGAGTAATTCCTACGCCCTACCCCATCGACGCTTGACTGACACGTGTGCCTCTTATGCCCAGACTCGCTCTTCGAATCCTATTGGTGGAGGATCACCCCTTTCAGCTCCTGGCCACTCAGTGCCTGCTCAACAGTTTCGGTTTTAACCAACTGAGCCTCGCCGAAAATGCTGAACAGGCCATCCGCGTAATGTCACAGTCCGAGGCGCCCTTTGACCTCATGCTATGCGACCAATGCCTGCCTGATTTACCTGGGTTGGAACTGGTGGAAATCGCCAGTCGGCGACACTTTATAAGGGGCGCGATTCTACTGAGCGGGCTGCCTCTTGCGGAACTGTCTAACCTGACCACCCAAGCCTTGCAACGCAACCTGCCACTGCTTGGCTATTTATTAAAACCCCTAAACAAAGACGAACTGGCAACGTTAATAGCGCCACTACTCCATTTATAAATGTAGGACTTTAAACGCGCCCACTTACGAAAGATCACCTGAAAACCTCAGCTAAACCCCTCGCACCGCTCCTGAATGCATGATTCCAATAATTGCTTACACCTACCGACACAAAGCCTTACCAGCCGGTGGGCAGTTACCTTTTTTTATGTAGGAATTCTCTTGTTTTATACCTACTCCCTCCAAGGCTCATGCTCCTCCCTCATCTTCTGAGCTAATGTGCCCGCTTTATTTGCACTTGCATGGAATGTGATTATGAACACAGTTTTTATCATTGATGACCACCCCGTTATCCGGTTGGCAATTCGGATGTTGTTGGAACATGAAGGTTATAAAGTCGTCGGTGAAACGGACAACGGCTGTGATGCAATACAAATGGTTCGCGAATGCCTGCCGGACCTGATCATCCTGGATATCAGTATTCCTAAACTTGATGGCCTCGAGGTACTGTGCCGATTCAACGCCATGAGCACATCCATGAAAACCCTGATTCTCACCGCCCAAAGCCCGACGCTGTTCGCCACGCGGTGCATGCGCTCGGGCGCCGATGGCTATGTGTGCAAGGAAGGTGACCTGAGCGAGCTGCTGAGCGCCATCCGCGCGGTGCTCTCCGGCTACAACTATTTCCCCAGCCAGGCATTGAATGCCAATGGCACCGACGGCAAGGATTACCTGGAACTTGAATTATTCAAGACGGTAAATGACCGAGAACTGATGGTCTTGCAACTTTTTGCACAAGGTCGCACCAACAAAGAAATAGCCAAAGGCATGTTCTTAAGTAACAAGACAGTAAGCACTTACAAAAAAAGGCTGATGCAAAAACTTAAAGCCAAATCCTTGGTAGAACTTATCGAGATGGCAAAACGAAACGCGCTAGTGTGAGAAAGCGGATGCCCAGGTGTATAAAGGACTATCTAATTATATTAATCGCCGGCGTGTGCTTCAGCACTGCTGTGCCCGCGAGCACTCAAGCCGGCCCGGAACACTTCACCTTATTGAGCCGTGCGGGTGCCGTTCAACTGGATCTTCAACTGGACAAGGCTCAGCGTCAGTGGCTACAGAACAAACGCGAGCTGGTGCTGGGCACCTCGGCACCTGATTACCCGCCCTTCGATCTCACCTCCAGCGGCCGTGACTATGAGGGCCTGACCGCCGATTACGCGGGGCTGCTGGCCAAAGCCCTGGCGATGCCGGTCAAGGTTGTGCGCCACCCCTCGCGAGAGGCGTCGATACATGCCCTGGAAACGGGCGAAATTGACTTACTGGGCTCCTCCAATGGCTTTGAGGCCGCCAACTCGAACCTCATCCTGTCGCAGCCGTACGCGGTGGATCAGCCTGTACTGGTGACCCGCGAGGGCGAAACACGCAGCTTGAGCGACGGCCTGGCCGGTCTGCGCTTGAGCCTGGTCTACCACTACCTGCCGCTCAACGAAGTGGAAAAGATGTACCCGCAAGCACAAATCCGCGCCTATCCCTCGTATCAAAACGCCTTGAATGCGGTGGCTTTCGATCAGGCGGATGTGTTTCTCGGCGACACCATTTCTACCCATTACATGATTAACAAGGGCTACCTGAAGAACATCCGCATGGCCAACTTCGGCAAACATGAAGCCTATGGTTTCAGCTTTGCGTTGCGCCAGGACCAACACATTCTCCTCGGTATCGTCGACTCGGTGCTGGCCGCCGTGCCCATCAACGAGCGGGACAGCATCGCCAAGCGCTGGAGCGCCGGCAGCGATATCTTGCTGACCGACAAAAAGCTGCAGTTGACGCAGCGCGAAGAGCGTTGGCTGAAAGAGCATCCGGTGGTGAACGTCGTTGTAAACGAGACCTTCGCGCCCCTGACGTTCTTCGATGCCGACGGCAACTTTCGCGGCATCACCGCAGACCTGCTGGAGCTGATCCGACTGCGTACCGGCTTGCGTTTCGAAATCCAGCGCAGTCGCGAAGTCAACGCGATGATCGAACAGGTCGTCTCCGGCAAAGCCGATATCATTGGGGCCATCGCGCCGAGTGCCGAAAGAGAAGCCCAGCTCAGTTTCAGCCGCCCCTACCTGGAAAACTCCTACGTCCTGCTGACCCGTAAAGAGCCCAACGCGCCCTCGAACCTGGAGCAGATGGCAGGCATGCGCCTGGCAATCACCGAAGGCAACCCACTGGAAAAAACCTTGCGCGAGGATTTTCCACTGATTCACCTGGTGCAAGTCAGTGACACCTTCAAGGCCTCAGAACTGCTGGCCCAGGGGAATGTAGACGGGGCGGTGAACTCGCTGGTGATCGCCAACTACTTCCTGTCCTCGCAAGTGTTCCAGGACAAGCTGCAGATCAGTTCCAGCATCGGCACCCTGCCCGCGACATTCGCCCTGGCAACGCCGCGCCGCGCCGTCGAACTGAGTTCAATCCTGGACAAGGCGCTATTGAGCATTGCGCCAGACGAAATGGGCGTGATCAACAGTCGCTGGCGCGGTTACACCGCTGCCTCCGACAGTTACTGGCGCAATTACCACCAACTGATCGCACAAATCATCATCGGTACGGGGCTGTTGTTGCTGATTTCCCTGACCTGGAACGCCTACATGCGCCGCCAGATCAAGCAACGGAAGATGGCCGAGCGCGCCCTCGGCGACCAGTTCGAATTCATGCGCGCACTGGTCAACGAAACGCCGCACCCGATCTATGTGCGTGATCGCAAGGGGCTGCTGCAAACCTGCAATGACAGTTACCTGCAGGTGTTCGACGTCAAGCGCGAAGAGGTGATCGGCAAAAGTGTTGTCCAGATGGACATGGCCCTGGAGTCGGAGGCGGCGCAGTACCACGCCGACTACCAACGGGTAGTGGTCGAAGGCAACCCGTTGATCCTTGATCGCACCCTGCATATCCAAGGTAAAAAACTGACGATCTACCATTGGATCCTGCCCTATCGCGACTCGGTCGGCGAAGTGCAAGGCATCATCGGCGGCTGGATCGACATCAGTGAGCGGCGTCAGCTGTTCGACGAACTGCGCGCCGCCAAGGAACGCGCCGACGAAGCCAATCGCGCCAAAAGTACCTTTCTCGCCACCATGAGCCATGAAATCCGCACGCCGATGAACGCCGTGATCGGTATGTTGGAGCTGACCCTCAAGCGCGCCGACCAGGGCCACCTCGATCGCCCGGCTATCGAAGTGGCCTACAACTCCGCCAAGGACCTGCTGGAGCTGATCGGCGACATCCTGGACATTGCGCGCATCGAGTCCGGCCGTCTGAGCCTGGCCCCAGAGCGCGTGAACCTGCGGGAGGTGATCGAATCGGTGGTGCGCGTCTTTGATGGCCTGGCCCGCCAGAAAACCCTCAGCCTGCTACTTGAGTTCGACCCCGTTCTCGACGACACCGCCGTGCTGATCGACCCCTTGCGCTTCAAGCAGGTGCTGTCCAACCTCGTCAGCAACGCCATCAAGTTCACCGAACGCGGGCAGGTGAAAATCAAGGTACAAGTGCAAGCCACCGAGCTGCCGCAAGAAATCCAGATGAAACTGGTGGTCGAGGACACCGGCATCGGCATCAGCCGAGACGACCAGTTGCGACTGTTCGAGCCCTTTGCCCAGGCCGACAACTCCGGGCACTTAGCCAGGAGCGGCGCAGGCCTTGGGCTGGTGATCTGTCGCAGCCTGTGCGCGATGATGGGTGGGCAACTGAGCCTGAGCAGCGTGCCGATGGTCGGCACGCAGGTTCATGTCAGCCTGAAGATGACGCGCCTGCAGCCGGTCGAGGTGGTGGACGAACTCAAGTCGCAGGCGCCCACCGCCACGCCGGTCCTCAATGTGCTGGTAGTGGACGACCACCCGGCTAACCGCCTGTTGATGTGCCAGCAATTGGGTTACCTGGGGCATCAGTTCACGGCCGCCCAGCACGGCGCCGCCGGGTTCCAGGCCTGGCGACAGGAGCGCTTCGACCTGGTGATAGCCGACTGCAACATGCCCGTTATGAATGGCTACGAGTTGAGCCGCTCGATCCGTGAATACGAACATCGAGAGCAATTGGCGCCTTGTGTGGTTCTCGGTTTCACCGCCAATGCCCAACCCGAGGAGAAACACCGCTGTGCGCAAGCGGGCATGAACGATTGCCTGTTCAAACCTATCAGCCTCACGGCACTGGAGCAGCAACTGGCGCAGATCAAGCCTCAAGCTGCGGGCTTGCTGCTGGACCTGGGCTGCCTGGACGCGTTGACCGGTGGCGATCCGCTATTGAGCCGTCGCCTGCTGGAGGAACTGTTAAGCAGCAGCCGTCAGGACCGCCAGGAACTGGTCGCCCTCCTGGCTCAACAGGCCTCGCCCGAGCAGATCATTGAGCAAGCCCACAAGATCAAGGGCGCTGCCCGGATCGTTCAGGCCGGCCCGCTGGCCGCGCAATGCGAAGCACTCGAGCAGGCCTGTGCCCGCAGCGATGATCGCGCCATGATCGAGGCGTACGTGAAGTCCCTGGAAAAACTCATGCTGGAACTGGAGAGGACGCTGCAAGTGCAACTCCATAATCTGGCCAGCCACTAACCGAGGCTGGCCCCTCCTCACTCATCAGCAGTCGGTCAAACGCAGGAAAATTGCCGCCAACTGCTCGATACCCGCCTGGTCCTGAAGGCTGAAACGGGCCAGCGACGGGCTGTCCAGGTCCAGCACGCCGATCAACACGCCGTCCTTGACCAGCGGCACCACCAGCTCGCTGTTAGACGCGCTGTCACAGGCGATATGCCCGGGGAATGCGTGAACATCTTCCACCCGCTGGGTTTGCCGCGATGCCGCTGCAGCCCCGCACACCCCACGCCCGAACGGAATGCGCACACAGGCGATCTGGCCCTGGAACGGGCCAAGCACCAGCTCTTCATTACGATTGAGGTAGAAGCCTGCCCAGTTCAGGTCGTCCAGTTGGTTGAACAGAAACGCAGAAAACTGCGCACTGTTGGCAATGAAATCGCGCTCATCGGCCAGCAGCGACTCCAACTGCGCGCACAACATGGCATAGCCGTCCAGGCCGGTGCCGGCCTGTTGTAAATCGATCATGGTTGACGCTCCAACAACTTGAGACCCACCCAGTAACGGGCGAATTGATACGCGCAACGGCCGTTGCGGTTGCCACGCCCGGTGGCCCAACGCACGGCAAGAATGTCGAGAGCTTCATCGCGCTGCCATTGCAAACCCGACTTGCTCGCCAGTTCGCCGATCCAGTGCTCGACCACCTTCAGGAAGTGTTCCTGGCTAAATGGGTAAAACGACAGCCACAGGCCAAAACGGTCGGACAAGGCGATCTTGTCTTCCACCGCCTCACTGGGGTGCAACTCGCCATCCACTCGCTTCCAGTTGTCGTTGTCGCTCTGGTTTTCCGGCACCAGGTGACGACGGTTGGAGGTGGCATACAGCAACACGTTTTCCGGCGCCTGCTCCAGCGAGCCGTCCAGCACGCTCTTGAGCACGCGGTAATCGCCTTCCCCGGCCTCGAAAGACAGGTCATCACAGAACAGGATGAACCGCTGCGGCAGCTTGAGCAGTTGCTCGACCACCCGCGGCAGGTCAGCCAAGTGATCACGCTCGATTTCAATCAAGCGCAAGCCGGCCTTGGCGTGCTGGGCAAGCAGTGCGCGTACCATCGACGATTTGCCGGTACCGCGTGAGCCCCACAGCAGCGCATGGTTGGCGGGCAGGCCATCGAGAAATTGTTGGGTGTTGCGAGCCAATTGCTCGCGTTGCTTGTCTACGCCAATAAGGTCGGACAGACGCATGTCCAGGCTGACTTCCAGCGGCAGCAAAAAGCCGCTGCGGCCTTCGCGCTGCCAACGGGCGGCGAGGCAATGGTTCCAGTCGATGGCGTGGCGTGGTGCAGGTAACAGCGGTTCCAAGCGAGCAAGTACTGCATCGGCCCGCTCAAGAAAGGCATTCAATCGAGAATCCACGATTATTCCTCTGGCAAGTTCTTGCAAAAGATGGCGTATTGGCAACCCTGCGGGCAGACCGCACAAGGCTGCGTAAAAAAACGATTCATGCCGGTCAAGCCAGAGCCTGTGGATGTTCAGCTATGCTTGCCGGGCGAAGGGAAACGTAAAGTGGTTCAACACCCGATGGATATCAAGTTCGCCCACCGCTTGTCTTATAAACAAGCTCAATTGACTGTGCTGGTCGGTTTCGTCTTGGGAACCTTGCTCAGTCTGATCCAAATCGGCATTGATTATGCCAGCGAAGACGCATCCATCAACCGTGAAATACGCTCACTGATCGAAATCAGCCATAACCCTGCCTCACGTATTGCCTACAACATCGACGCCGAACTTGCCCAGGAATTGACCCTGGGCCTGCTGCACTCCCCGGCGATCATCCGTGCACAACTGGTCGACAACAATGGCGTGGTGCTGGCCGATGTCGATCGCCCGCGCAAGGAAAGCACCTACCGGCCGATCAGCGACTTTCTATTCGGCGCCAACCGTCAGTTCGAAGACCGGTTGTTCCTCAAACATATGCCCAACGATTCCCTCGGTGTGCTGCGCCTGGACGTCGACACCTACGCCTTTGGCAGCCGTTTCCTGCACCGTGCCGAGATCACCCTGCTCAACGGCTTTGCCCGCAGCCTGCTGCTGACCGGCATCCTGCTAGGCCTGTTCTACGTGATGCTGACCCAACCGCTGGTGCGCGTTATCCGGGCACTGAGCACCCGCAAGCAGGCCCATCTGGATTGTCCGCCGGGGCACGAGAACGATGAAATCGGCGTGCTGGTCAGCGTCGCCAACCAGCAGTTCGAAAACATGGAGACCGAGATCCAGCAACGCCGCCACGCCGAAGACCGCCTCACCGAATACTTGGGCCAACTGGAAGACATCGTCTCTGCGCGCACCCTAGAACTCAAGGCCAGCAACCAACGCTTGAGCCAATCCAACGATGAACTGGAGGCGGCAAAATTGACCGCCTTGGGCATGGCCCAGGCGCGAGCTGCGTTCCTGGCCAATATGAGCCACGAGATTCGCACGCCGCTCAATGGCTTGCTGGGGATGATCGCGCTGTCACTGGACAGCACGCTGAACGCCGAACAGCGCCAGCAGCTGTCCATCGCTCACGATTCGGGCAAGGTGTTGGTGGAGTTGCTCAACGACATCCTCGATCTGTCGAAATTCGACGCCGGCCAGTTGGAACTCGAGCACATTCCCTTCGACCTCGGCTCGCTGGTAGAAGACACCGCCAACCTGCTGTCGCAGAACGCCGCGCCGAGTGTCGAGTTGACCTGCCTGATCGACCCGCTCTTTCCCGCCCAGGTGATTGGCGACCCGACACGGGTACGCCAGATCGTCAGCAACCTGCTCTCCAATGCCTTGAAGTTCACCCGCTTTGGCCGCGTGGATGTACGCCTCAGCGCCCACGATGGCCGGGTGAAAGTCGAAGTGTGTGACACCGGCATCGGCATTGCCCTGGAAGCGCAGGTCAAGATATTCCAACCGTTCACCCAGGCGGGCGCGGGTATCACTCGCCAGTTTGGCGGCACGGGACTGGGGCTGGCGCTGACGCACAACCTGTGTGACGCAATGAAAGGCCGCTTGAGCATCAGCTCGGAAGTCGGCTTTGGCAGCCAGTTCTGTGCCGATCTGCCGCTGCCCACGCATTTGCCCGCAGCGCGGCAGGCGCCGCTGGCCGGTGAAGTGATTGTCATCACCAGCGCCGGCAGCGGCCTGACGGAATTGCTCACCACCTTGCTGCCCCATTGGGGGCTGGCCCCGCGTGTCTATTCCCAAGACGATGACTTGAGTGGGCAAAATCCCGACCTGCTGATCACCGATTGCCCGGAGTGCCTGTTCCGCCTGCGCCCGGCGATCAGCGCGCCGATTCTTCTGGTCACCTCGTATGGCAACTTCATGCCCAGCGAAGAAGTCGCGGCCCTGGCGCCATTGCAGCAACAGGCGCGCCCGCTGAGTCGCAACGCGCTGTACCAGATCCTGCAACGCAACTTGCGCAGCGACGCGCAACTGATCCTCGACACCCTCCAGATGGAAGCCGCGCCCTTCGCACACCGGGCGTGCATCCTGCTGGTGGAGGACAACCCGGTCAATCAGCTAGTGGC
Organism: Pseudomonas sp. YeP6b; assembly: GCF_025642995.1. Taxonomy (NCBI): domain Bacteria; kingdom Pseudomonadati; phylum Pseudomonadota; class Gammaproteobacteria; order Pseudomonadales; family Pseudomonadaceae; genus Pseudomonas; species Pseudomonas sp. YeP6b. Next base: position 2,248,467 of record NZ_CP080090.1, on the reverse strand, counting down.
CAAGGGCATGCTCAGCAAGCTGGGGTGCGAGGTGATTGTGGCGGCCCATGGTGGCGAAGCGCTCAAGCTCCTCGAGGAACAGCGCTTCGACATGGTGTTGATGGACTGCAATATGCCGGTGATGGACGGCTATGAGGCCAGCCGGCAGATTCGTCGCAGCGGGCGCTGGCCGGACCTGCCTATCGTCGCGTTGACCGCCAACGCCTTGCCGGAGGAGCGCGAGCGTTGCCGGGCCGCCGGAATGAGTGATTACCTGGCCAAGCCGTTTCGCCGCGAAGAACTCAAGGCTTTGCTGGATCTGTGGGTGCCGCAGACGACAAGCCTTTGATCTGCGCCAGCAACTGATCGAGGCCATCGCGCAAGGCATCGGCCTGGTTCAGGTCGATGCCGCTGTCGCACAACAGCCGGGTCTTGAGGCCATGGGTTTGGTCGCGCAATTGCACGCCAGCCGGGGTCAAGCTCAAGTGCACTTCCCGCTCATCGCGCGCGCTGCGTTGGCGCCGCACCCAGGCAAGCTGTTCAAGGCGCTTGAGCAGCGGCGTCAGCGTGCCCGAATCGAGCATCAACCGCTCCCCCAACGCCTTGACCGTAGGCTGCGGCGGGGTTGCGTCGTGCCATTCCCACAACACCAGCATCACCACGTATTGCGGGTAAGTCAGGCCCAACAGGTCGAGCATCGGTTTGTAGGCGCGTGTCACTGCCCGCGATGCGGCGTAAAGCTTGAAACACAGCTGATCGTCCAAGGCCAGGGACACAGTGGGGGCGTCGATCATTTGAGCAGGGCTTCAATCTCTTGGGTCAGGTCCTGGGGCTTGGTGGTCGGGGCAAAACGCTTGACCACCTGGCCATCGCGGCCGATCAGGAACTTGGTGAAATTCCACTTGATACCTTTGGAACCCAGCAACCCAGGCGCTTGTTTTTTAAGCTGCACGAACAACGGGTGGGCCTCGCTGCCGTTGACGTCGATCTTTTTGAACAGCGGGAAGCTGACGCCGAAATTCAACTCGCAGAACTCGGAAATCGCGCCTTCGTTACCCGGCTCCTGCTTACCGAACTGGTTGCAGGGAAAACCCAGCACCACCAGGCCCTGGTCCTTGTACTGCTGCCAGAGGTGTTCAAGACCTTTGTATTGCGGGGTGAAGCCACATTTGCTGGCGGTGTTGACCACCAAAATGGCCTTGCCGGCGAAATCGGCTAAGGTCTTTTGCTCACCCTTGAGGGTGGTGCACGGGATGCTCAGCAGGTTGTCGCTCATGGCAGTGCCTCGAATAAAGGGGAAGACACAGAAAGATAGTAGGCAATTCAATTGCACGCAATTTAATTGATCGGATTGATGATGCGTACTCGGTTCAAATGTGGAAGCCGAGCTTGCCCGCGATGCAGGCACCTCGGTCTCTCAGTTGCTCCGAGGTGCCTGCATCGCAGGCAAGCCAGCTCCCACACACGTCCACATTGGGTAGGTGTTGCCTGCCCTAGCGCGGGACGAGGTCCAGGCACACCGAGTTGATGCAGTAACGCAGGCCCGTCGGCGGCGGGCCGTCCGGGAACACGTGACCCAGGTGCGCATCGCACTTGCCGCAGGTGACTTCGGTGCGGATCATGCCGTGGCTGACGTCGCGGATCTCGATCATCGCGCTGCCGGCAATCGGCGCGTAGAAGCTCGGCCAGCCGCAGCCGGAATCGAATTTGGTCTTGGAGTCGAACAGTGGCTCATTGCAGCAAATGCAGTGGTATATGCCATCTGTCTTGGTGCCATTGTACTTACCGCTGAAAGGTCGCTCGGTGCCCTTGAGACGGCACACGTTGTACTGCTCTGGATCGAGCATCGCCTTCCATTCATCAACGGTTTTCTGCAACTTTTCCATCGGTACACCTCGGCAACTGAAAAACCCTGATCTGTGTCTTTTCCATGGATCAGGCGGCACGTATGATTGCGCCTCTTCAAAACGCCAGTCTGGCACCCGCGCTATCGGCATTCAAACGTATTTATGGGTGCAGGCCTCGCAGGATTCACAGTACGTGTAGTGTCCACACCGTCTGGATCGTTCATTTTCAGGATCACATCGCCATGCAGGTCAGCAAATCGAACAAGCTCGCCAACGTCTGCTACGACATTCGCGGCCCAGTGCTCAAGCACGCCAAACGCCTGGAAGAGGAAGGCCATCGCATCCTCAAGCTGAACATTGGCAACCCGGCGCCCTTTGGTTTCGAAGCGCCGGACGAAATCCTCCAGGATGTGATCCGCAACCTGCCGACCGCCCAGGGCTACAGCGACTCCAAAGGCCTGTTCAGCGCGCGTAAAGCCGTGATGCAGTACTACCAGCAAAAGCAGGTGGAAGGTGTCGGCATCGAAGACATCTACCTGGGCAATGGCGTGTCCGAGCTGATCGTGATGTCCATGCAGGCCTTGCTCAACAACGGCGACGAGGTGCTGGTGCCGGCGCCCGACTACCCGCTATGGACCGCCGCAGTGACCCTGGCCGGCGGCCACCCGGTGCACTACCTGTGCGATGAAGGTGCCGACTGGTTCCCGGACCTGGCCGACATCAAGGCCAAGATCACCCCGAACACCAAGGCCCTGGTGATCATCAACCCGAACAACCCAACCGGCGCTGTGTACTCCAAGGAAGTGCTGCTGGGCATGCTTGAACTGGCACGCCAGCACAACCTAGTGGTGTTCTCCGACGAGATCTACGACAAGATCCTCTACGATGACGCCGTGCACATCTGCACCGGCTCCCTGGCGCCGGACCTGCTGTGCCTGACCTTCAATGGCTTGTCCAAGTCCTACCGCGTGGCGGGTTTCCGCTCCGGCTGGATCGCCATCTCGGGCCCCAAGCACAACGCCCAGAGCTACATCGAAGGCATCGACATGCTGGCCAACATGCGCCTGTGTGCCAACGTGCCGAGCCAGCACGCGATCCAGACTGCGCTTGGCGGCTACCAGAGCATCAACGACCTGGTATTGCCCCAGGGCCGCCTGCTGGAACAGCGCAACCGCACCTGGGAGTTGCTCAACGCGATTCCGGGTGTCAGCTGCGTGAAACCCATGGGCGCACTGTATGCGTTCCCACGGATCGACCCGAAAGTCTGCCCGATCCTCAACGACGAGAAGTTCGTGCTCGACCTGCTGCTGTCGGAAAAGCTGCTGGTGGTGCAGGGAACCGCGTTCAACTGGCCGTGGCCGGATCACTTCCGTGTGGTGACGTTGCCGCGCGTGGATGACCTGGAGATGGCCATTGGTCGCATCGGCAACTTCCTCAAGTCCTATCGCCAGTAACGCATGTGACGCTGTACGACCGGCATTCGGTCGTACAGCGAGTATCTGGCAACACTTCTCTGCGCTACACCCCTCTCCCGCTATCGCTGCACACCATGGACCGGTCAGCCCCTTGCAATTACGGGACGCGAAGGCATGAGTGCAGTGACCTATGCTTGCTTTGCAGGTCGGAAAATCCCTTCAAGGCGCTTCATTCTTGCTGTAGGACACAGTTTGAAATAGTCGCTCGGTTGAATCACCCCAGGCCGCACCTTATATACCCCGCAGTACGCGACATATTAAGCATGAGGAGAATTCTACAACCATGATGCGCATCCTGCTGTTCTTGGCCACTAACCTGGCGGTCGTGCTGATTGCCAGCATCACCCTGAGCCTTTTCGGCTTCAACGGGTTCATGGCGGCCAACGGGGTTGATCTGAACCTCAATCAGCTGCTGGTCTTCTGTGCAGTCTTTGGTTTTGCCGGTTCGCTGTTCTCGCTGTTCATCTCCAAGTGGATGGCGAAGATGAGCACCAGTACCCAGGTCATCACCCAGCCACGCACCCGGCATGAGCAATGGTTGCTGCAAACCGTTGAGCAACTGTCCCGCGAGGCCGGCATCAAGATGCCTGAGGTCGGGATCTTCCCGGCCTATGAAGCCAACGCCTTTGCCACCGGCTGGAACAAGAACGACGCGCTCGTTGCGGTGAGTCAGGGCATGCTGGAACGCTTCTCCTACGATGAAGTGAAGGCAGTACTGGCCCACGAGATCGGCCACGTGGCCAACGGCGACATGGTCACCCTGGCGCTGGTACAAGGCGTGGTGAACACCTTTGTGATGTTCTTCGCGCGGATCATCGGCAACTTTGTCGACAAAGTGATCTTCAAAAACGAAGGCGGCCGTGGCATTGCCTACTTCGTGGCAACTATCTTCGCCGAAGTGGTACTGGGCTTCCTGGCCAGCGCAATCACCATGTGGTTCTCGCGCAAACGCGAGTTCCGCGCAGACGAAGCCGGTGCCCGCCTGGCCGGTACCGGGGCGATGATTGCCGCGTTGCAGCACCTGCGCTCCGAACAGGGCCTGCCGGTGCACATGCCCGACAGCCTGACCGCGTTTGGTATCAACGGTGGCATCAAGCAAGGCTTTGCACGCATGTTCATGAGCCACCCGCCGCTGGAAGAGCGGATCGACGCACTGCGTCGCCGGGGCTGATAGCTAGGCAGTGACACTGGAGGGGGCGATCTGATCGCCCCTTTTTTGTGGGTGCTTGAATCGCCATCGCGGGCAAGCCCGACGCCCACAGGGATCTGCTCAGGTTCACATAAACTGTAGACGAGGCGGTCGATGCGGGAGCCGGGCTTGCCCGCGACGGCGATAAGAGGGTCAGTACTTTGTCAGTTGGTACACACGCTCTTCCAGCCGCGTGACGCCGTCCTGCACGAACTTCCAGCTCTCGCCCAGGATGTCTTGCTCTTCCACCACCTGCGCAGCCCAGTGCGACCCCAGCAACACCTTCACCTCATCATCGATCACCGCAAAGGGCGGGCCGGCCTTTTTTGTCTGGTCGTAGTCGAGGGTGATCAGCAGCCCCTTGCAACCCGATCCCAGAAGGCGGTTCAGATGCCGAGCATATTGCGCCCGCATCAACGGCGGCAACGCAATCAACGCTGCGCGGTCATAGAGCGCAGTGCAATCAGCCACTGCCTCGGCGCCCAAGGCAAAGAAGTCACCACACCACACCTCGACCAGATCAGCCTGGTACACCTTGAACACGCCTCTCTGGCTGATCCTGGGCACAAGCCCTTGCTCACTGAAGAACGCCTCCACCGCCTGCTCAGACAGCTCCACGCCCAGCACGCGATACCCGCAACTGGCCAGCCACATCAGGTCCAGGCTTTTGCCACACAGCGGCACCAGCACCTTTGCCGCCTCCGGCAGCGTCAGTTGCGGCCAGTGGCGCTGCAAGTAGGGGTTGGCCTCGGGAAGATGAAAGCCGATCTGGTTACGTGCCCAGCGCTCTTGCCAAAACTTAGGCTCCATGGAATCACCCTGAAAATTCGATCAAAAAGCGCTAAAACTTATATTAGATTTAGATCAATGATCTGATTGAAGATGGGCCTATGTTAACGCTCAGGACCCCACTTATGCTCCCCAGCCTGTTTATCTCCCACGGTTCGCCCATGCTTGCCCTGCAACCCGGCGCCAGCGGCCCGGCGCTCAAGCGCCTGGCCGCGCAATTGCCACGGCCCAAGGCGATTGTGGTGGTGTCGGCGCACTGGGAAAGCCAGGAATTACTCGTCAGTGGCAGCGCCGCCCCGCAAACCTGGCACGACTTCGGCGGCTTCCCGCGCGAACTGTTTGCGGTGCAATACCCTGCACCGGGTAACCCGCCGTTAGCCGCTGAGATTGTCGAATTGCTCAACGCCGATGGCCTGAATGCGCGAATTGATGATCAACGCCCGTTCGACCACGGCACCTGGGTGCCGCTGTCGCTGATGTACCCTGCGGCAGATATCCCCGTGGTCCAGGTTTCCTTGCCCAGCCGTATGGGCCCTGCCCTGCAGACCCAGGTCGGGCACGCACTCGCCAGCCTGCGCGAGCAAGGCGTGCTGTTGATCGGCTCCGGCAGCATCACCCATAACCTGGGCGAGCTGAACTGGCAGGCCGGACCTGAGAGCATCGAGCCTTGGGCACGGGATTTTCGTGATTGGGTGGTGGATAAACTCGCCGCTAACGATGAAACGGCCTTGCACGATTACCGTCGCCAGGCGCCCCATGCGGTGCGCAGCCATCCTAGTGACGAGCATCTGCTGCCGCTGTACTTTGCGCGCGGCGCTGGTGGCGAATTCAGCGTGGCGCACCAAGGTTTCACCCTGGGCGCGCTGGGCATGGACATCTACCGTTTCGGCTGACGGAGATCTAAAGGTGGGAGCTGGCTTGCCTGCGATAGCGGTGTATCAGTGAAAGATACGCTTACTGATGTACCGCTATCGCAGCATAGGCATCTACACAACTTTTTGTGTTGCTTTTAGCCTGCGATGGTTTAGGTAGATTGAGTACATATCCGTTGCTGCGGTAACGGCTGCTATGGGTTCCGCCCTTACGGCGGGTCACTTTTGGAAAAGAGCCCCAAAAGTAACCAAAAGGGCTCTTGCCCCACCACTCGGTGCCTCGCCTAGGCTCGGCATGCCCTCACTCCGGCTTGAATCCGTGGGCCGCCGCCATGGGCCATCCTTGGCCCATCGCGGCTAACCCGGCGTCCTGCCGGGTTACCCACGGATTCAAGCCTGCGTTCGGCCAGCGTGGTTTAACGGGGCGCCTCAGATCAAGATCAAGATCAAGATCAAAAGCAAGAGCACGGCGGCCTAGTAGCCGACCTGAGTGGTAGAAGCAAAAGCAGGGCAGAAGCAGAAGCAGAAGCAGAAGCAAAGCACCACCCTTTCTAGCTGATGTACTGAGATCCCAATGTGGGAGCGGGCTTGCCTGCGATGGCATCAACTCGGTGTACTTGATGGACCGAGGTGTCTGCATCGCAGGCAAGCCAGCTCCCACATTAGATTGAGTTCAGCCATCAAGATCAGGTCGGCTGTCAGGCCGCCTCGGTTTTGCTTTTGATCTAACCACTCAGGTCGGCTACTAGGCCGCCGTGCTCTTGCTTTTGATCTTGATCTTGATCTTAGGCGCCCCGTTAAACCACGATGGCCGAACGCAGGCTTTGGAGCGGGGGTAAACCGGCAGGACGCCGGTTTAGCCGCGATGGGCCAAGGATGGCCCATGGCGGCGGCCCACGGTCCAAAGCCGGAGTGAGCAACCGTGTCGAAATTCAAGCCATTTCAGCGAAATGCTTTTGATCGCGCACCATCGCATTCAAGATCGTCAGCAGCTTTCTCATGCATGCAACCAGCGCTACTTTCTTCGTCTTTCCTGCAGCAAGCAGATGGTTGTAGAACCTCTCGATCACCGGGTTATGGCTCTTCGAGGACAAGACGGCCATGTAAAGCACACTTCGAACCTCAGCTCGACCACCCCATATCCGTCTACGCCCTTTGTAGAGGCCGCTATCGCAGTTAAAAGGCGCCACACCAACCAAGGCAGCCACTTGTTTGCGATTAACCTTGCCCAGCTCCGGAACCATCGCCAGCAGCGAAAGTGCGAGCACGTTGCCAACACCAGCGACCTCGCGTAGCAAATCATAATTGGCCTTCCAGACCGGGGAAGCCTTGATGGCTTCGTGCAAGTCATCGTCTGTGCTTTTAAGCCGCTTTTGAAGCCAGGTGATATGTGCCTTGATGTCTCTTCGAAGTGCCTTGAATACCGCCTGCTTCAGCCGAGACTCCTCCGCCACGATCATGTCGATGAGTTGGCGGCGTCGAGTGAGTAGATCTGCCAGCTCACGAGTGTGTTCATCTGGCATCTCTCGAATCTCGGGTTTGACCGCCTGGGCAAACTCCGCAATCACCTGGGCATCCAGAGCATCGGTTTTAGCCAACCGACCGGTAGCTTTGGCGAAATCACGCACCTGGCGGGGGTTGACGACAACGACTGGCAGTCCCGCAGCGCAAAGCTCCGCAGCCGCAAGCCGCTCATACCCCCCAGTTGCTTCCAACACCACCAAAACCGGCTCCTGAGCCTTGAGATGTTTAGCTAAACGCTGGATACCTTCTTGAGTATTGAAAAACTGTTCGACTTGGCCAGTGGTGCTGACAAATGAGTCGAGCTTGTTTTTGGAAACATCAATTCCGACAAACGCAGAGTCATGGTCCATGGTGTTTTCCTCACGTCCAACCTTGCAGAATCGGGCTTCGCGCCCTGGCAACCGTTCGGACTAGTTTAGGAAGGAATCTGCTTCGACCCACGCTCACTCACGATCTCGAAATCCGAGGGCATAACGGTCTGAAGCAGATGAAAATCATCTTACAAGGGCACACCGAGCCTAAGCGAGGTGCCGAGTGGTGGGGCAAGAGCCCTTTTGGTTACTTTTGGGGCTCTTTTCCAAAAGTGACCCGCCGTAAGGGCGGAACCCATAGCAGCCGTTACCCAAATAACGGATATGCACCCCACGACAACCAAAGAATTCAACCCATAAAAAGATGTGTAGATACCTATGGCTATCGCAGGCAAACCAGCTCCCACATTTGATTGAGTGCGGCAAATGTCAGGCAAAAAAAATCCCCGAACCAGTCGGGGATTTTTTATGTGCGATCAATCAGCCCAAGGGCGAATCAATCTTCGCGGTAGCGACGCAGCTTCAGCTGCTTACCGGCAACGCGAGTGTCTTTCAGCTTGGCCAGCAGTTTTTCCAGACCGTCTTCCGGCAGCTCCACCAGGGAGAAGCTGTCACGGACCTGGATGCGACCGATGGCTTCACGAGCCAGGCCACCCTCATTGAGGATAGCGCCCAGCAGGTTCTTGGCAGCGATACCATCACGCGCGCCCAGCGCGGTACGGCAGCGAGCACGGCCTTCAGCCAATGGAACCGGAGCACGACGCTCACGATCACCACGGTCTGGACGGTCGCCAGTACGCTCTGGACGATCACCGCGTGGCGCGTTGTTCGGTACCAGTGGGCGTTCTTTCTCGATGGCTGCCAGGGTCAAGGCTTGGCCGTTGGTAGCTTTGCGCAGCAAGGCTGCAGCCAGGGCACGTGGGGTGCAACCGATATCGGCAGTCAGGCGGTCCAGCAGTTCGCCGTGGGTCGATTCAGCGTCAGCCACCAGTGGCGACAAGCTGTTGGTCAGTTTCTTGATGCGCGCATCCAGAACTGCCTGGGCATCCGGCAGGCGGACTTCAGCAACTTTTTGACCGGTTACACGCTCGATCACTTGCAGCATGCGGCGCTCACGTGGAGTCACCAGCAGCAGTGCGCGACCTTCGCGACCCGCACGGCCGGTACGGCCGATACGGTGAACGTAGGACTCTGGATCGTAAGGCATGTCAACGTTGAACACGTGGGTGATACGTGGAACGTCGAGGCCACGAGCAGCAACGTCGGTCGCTACAACGATGTCCAGACGGCCATCCTTGAGGGAGTCGATCACGCGCTCACGTTGGTTCTGGGCGATGTCACCGTTCAGCGCAGCGGCTTTGTAGCCTTTGGCTTCCAGGGCACTGGCCAGGTCCAGGGTCGCTTGCTTGGTGCGCACGAACATGATCAGGGCGTCGAAGTCTTCGACTTCCAACAGGCTCAATACAGCCGAGGTCTTCTGGTCAGCGTGAACCAACAGGTGAGCCTGTTCGATCGCGGTAACGGTCTGAGTCTTGGTCTGGATTTTCACGTGTTGCGGATCGCGCAGATGGCGTTCGGCAATGGCACGGATCGACTGTGGCAGGGTAGCCGAGAACAGTACGGTCTGACGGGTTGCTGGCAGCGCCTTGAAGATGACTTCCAGGTCGTCCATGAAGCCCAGCTTCAACATTTCGTCAGCTTCGTCCAGAACCAGGTGGTTCACGGTCGACAGTACTTTTTCGTCGCGACGCAGGTGGTCGCACAGACGGCCCGGAGTGGCGACAACGATCTGTGCGCCGTTACGGATTGCTTTCAGTTGTGGGCCCATAGGCGCGCCGCCGTAAACGGCCACAACGGTTACGCCTGGCATTTGCTTGGCGTAGGTTTCGAAAGCGGTTGCTACTTGCAGCGCCAACTCACGGGTTGGCGCCAGGATCAGGGCTTGCGGCTCGCGCTTGGCAGGATCGATGCAGTGCAGGATAGGCAGGGCGAACGCGGCGGTTTTACCGGTACCGGTTTGCGCCTGGCCAATCATGTCTTGGCCGGCCATGATGATCGGGATCGATTGCTGCTGAATAGCCGAAGGTTCTTCGTAGCCAGTCGCGATGACGGCAGCAAGAATGTTCGGGTTAAGATTAAAAGCGGCGAAGCCGCCGGTTTCCTGGGTCATGGGTCTGCCTCTAAGTGCATCCGCAAAGACCCATGCTCCAAAGCTGCGCATGCCGTGTTGAGACTCAAGAGTCGCCCTGGCTGCTTTGTCGGCGGGGATTTGCGAAAACGAATGAATGAAAAAGATTCGTCAAGGGAGAGTCCGCTGTACGGACGTGCAGCCGAAGCTGACTTCGGGGAATTGCGCTACCTAAACGCGGCCCGGTTAAAGGCCGGCGCGCACTATACCGGAAATAGCTGAAAAAGGGAGCTTTTTTTATAGAAAAGCACCGATAAACCGCGCTGCATCAAAGCCTTTGCGGATAGCTGCGCCAGGGGCTATTTTTCAAAGGCCCGGCCCTGTTGGTCATAACGCTTAAACGGTTCACCTGTCGAACAAGACCTTTAGTCTGAAACTCAACCCAAGCCCTGAGGGCGCACCCGATGAATCAAGCCAGCAGCAGTCGCGTCAGCCGTGAATTACAGGGCCATGTCTTGCTGTTAGGCCTGGACCGGGTCGCCAAGCGCAATGCCTTTGACCTGGACCTGCTCAATGAGCTGAGCCTGGCTTATGGTGAATTTGATCGAAACGATGAGGCGCGGGTGGCCGTGGTGTTTGCCCACGGCGATCACTTTACCGCAGGGTTGGACCTGGCCAATGTCAGCGCCGTGATGTCGGGAGGCTGGCAACCGCCGCTGGGCGGCTGCGATCCGTGGGGCGTGTTCGCCGGGCCCAGGGTCAGCAAACCGGTGATCGTCGCCGCCCAAGGTTACTGCCTGACCATCGGCATCGAGTTGATGCTGGCGGCGGACATCAACCTCTGCGCGAGCAACACGCGCTTTGCGCAGATGGAGGTGCAGCGTGGGATCTTCCCATTCGGCGGCGCGACGTTGCGCTTCCATCAGGTGGCCGGCTGGGGCAATGCGATGCGCTGGTTGCTCACCGGCGATGAATTTGATGCACACGAGGCGCTGCGTCTGGGCCTGGTGCAGGAAGTGATGGCCAGCGAAGACTTGCTGCCCCGCGCCATTGAACTGGCCAGCCGTATTGCCCGCCAGGCGCCGCTGGGTGTGCAGGCGACGCTGATGTCGGCACGCCTGGCGCGCATGGAAGGCGAAGCCGTCGCGGCGCCAGGGTTGCAAGCGGTGGTGGAGAAGCTGCTCAACAGTGAAGATGCCAAAGAGGGCGTGCGGGCGATGGTTGAGAAGCGGCCGGGGGTGTTCAAAGGTATCTGAACAGGCTGCTGACGCCATCGCGGGCAAGCCCGGCTCCCACATTTGAAGGGTGTTCACCTGTTGAAATGCATTCAAAATGTGGGAGCAGGCTTGCCCGCGATGGCGTCAGTACAGGCAACTAAGTGGCCGGCCGAATAGCCTTGATCAACGCCTGCAACGAGTACCCCAACTGCGGCGCCAAGGCTTCTGCGCGCGCCGTTAGCGCCCCCAGGTCCAACTCCTGATCCAACTCCGAAGGCACCAACAAAATCACATTGCCCTCCTTCACCGGCAGCTCCCAGTAATGGCGGTGATACAACCCACGCAGCAGCGCCGCCCCCAGCGGTTTGCCATCGTCGGTGGCCCACTGGTTGATCACCAGCCAACCGCCGGGGTTGAGTTTCTTCTGGCAGTTTTCCAGGAAGGTCCAGGCCAGATGGCCGACGCCGGGGCCGACATCCGTATACAGGTCGACGAAAATCAGGTCGGCCGATTCAGCGCTGTCGAGCAATTGCAGCGCGTCGCCAATGCGGATGTACAAGCGGGGGTCGTCATCCAGCCCCAGGTATTCAATGGCCAGGCGCGGCACATCCGGGCGCAGTTCAATGGCTTCGACGTCTTCCAGCGGCAAGAACTTGAGGCACGCCTGGGTCAACGTTCCGGCGCCCAGGCCAAGGAACAGCGCGCTCTCCGGTTGCTCATGGCACAACGCGCCAACCAACATGGCGCGGGTGTAGTCGTATTCCAGCCAGCTCGGGTCGGCGGTAAATACGCAGCTTTGCTCGATGGCGTCGCCAAACTCGAGAAAGCGGTAATCCGCCACTTCGAGCACACGGATCATGCCGAAATCATCATGGACTTCAGCCAGCAGGCGCTCGACACGCTCCTCGGTCATCACTACTCCTAAAGGGTTTACCGTACGGCAAAGGCGCGATTGTCGGCCAACCAGCGGCAACAGGTCACGCACTAATTGCTGATAACATTGGCGCCCGACCGTCAATCAACCAATCGAGTTCATGATGAGCCAACCCTGGAGCCCCGACAGCTGGCGCGCCCTGCCGATCCAGCAACAACCCCAGTACCCGGACGCTGCACACTTGCTGCAAGTGGAGCAGAACCTGGCCAGCTACCCGCCGCTGGTGTTTGCTGGGGAAGCCCGCGAGTTGCGCCGTCAATTTGCCGAAGTGACCCAGGGCCGCGCGTTCCTGCTGCAAGGCGGTGACTGTGCCGAGAGCTTTGCCGAGTTCTCCGCCGCGAAAATCCGCGACACCTTCAAAGTGCTGTTGCAGATGGCGATCGTGATGACCTTCGCCGCCGGCTGCCCGGTGGTGAAAGTCGGGCGCATGGCCGGCCAGTTTGCCAAGCCGCGCTCGGCCAATGATGAAACCATCGACGGCATCACCCTGCCCGCCTACCGTGGCGACATCGTCAACGGCATTGGTTTCGACGAGAAAAGCCGCGTGCCGGACCCGGACCGCCTGCTGCAGTCCTATCACCAGTCCACGGCCACGCTCAATTTGCTGCGCGCGTTTGCCCAAGGCGGTTTCGCCGACCTGCACCAAGTGCACAAGTGGAACCTGGACTTCATCGCCAACTCCGCACTGGCCGAGAAATACAGCCAACTGGCCAACCGCATCGATGAAACCCTGGCGTTCATGCGCGCCTGCGGCATGGACAGCTCGCCGCAACTGCGCGAAACCAGCTTTTTCACCGCCCACGAAGCACTGCTGCTCAACTACGAGCAAGCCTTCGTGCGCCGCGACAGCCTGACCAACGATTACTACGACTGCTCCGCGCACATGCTCTGGATCGGCGACCGCACCCGTCAGCTGGACGGTGCCCACGTTGAATTCCTGCGCGGGGTGAACAACCCGATCGGCGTCAAGGTCGGCCCAAGCATGAACCCCGACGACCTGATCCGCTTGATCGACATCCTCAACCCGGACAACGACCCCGGCCGCCTCAACCTGATCGCACGCATGGGCGCCGGCAAGGTGGGCGACCACCTGCCCAACCTGATCCGCGCCGTGCAGCGTGAGGGCAAGCAGGTGCTGTGGAGCAGCGACCCGATGCATGGCAACACCATCAAGGCCAGCAGCGGCTACAAGACCCGCGACTTTGCGCAGATCCTTGGCGAGGTGAAGGAGTTCTTCCAGGTGCACCAGGCCGAGGGCAGCTATGCCGGCGGGATTCATATCGAGATGACCGGGCAGAACGTCACCGAATGCATCGGCGGCGCGCGGCCGATCACCGAAGACGGCTTGTCGGACCGCTACCACACCCACTGCGACCCACGGATGAATGCCGATCAGTCGCTGGAACTGGCGTTTCTGATTGCCGAGACCTTGAAACAGGTTAAACGCTGAGATTTTGTGGCGAGTGAGGTTCCCGTGGCGAGTGGGCTTGCCACGACAAGCCCGCTCGCCACAAAAAACCGCTACAACTCATGTTTGTAGCATTGCCACTCTTAACCGAGCAGCACTGGGCCGCTGGCAATTGAGCTGCACCTGTTCCAGCCCCAGCCAATCAGCCATCTGCCGCAGGTTCAGGGCCAACGCCTGCATGCCTTCCTCATCCAGCCCCGGCTCTTCTTCGTGCACCGCGTGCACCGCCAGGCGCCCGTTGGCGCGTTCGGCACGCAGGTCCACCCGTGCAGCGATTCGCTCGTTGTGCAAAAACGGCAGCACGTAGTAGCCGTACACCCGCTTGGCTTGCGGGGTGTAGATCTCCAGCCGGTAACGGAACGCGAACAACCGCTCAGTACGGCTGCGCTCCCAGATCAACGAATCGAAGGGCGACAGTAAGGCACTGGCCGGAACCTTTCGCGGCACTTTCGGCTCGGGCAGGCAGTACGCCGGTTGTTTCCAGCCTTGCACCTGGCACGCCAGCAACTGCCCATCCTCGACCAGTTCCGCCAGGCGGCTGCGGCTGTCGGCGGGGTCCAGGCGAAAGTAATCGCGCAGGTCTTTTTCAGTACCCACGCCCAACGCGGTTGCGCTGTGCAACAGCAAGCCGCGCTGGGCGCAGGCTTCGCTCAGGGGCGCTTGCTGAAGAATGTCAGCGGGAATCACCCGCTCGGGCAAATCATACAGCCGCTCAAACCCGCGCCGCCCCGCGACCGTGACCAGCCCCGCAGCGAACAGCCATTCCAGCGCGTGCTTTTCATCACTCCAATCCCACCATGGGCCGGCGCGCTCCTCACGGGTCGATAAACTGCCCGCACCCAGCGCGCCCTGCTGCTCGACGGTCTGCAGCACGCGCTGAATGGTGGCCTGCTGCTCGCGCCCAAAACGCGCCATCTGCGAATAGATCCCCTGCCCCAGCTTGGCCCGCTCCATGCGCCAGCGCATCAACGGGTACAGCGCCATGGGCAGCAAGGAGGCCTCATGGCCCCAGTATTCAAATAACGAGCGCCGTCGCCCCTGGCTCCAGGCGGCTTGCTCAAGCATCAAAGGGGAATAATTGCCCAGGCGAGAAAACAGCGGCAGGTAATGCGAGCGCACCACGGCATTGACCGAATCGATCTGCAGCACGCCCAACCGCTCAATCAAACGATTAAGGTGCGCGGCCTTGACCAGTGCCGGCGCCTGGCGCCCGGAAAAACCCTGGGCCGCCAGTGCTATGCGTCGAGCTTGCTTGAGTGAAAAAGACAGGTCGGCGGGCATAGGTTTCTCCGTGTGGGCTCGCCGACTACCCTACTGCATCCTGGGTTACTTTCGCAGCGGGTCTTGCCAGAAATGCAGGTGACGGTCCTGCTCGACATCGCCGCGATTGAGCCCGATGTCCTTGAGCGCGTCATCACTCAAGCTCGCCAATGTCTGACGCTCATGATGCAGCGCCTGCCAACGGGCCACCCGCTGAAACAGCCCGGAAAACGGACGTTTCGCCATCAACACATAACCTTTCTGACCTTTCATCTTCTCGCCCTCCAGTGGGGATGACGAGAGTGTGTGCCTGGCCTTATGATCAATCCAACGAATGTTTCTTATGCAATACATCTCGGAGATTGATCAATTGTCCGGCTACCCCAGCATCGACACCGAAGTACTGCGCACCTTCGTCGCCATCGCCGACCAAGGCGGTTTTACCCGCGCCGGCGAGCTGGTCAACCGCACGCAATCGGCGGTGAGCATGCAGATGAAACGCCTGGAAGAAGACGTGTTGCAGCGCAAGCTGTTCGAGCGCGATGGCCGCCAGGTGCGGCTGACGCCCGAAGGCCAGGTGCTACTGGGTTATGCGCGGCGCATCCTGAAGCTGCACAGCGAAGTGTTCAACACGCTGCGCGAACCGCACATGGTCGGGTTGGTGCGCATCGGTACGCCGGACGATTACGTGATGCGTTATCTGCCGGGCATCCTCAAACGGTTTTCCAAGGCGTACCCGCTGATCCAGATCGAGATGCATTGCGAGTCTTCCACGGTGCTGATGCAGCGGCGGGACTTGGCATTGACGGTTATCAGCCGTGAACCCGGCAGTGAAATCGGCGAGCTGTTGCGCACTGATCGTATGGTGTGGGTCGCCTCGTCGTGTTTCTGCGTGGACGAGCATGAGGCCTTGCCTCTGGCGATTTCCGGCGCTGACTG
This sequence comes from Pseudomonas sp. YeP6b, assembly GCF_025642995.1. NCBI lineage: Bacteria > Pseudomonadati > Pseudomonadota > Gammaproteobacteria > Pseudomonadales > Pseudomonadaceae > Pseudomonas > Pseudomonas sp. YeP6b. Next base: position 2,232,535 of record NZ_CP080090.1, on the reverse strand, counting down.
CCTGTACACGAATTGGGCGCGAACGGCTCTGGACGCGGCCGGGCGCGATTATCGCATGGCTTATCACAGCTCCAACGTGGCGGCGATTCAGGCGGTAGTCAACGCTGGCCTCGCAGTCATGATCAGCATGGAAAGCCTGGTCACTGAAGAGCTGCGAATACTCGGCAGCGACGAGGGCTTTCCAGCGTTGCCGTCGATGAGCCTGCGGCTGCTGCGTAACCCGTCCATGAACTCCCCCATCACCGATTGCCTGGCGGAGTACATCCTCGAAGGCTTCAAACTTTAAAGGTCAGCATCAACGCACACACGACCAGAAAGCCACAGAACAGGCCGCGTAATACCCGTTCCGGCAGCGCATGAGCGACTTTCACGCCCCAACTGATACTCAGCAGCCCACCGACCGCAAGAGGCACGCCGATCATCCAGTCCACCTCGTGGTGCCAGGCATAGGTCACGAGGGTCACGCTGGTGCTGGGCAGCGCCAACGCCAGCGACAAGCCTTGGGCGACCACTTGGGAGGTGCCGAACAGGCTCGTCAACACCGGCGTGGCAACCACCGCGCCGCCCACGCCAAACAAACCGCCCATGGAGCCGGACGCAGCACCCAGCACGCCAAGCCATGGCCAGGAATAGCGCATCTGCGCAGTCGGCGGCGCATTGCGGGTGAACATACGCACCAAGTTGTACGCCGAGAGCGTCAGCAAGAACGCGATAAAACCAATGCGCATGGCGCCGGCATCCAGGCCGACCGCCCAGATCGAACCAAGCCAGGCAAAACTGAAACCCATGACCCCCAGCGGCAACGCGTGGCGCAGTTCGATGCGGTTGCGCTGGTGGTAACGCCACAGGGCCAGCATCACATTGGGCACCACCATCACCAGCGCAGTGCCTTGCGCGAGCTGCTGGTCCAGGCCGAACAACACCCCGAGCACCGGAATCGCGATCAGCCCGCCACCAATGCCAAACAGGCCACCGACCGTGCCCAGGGCCGCGCCCAATATCAGGTACATCGCTAAATCCAACACTGCGCATCACTCCAAAAGCCCAAGCCATGCATGCTACGCAGTCGGCTCTGGCGTGGAAACGCACAGCAACGCACAATGGCTGTGCCAATTTCGCATAAGCAAGCGCCCATGAACCCGAACACCCTGACCGACCAACTGAGCCTGTTTCTCGATGTGTTGGAAACCGGCAGTTTTTCCGCGGCCGCCCGCCGCCACCCGCTGACACCGTCGGCGGTGGCACGGCGTATCGACAGCCTGGAAAGCTCGGTGGGCAGCCGCTTGTTCCAGCGCAGCACCCATGCGGTGGTGCCGACACCGGCAGGCCTGGCCTTTGCCGAGCGGGCGCGGCGGATTGTCAGCGAGTTGCAGTTGGCCCGGGCCGAGGCGGTGTCTTTGAGCCATGCGCCAGAAGGTTTGATTCGGGTGGACGCGCCGGCGGCGTTTGGTCGACGGCACTTGGCGCCGGTGATTGCCGACTTTCTGAAGGTGTACCCGGGGCTGGATGTGCACCTGCATTTGATCGATAGCTTCGTCGACATGCAGGGCGCGCACCTGGGCAAGGTCGACCTGGTGCTGCGCGCCGGGCATATCGTCGACACCCGGCTGATCGCCACACACTTGGCCAGCATCGTGCGCATCGCCTGCGCCAGCCCGGCCTACCTGAAAAGCCGTGGCACGCCGACGCATCCGCGAGAACTGAGCGAACACGATGGCCTCGACTGGGACGGCCTGGCGCCGATGTTCGCCTGGCGCTTCGAATTGGATGGGCGCCGTGCCACCTATCGCCCGCAGCGCATCCGCATGAGTGCCAATAACGCCGAAGCCTTGCTCTCCGGCGCCCTGGCCGGGCTGGGCATCGCGCATTTACCCACCTGGCTGGCCAGTGAATACTTGGTGCGCGGCGAACTGCTGCCGCTGTTTTGCGAAAACGGCCTGCCCAGCCCGGAAACCAGCGGTATCTACGCGCTGCGCCTGGAACAACAAGCCAACGCCCGCAGCCGCCTCTTGCTGGAATACCTGAAGGCGCGCTTCAGCCCCATACCGCCGTGGGACCTGGCGTTGCAAAGCGGATTGGTCTGACCCTGCGGACAGAATTATCTGGCGCATTAAACATTTGAACGCTAGATTCCAGCCCAGACACGCTTTTTCGAGGCACCGCCATGAGCAAAAATCCCGCCCCCTGCGAAAACCTGATGCTGGACAACCAGTTGTGTTTCGCCCTGCACTCCACGTCGCTGCTGATGACCAAGGTCTACAAGCCGCTGCTGCAAGCCCTCGGCCTGACCTACCCGCAGTACCTGGCCATGATGGTGCTGTGGGAAGAGGATGGCTTGACCGTCGGCGAAATCAGCAGCCGCCTGCTGACCGATCCGGGTTCGCTGACGCCGCTGCTCAAGCGCCTGGAAGCCGAAGGCCTGCTCAGCCGCACCCGCAGCCGCGAAGATGAACGCGTGGTGGTGGTGGAATTGACCGAGGCAGGCCGTGCCTTGCAGGAAAAAGCCATGGGGGTTCCGCAGTGCATCCTCGGCGCCAGCGGGCTGCAGTTGGAGCAGTTGCGTACGTTGCAAAGCGATTTGATTGCCTTGCGTAGAAATCTGCAGGCTAGCGTCTGACACCGTAGACCCAACGCCAAATACCCAATGTGGGAGCTGGCTTGCCTGCGATCGCGGTACATCAGTCATGAATACATCGGCTGACACACCGTAATCGCAGGCAAGCCAGCGCCCACATTTGTTGGTGTGGTGTGTCAGGAGATGACTCATCGCAGAATATTTTTGTGCATTTACCTTGCGCACTAAACATTAGCGCTATACATTCGCCCCACCAACTACTTAGCGCGCAACTATTTAGCGCTAAAATCAAGAGGACGACACCATGCAAACTCTCTACACCGCAGTAGCCACCGCCACCGGCGGCCGTGATGGTCGTGCTGTTTCCAGCGACAATATCCTCGATGTCAAACTCTCCACCCCCAAAGAACTCGGCGGTGCCGGCGGCCAGGCCACCAACCCTGAACAACTGTTCGCTGCCGGCTACTCGGCCTGCTTTATCGGCGCGCTGAAGTTTGTCGCCAGCCAGACCCAACGCAAAATCCCGGATGACGCTTCGATCACTGCCCACGTCGGCATCGGTCAAATCCCCGGTGGTTTCGGCCTGGATATCGACCTGCACGTGAGCCTGCCGGGCCTGGCCCAGGACGACGCGCAAAGCCTGGTCGACGCCGCTCACCAAGTCTGCCCGTACTCCAACGCCACCCGTGGCAACGTCGATGTACGCCTGCACGTGACCGTCTGATTAACAGACGCCCATAAAAAAGCCCGACGCTAGGTCGGGCTTTTTTTCGTATCGGCGGGGCCAGAATTACTTCTTGGCGCGACCTTTGTACGAACCACCTTCGCGGGTGTCGATCTCGATCAGGTCGTCGATTTCGATGAAGTCAGCCACTTGCAGCTCGGTACCGTTAGCCAGCTTGGCAGGCTTCATGACCTTGCCCGAAGTGTCGCCGCGAGCGGAACCTTCGGTGTAGGCAACCTTACGCACGATAGTGGTCGGCAGCTCTACGGAAACCAGGCGGTCTTCGAAGAAGATCGCTTCGCAGACGTCTTCCATACCTTCTTCAACGAACGGCAGAACGGCTTCGATATCTTCAGCGTTCAGCTCGTACATGGTGTAGTCGGTGGTGTCCATGAACGTGTAGGTGTCGCCGCTGATGAAGGACAGGGTCGCTTCTTTGCGGTCGAGGATCACGTCGTCCAGTTTGTCATCGGCGCTGTAGACGATCTCGGTCTTGTAACCGGTCAGCAGGTTCTTCAGCTTGGTCTTCATGATTGCGCTGTTACGACCAGACTTGGTGAACTCAGCTTTCTGAACCAGCCAAGGGTCGTTTTCGAGACGGATCACTGTACCGGGTTTCAGTTCTTTACCAGTTTTCATTGCATATATCCGAAATTTGGATGGGATTTACAAAAATCAAGGTGGCGTATCATATCCAACTTTCATAAAACTGTACCAGCGCCGTCGCAAGATCGGCCTGCAAGCCTTGTTCCAGACACCACGTCTGGGCGTTCTGACACACCTGCGGCCAGTGCTCCAGCAGCATTTTCCACGGTTGTGCCATATCGCCACCAACGTTCCAGGCTTGCCAAAGAGCAACCACGGCGGCCTTGGCGGCGGGCGACAAGGCCGCCGTGTACAGCTGCAGGAAGGCATCGAGCTTATCCAGGTGGATGTCTTCGTCCTGGCGATAGATGTGCCACAGCAACGGCCGCCCGGCCCATTGGGCGCGCACGAACGAGTCTTCGCCGCGCACGGCGTTGAAGTCGCAGCACCACAGCAGGCGGTCATATTGCTCCTGGCGCACGAACGGCAGCACCTGCACGGTCAAGGCGTCGCGCTGATGCACCGCTCCCGCCGCCAGCCCTTCTACACCGAGCCAGCGCTGCACATCGCCAAGGATGCGCCCTTCCGGCACCAACAGATGAGTGGCACGCCCGTCCGTCGCCAGCACGTCCAGCCAACTGGCGAGCCCGGCATTTTCGTAGGCGAACAACGACATCAAACGCGCACCCGCCGCCGGAAACACGCCCAGCGCTTGCAGGAATTGTTGCTGCGCAGCGCGATCCTGCTGAAAGGCCTGACGCTGCGCCAACAACCCGCGTTCGCGTAAAAGCCCACCTGTACCCGGGCGAAAGCCAGGAAAGAAGAAGTACTTCTGCACGCCCTTGAACTTCACCGACGGCAGGCGATGGCAACCCACTACCCAGTCTTCGGCGCTCAGATAATCCAGGTTCATCCACAACGGCGTGCGTTCGCACGCGGCCATGGCTTCCATGTATTCGGGCGGCAATTGGCAGGCAAACGCGGCGATAACCACGTCAGCAGAGGGTGTATCGCGCCACTGCGCCGGCCAGTGACGCACTTCCACGCCCTCCTGCCACTGCTGGTCGCGCTGCACATCAACCTCGGGGCACATGCGCTCGAAGGCCCGCAGGTCATCGACCCACAAGCGCACTTCACACGCGTGCTCCACCACCAGTTGCCGGGCCAGGCGCCAGGTCACGCCAATGTCGCCGTAGTTGTCGACGACGCTGCAAAAAATATCCCAGCGGGCTTTCATTCCGGGCTCCAACGCTCAAAGGCTCGATTGTCCGCATAAATGCGCCGATGCAGAAGGCTTGATCGCGATTATTCTGCACAGTGGCTGTGCGACAATCGCCACCACGCCGTAAATGCCGCCAGGAGGCCATCATGTCTGATCGTTCGTTGTCGCTGTTCAAGCTCAGTATTGCAGTGGCGTTCGGCCTTTGGCTGGGGTTTATCGCCATTGTGCTGACCACCTGGCTGGCGTCGCGCTATGTGTTTCCGCAAAGCCTGGCGCCGGTGGCTCAGGCCGTTCAGCAATTGGGCAAGCCCGCCACCGTTGTGGCGCCTGAGCCGCCGAACCGCATGTTCGAGCAGTACCAGGAAAACCTGCGTAAGCAGGAACAGCAGCAAACCCTGGACCAGGCGCGCAACAACGCGCGCAACCTGGCCAACCCCAAATGCCAGTTCTGGCTGCAACAGGACCAGAACGCGCCCAATGAAAAGAGCAAGGCGAATGTCCTGCAATTCTGCGATTGATGCCCATGAATAAGCACGCTGTCCTCCAGCTGATCCTGGAAAAACTCACTGTCGATCTCGACATCGCTCAACGTGCCGCGCAGACCGCCTACGAGACCGCGACCCGCGAAGAAAACATCGCCGAAAACAAGTACGACACGCTCGGGCTGGAGGCGTCCTACTTGGCGGCCGGGCAAGCCAAACGGGTCGAGGAAATCAAGCAGTCGCTGGCGCTGTGCCAGAACCTGCAGCTACGGGCTTACGATGAGCAACGCGGGATAGAAGTCGGCGCGCTGCTGGGCCTGGCAGACGAAAACGGTCGCCAGCAATGGCTGTTTCTGGCGCCGGACGCGGCAGGCTTGAAGGTCGATGTGGTTGGGCAACCGGTGACCGTCATCACCCCGCGCTCGCCCCTGGGCAAAAGCCTGTTGGGCAAGTTCGAAGGGGATGAGGTGGAGATTCTGGTGGCGGGCGCTCGGCAACACTTTACGGTTACCGAGGCCAGATAAACCACTCAGTGAACCGGCAGTTCTACGCCGTCGAATAACTCTTCCAGTTCCTGCTTGTTGTGGCACTGGATCGCCTTGGCCATGACTTCGCGGGTCAGGTGCGGCGCGAACTTCTCGATGAAGTCGCACATGAAGCCACGCAGGAACGTGCCACGGCGGAAGCCGATCTTGGTCACGCTGGACTCGAACAGTTCACTGGCGTCGAGCACGACCAGGTCCTTGTCGAGGGTGGTGTCGACCGCCATCTTGGCGACGATGCCCACGCCCAGGCCCAGGCGAACGTAAGTCTTGATCACGTCGGCGTCGGCAGCGGTGAACACCACTTTCGGTGTGAGGCCGCGATGGCTGAAGGCTTCGTCGAGCTTGGAACGGCCGGTAAACCCAAACACGTAAGTCACGATCGGGTATTCCGCCAGGGCTTCCAGGGTCAGTTTCGGCAGCTTGGCCAACGGGTGACCTTGTGGCACCACGACGCAACGGTTCCAGCGGTAGCACGGCATCATCACCAGGTCGCCGAACAGCTCGAGGGCTTCGGTGGCGATGGCGAAATCGACGGTGCCGTCAGCGGCCATCTCGGCGATCTGCATCGGCGAACCCTGGTGCATGTGCAGGGCGACGTCCGGGTACTGCTTGATGAAATCGCGGATCACCGGCGGCAGCGCATAACGCGCTTGGGTGTGGGTGGTGGCGATCGACAGGGTGCCTTTCTTCTCGTTGGAGAATTCCTGGGCGATCTGCTTGATGCTTTCGACTTTACGCAGGATCTCGCCGGCGGTGGTGATGATGCGCTCGCCAGCCGGGGTGACGCGGGTCAGGTGCTTGCCGCTGCGTGCGAACACTTCGACGCCCAGCTCGTCTTCGAGCAGGCGAATCTGCTTGCTGATACCGGGTTGCGAGGTGTAAAGGCTTTGAGCGGTAGCGGAAACGTTGAGGTCGTGGTGCGCCACTTCCCAGATGTAGCGCAGTTGTTGAAGCTTCATATGTATCCCTCAAAGCAGATAGACGCCACGGGTATCAGCGACGGTATATAACTATATTAAAGGTTAGACGGATAAATCTAGAACTTTTTTATCGTTTTTACCGCTCAGATGTCATCACTGCGTCGACGCTGTAACGACGGCACCAGGTAAACCGGCACCGTAGACAGCTGCAACACCCGTGCAGCGGTGCGTCCAAGCGGTGTGGCCGCTGCGGTTGCGTGGCTATGACTACCTACGATCAACAGGTCGACGGAAAGTTTGCGCAGTTGGTCGAGAATCACTTCGCTCGGGTCCCCCTGGATCACCCGCACCGAGCGAATCAATTCCAGGTCTTGCTCCCCTTCCCCCAACTCCTCGCGAAAACTGTCCAGCACCCGCTGCTCGATCGTCGCCATCACCGTGGTCAGCCCCTGGCTCTGCCATTCACTCAAGGCCTTCTCATCAAGGTAGCTCTGCAACACCGATTCGGCGAACAGCCCAATCGGCTCGACCACATGAATCACATACAAATCCGCCTTGAACGTTCGGGCCAGTGCCAGCGCATGTTGCATGACATAGGGCGCATACAGACCAAGATCCGTGGCGTACAGCATCGAACGAATCATAGAACCTCCTGGAGGGCCAGGATGGCGGGGATTGAATGAGCTTAGCAGCGCCTACGGGAGTTCGGCTTAGCTCTCAGTGTGGATTTTCAACTCATTACTGATGCCATGGGGCACATGCCCGGTGGCCACCACTTCCCTGGCTTTCTCGCAATGACCGGCCTGGTCATCGAAAAACACATCGGCGGCGAACGCCTCCAGAAACGCGGCCTTCTCCAGGCCGCCGAGGAACAGCGATTCGTCGAGGCGGATGTCCCATTCGCGCAACGTGCGAATCACCCGCTCATGGGACGGTGCCGAGCGCGCGGTGACCAGCGCGGTGCGGATCGGGCACGCCTCGTCGGCAAACTCACGCTGCAACAGGTTGAGGGCCGCCAGGAACCCCTTGAACGGACCACCGTGCAAAGGCTCGCGCGCCGACTCGCGCTCGCTGGCCTGGAACGCCGCCAGGCCGCCCGCCTGATAGACACGCTCAGACTCATCGGAAAACAGCACTGCGTCGCCGTCGAAGGCAATCCGCAGTTCTTCACTCGAGGCCCGACGCGGGCCGCCCGAGAGAATGGTCGCCGCCGCAAACCCGGCATCCAACGCACTGCGCACATCTTCGGCATGGGTCGACAAAAACAGGTGGCAACCAAAGGCGGCCAGATAAGGATAAGGGCTGCGCCCGCCGACAAACGCGGCGCGGGAAATGTCCAGGCCGTAATGCTGGATCGAGTTGAACACGCGCAAGCCGGTGTCGGCACTGTTGCGCGACACCAGCACCACCTCGACCCGGGCGCGGCCCAGGCTGGCGTTGAGGCTCAGGAGTTTCTTGACCAGCGGGAAGGCATCGCCGGGCTCGAGAATTTCCTCCTCATGTTCGATCTGGTATTGGCGGTAAGTCTCCACACCTTCGGCCAGGTATATCTTGTGGCTCTCGCTCAAGTCGAACAGTGCCCGCGACGAAATCGCCAGTACCAGCTTGTCGCCCAATCCCTTTGCCATGGTGTTTCCCCCGAATCAACGGTTGTGCCGATCAATAAAACTCAAGGCCTGATACAGCGCCTGCATACGTGGCAATTCGCACCCCGCCGCTTTCGCAGCGGCCAATGGCCGGGCGTAGATCGCCGCCAGTTCCAAGGGGCGTTTGTGCACATGGTCGTGGTACATGCTGGGCAGGTAGTCGTCCATGGTTTCGGTCATGGCGAACATCTGCTCGGCGTAACTGGCGGGTATTTCATGCCCGCAGGCACGCGCACCTTTGACCACTTCGGCCATTAATGCCTGGATCAGCTCGCGGCTGGATTCATCGGCCATCATCGCGGTGGTGCCGGTGCCCAGCAGCACGGAGAGGCCGTTGTACGGCACATTCCACACCAACTTGTGCCAGCGCGCCTGGTGCACATTGGCCATGGCTTGGGACTCGATACCAGCCTTGTGAAACAGCGCGGCGCCCTCTTCGACAATCGCCTTCTGACGCGTCTCATCGTTGGCCGCCGTGCCACTGTGATAGCCCAGATTCACCCGGCCCAAGGCCTGGTGCTCGACGACGCCCGGCCCGGAGCGGTGCACGCCGATATAGCACAGGCCGCCCAGCAGGTGCAGCGACGGCGGCAGGTGTTCGCGCAGGCTGTCTTCGACATCGAGGCCGTTTTGCAGCAGCACCACCTTGGCATCCGGCGCGGCAACCTGGGCGATGGTGGGCGCGAGGTCCACATTGCCGGTGGATTTGGTGCCTACCAGCAGCCAATCGCACGCTGGCATGTCCGCAGCGCGGGCATAGGCTTGCACCGGGTGCAGGTGCAACTTGCCATGCAGCGTGCTGTTGAGGTGCAGGCCGTGCTCGCTGACTGCCGCGTATTCGCTGCGCAACAGAAAGTGCACATCGAACCCGGCACGCGCCAGCATCACGCCGTAAAAACCACCGATGGCGCCGGTGCCAATAATGCCGATGCGGGGCGACTGTGCTGTCATGGCAGTTCCTCTGGAGTACGGGTAAGGGCTTGATTAATCGCTTCGGTAAGGTCGGTATGGGTAAGACGTGTCTGTAATTGCCCAAGAAATTGACCCTCGCACACGAGGAACAATGCGGGCAAATGAAAGATCTGGTAGCGCTCGACCGCACCGCCGTTGTGCCCGGCATCGACCCAGCACACGCGGTCCAGCGGCAAGCGCCAACCCGGCAACTGCTGACGTGCCCAGCGGCAACTGGAACAGCCGACACTGGTAAACACTACAAGAGAAATACCTGGCAATCCCAGCAACTGCTGGTCAATATCCAGGTCGGTCAATTCCAGTTCCTTCACTATACTGCTGCTGCCGTCAATTGGACGGTGCTCGGAGTCCGTGTACATGGGTCGTTTTTTACCTCACCCTGATGATGTCGCTGTCGAGTTAATCCAACGTCCCGCTCCTGCCATTGCCCGCCAACGCCTGCACACTATCGGCCTGGGCGGCGTCGCCTGCAATTGCCCGCGTGCCTGGCGCCAGGGTACGGCGGTTGATCTGCGTATCCCTTCCCTGGGCCCCAGCGCCCGTTATCCGGGCTATGTAGCCTGGTGCCGCAAGGTCGAAAAGGGCTATCGCGTCGGTATCTCTTTTACCGATGAGCACGCCTTGTTCGGTGCGCGAATGGGTGAACAAGTGTGCCAGATCGAACGCTACTGCCGCCTGCACGAACACGCCGAGCCGTCGCCTGCAGAACTCGAAGCCATGGCCCGCGAGTGGGTCTCGCGCCATGCGGGTGAGTTCTCCCATGCGGCGGTTGTGGCGCCAGCGCTGGATTAAACCCGGCTTTGCCCATTGTCGCGGGCCCGTGTTACGCGCTAAGGTTCCTCCCCCTGCCCCTGCATTCAAATCATGCTGTGCTCCGCCGCACGGGGATGGCTGGCGGCCGGCACCCGTGACCCTGACGAGTAACACGATGGCTGATTTACCGATCAATGACCTAAACGTCGAATCCAACGAGACGCTGATCACACCCGATCAGCTCAAGCGCGAAATCCCCCTGAGTGACGCTGCCCTGCAGACCGTGACCAAGGGCCGCGAAGTCATCCGTGACATTCTCGACGGCACTGACCACCGCCTCTTTGTAGTGATCGGGCCTTGCTCGATCCACGACCTCAAGGCCGCCCACGAATACGCTGAGCGCCTCAAAGTGCTGGCGGCTGAAGTGTCCGACACCTTGTACCTGGTGATGCGCGTCTATTTCGAGAAGCCGCGTACCACCGTCGGCTGGAAAGGTTTGATCAACGACCCGTACCTGGACGACTCGTTCAAGATCCAGGACGGCTTGCACATCGGTCGTCAGTTGCTGCTGGACCTGGCCGAAATGGGCTTGCCCACCGCCACCGAAGCACTCGACCCGATCTCGCCGCAGTACCTGCAGGACCTGATCAGCTGGTCGGCCATCGGCGCGCGCACCACCGAATCCCAGACCCACCGCGAAATGGCGTCCGGCCTGTCCTCGGCCGTGGGCTTCAAGAACGGCACCGACGGCGGCCTGACGGTTGCGATCAACGCGCTGCAATCAGTGTCCAGCCCGCACCGTTTCCTGGGTATCAACCAGGAAGGTGGCGTGTCCATCGTCACCACCAAAGGCAACGCCTATGGCCACGTGGTATTGCGCGGCGGCAACGGCAAGCCCAACTATGATTCGGTCAGCGTTGCGCTCTGCGAGCAGGCATTGAGCAAGGCCAAGATCAAGCCGAACATCATGGTCGACTGCAGCCACGCCAACTCCAACAAGGACCCGGCCCTGCAGCCGCTGGTGATGGAAAACGTCGCCAACCAGATCCTCGAAGGCAACCAGTCGATTATCGGCTTGATGGTCGAGAGCCATCTGAACTGGGGCTGCCAGGCGATTCCAAAAGACCTGGCCGACTTGCAGTACGGCGTGTCGATCACCGATGCCTGCATCGACTGGTGCGCCACCGAGACCACCCTGCGCAGCATGCACGCCAAGCTCAAGGACGTATTGCCCAAACGCAAACGCACTTGAATCACTGCTCCTGCATTTGAATCGAGCGCACACAAAAACGCCGGGCTTAGCCCGGCGTTTTTCATACTGCGGTTGATCGCTCCCCCGCTCTGCGTGGGTATGCAGCCTGGGACGCTCCGCGTCCCGCCTTACTCAATATTCAGAGCTTCGCGGCATGGCGCTGATGGCGCTCCATGTAGCGTTCGACATAGGAGCAGGACGGGATGACCGTGTAGCCAGCCTCTTCGGCGAACTTCAACGCTTCCTCGGTTAATGCCGCCGCAATACCACGGCCCCGCAGAGCGTTGGGCACGAAGGTGCGATAGATATCCAGGGTTTGCTTCCCGAGGTCCATATAGGTCAGATAGGCACGATGACCGTCCACATTGGTCTCGAACTGATGACCAGCCTGGTCATGGTGGATGGACAACGCCTCGCTCATCACTACTCCTCGCGGGTCTTGGATTTCGACCCCTACCTTACCGATGTTTTTCCGGCGAAGGAACATCTACGCCACCCCGTGCCGGTTTCGACAACGAGAAAACCTAAGCGCTCACAACCAGCACGTAGGGAATAGTAGGCACCAATCCTGAAATTGCTCAAGGCGCACTCGTCATCCCCTACCGCTGGCGGTTACAGAAAGGGCTCCGATCAATCAGAGATCGATAGCCTGAACATTGCCGGCAGTTGAAGCTTGAGACGAACTGGCGCTCTTAAAGTCACCTCTACATGCGCAAAAGATGCCGGGGGCGGTAAAGGCCAACTGAAAATAAGTGTCAACGTGGATATATAAATCTTTACCTGTTTAGCCGCACTGACACATGCGGGCCGGACCTTTCAGCTTGGACCCAGCTCCCGTCAGAATGAAAAAATCTGGATGGTTTTTATACAAACCGCCAAAAGATTAGCCAAAATAGAATCGGCACAAGAATTTTTTTTGCTTCTTGCGCTACGTCAGTTTACTTACTACAAGTAATGAGTAGTATGTACGCCGGCTATCAGCTCACTCTGAGAAAGTAGCCATTTAATAGAAAGTCCTTGAAGGGGAACACGATGAACAACGTTCTGAAATTCTCTGCTCTGGCTCTGGCCGCAGTTCTGGCTACCGGTTGCAGCAGCGTCTCCAAAGAAACCGAAGCTCGTCTGACTGCAACTGAAGACGCAGCAGCTCGCTCCCAGGCTCGTGCAGACGAAGCCTACCGTAAAGCTGATGAAGCTCTGGCTGCTGCTCAAAAAGCACAACAGACTGCTGACGAAGCTAACGAGCGCGCTCTGCGCATGCTTGAAAAAGCAAGCCGCAAGTAATAATCCCTCGGGGTTGTTATCAAGCCGACCCATTCTTGGGTCGGCTTTTTTATTGCCTGGATTTTGCCCTTTCCCCTGTAGGAGCGGGCTTGCCCGCGAAAGTCGTGAACGATGACACGGCCTGCAGGTTGAACGCAGCGCCGTCGAATCGCAGGCAATAAAAAACCCGCCCCGGCGCAAGTCCGGGACGGGTTATAGACCCTGCAGGCTTACTGCTGCAGGTCGACCGGCGTGCTGGACACCACTGGCGTGTTGGCACCGGGCACACCAATCTCCGTGGGCAGACCATCTTCGGCCGCCACCACGTCACGCACCTGATCCCAGTTGACCCGCAGGCTGTTGGCCAGGTCTTCGCGCTTGAGCAAGGCATTGATGACCGCGGTGTGCTTGTCGACCACAGAAGGCGTGCCATCATCGTTCAGCGGCGTATGCGCTTCGAGGTAGACCTTGCCGCCACTGCTGCCGAACTTGTAGGCATCGTTGATGATGCGCACCGACGTACCGACCGGCACCATGCCGGCCATTTCCAGCACATTGTTGTTAAACATGCGGAAGCAGCCGTGGCTTGTACGCGTACCGATACCAAATTTCATGTTGGAACCGTGGATCAAGTAGCCCGGCGTGCCCAAGGTGAACTTGAACGGCCCCAGCGGGTTGTCCGGCCCGGCCGGCACCACGTTAGGCAGCGGGTCACCATTGGCGGCGTGCTCGGCCTTGATTGACGCAGGCGGCGTCCAGGTGGGGTTTGGCGTCTTCGCGATAATGCTGGTGTGGGCAATCGGCGAACCCCAGCCTTCTCGGCCAATGCCCAACGGGAACGTGTACACCACGTTCTGACCCTTGGGATAGTAGTAGAGCCGGTATTCCGCCAGGTTGATCACGATGCCTTCGCGAGGGCCAGGCGGCAGGATAAACCGCGTGGGCAGCACAATCTCGGTGCCTGCACCGGGCAGCCAGGCATCAACACCCGGGTTGGCCGCGACCATTTCCGAATAGCCCAGGTCATAGGTAGTGCCCAGGTCTGCAAAGGTATCTTCATACTTGGCCTTGATCACCTGGACCTGACCGACGATGTCTTCACCCGGCGGCGGCAGGGGCAACTGCAAGGCTGAAGCCGAACCGGCTGCACACAGGGCAGCGAGAGACAGGCAGCAAGTAACGACGGAGAGGCGCGAAAACATCCGGTAAATCCTTCGCAGAACGACGGGTAGGTTAAAAGCGAGCTGCAAGTTGCAAGCTTTCAGTCACTAGCTTACAGCTTATAGCCAGAAGCCTGCAGCTGCTTCCATTATTCGAAGCGCAGTTCCGGCCAGATCAGCGGCGTGCCGCGCTTTTGCGATTCAAGAATAGCCCGGCACAGCGGGCACAGCCGCTGGTCCTGGAAGATCGAGCGATCCACCGACGACCAGCGAGGTTGTGCCGGCAATAAAGTGCCGCACAGCGTACGGTCGATCGAGCCGCCCAACTCCAGTTGACGCGCGACCAGATGCACCCGGACTTCCTGGCAGGCGAACAGATCCAACTGCTCGTCAGGCTCGATCAGTTGGTAGTTGAACAGGGACCAGGCAGGGCGCGACATCGGGGGCTCCAGATCGGGGGGGCGCCACCTTAGCCGAAAGCCTGCCGGTAGAAAAGCGTCATAGCAGTGGTTTTAGCGTCGGCCAGACATTTTCCAGCAACTTGCCCTGGGCGCCGACCGCCGGATGCAACTGATCGGCCTGCATCAGTTCGGGATGGCCGCCTACGCCCTCAAGGAAAAACGGCACCAGTGGGATGCTTTTTTCCTTGGCCAGGGCGCCATACACCTCGGCAAACGCCGTGGTGTATTTCGGCCCGTAATTGGGCGGCAATTGCATGCCCAACAACAGCACCTTGGCGCCACCCGCCTTGGACTGATCGATCATCGACGCAAGATTTTGTTTCAATTGCGCTGGCGGCTGCCCGCGCAGGCCATCGTTGCCACCCAGCTCAAGGATCACCAGGTCCGGCTTATGCTCTGCAAGCGCCGCCGGCAGCCGCGCGAGGCCTCCAGCGCTGGTATCGCCACTGATGGAAGCGTTGACCACTTTATCGTCAAACCCTTCCTGCTTGAGCCGTTGCTCCAGCAGCGCCACCCACCCTTTGCTGGTATCCAGGCCGAAACCGGCACTGATACTATCGCCAACGATCAGGACTGTACCCGCCGCTGCGTTCTGGGCCATGCACATCAAGGCCAGGCCAGCACTCAAAAACCACATTCGCATCGGATTCTCCATGGGCGCAAGCATTCTCACCGCGCGGAACCTTAGCAAAGTGGTTCCCAGCGCGGAAGGTGAACTGACTATCCTGCACGAACTGAGCCTGGAACTGAACAAGGGCGATAGCCTGGCTATCGTCGGCAGCTCCGGTTCCGGCAAATCCACCCTCCTCGGCCTGCTGGCGGGCCTCGACCTGCCCAGCAGCGGTGAAGTCACGCTCGCCGGGCAAGCCTTGAGCACCCTCGACGAAGACCAGCGCGCGCGCATCCGCGCCGAGCACGTGGGGTTCGTCTTCCAATCCTTCCAGTTGCTCGACAGCCTCAACGCCCTGGAAAACGTCATGCTGCCGCTGGAGCTGGACGGCCGTAAAGACGCCCGCGCGCGCGCCAAGCACCTGCTGGAGCGCGTCGGCCTGGGCCAACGGCTGACCCATTCGCCCCGACAATTGTCCGGTGGCGAGCAGCAACGGGTCGCCATCGCCCGAGCCTTCGCCGCCGAGCCGGACGTGCTGTTTGCCGATGAACCCACTGGCAACCTCGACAGCCACACCGGCGAGCGCATCAGCGACCTGCTGTTCGAACTCAATAAAGAGAGCGGCACGACCCTGGTGCTGGTCACCCATGACGAGCGCCTGGCCCACCGTTGCCGACGCCTGATCCGCCTTGAAGCCGGCCTGATGGTCGCGCCCCTGGAGCCTTGATGGCACGTTTGCCGCTGTTGCGCCTGTTCAGCCTTGCCATGCGTCAATTGCTGCGCGATGCCCGCGCCGGCGAACTGCGCGTGCTGTTCTTCGCCTTGGTGGTGGCCGTGGCCGCCAGTACTGCCATCGGCTACTTCGGCGCGCGCCTCAATGGCGCCATGCTGTTGCGTGCCACCGAGTTCCTCGGGGCCGACCTGGTGCTCGAAGGCAGCTCGCCGGCCCGCCCCGAGCAAATCAAATCCGGCATTGAGTTAGGCCTGGATCACGCACGCATCGTCGAGTTCTCCAGCGTTATCGCCACGGATAACGGCATTCAGCTCTCCAGCATCAAGGCGGTCAACGAGCAGTACCCGCTGCGTGGCGAGTTGAAAAGTGCGACCGAGCCCTTTGGTGCTGAAACCCCAGGCGGCGGCCCCAAGCCCGGTGAAGCCTGGGTGGAAGCACGGCTACTGACGGCGCTGGACCTGAAAGTCGGCGACAGTATCGATGTGGGCATGAAGCCCCTGCGCCTGACCCGCCTACTGACTTACGAGCCCGATCGCGCCGGCAACTTCTACAGTCTCACGCCACGGGTGATGATCAACTTGGCAGACCTGGACGCTACCGGCGTGGTGCAACCCGGCAGCCGTGTGAGTTACCGCGAACTGTGGCGCGCGCCCCAAGGCAGTACGGCGCTGCAAACCTATCGTGACCTGGTCAAGCCAGGCCTCGCCGCCAATCAACGCTTGCAGGATTCGCGCGACGGCAACCAGCAGATCGGCGGCGCCCTGGGCAAGGCCGAGCGCTACCTGAACATGGCCAGCCTGGTGGCAGTGCTGCTGGCTGGCGTGGCCGTGGCGTTATCGGCCAACCGCTTTGCCAGCCGCCGGTTCGACGCCAGTGCGCTGCTGCGCTGCCTCGGTTTGTCACGACGCGAAGCAATGCTGCTGTTCAGCCTGCAACTGAGCGTGCTGGGCCTGGCAGCGAGCCTGGCCGGTGCCCTGCTGGGCTGGGTGGCGCAGTTTGGCCTGTTCTATTTCCTGCACGATCTGCTGCCCGCGGACGTGCCTGCTGGTGGGCTGCTGCCGGCGGTTGCAGGCATCGGCACCGGGTTGGTAGCCCTCGCGGGCTTCGCCCTGCCGCCCTTGGCAGCGCTTGGCCGTGTGCCACCGCTGCGGGTATTGCGACGTGACCTGCTGCCTATCCCTTCCAGCACCTGGATGGTGTATGGCGCTGCGCTGTTCGCACTTGGCCTGATCATGTGGCGCCTGAGCCTCGACCTGGTGCTGACTTTCGCCTTGCTGGGCGGCGGTGTAGTCGCTGCGTTGATCCTCGGCGGCTTGCTGCTGTTGCTGCTGCAAAGCCTGCGGCGCATGTTGGCGCGCGCCTCCCTGCCCTGGCGCCTGGGCCTGGGCCAATTACTGCGCCACCCGTTGGCGGCGGCTGGGCAGTCACTGGCGTTTGGCTTGATCCTGTTGTCCATGGGTTTGATCGCCCTGCTACGTGGTGAGCTACTGGACACTTGGCAAAACCAACTGCCCAAGGATGCACCCAATTATTTCGCCCTGAACATCCTGCCGGCCGACAAGGATGCCTTTGGTGCCCGCCTGCTGGACGTGCAGGCCCAAGCGGCGCCGCTGTACCCGGTGGTGCCGGGCCGGTTGATCAGCATCAATGGCGAGCCGGTGCAGCAGATCGTCAGCAAAGACTCCAGCGGCGACCGCGCCGTACAGCGCGACTTGAGCCTGACCTGGGCGGCGGATTTGCCGCCGGGCAACGTGCTGACCGCAGGTTCCTGGTGGACGCAGCAACCGAGTGATGAAATCCCCGGGGTGTCAGTGGAAGCCAAGGTCGCGCAAAGCCTGAAGCTCAAGCTCGACGATCATCTGGTGTTCACCATCGGCGGGGAAAATCGCGAAGCGCGCGTCACCAGCTTGCGTACTATCAACTGGGATAACTTCCAACCCAACTTCTTCATGATCTTCCAACCGGGCACCTTGAAAGACCTGCCCGCGACCTACCTGACCAGCTTCTACCTGGCGCCAGGGCATGACCAGCAGATCGTCGACCTGTCCCGGGCGTTTCCAGCCGTCACCATCCTGCAGGTCGAAGCCTTGCTGGAGCAGCTACGCAGCATCCTCGCCCAAGTAACCCTGGCGGTGGAATACGTGCTGTTGTTCGTGCTGGCGGCAGGCATGGCGGTGCTGTTTTCGGGCTTACAGGCCACCCTGGATGAGCGCATTCGCCAAGGGGCGCTGTTGCGTGCCCTGGGTGCAGAGCGCAAGTTGCTGGTCAAGGCACGGCGCATCGAGTTTGGCTTGCTGGGCGCGGTCAGCGGCCTGCTCGCGGCACTGGGCACGGAGCTGGTCACATGGGTGTTGTACCGCTATGCGTTTGACCTGGCCTGGCACCCTCACCCGTGGCTGTTACTGCTACCGGTGATCGGTGCCGTGCTGATCGGGGGTGCTGGGGTATTTGGTACGCGCCGCGCGTTGAATGCCAGCCCGTTGACGGTGCTGCGCGAAGGCTGAAACGACCGATGGCCAGCACGCGCCCCAGCGTGCCGGCCATCGTCTACTTCACATACTCGATAGCGGTAATCCACCAGCATACGTCGCCGCTCGGGGTCTGCACGATAGCCTCATCGTCAACTTCCTTACGCAGCAACGCGCGGGCCATCGGTGAGTCGATGGAAATGTAGTCCATGCGCTCATAAATCTCGTCATAGCCGACAATACGAAAACGCTTGGTCTCGCCCTGCTCATTTTCGATATCGACCCAGGCACCGAAGAACACCTTGCCCTCCTGCTCGGGCATGTACTCCACCACCCGCATGTCTTCAAGCCGCTTGCGCAAATAGCGCACGCGCCGATCTATCTCACGCAGCAGCTTCTTGTTGTACTGGTAGTCCGCGTTCTCGCTGCGATCCCCCAGGGAAGCAGCCCAGGTCACCTTGCGGGTGGTGTCCGGGCGTTTTTCGCGCCACAAATAATCCAACTCTTTTTTCAGCGCTTCATGACCTTCTTTGGTAATCAGCTTGGTACTCAAACGCTTGCATCCCCAGGCAGTGTCCAATGGTGCCGATACGCCATGGCCTCATGCTCTGGCGTCGACTGGCAGGGGTTGATGATAAATGAACCCTGGAAAGTAGCCAGGCCAGAGCACACATGGATTCACGCCTAGCCACCCAAGGTTTGATCCAACTCAAGGAGCACGCCCTGCAGGCGCTGCCGCATAGCCACCAAGTGCGACATCGCCTGCGTCAGCCTTTCGGCCTCTTGGTCAAACTCTATTCGTTGGTTCTGCAAGTGCGAATCGCGCTGCTCCAACTCACGGCTCTTTTCGTCGAGGTCGCCCTGCGCCTGCTGCAGTCGAGCGTGCCACTGCTCAAGCGCCTCCTCACGCTCAATGACCACGCGTTTTTGTTGCGTCAGTTCCTGGGCGACCTTGGCAAGGCTGGTCAGCGTGCTGTCAACCTCAAGCATCGATGCGTGTTCCATCGGAACCGGCAGTTTTGTCGGCGCAGGTTCCCTTAGCTCAAATTGAGCAGGCGACGCACTGAGCTCAGGGGGCTCCACTACGTGCGCACTAACAATGGAGGAGGCCAGCTGTTCTGCAACAACAGGCTCATGTACCGGCTGCTCGATGGGTTTTGGAGCAGGCGGGTTCTTGGGCGGCGAGATCATTTGCGACGAAAAGCGAATGGACGGCACGATCAACGAAGCACTTTCTATCGCAGGTAACGAGGGCGCAGACATGCCCAAGGTGATCACCTTCATCACCAAGGCCTTCTTGATGATCATTGAATGGTGATCTTCAGGCCTGGCAGGCGGCAACTTGCAGCCTTTCAAATCAATGAAATGAAAGGGAATCGCGGTCTCGATAACAGCCCCTGTCTTAGTGCCGGAGGCTGCGGCCGCCATCAAAATTTGCTTAAAGACCTGCATGGCCACTTGCAAGTCCTCCTTGGACTCAACACCACCCAGAAAATACCGGTCGAGCTTCTTACGTAACGCGGCGATATAGACCCTGGAGTTACCGGGCTCGGTCTCTTCATCCAGGCTATAGACCAGAAAGTTGGAGTCGGTTTGCGCGACAGCAAACCCACAGAGCAATGCACCGTTGACCGGCGCGTCCTCACCACTGCGTTCAAGCACGAGAGTACGTAGAAGCATCATGATAATCAGGCCTCATATCAAAAAAATAAGACTCACATAAAGAGCCGATAAACATCCGCCCATTAGTAGCCTCGAAACAACGCAATTGTTTCAGCAAGTTATCCATTTTGACGTAGGAACTATCTGATAAACATGTCCCCACGTTCCCAATTCAAATGATTGAACGTAACCTTTCGCCGCTCAACCGCTCATGGCGGACGTATTTTCATACGCTCTGCAAAACTTATTCGGTAAAAAGATGCTCGAGATAAGCAGCCTGACAAAGTACCAGGGAAAAATGAAAGTCATCACTGACCTTTCGTTTAGTGCCCAACGCCAGGAATGCATAGGCCTTTTAGGGGAGGACGGAGCAGGTAAAACGACGCTGCTGAATTTAATATCCGGTTTGGTAAAGCCCTCCAGCGGGCATATCAACATCCAGGGGTTCAGTACCCAGACTCATCCACTTGAAGCTCGCAAAGCCCTCGGCTATCAACCCCAAGGGGGGCTCAGTCATCACACGATGTCCGTCAAAAACGTGCTCAATTTCATTGCTGCCACTCGAGGCTTCAGCGGAGCCGAAAAACGCAGTCGGGTGGATCGGGCCGCCATGCGCCTGGAGTTATCACGCGTACTCAACGCCCCCATCCATACACTCTCCATCGGTTTAAAGCGCAAAGTCGCTATCGCCCAGGCGATCCTGCATACCCCCAGCCTGCTCTTACTGGATGAACCGACTGAGGGGCTGGCGACTGACCAACTGCTTAAATTCAGGACACTTATCCAGTCCTTGACCGAAGACATGACGGTCATCATTGCGTCCCGTCACTGTAATGAGCTTTCCAGTATCTGCAAACGCGCTCTGGTTATCGCCGCAGGCCGCCTGATGGCTGACACCTCACTGCCCGATTTGCAGCGTAACTCCCGACATTTCCGAGCCGTAACCCTGGCCGCAGAAACGCCTCTGGATCTACTGGCCCTGGCCGTATTACCCGGCGTTGCAGGTATCGAAGAAGACCGGCACACGCCTGGCAGGGTGACGGTTCTGGCCATGCCGGGGCACAACATCTATCCCCCTATTAACGCACTCATCGCCAGCCGCGGCTGGAGCATAACGTCACTGAATCTGGAGCCAGGGCGCCTGAACGAAGTTGTTCACCATCTGAGCCAAGAGGTATCACTTTGAAGCTGCTGCCCGTCATATTCAAACGTCAGATCGCCAGCTATGCCTGCACGCCAAGCACATACCTGAGTGTTGCTGCATTTCTGGTGCTGTGCACAACAATGGGGCTGTATACAAGCCAGTGGATGGATCAAAACAGCGGTAACTTGCAGGTCTTTTTCCAGTTACACCCCTGGCTCTATTTGCTGCTGATCCCCACCTTATCAACGCAACTCTGGTCGGACGAACGCGACGCAGGCTTGCGCGATATTATGCAAACGCTGCCCATTACTACGTTCGAACGTGTGATCGGGAAATTTCTAGCCGCATGGGTCGTGTGTGGTGTTGCCCTGACCTTGACGTTTCCTGTAGTGATCGTCGCCAACTACTTGGGCGCCGCGGACAATATCGTTATCACTTCACAATTTCTAGCCAGCGGATTGCTGGCAGGAAGTTACCTATCTGTCGGCTGCTTTATCTGCGCACTGACGCACCGGCGCATCGTTATTTTTATAGTGACGCTGGGCTTGCTGTTTATCGCCAGCGCGCTTTCTTCGGTCTTGGATGCACTTGATCATCAGGCACCTATCTGGGTGATCGATAGCTTGATTGCGCTTAATCCGATCGCGCGTTTCAGCGCTATCGACAATGGCAAGTTTACACTCCATGACAGTTTGTACTTCATCAGCATGATCGTTGCCTTTCTGTCGGCAACGATTGTCACCCTCAACCACAAAACCAGTTGAAAAGGAAAGCAACGTATGCGGTCAGTTCTTCGTACGGGTATGACACTTATGGTCATACTGCTACTTTTCCTGGCCTTTAATCTGACTTGGGTAAGCAATCTCCCCGATGTCCGCTGGGATCTCTCACAGCATAAAATCCACACGTTATCGCCCCCGGCGCGGCAATTACTCGCAACGCTTGAAGACCCACTGGACCTGTATTACTTCAACTCAAGCAACAGCCCGAAGAAAAGCCAAGCTTTAAAACGCTATGGCGAGCGCGTGGAAGACCTACTGAAGGAGTACGAAAAAGCGGCAAAAGGCATGATTAACCTGCACATTATTGATCCCTCACCTTATTCAGAGGATGCCTACAAAGCCGGCTTATTCGGCCTTGACGGTACACACGGCTTTCTTGGCCTTATAGGTACGCGAGCAGGCCAGGCAGCACAACGTATCGACCTATTCGACCTCGACGACGAGCCATTGCTTGAGTATGAAATCAGCCACCTGATCTACAAGTTGATGCACCCCGAGCGCGCTACTGTCGGGCTTCTGTCCGGGCTGCCATTGAATAAGCCTGCTGGAATAGTTTTGGAGCAGATGCAGCGGCACTTCAACCTTGTCGAGTTGGCATCGAACACCGAACGCATCCCTGAATCGATCACAACGCTGATGGTGGTGCATCCTCGCGCGCTGCCAGAGCAAACCCTGTATGGGATTGAACAGTTTGTATTGAGTGGCGGCAAGCTGATGATGTTTATCGACCCCATGAGCGAGATGGATGCCAGCACAGTACCGGCAGACTCCAGGCTGGATGGGTTGCTGACCGCATGGGGCATACAGATGCCGACGGACAAGCTACTGGTCGATAATCTCTACGCCTCATCGGCCTCATTCGGCCCGGGAGAACAGACGGTCCTGCATCCTGCCAGGTTAAGCCTGCCACGGCAGGCGATGACGGTGAATGACGTCAGCGCCTGGAAATTGAACTCAGTGATCGTCTCGAGCAGCGGCGCACTTTCTCGACTGAGAAAAAGCCGTACGACCCTCACCCCTCTGCTGCAAAGCTCCAGGCAGTCTGCGCTAGTGGATACCAGGCGCTTTGCATCAGCTACCAGCCCCGACTCACTGCTCGATGAGACGGCCACTCCCGGCCAACGCCAGCTGATAGCCGCTCGTCTCGAGGGGCCGGCCTATTCCGCATTTCCCGACGGCATGAAGGGGAATCCGTCCGGTTTGCAAAAAACCGCAAACATCCAAGTGGTGGTGGTCGCCGACACGGACTTACTCATGGACGCGGCCATCAAGTCTGCGCCCAACAGCAACGTGCCGTTTCTACTGAATACACTGGATAACCTGGCGGCTCCCGATGTTCTCGCCGGCATCCTCCCTCGCGCAACAGCCGGCCAACCTCAGAACCCTCTGGAGCACATGCGCGACGCCGCAGCACAAACCTACACACAAAAGGCGAGTGAACTTGAACGACGGCTTCAACGAACAGAGCAGGAGTGGCAACGATTGAACCCGCCAAACGCAACCCTTGGCACCCAGGCGGTAAATGGCAATACCCAGTTGCAGGCGCTCAATAAGGAACGCCTGCGACTGCCCATGGAGCTGCATGCCCTCAAGGTCGAGGCTTACGCGCAAGCACACCGAACGGAACGCAACCTGAAGCTGCTCATGATTGCCGCAGTGCCGCTGCTGTTGTGCCTGATCGCCTGGGCAGTGTTTGTGTACCAACGTCGCCGTCGATCACATGCTGGCGCTTTACTTCGCTGAGAACTCAACAGCAAAGCGTCAACGACGAGCAATCAGCCCTTGCCGGGCGATACGCGTCAGTTGACGGATAACCGCCTCGGCGTCACTGGCGCTGGGCGCCTGGATAACCGCGAGGTCGAAGCTGTTGCTGGCAAAGCGGGCCAGGGAATTGCCGTCTTCCACAAATTGGATCAGGAACGCCGAAGGCCGCCCCGTACGACGCGGCCAGCCGTCCAGGTAACGCAACAGTGTCGGTTGGTGCTTGCCGCCCAGTAGAATTTTAGGGTTGCGTTGGGTCAGGTCCGCGGTAATCGGGGCCAGGTGTATGAGGGGGCGTAGTGCATTCATCGTGTCGTGTCTCTGCCTCAAAAGTCTGCGGGCAGGTGAGAGGCAACACCGAACCAGCGCTTTAGCGGTATTTCGAAGCCTCACTCTGAATGAGTGCATCTTCTGTCGGGCTACATTGAGCCCAGTGGCGCCCCGCAATTAGCTGTTTAAATCGGCGCATGAACATCATCCTAGAGAAGCCGGTGGGGCAGTGTCAAGAATCCCGAGCAACGAAAAAGCCCGCCGATGGCGGGCTTTTTCCGAGTTTTATATAGGGTTCAGTTGGCGATGGCGCGGTCGGCAGACAATTTGCCCGCCCCTTCCAGCAGCACCGCCAGCGAGCCGCCGAGCAAGGCCAGTGCGAACTCATAACCATTGTTAGCCATAAACAGCCCGTTATGGATATGCACCGAGAAGATCGCTACCAGCGACAGGAAGGTCAGGCCCAGTGCTGCCGGGCGCGCCAGCAAACCGATGATCAGTGCCAAGCCTGCGAAGAACTCCGTACCGCCCGACAGCACCGCCATCAAGGTGCCCGGTGTCAGGCCCAGGCTTTCCATATATTGCGCAGTGCCCGCCAAGCCGCCACCACCAAACCAGCCAAAGAGTTTTTGCGAGCCATGGGCCGCGAAGATGATGCCGACAAAAATTCGCAGGATGGTCAGACCGTAACCGGCGCGGGTGGACAGGATGCGGTTGATCAGTGGGCTCATGGGGCTAATCCTTTTCAAAGTAGGGGTTGGTTGGCCGCTATATTAATCGGATAAGACAATGATAAAAGCGCAAAAAATGCTTAATAATTATCGACAAAACCGATTATTTGCGTGAGGCGACTTTTGGCGTCACCGGTTCCAGGGACTCCCGCTCCCGATCAAACGCCAGATAATACTTGTTCACGC
This sequence comes from Pseudomonas sp. YeP6b, assembly GCF_025642995.1. Lineage (NCBI taxonomy): Bacteria > Pseudomonadati > Pseudomonadota > Gammaproteobacteria > Pseudomonadales > Pseudomonadaceae > Pseudomonas > Pseudomonas sp. YeP6b. The sequence continues at coordinate 2,207,628 of NZ_CP080090.1, read as the reverse complement.
TATTAACATAGCTGACGCCACCCATTCCCACCTGCTCCATGGCAATGCGTTCGACCTGGAAGAACCACTGATTAGGGTTAAGCCCCCGGCGGCGAGCCTCCGCGCGCATGCCCTGCACCCGCTCCGGCCCCATGTTGTAGGCCGCCAGCACAAAGGCCATGCGTTCACGCTCGTTCAGCTTGGGGCTGGCGAAGAACTTGCGACGGATCATCGCCAGGTATCGCGCGCCCGCCTGCACATTGCGGTCCAGACTCTCGATATTGTTGACGCCCACCCGCTGCGCCGCCGACGGCGTGATCTGCATCAGCCCGGTAGGCCCGCCGCTGTTGCGTGCGCCAGGGTCAAGGGCCGATTCCTTGAATGCCAGCGCCGCCAGGTTCAACCAATCCATGCCCTGCTCGCGAGCATGCTTTTGCAGCACCGGGCGCAGTTTCTCCAAGCGCTGTCGGTCGGCGCGAGCCAGTGGGTTGCGCACTTGATAGAGGCGTCGATAGATACGCTGGAACGCCACGTCCTGGTCGGACGGGGTTCGGTAGGTCTTGAGGAAACGGTCAATACTGGCCCGCAGCATCGAGGCATCCTGGCGCACGAACCAGAATTCATCGCCCGGTTCGCTGATCGCCACTTGCCGATCAAAGCGCAACTTAGGCAGGATTTTCGACCAGCGCTCGGCAATCGGTTTTTCGACGATGGTGAGGTGGAAGATCCCGGCCTGGACCATCTCCAAGACATCTTCCACGGCCAACGTCGGGTCGACCCATTCCACCTTCACCGGCGGCCGCTTGTGCAGGGCCAACTGCTGGTTGACTTGGTTGATCGCATCCGCCGCCGCACTGCCGGTGGTCAGCGCCAGGGTACGCCCGGACAGTTGCTCAAGCTTGGTAAAGCGTCGTTCGCCCTTGACTCCCACCAGCCACAACGGCACGTCGCTGGCAATCGGGTCACTGGTGCTGATCCTGTGCGCGGCCTTCACATCGAGCAATTCACCGGGCGCGACCAGATCGCCTTCTCCGCGGGCCAGTGCGCCAAGCAGTTGATCCTTGGCCTTGGGAATAATCTTGAGGTTGATCTCTTCACCGTCACGGGCGTGACCATTGAGGTACTGTTCGAAGGCGCGCAGGCGGTGGTATTCGACACCAATGGCCTGGCCTTGGACCTCACCGGAGCTGTTACGGCTCTGGTTGACCAGCACGCGCAGGGTGCGACTGGCGCGTATCTGCGCCAGATCACGGACCTTGCCAGGCTTGGTCACTTCCAGCGGCCCGTCCAAACGTGCGACCGCCGCCATGGGCAGCAGTAACGTCAGGCACAACATAAGCAACGCCGAGGGTCGGATCATCCGCTCTCCGGAAAGAATACTGGCCAGCGCCTTCGTGAAAGACGAGGGGCTGGGGGTCAGAAACAGAGCGCTTTATGCGCTGGCAAGGCACGCAACGGCGGCACCGCGGCGGGCGCGTAGCCAACCACAATGTCACTTGCGACGTTCAAAGACAGCTATAACTCGTTGTAGTTCTTCGTTTTTCTTATAAATCTACAGCTCTGATATGCTTTCCGGCCGCAGGCGGAGATAGCACCATGCAACTCATTGATATCGGCGTCAACCTGACCAACCCCAGTTTCGACGAGAGGCACCAGGCCGTTCTCGACCGCGCCTACGCCGCCGGCGTGCAGCAATTGGTGCTCACCGGCACCAGTGTCGAGGGCAGCGAACAGGCCCTGGAATTGTGTGTAAAACTCGATGAAAACGGCCAACGCCTGTTCAGCACCGCCGGCATCCACCCCCACTCCGCCAGCGACTGGAACGGCGACAGCGCGCGGCAATTGCGCGGTTTGCTCAGCGAAAGCCGTGTGCGTGCGGTGGGCGAATGTGGGCTGGATTTCAACCGGGATTTTTCCCCGCGCCCACAGCAGGAAAAAGTCCTCGAAGAACACCTGGCCCTGGCCGTTGAACTGAAATTGCCAGTGTTTCTCCACGAACGTGACGCTAACCAACGCCTGCTGGAAATCCTCAAAGACTACCGCGACCACCTGAGCGCCGCGGTGGTGCATTGCTTTACCGGCGAACAACAGGCGCTGTTCAGCTACCTCGACCTCGACTTGCATATCGGCATCACCGGTTGGATTTGCGATGAGCGCCGTGGGACGCACCTGCATCCGCTGGTCAAAGAAATTCCCCGTGGCCGCCTGATGCTGGAAAGCGATGCGCCCTACCTGCTGCCGCGCACGCTGCGGCCCAAGCCGAAAAATGGCCGCAATGAACCAGCCTATCTGCCGGAAGTGCTGCGCGAGGTCGCCTTGCACCGCAACGAAACGGTGGAAGACTTGGCTGAGCACAGCACTGCCTGCTCGCGCGCGTTTTTTGGTTTGCCTCAAGTGGATTGATGCGGCGCATTGACCCACGTCAAAACCGCTTTCCCGAGTAGCGGCACAATAATGGCACCTTGCCAATGCTGTTTCCGCTATCAGAGAAAACCTTCCATGGGTGCCTGGCTTAGCAACATCTCGCTGAAATACAAATTCTGGGCCGTCAACGCGGTCGCCTTCATCACCACTCTGCTGCTCGTGCTCTACGCCGTGCAGCTCGAACAACAGGCACGCAGCGATGCCACCCAGGCCTCGGCACAGGCGCAGGCGCGGTTGCTCGGTACCTGGCCGGCCGACAAGGCGTTGCCCAAGGGCGAGCAGTGGCTGACGTTTGCCCGTGGTCAAGTCCCACAGCTGGCCGATCACGATCTGTCAGCCCTGAGCAATGCCAACGGTTGGGTCGAACTCAATCACCAGCCGTTTTTCGGTGAAAACCCATTGATCGGTGCCGACGTCGTCGCGCGCGCCGACGGGCAGCAGATCGCCGTACTGGCCTACGGACGCAGCCTGAGCCAGGTGTTCGGCGATCGCTTCACCAACTACGCCGTGGCGGTGCTAATCCTGATGCTGGCGATGCTCGGGGCCTCGCAGCTGCTGATCCGCTTCCTGCTCAGCCAACTCAATACCCTCAAGGACGTAATGCTGCACGTGGAGAAGACCGGCGACCTGTCGGCCCGCGTGCCGCTGGCCTGCAAGGATGAAGTCGGCCAGATGGCCAGTGCCTTCAACGCCATGCAAGCCGGCTACCAACGGGTGGTCAGCACGGTGGCGCGCACCGCCCAGCAACTGGACGATGGCGCCGCGCGCCTGGCCAGCAGCATGAACGAAGTGCAACACGGCATGCTCGGCCAGCAAAGCGAAACCGACCAGGCCGCCACTGCGATCAACGAGATGACCGCCACCGTCCACCACATCGCCCAACACGCCGGCGCCACCCGCGACCTGTCGCAGACCGCCGACACCCTCGCCGGCAGCGGCCAGGAAGTGGTCGGCCGGGTACAGCGCTCGATTGCCGGCCTGTCCAGCGGCGTGCAACAGACCGCCGAAATGATCCAGAAACTCGCCGAAGACAGCCAGAAAATCAACGGTGTGGTCGGCGTGATCCACAGCATCGCCGAACAGACCAACCTGCTCGCCCTCAACGCCGCCATCGAAGCCGCGCGTGCCGGCGAAATGGGCCGTGGTTTTGCCGTGGTCGCCGACGAAGTACGCAACCTGGCCAAGCGTGTACAAAGCTCCACCGACGAAATCACCCGCATGGTCTCAGCACTTCAGGCCGGCACCCGTGACGCGGTGGACTTCATGCAGGAAAGCTCCTTCAAAGCCGACGACTGCGTACAGCAAGCCCAGGAAGCCGGCGCGGCCCTCGCCGAAATCACCGGCGCCGTGGCACAGATGCGCGAGAGCAACACCCAGATTGCCGTGGCTGCCGAACAGCAAAGCCATGTTGCCGAAGAGATGAACCGCGCAGTGGTGAGCATTCGTGACGTGACCGAGAACACGGTGCAGCAGACCGTGGATTCGGCCACTACCAGCAATGAATTGGCGACCTTGGCTGGGGAGTTGAGTAAGGCAATTGGGCAGTTGAAGCTGTAGGGTTTCTCAACCTGTAATCCCACTCCTACGATCGTCCCTGCGTTTACTCGAGATCTTAGCGAAACGTCCTAGCCATCCTGGCGAATAACGCCGACATATTTACCTGACAAACCCCTTCAAAGTCTCTCGCCTGACTGTTCAGTGCGAGGGACCGTCGATGTACTTCTCCGTTAATGCCTGGCCCTATGGGGCTGTCATTTGAACCCGGCCATTGGCCGGCTGGCCCTGACGCCCATGGATGCCAAAGCGCCGGACGTTGAAGGCGTCTTGCGTGACTTTCGCAACTGCCTGAACACCTTTGACGACTGGGCTTCGAGCTTCTGGAGCTTTTCGGCGCTGGATGTCGAACAGGTGTTCAAGGTTGGCAATGAAGTGGCGCTGGTCGCGCCCATCAACCGCTCCATTTTTCCCAGCAGCACCGTCGCCACCTGCCAGGCCAACGGCACATTGACCCTGGTGCACATGTTCCAGAGCGCGCGGTTTGTGCCCATCGGTGACACGCCGGTGATACTGCAACGCATCGACCCCAACGGCGGGCCATTGGGCGAGCCGATCCACAAGACCATCGGCCCCAGCGGCATTCTCGAAATCACCGAGTGTGATCGCAACCAGCAGTACCGAATCAGTTTCTACCCCAACGTTTCCAAGGATCACGTCAAGGCGCTGTATGCGTCTTATCAGTCGGTGATCGCGGAGCTGGAAGCGCGCCTGCGCGACGAATGGAACAGCACGTTTAAGGCGCAGTGGAAAAACTATACGGACGCTACCCCGCTGGACCGGCGCAGGATGCTGGAAGCGGCGTTTCTCAGTGGCATGGGCAAAGCGTTTTACGGGCTGTGGGACAACATCACGCAGTTGTATGACCTGTTGGCGGACATCAAGCCCAACAGCGAGAAGTTGCTGCACTACATCTCCCAAACCGAACTTGATGAGCTGCTGAAGCTCGGCAACGACGCGATCGCCAACGGCCTGCTGGTGCTTAGCGATGAGCCACTGCTGTTCATTTATGTGTCGGCGATGGTCAGCTGGATGCGCATGCTGCCGCCGCCAGAAATGAATGAGTTGATGGGGGAGATCACTGGCGAGGTATTGATCAACCTGCTGCTGATTTGGGCAACGGCGGGAATGGGTGTGGCGGTGCGCCTGGGTACGCAGGTGCTTGGGCATATCAAGTCTGGACGGACGCGGGATTTGTTGGAGTTGCTGGCTAAAAAGCTGGTGATGCCCAGGTTGGAGCCGCATGCCGAGGTGGTGAAGCCGTTGCTGGTGGGCAGTGCGGCGACGCCGATCAAGACGGTGCCGGTTGTGCCGTTGAAGGCAGGGGATCAGTTGGTCTCAAACCCGGTGCCTGCGGTTCGTAAGAAGACTCAGCAAACAGCGTTGGTGCGCCAGGAACATGTCGATGATGTGCCTGTCGCTGCGAAGAATCCGCAGGGAGATGCGGCGGCGCCTGCGGATAAAACGGCCACCAATGGCTGCCCGGTGTCGATGGTGACTGGGGAGGAGTTGCTGACCCTTACCGATGGCACGTTGGATGGGATTTTGCCGTTTGAGTGGACCCGGTTGTACCGCACCAGTGCGGTGGAAGTGGATTGTGGGTTGGGGTTTGGTTGGAGTCACTCGCTGGCGCAGCGGTTGGTGGTGGACGGTGATTCGGTGGTTTGGACGGATCATGAGAACCGGTCTACTGCCCTGCCCTTGCCCACGGTGGCTCGACCGGCGATCACCAATAGCTTGGCCGAGGCGGCGATTTACTTGGGGTCGCTGCCTGATGAGTTGGTGCTGGCTCAGGCGTCACGGTTTTATCACTTTCGCGACGGTGTACTGACGGCGATCAGCGATGCGTATGACAACCGGCTGCGTATTGCTCGTGATCGTTCCGGTCGGATTGAGCGGCTGGATAACGGTGCGGGTCGGTCGCTGTTTCTGCGCTACGAGCTGGGTCGCATTGTTGCCGTTGACTATCAGGTTCATCGCGCCAAAGGGTATGAACCCTACGTATGGGTGACTGAGCAGAATCTTGTTTCCTACGCCTATGACGAGGCTGGACGACTGGTTTCAGCGACCAATGCCGTAGGTGAAAGCGAGGTTTATCGGTACGACGATCAGCACGTCATTCTTGAGCGGCAGTTGGCCGGTGGGGCGAGTTTCTTTTGGGAGTGGGAACGGGCTGGTAAGGCGGCGCGCTGTGTTCGGCATTGGGCCAGTTTTTCGCAGATGGACACGCGGTATCTGTGGGAAAACGGCGGCAAGGTTACGGTTCACAACGCGGATGGTAGCCAGGAAGTTTATGTCCATGACCAGTGGGCGCGGCTGGTGCAGCGCATTGATCCGGACGGCGCTGAGCATTTCAAATCCTATGACGCCAAGGGCCGGCTGACGGTTGAGCAGGACCCGCTGGGGGCGGTGACGGCGTATCAATACGACGAAGCCGGACGCTTGGTGGCGATGTTTCCTGGAGAGGATGAGCCGACTTCCTACGAGCATGACAACGGGTTCGTACGGGTCGTACGGCGTGGTGAAGCGGTTTGGAAATATGAGCGTAATGACCAGGGCGACGTCACGCGTAAGACTGATCCTGATGGCCACGTTACGGACTACACCTACAACAAACATGGGCAACTGATTGGGGTTTGGTACCCAGATAACGGGTGTCACCGGCTGGTCTGGAATGAGCGTGGCCAGCTCACCGAAGAGCAACTACCGAATGGTGGGGTTAAGCGTTATCGCTATGACGATGTTGGACGACAGGTTGCGCGCGAGGATGAGCATGGCGCGCTGACCCAGTACCAGTGGGACGGTGTGGGTCGGTTGGTTCGCGCCGTACTTCCAGGCGGCGCCACGCGGGAATACAGCTACAACCCCTACGGAAAAATCACCGCCGAACGCGATGAACTCGGCCACGTCACCCGCTACGAATATGCCGACGGCCTGCACCTGATCAGCCGGCGCATTAATTCTGACGGCACCCAGGTCAAATACCGCTACGACAACGCCCGGTTACTGCTGACCGAGATCGAAAACGAAGTCGGCGAAACCTACGAACTTGAGTACCACCCCAACGGGCTGATCCAGCAGGAAATTGGCTTTGACGGTCAGCGCACGGCCTACGTCTACGACCTCAACGGCAACCTGCTGGAAAAGACCGAACACGGCGACGATGGCAGTCAGCTAGTCACCCGTTACGGGCGAGACCCTGCCGGCCGCCTCGTAAGAAAAACCCTGCCCGACGGCAGTGTTGTTGACTATGCCTACGACCGCCAAGGCAACCTCCTCAGCGTCGACGACGGCCATTGGGCGTTAGCCTACGAATACGACCCGCAAAACCGCCTCACCGCCGAACACCAAGGCTGGGGCACCTTGCGCTACGGCTACGACGCCTGCAGCCAGCTGAAAAGCCTGCGCCTACCAGACAACAACCGCCTCACCTTCAACCACGACAAAGGCGGCCACCTCGCCACCGTCGAGCTGAATGGCAAAACCCTCACGTCTCATCTTTTCAAAACCGGCAGAGAACGCCAACGCCAGCAAGGCCAACTGCTCAGCCATTACCACTACGACGAGCAAAACCGGCTCCACGCCCATGCGGTGACTCAAGAAAACCATGACCTCTATCGCCGCCAATACGACTACGACAAAACCGGCAACCTCACTCGCCTGCTCGACACGCGCAAAGGCGAGCACAACTACCACTACGACCCCCTCGCCCGCCTGACTCGGGCGGATCACTCGCAAGACGTGCAGGAACGCTTCGGACATGACCCAGCCGGCAACCTGCTAATGCAAGACCGTCCTGGGCCGGACATCGTCGCGGGGAATCGGTTGATGATCCAGGGCGATCATCATTACGACTATGACGCCTTCGGCAACCTGATCCGCCAAAGGCGCGGCAAGGGTCACCAACTCGTCACCGAGTACCGCTACGACTGTCAGCATCGGTTGATTGGTATTACCCAACCGAACGGGCAAACCGCCAGCTATCGCTATGACCCGTTTGGGCGGCGGATCAGCAAAACCGTCGACGGCATAACCACGGAGTTTTTCTGGCAAGGCGACAAGCTGGTTGCGGAGCATCACGCAGATCGCCATCGCAGTTACATCTACGAACCGGACAGCTTCCGTCCGCTGGCATTGCTGGAAGGTTTCGGGCCGAAAGACACCCAGCCCTTCCACTACCAACTCGACCACCTCGGCACCCCGCAAGAACTCACCGCCCCCGACGGCGAGATCGTCTGGTCGGCGCATTACCGCGCCTACGGCCAAATCAGCCGCCTCGACATAAACAAGATCGACAACCCGCTACGCTTCCAAGGCCAATACTTCGACCCTGAAAGCGGGCTGCACTACAACCGCCACCGCTACTACAATCCAGATATTGGTCGCTACCTGACGCCTGACCCAGTGAAGCTGGCCGGTGGGATCAACGCGTACCAGTACGCGCCCAACCCGACGGGGTGGGTGGACCCAACGGGGTTAAGCGCCAACTGTCCACCTAAAGGTAGGAAAACTCTAACATGTGACAAACCTGCCGAACCCTCTGCACCGGAGGTTTCAAGGAATGGTGCTTTCAAACAAGCTAAAGTCGATGCAGGAGTTCCGCGTACGCAACACCCAGACCCAGTGCTCGATCCTAGACTAGGGAAGACAAGGCAATATTCAATGGTATCAATGAGGGACAAGCAAAATAATGAAGTTCTAGATGAGCGAGGCCGGCCAATAATGACGCGAGAGTATGAATTCACCCGCGCCAACGGCTCTAAAATTCTGATTCAAGATCATGGTGCTGGACACAAATTTTCCGCACCTGAAGGACAGGGTGATCAAACATCACATTTCAACCTTAGACCGAAAAACTGGCCCAGAACTGGAAAATTAGACGGTGGCAAAGCCCACTATTACTTCCGAGGCAAGAAATGAAGCATTGGAACGAACTAGACGATACTATTTTCTTCAACAAGGTATTTACCTATCCAGTAGAAATAGGCGAAATAACACTTTTTTCTGTGACAATTGACAATGACAGGCCCAATATCGGTTTAGGCTTCGACATTTCAGAGCTTCCTGACGCACCACCAAAAAAGTGGATTCCAGAGGAGTTCAATACATGCCGGATAGGCTTAGATTGCGGAGGTCTGAGCGACGTTAGAATCAGCAACATCCCTACTAAGGAACCACTAAAAATGGTAATAACCAAACACGAAAACTTTTATGCTTTGCAAGCAAAGTCCGCAACTTCAGCAATTGAGTTCAAGGCGAAATATATTTCGCTCTGTGGGCCATCTGTATATTTCAACGACCCGGATTCAGCTTGCTACTAATGCGAGAAGAGGTGCGCGTAATCTGATTGATCCGGCCCCATTGGATCATGGTTATGCAAACAAAGTAGACAGCCACTATAGCCCCCATAGCCAACCCCAATTCGCCACCCCACCACCCCCAACCTAAACTCTGTCCAAGTTATTTAAACGGACAGAGGATTCACCATCATGGGCAAACGTCATCCCAATCTCCCCGCCTGGCAATGGCGTAACGCCCCACAAAACCATCAGCACCCTACCAACCTGGGGCTGCAGTTGATTGCCGTACCGCTGCTGATCATCGGGTTTCTGTTGATCGCATCCGGGGTGTTCAGCCTCAGCCTGGCCAGCTTCGCCGTCGGTGTAGTCGGTGTGTTGGCAGGCGTGGCGCTGCAGCGCCACGGGCGCAAGCTGGAAGCTCAGGGCAGCCAGCGGTTCTGAGGCTCAGGCGAAGACCACCACGGTCTGGCGGCTGATGGCGATCAGTTCGCCGGTCGGGCTCCACAGCGCGGCGGCGGCGTGGCCGTAGCCGTCGCGGGCGTGCTCGATGTTGACGTGGTACTGGCACCAGTCGAGGGTGGTCAGGTCTTGCAGCGGCTGGATAAATTCGATGGTCCAGGTCAGCGTGCTGCCCGGAGCCGGTTTGGTCAGGTGTGGCAGTAAGGCCGGTGGCCAAGCATCGACCAGGGCGAGGATATGCGCCTCGGTCAGCGGTTCTTCCTTCACGTCCCCGCGCAGGCGTACCCAACCGCCCATGTCGCGGGATTTATTGCCGGTGAACGGCAAGCCGCCGACGCTCCAGCGCATCGCCAGGTGGCGCATGAACTCCGGCGTGACGCCCTTGATGTAGGGCAGTTCCTGGCATTCGTCCCAGTGTTTGAACGTAGGCGGCGCCTCGCTCGCCACATCAATCACTGACTCACGCGGCGCACCGAAACTGGCCTGCACCAGCGTCGCCACTTCACCGTTCTGCGTCACGCGGCCAAGCAACTGGCTGACGGCCTTGCCTTCGCGCAGCACTTCAACCTGGTAACTGGCCGGTACATCCGGCGCAACCGGACCGACAAAGGTGATGGCCAATGAGCGCAAAGGGCGATCTGCCGGCACTTTGGCGCGCAACGCTTCATATTGCAGCGCGGCAACCAGGCCACCAAAGGTCGCACGGCCCTGGGCCCACTCGGCGGGGATGGTGACATCCAATGGGTTGCTACGGGCAGCGTCGAGCAAATCACTAAAGCGCATGGCGACCTCACATCAAGAAAACCGATGGGGCGATCTTAACCATCGAGCTGGTTAGGTACAGCGCCCATTCCGGCCAAAAACCGGACCGGGCTAGAAACAATCTGCGCGGAGTTTGTCCAGTACCCGATCTGCCTGGCCTTCCGCCTTGGCCATGGTGCGATGCCATACAGGAACGCACGGCTGCAAATCCGGCTGGTGCCCGGCCTGCGCCAGCCATTGCCAGCAGTCATGCCAGTCACCGAGGGCGCCTTGGGCTAGTTTGAGGCGCGACATGGCTTTGGCAGGCAGCTTGTCCAGCTCGGGATAGGCTTCAGCGGCGTAGCGCACGCGCTTGATCAGCAAGCGCAGGCGGTGGCGATCATGGTTTGGGTCTTTGAGGGCTTCATCGAGCTTCTGCCATTGCTTGGCCAGTCGCTTTTGAATACGCGGGCGAAGGCCCTTGAGTAATTTCTGGTGTTGGGAGGCGCGGATAAAACGTGGGAATGCATCGAGGATCAGCAGCAGGTGCGCCACTTCCGGGCTTTGCGCCACGTGGCGATAGGCGTCGGGTTGCAGGCGCATGCGCCGATCCGCCGCTTCGTGGTAGCCGTGCTGATGCAGATACGCCGCCAGGACCTCGCGGTCGCGTAGCGGCGTCGTCAGTTGGCCGACCGTGCTGGCGGCCAATTCAACGTGTTCCACACCCGGCAACCCACGCAAGGGCCGCAACAAACTGCGCAGGCGCCGCACGGTGGTGCGCAAGTCGTGCAAGGCTTCATCGTCGGTGACAGCGGCGAGGCGAGCTTGGCAGCTCAGTAACCCTACTTCCAGGCCAATGACCTGAGCGACTAACTGATCGACCAAAGCTGACATCCGTTCCTCCATTGACGATGAATAATCCTGGTTGACGCGACCGATCAACGCCCGGCGCGCGACTCACGAATATAGAACCGCGCTTTTTCGGCTTTGTTGGAGCAGCCTTCAAACGCTTCAAATTGCTGCTGGGTCTTGGCGCCCGTCAACAAGGACAAGGCTTTAGAGTAGCTCACGGTGCCGGCAAAACCTTCGGCCTTGGCCAGGTCCAGCTCATGCCACGCTGCATCCAGTTGCGTGCCACAGCTATCGCGGTACGCGGTTTTCCCGGCACAACCGGCCAGGGCCAACACGATCACAGGCACACACATCCAGGCTTTCATCAAAGACACCTCAAAAAAAGAAAAACAGTCGTACGGTGTAGACGTTGCCCACAAGGAAAAGTGCCTTGTTCGCCGCCTGAAATCAGAAGCACCTATCGCCAGAGCATACCCGAGCCTGCTCGCTATCCTCGAAAAATATTACAAGGCTCAGCGAAGATTGAAGCCGCCCCCTCAATGGGTGCATTGTGGGCACCTGCTTTGGTAAGGACATGGACAATGAAGAAGCGTGTTGCCTTGGTGCTGGGCTCCGGCGGGGCCAGGGGCTACGCCCATATCGGCGTGATCGAGGAAATCGAACGCCGCGGCTACGACATCGCCTGTATTGCCGGCTGCTCCATGGGCGCCGTGGTAGGTGGGATTTATGCCGCCGGCAAGCTTGACGAGTATCGAAACTGGATCGAAAGCCTCGACTACCTGGATGTACTGCGCCTAGTCGACGTGAGTTTTCGCCTGGGGGCAATTCGCGGCGAGAAAGTCTTCGGCCAAATCCGCAAGATCGTTGGCGAGATCAATATCGAAGAACTGCGCATTCCCTACACCGCCGTGGCCACTGACCTGACCAACCAGCAGGAAATCTGGTTTCAGGAAGGCTGCCTGCACCAGGCCATGCGCGCCTCAGCCGCGATTCCCAGCCTGTTCACCCCCGTGATGCAGGGCAACCGCATGCTGGTGGACGGCGGCCTGCTCAACCCGCTGCCGATCGTGCCGGTGGTGTCCAGCCATTGCGACTTGATCATCGCGGTCAACCTCAACGCCACCAATCAAAAACATTACCAACTGCCGGTGATCCAACGCCCGCCGGCGTTCAAGAGCCGCTTCAACAGCTTGGCCCGGTCGTTAGGGTCGCACCTGCCGTTTCGACGCAAACAAGCCGAGCAGTTAATGAAGCTCGAGCAGGAAGCGCTCCAGCACGCCCACGCCGCCGAGATCAACCCGTGGCTGGCGTCGGCCGAGCCCGAATCCCAACAACCTGCCGCCGCGCCGGAAAAAGCTGGGGCGCCGAAATCGGCGACCGGTTCGTTCATCATCGACAACGTCGGCCCGGCATCACTGCTGGACCTGATCAACCAGAGCTTTGAGGTGATGCAAACGTCGCTGGCGCAGTACAAGATCGCCGGTTACCCGCCGGATGTGCTGATCAACGTGCCGAAGCGGGTGTGTCGGTTTTTCGAGTTCTACAAGGCACCGGAGTTGATCGCCTTGGGGCGGGAAATTGCCAGGGATACATTGGACAAGTATGAGAGTGAGCAGGGCTGAAATTTGTGCTGTGGCTGATGGCCCTATCGCGGGCAAGCCCGCTCCCACAGTGTGATCTGTGAACACATTCAAAGGTGGGAGCTGGCTTGCCTGCGATGAGACCTGCGCGGGCGCCGCCAGACTCAGGCATTCAACAACCGATACCCCACCCCCGCCTCGGTCACAATAAACCGTGGCTGAGTCGGGTCATCCGCCAGCTTCTGGCGCAGATGCCCCACCACAATACGCAGGTAGTGGCTGTCTTCAGTGTGGGTCGGCCCCCAGATATCCTTGAGCAATTGCTGCTGGGTAATCACCCGACCCGGATGCCGCGCCAGTTGCGCCAGCACCGCGTACTCCTTGCGGGTCAACGCCACCTCGACACCGTCCAGCAGCACGCGGCGATAAGCCAGGTCCACCGTCAGCGGGCCAAAACTCAAGGCGGCCTCCTGAGCCTCCCCCGCCGGGGCCTGGCGCAGTAACGCGCGAACGCGGGCGAGAAATTCCTGGATACCGAACGGTTTGGTCACGTAGTCGTTGGCGCCGCTGTCCAGGGCTTCGACCTTCTGCACCTCGCTGGCGCGCACCGACAGCACCAGCACCGGCACCGTCGACCACTCGCGAAACTCGCGCAGCACCTGCTGGCCATCCATGTCGGGCAAGCCGAGGTCGAGCACCAGCAAGTCCGGTTTGCTCAATGCCGCTTGTGCCAGGCCCTCGTTGCCGGTGCCGGCCTCGATTACCTTGTAGCCTTGGGAGGCCAGGCTGATACGCAGGAATTTGCGGATCTGCGGTTCGTCATCAATGACTAAAATCGTCGCGGTCTGGCTCATGGTGTCCAATCAAAATCCGTGGAGAAAAGAGGGTAGCTCAAGCCTCGCGTTCCAGGCCAGGCTGAGTCGGCAATGGCAGGAACAAGGTGATGCAGGTGCCCCGCCCTTCAATGCCGTCGGCGACACTGATGCGCCCACCGTGAGCGCCGACCATGCCCTGGCAGATCGCCAGGCCCAGGCCCGTGCCCTGCCCGCCGCGATCACCGCGGGCGGCGGTGTAGAACATGTCGAAAATTTTCGCGCGCTCGTCTTCGGGAATCCCCGGCCCCTCATCGGCCACGGCAAAAAACAGCTGGTCATCCGCCACGCCCGCGCTGACCTCCAAACGGCCTTGGGCGGGGGAAAAACGCGCGGCGTTTTCCAGCACATTGACCAGCGCTTGCTCGATCAAGGCGGCGTGCACATACAGCAAAGGCAACTCCGCCGGCACGTCGATCTTCACCTGCAGCGGCGCCAGCACTGCACGCAAACGGCCCAGGGCGCTACCGACGATATCGCCCGGCGAAACCCAATCGCGCGCCAGCTTCAGCGCGCCGTGCCCCAGGCGGGTCATGTCGAGCAGGTTCTGGATATAGCGGTCGAGGCGCTCGGCTTCATCACGCGTGCCTTCGAGCAATTCGCGGCGATCCTCCAGAGGAATGGCTTCGCCGAGAGCCAACAGGCTGTCGATGCTGCCGCGCATTGAGGTCAGCGGCGTGCGCAAATCATGGGACACCGACGCGAGCAAGGCGCTGCGCAGTTGCTCGGTCTCGCCGTGCAAACGCGCGGATTCCAATTCCTGCGCCAATTGCGCTCGCGCCAACGCCTGCGCCAGCGGCTGGCTCAATGCGGTGAGCAGACGACGGCGCTGGCCGCTTAATTCCAGACCTGGTTTGGGGCTGACACCGAGCAAGCCCAATGGCCCCTCTTCGCCCGACAACGGCCACCACCACCAGCGCCCAAACGGCAAGGTGCCAGTGCCCATGCCCGCCGGTTGGTCGTGCTGCCAGGCCCAATCGGCGGCGGCGCGTTCAGATTCAGTGAGGTTCAGCGGCGAACCGGTCTCGACCTTCCAGTCGCCCTGGCTGTCACGATTGACCAGGCACAAGTCCAAATCACTCCAGCCTTCCAGGTGATGCGCCGCCGCGCTGATCACCGCCTGGCGATCGGTGGCGGCGGTGAGTTTGCGCGACAGGTCGAGCAGTTCGCTGGTTTCTTGCTGGGTATCGCGCAGGGCCTGCAACTGCCGACGCTGGCGCGCAGCCAGGTTGCCGGTCAACGCCGCCATCAGCAGGAAAAACAGCAGGGTCAGCACATCTTCTTCGCGCTGGATGGCAAAGGAGAAATTCGGTGGGATAAACAGAAAATCGTAGGTCAGGAACGACAGCGCCGCACACAGCAGCGACGGCCCCAGGCTGCTGCGCACGCCGACCAGCAATACCGCCGCGAGAAACACCAGGGAGATATTCGGCAGCGGCAACACGCTGGCCACCGCCCAGGCCAGTGCCGCCGCCACGAGGGTCGCGACCACCGCCAAGCCGTAGTCGAACCACACCAAGCCGCGTACATCCGGCAGGCGCGGCGGCGCGGGCATGTCGTCGCTGTCGAGGACGTTGATTTCCAAACCGCGTGCATTGCGCAGCAAGCGCGCCGCCAGCCCACCGCCGAACAACCGCCGCCGCCAACGCATGCGCGACTGCCCCACCAACACAAGGCTGGCGCGGCGTTCGGCGGCGTGCTGGATCAGCGTCTTCGCCACCTCCCCGGCCCGCAGCAACACCACTTCACCGCCCAGCCGCTCGGCCAGTTGCTGGGCATTTTGCAGGCGCAGGCGCGATTGCTCATCGCGCGCGCGGCCGTTATCGATATGCACCAGGCTCCAGGGCAAATGCCGACGCTGGGCCACGCGGCTGGCGTGGCGCACCAGGCGTTCGGCCTGCGCATCGCCATCCACGCCCACCAGCAACCGCCCACGTACCGCCGGCGCGGCCTGGCCGAGTTGGCGATAGCCTTGGGCCAAATCGTCATCGACGTGGGCGGCGGCGGTCTGCATCGCCAGCTCGCGCAGGGCCATCAGGTTGGTCTGGGTGAAAAACGCGTCGATGGCCGCGCGGGCCTGCTCCGGCACGTACACCTTGCCGTCGCGCAGGCGCTCGAGCAGCTCGCGCGATGGCAGGTCGATCAGCAGCAGTTCGTCAGCCTCTTGCAGCACCCAGTCCGGCAGGGTTTCGCGCACTTGCACGCCGGTGATACCGCGCACTTGATCGTTGAGGCTTTCGAGGTGCTGGACGTTGACCGTGGTGAACACGTTGATGCCGGCGGCCAGCAGTTCCTGGATGTCTTGCCAGCGCTTTTCATGGCGGCTGCCGGGGGCGTTGCTGTGGGCCAGTTCGTCGACCAGCACCAGCTTGGGCTTGGCGGCGAGCAGGCCGTCGAGGTCCATTTCTTCGAGCATCACACCGCGGTATTCGGTGCGCACCAACGGTTGTTGCGGCAGGCCGCTGAGCAAGGCCTCGGTCTCGGCGCGGCCGTGGGTTTCGACTACCCCGGCGACCAGCCGCACACCCTGGCGCAGCTGGGTGTGGGCGGCCTGGAGCATGGCGTAGGTCTTGCCCACGCCCGGCGCGGCGCCGAGGAAGACTTTGAGCCGGCCACGGCCGTCCCGTGGCAGATCGGCTAACAGGGCATCGGCGCGGCCGGAGTCGCTCATGCTTTGCGGTTCCTTCAGGTGTTTATTTGGGGTCCTTCAGGCCGCCATCGCGGGCAAGCCCGCGCCCACAGTTGGAATACATTCCCCTGCGGGAGCGGGCTTGCCCGCAATGACGGCACCACGGCTTACAACTTTTCCAGCGCCATGTTCAGCGCCAGCACATTCACCACCGGCGGCCCCACCAGCGGGCTTTCGATGTGCTCATCGAGCAAGCGCTGCAGTGTAGACACCGGCACATTCCGGGCCGCCGCCACTCGCGCCAGTTGATAGGCAATCGCTTGCGGTGGCAAGTGTGGATCAAGACCGCTGCCAGAGGTAGTCAGTGATGCCAAAGGCACGGGGCCCTGGCCTGGCACCAACTGCTTGTTGGCATCATCAAAGATGCGCGTGGCCAACGCCGGGTTGCTTGGGCCCAGGTTACTCGCGCCGCTGGACACCGTCGCAAACGCGCCGGCCGAGGGGCGCGGATGGAACCAGCTGTCACCGGTAAAATCTTGGGCGATCAGGCTGGAGCCGCGCACTTTGCCGTCGGCATCACGCACCAGGCTGCCATTAGCCTGGTCAGGAAAGGCGACTTGCGCCACGCCAGTCACGACCAGTGGATAGGCGACGCCGGTGATCAGGGTCATGAGTACCAGCAGGCTCAGGGCCGGGCGGATCATGGTGGACATTTCAAATTCCTCAATTCGTTTATCAGCGCCGGGCGCAGAGCGTCCGGGGCGGCATTCCCACGCAGAGCGTGGGAACGATCCGGGTTACACCAGGTGCAGCGCAGTCAGCAGCATGTCGATCGCCTTGATGCCCACGAATGGCACCAGGATCCCGCCGAGCCCGTAGATCAGCAGGTTGCGACGCAGCAATGCCGCCGCACTCGCCGCCTGCACGCGCACACCGCGCAGCGCCAGGGGAATCAGCACCACGATGATCAACGCGTTGAACACGATGGCCGAGAGGATCGCGCTCTGCGGGCTCTGCAAGTGCATCACGTTGAGCACGCCCAATTGCGGGTAGATCGAGGCGAACAACGCCGGCAGGATCGCGAAGTACTTGGCCACGTCGTTGGCGATGGAGAACGTGGTCAGCGCCCCGCGGGTCACCAGCAATTCCTTGCCGATCTGCACCACGTCCAGCAGCTTGGTCGGGTCGCTGTCGAGGTCGACCATGTTGGCCGCTTCACGGGCCGCTTGGGTGCCGTCGTTCATCGCCATGCCAACGTCAGCCTGGGCCAGTGCCGGGGCGTCGTTAGCGCCGTCGCCGCACATCGCAACCAGGCGACCGTCGTTTTGTTCGTGGCGAATGCGCGCGAGTTTTTTCTCCGGCGTGGCTTCGGCCAACACGTCATCCACACCGGCTTCAGCAGCAATCGCAGCAGCGGTCAGTGGGTTATCGCCCGTCACCATCACGGTGCGAATCCCCAGTTTGCGCAGCTCGGCGAAACGTTCGCGGATGCCAGGCTTGACCACGTCTTTGAGGTGGATCGCCCCCAGCAGTTTGCCATCGGCGCACACCAGCAACGGTGTGCCGCCGCTTTGGGCGATCTTGTCGATTTCCCGCGAGAGTGCCGGCTGCAGGTCGCGACGTTGTTGGCCGATAAACGCCAGCAGCGAGTCGACCGCACCTTTGCGGAACACACGGCCTTGGTAGTCGACACCCGACAAACGCGTTTCAGCACTGAACGGCACCGAGGTCAGTTGATCCAGGCTCGGCTCTGCCTGAGGGTGCAAGGCCCGCAGGTACTCGACGATGGATTTACCTTCCGCCGTGTCATCCGCCAGGGAGGCCAGCAGCGCACCTTCAGCCAGGTCACGACCGCTGACGCCAGGCGCGGCGATCACCGCAGCACAGCGACGGTTGCCGAAGGTGATGGTGCCGGTTTTGTCCAGCAGCAACACATGCACGTCACCCGCCGCTTCCACGGCGCGGCCGGACTTGGCGATCACATTGAGGCGCACCAGGCGGTCCATACCGGCGATACCGATGGCCGACAACAGGCCGCCGATGGTGGTAGGGATCAGCGTCACCAGCAGTGCGACCAGGAACACCAGCGGCAGGCTGCCATTGGCGAAGTGGGCGAACGGCTGCAAGGTGACCACCACCAGCAGGAAGATCAGGGTCAGGCCGATCAGCAAGATATCCAGCGCGACTTCGTTGGGGGTTTTCTGGCGTTTGGCGCCTTCCACCAAGGCGATCATCCGGTCCAGCGTGGACTCGCCCGGGTTGACGGTGATGCGGATCAGCAGCCAGTCCGACACCAACCGAGTGTTGCCAGTGACGGCCGAACGGTCGCCGCCGGACTCGCGGATCACCGGCGCGGATTCGCCGGTAATCGCCGCTTCGTTGACCGCCGCAATGCCTTCGATGACCTCGCCGTCACCGGGGATCATTTCCCCGGCGGTGACGCGTACCACGTCGCCTTTACGCAGGCTGGTGGCCGGCACGACTTTGAAGCTGCCGTCGGCCTCTTTGCGGCGCGCGCTGAGGCCTTCGCTACCGGCTTTAAGGCTGTCGGCGCGGGCCTTGCCGCGACCTTCGGCCAAGGCTTCGGCGAAGTTGGCGAACAGCACGGTGAACCACAGCCACACGGCGATCTGCACGGCGACAAACGTCGGCACGTTGACGTCGGGTACAAAGCACAACACGGTGGTGAGGATGGCGGTCAGTTCGACCACCAGCATCACCGGCGAGCGTTGCAGTTGGCGCGGGTCCAGCTTGACGAACGCCTGGATCAGCGCCGGGCGCCACAGGGCGGAGATGGCGGTTTTGGCGGGTTCCTGGGTTGTCACAGGGGCCGCATTTTTTGCAGGCATATTCATTTTCATATCCCTCAGAAGCCCATGCTCAAATGTTCAGCGATTGGGCCCAGTGCCAGTGTCGGCAGGAAAGTCAGGCCGCCCACCAGCAAAATGGTCACGGTCAACAGGGTCACGAACAGCGGGCCATGGGTGGGGAAGCTGTTCTGGGCAATCGGTGCGGTCTTTTTCATCGCCAGGCTGCCGGCCAGGGCCAGTACCGGGAGGATGTAGCCGAAGCGGCCGATCAACATGCCCAGGCCCATCATCAGGTTATGAAACGTGGTGTTGCCACTGAAGCCGCCGAACGCCGAACCGTTGTTGGCACTGGCCGAGGTGTAGGCGTACAGCAACTGGCTGAAACCGTGAGGGCCGGGGTTGCTGATGGCACCCGCCGGGCCAGGCAGGCTGGCGGCGATGGCGCCCAGTACCAGCGTGCCCACCGGCATGACCAGCAAGGTCACCACCAGCAATTGCACTTCCTTGGCCTGCAGCTTCTTGCCCAGGTATTCCGGGGTGCGGCCGATCATCAGGCCGGCGAGGAACACCGCGATCAACACGTTGAGCAACATGCCGTACATACCGGCGCCGACGCCGCCGAAGATCACTTCGCCGACCATCATGTTGACCAGCGCCACCATGCCGCTCAGCGGGTTGAGGCTGTCGTGCATGCCGTTGACCGAACCATTGGACGCCGCCGTGGTGGTGACCGACCACAACACAGTGGCGGTGGTACCGAAGCGCACTTCTTTACCTTCCAGCGGCGCGGCTTGCTCAACGGCTGGATTGTTCAGGGTCGGGTTGGGCTGGTATTCGGCCCACAACGAGGTCGCGCCGCCGATCAGGAACAGGGCCAGCATGCAGCCGAGGATCGCCCGGCTCTGACGCAGGTCTTTCACGTAATGGCCGAAGGTAAACACCAGCGCCACCGGGATCAGGATGATCGCCGACAACTCGAACAGGTTGGCCCAAGCGGTCGGGTTCTCAAACGGGTGCGCCGAGTTGACGCCGAAGAAACCACCACCGTTGGTGCCCAGTTGCTTGATTGCAATCTGGCTCGCAGCCGGGCCCAGCGGGATCACCTGGTCAACGCCCTGCATCGTCACGGCGCTCACATAGTGAGCGAAGGTTTGCGGTACGCCCTGCCACACCAGGAACA
Source organism: Pseudomonas sp. YeP6b (assembly GCF_025642995.1). NCBI lineage: Bacteria > Pseudomonadati > Pseudomonadota > Gammaproteobacteria > Pseudomonadales > Pseudomonadaceae > Pseudomonas > Pseudomonas sp. YeP6b. Next base: position 2,187,248 of record NZ_CP080090.1, on the reverse strand, counting down.
GCGCAAACACCAGGCACATCGGCAGCAGGCCGTAGAGGGTAGCGCGGGTCATGTCGACCCAGAAGTTACCCAAGGTCTTGGTGGATTTGCGACCGATACCACGGCAAAGGGCGACCAGCACGGCCAGGCCGGTGGCGGCACTGACAAAGTTCTGCACGGTCAGGCCGACCATCTGGCTGAGGTAGCTCAGGGACGCCTCACCGCTGTAGTTCTGCCAGTTGGTGTTGGTCATGAAACTGACCGCGGTGTTGAAGGCCAGGGTCCATTCCTGGCCCGGCAATTTCTGCGGGTTCAGTGGGAGGTAGTCCTGGAACAGCAGGATCGCGAACAGCAACACAAAACCCGCCAGGTTGAACGCCAGCAACGCCAGCATGTACTTCTGCCAGCTCTGTTCCTGATGTTCATCTACGCCCGACAAGCGATAACACGCGCGCTCGACGGGGCCGAGCACTGGCGTGAGCCAAGTGCGCTGACCTTCCATCACCTTGTAGTAGAACCGCCCCAGGAACGGTGCCGGCACCAGCACCACGGCAAAGAAGGCGATGATCAGCCAATAGTCATAACTGTGCATAGCCTGCTCCTAGTTCCGATCCGCGCGTAACAGCGCAACCAGCAGATAAATGAACAGCGCCACGGCCAATAGCAGTGACACCCCGTCCAGAACGCTCATGGAAGTCTCTCCGTTTTGCGGCGATTGCCGCGTGTGGGGCAATTGTCCGCAGGAGTGGCGTAAAGGAACGAGAGCGACGGCAGGGGCGGGGCGTAAAGACGGCGTAAAGAGTGGGTTTATGCGGGGTTTACAGGAGGGTTTTCGACGACTGGGTGGGCCGCATCGCGGGCAAGCCCGGCTCCCACACTGGACCGAGTTGCCCAGGTGAGCGCTCATCAAATGTGGGAGCCGGGCTTGCCCGCGATGGCGGCGGCGAGGTCGCCACCGCCCCCATCTGGTGCGACGCTGGCAATTTTCAAACGCCAAACCATTCCCTTGACGACAGTTCGGCGCCTTTACGACACCGCATCGCGCAGTGGCATGGCCGCTGCAACACCCTGAATCATTCCAAACCGTTCAGGGAGCGCAACACGATGAACACACAACTCAAACCCACCTTGGGCACCCTGCATTTGTGGGGCATCGCCGTCGGGCTGGTGATATCCGGCGAATACTTTGGCTGGAGCTACGGCTGGGGCGTGGCCGGTACGCTGGGCTTTTTGGTGACCTCACTGATGGTCGCCGCCATGTACACCTGCTTTATATTCAGTTTCACCGAGCTGACTACCGCGATTCCTCACGCTGGCGGGCCGTTTGCCTACAGTCGTCGCGCCTTTGGTGAGAAAGGCGGCTTGATCGCCGGGCTTGCGACGTTGATCGAATTCGTCTTCGCACCGCCCGCTATTGCCCTGGCGATCGGGGCGTATCTGAATGTGCAGTTTCCGGCCCTGGACCCCAAACACGCGGCCGTGGGTGCCTACATCGTGTTCATGGGCCTGAATATTCTCGTCGTGAAGCTCGCGGCCACCTTTGAGCTGGTGGTGTGCGTGCTCGCCGTCGCTGAATTGCTGGTGTTCATGGGCGTGGTCGCGCCGGCTTTCAGCTTCAGCAACTTCGCCCTGAATGGCTGGGCCGGTTCCGATACCTTCGGCGCGCCAGCCATTGCCGGGATGTTTGCGGCGATTCCCTTCGCCATCTGGTTCTTCCTCGCCATCGAAGGCGCGGCCATGGCCGCCGAGGAAGCCATAGACCCCAAGCGCACCATTCCAAAAGCCTACATCAGCGGCATTCTGACGTTGGTGATCCTGGCCATGGGTGTGATGTTCTTCGCGGGCGGCGTGGGCGACTGGCGCACCCTGTCGAACATCAACGATCCGTTGCCGCAAGCGATGAAAACCGTGGTGGGCGACAGCTCCGGCTGGCTGCACATGCTGGTGTGGATCGGCCTGTTCGGCCTGGTGGCGAGTTTCCACGGCATCATCCTCGGTTACTCGCGCCAGTTCTTCGCCCTGGCCCGTGCCGGTTACTTGCCATCGTTCCTGGCCAAACTGTCGCGTTTTCAGACTCCGCACCGGGCAATCATCGCCGGTGGCGTGGTCGGCATCGCGGCGATCTACAGCGACGGCCTGATCAACCTGGGCGGCATGACCTTGACCGCCGCCATGATCACCATGGCAGTGTTCGGGGCCATCGTGATGTACATCATGAGCATGCTCAGCCTGTTCAAACTGCGTAAGACCGAACCGCTGCTGGAGCGCACCTTCCGTGCGCCGGGCTACCCAATCGTGCCGGGCATCGCTTTGGTACTGGCGGTGGTGTGCCTGGTGGCAATGGCCTGGTTCAACGCACTGATCGGGCTGATATTCCTCGGTTTCATGCTGGTGGGGTTCATCTACTTCCAGCTGACCGCGCAAGACCGTGCCGATGCACCGGCGGATGCGATGTTGACTGGCCTTTAAGACCTTGAGCAGGAACGGGCCTACAATGAACTACTAAGAACGCCCGTTACTCAAAGCAGCAATGACCGTGGGAAATTTACCCACGGTTTGCTGCCTCAAGGAGAGCCCTATGCCGTGGTATGCCTGGTTGATTTTAGTGGTCGCGATCGGTTCGATCGTCGGTGGTTTGTTGATGCTGCGTGACAGCGCCAACAAGGTGGAACTCACCGACGAACAGCGCAAGCGCGTGGCCGAGCGCAACGCACAAGCGGACTCAAAAGACGCACAAGACCGCTGAACCTGCCGCTACTCCCAATCCGCCTTGGCGATATGTAACCCGTGCTGGCCTTTATAGGCCGCACGCTCGGGCTGGCTCCAACCTTTGAGCAACTCATCCTCCAACCGATAGATCTCCACCCCCAGCGGGCGACACACCGTCAGCGGGTCTTGCGCGTCCGGCCCCCACATCGGCAACGATAGATCCCCGCCCGGGCACGTCGACAGTGCGCAGAGCACATCAATCTCGGCAAAAAACTCCAAGTAGTCGCCCTTCTGCGCCGGGCAGGCTTTCATGAAGTACATGTCGTCGTGATTGAGGCCGGTGCACTGGAAGATATTCAGCACGTCGTGCACATCAAATTCGGTCAGGCCGTGGGGAAGCACGGCGCGCGTCAGGTTTGAATGGCAATGGTGATGAAAGTCTTCGCCGGTGAGCATGCGGTTCACATACGGGTCGCAGCGCGTACCGAGCAAGTCGTGCAGGCGCCCGCCATGTTCATCGATGCCGTAGCTCGCCAGGCTGTCATCGGTGATGGTCACCAACGGCCGCAGAAACGGCAGGTTCGACCACAGCCGGTCATGGGTGCTGACATGCGCGCCTTGCAACTGGCGGGTGCGCGCCGCCCACAAGCGTTCGCGCGGGTCGTTGGCGTTCCACACATTGAAGTCGCCGACCTGCGGCCCCACCGGCGTGGTGACACGGAACACATGCCCGGCCGGCACCTTCCATGCCCTGCCCGTGCGAATCGGCACTTCAAACTGCTCGATTAACGTGCGTTTATCCGCCTGGTCACGAATGCGTTCGTAGAACGCCGTGTCCACCTGCAGCGCCGACCCCTTACTGACCTGGTAAGCGGCGGGATAGTCTTTGTACATGGTGAAGATCCTCGATCAGGGTTAGGTAAACAGGCTTAATGTCAGACGCTGCGAATCATCCAGGTACAGGCTCATCGCTTGGCCTGCCGCCGGTTTATCCGCTTGGGCCAATAATTCGTAAATTTCGCGATCGCGCTCCAACCAGGGCGCCTGGAAACGCTGCTCATCGGGTGCCGCGCAAAACACCAGCCGCAGTTGGGCAATGACTTGGGCGAAAAACTCATCAAACAATGGGCTGCGCATCAGCCCAACAACCTGCTGGTGGAACACCAGGCTGTGCGTCGCCACGGCGCGCCAATCTTCACGCTCCCGGGCCAGGGTGGTGGCCTCAATGGCGTTTTGCATGCGCTGGGCCTGATCAAAGGTCAACGCTGCGCTCTGGGCGATGGCCTGCAATTCAAGGGTTCGGCGCACGACGAACAGATCACGCACTTCGTCGCGCTCCAGCCGCCGCACCATCACACCTTTGTTGCGCACGTAGCGAGTGAGCCCCTCCTGCCCCAGACGATGCAGCGCCTCGCGGATCGTATTACGCGAGGCGTTGTAGGCCTTGACCAGATCAACCTCGACCAACGCCATCCCTGGTAACAGCCGCCCAGCAATGATGTCGGCACGCAGTTCCAGGGCAATCTGATCGGCTAAAGACAAACTGAGCGTCATGACCACCTCATGATTGTTGAACAATCTCTGCTGAAGGCATAAACACTTTTCATGCCAAGATCGCCGAGGGTTGCTTGGATGTGTAAAACGGTTTAACCCGTTAAAATGCACACTGGTTCACGAGGCAGTCCTATGCGTTATTCAGCAGACCATAAAGCCCAGACCCATCAACGCATCATCAAGGAAGCCTCCGTGCGCTTTCGCCGCGACGGTATCGGCGCCACCGGCCTGCAACCGTTGATGAAGGCGTTGAACCTGACGCACGGCGGGTTTTATTCACATTTCAAATCCAAAGATGATCTGGTGGAAAAAGCCCTGCAGGCTGCTGCCGGGGAACTGGATGCCCATTGCGAAATGCTGTTCAGCCAGGAGCGGCCGTTGGAGGCGTTCATCGACAGCTACCTGTCTGAATGGCACAAGGCCTCACCGGCAGAAGGCTGCCCGCTGCCAACCATGTCTTCGGAACTGGGCCTCAGAGGCCAACATAGCTCGACCACCGATGCAGTACTGGGTGCTCGGTTGAAGCAGGTCGAAACGGCCCTGGGCAACGCGAATGCCGATGAACAAAGCCTGGTGATGATGTCGACGCTGGTAGGTGCTCTGGTACTGGCCAGGAGTGTCGAGAGCCCGCAATTGGCGACGCAGATCATGAATGTGGTACGCGCCAGTTTGAAAGCGCAGGTTGCAGAGGATGAAAAGGCCGGTCAGTGACCGGCCTCCTTAGCTGCTTTCACATCCTCAATTGATCACCAGCCTGTCGCGATTTTTCTCCAGCAACGCCTTGCCGATGCCCTTTACTTCCAGCAACTCATCGACGGCCGTAAACGGGCCGTTGCTTTCGCGGTAGGCGATGATCGCCTTGGCCTTGGCCGCACCGATGCCGAAGAGGTCACGTCGCAGGGTCTCGGCGTCGGCCGCGTTCAGGTTGACCTGGGCAGACTGCTCGGCCTTGGGCATCTGCGCGGTGATGGGGGTCGGGGCTTCGGGCTTGATAGAAGGGGCTGCGTTGACGGCAACCGAAAGCGTGGTGAGTAAAGCGAAGATCAGCGAAGAGATGTAAGTGTTTTGCATTGGTGACGCTCCATGACATCGGTAGAAGAAAAGCAGCTTTCCGAAGCTGCTTCTCAAACTTAGGTCATGTTGGGCGTTCGTCAAAAACGCTTGAGTAACAGCGTGTTAAATCAAGGTTCCAGACGGCGCTGCTGGAAGATCAGGTCGACGATTTCGCCGTCCGGTGAGTAGCCGCTGACCGTATCGCGCAGCAGCTGTCGAACGCGGGAATAATCGTCCTGATCCACCGCCACCAGCAGTTCACTCAGCTTGCCCTTGAGCAGATCCCAGGCCAGATGGTCTTCATTGGCACTCATGATCATCGGGTGCTGGGTGGCAACGACGTTGTCGCCAATCAGTAACTCTTCGTAAAGTTTTTCACCCGGGCGCAGTCCAGAAAACTCGATGGCGATATCGCCGTGCGGGTTTCTATCGGAGCGCACACTCAGGCCCGACAGGTGAATCATCTTCTCCGCGAGTTCGACAATTTTTACCGGTTCGCCCATGTCCAACACGAATACATCACCGCCCAGTCCCATGGAACCGGCCTGAATCACCAGTTGCGCAGCTTCCGGGATGGTCATGAAGTAGCGGGTTATTTTCGGGTGAGTGACCGTCACCGGCCCACCCGACTTGATCTGCTTGTGAAACAGCGGAATCACCGAACCAGACGAGCCGAGCACATTGCCGAAGCGCACCATGGTGAATCGGGTTTTGTTAACGCGCGAGACGTTTGAATTGTCGCTGAACAACACAGGCGCTATCTCACGACTGAGGGCTTGCAGGGTCATCTCGGCGAGGCGTTTGGTACTGCCCATGACATTGGTCGGACGGACCGCTTTGTCGGTGGAGATCAGCACAAAATTGGCCACACCTGCCTGCAATGCAGCTTGGGCCGTGTTCAGGGTGCCAATGACATTATTCAACACACCTTCGGCAATATTGTGCTCGACCATCGGCACATGTTTGTACGCGGCAGCATGATAAACGGTGCTGACGTGCCAGGCTTTCATCACATCAAGCAACTTGGACTGATTGCGTACCGAACCCAGGATCGGCAACACCTTGACCGGCAACGACTCGCGATTGATGCGTTCTTCCAGTTCACACAGAATGCTGTAGAGATTGAACTCACTGTGTTCGAACAAAACCAACGATTTAGGGCGCAGTGTAAGAATCTGCCGGCACAGTTCTGAGCCGATGGAGCCGCCCGCCCCCGTCACCATCACGTTCTGGCCTTTGATGCAACGCTCCAGCAGTTCGTGCTGGGCAGGCACCGTGTCCCGCCCAAGAAGATCTGCAATGTCGACTTCTTGAATATCGTCGACCTTCACCCTGCCGCTGGCCAGGTCCATGAACCCGGGAACACTGCGCACGTGCAGAGGAAAGCCTTCAAGAAAGCCGAGGATTTCACGGCGACGACCGCGGTTGGAGGACGGAATGGCCAGCAAGACTTCCTGTGCGCCCGTCGCATCGATCATGCGTTGAATGTGCTTGGGCTTATACACTTGCAGCCCGGAAATCACGCGCTCGGAAATACTCGAATCGTCGTCAATAAATGCCACCGGCCGCATGACACGGCCCATTCGCAGTGCCGCTACCAGTTGATTGCCGGCAGCGCCCGCGCCGTAAATAGCCACGCGCGGCAATCCATCCTCACGGCTGGCAAAAGGCACATGCTGTGCCGCGGAAAACCAGTCACCCAGGAAGTATTGGCGCATGCCGAGCCGCAAGCCCCCCACCATGATCAGGCTCAACCACCAGTAGTTGAAGATAATGGAACGCGGGACCACGTTTTGATGGTTGCTGTACCAGTAAACCACCACGCCAAGGATGAGCGAGGACAAACTGACCGCCTTGATAATCGCGATCAGGGCATCGTTGCCAAAGTAACGCATCACCGCACGGTACATGCCGAAGCGAATGAACAGAGGTATTGCAATCACTGGAGCGGCAATGAACAACCAAAGGTGAAGACGAACCGGGTTGACCAATTCATCAATGCCCAGGCGTACAACGAACGAAAGCCACAAGGCAGCCCAAACGACAAACACGTCAGTACCGACCTGAATCAGCCGTTTTTTTCGTCTAGGCAGAGCGACCAAATAGGCCCGTAACTTATCCATAGCGTTTCCAAACACCTCTTAACATCCTAATGCCTCGTCCTTGTAAAGCCATGCCTGGGCCCGTCGCGGGCGCTCAGGCTGGCTACAGTTGCCACTCAGTTGGCAGCTTTTACTGCTCAAGCTCGCCAGCGTGAAACTTGATGGCGAGCAGGGTCAGCGGTACATAAGCAAGAATCAGAGCCCAGGCACCATCCCAGCCAAATACAACAACACCCAGCGCAATGGGCAGTAACCAAACCAGGTTAATGACCGCCACTGCCAACGTCACCGGCAGGTGTTTACCGAATTTGCGTGAAGCATACTGATAGGCATGACTGCGGTGTGCTTCGTAGACCTTGTCGCCCCGGAGCAGGCGGCGCACGAGGGTGAACGTCGCATCGACCACAAACACACCCAGTAAAATCAGCCAGGCCCAGAAAAACGACGACTGAACCCAGGCGGCCTGAATCGCGAAACAGCCTAGGGTAACGCCCAGAAACCCGCTCCCGGCATCGCCCATGAAGATTTTGGCCGGTGGAAAATTCCACACCAGGAACGCGCCCACCGCCGCGGCCAACAGCAGCGGCAACCAAATCATGTCCTGATGACCACTCAACGCATAGAGCAAACAGCCGCCAAGGCACGCGCAGATGGCTTCAACACTGGCAATCCCATCAATGCCATCCATGAAATTGTAGAGGTTGAGCATCCAGACCAGAAACACCGCAGCCAGCACATGCCCGGCCAGACCCAGATGCAGTTCCCAGCCGAACACCGTCAGCGGGCCAAGTCCGTTCATCCAGAACAACGCCCATATCGCCGCTGAAAAATGGCCTGCCAGGCGCCAGCGCGCAGCAATATGACCATGATCGTCCATAAAACCCAGGACGGCTACCAGTGCGCCTGCCCCCCCCACTGCGATCAACGTCTGTGCTGAAACCAGGCCCAGCCACCCCAAAACAGGGGTCACCGCCAGAAACGCCAGCACAATCGCAACACCGCCGCCGCGCGGGGTGGGCACCGAATGCGAACTGCGCGCATTCGGGATGTCGATAATGCTACGCGAAAGCGCATAACGCCTAAGTACAGCAGTCATCAGAAAAGAGCTCAATGCAACAACAAGAACGATCCACCCATCACTCATTTCTTTTCATTTTCCATGTAATCCGATGCAGTGAGTTTCAGCGCCTGCTCCACTGACAATGGCGGCGTCCACCCCAAAACGGCACGCGTCTTGGCGATATCGACCTGCAATGAACCACACAAACGTTGAGAAAGGCTGCGCTTGCCGAGCATGCAGGCAGCGGCACTCAATAGAACAGCAGGGACGGGAAGAAGACGCGCCGGCTTGCCCAATGCTGACGCCATCTTGCGTAGCAGGCCGGTGGTCGACAAGTCTTCGCCATCGCTGACCATAAAGGTCTGGTTGGCGGCCGCAGGATGGCTCAGGCACAGAAGGGTCAGATCAACCAGGTTATCCAAGGCCACAAGGCTGCGAGCGTTATGGATGGCGCCAAAAGGCAACGGTACACCCTTATACAGCCAACGCATCATGCTCAGGAAATTAGCTTTCACGCCGGGCCCATAAACCAGTACGGGGCGAATGATCACCACTTCCATACCCGTAGCGATGGCCAGCTCCCGAAGGCGCTGCTCGGCTTCCATCTTTGAAACGCCGTAAGGGTCAGCCGGATTTGCTGGCTGATCAGCTGTAAACGGCACGCCGGGCTCGGAGCCTTCGCCGTTGACCTTGATCGAGCTGAGAAACACAAAGCGACGCACCCCAGCCTCTGCGGCCTGACGCGCCAAGTTAAGCGTGCCTTCAACATTGACTTGGCGAAAAGCGTGCAGAGGGTCAGCTTCCAAGTCATTCATGACGTGCACGCGAGCGGCGCAATGCACCACGGCGTCCACACCGACGAGTTCGGCCGAGAAACTCGCTGTTGCAAGATCCTCGAATCGAACCACCCGCTCGGCCGTTGCGCAGGTAAAGCGACTGCCCCTTGCTGCAACAGTGACACGCGCGTCAGTACGAGCGGCTAACACTTGAACCAACCGGCTGCCAACGAACCCCGAAGCTCCAGTGACGAATATGTGCACGTAAAGCTCCTTGCTTACGACTTGGACCAGACAGTGCGATTAATGTAATCAGTGTAACTGTGCACAATCCGCACGACTTTCTTGGATACGGCACCGCCACGATAATCACCGACCACCGAAAACGCCCGCTCGCCACGAACATGTTGCGTGGTGACGATACGTACCGCATCTAGAACGCGCTCGGCTTTCAATCCACACATGATCAGCGTGCCTTCATCCATGCCCTCTGGTCGCTCATGAGCGTTGCGGATGGTGACTGCCGGCAGGTTCAGCAACGAGGCTTCTTCAGTAATCGTGCCGCTGTCGGACACCACGCAAAAGGCCTCCATTTGCAACTTGATGTAATCAAGTAAGCCAAACGGTTTGACGAAACGAATCAGCGGGTGATCCAGCGATTCGCCCAGCGCCTCGAGACGCTTACGGGTGCGCGGATGAGTAGACACGATGACCGGGTATTGGTACTCGTCCGCCAATGCCTTCAGCGAACCGAGCAAATCTTTCAGGTTGTCGGGGGTATCAACGTTTTCCTCACGGTGCGCGCTGACAACAAAATACTGCCCTGCTACCAGCCCTTCTCGAGCGAGCACATCCGATGCTTCAATCTTGGGCATGTAATGCTCCAAGACTTCGGCCATATGCGAACCGGTCTTGATGATGGTCTCTGGGCGCACCCCTTCATCCAGTAGATAACGACGAGCATGCTCGGTCAGGACCATATTGATATCGCTCAAATGGTCCAGCACCTTGCGGTTAAGCTCCTCGGGTACACGCTGGTCGAAACAGCGATTCCCCGCCTCCATATGGAATACAGGAATTTTTCGGCGCTTGGCGGATATAACCGCCAAACACGTATTCGTGTCACCGTAGAGCAGCAGGGCGTCGGGTTTTTCCAACTCAAAAAGCTCGTCGGATTTGGCGATCACCTGGGCAATCGTCTGCGCCGCGGTTTCGCCGACGGCCCCCAAAAAATGATCGGGTTTGCGAATGTCCAGGTCGTCAAAAAAGACCTGGTTAAGCTCATAGTCATAATTCTGGCCCGAGTGAACCAGAATATGCTGAGTCTGTTTATCGAGTTCTGCGATCACGCGACTCATCTTGATGAGTTCCGGGCGGGTGCCGACCAGCGTCATGACCTTAAGCATTGAGCTGCTCCTGAATAAACTCCAACTTCAACAACAGCGCTTTAACGCCCTCGACGTCCAGACGCTCGGTGTTATGAGAGGTGTAGTCATCCAACTCGGAAATGTGCGTTTCGCCTTCGACAAAATACTTTTCATAATTCAAGTCGCGATTATCCGCCGGAATGCGATAGTAGCGGCCCATGTCCTCGGCCTTGGCCATCTCTTCCCGAGAAATCAGCGACTCGTAAAGTTTCTCACCGTGCCGAGTACCGATCACTTTGATGGTGTTTAAGCGTTGGAACAGCTCTTTCAGCGCTTGCGCCAGATCTTCCACCGTAGACGCCGGTGCCTTCTGAACGAAAATATCGCCTTGCTGGGCAAACTCGAACGCGTGCAGCACCAAGTCAACGGAGTCTTCCAGCGACATCAGGAAACGGGTCATGTTGGGGTCGGTCACCGTCAGTTCACCCCCCTGCTTCAGTTGATTGACGAACAACGGAATGACCGAGCCCCGCGAAGCCATGACATTACCGTAGCGCGTGGAGCAAATAACCGGGCCGCCTTGCGGGATCATCCGGGACTTGGCAACCACCAGTTTTTCCGCCATGGCCTTGGAAATACCCATGGCGTTGATCGGGTACACCGCTTTGTCAGTGCTCAAGACAACGACACGTTCTACATTGTTGGCGATGGCCGCATTAAGCACGTTCTCTGTGCCCAGCACGTTGGTTTTAACCGCCTCCATCGGGTAAAACTCACAGGACGGAACCTGTTTGAGTGCCGCCGCGTGGAAGATATAGTTAACGCCGACCATGGCTTGGGAAATACTCGCGTAATCGCGCACATCACCAATGTAAAATTTAACTTTGTCATTGCCGAGCGCAATGCGCATATCTTCTTGTTTTTTCTCGTCGCGGCTGAACACACGAATTTCTTTCACTTGCGTATCGAGAAAACGCTTGAGTACGGTATTACCAAAAGAACCGGTGCCACCGGTAATCATCAAGATTTTGTCATCAAACATAAAAGCTCCTAATTTATCGCTGTGCGCGCATAAACTGAATCAGGTCCGGCCATGACGGCGGATTATAACCCACGGCCTCACGAAAGCGCGTCGAGTCAAGGGAACGGTCGATCGCTAATTGGTCATCGGGGATAATATGGATATTTTTCTGGTAGACCTTAGCGACTTCAGTCAGCAGCGTGAACTTATCAATGGGCTCGGCAGAGACGTGATAAAGACCGAACAACTCGGGGTTGGGCAGTACACACTCAACGATGATCCGAGCCAGCTCCACGGTGGGCACACCGGAAAAGATAGCGTTGGTGAATCCCTTGACCGGGCCTTCCTGGGACAGAAACCAGTCGACCAAAGACGCACTGCTGGCTAACTCATGACCAATAATGGAGGTGCGCAAGGTGATCGCATGAGGCTGATCATTCACCTCACCAATGAATTTGGACTTGCCGTACAGGTCCACTGCATCCGACGTATCTGACTCAAGATACATGCCCTTGGAACCGGTAAATACACAGTCGGTACTGATGTGAATCAATCGCGCGTTAGTCAGCTGGCATAACTTGGACAGGCGATGTGGCAGCATTGAATTAAGCGGCAATGTCGACAAGGGGTCTTTAGCCTGTGCCAACTGCTTGATCAAGCCAACACAGTTGATCACCACGTCCGGACGGGTGTTCTCAAAGACCGTCACCAAAGACTCGTAGTCTAAAACATCAACATCCGAATAAAAGCAGCCCTTGTGTTTCTCTTCGAAGTAGTCTGCACCGCTTTTGCCACGCATAGTGCCGAAAACACTATGTGAAGTGTGATTGGAAATATACTTGAACACAGCACTTCCAAGCATTCCTGTCACGCCCAGCACTAATATTTTCATGGTTGTTCCCTAAGGGTTGGCAATACGTTCTTCAATAATCTGTACCAATCGACGGCATTGCGTCTTCATTTCGTAATTGTCACAGAAAAAGCGGAAAGCTGCCGCTCCATAGTCGGCTCTTTTTTCCGGCGTAGCCTCGTAGAGCGCCTCAATATTCTTGGCGAGTGCGGCCGCATCCTCTGCCGGAGAACATAATCCTGCGCCCGCCTGGGCGACGATCCTGGCCCCCTCCCCATCCAGCGCAGCCAGAATAGGCTTGCCCGCGGCCATGTACGCCTGAATCTTACTGGGTATGGTCAAGGCGAAGATCTCTTCGCACTTGAGCGTCACCAATAACGCCTCACTTTTTGCGAACAATTCAGGCATCACTGAAGAGGGCAAACGCCCTACGAGTTCCAGATTGTGCAGCTGATGGTGGTGCTTTTGCTCCTGCACCCAATCCAAACGGCTACCACTGCCCACGACAACAATCTTGCAATCGAGGTGCAACAGGGCCTTTGCAGCATCGACTATGGTTTCCAAGGACTGCGCAAACCCGAGGTTACCGGCAAAGACCACGCAAAAATTCGACAGCAATAACTGGCTGATCTCAAACGGCAGGCCGTCAGCAGGCTTGGCCTGGGGGGCAGGAGCACGGTAAGAGTTGGAGTAGTAAACGAGCTTATCTTTCGCTACATACTTGGACGCAGAGGAAATGAACGCTTCAGATTGAACCAGGACCGTGTCCGCTTGGGCGTAGATCAAGCGCACCAAGACACCGATTGCCTTTAACAGCAGTGGATTCTTGATGAACCCTGTTGCCTTGAGTGTTTCCGGCCACAAATCCTGCACCCAAACCATCAAGTGCGCCTTGCTGGAACGTTTCAACACGATCGCAGGAATAGCTGCCGTAATCGGTGAAACCGCAAAAACGATGATCGCGTCGAACTGCTTCCCGGCATTCTGTTTGGGAAAGTACCTGACGCCATTTTTCACAAAGGAAAGGTAGTTGAGAAGCAGGTTTTTGGCCCCCCCTGACTTTCGGGGTCTCAACGGCACCCTATTAACCTTTACGCTGCCCTTGTAGATCTGTTCACTGCAAGCAGCCGGATCATAGCCTTCGTAGGTGTCGCCTTCGGGATAATTAGGTTGCCCCGTGAAGACCTCAACCGTGTGCCCAAGGCACGCCAGCTCCTCAACAATATCATTGATAATAAAGCTCTCAGGATAAAAATACTGAGTGACAATCGCAATATTCAAAGACATATCATCCCACACTATCAAATCGGGATTTAAGTGCTTTAGGCCCTTGAACAATCACTGATTTGATAAATGACAAAATAGCAACCCAACGACTCATTGAAATATCAAATACAGGGGTACGATTAGACAGCTCAATAAACTTCTGCAACGTTTGGACAATATCAAATGTTTTGGCTTTTTGTCGATGTTTATCAGAGACTTCGCGGTACTGTTCAGGGCTCATATTATGTAACACCTCGATCGTTTCGCGGATCCCCATTCTCACTGTCGTCGCAGACTCTTCGTTGTAGGAATACCCTGAAACATCCGAAAACAACCCACAGGTCAACGGCAACTCTATGGACTCAATGCCCACCACAGAAGGAATACCGGCGGCAGAGGCTTCGATGATCGTCGTACCAGAGCCCACAAAACAAAATGCCCCGTCGAAAATGCTGGGAAGCTCGGCATACTCTACCTCGCCCATAAAGTGCACGTAGTCACTGACACCCTGCGCCTCAGCCAACGCGACTAGCGCCGCGTGCTCCGGACCGGCACCGTAGATAAAATACTCAAAATTGGCGCATTTACGCAGCTCTGGCAGCTGTGTAATGACGTGCTTATTGTAAACTTTAAAATCGACTAAACGACCGATGGAAACGATGCGCAGGGACGATTGAAGCGGCTGGCGTGCGCTATAGCTTTCAAACGAAACACCCAACGGCAATACATACAGCGTCGCCACATCAACATTAGAAAACGCCGCGGCCATCTCAGCGGTGCGCTCATTGGGGAACAGCGTCAACTGGACGTTTCGATCGTACAACTCGAGCATTTTCTTTCTGAAATAGATATTGCGTCCCCGCCACCAACTGATTTCCATGGAGTGATAGATACCAATACTGAGGAAAGCAAACTTTAGCCGCGTCTTGTTCAGAAAAACATACGCCAACGTCAACACATCAACGACATGAACAACGTCGTATACAACCGGATCCTTTTTTACGGGCAGCAGCGCATTTATCCAGCTTGACGCAGGGAAAATCGGTACGCGTTCGACGACAGTGACGGTAGCGTAGCGAGACAACTCATTGAACAGGCCTGCATCACACTTATTGGAAAGCAATGTCACCGTTACATTGCACCCCGCCTGACTGAGGTATTTAGCCAATCTGACAACATAGGTCTCTACGCCACCAATGGCCAAGCCACCCAACACAAACAAAATATTCTTCATACGCTCACCGAGATAAATTATAAAAAGTCAAAAAATACTTCAGAACCGCCTGTCCACCCTCGATGGCTACTCAGGTTCAGGTAGAGTGCGCCGAGAGCATAAACAGCAACTATTAAAAACCCACGTTTTTTACCAAGCAGGTGCACTGCGATCATGGGCAACAGGACATATTCAAACATTGATATGCTCGCGTACCCGCGACCCGCAAGAATTGCAAAGTCGCCCATTACAATTCGCAAGAATGTCGCGCAATAAAAGACGCAGAAAGCCAGCCTAAAGGTGGGATAGCGTAGCTCCAGCTGTTTCGACCACACCCACCCTGCCGCCACCAAGAGTAAATTTTTAATATTGACCAGATCAAAGAACGGCAGTGCATAGCCGTACTTCTCAGTCGTTAGATAGTCGTCAATTTTTTCGCTGATAAAGCTGATGAACGCCATTTGGCCTAACAACCATTTTGGGTCGACAAAGGACGTCATCAACACGAGAGCGACACTGAGCACCAGGTACACAGCGCGTGTTGGCTTGAGCAAATACAATACGACAGGCATTATAAAAATGGCTGACGACACATGCACCATCATCGCCAGCACAAGATAAAACGCCAACAGCATGTATTGTTTTTTATGGAGATACGTCGCGGCCAAAAACACGAGCCCAGACGCCATCCCCAAGCGTATCGCGTTGAGGTCTTTCGCAAGATAAAAATGCGCAAAATAAACCAGCATGCCCAAGGCGAAGTAAGGAGAGAAATACCGAATACTCCTGACATTTAGACTTACCGCAACCAGCGAACTGACGCCAAACAAAATATAAGAATTCCTCGCCAACGCCGCCAGCACTGAGAGGAGCATAAAGAAGCCGAATTCGATATTAAACGTTGTATAGCTGTAGTCGCAGTAAATATTGCTGCACTCCAGCACTGAGGGAATTTCATGCAGCATTTTCAGGTAAGCAAGATCGTCATTGCCCACACCAGGCACCCTGAAGGTAGCCAATAGAACCAGCGGCACACCCATCAGGGCAGAAACAACGACGCGTGGCCGCGTGTGCCCACCGAGTATGTCCCACGCTGCGACGATGACTAGAAATCCGAATACAAGATACAGCGGGAGGTAAAACTGCATGCCCATCACTTACGTGCCCAATAGATAAAACCGGCGATCGAAATCACAAAAAATATAATATATGCCAGCATGTAAGCATACATAACACCGTACACCCCACCGACTTCGCGCCCGACCGTAAATGTCAAACCGACAAAAAGTAACGCCTGCAGCACCTCAGACAAGATATACAACTTTGTTGCCGCTTTCGCCACTGCGACAAAGCCCACGACATAAGCAGAGACTTTAAAGAAGTCTCCAATCAACTGATAAATTATATAACCTTCCAACTCATGAAACTCGGAAGACAATAATACAGGAATGAAAAAACTACGCCCAAAATACAAAACGCTGCCGCCTGCCACAAAGGCTGCCATCACCAGCAGCATGAATTTCACTACCTGGGTTTTGATCACCGCCTTGTCTTGCGTCGACGACACCAGCGGCATGTAATAGGACGCTAGAAAAACACTGAAAAAGCCTATATACGCGCTCGAGAGTTTGATACTTCCTTGCCATATGCCCGCTTGGGCATAGCCTACCTGCGTGATCAGCGATTCCCTGATGATTATCTCCACCACGGGAAACATCAAGGCACTGACCAGCAACATCAAGCCGAACCGGGAGAAATGCTTGCCCAGTGTTATGTCAAACTTCTGCCACTTGATCATTCTGAAAAGGGGCATCCCTTTCAGAAAAAACAAAGCGATGAGCGCGGGCATGGTGAACATTGCCACCATTGCTATCGATGCACCCGGCACGCCACAGGCAGAAATTAGCCACCAGATAATCGGCAGCACAAGAATATTAGAAATAACTTGAACGCTTGCGTTTACCCTCAACTTGCCAAGGCCGTTAAAAAAACCGGAGAACACAATGTTGAACGCAAACACAAACTGAGCAACGGCCAGCACAACAACAACCCAGTAATTTTCACGTTGCCCGAATACAAGCGCCGAAATTTCTCCTGAAAACACAATCAGCAAAACAAACGACACTAGGCAAAAACTCAAGGCGTAAAAGATCGACGTCGAGAACAACCTGTGCAATTTAAAACGGCTGTCTTTAAATTCCGCAACGTACTTGATTACACCGTGGCTTATCCCCCCCCCCGCCAGCAGGACAGTGATAGACACCAAACTCATGAAATGCCCTAGCTTGCCCAGGCCGTCGGCCCCCAGGTACAGGGCGATTAATTTCAGTACACAGAAGCCAACCAGTATCTTTGACGCTTGTGCGGCGCTTGTAAAAAAAGCGCCGATCAGCATGCCACCACCTGAACCTTTCAATTTACCGGCCGACGGCATCAACTGCACCTATCACGGAATCTATAACATGCTGGGTCTCAGCCTCTGTCATACCATGCCAGACAGGCAAACGAATAAGACGCTCACTTTCCTTGGTGGTAAAACGGTCTTCGCCAGTGAATCGGCCGAGCAATACACCCGCAGGCGCGCTGTGAAGCGGAACATAATGAAAAACCGCTCCCACGCCAGCAGCATTCAGATGACCGAGCACTGACTTACGTGCGGCAATATCTTTTACTTTAATATAAAACATGTGCGCATTGGCGACACAGTCATTTGGAATGCTAGGAACTTCAATTAGCCCCGTTGCCACCAATTCTGCGAACGCCGTACTGTAGCGCTGCCAGATACTCAGCCTAAAATCATTAATAAGTGTCGCGCGCTCTAACTGCCCAAACAAATAAGCGGCTTGCAGCTCACCCGGCAAATAACTACTGCCGATGTCAACCCACGTATACTTATCAATCATCCCTCTAAAGAACTGACTACGATTAGTACCCTTTTCTCTGATGATTTCAGCCCGACCAATGAAGCGTTTGTCATTGATTAACAGCAAACCACCTTCACCGCCGCTGGTGTAGTTTTTTGTTTCATGGAAGCTATAGGCAGCCAAATGCCCGATGGTGCCTAACCAACGCCCTTTATAAGTCGACATCATGCCTTGAGCAGCATCCTCCACGACAAATAAGTCATGTCGCTGCGCAATATCCATGATCACGTCCATGTCACAGGCAACACCGGCATAATGAACGGGCACAATCGCCTTGGTCCTTTCAGTGATCGCCGCTTCGATAAGCGTTTCATCGATATTCATTGTGTCTGGGCGAATATCCACAAACACAATCTTTGCGCCTCGAAGTACAAAGGCATTCGCAGTACTTACAAAGGTATAGCTGGGCATAATGACTTCATCACCCGGCTGTATATCTATCAGGATGGCAGCCATTTCGAGCGCTTGAGTGCACGAGGGTGTCAGCAACGCTTTTTCACAGGAAAATGTTTCTTCAAACCAACGCTGGCAACTCATGGTGAATTCACCGTCACCCGACATCTTGGCGCTGCGCATGGCGCGCATTACGTACTGATCTTCGTTACCCGTATAGGGTGGCTTATTAAATGGAATTTTCATCACGCTCACCGTAAAATTCTTCTTCTAGCTTTAGTAAATCTTTCTTCCTGTCTTTGACGCGCTTTGCAGGCACTCCCGCGTAAATACCCCACGCGTCAGTACTTTTAGTCACCAGCGCCATCGCGCCCACTGCACAGCCCTCAGCCAATACTACGCCAGGGAAAACTACCGCCCCGGCACCGACGATGACATGCTTGTGTACGTGCACGGCAGAGAACGTTTCGTTTTTATATTTTTTCGGGATGAGAGAATTTGTCAGCGTCTGACCACTGTAATCATCAGACTGGGAGAATATTTTAACGCCGTACGCCAGCGTACAAAAGTCTTCAAATATGATCCCCGGGATCCCCCCTGCGACCAGGCACATAGGGGTTATATGATTAAACTTGCCGATTTTTACCTTACCCGAGATCACACAGAAATCGTCAATTCGAGAGTAATCATCTATCTCAATTTCATCGGCATTATAAATGCTGGCGCGATCGCTGATTTTCACTTCTTTGCCGAGTGCTTTAAAGCCCATTTGGGCTAGCTGTTCGCTTGATAAATATGCCATGTCTTTCCCTACGAATAGCACATACGATCAGGAGCTCTTCATTGACCGCTTTGCATCACCTAAAACAGCGCTCAAGCTCTGAAATATAACTATGCTTTTGAGACGTTTTCTTAAAGGCTGGAGCCTGGTTGCACCCACCAGTCAATTCTCCAATGACCCTCGATAAAAACTGACCAAAATCCAATTATCGGTCACAAACCTCATGCAGCCGATTCTGTCGAAGCTTTTTATGCGTGCTCTACAGCATGAAATTGATCATACAAATTTTCACTTGGTTTATGCCCGAAACGCAAGGCACCAGTGAGATAAGTCGACGATTCCCCCAGTGAACGCCTGGGGTTGGCGCCGGATGTAACTTTTCAGCCTGGCACTCAAGCCCAGGAGCCAACGCGCGAAGCCTGTGCAGCAGCTACCTCAAGCAAAGCAGCCATTTCGCCGCCACGACTAGCCTCAAGACCCGCGAGCAGAAATATTTGTCTAAGGGCATGCCCTCAACTGCTGTTTACAAAAAATTCAAGACGGATAGCCATGGCTATCGCTCGCTTGCGATGATTAGTTGTAAAAAAGTTGTTTGCGGGTGTTACACCGCTAACATTTTTTGCGTACTGGGCTTAAGCCCGATAATTACTTAAAGACAAGATCCGTAAGTATTGTTGCTCGCGAGCCGACTAGTTGCTGCCCTGGCCTTTGTCCTGGGCACACAAACTTGGGGGATTTTCATACAGATACGAGGGTGTTTGCCATAGCAGATGATCGGTCAAGACCCGCTCACCTGCCGAGTATTGAAGACGCAAGACACCCGCTACCGTTATCGGGCAGCATTTTACCCGATAACCGGCGTGCTTTGAACCTTGGCGCGGCTATTTTATAAAGCTCGCCCAGCGCAATGCTATCCGTAACTATCTGATTTTTTGAGAAAAATGGCTTAAAAGCGCGGTATCGGCTAACCCGATTGACAGAAGGGAGGGGCACACTCACCGTAGAGCCCCCAAATAGGAGCCCTCAAACAGCGCGTGCTTCACAAGAGGATTAACGAAAAGGAATAGCCTCCCCTACCCAACCCACAAGGGCGAGCAGTAGCGAAGAGGACATTATCCGCGCGCAGCAGACGCTCGCTTATTACGACGGCCACTGGCGGCCAAAAGGCAAAATAACGGACCTATCAACAACCCGACGATCAGCGCAGCCACAACATACACCGCCACCGGCAATTGCATGGTGGTCCACCCCAGGAACGAAAGAGAGACGCCTTGTTGGTTTTCCAACACAAAGCCCAACACCACCAGCGCGACAGCCAGCACTGCCAGCACCAGAACAACGCGTTTAATCCCACGCATAACTTACTCCTACCCCAAAACCACTCAGACGCCTTCTTCCTCGTCTTCGTTCACTCGATCCCGCAACTCCTTGCCCGGCTTGAAGTGCGGCACAAACTTGCCGTCGAGGCTGACGGACTGCCCGGTTTTCGGGTTACGGCCCACACGCGGTGCGCGGTAGTGCAAGGAAAAGCTACCAAAGCCCCGGATCTCGATTCGATCCCCAGTGGCCAAGCATTGGGACATTTGCTCAAGCATGGTCTTGATAGCCAGCTCTACATCCTTGGATGAAAGCAGCCCTTGATGGGTGACAATTCGTTCGATTAACTCCGACTTCGTCATATTTTTCCCTTCTTTTTCAAGCAGCTAGGAAAAGCGCTTCAGAGGTTTTAGCATGACTTGGTGAATTTGAACAGCCCACACCCTAACTTATCTGCAGGTTCGTTTTACGCCCATAAAAAGTGCCAGCGCCCTCATTTGCAGATCACCAGCATCGTGCGGGTCACCGCGCCAGCCGGGTTCCAGCCAAACAGATAGTCACCCTCTTCATCCTTGGCGTCGCTGGAACGAGCTACAACCTTGTAGCCCTGCATCTTGCACTCGCGGGCAGCACGCTTCTCACACTTCTCCCAATTGGAGCCAAGCCCTGAACAGTCAATCTCGATGCCGCTGACGCCGTGCCTGGCGTGAGTCTTGGCACTGGTGGAGCAGCCAGCAAGCAGCATCATTGAGAAAACGACAATAAACCTGTTCATTCAAATCCTTATTGAAGCAACAACACGAAATAGCGCGTATGAAAACTATAGTCAGTTCTGACACCCCGCTGTAAGACTTGGTTCGAGGTTGTTGATTCAACAAATTTCAGGCACAAAAAAGGGCGACCGAAGTCGCCCTTTTTCTATGGTCTGACAGAACTTAGTTCTGTTTTTCCATCTGTGCACGCAGCAGGTCGCCCAGAGTGGTAGGACCAGCAGAAGGCTCAGACGAAGCTGGCTTATCGCGCAGGCTTTGAATGGCTTCTTTCTCTTCGATCTCGTCTTTCGACTTGATGGAGAGCTGGATTACGCGGCTCTTACGGTCAACGCTGATGATCTTGGCTTCTACTTCCTGGCCTTCTTTCAGAACGTTACGCGCGTCTTCAACGCGGTCACGGCTGATTTCGGAGGCTTTCAGAGTCGCTTCGATATCGTCGGCCAGAGTGATGATGGCGCCTTTGGCGTCAACTTCTTTCACGATGCCTTTAACGATTGCGCCTTTGTCGTTCTCTTGAACGTACTCGGAGAACGGATCGCTTTCCAGCTGCTTGATACCCAGGGAGATGCGCTCGCGCTCTGGGTCAACCGACAGGATAACGGTGTCCAGCTCGTCGCCCTTCTTGAAACGACGAACAGCTTCTTCGCCAACTTCGTTCCAGGAGATGTCGGACAGGTGAACCAGGCCGTCGATGCCGCCATCCAGACCAATGAAGATACCGAAATCGGTGATCGACTTGATGGTGCCGGAGATTTTATCGCCCTTGTTGAACTGGCCAGAGAAATCTTCCCATGGGTTAGATTTGCACTGCTTGATGCCCAGGGAGATACGACGACGCTCTTCGTCGATGTCCAGAACCATAACTTCCACTTCGTCGCCGACTTGTACGACTTTCGAAGGGTGGATGTTTTTGTTGGTCCAGTCCATTTCGGAAACGTGTACCAGGCCTTCCACGCCTTCTTCCAGCTCTGCGAAGCAGCCGTAGTCGGTCAGGTTGGTAACACGCGCGGTTACGCGAGTGCTTTCTGGGTAACGAGCTTTGATAGCAACCCATGGATCTTCGCCCAGCTGCTTCAAGCCCAGGGAAACGCGGTTACGCTCACGATCGTACTTCAGAACCTTGACATCGATCTCGTCGCCAACGTTGACGATTTCGGAAGGATGCTTGATACGCTTCCAAGCCATGTCGGTAATGTGCAGCAGGCCATCGACGCCACCCAGATCGACGAATGCGCCGTAATCGGTGAGGTTCTTGACGATACCTTTGACTTGTTGGCCTTCCTGCAGGGATTCCAGCAGAGCTTCACGCTCGGCGGAGTTCTCTGCTTCCAGCACGCTGCGACGGGAAACGACAACGTTGTTGCGCTTCTGGTCGAGCTTGATGACCTTGAATTCGAGTTCTTTGCCTTCCAAGTGCGTGGTGTCGCGCACTGGACGAACGTCGACCAAAGAACCTGGCAGGAACGCACGGATGCCGTTAACGTCGACAGTGAAGCCGCCTTTAACCTTACCGTTGATAACGCCCTTGACCACTTCTTCAGCTGCGAAGGCTGCTTCGAGAACAATCCAGCATTCAGCGCGCTTGGCTTTTTCACGGGACAGCTTGGTTTCACCGAAACCGTCTTCAACCGAGTCCAGAGCAACGTGAACTTCGTCACCGACATTGATAGTCAGGTCGCCAGCATCGTTGTAGAACTGTTCCAGCGGGATCAGAGCTTCAGACTTCAGACCAGCGTGAACGGTTACCCAGCGAGCTTGGTAATCGATATCAACGATAACACCGGTGATGATGGAGCCAGCCTGAAGGTTCAGGGTTTTTAGGCTTTCTTCAAAGAGTTCCGCAAAGCTTTCGCTCATTTTAATTCCTGTTGATAAGGGCGAAGAATACGCCCATCTCCACACCCCAGACGGTGTGGGTTAGTTTCAATTAGAAGAAGCACCGCAGGACTATGACTGGTCCCCTGCAGCCTTCTTGGTCACCCGGCGATATCGCGAATGGCGATTTCACTCAAGATGCGTTCCAGCACCTGCTCGATGGACAACTCCGTGGAATCCAGCTGTATGGCGTCAGCCGCCGGCTTAAGCGGGGCTACCGCACGCTGGGTATCACGCTCATCGCGTGCACGGATCTCATCTAGCAGACTCGACAGACTAACACCATCGACTTTTCCCTTCAACTGCAAGTAACGGCGGCGAGCCCGTTCCTCGGCGCTGGCGGTCAGGAAAATCTTCAGCGGCGCTTCCGGAAACACCACGGTGCCCATGTCACGACCATCGGCGACAAGGCCCGGCGGCTCCTGAAAAGCCCGCTGACGCTGCAGCAATGCGTCACGCACGGCCGGCAGCGCGGCAACCTGCGAAGCCCAGGAACCGACTTGTTCGTTGCGCAGGTCATCGGTGACGTCATCGCCTTCAAGGATGATGCGCTGCGGATGACCTTCCGTCGCGCCGACGAACTGCACATCCAGGTGCGCCGCCAGCAGCTTCAGGGATTCTTCGTTGGTCAGGTCGACGCCATGGTTGCGTGCGGCAAACGCCAGCACGCGGTACAGCGCGCCGGAATCGAGCAGGCACCAGCCCAGGCGCTTGGCCAGAATGCCGGCGATGGTGCCTTTGCCCGAGCCGCTTGGCCCGTCGATGGTAATCACCGGTGCTTTGATATTCACAATTGAGCCTCTTGGGCAACACGGATGCCGACGTGGGCACACAGTGTAAGAAAATTCGGAAAAGATGTAGCTACATTGGCGCAGTCACGAATACGAATCGGCGCAGTAGCCCGTAAGGACGCCACGCTGAAGGCCATGGCAATCCGGTGGTCGCCATGGGCATGCACGTCGCCCCCGCCTATCAGGCCCCCGCCAATGATAATCCCATCAGGTGTCGGTTCACACTTCACGCCCAATGCCAACAGACCGTCGGCCATGACCTGAATACGGTCGGACTCTTTCACGCGCAACTCTGCAGCGCCGCGCAATACAGTGCGGCCCTCAGCGCAGGCCGCCGCGACGAACAACACCGGGAACTCATCAATAGCCAGCGACACCAACGCGTCAGGAATCTCGATGCCCTTCAGCGCAGCAGCACGCACGCGCAGGTCCGCAACCGGTTCACCGCCGACCTCACGAAGGTTTTCCAGGGTGATATCCGCGCCCATCAGCCGCAGGATATCGATCACCCCGGTACGTGTCGGGTTGATCCCCACATGCTCCAGCAACAACTCGGAGCCTTCGGCAATCGACGCCGCCACCAGGAAGAATGCAGAAGAAGAAATATCCCCCGGCACCTCAATATGCGTGGCGGTCAATGCATGGCCCGACTCGATCGACGCCGTAGCGCCCTGCACCTGCAGCGGGTACCCGAAGCCGCGCAGCATTCGCTCGGTATGATCACGGGTCGGGGCCGGCTCAGTCACCGAGGTTTTACCCTCGGCGTACAAACCTGCCAGCAACAGGCAGGATTTGACCTGCGCACTGGCCATCGGCAGCGTATAGGTCAGACCCTTCAATGCCTGGCCACCGCGAATGGTCAACGGCGGGCGCCCTTGCGGCCCGGTTTCGATCACCGCTCCCATTTCCCGCAGCGGCGTGACCACGCGGCTCATTGGGCGCTTGGACAGTGAAGCATCACCGGTCAAGACACTGTCGAAGCTCTGCGCCGCCAGCAACCCGGACAGCAGGCGCATGGACGTCCCGGAGTTACCCAGGTAAATCGGCCCCGGCGCTGGTTTCAAGCCATGCAAGCCAACGCCATGAATGGTCACGCGCCCATGGTGCGGCCCTTCAATCACCACGCCCATGTCACGAAACGCCTGCAAGGTTGCCAGGGCATCTTCACCTTCAAGAAAACCTTCAACCTCGGTCACGCCATCGGCCAATGAACCAAGCATGATCGAGCGATGGGAGATCGACTTGTCGCCCGGCATCCGAATCTGCCCGCTCAAGCGGCCACCCGGGTTGGCGAGAAAGGTCAGCTCATCGGCGTTCACGGCAGTTTCCATGTAGGCCCGGCGAGCCAGGATCTTGCTGAAATGCTCACGCGCCACCCTTGCACGGGTGAAAACGCCCAGTAATTGATGGCCGTCCCCGGCATCCACCGCGTCGCGCAAGGCGTCGAGGTCACTGCGGAAGGTGTCCAGGGTGCGCAATACCGCCTCGCGATTGGCAAGGAAGATGTCGTGCCACATCACCGGGTCGCTGCCGGCAATGCGCGTGAAATCGCGGAAGCCACCGGCGGCGTAGCGGAAAATGTCGAGGTTTTCGTTACGCTTGGCCAAAGAATCAACTAGACCAAACGCCAGCAGATGCGGCAAATGACTGGTCGCCGCCAGCACTTCGTCGTGGCGCTCGACCTGCATATGCTCGACATCCGCGCCCAGCTCGCGCCACAGCCGATCAACCACAGCCAACGCCGCCGGATCGGTTTGCTCAAGTGGCGTCAGGATCACCTTATGGCGGCGGAACAGCTGCGCATTGGACGCCTCCACCCCGCTCTGCTCGGAACCGGCAATCGGGTGGCCCGGCACAAAACGCGCCGGCATGCCGCCAAACGCGAGTTGTGCCGCGCGCACCACATTGCCTTTGGCACTGCCGACGTCCGTCAGGATCGCCTGGCCCAAGTCCATCTCGGCCAGCAAAGCCAGCAGCTTCTCCATGGCCAGAATCGGCACAGCGAGCTGGATCACATCCGCGCCCTGGCATGCGAGCGCCAGGTCAGCTTCACAGCGATCCACCACGCCCAACTCAACCGCCAACTTGCGCGATTGTGGGTCCAGGTCCACACCGACCACTTCGCCGCACAACCCGCTTTCACGCAGGCCTTTGGCGAAGGAGCCGCCGATCAACCCCAGACCGACCACCACCAAGCGACCGATCATAGGCACAGCAGGTTGCAATGCAGTGACATCAACCACGAGCCAGAACCTTGGCCAACGCCTCCAGGAAGCGGCTGTTTTCCGCCGGCAAACCGATGGTGATACGCAGGTGGTTCGGCATGCCGTAGTTGGCCACCGGGCGCACAATCACGCCTTCGCGCAGCAGGCCCTGAAAGACCGGCGCAGCCGGTTGACCAAGGTCGACGCAAATGAAGTTGCCCTTGGACGGAATCCAGCCCAAGCCCAACTCACGGAAGCCTTCCTGCAGTTGCAGCATGCCGCTTTCGTTGATGCGACGGCCTTCTTCCAGGTATTCGGCATCCTTCACCGCCGCACAGGCCGCCGCCAGGGCGAGGCTGTTGACGTTGAACGGTTGGCGCACGCGGTTCAGCACATCGGCCACCACCGCCGTGGACAGGCCGTAACCCACCCGCAGCGAGGCCAGGCCATAGGCCTTGGAGAACGTACGCGACACCAGCAGGTTCGGGTAAGCCGCGAGGAAATCCAGGCCGTCCGGCAGGTCGCTGCCTTCGGCGTACTCGATGTAGGCCTCGTCCAGCACTACCAGCACGTGCTCCGGTACGTCTTGCAGAAAGTCGTTCAACGCCTGCGCATCGAACCAGGTGCCGGTCGGGTTGTTAGGGTTGGCGATAAACACCACACGGG
This sequence comes from Pseudomonas sp. YeP6b, assembly GCF_025642995.1. NCBI lineage: Bacteria > Pseudomonadati > Pseudomonadota > Gammaproteobacteria > Pseudomonadales > Pseudomonadaceae > Pseudomonas > Pseudomonas sp. YeP6b. Next base: position 2,160,574 of record NZ_CP080090.1, on the reverse strand, counting down.
TCTGGGCGTCGATGGCCGCCAGCATGGCCGGCAGGTCATGCCCCCAATCCTTGGCCGGAATAACGCGCGCGTCAGCACCCACCGCCTGAGTGACAATCGGATAGACGGCAAAAGCGTGCTCGCTGAACACCGCATTCAAGCCAGGCGCGAGGTAGGCGCGGCCGACCAACTCAAGAATGTCGTTGGAACCGTTACCCAAGGTCACTTGGTTCAACTCGACCCGGCAGTTTTCCGCCAGCAGGGACTTGAGGGCAAAACCGTTACCGTCCGGATAGCGGGTCAGCTCAGCCAGCGCTTCACGAATCGCCGCCAACACCTTGGGGCTTGGGCCCAGCGGGTTTTCGTTGCTGGCCAGCTTTACGATCTTCGACGGGTCCAGGTTCAACTCACGCGCCAGCTCGTCCACAGGCTTGCCTGGAACGTAAGGCGACAGTTGTTGCACGCCCGGCTGAGCCAGGGCGAGGAAGTTGCCACTCATGTTAAAGCCTCACAAAACCGCTTTCGGGTAAGAGCCCAGCACCTTGAGTGCTACGGCTTCCTGACTGATTTTCTCCAGCACACCTTTAACCAGTGGGTCGCGGTGATGGCCGATGAAGTCGATAAAGAACACATAAGTCCATTTACCGCTGCGCGAAGGGCGCGTCTCGATTCGCGTCAGGTCAATCCCGTTGTCGTGGAACGGCACCAGCAGCTCATGCAGCGCGCCGGGCTTGTTGCTCATGGAGACGATGATCGAAGTCTTGTCGTCGCCGGTCGGCGGCACTTCCTGGCTGCCGATCATCAAGAAGCGCGTGGAGTTGTCCGGGCGGTCCTCGATTTTCTCGGCCAGACGCGTCAGGCCGTACAGGCCAGCGGCCATATCGCCGGCAATCGCCGCCGAATTCCACTCACCCTTGACCCGCTTGGCCGCTTCGGCGTTGCTGGACACCGCCACGCGCTCGACATTCGGGTAATGGGCGTCCAGCCACTTGCGGCACTGGGCCAGGGACTGAGCGTGGGAGTAGATACGGCTGATGCTGTCGGTCTTGGTGTTCTCGCCCACCAGCAAGTGGTGGTGGATACGCAGCTCAACTTCGCCGCAGATCACCATGTCGTGCTCAAGGAAGCTGTCCAGCGTGTGGTTGACCGCGCCTTCAGTGGAGTTCTCCACCGGCACCACGCCAAAGTTCACCGCACCAGCGGCCACTTCACGGAACACTTCGTCGATCGCCGCCATCGGCTTGCTGATCACGGCGTGGCCGAAGTGCTTCATGGCTGCTGCTTGGGTGAAGGTGCCTTCAGGGCCGAGGTAAGCCACTTTCAGCGGCTGCTCCAGTGCCAGGCACGAAGACATGATTTCACGGAACAACCGCGCCATCTCTTCGTTGCCCAGCGGGCCCTGGTTGCGCTCCATGACGCGCTTGAGCACCTGGGCTTCGCGCTCAGGCCGGTAGAATACCGGCACTTCGCCTTCCGCCAGAGACGCCATCTTCACTCGTGCAACTTCCTGGGCGCACCGCGCGCGCTCACTGATCAGCTCCAGGACTTTCTCGTCCAGGCTGTCAATGCGTACGCGCAGAGCTTTGAGTTCTTGCTCAGACATTAGCCGTGTTCCTTTTCGAACTCTGCCATGTAGGCCACCAGCGCCTTGATGGCGTTGATGTCGACAGCGTTGTAGATGGAGGCGCGCATGCCACCTACCGAACGGTGGCCCTTGAGGTTCAGCAGGCCACGTGCGTCGGCACCGGCCAGGAATGGCTTGTCCAGACGGTCGTCAGCCAGACGGAACGGTACGTTCATCCACGAGCGGTCGCTCAGGTTGATCGGGTTGCTGTACAGGCCGCTGGCGTCGATGAAGTCGTACAGGGTGCGCTTCTTCTCTTCGTTGAGCTTGCCCATGGCGGCGACACCGCCCTGCTCTTTGAGCCACTCGAACACCAGGCCCGACAGGTACCAGGCGAACGCCGGCGGGGTGTTGTACATCGAGCCATTATCGGCCGCGACCTTGTAGTTGAGCATGGTCGGGCACACCGAGCGCGCGCGACCCAGCAGGTCTTCACGGACGATGTTGACCAAGATGCCGCTGGGGCCGATGTTCTTCTGCGCGCCGGCGTAGATCATGCCGTACTGGGACACATCAATCGGGCGCGAGAGGATGTCCGAGGACATGTCGCACACCAGCGGCACATCACCCACTTGCGGCACCCAGTCGAATTCCAGGCCGCCGATGGTTTCGTTGGCTACGTAGTGAACGTAGGCAGCATCCTTCGACAGCTTCCATTCGTTCTGACCGGGAATGGCGAAGTAGTCGTAAGGCTTGGCGGTGCCGGCCACATTGACGTGACCATAGCGCGAGGCCTCTTCAATCGCCTTCTGCCCCCAGATACCGGTGTCGATATAGTCGGCGGTGCCGTCTTCCGGCAGCAGGTTCAGCGGGATCTGGGCGAACTGCTGGCTCGCGCCGCCCTGCAGGAACAGCACTTTGTAGTTGGAGGGGATGCCCAGCAAGTCGCGCAGATCCTGCTCGGCCTTGGTGGCGATGGACACGAACTCATCGCTGCGATGGCTCATTTCCATCACAGAGAGGCCTTTTCCATGCCAGTCGAGGAGTTCACCCTGCGCGCGCTGCAGGACTGCTTCAGGAAGCGCCGCGGGACCGGCACAGAAGTTATAGGCTCTCTTGCTCACATCCAATCTCACTCTGATCTGGTTGGGGCTGCAATCATGTTCGGCAACAACCTTTATCTGAAGCAAACCCACGCGGGAGTTGGCTTGCCTGCGATACAGGCACCTCGGTAGTTCAACGGGTACCGCGGTGATGCTATCGCAGGCAAGCCAGCTCCCACAGGGAACGGCTCCAGACAAAAGCCAAGTATTTCAAAGGGGACAAACAACAAGGGGGCGAATCTTCATCCGCCCCCTGTGTGTCCGCTTATTCCTGCGGTTCTTCTTCGTCTGCGGCAGCATCGAGGGTTGGCTCGTCGACGTGGTCATCGCCGGTTGCGATCACCTCGCCGTCAAACACTTCACCTTCTTCCAGCTCTTCGCCACCGACTTCCGACGGTTCCTGCACACGCTCCAGGCCGACCAGTTTTTCGTCCTTGGCCAGCTTGATCAGCGTCACGCCTTGGGTGTTGCGACCCAGGCTCGACACTTCAGCCACACGGGTACGTACCAGGGTGCCCTGGTCGGAAATCAGCATGATTTCCTCGCCATCGAGCACCTGGACCGCGCCGACCAGACGGCCGTTGCGATCGTTGCTGACCATGGCGATAACGCCCTGGCCGCCACGCTTGTACTCCGGGAATTCGCTGATGGCAGTACGTTTGCCATAACCGCGCTCGGAAGCGGTGAGGATCTGGCTGCCTTCTTCCGGGATCAGCATCGAAATCAGCTTCTGCCCTTCAGGCAGACGCATGCCGCGCACACCGCGAGCGGTACGGCCCATGGCACGCACGTCGGATTCCTTGAAGCGAGTCACTTTGCCGCCGTCGGAGAACAGCATGACTTCACGCTCGCCATCGGTGATGGCAGCGGAGATCAGCACGTCGCCTTCATCCAGCTCCAGGGCGATCAGGCCCACGCTGCGCTGACGGCTGAAGGACTCCAGCGGAGTCTTCTTCACGGTGCCTTTGGCGGTCGCCATGAAGATGAAGTGACCCTCGGTGTATTCGTCAACCGGCAACATGGTGGTGATGTATTCATCACTGTCCAGCGGCAGCAGGTTGACCAGCGGGCGACCACGGGCGGCGCGCGAGGCTTCCGGGATTTCGTAGGTTTTCAGCCAGTACACTTTGCCTTTGCTGGAGAACAGCAACAGCGTGGTGTGGCTGTTGGCGACGAGCAGGTGAGCGATGTAGTCCTCATCCTTCACGCCAGTAGCCGACTTACCTTTACCGCCACGACGCTGAGCCTGGTACGCAGCCAACGGCTGGGTCTTGGCGTAGCCACCGTGGGAGATGGTCACCACACGCTCTTCTTCCGGGATCATGTCACCCAGGGTCAGGTCGAGACGGGCATCGAGGATTTCGGTGCGGCGCACGTCGCCGTACTCGGCACGGATCACTTCCAGTTCTTCGCGGATCACTTCCATCAGGCGCACAGCGCTGCTGAGGATGCGGATCAACTCGCCGATCTGGTTGAGGATCTCCTGGTACTCGGCCAGCAGCTTCTCGTGCTCCAGACCGGTCAGGCGGTGCAGACGCAGCTCCAGGATAGCCTGGGCCTGTTCCGGCGACAGGAAGTACTTGCCGTCGCGCAGACCGTATTGCGGGTCCAGGGTCTCCGGGCGGCACGAATCGGCACCGGCACGTTCAACCATCGCCACGACGGCGCTGGATTCCCACGGCATCTTGATCAGCGCTTCTTTAGCTTCCGACGGCGTCGGCGAAGCCTTGATCAGCGCGATAACCGGGTCGATGTTCGACAGCGCAACCGCCTGGCCTTCCAGGATGTGGCCGCGCTCACGCGCTTTGCGCAGTTCGAACACGGTACGGCGGGTGACCACTTCGCGACGGTGACGCACGAAGGCTTCCAGCAGATCCTTGAGGTTCAGGATGCGCGGGCGACCGTCGATCAGGGCAACCACGTTGATACCAAACACGCTTTGCAGCTGGGTCTGGGCGTAGAGATTGTTGAGGATCACCTCAGGCACTTCGCCACGACGCAGCTCGATCACCACGCGCATACCGTCTTTGTCGGACTCGTCGCGCAGCTCGGTGATGCCTTCCAGCTTCTTCTCTTTAACCAGCTCGGCGATCTTCTCGATCAGACGCGCCTTGTTCAACTGGTATGGGAGTTCGGTGATGACGATCTGCTGGCGGCCACCGACCTTGTCGATGTCTTCGATCATCGAGCGGGCGCGCATGTAAATGCGGCCGCGACCGGTGCGATAGGCTTCGATGATGCCGGCGCGACCGTTGATGATCGCGGCGGTCGGGAAGTCCGGACCGGGGATGTATTGCATCAGCTCATCGATGGTCAGCTCAGGGTTGTCGATGAGCGCCAGGCAACCGTCGATGACTTCACCGAGGTTGTGCGGCGGGATGTTGGTGGCCATGCCCACGGCGATACCGCTGGAGCCGTTGACCAGCAGGTTGGGAATACGGGTTGGCATGACCGCCGGGATCATTTCGGTGCCGTCGTAGTTCGGCACCCAGTCCACGGTTTCTTTATGCAGGTCGGCCAGCAGCTCGTGCGCCAGCTTGGTCATGCGCACTTCGGTGTATCGCATGGCCGCGGCGTTGTCGCCGTCGACCGAACCGAAGTTACCCTGGCCGTCTACCAGCAGGTAGCGCAGGGAAAACGGCTGGGCCATCCGAACGATGGTGTCGTACACCGCAGTGTCGCCGTGAGGGTGATACTTACCGATCACGTCACCGACAACACGGGCAGATTTCTTGTACGGCTTGTTCCAGTCGTTACCCAGCTCGCTCATCGCGAACAGCACACGCCGGTGCACGGGCTTCAAGCCATCGCGCGCATCAGGCAGTGCCCGCCCGACAATTACGCTCATCGCGTAGTCGAGGTAGGACTGTTTCAGCTCGTCTTCGATATTGACCGGGAGGATTTCTTTGGCCAGTTCGCCCATGAGAAGCCTGATTCCTTTTTCGGGTGAAACCTCGTCACATCCTATGGGACGAACGAAGCTCGCCGCTGCCGGCAGAGTGCCTGACAACGACTTACGACAAATCAACGAGTTATGACACGGATCTGCACGTTATAGGCGGCCCCTTGAGGCAGCCCTGGAAACCGCCGGATGTTATCACAATCGCCGCCACGCACCTATCCCCCTGATGCGCATGGAGCATAGTAAGTTGACGGATGACAGGCTTGAGGGCGACGAGAGGGGCTCAGAGATAGGGTGGTGCTATTTTTCCGGGGCAGATGCGAGGGGTTTATTGACTTTTAAGGCCAATCGCGGGCAAGCCCGCTCCCACCTGTTGATTTGTGAACACAATGAGTGTGGGAGCTGGCTGGCCTGCGATGACGGTTCCACAGACAGCAAAGCCCTCAATGCAGGCGCTTACGGCACATCAACTTGGCCAGCTTGGCCGTATCCGGGCGCTCAACAACGCCCTTTTCCGTGACGATCACATCAATCAGGTCGGCTGGCGTCACGTCAAATACCGGATTAAAAGCAGCCACCTCCAAGCGCTGCCCCATGACATCCAGCAATTCACCGGGATCACGCTCTTCCAGCGCGACGTCATCGCCCGTTGCCATCATCAAATCCAGCGTCGAACTCGGCGCCACCACCATAAAACGCACGCCGTGGTGCATGGCGCACACGGCTAACTGGTAAGTGCCGATCTTGCTTACCACATCACCATTGGCGGCAATGCAGTCGGCGCCGACAACCACCCAGGTCACCCCCTTGGTCTTGAGGATATGCGCGCCGGCCGAGTCAGTATTCACCGTGACCGGGATGCCCTCGCCCGCCAGTTCCCACGCCGTCAGCCGCGAACCTTGCAGCCAGGGCCGCGTTTCGTTGACGTAGACACGTTCGACCAAGCCTTCCAGGAAGGCCGCACGAATCACCCCGAGCGCCGTGCCGACACCGCCGGTCGCCAGTGCGCCAGTATTGCCATGGGTCAGGATCGCCTGGGGGTTGCCCTGGTGCTTGCGAATCCGCTCAAGACCCAGTTGGGCCATGACCACATTGGCTTCCCGGTCGCTTTCATGGATCCCAATGGCTTCGGCTTCCAGCGCCGCCAGCGGGTCGGCGTGCTTGCTGACGCGGTCCAGGCGATCACGCATGCGCTTCAAAGCCCAGAACAGGTTCGACGCCGTCGGACGGGTATCGGCCAATAGCGCGTAGCCTTCTTCCCACGCAGCCTGCCAGTCACCGCCTTCAGCCATGGATTCACGGGCGGCGAGCACCAGGCCATAGGCGGCGCTGATACCAATGGCCGAGGCGCCGCGCACTACCATCGTGCGTATGGCATCGGCTACTTCAGCCACAGTAGTGCAGGCAACCCAGGATTCCTGAGACGGCAAGGCACGCTGATCGAGCAGGTGCAGCGCGCCATCACGCCATTGGATGGCCTTCACTTTCTCTGCCGCTAACAGTCGGTCGCGCATCCCTTACCCCGCACTCATGAACAAAAGCCGCCGATTATAGCGATCCGCCAGCCTGGACGCTCGGGTATACTTCGCCCTTCTTTTATAGCTGCCCGGGAAGAAGCCTGCGATGACCTCCACTGCCGCCCCGCTCGACGTGTTGCTGCTGCCCACCTGGCTGGTACCTGTCGAACCTGCCGGCGTGGTGTTCAAGGAATACGGCCTGGGCATTCGCGATGGGCGCATCGCCTTTATCGGGCCACGGGCCGCCGCGCTGAAGCTTTCGGCCACCGAAGTGCGCGAGCTGCCGGGCATGCTGCTCAGCCCCGGCCTGATCAATGCCCACGGCCATGCGGCGATGAGCCTGTTCCGCGGGCTGGCCGATGATTTGCCGCTGATGACCTGGCTGGAAAAGCACATCTGGCCCGCCGAGGCCAAGTGGGTCGATGAAGCCTTCGTGCGCGACGGCACCGACCTGGCTATCGCCGAGCAGCTCAAGGGCGGCATCACGTGCTTTTCCGACATGTATTTCTACCCCAAGGTCGCCAGCGACTGCGTACACAACAGCGGCATGCGCGCGCAGATCGCGATTCCGATCCTCGACTTCCCGATTCCCGGCGCCAGCACGGCCGATGAGGCGATTCGCCAGGGTGTAGAGCTGTTCGGCGACCTCAAGCACCACCCACGTATCAAGATCACCTTCGGCCCGCACGCGCCCTACACCGTGTGCGATGAGAACCTGGAGAAGATCCGCATCATCGCCGAGGAGCTGGACGCGGCCATCCACATGCACGTGCATGAAACCGCTTTTGAAGTGCAGCAAGCCGTCGAGCAGACCGGTGAACGCCCCTTGGCGCGCCTGGGCCGCCTCGGCTTGCTCGGCCCGCGCTTCCAGGCCGTTCATATGACCCAAATCAGCGAGGACGACCTGGCTTTGCTGGTAGAAAGCAACACCAGCATCATCCATTGCCCGGAATCGAACCTGAAACTGGCCAGCGGCTTTTGCCCGGTGGAGCGTCTGTGGCAGGCTGGCGTCAATGTGGCGATCGGCACCGACGGCGCCGCCAGCAACAATGACCTGGACCTGTTGGGCGAAACCCGTACCGCCGCGATGCTGGCCAAGGCCGTCGCCGGCTCGGCCACCGCCCTGGATGCCCACCGTGCCCTGCGTATGGCCACGCTCAACGGCGCACGGGCCATGGGCCTGGAAAGCGAGATAGGCTCGCTGGAGGTCGGCAAGGCCGCCGATATCGTGGCCTTTGATCTTTCAGGGCTGGCGCAACAACCGATCTACGATCCGGTCTCACAGCTTATATATGCCACCGGACGCGATTGTGTGAAACACCTTTGGGTCGCCGGCAAGCAGTTGCTCGACGACCGGCAATTGACCCGCATGGATGAACAACAGTTGACCGCCACGGCCATTGCCTGGGGCCAGCGCATCAGCGGGCACAGCGAATAACGCAGGGTTTGAACCTACGCTTGAACATCTGCAAACCGATTTATCAGATTTAGAGGATTCACCATGAGCAACGTCGACCACGCCGAAATCGCCAAATTCGAAGCCCTGGCCCACCGCTGGTGGGACCGTGAAAGCGAGTTCAAACCGCTGCACGACATCAACCCGCTGCGGGTCAACTGGATTGACGAACGCGTCAACCTCGCGGGCAAAAAAGTACTCGACGTTGGTTGCGGCGGCGGCATCCTCAGCGAAGCGATGGCCCAGCGTGGCGCCACGGTAATGGGTATCGACATGGGCGAAGCCCCGCTGGCCGTGGCCCAGTTGCACCAGCTGGAGTCCGGTGTGAGCGTGGAATACCGCCAGATCACCGCCGAAGCCCTGGCCGAAGAAATGCCTGAGCAGTTCGACGTGATCACCTGCCTTGAGATGCTCGAGCACGTACCGGACCCGTCCTCAGTGATCCGCGCCTGCTTCCGCATGGTCAAGCCGGGCGGCCAGGTGTTCTTCTCCACCATCAACCGCAACCCCAAGGCCTACCTCTTCGCGATCATCGGCGCCGAATACATCATGAAGCTGCTGCCGCGCGGCACCCACGACTTCAAGAAATTCATCCGCCCTTCCGAACTGGGCGCCTGGAGCCGTCAGGCCGGGCTGACCGTCAAAGACATCATCGGCCTGACCTACAACCCGCTGACCAAGCACTACAAGCTGGCCAGCGACGTTGACGTCAACTACATGATCCAGACCCTGCGCGAGGAGTAAGCCTGTGAAGTTGCGAGCGGTTCTCTTCGATATGGACGGTACCTTGCTGGACACCGCGCCGGACTTCATCGCGATCTGCCAGGCGATGCGCGCCGATCGCGGCCTGGCGCCGATCAACGACCAGCACATCCGCGATGAAATCTCCGGTGGTGCGCGGGCGATGGTTGCCGTGACCTTCTCGATGGACCCGGAATCCCCAGGCTTTGAAGAACTGCGCCTGGAATTCCTGGAGCGCTACCTCAAGGGCTGCGCGGTCCACAGCAAACTGTTCGACGGCATGGCCGAGCTGCTGGAAGACATCGAAAAATCCAAGCTGGTGTGGGGCGTGGTCACCAACAAGCCGCTGCGCTTTGCCGAGCCGATCATGCAGCAGCTGGGCCTGGCCGAGCGTTCGGCGCTGTTGATCTGCCCGGACCACGTGAAGAACAGCAAGCCGGACCCTGAGCCGTTGATCCTGGCGTGCAAGATGCTCGACCTGGACCCGGCCAGCGTGCTGTTCGTGGGCGATGACCTGCGCGACATCGAATCCGGCCGCGACGCCGGCACCCGCACCGCAGCAGTCACGTTCGGCTACATCCACCCGGACGACAACCCACGCAACTGGGGCGCCGATGTGGTGGTGGATCACCCGCTGGAACTGCGCAAGGTGCTGGATAACGCACTGTGCAGTTGCTGAGTGTTCGCAGATCTCACCAACACTGAGATCAATGTGGGAGCTGGCTTGCCTGCGATGGCTGAGTACCTGTCGCCACAGGTGCTGGCTGGCAGACCGCTATCGCAGGCAAGCCAGCTCCCACCTGAAATGGATTCCACTTCAAGAGCTGTATCAGCTTGAATTCTGTCGAGGCTATTTATGTTTGATTACTGCGCACGTCCAGAACTGCTCAAAGGCCGCGTGATCCTGGTGACCGGTGCCGGTCGCGGGATTGGCGCGGCGGCGGCGAAAACCTATGCCGCCCATGGCGCCACCGTGCTGTTGCTGGGTAAGACCGAAGCCAACCTGGCCCAGGTGTACGACGAGATCGAAGCGGCCGGCCAGCCGCAACCGGTGGTGATTCCGTTCAACCTGGAGACCGCCCTGCCCCATCAATACGATGAGCTGGCCGCGATGATCGAAAAAGAATTCGGCCGCCTCGACGGCCTGCTGCACAACGCCTCGATCATCGGCCCACGCACGCCGATCGAGCAGTTGTCCGGTGAGAATTTCATGCGGGTGATGCACGTCAACGTCAACGCGATGTTCATGCTGACCAGCACCTTGCTGCCGCTGCTCAAGCTGTCCCAGGATGCGTCGGTGGTGTTCACCTCCAGCAGCGTCGGGCGCAAAGGCCGGGCGTACTGGGGCGCTTATGGCGTGTCGAAATTCGCCACTGAAGGCTTGATGCAAACCCTGGCCGATGAGCTTGAGGATGTGGCGGCCGTGCGCTCCAACAGCATCAACCCGGGCGGTACACGCACCAGCATGCGTGCCCAGGCCTACCCAGGCGAGAACCCGATGGAAAGGCCTGCGCCGGAAGAGATCATGCCGGTGTACCTGTACCTGATGGGGCCGGACAGTACCGGCATTAATGGGCAGGCGTTTGATGCGCAGTAATAACTGAAACAACACCACCCAAAATGTGGAACTGGGTTTATGTGGGAACTGGCGTGCCTGCGATGCAGGCACCTCGGTGCATCAGGCATAGCCAGTTGATGCCATCGCAGGCAAGCCAGCTCCCACAGTTAGACTTCGGTGGTTTCAGGCTTTACAGCCTTTCTAGGCGCATCCACCAGCACCGGAATCTCCTTCCCGTCAGCATCAAACAACTTACCGCCGCTGAAGTAATCCCCCTCGCGCAACGCCGCCACGTCGTGGAAGCACAAACTGCGCTCAGTCCCCGCCACGAACACCGACTGCTGGTCCGAGTTACCGGCGGTGAAGTGGTTGAAGCCCAGGTTCAGCAGGATCGCCATGATCGCCGACGAACTGATGCCCGAATGAAAAATGGTCGCAAACCAAGTGGGGAAGTGGTCGTAGAAATTCGGCGCGGCGATGGGGATCATGCCGAAACCGATGCTCGTTGCAACAATGATCAGGTTCATGTTGTTGCGGTAATCCACCTTCGACAGCGTGCGAATACCACTGGCCGCCACGGTGCCGAACAGCACAATCCCGGCGCCGCCGAGTACCGACGTTGGTACGGCCGCAATCACCCGACCCATAAAGGGCAACAGGCCGAGCACCACCAGGAACATCCCGCCGGTGGCCACCACAAAGCGACTCTTCACGCCGGTCACCGCCACCAAACCGACGTTCTGGGCGAACGCGCTTTGGGTGAATGAACCGAAAATCGGCGCGAACATGCTCGACAGCATGTCGGCGCGCAGGCCGTTACCCAGGCGTTTGGAGTCGACTTTGGTGTCGATAATCTCGCCCACTGCCAGGATGTCCGCCGAGGTTTCCACCAAGGTCACCATCACCACGATGCACATGGAAATGATCGCGGCCACATGGAAGGTCGGCATGCCGAAATGGAAAGGCGTGGGAAAGCCAAACATCGGCCCTTGGGCGACGCCGGAGAAATCCGCCATGCCGAGGAACACCGCGATCACGGTGCCAATCACCATCGCCAGCAGGATCGACAACCGCGAAATAGTGGCGCTGCCGATCTTGCTCAGCAGCAGCACCAGTACCAAGGTCAGCGCCGCCAGGCCGATGTTCGGCATGCTGCCGAAATCCGCTGCGCGGCTATTGCCGCCCATGGCCCAGCGCGCCGCCACGGGCATTAAGGTCAGGCCAATGGTGGTGATCACAATACCGGTGACCAGCGGCGGGAAAAACTTGGTAATCCGAGAGAACACCGGCGTGATCAACAGGCCGATCAACGACGCGGCCATCACCGCCCCAAGAATCGCCGGCACCCCGCCGGCGCCATCACTGCCGACAATCGCCACCATGGTTGCCACACCGGCAAACGACACGCCCTGCACCAACGGCAATTGGCAGCCAAAAAACGGCAGGCCCAGGGTTTGCAGCAGCGTGGCCAGGCCACCGGCAAACAGCGACGCGGCGATCAACAGGCCGATATCCGCCGGCGACAACCCGGCCGCCTGGCCGACGATCAACGGCACGGCAACGATGCCGCCGTACATGGTGAGCACATGCTGCAGGCCGTAAGCCATGTTGGCGGCGACGCCAAGATTCTCATCTTCTGGCCGCTGCGGTGACGCCTTCGGGATAGTCATGGTGAGGGGTTCTCTGTTTTTGTTGTGCGAGCACTGTATGCAATGTTTGGACTGGATGTCCATAGAGTTGTATACAATCAATCGAACAAGATACCCTCCGTCGGCGTTACAAAAATAATCCGGCCGTCATGAGCCAGAACGCCAAAGGACCTAGAACAATGAAAAAGGCATTACAGGGCGCAACCGTTGCACTCACCCTCCTCGGCGGCGGGGAGGCTGTCGCAGTGGAATGGATGAACAACAGCGTGGGATTTCGCTACGGCCAGCACTTCACCAACCCGAACAACCCCGACGACTTCAGCAAGCGCATCTACAGCTTTACCCACGCCAGCGGCTACCAATACGGCAGCAACTATCTGAACCTCGATGTGTTTCTGTCCGACAGCCGCGACCCGCGCAAGGGCACCGACCATGGCGGCAGTGAGGTTTACGCGGTGTACCGGCACCAGCTGTACGCGTCACGGGTATTCGATGTGCCGCTCGGCACCGGGCTGATCAAGGATTACGCCCTGACCCTGGGCTTTGACGCCAACCGCAACAACAACCTCGCCTCAGCCAAAAAGCGCGCACTGGTGATCGGCCCGACATTGAAGTTCAACACCGTCGGCGTGCTGGATTTGAGCCTGATGTACTACAAGGAAAGGAACCACACCGGCATCCCCGGCGCGCAAGAGTCGAACCACACGTTTGACGACACCTACATGCTCAACCTGACGTGGATGCGCCCGTTCGACATCGCCAACCACGCGGCGAAATTCCAGGGGTTTGTCAATTATGTCGGGGAAAAAGGCGAGGACTACCATGGCCGTGACACCGCGCCGGAAACGCTGATGCGCAGCGCGCTGATGGTGGCGGTGCGGCCGGGTAAAAGCGTGAGGCCGAACCTGTATCTGGGGGTGGGTTACGAGTATTGGCATAACAAATTCGGCGTGGACGGTGGCCGGGGTACCCGGACGTCAACGCCTACGCTGAATATGGAAGTGACCTTCTAAAAGTCGCCACTCAATCAGCTGAAGAACTGGGTCAACTGTGGGAGCTGGCTTGCCTGCGATGCAGGCACCTCGGTTTATCAGCCACACCGCGGCGATGCGATCGCAGGCAAGCCAGCTCCCACATCAGATCAGGCGTTTGCGAGCTCCGGATTGTCCGTCTTCGGCCGCGCCAACCAGTAACCCAGCACCGCCAACGGCGCCGTCGCCAGCATCACGATCACGGTAATCAGCAGCGGCTGATCAATCATCGACGACACCAGCAGGCTGCTGAGAAAGCACAGCCCCAGTTGCAAGGTGTTTTGCAGTGCCGCCGCCTTGCCGGAATTTTCCGCAAAGGGCATCAGCGCATTCGCCACCACAATGGGGTAGCTCGCACCGTTAACCAGTGCCATCAGGCAGAACGGGATCAGCAAAGTGGTCAAGGTCGGCACCGTCAACGTGGCGACCAGGTACAACGCCACCATGCTGATGCAATAAGCCACCAGCAACCAAGGCAACAGGGTTTTGCCCTGGTAATGCTGCAAGGCGCTACGGCAGCTGTAGCCACCGACCAAAAAGGCCAAGGTCGGCAGCACATAGCTCAAGCCAATGTCATTCGGGCTGTAGCCCATATCGCCGAGGATGAAGGGCGAAGCCGTCAGCCAGGCGAAGAAACTGGCCGAACAGGCGGCGAAGATCATCACGTTGCCGGTGAACACGCGGGAGGTCAGCAACTGCCCATAACCGAGGCGCGAAGGCTCGCCCTCCTCTGCCCGACGTTTCGGCATCTTGCGCAGGAACAACGTCGGCAGCAGCAACAGCAGCGACACGCCCAGCAACACCGCGAAGATCGCCTGCCAGCCGAAGTGATTCAACACCATGGCGCCCAGCAACGGCGCCAGGGCCGGTGACAGCGACATCAGCGGCATGATGCTGGCGAACACGCGGTGCGCCTTGTCGGCCGGGTAGCGGTCGATCACCAGCGCCTGCCAACTCACCGCTGCGGAACACACACCAATCGCCTGGATAAAACGCAACGCCAACAATTGCGGCGCCGTTTCGACCCAGAACATGCCCGCGCACCCCAGCACAAACAGGCTCAGGCCCGTCAGCAGGATCGGCTTGCGCCCCAGGCGGTCGGACAACGGCCCCCACAACAGCTGCCCCACCGCAAACCCGGCGAGGAAAATACTCAAGCTGGCGCCCACGGCACCTGGGCTTATGTGTAATTGCTCGCCCATGGCGCCGAACGCCGGCAAGTACATGTCCATGGCGAGATAACCGAGCATGCTCAGCCCCGCCAGATACCAAGTGAAACCAAAAGAATTTTTCATTGAAGCCTTGCTGAACCTGCCATCAAACTATTTGCTGACTGGCGCCCATTATGAAGCTGACAGCTTGTGTGTGAAGCGATAATAATTGGATACTCTTATCAATTTTTTTGAAGGCAGCCGCCATGTGGTCCGAATACTCGCTGGATGTCGTCGATGCCGTGGCACGCCATGGCAGCTTCAGCGCCGCCGCTCAGGAGCTGCACCGCGTGCCTTCCGCCATCAGCTACACGGTGCGCCAGCTTGAGGAATGGCTGGCGGTGCCGCTGTTTGTGCGCCGCCATCGCGACGTGGAGCTAACCCCCGCCGGGCGCCTGTTTATCGACGAAGCCCGTGGCGTGATGAAAAAAATGCTCGGCACCCGGCGTTTGTGCCAGCAGGTGGCGAATGGCTGGAGCGGCCAATTGAAGGTGGCCGTGGACTCCATCGTCAAGCCCCAGCGTTGCCGGCAACTGGTGCTGGACTTCTACCGGCGCTTTCCCGAGGTGGAATTGCTGCTGGAATACGAGGTGTACAACGGCGTGTGGGACGCCCTCGCCGACGACCGTACCGATATCGTCATCGGCGCCACCAGTGCGGTGCCGGTGGCCAGCCACTTCACGTTTCGCGACATGGGCCTGCTGAACTGGCTGTGTGTGGTCAGCGCCCAGCATCCATTGGCGGCGATGGACGGCTTGCTCAGTGACGATCAACTGCGCCCGTTCGCGTCGCTGTGCATGACCGACACTTCACGCAACCTGCCCAAGCGCGACACCTGGACCCTGGATAACCAACGCCGGCTGGTGGTGCCCAACTGGTCCTCGGCGATTGATTGCTTGCGCGATGGCCTGTGCGTCGGCATGGCGCCGGCGCATCAAGTGTTGCCGTGGATCGAACGCGGCGAGCTGGTGGCGCTGCAATTGAGCCGACCGTTCCCAGCCAGCCCGTCGTGCGTGGCGTGGGCGCAGAGCAAGCTGTCGCCGGCAATGAGTTGGTTGCTGGAGTACCTGGGCGACACCGAAACCATGAATCAAGAATGGCTGAATGGCCCAGATCTCTGAAAGTCACGCCGTTCAAATGTGGGCTTGTGTGGGAGCTGGCTTGCCTGCGATGCAGGCGCCGCGGTCTTAATGTCAGACCGAGGTGATGCTATCGCAGGCAAGCCAGCGCCCACATTTTGATCGGGCTTCAATCCAATAAGCGGGTGATGGCCCTTACGATCATCTCCACTTCTTTTGCCTCCAGCGTCAGCGGCGGCAGCAATCGGATGATCTTGCCCCGCGTCACGTTAATCAGCAGCCCATGCTCGTGCGCCGCACGCTGTGCCAAGTCGCGATACGGGCGGGCCAGTTCGATACCAATCATCAAGCCCTGCCCGCGAATCGCCAGCACCTGCGGGTGTTCACTCAACTCCACCCGCAACCGCGCCAGCAGCCGTTCGCCCTGGTGCGCGGCGTTCTGCAGCAAGCCCTGCTCTTCAATAATATCCAGCACCGTGCAACCCACACGGCAGGCCAACGGGTTGCCGCCGAACGTGCTGCCGTGGCTGCCCGGCGTGAACAACTGGGCGACGGCAGCGCGAGCCAGGCAGGCGCCGATGGGCACGCCGTTGCCGAGGCCTTTGGCCAGGGTCATCACGTCCGGGGTGATGCCTTCATGCTGAAACGCAAACCAGGCGCCAGTGCGGCCGATGCCGGTCTGGATTTCATCCAGCATCATCAGCCAGCCGTGGCGCGTGCAGTGATCGCGCAGGGCTTTGAGGTAGCCGGGCGGCGCGGGTAACACGCCACTTTCGCCCTGGATCGGTTCCAGCAGCACGGCCGCAATGCGCGTACCGAATTGTTCAGTGATGACGTCCAGCGCCGCCAGGTCGCCAAACCCGACCTTGAGAAAATCCCCCGGCAAACGCTGGAAGCCCAGGCGCACCGAGGGGCCATCGCTGGCCGCCATGGTGCCGAGGGTGCGCCCGTGAAAAGCGTTTTCCATCACCACCACCAACGGTTCTTCAATACCTTTTTTCCAGCCATGCAGCCGTGCCAGTTTCAGCGCCGTCTCGTTGGCTTCGGCGCCGGAGTTGTTGAAGAAGGCGCGGTCCAGGCCCGACAACTGCGTAAGGCGCTGGGCCAGGCGCTGCTGCCAATCAATGCTGTAGAGGTTGGACGTGTGCAGCAGCAGGCCCGCCTGCTCACTGATCGCCGCCACCAGCCTTGGGTGGGAGTGCCCGACATTGGTCACCGCCACACCCGCTACCGCGTCGAGGTATTCACGGCCCTGCTGGTCCCAGAGGCGCGTGCCCAAGCCACGGGTGAAGCTCAGGGCCAAAGGTTGATACGTGGTCATCAGGCAGGCGGCGGTCATGGTGGCAGGCTCCAGTGCATCGTTGGGATGGGTGCAGTATCGTTAGCCACCTGAGCTGGATAAACTGCGCATTCCTGCAATGACTTTAAACCAGGGCTTGATAATGGATTTGTTCCAGGCAATGTCGGTGTACGTGCAAGTGGTGGAGACCGGCAGCATGACGGCTGCCGCGCAGGAATGCGGGATGTCGACCACCATGGTCGGCAATCACCTGCGCGCGCTGGAGCAACGCCTGGGCGTCAGCCTGCTCAAGCGCACCACGCGCAAGCAGAGCCTCACCGAGTTTGGAGAGCAGTACTACCAGCGTTGCCTGGAAGTGCTGGGGCTGGTGGCCGACTCCGAGTTACTGGCGGAGCAGATCCACAGCGGAACCCCCAAAGGCAGCCTGCGTATCACCGCACCGCCGGTGTTTGGCACCGAACGCCTCGCACCGGCCCTGAGCGAATTTTCCCAGCGCTACCCACTGATCGACCTGCACGTGATGCTGAGCAATGAGCGGATGAACTTGGTCGACAGCGGCTTCGACGTGGCGATCCGCCTCGGCGAACTGGAAACCTCCAGCCTGATCGCCAGGCCCATGCAGGCCTACACCCTGACCCTCTGCGCATCACCTGCGTACCTGGCGCGACGTGGCACGCCTTCGAAACCCGATGACCTGCGGCAGCACGACTGCCTGGCGTTCGCCTACCCTGCGACCGACAACTGGCGCGACACCGACAAGCTCTGGCGCATGACCGGGGAGGAAGGCGAGGTGGAGGTTCCGGTGGCCGGCTCATTGACCATCAACAGCTCGCAAGGCTTGCGCCAGGCAGCCGTCAACGGCATGGGCATCATCATGCTGGCCGATGCCCTGGTGCAACCGGACCTGGAGAGCGGCAAGCTGGTGACCTTGCTGACCACCTATCAACTGTCCAGCCGCCCCATGCACTTGCTCTACCGCCAAGACCGTTATCGCCTGCCCAAGCTGCGCGCCTTTGTGGATTTCGCCATG
Source organism: Pseudomonas sp. YeP6b (assembly GCF_025642995.1). NCBI lineage: Bacteria > Pseudomonadati > Pseudomonadota > Gammaproteobacteria > Pseudomonadales > Pseudomonadaceae > Pseudomonas > Pseudomonas sp. YeP6b. The sequence continues at coordinate 2,142,454 of NZ_CP080090.1, read as the reverse complement.
GAGAAGTGGGCGCGCTAGAAGCCCACACCCAACTCGCGCAGGCGCGCCGCTGTACGTTCGGCCGACACATGGTGAATCCCCTGCCAACCGAGGGCGACCGCCGCCTCGATATTGCCGGCGACATCATCGATAAACACCACTTCACTGGCCTGGATATCCGGCAGATGGGCACGCACCTGGCTTAGGCTCGCGTGATAGATCGCCGCATCCGGCTTGATCAGCTTCAGCTCGCCCGACACCACGATGTCGCGAAAACGCTGCAGGAACGGATAGTTGGCCAGCGCATAGGGGAAGGTTTCAGCGGACCAGTTGGTGAGCCCGAACAGCGGCATATCGGCCGCATGCAACGCTTCGAGGATCGCCACGCCTTCCGGCAATGAGCCGCGCAGCATCTCGTGCCAGCGATCGTAATAGGCCTGGATCAAGGGTTGATGTTGCGGGTATTGCTCAATCAGGTGGCGCGTGCCTTCGGCCAGGCGGCGGCCGGCGTCCTGCTCGGTGTTCCAGGCCTGGGTGCAAATGGTGTCGAGAAAGTGTTGCCGCTCAAGATCGTCGGCAATCAGCTTGCGGTACAGGTGGTGCGGGTTCCAGTCGAACAGGACACCGCCGAAATCAAAAACTACTGCACGAATCGTCATCAGATCCTCCGTTAGCGTGGCTTGATAGCCGGTGGAGTCTGGCAGATTGTGAGGGCGGGTGGGAGGGTTCCCAAAAGGAAGGCGTGACGCAAACAAATGTGGGAGCTGGCTTGCCTGCGATAGCAACACTGCGGTGTGACTGACACACCGTGGTGTTGCTATCGCAGGCAAGCCAGCTCCCACATAAACAGCTCTTACATTTTTAGAGCGTGTTTCAGGCGTGGATCAGACCATTAATCTTAACGGTCGGGTTCACATCCGCTTCGTAATCAACACCGTCGATTTCAAAACCGAACAACCGCAGGAACTCAGCCTTGTAACCGGCAAAATCGCTGATCTCGTTAACGTTGTCGTCAGTCACCTGGTTCCACAGCGCCGCCACGGCGTCCTGGACTTTCGGCTCCAGCTCAGCCAGGTCGGCACGCAGGCGGCCGTCGGCATCAAGCTTGGGCTCTTTGCCGTACAGGCTGTCCTTGAACAGGCCGTAGACCTGCTCGATGCAACCTTCGTGAGTGCCCTGCTCTTTCATCACTTTGAACAGCAGCGACAAGTACAGCGGCATGATCGGGATGGCCGAGCTGGCCTGGGTGACCACGGCCTTGAGCACCGACACACGGGCGTCGCCCTTGAGTGCGGCGAGGTTGTCGCGCAGGGTCAGGACTTTTTTGTCCAGGTCTTTCTTGGCTTCGCCGATGGAGCCGTTCCAGTAGATGTCCTGGGTCAGCTTTTCACCGAGGTAGGTGAACGCGGTGGTCTTGGCGCCTTCGGCCAGTACGTCGGCGTCACGCAGGGCATCGATCCACAGCTGCCAGTCTTCGCCGCCCATGACTTTCACGGTGCCGTCGATTTCTTCCTGGGTGGCAGGCTCAAGCGTGGTGTCGACCACAACGCCTTTGTCGGTGTTGATACCGCGCAGGGTCACGGCCTTGCCGATCGGCTTGAGGGTGGAGGTGTGCACCACGCCTTGCGGGTCGGTACGGCGTGGCGCGGCCAGGCTGTAAACGACCAGGTCGATCTTGCCCAGGTCTTTCTTGATGGTTTCGATGGTCAGGCGCTTGATCTCGTCGGAGAACGCGTCGCCGTTGATGCTCTTGGCGTACAGGCCTTTTTCAACCGCAAACTTCTCGAACGCCGCGCTGTTGTACCAGCCGGCGGAGCTCAGTTTGCCTTCTTCGCCCTCTTTCTCAAAAAACACACCCAGGGTGTCGGCGCCGCAGCCAAACGCTGCACTGATGCGCGCGGCCAGGCCGTAACCGGTGGAGGCGCCGAGGACCAGCACCTTCTTCGGGCCGCCTTCGATAACGCCATTCTTGGTTACGTAGTCGATCTGTTCCTTGACGTTCGCTTCACAGCCAACAGGGTGAGCGGTCACACAGATAAAGCCACGAACCCGCGGTTTGATGATCATAAAATTTCTGCCTCTTCCAAGGTGCCGAAGGCCAATGGTGGCCGTTCAACTTAATCGTACCGGTCTATGACGCCCGAAAAACCGAAGCGTCACGATAGTCGTAAATCTTCTGTTTACAAAATCCAATCGGCGCAGCGCTTTCTGGCGCATGCCTGCTACCGTTCACACACCTACCGAGCTTCCTGCGCAGAATTCTGAGCCCGACCCTAAATATGAAGATTTGTTCAACTTATTCACAATTTAGTAATATTTAAAACGCCTATTCGTCGCTGAACGCCTTATCATGGCAGGGTTGTATCGACATGTTTCAACCCCCCACCACTCGCAGCCACGGATCCGGACCTGTCGAATGGCGTCCAGCTGGAGCTGAGTTTCATGAGCAAGTCTGCCTTACGCAAAAAAGCAGTGTCGGTCGCCTGGGTCATTGGCGTCCTGCTGATTATTTGCCTCTTTCCCCTGACCACCGCGGTATTCCTCGGCCTGGTGCTGGTGTGCGGTGTCTACGATTTCCTGCGTAACGGCCTCTATGACGCCAACACCATCAAGAAGTACTTCATCGGCAGTGGCCGCAACACCTGGATATTGGCACCGTTCAACACCCTGTTTGACCTGTTGAGCCTGCGCAACCGCCATGTCTACACCATGCGCGACCTGCCACCCGCCTGGCGTGAAGACCTGCAGCAGGTCATCGACGATGCCATGGCCAACAAAGATGAAATCATCAGTTACCTGGACGAGCGCATGGCCGAGAAGAAGCGCGGCATGTTGTTCTTCCAGTGGTACGGCCGCCCAATCGAAACCACCTTGGACATCCCGCAACTGCGCAAGAAACTGCCGTTTGTGAAGACCATCGGCGTCTCGGTGTTCAACGAAAACCGCTCGACCTCCTTCCACTTCGGCCCGCTGCGCATGATGTTCCGTGTGCTCTACAACATGGCGCCGGCGCCTCACCACGACGGTGTCTTTATCCAGGTGGGCAAGCACAAGCACTACTGGCACGACGACCCGCTGTTTATCTTCGATGACACGCTGATGCACGCGTCCTTCAACAAAAACGACGCAAAACGTTACTGCCTGTTCATTGATATTGTGCGGCCAACCTTGTTGCCCTCCGTGCTCAACGCCGTGATCGCGGGTTTTGCCGGGCTGGTGTTTACCCTGCGTCGGGTTTTCTACAAAAACTGGAAGCTGATTCAGTAAGTTCTGCGGCATGATGGTGCTGGACGGTGTTTGCGCCCTGCCTGAGAGGCGGCCAAACTACAGTCTCGTGCGACCGAATTCGGCGCTCACCATTTTCAAGCCATCGCCGCCCTGTGCGGGTGCGGTGGCTGCGCCTTCAAGGAATCAGAATGCCCCAACGTCAAGTCATCAATGCCTCCGTCAGCCCCAAGGGCAGCCTCGAAACCCTGTCCCAACGTGAAGTTCAGCAACTGAGTGAAGCCGGCACCGGCAGCATCTACACCCTGTTCCGCCAATGCGCCCTGGCCATCCTCAACACCGGCGCGCATATCGACAACGCCAAGACCATCCTCGACGCCTATCAAGACTTTGAAGTGCGTATCCACCAGCAGGACCGTGGCGTGCGCCTGGAACTGTTGAACGCGCCGGCCGACGCCTTCGTCGATGGCGAAATGATCGCCAGCACCCGCGAGATGCTGTTCAGCGCCCTGCGCGACATCGTCTACACCGAGAATGAGCTGGGCAGCCAGCGCATCGACCTGAGCGACTCCCAAGGCATCACCGACTACGTGTTCTACCTGCTGCGCAACGCCCGTACGTTGCGCCCGGGTGTCGAGCCGAAAATCGTGGTGTGCTGGGGCGGGCACTCGATCAACACCGAAGAATACAAATACACCAAGAAAGTCGGCCACGAACTGGGCCTGCGCAGCCTCGACGTGTGCACCGGTTGCGGCCCTGGCGTGATGAAAGGCCCGATGAAGGGTGCGACCATTTCCCACGCCAAACAGCGTATTACCGGCGGGCGCTACCTGGGCCTGACCGAGCCGGGCATCATCGCGGCCGAAGCGCCGAACCCGATCGTTAACGAACTGGTGATCTTGCCCGACATCGAAAAACGCCTGGAAGCCTTCGTGCGCGTCGGCCACGGCATCATCATCTTCCCGGGCGGCGCCGGCACGGCCGAAGAGTTCCTGTACCTGCTGGGCATCCTGATGCACCCGGACAACCGCGACGTGCCGTTCCCGGTCATCCTCACCGGGCCGAAACACGCCGCGCCGTACCTGCAACAACTGCACGCGTTCGTCGGTGCCACCCTCGGCGAGGCGGCGCAGGCGCACTACCAGATCATCATCGACGACCCGGCTGAAGTCGCGCGCCAGATGACCGTAGGGCTCAAGGCCGTAAAGCAGTTCCGCCGCGAGCGCAACGACGCGTTCCACTTCAACTGGCTGCTGAAGATCGACGAAGGCTTCCAACGCCCGTTCGACCCGACCCACGAAAACATGGCCAGCCTGCAACTGAGCCATGCGCTACCGCCCCATGAACTCGCCGCCAACCTGCGCCGTGCGTTCTCGGGGATCGTGGCGGGCAACGTCAAGGACAAGGGCATTCGCCTGATCGAGCAACACGGCCCGTACGAAATCCACGGCGACCCGGCGATCATGAAACCACTGGACGAGCTGCTGCAGGCGTTTGTCGCCCAGCACCGCATGAAGTTGCCGGGTGGCGCGGCGTATGTGCCGTGTTACCGAGTGGTGCAATAACTAGCGTTGCACCGCCACACATTTGATTTCCACCAGCAACCCGGGGTGTGCCAGTTCGGACACCCCGATGGTCGTCCAGGCGCAATGCCCACGTGGGAACAGGCGGTTTTTCACCTCGCGAAAAACCGCCATGTGCTGGCTCATGTTGACGTGATACGTGGTCATGTCGACCACGTCTTCAAAACCACAACCGCCCTCCTCCAATACCTGCCGCTGGTTCTGCCAGGCGGCGATGAATTGCGCCTCGGGATCTTCTATCACCGCCAGTTCCAGTGTACGGCCGACCTGCCCTGCGCAGTACAAGGTGTTGCCAACTTTAACGGCGGGCACGTAGCCAGCACGCTCAACGATGGGTTGCATGGCAGCGGGGATGATGAGGCGGCGGTCAGTCATAGCTTGTATCTCTTTGGGGCTGAGGCAGGCGTGCGAGAGCAGACAGTTCGAACTAGGGTTTTACCTGTTCCCACTTACCAGCAGAGCAACCTATGGACCAACGGATCTTGTCCTTCATCAATCCTTACCTTAGGGTAAGGAATATCACGATGGAGATCTTCACTATGGCCACCGCAACATTGACCTCAAAAGGGCAAATCACCATACCTGTCCAAGTCCGGACAGCACTCGGCCTGGAAACGGGCGATCGGGTTGAATTCGTCGAAACGGAAGATGGCAAATTTTCGATCATCGCGGCGAGCAAAACCGTGCAGGACCTCAAAGGGTTGATCCGCAAGCCTGCCCACGCCGTATCGATTGAAGACATGAACCACGCCATCGCGGCGCAAGGAGCAAAAGCCGGATGATCGGGCTGGATACCAACGTACTGGTGCGCTATGTCACCCAGGATGATCCCATTCAATCACCCAAGGCATCGGCGCTGATCGAATCGCTCACCACGCTGTCACCGGGCTTTGTGAGCCTGGTGTCCGTGCTGGAACTGGTCTGGGTTTTACAAAGCTGCTACCAGTCGGCCAAGAGTGATATGGTGAACGTTTTGGAAACGCTGTTGCGCACGCGTGAATTGACCGTCGAACATGCTGAAATCATCTGGCAGGCCCTGCGACGATTCACGGCAGGCAAAGCCGATTTCGCCGACTACCTGATAGAGCGCTGCGCCCATGCAGCAGGCTGTGAATACACCGCCACCTTTGACCTCAACGCGGCCAAGGCCACCGGAATGAAACGGCTGGCCTGAGCCATGGCATTGCGACGAAGTTCAGGCTTTGGTAAAAACCGCGTTCAACCTTGATCGAGAGACAGACTCACGTGCGCACGCTACTTCTCGCTACCTTGAGCATGGCCTGCACCCTGGCCAGCGCCGACACCATCACCTGGCCGGATCTGCCGCAGAGTTGCTTCGTCAGCGGCCGCTCAGCCACCAGCACGGATGTCGACACAGGCTGTGCGGCGTTTCTGATCAATGTGCAAGGCAAGGCGGCGGGTACGCCGATCAAGCTGGATATCCCCCAGTATGCGATGCATATGGACGAAGCCACCGGCAAAGAAACGCCGGTGATCATCATCCAGGCGGAAGAGAACGGCGAGGTCAAGGCGGTCGGCTACAAGGAACTGGGCACCGATCAGCTCGGTGCCGCGTTGCTGCGGGAGGTTCGGCTTCTAGGCACCCAGAAGCCGATCTAGACGTTGTTTGGTCTGGGCTCAGCGAACCCAGCCACCGCCCTGCCAGTGGTAACCGTCATTGCGCTGCACCCAATGCGGGTGCACATAACGATAGCCTTCGCGCACTTGCTCCCAATGGCCGTGCACCGCGACGTATCGCCCGCCTTCCCAACGCCAGTAACCGCGTGACCAGACATAGCCATAGCGCGTAGCCGGTTCGACTTCGATCACCTGCACCGGCGGCGGTTGCGGCGCAACGACTTCGACATACTCACGTTGTACCGGCCTGCGGTCATGCACAACGCGCTCTTGCACACACCCGGACGCCGCGACGACTACCGCCGCCAATGCCGCATAACGTAGCCACATACAAAACCCTCGGACGCTGACGCCCAACACTTGCACCGTAAAAAATGCCCCCTTGTTTCAGCCGCGCTCCTGCTTAGGCTTGGGTTCTTTTTTAACAGGTGATGTCTGTCAGCTTGCTGAACCCGCAGGCCTCAAGAGGCACACGCGACGGTCGGTCGTTTCAGGCGCGCCGACGAACATCGGTTACACCCGCCCGCACTCATGCAACACACGCGATTGCACACAACTCAGACGCCGCGACAACTGCCGCCACCAATCCTGCATAACGTAGCCACATACAAAACCCTCGGGCCCCGACGCCCAACGCCTACACCCATCAAAAATGCCCCCTTGTTTGAGCCGCGCTCCTGCTTAGGCTTGGGTTCTTTTTTAGCAGGTGATATCTGTCGGGTTGCTGAACCTGCTGGCCTCAGGAGGCACACGCGACGGTCGGTCGTTTCAGGCGCACCAGCAGCAACCCCGCAACCACCACAGCAATGCCGGCGTAGGTCGACCCTGCGATCACATCGCCAAACATCAGCGCCGCCCACACCAACGTTACCGGCGGCTCCAGATAGACCAGCGCCGCAACATGGGTCGCCGTCATCACCCGTAACAACATCCACAGGCTCAAGTAGGCGACGAACGTAGAGAACAGCGTCAGCCAGACAATCGAGATCAACACGTCAGGGTCGTGGGGAATACTCAGCGTGTCGGTGTAAAGCACCGCAGCGGTAAAGCCGACCAGGGTCAGCAGCGACTGGATAAACAGCGGCAACACCAAGCCTGCGTCCTGGCGGTGCACGGTGCGGCGCTCATACAAGGTCGCCAGTGTCAGCCCCAACGCCGAGGCCAGTGGCAACAGGTACATGACCAGGCCGACGCTTTGGCCGCCGCTGCCATACTGCCCGGCAATCACGATCGACACCCCGCCGAAGCTAATCAACAGCCCGAGCCACTGCCAGCCACCGCTCCGCTCCGCCGCGCTGCCGGTCGACAGTGCCGCTGTCATCAACGGCTGCAGCGCCGCAATGATCGCAGCAATGCCCGGCGGCAAGCCATTCTGGATCGCCACGTACAGGCAACTCAGGTACAGGAACTGCGACAGAAAGCCGATCACGGCGTAATGGCGAACCTGAGCCCATGAAACCTTCAACAACCTCACATTCAAAAACAGCCCCAGGCACACCGAGACCAACAGGAAGCGCCAGAACAGCAGGTTGAACGCCCCGCCGCCTTGGGTACCCAACTTGGCGCCGATATAGCCGGAGCTCCACGACAGAACAAACGCCACCTGCAACAGCAGCCGCTTTAAGGTTGATCGCGTCATGAAGCCTCCCGTCAGTGCACATTGACGCAAAGGCTAAGGGCCGCGCATGCTTCTGTATATTTGAATTAACAGCACTACTAATCCGTAATAGTGGAATCATGGCCAAACAACTGAATATCGATCTGCTGCGTACCTTCCATGCCGTCGCGCGCTTTCGGCGCTTCAACGAGGCGGCCGAGCATGTGCACCGCAGCGCGTCGACCGTGACCACACAGATTCAAAAGCTCGAAGACCAAATTGGCCAGCGCCTGTTCAGCCGCAGCAACCAAGGCGTTGAACTGACCCTGTACGGCCAGAAGCTTCTGGGCGAAACCACCGAGTTTCTCAAGAGCCACGACCGCCTGCTGATCGCGCTGATGCCACAGCGCATGCAGGGCAAGATTCGCCTGGGCATTCCCGACACCTACGCTCCGGCGTTCATGCAGGCGCTCCTGCCCCGTTTGATCGCCGACAACCCGCTGCTGGAGCTGGAAGTCGAAGCGCGCACCAACGGTGAACTGCTGAATAGGTTTATGGCCAACCAGCTCGACCTGGCCATCACCGTCAGCGCACAACCGCTGGCCCAGGGCGAACGCCTGGGGCCTGTGCAGCCGCTGTGGGTGGCGGCCGAGGGCTTCCGTTGCGCGCCGAATGCGGCGCTGCCGATCACCGTGCCGGTGGCCGGCTGCCCGTACCGTGCGGCGGCGTTGCAGGCGCTGAAGGATCACGGGATTTACCACCGGGTATTGCTGGAGAGCCCCAACTCCACGGCGGTCGAGGCCTGTATCCGCAGCGGCGTGGCGATCGGGTTGATCGAGGAAAGCCGCATGGGCACCGGCCTGACGCAAGTGATTGCAGGGTTCGAATTACCGCCCTTGCCGGTGCATCATCTGTACCTGCTGTGCGATAGCAGCAATGCACTGGCCCTGCATCTGTATGCGCAGGTTAAACAGGGTTTCCACATGTGAGCCCTCACGCCGGGCCGAAGCGCACCAGCACCGACTCGACAAACCGCCGCAACTTGGCGGTGCGCTGCCGGTTGGCGGTGTAGACCAAGTGCATGGGGCGGCTGGGCGCCTCAAATGCCGGCAGCACCTGCACCAACTCGCCCTTGGCCAAGGCCGTGCGCAGAAAGTCTTCGGGGCCCAGCACGATGCCGAAGCCATCCAGTGCCGCCGACATCAACGCCCGGCTTTCATTGATCTGAAGGCGGCTGGCAACCTGCACCCTGTAAGGCGTCGCGCCTTGGTGAAAGACCCATTCGCGGTCCGCCGGGCGTGACCAAAAGGCGTAGCCCAGGCATTCATGCTGCGCAAGGTCCGCCGGACACTGCGGCGTACCCCGCGCCGCCAGGTAAGCAGGCGCCGCGCACACCACCAGGCGATAAGGCGCCAGCGGCCGGGCGGTCAACCCGGTGGTGGCCAGCGGGCCGATGCGGAACGCCGCTTCATAGCCTTCCTCCACCAAGTCGACGAAACGATCCGTCAGGTGCAGGTCGATTTCCACGTCCGGGTTGTCGCGCAAAAACGCGGTAATCAGCGGCATCAGGCTGTAGGAGCCGAAGGTGACCGGGGCGGTGACTCTCAGCTTGCCGCGCGGCGTGTCATTCATGATCTGGGCGAGCGAATCGGCAGCCTCGGCCTCCGTCAGAATATGTTTGCAGCGCTCGTAGTACGCCTGCCCCAACTCCGTCAGGCTTTGCCGACGCGTGGTGCGGTTAAGCAAACGCGCGCCCAACCGTTGCTCCAGCGCGGCCACATGCTTGGCCACCATTTGCGCAGACATATTCAAGCGCTCGGCGGCGCGGGCGTAGGAGCCCAACTCGGCGGCCATCACAAAGGCATTCATGCTTGAAAGACGGTCCATCATTCCCCACTTCCAGTAACAACACCCACACCAGAACGCTCATTTATCGCCAACTGGTTGCCAATCATCATAACCGCTCGACGACTGACGAGGAGCAAGACCATGAAGATCGGTGTGATTGGAGCAGGTTTTATCGGGCGTGCCGTGGCATAGCTGGCGCTGGCCGCCGGGCATGAAGTGATGTTGAGCAACTCCCGTGGCCCGCAGACCATGAGCAGCGTGCTCAGCGGCATACTCGGCGTGCAGGTGGGCAGTGCTGATGACGCCGCCAAGTATGGCGACGTGGTGCTGGTGGCCATCCCCCTGGAGCATTACCGCAGCGTGCCCGCGCAATGGCTGGAAGGCAAAACGGTGATGGACGCCAACAATTACTACCCCGACCGCGATGGGCACATCGCCGTGCTGGACCGCTTTGAAACCACCACCAGCCGGCTGCTCGCCGAGCATCTACCGCACGCTCACGTGGTCAAAGTGTTCAATGCGATTTTTGCGCCCGACCTGACGCAACACGGCCGCCCCCACGGCGCGCCAGACCGCCGCGCACTGCCGGTGGCCGCCGATGACGCCACCGCGAAGGCGCAAGTGATCAAGCTGCTCGACGAACTCGGTTTCGATGCCGTGGACGCCGGCGGGCTGGATGAAAGCTGGCGTTTTGAACGGGCGAAACCTGCGTATTGCGTGCCGCTGGACCAAGCGGGTTTAACGGCGGCGCTGGCAGCCGCCGAACGCACGGTGGAACTGCCGCCGGTCGAACGCTCCCGCGCCTGAATACCACGCACAAAAAAGCCCGCTGACCGTTCCCGGTTCAGCGGGCTTTTTTACATCAGGCTTGGCTTACAGCGCCAAGTCAGACGCCGGCTTGCTCGGCTCAGCCGCAGGCTTGGCAGCCTCGGTGGCCTTTGGCGCGGCCATCTGCGGAATCGCAGGCGGTGGCGTCAGTTGCAGGATACCGGCGGTGTAGGCCCATTCCTTGGCAACAGCCTCAGGGCTGTCGTTCAGCTTGGTGCCGTAGCTCGGTACGATCTGGTGCAGTTTGGCCTGCCACTCAGGGGTCGCGACCTTGTCCTTGAACACTTTCTGCAGCACGGTCAGCATGATCGGAGCCGCGGTGGACGCGCCTGGCGATGCACCCAACAGGCCGGCGATGGTGTTGTCGGCGGAGCTGACCACTTCGGTGCCGAGTTTCAGGACGCCGCCCTGCTCTTCGTCACGCTTGATGATCTGCACGCGCTGACCGGCTTGCCACAGGCGCCAGTCGGATTGCTTGGCGTTCGGGAAGTACTCTTGCAGCGCCTTGAAGCGGTCGTCATCCGACAGCATCAGTTGGCCGGCGAGGTACTCAACCAGTGGGTATTCACGAATACCGACTTTGGTCATTGGCCAGATGTTGTGGGTGGTGGTGCTGGTCAGCAGGTCCAGGTACGAGCCTTCTTTGAGGAACTTGGTCGAGAAGGTCGCGAATGGGCCAAACAGAATCACACGCTTGCCATCCAGCACGCGGGTGTCCAGGTGCGGAACCGACATCGGTGGCGCGCCAACCGAAGCCTTACCGTAGGCCTTGGCCATGTGCTGCTCGGCGATGGCCGGGTTATCGGTCACCAGGAACGAACCGCCCACTGGGAAGCCCGCGTATTCCTTGGCTTCAGGAATGCCCGACTTTTGCAGCAAGTGCAGTGCACCGCCGCCGGCGCCGATGAACACGAACTTGGCGTCGGTTTCAGTCTTGGTGCCGTCTTTCAGGTTTTTGTAGCTCACACGCCACGAACCGTCGGCGTTCTTGGTGATGTCCTGCACTTCGCTCGACAGTTTCAAGTCAAACTTCGGCGTGGTTTGCAGGTGAGCGACGAACTGGCGGGTGATCTCGCCGAAGTTCACGTCGGTGCCGATCGGGCTCCAGGTGGCGGCGATCTTCTGCTTCGGATCACGGCCTTCCATCATCAGCGGAACCCATTTGGCGATCTGCGCCGGGTCTTCGGAGTACTGCATGCCAGCGAACAGCGGGCTCGCTTGCAGGGCTTCGTAGCGTTTTTTCAGGAACTTGATGTTGTCATCGCCCCACACAAAGCTCATGTGCGGTGTGGAGTTGATGAACGAACGTGGGTTCTTCAGCACGCCCTGCTGGACCTGCCAGGACCAGAACTGACGGGAAATCTGGAACGCTTCGTTGATCTCGACCGCTTTCGGGATTTCAACGGTGCCGTCCTTGTTTTCCGGGGTGTAGTTCAGCTCAGCCAGGGCCGAGTGACCGGTACCGGCGTTGTTCCAGCCGTTGGAGCTTTCTTCGGCCACGCCATCCAGGCGCTCGACCATCTCCATCGACCAGTCCGGCTGCAGCTCGTTGAGCCAAACACCCAGGGTCGCACTCATGATGCCGCCGCCGATCAGCAGCACATCGACTTTCTTTGCCTCTTCCGCGTGAACGGACGTGATCCCCATCGACAAAGCCAACCCCAGCAGGGCAGTGTTTACTTTTTTAAACATCAGTAGCACCTATGATAAAACGCCATCCGCCCTACCGCCCCTGAGCATGGGCAACCCTCCATCACGCTGCGTCAGGCAACGCACCGCGGGGTTTGCACATTCACGAGAGAGCCGCAGGGTGGGCACACAAGGCCGACGTATCGACCTCACTGTTTTTGTCCCTTCTGCGCTGACTTCTTATCATTATTGGCTTCAGCTACCTGGGCAACAGCCAACCGCCGGGACGTATACGGATGTACGCACCGGGGAAAGACTAGACCAAGACGGCGCGCAGAATATCACGGCATACAGCCAATATGCGCTGTTTGGCCAATTGACAGCTCTAAATCGCGGGTTTTAACCCGAGCGTGTCAAGCCTGGCAGGCGCGACGTGGGGTCACAGGCGGCTAGATGAAACTGAACTCTGCTGCAAAAGGCTGTTCTAGACACCTTCGCCATTGCTTGCGTAGCATCGGCCGTCTCCTTTCGTGCACACCCTCCACACAGAGTTACCCATGACTATCCAGCAAACACCCGGGCACGTGCTGCCAGCGCGCAGCGCCGCCAAAATGGAAGCTGCCATGGCCGTGGGCGCCTTCGCAATCGGCACCGGCGAATTCGCCATCATGGGTTTAATGCCCGACATCGCCCAGAATTTGAATTTGAGTGAACCGCAAGTCGGCCACGCCATCAGCGCCTATGCATTGGGCGTGATGGTCGGCGCCCCGCTGCTGGCCATCCTCGGCGCCAAGCTGCTGCGCAAACACATGCTCTTATTACTGATGGGCCTGTACGCCCTGGGCAACCTCGCCACCGCCTTCACCCCGACCTTCGGCTCGCTGATGGCCTTCCGCTTCATCAGCGGCCTGCCCCACGGCGCCTACTTCGGCATCGCCGCCGTCGTCGCCTCGAGCATGGTGCCCAACGACAAGCGAGCCGGCGCCGTCGCCCGCGTAATGATGGGCCTTACCCTCGCCATGCTGCTCGGCAACCCCATCGCCACCTTCCTCGGCCAACACCTGGGCTGGCGCTCGGCGTTCGCGCTGGTCAGCGCCATCGCCCTGTGCACCCTCTTCCTCGTCTGGCAATTCGTCCCCGACCGCCACGACGAACCGCGCAGCGACCCACGCAAAGAACTGCGCGCCTTCACCAAACCGCAGGTGTGGATGGCGCTGTCGATTGGCGCAATTGGCTTTGCCGGCATGTTCTGCGTGTTCAGCTACCTTGCCCCGACCATGCTCGAAGTGACCAAAGTCTCGCCACAATGGATCCCCTTCGGCCTCGCCGCGTTTGGCGTCGGCGGCATCATCGGCAACATCGCCGGCGGCAAACTGTTCGACCGCATGCAATTTCGCGCCGTTGGCTGGATTCTGGTGTGGTCGATAGCCGTGCTGCTGTTCTTCCCCTTCGCGGCATCGTCGCTGTGGGGCGTGCTGCTGAGCATGGGCCTGGTCGGCACCATGGTTGCGTTGGCCGCACCGCTGCAAATCCGCCTGATGGACATCGCCCACGAAGCCCCAAGCCTGGCGGCGGCGTCGAACCACGCTGCGTTTAACCTGGCGAACGCGCTGGGGCCTTGGTTTGGGGGGATGGCGATTACGGCGGGTTACGGCTGGACCAGCACCGGCTACATTGGCGCCGCAACAGCGCTGGTCGGCCTGGGCATCTACCTGATTGCCCGCCGCATGAAAGGCGGGCACTGACACTTCTCAGAGCACTACAGTCCTAATGTGGGCACTCTAAATGTGGGAGCGGGCTTGCCCGCGATAGCGGTGGGTCAGTCAACAAATCAATGACTGCCCACCCGCTCACTCAATCATCATGCAACAACCCCGACCCATACTCCCCATAACTACTCCCCAACCCACTGCCGCCAAAACTCATCTTGGCGGCCTTGCTCGGGCTATGGTCCCCAAACGCCTGACATCCCCCCGAAAAACAAGGGTCACTGCTCCCGCCCGACGACCCCGTCGAACAAGCGCCCAACAGCAACGTGCCAGCAATCATCACGACTTTAACCAGGTTCGAGATCATGTTTTCAGTTCCCTATGGGCTGGAGGCGCGGGGGTCCTCTCTTAAGTGGGAGCGTAGTCCTCAACGGTGCGGGGAATTATGAAACTTTGCTGGGTGACAGGATGGGTTCAGGTTGCCGCCTTGGAGTAAGGCGGCGGGGTTGGATGTCAGGCGGTGGCCGTGCTGGCGGCGGGCGCGACGTGCTCTTGGGCTCGGGCGACGAGTAAAGCGCTTAGGTCGATGAGTTGCTGGATGCCGAGGATGATGGCGCGGTGGGGGTCTTCGAGGTCGAAGGCCAGGGTGGCGGCCATTTGGTTGGCGGAATCGAGGTTTTCGGCGGCGTTGGCTAGGAGGGTTTCGGTGTCGATGTTGGGGCTGACGCGGAAAAGATTGCCGGGCGCGGGTTCAAAGATTGCATCGTCGTCAGATGGCGGCAGGTAATGATAAATAGCGCGCTGAGCCGCAGCGTGAAGCTTGGCATCAATGGGTTCAGCGTTTGAGGCATGAGGCGGATTAGGCGTGACCTTGTACATGGCGAAGCTCCTTTAGAATTCCAGGAACTACCAAACTCACTTCCACATGAGGGTGGCAGCTGTACGCAGGTGTGGAAGACCAGGGCTAAAGGACCCGGCGCACCGAAGTGCCCCGCGCACAGCCGCCATAAGCAATCATACAGACGTAAAAAAACGCCGGTAGGTGTTTATGGGCGATTGAGCGCCTTCAGCTTGGTCGGACTTCCACATCCGGCCGCTGGATTGGCAGCGGCTGGAGGAGGTTAGCTAGGGGTGGTCTGAGGGGCAAGCTGAGAAAAGCGTGGGAAGTTTCCCAGTGTATTTAGCCTGTTCCCGAGATCACTCCATACACTGTGAGTCGTCCCGATGATGGATTGGAACAACTAATCCTGTAGACCATGTATTACTTGCCTTACAGAGCCGGCATGAAAGCTGCGTACCACTTTTGTACCAACACTGCTCCATGCAGTGACGCCTTCCCCCTCGCGATAGGCGGCAATCGGCCAGAAGTAGTCATTCGATGTGTTGTGAAAACTCAGGGCAATTCACCGAGTGAGTCAAGTGCGTACCAACTCTGGGTCAAGCCAAACGTCTTCAAAATTATTGCCGTCGATGTAAAAACGATAGCCTGGCGGCAAATCGAGATATTCGACAACTTCCGGTAGATAGTCCGTGATGTGCCCTACATGCAGGGGTGAAAAAAAAATCGTCAGCCTCAGACCATTCCATACCGCACCACAGGTACCAACCGTTCGTACCGTTTTCCGGATTAACCCTTAACCCATTTATGGGCTGAAGCCCCAGGGTGCCCAACGCTATTCCGATTTTTGACCCAGATTGTGGTCGATCTGGGGTAACCCCCTGCCATTCACAAATGCTTTGCTCCTTTCTCACTCGCACAGCGATTTTCTCCACAAATTTGGGTGCCATACAGTTCGCACTCTCATGACTGGGGTCTACCTGTCGCGACTGGCCCTAGTGGGTCGATGTAGGTCAATCATAACAGGCAGAAATCGACCCATTGCAGCCCTTCGCATCCGGCAGAGGTCGGCCAAAAGTAATGCTAGTCAGCATCAATGAAATAGAGTCTACCGTATGGCGAAAGTGTTGGAGACAAGCCTTCCACCCTCTCCCATCGACACGTTTCGTGCGAATCGAGTAATGTACCCGCGAATTTTTTGCGCATTTGGTCGAGTCAGCGAGGCTACCTATACAGCAGCTTAAAATTGTTCGCTTAGCTCATCCGGGTCGGCCAAAATTGTCCCCTGAATAGACCATTAGGAACGTTTATGAATAATCTCGCGGACATAGCTTTGAACTATCTTTGGACGCTGAATTTTTCAAGCGATGATTTAGGGTTTGATGAAGATTGGGTAGTAAAAGAAATTGAGTCTATGTCTCATGAGATGGAACATAATTTCACTGACGCAGAGCGTCAAGCTCTCAAGGAATCCGCGAGCCGAGCTTTGGCGAGGTGGCTGAGGGAGCCTGATGAGCACGGCTATACGCCACGCAAACTTCTTAAACCAGAACAAAGAATATTTTTAGAATGTATTGCATCAGGAAAATTCAGCGGCCCAGAGCTCTGATTATTTCAAGCGGGCAACTCGGCCGGTTGTAAAAAAATAGCGTTATTCAGCTTCACCGTTCGACTCGTGATGTCGAGTCGCAGAGTCAGTCAACAGCTGGTTTTGACCAACTTCCGCTGATCGCGATGGGCTGCAATGGGTCGACTGCTGCCGGTCACGAGCGAAAAACATCAGCCTTTTCGGTGATGGATTGGAACAACTAATCCTGTAGACCATGTATTACTTGCCTTACAGAGCCGGCATGAAAGCTGCGTACCACTTTTGTACCAACACTGCTCCATGCAGTGATGCCCTCCCCCTCGCGATAGGCGGCAATCGACCAATAGCAGCCTCTCACCGACACTCCGTTTTAGGCGGTTCGACGCCTTTTCCAGTAATCGCTTACCATGGCTCACGGATTTTCATTTTTAATCATTAAATGGTACTAAGTAATGAAAAGGTTTATATCCAAGGCCCTCGCATTGACGTTGCTCTGTGCACTTTCAAATGGAGTGTCCGCTGAAACGCCTTCTCATCGGGACGCCAAAATTTTCGTCAATCAGGCACAGATCGGCCGAAACCTTCCCGGTATTGCACTATCGGTGGCAAAGCGGACGGTGACCTTTACAATTCTCGCCGGCAGGCTGGGACATGCGGATGCAGCTTCAGAGGTATCGAAAGAGATCAACGCACTACTGCCCAAGTATCAATCCAGGTGGGATGAAAACATCGCGCAAGCATATGAAAAGTCATTCTCTGATGAGGAGTTGGCTTCGCTCGCATCGGAAGGCCGATCATCAAAATACGCGGCGAAAGTCAGAGAGCAACAAGACAAGATCGGTATGGCGATGGAGTCAAGCTCCAAACCGATCCTGAGCGAAATGGTCTCCGAAGCCCTCAATGTTACGTTTTCCAAGCAATCCTTTGAATAAGTGTTCTGTCATTGAAACTATCGACGTGTCTTCCGTTTTCAATTGCAAACGACCGATAACTTCGCCCCCTTCACGACGGGCAGCAATCGACCCATGGCTGCCCTTCGGTACGAACGAAAGCGGCCAATAGGAGCCGCTGGACAGCCTTGCTGCCACTCGATAGCTTCAGCGCCCTAAGCCTTGGGGAGGCTTACCGTTTCGCCTCACGGAACAACTTATAAGGATGTGAGACATGATGCTATGTTTGGATGGCCAGTTTTCTGAACAAGAACTTTCCGAAAGTGACGAACTCGATCTACGGAGCGTTTCGGCAAATATATGGCCGACGGTGCTCTCTCGGTGCAAAGCAAATGAACTACGCCTTTACAATCTTAAGCTTGCTTCACTTGAGGGAATTGATAGGTTAACTAATACACGGCGTTTGACGCTGGAATGGGCGAAAAAAATTGAAACACTGGAACCCGTTTCCGGACTGAGTGGTTTGACGTATCTGGCAGTTGGAGACTTTCCAAGGCTGCGGCAACTCGACGGCATTGAGAAGCTAAGCGAGCTGACAGAGCTGCGTCTGTCCGGTAGCCTGGGTGGGGGCTCACCTCTCCGCCTTGATTCCATCGAGCCTGTTACTCGTATCTCCAAGCTCACCAGACTTTCACTGGCCAATGCGAAGTTCGAGGGCGATGAAATCACTAGCCTCGTTCGCTGTACCCATCTACGCCACTTGAGCTTGACGAACCAGTTTGATCGATCTCAGGTCGCGTTTCTCGCAAGCCGATTGAACAAGCAGCTCGCCGAGCCTCTAACTGCATACGTAAAAACACATCTGCGTTGTATGAAGTGCAGTAGTCTGACGTCTATGTTTACGGGACGAAGAATGCCTTTCCTTTGTCCAGCGTGTGATGCACCGCGATTTGAAAAGCTCACTCGCCAGTTCGAACAGATGATGCACGATGCATGACAACTTCATTTGCTAGACGGTTCTATTGCTCGTTTTGGACCATTCTTTACTTGCGCAAGATTGTCCGCTTCGGTCGATTGCTGCCAGTCAGGCGCAAAATCACAAGCTTTATCGGTGATGGATTGGAACTACTGAACCAAAGAGCCTTTAAAACAAAGGCCTACAGCAGATTTATCTTTATCTCGTACCATTTATGTACCATTGGACCTCATTCGGCCCATACCTCCGACCTGAATAGCCGCCATAGGCATCAGGCAGATAACGGCCAATTGCAGACCTTGGATGTGTCTGGAAAACTGAGGGCGATTCACACTGCCGTTTTCCAGATATCTGTTTATAGCCAGGAGCAAAGTTCCCATGAGCGGGCTGTATGAGAAAACTGAGTCCGCTTTGCGGGCCAAAGACGGTGCGGCCTTCTGGGCTGCACTCGTCGGCGTCGACGCACAAATTACCGCGCCACTTTTGGCGAAGCTCCTGCTGGAAGACTGGCATGAAGAGCATGAAGACATCGTTTTCGAGTTGGGGTTAATCGGGGAAAACTGCGCGACGTACGCGATTACGGAAGCCGCGCAGAAAAATTTCGAGCACCTGATCAGGTGGGGCAACCTGGAAGCGTTCCAGCGCAAGTGCGCTTATGCATTAGCGCGTATTGGCTCTAGCGATTCAAAGGTAGCTTTGGAACTCATGACACAACAGCTCGACCCTGGCCTAAGCAAGTACGCTGAGGAAGGTCTAAAGCATTGGCCGATGCCGGTCAAAAAGCGGGGTTAGCGAGCCGGTTTGTTTTTTCCTGTCTAAATGACCGCTTCTGGGCGGATGCGGGCTATTCCGAATTCCCGCTCTCGGCCAAAGGCAGGCACTCGGGACTTACGATCTCACCCTGAGCACCACCGCTGTACCAAAAGCACTCAACTTAGGCAGGACGATGTCGGAAAGAGCATCATCAACAGCGATGCCGCCACAAAAAGTCCCAGTCCGAACGTCAGATGCGCAGTGACGCTCCTGCGCCTTGCCACGCTAGGTGCCCCTGTCTTCGACCCGGCAACGCCGAAACCGAGCGCGGGCTGCATGATGAAAAAGGGCGCAATCACACTAACCAACCCCATCACCAGCGCAGCTACTAGCGTGGGGTTGCAGATCCACGCAGGCCCTTTCGCACCGATCAGCACCATCGCGAAGACGATACCCGTGATGTAATGGAATACCCACCCCATCAGGCGTTCATTCCTGATAGGAGGCGCCGCCATGATCGAGGCATGACGAAACCGTCCTTGCAACATGTGGCCCAACCAGCGACCAACCAAGCCATAGTCAAGCGACGCTAGACCAAGCACTCGTGCTTGAATAAAACCCGACACGTCCATAATCAGCGTGGCCCCCATTCCAACAAACAGAATGCGCAGTGCGGTCTCGACTATTCCCATGGTATTCCTCCTTGCCTTGAGCCTGTTTTGGCGGTTTGATCCGAGCAGTCTGCAAGTTCAAGTCGACTTGAGGTCAAGCATGAAAGAGCTGGATATTAGTGAGGTGGCACGACGTTCCGGTCTACCGGCTTCAACGCTGCGCTACTACGAAGAGAAAGGTCTTATCAGTTCAATCGGTCGTCGTGGCCTGATTCGCGTGTTTCGTGCCGATGTACTCCAGCGTTTGTCCTTGATCGCGCTCGGGCAATCGGCAGAGCTTTCACTAGACGATCTCTTCGCAATGCTGGACGCAGAGGGGCAGCCTGACATTGATCGTCAGCGGCTTAACGAAAAGGCAGACGAGCTGGACCGCACTATCGAGCGACTCAGCGTCATACGCGACGAGCTTCGTCGAGTAGCGTGCTGCCCTGTTGCTAGTCACATTGAATGCTCAACGTTCCAGAAATTGTTGAACGCTGTCGGGAAGGGGGATATCAAGAGAAAAACTGGAAAGGGGCACCTGCGCAGACGTGGAGTGTGAATGCTTTGGATCGATAACAACCTGCTCCGATAGTCAGCTGTCGGCCAGAAGTAGTCAGTCGATGTGTCTATGAAAACTCAGGGCAATTCAGTAGCCGGTCGCGAAAGACCGGAACCGGCCAAAAGCGGACGCTCACGATAGCTGCTTTCTGGACGCCAGCGCACGACGCGGCTTCTGACCCAAAATGGGGCTGAGTCGCGCACTCGCTGTCGAGAAATTCAAACGACGTTTTTTAGCAGATTCGCCAACAGCTCTTTAAACTCGGCGCGATCTGTATAATTTTCCCGGTGCCTGGACCGGTGGACCATCTGCTCAGCCGTCGTCAGCGGCCAGAGCCTGTCGATCACATCGTCCGCTTTGATGTTCTTGTCTCAGAACCCGATCTCAACAACGGCTATTTTCTCCTGCTCTCGCGATTGCTTGACTCGTAGAGTGTTGAAGAAAGAGATTTGAAAAAACATTCGTCATTTACATCTACCTTCCAGCAGCAAGGACGCTTAATGAGAACCCCGCTACTCGCTCTTACCCTCGCAGCTCTATTGAGCGCATGCGCCATCCCTTACCAAACCCCGGAAGCCCGCGCCAATATTGAACGCGATTTGAAGCTCAGCGCAGACGAAATCGTCACTATCACCGAAACCAACTGGTGCTTATTTCCCTATGGTGATTTGCAAGTGTGCAGACCCAAGCAAGGCCTGGGTGTGCTGACCAAGAGCAAGCTAGTGCTGGCCCTCTATAAGGGCGGCATCTACCAGCAAGCTGAAGTCATCAACGCCAGCGATGTGCAGTGTGCCCACCTGCAAAGTGGCAGAGCCACAGCCGATACCTTCTACCTATTCAGTGAGCGTTGGGCCGCCATGCTGGCGCCAATTACCGTGGGAGGTGCCTTGGCCCTCGACAAAAAAGCCCAGTTCCTGAGCGTTTTAGTGCCGCCAAGCACTGAGAGCTTCACGGCTGGGCAAGGAAATTTTATTCAGGTCACCGATCGCAAGAATTACTCGGCTGTGGCGGTACCAGGTACTACCGCCTATGTAGGAACCAGCGAGAGTATTCACCAGATTTTTAACCCGTGTACGCAGGGAAAGAATCTCTCAGCCGGATCATGAGTCCTGGCCAGACCTTTCGAGTGAAACAGTCCCGGCAGCATTTGCAGCGCAAGTAATTCAATGCAGGCCCGATGCGCCGGGCCTGTCGAGCGCCACAGAAGCTGACAACCCAATGTGAATCGGAAGCCGGTTTTGGCCGACTGCTTCCAGCAACGAGTGTCCGTTTCGGGTCGACTGCTGCCGGTCACGAGCGAAAAACATCAACCTTTTCGGTGATGGATTGGAACTACTGAACCAAAGAGCCTTTAAAACAAAGGCCTACAGCTGATTTATCTTTATCTCGTACCATTTATGTACCATTGGACCCCATTCGGCCCATACCTCCGACCTGAATAGCCGCCATAGGCATCAGGCAGATAACGGCCAACACCAGACAGACTATTAGAGATCAGTGCCGTTAGGCTGGTGTATCGAAACGATATACCAAGTCAGGAGGTCAGCAACGCCGAGCTAGCCTTCGTCGATGAAGACAACTTATATATCGCCCGATTATCAAGAGTCGAAAAAATAGGCCAAACGGATATAAAACTGGATATACGACCAAGTGCTACAGACCCGGCGCAAGACCAACAGTTATCGCATGCATCAAGCGCCCATGTCACTGGACAGGCCATACTGGCAGTCGCAGAAGTGCTGCATCCTAGCGGTCCCATCAAGCTGCAAGTGTACTTGCAAGCTGACATCGCCAAGAGCTGCCGACCGCGCAATGTGTACCTAACACATTACCGGTGCCTTGCCGCTCTTGATGCGTGTCTAGTCTCGCTGCTTTCAACCGTTGAAACGATAGAACGGCACAAAAGGAGTGTTGACGCTCGATTTGTGCCGGACGGCGGCGCTGATCCCGGTAGCTTCCTATATATCCAGTTCCTGCACGAACTGCCGCGCCCCCAGGTGGCGCAAATTCAGCAACGACGGTGGAACGGCGGGGACCAACAGAATGTTCTCGCGAATATTGCTCTCACCCAACTTATCGATGATGCTCTGTCTTATACCGGCATAACTCGACTCCAGCAGCTTGGCTTCGAACGTACTCACACTAATATTGCCCAGCAGCTCTTTTACCGGAAATTTCTGATTGAATACATCATCACCGACCCGGGTCGACGTCTTAAAGTAGACACTGCATACCGAAATTAGCGCCTCACCGTGCACCACACTGAGTTGCAAATTAACAGACGATACAGCGTGGGGCAGGAGGCCTGGAGATGATATCGTCTCATTGAAATTAACATGAGTCTTTAAGCTATACAATTTCGACGAAGGACTGTCGACTGATTGCTCACTCAATAATTCAATACTCTCTTCAACCCGAATACGCTGGGGGCGCTCGAGGATCTTGTAGAACGTTTTCTCCAGCACTTCTTTCACGGTGATTTTATACACGAGTTGCGGTATAGCATAACTAACCGTTCCCGAATTTCTGACGCGCCAGAATAACTTCCCCAGTGAGTTTCTATAGAAGTCCAGCCACGCAGCCGGGTCGATAAACCGCGTGCCTTGATTTTTATCAGCTGCCAACTGGCACAACAGGTTTGAATTGGCGATATCTTCCAACACCGCGGGGTCGGTGAGCGAAGGCGTCGCGGATAGCAAGTTACCCGAAATCACATAAACTTCGTCGGCAAGCAATTTCATGATAGTTCCTCCTTGAACTGATAGAACCTGAATAGCCCGCGAGCCGACGGTTAACGTCGGCCCGCGGGGTCATTTAGATTTCCAAGTCATCGATGAATTCTTCGGCGTTCTTGCCCAGCTTCTTGATGACAGATTGGCGAACCGTCGCATATACCGACTCATTGAGCACCGTCTGCTGCGCAGCCCGATACATCCACGCGGAGGTCTTACTCCAGCTCCAGAACAAGAAGCTGCCACGCTGTACCGTGGTACTGGCGTTGACGGTAGTCAGTACCATTACCACGTTTCCGTCCCTATCCTGCATCACAGGGAGGATCTGGAACGTGCCCACGCTGTCCCGAGTGCTGCTATTGTCGAACAGTTTCAACGGGGCCTGATTCTTCGGATTGTCTTCGAGTGACGAGAAGGTTTTTTCAGTCACCTTGTACACGGCGCTGTCAGCACCCACGACTGCAGCAATCACCTCAAGGACGACCTGGTCCATGGTGACATTGGTGTTACGCGGCTGATAGCTCTGATAATAAGAGCTGACACGCCCCCAGCCCAGGTTAGCAAGGCCATCGGTATAGAACTTGAACCACTCTTCCCGTTGCTTTTCCGGATTGAATTTTTTATCCGCAGCCAACTGCATCAGCAATGTACTATTTTGCACGTCATCGCGTGCTTGTTGACTCAGGCCGGTCACAAACGAAGTAATACTGCCGCGTACTACTGCCGCGCCCTCGTCCTCGGCATTCGCACGTGCAACCACACTGCGCGAACGGCTTTTTACTCCGGAAGCTTCGGGAATATCCAAGGATGCGACCCAGGCCAGCAGTTGATTATGATCAGTAATGGAACCCATGATGATACTCCTTGTAATTTCAAAGGTGAGATATAACGATTTTCACTGCACACAAAGCCTTCTATCGAGTCAGTCATTGATTAACAATGGTCTGCTGCTCAATGAAGAGGACTTTATTTTTTATAAACTAGACGCGCACGCTTCGTCCTGAGGCAGGAACTTAATTAACAGACAGGATCTGAAAGGCGGGGTTGTGTAAATACAGTTAATACGATATGCGCACATTTTTCCATTCCTTGGGAAAATCCATCTACTCGATATATAAATACAGTGCGGAATCCTTCCGCTAACATGCCACGCCTGAGAGTTAAGACGGAAAACCTTGGAGTGTCAAGATCAAAAAATTTAACCTCCCAAGGTTCCTTGAGACGTTTTATATCCCGATTCGGAATAAGTAATTAGTAAAATATGCCTCAGTTAAAAAACGGAAATAATCAAAAGTACTTTCAAGCGGCACGATACTGATCACGACAAGAATATCGGAAGGACGTGTTCGGGAAACGTGGAAGCAGGATCGCAAAGCTGCAACGCCAACCGACGCAGGAAATGTCGTTTAGTTGTTCCCAATCTCTGGCACTCAAGAGCAGGGCCCGCGAATTCCACACACGGCAACGCCCCCGTTCAAAGTGGTGAATGGCGCGGAACACGCCTCCCCGACACCCAAGACCCATCCCTGATAAACTGCGCCCCATTCGTCTCGCTAACTCAGATCCCCAATGCCCTTACAAACCGCTCCCCTCTCCCGCCGTTTCTCCGTCGCCCCCATGATGGATTGGGCGTAGCCCTTCTCCAACGCACCAGCCGGTTTGGCTAACCCCCGTAATCTCTTCGCTTTGTAGCAATTTCTAAGCAAGCCGCCATTACTGCCTGACGAGGGCACTGCCGGAACTATGCTTGTACTTTTCCTCGAAAGGAGTCGAAGCCATGCCGGGTGATAATTCGCCGTCCGATGTGCTGGAGAGGATGTACACCAATCAACTGGCCCTGGGGGCAGCCCTGATGGGGCTAACACTGCATGTCGAACAGCGAGGTGCGTCCGAGGTGCGGGACAATATCCGCGCGGCGCTGGATACGATTGGTGAAAACGATCGACGGTTTACAGGTCATTTGGCAGCGCCCCAGCAATCTCGTCATAAACCAACTCCAATAAGCACCAGCCCACGATCACTCTTGTATTTGCCTCGGGCGTAGACTCAACCCAATAATTGATCTACGCCTCACAAAACCTCATGCTTGGCGCTATGATATCAGCCTAGCCATCCCAGATAGCGTCCATAAGAAACGGCGGTCTCAAGGAGCAAGTGCAACAGTCAGTTAATGGTTTCGAGCTTGTTGCTCGCTAATAGCTGAAGGTAGTCAACCAGCACTTCGACCGGAAACTTCCAACCCAGAGTCTGGCGTGGTCGAGTGTTCAGCATGTCGGCAATTTCGTCCAGTCGCTCCTGGCTGACAGGGAGAGATCAGTGCCTTTGGGCAAATACTGGCGCAGCAACCCATTAGTGTTCTCATTACTCCCGCGCTGCCAGGGGCTGTGCGGATCAGCAAAGTAAATTTTCATGCCTGTGTGGGCCATGATTTCGGCGTGACCGGCCATTTCACTGCCTTGGTCGTGCGTCATGGTTTTCAGCAGTGATGGCGCCATGCGCGACATCTCTCGGGTAATGGCTTGAGCAACGGCGCTCGGTGCGTCGAGCTTTGCCAAAATCACGTAACGGCTGGTGCGCTCAACCATCGTGGCGACAGCAGAGCGGTTATTAGCCCCGATGATCAGATCGCTTTCCCAGAGGCCAGGGACAAGACGATCGGCAACCTCCGGCGGACGCAAGTGGATACTGAGCTCAGCAGAGTAGCGCTCTCGACGTATGGCACTCTGGATTCGCGGGCGGCTGCCCCTACCTTGGCGCAAATAGCTGATGAGCTGGCGCTTCAGTTCGCCTCGCGGGTAAGCATAAATAGCCAAGTAGATAGTTTCGTGACTCACATGTCGCTCGGGGTGGTCGGGCCAGATACCGCGTAGTCTGTTGGCGATTTGCTGGGGTGACCAGCCAATGCGCAACATTTCGATGATCACTTGGAACAATTCAGATCCAGAGCACAAGCGAGGCTGACGGCGCGGCTTGTGACGCAGCGTTTGCGGCGTGAACTGAATCGTATCGGCCCAACTGGCTGTTGCGCCGGATCTCACGGCTGATGGTGCGGGGATGACGCCGAAGTAAAACCGCGATAGCTCGCTGGGTAAGTTGTTGAAGCTGCGTCACCATGATGGCGACCCGCTCCTCGGTGCTGAGATGTGTGTACGTCGTTGGCATGGGCAAGACCTTACATCAGGTGTTGCACTTGCTCCTTGAGACCGCCCAAAGTACTATCGGAAACCTTATGGGCGGAATTCACCGAAACACTGTCCGGAAGGCAATTCAAGAGCTTGAGAAACAAAAATGGATTGAGGTGGTTCAGATCGGCGGTAAGGGTGGGGCGCTTGCGTATGTTGTAAACAGCAGTGTCGCTTGGGGACAATCACGCCGATCGCTTTGTTACGCAACTTTCCGTGCGAATGTAGTTGTGTCGAGTAATGAGCAATCCACCCCAATTGAAGATTGTCCAGCACTACGGCAAATTCCAGTGTTGGTGCGCGGAGAGAGACAATTACCCAGTGGCCCCGGAGTCGAGCCTCCAGCTCAACCTTCACTAGAAGGTCTAGAACCTGACTTAGCAAATATTAACAACTGAGTATTCAATGGAAAAAAAATATTACTTTAGAAGTTTGATTTGGGGCATAGGGTATTTTTGCTTGAGCGTTTATATTTGGAAAGATCACAACAAAATCCCAATATACTCATTTTTCTTTTGCATAAGCGCATTTTTTTTCCCGCTATCGAAACGCTTAATTGAAAATATCGCTTTACGATACACAACAAGAGAGTTCTGGACCACGGGCATTTTCATGGAAACATCAGGAAAAAGTGGTGGGTATGCACTTTTTTATATGTTCTGTTTTATATTCTCTATTCCACTGGGTGCTTTATATTTAATATACTTATATATTAAGAAGTAGCCCCACCCTTGCGGACAGGGCCTTACTTTTATAGCTTCATGATAAAGTTGTTAATATTTCCAACCAACTGATCATCAATAGCAGCCCCTGTCAAAGCCATCAACACAGCAAACCCCAATATCCCTATCGGTGTTACCGCCGCAAACCCAAACACAGCACCCACCAAGGCTGTCGCAGCCAATCCAAGCCCAACAGTTTCAGCTTTCACAAAAAAAGGTTTCCAATCATCCGTATCTAACGCTTTTTTTAGCTCTAGTAATAGATCTTTCGTGTTAAAAACATGACCAACAACACCTAGCCCCTTACTAAATTTGGCTGCTGCTTTTCCCACAGAGTCAAAATCTACAGAGTCAATTAGTTTTACGATTGCCTCTCTATCCTTAGCATTGAATTTTTTATCCAGTACATCCTTGTACTGATCAAACGCCTTAAACGCCTCATCTGCACTACGAATGGTTTTCCCTTTAGCGCTCTCCGCCAATTCCTGCGCCAGTGTAGAGGCCTTCTCTCCAAATATCTCTGCCACCTCTTTATAAAAACTGGCGGTAAACTTAATGGCAGTTTCATATTTGGCTTGCTCATCAGCCACCCGTTTCGCTTCTGCTTCAGCAGCGGCCTTTGCTATAGCTTCCGCGGCTATACGGGCCTGCTCAGCCTCCACCCGCTCTGCCTCTGCCGCAAGGCGCGCCTGTTCAGCTTGATTCCTGAACCAGCTTGATTCTTTATTCAAAAGTTCGATTTCGTCATTAAGGACCTTGATCGCATAGGCTGCGTTGAAGGAGTTTAACCAAGCCTGATAGGTCTCCGCCGTATCCGAAATTCGGCCAAACTCTCTCCTATACGCCTGAACAAAAAACGCTCTTATTTGATAATTAAAAAAATCATCCCGATAAAAACTATTAGCGGTAGTTTGGAGGAGAGGAAGCTCCATTGTTTTTTTTGTGGCAAGCGACTCTCTGATCGAGGCTTCATAAACCAAACTTTCACTGGTATTTGAACCACTCGCCGGATTAGCTAGCTTTTCAGCTTCGACCTCATTATGAATAGTCCCAGGTACTGATGCGCGCTTTTCTATATACTCTGCTTCTTTATCTTGCGCGGCTTTATCTACCATTGGGCCGTAGCGTTCAGAAATATATTTCCGAATATTTATACTGGCCTTTCTTCCTTCGGTACTACCAGCGAAATCTTCATAGCTTCCTCCATTATTAGGACCATATTCTTGTTTTTTATAAGGGTTAACTTCTGTTTCAGGTAAATAAAGTACATCTCCAATCATAGGCACAGTGAATTCTCCGTTTCGTTGGGCCAATATCCGCCAGGCTTTGTATTCAAAACCCTCGCTCTTGTGCCGTCCTTGGCCTCCAGCCCCGCAGAGGCGTTTGAAAGCAAAAGCAGCGCAAGTACTGTATATATATACAGCCAAAAAGGCAATAAAAAATCATCGCTTCGCAACGCCGACGAACGGTAGCCATTCTCATTTGAGCCGCGCCTGACAACGGCGCACTGTCTGCAATAGACCCCCTCAGTACCCTTTCAGAATCATGTACTGCCCCTCTTTCCCCCAGCCCCCACGGCTCTGGTTCGCCTTCACATCAATCTCTGCACACAACCGCTTGCCGTCTGTTCCACACTGCGACAGCTTCACCTTCCCACCCTTTGCCTCCAACGCCGCCACACTCGCCCGCAGCGCCGCAATATTTCCAGAACTCGGCACAAGCAGCGTCGATAACCCCACTATCGCCAACAACAGCAACATGGCCAGCAAACTCCTTGCCATTGTCCAGCGTCAACGTATGCACCACGTGACCATCGAACTGCAAATTGATCGCCCGAGTGACTTGGCGGCGCGTTCGACGCTTGACGGGATACGCGCTCAGATAGCCGCTTTGGCCCTGAGTCAGCTGCCGGTAAGGCGTGGTCATCTGCGCTTGAATCCTTTGGTGTGAAAAAAGGGGACAGATTTATTTAGCGGTCCTACGGTGGCATACCGAACCAACACAGCGACCAGCGATTTAAAATCCCGACTAGATGCAATCATTGAGGCTGCTATGACACGGAATCCCTGACGCTGCCGGAAGACTCAACTCCCTCAACGATGTAGCCGCCAACCTCACCCGATCCCAGCCCCAATCCTGATAAACTCCCCGCCTCTGCCTCACCCATTCAGATTCCCCAATGTCCTTAATCACAGCTGCCCCCCAATCCTTCTCCCGCCGCTTCTCCGTCGCCCCCATGATGGATTGGACCGACCGCCACTGCCGGTTCTTCCTGCGCCTGCTCTCCAAGCACGCCCTGCTCTACACCGAGATGGTCACCACGGGCGCGATCCTGCACGGCGACCACGACCGCTTCCTGCGCCACAACGAAGCCGAGCACCCGCTTGCGCTGCAGTTGGGTGGCAGTGTCCCCGCTGACCTAGCTGCCTGCGCGCGTATGGCTGAGGCTGCCGGTTACGATGAAGTGAACTTGAACGTTGGCTGCCCGAGTGACCGGGTGCAGAACAATATGATCGGCGCGATCCTGATGGCGCACCCTGCATTGGTGGCGGATTGCGTGAAGGCGATGCGTGATGCGGTGTCGATTCCGGTGACGGTGAAGCATCGTATTGGGATCAATGGGCGCGACAGTTATGCCGAGTTGTGTGATTTCGTCGGGACGGTGAGGGATGCCGGATGCACCAGTTTTACGGTGCATGCGCGGATTGCGATTCTTGAGGGGTTGTCGCCGAAGGAGAATCGCGACATTCCGCCGTTGCGCTATGACGTGGCGGCGCAGTTGAAGCAGGATTTCCCGGAGTTGGAGATTGTGCTGAACGGTGGGATTAAGACGCTTGCGCAGTGCCAGGAGCATTTGCAGGTGTTTGATGGGGTGATGTTGGGGCGGGAGGCTTATCACAATCCGTATTTGCTGGCGGAGGTGGATCAGCGGTTGTTTGGGAGTGCGGCGCCGGTGGTTGGTCGGGCGGAGGCGTTGGCGCTGTTGCGGCCTTATATTGCGGAGCATTTGGCCAGTGGTGGGTCGATGCATCACATTACGCGGCATGTGTTGGGGTTGGGGACTGGGTTCCCGGGGGCTCGCCGGTTCAGGCAGTTGTTGTCGGTGGATATTCATAAGGCGAGTGATCCGTTGGCGTTGTTGGATCAGGCTGGGGAGTTGTTGGAGGGGCGGTGATTTAGCCGGTTGGGTGTCAGTTGGTTTATTGGGTGGCTGGGGTTGGCGGTTCCCCCAACTGATCGTTCCCATGCTCTGCGTGGGAATGCAGGGCGTGACGCTCCGCGTCACTATTGCGCTGGACTTGAGCCGTGCGCTGGTAGCGGGACGCGGAGCGTCCCAGGAGGCGTTACCACGCGGAGCGTGGGAACGATCGATATAAGGGGAACCTGTCGGCGGTTTTGGTCTCCTATTTAGCACCACGGCCGGTGATTCAAACGGCTGTTTTCAGGTTGTTGCCCTCGCAAACGATCGAACGCATTTGCGCCCTTGAGCGCCTGCCGGCGCTCGGGTAATGTCATCAGACCCACAGGACAGAGCACGCCCATGACTTCCAAGCTGGAACAACTCAAGCAATTCACCACCGTTGTAGCCGATACCGGCGATTTTTCTACCCTCGCCAAGCTCAAGCCGCAAGACGCCACCACTAACCCTTCCCTGCTGCTCAAGGCTGCTTCGATCCCAGGCTATGCCAAGCTGCTGGATGAGGCTGTGAAGGACTGCAATGGTGACGTGGGCCTGGCCAGCGACCGTTTTGCGGTGGCGGTCGGTCAAGAGATCCTTAAAGTCGTACCGGGCCGTATTTCCACTGAGGTGGATGCGCGTCTGTCGTTCGACGAAGCGGCCATTCTCAAGCGTGCGCACCGTCTGATCGACTTGTACGACAAAGCCGGCGTTGGCCGTGACCGTGTGCTGATCAAGATCGCCTCCACCTGGGAAGGCATCCGCGCGGCGGAGAAGCTGGAAAAAGAAGGTATTCAAACCAACCTGACCCTGCTGTTCTCGTTCGCCCAGGCTGTGGCCTGTGCCGAGGCTGGGGTGTTCCTGATTTCGCCGTTCGTGGGCCGTATCTACGATTGGTACAAAAAGGCCAACGGCAACGACTACACCGGTTCCGATGATCCAGGCGTGCAGTCGGTAACGCGCATCTACAACTACTACAAGGCCAATGGCTACAAGACCGTGGTGATGGGTGCGAGCTTCCGTAACCTCAACCAGATTGAAGAGTTGGCCGGATGTGATCGCCTGACCATCAGCCCGGACCTGCTGGAGAAGCTGGCGGCGGATGAAGGCAAGCTGGAGCGCAAGTTGGCGCCAGGCCATGCCGGTGAAGCGCGGGTGCATTTGACTGAAGCGCAGTTCCGTTGGGAATCCAACGAGGATGCGATGGCGACTGAGAAGCTGGCGGAGGGGATTCGTCAGTTTGCTCGGGACCAGGAGAAGCTTGAAGCGTTGTTGACTGCCAAGCTGTAAGGCAGTCGGCGACAAAAAGGGCGGCACCCTCGCGGGTGCCGCCCTTTTTTGTGCCTTTCGCTGGTCTCAAGCCGACCTCAGTACAACTGTGGGAGCTGGCTTGCCTGCGATAGCGGTGGGTCAGAAATGAATAGGTGGCTGACACACCGCTATCGCAGGCAAGCCAGCTCCCACATTTGACTGTGTTGTTCTCAGCAGCGGGGGCTTAGTGGCGCTCTAGGGCGTTCACAAGGTCATGGAACGCTTCGCGGTTGGACTCGTTCAGGCCCATCAGGATCTTGTGCGCTTCGAGCACCTTGACCCGTACCACTTCTTCGGACTGGTCTTGCGAAGGCAGGTCGGTCAGGCATTCCGGGCAGGGGATCGGGCGGTCAACGATGTTGAACACTTGATCAAAGCCCATGGACTGCAGCAGACGGGTGATGTCTTCGTGGGTGGTGACCACAGTCGGCAACAGGCCGACCTTCTGCCGAGACAGAATGGACAACTTGGCCAACAGGCCCAGGGTGGTGCTGTCGATGCTGCGGGTTTCGGTCAGATCGATCACGATCGCCGAGAAATTCAGGGCTGTGAAAATCCGCTCAATCGTTGCATCCAGCGCCGAACACAAGGTCAGGCGCACTTCACCGACAAACTTCAGGACGAAGGTCCCGTCTTGCTCGGCGAATTGGATTCTTCCGGTACTCATCAAAGATTCCTGCTCAACACCAATAGGGCGATATCATCCGGCATCTCCCCTAGCGTGGCCAATCCAAAAACCTGCCGCAGGCCATCCAGGCTGCCGCCCGCCGACTTGACCTTTTGGGGCAAGGCGGCTTCTTTCTCTTTGAGTGTAGGCTCTGGAAGAAGGTCCAGGATACCGTCGGACATCAGCGTGAGGCTGAAGGTCGGCGGCAGTTCCAGGATGTGGTCTTCGTAGGTGGCTTCATTGAACAAGCCCACCGGCAGACCACGCCCTTCCAGGTAACGCACACTGTCTGGAGTGTATAAAACCGGCATCGGCAGGTGACCGCCGATGCTGTAGGTCAAAAGACCCGTTTCTTCATCAATTACGCCGCCGACCATCGTCACGTGCTTGCCCAGCTTACAGCTGATCAGGCCTCGGTTGATGTGGCCCAGCACCTCGGAGGGGGTGAACTCCGGCAAGGTGCCATTGCGCTTGGATTCGAACAGCAGCCGTGTGGTCATGAACTTCAACAACACGGTGACAAAAGCAGATGAAGCACCGTGGCCGGAGACGTCGGCCAGGTAGAACGCGACACGCCGCTCGTCGACGCGGAAATAGTCGACAAAATCACCCGACAGGTACAACGACGGGATGATCTGGTGAGCGAACTTGAACTCATCGATGGTCCAGGGGCTGACCGGCAGCATGTTCATCTGCACCTGGCGACCGGCGTTCTGGTCTTCCTGGAGCAGGTTGAGGCTCGCTTCGAGTTCGCGGTTGGCGGTTTCGAGCTTTTCGCGGTAGCGCTGGTTTTCCAGCAGTAGGCGGGCACGGTCCAGTGCGCGGCGCACCGAGTGCTCCAGCACGGCCAGGTCTTCCAGGGGTTTGATCAGGTAATCGGCGGCGCCCAGGCGCAAGGCCTCGACGGCGTCGTTCATCACGCCGGCACCGGACACGACAATCACCGGCGTCTGCGGGGCAAGCTCAGTCACCTGGCGGATCAGTTCGAGGCCGCCCATCTGGGGCATGCGCAGATCGCAGATCACAAGGTCGGGCTTGTCGCGCCCGAATACCTGGAGACCCTGTTGGCCATTGCTGGCCTGCAGGACGCTGAAGCCACTGTCTTCCAAATAGGCCGCGAGGCTCGCGCGCACTACTTCGTCGTCATCGATTATCAGCAGCGTGGCACTGGTTTTTTGCATGTGGGCAAACGGCGCCAGAATTAGGTTGGCGTAGGTGGCTCGACAATGGCCGGGCGCACTTACTGGATTCGCTTTCTAGCCACTCTGTCCTACAAAGCATTGGGATTTTGCCCATGCACAAAGGTAAAGCAGAGGTGCCCTTCTAAGGCGCAGACGGTACTCCCATCCGTCAGGGGTTTCAAGCTCATGCCGATGGTCGCCAAGCGTCTTTACACCGCAAATCACTGGGAGTTATAAGAACACCCACGACCACAACACAAAGTAAGGATGGAACCCGTGAGCGAACACGAGCGCGACTACGCCGAAAAACGCGATTTCATCCGCATGCGAGTGGATGCCGATGTGTCGTTGATCCACGCAGGGCAGGAGATTGCCGGGGTCTGCGTGGACCTTTCCAGCTCTGGCATGCAGGTCCAGGCGCCGCGCCAGTTTCAGGTGGGCGACCAACTGACCGTGCGGATCGATTCAGATCACGCCGCTCTCAAGGGCCTGGAAGCAGATACCGAAGTGGTATGGACCAAGGCCACAGATACAGATCAGCAATTGGGCCTCAAGATCTTGAAAATGCGCTGAAACCGCGCACAAAAAAAGGCGACCACTTGGGTCGCCTTTTTTCGTTTCAAAACGTCACAGCTTAAAAGTCGTCGACGACCTTGCCGTCTTTGACCTTGAACTCACGGTTCTGCAAGTAAGCGTTACGGATGAAGGTGTACTTGTCACCGGTGATCAGCTTCTCGCTGTCGAGCAGGCTGGCACGGGTATCGACAATGTTCAGGCCAAAGGTGCTGTTACGCCAGCCGATGTCGTTCATGTAGCGGTACGGCTGGGTGTAGCTGTCGACGTATTTGGACGGCGCATCACGCAAGGTGCTTGGGCCCAGCAGCGGCAGCATCACGTAAGGACCGCTGCCGGCGCCCCAGTAACCGAGGGTCTGCCCGAAGTCTTCATCGCTGCGCTGCAGCCCCATTTTGGTGCCGACATCAATAAAGCCCAGCACGCCGAAGGTGGTGTTCATCAGCAGGCGGGCAGTGTCCACACCGGCGGCGTGCGGCTTGAGCTGCAGCACGTTGTTGGCCAGATTGCCAACATCGCCGATGTTGCGGAAGAAGTTGTGCACGCCCTCTTGCACAAATTGCGGGGTGACAAACTGATAACCCTGGGCAATTGGCTTGAGCGCGTAGGTATCAACGGTGTCGTTGAAGGTGAAGATCGGGCGGTTGACGCTTTCCCACGGGTCGTCTTCCGACGCAGCCTGGGCCGCGAACGGGGCCAACAGGACAGTGGCACACACAGATAGCTGAGCGAAGTAGTGGCTCCAGCGCATAGCTTTTGCTCCTTGAATGGTCTGTCATGGGCGCTATGCCCTGAATAAGGATGTCAGTATATGACGGAAGTGCTGGTTTAGGCAGCTGCGAGGAAACGACATACGAAAAATGCACAAAACTCCTACAATCACCCCTCAGTGTCATGCGCTTGTCATCCCGCCTCGATAGCGTCATCGCTATTTCAGGGATGTAGAAATGCCTCACGCCGAGATTGCCGTCGCCAATGCCCCTTCTTTGACTGCCGTACTCTTTGGCCTGAGTGGCTGCCTGGTGGATTTTGGTTCCCAGGCGCGCACCGATTCGCCCGCCCCGGACTCCCACGCCACGCCGGGCGCGCTGAAGAGCCTGCGCAGCCTCAAGGACCAGGGCGTGCCCTGCGCCTGGCTGGACGAACTGCCCCCCTCGGTCACCACCCCGCTGGCTGCCGCACTGCCCGACTGGATCAAGGCGGCCTCGCCCTCCTC
Source organism: Pseudomonas sp. YeP6b (assembly GCF_025642995.1). Classification (NCBI taxonomy): domain Bacteria; kingdom Pseudomonadati; phylum Pseudomonadota; class Gammaproteobacteria; order Pseudomonadales; family Pseudomonadaceae; genus Pseudomonas; species Pseudomonas sp. YeP6b. Next base: position 2,107,399 of record NZ_CP080090.1, on the reverse strand, counting down.
CATCCGCTGGCCGGCGCCGCATGCGTGCTGGCAGGCCTTGATGGAACTGAATATCGAACGCCTGGAAGGCTGCGTACTGGTCAGCGGCGAGCCGCGCTTGCTGCAAGCGGGCCTGAATGCCGGGTTGTGGACCATTGGCCTGGCGTCCTGCGGCTCGCTGTGTGGCCTGGGGCCCGAGCAATGGCAGGCGCTGACCGAGCAACAACGCGAGTACAAGCGCGGCAAGGCCACGGTGGCGCTGTATGGGTTGGGCGTGCACTCGGTGATCGATCACCTCGGTGAACTCGGCACCTGCCTGGCCGACATCAGCCTGCGCCAGCTCAAAGGCGAGAAGCCCTGATCGAGATCATGCACTAAGGGCGCCGGTGGATTAATCTACAGGTCAGCCCGTAGACCTTTCGCGACGTGCCGCGGTCTATGCCAGTGCCTATCGATAAAAGGAAGAACGCCATGCCTGCCCGCGAAAAACTGCAAGAACAGGTCACCATCCTGCGCGAGCAATTGAACCAGGAGCCACCGCTGCCACCCGAAAAGCGTGAGGCGCTGGAAGAATTGATTGCGAAGTTTGAAGTGCAACTTGAGTTGGAACCCGCCACCCAATCCCCGAGTATCGCTGACGATGTGAATCGCGCAGTGGAAGGCTTCGAACTGGATCACCCAGGTATTGCGGGGACGCTGCGCAATATCGTGATCACCTTGGGCAATATCGGGATCTAACCCCAGCCCAAGCCAAACGCAGAACCAAAATGTGGGCGCGGGCTTGCCTGCGATAGCGGTGTATCAGTCACCTATGGATGACTGAAAATTGCTATCGCAGGCAAGCCAGCTCCCACATTTGTTTTGCGTGAAGGCTACTGACGGGCCAGTCGCAGGTTTTGGAACTGCACATCTTCCGTGCTGCGGTACGGGTTGATATCCAACCCGCCCCGGCGCACATAGCGCGCATACACCGTCAGTTTCTGCGGCTTGAGCAAGCGCTGCAGGTCGAGAAAAATCCGCTCCACACACTGTTCATGGAAGTCGGAGTGCTGGCGAAAGCTCACCAGGTACTCCAGCAGGCTGGCGTGATCCAGTGCCGAACCCCGGTATTCCACCGCCACGCTGCCCCAATCGGGCTGACTGGTGACCGGGCAGTTGGATTTGAGCAAGTGGCTGTGCACGCTCTCCTCGACAATGCGCGAGTCATCGCAGCGCAGCAGTTCCGGGCGCGGGTGTTCGTAGTTGCTGACGCTGATGTCCAACTCGTCAATGCACACGCCCGGCAGTGCCTGCACACCTTCGGCTTCAACCTCGGCCAAACGGCGGATGCGCACGCTCACCGGCTTGCCGGCGGCGGCGCTTAGGTCGGTGCGCAAGGTCGCTTCCAGGCTTGCCGTATCGGCAAACGCGGTCTGGTTCAACGAGTTGAGGTAGAGCTTGAAGGACTTGGACTCGATGATATTCGGCGAGTCGGCCGGGATGCTGAACTCACCGATAGCCACCACCGGCTTGCCCGACGGCAGCAGCCAGGACAATTCGAAGCAGTTCCAGAAATCCACGCCTTTATACGGCAGTGTTTCGGCGCTCAGGCCCAGCTCGGCCCACTTGGCGGCGCGAGGGATCGGGAACAGCAACGATGGGGTGTAGGTGCTGATGTATTCACTGGACTTGCCCAGCGGCGAATGTTCGGCTGCGGGATGCATGGCGGAAACCTGGCTAAATAAACCGCGCCAGTCTACCAGCCTTTGCTCCCGCCCTTAAGAAACGCCTCACTCAACGGTCAGTTTGCCGACCATGCCGGCCTGATAATGCCCAGGGAGGTTGCAGGCAAACTCCAGACCCGTGGCCTTGGTGAAGGTCCAGGTCAGCTCGGCAGTCTTGCCGGGTTCGACCAGCACGCTGTTGGGATCGTCATGCTTCATGCCACTCATGTCGCCATGGCGCATATCATCCTGATGCATGGCGCTGTGGTCCATCTTGCCCATGCCGGTGGCGGTGAGCATGCCGCTGGCCTGCATCTTTAACATTTCCTTCTGGTGTTCGGCATGCATCGCCGCGTCGCCCAGGTTGAATTCGTGGAGCAACTGGCCTTTGTTGACCAGTACAAAGCGCACGGTCTCACCGGCTTTTACGTCGATCGACTTGGGCGAAAAGGAAATGTCCTGCAGCACCACTTCCACGGTGCGCGTGGCTTTGTCGGCAGACGCCGGCTGGCCAAAGGCGAAGGTGTGGGCCGTGTCAGCCACAGCAGCGAAACTCAACGCCAACAGGCAGCCCGCCAATATCAGAGGTGTACGCAACGCCATCTCAATTCTCCAAACGTGTGTGAACAGCTTCGCTAGCACTCTAAGATGGCGCCGCTACCAGCCAGCTGACTGCTAGATTACAACGTTGATCGTTCCCACGCTGAGCGTGGGAACGAGCACGTCAGGAATACCTGAGCGCATGCGCCGGCTCAATCTTCGCCGCCCGATACGCCGGGTAAACAGTCGCCAAAAAGCTCAACACAAACCCAGCCGTGCAAATCAGCAGCACATCGCCGCCTTGCAGTTCCGAAGGCAGGTTGCTGACGAAGTACACATCCGAACTGAAGATATGCTGCCCGCTCACGCGCTCCAGCCAGCCCACCAGTTCACTCACGTTCAGCGCCGCAATCACGCCCAGTACGCCGCCGATCAAGGTGCCGACAATACCAATCACCGTGCCCTGCACCATGAAGATCGCCATGATCTGGCGTGGCGTGGCGCCGATGGTGCGCAAGATCGCGATGTCTGCGCCCTTGTCGTTCACCACCATGATCAAGGTGGCGATGATGTTGAACGCGGCAACGGCGACGATCATCAGCAACAGCAGGCCGATCATGGTCTTTTCCATCTTCATCGCGCTGAACAGGCTGCCCTGGGTGTGGGTCCAGTCATCGGGCTTGTAGGCTGCGCCAAGGCTGGCGGCGATGTCCGCCGAGACTTTGGGCGCTGCATACAGGTCTTTCACCGCCAGGCGCACGCTTTGCACCTGGTTGGGCTGCCAATGCTGTATCTCGGCAGCGTCAGCCATGTTGATCAAGGCCATGGAGCCGTCCAGCTCAGCGCCGACCTTGAAGATACCGACCACGTTCAACCGCTGCATGCGCGGGGTGATGCCACCCGGGGCAGTGCTGATTTCCGGGACGATCAGGGTCAGCTTGTCGCCCACGCTCAGGCGGAAGCGCCGAGCGGTGATGTCGCCGATGACCACGCCAAATTCGCCGGCCTTCAGGTCTTCCAGTTTCCCGCGCACGATATGCTGGGCCACGATCGAGACCTTGCCTTCCTGGGCCGGGTCGACGCCGCTGATTTCGATCGGCTGCATCGCGCCCTTGTAGGAAAACATGCCGTCCATCTGTGTGAACGGCACTGCGGCGGTGACTTCAGGGTTCTTCATCGCCGCAGCCGCCACGGGCTGCCAGTCATCAATCGGGTTCACGCCGACGATGGTGGCGTGGGGCACCATGCCGAGGATGCGTGAGCTCATTTCACGCTGGAAGCCGTTCATCACCGACAACACCACGATCATCGCCAGCACGCCGAGGGCGAGGCCGATCATCGAGGTCATCGAGATAAACGAAACAAAACGGTTGCGGCGCTTGGCGCGGGTATAGCGCGTGCCGATGAAAATCGATAACGGTCTGAACATTCGCGGGCACCGTTTAAAAAAATGAAAAAGCCCAGCGCCAGGCGCCGGGCTTGAAACGGGTCAGATGGCGACCAAATGACCTTCCTGCAGGTGCAGCACACGGTCCATCTGGCGGGCCATGCTCATGTCATGGGTCACCACCAGGAACGCGGTGCGCATCTGGGTGCTCAGTTCCAGCATCAAGTCCTTGATGCCCTGGGCGGTGTGGGCGTCGAGGTTGCCGGTTGGCTCATCGAGCATCACCAGCCCTGGGTTGTTCACCAGGGCGCGGGCGATTGCCACACGCTGGCGCTCACCGCCGGACAGTTCGGCCGGCTTGTGCTCCAGGCGATGCCCGAGGCCAACGCGCTCCAGCAGGGCTGTGGCACGCTGGCGCGCTTGCGGGATCGCGGTCTTGCCGATCAGCAGCGGCATGCACACGTTTTCCAGCGCGGTGAATTCCGCCAGCAGGTGGTGGAACTGGTACACAAAGCCCAACGAACGGTTGCGCAGTTGGCCACGCGCTTTCTCACCCAGGGCCGACAGTTCTTCGCCGGCCAACCACACGCTGCCCTGGGACGGCGTATCAAGGCCGCCCAACAGGTTGAGCAAGGTACTTTTGCCGGAACCGGAACTGCCGACGATCGCCACGCGCTCGCCCGGGTGCAGTTCCAGCTGCAGGTTGGACAACACCACCACCGATTCCGGACCTTCCTCGTAGGATTTGCCCAGGTTGCGGCAGCTCAGGATTGCTTTTTCACTCATGCCCGATTCACTCATAACGTAAGGCCTGTGCTGGCTGGGTACGTGCCGCGCGCCAGGCTGGATACAGGGTGGCAAGAAAACTCAGGACCAACGCAGCGCCGCCCACCATCAACACGTCCTGGGCCTGAACCTGGGACGGTAAGTAGTCGATGAAGTAGACGTCGGCATTAAGAAACTTATGGCCGAGGACTTTTTCCAGCGCGGCGATGGCGGCGCTGACGTTCAGTGCCGCCAAGATGCCGACCGCGGTGCCGATCAAGGTGCCGACCACGCCGATCACGGTGCCCTGCACCATGAAGATCGCCATGATCTGCCCCGGCGTGGCGCCAAGGGTGCGCAGGATGGCGATGTCGCCCTTCTTGTCGTTCACCACCATCACCAAGGTGGAGATGATGTTGAACGCCGCCACGGCGACGATCAGCAGCAACAACAGGCCGATCATGGCTTTTTCCATGCGGATGGCCTGGTAGAGGTTGCCGTGAGTGCGGGTCCAGTCGCGGGCGTAGTACTGGGATTCACCCAAATGCTGGGCGATTTCCCAGGCGCCGCGCGGTGCCTCGAACAGGTCGTTGAATTTGAGGCGCAGGCCCTGCACCTGATCCGGCTTCCAGCGATGCAGGCGCGCCAGATCGGTGAGATTGGTCAGGCCAAGGTAGCCGTCGATCTCGCCGGCGCCGACGTGGAAGGTGCCGACCACGGTGAAGCGCTTCATACGTGGGAACATGCCGGCCGGGGTCACGGTGACTTCCGGGGCGACGAAGGTCAGCTTGTCGCCGATGCCCACGCCGAGCTTGGCCGCGGCCTTGTCGCCGATCACGATGCCGAAGCTTCCGGGCGCCAACTCGTCGAGTTTGCCCTGCAACATGAACTTGTCGATGATCGACACGTTACGTTCCTGAGCCGGATCGATGCCATTGAGCAGGATTTTCTGCACCTTGCCGTCGTTGGTCAGCAACCCCTGCATCTGGGTAAACGGCGCAACGGCCACTACCTTGGGGTTCTGCTTGACCTTGTCGGCAAGGCTAGGCCAGTCGCTGATGGGCGAATCGCCCTCGATGGTCGCGTGGGGCACCATGCCCAGCACGCGGGTGCGCATCTCATGATCGAAGCCGTTCATCACCGACAGCACCACAATCATCACGACCACGCCCAAGGCGAGCCCGATCATCGAGGTCAGGGAAATGAACGACACAAAATGATTGCGACGCTTTGCACGGGTATAACGCGTGCCGATAAATACGAAGAGAGGTCTGAACATGTCGGGGCTTGTTCGGAGGAAAAGAAGACGTCCCGGTGGCGGGGTCAGGTAAGCAGCTTTACACTCAGACCATTACCGCTACTTTGGGTTCGCCATGTCGACATTAGATGAAGAAGAACGCCGCGAATACTACCGTATCGACGACATGATCGCACTTCAAATCAGCGCACTGTCTGCCCCGGAAGCGGCGAGCAAGGAAGTGTTGCTGGATGATTCGCCGCTATTCAACCTGCTCAGCGAATTGCACCTCAGCGAATTCGAAGCCCAGCACCTGCTGCGCCAGATCAACGAGAAGGATCGCAGCCTGGCCGCCTTCCTCAAAGTCCAGAACAAACGCATGGACCTGCTCAGCCAGATCATGGCGCGCGGCCTGCTGGATGAGGTGGGCGCGCCGCAGCCGGTGATCATTTCCGAAGGCGGCATCGACTTCCAGCACCCCACGCCCTTGGCGCCTGGCGCGCACCTGGCGGTCAAGCTGGTATTGATGCCCCAGGCGCTCGGCCTGCTGCTGCGTGCCCGCGTCACCCATTGCGACGCCAAAGGCGACCGGTTTGACGTAGGCACGGAGTTCGAATCCATGACCGATGCCCAGCGCCAGCTGCTGGCGCGCTACATTCTGCAGAAACAAGCCCAGGAACGACGCCTGGCGCGGGAACAGAGCGACACCCAAGACACCTGAATCTCGTATGACCCCGCCGGGCTATCCGGCGCAAAGGAGCAACTGTGACCCTGATTTATGGCCACCGCGGTGCCAAAGGCGAAGCACCGGAAAACACCCTGACCAGCTTTCAGGAGTGCCTCAAGCACGGTGTACGCCGCTGCGAACTGGACTTGCACCTGTCCATGGACGGCGAGTTGATGGTGATCCACGACCCGACCCTCAAACGCACCGCCGACCGGCGCGGCAAAGTCGTCGAGTATTCGGCGGCCGACCTTGTGAAGATGGACGCGCGCAAAGGCGGCCCTGGCTGGGTCAACCCGTGCCCGATCCCACGCTTGGAAGAACTGTTCGAAAAGTGCGACTTCGATCACTGGCAACTGGAAGTCAAAAGCGCCTCACGCACCCGCGCCGCGACTACCGTGCTGGCAATTCGTGAGATGGCCGTGCGTCATGGCCTGATGGACAAGGTCACGGTGACCTCAAGTTCGCGGGAAGTATTGAAAGCGGCGGTTGAACTCACCCCGGACCTGTCGCGAGGACTGGTCGCCGAATACGCCTGGCTCGACCCGCTGAAGGTCGCGCAAAACTACGGCTGTGAATACCTGGCGTTGAACTGGACGTTGTGCACCCCCGAGCGTCTGGAAAAAGCCCAGCGCCAGGGTTTGCACGTGTCCGTGTGGACGGTCAACGAACCTGCGCTGATGCGCAGGCTCGCCGACTTCGGCGTAGATAGCCTGATTACAGACTTTCCCGGTTTGGCCACTGCCACCCTCGAGAATTACTGAAATCGGTCTCCCCGGCCGGCTCAGGCCACCGGCCGGAGCCGCTCAAAAAAGCCGGTTGAGGCCATCGTAGGCCGCTACCCGATAGGCTTCTGCCATGGTCGGGTAGTTGAACGTGGTGTTCACAAAATACTTGAGGGTATTTTGCTCGCCCGGCTGGTTCATGATCGCCTGGCCAATGTGCACGATCTCCGAGGCCTGGTAGCCGAAGCAATGCACGCCGAGGACTTCCAGGGTTTCGCGGTGGAAGAGGATCTTGAGCATGCCTTGCGGCTCGCCGGCGATCTGCGCACGCGCCATGCTCTTGAAGAACGCCTTGCCGACTTCATAAGGCACCTTGGCCTTGGTCAGTTCGTGTTCGTTCTTGCCGATCGAGCTGATCTCGGGAATGGTGTAGATCCCGGTCGGCACGTCGTTCACATAGCGCCAGCTGCCGTTGTCGACAATGCTGCCGGCCGCCGAACGGCCTTGGTCATGCGCGGCACTCGCCAGGCTTGGCCAGCCGATCACGTCACCGGCGCCATAGATATTGGTCACGCAGGTGCGGTAGTTCTCGTCCACTTCGATCTGGCCACGGCTGTTGACCTTGACCCCGACGTTTTCCATGCCCAGCTTGTCGGTGTTGCCGGTACGGCCGTTGCACCACAGCAAGGCGTCGGCCTTGATCTTCTTGCCGGACTTGAGGTGCAGGATCACGCCGTTGTCCAGGCCTTCGACCCGCTCGTACTCTTCGTTATGGCGCACGGTGATGTTGTTGTTGCTGAAGTGGTAGCTCAACGCCTGGGAAATTTCCGAGTCGAGGAAGCTCAGCAGCTGGTCGCGGTTATCCACCAGCTCCACCAGAACACCCAGGCCGCTGAAGATCGAGGCGTATTCACAGCCGATTACACCGGCGCCGTAGATGATCAGTTTGCGCGGGGTGTGGCCCAGGCTCAGGATGGTGTCGCTATCGTAGATACGCGGGTGGTGGAAATCGATGTCCGCCGGGCGATACGGCCGCGAACCGGTGGCGATGATGATGTGCTTGGCCACCAGCTTCTCGACCACGCCGTTGGCGCAGACCACTTCGACGGTTTGCTCATCGGCAAAGCTGCCGGTGCCGAAGAACAGGTCGACGCGGTTACGGGCGTAGTAGCCGGTACGCGAGGCGACTTGCTTGGAGATGACTTTTTCGGCGCTTTTCAACACGTCCGGGAACGAGAACCAGCGCGGCTCACCAATGGCCCGGAACATCGGGTTGGTGTTGAACTGCATGATCTGGCGCACCGAGTGACGCAAGGCCTTAGACGGGATGGTACCCAGGTGGGTGCAGTTACCGCCGACCTGGCGACGGCTATCGACCATCGCCACCTTGCGCCCAGCTTTGGCGGCGTTCATCGCCGCACCTTCTCCAGCCGGGCCGGAACCCAGTACCACCACGTCGTAGTTGTAGACAGCCATGCGTACTCCTCAGAACAGGCCAGGCGCACGGTTGGACGCCTGGCTAAATCATGCCGCGGCCAGCGGGCATGAAGGACAATTTGGCTCAAGTGTGTGAGCCGGGGCACAGTCTATATAAGGCTCAACGCCGCGAACATTAACCCTTGGTCGCGTCGTAGGCCAGCCTTGCCTTTACTACAGCAGTAGGAAACTGGCATTACACTGCTGACACGAACCTTTGCAGGACGAGCCATTATGCGGCATGTGCTTTTGTGTTTATTGCTGATTTTCTCTGTGACCGTGCAAGCCAGTGAAGCGGACCGGCTCAGGCAGGCGGCTTTCCCTGCGCAATCTCAGGACCTGGCCCGGAAAAACCAGGCCGTGCTGGTCTATCTCTGGGCGGATGTCTACGCGGCAGCGCTGTACGCCCCGGCCAACCTGCGCGCGAAACAGGCCTGGGACCAGCAAAAGGACCTGCGCCTGGCGTTGTATTACTTTCGCGACATCGACCGTAACGATGTGATCAAGGCGGCCACCACCGCCCTGGAGCGCCAGCAAAGCAGCGCTACCCTCGCCCGTTTGAAGCCTGCGTTGGATCAACTGCATGCAAGTTTCCGCAACATCCGCAGCGGCGATCGCTATGCCTTGGACTTCCGCCCTGGGCGCGGGTTGAACCTGGAGATTAATGAGCAGGTGGTGTTCAGCAGTGGTGATGATGAATTGGCGAAAGCCTATCTGGGCATCTGGCTGGCGCCGAAAGGCCTGTCGGACAGCCTGCGCAAAAGCCTACTGAATTAAACGCAAATCCCCTGTGAGAGCGGGCTTGCTCGCGAAGGCGGTGTGTCAGTCGGCTTATGAGTTACTGATACACCGCTTTCGCGAGCAAGCCCTCTCCCACATAGGCTTTCATTGCCATCAGCTCTTGCGGCATTTAGTCAGCTTGCTATCGGTTTCTGTTGCGGGTAGTGGCCAATACACATATGGTTACAAAACTGCAGCAAGGACGAGTGATGACCAAGGATCACCAATAAGACAGCCAAGATGAGTGCATGACATGTCCACTACAACGGGCAAAGGCAAGGCGATTTTTCGCGTTGTCAGCGGTAACTTCCTTGAGATGTTCGACTTCATGGTCTACGGCTTCTACGCCACGGCCATTGCCAAAACCTTCTTCCCCAGCGACAGCGCGTTTGCCTCGCTGATGCTGTCCCTGGCGACCTTCGGCGCCGGTTTTCTGATGCGGCCCTTGGGCGCGATCTTCCTCGGCGCCTACATCGACCGCCACGGCCGTAAGAAAGGCCTGGTCATCACCCTGGCCATGATGGCCGCCGGTACCATCCTCATCGCCTGCGTGCCCGGCTATGCCACGTTGGGCGTGGCTGCGCCGCTGATCGTGCTGTTCGGCCGTCTGCTTCAAGGCTTCTCCGCCGGCGTCGAACTGGGCGGTGTGTCGGTATACCTGGCGGAAATCGCCACGCCGGGGCGCAAAGGTTTTTTCGTCAGCTGGCAATCCGCCAGCCAACAGGCCGCCGTGGTGTTCGCCGGTTTACTCGGCGTAGGTTTGAACCACTGGCTCAGCCCCGAAGACATGGGTGACTGGGGCTGGCGCGTGCCGTTCTTGATCGGCTGCTTGATCGTGCCGGTGATCTTCGTGATTCGCCGCTCGCTGGAAGAAACGCCCGAGTTCCAGGCGCGTAAACACCGCCCTACCCTGCAGGAAATCATGCGCTCGATCGGCCAGAACTTTGGCATCGTCATCGCCGGCATGGCGCTGGTGGTGATGACCACCGTGTCGTTCTACCTGATCACCGCCTACACCCCGACCTTCGGCAAGGCCGAGCTGCATCTGTCCGACTTCGATGCGTTGCTGGTGACGGTGTGCGTGGGCATCTCCAACTTCATCTGGCTGCCGGTGATGGGCGCGGTGTCCGACAAGATCGGGCGCAAACCCTTGCTGCTTGGGGCGACGATTCTGGCGATTCTTACGGCGTATCCGGCGCTGTCGTGGCTGGTGGTCAACCCAAGCTTCAGCCATTTGCTGATTGTGCTGTTGTGGCTGTCGTTCCTGTATGGCTCGTATAACGGGGCGATGGTGGTGGCGTTGACGGAGATCATGCCGGTGGAGGTGCGCACTACCGGGTTCTCCCTGGCCTACAGCCTGGCGACGGCGACGTTTGGTGGGTTTACACCGGCGGCCTGTACCTATTTGATTCATGTGCTGGATAACAAGGCAGCGCCGGGGATTTGGCTCAGTGGGGCAGCGATTTTGGGTTTGATTGCCACACTGGTCCTGTTCAAGGGCAATCGGCATGAACTGAGGACTGCGCAGGCTTCAGTAGTCGGTGGCGCTTGATAGAGCGCTTTCGCGAGCATAGGTATCTACGCAACTTTTGTGTTGCGCTAAGTTTTTGACGGGGTTTTAGGTAGATATGAGTACATATCCGTTGCTGCGGTAACGGCGACTTAGGGTTCCGCCCTTACGGCGGGTCACTTTTGGAAAAGAGCCCCAAAAGTAACCAAAGGGCTCTTGCCCCACCACTCGGCACCTCGCTCACGCTTCGGTGTGCCCTCACTCCGGCTTGAATCCGTGGGCCGCCGCCATGGGCCATCCTTGGCCCATCGCGGCTAACCCGGCGTCCTGCCGGGTTACCCACGGATTCAAGCCTGCGTTCGGCCAGCGTGGTTTAACGGGGCGCCTCAGATCAAGATCAAGATCAAAAGCAAAGAGCACGGCGGCCTAGTAGCCGACCTGAGTGGTAGAAGCAAAAGCAGGGCAGAAGCAGAAGCAGAAGCAGAAGCAAAAGCACCACCCTTTATAGCTGATGTACTGAGATCCCAATGTGGGAGCGGGCTTGCTCGCGAAGGCGGTGTGTCAGTCAGCTCATATGTAACTGACCCACCGCCTTCGCGAGCAAGCCCGCTCCCACAATTTTGACCGAGTTTAGCTGCCAGCACCGCAGTGCTCTGCTTTTCTGTGGGAGCTGGCTTGCCTGCGATGGCATCAACTCGGTGTACTTGATGGACCGAGGTGTCTGCATCGCAGGCAAGCCAGCTCCCACATTAGATTGAGTTCAGTTTCAAATATCAGGTCGGCTGTCAGGCCGCCTCGGCTTTGCTTTTGATTTGCTTCAACCACTCAGGTCGGCTACTAGGCCGCCGTGCTCTTGATCTGCTTTTGATCTTGATCTTAGGCGCCCCGTTAAACCACGCTGGCCGAACGCAGGCTTTGGAGCGTGGGTAAACCGGCAGGACGCCGGTTTAGCCGCGATGGGCCAAGGATGGCCCATGGCGGCGGCCCACGGTCCAAAGCCGGAGTGAGGGCACACCGAAGCGTGAGCGAGGTGCCGAGTGGTGGGGCAAGAGCCCTTTGGTTACTTTTGGGGCTCTTTTTTCAAAAGTGACCCGCTGTAAGAGCGGAACCAATATCAGCCATCACCCAAATAACGGATATGTACCCAGAGCCCCCCGCGACAACCAAAGAATTCAACCCATAAAAAGATGTGTAGATACCTATGCCGCGAAGAGGCCAACCCAAACACCACAAAACCCACACCCATAAAAAAGCCCCGAACCAGTCGGGGCTTTTTCATTTACCGCAAATGCTTAGCGCGGAAACGCAGGCGGGTTAACCCCAGCCATGTCTTCCATCACGCGAACCACCTGGCAGCTGTAGCCAAACTCGTTGTCGTACCAGACGTACAGCACAACGCGGTTGTCCTGGGTGATGGTTGCCTCAGCATCCACTACGCCAGCGTGGCGCGAGCCAACGAAGTCGGTGGAGACCACCTCCTGCGAGTTAACGAAGTCGATTTGCTTATGCAGATCGGAGTGCAGCGCCATGTAGCGCAGGTACTCGTTCATTTCTTCACGGGTGGCGGCTTTCTCAAGGTTCAGGTTGAGAATGGCCATCGACACGTTCGGCGTCGGCACGCGGATCGCGTTACCGGTCAGCTTGCCGGCCAGCTCAGGCAGGGCCTTGGCAGCAGCGGTGGCAGCACCGGTCTCGGTGATCACCATGTTCAACGCGGCGCTACGGCCACGGCGATCGCCTTTGTGGAAGTTGTCGATCAGGTTCTGGTCGTTGGTATACGAGTGAACGGTTTCAACGTGGCCGTTAACGATACCGAACTTGTCATTCACAGCCTTGAGCACCGGCACGATGGCGTTGGTGGTGCAGGAAGCGGCGGACACGATCTTGTCATCAGCGGTGATTTCGCCGTGGTTGATACCGTGAACGATGTTCTTCAGCTTGCCTTTGCCAGGCGCAGTCAGCACAACGCGGTCGATACCCGGGCAGGCCAAATGCTGGCCCAGGCCCTCGGCATCACGCCATACGCCGGTGTTATCCACCAACAGAGCGTCCTTGATGCCGTACTGGGTGTAATCCACCTCAGCCGGGTTCTTCGCGTAGATCACCTGGATCAGGTTACCGTTGGCGGTGATGGTGTTGTTTTCTTCGTCGATGACGATGGTGCCGTTGAACGGACCGTGTACCGAGTCGCGGCGCAGCAGGCTGGCACGCTTGGTCAGGTCGTTCTCGGCGCCTTTACGCACCACGATGGCACGCAGGCGCAGGCCGTCGCCGCCACCGGTTTTTTCGATCAGGATGCGTGCCAGCAGGCGGCCGATACGACCGAAGCCGTACAGCACAACATCGGTGCCTTTACGGGCAGCAGCATTTTGCTGGCCAACTACATCGGCCATTTCTTCACGCACGAACTGCTCGGCGCTGCGGCCGGCACCTTCTTTGCGGAATTTGTAAGCCAACTTGCCCAGGTCTACCGAGGCCGCGCCGAGCTTGAGCTCGCTCATGGCTTTGAGCAGAGGGAATGTTTCGTGGACGGAGAGTTCGCTGTCGTCGGCAGAACGATGGCGAGCAAAGCGATGCGCCTTGAGAATCGCGATGACTGATTGGTTGATCAGGCTGCGGCCATAGATCGAGCTCACCACATTGTTATTGCGGTACAGCTGACCGATAAGCGGAATCATCGCTTCAGCGAGCGCTTCACGGTCGATCCATTCACCAAGACACTGGTCGGGCTTCTGAGTCACGGGAACCTTCCACATGTAGGGGCAGAAAAAAGGGGCTACATTATGTCGTCCGACCGCCCGTTGAGCAATGCGCCAACCACAACAAAAAGCCCTTGCAAAAAAATACCACCCCGCTACAGGCCAGGAAACACGCGGGTTCCAGAAGGCCACCAATGGCGTCGCGCCGCCAACTTGTCCGTAACCCTCCGAAATATCCGTGCTAAATGGCACTACATATTGAGTCAAAACACGCCATTGTTTGTCTTAGCCACTACATTTCCTACAAACCGTAATAGGCACAGTCAGCAACTGACAGGCGGCACCTAGGGCCGTTACAATTACCGACTTTGTCGCAACGCTTGGAGCTCAACCTTCCGTGCCCGTTCTGCGTCTACCGCTTCTCCCTGCCGCGGCAGGTAAACAGCACTGGGGCAACCTGCCCGGTGCCGCCCTGAGCCTGGCCATTGCCGAGGCTGCCAGCGCAGCCAAGCGCTTTACCCTGCTGCTCACCGCCGACAGCCAAAGCGCCGAGCGGCTGGAGCAGGAGCTGAGCTTCTTCGCCCCCGATTTGCCGGTGCTGCATTTTCCCGACTGGGAAACCCTGCCCTACGATCTGTTCTCGCCGCACCAGGACATCATTTCCCAGCGCATCGCCAGCCTGTACCGCTTGCCGGAACTGGCCCACGGCGTGCTGGTGGTGCCGATCACCACGGCCCTGCATCGCCTGGCGCCGACCAAGTTCCTGCTGGGCAGCAGCCTGGTGCTGGATATCGGCCAGAAGCTCGACGTGGAACAGATGCGCACGCGCCTGGAAGCCAGCGGCTACCGCTGCGTCGACACGGTGTACGAACACGGCGAGTTCGCCGTGCGCGGGGCGTTGATCGACCTGTTCCCGATGGGCAGCAAACTGCCGTACCGCATCGACCTGTTCGATGACGAAATCGAAACGCTGCGCACCTTCGACCCAGACAACCAACGCTCCATTGATAAAGTGGACTCGATCAAGCTGCTGCCGGCACGGGAATTCCCGCTGCAAAAAGACGCGGTCACGCGCTTCAAGGCACGCTTTCGTGAACGCTTCGACGTGGACTTCCGCCGCTGCCCGATCTTCCAGGACTTGAGCAGTGGGATTACACCGGCCGGTATCGAGTACTACCTGCCGCTGTTCTTCGACGAAACCTCCACGCTGTTCGACTACCTACCCCAGGACACCCAAGTGTTCTCGCTGCCGGGCATCGAGCAGGCAGCGGAAAACTTCTGGAACGACGTGCGCAACCGCTATGAAGAGCGCCGCGTCGACCCATCGCGGCCTCTGTTACCGCCTGCCGAGCTGTTCCTGCCGGTGGAAGACTGCTTCGCCCGCCTGAAAAACTGGCCGCGCGTGGTCGCCAGCCAACAGGACGTGGACGCCGGCAGCGGCCGCGAACGCTTCCCGGCAGGCACACTGCCGGACTTGGCGATCCAGGCCAAAGCCACGCAACCGCTGGAAGCGTTATCCAACTTCCTCGGCGACTTCCCTGGCCGCGTGCTGTTTACCGCCGAATCCGCCGGCCGCCGCGAAGTGCTGCTGGAGTTGCTGGAACGCCTGAAGCTGCGCCCGAAAACCGTCGACAGCTGGCCGGATTTTGTCGCCAGCAAAGAGCGCCTGGCGATCACCATTGCGCCGCTGGACGAAGGCTTGTTACTGGATGACCCGGCCTTGGCGTTGATCGCCGAGAGCCCGCTGTTCGGCCAACGCGTGATGCAGCGCCGTCGCCGTGAAAAACGCGCGGACGCCAACAACGACGCAGTGATCAAGAACCTGACCGAGCTGCGCGAAGGCGCGCCGGTGGTGCATATCGACCACGGCGTGGGCCGCTACTTGGGCCTGCAGACCCTGGAGATCGACAACCAGGCCGCCGAATTCCTCACCATGGAATACGCTGAGGGCGCCAAGCTCTACGTGCCGGTGGCCAGCCTGCACTTGATCGCACGCTACACCGGCAGCGACGACGCCCTGGCGCCGTTGCACCGCCTGGGCTCCGAGACCTGGCAGAAAGCCAAGCGCAAAGCCGCCGAGCAGGTGCGCGACGTCGCCGCCGAATTGCTCGACATCTATGCACGCCGCGCAGCCCGCGAGGGTTACGCCTTCGCTGACCCGAAAGCCGACTACGCCACGTTCAGCGCCGGCTTCGCCTTTGAAGAAACCCCGGACCAGCAAACCACCATTGAAGCGGTGCGCGCTGACATGCTCGCGCCCAAGCCGATGGACCGCCTGGTGTGCGGCGACGTGGGCTTCGGCAAAACCGAAGTGGCCATGCGCGCCGCCTTTATTGCCGTGCATGGCGGCAAGCAGGTAGCGATTCTGGTGCCGACCACCCTGCTCGCCCAGCAGCATTACAACAGCTTCCGCGACCGCTTCGCCGACTGGCCGGTGAGCGTGGAAGTGATGAGCCGCTTCAAGTCCGCCAAGGAAGTGAATGCCGCCGTCGCCGACTTGGCGGAAGGTAAAATCGACATTGTGATCGGTACCCACAAGCTGCTGTCGGACGATGTGAAGATCAAAAACCTGGGGCTGGTGATCATCGACGAAGAACACCGTTTCGGTGTGCGCCAGAAAGAACAGCTGAAAAACCTGCGCAGCGAAGTCGACATTCTTACCCTCACCGCCACGCCGATTCCGCGCACGCTGAACATGGCCGTGTCGGGCATGCGCGACCTGTCGATCATCGCCACGCCACCGGCACGGCGCTTGTCGGTGCGCACGTTCGTGATGGAGCAGAACAAAAGTACGGTCAAGGAAGCGCTGTTGCGTGAACTGCTGCGCGGCGGTCAGGTGTACTACCTGCACAACGACGTGAAAACCATCGAGAAATGCGCCGCCGACCTCGCCGAATTGGTGCCGGAAGCGCGCATTGCCATCGGCCATGGGCAGATGCGTGAACGCGAACTCGAACAGGTGATGAGCGATTTCTACCACAAGCGCTTCAACGTGCTGATCGCCTCGACCATCATCGAGACCGGCATCGACGTGCCGAGCGCCAACACCATCATCATCGAGCGTGCGGATAAGTTCGGCCTGGCGCAGTTGCACCAATTGCGCGGCCGGGTTGGGCGTAGTCACCACCAAGCCTATGCCTACTTGCTGACGCCACCGCGCCAGCAAATTACCGGCGACGCTGAAAAGCGCCTGGAAGCCATCGCCAACACCCAGGACCTCGGTGCCGGTTTTGTACTGGCCACCAACGACCTGGAAATCCGTGGCGCCGGCGAACTGCTCGGCGACGGCCAGAGCGGGCAGATCCAGGCCGTGGGCTTCACCCTTTATATGGAAATGCTCGAGCGCGCGGTAAAAGCCATCCGCAAAGGCGAACAACCGAACCTCGATCAACCCTTGGGTGGCGGCCCGGAAATCAACCTGCGCTTGCCGGCGTTGATTCCCGAAGACTACCTGCCGGATGTACATGCGCGGCTGATCCTGTACAAGCGCATTGCCTCGGCCACCGACGAAGAGGGCCTCAAGGACCTGCAAGTGGAGATGATCGACCGTTTCGGCCTGTTGCCGGAGCCGACCAAGAACCTGGTGCGTCTGACCCTGCTCAAATTGCAGGCCGAGCAGCTTGGAATAAAGAAAGTCGATGCCGGGCCGCAAGGCGGGCGTATCGAGTTCGAAGCGCAAACGCCGGTGGACCCACTGGTGCTGATCAAGCTGATTCAGGGCCAGCCCAACCGCTACAAGTTCGAAGGGGCTACGCTGTTCAAATTCATGGTGCCGATGGAACGTGCCGAAGAACGCTTTAATACATTAGAGGCGCTGTTTGAGCGCCTCATTCCGAAATCTGCTTGAAGGACGCCCCAATGCGCCTGTTCCGCATTTTGAGCTTGTTGTTGGTGGTCGTTGCTCCTTCGGCGTTTGCCGACAGCCCG
The DNA here is from genome assembly GCF_025642995.1 of Pseudomonas sp. YeP6b. Taxonomy (NCBI): domain Bacteria; kingdom Pseudomonadati; phylum Pseudomonadota; class Gammaproteobacteria; order Pseudomonadales; family Pseudomonadaceae; genus Pseudomonas; species Pseudomonas sp. YeP6b. The sequence goes on along the minus strand of NZ_CP080090.1, from coordinate 2,089,947 downwards.
TACCTGGTGGAAATGGTCCTGGTGCGCCAGAACGCCGAGCCGGTGATCACTAGCCGCGCCGCGCCGGAAAACTGGGACGCCGGGGCACCACGGCTGCCGGCGGACAAAATGAGCCCGCCACGGCTGGGCAACATCGTCGACAAACTCAGTGCCGACAACAGCTATACCGTGCTGCTGCACCGCGCCTGGGACCAAAACCTGGGCGAACAACCGGTGAAGCTGGCCATTACCGACGGCCAGGAGCAATTCGGCCAGTTCCCCATCGAAGGCACGCTGAACCTGCAACTGGGGCGCTTTACCGATATCGACGCAAACTTCTGGATCAACCAGTTCGACGCCAACGGCAGCGTCATTGCCAGCGAACACCTGAGCCAGCAAGACGTGCGCACCAAAAACAACCAGCTCAACTACCTCGACGGCGGCCACTTGGCGCTGCTGATCAAGATCACCTCGCTGACCGCCAAACCACCCAGCGCACCACCGCCCGACATTCAGGACTGATCCAGCGCCATGCCCCTGACGTCGTCGTTGACCAAACCCCTGGCCCCTTCGTGGGCCAATCGCTTTAAAGAGCAAAGCCTTGAGCGCGGGCGCCGCTACGCCCTGGAAAACCGCGTGCGCATCGTCGAGTCTGGCGACAGCACCATCATTGCCAGTTGCGAAGGCTCGGGCGGTAACGTTTACCGGCAAACCATCTCGCTGCGCGAATCCGCCAAAGGCATGCTGATTCTGGTGGACAGCCGCTGCACGTGCCCGGTGCACACCAACTGCAAACACATCGCGGCGGTGCTGCTCAAGGTCCAGGAAACCCTGGCCTACCCGGCGGCCGCCCAGGATGCCGAGCTGCTGGAAAAACTCCAGGCCGTGCTGGATAACCGCGTGGTGCTGCCGCAGGTGGTGATGGAGGATGTGCGACCGGTGCCGCGCCTGTGGCTGGCGAGTGTCGAGTTCAGCGCGTTTGAACCGCGCAATGGCAAAATGCAGCGCTACATCCAGCACCGCGCAGCGTTGTCGTTCAATTACCTGGGCAACTATGTCAGCGGGCAAAAAAACGCCGACATCGTCGTGCGCCAGGAGACCCAGAGCCTGCGCATCAAGCGCCATCCGGAGTTGGAACAGCCGTATCGCGAGCAACTGCGCCTGCTCGGCTTCAAGATCGCCACGCGCCAGAGCAAAGCGTTGCCGGAAAGCGCCGGTGAACTGTTCGAGATGGTCAATGACAGCGCCTGGCTGAACTTCACCCTCAACGCATCGCCGACCCTGCGCGTCGAGGGCTGGGAGCTGCAGATCGATGAGGATTTCGGTTTCGACTTGAGCACCGTCGATGACTGGTACGCCACCGTCGATGAAGGCCCGGAGCGCGACTGGTTTGACCTGGAATTGGGGATCATCGTCAACGGTGAGCGGCTGAGCCTGTTGCCGATCCTGTTGAACCTGATGCGTTCGCACACCGAGATCCTCAACCCGGAAAAACTCGCCCGGCGTCGCGATGACGAGCTGATTCTGGTGAACATCCCCGGCCTGCCCAACGGCCACGGCCCGCTGCAAGTGGCGCTGCCCTACGGTCGCTTGAAACCGGTACTGGCCACCCTTGGCGAGTTTTACCTGCAGGAACCCGGCAACACCACGTTGCGCCTGGCCAAGGCCGATGCGATTCGTCTCAACCCGCTGGAAGACCTGCCGCTGCAATGGGAAGGCGGCGAGAAGATCCGCAACTTCGCCCAGCGCCTGCGCGACATCAAGGGTTTCACCTGCGTGGCGCCCGAAGGCTTGAACGCAACCCTGCGCCCGTATCAGCTCGAAGGTTTGAGCTGGATGCAGTCGCTGCGCCAGCTTGATGTCGGCGGGATTCTCGCGGATGACATGGGCCTGGGCAAAACCCTGCAGACTCTGGCGCATATTCTCAGTGAAAAAATCGCCGGGCGCCTCGATCGGCCGTGCATGGTGGTGATGCCCACCAGCCTGATCCCTAACTGGCTCGACGAAGCGGCGCACTTCACCCCGCAGCTCAAGGTGCTGGCACTGTACGGCGCGACGCGTAAGAAACATTTCCAGAACTTGCAGGACTATGACCTGCTGCTGACCACCTACGCGCTGCTGCCCAAAGACATCGAGCAGCTCGCCGCCCTGCCCTTGCACGTGCTGATCCTCGATGAAGCGCAGTACATCAAGAACCCCAACAGCAAGGCCGCCCAGGCCGCGCGCGAGCTGAACGCGCGCCAGCGCCTGTGCCTGAGCGGCACACCGCTGGAAAACCACCTGGGCGAGTTGTGGTCGCTGTTCCACTTCCTGCTGCCAGGCTGGCTGGGCGACGTGAAAAGCTTTAACCGCGATTACCGCGTGCCCATCGAAAAACGCGCCAGCGATGTGCGATTGCAGCACCTTAACGGTCGGATCAAACCCTTTCTGCTGCGCCGCACCAAGGAACAAGTGGCGACGGAATTGCCGCCCAAGACTGAGATCATCCATTGGGTCGACCTCAACGAAGCCCAGCGCGATGTGTACGAAACCATGCGCCTGGCCATGGACAAGAAGGTGCGCGACGAGATCACCCGCAAGGGCGTGGCGCGCAGCCAGATCATCATTCTTGAAGCGCTGCTCAAGCTGCGCCAAGTGTGCTGCGACCTGCGCCTGGTCAACGATGCCACCCTGCCCGCCCGTGGCAGCAGCTCGGGCAAGCTCGACAGCCTGATGGAAATGCTCGAAGAACTGTTTGCCGAAGGGCGCCGGATTTTGCTGTTTTCCCAGTTCACCTCGATGCTGAGCCTGATCGAAGTCGAACTGAAAAAACGTGGCGTGGACTACGCGCTGCTGACCGGCCAGACCCGCGACCGACGTACCCCGGTGAAAGACTTCCAGAGCGGCAAGCTGCAGATTTTTCTGATCAGTTTGAAGGCGGGCGGTGTGGGGTTGAACCTGACTGAGGCCGACACGGTGATCCACTATGACCCGTGGTGGAACCCGGCCACGGAGAACCAGGCGACCGACCGGGCTTATCGTATTGGTCAAGAGAAGCCAGTGTTCGTCTACAAGATGATTGCACGGGGTACGGTGGAGGAGAAAATCCAACACCTGCAGAAGGAAAAGTCAGACTTGGCAGCCGGTGTGCTGGATGGGCGTACGACAGGGGATTGGCAGTTGGGCAATGACGATATTGAGGCGTTGTTTGCGCCGTTGCCTAACAAACAAGAGAAGCGTTGACCTTCAGATCGCTATCGCGGGCAAGCCCGCTCCCACATTTAATCGCGTACATCGCTTGGAATGCGATCGAATGTGGGAGCGGGCTTGCTCGCGAAGGGCGCGCCACGGTTTTCAGCCTGGCAACGGCGCAAACAGCGCCTCGATATCCCGCTGCTCCAGCTTCCACCCGGCACTGGCGCCGCCTTCAAGAACCCCATCGGCCAACGCTGCTTTTTCCAACTGCAACGCCTGGATTTTCTCCTCCACGGTGCCGCGCGCAATCATCTTGTACACAAACACCGGCTTGTCCTGCCCAATGCGATAAGCCCGGTCGGTCGCCTGGTTCTCCACCGCTGGGTTCCACCATGGGTCGTAATGAATCACCGTGTCGGCCGCCGTCAGGTTCAAGCCCGTGCCACCGGCTTTCAGACTGATCAGGAACAACGGCGTCTTGCCGTCCTGGAAGTCCTTCACCGGAGTGCGTCGGTCAAGGGTGTCACCGGTCAGTATCGAATACCCAATCTCACGCTGCTTCAACTCTTCTTCAATCAGCGCCAGCATCGAAGTGAATTGCGAGAACAGCAAAATCCGTCGCCCTTCACTGAGCAACTCCTCCACCATCTCCATCAAGCTACCCAGCTTGCCGGTGACGGCCTTGGCCGCTTTAGAAACCGGGGCAGACTTTACCAGGCGTAAATCGCAACACACCTGGCGCAGTTTGAGCAACGCTTCAAGGATGATGATCTGGCTGCGGGCCACACCGTGGCGGCTGATTTCATCGCGCACCTTTTTATCCATGGCCACACGTACGGTTTCATACACATCCCGTTGCGCATCATTCAACTCCACCCAATGAATAATTTCAGTCTTGGGCGGCAACTCAGTGGCGACCTGCTCCTTCTTGCGACGTAACAGAAAAGGTTTGATACGCGCTGTGAGGTGCTGCATACGATGTGCATTCGCGTGTTTTTCGATGGGCGTGCGGTAATCCCGGTTGAAGGTTTTACTGTCGCCCAGCCATCCCGGCAGCAGAAAATGAAACAGCGACCACAGTTCGCCCAAGTGGTTTTCCAGCGGCGTGCCTGAAAGACACAGACGTTGATCGGCCTCTAATTGCCGGGCAGCCTGGGCGGCCTTGCTGTTGGGGTTCTTGATGTTTTGCGCTTCGTCGAGGATCAGCATGCTCCAGCGTTTGGGCTGCAAGACGTCAAGATCGCGTGGCAACAACGCATACGTGGTGAGCACCAGATCGTAATCGCCCAAACGCGTGAAATCGTTCTGGCGTTGCGCGCCATGCAGGGCCAGCACCTTGAGCTGTGGGGTAAAACGCGCGGCTTCATCCAACCAGTTAGGGATCAGGCTGGTGGGCATCACCACCAGCGCAGGGGTTTGCAATCGGCCGGCCTGCTTTTCACAGAGTAGATGCGCCAAGGCTTGCAAGGTTTTGCCCAGCCCCATGTCATCGCCAAGAATCCCGCCGACGCCCAGCTCTCGCAGGGTTTGCATCCAATTCAGGCCTTCGAGCTGGTAGCCACGCAGTTCGGCATTCAAGCCCTGGGGAGCCGAGACTTGCACATGGGTCGATTCCTTGAGGCGCTTGGCGAAATGCCGCACGCGCTCACCACCCTGCCAGATCAGAGGAATACCGTCCAAATCACTGAGACGGGCTGCATCAGGGGCGCTCAATCGCAGCTTGTCGCTGCCGGGGTCGCGTAGATACAGGGCACCTAACGTCGCCATCAGAGGTTTGATCCGGCCATAAGGCAGAGCGACCTTAGTACGCTCGCGAGTCCCCAGGCTTACGAGCACGCGCTCCTCGTCAGCGCGTTCAATCATGTAATCGGCGTCGAGCAGTTTGGGCTGACGAGCCATTAATTCCAGCACAATGGGTAGCAGGCTGTAGCGCTGGCCATTGACCTCGATCCCCAGCTCAAGATCAAACCATTCGTGACCGGGAGATTCTTCGATATCAGCGTACCAATGATCCACATCTTCCACATGGTAGTAAAAACCAGGCTGGATGCTGATATCCCACCCAGCCTTTTGAAGGGCTGGCAGATGATCCTCAATGAAGTTCAACCAGTCGTTATCGGTAGCCAGATCAAACATCTCGCCGGCGTTTTGCGCCAACGCGTGTGTTTTGCGAGTGACCTTGGCAAAACCGAGTTTGGTCAAGACTTTGCGCAAGGCTTTTTCAGCCGCAGGTTTACGCTTGATACGCTGGGTTTCGGTACCGCTCAACAACCGTATCTCAGCGCCGCCCTTGTCGCTGGCTAGGCTATCGCCATAGCGATAAGCCAACGCGGCACGGTGTTCAAACGTCGGCATTGGCCTGCGAAATTCTGCGCTATAAGCATAGGTTTCGTCGCTGCCCAATGACAGGCACGCCTGGGGCTCGAGCGTATCGACCACTCGCTCGGTCAACGCACGCGGCGGCGGGATCGCGGCGCCCACGGCACTGATGCGATGACTGAATAACGCGACCTGGTTTTCCGGAATCTCGGGCAAGCTGGACAGGTGAATAGCCAGGCGATCATCCATCTCATACTCAAGCGGCCCCAGCTCCATGTTATCCAGGTTCAAATAATGAAGCGGCTTGAGTGGTAAGACCTCGTGCAACAGTAGATCGTCGCTTAGCCATTGCGGTCGATAGCTACCGTCTGGCTGCACGGCCCAATTGAAGCGGGCGACACGCGTGGGACCTGGGTTGAGCGCCAATTGGGCATCAAAGTCCACGAATAACCGCTCGGTTTTGAGCGCCAGTTTTAGAATTTCGGCGCCGTCCTCGCCCTCCAGCGCAAAACTGCTGCCGTAGCGACCGTACGCTCGCCCAAGCATAAGAAGCCGACAGATGCGCTTGTCCACATCGAGCATATAACCGGGCGCACGCGCCAGGGTTTCATCGAGCGAGTACAGCGCCTTGATTTCGCTATAGCCGCCCTTTTTCAGGGTGCGTGCCCGGAAGACCGCCAGCGACCAACGGTTTGAGTAGGCGTCGGGACTGAGCTGGTACAGCAAACAGGTGTTGCTGCTTTTGGGTAACGACTCAACCTCTGGCGTCGCGGCGGGCATGTTGTTAAGCCATTGCTCGATCTGCGGGCTGAGGCGTTCACTAGGTGCCTTGGGCTCATCCAGCTCGTCCGCCAGTGCAAGGACTCGGAATAAAACGGCGGCGGCGTGTTTGCAGTCCACCCCGACCGGGCAAGAACACACGCAATCGATATCAGCCCAATGCGGGTCGTCCTTGGCGACCAGAGAGATCACCAACGAATAGATACTACCGCCAGAACCTCTGCACCTTGCGAGCAGTCGCTGTGTCCCGACCTCCAAGACTTGGACGCGGTCTTCGGCCACATAGTCAAAACCACGATCAAGTGTGCGAGGGGTGAAATTCTCTTGCCAGTCCAGACCAGCAAGACGCGTCAATAGGCTATTCATGGGGACTCAATTTACGCCAAGCGTGGCCAAAATAAAGACGGTTACTTCCTGCCTACGAGTACGAATAAGCGGCAACTGAATTCCGATATTTCCGACGTTTTTTGCTCTTAACAAACACGTCTTGTCACTCGATCAACTGAGCATCCCGCAACGCAGTAAGCGCTGTCAGCCAACGCGGATCCTGCTTGTAGTCCGTCGAAGCAATCGCCTGCCCACGCATCCGCGCAATCCGCGCCGAAGGGATGACCTTCATGCGCTGTGCCGCGCTCAGTGCCAGCTCAGCAGCCGCACGATCGTTACACACCAACCCCATGTCGCAACCGGCCGTCAGCGCCGCTTCAATCCGGCTGGCCGCATCCCCAACCACATGCGCCCCGGCCATGGACAGGTCATCGCTGAAAATCACCCCATCAAACTGCAACTCGCCACGCAGAATGTCCTGCAACCAGCGGCGCGAGAAACCAGCCGGCTGGGCATCAACCTGCGGGTAGATGACGTGCGCAGGCATTACGGCGGCCAATTGCTTGCTCAGGCGTGTGAAAGGCACCAGGTCATTGGCGCGAATCTGTTCCAGGCTGCGTTCATCATTGGGAATCGCGACGTGGGAATCCGCCTCGGCCCACCCGTGGCCTGGGAAGTGTTTGCCGGTGGCAGCCATGCCGGCGCTGTTCATGCCGCGCATGAATGCACCGGCGAGCACAGCGGCGCGCTCGGGGTCGCCTTCAAAGGAACGGGTGCCGACCACGGCACTGCGCTGGTAGTCCAGGTCCAGTACCGGAGCGAAGCTCAGGTCAAGGCCGACCGCCAGCACTTCTGTGGCCATGATCCAGCCGCACTGCTCGGCCAGGTATTCGGCATTCGGGTTATCTGCCAACGCGCGCATGGCCGGCAGGCGCACAAAACCTTGGCGCAGACGTTGCACGCGACCGCCTTCCTGGTCGACGGCCAGCAGCAAGTCGGGACGCACCGCACGAATCGCCGCGCTCAACTCGCGCACCTGGCGTGGGTGCTCGATATTGCGCGCAAAAATGATCAGGCCGCCCACTTCAGGCTGACGCAACAGGTGGCGATCCTCGGCCGTCAGCCAGGTACCGGCAACGTCGACCATTAAAGAACCTTGCAGGGCAGCAGTCATAAACCTTCCTTAAATAACGCACACAACCCGTTGCCCTCACGTGGCGCGATAAGCGCAGTGAGCACAACGGGTTGCGAGTAAATAGCTGAAATCGGCATGGCAGCTAGCTTAGCGGATGCAAGCGGCCGCGCACACCCGGGCGATCATGCCTTGGCAGTGGCCGGCGTGGATTTGCTGCGGGGGCGCAATTGCGCAGCAGCCATGGCTTGGTCGGTGACGCCGGTTTCGGCGCGCATGCCGGCGGCAAGGAACGGCACCATCAGGCGCATCACCTGCTCTATCGAGGTGTTGACGCCGAAATCAGTCTCGGCAATCGCACGCAAGGCTTTGATGCCGGACATGCTGAACGCGGCAGCACCGAGCATGAAGTGCACGCGCCAGAACAGTTCGATCGGTGGAATACGCGGCGCAGCTTCGTTTACCAGCAACATGTAGCGACGGAAAACTTTGCCGTACATGTCTTCCAGGTAACGCCGCAAGTGACCCTGGCTCTGACTGAAGGCCAGGCCCAGCAAACGCATGAAGATCGACAGGTCATTGCCGCTACGCGGTTGAACCACCAGCGCTTGCTCAACCAAGATTTCCAGCAATTCTTCCAGGCTCGGCTTGTTATCAGGCTTGGTCTGGCGGCGCTCCAACTCACGGTCGAGGCTGGCGCAGAACGGCCCCAGAAAGCGCGAGAACACCGCCTGGATCAGGGCTTTTTTCGAGCCGAAATGGTAATTCACTGCGGCGAGGTTGACCCCAGCCTTGCTGGTGATCAGCCGCAATGAAGTTTCAGCAAATCCTTTTTCCGCGAACAATTGCTCGGCAGCATCGAGAATGCGTTCAACGGTTTCCGACTGGGCCATGGCTACTCCGCCTGACAAACACTTGTTTGAAACATACGTTTCAGGGTGTGTCTTGTCAAGCCTGCGAGTCCGTTTTCCGGCCGGGCAGTCATCTATTTCATCGCTATTTAATCACATCCTTCTCGCTCTGTAGGCAGCGCTGTCTCTGCCTTGTAGGACGGGTGGCGAATGACCGTCCAGCGGAGTGCTAAAAAAGGATGATTGCCAAGCGCAGTTCACTGTATATAATCCCAGTCACTGTATAAAAAGACAGAGCGATCAACATGCTAAAACTGACGCCACGCCAAGCTGAGATTCTGGCTTTTATCAAGCGCTGCCTCGATGACAACGGCTACCCGCCGACCCGAGCGGAAATTGCGCTGGAGCTGGGGTTCAAATCCCCCAACGCCGCTGAAGAACACCTCAAGGCCCTCGCCCGCAAAGGCGCGATCGAGATGACCCCAGGTGCGTCACGCGGTATTCGCATCCCTGGCTTCGAAGCCAAGGCCGACGAATCGACCCTGCCGATCATCGGTCGCGTCGCCGCCGGTGCGCCGATCCTGGCGCAGCAGCACGTCGAGGAGTCCTGCAACATCAACCCGACCTTCTTCCATCCGCGTGCCGACTACCTGTTGCGCGTACACGGCATGAGCATGAAGGACGTGGGCATTTTCGACGGCGACCTGCTGGCCGTCCATACCACTCGTGAAGCCCGTAATGGCCAGATCGTCGTCGCGCGTATCGGCGATGAAGTCACCGTAAAACGCTTCAAGCGCGAAGGCAGCAAGGTCTGGCTATTGGCCGAGAACCCTGAGTTCGCCCCGATTGAAGTGAACCTGAAAGATCAGGACCTGGTGATCGAAGGCTTGAGCGTCGGCGTCATTCGCCGCTAAAGGAGGCACCATGCAGCTCGTGCACACCCCACAACACACACAACTGTCGCTGTTCGAGGCCTTTATGGCCCAACCCCTTGCGCCCATCCTCAAGGAAACGGTCGAGGCCCCGTGGGGCTCCGAACCTGAGGCGTTCAGTGAACTGTCGTTGCGCGGTGCAGCCGGGAGCTGCCTGAGCCTACTGGCGCCGATCCTTCGCGAACTGAGCGAGGAGCAGGACGCGCGCTGGCTGACGCTGATCGCCCCGCCCGCCAGCCTGACCCAGGCCTGGCTGCGGGACGCCGGCCTCAATCGCGAGCGCATTCTGTTGCTGCAGCCGCGCGGCATGCAAAGTGCCCAGCAGTTGACCTGCGAAGCCTTGCGCCTGGGCCGTAGCCATACGGTGGTGAGTTGGTTGAACCCGTTGAATGCTACAGCCAAGCAACAACTGATCAGCGCCGCACGTACGGGCGATGCGCAGAGCTTGAATATTCGGTTGGGGTAATAGGATGTGCGCAGGCTAGCCCTGTGGAGGGGCTTTTGTGGCCTGCATGCTTGTTGTGGCGAGCGGGCTTGCCCCGCGCTGGGCTGCGAAGCGGCCCCAAAACCAAGCACCGTGGAATACCTGATGTACCGCGTCAAACCTATTTGGGGCCGCTTCGCAGCCCAACCCGGGGCAAGCCCGCTCGCCACAGAAGCCCGCCTGCTGCAGCAACAAGCCCGCTCACTAGAACAAGCGCACTTATCACAAACTCAGTGAAGAACCCGCGGCCCGTCGTCCTTCTCCGGCTCGCCTTCTGCCAGGCGACCGGCCATCTGCACACCGACGCTCAACATGGCTTTTGCTACTTCCACGTGCTGGCCTTGCAGGAACGCTTTTGCGTCTTCGGAAAAATCCAAAATTACTAGAGAACCCTCGTCCTCAGCCCGGCGCAGCTCAATTCGGCCGTCAGGCAGTTCAACAATTTCCAGAAAGGACGTTGGCATAAAAGTCTGTTCTCCACGAAAGGCCGGGATTATATCAGTCATCCACTCAGCCTCGGTGAGGATCTGAACAGGTTTCTTTACGGCTTGATGAATGGTGCTCTCGGGAACACGCCTATCAATGTGGGAGCTGGCTTGCCTGCGATAGCGGTGTATCAGCCAATGACCCGCAAACTGACCCACCGCTATCGCAGGCAAGCCAGCTCCCACATTTGCTTAGTGCAAACCTCTCAGCACTCGTTCAAACCTTCGCGAAACCGCAGCGCCATCTTCTTCAGCTCCTGACGCCAGCCCTCCAGCTCTTCGCGGCTCAATGGCTTGGGCTCATCTTCTTCCAGGGCAACGGCCACGATCAGCGGCTGTGTCACATCCCCCTTGGGCACATGAGGAACGCGTGGCGGCTGGAACATGTCGGCATGCGCCTTGAGCAGGCGGGCAATCCAACTGTCAGGGCTCTGGGCCATTTCCACCAGCTCGGCCAGCTCAGGAATCGCCATGCTTTCCAGCACGTCGCGGTTCACGATCATCTCTGCACGGGGCGCACCGGCCTGGGGCAAGCGGTAGAACCCGGCAATTTCATGGCACAGGCCCAGCAGGGCACCGTACAGGTGGAACAACGCCGCCTCACGCCCGGCCTGGACCAGCGCGATGGCATTCATCTCCTTCCCTTCCTCGGCACGGCCAAGGGCCTCCAGGGACAAACCCGCGAAGTAAATTTTCTGATTGGTACGGGTATAGAGTTCGTTGGCCATAACGGCAGTCTCCACAACGAAATAAGCATGATGCTGGCTGAACAGTGTCACGGATCAGCCAAGTTTCCTGCAAGCGCAAAAAAAGGCCGCCTTTGCGGGCGACCTTTATGTTTTGCAGGCTCGTCGATCAAGCGCCCTGGCGCTTGTCCTCGACCTTCCACTTGCCACCGTCGTAGAACGCTTTCCAGCCGGTAGGCTTGCCGTCCACTTCGGTCTGCACGTACTGCTCCTTGGTTTTGCGGCTGTAGCGGATCACGGACGGGCGACCGTCGGGATCCTTCTTCGGCGCTTCACACAAGAAGTGGTACTTCGGATCGATCTCGTCTTTGTGCGGCACGATTTCCATGACCAATGGCGCACGGGTCTCGCGGTTTTTCGGGAACTGGCTGGCAGCCAGGAACAAGCCCGAAGCGCCGTCACGCAGGATGTAGGTGTCGTTGACCTTCTCGCACTTGAGTTCGGGCATCTTCACCGGGTCCATCTTCGGCGGCGCCGCGTCACCGCTTTTCAGCAGTTTGCGGGTGTTCTTGCACGTCGGGTTGGTGCAACCGAAGAACTTGCCGAAACGGCCGGTCTTGAGCTGCATCTCGCTGCCGCACTTGTCGCATTCCAGGCTCGGGCCTTCGTAGCCCTTGATGCGGTAGCTGCCCTCTTCGATCTCGTAGCCGTCGCAATCCGGGTTGTTACCGCAGATGTGCAACTTGTGCTTCTCGTCGAGCAGGTAAGCGTCCATCGCCGTGCTGCAGATCGGGCAACGGTGCTTGCCACGCAATACCAGCGACTCGGATTCACCCTCGTCGTCAGCAGCGATTTCATCACCCGGCACCAGGTTAACGGTGGCCTTGCAGCGCTCTTTCGGCGGCAGGCTGTAGCCCGAGCAACCGAGGAACACACCGGTGGACGCAGTACGAATCTGCATCGGACGGCCACAGGTCAGGCACGGGATGTCAGTCATCACCGGCTGGTTAGCACGCATGCCGCTCTCAGGGCTTTCGGCTACTTCCAGCTTCTTCTTGAAGTCGCCGTAGAACTCATCCAATACGTTTTTCCAGTCGCGTTCGCCCTGGGCCACGTCATCGAGGTTCTCTTCCATGCCGGCGGTGAAGCCGTAGTCCATCAGGTTGGAGAAGCTCTCGGACAGGCGCTCGGTAACGATGTCGCCCATCTTTTCCGAGTAGAAACGACGGTTGTGCAGCGCAACGTAGCCACGGTCCTGGATGGTCGAGATGATCGCAGCGTACGTCGAAGGACGACCGATACCGCGTTTTTCCATCTCTTTTACCAAGCTGGCTTCCGAATAACGCGCCGGCGGCTTGGTGAAGTGCTGGGACGGGTCGAGCTTGATCAGCTTCAACGTGTCGCCCTGGGCCATGTCCGGCAGCACGTCGTCGTCGCCTGGCTTGGCGATTTGCGGCATCACACGGGTGTAGCCGTCGAACTTGAGGATACGGCCCTTGGCACGCAGCTCGAAGTCGCCTGCGCCCACACTGACGGTGGTGGACAGGTATTGCGCCGGCAGCATCTGGCAGGCCAGGAACTGGCGCCAGATCAGCTCGTAGAGGCGCTCAGCGTCGCGCTCCATGCCCGTCAGCTTGCTTGGCTCAGTGTTGGCGTCGGAAGGACGAATCGCTTCGTGAGCCTCCTGTGCGCCTTCTTTGCTGCTGTAGACGTTTGGCTTCTCCGGCAGGTACTTCTTGCCGAACTCGGTTTCAATATAGGTACGCGCCATCGCCACCGCGTCTTGCGACAGGTTGGTGGAGTCAGTACGCATATAAGTGATGTAGCCGGCTTCGTACAAACGCTGGGCCATCATCATGGTTTTCTTCACACCGAAGCCCAGGCGGTTACTCGCAGCCTGTTGCAGGGTGGAGGTGATGAACGGCGCCGACGGCTTGCTGCTGGTCGGTTTGTCTTCACGCTTGACGATGCTGTAGCTGGAAGCCTTGAGCTTTTCCAGCGCAGCCATGGCCTGGGCTTCGTTCAGCGGCTTGAAAGCCTCGCCTTTCTCACGGGCCACGTCAAAGCGCACGTTGGCGCCCTTGGCAGTGCCGAGGTCAGCGTGGACTTCCCAATACTCTTCGGGGTTGAACGCACGAATCTCGCGCTCACGCTCCACCACCAGCTTTACCGCAACCGATTGCACACGGCCGGCGGACAGGCCACGGGCGATTTTCGCCCACAGCAGCGGCGAAACCATGTAGCCCACGACGCGGTCGAGGAAACGCCGTGCCTGCTGGGCGTTGACGCGGTCGATGTCCAGTTCGCCGGGCTTGGAGAAGGCTTCCTGGATGGCTTTCTTGGTGATTTCGTTGAACACCACACGCTTGTAGCGGCTGTCATCACCGCCGATGGCTTCCCGCAGGTGCCAGGCAATGGCTTCCCCTTCGCGGTCCAAGTCCGTCGCGAGATAGATGGTGTCAGCATCCTTGGCGAGCCGGCGCAGCTCTTCAATGACCTTTTCCTTGCCAGGAAGGATCTCGTACTTGGCCTTCCAGCCATGTTCCGGGTCCACACCCATGCGCGAGACCAGCTGCTTACGCGCTTTCTCTTTAGGGGTGAGCACCGGACCTTCGCCCGCGGCGGCCTTGCCGCGCTTGGCGGCAGGCTCCTTGCTGGCGCTAGCCGAACCGCTGGTGGGCAGGTCTCGGATATGGCCGATACTCGACTTCACCACGTACTCGTTACCCAAGTACTTGTTGATGGTCTTGGCCTTAGCCGGGGATTCCACAATGACCAGCGATTTGCCCATGGATCGGAAAATTCCTGAATTCGAGAAGTGAAAGGCAGTTGGCGCCTGTCGCGGCAACGCTATATATAGTGGCAACAAGGTGAGGTCAAGCGCAGCATTCTGCGCGGCCTGCCGTTATTGCCCTGAAAAAAGACTGGGTTCGGCCTGGACCAAAGCAAAGCGCGGGACCTGCTCGCCGTCAACTTCGACGGTCTCCAGGAACATGCTCAACGGGCGTACCCAAAAGCCGTAATCGCCATACAGTGCTTGGTAAAACACCACTTCTTCTTCGGTCTCGGAGTGCCGTGCCACGTTAAAAACGCGGTACTGCGGCCCCTTATAATGTTGGTAGAGCCCTGGTTCGACTTTCATGCTCTGGCCCTCTTACAAAATTTATTAAAAAAAATATTAAAAATTCCAAAAAACAAAAACCGGGGCACTGGGCCCCGGCTTCCGTCAACCTAACGCTTAGACGCGTTCGAAGACGGTGGAAATGCCTTGGCCGAGACCAATGCACATGGTTGCAACCCCAAGGTTGCCGCCATTTTGCTTCATCACGTTAAGCAAAGTGCCGGAAATACGCGCACCGGAGCAACCAAATGGGTGGCCCAGGGCAATCGCACCGCCGTGCAGGTTAACCTTCTCGTTCATCTTGTCGAGTACTTTCAAATCTTTCAGCACTGGCAAGGCCTGTGCGGCGAAAGCTTCGTTGAGCTCGAAGAAGTCGATATCGGAGATGGTCAGGCCCGCGCGCTTCAAGGCTTTTTGTGTGGCCGGTACTGGACCATAGCCCATGATCGCCGGGTCCACACCCGCCACTGCCATCGAACGGATCACCGCCAGCGGCTGGATACCCAGGTCCTGGGCACGCTGCGCCGACATCACGATCATGCACGAAGCACCGTCAGTGATTTGCGACGAAGTACCGGCAGTCACGGTACCGCCCTTTGGATTGAAGGCAGGTTTGAGGGCCGCCAGGCTTTCCAGGGTGGTGTCCGGACGAATGGTTTCGTCGTAGTCGAACAGTTTCAGGAAACCGTTCTCGTCGTAGCCGTTCATCGGGATGATTTCATCTTTGAACTTGCCTTCCACAGTCGCCTTGTGGGCGAGCTGGTGGGAACGCACACCGAATGCGTCCTGGGCTTCACGGGTAATGCCGTGCATTTTGCCGAGCATTTCTGCGGTGAGGCCCATCATGCCCGAGGCTTTTGCCGCGTACAGCGACATGTGCGGGTTAGGGTCAACGCCGTGCATCATGCTGACGTGGCCCATGTGCTCCACGCCGCCGACCACGAACACATCGCCGTTACCGGTCATGATCGCTTGCGCTGCGGTGTGCAGCGCGCTCATCGACGAGCCGCACAGGCGGCTGACAGTCTGGCCAGCGGCTGTGTGCGGGATCTGGGTCATCAACGACGCCATGCGCGCGATGTTCCAGCCCTGTTCCAGGGTCTGGTTGACGCAGCCCCAGATCACGTCTTCGACTTCGTTCGGGTCGACCTTGACGTTGCGTTCCAGCAATTTGCTGATCAGGTGCGCCGACATGTCTTCGGCACGGGTGTTGCGGTGCATGCCGCCCTTGGAGCGGCCCATCGGTGTGCGACCGAAGTCGACAATCACCACGTCTCTTGGATTCAAGCTCATAAATATTCTCGCTCTATTCGTCTGGGCGCTTAACCGAAGAAGCTCTGGCCATTCTTGGCCATTTCACGCAGCTTCGCGGTCGGGTGGTACAGCGGGCCCAAATCAGCGTATTTGTCAGCCAGGGCAACGAACTCGGCCACACCGATCGAGTCGATGTAACGCAGCGCACCACCACGGAATGGAGGGAAACCAATACCGTACACCAGGCCCATATCGGCTTCGGCGGCGGTTTCAACGATGCCGTCTTCCAGGCAACGCACGGTTTCCAGGCACAGGGCGATCATCATCCAGTTGATGATGTCCTCATCGGACACCTCACGCTGTTCGTAGATGACCGGCGCGAGTACTTCGTGAACCGACGGGTCGGCCACTTTCTTCTGCTTGCCCTTCTTGTCAGCCTCGTAGGCGTAGAAGCCCTTGCCGTTCTTCTGGCCCAGGCGCTTGGCCTCGTAGAGCGCGTCGATCGCCGAACGGCGGTCGTCTTTCATGCGGTCCGGGAAGCCTTCAGCCATCACGTCACGACCGTGGTGGCCGGTGTCGATGCCGACCACGTCCATCAGGTACGCCGGGCCCATTGGCCAGCCGAATTTTTCCATGACTTTGTCGATACGCACGAAGTCCACACCGGCGCTGACCAACTTGGCGAAACCGCCGAAGTAGGGGAACAGCACGCGGTTGACCAAAAAGCCCGGGCAGTCGTTGACCACAATCGGGTTCTTGCCCATTTTCTTGGCGTAGGCAACGGTGGTGGCAACTGCCAGCTCGCTGGACTTCTCGCCACGGATCACTTCCACCAGCGGCATCATGTGCACCGGGTTGAAGAAGTGCATGCCGACGAAGTTTTCCGGACGCTTGAGGGCTTTGGCCAGCAAGCTGATGGAAATGGTCGAGGTGTTCGAGGCCAGGATAGTGTCTTCCTTAACCTGGGCTTCCACTTCAGCCAGTACGGCTTGCTTGACCTTCGGGTTCTCGACAACCGCTTCGACCACCAGGTCGACGTGGCCGAAATCGCCGTAGGACAGCGTAGGACGAATGCCGTTAAGCACTTCAGCCATTTTCGCAGCGGTCATGCGGCCTTTATCAACGCGGCCCACCAGCAGCTTGGCGGCTTCTGCCAGGCCTTGCTCGATGCCGTGCTCGTTGATGTCTTTCATCAGGATCGGCGTGCCTTTGGACGCCGACTGATAGGCGATACCGCCACCCATGATACCGGCGCCGAGTACGGCAGCCTGTTTCACGTCTTTGGCGATTTCGTCGTAGGCCTTGGCCTTTTTCTTCAGTTCCTGATCGTTCAGGAACAGGCCGATCAGGCTCTGGGCAGCCGAGGTTTTCGCCAGTTTGACGAAGCCTGCAGCTTCCACTTCCAAGGCTTTGTCGCGACCGAAGTTCGCGGCTTTCTGGATGGTCTTGATCGCTTCAACCGGCGCCGGGTAGTTCGGGCCGGCTTGGCCCGCCACGAAACCTTTGGCGGTTTCGAACGACATCATTTGTTCGATGGCGTTGAGCTTGAGCTTTTCCAGCTTCGGCTGACGCTTGGCCTTGTAGTCAAATTCGCCGTTGATGGCGCCCTTGATCAGGTTCAGTGCCGCTTCGGCCAGTTTGTCCGGGGCAACCACAGCATCGACGGCGCCGACTTTCAGCGCGTCTTCTGCACGGTTTTCCTTACCCGCGGCAATCCACTCGATGGCGTTGTCGGCACCGATGATGCGCGGCAGGCGTACGGTGCCGCCGAAACCTGGGTAGATGCCCAGTTTGACTTCAGGCAAGCCGATTTTGGCGGTCGCCGACATGACGCGAAAGTCTGCCGCCAGGCACATTTCCAGGCCGCCGCCCAACGCGATGCCATTGATTGCGGCAACGGTCGGCACGTTGAGGTCTTCGAAATCGCTGAAGATCTTGTTGGCTTCGAGGTTGCCAGCCACCAGCTCGGCATCGGGCAGCTTGAAGTTGTCGACGAATTCGGTGATGTCAGCGCCGACGATAAACACGTCCTTGCCGCTGGAGACGATCACGCCCTTGACCGAAGCAT
Organism: Pseudomonas sp. YeP6b; assembly: GCF_025642995.1. Lineage (NCBI taxonomy): Bacteria > Pseudomonadati > Pseudomonadota > Gammaproteobacteria > Pseudomonadales > Pseudomonadaceae > Pseudomonas > Pseudomonas sp. YeP6b. The sequence goes on along the minus strand of NZ_CP080090.1, from coordinate 2,072,355 downwards.
CTGCTTTGATGGTGTCTACGGCCTGACGCAGTTCGTTCAGGGTTAGACGGTTGAACTTGTTGACGGACTCACCCTTGAGGTCGAATTTCAATTCGACGATGCCACTTTCAAGAGCCTTAACCGTGATGGCTTTACCTTCGTAAATCATCAACTGATCTCCACGATATGGAAGCTGAACAGTACTCACTGGACGCTGGCCTATGGTTGAACATTGATAGTTGCGTCAATGCTCACACCCATTCGCCAGGCACACCCGCCAATGCGCTAGTCGGGGTTCTGTATGAGCGGTCTGACAGACAAACGCTCAATTCATACGCCCGTTTGATTTGGGTACGCCACCTTCATCCAATTCTGGGCAATTGTCAATCGCTCGAAAGGCTAGGGAAAACGCGACTTTCCAGTCAGTTCAGAACCCCCACCCTAAGCCCGCGCCTCGTCAATATTCAAATATTCACGAAATCAATAGTCTGAAATTTGTGGGAAAAGGCTGTACACAACGGGATATGCCGCTAGGCTAGCGACAAGCTTAATGCGCCTGGATGAACATCCGACGCGTGAATCACAGATTTCCGGCCTGCCTGGCCAACTCCAGCCCGATGATGATGTCGGGCTTTTTATTGCCTGGCTTTTATCTGACAGACATCAAGCCAGGGCCTTGAGCAACGTATCAATGTCCTTCAACACACTCGCCTCGCCCTTCTCGCCCCAGCACAAGGCGATCATCTGCTTGTCGGCCTCGACCTTGTAGACGTTGTCCGGCAGCGTCGCAAAATGCGCCAACAACTTTTCATCGACGCACACCTCACGCCACTGATTGACCCACACACCCGGCTCCAACTGCCAATAGCTCCAGATGGCCGGCGTACGCCCGCGCCGTGGGCGGCAGTACTGCGCGCATGGGCTCGGCGGCTCCTGCTTGAGCCAGTGCGGCCACTCCTGGGGTGCCAACTGCATGGCCAGGCCGATGCGGCGCGCCTCCATCCGCAGGGCCATGCGTCCACTCTGATGGCGTGAGGGGCGCAGCCATGCCAGAGGGCTCAGAACCACTAGAAGGATTGACACCACTATCCAGACCGTCATATCTGTACTCCCGAATTTCTAAATGAGCGGATTTGATTTGACGCAACCCCATCCGCTTGAAAGCAGCCATACTGAACTTATTGCAGTCCCCTGGAGGAACGCCCCATGTCATACGAACATATTCTGGTCGCCGTAGACCTGACCGAAGAGTGCGATCCAGTCATCAAGCGCGCCCGCGCCTTCGCGGTCGCCAGCGACGCCAAACTGTCGCTGGTGCACATCGTCGAGCCGATGGCCATGGCCTTTGGAGGCGACGTGCCCATGGATCTGTCCCAGTTGCAGCAACAACAGTTTGACCAGGCCAAAGAACGCCTGGAGCGGTTGATCCTCAAATACCCGGAAGTGACCAAGGAGAACTCGCACCTCACCTACGGCCAGCCGCGCCAGGAAATCCACCACCTGGCCAAGGAACAGGGCTGCGACCTGATCGTGGTCGGCAGCCATGGCCGCCATGGCTTGGCATTGCTGCTGGGCTCGACCGCCAATGATGTGTTGCACGGCGCGCCGTGTGATGTGCTGGCGGTGAAGCTGGTAAAAAGCGCTTAAGAGCGACACAGCTCCCACATTTGAACTGTATTTCATACAAAAAAACCGGCGCTCATATAAATGAGCGCCGGTTTTTTTAATGCGCTTGAATCACTCAGGCATCCAGCTCAGCCCAACGCTCAACCAACACTTCCAGCTCCTGGTTCAACGTCTCCAGGGAAGCAATGACCTTGGCGGTTTCCGCCGCCGGGCGCAGGTAAAAACCCGCGTCAGCCATGTCCGCCTCTACTGCGGCGATCTGCTGTTCCTTGGCGTCGATATCACCCGGCAAGGCTTCCAGCTCGCGTTGCAGCTTGTAGCTGAGCTTCTTCTTGGCCGCCGGCGCAGCTTCCTGGGCCGGTTCAGCAGCGGCAACCGCCACCACTGCCGAGGTCAAGTCGGCTTTGCCGGACTTGCTCTCGGTCACGCCCAGCAGGCGCGGCGAGCCGCCCTGACGCAGCCAGTCCTGATAACCACCGACGTATTCACGCACTTTGCCTTCACCTTCGAAGACCAGGGTGCTGGTGACCACGTTGTCGAGGAATGCCCGGTCGTGGCTGACCATCAGCACAGTGCCGTTGAAGGTCAGCAAGACCTCTTCCAGCAGCTCGAGGGTTTCCACGTCAAGGTCGTTAGTCGGTTCGTCGAGTACCAGCAGGTTGGCCGGTTTGCTGAACAGTTTGGCCAGCAGCAGGCGCGCACGCTCACCACCGGACAAGGCTTTCACCGGCGTACGTGCACGCTGTGGGCTGAACAGGAAGTCGCCCAGGTAGCTCAGCACGTGGCGGCTCTGGCCGTCGATGTCGATAAAGTCGCGGCCTTCGGCGACGTTGTCGATCACGGTTTTTTCCAGGTCCAACTGGTGGCGCAACTGGTCGAAGTAGGCCACGTCGATCTTGGTGCCCTCCTCTACCGTGCCGCTGGTCGGTTGCAGGCCATTGAGCATCAGTTTGAGCAAGGTGGTCTTGCCGGTACCGTTGGCGCCCAGCAGGCCGATACGGTCGCCGCGCTGCAGGACCATGGAGAAGTCCTTGATCAGGAACGGGCCATCCGGGTGATGGAAGCTGACGTTCTCCAGCACCATAACCTGCTTGCCCGACTTGTCGGCGGTGTCGAGCTGAATATTGGCCTTGCCAGTGCGTTCGCGACGCTCGCTACGCTCATTGCGCAGAGCCTTGAGGGCACGTACGCGACCTTCGTTACGGGTGCGACGGGCCTTGATGCCCTGGCGGATCCAGACTTCTTCCTGAGCCAGCTTTTTGTCGAACAACGCGTTGGCGGTTTCTTCAGCGGACAGTGCGGCTTCCTTGTGCACCAGGAAACTGGCGTAGTCGCCGTTCCAGTCGATCAGGCCGCCACGGTCCAGTTCAAGGATGCGCGTTGCCAGGCTCTGCAGGAAGGCACGGTCGTGCGTGATAAACAGCACGGCGCCCTGGAAGTCCTTGATGGCTTCTTCCAGCCAGGCGATTGCGCCGATGTCCAGGTGGTTGGTTGGTTCGTCGAGCAGCAGCAGGTCCGGCTCGGACACCAGGGCCTGGGCCAGCAGCACGCGACGACGCCAGCCACCGGACAACTCGGCGAGGGTCTTGTCGGCCGGCAGTTGCAGGCGGCTAAGGGTGCTGTCGACCAGTTGCTGCAAGCGCCAGCCATCACGGGCTTCGAGGTCTTGCTGGACGTGCATCAGCTTGTCCAGGTCTTCTTCGGTGACGCAGTTCTGCGCCAGGTGATGGTATTGCGCGAGCAACTCACCGACGCCGTCGAGGCCTTCGGCAACCACGTCGAACACTGTCCGTCCGTCGGCCACCGGCAATTCTTGCGGCAATTCGCCGATCTTCAGGCCCGGGGCGCGCCAAACAGAGCCGTCATCGGGCTTCTGGTCGCCCTTAACCAGCTTCATCATGCTGGACTTGCCGGTGCCGTTGCGGCCGATGATGCACACCCGCTCACCACGGGCGATCTGCCAGGACACCTTGTCCAACAACGGCATAGCGCCGAAAGCAAGGGACACATCGCTGAATTTGAGCAGGGTCATACGCTTCTCCAAAAACTGGGCGCGCATTCTACCTGACTTGAGGGTTGGATGCGGCCGGCATTTTCGCTATCGACACGTTCTGTAGGACATTTACGCTGAACTTCAGCCAGCCGGCCGGCAAAGCTTTCGCCGGCCGCTGGCAAAAGGCTAAGCTAGGGGTAATCAGTGTCGGCAGTGCCGGTGCTAGTCGTGATTTCTCTGCACGGACGTCTCATGCGCAGTCGCCTTTTCAACTTTTTATCTTGTCTGCTTCTTTCCGCCACCGCCGTTCAATCCGCCCAGGCCGTGGACCTCACCACCCAACGTCAATATTACGATGAAGCCAAACGCGCCCTCGCCAAAGGCGACAGCGGCCCGTACATGCAATACAGCCAAGCGTTGGCCGACTACCCGCTCACGCCGTACCTGGCCTACGACGAGCTGACCGCGCGCCTGAAAACCGCAAGCAACGAGGAAATCGAACAGTTCCTCGCCAAAAACGGCGACCTGCCCCAGGCTAACTGGATGAAACTGCGCTGGTTGCGCTGGTTGGCCGACCGTGGCGACTGGCAGACCTTTGAAAAGTACTACGACGCCAAACTCAATTTCGTTGAACTGGACTGCCTGCATGGCCAGTACCAGCTCACCCATAACTTGAAAGCCGAAGGCTACAAGACCACCGAAAAACTCTGGCTGACCGGCAAATCCCAACCCGCCGCCTGTGACGCCACCTTCGGCCAGTGGGCCGCCGCTGGCCAACTCACCGAACAAAAAATCTGGGACCGCGCCAAGCTCGCCGCCGAAGCGCGCAACTACGCGCTGGCCAACAGCCTGGTGAAAACCCTGCCAACCCTCGGCGCCCAGGGCCGCCTGATGGTCGACGTAGCGCAAAAGCCCGACATGCTCAGCGATCCATCGCGCTTCCTGCCCGCCAGCGAGGCCATGTCTGACGCCGTAGGCCTGGGCCTGCGCCGCTTGGCACGCCAGGACCCGGAGAAGGCCATGGCCCTGCTCGACGGGTATGCCAGCAGCATGCACTTCTCCCGTGACGAAAAAGTGGCAATCGCCCGCGAGATCGGCCTGACCCTGGCTAAACGCTTCGACCCGCGCGCCCTTGAGGTGATGACCAAGTACGACCCGGAGTTGCGTGACAACACCGTCTCCGAATGGCGCCTGCGCCTGCTGTTGCGCCTGGCCCGTTGGGAAGACGCCTACCAGTTGACCCGCAAACTCCCACAAGACCTGGCCACCACCAACCGCTGGCGCTACTGGCAGGCTCGCAGCCTGGAACTGGCCGAGCCAAAAAACCCGCAAGCCCTGGTGCTGTACAAAAACCTGTCGCGGGAGCGGGATTTCTATGGCTTCCTCGCCGCCGACCGCTCCAAGGCGCCGTACCAGTTGAACAACAAGCCACTGGTGATGAGCCAGGCGCTGATCAACAAGGTGCGTAACACGCCCGGCGTGCGCCGTGCCCTGGAGTTCTATGCGCGCGGCCAGATCGTCGATGGCCGCCGCGAGTGGTATCACGTCAGCCGTCACTTCAACCGCGATGAAATGGTCGCCCAGGCCAAGCTGGCCTATGACATGAAGTGGTACTTCCCGGCGATCCGCACCATCAGCCAGGCACAGTACTGGGACGATTTGGATATCCGCTTCCCGATGGCCCACCGGGACACCTTGGTGCGCGAAGCCAAGGTGCGTGGCCTGCATTCGAGCTGGGTGTTTGCTATCACCCGCCAGGAAAGCGCCTTCATGGACGACGCCCGCTCCGGCGTCGGCGCCAGCGGCCTGATGCAACTGATGCCCGGCACCGCCAAGGAAACCGCGCGCAAGTTCAGCATCCCGCTGGCCTCACCGGCCCAGGTGCTCGACCCGGACAAAAACATCCAGCTCGGCGCGGCCTACCTGAGCCAAGTGCACAGCCAGTTCAACGGCAACCGCGTACTCGCCTCCGCCGCCTACAACGCCGGCCCCGGCCGTGTTCGCCAATGGCTGCGTGGTGCCGACCACCTGAGCTTCGACGTGTGGGTGGAAAGCATCCCATTCGACGAAACCCGCCAATATGTGCAGAACGTGCTGTCTTATTCGGTGATCTACGGGCAAAAGCTCAACTCACCGCAGCCGCTGGTGGATTGGCATGAGCGGTATTTTGATGATCAGTAACACCTAGGCCGGAGGTCGCCATACTGTTGGCGACTCAACCCCCGTGGCGAGCGGGGGTCTTGTGGCGAGCGGGCTTGCCACAGCAAACCCGCTCGCCATCAGCCGTCGCTATTGGCGACCTCAAGCCCATCACTGAACTGCAACGCCGCCAACCGCGCATACAGCGGATTGCTCGCTATCAACTGCTGGTGCGTGCCTACCGCCACTAGCTTGCCCTGGTCCATCACCGCGATCCGATCGGCGTTCTTCACCGTCGCCAACCGATGCGCAATCACCAACGTGGTGCGGCCCTGCATCAGTTGCGGCAACGCCTGCTGGATCAAGTGTTCACTCTGGGCATCCAGCGCGCTGGTGGCTTCGTCCAACAGCAGGATCGGTGCGTCCACCAGCAACGCGCGGGCGATGGCCAGGCGTTGGCGCTGACCGCCGGAGAGGCCCATGCCGCCGTCGCCGAGATGGGTCTGGTAGCCGTCGGGCATTTGCAGGATGAAGTCGTGGGCGTGGGCGATGCGCGCGGCAGCCTCGACCTGGGCGGTGGTGGCGGACGGGTTGCCGTAGCGAATGTTTTCTTCGACGCTGCCGAAAAACAGCGCCGGGCTCTGGGACACCAACGCGAAGTGGCGGCGCAGGTCCATCGGGTCGAGTTCGGTCAGTGCGTGGCCTTCCAGCAGGATGCAGCCTTGCTGGGGGTCGTAGAAACGCAGCAGCAGGTCGAAAATCGTCGATTTACCGGCACCGGACGGGCCGACCAAGGCCAGGGTTTCGCCGGGATTGATGGTCAGGCTCACACCATCGATGGCGTAGCTGTCGGGCCGCGACGGGTAGGAAAAGCGCAGGTCTTGCAGTTCCATGCGGCCGCTGACGCGCTGCGGCAATTGCACAGTACCGGCGGCAGGCGCCTGAATTTCGTTACTCGACTGCAACAACTCGCCAATCCGCTCGGCGGCACCGGCGGCGCGCTGCAGCTCGCCGAGCACTTCGCTCAGGGTGCCAACAGCGCTGCCGACGATCAGGCTGTAGAACACGAACGCCGCCAGCTCACCACCGGAAATACGCCCGCTGATCACGTCCATACCACCGACCCAGAGCATCACGCCCACAGCGCCCAGCACCAGCATGATCACCAAAGTAATCAGCCAGGCGCGCTGTGCGATGCGCTTGCGCGCCGTGGCAAATGCCTCCTCCACGGTCACGGCGAAGCGCTGTTCGTCCTGCACTTGGTGGTTGTAGGCCTGCACGGTCTTGATCTGGCCGAGGGTCTCGGACACATAGCTGCCCACGTCGGCGATGCGGTCCTGGCTCAGGCGCGAGAGGCTGCGCACACGGCGCCCGAAGATCAGGATCGGCGCCAGCACCAGCGGCAGCGCGATCACCACGATACTGGTGAGCTTGGGGTTGGTGACAAACAGCAACACGATGCCGCCGATGACCATCAAGGCGTTGCGCAGAAACAATGACAGCGACGAGCCGATCACTGATTGCAGCAAGGTGGTGTCGGTGGTCAGCCGTGACTGGATTTCCGAACTGCGGTTGTTTTCGTAAAAGCCTGGGTGCAGGTAGATCAGGTGGTTGAACACCTGCCGGCGAATGTCCGCCACCACCCGTTCGCCGATCCACGACACCAGGTAAAACCGCGCAAACGTGCCCACGGCCAGGCCCAACACCAGAATCATGAACAAGCCGATGGACTGGTTGAGCAGGTGCGGCGATTGCGTCATAAAGCCCTGATCCACCAACAGGCGAATGCCCTGGCCCATGGACAAGGTGATGCCCGCCGTGACGATCAGCGCCAACAGGGCACCCAGCGCGTGCCAGCGGTAGGGCGCAATGAAGCGGCTGGCCAGGCGGATCGCGCGGCGTTGACGGACTGAAAGCATGGAGGGCAGCACCTGTGCAGGAAAAGTATCTACAGCACAACATTGGGGGAACTTGGCTGAATAACAATGAGTCAGGTTAATTATGCCCGCCGATGCTGACCGCTAGAGGCTATCGGTCTAACCCCTGGCTGGAAATTTGTATCGGTTTCTGGTGGACTGGATGTTCTAACCGATGACCTTGTAAGGAGTTGTAATAGCTCGGTCACGCGGGGGAATTAAAGTAGGTACACAACCTGATGAGGAGACAGGCCATGACCTTGCAAAATAGCAGCGATGCCAAGATTGAAGTGATCCGCCAACCGCAGTATCTGCCTTGCTCCGTGATCGACGCCCAAGGCCGCGAAGTGCAGATTACCGAAGAGATGATCCAGCAAGCGTGCCGCGAGCTGGAACAGCGACTGGTCAAGCCTGCCAAGCAAGGCTGATACGCCTAAGCTCTTTGTGACCCGGCCTTGATGGCCGGGTTTTTTATGCCTGTTTTAAAGGGTGATGGCGCCCAATGCCGAGACGATGTTCGACAGCGCCGCCGACTCGCCATTGATGCGCACCTTCAGGCCATCAATCTCACGGCGCTGCGGGTAGTGCTTGCGCAGCAGGTCGAACGCCTTGCGCTGCTCCTGCACGGTGCCTACGAGGCTGCGACGGAAATCCGCATCATCGCGGCGCGGGTCGTACACACTGCGGCACAAGGTCGCCAGCGCCCAGGCCGGGTCGGTCGATGCGTTCAAGTGCACCTCGGCCAGCCACGGTTGCGGCAGCAGATCACTTAAATGAATGCTCGGCTCCTGGCCCAGATGGGCACAGAACGCCTGGTAAATCTGCGCGGTGCCGCGCTGTTTGCCATCGAGACTGTAGCCGGCGATATGCGGAGTGGCCAGCACGCACAGGTCGGCCAGGTCGACATCCACTTCGGGCTCGCCTTCCCACACGTCCAACACCGCTTGCAGGTCCTCACGCTCCAGCAACACTTCCCGCAGCGCAGCGTTGTCCACCACCGGGCCACGGCTGGCGTTGATCAGCCAGGTGCCGGGCTTGAGGCGGTTGAGCCGCTCGCGATCGAATAAGTGCCAAGTGCAGCCGTTGCCGGATTTGGTCAGCGGCGTGTGCAGGCTGATCACGTCGCACTGCTGGATGATCTGCTCCAGGCTGACGTAATCACCGTCTTGGGCAATCTGGCGCGGCGGGTCGCACACCAGCACGTTCCAGCCCAGGCCCTTGAGCACCTTGACCAACCGCCCGCCCACTTCACCGGCACCGACAACGCCGTAGGTACGCTGATTCAGGTCGGCGCCCTCGATCTCAGCCAGGGTCTGCAGGCTGCCCAGCACATAGTCCACCACGCCGCGCGCGTTACAGCCGGGCGCGCTGGACCAACTGATGCCGGCCTGTTTGAAGTAATCCAGGTCCAAATGATCGGTGCCGATGGTGCACGTGCCGACAAAGCGTACCTTTGTGCCTTCCAACAACGCGCGGTTGACGTTGGTCACCGAACGCACCAGCAGCACATCGGCCTGCTCGACCGTGGCGCGGTCGATGGAACGGCCGGGCACCCGGCGAATCTCGCCAAACCCTTCGAAGAATGCATCGAGCAGCGGGATATTTTCGTCGGCAACAATCAACATGGCAGGCTCCTTTCGCGGACCAGCAGTGTACAGGGATGCGATCTGTGTAACACCGCAGATGCCAGGTGGGCAGTGCTTATGTGGGAGCCGGGCCTGTGTGGGAGCTGGCTTGCCTGCGATGCAGACACCACGGTCTATCAGCTATACCGAGATGATGCTATCGCGGGCAAGCCCAGTTCCCACAGGGGTTCAGCGCCTGCCTGAAGATCGCTTACAAATCCCTAACACAGGTTTTTTCCTGACCCGTGCGTCAGCGCGTAGACTTCGCCGTCCTTTGCAACTCTTTTACTGGACAGCCGCACGTGAACACCGCCACCGCCGCCCTCTCCCGCCCCGCCCGCGTCAACCGTGAGGTGCGCAGCCTGCTGACCCTGGCCCTGCCGATCATGATCGGCCAGCTCGCGACCACCGCCATGGGCTTCGTCGATGCGGTGATGGCCGGGCGTGTAAGCCCTCGGGACCTGGCGGCCGTGGCCCTGGGTAACTCGATCTGGATTCCGGTGTACCTGCTGATGACCGGCACCTTGCTGGCCACCACGCCGAAAGTCGCCCAACACTTCGGCGCCGGCCGCCACACCGAGATTGGCCCGTTGGTGCGCCAATCCTTGTGGCTGGCCGTGCTGGTCGGGCTCACCGCGCTGCTGATGCTGGTCAGCGCCGAGCCGATCCTGCATGCGATGAACGTCGACCCCGAGCTGATCAAACCCTGCATGGCCTACTTGCACGGCATCGCTTCCGGCATGCCCGCCATCGCTCTGTATTACGTGTTTCGCTGCTTCAGTGATGGCCTGGGCCGAACGCGGCCGAGCATGGTCATGGGCCTGTGCGGGCTGGCGCTGAATATTCCGCTGAACTACGTGTTCATCTATGGCCATTTCGGCGTGCCGGCCATGGGCGGCGTGGGCTGTGGCTGGGCCACGGCGATTGTGATGTGGGTGATGATGCTCGGCCTGGCCGCCTGGACCCGCTGGGCGCCGCCTTACCAGAGCAGCGAGTTGTTCAAGCGCTTCGACTGGCCAAAATGGTCGGTGATCAAGCGCGTGCTGAGCATCGGCCTGCCGATTGGCATCGCGGTATTTGCCGAATCCAGCATCTTTGCGGTGATCGCCCTGCTGATCGGCAGCCTGGGTGCCAACGTGGTGGCCGGCCACCAGATCGCGCTGAACTTCAGCTCGCTGGTATTCATGATCCCTTACTCGCTGAGCATGGCCGTGACCGTGCGTGTTGGCCAAGCCCTGGGCCGTGGCGAGCCGCGTGAAGCGCGCTTTGCCGCCGGGGTCGGCATGGGTACGGCACTGACCTACGCCTGCCTGTCGTGCAGCCTGATGCTACTGTTTCGCGAGCAGATTGCGACGATCTACACGCCGGACCCGCTGGTGATTCACGTGGCGTCGATGCTGATTGTGTTTGCCGCGCTGTTCCAGTTTTCCGACGCGATCCAGGTCACGGCCGCCGGCGCGTTGCGCGGCTACCAGGACACACGGGTGACCATGGTGCTGACCTTGTTTGCTTACTGGGGTGTGGGGCTGCCGGTGGGTTACGCCCTGGGGCTGACCGACTGGCTGGGCGCCGCCAGGGGCCCGAGTGGCTTGTGGCAGGGGCTGATCGTGGGCTTGAGCTGCGCCGCCGCGATGCTGGTGATCCGCCTGGCACGCAGCGCGCGCCGGCGGATTCGCCACGTTGCGGCGCTGGCTTAATCGACCTTCTTGCGAATCCAGTACAGGTACGTACCGGCCTGCTCCTGCTGATCCACCAGCTCGTGGTCCAGGAACACGCAAAACTTGGGAATATCGCGACGGGTCGACGGGTCGGTCGCGATGACCTTGAGCAAACCGCCGGGCGGCAGGTCGCGGATGTGTTGGTGCAGCATCATCACCGGTTCCGGGCAGTTGAGGCCGGTAGCGTCGAGCGTACCGTCGACAGGTAAATCAACACTCATAGTTCACTCCTGAAACTGGCCCGATCACTGTGGGAGCGGGCTTGCCCGCGATGACCGGGGCACATTCAACATAGACGTCTACTGTTATACCGCTATCGCAGGCAAGCCAGCTCCCACATTAGAACTCAGCGGGCCTTAGGTTTCTTCACATCCACCAGCCGACGCAAATGGCACGTCACTTCCTCACGGTCGTGGTACAGCTGCTTGCAGCCGATCTCAACACGAATGCCACGCGCCTTGAAGCCTTCTTCAATGCGCTCCAGCAGGCGTTTCACCTCGGCGTAACGCTGCTTCATCGGCAACTTCAGGTTCACCACTGCCTCACGGCAATAGCCCTCGCCGATCCAGGTTTCCAGCAGCGCCGCGTTACGCGCCGGCTTCTCGACGATATCGCAGACCATCCAATCCACCGGCTGCTTGGGCACGAAGGTGAAGCCGTCGGCCATCAAATGCTGCACAAGTCCCGTGTCCATGAGGCTTTCGGCCATCGGGCCGTTATCGATGGCGGTCACCAGCATGCCACGGTTGACCAATTGCCAGGTCCAGCCGCCGGGGGCTGCGCCGAGGTCAACGCCGGTCATGTCGCCGTGCAGGCGCTCGTCCCACTGGTCGCGGGGGATGAAGTGGTGCCAGGCCTCTTCCAGCTTCAAGGTCGAACGGCTAGGTGCGTCACGCGGGAACTTGAGGCGCGGGATGCCCATCGGCCACATCGCCGAGTTGTTCGACTCGGCCAGGCCCATGAACACTTCGCGACCGCTCTTGAAGGTCAGCAGCAGGCGCGGCTTGCTCGGGTCGTCAATCAGCTTGCCGGCATTCAACAAGGCTTTGCGCAGGTGCACTTCGAATTTCTTGCAGAAGTTCGACAGTTCCTTGCCGTCATTGGTGTCGACCATCTCCAGCCACAGGCTGCCGCACAGCGGGAAGCCTTGCAGGTGGGCGAGGATCACGCTGATGCGGTCGGTTTCCGGCAGGTCGATAAACACCCCGCGCGCCCACTGCCTTGGGAAGATCAGCTCGGCAAAGCGCTGGCCGTGCATCAGGCGCTGGGCGCCGTCTTCTTCGGTGCAGACAAATTCGGCGCAGGCGCTGCCGGTCTTGGTCTTGGCATAGCCGGAAACGTTCAGGCGCGCGGCGTGTTCCGCGATCTCGGAACAGACTTCGCCTTCAAAACCCGGGCGGCAGTGCATAAAAAGGGTGTTCATCAACTCTCCTGGTGACTCAACCGGCATTGCGCTATCGCACTACCTGTCATGAAAACGCGCGCATGATAGCCGAGTTCGGAACCTTGGACTTAACGATAGAGTCCAGTTATTAGCCTGCTAATGAAAACAGGGCTAAGTTGAACGCTCTGTTCGTCCCGTCAGGTCCGTAGCCGTGCGGACCATAAGGAGTCATGTAATGCCATCCCTTGATAGCCTGAGAACCCTTAAAACCCTGCAAATTGACGCCAAGACCTACCATTACTTCAGCTTGCCCGAAGCGGCCAAGAGCCTGGGTGACCTGGATAAGCTGCCGATGTCCCTAAAGGTGCTGCTGGAAAACCTGCTGCGCTGGGAAGACGCCAAGACCGTCACCGGCACCGACCTCAAGGCCATCGCCGCCTGGCTCAAAGAGCGCCGGTCCGACCGCGAGATTCAATACCGCCCAGCCCGGGTGCTGATGCAAGACTTTACCGGCGTACCTGCCGTGGTCGACCTGGCCGCCATGCGCGCCGCCGTGGCCAAGGCCGGTGGCGACCCGCAGCGCATCAACCCGTTGTCTCCCGTGGATTTGGTCATCGACCACTCGGTGATGGTCGACAAGTTCGGCACCAGCAGCGCCTTCGAGCAAAACGTCGACATCGAAATGCAGCGTAACGGCGAACGCTACGCCTTCCTGCGTTGGGGCCAAAGTGCCTTCGATAACTTCAGCGTGGTGCCGCCGGGCACCGGCATCTGCCACCAAGTCAACCTTGAATACCTCGGCCGCACCGTGTGGACCAAGGACGAAGACGGCCGCACCTATGCCTTCCCCGACACACTGGTGGGCACCGACTCGCACACCACCATGATCAACGGCCTGGGCGTACTCGGCTGGGGCGTGGGCGGGATCGAAGCTGAAGCAGCAATGCTTGGCCAGCCGGTGTCGATGCTGATTCCAGAAGTGATCGGCTTCAAGCTCACCGGCAAATTGAAAGAAGGCATTACCGCCACCGACCTGGTGCTGACGGTTACTCAGATGCTGCGTAAAAAAGGTGTGGTGGGTAAGTTCGTCGAGTTCTACGGCGACGGCTTGGCCGACCTGCCCCTGGCCGACCGTGCCACCATCGCCAACATGGCCCCGGAATACGGCGCCACCTGCGGCTTTTTCCCGGTGGACGACGTAACCCTGGACTACCTGCGCCTGTCCGGCCGCCCGGCAGAAACCGTCAAGCTGGTTGAGGCTTACACCAAGGCCCAGGGCCTGTGGCGCAACGCCGGTCAGGAGCCCGTGTTCACCGACACCCTGGCGCTGGACATGGGCAGCGTCGAAGCCAGCCTCGCCGGGCCGAAACGCCCGCAGGACCGGGTTTCGCTGCCGAATGTGGCCCAAGCCTTCAGCGACTTCCTCGACCTGCAATTCAAACCCACCAACAAAGAAGAAGGCCGCCTGGAAAGTGAAGGCGGTGGCGGTGTTGCCGTGGGCAATGCCGACTTGGTAGGCGAAACCGATTATGAATACGACGGCCGCACCTATCGCCTGAAAAACGGCGCGGTGGTGATTGCCGCGATCACGTCCTGTACCAACACCTCCAACCCGAGCGTGATGATGGCCGCAGGTCTGGTGGCGAAAAAAGCCGTGGAGAAAGGCCTGACCAGTAAACCCTGGGTGAAAACCTCGCTGGCGCCCGGTTCCAAAGTGGTCACCGACTACTACAAGGCGGCGGGCCTCACCCAATACCTCGATCAGCTTGGCTTCGATCTGGTGGGCTATGGCTGCACCACCTGCATCGGCAACTCCGGCCCACTGCCGGAGCCCATCGAAAAAGCCATCCAGAAAGCCGACCTCGCCGTGGCCTCGGTGCTGTCCGGCAACCGTAACTTCGAGGGCCGCGTTCACCCTCTGGTGAAAACCAACTGGCTGGCCTCGCCGCCCCTGGTGGTCGCCTATGCGTTGGCCGGCACCGTGCGTATCGACATCAGCAGCGAGCCGCTGGGCGAAGGCAAAGACGGCAAGCCGGTGTACCTGAAAGACATCTGGCCGAGCAGCCAGGAAATCGCCGACGCCGTGGCCCAAGTCAGCACCGGCATGTTCCACAAGGAATACGCTGCGGTATTCGCCGGTGACGAGCAGTGGCAAGCCATTGAAGTGCCGCAGGCCGCGACTTACGTGTGGCAGAAGGATTCCACCTACATTCAGCACCCACCGTTCTTTGACGACATTGCCGGGCCACTGCCGGTGATCAAAGACGTCAAAGGCGCCAACGTGTTGGCATTGCTCGGCGATTCGGTAACCACCGACCACATCTCCCCTGCCGGTAATATCAAGACCGACAGCCCCGCCGGCCGCTACCTGCGCGAGCAAGGCGTGGAGCCACGTGACTTCAACTCCTACGGTTCACGCCGGGGCAACCATGAAGTGATGATGCGCGGCACTTTTGCCAACATCCGTATCCGCAATGAAATGCTCGGCGGCGAAGAAGGCGGCAACACGCTGTACATCCCCACCGGCGAGAAAATGCCGATCTACGACGCGGCCATGCAATACCAGGCCTCGGGCACGCCATTGGTGGTGATCGCCGGCCAAGAGTACGGCACCGGTTCAAGCCGCGACTGGGCGGCCAAGGGCACCAACCTGCTGGGCGTCAAAGCGGTGATCGCCGAGAGTTTTGAGCGGATTCACCGCTCCAACCTAGTGGGCATGGGCGTGCTGCCATTGCAGTTCAAGCTGGACCAGAACCGCAAAGCGCTCAAGCTCACCGGCAAGGAGAAGATCGACATACTCGGGCTGACCGATGCCGACATCGAACCGCGGATGAGCCTGACACTGGTGATTACGCGCGAGGATGGCAGCAGCGAGAAGGTCGAGGTGCTGTGCCGGATTGATACCTTGAATGAAGTGGAATACTTCAAGGCGGGTGGGATTCTGCACTATGTACTGCGCCAGTTGATCGCCTCTTAAGGCGATCCTCAGATCGATGTAGATCAATATGGGAGCTGGCTTGCCTTAGATGGCGGTGGGTCAGCCTACCTCTGTGTAGCTGGCAGACCGCTATCACAGGCAAGCCAGCTCCCACAGTTTTGATCACATTCCAGGCATAAAAAAAGGCGCTGCATCTTTCGATACAGCGCCTTTTCTATGCCGCGTGGTTTAGCCGAACAACCACTTCCACAGCAGCACCAATACCACTACAGCCAGCACCGGCCGCGCAATGCGGTAGGCCTTGGGATGCTTGCGCTTCCACTGTTTGACCACACCACTGAACTTGTCGCTGAAGGTCTTGCTCCAGGCGTAGGCCTGGTTGATCCCACCCACGCGTTCGTCGTCGAGGTTCTGCGGGGCGGTTGCGCGGCCCAGTTGCTTGCTGACCCAGCGGTTGATGCGGGTCATCACGCGGTTGCTCAGCGGGCGTTCGATGTCGCAGAACAGGATTACGCGGGTCTGGTCGGTTTCGTTTTTCACCCAGTGCACGTAGGTTTCGTCGAACATCACGTCTTCACCGTCGCGCCAGGCATAGACCTGGCCGTCGACGAAGATGCGGCAGTCATCGGAGTTCGGCGTGGACAAGCCCAGGTGATAACGCAGGGAACCGGCAAACGGGTCACGGTGCGGGTTGAGGTGGCTACCGCCCGGCAACAGCGCGAACATCGCGCCCTTGACGTTGGGAATACTGCTGACCAAAGCCACGGTTTTCGGGCACAGCGCCTCGGCCGAGGGCAGCGGTTTGTCGTACCACTTGAGGTAGAAACGCTTCCAGCCCTTCTTGAAGAACGAACCGAAACCGGCGTCGTTGTTCTTTTCAGCGGCGCGGATGTAACCCTCGTCGAACAGGTGCATGGCCTCTTCGCGGATCACTTCCCAGTTGTCCTTGAGCACATCCAGCTCCGGGAACTTGCTGCGGTCCAGATACGGCTTGGACGGCACGGCCGAGAACAGGTACATCAGGGCGTTATACGGGGCGAACAGCGCCGAATGGTTGACGAACTGACGCAACATCGGCAAACGGGCCTTGCCACGCAAGTGCACATACAGCGTGCTGCCGATAAACAGCAGCAACACCGACAGTTTGGCGGCCAAAGAAAAGGTCATGCAGCAACTCCTGGAAATAAGCGCCTGGCCAGCAACCTCCCGTCAACGGGAAACCAGACGTAGCAGCCGGCCATGATAAACAGTTGAGCCATTATGCAGAAGGCCCAGGCCGACCGGCTGATATAAATCAACACCCTAGGGCCCTTGTGGCTTGCAGGTTTGTTGTGGCTAGCCGGGCTGTCGTGGCGAGCGGGCTTGCCACAACAAGCCCGCTCACTTCACGGAAGCTATCAAGCCTGGTTTTCCTGCTCGGTAAACAAATCACTGAACAGCATGCTCGACAGGTAGCGCTCACCGGAGTCCGGCAGGATCACCACGATGGTCTTGCCCTGCATGTCCGGTTTCTCGGCCAAACGTACCGCCACGGCCATGGCGGCGCCGCAGGAGATACCACACAGAATCCCTTCTTCCTGCATCAAACGCAGGGCCATGGCCTTGGATTCCTCATCGGTCACCAGTTCCACGCGGTCAACCATCGACAAATCGAGGTTCTTCGGCACAAACCCGGCGCCGATGCCTTGGATCTTGTGGGCGCTTGGCTTGATCTCCTCACCGGCCAGCGCCTGAGTGATCACCGGCGAGACGAACGGCTCCACCGCCACTGACAAAATCGGCTTGCCCCCGCAATGTTCTTGATATAGCGCGACACGCCGGTAATGGTGCCACCGGTGCCTACGCCGGCGACCAGCACGTCCACAGCGCCATCGGTGTCGTTCCAGATCTCCGGGCCGGTGGTTTTCTCGTGGATCGCCGGGTTGGCCGGGTTTTCGAACTGGCTCGGCATAAAGTAGGTGGCCGGGTCGCTGGCGACGATCTCAGCGGCTTTTGCGATGGCGCCTGGCATGCCCTTGGCCGGCTCAGTCAACACCAGCTCGGCGCCAAGGGCCTTGAGCACTTTACGCCGCTCGATGCTCATGGACGCCGGCATGGTCAGCAGCAGCTTATAGCCACGGGCCGCCGCGACAAACGCCAGGCCGATACCGGTGTTGCCGGAGGTCGGTTCTACGATGGTCATGCCCGGCTTGAGCTTACCGGTGCTTTCAGCGTCCCAGATCATGTTTGCGCCAATGCGGCACTTCACCGAATAACCCGGGTTACGCCCCTCGATCTTGGCCAGGATGGTCACGCCACGCGGAGCGATGCGGTTGATCTGAACCAGGGGCGTGTTACCGATGGAGTGCGCGTTGTCTGCAAAGATACGGCTCATGACGGTCCTTAAAGCAATTTCAGGAAGGCCCCAAGGGTATGCCTCAGGGTGGGAGGCGTCCAGTCAGAGGAACGTTGCGCCCGTGCGCGCGGTCCATCGCCTATAACGTTGGAGAACCTGATATGAAACGTCGTTACAGTGGGCTGCTATGGATCGTCGCCGTACTGGTGGTAGTGCTGATCGCCCTGGACCTCGCCCTACCCTACCTGGTGCGCAACTACCTCAACGACAAACTCGCCGACATGGGCGATTACCGTGGCCAAGTCACTGACGTGGACGTGGCGTTGTGGCGCGGCGCGTACAAGATCAATGGCCTGCAGATCGTTAAAGTCGACGGCAAAGTGCCGGTTCCGTTCGTGAAAGCGCCGGTGATCGACTTGTCTGTGAGCTGGCATTCGCTGTGGTACGACCATGCCGTGGTTGCCGAGGTGCAGTTCATCAAGCCGGAGCTGAACTTCGTCGACGGTGGCAACCAACAGGCGTCCCAGACCGGTAAAGGCACCGACTGGCGCGAACAGCTGGGCAAGCTGTTGCCGATTACCCTGAACGAAGTGCGCATCGAAGACGCCAAGATCGCCTTCCACAACTTCAACGCCAAGCCGCCGGTGAATATCAACGCCACCTCGGTCAACGCCAGCTTTTACAACTTGACCAATGTGGTCGACATCAAAGGCAAGCGCGACGCCAGCTTCGAAGGCAAAGCCCTGCTGCAAGGCCAGGCGCCGCTGGAAGCCAATGCCACCTTTGACCCGCTGAGCAACTTTGAAGACTTCGAATTTCGCTTTCGCGCCAAGGACTTGCAACTCAAGCGCATGAATGACTTCGCCTCGGCGTACGGCAAATTCGACTTCAAGGCCGGCACCGGCGATGTGGTGATCGAAGCCCAGGCCGAAAAAGGCCAACTGAGCGGCTATATCAAGCCCCTGCTGCGCGACGTAGAGGTGTTCGACTGGAAACAGGATGTCGAAAACAAAGACAAAAACATCTTCCGCTCGATCTGGGAGGCCGTGGTCGGCGCCAGCGAGACCGTCTTAAAGAACCAGAACAAAAACCAGTTTGCCACCCGCGTCGAACTCAGCGGCAGCGTGCACCAGCAAAATGTCAGCGCGTTCTCTGCGTTTTTGGCGATTTTGCGCAATGGATTCATCCAGGCGTTCAATGCACGCTATGAACAGCCCAAACCTAGCGCTAATTAAATGTGGGAGCGGGCTTGTGTGGGAGCGGGCTTGCTTGCGATAGCATCAACTCGGTGTAACAGATAACCCGAGTTGCCTGCATCGCGGGCAAGCCCGCTCCCACACAAGCCCGCTCCCGCATGTGGACTGTGATGTGACCGGCCATTCAGAGACTGAATAACCCGTCTGCGTTCACAGTCGCCGGGGCCGCGCGGTATAGTCGGGGCATTGATGAATTCGAGGAATGACCGATGAAGTTCGAAGGCACCCAGGCCTATGTGGCTACCGATGACCTGAAACTGGCCGTCAACGCCGCCATCACCCTGGAGCGGCCGTTGCTGGTCAAGGGCGAGCCCGGCACCGGCAAGACCATGCTTGCTGAGCAACTGGCCGAATCCTTCGGCGCCAGGCTGATCACCTGGCACATCAAGTCCACCACCAAGGCGCATCAGGGCCTCTACGAGTACGACGCGGTCAGCCGTCTGCGCGACTCGCAGTTGGGCGTGGACAAGGTGCACGACGTGCGCAACTACCTGAAAAAGGGCAAGCTCTGGGAAGCCTTCGAGTCCGAGGAACGGGTAATTCTGCTGATCGATGAAATCGACAAGGCCGACATCGAGTTCCCTAACGACCTGCTGCAAGAACTCGACAAGATGGAGTTCTACGTCTACGAAATCGACGAGACTATCAAAGCCAAGAAACGCCCGATCATCATCATTACCTCTAACAACGAAAAAGAGCTGCCGGACGCGTTCCTGCGCCGCTGCTTCTTCCACTACATCGCTTTCCCCGACCGCACTACCCTGCAAAAGATCGTCGATGTGCACTACCCAGACATCAAGAAAGACCTGGTCAGCGAAGCGCTGGACGTGTTCTTCGACGTACGCAAAGTGCCGGGCCTGAAGAAAAAGCCCTCCACTTCCGAACTGGTCGACTGGCTCAAGTTGCTGATGGCCGACAACATTGGCGAAGCCGTGCTGCGCGAACGTGACCCGACCAAGGCCATCCCACCGCTGGCCGGTGCGCTGGTGAAGAACGAGCAAGACGTACAATTGCTGGAACGTCTGGCATTCATGAGCCGTCGCGGTAATCGATAATGTTGCTCAACCTGTTCAATGAAATGCGTGCCGCCAAGGTGCCGGTGTCGGTGCGCGAGCTGCTCGACCTGATCAACGCGCTGAAACAGCGTGTGGTCTTCGCCGACATGGACGAGTTTTACTACTTGGCCCGGGCGATCCTGGTCAAGGACGAGCGGCATTTCGACAAGTTCGACCGTGCGTTCGGCGCCTATTTCAACGGCCTGGAAAAGCTCGACGACCACTTGCAGGCGCTGATCCCCGAAGACTGGCTGCGCAAGGAGTTCGAGCGCTCACTGAGCGATGAAGAGCGCGCGCAAATCCAGTCCCTCGGCGGCCTGGACAAGTTGATCGAAGAATTCAAAAAACGCCTGGAAGAACAGAAAGAACGTCACGCCGGCGGTAACAAATGGATCGGCACCGGCGGCACCAGCCCATTCGGCTCCGGCGGCTACAACCCGGAAGGCATTCGCGTGGGTGACGCTGGCAAGCGCCAGGGCAAGGCGGTGAAAGTCTGGGACCAGCGCGAGTACAAGAACCTCGACGATCAGGTGGAACTGGGCACGCGCAACATCAAAATCGCCCTGCGCCGCCTGCGCAAATTCGCGCGCCAGGGTGCGGCCGAAGAGCTCGACATCGACGGCACCATCGACCACACCGCCCGCGATGCCGGGCTGCTGAATATCCAGATGCGTCCGGAGCGGCGTAACACCATCAAGCTGCTGTTGCTGTTCGACATCGGCGGCTCGATGGATGCGCATGTGAAGATCTGCGAAGAGCTGTTCTCCGCGTGCAAGACCGAGTTCAAGCACCTGGAGTACTTCTACTTCCACAACTTCGTGTACGAGTCGGTGTGGAAGAACAACGGGCGCCGCACCTCGGAGCGCACCTCTACCCAGGATTTGCTGCACAAGTACGGCGCCGATTACAAAGTGATCTTTATCGGCGATGCGTCGATGGCGCCGTATGAAATCACCCAGGCCGGCGGCAGCGTCGAGCACTGGAATGAAGAGCCTGGGTATGTGTGGATGCAGCGCTTCATGGCCAAGTACAAGAAGCTGATCTGGATTAACCCGTACCCGAAGGACACTTGGGGGTATACGGCGTCGACGGGAATTGTGCGGGAGTTGGTGGAAGATCAGATGTATCCGCTGACCCTTCGGGGCTTGGAAGAAGGGATGCGCTTTCTCTCCAAATAGGCGGTGAAGCTACCGACGCTATCGCAGCGATGCGGCGACCCGACAAGCCAGCTCCCACAGGTGAGTGCATTTCACCTTGGAATACATTCCCCTGTGGGAGCTGGCTTGCCTGCGATGCTTTTATCGATTCAAAAAGCGCTGCAAAAAGTCGATGTGCTGCCGATGCGCCGTCTCCTGCACCACTGGCGCCAGCTTGACCTTCTCCCCCGGCAAACACTGCGCCAGCCGCGCCAGCGCCAATAGCGTCAACGCGCCTAACCGCGGATAGCCACCAATCGTCTGCCGATCATTGAGCAACACAATCGGCTGCCCATCCGGCGGCACCTGGATCGCCCCCAGCGGAATGCCCTCAGAGATCAACGACGGCCCCTGATACTGCAACGGCGTGCCCAACAAACGCATGCCCATGCGATCCGCACGGCTGTCCAGAGCCCATTCGGTGTTGAACGCATCGAACAAACTCTGCCCGCTGAACTGCCCGATCTGCGCGCCGACAATCACCTCCAGCGGCGCCTTGGCGGGCAAACCAGGCACACTCAATACCTTCATCGCACCGCCCGTGCCGGAATAGGCCAAGCGCCCGCCTTCGGCCAACGCCTTGCCGAAACCGTCCACCCCGCCCAATTCTTCACGAACCACCGTGGCGCAACTGCCGAGCACATCCGGCGCATCAAACCCACCCGGCGCCGCCAGGTAAGCCCGCGCGCCACTGAACGGCTGGGTGAAGCGCAGGCGCTGGCCCTTTTGCAGGATAAAACTGCGCCCCGGGCTGATCGCGCGCTCGTCGATGTACGCGCCCAAATCCGCCCCGGCCAATGCCAGCAGGCAATAATCCTCAGCCTGCAGGGTGAACCCGCCCAAGGTAATTTCCACCACCGGCGCATCCAGCGCATTGCCCAGCAGCCAGTTGGCCCACGACATCGACACCCAGTCCAGCGCGCCGCCCTGGGTCACGCCCAGGTGGCGCACGCCAAAGCGACCGGCGTCCTGCAACAGGCACAGCGGCGTGCTGGCCTCGATTAACAAGCGGCTCATGCCTGCGCCTCCAACGGCGTGTCATCGCCACCCAGGTGGATAAATTCGGCGTGGCCAACCGCCTCAAAACGCACAGTGTCGCCGGGTTGCATCAGGCTGTAGCCGTCGCGCTCGCGGTCGAACAGTTTCGCCGGGGTGCGGCCGATCAAGTTCCAGCCGCCCGGGGAAACCACCGGGTACGCTGCGGTTTGCCGTTCGGCGATGCCGACGCTGCCAGCCGCCACGCGTTTGCGCGGGGTATTCAGGCGTGGCGTGGCGAGGCTTTCATCCACCAGCCCCATAAAGGCAAAACCGGGCGCGAAGCCGAGGGCGAACACTTGGTATTCGTGGGCGCTGTGGCGACGGATCACTTCGTCTACCGTAAGGCCACTGCGCTGGCTGAGCAAGGTCAGTTCCGGGCCGACACTCAGGTCGTACCACACCGGCAACACGTGACACTGGCCGCTGCCCTGGGCCTGGGGTTGTAGGTCGGTCAGCGCCAGGTCGATCAACTCCCGTGCCTGGGCCGGGCTCAAGGCGCTGAGATCGTAATGCACCATCAGCGTGGTGTAGGACGGCACCAGATCCACCAACGCCGCGCCGAAACCCTCGCGCAGCCGTTGAGTGGCGGCGAGCATCCACGGCATGTTGGCTTCGGCAATTGCATCAAACAGACGCACCATCAGGCAGTCGATCGCTACCACTTCAATGCGTGGCTTCATGCTGGCTTCAACGCCTCGCGGATGCGCTTCACAGCGGCAACCGAACTGGCGTTATCGCCATGCACACACAGGGTGTTGGCTTGCAAAACCAAGGCGCTGCCGTCGCTGGCGGTCAAGGCTTCGCCACGGGAAAGGGTCAGGGCCTGCTGCACGATGGTTTCAGCGTCATGGTGGACGGCGCCGGGCAACTGGCGCGAGACCAGGTGCCCTTTGTGGTCGTAGGCACGGTCGGCGAAGGCTTCGAACCACAGGGTCACGCCGTATTCATCGCCCAGGGCCTGGGCCGCGCTGTTGTCGCGGGTAGCCAGCAGCATCAGCGGCAGGTCGCCATAAGCGGCTACGGCCTGGATCACTGCGCGCAATTGCGTGGGGTTGGCCATCATGTCGTTGTACATCGCGCCATGGGGTTTGACGTAGCTGACCCGCGCGCCTTGCGCGCGGCAAATACCGTCGAGGGCGCCGATCTGGTAGTGCAACAGGTCCTGGATTTCCTGCGGCGTGTAGGCCATGGAGCGGCGGCCGAAGCCTTGCAGGTCCTGGTACGCCGGGTGCGCACCCACTTGCACGCCGTGCTTGAGCGCCAGGCTGACGGTCTTGCGCATGATGCTCGGGTCGCCGGCATGGAAGCCGCAGGCCACGTTGGCGCAATCAATAAACGGCATGACCTCGGCGTCCAGCCCCATGGTCCAGTTGCCAAAGCTTTCGCCGATGTCGCAATTCAATAGCAAGCGGCTCACGGTCAGTGCTCCTGTCGGTTTTGTATTTTTTGTAGTGTGGGATTTTTTACGCAGAACTCGCAACTTGTCCTGACACCCAACGACGCTTATCGTGGAATAGCTCGATTTTTGGCGCTGGCACGGTGCGGCGTCCAACTAATAAAAACCGATCCATGCATAAGAAAAGTTGATCCCATGAATTTGAAGTTCCTCGAAACCTTCGTCTGGGTGGCCAAACTCAAGAGCTTTCGCCTGACCGCCGAGAAGCTGTTCACCACCCAGGCCTCGATCTCCAGCCGCATTGCCGTGCTCGAAAGCGAGTTGGGCGTGAAGCTGTTTCTGCGCGATTCGCGCGGCGTGAGCCTGACCCCGGAAGGCTTGAAGGTGCTCGATTACGCCGAGCAGATGATGGTGACCATGCAGGGTTTGAAGCAGTCCCTGGAAACCACCAGCAGCAAGGTCGGGCGGATTCGCATCGGCGCGATGGACACCGTGATTCACACCTGGCTCAGCCCATTGGTGGCCGAATTGATGGACCATTTCCCGCGGGTGGAGATCGAATTAGTCGCCGATACCGCGCTGAACCTCAGCGATCAGCTGCAAAAAGGCTTTCTCGATTTAATTCTGCAAACCGACCTGCTGCGCCTGGAAACCGTGCGCAGCCTGGAACTGGCCAGCCACCCGATGGCCTGGATCGTCGCCAGCCACTCCCTCTACAACCGCGACTACGCCTCCCTCGCCGAACTGGCCCAGGAGCGCATCATCACCTACTCGAAAAACTCCCACCCGCACCAGGACGTGCTGAGCCTGATGCAAGCCAACGGCGTGGCCGCGCCGCGCATGAACTGTGTGAATTCAGTGTCGGCGATTACCCGCCTGCTGCGTGATGGCTTCGGTATTGGCGCGCTGCCACCGGTGCTGGTCAGCGAAGAATTGGCACGCGGGGAATTGGTGATGCTGCCGATGGCGCAGAAACTGCCGAATTTACAGGTGGTGGTGTCGTGGCGGGTGGGCGTGGAGCTGGTGGAGGAGATTGTCGGGCTGTGCCAGAAGGTGGTGGCCAGGTATGCCGAGGAAGTCGGCGAAGAGCACATGCTACTGGCCAAACCGGATTAAAACTGTGGGAGCTGGCTTGCCTGCTCCCACATTGACCGAGTTGGTTTTTAGAGACCTTTGAGGTCTCGTTCTTCAATCGGCCGGCTCTGGCGCAGGCGCTTGCCGCCCAACACCACCCAGTCGATCAACCGGAACAGGCATTCAATGCCGAACGACAACAGCATCGCCCCGCCCAAGCCCCAGCCCATGGCCTCCGGCGTCAGCAGGATCTGGTAGCTATAGCCGTTCCAGGTTTCCTGGCGAATATCCGGGTCCGCCGCCACCGCCACTTGCAGCACGCGGATGTACCACGGGCCTTGCATGGCCTGAAATTGCTTATCCAATGCCACCTGGCGATCAAGCATGGCGCCCAGGCTGTTGGCGTCGCTCTGGAACACCGGGTCATCACTGGCACGGTAATGCGCCACCAACGCCTTCAAGTCACCATTGAAAAACTGGCGTGCCGTGGTTTCAAACCCGCTGAGGCCGGTCTGGGCCTCGATCAGGTGGGCCTCGACGCGCTTGGCGTAATCGTTGATGAAACCCGGCACCTGCACACCGACCAACAAGCCAATGGCAAACAGCACCAACCGCAAATAACTGAGCAGCATGGTCGATATCCTTACTCGGTAATGCCCTGGCTGACGCATTCACCGCGTCGCCACAGGCTCCATTGGCCCGGTTCGTAGCGGGTCCAGTTTTCATTGTCGGTCAGCGGCTCGGTGGCGATCACCGTGACCACATCATTTGGCGTGGTTTCGGCCTGAAAATCGACGATCACGTCGACATCCTTCAAGCGTGCCGGGCCAAACGGTGCGCGCCGGGTAATCTGTGCCAGTTTGGTCGAGCAGTAGCAAAACAGCCAATCGCCGTCGCTGAGCAGGCAGTTGAATACACCTTTGCTGCGGTATTCGGCGCAGGCGGCGATCAAGTCAGGCAGCACTTGTTCGATCTCCACCGGCTCCGGGAAAGCTTCGCGCACCCGGTTGAGCAGGTCACAGAACGCCGCCTCGCTGTCGGTATCGCCCACTGGCCGATAAAACGTGGCGCGCGGGTTGAAGTCCGCCAGTTGGCCGTTGTGCGCAAAACACCAGTTGCGGCCCCACAGTTCGCGCACGAACGGGTGGGTGTTGGCCAGGCTCACCTTGCCCACATTGGCCTGGCGGATATGGCCAATCACCACTTCGCTTTTGATGGGGTAACGCTGCACCAGCAGCGCGACTTCCGACTCGCAGCTGGCAGCCGGGTCCTGGAACAGGCGCAAGCCACGGCCTTCGTAGAAGGCGATGCCCCAGCCGTCGCGGTGGGGGCCGGTACGCCCGCCCCGCTGCATCAGCCCGGTAAAGCTGAACACGATGTCGGTGGGGACGTTGGCACTCATGCCCAATAATTCACACATGCCAGGGCTCTCGCTGCAGGGCAGACAACGTTAAAGGCGCGGTTCGACCCGCATACTGCTGGCAGGCGCCGGGCGCCGGAACGGCTCGTCGTCTTCGTCCACGGGCTCGGCAGCCAAGGCTGCGTCGGTAGCCGCCTTGCGCTCGCGGCGGGCGTTGGCGGCGCGTTCGATGGGCCAGCGGATCAACACAAACACGATGTACACGCCCAGCGCGATCATCGTGTACATGAACAGATCGGAAATGGCCCGCCAGGCGTTATTGCCGACATGCAGCACCAGGTCCAGGGCGGTAATCGCCACGGCCGGCGCAAACTGGGTCTTGACCGGGTCGACAATGGTCGGGCTGAGCAGCAGCACCGCCATCAGCAACTGCAGCGGCTCGCGCAGCCAGCGCCAGATCCAGCGGGTCATGCGCCACCACACCAACAGGCAGCCCAAAGCGGCGAAGGCGTAGAGGCCCCAAGCGGTCAGATAGTCGTTCTCGGTCATGGTGTCCATGGCAAGGTAGGCAAACAGGCGGCTATGATAACGGCTTTTGCGTGTCGCGGCTGCAATGCCTGCCACCATCCGCCAGACAGAGAGTGATCCATGCCTTCACCGACCCACATCACTGCCGCCCCGATTGCCCGCAAGGCCGAAGGCCAGGACCCGTACGCCTGGCTGCAAGCGCGTGACACGCCTGAAGTGCTTGATTACCTCAACGCCGAAAACGCCTGGCAGGAAGCCCAGCTCGCCGACCAGCAGGCACTGCGCGAAAGCCTGTTCGAAGAGATCAAGGGCCGCATGCTCGAAACCGACCTGTCGCTGCCCTCGCCGTGGGGACCGTACCTGTATTACACCCGCACCACCGCCGGTGATGAATACGCCCGTCATTACCGCTGCCGCCGCCCGGCAGATGACAGCAACGTGGTGGACGACAGCAGCGAAGAACTGCTGCTCGACCCCAACGTGCTGGCCAATGGCGGCTTTTTCTCCCTGGGCACGTTCAGCATCAGCCCCGACCACCAGCGCCTGGCCTACAGCCTCGACACCAGCGGTGAAGAGATTTACACCCTGTACGTGAAGGAATTGGCCAACGGCAAGGTCAGCGAACTGGAGTTCCAGGACTGCGACGGCAGCATGACCTGGGCCAATGACAGCCTGACCCTGTTTTTCGGCGAGCTGGACGACACCCATCGCCCGCACAAGCTCTACCGCTACCGCCTGGACGGCACGGCGGCGCAGGAAGTGTTCCATGAGCCCGACGGGCGTTTCTTCTTGCATTGCTACCGCTCCAGCTCCGAACGCCAGTTGCTGCTGGCCCTGGGCAGCAAGACCACCAGCGAAATTTGGGCGCTGGACGCCGACCTGCCACACCTGGACTTCACCTGCCTGGCACCGCGGGTCGAGGACCATGAATACGATGTCGACCACGGCCAACTGAATGGCGCGTGGACTTGGTTCATCCGTAGCAACCGTGATGGCATCAACTACGCACTGTTTGTGGCTACCGACATTGGCGACGTGCCGACCGAGGATGAGTGGCAGAACCTGATCCCCCACAGCGATGAGGTGATGCTCGACGGCGTCAGCCTGAACGCCAGTGCCATGACGTTGAGCTTGCGCATCGGAGGCCTGCCGGTGATCGAAGTGCATCCCCAAGGCTTGCCGGCCTATCGCGTGGAATTACCCGACGCCGCCTACAGCCTTTACGTACAAAACAGTCTGGAATTTGCGAGCAACAAGATCCGCCTGCGCTATGAAGCCCTGAACCGTCCGGCGCAGGTGCGCCAGCTTGAATTGGCGAGCGGCGCGCAAGTGGTGCTTAAGGAAACCCCGGTACTCGGTGTGTTCAATGCCGACGATTACGTCAGCCAGCGGCTGTGGGCCACGTCTGCCGATGGCACCCAGGTGCCGATCAGCTTGGTGGTCAAGCGCGACCAGCTCGGCAAGCCTGTGCCTCTGTACCTGTATGGCTACGGCGCTTACGGCCAAAGCCTCGACCCGTGGTTCTCGCATGCACGCCTAAGCCTGCTGGACCGCGGCGTGGCGTTTGCCATCGCGCATGTACGCGGCGGCGGCGAACTGGGTGAAGCCTGGTACCGCAACGGCAAGCAGGAACACAAACAGAACACCTTCAGCGACTTCATCGCCTGCGCCGAGCACTTGATCGCCGAGGGCCTGACCACCTCAAAACAACTGGCCATCAGCGGCGGCAGTGCCGGCGGCCTGTTGATCGGCGCGGTGCTCAATCAACGCCCGGACTTGTTCCAAGCGGCGATTGCCGAAGTGCCGTTCGTCGATGTACTCAACACCATGCTCGACCCCGAGCTGCCGCTGACCATCACCGAGTACGACGAGTGGGGCAACCCTGAAGAGCCTGAAGTGTATGAACGCATCAAGGCCTACGCGCCGTATGAGAATGTCAGCGCCCAGGCCTACCCCGCCACGTTGGTGATCGCCGGTTACAACGACAGCCGTGTGCAGTACTGGGAAGCGGCCAAGTGGGTGGCCAAGCTGCGTGACACCAAGACGGACGACAACCTGCTGTTGCTCAAGACCGAATTGGGCGCTGGCCACGGCGGGATGAGCGGTCGTTACCAGGGATTACGTGACGTAGCGCTCGAATATGCATTTGTGTTCAAGGCGCTAGGGCTGGTTTAAGGAACTTAGTGTGGCGGCCCTGTCTGAACACACAGACCGCCTACTTGATTGATGGACCAAGATTGCAGCTATGCCATTACCGACATTAATGAACAATGAAATCCGCGACATGCTCATGGACTGCGGCCTGTTCGACGCCTTGATGCCGGAAGACTTTCACGTCGCCGCCGGCTACTTCAATATCAGCAGCATTGCCCGCGATGAGGTGATTTTCCTTGAGGGCGATGCCGGCACGTTCATGTGCATCCTCCACAGCGGCCAGGTGGCCGTGCAGAAAACCAATCACGAAGGCCAGCGCCTGACCATCGCCACCCTGCGCAGTGGCAGGGCCTTTGGCGAAATGGCGGTGCTCGATGGCGAGCGGCGTTCGGCCAGTTGTATCGCGGCAAGTGACAGCGTGCTGTTGAACCTGGGCAAGGATTCCCTGGAAAAAATGCTCAACGAAGCGCCCAGGGTTGCGGCCAAGATCATCCGTGCGATTGCGATAGCCTTGTCCAAGCGCCTGCGCATGGCCGACGGGCAACTACTCTCGCAACAGTTTTAACCGCCGGGCGTCTTCGGCTTGCTGTCATTTTGCAGCAGGCCGGGCACGCTCTGGTCTTTGGGCGGCGTGGGCAACACGATCGGCACCAGTGCTGGTGAGCCGTTGGCGGTGGCCTTGGGCGCCACAGGCGGGGTGACTTGCGGGTACAACGTCGGTGTTGGCGTACCCGGCGCACCTGGGGTTGGCGCGGGTGCGACCGGCACGGTTTGCAACTCCTGAGCCTGCGCCGCACCCAATGTGAGCGCGCCAAGCACAATGACCGTTAGAATGCTGCACTTCATCGATGGCTCCATGGCCTGACCGGAATGTCGTAAGGCTACTCCCAACCGCGCAAGAATGCCCTTCCCAATGAGATTTCCATGAAACGTTTCGTTCTGCTGGACACCACCCCGATCCCCGATAACGGCGGTGCCTTGTGCCTGTTCGAGTACGGCGAGGATTTTGTCATCAAGATCCAGGGCGGTGACGGCGGCCAGTTGATGAACACGCGCATGCACGGCTCCGAAGACGCGCTGGCGGAGATTCCCTGCCGAAAAGTCGCCGGGCGCCCGGGTTCGCGAGTGCTGATCGGCGGTTTGGGCATGGGCTTTACCCTGGCCTCGGCGCTCAAGCATTTGGGCAAGACCGCCGAAGTGGTGGTCGCCGAACTGGTGCCCGGCGTGGTGGAGTGGAACCGTGGGCCGCTGGGGGAAAAGTCCGGCCGCCCGCTGCTCGACCCGCGCACCGTGATCCGTATGGAAGACGTGGCCAAGGTGCTGCAGGCCGAGCCCCAGGGCTTTGACGCGATCATGCTCGACGTCGACAACGGCCCCGAAGGCCTCACGCAAAAAGCCAACAGCTGGCTGTACTCCGCCGGTGGCTTGGCCGCTTGTGCCAAAGCCCTGCGGCCCAAGGGCGTGCTGGCGGTGTGGTCGGCCAGCGCCGACAAGCTGTTCAGCGACAAATTGCGCAAGGCCGGCTTCAAGGCCGAAGAAGTGCAGGTGTTTGCCCACGGCAACAAGGGCACCCGCCACACCATCTGGATTGCCGAGAAGCTCAAGGGCTAGGCCTCCCGGGCCTAGGTATCTACACATCTTTTTATGGGTTGAGTTCTTTGGTTGTCGCGGGGGCGCGGGGTGCATATCCGTTATTTGGGTAACGGCTGCTATGGGTTCCGCCCTTACGGCGGGTCACTTTTGAAAGAGCGCAAAAGTAACCAAAACGCTCTTGCCCCACCACTCGGCACCTCGCCTAGGCTCGGTGTGCCCTCACGCAGGCTTTGGACCGTGGGCCGCCGCCATGGGCCATCCTTGGCCCATCGCGGCTAAACCGGCGTCCTGCCGGTTTACCCACGCCCAAAGCCTGCGTTCGGCCATCGTGGTTTAACGGGGCGCCTAAGATCAAAAGCAGATCAAGATCAAAAGCAAGAGCACGGCGGCCTAGTAGCCAACCTGAGTGGTTAAATCAAAAGCAAAACCGAGGCGGCCTGCTAGCCGACCTGATCTTGGAGGCTGAACTCAATCTAATGTGGGAGCTGGCTTGCCTGCGATGGCATCAACTCGGTGTACTTGATGGACCGAGGTGTCTGCATCGCAGGCAAGCCAGCCCCACAGAAAAGCAGAGCACTGCGGTGCTGGCAGTCGAACTCGGTCAAAGTGTGGGAGCGGGCTTGCTCGCGAAGGCGGTGGGGCAGTTACACATGAGCTGACTGACCCACCGCCTTCGCGAGCAAAGCCCGCTCCCACATTGGGGATCTCAGTACATCAGGCAGAGAGTGCACTGCCTTGCTTTTGCTGTGCTTCTGCCCTGCTTTTGCTTCTACCACTCAGGTCGGCTACTAGGCCGCCGTGCTCTTGCTTTTGATCTTGATCTTGATCTTGATCTGAGGCGCCCCGTTAACCACGATGGCCGAACGCAGGCTTGAATCCGTGGGTAACCCGGCAGGACGCCGGGTTAGCCGCGATGGGCCAAGGATGGCCCATGGCGGCGGCCCACGGATTCAAGCCGGAGTGAGGGCATGCCGAGCCTAGGCGAGGCACCGAGTGGTGGGGCAAAGACCTTTTGCTTACTTTTGGGTCTTTCCAAAAGTGAGCCGCTGTAAGAGCGGAACCTAAGCAGCCGTTACCGCAGCAACGGATATGTACTCATATCTACCTAAAAAACCCTAGCGCAACACAAAAAGTTGCGTAGATACCTATGCCTCCCGAATGAAACCACTGCGCGGGCCGTCGCTCAGATCGACCGGCGCAGTCGGCTCAAATGCCTCAAGCCTTCCAACACCAGCACCACCACTGCCAACCAGATCGGCAGGTAGGTCATCCATTGGCCCGGTTTGAGCGCGTCTCCCAGCATCAGCGAGACCGCCACCAACAGCACCGGCTCGGCATAACTGAGCAAGCCGAACAGGCTGAACGGCAACAAGCGACTGGCCATGATGTAGGAATAACCGGCCGCCGCGCTGACCAAGCCCATCAACGGTACCAGCCAATACAGCGCCGGGCGCTGCCCCAGGGTCTCGCTGATTGACCCATCCTTGAGCACGAACCACAGCGCCACAGGGACCATCAGCGTCATGTCCAACCATAACCCGCCCAGGTTATCGGTGCCGCAGCGCCGACGCAGGACGAAGTAAAGCGGGTAGCCCACGCACACCACCAAGGTGGTCCAGGAGAACCCGCCCGTGCGATACAACTCATTGGCCACACCCACCGCAGCCAACGCAGCGGCAATCTTTTGCAAATGTGAAAGGCGTTCGCCATAGACGATACGCCCAGTGATGACCATGGTCAGCGGCAGCAGGAAGTACCCCAGCGACACATCCAGGCCGTGCCCATTGAGCGGGGCCCACATGAAGATCCACAACTGCACGCCCACCAACGCACTGGTCACCAGCACACAGGGCAGCAAGGCGGGCTTTGCACGCAATCGCTGGTAGATCAGCGGCACCCATTTCCAATCCCCGGATAGGCACAGCAGCAGCGTCATGAACGGCAACGAGATGAGCATTCGCCAGCCGAATATCTGCTGGCCATCCAAGGGATCAAGAAGGGAGGTAAAGAAATACAGCACGCCAAACAGGAAGGAAGCGGACACCGCCAGAACAACACCTTTAGACACAACAGCCTCTATAACAGATTGCATTTATTTAATTGAAACAAGCAGGCGCACTCACCGGCGCGAGTACACGCAAGACAACCATCAGAACTTTATTAACGGGCACCGAAAACTCATAACTCATACACAGTATAAAACCTGAGCCATACAGTTATAAACATACAGAGCACGTCGATTTTTTTATTATTCTCACGACAATCATCAGACACTTTAACCCGCCTGACTTCAGTCACTGGAAGCAGCACACGCTGGACGAGTGCCGCTGATTTGAAACGCCACGACATCCGCCGCATAGGTTGATGTCGGGTTGGGAAGCCCCGCGCTGCGGGACCTTCACAGTCGTCAGGTAAGACCTGAGGGTTGGAGAACCTGGCACCACCACCGAACACACTAACGGCAGTAGGCCAAGAGACGCCACATTAAAGAAGCTGACAAAGTTAGTCCAACACTTTCTAGCCCGCGAATAACTTTTTTCTTATTTAACCACCCCACGGCATTTAGTTCGATATCTGCCGCACGCTTACTGTATATTTAGCCGCCATACGCCCCAGGCTAATTACTGACCTCTTCTGTCGATAACGTACGGCACTTTCTTTTCGAGCGTATTCTCCAACTCGCTGCGATTAAGTGTGGTGAAGCCGCCCAATTGATGCGCGGTGAAGCCGCTGTCGCCGACCCGCGAGCCCGGCGTCAGGATGACCATGCGCTGGGCGACGGCTTCGACCGCGGTCTTGTAGCCATCCTTCTTGTTCAGGTTGAAGGCACTCAGGTCGATCTGTGTGCGCAGCCAGTTGCCCCAGTAAAACTCCAGAAACTCCGGTGCAATCGCGCCATCCTCCGGCTTGCCGTAGGCGGCTTTGCGAGTGAAGTACACCAGGCTGCGGAACGTGTCGTCCTGCAGGTTCTTGAAGCCCAGGTGCGCCGGCAGTTGCTGCGCCGGCAGGGTTTGGCCTTGATTGTCTTTGAGCCAGACCTTGCGCGCCGCCTCCATGCGCTGCCAGAAGGTGGCGATGTTGGGGCTGTTGCTGAAGTCGTCGGTGACCTTTACCCACATTTTCAGCTGCGGGCCGCCACCGGGCACTTCCCACAGGGTGGTGAAGCTGTGGTGGCCGTCGGTCAGGTACAACAGGCCACCGGGGCCGACCACCACGGTTTTCATGTCCTGCGGGTGAGTGCCCACCGGGTCCTTGCAGGTGAAGCTGGCGGGTTGCTGCAGGTCGGCCTTTTTCGGCACGTTGTCGGCGGCGCCCTGGCCATTGGTTTCGCAGTATTCATCGAACACCTTGGCCTTCTTGTCGGCAAACAAGCCCAAGCTGTAATAAATCTGGTCGAAGCCCACTACGGCCTGGGTGGGGTGCAGTTGTTCGAGGGACACCTCGATCACTTGGCCGGGTTTTGGCGTCGAGAACGCCTGGGCGTGAGCCGCCAGCAGGCTGAACAGCAGCGCAACGGTCCCTGTGTATAAACGCATAGGTTTCAGATCCTTGTGAGTGAAGTGAGCCGATACTACAAACGACTGCCATCGCCAGGCGGTACTGCTGCTGAAAAAGCCAGCAGTCATTTACCTCGCGAGCGGCTAGAATCAACGTTATCCGTGACCCACCAAATAGCCAGGAGCCATGATGAGCTCGACCAACCCGCCCTCCCACACTGCCAAGCTGGACCGCATCCTCGCCGATGCCCAGCGCGACCGGGAAATGGGCTACCGCGACAAAGCCTTGAAGATGTACCCGCACGTGTGCGGCCGCTGCGCCCGTGAATTCGCCGGCAAGCGCCTGAGCGAGCTGACCGTACACCATCGCAACCACAATCATGATGACAACCCCCAGGACGGTTCCAACTGGGAGTTGCTGTGCCTGTACTGCCATGACAACGAACACTCGCGCTACACCGACCAGCAGTACTTCGGCGAAGGCTCCACCAGCAGCCCGACGATTGCCAAGGCCACGCACAACCCGTTTGCGGCGTTGGCGGGGTTGATGAAGAAGGACGACTGAGGTTCTTCTTTGCCTGTCAGGGCCCCATCGCAAGCAAGCCAGCGCCCACATTTGACTGTATTCACACCGCCAAAATGTGGGAGCGGGCTTGCCCGCGACGGCGATGGCCCAAGCACTCCATCACGCCAAGGCCGTATAATCGCCGTTTTTCTCCAAGGCACCCTTCCCCGTGGGCAATAAACGCTACAGCTGCATCGGTTTGTACAACCCCAAATCCCCCGAAAACGTCGGTTCGGTGATGCGTGCCGCCGGCTGCTACGGCGTGGCCTCGGTGTTCTACACCGGCGTGCGTTACGAGCGCGCCCGGGACTTCATCACCGACACCAAGAAGGTCCACCACGACATTCCGCTGATCGGCATCGATGACCTGAAAAAGATTCTGCCGTTAGGCTGCATCCCCGTCGCCGTGGAGTTGGTCGAAGGCGCCCGCCCGTTGCCCGAATACACCCACCCCGACCGTGCGCTGTATATCTTCGGCCCCGAAGACGGCTCGCTGGACAAAGAGATCCGCGACTGGTGCGAAGACGTGGTGTACATCCCGACCACCGGCTGCATGAACCTCGCTGCCACCGTCAACGTGGTGCTCTACGACCGCCTGGCCAAGGGCAATAACACCCGCTCGGGCCCCAAGTACTGATTTTTCGGGAACATCCGGCGCCCGCAAACAGTCAGCTACTTATCACTTGCCCTTGTTGGAGACAGACCATGAGCGACAGCAAAAACCTGCGACCTATCATCGAACACGCGCCATTTGAAACCCAACCCAGCCAAAACGTGCACGGCTGGGAGCGCATCGGCTCGGTGGCCGGCGGCGTGATGATGGTCGGCAAAGGCCTGCGCCGTGGCGGGATCTTCGGGCTGATCCAGGTGGCGATTGGCGGTGTGGCGCTGGTGCGCGGGGTCACCGGGCACAGTTCGCTCAAAGACAAGCTGGAACAGGGCCGCCAGGAAATGAACAGCGTGCGCACGAAGATCGAGCGCGCTGGGGAAGAGCTGAAAAACCTGAAGACCAAGGCCGAAGTGGCGGCCGAGAAAGCCACCAAATAATCAGGCTGAACCCACTCTCCAAAATATTGGAGATCCAAATGTGGGAGGGCTTGTGTGGGAGCCGGGCTTGCCCGCGATGCAGGCACCGAGGTGTATCAGTTACACCGCGGTGATGCTATCGCAGCATAGGTATCTACCCATCTTTTTATGGGTTGAGTTCTTTGGTTGTCGCGGCGGCGCTGGGTACATATCCGTTATTTGGGTGATGGCCGATATTGGTTCCGCTCTTACAGCGGGTCACTTTGGAAAAGAGCCCCAAAGTAACCAAAGGGCTCTTGCCCCACCACTCGGCACCTCGCCTAGGCTCGGTGTGCCCTCACTCCGGCTTTGGGCGTGGGCCGCCGCCATGGGCCATCCTTGGCCCATCGCGGCTAAACCGGCGTCCTGCCGGTTTACCCACGCTCAAAGCCTGCGTTCGGCCAGCGTGGTTTAACGGGGCGCCTCAGATCAAGATCAAAAGCAAGAGCACGGCGGCCTAGTAGCCGACCTGAGTGGTTAAATCAAAAGCAAAACCGAGGCGGCCTGACAGCCGACCTGATCTCTGAAACTGAACTCAATCTAATGTGGGAGCTGGCTTGCCTGCGATGGCATCGGCTGGTTATGCCTGACACACCGAGGTGCTTGCATCGCAGGCAAGCCAGCTCCCACAGAAAAGCAGAGCACTGCGGTGCTGGCTGCCGAACTCGGTCAAAACTGTGGGAGCGGGCTTGCTCGCGAAGGCGGTGGGTCAGTTATATATGAGCTGACTGACCCACCGCCTTCGCGAGCAAGCCCGCCCCCACATTGGGATCTCGGTACATCAGACGGAGAGTGTGCTGCTGTGCCTTTGCCCTGCTTTTGCTTCAACCACTCAGGTCGGCTACCAGGCCGCCGTGCTCTTACTTTTGATCTTGATCTTGATCTGAGGCGCCCCGTTAACCACGATGGCCGAACGCAGGCTTGAATCCGTGGGTAACCCGGCAGGACGCCGGGTTAGCCGCGCTGGGCCAAGGATGGCCCATCGCGGCGGCCCACGGATTCAAGCCGGAGTGAGGGCATGCCGAGCCTAGGCGAGGCACCGAGTGGTGGGGCAAGAGCCCTTTGGTTACTTTTGGGGCTCTTTTTCAAAGTGACCCGCCGTAAGGGCGGAACCCTAAGCAGCCGTTACCGCAGCAACGGATATGTACTCAATCTACCTAAACCATCACAGGCTAAAAGCTACACAAAAAGTTGCATAGATACCCATGGCTATCGCAGGCAAGCCAGCTCCCACACAAGCCCTCCCCCATTTTTAATTTGCGCATGGATGGAAATCAGCGCAGCAGCTTGGTATCCAACACCACCGACGACTCGCCGATCACGCTTTCGGCCAATTGCACAAACTCCGCCGTGGTGATGCTGTTCGCCCGCATCACCGCCTGCGCGAGGTCATCCAGCGAGCGCTTGTTGTGGGTCTTCACACGGATCTCGCGGTCCAGCTCCTGCAACACCACAACCGCCCGCGCCACCGTCGCACCACTGATGTGTTCGCCACGCAGAGTGCTAACCTGCGCGCCTTCCTTGGCCAACCGCGCCTGGATCGCCGCGTAGCGCTCATCGGTGATCCCGCCCGCGCGGCGTAGCAGTTCAATGGCGTAGTACTCGCCAAGCCCTTCGCTGATCCAATCACTGGTGTCGTGGTCGTTGAAACGGCCGATGGCTTGCACCACCTCACGGATCAATGCACTGCTGCCATTTTCGCTGACCAACGGCGTGCGGCTGTTGAGGTAGATCGAGTCGCGCGCCGAGAACACGCCACGGCGCATTGGGTCGCTGGCGCCCACCACCAGCAGCTTGGCCGGGTGACGCGGGAACGCCGCCTCAACCTGCGGCCAAACGAACGTCAGCAATGTCAGCACATCCATGCGACGCATGGCCTGGCCCTTGGGCGAAGCCACGGTGACTTCGGTTTCGCCCAGGCGCACGCGGCGGCTGCCGAGGGTGCCGGCGAGCATCCAGCCGGTGGGCCGGTCGAGCAAGCGGGAAACATTGTCGATACGGAATTTGTTCTTGCCGATACGCGGCCAGGCGGTTTCGACGCTTTTCCAGCCTGACGGCAGCTCGAACATCAGGCGCGACACCAGCTCAATGCCGTCCTGCTGGTCGAGCCGTGCAGCCGGCACCAGGTCTTCCCCCCGAAACAGCGCCCAGCTCGGCGTCATCCGCGCTTCATACAGGCCTGGCTTGCGCGCGTGGGTGAGGCGCACTCGGTAGGTCAGGCTGGCCTTGTCGGCGCTGGGCTGCCACAGCCCACGGTGACCGGTGACTTTCCATTGGCCATCGGCCTTGAAGTCGCTGTAGTCGCCATCGCGGCCCAGGTCGAAGTCCAGGCTGCGCACCGCCGAGCCTTGGGACAGGCTCACACGCACCTCGGCCTGATCACTCTGGGGCAGCAGTTTGACGTGGTAGTCCAGGTCGACTTTCTTCGCGCACCACGCAGGCAGGCTCAGCGCCAGCAACACGAAAGAGGCCGCCAGCTTGGTTACCACCGTCATACACACTCCTTTTTTTCAGCCCGCGCGAAAGATCAGGTAATCCTCCCAGTCATCTTCAGGCACGCTGCCTTCGGCGAGCATACGGCCGGACTGGGAAATGCGTTCGTGGTGCACGGCATCGCGGTCGCCACAGACCAAGTGGTGCCACAGTGGCAGGTCCTTGCGCTCGCTGACCAGGCGGTAGCCGCAGGTTGGCGGCAGCCACTTGAACTGGTCGGCCTGGCCCGGGGTGAGCTGAATACAGTCGGGCACCGAGGCGCGGCGGTTGGGGTAGTCGGTGCACTGGCAGGTTTTCAGGTCCAGCAGTTTGCAGGCGATGCGCGTGTAATAGACGCTGTTGTCGTCTTCATCCTCAAGCTTTTGCAGGCAGCACAGGCCACAGCCGTCGCACAACGACTCCCATTCCTCCTGGTCGAGCTGATCAAGGGTTTTGCGTATCCAGAAAGGTTCGACTTTGGCGGCCATGGCTCTACATCAGTATCGGTAGGTGAAAAGGCCGCCAGTCTAGTGCCCACGGCCTCTGGGGCCAAGCGCTTACGACTGGCGGTGTAACAACACTTGTCAGTCTAGTGGCCGCGCAGTAGCTTTGAGCGCCGAATTGACGATCAGGAACAGCCCATGACACGCGTTGCCGATTACCCGATCCACACCCAGTTCACCGAACGCTGGTCGCCCCGCGCCTTTACCGGCGAGAGCATCCCGCAGGACACCCTGCTGAGCTTTTTCGAAGCCGCGCGCTGGGCGCCGTCGGCTTACAACTCGCAGCCATGGCGTTTTCTCTACGCGCGCCGTGACACGCCGGACTGGGAGCGTTTCCTGGGTTTGCTCAATGAATTCAACCGCGGCTGGGCGCAACACGCCTCGGCCCTGGTGATCATCGCCTCGAAAACCGACTTCACCGCCCCCGGCGCCACCGAAGAAACCCCGGCGCTGTGGCACACCTTCGACACCGGTTCGGCCTGGGGCCACCTGGCGCTGCAAGCCAGCCTCAGCGGCTGGCATACTCACGGCATGGCCGGTTTCGATCAGGAACTGACCCGCAAAGAGCTGAAGATTCCAGCCGGTTATGCACTGCACGCGGCGGTGGCTGTGGGCAAGCTGGGGGACAAGTCGAGCTTGCCGGAGTACCTGCAAGGGCGTGAAGCGCCAAGCCCGCGCAAGCCGCTGAGCGAGCTGGTGTCGGAAGGTGACTTCAGCCTGTAAGCCTTACTGAAATCCCTGTGGGAGCGGGCTTGCCTGCGATAGCAGTGGGCCAGTCACTGCATGGCAGGCTGGTACACCGTCATCGCGGGCAAGCCCGCCCCCACATTAATAACCGCGCTCGAAATCCACTTCGCCGCGCAATGCTTCCTTGGCCTGATAAGCCCGCAGGTTCTGCACAAACAACTCCACCATCATGCTCGGCGAGGTCGGCGCGGAACTGTGCCCGGTCAACAACAGACCCCAGGCGGTCCAGAACGGATGACGTTGCGGCAGGGGTTCCTGGCGGCACACATCGATTACAGCGCCAGCCAAATGCCCTTCTTTCAACGCCTCGACCAGATCCGCATCGACCACGGCCACGCCACGCCCAACGTTGATAAACAACCCGGTCGACTTGAATTGCTTGAACAGCGCCGCGTCGTACAGGTCATGGGTGTTGGCCGTGTTCGGCAGCAGGTTGATCACATAATCCACCTCGCCTACCAGGCGGCCCAGCTGATCCAGCCCGGCCACTTCGATAAACGGCGCCTGCTCACGCGCGGAGCTGGCGATGCCGTAAAGCTTGACGCCAAACGGCAGCAGAAAGTCGGCAACGCTTTGGCCGATATCGCCGGTGCCGACGATCAGCGCCTTGCGCCCCGCCAGGCTCTGGCCCATGCGGTTGTCCCATTTGCGCTCGACCTGGCTGACCAGGCGCGCGAGCACTTCGCGCTCGTGGCCGAGCATGTAGGTGAGGACGAATTCAGCCATGACCTGGCCAAAAATGCCGACTGCGCGGGTCAGGCGATAGTCGCGGGGCAAGCCATCGGCGAGCAGCGGCGTGACACCGGCCCAGGTCGATTGCAGCCACTGAGGCTGGTGCCCCTGGCGCAACAAGGTGGCGAGCAGATCCGGCTGGCCCAGCCATACCGGGCAATCGGCGGCCAGGCGCGACAATTCGGCTGAATCGCCGCTGGTCAGCACCTCGACGTCCGGTGCCGCTTCACTGAGCAATTGAGCGTAGAGCGGGTAATCCTGTTCAGCAATCAGAACACGCATGGTTCAAACCTTTCAAAAACACTGCAGACGGCCGCCCGCATCCTTACGGCCACCACCCACTTATACGTTTGCATTGAAGAATGTGCCCTGGGCAGGGCACTGTCCGATCACATCGGGTCGTTGCGGCGCAACAGCTCTTCGGGCAAGTGCTCGATGTACTCGTCCTCGGCCGGTGGCATTTGCAGGTGGTAGCCCTGCTTGTCGAGGTTTTCCAGGACCACGGTGATGTCCTCACGGGACAGCTTGCGCTCTGGCGTCAGGATCATCTCGAACGCGAGATGGGCCTTGCCGAAGGCTTCCATCAACGGTTCCGGCACACGCTCCAGCGCATCGCTTTTCAGCACGTAGAGGTACATCCCGTCTTTTTTCAAGCTGCGGTAGATGGAGCAAATACGTTTCAAGGCTGTTCTCCGGCAGTGGCCAGGCTGTCGAGCAGCGCTTGGCCCATCAACTCGCGGCGCCAGCCACGCAGCGAGTCTGGCAATTTATAAGGCCCATCGGGGTAGCCGCTTTTAACCAGGGCTTCGAGGGTTTTCTTGCGCAGCATCAGCTCCGGCGCCATGTCCAGGCGTTCGGCTTCGGCCTGGCCCAAGGTACGCAGTTGCTTGATCAGCGTGGCGGCGTCCACCGGCAGCGGTTCAGCCACGGCGGGTGGCCATTGGTCCATGGACACGCTGCCGGCACGTTTGATCAGGTCCAGCAGAAACTGGCCATCCTGACGCACGGTGCGCGGGTGCATGTCTTCGATTTTGCCCAGCGCGGCGAGGTTATCCGGCTGGGATTTGGCCAGGGGCCACAACGAGTGTTCACGAATGATACGGTTGCGCGGCAGGTCACGGGCGCGGGCTTGCTGCTCGCGCCAGGCGCACAGCTCACGCAGCACGGCGAGCTGGGCGCGGGACAGTTTCCACGCCAACTTGGCGTCGCGGTACACCTCGTACGGGTCCACCTCGCGGCGCAGGTTGGCCACCAGTTCGGCGCCGTCTTCCAGCACCCAAGCGTATTTGTCGTCTGACAGCTTCGGGCGCAGGCGGATGTAGACCTCGGCCAAGTGCACCGCGTCTTCGGCGGCGTAGCTCACTTGGGTCTCGGACAATGGCCGCTGCAGCCAGTCCGAGCGGGTCTCACCCTTGGGCAACTCGATATCCAGCACGGCTTGCACCAGGCGCGAGTAGCCCATGGAGAAACCGAGGTTCAAGTAAGCCGCCGCCAATTGAGTGTCGAACAACGGCACCGGCAGGCTGCCGGTCAGGCGCAGCAACACTTCCAGGTCTTCGCTGCAAGCGTGCACCACCTTGATCACCGCTGGGTTTTCCAGCAAGGCGGCCAAGGGCTGCCAGTTGTCGATGGTCAGGGGATCGATCAGGTAAGCGCGCACGCCATCACCGATCTGGATCAGCCCGGCAATGGGGTAAAAGGTGTCGACCCGCATGAATTCGGTGTCGAGGGCGACGAATGGCAACTGCTGCCATTCGGCGCAATGCTGGCCGAGGCTATCGTTGTCGCAGATCCAGTGAATATCGATGGCCACACGGCTCTCCCTTGAAGAATGGCGCGCAGTATATATCGCGAAAGCCCCTTGCGAGCATCCGCAGTGCACACACCATCATGAAAACTCCGACAAGAGATGAAGAATAGTCGGACAGGCAGGAGTTAGCCTCTCTTACGCAGGACGTAGACCCGCCACAGCTTGGAGCCCGGCAGGAATTCCTGATGGTTGAGTATGTTGAAACCCGCTTGGCGGAACTCGCCCTCGACAGGCGTATGCGCATTCACGGAAACGATCACCGTGTCGCGGCTGACCCGGTGGAACTCGCGCAGCAGCGCCAAACGCCCGTCACTGTTGGGTACATGGCGAAACAATTCCAGGCAGAAAATGCAGTCAACCGCATTCGCCGACAGGCCGATGGAAAACGCCGAGCCCTGGAATGTTTTGACGCGCTTGAGCAATGACGCCGGATGGTGGGTGTACGCGTGGTCGAGCATGGCCTGGGAGTTGTCCGAGGCCAGGATCACCCGGTTGATGTGTTCGGCCAACACCGGCCAGAACCGGCCAGAGCCACAGGCCAGGTCGAGGATCAGCCCCGGCTCGCCGGCCACCTTCAATGCCTGGCGCACCAACCGATCATCGCGCCAGGCCGCTAGGCGCTTGAGCAGCGCTGGCGGGCGTGTGTCGCCGCAGACCCTGGCATGCTCACGGTCACAGCGCTCGGCGAATTCAGTCTCGATAGAGGATGGAGTAGGTGACGACATCACGGGCTCATGTGTGTGGAACGGTAGTGAACGACCTTGATTCGCAGCTTAACGACTGCAACGTGAAAAAAAGGTCGAAGCCGTGAATGACTTGAGATTGCACGCGTTTGGCGGTGCGCTGAGTACCTATCCGTTGCTGCAGCAACGGATAAGCCCCCAGCGCCCCCACACAGACTCACGCCTGATGCAAATACCACCGCCAATCCTGCTCCCCCACCTCCCCCATAAACTGGCGATATTCAGCGCGTTTCACCGCCAGGTACACCCCGAGAAACTCACCGCCAAACGCATCCCGCGCCCAGCTCGAACCTTCCAGAGTACGCAAAGTGGTGAGCCAGTCAGTCGGCAGCAATTCCTTGGCCTGGGCATACCCGTTGCCCTCCACCGGAGCACCAGGGTCACGCTGTTCGCGGATACCCCGGTGGATGCCAGCCAGAATCGCAGCGGCCGCCAGGTAAGGGTTAGCGTCGGCACCACAGATACGGTGCTCAATGTGCCGGGAATTGGCCGGCCCGCCGGGCACGCGCAAGCTGACCGTGCGGTTATCCACCCCCCAAGTGGCGGCCAGCGGCGCATAGCTGTTGGCCTGAAAGCGACGGTAGGAATTGGCGTTAGGACAGAACATCAGCAACGAATCGAGCAACGTGCTGAGCATACCGCCCACCGCCTGACGCAATAGCGGCGTGCCATCGGCAGACTCGCTGGCGAACAGGTTATTGCCGTGGACGTCCGCCAGGCTCACGTGCATGTGCATGCCCGTGCCCGCCAAGTCATCAAAGGGCTTGGCCATGAAACACGCAGTCATCCCGTGTTTATGCGCCACGCCCTTGACCAGCCGTTTATAGCGCACCGCTTCGTCCATGGCTTGCAGCGCATCAAAGCGATGTTCCAGGGTGATTTCAACCTGGCCCGGCGCGTATTCGGAAATCGCCGTGCGCGCCGGGATGCCTTGCAGTTTGCAGGCGCTATAAAGGTCGGCAAGGAACGGCTCGATCTGCTCCAGTTCGCGCAGGCCATACACCTGGGTCGAGCGCGGGCGATTACCGTCCACATCCCGTGCCGGTTGCGGTCGGCCGTTGCTGTCGGGCTTCTGGTCGAGCAGGTAAAACTCCAGCTCTGCCGCCATCACCGGGTAATAACCGTCGGCCTTTAAGCCGTCGATCACCTTGGCGAGCAAATGCCTGGGGTCGGCCACGGTGGCGGGCAGGCCTTCGGTGGGGTGCATGCTGACTTGCACCGCCGCCGTCGGGATCAGGCGCCACGGCATGCGCTGCAAACTGCCGCTGATCGGGTAGGCGCGGCAGTCGATATCGCCGACGTCCCACACCAGCCCGGAGTTTTCCACGTCATCGCCGTTAATCGTCAGGCCAAGGATGGTGCTGGGTAACGGCCGGCCACTTTCGTACACCGCCAACAACTCATCGCGGTGCAGCAACTTGCCGCGTGGCACGCCGTTGTTGTCGAGGATAAACAGCTCGAACATCTCAACGTCCGGGTTCTGCTCAAGGAAAGATTGGGCTTCGTGCAGGCTGGCAAAAACACTCATTGGAATTCTCATACGTTTGCGGCAGGCGGGCGCACAGGCACCGCCGGGCAGATGCGCACAGGTGCGCGTCATCCATGGGGCAGATCAACGTAGGAGAGCAGTATCGGGTGGGCGCGCGTGTCGGCAGTGGAACAAGGCCCAGAAGGCCAGCTCGGAGGGGAGTGCCTCGACAACCGTCG
The DNA here is from genome assembly GCF_025642995.1 of Pseudomonas sp. YeP6b. Lineage (NCBI taxonomy): Bacteria > Pseudomonadati > Pseudomonadota > Gammaproteobacteria > Pseudomonadales > Pseudomonadaceae > Pseudomonas > Pseudomonas sp. YeP6b. The sequence continues at coordinate 2,028,211 of NZ_CP080090.1, read as the reverse complement.
GACAGCTCGGCACTAATGCGCCAGGCAGCGTCGCGGGGTGAGTGTCGGGGGAACCGTCCATGCAGGATTCACAATGAGGTAGATGCCCGGCAGCCTCACACGCCTGGATAGGTGGTTAAATTCAGGGTTGATGGAGTTTGGTTGCAAACTGGCTAAACATTGCGCGACCCTTGCTACCTGAGCGCGCTGCTGGAAATAATGACCGCCCCCGATCATGCCCTAAGGACTCGACCACATGAAAGCGCCCCTAGCCCTGTGTGTACTGGCGAGTATCGCAACCACCGCCCTGGCCGACACCGCGCCATCGCGCCTGGATGAAGTGCTGCAGCGCGGCACGCTCACCGTCTGCACCACCGGCGACTACAAGCCCTACACGTCACTGCGCGCCGATGGCCGTTATGAAGGCATCGACATTGCCATGGCTGAGTCACTGGCCAAAAGCTTGAATGCGAAAATCACCTGGGTGCCGACCACCTGGAAAACCCTGATGCCGGACTTCCTGGCCCAACGCTGCGACATCGCCGTGGGCGGTATTTCGGTGTCGCTGGAACGCCAGAAAAAAGCCTTCTTCAGCCAGGCCCTGGGCGTGGATGGCAAGATTCCGCTGGTGCGCTGCGCTGATGTACAGCGCTACCAGACCGTCGAGCAGATCAACCAGCCGCAGGTGCGGGTGATCGAACCGGCGGGCGGCACCAACGAAGTCTTTGCCCGCGCTCATCTGGGCCAGGCGCAGATTCGCCTGCACGACAACGTGACGATTTTCGACGAATTGTTGGCGGGCAAAGCCGACGTGATGATCACCGACGCCAGCGAAGCGCGCTTCCAGCAAAAGCTTAAGCCTGGGCTGTGTGCCGTCAACCCTGAACAGCAGATGCAGTACAGCGAAAAAGCCTTTCTGCTGCCCCGCGATGATGTGGCGTGGAAAAGCTACGTCGACCAGTGGTTGCACTTGAGCGTCGCCACCGGCGTGTACAGCGGCATCGTCAATCAGTGGCTCGCGGCGCCCTGAGCCAGAACCGTCTACGCTGTTGCCAAACCTACAATATTGAGGGATGGGTAATGAAAGGACTGCTCCGACTCACCTGGCTGCTGCTGTTGTGTTTCAGTCAGGTGCACGCGGCCACTCAGGATAAGGACGCACAGGCTGCCAAGGCCCTACTGGAAAAGGCTTTGGCCTATTACCAGAGCAACGGCGACAAAGCGTTCGCCGCCTTCAGTCGCCAAGGTGACTTCATCGACCACGACCGCTATGTGTTTGTGGTTGATACCTAGGGCGTGCTGCTTGCCAGCGGCGGGCCCTCCTCCGCGCTGATCGGCCGCGACGTATCCGAGCAGCTCGGGCCGGACTTGCAAGCCTCGTTCAAGCAAGCGCTGGCCGTACCCGAGGGCCAGGGCATCCAGCAGGCCGACTACCGCTGGCAGAACTGGAATGACGGCAAGGTTGAGCACAAGCATGTGTTTTATCAGCGCGTGAGCGAACGGATTTTGGCAGTCGGTTATTACCTGCCTCGAGCCACACCGGAACAGGCGCGTGGGCTGCGCAACAAGGCGGTGAACGCGCTGATGAAGGATGAAGCCGGCACGCTCAAGGCGATCAACGCGTTGCAGGGCGGGTTTCTGCAAGATGATTTGTATGTGTTTGTGGTGGACCTGAATACCGGGCGCTATGTGGCGTATGGCACCAACCTGCGCCTGGTTAACACCGACTTCGCCAAGATCAAGGACCCGGATGGCAAGCCGGTGGGCGAGCCGATCCTCAAGATAATGGCCGAGCAGGATCAGGGTGAGTACAAGTACCGCTGGAAAAACCCGGTGACAGGTAAGGTTGAGAACAAGCACGCGTACTTGCGCAAGGCCGGGCATTTTATGGTGGCGGTCGGGTACTACAGCCCCTGAGCAGAATTGAAATGCAATCCACTGTGGGAACTGGCTTGCCTGCGATAGCGGTGTATCAGTTTCACCGCTATCGCAGCACAGGTATCTACGCATCTTTTTATGGGTTGAATTCTTTTGTGGTCGCGGGGGCGCTGGGTACATATCCGTTGCTGCGGTAACGGCTGCTATTGGTTCCGCTCTTACAGCGGGTCACTTTTGGAAAAGAGCCCCAAAAGTAACCAAAAGGGCTCTTGCCCCACCACTCGGCACCTCGCTCACGCTTCGGTGTGCCCTTGTAAGATGATTTTCATCTGCTTCAGACCGTTATGCCCTCGGATTTCGAGATCGTGAGTGAGCGTGGGTCGAAGCAGATTCCTTCCTAAACTAGTCCGAACGGTTGCCAGGGCGCGAAGCCCGATTCTGCAAGGTTGGACGTGAGGAAAACACCATGGACCATGACTCTGCGTTTGTCGGAATTGATGTTTCCAAAACAAGCTCGACTCATTTGTCAGCACCACTGGCCAAGTCGAACAGTTTTTCAATACTCAAGAAGGTATCCAGCGTTTAGCTAAACATCTCAAGGCTCAGGAGCCGGTTTTGGTGGTGTTGGAAGCAACTGGGGGTATGAGCGGCTTGCGGCTGCGGAGCTTTGCGCTGCGGGACTGCCAGTCGTTGTCGTCAACCCCGCCAGGTGCGTGATTTCGCCAAAGCTACCGGTCGGTTGGCTAAAACCGATGCTCTGGATGCCCAGGTGATTGCGGAGTTTGCCCAGGCGGTCAAACCCGAGATTCGAGAGATGCCAGATGAACACTCGTGAGCTGGCAGATCTACTCACTCGACGCCGCCAACTCATCGACATGATCGTGGCGGAGGAGTCTCGGCTGAAGCAGGCGGTATTCAAGGCACTTCGAAGAGACATCAAGGCACATATCACCTGGCTTCAAAAGCGGCTTAAAAGCACAGACGATGACTTGCACGAAGCCATCAAGGCTTCCCCGGTCTGGAAGGCCAATTATGATTTGCTACGCGAGGTCGCTGGTGTTGGCAACGTGCTCGCACTTTCGCTGCTGGCGATGGTTCCGGAGCTGGGCAAGGTTAATCGCAAACAAGTGGCTGCCTTGGTTGGTGTGGCGCCTTTAACTGCGATAGCGGCCTCTACAAAGGGCGTAGACGGATATGGGGTGGTCGAGCTGAGGTTCGAAGTGTGCTTTTACATGGCCGTCTTGTCCTCGAAGAGCCATAACCCGGTGATCGAGAGGTTCTACAACCATCTGCTTGCTGCAGGAAAGACGAAGAAAGTAGCGCTGGTTGCATGCATGAGAAAGCTGCTGACGATCTTGAATGCGATGGTGCGCGATCAAAAGCATTTCGCTGAAATGGCTTGAATTTCGACACGGTTGCTCACTCCGGCTTTGGACCGTGGGCCGCCGCCATGGGCCATCCTTGGCCCATCGCGGCTAAACCGGCGTCCTGCCGGTTTACCCACGCTCAAAGCCTGCGTTCGGCCAGCGTGGTTTAACGGGGCGCCTAAGATCAAAAGCAGATCAAGATCAAAAGCAAAGAGCACGGCGGCCTAGTAGCCGACCTGAGTGGTTAGATCAAAAGCAAAACCGAGGCGGCCTGGCAGCCGACCTGATAGTGGAAGCTGAAACTCAATCAAATGTGGGAGCTGGCTTGCCTGCGATGCAGACACCTCGGTCTATCAAGTACACCGAGTTGATGCCATCCCAGGCAAGCCAGCTCCCACAGAAAAGCAGAGCACTGCGGTGCTGGCAGCTAAACTCGGTCAAAATTGTGGGAGCGGGCTTGCTCGCGAATGCGGTGGGTCAGTCAGCTCATGTGTAACTGACCCACCGCATTCGCGAGCAAGCCCGCTCCCACATTGGGATCTCATTACATCAGCTAGATAGGGTGGTGCTCTGCTTCTGCCTTGCTTTTGTTTCAACCACTCAGGTCGGCTACTAGGCCGCCGTGCTCTTGCTCTTGCTCTTGCTCTTGCTCTTGCTCTTGCTCTTTGCTCTTGCTTTTGATCTTGATCTTGATCTTGATCTTGATCTTGATCTGAGGCGCCCCGTTAACCACGATGGCCGAACGCAGGCTTGAATCCGTGGGTAACCCGGCAGGACGCCGGGTTAGCCGCGATGGGCCAAGGATGGCCCATGGCGGCGGCCCACGGATTCAAGCCGGAGTGAGGGCATGCCGAGCCAGGCGAGGCACCGAGTGGTGGGGCAAAGACCTTTTGCTTACTTTTGGGTCTTTCAAAAGTGAGCCGCTGTAAGAGCGGAACCCTACGAAGCCGTTACCGCAGCAACGGATATGTACTCAATCTAACTAAACCATCGCAGGCTAAAAGCAACACAAAAAGTTGCGTAGATACCTATACCCATCGCAGGCAAGCCAGCTCCCACAGTTCGCTCATCATTGTGTCAATTACTTAGCGTTGTCTTCACGCCCGCGCAGCACGCGGTTAGGCATCGCAAGCGCCGCCGCCAACCCCAGCAACGACACCGCCGCACTCACCATCAACAAATGCCGAAACGTCACCGCCAACTCCCCGCGCAATGCATCCTGCGCAGGCCCTGGCGCGGCGTTCAAGCCGTCCAGCAAGACATTCCCGGAACTGCCTTCGGCCACCAGCGCACCGCTGGCCAAGTGCGCAAAGCTGGAATCCTGCAACAACGCCAGCAACAAGGCCGACATGCACGCCACGCCCACCGCCCCGCCTAACGAGCGAAACAGGTTGGTGGTGCTGGTCGCAACGCCGATATCCCGCTGCTCGACCGAATTCTGCGTCCCCACCAGGGACGTAGGAAACTGCATCCCCGCCGCAATCCCGCACAACAACATGAACACCGCCGTCAGCCACACCGCCTGCGGCGCACTGTAGGCCATGCCCAGAATCGCAAACGGGCTCAACAACGCGCCCGTCAAGATCATCGGCTTATAACGCCCGGTCACCGAGGTCATGCGCCCGGCAAAATAGGCGCCCATCGGCAAGCCCATCGCCAGCGGCAGCAAGTGCAGCGCGGCACTGTCGGCGCCTGAGCCTGTCACCGTCTGATACCGCAGCGGCATCAGTACGGTCAGGGAGATCGCCTGGAAGCTGGTGAAGAAAATCGTGCACCAGCACAGCACCGCGCTGCGGTTGGCGAACAGGTGCATCGGCAGCAAGGGTTCGCGCGCACGGCGTTCATGCCAGACAAACACCGTGAGCGCCACCAGCGCACAGACCAGCAGCCCCAACACTTGCGGGTCACGCCAATGATGGCCCTGGCCGATTTCAGTAATGCCCAGCAACAAGGCGGTCAGGCCGACGATCATCAGCACGGTGCCGAGATAATCGATGATCGGCTTGCGCTGCGGCACCGGCAGCCCCACCAGCGTGCGATGGGCCACGTACCAGGCGCCGGCGCCCAGCGGCAGGTTGATCAAAAACACCCAGCGCCAGGACAGGTACTCGGTCATGTAACCGCCGAGCACCGGCCCGGCCACGCTGGCCACCGCGTACATGCTGCTGAAGTAGCCCTGATACCGCCCGCGTTCACGCGGTGGAATGATGTCGCCGATGATCGCCTGGCTTACCGAGATCATCCCACCGGCACCGATGCCCTGGAGAATCCGCGCCAGCACCAGTTGCTCCATGCTTTGGGCCATGGCGCAAAACAGCGAGGCCAGGGTGAACACGCCCATGCCGATCAGCATCATCGGGCGGCGCCCATACAGGTCGCCGAGCTTGCCGTAGATCGGCACCGCCACCGTCATCGCCACCATGTAGCCAGAGATCACCCAGGCCAGCAGGTTGACGTCGTGGAACTGCGCGGAGATGGCCGGCATGGACACGGCGACAATGGTCTGGTCCAGGGCGCCAAGGAAGATCGCCATCATCAAGGCGGCCAGCACACTGCGCACGGCGGGGACGGGTTGGGTGGGCTGATTGAGGCGGGTCACGGCAGAACCTTCGAGCAAGGCCCGCAGGAAAGGAAGGGCCTGCGGGAATGCTCGATACGATAGCAGGCTACTCGATAGCTTCGTAAGGAAGCCCGACGTAATTTTCTGCAATGGTTTTGCGACCCGCCTGCGAGTGGATGAAATATGCCAGCTCGCTGTCGGCAATGCGCTGGCTGAAGCCGTCCGCCTCGGGAAACTGGTGCAGCATCGAGGTCATCCACCAGGAGAACCGCTCGGCCTTCCACACCCGACGCAGGCAGATTGCCGAGTACTTTTCCAACAAGTCCACGCGCCCCTCGCGATACACCTTGAGCAGGATGCGAAACAGCGTGCTCACATCGCTGGCGGCCAGGTTCAAGCCCTTGGCGCCGGTGGGCGGCACGATATGCGCGGCATCCCCAAGCAGGAACAGGCGCCCGTATTGCATCGGCTCCACCACAAAGCTGCGCAGCGGCGCGATGCTTTTCTCGATGGAAGGCCCGGTGACCAGTTGTTCGGCCAGTTGGCTCGGCAGGCGAGTTTTCAGCTCATCCCAAAACCGTTCATCCGACCATTCATCCAGCGGCTCTTCAGCCGGCACTTGCAGGTAATAACGGCTACGGGTCGGCGAACGCATGCTGCACAGGGCAAAGCCGCGTGGGTGCTTGGCGTAGACCAGCTCCGCGTGCACCGGCGGCGTGTCGGCAAGAATGCCCAGCCAGCCGAAGGGGTAGACGCGCTCGAACACTTGCAGCGACTCAGCCGGAATCGCCTGACGCGCAACGCCGTGGAAACCATCGCAACCGGCGATGTAGTCGCACTCCAGGCGAAAGGCCTCACCCTGATGTTCGAAGGTCAGCCAGGGTCGATCACTTTTGAGGGCATGGGGCTGCACGTTGGATGCTTCGTACAGGGTGACGGCGCCGGCGGCTGCACGCGCTTGCATCAAGTCGCGGGTGACTTCGGTCTGGCCGTAGATCATCACCGACTGGCCGCCGGTCAAACCCTTGAGGTCGATGTGGCTGAGCTGGCCATTGAGCGCCAGCTCAAAACCGTCATGCACCAGGCCTTCGGCATCCATACGCCGGCTGACGCCGGCCTCGCGCAGCAGGTCGACCATGCCTTGTTCCAGCACCCCGGCACGGATGCGGCCTTGCACGTAATCGGCGCTCTGACGCTCTAGAATCAGGGTCTGGATACCCGCATTGTGCAGCAGTTGGCCAAGCAGCAATCCTGAGGGACCGGCGCCAATAATGGCGACTTGGGTTTTCAGCGTTTTCATTATTTTTATAACCCGTAAGCTTCACCCGAACGGATCAGGTGAAAGAGTTGTCATTCATCATGTTGCTGATCATTTTTCACTTGAGTGGCCGCCATAAGAAGGTGAAAACTGAGACAAAGCCTGCGCTTTTTGCCAATCGGGGCGATTACCGCACCACTATCCTGAGTATCGGATTGAAACCATGACCAAAACTGCCAGTACCGCGATTCCGGTCTTCAAGCTTTACGGGGAAAGCCAGCAATGGCCGACCCCTGATTTGTTGCACTGTGAAACCATTTCCCGGCGCAGCCGGGAGTACCAGTGGGAAATCCAGCCCCACCGGCACGCGGACCTCTGCCAGTTGTTGTACGTGCACAAAGGCCAGGCGCAATTGGAGATCGAAGGCCTGCGCACTACGCTCAGCGAAGCGACCTTGCAGGTGCTGCCGCCTTTGTGTGTGCATGGGTTTCGGTTTGCCGAGGATGTCGAAGGTTACGTCGTGACGCTGTCGGCGCCGCTGGTCAGCTATATGCAGACGCAACTGGGCGCGACGGTGGACGGTTTGCAGACCCTGGGCAGTTACGCGGCAGGCAAGGACAGCGACTACCTCAACAGCCTGTTTGCCCGCCTGCAGGACGAATACGCCGATGAGCAACCGGCGCGTGACATGATGATGCACGCCTTGGTCAGCGTGTTGCTGGTATGGATCAGCCGCCAGGCCATCCAGCGCCGCCACCCGCGAGCACCACGTGGGCGCGAGTATTTCCGGCGTTTTACCCAACTGGTTGAACAGCATTACCGCGAACACCCGAAAATTGAAGACCTGGCCCACAAACTGGGCATCTCGGTCTCACACCTGAACGGCACATGTCGGGAATTGGGCGGGCAGCCTGCGCTGCAGATCATGCATGACCGCCAGTTGCTGGAGGCCAAGCGCCTGCTGACCTACACCAGCATGACCATCAATGAGATGTCGGAGGTGTTGGGGTTTTCCGACCCCACCAACTTCTCTCGGCTGTTTCGCCGACGGGTCGGGTTTTCGCCCAAGGCGTTTCGCGAGCAATTGAAAGCCGATTGATTCGAACGCGGAGCGTGCGTTGCTGCATTCCTTTGCTGCGCGTGGGACCGATCAGGCTGAGCAGCCTACCTGAGCGCGCTGAAACTGCCGGTACGCGGAACACACAGGTCCTGATGGCAGCTAATCGCAAAGGTCGGCTGCATGCGGGTCTGTTCAACCCGGTAGGCGGCCGTGCCGTACAGCGCTGTCGCCACAGCGCACAGGATGAAGATCATTAGGTACTTTCTGATTTTTAGAGTCATGGCACACCTCTGAATGAAACGACTCGGTGCTGTTTAAAGCATAGGTCACTCAGGGCAAGTTGCCATTATGGGGCGCCATTCAACATCTTTATGTCGGGTTCAGAGGCCGATATCCCAAACCGGCTCCTCCGGGAACCGCTGCACCAGGAAATCCAGCAGGCTGCGCAGCGCCGACGGCATGTGTTTGCGCGAGGCAAACACCGCGTAAACATTCATCTGTTGCGGCTCGGCCTCGGGCAGCAAACGGATCAATTCGCCGCTGCGGATGTAGTCACCCGCCTGATAGCTGGGGAGCCGCGCCACCCCAGCGCCCGCCAGCGTCACCCGTAACAGGGTGGTCGCCTCGTTAGCGCTGATATTGCCCTGCACCGCCACCGACACCGGCTCTGCATTTTCGGTGAAGTGCCACAGACTTTTGCCGAAGTAGGAGTGCGTCAGGCAGTTGTGCTCCGCCAGGTCGTGCACGTGCTGCGGGTGCGGATGCTCCCGCAAGTAGGCCGGTGAGGCGCAAATCACCGAGCGGCAGAGCGTCAACTTGCGAGCGATCAGATTGGGGTCCAGCTCAAAACTGGTGCGGATGGCCAGGTCGATACGCTCATCCACCAGGTTCACCGTACGGTCGAGCATCTGCATGTCGATACTGACCAACGGGTAGCGTTTGACGAACTCGACCACGGCATCCGCCAACTGCGCCTGGCCGAACGAGCTGCTGACACTTAGCCGCAGTTGGCCACGCGGCGATTCGTCCGGCTCACTGACGGCCGACTGCATGTCGTTGCACAATTCGAGCATTTGCCGACAACGGGGCAGCATTTCGCCACCCGCCGCGGTAAGGCTGAGCTTGCGCGTCGTGCGGTGCATCAGGCGAGCGCCCACCCAATCCTCAAGCTCGGCCAGATAACGTGAAACCACTGGCCGCGACAGGTCCAACTGATCAGCGGCGGCTGACTGGCTCCCCAGGTCGACTACCGTGACAAACACCCGCATTGCTTGAAGACGATCCATGATTTGCACGCTTTTAGAAACAAACTATGTTTCAGCATCGCATTTTTTGTGGCGTTTAGTGCAACTAAGCTCTGTGCATCCTTTAACGATCACTGGAGCTGCCCCGATGCTATCCACCCTCAAACGCCTGACCCTCGCGACCGCCGCCCTGGCCTTCGCCGCCCAAGCTTCGGCGGCAGCGCTGAAACTCGACGTGTACAACCCTGGTGAAGCTGCGATCTTCCCGGTCAGCTCGGTACTGGTGAGCGGCGAAAAAGACGCGATCCTGGTCGACGCACAATTCGGCAAAGGCCAGGCCGAGCAGTTGGTGCAAAAAATTCGCGCCAGCGGCAAGCACCTGACCACCATCTACATCAGCCATGGCGACCCGGACTACTACTTCGGCCTCGACACCCTGACCGCCGCGTTCCCCGACGCCAAGGTGCTGGCACCGCAACCGGTGGTCGACCATATCAAGGCCACCGTCGCCGGCAAGCTGGAATTCTGGGGCCCGAAAATGGGCGCCGACAAACCGGCAAAAACCATCGTGCCGCACGTGCTTGAAGGCCACAGCCTGACCCTCGAAGGTCAACCACTGGAAATCATCGGCCTGGACGGCCCGCAGCCGGATCGCAGCTTTGTGTGGATCCCCTCGATCAAGGCCGTGGTCGGCGGTGTGGTAGTCGCCGAAAACATCCACGTGTGGATGGCCGACACCCAAAGCGCACAGTCCCACAAGGATTGGCTGGCAACACTGCAACGTATCCAACAGCTGAAACCGACTACCGTGATTCCAGGCCATTTCCTGGGCAGCCCGTCACTGAAGTCCGTGGCCTTTACCGCTGACTACATCAAGGCGTTCGACGTCGAAACCGCCAAAGCCAAGGACTCCGCCGCCCTGATTGCAGCGATGAAAAAACGCTACCCCAACCTCGCCGACGAAAGCTCGCTGGACCTGAGCGCCAAAGTCGCCAAGGGCGAAATGAAGTGGTGAATGGTTTTTTAACCCTGACTGACTGGAGAGCGTTATGAGCAAGATTGCAATTATTGGTGCCACCGGTCGTGCCGGTAGCCAACTGCTGGAAGAAGCGCTGCGTCGTGGGCATACCGTCACGGCCATCGCACGTAATACCGACACGCTGGCGGCGCGCCCAGGCGTTACCGTCAAGCAAGTCGATGCGCTGGATGCCGAAGCGTTGCAACAGGCCGTCAGCGGCAACGATGTGGTGATCAGTGCGGCGCATTTCGCCACGCTGCCGGCCAGTGCCGTGATCGGCCCGGTGAAGAAAGCCTCGGTGAAACGCCTGCTGGTGGTGGGCGGTGCAGGTTCGTTGTTGCTGCCCGATGGCAGCCGCGTGATCGACAGCCCGGGGTTCCCGGCGGAGTACAAGGCCGAAGCCAGTGCCGGTGCTGCGTTCCTGGACACGCTGCGCCAGGAAAAAGAGCTGGATTGGACTTTCCTGTCGCCGTCGGCGGAGTTCGTTGAGACCGAGCGCACCGGCCAATTCCGTGTGGGCCAGGATGAGTTGCTGGTGAGTGCCGAAGGCCGTAGTTGGATCAGTTTTGCTGACTTTGCCATCGCACTGATCGACGAAGTGGAAACGCCGAAGCACTCGCGTCAGCGTTTCACCGTGGGTTACTAAGCCTTACACGGTCAAAACTGTGGCAGCTGGCTTGTGTGGAGCTGGCTTGCCTGCGATAGCTTCACCGCGGTGTGACTGACACACCGAGGTGCCTGCATCGCGGGCAAGCCCGGCTCCCACACAAGTCCGGCGCCCACATTTGAATCTTCGGTATTACGACTGTTGGGCTTGGCTCACTAGCCAATCCATCAGTGCTTCAAGCCCAACCGAAGGCTCCGCCCCAGGCGGATACACCAAGTAATACCCCATCCCCGTCGGCACCCTTAATTCAAACGGCGTCGCCAACCGCCCCGCTTTCACATCCTCGCCTATCAACGCACTGTCGCCAATCGCCACCCCGGAACCTTGGGACGCCACCGTCATGGCCAGATCCAACGTCTCGAAATGGTGCCCCTGGGCCAGGTTGCTCAACCGCGTATTCGCCGCTTTGAGCCACAACGCCCAATCGCGCTCATCCCGCGCGGGGTGCAGCAGCACCTGTTGTTGCAGATCAGCCGGTGTGTGCAAGCCGCCGAGTAAACCCGGCGCGCAGACGGGCGTGAGTTGTTCATCAAACAAATGCCGGGCCTGGGCCGATTGCTCGGCGATGGGTGCATAGATCACCGCTGCATCAAACTGCTCGCGGCGAAAGTCCACGGTGTAGGCCACGGTGGTGGTCAGTTCCACCGGCACATCAGGCCGTTCCTTTTGCCACTGCATCAGGCGCGGCAGCAACCAGCGCATCACGCAGGTAGAAGCCTTGAGTTGCAAGGTGGCGCGGCGGCTGCCGATCTGCTCCACCGCGTCACCGATCAGGCCAAACACTTGCTGCGCGCGCAGCGACCACTCACGGCCTTCTTCGGTCAGAGCCAAACCGCGCGCCTGGCGCTGGAACAAGGCGTAGCCCAAATGGCTCTCCAGCCCGGCGATCTGTCGGCTCACCGCACCTTGGGTGATGTGCAGTTGCTCGGCGGCGCGGGTGAAGTTGCAGCACTGGGCCGTGACCCAGAAGGTGTGCAGCGCGGGCAGCGGTGGCAGGCGTTTCATAGGGGCTGAGCCATGACGTGAGGACATGGCTAGTATGACTTTTTATCGATTGTTGCCGCTACCGGCCAGCCGCTCCAATAGCGCCTCGAATCCATAACAAGAGCGACATGTATGGCGACCTGCGGCGAAGTATTGGTCAACCTCCTGGAAAGCTACGGCGTGGACCAGGTGTTCGGCATCCCCGGCGTGCACACCGTGGAGTTGTACCGCAGCCTGGCGCGCTCGAGCATCCGTCACGTCACCCCGCGCCACGAACAGGGCGCCGGCTTCATGGCCGACGGGTATGCGCGCACCAGCGGTAAGCCTGGGGTGTGTTTCATCATCACCGGCCCGGGCATGACCAACATCACCACCGCCATGGGCCAGGCCTATGCCGACTCGATCCCAATGCTGGTGATTTCCAGCGTGCAATCGCGCAGCCAACTGGGCGGCGGTCGCGGCAAGTTGCATGAGCTGCCGAACCAGGGCGCGATGATCGCAGGCGTGGCGGCGTTCTCGCATACCTTGATGTCGGCGGCAGAGTTGCCTGGCGTGTTGGCGCGCGCCTTTGCGCTGTTCCAGGCCGGGCGACCGCGCCCGGTGCACATCGAAATTCCGCTGGATGTGCTGGTGGAAAATGCCGACGCACTGCTCGGCAGCGAGCCGGTCAGCGTGGCGCGAGCCGGTGCCGCGCCGTCGGCGGTGAAGCAGATGAGCCAATTGCTCGCAGCGGCAACACGCCCGCTGATTCTGGCCGGAGGCGGCGCCATCGATGCCGCCCAGGAACTGACCCGCCTGGCCGAAACCCTCGGCGCACCGGTGGCCCTGACCATCAACGCAAAGGGCACGCTGCCCTCGGCGCACCCGCTGCTGATCGGTTCGACCCAGACCCTGGTCGCCACCCGCGCGCTGGTCGCTGAGGCCGATGTGGTGCTGGCCATCGGCACCGAATTGGCGGAAACCGACTACGACGTGACCTTCGCCGGCGGTTTCAAGATACCCGGTGCTCTGCTACGCATCGACATCGACCCCGACCAAACCGTGCGCAACTACCCGCCGAAAGTCGCATTGGTGGCCGATGCGCACATGGCCGCCGAAGCCCTGCTGGCCGAGCTGAACACCCAGGCCTTGCCCGCGCGCGATCCAAACTGGGGCGCTCAACGCGTCGCCCGCTTGTGGGCCGAACTGACGCCGACCTGGGACGCCGCCACCTGCGCGCAAACCCTGTTCCTCCACACCGTCCTGGAGGAACTGCCCGGCGCCGTGCTGGTGGGCGATTCCACCCAGCCGGTGTACAGCGGCAACCTGACCCTGAACCTCAACCACCCGCGCCGTTGGTTCAACTCATCCACCGGCTACGGCACCCTGGGTTACGCCCTGCCCGCCGCCATCGGCGCCTGGCTGGGACGCGGCGACGGGCAACCGGTGGTGTGCCTGATCGGCGATGGCGGCCTGCAATTCACCTTGCCGGAACTGGCCAGCGCGGTGGAAGCGCGCGTGCCGGTCATCGTGCTGCTGTGGAATAACCAGGGCTACGAAGAGATCAAGAAATACATGTTCAACCGCGCCATCGAACCGGTTGGCGTGGACATCTACACCCCGGACTTTATCGGCGTGGCCCAAGCCTTGGGCTGCACGGCCGAAAGCATCCAGGGCATCGCGCACCTGCGCACGGCATTACGCGCCGCCGCTGATCGCCAGGGGCCGACGCTGATTGAAATCGACCAAGGCCGTTGGATGCTGGAGGTGGCGGTATGAGCGCAGTCGTGAACGGTGTGTTTATCGGCGGTGAATGGCGTGCGGGCCATGACGTGCTTGAGGTGATAAACCCGGCGACTGAAACCACCTTGGCCCACGTCAGCGTGGGTGATGCCAGCGCCGTGGCCCAAGCCGTGGATGTGGCCAGTGCGGCCTTCATCGGCTGGTCGAAAAGCACCGGCCGTGAGCGCGGCGCGCTGCTGCGCAAGATCGCTCTGGGCGTAAGCGAGCAGCGCGAACAGCTGATGCAATTGCAGTCGAGCAACAACGGCAAGCCGCTGTTTGAAGCCGGTATCGATGTGGACGACGTGATCGCCACTTTCGACTACTACGCGGGTATCTGCGAAAACATGGACGCCGGGCAAGACTGCGCGGTGGCGCTGCCCACCGACGATTTCAGCGCGCGCCTGCGCCGTGAACCGTGCGGCGTGGTCGGGCTGATTGTGCCGTGGAATTTCCCAATGGTGACCACCGCCTGGAAACTCGCCCCAGCCCTGGCGGCCGGCTGCTGTGTGGTGCTCAAACCGTCGGAAGTCACGCCGCTGGCGGAGCTGCAACTGGCGCGGATTATTGCTGCGGCGGGTTTGCCGGCCGGGGTGTTCAACATGGTCTGCGGCACCGGCTTGGCAGTTGGCGCACCGCTGGCAGCGGACCGCCGCGTGGCGAAGATTTCCTTCACCGGCAGTAACGCCGTCGGCGTGCACGTGATGCAGCGCGCGGCGGAAACCATCAAGGGTGTGAGCCTTGAATTGGGCGGTAAATCCTCGCTGCTGGTACTGGCGGATGCCGACCTCGACCTGGCAGTGGAACTGGCCTGTGGCGGTGGTTTTTTCAACGCTGGGCAGATGTGTTCGGCTACCAGCCGTGTGCTGGTGGCTGACAGCTTGGCGGATGAATTCCTGCGACGTTTGCAGGCACGGGCTGAAGGGATTCGTGTGGCAGACCCGTTTGCCGAGGACGTGGAAATGGGCGCGCTGACCAACCGTGCGCAGTACCAGCGGGTGCTCGGGCATATTCAGCGCGGCATCGCGCAGGGCGCGCGGTTGGTGTGTGGCGGTGATCGGCCGGAGGGCTTGGCGAAAGGCTATTTCATTCGCCCGACGGTGTTTGCCGATGTGCCGCTGGGCAGTGCGTTGTGGAACGAAGAAATTTTCGGCCCGGTGCTGTGTGTACGACGTTTTGCCACTGAGGACGAGGCGATTGCCTTGGCCAACGACAGCGATTTCGGCTTGGTGGCCAGTGTGGTGAGCGCCACTACCGAAACCGCCGAGCGCGTGGCCAATGCCTTGCAGGCCGGGCTGGTGTGGATCAACGCACCGCAGGTGATCTTCCCGCAAACGGCGTGGGGCGGCTACAAGCAGAGCAGCATCGGCCGCGAATTGGGGCCGTGGGGGTTGGCGGCGTTTCAGGAGATCAAGCATGTGATCCGGTCTAACTAACGACAAGCCAGCTCCCACACTTTTTGATCGGCGGTGTGTCAGTCAGCTGCAATTTTTAGATAGCGCCTGCGACTTTCTCATTTGCCCCTCTCTCCCATGCGTGGCCTGATTCGCCCCTGTCTATTCAAGGCTCGCCCATGGAAAACGTTCACGCAAAACCCACCACCGCCATCTGGCTGATGATCAGCGTTGTACTGGTCGCCCTTAACCTACGCCCGTCGATGGCTGCCATTGGCCCGCTATTGTCTTCGATTCGCGGCGAGGTACCGCTGAGCTTCAGCGGCGCCGCCTTGCTGACCATGCTGCCGGTCATGGCGATGGGGCTGGCGATGTTTTTTGGCATGGGCCTGGGCAAACGCTTTGGTGAGCACCGCAGCATTGTGCTGTCGTTGCTGGTGATTGGCCTGGCCACACTGTCGCGGCTGTTTCTGGATTCGGCGCTGGAGTTGATCGTCAGTGCCATTGCTGCCGGCGTCGGCATCGCCATGATCCAGGCGCTGATGCCAGCGCTGATCAAGACACGCTTTGGCGATAACGTGTCGCTGTTCATGGGCCTGTATGTCACCGCGATCATGGGTGGCGCGGCACTCGCGGCGTCGTTCGCGCCATTTGTGCAGGTGCAGACCGGCAGCTGGCGCATCGGCCTGGCGATATGGGCGGCGCTGGCGTTATTGGCGCTGGTGTTCTGGTACGCCCAGCGCGCGGCGATGCCGCCGCTGCCACAAGCCGGTTCCGGCGCGCAGGAATCATTTTTTGGTAACCGTCGCGCGTGGTTGCTGGCGATCTTTTTCGGCCTCGGCACCGCGTCCTACACCTGTGTGCTGGCGTGGCTGGCGCCGTATTACGTGGAGCAAGGCTTAAGCGAACAGAACGCAGGGTTGTTGTTGGGGTTCTTGACCGCCATGGAAGTGGTGTCCGGCCTGATCACCCCGGCCATCGCCAACCGCCGAAAAGATAAACGCGGGGTCGTCGCGGGGCTGCTGGTGCTGATCATCCTGGGTTTCTGCGGCCTCATTCTTATGCCCCAACACTTGAGCCTGTTGTGGCCTTGCCTGTTGGGCCTGGGCATCGGCGGCCTATTTCCGATGAGCCTGATCCTGTCCCTCGACCACCTGGACAACCCGCGCCGCGCCGGTGGCCTGACCGCGTTTGTGCAGGGCGTCGGCTACCTGATTGCCGGGCTGTCGCCATTGATTGCCGGGATGATCCGCGACCAATTGGGCAGCTTCGAATGGGCCTGGTGGTCGCTGACGGCGGTGGTGGTGGTTATGTTGCTGATCGTCACGCAGTTCAATCCTAAGCATTACGCACGACATATCCGCTGACGTCGTGTTGCCAACATTTTTTGTCCCACACCAAACATAGAAACGCCCTATGGCGCTTTCTATTGGCACGACCGTTCCGTTAAGCTTTTGCCCTTGTCGTGCGGCGCTGCCTCAGTGCCAAGGCTTATCGGACGGAACGGATGCTAAACAGTAATTTGCTCAGAAAGCTCGATATGCAGGACTTGATGGTGTTTATCGCCGTCTACGACCAGAGCAGCGTTACCGAGGTGTCTGAAACGCTGTTCGTCAGCCAGTCCACCGTGAGCTACAGCTTGAAGAAACTGCGCACCAGTTTCGAGGATGAGTTGTTTATCAATACGCGGGCGGGCATGCGGCCAACGTACAAGGCCACCACCATGTACGGGCATGTGCAGAAGATCCTCGAAAGCATCAACCTGTGCCACGCCGGTGGCCAAGCCTTTGACCCCACTTCGACGGCCGTGACCTTCAATGTGTGCGCCCCGGAATACTTCGAACAGTTGATCCTGCCGCGCCTGTTGAAGCACTTCGACCGCGCCGACCTGCCGGTGATCGTCAATGTGCAGAAGCTGGAAACCGACATCCCCGCCGACGACCTGCGCGAAGGCCGCCTCGACCTAGTGATTTGCTTCGGCCCGCACTTTCACCGCGCCCATAAAGACTTCAAGACCCAGATGCTGCTGGAAGATGATTTGGTCTGCGTGTTCGATAAACGCTCGGCCCCGCGCGAACCGGCGTTCAGCCTGCAATCGTTTGTCGAGCGCCGCCACGTGTTCCCCACGCCGTGGACATCCGACACCAACATGATCGACGGCTGGCTGGCGCGCCAGGCCCGCAAGCGCCAAGTGATCGCCCGCGCGAACAGTTACAGCGCGGCCTTGAAGATGATCACCGGCACCGACTTTGTTGTCACCCTGCCCCGCCGCGTGCAAAAGCTGCTGGCGCCGGCCACGGTGTTCGGCCATTGCGAGGCGCCCAACGGTTTACCGGGGTTTACCCTGGACATGCAGTGGAACGAAACCAGTGGCCAGGACAGCGCCAATATCTGGTTTCGTGAGCAGGTGGTGAAGGTGTGTGCGGAGCAAGGGTTGTTGTAACCCTCAGCCGATGGCGACCTTGCTGTAGGAATCGCGATCCATGTCCACCAGCAGCACGCTGAGTTGAACCTGTATATCCGCCGGCCACTCGCACTGGTCCTGCAATGCCGCCAACAGGCTTTCCGACAGCTGCGTCTTGACCTGTGGTGAACGCCCGCTGAGCAGCGACAGCTTCACCGCAATAAAGCCGCGCGGGCTGAGGGAGGTGCCGACCTGGAAGGTCTCGACCTTCACGGCGCGGCTTTTGATATCAAACTCGGAACCGAACTGCCCGGACGCCATCAGCACATTGTTGAGCCGCAAGAGGGTTTTCTCGACGGCCAGGCCGGTGAGATTGGCGGTGTATTCCAGGTGCAGGTGCGGCATGAAAAGCTCCGAATAGTTCTAGGAAAAGAGTCACACGTATAGCATGCAGTTGAACTGAATCAGAGCGCTTTCACTGTGAAACTTCGGTCAGGCTGCGCAGCGCACGGTTTTCCCAGAACGCCACGATCACCAACACTGCCGTGGTCAGCGCACCCAGCAGCAACGCCGAAAACAGTTGCTGCAACCCCAGCGGCAACAGCACCAGCAACATCAGCAGCCCGCCCAGGTGCGAGAACGGTGGCAATGGCCGATCACTCATCACCCACTTGAACAATGCACTGCCCAACAGAAACAACCACGGCCCAGCGATGATCGCCACCACACCGGCCTGGCTGGCATGCCCCGGGTGCACCAGCACCAGTTCGTCGGCCACCGCGCTGACAATGATCCCGGCGACGATCAACACGTGCAGGTAGGTGTAGGCAATCCGCGCCTGGCGGCCCGGGTCGGCGGAACTGGCAATCCGGTGGTGGGCGCGCTCGGCGCCACTGTCGAAATAGATCCACCACAAGGCGATGCTGCCCACCACCGCCACCAGGAATGCGCCCAGGCCTTCCAGGCTCCAGGGCAATTCGGCGAAGGTGGCGCCGGTCACCAGCAATGATTCGCCGAGGGCGATGATCACAAACAGGCCGCAGCGTTCGGCCATGTGGTTGCCTTCCACGTTCCAGTCCGTCAGCGTCGAACGCCCCAGGCCCGGCACCCAGAAATACACCGACGGGGAAATCAGCTCGATCAACAGTGCCAGCGCCCAGAACGCCAGGCGCTGCTCACCGTCGAGCAGGCTGCCGGTGATCCAGAACACGCCGGAAAAGACCATCCACGCCAGGATCCGCTGGAAATTGCGGGTCATGTTCAGCGACTCACCGCGCACTGCCCACAACGCAAACAGCGTGCGTCCTACTTGCATGAACACGTAGGCGCCGGCAAACAGCACGCCTCGGTCGGTAAAGGCCTTGGGGATCGACGAGGACAGCAGCAGGCCGGCCACCATCAAGCCGAACAGACCGATGCGGATCGGGATTTTTTCCGGGTCGAGCCAGTTGGTGATCCATGAGGTGAAGATCCACACCCACCACACCGCAACCATCATCAGCGCCACCTGCACCGCGCCGCCGAGGGTCAGATGGGCCAGTAGCGAATGGGACAATTGGGTCACGGCAAACACGAACACCAGGTCGAAAAACAGCTCGACCATGCCAACCTTGCCACTGTCATGACTGCCGCGACCACGCAGCAAGGAACGCGATGGGCTCATCGGTGGTTCTCCCTGAAGGGTTTATCTCAAGATTTTGGCGCCAGCACCGGCAGCCTGTCGCGCTCGCTCATGAATGCCTCCAGCCGCGAGCGCATCCAGCGTTCCGCCGGGTCGGTATCGACATGGCTGAGCCAGACCATGGACAGGTCCAGGGTTGGGGTTTCGAACGGAAACGGCTCGCAGAACAGGTTCCCGCCGGCGGCCATGGCCTGGGCCGTGTAGTCCGGCAGGCTGGCGATCATGTCGGTGCCGGCAAGCAAGGCCGGCAGCGCGCTGTATTGCGGCACCGACAGCACCACATGGCGCTTGCGGCCGATCTCGGCCAGCCATTCATCGGCAAACCCGGACACGTTGGCGGTGTGGGACACCAGCACATGGGGCCGTGCGCAATATTCGTCGAGGGTCAGCGGTTTGTCCGAGGCGTCGGCGCGCAACAGGCAGGGGCGGATATGCCGTAACAGTTTACGTTTGGCATTCGCGGGCAGGCCGCGGGTCTGGGTGATGCCGACGGTGATATCGCCGGACGCCAGCAGGTCGGGGATGCGCCAGTAGTCCACATGCTGCACCACGAACACCACCAGCGGCGCTTCCTGGCGCAACGCGCGCAGCAAGGGCGGCAGCAGGCCAAACTCGACGTCATCGGACAAACCGATGCGAAAGGTCATGGTGCTGATGGACGGGTCGAAATCGTGGGTCAGGCTCAGGGCCGACGACAATGAGTCAAGGGCGGGCGACAGGTGCTTGATGATCTCCTCGGCCCGCGCCGTCGGCTCCATACGATGGCCGACGCGAATGAACAGCGGGTCATTGAACAGCGTGCGCAGGCGATTGAGCGCCGAACTGATGGTCGGCTGGCCGAGAAACAGCTTCTCCGCCACCCGGGTCACATTGCGTTCGAGCATCAACGTCTCAAAAACGACCATGAGGTTGATATCGGCCTTGCGTAATTCATTGCGATTCATCGGCGCTCGCCCCACTGCCCTAAACAAGTGGCAGTGTAGAAACACCCGGGGCCCTGCGTCTATGTGCACACTGTTCAACGCGGGCCTTTGAGACTATAAATCAGTTTTGCTGGGCTACAGGAACACTATCGTGCTGGTCATTCTCGCCTTGGCCATCGTGGTGGCAGGGGTCTGTCTCTGGGTTATCCAGTTCATCGCCAACCCCACTGTCAGGACTCTGATGCGGGTATTTATCGGCTTGTGCCTGGCGGCGGCAGTGGCCTATCTGGTTTTGGCGTGGGGCTTTCCTATTTCAGTGCTGCTTTCATAACCCGTTTTAATCCGCTTACTTTTTCAGCAAGGACCGCTTAATCATGAAATTCGCCTACACCATCATCTATGTGCCGGACGTAGCTGCCTCACTGGCATTCTTCGAAAAGGCCTTCGGTTTCAATCGCCGTTTCCTGCATGAATCGGGCACTTATGGTGAGCTGGAAACCGGCGACACCACCCTTTCATTTGCTGCGCATGAACTGGGCGAGATGAATTTCGACGGTGGCCACGTAGAAGCGCACGCATCCAGGCAACCACTGGGTATGGAGGTGGGGTTCGTCACTGAGGATGTGTTCGTCGCCCACGCCAAGGCGCTTGTACTGGGCGCGAAAGAGCTGGCGGCACCGAGCACCAAGCCTTGGGGACAAGTGGTGTCTTATGTGCGCTGCCCGGATGGCACGCTGGTGGAGTTGTGTACGCCGATCGTGGGCTGAACATAGATTCAATGTGGGATGTGCGGGTTTGTGTGGGAGCGGGCTTGCTCGCGAAAGCGGCGTATCAGAGGGAATATCTGTTACTGACACACCGTTTTCGCGAGCAAGCCCGCTCCCACAATTAGACCGTGTTCCACTTGATTGTCAGGGCTTGAGCGGACGCTCCTGGTCGCGCTCGGAAAGCTCCGTGCCGTCGTCGGGATGCTTCCAGGTCTGCGGTTTTTCCTCTTCACGCTGCCGGGGTTGCTCGCGCTCCCGCTCATCTTGGCGCTTGTGTTCGTTAGCCATTGCCACCTCCCATCCGTAAGAATTGGTCACACCCTCAGCATAGAACAGCCTCGGCATTTTTGACGGAGTGGGCGATTGATAGCCTGAGCGCATCAATACATCCAAATTACTCACTTATCATTTCTAAATGTGTCAGCCACTATCCGCGGTCTTAAGCGAAACAAGCACTTCAAAAAGAACGCTGGAGACACAAAACCATGACTAGCCCTTCCCGGCCCGACTCTGCCCGCTCGAAAATTGGTGCGGTGTTCCGCGTTACCTCGGGCAACTTCCTCGAACAGTTCGACTTCTTTCTGTTCGGTTTCTACGCCACCTACATCGCCGCTGCGTTCTTCCCCGCCGCTAATGAGTTTGCGTCATTAATGATGACCTTCGCCGTGTTTGGCGCAGGCTTCCTGATGCGACCACTGGGCGCGATCATTTTGGGTGCCTATATCGATGACGTGGGTCGCCGCAAAGGGTTGATCGTGACCCTGTCGATCATGGCCAGCGGCACGCTGCTGATTGTGCTGGTGCCGGGTTATCAAACCATTGGCCTGTGGGCGCCGCTGCTGGTGCTGCTGGGCCGCTTACTGCAAGGCTTTTCTGCCGGTGCGGAATTGGGCGGTGTGTCGGTTTACCTGTCCGAAATGGCCACTCCAGGCCGCAAAGGCTTCTACACCAGCTGGCAGTCGGGCAGCCAACAGATCTCCATCGTGGTTGCCGCCGCCTTGGGCTACGGCCTGAACGTGTGGATGGAACCGGCCGTGGTTGCCGATTGGGGCTGGCGTATTCCGTTTGCCATCGGTTGCGTGATCATCCCGTTCATCTTTGTGCTGCGGCGTAACCTGCAGGAAACCGAAGAGTTCGCCAACCGCAAGCATCGCCCGACCATGCGCGAAGTGCTGGCGACCCTGGTGAAGAACTGGACCATGGTGATCGGCGGCATGTTGATGGTGGCCATGACCACCACCGCGTTCTACCTGATCACTGTGTACGCGCCGACTTTCGGCAAGACCGTATTGCAACTGAGCACCTCCGACGCCCTGCTGGTGACGTTGCTGGTGGCCGTGTCGAACTTTGTCTGGCTGCCGATTGGCGGCACCGTCAGCGACCGTTTTGGCCGCAAGCCGGTGCTGGTGGCAATGACCGCCCTGACCGTGATCACCGCCTACCCGGCGCTGTCGTTCGTGGTGAATGCGCCGAGCTTCAGCCATATGCTCGAAACCCTGTTGTGGTTCTCGTTCCTGTACGGCATGTACAACGGCGCGATGATCCCGGCGCTGACCGAGATCATGCCGGTGGAGGTGCGCGTGGCCGGTTTCTCTCTGGCCTATAGCCTGGCGACGGCGATCTTCGGCGGGTTTACCCCGGCGATCTCCACCTGGTTCATTCACATCACCGAAGACAAGGCTTCGCCGGCCTACTGGATGATGTTTGCCGCGCTGTGTGCGCTGTGCTCGACCCTCGCGTTGTATCGCCGCGCCAATACCCGTGGGCAGGTGATGCAGGGGGCTGCGTAATGAAGGTATTGTTCAAAACCCTGACGGCGCTGGCCCTCGGCGCCCTGGCGCTGACGGCTCAGGCCGAAGAGCTCAAGGTGATGACCTCGGGTGGCTTCACTGCCGCCTATAAACTGCTGGGCCCGCAATACGCCCAGCACAGCGGCGACACCCTAGACACCATCCTCGGCCCGTCGATGGGCAAGGCGCCGGAAGCGATTCCCAACCGCCTGGCCCGTGGCGAACACGCCGACGTGGTGATCATGGTTGGCTACGCCCTGGACGACTTGATCAAACAGGGCAAGGTCGACCCAGCGTCCCGCGTGGAACTGGCGGATTCGCGCATCGGCCTGGTGGTCAAGCAAGGCGCCGCTAAACCTTCGATCGGCACCGATGCCGAGTTGAAGGCGGTGTTGACCCAGGCCAAGTCCGTGGCGTATTCGGACAGCGCCAGCGGCGTGTATGTCCAGAAGGAGCTGTTCAAGAAGCTCGGCATGCCGGCCAAGGGCACGATGATCGAACGCATCCCGGTGGCCGAACAGGTTGCCAAGGGGGATTACGAGGTGGGCTTGCAACAGGTGGCGGAATTGTTGCCGGTGCCCGGTGTGACTTACGTCGGCAAGATCCCGGAAGACGTGCAATCGGTGACGCGCTTTGCGGCGGGCATTCCGGTTAACGCCGAACACCCGGACCAAGCCAAGGCATTGCTGCAATACTTGGCTTCGCCCGAGGCGCAACCGGTGGTGCAATCCACCGGTTTGGACTCGGTGTCACGCTGACCGAAACGGCATTTCCCGTACCAACCGCTCCAACTCCAGCGCCGCCGGCGGCAATGTCCGCCCGCGGCGCTTGATCAAGCCCACATTGCGCATCACCTGCGGTTCTACCAGCGGCACACTCACCAGAATCGGGTGCGCGCCCGCCGGCATCGCAATCGACGGCACCATCGCCACACCCAGCCCAGCCTCCACCAGCCCGATCATCGTGGTCACATGGTGGGTCTCGCAGATACTGGGCTTTTTCACCCGTACGCCACGCAAGGCCTGGTCCAGCAGAAAGCGGTTGCCCGAGGTTTTGTCCACGGTGATGTAGTCGTGTTCATAGGCCTCGGCCCAGCTCACGCTGTCACGCGCAGCCAACGGATGATCACGACGACAGGCCAGCACATAGCGCTCCTGCAACAGCAGCTCGAACTCCACCTCATCTGCCAGGCTGCCGCTGAAACTCACGCCGAAATCCGCCTCGCCACTTTCCACCGCGTTGCACACCTCACCCGCGCTGGCGTCCAGCACCCGCAGGCGAATCTTCGGGTACAGCTTGTGGAACTCGGAGATCACGTGGGGCATGAAGTAGTAAGCAGTGGAGGGCACGCAGGCGATGGTGACGTTGCCCATGCGCGTGGACGCGACGTTACTGATGCCCATCAAGGCGATGTCGAGGTCGTCGAGTATGCGCTCGACCTGCGGCAGGAACGCTCGCCCGACCATGGTCAGGCTGACGCGCCGCGTGGTGCGTTCGAACAGCTTTACGTCGAGTGCGGACTCGAGCTTTTCGATACGCCGGCTCAGCGCCGGCTGCGAGATACGGATGGCCTCGGCGGCGCCGCGAAAACTGCCCTTGTCTACCACGGCGCGGAAGGCTTGGAGGTCGTTGAGGTCGAAGTTGATGATCACGGAATGGGCCAGTGTGGTCGATTTGGCGGGCATTATCGTATGGGCGGTGATGAGGCGCCATGCGTGCCTGCGTCGGTGCGACGCTAATAACCCTGCTACAAATATGAAGTCATACATATCAGTGAGTTATTTATGTAGTTGAGCCACACAGCCGCTAAAAAGCGTCAATACTTGCGGCCTGACCTACTCAATTGGAGCGAGAAATACTCATGGAATCCTGCCAGAACCCACAGCCTTTTTGGGCGGATGACGAGGCCCCGGCGCTCGGCATTGATCAGTTGCTTCTTGCAACGCGCCAATGGTCAAGCAGGATTGAATCCTACTCTTCATCGGCGGACTTCGGCATGCGCTCAACCCAGCAAATGAGCATTACCTTGCCCATCGAGATGGCCGCTCCGGTCAAAGCCAAAGTCGCCTCTGGTGAATACGCCAGTGAAAGTAAAGTCCTCCGTGACGGCCTGCGTGCCCTGCTGGCGCGTGATCGTGCGATGGACCACTGGCTGCGCGACGAGGTTATTCCGGCGGCCGCCGCCCTCCAGGCTGACCCTGGCCGAGCACTGTCCGCCGGGCAGGTTCGCGAGCACATGGCGGCCAAACACCAACGAAAAGGTACTGAGAAACCGTGAGTCATTCGGTTGCCTTTTCGCCCGAAGCATTGGCGCAATTGGACGCCCTTGAACACTGCATCAGCGATACCGGATCCCCACGTGTAGCGGCACGCTTTATCGACAACATCATCAGTTACTGCGAAAGCCTTTGCGTGTTCCCACTGCGCGGCATCCGCCGTGACGACCTGCTACCCACGTTGCGCATCACTCAATATCGGCATACCACCACGATCGCGTTTATGGTGGCCGCCGATACTAAAACGGTGTCGATTTTGGGGCTGTATTACGGTGAGCGAAACTACGCAGCACTTTTACAGAATGACGGACAGCCCATCCCGCCGGGAGACGGTTGAACACATCGCCAACACTGGCCGACAGAGTGATCAATGACCAAGAAGACAATAATGAATGGCGCTGGCTCTCTGCAGCGAGCGTTGCGGTTCGGGTTGTATCTGTTCGGGTTGATGGGTATCGCGACCCTCGGCTTCTTCGCCTGGCAAAGCTTTTACCCCGTCAGCGCGGCAAACGGCTGGAGCGTTCACACCGTTTACAGCGATGTACCGAAAGCCGCCTCGCTGATGCCTTTACCCGACGGTTCGCTGATGATCAGCCAGGAACTCAACGATGCAAAAGGCAGCATCGTGCGAATTTATCCGGATGGGCAACGCGAAGTCGTGGTGGGCAACCTGTCCAAACCTGATGGCATGCTTGCGACCCACGGCGGCTGGGTGTTCAGCCAGGAAACCGGCGATGCGCCGGTGAGCTTTCTCAAGGATGGTGTGGTCACTGAACTGTTTCGCGGCGAAAACGTGCAAGGCCTGTGGGTCGAAGGCGACGACCTCTACGCCATCGAAGACCGCAAGGACAACGGGCGGCTATTGCGCTATCGCTGGAGCGACCAGTCGCTGACCGTGCTGCGCGATCAACTGAACGAAGGCGAGTCCATCACCCGTTGTACCGATGGCCGAATGCTCTACACCGAAAAGAAAAAAGGCGTGGTGCGTGAGCTGACCGATGACGGCAGCGATCCGGTGGTGCTGGCGGGCTTGAACAAACCGACGTTCTTGATGTGTGATGAACGCGGTTTGTGGGTCAATGAAGACTCGACGCATCGGGCACGGTTGCTGCTGATTGATAAACAGGGGCGGCAACAGACGATCTTGTCGTTCTTGAAGGCGCCGCAGTCGATTGTGCGAACAGGAGACGGTACTTATTTACTGGCAGAAGGCGGCCGTGACCGAGTCCTTAAACTGGTGGGCAAGTCGCTGGCAGTTGCCAGCGACGACGTGAAGCACTGACGCAGCCCCGCAAAAGACCGACTATTGGCAGGTTCCGCCTTTGTGATGGGACCCAGTGCCCCCAACCGGATGCGTGCCCTTCGGGCATGCCGCCGCGAACATCGGGGTTACCATCAAGACCGCCAGCAGGATGATCGCCCAGGCCACATTGTTATGCAGACCACCCAGGGTGCCCCGCCACGCGTGATCAATCACAAAGGGCGCGGGTACAGGAAACAGTCCGAAAAAGTGGAAGGGTTCACCTTGAGCCCAGCGTAACAGGAAGCCCAAAACAATCTGCGCCAGCAGCAACAGGTACAGGCAACCAGGCGCTATTTCTGCCAGCAGGTTAAGCGTCGGGTGACTGTCGGTCTTTGGGCGATTGCCGCCGAACACACGCCATACCATCCGTAGGACGATCAACAGTGCCATCGCAATGCCGAGCGAGGTATGCACCGCTTGCAGGCCCTTGCGCAGCGGGGTGCCCTTCTCCAGGTTTTCCCAGATATGGGCACTGGCAAACAGGAAGACCACCACGGCGGCGGTGAGCCAGTGGAACGTGCGGGTCAGGCGGTCGTAGCGGTCGGAGGAGGTGTTCATGGCCGTTCCCTAATGGTCTGTGGGGTGAACACCGCAGCAGGGAAAGTTACTCGGTGAGGTGCGAATAATTTATTCAGGCCGGCCTTGGCAAATCGAACACCCAGAAACGAAAAAACCCGGAGCGTGTTTTGCTACGGGCGTTTCTATTTACGGGCGGGGCTGTAACTCAGTTTCCCCGCTCTTTATTGGCTTGGGAGAGGACCGAAGCCGCAAGGGATTTCGTTTCCTGGCTGTACTTATCGCTTTGAAGCGCCTTCCCCGCTTTCTCCTCCATCTCTGCACTGGTCTGCTTATCAGTGCTGCTCTGCGCCAATGCTGAAGCGGCAAGGCTTTTGGCAATGGCAGAGGCATTTGGATTATTAAGGGTTTCGGCTGCCAACGTCGCCATCGTGCTGGAGGTTTGTTTGGTGTTTTTACTCATGATGCATGTCCTTTGCAGTGTGGGATTTCCTACTTGGAAATCGCTGAAACCAAGATAGTGAGTTAGCGAAAAACGCGCAACGCACTAGCTGTAAGCAACGTAGGGGAAATATGTACGAAAGACGCAACCGTCATGTAGGGCGTCGAATCGATTGCACTGATGGTTATTATCGAAACGGTCGCCTGTGTCATTACCAGAACAGGTTCTTATAATCGCCTCCAATTTCCCTTTCCCTCGCCTGGCTTCAGGCGACCGTAACCTCTGGAACCCAACATCATGCCAAGCGCCAGCACGGTCCCTAGCGGCCCTCCCGAACATAATCAACAGAGCGTCAAACAGCAGTGGCTGGCGATTCTCTCGGTCGCCGTGGGCGCCTTCGCCTTGGTCACCAGTGAGTTTCTGCCGGTGGGCGTACTCAACGATGTCGCCAGCGACCTCGGTATCAGCGCCGGCCACGCCGGCCTGATGGTGACCGTGCCCGGCATCATGGCCGCCCTCGCCGCCCCGTTGCTGTCTGTCAGCATTGGCGCCATGGACCGTCGCTACCTGCTGATCGGCCTGACGCTGACCATGATCATCGCCAACTCGGTGGTGGCCTACGCCAGCGACTTCAGCCTGCTGCTGTTCGGCCGCGTATTGCTGGGCATCAGCATCGGCGGCTTCTGGGCGACCGCCATCGCCCTCAGCGGCCGCCTGGCGCCCAAGGGCGTGGGCGTAGCGAAGGCCACGTCGATCATCATGATGGGCGTGACCCTGGCCACCGTCCTCGGCGTGCCCGTGGGCACCTGGCTCAGCGGCCTGATGGGCTGGCGCATGACCTTCCTCGTCACCGCGCTGGTGGGCGTGCCAGTGTTGCTGGCGCAGGTCTTCCTGCTGCCGCGACTCAAACCGGAAAAGGCCATTCACATCAGTGACTTGCCGGCTTTATTTATCAACCCAAGCGCCCGGGTCGGCTTGATCGCGGTATTGCTGATCGGCCTGGCGCACTTTGCCGCGTACACCTACGTCGCGCCTTTCTTCAAAAACAGCTCCGGCTTCGACGGCCCCACCATTGGCTCGCTGCTGCTGCTCTTCGGCGTGGCAGGCGTAGCGGGTAACATTTTTGCCGGTTTCGCCGCCAACCGCAGCGTACGTTACACCTTGCTACTGGTCGCGCTGATGATCGGCACCAGCACCGCCCTGTTCCCCTACTTCGCCACCGGCATGACCGGCGCCGCAATGCTGATCGGCCTCTGGGGCTTCGCCTTCGGCGCCTTCCCGGCCTGCGCGAGTATCTGGATGTTTGTGGTAGCGCCCAAGGATGTCGAACGTGGCATGCCGCTGTTTGTCGCGTTGTTCCAGGTGATTATTGCGTTGGGCTCGTTCTTTGGCGGGCAGATTGTCGATCAGATGGGTAGCACGGTATTGTTGAGTTTGGCGACGGCATTGGTGGGATGTGGGTTTATGACGGTGCTGGTGTTGGGAAGGAATGTGAGTAATAGCTTGGTGGCGCAGCCTGGCTAAGCAGACCAAAGCAAAAAAGCCCCGTAGCTTATTCAGCTACGGGGCTTTTTCTATGTAATGGCGGAGAGATAGGGATTCGAACCCTAGGTACCGGTGAAGGTACAACGGATTTCGAATCCGTCCCATTCGGCCACTCTGGCATCTCTCCAACGGCGCGCATCATAACAGTGTGTTTCGCGGAAGCAAACCCCAAAAGCGATTTTTTTCCGTGCTATCAGATGCTTGCGTCGATTAAAGCGGTACGCCGAGACGATTGGCGACTTCTTCGTAGGCTTCGATGACGTCACCGAGGCCCTGGCGGAAGCGGTCTTTGTCCATCTTCTTCTTGGTGTCTTTGTCCCACAGGCGGCAGCCGTCCGGGCTGAATTCGTCGCCCAGGACGATGGAGCCGTCGTGGAATACGCCAAATTCCAGTTTGAAGTCGACCAGCAGCAGGCCGGCGTCGTCGAACAGCTTGGTCAGCACGTCGTTGACCTTAAGGGACAACTCCTTCATGCGCGCCAGTTGCTCAGTGGTGCCCCAGCCGAACGCCACGACGTGGGATTCGTTGATGAACGGGTCGCCCTTGGCGTCGTCCTTCAGGAACAGTTCGAAGGTGTAGGGGTTGAGCTTGAGGCCTTCTTCCACGCCCAAGCGCTTGACCAGGCTGCCGGCGGCGTAGTTACGCACGACGCATTCGACCGGGATCATGTCCAGCTTCTTCACCAGGCACTCGTTGTCGCCCAGCAGTTTGTCGAATTGGGTCGGGATGCCGGCCGCTTCGAGTTTCTGCATGATGAAGGCGTTGAACTTGTTGTTCACCATGCCTTTGCGATCAAGTTGTTCGATGCGCTTGCCGTCGAACGCCGAGGTGTCGTTGCGAAACAGCAGGATCAGGCGGTTGGCGTCGTCGGTCTTGTACACCGACTTGGCTTTGCCGCGGTAGAGTTCTTCACGTTTTTCCATGATGGGCTCCGCTTTGAGTGAGGTGGGCTAGGCGATGTGTCGCCAGTCGAGCCCTGAATCTTGATCGGCCAGTTGCAGCCAGTCCGGGTCGCACCCGAGGGTGTCGACAAAACATTGCCGGGCAAGCGTCGGCAGGTTGTTCTTGCTGCTCAAGTGGGCCAGGACCAAGTGTTGCAGGTCTTGCCAGCCCAACTCATACACCAGGTACGCCGCCTGGTGGTTGTTCAAATGTCCCAGCTCGCCGCCCACCCGTTGCTTGAGAAAGTACGGGTAATGACCACGAGCCAGCAGATCTCGGCAGTGGTTGGACTCGATCATCAATGCATCGAGGTTGCGGTAACCGTCCAGCACCTTGGAGCAGTAGGAACCCAGGTCGGTGAGCACGCCGAAACGCCGCTCACCGTCACTGAATACGTACTGCGTCGGCTCCTGGGCGTCGTGCGCTACGGCAATCACATCGATGCTCAACGCACCAATCTGCAGCTGCTCGCCACCGGCCAGGAAACCTGCGGGTTCTATGGGTTTGCGCATCCCGCGCAGAGTGCCACGACTCAGGTACACCGGAAGATTGTAGCGCCGAGACAGCAAACCCACGCCATGCACGTGGTCGGCATGTTCGTGGGTCACTAAAATCGCGCTCAGCTGCGTGGGGTGAACCCCCAGGCGCAGCAGGCGCCGCTCGGTTTCTTTTAACGAGAAACCACAATCCACCAGCACGTACGTGTCGTCGTGGGCGACCAGCGTGCCGTTCCCTTGGCTACCGCTGCCGAGAACGGCAAAACGCATCGGATCAGCCCAAGTTGTCCTGAATCACGCCCAACACTTTGCGCGCCGTTTCTGCTGGCGCAACGGTGTTGATGTTTTTCTCGACGGTGACTTGTACGCTTTCGCCAACCTTGCTCAAACGAACTTGGTAACGCTCGGCACGGGTTTCGATCTCTTCCTTGGTCGGCTTGCTGCCGAACAGTTTGCCGAAGAAACCTGGCTCGTCGTCTTTCTTCTCGGCCTTTTCAGCCACGTTGATGTAGTAAAGGCCCAGGCTGCGGTTGATGTCTTCAACGCGCCAAGGGCCCTGCTCCAACGCGCGACCAACACTGGCCCAGGCACGGTCGAGGTCTTCACCCAGGTTCAGCACCACGTTGCCGCTGCCGTCTTCGGTGAGGCTGACGCGGTTAGGCGTGTCGTAATCACGTGCGGCGAGCAGGGAAACCGAACCGCCCTTCTCGGAGATACGGCTCATGCTGGCCAGCATCTCGTCGACCAGCGCGGCATCAACGCCCATGTTGACCGAACGCGGAGTGAAGTCGACGTTGGCGGTGCTGCCGGCAGGACGCTCGGCGCTGACCACGTAGACTTCACTGGTATTGCGCTGCACGCCAGGCTCGATGCGCACACGCACACGGGCTTCGCTGTCAGCCGCTACGCCACTGGCCTGCAGGCGCTGGGCCATGTTGGCGGACAGTTCGCTGCTGCGCTGCCAGGCAGTGGTGAACTCACCGGTCTGCGGGCGTTGCTGGTCCAGGCGGAAACCGTTGTCCTGGAAGAACTGCACTGCCACAGGCCAGACTTCGGCGGGTGGACGTTGAGCGATGATCCAGCGGTTGTCGCCGCTCTTTTGCAGGCTGTAGTCGCTGGCGTCCGCCACGGCCGAGATCGGCTGTGGACGTGGCACCACGTACTCACCTTTAGTGGTGTCGTCGGCCACGTTACGCGGAATAGGCAGCAACGGGTCAAGGCGCTTGGCGACATTGACGTCCGGCGGCAGCTGCATCGGTTTGGTTGCTTGTGCTTCCAGGTAATCGCTGCCGCGGTCACGGAAGTAGCCTTCCGGGCCCCAAATCCAACCGCAGCCACTGGTGCTGGAGATAATCAAGGCAAGTGCGGAAAGTCCGGCCAATCGCTTCATGCGTAGTGCTTCCTCAATTAAACCAGGACGCCGGACTGGCGCAGGGCCTGTCGCAGCGGTTCGTGACAGGCTTCGCTGAGCCGGGTGAGCGGCAGACGGATACCGTCCGGCATCAAGCCCATCTCAAACAGTGCCCATTTCACGGGAATAGGGTTGGATTCAATAAACAGTGTCTTGTTGAGCGGCATCAGCTTCTCGTGGATCGCGCGGGCGGTCACGGCGTCACCGGCGATAGCGGCGGCGCACAGTTCGCTCATGGCGCGCGGTGCAACGTTGGCGGTCACCGAGATGTTGCCTTTGCCACCCAGCAGGATCAGCTCGACAGCCGTGGCGTCGTCACCGGAATACAGCAGGAAGTCGCTGCTCACGCCGGCCAGGATGTCCTTGGCGCGTTGCAGGTCGCCGGTGGCTTCCTTGATACCGATGATGTTCGGCACCGTGGACAGGCGAATCACGGTCTCAGCCTTCATGTCGCAGGCAGTGCGGCCGGGAACGTTGTAGAGGATCTGCGGGATATCAACGGCTTCGGCAATGGTGCGAAAGTGCTGGTACAGGCCTTCCTGGGTCGGCTTGTTGTAGTACGGGGTCACCAGCAGGCAGGCATCGGCGCCGGCCTTCTTGGCGTTTTTGGTCAGCTCGATCGCTTCACGCGTCGAGTTGGCGCCCGTACCGGCGATCACGGCGATACGGCCCGCGACGCGCTTGACCACGAATTCGATCACCTGGATGTGTTCTTCCACATCCAGTGTGGCCGATTCACCCGTGGTGCCGACCGCCACAATGGCGTTGGTGCCCTCTTGCAGGTGGAAGTCCACCAGTTTGCCCAGGCTATCCCAGTCGAGATGACCTTGTGCATCCATGGGTGTGACCAGTGCCACCATACTGCCCGCAATCATGCAACCGCTCCTGCCGGAAAAAGAGAGCCGTAATGGTACTGGCGCCAAGATGCTTGTACAAGCGAAGTACCGCCTGAGGATGCGTTCTGGGGCAACTAAACGACGGGCAATGCCATCATTGAGCCAAAGCATGGCTTGAAGCACGCTGAAATCAGACTGATCACGCAATGAAAACGCCACCTCCTATCCCTTGGCGACGGTTTTCGCTACCCTTCATCCTTTGATCGATACAGCCCTCACCGTATCGACCGCTCATCGTTTTAGGAAGGCTGCATGTCCACCCCCACAGTTCGCGAACAATTCCTTGTTATCAGTGCCCTTGGCGCCAACCCCATGGAGCTGACTAACGTCCTGTGCCGCGCCAGCCATGAAAACCGCTGCGCCGTCGTAACCTCCCGCCTCACACGCCATGGCGAATGCAGTGCGCTGGTGCTGCAGATTTCCGGTACCTGGGACGCCCTGGCGCGCCTGGAGACCGGCCTGCCGGGCCTGGCCAAGAAGCACGATTTCACCGTCAATGTGGTCCGCAGTGCCGCACTCGAGAACCGTCCACAGGCCCTGCCTTATGTGGCGTATGTCAGCTCGGCCTACCGCTCGGACATCGTCAACGAGCTGTGCCAGTTCTTTATCGACCACAACGTCGAGCTGGAAAACCTGACCTGCGACACCTATCAAGCGCCACAAACCGGCGGCACCATGCTCAACGCCACGTTCACCGTGACCTTGCCGGCCGGCGTGCAGATCAGCTGGCTGCGTGACCAATTCCTGGATTTCGCCGATGCCCTGAACCTCGACGCGTTGATCGAGCCATGGCGCCCACAGAACCCAATGTAAGGAAGTACTCATGCCGGTAGCCATCGACAAACCCGTGGCCGACTTCGAAGCTCAGGCCACCAGCGGCCAGACGTTCAGCCTCGCCGCCCTCAAGGGCAAGCAAGTGGTGATCTACTTCTACCCTAAGGACAGCACCCCGGGCTGCACGACCGAAGGCCAGGGTTTTCGCGACCAATATGCTGATTTCAAGGCCGCCAACACCGAGGTGTTTGGCGTGTCGCGCGACAGCGTGAAGTCCCACGAAAACTTCAAGGGCAAGCAGGAATTCCCCTTCGAGCTGATCAGCGACAAGGACGAAGCAGTTTGCCAGCTGTTTGATGTGATCAAGTTGAAGAAGCTGTACGGCAAGGAATACCTGGGCGTGGATCGCAGCACCTTCCTGATCGACAAGGATGGCGTGCTGCGTCAGGAATGGCGCGGCGTGAAAGTACCAGGGCATGTGGATGCCGTTTTGGCGGCGGCGCAGGCGTTGAACAAGGCTTGAATCTTTGGGGCGAACACTGGGTGTTCGCCCCAATCGTTACAACAAAGGCGCAACCACCGGTTCTTGCCGCGGCCATGCATCCAGTACGGCCTTGAACAACGTCGCCAACGGGATCGCAAAGAACACGCCCCAAAACCCCCACAACCCACCAAACAACAACACTGCACAGATGATCGCTACCGGGTGCAGGTTGACGGCCTCCGAGAACAGCAGCGGCACCAGCACGTTACCGTCCAGGGTCTGGATAATGCCGTACACCGCCATCAGGTAGATGAACTGGTCACTCCAGCCCCATTGAAACAATGCGATCAGCATCACCGGCACCGTCACCACCACCGCGCCGACATACGGCACCACCACCGACACCCCCACCAGCAACGCCAGCAGTGCCGCGTAGTTCAGCCCCAGCGCCACAAACGCGATGTAGGTAACGCCCCCGCAGATAACAATCTCGATGACCTTGCCGCGGATGTAATTAGCGATCTGCCGGTTCATTTCCTCAGCCACGCGAGTGATCAACGCGCGCTCACGCGGTAGATACCCGCTGACCCAGCGACCAATCATTGCGCGGTCCTTGAGGAAGAAGAACACCAGGATCGGCACCAGCACCAGGTAGATCATGATGTTGACCAGCAGCGGCAAGCTGGAGAGGGAAAAGGTCAGCGCCCATTGCCCGAATTTTCCGATCTCGCCGCGCGCCACTTCGATGGCCTGCAGCACCTGCTCATCCGACACCAAGTGCGGGTAGCGTTCCGGCAACAGCAGCAACAGCGATTGCCACTTGGCGAGCATGCCCGGCAGCTCGTTGAACAGGGTGATCAACTGATGCCACAGTAACGGCAGCAGCACCACGATGAACACCACCAACAGCCCCATGAACAAGGCAAACACCAGCCCCACCGCCACCCCGCCCGGCAAGCGCAAACGCTCCAGGGTGGTGACTAGGCCTTGCATCAGGTACGCCAACACCATCCCTGCCAGCACCGGTGCCAACATGCCACCTAAGGTGAGCACGGCGGTAAAGGCCAGGAACAGCAGGACCGCCAGCACCACGGCCTCTTCATCGGAGAAGTAGCGCTGAATCCAGTCTCGTAACACTTTGAACATCAATCAACCTCGGGTGATGGGGGCAAACGGTTCAGGCCTTGCGCAACCAATAGCGGTACACGCCGGCGGCGTCTTCTTCGTGCAACAAGGTGTGGCCGGCCAACTTGGCAAACGTACGGAAATCACGCTGGGAGCCTGCGTCCGTGGCGATCACCTTGAGTACTGCACCGCTGGCCAATCGATTGAGTTCCAGCTTGGCCTTGAGCAACGGCAACGGGCAATTGAGGCCGCTGGCATCGAGTTCGGCATCAAAGGCTACAGCGTCGGTCATGGTTTTACTCCGGGCAAGCGTTTAGGGTGCTTAGAATATCTGGTCCGAAGCTCAGTGTCCGGCTACAGTAACCTCTTTGTCGAAAGGCTCTGTGCATGACTTTTTTGCGCCCCACCCTGCTGACGCTGGCTTGCCTGCTGGCCTCTCCAGGCTTCGCGGACGACCTGCCGTCACTTGGCGACGCCAGTTCTGCCATTGTCTCGCCACAACAGGAATATCAGTTGGGCCGCGCATGGCTGGCCTATCTGCGCGGCCAGGTCTCGCAACTCAATGACCCGCAGCTCAAGGATTACGTCGAAACCAGCGTTTACAAGCTGGTGGAGACCAGCCAGGTCAATGACCGGCGCCTGGAGTTCATCCTGATCAACAGCCCGCAACTCAACGCCTTTGCCGCCCCTGGCGGGATTGTCGGGGTCAACGGCGGCCTGTTCCTCAATGCCCAGACCGAAGGCGAATATGCCTCGGTACTCGCCCACGAATTGGCTCACTTGTCCCAGCGCCACTTTGCCCGCGGTGTGGAAGCGCAGTCACGCATGCAGATCCCGATGATGGCCGCTTTGCTCGGCGGCATTATCGCTGCGGCAGCGGGTGCAGGTGATGCCGGTATTGCCGCGATTGCCGGCAGCCAAGCAGCGGCCATTCAGGAGCAACGCCGGTTCTCGCGCCAGAACGAACAGGAGGCTGACCGTATCGGCATCCTCAATCTGGAAAAAGCCGGTTACGACCCCCGCTCCATGCCGACCATGTTCGAGCGGCTGATGCGCCAATACCGTTTTGACGCCAAACCGCCGGAATTCCTGCTGACTCACCCAGTCACCGAATCACGGATCGCCGACACCCGTAACCGCGCCGAGCAAGCCAAAACCGGCGGCAAGGAAGACAGCCTGCGTTATCAACTGATTCGCGCGCGGGTACAGTTGCAATACGAAGATACGCCGGGCCTGGCTGCCAAGCGCTTCCAGGCACAACTGGATGAGAACCCGAAAAACGATGTGGCGCGCTACGGCCTGGCCATCGCCCAGATCAAGGGCACCCAGCTCAAGGAAGCACGGGAAACCCTGGCGCCGCTGCTGGCCAAGGCACCCAACGACATCATTTACAACCTGGCGCAGATCGAGCTGGACATCACCAACAACCGCTTGCCAGATGCGCAGCAACGCACTGACCGGATGCTGACCCAATACCCCGGCAACTATCCGCTGAATCAGGTACGCGTGGACTTGCTGCTCAAGCAGAACCGTACCACCGATGCGGAGAAGGCCTTGGATGCGTTGCTCAAGTCCCGTCCTGATGATCCGGACGTCTGGTACCAGGTCGCCGAGACACGCGGACTGTCCGGCAACATCATCGGCTTGCATCAAGCCCGCGCCGAGTACTTTGCATTGGTAGGCGACTTCCAGCAGGCCATTCAGCAACTGGACTTCGCCAAGCGCCGCGCCGGCAACAACTTCCCGCTGTCCTCGCGTATCGACGCACGCCAGCGTGAGCTGATCGAACAGGAACGCTTGGTAAAAGGGATGATGAGCTAAACCCGCCGCCCACAAAAAAGCCCCGCTTTCGCGGGGCTTTTTATTGTTCTAGCGGATTACTCGGCCAGCTTGAAGGTGATGAAGCTTGCACGCCCTTGACGCAACACGCGCATCGATACCGAACGGTTCTTCGGCAGCGCCTTGGCGATGTCGGTGAACTGCTTGGTGGTGTCGATGGCCTGATTGTTCAGGTGGGTGATGACATCACCTGGCTGCAGGCCAATCAAGGAGGCAGGGCCGTCCTGCACTTCCTTGATCACTACGCCACTTTTAAGGTCAAAGGCTTTCTTTTGCTCATCCGTCAGCTCGGCTACGGCGATGCCCAGGCGATTGCTGCTGCGCTCGGCGCCCGGCTTGGTGTTGCCCAGGGCATCCAGGGTGGCGCCCTCTTCCGGAATTGCGCCTACGGTCAGCTCAACGGTCTGGCGCTTGCCTTCACGAATCACTTCCAGCTTGGCTTTGCTACCGGCCTTGAGTGCACCTACCAAATGCGGCAGGTCAGCCGACATGATGATCGGCTGGCCATTCATGCTCAGGATCACGTCGCCTACTTGCAGGCCACCTTTGGCAGCCGGGCCGTCACCCTGGATCTGCGCGACAAGGGCACCGGCCGGCTTATCAAGACCGAAGGACTCAGCCAGATCTTTGTTCACTTCCTGGATCACTACGCCCAACCAGCCACGGCTGACTTTGCCACCGCTTTTGAGCTGGTTGGAAACATCCATGGCCACGTCGATCGGGATGGCGAAGGACACGCCCATGAAGCCACCGGAACGGGTATAGATCTGCGAGTTGATCCCGACCACTTCGCCCGCCAGGTTGAACAGCGGACCACCGGAGTTACCCGGGTTGATCGGCACGTCAGTCTGGATGAACGGCACGTAGTTTTCATTTGGCAGGCTACGGCCGATGGCGCTGACAATGCCCTGGGTGACGGTATGGTCGAAGCCGAACGGTGAACCGATCGCCACTACCCATTGCCCGGCTTTCAGGTCCTGGGATTTACCCAGTTTCAGCACCGGTAGATCTTTGCCTTCGATTTTCAACAAGGCCACGTCGGAACGCGGATCGGTGCCAACCAGCTTGGCTTTAAGCTCACTGCGATCAGCCAGACGAACGAGGATCTCGTCAGCGTCGGCAATCACGTGGTTGTTAGTCAGGATGTAGCCGTCCGGAGAAATGATGAAGCCCGAGCCCAAGGACTGCGCTTCACGCTGACCTCCACCGCCCCGAGGGGAGCGCGGTTGCGGCATGCCGCGCTCGAAGAACTCGCGCAGCATGGGCGGCAAGCCCTCAAGGTCCGGCATCTGCTGGTTCGAGACCTTGCGATCCGGCAGTTTTTGCGTGGTACTGATGTTCACCACGGCAGGCGAGGCCTGCTCCACCAGTTGGGTGAAGTCAGGCAGCTCGGCCGCTTGCGCGGGCAGGGCCTGACCCAGCACCAGCACCGTGGCGACTATGGATAGGTAAGACTTCAAACGTGGTATCGACATACAGCTCCCGTTACGACGAGCAGGGTTGAGCGACAGGGTTCAAGAAACGCCGAAAACTGCGACCGACATCTTTGTTCCGCGAACAAAACAAGGCCAGGGCCGGCAGGCCCTGACCTATAAAAAATATGGGGATTTTTTGCAAGTGAAAATACTGATCCAGAGATTTCATACTCTCAGCACCCAACCAAGCTTAGGCGCAGATTGAAAGACCAGGATGAACATAGGATTAACAATTCACGGCTTGGTGGCTGTCTTTTCGCCACGTACCGACAGCGCAATGCGCTCGGCGGTGCCGATGGGGATTTCGCCGACGACCGTCACCACTACTTCGCCATCGACTGTGTTCAGGCGACGGGATACAGCAACGGTTGGGCCTAGCTGGGTGCGCGTTTCACTTACGCTCGCGCCGTCGGTTGACTCGAGAAACACAGAAAAACGTGCAAGCCCGTCGTCATACATCAGGCTGTCGACGGTAGATTGGGTCTGCGTATCTCTACGCGCAATGCTGCTGGTGAGCTGGAAGCCAGGAGGCAACCAATCCAGGTGCCACGCATGGGTGGCGGGCACTTCAGGCGCTTTGTTCTTGGAGGTGGCTAAAGGCGCGCACTCGCTAGTGGGCTGCAAGTCACGATCGGAGGGGGACGGCGAAGTGTTCAGTCGCGTGAACTGGAAACGCTCCAACAGCTGGCCCTGATCATTGAGCAACAAGGATTTGAGCGGCAGCGCGGTTTCACGATCCAGGTGCAACTCAAAGCCATACCTGTACTGGTCACGCGGCGTGATCGCCACAATCACCGCATTACGACCGGCCACGCGCGATTTGCCAATGACGGCCAGTTCATAGAATTGAGTGAGTTTTTGCGGGTCAAGTGCGCGCGACGGCGCATCAGGGGAATTACCAAGGCCTGCGATCAACGTGCCACTGACACATTGCGTGCGGCCATCTACGCGCACGACTTCCTGGGCCGACCCATCGAGCTGCAAAAGCCGCTCTCGGACCTGACCATCCTGGACACGATGCCAGATGTCATGGGTAGAAAAACTGCCATTACGTTCGTAGACAAACGTACCTTGAAAGCTTTGCTGCTGCTCTGCACGCCCAAGTCGAGTAAGCCAGTCTTGGGCTTCATCGGCATGGGCGGGGAGTGCAAACCAGCCACTGAGCAAAAGCGTAAGGAGCGGTATGGCGCGCATAGAGCCCCTTAGCGGTTTAGCGGTTTTCCAGACTTGCTGCACGAGCGTATGGCAGAGCGCTTTCAGTCCCTTTCAAGGCCGATTCCTGTGCGTGTTGGCGCAGGTAACCTGGAAGACGCTGATCCTGCCAGCCGGATTGCCCTTGAAGTACACCGTTAGCCATAGGGCCGGTGGCATCGGAGCTTTCCTTGTAGCCGGCCAGTACGGCTGGACCTTTAACTTGCGGACCGGCCATGACCGGTTGCTGAGTCTGTTGGGCCAGCTCGGCACCCGCGATTTCGTCCTGGTTGTACAGGCGAACACCGGCCAGCACAGCAACGGTTACCGAAGCAGCGACTGCCAGACGACCCAGGCTACGCCATGGACCACGAGCAGCTTTTGCCGGAACGGCTTCATCAGCCAGCGCAGCAGAAACGGCCGCAGCAATATCCAGACGAGGGATTAAAAGATCCTTGTGCATCACCGCCCGAGCGACTTGGTAACGAGACCAGGTATCACGGGTTTCGGCATCATCAAATGCGTTAAGCACTCGACGAAGTTCCAGTTCATCCGCTTCGTTATCCATCACTGCGGACAGCGATTCCTGCAGGGCATCACGACTCATGGCGGTTCCTCTCTTGGCTGTCGCCGCTGTCTTTAGTTTTCCTGCAACAACGGTTGCAAGGCTTTATCGATGGCTTCCCGGGCCCGGAAAATCCGTGACCTTACAGTCCCCACCGGACACTGCATGACGCTCGCAATGTCTTCGTAACTCAGACCATCGAATTCACGTAAAGTTAACGCCGTACGTAAATCTTCTGGAAGTTGCTGAATTGTGCGATGAACGGTGCCTTCGATCTCGTCGCGCAGCAAAGCACGCTCCGGCGACTCGAGATCTTTGAGGCCGTGATCACCATCATAAAATTCTGCATCTTCTGAACTTACATCGCTATCCGGTGGGCGGCGGCCGCGAGACACCAGATAGTTCTTCGCCGTGTTGATGGCGATGCGATATAGCCACGTGTAAAACGCACTATCACCGCGAAAGTTACCAAGTGCACGGTACGCCTTGATAAAGGCTTCCTGTGCAACGTCCTGCGCTTCATGGGTGTCGTGCACAAACCGCACGATCAACCCGAGAATTTTGTGCTGGTATTTCAGCACTAGCAGATCAAATGCTCGCTTGTCGCCGCGTTGAACGCGCTCGACCAGCTGCTGATCCTCTTCCTGGGTTAGCATGAACACTCCTCGTTGTACTTGAAGGAGGCTTGCATAACTAAACGATCAGGCTTGCAAACATAGACTCGGACTTTTCGCAAAAGTTCTCCCCCTCAAAGCAAGTTTCCGGCGCGCACTGATTTGGCACACACGAAAAACGCAGCACGGGCAACGCCGGCTGCGCGAATAATCTTGTCGCCGGTTTTCTGACGCGTCCAATGCTCCCGACGGGCCAATAAACTCAACGTTTTCCCAGCTTTCGGGCAACCTGCTATTGAGTCGGGGCTTATGCAAAAAGTTCCCGCTTCAATAACCCGACGATTTTACCTCGCCGTGCGCCGTAATCTCACATTGCCACGAATGCCCGGCTATTGTGCCGCTCCCCCCCTCTATATACTAGTGGCCCGTGTGACCCTTTGATTCGCCGATCCAGGCGTCCTGTTTGCGCCACCCCTTTGGATCGCTTTTTGCGGAATCCTTCAAATGAGCCAACAGTTTCAACACGATGTCCTGGTGATCGGTAGTGGCGCGGCCGGCTTGAGCCTCGCACTGACTCTCCCCAACCACCTGCGCATTGCAGTGCTGAGCAAAGGTGACCTCGCCAACGGCTCGACATTCTGGGCACAAGGCGGCGTCGCAGCGGTACTCGATGACACCGACACGGTGCAATCCCACGTCGAAGACACCCTCAACGCCGGCGGCGGCCTGTGCAATGAAGACGCCGTGCGCTTCACCGTTGAGCATAGCCGCGAAGCCATCCAATGGCTGATCGACCAAGGTGTGCCGTTCACCCGCGACGAACACGCGGGCAGTGACGACGGTGGATTCGAATTCCACCTGACCCGTGAAGGCGGCCACAGCCATCGCCGCATCATCCACGCCGCCGACGCCACCGGCGCCGCGATCTTCAAGACTCTGCTCGACCAGGCCCGCCAACGCCCCAACATCGAGTTGCTCGAACAACGGGTAGCCGTCGACCTGATCACCGAAAAACGCCTGGGCCTGGACGGCGAACGCTGCCTCGGCGCCTACGTGCTCAACCGCGCCAGCGGCGAAGTCGACACCTACGGCGCGCGCTTCACCATTCTCGCTTCGGGCGGCGCAGCCAAGGTCTACCTCTACACCAGCAACCCCGACGGTGCCTGTGGTGATGGCATCGCGATGGCCTGGCGTTCGGGCTGCCGGGTGGCCAACCTGGAATTCAACCAGTTCCACCCCACCTGCCTGTATCACCCGCAGGCCAAGAGTTTCTTGATCACCGAAGCCCTGCGTGGTGAAGGCGCACACCTGAAACTGCCGAATGGCGAGCGCTTCATGCAACGCTTCGACCCACGCGCCGAACTGGCGCCACGGGATATCGTCGCCCGCGCCATCGACCACGAAATGAAGCGCCTGGGCATTGATTGCGTCTACTTGGACATCAGCCACAAACCCGAAGCCTTCATCAAGACCCACTTCCCCACCGTCTACGAGCGCTGCCTGGCGTTCAACATCGACATCACCAAAGGCCCGATCCCGGTGGTGCCGGCCGCGCACTACACCTGCGGTGGCGTGATGGTCGACCAACACGGCCGCACCGACGTGCCCGGCCTGTACGCGATCGGCGAAACCAGCTTCACCGGCCTGCACGGCGCTAACCGCATGGCCAGCAACTCGCTGCTCGAGTGCTTCGTCTACGCCCGTTCAGCCGCCGCCGACATCCTCGAGCAACTGCCACGCATCCCGGTACCCGCCGCCCTGCCCCGCTGGGACGCCAGCCAAGTTACCGATTCGGACGAAGACGTGATCATCGCCCACAACTGGGACGAGCTGCGCCGCTTCATGTGGGACTACGTGGGAATTGTGCGCACCAACAAGCGCCTGCAACGCGCTCAACACCGCGTGCGGTTGCTGCTGGACGAGATCGACGAGTTCTACAGCAACTACAAAGTCAGCCGCGACTTGATCGAATTGCGCAATTTGGCCCAAGTGGCGGAACTGATGATTCGCTCAGCCATGGAGCGCAAAGAAAGTCGAGGCCTGCATTACACCCTCGACTACCCGCAGATGCTGCCCGAGGCCCGCGACACTATCCTGGTGCCAACCACCTACGGCGGCTGAACTTCAAACGCACCCGCAGGCGCCGATGCACATCGCCAGCCTGCGAATCCCTCGGCACGCAAATCGAACGCACCCACCACGCGCCCGGCACCCGGTAGCGCAGGACCACGATCAACGGTAATGCCAGGCTGTCTGGACGCAGCTGCACACTGTGCCAACCGCGCTCATTGCTGAATAACTGCCAGCCGTCTTCGTCGCGGCGCAGGCCGCGAATCGACGAACGGTGGGTCAACAGAATATGCCGAGGTAACACCCAGGCGGCATGAGCCAGGCACAACAGCAGGCCAAGGCTTGCAAAAGGCAACGCGATAACGAGCAAGGCACCCAGTGCGAACAGCTGGGCAAGCAGATACGCCGCCAGCAGCAGCCGAGAGGCCTGCCAGCGGCATTCGAAGCGATTACTTAGGCTGGACACGGTCCAGAATCTTGCGAACCATGCGCTGCAGCTCCGGATCC
Organism: Pseudomonas sp. YeP6b; assembly: GCF_025642995.1. Taxonomy (NCBI): domain Bacteria; kingdom Pseudomonadati; phylum Pseudomonadota; class Gammaproteobacteria; order Pseudomonadales; family Pseudomonadaceae; genus Pseudomonas; species Pseudomonas sp. YeP6b. The sequence continues at coordinate 1,985,003 of NZ_CP080090.1, read as the reverse complement.
TCAGATTCGGCACGTTCCATGAACCAGCCGAACATGTCCTGGTCTTCGCAAGTCAGCAGCCGCTCGTAGAGTTTGCGATCCACCTCATTGAGCGACTTGTACACCTCTCGGGTGAAAGGCACCAACAACACATCCAACTCGAGCATGCCACGACGGCTGTGCCAGTAGAGGCGATTGATTTCTACTTCTTCGACCATGGAGCGCTCCTCAAATAGTGCGCAAGTATACAGCCCCGACGGCAGCGGACCAGTCGGCGTTGGTCGCCCCCTACGGAAACTATCCATTTGCCGGGCGCCCCTCTATGATGCACCCATGACTTTTTGACCTGCGATGACCCATGGCCGACTCTGCTTTTTTCTGCCCCCTGTCCCACGAAGGCGTTCTCGCCGTCCGCGGCGCCGACGCTGCCAAGTTCCTGCAGGGGCAACTGACCTGCAACCTCAATTACCTGAGTGACACCCAGGCCAGCCTCGGCGCGCGCTGCACGCAAAAAGGGCGCATGCAGTCGAGTTTTCGCATCCTGCTGCAAGGTGATGGCGTGCTCCTGGCCATGGCCACCGAACTGCTCGAGCCGCAACTGGCTGACCTGAAAAAATACGCGGTGTTCTCCAAGTCTAAACTCACCGACGAAAGCACCGCCTGGGCGCGTTTCGGCCTGGCGAATGCAGATCAAACCCTGGCCGCCCTCGGACTTGAACTGCCTGCCGAGACCGACAGCGTAGCGCGCACCGAAGCGTTGATCGCCCTCCGCGTCTCCCCCGGGCGTGCCGAACTCTGGGTGCCCGCCGAACAAGCCGAAGCATTGCGCAACCAATTGGCTGCACAGCTGCAACAAGCTGACTTGAATGACTGGCTGCTCGGCCAGATCCGCGCCGGCATCGGCCAGGTCATGCCCCAGACCCGCGAACTGTTCATCCCACAGATGCTCAACCTGCAGGCCGTCGGCGGCGTCAGCTTCAAGAAAGGCTGCTACACCGGCCAGGAAATCGTCGCGCGCATGCAGTACCTGGGCAAGCTCAAGCGTCGCCTGTATCGCCTGCGCCTCGACGGCGCGGAATTGCCCGAGCCAGGCACCCCGCTGTTCGCGCCCAGCCACAACAGCGCCATCGGTGAAGTGGTGATAGCAGCAAAAGCTGACCAATCCGTTGAACTTCTGGCCGTGTTGCAAGCCGAAGCTGCTGACAGTGGCGATGTGCACTTAGGCACCCTGGAAGGCCCCGGCTTGCAACTGCTCGATCTGCCTTACCAACTGGATCGCGATCAAGAGATCCAGCGTTAATCGCCATACCTTTTTGCAACACCCTAGAGAGCATGAATGAACAAGCTGGCGGAAAAAGTCCAACAGGCTTTAGTGACGGCCATCGACAACGATGACCTGGTTCTGCCGACATTACCGGAAGTGGCCCTGAAGATACGTCAGGCCGCCGAAGACCCGGAGATCAGCATCGGCCACCTGAGTAAAGTGATCAGTCGCGATACCGCCCTGTCGGCGCGCCTGATCAAAGTGGTCAACAGCCCGCTGCTGCGCGCGACCCAGGAAGTCACCGACCTGCACACCGCCATCACCCGGCTGGGCACCAATTACAGTAGTAACTTGGCCATCGGCCTGGTGATGGAACAAATCTTCCACGCGCGCTCCGAAGTCGTCGAACTGAAAATGCGCGAAGTGTGGCGCCGCAGCCTGGAAGTGGCGGGCGTGAGTTATGCCTTGTGCCGCAGCCACAGCCATCTCAAGCCGGACCAAGCGGCCCTCGGCGGGTTGGTGCATCAGATAGGCGTGCTACCGATCCTCACTTATGCCGAAGACCATTACGAACTGCTCTCCGACCCGGTCAGCCTCAACCATGTGATCGAGAGCATTCATCCATTGCTGGGCGACAAGCTGCTGGGTGGCTGGGATTTCCCGGAGATGCTGGCGAAGCTGCCGGGGCAATACCTGGACCTGGAGCGGGACTCCGCGAGCCTGGACTACATCGACCTAGTGCAAGTTGCCGTGCTGTACTGCCACCGAGACACCGATCATCCGCTGGCGAACGTGGCGGTTTCAGACCTGCCGGCAATCAAGAAACTGCGTATCGACCCTTACAGCGATGCCCTGCGCGCCGAGTTGGATGAAGCGCGCTCGATGTTCTACTGATCAACCCGCGATAAAACTCACGCGCACCTTCAGCCCCGCCGACTCACCATCATGCAGACTGATCTGCGCCAAGTGCGCGCGGCAGATCTCACCGACAATCGCCAACCCCAACCCCGAGCCCATGCCCTGCTGGCTGCGGCGATAGAAACGCTCAAATACCCGGTCCCGCTCATCCAGCGGGATGCCCGGGCCATCATCTTCCACTTCCAGGATCGCGGGCGCCGTAACCCGCAGGATCACATTGCCACCCGGTGGCGTGTGGGCCAGCGCGTTATCGACCAGGTTACTCAACAACTCATTCAATAAAGTTGGCTCGCCGCGCAGCCACACCGGCTCGTCTGCCTCCAACGCCAGGGCGACACCGCGAGCGTGGGCCAGCGGCGCCATGGCCATGCCCAACTCGCGCGCCAACTGGCTGAGGTCGAGCAATTGCGCACCGCCTTCGGCAATCGCCCGTGCGCCGTTTTCAATGCGCGCCAACGACAGTAACTGGTTGGCCAGGTGGGTCAGGCGGTCGGTGCCTTGGGCGGCGGTTTCCAGGGTGCTGCGCCACGTCTGCGGGGCGTCGCTGCGCAGGCCCAGCTCCAGGCGAGCCTTGAGCGCGGCCAGCGGGGTGCGCAGTTCGTGGGCGGCGTCGGCGATAAACTGCGCCTGACGTTCGAACTGGCCGCGCAGGCGCTCGGTGAAGTGATTGAGGGAGCGCACCAGCGGGCCGAACTCATCCTGCACTTCCACCAGCGGCAACGGCCGCAAGTCGTCGGGCTGGCGCTCTTCCACCGCCGTGCGCAGGCGCTCGAGCGGGCGCAACGCCGCGCTCACGGCAAACCACACCAGCATCAACGCGCCGACCGCCAACATCCCAAGGCGCAGCAAGGTGTCGGCCATCAGGCTGCGGGCCATGCTCTCGCGCGCTTCATCGGTTTCCGCGACGCGAATCTCTGCCATGCCATTCATGTTCGGTTCGGAGACAGCCTTGAGCAGGCTGACCACACGGACAGGCTGGCCTTGAAACGTGGCGTTATAAAACCGCGCCAACGCGGGGTAATCGTCAGTACGCGGCGTGCCGGGAGGCGGACCGGGTAGGTTTTCGTAGCCGGAGATCAGCTTCTGATCAATATCGTTGACCTGATAATAGATACGGCCTGCGCTGTCGTAGGCAAAAGTGTCCAGCGCCACATACGGCACATTCGCACTCAGGGTGCCATCCACTTGGGTCAACCCGGCAGCGATAGTGCGCGCCGAGGCCAGTAAGGTGCGGTCATAGGCAGTGTCGGCGGCTTCGCGACCATTCCAGTAAGCACTCATGCCGCTGGCAAGCATCAACACCACCAGCAACAGTGCCAGGTTCCACAGCAGGCGCCAGCGCAAGCTGCTGGGCTTATGCATCGCGGGCTTCCAGCAGGTAGCCGAGGCCGCGGAAGGTCACGATAGCGATGGGCTGGCCGTCGAGTTTCTTGCGTAAACGGTGCACATAGATTTCGATGGCGTCGGGGCTGGCCTCTTCATCCAGGCCAAATACCTGGGAGGCCAATTGCTCCTTGCTCATCACGCGGCCTGGACGGGCAATCAGCGCTTCAAGCACCGCTTGCTCGCGGGAGGTCAAGGTCAACAGTTCGCCGCCCACCGTGAAACGCCGGGTATCCAAGTCATACACCAGCACGCCGCACGCCTGCTGGCGCTCGCCACCCAATACACTGCGGCGCAACAGCGCCTTGACCCGCGCCTCCAACTCGGTCAGTTCAAACGGCTTGGCCAGGTAGTCATCGGCGCCCAGGTTCAGGCCATGCACGCGGTCCTTCACATCACTGCGCGCCGTCAGCATTAACACAGGCAGATTTTTCCCACGCGCCCGCAGGCGCGCCAATACCTCGAAACCGTCCATGCGCGGCAGCCCCACATCGAGGATGACCACCGCGTATTCCTCACTGTTCAAGGCCAGGTCCGCGGCCACCCCATCGTGCAGCACGTCGACGGTCAAACCCGTGCTCTTGAGCGCCTGGGCGACACTTTCGGCGAGTTGCAAATGGTCTTCAACCAGGAGAACACGCATGGATTTTCACCTCATTCGGGCATGGTCGACGCCACGCTTTGGCGGGCAGTTTACAGGCGCCACCTGCCCTGTGAAGCCCGAAAACACTGAAATGCAACTGAAAGGTTAGTGAAAGGTTCGCCCTTTAGCATCCAGATACGGTGGGTAATTCCCGCCGAGCTACCTGATCCGTAGCGCCAGAAAAACGCCTAGACGCGTTTTCGCCAAAATAAGAACAATAACGGAGTACACAACGATGCTGTCGACACAGCCCCAGGCTTGCCCGCCTGTTCGTTTTTCTCGCCTTACCCAGACCGCCCTTGCCAGTGCCACTGCCCTTGCCGGCTTTTCGCCGCTGAGCCAGGCTGCCTTCTTCGAAGACAGTAGCGCGACCCTGGAAACCCGCAACATGTACTTCAACCGCGACTTTCGCGACGGCACCAGCGCGCAGCAGTCCAAGCGCGACGAATGGGCCCAGGGCTTTATGCTCAACCTGCAATCGGGCTACACCGACGGCACCGTCGGCTTTGGCGTGGATGCATTGGGCATGCTCGGGGTCAAGCTCGACTCCAGCCCCGACCGCACCGGCAGCGGCCTGTTGCCCACCGACAACGGTCGGGCCGTGGATGAATACTCCAAACTCGGCCTGACCGGCAAAGTGAAAATCTCCGCCACCGAGCTGAAGATCGGTGCGCTGATCCCCGAATTGCCGATCCTCAAGCCCAACGACGGCCGCATCCTGCCGCAAACCTTCAACGGCGGGCTGCTGACGTCCAAAGAATTCAAGAACCTCGTGTTCACCGGTGGCCGCCTGGATAAAGCCAAGGACCGCGACTCTACCGACTACGAAGACATCGCCCTCAACAACAAGAACAGCCGTTTCGTCAGCGGCGCTACCGGCAAGCACTTCAACTTCGGTGGCGTGGACTACAAGTTCGCCGACAAGATCACCGGCAGCTACCACTTCGCCCAGCTCGACGATGTCTACCGCCAGCACTTCCTGGGCCTGGTGGCCTCGCGCCCAATGGGCCCCGGCACCTTCGGCGCCGACCTGCGCCTGGCCATCAGTGATGACACCGGTGCAGCCCACGGCGGCCCTATCGACAACAAATCCCTCAACGGCCTGTTCAGCTATGCCCTCAATGGCCATAAGCTCAGCGCCGGCTACCAGCACATGTCCGGCGACAGCGCCTTTCCCTATGTGGATGGCGCTGACCCGTACCTGGTCAACTTCGTACAGATCAACGACTTCGCCGGCGCCGAAGAACGCTCCTGGCAGGCACGCTACGACTACGACTTCGCCAAACTGGGGATTCCCGGCCTGAGTTTTATGAGCCGTTACCTGTCGGGTGACAACATCAAGCTCAGGAACGGCGAGACCGGCAAGGAGTGGGAACGCAACAGCGAGATCCGCTATGTCGTGCAAAGTGGCACGTTCAAAGACGTAGCCCTGCGCCTGCGCAATGCCACGTACCGCTCCAACTATTCGGCACGTGACGCGGATGAAGTGCGTGTGCTGGTCAGTTACAGCCTCGCGCTCTGGTAATAAGTGCCGGGCAGTCACACCTAATAACAACAAAGACGGAGATAAAAATGACCTATTCACTGCGTAAATTGGCCCTCGCCGCCGGCTGCATGCTGTTCGCTGGCCAACTGATGGCCGCCGACGAACCCAAGCGCCCGGAATGCATCGCCCCGGCCTCGCCCGGCGGTGGTTTTGACCTGACCTGCAAACTGGCGCAAAGCGCGCTGGTCAACGAAAAGTTGCTGAGCAAACCGATGCGCGTGACCTACATGCCGGGCGGCGTGGGTGCGGTGGCGTATAACGCAGTGGTGGCGCAGCGCCCGGCAGACGCCGGCACCTTGGTGGCGTGGTCCAGTGGTTCGCTGTTGAACCTGGCCCAAGGCAAGTTCGGGCGCTTCGATGAAAGTGCCGTGCGTTGGTTGGCAGCCGTGGGCACCAGCTACGGTGCCATCGCCGTAAAAAGCGATTCGCCTTACAAAAACCTCGACGACCTAGTACAGGCGCTGAAGAAAGATCCGAGCAAAGTGGTCATCGGCTCCGGCGGCACTGTGGGCAGCCAGGACTGGATGCAAACCGCTCTAGTCGCCAAGGCTGCCGGGATCAATCCGCGCGACCTGCGCTATGTGGCACTGGAAGGCGGTGGTGAAATTGTCACCGCATTGATGGGCAACCATATCCAAGTGGGCAGTACCGACATCTCCGACTCCATGCCCCATATCCAGAGCGGCGACATGCGCTTACTCGCGGTGTTCTCCGAGGAGCGCCTGGACGAGCCGGAAATGAAGGATATTCCGACGGCGAAGGAGCAAGGCTACAACATCGTCTGGCCAGTGGTACGAGGCTTCTACCTCGGGCCAAAAGTCAGCGATGAAGACTACGCCTGGTGGAAAGCCGCCTTTGACAAGCTGCTGGCTTCCGAAGACTTCGCCAAGCTGCGCAACCAGCGCGAGCTGTTCCCGTTCGCCATGACCGGACCTGCGCTGGACACCTACGTGAAGAAACAGGTGGTTGACTACAAAGTGCTGGCCAAAGAATTCGGCCTGATCCAGTAATCGCCCCTTGTTCGCGCGGCCACGCCTCTGTGCATCAGGGGTGTGGCCCAGGAGTTTCCCATGCTCTTACAACGCATTTTTGCAGCCACGCTGCTGCTTGCCTGCGCCGGCCTGGCCTTGATGGCCTGGCCGTATCAGGCGGCATTTTCCTACGAGCCGGTCGGACCCCGTGCCTACCCGCTGTTGATGCTCGGCCTGATGAGCCTGGCACTGATCTATATGTTGTTTCGCCCTCAGCCCACCCAATACAAGGACGACGAACCACCGCTGGACCGAGCGACCCTGATCAAAATCGGCCTATGCGTGGCACTGCTACTGATATTTGCCGGCACCTTCGAGCCGCTGGGTTTCATTCTCAGCAGCATGCTGATCGGTATACCAATGGCTCGGCTATATGGCGGTCGCTGGTTGCCCAGCGTGGTGATTATCACGTTGATGAGCGTCGGTCTTTATCTGCTGTTTGATAAAGCCATGGACGTACCTCTGCCCCTCGGCCTGCTCGACGTTCTGGAGAACTGATATGGATACGCTTGGCTATTTGGGCCAGGGTTTCGGCGTTGCGCTGACCCCCTACAACCTGGTGACCGCATTGTGCGGCACCCTGATCGGTACCGTGGTCGGCCTGTTACCGGGCCTGGGGCCGATCAATGGCGTCGCGCTGTTGATCCCCATCGCCTTCGCGCTTGGGCTGCCGCCTGAGTCAGCCCTGATATTGTTGGCGGCCGTGTACCTGGGCTGTGAATACGGCGGCCGTATCAGTTCGATTCTGCTGAACATCCCGGGCGAAGCCTCGACAGTAATGACCACCCTCGACGGCTACCCGATGGCGCGTAAAGGCCTGGCGGGCGTGGCACTGTCGTTGTCAGCATGGAGTTCGTTCATCGGTGCACTCATCGCCACTTGCGGCATGGTGATGTTTGCTCCCCTGCTGGCTAAATGGGCGATTGCCTTTGGGCCTGCGGAATATTTCGTATTGATGGTGTTCGCGATTGTCTGCCTGGGCGGTATGGCCGGTGAGAAACCGCTGAAAACCTTTGTCGCCGCCTTGATCGGCCTTTTCCTGTCGGCGGTGGGTATCGACGCCAACAGCGGTGTGTACCGCTTTACCGGTGACAATATCCACCTGACCGACGGCATCCAATTTGTGGTGCTGGTCCTGGGCCTGTTTTCCATCAGCGAGATCCTGTTGCTGCTGGAAAAAACCCACCATGGCCAGGAAGCCGTCAAGGCCAGCGGGCGCATGATGTTCAACTTCAAGGAAGCAGCGTCGGTATTCGTAGTCAATATTCGCTGCGGCGTCCTGGGCTTCATCATGGGTGTGCTACCGGGCGCCGGCGCCACCCTGGCCAGCGCCGTGGCCTACATGACCGAGAAACGTATCGCCGGTGCCAGCGGCACCTTCGGCGAAGGTGACAAACGTGGCCTGGCCGCGCCGGAAACCGCCATCGGTGCTGCCGCCTGCGGCGCCCTCGTCCCCATGCTGACCCTCGGCGTACCCGGCTCAGGCACTACCGCGGTGATGATCGGCGCGCTGTCGCTGTACAACATTACCCCCGGCCCACTGCTGTTCCAACAACAGCCGGACATCGTCTGGGGCCTGATCGCTTCGTTGTTTATCGCCAACATCATGCTGGTGATCCTCAACATCCCGATGATCCGCATCTTCACGCGCATCCTTGCCGTGCCAAACTGGGCGCTGGTGCCGGTAATCGCCATCATCACCGCGATTGGGGTGTACGCGGTTCACGCCACCACCTTCGACCTGTTCCTGATGATTGGTATCGGCATCTTCGGTTACATCCTGCGCAAGCTGGACTTCCCGCTGTCGCCGGTGCTGCTGGGCTTTATCCTCGGCGGCCTGATGGAGCAGAACCTGCGCCGCGCGCTGTCGATTTCCAACGGCGCGCTGGAAATCCTGTGGTCCAGCCCAATCACCTTTGGTGTGTGGGTACTGACCGCAATCATGTTGCTTGTGCCGCTGCTGCGCATCTACCGCAAACGTGCCCTGCAGCGTCGCGCCGTGGCCGATGTCTGAGGTCACCTTTAAACAATGGTGGGCAACACCGCTGGTCGGCCTGGCCGGCGGTTACCTGGCCAGCCTCGTCGGCTGGCCTTTGCCGTATATGGTCGGCTCGTTGCTGGCGATCATCCTGGTGCGCTGCCTGACGCCATGGCAATTGGCCGAGATTCCCGGCGGACGCAAATGCGGCCAATGGGTAGTGGGCGTCGGCATCGGGCTGCACTTTACGCCGATGGTGATCGAGCAGGTGATGAGCCACTTCGGCCTGATCTTCTTCGGTGCGCTGATCACCAGCCTGTCGAGCATTGTCGGTGTGTGGTTGATGCGCCGCAGTGGCGAAGACCGCGCCACCGCGTTTTTCTCGAGCATGCCGGGCGGTTCCGGTGAGATGGTCAACCTCGGCGCGCGTAATGGCGCGGTGCTCAGCCGTGTTGCGGCGGGGCAGAGTTTGCGCGTGCTGGTGGTGGTGCTGTGTGTGCCGGCGATCTTCAAGTATTTGCTCGAAGGCGGCGCGCCGCAGTTTCATCCCGCGCCGGTGAGCTGGGCCTGGCTGGCGGTGTTATTTCCACTTGGCGCGCTGGTGGCCTGGGGATGGCAGCGTTTGCGCCAACCGAACCCGTGGCTGTTCGGGCCGCTGTTGGTCAGCGCCACCGCCAGTGTAGTGTGGGACTTGCATATCGGCCTGCCCGATGGCGGCAGCCAGATCGGCCAATGGCTGATCGGCAGCGGCTTGGGCTGCCACTTCAACCGTCAGTTCTTTCGCCGGGCCCCGTCGTTTATGGCGCGTACGCTGATCGGTACGGCGTTGACCATGGCGCTGGCGACGTTAGCGGCGGTGGGCTTGAGCGCCATGACGCAGCTGGACTTGCGCTCACTGACCTTGGGCATGATGCCCGGCGGCATTGCCGAAATGAGCCTCACCGCCGAGACCTTGCAACTGTCGGTGCCGTTGGTGACGGCGATGCAGGTGATGCGCTTGTTATTTGTACTGTTTCTGGCAGAGCCGTTGTTCAGGCATTGGAACCGCCAGCCAGACAACGTCTAAACCCTCCACCAAATTCCAATGTGGGAGCTGGCTTGCCTGCGATCCAGGCACCTCGGTGTTTCAGCCAGACCGAGGTGATCCTATCGCAGGCAAGCCAGCTCCCACATTGGACTGTGTTGAGCTTTAGAGTGGCGGCAACCGCCACTCAATCGGCGCCTCGCCATTCTGCTCAAGAAACTTGTTGGTGCGGCTGAAATGCCCGCAGCCCAAAAACCCGCGATACGCCGACAGCGGCGACGGATGCACCGACGTCAGCACCAGGTGCTTGGTCGCATCCACCAGTTTTTGCTTGCTTTGCGCATGGGCGCCCCACAACAGGAAGACCAGGTGCGGTTGATGCGCGCTGACCACTTCGATAATCCGGTCGGTAAAGAACTGCCAGCCCTTGCCCGCATGGGCGTTGGCATTCGCGCGTTCCACGGTCATGGTGGTGTTGAGCATCAGCACGCCCTGGTCGGCCCAGCTTTGCAGGCAACCGTGGTTGGGGATGTCGATGTTCAGGTCGCGCTTGAGCTCTTTGTAGATATTTACCAAGGAGGGCGGCGTCGGCACGCCCGGTTGCACCGAGAAGCACAAGCCGTGGGCCTGGCCTGGGCCGTGGTACGGGTCCTGGCCGAGGATCACCACCTTGACCTTGTCCAGCGGCGTTGAGTTGAGTGCATTGAAAATCAGCGGGCCCGGTGGGTAAATTTCTTTGCCGGCGGCGTGTTCCTGGCGCAGGAACTCGCGCAGTTGAGCCATGTAGGGCTGTTCGAACTCATCCTGCAGAGCGTGTTTCCAGCTGGGTTCGAGTTTGATACGGTCGCCTTCGGTCATGGTGTGTTCGTCGTGTAAAAAAGAATGGGCGAACCCTAGGAAAGCCGACCCCGCTTGTCAATTGATCTGACACACAACCGGCACTTTCTGTTGAAACGATCATACTGATCGTTCACTTTCTCGATTGAGGTCACGATGAACCTGCACTTCGAAGAGCTGACCGGCAGCGACGGTGCCCGCATCGGCATCGCCAGCCTGGACGCTGAAAAGTCTCTCAACGCGCTCTCCTTGCCGATGATCCTGGCCCTGGGCGATCGCCTGGATGCCTGGGCCCAAGACCCGAACATCGCCTGTGTGCTGCTACGCGGCAATGGCCCCAAAGCCTTTTGCGCCGGCGGCGAAGTGCGCAGCCTGGCCCAGGCCTGCCGTGAACAGCCCGGCGCTGTGCCAACCCTGGCCGCAGAGTTTTTCGCGGCGGAATACCGCCTCGACTATCGCCTGCACACCTACCCCAAGCCGCTGATCTGCTGGGGCCACGGCTACGTGTTGGGCGGCGGTATGGGCCTGCTGCAAAGCGCGGCGGTGCGCATCGTGACACCGAGCAGCCGTCTGGCGATGCCCGAGATCAGCATCGGCCTGTACCCGGATGTGGGCGCCAGTTGGTTCCTGTCGCGCCTGCCCGGCAAGCTCGGCGTGTTCCTTGGCCTCACCGGCGCGCACATCAATGGTCGCGACGCCCTGGACCTGGGCCTGGCCGACCGTTTCCTGCGCGATGACCAGCAAGAAGAATTAATCGAAGGTCTGCTGCAACTGAATTGGCAGGAACAAACCGCGATGCAACTCAACAGCCTGCTCAAGGCACTGGCCCAGGAAGCGGTCAGCCAGCAACCCGAGGCGCAATGGCTGCCCCGCCGTGCACAGATCGACGAATGGTTGGACGTCGGTGATGTGCGCTGTGCCTGGCGCGCGCTGAGCCCATTGCGCGACCACGCAGACCCGCTGTTCAGCCGCGCCGGCAAGACCCTCAGCGAAGGCTGCCCGCTGACGGCGCATCTGGTCTGGGAGCAGATTCAACGCGCCCGGCACCTGTCCCTGGCCCAAGTGTTCCAGATGGAATACACCCTGAGCCTGAACTGCTGCCGTCACCCGGAGTTCGCCGAAGGAGTGCGCGCGCGGTTGATTGACAAGGACCAGACGCCCCATTGGCACTGGCCGGATATCAACACCATTCCCGAGGCCGTGGTGCAAGCGCATTTCCACAAGGCCTGGGAAGGTCGGCACCCACTGGCGGACTTGTCCGACGTCTAACGGTGACCACCACCGTGGCCGCCACCATGCCCGCCGCCACGGTTGCCGCCTTGGTTATGCCCACCGCCATTGCCCCAACGGTTGCCGCCCCAGCCTTGGTTCGGGTACGGCCGGTAATTAGACCTTGGGTAATAGCCCGGCGCTGGCCGGTAATAACGCGGCGCCGGGTAGTAACGCGGTGGCGGCGCGTAGTAGCCACGCCCATAGAGGTAACTGGGGCCGCCGCCGTAGTAATAGGCCGGGGCCGGAGTGGTGTAGACCTCAGAGCGATAGTAAGTACCCCCGCCATCGTAATAGGGCACACACGCAGACAGGGTCAGGCCGAATAAAGCGCTAAGAAGCAGTCGTCGATACATGGCGGCCTCCTGGACCGCTTGAGAGCACCTTCAGCGACGCTGGAGGGCGGCATTCGTCTTTCATTGAATGACGAAATATCTGACATCAAAAACCGAATCTGGTGCGTTTCGGACACAGGTTGAAACATCTGTTTCAGACGAAGCGAGCGCTTCATTGCAGTGCGCCAGCGCACCAGCACAACGCAGCCCAAGCCCCCTGCCCCTCACCCTCCTCGCGCAAACCTTCGGTCTAAAGGCTCGCGGCCTACTTGGCACGACTCTCGCTTTGGCTAACCCGTGCAGGCTTCATCACAGGTTCGCGGCACCACAATTTGCAATGGCTGACTAGGGTTCCGGCTCGCTTGACGCGAGTGGCTGGTCCGAGAGTTGGCGACCTCCAGTTGAGGTTACACGGCGGGATAAAAGCCCGGGAGACAAGCCACCGTTCACGGTGCCGCGTTGCTCCCTGCCCGCCCATGATCAACTGGAGAACCCCCATGCCAACACCCCGTTTACCCGCCCTGCTCGCCGCCGCTTTCGCCGCAGTGTTGAGCTTCCAGACCCAAGCCGCCAGCAAAGACCACTTCAGTGTGTGCTGGACCATTTACGCGGGCTGGATGCCGTGGGAGTACGCCGGCAGCCAGGGCATCCTCGACAAGTGGGCCAAGAAGTACGGCATCAAGATCGACATGGTTCAGCTCAATGACTATGTCGAATCCATCAACCAGTACACCGCCGGCCAGTTCGATGGCTGCACCATGACCAACATGGACGCCCTGACCATCCCCGCCGCCGGTGGCGTGGACAGCACCGCGCTGGTGGTCAGCGACTTCTCCAACGGCAACGATGGCGTGGTGATCAAAGGCACCGGCAAGACCGTGGCCGACCTCAAGGGCATGAACGTCAACCTGGTGGAACTCTCGGTGTCCCACTACCTGCTGGCGCGGGCACTGGAATCGGCTGACCTCACCGAAAAAGACCTGAAAGTGGTCAACACCTCCGACGCCGACATCGCCGCTGCCTTCAACACCAATCAAGTGCAAGCCGTCACGACTTGGAACCCGATGCTCTGCGAGATCAAGGCCAAGCCCGGTGTCACGCAAGTCTTCGACTCCAGCAAAGTGCCCGGCGAAATCATGGACATGATGGTGGTCAACACCCAAACCCTCAAAGACAACCCCGCCCTGGGCAAAGCGCTCACCGGTGCCTGGTTTGAAGTGGTCGCGCTGATGAACGCCAAAAACGCCGCCAGCACCGAAGCCTTGGAGCATATGGCCAAAGCGTCGGGCACCGACCTCAAGGGTTTCCAGGCGCAACTGGACACCACCAAGCTGTTCGCCACGCCCAAGGAAGCCCTCGCCTTCGCCACCAGTGCGCAGTTGCCCGCCACCATGCGCAAAGTTGCCGAATTCTCCTTCCAGCACGGCTTGCTCGGTGAGGGCGCCAAGGACACCAGCGCCGTGGGCATGAGCTTCGCCAATGGCGTGACCAGCGGCGACACCGCCAACCTCAAGCTGCATTTCGACCCCCGCTATGTGCAGATGGCCGCCGACGGCACGCTGTAAGAGGACCCGGCCATGCGCCTGATCAACCGTCACCCGGAACGCTCCAGTCGCCTACTGTTGGTGATCCTGCCGTTCGCCCTGCTGCTGTTCGCCTACTTCGTGGGCTCGGCCGAGCGCCTGGCAGACAACCCCAACGACAGGCTGCTGCCCAGCGCCGTGCAAATGGGCGACGCGGTAAAACGCCTGGCGTTCAGCGCCGACACGCGTACCGGTGAGTACGTGCTGTGGCAAGACAGCGCGTCGAGCCTGCGCCGCCTCGCCATCGGCTTAGGGATAAGCGCCCTCGCCGGCCTGTGCCTGGGGATTGCCGCCGGTACGCTGCCGCTGTTTGGCGCGCCGTTGTCGCCGTTGCTCACGGTGCTGTCGATGGTGCCGCCGCTGGCGATCCTGCCGATTCTGTTCATCGTGTTCGGGCTGGGGGAATTGTCCAAAGTGATGCTGATCGTCATCGGCATCACCCCAGCCCTGGCGCGCGACCTTGAGCAGCGCGCACGGGAAATCCCCATCGAGCTGCTGGTAAAAGCGCAAACCCTCGGCGCCTCCACCTGGACCCTGATGCTGCGCGTGGTGTTGCCGCAACTGCTGCCGCGCCTGCTGATTTCGCTGCGGCTGATGCTCGGCTCGGCGTGGTTATTCCTGATCGCCGCCGAAGCCATCGCCTCCACCGACGGCCTGGGCTACCGGATTTTCCTGGTACGCCGCTACCTGGCGATGGACGTGATCTTGCCTTACGTGGTGTGGATCACCCTGCTCGCCTGGCTGATGGACTGGGGCCTGAAAACCCTCACCCGCCGTGCGTTCCCCTGGTACGAAGGAGCGCGGGCATGAGTTTTATCAGCGTCAACAATGTGTGGCAGCGCTACGGCGACCAAGTGGTGCTGGAGGGCCTCAACCTGCACGTCGAGGAGGGTGAGTTTTGCACGCTGGTCGGCACCTCTGGGTGCGGAAAGTCCACCTTTCTGCGCCTGCTGTTGGGCCAGGAAACTGCGAGCAAAGGCCAGATCCTGCTGGACGGCCAAGCCCTCGCCGCCGAGCCGGATGCCAGCCGTGGCGTGGTGTTCCAACGCTACTCGGTGTTCCCGCATCTGACGGTACTGGACAACGTCGCCCTAGGCCTTGAACTGCCTCATTCACCGCTGCTGGGCCGGCTGTTCGGCAAAGCCAAAAGACACGCCAGGGAACAGGCGGCCGCACTGCTGCAAAAAGTCGGCCTCGGCCACGCCTTGGACAAGTACCCGGCGCAGCTCTCCGGCGGCATGCAGCAACGCCTGGCCATCGCCCAAGCCCTGATCATGAAGCCCCGCGTGCTGCTGCTGGACGAACCCTTCGGCGCCCTCGACCCGGGCATTCGCAAGGACATGCACCAGCTGTTGCTGGCGCTGTGGCGCGAAACCCGGCTGACGGTGTTCATGGTCACCCACGACCTGAGCGAAGGCTTCAGCCTCGGCACGCGCTTGCTGGTGTTCGACAAGGTCCGCGTCGACCCCCACGCCCCCGGTGCCTATGGCGCCCGCATTACCTACGACATCCCTTTGAACAGCGCGCGCCGCAAAGCGCTCGCCGCCGAACTTGGAGCCACAGCCCAATGACCGATTCCACTCAACTGTTTGCGCCGTTCGCCGAAGAAATGCTACCCGGCGGCGGCCACCGTTCCTTCGTGCTCAAGCGCGGCCAACTGCTGCGCCTCACCGACATTCGTGGCGGCGCCAACGTCAGCCTGACGCTGCTCAACGCCAATGAAAAAACCGAACGCCTGAACCTGCCCGACAGCCTCAAATGCCAACACACCGCCAAGCTCACCCGCGGCCACTGCCTGTACTCGGACATGGGCCGCGTGCTGGCCGCCATCACCGCCGACACCTGCGGCTGGAGTGACAGCATTGGCGGGGTGTTATGCGCCGCCGAGGTGGCCGAAAAATATGGCAAGGGCCGCTATCAGGAACTGCGCAACGGCTTCTACCGCAACGGCACCGACAACCTGCTGGTGGAATTGGGCAAGTGGGGCCTGGGGCTTTGCGACCTGTTGATGACCCTCAACCTGTTCAGCCACGTCAGCGTGGACGGCGACGGCGGTTTGCACTTTGTGCCGGGCAATTCCAAGGCCGGCGACTACATCGAGCTCTACGCACCGATGGACACGCTGGTGGTGCTCACCGCCCTGCAACACCCGATGGACCCCAACCCCGATTACGCACCGCAACCGCTGAAACTGAGCTGGATGAACGCGGCCCCCAGCGTGGCCGAACACTGCCGCACGTCGCGCCCGGAAAACACGCGCGGCTTTATCAACACTGACCGCCTGTTCGCTTGAGGAGCTGCCATGTCTATCGCACTGAAACAACCCGATGCGGCGGTGTACCGCGCAACCATTCCCGCCGGCGAGCCGTGGCTGATGGAGGTCAAGGCCGGCCAGACCCTGCGCATCCTTGACCTTGAGGGCAACCAGGCCGTCGACACGCTGTTCTACAACCTCAAAAACCCCAAGGAACGCTACGACGTGCAACGCACCCTGCGTCGGCAAAACAACGTGTACCTGAGCACCGGCAGCGTGCTGTATTCCAACCTCGGCCAGCCGATGCTGACCCTCGTCGAAGACACCTGCGGGCGCCACGACACCCTCGGCGGCGCCTGCGCGCAAGAGAGCAACACCGTGCGCTACGCCCTGGAAAAACGCTACATGCACAGCTGCCGAGACAACTACCTGCGCGCCTGTGCCCACGATGGCCGCCTGGGTAAAAGCGACATCGGGCCGAACATCAATTTCTTCATGAATGTGCCGGTCACAGCCGACGGTGGGCTCACCTTTGAAGACGGTATTTCCGCGCCCGGCAAGTACGTCGATTTACGCGCGGAGATGGACGTGATCGTGCTGATTTCCAACTGCCCGCAATTGAACAACCCCTGCAACGCCTACAACCCGACCCCTGCGGAGTTACTGGTATGGAACTGAAAATGAAGCGGTTGCGTAAATGGTTGTTCGCCCTGTGCCAGGCCCGAGCGGGGCAGTGCATGCAAAAACAATGAGGGTTCCCTGTGGGCGCTGGCTTGCCTGCGATGGCGGTTAATCAGCCAATAAATAAGGTGACAGACCCACCGCCATCGCGGGCAAGCCCGGCTCCCACAGTTGATCACCATCAACGCCAAAGATTTGCGCCATGGACGACCCTGGCGCGTACCCCCACATGCGGGACGGCCCGCAGGGTTTTGCCATGTTCGAAAAACTGTTGATCGCCAACCGTGGCGCCATCGCCTGTCGCATCCTGCGCACCTTGCGCGAGCTGCAGGTCAAAGGCGTCGCCGTGTACGCCGAAGCTGACGCAGCCAGCCTGCATATCCAGCAAGCCGACGAGGCCTACAGCCTCGGTGAAGGCGCGGCGGCCGGCACCTATCTGGCGGTGGAAAAAATCCTCGCCACCGCCAAGGCCTGTGGCGCCAAGGCCATCCACCCCGGCTACGGCTTCCTTTCGGAAAACGCCGCCTTCGCGCAAGCCTGCGAAAGCGCCGGTATTGCCTTCGTTGGGCCGACGCCTGAACAGTTGCGCGTATTCGGCCTTAAGCACACCGCGCGCACTCTGGCCAAGCAACATCAGATCCCCTTGCTGGAAGGCACCGAACTGCTCGACAGCCTCGACGCTGCGTTGTTGGCGGCCGATATGGTGGGCTACCCGATAATGCTCAAAAGCACCGCCGGCGGTGGCGGCATCGGCATGCGCGTGTGCCGCAGCGCGGCCGAGTTGGGCGACTCGTTCGAGGCGGTCAAACGCCTGGGGCAGAACAATTTCAGCGACGCCGGTGTCTTCATCGAGAAGTACATCCAGCACGCCCGCCACCTGGAAGTGCAGGTGTTCGGCGACGGCGCAGGTGAAGTGATCGCCCTCGGCGTGCGCGACTGTTCCGTGCAGCGGCGCAACCAGAAAGTCCTCGAAGAAACCCCGGCGCCGAACCTGCCCGACGGCATGGCCGAGGCCTTGTGCGCGGCCGCCATTACCCTGGCCAAGGCCGTAAATTACCGCAGCGCCGGCACCGTGGAATTTATCTTTGATAGCGCCGATGGCCGCTTTTACTTCCTCGAAGTGAACACCCGGTTGCAAGTGGAACACGGCGTGACCGAGCAAGTCTGGGGCGTGGACTTGGTGCGCTGGATGGTGCTGCTGGCAGCCGGTGAAATGCCGCCTTTGCATACATTGGCTTTGAACCCCCATGGCCATGCGATTCAGGCACGGCTGTATGCGGAAGACCCAGGCAAGGACTTCCAGCCGAGCCCGGGGCTGTTGACTCGCGTGGACTTCCCGGTCGCCGCAGGCCTACGGATCGACACTTGGGTGGAAGCTGGCTGCGAGATCCCAGCGTACTTCGACCCGATGATCGCCAAGCTCATCAGTTGGGCGCCGAGCCGCGAACAGGCACGTATGGACCTGCATCAGGCGTTGAGCGACAGCCAGCTCTATGGCGTGGAAACCAACCGCGATTACCTGCGCCAGATCCTACTCGCCGCGCCCTTCGCCAGCGGCCGCCCATGGACGCGCTGCCTGGAAGATCTGGTCTACACCGCCGACACCGTTGAAGTGCTCAGCGCCGGCACGCAAACCAGTGTGCAGGATTATCCTGGCCGCCTCGGCTACTGGGCCGTGGGCGTGCCGCCGTCAGGGCCGATGGACAGTCGCGCGCTGCGCTTGGGGAATCGTTTGCTGGGCAACAACGACGGCGCAGCAGCCTTGGAAATCACCATGAGTGGGCCACTGCTACGCTTCAATTGCGCGGCGGTCATCGCCGTCACCGGTGCAGAAATCCCGCTGCTGTTGAATGACCAGACAGCGCCGATGAATACCGCGCTGTTGATCGAGGCCGGGTCGATGTTGAGCCTTGGCACCCTCGCAGGCGCCGGTGCACGCAGCTATCTGTGCCTGCGCGGCGGGCTGCAAGTGCCCGACTATCTGGGCAGCAAAAGCACCTTCACGCTCGGTCAGTTTGGCGGGCATGGCGGGCGTGCTTTGCGGGCCGGTGATGTGTTGCACGTGTTGCCATTGGCAGACGTCAACGCCGGGCAGCAGTTGATGGCTGAACCATTGGCTGAGGTGCGCACACTGCGGGTCATTTATGGCCCGCACGGTGCGCCGGAATATTTCCTGCCTGAGTACATCGACACCTTCTTCGCCACCGAGTGGGAAGTGCATTTCAACTCCAGCCGTACCGGCGTGCGGCTGATCGGGCCAAAGCCTGAATGGGCGCGCACGGACGGCGGCGAAGCCGGGCTGCATCCGTCGAACATTCATGACAATCCTTATGCGATTGGGGCGGTGGATTTTACTGGGGATATGCCGGTGATCCTCGGGCCGGATGGGCCGAGCCTGGGTGGGTTTGTGTGCCCGGTGACGGTGATTGAGGCGGACCTGTGGCAGCTGGGGCAACTCAAGGCGGGTGACAAAATTCGCTTCGAACCGGTCGACCTCAAAACCGCCCGCGATCTCGCCCTGAACTGGGATCAAGTGTGGGCGCCGGGCTTGCCCGCGATGCAGACGGCTCGGTCTGTCAGTCAAACCGAGGTGATGCATTCGCGAGCAAGCCCGCGCCCACATTTGATCGAGTCGCCAGTGGTGTTGGACACCGGCCACGACAACACCCGCCTCGTCGCTCGCCTCGCCGGTGACACCCACCTGCTGCTGGAAATCGGCGCCGCCGAACTCGACCTGGTGCTGCGCTTTCGCGCACACGCACTGATGCAGGCCCTGCAAACCCGCGCCCTGCACGGCGTGATCGACCTGACCCCGGGCATTCGCTCCCTGCAAATCCACTACCAGCCCGAACAACTGCCGCTGGCCGAGCTGCTGCCGCTGATCACCACCGAATGGGCCGCCGTGTGCGCCACGCAAAACCTGCAAGTGCCGTCGCGCATCGTGCATTTGCCGTTGTCGTGGGACGACCCGGCCTGCCAACTGGCCATCGAAAAATACATGACCACCGTGCGCAAAGACGCGCCGTGGTGCCCGAGCAACCTGGAGTTCATCCGCCGTATCAACGACCTGGCGAACCTCGACGAAGTGCGCCACACCGTATTCGACGCCAGCTACTTGGTGATGGGCCTGGGCGACGTGTACCTCGGCGCGCCGGTCGCCACGCCACTGGACCCGCGTCATCGCCTGGTGACCACGAAATACAACCCGGCCCGCACCTGGACCGCCGAAAACTCGGTGGGCATCGGCGGTGCTTACCTATGCGTCTATGGCATGGAAGGCCCGGGCGGTTATCAGTTTGTGGGGCGCACGCTGCAGATGTGGAACCGCTACCGGGAAGTCGCGGCGTTCGACGGCAAGCCATGGTTGTTGCGCTTCTTTGACCAGATCCGTTTCTACCCGGTGAGTGCTGATGAGCTGGTGCAGATCCGCCGCGATTTCCCGCTGGGGCGCTTTGCGCTGAGCATCGAGCACAGCCAGTTGAACCTCGCGGATTACCAGGCTTTTCTGGCGCGGGAAGCGTCGAGCATCGGCGCCTTTCGCGAGCATCAGCAGCAGGCTTTTAATGCCGAGCGCGAGCGTTGGATCGCCAGCGGCCAGGCGCATTACGACAGTGAAGAGCTGGCTGCGCCCATCGGTGAAGACACCCCGCTGCTGGCCAACGAGGTCAGCGTCGACAGCCCTATCGCCGGCAACCTCTGGCAGGTTCAGGTGGCTACCGGGAATCGGGTCTCAGCCGGCGAGGTGCTGGTGATTCTTGAGTCCATGAAGATGGAAATCCCGGTGGTGGCGCCCTTCGCCGGCACCGTGCGCGAGATCCCGGTGCAACCCGGCAGCGGCATTGGCGCCGGGCAACGGGTGGTGGTGCTGGAACGTGACTGACTTTTCTTTTTCAACAGGCGGACAAGCCATGAATCTGCAACTGGACAACCTGCGCAATGCCTACCTCAGCGGCGATACCACGCCGCGCGAATTACTCTTGCAGTTGCGCGAAAAAGCCGCGCAACTGAACCCTGACTATCACCTGTTTATTCATCTGCTCAGCGTGGCGGAACTGGAGCCGTACCTGGCGGCACTGGACGCTCGCGAGCCGTCCGAATTGCCGTTGTTCGGCGTGCCGTTTGCGATCAAGGACAACATCGACCTGGTAGGCATTCCGACCACGGCGGCCTGCCCGGCGTTTGCTTATGTACCGACGCGCAGTGCGACGATTGTCGAGCAACTGATCGCCCTGGGCGCGGTGCCGCTGGGCAAGACCAACCTGGATCAGTTCGCCACCGGGCTCAATGGTAGCCGCTCGCCGTATGGCGCCTGCCCCAACAGTGTATTGCCGGAATATCCAGCGGGCGGTTCCAGTGCGGGGTCGTCGTTGGCCGTCGCCCTGGGTGTGGCGAGTTTTGCCCTGGGCACCGACACCGCCGGTTCCGGCCGGGTGCCGGCGGCGTTGAATAACCTGGTGGGGCTCAAGGCGAGCAAAGGCCTGATCTCCACGGCGGGCGTGGTGCCGGCGTGCCGTACGCTGGATTGCGTCACCACCTTTACCCGCACCGCGCGCGAGGCCAGCCAGTTGCTGGCGCTGACCGCCAAGCTCGACCCGCTGGACGCCTACAGCCGCCAGAACCCGGCGTGGAATGACGCCTGCGCGTTCGGTGCACCGAGGCCGTTTCGTTTTGGTGTGCCGCGCACTCAGGACCTGGAATTCTTCGGCTACGAGCAAGGCCCACCCCTGTTCCAGCAGGCCATCGCCCGCGTGATTGCCCTCGGCGGCGAACCGGTCACGCTCGACCTGTCACCCTTCCTCGAAGCCGCGCGCCTGCTCTATGAAGGGCCGTGGGTGGCCGAGCGCTACAGCGTGGCCGGTGAACTGATGGAGCGTGAGCCCGAAGCGGTGCTGCCAGTGATCCGTGCCGTGTTGGCCAAGGCGCCGGCGGTGACGGGTGTCGACACCTTCCGTGCGCAGTACCGTCTGCAAGCCTTGAAAGCCCAATGTGATGTGTTATTGGAAGGGCTCGATTGCGTGCTGACGCCTACCATCGCCCGCCCAGTCACCTTGGAAGAACTGCGTGCCGAACCGGTGTTGCGCAACGCCGAACTGGGCTATTACACCAACTTCATGAACCTGCTGGATTACGCGGCCGTCGCCGTGCCCAGCGGCTTTATGCACAACGGGTTGCCTTGGGGCGTGACGCTGTTTGGTCGCGCATTTACCGATCAATACCTGCTGGGCGTGGCCGATGCGCTGCAGCGCCAGCAGGATGCATCGCTCGGCGCGCCAACAGGCAACGCCAGCCATGACATGACGCGGCTGGTGGTGTGTGGCGCACACCTGCAAGGGCTGGCGCTGAACGGCCAATTAGTGCGCCGTGGTGCACGCTTGTTGGAGCGCACCCACAGCTCGGCGGACTATCAACTGTTCGCCCTGGCCGGCGGGCCGCCTTATCGCCCCGGCATGCTGCGGGTGAGCGAAGGCGGCGTGGCCGTCGAGGTTGAGGTGTGGGAAGTGCCGAGCCGCGAACTCGGCTCATTCCTCACCGGTATCCCCGCGCCACTGGGCCTTGGCAAGGTGCAACTGGCGGACGGGCGCTGGGAAACCGGCTTCATCTGCGAACCCTACGGCCTGGCGGGCGCGGTGGACATCAGCCACTTCGGCGGCTGGCGCGGCTACCTGCACAGCTTGCAATAGCGGGGCGGCGCTGTATCGTGCTGGAAACTGCGCGATACAGCCCGAACCGACATGACCACACCAACCCTCTGCCCCGCCTGCGGTGCTCGCAACGACTGCACCCTGGCCGACCCGCGCACCGCCGACCAAGCCTGCTGGTGCTACAGCGTCACCATCGACCCAGCGGTGCTCCAAGCGCTGCCGGATGAACTGCGCAACACCGCCTGCCTATGCCCACGGTGTGCCCAGGTGGATGCGCAATTGCGTGGCGTTGCGCCTAAGTAATGCGCGTTGATCGTTTCCTCAGCAACCTGCCGCGTTTCAATCGCCAGCAAGTGCGCTTACTGCTGGTTGAGCGACGGGTGACGGTCGATGGCGTGGCGGTCAGCGATCCACACCACGAAGTGCGTGAGTTCAGTTGCGTGTGTGTTGACGATGAAGTGCTGCAAGTCGGCAAACCAGCGCGCTATTTCATGCTGCACAAACCCCAAGGCTGTGTAAGCGCCACGTGCGACCCGCAACACCCCACGGTCCTCGACTTACTGGATGTGCCGGACAAGGACGAACTGCACATCGCCGGTCGTCTGGATTTCAATACCACCGGGCTGATGCTGATCACCAACGACGGCCAGTGGTCGCGCCGCTTGACCCAACCGCAGACCAAACTGCCCAAGGTTTACCTCGTGCAAACCGAACAAGACATCACCCCTGAATACGCGGTGACGTTTGCTGCGGGCCTGTATTTTGCGTTTGAAGACCTCACCACCCAACCCGCCGAACTTGAGCTACTGGGCCCAAGGACCGCGCGGCTGAGCATCATCGAAGGCCGCTATCACCAGGTGAAGCGCATGTTCGGGCACTTTAATAACAAGGTGATCGGCCTGCACCGTGAGCGAATGGGGCCGTTGGTGCTGGATGATGCGCTTGCGCCGGGCGAATATCGGGCACTGACTGACAACGAAATCCGAAGGGTCTGATGACCGTTCGGCCGGTGATGGCAAAAAACCAGTTCGGCGCCTTGCGACCTGGCGTCTGTGCTGCTTGAATCAAGACGCCAGCCAAAATATGACTGGCGAGTCGCCTATAACCTCCAAGAAACACCTTGCCCCGCCCGCGCTTGATCTACGGGCCTTTGCGGCAAACAGCCCGCCCTAACAACAGCCGTCGGCCAGCCGTCATCGGGCCGACATGGGCGCTCATCTTCCAGGCGTATGCCTACCTGTCATAAAGCGTGTGCAGACTGATCTGCGCGCCCTACCCGCTTGCCAGGAGTCTTACGACATGAGGCCAGAAATCGCTGTGTTGGATATACAGGGTCAGTATCGGGTTTACACGGAGTTCTATCGCGCGGATGCTGCGGCAAAGACCATCATCCTGGTCAACGGCTCCATGGCCACCACGGCCTCTTTCGCCCAAACCGTGAAAAGCCTGTACCCGCAATTCAATGTGGTTTTGTACGACCAGCCCTACGCTGGCCGCTCCAAAATCCATAACCGCCACGAGCAGATGCTGACGAAGGAAGTCGAAGGCCAGATTCTGCTGGAACTCATCGACCGCTTCGCCGCCGAACACGTGCTGTCGTTCTCCTGGGGCGGCGCTGCCACTCTGGTAGCCCTCGCAGAGCGCCCGCGCCGCGTGGAAAAGGCAGTGATCAGCTCGTTCTCTCCGGTGGTCAACGCACCGATGCGCGACTACCTTGAACGCGGCGTCGACTACCTCGGCAACCTCGACCGCGACCGCGTCGGCCACTTGGTCAACAGCACCATCGGCAAACACCTGCCGTCGCTGTTCAAACGTTTCAACTACAAACACGTCAGCAACCTGGCCGAGCACGAATACGGGCAGATGCACTTTCATATCAGCCACGTACTCAACAGCGACCGGCTGTGCTACCTCAAAGCAGCCCGGCAAATCGACATTCCGGTGCTGTTTTTAAATGGCGAATGGGACGAATACACCAGCGCCGAAGATGCCAAGCTGTTTGGCCAGCATGTGGCCAAGAGCAGCTTCAGCACCATCCAGGCCACCGGGCACTTTCTGGATATGGAGCACAAGGCGGCGTGCCGGGACAGCCGGGACGCGGTGGTCGGCTTTTTGAAACCCGAGCGGCAGGTCAGATGGTTGCGCAATCACCAGGGCCAGACGCAGCATGCCTTTGCGATTTGAACTAACCGCTGATGTGGGAGCCGGGCTTGCCCGCGATGCAGGCGCCGTGGTGCGGCGATCCGACGAGCCAGCTCCCACACCCGCTTGATGAACGCAACTCACACATTTTTCGAAGAAAAACTTCAAATCCCGGCGAACATCTGGTACAAAGTCAGCCGCTCTGAGCGGGTATAGTTTAATGGTAGAACAGTAGCTTCCCAAGCTTCCGACGAGGGTTCGATTCCCTCTACCCGCTCCACTCAGATTTTGCGCTTGCGTCAGGAGGGTTCTGACGGGAGATGCATAAAGAAACCGGTCCTCAGTGGCCGGTTTTTTTATGGGCGTGATTTGAGGTCTCAGTTATTTTTTTCGCACAAACCTGTACAAATCAATATTTCTGTACAAGTATCAGTGCTAAGCGTTGGCGCTTCGCCGCGCATGATCACGGAGCCGGGCAATGACACGTCTACTGGTTTCATTGTTGTTGGCGCTGAGTTTAAGCAGTTGCGGCAACGTCGAAGTGGCCCACTACGCAGACCAGCAACCGCAGTTGGACCTGGAGCGTTTCTTCAGCAAGCCCGTCAAGGCCTGGGGGATTTTCCAGAAGCGCTCGGGCGAAGTGGCCAAGCGCTTTGAGGTCAATATCGCCAGCCGGCGCGAGGGCAACGCCTTGATTCTCGACGAGCGTTTCCTGTACAGCGATGGCACGCGCCAACAGCGGGTGTGGACGCTGACACCGGATGGCCCGGGGCGCTGGCGCGGTCGGGCAGGTGATGTGGTCGGCGAGGCGATTGGCGAAGTGGCGGGCAACGCACTGCGTTGGCGTTACCGACTCAACCTGCCGGTGGATGGCTCAATCTACGAAGTGAGCTTTGATGACTGGATGTACTTGATGGACGAAGACACCTTGATCAACCGTTCCAGCATGACCAAGTTCGGCGTCGAATGGGGCCAGGTCACGTTGTTCTTTCGTCGCCAGTGAGCGACCCGAAGTGAGGGCGAATCATGAATCTGCAAATGCTGACCGAATTGGCGCAAAAAGGAGAAGTTCGTGAGTTGGAACTGCTGTCGCTGGAGGGTGGTTTCTACATCGCGCGCGTCAGGTTGGATCATGTCCAGATGACGCTTTTGGGCGAGGACGCCAAGCCGATGCGCATCGGCTCCACCACGCATTTGCGCGACCTGTTGCAACGCGTTCCGCCGTTTCCCTGTGTGCTGGTGCAACACTGCGTGCACGATGAAATGTGCGGTGTACGGGAAGGGGCAATCGGCGCGTTGCGTATTCCGTTTACGTTGGCTTCGTCTCTTTAAGGCGCTTTGCGGTTTTTGACTCCCCGGCCCCAGATCGAGCTACAGGCCTCGACCGCTGATAGGCAGCGGCAGACAAACCTTAAAGACGTCGACCGAGACACCTAACTCAGACGATTCTGATCGTTGTGTAGGCAATGCCGCAAAATTCATAGCCGTTCTAGCGTTCGCCTTCAGACTGCAAATTTTGGCAATAGGAAAACCTTGAAGAAGGTTTGAAACCAGCACGCCCTCGCATCACTCTCCCCCGGCTTCGACAAAAACATTCTTATTGCCAAGAAGTATCCAATTGGATACAGTCAAAACCTGTGGGGCTCCGTGAGCTATTTGATCCAGCAAACCCAAACCTTCACTACCTGGCGCTCCGCAATGCGCGACCTGCGAGCAAAAATCGCAATTGCGCGACGCATCGAGAGAGCCAGTATGGGAAATCTGGTTGATTTCAAGACGCTGGGCGGCGGCATTTCAGAGATGCGGATAGACGTTGGTGTGGGTTATCGCGTTTATTCACCCTGCGAGGCAGAGAAATCATCATATTGCTGGCAGGTGGCGACAAGTCTTCACAAGATACCGATATCCAGCGAGCAAAAAAATTAGCAAAGGAGGTTTGATCATGGCTCAAACACTGACGACATTTGATATGGCCGAGCTGCTCGACAGTGATGAGGCCATTAGCGAATACCTTTCTCAGGTTCTGGCTGACGGCGACAACGAAGAGTTCCTCCGTGCAATAGGCTACGTGGCCAAAGCCCGTGGAATGACGAAGATTGCTACCGATGCAGGCGTGGGTCGCGAGAGTCTGTACAAAGCATTTGCCCCTGGCGCTAAACCTCGTTTTGAAACAGTCCTTAAGGTGCTTCACTCACTTGGTATTGATCTACTGGCCCGGTCTGGACACTCCAGCAATCACTCGACTATTTGAGGCGTGCGACCGCGCTGCACCACCCACGCCAACGGCAACGTCACCAACAACATCCCCGCCAGCACCACCACCGCCACCGGCACACCCAACGCATCGCCCACTGCGCCAAATACCACCGGCGCCAGCGCTCCGCCGCCAATCGTGCCGGTGTAAAACACTGCAAACGCCTGCTCGCGTTTGCCGGCCCCCGCCAGGTCCGGCACTGCGCCGTAGAGCACCGAAGACGTGCCGTTCAACGCCAGGCCCAACACCGGCAAAATTACCATCAAGCCACTCAGCGGCAGGTACACGGCTGCGACGATCAGCAGCGCTGTGCTGGTTTCCGTCAGCCAGACGGTTTTCATCATGCCGACGCAGGCACCCAGGTAGCCGCAGAGCAATTTGCCGAATGCACCGCCGATGAACAGCATAGTCAGGGCCAGGCCGATGCCCGCTGTGCCAGCACCTTTGGCCTGCAACAGGAATGGCAGGAACGTGAGAAACCCCATGCGCACGGCGCTATCAAGGGTGCCGGTGAGAATCAATGCACGCAGACCTGTGACGGAGCCCGTCCCACTGAGCGGCTTGGCTTTTTTTGCAGCGGCGGATTCGGAAACGGGAGCAGGCACCCACCACCACAGCAGCCCTGCTGCTGCCAGACCGAGCAACCCAAGGAGTGTCGCACTGACGCGCCAGCTGATGACGGTCAGTAGCAGGCCAACCAACCCAGGAATCAGGGTTTTGCCGATGTCGCCGGAAAAGTTGTACTGGGACAGCGCCTGCTTAACGCCACCACCGGCCTCATAAGCGTCGGTGATCATCGAGGACGCCAGCGGGTGCTGGGTGCTCGCTCCCAGCCCACCCAATAGCAACGCCAGCAGCAACAGGCACAGCCCGGTGGCTTGTCCCACCAATAAGTAAGCCAGACCCGCAAGCGCGGTGCCACCCACCAGCAGCGGCACGCGGCCCCAGCGTGTGGCGGCGCGGCTGGCCATGAGTTGGAACACCGCCATCATCCCGGAGTAGGCGCCACGCAACAGGCCGATCTGGGCGTAGGACAAGGCGAACTGCGCTTGCCAGATTGGCAGCAGCACATAGATAACGTCGGTGAGCCCATCGTGTACGGCATGGGCGCTGCAACCGGCAATCAGCGAACGGCGGCGAGTGGATGTTTCGCGGGCGGCCACGGCGACGGAGTCGTTCATGGTGCCTGGATCAGCTCAGGTTTAAGCGGCTTCCAACCGGTCAGGGCGATCAGCAGGGTCAGCAATTGAAAGCCGATAATCAGCGCCACGCAGCCGGCCCAGCCCCAACGTTCCCAGATCAACGCAGGAACGATGGCACCGCAACTGCCGCCCAGGTAATAACAGGTCAGGTAAACCCCCACGGCGCCCGACTTGTGGTTACCGGCTGTGGCGCTGATGAAGGCATTGGCGGCGGCCTGGGCGAGAAAGACGCCGGTGGAACTCAGCGCCAGGCCCACCACAATGCACCACAACGACGGCGCCAGGGTCAGCGCCGAACCGCTGACGCCAAGCGCGGCGGCGACCGCCAGCAGCTCGGCGTGAGGCCTGGCTTTGCTGAGGCGCCCGGCGATGGGAATCACGATCAAGGCCAGCAGAAACACCATGTAAAGCGTCCCCAAGGCCGCTGGCCCCAGGTTGAACGGCGGCAGGCCAAGGTACAAACCCGCGTAAGTAAATGCCGCGATTTGGCAGAACAGCACGCAAAAACCTACGGCGTAAGCAGCCAACAAGGGTTTACGCAAAACACCAGAGGAAGCGGCTTTAAGCCGCTCGGTTCGAGGCCGGTTGGCAGGCAACAGAAACTGGATAAACCCACCGACCATCAGGCTCAATACCGCCAGCAACTCGAAGGCTTCCCGCCAGCCGACGTATTGCGTCATCACTCCGGTGACGAAGCGCCCGGCGAACCCGCCCAACACGGTGCCCGCCACATACAGGCTGGTGACTTCAGTCACCGTCCCGCCACTCCAACGGTCGCCGATGTAGGCGACGCTGGTGGCAAACACCACAGGTATCAACATGCCTTGCACAAACCGCCACACCAACACTTCGCCAAAACTGCCGGCATAGGCGGTCATCAGCGCGGGCACCGCCAACAGCAGCGCGGCCACGGCGATCACCGTGCGCTGTGGGAAGCGGCCGGTCAGCCGGCTGACAAAGGGCGCAGTAATCGCCACAGACAAAGTGGTGACCGTGATACTCCAGCCCGCGTCCTTGGCGCTGATATGAAACTGCGCGGCGAAGGTCGCGAGAATGCTCTGGGTCGCATAGAGATTAAGAAACGCCGCGCAGCCACACAGGAACAGGGCAAGGCGGGCACAATGCAGGCGCGGCTTCATGAAACCTCTCGTTTTATTTTGTGAGGTCTTTATAGAATGGCCGACGGGTCTTAAACCAATACCGATTTTGAACCGATCAATACCCAAGGATCAGGATGCTCGACCTACGCAAGCTGCGTTACTTTCTGACGGTCGCCGAAGAATTGCACTTCGGCCGCGCAGCACTTCGCCTGCACCTGGCCCAGCCGCCACTGACGCGGCAGATCTCGGCGCTGGAAGCGGAGTTGGGGTTCAAGCTGTTTGATCGCACCAGCCGCACGGTGTCCCTCACCGCTCAAGGCCGTTCGTTCTTGCCTTACGCGCGTGGCGTGTTGGAGCAGGTTGAGTTGGCGCAGGTCATCGCCAGCAAATTGGCAGCGGGCACCGCAGGCCAATTGGCACTCGGGTATGTGAGTTCAATCGCGCTGTCGGACCTGTTCAGCCAGGCGATCCAGGCCTTCGCCCAGCGCTTTCCCGATGTGCAGTTGACCTTGGTGGAGTGCGCCTCCGGCAGCTTGGGCGCGCAAGTGGCGGATGGGCGGCTGGATATCGGGCTGAGCCGCCTGTTGCCGCAAACAGGGGAAGTCCACGCGCTGTCGCTGGGCGAAGAGCGGTTGGTGGCAGCGGTGTCCAGTGACAGCCCGTTGGCCAGGCAGGCTGCCGTCAGCGTGGCGCAGCTCGGTGCTTTTCCGTTGATACTGTTCCCGGCGGATTACGGGTCGGGGTTGAACCAGTCCATCGAGCAACTTTACCGCCACCACGGCCAGCCCTTGCGCGCCGGGCCGACCGGGCGGCAGATCACTTCGATCATTGCGCTGGTAGCCGCCGGGCAAGGCGTGGCGCTGGTACCCGAATGCACGCAAAGTTTGATGAACAAAGGCGTGACGTATCGCCCGTTGGTGGAGGCGGATGCGTGCGCGCAGTTGCTGGCGCTGACCCCGGCGATAAGAAAAAATAGATTGGCTGAGGCATTTCTCAGTGTGCTGGCAGAGGTTTTACACACTCGGTAACGCCTTCGAAAAACCCCGCAATACCTCTCTCCGGCGCCATTCCTGCGCGGTCATACACTTCATTCAACGCTTACTGAAACGCCGGTCATCGACCGTCGGTAGGTAGAGTGTTGATAATTCATTTTAAGTGGTTATAGTCACCACCAAAACACACCACAAGAAGGTGATGTGGATAGCCGATATTTGATAGGTCACATTGTTGCGCACGGCCGGTACCTGATGCGCACACGGGGCAGTCATCACCACTTCAAACACCCGACAAAACCGGGGTTAGTGACGATTCCTCATCCCAAGAAGGACCTGTTGGACAAAACCGCCAAGCGCATTTTGAAACAGGCTCTGCTCAGTTGACCGTCCCCGGAGGGCAATAGACATGCTTTACCCCATCGCAATTTCAACCGGTGACGAGAACCATGCCTGGGGCGTGGAAGTCCCGGATATTCCTGGCTGCTACTCTGCCGGCGATGATTTGGACGACGCCATGGCCATGGCCCGTGAGGCGATCGAAGGGCACTTCGAGATCCTTGCGGAAGATGGCGCGCCGATTCCCCGCGCGCAAAAAGTTACCGTGCATGCGGCCAACCCACAGTACGCCGGCTGCACTTGGGCCGTGGTGGACATTGATGTCACCAAGTACCTGGGCAAGGCGCAGAAACTCAACATCACCCTGCCCGGCTATCTGTTGAACCGTATCGATGAATACGTGCTGCATCACCCCGAAGAAAAAAGCCGCTCGGGTTTTCTGGCGTCGGCAGCGCTGAAGGTGCTGCAAAAAGAGGGATAGTTGCCATTCAGCATCGTCTGACGGTGGCGACGAACGAGCAGCGTAATCAGGCCCGTTCGTCAGCACTCAGTGCTTCGCTTTAGTCGTCACGCTGCCCGATGTGATTTTGTGGGTGGCCATTGGTGAAATTTCACCACTCATGGGGCTTCATAGAGCCTCCAGGCCCTACGGGTACCCGCACTACGCCGATTGGGTTTACTGGAACCTCTAAGCTCCGGGAGAATTTGATCGCAAGAAACGTAGTTTCCAGTCCGACGGGTAAAACTACAGTAGCCCTGTGCCTATAAATGCCTTTCGAGGAATCAGCTCATGTCCTACGAATACAAGCTCATGCCTTCCCCCGTTGGTCAGCTCACTCTGGTCGCGCGCGAAGGCAAACTCAACGCCATCCTGTGGGAAAAAGAACGCGCCAACCGCGTGCGTTTGGGTGAGTTGCAGGAGGCCAACGACAGCCCGGTGCTGTTGGAAGCCGAGCGCCAGTTGCGAGAGTATTTCGCCGGCACCCGCAACCAGTTCGAACTGGCACTGGATTTCACCGGTACAGCGTTTCAGAAACAAGTCTGGCAGGCGCTGTTAACCATCCCCTTTGGCGAAACCCGCAGCTACAGCCAGATCGCCCAGCAGATCGGCAACCCCAAAGCGGTGCGTGCGGTGGGCGCTGCCAACGGGCGCAACCCGATCTCGATCATTGCGCCTTGCCACCGCGTCATCGGCGCTTCAGGCGGGTTGACCGGGTTTGCCGGAGGGCTTGAGGCCAAGCAGTATCTGTTGGCGCTCGAGGATCGCGGTCAAGTGAAACTTGCCTTGTGATTACGCGACTGCAAGCAGTCCACGGGTAAAGGACTGGTAGTCGAACAAACACTCGAAACCCAATTTTTGATACACCGAGAAGCCCTCCACCGACGCCTCAAGAAAGCATCGTTTGGCCCCCAGACTCGACGCGAAAAGCAAGGCGGCATGGATCAATCGAGTGGCATAACCTCTGCCACGAAAGCCCATGAGCGTGCCGACATCGTTTAGCCTGGCCTCGCCATCGCATAGAGACAGCGTCAGCGAGCACCTCACCTGCCCCTCGTCGGCCAAGGTGAAGTGGTAAAGCCCTTGACCCGCTTCAAGAGCACGCTGGTGCCGGGCCTGATAACCCGCAACAATCTCGGCCGGTTTCAAGAACGCACTGGCAAAGGATTCAGTCCAATCGTTCATGGTGCGAGTCAGATTGATCTGCACATCGCTATCGTTTACCCAAGGAGCGAGGTTTGACAGTTCGAAGGCCATCGCGGTGCTCTTTTCGGCAGGCTGAAAGCCGAGCGCCGTGAGCACCGCGCTTAACCCCTTGACCTTTTCCTCGTGAATTACGATGCGTATTTCCTGCACAGTACGCCGGATCAGGTCCAGCAACGCAGTCGGTAGCTCATCCGACGAAGTGCTGCCGACTCGGATAAACAACAGGTTAAACGGGTCGAAATGTTCGTCGGTGAAATAGGCGTTGAGACAGGCGCCGTATCGGCGATGCGCTTGGCAGATTGCGGCGAAAAAATGCTCTTCGGTCTGATGGCAGAGCGCGACCAAGTCGCAGCCGGCGTTAGCATGCATGGGGATTATCCGGATAAAAACGCAGTCTTGCGCCCGCGGCTAAAAGGCGCCGTAGGCCCATTCCTAAAATCCGGGAAGAAAAAGCACAACTTTGTTCAATTATCCCAATTGTAAAAAGAAATTTCACCGTGTAGCTGCGGTCAGTATTTTCATCACCCACCTATTAGGAAAACGGTCATGAAATTCTCCGCAGTCTCCCAATCTCTGTCGCGCTGGGCAGGCAGTGCCCGGACGTTTTATGCGGCCGTCGCGTTGATTTTTCTGTGGAGCCTGAGCGGGCCGTACTTTCACTACAACGACACCTGGCAGCTGATCATCAACACCTCGACCACCATCATTACCTTCCTGATGGTGTTCCTGATCCAAAACACGCAAAACCGCGACAATGACATCCTGCATATCAAGATTGATGAGCTGCTGCGCGTGTCCAAGGATGCGCAGAACGCTGTGTTGAGCCTGGATGGGCTAGACCGCAAAGAGTTGGAGCACCTGCGCGGGCAATATCGCAGCATCGGCGACACCGGCAGCGTCAGCCTCAACAGCAATTGCGGTGAAGTGGTGGACGATGCGCTGCCGAGTAAAACCGACCTGAACCAGGCATAAAAAACGGCGATTGGAAATCATCCAACCGCCGTTTTTCATTTCATGTGACGGATTCAACCGTCGCCTTGATGACCTTTACCGTAGGTCGACGCCAGGGCACGGGCTTTTTGCAAACGCTCTTGCAGCTTAGGCAGCGTCTCGTCCACCAGCGCTTTTATCTCGGGCACATCCGAGGCCGCGCCTTCTTTCTTGAACAAGGCGATGGCGTCTTCGTTTTCCTTGACCTGCTGCGCGGTGTAAGCGGCGTCAAAGGAGTCGCCATCCTTGAGTTCGGGCATCAAGGTTTCGGCTTTGTCGACGATCTTCTCGCGCGGGGCCACCGGCAAGTCGAGCTTCTTGGCGATCGCCGCCAGATGCTGATTGGCGAGGGTGCGCTCGTTGATCACCTCGATGGTGTAGTCCTTGATTTCCTGGGACGAAGTTTTGGCGTGGGCCATGCGACTGGTTTCGATATCGGCCATACCTTTGGCCGAAGCCTGCTCGATGAATTCAGCAGGCGACTGGGCGAAAGCATTGCTGGCGCCGAGGCCCAGCAGCATCGCGAAACTGGCGGTGCGTAACCGGATAGCCATGCGGCTCATGATGGGTTCCTCCAGGGCAAAAATAGGTGCGGGGAAATACACCCCGCCCTGAATTCGAATTTTCAGGGCGGCAAAGGTTTAGAAAAAACTTCCCAGTGCGACGAACGGTCGCCGTCACATCAGGCCGGTTTGCTGCCGAACAGTCCTGGCAATGCGTGCGCCAGCGCATTGATGGCGAAGCCGATGAACATCACACCGCACAGTTTAGTGATCAGGATTTCATGGCGCTGATACACCGTGCGCACGCGCTGGGCGCCCACCACGCCGATCAGAATCGCGTAGGCCAGCAGGCCACCGATGAAGCTCAGGAAGATCAACGACGGCAGCATCGCCCAGGTCAGCAACTCGGCACGGCTGGACAGCAGCGCGGTAAATGTCGCCACCGCCACCGGGTAGGCCTTGGGGTTGGTCAGGCCGAACAGAATGCCGTGCCAGAACGGATGCCGCGCCGCGCCCTGAGGTGCATCGCTGCTGCGACGCTGGGTGCGAATGGCGCGCCAGCCGAGCCAGAACAAATACAAGCCGCTGAGCACACCGAGTACATCAAAGGCACTGCTGCCGACTTCCCGCGCACCAACAATGGCGATCAGCGCAGTACTGCACCACACCACGTCCCCCAGCAAATGCCCGCACAGAAAACCCGCACCGGCGCGGCGGCCACGCGCAGCGCCAATGCCGAACACGGCCAGGACGCCCGGGCCTGGGGTAATCCCGTAGATAAAACCCGAAGCGAGGACGGCGAGCAGCAAGGATGGGGTCATGGGCGCGACTCTGACAGACGGTTGAGAGGTGCAAGGATTCTGCACGTTCTGGGGCTATGGGTAAAACTTCATTCCTGCATAAGGCTTGGCGCGACAGGCGTGCAGACGCGAGGCTAAATCGCCCACATGCAGTTCGAGTTTGTGGCCATCGGGGTCGAGAAAGTAGAACGAAGCGCCTTCGCTGCGGTTGTCGCGCCACTCCTGGACCTTTGCCGCGCGCAGGCGCGACACCAGCGCGGGGAAATCACTGGCAGCGGCGGTGAACGCGTAGTGGGTGTACTCCGCTGCGGGTTCTGACGGGCGCGACGGGTCGAGCGACAAACACAGCCACAAACCGGGCAATGAGAGGTAGGCGCCGTTGTCCCAGGTCGCATCGAGCTGAAGGTGCAGCAGCTGATGGTAGAAGTTGACGCTGCGGTTCAAATCGGCGACGGCAAGGGTCAGGTGGTTGAGGCCTGAGAGCATGGTGGGCTTCCTGTTATCGGTGGCTTTCGGACAATACACCCTGCACCTGCCCAATCAACCACTGCAATCCCGAATCCCCACCCCGCCGTGCATGCCACGCCAGCTCAAAGGCAAACGAGGGAATATGAAACGGCGGCGGTACGGCCAGCAAATGCTGCTGATCAATGTTGGGTACGCCTCTGGATGACACCGTCAAAATCAGGTCGGTGCCCTGGATCAACTGCGGCGCCACGCCCCAATGCGGCAGGCTGATCGCCACATGCCGCCGCTCACGAATCGCCGTCAACGCCCGCTCGATTTCCGGCGTGCCGCTGCCGCGCATTTCCAGCAGCACATGGGGGCGCGACAGGTAGGTGGGCAGGTCGAGCGTGCCGTTTGCCGGCAGGCTGTCGCGGTCCACCAGGCAGGTGTAATGCTCCTCGAACAACGGCGTGGTGCGCAGTTCAGCGGGCATGTCGGGGAATACCCCAGCGGCCAAGTCAATGTCGCCATTGAGCACGCCGTCCACCATGCCTTCGCGGCTGGCCTGGATGATTTGCAGGTCGATACCGGGCGCCTCATGACGCAGAACGCGAACCAAACCGGGTAGCAAAATCGCCGCACTGTAGTCCGACATTGCCACGCGAAACCTACGCTTGGCCGACGCCGGGTCAAATCGGTTCGGCGCCAGCAGCGCCTGCACCTGAGCCAAGGCTTCAGCCAGCGGCGTCGCCAACTCCAGCGCGCGCGCCGTCGGCACCAACGTGC
This sequence comes from Pseudomonas sp. YeP6b, assembly GCF_025642995.1. Taxonomy (NCBI): domain Bacteria; kingdom Pseudomonadati; phylum Pseudomonadota; class Gammaproteobacteria; order Pseudomonadales; family Pseudomonadaceae; genus Pseudomonas; species Pseudomonas sp. YeP6b. The sequence continues at coordinate 1,949,376 of NZ_CP080090.1, read as the reverse complement.
CGCCCTGGCGCACCAGCAACGGGTCATTCAACACATCCCGCAGGCGCGCCAACGCATGGCTGACCGCTGGCTGGCTAAGGTGCAGACGCTCAGCGGCACGGGTGACATGTTGCTCGCTGAGCAAGGCATCCAGGACCACCAGCAGGTTGAGGTCGATGCGGCGCAGATCATTCATCAGCTGCATGCTCGGCATAAGAAATTGGAATTTAAATTTGCGCGACGAATAGCCTAGAGTCCAGCAAAACCTCTGGGAGATTCGCAATGACGACGTTGCATTGGTTGGGTTTGTTGGCGCTGGCGGTGATCGCCGGCGCAGTAGTACCGTTTCAAAGCGCGATCAATGCCAACCTCGGGCGCGGGCTCGACCACCCGTTGTGGGCCACGCTGGCGTCACTGTTGGTGAGCATTATTGTGCTATTGCCGGTGATTCTGGCATTGCGTTTACCACTGCCGAGCCTGGCGTTTATCACTAAAGCGCCGCTGTGGATGTGGGCCGGCGGTGCATTTGGCGTGTGCTTTATTTCCCTGGCGTTGGTGCTGCTGCCCAAGCTCGGTGCGTCGGGGTTTATCGCCTTGGCCATGGCCGGGCAGATTCTCGCTTCGCTGCTGCTTGATCACTTTGGCCTGTTCGGCCTGGTGGAACGCCAACTGACAACGCCCCGGGTGCTGGGGGCGTTGCTGTTGATCGGTGGGGTGGCGTTGATTCAGTTCAGCAGCACGCCCGCCCGTGCGTTGGCAACGGCGGGCTGATCAGGCCTTGTCCAGCGTGCGCAGTTTTTGCGGCAAGCCCCACAGCAATAGCGCCGCCGCCAACAGCGCGCACACACCGATCACGTACAGCGCCGGGGTGGTGCTGCCGGAAAGGTCCTTGATCCGCCCCACCATCACCGGGCTCACAATGCCGCCGAACTGGCCAAGGGTATTGATCACCGCAATGCCACCGGCGGCACCGGCACCGGCGCCGGCCAGCAGTTTGGGCGGCAAGGTCCAGAAGGTCGGGATTGCGGCGATGATGCCAGCGCCCAGCAGGCCCAAGGCGATGATCAGGAAGGTGGTGTGGTCGGCAAAGATCCCGGCACTGAAGAAACCCACCGCACCTAACACCACCAGGCCGCAGACAAACTTGCGCCGCTCGCCGGTGGCGTCCGACAACCGCCCGATCACCAGCATGCTGATCGCACCGCACACATACGGAATCGCAGTGAGCAGGCCGATCATCACCGGGCTCTGGGTGCCGGCGCTGCGGATCAATTGGGGCGCCCAGAAGTTGAGGCCGTAGGACGCGACCTGGATCAGGAAGTAGATAAACCCGAGCATCAGGAAACCTGGAATGCGGATCGCCGACAGCAGCGAGCCACCGTGCTGGTTAGGCTCGTGCTTGGCGATGCGGCTCGACAGCAAGGTCTTCTCCGCCGGCGTGAGCCACTGCGCGTCTTCAATGCGGTCCTTGAGCAACGTCAGCACCAGAAAGCCCAGGCCGATGCAGGGCAAGCCGCCGAGCAGGAATAGCCAGTGCCAGCCGCGCATCTGCAGCACGCCGTCGAGATGCTCCAACACCAGCCCCGAGAACGGCGCGCCGACCAAGCCTGCGAAGGCCGAAGCCAGAAACAGCAGCGAGGTGATGCGCCCACGAAAGTGCTGCGGGAACCACAAGGTCAGGTAATACAACACGCCCGGCGCAAACCCTGCCTCCATCGCACCGATGATGAAACGCAGGCCGTAGAACTGCCACTCGGCGGTGACAAACACCATGGCCGCCGTGGCCAGGCCCCACGACATCATGATCCGCGCGATCCAGCGCCGCGCGCCGACCTTGTACAGCATCATGTTGCTGGGCACTTCGAAGATCACATAGCCGACCACGAAAAGCCCGGCGCCCAAGCCGTAAGCGGTGTCGCTCAGGCTCAGGTCGGTTTGCAGTTGGAACTTGGCAAAGCTGATGTTGATGCGGTCGAAAAACGCGAACAGGTAGCACACCATGATCAGCGGCATCAGGCGCCAGGCGACCTTGCTGACCAGGGCTTTTTCGGCATCGATCTCAGCAGCCGGGCGCAGGCCTGCCTCTAACGTATTAGTGCTCATGCATTTTCTCCAGCGGGCTGCTCAAAGGCGCCCGATTGTTTTTGTTGTCTGGTGCGGCGTTACAGCGTGGCGATATAAGCCGGTGGCGGGTGCAGGTCGCCATTGCGCCCGGCCTTGGCCACTTGGCCGGGCAGCGCATGGCCGAGCAGAGCCGGCAGGCGGCGGGACATGTGCAGCAGGTGCGGCAGGTCGATGCCGGTGTGAATACCGACTTCGTCACACAGGTTGACCAAATCTTCGGTGCAGATATTGCCCGACGCCCCCGGCGCGAATGGGCAGCCACCCAGGCCACCTAACGCCGCATCAAAACGCCGTGCGCCAGCTTCATAAGCCGCCAGCACATTGCACAACCCCAGGCCGCGCGTGTTGTGAAAATGCAGGGTCAGGTCGCTGGCCGGAACGCGCTCCAACACGCGTGTGACCAGACGCTGCACCTGGCGCGGGTTGGCCATGCCGGTGGTGTCGGCCAGGGTGATGCCCTGGATGCCCAACTCGCGGTAGGCATCGACGATTTGCAGCACACGGTCTTCAGCAATCTTGCCTTCGAACGGGCAACCGAAGGTGGTGGCGATGCTGCCGTTGAGGCGCACCGAGTAGTCGGCGGCGAAGCTAACGATAGCGCCAAACGCGGCCAATGACGCTTCGCAACGCATGCGCATGTTGGCCAGGTTGTGGGTCTGGCTGGCGGACATCACCAGGTTCAGCTCATCGGCGCGGGACTCGATGGCGCGCTGGGCGCCTTTGAGGTTGGGGATCAGCGCCACATAGATCACACCGGGTTTACGCTGGATGCCCTGGAACACCTGCTCGCCATCGCGCAACGCGGGGATGGCCTTGGGGGAGACGAACGAGCCGGCTTCGACCCGCGAAAACCCGGCCAAGGCCAGCTCATTAATCAGCGTGATCTTGTCGGCGGTTTCGACCCAGGTGGGTTCAATTTGCAGACCATCGCGCGGGGACACTTCCTGCACGATCAGCGGGTCGGAATAATCGGTGATCATTGCACCACTCCCAAGGTTCTCAAGCGTTGGATATCGGCCCCGGTCAGGCCCAGGCCGGCGAGGATGTCGTCGGTGTGCTGGCCCAGTGTCGGGCCTTGCCAGTTCACCGCGCCTGGGGTTTCGGAAAGTTTGGGCACAATGCCGGGCATTTTTACCGACACGCCGCCGGGCAGTTCGGCATTGAGCAGCATGTCACGCGCCTGGTAGTGCGGGTCGCTGACGATATCGGCCACCGAGTAGATGCGCCCGGCTGGCACTTCTGCCGCTTCCAGAGCGCTGAGCACTTGGTCGATGGGCAGGCTACTGGTCCAGTGGGTGATCGCGGCGTCGAGCAAACCGCTTTTCGCCGCACGGCCATCGTTATGGGCAAACTCCGGCGCTTCGGCCAAGTCGGCGCGGCCGATGGTGGTCATCAGACGCTTATAGATCGGGTCGCTGTTACCAGCAATCACCACGTAAGCGCCATCGGCGGTCAGGTAGGTGTTGGAGGGCGCGATGCCGGGCAAGGCGCCGCCGCTGCGTTCGCGCACATGGCCGAGCATGTCGTATTCGGGCACCAGGCTTTCCATCAGGTTGAACACGCTTTCGGCCAGGGACACATCGACAACCTGCCCGTCGCCCTGCCCGGTCTTGACCCGCAGCAGCGACATCAGCGCGCCGATAACGCCATGCAGGGAAGCGAGGGAGTCGCCCAGGCTCACACCCACTCGCGCCGGTGGCGAGTCCGGGTTGCCGGTGGTGTAGCGGATGCCGCCCATGGCCTCGCCGATGGCACCGAAGCCTGGGCGGTCACGGTAAGGGCCGGTCTGGCCGTAGCCGGAGATGCGTACCAGGGTCAGCTTGGGGTTGAGGGCGTGCAACACATCCCAGCCCAGGCCGAGTTTTTCCAGGCCGCCGGGGCGCAGGTTTTCGATCAGCACGTCGGCGTCGCCGAGCAGTTGCTTGATCACGCCCAGGCCTTCCGGGGACTTGAGGTCTAACGCCAGCGACTTTTTGTTGCGCGATTGCAGGTACCACCACAATGAGGTGCCTTCGTGCAGTTTTCGCCATTTACGAAGCGGGTCGCCCTGGCCCATGGCTTCGATCTTGATCACCTCGGCGCCGAACTCGGCCATCAGCCGGGCGGCGAACGGCGCGGCAATCAGGGTGCCGATCTCAATCACCTTGATACCGGTCAATGGAGCCGTCATGGGGTGAGCCTCTTATTCTTGGAATGTGAGGGCAAGGCTAGAGGATAGGCGTAGGAGAAATCCAACCGTCAGTTGGCAAGGAGCGTTCGCGAAACACGAACAACAATACAATCACGGCGTTGACTCCATCGCCATCGCGGGCAAGCCCGCTCCCACCAGTGATCGCATTCATGGGTGGGAACCGGGCTTGCCCGCGATGAGGCCGTCCGTGTTTGAATTACTCTAGCGTCCTGCGCAGATAGTCAAACAACAATCGACTGACCGGCGACAACTGCGCCTCATCGCGCACCACTACGATCAAGCTGCGATCCGACCAAGCATCCGTCAGCGGCACCGCGTGCAACCCCAACGCGCGGCCAAACAGTTCATAGGCTTTTTGCGGCAGGATGCCAATGCCCATGTTCGCCTGAACCATCCGGCACATCGCATCAAACCCCGGCACATGGATGCGCAGGCGCAGCATCTTGCCCGCCTCGCGCGCAGCCGCATGGGTGCGCATATTGATCGAGCTGGCGGCATGTAAACCCACGTAATCACTGCCTAACGTTTCGGCAAAGGCCAAGGACTGGCGGGTAGCCAACGGATGATCTGCCGGCATCAGCACCACCAGTTTGTCGTGCCGATAGGTCACGCTCGGCAGGCCTTTAGTGTCCGTGTCGCTGGAGCAAATGCCCAAATCGGCCACGCCATCCAGCACACCCTGCACCACGCCATTGCTGGGGCGTTCCTCCAGATCAGTTTTCACCTCAGGATGCAGCGCGGAAAAATCCCGCAGGTCTTCCGGTAAGAACTGAATGATCGCCGACAGATTGGCCAGCATGCGCACATAACCGCGCACGCCATGGCTGTGTTCGCCCAATTCCAGGCCCATTTTTTCGACGTTGAACAGCATCTGCCGCGCATGGTGCAACAGGGTTTCGCCCGCCGCCGTCAGGTCCATGCCCTTGGCCCGGCGCACGAACAGGCTGACGCCCAGCACCTGTTCCAGTTCCATCAGACGCTTGCTCGCCGCCGACACCGCAATGGCTTCACGGGCCGCAGCGCGGGTCAGCGTGCCTTCCTCAAACACCGCAACGAACAGTTGCAAAGTGATCAGGTCCAGGCGACGCACCAGGCTCTTGTGCAGCATCAGCGACGCTCAGAGGCCAGGCGATTGATCTCGGCCTGCTCCACCACCGCGTTCGGCGCGCCATGGCGTACCGCCGCCAACATTGCCTGGCCGACGGTCTCGGTGCTCACGACCCAGCCCGGCTTGACCCGACGTACGAAAGAGAGCGCCGGCCCGAGTACGGAATAGAAAGATTGGTACAGCGGCGTTTTCGAACGCACGCCATGCAGCGGCTGAATCACCCCAGGCCGAAACAGGTACACCGCCTTGAACGGTAGGCGCAGCAACGCGTTTTCAGTCTTGCCCTTGATCCGCGCCCACATCGACTTGCCCGCCTCGGAGCTGTCGGTGCCGGCGCCGGACACGTAGATAAAGGTCATCTGCGGATTAAGTCGCGCCAAGGTGCTGGCCGCAACCAGCGTCAGGTCATAGGTGAGGTGGGTGTACTGGGTTTCATTCATGCCCGCCGACGAAACGCCGAGGCAGAAGAAACAGGCATCAAAACCTTGCAGCAGGTTTTCCAGGGGATGGAAATCCAGCATGTCGCTGTGCAGCACCTGATGCAGCTTGCCGTGCTCCTGGGTCAAGGGCGTGCGGCCGACCGCGACAACTTCCTGCACGTCAGCGGCCAACAGGCACTCGCGCAGCACGCCTTGACCGACCATGCCGGTGGCGCCGAATAACAGAACTCTCATGGGTGGACCTCAGCGGCAAGCCGCAAGCTTCATGCTCAAGTTAAATGCAGTTCGGCTTGTAGCTTACCGCTTGCAGCGTGCGGCTGCCCCTTTAGAAAGCGCTGCGAAAGATCTCCTCAATCTGACGCTGATCGGCCCGCCGCGGGTTGGTCAGGCCACAGGCATCCTTCAACGCATTAGTGGCCAGCAGCGGAATGTCCTGCAACTTGGCGCCCAGTTCACGCAAGCCGGCGGGAATCTCAACGTCGAGGGCCAACGTGCGAATGGCGGTGATGGCAGCCTGGGCGCCCTCTTCCGGGGTGATGCCCTTGATATCAGCGCCCAACGCGCGCGCCACGTCGCTCAAGCGCTTGGCGCAGACACTCGCGTTGAAGCTTTGCACATGCGGCAGTAACACCGCGTTGCACACGCCGTGGGGCAAGTCGTACAGGCCGCCGAGTTGGTGGGCCATCGCATGTACAAAGCCCAGGGACGCATTGTTAAAGGCCATCCCGGCGAGAAACTGCGCATACGCCATGTTTTCCCGCGCGGCCTTGTCGGTACCGTCGCGCACGGCCAGGCGCAGGTTGGCGCTGATCAGTTCGATGGCCTTGATCGCGCAGGCGTCGGTGATCGGCGTGGCGGCGGTGGACACATAGGCTTCGATGGCGTGCGTCAGCGCGTCCATGCCGGTCGCGGCGGTCAGGCCCTTGGGCATGCCGACCATCAGCGTCGGGTCGTTGACCGACAGCAGCGGCGTGACGTTGCGGTCGACGATGGCCATTTTCACGTGACGGGTTTCGTCGGTGATGATGCAGAAACGGGTCATCTCGCTGGCGGTGCCGGCGGTGGTGTTGATGGCCACCAGTGGCAGTTGCGGCTTGCTGGACTGATCGACGCCTTCGTAGTCGCCGATATGCCCACCATTGGTGGCGCACAGCGCGATGCCCTTGGCGCAGTCATGGGGCGAGCCGCCGCCCAGCGACACCACAAAATCGCAAGCATTAGCCTCCAACATCACCAGGCCTTTCTCGACGTTTTCCACATTGGGGTTGGGCTTAGCGCCGTCGTAGATCACCGAGTCGATGTCCTGCATCGCCAGCTTCTCGGCGATCATGCTGGCCACGCCCGCTTTGGCCAGGCCCACGTCAGTGACGATCAGCGCCCTGCGAAAGCCGTAATTGCGGATGGCCGTCATGGCTTCGTCGAGGCAGTCGGTGCCCATGATGTTGACGGCGGGAATAAAGAAGGTGCTGCTCATGGTCAATCCTCAGAGGCGTTATGCCTACAGGATCAACCTGACTTGCCTGCGCCATCTTGATCAGGATCAACGCCCGCTCGTGATAAAGTCATCACCCAGCCGATTTTGAGTAGACCCGCCGCAATGAAGGATTTCCAGGATATTGACGCCCACCTTGAAGACTGGAGCGCGCTGCGCAGCGCCGTCGATTTCAGTGGGATTCTGATCGGCAACGGCGCGAGCCGTGTGATTTGGGAAGACTTTGCCTACGATTCGCTGTTCGAAAACGCCCGTACCGTCGAAGAAAAACCCCTCAGCCAATCCGAGCTGAGTGTGTTCGACGCCCTGCAAACCCGCAGTTTCGAACAGGCGCTGGGCGCGTTGAAGACCACCAGCCGGGTCAACAAGGCCCTGGCGGTCAGCTCGGCGGCGCCGCGCAATCGCTACTACGCGATCAAGGAAGCGCTGATCAATACCATCCACGCCGTGCACATTCCGTGGCGTCTGGTGCAGCCGTCGACGCTGGCGACGATCAACGCGGAACTGGCTCGCTACCCCACGGTATTCACCAGCAATTACGACCTGCTCAACTACTGGGCGATCCTGCACACGCCAGGCATCGACGACTTGTTCCGCAGCGCCGATGCCAGCTTTGACCTGCGCAACACCCGCACCGAGGCCACGCGCATCCTCTACCTGCACGGCGGCCTGCACCTGGTGCGCAACCTCGACGGTACGGCGCGTAAATTGCCGTCCACCGACAGCACTCTGCTCAGCAGTTTTGCGATCAACAACACGATCAAGACGTTGGACGACGTGCCGCTGTTTGTCAGCGAAGGCAAGGTGGAAGAGAAGCTCAAGACCATCCGCAGTTCGGACTATTTGTCGTTCTGTTATGAGCAACTGCTGACCCATGAGGGTGCGCTGTGCCTCTTCGGCCACGACCTGGGCCCGCAGGATAGACACCTGGTGGATGCGCTTCGCCAGGCCAAACTGACCACACTGGCGATTTCGGTATCGGGCCGCAGCGACGGGTTTATTCGCCAGCAGAAGCGTCGGTACTCGGCGTTGTTTGAGGGCAGCGGTGTGGCGTTGAAGTTTTTTGCGGCGCGTACGCACCCGTTGGGTCATTCGGCGTTGTCAGTGCCGGTCGAACGCTGAGCCCCCGAACAAAGCAGATCAACATGTGGGAGCAGGCTTGCCAGCTCCCACATTGATTGCATTTCAAATAACGGTCACCGTCATTCTTCCAAACTGTGCACCACCACCAACAACTGCACCTGTACTTCCCCGACCGAACGAATCCGGTGGGGCTTCTGCGCATTGAAGTGCAGCGCATCGCCCCGCTCCAGGATCACCCGCTCGTTCATGAAATCCACTTGCGCACCAGGCTGACTGGCGCGGGAACTGTTCTATCGCCAGTTGCCGCTGATGGAATTCATCCTCAAGGGTGGTTTGCCGGCGACGATCAAGGCCGGGTTGCGCATGAACGGGTTGGAAGCCGGCGACCCCGTCTTCCGGTATTCCCGTTAGGCGACAGCGCACGCGATCCGCTGAAGACGCTGTTGGCAGCCGTCTGAATAAAAAATGCCCCGGCACTTGCGCGCCGGGGCATTGGTTTTTACACCACTGTCATGTCTTGTCTTTGATGGTGGTGCTCGGGCCATTGGTCTTGACACTGGCAATGCCATTGTCTCGCGCCGCTGTCGAAGAATACTGCTCGCTGGTGCCGATCACTTGATGATTGGCAGCCTTGAGGTTGAAGTACGACTGGCCATTGCTGGCCACCTTTTTCTCATAGCGCTCGTCATGCGGGCTGTTGGTCTGCACGGAAACAATGCCGCTTTCAGCTGCGCTGCGGGTGGTGTAAAGCTCGCTGGTCAAAATAGTCTCAGCGTTCGCCGCCTTCAGCACAAAACGAAACTGCCCGTTGTTGCTGTTACTCAACTCATACCATCCAGCCATGCCGCTCTCCTTTTGAGTAGGACTTTATTCACTAGCCCGTAGGATTAAAGGCTATGCCCAGCGTATTGCCAGCCAGGCATCAGCATTTACCACAAGACAAATGACAATAATTCTCGATATCATTCGCGACTTCTCTACGTCGTGCTTCGTCAAGAAGGATATCCATGCCTCGTCCCAAGCCCGACCCGTTGTCGGCCGATACCTTTCGCGGGTTTTATGCAGACATTCTGTATTTCCTGCGCAAACGCACGGACAACGCCAGCGACGCGGCAGACATGACCCAGGATGTCTTCACCCAATGGCTGGGCTACCGCGACCGGGCCAAGGTCGAGCAGCCACGGGCGTTTCTGTTCCAGATGGCGCGCAACCTGCTGCGCGATCACTGGCGTAAGCAGAAGGTACGGCAGACCGTCCACTCTGACCCGACCGAAAGGGACGCCGAGCCGGTCACCGATGAGCAAAACGACCCCATGGCCGCCGCGCAGCGTTTGCAGCGCCTGGAACAGTTGAAAGAAGTCCTCGCCGAACTCTCGCCCCGCAGGCGAGAAGCCCTTATGCTGCATCGCTTCGAAGGCCTGAACCAGGCGCAGATCGCCGAGCGCATGGGCATTTCGACCAGCATGGTGGAAAAGCACATCGCTTTTGCCCTGCTGCATTGCAAGCGACGCCTTCAACAAGAACCCGGCACGGAGCAGCCAGAATGAACCGCCTGAGCGACATCGACGCCCTGGATATCGAAGCGAGCGACTCCATCGATGCCCAAGCCGCCAGTTGGTTTGCCCGCAACCGCAACGATGCGGGGCGAACCGAGCGCAAGGCCTTTGCCGCCTGGCTGGCCGTGCCCGCCCATGCCCGCGCCTATGCCGAATTCGAGCAACTGTGGGCCGACCTCGCCCAGTTGCAGCAACTGAGCAAACCCGTGCCGCTGCCCAAACGCAAACCCTCTCTCTGGCGCCCGGCCCTGGCCGTGGCTGCCGCAGTGGTCTGTGCCGTGCTGGCCACGCACATCGGCGCACCGCGCGAGCTGTATCACAGCCAAATTGCCGCGCACGCCAAAGGCATGCGCACCTTGAACCTGCCCGACGGCAGCACCCTGTTTGTGAATGCCAACACGCGCCTGCGCGTGGATTTCAGCGCCCACCAGCGCATCCTTCATTTGGACAAGGGCCAGCTGTACATCGAAGTCGCCGCCGACAAGGAACGGCCGCTGTACGTGCAAGCTGGCGAGGCGAATGTGCGGGTGGTCGGCACCGGTTTCGACGTGCGGCGCAGCCAGCAGCAACTGGTGGTCAGCGTCGCCCATGGCCAGGTGGCCTTCGCGCCGGACGCCAAAAGCCCGGTGACCTTGCTCGGCGCCCAACAGCGCGCCGCCTATAACTACGCCAAGGGCACTGTGCAGCAACAAACCCTTAGCGCTGGAGAAGTGGCGGATTGGCGCAGCGGGCACCTGTCGTTTCGCAACCGCGACCTGGCCAGCCTGATCGACGAGCTGAGCCTCTACCGGCCCCAGGCCCCCTTGCACGTCAGCAAATCAGTGGCGCAACTGAAGGTCTCGGGCAACCTGGATGTAAATGACCCGGACGCGCTGCTCAACGCCCTGCCGGCCCTGCTGCCGGTGAAAACCGTGGCCTCGGCCGATGGTGTGATGAGAATCGAACCGAGCAAGTAAGGCCCGCGAACCCTCATTTGAGAATATTTTGCATTCGCATGTGTGGTTTTTTCAACCTGCCCCGTCTTCCTCCGGACTGTGTTTGATCTGCACACCTTTTTGGCTATTTAGCCACCCCGGGGGATTCCATGTTTCGCGCGCCTTGCCACGCTTCGCACCTGTTTCTTCGACCGACGCTGATTGCCACCTGCCTGGCGTTCAGCCTCAGTGCCCAGGCTGAATCACTCAAGCTGCAACTGCCTGCCCAGTCACTGGCCACGTCCCTGAGCCAGGTGGCGCAGCAGGCGAAAATCCAGCTGCTGTTCGATGAAACACTGCTCAAGAACGTACAGGCGCCGGCGCTCAACGGTGAGTTCACCCCGGAAGTGGCGATTCGCAGCCTGCTGAAAAACGGCGCGTTCACCCTGATCAAGGTCGGCACCACCTACGTGGTGCGCCCCGACGAGGGCAAGACCACCCACAGCGGCGCCATCCAATTGGACGCCCTCAGCGTGATCGGCACCGGTAACGAGGTCGACTCCGCCACCGTCAACCGCTCCACCCTGAGCCAGGCCGACATCGATCGGTACCAGTCCAATAACATCCCCAGTTTGCTACAGACCTTGCCCGGCGTGAGCCAGGGCGGTTCGCTGAAACCTGGCGGCCAGACCATTAACATCCGGGGTTTCGGCGATGCCGAAGACGTGCCGCTGACCGTCGACGGCGCCACCAAAAGCGGCTTTGAGCGCTACCAGCAAGGCACCGTGTTTATCGAGCCCGAGCTGATCAAAAGCATCGAAGTCGAAAAAGGCCCGACCTCCCCGTTCACCGGCAACGGCGGCTTCGGCGGCACGGTGAACATGACCACCAAGGACGCCCCGGATCTGCTCAAAGACGGCCGCAACAGCGGCGCGATGCTCAAGTACGGTTACTCCAGCAACGACCACGAACAGGTCTACAGCGGCGCCGTGTATGGCCGCACCGACGACGGCCGTTTTGACGCGCTGGCCTACCTGACCCAACGCGACGGCGGCGACATGAAGGTGGCCGCTAAGCTGCCCAACGAGGACAACCTGTTCCCGATCAACCCCCAGCGCCTGCCCAACAGCGCCCAGGATGTGGACGGCAAATTGTTCAAGGTCAACGCGCACCTGACCGATGAGCACAGTGTCGGGCTGTCCTACTCGCGCTCCCACAGCAACCGCTGGACACCGTTTTCCGCCGCCAGCTACCCGGCGCCGCCGACCCAGGCCCAGATCGACCGCTACGGCTACGAAGGCGCGTTGACGCGTTTTTTAGCCCACCGCGACACCGTCGACACCACCTGGTCGGGCAAGTATGAATACCAGCCGCTGGACAACCCGCTGGTAGACCTGACCGTCAAGTATTCGCAGTCCAACACCGACCAGACCGACGAGCGCAACGCCAGCGCGTTTTTCCAGCTGGCCACCGGCGGGCGCAAGATGGACACGTCCTATACCGACAAGAACCTCGACATCCGCAACGTCAGCCTGTTTGGCACCGGCCCCTTGCAGCATGCAGTCACCGTCGGCGGGCAGATCCGCAAACACGCGCGAGAAACCGAGATGTGGATACCCGGTAAAACCTACGACACCGCGCGCTACAACTACGGGCATTTCCAGCCGGGATTCATGCCCCACGGCAAAGTCGACACCAATAGCTTCTTTGTCCAGGATGCGGTCACCGTGGGCGATGTAACCATCAGCCCGTCCCTGCGCTACGACCATGTGCGCAACCGCGGCGAAGCCAACGATGCGCCTTACTACAGCAACCCGAACCCGGCCGTCGGCCACGATTACAGCGACCGCACCTACACCGGTTGGTCACCGCGCCTGGCGCTGTTCTGGAACGTCACCCCGCACCTGGGGCTGTTCGCCAACTGGAGCAAGACCTGGCGCGCGCCGGTCATTGATGAACAATATGAAGTGCAAGGCCTGGGCAGCCGTACCGCCACCAGCGTCGACCTCGACCCCGAGCGCATCACCTCGATCAGCGTCGGCAGCGTGACCAGCTTCGACAACCTGATCGCCGAGGACGACAACCTGCAAATACGCACCACGTTGTTCCATAACAAAGTCGAAGACGAAATCTTCAAGGCCACCGGCGTCGGCTGCCAGAACCAGGCCATCAACGGCGGTACGGTTGCCAATGCGTGCCCACCGGGTGCGATGCCCAACTACCGCAACATCGGCGGCCTGACCATCAAGGGCGTTGAGCTGGAATCGTTCTACAACTCCACCTACCTGTTTGGCTCGGTGTCGTTCGCCTACGCCAAAGGTGACCACGAAGGCGCCTACACCAACCCCTGGGGCCCGAACGTGGCAGCACGCGACATTCCACCGACCAAATGGGTGCTGGTACTGGGCACCAACATTCCCGCCTGGGATGCCCAAGTGGGCTGGACGGGCCAGTTCATCGGCGCCACCGACCGCTTGCCCAGCGACAAATATTCCGGCGGCCCGGGCAGCAGCTTAGGCGATCTGTTCTATGACCAGTACGGCAACAAGGCCTACAACACCCAAGGCCTGTTCGCCAAATGGAAGCCGCAACAGGCCTACCTGAAAGGCACCGAAGTGAACTTCACCGTGGACAACCTGTTCAACAATAACTTCCGCCCAGCCTTGAGCGGCGATCGCGCCTATACCAAAGGCCGTGATGCGAAGATCAGCGTTACGCGGTTCTTCTGATTGTGGGAGCTGGCTTGCCTGCGATACAGGCGACTCGGTGTATCAGGCATCTCGAGGTGATGCTATCGCAGCATAGGTATCTACACATCTTTTTATGGGTTGAATTCTTTGATTGTCGCGGGGCGCTGGGTACATATCCGTTATTTGGGTAACGGCTGCTATGGGTTCCGCTCTTACAGCGGGTCACTTTTGAAAGAGCGCAAAGTAACCAAAACGCTCTTGCCCCACCACTCGGCACCTCGCCTAGGCTCGGTGTGCCCTCACGCAGGCTTTGGACCGTGGGCCGCCGCCATGGGCCATCCTTGGCCCATCGCGGCTAACCCGGCGTCCTGCCGGTTTACCCACGCCCAAAGCCTGCGTTCGGCCAGCGTGGTTTAACGGGGCGCCTAAGATCAAGATCAAAAGCAAGAGCACGGCGGCCTAGTAGCCGACCTGAGTGGTTAGATCAAAAGCGAAGCCAAGGCGGCCTGACAGCCGACCTGATCTCTGAAACTGAACTCAATCTAATGTGGGAGCTGGCTTGCCTGCGATGGCATCAACTCGGTGTACCTGATGGACCCAGGTGTCTGCATCGCAGCGGTGCGGCGATCCGACAAGCCAGCTCCCACAGAAAAGCAGATCTGCTTCTGCTGTGCTTTTGCTTCTACCACTCAGGTCGGCTACCAGGCCGCCGTGCTCTTGCTTTTGATCTTGATCTTGATCTGAGGCGCCCCGTTAACCACGATGGCCGAACGCAGGCTTGAATCCGTGGGTAACCCGGCAGGACGCCGGGTTAGCCGCGATGGGCCAAGGATGGCCCATGGCGGCGGCCCACGGATTCAAGCCGGAGTGAGGGCATGCCGAGCCCCAGGCGAGGCACCGAGTGGTGGGGCAAGAGCCCTTTGGTTACTTTTGGCTGGGCCGGCATTCCGGGCTCTTTTCCAAAAGTGACCCGCTGTAAGAGCGGAACCATAAGCAGCCGTTACCGCAGCAACGGATATGTACTCATATCTACCTAAAAACCCGGTCAAAAACTTAGCGCAACACAAAAAGTTGCGTAGATACCCATGGCTATCGCAGGCAAGCCAGCTCCCACACGACCTCAACTGTACGGATAAATCCGTACCCAGCTGTAGGCCCGCAATCGGCGGGGGTTGTGGCTAGATGGGCTTCCCTTGAAACCCTCTCGTTTCGGTCCCCATCATGAGCTCGCGCGAAAACACCGGCATGGCCCTCGGCCTGCTAGGTGTCATCATCTTCAGCCTGACCCTGCCCTTCACCCGCATCGTGGTGCAGGAAATCCACCCATTGCTCAACGGCCTGGGTCGCGCCTTGTTCGCGGCGACTCCGGCGGCGGCGCTGTTGCTGTGGCGCCGTGAGCGCTGGCCGACCTGGCACCAGGTGCGCGGTTTGTGCCTGGTCATCGCCGGTGTAATCCTCGGTTTCCCGGTGCTGTCGGCCTGGGCCATGCAGACCTTGCCGGCCTCCCATGGCGCGCTGGTCAACGGCTTGCAACCGCTGTGCGTGGCGCTGTATGCGGCGTGGCTGTCCCACGAGCGGCCGTCAAAAGCCTTCTGGGCCTGCGCGGCGCTGGGCAGTGCGTTGGTGTTGAGCTATGCCTTGATCACCGGCGCGGGCAGTATTCAGGCGGGTGATTTGCTGATGCTCGGCGCAATTGCCGTGGGCGGCCTGGGCTATGCCGAAGGTGGCCGGTTGGCGAAGGAGATGGGTGGCTGGCAAGTGATCTGCTGGGCGCTGGTGCTGTCGACACCGGTGCTGATCGGCCCGGTGTGGTACCTGGCGGCGCAGCACCAAGGCGAGATTTCGATGCGCACCTGGTGGGCGTTTGGGTATGTGTCGCTGTTCTCGCAGTTCCTGGGGTTCTTCGCCTGGTACGCCGGGTTGGCCATGGGCGGAATTGCGCGGGTCAGCCAGATTCAACTGCTGCAGATTTTCTTCACCATCGCGTTTTCGGCGTTGTTCTTTGGTGAACATATCGAGCCGATTACGTGGGTGTTTGCCTGTGGGGTGATCGTGACGGTGATGCTGGGGCGCAAGACGGCGGTGCAGCCTGCGCCGGCTCCCAAGCCAAGCACTATCTAATGTGAAAGCTGGCGTGTGTGGGAGCTGGGCTTGCCCGCGATCGCATCACCTCGGTTTACCTGAAAGACCGAGTTGCCTGCATCGCAGGCAAGCCAGCTCCCACCCAAGCCAGCTCCCACATTTTTGGTGCTGTGCTCAGCTCAAATAACCATCCGCGCGCAGCAAGGTTTCCAGGCAGTGCTCGGTGATGTGGTAGAACGCCTTCAGCGCTTGGATTTTCTCCAGCAACTGCGCGTTGTCCACCGGCTCGTTGCGTTTGACCGCGAGGATCATCTTGTTCTTGTTGGTATGTTCCAACGAGATGAACTCGAACACCTTGGTCTCATAACCGCAGGCCTCAAGGAACAACGCGCGCAGGCTGTCGGTGACCATTTCCGCCTGTTGGCCCAGGTGCAGGCCGTATTGCAGCATCGGCTTGAGCAGCACCGGGCTCTGGATCTGCAGGCGAATCTGTTTGTGGCAGCACGGCGAGCACATGATGATCGACGCGCCGGAACGGATGCCGGTGTGGATCGCGTAGTCGGTAGCGATGTCGCAGGCATGCAGCGCGATCATCACGTCCAACTCGCTCGGCGCCACGCTGCGCACATCACCGCACTTGAACACCAGCCCCGGGTGTTCCAGGCGCGCGGCAGCGGTGTTGCACAGGGTCACCATGTCTTCGCGCAGCTCCACGCCGGTCACTTCGCCCTCAGCCTTGAGGGTGTTGCGCAGGTAATCGTGAATGGCGAAGGTCAGGTAGCCCTTGCCCGAACCGAAATCGGCGACCCGCACGGGTTGGTCCAGTTTCAAGGGTGACGAGGTCAGCGCATGGCTGAACACTTCGATGAACTTGTTGATCTGCTTCCACTTGCGCGACATCGACGGGATCAGCGCCTGCTTGGCGTCGGTCACGCCCAGGTCGGCGAGGAACGGCCGGCTCAGGTCGAGGAAGCGATTTTTCTCACGGTTGTGCTCGGCGGACGGCGCCTCACGCAGTTGCTGCGGCTTGCTTTTGAACAACGAGCTTTTGTTCTTCTTGCTGTATTCCAGCTGGGCTTCGTCGGTCAGCGACAGCAAGTGCGCGTTCTTGAACGACGCGGGCAGCAGCTCGGCAATCGCCGCAACGCCGTCGGCCAGGGGCAAGTTCTTGGTGATGTCGCGGGTCTTGTAGCGGTAGACGAACGACAGGCACGCCTGCTCCTTGACCGTTACCGGCTTGATGATCAGCCGTTGCAGCTCGGCTTCCTCGCCGACGTACTTGGCCAGCACCAGCTTGATAAACGCATGCTGCGCCAGGCTTGCGCTCAGCAGTTCGATGAACTGGGCGTGATGATCCGGCGCAGGGCGGGCAGGTTGAGCGGTGACGGACATGAACAAAAACGCCTCGGGCTGGGAATGCCGGGCATTTTAGGGGGGATAGTGCTTCAGGGCACGGGGTTATTTGATCAACGGTCGCTCAGCCGCCGCAAATCAAATGCGGGAGCTGCTTTTCTGTGGGAGGTGGCTTGCCTGTGATGCTGGCACCTCGGTCCATCAGGCCAACCGAGTTGATGCCATTGCAGGCAAGCCCGACTCCCACAGAAAAGCAGTTCCCGCATGGGTTCTGAGGGGTGTGGGCTATTCCAGCACGATCAGGCGGTTGGGCAACTCATTACGCGCCTGCGTCACCGGCACATGCACCTTGAGCAACTCGCCGCAGGCCTCGATACACGCAATAAACCCCGCCAACGTCTGCCCCTGTTTCACCTGCTGGGTAAACGCCTTGACGATGCCATCCCAGCTCTCGTCATCCAGCCGTTTGGAAATACCCTCGTCCACCAGGATCTCCACATACCGTTCCGCCTCGCTGACAAAAATCAGCACACCCGTCCCGCCGACCGTGTGGTGCAGGTTCTGCTCCAGGAACTGCCGGCGCGCCAGGTTGGACGCCCGCCAATGACGCACCGAACGCGGGATCAAGCGGGTGGTGACCTTGGGCAAACGAAACACCAGGCACAACACGATAAACGTCGCCCACTGCGCCAGCAGCAAGGTGTACATGGTCAAGTAGCCCGACAAGTAATGCGCCACGCCGGGCACCACCAAGGCGATCAGGCTGGCCCACAGCAGCGGGATGTAAGCGTAATCGTCAGCGCGGGCCGCCAGCACCGTGACCAGTTCGGCGTCGGTGGTTTTCTCGACCCGGGCAATCGCTTCGGCGACTTGGCGCTGCTCGTGTTCACTCAGTAATGCCATGGTTGTCGATGCTCTGTTCTAGTTATTGTCATTACCAGCCACCTGAGGCCCCGCCACCGCCAAAACCACCGCCGCCGCCTCTGAAGCCACCACCGCCGCCTCCCCCGCCACCGCCGCCGCGCCCACTGCTGCTGAGGATTGCCAAGAGGATAGCGCCAACCGGCAGGCCCAGGCGATTGCACAGCCACAACACGCCGATCAGCAGGATGAACAAGCCGATGGACAACCCTGGGTTGTCCTTGGCGAAATTCGCATCCGCCACATGCGCTGGCACCGCCAGCGGCTCGCCGCCCACCACCTGCACCATCGCCGTGACGCCGTCGCTGATGCCCTGGCTGTAATTGCCAGCCTTGAACTTAGGCGCGATCACCTGATTGATGATCACCCAGGACTGCGCATCGGTCAGCACGCCTTCCAGGCCATAGCCGACTTCGATGCGCAATTTTCGCTCATCACGGGCGACGATCAACAGCGCGCCGTTGTCCTTGCCCTTCTGGCCGATGCCCCACTGGCGGCCCAATTGGTAACCGTAGTCCTCAATCGGCACGCCTTGCAGGTCGGGCACGGTGACCACCACGAGCTGGTCGCCGGACGTTTGCTCCAACGCCTGCAACTGCTGGGTTATTTGCGCCCGGGTTGCCGGGTCGAGCATCTGGGCGCTGTCCACCACCCGCCCGGTCAGGGCCGGGAACGTCAGCGCCGCCTGGGCCGCACCGACGCACGCCAGCAAGCACAGCGCCAGGCCTATCCGTAATAAACGCATCGACACCTCAACGCAGCGTTATTTGAACTTCACTTGCGGCGCTTTATCGGCATCAGCGCTGGTGGCTTCAAACGTGGCGCGGATCGGCAAGTCGCTGTACATCACGCTGTGCCACAGGCGGCCAGGGAAGGTGCGGATTTCAGTGTTGTACGCCTGCACGGCCTGGATGAAATCGCGACGGGCCACGGCAATACGGTTTTCCGTGCCTTCAAGTTGCGATTGCAGGGCCAGGAAGTTCTGGTTGGCTTTCAGGTCCGGATAACGCTCAGACACCACCATCAAGCGGCTGAGGGCGCCGCTCAAACCGTCCTGGGCTTGCTGGAACTGCTTGAGTTTCTCGGGGTTGTCGAGGGTGCTGGCATCTACTTGGATCGAGGTGGCCTTGGCCCGCGCCTCAATCACGGCGGTGAGGGTGTCTTGCTCATGGGCCGCGTAGCCCTTGACCACTTCCACCAGGTTGGGGATCAGGTCGGCACGCCGTTGGTACTGGTTCTGCACCTGGCCCCAGGCCGCCTTGGCCTGTTCATCCAGGGTGGGAATGGTGTTGATGCCGCAACCGCTCAGCACGCTGCTGATCAGTAGCAAAGCCGCGACTTTCAAGCCCCAGCGGTAACCTTGTGCTGCT
Organism: Pseudomonas sp. YeP6b; assembly: GCF_025642995.1. Lineage (NCBI taxonomy): Bacteria > Pseudomonadati > Pseudomonadota > Gammaproteobacteria > Pseudomonadales > Pseudomonadaceae > Pseudomonas > Pseudomonas sp. YeP6b. Next base: position 1,930,073 of record NZ_CP080090.1, on the reverse strand, counting down.
TGCATGGTGTTTCTCCTGCCCAAACTAGATGGAATGTGACGACTAACCCTATAAACCGCGCACTTGGGGCATAATCCGCCACCACTGGATTGCGTCGAGCCAATCAGCTACAAAGATGCCCAGCGCGAAAAAGAGTTCAGAGTGTGCTGCATTTATCTGAACAACACCCGAACAACAATAGACGCTCCCCACATTTTGGCCGATGGCATTCTCTTGATGCTGTGCAGTGAGCCGAAAAAGGATATTCATGAAAAAGCTGTGTTTGCTCGGCCTTGTTGCCACTCTGGCCACCCACCCCGTCTGGGCAGAAACAAAGCCTGCTGCGCTTAAAGACAAGGACGCCTTCGTCAGCGACCTGCTCAAGCAGATGACCCTGGATGAAAAGATCGGCCAATTGCGCCTGATCAGCATCGGCCCCGAAATGCCCCGCGAGCTGATCCGCAAGGAAATCGCCGCCGGCCGTATCGGCGGCACCTTCAACTCGATCACTCGCCCGGAAAACCGTCCGATGCAGGACGCGGCCATGCGCAGCCGGTTGAAGATCCCGATGTTTTTCGCCTACGACGTGATCCACGGCCACCGTACGATCTTCCCGATCAGCCTGGCCCTGGCCTCCAGCTGGGACATGGACGCCATCGGCCGCTCCGGGCGCATCGCCGCCCAAGAAGCCGCCGCCGACAGCCTCGACATCACCTTTGCGCCGATGGTCGACATCTCCCGCGACCCGCGCTGGGGGCGTACTTCCGAAGGTTTCGGCGAAGACACCTACCTGACGTCGCGCATTGCCGAAGTGATGGTCAAGGCCTTCCAGGGCACAAGCGCGGCCAATGCCGACAGCATCATGGCCAGCGTCAAGCACTTTGCCCTGTACGGCGCGGTGGAAGGCGGTCGCGACTACAACGTGGTCGACATGAGCCCGGTCAAGATGTACCAGGACTACCTGCCGCCCTACCACGCGGCGATCAAGGCCGGTGCCGGCGGCGTGATGGTGGCGTTGAACTCGATCAACGGCGTGCCCGCCACCGCCAACACTTGGCTGATGAACGACCTGTTGCGCAAAGACTGGGGCTTTAAAGGCTTGGCCGTGAGTGACCACGGCGCGATATTCGAGCTGATCAAGCACGGCGTGGCCAAGGACGGGCGTGAAGCCGCTAAGCTTGCAATCAAGGCCGGCATCGACATGAGCATGAACGACTCGCTGTACGGCAAGGAATTGCCCGGGCTGCTCAAGTCCGGCGAGATCGAGCAAAGCGACATCGACAACGCCGTACGCGAAGTGCTCGGCGCCAAGTACGACATGGGCCTGTTCAAAGACCCGTACCTGCGTATCGGCAAGGCCGAGGATGACCCGGCCGACACCTATGCCGAGAGCCGCCTGCACCGTGCCGACGCACGGGATGTCGCGCGCCGCAGCCTGGTCCTGCTGAAAAACCAGAACAACACCCTGCCGCTGAAAAAATCCGCGACCATCGCACTGGTCGGCCCGCTGGCCAAGGCGCCGATCGACATGATGGGCAGCTGGGCCGCCGCCGGCAAACCGGCACAATCGGTGACCCTGCTCGATGGTCTCAACGCGGTGATCAGCGAAAAAGGCAAAGTGATCTACGCGCGTGGCGCCAACATCACCAACGACAAGGCCGTGGTCGACTACCTCAACTTCCTCAACTTCGATGCCCCGGAAGTGGTGGATGACACCCGCTCCCCGCAGGTGCTGATCGACGAAGCGGTGAAGGCCGCCAAGGATGCCGACGTGGTGGTGGCGGCTGTGGGCGAGTCCCGTGGCATGTCCCACGAATCCTCCAGCCGCACCGACCTGAACATCCCGCAGAGCCAGCGCGACCTGATCAAAGCCTTGAAAGCCACCGGCAAACCGCTGGTGCTGGTACTGATGAACGGCCGCCCGCTGTCGATTCTTGAAGAGAACCAACAGGCCGACGCGATCCTGGAAACCTGGTTCGCCGGCACCGAAGGTGGCAACGCCATCGCCGACGTGCTGTTTGGTGACTACAACCCGTCGGGCAAGCTGCCGATCACCTTCCCACGTTCGGTAGGGCAGATTCCGACCTACTATAACCACCTGACCATCGGCCGGCCGTTTACCCCAGGCAAGCCGGGCAACTACACCTCGCAGTACTTCGATGACACCACCGGGCCGCTGTTCCCGTTCGGCTATGGCCTGAGCTACACCACGTTCAGCCTGTCGGACATGGCGCTGTCGTCCACCACCCTGAACAAGACCGGCAAGCTCGACGCCAGCGTCACGCTGAAAAACACCGGCAAGGTCGAGGGCGAAACCGTGGTGCAGTTGTATATCCAGGACGTGGCCGGCTCGATGATCCGCCCGATCAAGGAGCTGAAGAACTTCCAGAAGGTCATGCTCAAGGCCGGTGAGGAGCGCACGCTGCACTTCACCATCACCGAGGAAGACTTAAAGTTCTACAACACCCAACTCAAGTTCGCCGCAGAACCCGGCGAGTTCAATGTACAGATCGGGCTCGACTCCCAGGATGTGCAGCAGCAGACGTTCGAGTTGCTGTAACACCTGCAGCCCCCCTCTTTTTTTGAAGAGGGGGCTTGCGCGCTGGCCCACCGTAGCCAGTAAAAGTTAACTTTCACTCCTCGATACAAGCCTAATCCTACATCACTCCCCCTGCTCACTCGCACACCCTATCAGCCCAATTTTTTTGCAGGTGTGTGTGGACTATGTCGCCCACGAAAAACGCCCAAGCGGCAGCCAAGAAGGCACCCGCTCAATCATCGTTCAAACGAAATGCTATCGCCCTTTTTGTGCTCGGCTGCCTGTCGGGCATGCCTGTTGAAGCCGCAAGCTATGTTGAACAAGGCCGATTGCACGATGCGGCCAGTTGGCGCAGTGACGAGTTCAAGAGTAACTGGGGCCTTGGCGTAGTCGGTGCTGATTACGCGTATGCACGGGGGTTGAGTGGCGCCGGGATACGATTAGGGGTTTACGATTCTGGAACAGACCTGCGCCATAGTGAGTTCGCCGGAAAGCCAGCCATCGGCGTGCTTATGGCTGATACCGGCTGCATGAGTGGGACCGTGCTGGAGAACGGCTGCTTCTACACCGAAGGTGATCGCGCGGCGGTAACCGTTATCGACTCATTGCCACCTGAAGCATTGGCCGCCCTTGAAGAAGCTATTACCGATGGCATCCTTACCCGTGAGCAACTTGATGAATATCTCAGAGTGGTAGGTACTGCATACGACGCGCATGGCACGCACGTTGCCGGCACAGCACTGGCCAATCGTGATGGCTACGGAGTCCAGGGTGTGGCTTACGCGGCTAACTTGAGTGCAGTGCGCAAGTACGGTAATACCTACCTGGGAGGCCCCCTTGCCATAACAGCAATTTCGCGCGCGCCCCTTCCGACAGATGCAGCGGTAAACACCGCCTATGCCCAATTGCACAGTCAGAATGTGCGTGTCGTCAATAACAGTTGGGGGAGCGCATTTTCTCCTGCGAATGAAACAGAGCTTGACCTGGCATTAAGCGAAACCGAAACCTCCGTTTATTCAGAACTCAAGGCCATAGCAGACAACGCTATCAAGTATGGGATGCTGCAAGTATGGTCAGCGGGCAACGTAACCACAGCCAACGAATCCCCTCAAACAGCGCTAAACGCCGGGCTTCATCCCAGCCTGCCACGTGCCATTGCAGAGCTGGAGCCCTATTGGTTGACCGTCGTCAACTTAAGTAAAGAGCTGACCTTGGGCGACTATTCCAAGCGCTGCGGCTTCAGCAAAGACTGGTGCCTGGCCGCGCCCGGAACGGATATCAACTCATCCTGGGTTGCAGGTTCCATACAAACCGAAAACCACCTTGACCAGGACGATGGTGTCAATGGTTTCGCAGTGACCGGTGATAAACCCGAGTTAGGCTATATGCTAAGTTCCGGCAGTTCCATGGCCGCTCCCCACGTCACCGGCGGGTTGGCCCTGCTGATGCAACGCTTCCCCTACCTCGACAACCCGCAAATCCGCGACGTGTTGCTGACCACCGCCACCGACCTCGGCGAACCGGGCGTGGACGACGTCTACGGCTGGGGCCTGATGAACCTGAAAAAAGCCATCGACGGCCCCGGCCAGTTACGGGTCGATACCAGCGTCAACATGGACCGCCCTGCCGGCGGCGCCATCGTCTGGCAAGGCGGTGCCTGGGACGATTGGCGCAATGACATCAGCGGCCCCGGCCGCCTGGAAAAAACCGGCATCGGCTGGCTGCGCCTCAGCGGCAATAACAGCTTCGCCGGCGCCACGCTCAAGGAAGGTATTCTGGAGCTGGACGGCACCAACCAGCTCAAGGGCGACGTCAACATCGACGGCGGCGTTCTGCGCCTGAACGGTGCGCTGGCCGTCGCGGGCGACTACACACAAGCCGCCGGATCAACCCTAATGACCGGGCTGGCCAGCCCGGCAGCGCCGGCCAAATTGCAGGTGCAAAACCAGGCGTCCATCAATGGCGGCTCGCTGTACCTGAGCGCGCAACCCAACAACTATTACCTGGGCCAGCGTTACAGCATCCTCCAGGCCCAAGGTGCGTTGACTGGCGAATTCACTTCGATTGACCGCCGCGAGTTCTCGCCCTTCCTCAGCGTTTCCCAGGTCAAACAAGGCAACGCCTTGCTGGTGGAGTTCGGGCGTGGTCGGTCACTGGCATCGGCGGCGGAAACCGCCAACCAGCGCGCCGTCGCCAATGCTGCGGATACTGAGGCTCAGCCTTCGCCGCTGCTGCAACGCCTGACCGCGCTGTTTCCCGAGCAGGCACCTTCGGCACTCGACCAACTGAGCGGCGAATTGCATGCCAGCACCCAGGCGGTGCTGATCGAGAACAGCCGCGTGTTGCGTCAGGCGGCATTCGACCGCCAACTTAGCGCGCAAGGCAATCGCGGCAATCAGCCCAAGACGCTGAACCAAGGTGTCTGGGTGCAACTGCCGCGCCAGTCCGGCCAGCTCGCAGGCGACAGCAACACCGCACGCACTTCCCACAACAGCACGGGCCTGCTGCTTGGGTTCGATCACACACTGGAACAAGGCACACGCCTGGGTGTAGTGGCTGGCAGCAGTCAAACCGAGGTGAAGACCGGAGCGCGTGGCAAGGCGAGTGTCGACACCTATCAACTGGGCCTGCACGCGGGCCACAACTGGGACGCTTTTGGCCTGTATGGCGGCATCGCGTATGCACAACATGAAATCGAGACAAAACGCCGCGTCAGCTTCCCTGGCGTAGAGAACCGCCTGAGCGCCAAGTACGCCAGCCGCACCGTGCAGACATTTGCCGAGGCCAACTACACGTTCAGCCATGACTTCTGGGACTGGCAGCCGTACCTGCAACTGGCCAATGTGCAACAGCGCAGCGAAGGCTTCAAAGAACGCGGTGGCATGGCCGCACTGAAGGGCAAACGCTCGAAAGAAAACGTCAACCTGACCACCGGTGGTGTGCGCGTCAACATAGACCTGGGCAAGGCGCAGATCGGCCCGTCATGGCTGAGCCTGCGCGGCGGCCTGGCCTACACCCATGCCAGCGGCGACCTGCAACCCACCACTCAGGCAGCTTGGGACGGCGGGCGGGTGATGAGTGTCAGCGGCGCATCGTTGGATCGCCTCAGCACCCGCCTGGAACTGGGCGCCACCGCACGCCTGACACGCGACAGCACGTTGGACTTCGGTTTCAGCCAACAACGCGGTGAACGCACGCGGGACCAAAGCATCACGGCGCAGTATTCTCTGCAGTTTTAAGCACTGTTGTGAGCAAAGGCGGGGGTGCCCTACCCCCGCCGATCCAACAGATTTACCACCAACCGATCAATCCATCCCCACACCCGCTGCTTCACCCGCCGCCACAACGGCCGCGACTTCCACGCCTGCAGGCTCACCGCCTGGCTCTGGGTAAAATCGCGCTCGAAACTACCGGCCACGGCCAGCGTTAACGCTGGGTCCAACGCTTCCAGGTTGGCTTCCAGGTTGAAGCGCAAATTCCAGTGGTCGAAATTGCACGAGCCGATGCTCACCCAGTCATCCACCAACACCATTTTCAGGTGCAGGAAACACGGCTGGTACTCAAAAATCTGCACGCCCGCCCGCAGCAAACGCGGGTAGTAACGGTGCCCGGCGTAACGCACGGAGGGGTGATCGGTGCGCGGGCCGGTGAGCAGCAAACGCACATCGACCCCACGCCCAGCCGCGCGGCGCAAGGCACGCCGTACGCTCCAGGTCGGCAGAAAATACGGCGTGGCCAGCCAGATACGCTGCTGGCTGCTGTTCAACGCGCGGATCAGCGACTGCAAAATATCGCGGTGCTGACGGGCATCGGCATACGCGACGCGCCCCAGGCCCGGCCCGGTCGCCGGCACCTTAGGCAAGCGCGACAAACCGAAGTGGGTGGCGGGCTTCCACTCCCGCCGCGCCGCATTGGCGTGCCATTGGCGGTCGAACAGCGCCTGCCAGTCGAGCACCAGCGGCCCGCTGATTTGCACCATCACTTCATGCCACTCGGCGGTGTCTTGCCCCGGTGTCCAGAATTCATCGGTCACGCCGGTTCCGCCCACCACGGCGATGCTCTGGTCAATCAGCAACAGCTTGCGGTGGTCGCGGTACAGATTGCGCATCCAACGCCGCCAGCTCAGGCGATTGTAGAAACGCAGCTGCACGCCCGCGTCGGTCAGGCGCTTACGCAAGCCCAAGGTAAAGGCCAGGCTGCCGTAATCATCAAACAAACAGCTCACCCGCACACCGCGCTCGGCCGCCAGCACCAACGCCTGAACCATGGCATCGGCACAGGCTCCGGCTTCCACCAGGTACAACTCCAAGTCGACTTGCTGCTCAGCGCGGGCAATGCCCACCAGCATCTGCGGGAAAAAGCTCGGCCCGTCGATCAACAACTCGAAACGGTTGGCGCTGCGCCACGGGAACACTGCGCCGCCCACGTCAGCGCGCCGTAAAGATCAGTACCGCACCCACCGGCACCGACAAACTGATCGACTTGAGCCCCGCGGCCTTGCGCAGCATCGCCACGCCCGGCGCCAGCTCGAAATCCTCGGCATGCAACACCACCGGCTCCAGGGTCACCACCTGAAAGCGCCGGTCATCCAGGCGCGTGGCCAACAGCTCGGCGCTGTAGGTTTGGGTCTTGCCGTGCAGGGTGACGCTCAATGGCAGGCGCAACTCCAACTGCGCGCCGGGGGCCAGGTCGTTGATGGGCTGCAGATTGATCTGCGCGCTGATCAGCGCTTCGGGGAAAGTCTTGATCTGAAACAGATCATTGCGCATGCGCTCATCGCGCAGCGGGATGCCGCTGTTGATCGACTCCAGCTCCACTTGCAGTTGCGCCGCGCCCTGACTGTCGACCTTGCCGTGCAACACCAGGAAACGATGCACTTCGGCGATCTCGGTGTTTTTGATGGTGACGAACGACAGGCGTGAGGATTCGTTATCCAGGTACCAGTTGGCGTGGGCGGGCAGTGCGGCACAAGTCAGCAGTGTGAAGGCCAGGGGTTTGACGTTGAACATAGAAACTCATGGGGCAAAAAACCTGGATGAACCTTAACTGTGCCGGGTGCCGGGCGCAATGCAACTGACAAAGCCGATCAGGGTGGGCGCTGGCTTGCCTGCGCCCACATTGGTTCGGCGGCGATTATCAGATCAACGCCCGCTGCACATCGCGCACTGTCGCTTCCAGACTGGCCATGTGCAGGTTCAATACGCGCTCCACCGGCGCCTGATGCATCGGCCAGTGCAACGCCATGCTGCCCACCATCCGCCCATTGGCCTGCACCGGCAAGGCCACCGCGCGAATCAGGAACGGCAGGCGCACCGTGTATTCCCAATAGCCTTCGGTGCGCTGACCGAACCCTTGATGCTGGGTTTGCTCGCAGGTATGCACCTGCTCATCGGCCGCTACATGATCACGGCCTGCGAGGCGTTGCACCTCCTCCGGGGGCAATTGCGTCAGGCACGCCTTGCCCATTGCCGAGTGAAACAGGCTGGCGTGCTGGCCGACGATCTGGCAATTGTTCGGGTACAGCTTGCGCAACACGCTGGGAATCGCGCTCTCCATGACTTCCAGGCGCTCGCCATCGAAGCAGGATAAATCCACCACCAACCCGGTGCGCTCGCTGAGCTCCAGCAGCCAGGGCGCGGCGCGTTCCACCACCTGGCGCTTGAAGCGTTGCTGGGTGTCACCGAACAAGCGTTGGGCGCGCAGTCGGTAACGGCGATCGCTGAGGCCGCGATAGACCCAGCCTTGGTCCTGCAAGGTCAACAACATGCGCGACACCGTGGCCTTGGGCAGGCGCGTCAGGTAATGCAACTCCTCCAGCCCCAAGGCCTGGTGTTCGCCGAGCAGCTCGACGATGGCGAGTGCGCGCTCAACCGACCTGACGGTGCCTGTCTCCATGTTCGATCTCCCTGTTGCCGGTGGATGATCATTGTTCGCAGCAAAATACAGGCCCGATTGCCGCTCAACGCGTCGATTCAAGACACGCCGGCGGCTGGCGCTGCACCCACTGCGCCAGCTGTTCATGGGCGTAAGCCAATTGCAGCACCGCCCGGTCGGCCTGGGCCGGGCCGATGATTTGCAAGCCCATGGGCAGACCCTGCGGGTTGAAGCCCACGGGGATGCTCATGCTCGGCAGACCGGCGAGCGTGGGGCCGATCACCACTTCCATCCAACGGTGATAGGTGTCCATTTCACGCCCGCCCACGAGGCGCGGCCAGGGTTGTTGTGCATCGAAAGGGAACACTTGGGCGGTGGGCAGCAACAGGAAATCGTAACGCTGGAACAGCTTGGCCAAGGCGCGGTACCACTCGCTGCGGTCCACCGACGCCTGATACACCTGCTGGGCGCTCAAGCCCAGGCCGCCCTCCACTTCCCATTGCGCCTCAGGTTTGAGCAATGCGCGCTTTTGCGGGTTGGCGTAGGCCGCGCCGAGGTTGCCGTGCACCAGCCAATGGCGATGCACCAACCAACTGCGCCATAGGCGCGCCATGGAAAAGTCCGGCTGGCAGCTTTCCACTTCGCAGCCCAGTGTGGCGAAATCAGCGAGGGCAGATTCACACAGGCTCAGCACGCCGTCGTCCATCGCCAGGTAGCCGTTGTAATCCCCCAGCCAGCCGAGGCGCGCGCCCTTGAAGTCGCGCTGCAAGGGTTGGCCCAGTACCTTTGGGTCGTCCTTGGAGGACAACGGCACCCGAGGGTCATAACCGGCCTGGATGCTCAGCAACCGCGCCACATCCGTCACGCTACGGCCCATTGGGCCTTCGGTGCCGAGTTGCTGTACAAACAGTTCCGGCATCGGCCCATGGGGCACGCGCCCTTGTGATGGGCGCAGGCCAAACACGTTGTTGAAGGCCGCCGGGTTGCGCAGCGAGCCCATCATGTCGCTGCCATCAGCCACCGGCAGCATACGCAGCGCCAGCGCCACTGCCGCCCCACCACTGCTGCCGCCGGCGGCCAGGCGTGGGTCATACGCATTGCCGGTGGTGCCGAACAAGGTGTTGTAGGTGTGCGAGCCGAGGCCAAACTCCGGCACGTTAGTCTTGCCGATGATGATCGCGCCACTGGCCCGCACGCGTGCCACGCTGATGGCGTCTTCGGTGGGCACATGCTCGGCAAACAACGGCGAGCCCAAGGTGGTGCGCAAGCCCTGGGTGGCCGCCAGGTCCTTGATCGCCTGGGGCATGCCGTGCATCCAGCCGCGCGACTGGCCCTGGTCCAGCTCGCGATCACGGGCGCGGGCCTCAGCCAGCACGTCATCGGCATCGCGCAACGACACCAGCGCATTGACGCTTGGGTTGAAACGCTGGACCTGCGCCAGGTACGCCTGCATCACCTCTTCACACGACACCTGCCGCGCATGGACCGCTCGCGACAGCTGCGTGGCATCCCAATCAACAATGCTCAAGGCTTCACCTCACTTGAAAACGGCAGCGGTTTTTTCGCCCGCGGGGCCTCATGCATGCAGTAAGTGCCCAGCAGCGTCAGCACGCAAGCGAACAACACGTAAAACGCTGGCGCAACCGGCGTACCGAGCACTTTGGTCAGCCAGGTCACGATCAACGGCGCAAAGCCGCCAAACACCATGACGGCCACGTTATAGGCGACCGAGACGCCGGTCGAGCGTACCTCGATGGGAAACTGCTCGGCCAATGCCGTCGGCGCCGGGCCGAAGAAGCCGCCAATGGCCGTGCACAGCATCACTTGCATCACCAGCAAGCGTTCGATGGACGGCGCCGCGGCCACCCACGCATACAACGGGTAGACCATCACGAAGAACGCCAGGGTGAAGGCCATCAATACCGGCCGCCGACCCAGGCGATCCGAAAGCAGGCCGGACAGCGGAATCACCACGGTCATCAACGCCACCGCAAACATCTGCACCATCAACACTTGGTCCAGCGGCAAGCCGAGGCTCTTGTGGGCGAAGGTCGGCATGTTCACCAGCACCACGTAAAACGACACCGTCGCCCCGCAGGCCAAACCCATGGAGACGAGGATGCTGCGCCGATGCGCGCGAATCACGTCCATCAAGCTCGGCGCCGGGCCGGTCGCCTGCTTGCGCGCTTCGATGAATTCCTCGGGGTCCTCCATGTGCCGGCGAATCCACAACCCCACCGGGCCGATCAACAGGCCCAACACGAACGGCACGCGCCAGCCCCACAGGTCGAGGGTTTCGGGGGAAAAGAAATGCGTGACCAACGCCACCATCGCCGCGCCGCCAAACACCGCCAGGCACTGCCCCACCAACTGCCACGAGCCATACAAGCCCTTGCGATGGGCCGGAGCACTTTCCACCAAAAACGCCGTGGCACTCGCGTATTCACCGCCGGTGGCAAAGCCCTGAAGCATGCGCGCCACCACGATCAGCAGCGGCGCGCCCATGCCGATAGCGGCGTAATTAGGCGCGAAGGCGATCAGCGCGATGGACACGGTCATCAGCCGGATAATCAGTTGCATCGCTGCCTTGCGGCCTTTGCGGTCGGCGTAAATCCCCAAAAGTACGCCGCCCACCGGACGCATGAAAAAGCCCACGCCAAAAGTGGCCAAGGCCATCAACAGCGAAGCGTACTCATCCTGCGACGGGAAAAACTGCCGAGCGATGATGCTGGCCAGAAAGCCGTAAACGATGAAGTCATACCATTCCAGCGCATTGCCGATCACGGCCGCCACCACCTGTTGGGTGCGGGAAACACCGGGTTTTGAAATCTGCATGAGGAACACTCCATTCAACCAATAAGGGAAAGGGGCCAGCGGCAGAAAAGGTGAGGTCGTCAGGCAGGCTTGAGCCAGCTCTCGGCCAGCGCGCCCCAATAGGCGGCGCCGGTCAGCAGGATGTCGTCGTTAAAGTCATAGGCGGGGTTATGCACCATCGGCCGCGACACGCCGTTGCCGATAAACAGGTAGCTGCCGGGGCAGCGTTGCAGCATCCAGGCGAAGTCTTCGCTGCCCATCAGCGTGCGGGTGTTGCCGTCCACCGCATCGGCGCCGAGCAAGGCGACGCCGACTTGCCGGGCGAATTCGGTTTCTTCGGCGTGGTTGACCAGCACCGGGTAGGCCGGGCGGTGTTCGATCTGCACCGTGCAGCCGAAGCTCGCGGCCTGGGTCTGGATAATCGCGTTGACCCGTTCCAGCATCTGTTCGCGCACCTTGGGGTTGAGCGCGCGCAGGCTCAAGCGCAACAGGGCTTGCTGAGGAATCACGTTGGCCGCCTGGCCCGCTTGCAGCGCGCCGACCGTGACCACGGCGGCTTCCTGGGTGTCGATATTGCGCGCCACCACCGTCTGCAACGCCATGACCATACTCGCGGCCGCGACCAACGGGTCCACGCTCAAATGCGGCATGGAGCCGTGGCCACCGACGCCTTCCAGCGTCACGGTGAGCAAGTCCTGGGAGGCCATCATCGGCCCGACTCGCAAGCCTAGATGCCCGGCCGGCAAGCCCGGCATATTGTGCATGCCGAACAGGCCATCGCACGGGAAACGCTCCAGCAAACCGTCCGCCAACATAGCCTCGGCGCCGCCCTGGCCTTCTTCAGCGGGTTGGAAAATCAGGTTCACGGTGCCGTCGAATTGCCGCGTCGCCGCCAAGTAACGCGCGGCACCGAGCAGCATGGTGGTGTGGCCGTCGTGGCCGCAGGCGTGCATGCAGCCGGCGTGCTGGCTGGTGTAGGCCGCGCCGGTATTTTCGATGATGGGCAAGGCGTCCATATCGGCACGAATGCCGAGGGTGCGCGGGCTGCTGCCATTGCGCAGCACGCCGACTACACCGGTTTTGCCGATGCCGGTGTGTACTTCATAACCCCAGCCTTTCAAGGCTTGCGCGACGAGCGCCGAGGTACGGTTCTCTTCAAAGCCGAGTTCGGGGTGGGCGTGGATGTCCTGACGCACGGCGTGCAAGTCGCTGGCGACGTCGCTGAGCCAATCCAGAATGTGCTGGTGTGGGCGCATGGTGATTCTCCTCACAGGCGGGTGTTCCCGTTCTTGTTTGCGACACATCGCCAGCTAACCGCGATGTGGGCGGGAGGACAATCAAAGGTGGTTCCACTGGGTGGAACCTGAGGGCAGTTAGCGCACATCTAATGTGGGAGCTGGCTTGCCTGCGACAGCGGGAGGTCAGTCAACATCACTGTTGTTTGTGCCGCTGTCATCGCAGCATAGGTATCTACACATCTGCGGTTGTCGTGGGGGGCGCTGGGTACATATCCGTTGTTTGGGTAACGGCTGAAATGGGTTCCGCCCTTACGGCGGGTCACTTTTGGAAAAGAGCCCCAAAAGTAACCAAAAGGGCTCTTGCCCCACCACTCGGCACCTCGCCTCCGGCTCGGTGTGCCCTCTCTCCGGCATTACTCCGCGGGCCGCCGCGACGGGCCGTCCCTGCCCCGTCGCGGCTAAACCGGCGTCCTGCCGGTTTACCCGCTCCGTAATACCTGCGTTCGGCCAGCGTGGTTTAACGGGGCGCCTAAGATCAAAATCAAGATCAAGATCTACAGCACGGCGGCCTGACAGCCGACCTGATCCTGGAAACTGGACTGGGTTGAATTGTGGGAGGGGCGGTGCGACGGTTCGACTTGCTCCCGATGGCGGTGTGTCAGTTGATGTATCTGGTGAATGGCCCACCGCATTCGCGAGCAAGCCCGCTCCCACATTTTGAGCTCAGTACATCAGGTAGATGTGTGTACTCGGACAAATAATGAGATGGCTACCCCCGCCGCCCCCTGTGAACGCCCACTAAGCTTTCACAGGGGGATCTATCGGAGACCGCAGCCATGAGCAAAGTAGACATCACCGCCGTTGACCTTGGTAAGCACAGCTATCACGCTCACGAACAAGATGAGCGTGGCCATGTACTGCTGCGCAAAAAGTTTAATCGAGCAGGATTGCTCCAGCATTTAGCTTCCATCGAGCCTTGTACTGTTGTGATGGAAGCCTGCGGCGGCGCCCACTTCATGGCGCAACAAGTCGCCATGCTGGGACACACCCCCAAACTTATTGCTCCTCATCTCGTGCGCCCTTACGTAAAAAGCAATAAAAACGACTTCGCTGATGCCGAAGCGATTTGTGAGGCAGCTAGTCGCCCAACGATGCGTTTCGTACCAGTAAAAACCCAAGCTCAGCAAGCGTTGGCCATGCTCAACTCGGTCCGCGACTCGCTTATCAAGGAACGCACAGCCGCCGTTAATCGAATTCATGCAGGGCTTTTGGAGGTGGGTGTCAGCTTGGCACCGGGCTTTAAATCAGTCAAAGAGGTGCCCGCGTTACTCGAAACAGCCTCATTTCATGGGCTGATCAAAAAGCTGCTGCAAGGGCTGTATGACCACTACGTCTACCTGGATCGTCAGGTTAAGGTTCTCGACAAAGAAGTTGAGAGCCAAGTCGCTGAAGATGATCTGGCTTCTCGTTTGATGACAATTCCCTGCGTTGGCCCGATCACCTCCAGCGTCTTGGCTGCGGAGTTGGGCGATGGCAAGCAGTTCAAATGTGGTCGAGGCTATTCAGCCTCGATAGGACTTGTGCCAAAGCAGCATTCTACTGGCGGTAAAACCGTACTTTTGGGCATCAGCAAGCGCGGAGATCGAAACCAGCGACGCTTGTTTGTTCAATGTGCCCGTATCTACTTGATGCACTTGGATAAGCAAAAAGGGAGTTTGGCCGATTGGGTTCGCAAGCTGCTGGCAGGCCATCGGCACTCCAATTTAGTGGTCTGCGCGCTAGCCAACAAGCTGGCAAGAATCGCTTGGTCGATCGCGGCAAACCACACTGAATTTGATGCAGGGCCAAGCGCGATGAACGCTTGACCCTGCTGTCACCCAAGCACCACCCACCTGGTTTTGCGATGCTGGATAACAGATGACGTGAACGGCCAACCGGCCTGACGACAACCCTGAGCTCCCACACGGCTGAAAGGCCGTCCAAATAATTAGGGTCGTTGGGCATCAATTCTCATCGAGGCGCGGGGCCAATACCCCACTCAGACGCCGAATAGATGAAAGCAAGCCATACACGCCATCAAAGACAGTATTGCAGAAAAGGGGGTAACCATAGATGTGGGAGCTGGCTTGCCTGCGAAGGCATCAGCTGTGTCTTACTGATGTACCGAGGTGTCTGCATCGCAGGCAAGCCAGCTCCCACAGAAAAGCAGCTCTGCTTCTGATCTGTTTTTGCCCTGTTTTTGCCCTGCTTTTGCTTCAACCACTCAGGTCGGCTACTAGGCCGCCGTGCTGTAGATTTTGATCTTGATCTGACAGGCCCCGTTAACCACGATGGCCGAACGCAGGCACGGTGGAGCGGGTAAACCGGCAGGGATGCCGGTTTAGCCGCGCTGGGCCAGGGATGGCCCATCGCGGCGACCCGCGGAACCGGGCCGGAGTGCGGGCATGCCGAGCCTTAGCGAGGCACCGAGTGGTGGGGCAAAGACCTTTTGGTTACTTTTGGGGCGTTTGCCAAAAGTGACCCGCTGTAAGAGCGGAACCATACGAAGCCGTTACCGCAGCAACGGATATGTACTCAATCTACCTAAACCCATCACAAGCTCAGCACCACACAAAGCGTTGCGTAGATACCTATGCCCATCGCAGGCAAGCCAGCTCCCACAGGGGATTTGGGGTGTGTCAGGGATTCAGGCGGCAGCCTTGGCGATCACCTAGCCAGCGCGCCGTATGCGTGCGCCCCAACCCACTCGCCGTCACTTCACTGCGCTGCGGCTTATCGGTAAACGCACTGGTCGGCACGTACTGCTTCACATACCCCAGGCAATACTCCGCCGGATTGTTCTCCACATACCGGCACGAGCAGTACTCCTTGGCCGTATACGCCGCGATGATGTCGGGGAAGGCTTGCAGGTTGACGCGCTCATGCCACACCCAGCCGAACACGGCGAGTAACAGCAGCAGAAAAACGCTGATAAACGGGTGACGACGAATCATGGTTGCACCGCCGCAAGCACGCGTTTGAGCAGTTCGTTATGGCGGTAGCTGCCGTCGCGGTCATCGCCGTAGCGCACGATCACCAGGTGTTTGTCGGGCATCACAAACAGCGCCTGGCCCCAGTGGCCGAGGGCGGCGAAGGTGTCAGCGGGGGCGGCGGGCCACGGGCGGGGTGCGCCTTGCACTTCGAGGTTTAGCCACCATTGGCCGCCGGGCACGGCTTCGTCCTGGCCGGGTTTGTAGTTGTCGAAGGGCTTGCGGTTGAAGGCGACCCACTCTTTGGGCAGCAATTGCTGCTCGCCCCAACGGCCGTCACGCGCCATCAGCAGGCCGACGCGCGCCAGGTCGCGGGCGGTGAGGTAGGCGTAAGAGGAAGCGACGAAGGTTTCGTCGGCATCGGTTTCCCAGATGGCGTTGTGGATGCCCAGCGGCTTGAACAGCGCATCCCACGGGTAATTCATATAAGCCTTGTGGCCGAGCATACCTTTGAGGGCGGCGGACAGGATGTTGCTGTCGCCGCTGGAGTAGCGGAAGGCCTGGCCCGGTGCGGCGACAGCCTCGGTGTCGGCGGCGAACTCGGCCATGTCGGCGCGCCCACGGGTGTAGAGCATCGCCACGACGGAGGATTTCAGCGGGCCGTATTCGTAGTCTTCTTGCCAGTCGAGGCCCGAGGCCCAGTGCAGCAAGTCGGCCAGGGTGACTTTGGGGTGTTGTTTCATCGGCGGGTAGAAGCGTGCGGCGGGGTCGGTGAGTTTGAAGCGGCTTTCGCCATAGGCCACGCCGAGCACCGTGGCCATCAGGCTTTTGCTCACCGACCAAGTCAGGTGCGGCGTGCTGGCGGTGGTGGGCGCGGCGTAGCGTTCGTAGATGACTTCGCCGTCGCGGATCACCAGCAGCGCGTCAGTGCGAATGCCTTGGCGGGTGGCGTCGTCACGGGTTGGGAACGCATAGGCATTCAGAGCATCGACAGCGGGTCCTGAGAGTGCTGTGCCCTTGGCCCAGTCCTTGTCAGGCCAGGTTTCAGCGTGGGCGGCAACGGTGACGAACAGCAGGGCAACGCACAACAAGCCTCGGACCATGGACGCAAACTCAAGGGGGCATTCAAGCCCGCGAGCCTAGTCGAGGCGCATGACAGATTTGCTACATCGGGGGCTGTCATCTAAGCGTCACCGTAACTTCATGGCGCTGACACCGAGCCTACATAGCCTGAGTTTGGACAAACAAGTCGACCGGCCGAAACGTGGCCGGCACTCGGAGATTCGCCATGACTCAGATCGCCCGCATCAGCGACACCGGCAATGAACGCCGTCTGCAAGCCGAACGCCTGGTTGGCGCACAGGCGCTGCAGGAAGCTCAGGCCCTGCGGTTCAACGTGTTCAGCGGCGAGTTCAACGCCAAGCTGAAAGGCGCGGAACTGGGTCTGGACATGGATGACTATGATGTTCACTGCAGCCACATTGGCGTGCGGGATTTGAACAGCGGTCGACTGGTCGCCACCACCCGTTTGCTCGACCACCAGGCGGCCAGCACCTTGGGCCGGTTCTACAGCGAAGAAGAATTCAGCCTGCACGGCCTGCTGCATCTGCAAGGCCCGATCCTGGAGATCGGCCGCACGTGCGTCGACCCGGCCTACCGCAACGGCGGCACCATCGCCGTGTTGTGGGGCGAGTTGGCCGAAGTGTTGAATCAAGGCGGCTACAGCTACTTGATGGGCTGCGCGAGCATCCCGATGCACGACGGCGGCATCCAAGCCCACGCGATCATGCAGCGCCTGCGCGAACGCTACCTGTGCAACGAACACCTGCGCGCCGAGCCGAAAAAGCAGCTGCCGGCGTTGGATCTGCCATCCAACGTGATCGCGGAAATGCCGCCGCTGCTCAAGGCGTATATGCGCCTGGGCGCGAAGATCTGCGGCGAGCCGTGCTGGGATGAAGACTTCCAAGTAGCCGACGTATTTATCCTGCTCAAGCGCGACGAGCTGTGCCCGCGTTACGCCCGCCACTTCAAGGCGGCCATGTGATGGGCCGCCTGCGCGTGTACGGGCGCATTGCCCGCGTGCTGCTGGTGGTGGCGCTGGGCTTGAGCATGGCCAGTGTGTTTGGTGTGTTCGAGCGTTTGGGCGTGGCCAACTCGATGGTACGGCGCCAGCGTTGGTCGCGGTTTTTCATGGCGCGGCTGACCCACGCCCTGCCCTTTCGCGTGACGGTGCACGGTGAGTTGCCGCAAACGCCGATGCTGTGGGTGAGCAATCACGTGTCCTGGACCGACATCCCGTTGCTGGGCATGGTCACGCCGCTGTCATTTCTGTCCAAGGCCGAAGTGCGCACCTGGCCGGTGGCGGGTTGGTTGGCAGCGAAGGCTGGTAGCCTGTTTATCCGCCGGGGTTCGGGCGACAGCCAGCTCATCCGCAAGCAGATGACTCGCCACCTGGAACACCAGCACCCGCTGCTGATGTTCCCCGAAGGCACCACCACCGACGGGCGCAGTCTGCGCACCTTTCACGGGCGTTTACTGGCCAGTGCGATTGATGCCGATGTGTCGCTGCAACCGGTGGCGATTCGTTATCTGCGCGATGGGCAAGTGGACCCGCTGGCGCCGTTTATTGGCGACGATGATTTGCTCTCGCACCTGATGCGTCTGTTTGCCAATGACCAGGGCGATGTGGAAATCCATGTGCTCACGCCAATTGCCTGTGCCGGGCAGGAACGCGCGGCGCTGGCGTTCCAGGCGCAGCAGGCGGTGCAGAAGGCGTTGTTTGGGCCGTTGCCGGAGACGGAGCAAGTGGCGGCTCGGCCTGCATTTGCAGCATGAACACACTTTAAAATATGGGAGGTGGCTTGCCTGCTATGGCCATGGGTATCTACGCAACTTTTTGTGTTGCTTTTAGCCTGTGATGGTTTAGGTAGATTGAGTACATATCCGTTGCTGCGGTAACGGATATGCACCCAGCGCCCCCACGACAACCAAAGAATCCAACCCATAAAAAGATGTGTAGATACCTATGCTGCGATGGCGGTGAGTCAGCAACACCAATATCGACTGACAGACCGCTATCGCAGGCAAGCCAGCTCCCACAGGTTTAAATCTCAACCGTCAGGTGGGATTGTGCAAATTTCTGCAACTCAGGATAGAACAGCCGAAAGTCTTCACTCAGCGGCTCATACAGAATCCGCAACTCGTGCATGGCATGCCTCAATTCCTCGGGCTGGGTCAGGCGCCGCGAAATCCCGCGCAACACCTGCTCCATCACCGCGAACTCACGGTACGAACCCAGCCAGTCATCCTCCGCCATATACGGTGCAATCTGCGCCAGCCGCCCAGGCAGCTGCGGTTCGGCCGCCAGCACGCGGTACACCTGTGCAGTGAAGTGTTCCAGGGGCTGGTTGGCATACAGCGCCCAATCCCGCGCCAGGCAGTGGTCGAAAAACACATCGAGGACAATACCGGCATAGCGCTTGCGGGTCAGGCTGAAGCGTGACAACGCCTCGCAAACCAGCGGGTGGCTGTCGGTGAAGCGGTCGATGGAGCGATGCAGTTGGATAGCCGACTCGATTTGCGGGCTGAACTGGCCCTGCAGGCGGCCTTTGACGAAGTCACCATAGAGGCTGCCCAGCAGTTGTGCAGGAAGTTGGCCGCCCAGGTGCAGATGTGCGAGATAATTCATGCCGAGCAGTCTAGCACTGCCACCAACGTATCGTTATAACCCGATATACCGAAATAGCCGGTCCTAAGATCAAAAGCATATTGGTGTATCGGAATGTAACGATTTAAAGTTCGCCTCATCGCGATATAACGTTTTACGCAACCGAGCACCCTGCCATGCCCATCGACCTCGACGAAATAATAAAAGCCCTGGCGCACCCAGTACGACGAGACATCCTCACCTGGCTGAAAGACCCGAAAGTGCAGTTCCCCGAGCAAGTGCACAACCATGAATACGGCATCTGCGCCGGGCAGATCGACCAGCGCTGCGGCTTGTCCCAGTCGACCGTGTCGGCCCACCTGGCGACCTTGCAACGGGCCGGGTTGATCAGCAGCCAAAAGGCCGGGCAATGGCACTTTTTCAAACGCAATGACGAAGTGATCCAAGCCTTCCTCGCGGCGCTCACCACCGAACTCAGCGCTGATATCAGCGCAACGTTGTTATAAAGGAAAGATAATGCCCCTCTCGCTACTCATACTGGCCCTGAGCGCCTTCGCCATCGGCACCACCGAGTTCGTCATCATGGGCTTGCTGCCCGATGTGGCGGCGGACTTGGGCGTGTCGATTCCCGGCGCTGGCTGGCTGGTCACCGGCTATGCCTTGGGCGTGGCCATCGGCGCGCCCTTCATGGCACTGGCCACCGCCAAGCTGCCACGCAAGGCCGCCCTGGTAGCGTTGATGGGCATCTTTATTGTCGGCAACCTGCTCTGCGCACTGGCCAGCGACTACAACGTGCTGATGGTTGCCCGTGTAGTCACTGCGCTGTGTCACGGCGCGTTCTTTGGGATTGGTTCGGTGGTTGCGGCCAACCTGGTACCGGCCAACAAGCGTGCTTCGGCTGTGGCCTTGATGTTCACCGGCTTGACCCTGGCCAACGTGCTCGGCGTGCCACTGGGTACCGCGCTGGGCCAGGAGGCCGGCTGGCGC
Source organism: Pseudomonas sp. YeP6b (assembly GCF_025642995.1). NCBI lineage: Bacteria > Pseudomonadati > Pseudomonadota > Gammaproteobacteria > Pseudomonadales > Pseudomonadaceae > Pseudomonas > Pseudomonas sp. YeP6b. The sequence goes on along the minus strand of NZ_CP080090.1, from coordinate 1,910,006 downwards.
TCGACCTTCTGGGCGGTGACCGTGATTGGCGTGATCGCCTTGATCGGCCTGATCCGCTTCCTGCCGGCCAAGCGTGACGAAGAAAAACTCGACATGCGCGCCGAACTCGCCGCCCTCAAAGGCCCCGGCATCTGGCTGTCGCTGACCATGACCGCACTGTTCGCCGCTTCCATGTTTACCCTCTTCACCTATGTCGCCCCACTGCTCGGCGATGTCACCGGCGTGTCGCCCAAAGGCGTGACCTGGACGCTGCTGCTGATCGGCCTGGGCCTGACCGTGGGCAACATCATCGGCGGCAAGCTGGCGGACAAACGCCTGGCGGCCACCTTGATAGGCGTGTTCATCAGCATGGCGGTGGTCTCCACCGTGCTGACCTGGACCAGCGTCGCGGTAATCCCAACTGAAATCACCCTGTTCCTGTGGGCCACTGCGTCGTTCGCCGCCGTACCGGCGCTGCAAATCAACGTGGTGACCTTCGGCAAGGCCGCACCGAACCTGGTGTCGACCCTGAACATCGGCGCCTTCAACATCGGCAACGCCCTCGGCGCCTGGGTCGGCGGCAGCGTAATTGCCCACGGCTTTGGCCTGACCAGCGTGCCTTTGGCGGCTGCGGCCCTGGCGATTCTGGCCCTGCTGGTCACCCTGATTACTTTCCGTCAGAGCGGCGATGCCGGCCTGGCCCCTGCGACCCACTGAGCAATTCACTTAAAGAGAAGGGTGTTATCCCATGACGACTATTTTCGATCCAATCAAACTGGGCGACCTGGAACTGTCGAACCGCATCATCATGGCGCCGCTGACCCGCTGCCGCGCTGATGAAGGTCGCGTACCCAACGCGATGATGGCTGAGTACTACGTGCAGCGCGCCTCAGCCGGGCTGATCCTCAGCGAAGCCACCTCCGTGACGCCGCTGGGCGTGGGCTACCCGGACACTCCGGGCATCTGGTCCAACGACCAGGTACGCGGCTGGGCCAATGTGACCAAGGCCGTGCACGGCGCGGGTGGCAAGATCGTTCTGCAACTGTGGCACGTCGGCCGGATCTCCCACGCGTCCTACCTGAACGGCGAAACCCCAGTGGCACCGAGCGCCATCCAGCCCAAAGGCCACGTGAGCCTGGTGCGTCCATTGGCGGACTACCCGACCCCACGCGCCTTGGAAACCGCTGAAATCGCCGACATCGTTGACGCTTACCGCGTCGGCGCCGAAAACGCCAAGGCCGCCGGTTTTGACGGCGTGGAACTCCACGGTGCCAACGGCTACCTGCTCGATCAGTTCCTTCAAAGCAGCACCAACCAGCGCACCGACAACTACGGCGGCTCCCTGGAAAACCGTGCCCGCCTGCTGCTGGAAGTGACCGACGCGGCCATCGAAGTCTGGGGCGCCGGCCGTGTGGGGGTGCACCTGGCACCACGCGCCGACTCCCATGACATGGGCGACGATAACTTGGCCGAGACCTTCACCTACGTTGCCCGCGAATTGGGCAAACGTGGCATCGCGTTCATCTGCTCGCGTGAAAAAGAAGCCGGCGACAGCCTTGGCCCACAACTGAAAAAAGCCTTCGGCGGCGCGTACATCGCCAACGAACGCTTCACCAAGGACAGCGCCAACGCCTGGCTGGCCTCGGGCAAAGCCGATGCGGTGGCCTTCGGCGTACCGTTCATTGCCAACCCGGACCTGCCGGCGCGTCTGAAAGCCGATGCGCCGCTGAACGAAGCGCATCCGGAAACCTTCTACGCCAAGGGTCCGGTCGGTTACATCGACTACCCGACGCTGGCGATCTAAAGCAACAAGCTGAAACGAAAAAGCCCCGGCTCGCAGGAACCGGGGCTTTTTACTGCGCTTTGGAATACACCAGAGATCGAATGCGGTCTGTCAGCTAAATATGTGCTGACTGATCCACTACTTTCGCGAGCAAGCCCGCTCCCACATTTTGACGCTGTCCTGGGCGCTCTGCGTCTGCTGCTAAAGCGTGACGCGGAGCGTCACAGGATGCATTCCCACGCGGAGCATGGGAACGATCGTACAAAGGTCGGGAAACATTCCTTCACAGCATTGCAACAATATCGCTACAAAATACTTAGTCGGCTACCTATCAACCGCCCGCGTGCACGTATATAAAGTCACCCCACAAATCCTGCGAAGGGACGATTGACTGTCTCTGGTCTTTACTATTGACACACTTGGATGTAATTACGCATTTTGTCTTAATTGCGTAGGCTGGGGCTCAAGCGCAGCATGTCCAGCCCCGCATCAACCCAGCGTTCGGCATCCTGATGCAGTTGGAAGCTGTCGGGTACCAGTAGCCACTGGCCAATCAAGCCGTGGATGAAGGCATGGATGCACACCGCGCCACGCGTAGTGTCCAGATTTTCCGGAAGTTGCCCGCGATGGACCGCGTTGCGCAAGGTCAGGCCGATACGCAGGTTGCATTCCAAGCTGTGGGTTTGACGTTGGCGCCGCATGTCACACATTTCATCCGTGAACTCGCACTTATGAAACAGGATTTCGTTGATGCGCCGGGTTTTCGGGTCCAGGGCCACTTGATGATAAAGATGAATCAACAGCTTGCGCATACAGCCCAGCGGGTCGGCTTCTTCCTCACTTTCACTGGCCCGGGCCAATTCATCCAGGGGTTCGTGCAGCGTGTCGAGCAGTGCCTGCAGCAAATCGGACTTATTGCTGAAATGCCAATAGATAGCACCGCGCGTCACACCCGCCAGCGCCGCAATGTCCGCCAACGTGGTCCGCGCGACGCCGCGCTCATAAAACGCCTGTTCGGCGGCGGCAAGAATTTGGCTGCGCGTTTCCTGAGCTTCCTCTTTGGTGCGACGAACCATGGCAGTAAAACCTCAATCAGAATACTTGGGACGCTCGGTAACGCTGCTTTAATAGGCGGTAACGATCATCTGAATAATTGTGGGACGACACCGTCATGGGCACCGAACGTACTAAAATCGAGGCTTTGGCAGCTGCTTTGTCAACAATCTGCGAAGCCTGTCAAGAGTTTACAAACAACCATGAACGTAAGTATATTGCGTAGCAAGCTACTTATCCACTCACACCTTGATTTTTACCCTTCCACCCTTCTTGTGCGCATTCTGCGCGCCTGACCCGAGGATCTTCATGCAACTTAAGCCAGCTGTTACCGCTCTGGTCACTGCCGTCGCCCTGGCATCGCTGCTCAGCGGATGTAAAAAGGAAGAAGCGGCTCCGCCCGCTCAAACCCCTCAGGTCGGCGTGGTCACTATTCAACCGCAAGCCTTTACCCTGACCTCCGAACTGCCGGGCCGTACCACGGCCTATCGCATTGCGGAAGTTCGGCCGCAGGTCAACGGCATCATTCTCAAGCGCCTGTTCAAGGAAGGCGGCGACGTGAAGGAAGGGCAACAGCTCTACCAGATCGACCCGTCGGTGTATGACGCCACCCTGAAAAGCGCACAAGCGAGCCTGACCCAGACCAAATCCATCAGCGACCGCTACAAGCAGTTGGTCGATGAGCAAGCCGTCAGCCGTCAGGAATACGACACCGCCGTCGCCAATCGCATGACCGCCGAAGCCAACGTTCAAACCGCCCAGATCAACGTGCGTTACACCAAAGTATTCGCGCCGATCTCCGGGCGGATTGGCCGTTCTTCGGTCACCGAAGGCGCGCTGGTCAGCAATGGTCAGACCGATGCCATGGCCGTGATCCAGCAACTGGACCCGATCTACGTCGACGTCACGCAGTCTTCGGCTGAAATGCTGAAACTGCGCCGCGACCTGGCAAGCGGTCAGCTGGAAAAAGCCGGCGACAACGCTGCCAAGGTCAAGCTGACCCTGGAAGACGGCACCGCTTACGGTCTGGATGGCAAGCTGGAGTTCTCGGAAGTGTCGGTCGACCAGACCACCGGTTCCGTGACGCTGCGCGCCGTGTTCCCTAACCCTGAGCACACACTGTTGCCAGGCATGTTCGTACACGCCCAACTGCAAGCCGGTGTGAACAGCAAGGCCATCCTGGCTCCGCAGCAAGGCGTGACCCGTGACCTGAGAGGCATTCCAACGGCGCTGATCGTCAACGCCGACAACAAGGTCGAGCAGCGTGAACTGGTGGCCAACCGCACTTACGGCGCCTACTGGCTGGTGGAAAAAGGCCTGAACGCCGGTGACCGTGTGATCACAGAAGGCTTGCAGTACGTCAAGCCGGGCGTCGAGGTCAAGGTCAAGCCGGCCGACAACGCCAAGCCTGCCGATGCTGGCAGTGCTGCTGCTCCTGCTGCCGCTGCCGGCAAAGGGGAGTAACCCATGTCGAAATTTTTTATCGACCGTCCCATTTTCGCCTGGGTAATTGCCCTGGTGATCATGCTGGTCGGGGCACTTTCGATCATGAAGTTGCCCATCAACCAATACCCGGCCATCGCGCCGACCGCCATCGACATCCAGGTGACCTACCCAGGCGCGTCTGCACAAACCGTGCAGGACACCGTGGTGCAGGTGATCGAGCAACAGCTCAATGGTATCGACAACCTGCGTTATGTTTCCTCGGACAGTAACTCCGACGGCAGCATGACCATCACCGTGACGTTCAACCAGGGTACCAACCCGGATATCGCCCAGGTTCAGGTGCAGAACAAGCTGAACCTGGCGACCCCACTGCTGCCGCAAGAAGTGCAGCAGCAGGGTATCCGCGTGACCAAGTCGGTGAAGAACTTCCTGATGGTGATCGGTCTGGTGTCGGAAGACGGCAGCATGACCAAGGACGACTTGTCCAACTACATCGTGTCGAACATCCAGGATCCGATTTCGCGGACCGCGGGTGTGGGTGACTTCCAGGTGTTCGGTTCGCAGTACGCCATGCGTATCTGGCTGGACCCGGCCAAGCTGAACAACTACCAGCTCACGCCGGTGGATGTCAGCACGGCGATCTCGGCGCAGAACGTGCAGGTGGCTACCGGCCAACTGGGCGGCCTGCCAGCCCTGCCCGGCACTCAGTTGAACGCGACCATCATTGGCAAGACCCGCCTGCAGACTGCGGAGCAGTTCGGCAATATCCTGATGAAAGTCAATACCGACGGCTCACAGGTACGCCTGAAGGATGTCGCGCGTATTGAACTCGGTGGTCAGAACTACAGCATCGCTGCGCAGTTCAACGGCAAGCCGGCTTCCGGTATGGCGATCAAGCTGGCCTCGGGCGCCAACGCCTTGGACACCGGCAAGGCCATCCGCGCCACCGTAGCGTCGCTTGAACCGTTCTTCCCGCCAGGCATGAAGGCGGTGGTGCCGTATGACACCACCCCGGTTGTGACCGAGTCGATCTCTGGTGTAGTCGACACCCTGGTCGAAGCGATCGTGCTGGTGTTCCTGGTGATGTTCCTGTTCCTGCAGAACTTCCGCGCCACCATCATCACGACCATGACCGTACCGGTGGTGCTGTTGGGCACCTTCGGGATCCTGGCCGCGTTCGGTTTCACCATCAACACCCTGACCATGTTCGGCATGATCCTGGCCATCGGCTTGCTGGTGGATGACGCCATCGTCGTGGTGGAAAACGTCGAGCGGGTGATGGCCGAGGAACACTTGTCGCCCAAGGAGGCGACGGTCAAATCCATGGGCCAGATCCAAGGCGCCCTGGTGGGTATTGCCCTGGTTCTGTCGGCGGTACTGTTGCCGATGGCGTTCTTTGGCGGCTCTACCGGTGTGATCTACAAACAGTTCTCCATCACCATCGTTTCGGCCATGGCGTTGTCGGTACTGGTTGCCCTGATCTTCACCCCGGCCTTGTGCGCCACCATGCTCAAGCCGATCGACCCGGAAAAACACGGCCAACCCAAGCGTGGTTTCTTTGGCTGGTTCAACCGCACCTTCGACCGTGGCGTACTGAGCTACGAGCGCGGCGTGGGTAACATGATCAAGCATAAGATCCCGGCGTTCCTGGTGTACGCGCTGATCATCGTCGGCATGATCTGGCTGTTCATGCGCATCCCTGCTGCGTTCCTGCCCGATGAAGACCAGGGCGTAATCTTTGCCCAGGTGCAGACGCCGGTCGGTTCTACGGCTGAACGTACGCAGAAAGTCATCGACGATATGCGTGCGTACCTGCTCAACGACAAAGAAGGCGAGCCAGGCGAAGGCAAAGGCGTGAAATCGGTGTTTACCGTAAACGGCTTCAACTTCGCCGGTCGTGGCCAAAGCTCCGGCCTGGCATTTGTGATGCTCAAGCCGTGGGGCGAGCGTGACGCCTCCAACTCGGTGTTCGAGATCGCCAAGCGCGCCCAGGGCTACTTCATGCAGACCTTCAAGGACGCCATGGTATTTGCCATCGTTCCGCCGTCTGTACTGGAACTGGGTAACGCCACCGGCTTCGACGTGTTCCTGCAAGACCAGGGCGGTGTTGGCCATGACAAATTGATGGCGGCGCGTAACCAGTTCCTCGGTATGGCAGCACAAAGCAAGATTCTGGCAGGTGTGCGCCCCAACGGCGTGAACGATGAGCCGCAGTACGAGCTTACCGTCGACGACGAGAAGGCCAGCGCCCAAGGCATCACCCTGTCGAATATCAACCAGACCCTGGCGATTGCCTTGGGTGGCAGCTACGTCAACGACTTCATCGACCGCGGTCGTGTGAAGAAGGTGTACGTGCAAGGTGACGCCGCCAGCCGCATGTCCCCTGAAGACTTGGAAAAATGGTACGTGCGCAGCGACTCCGGGAAGATGGTGCCGTTGTCCTCCATCGCTTCGGGCAAGTGGATCTTCGGTTCGCCGAAACTCTCGCGCTACAACGGTGTAGCGGCGATGGAAGTCCTTGGTACGCCGGCTCCGGGCTACAGTACCGGTGACGCCATGGCCGAAGTCGAGCGTATTGCCAAGCAATTGCCGGCGGGTGTTGGCTATGCATGGACGGGTTTGTCGTATGAAGAACGTCTGTCCGGCTCCCAGGCACCTGCGCTGTACGCCTTGTCGCTGCTGGTGGTGTTCCTTTGCCTCGCAGCACTGTACGAAAGCTGGTCGATCCCGATCGCCGTCATCCTGGTAGTGCCGCTAGGGGTTGTGGGTGCGTTGATTGCAACCAGCATGCGCGGGTTGTCCAACGACGTGTTCTTCCAAGTGGGCCTGTTGGTAACGGTGGGCCTGGCCGCGAAGAACGCCATCCTGATCGTGGAGTTTGCCAAAGAGCTGCACGAACAAGGCAAGGGCATCGTCGAGGCAGCCATTGAAGCGTCCCGCATGCGTCTGCGACCGATCATCATGACCTCCATGGCGTTCGTCCTCGGCGTATTGCCACTGGCGATCTCCACCGGTGCAGGTTCAGGCAGCCAGCACGCGATCGGTACCGGCGTAATTGGCGGTATGATCACCGCCACCGTCCTGGCGATCTTCTGGGTGCCACTGTTCTTCGCAACCGTATCGGCTGCTGGCGAGCGTAAAAAGAAAGTTACTCCTGAAACTCCTAAAGAGGCTGGCCAATGAGCAAGTCGCTACTTTCCCTAGCCGTCACGGCATTCGTGCTCAGTGGCTGCTCGCTGATACCTGACTATCAGCGCCCTGAAGCACCGGTGGCTGCCCAGTTCCCGCAAGGGCCGGCGTATTCGTCGGCCCAGGCGCCGGGCCAGGCCGCTGCCGAGCAGGGCTGGAAGCAGTTTTTCCATGACCCTGCCCTGCAACAGCTGATCCAGACCGCGTTGGTGAACAACCGTGACCTGCGTGTCGCGGCCCTGAACATCGACGCCTACGCGGCGCAGTACCAGATCCAGCGTGCCGACCTGTTCCCGGCCATCTCGGCCACGGGCAGCGGCAGCCGTTCGCGCACCCCGGCCAAACTGTCGCAGTCTGGCGAGGCGACCATCGCCAGCCAGTACTCGGCTGGCCTGGGAATCAGCTCGTATGAGCTGGACCTGTTCGGCCGCGTGCGCAGCCTGAGTGAAGAAGCACTGCAAAAGTACTTCGCCACTGAAGAAGCGCGACGCAGCACCCAGATCAGTTTGGTGGCCAGTGTGGCCAACGCCTACCTGACCTGGCAGGCCGACAAGGAGCTGCTCAAGCTGACCCAGGACACTCTCGGCGCGTTCGAACAAAGCTACAAACTGACCTCGCGCAGCAACGAAGTCGGCGTGGCCTCGGCCCTCGACCTCAGCCAGGCGCGTACCTCAGTGGAAAACGCCCGGGTTGCACTGGCGCGCTACACCCGCCAGGTGGCCCAGGACGAAAACAACCTGACCCTGCTGCTGGGCACCGGCCTGCCGGCGAATATCGCCAGCAAGCCGCTGTCGGATAACCTGCTCAGCGAAGTGCCAGCCGGGTTGCCATCGGACCTGCTGCAACGTCGTCCCGACATTGTGCAGGCCGAGTACAACCTCAAAGCCGCCAACGCCAATATCGGCGCGGCACGTGCAGCGTTCTTCCCAAGCATCAGCCTGACCGCCAGTGCCGGCACCGCTAGCCCGACCCTGGGCGGCCTGTTCAAAGGCGGCTCGGGCACCTGGTCGTTTGCCCCGCAGATCAACATCCCGATCTTCAACGCCGGTAGCCTGCGCGCAAGCCTGGACTACTCGAAGATTCAGAAAGAGATCAACGTGGCGACCTACGAGAAGGCGATCCAGACCGGCTTCCAGGAAGTTTCCGACGGCCTCGCCGCGCGTGAGACCTACAAGCAGCAGTTGGATGCCCAACGTGGCTTCGTCGCGGCCAACCAGGATTACTACCGCCTGGCTGAGCGTCGCTACCGCATTGGTGTCGACAGCAACCTGACGTTCCTCGACGCCCAACGCCAGCTGTTCAGTGCCCAGCAATCGCTGATCACCGACCGCCTGGCGCAGCTCAACAGCGAGGTCAACCTGTACAAGGCCCTCGGCGGTGGCTGGAATGAGCAGACCGCGAAGAACGAGCCGTTGAAAGAAGAAGCACCGGCACTGAAGTTGTTCTGATCGTGCTGTCGTAAAAAAACCGCTTCCCTCACAGGAAGCGGTTTTTTTATGTCTCGGCTTTTTGTTCACCCTCAAAATGGGTTCATGTACTCAACTTAAGCGTCGAGAACTTGACCTCCATTTCCTCTCCATAATAGAGAGAGAAACTCACAGTCAAACCAATCTTGCCATTCTCGTCCTCAGAGATGTCTTCGATACTCAAACTCCCCGAGTAGTCCGGCGGGAGGTACTCGATATAGCCCTCCCACCCAAAGCTGGCCTTTATGGGCAGTTTTGGACCGATGGGGTATGTCTGCCTCGGTTCAAGCTGGAGCTTGCCCGCTTCAAGGGTCAGTTCATTTTTCGAACCAGGATTGTCCTCAAGGCCTAAGCTAAAGAAAAATTGATAATCCTCAATGTAGCTCAACTTGACGCTATCGAAATCAAGCGCGATCTTCTCGCCATCTGCGTTGATCAATTCCCCACTGAACTTATTCACAGTGGTTAAAAAACTCCCTATACCTGATCCAAAGCTCATGATCCATTCTCTCTTCAAGACCTGATAGTAACTGCCACCCTCCCCAAAATAGGCCTTTGAAAGCGGGTGTCTACTGTCAACCCTGACAGTAGACACCTGCCCCTGAACACCTGAACCTGACGAGTTGAGTGCACCTTGCGCTCCCTTCAACCTTTCAGGGTAAAATTGGTAACAGATTCTTACAGACCACAGAGGGAGCTTGTCGTAATGATCGTAGGAATCGACCTGGGAACGACCAATAGCCTGGCCGCCGTATGGCGCGGCGATGCCGCCGAAATGGTGCCCAATGCCCTTGGCCAGTTGCTGACCCCAAGCGTGGTCGGCCTGGATGATCAAGGCCGTATCCTGGTCGGCCAAGCCGCCAAGGAACGCCTGCACACCCACCCGCACCTGACCACGTCGCTGTTCAAGCGCTACATGGGCAGTGCCACCGAAGTGCGCCTCGGCGACCGCTCGTTCCGCCCCGAAGAGCTGTCGGCGCTGGTCCTCAAAAGCCTCAAAGAAGACATCGAGCGCACCTACGGCCACACCGTCACTGAAGCGGTGATCAGCGTGCCCGCCTACTTCAGCGACGGCCAGCGCAAAGCCACGCGCATCGCCGGTGAACTGGCGGGGCTCAACGTGGAAAAGCTGATCAACGAACCCACCGCCGCCGCCTTGGCGTATGGCCTGCACCAGCGTGACAAGGAAACCTCGTTCCTGGTGTTCGACCTCGGCGGCGGCACCTTTGACGTGTCGATCATCGAGCTGTTCGACGGTGTGATGGAAGTACGCGCCAGCGCCGGCGACAACTTCCTGGGCGGCGAAGACTTCGACACCCTGTTGCTGGAACACTTCGTCGACAGCCAGCGCAACGCCCAGGGTTTCCCGCCCACCAGCAGTGTGTTGCAGGCCCTGCGCCGCGAAGCCGAGCGCGTGCGCAAAGCCTTGGGCCAGGACGACAGCGCCGAGTTCGCCCTGCGCGTCGACGGCCAGCAGTGGGCCAAAACCATCACCCAGGCCGAACTCGCCAAGCTCTACACGCCGCTACTGGAACGCCTGCGCGCCCCCATCGAACGCGCCCTGCGTGATGCACGAATTCGGGTGGGCGACCTGGATGAAATCCTGCTGGTCGGCGGCACCACGCGCATGCCGCTGGTGCGCAAACTGGCCGCTGGTTTGTTCGGGCGTTTCCCGTCCATCAGCCTCGACCCGGACCAGGTGGTTGCCCACGGCGCGGCGATTCAGGCGGCGCTCAAAGCTCGTTCGGCGGCACTGGAAGAGATCGTGCTGACCGACGTCTGCCCCTACACCCTGGGCATCGAAACCTCGAACCAGTACGGCGGCCATATCGAAAGCGGGCATTACCTGCCGCTGATCGAACGCAACAGCAGCGTGCCGGTGAGCCGGGTCAAAAGCGTGGTCACCCTCTACGACGACCAGACCCGCGTGTTGCTGAAAATCTACCAGGGCGAAAGCCGCCTGGTGAAAGACAACATCGAACTGGGCCAGCTGGAAATCACCGTGCCCAAGCGCAAGGCCGGCGAAGTCACACTGGACGTGCGCTTCACCTACGACAACAACGGCTTGCTCGAAGCCCAGGTGAACATCCCGCTGACCGGCGAGCAGCATTCGCTGGTGATCGAGAACAACCCCGGCGTGCTCAGCCCGCAGGAGATCCAGCAACGCCTGCAAGCCTTGGCGCTGTTGAAGATTCACCCACGCGACCAGCAGGTCAACACGGTGCTGACCGCCCGCCTCGAACGGCTCTACCAGGAAAACCTCGGCGAATTGCGTGAGCAGCTCGGGCACTGGGCCGCACAGTTTCAGCAAGTGCTCGACACCCAGGACGAACGCCGGATCCGTGAGGCCCGCAGCGAGCTGACCCGTCAACTTGAGCAACTCGACAACGGGTTCTGGCGCTGAGAGATAACGACATGGACTGTTGGACAGTGTTGCAACTGGCAGACGATGCCGACGAGCGCACCATCAAGCGCACCTACGCGCGGCTGCTGAAAAGCTGCCGCCCGGACGATGACGCCGAGGGTTTCCAGCGCCTGCGCGAGGCCTATGAACAAGCGCTGAGCGAAGCGCGCTGGCGGGCCGACAACGAGGAGCTGGAAACCGTCGAAGCGCCGGTGGCCGAACAGGCTCACGGCAACCTCAGCGACCTGGCTGAGCTGATGGACGTTCGCCCCTTGGGCCCTGCGCCGTTCGAACCGCCGGTGGTGAAAAACCCGTATGACCTCGCCGAGCTGATGAACATCAGCCCGCTCAGCCCCGCCGCGTTTGAAGCGCCAAAGCCAGACCCGGCCCTCGCGCTGCTCACCGGCCTGAACGTGCACAACCTCGATGAACGCTGGGCCCAGGCCCAACAGCAGGGCTGTGAAGAGACGTTCCAGGCCGGCCTGCTGCGCCATTGCTTCGAAGCCCCCGGCGAGCGCAGTGCAATCGTCGGTTGGGCGATGCAACACCTGGAATGGCTGACGCCCTGGCAACGGGTGACCATGACGCCCTGGCAGCACGAAGCCCTCACCAGCGAGCTGCTCCAGGACTATCGCAGCACCTTGCAGGAGCTGCTGGAGCAAAAAGCCGAGCGCGAGTTCGTCAACCAACTGACGCAGTACAACAGCCAGCCCTGGCTGCGGGTGTTCGACCAGCAGCAACAGTGGCAGCGCATCGTCTTGCAACTGCTGCACGAAACCCAATGGAGCGTGCCGCTGTTCGAACGCGTGTGCCAGGCGTTTGGCTGGGACGACCAGAAAGGTGTGTACCCGGAACCGGCCTGGATGTGGCGTGGCCTGGTGTCGCGCTGCGAGCAGGAAAGTTTTTACACCAACCTGCAAGACAAGGCCCAGGACACCCGCCGCACCAGCGCTGATGCACTGGCTGCGCGCTTGCTGCTCACGCCCATGACCGCGACCCAACAGATGCGCATCATCGAACGGTTTGGCGAAAACGAGTGGAACGCCTGCCAGCAATTGGGGGACACCCTCACGTGGCGCTACCCGCAACTGACCGAGCGCCTGCCCCAGAGCGACGTTTTTTTCTGGCGAAAATTTGTTGCAAGGCCGATCTACACCCAGGTGTTGATCCGGCTTTGGGCTATCTTCGTCTTGGCCGTCGGCCTGAACCTCGTCCGTGACAAGCCCGAAAAACTGGACGTTGGTGTCATGTTCATCTTCCTGGTGCTGGCGATCGCGCCGGCGTTTATTGGCTTTCGCATCACGCAGATGTGGGCCGGGATGAGTTCGTCCTTTATCGTTCAGGACCTATGGCTGAGCCAGTACTTGATCCCCAAGCGGCTCAACCCCAACCAATACTGGCTGGTGTTACGCCATGGCGTGCCGCAGTTGGCCATGCTTCTGGCCTGCGCGCTGATGCTGGGAATATTGGGCATGGTGACCTATGCCGGGATGTTGCTGATCAACCTGCTACACAAAAAACGCATCGGCCACATGAGCCATACCTTCAGCCACAACTACCCGTGGCTGAACGGTTTGCACTGGGCGTTCTGGAGCCCGCTGCAAGCCGTGTTCCTGGTGGTCATGGTGGCGGTGATTATTGCCGCCCAGCACTACTTGCCCGCCGTGCCCTGGACCCACTTCGATTGGTCCAAACGCTGACCCTGCGCACCGGGCCTGAGCGCAATGCACAGGCCCGCCAACTTGCGTTCGATCATCGCCCACAACCCGCCTCTCCCCACTTTCATCGCACCCACACTGCCAAGCAACATGGCCGGCACCTGCATAACCCCAATAACAACAGGTCCTACACCATGAGCACTTTCAACCCGCGCCGGCTGCTGCTGGCGACTGCTGTCGCCAGTCTTGCCATGCCCGTCGTCGCCGAAGAACACGGCTTTCTCGAAGACGCCAGCGCCAACCTCAACCTGCGCAACTTCTTCTTCAACCGCAATTACACCAACCCGACCAAAGCCCAGGGCGGCGCACAGGAGTGGACGCAAAGTTTCATCTTCGACGCCAAATCCGGCTTTACCCAGGGCACCGTGGGTTTCGGTGTGGATGTGCTGGGGTTGTACTCGCTGAAACTGGATGGCGGGCGTGGCACCGGCGGCACCCAGCTGTTGCCGCTGGACCACGATGGCCGCCCGGCGGATGAGTTCGGACGCCTCGGTGTGGCGTTCAAAGCGCGGATCTCCAAGACCGAAGTCAAGGTCGGCGAGTGGATGCCGGTGCTGCCGATCCTGCGTTCCGACGATGGCCGCTCCCTGCCGCAAACCTTGCGCGGCGGGCAGATCACCTCCAAGGAAATCGCCGGCCTGACCCTTTACGGCGGCCAGTTCCGCGCCAACAGCCCGCGCGACGACAGCAGCATGACGGACATGTCGATGGTCGGTAAAACCGCCTTCACCTCCGACCGCTTCAACTTCCAGGGCGGCGAGTACGCGTTCAACGACAAACGCACCCAGATCGGCCTGTGGAATGCCCAACTCAAGGACATCTACCGCCAGCAATTCGTCAACCTGACCCACAGCCAGCCTGTGGGCGACTGGACCCTGGGCGCCAACCTTGGGTTCTTCTACGGCAAAGACGACGGCAGCGCTCGCGCGGGTGACTTGGATAACAAGACTTTGTCCGGCTTGTTCTCCGCCCGCTATGGTGGCAACACCTTCTACGTCGGCCTGCAAAAACTCACCGGCAACAACGCCTGGATGCGCGTCAACGGCACCAGCGGCGGCACCCTGGCCAACGACAGTTACAACTCCAGCTACGACAACGCCCAGGAAAAATCCTGGCAGGTGCGCCACGACTACAATTTCGCCGCCCTCGGCATACCCGGCCTGACCTTGATGAACCGCTATATCAGCGGCAGCAACGTGCACACAGGCACCGTCACCGACGGCAAGGAGTGGGGCCGCGAGAGCGAATTGGGCTACACGGTGCAGAGCGGCGCGCTCAGGGACTTGAACGTGCGCTGGCGTAATTCCAGCATGCGCCGCGACTACAGTAACAACGAGTTCGACGAAAACCGCTTGATCGTCAGCTATCCTATTTCGCTGCTTTAACACCACTAAAACATCAGTCGCCATAACAGGGCTATATTCATACAGCCTCAATATATGGCGACCGGTTTTCTAACGGCACACTGCCTACACTGCTTGAGAATATAAACCTTCAGCCATTGCTATGAATCATTGAAGTAAAAACCCCCAACCTTAATCGTTCATCGCACCGCTCCCTGTAAGAATATGAAATAAGCCACGCAGGAACCGAATCTTCTGTCGGACCAATTACAGGGAGCAAGACGGAGCCTTACTGTCGAGCCAGCGACATCACTCAACGATTAAACAGGGAACGAATTCATGACCATCAATGCTTCTAGCAATCCAGTTAATCCAATCTGGCTTGCCTGGCAAGAATCAATTCAAAAACCTTCAACAACTAACCCCGCCGCTGCCATTCAGGACACTCAACCACACACTCAAATGGAGAGCAGCAAAAATACTGGCCGCCTCCGTCCACAGCAGCAGCCCGCCAACAGCCTTACTCAGCAAAAACTTAATCAGCCCCAAGCCGGCGCGGCCGAGCCCGTCAAGGAACCTGCAGCTATTTTTACAACCCTTGTAAAAATACCAAAGTCGCTGACGGGTGCACCGGTTACGCATGAGTTTGACAATGGCAACGTCAAGATAACGTCCTCTCCCTTGCACCAAGGGAGTTTCAATGGTATTGAAATTCAGCGAAACAAAGTCACCATTGAAACGGGTAATAAAGATGACCTTGTTGAAATCAAGACACTTACCACGGGCGGCGTAGTTGCCGAAATTAATGGGAAAGCTTATGAATTGCCCATTACAAACATAGGCGCCATGAGCCAACATCTCGAAATAAAAACCAACGGTGGTAACGATGAGGTTAACGTCGCTGACAATATATGGTTCGAAACCACCGTCAGCCTCAATAACAACCATCGGGTCGCCGGGGTCAATGGCTACATTTCCGCGCCGGAATCTGCCAACAAGAAAACCTTCCTGGAGCCGGGTGTCATCCCGGTACTCTCGCAGATGCGACCAAAAGGTGATGACTACGTATTTAAACACGGTGATGTAATCATCAATTTCACCCCGAATACAGACGCCCTCCAGTTCGGTGACGGCGTTGTTTACATCCAGACCGGCAAAGAAGCAGACAACGTCCGAATTATGGCGGCTGAAGACGGCTCCATGGTTGCAGACATCAATGGCGAGAAATTCTTGCTGCCGATTAAAAACGATGCAACCGGTCACTCAAGGCTATTCATCTCAACGCAGGACGGTGAGGATAAAATCATCATCGATTCCAACGTCAAAAACTATTCGTACATCCTCCCGGGCGAAGACAAAAGTGGTTCGCTGTACAGGGGCGGTGGTTTCACTTCCCGGGCCGAGGAGGATCGCCAGGCTCAACGGTACACGTTCCAGAACTACAACCCTGTGTCGTAAATACTACTCGGCTGTTCAGGGACCGCACCTGGGGGAGCAGACGAACCGAGTGATCGTCAGTTGTCCGATCAGCCCGCGCTACAGCCGCGCACGTTAATTGTTCGCGGCTGTTTTTGTAGCAAATAGCCGCCCTTAGAGCAGGAACGTTTCCTGCCCATAGCTCGACTGAAGGATGTGCACCTGTGCGGCAAATGCCGACTCAGAAAATCACACCATCCGACAAGAGGTTAACCGCCTATGACCACAGCCACTTCACATCACAGCCACTCCATGGCGCCCCCGCTGCCCCCAACCGACAGTCAACCTAGCTCGCGCCCCGGCCCTCCCCCCATTCGTACCAACACACAGATGTTGGTGGATGACGGCTACCTGCGTGTCAGCCAGAAGCTGATCGAGGGTCTCAAAAAACCTGAGCATCCTGAGACCCTAGCGAATATTTTGATCATCGAAACAGGTGACAAAGCTGACCATATCCATATCAGCCAGCGCCCTGACGGCCAGCTGTACGCGCGGATAAACGGGCGCGACTATGCCTTCAATACCTTCGACGGCCGCTCTAACGTTCCGACCTTTCTCCACATCAAAACCGGAGCGGGTGACGATCGAATTACCCTTGACCCCAATGTCACCGTGCGAGTGGAGATCGAGGCCGAAGATGGCGACGACTTCGTCCAGGCAGGCGGCGGCCCCACCAGCATCTATGGCGGGCGCGGCAATGACCATATTCGTCTTGGCAGCGGCATAGGCTATGCAGAAGGCAATGAGGGCGACGACACGATAATGGGTGGCACCGGCCACGCGGTCATGTACGGCAATGCTGGCAAAGATCGCCTGTACGCAGGCAGCGGGCCGGCGAGTAAACGCAGCCACCTGGATGGCGGCGCCGACGACGACCAGCTGTACGCGGGCAATGGGCATACGGTGCTTAATGGTGGCCGGGATAAAGACCTGATGGTGGGGTACGACCAGACCACTTTTTACACCGGGCCGGGCCGCGACACTGTGCGAGCCAACGCACTCAAGGCGCGTATCTATGCACAAAAGACGGATCGCCTGATCGGTACTCAAGGCTCAACGATTACCCACGTAACGCCGACCGAAGCGGGCCGACAAGCCTTCAAAATCATAGGGCCACCCGATTTCATCCAGCGGGTCGAAGATGACCTGGAACTACTTCGCGCATCGCCCGCAGGGCAGAAACTGCTGGAGGCGCTGGATAAAGCAGCAGAGAGAAATGGCGCACCCATCACCCTCGAAAATATGCCCCTGCCCACCAATTTTATCCTGTTCATTAGTACTCAACTGCAAGCAATGAGCGAAGAGGAGAGCAATGCCCTCGAAGACTTTGATCCGAAACAGGGCTTTATAAAGGATGGGGTGGCGGGCGCCCACATGGATCAAATTAAAATTCTCTACAACCCAAGCCTAATTAATAAAATCGACAACGAAGTAACGGTGTCTCCGATTGTCCAGCTCTTCCATGAAATGGTACATGGCTGGAACGCCTCCAACGGAACGTTGCTCCCAGGTCTGAGTGCACCGACGCCCGATGAACCTGAGCATCCCGGCCCACCCAATTTCGAATTGCAGGCTGTCGGCCTGCCCACTGACGCGCTGGGATTCGATTTCGATAACGACCCTGCTACCCCACCCATTGCTACCAACCCCGCCCCCTTTACTGAAAATAGTCTGCACGCAGAAATGGGCAATCCACTTCGAACACGCTATGCATGACACCTGAAAAGCGGGCTGAGACAACGGCCCGCTACCCTTAAGACAAGCGGCAGCATTTACCCGTTATAGCCGGCGCAATCATGCTGTATCGTGCACGCGCCCTTCACCCGGCACACGGACCTCAACGAAACGGATGACTCTCTCTGAACCCAGGCTGCCATGAAATACCTGATTGTCATTCTGTCGATTCTGCTCACCGGCTGCATCAGCGCGCCCATTGCCCTGACCCCGCAGACCGCACAACGCCTGCAAACCCAAGCGCCGATCCGTTTCCTGCTGACGTTTGATGACGGCCCCAGCGCCTCGGGCTACAACAACCCGAGCCGCTCGGTGATAGCCGACCTGGCGAAAAACCCGGTATTGCCGAGCATCAAGGCGGTGTTTTTCCTGCAGACCGCAGCGTCCCGTTCCGGCGGCAGCGCGCGCGGGCGCAAGACCATGGAACGCGAGTACGCGGCCGGGCACGTCCTGGCCTTCCACACGGCCACAGGGTTTCATACCAATCACCGCTGGCTCAGTGATGCCGAACTTGAACGCGCCCTCAGCCTGGGCGCGGCGGATATCACCTCGATCACTGGCGCGCCGCCCACGCTGGTGCGCCCGCCCTTTTGGAACTACGACAGACGCACCTTCGCCGCCTACCAGCGCCACGGGATGCACGTATTGCTGACAGATTTGAGTGCCAATGACGGCAAAATCTGGGGTTTCAACGGCAGCCCGCGTCGACGGGCGAATTTGTATCGGCAACTGTCGGTGGTGCGCGAACGCATAGCCTTGGGTGAACTGCCTACGGTGGATGGCGTGATACCGGTGGTGGTGACCTTCCACGATATCAACCGCTACACCGCGCGGCACTTGCAGGAGTACTTGCAGATCCTGATGGACAGCGCCCGCATCAACGGCATGAAAACCGCCGCCGAGCCGTTCTACACCGACCACGCCACACTGGAACGCGCAGCAATGGCGCGTACGGTGAAGGATGTGAGCGAAGAGGTGCACTTGCCGGGTGTGTGGAACTGGATATGGGATGCGGATTCTCGCTGATCCAGCAGGCCCATGTAGATCTAATGTGGGAGCTGGCTTGTCGGTGATGGCCTCAACTGGTTATGCCTGATACACCGAGGTGCCCGCATCGCAGGCAAGCCAGCTCCCACAGAAAAGCAAAGCAATGCGGTGCTGGCAGCCGAACTCGGTCAAATTGAGGGAGCGGCGGTGCGACGATTCGACTAGCTCCCACATTTAGATCTCGGTACATCAAACAGACAGTGTGCTGCTGTGCTGTTGCCCTGCTTTTGCTTCAACCACTCAGGTCGGTCAACCTGAAGAAAATGGCCAGCCCAGAGCCCGTCACGGGAGCAAGCTCCCTAGCCACAGGTCTACTCGTGCAACACCAAAGAGTTGCGTAGATACCTTTGGCTATCGTAGGCAAGCCAGCGCCTACAGTTGAGCGCATTTCAGGTTCAATCTTGCTGACGCGACTCCACGCCCAACTCATCCCACACCGACTCCGCCAGGTGAAACGTCGCGTTCGCCGCCGGAATCCCGCAGTAGATCGCGCTCTGCATCAGCACTTCCTTGATCTCGGCGCGGGTCACGCCATTGCTCGCGGCGGCACGCAGGTGCAGCTTGAGTTCTTCACTGCGGTTCATGCCGATCAGCATGGCGATGGTGATCAGGCTGCGGGTGTGACGAGGCAGGCCGGGGCGGGTCCAGATATCACCCCAGGCGTGGCGGGTGATCATTTCCTGGAACTCGCTGTTGAACTCGGTCAAGGCATTGAGGCTGCGGTCGACATGGGCATCACCCAGCACTTCACGGCGCACTTGCAGGCCGTCGGCGTAACGTTGTTTCTCGTCCACAAAAAGCTCCTGGTTCAATTAGATATCAGCCCGCTCATCTGTAGTTGTGGCAAGCGGGCTTGTTGTGGCGAGTGGGTTTGCCACAAGGGTCAATCAGCCAGCAAGAATTCCAATACACGCTCGCTGAACTCAGCCCCGGCCTGGACGTTGGACAGGTGCGCCGCGTAAAACTCAGCGTATTCGGCACCCTTCACGTTGTTCTGGATAAAGTGACCACCGGCCGGCGGCGTGACGGCATCTTCAGTGCCGGCAATCACCAGTGTCGGCACTTTGATCGAGGCCAGTTGCTCACGAAAATCGGCATCACGCACCGCTGCGCAGTTGGCGGCATACCCCTGGGGCGATGTGGCCGCAAGCATGTCGGTAATCTGCTTGGCCTGGTGCGGGTTGGCAGCAGCGAAATCCGCGGTGAACCAACGTGCTATAGACGCGTCACGCAGCGCCACCATGGCCGCCGCGCCATCGCGCAGGACCGTCTCGATACGCGGGTTCCACACATCCAGTGTGCCAATCTTGGCCGCGGTGTTGCACACCACCAGCCGCTGCAAACGCTCACCGGCATTGATGCCCAACCATTGGCCGATCAAGCCGCCCATGGACAGCCCGCAGAAATGCGCGCGTTGAATATCCAGCGCATCCAGCAGCGCAATCACGTCGTGGCCCAGTTGCTCGATGCTGTACGGCCCCTCGGTCACCAGGGATTTACCATGGCCACGGGTGTCGAAACGCAACACGCGAAAATGCTCGGTGAACGCCGGGATCTGGATGTCCCACATATGCAGATCGGTGCCCAGGGAGTTGGAGAGCACCAGTACCGGCGCTTCCACAGGCCCATCCAGTTGGTAATGCAGTTCGCCCTCGGCGAGTTGTACAAAAGCCACAGCGTTCTCCTTACGCGATCAATGCAAAATGGTCGGTCACCGCGCGAGTGACCCAAGTGTGTGCCTGGCCCAGGTAGTGCGCCGGGTCAAGCAGGCGATCCAATTCAGCCGCTGATAGCTCGGCGGTCACGTGCGGTTCGTCCGCGAGTACCGCGCGCAAATGGCGGCTCTCTGCGACGGCGCGCTTGCAACATTGCTCCAACAGATGGTGCGCGGTGTCGCGGCCCAGGCGCTGGGCCAGCACGATACTGACGGCTTCGGCCAGCACCAGGCCTTGGGTCAGATCGAGATTGTGCGCCATGCGCTCAGCGTCGACTTCCAGCCCTTCGCTCACCACCAGCGCGTGCTTCAAGGCGCCGGACACCAACCGGCAAATCTGCGGCAAGGTTTCCCATTCCGCGTGCCACAGGCCCAGGCTACGCTCGTGCTCCTGAGGCATGGCGCTGAACATCGTCGCCACCAACCCTGGCACACGGGTGGCGGCGCTAATCAGCACCGCGGCGCCCACCGGGTTGCGCTTGTGCGGCATAGTCGACGAACCGCCCTTGCCTGGCGCCGAAGGCTCGAACACTTCCGCCGCTTCGGTCTGCATCAGCAGGCTGATATCGCGGCCCACCTTGCCGAGGCTGCCGGCGATCAGGCCGAGCACGCTGGCAAATTCCACCAATCGATCCCGTTGGGTGTGCCAGGGTTGCTCGGGCAAGCTCAGTTGCAACTCAGCCGCCAAAGCTTCGGCCACCGGCATAGCGTGTTCGCCCAGCGCCGCCAAGGTGCCGGATGCGCCGCCGAATTGCAGCACCAGCAAGCGCGGTTTCAACTCGGCAAGGCGCTGGCGACTGCGCGTCACCGCCCCCAGCCAACCGGCGATTTTCATTCCCAGGGTGACCGGCGTCGCGTGCTGCAACCACGTGCGCCCGGCCAACGGCACGCCGGCATAACGTTGGGCCTGCGCAGCGAGAATCTCGCCCAACTGCGCCAAGTCCGCTTCGATCAATTCCAAAGCACGCCGTAATTGCAGCACCAGGCCGGTGTCCATCACGTCCTGGCTGGTCGCCCCCAAGTGCACGTAACGTTCGGCGCCGGCATCTTCACTGGCGATCAACTTGCCCAGCGCCTTCACCAGCGGAATCGCCGAGTTGCCTGCCGTGGCAATCGCCACGCCGAGGGCATCCACGTCGTACAAAGACGCCAGGCACGCCTGAGCAATCGGAGCGACGGCGGCCTGCGGAATCAACCCGACCTGGGCCTCGGCCCGGGCCAGCCCCGCTTCGAAATCCAGCATGCCCTGCAGGCGTCCCTGGTCGCAGAACACCTCAGCCATGCTGTCAGCGGTGAAGTAAGCGTCGAACAATTGGTTGCTCGTGCGCAGTGTCATAACTCATCCCTTACAAATCGTGGTGCAAGTACGCCGCCTCTTTCGGCAGGCGCAAGCTAAACAGGAAGGCCACCGCCATCATCACGGTGACATACCAATAGAAGGCGTTTTCCAGGCCGATGGATTTGAGGCTCAGCGCGACGACTTCTGCCGAACCGCCAAACACCGCATTCGCCACCGCATAGGCCAGGCCCACGCCCAACGCACGCACCTGCGGCGGGAACATTTCCGCTTTGACCAGGCCGCTGATGGAGGTGTAGAAGCTGACAATCGCCAAGGCCAGGGTGATCAGCACAAAGGCCAGGAACGGGCTGCTGACGGTTTTCAAGGTCAGCAGGATCGGCACGGTGCACAGGGTGCCGAGCGCGCCGAACCACAACATGGAATTACGCCGGCCGATCTTGTCCGCCAACATGCCGAACAAAGGCTGCATGCACATGTACAGGAACAGCGCGCCGGTCATGATGTAGCTGGCCGTCTTGGCATGCATCCCGGCCGTGTTCACCAGGTACTTCTGCATGTAAGTGGTGAATGTGTAGAAAATCAGCGAGCCACCCGCGGTGTAACCCAGCACCGTGATAAAGGCTGCCGTGTGGTTGCGCAGCAATGCGCGAATGCTACCGGCGTCTTTGTGCTCACGCATTTCCTTGGTGGTGGTCTCTTTCAAGGTGCGGCGCAGCAGTAGAGAGATGAGCGCTGCGACGGCACCGACCACAAACGGAATCCGCCAGCCCCAGGCGCGCAGTTCATCTTCGCTGAGGAATTGCTGCAGGATCACCACCACCAGCACCGCGAGCAATTGCCCGCCGATCAAGGTCACGTACTGGAACGAGGCAAAGAACCCGCGCTGGCCCTTGAGGGCCACCTCACTCATATAGGTGGCGGTGGTGCCGTACTCGCCGCCCACCGACAAACCCTGAAACAGGCGCGCCACCAACAGCAGCGCAGGTGCCCAGATCCCGATGTCTTTGTAGGTCGGCAAAAACGCAATAACCAGCGAGCCGGCGCACATCATCAGCACCGAGATCATCATCGAATTTTTTCGGCCGTGCTTGTCGGCCAAACTGCCGAACACCCAGCTGCCAATAGGTCGCATCAGGAAACCGGCAGCGAACACCCCGGCGGTGCTGAGCAGTTGTACGGTGGGGCTCTCCGACGGAAAAAATGCCGGGGCAAAATAGATCGCGCAGAAGGCATAGACATAGAAGTCGAACCACTCGACGAGGTTGCCGGAGGATGCGCCGACAATGGCGAAAATCCGTTTGCTGCGTTCTTCTCCGGTGTAGTGAATCGTTTTTGTTGTCATGTTTTTTCACTCAGTGGAAACGGTTATAGCCTAGACATACTTTGCAACAACCATGTTCCGCAAGCAGACTTTTCGATATTTGATGATCGTTCCCACGCTCTGCGTGGGAATGCCTCTTGTGACGCTCTGCGTCACGCTTTGGGACGCGGAGCGTCCTCGGCTGCATTCCCACACAGAGCATGGGAACGATCAGATCTCAAGCCAACTCAATAGTCGAAGAACACCGTTTCCTTATCTGTGCCCTGCAAAACCACATTCCACTGATACACACCGCCTGCATCCGTCTTGGCAATCAACGTGCTGCGCCGCTCAGCAGGCACACACGCCAACAACGGGTCATCCGCGTTCAACGCCTCACCGTCAAAATAAATCCGCGTCAGCAAGTGCTTCACCAACCCACGCGCAAACACCAACACCACCAGATGCGGCGCCTGGGTCGTCCCCGCCAGCCCTGGCACGCTGCCCGGCTTGATGGTGGTAAAGCGAAAACGCCCTTCGGCATCCACCGGCACGCGGCCAAAGCCTTCGAAGTTGGGGTCGACGGCTTTGTCCTGTTCATCTTCCGGGTGGTCGTATTTGCCGGCGGCGTTGGCCTGCCAGACTTCGAGCATGGCGTCGTTGACGACATCACCGTTGCCATCCACCACTTGCCCGCTGATCGCCACGCGCTCGCCCAAGGTCGCAGGCACGGTCAGGTCTTCGCGGTTCAGCCAGGTCAGGCCGATGTGGTAATACGGCCCGACGGTGTGGGACGTGGTCGCATAGAGTGTCATCTCATTTCTCCATCGGCGTGGCGTCGCGGCCGCGCAGGACGATGTCCCAGCGGTAGCCGAGGGCATAGGAAGGAATGGTTTTTTCCAGGTCGAAGCTGGCGATCAGGCGCTGCTTGGCCGAGGTGTCCGGCACACAGTTGTAGATCGGGTCGTATTCCAACAGCGGGTCGCCGGGGAAGTACATCTGCGTGACCAGGCGGGTCAGCACGCTTGGGCCGAACAGCGAAAAATGGATATGCGCCGGGCGCCACGCATTGTGGTGGTTGCCCCACGGGTAGGCGCCGGGCTTGATGGTCTGGAACTGATACCCGCCATCGGCGTCGGTCACGGTGCGGCCGGTGCCGGTGAAGTTTGGGTCCAGCGGCGCGTCATGCAGGTCGCGCTTGTGGTTGTAGCGGCCGGCGGCGTTGGCCTGCCAGATCTCCACCAGAATGCCCGGCACCGGCAGGCCGTTTTCATCCAGCACGCGGCCGTGAATGATGATGCGTTCGCCCACAGGCTCGCCTTCATGCTGGGCGGTCAGGTCATTGTCCTGCTCATTGACGCGCTCGGCGCCGATGCTCGGGCCGGTGATTTCCGACAAGGAATGCGGCAGGAACACCAACGGCTGGGACGGCGAACGCAGGTTCGTCGACTGGTAGGCCGGGTGCAGGTAATCAGGTTGAGTGCCCGCTTGCGGGCGCCGATATCCGGGCTTGTCACTCATGGAGCAATCCTCTGTTATTAGATGCGTTCAATCGCCAGGGCCAAGCCTTGGCCGACGCCCACACACATAGTCGCCAGGCCTTTGCGGCCGCCGGTTTTTTCCAGTTGGTGCAGTGCCGTCAATACCAGCCGTGCGCCGCTCATGCCCAGCGGATGGCCGAGGGCAATGGCGCCGCCGTTCGGGTTCACCTGCGGGGCGTCGTCGGCGATGCCCAGCTCACGCAGCACCGCCAGGCCTTGGCTGGCGAAGGCTTCATTGAGTTCGATGACATCAAAGTCGGTGACCGCCAGGCCGAGGCGTTCCACCAGTTTGCGCACCGCCGGCACCGGGCCGATGCCCATCACTCGCGGCGCGACACCGGCACTGGCCATACCCAGCACACGGGCGCGGGCGGTCAGGCCATGTTTCTTTACCGCGTCGGCGCTGGCCAGTATCAGTGCCGCCGCACCATCGTTCACGCCGGAAGCATTACCAGCAGTGACAGTCTTGTCCGGGCCATTCACTGGCTTGAGTTTAGCCAGAGCCTCCAGAGTGGTGTCGGCGCGCGGATGCTCATCCTGCTCGACCACGGTCTCGCCTTTTTTATGCGCGACGCGCACCGGCACAATTTCTTCGGCAAAGAACCCGGCGGCTTGCGCGGCGGCAGTCCGTTGCTGGCTGCGCAGCGCGAAGGCGTCTTGGTCAGCGCGGGACACGTTGTAGTCGTCGGCGACGTTATCGGCGGTCTGCGGCATGGCATCCACACCGTATTGGGCCTTCATCAACGGGTTGATAAAACGCCAGCCGATGGTGGTGTCTTCCAGCTTCATGTTGCGTGAAAACGCTGCGTCGGCCTTGCCCATCACAAACGGCGCACGGGACATCGACTCGACGCCACCGGCAATCGCCAGCTCCATTTCGCCGCTGGCAATGGCGCGAAAGGCGGTGCCGATGGCGTCCATGCCCGAGGCGCACAGACGGTTGAGGGTCACCCCGGGAATGCTTTGCGGCAGGCCCGCCAGCAACAGCGCCATCCGCGCGACGTTGCGGTTGTCTTCACCGGCCTGGTTGGCACAACCGAGGAACACTTCGTCGACGGCGCTCCAGTCCACCGACGGGTTACGTTCGATCAGCGCCTTGATCGGCAGTGCCGCCAAGTCATCGGCGCGCACCGTGGACAAACCACCGCCAAACCGGCCGATGGGCGTGCGGATGGCATCACAGATAAATACGTCACGCATCAGGCGTCTCCTGGCGCTTGGCCATGGGCGGCGGCGGTGCGGGCTTCGAGATCACGCAGGGCCGTCAGTTCGACGTCCGTCGGTTCGTCGGTGGTGCTTACGTGGTCTGCAAACCGAATTGCCCAACCGGTCGCCGCGACCACTTGCTCGCGCGTCACGCCAGGGTGCAGCGCAGTGACCACGAATTCATGGCTGCCCTCTTCCGGCTCCATGATGCACAGGTCGGTAATAATCCCTACGGGACCTGCGCCCGGCAGGCCCAAGCGTTTACGTGAATCGCCGCCTTCGCCATGGCCGACCGAGGTGATGAAGTCCAGTTTGTCGACAAACGAACGCGCCGACTGCTTAAGGATGATCAGCACGCTCTTGGCCGAGCCGGCAATCTCCGGCGCGCCGCCGGCACCCGGCAAGCGCACTTTGGGCTGATGGTAATCGCCAACCACGGTGGTGTTGATATTGCCGAACCGGTCGACCTGGGCCGCGCCGAGAAAGCCCACGTCGATGCGCCCGCCCTGCAGCCAGTAGCGAAAAATCTCACCGGTCGGCACCACGGTGTCAGCGGTTTCCGCCAGCTCACCGTCGCCGATGGACAATGGCAGTACGCTGGGCTTGGCACCAATCGGACCGGACTCGTAGATCAGCACCACATCGGGCGATGAGGTCAGGCGCGCCAAGTTGGCGGCCTTGGAGGGCAAGCCGATGCCGACGAAGCACACCGAGCCGTTCTTGAGGCGGCGCGCGGCGGCGACGGTCATCATTTCATTGGTCGAGTAAGCCATTACTTGGCCTCCTGCGCGGCGGCCAGCTTGGCCTGGAATTCACTGAAGTCGGCGGTGCCGTGGATGTATTCGTCGATCCAGGCGGTAAAAGTCCCACGGTCGCGGGCGATCGGGTCCCACGCCTGGTAGAAGCGGTTATCACGCTCGTTGTAGCCGTGGGCGTAGGACGGGTGTGCGCCACCGGGTACATGGCACACCGCCGTCAGCGCCCAGGTCGGCAGCACGCAGCTGTTCATCGGTGCATTCAGGTCGTCGACGATTTCTTCGACGGTGACGATGCAGCGCTTGGCCGCCAACGCCGCTTCCTTCTGCACACCGAGAATGCCCCAGAGCAACACGTTGCCCTTGCGGTCGGCCTTCTGTGCGTGGATCACGGTGACGTCCGGGCGCACCGACGGCACTGCCGCCAGCACTTCGCCGGTGAATGGGCAGGTCACGGTCTTGATCAGCGGGTTGACCTTGGGCAGGTCGGAACCGGCGTAGGCGCGCAGCACGGCGAACGGCAGGCCCGATGCACCGGCAACGTAGGCATTCGCCAGGTCGGCGTGGCTGTGCTCTTCGATCTCCAACGGTTGCGGCCAGTGTTTTTCCACCGCATCACGCAGGCGATGCAAAGAGCCCACGCCGGGGTTGCCGCCCCAGGAGAAAATCAACTTGCGCGCGCAACCGGCACCGATCAACTGGTCGTAGACCAGGTCGGGCGTCATACGCACCAGCGTCAGGTCTTTCTTGCCCTGACGAATGATTTCATGACCCGCTGCCGTAGGGATCAAATGGGTGAAGCCTTCCAGTGCGACGGTGTCGCCGTCATTCACGAATTGCTTCACCGCGTCACGCAGCGCAAGAATTTCAGCCATGGGGGTTGGGCTCCCGGTGTTGATCGAAAAAGGCGCTGAGGTGGCGCCGAAGTGCTTGAAGATTAAGCCGGGGCAATGGGTCGAACAATCCGATAATCGACTCAGTGTTCGATTATCGAACAGATTGTTGTCTAGCTAATCTTTTGTGCAAAACCGTCAACTCAACTGGGCACGGACAATGTGGGAGCTGGCTTGCCTGCGATTGCATCAACTCGATTTACCTGTTGGGCCGAGTCGTCTGCATCGCAGGCAAGCCAGCCCCCACATAGCCTCCTGGCTGCCACAAAATGGGGTCAGGCCTCAGGTCGCATCCGCATGGCTGACCATGCCTTTGATCAACACGGCTGCCGTGGCCAATGCGGCTGGAATCACCAGTGCAGTCAGCACTTGCTCGAAGTTCCAGCCCAGGCCCAGCAACGTCGCGCCCATCCACGCACCCAGGATCGCGCCGAAGCGGCCGATGCCGAGCATCCACGACACACCGGTAGCGCGGCCCTGGGTCGGGTAGAAGCGCGCGGCCAGGGACGGCATCGCCGATTGCGCGCCGTTGACGCACATGCCGGCCACCAACACCAAGGTCGCCAGTACCGTGATATTGCCCAGGCTCTGCCCTACGGCGTAGGCAAACACCCCGGCCAGCAGGTAAAACGTGCCGATGACTTTGTGCGGATTGAAGCGGTCCATCGCCCAGCCCACGCCGACTGCACTCAGCACACCGCCGAACTGGAACAACGCACCGATAAAAGCGGCCTGTTCCATGCTGGCGCCGCTGTCGCGCATCAGGGTCGGCAGCCAACTGGTCAGCAGGTACACAATCACCAGGCCCATGAAGTAGGTGAGCCACAGCAATAAGGTGCCGGCGCTGTAGGTACCGGAGAAGATCACCGCAAACACGTTGCGCGCCTTGACGGTTTTTTGCTCGGGCACGCTGAAGCTGGTGGCTTGGGCGACGAGGTTGGGCTCGATGGGTGACAAGGTCTTGCGCACTTTGTCGGTGCCGCGGTTGCGCACCACCAGGTAACGCGCCGACTCCGGCAGCCACACCAACAGCACCACCGTCAGGATCAACGGCAGGATGCCACCGATCAGCAGCAGGCTGTGCCAGCCGAACGCCGGGATCAGCTTGGCGGAAATAAACCCGCCACCGGCCATGCCCAGGTTGAAACCGCAGAACATGCTGGTCACCAGCAACGATTTGTGGCGCTCAGGGGTGTATTCGGACAGCAGCGTGGTGGCATTCGGCATGCCCGCGCCCAGGCCCAGCCCCGTGAGAAAGCGCAATACCAGCAACTGGTCGACGTTAGTGCTGTAGGCCGAGGCCAGGCTGAACGCGCCAAACACCAACACCGCACTCACCAACACCACTTTGCGCCCGAAGCGGTCAGCCAGCGGTCCGGAACCCAGCGCGCCGAACACCATGCCGATCAACGCGGCACTCATCACCGGGCCGAGACTGGCGCGGTCAATGCCCCAATCCTGGGACAGCGCGGGGGCGATAAAGCCCATGGCCGCGGTGTCGAGGCCGTCGAGGAAGACGATGAGGAAACACAGGATCACCACGCGCCACTGATAACGCGACAGTGGCTGGGCATTGATAAAGGACTGCACGTCCAGGTTGGTACCGACAGAGGGTTGATTCATTATTTTTATTTCCACACCGATGGCGGGCTGACGACCTGAGGTCGTCATTACTTATTATTGGGCGGCGCTAACAGCGCTGCCGCACATTAATAAGCCAGGGGAATCACCGTCAATTGATCAAGCCGGGATCTGTGCGGTCACCGAACACTTAGGCAAACAGCTGCGCACTCAACTCGCGGCTGGCGCTGAGCATGCTCGGCAGGAAACGTTGCTCAAGCTCACTGCGACTGACCCTTCCCGCGTGGGTACTGACATTCAGCGCGGCCAACACCTGGCCGGACGCGTCGTACACCGGCACGGCGATGGAGCGCAGGCCCTGCTCCAGTTCCTGGTCGACGATGCACCAACCTTGCTGACGCACTTGTTGCAGGCATTCGAACAAGGCTTCGGGGGTGGTCAGGGTGCGGCTGGTCTTGGTTTGCAGGTCAGCGTGATCGAGGTAGTCCTGCAGCGAGGCATCGTCCAACGCCGCGAGCAGGATACGGCCCATCGACGTGCAATACGCCGGCAAGCGCCCGCCCACCGACAGGTCCACGGAAATCAGGCGCTGGGTGGTGGCGGAACGGGCGATATAGAGAATGTCGTCGCCTTCCAGGGTCGCCATGTTGCAGGCTTCGTGCAGTTGTTCGCTCATGCGGTCCAGGTACGGCTGGGCTGAGACCGCCAAGGGCGTGGAGGATAGGTAGGCATGGCCCAAGGTCAGGACTTTGGGCAACAGCGAGTACGTACGCCCATCGGTGGTGGCGTAACCGAGCTTGATCAAGGTGTGCAGGCAACGGCGCACGGCGGCGCGGGGGATTTCGGTGCGGTGGCTGATTTGGGCGATGGTCAGGTGGCGCTTGCGCTCCTGAAAGGCCTGCACCACGGCCAGGCCACGGGCCAGGGAGGTCATGAAGTCCGGATCACCGGTAAACGCCTGGATGCGCTTGGCCGGGGAAGCCACGATCGGCGGCGCCACTGACGCGAAGGAGTTGCGCAATTGATCGTTCATTTCAGGGTCCTTTCTCTTATTTTCAACCGCTGGGAGGGTTGGCCGCTATTACAAGCCGCGCAGACATTGATGTACAAGGCGGGGCCGGCAACATTGGGCGATTATCGGACGATCATTCGATTATCGCAATTTGCGCGACACGTCACGTTTTCACCCGCGCCGTAGGATTTATCAAGTTGGAGTAATCATGCTGACATTTAGAAGAGTACAGATTTTAAAACGCTGACGTTTCCAAAGACTGACGCCTGCATGTAACAAAAGCCTCACTCGGCGTTGACGCTTTTTAACTTCACGGTGATAGTGTTATTCAAATGCGCCGCTATAATGCAGCGTGTGCAGAGGTCAGCCCGGTACCACAATCGGGATTAGAGCTCGCCAGACGTTGCGGGCTGTATACAGCGTCGGTCACAAGTAGTCGCTAAAAGTTTTGCCCTCCGGCCCCTCTTTCAAACTTGGACGGCTGCACTGTTCAATGTGAAATAACCCGAGGACGGCTTTCAGGCATGACGCTGCACAATCTATAAACTCAACTCAATTAGGTAACACTGTGACGAAAGACGAACTGCGCGCGGAACTTGAGCGCCAGGAGCAACGTTACAAGGACGTTTACGGCGGGGAAGTCACCACCTACGCCGCCCAGCCTGAGCCTGAGCGCAAGCCATGGCGCAAGCGAGCCAGCTTGCTGGATCAGGCATTTGCCCAGGAAATCCAAAAGATTGAACAGGAACTCAAAACAGAAGAGCCATAAGCGCTTCGATTTGGGCTTCAAGGTTTTGCCACCACTGCTGGCGCATTGCCAGTGGTGGGCAGCCTGATTTTCGCCAGGCTCCTACCACCCCTAGCGAAATTTCGTACAAATGTTTCAAACGTCACATTTCGGTCAGAAAAAACCGTCTTTACGAGACCTCGCTTTATAAATCAAAGACTTGCCAAAGCCCCGAAAACCCTGGGATGCGTGCCTGTGCGTCATGATTTTTCAGTGAAGATTGTTACCGATGAGCAGCTAATGCATCGATTACTGAGGTTTTCTGGCATAATCGCGCCCCCTTACGAACGGGTCAGAAAACCTTCATGATCGATTTATTCAGCGGACTGGATGCTTGGGTTCTAGTGAGCCTGTTGCTCGCCCTCGCCTTTGTCCTCGCCTTCGAGTTCATCAATGGCTTTCATGACACCGCTAACGCGGTGGCCACAGTCATCTATACCAAAGCCATGCCGCCGCATCTGGCCGTGTTCTTCTCCGGGGTGTTCAACTTCCTCGGCGTGTTGCTCGGTGGTGTGGGTGTCGCCTACGCCATCGTGCATTTGCTGCCGGTGGAGTTGCTGATCAATGTGAACACCGGCCATGGCTTGGCAATGGTCTTCTCTTTACTGGCCGCGGCGATCACCTGGAACCTGGGTACCTGGTACTTCGGTATCCCCGCCTCCAGCTCGCACACCCTGATCGGCTCGATCCTCGGCGTGGGCCTGGCCAACGCCCTGATCAACGATATTCCCCTGGCTGACGGTGTGAACTGGCAGAAAGCGATCGATATCGGCGCGTCACTGGTGTTCTCGCCGATGGCCGGTTTCCTGGTCGCAGCCCTGGTGCTGCTCGGCCTGAAATGGTGGCGCCCGCTGTCGAAGATGCACAAGACCCCGGACCAGCGCCGCAAGGTCGACGACAAGAAGCACCCGCCCTTCTGGAACCGCCTGGTCCTGGTGATTTCGGCGATGGCCGTGAGCTTCGTGCACGGCTCCAACGATGGCCAGAAAGGTATCGGCCTGATCATGCTGGTGTTGATCGGTATCGTGCCGGCGCAGTTCGTACTCGACCTGGGCAGCACCACCTACCAGATCGAGCGCACCCGTGACGCCACCGTGCACTTGAGCCAGTTCTACCAGCGCAACAACGCCACGCTTGGCGAGTTCCTGGCACTGGGTAAAAGTGTTAAGGATGACCTGCCGGGCAAGTTCCGGTGCAACCCGCAGCAGACGGAGCCAACCATCAGCGCGCTGATGGACACGTTGAAAGGGGTTTCCGACTACCACTCGTTGACCTCTGATCACCGTATTGAAGTGCGCCGCTACCTGCTGTGCCTTGACGACACTGCGAAGAAAGTCGGCAAGCTGCCGGGCCTGGATGCGCGTGAGAAGTCCGACCTGGACAAGCTGCGCAAAGACCTGACCGCCACTACCGAGTACGCGCCGTTCTGGGTGATCCTCGCGGTCGCACTGGCCTTGGGCCTGGGCACCATGGTGGGTTGGAAGCGCGTGGTGTTGACCATCGGTGAGAAGATCGGCAAGCAAGGGATGACGTATGCCCAGGGCATGTCGGCGCAGATCACCACGGCGTGCATGATCGGCCTGGCCAACATCTTCAGCCTGCCGGTTTCCACGACTCACGTGTTGTCTTCGGGTGTTGCCGGGACCATGGTTGCGAACAAAAGCGGCCTGCAAGGTGGCACGGTGAAGACCATTCTGATGGCTTGGGTATTGACCTTGCCGGCGACTGTAGGCCTGTCGGCCGGGTTGTTCTGGCTGGCTTCCAAGGCGTTGGGTAGCTGATAGGCTGCGGCTGAGAAAGAAGGCGCGATCTCTTTGGGGGTTGCGCCTTTTTTTATGGGCGGTTGATTGAGTACATATCCGTTATTTGGGTGATGGCTGATAGGGCCTCCGCTCTTACAGCGGCTTACTTTTGGCTGGGCCGGCATTCCGGCCTTTCCAAAAATGAGCCGCTGTAAGAGCGGAACCCTAAGCCGCCGTTACCGCAGCAACGGGTATGTACTCGCTACAACAAAAAACGCAGCCCAAAAAAAAGGGCGACCGAAGTCGCCCAAAATGCCTTGCGTGCTCATGTAACCCAGAAGAACTTACGGTTCTTTACGCTTATTAGCGTCCTTCCAGATAAAAATCCCAAATCCTACAAAAAACAGCACCATGAGGCTGACAGTCAACACTCCGGCAAACACCACATTATCGAAAAACATGACCGGCCTCCTGCTCGTGCCCTGTTGCGATAGGGCTAAGTTAATAGAGAAGGCCGATTGGAAAATTGACGGGGATCAATGTCGCCCGCAACGGGGCGTAAAGAAGGGCAATAACTGACCTGCATCAACAGATTCAGGTCAGTTCATCGCTTTTTCGGCTTGTTTTTCGACTTTTTCTTAACCTTGCCCAGTGGCATCGCCTGCTCAAACGCCTGGCGAACTTCATTCAGGCGTTTGTCATTCAGGTCATGCACACGTTTGGCACGTTCGGCATTCAGGTCGACCAGCTTGTCGTCATCACTCATGGCTTGGCTTACGTAGTGGCGGGAATACCTCAATAAT
Organism: Pseudomonas sp. YeP6b; assembly: GCF_025642995.1. Taxonomy (NCBI): domain Bacteria; kingdom Pseudomonadati; phylum Pseudomonadota; class Gammaproteobacteria; order Pseudomonadales; family Pseudomonadaceae; genus Pseudomonas; species Pseudomonas sp. YeP6b. The sequence goes on along the minus strand of NZ_CP080090.1, from coordinate 1,876,734 downwards.
GCGGCCTCCCCCGCCCGACGGCAAATACCGGGATAAAAATCCCCAACGCGCCCCACCCATTGGCTTACTTATCGCGCTCAAACGTGATGATGGAACGCGTGATCCCCGGCCAGTTCGGCATTTGCCGCCAAGGCGTCAGCACTTCAAGCGTGTCGCCCTCGATGTGAAAGTCGCGACACTGCACCGTGCCGACCCACTCCGGGTTCCAGGCAGCATCGACTTGCGTGCACCATTGGTTCCCCTCAACCCGCTCAATACCGGTGTAGGCAACCAGGGTACTCAACAGCGCTGATTTTTCCGCGTCCGTAGAGCCCGCCTGCCTTCCCTCGCCGGTCAACACGAACGCCACCCGATGATCCGCCGTAAAAATAACCCGGCCGGCAGGACTGCTGCCCATCGCGGGGATTTTCTTACGGGTCTCCTGGGATTCGACCTGATAACCGATCAGCTTCCAGGCGCCGACCAGCGGTGATTCACTCGCTGCTGCGGCCCCGCAAAGGCCGACAGCCATGGCCAACCCGATCACATTTGCCTTCATAGGGTTTTTCATCGCTCTACCGTGTCAAAAAAAGACACAAAGCTTTGCGCACTAATGCCCGAGGGGATGTAAGAAATATCGACTAGCTTCGACAGCAGAATCAGAGGGCGACAAAAGGTAGGACATCGCCCAAAATCGAAACTTCCCCCCTTTTCTGTAGGCGCATTCAGTTGGCACTGCACAATGACCTTCCGCCGCTGCTGGCTCTGCGCGCTTTCGAAGCCGTGGCGCGGCACTTGAGTTTTATCAAGGCGGCGAACGAGTTGTCGGTCACCCAGAGCGCCCTCTGCCACCAGGTGCAAAAGCTCGAACAGCATCTGGGCAAACCGCTGTTTATCCGACGCACCCGAGCGATTGATCTGACCGCCGATGGCCAACGTTACTACGCCGAAATCCGCCCCGCCCTCGACGCCATCGCCGCCGCCACACGCGCCAAGAAAGTAGCACCCAGTACCACCGTGCTTCGCGTCGGCCTGCTGGCATCCTTTGCTACCCTGTGGCTGGCGCCGCGCCTGGCCGGGTTTCTCAACCGTTACCCGCACATCCAGGTGGAGTTGCTGCCGGCGATTCAGTTTGCCAACGTGGCCGCCGCCGAGGTCGACCTGGCCATCCGTTACGGCAAGGGTGATTGGCCCGATGTACAGGCCACGCGGCTGATGCCTGAGGTGATCTCGCCGGTGTGCAGCCCGGCGTTCAAGGCCAGCCAAGTGCACAACGGCGCATTATTGATGGCCACCTCGCACCGCCCGTTCGAGTGGACCGATTGGTCCGCGCATTATCAAGTCGACCTCGAGCGCCACCCCCGCGTGATGCTGCACGACTACAACATCGTGGTCGAAGCCGCCGTGGCCGGCCAGGGCATCGCCATGGGCCGCCACTGTTTGATCGAACGCAAGCTGCAGGACGGCAGCCTGGTGGAAGCCTTCGACTGGCCGCCCTATCACAGCGAAATCGCCTACTGGCTGATCGCCCCCCAAGGCCCCGCCAGCGATGCGGCCGAATGCTTCAGCCAGTGGTTGAAGGAAGCCTGCAGCGACGCATAAGTTTTTTAGATACGTCAGATGAGATCTATCCGTTTGTCGCCCATCGTCGCAACCAACATGCTGAAAACCTCTCAACCCTCGAGGATTCAACATGAGCGACTCCATCCGCCAACGCCTGCAAGCCCTTGGCCTGACGCTGCCTACGCCCAGCCAGCCGGCGGCCAATTACATCAATCATGTGATCAGCCAGAACCAACTGTTCATCTCCGGGCAAATTCCCATGGTCGAAGGCAAACCCGCCTACGTCGGGCGGTTAGGCGACACCCTCAGCGATGAAGAAGGCGTCCAGGCGGCGGAACTCGCGGCGCTGGGCCTGCTCGGGCAGTTAAGCGATGCAGTGGGTGATGACCTGTCGCGTGTGGTGCGCATTCTGCGCCTGGGTGTGTTCATTGCCAGCAGCGGCGACTTCCAGCACCAGAGCGTGGTCGCCAATGGCGCATCAAACCTGGTGGTCAACGCCCTCGGCGACAAAGGCCGGCATGTGCGCACCGCCGTGGGTGTTTCCAGCCTGCCGGCCGGTGTGGCCGTGGAGGTTGATGCGATTTTCGAGTTGCAGCCGTGAGCCCGCTCGACGTCCAGCACCTACGTGACGACACGCCCGGCTGCCAGTCGGGCATCGTGCATTTCAACCACGCCGGCGCCTCGCTGCCCAGCCAGGCAACGCTCAATGCGATCATCGACCAGCTGCAACGCGAAGCCCGCGACGGCCCGATGGAAGCCAGCGAGCATGGCGCCATCCTCGTCGAAAAAGCCCGGCGCGCAGCCGCGCAATTGCTCAATGCGCCAACCGCGTCGATAGCCTTTGCCAGCAGCGGCTCAACCGCCTGGAGCATGGCATTTCAGGCACTGGGCCCATGGCAACCGGGCGAGCGCATTCTGGTTGGTCGTCATGAATGGGGCGGCAACCTAGCGAGCATGCAACTGGCGGTGCAAGCGGGGGCGCGGATAGAAGTCATTCCCTGCGATGCAACCGGCGCAGCCTGCCCGGTGGCGTTGGCGTCGATGATCGATGCCAACGTCAAGCTGATCGACCTGACTTGGCTGCCGGCCAACGGTGGGCTGATCAACCCCGCCCAGGCGATCGGCGAAGTGGCCCGGCGTCACGCCATCCCCTATTTCATCGACGCCGGCCAAGCCGTCGGCCAATTGCCGGTGGATGTGCAAGCGCTGCACTGTGATGTGCTCAAGTCGGCCGGGCGCAAACACCTGCGCGGGCCACGCGGCACCGCGTTGTTGTATGTGCGGCCGGAGTTTCTCCAGCGGCTGAATCCCGCCCAGCGCGACGTATTTTCGGCGCCATGGAGCGCCGAAGGCTACAACCTGCGCGACGACGCACGGCGCTTTGAAACCAGCGAAGTGTCGTTTGCCTTGTTGGCAGGCTTGGGCAATGCGTTGCAGGAGGTTAATCGACTGGGCGTGGCGCGGACGTGGGAAAGGGTCTTGCAGCTCAGCGAGGGAATCCGTGAAGCGTTGCGTCAGATTCCGGGAATTTCCCTGCATGATTTAGGCGCGAGTCACTCAGGGCTGATCGCCTTCAACCTTGAGGGTTGGGACGCCTTTGAACTCAAGCGGCGCCTGGGATTGCAGCGCATCAATATCGGCGCGAATGGCGTGGCGTATACGCCGTTGGACATGCAGGCGCGTGGCCTGAGCAGCATTGCACGGATTTCGGTGAGCCCGCTCAACACCGAGCGCGACATTGAAGTGCTGATCGCGGCGCTGCGCGAATTGCGCGATTAAACCTCGACGTCCACCCACAAACCCTGGCGCGGCGCATCTTCGATCAATGGCACCACCGGCACGGTGTTGTCGGCGTTGAGCACATCGCCGGGGATCGCCAAGTGTTCCTCAGGGTCTTCGTCGGCTTCACGCCGGCGTTTCTGCTGTTCCTGCTGGCGGCGTTGTTCTTCGCGCAACAAGAACGTCGACTGCTCGGCGTCGCCCTTCTTAAGGTCGATCGTGCTTTCATTCGAGCCTGGCTGTACTGGCACCACGGGCGGGATATCCGGCTTCTGGCGCACCGGATCAAGTTGCGATGTGACCGGCACAACACTCAAGGGCAGCATGGGTGGCAGCATGGGGTTTAGTCTCCTGTTCAGCAGACTGTCGGCTGCGAGGGTGGCGACTTGAGCACCAAGCCGCCAACTTGTGAACCAATCGTCATCTATAGGGCCAACCTAACACCCTTTTTCTTGCCGCTTGTAGCTTAAAGCTCGAAGCTGCACCTAATCCTTTTGGTCTGGAAGCCGTGTTCCGTTAGAATAGTCGGCTTTTTCACGGCGGGAGTCAGGCAGCATGGCGCAGCAGTATCAACCGGGGCAACGCTGGATTAGTGACAGCGAAGCAGAGCTGGGGTTAGGCACCGTTCTGGCACAGGACGGGCGCTTGTTGACCGTGCTCTATCCGGCCACTGGCGACACTCGTCAGTATGCGCTACGGAATGCGCCCCTCACTCGCGTGAGGTTTTCGCCGGGTGACAGCATCACCCATTTCGAAGGCTGGAAAATGACCGTACAGGAAGTCGACGACGTCGATGGCCTGCTGGTCTACCACGGCCTCAATGGGCAGAACGAGCAGGTCACCCTGCCGGAAACCCAACTGTCCAACTTCATCCAGTTCCGTCTGGCCAGCGACCGTCTGTTCGCCGGGCAGATCGACCCACTGGCCTGGTTCTCGCTGCGCTACCACACGTTGGAACACACCAGCCGTCAGTTGCAGTCCTCGCTGTGGGGCTTGGGTGGCGTACGTGCGCAACCGATTGCTCACCAACTGCACATCGCCCGTGAAGTCGCTGACCGTATCGCGCCACGGGTATTGCTGGCGGACGAAGTGGGCCTGGGCAAGACCATCGAAGCCGGCTTGGTGATCCATCGCCAGCTGCTGTCGGGCCGCGCCAGCCGCGTGCTGATCCTGGTCCCGGAAAACCTGCAGCACCAGTGGCTGGTGGAAATGCGCCGCCGCTTCAACCTGCAAGTTGCGCTGTTCGACGAAGAACGCTTCATCGAAAGCGATGCCACCAACCCGTTCGAAGACACCCAGCTCGCGCTGGTGGCCCTGGAGTGGCTGGTCGACGACGAGAAAGCCCAGGACGCGCTGTTCGCCGCCGGCTGGGACCTGTTGGTGGTCGACGAAGCGCACCACTTGGTCTGGCATGAAGAGAAAGCCAGCCCTGAGTATTCGCTGGTCGAGCAGTTGGCCGAGGTGATTCCCGGCGTGCTGTTGCTCACCGCCACCCCGGAACAACTGGGCCAGGACAGCCACTTCGCACGTCTGCGCCTGCTGGACCCGAACCGCTTCCACGACCTGCACGCCTTCCGCGCCGAGAGCGAGAACTATCGCCCTGTAGCCGAAGCCGTGCAGGAGCTGTTGGATAAAGGCCGCCTGTCGCCGACCGCACACAAGACCATCCAGGGTTTCCTCGGTGATGAAGGTGAAGCGCTGCTCACCGCCGTCAACGATGGCGACACCGAAGCCAGCGCGCGCCTGGTGCGTGAACTGCTCGACCGCCACGGCACCGGCCGCGTGCTGTTCCGTAACACCCGCGCCGCCGTGCAAGGTTTCCCGGAGCGTAAGCTGCACGCTTACCCGCTGCCGAACCCGGACGAATACCTCGAGTTGCCGCTGGGCGAACACGCCGAGCTGTACCCGGAAGTCAGCTTCCAGTCGCAGCCGGACGTTGAGGAAGAAAACCGCTGGTGGCGCTTCGACCCACGCGTCGAATGGCTGATCGACCAGCTGAAAATGCTCAAGCGCACCAAAGTGCTGGTGATCTGCGCCCATGCCGAAACTGCGATGGACCTGGAAGACGCCCTGCGCGTGCGTTCCGGCATCCCGGCCACGGTGTTCCACGAGGGCATGAACATCCTCGAGCGTGACCGCGCCGCCGCTTACTTCGCCGATGAAGAGTTTGGCGCCCAGGTGCTGATCTGCTCGGAAATCGGCAGTGAAGGCCGCAACTTCCAGTTCTCCCACCATTTGGTGCTGTTCGACCTGCCGTCCCACCCTGACCTGCTGGAACAGCGGATCGGGCGTCTGGACCGGATCGGCCAGAAACATGTGATCGAACTGCACGTGCCGTACCTGCAAACCAGCCCGCAAGAGCGCCTGTTCCAGTGGTACCACGAAGCGCTGAACGCGTTCCTCAACACCTGCCCGACCGGCAACGCCTTGCAGCATCAGTTCGGCCCACGCCTGCTGCCGCTGTTGGAAAACGCTGACGACAGCGAGTGGCAGGCCCTGATCGACGAAGCCCGTGCCGAGCGCGAGCGTCTGGAGCAGGAGCTGCACACCGGCCGCGACCGCTTGCTGGAGCTCAATTCCGGCGGCGCCGGTGAAGGCGATGCGCTGGTGGAAGACATCCTGGAGCAAGACGACCAGTTCGCCCTGCCGATCTACATGGAGACCCTGTTCGACGCCTTTGGCATCGACAGCGAAGACCATTCGGAAAACGCGCTGATCCTCAAGCCCAGCGAAAAAATGCTCGACGCCAGCTTCCCGCTGGGCGACGACGAAGGTGTGACCATCACCTACGACCGCAACCAGGCGCTGTCGCGCGAAGACATGCAGTTCATCACCTGGGAACACCCGATGGTGCAGGGCGGCATGGACCTGGTGCTGTCCGGCTCGATGGGCAACACCGCCGTGGCGCTGATCAAGAACAAGGCGCTCAAGCCAGGCACCGTGTTGCTCGAACTGCTTTACGTCAGTGAAGTGGTTGCACCGCGCTCGTTGCAACTGGGCCGCTACCTGCCACCGGCCGCGTTGCGCTGCCTGTTGGATGCCAATGGCAATGACCTGTCCGGGCGTGTGTCGTTTGAAACCCTGAACGACCAACTGGAAAGCGTGCCACGCGCCAGCGCCAACAAGTTCGTCCAGGCCCAGCGCGACCAACTCACGCCGCGCATCAATGCCGGCGAAGAGAAGATCACCCCGCGCCATGCCGAGCGTGTGGCCGAAGCCAAGCGCCGTCTGGCGGCGGACACCGACGAAGAGCTGGCACGCCTGACCGCGTTGCAAGCGGTCAACCCGACCGTGCGCGACAGCGAGCTGGTTGCCCTGCGCCAACAGCGCGAGCAAGGGTTGGCCATGCTCGACAAGGCGGCGCTGCGACTGGAAGCGATTCGGGTGTTGGTGGCGGGCTAATCACTGCCCTGCCCTGCTAATAAAAAGGCCCGCACAATGCGGGCCTTTTTTTGTTTGGCTTGCGGGCCTCATCGCGGGCAAGCCCGCTCCCACAGGGGAATGCATTTCCAAGCTGCAACTCAGTCACCTGTGGGAGCTGGCTTGCCTGCGATGGGCATAGGTATCTACACATCTTTTTATGGGTTGAATTCTTTGGTTGTCGCGGGGCGCTGGGTACATATCCGTTATTTGGGTAACGGCTGCTATGGGTTCCGCTCTTACAGCGGGTCACTTTTGAAAGAGCGCAAAAGTAACCAAAACGCTCTTGCCCCACCACTCGGCACCTCGCCTCCGGCTCGGTGTGCCCTCACTCCGGCTTTGGGCGGGGGCCGCCGCCATGGGCCATCCTTGGCCCATCGCGGCTAACCCGGCGTCCTGCCGGTTTACCCCCGCCAAAGCCTGCGTTCGGCCAGCGTGGTTTAACGGGGCGCCTAAGATCAAGATCAAGATCAAAAAGCAAAGAGCACGGCGGCCTAGTAGCCGACCTGAGTGGTTGAAGCAAATCAAAAGCAAAGCCGAGGCGGCCTGAAAGCCGACCTAATCTTGGAAGCTGAACTCAATCTAATGTGGGAGCTGGCTTGCCTGCGATGGCATCAACTCGGTGTACCTGATGGAACCAGGTGTCTGCATCGCAGCGGTGCGGCGATCCGACAAGCCAGCTCCCACAGAAAAGCAGATCTGCTTCTGCTGTGCTTTTGCCCTGCTTTTGCTTTCTACCACTCAGGTCGGCTACTAGGCCGCCGTGCTCTTGCTTTTGATCTTGATCTGAGGCGCCCCGTTAAACCACGCTGGCCGAACGCAGGTTTGAATCCGTGGGTAACCCGGCAGGACGCCGGGTTAGCCGCGATGGGCCAGGATGGCCCATGGCGGCGGCCCACGGATTCAAGCCGGGTGAGGGCACACCGAGCCTAAGCGAGGTGCCGAGTGGTGGGGCAAGAGCCCTTTGGTTACTTTTGGGGCTCTTTTCCAAAAGTGACCCGCTGTAAGAGCGGAACCCTACGAAGCCGTTATCGCAGCAACGGATATGTACCCATATCTACCTAACCCCGAGTTGCGTAGATACCTATGCTGCGATGGAGTCACCTCGGTCTCAAGCGGTAGCCGCAGCCGCTGGCACCTCCACCGCCCCCAACCCATCCTTCATCCGCTTGGCATCACGCACAAAACTGCGCGACGCCTGAAACAGAAACAACATGGTCAGGAACAGCGCCACCGGGATCAGGTACATGGCGTCATGCAACCCCACCGCTTTATACGCCTCAGTCATCTGCGCCGCGCCATCGGCATACATGGCCGAATGGGCAAAGTGATCAGACAGCCCGCCCACCACAATCGGCCCCATGCCACCGCCGAGCAAGTACAGCCCGGCAAAGAACAGCGCCATCGCCGTGGCGCGCAGGCGCGGTTCAACCACGTCTTGGATCGCCGTATACACGCAGGTGTAGAAGTTATAGGCAAACAGCCAGCCGACACTGAACAGCGCCACAAACACGCCAATCTCGACTCGCCCGGCATGCAATGCCCAAGCGGTGGTGACGGTGGAGATGATCAGGCTGCACGCCGCGAACAACAGCCGGCCATTGGCGACGCGCTGATGGATCTTGTCGGCAATCCAGCCGCCCAAGGTCAGGCCTACAAGACCGGTGATACCCACAATGACGCCAGTGGCGACGGCCGCATCCTGCAACGGCATCAGGAAGTAACGCTGCAACATCGGCACCAGGAACGAGTTACACGCATAGGTGGCGAAGTTGAAGCACAGTCCGGCCAGCACCAGCCACAGGAAGGTCGGCACCGCCAGCACGCGGCGGATCGGGCGGTCGACGCGCTCCTGGGAGACTTGCACGGTTTCCGCCGCGCCGCGCTTGGGTTCTTTGATATAGAACATGAATACCGCCAGGATCATCCCCGGCACGGCGGCGATGAAGAACGGCGCACGCCAGCTGTCGAACGCCTTGACCATCCAACCGATAGTAAAGAACGCCAGCAACAGCCCCAACGGCAGCCCTAGCATGAAAATGCCCATGGCGCGGGCGCGGCGGTGGGCGGGAAACAGGTCGCCAATCAGCGAATTAGCGGCCGGCGCATAGCTGGCCTCGCCGATGCCGATGCCCATGCGCACCAGCAGGAAAGTCCAGAAACTGCCGACCATGCCGTTGATCGCTGTCAGCCCGCTCCAGGCAAACAGGCCCCAGCCCATCAGTTTGCTGCGCGAGCCGGTGTCGGCCATGCGCCCCAGCGGCAGGCCGGCGATGGCGTAAACGATGGTGAAGGCGGTGCCGATGATGCCGAGCTGGAAGTCGCTCAGGTGCCACTCCATGCGGATGGGTTCGATGATGATCGCGGGAATGGTGCGGTCGAAGAAGTTGAACAAGTTGGCGAGGAACAGCAGGAACAGAATGCGCCAGGCATTCGCCGCTTGGGTCGAGTTCTGCATGGGTCCGTCTCTTTTATTGTTATGAGAGCTGCGATGCCCGATGCATCCTGCCCGGTCTGTGCAACATAGTCAGGCAGGGGGCGGTTGTCTGTAATGATTCGTAAAGCTGATAGGGCATGATTTCACCCGGTATCACGGGACTTTGCCTACAAAAATATAAGTTCGCGCCCCCCTTCCCAACCGCCATGGCACGGATAGAATGGCGAGCCTTCCGTAACACCCCCAATCCTACTTTTCTTATCGATGACGCCCATGTCCGAAGCCAGTCCGTGTCTGAGTTGCGGTGCCTGCTGTTCACACTTTCGTGTGTCTTTCTTCTGGGGTGAGTGCGCCTCATCGGGGGGCACGGTGCCCGATGATTTGGTGGTGCAGATCAATCCCACGCGGGTGGCGATGATCGGTACCGACCAGAAACCCGCGCGTTGCTGCAGCCTTGAAGGTGAAGTCGGTAAGGGCACCCGTTGCACGATCTATGAGCAGCGCTCAAGCCCGTGTCGCGAGTTCGATGCGTCGTGGAGCCAGGGTGAACAGAACGTCGATTGCGATAAGGCACGCGCCGCCTTTGGCTTGCCGCCGCTGCCGGCACCGTTCGAGTTGGACCTGCCGATCAGCGCTTAGCATCAAACGCTATGGCAGGCATGCCAAAATCATTGAGAGCAAAGTGCCATTATTCCTGGCAAATCCCGCGAGGCTTCTATACTCGATGTCATAGGCCATTGTTGCAGGCAATGACGTACTGACTTTGACGGGACATGCTATGGAATGGCTAGGTATGCATTTTTTTACCGAGCTTCCAGATCACGGGCATTTATTACTCAATTGCAGTCATAACCCTTTTCTGGTGTTGCTGGCCTACCTGGTCGCGTGTGCGGCAGGGTTCGGTACGTTGGACATGGCCGAACGCGTCAGCCATGTCGAAGACCCTACCGCCCGGCGCCACTGGCGCTGGGTAGGCGCCGGTTGCCTGGCAGGCGGCATCTGGTCGACTCACTTCATCAGCATGCTGGCCTTCCAGGCGCCTATCGCCATTCATTACGAATTACTCATGACGTTTGCCTCGCTGGTGATCGCCCTGATTGCCTCGCTGTTTGCCATGCAAACCCTCAGTCATGCGCAGTTACGGTTCCATCAGTACCTGTTGGCATCGGTGTGGATGGGGCTCGGCATCGCCTTGATGCACTACGTCGGCATGTCGGCGATGCGCTCCCAGGCCCAGGTGTACTTCGATTCGGGGCTGTTCATGGCCTCGGTCGGCATTGCGATTGGCGCCAGCCTGGCGGCGTTATTGCTGTCGTGCTACCTGCGTAACGGCGCCGGCGTGTTCTATCAACTGCTCAAATACGGCGCCAGCCTGGTGCTGGGCGCCGGTATCCTGAGCATGCACTTCACCGGCATGGCCGCCATGCAGATGCTGGTGCCCAGCGGGGCTGACCTCGCATTGCCGCTGGACAACAACCCTATTCAGCTCGGCCTGTCCGTGGCGGTGATCACCCTGCTGGTGATCGGCAGCAGCGTCAGCGCCGCCTTGGCGGACAAAAAACTGCAGCACAAGGAGCGTGACCTGCGCCGGGTCAACGCTCTGCTCAGCGAACTTGACCAGGCCCGCGCATCACTGCAACAGGTGGCCCATTACGATGCGCTGACCAGCCTGCTTAACCGCCGGGGTTTTAACCAGATCTTTGCAGAGAAGGTCGCAGAAAAAACCACTTACAACGGCATGTTGGCGGTCATCTTCCTCGACATCGACCACTTCAAGCGCATTAATGACAGCCTCGGACATGACGCCGGTGACCTGTTACTCACCGTGCTGGCCGGGCATATCAAAAGCTCGGTGCGCAGCCATGACGACGTGGTCGCACGGTTTGGCGGTGATGAATTCTGCATCTTGATCAACATTCACCATCGCAACGAAGCGCGGCACATGGCGCAGCGCATCATGCAGAAAATGAAGGAACCGGTTGAATTGGCGGGCCGGCGCATGGTGATGACCACCAGCATTGGTATCAGCCTGTTCCCCGACGATGGCCTGACCTGCGAAGAGCTGCTGAAGACCGCCGACCTGGCGCTTTACCAGTCCAAGGACGCCGGGCGCAACAGCCTGAACTTCTTCAGTTCCAACCTTAAAACCCGCGCCTTCATGGAACTGCAATTAGAAGAGGAATTGCGCGCGGCCCTGCGCGGGCGTAACGAATTGGTGCTGTTCTATCAGCCAATTTTTGACATGAAGCTAGGCAAGGTCACGCGCCTGGAAGCCCTGGTGCGCTGGCAGCATCCGCAACACGGCCTGCTGGCCCCCGAGCGGTTTATCAGCATCGCCGAAAGCAACGGCTTGATTGCCGATCTGGACCACTGGGTGTTGCGCCAGGCCTGTCACGATTTGAGCCTGCTGTCCGACCGTGGCTACACCGAGCTGACCATGGCCGTGAACTGCTCAGCCCTGAACCTGGTTCGTGATGAGTTGGCGGATGAAATCGAAGCCGCCTTGCGCTTCGCCGGGATTGGCGCCAACCGCCTGGAACTGGAAGTCACCGAAAACGCGCTGATGGGCAATATCAGCAGCACCCTGGCGCTGTTGCGGCAAATCCGCGCCTTGGGTGTGTCGCTGGCCATTGATGATTTCGGCACCGGCTACTCATCGCTGGCGTACCTCAAGCGCCTGCCGCTCAATACCTTGAAGATCGACCGTTCATTTATCCAGGACATCCCCAAGTCCACCGCCGATATCGAGATCGTCCAGGCGATCATCGGCATGGCCCACACCCTGCACCTGCAGGTCGTCACCGAAGGCGTGGAAACCCAGGCGCAATTCGAACTGCTGCTCAAACATGGCTGTGATTTTGTTCAGGGCTACCTGCTAAGCCCGGCGGTGCCTTTCAGTGACATCGTCGGCGTGATCCAGGGCATGCAGATGCGCAACCCGCTCTACCCGTTCAGCGTGGAGGGCAACCGAGAGTCCCCTGCGCCGAAAGACCCCACCCCAGGCCGTATCGGGCCTACGTCTACCGTCAGGCCAATTCGCTGACGCCGAATCTTTGGCATTTCGCCATCACTTGGCTAAAGAACGCCGACGAACGGCCGATTCATCAGAGTCCGGCCCGGATTCCCCTTGAGAAATAAGGGTTAAACCCGACCATCCCGGACTCAGACGCACTGTAAAGTCGCGAACTCTCATTCAGTGATGGCTGCCTGATTTTTCCGGCCATCCGTCCAGGCACATGGCGCCCAATGACCTCCAAAAATAACTCTGCCACCGTGGTATCCGACGTGTTGCCCACAGCTCCTGCGGAAAAACCCTCAGGTTCAAAGTCATTGAGCAGCCCCCGCACGCTGGCTACCCAGCAGTACCTGTACTTCACCGAAACCAATACCGACCGCATCCTCGACAACCTCGACGGCCTGCGCGACATGGTGTTCCCGCGCCTGCCCCAGCAGGAAGGCGACGCCGATGCGCGCAGTGAGCAGGAATTCCCCTCGGTGTGCCTGATCGGCCTGGGCCGCTGCGGCTCCAACATTGCCTTGGACGTGGCGGAGTTGGTGTACAACGCGCGCAAGTTCTACCTGAACGAATTCAGTACCGAAGACAAGTCAGCCGATAAAGGCTACAGCCCGGCCCAGTGGCTTCGTAACAACCTGCGCCTGGGCGGCGGCAAGGCCACCAAGCCGGTGTTTCTGGTCGAGCCGCTGGTGATGCTGGGCGACCTGGACAAGGACATCGCCGGGCGCATCCGCTTCTCGCGCAAGGGCGAAAAAAGCGGCTTCCTGCGCGACTACAGCAAAATGAAGATCATGGACCTGTCGGAAGTGCATGCCGGCGGCGCCGGTAACGCGCCGATCCTCGGCCAGTACCTGGCCAAGATCATCCTCAACAAAGACACCCAACGTTTTTCCAGCCCCGACTGGAAGATGATCCACTCGTACCTGATCGACTCCTGCGGCATCAAGGCCAACCAGTCGCGCCTGTACTTCTCGATCTTCAGCGCCGGCGGCGGCACGGGTTCGGGCATGGCCTCCGAATTCGGGCTGGCCCAGCAGCACTCGTACATGAACAAGACGTTCGACACCAAGCCCGCCGACGAGCACGACAGCAAGAGCGGCCACGCGTTTGTCTTCGAGCCGATCTTCACCAGCGGCATCTGTGTGCTGCCGAATATCTCCGACCACCGCAGCGAAATGTCCGAGGCGCTGCACATCAACGCCGGGCGACTGCTGTGCAAATACCTGTCGGAAGAATGGGACTTTTCGTACAACTTCGACAATGAAGACAGCAGCGAGGCCAGCGTGAAAGGCCGCATCCGCCCGTGGAACGCGATGATGCTGATCTCCAACGACATCATGCGTTACGCCGAAGAGAGCGATGACGGCAATATCCAGAACATTGACGTTAATGCGATGGAAAAACACGCCAACCAATACATCTCCCAGCAGATTTTCAACATCCTCACGGCCCAGGCGGTAACCACCGACTACGACCAGAACTACTTCCGTCGCGCCGGCATCGACATCGGCGAAACCATCCGCCTGGATGCCAACGACCTGTTCATGAGCCTGGCGGGGCCGGTGGCGATTGCCTACGCCGAATCGGTGGTGCCGGAAACCCCGGCGCCGTCGAACGACAAGTTCAAGGTGTTCGATAAAGAGCCGCAGCGGCTGAACATTGATGACCTGTTTTTCCGCTCGATTGACCTGCCGCACTTCAACAAAGTCACCCAGGCGATCGAGGGCATCAGCCTGTTGCCGATTGAATCCAAGCGTTACAAGGCGTCGTTGGAGCAGTACAAGAACTCCGGGTACGACGCGGCGGCGCTGCATGACCTGCACTTCTTCAAGAACTGCTCGTCGGTGGTGTCGATTGTGTCGTTGCCCAAGGACTACAAGCTGTCCTACATGGACTTGAACCGGCTCAAGACTCACCTCAACAGCCTGTTCCCCAACACCACGCTCAAGCGTTACGCGCTGGTGATCGGCGCCTCGGCCAACTTGTCGCTGACCACGTTGATCGCCAAGAGCCCGTGCCTGTCGGACGACTTCCTCACGCTGATTGTGGCGTTTATCAAGCGCTGCTTTGCGCGTAATCCGTATCGGTTTGATGACACGCTGGACAACTCGATCCTGGATTTCATCATCCATGAAGACTTCGATGAAGGCCGTATCGATGAACTGCTCAATGAGTTTGAGAACCCGGCGAAGATTCTGGATACCAACTGGTATGCGATCAAACCGATGTACGAGAAGAAGTATCGGGAGTTGATCAACGACAAGGAGAAGTTCGTGTCGATCAACGATATTCGCTTGTCACGGGACTGTGTGAAGAAGGCGATCAAGTATTTGCGCGAGATCTATCGTCATCGGATTGGGAAAACCAAGGTTATTTCGTTGAATAACCATACCGGCAAGACTGCGTAGACCGCGGCGCGGCCATCGCAGGCAAGCCAGCTCCCACATTTGACCGCATTCCAACGGTGGAACCCGATCAAATGTGGGAGCTGGCTTGCCTGCGATAGCGGTCTGTCAGGCAAGGAAAATCCAGATCCCCGCCACACCCAGAAACAATTCCCCGAGCCTTCGGCCCCGCGCAAAACTGTTCCCGTGACGTGCACGTCACCCTCACCTGTGACCTTTCTCTACGGCAAGATGCCATCACCGCGTCAGCGGTTACTCAGCTACACACTTACACCGGCGAAAATCACGCACCTTTTTAGGGCGCTCGTTTCTTACACCGCCCTTTCCTGGATCAGAATCCACGGCGAAACCACCACCGCCCACAAGCTCGGATCACGCTCAACCAGGTCCAACGCCCGCGTCGCAGACACTTCGCCAAGGCTCCCCGCAGCCAGCCACGCAGCGACTTTCTCGCGGTTGTCCTCAGCCATTCCCTCGGCGGCTTCGATCAAATCCAGGCCAGCGTCGACCCACAATAGGGCACCCTTGGCAAAGAACGGCTCAAGCTCCTTCCAGGAAATTTCGGCGGTTTCTCCGAGCAGCTTGGCATAGAGGGTGCTAGGTTCTTGCGTCATGGGAATTCACCTGAATAAAAAATCGGCGCAATCATAACGTCGTGCCTTTCGTAGCAAAAGCCAGGTAGAAAAACCCTGTTGCAAATGAGGCACCGAGAGAACGTGTCAGAAAAGCCAAGGATTGCCCGAGATTCTGGCATCACCCCGCCGCAATTCTGTCTTTTTCTTTCATTTAAGCGACACGCCCGGGTTTTGCCCCCAGCAGCCAGCTTTTCAAGCGATCAACCGGCGCTCTACACTGTACCGGTACAGTTGCCAGGGCATGCCGGGGGGATATCCGAGATATCTGATCCGGTTCTGCAGCTCACAAGGCCGCTAGAACTATAAAAAATACAACAGTAAGAGTGGAGCACTATGAATAAGGCTACTAAGCAGATTTCCAAACTGTTTGCCGCTATGGTCCTGGCTGGGGTTGCTGGCCATTCGTTCGCAGCCGACACCATCAAGATCGGTATCGCCGGGCCTAAAACAGGTCCTGTGACGCAATACGGCGACATGCAATTCATGGGTGCCAAGCAGGCAATCGCCGACATCAACGCCAAGGGCGGCGTCGATGGCAAGATGCTTGAAGCCAAAGAATACGACGACGCTTGCGACCCTAAACAAGCCGTGGCCGTCGCCAACAAAGTGGTCAACGACGGCGTCAAGTTCGTGGTCGGTCACCTCTGCTCCAGCTCCACTCAGCCTGCAACCGATATCTACGAAGACGAAGGCGTGATCATGATCACTCCGGCGGCTACCAGCCCGGAAATCACCGCCCGTGGCTACAAGCTGATCTTCCGTACCATCGGTCTGGACAGCGCCCAGGGCCCGGCGGCCGGCAACTACATCGCCGATTTCGTGAAGCCTAAGGTTGTTGCCGTTCTGCACGACAAACAACAATACGGTGAAGGCATCGCCACCGCCGTTAAACAGACCCTTGAGAAGAAAGGCGTGAAAGTCGCTGTCTTCGAAGGCCTGAACGCCGGTGACAAAGACTTCTCCTCGATCATCCAGAAGCTCAAGCAAGCCAACGTCGACTTCGTCTACTACGGCGGCTACCACCCAGAGCTGGGCCTGATCCTGCGTCAGTCCAAAGAAAAAGGCCTGAACGCCAAGTTCATGGGCCCAGAAGGTGTCGGCAACGACTCCATCTCGCAAATCGCCCAAGACGCTTCCGAAGGCCTGCTGGTAACCCTGCCGAAATCCTTCGACACCGACCCTGCCAACAAAGCCATCGTTGAAGCGTTCGCCAAGAACAAGCAGGACCCAACCGGTCCATTCGTGTTCCCGGCCTACTCGGCCGTTGAAGTCATCGCAGGCGGTATCGCTGCCGCGAAGAGCGAAGACACCGCCAAGGTGGCAGCCGCCATCCACGCCGGCACCTTCAAGACCCCTACCGGCGAACTGAGCTTTGATGCCAAGGGCGACCTGAAGGACTTCAAGTTCGTGGTCTACCAATGGCACTTCGGCAAACCAAAAACCGAAGTTTCCCCTCAGTAAGCCAGGCCTTACTGGTCAACAAGCCCACTGTGAAAGCAGTGGGTTTTGTTTTACGAGGTTTATGGGCCTGACACCCGCGATCCGGGCGCTGGCTCACCTGAAAATCTTAAAACCGTCACCAGCGGTTCGCTGGCAAACGCTTTGTGCAAATGTGCTCATAGAACACAGCGCAGGGCCGGAACATGACTCCACCAGTGAAATGCGTATCGGGTTTTTAGGAGCGCTGTAATGCCTGAGATCTATCATTTTTTCCAACAGCTGGTTAATGGCCTGACCATTGGCAGCACCTATGCCTTGATAGCCATTGGCTACACAATGGTTTACGGCATCATTGGAATGATCAACTTCGCCCATGGCGAGGTGTACATGATTGGTTCCTACGTGGCCTTCATCGCCCTTGCCGGGCTGGCCATGATGGGGATCCACTCCCTGCCGCTGTTGATGACCGCCGCGTTCCTTGCGTCGATCGTCGTGACCAGTGCCTATGGCTACAGTATCGAGCGGGTTGCCTACCGTCCCTTGCGTGGCAGCAACCGTTTGATCCCGCTGATTTCCGCTATCGGCATGTCGATTTTCCTGCAGAACACTGTATTGCTGTCCCAGGACTCCAAGGATAAGTCCATTCCCAACCTGATCCCGGGGAGCTTCTCCTTCGGCCCAGGCGGCGCACAAGAAGTGCTGATTTCGTACATGCAGATCCTCGTATTCGTCGTCACCCTGGTGGCGATGCTGGGCCTGACCCTGTTCATCTCCCGCTCCCGTCTGGGGCGCGCCTGCCGGGCCTGCGCCGAAGACATCAAGATGGCCAACCTGCTGGGCATCAACACCAACAACATCATCGCCCTGACCTTCGTCATCGGTGCTGCGCTGGCGGCCGTCGCGGCTGTGCTGCTGAGCATGCAGTACGGCGTGATCAACCCCAACGCCGGTTTCCTGGTAGGCCTCAAGGCCTTTACCGCGGCGGTCTTGGGCGGCATCGGCAGTATTCCGGGCGCCATGCTCGGCGGGCTGGTGCTGGGCGTGGCTGAAGCCTTTGGTGCCGATATCTTCGGCGACCAATACAAGGACGTCGTGGCGTTTGGCCTGTTGGTTCTGGTGCTGTTGTTCCGTCCGACCGGCATTCTGGGCCGTCCGGAGGTTGAGAAAGTATGAGCAGATATCTTAAATCGGCGTTTTTCAGCGCCTTGCTGGTATGGGCCGTGGCCTTTCCGGTACTCGGCCTCAAGCTGAGCATTGTCGGCATCAACCTGGAAGTGCATGGCACCGGTCCTGTGACCCTGACCATCATCGCCCTGTGCTCGGTGCTGATGTTCCTGCGCGTGCTGTTCACCCAGCAGGTCGGTGCCTTGTTCAAGGGCAACCGTGGGCCGTTGGTGTCGCCCAAGGTCAGCCAATTCCTGACCCTGCCGCGCACCCAGCGCTACATCATCATCGGCCTGATCGTGACGGCGTTGATCTGGCCGTTCTTCGGCTCGCGCGGCGCCGTCGACATCGCCACGCTGATCCTGATCTACGTGTTGCTGGGCCTGGGCCTGAACATCGTGGTGGGCCTGGCCGGGCTGCTCGACCTGGGTTATGTGGGCTTCTATGCCGTGGGTGCCTACACCTACGCGCTGCTCTCGCATTACCTGGGCTGGGGCTTCTGGATCTGCCTGCCGCTGGCGGGTATGGCGGCGGCCACGTTCGGCTTCCTGCTGGGCTTCCCGGTGCTGCGCCTGCGCGGTGACTATTTGGCGATCGTGACCCTGGGCTTCGGTGAAATCATCCGGCTGTTCCTGCGTAACCTCACCGATATCACCGGTGGCCCCAACGGCATCAGCAGCATCCCCAAGCCGACGTTCTTCGGGCTGTCGTTCGACCGCACCGCAGCCGAAGGCATGCAGACCTTCCACGAGTACTTCGGGATCGACTACAACCCGGTGAGCAAAGTGGTGTTCCTGTACCTGGTGGCCTTGTTGCTGGCGCTGGCGGCCTTGTTCGTGATCAACCGTTTGCTGCGCATGCCGATCGGCCGTGCGTGGGAAGCGTTGCGCGAAGATGAAATCGCCTGCCGTGCGTTAGGCATGAACCCGACAGTTATCAAACTTTCGGCATTCACCCTCGGGGCAACATTCGCCGGTTTCGCCGGCAGCTTCTTCGCCGCGCGCCAAGGCTTGGTGACCCCGGAGTCGTTCACCTTTATCGAGTCGGCGATCATCCTCGCCATCGTCGTACTGGGTGGCATGGGCTCGCAGTTGGGCGTGATTCTGGCGGCGATCGTGATGATCCTGCTGCCGGAAATGATGCGTGAGTTCAGCGAATACCGCATGTTGATGTTCGGCGCCATGATGGTGCTGATGATGATCTGGCGTCCTCAAGGCCTGCTGCCCATGCAACGTCCACACATGGAGCTGCGCAAATGAGCCGCGAGATCCTGAAAGTCGAAAACTTGAGCATGCGCTTCGGCGGCTTGCTGGCGGTCAACGGCGTGGCCCTGACCGTGAAAGAGAAACAGGTAGTGGCGCTGATCGGCCCCAACGGCGCCGGCAAGACCACGGTGTTCAACTGCCTCACCGGCTTCTACAAGCCGAGCGGCGGCAGCATCCTGCTGGACGGCCAGCCGATCCAGGGCCTGGCCGGCCACGAAATCGCTCGCAAGGGCGTGGTGCGCACCTTCCAGAACGTAAGGTTGTTCAAGGACATGACGGCGGTCGAGAACTTGCTGATTGCCCAGCACCGTCACTTGAACACCAACTTCTTTGCTGGCCTGTTCAAGACCCCGGCGTTCCGCAAGAGCGAGCGCGAGGCCATGGAATACGCCGAGTACTGGCTGGACAAGGTCAACCTCACCGAGTTTGCCAACCGCCCTGCCGGTACCCTGGCCTATGGTCAGCAACGTCGCCTGGAAATCGCCCGCTGCATGATGACCCGCCCGCGGATCCTCATGCTCGACGAACCGGCCGCCGGCTTGAACCCCAAGGAAACCGAAGACCTCAAGGCGCTGATCAGCGTGTTGCGTGAGGAAAACAACGCCACGGTGCTGTTGATCGAACACGACATGAAACTGGTCATGAGCATCTCCGACCACATCGTCGTGATCAACCAGGGCACGCCGCTGGCCAACGGCACGCCGGAGCAGATCCGCGACAATCCTGAAGTGATCAAAGCCTATCTGGGGGAAGCGTAAAATGCTGCAATTCGAAAACGTTTCCACTTTCTACGGCAAGATCCAGGCCCTGCACGGCATCAACGTGGAAGTGCGCCAAGGTGAAATCGTCACGCTGATCGGCGCCAACGGCGCTGGCAAATCGACCTTGCTGATGACCCTGTGCGGTTCACCGCAGGCCCACAGCGGCAGCATCCGCTACATGGGTGAAGAGCTGGTGGGCCAGCAGTCCTCGCAGATCATGCGCAAGAGCATTGCGGTGGTGCCCGAAGGCCGTCGCGTGTTCTCGCGCCTGACCGTGGAGGAGAACCTGTCCATGGGCGGGTTCTTCACCGACAAGGGCGATTACCAAGAGCAGATGGACAAGGTGTTGCACCTGTTCCCAAGGCTCAAGGAGCGCTTCAGCCAGCGCGGCGGCACCATGTCCGGCGGCGAGCAGCAAATGCTCGCCATCGGCCGGGCGCTGATGAGCAAGCCCAAGCTATTGCTGTTGGACGAACCGTCCCTGGGCCTGGCGCCGATCATCATCCAGCAGATCTTCGACATCATCGAACAACTGCGCAAGGACGGTGTAACGGTGTTCCTGGTGGAGCAGAACGCCAACCAGGCGCTGAAAATCGCCGACCGCGCCTACGTGCTGGAAAACGGCCGGGTGGTGATGCAGGGCACGGGTGAGCAATTGCTGACGGACCCGAAAGTGCGTGAAGCTTATCTCGGTGGCTGAGCCATTGGCGTCAACCAAAAACGGCCTTCGGGCCGTTTTTTTTATTGCGGTTTAGAGCGTCGCGGCAAGTTGACCTTTGCTGGCCCGTTGGCCGGCCAGCATCAACCCACCCCCCGTGAGCAGCAAGCCCGCAGCGAGAAAGATAGACAGGCCATACACGTCCAGCGGCATATCGAAATACCCGATAACGCTCTGCGCCAGGTTCAACGTCTGGGAACACACCAGCGTACCGGTGAGCGATGCGATGGCCAGCACGGGCGTGACCGTTGCCGATACACGCCCCATATAACCCTCAGGCACAGCTTCTTGAAGCATCGGCCCTTGAACAATCGCAAACACCGAAAAGAACAGCCCGCAGCAGAACATCAGCGCCCAAGCCAGGTAAAACGGCGGATGCAGCGAGTACGCCAGGTAGCTGAAACCCATGCACAGCAACGAAATAGTAAATGCCTGACGTGTACTCAATGACTTCAGCAACGGCCGCACCAGCACGGCGGCAATCACCCCCCCCACGGGGAACGCCGCCAGTATCAGCCCGTATTCATAAGGGCTCAGGCCCAGGGTTTTGAATGCATACAAGGACAATGCAACGTTGTTCACCCCGAGCGAAAACCCATACAACGCAACACCGACCAGCAGCGTGCGAATGGAAGCGTGCCGCCACGAAAACCGCAGCCCCGCGAGCAGCCCGTGCCAGAACGGCAACCGTTGCTGCTCGGCCAGCAACGTCCTGCGCAGGCCTTGAGTGGAGGCGATACAGAGTGCCGAACACGTAAAGGCCAGCACATTGATCAGCAGTGCCACAGCAGGCCCTACCCACACAAATAACGCCGGCCCAAGAGACGCCGACAACACTGAAATACCCGTCAAAGAAAACATCGCCTTGGCTGAGGCTTCAACGCGTCGCGCAGACGGGATGACCACCTGCATGATCGCCTGACGCGACGGGTTGAAAAATTGCGCAGCGGTGCTGTTAACCAACAACAGCAGCAGAACCCCGGCAAGCACTTGCATCTGATCAAGCCCTGCCAGCGAATAGATCACAAAAAAGATCAGGAAGTTGAGCACCCGGATAGCATCCGCGGTGATCATCACGTACAGCGGGGCCATTCGATCAACCCAGGCTCCGGCCAGTGGCGCCACCAACACACGCGGGATGGCCGAGGCCGCCACTGCCAGGCCCACCGCCGTCGGTAAAAAGGCACTGTTGTGAAACAAGTCCGTCACCAGCCAGACGATGACCGTGCTTTCAAAAACAAACTCGCCAAACGATGCAAGCGCTTGCCCCAGCCATAGGAATGAAAAATTCCGGCTGATGAAAAAATCTGTAAACCGCTTGTTCAACGCCAAAGCTCCTTATTGGTCGCAAGCACTTTCGCCCGTTGCTCGATCGTACAGCAAGCGCCAGCAGGACCGCCGATACCTGAAGACTGAGGCTCGCTGCACTATTTTGCTGCCCATCGAAGATTTATTTGCTACCTGCTGTAACGCAACCTGAAGCCTTGACTCTAGAGGGGTAAGCAAGCAAAAACGCTTCCTTACCCACCCTCAATGCTGGAGATACACCATGACCACGAAACTGTCCGCCGCTACCCTGATCCTGGCCCTCGGTTCGGCCCTGAGCCTGTCCGCAATGTCGAACATGGCCCACGCCGACGACGCCAAAATGGACAAATGCTTCGGCATCGCTGAAGCCGGCAAGAACGATTGCGCCGCAGGCGCCGGCACTTCCTGCGCCGGCACCTCCAAAGTCAAAGACCAGGCCAACGCCTGGAAACTGGTCCCAGCCGGCACCTGCGCTAAAACCCCAAGCTCCACCTCGCCAACCGGTTTCGGCCAGGAAGCGGCCTTCACCGCCAAATCCTGAAAACAGCCCGCAGCCTGAGTACTGATGATGACGCTTTTTCCCCAGCACACGGTCTCACCGGCTCAGGTGCCCGGCCTCCCTCACAGGGCCGGGCTTGGGCTGAAGAACGAGCACTTCATTGAAGTGCTCGAGACCTCGCCCGACATCGGTTTTTTTGAAGTACACGCCGAAAACTACATGGTGGCCGGCGGCCCGTTCCATCACTACCTGGGTTTGATCCGCGAACAGTACCCGCTGTCGCTGCACGGCGTAGGCCTGTCCATCGGCGGCGAAGGGCCGTTAAATCGTGAGCACTTGGCACGGTTGGCCATGCTGATCGAACGCTATCAACCCCAGTCTTTTTCCGAACACCTGGCCTGGTCCAGCCACGGCCCGGTGTTTCTCAATGACTTGCTGCCCCTGGCCTACGACGTCGCCACCTTGAACCGGGTGTGCGAACACATCGACCAGGTGCAAAGCACGCTCAAGCGGCCGATGCTGCTGGAGAATCCGTCGACCTACTTGCAATTCCAGCGCTCCACGCTGGACGAGACGGACTTCATCAGCGAGATCATCCGCCGCACCGGTTGCGGCCTGCTGTTAGACGTCAACAACGTCTACGTGTCGTGCATCAATCACCAGCGCGATCCACTGTCCTACATTGACGCGCTGCCCCTGCACGCCGTCGGTGAAATTCATCTGGCCGGCTTCGCCGAAGACACTGACAGCCTGGGTGACCGCCTGCTGATCGATGACCATGGCGCGCCCATCGATAACGCCGTGTGGCAACTGTACGAACAGGTCCTCACGCGCACCGGCCCGATGGCCACGTTGATCGAGCGAGATAACCAAGTGCCAGCGTTCAGTGTGCTGCACGCCGAAGCCCAGCACGCCGACTGGCATCTGGCGCAGGTGAGCGTATGAGCCTTCACGCTGCGTTTGCCAATGCCTTGATTGATCCCAGCCAGGCCTGCCCCGACGGTTTGTTCAGCAGCAACGGCGCCGACCCGGCCAGCCGTTTTGCGGTGTATCGCAACAATGTCCACAGCGCGTTGATCAACGCCCTGGCGACGGCTTACCCGGTGACCTTGCAGTTAGTCGGCGATGAGTTTTTTCGCGCCATGGCTGGGCTGTTTGTACAGGCGTGCCCGCCCACCAGTCCGCTGATCAGCGAGTACGGCAACGAATTTGGCGCGTTCATCCAGGACTTTGAACCGGCCGCCAGCGTGCCCTACCTGGCCGATGTCGCAAGGCTTGAGCGCCTGCGGGTGCGCGCCTATCACGCGGTGGATACCCAGCCGCTGGAACAGCAAGCCATTGTTCAAGCACTGCAAGGCCAGACAGACCTGGGACAACTGCGCCTGCAACTGCATCCATCCCTGGCCACGCTGAATTGCGCTTATGCAGTGGTGGCAGTGTGGGCTGCGCACCAGACCGAGGGCGGCCTGGCCACCTTGGACCCCTGGCACGCCCAAAGCGCGCTGGTGTTGCGCCAAGGCCTGGCCGTCAAGGTCTTCGCCATCGACAGCGGTTCGGTCGCGTTCATCAACAGCCTGAACCACGGCACGCCGCTTGAAGAGGCAGTGGAACATGCCCTCCAAGCCTCAGCCGAATTCGACCTTAACCAATGCCTGACCCTGCTGATCAGCCACGACACCATCACTCAATTGCACACAGAACAAAAGGTATCGCCATGAACGCCACCCCTTCCTGCCTGGTTAAACGGGCCATCGCACTGCTCGAGAAAATCCCCTACAGCCTGATCGCCTTTGTCGCACGCTTTTCTATTGCGGCGGTGTTCTGGAAGTCCGGGCAAACCAAGGTTGAAGGCTTTGCCATCGACCTGATCAGCGGCACCTTCCAGTTCGGCGAGCCGCGACTGGCCGCATCAACCTTGCCGCTGTTTCGCAGTGAATATCACGTGCCCTTGTTGTCACCGGAAGTGGCCGCGCACATGGCCGCGTTTGCCGAGCACTTTTTCCCGGTGCTGATCCTGGTAGGCTTTGCCACACGGTTCTCGGCCCTGGCCCTGATCGGCATGACCCTGACCATTCAACTCTTCGTTTACCCGGACGCCTACCCAACCCACGGCACCTGGATCGCCTTGCTGTTGCTATTGGTCGCCAAGGGCCCAGGCTGCTTGTCCATCGATCACCTGATTGCACGCCGCTATCGCTGAAGACGATCCAGCGCTTCGCCGCTGCGCTTGAACCAATCCACCAAGTAGTCTGCAAGCACTTGGGTGCGGCGCGGCAAGCCGCCTTGGTAAGGGTGAACCAAGTACATCGGCATGCGCCGCGTCTGATAATCACGCAGGAGCCAGCGCAATCGGCCGTCAGCCAGTTCCGCGGGTAAAACGTAGGACGGCAGGCGGGCGATACCGGCCCCCACCAGCGCGGCTTTTTTCAACAGGTTGTAGTGGTTGGAGGCAAACGTGCCGCTGACCCGCACCCGCAGCAGTTCATGTTGCTGGTGGTACAGCCACTCTTCACGCCCGCTGTAGTGGCTGTTGAGCAAGCAGGTATGGGCGGCCAGGTCCGCCGGGGTCAGCGGTTCGCCGTGTTGCTCCAGGTAGGCCGGGCTGGCGCAGGTCATTTCGTGCCAGGCCAGCAGCGGCTTGGCCACCAAGCGCTCATTTTCGATAGCCCCCGAGCGCACGCCTAAATCAAACCCATCGCGCGCCAAGTCTCGGTAGTTGTTGTTCAATTCCAGCTCGATCTGCACCTGGGGGTACTGCTTGGAAAACTCCAGCAGCAAGCCATCGAAGAAGGTTTCCCCCAACGAGACCGGAACCGTCATACGTACCGGCCCAGCCAAATCGTCCTTGAGCCGCGCCAATGCCTGACGTGCGCGTTCCACCTGTACCACCAGCGCCTGAGCCTGGGGCAACAGTGCCGCACCGGCTGCGGTCAGGCTGAGCTTACGGGTGGTGCGGTGCAGCAGCACCACGCAAAACTGCGCCTCCAACTGGCTGATGCGCTTGGACAACTGCCCCTTGCTGCACCCCAGTTGCTCGGCTGCCACGGTGAAACTGCCGGCTTCGATCAGAACGGCAAAGGCCGCCAGGTCATCCATCTCGCTCATGGATTGTTTCCATTTGAAAACCAAAGGTTGCCTATTAGCACGTTTATCCACGGGAAAAGCCACACTAGACTGAAACTTCACTTACCCCTGGAGGAACAGCACGATGAAAATCCTATTGATTGGTGCCAGCGGCACGGTCGGCTCGGCAGTCAAGGCAGAACTGGCTCAGCGTCACGAAGTGATCAGCATCGGTCGCACCAGCGGCGACTTCCAGGTGGATATCAGTGACAGTACTTCGATCCGCAAGCTGTTCGAACAGACAGGCAAGTTCGATGCCTTGATCTGCGCGGCGGGCAGCGTGAAGTTCGTGGCGTTGGGTGAAATGAGCGAAAGCGATTTTGAACTGGGCCTGCGCGACAAGCTAATGGGCCAGGTCAACCTGCTGTTGATCGGCCGTGAATATGCCAAAGATGGCGCCTCGTTCACCTTCACCAGCGGCATTCTCAACCGTGACCCGATCCGTACTGGCGCCTGCGCGGCACTGGTGAATGGCGCACTTGACGCCTTCGTCAAAGCGGCGGCAATCGAGTTGCCACGCGGACTGCGCGTGAACTCCGTGAGCCCGACAGTCCTGCTGGAAGCCATGGGCAGCTACGCGCCGTACTTCCGTGGCTACAAACCCGCTCCGGGCGCCGATGTGGCATTGGCCTACGCGAAAAGCGTCGAGGGCTTGCAGACTGGCCAGACCTTTATCGTCGGTTAAGGTTTTTACGAAGCGCTGCCAATAGGCCAGGCAGCGCTGGAAACCTCTATCGCATCAGCGACGGCATCATCTCCACGAGGCTTTCCTTCGGTATCTGCAATCGTAATTGCCCAGTGTCAATTACGCCTCTGACGGTGGCCGTACTCAGTGGCCGGCCATTGAGGTAAATCGTCAGTGGCTGGTTCATTGCCTGCGCACTCAACGCCGCAGTGCGGGCGCTGGCTTCAGGGCTCAGGACCACACTTAAGCCGATATAGCCCGGGTTTGGCTCCCCGGGCGCTTTCAGTGCCAGGCTCATTTCGACAAAGTCAGTCTGCGAGTTGTAAAACAACTTGGCAGGCTGTTCAGCCCATGCGCTGGAGGTGAGTAACAACAAGCCGCATAGCGCAGCCGGCATCTTCATCATTTATGCTCCCGATACAAACCCCGAGCGTTTCACACAACCCCGCGCGGCGCATGAGGAAAACGCTCTCCTGGCTTTATCCTACGTCATCCGTTCATATAACTGACTTGTGATGCTACGCCAGCCTGCGTAACGTGGCGGCACTTGTTTGGAGACCCAATAAATGCGCGCCGCCCGTACCCTTGTTCTGTTCGCCCTGCTGCCCCTGTTCACCGCTTGCCAGATGTTCGAAAGCGAGCCGGCCAAGCCGTCGACCGTTGGCATGACCCGTATGCAGGGTGAGCTGACGGCAGTCGGCGACAAACTGTTGTTCCAGCCTTGCGGCGACAAGCGCAACTACGTGGTCAACGACACCGGTGGCACCAGCATCCTGCAGGAAGCCGCCTCACTGGCCGGTCAGCAAGGCGCGCTGTTTGCCGACTTGCGCGGCAAGTTCTCCGGGGTCGCCACCGGCACCCAGGGCTCGGTGGAACTGCAACAGCTCTATCGCATGGAACGTTCGACCTCGGCCTGCAACGACCCGGACTTCAAGCGCATGATTCTACGGGCCAACGGCCATAAACCGGCCTGGGCGATGAACGTCACGGCCAAGGGCATGGTGCTGCAGCGCGAAGGCCAGCCGCCATTGGCGGTGCCTTTTGTGGAAGAACAACTGGGTGACGGCCGTTTCAACCTGATGACCGAAGCCAATAACCAGCACATCGAACTGTGGGTGGCCCCGCAACGCTGCATCGACCCAGTGAGCGGCAGCTTGCAACACATGACCGCCGAGTTGCGTGTCAACGGCCAGGTACAGCGTGGTTGCGCAGCGTTTGGCGGTTCGCGCGACGACTGATTCAACCCTGCGCTGTTTTAACATGACGAAAAACCGCCATTGGGGCTTATAATCGCCGGTTTGCAAAACAGCCGGCCTTTTTGTCCGCCGCCTACCGGATCCCGTCATGTTACGAATCACCGAACTCAAGCTGCCCATCGACCATCCCGAAGAAGACCTGCGGCCAGCCATCGTGCAGCGCCTGGGCGTCGCCAGTGATGACCTGCTCGATTTCACCCTATTCAAGCGCAGCTACGACGCCCGCAAGAAGTCGTCGGAGCTGTGCTTCATCTACACCGTCGACCTGAACGTGAAGGGCGAAGCCGCCCTGCTGCTCAAGTTCGCCGATGATCGCAACATCAACCCGGCGCCGGATGTCAGCTACAAAGTAGTAGGCCAGGCACCGCTGGGCCTGGTCGAACGCCCTATCGTGGTGGGTTTTGGTCCGTGCGGGATCTTCGCCGGGCTGCTCCTGGCGCAGATGGGCTTCAAGCCGATCATCCTCGAACGCGGCAAGGAAGTGCGCCAACGCACCAAAGACACATGGGGCCTGTGGCGCAAAAACGTACTCAACCCCGAGTCCAACGTGCAGTTCGGCGAAGGCGGCGCCGGGACCTTCTCCGACGGCAAGCTCTACAGCCAGATCAAGGACCCGAAATTCCACGGTCGCAAAGTGCTGCACGAGTTCGTCAAAGCCGGTGCGCCGGAAGAAATTCTCTACGTTAGCAAGCCGCACATCGGTACCTTCCGCTTGACCGGCGTGGTGGAAAACATGCGCCAGCAAATCATCGCCCTGGGCGGTGAAGTGCGTTTCGAACAGCGCGTCACCGATGTGCTGATCGAAGACGGCCAGTTGAATGGCGTAGTGATCGACGGCGGCGAGCAGATCCTCTCCAAGCACGTGATCCTGGCCCTGGGCCACAGTGCCCGCGACACGTTCCGCATGCTGCACGGGCGTGGCGTGTACATGGAGGCCAAGCCGTTCTCGGTGGGTTTCCGTATCGAACACCCGCAGTCGCTGATCGACGCCGCGCGACTGGGCAAATACGCCGGGCACCCGAAACTCGGCGCGGCCGACTACAAACTGGTGCACCACGCCAAGAATGGCCGCTCGGTCTACAGCTTCTGCATGTGCCCGGGCGGCACGGTGGTGGCGGCCACGTCCGAGCCGAACCGCGTGGTGACCAACGGCATGAGCCAGTACTCGCGTAATGAGCGCAATGCCAACTCCGGCATCGTGGTCGGCATCACGCCTGAAGTGGATTACCCAGGTGGCCCGCTGGCGGGTATCGAGTTGCAGGAGCGCCTGGAGTCCCACGCCTACATCCTCGGTGGCAGCAACTACGAGGCACCGGCGCAACTGGTAGGTGACTTCATTGCTGGCAAGCCGTCCACGGCTATCGGCAGTGTGGAACCGTCCTACAAACCTGGCGTGTCCATGGGTGACTTGGCCTTGGCTCTGCCGGATTTTGCCATCGAAGCGATTCGTGAAGCGTTACCGGCGTTCGAGAAGCAGATCAAGGGCTACTCGCTGCATGACGCGGTGCTGACCGGTATCGAAACGCGCACTTCGTCGCCGCTGCGGATTACCCGTGACGAATCGATGCAAAGCTTGAACGTGAAAGGCCTGTTCCCAGCCGGTGAAGGCGCCGGTTACGCCGGTGGGATTCTGTCGGCGGGCGTTGACGGGATTCGGATTGCCGAGGCGTTGGCGCGGGATATGCTCGGCATCGAAGCCTGACGCAAAAGCTGAAAATGCCGCAGCTCCAGTGTGGGAGTGGGCTTGCTCGCCAAAGCGCAGTGTCAGTCAATACATCAGTGACTGATGGATCGCATTCGCGAGCAAGCCCGCTCCCACATTTGTTTTTGTGTTGGGTCAGATATTGGCGCGCAGGATGGTATCCGGCAACGGCTCACCCCGTTCAACACTGGCCGCTACGGCCGCAATCAAACCACCCAGCTCATACCCTTGCCCTGTGAGCCACGCCTGATCGTAGTAAGTGGTGGCATACCGCTCACCGCCGTCACACAAGATCGCCACGATCGAACCCGTCTCCCCCGCCGCTTTCATCTGCTGCGCCGCCACCAGGGCGCCAATCAGGTTAGTCCCGCTGGAACCCCCAACCTTGCGCCCCAACCGCTCGGCCAGGTAATGCATGGCCGCCAATGACAGCGCATCCGGCACCTTGACCATCGCATCAATGACCTTGGGCAAAAACGACGCCTCGACCCGTGGCCGACCGATCCCTTCGATTCGCGAGCCGCAATCCAGGCGCAGACTGGCGTCGCCGCTCTGGTAATAGTCAAAGAACACCGAGCGCTCGGCATCGGCACACAGCACGCGGGTGCAATGCTGGCGATAGCGCACGTAGCGCCCCAGGGTCGCGGTGGTACCGCCGGTGCCGGGGCTGGAAATCAACCAGCTCGGCTCGGGGTAATGCTCAAAACGCATCTGCTGGAAGATCGACTCGGCGATGTTGTTGTTCGCCCGCCAGTCCGTGGCGCGCTCGGCATAGGTGAATTGGTCCATGAAGTGGCCGCCACTTTCCTTCGCCAAGCGTTCGGACTCGGCGTAGATCTGCGTCGGATCCTTCACCAGATGGCTCTTGCCACCGTAGAAGGCGATCTGGGCGATCTTCTCCTGGGATGTGGTCGCCGGCATCACCGCAATAAACGGCAGGCCGAGCAAACGCGCAAAGTACGCTTCCGAAATCGCCGTGGAACCGCTGGACGCCTCGATCACCGGCGCGCCGGGCTTGAGCCAGCCATTACACAGCGCATAAAGGAACAGCGAACGGGCCAGGCGATGCTTGAGGCTGCCGGTGGGGTGGCTGGACTCATCCTTGAAATACAACTCGATACCCGGCAACCCCGGCAATGGCAGAGGGATCAGGTGCGTGTCGGCGCTGCGTTGAAAGTCCGCTTCAATAATACGGATGGCTTCGCGGGCCCAGGTACGGTGGTCACTCATAGGGTGCGTCTCTAAAGATTTCGGCCCTGATTTTAGGGGGTTTCCTACACTGCACACAGATACAGTGACGTCTCAATTAGTCACACAATTGCTAGGCTTTGACGCAACATCAACTCTGCCCGCCCCTTATAACAAATAAGAATATAACTTTTGTTTTAACAACTAACCGTACGGGTTAGGGTACCCACCTATTGAACCTTGATTGGAGAGCATCCCTTGCCTCTGCGTAGCACTTTCACCCGTTTCTTCCAGCTGGAAGCCGCCAGCGGTCTGTTGTTGATCGCCGCTGCCGCCTTGGCGCTGATCATCAACAACTCACCGTTGTCGCACCTGTACAGCGCCTTCCTTGACGTACCGGTGGTGGCACAAATTGGCGCGCTGAAAATCGCCAAGCCCGCTCTGCTGTGGATTAACGACGGCCTGATGGCTCTGTTCTTCCTGCTGATCGGCCTGGAGGTGAAGCGCGAGTTGCTCGACGGCCACCTGTCAAAGCCATCGCAAGTGGTCTTGCCCGGCGCTGCGGCCATTGGCGGCATGGTGGTGCCGGCACTGATCTACTGGGCAATCAACAAGGACTACCCTGCCGCGCTTTCCGGCTGGGCGATCCCGATGGCCACCGATATTGCCTTCGCACTCGGCGTGCTGGCCCTGCTGGGCAAGCGTGTGCCGGTGTCGCTGAAACTGTTCCTGATGACCCTGGCCATCATTGATGACCTCGGTGCGATCATCGTCATCGCCGTGTTCTATTCCGCCGACCTGTCGGGTGCGGCCTTGGCGGGTGCAGGCGCCTGTTTGATTGCCTTGATTGCGATGAACCGCCTGGGCGTGATCAAACTTGGGCCGTACTTGATCATCGGTCTGATCCTGTGGGTGTGTGTGCTCAAAAGTGGTGTACACGCCACCTTGGCCGGTGTGACCTTGGCGTTCTGTATTCCGCTGCGCACCAAGAACGCCGAAACGTCGCCATTGCTGACCCTGGAACACGCCCTGCACCCGTGGGTGGCTTACGCCATCCTGCCGCTGTTCGCGTTTGCCAATGCTGGCGTGTCCCTCACCGGGGTCAGCGTGGAGAGCTTCACCCATCACGTGCCTCTGGGCATCGCGGCCGGCCTGCTGATCGGTAAGACCGTCGGCGTGTTCGGCCTCACCTGGCTCGCCATCAAGACCGGCCTTGCGGCCCTGCCCAGCGGCGCGAACTGGGGCCAGGTGTTTGGGGTGGCGATCCTGTGCGGTATCGGCTTTACCATGAGCCTGTTTGTCGGCTCCCTGGCGTTTGTGCCGGGCGCCAGTGAATTCGCCGGGGAGGATCGAATGGGGATTCTGACCGGGTCGATCCTGGCAGCGTGTATAGGTTATGCGGTGACGGCGATGGCGAGTCGCAAGAAAGCCTGAGCGTTCTGAAAGCACTACCAAAAACCCCAACCGGTCACCCGGTTGGGGTTTTTCTTTTCCGCAGATGACACTTTTCTCAAACGCCTAAAGACTTCGCGCTCGCCGCCGACTAGTGATTGAGGCGCTCCAACTGTCCCCGCCCGGGACGCACGCCCGAGAATGCTCCCCAACGCGTTTCCAGCCCGAGCGAAAACCCCATGTTCCTGAGAAATATGAGAATCGCCGCCAGAGCCTTTATCGGCTTCGCGGCTATTGCGTCGCTGAGTGTGTTTCTCGGTCTGTTCGCCCTCAAGCAGATAGGCGAAGTCCAGTCACAGGCTGCCGACATTCAGAACAATTGGATGCAGCGCGTCAGGCTCCTGGCCCTGGCCAATGCCTCGCTCGACCGTTTTCGCCTGGGAGAAATGGCGCACATCCTGTCGTCTGGCGATGCGGACATGCAGACCTATGAAGACAAATCCGCCGGCCGCCTGAAAAGCGTCAAGGAACAGCTCGCGCAATATGCAGCGCTGCTGCGCACGCCTGAGGAACAATCACGGCTGGAGGTGTTCAACCAAAGCCTGGATGCCTACGCGAAAAACCACACTGAAATGCTCAAACGCTCACGCTCAGGCGATAAGGCCGGCGCCCGCGACTTTCTCAACAGCATTCGAGAAAGCTATGAGCAGATGACCAAGAACTTCGATCAACTGATAGACCTCGCCAACAAAGGCGCCGAACAAGCCGGGCAGACCTCTGTAGGCGCCTACCAGCATGCGGTGAGCGGCATCACGATCGTCATTCTGCTGGTGAGTGGCGGCACAGTGCTGGTCGCCTGGCTGCTGACCCGAAGCATAACCGGGCCGATCATTGAAGCCGTGCAGGTGGCCGAAACCATCGCCAAGGGCGATCTCACCCAGCCCATCAACCCGACAGGCAACGATGAGGCCACTCGCCTGCTCAGGGCTCAAGAGACCATGCGTAACAACCTGGTGCAGACCCTGCGGCAAATCACCGGCTCATCCAGCCAACTGGCCGCTGCGGCCGAGGAGCTTAACGCCGTGACCGCCGAGGGCAGCCGCGACCTGCAGCAGCAACATGGGGAGATCGAGCAAGCGGCCACGGCCGTCACCGAGATGACCACCGCGATTGAAGAGGTGGCGCGCAATGCCGCCTCGACCTCCGACCTTTCCCAAGAGTCGCGAAGCATCGCCTTGAAAGGCCAGCAGCGCATGGTCGAGGCGTTGAATGCCATCCAGGCGCTGACCCGTGGTGTTGAGGTCAGCTCCGGGCAAGTCGGTGGCCTGGCTGAGCAAGCCAAAGGTATCGGCAAAGTACTTGATGTGATCCGCACCATTGCCGAGCAAACCAACCTGTTGGCCCTGAACGCGGCCATCGAAGCGGCGCGTGCCGGTGAGGCCGGGCGTGGTTTTGCGGTGGTCGCCGATGAAGTGCGCGCCCTAGCCCACCGAACGGCCCAATCGACCCAGGAAATCGAACAAATGATCGGCAGTATTCAGACCAATACCGCCAGCACCGTCCACACCATGCTCGACAGCAGCACCATGACCCAGCAGACCCTGGCGTTGGCCGAGCTGGCTCAGCAAGCGCTGGCAGATATCCTGGCGGCTAACGATGAGATCAACGACCGTAACCTGGTGATTACCACGGCGGCGGCAGAGCAGGCCGACGTTGCACGGGCGGTTGATCGCAACTTGCTGAATATTCAACAGCTGTCGATTCAGTCGGCGCAAGGCTCGACCCAAACGACGGCCGCCTCGCAATCCCTCGCCAGCCTGGCGCATGAATTGAACACGATGGTGAAGCACTTTCAGGTTTGAAGTGAGGCTTTAAAACTTCACAATGCCTGACCGAATGCTACCCCCTCGCCACAGGCAAACTTCGACATACTCGGCCTTCCATGAGTTGGGCCTTAAATCCAGCAAAAAAAACCGCCCCACTAAGGCTGTTTTATTGCCTGCGTTTCTTGCGCTACCGGAGAAACCCATCAGACATTTCCCACGAGTCGCCGGGATTGCCTTGCAGCAAGTGACGCACTAGTCTCCCCCATTCGCTGACACTCAGCGATCAGGCGTCGCGGCCTGTTAACTTGATGCATAATTGCCATCGCTTTTCGTCAGCCACTCCTATGGCTGACGCTTCGTGTTATGGCAGCTGTGCGCGGGATACCTTCGGGTATGCCGAGTTCCAAGTTCTCGGTCCGCGAACCTCCGTACAGCTGCCACCTTCCATCGCGTCGCGGCGATCAGGGGCGGCTCCACCCATGTACAAGGTCACACCGAATCCACCTCCGTTAGACACTGCACAGCTATTGGCACAAGCAAGCCGCGCCGCCAATCATTCTGAGCCAGGCACTGCGCCACCCAATGGTTACGAACCACTGTTTTCGATTAACTCAGCCGCCGACACAGAGGCCTTATTGGTAAATGCATACGAAACCCTGATAGGCGCAGGCGGGCTGACCTCTGATTTAGCAGAAACAACGGACGGAAAACTACGCAGCCAATTGTTAGCAATTGGGCAGCTACTCGGACTGGCGGGACTGTTAGTAGATCGTGCAATGGAGCAGCGGTGCCCGACATAACAGAGCTAGAAATGTTATCGGCAATCCCAGCCCACAAAACCAAAAAACCCCAACCGGTTACCCGGTTGGGGTTTTGTGTTGCTACGGCCGACGCTTAACGCGTAACGCGGCTGGTACCGTCAACGGTCATGATGCGTACGCGATCGCCGATGCGGAAGATTTCATTTTCCTGCACGGCTTGTACGTAGGCGCGCATGCTGCCGTCGTCTTCGCGAACGGTGATTTCCACGCCCTGGGTACGGGTCAGGCCTTCTTCGGTGGCCGAGCCCAGCAGGCCACCGGCTACGGCGCCGATCACCGCGGTGACGATACTGCCACGGCCACCGCCAATGGCGCTGCCGCCAACGCCGCCGATGACTGCGCCAGCAGCGCCGCCGATTGGGGTCTTGGTGCCTTCGATTTTCACCGGACGCAGGGATTCAATGGTGCCCATGCGAACGGTTTGTACACGGCGCGCCTCGTCACGGGAGTACGAGTCGCCGGTCAGACTCGAGGCGCAGCCACCCAACAACAACGACAGGGTGGTAAAGCAGGCAACTAGTAAAACGGACTTACGCATAGCTTCAACTCCAAAGGACAGGTATTCATTAGACGCCGCAGCTTGGCGCCTGTCACGGCAAGCACGTCAGAAAATTGCTTTCATTCAGCCTCAGTACAGACTGCCAGTACCAGAAAAATAGACGAACGGTAGCTCTCACCCTTGTTCCAAAGACGGCCATGGGCCCGTTCATTGTAGTCGTGCAGCAGCACACGCGAAGCCTCTAGGAGAGAGACTTCGTGTGGTAGGCAACATTCGGGGGATGTGACGAGAGGTGCAGCTCAGGGCGCCAGGCGCTCGCGCGTCCACTCGCCGGCTTGCAGGCGATAGTTCAGGCGGTCATGCAGGCGGCTGGCGCGGCCCTGCCAGAACTCGATGCGCTCGGGCAGCAGGCGATAGCCACCCCAATGCTCAGGACAGTCGGGTTGGGTGTCGCTGAAACGCTGCTCGGTAGCCTTGAGCAAATCCTGCAGCTCTTCACGGTCACGAATGACTTGGCTCTGCGGCGAGGCCCAAGCACCAAGTCGGCTGCCCAACGGGCGGACCTGATAATAAGCATCCGACTCTTCAGGCGTGACCTTGACCACCCGCCCTTCGATACGCACCTGGCGCTCCAAGGTGGGCCAGAAGAACGTCATGGCCGCAAAAGGCCGCGCCGCAAGCTGTTCGCCCTTGGCGCTCTGATAATTGGTGAAGAAGGTAAAGCCCTGTGCATCCAACCCCTTGAGCAACAGGATGCGACAGTGCGGGCGACCGTCCTGGTCGACCGTGGCCAGGGTCATGGCATTGGCCTCCACCGGTGGCTGCTCGGTTTTCACCGCGTCGCCAAACCACTGGTGGAACAACGCAAACGGCTCGCCCGGGGCCTGGGCCTCGCTCAAACCATCGCGTGTGTAGTCACGGCGCATATCGGCCAGTGCCTGGGTCATGCGGCTTTATCCTTATGGTTCAGCAGATCAGTTTTTCGCCTGGTCGTTGGCAGCCGGTGTCGCGGCCTTGGCTTTGGCTGGGGCTGGCTTCTTGGCAGCTGGCTTAGCCGGGGCTTTTTTAGCGGCGGGCTTGGCAGCGGCTTTCTTCGCTGGAGCCTTTTTCGCCGGAGCTTTTGCAGCAGGCGCCGGGGCAGGCACATTCTGCACAGCCACCATTTCGGCTACAGGCGGTGTCTTGCCCGAGTTGTACTTGCTCAGCAGGGCCAACATAGTTGTACGCTGAGTGAACATGATTTCCATGCGACGGTTCAGCGCACGCCCCTGATTGCTGTCGTTGGCAGCACGCGGCATAAGGTCACCCATGCCGCGCAGCATCAGGCGGTCTTGCTTGAGGCCGCTGAGGCTGAAAATCGAGGCGATCGATTGCGCGCGCTCTTTGGTCAAGGCCTGGCTCGCCGGGGCGGCGCCGGTGGCATCAACGTGGCCCAGGACCAGTACGGCGGTCTTTGGGTCAGCTTCAACAGCCTTGGCAACACGGGTGAACGGGCCCAGGGTAACCGGCAGCAGCATCGCCGGGCGTTTCGGGTTGTAGGAACCGTCTACCGGGGCAATCACCACCAGTACGTTGTCGCGACGTTCCAGTTGCAGGTTGCTGTCCTTGATAGCAGCGCGCAAGCGCGGCTCATAGTCATCCAGCCAGGCTTGGGTGATTTTCGGGTCGGGCATCGGCACGTTGGTCACGTCGACCTTGGCCAGTGGCTTTGGCTTGCTCTCGAACGGCCACCACCAGCGTGGCTCGCTGTCGGTCTTGGCGACTGCAGGCGTCGCCGGGTCGGCGGCCTTGAGGTCGGCTTTCAGGTCAGCCTTGGCATCGGCGGCCTTTTCGTCGGCGCTTTTGGAAGAGAACGGCCACCAGCTAGAGCCGTCGGCATCAGCCTTGGCTACCGGGGCAGCAGCGGGCGCAGGAGCAGCAGCAGCCACCGGCGCGGCAGGCTTGGCGCCAGCGGCTGGTTTTGCATCCGGCTTGGCGTCGGTCTGGGTTACTGCGTCCTTGGTAGCAGCCTTGTCAGATCCAAATGACCACCAATGCCCGCCTTCGGCATCATTTTGTGGAGTTTGTGCGCAGCCAGTAATAGTGAGGCACAGCGCCAGTGCCAAGGACTTGTTCGATAACATGAGATATCCACAAAATGAGAAAAAACCGGGGGGTCTGGTTGACCCGTTAAACAGACGCTTACAGAACATTAAAGTTACAAAATTTCGTTCAGCGCCTTCTTATAGTTGCCTTTGTAACAAAAAAACGTGAAACAGCAAGCTCTTTACAGACAACCGGCCAATATTCCGACCAACTTCTGTGCACGCGGGTCCATAAGTACGTAAGGCCCCAGTGTATTAGTCACGAAACCGAACGCTACATCATGTTCTGGGTCGGCAAACCCCACCGAACCCCCAGCCCCAGGATGGCCAAACGCACGTGGGCCAAGGCCGAACGTGGCATTGGGCAAGTGCGGTTGATCCAACATGCAACCCAAACCGAAACGGGTTTGGGTCAATAAGGTTTTATCCGGCCCGACACTGTGTTCGCGGGTCAATTGTTCGAGCATGTCGCTTTCCAGCAAACTACCGTCCAACAATCCGCTATAAAAACCCGCCAGGCTGCGCGCATTACCGTGACCATTTGCCGCTGGCTGCTGCATGCGCCGCCATTCGGGCTTATTAGTGCTGGTCAGAATAGACGGTGGGTTGGCAAATGCACGCGTAGTCATGGCCGCAGGTTCGCGCATCATTACTTGCAGTAATCGTTGCGCGGCCTCATCGCCCATATTGCCTTTGCTGCGCGCTATAT
Organism: Pseudomonas sp. YeP6b; assembly: GCF_025642995.1. Taxonomy (NCBI): domain Bacteria; kingdom Pseudomonadati; phylum Pseudomonadota; class Gammaproteobacteria; order Pseudomonadales; family Pseudomonadaceae; genus Pseudomonas; species Pseudomonas sp. YeP6b. Next base: position 1,839,060 of record NZ_CP080090.1, on the reverse strand, counting down.
GGGCAACACGATAAAACTCTTCATCCGCCAAACCCACGTGGAAGTCCAGGCCCAATGGCCGCGCAACCCGCGCGACGATCGACTCACCCGGCCCACGCCCGTCGGCACGGCGCAGCAATTCACCGACCAGCCAGCCGTAAGTGATGGCCTCATAGCCATGCCCTTCGCCCGGCGTCCACCACGGAGCTTCGGCCGCCAGGGTGTCGACCATCAGCTGCCAGTCGTACAAGGCTTGGGCCGGCAGCATCTCGCGGATCGCCGGCAGCCCGGCCTGATGGCAGAGCAGCTGGCGCAGCGTGATGGTTTCTTTACCGGCCGCCGCAAACTCGGGCCAATAGTCAGCCACGGGCGCATCGAGTTTCAACTTGCCCTCGGCCACCAATTGCAGGGCGGTGACGGCGGTGAAGGTCTTGGTGCAGGAGAACAGGTTGACCAGGGTGTCGCTGTGCCAGGCTTCAGCACCGTCTTTGTCGGCGGTGCCGGCCCACAGGTCGACGACGGTTTCGCCGCCGATCTGGATACACAGCCCAGCACCACGCTCCTGCGGGTCATCGAACAACGCGGCGAACGCTTCACGTACCGCTTCGAACTGAAGTTCGTAATGACCCTGAATCTGCACCTGACCCGCCTCGGAAAACCCTGTAAGAAGTGGCCGTCATTGTTCCAGTCATTAGGGGTTTTGTGAACCCGTCATCGATGAATCAATGGCCGTTTCCAGAGTGACCGCCGGCGTGCCCGGCGCCCTGCCCCGCGCCTTTGCCTGCACTCCCCGACCTGCCGCCTTCGCTCTCACGAACCGCGCTGGCGGCCTTGGCCTTTTGCGCCTCTTTACCCAACTGGTCGACCGCCGCCAGGTTGCTTTTACGCACGCTGTCGACAAAGCCCTGGAACGGCACATCGGTGATGCCGACAAGACCGAAGTGGCCGTTTTCACCGTCCAGCAGACGCCCGGTCACCGGTTGGTCCAGGTACTGGAACCAGTGCACACCGACAATCGACGGCTCAGCCATGGCCTGCTTGAGGAAGTTGTTGTAGGCCACGCCACGGTCTTCTTCCTTGGCCAACTGCGTCACGCCGCCCCAGAACGGGCCACGGTCCGCCGAGCCGAAGTTGAACTCGGTGATCAGCACCGGCTTATCCAAGGCTCGCAGAGCGACAAAGTCATAACCATCCTGCGGCTTGAGGGTGTACATGTTGAAGCTCAGCACATCGCAATACTGCGCGCAGGACGCCACGGCCTCCGGGGTGCTCACGGCATAACGGCCGCCCAGCAGCAACTGGTTGGGCGCGTGCCATTTCAGCGAATCGGAGATGGTCTTGAAATACGCATCGGCGAAGGTCTTCTGGAAGTATTTAAAGTCAGCTTCGATCTCCGGATGCTCAGGGTTTGGCATCGGCGGCTCGAAGCCTGGGTCTTCCATCAGCTCCCAGCCCGCCAGGTGAATGCCCCAAGCCTTCGACAGGCCGTCTTCATTGCGGTACTTGTCGCGCAGTTGCTTGAGGAATGCGCGCTTGGCCGGTACGTCGGTGGTCATGCGCAGCGTGCCGTAGGCCAAGGCGTAACGGGATTTTGCATCGTCGCCGGGACCGGCCCAGGCCAGCTCGTTGTCGGCAAAGAAGCCGATCAGCCACGGGTCGTCGCGGTGATCGCGAGCAGCAATGGCCACCGCACGTTCAGTGGCCATGGCAAAACGCGGGTCGAACGGGTCGGGCATGCCGCCCCACCAGTCGGTGCCGGTGCTGATGCTGGCGTAGTCACCGACAATCGACAGCGGCAAGGTGTACGGCACGCGGTCGGCGCGGGCCAAATCCTCGTCGCTCCAGTTGCCCACAGTATTGAAACCCCAGGCTTGCAGGCGGTCTAGGGTGTGCGTGACCCAGCGCTTCTGATCAAAACCGTCGGTGCCGTAAGCACGCTGCAGGTTGGCGCCGTAGAAATCGTACCAACGCCCCACATTGAAGCCCCGGCCTTGGTCGGCGCCGTTGCCGCCGCGGTTATCACCACTGCCGTAGTACGTGTCGAACGGCTCGCCGGCCTTGGGCAGCGCGGCAAACATCCACTCGCGACCAGCCACATAGGTCTGGTTGTTGTCCGGCGCCACGGTGTTGACGCCCAAGGAGTAGAACGGATGGCCTTCCGGCGTCACCAAGAACCAGCGACCGTCGCGTTTCTCGGTGCGGAAAAAACCGCTGGCTTCAAACGCCGGGCCTTTGTTCCAGCCGCCGTATTGGTCCAGGGAAGACTTGTCGCGCTCAGCCAGCCAGCCCTTGAGTTGTAGCTGCTCTTTGGCTGCTGCGGCCTTGAGTTGTTCATCGTTGCTGACCTTTTCGGGCCAGCGCGCGCGGGTGGACTGGCCATACGCATCCACCAGTTCGCTGTAGGCCACCTTCAGCACCGGCTCGCTGTCCTGAACCCCGAAGCGTTCCAACAGGATGCTTTGCGCGGCGTTGGGCTTGACCATCGACAGGGTGACCGACGCCACCTGGCTGCGGTCGATTTCCCCGGCGCTGCCCGCCAGCAATACACGCTGGCCGTCCACGGTGATCGGCATCGGCGGGCCGGCTTTCATGCCTTGGCTCAGCGGGGTGTTGGCTTGCAGCGGTATCAGCAGGGTCTGCGCTGGCCCGGCTGGCAGGTCGATGCGGCTGACCAAGGTTTTACCGTCGGTGCTTTGCACTTTGACGTAGAGGGTCAGCGCCCAGTCCATCGCGCTCTGGATACGCAGGCTCATGGCGCCGGACTGCGACCAGTCCCACACGCCGGTCTGCGGGCTGAGCACCAGGCTCGGCTCAGCCGCCGGGTTGAAGGTGATGCGGCGCAGCACTTCACCTTCAGCAGTTTGTTCGGCGTTGTATTGCGGCAGGCTGGCGTCCAGGGTCGCCACCTTGACCACATCGGCAGGCCGGACGAAATTGAACAGCGTTTGTTGCCCGGCAGGCGCGGCCATCAGGGGCGCAGCGAACAACAAGGCAAAAAGAGCGGGCAGCGTGCGAATCATACGAACAAGGTTCTCCCAAACGGCCGGTGACTGGCCTGATGACATACATCGATAGCAGTGAGATAGACCACGAAGTGGGCGAATTCGCCCACGGCGGCTTAAGAAATTTCGCGCCTGAACGGCGGCAAAGCATTGAGGATGGCTTTGCCATAGCGCTGCGTGACCAAACGGCGGTCGAGCAGGGTGATGGTGCCCCGGTCTTCCTCGGTACGCAGCAAGCGCCCGCAGGCCTGAACCAGCTTCAAGGAAGCATCCGGCACCGAGATCTCCATGAACGGGTTACCGCCACGGGCTTCGATCCATTCGGCCAAAGCCGCCTCGACCGGATCATCCGGCACCGAGAACGGGATCTTGGCGATCACCACGTGCTCACAGTAGGCACCGGGCAAGTCCACGCCTTCGGCGAAACTGGCCAGGCCGAACAGCACGCTGGAATCGCCACCATCGACGCGCGCCTTGTGCTTGTTCAGGGTTTCCTGCTTGGACAGGTTGCCCTGGATAAACACTTGCTTGCGCCAGTCGCGGTCGAGGCCGTCGAACACGTCCTGCATCTGTTTGCGCGAGGAGAACAGCACCAGGGTGCCCCGCGAGCCTTCAACCAACGCCGGCAGGTCGCGGATGATCGCCGCCGTGTGCGCCGGCGCGTCCCGTGGGTCGGCCTTGAGGTCCGGCACCCGCAGCACACCCGCATCGGCGTGGTGGAACGGGCTCGGCACCACGGCGGTGACGGCTTTTTTCGGCAGGCCGGCACGCATGCGGAAGCGGTCGAAGGTGCCCAGGGCCGTCAGCGTGGCCGAGGTCACCAGGCAACCGTAGGCCACGTTCCACAAGTTGCGGCGCAACATTTCGGCGGCAAGGATCGGGCTGGCGTTAACCTCGATATCAAACAGCGCGCCGCTTTCTGACAAGGTCAGCCAACGCGCCATTGGCGGGTTGTCTTCCGGGTCCTCGACGGTGAAGGCGGTCCACAACTCCCAGTTGCCCTGGGAACGCGACAACAGGCTACCGAACAGCGGATACCATTCTTCAGCCTGGTTGCTGGCGATGCCGATGTTGACCTCGCCGTCCATGCCTTCCTTGAGCAAGTCGGTCAGGCGGGTGAACAGGTCGGTCAGGCGCGAAAAGCCCTTCTTGAGCTCGATGCCCATTTCACGCATGTGCTCGGGGATCAACCCGCCGACAAAGCGGTGACGCGGCCGCTCGCGGCCCTCCACGTCTTCGCCGGGCTTGAAGTCGGCGACCTGTTCGCAGGCGCTGAACATGAACTGCTGCTGGGTCTTGATCTCGCGCGCCAGCTCCGGCACCTGCTCGATCAGCTTGCCCAGGTCGCCGGGCAGCGGGTGCTGGGCCAGCAACTTGGTGAGGTTCTTGGCGGTGGTTTCCAGCCAGTCGGCAGTGGAGCGCAAGCGCGTGTAGTGGGCGAAGTGGCCGATAGCCTTGTCGGGCAGGTGATGGCCTTCGTCGAATACGTAAAGGGTGTCGCGCGGGTCCGGCAGCACGGCGCCGCCGCCCAGGGCCAGGTCAGCCAGGACCATGTCGTGGTTGGTGACGATCACGTCGACCTTGCCCATGCCTTCGCGGGCCTTGTAGAAGGCGCACTGGCCGAAGTTGGGGCAATGGCGGTTGGTGCACTGGCTGTGGTCGGTGGTCAGGCGTGCCCAGTCGGCATCTTCCAGGGCGGTGGGCCAACTGTCGCGGTCGCCGTCCCATTTATTGCCGGCCAGCTTTTCGATCATGCTGGTAAACAGCTTCTGGCTGACTTCATCAACCTCGATCTTGAAGCCTTCTTCTTCGAACAGCGACGCCGTGGCGGTTTGCGCGTGACCTTCCTGCAGCAATACATCGAGCTTGGACAGGCACATGTAGCGGCCACGCCCCTTGGCCAGGGCGAAGGTGAAATTCAAGCCGCTGTTGCGCATCAGGTCAGGCAGGTCTTTGTAGACAATCTGCTCTTGCAGGGCGACGGTGGCGGTGGCGATCACCAGGCGCTTGCCGGCGGCCTTGGCAGTCGGGATCGCGGCCAAGCTGTAGGCCACGGTCTTGCCGGTGCCGGTGCCGGCCTCGACGGCCACGATCGCGGGGTCGCCACTGCGCCGACCTTCGTCGTCGGTGTCGATATCCCCGAGGACTTTGGCGACTTCGGCGATCATCAGGCGTTGGCCGTAGCGCGGTTTCAAGCTCTTGGCTTCGAGAAAACGCGAATAGGCGCCCTGGATCGTGGTTTTAAGTTCAGTGCTGATCATGGATAGTCGGGCGCAAAAAACGCTGGATAAATTTTCAGTGGTTCGGATCGGCCGCTATCATACCCCGCTAATTAATCCCGCGCAGAACGGAGTACCACAATGACCGCGTTTAGCCTCGCTTACACCCTGCATGTATTGGCCGCCCTGGTTTGGGTCGGCGGTATGTTTTTCGCCTGGATGATCCTGCGCCCCGCCGCCATGGCGGCACTTGAGGGCCCTGCCCGGCTCAAGCTGTGGGCGAATGTGTTTCAACGTTTTTTCGTGTGGGTCTGGGTCGCGGTGGCGGTTTTGCCGATCAGCGGCATCGGCCTGCTGCAACTGCGCTTCAGCGGGTTTGAGACCGCGCCGCGCTATGTGCAAGTGATGATGGGCTTGTATCTGGTGATGACGGCGCTGTTTATCCGTATCCAGGCGTTGAAGTTCCCGGAACTGCGCAAGGCGGTGGCGGCTGAGGATTGGCCGACAGGTGCGGCTGCGCTGGGGCAGATTCGCAAGTTGGTGGGGATTAATCTGATTGTTGGGTTGGTGGTGGTGGCGATTGCTTCGGCTCGGCCGATGTTCTGAGGCGATCTTTATTCCGCCATTGCGGGCAAGCCCGGCTCCCACAGGTAATCGCATTTCAATGTGGGAGTCGGGCTTGCCCGCGATGGTGTCAGACCAGGCGACTCAGAGCCGCTGAATAGTCACAGCCCCCGCAGGCCCTGCCGGCCCCGGTTGCCCTTCCAAGCCAGGTCGGCCCTTGTCGCCACCATCGGCGCGATACACCACGCAGCCTTTGGATTGCCCACCTTTACCCGGCTTACCCGCCGTGCCGGCCAAACCGCCGGCCCCGCCATCCACCCAGACTTTGATCTGCTCCGCCGGGAAGCTCTGCGGCAGCTCGACACGCACGGTCGCGCCCGCCGCGCCTGGCAGGCCATCGCCACCGTTATCGCCATTGGCGCCGCGCCCGGCCGAACCCCAGGTGCAACCCGGGTCCACGCCGTTGGCGCCATCCAGGCCCGCATAACCTTGGGCACCGGCGCCGCCACGGGCATCCACCGACAGCTCTTCGGCGCTAAGGGCATTGATGCGCAAGACCAAATCACGCCCGGCCTTGGCCGGCCGTTCGTGGGTCCCGGGAGCGCCGCGCGAGGTGATCTGGCTGCCATGTTCCAGCTGCGCATTGCGCACCTGCAATTGCAGCGCGGTATTGCCGGGGGCGATGGCGATACGCGCCTCACGCCCCAAATGCAGCTCATCCACCGTGACTTGGCTGATGGTGGCCGGCACCAGCAACGTGCCGTAGTCCGCCACATCCAGGCGTTCGAGCTGCAACACGCTGGTACTGCTGGGCAGGCGCATCAGCGAGTTGGTTTCGACACTGACGCTCTGGGCCAGGGCAATGGGGCTGACCAACAGGGCCAACAGAAAAACCTTACGCATGATTGGCCTCCTTGTTCGTTTCATCAATTGCGGCAGGCGCCGACAGGCCCCGCACATGGAACATCCCCACCAGCAGAATCTGCAAGCGGTCACGCCAAGGGTGGGCACGGTGTTTCAAGCTGCTGTTGAACAACAGCAGTTCCAACAGATGGGTCAGGAACAACAGACTGCCGGCCAGGCTGACCAACAGGTGGAACGGATTGGCGAGCGGCCGGAACAGATTGACCACTACCACGACCCAGAACAGCAACGTCAGAAACTTTCCCAACCCCCAAAACACCTTCATCCCGCATGCCCCTGCCTATTATTCTTTGGGCGCACAGTACCGACTTCTGCAGGCGATTTGCCAGTGAAGGTTGAAAAAACTTGATAAAGGGCTGGTTTGCCTGCGGTTTCGACGAGGATCGCCAGCAATGCCCCTGCGGCTCCCCCAGGGGCAAAGGCCGTCAGCGGCTGATTTTGATTTCCACACGGCGGTTCAACGCGCGCCCGTCAGCGGCGTTGTTATCGGCCACCGGCTGGCTTTCGCCCGCACCGACCACCGATACAAAGTTGCTGCGCGGCACGCCCGCGCTAACCAGGTAATCCGTCACCGAGTGCGCGCGTTTTTCCGAGAGTTTCTGGTTATAGGCGTCTTTGCCGACGCTGTCGGTGTGCCCACTGACCCGCAGCTGCGCACTCGGAGCTTCCTGTTTCAGGCGCGTGGCGATGGTGTCGAGCTTGGTTTTGTCCGCCGCCGTGAGCTTGGCCGAGTCGAACTGGAAGTGCACATCGCGGATCACGATGGTTTCTTCCTTGACTACCACCACCTCCTCAACCACGGCCGCCACCGGCACCGGAGGGCAACCGTTCACATCCACCTGCATGCCTTTCGGTGTGCCCGGGCACTTGTCACGGCTGTCCGGTACGCCATCGCCATCTTCGTCGCCATCGCCGTGCACCCAGCAATAGGCGCCAGCCATGCCGCCGATCAGCAGCGCGCCAGCGCCGGCGTACGCCGAACTTTCAGTGGCGCCAATCGCAGCGCCCGTCACACCACCGACTGCGGCACAGGTGGGCCAATCGGTTTTTTGCAAACCTGCGCAACCTGTCAATACTCCGGTTAGCAGAACCAAGGGTAGAGCTGTCCGCATGATGCTCATTTGATTTCTCCTGAGGGGGTCGGCGAGGGCCGACAGGTGGAGTAAAGACGGCTCTTTTCATCTGCGCCACTGCGCCGCACCCCCGTATTTATTGAGGTTGGCCGTTCACGCAGGACTTTTCGCTGCCGCCCGCTCTAGGCCCGCAGGCTCAGCCGCGCTAGTCTCTAGGGTCCTGATGTGAGGATCTCTGATGATCGCTGGTATTTCTTCCCGTACGCCACAGCAAGCGCTGGCCGCTTTGCTGGATCTGCACCAGCCCAAACGCCTTTTGCTGTTGGGCGCCAGCCAGTTTCCGGCGCTGGAGGCGTTTCAAGCCGAGCACCCGGGCACCGTTGTCGCCATCGCTGCGCCCGGGCCATTGCCGGCAGAGCTGGCGGCGCAGCGTTTTGACTTGGCGCTGGTGGTCGATTGCCTGGAGCACCTGTCAAAACCGCAAGGCCTGACCTTGCTCGGCGGCATTCGCAACCTCAATGCCAGCCGCATTGCGGTGCTGGCCGATCTGGGCGCCTGCGGCTGGAAGGACACCGACTTCTTCTCCCTGGCCCTGCAGGCCGGCGAACGGTTCCAGCGCGATGATCAGGTTCTGACGCTGTTTACCTATGATCTGCTTGACTATAAACAGGTGCCGGACTGGCTCAACGCCCGCTTTTGGGCCAACCCGGAAAACTTCGGAAAGTATTGGTGGTAACCATGAGTACATCCATTTGCCCCTGTGGCAGCGGCAATCTGCTGGAGGCCTGCTGCGGCCATTATCACGCCGGCCACCCGGCGCCCTGCGCCACCGCGCTGATGCGCTCGCGCTACAGTGCCTATGTGCTGGGGCTGGTGGACTATCTGGTCGCCACCACGTTGCCCGCGCAACAAGCCGGCCTGGACCGCGTCGCCATCGGCACCTGGAGTGCCCAGAGCACCTGGCTCGGCCTTGAAGTGGAAAGCTCCGAGGTGTTTGGCGGCCAGCCGGAGCATGCCTTTGTGACCTTTACCGCGCGCTGGCACGACAGCACCGGCGAACACAGCCACCGTGAGCAGTCGTCTTTCGTACAGAATGAGGGGCGCTGGTACTTCATCGACCCGACGGTGGAGGTGAAGGCCGGGCGCAATGATGTATGTTTGTGTGGCAGTGGGCAGAAATTCAAGAAGTGCTGCTCCAGCTACCTCTAACCACCACAGGACTCACGCCATGCTTCGGATTTACAGCTTGATGCTGGCGTTAACCCTGGGCCTGAGCGGTTGCGCCTCGTGGTTCGCAGACGATGCGCCCGCGCCCCATGTATCGCTGGTGAAAGTCGAAGTGGTGCGGGCCAAGTTACTGGAGCAGAAATTCAAGCTGTACTTTCGCGTCGACAACCGCGACGACGCCGACCTCACAGTGCGCGGCCTGATCTACAAGGTCAGCCTGGACGATTTTGTGCTGACCGAAGGCGAGTCCAACGAATGGCTGACCGTGCCACCGCGCGGCCACGCTTTTTTCAGGGTGACGGTGCGCACCAACCTTTGGCCGCAGATACGCGATGTAGTGCAGATGCTGAAGAATCCGAGCAAGCCCGTGCCCTATCGCCTGGAGGGCGAGCTGAAAACCGGATTATTCATCGGTAATGACGTGCAGGTGGCCCACAATGGCGAGATAATCCCCGGCGATTTTATTCCGGAGCGACATCGATGACTCAGCAACCCCATGTCCATGGTCCTGACTGCAACCACGATCACGATCATCATGATCACGACCACGGCCATGTCCACGGCCCGAACTGCGGCCACGCTCACCAAGAGCCGGTGCGCAATGCGTTGAAGGACGTTGGCCGCAACGATCCTTGCCCGTGCGGCAGTGAAAAGAAATTCAAGAAGTGCCACGGGGCATAAGCCGCGCTGAAGATCCAAATGTGGGAGCGCCGCTCCCACATTGATTTGCGCAAGACTTAAGTTCTCACGCTTAACCCAAAACTCCTGCTTGCGTCGTTTCGCCGCGCTCACTAACGTAGCGCCTTTAATGACGCTACCCCCCGCAGGAGCTTTGCCATGGCCTCGCCAGCCCTCTCACATTTTCTTCCCCGGTTCGGCGTTGCCGCGGCAGTGGCCAGTGCATTAAGCCTGGCCGGTTGCCAGCTCCAGAGCACCCAGGACACCCTGCCGCCCGTTGCCGGCGTGCAGCCGATCAAAGGCCTGGCCCAGAATGTATCGGTACGCCGCAATGCCCAGGGCATGCCGCTGATCGAAAGCAACACCTTCCATGACGCGCTGTTCAGCCTCGGTTATGTACACGCCAGCGACCGCATCACGCAGATGGTCACCTTGCGCCTCTTGGCCCAGGGCCGTCTGGCGGAAATGTCCGGGCCGCAAGTGCTGGACGTCGACCGCTTCATGCGCGCGGTCAACCTGAAAAAAAGCGCCGGCGAGCTGTATAACGCCTCGTCGCCGCGCCTCAAGCGCTTCTTTGAAGTGTATGCCCGTGGCGTCAACGCCTACCTGTTCCGCTACCGCGACAAGCTGCCGCCGGACCTGGCCCAGACCGGCTACAAGCCTGAGTACTGGAAGCCGGAAGATTCGGCGCTGTTGTTCTGCCTGCTGAATTTCAGCGAGTCGAGCAACCTGCAGGAAGAACTCTCGTCGCTGGTGCTGGCGCAGAAAGTCGGAGTCGACAAGCTCGCCTGGCTCACCCCTAGCGCGCCGGATGAGCCGATCCCACTGGCCGAAACCGACAAGCTCAAGGGCGTGAACCTGGGGCAGATCACCGGCCTCGCCGGGTTGGACGCCGTCGGCCAGCAACTCAACAGCCTCAATGCACTGGCGGTGACGACCTCGAGTAACTGGGCGATCGGCCCACAACGCAGCCGCAGCGGCAAAAGCCTGCTGGCCAGCGACCTTGCCGCCCAGCCGCAAGCGCCGTCGCCGTGGAGCTACGTGCAGATTCGCGCACCGAAATACCAAGCGGTCGGCGCCTCGATTGCCGGCCTGCCGACCCTGTTGTCCGGCTTCAACGGCAAAGTGGCGTGGAGCATGAGTGCGGTCAAAGGCGACACCCAGGACCTGTTCCTGGAAAAGGTCAAACGCCAAGGCAGCGCGTTGTACTACGAGAACAACGGCAAATGGCTACCGGCCACCGTGCGTAACGAAACCTTCTTCGCCAAGGGCCAGCGGCCACTGCGCGAAGTGGTATACGAAACCCGCCACGGCGCCCTGCTCAACAGCAGCCAGGCCCTGAACACCGGTTTCGGCCTGGCCCTGCAAACCGCCGATTTCAAAGACGACAAGAGCCTGGATGCGTTCTTCGACCTGTCCCGTGCGCAAAACGCCGGCAAGGCCTCGGACGCAACCCGGGAAATCCGCGCGATTGCCCTGAACATGATCTTCGCCGACGCCAGCAACATCGGCTGGCAAGTCACCGGCCGCTTCCCCAACCGCCGCGAAGGCGAAGGCCTGCTGCCCTCGCCGGGCTGGGACACACGCTTTGACTGGGACGGTTACGCCGACGCGATGCTGCACCCGTATGATCAGGACCCGGCCCAAGGCTGGATCGGCACCGCCAACCAGCGCACCGCGCCGCGCGGCTATGGCATGCAGTTGTCCAACTCCTGGGATGCGCCGGAGCGCAGCGAGCGCCTGGCGCAACTGGCCAATGCCGGCAAGCATGACAGCCGCAGCATGATCGCCATGCAATACGACCAGACCACCACGTTCGCCGCCAAGCTCAAGACTATGTTCCAGGCGCCGGGTATGGCTCAGCCGTTGAAACAGGCGATTGATGCACTGCCGGCGGCCGACGCGACCAAGGCCCGCGAGGCGCTGAACCGCCTGATGGCGTTTGATGGGCGCCTGGCGCCGACTTCCGCCGACGCGGCGATCTACGAGGTGTTCCTACAGGAAAGCACGAAGCAGATCTTCCTCGACGAACTCGGCCCGGAAAACAGCGCCAGCTGGAAAGCCTTTATCAGCAACGCCAACCTGTCCTACTCCGCCAACGCCGACCACCTGCTGGGCCGCGAAGACAGCCCGTTCTGGGACGACGCGCGCACCGCGCAGAAAGAAGACAAACCGGCGATCCTGGCCCGCAGCCTGGCTGCCGCAATCACAGCTGGCGGCAGTCAGTTAGGTGGCGACCACAAGGCCTGGCAGTGGGGCAAACTGCACAGCACCACCTGGAAAAACACCAACGGCCAGGTGATTCGCGGCCCGCTGGCCAGTGGCGGCGACCACAACACCTTGAACCCGGCGCCGTACAGTTGGGGCCAGGACTTCAACACCACCCAGGTGCCGGCGCTGCGCATGATTGTCGACTTCGGCCAGGTGGAACCGATGATAGGCCAGGGCGGCATCGGCCAATCCGGCAACCCGGCCAGCCCGAACTATGCGAACGGCATCGATGCGTCGCTCAAGGCGCAATACCTGAGCTTCCCGATGCAGCCGCAGAACTTTGAGAAGGTGTATGGGAAGACTCGGTTGACCCTCACTCCCGGCAAGTAATGATCGTTCCCACGCTCTGCGTGGCAATGCCTCCTGTGACGCTCCGCGTCACGCCATAAAAAAGCGGACGCAGAGCGTCCAGGGCTGCATTCCCACGCTCTGCGTGGGAACGATCCCACTGCATGCATTCCGATAGAACTTCTGCGCTGCGCCTCTCCTCCTATTTGATAAGCCCATTGCCCCGGCACGCCCATGGACCTTGTCATTGCCCGGCCCGAAGGCCTCTACTGCCCCGCGGGAGATTTTTACATCGACCCCTGGCGCCCGGTGGAACGCTCAGTCATTACCCACGCCCACGGCGACCACGCCCGCACCGGCAACCAGCATTACCTGGCCGCCGCGCCCGGCGAAGGCATCCTGCGCTCGCGCCTGGGCCAGGACATCAACCTGCAAACCCTGGCCTATGGCGAAAAACTCGTGCACCACGGCGTGACCCTGAGTTTTCACCCTGCCGGGCATGTACTGGGCTCAGCCCAGGTGCGCCTGGAATATCAGGGCGAAGTCTGGGTCGCTTCCGGCGACTACAAGGTCGAACCCGACGGCACCTGCGCGCCGTTCGAACCCGTGCGTTGCCACACCTTTATCACCGAATCCACCTTTGGCCTGCCGATCTACCGCTGGCAGCCCCAAGCGCAGATCTTCGCCGGGATCAATGACTGGTGGCAGGCCAATAGTGCCGCCGGCAAGGCCAGCGTGTTGTTCTGTTATTCGTTCGGCAAAGCCCAGCGCATCCTGCATGGTATCGACGCCAGCATCGGCCCGATCCTCAGCCATGGCGCGGTCGAACCCTTGAACCGTGTGTACCGCGAGGCCGGGGTGTATATCCCCGAAACTCTCTACGCCGGCGACTTCAAAAAGACCGACCCGTTACTGCGCCAAGCGCTGATCATCGCCCCGCCGTCCGCGGGCGGAAGCAGTTGGATCAAGCGCTTCGGCGACTACAGCGACGCCTTCGCCAGTGGCTGGATGCGCCTGCGCGGCACACGGCGGCGGCGCGGTGTGGACCGCGGCTTTGTGCTATCGGACCACGCCGACTGGCCGGGGCTACTGTGGGCCATCGAACACACCGGCGCCGAACGGGTGATGGTCACCCACGGGTCTGTCGGCGTATTGGTGCGCCACCTGCGGGAAAAAGGCCTGGATGCCCAGGGCTTCAGCACCGAATACGGCGATGACGAAGAAGAGGCCACGGCATGAAAGCCTTCGCCGAGTTGTATGCCAACCTCGACGCCACCACGTCCAGCAATGCCAAGCTCGCGGCGCTGCAAGCCTACTTTCGCCAAGCCCCGCCTGAGGATGCCGCATGGGCGGTGTACTTTCTGTCCGGCGGGCGGCCTCGGCAACTGGTGCCCACGCGCCTGCTTCGGGAGATGGCCACCGAAGCATCGGGCATCAAACCGTGGTTGTTCGAAGAGAGCTACCAGTCGGTGGGTGACCTGGCCGAAACCATTTCCTTGCTGCTGCCGGAATCCACTTACACCTCGCAAGACGGCCTGGCGGTGTGGCTGGAAGAAAAACTCCTGCCCCTGCGTGGTTTGCCGCCGCTGGAATTGGCCGAGCGCCTACCCGCGTTATGGGCACAATTGGATCAGCCGAGCCTGATGGTGTGCATCAAGTTGATCACCGGCAGCTTTCGCGTGGGCGTGTCCAAACTGCTGGTGACCCGCGCCCTCGCGGCCATGGCTGACCTGGACAGTAAACGCGTTGCCCAGCGGCTGGTGGGCTACACCGACTTGTCCAATTGTCCTACGGCAGAGGGCTACCTCAAGCTGATCGCCGCCGAATCGTCCGACGAGCATGCGCAACGCGGCGGGCAGCCTTATCCGTTTTTTCTCGCCCATGGCCTGTCGCAACCGGTGGAGCAATTCGACGCCCTGCTCGGTTCGCCCGCCGACTGGCAGGTGGAATGGAAGTGGGATGGCATTCGCGCGCAACTGGTCAAGCGTGAGGGCCGGCTGTGGGTTTGGTCCCGGGGTGAAGAGCTGGTTACTGAACGTTTCCCGGAACTGCACAGCCTGGTCAGCGGCTTGCCGGACGGCACAGTCATCGACGGCGAAATCGTGGTGTGGAAGGCGTCGGTGCAACCCTTCGCCCTGCTACAGCAGCGGATTGGCCGTAAGACCCTGAGCAAAAAAATCCTCGAGGACGCGCCCGTCGCCGTCCTGGCCTACGACCTGTTGGAACATCAGGGCGCCGACTGGCGCAACCGCACCCAGGCCGAGCGCCGCGCCCAGCTTGAGCAGGTGATTGCTCAGTGCAAGCAGCCGGTGCTGCTGCCATCACCGTTGCTGACGGGCACGAGTTGGGCCGACCTGGCCCAGCAACGTGAAGACTCTCGCCGCCTCGGCGTGGAAGGCATGATGCTCAAGGCCAAGGATGGCCTGTACGGCGTGGGCCGCACCAAGGACATGGGCGTGTGGTGGAAATGGAAAGTCGAGCCGTTCAGCGTCGATGCGGTGTTGATCTACGCCCAGCGCGGCCATGGTCGCCGCGCCAGCTTATATAGCGACTACACCTTTGCGGTGTGGGACGGCCCGCCAGGCACGGAGCGCACGTTAGTGCCGTTCGCCAAGGCCTATTCAGGGCTGACCGACGAGGAAATGCGCAAGGTTGACGCTATCGTGCGCAAAACCACGGTAGAGAAATTCGGCCCGGTCAGCAGCGTGACGCCGAGCATGGTGTTTGAACTGGGGTTTGAAGGGATTGCCCTGTCCAAGCGGCATAAGAGCGGAATTGCGGTGCGGTTTCCCAGGATGTTGCGGTGGAGGCAGGATAAGGCGGTGGATGACGCTGACAACCTAGGAACTTTGCAAGATCTATTGGCCTGACTGGTCACTTACAAACCATGCAAAACCATGTGGGAGCCGGGCTTGCCCGCGATGGCGGTGGGTCAGGTAAATAGATTGGGCCTGACCCACCACCATCGCAGGCAAGCCAGCTCCCACATTTTGAGCTGCGTCAGATCCAAAATGGTGCACTGAAAAATCAACGCCCATTTTCGGGCATCTCCTACACTCAGATCTCCCTCATCCCACCTTTTAAAAAGCTCATTCGGAACTAAATTCGGAACTATGGTGCAGAAATTGCTACTTGTGATCCGTCTGACACCGTTCAGTAACAGTCCTAAACGCGCCACAAGCGCTTATCTTGGTTTCCAGGGATTACATAATGAAAAAAGCATTGCTGACCCTTTCTGCACTGGCTCTGTGCATGGCTGCTGGTGTTGCGACAGCCAAGGAATACAAGGAATTGCGTTTTGGTGTCGATCCTTCCTACGCGCCGTTCGAATCCAAGGCCGCCGATGGCAGCCTGGTGGGCTTCGATATCGACCTGGGCAATGCGATCTGCGCCGAGCTGAAGGTTAAGTGCAAGTGGGTTGAAAGTGACTTCGACGGCATGATTCCAGGCCTCAACGCCAACAAGTTCGACGGCGTGATTTCCTCGATGACAGTGACCGAAGCCCGTGAAAAGGCGATCGACTTCTCCAGCGAGCTGTTCTCCGGCCCAACTTCCCTGGTGTTCAAAAAAGGCGCGAACTACTCCACGCCTGAGTCCCTCAAGGGCAAATCGGTAGGCTACGAGCAAGGCACTATTCAGGAAGCCTACGCCAAGGCGGTACTGGACAAGGCCGGTGTGACCACCAAGGCCTACGCCAACCAGGATCAGGTGTATGCCGATCTGACGTCCGGCCGTCTCGACGCTTCGGTGCAGGACATGCTGCAAGCCGAACTGGGCTTTTTGAAGTCGCCGGCAGGCGCTGACTACGAAGTCAGCAAGGCCATCGACGACCCATTGCTGCCGTCCAAAACGGCGGTCGGTATCAAACAAGGTAACAAAGACCTCAAGGCCTTACTCGATAAAGGTATCAAAGCGTTACACGATGATGGCACCTACGCCACTATCCAGAAGAAACACTTCGGCGATCTGAACCTGTACAGCGGTAAATAACACCCTGGCGCCCACCTGTTTCAGGTGGGCGCTTTTTTATCGCCATAGGTCCTGAATTCATGTTTGAAGATCTTTTGCAAACCCTGGGGCTGAGTGCCTTCAGTTTGAAGGGGTTCGGCCCGCTGTTGCTGCAAGGTACGTGGATGACCGTGAAACTGTCGGT
The DNA here is from genome assembly GCF_025642995.1 of Pseudomonas sp. YeP6b. Classification (NCBI taxonomy): domain Bacteria; kingdom Pseudomonadati; phylum Pseudomonadota; class Gammaproteobacteria; order Pseudomonadales; family Pseudomonadaceae; genus Pseudomonas; species Pseudomonas sp. YeP6b. The sequence continues at coordinate 1,822,682 of NZ_CP080090.1, read as the reverse complement.
CGCCTCCCTGGCCGTCAGCGTCCTGCTGGGCCTGATCGGCGCCAGCGCGAAACTGTCCAGCGTCAGCCTGATCCGCATCCCCGCCCAGCTCTACACCACCTTGATTCGCGGCGTGCCCGACCTGGTGCTGATGTTGCTGATTTTCTACAGCCTGCAAATCTGGTTGACCGGTTTTACCGACTTTATGGAATGGGACTACATCGAGATCGACCCATTCAGCGCCGGGGTCATCACCCTGGGCTTCATTTACGGTGCCTACTTCACCGAGACCTTTCGCGGCGCGATCCTCGCGGTGCCGCGTGGCCAGTTGGAAGCGGCGACCGCCTACGGGCTCAAGCGCGGGCAACGGTTTCGCTACGTGACCTTCCCGCAGATGATGCGCTTTGCCCTGCCGGGCATCGGCAATAACTGGATGGTGATGCTCAAGGCCACGGCGCTGGTGTCGATCATCGGTCTCGCGGACCTGGTCAAGGCGGCTCAGGATGCCGGCAAGAGCACCTATCAACTGTTCTATTTCCTGGTCATCGCAGCGTTTATCTACCTGCTGATCACCAGCGCCTCCAACTTCGTCCTGCGTCGGCTTGAACGTCGCTACTCCGCTGGGTCCCGGGAGGCCGTGCGATGATCGAACTTGTGCAGCAATACTGGCGCCCCTTCCTTTATAGCGACGGCCAAAACATCACCGGGCTGGCGATGACCCTGTGGCTGCTCAGCGCCTCGCTGGTGATTGGTTTTCTGGTGTCGATCCCGCTGTCCATCGCCCGCGTTTCGCGCAAGCGCTACATACGCTGGCCGGTGCAGTTTTACACCTACCTGTTTCGGGGTACGCCGCTGTATATCCAACTGCTGATCTGCTACACCGGGATCTACAGCATTGCGGCCGTGCGTGCGCAACCGGTGCTGGATACGTTCTTTCGTGATGCGATGAACTGCACCATCCTCGCCTTCGCCCTGAACACCTGCGCCTACACCACCGAGATTTTCGCCGGCTCGATCCGCAGCATGGCCCACGGTGAAGTCGAGGCGGCCAAGGCCTACGGCTTAAGCGGCTGGAAGCTGTACGCCTATGTGATCATGCCGTCGGCCCTACGCCGCTCGTTGCCGTACTACAGCAATGAAGTGATCCTGATGCTGCACTCGACCACCGTGGCGTTTACCGCGACGGTGCCGGACATTCTCAAGGTAGCGCGGGATGCCAACTCGGCTACCTACATGACCTTTCAATCATTCGGCATCGCTGCGCTGATCTACCTGACTGTGACCTTTGCCCTGGTGGGGCTGTTTCGTCTGGCGGAGCGCCGTTGGCTGGCCTTTCTCGGGCCGAGCCACTAAGGAGTCGTTATGCGTCATCAGGTACATGAGCTGATCGCGCCGGTGCCCGGCACGGCGCGGCAGATTCACAGTTTCCACTTCGGCCCGGAACAGGCTGAAGGCAAGATCTACATCCAGTCATCGCTGCATGCCGACGAACTGCCGGGCATGCTGGTGGCCTGGCACCTCAAGGTGCGCCTGGCTGAGTTGGCGGCGGCCGGAAGGCTGCTGAGCGAAATCGTGTTGGTGCCCATTGCCAACCCGGTGGGCCTGGAGCAGGTGTTGATGGACATTGCGCTGGGCCGCTACGAGCTCGAAAGCGGGCAGAACTTCAATCGCCTGTTTGTCGACCTCAGTGAGCAAGTCGGTGACCAAGTCGAATATTTGCTGGGCAATGATCCCCAGCACAACGCGCGTCTGATTCGCGCCGCCTTGGCCACGGCCTTGGCCGCGCAAACCGCCGACACCCAGTTGCAATCCCAGCGCCTGGTACTGCAACGCCTGGCCTGCGACGCCGACATGGTGCTGGACCTGCATTGCGACTTCGAAGCCGTGGCGCACCTGTACACCACGCCCCAGGCGTGGCCACAGGTGGAGCCGCTGGCGCGCTATATCGGCTCGGAAGCCAACTTGCTCGCCACCGATTCCGGCGGGCAGTCCTTCGATGAGTGTTTCACCCTGGTGTGGTGGCAGTTGCAACAACGCTTCGGCGAGCGCTTCCCGATTCCCCTGGGCAGCTTTTCGGTGACCGTCGAACTGCGTGGCCAGGGCGACGTCAATCACGGCCTCGCCAGCCTCGACTGCCAGGCGATCATCGACTACCTGATCCACTTCGGCGCGATTGCCGGCGACGTCGCGCCACAGCCCGAGCTGCCCTACCCGGCCACCCCGTTGGCAGGCGTGGAACCTGTGACCACGCCAGTCGGCGGTTTGCTGGTGTTCAGCGCCCTGCCGGGGGAATACCTGGAAGCCGGGCAATTGATCGCCGAAATCATCGACCCCATTACCGACCGCGTAACGCCCGTGCACTGTAAAAACGCCGGCCTACTTTACGCCCGTTCGCTGCGCCGCATGGCCACTGCCGGGATGGTCATCAGCCATGTCGCCGGTACTGAAGCCTACCGCAGCGGCTACCTACTTTCGCCTTGAGGATGCACGCCCCATGTACAAATTGACCGTTGAAGGCCTGCATAAAAGCTATGGCGACAATGAAGTGCTCAAAGGTGTCTCGCTCAAGGCCAAGACCGGCGACGTGATCAGCCTGATCGGCGCCAGCGGCTCGGGCAAAAGCACCTTTTTGCGCTGCATCAACTTCCTGGAAACCCCCAACGACGGCGCAATGACCCTCGACGGCCAGCAGATCCGCATGGTCAGCGACCGCCACGGCATGCGCGTGGCCGACGACGCCGAGTTGCAACGCCTGCGCACACGGTTGGCGATGGTGTTCCAGCATTTCAACCTGTGGAGCCACATGAACGTGCTGGAAAACATCACCATGGCCCCGCGCCGAGTGCTGGGTTGCAGCAAGAAAGACGCCGAAGACCGCGCCCGTCGCTACCTGGACAAGGTAGGTTTGCCGGCACGCGTGGCCGATCAGTACCCGGCATTCCTCTCCGGTGGCCAGCAGCAACGGGTGGCTATCGCCCGCGCCCTGGCCATGGAACCGGAGGTGATGCTGTTCGACGAACCGACCTCGGCCCTCGACCCGGAGCTGGTCGGTGAGGTGTTGAAGGTGATCCAGGGGCTGGCCGAGGAAGGCCGCACCATGATCATGGTCACCCACGAAATGAGCTTTGCGCGCAAGGTGTCGAGCCAGGTGCTGTTCCTGCACAAAGGCCTGGTGGAAGAGCAAGGTGCGCCTGCCGATGTGCTGGGCAATCCAAAGAGCGAGCGCCTGCAGCAGTTCTTGAGCGGCAATTTGAAGTAAACCTTTGCGGCGCCTGGAGGGTCTCTGGAAGAGAGCCTCCAGAGCGTCAGACTCCGCATGGCAAAACCCTTCGACTTCGCCAAACACTGGTTTGCCGCCAAAGGCTGGAAACCGTTCGCCTTTCAGAAAGACGTGTGGGCGGCGGTCAAGCAGGGCCAGTCAGGCTTGCTGCATGCCAGCACTGGCGCGGGTAAAACCTATGCACTGTGGTTTGCTGCCCTCAATCGCTTCGCCATCACCCGCCCACCCACCACCGATAAACGTAAAGCGCCGCCTGCGCCGCTGACGGTGTTGTGGATCACGCCGATGCGTGCGCTGGCCGCCGACACCGCACGCGCCCTTGAAGCGCCGCTGGCGGCCTTGCAGATTCCCTGGAGCGTCGGCCTGCGCACCGGCGACACCAGCAGCAGCGAACGCGCACGCCAAACCCGCCGCCAGCCCACTGCGCTGGTCACCACGCCGGAAAGTCTTACGTTGATGCTGGCGCGGGCCGACAGCGAGCCGAGCCTGGCGCACCTGCGCATGGTGATCGTGGATGAATGGCATGAACTGATCGGCAATAAACGTGGCGTCCAACTGCAGCTGGCGCTGGCGCGACTGCGGCGTTGGCATCCGGAGCTGATGGTGTGGGGGATTTCCGCGACGCTGGGCAATCAATCCCACGCCTTGGAGGTTTTGGTCCCACAAGGCGGCGGGATCAATGTGCAGGGGCAAACAGCCAAAAAGTTGCACGTGGATACGTTGTTGCCGCCCGCCACCGAGCGCTTTCCTTGGGCCGGGCACATCGGTTTAAAAATGTTGCCGCAGGTGGTGGCCGAAGTGGATGCCAGCAGCAGTTGCCTGGTGTTTACCAATACGCGGGCGCAGTCGGAGATTTGGTATCAGGCGTTGCTCGAAGCCCGTCCGGACTGGGCGGGGTTGATTGCTTTGCATCATGGCTCACTCTCGCGGGAGACGCGCGACTGGGTGGAGCGGGCCCTGAAAGACGGTCAGCTAAAAGCCGTGGTGTGCACCTCCAGCCTGGATCTGGGTGTGGACTTCCTGCCGGTGGAGCGCGTCTTGCAGATTGGCTCGGCGAAAGGTGTGGCGCGCCTGATGCAGCGCGCCGGGCGCTCCGGCCATGCGCCGGGGCGGCCGTCGCGGGTGACGCTGGTGCCCACCCACAGTCTAGAGTTGGTGGAGGCCGCCGCCGCCCAGGATGCGATTGCGCAGCGACGCATCGAAACCCGTGAATCGCCTTACAAACCGCTGGATGTGCTCGTACAGCACTTGGTGAGCATGGCGCTGGGCGGCGGTTTCACGCCGGATGCACTGCTGGCGGAAGTGCGCGGCGCCTGGGCGTATCGCGACCTCACACAGGCGGATTGGGCCTGGGCGCTAGGGTTTGTGCGCCATGGCGGGCTGTCGCTGACGGCTTACCCGGATTATCGCCGGGTGGAGCCCGATGAGCAGGGCATCTGGCGCGTGCCGGATGCGCGGTTGGCCCGCCGCCATCGCATGAGCGTGGGCACTATCGTCAGTGATGCGAGTATTGCGCTGAAATTCTGGAGCAAGGGCGGCGGCGGCAAGAACTTGGGCAGCGTCGAGGAAGGCTTTATCGCACGGCTCAAACCCGGCGATGGCTTCCTGTTTGCCGGGCGTTTGCTGGAGCTGGTGCGCGTGGAAAACATGACCGCTTATGTGCGCCGCAGCACTGCGAAGAAAGCCGCTGTGCCGCGCTGGAATGGCGGGCGCATGCCGCTTTCCAACGAGCTGGCCCAGGCCGTAGTCGAGCGCTTTGACGCGGCGGCACACGGGCACTTCGATGGCCCGGAGATGCGGGCGGTGCAACCCTTGCTGCAAACCCAGCTGCGCTGGTCCGGCTTGCCGACGCGTGCGCATCTGCTGGCCGAAGCCCTCAAGTCGCGGGAGGGCTGGCACCTGTTTCTTTACCCGTTCGCCGGGCGCCAGGTGCATCTGGGGTTGGCGAGCCTGCTGGCGTGGCGGGTCAGCCAACAGCAGCCGGTGACCTTTTCAATTGCCGTGAATGATTACGGGCTGGAACTGTTGAGCGCCACGCCGGTGGATTGGCCACTGTTGCTGAACGCGGCGTTGCTGAGCCCGCAAAATTTGCTGACCGACGTCGCGGCCAGCCTGAACGCCGGAGAACTGGCCCTGCGCCGCTTTCGCGAAATCGCCCGCATCGCCGGGTTGGTGTTCGCCGGCTACCCCGGCGCGCCGAAAAGCACGCGGCAGGTGCAGGCTTCCAGCGGTTTGTTCTTCGAAGTGTTCAAACAATATGACCCGCAGAACCTGTTGCTGACCCAAGCCGGGGAAGAAGTCCTGCGTGATGAGTTGGACATTCGTCGGCTGGAACAGACATTGCGCCATCTGGTGGTGCTGCAATTGGACCTGCATGTGATCGAACGGCCTACACCGCTGGCCTTCCCGCTGCTGGTCGAGCGAATGCGCGAGAGCATGAGTTCGGAAAAACTCTCGGAGCGCATTGCGCGGATGGTCAAGGACCTCGAAAAAGTCGCGGATAACGGGAAACGCTGATGCATTGTTCAGTGACGCTTGAGGGAGAAGAGCTTTGGCTGCTGGCGGATAAGGCCATGTTCTGGCCCGCTCGCCAGTGCCTGCTGATTGCCGACGCGCACTTTGGCAAAGCGTCTGCCTATCGCAGCCTGGGGCAACCGGTGCCACAAGGCACCACCACTGAAAACCTGCTGCGCCTGGACCGGCTGTTATCGGCCTTACCGTGCGCGCAGGTGATTTTTCTCGGCGACTTCCTGCACGGCCCGGGATCGCACGCCAGCGGCACCCTGAGCGCCTTGAGGGGCTGGCGTGAGCGCAATCCCAAGGTAGCCATGACGTTGATTCGCGGCAATCACGATAAACGCGCAGGCGACCCGCCTGCCGACTTGAGGATTGAGGTGCTCCCCGAGCCGCTGCTGATGGGGCCGTTTGCCCTGCAGCACGAACCGGATGCCCATGCCAGCCACCACGTGCTGGCGGGGCATGTGCACCCGGTGTTTCGCTTGCGCGGCAAGGGCCGCCAGAGTTTGCGCCTGCCGTGCTTTCAGCTGGGGTCGCGGATCAGCCTGTTGCCGGCATTTGGCGCGTTTACCGGGGGGTATTCAGTGGAGCAGAGCGACGATCGGCGGATCTTTGTGATCGGCGACGAGCAAGTATGGCCGGTGCGCTGAAAAGCCGGCCATGTCTCTTGCCCTGACTGATCAGGCGACAGGCGCGGGTGGCGGCTCATCCGGAAGGGTTGGCTCACCGGGCTCGGTGGGCTGTTGGGGCCAATCTTCGTCAGGCTGGCCGGGAATGCCACCTGCAAAGGCCGGATCAGCCATCAGGGACCAGGCCAGAACACCAATCTGGTTGGGTTCAAGCCGGGCGAGTTCGGCGCTGATTCGCGGGTCGATCTTCATAAAGTACTCCTCAAGCGTGGCTCGGTGCGTTTTGCACGCACCGAGGCAGTACACCCAATAGAGTCACTTCCCGCAGACTAATTCCCTTTACGTGTAAGACCTTTCGATCAAGCGCGTGGGAGTGTGACGCCGCGCTGGCCCTGGTACTTGCCGGCGCGGTCTTTATAGGACACTTCACAGGCCTCGTCGGACTGCAGGAACAGCATCTGTGCCACGCCTTCGTTGGCGTAGATCTTCGCCGGCAACGTGGTGGTGTTGGAGAACTCCAGGGTCACGTGGCCTTCCCACTCCGGCTCAAGCGGCGTCACGTTGACGATGATGCCGCAGCGCGCGTAGGTGCTTTTACCCAGGCAGATGGTCAGCACATCGCGGGGAATGCGGAAGAACTCCACGGTGCGCGCCAGGGCGAAGGAGTTTGGCGGAATAATGCACACGTCGCTCTTAACGTCGACGAAACTCTTTTCGTCAAAGTTTTTAGGATCGACGATCGCCGAATTGATGTTGGTGAACACCTTGAATTCATCGGCGCAACGCACGTCGTAGCCGTAGCTGGAAACGCCGTAGGAAATCACGCGCTCATCGCCTTCGCCACGAATCTGGCGTTCAACGAACGGTTCGATCATGCCGTGCTCTTGCGCCATGCGGCGAATCCACTTGTCCGATTTGATGCTCATGGCGGGTGTCCTGAATAGCGAGGTGGAAAAATTCTGTTGGGCATCTTACCGGGGCCGGCGTTGGGGTTCAAAGGGCGCCGGGGTTTTCTTGACGAATGCACTGCCTGCTATAGGCCGTAGCCAGTGGGGCCGGGGCTCACATAGCAGCCATCAGGGACTGTAAATACCACCGCCAGTCACGAATTTAGAGAAACCTTGGGAAATACCATTGGCACGTTCCGGAAAAAGGGTTAAGGTGGCGCCACTGTGCTGCTTGTGTCACTGAGAATCTCTACACGATATGTTGAATTTCGATCCAACCATCTCCAAGAATTTTTCCTGCTCTTTGCACTCAGTCTCGGCCAGGGCTTTTCCTGAGTCGCAGTTAACTTTGTCCAAGGAGATACACCATGTCTAATCGCCAAACTGGTACCGTTAAGTGGTTCAACGATGAAAAAGGCTTCGGCTTCATCACTCCACAATCCGGTGACGACCTGTTCGTTCACTTCAAAGCTATCCAATCCGACGGCTTCAAAAGCCTGAAAGAAGGCCAACAGGTTTCTTTCATCGCTACCCGCGGTCAGAAAGGCATGCAAGCTGAAGAAGTTCAAGTTATCTAACTTGTACTGACTTAGTCGAAAAAACCCCGCCCTTAAAAGCGGGGTTTTTTATGCCTGGGATTTAGCGCTACGCCAAGGGAATAGGCGATCGCTCCTACGCTCTGCGTGGGAACGCAGCCAAGGACGCTCTACGCCCCAAAGCGTGACGCAGAGCGTCACAGAGGCGCTCCCACGCAGAGCGTGGAAACGCTCACGGCGCACAGCAAAACGCCCGGTGCATTCTCATGCACCGGGCGTTATGTCGTAACGGCCTTACTAATCGTTACTGGAACAACGACTCACTCGACAAGCCGTTCTTCTCGAGGATCTCACGCAAGCGCTTGAGGCCCTCTACCTGGATCTGCCGCACACGCTCACGGGTCAGGCCGATCTCCAGGCCTACGTCCTCCAAGGTGCTGCTCTCATGGCCACGCAGGCCGAAGCGGCGAATCACCACTTCACGCTGCTTGTCCGTAAGCTCTGACAGCCACTGGTCAATGCTTTGGGAAAGATCATCGTCCTGCAACAGCTCGCAAGGATCCGTCGGACGATCATCCGTCAGGGTGTCCAGCAGGGTTTTATCCGAATCCGGACCCAGCGAGACATCGACTGAAGACACGCGCTCGTTCAGGCCGAGCATGCGCTTAACCTCGCCTACCGGTTTCTCCAACAGGTTGGCGATTTCTTCAGGCGAGGGTTCATGATCGAGTTTTTGTGTCAGCTCACGCGCCGCCCGCAGGTAGACGTTAAGCTCCTTGACCACGTGGATCGGCAACCGGATCGTGCGGGTTTGATTCATGATCGCCCGTTCGATGGTCTGGCGGATCCACCAGGTGGCATAGGTTGAAAAGCGGAAGCCCCGCTCAGGGTCGAACTTCTCCACCGCCCGGATCAAGCCCAGGTTACCTTCCTCGATCAGGTCCAACAGGGACAGCCCACGATTGACGTAGCGTCGGGCGATTTTCACCACCAGCCGCAGGTTGCTTTCAATCATGCGCTTGCGCCCAGCCGGATCGCCTTTTTGCGACAAGCGCGCAAAATGGACTTCTTCTTCGGGAGTGAGCAGAGGGGAAAAGCCGATTTCATTGAGATACAGCTGCGTTGCGTCGAGCGCCCGCGTGTAGTCAATGTACTTGTGCTGCTTTAACGCAGTGGAGTTCTTGGATTTGGTGCGAACTGAAGGCGTTGCAGGCCCTTCATCATTTGACATCGAATCCGTAGCGATGCCGGTCTCCATAAGGAGAACCTCATCGTCGATGTCAAACTCCGGCGCTTCTTTACTGAGAGCCATTGTTATAGTCCTTTGGTGAGTTCGACCTCAAGCTCAAGCGACGCCTTTATCCTTGGCAACGCTGGAGCCTGTTCCTTCTACGTGAGGGAACAGGCTGTGCAACCTATCAACGACGGGGTAGGAATTGCAGCGGATCTACAGGCTTCCCTTGACGGCGAATCTCAAAGTGCAGTTTCACCCGGTCTGTGCCAGTTGATCCCATTTCGGCAATTGTCTGTCCGACTTTGACCTGCTGCCCCTCCCGAACCAACAGCCTACGGTTGTGGCCGTAAGCACTGACGTAGGTATCGCTGTGTTTGATGATGACCAGTTCGCCGTAGCCCCGCAAACCACTCCCGGCGTACACCACTGTCCCATCAGACGCAGCTAAAACAGGCTGTCCCAAATCCCCGGCGATATCAATGCCTTTATTCAAACTACCGTTTGAAGAGAATTTTCCAATTAATACCCCGTTGGAAGGCCATCCCCAACCGGTCGGCGCGGGCCCTGCAGGCGGCAACGGCGCGGCTGCCGGCTTGCTCGCAGCCGTAGACGCGGCGGTGCCTGCAGGCCGGGTGATGATGGTGGTTCTGCTCGAAGACGAGGGCGAAGATCCGGACTTTGTCACAACTGCCGTAGGCGCCGAACCGCTGCGCCCATCGAAACGAATGGTCTGCCCCGGATGTATCGTATAGGGCACAGGAATGTTGTTACGCGCTGCGAGTGCCTTGTAGTCCCAGCCGTAACGGAAGGCGATCGAGAACATCGCGTCCCCCTTTCGCACTACATATTGCCCGGTGGTGACCGTCGGTTTTTGCGGCACTGCATTATTACGGTCAACTACCCGCGCGCCCCCGGAAGGCGTGCTCGAACAAGCAGCCAATAAGGAACTCAAGACAAGGCCAAGCACCAGTCGCTGAAAGCTTGTTTTACTCATACGCTGCGCAAGACCTGTGAGACTCACCCGCCGCTCCCTTTGTGGTGGCTGAACATGAACGCCTGTATCAGGCTTGAAATATGACGCAAGTATAACTGGGCATTGGATTTTTACCGGCACACGACTGAAACGAAAAATTCATCATGTTTAAACCCGGCTTCCAATCATGTTGACTCTACAAGCCCCGCCGTAAGACACATCCCCACTCACAGAATTCACTGCTAGCGAATAAATGATCAAGCCAGCGGGCCGTTGAGCAACGGCACGAAGCGCACAGCCCCCAGCACGTGCCGGGAAAAGCCTTCGTCCTCGCGGATAATGAGCATCAATTGTTGCACTTCGCCGGAGCCCACGGGGATCACCAATCGGCCACCAGGCGCCAACTGATCGAGCAACGCCTGCGGCACATCGGTGGCAACAGCCGTGACAATGATGCCGTTATACGGCGCCAGCGCCGGCCAACCTTCCCAACCATCGCCCCAGCGGAACACCACGTTGCGCAGGTTCAGTTCCACCAGGCGCTCCTTGGCACGGTCCTGCAGGACCTTGATGCGCTCCACCGAGAACACACGCTCCACCAGTTGTGACAGCACGGCGGTCTGGTAACCCGAACCGGTGCCGATTTCCAGCACCTTGTCCAACGGCCCCGCCGCCAGCAACAGCTCACTCATGCGCGCAACCATATAAGGCTGCGAGATGGTCTGGTTGTGGCCGATGGGCAATGCGGTGTCTTCATAGGCGCGGTGCGCCAGCGCTTCATCGACAAACAGGTGGCGTGGTGTACGCCGGATCACTTCCAGCACCTGAGCGTTTGACAGCCCCTCTTCGTACAGACGTTGGATCAAACGCTCGCGAGTACGCTGGGAGGTCATCCCGATGCCACGGCGCAACAGGTCGTCTTGTTCACGCGCCATCAACGCAGCCCCTCGAGCCAGCCATCGAGACTACTGAAGGCATCACTGAAGGTGCGATCAAGCTGCAACGGGGTAATCGAAACATAACCTTGCATCACCGCATGAAAGTCCGTGCCCGGGCCACCGTCCTCGGCGTCGCCCGCTGCCGCGATCCAATAACCTTCCTTGCCACGCGGATCGACCACCTTCAATGGCGCCGCCGCGCGGGCGCGATGGCCCAGGCGCGTCAGCTGGATGCCGCGAATATGGTCGAGGGGCAAGTTGGGGATATTGACGTTGAGCACGGTGCGCGGCGGCAAGTCCAGGGAGCCGTGGGCTTGCACCAGCTTGCGCGCGAAATACGCCGCCGTCGCCAGGTTATCCAGTTGCCGCGAGGCAAACGAAAAAGCGAACGAAGTTCGCCCCAGGAAACGCCCTTCAAGGGCCGCCGCCACGGTGCCGGAATACAACACGTCGTCGCCCAGGTTGGCGCCGAGGTTGATGCCCGACACCACCAGGTCCGGCTCATGGTCCAACAAGCTGTTGATCGCCAGGTGCACGCAGTCGGTGGGGGTACCGTTTACGCTGATAAAGCCATTGGCCAGAACCTGCGGGTGCAACGGACGGTCGAGCGTCAGCGAACTGCTGGCGCCGCTCTTGTCCTGGTCCGGGGCAACCACCACACACTCGGCATAATCTTGCAGCGCAGCATAAAGCGCGGCAAGGCCAGGTGCGGTGGCACCGTCATCGTTTGATATCAGAATACGCATGGGCTGTCCGTCTGCCCCACCGGCACCAGATCAACAAGCTCGCGCACCAACACAGTGGCGAAGCATCCGGCCGGCAGGACGAATTCCAATTGCAGAATGTCAGGACCGGGATAATGCCACGTCAACCCGCCAATGGGCAGTCGAAGAATGCGCCGTTCCTGGCTCATGCCGGCATTCACCAGCCAATCGCGCAGGTCGGCTTCGCTGGCGGCAATCGTTTGCTCAAGCTCATGGGTGATGCCGCTGGCCGGCGAATCGCCCTCGCCCCACTGCGGCCCGGTCGGGTGCAGGTCCAGGATCGCCAGGCGCGGGTCGCTGCATTCCGCTTCCCCGGCCGGGAAAAAACTGCGGCTGTCGGTAAAGGCCAGCAGGTCGCCGACTTGGGCGCGCTGCCAGGAACCGTCTGCGACACGTGCCGCCAAGACTTTGTTGAACAGGAAACTGCGCGCCGTGGACAACAGCCGCGAACGCACATTGCGCTGCTCCGGCAAAGCCTTGCGCGCCGCCCATTCACGCGCATCCACTACGTTGCCGCCGTTGTGGCCAAAGCGTTGGGCGCCGAAGTAGTTGGGGATGCCGTGCTGAGCAATCAGTTGCAGACGCGCATCGATGGCGGCGGTATCGCCGGCCAACTGGGTCAGGCGCAAGGTAAAACCGTTGGCCGCATGTGCACCGCGCTGCAGCTTGCGCTTGTGGCGGGTCATTTTAAGGATCTTGAGGGTGTCGTTTTCCGCACCGCTCATGTCCGGGTCGGCCTTGCCCGGCAGTTGCACGCTGAACCACTGGCGGGTCAACGCCTGGCGGTCCTTGAGCCCGGCATAGCTGACGGTGCGCAACGGCACGCCGGCAGCCTTGGCGATACGCCGCGCAGCCTCTTCAGTATTCAGACCACGCTTTTCGACCCACAGCCACAGGTGCTCACCGTCGCCGGTCAGCGGGATATCCAGGACTTCGTCGACCTGAAAATCTTCAGCCGTCGCCTTCAGGACCGCGCTGCCCAAGGCCTCGCCATAGGCACGCGGGCCCAGCAATTCCAAGTCATTCATGCGCGCAGCAACAAGGCAACGGAGTGCACCGCGATGCCTTCTTCCCGGCCGGTAAACCCGAGCTTTTCGGTGGTGGTGGCTTTCACGTTGACTTGATCCAATTCAATTTGCAGGTCCGCGGCAATCAATGCGCGCATCGATTCGATATGCGGGGCCATTTTCGGGGCCTGGGCGACGATGGTGTTGTCGACGTTGCCAACCTTCCAGCCTTTGGCGTGGATCAGGCCGACCACGTGGCGCAACAGCGCGCGGCTGTCCGCGCCCTTGAAGGTTGGGTCGGTGTCCGGAAAGTGTTTGCCGATATCGCCCAACGCCGCCGCGCCGAGCAAGGCATCGCTCAAGGCATGCAACACAACGTCGCCGTCAGAATGAGCCAGCAACCCATGGTGGTGTGCAATGCGCACGCCGCCCAAGGTGATGAAATCGCCTTCAGCGAAACGGTGCACATCATAGCCGTGGCCAATACGCATAAAAAAACGCCCCGATTTAATTCAGGGCGTGATTCTACCTACTTTTGCCTCACATTAACCGAGCAAAGCACGACCATGATGTCGCAAATGATCTTCGATGAAGCTGGCGATAAAGAAGTAGCTGTGGTCGTAGCCAGGTTGCAGGCGCAGTTCGAGCGGATGGTTGGCCGCCTTGGCTGCTTGCTGCAGCGCCTCTGGCTTGAGCTGCACGGCGAGAAAATCGTCGCGGTCGCCTTGGTCCACCAGCAATGGCAGTTTTTCCGAGGCTTCGCTGATCAGCACGCAGGCATCCCATTCGCGCCACTTCGAGCGTTCTTCACCCAAGTAACGGGAGAAGGCTTTCTGGCCCCACGGGCAATCCATCGGGTTGTTGATCGGCGAAAACGCCGACACCGACTGGTAACGCCCCGGGTTGCGCAAGGCACACACCAACGCCCCGTGGCCGCCCATGGAATGGCCGCTGATGCCGCGTTTATCCGAGGCCGGGAAGTGCGCTTCAACCAACGCTGGCAATTCCTGCACCACGTAGTCATGCATCCGATAGTGCTTGGCCCAAGGTTCCTGGGTGGCATTCAGATAAAAGCCCGCGCCGAGGCCGAAATCCCAGGCGTTGTCCGGGTCGCCCGGCACACCCGGCCCACGCGGGCTGGTGTCCGGTGCGACGATGATCAGCCCCAGCTCAGCGGCCATGCGCTGGGCGCCGGCTTTTTGCATGAAGTTCTCGTCGGTGCAGGTCAGGCCGGACAGCCAGTACAACACCGGCAACTTGCCGCCCTGCTCCGCTTGCGGCGGCAGGTACACGGCAAAGGTCATGTCGCAACCGAGCACATCGGAATGATGCTTGTAGCGTTTATGCCAGCCGCCGAAGCTCTTCTGGCAGGACAGGTTTTCCAGACTCATGGCCGACCTCAGAAGTGGATGACGGTACGAATGCTCTTGCCTTCATGCATCAGGTCAAATGCTTTGTTGATGTCTTCCAGGCCCATGGTATGGGTGATAAACGTGTCTAACGGGATCTCGCCGGTCTGGGCCATTTCCACGTAGCTTGGCAATTCGGTACGACCACGCACGCCGCCGAACGCCGAACCGCGCCAGACGCGACCGGTGACCAGCTGGAACGGACGGGTGGCGATTTCCTGGCCGGCACCGGCCACGCCGATGATCACCGACTCGCCCCAGCCTTTATGGCAGCACTCAAGGGCGGCACGCATCAGCTGTACATTGCCGATGCACTCGAAGGAAAAGTCCACGCCGCCGTCGGTCAGGTCGACGATCACGTCCTGGATTGGGCGGTCGTAGTCTTTCGGGTTGATGCAGTCGGTAGCACCCAGTTGTTTGGCGATTTCGAACTTGGCCGGGTTAATGTCGATGGCAATGATGCGACCGGCCTTGGCCTTGACCGCGCCGATGATGGCCGACAGGCCAATACCGCCGAGGCCGAAGATCGCCACGGTGTCGCCCGGTTTGACCTTGGCCGTGTTGATCACCGCACCGATGCCGGTGGTAACGCCACAACCCAGCAAGCAGACTTTTTCCAGCGGTGCTTCTTTAGGAATCTTGGCTACGGAGATTTCCGGCAGCACGGTGTACTCGGAGAACGTCGAAGTACCCATGTAGTGGAAAATCGGCTGGCCTTTGTAGGAAAAACGCGTGGTGCCATCGGGCATCAGGCCTTTGCCCTGGGTGGCGCGAATGGCCTGGCACAGGTTGGTCTTGCCCGACAGGCAGAATTTGCACTTGCCGCATTCCGGGGTGTACAGCGGGATCACGTGGTCGCCGACGGCCACCGAGGTCACGCCCTCGCCGATCGCTTCAACCACCGCGCCGCCTTCATGGCCGAGGATCGACGGGAAGATGCCTTCTGGGTCGGCGCCCGACAAGGTGTAGGCGTCGGTATGGCACACGCCGGATGCGACCACCCGCAACAGCACCTCGCCGGCCTTGGGCATGGCGACATCCACTTCAACGATCTCAAGGGGCTTTTTCGCTTCGAAGGCTACGGCGGCGCGGGACTTGATCATCCGGGTTTCTCCATGGAATTAAAAACTGAGGCGGTGAGTGTAAAACATGGCCCAGTGATTAATAATCCGGGCGAAAGCAAAACTTTATTGCTGTACAGGGATAATCGACATGCTGGAGAACCGCTGGGAAGGCATCGATGAGTTTGTTGCGGTGGCCGAATGCAGCCAATTCACGGCAGCGGCCGAGCGGCTTGGGGTGTCGTCGTCACATATCAGCCGGCAGGTGGCACGCCTGGAGGAGCGCCTGCAAACGCGGTTGCTGTACCGCAGTACGCGCAAGGTGACCCTGACCGAAGCCGGCCAGACCTTCCTGCAACACTGCCAGCGCCTGCAGGACGGTCGCGAAGAAGCGCTGCGCGCCGTCGGCGACCTCACCAGCGAACCCAAGGGCATGTTGCGCATGACCTGCGCGGTGGCGTACGGCGAGCGCTTTATCGTGCCGCTGGTCACGCGGTTTATGGGGCTCTACCCGCAATTGCGTGTGGATATTGAGTTGAGCAATCGCCAGTTGGACCTGGTGCATGAAGGCCTCGACCTGGCAATCCGCCTGGGCCGTTTGCAGGATTCGCGCATGGTCGCCAGCCGCTTGGCCCCTCGGCGCATGTACCTGTGCGCGTCGCCGTCCTACCTGGCACGGTATGGCCGACCACATAGTTTGTCGGAGTTGAGTCGGCATAACTGCCTGATCGGCAGCTCGGATATTTGGCAACTGGCCCAGGACGGGCGCGAATTTTCTCAACGGGTGCAGGGAAACTGGCGCTGCAACAGTGGGCAAGCGGTATTGGATGCGGCGTTGCAAGGGGTTGGGTTGTGCCAGTTGCCGGACTATTACGTGTTGGAACACCTTCACACTGGCGCGTTGGTGTCGCTGCTGGAAGCGCATCAGCCGCCGAACACGGCGGTGTGGGCGCTGTATCCGCAGCAGCGGCATTTATCGCCCAAGGTCAGGAAACTGGTGGATTTTCTCAAACAGGGCTTGGGTGAACATCCGGTCTATCGGCAATAAACAGCTACCACTTGTTCATGGCCTGGTTGCCGGTAAATAGCCGCACCCACTGCATAGCCAGGCCACCCCATGACATCCAACACCTACCAGCTTCAGCGCATCAATCAATTTGTCCGCAAGGTCCTGGCCGATTTTCCAGTGCCCTGCGAAATCGCCGCCCGGTTACTCGACGACCGCCTGCAACCGTTCAGCCAGGAACAATTGGACCCGGACACCACGTTCCTGACCACCATCGAGTACAACACCGATAAGCCCAACGCGGCGTATACCGGGGTGATCGTGAAATCCATGACCCTCACCGAGGCCATGATCAGCAACGCCCCCCACGCCCCGGGCGGCATGATCAATACCACTGGCTTTTCCACCACCGCGCCGTACTTCAACATCGTCAGTGAACTGCCGCGCCTGATGGATAACCGCATCCCGGAGATGTTCAACGAAGAGTTCATTACCGCTGGCTGGATCCCGCCCAGGCGCTATGAAGCGCTGTATCGACAGAGTGAGCCGCAAGTTTACGACCCGAGCACCCAACTGGACATCGCCCCCGAGGACTTGAGAAATGCTATTCGCTCAAGCCATTTCGAACAGGCCTACGACAGGGCAATCACACAGTTCTGGAGCGCACATCGGGATAATTACAACACCCTGATGCGCATCGCGTTTACCAAGGCCTACCTCGATCAGTTCGAGGAGTTCACCCTGACCGTGGCAGAAAGGGAGCTGGCTGCCCGGGCGGCCGGCCTGGTCGACAAGGATTACAGCAACCTGACCCTGGAAGACTTTCAGGCGCCCTACCAGGCGGACAGAAACCTGTCGGTGCGTTTACTGCGCATTCATCAGGCCGAAGCCACGGACATCCTGACGATCACTGACAACCAGAGCCAGATCACCCTGTTGTACATTCCGGGCAACTCCTCGCCCTTCCACGGTTTCAACGCTGTGGCAGAAATGCGCATGGCATTGGTAAACGTGGCGAAGGATCCCACCCAGCGCAAAGCCTTGGTCAACCACTTTGAACCCGATACCGTCGACTCCGGCCTGATGTACAGCGGCGTCGAGGAAGCGCTGATAGGCATGGCGCTGTACCCAAACGTTTCCAGCCCACCTGGTTTTTTCAATAGCCTGCTGCACAACGGCTATTGGGACCCTGAGCAATACATCAACAACCCGATGTACCCGGTGCTGAACAGCAACCCGTTTGAATTCATCGCTCGGCAGATCAGGACACGTATTGCAAAGATGGCGGCAAAAACCATTGTCTCGCCCCTGGATACCTTCAAGGCCGACACCCTCGACGCCCTCGAAAAAGCCTGCCTGCTGGCGATTCCTGTGGCGCTGACGATGGGTTCCGCGCTACTGGCGGAGTTTTGTTTCGTGACGTCTGGCTTGGCCGCAATGGCAATCGGTGCCGACGACTTGCTCAAAGACAAACCACAAGCCATGGAGCGCATCGTGTTTGGCGCCCTGAATGCGCTGCCGGTGGTGTTCCATGGCATTGCCAAAGGCGCCAACAACTTGGAGCGCCTGCGCCCCACCTTGAGCCAGGCCTCACGCGAGCGGGGCGGCCGGATCAGTGTCGAGGTGCAAAGCGAAGCAGCACTGTCGTCGCCCACCGAAAGTCGCCCGCTGGTTACCGCCTCCGCTCCCAGCGGTTTACAGCGCATAAAGATTCAGGGCGAGATGTTCCTGACCTACACAACACCGAATGCCTGGGGCTCTTTTGAACTCTTCGTGACCGCCCCCAACGCACCCGAGACCCTCCAGTCCACGGGTCTCTACGCCATTCAGAGCGCGGACAAACAATGGCGGAGTGCCGGGCTGGCTGGCGGCGGGGGCTTCCGTAATGCCTGGCAACGGATTTACACATGGTTTGGCGGCACAGACAACTCGAGCTTCTTCGCGGCCTACCAAATGCCACCGCCCGTGCGCGACACCCTCTCGGACATGCTCACCGACAAAGGCTTGTTTTCGCAAGACTACGAACCCGTTGGCGATAGCGTAGAGTCGATCAAGAATACCCGGCAAGTGTTCTTCGAGAGGCGAGCCAAATTGGACAAAGATTCGGCTACGTTCTTCAACGACCAGACCTTGTCGCCCATACAACCGGTGCTCCCCAGATTCAGCTTGAACGAATCACAACAGGTCATTATCGAGAAACTGTTCCTCGCCAGTGATGGCCTCGTTATAGGCGAAAACCACGCAGCGGCATCGAGCAAAGCCCTCCTGATCGACAACATGCAGCTGTTCGCCAGCCAAGGCGTCAAACGCATCTACTTCGAGCATTTACTGACAGATGTGCATGTGCCCTTGTTGAAGGCGTTTTACCGGTCAAGGACCGCGCCGATGGCCGATGAACTGAAACAATATCTGGACGGGATCTACCCGATCCTGCGCAACCGCTATTACTCGTTCAGCAACATCATCATCAAGGCCCGTGACGCGGGGATCAAGATCCAGCCGATCGACTGCATCGCGAGCTACATTCTTCGCGACATGCAAGACGCCGCCGGCACACTGCGTCAACGGATGATGAACTACTACGCCACCGAGGTGATTCAATGGCTTCAGACCACCAAGCGCCGCCCAGGAAAATGGGTGGCACTGGTGGGCAACACCCACACCAATACGTTCAAGGGCATCCCCGGGCTTGCGGAGCTCACCGGCAGCATCAGCCTGCGGGTCGAAGATGCAGTGGCGACCCAACGCCTGGGTATCGAAGCCGATCCGGGGCGCACCGCCAGCCTGGGCATCAACAGAGGGGAAGGCACGGTCAAGGCCAACCTGGTCTTGCGCGTGGACACGGCCACCTTGCAGCATTCGGTGGAATCACAGCCCGGTGCGTCGCACAGTCAGGTGGTGAAGTCTCCCCAAACCCTGCTGAACCGGCCGGGCCAGTTCATGCTCACGCAGGACGCTACCACTCAGGCAGCGCAGATTCACTATCGCTCGCGACGCGGGGATTTGCGCAGTGTCAGGATCAATCAGCAGGGCCGCCGGTACGTCATCAGCGTGACCGGCTGGCCATTCGATGAGAAACCGTTCGAGAGCATTCAGGCCTTGGTGAGCGCGCTGAAAACCCAGCCCGGGTTGGAGGAAGTCAGTGCTTGAAGGTCAGGACGCTTGATAAGCCCGGCGCTGGCGCAGCCACTCGAGGTCTTCGGGGCGGGTGACCTTGATATTGTCCGCGCGCCCTTCGATCAGGCGTGGCGCCTGGCCGGCCCATTCCATGGCCGAGGCTTCGTCGGTGATCACGGCGTCAGCCACCAGGCTGTCGGCCAAGGCCCGGTGCAAGGCGCCCAGGCGGAACATCTGCGGTGTATAGGCTTGCCAGATCAGGCTGCGGTCCACGGTTTCGACCACGCGCCCGTGCTTGTCGGCGCGCTTGAGGGTGTCGCGTGCGGGGACGGCCAGCAAGCCGCCAACTGGGTCGTGCGCCAGTTCAGCCAGGAGTTTGTCCAAGTCATCACGGCCCAGGTTCGGCCGCGCCGCATCGTGCACCAACACCCAGTCGTCGTCATCGGCGCCCAGGGCATTCAGGTGCAGCAGCGCATTGAGTACCGAACCCGAGCGCTCTGACCCACCGTCGGCACGTTGGATACGTGGGTCGGTGGCGCACGCCAGCGTGGGCCAATAAGGGTCATCAGACGCCAGACTGACCACCAGACCCTTAAGCGCTGGATGGTCGAGGAAACAGCCGAGGCTGTGTTCGAGAATAGTGCGCCCGCCCAGTTGCAGGTACTGCTTGGGACGGTCCGCGGCCATACGGGCACCGACGCCCGCGGCAGGAATCACGGCCCAGAAGGCCGGCAAAGGGTGATTCATTGGGCCAACTGGTAGAGGGTTTCGCCCTCCTTGACCATGCCCAATTCATGACGGGCCCGCTCTTCAACGGTCTCCGTACCTTTTTTCAGCTCAAGCACTTCGGCATCGAGGACGCGGTTGCGCTCCAGCAGACGTTCGTTTTCGGCGTGCTGGTCGGCAATTTGCTGGGTCAACTCTTCCACCTGCGCAAAGCTGCCATTACCCACCCATAGGCGGTACTGCAGGCCAGCCAGCAACAAGAGCAAGACGAGGAACAACCAATTGGGACTGCGCATCGAAATCCGGGTATCCAGTAAAAAAAGACAGCCATGCAAAACTTGTTAAGCAACTGATAGCACGAAGCCTGGAAGAACCAGGCTTGTGCTTGGTAGCCATCAGATTAGCGCCGAAAACTACTCTATCGAGATTTTTCGGCTGCGACCTGTCGACTTTTTACCATTTAACAATCAGCCGCGAAACTCGCTGCGACCGTTGTACTTGGCTTTACCTGCCAGTTGCTCTTCGATACGCAGCAATTGGTTGTACTTGGAAACGCGGTCGGAACGGCACAGGGAACCGGTCTTGATCTGCCCAGCCGAAGTGCCCACGGCCAGGTCGGCGATGGTCGAATCTTCGGTTTCGCCGGAGCGGTGGGAGATCACGGCGGTGTAGCCCGCAGCCTTGGCCATCTGGATGGCTTCCAGGGTTTCGGTCAGGGTGCCGATCTGGTTGAACTTGATCAGGATCGAGTTGGCGATCTTCTTGTCGATGCCTTCTTTCAGGATCTTGGTGTTGGTCACGAACAAGTCGTCGCCAACCAGTTGGATTTTCTCGCCGATCTTGTCGGTGAGAACTTTCCAGCCCGCCCAGTCGGACTCGTCCAGGCCATCTTCGATCGAGATGATCGGGTAGCGCTCGGTCAGGCCTTTGAGGTAGTCGGCAAAACCTTCGGAGGTGAACACGTGGCCTTCGCCGGCCAGGTTGTACTTGCCATCTTCGTAGAACTCGCTGGCAGCGCAGTCCAGAGCCAGGGTCACGTCGGTACCCAGCGTGTAGCCAGCATTGGCAACAGCTTCGGAGATCACTTTCAGTGCATCTTCGTTGGACGCCAGGTTCGGTGCGAAACCACCTTCGTCACCCACGGCGGTGCTCAGGCCACGAGCCTTCAGCACAGCTTTGAGGTGATGGAAAATCTCGGTGCCCATGCGCAGGCCTTCGGAGAAGGTCTTGGCGCCAACCGGCTGCACCATGAATTCCTGGATGTCGACGTTGTTATCGGCGTGCTCGCCACCGTTGATGATGTTCATCATCGGCACCGGCATCGAGTAAACACCCGGGGTGCCGTTCAGGTTGGCGATGTGTGCGTACAACGGCAGGTCCTGGTCCTGGGCAGCGGCCTTGGCAGCAGCCAGGGACACAGCGAGGATGGCGTTGGCGCCCAGGCTGCCTTTGTTTTCAGTGTTGTCGAGCTTGATCATCGCGTGGTCCAGGGCTTTCTGGTCCAGCGGGTCCTTGCCCAGCAACAGGTCACGGATCGGGCCGTTAATGTTGGCTACAGCCTTGAGTACACCTTTGCCCAGGTAACGGCTCTTGTCGCCATCACGCAGTTCCAGCGCTTCGCGCGAACCCGTGGAAGCACCGGACGGCGCGCACGCGCTGCCGATGATGCCGTTATCGAGAAGCACGTCGGCTTCGACGGTGGGGTTGCCACGGGAGTCGAGAACTTCACGACCTTTGATGTCGACGATTTTTGCCATTGTTGTAAACACTCCAAAGTTGACGAAAACGACGCAGCTGAAGGAAATCTTTTGACCGACCGCAAGGGTGGAACAACGGGCAGGCTTGCAGGCGACAAGGCTCAGGCCCGCAGGCCTGAGCGTAAAGCGAGGGAAAGTCTACCGGAGAAATGGCGCTTACGCGGTCTCTACTGTCGGAAAACTCTTGACCAGTTCGTCCAACTGCTTGAGCTGGGCCAGAAACGGCTCCAGCTTGTCCAGGCGCAGAGCGCATGGGCCGTCGCATTTGGCATTGTCCGGGTCCGGGTGGGCTTCCAGGAACAGGCCCGCCAGCGACTGGCTGATGCCTGCCTTGGCCAGGTCCAGCACTTGGGCACGCCGCCCGCCGGCGGAGTCGGCGCGACCACCGGGCATTTGCAGCGCGTGGGTCACGTCGAAGAACACCGGGTATTCGAACTGTTTCATGATGCCGAAACCGAGCATGTCCACCACGAGGTTGTTGTAGCCGAAGCTCGAACCACGCTCGCAGAGGATCAACTGGTCGTTACCCGCTTCCACGCATTTGCTCAGGATGTGCTTCATTTCCTGGGGCGCGAGAAACTGGGCTTTCTTGATATTGATCACAGCGCCGGTCTTGGCCATGGCGACCACGAGGTCGGTCTGGCGCGACAGGAAGGCCGGCAGCTGGATGATGTCGCACACCTCGGCGACCACGGCAGCCTGCTCAGGCTCGTGGACGTCGGTGATGATCGGCACGCCGAAGGCTTGCTTGATGTCCTGGAAGATCCGCATGCCTTCTTCAAGGCCCGGGCCGCGATAAGAGGTCACGGACGAACGGTTGGCCTTGTCAAAGCTGGCCTTGAACACGTAAGGGATACCGAGTTTCTGGGTAACCTTTACGTACTCTTCACAGACCTGCATCGCCATGTCGCGGCTTTCCAGCACGTTCATGCCGCCGAACAGCACCATGGGCTTGTCGTTGGCAATCTCGATGTCGCCTACGCGAATGATCTTCTGGGCCATCAGGTTTACGCCTTCTTCTGATGTTGCGTCAGTGCAGCTTTAACGAAACCGCTGAACAATGGGTGACCGTCGCGCGGGGTCGAGGTGAACTCAGGGTGGAACTGGCAGGCCACGAACCACGGATGATCCGGAGCCTCGACCACTTCAACCAGCTTGCCATCACCGGAGCGACCGGAGACTTTCAGGCCGGCTTCTTTGATTTGCGGCAGCAGGTTGTTGTTCACTTCGTAACGGTGACGGTGACGCTCGACGATCACGTCCTTGCCATAGCAATCGTGAACCAGCGAGCCAGACTCCAGCAGGCAATCCTGCGCGCCAAGGCGCATGGTGCCGCCCAGGTCGGAGCTTTCGGTGCGGGTTTCAACGGCGCCGGTAGCGTCTTCCCACTCGGTGATCAAGCCCACGACCGGGTGGCCGCTGGTGTGATCGAA
The DNA here is from genome assembly GCF_025642995.1 of Pseudomonas sp. YeP6b. NCBI lineage: Bacteria > Pseudomonadati > Pseudomonadota > Gammaproteobacteria > Pseudomonadales > Pseudomonadaceae > Pseudomonas > Pseudomonas sp. YeP6b. Next base: position 1,799,369 of record NZ_CP080090.1, on the reverse strand, counting down.
CTCGGTGGAGTTGGCGTCTTTCCAGCCCAGCACGTTACGGGCGAACTCGATAACGGCCACTTGCATGCCCAGGCAGATACCCAGGTACGGCACTTTGTTTTCACGGGCGAACTGCACGGCGGTGATCTTGCCTTCCACGCCACGCAGGCCGAAACCGCCGGGCACGAGGATCGCGTCAACACCTTCGAGCAGCGCGGTGCCCTGGTTCTCGATGTCTTCGGAGTCGATGTAGCGCAGGTTGACCTTGGTGCGGTTGCTGATACCGGCGTGGCTCATCGCTTCGATCAGCGACTTGTACGCATCCAGCAGCTCCATGTACTTGCCGACCATGGCGATGGTGACTTCATGCTCAGGGTTGAGCTTGGCGTCGACCACGGCTTCCCACTCGGACAGGTCCGCACCGTTGCACTGCAGGCCGAAACGCTCGACCACAAAATCATCCAGGCCTTGCGAGTGCAGGATGCCCGGGATCTTGTAGATGGTGTCGGCGTCTTCCAGGGCAATCACCGCACGCTCTTCAACGTTGGTGAATTGCGCGATCTTGCGACGCGAGGAAATGTCGATCGGGTGATCGGAGCGGCACACCAGCACGTCCGGCTGCAGGCCGATGGAACGCAGTTCCTTGACCGAGTGCTGGGTAGGCTTGGTTTTGGTTTCGCCAGCGGTGGCGATGTACGGCACCAGTGTCAGGTGCATCAGCATCGCGCGCTTGGCGCCGACTTCGAAACGCAACTGGCGGATAGCTTCGAGGAACGGTTGGGATTCGATGTCACCCACGGTGCCACCGATCTCGACCATCGCCACGTCAGCATCGCCTGCACCCTTGATGATGCGGCGCTTGATTTCGTCGGTGATGTGCGGGATCACCTGAATGGTTGCACCCAGGTAGTCACCACGGCGCTCTTTGCGCAGCACGTGCTCGTAGACGCGGCCGGTGGTGAAGTTGTTGTTCTGGGTCATGGTCGTGCGGATGAACCGCTCGTAGTGGCCCAGGTCCAGGTCGGTTTCGGCGCCGTCGTGTGTGACGAACACTTCACCGTGCTGGAACGGGCTCATGGTGCCCGGGTCAACGTTGATGTACGGGTCCAGCTTGAGCATGGTGACCTTAAGTCCCCGCGCCTCCAGGATGGCCGCCAATGAAGCGGAGGCAATGCCTTTCCCCAATGAAGAAACAACACCGCCCGTGACGAATATGTAGCGCGTCATGAAAAACCCTAGAAGTCTGCGTTAAAGCGGTCCGAGCCGCCGGGGAAAGCGAAGGAAGGCCGAAGCCCCCGATCACCTGCATTAATCACAGTGCACCTTTCAAAAAAACCGCCGCGTTGTGACAGACCAGCAATGAAACACCGGTACGTTGATCGCTACACATTTTTTGGAATCGCCCAGCAAAGACTGCTTGGTAATCGGCAACTGCTGCGATTCAGTCGAATCCACAGAAGTTGTATCAAGAAGGGAGCGTAGTCTACCGGAAAGGCTCTATCAGCTCAAACCTTGATCGCAAGTCTGTGGCATCCAATCCAATTGCCAGTCACGCGGCGGCATGGCCCATAGCCCCGCAAGGCTTGGGACAGCCAGCAATTGCTCACCCTGATAGAGCAGCGGCAATCTGCCACGCACGAAGCCCGGCAACCCACATTCGTTAAGCAGACGCTTCAAGTCACGCCGGCCCCGACCTGGCACTTCAATGATTTCGCCGCCCTGGCGGTAACGGACCACAAACGGGCCTTCGGGGGCCTTGCCGATAAATTTCAGCTGGCCATTGCCGGGTAACTCTAGTGGGTTTTGCGGGCAGGGCCAGCTCACCGATGCGTCGGAAAATTCCGACCAAGTGGTGGGCAACCACCAAAGGCGTTCGCCGCAACGATGCAACTGACCATCGGCCAGGCGCCACAGCGGCTGTGCGTCGCCCTTGGCGTCACGCAGGGAATACCAGCCGGCCCAGTGGTCGCTGTCGGGTAAACGGGTCAGCGGTGTCAGCCAGTGGCGCAGGACGTTGCGTTGACGGGCGTCGGAAAGTTCGCGCAATGGCGCAAGCACCAGCGACGGCAAAGCCAGCCAGGGAAACGGCGAAGGTTGATCGGCGGCTTGCAGGTCCATGCGCGCCAACTCGTCGAGCAGGCCTTGGGCTTCGCTCAGATGCTCAGCAGTGCGAGCCAGGCTGGAAACTGCTTGGGGCCAACGCTGCGTCAGCGCGGGGAAAACACGGTGACGCAGGTAATTACGCGAGAAGCGTGGATCAGCATTGGAGGGATCTTCGATCCAGGCCAACTGATGCTCACGGGCGTAGGCTTCCAATTCAGCACGCGAGGCTTTCAGCAGCGGCCGCACCAAGTGGCCACCCGCCAAAGGGCGATGTGCGGGCATTGCCGCCAACCCGCGCACGCCGGCCCCACGCAGCAGGCGAAACAACAAGGTTTCAGCCTGATCGTCGCGATGCTGCCCGGTGAGCAACACCTCCCCTGCCCCGGTGGCCTCACTAAACGCCTGATAACGCGCGTCACGCGCTGCACGCTCAAGGCTGGCGCCGGGCTGGACGTGCACGCGCATCACCCGCAAGGGCACGCCCAGGCGGTCACATACTGCTTGGCAATGACTGGGCCAGGCGTCGGCGGCAGCTTGCAGGCCATGGTGGACATGGATTGCGCTGAGTGGTGGAAGAGTGTCGGTGTTTGCCAGGGTGGCCAGGAGGTGCAGCAGAACGGTGGAGTCCAGACCACCCGAGAATGCGATATGCCAGGCCGAGGCGCTGCGCCAGGGAGCCAGGGTTTGCAGAAGTTTGGCAGATAGGACCGATGTCATCGAAGCACCCCGAGCATGATCGTTCCCACGCTCTGCGTGGGAATGCATCGCGTGACGCTCCGCGTCACCTATGCGCAGGGCTCAAGCCTTGCACCGCCCTCGGGACGCGGAGCGCCCCAGCCGGCGTTCCCACGCAGAGCGTGGGAACGATCGTAGCGTCGACTTTAGAGACCGTAGCTCATCAGGCGCTCGTAACGACGGGCCAGCAGCGCCTCGTTATCGAACTTCTTGAGCATCGCCAGTTGCGAGCCCAGCTCCGCGCGGATGGTCGCGGCCGCGGCGGCCGGGTCGCGGTGGGCGCCGCCCAATGGCTCGGCGATGACTTTATCAACGATACCCAAGCCCTTGAGGCGATCAGCCGTGATGCCCATGGCTTCAGCAGCGTCCGGCGCTTTTTCGGCGGTTTTCCACAGGATCGAGGCGCAACCTTCCGGCGAGATCACCGCGTAGGTCGAATATTGCAGCATGTTCAGTTGATCGCAGACGCCAATGGCCAGTGCACCGCCGGAACCACCCTCACCAATCACGGTGGCGATGATCGGGGTTTTCAGGCGCGCCATGACACGCAGGTTCCAGGCAATCGCTTCGCTCTGGTTGCGCTCTTCGGCGTCGATACCTGGGTAAGCACCCGGGGTGTCGATGAAGGTCAGGATCGGCATCTTGAAGCGCTCGGCCATTTCCATCAGGCGGCACGCCTTACGGTAGCCTTCAGGGCGCGGCATGCCGAAGTTGCGACGAACTTTCTCGCGCACTTCACGGCCTTTCTGGTGACCGATCACCATCACCGGCTGGTCGTCCAGGCGAGCGATACCGCCCACGATGGCCGCGTCGTCGGAGAAGTGGCGGTCGCCGTGCAGCTCGTCGAACTCGGTGAAGATGTGCTGAATGTAGTCCAGGGTGTACGGACGGCGCGGGTGGCGAGCCAGGCGCGCGATCTGCCAACTGGTCAGCTTGCCGAAGATGTCTTCGGTGAGCGTGCTGCTCTTGTCTTGCAGGCGAGCGATCTCATCGCCGATATTCAGCGAATTGTCATTGCCGACCAGGCGCAATTCTTCAATCTTGGCTTGCAGGTCAGCGATCGGCTGTTCGAAATCAAGAAAATTCGGGTTCATAAGCGTCCGTCTTGGGTCGACGGCCAAGGAGTGCCTGGCCAGCCGGTTGTCTATTCGCGCCCTACCTTAAGGGAGAGGCGTGTTTAGGTCGAGATTAAATGTTCAGTCGAGATCAGACATATCTGACCGTCAACGGTATTGGAGGAAGACGTTGTCTCGCCCGAACTGGTCACGCAAAGCTTGAATCAAGCCATCAGCGGGATCAATTCGCCACGTCTCCCCGAACTGCAACATCGCCTTGGCGTCATTGCCGGTGTACTCCATGGTCACCGGGCACGCGCCACGGTGGCGCTTGAGCAGGTCACCCAACCAGCGTAGCTGATCGCCCTTAAGGGCTTCGGTCTTGACCTTCAAACGCAGGCTTTCGGCGAGGTTGGTGCGCGCATCTTCCATGCTCATCACCCGCTTGATTCGCAGGCGCAGGCCGCCGGAGAAGTCGTCGTTGCTGACCTCCCCTTCCACCACCACCATCGCATCAGTCTGCAGCAACGACTGTGCGGAATGGAAGGCGTCGGCAAACAGCGAGGCCTCGATCCGGCCCGAGCGGTCGTCGAGGGTGATAAAGCCCATCTTGTCGCCCTTCTTATTTTTCATCACCCGCAGGGCGATGATCATGCCAGCGACGGTCTGAGTGTCTCGCGCCGGTTTCAGGTCAATGATGCGCTGACGGGCGAAACGGCGGATTTCGCCTTCATATTCGTCAATCGGGTGACCGGTAAGGTACAGGCCCAGGGTGTCTTTCTCGCCCTTGAGCCGTTCCTTGAGGGTCAGCTCCTTGGCCTTGCGGTGGTTGGCGTACACATCCGCGTCTTCTTCAACGAATAACCCGCCAAACAGGTCGGCGTGACCGCTGTCGTGGGTGCGGGCAGTCTGCTCGGCGGCCTTGATCGCTTCTTCCATGGCGGTCAGCAACACTGCACGGTTGCGGTCGATATTCGCTTGGTAAGCCTTCGGCTCATCATGGAAATACGGGCCGAGACGGTCGAGTGCGCCGCTGCGGATCAAACCATCGAGGGTGCGTTTGTTGATGCGTTTAAGGTCAACCCGCGCACAGAAGTCGAACAGGTCCGTGAACGGCCCATGCTGGCGCGCTTCGGTAATGGCTTCCACTGGGCCTTCGCCCACCCCTTTGATCGCGCCCAGGCCATAAATGATGCGGCCTTCGTCGTTCACCGTGAACTTGAACTCAGAGGCGTTCACGTCCGGCGCGTCGAGGCGCAGCTTCATGGTGCGCACTTCCTCGATCAAGGTCACGACCTTGTCGGTGTTGTGCATATCCGCCGAGAGTACCGCGGCCATGAACGGCGCCGGGTAGTGGGCTTTCAGCCAAGCGGTCTGGTACGACACCAGGCCGTAGGCGGCGGAGTGAGATTTGTTGAAGCCATAACCGGCGAATTTTTCTACCAGGTCGAAGATGTTACCGGCCAGGTCCGCGTCGATATTGTTGGTGGCGCAACCTTCAATGAAACCGCCGCGCTGCTTGGCCATTTCCTCGGGCTTTTTCTTACCCATGGCGCGACGCAGCATGTCTGCACCGCCGAGGGTGTAACCGGCCATGACCTGGGCGATCTGCATCACCTGTTCTTGATACAGGATGATGCCGTAAGTCGGCGCCAGTACCGGCTTGAGGCCTTCGTATTGGTAGTCGGAGTGCGGGTACGCCAGTTCGGCGCGACCGTGCTTACGGTTGATGAAGTCATCCACCATGCCCGATTGCAGCGGGCCGGGACGAAACAGTGCCACCAGTGCGATCAAGTCTTCCAGGCAGTCGGGCTTGAGCTTTTTGATCAGCTCCTTCATGCCGCGCGACTCGAGCTGGAACACCGCCGTGGTTTCGGCTTTTTGCAGCAACTGGTAGGTCGGTTTGTCGTCCAGCGGGATAAAGGCAATATCCAGCGGCTCTTCGTTGACCTTAGCGCGCTCGCGGTTAATCGTCTTCAGCGCCCAGTCGATGATGGTCAGGGTCCGCAGGCCGAGGAAGTCGAACTTCACCAGGCCGGCGGCCTCAACGTCGTCTTTGTCGAACTGGGTAACCAGGCCGCCGCCTTCTTCATCGCAATAAATCGGCGAGAAGTCGGTGAGCTTGGTCGGCGCAATAACTACACCGCCGGCGTGTTTACCGACGTTACGCACCACACCTTCGAGCTTACGCGCCATGTCCCAGATTTCGGCAGCTTCTTCATCAACCTTGATGAAGTCACGCAGGATTTCTTCCTGCTCATAGGCCTTTTCCAGGGTCATGCCGACTTCGAACGGGATCATCTTCGACAAGCGGTCCGCCAGGCCGTAGGACTTGCCCTGCACCCGCGCCACGTCACGAATTACCGCCTTGGCCGCCATGGAACCGAACGTGATGATCTGGCTGACCGCGTTGCGGCCGTATTTCTCGGCCACGTACTCAATCACGCGGTCGCGACCGTCCATGCAGAAGTCGACGTCGAAGTCGGGCATGGAAACCCGTTCCGGGTTCAGGAACCGTTCGAACAGCAGGTCATATTCCAGCGGGTCGAGGTCGGTGATCTTCTGCACGTAGGCCACCAGCGAACCGGCACCTGACCCCCGGCCCGGACCTACCGGCACGCCGTTGCTCTTGGCCCACTGGATAAAGTCCATCACGATCAGGAAGTAACCGGGGAACCCCATCTGGATAATGATATCCAGCTCGAAATTCAGCCGGTCAACGTAGACCTGGCGTTTGGCCTCGTAATCTTCAGTGGTGTCCTTGGGCAGCAGAACGCTGAGGCGATCTTCCAGACCATCGAAGGACACTTTGCGGAAATACTCGTCGATGGTCATGCCATCGGGAATCGGGAAGTTGGGCAGGAAGTGCTTGCCCAGCTTCACTTCGATGTTGCAGCGCTTGGCGATTTCGACGGAGTTTTCCAGGGCCTCGGGCAGGTCGCTGAACAGCTCGGCCATCTCGTCGGCGCTTTTGAGGTACTGCTCTTCGCTGTAGTTCTTCGAGCGGCGCGGGTCATCCAGGGCCCGGCCTTCGCCGATGCACACGCGGGTTTCGTGGGCCTCGAAATCTTCCTTCTTGATAAAGCGCACATCGTTGGTCGCGACCAGAGGCGCACTCAGCTTGTCAGCCAGGCCCACGGCGGCGTGCAGATGCTCTTCATCATTGGGGCGGTTGGTACGTTGGACTTCCAGGTAGAAGCGGTCGGGGAAAACCGCCATCCACTCGCGGGCCAGCACTTCGGCTTCCTGCGGGTTGCCGCCGAGCAGCGCGATACCGATCTCGCCCTCTTTGGCCGCCGAGAGCATGATCAAGCCCTCGCTCGCTTCGGCCACCCACTCGCGCTCGATGATGATCGAGCCGTTACGCTGGCCGTCGATAAAACCGCGGGAAATCAGTTCGGTGAGGTTGCGATAACCCACGCCGTTCATCGCCAACAGGCTGATGCGGCTCAGGGGGTTATCCGGGTCTTTGTTGGACAGCCACAGGTCGGCGCCACAAATCGGCTTGATGCCGGCGCCCATGGCGTTCTTGTAGAACTTGACCAGGGAACACATGTTGTTCTGATCGGTCACCGCTACCGCAGGCATGTTCATGCCCACCAGGGTTTTGACCAGCGGTTTGATCCGTACCAGGCCGTCGACCAGGGAGTATTCAGTGTGCAGGCGCAGGTGAACGAATGAAGCCGGCATAGTGATCCTGTCTTAAACTTAGAAACAACAAAACCCGGAAATCCGGCATTTAAAGCTACTGCGCTTGGTAATGCTGCGTTGAACAGCGCCTCGAAATGCTCATTGGCTAAAGCCAACTCCGCTTTCTCGCTGCTGCTCGCCTTGCCTTACCGGCGCTCGCTACGCTTTAAAGGCCGGATTGTACCGGGCCTTAAGCAAAACATCAGCCTCGCGACTAAACCTCGCCGAGGCTCTCACGCAGCTCGTAAGCCTGACGCACCGGGGCGAACGAACGGCGGTGGATCGGTGTAGGGCCGAGGCGAGCCAAGGCTTCCAGATGAACGGGCGTCGGGTAGCCTTTATGGCCGCCGATGCCATAGCCGGGGTAGATCAATTCGAACGCGGCCATTTCACGATCACGGCTGACCTTGGCCAAGATCGAGGCCGCGGCAATGGCTGGAACCTTGCTATCGCCCTTGACTACCGCCTCTGAGGGCATTGCCAATTTCGGGCAACGGTTGCCGTCGATCATTGCCATTTTTGGCGTGATGTGCAGGCCTTCCACCGCGCGCTGCATGGCCAGCATGGTGGCGTGGAGAATATTCAGCTCGTCGATTTCTTCGACTTCGGCCCGAGCGATATGCCAGCTCAGGGCTTTTTCGCAGATCTCGTCGTACAGTTTTTCACGACGGGCTTCGGTGAGTTTTTTCGAATCGTTGAGGCCGAGAATCGGGCGGTTCGGATCAAGAATCACCGCCGCCGTAACGACTGCGCCACACAACGGGCCACGCCCTACTTCGTCAACACCCGCCACCAGTTCGTGGGCTTGGGCAACCAGGCTGAAATCCAGGCCCATTTGCTTCGTCATAAGGCTTCCTGTTTATGGCCGATCAAGGTCAGCACAGCATCTGCCGCCTGGTTCGACGCATCACGGCGCAGGGTACGGTGAATGTCGTCGAAACCACGGGTCTGCTCTTCGCCGCCATCGATCAAGGGTAGTAGAGTTTGCGCAAGCGCCTCAGGCGTTGCATCGTCCTGCAACAACTCCGGCACCAGCAGACGCTGAGCCAGCAGGTTGGGCAAGGAGATGTAAGGACTTTTGACCATACGCTTGAGAATCCAGAAGGTCAGCGGCGCCAGGCGATAAGCCACAACCATTGGGCGCTTGTAGAGCAAGGCCTCCAGTGTGGCGGTGCCCGATGCGATCAGTACCGCATCGCAAGCCGCCAGGGCCAGGTGCGATTGACCGTCCAGCAAGGTCACCGGCAGGTTGCGTGCTTCAAGCAGCGTTTCGATTTGTGCACGGCGTTGCGGGCTGGCACACGGCAACACGAAACGTATGCCAGGCTTCAACGTCTGCAGGCGCTCGGCGGCATCAAAAAACAGCGCCCCCAGACGGCCCACTTCACCACCACGACTGCCCGGCATCAGCGCGACGAGAGGACCGTCGGCCAGGCCTAGCTCAGCACGGGCGGCGGCGCGGTCGGCCTGCAAGGGAATGGTGTCGGCCAGGGTGTGGCCGACAAATCGGACCGGTACGCCCTTCTCTTCGTAAAACTTGGCTTCGAACGGCAGCAAAGTCAGCATCAAGTCGCAGCCTTCACGAATCTTCAGCACCCGCTTCTGACGCCACGCCCATACCGATGGGCTGACGTAGTGCACGGTCTTGATTCCGGCCTGACGCAACTTGAGTTCGATATTGAGGGTGAAATCCGGCGCATCGATTCCGATAAAAACGTCAGGCTTTTCTTCGATCAGGGTCTGAATCAGCAGCTTGCGGCGAGCCAGAAGCTCACGCAGACGGCCCAACACTTCGACCAGCCCCATGACCGACAGACGCTCCATGGGAAAGTAAGACGTGAGACCTTCGGCCTGCATGAGCGGGCCACCCACGCCGATAAACTCCACCGCAGGGTGCTGGGCCTTGAGGGCCCGCATCAAACCGGCGCCCAGAATATCGCCTGAAGCTTCTCCGGCGACCAGCGCGATACGCAGACTAGCCATGATTAGCGAGTGATGCCGCGAGTCGAAGCCTGGATCGAGTCACGGAATATCGCGACTTCCGGGAACAACGCGGCAGGCTCGGTCAGTTCGGTCAGCGCTTGGTCAACCGTCAGCCCCTGGCGGTAAACCACTTTATAGGACCGGCGCAGCGCGTGAATCGCCTCTTCGCTGAAACCGCGACGGCGCATGCCTTCGAAGTTCATGCTGCGCGCCTCAGCCGGGTTGCCGAACACGGTGACGAATGCAGGAACGTCCTTGCCTATCGCAGTGCCCATGCCGGAAAAGCTGTGGGCGCCGATATGGCAATACTGGTGCACCAGGGTGAAGCCGGACAGGATCGCCCAGTCGTCAACGTGCACATGGCCTGCCAGCGCAGTGTTGTTGACCAGGATGCAATGGTTGCCGATCACGCTGTCATGGCCGATGTGCGCATAGGCCATGATCAGGTTGTGATCACCCAAGGTAGTTTCTGCACGATCCTGCACCGTGCCACGGTGAATGGTCACGCCTTCTCGGATGATGTTGTGGTCACCGATTACCAGGCGCGTTTCTTCACCTTTGTACTTCATGTCCGGAGTGTCTTCACCTACCGAGGAAAACTGGTAGATGCGATTGTGTTTGCCAATCCGGGTCGGACCTTTAAGGATCACGTGTGGCCCGATGACAGTCCCCTCGCCGATTTCAACACCTGCGCCGACGATCGACCAAGGGCCGACCTCAACGTCGGCGGCCAGAACGGCCGACGGATCGATGATTGCGCGAGGGTCAATCAAACTCATAGTTTGCGTTCCGCACAGATGATCTCAGCGGAGCACACCGGCTTGCCGTCCACCGAGGCCTGGCATTCGAACTTCCAGATCTGGCGCTTGCAGCTGATGAACTTGGCTTCCAGGATCAACTGGTCACCCGGGGTGACCGGGTTGCGAAAGCGCAATTTGTCGGAGCCCACGAAATAGTAAAGCGTGCCATCGGCAGGCTTGAGGTCGAGCATTTTAAAACCAAGGATACCGGCAGCCTGGGCCATCGCTTCGATGATCAACACGCCCGGCATGATTGGATGCGCAGGGAAGTGACCGTTGAAGAATGGTTCGTTGATGCTGACATTCTTGTAGGCACGAATGCGCTTTTCCTCGACGTTGAGGTCCACTACACGGTCCACCAGCAGGAACGGGTAACGGTGAGGCAGGTATTCGCGAATCTCGTTGATGTCCATCATTTCGGGGGGAAGCCTGTAATAAAGATTGGGGGCGGGCGGACTAAACGCACGCCCCGCTAGCAAATCAAGGAGGCAGTCTAGCGGCTGTGCACACTTGATATGGAAATGGTATCAGCCTTCTGATGAAGCATTACCGCCAGGGGTCACGTCCCCAACACGCTTTTCCAGCTGTTTAAGGCGTCTAGCCATGTCGTCAAGCTGCCTCAAGCGCGCTGCACTTTTGCGCCATTCAGCCGCAGGCTGCATGGCGGTACCGGATGAGTAGGCGCCTGGCTCGGTAATCGAGTGGGTCACCATGGTCATGCCGGTAATGAAGACGTTGTCGCAAATATCGATATGCCCCACCAGCCCAACGCCACCGGCGAGCATGCAATGCTTGCCGATTTTGGTGCTGCCGGAGATCCCTACGCAGGCGGCCATGGCGGTGTGATCGCCAATCTGCACGTTATGGGCGATCTGGATCTGGTTGTCGAGCTTCACACCGTTACCGATCACGGTATCGGCCAAGGCCCCGCGATCCACAGCAGTGTTGACGCCGATTTCCACGTCATCGCCGATCAATACGCCGCCGACCTGAGCAATCTTGTGCCAGACACCTTTGGAGTTGGCAAAGCCAAAACCTTCGCCACCGATCACAGCGCCGGACTGAATGACTACCCGCTCACCGATACGCACGTCGTGGTACAGGGTGACGCGAGGCGCCAGCCAACCATCAGCACCGATTTCGCAGCGCGCGCCGATAAAGCAATGCGCACCCACGGTGACGCCGGCAGCAATGCGGGCACCACTCTCGATCACCGCAAATGCGCCAATGCTGGCCGCAGGGTCAACCTGGGCATCATCGGCGATGACGGCCGATGGATGAATACCACCCGCGGCCTTGGGCTTTGGATCGAACAGGTGCGACGCCCGGGCGTAAGCCAGGTAAGGATCGGCCACCACCAGCGCATCCCCGGTAAACCCTTCAGCATCGGCGGCCTTCAGCAAAACGGCTGCGGCTTGGCTGTCGACCAGGTATTTACGGTATTGGGGATTTGCGAGGAAGCTCAACTGAGCTGGGCCAGCCTCCTGCAAGGTGGCTAGCCCAGTGATTTCTTTCTCCGGGGAGCCACTCAAGGTGGCCCCCAGGAACTCGGCCAACTCGCCGAGTTTGATAGTCGCGGTCATGGCTTACTTCAGCTGGTTCATGCGCTCGATCACCTGGCGGGTGATGTCGTATTGAGGCTTGACGTCAATGACGGCGCCGCGCTCGAACACCAAGTCAAAGGCACCTTTCTTGATGACTTCTTCCACAGCGCTGTCGAGTTTCGGCTTGAGCTGCTTGAGCATTTCACGGTCAGCAACGGCTTTGGCTTCGTTCAGCTCCTTGGACTGGAACTGATAGTCACGGGCCTTTTGCTTGAATTCAAGCTCCAGACGCTCACGCTCGCCTTGCTGCATTTTGTCGCCACCGGCTACCAGACGGTCCTGAATGCCTTTGGCGCTGCTTTCCAGCGTCTTGAGCTTGGTCAGTTGCGGACCAAACTTCTTCTCGGCATCCACGGCGTATTTCTTGGCCGCGTCAGATTCCAGCAGAGCCATCTGATAGTTCAGGACGGCGATTTTCATTTCGGCGAAGGCCGGGGTGGTTACCAGCACGGTGGCCAGCAGAACCAATTGAGTCAACTTACGCACGATGTACTCCTACAGAATCCGTTGTCGTTATCTTGGGTCAGACGCTTAGAACGTCTGGCCGAGGGAGAATTGGAAAATCTGGGTTTCAGCGTTATCCGGTTTCTTGATCGGCATGGCCAGAGCAAAGCTCAGCGGGCCAAGCGCGGTCACCCAGGTCACACCAACACCCACGGAGCTGGCCAAGTTACTCAGGCTGACGTCGTTGCACTGAGTCTGGGACTTCACGCCGCTCGGGTTGGTGACCTGCTGACACTTGGAATCGAACACGTTACCCACATCCCAGAACAGCGAAGTCCGCAACGAACGCTGATCCTTGACGAATGGCAGTGGGAACAGAAGCTCCGCACCACCCTGGATCAACACGTTACCACCGAACGCCAGAGGGTCATTGTTGGAGTCAACGGTGGTGCCCTGGTTACCGGTTACAGCCTGACCACGGCTTGGGGTACCACGTGGGCCCAAGGTGCTGTCTTTGAAGCCACGCACCGAGTTGAAGCCACCGGCATAGTAGTTCTCGTAGAACGGCAGCCCATTGGTCGAACCATAACCGTCGCCATAACCCAGCTCAGTGTGCAGGCGCATGGTGTAGTTATCGCTCAGCGGCTGGAACAACTGGCCACGGTAGTCGAGTTTGAAGAACGACAGGTCGCTGCCCGGCGTAGTGGCTTCCGCAGTCAAGCTTTGGGAATGGCCACGGGTTGCCAGCACACCTTTGTTCAGGGTGGATTCCGACCAACCGACCGAAGCCTTGAAGTTCAGGAACTGATCACCCTCGCGACGCGTGAAGTCGAAAATCTCGTCCGTGGTGTAAACACCAGTCTTGATTTTGTCCTGCTGTGCAGTAAAGCCGAAGGTCAGGCGCGAAGTTTCGCTGATCGGGTAACCGATGTTGACACCGGCACCAAGACTGTCGATCGCATAGCTCGCAACGTCAACGTTAAGGTCTTTGTAGTCAGTGGTGCGGTAAAAGGCGTTGTAGCCCAGGCTCACACCGTCAGCAGTCCAGTAGGGGTCCACATAACCGAAGTTATAGCGGCTCTGGTATTCGCTTCGGGTCAGGCCGATGGAAACTTTGTTACCGGTACCGAGGAAGTTGTTCTGGGTGATCGAGCCACCGAGGATCAGGCCGGCACTCTGTGCGAAGCCGACGCTGGCGGTGATCGAGCCCGACGCTTGTTCTTCAACGGCGTAGTTCACGTCGACCTGGTCATCCACACCCGGTACGGCCGGGGTTTCAACGTTGACTTCTTTAAAGAAGCCCAGGCGTTCAAGACGGGTCTTGGACTGGTCGATCAGGTAAGTCGACGCCCAGCCACCTTCCATCTGGCGCATTTCACGACGCAGCACTTCGTCCGCAGACTTGGTGTTGCCACGGAAGTTGATGCGGTTCACGTAGGCACGCTTGCCTGGGTCGACGACGAAGGTGATGTCCACAGTGTGGTCATCATCGTGCGGAGTCGGAACGCCGTTGACGTTGGCGAAGGTATAGCCTTCGTTACCCAGACGACGGGTGATCAGCTCGGAAGTAGTGGTCATCAGCTTGCGCGAGAACACTTGGTTCTTCTGCACCAGCAACAGCGCCTTGACCTGGTCTTCAGGTACTTTCAGGTCGCCGCTGAGCTTCACGTCACGAACGGTGTATTTCTCGCCTTCGTTGACGTTCACAGTAATGTAGACGTGCTTCTTGTCCGGGGTGATGGACACCTGGGTCGAAGCGATATCCATGTTGATATAGCCACGGTCCAGGTAGTAGGAACGCAGACGCTCCAAGTCACCAGAGAGCTTTTCACGGGCGTACTTGTCATCGTTCTTGAAGAACGACAGCCAGTTGGTGGTCTTGAGCTCGAACAGGTCGATCAGGTCGTCATCAGCGAACTTGGTGTTGCCCACCACGTTGATGTGCTGAATTGCCGCCACGGTGCCTTCGTTGATGTTGACCTTCAGGCCGACACGGTTACGAGGCTGGGGGACCACTTCAGTTTCCACTGACGCTGAGTAGCGACCCTGGGCAACGTACTGACGTTGCAGTTCGTTACGCACACCTTCAAGGGTGGCGCGCTGGAAGATCTCACCCTCGGCAAGGCCGGATTGCTTGAGACCCTTCATCAAGTCTTCAGTGGAGATCGCCTTGTTACCCTCGATCTCGATACTGGCGACGGAAGGTCGCTCGACGACAGTGATGACCAGGACGTTGCCTTCGCGACCCAGTTGGATATCTTGAAAGAACCCGGTTTTGAACAGCGCACGAGTGGATTCCACCAGGCGACGATCATCCGCCTGTTCCCCGACGTTCAACGGCAAGGCACCAAACACGCTACCGGCGGAAACCCGCTGGAGGCCGTTGACGCGAATATCGGAGATAGTGAAGGACTCGGCGTGAACTTCGGCGATCATCAATACGGTGAGAACCGCAGTTAGCAGCAGACGTTTCATGAAGTCCTTTCTTATTCCAACTGGCAATAAACAAACTGCCGCAAAATGCGGCAGATTCGCAATTCAGCGAAGCGTTACAGTCGTCCCAGATCGTTGACCAGAGCTAACAACATCACTCCGACCACCAAACTGATACCGATCTGTATCCCCCAACCCTGCACCCGATCCGACAAGGGGCGACCACGCACCCACTCGACCAGATAAAACAACAGATGCCCCCCATCCAATACTGGGATGGGCAGCAAATTCAGAACTCCAAGGCTAATACTCAGATAAGCCAGGAAATTCAGGAAATCCGCGACACCCGACTGGGCAGAAGCGCCCGCCACTTTAGCAATGGTTATCGGTCCACTCAAGTTTTTTACCGAGAGCTCGCCGAACAACATTTTCTTGAGCGATTCGAGGGTCAGCACACTCATGGTCCAAGTGCGCTTTGCACCCTCACCAATCGCCGCCAAAGGCCCGAAACTGACCTCGCGCACCATCGACGGTGGCCACTCGACACCTTTCACCCCTGCACCGAGATACCCCCCGGCTGCCTTGGCTTCCCCACGAACCGACAAGGTCACGGGGACGTCGATTTGAGCACCATCGCGCTCAACTTTCAGCACAATTTTGGTATCAGGGCGTACACGCACCAGATCGACCACTTGCTGCCAGTCACCCAGCGCCTGACCATCAAGGGCCAACAGACGGTCGCCGGTTTTCAGGCCGGCAGCCTGCGCCGGGCCCTTCGGATCCAGCTCGGCGAGCACCGGCGGCAACGCCGGGCGCCAAGGACGAATACCCAGGGACTTGATCGGATCAGGTTCGTCCGCCCCTTTAAGCCAATGGTCCAGAGCCAATTCGCGCGGCGTCTCGGCAGTGGAATCCTGTTCGCGCACCACTACATTGATGGTGCCGCTTTCACCCATGCGGCGCACCAACTGCAAATTGACAGCGCCCCACCCGGTGGTCGGCTCGCCATCAATAGAAACAATTTCCTGCCCGGCGACCAGGCCAGCCTTGGCCGCCATGCTGTCCGACTCGACTGCGCCGATGACCGGGCGCACCTGCTGGCTGCCCATCATGGCCAAGACCCAGAAAAACACTATCGCCAACAAGAAGTTGGCGATCGGGCCGGCCGCAACAATAGCGATACGCTGACGAACGGTCTTGCGGTTGAAGGATTGGTCCAACTGATCAGCAGGCACTTCGCCTTCGCGCTCATCGAGCATCTTGACGTAGCCACCCAACGGGATGGCCGCAATCACGAACTCAGTACCACGCCGGTCGTGCCAACGTAGCAACGGCATGCCGAAACCGACGGAAAAGCGCAGTACCTTGACGCCGCAACGACGCGCCACCCAAAAGTGGCCGAATTCGTGGAAGGTAACCAGCACACCCAGAGCAACCAGGGTGCCGACGATCATGTAGAGCGCACTCATCTAATTTCTCCGCATTCCAATCCAGTGCCTGAGGGCTCAAACCTGCCCACAGACTAACGCGCGTTGCGGTTCAACCACTGCTCAGCCAGCGCACGGGCCTTGGTATCCGCCTCGAACACTGCGCCCAAATCATCCACTGCTACCACCGACTCAAGACTCAGAACGTCCTCGATGATACTCGCGATCTGCGGAAAGCGAATACGCTGCTCGAGAAACGCCGCCACCGCCACCTCATTGGCCGCATTGAGCATCGCCGGCGCGCTGTTACCCGCCTCGGCCGCCTGACGCGCCAGGCGCAGGCATGGAAAGCGCTGCTCGTCCGGCGCTTCGAAGTCCAGGCGTGCAATGGCGAACAAATCCAACGGTGCCACGCCGGAGTCAATCCGTTCCGGCCACGCCAGGGCGTTGGCGATTGGCGTACGCATGTCGGGGTTGCCCAACTGAGCCAACACCGAACCATCCACGTAGTCGACCAGGGAATGAATCACACTTTGTGGATGGATTACCACCTCGACCTGATCAGGCCGCGCGTCGAACAGCCAGCACGCCTCGATCAACTCCAGGCCTTTGTTCATCATGCTCGCCGAATCCACGGAGATTTTGCGCCCCATGGACCAGTTCGGGTGTGCACAGGCTTGATCTGGCGACACATGTTCAAGATCAGCCAGCGGAGTCTGCCGGAACGGGCCACCGGAAGCCGTAAGAAGAATCCGCCGCACACCCACCTGGCTCAGACCACGGGCAAAATCACCGGGCATGCATTGGAAGATCGCGTTGTGCTCGCTATCCAGAGGCAGCAGAACGGCACCGCTTTTGCGTACCGCCTGCATAAAGAGTGTGCCGGACATGACCAGCGCTTCTTTATTCGCCAGCAGGATCTTCTTGCCCGCGTCGACTGCCGCCAGCGTCGGGCGCAAACCTGCCGCCCCGACAATGGCCGCCACAACGGTGTCGACTTCGGAGTCCGCCGAGACCTGGCACAAGCCCTCCTCGCCCACCAACACCTGCGTGGCAAGGCCGGCGGCGCGCAGATCATCCTGCAAACCACGTGCGCCAGCTGCTTGCGGCACGACCGCAAAGCGTGGCGCATGGCGCACGCACAGAGCCAGCAACTCACTTAAACGCGTGAAGCCGGTCAGGGCGAACACTTGGTAACGATCCGGATGACGAGCAATCACATCCAGCGTGCTCAGCCCGACCGAGCCGGTCGCACCTAGCACGGTTACCTGCTGCAGGCGGCTCACGAAGCAGTCATCCACAACAGCACGGCAAAGACCGGGATCGCCGCGGTAAGGCTGTCGATACGATCCAGCACGCCGCCATGGCCCGGCAGCAGGTTGCTGCTGTCCTTGATCCCGGCCTGGCGCTTGAACATGCTTTCAGTGAGGTCGCCCACCACCGAGATAAACACCACGACAGCCGTACCCAACAGGGCCAGGAGTATTTCCTTCACCGACCAGTCGCGCACAACCCCCACAACCAGCGTGATCACCAATGTGAATGCCAGGCCGCCGTAAACACCTTCCCAGCTCTTGCCCGGGCTGACTGACGGCGCCAGCTTGCGCTTGCCGAAAGCCCGGCCCGAGAAATAGGCACCGATATCAGCCCCCCAGACCAGCACCATCACCGCCATGATCAGCCAGTTACCCATTGGCGAATTCTTGATTTCCACCAACCCTTGCCAGGCCGGCAGCAAAATCAACAAACCAATCACTAACTTGCTGGCCACACTCGACCATTGGCTACTCGTACGCGGGTAGGTCAGCACCAGGAAGGTCGCCAGCGCCCACCACAGTACCGCCGCGCCCAGCACCCAAGGCACGACAATGCTTGAGAGCGTATGCATGAGAAACAGCAGCAGCGCCACCACAGCGGCGTACACCACACGCGGCAACTGCTCGCTGAAACCCGCCAGGCGCGCCCATTCCCAGGCACCCAGGGTCACGACCAGGCCGATAAACAGCGCAAAGCCGGAACCGTCGAGCAGAAAAAAACCGCACAAGGCAATCGGCAGCAGGATCAGTGCTGTGATGATTCGTTGTTTAAGCATTTAAACCCGGGCTCCAGCTTCGATCTGCTCGCTCGTTTTACCGAAGCGACGCTGACGGGAAGCGAAATCGGCCAGCGCATTGCGCATGGCATCGTGTTTGAAGTCCGGCCAGAACAGGTCGGAGAAGTACAGCTCGGTGTAGGCCAGTTGCCACAACAGGAAGTTGCTGATGCGGTGCTCGCCACCGGTACGGATGCACAAGTCTGGCAACGGCAGGTCGCCGGTTACCAGGCAGGTTTGCAACAGTTCGGGCGTGATGTCGTCGGGCCGCAGGTGCCCGGCCTGCACTTCGCGGGCAAGCCGCTGCGCTGCCTGGGCGATATCCCACTGGCCACCGTAGTTGGCTGCAATCTGCAGCACAAAACGGTTGGCACCCGCAGTAATGGCCTCGGCTTCGCGCATGGCCGCTTGCAGCTCCGGATGGAACCGCGAGCGATCACCAATGATGCGCAGGCTGATGTTGTTGTCGTTGAGGCGCTTGGCCTCACGACGCAGCGCCTTGAAGAACAGGTCCATCAAGGCACTGACTTCTTCGGCGGGCCGCTGCCAGTTCTCGCTGGAGAAGGCAAACAGGGTCAACACTTCAACCTTGGCCTCGGCGCACACCTCAATCACGGCGCGCACCGCATCGACACCCGCTTTATGCCCGGCAACGCCCGGCATAAAGCGTTTCTTCGCCCAGCGATTATTCCCATCCATGATGATCGCGACATGGCGCGGCACCACGGAGGGCACAGTCTGCTTGGTCTTTTCCATGAAGGCGTCCTGACCCCTTATACGGCCATCAGGTCCTTTTCTTTTTCTTCCGTGGCCTTGGTGATCTGGGCCTCAGCGTCTTTGGTCAGCTTGTCGATATCAGCGACGGCACGACGCTCTTCGTCTTCGCTGATTTCTTTATCCTTGACCAGTTTCTTCAGGTCACCCAACGCATCGCGGCGGATGTTACGCACAGCAACGCGAGCATCTTCGGCTACGCTGCGCGCCTGCTTGGTGAAGCCCTTACGGGTTTCTTCGGTCAAGGCTGGCATGGAGATCAGCAACAACTCGCCCAGGTTGGTCGGGTTGAGGTTCAGACCGGCGCTCTGGATCGCTTTGTCGACAGCGCCGAGCATGTTGCGCTCGAAGGCGACGACTTGCAGGGTGCGCGAGTCTTTTACGGTGATGTTGGCCACTTGGGTGATCGAAGTGTCTGCGCCGTAGTACGGCACCATCACGCTACCCAGGATGCTTGGGTGGGCCTTGCCGGTACGAATCTGACCAAATGCGTGGTTCAGAGAGTCCAGGGATTTCTGCATACGCTCTTGAGCGTCTTTCTTGATTTCGTTGATCATTGTTGGCCTTCCTCGATCAGAGTCCCTTCCGCGCCGCCGTGTACGATGTTCAGCAGGGCGCCGGGCTTGTTCATGTTAAATACGCGCAGCGGCATCTTGTGGTCGCGGCACAGGCAGATAGCCGTCAGGTCCATCACGCCCAGCTTGCGATCCAGCACTTCATCATAAGTCAGATGATCGAACTTCTCGGCATGCGGGTCTTTGAATGGGTCTGCAGTGTAAACACCGTCAACCTTGGTGGCCTTGAGCACCACGTCCGCGTTGATCTCGATACCACGCAGGCACGCAGCCGAGTCGGTGGTGAAGAACGGGTTGCCGGTACCGGCAGCAAAAATCACCACCTCTTTGGCATCCAGGTGACGCATGGCTTTGCGCCGATCATAGTGATCCGTTACGCCAACCATGGAAATAGCCGACATGACGATAGCGGTGATATTGGCGCGCTCGAGGGCGTCACGCATGGCCAGGGCGTTCATCACAGTGGCCAGCATGCCCATGTGGTCGCCTGTTACCCGATCCATCCCGGCAGCGCTCAGCGCCGCACCGCGGAACAGGTTGCCGCCGCCGATCACCAGGCCCACCTGAACACCGATACCGACCAACTGGCCGACTTCCAGTGCCATGCGGTCGAGTACCTTGGGATCGATCCCGAACTCTTCCGAGCCCATCAGGGCCTCGCCGCTAAGCTTGAGTAGAATGCGTTTATAGCGAGCCTGATAACCACTGCCCTGCTGAGCCATTGCGAATCTCTCCTGCGGCGTATTTTTTAAAAATTCTTGGCGAGCCGTTTACGGCTTGCGTTCACTCTAGCTGGACGCTATCACAGCGCCATCGGAACACGGCTTTGTAAGCCAGTTCCGAAAGGAAACCAAATAAAAATTGGCCTTCCCATTTGAAAAGAGGCTGCGCGCGTGAGCGGGCAGCCTCTTTCGGCGACAGTTAAAAACTGTCTTATTGCTTGGCGGCAGCCAGCTGGGCAGCAACTTCTTCAGCGAAGTTGTCGACCGGCTTCTCGATGCCGTCGCCTACTTTGTAGTAGGTGAAGGAAACGATTTCAGCACCGGCTTTCTTAGCCAGCTCGCCAACCTTGATTTCAGGGTTCTTGACGAACGCCTGCTCAACCAGGCTCGCTTCAGCCAGGAACTTGCTGATACGGCCTTTGATCATGTTTTCAACGATGTTTTCTGGCTTGCCGGCGATCTTGTCGGCGTTCAGGCTCAGGAACACAGCTTTTTCGCGCTCGATTGCGTCAGCAGACACTTCCGATGGCAGCAGGAACTCAGGGTTGCTGGCTGCTACGTGCATAGCGATGTCTTTAGCCAGCTCAACGTCGCCGCCTTTGAGGGCAACCACAACGCCGATTTTGTTGCCGTGCAGGTAGCCACCAACCACATCACCTTCGATGCGCGCCAGACGACGGATGTTGACGTTTTCGCCAACCTTGCCGACCAGTACCAGGCGAGCAGCTTCTTGAGCTTCGATCAACGGCTCGACGGTGGTCAGCTTGTCGTCGAATGCTTTCTTGACGCTGGCAGCAACGAACGCTTTGAAGTCGTCCTGCAGAGCCAGGAAGTCGGTCTGCGAGTTCACTTCCAGCAGAACTGCGGCTTTACCGTCTTCAACCAGAGCGATAGCGCCTTCAGCAGCTACGTTGCCTGCTTTTTTGGCAGCCTTGATGGCGCCGGAAGCACGCATGTCATCAATGGCTTTTTCGATGTCGCCGCCGGCCTTGGTCAAGGCCTTTTTGCAATCCATCATGCCTTCGCCGGTACGCTCACGCAGTTCTTTAACCAACGCTGCAGTAATCTCTGCCATTTCAAAATCCTCTTGGATAGGTTTTCAACCATTCCACCCGATCAAACGGGCGATCAATTCTTCCCGAATCACCCTTGTAGGCCGCTGCACGTTACAGAAGTTGTAGCTGCGCTGCCGACAAATGGTTTTCGAGGTGGCAAAAAGGGGGCCAAGCCCCCTTTTTGCTTACTGAGTCAACGCCAGGGCGTCAGTTACTCAGCGGCAGCTACCGGAGCTTCTTCAACGAACTGCTCGGTACCACCAGCAACGTGGTTGCGACCACGGATTACAGCGTCAGCCATCGAACCCATGTACAGCTGGATAGCGCGGATTGCGTCATCGTTGCCTGGGATGATGTAGTCAACGCCTTCCGGGCTGCTGTTGGTATCGACTACGCCGATAACCGGGATGCCCAGCTTGTTGGCTTCGGTGATCGCGATGCGCTCGTGATCAACGTCGATAACGAACAGTGCGTCAGGCAGACCGCCCATGTCCTTGATACCACCCAGGGAACGATCGAGCTTTTCCAGGTCGCGAGTGCGCATCAGCGCCTCTTTCTTGGTCAGCTTGGCGAAAGTACCGTCTTCGGCTTGCACTTCAAGGTCACGCAGACGCTTGATGGAAGCACGGATGGTTTTGAAGTTGGTCAGCATGCCGCCCAACCAGCGGTGATCGACGTACGGCGAACCGCAACGTGCTGCTTCTTCAGCAACGATCTTGCCAGCGGAACGCTTGGTGCCGACGAACAGAATCTTGTTTTTGCCCTGGGCCAGACGCTCTACGAAAGTCAGAGCTTCGTTGAACATTGGCAGGGTTTTTTCAAGGTTGATGATGTGGATCTTGTTACGCGCGCCGAAAATGTATTTACCCATTTTCGGGTTCCAGTAACGGGTCTGGTGACCGAAGTGCACACCGGCCTTCAGCATATCGCGCATATTGACTTGGGACATGATAGTTCCTTAATAAGTCGGGTTTGGCCTCCACGTATCCCAATGACCAACCAGCGGCATTCGCCTCCGGCACCCAGGTCATCGTGTCGACACGTGTGTGGATTTAAGCTCTGCGGGGCATCCCCGGAAAGCGGCGCATTTTATACCACACGAAGGACAAAAACGAAACCCGCAATCACATTTGCCGTGTTCGTCTTTTGTGTAAGCCTTTGAATAGAGCCAACATGCCCCCATCTTATAGAGAGAAGCGATCGTCAGACGCTCATGATTTGCCGCCAGCGTCTGGTAGAATCACGTTTTTTTGGGGCTTGTGCGAATTCTGCAACCTTTTGTCGCACACCCGTAAACCGTATTGATTTCAGCGCCTCGCGCTAGAGAGAGTCTGTATGACCGTTACTTTGAAAACCGCCGAAGACATCGCCGGCATGCGCGTTGCCGGCAAACTGGCTGCCGACGTGCTGGAAATGATTGCCGAACACGTCAAGCCAGGCGTCACCACCGAAGCCCTGGACCGCATCTGCCACGACTATATAGTCGACGTGCAAAAGGCCATCCCTGCGCCGCTGAACTACAAAGGCTTCCCCAAGTCGATCTGCACCTCGATCAACCACGTGGTCTGCCACGGCATTCCGGGCGACAAGCCGTTGAAAGACGGTGACACCCTGAACATCGACGTCACCGTGATCAAAGATGGCTACCACGGCGACACCAGCCGCATGTTCCACGTCGGCAGCGTGCCGGTCTGGGCTGAGCGCCTGTCCCAGGTCACCCAGGAATGCATGTACAAGGCCATCGAGATCGTAAAACCCGGCTGCCGCCTGGGCGATATCGGTGAAGTGATCCAGAAGCACGCTGAAAAGAACGGCTTCTCGGTAGTCCGCGAATTCTGCGGCCACGGCATCGGCAAGGTGTTCCACGAAGAGCCGCAGATCCTGCACTACGGCCGCGCCGGCACCGGCATGGAACTCAAAGCCGGTATGACCTTCACTATCGAGCCGATGATCAACCAGGGCAAGGCTGACACCAAGGTGCTGGGCGACGGTTGGACTGCTATCACCAAGGACCGCAAGTTGTCGGCCCAGTGGGAACACACCTTGCTGGTCACCGAGACCGGCTACGAGATCTTCACATTGCGCGCCGACGACACGATCCCACGTATTTCGGCCTAATGTTTGCCTCGGTTTTCCCCCGTAACCCTGTGACCGCTTATAGATAGAAAGGAAAGCCGATCAATGCCCCAGGTGGATCCCGAACTCTTCGACCGTGGCCAGTTCCAGGCTGAACTGGCATTGAAGGCAAGCCCCATCGGCGCCTTCAAGAAGGCTATCCGCCAGGCCCGCGAGGTGCTCGATGCGCGCTTTCGCAGTGGCCGGGACATTCGTCGGCTGATCGAAGACCGTGCCTGGTTCGTCGACAACATCCTGCAAAAGGCCTGGGAACAGTTCAGCTGGAGCGAAGATGCCGATATCGCCTTGGTGGCGGTCGGCGGCTACGGCCGCGGCGAACTGCACCCCTACTCCGACATCGACCTGCTGATCCTGCTGGACAGCGCCGATCATGAGATCTTTCGCGATTCCATCGAGCGTTTTCTGACGCTGTTGTGGGACATCGGCCTGGAAGTCGGGCAAAGCGTACGCTCGCTGGACGAATGCGCCCAAGAAGCCCGCGCCGATCTCACCGTGATCACCAACCTGATGGAAAGCCGCACCATCGCCGGCCCCGAACGCCTGCGTCAGCGCATGCTGGAAGTCACCAGCACCGCACACATGTGGCCAAGCAAGGATTTCTTCCTGGCCAAGCGCGCCGAGCAGAAAGCTCGGCACCACAAGTACAACGACACCGAATACAACCTGGAGCCCAACGTCAAAGGTTCCCCGGGCGGGCTGCGGGATATCCAGACGATCCTGTGGGTCGCGCGTCGCCAATACGGCACCCTGAACCTGCGCGCCCTGGCCGGCGAAGGCTTTCTGGTAGAAAGCGAAAACGCTCTGCTGGCCTCGTCCCAGGAGTTTCTGTGGAAGGTACGTTACGCCCTGCACATGCTCGCCGGGCGCTCCGAAGACCGCCTGCTGTTCGACCATCAGCGCTCCATCGCCACCCTATTGGGGTTTGAAGGCGAGGATGCGAAGACCAGTATCGAAAGCTTCATGCAGCAGTACTACCGGGTGGTCATGAGCATTGCCCAGCTCAGCGACCTGATCATCCAGCACTTCGAAGAAGTGATCCTGGCCCCCGAAGACGAAGCGCCACCACAGCCGATCAACTCGCGCTTCCAACTGCACGACGGCTACATCGAAGCGCGCAACGACAACGTGTTCCACCGCACGCCGTTCGCCATGCTGGAAATCTTTGTGCTGATGGCCCAGCAGCCGGAAATCAAAGGCGTACGCGCCGATACCATCCGCCTGCTGCGCGAATACCGTCACCTGATCGACGATGACTTTCGCAACGACATCCGCAACACCAGCCTGTTTATCGAGCTGTTCAAGTGCAAGATCGGCATCCACCGCAACCTGCGGCGCATGAACCGTTACGGCATCCTCGGGCGTTACCTGCCCGAGTTCGGCTTTATCGTCGGCCAGATGCAGCACGACCTGTTCCACATCTACACCGTGGACGCCCACACCCTGAACTTAATCAAACACCTGCGTAAGTTGCAGTACACCCAGGTGTCAGAGAAATTCCCGCTGGCCAGCAAGCTCATGGCCAAGCTGCCCAAGCCGGAGTTGATCTACCTGGCCGGCCTGTACCACGACATCGGCAAGGGCCGGCATGGCGATCACTCGGAAATCGGCGCGGTCGATGCCGAGGCCTTCTGCCAGCGCCATCAACTGCCGTTGTGGGACAGCCGCCTGATTGTGTGGCTGGTGCAGAACCACCTGGTGATGTCGACCACCGCCCAGCGCAAGGACTTGTCCGACCCGCAGGTGATCCACGACTTCGCCGGGATCGTCGGTGATGAGACACGCCTGGACTACCTCTACGTGCTCACCGTCTCCGACATCAACGCCACCAACCCGACGTTGTGGAACTCGTGGCGCGCCAGCCTGCTGCGCCAGCTCTATACCGAGACCAAGCGCGCGCTGCGCCGTGGCCTGGAAAACCCGGTGGACCGCGAAGAGCAGATCCGCCGCACCCAAAGCGCGGCCCTGGATATCCTGGTGCGTGGCGGCAATGACCCGGACGATGTCGAGCAATTGTGGTCGCAACTGGGTGACGATTACTTCCTGCGCCACACTGCCGGCGATGTGGCCTGGCACAGTGACGCGATCCTGCAGCAGCCGGCC
Source organism: Pseudomonas sp. YeP6b (assembly GCF_025642995.1). Taxonomy (NCBI): domain Bacteria; kingdom Pseudomonadati; phylum Pseudomonadota; class Gammaproteobacteria; order Pseudomonadales; family Pseudomonadaceae; genus Pseudomonas; species Pseudomonas sp. YeP6b. The sequence goes on along the minus strand of NZ_CP080090.1, from coordinate 1,773,662 downwards.
GATGGTGGCCCGCTGGTACTGATCAAGGAAACCACCCAGCGCGAGTTCGAGGGCGGCACGCAGATCTTCATCTACGCGCCCGACCAGCACGACTTCTTCGCCGTGACCGTGGCCGCCATGGACCAGCTCAACCTGAACATTCATGACGCGCGGGTCATCACCTCGAGCAGCCAGTTCACCCTCGACACCTACATCGTGCTCGATACCGAAGGCGACTCCATCGGCGATAACCCGGTGCGCGTGAAAAAGATCCGCGAAGGCCTGACTGAAGCCCTGCGCAACCCGGACGACTACCCGACGATCATCCAGCGTCGGGTACCGCGCCAGCTCAAGCATTTTGCCTTTGCGCCCCAGGTGACCATTTCCAATGACGCCCAGCGCCCGGTGACCGTGCTGGAGCTCAGCGCCCCGGATCGTCCGGGTTTGCTCGCGCGCATCGGTGGAATCTTCCTGGAGTTCGACCTGTCGTTGCAGAATGCGAAGATTGCGACCCTCGGCGAGCGCGTGGAAGACGTGTTCTTCATTACCGACGCCGACAACCAGCCGCTGTCCGACCCGGAACTGTGCCGACGCTTGCAGGATGCCATCGTGCAGCAATTGAGCGTGAGCCAGGAGCCCGGCGTCGAGCTGTCCAGACTGACTATATGAATTGATTTAACTTCCCAGTGCGCACGGCCCCTGTGGGAGCTTGCTTGCCTGCAATGGCGTCGACCCGGCATGGCTTATACACCGAGGTGCCCGCGTCGCAGGCAAGCCAGCGCCCACAAAAAGGCCGTACTCATCTTGATCGAGGCTTACATGAACAACGCCCTGAACCAGCTGCAGCCCTACCCGTTCGAGAAACTCCGTGCCCTGCTCGGCAGCGTCACGCCGAACCCGGACAAACGCCCGATCGCGCTATCCATCGGCGAGCCCAAGCACAAGTCACCGGCCTTCGTGGCCCAAGCGCTGAGCAACAACCTCGACCAGATGGCCGTGTACCCGACCACCCTGGGCATCCCGGCATTGCGCGAGGCCATCGGCGCTTGGTGTGAACGCCGTTTCAACGTGCCCAAGGGGTGGCTGGACCCGGCGCGCAATATCCTGCCGGTCAACGGCACCCGCGAGGCACTGTTCGCCTTCACCCAGACCGTGGTCAACCGCAGTGACGATGCACTGGTAGTCAGCCCGAACCCGTTCTACCAGATCTACGAAGGCGCCGCGTTCCTGGCTGGGGCCACGCCGCATTACCTGCCGTGCCTGGACGCCAACGGCTTCAACCCAGACTTCGACGCTGTGTCGCCAGACACCTGGAAACGCTGCCAGATCCTGTTCCTGTGTTCCCCAGGCAACCCGACCGGCGCGCTGATCCCGGTCGACACCCTGAAAAAACTCATCGCCCTGGCCGACGAATACGATTTCGTCATCGCCGCTGACGAGTGCTACAGCGAGCTGTACTTCGACGAACAAACCCCGCCGCCGGGCCTGCTCAGCGCCTGCGTCGAACTCGGCCGCCAGGATTTCAAACGTTGCGTGGTGTTCCACAGCCTGTCCAAGCGTTCCAACCTGCCAGGCCTGCGCTCCGGTTTCGTCGCCGGCGATGCCGATATCCTCAAGGCCTTCCTGCTGTACCGCACCTACCACGGCTGCGCGATGCCGGTGCAAACCCAACTGGCGAGCATCGCAGCCTGGCAGGACGAAGCCCACGTGCTGGCCAACCGTGACCTGTACCGCGAGAAATTCGACGCTGTGCTGGCGATTCTCAAGCCGGTATTAGACGTGCAAAGCCCGGACGGCGGATTTTACTTATGGCCGAATGTGAACGGCGACGATGCCGCATTCTGCCGGGACTTGTTCGTGGAAGAACACGTAACCGTGGTGCCGGGCTCATACCTGTCGCGGGAAGCGGATGGCGTGAACCCGGGGGCCGGGCGTGTGCGCATGGCACTGGTTGCGCCGTTGGCGGAGTGTGTGGAAGCGGCTGAGCGGATTCGGGATTTTATCCAGCGCAAGCGCTAACTCAGTGCCCGCTCCTGACTGGCAGGAGTGGGCCCCACCTGGCAAACCCAGGTACATATTTCATGGAACGCCTCTGCATAAGTTCCCACCAAGGATTACTGATTCTTCCTTGGTGAAAATATGACTATCAGCAACCTCTCAACTCTCTCGCCGCCTCTCGATCCACACTTATATACGGGTAGCCCTTCTGATGCTGTAACACCCCACGCTCGAAAAAAACGCGGCGTCGCGGATGAAAGCAAGGCTTGGCCACAACACTCAACGGTAAAAATCTCTCTGTCGAATATGACGCCAGAGCAAACGTCCTTGGTCAAGAAAGCCATTAACGAATGGAGCCCGCACACTAACCTTCACTTTAAGTTTATTAAAGGCAATGACGGCGACATCAGAATTGCTGGAGACAACATAGGCCTCGGAAGCTGGTCCGCACTCGGAACGGATGCCCTTCATCTGCACCGCTCCGAACCCACAATGTCCATCGACTTTACAAACCCTGATGACACCGCACGAGCGCACGTATTACATGAGTTCGGCCACGCCCTGGGCCTACTGCATGAGCACCAACACCCGGAGTGTTCCCTGAATATTGATGAGCAGGCCGCCTATGAGCATTTTACTTCGCAGAACTTTACAAAGGACGATGTAGGCAATAATATACTGGGGCAGTTCGACGCCTCTGAAGTTAAAACGTCGGAATATGATAAAGACTCCATCATGCATTACCCCTTCCCCGCCTCATTACTCAATGGCGGTGACGAGATTGTATTTCAAACTAAACTTTCAGTCGGCGATAAAAAATTCATGAGGTCCATGTACCCCATAGATGAATCACCGGCGGGTAAGTTTCTATACAGCCTTACGCAATTTTTTATCAGCCGATCCTGACGTTATTTCGAATTCAATGGACGCGCCCCACATTCGCCTTACTCATATCCAGATCCGCCAACACCTCTCTCAATACCTCATCACCCATTTGGTGATGACGACTCAAGCTGTACAACTCCAAGTGGCGCGCCCGCAGGGCCTGAGGCGCCATTTGCGTTCAAGTTTGTCATCTGTATCACCTTAGCTTCGGCGATGCAGTGGAGATCAAAGCAACTCGCCCCTGTCAGCGACGTAATGCTCGCAAGTAGGCACAGATGCCAAAAGCACGGACATTTCAAGCCCAACAATCGGTATTCATTGGGACAGTGACAAAAAGAAAACCGCTCGATCCATCAAGCACACCTTTGCCAAGGCGTTAGGTTTCACCAACATTATCCTTCCCAAAAAAGCTGCCTAACGATTCAACTCTGTGTATCCGTACAAGAAAGCCATAACGCTCGTTACCCTTGGCGGGGTGTCATCTTGGGCATGAGCATTAAAACCCCATCATTAATGGACTGAGCCCAAATTCGCTTCGCTCATGTCCAAGTCCGCCAGCACCTCGCGCAACACGTCATCACCAATCTGGTGATGACGGCTCAAGCTGTACAACTCCAAGCGTTGCGCGCGCAGGGCTTTGAGCCGAAGTTTGCGTTCAAGCTGGTCCATCTGCTGCGCCAACGCCTGGGCTTCGGCCGAGTCATTAAACACTTCCAATTGATGGCGATATTCCGACATCAGCCGCGCCTTGAGCTCAGCGGCCAGGGCCGCCTGGGCGGCGTCCGGGGTTTCGCTTCCTGCGGGATCTTCCGCTTCAAGGGCATGGATGGCAGCCACGGCGGTTTTCTTCCAGGCATCGCGCACTTCGTTATGACGCTTTTCGTCCGGACTCTTTTCGATGCCGCGCAATAGCAACGGCAAGGCGATGCAGGCGGCGATCAATGACAGCAGGATCACGCCCGCAGCGATAAAGATCAGCAGGTCTCGCTCTGGAAAGTCCTGCCCCGGCGCCAACAGCAACGGCACCGACATCACGCCCGCCAGGGTCACCGCGCCGCGCACGCCCCCGACGGTCAGCAGCCAGCAGGAACGGGCCGTCGGCACCAGAGTCAGTTCGCTTTTCCCACGCAGCCGTCGCAGCAGGCCTGACAGCCGCCAGATGCTCTGCACCCAGATAAACCGCAACACCACCAGCACCAGAAAGATCGCGATCACATCCAGGCAGCGATACAACAGGGTTGGCCACAGTGTCGTCTCATGGCTCACCACCGCCTTGATGATGTCTGGCAGTTGCAAGCCCAACAGCAAAAAGATCAAGCCATTGAACGCGAACTCCAGCAGCGACCAGACACTGCGATTGAGCAGCCGGGTGCTGGTCTGGCGCGGCAACAGGTCGAGCCAGCTTTGCATCATGCCCGCCGCGACCGCCGAGAGAATGCCCGATGCGCCCAGGCGTTCAGCCAGCACATACGCGGCAAACGGCAGCAGCAACATGAACACCACGTGGGTGGCCGGGTCGTCCCAGCCCCGTGCGATCATCCAGGCACGCAAACGCCCGACCAGCCAGCTCAGCGCCACGCCCACCGCCAGGCCACCCACGGCCACCAGCACAAAGGTCAGGCTGGCGTCCGCCAGGGAAAACACCCCGGTCAACGCCGCCGCCAGGGCGAACTTGAAGGTCACCAGGCCCGAGGCATCATTCATCAACGCTTCGCCCTGAAGCATGTGCATCAGCGGCTTGGGCAACCGATTTTGGGAAATGGCCGACACCGCCACGGCATCCGTCGGTGATAAAACAGCCGCCAGGGCGAAGGCCACCGGTAACGGGATCGTAGGCAGTAGCCAATGAATGAAGTAGCCGGCCCCGACCACGGTGAACAACACCAGGCCCACCGCCAACGTCAGGATGGGCCCGCGCAGGCGCCACAACTCACGCTTGGGCATGCGCCAGCCATCGGAGAACAGCAGCGGCGGCAGAAACAGAAACAGGAACAACTCAGGGTCCAGGGCCACGTGCAGCCCCAGCGTCGGCCACGCCAGCAAGGCGCCGGCGGCGATCTGCACCAAGGGTAACGGCAGAGGAATGATGCGCCCGACCAGGCGCGAAACGCTGACCAACATCAGCAGGATAAGAACGGTGTAGGCGGTTTGCATAACACGGGTTTCCCGGACAAGCGACTTGCAACGACACATATCAGGCAACAACTGGCCGTTGAAGTGCCATATTACCCGTCTATGTTACTCGCCTATGCTGTGCGATGGCTTTTGCACAAAAGTCGCACTGAGCCATAAGCAGGCATGACGAGCGGCACCCAAACCCGCTGGTCGTGGCATAATCCGTGACCTTTAGTTTCTATTTGTCCAAAGGGGGGCAATTCCTTGACCGCTTCAAGCAAAACGTTGCACCTTTTCGGCATCAAAGCCTGCGACACCATGAAAAAAGCCCGTACCTGGCTCGATGAGCACGGCGTGAGCTATGAATTCCACGACTACAAAACGGCCGGTATCGACCGCGAACACTTGACCCAATGGTGCAACGAGCACGGTTGGCAGGTGGTTTTGAACCGTGCGGGCACCACCTTTCGCAAACTCGAAGACGAACGCAAAGCCGATCTCGATCAGTCGAAAGCCATTGAATTGATGCTCGCACAACCCTCGATGATCAAGCGCCCCGTGCTCGATCTCGGTGACAGAACCCTGATTGGCTTCAAGCCAGATAGTTATTCGGCGGCCCTCAAGTAGGCCAGCCCTTTCCATTTTTGTAGAGGTAACAGCATGTCCAATTCCCTGTTCAGCCTGGGCTTCGGCGTCGGCACTCAGAACCGCCAAGGTGCTTGGCTGGAAGTGTTTTACGCACAACCCTTGCTCAACCCGTCGGCTGAAATCATTGCCGCCATTGCACCGATCCTCGGTTACACCGAAGGCAACCAGGCCATCACCTTCACCGTCTCCCAGGCCCTGCAACTGGCTGACGCGCTCAAAGGCGTCGACGCAACCCAAGCCGCCCTGCTGAGCCGCCTGGCTGAAAGCCACACCCCGCTGGTCGCCACCCTGCTGGCCGAAGACGCTGCACTGACCTCCACGCCTGAGGCCTACCTCAAGCTGCACCTGCTGTCCCATCGCCTGGTCAAGCCGCATGGCCTGAGCCTGGCCGGTGTGTTCCCACAGCTGCCGAACGTGGCCTGGACCAGCCAGGGCGCGATCGACATCAGCGAACTGGCTGAACGCCAACTGGAAGCGCGCCTGCGTGGCGATCTGCTGGAAGTGTTCTCGGTGGACAAGTTCCCGAAAATGACCGACTACGTGGTCCCAGCCGGCGTGCGCATCGCGGACGCCGCGCGTATCCGCCTGGGCGCCTACGTGGGCGAAGGCACCACCGTGATGCACGAAGGTTTCATCAACTTCAACGCCGGCACTGAAGGTCCGGGCATGATCGAAGGCCGCGTGTCGGCTGGCGTGTTCGTGGGCAAGAATTCGGACCTGGGCGGCGGTTGCTCCACCATGGGCACCCTGTCGGGCGGCGGCAACATCGTGATCAAAGTCGGCGAAGAGTGCCTGATCGGCGCCAACGCCGGTATCGGCATCCCGTTGGGCGACCGTAACAAGGTGGAATCGGGCCTGTACGTCACCGCTGGGACCAAGGTTGCGCTGCTCGACGAGCAGAACCAACTGGTCAAAGTGGTCAAGGCGCGCGAGCTGGCCGGCCAGCCGGACCTGCTGTTCCGCCGTAACTCCGAGACCGGTGCCGTGGAGTGCAAAACCCACAAATCGGCCATCGAACTGAACGAAGCGCTGCACGCTCACAACTAAGCAGCCACTCGATGCCACTAGCGGGCCCCGCTCCTGGGGCTCGCTTATACGAGTCTTGAACACCATGCTTGTGCCCTCTCCCTGGCGCGCCGATTTCCCGGCCATCGCCACCCTGCAACGGCAAGACCAGACCTACCTGGACAACGCCGCCACCACGCAAAAACCCCAAGCCCTGTTGGATGCCATCAGCCATTACTACGCCAATGGCGCAGCCAATGTGCACCGTGCCCAGCATTTGCCGGGCGCCCATGCGACCCAGGCCTTTGAAGACAGTCGCAGCAAGGTCGCGCAGTGGTTGAACGCGGGGGACAGCGGGCAAATCATCTTTACCCACGGCGCAACCTCTGCGCTGAACCTCCTGGCCTATGGCCTGGAGCACTTATTCAATGCGGGCGATGAGATTGTCATCAGCGCCCTGGAACACCACGCCAACCTGCTGCCTTGGCAGCAACTGGCCAAGCGTCGCGCGCTCACGCTGGTGGTAGTGCCGCTGAGCGATGACGGCGTGATTGACCTGCGCGCCGCCGCCGAACTGATCGGGCCACGCACACGCCTGCTGGCGGTGAGCCAGTTGTCCAACGTGCTCGGCGCCTGGCAGCCGCTGGAGGCCTTACTGGCGATGGCCAAGGCTCACGGCGCGCTGACCGTGGTCGATGGCGCCCAGGGCATCGTGCATGGCCGCCACGACGTGCAGGCGCTGGGTTGCGACTTTTACGTATTTTCCAGCCACAAACTCTACGGCCCGGATGGCGTTGGCGTGCTGTATGGCCGCAACGAAGCCCTGCATCACCTGCGTCACTGGCAGTTTGGTGGCGAGATGGTGCAACTGGCGGACTACCACAGCGCCAGCTTTCGCCCCGCGCCATTGGGTTTTGAAGCGGGCACACCGCCGATTGCCGGCGTGATCGGCCTGGGCGCCAGCCTGGATTACCTCAGCTCGCTGGATCAAACCGCCGTGGTCGCCCATGAAGCGGCGCTGCATGACTACCTGCTACGCGGGCTGACCGCGCGCAAAGGCGTTCGCGTATTGGGCTCGCCGCAGGTGGCGCTGGCAAGCTTTGTGGTGGAAGGCGTGCACAACGCCGACCTTGCGCACCTGCTGACCGAGCAAGGCATCGCCGTGCGTGCCGGCCATCACTGCGCAATGCCATTGCTCAAGGCTATGCATTTGACCGGGGCGATCCGTGTGTCCCTGGCGCTGTACAACGACTCCGATGACCTGGAACGCTTCTTTGAAGCGCTGGACCAGGCGTTGGATATGTTGCGATGAGCCTGCCGGTGGAAGCAGTGGCCGCGCTGGAGGCTTTTCAGGCGGTAGGCAGCTGGGAGCAACGTGCGCGCATGCTGATGCAATGGGGCGAGCGGCTGCCGGCTTTGGCGGATGAGGACAAGGTTGAAGCCAACCTGGTGCAGGGCTGCGAAAGCCTGGTGTGGTTGGTGGGCCGTTTGCAGGACGGCCATTGGCAGTTCGCAGCGAGCAGCGATGCGCGCATGATTCGAGGGCTGGTGGCGTTGTTGCTGGCGCGGGTTAATGGGCTGTCGGCGGCCGAGTTGCAGGCGGTCGATTTGCCGGGTTGGTTCACTCAGTTGGGGCTTTCCCGCCAGTTGTCACCTTCGCGCAGCAATGGCCTCAATGCAGTCCTGCAGCGCATGCGCGAATTAAGCCTCATATAAAACTAAATGTGGGAGCTGGCTTGCCTGCTCCCACATTTAAGTGAAATTCAGGCGGGCTTGACCCGCTCTGAAGGCCTGCGTACCCCCGCCACGATCTTGTCCACCGCCTTCGTCGCCGCCACCATGCCGAAGGTGGCTGTCACCATCATCACCGCGCCAAACCCACCGGCGCAGTCCAGCTTCACCCCATCGCCGACAAAACTCTTCTGCAAACAGATGCTGCCGTCCGGCTTCGGGTAGCGCAGCTGCTCGGTGGAAAACACACACGGCACGCTGTAATGGCGGGTCACGGTGCGCGAGAAGCCATAGTCACGGCGCAGCGTAGAACGCACTTTCGAGGCCAATGGGTCGTTGAAGGTGCGGTTCAGGTCGCAGACCTGGATCAGCGTCGGGTCGATCTGCCCGCCCGCGCCGCCGGTGGTGATGATCTGGATCTTGCGGCGCTTGCACCAGGCAATCAGCGCGGCCTTGGCGTTGACGGCGTCGATGCAGTCGATCACGCAATCAATGTTCGGGGTGATGTACTCGGCCATGGTGTCTCGCGTGACGAAGTCCGCCACCGCATGCACGGTGCAATCCGGGTTGATGCTGCGCAGGCGTTCGGCCATAACTTCGACCTTGGGCTTGCCCACCGTGCTGTCCAGGGCGTGCAACTGGCGGTTGCTGTTGCTGACGCACACATCGTCCAGGTCAAACAGCGAAATCTCGCCCACCCCGCAACGGGCCATGGCTTCCGCCGCCCACGAGCCCACGCCGCCGACGCCGACGATCGCCACATGGGCCGCCTTCAAGCGTTCCAGGCCTTCAATGCCATATAAGCGGGCGACGCCTGCAAACCGCGGATCTTCTGTGCTCATGACCATTACCCCAAAAACCGGCGCGCATTATGGACTACACGGCGACAAGATCGAAGCGACAAGCTACAAGTAAAGAACTTCGATGGTCTTTCGCTGACTAACGTCCGGCTTTTCTCTGTCTGCTGTACGCTCAGGGAACGGCCGGTGTAGGATGCGCGCCGTTCGGTGTAGGCCGACACCTCTTTTCGTTCCACACCTTTTGGAACCCGAAATAGCCATGTCATCGCGTAAATTTGGACTCAACCTGGTAGTGGTGCTGGCAATTGCCGCGCTGTTCACCGGCTTCTGGGCGCTGATCAACCGCCCGGTCACTGCCCCCAACTGGCCTGAACAAATCTCCGGGTTCTCCTACTCGCCGTTCCAGCAAGGCCAGTTCCCGCAGAAAGACCAGTACCCAAGCGACGAAGAAATGCGTCGCGACCTCGAAATCATGAGCAAGCTGACGGACAACATCCGTACCTACTCGGTCGACGGCACCCTGGGGGACATCCCTAAGCTGGCGGAAGAGTTCGGCCTGCGCGTGACCCTCGGTATCTGGATCAGCCCGGACCTGGAACGTAACGAGCGCGAGATCCAACGCGCCATCGAACTGGCCAACAGCTCGCGCAGCGTGGTGCGGGTGGTAGTCGGTAACGAAGCCTTGTTCCGTGAAGAAATCACCCCTGAAGCGCTGATTGTGCTGCTGGACCGCGTGCGCGGCGCCGTGAAAGTGCCGGTGACGACGTCCGAGCAATGGCACATCTGGGAAAAGAACCCACAGCTGGCCAAGCATGTCGACCTGATCGCCGCGCACATCCTGCCGTTCTGGGAATTTATTCCGATGGACAAGGCCGGCCAGTACGTACTCGACCGCGCCCGGGATCTGAAGAAATTGTTCCCGAAAAAGCCGCTGCTGCTGTCGGAAGTTGGCTGGCCGAGTAACGGCCGTATGCGCGGGGGTAATGAAACGTCCCCGGCAGACCAGGCGATTTACCTGCGTACGCTGGTCAACAAGCTGAACCGCCAGGGCTACAACTACTTCGTGATCGAAGCATTCGACCAGCCGTGGAAAGTCAGCGACGAAGGCTCGGCGGGCGCTTATTGGGGCGTGTACAACGCCGCGCGCCAGCAGAAATTCAACTTTGAAGGCCCAGTAGTCGCTATCCCGCAGTGGCGGGTGCTGGCCATCGGCTCGGTGGTGCTTGCGCTGCTGTCGCTGACCCTGCTGATGATCGACGGCTCGTCGCTGCGCCAGCGTGGCCGTACGTTCCTGACTTTTATCGCGTTCCTGTGTGGATCGGTACTGGTGTGGATCGGCTACGACTACAGCCAGCAATACAGCACCTGGTTCAGCGTGACCGTCGGTATCTTGCTGGCACTCGGCGCCCTCGGCGTGTTTATCGTGTTGCTGACCGAGGCCCACGAACTGGCAGAAGCCGTGTGGACCCACAAACGCCGGCGTGAATTTCTGCCGGTGGAAGGCGATTCGGACTACCGTCCGAAAGTGTCGATCCATGTGCCGTGCTACAACGAGCCGCCGGAGATGGTCAAACAGACCCTCGACGCCCTGGCTGCCCTTGATTACCCGGACTACGAAGTCCTGATCATCGACAACAACACCAAGGACCCTGCGGTGTGGGAACCGGTGCGCGACTACTGCGAAACCCTCGGCCCGCGCTTCAAGTTCTTCCACGTCTCGCCCCTGGCCGGTTTCAAGGGCGGCGCACTGAACTACCTGATCCCGCACACCGCCAAGGATGCCGAAGTGATCGCGGTGATCGACTCGGACTACTGCGTGTCGCCAAACTGGCTCAAGCACATGGTGCCGCACTTCGCCGACCCGAAAATCGCCGTGGTGCAGTCGCCGCAGGATTACCGCGACCAGAACGAAAGTACCTTCAAGAAGCTCTGCTACGCGGAATACAAAGGCTTCTTCCATATCGGCATGGTCACCCGTAACGACCGCGACGCGATCATCCAGCACGGCACCATGACCATGACCCGGCGCTCGGTGCTCGAAGAACTCGGCTGGGCCGACTGGTGCATCTGTGAAGACGCCGAACTGGGCCTGCGTGTGTTCGAGAAAGGCCTGTCGGCGGCGTATTACCACGACAGCTACGGCAAAGGCTTGATGCCGGATACCTTTATCGACTTCAAGAAGCAGCGTTTCCGCTGGGCCTACGGTGCGATACAGATCATCAAGCGCCACACCGCCAGCCTGTTGCGCGGCAAAGACACCGAGCTGACCCGTGGCCAGCGCTACCACTTCCTCGCGGGCTGGTTGCCGTGGGTCGCGGACGGCATGAACATCTTCTTCACCGTCGGCGCGCTGTTGTGGTCGGCGGCGATGATCATCGTGCCGACCCGTGTCGACCCGCCGTTGCTGATTTTCGCGATCCCGCCATTGGCGCTGTTCGTGTTCAAGGTTGGCAAGATCGTTTTCCTCTACCGCCGTGCGGTGGGTGTGAACTTGAAAGATGCGTTCTGCGCGGCGCTGGCCGGTTTGGCGTTGTCCCACACCATCGCCAAGGCGGTGCTGTATGGCTTCTTCACCACCAGTATTCCGTTCTTTCGTACACCGAAAAACGCGGATAACCACGGCTTCTGGGTAGCGATCTCCGAAGCTCGCGAAGAAATGTTCATCATGCTGCTGTTGTGGGGCGCGGCGCTGGGGATCTACCTGGTGCAGGGCCTGCCGAGCAATGACATACGCTTCTGGGTGGTGATGCTGCTGGTGCAATCGCTGCCGTACGTCGCTGCGCTGATCATGGCGTTCCTGTCGTCGCTGCCAAAACCTGCGCCAGCGGGTGAGCCGGCAACGGCTGAGTAAAAACTTGCGCAATGCACTAAACGGCGGCCTCTGGCCGCCGTTTTGCTATAAGATAACGGCCGTTTTGTGAGACTTGGCCTAGCCCTGCTTTCTACGGGAACTGGCTTGCCTGCGATGCAGACGCCGCGGTCTGGCAGGTACGCCGCGGCGATGCTATCGCAGGCAAGCCAGCTCCCACATTGAACCTGCGCCGATTCAGGTTCTGTATTCCACATTCGTCCAGCGCCCATTACACGCTTCCCGGAGTTTTCCCATGACGGCCCACGCCGACCTTTCGCCGACCCTTCAACTCGCTATCGACCTGATCCGTCGCCCCTCGGTGACGCCGATCGACGCCGACTGCCAGAAGCTGATGATGCAGCGCCTGGGCGACGCCGGCTTTGCGCTGGAGCCGATGCGCATCGAAGATGTGGACAACTTCTGGGCCACCCATGGCAAGCATGACGGCCCGGTGCTGTGCTTTGCCGGCCACACTGACGTGGTGCCGACCGGCCCGGTGCAGGCCTGGCAAAACGACCCGTTCGACGCGTTGATCGATGAAAACGGCATGCTCTGCGGCCGTGGCGCGGCGGACATGAAAGGCAGCCTGGCCGCCATGCTGGTGGCGGCCGAGCGTTTCGTCAGCGACTACCCGGACCACAAAGGCTCGGTGGCCTTTTTGATCACCAGCGATGAAGAAGGCCCGGCGCACCACGGCACCAAAGCTGTGATCGAGCGCCTGGCCGCCCGCAAGGAGCGCCTGGACTGGTGCATCGTCGGCGAGCCGTCGAGCACCACGCTGGTGGGCGATGTGGTCAAGAACGGCCGTCGCGGCTCCCTCGGCGCGACCCTGACCGTTCGCGGCGTGCAAGGCCATGTGGCCTACCCACATCTGGCGAAGAATCCGATCCACCTGGCCGCCCCGGCCTTGGCGGAACTCGCCGCCGAGCATTGGGATGACGGCAACACCTTCTTCCCGCCGACCAGCTTCCAGATTTCCAACCTCAATTCCGGCACCGGCGCCACCAACGTGATCCCCGGTGACCTGACGGCGGTGTTCAACTTCCGCTTCTCCACCGAATCCACCGTCGAAGGCCTGCAACAGCGCGTTGCGGCGATTCTCGACAAACATGGCCTGGACTGGCACGTGGAGTGGGCGCTGTCGGGCCTGCCGTTCCTCACCGAACCGGGCGCTCTGCTGGATGCGGTTTCCGCCAGCATCAAGGCGATTACCGGTCGTGAGACCAAAGCATCCACCAGCGGCGGCACGTCCGATGGGCGCTTCATTGCCACCCTCGGCACTCAGGTCGTTGAACTGGGCCCGGTCAACGCGACGATTCACCAGGTCAACGAACGTATCCTGGCCAGTGACCTTGATGTGCTGACCGAAATCTACTACCAGACCCTGATCAAGTTGCTCGCCTGATGCTCGCTTGCCCCATTTGCAGCGCACCGCTCAACGCGGTGGACAATGGCGTGGCCTGCCCGGTCGGGCACCGTTTCGACCGTGCGCGCCAGGGTTACCTGAACCTGTTGCCGGTGCAGCACAAGAACAGCCGCGACCCCGGCGATAACCTGGCCATGGTCGAGGCGCGCCGCGACTTCCTCAACGCCGGGCACTACGCGCCGGTGGCCAAGCGCCTTGCGGAACTGGCCGCCGAACGCGCGCCGCAGCGCTGGGTCGACATCGGTTGTGGCGAGGGTTACTACACCGCGCAGATCGCCGATGCCCTGCCCCATGCCGACGGCTATGCGCTGGATATCTCCAAGGAAGCGGTCAAACGTGCCTGCAAGCGCAACCCGGCGCTGACCTGGTTGATCGCCAGCATGGCGCGTGTGCCACTGGCCTCGGGCAGTTGCCAATTTCTCGCCAGCGTTTTCAGCCCCCTGGATTGGGAAGAGGCCAAGCGCCTGCTCAGCCCCGGCGGCGGCCTGATGAAGGTCGGCCCGACCGCCGGCCACCTGATGGAGTTGCGCGAGCGTTTGTACGACGAGGTACGCGAGTACACCGACGACAAGCATTTGGCCCTGGTGCCGGACGGCATGAGCCTGGCGCATAGCGAAACCCTTGAGTTCACCCTGCGCCTGGCCGAACCCAAGGACCGCGCCAACCTGCTGGCGATGACGCCCCACGGCTGGCGCGCAAGTGCCGAGCGCCGCACCGAAGTGATCGAGGCTGCCGAGCCGCTGCAGGTCACGGTGTCGATGCGCTACGATTATTTCGTGCTTCAATAACCCACTTTTAAGTATCCGCGAATGGATTTTCGAATCCCGCAACGAGGAACATCCATGCGCCAACCTGATATCGAGATTTACCTGAAGGACGCCGACGTCGACCACAAAGCCATCGCCGCCTGGCTGGGCGCCGCCCTGGGCCCGTGCACCGACTGGGTCCAGAAAGGCCAAACCTACAAGTGTAAAGCCGGCAGCGTGCCGGTTACCTGGCTGCCTAAGGCAGTAGGCAAGTGGAACAGCCTGTACCTGGAAAGCGACCAGACCCCGTGGGACGACGACATCGCCTGCGCCCGCGCTGCGTTTGCCGCGCTGAACGTAGAAGTGCGCTGCGCGCCGGGTACGTGGGTTGAGGAAGAAGGTGAAGAAAGCGCCGATCGCTGGATGCGTATCAGCGTGGACGGTGAAGAAGAGATCACCTGGAAAACCGCCTGATCTAAACCTGCAAACCCAATCAATGTGGGAGCTGGCAAGCCAGCTCCCACCGTTGATTGGGTTATCAAGGCAGGATGTGGTCTGCCTTACAGCCCCACTACATCCTCCGCCTGCAACCCCTTCTCGCCGGTCACCACGGCGTATTCCACCTGCTGGCCTTCGGCCAACGAGCGGTGGCCGTCACCGCGAATGGCGCGGTAGTGTACAAACACATCCTTGCCGTCCTCACGCTGAATAAAGCCGTAGCCTTTTGCATCGTTGAACCACTTCACATTGCCGGTTTCGCGCGTTGCCATCTGTTTTACTCCCACATGCTTTTATTGTTGAGTCGCTCGCATTGAACTGCCGAGTATAAGACAGGCTCAAAAACGATCAACTCAAGTTTACATCGCTGCTTTTTTGCCGATTTTCGGCGAATACGGCACACTACCCGCCCGAGCACCTGCTCGGTTTTTTCCACTTGAAGCAGCACGCCTATGACCCGCTCCCCGTTCCGCCGTCTAGTGTTTGGCACCTTGCGCCGACTGTTGTACCTCTGGGTTCGCTCCGAGACGATCAACCAGTCGTCCCTAACCCTTAACCTGGACCGCAGCCGGCCGGTGTTCTACGTCCTGCAATCGCCCTCCCTCACCGAATTGGCCGTGGTCGATACCGAGTGCACCAAGGCCGGCCTGCCGCGCCCGGTGCTGCCGGTATCGGTAGGCCCGCTGATCGAACCGGCGGCGTTCTTCTACCTCACGCCGGAGCCCGACTGGCTCGGCCGTCAGGACAAGCGCGGCGCGCCGCCGACCCTGAACCGGCTGGTCAACACCCTGAGCGAACACGCCGAAGAGAATGCACAAATCATTCCCGTCAGCGTGTTCTGGGGGCAGTCGCCCGAGAGCGAGTCCAGCCCGTGGAAACTGCTGTTTGCCGACAGCTGGGCCGTCACCGGGCGCCTGCGCCGGTTGTTGAGCATCCTGATCCTGGGGCGCAAGACTCGTGTGCAATTCTCCGCGCCTATCAACCTGCGTGAATTGATCGAGCACAATAAAGGTCACGAACGCACCGTGCGGATGGCCCAACGCATCCTGCGGGTGCACTTTCGTAACCTGAAGACTGCGGTAATCGGCCCGGACCTGTCGCACCGCCGCAATCTGGTGAAAGGCCTGGTGAACATGCCACTGGTGCGCCAAGCCATCCTGGATGAAGCCGAACGCGAAAAGATTTCCCCGGAAAAAGCCAAGGCCCTGGCACTGCGATACGGCAACGAGATCGCCTCGGACTACACCTACACCGCGATTCGCTTCCTCGAAGTGGTGCTGAGCTGGTTCTGGAACAAGATCTACGACGGCATCAAGGTCAATAACATCGAAGGTGTGCAAAAGGTTGCCCAAGGTTATGAGGTGATCTACGTACCTTGCCACCGCAGCCATATCGACTACCTGCTGCTCTCCTACCTGCTGTTCAAAAACGGTTTGACCCCGCCGCACATCGCCGCGGGTATCAACTTGAACATGCCGGTGATCGGCAGCCTGCTGCGTCGTGGCGGCGCGTTTTTCATGCGCCGCACCTTCAAGGGCAACCCGCTGTACACCTCGGTGTTCAACGAATACCTGCACACCCTGTTCACCAAGGGGTTCCCGGTGGAGTACTTCGTCGAAGGCGGGCGCTCGCGCACCGGGCGCATGCTGCAACCGAAAACCGGGATGCTGGCGATCACCCTGCGCAGTTTCTTGCGCTCCTCGCGCATGCCGATCGTATTTGTGCCGGTGTATATCGGTTATGAACGTGTGCTGGAAGGCCGCACCTACCTTGGCGAGCTGCGCGGCGCGAGCAAGAAGAAAGAGTCGATCTTCGATATTTTCAAGGTGGTCGGCGCGCTCAAGCAGCGCTTTGGCCAGGTCGCGGTCAACTTCGGCGAGCCGATCAAACTGGCCGAGTTCCTCGACGCCGAGCAACCCGACTGGCGCGCCCAGGAGCTGGGCCCGAACTACAAACCGGCATGGCTCAACGAAACCACCAACCGCCTCGGCGAACAGGTGGCCCGCCACTTGAACGAAGCCGCTGCGGTGAACCCGGTGAACCTGGTGGCCTTGGCGCTGCTCTCCACCACGCGCCTGGCCTTGGATGAACAGGCCATGGCGCGCCAGTTGGACCTGTACCTGGCGCTGCTGCGCCGCGTGCCCTACTCGCCCCATACCACCTTGCCGGAAGGCGATGGCCTGGCCCTGATCAAGCACGTCAAGGACATGGACCTGCTGTCGGAACAGAGCGACGCACTGGGTAAGATTTTGTACTTGGACGAGCAGAACGCCGTCCTGATGACCTATTACCGCAACAATGTGCTGCACATCTTCGCCCTGCCGGCGTTGCTGGCGAGCTTCTTCCAGAGCAGCTCGCGCATGAGCCGCGAACAGATCCTGCGCTACACCCGTGCGCTCTACCCGTACCTGCAATCGGAGCTGTTTATCCGCTGGTCACTGGACGAGTTGGACGCGGTGGTCGACCAATGGCTTGAGGCATTCGTTGAACAAGGCCTGCTGCGTTTCGAGAATGACGTGTACCTGCGCCCGGCGCCGAGCTCACGGCATTTTGTGCTGCTGACGCTGCTGTCCAAGAGCATCGCCCAAACGCTGCAACGCTTCTACATGGCGATCTCGCTGCTGCTCAACAGCGGCCAGAACAGCATCAGCGCCGAAGAGCTGGAAGACCTGTGCACGATCATGGCCCAGCGCCTGTCGATCCTGCACGGTCTCAACGCCCCAGAGTTCTTCGACAAGAGCCTTTTCCGACATTTTATCCAGACGTTGCTGGAGCAAGATGTGTTGCGCCGCGATGAGGCGGGCAAGTTGAGCTACCACGACCTGCTCGGTGAATTGGCCGAAGGTGCTGCCAAACGCGTGCTGCCGGCCGATATTCGCCTGTCGATCCGCCAAGTGGCCTTGCATCGCGTGGATGGCGCAGCCGAGGCGCCAGCCGAAGCTCAAGCTGTCAAACCTGAAGAAAGCCGCTAGATTGAATGAGGCGTCGGGCGGTTTCCGGCGCCGTTGAAAAGGAGCTGTACCATGAAAAAGATCATCCTCCTGGGCCTGACCGCCCTGCTCGGAGCCTGCCAATCTATGACCCCAGCCCCAAAGGCCAGTCTCGACGGCGAAGTGTTTTACCTGCAACGCATCGCGCTGCCGCCCGCCGCCACCCTGAGCGTCAGCCTGCAAGACGTGTCCTTGATGGACGCCCCGGCCGTGACCCTCGCCGAACAGAAAGGCCCGGTCAAAGGCTAAGTGCCGCTGGCGTTTCACCTGAGCTACGACCCGGCCCAGATCAAGCCCGGCCACACTTACTCGGTGAGCGCTCGCATCGAGCTGGATGGCAAGCTACTGTTTATCACCACCGAACGGCACGCGGTGCAGCTCAACGGCCAAGACCCACAACCGCTGCGCCTGCGGGTTGATGCGGTCGCACACTGATCAGTCCATTTTTAAAGGAAGCGCTCATGCTCCGTAACTCCCTTCGCCTCACTGCCCTGTGCGCCGGCCTGTTGTTCGGTGCCAACGCCATGGCCCTGGACCTTGGCAGCCTGTCCCAAGGTGACGCCAGCGGCGGCCTCAAGGATGCACTGACCCAAGGCGCACAGATCGCCGTGAAACAACTGGGCAAACCCGGTGGATTCAGCAGCAACCCCGAAGTGAAGATCGGCCTGCCCGGCAAGTTGGGCAAAGTCGCCGACAAACTGAAAATGTTCGGCATGGGTGATCAGGTCACGCAACTGGAAACCAGCATGAACAAAGCGGCAGAAACCGCCGTGACCCAGGCTCAACCGATCCTGGTCAATGCTGTGAAGAACATGAGCGTGACCGACGCCAAGGGCATTCTCACTGGAGGTCAGGACTCGGCCACGCAATACCTGAACAAAAGCAGCCGTGAAGAGATCCGGGCCAAGTTCCTGCCGATCGTCAAGGCCGCCACCGACAAGGTCGGCGTCGCCCAGCAGTACAACGCTTTGGCCGGCAAGGCGGCAGCGTTTGGCGCAGTTGATGCCAAAAGTGCCAACGTCGAAAGCTACGTGACCGAACAGGCGCTGGACGGCTTGTTCAAGATGATCGCGCAGCAGGAAGAAACCATTCGCAAGAACCCGGCGGCGGCGGCCACCAGCCTGGCGAAGAAGGTGTTTGGCGCGCTGTAAACCTCAACACTGTGCATCAATCACTGCGCCAAGGCCGCTTATCACGGGCCTTGGCGCAGTTGTTTCAGGCTAAGCCTCTTAGCGGTTCAGCGAAAAAAGCGGGGACAAAGGCTGGTAGGGCAACTGATGCTCACTGACCTCAAACGGGTGCAGGTGCGGCGTGTGGTGATGCGGTTTGGCAGGGTGGGTATGACCGACGGCTGGCTGGGATGGATGAGTGTGGCCAATGTTGGGTTGCCCAGACACTGGCGTGCGCGGCCTTGCCGGCTCAGACCCTCGAGGGGACACAGTATTGCCCAACAAAGCCCCAAGAAACGCACCTTTGAAAGCAGCAATCGCATTAAAAAAAGACATGTAACACTCCATTAACTCATTGAAATAGCCTCGACCGCCAACAGGCAAAGTCGAAACCTGTGCCTGTCCATCAGGCATTTCTGAGTGGAGTAAAAAAGGTGAGCGTTCCACATGACTCGATGCCGCTTTGCATCGGCATGTAAATCAATGAATAACCGAGTCCGCCAACCGCCCCATCATGAGCGTGGCAAAACAGCCGATCGCCACGGACGTCGCGCGGTTGATCTTCAACGGCGTCAGCCACGCCTGCTGCCCCCCTTCGAAGCGACTGCCCAGCACGATCCAGGCAGACCCTACGGGTATCACCACCAGCGCGAGCGTGGCCATGAACCCGACATAGCCTTGCAACGAGGTAAAGGCGCTGAGCGGTGCGATAAACGAAACGATCAGCAAGCCTTTTGGGTTCATCACGGTGAGCCAGAAGAAGTACAGGCCGGAGAAACGGTCACGGCTCGAATCGACGGCGCTGTTGTGACGTTGCCACAACGTGTAAGAAAGCTTGAGCAAGTAGCAGACAGCCACTAATTGCGTGGCTTTTACGGCCCATGGAGACCAGGCCGAAAGGTAGAACAACGCCGCCCCCCAGGCAGAGACCTGAAGCAGATAAGCCAGGCATTCGATAAATGCCATGCGCCACGACGCGGCAAACCCAAACAGCAACCCCGCACGCATCAACAGGGTGTTCGTCGGCCCCGGCACGACCAGCAGTAACAGCAATGCAGAAACGGTCCCAAACATGGGGATTATCCTCGGCCGCAAATGACTCTGCGTCAGTGCGACTACGTCAATGTGAATGACCAGGCGACCGTCGCTACCATCAGAATTGCGAAGCTTACGTTAAGTCGTCGACTCCACGTGGGATGGATAAATAACCTACGCATCTTGCTGCCCGCTAAGAGCCACAAAAAGTCGAATACCACGCACACCAATAGACAGATAAACGCTTTTACAGCCTGTTCCCAGGCGGGTGTCGCCCCCAAGGTAAAACTGCCCAACAACGCCGCAAACGCGGCATACGCTTTTATGTTCGCAGCCCCCAACACAAATCCGGCACCCCATCCCGGCGTGATGACGGACTGTTCGTCGTTTATGGGCGGCGCAGTACCAATGCGATAGGCCAGCCAAAAAATATAAACAATGGAAATAACCGCCAGTGCCGTGGCCAGTACCGGGAAGCTGTGCAAGACCACATACAGGCCCGTGGCAACCCATGCCATGGCAATGACTAACCCCAGCGTGATGCCGAGGAAAAACCGCATCGAGCGCTTCATCCCATAGGCTGCCCCACTCGCCGCCAACGCCAGGGTAGCGGGGCCAGGGCTTGCGAGTAAGGCGATGGCTGCGACGGTAAAGGTGAATGTCGCCTGGTACATGGAAAGCGGGGAATCGGGCATCGATGAATCCTCCACAACAGCGCTCGCGACGACTTAGCGGGGCAGTCCATTTTCGTGACAGTAATAGACGGTCCTATGGTTTTTCATGAAGTCGATCACACCATTGGCAACCGCCATCGGGTCCTCTTTGTGCAGCAGTACCTTGGCTATCTGCTCGGCGATCCAGGCCATCTCGGGCTCTTTCATGCCTAGACGTGTGGCTTCAACGGTGCCCAGTCGAATGCCCGTTTCTCTGTAAGGGTCGGTGTCCCAGGGCAGCGGCATCTCGTTGGCGATGATATTGGCCGCCTCCAGGCACTGCACAGCTTCGCGACCGCTGGCAAAGGGTTTGGAATCAATCACGATCTGATGGGTTCGGGTGTATCCCTGCTCTCGATAGAAGGCGGTCACGCCTCTACGGTCCAGCTCCAGCGCCAACACCTGTGCGTTGCTCACCACTTGCTTCATATAAACCTGCCCGAACGCCAACATCTCGGTGGAAGCCACCGCCAATGCAGCCACGCGGTTGATCTGGTGGCTGCCGGTCAGGGTGGGGAAAATGGCGTCGTGCAGAGGCGCGGTCAATGCTGCATCGTTCCATGCGATGACTCCGCCCTGGGGGCCACTGAATGTCTTACCAGAAGAGCCTGTCATAAGGTCGGCGCCCTCTGCCAACGGGTCCTGAAACAAACCGGCGCTGATCAGGCCCAGTTGGTGGGCCGCGTCGAAATAGACCTTTCCATCCCAGGGTGAAACGATCCCTTTGATATCGGCCAGGGGCAGCGGAAACAAGGTCAGCGTCATGCCCAACCCAATCACCGCAGGCTTCAGGGCCTGGGCGACTTCGCTGAAACGTGTGAGGTCGATGTCCGCAGTTTTGTGCACAAAGGGAATGTCCCACACCTTGAGCCCACGCACACCGGGCGGCCCATTGGTGCGATTGCTGGTATCACCGCCCCTGATCACCGGGACGGTCATAACATTGTCCTCGGGCCGCGCCAGTGCCGTGTAGGCGGCCATGACAGCCGCCATTCCGCCCATCAATCGATGATCGGCGTGCTCGACGCGCAACGTCATTTTCAGCAGTTCCACGCACAGCGATTCCAGCTCGTCGATATTCTTCATGCCGGAGAAAAACCGGTTGTCACGTCCGATATTCCCGCCCGATGCACGCGTGCCGACTTCACTGGACAGCAGCGCGCGCACGGACGGGCTGGTAGGTGACTCAGCAGCCACGAGATTGATGCACTGCTGAGCGCGCCACTGTTCATTTCGAACGACTGCCGCCCGGACCAGATCGGCCATGGCTGAGTGTGATTGCGCCTGTTTGAGCAAGGCATTAGCGCGCCGGAGACAGTGAATGTCATGCATGATCATGATCCCGTGGGTTTATGTAACAACCAGACAGCCGCGTTTTACGTCAGGTTTTTAGCGGCCTCTGCATGCTGGTCTTCCCACCAGCGATCATTGCCGTGCAGATTTCGGACAAGGTCTTTTTCAGCCGCCCACGTCATGTTGAGGATGATCCAGGTGGCATCTTCATTGAGTGCAATGGTGCGATGCAGCGTGGTGTCGGTGCGCAGGAAATAAATATCCCCAGTCTTAAAGCCGTACGTCGCAATCGGGTTACTGCACAGCAACTCGTGAATCCTCGGGTTGGCTTTGTCCCACGAGGTATGAGGCACGCATTGCAGCATTCCTCCCTTGGCAATCGGCGGTGTTTCGATAATCCATATCAGCGCGAAGCTGTAATCGCCCCAGTGCCAGCCGTGGGTATCACCTTTGCGTTCCTGCTTGGTGATCAAATACTCCTCGTCCCTGGAGACGGAGGGGACAACACGGGTACCTGCGATCACGGATAAGGTATCGAGCAGCACTTCGGACTTCGACAGCGTGTTGATCAGCGGGCTGTTCTCAGCGATAAATTCACTGCGTACCACACTCATGTAGCGCGGCGTGTTATCGGTCGTTGCCAAATGCAAGTCACGACGTTCAAGTGGGTGCTCGATCAAACTATTGACGGCAGCCGTTATCTTTTCGCGCACACCGTCATCGACAATATCGCGCAACTGTATAAACCCATTGCGCGCAAACTCATGACGCAGTGAAAACATTCGCTCTTCGGGAAAGTTATTATCATGGTGTTTTTTTCAGGCGAGCCTCATCAAGTACATCGTTCATTTCAATCCCTCGACAAATAGATCAAGTTGAAATAGCAGCACAGTACTGCGTATGACTGCAGGCAAAACAATAGGTAGGGATTTCCTAAAAATCCATTTTTTTTGATGGATCTGTGGTATGTAAGATTTTCACGCTATTTCATCAATGTTCGTAAGGTCCATCTAATGAAAAGGCTTACAAAAAACGATCAGACACTCGACCCCGTTGATCGCGCGCTGATTGTTGCCCTGCACCAGAACGCCCGCGCGTCTATCCGTGCGCTTAGTCGGCAGGTGGGGCTTTCCGCCCCAGGATGCAGCGAGCGCCTCAAGCGCCTGGAGGTCGCGGGCGTTATAACGGGGTTCAGCGTGGAGTTGGACGCGCAGGCCCTGGGGTTTGCGCTACAGGCACTTGTACGGATAAAACCGCTCACTGAAAAGTTTCAAGAAGTGGAACAACTACTGTCAGAAATGGCCGAGTGTATTCTTTGTTACAAAATTACCGGAGAGGACAGTTTTGTCTGTCATCTGTATACCGAATCCGTCAACCACCTTGACCACACACTGCAACGCATTACACCGTTAGCCGATACCAACACATCGATTATTAAAACCGTTGATAAAAAACTGCCCTTTTTTAAATAAACACCTGGGAGACATTCAGGCATTAACGGCAGCTATCGGATTTCAGGCTTTTCCCACGCCCCCTCCTCCTCAACCGAAAAGCCTTCACGCCTCCCCCTAGGAAACTAGTGTGCGTCCTTCTTGACGCGGAACCATGCCGCGTAAAGTGCCGGCAGGAACAATAGCGTCAACGCCGTCGCCACAATCAACCCGCCCATGATCGCCACGGCCATTGGCCCGAAGAACACGCTGCGTGACAACGGAATCATCGCCAGCACCGCCGCCAGGGCCGTCAGCACAATCGGGCGGAAGCGTCGCACGGTGGCTTCGATGATCGCTTGCCACGGCGCCAGGCCAGCCTTGATGTCTTGTTCGATCTGGTCGACCAGGATCACCGAGTTACGCATGATCATCCCCGACAAGGCAATGGTCCCGAGCATGGCGACAAAGCCGAAGGGTTGGCGGAATACCAGCAGGAACAACGTCACGCCGATCAAGCCCAGCGGCGCCGTCAGAAACACCATGGCGGTGCGTGAGAAACTGCGCAGCTGCAGCATCAGCAACGTCAGTACCACCACGATAAACAGCGGCACCCCGGCCTTGACCGAGTTCTGGCCACGGGCAGAGTCTTCGACGGTACCGCCGACTTGCAGCAGATAGCCATCCGGCAGTTCGGCGCGCACACCTTCAAGGGTCGGCAGGATTTGCTGGACCAGGGTTGCCGGTTGCTCCTTGCCATAGATATCGGCGCGCACGGTCACCGTCGGCAGGCGATTGCGGTGCCAGATAACGCCTTCTTCGAAGCCATATTCGAGGGTGGCGATCTGCGACAGCGCCACGCTTTTGCCGTTGTCGGTCGGCACGGCCAGGCTCGGCAACAACGACAGCTCGGTGCGCTCGTGCACGGTGCCGCGCAGGAGGATCTCGATCAACTCGTTGTCCTCGCGGTACTGGCTAACGCTGGAACCGGTGAGTGAACTCTGCAGGAATTTCGACAGGTTGGCGGTGCTCACACCCAGTGCCCGCGCACGGTCCTGGTCGATATTGAGGTAGACGATCTTGCTCGGTTCTTCCCAATCCAGGTGCACGTTGACCACGTGGGTATTTTCGCGAACTTTGGCCGCGACTTTGCGCGCCAGGGCGCGGACTTCTTCAATGTGTTCGCCGGTCACACGGAACTGCACCGGGTAACCCACGGGCGGGCCGTTCTCCAGGCGTGTGACCCGCGAACGCAGCTCGGGGAATTGTTCGTTGAGGGTTTCGATCAACCAGGTGCGCAGGCTTTCGCGCTCCTCGATAGTCTTCGCCAGCACCACAAATTGCGCGAAGCTGGCGGCTGGCAGTTGCTGGTCCAATGGCAGGTAAAAGCGTGGTGAACCAGTGCCGACATAGGCCACATAGTTGTCGATGCCGGCGTGTTCCTTGAGCAAGGCTTCCAAGCGTTTGACCTGGTCAGCGGTGTTGCTCAGGGAAGCGCCTTCAGCCAGTTTGAGGTCGACCATCAACTCCAGGCGACCAGAGGCGGGGAAGAACTGTTGCGGCACAAAACGGAACAGCGCGACCGAGCCGATAAACAGCAGCAGGGTCAGCACGATCACGGTTTTGCGCCGACGCACACACCATTCAACCAGACGTCTTACACGCTGATAGAACGGTGTGCCGTAGGGATCTGGCCCATCGGTGCCGTGTTTGGCGGCATGAATTTTTGCCAAATCCGGTAAGAGCTTTTCTCCGAGGTAGGGCACAAACACCACGGCGGCAACCCATGAAGCCAGCAACGCAATGGTCACCACTTGGAAGATCGAGCGTGTGTATTCACCGGTGCTCGATTGCGCAGTGGCAATCGGCAGGAAGCCCGCAGCGGTGATCAACGTACCGGTGAGCATCGGGAACGCGGTGCTGGTCCAGGCGAAGCTCGCGGCCTTGAGCCGGTCGTAACCCTGTTCCATTTTGATCGCCATCATTTCAACGGCGATGATCGCGTCGTCGACCAGCAAGCCCAGGGCCAATACCAATGCGCCAAGGGAGATCTTGTGCAAGCCGATGCCGAGGTAATACATGCTCGCAAAGGTCATCGCCAGCACCAGCGGAATCGCCAGAGCCACGACCATGCCGGTGCGCACGCCAAGGGAGAAGAAGCTCACCAGCAAGACGATGGCCAATGCTTCAGCCAGCACTTGGACGAACTCGCCGACGCTGGTTTTCACCGCTGCCGGTTGGTCCGACACCTTGCGCAGCTCCATACCTGCCGGAAGGTTCTTTTGCAGGCGTGCGAATTCGCCTTCGAGGGCTTTGCCCAATACCAGGATGTCGCCGCCGTCACGCATGGCCACGGCCAGGCCGATGGCGTCCGCGCCCATGTAGCGCATGCGCGGTGCCGGTGGGTCGTTGAAGCCACGGTGGATGTCGGCCACGTCGCCGATACGGAAGGTGCGGTCACCCACACGAATCGGGAAATTGCGAATCTCCTCCACTGTCTTGAAGTTGCCCGACACGCGCAGTTGCACGCGCTCGGTCGGGGTTTCGAAGAAGCCGGCGGTCGAGACCGCGTTCTGCTCCTGCAGGGCCTGCTGCACGGCGGCCAACGGCAGGCCGAGGGTGGCGAGCTTGAGGTTGGACAGCTCGATCCAGATCTTCTCATCCTGCAGGCCAAGCAACTCGACCTTGCCCACATCCGGCACGCGTTGCAGTTGAATCTGGATGCGGTCGGCGTAGTCCTTGAGCACGGCGTAGTCGAAGCCGTCGCCGGTCAACGCGTAGATATTGCCGAAGGTAGTGCCGAATTCATCGTTGAAAAACGGCCCTTGGATGTCCGGCGGCAACGTCTGGCGAATGTCGCTGATCTTCTTGCGCACCTGGTACCACAAGTCAGGAATCTGCGCCGAATGCATCGAGTCGCGGGCGATAAAGGTGACCTGGGATTCACCGGGCCGCGAGAAGGAGACGATGCGCTCATATTCGCCGGTCTCCATGAGTTTTTTCTCGATGCGCTCGGTAACCTGGCGCGAGACTTCCTGAGCCGTGGCCCCGGGCCAGTTGGTCTTGATCACCATGGCCTTGAAGGTGAACGGCGGGTCTTCGCTTTGCCCAAGCTTGGTGTAGGACAGCGTGCCGACCACCGCCAGCAGGATCATCAGGAACAGTACGATCTGGCGATTACGCAACGCCCATTCGGAAAGATTGAAACCCATCGGGGACTACTCCTTGTTGGCCGCCAGATTCACCACACGGTTGGAGCGATCCACCGGGCGCACTTGCTGGCCCTCATGGAGCACATGCACGCCCGCTGCGATCACCCAATCAGTGGCGGTCAGGCCTTCCAATACCGGCACAGTTTTTTCACCGAAAGCACCGATGCGCACCGGGGTGCGTTTGAGCGTGTTGTCCGGTTGCACCAACCAGACGTAGGACGCGCCGTTCTCCGCACTCAGGGCCGACAGCGGCACCGACAGCGCAATCACGCCATCGGCCTGTATGAATACGCGGGCACTCTGGCCCAGTTCGGCCGGGACTTTACCGCCGGTGAACGCGACGCGGGCGGCAAAGGTGCGCGATTTCGGATCGGCAGCGGGTGACAGCTCACGAATGCGCCCGGCAAAACGTTGGTCAGGCTGGCTCCACAATTCCACCGACACCGGCTGGCCGATCTTGAACCGGCCAAAGCCTTGTTCCGGCAGGCTGATCAGGACTTCGCGCTCGCCATCGGTGGCCAGGGTGAACACGGTCTGGCCGGCCGCTACCACTTGGCCGACTTCCACCGCGCGCTTGGCGACCACGCCATCCTGGGGCGCACGCAACACAGCGTAACCGGCCTGGTTGCTGGACACGTCGAACTCGGCCTTGATCTGCTTCAGGCGTGCTTCGCCTGCCCGGTAGAGGTTTTCGGAATTGTCGTACTGGGAACGGCTGACCATCTGACGGTCCATCAGGGTCTTGTAGCGATCGCGCTCGGCGCGCACCAGGCTCAGGTTGGCCTCGGCGGCAGCGACCTGGGCACGGGTGGCTTCCAGTTGCAGGCGCACGTCCTGTGGGTCGAGTTCGGCCAGCGGCTGGTTGGCCTTGACCCGCTCACCCTCCTCCACCAGGCGTTTGCTGACTTTGCCGCCAATGCGAAAGGCCAGGTCCGGCTCATAACGGGCACGCACCTCGCCAGGGAAACTGTCCATCGCCTGCGCCGAGGGCTGCGGCTGCACCACCATAGCGGGGCGGATGGTGGTTTGGGCCGCTTCTTCATGGCCGCAAGCGGCCAACAGGAAGACCAGGCTGACAGGCAACGCAAGGGGCAGGAAAGTGCTGCGCATGCTGAAGGACCTTTCGCAAATGGAGCTAGGAATAATTATACTTGCCGGTATGTTATTAATACCAAACTCGCCAGTCCAGTATTAAAGGTGAAAATGTCCGACAATCCTGTAAACACCAATAGCCCCGGGCGCCCCAAGGACATGGCAAAACGCCAGGCAATTCTCGAAGCAGCGAAAATCCTGTTTTTGAGCAATGGCTACGCCAGCACCAGCATGGATGCCGTGGCCCTTGAGGCTGGCGTGTCAAAACTGACCGTCTACAGCCACTTCACCGACAAAGAGACCTTGTTCACCGCCGCCGTTGTGGCGAAATGCGAGGAACAGTTGCCGGTGATGTATTTCGAACTGCCCGCAGGCATGCCCGTGGACACCGTGCTGCTGAACATCGCACGCGGCTTTCATCGGCTGATCAACAGCGAGGAGTCGGTAAACCTGCACCGCCTGATGATGACCACCGGCAATCAGGACGTGAAACTCTCACAGATCTTCTTTGAAGCCGGCCCCATGCGCATGCTGCAAGGCATGGAGCGCCTGCTCAGCCGCATCGACCAGAGCGGCGCCCTGAGCATCGATAAACCGTTTACGGCGGCCGAGCACTTCTTTTGCCTGCTCAAGGGCACGGCAAATTTCTGTTTGCTGTATGGCTGTGGCGGGCAACTGAGTGAAGAAGCCGCCGAAGCGCATGTGCAGGAGGTGGTGGGGTTGTTTATGCGGGCCTATAGGGCCTGACGCCGGGTTGTTGAGGGGCTGCTGGGTGAATATCCGTTATTTCGATAACGGCTGATATGGGTTCCGCTCTTACAGCCAGCCCTTTCAAGGTCTTTGCCTAAATCGCGTCCTACGCCAATTCCAGGCTGAAATTAAGAAAAAAACGAGTTGAATTTGGTTCAGCCAGCATCTCTCTTGGTCAAAAAATGATCATTTTTTGAGGCTTTTTCCAAAGACCTTGAAAGGGCTGGCTGTAAGAGCGGAACCCTAAGCAACCGTTACCGCAGCAACGGATATGTACTCAAACCAATTCAAGGCTTGAGCGCTTTCTTCGGATAAATGTCATACCGGCTCGACTTCCCATCCAACGCATGGCTCGGCTTGGGCCCCTCAATGCACGGCGCCTTGCGCGGGCGCTTGACCACCACACGGTGGCTGGCCAACGCCAAGGCAGCAGCGAGCAACGCCGGCGCATCCGGATCATCGCCAACCAGTGGCCTGAACAGGCGCATCTCCTTCTTCACCAACGCAGTTTTCTCACGATGAGGGAACATCGGGTCCAGGTAGATCACCTGCGGCGGCTCACCTTCCCAGTTGAGCATCACCTCGATGGAGTTGCCCTTGAGCAGCTTCATGCGCGCCACAATGGGTGCCACCTCAAAGTCATCCGCACCCCGGGCCAGGCCGTCTTCAAGCAAGGCGCCAATCAACGGCTGACGCTCGATCAGGCTCATCTCACACCCCAGACTGGTCAGCACAAACGCGTCCTTACCCAAACCCGCCGTGGCATCCAGCACCCGTGGACGCACGCCTTGAGCAATACCCACAGCCTTGGCGATCATCTGCCCACTGCCACCACCGTACAAACGCCGGTGCGCCGCGCCACCCTCGACAAAATCCACACGCACCGGCCCCGGCGCATCAGGCCCGAGCTGTTGCAACTGCAGGCCGTGCTCGCCGACTTGCAGGGAAAAATCCGCCTCTTCCAGCTGCAAAGGCAGGCCAAGCTGCGACGCCCAGTGCTCGGCACGCGCCTGGAAACCTTCGGCCAAAGCCTCGACCCGAATGCGGCTGGCCGCTGGTTGTTCGCTCATCAATCGCTACGCTCAAAAATATTAAGGATCGGCAAACAGCGGCCGATAAAAACAACAGTCAGGTATTTTGCCAGAGCTGAGCGTCGACCGAGAAAAATGTCAGACATTCTTCCCCTAACCATCGGTGTACTGCCGACCCACAACCACTACGGCCTGCGCAATACTCAAGCGCTGGCCGGGGTGAGTCATGTGTGGCAGGACTTCTTTGCCCGTGCGTTGGCCGAACAGCTCGGCGATACGCCGGATGCGCTCGCCGCCAAAGCACCGGCGCCGAAGGACCCGGCGGTAGAGCCCAGCGAAGGCGCCGACCTGCTGTCGCAGATCCTCACCCAGCGTGAATGCGACGTGAAAGACACCGAAATCGCCCCGCCGGAGCCGTTGTTCCTGCCAATCGCCGAATTTGAAACCGAATTACTGCCGCCGCCCGCCACGCCATTCCCAGATGAAGAAATTGTCGCCCAACAGCGCCAGCAGAACTTCGACAGTGGCTGGGTACGCCCGATCGTACTGAGCGCCGGTCAACCGCTGCCTAAGCCGGGCCCCGCGCCAGAACCCCAGCCGTTGCACCTGCCGATTGCCGAGTTCGAACTGGACCTGTTGCCACCGCCTGCCACGCCGTACCCGACCGAAGCACTGGTGGCGCAACAGAAAGCGTTGGACTTCGACTACCACTGGGCGCGCCCTCTGATCCTCAACAACCTGCGCCTGGCCGCCTGAGCCTCAGCGACACACCCACCAACGGCCCATGTCCAGATGGAAATGGTTGCGATGGGCGGCGTTGTAGTCCGGGCTCAACACCACATTGAAATCATCGCAGGCACCGTCGCGTACCTGTCGCAAAAAGCGCGCGCTGTCGCCCTCCCCCGGCCAATCCTTAAGCACACTGATGCTGCGCCCATCCGCCAGACGAAAGCCGGCGATGTCCAGGGCATTGGCCGAAGCATGTTGACTGAGCCGCCCGTCTGCGCGGTTATACATGTTGCGACAGGCAAAGCTGCCGAGGTGATCGACCCGCGTCACCGCCTGGCCAAACACCGCCTGGGCCGCCGGTTGCAGGCTATGGCGCTCGAACAGGGCAAACGCCACGGCCAGCGGGCAACTGGCGAGAAAGCTGCTGCTCAAGGCCACGTCGGCGCCCTGCACGCGCAAGACGTTGCGCAATGGGCACGCAGCGTCAGCAGGACTATCTGCCTGATGGCTGACGCGCAAGCCGGAGGTGTTCAGCACGTGGTCGCACAGCGCCGGATCATCCTGCAGCCGGCCGAGCTTGAAGCGCGTCAGCAGGTTCGGGTTGGCGCGCACATCCAGCGGCGCCCAGGGGTTCCACTCAGCAGGCAACGGCACCCAGCCTCGCCACACACCCACTGCGAACACACCCGCCAGCAACAGCAGCGCACCGATCACGTTGAAAAAGCGCACGGCTTAGCCCTTGAAGAATTGGTTGGCCTGACTGAACGGCATCTTGCGCTCGGTGAAGGTAAAGGTGCCCAACTCATACACTTCCTGTGCGGCGCGGTAGAACTCGCCATACGCGGCCAGCGCCATAGCCGAGCCGACACTGATACGGCGCACGCCCAGCTCGCTCAACTGCGCGACGCTGAGGTTCAAGCCACCGGACATCAACACGTTGACCGGTTTGGGCGCGACGGCCTTGACCACTGCCAGTATTTCCTCGGCGCTGCGTAGCGCTGGGGCATACAGCACGTCGGCACCGGCTTCGGCGTAGGCCTGCAAGCGGCGGATGGTGTCAGGCAAATCCAGGCGGCCATGCAGGAGGTTTTCTGCGCGGGCCGTCAGGGTGAAAGGGAATGGCAGACTGCGGGCAGCGGCAACCGCCGCTTCTACACGCTCAACAGACAAATCAAAAGGGTAGATGGGGTCGACGGCGATACCCGTGGCGTCTTCGATGGAGCCGCCGACGATGCCCGTGGCCGCCGCGCGCAGGATGGTTTGGGCGCAGCCCTCAGGGGTATCACTGAAGCCGTTTTCCAGATCAGCCGCCACCGGCAGCGCGGTCGCCCGAACAATCGCTGAAGCATTGCCCAATGTGTCCTCCAGCGACAACGCACCTTCTGCATCCGGCCGCCCCAGGCTGAACGCATAACCTGCACTGGTGGTGGCCAAGGCTTCAAAGCCGAGGCTGGCAAGCATGATGGCTGAGCCTGCATCCCACGGGTTGGGCATCACGAACGCGCGATCTCGCGCGTGCAAGGCTTTGAAGGTTTCGGCGCGAAGGGTTTGGGCATCCATGTCTGACTCCTGGCGGAAAAAGGAGCCTTAGAGTAACCCCAGTTGCTCCGCTGCGGGTTCTCGATGCAAGGTCGGCAGCGGCGGCAGGCCCGGCAAACGCGCCATCAGTTTTTCATGAAAGCGCAGCGCCAGTTGCGCAGCCAGGCGGTTATCCGAGGTGTGCAGGAACACGTAGGGCGTGCGGCCTTCCTCGATCCAGCCGGCGACTTTTTCTACCCACGGCAGCAGAAACGGGTCGTTGGCTTCCAGTTCCGGATGACCGATAAAGCGCACTTGGGGAAACAGCGTCAGCGCGGCCGGGCGCGGCGGCACCTTGGGCTTTTTCGATTGGGCGTGCAGCACGGCGGCTGAGGTTGAGGTGCAACTGAACAGCGCGCGCGGGTCCAGGCAGATTCGCTCGACACCACGGTCACGCAGCAAGCGGTTGAGCATGCGCTCGGCATCGCCCTTGGCGAAGAATTCCGGGTGGCGCACTTCCACGGCCAGCGGGCGCTCCAGGCCATCAATAAAACCTGCCAGCTCACCGAGGCGTTGTGGCGAAAAGCTCGCCGGCAGTTGCAGCCACAGCGGCGTAACACGCTCACCCAATGGGCTCATCAAACCGACAAAACTTTCTGCCGCCGGCAACTGCTCGCGCAAGTCGCCACCGTGGCTGATGTCGCCTGGGAATTTGGCGGTGAAGCGAAAATCCTCAGGCATGATTTCGGCCCAGCGCTGCACGGTGGCGGCCGAGGGTCGGGCATAAAACGTGGTGTTGCCTTCAACGGCGTTGAAGACCTGGGAATACAAGGCGAGGTAATCGCCGGAGCGCGCATCAGCCGGGTACAGGTACTCGCGCCAGGCGTTTTCACTCCAGGACGGGCAACCAATAAAGTAAGGCAGACGCATCAGATATGGATGTCGAGACCCAGCACTTCCATATCCCATTCGACAAAGCCGGCGGTGGTCAGGTAGCTGGCCAGGGCGGTGGCGACGCTTTTGCTCATGGAGCGGGGGAAGACCATGTCTTGCTGACGGGCGGGAAGACCACTGATACGTGCACCGGCGGAACCTTGGGCGCTGGAATGCGTGTTGGCATGCGACTCGGACTGGACTTCGATGAAGTCCGGCGAATCCTCGACGGAATCGTCTACCGTCACGTTAGCCTTACGCGGCTTACGCTTGAGTGGGTAGGACTGTGAGGAAAAGCCGTCTATGCGCATACATGCAGACTCGGTATCAATGATGGCAATTTAGCGGCACTTTCCGTAGTGCGCAAATGCTCTGGTGATAACTAGAACACATAATTTGTAAAAGGTTTAGAAACAGGGGCAAATTCTGACGATTGGAGATTTTTGCCTCAAAATGCCAGCATTTTTGACGTCAAATAATCCCGCGTTCAGCCTTGGTTTGTGCAACTTTATCGCGCAGGTAAACCGGTGCAGCCTGATCAGCCGGAATCGCTTCGCCGCGTTCAAAAGCGAAGCGCGCCAAGGTCAGTAAATCTTCAGCATGGGGCAACATCGCGGCGTCCTGGCCGACCAGCTTCACACCGATGCGTTCGGCATAACCCCAGCCGGTGCCGGCGCCGAACCAATCACCGCTGGCATCTGCGGGCAATACAGACGCCTGCGGCGGCTGCACCGCTTCCACGCCTACCAGGCGCATCTCGCCGGCCGTCTCGCGGTAGCAACCCCAATACACTTCATCCATACGCGCATCGATAGCCGCTGCGACTTGCGAGGCACCGTGCTCGCGCAGGGCGCGCTGGGCCAGCACTGCCAGGTTGGAAACCGGCAACACCGGGCGCTCCAACGCAAACGCCAGGCCCTGCACCACGCCGATGGCAATACGCACACCGGTAAACGCACCGGGGCCGCGGCCAAAGGCAATGGCATCGACAGCAGAAAGCGTGGTGCCCGCGTCTTCAAGCAGTTGCTTGATCATCGGCAACAGCTTCTGCGCATGCAGGCGCGGGATCACCTCGTAGTGGCTCGTTACCTTGCCATCGTGCAGCAAGGCAACGGAGCAAGCTTCAGTCGCGGTGTCCAGGGCCAGCAGGGTGCTCATGGGTGCAGGTGTCCAAATCGAAAAAAAGTGCGCCAGTATAAACAACAACGGCCCGCAAGCGGGCCGTTGTGCGTGCAGCTAATCGTTTGATCAGCTCAGCGCTTGCAACACCTTGGCGGTGATGGCTTCTACCGAACCAACGCCTGGGATGTGGCTGTACTTCGGCTTGCCATGGGCAGCGGACAGCTTCTGGTAGAAATCCACCAGTGGCTTGGTCTGCGAATGGTAGACCGACAGGCGATGACGTACGGTTTCTTCGGTGTCGTCTTTACGCTGCACCAGGTCGTCGCCGGTGACATCGTCTTTGCCGGCCACTTTAGGCGGGTTGTAGACGATGTGGTAAACGCGGCCCGACGCTTCGTGAACGCGACGGCCAGCGATACGCTGGACGATTTCTTCGTCTTCAACCGCGATTTCAACCACCGCATCCAGCTCTACGCCGGCTTTCACCAGGGCTTCAGCCTGGGGAATGGTGCGTGGGAAACCGTCGAACAGAAAACCGTTCTTGCAGTCGTCCTGGCTGATGCGTTCCTTGACCAGGTTGATGATCAGGTCATCAGAGACCAGACCGCCGCTGTCCATTACGCTTTTTGCGATCAGGCCCAGCTCGGTGCCGGCCTTGACCGCAGCGCGCAGCATGTCACCGGTGGAGATTTGTGGAATGCCGAATTTTTCAGTGATGAACTTTGCCTGAGTACCTTTACCGGCCCCGGGAGCTCCCAGCAGAATGACGCGCATCGATGTGCTCCTCAATTTTTTATAGAGATGACGCTCGGATTCGCCGCGTGGGGCCAATCTCGTAGAAATGTGGGTCTAGCCGATCAAACGGCCAAAGGCTGATCAAGATACACAGCAGGCTCTATCCATACAAGCCGCCGAAAGTCGCAAGAACCCGCGCCGCGCATGCGTCACAGGTCGGGTGTGACTGAGTGCAACCCTACCCCTTGAACGCCGACCGCCCGTTTCAGGGCGGCCGTCATGGTTTATCTGCAAGCCGTTGAGAACACGCAAGAAACCTTAGCCGGTATTGCGCAAACCGGCGGCAATACCGGCCACGGACACCAGCAGCGCCTGTTCCAGAGGGCTGTCCTGCGCCGCCTCTTGCTGACGCGAGCGCGCCAGCAACTCGGCCTGCAGCAAGTGCAAAGGGTCGAGGTAGGTGTTGCGCAAGCGGATGAACTCAAGTGTGTCTGGGCTATGGGCCAACAGTTGCGACTGGCCAGTCAGGCCAAGCACCACGCTGCACGCCTGCGACAATAGGTCGCGTAAGTGCGCGCCCAATGGCAGCAGGTCAGGCTGCACCAGACGCTCGTCATACAGGCGCGCGATATCGGCATCCGCCTTGGCCAGC
Source organism: Pseudomonas sp. YeP6b (assembly GCF_025642995.1). Classification (NCBI taxonomy): domain Bacteria; kingdom Pseudomonadati; phylum Pseudomonadota; class Gammaproteobacteria; order Pseudomonadales; family Pseudomonadaceae; genus Pseudomonas; species Pseudomonas sp. YeP6b. The sequence continues at coordinate 1,738,576 of NZ_CP080090.1, read as the reverse complement.
ACCATTTCCAGCATGTCGATGCGGGTGCGGAAGAACGGCCACTGCTCACGCATCTGCCCCAGCAGCTCGCCTTCACCGCGCTCCAGCGCCTTGCTTAATGCCGCTTCCCAGCCGAGCCAGGCGGGCAGCATCAGGCGGGTCTGGGTCCAGCCGAAGATCCACGGGATCGCCCGCAGGCTTTCGATACCGCCAGCGCGGCGCTTGGCCGGGCGGCTGCCCAGGGGCAAGCGACCCAGCTCCTGCTCTGGGGTGGACTGGCGGAAGTACTCGACGAACTGCGGATTTTCCCGCACCACGGCGCGGTAAGCGCTGACACCGTCTGCTGCCAATTCATCCATCAAATGGCGCCAGGCAGGTTCGGGTGGTGGCGGTGGCAACAGCGTGGCTTCCAATACGGCGGCCAGGTAGAGGTTGAGGTTCTGCTCGGCGATGTCCGGCAGGCCGAACTTGAAGCGGATCATCTCGCCTTGTTCGGTGGTGCGAAAACGCCCCGCCACCGAGCCCGGTGGCTGCGACAGGATCGCCGCGTGCGCCGGGCCGCCGCCACGGCCGACAGTGCCGCCACGACCGTGGAACAACAGCAATTGCACCTGTTGTTCGCGGCAGATATCCACCAAGCGTTCCTGCGCCCGGTACTGCGCCCAGGCGGCGGCGGTGGTGCCGGCATCCTTGGCCGAGTCGGAGTAACCAATCATCACTTCCTGCGGGCCTTGCAAGCGTGCGCGGTAGCCTGGCAATTGCAGCAGGGTTTCCATGACCGGCCCGGCGTTATCCAGGTCGGCCAGGGTTTCGAACAGCGGCACCACCCGCATCGGCCGTTGCACGCCCGACTCTTTAAGCAGCAGTTGCACGGCCAACACGTCCGAGGCGGCGCCGGCCATCGAGATGACATACGAGCCAAGCGACGCGGCGGGCGCAGCGGCGATTTCCTTGCAGGTGTTCAACACCTCGGCAGTCTCCGCCGACGGCTTGAAATAACCCGGCAGCAGCGGCCGGCGATTGGCCAACTCCTTGGTCAGGAAGCTGATGCGTGCCTCTTCGTCCCAGTCTTCATAACGACCCAGGCCCAGGTAATCGGTGATTTCGGTCATGGCCGATGAATGCCGGCTGGAATCCTGGCGCACATCCAGGCGCACTAGGAACAGGCCAAAGGTCACGGCACGGCGCAAGCAATCGAGCAGCGGGCCATCGGCGATCACGCCCATGCCGCACTCGTGCAGCGACTGGTAGCACAGCTCCAGCGGGTCGAGCAGGTCGCGGTTGTTCTGCAACACGTCAGCCGGCGCCGGGGTGTTGGCGGTCAACGCTGTGTGCGCCCATTGGCGCGTAGCACGCAGGCGTTCACGCAGTTGCTTGAGCAAGGCGCGATACGGCTCGACGCTGTCACCGACCTTGGCTTGCAACGCCGGGCTGGCCTGCTGCATCGACAGCTCGGATGCCAGGTGGTCGATATCGCGCAGGTACAAATCCGCCGCCATCCAGCGCGCCAGCAGCAGCACTTCGCGGGTCACCGGCGCGGTCACATTCGGGTTGCCGTCACGGTCGCCACCCATCCACGAGGCAAAGCGAATCGGCGCTGCCTCCAGGGGCAAATGCAGGCCGGTGGCCGCGTGCAAGGCCTGGTCGGCCTTGCGCAGGTAATTGGGGATGGCATGCCACAACGAATGCTCGATCACCGCAAAGCCCCATTTGGCTTCGTCGACAGGCGTCGGGCGCACGCGGCGGATTTCTTCAGTGTGCCAGGCTTCGGCGATCAGCCGTTGCAGGCGCTCGCGGATCTGCTCGCGTTCAGCGGTGGTGAGGTCACGGTGATCCTGCAGCGCCAGTTGCGCGGCAATCGCATCGTATTTCTGGATCAGGGTGCGACGCGCCACTTCGGTGGGGTGCGCGGTGAGGACCAGTTCAATCTCCAGCCGCGCCAACTGGCGAGCCAGGGATTCGTTGCTGTGGCCTTCGCGTTGCAGGCGGGCGAGCAACTCCGGCAATACGCGGGCTTCGAAAGGTGCCGGTTGCGACTCATCGCGCCGGTGGATCAACTGGTATTGCTCGGCGATGTTGGCCAGGTTGAGGAACTGGTTGAAGGCCCGCGCCACAGGCAGCAGTTCACTTTCCTGCAACTGGTTCAAGCTGGCGCTGAGTTCCTCGCCGGCGGCTTGCTCGGCTACGGCACCCCGGCGGTCAGCCTTGGCGCCTTTGCGGATCTGCTCGATCTTGTCGAGAAAATCATCGCCGTACTGCTCTCGAATGGTGTTGCCTAACAGCTCACCCAGCAGGTGAACATCCTCACGCAAGCGTGCATCGATATCACTCATCAGCCAATCTCCAGCCAGAAATCCGGGACGCGCAGGGGTTCCAGAGTGCCGCCCGCGCCGGTTTCTGACAAGACACTTTAAACCTTGTGACTTGCAGCTAGTCTCAACTGTGAGTCACCGCGTTATCCACGCAGCTGACTGGACACTCATCACCGCCTGCCATCGCGGGCCTACTGAGGTTGCCATGAAAATCCGAGAACTGGCCCAGCATTGGGAAGAGAACGCCAAGGGTCGCTTGACCAAAACCGAGTACGCGATCCACCTGGACGTGGAGTCGGCCGCAAGGCTGGCCGCCATCGCCGAGATGTACCCCAAGCGCCACACCGAAGAACTGCTCGGCGAGCTGATCGGCGCCGCCCTCGAAGAGCTGGAAGCCAGCTTCCCTTACATCAAGGGCCAGCATGTGATCGCCACCGATGAAGAGGGTGACCCGCTGTATGAAGACGTCGGCCCTACGCCACGCTTTCTGACGCTGTCACGCCGCTATCTGCATGATTTGTCGGCCAGTGCTGACGAACAGAAGCACTGATAAACATCCGTAAAAACCAACCTAACCCCTTTATTCCGGGCCTCCTAGAGGCCCGGAATACCTCTACGCGTTGCAAAAGTTCCAACTATTAGGCACTGACCACTCAGTCAGATATTTTTTTAGGCAAATCGCCATCTTCTCTGAACTTTTGAAAAAAGCCTCCGGTCACAGCCAGTAAGCCATCACTTGGAACGGCCGTTTGAAAAGGTAGTTCGAGCTTTACCCGCCCGACCTAAAACCGCTGACCAGTGACATGGATTTTGATGTTTTTCAGGAGTTACCCAATGGAGTTGAAGACGATGAAGACCAGCACTGCCAAATCCTCGTTTAACCACCTGCGCGGGCTGAAATTGGCCGCGCTGGCAATCGGCACCAGCTTCGTTCTGGCGGGCTGCGCCGGTAACCCGCCGACCGAGCAATACGCTGTGACCCAATCTGCGGTGAACAGCGCGGTCAGCGCCGGCGGCACCGAGTTCGCAGCGGTGGAAATGAAGTCGGCTCAGGACAAGCTCAAAGAAGCCGAAATCGCCATGCACGACAAGAACTACGACAAGGCTCGCCAACTGGCTGAACAAGCCGAGTGGGACGCTCGCGTCGCTGAGCGTAAGTCCCAGGCTGCCAAGGCTCAACAGGCAGTGAAGGATTCCCAGAAGGCCGTTGACGAGCTGCGCAAGGAAGGCATGCGCCCTGCTCTTATCCAGCAGAAGTAAGCCACTGCCTCTTGACTGCATCGCACCTGATATCGAATTGAAAGGACGACACGACTATGCGTAAACAATTGATGATCCCTGCTCTGCTGGCGATGAGCGTTGCCCTGGCGGCCTGCTCCACCCCGCCGAACGCGAACCTGGAAAACGCACGGACCAACTTCTCGGCCCTGCAAACCAACCCACAAGCCACCAAGCTTGCGGCGCTGGAAACCAAAGACGCCAGCGAGTGGCTGGACAAGGCTGACAAAGCCTACCGTGACAAGGAAGACGAGAAGAAGGTCGACCAACTGGCCTACCTGACCAACCAGCGCGTTGAAGTGGCTAAAGACACCATCTCCCTGCGCGAATCCGAAGCCAAGCTGAAAAACGCTGGCGACGAACGTGCCCGTGCCCTGCTGGACGCCCGTGACGCGCAGATCAAGCAACTGCAAAACAGCTTGAACGCCAAGCAGACCGAGCGCGGTACTCTGGTGACATTCGGTGATGTGCTGTTTGCCACCAACAAGTCCGACCTGAAATCCAGCGGCCTGGTTAACATCACCAAGCTGGCGCAGTTCCTGCGTGATAACCCGGACCGTAAAGTGATCGTCGAAGGCTACACCGACAGCACCGGTTCCGACTCGTACAACCAGAGCCTGTCCGAGCGTCGTGCAGCTTCGGTACAACGTGCACTGGCGCAACAGGGCGTGGATATCTCGCGCATCGTGACCCAGGGTTACGGCAAGGAATACCCGGTTGCCGACAACGGCAGCGTTTCGGGCCGTGCCATGAACCGCCGCGTTGAAGTGACAATCTCCAACGACAACCAGCCGGTCAAGCCACGGTCTTCCGTTGCTAACTGATTGATTGGCGCTGCATAAAAAAACCCACCTTACGGTGGGTTTTTTTATCTATCAGACTTCTATTTTACGGTTGGTGTCATCGGCAGGCATCCTAGCTTCCATGCCTTGGCGACCCCTCATCATTTTCTCAAGTTGCTCTGGATCCATCTGCTCATCAGCGCCCCCAGAGCCTGAGGAACCGCCGCCCTGGGCACCACCCGCCGCCTTCGCCAGCATGTCCATGAGCAGCTTCATCGCGTCTTGTTTCTGAGCACCTTGCCCACCTTCCGCACCTTGCGCAACCTCGCTCGCGCCCTTGGCCATCTTCGAGGCGCCCTGAGCCATCTCCAAGAACTTACTTAACGCGCCAATTCCGCCAATCCCATCAATCATGATCACACTCCAGAGTCGTTATACGTAAGTTAACTATCAGCAACACTGACAAACCAATCAGTGGCGTCTTACGCAATACGGTTCCAGATATTTCCGTAATCAGGCGATTTAATAACCAGCGAGCTACTCTTGCAGCTGCGGCGTCTCTTGGCCCATGCAGCGCACCGCCTGCTTCTTGTTGTTCACCAGCACACCGCTCAAGCCTTTCTGTTCGGTATCAAACATCACCAGCACGCCATCGACGCACTGCGCCACTTGCGCAGCCGGAGTCAGGGAGATCTTGTAGTCCTCACCCGGAACGGTCTTGAGCATGGTGAAATCACTGAGCAGCAACGCATCCTCCGGCTTGGCGAAGTGCAGGTAGCCGTAAAACCACAGGCAGCCGACGGTGCCGATGATGGTGCCGATGCCGGTGAGGATCAGTGGGATCATGTTGCGTTCTTGGCTCATTGCGGGCTCTCTGATGAATCAACTGTAGGGTTGGGGTAGTTGGGGATTTCCCCCAGGCGGCGCAGACCATTGAAGTGCTGCGGGTCGTCCAGATAACGCAGCATCACGGTTTGCCAGGTCTTGTCGGCAAAGGTCTGCACATGGCCGCCACGGGTCAACTGCAGCACCCTGGGCGGCGGCGCGGCCTGGTACAGGCGAATGCCATTGGCCAGCGGCACGATCGGATCATCCAGGCTATGAAACAGCAGTTTCGGCACGCCGGTCAGCTGAGGCATGGCATTGATCGCACTGTCGCCGTCGGGCACCAGCCAAGACAGGGGCACTTGAAACGGCCATGTTAACCAGGAGGTGCTGAGGGCGAATTGTCCCACGTCACGATAACTGGCGGGCACGCCGTCCAGTACCAGGGCCTTGAGCTTCGGCTGACGCTGCGGGTGCGCCGCCAGGTAATGCACCGCCAGTGCGCCACCCAGGCTTTGGCCCAAAACAACCACCGGTTGGCCCTGGGTTTCGGGCGCCATGTCGATCCAGTTGAAGGCCGCATCGATGTCTTGATAGACCGCCGGCAATGACGGTTTGCCTTCCGACAGGCCATAACCGCGATAGTCCAGCAGCAGCACTTGATAGCCCTGTTCCGGCAGCCACCAACTGCCGCCCAGGTGCCAGGCCAGGTTGCCGCCGTTGCCATGCAGGTGCAGCACCGTGCCTTTGACGGGCACGCCGGGTTTGGCCGGCAGCCACCAGGCGTGAAGTTTTACCCCGTCAGCGGTGGTGATCGTCACGTCACGGTATTGCAGGTGGGCTTTTTCCGGTGTGAACGGCAGGCCGGGCTCGGGGTAGAACAGCAATGAGCTGCAGCCGTTCAATGTGAGTAGCAGGCAAAGAATGCCGAGGATTCTCATCCGTTGAAGCCTCGTGAGCAGGTTGGAAAACAGTTCTTGAAACCCACATTTTTGATTCGGTTGTGCCGGTCATATCCTCTACAGGATATTCGAGTAATCCGCCTCGATCCGGTCCAGGCTCAAGTGGTTGAGGAAGTTGGAGAAGCACATCCACGCCGCCAACGCGTTCATGTCGCGAAACTGCTCGGGCAGGTATTTGGGCGGCACCACCAGGCCTTCATCCACCAATTGGCGCAGGGTACGCATGTCTTCCAGGGTGGTCTTGCCGCAAAACAGCAGCGGCACTTGTTCCAGCTTGCCTTTACGCACAGCCAGCTGGATGTAGTTGTAGACCATGATGAAGCCCTTGAGGTAGGACAAATCTTTGGTAAACGGCAGACCGGTCGGTGTTGAGCCACGGAAAACCCGGCTGGCGTTGCCGTAGCTTTCGGCCATTTCAAAGCCTTGCTCACGGAAGAACTCGAACACCTGCAAGAAGTCAGCGCCCTCCTCCACCATATGGATGGCGCGGGTGCGGTTGGTCAACTTGCGCAAGCGGCTGGGGTAGGAGGCAAAGGTGATGATCTCCATCAGAATCGCCAGGCCTTCCTGGGTCACGGTCGACGACGGCGGCCCCTTGGACAGGAAGGTGCAGATCGGCTGGTTCTGGCCATTGAGCGTGGTGCCGACGTGCACCAGGCCTTCATGCACTTCCAGCGCGCGCACATCCCGGTCGTTGAACATCGCGTCGGCGCGGATCTTGATGTAGTCGGCGCCCGCCGCCGCATCGGCGACGATACCGTCGGACTCAAATACCCGAATGGTTTCTTCCGCCTCGCCAAACACTTTGTTCAGACGGGTTTGCAGCAACGCCACGGCATCCTTGGCGGTCAGGGTCTTGGCTTCGTCTTTGAGGTCGCCACGGCCGTCGATGTTGTTGAGGTAGTCGGACAGCATTAGGCCGAGGTCAGCCAGGGTCGGGTCGCCGGCGTGAAACGCATCGGAGGCGGCGCCGTAGAGTTCCTGGGAGATCAGGCCGAAGTCCTCGGTGCCGCGCGCCTCAAGCATGCGCACCACCATGCGGTACTCCTTGCACATCCGCCGCATGATCTGCCCGACCGGGTTGAATTGGCCAAGCTGGCGGGTGATGTCGCGCTCGATGTTCTGGAACTCCAGCTTAACCGCGCTGGAGTCGAACGACAGTGGCCGGCTCAGGTAATAATCACGGTCTACGGCGGGCATGGCCTTGCCCTTGGCCTTGAGGAAACCCTGACGAATGTTCTCGTCCCATTTCACGGCGTCGAGGACGCGAATCGGTGTTTGCGCCAGCACAATGCGATCAGACAAGGTGCGTATCGTCTGCTGGTAATCGTCCACCCGGTGCTTCCTCTTTAAACGTTATTTGCCCGCGCGCTGGTAGCGCACGGCTTCAACGAACACGTCGGCATTGGCCGGGTCATCCAGGTAGGCAAACACCTGGTCCATAGGGCTGTCCACCAAAACACCGGCGCCTTCGACGGTGTCCACGGTGCTGCCGTGTAAAAGCTTTTGGCCGATGGCTTGATGGATCTGCTCAACGTCGAGGTTGTAGACCACCAATTCAGGCGTTTTGTCGCTCTCACCTTCAAAGTCAAAGCCTGTGAGGATGAAATGCCCGCCGAGCGTGTCCGGCAACGGCGCCGACAAATACCAACGGCTACCATGGCGAGAGACAGTAAACAGGTACTCATCGCGCTGGCCCGGCTTGGCTTTAGGGTAGCTCACGGCTTTATAACGGTGCTCACCCGCGCGAGTGATCTGCAAGTTGAGCGGCTCGCCCCAGGCATTCTTGCTCGACCAGTGGCCGAGCAAGGCATCCGGCGCTGATTCGCGCGCCGGCAACGGGTCCTTGAAGGTCACCAGGCAACCGCTGAGCAATAGGAACGACAAGGCGATTAGCGCGACACGCCAGGCTTTCATTGCGTACTCCATCAAGTGTGGGAGCTGGCTTGCCAGCGATAGCATCACCTCGGATTACCTGTTGCGCCGAGGCGCCTGTATCGCAGGCAAGCCAGCTCCCACATAAAGCGGATCGCACATTGGGCTAGACCGAGGCCAACACCAAATGCATATAACGCTTGAGAATCTCAAGCATCTCTTCACCGGTCAGAGGCTCTGGGCCGCCAAGCAGGCCCTGATATTCCATCCGACTGATAATCGCCGTCAACACTTTGGCATCCTGTTGCGGCTCCCGGGAGCCCAGCACCTGGAAAAACTGCTCGGTGCCCTGCAACAGAATCTGCTGATGGGAACGCACCAGCTCAGCCAGGCGCGGGTTGAGCAAGGCCTCCTGGTGAAAGGCTTGTTCGGCCATCAAGTGTTCGCGGCGGTTGGTCAGTTGGCGCAATACATAGTCGGCGGTCAGCCGTGCGATGTCATCGGCCAATTGCGCGCGCGACTGCGGGCTGCCATCACCATAGGCGACCATCTCGCGCAGCAGGCTTTCGTTGCGCACCCACAGTTTGCCCATGAAGGCGGCGCTGCGTTCGACGTATTGGGCGAAGGTATCGGTAAGCAGGTCATCGATATCCTTGAAGTAGTAAGTGGTGGCCGACAACGGCACGCCGGCCTCTGCCGCCACCGCGCGATGGCGCACACCACGTACGCCATCGCGCACCACGATGCGCATGGCTGCATCAAGAATGTCTTGCCGGCGCTGCTCGCTGCCCCGGCGGCTGGCCTTGCGGCCCTGGTACTGGACGCTTTCAGCCACGGCAGCAGCAATGCCGGCGGCACCTTCTTGAGCCATTACGCGGTTCACGACAGATCTTCCTTTTACACCGATAAATGATCGTTCCCACGCTCTGCGTGGGAATGCCGTCTACTTGTGACGCAGAGCGTCACGGGATGCCTTCCCACGCAGAGCGTGGGAACGATCACCGATTACCTGGCGCCGTTCTCTTGACGGCTGAATACGCCACATAAAAAAGCCGCCTTATAAAAGGCGGCTTCGGGTTTCGCTACGGTTACGCTTGTGGCCGCATGTGCGGGAACAAGATCACGTCGCGGATCGACGGCGAGTTGGTCAAGAGCATCACCAACCGGTCGATGCCGATCCCTTCACCGGCAGTCGGCGGCATGCCGTATTCCAAGGCGCGAACGAAGTCGGCGTCGTAGTGCATGGCTTCGTCGTCGCCGGCGTCCTTGTCGGCCACCTGGGCCATGAAGCGCTCGGCCTGATCTTCCGCGTCGTTAAGCTCGGAGTAAGCGTTGGCGATTTCGCGCCCGCCGATGAACAGCTCGAAACGGTCAGTGACGTTCGGGTTGTCGTCGTTGCGACGGGCCAGCGGCGACACTTCGAACGGGTACTGGGTAATGAAGTGCGGCTGTTCCAGCTTATGCTCCACCAGTTCTTCGAAAATCATCACCTGCAGTTTGCCCAGGCCTTCGAAGCCCAGCACCTTGGCGCCGGCTTTCTTGGCGATGGCGCGGGCCTTGTCGATGTCGGTCAGGTCGTCAGCGGTCAACTCAGGGTTGTACTTGAGGATCGAATCAAACACCGACAGACGCACGAACGGCTCGCCGAAGTGGAACACCTTGTCGCCGTACGGCACGTCGGTGCTGCCCAGAACCAGCTGCGCCAGTTCGCGGAACAGTTCTTCGGTCAGGTCCATGTTGTCTTCGTAGTCGGCGTAAGCCTGGTAGAACTCCAACATGGTGAATTCTGGGTTGTGACGGGTCGAGACGCCTTCGTTACGGAAGTTGCGGTTGATCTCGAAGACCTTTTCGAAGCCGCCAACAACGAGGCGCTTGAGATATAGCTCAGGCGCGATACGCAGGAACATTTCCATGTCCAGCGCGTTGTGGTGGGTTTCGAATGGCTTGGCTGCGGCACCACCGGGGATGGTTTGCAGCATCGGGGTTTCCACTTCCAGGAAGTCACGCTGCATCAGGAAGCTGCGGATGTGCGCGATAACCTGCGAACGCACACGGAAGGTCTGACGCACTTCTTCGTTGACGATCAGGTCAACGTAGCGCTGGCGATAGCGCTGTTCGGTGTCGGTCAGGCCGTGGTGCTTGTCCGGCAGCGGGCGCAGCGACTTGGTCAGCAAGCGTACGGTGGTCATTTCAACGTACAGGTCGCCCTTGCCGGAACGCGCCAGGGTGCCTTCGGCTGCAATGATGTCGCCCATGTCCCAGGTTTTCACCGAGGCCAGGGTTTCTTCAGACAGGGTTTTACGGTTGACGTAAACCTGAATGCGACCGGTCATGTCCTGGATCACCATGAACGAGCCACGGTTGAGCATGATGCGACCTGCCACCTTGACCGGGATTGCAGCCTCTGCCAGCTCTTCCTTGGTCTTGTCCGCGTACTGTTTCTGCAAGGCATCGCAGTAGTTGTCACGGCGGAAGTCGTTCGGGAAGGCATTGCCCTTGGCGCGCTCGGCGGCAAGCTTTTCCTTGCGCAGGGCGATCAGGGAGTTTTCTTCCTGTTGCAGGGCTTGCGGGTCGAGTTGTTGGTCGCTCATGTCTTTTGAAATTCCATCACAGGTTCGTTGCCCCAGGCGTAGGCCGGGGATCGCCGGCAAGCCGGCTCTACACAGTCTTTAAAGCCCCGATTTCAGGCTGGCTTCCAGGTATTCGTCGATATCACCGTCGAGCACCTTGTCGCAGTCGCTGCGTTCGATGTTAGTGCGCAGATCCTTGATCCGCGACGCATCAAGCACATACGAACGGATCTGGTGACCCCAGCCGATATCCGACTTGGTGTCTTCCAGCGCCTGGGAAGCGGCATTGCGCTTCTGCATTTCCTGCTCGTACAACTTGGCCCGCAGCATTTTCATGGCGGTGTCCTTGTTCGCGTGCTGGGAACGTTCGTTCTGGCAGCTGACCACGGTGTTGGTCGGTACGTGGGTAATACGTACGGCCGAGTCGGTGGTGTTTACGTGCTGGCCACCGGCACCGGAGGAGCGGTAGGTGTCGATCCGCAGGTCAGCCGGGTTGATCTCGATTTCCACCTTATCGTCGATCTCGGGCGAGACGAACACGGCGCAGAATGAGGTGTGGCGACGGTTGCCGGAGTCGAACGGGCTCTTGCGCACCAGGCGGTGCACGCCGATCTCGGTCCGCAACCAACCAAAGGCGTATTCACCCTTGATGTGCACGGTGGCGCCTTTGATACCGGCGACTTCACCGGCCGACAGCTCCATGATGGTAGCGTCAAAGCCGCGTTTGTCAGCCCAGCGCAGGTACATGCGCAACAGAATGTTGGCCCAGTCCTGGGCTTCGGTACCGCCGGAGCCGGCCTGGATGTCCAGGTAGGCGTTGTTCGGGTCCATTTCGTGGCTGAACATGCGGCGGAATTCAAGCTTGGCGAGGTTTTCCTCGAGACGGGCCAGCTCGGCGACGACATCGCCCACTGCGCCTTCGTCATCTTCTTCGACGGCCATGTCCAGCAGGTCGCGGCAATCGCCCAGACCGGTGTTCAACTCGTCGAGGGTATCGACGATCTGCGCCAGCGCAGCGCGCTCGCGGCCCAGTTCCTGGGCGTATTCAGGTTTGTTCCAGACAGCCGGATCTTCAAGCTCGCGATTGACTTCGGTCAGACGCTCATGCTTTTGATCGTAGTCAAAGATACCCCCGAATAGTTTCGGAGCGCTCGGACAGGTCCTTGATGGTGTTAAGGATCGGGTTGATTTCCATGGCGGGCAGCACTCGTTGGCGAACTTTTGAAAGCCGACGAGTATAACGACAAACCGGGGCTAACGGCAGCCCGCTTGGCGAAAAGGCGGGTATATGCCCGATCTCAAGAACGATTGCGATCAAATGTGGGAGCTGGCTTGCCTGCGATTGCGGTGTATCAGATACGGAGGTGATAACTGACAGGCCGCTATCGCAGGCAAGCCAGCTCCCACAGAGGATCAGCGTCGTTCTGAATCACTCGATACCGACCTGATTGCGCCCATTATGCTTAGCCGTGTACAAGCCCTTATCCGCCGCCATGATCAACAGCCGGCAATCGCTGCTCTGCTGCGGCGTCATCGTCGACAAACCGATGCTGATGGTCAGGCTCGCGCCTTCTGACGGGGCAATGTGCGGGATTTTCAGCGCCGCCACCGCCATGCGCAGCTTTTCGGCCACCAGCCGCGCACCGCCCGGCGAGGTATTGGGCAACACCAGCGCAAACTCTTCACCGCCGTAACGCGCCGGTAAATCCGAGGGGCGACTGCTGGCTTCGCGAATGGTCGCCGCGACTTTACGCAGGGCTTCATCGCCCTCGACATGGCCGAAGCTGTCGTTGTAGGTCTTGAAGAAGTCCACATCGATCATCAGCAACGACAGTTGGGTCTGGTCACGCATGGCACGGCGCCATTCCAGCTCCAGGTATTCGTCGAAGTGGCGGCGGTTGGACAACCCAGTAAGGCCGTCGGAGTTCATCAACCGTTGCAGCACCAAGTTGGTGTCCAACAGCTGCTGCTGGCTGACCCGCAGCGCCCGATACGCCGCGTCCCGCTGCAACAGGGTCATGTAGGAGCGCGAGTGATAGCGAATGCGCGCCACCAGCTCGATGTTGTCCGGCAGCTTGACCAAGTAATCATTGGCGCCCGCCGAGAACGCCGCGCTCTTGATCAGCGGGTCCTCCTTGGTCGAAAGCACGATGATCGGGATATTCGCCGTGGCCGGATGGTTGCGGTATTCACGCACCAGCGTCAGGCCGTCGAGCCCGGGCATGACCAAGTCTTGCAGGATCACCGTGGGCTTGATGCGAATCGCCTGGGCAATCGCCTGATGGGGGTCGGCGCAGAAGTGGAAGTCGATGTTTTCTTCATGGGCCAGGCCACGCCGCACGGCTTCACCGATCATGGCTTGGTCGTCGACCAGCAACACCATGGCGGCATTTTCGTCGGTTTTGATGCCGTCGATCTGTAAATCACTCATGTGCAGTCACCTGAATTACTTTCCTGCAAGCCGGCACTGCGGGAGGTTTTGATCATTTTGCAAAGACCTCCAGCAATCGGGGCGCAATTCTGTCCAGTGGGCGAATTTCAACAGCGGCATCAATTGCCTCCGCCGCTTTGGGCATGCCATACACCGCCGAGCTCTGCTGATCTTGGGCGATGGTCAAATATCCTTGTTCACGCAGCAATTTGAGCCCCTGGGCACCGTCGCGCCCCATGCCGGTCAGCAATACGCCGACAGCATCGCCGTTCCAATGGCTGGCGACGCTTTCAAAAAATACATCAATGGAAGGCCGGTAAATCTCGTTCACCGGCTCTGCGGTATAGGCTAGCGTGCCGTTTTTCAACAAGCGAATGTGGTGGTTGGTGCCGGCCAGCAGGACCACGCCACTTTGTGGCGGTTCGCCCTCCCGCGCCAGGCGCACCGGCAGGCCTGACGCGCTGCTCAGCCATTCAGCCATGCCGGCGGCGAACACCTGGTCCACATGTTGCACCAGCACGATGGCCGCGCAAAAGTCCCGGGGCAACCCCTTGAGCAGGGTTTCCAGGGCAGCCGGCCCGCCGGCCGACGAACCAATCGCCACCAGGCTTTGGCGCTTGCCGGTGCTGCGCTGCGGCGCGGTTTCGGTGCGTACCCGGCTGCCACGCTGGCCGACCAGCCAGCCAATATTGAGGATCTTGCGCAGCAACGGCGCCGCCGCATCCTTGGCATTGCCCACGCCCAGCGCCGGCGTATCCACCACGTCCAGGGCGCCATGGCCCATGGCTTCGAACACCCGGCTGACATTGGCCTGGCGGTCCACGGTGACGATCACAATCGGGCACGGGGTCTGCGCCATGATCTGCCGGGTGGCTTCCACGCCATCCATCACCGGCATGATCAGGTCCATCAGGATCAAGTCCGGGGTCAGCTCGGCGCAACGCTGCACCGCTTCCTGGCCATTGCCGGCCACCCACACCACTTGGTGCGCGGGTTCGAAACTCAAGGCACGGCGCAACGCCTCCACCGCCATGGGCATGTCATTGACGATCGCAATCCTCATGCCCGGGCGCCTCCGATCAGTTCCACCACGGCGTCCAGCAAGGCGTCGTCATGGAAACTGGCTTTAGCTAAATAATAGTCGGCCCCAGCGTCCAGTCCACGACGTCGGTCTTCTTCGCGATCCTTGTACGACACCACCATCACCGGCAACGATTGCAGGCGACTATCACGACGCAAGAGTGTGACCAATTCAATACCGTCCATACGAGGCATATCAATGTCAGTGATGAGCAGGTCGAAGTCTTCGGAGCGCAAGGCGTTCCAGCCATCCATGCCATCGACAGCGACGGCCACTTCGTAACCACGGTTAAGTAACAATTTGCGCTGCAACTCACGCACGGTGAGCGAATCATCCACCACCAACACGCGTTTGCGCGGCGCTTCGGCGGCCTGCTGGCTGCGCCGGGCGATGCGCTCAAGGCGGCCGGTATTGAGTAGTTTGTCCACCGAGCGCAGCATGTCTTCGACATCGACGATCAATACCACCGAGCCGTCGTCGAGCAACGCACCGGCGGAAATATCCTGGACCTTGCCCAGGCGATCATCCAGCGGCAACACCACCAAGGTGCGCTCGCCGATAAACCGCTCCACCGCAATGCCATAGATCGCATCGCGCTCGCGGATCACCACAACTTTCAGGGTTTCTTCGTTGCTCTGCCCGGCCGGGCGCTGCAACAACTGGCTGGCGGCGACCAGGCCGACGTGGCGGCCTTCGTGCCAGAAATGCTGGCGCCCCTCCAACTGCACAATGTCATCGGGCGCCAGGTCGCACATGCGTTCGATGTGCGCCAACGGGAACGCGTAGGCTTCTTCGCCGACTTCCACCACCAGGCTGCGCACCACCGAGAGGGTCAACGGCACCTCGAGGTGGAAGCGGCTGCCCTGCCCCGCCGTCTGCTCCAGCACCACCGCGCCGCGCAGTTGGCGGACCATATGTTGCACCGCGTCCAGGCCAACACCACGGCCGGACACTTCGGTGACCTTGTCGCGCAGGCTGAAACCCGGCAGGAACAGGA
The DNA here is from genome assembly GCF_025642995.1 of Pseudomonas sp. YeP6b. Classification (NCBI taxonomy): domain Bacteria; kingdom Pseudomonadati; phylum Pseudomonadota; class Gammaproteobacteria; order Pseudomonadales; family Pseudomonadaceae; genus Pseudomonas; species Pseudomonas sp. YeP6b. The sequence goes on along the minus strand of NZ_CP080090.1, from coordinate 1,723,484 downwards.
ACGTCAGCAGTTCCTCTTCGCTCAGGCGCAGGGCGGTTTCCAGCGGTGACAAATGCCGGTCGACGATGGTGCCGCGCAGGCGCTCCAGGTCGACGCCATTGCCGTCATCGCTCAATTCCAGCACCAGCAAACCCGCCTGGTGCGAGGCGCGCAGGCGGATCAAGCCTTCGGCCGACTTGCCCGCCAGCAGGCGCTGCTCAGGCATTTCGATGCCGTGGTCGACGGCATTACGCAGCAAGTGGGTGAGCGGCGCTTCGAGTTTTTCCAGCACATCACGGTCGACCTGGGTCTTTTCGCCCTCGATCTCCAGGCGCACCTGCTTGCCCAGGCTGCGGCCCAGATCGCGGACCATACGCACCTGCCCGGCCAACACATCGGCAAACGGGCGCATGCGGCAGGCCAGCGCGGTGTCGTACAGCACTTGGGCGCGCTGCCCGGCCTGCCAGCCGAACTCGTCCAGCTCGGCGGTTTTTTCCGCCAGCAACGCCTGGGCTTCGTTGAGCAGGCGACGGGTGTCAGCCAGGGCTTCCTGGGCTTCGAGGTTCAACTCCACAGCCTTGAGGTGGCCATCGAGGGTGTCCAAGGCGCGGGCGCTGTTGTTTTGAATACGCTTGAGGCGCTGCATGCTCGCCAGGTACGGCTTGAGCCGCTGGGTTTCGACCAGGGATTTACTGGACAGGTCGAGCAGGCTGTTCAAGCGCTCGGCGGTGACGCGCAGCACGCGCTCGCCGCCTTCGGTCATGTGTTTGTTCTGGCGCGGCGGCTCGCTGGTGACCGGCGGCTCGGGCTCGGGCGGCAGCGCTTCGACCATAGGCGCCGCAGCCGGCGGGGGCAGCGCAGGTGAAGCGACGGTGGCGGACGGATCGAGCAGGCGCTCCATCAGCGCTACATACGCCTCGATATTCGCCGGGCCCACGTCATTGCCCGGCGTGGCGATGCGCATCAGCAGGTCGGTGCCTTGCAGCAAGGCGTCGATATGTTCGGGTTGCAGGTACAGGCGGCCTTCCTGAGCAGTGACCAGGCAGTCCTCCATGACGTGGGCCACGCTGACCCCGGCATCCACCCCGACGATCCGCGCCGCGCCCTTGAGCGAGTGCGCGGCGCGCATGCACGCCTCCAACTGGTCGGCCTGGGTCGGGTTGCGTTCCAAGGCCAGCAAACCGGCGCTCAATACCTGGGTCTGCGCATCGGCTTCCAGGCTGAACAGTTCCAGCAGCGAGGCATCGCGCATCTGGTCGGGGGTCATGTGAGGCTCCGGGTCACGGCGGACAACAATTGCGCCTCGTCCAGCCAGCGCAGGCTGCGGCCCTTCCACTGCAAAACGCCCTGGGTGAAGCGCGCACTGGCCTGGGCGCCGGAGGCCGACGCCGCCTTCAAGGTGCGCTCATCAATGGCATGGATGCCGTCGACTTCATCGACCGGCACCACCACCGGGCCGTCCTGCGCGGCGATGATCAACATGCGCGGCATGACCCGCCCACCACTGGCCCCGCCGGTGGTGGCGTCCAGCCCCAGCAACTCGACCAGCGACAGGCACGCCACCAGCGCGCCCCGCACATTGGCCACGCCGAGCAGCGCCCGCGAGCGTTGGTGCGGCAGCGAGTGAATCGGTTGCAATGGCGCCACTTCCACTAGGCAGCGGGTGGCAATGCCCAGCCATTCCTCGCCCAGACGAAACATCAACAGGGAGCGCGTGACCACATCGCCGTGGTCCTCGGTTGCCGCCTGTGGCCGCCGGTCGTCCTGCTGCAAGGCATAGCGGTCGAGCAAACGCGTGGCGGCGGCGGAATACACCGAGCAGTTACGGCAATGGATATGCTCCGCCAGTAACGGGCAGGACTTGTCGCCATGGATGCCGATGCGGTTCCAGCAGTCGTCGATGGCTTGGGTGTCGGTCAGGGTCAGGTCCAGGCCCGCAGTATCGAGCGCGTCGTTGCTACTCATCGTTTGGACTCACTGTCAGCTCGCTCGCTACGCGCGGCCCGCGCTTGCAAGCGGCGCGCCCCCGCACTGTCGCCCTGGGATTGGAGCAACGCGGCCAAATGCATCAAGGCCTGCGGGTGCTGCGGTTCCAGGTACAAGGCTTTTCGATAATAACCCTGGGCTTCCAGGGCGCTGCCGGCCACATCGCTGAGCAGCCCCAGCCAGTAAAACACCTGGGCGGCCGGCGGGTGGTTACTCAAATACTGCTCACACGCGGCACGGGCTTCAGCACTTTTGCCTTCGTTGGCAAGCGTGGCGATGCGGCTGAGCAGGTCGCCTGCATCGGTCTGCGCCACCTTGATCGGCGTCACGTGGCTGCTGAGCGTGCTGAACGGGCGTGGCTTGAGAGGCATCGGCGCCGCACTGCGCGGCACGGGCATCGATACAGGCATCAGTACAGGCACCGGCTCGGGCTTGACCGGTTCTACATACCGGCTGAAGGCAAAGGACTGCGGCACACCAATCGAACGCATGCCATGGCGCCCCAGCAGGCTGCCCTCGGCCGGGCCGATAAACAGCACGCCATCCTCGTGGGTCAGGCCCTTGAGCACGTCGAACACTTGCTTCTGGGTCGGCTGGTCAAAGTAGATCAGCAGGTTGCGGCAGAACACAAAGTCGTAGCTTGGCTCATTCGCCAACAGGCCTGGGTCGAGCAGGTTGCCGACTTGCAGGCGCACTTGCTCGCGCACGCGGTCGGCGATGCGATAACCCTCCACCTCTTCGGTGAAGTGGCGCTCGCGAAACTCGATATCACTGCCGCGAAACGAATTCTTGCCATACACCCCGCGCCGCGCGCGTTCCACCGACAGCGGGCTGACATCCAGGCCCAGCACCTTGAATTGGTGCGGCGCCAACCCGGCATCAAGCAAGGCCATGGCAATCGAGTAGGGCTCTTCGCCGGTGGAACACGGCAGGCTGAGGATACGCAGCGCGCGCATCTGCTTGATCTCGGCCAGGCGCGCCTTGGCTAGGCGCGCCAGGGTCGCAAAGGATTCGGGGTAACGAAAAAACCAAGTTTCGGGGACGATGACCGCTTCGATCAGCGCCTGCTGCTCATCCTGGGAGCTTTGCAAGTGCTGCCAGTAAGCCTCTGGCGTCTGCGCCTGCGTGGCCTGGCTGCGTTGGCGTACCGCGCGCTCGATGATCGCCTCGCCCACCGAGGCGACGTCCAGGCCAATGCGTTCCTTTAAGAAGGCAAAGAAGCGCGGGTCATTACTCATAGGTTCAGCTCGGCGCAAAACAGCAAGGTGCGCACGGGTTCGGTGAGCAACTCGTTGACGCCAATCCACTGCATCAAGCCCAAGGCATCTTCACGCACCAGCCCCAAGTACGGCGCCTCGCGGTTGTCCAGCCCATACGGCTGGAACTCCTCAAGGCTGCACCGCAGGGTGTCGGTGGCTTGTTCCAGGATCAGCCCCAGCCAGCGTGCTTCAACCCAGGGTTGCGGCTGGTAATTGACCAACACCAGCCTCGTGCTGGTGCGGGCCTGGGCCGGCGTGCCAAAGGTCAGCGCGCTCAGGTCGATCACCGGCACCAGCGCGCCACGGTGGGCAAAGATCCCCGCCACCCAGACCGGTGCATGGGCGATGGGCTTGAGCGGCAGGCGCGGCAGCACCTCAGCCACTTCCGTGGCCCTGAGGGCATACCGTTCGCCGCCGATGTGAAACACCAGGAACAACGCCTTTTTCGCTGCCGGGACGGCGCCGCGTTTAGCGGCAAGCTCGCTCATCAGACTTTGAAACGCGAGACGCCGCTGCGCAGGCCGACCGCAACCTGGCTCAGCTCATCAATGGCAAAGCTGGCCTGGCGCAGGGATTCCACGGTCTGGCTGCTGGCATCACCCAGTTGCACCAGCGCGTGGTTGATCTGCTCGGCGCCAGTGGCCTGAGCCTGCATGCCTTCGTTGACCATCAACACACGCGGCGCCAACGCCTGCACTTGGTGGATGATCTGCGACAGTTGCTCGCCCACTTGCTGCACTTCAAACATGCCGCGGCGCACTTCTTCGGAGAACTTGTCCATGCCCATCACGCCCGCCGACACCGCCGACTGAATCTCACGCACCATCTGCTCGATGTCGTAGGTGGCCACGGCGGTCTGGTCCGCCAAACGCCGCACTTCTGTGGCGACCACGGCAAAACCGCGCCCGTATTCACCGGCCTTTTCAGCTTCGATGGCGGCGTTGAGCGACAACAGGTTGGTCTGGTCGGCGACCTTGACGATGGTCACCACCACTTGGTTGATGTTGCCAGCTTTCTCATTGAGGATCGCAAGCTTAGCGTTGACCAAGTCGGCGGCGCCCATCACCGAGTGCATGGTTTCTTCCATGCGCGCCAAGCCTTGCTGGCCAGAACCGGCGGCGACCGATGCCTGGTCAGCGGCGGTGGACACTTCGGTCATGGTGCGGACCAAATCCTTGGAAGTGGCGGCGATCTCCCGCGAAGTGGCGCCGATCTCAGTGGTAGTCGCGGCAGTTTCCGTGGCCGTGGCCTGTTGCTGCTTGGAGGTGGCGGCAATCTCGGTGACCGAGGTGGTGACCTGTACCGACGAACGTTGGGCCTGGGATACCAGGGCCGTCAGCTCGGTCATCATGTCGTTGAAGCCGGTTTCGACGGCGCCGAACTCATCCTTGCGTTCCAGGTTCAGGCGCTTGCTCAAGTCACCCGTTCGCATGATGTCGAGGATCTCGACGATGCGATTCATCGGCGCCATGATCGCGCGCATCAGCAGCAGGCCGCAGAGGCCCGCGGCAAGAATGGCCAGCAGCAGCGAAACGCCCATGCTGATTTTGGCAGCCGAGACGGCTTCGTCGATAGCGGCGGTGGCGTTATCGGCAACCTGCTTGTTCTCATTGATGATGTCATTGAGCTTCGCGCGGCCTGCGGTCCAGGCGGGCGTCAGTTGCTCGTCGAAGAGCTTTTGCGCCTCGACGGGGTTGTTGGCCTGATGGGCGTCCAGGACTTGGGCGAGAATCTTGTTGTAGTTCTGATGGAGTTTTTCGAAGGCATCGAATTCGCTGCGATTCTGGCCAATATTGATGGTGCTGGCGTAACTGGCCATGTGCTGTTCAAGACGCGCCTCGAAGGACTTGTAGTCCTGCTTGTCGGCCTCTGAAATGCCCTGGCTTTGGTGCGCGCCGACCAATTCCTGGGTTTGCAAATAGCTGTCGACCCAGGCGCTGCGAATCATCGAACTGAAAAACACCCCGGGCACGGCGTCGTCGCGAACGGAGGTTTCGCTGACTTCGATTTTCAGCAAGCGCGAATACGAGACCACGACCATCAGCAGCATGATCGCGATAATTACCGCAAAGCTCGCCAAAATCCTTTGGCGCAAGGTCCAGTTCTTCACAGTAATTCCTCGAAGGGCCATTCAAATGGAGGGGAGTATAGCTGAGCAGATGGCCTCACTTATCAATGGCTTTTGATGCAGTGCACACAGAATGCAAAAACACCTGTGGGAGGGCTGGCTGGGGATCGTTTCCACGCTCTGTGTGGGCATGCAGCCCGTTACATTGGCAGGATTCAAGCGGTGTTGCAGAGGGCGGGACGCGGAGCGCCCCGCAAGGCATTCCCACGCGCGAGCGTGGGAATGATCAGGTCAGAGGGTGGCTTGGCGTACTTGTTTTTCCAGTTCGAGCTTCAAGCCAGGCTCCAGTTTGAGCTGGCGGGCCAATTCGTCCAGATAGGCCTTTTCCATGAAGTTCTCTTCATCCACCAGCATCACGCTGGCGATGTACATTTCGGCGGCCATTTCCGGAGTGCCGGCTGCGCGGGCCACGTCGGCAGGGTCGAGGGGTTTGTTCAGCTCGGCGTGCAGCCAGCCTTGCAGCTCGCGGTCGTTGTCGAGCTTGGTGAACTCGCCTTCGATCAGCGCGCGTTCGCGTTCGTCCACATGCCCATCGGCTTTGGCGGCCGCGACCAGCGCTTTAAGAATGCCCTGGCTGTGCTGCTCGACCTGGGCCGGCGGCAAACGGTCGATGGTCTGCGGCTCGCCCTGGGGTGCATTGGCCTGTTGCGCCTGCCAATTGCCATAAGCCTTGTAGGCAATCACGCCCAAGGCCGCCAAACCACCGTAGGTCAGGGCTTTACCGCCAAATTTGCGCGCTTTCTTGTTGCCCAGCAGCAAGCCCATGGCACCTGCCGCTAGGGCTCCACCGCCCGCACCGCCAAGCAAACTGCCGAGCCCGCCACCGCCGAGCAGCCCGCCGAGGGCGCCTTTATCATTCGGTTTGCGCGGGTCGCCGGCCTTCTTCTGCAACATGTCCTGGCCAGACTTGAGTAACTGATCGAGCAATCCACGGGTATTCATATATAGCCTCCAGACACTTGGGTTCGTAGGACCAATAGGCCCCCAGCGTAAAACTAAGTGCCAAAAAACCCAGATCTAGAGTGCTTCGAGTTGTAACGTCACCTGCTAATACCGGAAACGTCTTGTTTCATATGCGACGCCATCATCCCGCTATCAATCAATTTTCCTTCCTCATCGAACCGCTTAAGCTAACCGGCGTCTGTTTATAGTCCGTTGCGTTTGGCCGAAGGCATGTCCGAACCGTTATTTCTGATCCAGCACGTGCCAGGAACGGCGCGGGATTTGCTCACGACAGGTTGTCTCTATGCACCGCAGGAATTTGCTCAAAGCGTCCATGGCCATTGCGGCTTACACCGGTTTGTCGGCCAGCGGCCTACTCGCCGCGCAGGCCTGGGCTGGGAACCGTGCCGCCGATGGCAAGGCCGTGGCGTTTGATTTTGAAACGCTTAAAGCCCAGGCCAAACAGCTCGCCGGCACCGCCTATAAAGACACCAAACAGGTGCTGCCGCCGACCCTGGCGACCATGACGCCGCAGAATTTCAATGCCATCGGCTACGACGGCAACCACTCGCTGTGGAAGGAATTGAACGGCCAGCTCGACGTGCAATTCTTCCACGTCGGCATGGGTTTCAAGACGCCGGTGCGCATGCACAGCGTCGACCCCAAGACCCGCGAAGCACGCGAGGTGCATTTCCGCCCCTCGCTGTTCAACTATGAAAAGACCACAGTCGACACCAAGCAGCTGACCGGCGACCTGGGTTTCTCCGGCTTCAAGCTGTTCAAGGCGCCGGAACTGGATCGCCATGACGTGCTGTCATTCCTCGGCGCGAGCTACTTTCGCGCGGTGGATTCCACCGGCCAGTACGGCCTGTCCGCACGCGGCCTGGCGATTGATACCTACGCAAAAAAACGCGAAGAATTCCCCGACTTCACGCAGTTCTGGTTCGAAACCCCGACCAAGGACGCCACGCGTTTTGTGGTCTACGCCCTGCTCGACTCGCCGAGCGCCACCGGCGCCTACCGCTTCGACATCGACTGCCAGGCCAATCAGGTGGTGATGGCCATCGACGCGAATATCAACGCACGCACCACCATCGAGCAACTCGGCATCGCGCCGATGACCAGTATGTTCAGCTGCGGCACCCATGAGCGCCGTATGTGCGACACCATCCACCCGCAAATCCATGACTCGGACCGCCTGGCGATGTGGCGCGGCAACGGCGAGTGGATCTGCCGCCCGCTGAACAACCCGGCCAAGCTGCAATTCAACGCATTCGCCGACACCGACCCGAAAGGCTTCGGCCTGGTGCAGACCGACCATGAGTTTGCTAGCTACCAGGACACCGTGGACTGGTACAGCAAGCGCCCAAGCCTATGGGTCGAACCCACCACGGCATGGGGCGAAGGCTCGATCGACCTGCTGGAAATCCCCACGACCGGCGAAACCCTGGACAACATCGTGGCCTTCTGGACCCCGAAAAAGCCCGTGGCCGCCGGCGATTCGCTCAACTACGGCTACAAGCTGTACTGGAGCGCGCTACCACCGGTGAGCACACCGCTGGCGCAAGTCGACGCCACCCGCTCCGGCATGGGCGGCTTTACCGAAGGTTGGGCACCGGGCGAGCACTACCCCGAAGTATGGGCACGCCGCTTTGCGGTGGACTTCAAAGGGGGCGGCCTCGATCGCCTGCCCGCGGGCACCGGCATTGAGCCGGTGGTGACCTGTTCCCACGGTGAAGTGAAAGATTTCAGCGTGCTGGTGCTCGACAACATCAAGGGCTATCGCATTCTGTTCGATTGGTACCCGACCAGCGACAGCGTGGAGCCGGTGGAACTGCGTCTGTTTATCCGCACCCAGGACCGCACCTTGAGTGAAACCTGGCTGTACCAGTACTTCCCGCCGGCGCCGGACAAGCGCAAGTACACCTGATACCCATTGTGGGAGCGGGCTTGCCCGCGATAGCCTGGGGTCAGTCGCGCCTGTGTTGACTGACACACTGCAATCGCGGGCAAGCCCGCCCCCACACGTTAAAAGCGCGACACGCTTTTCATCGCCCCAATCAAGTACCGCATCGCCACCTGATCGTTCTCGGTCAGCGCGCGGTACTGCTCCAGTAATTGCACCTCATCCGAGCTCAACCTTCGACCACGCAAAGACATTTTGCCGGTCAGAAAACTCACCACCGCACCCGCAACATCATAGGACTTGGCCATGGACTGTTTCTCCTGATATCAAACTAAGACGCTTGGCGCCCATCACCTGCCTTCCCTGAGACGCGATGCCTTCACGAACAAGCTGACTGACTCCCTGGGCCAGAAATCAGACTTACCCTAAGCGTAGAAACAATCGGCTCCCGTGTGGGATTTTTTTAGAGTATTAACTTAAATAAATCGCCCAAGTAACAAAGACCTACAGCACTTTCCCACGCGGCGGCCGGCGCAGGTGAGGCCGCAAAAAACAACAGCAAGAAAAAACCCACCGGGTCAGGGTGGGTTTTGGTGGATCAGGTGTGGGATCAATCCCTCAGATCAGACTCATGGATCGGCTGATCGCGATGGGTCGCCCGTTGGTACTGCGCCGGCCAGATCGCCTTGCGCCCACCCAAGTCATCATCGGCATGCAGCGGCCAGTACGGGTCACGCAACAGCTCACGGGCCAGGAAGATGATGTCGGCCTGGCACGTGCGCAGGATGTGCTCGGCTTGGGCCGGCTCGGTAATCATGCCGACGGTGCCGGTGGCGATGCCCGACTCTTTGCGTACACGCTCGGCAAAGCGCGTCTGGTAACCGGGGCCGGTGGGGATCTCGGCGTTGGCGGCGGTGCCGCCGGAGGACACGTCGACCAGGTCCACGCCCAAGTCTTTGAGGCGGCGTGCCAGCTCCACGGTTTCATCCGGGTTCCAGCCGTCTTCCACCCAGTCGGTGGCCGATACCCGTACAAACAGCGGCAGCTCCTGAGGCCAGACTTCACGCACAGCCTTAGTGACTTCGAGCACCAGGCGGATACGGTTTTCAAACGAGCCACCGTAGTGGTCCTGACGCTGGTTGCTGATGGGCGAGAGGAATTGATGCAGCAGGTAACCGTGAGCAGCGTGGATTTCCACCACTTCAAAACCGGCAGTCAGCGCGCGTTTGGCGGCGGCCACAAAGTCGGCGATCACGTGTTGGATCTGCGCTTCGTCCAGTTGCTGGGGTTGCGTGTGATTGGGATCGAAAGCAATCGGCGATGGGCCTACCGGCACCCAGCCGCCCTCTTGCGGCTTGACGCTGCCGTGCTTGCCGATCCACGGCCGATGCGTGCTGGCCTTACGCCCGGCATGTGCCAGTTGAATGCCCGCCACCGCGCCTTGGGCGGCAATAAACCGCGTGATGCGTTGCAACGGTTCGATCTGTTCATCCTTCCACAGGCCCAGGTCCTGGGCGGTGATGCGGCCATCGGAGGTCACGGCGGTGGCTTCGGTGAAAATCAGCCCGGCGCCGCCGACGGCGCGGCTGCCAAGGTGCACCAGGTGCCAGTCATTGGCCAAGCCGTCCTCGGAGGAGTATTGGCACATTGGCGAGACGGCGATCCGGTTGAGCAGGGTCAATTGACGGAGGGTGTAGGGTTCGAGCAGCTGACTCATGGCGCACCTCTTCTGGGTTCTGTGGGCACTATTCAAACAGTGCTTAGAGCCTAGTCGACAACGGTGGCTTGCATAGGGTTCAGAAGGAAAACGGGAGCCGATTGCCGGCTCCCGTGTCGCAGCAGCTTACATTTCGACCTGGGTGCCCAGCTCGATCACGCGGTTTACCGGAAGCTTGAAGAAGCGCAGGTTGCCGTTGGCGTTCTTCAACATGAACGCAAACAAGCTTTCACGCCAACGGGCCATGCCCTTGATGCGCGAGGCGATCACCGTTTCGCGGCTGAGGAAGTAAGTGGTGCGCATCGGGCTGAAATCCAGGTCGTCCAGATGGCACAACTTCAGTGCCTCGGGCACGTCCGGCTCATCGGTAAACCCGAAGTGCAGGATCACCCGGAAGAAGCCTTCCCCGTAGGCGTCCACCTCAAAGCGTCGTGAGGCAGGCACGCGCGGAATGTCTTCGTAGACCACCGTCAGCATCACCACCTGCTCATGCAACACCTGGTTATGCAGCAGGTTGTGCAACAGCGCGTGAGGCACGGCGTCGGGCCGCGCGGTGAGGAACACGGCGGTGCCCTGCACGCGATGCGGCGGCTGCACGCGGATGCTGCTGATAAAGATCGGCAAGGGCAGCCCGCCCTCGTCGAGGCGGTCCATCAACAGTTCTTTGCCGCGCTTCCAGGTGGTCATCAGTATAAACAGCACAATCCCCGCCAACACGGGGAAGGCACCGCCCTGCACGATCTTCGGCACGTTGGCGGCGAAGAACAGGCCGTCCACCAACAGGAAGCCGATCAACACCGGAATCGCCAACACCGGTGGCCATTTCCACAGCAGCAACATCACCGCCGACACCAGGATGCTGGTGATCAGCATGGTGCCGGTCACTGCCACGCCGTACGCCGAGGCCAAGGCGTTCGAAGATTCGAAGCCCAGCACCAGCAGGATCACGCCGACCATCAGCGCCCAGTTCACCGCACCGATGTAGATCTGGCCTTGCTCGGCGCTGGAGGTGTGCTGGATATGCATGCGCGGGATGTAACCCAACTGGATCGCCTGGCGGGTCAGGGAGAACGCACCAGAAATCACCGCCTGGGAGGCAATCACCGTGGCCAGCGTCGACAGTGCCACCAGCGGGATCAACGCCCACTCCGGCGCCAGCAAGTAGAACGGGTTACGCGCCGCTTCCGGGTTTTCCAGCAGCAAGGCGCCCTGGCCGAAGTAGTTGAGCACCAGCGCCGGCAGCACCAGGGCGAACCATGCGCGAGCAATCGGCTTGCGGCCGAAGTGGCCCATGTCGGCATACAGCGCTTCGGCACCGGTCAACGCCAGCACCACCGCGCCGAGAATCGCCACGCCCATGCCGGGGTGGACGATAAAGAAACGCACGCCCCACACGGGGTTCAGCGCGTTGAGCACCTCGGGGTGTCGCAGGATGCCGTGCACGCCGAGGCCGCCCAGCACCAGGAACCACACCACCATCACCGGCCCGAACAGCTTGCCGATGCGATCGGTGCCGTGTTTCTGGATCAGAAACAGGCCCACCAGCACCACCAGCGACAGCGGCACCACCCAGCGCTCCAGGCCATCAAAGGCCAGTTCCAGGCCCTCGACCGCCGACAACACCGAGATCGCCGGGGTGATCATGCTGTCGCCGTAGAACAGCGCGGCACCGATCAGGCCGAGGATCACCAGCACCGAACGTAATTTGGGGTACGGCGCCGCCGCCCGCCGTGCCAGTGCCGTCAGGGCCATGATGCCGCCCTCGCCCTGGTTGTCCGCGCGCAGGATAAACAGCACGTACTTGATCGACACGACCCACACCAGCGACCAGAAAATCAGCGCCAGAATGCCGAAGACCCCGTCATGGTTGACCTGAACCCCGTAACCACCAGAAAACACTTCTTTAAGGGTATAGAGCGGGCTGGTACCGATATCGCCGTACACCACCCCGACTGCTGCCACTAGCATGCCAATCGGCTTTGCATTGGAATGCTCGGCACCTGCCGCCTGACTATTTGCCTGACCCATCAACCACTCCTGCCCTTTGACCCAAGGTCTTTTATAAACAACGCGTCTAAGCTGACCGTAGCATGCGCTGTTTTACTTCTCGTAACAGACGTTTTATTGACCCAAGGGTTTTACCCGTGCGCAACGGCGCGAAGCATAGCGCAGCACTCGTCGCATTTCCCTGCATAAAGCTGGTCAAGTGCGTTGCCCGTCGCTAGAATTGCGCACTTTTTGATCAGAGGCACACCAAGTGCCCATCCGCTGCCCTGCCCTTCTAGCCGGCGGCGTCATTCAATACCGAGGTTAGACATGTCCACCACCATCGCAAAAGCCAACCCCAAGGTCGGCTTTGTATCTCTGGGTTGCCCAAAGGCTCTGGTCGACTCCGAGCGCATCCTCACGCAATTGCGTATGGAAGGCTATGACGTCGTGTCCACGTACCAGGACGCCGACGTGGTGGTGGTCAACACCTGTGGCTTCATTGACTCGGCCAAGGCTGAGTCGCTGGAAGTGATTGGCGAAGCCATCAAGGAAAACGGCAAGGTCATCGTCACCGGCTGCATGGGCGTGGAAGAAGGCGCTATCCGCAACGTGCACCCAAGCGTACTGGCCGTGACCGGCCCGCAGCAGTACGAGCAGGTGGTCAATGCCGTGCACCAAGTGGTGCCGCCGCGCCAGGACCACAACCCGCTGATCGACCTGGTGCCGCCGCAAGGCATCAAGCTGACGCCGCGCCACTACGCGTACCTGAAAATTTCCGAAGGCTGCAACCACAGCTGCAGCTTCTGCATCATCCCGTCGATGCGCGGCAAGCTGGTCAGCCGCCCGGTGGGTGATGTGCTGGACGAGGCTCAGCGCCTGGTTAAATCCGGCGTGAAAGAGCTGTTGGTGATCTCCCAGGACACCAGCGCCTACGGCGTCGACGTGAAGTACCGCACCGGTTTCTGGAACGGCGCGCCGGTGAAAACCCGCATGACCGAACTCTGCGAAGCCTTGAGCAGCCTGGGCGTGTGGGTGCGCCTGCACTACGTTTACCCGTACCCGCACGTGGACGAGCTGATCCCGTTGATGGCCGCCGGCAAGATCCTGCCGTACTTGGACATCCCGTTCCAGCACGCCAGCCCGAAAATCCTCAAGGCCATGAAACGCCCGGCCTTCGAAGACAAGACCCTGGCGCGTATCAAGAACTGGCGCGAGATCTGCCCGGACCTGATCATCCGCTCCACCTTCATCGTCGGCTTCCCTGGCGAGACCGAAGAAGACTTCCAGTACCTGCTGGACTGGCTGACCGAAGCGCAACTGGACCGTGTCGGTTGCTTCCAGTACTCGCCGGTGGAAGGCGCTCCGGCTAACCTGCTGGACGCTGCCGTCGTTGCGGACGACGTCAAGCAAGACCGTTGGGAGCGTTTCATGGCGCACCAACAGGCCATCAGCTCGGCACGCCTGCAACTGCGCATTGGTCGGGAGATCGAAGTGCTGATCGACGAAGTCGACGAGCAAGGCGCCGTAGGCCGCTGCTTCTTCGATGCGCCGGAGATCGACGGTAACGTGTTTATCGACGATGCCAGTGGTCTGAAGCCGGGCGACAAGGTCTGGTGCACGGTAACTGACGCCGACGAATACGACCTGTGGGCGCAAAAGCGCGACTGATCGTCACTGGCGTGTAAAAAAAATACAAAAGCCCCGCCTCTGGACAAGATGCGGGGCTTTTTTAGGTCTATCGTTTGCCCATTGGCGAAGATCTAGGCAAGGGGCAGCGGGCATGCGTCAGGTTTCGGTCATCCACACACCCAAAATCAGCGATTTCGCGCACTTGGCGCAACTCTGGGAAGACTCGGTGCGGGCAACCCACGATTTCTTGCCGGACAGCTACATCGTCCTGCTCAAAAAGCTGGTGCTGACGCGTTACCTGGATTCGGTGATGCTGATCTGCACCAAGGACGCACGCCAACGCATCACCGGGTTTGCTGGGGTGGCAGCGGGAAAAGTCGAAATGCTGTTTATCGACCCGCAGCACCGCGGCCAGGGCCTGGGCCGGCAACTGCTGCGTTATGCGATCGAGCACATGAACGCCGACCAGCTGGACGTTAATGAACAGAACCCGCAGGCCCTGGGCTTTTACTTCAAGCAGGGCTTCGAGGTAATCGGCCGCGCGGAGCATGACGGCTTGGGCCAGCCGTACCCGCTGCTGCATATGCGTTTGCGCACATCTGTGGGAGCTGGCTTGCCTGCGATGCGGGCGACGCGGTAGCTCAGGTCGACCGAGGTGATGCCATCGCAGGCAAGCCAGCGCCCACAAAAAGCCACCCTGCTGAAATAGGGCCGGGATTAACCGGCGCCAGGCAGGTACAATAGCCGCCCCCTTTTGTTACGGCCCTTGTCATGACTGACCCCATACGCCTCTCCAAACGCCTTATCGAACTGGTCGGTTGCTCCCGTCGGGAGGCTGAGCTGTTTATCGAAGGCGGCTGGGTCTCGGTGGACGGAGAAGTGATCGACGAGCCGCAGTTCAAGGTCACCACCCAGAAGGTCGAGCTGGACCCAGAGGCGAAAGCCACTGCGCCGGAGTCGGTAACCATTCTGCTGCACGCGCCGGTGGGTGTGGATGCCGAAACGGCGATGGCCTCGATCAGCGCAGAAACCTTGTCCGAAGAACACCGCTTCAGCAAACGCCCGCTTAAAGGCCACTTCCTGCGCCTGACCGCCAGTGCCGACCTGCAAGCCAAGGCCAGCGGCCTGCTGGTGTTCACCCAGGACTGGAAGATTCTGCGCAAGTTGACCGCCGATGCCGCCAAGATCGAGCAGGAATACGTGGTGGAGGTTGAAGGCGACATGGTTGCCCACGGCCTCAATCGCCTGAACCACGGCCTGACCTACAAAGGTAAGGAGCTGCCGGCCGTAAAGGCTAGCTGGCAGAACGAAAACCGCCTGCGCTTTGCGATGAAGAACCCGCAACCGGGCGTGATTGCCCTGTTCTGCGAAGCCGTCGGCTTGAAAGTCATCGCCATCCGCCGCATCCGCATTGGCGGGGTGTCCATCGGCAAAGTGCCGGTCGGCCAATGGCGTTACCTGTCCGGCAAAGAGAAGTTCTAAGCCGTTCCCCTTTTCTCGACACCGCCTGATTAGGCGGTGTCTTCAGTTGAATACCAGGATTGCCCACCATGATTCACAACGACGTACTGCGTAGCGTGCGCTACATGCTCGACATCAGCGACAACAAGATGGTCGAGATCATCAAGCTCGGCGGCATGGACGTGACCAAGGAAGACCTGCTGACTTACCTCAAGAAAGACGAGGAAGAAGGCTTTGTGTTCTGCCCGGATGACGTCATGGCCCACTTCCTCGATGGCCTGGTGATCTTCAAGCGCGGCAAAGACGAAAGCCGTGCGCCACAGCCGATCGAAACCCCGGTGACCAACAACATCATCCTCAAGAAGCTGCGCGTGGCCTTCGAACTGAAGGAAGACGACATGCACGCGATCCTCAAGGCTGCCGAGTTCCCAGTGTCCAAGCCTGAGCTGAGCGCACTGTTCCGCAAGTTCGGCCACACCAACTACCGCACCTGTGGCGACCAGTTGCTGCGTAACTTCCTCAAGGGCCTGACCCTGCGGGTTCGTGCGTAAGCCATGAGTTACCACGTCTCGCCCGTCGGTTTCGTGCGCTCCTGCTTCAAGGAGAAGTTCGCCATCCCACGCCAGCCCCAACTGGCACCGGCCGCCCGTGGCGTGCTGGAACTGGTGGCGCCGTTCGACCAAGGTGAGGCGGTGCAGGGCCTGGAGCAGGTCAGCCATGTGTGGTTGCTGTTTCTGTTCCACCAGGCCTTGGAAGACAAACCACGCTTGAAAGTGCGGCCGCCACGGTTGGGCGGCAACACGTCCATGGGCGTGTTTGCCACCCGCGCCACTCATCGGCCCAACGGCATTGGCCAGTCAGTGGTCAAGCTGGACAAGGTCGAACCGGGGCGGCTGTGGATTTCCGGGATTGACCTGCTGGATGGCACGCCAGTGCTGGATATCAAGCCGTATGTGCCGTACGCAGACATCATTGACACCGCCACCAACAGCATCGCCAACAGTGCGCCACAGCTGATTCCTGTGCAGTGGCTGAAGACCGCCCTGCAACAGGCACAGGGCCATGCGCAGCGCCTTGACGAACCATTGGTGGCGTTGATCGAACAGTGTCTGGCGCAGGATCCACGGCCGGCGTATCAAACGCCGGGGCCGGAGCGTGAATATGGTGCGCAGTTCTGGGATGTGGATGTGCGGTGGCACTATCCGGAAGCCGGGATGATTTGCGTGCTGGAAGTCATTCCGGCCAAGTAAACGTCGAAAACAAATGTGGGAGCTGCTTGTCTGGGAGCTGGCTTGCCTACGATGCAGACACCTCGGTCATTCAGTAGAACCGAGGTGACGCTATCGCAGGCAAGCCAGCTCCCACACAAGCCAGCTCCCACATTCATTTGGATCGGCGGTTATTTCTCGACGAACGCACGCTCGATCAGATAATCACCCGGCTCACGCATACGGGGCGAAACTTTCAGGCCGAAGCTGTTCAACACTTCGCTGGTTTCGTCCAACATGCTTGGGCTGCCGCACAGCATGGCGCGGTCGTCCTCGGGGTTGATCGGTGGCAGGCCGATGTCGCTGAACAGCTTGCCGCTGCGCATCAGGTCGGTCAGGCGGCCTTCGTTTTCGAACGGCTCGCGGGTCACGGTCGGGTAGTAGATCAACTTGTCACGCAGGGCCTCGCCGAAGAACTCGTTCTGCGGCAGGTGCTCGGTGATGAATTCGCGGTAGGCGACTTCGTTGACGTAACGCACGCCATGGCACAGGATCACTTTTTCGAAACGCTCGTAGGTTTCCGGGTCCTGGATCACGCTCATGAATGGAGCGAGGCCAGTACCCGTGCTGAGCAGGTACAGGTGTTTGCCCGGCTTCAAATCGTCAAGCACCAAGGTGCCTGTCGGTTTTTTGCTGATGATGATCTCGTCGCCTTCCTTCAAGTGCTGCAATTGGGAAGTCAGCGGGCCATCGGGCACCTTGATGCTGAAGAACTCCAGATGCTCTTCCCAGTTCGGGCTGGCAATGGAGTAAGCGCGCATGAGCGGGCGGCCATTAGGCTGTTGCAGGCCGATCATCACGAACTGACCGTTCTCGAAGCGCAAGCCCGGGTCGCGGGTGCACTTGAAGCTGAACAGAGTGTCGTTCCAGTGATGAACACTGAGGACACGCTCGTGGTTCATGTTGCTCATGTACGGGGAACTCCTGGAAATGGGTCTGCGCCAAAATTGAAGTGCGCAATTGCACAGCATTCTAATGGCGGCGACAATATCTGTTAACTGGATTATTAAGATAAGGGTTATCGGTTATATCGATATGCGATTTACTCTCCGTCAACTGCAAGTCTTCGTCGCCGTCGCCCAGCAGGAAAGCGTCTCCCGCGCTGCTGGCCTTCTGGCCTTATCTCAATCCGCCGCCAGCACCTCGATTACCGAGCTGGAGCGTCAATCCAGCTGCCAATTATTCGACCGCGCGGGCAAACGCCTTAGCCTCAACGCCCTCGGCCATCAGCTGTTGCCCCAGGCCGTGGCGCTGCTGGACCAGGCCAAGGAGATCGAAGACCTGCTTAACGGCAAGTCCGGCTTCGGTTCCCTGGCGGTCGGCGCCACCCTGACCATCGGCAATTACTTGGCGACGCTGCTGATCGGCAGCTTTATGCAGCAGCACCCCGAAAGCCAGGTGAAGCTGCATGTGCAGAACACTGCACATATCGTGCACCAAGTGGCGCACTACGAAATTGACTTAGGTCTAATCGAAGGCGACTGCAGCCACCCGGACATCGAGGTGCAAACCTGGGTGGAAGACGAACTGGTGGTGTTTTGCGCACCGCAGCATCACTTGGCCAAGCGCGGCGTGGCGACCATGGAAGAGCTGACCCACGAAGCGTGGATCCTGCGCGAGCAAGGTTCCGGCACGCGCCTGACCTTTGACCAGGCCATGCGGCATCACCGCAGCGCGCTGAATATCCGCCTCGAGCTGGAGCACACCGAGGCGATCAAACGTGCCGTGGAATCGGGGTTGGGGATTGGCTGTATTTCCAGGCTAGCGCTGCGCGATGCGTTCCGCCGTGGCAGCTTGGTACCGGTGGAAACCCCGGACCTGGACCTGGCGCGACAGTTCTACTTCATCTGGCATAAGCAGAAGTACCAGACCTCGGCGATGCGCGAGTTTCTGGAGCTGTGCCGCGCCTTCACCGCCGGGGTTCAGCGCAGCGACGAGATCGTGCTGCCGAGCATCGCTTGATCCTCAGATCAGAATCACGGCCCACACCAGGGTGATCATGGTCAGCGCGACGAATTGCGCGGCGCTGCCCATGTCCTTGGCGTTTTTCGACAGTGGGTGCAGGTCGAGGGAAATCCGGTCGATGGCCGCTTCCACCGCCGAATTGAGCAACTCGACGATCAAGGCCAACAGGCACACCGCGATCAGCAAAGCGCGCTCGACCCGGCTGACGTGCAGGAAAAAGCTCAGCGGGATCAGGATCACGTTGAGCAACACCAACTGACGGAAAGCCGCCTCGCCAGTGAAAGCCGCACGCAGGCCATCCAGGGAATAGCCCCCTGCATTGAAGATACGTTTGATACCGGTTTGACCCTTGAAAGGCGACATAGATGTAGGCAACTGAACCAAAGGAGTGGGGAAACTAGATCACGCAAAGTCAAAAAAGCGTGAATCAGTAACAACTTAATGCTGCGAAATTGACTCAAGTTGTTGCAAGAGCAGCGCCGCCTGAGTGCGCGTCCGCACGCCCAGCTTGCGGAAGATCGCCGTTACGTGAGCCTTGATGGTCGCTTCTGACACGCTCAGTTCGTAGGCAATCTGCTTGTTCAGCAAGCCTTCGCAGACCATGGTCAGCACCCGAAACTGCTGGGGCGTCAGGCTGGCGAGGCCATCACGGGCGGCCTTGGCTTCGTCGGACACGTTGATTTCTTCAAACGCCTGCGGCGGCCAGGACACGTCGCCATCCAGCACGGTGCGCACGGCGTTCTGGATCGCTTCCATTGAGCTGGACTTGGGAATAAACCCGCTGGCGCCAAACTCCTTGGAGCGCACCACCACGTCAGCGTCTTCCTGGGCCGAGACCATCACCACCGGGATCTGCGGGTATTGCCCGCGCAACAGCACCAGCCCGGAAAAACCGTAGGCGCCGGGCATGTTCAGGTCGAGCAGCACCAGGTCCCAGTCGGATTTTTCGGTGAGGCGGGTTTCCAGCTCGGCAATGCTGGCCACTTCGACCAGGCGCACGTCCGGCCCAAGGCCCAGGGTTACGGCCTGATGCAGCGCGCTGCGAAACAGCGGGTGGTCATCGGCTATCAGGATTTCGTATGTGGCCATTGATTAAATGATCCTGTTTTTTATGGCAGCCCTGATGGGTTCAGGGTTCGCCAGTACACAAGGTAACGGCCAGGCAGCCATCACCACAGGGCATGCTCAACGTCAAAAACACCTGCAACGACGCTGAAAATTCACGGTTACGCCCCAATCGGCGCCCAGCATGCCCAGCGTAGCCTAGAGGGTCAAGCACTACGCCCGTGGGCATTTTAGCGGCGCGCGGGTTTACGGTGCCATCATGCAAACGTCGTGTGGTTATAGCACCGGGATATAGGGTGCAAGGCGAGTATGGACGATGTCCGTCGGGTCCAGCGGTAACTGGAACTTAGCAGCCAGGTAATGGGTGCTGAAGACGTCGAGGTAGGCATCCAGCACTTCACTGGCGGCTTGGTCACTGGCCAGCTCCAGGCACAGCGCCGCGACTTCGGCGGTGCAGAAATGGTCATCACGTTTGGAGCGGCGCAGCTTATAGCGCGACAGCTGCTCGGGCGCCAGGCTCAACACCGGCAAGTGTTCCAGATAGGGGCTTTTGCGGAACATCTTGCGCGCTTCGCTCCAAGTGCCGTCCAGCAGGATAAACAGTGGGCGCTTGCCCGCCGCCACCGTGACTTCGCCGACGACCCGCTCAGGCGCGACGAATTCGCCGGGGAACACGATATAGGGCTGCCATTGCGGGTCGGCCAGCAAGGTCAACAGTTCGGGGTCGACCTCGGTGCGCGACCAAGCGAACGCAGTGGTGTCTTCGATCACATCGGCGATCAGCCAGCCGGTATTGCTCGGTTTCATCGGCTCAACATCGTGCATCAGCAGGCACATGGCCGAGCGCGCCTCTACCTTCGGCCGCCAGGCACACAGGCAGTACTCGGGAATCACCCGACAGCCGGGGCAGCGTTCGGCGCGCGAACCACGGTTGAGAAAAGGCCGCACGGCCCGCGCCAGGCGCTGAGTACGCAAACGGGAGACGGCGTGGCTCATCGGGTGCAACCCGTGAAAGGGGAAATCGACACTGAGGAAACTCGAGGCAGGCTTTAAGTGGCCGCAGTTTACCAGAGCCATCCGCACTTCCGAGCGATACGCCTGGCTGTAGTGGCAACGGCTCACCTATAATTGCGCGCCACTGAACGCACAGCGCAGTGGCTGGTCTATGCACCAGTAACCGAATCAGGAGAGTTTCATGCTGCGTTCCATGCTGCGCGTTGTTGCCCCATCCGTCGCCCTTGCGTTGGTATTGCCTATGGGCGCCCACGCGGCCTCGCTGCTGGAGGCCCAAATGAACCGCAAGCTGCAAAGCGTCGCGGCTGAAAGCAACAAGGACCTGCCCCGGGAAATCGACGAAAAAACCCTGGAAGTGGCCTACACCGTTGAAGGCATGCAACTGATCGACCACCTCAGCGTACAGCCCGACCGCGCTGAACAGATGCGCGCCAACCCCAAGGCCGTGTACTTCCAACTGGGTCAAAGCGTGTGCCTGAACAAGGGTTACCGCGAATTGATGGCCAAGGGCGCAGTGATGCGCTACGAAATCACCGAGAACAAGACCAACCGCCCGGTGGCGTCGGTCAAGTTTGTAGAAGCGGATTGCCCGGCACCTGCGGCAGCCAAGAAGAAAAAGTAACGTTTGCTCGACCGTCGCGCGCTGCTGTCCAGTGGCGCGCACTTCCCTCGCTGCCTCTGCCTGCCAACAACTAAACTGCCTGATGTGTTGCCAATAACCGGTTGCCAGCCAAGGGTTTTTCGGCTCATGATCACGTTATCTCGGCAGCCCTTCCACCGCGTTTTCCACGCCGTTCTGTAACATTTTCAGGGCAAAAGAGGGTTGCCCTCCTGCGACTTGCAGTGCAAAGGTTTCCAAATCACAAGGAACATACAGAGCCCGCTTTGCCGCTCGGCGAACACCGTGCAAGCCTTCGGCATGCAGCGACACACGCAGTGTCGCGGCCGCAGACGAATTCTCGTCGATGGCCCTGGCTCTGTGAAGAAGGAGAAGTTGAATGCCTTACGAATCGAATGACCACCTGCTCCGTCATTTTGAAGAACACGGGGCCGACCTCACACAGCAGGTCGATGCGCAACTCCAGCTGATCGCTCCCAACAGCTCGAATATCCCCCTTTATCGCGACATGATCCTCACCGTTCTGCGCATGGCCCAGGACGACCGCAACCGCTGGAACGCGAAAATCACCTTGCAGGCGATCCGCGAACTGGACAATGCCTTCCGCGTACTGGAACAGTTCAAGGACCGCCGCAAGGTGACGGTATTCGGCTCGGCGCGAACGCCGGTCGAAAGCCCGCTGTACGCCCTGGCCCGGGAAGTCGGCGCCAAGTTGGCGCAATCAGAGCTGATGGTGATCACCGGCGGTGGCGGCGGCATCATGGCGGCAGCCCACGAAGGCGCAGGCCTGGAACACAGCCTGGGGTTCAACATCACCCTGCCGTTTGAACAGCACGCCAACCCGACCATTGATGGCACTGAGAACCTGCTGTCCTTCCACTTCTTCTTCACCCGCAAGCTGTTCTTCGTCAAGGAAGCCGATGCATTGGTGCTGTGCCCGGGCGGTTTTGGCACGCTGGATGAAGCGCTGGAAGTCCTCACCTTGATCCAGACCGGCAAAAGCCCGCTGGTGCCGGTGGTACTGCTGGATGCTCCGGGCGGCGGTTTCTGGCAAGGCGCTTTGGACTTTATCCGCAGCCAGCTGGAAGCCAATCGCTACATCCTGCCCACCGACCTCAAGCTGGTCCGCCTGGTGTACAGCGCTGAAGAGGCGGTGGACGAGATCAACCAGTTCTACGCCAACTTCCACTCCACCCGCTGGTTGAAGCGCGAGTTTGTGGTGCGCATGAATCACCCGCTCAGCGAGCGTGCCCTGGCCCACTTGCAGAGCGAGTTTGCCAGCCTGCGCCTGAGTGGGGAGTTCCAACAGCAGGCGTATACGGGCGAAGAACATGATGAGCCGAGGTTCGGCCATTTGACGCGCTTGGTGTTCAACTTCAATGGGCGTGATCAGGGCCGTCTGCGGGAATTGGTGGATTACATCAACTTGCCGGAGAACTGGGCGCAGGCTCAAGGGAAGACCCAGCAGCGAGTGACGTCCGAGCCAGCGTGACTTTTTGAAGGCAAAAAAAAAGGCCCACTATTTTCATAGTGGGCCTTTTTTGTGGTGTTTCAGGTGACCTTACAGTGAAGCGAATGGGGCTGCTACGCAGCCCAGCGGGAGCAAGCTCCCTCGCCACAAAAGCTCGCCTATCGTCCCGGTCAGTCGTCCATGTCTCGGCCACTTAATAGGCGGCTGATCATCTCCATCGAAAACCCGCGATAACTCAGAAAGCGACCTTGCTTCGCACGCTCCCTGGCATCAATCGGCAGATGGCCGGCAAACTTGCGGCGCCAAGTGTCTTCGAGCTGCGACTGCCAACTGATACCGCACTCACGCAGGGCGAGATCAATATCGACGCGTTGCAGGCCGCGCTGGCTCAGCTCTTCGCGAATTCGCGCCGGGCCATAGCCGGAGCGCGCTCGGTAGGAAACAAAGCTTTCGAGGTAACGGGCTTCCGACAGCAGCCCTTCTTCCGTCAAGCGGTCGAGGGCAGTGTCGATCATCTCGGGCTCTGCGCCGCGCTGACGCAGTTTACGCGTCAGCTCGACTCGACCATGCTCGCGTCGAGCGAGCAGGTCCATTGCAGTGCGCCGGACGGCGACGAGTGTATCCAGTACAACAGTCATCGTTTGCTTCAGATGTCAGTGTCGGCTTCTGCTACTTCTTCAACCGGCTCGCGGTTGGCTGCAGCTTTCACGTCAGGCGCTGGGGTCAACAGCTTGTCGCGGATCTGCTTCTCAAGCGTGGCAGCGATATCCGGGTTATCCGCCAGGAACTTGGCCGAGTTGGCCTTGCCCTGACCGATCTTGCTACCGTTGTAGGCATACCAGGCACCGGACTTCTCGACGAAACCGTGCAGCACGCCAAGGTCGATCATCTCGCCGTTCAGGTAAATACCCTTGCCGTAGAGAATCTGGAACTCAGCCTGACGGAATGGCGGGGCCACTTTGTTCTTCACGACTTTAACGCGGGTTTCGCTACCAACAACCTCGTCACCTTCTTTAACCGCGCCAGTACGGCGGATGTCCAGACGGACCGAAGCGTAGAACTTCAGCGCGTTACCACCGGTGGTGGTTTCCGGGCTGCCGAACATCACGCCGATCTTCATACGGATCTGGTTAATGAAGATCACCAGGCAGTTGGCGTTCTTGATGTTACCGGTGATTTTACGCAGCGCTTGGGACATCAGACGGGCTTGCAGGCCCACGTGCATGTCACCCATTTCGCCTTCGATTTCAGCCTTGGGTACCAGGGCGGCCACGGAGTCGACCACGATCACGTCGATGGCGTTGGAGCGCACCAGCATGTCGGTGATTTCCAGGGCTTGCTCGCCGGTGTCCGGCTGGGAAACCAGCAGGTCGTCAACGTTGACGCCCAGCTTGCCGGCGTATTCAGGGTCGAGGGCGTGCTCGGCGTCGACGAACGCGCAGGTGGCGCCCATTTTTTGAGCCTGGGCAATCACCGACAGGGTCAGGGTGGTTTTACCGGAAGATTCAGGGCCGTAGATTTCAACGATACGGCCTTTTGGCAGGCCGCCAATGCCGAGCGCGATGTCCAGACCCAGAGAGCCAGTGGAAATAGCCGGGATCGCCTGACGGTCGTGATCGCCCATACGCATTACGGCACCCTTGCCGAATTGACGTTCGATCTGACCCAGGGCCGCAGCCAAGGCTTTCTTCTTGTTGTCGTCCATTAAAGTCCTCACGTAATCAATAAGGCCTGACGGCCAACACCTGTATAAGTAGACAGTATTGTTCCACAAAGATCGAAGATCGCCTACCCCTGATTTTCTATTTCTGCTGCAGCTCGTCGCAACAGGCCCTCTAACGCGGCTTTTACCGTTTGTCGGCGGACCTCGTCACGGTTGCCGGGGAAGTGCGCCAGCTCCGCCGTCACTTCCTCGCCCACACCAAAGGCCAGCCATACGGTGCCGACCGGTTTGTCCGGCGCCCCCCCATCGGGCCCCGCCACGCCGCTGACCGCCACGGCATAGCGCGACAGGCTTTTTTCCTGCGCGCCCCGCACCATCGCCTCGACCACTTCCTGGCTGACGGCGCCGACTTTGGGGAATAGCGCCTCCGGCACATTCAATTGCCGGGTCTTCTGCCGATTGGAGTAAGTGACATACCCCGCCTCGAACCAGGCCGAACTGCCCGGTATCCGCGTGATGGCTTCAGCGATACCGCCCCCGGTGCAAGACTCGGCGGTGGTGACGTGGGCATTGAGCACCTGCAAGCGGCGCCCCAATTCAGCGGCCAGTTGAGTGATTTCCTTCACAGTCGTCTCCAGAAGTCGGCGGGGGATTTGCCTACCCTACAGGAGCAAATCGCGCGCGCAAGCCACAGACTGGATCAAGATGCTAACGCCCGACGGCGCGAACATACGCCTGGCAGGCACGCAAGGCGATCAGGGCGCTATCACCGTCGTCGGTGATGGCGATAATTCGTTGAGCATGCGCCGGGTCAAGTCGGGCTCGCGCGGTTGCATGAACCACGCCGCCGGGGGTGGTGGAGGTTGACACAGTGCAGCCAATGGCGGGGTCGGTGGCGTCGAGTAGGACTGACAAGCGCACATCAGCAGTGGCCAGGCGGTCGCGCAGAGCAGCTTGGTTATGCTGGGCATCGCTCAACTCCCGAGCATGTTGTTGGTCGCTTGCGCTGAGTTGTTGCTCCAGAGCCAGCCGTTTGTCGTGTTCTGCCTGTTGTTGATGCACGTCCACTTCGCGTTGCTGGCTGAGTGCCTGGGCATGCTCGACCGATTGCTGCTCAAGCTGGGCGCCATAACGCCAAGCCTGCACCTGCCACGCCACCGCCATCAGCAGGAAAACACCCACCCAACGGCCCACCTCTAGGAGGCGCATAACAGCGCTTTCGCCCGTGCCCACAGCTGCAAACGGTCCTCCAGGCCATTGAGCCCACCGTTGATGCGCCGGGTAATGGTGGTGAACTGGTCCCTGTCAGCAAGCTCATTCAAACCGTTGCTCTGCCAGAACCACGCAGCGGACTCACACGCCCACTGCGGTTGCTCCAGCAGCTCGGGCTGGCGCAGCAGGCGATCATCATCAAACAGCGCCAGGCTGCAGGCGAGGTAGTTACGACGCCCGGTGATCTGGATCAGCCCCCTGCCCCGATACATCTGGCCGTCTTCGTCCGCCTCGGGGGTATTACCCAGGCGGGCAGCCAGGGTGCCGGTGTCGTATTTGCTCAGGTATTGATCGCTGCCCAGCTCGCGAACGTAGCGCAGCTGGCCGGATTCATGACCGATCTGGGCGAGGAAGGCGGCGATGCGCTTTGCACGGTCTATCTCGAAACGAACGAACGCCACATTTAAGGGTGTTAAAAAAAAGCCCGCTCTAAGGCGGGCATCCGGCATAACGCCAAGCAACTGGGGGAGTGTTATCACCATTGGTTTTACCCTCAAAAACCTCTATGTCGACAACCCATACGCCGTGATCGAACTGCGGTAGCCCGTCGCTGGATCGCCGACATGAACCACCTGGTCTATCGACCATCGCCCCTGCATATAGGATGGCCAGCTCTCATCCAGCACTAACAGCCCTTCGGCGGCCAACAATGGATTGCCCGGACAATCGATCAGCAACTTCAATGTTTCACGCCCCACACGACGGAGTTCGCCTTCGGCAACGGCGCGCGCTTCGGCCGCGTTCTGGTAGCGTTGGCGCAAGGTTTTGAACGGCGCGTTCCCCACCTGGACCACTCGCTGCTTACCAGCGCCGGCATCCCACCAACTGGCGCGGCAACCCTCGTATTTCGCGCGGGACGTTTCGTCGAGTTTGGCAGTAATGAAGCTCTGTTCACCGGGACGGTTGTCTTCCGTCACGGACAGCTTCACCTCCGGCAGTAGCTGGCCGGAGAGCGAATTGGCTCGGCCGGCTTCGGCCAACACATAGAGCTCGTTAAACGGTTTGGTGACCGCAGAGTAGAGTTTGGCCAGGCGCGAAATGAACGCCATATCACTTTCGTTGGACTGGTCGATATGCGGGATCGCAATACCCTCCAGCGCGGGTGCCACACGTGGTGAAAAGCCGTGAGGACTGACCAACTGGCGAAACAGCGCGCCCAGCGTTGTCGGACCGTAACTGGCGGATCGACGCTGACGGTAACCCGTTGCATCAACCACACTGAAGGGCGCGGCGGTGGCCACGATCATCAAGCGCATGGGAAACAGCACCGGGGTACGTTGGGTGACGACAAACTCGCCCTTTTCCACCAACCCCGACTCCAGATAACCAGCACGCAGGCCGATCTTGCCGCTCAGGGTGGGCAAACCTTCCAGCCCTTCAATATTAAGCGTCAGTTCCAGCCGATCCGCCTTAATGCCGGCAGCGTCAGTGTGGCTCCAGTGCATCAGGCGTTGATTGAGCAGCGCCGCGTTGGCGCCGTAAAACTCCACGATCGGTGTGAATCCCTGTGCCATGCAGCCTCCTTAATCCCAGGCCAGAACAGGTCGCACGGCAGCGGGCCGCGCTTGCATTTCAGGCACGATCACCCACACGCCGGCGGGCAGTACAGGGCCGTATTCGGCCAGTAACGGGTTGTGGCGCCAGAGGGTTTCTTCCGCCGCGTCATCGCAACGCCCCAGCTCGCGGTAGAGCAACAGGTTGACCGAATCACCGGCAATACTACGTACTCTACGCATTGACGAATTCCTCTAGTTCCATAGTCCAGGCCATGAGCATGGCGGTGCCGTCGTCGATCACATTGCTCTGGGTTTCCGTCACCGAATTAATCCGCCAGAGGCCCCAGTTACGGCCAATGCCATCGACCAGGGGCAATGGCGCCCGCGCATTTTGCAGCGCACGCAATTCGTCCAGGCGCTGCATACCGATGGCGTACATGGCCATGCCGCTGAACGTGAGTTTTTCCAGCTTCTGGCCGCTCTGCCGCGACTGAGACTTGCTGGCAATAATCGCCAGGTCACTCCAGCCGCCGTCGCTGGTACGTATCAGCGACGAATAGGCAAAGCCTCGGGACAAGCCAAAGATAAAGTCGCCGAGGACCATTTGTTGTCGCATCAATCACCTCCTGAAGGATCGGCCAGTGCCACGTTGCGCCGGATCCCCAGGCTGTCGGTGAGCATCGGCATGCATTGGAATTGCAGGGCCTGGATCACTTGGTTGACGACTTGCTGGGCATCGGCGGGGTTGACGCCCGTAATCTGGATGCTGGGGGCGAGGGTGACTTGCACGTTGTCTGTGCGCGCACTGTTGAGCTCTTTGCTCACTGCTGCGGGTGCAGGCAAGCGATCGCTTGAGCTGAACAATTTGTCACCGAGCCAGGCGCCCGCTTCACTGCCGAGCAAGCCGCCAATGGCGCCACCGACCGCAGTGCCGACACCCGGGAAAACCAGGGTGCCGATAGCGGCGCCTGCGGAGGCTCCGGCCCAGGCGCCACCGGCTGAGCTCAGGCCTGAACCGACAGCTTTTGCGTCGCCGTTGCGTACGCCCTGGATCACATCCACCGCAGTGTCGACGTATTTCAGTGGGCCGAGACGACGGGCGCCGGCTGACTCCAGTTTGGCAAGCACACCCGACAACCCAGCTGCCATGCCTTTGCTCGCACCGCGAACCCTGGGGCGGGCCGTTGAAGATGCGGCAGGGGAAGCAAACGAATTGCCGGGAAGCCGGGGCGAGGCCTGGCTCACCCGTTTGCTGTCGAACGGCAGCTGCGGCTGGCCCATGACGTTGATCGGGGGCGAGACCTTGGCTGCTGGGGCAGAACGTTGCGACTTAAGATCCGCTGACTTTCTGACCACGCTGGTTTTAATCTCACGTGATCCTTGTTGACGGCTCTTGTTGCGCTTGCCGCGCGGCCCTTTCGATCGGCGTTTGGGGCGCGCTTTTTCTTTCTCCCTGGCGGTCTCGCCAACGCTCTCAGGCAACTGCGCGGGCGGTGCGTCAAGCGCTCCCAGGGTACCGAGAGAGGCCGCAGCCGGGCTGCAACACTGCTGGCACTGGCCCTTGCTTTGCTCTACGCCCTTTTCTTGGTCTTTATCGTAGCCACCGTCTTTGAAGAGTTTGCCAATTCCGGGGATCCTGCCAAGCGTCGCGTCGACCACATTACCGGTCACCCGGGTTTTGATCGTTTCTCCCAACCCCGAAAAAAACTCAGAAATCACAGGCGTAACTACGGAGGAAACAACGGCCCCAGTCGTTTTGAGAGTGCTGGCGGCAGCCGGAGAGTCTTCTACAAAGCTATTGGTACTCTCGACGATGCCTGTCTTGGCCTTCAGCCACAGGCTCTCCCCCCAAATCGGCGCAGGCTCCAGTGTGCTGGAAAGGCGTTTTTCGCTTGCGGTGGATTCCTCTCGCAAAACCGTTATCGACTTTTCCGACGTCTTCGTTGTTTCAAACGAAAGATTGGCATTCGAATACTGAAGGGCTGCGACCGGGTCCAGCGCTCGCCCAGTGCGCACTGTCATGGCTTCACGGGTCAGACGCCGATCATCAGACTGGGTCGACTTAACTTCAGCAACCTTCGTGGTTTCGGCGTGCGCCTGCGTTTTCAACGGCTGCGTATCAGCCGCCTTTAGCAAGGATAGAGAGGTGCCGAGGGAATCCACGTTCTCACGCAATATGCCCAAAGACTGGGCGAGCTCGTTCAGCTTCAAGTCTGCATTGGTTAGCGCCAGAACCATCCCGGACAGCGGCGCTGTACCCTCGGTGCTTTCAGGCCCTAGAGCACCCGAATTAACAATCTCGGCATCATTTGCGCCGTCTGCGCCTGCGAAAATCTCACGACCATCCTTGGCCATGGCATTCGCGAGCGAATACTTATTTTGCATCCCGCTTACTCCTGTTTAACGCCAAGGCGAGTGATCGCAATGTCGTAGCGGCGCAATGCTTTGCCGGCGTCCCAGTCGAGGATTTCCGCCTCATTGACCGAGTAAATCAGCGGCACCACATAGAGGATCACTTCGATGTCGCGCGCCGAAAGAAGTCCGCCGGTTGATTTAAAAAATCGTCGATACGCTCCTGCAATTCCGTCCAATCGGGCACGGTCAGGCCGGCGAGGTCAGGGATCATCAAGCCGGTGCAGTGAGCGGTAATGAACTCGGCACGCTCTTTGTTGGTGGCGAGTTTTTTCATCACTTTGGTGGCGCGCAGGGCGGGCATTTCCAGGGGCAGTTCGGTCAGCGAGCGGCCAGCAGCGTCGAGGGGCAGGAGCAGTTGGACCGGCTGGTCGTGGGACGCTTCTTCGCGCGCATCCAGAAAGAACGACGCAGGGCGCGTCGACATTTCATGCACGTACTGGGCGATGCTCACGTAGTCCGGGCGCTTGAGTTGGTCGAGCTCTTTTTCCGACAGGCCGGTGGCGAGTTTCGCCAGTTCAAAAAACTGGTCGTCCTCGTCATCACCGGCCCGGGCCAACGCAGCTTTTTGCGCGGCGTAGTACAGCGGCTTGAGTTGAACCTGCTGGATCGTCGCGCCGGTGTCGGCGGTGATCGGAGACAGCAGGCTATGCAGCGGTGGCATCCAGGCCATGGGGCAATTCCTTGTAGTGCGTGTTTGAAAATCTCAGGGCGAGCACGGTCAATGTGGGAGCTGGCTTGCCTGCGATGGCATCACCTCGGTACACCAGACACACCGAGTAGCCTGCATCGCGGGCAAGCCCGGCTCCCACATTGACTGTGCCCACTTCAGATCACCGTGGTCGTTAAGGCATCAATACGGCGCGGCGCGCATCGCCGAGAATGTCGACACCGTTGAGCACGAACTTCTGAGTGCGCACGTCGATGTCGATCACCGAAATGCCGTTTTCCAAACGGTTGTACGTGCGGCAGGACAGCTCCAGCGTGGTGGTGGCCTTGTCGCCCATCTTCAGCTTCGCCTCCTGCAGGGATTTCAACTTGCCGCCGACGGTGTGATAGGTGAAGTACGTCTTGCCATCCTGGTCCTGGCCGGCTTCACGCACGTTCAGCAGGATGTCGTCACCCAAGCGCACGCCGAGGGCCAGCATGATTTCCGGGCCGGCACCTTGCAGCACCAGCGTGGCGTTGAGCACTTTGCCGCTTTTGGCCATTTCTTCGGCAATAAAGCGCCCGCCAGACATCGGTTCCATCTCGAATTCAATCTTCGGCGGATCGAACTCTTCCACGGTCGCGGACAACGGCAGGCCTTGAAGGGTGGCCGCAATGGCCTGTCTTACACGGTTGGTAAACATTAAAGAACGTCCTCCAGGAACTGCTCGATGATTTCATCGCGGGCATTGAGTTGATAAATCATGTGTTCGTTCGGCGCGTAGCGGCCGTAGTCGATGACGATGAACCAGG
This sequence comes from Pseudomonas sp. YeP6b, assembly GCF_025642995.1. Classification (NCBI taxonomy): domain Bacteria; kingdom Pseudomonadati; phylum Pseudomonadota; class Gammaproteobacteria; order Pseudomonadales; family Pseudomonadaceae; genus Pseudomonas; species Pseudomonas sp. YeP6b. Next base: position 1,692,782 of record NZ_CP080090.1, on the reverse strand, counting down.
TGCCGTTTTTGTACTTCTCGACACTGTTCAATTCCGGGTGCAGGTACACGCTGCCGCCGGGGATGGTTTCGTCGGCGACCAGGGTTTGCAGCCAGTCGTTGATGCGCTTGACCTCCTGGTCCATGAAGGACTTAGTGAGGTTCTTGGCCATGGCTTTTTGGCCGGCCTTGACCAGCTTGCGGCTGATCGCATCTTCCAGGCCCACGTAGCTGATGAACTTGCCGGTGATGGAACGGTTACCCAGCAGCGAAAAACCGCCAAGAATGGTGCGCGCGTAATAGCTCACGCCATAACGGTTGAGCAGGTCGCCTTCGGTGGAAGTGTCGAGGATGTTGTACTCGACCACGCGGGAAACATCCTCGGCAAACGTCACCTGGTTCCCTGGGCTTTCCCACTGCTTGACCTTGGCCAAAGCGGCGATGGCCAGCGACGATGGCGACAAGAACACATTCTTCTTGGCTGCCTTGGAGTACACCGACGGCATGTTGTGCACCAGCAGGCAACGGTCGAAGCCGAGGTCGGCACCGCCCAGCTCGCCGCTGTAGGTCACTTGGTCAGCGACGGACGCGTCCTTGCCATCGAGCACCACACGGGCCTTGATGCGCTTGCCAAAGGAGGCGAACTCACCGGCCACAGCCTTGGTGCCGGTGAAGCCAGGGGCGCCGATGATGGTCAGGTCTTCCGGGACGCTGCTCAGGGCAGCCAGGCCCAGTTTGCGGCCGGTGGCTGGCTCATTGCCGCCGATCACATTGTTGACAGTGTCGGCCGGGGTTGCGCCCTCCTCCACGATCACCACGTAGACCGGCACCTTCACCACTTTGAGGATCTGGTAAACAGCCTGGAACAGCGTGCCCGACTCAGCGCCGGTCGGGTCCAGCAGCGCCTGGGTGGTGAAGCTGTTGATGCGGAACGGCGCGTTTTTAGGGATCGACGCGTGGGCATTCGGCGCAGTGCCGACCAGGCCGATGACGTTATCACCAAGGCCACCCATGGCCTCGGGGGATTCGGTGGCATTTACGGTGATGCCGTTGTGCTCGAAGTTCAAAACCTCAGCCATGGTTAGTCAGCCTTCTTGGGGGTGGAGTTGAGGATGCTGGTGAGTTCCAGGCGGCCGGCGGTGCGTAGAGCAGATGCTTCGACGTCCAGCAGTTCCAGCTCTTGGCCGGCGGTGGACCAATGGCCACCTCCGGTGGGGAATGGGATGAGGACGGTGTAGGTTTGGCGGTTGGCCATAGGTGAGTATCTCCAGATGCAAAAGTGCCCCTCTAAACGGGGGAATTCAGTGGGCGAAAAAAAACCGCTTACGCGGTCGTGTCAGTTACTGGATAGGCGCTACAGGCCAATCAAGTGAGGCAGGAAAACCCGACTGCTTATCAACGCGGTTCAATTCAATTCGATATAGCTTCCAGGCCCGCAGTCGTGCCACCTCGTCATCGGTTGCCGCCCCCAATTCTTGTGCATCCAACAGAGGTGCGATGCGTATTGCCGCGACTTGCAACAGTTCGTCTCGACGTTGCAGGGTTTCACTGCTAACCAGCTGTGCCATAACCTCTGCCGCATCCTCAGCCGACAAACCAATCCCTGCCAGACTCTCAGCATCTGGATTGACGTATATAGAGCCCTTGTAATTCACTGTTCTCACTTAAAACTCCTTATGCGGAAATCGTTGTATAAGCCTGCCTGGACGTATAGGAACCTGGTGACAAAGTAAGCAAGCTATCAAGCGTTGCCCCGGCACCGAAACCAAAAATAGACACCGTACTGATATCCACCATTTTCGGCACACCGACATTAATGATTGTCGTCTGCGACCCGCCCTTACTAATCGTTGTCTGCGCGAGGCTCAGCTGAACAAAACCGTAATACGTGGTAAAAAGCGGAACGTCTTGAACAACGATTTCGCATTTATGAAAGAACAGCTTGAAGCTCACACTCTCCCCCAAACCACCGTCGCGAGAAAACAACCCTCCGTAATCCGGGCCATATTGCGACACTCCATTTGCTAGCCCTGTTTCGATTCGGCAGTCCGTAAACTTAATAGACATCTCAGTAAAAGCAGAAAAACCTCCGCACACATAGACATTCGAATCAGAAAAGCGAACCAACGCTCCGCGTACAATTGGCTTAGAGGCTTCCGTACCGTAAGGAACAAATAGAAGCGACATATTGTCAACGTTGGTCCCCCCCAGCCCACGCCCGACCTCATAAACCTTGCCACGACGCAAAAAAATAGTAGCAGAGCCGCACAACATAACTCTGCTCACTGCCGCTGCAATAGTTTTGAGTGGCCTATCGGGGGTCAGTCCACTATTGGTGTCCACACCGCTGGAAGAATCGACATACAGAGCCTTATTAACTTCTGCTCGAACAGCAGCTGGTACTTGCTCAGTTGCGGCCGCTACTCTCTGATCGATCAATGAGATTTTTTTATTTACTGTATCTGTTAAAGCATTGCACGCCGATACCAAGCCAGCGATTACAGTTTCCAAACTCATCTTTTTAAACTCCTTGTAAAATCGTTATTTGACTTCCACGTTCATGACACGTAACAAAATCCCCACATACCTCGCCATGTTGTCAATACTGGCCGCGGCGACCTGGGCGAGTTCTTCAGTCATTAAGACATTGAGATTTTCACTGCCCACCACCACCGTCACACTGTCCGTCGGCAACGGCGAAATATCTAACGTGAACCGTTGAAGCACTCGAGCCGCAGACGATTTATAGGTCAGCAACTTTTCCGCAACCGAATAAAGCGCCAGCAATGTCCCGCTGGAGAGATAAAACCCGAACTCGCCAATCTCATACTCGGTCTCGCCATCAAACAGCGCGGCCATCCTGAGTTGCCGGTCACCCAAGTCCTCATAATCCACAATGGCGACCCGTTGGCGTTCATCACGCAAGGCCACTTCTGTGCCGTCTGGGTTGTAGCGGCCGCTGCCAGCACCGATGTGGGTGATTTCGCCCTTCAAGCCCTGGTTCTTTGCCTGCAGCACTTCATCCAAACCTTTGGAGGTGAAGCGCACCAGGCGCGTAATGTCATCTGTCATAGCTGCGTCCTGAGGTCGTAGTCGTTAATGGTGTAGTGCCGGGCAACCCCAGCGCTGTTAAGTCGAGCAACCAAGGCCAGTTCCGGCAGCGCTCCGTCTAGATACAACTCGCCGTCACTTAACGGGGAGTGGAGGGCCTGCGTAAACGCAATCTGACCTTCGGTTTCGTGAACGATGGTGATCGTCGCCTGGTCCCGCTCGCCTTTCGCCGCGTTGATGCGGCGGATCAGCCGGTTATGGTCACCGCCGGACCAACTGCGCCCAATGATCGCCTGCACGTCGAATGTATAAGGCAAACCCAATGGCCGCTGTTGATACCAGGCGGTGATGTTGGGAGTGAACCCCAGTGATTCCACTGCGTAGCTCAAGGCCTTGGGCGTGCCAGCCTGACGCTGTATTTGCCAAGACAAGGCCACGGTGAGGCGCTTTTCAACTTCACTGGCATCAGCATCCCATTCGCTGACACCACGGTCGGCGGCCAGATAAGGAAGAAACTCGGCAGGCGTTTGCAGTGGATTCATCAACGCTGGAAACGGCGGCATCACGCGGTCGAGCAGCTTGCCAAACCCCAGGTCCAACGCCTTTTCCAACGGAGAGCTGTTGGCCGGCAACAAACTCGCTTTGGGCTCATTCATAGCGCACGCACCTCCACCTCGACACCCGTGCAATAAGGCGCCTGGAACGCGCTACCGATAATCGGCGCCAGAGGCTCTAGGATCTGCAGTTGCGCAGCACCGGCACTGTGAATCGCATAGTCGATCCAACTCGGATCCACCCGCCCTTCCAGACGATGACAAGACTCTGCGTAATCCTGCAGCAATTTCTGCGCAGCGACTTGAGTGAGCCCCGAATCCGGGCCGGCGTTGATTTTGGCGACCACGCGGATTTTGTAAGGCAGGATTTGCGCGCTTTGCACGCTGACCAGGTCAGTCTCCGGTCGTACATCCGGCCGTGCGAAATGGCGCCGAACGCCGTCAAGCAAATCGGCAGACGGCGTGCCGTCGCCCTCACGAGAAAGCACGGTGACCATCACTTCTCCCGGCGCTGTACGACGGCCATTGCCATCCTTGACCTGGGCCGCATAGCCGTCCGGATCAAAGGTGTAGCTGACCGTCACCACGCCCGGTGTCGCGCTTTGCACGTTCACCGAAGGCCGCTCGCCGAGGGTAAAAACCTCGCGGCGATACTGCATCCGCGAGCCTGCGGCCGGCGCATGTGGCGCCAAGTAATAACGCAGGCGCGCATCGTCATCGCTTTCCAACGTCGGCGGCACAGGTGGGAAAGCCGCCGGGTCGCCGGGGTCGAGTACTTGGCGCTCCAGGCCCATGTCGGCCAGGCGCGCATCCAGGTTGCTGCCGGTGGCCCACCACGCCAGCATCTGCTTGATACGCGCATTGTATTTGCGCTCGTGGGTTTGCAGGCGCACGCAAAAGGCTTCCAGGGCCAGGGTCAGTAACTCGCTTTCATTGTCGAGGCTGACCTTGAGTTTGGCTGCGCTTTGCGGCGCACGGGTGGCGACATAATCGACGACAAACGCCTTGAATTCAGCCAGCAACGGTTCGAACTCATCCACCGCGACGATGGCCGGCTCCGCCAGTTGGTTCTGGCCGGGGATCAACATGCTCATGTCACGACCTCGAAGGTTTGTTGGCGGTTTTTCCAGGTGCCGGCAAAACGCAGCAACAGGCCGGCACCTTGGCGGGCGGCGACGATGACCTGGGGTTGGAAGTCGCCGATGCCGTTCTGCGCGTTGTAGAACGCTTGGGCGGCGTGGCTTTGGGCGAGGATCAGCAGGTCGTCGCCGAGGTTCTGGCCCAGCAGTTGCGGGATCATCGAGCCATACAGCGGACGCTTCTGGCGGGTGCCCAAAGGGGTGGTCAACGCTCGGGTGGCGCGCTGCACGAATTGCAGCCAGTCATCGACGGCTGCCCCGGTGTTTCGATCGATTCCGATCATGGGATGTCCTTATCGGGGGCTGATGACGCGTCCTTGGTGGTCCACCACCGGGCCGCTGAAGTGCGCGCCGCCGGCATCCAGCAACAGGCTGGTGCCGCCGACTTGCAGGGTGATGTTCTGGGCGCTCATCGTCAGGCTGGCGGCGCCGACCTTGATGTCGACCTGTTCGCGGGAACCGCTGAAGGTGGTTGGGCCGTTGACCCAGTTGAAGGTGTGGCTGGCGTCGTCGTAGTCGCTTTGGGTGCCGTCTTGATGGCGGCGTCGGGTCAGCGTCGCCACGCTGGAAACCGGCGGGAAGCGATCACTGTTGAGGCCAAACAACGCCACTGACTGCGAGCCGCCCTCACCGCCGCCGTAGTTGAGCAACAGGCATTGCTCACCCACGGTGGGGATGCGGGTTTCGGTCTGCGCACCGGCGCTAGGGTTGAAGAAGCGGATCGCCGGCGTGAGCAAGTCGCCGTGGCTGACCTTACAAGTGTTGCTGGCAGCATCGACTTCCTGGCACACGCCGATTCGACAGAAACTTTCGGCGCGTCGGTATAAGTCTTCGAGTTGGGTTTCCATCTCCACTAAACGCTCGATGATCGGCCCCAGTTGCATGCGTAACAGCGCGTCAAACATGGGCTACTCCGCCAGTGGTTTGTATTGATCGGGGTCGTTGATGTTCGACACTTCCCAAGTGCGGGCAAACAGCGGCTGGCCTGTGGGATCGTTGAGCAGCACCGGCCCGAGATAGAGGGTTTGCGTGAAGGAAACGGTCCAAGTGTCGTAGTCCGTTTGCGCAGTGGCCCGCAGAGAGGGAGCGGCGACGATATTCGTCGGCAAATCGCACTGTGCCTGCGGCAGGTTCCAGCGGTTATCCAGCACCAGGTCCATGAGTTGGCTGGCCAGGTCGCAGGCATCAAACGGCAATGCACCCGGCGCGACCATGGCCTTGAGCGAAATGGCCAAGGCGTGGGCTTTACGACCTTCGCGGGAGCGAATGCCCGGGCCGTTGCCCTCGACCGTGATCAATACGCCGGTTTTATCCTCGGCGCCCTGAAAGTCTTGATGAGTGCCGACCTTCAGGTCCGGGAACGCGGCGTGCAGTGCGTCGCCAATGGCTTGGGGCAGTTGGGAGGGTTTTTCGATAAGCGTCATTTTGAGTAGCGTCCTTGCAACGGTTACTGCGGGTCCTGGCGGGAGCCTTCGTTGACGCCGATGCGCTTGGCCGCCCACCGCTCATAAAGGCCGATGGCTACATCCGCACCGGCCATGGCGGTCAGGCAACCAATGGCGCCGGCCGTCCAGATCGACATGCCGGCGGCGTAACACAGCATCAGGGCTGACACCCCGCAGACCATGCACGCCCCGGACCTCAAGGCCAGGCGCCGAATCAGCGACCAACCCCGCGCGCCCTCCTTGTCGGCGCGCCACATTTCGCCGGATACACCGCCGATCACGGCCAGTGCGATCACCAGCCAGATAGGCATTTCCGCTAACGCTTGCTGCTCGTTTGTCATGTCACGCCTCCTGGCTGAGCATTACCGGCGCGGTGCCGGCTTTGTTGGGGTAAATCCATTTATCGGTAGGCATTCCAAAAAGCCCGGTTGCCCGGGCTTTTCAGTAATGATGTCCTCGAACCTTCGGCGCTACTGGCGCGGTACGGTTCTTTCCTCAATGTTTTTCCGACCACGATCCCTGTCTGCCGGATAACTGCTTCTGGTGCTTTACGCTGCACACCCGGGTCAGTTGCCAACCCTCTGAACCGTTAAGGCCGGTTCATCGCTGCCTGTTTTTTGAAGCGGTGAAACTAAAGAGCGTCGGCATCCTTGCCGGTGTTGCCTGGCATCCCTGCCATCGCTTCGATGGCGTCCTTGCCGATGTTGCGTGCCTTCCTTGTCTTCCTTGGCAGCATCCTTGCTGCCTCCACCAAGCCTTGTTGGCTGGCTTGAGATGAAGAATATGCATGTATGCATATACAGGCAATGCACAAATGCATTTATTTTTCCCAGTCAAATGCATCAATGCATTTACAGCCTTGTGGGGTAAGGGTTTGACGGTTTTCTACAGGCGAAAAAAAGCCCGCTCGTTGGCGGGCTGTGTCTTACATAAGAAGGTTAACGGGCGTACATGCCCCACCAGAACACATGACCGAGGATGCTGATCTGCTCATCCTGGATATCCTGGAAGCTGTAGTCCTCGTCCGGGTGCTCATCGCGATTAAAACTGCGCAGGCGAATCCCGGAAGGCAGACGGTAGAGCTGTTTCACCCGCAACTGGCCATTGTGATTAATGGCATACAAGTCGCCATCAACGATGTCGCCAATGCCGCTTTTGCCGGCATTCACGCCCACCGTGGCGCCGTCGCGCAGTACCGGCAACATACTGTTGCCGCGCACCGTCACACACTTGGCCTGGTCGAACTGCACACCGTTATGCCGCAGGCTGCGCTTGCCGAAACGCAGGCTAGCCTTCTCGCTTTCCTCGATGACGAATCTTCCTGATCCAGCAGCCAATTCAACCTCGCGCAGAAAGGGGATCGACACCTCGTCATCATTAACGGGCGTGTCGTCGTCCCACAGGCTTATGTCCTTGAGTTCCGAATGCATCGGGTCGCGCCCGTCATCGCGCAAAGCGCCCACCGCCGCGCGCCCGCGCAAGTGGTCGGTGCTGACGCGGAAGTACTCGGCGATGCGTGAGATGTGCTTGTCCGACGGGTCAACGATCTTGCCGCTGAGGATCCGCGAGAGTGTGGATTGAGGCACGCCGGTACGCCGGTGAAGCTCCGTGGGGGAGATCCGGTCGCGGTCCAGCAGTTCTCTTAAGACGATAGAAACGTTGCGTTTTTGCATAACGGGGATAGTGCCGGGTGTTTTCAGGGTTGGCAAATGCTAATTTGCATATTTAATGCAAATCCAGAAGGCGTTAGCCAACACGTCAGTAAGCAATGGGGGCCTAGGCACTCGTCAATTTCAAAGTCTGAGAGGCTGCTATCGGCCAAAAGTAGCCGCTCATGAGACCCGCAAACTATAGAGATGCTAACCTCGCCTGGGCCAAGCTGACTCAAACGGCCTGAGAAATCCCGGGGGACTGAAAATGGAAGAAGCGCTCTCTTCGATATTTATGCGCACTAAAGGAAAGCCCATAACTTTCAATGGGAAAACCGTCGTTGCGATCATGGAGATCGAGATCACGAAGCCCAGAACCGTCTTTTCAATTCGCCGATTGAGTGCTACGAACGGTCGAGTGCAAGGGTTAGCATTAAAGGCGGTAAGTGGGCAGATCGTGGTCGACGGCTCCCGCGATGGCTATCCCGAGATAATTTTGTGGTCTGATACCAGTCCTGATGCTGTAGAGATAGAAGTGTTTTCCAAAGTCGGAAGTACTTTAAAAATCTGGAACGTATGGAAAAGCACTTTTGGCATGAATGCATGGGTTGGCAATGCAGGAATTCACGTCTGCGAGTCCGATGGCAAGATGACATTAGCGTGTAGCGACGGTGTTGGTGATGTCGACTTCTCCGATTACGTGGTTGTTTTAGAAGAATGATAATGCCGATAGTTATGTCCGCTTTGGGTCGATTGCAGCCCTTCGCATCGGGCAGCTATCGGCCAATACCGGCCATTCCACCTGTCTAATAAACTAGAGGAGTTTCAGATTCCAGTCCGCTCTCTCGTAGTGCGCCGTAAAAATGCACCTAGACTCTGTGTGGTGAGCACCTTAAGGGCAGTACATGGAAATCACGATTAAACGGAAAAAAGGACTGTTTGATAGCGCCTATGGCCATGCTATCCCGCTGGCAATCTTTATTGATGGAGTGGTCGTAGGGCGCCTGGAAACGGGTGAAACATTGTCTCTGGACCTTCCCGACGCCTGCGGGATGTTGCAACTCGGTATGCTTGACCCTGGAAATTCGCCTTACATTGGAAGCACGTCTGGTGAGGTCATATCGACCAGCAACGCACACCGCGTCACCCCTGGGCGAACCGTACAGGCTTTTTCGGTAAAGACCCGGAGATGGGTTCTTTTTGATGTGCTGGGTTTGGCTGGCTCGGCGCCATTTAACCGTTGGGTGCTGCTGCTCGAGATAGATCAAACTTAGGAAGCCCTGACAGGCTGCAATCGGCCAATTGCAGACCTTGGATGTGTCTGGAAAACTGAGGGCGATTCACACTGCCGTTTTCCAGATATCTGTTTATAGCCAGGAGCAAAGTTCCCATGAGCGGGCTGTATGAGAAAACTGAGTCCGCTTTGCGGGCCAAAGACGGTGCGGCCTTCTGGGCTGCACTCGTCGGCGTCGACGCACAAATTACCGCGCCACTTTTGGCGAAGCTCCTGCTGGAAGACTGGCATGAAGAGCATGAAGACATCGTTTTCGAGTTGGGGTTAATCGGGGAAAACTGCGCGACGTACGCGATTACGGAAGCCGCGCAGAAAAATTTCGAGCACCTGATCAGGTGGGGCAACCTGGAAGCGTTCCAGCGCAAGTGCGCTTATGCATTAGCGCGTATTGGCTCTTGCGATTCAAAGGTAGCTTTGGAACTCATGACACAACAGCTCGACCCTGGCCTAAGAAAGTACGCTGAGGAAGGTCTAAAGCATTGGCCGATGCCGGTCAAAAAGCGGGGTTAGCGAGCCGGTTTGTTTTTTCCTGTCTAAATGACCGCTTCTGGCCGAAAGCTGCCTTCACCTTTAAGCCACTGACCAGAGGTCTTACATCTTTAGGTGATCATTTCCGGGGCGTATCCTTCCGCCTGGGTCCGATGGCAACTGGCGAAGCACGGAGGTTACCCATTTCCCAGTTGCACCCACCCCACCACCACGCTACCCTCCCTCCGTCGCTGCCAATTCAGCGACCGGGCCTGATAACCCGTCTAGATGCAGGCGCCAAAAGCGCCACGCATTCGTTCAAACAACGAACGTGGTAGCTCTCAATTGATATGGGAGTTTTACCGATGACCGCTACAAATCCGTCTGCGTTAACCACCCTCGGCGTCACCCCCTTCTCCTTTCACTCCGACCAACCTCTATTCCGCGTCAACAGCGGTGTTTCCCTGCACCAAGCCTTGCATCACGCCTCCGACCTCCTCCACGTTGCCAAGCAGCTTGCAGAAGATGCGGCGATGACCAAGGAGACGGACCGTTATGCCTGGGCATCGCATTACTTGCAGGAGATGGTGAAAGCGGTGGTTGATGATGTTGTGAAGGTGTTGGATTCGCCTGTTAACAATCATTAAGGGCCGACAGTAAAAAAGGGCGGCGCTTATATAAAGGCGCCGCCCTTTTTTGTGTTTTACCTAGCCGTTTACGACCTGCGAAGCCCCGACTTCACGTGTTAACCTTGCACCCATCGCAACAAATGCTGGGCCAAGCGCCCAATGCAGATCAGTTAAGCGACCCCGATTGGGCACGATGTTGAGCTTTCGAACTTCAGCGATGCAGGGGCTGCGGCCTGCAGGTACTGCGCGGCGATCCCTTCGCAGCCTCGCTAAGGCTCGACAGCTCGCACATTCGGCCTGTGTCGTTTGGAAGTCCGCGCTCCGCAACTGATCGACACTGGACCACGCGCCCCCTTTGCCCCATCACTTTCAACGAATTTGCCTACTATCCAATGAGTAAAAACACCTCCGATCTGTCCTCCCACACGCCGATGATGCAGCAGTACTGGCGCCTGAAAAACCAGCACCCTGATCAGTTGATGTTCTATCGCATGGGCGACTTCTACGAGATCTTCTACGAAGACGCGAAGAAGGCCGCCAAGTTGCTGGACATCACCTTGACCGCGCGCGGGCAGTCGGCGGGGCAGTCGATTCCGATGTGTGGGATTCCTTACCATTCGTTGGAAGGCTACTTGGTCAAGCTGGTGAAGCTGGGCGAGTCGGTGGTGATCTGTGAGCAGATCGGCGACCCGGCGACCAGCAAGGGGCCGGTAGAACGTCAGGTGGTGCGCATTATTACGCCGGGCACGGTGAGTGATGAGGCGTTGCTGGATGAGCGTCGTGACAACTTGATCGCGGCGGTGTTGGGCGATGAGCGTTTGTTCGGCCTGTCGGTGCTGGACATCACCAGTGGCAATTTCAGCGTGCTGGAGATCAAGGGCTGGGAGAACTTGCTGGCGGAGCTGGAGCGTATCAACCCGGTGGAGTTGCTGATCCCGGATGATTGGCCTAAGGACTTGCCAGCGGAGAAGCGTCGTGGGACCAAGCGTCGTGCGCCGTGGGACTTTGAGCGTGATTCGGCACTGAAGAGTCTGTGCCAACAATTCTCGGTGCAAGACCTTAAAGGTTTCGGTTGCGAAAACCTGACCCTGGCCATCGGCGCCGCCGGTTGTTTGCTCGGCTATGCCAAGGAAACCCAGCGCACCGCCTTGCCGCATTTGCGCAGCCTGCGCCATGAGCGCCTGGACGATACCGTGGTGCTCGATGGCGCCAGCCGTCGCAACCTGGAGTTGGACACCAACCTGGCCGGTGGCCGCGATAACACGCTGCAATCGGTTGTCGACCGTTGCCAGACCGCCATGGGCAGCCGCTTGCTGACCCGTTGGTTGAACCGCCCACTGCGCGACCTGACTGTGCTGCAAGCGCGCCAGACGTCTATTACCTGCCTGCTGGATGGCTATCGCTTTGAAATGCTGCAGCCGCAGCTGAAAGAAATCGGTGATATCGAGCGCATCCTGGCGCGGATCGGCCTGCGTAATGCGCGGCCGCGTGACTTGGCACGCCTGCGCGATGCCTTGAGCGCGCTGCCGCAACTGCAAGTGGCGATGACTGAACTGGACACGCCGCACCTGCAACAACTCGCCGTGACGGCCGGCACTTACCCGGACCTCGCGGCGCTGTTGGAAAAAGCCATTATCGACAACCCGCCGGCGATCATCCGTGACGGCGGCGTGCTGAAAACCGGTTACGACACCGAACTGGATGAGCTGCAATCGCTGAGCGAGAACGCCGGGCAGTTCCTGATTGACCTGGAGGCCCGCGAAAAAGCCCGCACGGGCTTGGCCAACCTGAAGGTCGGTTACAACCGCGTGCACGGCTACTTTATTGAGTTGCCGAGCAAGCAGGCCGAGTCGGCGCCGATCGACTATCAGCGGCGTCAAACCCTTAAAGGTGCCGAGCGCTTCATCACGCCTGAGCTCAAAGAGTTTGAAGACAAGGCACTGTCGGCCAAGAGCCGCGCTCTGGCGCGGGAAAAGATGCTGTATGAAGCCTTGCTCGAAGACTTGATCAGCCGTTTGGCGCCACTGCAAGACACCGCCGCCGCCCTGGCGGAACTGGATGTGTTGAGCAACCTCGCTGAGCGCGCGCTGAACCTCGACCTGAACTGCCCGCGCTTTGTCAGTGAGCCGTGCATGCGCATCGTGCAGGGGCGCCACCCGGTGGTGGAGCAGGTGTTGACTACGCCATTCGTTGCCAACGACCTGTCGCTGGATGACGATACCCGCATGCTGGTGATCACCGGTCCCAACATGGGCGGTAAATCCACCTACATGCGCCAGACCGCGCTGATCGTGTTGCTGGCGCATATCGGCAGCTTTGTACCGGCGGCCAGTTGCGAGCTGTCGCTGGTGGACCGCATTTTCACCCGGATCGGTTCCAGCGATGACCTGGCTGGTGGCCGTTCGACCTTTATGGTGGAAATGAGCGAAACCGCCAACATCCTGCACAACGCCACCGAACGCAGCTTGGTGTTGATGGATGAAGTGGGGCGCGGCACCAGCACCTTTGATGGTCTGTCCCTGGCATGGGCGGCGGCCGAGCGCTTGGCGCATCTGCGCGCTTATACGCTGTTTGCCACGCACTATTTCGAGCTGACCGTACTGCCGGAAAACGAGCCGCTGGTGGCTAACGTGCATCTCAATGCCACCGAGCACAATGAGCGCATCGTGTTCCTGCACCACGTGCTGCCGGGGCCGGCGAGCCAGAGCTACGGCCTGGCCGTGGCGCAACTGGCCGGTGTGCCGAGCGAGGTGATCACCCGTGCCCGCGAGCACCTGAGCCGCCTGGAAGAAACCGCCCTGCCCCACGAGATGCCCGTGGCAAGCCCAGCTAAAGCCAGCAATAAACCGAGCGCGCCGCACCAGAGCGACATGTTCGCCAGTTTGCCGCATCCGGTGCTGGATGAGTTGGCTAAGCTTGACTTGGACGGCTTGACGCCGCGCAAAGCGCTAGAAATGTTATATGCACTGCAGACTCGGATATAACGCAGACGCTTGCAAGCTGGTAGACTCTCGCGCGGTTTGGGATGCTGCAGGCTTTTAGCCTGGCCTGCAGACTATCGCTCCCGAACCTCGCGAACCCCACCACAAGGGGTTTCGCTGCCGCCGCCTGAGGAGAGAATTAGAAATGACCTTCGTCGTTACCGACAACTGCATCAAGTGCAAGTACACCGACTGCGTCGAAGTGTGTCCGGTGGACTGCTTCTACGAAGGCCCGAACTTCCTGGTTATCCACCCGGATGAGTGCATCGACTGCGCCCTGTGTGAACCAGAGTGCCCGGCCGTCGCTATTTTCTCCGAGGACGAAGTCCCGGCAGAGATGCAGGAATTTATTCAGTTGAACGTTGATTTGGCGGAAATCTGGCCGAATATCACTGAGCGTAAAGATCCGATGCCTGATGCAGCGGAGTGGGATGGCAAGAAAGGTAAGATTGCAAACCTCGAGCGCTAAACGCGCCGCCGCCCAATAAAAAGGCCCTTTGCGGGCCTTTTTGCGTTTCTGCAGGGTGAGTTTCACTTTTCTACAGGCAAAAAAAAGGGGCGGTATGACCCGCCCACATTTTTTCCCTAGTCCCTGTATTCCTTTTCATCGTCCTGATGAATCGCATCCTGCGACGTTCCTTCAACCATCGTTCCTTGATGGCTGTGTCAATCCGTGGACACAGGGCTGATGTTAGAGACTTCCAAGGGAAGTTCAACGGGATCCAACCGCTGAGCTGACAGACTTCAGCACTCGAATTGAAATAAATAATTGTTTAATTTCAATAAGATAGAAAAGTCTTTCGACGATTCAAGACGTACACGCGCGGTAAAAAAACCAAACACTTACCCAAAAGTAGGCGAATGCTTACACGCGCCATTGCGTAAATGCGTATTTGGAAACCGTTGACGAATCCTCAGGCATGAAAAAGCCCCGACACAGTCGAGGCTTGTTTTCCTTCAAACCGATCAGTCGTCGCTGACCGTAATCGTCGGCATTGCCGGCGCTGCTGCTTCTTGCAAGACGATCCGCGCGCCCACATGACGGGCCAACTCTTGGTAGATCATTGCAAGCTGCCCGTCGGGCTCGGCCGCCACAGTGGGCTTGCCGCCGTCAGCCTGCTCACGAATTTCCATCGCCAGCGGCAACGAGGCCAGCAGTTCGACGCCGTATTGGGTTGCCAGCTTCTCGCCGCCGCCCTCGCCAAACAGATGCTCGGCATGCCCGCAGTTGGAGCAGATGTGTACCGCCATGTTTTCCACAACGCCCAGCACCGGGATGTTGACCTTGCGGAACATCTCCACGCCTTTTCTGGCGTCCAGCAGCGCCAGGTCCTGGGGCGTGGTCACGATCACCGAGCCGGCCACCGGGACTTTCTGCGCCAGGGTCAGCTGGATATCGCCGGTGCCTGGCGGCATGTCGATCACCAAGTAATCCAGGTCGCCCCAGGCGGTCTGGGTGACCAGTTGCAGCAGCGCGCCGGAGACCATCGGCCCGCGCCAGACCATCGGCGTGTTGTCATCGGTGAGAAAAGCCATGGACATGACCTCAACGCCCATCGACTCAATCGGTACGAACCACTTCTGATCCTTGACCTTGGGTCGGGTGCCTTCGGCAATGCCAAACATCACGCCTTGGCTGGGGCCGTAGATGTCGGCGTCGAGAATACCCACGCGGGCACCTTCGCGGGCCAGCGCCAGCGCCAGGTTGGCGGCCGTGGTGGATTTACCCACGCCGCCCTTGCCAGACGCCACGGCGACCACGTTCTTGACGTTGGCCAGGCCCGGGATCTGCGCCTGGGCCTTGTGCGCGGCGATCACGCACTGGATGTCGACCTTGGCCGAACGCACGCCGTCCAAGCCCTCGATGGCCATTTGCAGCATCTGCGCCCAACCGTTCTTGAACAGACCGGCGGCATAACCCAGTTCCAACTGGACTGAAACCTGGTCGCCCTGGACCTCGATGGCGCGTACACAGCCGGCGCTGACCGGGTCCTGGTTCAAATAGGGGTCGGTGTATTGGCGAAGAACGGCTTCCACCGCTGCGCGATTGACGGCGCTCATGGGCTACTCCCGAAAAAAGACTGACTGAAACAGGCGGCTATCCTAACCGTTCCAGGCGCCCAACGGCATGCTTTCCAGACTTAGGAATATTCAGAAACCGCGTCACGGGGTGAAATATATTTCCCGGCGCTTTATAGTGGCCGACCTCCGTTTCATCAAGTAGCCGAGCCCCATGTCAGAGCCACGCAAGATCCTCGTCACCAGCGCCCTGCCCTATGCCAATGGTTCTATCCATCTTGGCCATATGCTTGAGTACATCCAGACCGATATGTGGGTGCGCTTCCAGAAGCATCGCGGCAATCAATGCATTTATGTCTGCGCAGACGACGCCCACGGATCGGCCATCATGTTGCGCGCCGAAAAGGAAGGGATCACCCCGGAACAACTGATCGCCAATGTGCAGGCTGAACACAGCGCCGACTTTGCCGAGTTCCTGGTGGATTTCGACAACTTCCACTCGACCCACTCCGACGAAAACCGCGAGCTGTCGAGCCAGATCTACACGCGCCTGCGCGACGCCGGGCACATTGCCACGCGCTCGATCACGCAGTATTTCGACCCGGAAAAGAAAATGTTCCTGGCCGACCGCTTCATCAAGGGCACCTGCCCGAAATGCGGCACCGAAGACCAATACGGCGACAACTGCGAGAAGTGCGGTGCCACTTACGCACCGACCGACCTGAAAAACCCAAGGTCGGCCATCTCCGGCGCCATTCCGGTGCTCAAGGATTCCCAGCACTTCTTCTTCAAGCTCCCGGATTTCCAGCAGATGCTGCAAACCTGGACCCGCAGCGGCACCCTGCAGGACGCCGTGGCCAACAAGATCGCCGAGTGGCTGGATGCCGGCCTGCAACAGTGGGACATCTCCCGCGATGCGCCGTACTTCGGTTTCGAGATCCCGGACGAGCCGGGCAAGTACTTCTATGTGTGGCTGGACGCGCCGATCGGCTACATGGCCAGCTTCAAGAACCTCTGCGACCGCACCCCGGAGCTGGATTTCGACGCGTTCTGGGCCAAGGACTCCACCGCCGAGCTGTACCACTTCATCGGCAAGGACATCGTCAACTTCCACGCGCTGTTCTGGCCGGCGATGCTCGAAGGTTCAGGTTACCGCAAGCCAACCGGCATTGCCGTGCACGGCTACCTGACGGTCAACGGCCAGAAGATGTCCAAGTCGCGTGGCACCTTTATCAAGGCGCGCACCTACCTCGACCATCTGTCGCCGGAATACCTGCGCTACTACTACGCGTCCAAGCTGGGCCGTGGCGTCGACGACCTCGACCTGAACCTGGAAGACTTCGTACAAAAGGTCAACTCGGACCTGGTGGGCAAAGTCGTCAACATCGCCAGCCGTTGCGCCGGGTTTATCCACAAGGGCAATGCCGGCCTGCTGGTGGCCGAAAACGCTGCGCCGGAACTGACCGAAGCGTTCCTGGCCGCCGCGCCAAGCATTGCCGACGCCTATGAAGCCCGCGACTTCGCCCGTGCCATGCGCGAGATCATGGGCCTGGCCGACCGTGCCAACGCCTGGATCGCCGACAAGGCACCATGGTCGCTGAATAAGCAGGAAGGCAAGCAGGCTGAAGTCCAGGCGATCTGCGCCACGGGGGTCAACCTGTTCCGCCAGCTGGTGATCTTCCTCAAGCCGGTGCTGCCATTGCTGGCTGCCGACGCCGAGGCGTTCCTCAACGTCGCGCCGCTGACTTGGAACGACCACACCACCTTGCTCAGCAACCACCCGTTGAATGAGTTCAAGCCGCTGATGACCCGTATCGACCCGGTCAAGGTGCAGGCGATGACCGATGCTTCGAAAGAAGACCTGGTCGCCAGCCAGACCGACACCGGCGAATCTGCACCTGCCGGCAACGGCGAACTGGCCAAAGACCCGCTCTCCCCGGAAATCGACTTCGACGCCTTTGCCGCCGTGGACCTGCGCGTCGCGCTGATCATCAAGGCCGAAGCCGTGGAGGGTGCCGACAAGCTGCTGCGCCTGACCCTGGACATCGGTGATGAGCAACGCAACGTGTTCTCCGGGATCAAGAGCGCTTACCCGGACCCGTCCAAGCTCGATGGTCGGCTGACCATGATGATTGCCAACCTCAAGCCACGGAAAATGAAGTTCGGCATTTCCGAAGGCATGGTGATGGCGGCTGGCCCTGGTGGTGAAGAAATCTACCTGCTGAGCCCGGACAGCGGCGCGAAGCCGGGGCAACGGATCAAGTAAAACTAGGTGGCGAGCGGGCTTGCCCCGTATTGGGCTGCGTAGCGGCCCCATCAGGGACACCTTGTTCCTGCAGATAGAACAAGGTGCCTGGTTTAGGGCCGCTGCGCGCGCCAACGCGGGGCAAGCCCGCTCGCCACGACAGCCCCGCTCGCCACAGTAAGCGGGCTCGCCACAACAAGCCCATCTGCCACAACCAGCGGGCTCACCCCAACCGGCCCTGTTTGTTCAACCGGCATGCCAATGATCACCCCATGACGCTGATTCAACGTATCGACGCGCTGCTGCCGCAGACCCAATGCGGCAAGTGCGGGCACCCTGGCTGTAAGCCTTACGCCGAGGGCATTGCGCTTGGCGAGGCGATCAACAAGTGCCCGCCCGGTGGGCAGGAAACCATCGCGGGCCTTGCGCAATTACTGCGTGTGCCAGTGCTGGAACTGGACACCAGCCGAGGTGAAGCCCCAGCCCTGGTCGCCTATATCCGCGAGGCCGAGTGCATCGGCTGCACCAAATGCATCCAAGCCTGCCCGGTGGATGCGATTGTTGGCGCCGCCAAATTGATGCACACCGTCATCATGGATGAGTGCACCGGTTGCGACCTGTGCGTCGCGCCCTGCCCTGTCGATTGCATTGAGATGCGCCCAGCGGCCAGCGTGCTGCCGATTGTGGGCGACCTGGCGGCCAGTGATCACCAGCGCCACGAGCGTGGCCTCAAGCGCGATCGTGCGCGGCGGCGCTTTGAGCAACGCAATACGCGGCTGCAACGGGAAGAAACACACAGGCTCGCCGAACGCCTTGCACGCGCCAAGCGCTCACTGCCTGTTGCGCCCGTGCACGCTGATACCGCTCAGGCGGCCAGGGATGCAGCCGTCAAGAAAGCCAAAATCACGGTCGCGATGAGTCGGGCCCAACTGCATAAGTCACTGAAGGCGTTTGGTCACCCGCCGACCTCTGAGCAACAGTCGCAGCTGATTGTTCTGCAGCAACAGTTCGAAGCAGCGGAGCAGGCGCTCAGTGCACTGGAGGTGGGCAATCCGCCGCCACCGCCAACCCTGAAAGACCCTGAACTCAAGCGTGCGAAAATCCAGCTAGCCATGCGCCGCGCCGCGTTAAAAAAGGCTCAGGACCAGAACGCTGACGAACAGCAACTGGCCACCTTGAATGCTGCACTGGCCACTGCCGAGCAAACCTTGCATGACGCAGAAGCTGCCAGCGAGCAGCCACGACCCGACTTGCAGCGTGTTGAAAAGCGCCCCATCGACGCCCAACTGCGCCAACTCAAAACCGCCCTGGCTTATGCACGGGCCGATGTGAGCAAGTTGCAACGCCAACCGGGCGCCAGCGTGGATGAGCTGAATGCCGCACAACACAAGCTGGATGAAGCGCAGCGCCAAGTGGACGCCCACACCGACGGTTGATCCACCACAGGCGCTGCCGGGCGTGGTGGCGATGGTTTATCCTGCCAAGCCTGCACTCACTTTTGAAACCACGTTGACCGTCTGCAAGGAAATGCCTGCCCCATGAACGCCGCAAAACGCCTGGAAATTTTCCGCAGGTTTCACGAAGACAATCCAGAACCCAAGACCGAGCTGGCTTACTCCTCGCCGTTCGAGTTGCTGATTGCGGTGATTCTGTCGGCCCAATCCACGGACGTTGGCGTCAACAAGGCCACGGCCAAACTGTATCCAGTAGCCAATACGCCAGAGGCCATCTATGCCTTGGGCGTGGCCGGGTTGTCCGAATACATCAAGACCATCGGCCTATACAACAGCAAGGCCAAGAATGTCATCGAGACCTGCCGCCTGCTCGTGGAGTTGCACGGCAGCGAGGTGCCACAAACCCGCGAAGCCCTGGAAGCCCTCCCCGGCGTAGGCCGTAAAACCGCTAACGTGGTGCTCAACACCGCGTTTCGGCAGCTGACCATGGCGGTGGACACGCATATTTTCCGCGTCAGCAACCGAACCGGTATTGCTCGCGGCAAAAACGTGGTGGAGGTGGAAAAGCAGCTGATGAAATTCGTGCCCAAGCCGTATTTGCTCGATTCCCACCATTGGCTGATTCTTCACGGGCGCTACGTTTGCCAGGCGCGCAAACCTCGCTGCGGGAGCTGCCGCATCGAAGACCTGTGCGAATACAAGGACAAGACATCCGACGATTGAGGGTTCATTGGTTTTCTCGATCAGTCGATTGAAAAAATCTTTTTTACCCTTTCATGGATTATCGTTATAAGGAGCGCCAACGGCAGTCTTAGCCTGGAGTTAACCTTATGAGCACTGGCAAAGAACAACTGGATGTAGAAGACGACCTCGTTGAAGCGGATGACGACGGGGAAGCCCCCGTTGTAGAGGTGGCCAAGACCAATTTAAGCAAACGCCGCACCATCGATAACCTTCTGGAAGAGCGACGCTTGCAAAAACAGCTGGCCGATTACGACTTCGATCTCTGATCGAGCCGTTGGCGACCGGAAGCCTCCCTGACGGAGGCTTTTTTTTGCCGGTTGTACGAGCTCGTCTGGGACGACGCCCTCCTTATACGAGGCCGTTGCGCTGGGCCAGCTCGATAAGATCCACGAGCGAACGTGCATTGAGCTTGAGTAGCAGACGCGTCTTATAGGTACTGACCGTCTTGTTGCTCAGGAACATGCCGTCGGCGATCTCCTTGTTGGTTTTGCCACGCGCCAGTTGCTGCAACACCATCATCTCTCGACCCGACAAGCGCTCGACCATATCCGCTTCACTGGCGTTACCCATGGTGGAGCGCACGGAGTTGAGTGCCTGGTTAGGGAAATAGCTGTAGCCGGAGAGCACCGCCTTGATGGCGCTCAACAACTCAGTCAGGTCCTGCTGCTTGCACACGTACCCAGCCGCCCCCGCTTGCATGCAGCGCATGGAAAAATGCCCGGGCGCCTGCGACGTCAGCACCAACACCTTGACAGGCGTGGCCTGCTTGGTAGAGGCCAGGCGGCAAATAACTTCCAGGCCATCGAGTTTGGGGATACCGATATCCAGTATGACAATATCAGGCACATGCTCGCGCGCAAGTTGCAACGCATCGACGCCGTTATCAGTCTCGGCAACGACTTCATAACCATGACGCTCCATTAGCATGCGCACAGCAAGACGAATGACGGGATGATCATCCACGATCAGCACTTTATTCATGAGAAAGTCCAATTTCGCTGTTCGAATTATTTAGAGTAAGCACAATAGCCTAGTCGTTTCCTAGTTGGCATACCGTTCCACCCCAAGCAACAGCAAGCAGAGACCCAACCCACAACGATATAGGAATTGACCTACAAAAAAACACTAACTCAGACGTGTCCGCTTTTACGGAGACTTTCAGACCTTTCCGGCGGCATACATATTCTGAGTGAAATATCCGCAGCCGTTGAGACGCAAGGTAAACGTAACGCACATGACTTTCAGGAAATACCCATTGCGTGCCGCTGCCAGGCGAATGAACAGGTGAGAAAACTCCTACTCTTTTAGTTCCATCCAACATATTTTCTAACATCCTTAATTCCTACAGAATTTTCATCATCTTGCATACCATTCTCAGGTACATAGTGAATCTTCTGTAAGACATAGTTCCTATGTCAGGTGTTAAAAATTCATTCATGCACGTAAAACAAAATTCCAAAACAAAAATACAATCCAACAACTTCCAATCTGAACTCCGATAAACATTTGCCAAACAACTTTTAAACACTGCGTTGTAGTGCGGCTAGCGCGTTGAATATGCAGGCAAAAAAAATGGCCCCTTAAACAAGGGGCCACTTTTTACAACGAGAGGTCACTCAGAACAGCTTACGACCCTTGTTGGCAGCGATGCGCATACGCAAGGCATTCAACTTGATGAAGCCTGCTGCGTCCGCCTGATTGTAAGCGCCGCCATCTTCTTCGAAGGTGGCGATGTTGGCGTCGAACAGCGACTCATCGGACTTGCGACCGGTAACGATCACGTTACCCTTGTACAGTTTCAGGCGCACAACGCC
This sequence comes from Pseudomonas sp. YeP6b, assembly GCF_025642995.1. Classification (NCBI taxonomy): domain Bacteria; kingdom Pseudomonadati; phylum Pseudomonadota; class Gammaproteobacteria; order Pseudomonadales; family Pseudomonadaceae; genus Pseudomonas; species Pseudomonas sp. YeP6b. The sequence continues at coordinate 1,671,318 of NZ_CP080090.1, read as the reverse complement.
GTTCACGTGGGCCTGGGAGGCATCGATCATCTGTTGCAGCATCAGACGCTCAGGGCTCCACCAGTAGCCGGTGTAGATCAGGCTGGCGTACTTAGGCATCAGCTCGTCTTTGAGGTGAGCCACTTCGCGGTCCAGGGTGATGGACTCGATGGCGCGGTGAGCGCGCAGCATGATGGTGCCGCCCGGGGTTTCGTAGCAGCCACGGGACTTCATGCCCACGTAACGGTTCTCAACGATGTCGAGACGGCCGATACCGTGTTCACCACCGATGCGGTTCAGGGTCGCCAGCACAGTGGCCGGGGTCATTTCGACGCCGTCCAGCGCGACGATGTCGCCGTTGCGGTAGGTCAGTTCCAGGTACTGTGGTTTGTCGGGCGCGTTCTCCGGGGAGACGGTCCATTTCCACATGTCTTCTTCGTGCTCGGTCCAGGTGTCTTCCAGCACGCCGCCTTCATAGGAGATGTGCAGCAAGTTGGCGTCCATCGAGTACGGGGACTTCTTCTTGCCGTGACGCTCGATCGGGATTGCGTGCTTTTCAGCGTAATCCATCAGCTTTTCACGGGACAGCAGGTCCCATTCGCGCCAAGGGGCAATCACTTTCACGCCGGGCTTGAGTGCGTAGGCACCCAGCTCGAAACGCACCTGGTCGTTACCCTTGCCGGTAGCGCCATGGGAAATGGCGTCGGCGCCGGTTTCGTTGGCGATTTCGATCAAGCGTTTGGCGATCAGCGGACGCGCGATGGAAGTACCCAGCAGGTACTCGCCTTCGTAGACGGTGTTGGCGCGAAACATCGGGAAGACGAAATCGCGGACGAATTCTTCGCGCAGGTCGTCAATGTAGATCTCTTTCACGCCCATGGCTTGCGCCTTGGCACGTGCAGGTTCGACCTCTTCGCCCTGACCCAGGTCAGCGGTGAAGGTCACCACTTCACAGTTATAAGTATCCTGCAGCCACTTGAGGATCACCGAAGTGTCCAGGCCGCCGGAATACGCGAGAACGACCTTGTTTACGTCGGCCATGCCATCACTCCACGGGGTTGTACGGAAAGCCGTCGATTCTACCGACCAAAACCGTGAATTTACAGAGGCGCGACAGCAAATGAAGATAAAGCGACAGATTATGTCGAACGGGCGACCGATGGTCGCACCTTATGGCTGCACTTTATGACGTGTGTGCGGGGTTACTCGGGCCTGTGGCCTGCGGCGCCGGTTTCTCGGGGGCTGCCACGCGTTCGAGCTGAATATTCACGCGACGGTTGCGCGCGCGGTTGGCGGCATTGGTGTTGGGCGCCAGTGGGTAACTTTCACCGTGGAACCGCATCGTGATCTGCGATTCCTGGATGCCGTTGGCCTTGAAGTAGTCCATGACCGCCAGCGCACGACGCCTTGAAACATCACGGTTAGTCAGGCGGTTGCCGCTGTTGTCCGAATGGCCATTCAACTCGACGTGGTTGACCGTGGGGTCGGCTTTCATGAACGCAAGAATCACGCCCAGCCTCTTCTTGGCGGCCGCGTCCAGCTCAATTCCACCGCCGGGGAAGCCGACTTCGGTCTGTTTGACCTGATCGTAATTCATCGGCAACAGCTTGGTGGTACACACTTGATAGTCGTTGTAAGCCTTGTTGAATTTTACCGGCAACAGACGGATTTCCGAGTAGCCTCCTTCGCGCCCGTAATGCCGCACGGTGGGGCTGCGCCCTTCCAGTAACCCCGTGAACAACCGCCCGGCCTGGGCCTGGGAGCTGTTGAAGAGTACATCGCCACTGCCGGCACGCACGGCGCCGAGGTTGATATCACCGCGGCCCGGCTGCCAGGGCGCAGCGGCAGCCAATAAGGTTGCCGAGCCCGCGCCCAGGGAGCCGTTGTAGGCTTTCAGGCGAAAGGTCGCCTGCTCGCCGGCCCGACGCACGAACTCACCCGAGCCGAAATCGGTGATCGGCTGGGTCAGGCGGCACTCGAATTGGTCACCTTCCACCTTCCACTCAATGTTCTCCAGGCGTGTCTGGAATGTGAGTGCCATCGCAGGCAGGCTGGCGAACACACTGAGCAGGGCTAGATAATGCTGGCGCACGGGCGGCTCCACTGGTTTCTACAACACTTCAAAGCGTCATACGTCGTTAAGGCATACCCAGGGATATCGGACACCTGCTGCAAAACTTGATAGCGAGTGCCTGCAAGAGTCTTTTCCGGTAGCATTCCCACCAGATTGACCCGCCTGGAATCCCCAATGTCCGACCGCCTGACCCTGCTGCGTCCCGACGACTGGCATATTCATCTTCGCGATGGTGCTGCGTTACCCCAAACCGTGGCCGATGTAGCGCGCACGTTTGGCCGCGCGATTATCATGCCTAACCTGGTACCTCCGGTGCGTAATGCCGCTGAGGCCGACGCCTATCGCCAGCGCATCCTCGCTGCAAGGCCGGCCGGCAGCCGCTTCGAACCGTTGATGGTGCTCTACCTCACCGACCGCACCCAGCCTGAAGAAATTCGCCAGGCCAAGGCCACCGGTTTCGTGCACGCCGCCAAGCTGTACCCGGCGGGCGCGACCACCAACTCCGACTCCGGCGTGACCAGTATCGACAAGATCCTGCCGGCGATCGAAGCCATGGCTGAAGTCGGCATGCCGCTGCTGATCCACGGGGAAGTCACCCGTGGCGATGTGGACGTGTTTGATCGCGAAAAAATCTTCATCGACGAGCACATGCGCCGTGTGGTCGAACTGTTCCCGACGCTCAAAGTGGTGTTCGAACACATCACCACCGCTGACGCCGTGCAGTTTGTCACCGAGGCTTCGGCCAACGTCGGTGCGACCATCACCGCGCATCATTTGCTCTACAACCGCAACCACATGCTGGTGGGCGGGATTCGGCCGCACTTCTATTGCCTGCCGATCCTCAAGCGCAACACCCACCAAGTGGCCTTGCTGGATGCCGCCACCAGCGGCAGCCCGAAATTCTTCCTCGGCACCGATTCCGCGCCTCACGCCCAACACGCCAAAGAAGCCGCGTGTGGCTGTGCCGGTTGCTACACCGCTTATGCGGCGATCGAGCTGTACGCCGAAGCGTTCGAGGCGCGCAATGCCCTGGACAAACTCGAAGGCTTCGCCAGCCTCAATGGCCCGCGTTTCTACGGCCTGCCGGCGAATACCGACCGCATTACCCTGGTTCGTGAAGACTGGACCGCCCCTGCCAGCCTGCCGTTTGGCGAGCTGACTGTTATCCCGCTGCGCGCCGGTGAAACACTGCGCTGGCGCCTGCTGGAGGAAAGCAAGTGAGTGAAGACCATTACGATGACGAACACGAGCACAGTGGTGGCGGTTCCCGTCACCCAATGGCCGAGCGGTTTCGCGGCTATCTGCCGGTTGTCATCGACGTAGAAACCGGTGGTTTCAACTGCGCCACCGATGCGTTGCTGGAAATTGCCGCGACCACCATCGGCATGGATGAACAGGGTTTTGTGTTCCCGGAGCACACCCACTTCTTCCGCGTCGAGCCGTTTGAAGGCGCGAACATCGAAGCAGCCGCTTTGGAATTCACCGGCATCAAGCTCGATCACCCGCTGCGTATGGCGGTGAGTGAAGAAGCGGCGCTGACCGATATCTTCCGTGGCGTGCGCAAGGCGTTGAAGGCCAATGGCTGCAAACGCGCGATACTGGTCGGCCACAACAGCAGCTTCGACCTGGGCTTCCTGAATGCCGCCGTGACGCGGCTGGACATGAAGCGTAACCCGTTTCACCCGTTCTCCAGCTTCGACACGGCGACCCTCGCGGGCTTGGCGTATGGCCAGACCGTGTTGGCGAAAGCCTGCCAGGCCGCCGGGATCGACTTTGACGGCCGTGAGGCTCACTCGGCTCGCTACGACACCGAGAAGACTGCCGAGCTGTTCTGCGGCATCGTCAACCGGTGGAAGCAGATGGGCGGCTGGGAAGATTTCAACGACTGAGGTCTGGGCAGGCTTTGTGGTGAGCCCGCTCGCCACAGGGTTTTATCCCACGCATAAAAAAACCGGCCATCTCAGGCCGGTTTTTTTTGCTTCGAACGTGGCTTACAGCTTGCCAGCGTTCTCGGTCAGGTAAGCCGCAACGCCTTCTGGCGAAGCGTTCATGCCTTTGTCGCCTTTTTTCCAGTTGGCAGGGCAGACTTCGCCGTGCTCTTCGTGGAATTGCAGGGCGTCAACCAGACGGATCAGCTCTTCCATGTTACGGCCCAGCGGCAGGTCGTTGATGATCTGCGAGCGCACAACGCCCTTGTCGTCGATCAGGAACGCGCCACGGAAGGCCACGCCGCCTTCGGACTCAACGTCGTAGGCCTTGGCGATGTCGTGCTTCATGTCGGCAGCCATGGTGTATTTGACTTTGCCGATGCCGCCATCATTGATGGCGGTGTTGCGCCAGGCGTTGTGGGTGAAATGGGAGTCGATAGAAACGGCGACCACTTCAACGTTGCGCGCCTTGAAATCGTCCATGCGGTGGTCCAGAGCGATCAGCTCCGAAGGGCAGACGAAGGTGAAGTCCAGCGGGTAGAAAAACACCAGGCCGTATTTGCCTTTGATGGCTTCAGACAGTTTGAAGCTGTCTACGATTTCGCCATTGCCAAGGACAGCTGGTACGTCGAAATCCGGGGCTTGTTTGCCGACGAGTACGCTCATTGGTTATCTCCTGATGTAGGGGGTGACGATTGAAGTAAAAGGACCGGCCCAAGTCTGGCGCAGATAAGCGACAGCCCTGTGACGCAGTCACGCTTCGTGAAGACCGACCATCATACACTGAAAAAACCGTTCGTCAGCGCGCCGGCAGCACCCAGCAATACCCTACGAATCTACTTTGACAATCATTCTCGTTAACATTAAGATCCATCGCACTTAAGCCTTAAACCCGCGATGGTTCTCCCTTATGTATGTCTGCCTCTGCACTGGCGTCACCGACGGACAAATCCGCGAAGCAATCTATGAAGGTTGCTGCAGCTACAAGGAAGTACGTGAAACCACCGGCGTTGCCAGCCAGTGTGGTAAATGTGCTTGCCTCGCCAAGCAAGTGGTACGGGAAACCCTGACGCAGCTGCAAACAGCCCAGGCCGCGCTCCCCTACTCAGCAGAATTTACGCACGCTTAAATAGGCGTGTTTTGAAGAACCGGACTTAGCGTCCGGTTTTTTTATGCCTGCAATTCAATTAGTTAGCGCCAAGACGCGGAACACAAACATTCTTATTCCGATTAATTTTCATTTATTATTCAATAACTTAGGTTTGACACTAGCGTTTTCGCCGCTCAAACTCCGCCCTATACACAGCTATTACAGGGCAGGACCCCAGTCATGAAAGGCGACATCTCAGTCATCCAGCAACTCAACAAAATCCTTGCCAATGAACTGGTCGCGATCAATCAGTACTTTCTGCATGCACGCATGTATGACGATTGGGGCCTGGAAAAGCTCGGTAAGCGTGAGTACAAAGAATCGATCAAGGCGATGAAGGACGCAGACGCGCTGATCAAGCGCATCCTGTTCCTGGAAGGCCTGCCGAACGTGCAGGACCTGGGCAAGCTGAACATCGGCGAGCACACCCAGGAAATGATCAGCAGCGACCTGAAGTTCGAACAGAAGAGCCACAGCGACCTCAAGGCCGCCATTGCTCACTGCGAAACCAAGGGCGACTTCGGCAGCCGTGAACTGCTCGAAGATATCCTGGAAGACCAAGAAGAACACATCGACTGGCTGGAAACCCAGCTGGGCCTGATCGACAAAGTCAGCCTGGAAAACTACCTGCAATCGCAGATGGGTGAATAACCCGTAGTTCTACCGGGTACAAAAAAGCCCCGCTCTCTTTCGAGAAGCGGGGCTTTTTATTGCAGGCCGACTCTATACAGGATCAAGCGTCAGTCTTAGCTGCCGCGTTTACCGCTGCTTCTTTGATCAACGCTTGCAACGAACCATCCGCAGCCATCTCAGTGATGATGTCGCTGCCGCCGACCAGCTCACCCGCTACCCACAGTTGTGGGAAGGTTGGCCAGTTGGCGTACTTCGGCAGGTTGGCGCGGATTTCAGGGTTTTGCAGGATATCCACGTAAGCGAACTTCTCGCCACACGCCATGATGGCCTGGGAAGCCTTCGCGGAGAAACCGCACTGAGGAGCGTTTGGCGCGCCCTTCATGTAAAGCAGAATGGTGTTGTTGGCAATCTGCTCTTTGATCGTTTCGATGATATCCATGGAACACCTCGGCTGGAACTTTGCGACTCACAGGTCGGCACGGTGGCGCATTGTAACGCAAAATTCCAGCCCGGTGGTCGGGCTCCTTAGGCAGCGGCTACCTGCACCGGCACGCCGTTCAACGCGGCGTTGCCGGATAACTCGTCCAACTGCCGCTCGTCGGTGAGGTCATTGGCACTCGCCCCCGGCTGCCCGCTGGCAATCGTCATCTGCACGCCCGGGCGCCCGTGGCCCCAGCCATGAGGCAGGCTGACCACGCCGCGCATCATGTCCAGGCTGGCCACCACTTCCACTTCGATCATGCCGATGCGCGAGCTCACGCGCACGCGCTGCCCATCACTCAACTGCCGGCTGGCCAGGTCATCGGGGTGCATATGCAGCTGATGGCGCGGCTTGCCCTTCACCAGGCGGTGATAGTTATGCATCCACGAGTTGTTGCTGCGCACATGGCGGCGGCCGATCAGCAGCAGCTCATCCACCTCCGGCCCAGGTTGCGAGGCGAAGCGCGCCAAGTCAGCGAGTATGACTGCCGGCGCCGCCTGCACCTGGCCGCTGACGGTTTTCATGCGCGCGGCAAGGTTGGGCTTAAGCGGGCCCAAGTCCACGCCATGGGGATGATCCGCCAGCATTGCCACCGACAATTTGTGATCAGAGGCATCACCGTAAGCCCCCGCGCGCAACCCGAAGTCGATCATCTGCGCCGGTGCCATGGTCGGTTTAAGCGCTACGCCCGTCTGCGCCGCAAAGGCCTTGGCCAGGCCGACAAAGATCTCCCAGTCGTGCAGCGCGCCCGCAGGCTTAGGCAGGATCGCGCGGTTGAAGCGGGTGACGTTACGCACGGCGAACATATTGTAGGTGGTGTCGTAGTGGTCGTTTTCCAGCGCCGACGTGGACGGCAGGATCAGGTCGGCGTAGCGCGTGGTCTCGTTGATATAGAGGTCGATGCTGACCATGAACTCCAATCCGTCCAAGGCTTGTTCCAACTGCCGACCATTAGGCGTCGACAACACCGGGTTGCCGGCCACAGTCACCAAGGCGCGGATCTGCCCTTCGCCTTCGGTGAGCATTTCTTCCGCCAAGGCTGACACCGGCAACTCGCCGCCATATTCCGGGCGCCCGGACACACGACTCTGCCAGCGATTGAAATGCCCGCCTCCGGTGGAGGCCACCAGATCCACCGCCGGGCTGGTGCACAGTGCACCGCCCACTCGGTCGAGGTTACCCGTCACCAGGTTGATCAGTTGCACCAGCCAATGACACAAGGTGCCAAACGCCTGGGTCGATACGCCCATGCGCCCGTAACACACGGCCTTGTCCGCCGCAGCAAAGTCCCGCGCCAACTGGCGGATCTGCTCGGCAGGCACTGCACATTGGCGGCTCATGGCCTCGGCGGTGAACCCGGCGATCGCGCGGCGCACGTCCTCAAGGCCTTCAACCGGCAAATGGCTCTCACGCGTCAGGTTCTCGGTAAACAAGGTGTTGAGCAGCCCGAACAGCAGCGCCGCATCGCCACCGGGCCGCACGAACAGATGCTGATCAGCTATCGCCGCCGTTTCGCTGCGCCGTGGATCGACCACCACCACTTTGCCGCCCCGCGCCTGGATGGCCTTGAGGCGCTTCTCCACATCGGGCACGGTCATGATGCTGCCGTTGGACGCCAGCGGGTTGCCGCCCAGGATCAGCATGAAGTCGGTGTGATCGATATCCGGGATCGGCAGCAACAGGCCGTGGCCGTACATCAAGTGGCTGGTGAGGTGATGGGGCAACTGGTCCACCGAGGTCGCCGAAAACCGATTGCGTGTCTTGAGCTGGCCAAGGAAGTAATTGCTGTGGGTCATCAGCCCATAGTTGTGCACACTGGGATTGCCTTGGTACACCGCCACCGAATTCTGCCCATGACGCGCCTGAATGCCCGCCAGCCGCTCGGCGACCAGCGTGAAAGCCTCATCCCACGGGATCGGCTGCCATTCACTGCCCACCCGCAACATGGGCTGGTGCAGGCGGTCCGGGTCATTCTGGATATCCTGCAGCGCCACGGCCTTGGGGCAGATGTGCCCACGGCTGAAGGTATCCAATGGGTCGCCCTTGATCGAGGTGATCGCCAGGCTGCCGTCGTCGGCCTGGGTGGTTTCCAGGGTCAGGCCGCAGATGGCTTCACACAGATGGCAGGCACGGTGGTGGAGAGTCTTGGTCATGGCCAGTCTCTTTATTGGGCTTTGGCATCACTATGGGCCGCGACCGAAGCGGGTGCCAGCAACGTCAGTGCTGTGAATCGACAAGCATCAGGCCAGGACATGGCTAAGCGTGAGCAAATGTTTCAGAAACCTTCGAACAGCCGCTGAAACCGACGTAGCCTGGCCTGAGCCCGCCTCCACAGATTGCAAAAGGTCTCGGCGCCAGTGTACAAATGGGCCGCTGCTGTCAGGAATCAGTCTTCAAAAGCGCTCTCGCGCCCTGCATGAACACCCTTAAAAACCGTAGCCCTATTGGTAAGACGCGACATTTAATTATAAGATCGCGCCTTCCCCTATTTCGTCGCCCCGTGCGGCTTTCGCCGCAGGTCTCGCCCGTTGTCACAATAAACAAGGCTTTGAGTATCTGCGGTCTGTTGCAAAAAGGTAGTTAATGATGAGCGCAAGGCACTTTCTCTCCCTGATGGATTGCACGCCCGAAGAGCTGGTCAGCGTGATTCGTCGAGGCATTGAGCTTAAAGACCTGCGTAACCGCGGCGTACTGTTTGAGCCTTTGAAAAACCGTGTACTCGGGATGATTTTCGAGAAGTCGTCGACGCGCACCCGCGTGTCGTTCGAAGCCGGCATGATCCAGCTGGGTGGCCAAGCCATCTTCCTGTCCTCGCGCGACACCCAACTGGGCCGTGGCGAGCCGATCGCAGACAGCGCCCGCGTAATGTCGCGCATGCTCGATGCGGTCATGATCCGTACCTTTGCCCACAGCACCGTGACCGAATTTTCCGAGAACTCCCGGGTTCCGGTGATCAACGGCCTGTCCGATGACCTGCACCCCTGCCAGTTGCTGGCCGACATGCAAACCTTTCTTGAGCACCGTGGCTCGATCCAAGGCAAGACCGTGGCCTGGATCGGCGACGGCAACAACATGTGCAACAGCTATATAGAAGCGGCGATCCAGTTCGACTTCCACCTGCGCGTTGCGTGCCCGAAAGGCTACGAGCCTGATGCGCGCTTCCTGGAACAGGCCGGCGACCGAGTCACCGTGGTGCGCGACCCGCGTGACGCGGTGGTCGGCGCGCACCTGGTGAGCACCGACGTCTGGACCTCCATGGGCCAGGAAGAAGAAACCGCCAAGCGCCTGGCCTTGTTCGCGCCATTCCAAGTGACCCGCACCCTGCTCGACCTGGCCGCGCCGGACGTGCTGTTCATGCACTGCCTGCCTGCCCACCGTGGCGAGGAAATCAGCCTAGACCTGCTCGACGATGAGCGCTCGGTGGCCTGGGACCAAGCCGAAAACCGCCTGCACGCGCAAAAGGCACTGCTCGAATTCCTCGTCCCGCCGTCTTACCACCACGCATGAGCCAGCCATTACTGCTGAACCTGCGCAATCTGGCATGCGGCTATCAAGATCAACGCGTGGTGCAGAACCTCAACCTGCACCTCAACGCTGGCGACATCGGCTGCCTGCTCGGCTCCTCAGGTTGCGGTAAAACCACCACTTTGCGCGCGATTGCCGGGTTTGAACCGGTGCACGAAGGTGAAATCAGCCTGGCCGGGGAAGTGATCTCCAGCGCTGGGTTCACGCTCGCGCCGGAGAAACGCCGGATCGGCATGGTATTCCAGGACTACGCGCTGTTCCCACACCTGAGCGTGGCCGACAACATCGCTTTCGGCATTCGCAAGCACCCGCAAAAAGACCGCGTGGTCGCCGAATTGCTGGAGCTGGTCAACCTGAAGAACCTGGGCAAGCGTTTCCCCCACGAGCTTTCCGGTGGTCAGCAACAACGCGTCGCCCTCGCCCGCGCCCTGGCGCCGGAACCGCAACTGTTGTTGCTGGATGAGCCGTTCTCCAACCTCGACGGTGAACTGCGCCGCAAACTCAGCCACGAGGTGCGCGACATTCTCAAGGCGCGCGGCACCAGTGCGATTCTGGTCACCCACGACCAGGAAGAAGCCTTCGCTGTGAGTGACCACGTAGGGGTGTTCAAAGAAGGCCGTCTTGAGCAATGGGACACGCCCTACAACCTCTATCACGAACCGCAAACGCCGTACGTCGCCAGCTTTATCGGCCAGGGTTATTTCATCCGTGGCCAACTGAGTTCGCCGGAGTCGGTCAGCACCGAACTGGGCGACCTGCGCGGCAATCGTGCCTACACCTGGCCCACCGGTGGCGCGGTGGATGTGCTGCTGCGCCCGGATGACATCGTGTATGCGCCGGACAGCGCACTGAAAGCGCGGATCGTCGGCAAGACCTTCCTCGGTGCCTCGACCTTGTACCGCCTGCAACTGCCGACCGGTGCACAGCTGGAGTCGATTTTCCCCAGCCATGCTGATCATCAGGTCGGTGCCGATGTGGGGATTCGTGTGGCGGCTGAACACTTGGTGTTGTTTCAGGCCTCGGGCAGCGTTGCGGCGCAGGTTTCTAAATCCGACTCCGGCGTACGCCGTTACAGCCCCGCTAGCTGAGTCACTGACGAAACCAGATCAAAATGTGGGAGCGGGCTTGCTCGCGAATGCGGGTCAGCCAGCTCATGTGTAACTGCCCCACCGCCTTCGCGAGCAAGCCCGCTCCCACAATATTGACCGAGTTTAGCTGCCAGCACCGTGGCGCTCTGTTTTTCTGTGGGAGCTGGCTTGCCTGCGATGCAGGCACCTCGGTGTATCAGGCATAACCAGGTGATGCCATCGCAGGCAAGCCAGCTCCCACATTAGATCTCGTCGCATTCAAAATGCGAGTTTCACACCCGACCAATCGGCGCAAATTTAGCCTGCGTATGCTCAGCCAGCACCGCCGCCGGCAGTTCAACTTCCAACCCCCTCCTCCCGGCACTCACAAAAATGGTCGCGAACGGTTGCGCCGTCTCGTCGATAAACGTGCGCAAACGCTTCTTCTGCCCCAGCGGGCTGATACCGCCCAACAGGTAACCAGTGGAGCGCTGCGCCGCTGCGGGATCAGCCATCTCGACTTTTTTCACCCCGGCCGCATGGGCCAGCGCTTTTAAATCCAGACTTCCGACGACCGGCACCACTGCCACCAACAATTCGCCCTTCTCACTGCTGACCAGCAAGGTCTTGAACACCTGCGCCGGGTCGAGCCCCAACTTTTCCGCGGCCTCCAAGCCATAGGACGCCGCCTTGGGGTCATGTTCGTAACTGTGGATATGATGTTCGGCGCGAACTTTTTTCAACAGGTCCAGTGCGGGGGTCATGGCTACTCCGGGCGTGGCAAACAGAGGACCAATTCTAGGCCAAGCCCAAGCAAAACGCTCTAGTGCGCGCCTCGCGCAATGCGTGCAGGTTGAGGCAAGCGTGATCATTCATGAGACTAATAGTTTGAAAATGACCGCCGGTTCACTTTCGACCTTTGACAGCCGTCATTCTTGTCTATATTTTTTCGTTTCCGAATACTGTAGGAATAGCACCTGCGGTACTCCAGCAGTAAGCCGTGTCTTGGATGGGGATCCACGCCACGGTGAAAATCGCGCAACAGCCCGTTGAGGCTGCGCGCCAAACAAGAACAACAATCGAGGTTTTCCATGACAACTGCTCTTCAACAGCCTTCACTCTCGAGCCAATGCATGGCCGAATTCCTGGGGACTGCGCTTCTGATCTTCTTCGGTACAGGATGTGTCGCTGCGCTCAAGGTCGCGGGTGCCAGCTTTGGGCTGTGGGAAATCAGTATCATCTGGGGGATCGGCGTGAGCATGGCGATCTACCTGAGCGCCGGTATTTCCGGGGCTCACCTCAACCCGGCGGTGAGTATCGCCCTGTGCATCTTTGCCGATTTCGACAAGCGCAAACTGCCGTTCTATATCCTCGCCCAAGTCGCCGGCGCCTTCTGCTCCGCCGCGCTGGTGTACACGCTGTACAGCAACCTCTTTTTCGATTACGAACAAACCCACCATATGGTGCGCGGCTCCCAGGCCAGCCTGGAGTTAGCGTCGGTGTTCTCCACCTACCCCCATGCCCTGCTGAGCACAGCCCAGGCGTTCTTGGTGGAAATGGTCATCACCGCCATCTTGATGGGCGTGATCATGGCCCTCACCGACGATAACAATGGCCTGCCACGCGGCCCGTTGGCCCCGCTGCTGATTGGCCTGTTGATCGCCGTGATCGGCAGCGCCATGGGCCCGCTGACCGGCTTTGCGATGAACCCGGCACGGGATTTTGGACCCAAGCTGATGACCTTTTTCGCTGGCTGGGGTGAAATGGCCTTTACCGGCGGTCGCGATATTCCTTACTTCCTGATTCCGATTTTCGCGCCGATTGTCGGTGCGTGCCTTGGTGCCGCGGCCTATCGCGGGCTGATTGCCCGTCATCTTCCGAGCGCCGCACCTGCTATAGATGAAACACCTGACACGGCTGTCAACGGCAAGACGCGTATTTCCTGATAGCGCCGGCCTGGTCCGCACTGCCCCTTTGCGGCCCAGGCTGATTCCTTACTTCCTTATTTTTCGTCTAAGGCAATCGACATGACCGACATTCAGAATAAGAACTACATCATTGCCCTTGATCAGGGCACCACCAGTTCGCGGGCGATCATTTTTGACCGTGACGCCAACGTGGTCTGCACCGCGCAGCGCGAATTCACCCAGCATTACCCGCAAGCCGGCTGGGTCGAACATGACCCGATGGAAATTTTCGCCACCCAGAGCGCGGTGATGGTCGAGGCTCTGGCACAAGCCGGCCTGCACCATGACCAGGTCGCCGCCATCGGTATCACCAACCAGCGTGAAACCACCGTGGTTTGGGACAAAATCACCGGCCGCCCGATCTACAACGCGATCGTCTGGCAGTGCCGCCGCAGCACCGAGATCTGCCAGCAGCTCAAGCGCGACGGCCACGAGCAATACATCAACGACACCACCGGCCTGGTCACCGACCCGTACTTCTCTGGCACCAAGCTCAAGTGGATCCTCGACAACGTCGAAGGCAGCCGCGAGCGTGCACGCAATGGCGAGCTGCTGTTCGGCACCATCGACAGCTGGCTGATCTGGAAATTTACCGGCGGCAAAACCCACGTCACCGACTACACCAATGCCTCGCGCACCATGCTCTTCAACATCCACACGCTGGAGTGGGATGCGAAGATGCTGGAGATTCTCGACGTACCGCGCGAAATGCTGCCAGAAGTGAAGTCCTCCTCGGAAATCTACGGCCGCACCAAAAGCGGCATCGCTATCGGCGGCATCGCCGGTGACCAGCAAGCGGCGCTGTTCGGCCAAATGTGCGTAGAAGCCGGTCAGGCCAAGAACACTTACGGCACCGGCTGCTTCCTGCTGATGAACACCGGCGACAAAGCGGTCAAATCCAAACACGGCATGCTGACGACCATCGCTTGCGGCCCACGCGGCGAAGTGGCCTACGCCCTGGAAGGCGCCGTGTTCAACGGTGGCTCCACTGTGCAGTGGCTGCGTGACGAGCTGAAGATCATCGCCGACGCCACCGACACTGAATACTTCGCCGGCAAGGTCAAGGACAGCAACGGTGTGTACCTGGTGCCCGCCTTCACCGGCCTGGGCGCTCCGTATTGGGACCCGTATGCCCGTGGCGCGCTGTTCGGCCTGACCCGTGGCGTACGAGTGGATCACATTATTCGTGCAGCCCTGGAGTCGATTGCCTTCCAGACTCGCGACGTATTGGACGCCATGCAACAGGACTCGGGCGAACGCCTCAAAGCCCTGCGCGTGGACGGCGGCGCGGTCGCCAACAACTTCCTGATGCAGTTCCAGGCCGACATCCTCGGCACCCAGGTCGAGCGCCCGCAAATGCGCGAGACCACCGCACTCGGCGCGGCTTACCTGGCAGGCCTGGCCTGTGGTTTCTGGGGCAGCCTGGACGAATTGCGCGGCAAGGCGGTGATCGAGCGCGAATTCGAACCTACGCTGGATGAAGCCACCAAAGAGAAACTCTATGCCGGCTGGCAGAAAGCGGTGAGCCGCACCCGCGATTGGGAACCGCACGAAGGCGCTGAATAAGCCAAGCGCCGGACCCACATAGGGTTGTAACTGGCGGGGAGCCGCTTGCTGCGTCATCATGGGCCACTTTTGTACGGCAGCCCAAAGGACGCCCCATGAATCTGCCTCCCCGCCAGCAACAAATCCTCGAACTGGTCCGCGAACGCGGCTACGTCAGTATCGAGGAGATGGCGCAGCTATTCGTTGTCACCCCGCAAACCATCCGCCGCGATATCAATCAGCTGGCGGACGCCAATCTGCTGCGCCGCTACCACGGCGGCGCGGCCTATGACTCCAGTGTCGAGAACACCGCGTACGCCATGCGTGCCGACCAGATGCGCGATGAGAAACAACGCATCGGCGAAGCCATTGCCGCGCAAATCCCTGATCACGCCTCGCTGTTTATCAATATCGGCACCACCACTGAGTCCATCGCGCGCGCGCTGCTGAACCACAATCACCTGAAAATCATCACCAACAACCTCAACGTCGCCACCATGCTCAGTGCCAAGGACGACTTCGATGTGCTGTTGACCGGCGGTAACGTGCGCCGTGATGGCGGTGTGGTCGGCCAGGCGAGTGTCGACTTTATCAACCAGTTCAAGGTCGACTTTGCGCTGGTGGGCATCAGCGGTATCGATGAAGACGGCAGTTTGCTCGACTTTGATTATCAGGAAGTGCGGGTTTCCCAGGCGATTATTGCCAATGCGCGCAAAGTGATCCTGGCGGCGGACTCAAGCAAATTCGGGCGCAATGCCATGATTCGCTTGGGGCCGATCAGTCTGGTGGACTGTTTAGTGACGGATCAGCAGCCGGTGCCGGCGCTGGTGCAGTTGTTGAATGAGCATAAGGTCAGGCTGGAAGTAGTTTAGCGCCTGCTCCGCCGCCATCGCGGGCAAGCCCGCTCCCACATTTTACCGAGTTCCCACATTGGAATGGTTTCAACTGTGGGAGCCGGGCTTGCCCGCGATGGCGATGGACCCGACACCACATTTCTAGCGCCTTCCCCAGGCTCATGTTCACAAATTTTCCTTTTCCCGCCCTTCGATGAGTTTTTTCAATCGAAGTCGGGTGGCTGTGCGCGCGTTTATCAGCTACCATTTTCGCAAATGAACATTAATGTTCGAATTCCAAGACGAAAAATTCGCGAGGCCTGCCGATGAACCCTTCCACCTTGCCTGCCCCACCGCTTGCCGAAGTCTATGACGTTGCCGTAATCGGTGGCGGGATCAATGGCGTCGGCATTGCAGCAGACGCAGCCGGGCGCGGTTTGTCGGTATTCCTTTGCGAAAAGGACGATCTGGCCAGCCACACCTCTTCCGCCAGCAGCAAGCTGATCCACGGCGGCCTGCGTTACCTCGAACATTACGAATTCCGCCTGGTGCGCGAAGCCCTGGCCGAACGTGAAGTGCTGCTGGCCAAGGCCCCGCACATCGTCAAGCAGATGCGCTTCGTGTTGCCACACCGCCCGCACCTGCGCCCGGCGTGGATGATCCGCGCCGGCCTGTTCCTGTATGACCACTTGGGCAAGCGCGAAAAACTCGCCGGCTCCAAAAGCCTCAAGTTCGGCCCCGACAGCCCGCTGAAAAGCGAAATCACCAAAGGCTTCGAATACTCCGACTGCTGGGTCGACGACGCCCGCCTGGTGGTACTCAACGCCATGGCCGCCCGCGAAAAAGGCGCGCATATCCACACCCAGACCCGTTGCGTGAGCGCGCACCGCAGCAACGGCATGTGGGAAATGAACATGGAACGCGCCGATGGCAGTCTGTTCTCGATCCGCGCCCGGGCACTGGTGAACGCGGCCGGCCCATGGGTCGCCAAGTTCATCAAGGAAGACCTGAAGCTGGATTCGCCTTACGGCATCCGCCTGATCCAGGGCAGCCACCTGATCGTGCCGAAACTGTACGAAGGCGCCCACGCGCACATCCTGCAGAACGAAGACCAGCGCATCGTCTTCACCATTCCGTACCTGAACCACCTGACCATCATCGGCACCACCGACCGCGAGTACACCGGCGACCCGGCCAAAGTGGCGATTACCCAGGGTGAAACCGACTACATGCTCCAAGTGGTCAATGCCCACTTCAAGAAGCAACTGAGCCGTGACGACATCGTCCACACCTATTCCGGCGTGCGCCCACTGTGCAACGACGAATCGGACAACCCGTCGGCCATCACTCGCGATTACACCCTGTCGCTGTCGGGTGGCACGGGCGAGGCGCCAATCCTGTCGGTGTTCGGCGGCAAGCTGACCACCTACCGCAAACTCGCCGAGTCGGCGATGGCCCAACTGGCACCGTACTTCACGCAGATGCGCCCAAGCTGGACGGCAAAAGCCAGCCTGCCTGGCGGTGAAAACATGACCACGCCAGAAGCATTGGCCGAAGCCATCCGCGCCAAGTTCGACTGGGTGCCAAGCGAGATCGCCCGCCGCTGGTCCACCACCTACGGCAGCCGCACCTGGCGCCTGCTGGAAGGCGTGCAATCGCTGGCTGATTTGGGCGACCACCTCGGTGGCGGCCTGTACACCCGCGAAGTCGATTACCTGTGTGCCGAAGAGTGGGCGACGCAACCGCAGGACGTGCTGTGGCGCCGTACCAAACTTGGCCTGTTCACCACCCCAGAGGAACAGGACAACGTGCAGCGTTACCTGTCCAAGGTTGAGCAGAACCGCGCAAAGATTGAAGCGGCCTGACAGTCAAGCCTCACAAAAAGCCCCTGCACCGTAAGGTTCAGGGGCTTTTTTTATAGCGCTCCCGCTATTCGGTTTTCCGAACGGCATACCCCGCCCTATTCGGTTTGCCGGATCCTCTAGTCACAACTCCTCCACAACAAAAAGTTAATCTCTTTATAAATCAAATAGATAACCTTTTATTTCAGGTATGGCACGACTCATGCTCTACACTCCCTGACGATTGCTTGCGACGCTTCAGGAGCCGTCACGGGCATTCGCTGTACAAAAGAGAGCCGTTTAGCCGGCTTCATAAAAAAAACAAATGTCGAGGAAGTATTGATGCGCATCGTTCCCCATATCTTGGGCGCAGCTATCGCTGCTGCTCTGATCAGCACTCCAGTTTTCGCCGCCGAACTCACCGGCACACTGAAGAAAATCAACGACTCCGGCACCATCACTCTCGCTCACCGCGACAGCTCCATTCCGTTTTCCTACATCGCGGATGCCTCGGGCAAACCCGTGGGCTACTCCCACGACGTTCAGTTGGCTGTCATTGAAGCCCTGAAAAAAGACCTGAACAAACCCGACCTGAAGACCAAGTACAACCTGGTCACCTCGCAAACCCGTATCCCGCTGATCCAGAACGGCACCGCGGACCTCGAGTGCGGCTCCACCACCAACAACGCCGAACGCGCCCAGCAAGTTGATTTCACCGTCAACATCTTCGAAATCGGCACCCGTCTGCTGGTCAAGAAAGACAAGGATGGCAAGCCGTCCTACGCTGACTTCGCCGACCTGAAAGGCAAAAACGTCGTGACCACCGCCGGCACCACGTCCGAGCGCATCATCAAAGCGATGAACGCCGACAAGCAGATGGGCATGAACGTCATCTCCGCCAAAGACCACGGCGAATCCTTCCAGATGCTGGAAAGCGGCCGCGCCGTCGCCTTCATGATGGACGACGCCCTGCTGGCCGGTGAAGAAGCCAAGGCCAAGAAGCCGGACGACTGGGTCATCACCGGTACTCCACAGTCCTTCGAAGCCTACGCATGCATGGTTCGCAAAGGCGACCCAGACTTCAAGAAAGCCGTGGATGACGCCATCGTCGCCCTGTACAAGTCCGGCGAGATCAACAAGATCTACAGCAAATGGTTTGAGAGCCCGATTCCACCAAAAGGCCTGAACCTGAACTTCCCGATGAGCGAAAAGGTTAAGGAGCTGATCGCTAACCCAAGCGACAAACCAGCGCCTGATGTAAAAATCTGATACCTGACTAAGCTTATGTCCTGAGGGAGCCAACCCTCCCTCAGGCGTCTGTTACTACCTGCTGGCTTTAATTTTGGAACACTCGACCTGGCGGTTTTCGAGCCGATCGCGTGTGCCCGGCGTTCAACGCCAGGCGGGAAAGGATCTCCCCAGGCAGGTGCTTGTACATTGATCGATCTTGAGGGGAGACCCTAATGAATTACAACTGGGACTGGGGCGTGTTCTTCAAGTCCACTGGCGTGGGCAGCGAGACTTATCTCGACTGGTACATCGCCGGTTTGGGCTGGACCATTGCCATCGCTGTCGTGGCATGGATTATCGCCTTGTTGCTGGGGTCCATTCTGGGCGTCATGCGCACCGTGCCAAACCGCATCGTATCGGGCATCGCGACCTGCTATGTGGAACTGTTTCGTAACGTGCCGCTGCTGGTTCAGCTGTTTATCTGGTACTTCCTGATACCCGATCTGCTGCCGCAAAACCTGCAGGACTGGTACAAACAAGACCTCAACCCCACCACTTCGGCCTACCTGAGCGTTGTCGTGTGCCTGGGCCTGTTCACCGCCGCCCGTGTGTGCGAACAAGTGCGTACCGGTATCCAGGCGCTGCCACGTGGCCAGGAATCGGCGGCACGCGCCATGGGTTTCAAGCTGCCGCAGATCTACTGGAATGTGCTGCTGCCCCAGGCCTACCGCATCATTATTCCGCCGCTTACCTCGGAATTCCTCAACGTGTTCAAGAACTCCTCCGTGGCGTCCTTGATCGGCTTGATGGAGTTGCTGGCGCAAACCAAACAGACCGCCGAGTTCTCGGCCAACCTGTTTGAAGCCTTCACCCTGGCCACACTGATCTATTTCACCCTGAACATGAGCCTGATGTTGCTGATGCGCGTGGTCGAGAAGAAAGTTGCCGTGCCCGGCCTGATCTCTGTGGGGGGTAAATAATGGAACTCGATTTCAGCGGTATCATCCCCGCCATTCCCGGCCTGTGGAACGGCATGGTCATGACCTTGCAGTTGATGGTCATGGGCGTGGTCGGCGGCATCGCGCTGGGTACGATCCTCGCGCTGATGCGCCTGTCGTCCAGCAAACTCATGTCGCGCCTGGCCGGCGCTTATGTGAACTACTTCCGTTCGATCCCGCTGCTGTTGGTGATCACCTGGTTCTACCTGGCAGTGCCGTTTGTGCTGCGCTGGATCACCGGCGAAGACACTCCGATCGGTGCGTTCGCATCCTGCGTCGTGGCCTTCATGATGTTCGAAGCCGCGTACTTCTGTGAGATCGTGCGGGCCGGCGTGCAGTCGATCCCCAAGGGCCAGATGGCCGCCGCACAAGCGATGGGCATGACCTATGGCCAGACCATGCGTCTGATCATCCTGCCCCAGGCGTTCCGCAAGATGACCCCGTTGCTGCTGCAACAGTCGATCATCCTGTTCCAGGACACCTCGCTGGTTTACACCGTGGGCCTCGTGGACTTCCTCAACTCCGCCCGCTCCAACGGCGACATCATTGGCCGCTCCAATGAGTTCCTGATCTTCGCCGGTGTCGTCTACTTCATCATCAGCTTTTCCGCCTCGCTGCTGGTCAAGCGTATGCAAAAAAGGTTTGCCGTATGATCTCTATCAAGAATATCAACAAGTGGTATGGCGACTTCCAGGTGCTGACCGATTGCAGCACCGAGGTTAAAAAAGGCGAAGTGATCGTGGTGTGCGGGCCGTCTGGCTCGGGTAAATCCACCTTGATCAAGTGCGTCAACGCGCTGGAACCGTTCCAGAAAGGCGACGTGGTGGTGGATGGCACGTCCATCGCCGACCCGAAGACCAACCTGCCGAAACTGCGCTCGCGCGTGGGCATGGTGTTCCAGCACTTCGAACTGTTTCCGCACCTGACTATCACCGAAAACCTGACCATCGCGCAGATCAAGGTGCTCGGCCGCAGCAAGGAAGAAGCCACCAAGAAAGGCCTGCAACTGCTTGAGCGCGTGGGCCTGTCGGCGCATGCCCACAAGCACCCGGGCCAGCTGTCCGGCGGCCAGCAACAACGGGTGGCGATTGCCCGCGCCCTGGCCATGGACCCGATCGTCATGCTGTTCGACGAACCGACCTCGGCGCTCGACCCGGAAATGGTCAACGAAGTGCTCGACGTGATGGTGCAACTGGCCCAGGAAGGCATGACCATGATGTGCGTGACCCACGAAATGGGCTTCGCCCGCAAAGTGGCCGACCGCGTGATCTTCATGGACGCCGGCAAGATCATCGAAGACTGCCCGAAAGAGGAGTTCTTCGGCGACATCAGCGCCCGCTCCGAACGCGCGCAGCACTTCCTTGAGAAAATCCTGCAGCACTAAGCCCTATATAGCTTCCACTGTGGAAACCGCGCCCATATGGGAGCGGGCCTGTGTGGGAGCTGGCTTGCCTGCGATGGCATCACCTCGGTGCCCCTGTGATACCGTGGCGTCTGCATCGCGGGCAAGCCCGGCTCCCACAAAAGCCAGGCTCCCACACAAACAGGTCCGTGCCAGGGCTGGCAAGCTCTGGTTGACCCAAGGCATCTGTGATGAAATGCGACCCCAACCAATTTCGCGCCGCACCGCCATCACTTGCCGTGAAACCTCGTCTGATTCGTCAACTGTTCCTGCCGCCGTTGATCATCGCCCTGATGATCGGCTTGGGTTATATCGGCTTCTGGGTCAGTGAGTACTATGGCATCCGCACCCTCAGCGACAACGGCGAACGCCAGTTGGAGCTGCACGCGCGCACCGTCGAAAGCGAACTGAGCAAATACACCTA
This sequence comes from Pseudomonas sp. YeP6b, assembly GCF_025642995.1. Taxonomy (NCBI): domain Bacteria; kingdom Pseudomonadati; phylum Pseudomonadota; class Gammaproteobacteria; order Pseudomonadales; family Pseudomonadaceae; genus Pseudomonas; species Pseudomonas sp. YeP6b. The sequence goes on along the minus strand of NZ_CP080090.1, from coordinate 1,650,241 downwards.
CCTGCCCAGCCTCCTGGAATTGGAGTCTAGCGTCTCCACGCTGCTGGCCGACCCGAGCCAGGAAACCCGCAAAACCGTCAACGGTTACCTCGAAGGCCTGAACCGACGCAGTCGCAGCCGGGCTATCTATGTGATGGACACCACCGGCCGGGTGCTGGCCACCAGTAACTGGCGCGATGCCGACAGTTACCAGGGTGAAGACCTGTCCTTCCGCGCCTATTTCCAAAATGCCGTACGCGGCCAGCCGGGGCGCTTCTATGGCATCGGCAGCACCAACGGCGAACCCGGCTACTACCTGGCCCACGGCCTGGAAGAACACGGCAAGATCATCGGCGTTGCCGTGGTCAAGGTGCGCCTCGAAGCCCTTGAGGAACGCTGGCAGCGTGCGCGCCTCGAAGCCTTTGTGAGCGACGAGAACGGCATCATCATCCTCTCCAGCGACCCGGCGCGCCGGCTCAAGGCCGTACGCCCACTGAGCGATGACACCAAGGAACGCCTGGCCCACAGCCTGCAATATTACTGGGCGACGCTGAACGAGCTGGAGCCCCTGGCCCGTGAACGTCTGAATGAAGGCACCGAGAAGCTGACCTTCCTGGCCAACAGTGAAGTGGTCAACGATGAGCACGAGGTCAGCTACCTCGCACAAACCCGCCCGCTCTACGACACACCGTGGAATTTCACCCTGCTGACCCCGCTCAATGACCTGCGCCGAGCGGCGATCAACCAGGGCATTCTGGTGGCCGTCGCATTTGGCCTGGTCGCGTTTTTGCTGATCGCTTGGAACGAGCGGCGCAAGGTCATCGCCACCCGCCTCGCCGCACGGGAAGCCTTGCAGGAAGCCAACAGCCAGCTGGAACGCAGGATTGCCGAACGCACCAGCGACCTGCGCGCCAGCAACGAACGACTCAAGGGCCAGATCCGTGAACGGCGCCAGGCCGAAGAAACCCTGCGCCGCGCCCAGGATGAGCTGGTGCAGGCCGGTAAGCTGGCGGCCATCGGCCAGATGTCGACCAGCATCGCCCATGAATTGAACCAGCCACTGGCGGCGCTGCGCACGCTGTCGGGCAACACCGTACGCTTCCTCGAACGTGGCGCCCTCGACACCGCCAGCGCTAACCTCAAGACCATCAACGAACTGATCGACCGCATGGGCCGCATCACCGCCAGCCTGCGCTCCTTTGCCCGGCGCGGCGATGACCAGGGCGAAGCCAACCTCGGTAAAGCCGTGGACGCGACGTTCCAGGTGCTCAGTGCCCGCCTCGACAGCCTGCCGCTGACCGTGCACCGCGACTTCGCCAACGCCCACTTGCAGATCGACCAGACGCGCCTGGAACAGATCCTGGTCAACCTGATCGGCAATGCGCTAGACGCGATGCAGGCCCAACCTGCGCCCGAACTGTGGTTGGATGGCCACGTGTTTGAGGGCAAATACCGCCTGCGCGTGCGTGACAACGGCCATGGTATCGACCCCGAAACGCGCAAACATTTATTCGAACCGTTCTTCACCACCAAACCCGGCGAACAAGGCCTGGGGCTGGGCCTGACCCTTTCCGCCAGCCTCGCGGCGGCCACCGGCGGCAACCTTGCCGTGGAACACCCAGCCAGTGGTGGTACTGCCTTTGTCTTGTGCCTGCCGTTGGTGGGCGCTCAAAAAAGCTGAGTCGACATGAATACAGACACGACAGCCGCAAAAGACGACCTCACCGTTCTAATCGTCGAAGACGACCCCCATGTGCTGCTCGGCTGCCAACAGGCGCTGGCGCTGGAAGACATTCCCAGCGTGGGCGTGGGCAGTGCCGAAGAAGCGCTCAAGCGCATCGGCGAGAACTTCGCCGGCATCGTCATCAGCGATATTCGCCTGCCGGGCATCGATGGCCTGGAACTGCTGACACGCCTCAAGGCCTTGGATAAAAGCCTGCCGGTGGTGCTGATCACCGGGCATGGCGATATCTCGATGGCCGTCGGCGCCATGCGTAACGGTGCCTACGATTTCATGGAGAAACCCTTCTCCCCCGAGCGCCTGGTCGACGTGGCGCGCCGCGCCCTGGAGCAACGCGGGTTGGCGAGAGAAGTGTGGTCTTTACGCCGCCAATTGGCCGAACGCGATTCCTTGGAAGGCCGCATCATCGGCCGCTCCCCGGCCATGCAGAACCTGCGCGAACTGATCGCCAACGTCGCCGACACATCGGCCAACGTGCTGATCGAAGGCGAAACCGGCACCGGCAAGGAATTGGTTGCACGCTGCCTGCATGACTTCAGCCGGCGCCATTCCCACCAGTTCGTCGCCTTGAACTGCGGCGGCCTGCCGGAGAACCTATTCGAAAGCGAGATCTTCGGCCACGAAGCCAACGCCTTTACCGGCGCCGGCAAGCGGCGCATCGGCAAAATCGAGCATGCCCACGAGGGCACGCTGTTTCTCGATGAAGTGGAAAGCATGCCGATCAACCTGCAGATCAAATTGCTGCGGGTGTTGCAGGAGCGCACCCTCGAACGCCTGGGCTCGAACCAGAGCGTGGCGGTGGATTGCCGGGTGATCGCCGCCACCAAATCCGACCTTGACGAGCTGAGCCGCGCCAGCCAATTTCGCAGCGACCTTTACTACCGCCTCAACGTGGTAACCCTGGAACTGCCGCCCCTGCGCGAGCGCCGCGAAGACATCCTGCAATTATTCGAACACTTCCTGCAGCAGTCCTCTTTGCGTTTCGACCGCACCGCGCCGGAGCTGGACAACCAGACCGTTTCAACGCTGATGAGCCATGACTGGCCAGGCAACGTGCGTGAACTGCGCAACGTGGCCGAGCGCTTCGCCTTGGGCTTGCCGGCCTTCAAGAAAACCGGCAACGGCACCGTCAACCATGGCCTGGCCTTTACTGAAGCCGTGGAAGCCTTCGAGCGCAACCTGCTGGTGGATGCCCTGCAACGCAGCGGTGGCAACCTGACCCAGGCCAGCCAGGAACTGGGCATGGCCAAGACCACCCTGTTCGACAAGGTCAAAAAATATGGGTTGAGTCACTGATGGATCTACTCCTGAAGGCCGCCATTGGCGCGGCAGTGGTGCTGATCTTGGCGGCGTTGGCCAAGACCAAAAACTATTACATCGCAGGGTTAGTACCGTTGTTTCCGACCTTTGCGTTGATTGCGCATTACATCGTCGGCAAGGGCCGTTCGGTGGAGGATTTGAAGACCACCATCGTGTTTGGGATGTGGTCGATCATTCCGTATTTTGTGTATTTGGCGACGTTGTATGTGATGGTCGACCGGATGCGCTTGGAAGCCTCACTCGCCGTGGCGGCGGTGGCGTGGTTGATGGCGGCGACGGTGTTGGTGAGTGTGTGGGTGCGCTTCCATACCTGATGTGGTTATCGCGGGGTCGCTGGGTACATATCCGTTATTTGGGTGATGGCTGATATGGGTTCCGCTCTTACAGCGGCTCACTTTTGAAAAGCGCAAAAGTAAGCAAAACGCTCTTGCCCCACCACTCGGCACCTCGCCTCCGGCTCGGTGTGCCCTCACTCCGGCTTTGGAGCGGGGGCCGCCGCCATGGGCCATCCTTGGCCCATCGCGGCTAACCCGGCGTCCTGCCGGTTTACCCCCGCTCCAAAGCCTGCGTTCGGCCAGCGTGGTTTAACGGGGCGCCTAAGATCAAAATCAAAAGCAGATCAAGATCAACAGCACGGCGGCCTAGTAGCCGACCTGAGTGGTTAGATCAAAAGCACGGCCGAGGCGGCCTGACAGCCGACCTGATCTTGGAGGCTGAAACTCAATCAAATGTGGGAGCTGGCTTGCCTGCGATGCAGACACCTCGGTCTATCAAGTACACCGAGTTGATGCCATCGCAGGCAAGCCAGCTCCCACAGAAAAGCAGAGCACTGCGGTGCTGGCAGCCGAACTCGCTCCCACATTGGGATCTCATTACATCAGCTAGATAGGGTGGTGCTCTGCTTTTGCTCTGCTTTTGCTCTGCTTTTGCTTCTACCACTCAGGTCGGCTACTAGGCCGCCGTGCTCTTGCTTTTGATCTTGATCTGAGGCGCCCCGTTAAACCACGCTGGCCGAACGCAGGCTTGAATCCGTGGGTAACCCGGCAGGACGCCGGGTTAGCCGCGATGGGCCAAGGATGGCCCATGGCGGCGGCCCACGGATTCAAGCCGGAGTGAGGGCATGCCGAGCCTAGGCGAGGCACCGAGTGGTGGGGCAAGAGCCCTTTGGTTACTTTGGGGCTCTTTTCCAAAAGTGACCCGCTGTAAGAGCGGAACCCTAGGTAGCCGTTACCGCAGCAACGGATATGTACCCATATCTACCCAACCCCGAGTTGCGTAGAAACCTATGGCTATCGCAGGCAAGCCAGCTCCCACATTTAGAACAATGATGGGACGCCTGGAAAATCAGCGCACGATCTTGTCGACCTGAATCCCCAACTTCTTCAACCGATACCAAAAGCTCCTCTCGGAAATCCCGATCTTCGCCGCAGCCGCCGCCTGCACGCCGTTGCTCTCATTCAACGCCGCCAGAATGTAGGTTTTCTCGACTTCTGCCAGCGCCGCGTCCAGGTCCGCAGGCACGCTCGGGTTGTCACCCAGCAGCGCCGTAACGCCATCTCCAGCAGGCCTGGACGCAAACAGATACGCCGGCAGGTCAATGTCTTCGATCACAGGCGATGCCGCCACAATGGTCGCGCGCTCCACACAGTTCTGCAGTTCACGAATGTTCCCCGGCCAGCTGTAAGCCGCCATGGCCTGCAACGCCTCAGGGCTGAAGCCAGTGACGCGTTTGCCGGCGGTGGCGCTCAGGGTCTGGGCAAAGTGCCGGGCCAGAGGCACGATGTCCTCGGCGCGTTCGCGCAGGGCCGGCAGCGGGATCGGGAACACGTTGAGGCGGTAATACAGGTCTTCGCGAAATTCTTTATTGGCCACCGCGTCCAGCAAGTTTTTATTGGTGGCGGCGATCACTCGCACATCCACCTTACGCTCACGCGGGTCGCCCACCGGTTCGATCACCCGCTCCTGCAAGGCGCGCAGAATCTTGGCCTGCAAGGCCAGGGGCATATCCCCCACTTCATCAAGGAACAGCGTGCCCTTGTCGGCCTGCATAAAGCGCCCGACCCGGTCCGCCACGGCGCCGGTGAACGCGCCTTTGCGATGGCCGAACATCTCGCTTTCCAGTAAGCCGTCGGGGATGGCCGCGCAATTAACCGCCACGAACGGCTTGTCGGCGCGGCTGCCGTGCTTGTGGATAGCGCGGGCGACCATTTCCTTGCCGGTGCCGCTTTCGCCAGTCAGCAGGATGGTCGCGTTGCTGTCACGCACCGAGTCGATTGCGTGCAGCACCTGGCGAAACGCCGGGCTGTCGCCCACCAGGCTGTCGAACTGCGCATGGTGGTCAAGCTCGGCACGCAGCCGCGCGTTGTCGCGCATGATGTCGCGAAACTGCAAGGCCTTGGCCACTGTGATGTCCAGCTCGTCGATGTCGAACGGCTTGGCGATGTAGTCATAGGCGCCGTTGCGCATCGACTGCACCGCGTTCTTTACCGTGCTATAGGCGGTCATCACGATCACCGGCAGTTCTGGGAAACGCACCTTGATCTCAGCCAACAGCGCCGGCCCGTCCATGCCCGGCATGCGCCAGTCACTGATCACCAGGTCGATGTCTTCCTGCTCCAGCACCTTGAGTGCGTGCAGGCCGTTGCTCGCGGTGAATACCTGAATGCCGTTCTGGCTCAAGGCCGAGGACAGCAAGTCGCAGAGCTTGGGCTCGTCGTCGACTACCAATACGTTATGCGTCATGACCTTCCTCATCGTCGCCGTCGTCTTCACCGTGGGCCGGAATGTACAGGCTGAAGGTGGCGCCGGCATCTTTCTCACTGGCACATTCAATGCTGCCGTCGTGACTCTCCATGATCGAATAGACTTTTGCCAGGCCTAAGCCTGTGCCCGAGGCCTTGGTGGTGACGAATGGCGTGAAGATCCGCTCGACCATATCCGCCGGGATGCCTTGGCCGGTGTCGGCGATGCTGATCACCGTGTTGCCGCCTACGCTGCGAATGCCCAGGGTCAGGCGCCCGCCTTCGGGCATCGCATCGATGGCGTTGAGAATCAGGTTGAGGCACGCCTGCTTGAGCTGCTTGGCATCGGCATAGATCGTCGCACCGGGCGCCTGATCATCGATGTGCGCGTCGATGTTATGGGTGGCCAGTTCCGGGCCGCAAAAGCCGAGTATTTCCTCCACCAGCGGGCGCACTGCCTGCAACACGCGCAACGGCGGGTTGGGCTTGGCAAAGTCGAGGAATTCGGTGATCAGGTCGTTGATGCGGCTGACCTCGCTGATCACGTATTCCAAGTGGCGCTTGTCGGTTTCCGGCAAGTCAGCGCGGCGGTGCAACAACTGGGTGGCGGTCTTGATAATGCCCAGCGGGTTGCGGATTTCGTGGGCCAGGCCCATGGCAACTTCGCCCAGGGCGTGCAGCCGGTCGCGGCGGCGCAACTGGGCTTCAAGGTGATGCAACTCGCCCAGGCGCTCGGTCATGTGGTTGAAGGTGCTGCTCAGTTGGGCCAGCTCATCGCCGCCGGTGACCAACACGCGGTGCTCGTAATTGCCCGAGATCACTGCCCCCACGCCTTGAGACAAATCGCGCAGCGGCTTGGTCAGGCGCCGTGACACCAGCACACCGGCGCCCAGGGACAGCGCCGAGCTGAGCAGGAAAATCAGCACGAACAGGTTGCTCTGGTTCACCAGCCCCACCAGGCTGGTGTGACGCAGCAGGCCGCTGAAGATCACGCCTTGCAGTTCGCCGGCGTCATTGAAGATCGGCCAGTACAAACCGCTGTAATTGTTGGTGAACTGCTCGCTCGGCTGCTTGGTGCTGCGCATCGCCGTCTCGACATCCTTGGGGATGCGCGAGGGGTGATTTTCGAACCGTTGGGTCGAGAAGATTTCGTTAAAGCCCGACGGGTTGGCCAGGTACAGGCGCAGGTCGAGGGAGTGCACATCGGCCACGCTGGTGAGGAAGCTGCTGTCCAGGTAAGTGGCCACCAACAATACGTAGTCGACGCCTTCCTGGTTGCTTTCGAACGTCGAGACCACCAGGCCCGTATTTACGCCGGCTACCTGGATGGTTTGCAGCACCGCATTGCTGGTCAGGCTGATCTGCTTGACGACATCGTCAGGCGCCGTGCTGAACACGATCTTGTGGTCACTCACGCGAATCAGCGAGACCACGTCTATATCCGTGGCCTGGGCGATATCGGCCGTGAGTCGGTCATGCTTGGCAGCCTGCCTGCTCGAAGGCGGGCTGGTGTAGCGCATGAACAGCTTGGCCATGCGCGCGTTGTCATGAAGGATATCGCCAATCTCGTCCTTGACGATCTTGGTCGACTCTTGCAGCCAGATGCGCACGTTGCTGTCGAAAATCTGCGACAGCGTGGTCGCGGCCAGCTCGGCGGCGATCATGGTGGGAATGACGCTGACCAGCCAGAACGCCAGCACCAGCTTGCGCTGGACGCTCCAGCGCGAAATGGCAAAGGGGCGGGCTTTCTGGCGGGTTTTGGTGATCATCAGGTTTCGCTTATCGCAGCAGCCATGGCAGGGTCGGAACGATCCGGTCTTATGTACATTTTCACGAGTTTGAGCAGGCCATTGACCAGCCGGTTACGGTGACGGAAGAACATACTGTTGCCCCGGAACTCGCAACCCAGGCGCAGCTTGCTCGCGTACCCGTCCTGACCGCACTCGTACACGGGAATATTGTGCGCAATACAATAGCCGACATTGGTCAGCCAGTATCTGAAGTACAAGCTGTATTCGCGACTGAATTGCATGTCATGCCCGAAAAACTTGTCGATCAAACGGTGCTGGTCCAACAGGATCAGGTTGAACGCCACCAGACGCTCGTCCACCCAATACAAAACACAGACCGCACGCCCTTCAAGCCGTTCGAGGACGCCGGTGAAGTAAGTGGCCGGCAGGCGTTCGAATTGCAAATCGGCGCGGCTGAGCGTGGCCTCGTATAGGCGCATCACCTCAGGCAGCACGTCATCGATATTATGCCGCCACTCCACGCGCGGTCCCGGCGCACGCAGTTTACGGCGCAGGTCCTTGCGGGTCGATTTGCACAACGAGCCCAGGTAGGCGTCCACCGAACCGTAAGGCACCGTCAGCAAACCGCTGGGCAAGCTGGGCATAGTTTGAAATCCCGCAGCGCGGCAGCTCGCCGCCCAGTGCGGGTCTTTGGTCGGCACGTCCTTGACCGCCACCAGGCCAATCCCAAATGCGTGGGCATCCTGGCGTGCAGCCTCAAGCAAGTGCTTGATCAACAGCGGGCGCTGCCCCTCAGGAACGCTACTGGCAATTCCCGCATCGCAACGCTCGGCCACCGGAGAGCCGATGGCATACAACTGCAAACGCAAAACACCCGGCCACAGTCGCTCCAGGCGCTCGGTAAAGCGCTTGCCGGCGCCCGACACCGTGGTGTCGAGGCGATAATGGGTGATGAACGCGGCGGCGACGGCCACCAGCGTTTCATCTTCGTATACAGCCAGGTAACGCCATTTGAATTCATCGATGGCGGCGTTTTCCACGGCGACGTAAAAATCCCAATCCTCCAGAGCTCCGGGAAAACAGTCGTTCCAGGCACTGCGCTGGATGGCCCGGATGGTTGAAAAGGCTTGGGCGGTGATCACGTCGCGTCCTTAGGCTTATGCCCGCTGCCGATAGTCTACGGGTGCCTGGATAGCCTCGGCGTGTTGCTCGACAAACTCAGCGCTCAACTCAATCACCCGGCGGTATTGCAGGTCGACGGTGATCATGTGGTAGCAGTTGTCCAACAAAATCTTGGTCACGGGGCCGCCCAAGTGGCGTTCCACGTAGTCGGCGTTCCAGCGGCTGGTGATGTCGTCCTCGATGGAGTGCAACACCAGGGCCGGCACCTTGATCTCGGGCATGCGCTTCTTGACCACGGCGTTCATGCGGTGCAACTCGCGCACCGTGATGCCCTCCATGGTCAGCAAGCCGGCCTCGCTGCTCTCGCCTTCCTTCATCTGGCGCTCGACGATGGCCCGCAGGCGCTCGTTCTTGATGCCGTAAGGCGGCTTTTCTTCAAAGCGGCAGATGTGCACGCCGAAGGGAATCTTCATCAGCAACGGCGTCAGGAACGCCAGCTTGTGAATGCTCCAACCGTCGTACTTCAAGGTGGTGGAATACATCAACAGCCCGGCGACTTGGCCAGGGTGCTCGGCGGCCACGTACATCGACATCACCGCGCCCATGGACAAGCCACCGACAAACACCTGCTCGTGGCGTTGCTTGACCTGTACGAAGGTCTTGCGCACGCCTTCGTACCAGTCCAGCCAGCCGGTGGCCTGCAGGTCGCTGTTGTCACCGCAATGCCCGGCCAGGGTAGGCACGTACACCGTGCAGTTACCCGCCTTGGCCAGCCCTTTTGCCACCTGACGCAATTCCGTCGGGGTGCCGGTCAGGCCGTGGATCAACAGGATCCCGACCGGACCTTCACCGAGAACGAAGCCGGCATCACCTTCGCCGAGGTCGAACCCGGAAGTACTCACCGTTTTGTCGCTCGCACCAGCAGTTGCTCGAGCAGCTTCAAGCCCAGGTCGATTTCCGGGTAGCTGATTTCCAGCGACGGTGCCAGGGTGATGACGTTTTTGTAGTAGCCGCCCACGTCGAGGATCAAGCCGAGTTTCTGGCCATCCACGACCATGTCGCCCTTCATGCCTTCCTCGACCATGTAGTCCAGGGTCGCCTTGTCCGGGGTGAAACCATCCGGGCCACAGATTTCGCAGCGCAGGGCCAGGCCCAGGCCGTCGACATCGCCGATGATCGGGAAACGTTTCTGCAGGTCTTGCAGACCTTCCAGGAAGTATTTGCCCTTGGCCATGACCATTGCGCCGTAGTCGACTTCGCTGGTCATCTTGAACATTTCCAAACCGACCGCCGTACCCAGTGGGTTGGAGGCGAAGGTGGAGTGGGTCGAACCTGGTGGGAAGATCTTCGGGTTGATCAACTCTTCACGCGCCCAGATGCCGCCCAGCGGGTTCAGGCCGTTGGTCAGCGCCTTGCCGAAGACGATCACGTCCGGCTGCACGTCGAAGTGCTCGATCGACCACAGCTTGCCGGTACGGTAGAAGCCCATCTGGATTTCGTCCGACACCATCAAGATGCCGTGCTGGTCCAGCACGTGCTTGAGTTCGCGGTAGAAGTTCATCGGCGGAATCACGTAGCCACCGGTGCCCTGGATCGGCTCGACGTAGAAGGCTGCGTACTCGCACTGGTTGGTTTTCGGGTCCCACACGCCGTTGTATTCAGTCTCGAACAAACGGGCGAACTGCTGCACGCAGTGGCTGCCGTATTCTTCCTTAGTCATGCCTTTGGGGCCACGGAAGTGGTACGGGAACGGGATGAAGTTGGCGCGCTCGCCGAAGTGGCCATAGCGGCGACGGTAGCGGAAGCTCGAGGTGATCGACGAGGCGCCGAGGGTACGGCCGTGGTAGCCGCCTTCGAAGGCGAACATCAGGCTCTTGCCGTTGGAGGCGTTACGCACCACTTTCAACGAGTCTTCGATGGACTGCGAACCGCCAACGTTGAAGTGCACACGACCGTCGAGGCCGAATTTTTTCTTGGCGTCGACCGCGATCATTTCCGACAGCTCGATCTTGCCTTTGTGCAGGTACTGGCTGGCGATTTGCGGGAGGGTGTCGATCTGCTGTTTCAGTGCGTTGTTCAGGCGCGGGTTGGCGTAACCGAAGTTAACCGCCGAGTACCACATTTGCAGGTCGAGGTAGGCCTGGTCTTCGGTGTCCCACACGTAGGAGCCTTCGCAACGGCTGAAAATACGCGGCGGCTCGATGTAGTGAACGGTGTCGCCGTAGGAGCAGTACTTGGCTTCTTTATCCAGAAGGATCTGGTCTTCGGCAGTGGCGATACGGATATCAGACATGGTGGAAGAGTTCCTGATTTTCAATAGAGAGGTCGGCAGTAAAGCTGCCAGCGTTGGCGGCGATGCCCTGAGGCAGCTTGGCCAGCAATGCGGTCACTTCGGCGAAAGTGTCGAAGCGCGCGTGAGGAATGTTGTTGGTTTCGCAGTAATCGGCCAGGCTGCCTTTGGCAAAAACGAAGTCAGCAGTGGAGGCCACGCACATGTCGGACTTGCCGTCGCCGATCACCAGCACGCGCTTGTTGCGCGGGGTGGATTTGCACTTGCAGTTGCCGGAAGCGGCACGGCAGGCATCGCTGGAATACGGGAAGTCGATGCGCCAGCTGTTCTGGTCGACCTGGCGCAAGCGGTTGGCGAGGATCGGCAGCAAGGTCACGTAGTTGCGCGACAAGATGCGCGCGATGCCTTGTTCGATGCCGTCGCTGACCACTTCGATGGTCGCGCCCAGGCCCATGACGTGATCAACGAAGTCCGGGAAGTCCGGGTCGATCTCAACGCTGTCGAAGTACGCCAGCAGTTCAGCCGGGGTCGCCTTGATCAGCGCCAGTTGGCGGCTCAGGCATTCGCGTGAACCGATATGCCCATCCAGCCATTCCTGTTCGATGGTTTCCCACTCTTCGCCTGCGAAGCGTTGGAGGACGTTGTCGATGACGTCGGTGGGGGTGATGGTCCCGTCGAAGTCGCACACGATATGCCACTGGATCATTGCCTGTCCTTGAGTTGGAGGGCTTGAAGAGGAGCGCGCTAAATGCGCTTGCTACAGGGATATAGCAGGGACTGTGCCAACTGGTTAAAGCCCAGCGGGGCTGGGGCTTTGGCCGTTACTGCGGGTAAAATGTGTCGCAGGAGCTACAATTTTTGTAGCTTGCTACAAACAAGATGAGTGCTTGCGTCAGGGATGCCCTTCGCGCGTGAATGCGCGCAAGTTCAGATAAGGAAACGCTCCATGGTCAAGGTTACTTCTGCTGTATTCGCCGGCTTGCTTGGGCTGTGGAGCTTTTCCAGCTCGGCAGCCGCCGAAGGCATTACCGGCGAAGTGGGCGCAGGCGTCAGCTACCAACCCCACGACCCCACTGGCAGCCGCTACGAAACCCAGCCGATTCCCTACTTCGACCTGGACTGGGGCAATGTCAGCCTGGGTACCGACGACGGCCTGACTTGGAGCGCGCTCAATACCAATGGCATCACTGCCGGCCCGTACATCAACTACCTGCCGGGCCGCACGGCCAATGGCTCACTGCGCGGGTTGCGCGATGTACCGGATATGGCGGAGGTCGGGGGTTTCATTCAATACGCACCGGCTGAGTTTTGGCGTGTGTATGCGCAGGTCGGCCAAGCGGTGGGCGGCAGCCGTGATCACAGTGGTGTGCTGGGCAAACTCGGCGGCGAGCTGGGCTACCCGCTCGGTGGCGGCATCATCGGCAGCACCGGGCTGATGGCGCACTTTGCCGATGCTCGTCAGACGCAGGCCTTTTTTGGTGTTGATGACAAGGAGTCTGCGGCTTCGGGTATTCGCGCCTATAACGCCAGTGCGGGGTTCCAGAACCTGACGTTGACCCAGAGTTTTGAATTTCCGCTGGCGACGCATTGGTCGTTGTTGGCCAGCGCCAGTTGGACGCACTTGGTGGGGTCGGCGGCTAACAGCACCATCGTCAAAGAGACGGGTAATGTGAATCAGGGACAGGTGCAGACGGCGATCAGTTACAAGTTTGATTGAAGGGCTGGATGTTGGTGGCTGGTGGCTGGTGGCTGGGTACATATCCGTTATTTAGGTAACGGCTGATATGGGTTCCGCTCTTACAGCGGCTCACTTTTGAAAAGCGCAAAAGTAAGCAAAACGCTCTTGCCCCACCACTCGGCACCTCGCCTAGGCTCGGTGTGCCCTCACTCCGGCTTTGGACCGTGGGCCGCCGCCATGGGCCATCCCTGGCCCATCGCGGCTAAACCGGCGTCCTGCCGGTTTACCCACGCTCCAAAGCCTGCGTTCGGCCAGCGTGGTTTAACGGGGCGCCTAAGATCAAGATCAAAAGCAGATCAAGAGCACGGCGGCCTAGTAGCCGACCTGAGTGGTTGAAGCAAATCAAAAGCAAAGCCGAGGCGGCCTGACAGCCGACCTGAACTTGGAAGCTGAACTCAAGCCAGCTCCCACAGAAAAGCAGAGCACGCCGGTACTGGCATCTGAACTCGGTCAAAACTGTGGGAGCGGGCTTGCTCGCGAATGCGGTGGGTCAGTCAGCTTATTTGTAACTGAACCACCGCATTCGCGAGCAAGCCCGCTCCCACAATTGGATCTCGGTACATCAGACAGAAAGTGTGCCGCTGTGCTTCTGCCCTGCTTCTGCTTCAACCACTCAGGTCGGCTACTAGGCCGCCGTGCTCTTGCTTTTGATCTTGATCTTGATCTGAGACGCCCCGTTAAACCACGCTGGCCGAACGCAGGCTTGAATCCGTGGGTAACCCGGCAGGACGCCGGGTTAGCCGCGCTGGGCCAAGGATGGCCCATCGCGGCGGCCCACGGATTCAAGCCGGAGTGAGGGCACACCGAGCCTAAGCGAGGTGCCGAGTGGTGGGGCGAGGACCTTTTGGTTACTTTTGGGTCCTTCCAAAAGTGACCCGCTGTAAGAGCGGAACCCTAGGTGGCCGTTACCGCAGCAACGGATATGTACTCAAACCACCAAACGAAACCATCAGCCCTTAGCCTCACTGATAATCTGCCGAATCGCCCCAACAAAAGCCTCAGCCGGCTGCCCCCCACTCACCGCATACTGATCGTTAAACACAATCGTCGGCACCGAAGTCACCCCCCGAGAAATCCACAGCTGCTCCTGCTCACGCACTTCTGCCGCATATTCATCGCTGGCCAAAATCTCAGCAGCACGCTTGACATCCAACCCAACACCTTCAGCAATAATCGCCAAAGTCGCATGGTCGGACGGATCCTGCCCATCAGTGAAGTAAGCCTTGAACAGCGCTTCCTTAAGGTTGTACTGCAACCCCTCCAACCCCGCCCAATGCAGCAGACGATGCGCATCAAAGGTGTTGTAGATACGGCTCTGACCGTCATTGCGAAAAGCAAAGCCCAACGCCGCCCCCATGTCACGAATACGCGCACGGTTAGCCTGCGATTCCTCAGCAGTGGAGCCGTATTTCTCAGTAATGTGCTCAACAATGTTCTGCCCAATCGCAGGCATATTCGGATTCAGCTCAAACGGCTGAAAATGAATCTCAGCCTGCACCTCAGCGCCCAACTGGTCCAACGCCTCGGTCAACCCACGCAGGCCGATAATGCACCAGGGGCAAGACACGTCGCTGACGAAATCGATTTTCAGGGGAGTACTCATGGTAGGCAACCTCGCTGGCATTAATGTGCCGCAAAAGTTGCACGATACACCAACTTCACAACACCTTCGAAGGCTGCCCCAAGTCAATCTGCGCCCAATGCGCGGCATCTTCGCGGTGGGCTTGCAGGTACGGCAACACCGCCGCCAGCAACGGCGCCTTGAACGCCTCCTGAAAACGATGCGCCAAGCCGGGAATCAACTTCAACTGGCTGCCCTGGATATGCGCAGCCAAGTGCACGCCGTGCATCACCGGCAGCAACGGGTCGGCGGTGCCATGCACCACCAACGTCGGCACGCGCAACTGGTTGAGCAACGGCACGCGGCTGGGCTCGGCGAGGATCGCCATGATCTGGCGCTTGACCCCCTCCGGGTTGAAAGCGCGGTCGTAGGACAGCGCCGCCTGATGCAGCAACACCTGGCGATCATCTTTCACATTCGGGCTGCCCAACGCCGCCAGCAGGTCGGCCTGTTGCTCCAGCGCCACCTCACGGTTGGGTGCACTGCGCCGCGACAACAACTGCACCAACGCCGCATTGGGCGCCGGCAGGCCTTCGGCGCCGGAGCTGGTCATGATCAGGGTCAGGCTCTCGACCCGTTGCGGCGCCATGGCCGCCAGGTGCTGGGCGATCATGCCGCCCATGCTCGCACCCAGCACGTGGAATTGGCGGATCTGCAAGGCGTCCATCAGCCCCAAGGCATCGTCGGCCATGTCGGTCAGCGTATACGGCGCCGCTACCGGCAGGCCGAGCTTGTAGCGCAGCACTTCAAAGGTCAGGTTGGCGCTGGCCGGGGCCTGACGCCAAGTCGATAGGCCAACGTCACGGTTGTCGTAGCGAATCACCCGAAAACCTTGTTCGCACAAGGCCACCACGACTTCATCCGGCCAGTGGATCAACTGCCCGCCCAGGCCCATCACCAGCAACAAGGCAGGGTCGGACGCACGGCCGATGCTCTGGTAAGCGATGCTCACCTGAGCCAGGTCGACCGTTTGGGTCGGAACATTGACATCACATCGAGACGCCGCAAAAGACGGCAGGCCGACTAATAGAGCGGCCAGTAAAAGCAACACGCGCATGAAAAACACCGAAACGCAGAACCCCAGTAGAGCGCGAGTCTGATGAAGTTTGTTCAAGCGCGCTGCCACGGTTACGTGACAGTTTGATGAAGGCCGCTCAACGGTCGTCCGATAGTTACATCCCACCCTGGGTCATGGCGATCGCTCTGTAATCATTGTTTAAATGAATGAGCCTCCACCATGACGACACCCAAGCACGCAACGCTGGCAAGGCTGCTGCCTGCAAATGCGCGAGCTGATGGCGGGCACCCCATAGGTACGCAACACCATCAACCAGATGCTCCAAGAACACTTGCAACTGGATGGCGAACGCACTGGGGTGAAATTTTTTGCCACCGGCAAACGTGGGGCAGCCCGGTTGTCCATGACCGAGGCCTGCCTTTACCAGCAACAGCGTCCCACCCTAGACCCGCGGCAAATACCCGAAGGCAAAACCCTCTATTTGCCGCCCCACCACCGATTGACGAATTACACGCGGGCCATACTGTTTGATGAGCTCAAGACACTGAACCTGGTGCAAGCGATCAAGGACAACTGGCGACGCTACCTTTGGACCCAGCGGGCCACTCACTCTCCCCTGTCATGGCGTGCCAAAGCCGGCGAACGCTATAAAATCCACTTCGAAGCGTCCGGCCTGACGCTGCTGGCCCAAGGAAACGTGCAGACACCTGCACTCCAACCGCTACTTGCTCTTTTTCATCCGCCTGCGCCTACGCCTGGGCCTGAAGGGCACAAGGATTACGCGGAGCAAATTTTCCTCACGCTTGCCACGGCCAGCACGCTCACCCTGCCCGGGGCCTGGGTGCTGACACGCGACGGCAATCCGCCAGTCAGCCAACGTTTGTACCTGCCGACCCAAGCGCCTGCCTGGAGGTGTTTCGCCCAGCGCATAGACATGGAGCGCTGGCTGCTCGACCACCAGCAAACCTTGTTTTCAACCATCGAACTCGATCCCCAGGCAACCATTGGGTACCGCGTCGACAACACGCCCCCATCGCCGAGAAGCACTTCCTGCCACGGACATAATCCGAATGGCACCGTGGCCAACATGAATAATGTTCAATGCTTTATCATTGAGCACAAAATTTATTCATGGAGGCCGCCGTGCTGGAAATCCGCCACCTCAAGACCCTGCATGCCCTGCGCGAAGCCGACAGCCTGGTGGAAGCCGCCGAGCGCCTGCACCTGACGCAGTCGGCGCTGTCCCACCAGTTCAAGGAACTGGAAGAACGCCTGGGCATGCAATTGTTCGTGCGCAAGACCAAACCGCTGCGTTTCACCAGCGCCGGTTTGCGGCTGCTGCAATTGGCCGACGCCACCCTGCCGCTGCTACGGGGCGCCGAGCGTGACATTGCACGCTTGGCCGGCGGTACCGCTGGGCGCCTGCACATGGCGATCGAATGCCACAGCTGCTTCCAGTGGCTGATGCCGACCATCGACCAGTTCCGCGATGCCTGGCCGGAAGTCGAGCTGGACCTGGCGTCCGGTTTCGCCTTCGCCCCACTGCCGGCGCTGGCGCGGGGCGACCTGGACCTGGTGGTGACCTCCGACCCGCTGGAACTGCCGGGCATCACCTATGTGCCGTTGTTCACCTACGAAGCCATGCTGGCCGTGGCCAACCAGCACGCGCTGGCGAACAAGTCGTACATCGTGCCCGAAGACCTGCTCACCGAAACCCTGATTACCTACCCGGTGGAGCGCGACCGCCTGGACATTTTCACCCGCTTCCTGGAACCGGCCGATGTGGAACCGGCCCAGGTTCGCACCTCGGAACTCACGGTGATGATGATGCAACTGGTGGCCAGCGGCCGTGGCGTATGCGGCATGCCACATTGGGCGCTGCATGAATACAGCTCGCGCGGGTACGTGAAGGCCAAGCGGTTGGGCGAGAAAGGCTTGTTTGCGACGTTGTATGCGGGGATTCGTGCGGACATGCTGGACGCGCCGTACATGCGCGACTTTTTGCTGACGGCCAAGGACACGTCGTTTTCGACGTTGGACGGCGTCAGCGCCGTGCGTTAGACAACACCGATCAACCTGTGGGAGCTGGCTTGCCTGCGATAACCATAGGTTGAACGCAGAATCTGTAGCAGGCGAGCCCGCTCGCCACGGAGGAATGTGACGGCCGTTGAAAGCCGTGTACATACCTATGCTGGGACGGCATCGCCGCGGTGCTACAGCCAGACCGCGGGGTCTGCATCGCAGGCAAGCCAACGCCCACATTGGCTTGAGTGGGCACCGGGGATTTCAGTCAGCGTTGAGTTCACGCCACATGTGGATCTTGTCGAAATACTCCTCACCCACCCGCACCGCCAGCGGCTCCAGGCCGTACTGGATAAAGCCGCAGCGCTGGTACAACGCAAAGGCGGCGTCGTTACCGGCAGTGACGGTCAGCTGAATCACTTGAAGGCGCGGATGTTTGCGCGCCTCGGCCAGTGCCGCCTCCACCAACTGGCGGCCCAGGCCTTTTTGCTGGTAAGCCCCATTCACGTACATGCCGAACAAGGTCACCTTGTGGCGCGCCTTCTCACGCGGCTCGAAGGCCAGGCCGACAATACCGGCCAACACTTCACCTTCAAAAGCGCCGAGCAATTGATCCAGCGGGTTGTCCAGGCGCTTTTCCCACCAGCTCAACGGCATCCGGGCGCGCTCCGCCACGCTGGAGGTAAACGCCTCGGGATAAGCACCGTAGGCTTCAAGCATCAACGCCCGATAAGCCTCGGCGTTACTGGCCCCAAGCGCGCGAATAATCATGCGTCGCAGGTCAGCGATTGGCGATAGAACGGCAGGATCAAATCGCGCGTCAACGGCGCCAGTTGCAGGCCGCCATCACCGGCCGGGTCGATCCAGCGCACTTCTTCGATTTCAGCAGCGGGCATCACCGCCACGTCGATGTGCACCTGGAACAGCTCGGCTTCCACGGTAAACCCCGGCTCATTGGCAGCCGGTGCCGAGAAGTGGCCCAGGTACACGGCGTCGCTCGGCTCAATGCGCAGGTTCAACTCTTCAAACAGCTCACGGGCCAAGGCTTGGGCGGGTTGTTCGCCGGCGTCGATCTTACC
Source organism: Pseudomonas sp. YeP6b (assembly GCF_025642995.1). Taxonomy (NCBI): domain Bacteria; kingdom Pseudomonadati; phylum Pseudomonadota; class Gammaproteobacteria; order Pseudomonadales; family Pseudomonadaceae; genus Pseudomonas; species Pseudomonas sp. YeP6b. The sequence continues at coordinate 1,631,819 of NZ_CP080090.1, read as the reverse complement.
GCCCGGCTGCATGAACGCCTGGGTGCCGCGCTTGCGCACCAGCAGGGTTTGACCGTCGCTGCCAATCAGCAGGGCAGCGGCGATGCGGATAGTCATGGGCATGGAATAAACGCCTCGGATTGAAAAGCGCCAAGGATCACATGCGCTCCATGCGCAGGCAACCGCTTACTTTTGGGGCCACTGAAGTGTCCACCCAGACACGCTGCCAAGGCTGCTTCTATCCGACAGACATATACCACTAAGCCCTATACCGGCGCTCCTACACTCGCAAACTCATATTCAGCCAGGCACGCAGTACCTGCGATGCGCTGCCCCAGTTATAAGAGTTTACCTATGCATAGTTCACTGCCCTCCTCCCAGGAATCTCTGGTTGACGACCCGCAATCGGTCCAGGCCGACAGCGCCCCCCTTGATCCCTCATCCCCCTTGACGCTGCCAGTGGTGCCGCCGGCTTCGTTATCGACCGACGAACAACAGATACACCTTATCCGTGAGCTTGATAGGCTCAGTTCCCGAACCCATGAACTGCTACGACAACAGCCAAGCCCAGACAGCCTTTACCAGCAGCAATTGGCCGCGATTTTTCCCGACATGCATCGGCCCATCAATCCAAACCAGATTTTTTACAGCTGTTACCGGGAGGACCAGCAGGGGCAAAAGCAACGCCTGTCCAGCGAACCGTTGGGGTTGCTACTGAAGCGTTTGCGCGCGCCTGACGCAGAGACCTATCTGGCCCAAGAGGCCGGCGCCTTTTTCCGAGAGAGCGGCACCCTTGACGCCGATAAACGCCTCCCTTCGGTGGTGCCGACAGCGACGCTGGCGAGCGTTCTGGAAGTAGCCATCACCGTAAGCATGAATAGTTTCTGGAGGACAGCGCGCGATGCACACCCTAATCCAGAGGAACAACTGGTCGCACTGCGCCGGCAACTGCTGGCCCATCAACTGGCATTGCGCTCAGTTGACGGCACGCTGTCGGCGAATGGACGAACACTGGCCGACAATGTGCTCAAGTACCCAAGTGCTGCGGCGCGGGAACAGGCGTTTAGCGCCGACAACAGGCCTGCGGTACACCGGTTGACGCTGGAGGGTGGCAGTGATTTTGCCGGCGCATTCATCCTCAGCACTGGCGACGGCACGCCTCCCACGGGCAGCGTGATGCTGTATAGCCCGAGCGAGGAATTTGAGGAGTTTGAAAGCCTGGAGCGCCTGAATGAAACCGTCTCCACTCGTCTACAGGCTGGCGGATCGGCGGGGAAATTGCTGATCGCAAGCCTGCCGACTGCCGCACGTGCAGGGCTGAGTAACAGGCCCATGCTGGCAGCGCATCCGTCGCAGATAAGTGCTGATGTCATGACAGATAGCATCCGTTCACTGCGGATCCGGCAATATTTTGCCATCCGCGAAGCCTTGCGCCAGGAGACATTACCCTCGACAGGCGCGCTCGATCTGGTCGCGGATCTGACGCCGCAGTTAAATGCCACCGATGCGTTTACGCAGCGCAACCTGCGCCTGATAGAGGTCGAGCCCACCTGGCTGAAAACGGCCGATGGGCAAGATCAGGTGCGGTACAGGCAACTGGAAAAGGCGATGATTGAGAGCAATCAGGCGCTCGCGCCTCTTCTCGAGAAGGTCTCGACGCTGGAAGCGTTCTCCCAGGAGGAGACCGACACCGTGTTGAAACAGCAAAAGCCGGCCTATGCCAACGTGGACATTGCCCCTTATAGAAGCCTGGTACGCCTGCGTGTATCGGCTTCCAGCGCTTACAAGGCGACGGGGTATCGTGACGAGGAAACCGCCACTGTCTATGTCAGTGAAGACTGCAAGATAAACATCCCACAGTTTATGTCGGGACGAAAACTGACATGGGGCACCTGGAGTACCCAGGTCATCGTGGACCTGCGGACACTGGGAAGTTATGCCCAGCGCAATGTCGACCCCTGGTCTGCGCATGACATACACAGAACCATCAGCGCCACCGCCACTGTTGTCGACACCGCCGGTAAACAGTGGGGCACGCTCGACAACGCAGATTTGCGTGCGCTCGCCACAGAGGCCGACATCGGCAGAAAATACGCCGAGTACCTGAGATCAGCCTTCTCGCACACCGGCGCGGGAAACACTTTTGCGACGGCCTGGCAGCGCGCCTACGCAGCGAAAATAAACCAGGACGCCCTCGAGAGCCGGCTGAATCCTGACGCCTCCAAGCTGTTTATATTCCAGACACCCGGCAGTGGGTTTGACTGGATCAAAGCCATTACGGAACACCCCGACTCAACCACGCGCCCCCGGGTTAACGCGTTCGAGATAGTGGTCAACCTGCTAGTGATGGGCGGTGCGCAGGAAAGGGGTCAAGGGGGACAGGTCATCAATAACGTCCTCGTCATCAACCGAAAAGGTACAAAGCCCCAAGGGGTCAGTGTGCTGCATACCCCAGATGCTCCGGATGGCGTGCCCTTCAGGGAACTGGTCAACGGGCTGGCGGAGTTGGACACACTGAAAGCCAAGCCCGAATGGAAGGCCTACTTCATCCCGCGTATGGCCACTAAAGATGCGCAAGAGATAACGCGGATCTTCAACGATACGCGCGGTGTACACCGCTACGCCCTGACGCCGATCACCGGTCATTTCCATGCGTACCTGTATTCGGCGCAACTGGGCTTTCAACTCGCACACGCCGATCACCGCTCACGGAGCAATGCTGAAATTTCCCGGGAGTCAGCGGTAAACGCTTTTATGTTTGGCGCTGAGATAGCCGACAGTCTGCTCGGGCTGATACCCGGCAAACCCGCATTGTCGCTTTTGCGCCAGAGTATCCATAAAGGGTTAGCCCGGGCCAAACAGCTGGGGCACCGGATCCCGGGGCTTGTCAATAAAATCGACCCGGGCAAAAAAGCCAGCATCGCAATGTCAGGGGCCTCAATCCGGCCGTTGGAGCCCGCCTGGATCGATGTCGCACCGTATCGGCTGCCTAAACAAACGGACTCGTTCTTTGACGTAGAAAGATTTGCCCGGATGAACCAATACGCGTTGTCGCGCCAGTCGGGCAGCGCCCCGATTTTTTTCGACCGGCACAATAACCCACTTATCGCGATGCGGGACGACGCCGGGCGCTATCACCTGTTTCAGTCCTATGCAGAGGGCGGCGCGCGCTATGTAAAAGACCCGGCAGGCAACAACGTGGACTTTATGGTCGTGCCGGGAGACGCAAAAAGCTGGAAGCCGCGTTTCGAAAGAAACGCTAAAGGGGGAGGCTCCGTGTTGGGCGCCCTGCGCCCTCTCACCGCGGCACAGCAAGTGGATGCCGACCTGATCGCGGCACTGCGGGTTTACTCAAAAGAATCGGACATCCGTATTTCCGAAGAGCTCATTGAAAAACTAAGTGAATCCCAGAAAAAAAACTTACTCACCAACGCCCGGCAACAGGTGGGTGGCCATGTAGATGAAGCCGAGTTTCGCCGCAGGCTATCGGAACACCACCGTTTAAGCCCACGCGCTAAAAATGTATTACGCAACGCCCTGTTAAACCTACAGTCTGAACTAGACATTTATTACCACCTGAACGGCTCCGCACGATTCTTTATCCCGCCTCTGTCTGCCTCAGAACAGGACCAACTGTTTAACAAAGTAAAAAGAATCATTGGAAAAAATGAGAACTTTTCAAAACAAATCAGGTACTCGATCAGCATTACAGACACCGACACTGGCGCACAATTTGCCGGCTACGCCATCACCCAAAGACAGCTGAACGCGCTGAAGAAATTCTCGGAAAAATACGAGCTTTCGACCTGGGAAAGGGACGTGTTCGAGGCTTTTCTGGGTGAACATGGACGGCGAGCAACGATTAACAAAATAGCGTCAGATCACAACATCACACCTCAAGCGGCACTGGATCAACTTCTGGCAGACGGTGAGACCCTGCAGGTTTATCGCGCCTTCAGGGCAAAAAAATTCAAGGAGAAACTCGAACGGCTTCAGGTACCTTCCTATTCAGAGGATTTTAAAAAATCCGGCGTTCCTTATGTCGTGATATCGCGAGGCAACCCCTCAGGTCCGCAGGCGGGTGCACACATGGTCGACAGTAACACCATCACAAAATTTGAAAATGAGCTGCCTCAATTCTCAACGCCTTTAGAATTTGAAACACCCCGCGTTCAAACACACAAAATTGATAAACCCTCCACTCGGCCAAAGCCCTCGACCGTCCCAGATCCAATCCCTATCCGCGATCCCGCCATCAACATCGTGAAACTGGATGAGCTGGCAGACACTCAAAAAGGGCTCCTGCCAGACAATGCCAAAGCCAAACTTGAGCACATCATTCAGGATATTGAAGCCGGTCGTGTCAGCCGAAAAAAAATAGGTAACTACACCTATGTAGATTTACCGCAAGCGCAGGAGGGTGCGGGCCGTGGTCGATGGCGAGTGGCGATTGAAAGAGCCGGACAAGAAAACGAAAAAGATCTCTTTATAATCAGAGGCGTTTTTGATTATCACGCCAATAAACCAGTCGCCTGGGGCGTATAGAAGGTCAAAACACCCACACCGTCGCCGCTACGTCAGTAGCGGCGCATCATCCGGCTCCTTGATAAACACGGAATACTTGGCCCCTTCCATCGCCTCAAACGCGATCAACTTGTCCACCAGCGGCAGGTTCAACACCTTGCCAGCGTTGAGCAGCAGCATGCCGTTATCGGCGTTGAGGTTGCGCGCCAGCACCATGCCCTCGGCCAGTTCGCGGGTGGTCAAGACCTTCACGCTCGGGTCACCCAACGTCACGTCACTTAAAAACGCGGCGCAGGCCTGCACGAAGTCTTCGACCATGTCCGGGTCGTAGAACTTGCCGGCGTACTTACGGATGTACAGCAGCGCTTCATCGCTGTTCATATGGCGCTCGAGGATCAAGCCCTTTTGCAGCTCGATAAAGTCGACGGCCAGCTTCAATAAGCGCGCGCCCGAGGGGATCAGCTCGCCCTTGAGGTGGTCCGGAAAACCCGTGCCGTCCCAGCGCTCCTGGTGATGACGAATCAGGCGGGCGGCGTCCTTCATCGGCTCCAGGGTCATCAGCAACGACTCACTCTGGGCCGGGTAAGCCCGATAACGCTCGCGGTCGGTGCTGTGCAGCAGGTCCGAGGGCGCGACCATCATGCTGTCGCTCCAACTCAACTTGCCGATGTTATACAGCGCGGCGGCCATGGTCAGGTCGCGGGCGCTGGCTTCGTCCATCACCTGGGCTTTGCAATACACGCGTATCAGCTCGATCAACTGGCGGTTGGTCTGCTTCTGCTTGGGCAGGCGCAGGTTGGCCAGCAGTGAAAACACTTCGGTGCCGGTCACGTAGCTGCGCTTGAGCTCATCGTAGGCCAGGTCGAGCATGTCGGCGGTTTGCTGCAGCTCGCTGGTGCGGGCGTCGACACGTTTTTCCAGGGTGGCGTTGAGGGCCTTCAACTGGTCGTTCTGCTCGCGGGTCAACTGTTCAAGACGCAGGCGTTCGCGCTCGGAATGCTGGTGCTCCAGGGACTAGCGCAACGTCAGGAGCATTTCCTCATCGTTCCAGGGTTTGCTGATGTAGCGGTGAATCTGCCCCTCGTTGATCGCCTTGATCATCATGCTCATGTCGGCATAGCCGGTCAGCAGGATGCGGGTGGTGGACGGGTACAGGCGATGGGTCTCGGCCAGCAGCATCGCACCGTCCATGGCCGGCATGCGCGCGTCGGTCATCACCAGGTCGATGGGCTGGGCGGCCATGATCTCCAGGGCCTGGGCACCGCTGCCGGCCAGCAGCACGTCGTAGGGTTGGCCACGCAGCAGGCGGCGCAGGCTGTTAAGGATCGACTCTTCATCATCGACCAGCAAAATAGTGGGGGTGTAGGGGGACGTAGTAGCAGTTTTTTCATCCATGGCGACACCTCCTGACAATGACACATAATTGCTTCATTGCGCCCCGACATGATCAATCGCTGTACTTGCGCAAGCATTGAGCGCTAGATGAATGCCGGGGTAATTGGTGTTGATTTGACGCCAACTGGCCGACTTATTCAAGGGAGCCAACTATGCTTGTGCCATGAAGCCCGTGACCCGCCCTGTTTACTGAAGCATTCACGGTAAGGAAGCCCTATGCGCCAGAAATCGCCGTCACGCGCCTCTCGGAACCAGCCATGAACCCGCGCTCGGGACGCGCCAATCGACGGGTTCTGATCGTCGACGACACGGCTTCGATCCACGCGGACTTCCGCAAGATCCTGTGCGCCGACGCTAACGGCCACGCGTCCCTGGCCAGCATCGAAGAAACCCTGTTCGGCACCGCCCCGGCCGTGCGCCAGACCTTTGTGCTGGATTCCGCCTATCAAGGCCAGGAAGCCCTGGCACTGGTGATCCAAGCCCTGGCCGACAACGCCCCGTATGCCCTGGTGTTCATCGACATGCGCATGCCGCCGGGCTGGGACGGCCTGGAAACCATCGAACAGCTGTGGAACGTCGACCCTCACCTGCAAATTGCCCTGTGCACGGCCTACTCCGACTACTCTTTCGAAGCCATCGAGGCGCGCCTCAAATACGACGACCAACTGCTGATCCTGAAAAAGCCCTTCGACGACCTGGAAATCCGCCAGATGGCCACCGCCCTGACCTGGAAATGGCAGCTGGCGCAGGACGCGGCACTTAAACTGCAGGGGCTTGAGCGCACAATTGAGGAACGCGTGCAGGAACTGCTCAAGGTTTCGCACCTGCTGCAATACGACGCCCTGACCGAACTGCCCAACAGCACACTGCTGGGCGACCGCCTGAGCCAGGCGATTGCCGTGTGCAGGCGCCATGACACCCAGTTGGCCGTGATGTTTATCGGCCTGGACCGCTTCAAGCGCATCAACAACGCCCTGGGCCACCCGGTCGGCGATGAAATGCTCAAGCACGTCAGCCAAAGCCTGGTGGCCACAGTGCGCGAATCGGATTCAGTGTTTCGCTACGGCTCCGACGAATTTGTGCTGATCCTCAACGACATCAAGCACCCCCAGCAAACCCAGTACATTGCCGAAAAACTCCTCGCCGCCGTCAGCACCAGCCGCTATGTGGCCGGCCACGACCTGAGTGTTACGGCAAGCCTGGGCATCAGTGTGTACCCCGATGACAGCAGTAGCGCCGTGGAGCTGATCAAAAAAGCCGAAACCGCCATGCACGCCATCAAAGACCACGGCCCCAACGATTTCAGTTTTTTCATCGACGAGATGAACCTGCGCGCCCAGGAACAGCAAAGCCTGGAAAGCGCCATTCGGCAGGCCCTGCAGCGAGATGAGTTTATCTTGCACTACCAGCCGAAACTGGACCTGAACAGCGGGCAGATCGTCGGCGCCGAAGCGTTGATCCGCTGGCACCAGCCCGACCATGGCTGGATCTACCCGTCGGCGTTCATTCCCGTGGCCGAAGACAGCGGCCTGATCGTACCGTTGAGCCAATGGGTGTTGCGCCAGGCCTGCGAGCAGGCCCGCGCCTGGCAAGCCGCCGGCCTACCGCCCATCTGCATTTCGGTGAACATCTCAGCGATTGATTTTCGCCAGCGTAACTTTGTCGCCAACCTGGCGACGATCCTTGAGCGCACGGGCCTGGAGCCGCGCTTGCTGGAGCTGGAAATCACTGAAAGCGTGCTGATGCAAAACGTCGAGGACACCCTCATCACCCTGCGCGGCATCAAGACCCTGGGCGTGCGCCTGTCCGTCGACGATTTCGGCACCGGGTATTCCAGCCTCAGTTACTTGCGACGCTTTCCGATTGATGTGCTGAAGATTGATCAATCATTCATCCGCGGCTTGAGCGACAACAGCCAAGACGCGCAACTGATCAGTGCAATCATCAGCCTGGGTAAAAGCCTGGACATGAACATCGTCGCCGAGGGCGTGGAGACGCTTGAACAACTGGCATTCCTCAAAGCCCACCAGTGCGAGGAAGGCCAGGGTTTCCTGTTCAGCAAAGCCGTGGCGGCCGATGAGTTCGCCCAATTATTGCAAACCGGGCACCACAGCCTGATGCCCGGCCACTGACCTTTTGCCCCAAGGAGCGAGCGCTTGAGCCGCACCCCGCCACGTTCTCTGCGCCTGTCGCCACAGGTGCTCGGCATTGCCATTGCCCTGGGCTATGGCGCCTGCTTGCCCGCGACCGCTGCGCCGCTGGATGAACCGCTTAAACCGTTGCCGCCGGTGCCGACGCTGGATGCCGCCACCGTGGAACTGGGACGCCAGCTGTTCAATGAGACACGCCTGTCGGTGAATAACACCCAGTCCTGTGCCAGTTGCCATAACCTGCAAGCGGGGGGTGACGACAACCAGGCGTTTTCCCTGGGCTTCGATGGCAAACCGGTCGGGCTCAACACCCCGACGGTGTTCAATGCCAGCCTGAACTTCAAACAATTCTGGAACGCCCGGGTCGACACACTGGAGGCGCAGGTTGAACAGGTGGTCACCAGCCCCATGGAAATGGGCAACGACTGGAAAACCGTGGTCCAGACCTTGTCGGCACTGCCCACTTACCAGGCCGCCTTCCAGCGGATCTACCCCGACGGCGTGACGGCCGCCAACGTTCAAAACGCCCTGGCCACCTATGAGCGCACCCTGCTCACTCCCAACTCACGCTTCGACCAGTACCTACAAGGCAACACCGAGATCCTCACCGTTCAAGAGAAATACGGCTACCAGCGTTTCAAGGACTATGGCTGCATCGCCTGCCACCAAGGCGCCAATATCGGCGGCAACATGTACCAGAAGTTCGGCGTGATGGGCGATTACTTCAAGGCCCGTGGCAACCCGACCGAAGCCGACCTGGGCCGCTACCTGCTGACCCAGGACGAAGATGACCGCAACGTGTTCAAAGTACCGAGCCTGCGCAACGTGGCGGTCACCGCCCCGTACTTTCACGATGGCTCGGCCAAGACCCTCGAGGAGGCTGTCGACGTCATGTTCACGTACCAGCTGGGGCGAATCCCCACGGCTGAAGACAAGACACTGATCATCCAATTCCTCAAGACACTGACCGGCGAATGGGCGGGCAAGCCCTTATGAAATCATCCCGCCTCGCCAGCCTGCTCACGCTCAGCGGTATCGCCCTGATACTGGCCTCGGTGCTGGTGTTTCTGTACCTCAAGTCGATCGGCGACCAGTCCACCACCTACACCGAGTCCCGCGACCTGATCAGCCAGATCAAGCAACTCAACTCCCAATGGGACGTTGAGGTGCTCAAGGCCCGGATCGCCCTCACCCACAACTATGACCCGCTGGTGGTCCCGTTCAAAGAGATGAGCGCGCTGTGGGCCACCTTGGAAAGTCGCGAGGGGCAACACCGCCACGCAAACCTGGCCGAATGGCAGGCCGAGCAGAATGCGTATCGCCAGTCGTTCCAGGAAAAGGCGCGGCAGGTGGAACAATTCAAGTCGCACAACGCGGTGCTGCGCAATTCCCTGGCCTTTTTGCCGACGGCCGAGGACGACATCCAGGCGCATTTCCTGCAACTGGACGACGCCGAAAAACTGCAACAACAAAGCATCGCCACCGACACCTACGACTTGCTGCTCAGCGCCCTGGAGTTTGCCCAGGTGACGAGCGATGACAAAGCCGCAGACATCCTCGTGGGCCTGAACAAGCTGGCGGTCAACAAACAAAGCCTGCCGCCAGAGTTTCAGGTACCAGTGGAGATTCTCAGTAACCACATTGCGCTGATCCTGCGCGAGCAACCCCTCGTCAATGACCTGCTTGATCGCATTGCCGCGATCCCGTTGTCCGATCAACTCGACGCCATGACCACCCAACTCAATCAGGACCAGGCCGCCGCCGACCTGATTGATCAGAAGTACCACCGCTACCTGCTGGTGTTTTCCGCACTGTTGGTGGTGGTGCTGTTGTACTTGGCGATTCGCTTGTTGCGCAGCTTTGCCGAGATCAACCGGGTCAACCGCGCCTTGCAAGCGGTCAATGAAAGCCTTGAACAGCGTGTAGAGGCGGGCACGCGCGAACTCAAAGACGCCCAGAGCGAACTGCTCGACAGTGCGCGCCAGGCCGGCATGGCGGAAATCGCGACCAATGTGCTGCACAACGTCGGCAACGTGCTTAATAGCGTGAACATCTCCGCCGAGCTGGTCACGCGCAAGCTGCGCACCAGCAAGGCCTTGGGGTTGGGCAAAGCCATGCAACTGATCAACGAGCACCCGGATGACCTGGGCACCTACCTGCGCGAAGACGAGAAAGGCAAATTGCTGCCCGGCTACCTCAACCAACTGGTGGAGGCCATCGCCATTGAGCAGCAGGGCCTGACCGACGAACTGGCGCAGTTGAGCAAAAGCGTGGACCACATCAAGGACATCGTTTCCACCCAGCAATCCTACGCCGGCGTGTCCACCCTGCTGGAGCCGGTGCAGATCAGTGCGTTGATGGACGACGCCCTGCGCATGAATTCCGGGGCGCTGAATCGTCACCATGTGACGGTGGTCAAGGAGTACGCCGAGGTGCCGGAACTGATGGCGGACAAACACCGGCTGTTGCTGATCATGGTCAACCTGATCAGCAACGCCAAGTACGCCATGTCGAACCTCACCGACCGCTCGCGGCAGATCACCTTGTCGATCAGCACGGTGGAGGGCAGCCTCTTGCAGATCAGCGTCAAAGACGAAGGCGAAGGCATCCCGGCCGAGAACATGACGCGGATCTTCACCCACGGGTTCACCACGCGTAAGGAAGGCCACGGTTTCGGCCTGCACAGCTGCGCCCTGGCGGCCATTGAAATGAATGGCCGCCTTACCGCCCACAGCGATGGACCGGGCAAAGGCGCCGTGTTCACGTTGCAAATCCCCCTCAACGATGCCGCAGGCCAAGCATGAACCGCCCCCCCAATCGACGCATTCTGCTGATCGACGACACGCCGTCAATTCACGACGACTTCCGTAAAATCCTCATGCCACCCATGGAGCAGAACCAGGCGCTGGACGATATGGAAGCCGCACTATTCGGTGCCAGCGAGCCCCAGCACGGACCCGTTTTTGAGCTGGACTCGGCCTACGGTGGCCAGGAAGGGCTGAAGTTGCTGGAGGTCGCCATGGCCGAGCAAAAACCCTATGCCCTGGCGTTTGTCGACATGCGCATGCCCCAAGGCTGGGACGGCGCGCAGACCATTGAAGAACTGTGGAAAGTCGACCCAAGCCTGCAAGTGGTGGTGTGCACGGCCTACTCGGATTATTCGTGGGAAGAGCTGCTGTTCCGCCTGCACGCCCACGACCGGCTGCTGATCCTGAAAAAACCATTCGACAACATTGAAGTGCAGCAGATGGCCAATACCCTGGCCGCGAAATGGGACATGGCGCGACACGCGTCCTTGCAAACCAGCCACCTGGAACACTTGGTGGAACAGCGCACCCTGGCACTGACTCAGGCAAGCCAGGCGTTACAGCTGGAGATCGACGAGCGCAAACAACTGGAAAGCCAGCTGGTGCAATCGGAAAAACTCGCGTCCCTGGGCCAACTCGCGGCCGGCGTGGCCCACGAAATCAATAACCCGGTGGGGTTTATTTCCTCCAACCTCGGCACCTTGGGCGGCTACTTCAACCAGCTGCAAGAGATGCTCGATGCCTATCGACAGGCAGAAACCGCACTGGGCAGCGACCAGTTCGAAGCCCTGCGTCGGCGCCTGGACCTGGATTTTCTCAAGGAAGACATTCCCACGCTGCTGCGCGAATCCAAGGAAGGCATTGGCCGCGTGGTGCAGATCGTCAAGGATTTGAAAGATTTTTCCCGGGTGGACAACGACCAGACCTGGCAATGGGCAAACCTGCAACAGGGCATCGATTCGACCTTGAACATCGTCGCCAGCGAACTCAAGTACAAGGCCGACGTGATCAAGCACTACACACCGCTGCCGGACATCGAATGCCTGGCATCGCAGCTTAACCAAGTGGTGATGAACCTAGTGATCAACGCCGCGCAGGCCATGGGCCCGGAACGCGGCACCATCACGATCAGCACCGGAGTGGAAAGCGAGAATATCTGGTTGGAAGTCGCCGACAACGGCTGCGGGATTGCCCCGGACAGCGTGCAGAAAATCTTCGACCCCTTCTTTACCACCAAGCCGGTGGGTGAAGGAACGGGGTTGGGCTTGTCACTCTCCTACGGCATCGTCAAAAAACACCGTGGCACTATCTCCGTGAGCAGCGAAGTGGGCAAAGGCACCACCTTTAGGGTGGTGCTGCCCATTCGCCAAACAGTTTAACCGCCCTCACGCCTCGGCGTTTTTCGGGCTCGAACCAAACGAAGCGAAACGCTTGTTGAACCCGGCAATCCGGCCTTCGGCCTGGGTCTTGCGCTGCTGGCCGGTGTAGACCGGGTGCGAGGCGCTGGAGACGTCCAGCGGGATGTATGGGTAGGTGTTGCCGTCGCTGTGTTTTTGGGTGCGGTCGCTGTCGGCGGTGGAACCGATGAGGAAGAACACGTCGGCGGCGGTGTCGTGGAACAGCACGGTGCGGTAGTCAGGATGGATACCAGCTTTCATAAGGCCTCCGGGGCGTCTGGGTGCATTTGATGTGTTATACAGTAACACAAATCATGCACCCAAACGAGAACGGATTGCAATAAGAATGGACCTCGGGCTTCTATGCGGCTTCCTGGAAGTCCATTTCCGGCGGCTGTTGCGAAAAGCCACGGGTGAGCAAACCCAGGTAAACCAGGCCGATCGCCAGCCACGCCACGCCCAGGTAAATCGCCAGATGATCCAGGCTGACCATCAGCCAGAGGTCCGCGAGCAGGCCGATGGCCGGGAACAGCAGAAACAGGATCAGCTCGCGCACACCACGCGCTTTCGCGCCGACCCAGTAGTGAAAGATCACCGACAGGTTCACCAGGCTGAAGGCCAGGAATGCACCAAAGTTGATGAACGAAGTGGAGGTGGTCACATCCAGCTTCAGCGCCAGCAACGCCACAACCGCACACAACAAGATGCTGTTAACCGGCGTGCCGAAGCGCGCATGCAAGGTGCCGAAGAACGACTTGGGCAACACACCGTCACGGCCCATCGCGAACAACAGGCGCGAACCACTGGCCTGGGCCGATAGCCCCGAGGCGAACTGGCCGACAATCAGGCCGATCAAGAAGATCGACACGAACAGGTCACCGCCGATATTGCGCGCGATTTCATACGCGGCCGAATCGACGTTGGCGAACTCGAAGGACGGATGGGCGATCTGCACAAAGTAGGACACCGCCACGAAGATCAGCCCGCCGATCAAAGTGATCAGCATGATCGCCCGTGGGATGGTGCGGCGCGGGTCGCGGGTTTCTTCGGTGAGGGTACTCACTGCGTCAAAGCCCAGGAACGAATAGCAGGCGATAGCCGCACCGCTCATGATCAACGGCATGTGCATCTGGCCGTTGAAGAACGGGGCGAGGGTCCACAGCGGTTTGCTGGCGTCACCGCCGATGTAGTGGATGCACAGCACGACAAACGCGCCCAGCACCAGAAACTGCACGAGCATCAGCAAGGCATTGATGCCGTTGGCCAACTTGAGGCCGACAATATTGATAGCGCTGGTGACGCCGATAAACGCCAATACCCAGACCCACTGCGGCACCGAAGGGAACGCCGAGTTGAGGTACGCCGCACCAATCAGCCAGATGGCCATGGGCAAGAACAGGTAGTCGAGCAGCACCGCCCAGCCGGCGATAAAACCCAGCTTGGGGCTGATGGCCTTGCGCACATAGCTGTAGGCGGAACCGGCCACCGGGAAGGCAGACGCCATGCGCCCGTAACTCATGGCGGTAAAGAACATCGCCACCAGCGCCGCCAGGTACGCGGCGGGGACCATGCCCGCAGTGGATTGCGCCAGGATGCCGAAGGTGCCGAGCACAATGATCGGCGTCATATAGGCGATGCCAAACAGCACCACCGACCCTAACGACAGGGTGCGTTGCAAACGAGCCATGAGCGATTCTCCGCTGATTTATTAGATTTATGGCAGAACTGAAGTCGGTAAAGCGGTTGTCATTTTTCTTATGGTTAAGCCTGTTTATGTGGCGAGCGGGGCTTGTTGTGGCGAGCGCCCTCGCCACATGGGGGTCAGCGTTAAACTTGTGGAATCAGCAGTTCGCGCGTCCCGTCTGCGCGCTCAATCACCTCACCCGGCAATTTCAAGCGCTGGTCATCCAGGTAGCGGTAGTCCTTGCGAGCCGCTACCAGTTGGTCGAGGTTCAGCTCGACCGCGAACTGCCCTTCCTCGCGCCCTGCTTCAAACAGCAGCGTGCCAATCGGGTCGACCAAGGCGCTGCCGCCGGCAAACAGCAGGCCGCCATCGCCCTCTTCCACCCGGTTGACCATCAGCGCAAACGCCTGGTTTTCCTGGGCGCGGGCCATGATCGCGGTGCGGTGCGTGGGGCCATAGGGGTCCATGTTGCCGTTGGTCACGATCAACAGTTCGGCGCCCAGTTGCGCCAAGGCGCGGGCGGTTTCCGGGAACTCGATGTCGTAGCAGATCAACAGGCCGACGCGCACGCCGTTCCACAGGCACGTGGCGTAGCGATCCCCGGGCGTGAACACGCCGCGATCCGAGGCCCACAAATGGGTCTTGCGATAACGTAGGGCGATGCCTTCGGGCGTGATCAACAAAGTGGTGTTGTAGAATTGGCCGCCATCGCTTTCGGCTATACCGATCGCCACGGCGATAGTGCGCGCACGGGCGGCCCGGATAACGGCCTGTACGGTGGGCCCATCCACCGGCTCGGCGATGTCGGCGACGGTCTCGGCCGACGGGAAGCCCATCAAGTGGGTTTCCGGGAAAACGATCAGTTGTGTATCGGCGGCGCAGGCCGCAATTGCCGCCAAGGCGCGCTCAAGGTTATAAGCTGTACCGTTATCACGACCTGCCAACTGGGCAAATTCGACCTTCATGGGTATTCCTTGTTCTCAATCTGTGCCGCAGTATGCGCAGCCACACCCCGCCAGGGAATTACGCGGCAGGGGTAACCCGATAGGGGTAGATCAATGACCATGTCGCTGCAAGACATCGCCTGGCACCGTTCGGTGGGGCAAATGATAGACGCCCTGGACCAGGCCAACTTCTGGACCCAACTGGTGCGCTTATTGGACCAATACGTGCCGTTCGATAGCTGGGTGGTGTTGCTGTTCAGCAGCGCACACCGCCCGCTGGTGTTCGCCGAATGCCCAGGCGCGGACGGCACGCCAGACCAACTGTTCCAGGATTACCTCAACGGCCTGTACCTGCTCGACCCCTTCTACATCGCCAGCCGCGAGCACTCACGCACCGGGCTGTTTCGCCTGGCGGACGTCGCGCCCGAGCATTTCGAACTCACCGAGTACTACCAGCGTTATTTCCGCCTGAACGTGGTGGCGGATGAAATCCAATTTAATTGCCACCTGCCGGATGGGCGTACCCTGTGCCTGTCCCTGGGCTCGAAACAGCGTTTTGACCCGCAGCAGATTGCTTTGCTGTCGCTGATCCAGCCCTGGGTGCTGAGCCTGCTGCGCCAGCGCCTGCCCTATGAGCTCCATCAGGTCAGCGCCCCACAGCCGCCGATGCACAATGATGATTGGGGCGCGCAACTCACCGCCCGAGAGCTGGATGTAGGCCGCTTGATGCTCAGTGGTTGCTCCAGCAAGGAAATCGCTCGTAAGCTGCAAATCTCTGTTGAAACCGTGAAAGTCCATAAGAAACACATCTACAGCAAGCTAGGGATCAAATCCCAGTCGGAGCTGTTCTCGATCTTTCTTCAGGCGCAAAGCGCCTAGCCGATGAGTGAACCAAGGAAAACCGTATGAGCCTGTCGTTACTAAGCCGTTACGCCTTCTTTGCCGTGTGCGTCATTTTCACCCTGGTAAGCCTCCCTTTTATTGAACATGAATGGCTGTGGCCGATCACCGTGGTCACCGGCATTCTCAGCCTGATCGGCCTGTTCGACCTGCTGCAAAGCCCCCACGCGGTGCGCCGCAACTACCCGATCCTGGGCAATATTCGTTACCTGGTGGAAGCCATCCGCCCGGAAATCCGCCAGTACCTGCTGGAGTCCGACAGCGATGCACTGCCCTTCTCGCGCTCGCAGCGCTCGCTGGTTTACTCGCGCGCCAAGAACGAAACCGCCGACAAGCCGTTCGGCACCTTGATCGACGTCTACCAGTCGGGTTTTGAGTTTATCGGCCACTCCATGCGCCCCGCGCCGTTGAGCGACCCGAGCGCGTTTCGCGTAATGGTCGGCGGCCCGCAGTGCAAGCAGCCGTACTCGGCGTCGGTGTTCAATATCTCGGCGATGAGCTTCGGTTCGCTGAGCGCCAACGCGATTCGCGCGCTCAACCAAGGCGCCAAGCTCGGCAACTTTTCCCACGATACCGGCGAAGGCAGCATCAGCCCCTACCACCGCGAAAACGGCGGTGACCTGACCTGGGAACTGGGCAGCGGCTACTTTGGCTGCCGTACCAGCGACGGCCGTTTCGACCCGGAACGCTTTGCCGTGCAGGCGCAGAACCCGCAAGTGCGCATGATCGAAATCAAGATGAGCCAGGGCGCCAAGCCCGGCCATGGCGGGATCTTGCCCAAGCATAAAGTCACCAAGGAAATCGCCGAAACCCGCGGCATCATGATGGGCGAAGACTGCATCTCGCCGTCGCGTCACAGCGCGTTTTCCACGCCGATTGAAATGATGCAGTTCATCGCCCAACTGCGCGAACTGTCCGGCGGCAAACCCGTGGGCTTCAAGTTCTGCCTGGGCCACCCGTGGGAATTCATGGGCATTGCCAAGGCCATGCTCGAAACCGGCATCCTCCCGGACTTTATCGTGGTCGACGGCAAGGAAGGCGGAACCGGCGCCGCACCTGTGGAGTTCACCGACCATATCGGCGTACCGCTGCGTGAAGGCCTGCTGTTTGTGCACAACACCCTGGTCGGCCTGAACCTGCGCGACAAGATCAAGCTGGGCGCCAGCGGCAAGATCGTCAGCGCGTTCGATATCGCCAGCGTCCTGGCCATCGGCGCCGACTGGGCCAACTCCGCGCGCGGCTTCATGTTCGCCATCGGCTGCATTCAGTCGCAAAGCTGCCACACCAACAAATGCCCGACCGGCGTCGCCACTCAAGACCCGTTGCGCCAGCGCGCCCTGGTAGTGCCGGACAAAGCCCAGCGCGTGTTCAACTTCCACCGCAACACCCTCAAGGCCCTGGCGGAAATGCTCGCAGCGGCCGGCCTGGATCATCCGTCGCAGCTGTCGGCCAAGCACTTGGTGCGGCGTATGTCGGCGACTGAGATCAAGCTGTTCTCGCAGCTGCATGTGTTCCTCAAGCCGGGTGAATTGCTCACCGGTGAAGTCAGCGGCGAGTTCTATTCGCGCATGTGGCAGATGGCGCGGGCGGACAGTTTTGAGCCACATGAAATCGCGGCGGCGTGAGGGCACCGACCATGCTCAACGTCATCGCTGAAGACTTCATCAAGCCCGAACACCTGGAAACCGTGCGACCGTGGTACGCCGAGCTGGTCGAAAAAACCCGCCTGGAACCGCTATGCATTGCCTACGCGTTGTTTGTCGATCAGAAAGACCCGGGGCACTTCACTTTCATCGAGCAATGGCCCGATCAGGCCGCGCTCGATGCTCACTGCCAAACCGAACACTTCACCCGGCTGGTGCCGCAAATCAATGCGCACCAAGCCAAGCCCTGCCGGGTACTGTTGATGGATGCGTTCTAAACACCCTATTGCTGCTGAACCGGACCACCGACGGCATCGTTGAAACCAGGAGATTCACATGCCGTTACTCGACTTTGCCGCCATCGCCGGGCAACTGCCCAGCAGTTGGACATCCACGCGCCTGGGCCAGGTAGGCCCGGCGCGGATCAAGGTGCTGCGCATGGATGAGCAGGCGTATGAGGAAGAAACCCATAATTACAACGAAGGGTTATTGGTGGTCAGCGGCCTGTTGCGCTTGAGCGTCGGCGCTGAGGAAATCCGTGTGGAAGCCGGCCAGATGTACCTCGTTGAAGCCGGTACCGCCCATGGTGTACTTGCAGGCAGCTACGGCACGTTGGTGATCATTGATGTCTAGAGACATTCAGTAATACCCAGCCTTTGCAATTGCTTACAAATACCGCCAACCTGCGCCCGCCCGACGTTCGGCGTGCGAAAACCTTCCGTTCGCCGGTCATTACTAAACCATTTGTTCAAGAGCCCGCTGCCATGCTGAACGGACGCGACCCGCGCATCGATTTTTTTCGGGGCCTGGCGTTGATCTTCATTTTTTGGGACCACGTCCCCCACAATCCCCTCGGTTTGATCACCCTGCGAAACTTCGGCTTCAGCGATGCGGCGGAAGTCTTCGTGTTCCTCGCCGGGTTTGCCTCGGTGCTGGCCTACGGCAAAGTCATGCAACGCGAAGGCTACTGGATGGCCTGCCTGAAAATCCTGCGCCGCACCTGGGTGCTGTACGTGGTGCATATCTTCTTGCTGGCGCTGCTGATGGGCATCGTGTTTTACGCCAACAACCATGTGCAAACCCGCGACCTCGTGGCGGAGATGGGCCTGACGCACTTCATCACCCACCCACAGCAGGCGCTGACCGATGAGCTGCTGTTGCGCTTCAAACCCAACTTGATGGACCCCTTGCCGTTGTACATCGTGTTGCTGGCAGGCTTGTCGGTGGTGCTGCCACTGATGGTGCGCGCCACGTGGGCGGTGGTCGGCGTCTCGCTGGCGGTGTACCTGATGGCGCCGTGGATGGGCTGGAACCTGCGGGCCATCGCCGATGGCGTGTGGTACTTCAACCCCGTCACCTGGCAGTTGCTGTTTGTACTGGGCGGCGCTGCGGCGATCTACAGCCAGCGGCCAACCGTGCCCGACACGCGCCCCTTGCAACGCCAGCCGCTGTTTGTCGCGGCGGCGGTGTATGTGGTGGTCGCCGGGGTGATTACAGTGTCGTGGCTGTGGCCGCACCTGCATGACGCGGTAATGCCAGAGGTGCTCAGCAATTGGCTGTACCCCATCAGCAAAACCGACCTGTCACCGGTGCGCCTCATCCATTTCCTGGCGCTGGCCTATGTGACAGCCAAGCTCCTGCCCGGCCGGGAATGGACGCAAAACCGCCTGGCCGAACGGGTCTGTCAAATGGGCCGATATTCCCTGGAAGTGTTCTGCCTGGGCGTGGTGCTGGCGCCCCTGGCGGACATGCTCAATGCACTGGCGGATGACGCCGTGGCCATGCAATTGCTGACCGCCGTGGTCGGTGTGTTGCTGATGTCGGGGCTCGCCGTGTGGTTAGAGTTCATTAAGCGCCTCAACCAGGCGCCACGCTCGACAGGGCTACATAGCTAGCGCCCGCCGGTACCCACTGGGTGTTTCCATTTGCCTTCCACTCGATTGTGAAAGGAAATGCCCTTGGCTACCCATCTACGGCTCAACGGCCTGTCGGGCAACCTGCAGTCCAACCAATCCTGGCCCCGGCAAGAGGCCCTGGAACTGATTCACCAGATCCTCTCGCGCAACCTCTCCAGCCTGACGCCCAGCCAACAACGCACGTACGTGCGCCTGCAACGCGAAGCATTGCAGGCACTGAAGGCGGTGGACACGGCAAACACCGCCCTGATCAACGCCTTCAAGACCAAGGGTTTGGCGCAATTGCGCAGCAAACTCGGCGGCCTGGACCCGCAGGCGATTTTTATCCACACCCGCTACCGGGAGGAAGTGGGCGTGCCCCTGCCGTGGGAGCCACGAACCAGCACGGCCAAGCCGGTTTCAGGCTCACGCTTTCGCCGCCCCTATGATGAATGGAAATACCGCCCTCACCTGTCCACGCTGTCACTCTGGGATGCCGCCTGCCTGAATTTCGATTTTGCCGCGCAGGTGAAGCAGAGGTCCGGGCACAGTTTTGTCGATTCGACCTACCTCACCGGCGTCGAGAAACACCAACTGGATGTGCCACGCTTTGTCACCATCAGCCGCGAGCTGAACCTGGGTGGCCAGTTGCACGCCAGCCTGCAACCGGCGCTTGCCCCAGGCGACACACTCCAGACGCTGATCGAAACCAGCGCACGTACCTGCCTGTGGTTCCAAGCGCTGGAAGCCTATCGCAACCGCGACAGCACCGGGGTCACGCGGGCCCTCTACGACACACTGGTCAAGGCCATCGACGGCACCGGCACCGCCTTGCCCTTTGACACCCAGAGTATGGATGCCACGCCCTACGACCTTGCAACGCCGTTGCCGCTGTTGCTGATCCGGGTGGCCATCCAAGCACGCGCTGACCACACGGGTCTGGACCTTGCTGCTGGCCATGGGCGAGTCCACGGCCCTGCAAGAGTTTCTGTTGATGGAGGCGTTCTGGATCGAGTACCTGGCGAGGAGTCACCCGGGACCCTTTTCCACAGTCAAGGACAGCATCAAGCACAAAGTGCGAGCGTTGGATGAAGAGCTAACAGACAAGCGTTCGGAAGCCTACCTGGAGCGGCGCCAGTCACTGATTGACTTGGGGCAGGATGAACAAAACCGCCTGGTGCGGCAACTGACCGAGGCCACGCAGGCGGCTTTGCTGCGCGCGTGAGCCGGCCCCCTGGAGCTTGCACAGCGGGCAAGCTTCGGGGCGATGACCTGGCACCTCGATAATACCCACCTCGAATTATGGCGAATTGCCGACTTGGCCAATCGGTGTCTCTTTTCTACGCCCCAACTGTGCGATCAGGTAAGCAACGGAATCGGCATTGTTGAGCACCGTGATGACACGTTTGAGCGGATCGGTACGGAATACTCGCCGAGCATCGCTGAGGGTTTGGGTGCCCGTGACGGTGAGCAGCCTGTTGAGAACAGGCTCGGTTGACGTGCCCATGGATGGGTCTGTTTTGATGCCGGTTGCGATGTCGACCACTTGGAATAACTGCTGGATCGGGGTGTTGAGCGACAGCCTTGAAAGTTGACGGTTTTCCAGGACCGCTTTAGTGGTGCGGCCCGTAGAAGTTTGAGCATCGATCAGGTCATGAAAAGGATGAGTGGCGTTCACATAAGCCAAGTCCAACGTCAGGCCTACATGATGGGAGACTTCATGAATGAGGGTGGTCGCACGGGCATGGACGTTGACGTAGAACGGTTTTATCAACAGATGACTGTAATTCAGACCGGGGTTAAAAAATGCCTCGGTCAAGTACAGCAATTGAAGGGGGTCGGGGACAATCGTAAACGCCATCACCTTGTAGGCCCCCGCAAGCGCTGGCATTCGCGAGCGGCCAATGACAAATCGCGTTGAGTTCGGGGAGGTCAGTGAAGGCTCCATCAACGCGTTGCACATCTTGTCGACGGTCTCCTGAATTTTTTCAAGGTGTTCGACTTCGAGCGTATGCAGGCCAAAAAACGTTTGGACTTGTTTGACGAGCTCAGGGGCGGCAAGGGGCGTTTGCACGAGCAGGCGTAAATTTTCCTGGGCATTTTTTGTATAAAACGTGGCCAATGCCAATGCCTCGGTGATCATCAACGATTCTTGAGCATACAGCGCTCGAATGTCGCGCATGCCAATGGCCAATATATTCATATTGGGCCGCGCAAATGGCTCGGAGTAGAAGCGATTGGTCAATCGCGCAATGGTTCTTCGGCCCATCAGCAGCGGATCACTGCTACTGAGCATCCACTGTTGTCGTGTGTTGCTTTGCACCAAAGGGCCGACC
Organism: Pseudomonas sp. YeP6b; assembly: GCF_025642995.1. Taxonomy (NCBI): domain Bacteria; kingdom Pseudomonadati; phylum Pseudomonadota; class Gammaproteobacteria; order Pseudomonadales; family Pseudomonadaceae; genus Pseudomonas; species Pseudomonas sp. YeP6b. Next base: position 1,610,165 of record NZ_CP080090.1, on the reverse strand, counting down.
TCTCCATTGCCAGTAATGTGCCAATCCACGCTGTGTTGGATGACCTGAAACACTTTCCCAGCCACTGCTGCGTAGTAGCGGTTAGAGTCGGATCGGTAAAGGTTAAGCGTGGTGTCTTTAATCAAGCTGTTCAAGGTCGGCTCAAGGACATCGAAACGTTGTAGCCGGGTGCGTGGCGCAGCCGTTATGTCGAGCGCGGGCCAGGACACCAGAGAGGTCGCAGGTACAGGAGGTGCCGGGCTCGGCTCGGGCGTCGGGGATATACCGCTCTCTGGCACGGAGGGCATGGAACGGCGTAAACCGGCCATCAAGGCGATACCGGCGATGAAATGGCCAAGTGCCTCATGCCACTGGTGGCTTTGCAGTTCTTCAGCCGAGGCTTTGAACAGTTTGTAGCTGCGCCAGACGATCAAGGGATAAGCCAGCTTGCCGGCAAAAAACATAACGGCCTCATGCACCCCCTCTGAAAATACGGCTTTTACCGTATCCCAAGCGGTATCCGCATTGTCGACTTGCTGGCCACTCAGCAAGGTTGTCAGCAACTCGAGATTATCGGTGTACAACTGTTTGAACAGGGGCGTGTTTATGGGGGTGTGTGCCAGCTGCATGGGAGTGCCGTCTTGGGGTTGCCCCAACGCCTTTGTCAGTGCGGCCTGGTCTACTGCCGGGACCACCTGCCGGACCCAGCTTTGTAAGGCCCCGGGCGCCGTCAGCTCGGCGAGCAGCCCAGCCTCATCGGCATATTCTTTGAGGGTATGGCCTGGGCTATAAGGGGCATAGAGAACGTGAGGCGTCTTGTCAGCTGAGGCGGGGCTGATCACGTAGCTCCCAGGCACCTTGATCGTTTTCTTCCCGGCATCAATCAGCAGCTCCAGAGGGCGGATCATGGCGCTGGCGTCTACCACGGTCGCACGGGCGATAGCATCCGGCATATCCATGACCTGTTGAATGAGCCCGAAGGTCGCCGGTGAAAGCTGGCCTTGCAACGTCAGGCTGTGAGCGTACTGCATCAGTTGCCAGGGCAGTTGCTTGGCGAATCGCGTAGAGCGTTGCTCAAAGTCCGGGCTGGCAGGGCCCAGGGAAGATTTGACGTAAGTTTGATAAGCCGCATTGATGTTCAGCGCCTGTATCCGCGTTTTTAGCGTCTGCGCATCCATAGTATTGGGCAGCGGCGTTGTGCCGGTGCTGGCGAAGAGCGGAACCGCATCGTTCCAATACGATTGGTGGCTCAAGGCATAGTCCAGCAGCGCCTGGCTGCGGGCAGGCATGTTGCCCTGTGCCGGAAGCCCAACTTCGATTTCATCAGCAGTGACGCTACTCTGGCCGTCAAGTTCCTTTAGCAAAGCGCTGAGCGTGTTTCGCGTGAACTGAGCCAGCGAGTCGATCCCGTGCAGGTAATCCTGATTGTCGATGACGTTGTTTCGATACTGCTCCAACAGTTCAGCATAGAGCTGTTGATCGATCGCGCTGGCTTGGCCCAACCATTGCGTGCCATGTTGCACAATCATCGCCTCGACCATGTCCATGGCTCGCCGCAGGTTAGTAGGCGCCAGGGTTTGCGTGACTTGAACCTGCCACAGGTTGCGCAACTGTTCGACCGACAGTTTCTTGGACAGGATTTGCTCCAGTTCACGGTCTTTTTGTTGGACGTAAGTCCGTTGCAAGTACTCGACGAGGTTGGCTTCGATCAGCTCAAGGCCGCTGAATGCATAGGTCGGATGTGAATGCCAGTCCGGTTGCGCCAGGTTCGCCAGGAAAGCCTGTCGTTCGTCCAGGGTTGCCAGGCGTCGATCTACCTCTGCCTTGAAGTGACTCAATGAATGAAAACTTTCCAGCCCCAACGCAGGCGTCCATAGCAGCGTGCGACCGCAATATTGAGGGTCAAGCCCGCCGCGCTCGGTCAGCACGAAACAGTTATTAAGCGGTTGCGAGGTCGTTTGCCCCACGGTCGCGACCTTCAAGCAAAACGCGTCAGGGCGGAACCCATTGACACTCAGGCGCAGGTCTCTGGCGTAAATACCTAGTACGGCTAAAAGAACTTCGTAGTCCAGGGGCAGTAAAGCGTTATTCCAGAGCCTGAGTTGCATTTCCCCGGTCAAGCCCATCTCCATTGCCTTTCTCAGCAAGGGCTGCATGTCGGGGTACACGCTGTGGGTTCTGCGCAGATACTGGGTAAAACCGCCGATGGCAGTGTCGATCAGCGTATTGAAGGCCGTGACATCCACGCCTGGAATTCTAGTGGCGGGTCTTTCAGCAGCCGTTGAGTAGAAGTGGATGTGCGGCGAATCGGGGAGAGGCTCCACTTCGCCACATAAACGTGCCAGAAAATGCTCGACCATGCTGCTTGATGTCAGCAACTGAGGTTTTTCATCGGTGCCCGAGGGGTTGCTGTAATGGTGCACCCAAAGGCATGCAGCCTGCAGGTGTTGCTGTTTGATGGCGTACAGCTTGGTGTTGAGGTAGGTGGTGGCGGAGCGCTCCAGCGAGGGGCGAGAAGCTAGTTGTCGTTCGACTTCGGCGATTGTATTTTCGAGCGAATGCTGAGCGCTACGCATTGCCAACAGTGTGGGCGGGACCCTGGGCTGTGTCGCAGACGCTGTCCAGAGGGGCGCCAATTGTGTACTCCAACGGCCCATGGGCTCGAGGGTCAATAATTTTTGTTCAATCATGGCCCGCACATCCAGCACATGATCGACCAGGGCATCGAGGTCCATCGTGCCTTGGCTCAGGCGATACTGATCGAGGGCGTATTCAAGGTTGCGAGCTTGTTTTTCAATGACGCCCTCTATGAGGCTTTGGAAAATGACCCCGGTGATGGGCGCGGTAGTGACGTCGCAGGCCTGCAGATCTACTTCGCTATAGCGTTCGGGCCTCGACAGATGCTTTCTCCAGGCATCGGGATGCTCCCCAGGGTTGAGACTCTCCAGAAGACGGGTTTTCAGTGAGTCCAACTCGGTAAACGCCTGCAGCCCATGGTGGGGGCTATACAGCAGCCAGGGCGAGTCATCGTCGCCTTTGTTGCTGATGATCAGTGTACCGGCCAGCTCGGTGGGGGGCTGTTCGGGCTCGTCCAGCATTGCTTTTTCAACATCCAGGGCTGGAGGCAGCGTCGTCTCGGGGAGTGCCGTCCTGAGCGGCAGGGCCTGTAGTTGCAGACGCTGGTCAACCGTAATCGTGGATTGCTGTTGTCGGTCCAGTAACACCGTTAAAAAGGCATTGGCCATGGCGTGCGTAAAAAGTTGCAGCCGCGAGAGCCCGGTGGAAGCCGGCAGCGCCCAGAACGCCTTGGGCCGTTGCTTCATGTGTGTTTTCAAACCCTGGGCCAGTCCTTGGACTGATACCTCCCAACGCAACTGATCATCGGCCTCCTGCGTGGACGATTGGGAGACCGGGGTGCGTTGGGGGTTGTCGTAGCGTCGGGTTTCACCCGTTGGCCAGCCATTGGCGACGAAATACCTGAGGACGGTATCGCTCAACGAGCGGGTAGCGATGTGTCGAGGTGTTGACGTGTCAGTGTCACCCGATTGGCTGGAGGTGCCGACGACATAGCTCTGTACCTGGATTTGGCGCAAGTCGACACCTGCAAAAGACTGGGCCAGTTCAGCGCAAATGTAGTCATCCAGCAGAGAAGTGAAACTGGGCAGCTTGAGCAATTCCTCGCGCATCAGCCGGGCATTGTCAAGCAGGTTATTGGAGAGGGTATTTTGCTGTGCTTCGAAGACCGCTCCAGCCACGGGCTGTAGAGTAAAGGTCATAACCGCAGTGGACTTTAGTGTGGCTTGCTGGGAGATCGACAGGTAATCGAGCAAAGCCTGGCGCTGCACCGGGTCTTTGAACCAAGTGCCCAGTTGCGTCTTGAGTGTTTCATGGCTTTCGAGCTTTTCCAGGCCACGCGCAGGCGAGTAGAGAAAAACCCCACCTTCCGGGGCGGGGCCCATGACGAATGCGCCCGCAAGTTCAACTGCCGGTTGGCCGGGCACGTTCACTTGCAGGGTTTGGACGTGCATCGGTGCGGTGTGTGCCCGTCGCAAAGCATCGGTTGCCAGATAGACCGAGTCGAGCCAGTCCAGGTCCTTGAGGGTAAAGTTACGCGTGCTTTGGCGCTGGCTTAGCTGTGTGCGATCGGCTTGGGTTTCGCTGAAAAAATACGGTCGGTTGTCATTGTCCATCGAGTGCTCTCCAAACAGGCTCGGCTGCCGGCAGTGCAGCTACGAGTGACCTGAAAGGATCAACTCTGGCATTTCAGATTTCAGTCCAGGCGTTACATATGCAGCAACGCCTCAGGCCCCGGTGGAGTGATCGGCGTATAGGTCGCCTTCGCCACGGAAAAGCGCAAGTGACTTCAACAGCGTACGGGTGTCCCCCGCAGTAATAAACGCTTCACGGAAGGCTTTCCCGGTTTCAGGGTTGAGCAGGCCGTCACGCTCAAATCGTTCAAAGGCTTGTTTGGCCAGGACACCCGACCACTTGTAGGAATACATTTTGGCGCCATAGTGACCCACAAGTTGTTCGAGGCAGTTGAGCGGGCGAGCGCCATCAGGCCACTGCACAAACCCGACGTCAGCGCTGGCACGGGTGAAAACCTCATGAGGTGTGCGCCCGTCACCATAAGTACGGTGCAACTCGAAGTCGACCAGGCCCGTGAGTAAAACCCGGGCGGTTTCCTGGCTGGTTTGAGTGTGAATAAATCGGCTCATTTTGTTGGCCATATCCTCAGGCAACGATTCTCCCGTCTGGAAATGGCCTGAAAGCCAGATCAGGGACGCTGAAGTAAAACAAAACTGCTCCAGCACTTGGCTAACGAATTCCGCCGCGTCATGGCTTAATTGACCAATACTGGAGAGCACCCGGTAGGGGGCGGCGGTCAACAGGTGCTGCAGGCAATGGCCAAATTCATGCAATAAGACCCTCAATTGCAGATGATCCAGCAAGCACGGTTGGGTCGCTGTCGGTCGTGGCAACTGGGTACGTAGTACTGCGATAGGCCGTCGTGGTCGCCCCTCGGCAGTCATCCGATGGCTGCGCAGGCTCGACATGGCGCCAAGCCCTGCGTCCGCCTTGCGGCGATAAGGGTCAATGAACAAATGGCCGATCGGCTCCGCGTACTCCCTGACTTCAAACACCCGCACATCCGGGTGCCAGGTATCGACAGTGGTTTGTTCGACCAGGTCAACGCCGAACAGTGTTTTGGTGAACATGCCCAAGCGTTGCAGTACCGTCTCCAACGGGAAGTAGTTGCGCAATGCCTCCTGAGAGACGCCAGCCAGATCCTGGCGAATTTTTTCCGCGAAATAGTCGTTATCCCAAGGTTCCAGATCATCGATACCTCGTTGCGCGGCATAGTGCTGCAGTTGTTGCGCGTCATAGGAAGCCGTCGTTCGTGCCTGCTCAATCTGTTGATGCACAAATGCAATGACCTCATCGGTCGTCTGCGCCATCTGATCGACCAGAGCCAGTTGGGTGAAATTGGGATAGCCCAACAGCTGTGCTTTCTGGTGACGGCTGGAGAGCAGCACTGTCAGGACCAGTTCATTGTCGGTGGCAAAAGCGTCAGGGCCGGTACCCACGGCACGGCTGTAATAAGCCACCATCATTTCCTGGCGCAAAGCTCGATGATCGGCATAGGTCATCACCTCGCGAAAGGATTGATCCGAAAGAGTCAATAACCAGCCTTCCAGGCCTGCGGCTCGAGCGGCGTCCTCCATGCGTGCCTGGGTCGCATCAGGCAATCCGCTCAGCAGCGACTTGTCGTCGATGTGCTTACGCCACGTCCTGTTCGAGTCTTCTATACGGTCCAGAAACTCCTGGCCCAATGTGCCGATTTCCAGGTTCAACGTTTTCAGCTGTAACTGCTTGTCGCAGGACAGATCAAGGCCGGCCAAGTGGTACTTGCGCAGTATTTTCTGCAGCGCGCTTTTGCGTTGTTCATTGAAAAGAGCCGCGATCGGGCTATTGGCAAGTTGTCGGTGAAGCTGATACAGGTCGTTGTTCTCAGTCAACTCGGCCTTGTACTGCATTGCCAGATCGTGACTACGGACTGATTCCTGCTGCCAGGCCGGCCCTTGGGAAATGGAGTTAAGCAGTTCAATGATTTGGAGAACGCCATCCAAGCGAGCCTCCAGTGCCTCCACAGCCTGCACCAGGTCATCCCAGGTTGGGAATGGCGCCTGGCTGGCGATAATCGTGGCGGTGGTGCCGCGGCTTTCGGTGATGATCTGTTGAATGGCGGGCACCAAGTGTTCTGCCTGGATAGACGAGAACGGCGGCAGATCGTAGGGCGTTAGAAGTGGATTGCTGTCAGGCATGGCGTCACTGTTCAAAGAGGGCAGTCGAAGCAGTCAGCCTAAAGAATGAATAACCGATGGGAGGGATAGATAAGTAGGCAAGCAGGGAGAAAGGCAATAACGCGGGGAGCCCGCGTTATTCTCAAGCGCATCCGAGCACTCTCGCTCAGTGGCTCATATCTGCCTGAGCGTCGCACCTTCGCCAGCCTGACTCGGCTGCAACTTGAACACGTAGAACAGCACCGTCAGCAACACCAGGAACACCGGGCCGACGTACAGCGCAATACGCGTTTGCGGGAAGTACGCCATCAGGCCCACCACCAGCACCAGGAACGCCAACGCCAGGTAGGAGCTGACTGGGTACAGCCACATGCGGTACTTGAGGCCAGCCACCTCGGCTGGGCTCAGGCTTTTGCGGAATTTGAGCTGGGCTAGCAGGATCATCAGCCAGGTCCAGATCGCACCGAAGGTGGCGATGGAGGTGACCCACACAAAGACTTTTTCCGGAACCATGTAGTTGAGCAACACGCCCAGCAGCAGCACGAAAATCGACAGCAGCAGCGCCCGGCGCGGTACGCCGTTGCTTGAGGTCGTGCCGAACGTGGTCGGCGCCTGGCCATTTTGCGCCAGGCTGTAGAGCATGCGCCCGGTGCTGAAGATGCCGCCGTTGCAGGAGGACAGCGCCGCCGTGATCACCACGAAGTTGATGATGCCGGCGGCCGTCTTGATACCCAGGCGCTCGAAGGTCATCACGAACGGGCTGCCTTGGGTGCCGATTTCGTTCCATGGGTAGATCGACAGGATTACGAACAGCGCCCCCACGTAGAACAGCAGGATGCGCCAGAACACAGAGCCGATGGCACTGGGGATGGTCTTCTGCGGGTTCTTTGCTTCACCGGCGGTGAGGCCGATCATCTCGACGCCCAGATAGGCGAACATCACCATTTGCAGGGACATCAGCACACCGGTGACGCCATTGGGCATAAAGCCGCCGTGGGCCCACAGGTTGGAAATGCCCAGCGCCACGCCGTCATTGCCGAAGCCGAACGCAATGATGCCGACGCCGCCGATGACCATGGCAATGATCGTGACGATCTTGATCAGCGCGAACCAGAACTCGAATTCACCGAACGCCTTGACCGCGATCAGGTTGATGGTGCCCATGCTGACCAGGGCCGCCAAGGCCCAGATCCAGCGCGGCACGTCGGGGAACCACACGCCCATGTACACGGCGACGGCGGTGATTTCCGCCACGCAGGTCACCAGCCACAGGAACCAGTAGTTCCAACCGGTGAGAAAGCCCGCCAACGGGCCGAGGTAGTCCTGGGCGTAACGGCTGAACGAGCCGGCGACGGGGTTGTGCACCGCCATTTCGCCCAGGGCGCGCATGATCACCAGGATCGCCAGGCCGCCAATGATGTAGGACAACATGATCGCCGGGCCGGCCATTTCAATGGCCTTGGCCGAGCCCAGGAACAGGCCGACACCGATACAGGCGCCAAGGGCCATCAGGCGAATATGCCGTTCACCGAGTTCGCGTTTGAGCGGGCCGCCTTGAGCGGTCTCGCCATGGGGCAGTGGGTTGCCGACTGGCATAGGGGTACAACCTCATTTTGTTATTGGAGTGTCCGTCGAGTTTCCGGGTGCAGGCCGGTAAGCCTGTGCCCTTATTGAAACGGGACCGCCTCATGGACGGGCCCTTCTTGCCAGGCAAGATCAGCGGGGCGTCAGTATAAAAAGCCCAGAGCAGGGTCTTTCACTATAAAAATGGGCCAATTTAGGGGAAGCGCCGGTCAAAATGCCATTTTACAGGAGCATCTTACCTGCATTGAGCGACAAAACGTCGCGCAGCACCACGCTGACAAATGGTTTGCCACTGCAAGCCCGCTCGCCATAAGAACCCGCGCACCACACACAAATCCCTCACAACCAGCCCTCAGCGACTACGCTTCAAGCAGGTCCGATCTATCTGCGTGAAGGGATCAATCGACTATGGGCGCACTCTGGCAAACCGAATCGAGCAAGGCTGCGAAACTACAAGGCAGTTCGGACCCAGCGCCCTTACCCAAAAATAAACCCAGGCCCCGCCATGGGCGGCGCCTGTTCTGGTTGATCGTGTTGATGGCACTGGTAGCGCTGGGGTTTGCCGCCGCCAAAGAGCTGCGCACCTCCCGCCTGCAAGCCCAGGAGCTCAGCCGCCTGGCCCGCAGCCTCACCTACCAGGTTGAGCCCGGCCCCAGCCAGGCCATGGTTTATCCGGGGGCCGGCCCCTTCGACCGGCGCCTGGGTTACAGCAACCTCGGCAGCTTCCTGCCGCGCCTGCTCAAGCGCGGTTATGTGATTGAGGCCCAGGCGCGCTTTTCGCCCGCGTTGATGGACTACACCGCCAAGGGCCTGTTCGTGCCCTACGCAGAGAAGATCCAGGCCGGGCTGACCATCAGCGACTGCCGCGCCGTGCCGCTTTACCAGTACAACTACCCGCAACAGCTGTACGAAAGCTTCGCCGCAATCCCGCCCGTGGTGGTCAACAGCCTGCTGTTTATCGAAAACCGCGACCTGCTCGACCCCAGCCAGCCCCAGGCCAACCCCGCCGTCGACTGGCCGCGCTTTGCCAAGGCCGCGTGGTCGCAAGTCGCCAAGGTGCTGCACCTGCCGGGCCAAAGTGCCGGCGGCAGCACCTTGGCCACCCAGCTGGAAAAATACCGCCACTCCCCGGACGGCCTGACCGTGTCGGGCGAGGAAAAACTGCGGCAGATGTTTTCCGCCGCTGTACGCGCCTATCGGGATGGGCCGCAGACCTTGCCGGCGCGGCAGAATATCCTGCGTGACTACCTCAACAGCGTGCCGCTGTCGGCGGTGCCCGGCCACGGCGAAGTGCATGGCCTGGCCGAGGGTTTGCGGGTGTGGTACGGCGCCGACTTCAACCACGTCAACCTGGCGCTGGTGGGCTCGGTGAACGCCGAGCAAGGCCTGGCACTGCGCCAGGTGTTGTCGTTGATCATTGCCCAGCGCCGACCTTCGCACTACCTGGCCAAGGGTCGCGAAGAGCTCGCCGAACTCACCGACAGCCACCTGCGCCTAATGGCGCAAAACAGTGTCATCACCCCTGCTCTGCTCCAAGCGGCACTGGCGGCCAAGGTCAGCTATCGCGACTGGTTGCAACAACCGACGCTGCAACCGGTGGAGACCAACAAAGGCATCAGCATGGCCCGCGCGCGCCTGGCCACCCTGCTCGACCGGCCGCTGTATGACCTGGACCGCCTCGACCTTGCGGCGACCACCACCCTGCAAGCCCCGTTGCAGGGCCAAGTCAGCGAATACCTCAAGCACCTGGCCGACCCCGACTTTGCGCGCCAGGTCGGCCTGCTCGGCGAACGCCTGCTGAGCGAGGCCAACACCGCGCAAGTGCGCTACAGCTTCACCCTGTTCGAGCTGACCCCGGACGGCTCACGGGTACGCGTGCAAACCGACAACACCGACCAACCCTTCGATATCAACGAAGGCAGCAAACTGGAACTGGGCTCCACCGCCAAGCTGCGGGTACTGACCACCTACCTGCAAATCATCACCGAGCTGCACGATAAGTACGCCGCCCAAGCCCCCGCTGCGCTGAAAAAAATCACGGTCGACGACCAGGACCGCTTGAGCCGCTGGGCCCTTGATTACCTGATCCAGACCCCGGACAAATCCCTGGCAAAAATGCTCGAAGCCGCCCTTGATCGCACCTACTCGGCCAGCCCCGGCGAAAGCTTTTTCACCGGCGGCGGCCTGCATCACTTCCATAACTTTCGCAACGAAGACAACGGCCGCAGCCCCAGCTTGCGCGACGCCCTGCGCGAATCGATCAACCTGCCGTTCATTCGCCTGATGCGTGATGTGGTGCGCTATACCACCTATTCCGGCGCCAATAACAGCGCCCAATTGCTCAAGGACGACAATGACCCGCGCCGCCAGGAATACCTCGCCGATTTTGCCGACCGCGAGGGCACGACCTTCCTGCGCAAGTTCTGGAAGAAGTACCAGAAAAAAGACACCCAAACGCGCCTCGACACCTTTCTGGACGGCCTGCGTCCCACGCCAATGCGCCTGGCCGCCGTGCACCGCTATTTGTTGCCCAACGCTAACCAGGAAAGCTTCAACCTGTTCGTGCGCGCGCACCTGACCGGGGTGAAAACCAACGAGAAGCTCAGCGACGAACGCCTGCAAAAACTCTACACCGCTTATGGCCCCGGCACCTATGACCTGCCCGACCAAGGCTACATCGCCAAGGTTCACCCGCTGGACCTGTGGCTGATGGGCTACCTGCTCAACCACCCCGAGGCGACCTTCAGCGAAGTGGTCAAAGCCGGCCAGTTCGAGCGTCAGGAGGTCTACAGCTGGCTGTTCAAAAGCCGCCATCAGAGCGCGCGCGACAGTCGCATCCGGACCATGCTCGAAGTGGAAGCCTTCCTCGATATTCATCAGCGCTGGCAGGCGGTCGGTTATCCGTTCGACCACTTGGTGCCGTCACTGGCCACGGCCATCGGCAGCTCCGGCGATCGCCCGGCGGCGCTGGCGGAATTGATGGGGATCATCCTCAACGATGGCGTACGCGCCAAAGTGGTACGCATCGACAGCCTGCACTTTGCCGCCGATACGCCGTATGAAACCCGGGTGATCAACGACCCCGCCACCGGCAAACGAGTGTTGCCGATGGAAGTGGCGCAGGCGCTGCGCGGGGCCTTGTCCCAAGTGGTGGACGCCGGCACGGCCAAACGCGTGGCCGGCAGCTTCAAGCTGGATGACGGCACACCGCTGGCCATGGGCGGCAAGACCGGCACCGGCGACAACCGCATCGAAGCCATCGGCGCCGGTGGGCGGGTGCTCAGTTCCAAGGCGATCAACCGCACCGCCACCTTTGTGTTCTATATCGGCGAGCGCCACTTTGGCACCCTCACCGCGTTTGTTCCGGGCAGCTCGGCGCAAGGCTTCAAGTTCACCTCGGCGCTGCCCGTGCAGGTGCTCAAAGGCATGGCGCCGATTCTTATGCCGTACTTGAAGCCGGGGAGCCAAACGCTGTGCCTGCCGGTAGAGGGCCCGCACGGAAAAACAGCCGCCGGGCAAAAGGCCGGGTAATCGTTGCCCGGTCAATGTCCAGGGTCTGGCGCACACGCCCGGTTTGGCCGGTGCGCATACGGGCGAACGCCTCGGCCTCGACCCGGGCTTGGGCCTGGCGCCCCAGGCGCTCCTGCTCAGGGCGCTTGAGATGAGGCTCACCCTCGTAATGATCATCCGGGCTGTCCCGTCGTTTGTAGTGGAAGTGGGCATAACACAACGCCTGTTGGGTATCCCGTGCGTCGGTGACCACATAGACCTGCAAGTAATCATCGACGGTGCCCTTGAGCAACACGCGTTCACCCTGCCGGAAAATCCGCACTTCACCGCGTGAGAAAAGAAAATCGACGCCGCCCTGAGTCGCTGGCCGACGCCGAGTCGCGCGGGTTCGTGCGTTTACCCCGGCAGCGCTCAGCCGGGCTTGCGCCAGCCGCAGATCACGCTCCATTGTCAGTGCCTTGGCCTGTTGCGGGGCCACCAGCCGGGTGTTTTCCATGCCCTGGCGTCTGCGGGCAATCGCCTCGGCAGTCCACCGGCGCATATTGGCCTGAGCCTCCAGCAGGTACTCCAAGGACGACGGATCGTTGGCCCGCTCAATCAAGGCTTCGACCTGCTGAATAGCCATATGCTCGTCGTCCAACAGGCCCTGGCCCTTTTGCAACAGGCTACCGAGTTGCGCATCCGCCTTGGGCGCCGGTTTCACCGGTTCCCACACCCCATCATCCGCCTCGGTGAACGAACCAATGACCTCGCCGCCCGCCTCGTGCAGCGCTGCGGTGACAGGCCCCGGCTGTGTGGCCTCACTGACCTGTGCCACATACATATCGTGATTGCGTGTACGGATGATTTTTTTGCGCCGGCTGCCTTGGGGCGCGGGGGCAGGCACCGCCGGCGGTGCTGCCTGGGGTGGCACTTGCAGGAGGTCTGCAAGGTCTTTTTCGGCCTGTTGGTGCAAGCTGGCCAGCAGCTCCTGCAGTTTTTGCAGAAACTCCAGATCGAATGTGTCAGGCGCCATGGCACGCCAGAACTCAATCTGATCGTCGGTTTGCGCATAGACGTGGTCAATGCTTTTGAGCAGTTCAATACGCTCTGCCGACGTCGCTTGAAGCTGCTGCAAATCCGCCAAGGATCGACTCGCCAGACGTGCACGGTTAACGGTTTCATCGACACTGTTGAAGAAATCGTCGCTGAGCACAGGCCCTGCCACATCAATCGAGATGCGCCACAACGTCGTCAGTAGCAAGGATTGCAGGTCCCGTATCGAAGGACGTACCCCCAGCGTCAGCGCCCCAGCTTTGTCGCGCCCCAGACGGGGCACCTGGCTCAGGTCATCCAGATAGCCTGCTTCCAGGGTTCGCCAGCGGATTGCCTTTTCTTGCACAGCGGCCAATTCACGCATGATCGTGTCCAGTTCGGCGTGATCTTCACGGTTGATAGCCGACTCGGCCTCCTCCGTGGTTTCCCCGCTCAGCCGATCCACGACTGGCCTGAGCCGGGTATTGAGGGCAACGATTTGTCGTCGCGACTGTGCATCCAACAGCTGCGCGGTCAGAATCACTGACTCCAGCGCCTGGCACAGATGCGCCTCATAGCCGGGTCGCGGCCCCAGCTCCCGCAGGTACTTGAGTCGTTGCAGCTCCAACTGCCCATGCTCGAATTTGTTGCTCATTTCCCGGCCATAAGTCTCCCATGCCTGCGCGCGCTGCTGCTCAGTGATCTGCCCGGCCGGCTGGGTCGCCAACGTGCGCGCCAGTCTCATCGCGCGGTCGGCCCTGGCCCGGTCCGCCACCGTCTTTTCATAGTCGACCTCAAGCGAAACGCGGGTAGCCAGCTGCGCTTGCCGGGTACGCTCAATCGCCTCGTCAGCATTGCCCCCCGGCAAACGCAGGCCCAGGTCAAAATCCCACTGGCCCTGCCCCAAGTGCCTGAGCCAAGGGCCAAGGGTGGCGCCATCCGCGCTGACCACCCGGACCAGGCCCTGCATGACGTTAACCCGGTACAACGCCCCTTGAACCAGTGCCTGCCATTGCTGCGGGACCTGCGAGGTATCGCGCAGCAAACCTTGGGTCGGGCCACTGGCATCGGCATTGTCCAGGGTGACCGGCCAGGGCTCGGCAAAGGTCTTGAGCCGCAACGGCTGAATCAGCGCCTGTTGTTGTGTGCTAAGCACCTGCCGGGCGTTGGCCCAGCGCGTAGGTGCGTAGAAGGTCACGGGGGCGGGAATCGGCTTGAGCGGCACTGCGATTGGCTCGCCAGCGGCGGGTTCGACACGCGCCAGGGGCGCAAACACTGGGTGCTCGAGCGCCACATGCTGCTGGGTATCCTGGGGCGTGGCTTGATGGGCGACAATCGCCATCAGGTTCGCCAGCATGTCCGTCAGGGCGGCGTTGCGGGTTTGCCCGTCCTGGCTCTGTAAACCGTCGATATCGCGCTGCGCACTGTCCACCACCTGCAGCAGCCAACCGCCCAGCGCCAACGGCCCGTTGAGCAACGGCAGCACGGTACCGAACAGCAGCCATCCAGCCTGCTTCAAGTTGGCCCAACGCTGCTCGGCATTGGACACCGCCTGGCGATCGGCCAAGGCCACAAGGGCCTTGGCCGTGGCCTCGAACACTTGGTGCGCAGGGTCTGTGTTGCTCACCTGTTTGCTCAGTTGAGCCGGCGCAGGCGCTTCATACACGGTGAATTCATCGCCCTGCAAAAAGCGGCGGATATGCGGCTGGTTAAAACCCTTGTTGGCATACACCGCCCGGCGCGCGGGCGCGAGCCAGGTCAGCACGTTGTCCTGTAAGGCGCCTGGGTTCTTGATCGCTGTGAACAAGGCCTCCAATGACTCATATTCCTGCAGCATCGGGCTGAACAACGGCCGGTACAGCAGGTGCGGCCCGCTTTGCCCCAGCAATGGGCCAATGACGAACATGTTAGCGACCCCATCCGCGTGGGCGTCCGCCGTGGCCTTGAACGCCAGCGGCCACAGCGCAACAGCCTGTGTGCCGACCTTGCGTTCGGCGGCGCTGGCCTGCAAGGCCGCCCGTACTCGCTGAAAACCGACCCAGGTCACACCGTGCTCGCCCGTGAGCTTCGACGCCAGCGCCCACAGCGGCAGTTGCACACGCAGTTGCCGGCTGAACTGTTGCCGGCGGCGGGTGGCCTCGGCGGTGTCGTCGATCAGCATTTTTTTCAGCAGGGCGGGATAGGTCTGGCCTACGTCCGCCTCCTCTACGCACTGCTTGATCAGGCTGTAGGTCAGCCACGTCGGCGCCGCTTTGCCGTTCAGCGTAATGCGCTTGGCGGTATGCGGGAAACCGGCCAGGTTTTCCAGGGCCAGTTCGGTCAGCGTCACCGTGACCGGGTCCACCTCGCCGGCAATGAACCCGCCCTGCACCGGCACGGGTGCGGCAATCACCCGATCAAAGGTCAGGGAAACCTCGCCCGGCTTGATACGCGTCGCGCCAGGTTGCGCCTTCAGGCAATGCTGCAACTGGCGGTCGGCACAGGCTTGAATCGACTCGATACCCGCCAGGAAATGCGTGGCCCCGCTGTCGTGCTGAGCCAACACCCACTGCTGCAACAGGCGCGCATAGGCGATGCTGTCCTCGGCACCCGCCTGGGCCAGCCACAACGGCATGGCTTGGCGCAGGCGCTGTTGGCGCGCACTCAGTTCGCAGACAAACCAGCGCCGTGGATCAACGATGTAATCGAGCAGCGCCTGGCATGCCTCAACGGTGCGCGGCACGTCACGCTCGATGCTGTCGATTTCCAACTGCTGGCGGGCCAGGTAGCTCGCCGCCAAAGCATCGAAGGGGTCGCCCTGGGCCTGCTGGGTGAACCACTGGTCAGCCGCGCCCGTCAGTACCGGGCTGGTGTAGGCCGGTAACAACGCGCCAACGTCGTCAAGGCTATTGAGTTCGTGCACACCGCTGGCCGGGCTGAACAGCAGGGTTTTCGCGGCATGGCTGAGTATCAGCAGCGGCAACGTCTGCGCCTGATCGCCCGCCAGCCCCGCGCCCAGCAGGTGCACGGTTCGCACCTGCAGCGGGCCGTCATGCAGGCTCCATTGCACAGAGGGCCGCAGGGGGCGCAGCAGGGTCTTGGGGAACAGCGCGGCGAAGCCCTTTTCGTCCATACCGGGTGGCTTGGGTGAGTCGTAAAGCAGCCCCAGCAGGTGATCGGACAGATAACGCCAACGGGTCATGTTGATCGGCACAGGCTCACGCCACCAGGCTTGCAAACGGTTGCCAAAAGACCTCAGGAGCACCGCGCCGCAGTGATTGATCAGCTTCTCGACATCGGCGAGGCTCGGCCCACCGGGCTCGAACACCTCGCGAACCCGGCAGACCACGAGGTGATAGCCCTCGACCAGCAACGTAGGCCTGGCATTGGCCAGGCGCTGCACCAGCAGTTCGGGCAAAGGCTGGTAGGTAGAGCTGTCAGCCGTGGGGGTGCCCAGATGGATCAGGCTGGCGGACCATTTTTGCGCCGCAAA
Source organism: Pseudomonas sp. YeP6b (assembly GCF_025642995.1). Classification (NCBI taxonomy): domain Bacteria; kingdom Pseudomonadati; phylum Pseudomonadota; class Gammaproteobacteria; order Pseudomonadales; family Pseudomonadaceae; genus Pseudomonas; species Pseudomonas sp. YeP6b. Next base: position 1,594,301 of record NZ_CP080090.1, on the reverse strand, counting down.
ATACTGGTCCAAGTAGGCCTGGGCAGCTTCTTGCGCCACCGCTTGCAACGGCGCGGGGCTTAAAAACAGCGTCTCGATTTGCTCGATATGCACTTGGCGCGCAGACGTTGCGCGAGGCTCGGAGGGCGTCATGACAGGGCTTCTCAGTGATATAGACCCGCGGACGCTACACGCTGCCAGGCGCCCGATGACCATACACAGTTACTGCCAGACCAGCCCCTGTACGGGCCTAGTCTGAGTGCCCTATTTGCCACAGAACACCACGCCATGAGCGCACTTGTTTCACAGGCCCCCGAAGATAAAGGCCAACACTACGAACTCATCCGGGATGCTTTGCCCGACTGGGTCAAAACGCTGTCCGCTGCAAGAATCAGCGCCTTGAAATCCAGCCGAAAAACCATTGCGCCCTGGTACAAAAGTGCCTTGGCGCAGCCGCATCAACTGTTGAAAACCGCGATTGCCGAACAGTGGAAAACCCAATCCCACGTCGACAAAAAACTCTCAGCAATCACCGACCTCAAACGCTTTGCCGAACCCTTGTTAAAAGCGGCACTGAAGCAGCACTACAACCTCGATGTGGACGTTCACAGCACCTACCTGCGCCTCTATGCGCCGGTCAAACAAGCCTGGTGGGTCACTGACATTCGCCCAGGCGTAAAAAGCCGCACGGTCTCGCTGCTGGAGGCGGCGTTGCACAACTTTGCCGATTCAGAGGTGTTCACCGACGACTCGCAGTTCATCACCCGGCCTGACGCCCTCGACCATTTCGAGGTGCTCGCGCTGAAAAAACAGCTGTCGATCCAACAGTTCAAGACCCTGGTGCGCACCCTCGACATCGGCGCCCAGTACCAACAGCACCTTGAGCGTTACCTGGGCCGTTCCGAACCGGTGGTGGACGGCGTGCTGCGCGCGCATGTCACCCGCAACCACCAGGCGGCCCTCAAGGTCGCAGCGCAGATGGCGCTGATGAAAGGCGATATCCAGCCGCAGGACCATAGCCTGATCACGCAGCTGATTGCCGGTCGCCAAGGGCTGACGCTGGACGGCAAGGCTGTGCATTGCCATGGCCTGAGCCTGATGGACGCGACCTTGACCGGTGTTGTACTGATCGCCGCCGACCTGGAGACCAGCCGCCAGGCGCTTCCTGTCATCGTGTATGTACCGGATGACCCGCAGCACCCACTCAAGCGCTACGCCTCCACGCTCGAGTTCATGCTGGCGCTGACCCGGCAACTGCGTCAGCCCGACTATCAACAGTTTTTCAGCCGGTTCATCGACCATTCATACCAAGGGCTTTTTTTCAGCCAGTTAGGCGCGCGCCTCAGCCAGGTGAAATGGCACCAACACGTGCCGGGCGATCCCCAGCCGACCTGGCACGACACGGCGCTCGACAACCCCAACCTGCAGTTCAGCGTGACCCGTATCCGAACACCGTTGTGGGAGCATCTGTACCAGCAACAAATCAACAAAACCCTCAACGATGCGCGTGAACTGGCCATCGCCACCGCCTACGCCGACCGCATGGCACGCTGGGCCTGGTGGGACAACCTGGAGAAAATCCTCTCGGACATGCTTAACGTGGCGTTACTCGTCGTGACGCCGTTCGTGCCTTTTTTGGGCGAATTGATGCTGGCCTATACCGCCTATCAACTCGCGGACGAGGTCTTCGAAGGCCTGTTGGATTGGGCTGAGGGCCAGGGCACAGAAGCCATTGAACACGTGGTTGGGGTCGCGGAAAACGTGTTGCAACTGCTCGCGTTCAGCGCTGCCCACCTCACGCTGTCACCCTTCGTCGAGCGTTTGAAGCGTGTGGCCCTGAGTGACGGAAAACTGCGTTTATGGCATGCGGACTTGAGCCCCTACGAACAAAAAAACCTGACCCTGGCGCCCGCATCGCAGCCCGACGCGCAAGGGTTTCATCAGCATGAGGGCAAAAAAATCCTGCGTCTGGAAGACAAGCACTACGCCGTCAGCCAGGAGCCCGACACCGGCCTTCAGCGCATTATTCACCCACAACGCCCCGAGGCTTATCGCCCCGAAGTGGTGCTTAACGGTCGCGGGGCCGTGGTGCTCGAGGGCGAGGAACCCAGGCGCTGGAACGACTCGCAGTTGTTCCAGCGCCTAAGCCCGTTGACCGCCAACTGGCCAGAGGCACGCCTGCAACAATTGCGCGATATCAGTGGCATCGAACCCGGCGCGCTGAGGCATATGTACAGCGAAAACCAGCCACCACCACCGCTGTTGGCCGACACGCTGGACCGTCTCGAACTCAGGCAGCACATTGATACGCTCAGCGAGCCGTCCGGCGACACCGGGGAAGCCGCCTATTGGTCCGCCGACATGGTCACGCGAATGGACGGCTGGCCCAGCGACAAAGCCATCGCCGTGTTCGAGGCCGCCGACCTGAGCGGCGAGTCGATGCAACATGGTGCAAGCCAGGCAGCGCCGGATGCGACATTAGCCATCAGCCGTGAAGACTTGGCGGCCGGTCGGCTGGCGGAACGGGTGGTGGGCTTTCTCGACGAAGCCGAACTCGCGGGGCTGATCGGCGCGCCCTTGCCCGCCGCCCCCAGCGCGCGGGCCCACACGCTGCGGGAGCAACTGAGCCGTTACGTGGCCTCGCGCAAAGACGACATCTTCGAGCATCTGTATGGCTTCAAACGCCAGTCATCCAGCGCCCACGGGCAGTTGCTGCAAAGACAGTGCCCCAACCTGCCCGACAGCCTGGCACAAGCGATACTGGCCCAGGCCCGGCCCGCTGAAGTGCAGTTGATGAACGACGCGAGTCGTCTGCCGTTGCGCCTCAAACATCAGGCCAGGGAGCTGCAGTTCGAAGCCCGCGCCACCCGCGCCTATGAGAGCATCTACCAAGGCAGCACCCCCACACCCGACACCGAGCGGATGCTGCTCAACACCCTGAAAATCCACAGTAACGCCTTTGGCAACCAGCGCCTGAGCATCCGCGAGCAACTGCCCAGCGGGCAACTGCGCTGCCGTGTCGGCCCGCACGATGCGAGCACCGATACGCTGCTGATCCGCACCGCGCCAGGGCGGTACGCACTCGACGGCGCAAGCCTGCAGACCACCTGGGACCTGTATGAAGCCGTCCTGCGCAACGTGCCGCGTAACACCCTGGGCTTCGCGCCGGGCGAAGGCGAAGGGCTGCGCCAGTGGCTCAAGCAGACCCTGCAACCGCCGGCAGAACGGCGCACCGTGCTGGCCGACCCGCCGACCCTCGCAACCGCCTCCAGAGAGACCCAGTTGCTGCTGCAAAAGCCCCTGTTCAGCGCCCTGCGCCAACGGCTGGGCCGCCCCCGTGTTGAGGATCGGCTCAAGCTGCTCTACCCGACGCTGAGCGAAGAGGACGTGACGGCCTATGCCGAGTCCTTGAACACGGCCGATGGCAAACGCCTGCTACTCGCACTTGAAACCCAGAAGCGAAGCCTGCTCAACGCACTGAAAAAATGGCAGAACCAACCTGCCGCAGGCACTCAGCAACGCCGACCGCCCCTGCCGGAAAAACTGTTCAGGAAGCGTTTGACCACACTCATTGAGGAAAGCTGGGAGCAATCGGCCAAGGGTTACGAAACCGATTTCGGCGGCCGCCGATTGGGCAGCGAACTGGACCTGCAGGGCGAAACCATCTTCGGCTTTTTACAGAATTTCCCCACCCTTGAAAGACCCTTGGAGCACATCACCAGCCTCAACCTTGCGGGCACCGATTTCACTGACGCCGACAGCCCGTTCCTGTGCAACTTTCCCAACCTGCGCAGCTTGGATATCACCGGCAAGCGCCTGGTCAGCTTGCCCGAGGCCGTCGCCGGGCTGCGCCGGCTGACGCACTTGGGCCTGGCCGAAAACCCGATCCGCTGGAGCACGCAGCACCTGGAACAGCTCAAGCAATTGAACCATCTGCGCGTGCTGATCCTCTCGCACAACCCGCATCTGGTGGCACCGCCGGACATCAGCCGCATGCCGGAACTGCGCATACTGGTGCTCAATAACACCCCGCTCAGCCAATGGCCTACGGGCCTGTTCGAGTTGCCGCGTTCGCCGGACTTCAACCTGAACCTGCTGAACACGCCCATCACCCAGGTGCCCACCGTCGAGCCCGGCTCCGCGTCGGCGGAGCTGGTGGCCCGCACGCGTTTGGACCGCAACAAGCTTGAGCCGGGCGCCGAGGACCGTCTGGTCAGCTACCGCCGCGCGGCGGGCCTGGACCCTTATCGCACGTACCCCCCGCGAGGCGAGCTGGACAGCCAACACTGGCTCAGCCACTTGCCGGAGGAGCTGCGCCCGTTATGGCAGGAGGTCTGGGATGACCTGGAACGGGAACACGGCTCCCAAGGCTTTTTTGAGGTCATCAAAAGCCAGCAGCACCCGTCTCCCGAAGTCGTCCAGGACCCGGATGACCTGACGCGCTATGAGCTCAACCGGGCGCATCTGCGCACCAATGTGCTGCGCCTGCTGAGAGCGGCTGACAGCGATGAGCCCACTCGCACTGCGCTGTTCAACCTTGCCGCCACCCCCACCCACTGTGCCGATGCGGGTGCTCAAGTGTTCAATGCCATGGGCATCGAAACCCTGAAGCTGGAGGCGTGGAACAAGCCTTCCCCTCAAACCCGGACTGACGCGCTGGTGCTGCTGGCAAAACAGAAAGCGCGACTGGACAAGGTCAACCGGATTGCCCAAAAAGATATTGAGGCGCGCCTTCGCGCACCCACGCGCAACAGAGATGGCAGCGCAGGCCCCGCCTTGCGCCTGACCACCGATGTCGTCGACGGCGTGTCGGGCACCCTGGATGAGGTCGAGGTGTACAGCGCCTACCAGACCGGTCTAAAGACGCAGCTGGACCTGCCCTGGCTGGCGGACCACATGCTCTACCGCGAGACCGGCAATGTCCAAACCCGGCAACTGATCAGTGCCTACAACAAGGTGATCGAGGAGGAGCAAGGCGATGGGCTGGTGGAACAAATGCTCGAGCAGTACTTCTGGAGCGACTATTTGCGCGGTACCCATCCCGATGAGTACCGACAGATCAACTGTCAGCACGAACAGGTCAGTGAAAACATCGACGATTTGCGCCTGGCTCAGAACGCCTGGACGGCCCATGAACAACTGCCGCCGGAATAGCAAAACCCGGCCACCGGCGCCCCACTCAAGCAGCGCCTGGTGGAGCTGGCCGACGCGCTGCAGGTGGCCCGAGCGCAGGTCTTGACCGGCGAACCCATGAGCGAGGAGCTGTACCTGAGCCTGTTTCTCAAGAGTTTCTACGACGAACAGGAACTGGGGCGACGCCTGACTCGCCAGGCCATGGTGGCCGCTGGCGTTTAACACCCTTCTGTTGCCGTACACCCGCGACAACAACGAACGGCGCGATGTAGGGGTTATTGGGGCTGTCTCGCGGATCATTAGTGTGGGCATTCGCGTGGGGTGCCCTCACAACTGACACCGGCCGGCACGGATAACCCTATCGCTACACAAAACCCAGGTTATGCCTTCGCAACCACTCGCCTCTATCGAGGACCTCAAGGGCTCAACGCATCAAAGATGATTTGCACATTGCCGAAGTACTGGCCCGGCAGGTAACCGTCAGCGGGTTGCTCGGCGGCAACCACCAGCGGCACGCGCTTGCCGACCTTGGCCTCGTCTTCCGGCACCACGAGGGTGTCGACCACATCCAGGCGATGGCCATTGAAGGTCACTTGCAGGGTAATCACGTCAGTGCCATTGGACAGCACCGGCGCAAAGCCCAGGCGCGCATTGATACCGCCCAGCACGTTCTTCACATCAAAAGGTTCACGCAACGAGCTAAGGCGCCCGGTCACCAGGTTGTAGCTCATGACCTGCTCGCGCTCGAGAAGCCCTGGGTTGACCGGCAGCACGTAAAAGGCGCTGGTGGGCACCTGAACCGAGACATGAAACACCGCTTCCTCTCGGACAGCGACGGCTGAAAAACTGAGCAGTGCCAACACACAAAACAGCACTATCGCGGACAACCGCCACTGCGGCGCCCTCCGGCTCATCCTTTCACCACTTGGTCTTTGCTGGCCTGGCCCTCGACGAGTTTAAAGCGGTATTCACGGCCCGCTTCCTTGTCGAACGAGAAAGTGCGACCCGGCAACACATGGTTTTTGGTGGTGGGGTGACAGTCGTCGGCCTTGCCGACCACGCAGTTTTTGAACTCATCCACCTCGATCACGCTGTTGCCGTTGTTGTGCAGAGCGTATTGAGCACCGCTGTTTTCAATGCGGGTGTCGTAGCGGGTGTCCTTGGGCCGCACAAAAAATACCGTGCCATAACCGGCCAATACACTAACCCCGGCCTGCAAGGTGCTTTGGTAAGCCTCACGTTCCTCCTCGGTGACGGCAAACGCGTCCTCCTTCTCCGGCACCACGGGGATGTAACGCACGCGAAAATAGCGCTCGTCATTGCGCTCACCCAAGAACACCAGGCGTGTGCCCTGCATGCCGTTGGCCGGCACGATCAGCCTGGCCGGGCTGGCCATCAAGCCGTCACGGGCGCTGCTGTCGAGCTGGGTTTGAAGCGGCACTTCCTTGGCAACGCCCTGTTCGTCGTAGAGAATTTCCAGCACCTCGACCTTCACAAACGCGGTGCTGGTGCCGCCGTTGAAAATGCGCTTGAGATAAGTACTTTTGTCGCCGTCGAGGTAGTCATAGACCACCCCCACGTTGATGCTCGGCCCGGCATGGGCAGCATGGGCAAACAAACACAACCCCAGCAATGACAGTAAACTTTTCATGACAATCAAACCTCATGTGAATGGCAGGCAGCACGACTGCCCTAGACTTCTGAATCCCATATAACCGTGACGTTGCCGGTGTACTTGTTCGGCGCGCCAGGCACGAACATCTGCGGCATCGCGTCAGCCGGCACTTCGAAATGCAGGGTGCCCGGCCGGCGATCAACGTAGTGGGTTGGGGCAAACAGGCTGGTGGTGCTGCCGTCGAGCAGCAAGGGCAATCGGCTGACCCTCTGGCCGCTTACATCACCGATACCATTGGGCAGGCTGACGCTGATATTCAGCGGTACACCGGTGCCGTCTTCGGACTCGATTGCGCAGGTGTTGCCGCTGGGGAACTGGCATTGCAGTTCCATCTTGAAGCGCCCCGAGGACCAGATATTGAAGGTCTGGTCACGGAACAAGCGCGTTGGCCGTCGGCCTTGTTGAACCCAGGATTGCCAGCCGCCCTGGGGCACCAGCTCGACGTTATTGCCCCCCGGCGGGATTTCGACTTTGAGGATATGCTCTACGCTCAGGGTAAAGTTGAAAACCAAGGTGTCGTCGTTGGGGATCATGATGTCACCGAAATCAAAATCCTGATTCGGGCCTAGCGAATAGGCGATGGTTCCCCGGTAAGTCCCGGTGGGCATGGTCAAAGGATTGGGCGTCCTCAGTTCATAGGCGTATTCGAAGTTGACATAGTCCAACCCCGGCACATCCACTCTGTGAACAAGGTTGCAGGCGCCTACGGCCTCAGGCACCAGCCAGAACCACAGCGCATATTGGGTAGTGCCTGTAAGAAACCCGGTGCTCAAACAAGGTGCTGGCGCGTACTGCCAGGTTCTGGGGCCCCACGAGTTAATGGTTGCAGGACCGGCGACGTTAAACCGGTTACCAATTCCCGCGATACGCACTTCGACAGTTTCCTTCGCCCCACCCTCTGACACCACCTCCAGGCTGCGCCATTCGGAGGGCATCTTGAACATCACTCCTTTACGCGCATCCGCAGGGCCACTGGGGTCGACCAGCATCGGACCATTGGAGCGAAAAGTGATGTCCCACGTGCGGATACTGAAAATCCCCAACTGCTTGCATCGCGCAGGTATGTGCCCCGGGCAGACCCCACTTTGCGGTGTGGTATTGATAAACTTGTTGTTCTGCGGATTTTGCGGGTCCGGAGAGAACACCGCCGTCAGCTCTTGTGTTGCGGCGCTGACTGAAAACGCGACACACCAGAGTAACGCGGTACTGAACAGGCCCCCGACAGGGCTATTTCTGGATCGTTGTTTCAAGAACATAGGATATCAACCTGCTGCTTCAGTGGTGGCGGTGGCATCGGCCAAGGTGTCTGGGGTACAGCGCAGATCACCGATCATCAGCACATCGTTCTCGCTGAGGGCCTTGCTCGGGTCGAGACGGAACTGGCACAGCAACTCGGTGCCACGGCGGACTTCCAGGGTCGGTGAACCGGCGTTCATTTCCATCGAGAAGAACCCATCCACCTCACTGACGCCCCGACTGGCGTGGTTGATGATGTGGTGGCCCTTGAGCGGGCGGCCTTGCGGGTCGACCAGGCGACCGAGCACAGTCACGGTTTTCATCACGCTGATCTTGCGATAACCGACGCCACCCTTGTTCATGTGGTAAGCAGTGCGGGCCGGCTGGATGGTGGCGGCCGGTGGGTGATTGCCCTCGAAGTCGAAGGCGACCGAGCTGCTCTTGTAAGCGGTGATAGGCACGAAGTTACGCCCGGGCCGCAGCGCCACGCTGGTGCCGGTCATGTCATCGGCGCGCAGGGCGATGTCTTCCACATCGGTCTCCACGTCAATGATCATTCCCGAGCCGCTGCCGTGGTACTGGCTGGTCAGGACCATCTTTTGCGCCCCCACTGCGAGTGTGTTGTTGAGGTTGAGGCCGCCGGTCAAATTGCCGTTAAAGGACGAGCGCTGCGCAAAGGCATCACCCGCCAGGGTGTCGGTGGCGAAGCTGGTCATGCTCGACAGGCCCATGCCGTAGACATCGGTCAGGGCCGTGACCGAGACGTTTTGCAGGGCGTGATCTTTGAGCTCTTTGCGGTAGGTCAGCGAGGCATTGTTGTCGCGCTGGCCTTCGCGCGCGGTGCGCGAACCGATGCTGCCTGACCAGCTTTCGCCCGGGCCACCGAGGGCCAGGTTGAGGGTCAGGTCGACGCCACGGTTACGCTTGTCGCCAGTACTGCTGCTGGAGGGTCGATCGAACACCGACAGGCGCCAATTGGCATCACTGCCGAACAAGGTGTCGTGACGCGTCCAACCCAGGTCCAACCCCGCCCCTTCGACATTGCCCTGGCTGTGGGATACGCGAGCATTCACCGAATTTCGGTTGCCCAAACGGTGGTTGATCGACAGCGACGATGTACTGGTTTGGCCGACAAACGTGTTGCGCTGGCGCAGACGCGTACCGTCGGGCAGGGTCTCGTAGGTGTTACGGGTGTCGAGCCAACTGCGGTTGTGGCTGACAATCACACTGCCCAAGCCGTAGCTGTAGAGCCCTTGCACATCCAGGCCGGTGCCGTAGTCGCGAGTCTGGTAGACATTGGCATACACGCTGGCGCCCTGGGCCAGGCTCCAGTCGATGGAGGTGCCCAGCTGCAAACGGTCCTGCACTTGGCGGCCGGACACACCGAGCACCGCGCGTGGGTGCAGCAGGTAGTTGACCGAGGCACCGGCGGTCATGTCGCCTTTGTCGCGCTGCTCCCAGTTGTTGAGCAAGGTGCTTTCGCGCCCGGCAAACAGGTTGTAGCGCCAACGCTCGTCATGGTTACGCCAGTTGTTGGGCTTGTACACCAGCTCCTGGCTGGTGGAGGTGACTTGGCCGTCTTCGACCAAGCGCACTTCCACTTCATAGATGCCGCCAGGCAAGGGCCGGGTATCGAGGGTCTGCAATCCGGCCGGCACACGTTGAGTGTTGATCAGCAAGCCGTTACGGAAGATCTCCACCGAGCCCTGGCGGTTGGCGGTGACGTAGATCGGGTAGACGCTGGGCTTGGGGTTGTTCATCGCCAGGCTGTCGGAGCTGCCAACCATGACCCCAACCGCCACGTCCGGCGCCGCGCCGAACGCACGGGGTTGGCGGTTCAGGCCCTCGGAGTTGGGGGTGAAATAACCCAGGCGCAAAAATTGGCCCTCGAACTCGCGCTGGGCGTAGGCCGAATAAAGTGCGTGGTAAAGCTGGGTGTCCGGCCCGCCCAGACGTGCCAATTGAACGTTCAGGGTTTGGCTCCAACTGCCCAGGCTGCTGGCTTCAACGCCAAAACGCCCACCCAGGTCCTGGTTCTGCCCGCCATTGAGGTTCAGTTGGTTATTGATGATGAGCCCGGTGCTGCCGCCGTCGGGCTGGGTGTAATACTGCTGTGGAGCAGCATCGCGCTCGGCATTTTCGGTGAGAATGGAGACTAGGGAGTTTTCCAGGTTGTAATGCACCGCCAGCAGTTGCCCGGGGCAGCTCTGCGTGCATGGCCCCAAGGGAATACCCGGCTTGAGGTAGTCCTCCCAGATATCGCGCTCGGCGCCGCTGATCGGGCTGTCACTATGGTCGGTAAACTCCAGCAGGGTGAGCCGGTCATCACGGGTCAGCACAACCATCGCTTCGCCCACGAACTGTTGATCCCGTTCAACCCGTACCGCCAGAGGCACATCAAAAAAATGCGCTTCGAAATCGCTCGGCAACCCTTTGGCCTGAGCCAGCAAACTGCGAAGGGTGTGATTGTTATCAGGCGCGGCCATAACGACCGAACAGGTGGCCAGCGCTATGGCTGCCACGAGGGGTCTCAAAGGGAACATGAACTCGATACTCTGTTTGCGAACGACAGACAGGTTGAATACCGACCGCGCAGCGGCCGGCAACTTCAATAAGGTGTGGGCTTATTTAAAGCCGGTGATCAAGGCGTGACCGTGCGTGGGTTGTTATCGAAGATCACGGTAGCCACCGCGGTAAACCGGCCGGTCTGCGCAGCGGTTGGCTTGTCGGCCCTGATCGTCATGGTTCTCTGCAGCCCTGGGTTGGACTCCTCGTCTGCGGCCACTTCCTTAGGTGTGCCATCCAGCGCCACGGTGCCCAGGGAGATGGTCAGTGGGATGGATTGGGTGCCGTTGGTGAGTGACGCAGGGCCGTCCTGCAGGTAAGCGTCAATCGAGCCCCCCGTGTTTTTCAGCGCGTACACCGTCGACAGCTGGCTCAGTTCGCTGGTCACGGTGTTGAAGGTCATGACCTCGTCGCGACCAAAGTTAGGGTCCAGGGGCTGGGCATGGAACTGCTGAGTCGGAATATCGGCTCGGATGTTGATGAGCGTACTGGCGTCGTTGGCGGCCATAACAGCTGTAGACCCCAATACCGCAACAGCCAGAGGAAGAGAGAGAGCGAACGTCTTGAACATGGTCATTACCCTTTATTAGCGATGCGTTGAGAGGCTGCAAGTTGACACCCAGGAAAACTTGCAGCGCAGGGAGATCATCGCCTAATTAAAAAGGTAAACATGCAAGCCACGTCCTTATCGCGCGTGGCTTTTGATCACTATTAACTTACGAAAAAGATGGCATTTTGACCAAACTTTAAAAGCAACTGTAAGAAGCAGACTACATGCAGGCAAACGAGAATATTTTACTGCGGGATGTCACTGCAAGAATAAGCGCACAACCCGCTCTAAAACAATAACTACCCACCGTTAACAGGGCACAACGTTATACCTGCTTTAAACCTGAATAATGAATCTAGTTCATGGCACGCCCATCACCAGTACACCGCTGCCACTGATGGCGCCAGGCGTCGGCAAGGACCCCGCTCGCCGAACCAGAGAAAACGTCACATCGTCCCCACCCACGCTGTTGGTGATGCGCGTCAGGAACGAGCCGCCGACTTGAACGGCACTGCCCGCACGGACCATGGCTGTGCCCACGTCAGCATTGGTCATCCGCAGCAGGCGGTTGTCGAACGACGATGGGGTGCCTTTGTAAGTGATGGTGATCGGCGTAGTAATCCCGCCGTCCGGGCAGGCATAGGTAAGCCTGCGGTCGCTGCGGATGGAGGTTGTCAGCGGATCGCTGCCGATGGCTCGCTGGTGTACGTCACCGAAGTTGATCTCGATGGGGTTGTTGTTATTGATCGTGCAGGTTGATGGCGAGACGGTGAAGTTGTTGGCGGCAGTGTACGTCACCGTAAGATCCGCCGAGGCTCCGTTGTAGTTGTTGGTGGCGGTGAGGCGCAACAGCCCGAGGGTGTCGCCGATTCGAACATCGATCGGAGTGGACGGATTGTTACGCATCAGAATATAGGGCGTGATATTGATCGGGTAAGCGGCCCCATTGTTGGGAATCGTGACCACCCGTATACCCGTCTGAACCGGGGTGTTGAGGAAAGCACCATTGATTCGCAAACCGGTCCTTTCGCTGCCAAATTTTGGCCCGGCCGTCCAAGGGGCGCCTGCGCGACTCCCCGTCGCCCAATAGTCCTGGCCCCCAACGGGGCCCTGGTTAAGGCTGTATCGACATTCCAGCCTTGCCCCTTCCAGCATGATCCGAGTGCGATCTGCGGTCAGGGTAACCGTGACAGGCACCCGCTGGTTGGGATTGCCCGTCTCCCAGGGGCCGCCATTAACTCGACAATCAACCGCCTGTGCGGTCGTCGCCGCGCCTGATAGAACCAGAAGCACAGTGGCTCCATAGAGTCGTTTCATTTTGATCTCTCGTTGCTCACCCACCCAGACACCGCCCCACGAACATTCGGTTCGTGCCTTGAGGCTGCCCAGAAGAGAGTTGAGGTTTAGGGATAGTCCAGCGTAAAAGTAGAAGTCACCGTGAACGTCCCATGCCCGATGGTTTCATCCCGGATGGCCTGCGGCTCACCCTGCACATAAGCCTTGAGGTCGATCACATTGTTGCCGTCAATCAATACCTGTTCGTCACTGACGGCATTCAAGGGCAACGGCTTGTTGGCGACGGTCTCCAGGCCCACGCCAATGCCTGAGGCGCCACTGCCACCATCGAGCGCGAACAAGCCGGGCAGCGCGGTGTTTTCCGTGCCGCCAAAGAGGATGGTGACCGTCTTGCCGATGGTGGTGTCGCAGTCCTCCAGGTGCAGCTTGAAACCCTTACCTTGCGTGCGCGTGTTGATGTAGAGGTGCTTGCTGGTCACGTCCCACAGTTCCAGCGTGATGGCTTCGTCGCCCGGCCGGATAGTGCAGGCCTCTTCCACCAGGTTGCCCTTGAAACTCAGATTGTCCGCTGCTTGCCCCTGGGGGGTCAGGCCAACGCTGAGCAGTACGGCCAGCCCGACGCGTGGCCAACCCTTATGAACCCTTTGATATCGCATAGATGTGACTCCTACTCGTATTCCGCCAGCAGCGTGGCCACCGCTGTAAACCTTGCGGGGGTCAGGTTTGCACCGGGCTGTTTGACGGGGACGGCTTCCAATACCGGCGGTGACGACACGGTGATATCCAGTGGCGTATTGAGTAAAAACGGCACGTTGTTCTGAAACAGCCGAATGCCCAGCGCAGGCACGCTGCTCTGCACCGCTGCGCCGTCAAACGTCGTGGCGGTACCGTTGACACTCAACTTCAGTTCCCACGGCAGCGTGGCGGCGCTACAGCTGATGGTGTAGGCAACCGCCCTGCGGTATCGCTCACCGTCGACACGCTTGACCCCCACATCGCCAAAATCCACTTCAATCGTGTTGCCCGCATCAATCGTGCACGGCGGGGGCTCGTTCAACGTACCGCTGAACGTCAGGTTGGCCGACGCACCGCTGCAAAGGCCGATGGAACACAAGGCGAGCAACGCTCGCTGCTGCCAACAGGTCATGGGGCATTTCTCTTCATGGATAATCGACTTCATTGGTAATCGACCACAAGGGTGGCGGCGGCATCAAAAGCCCCGCCCGTCAGCGTGCTGCCAGCCCGTTTGACGGGCACCGCCTGCACGGTTGGGAAGTTTGGGTGAGTAAAATTCACCACTGTGTTCAGCGGCCAATCGGCACCGTTCACGAACAGCTTCACCCCAAGGTCCGGCTTGCGCGTCAACAGCACGTTGCGGTCAAACGAAGCCGCTGTGCCCTTGAGTTCCAGGGTCATCGCGTTGTTGAAGGGCGAATCACAGACGACGGTGTAAGGCACCGCTCGACGGTAATTGACCCCGTCAATCCGTGACGTCAGCAGGTCATTGCCAAACGGCACATCCAGCGTACCGCCGCTGTTAATGACACACGGCGGAGGCGCGATGATGACCGCGCGGATGGTCAGGTTGGTGTCGGCCTGCACACCTTGGCTGGCCGCCCACAGCAGGCCGCCCGCGACAAGAATGGCCCACGAGCCGGTTGACTTAGCCATTGTTCTGCCCTCACTCATAATTGAGCCTGAAATCCACCACGGCCCGAAATGCCCCGCTGGTCAACGGCGCGGAGGTGCGCGTGGGTTGGACATTCCAGGTCTGGGTGCTGCCGCCCAAGGGCAAAAACAGCGGTTGGCCCCTTGAGCCCAGCTGTACATCCCGGCCTAGGGAATCGGTCAAGCGCAGGCCCATCCCGGTGATGCCTTGCACTTTGACCAGCCGTGGGTCATCGGCATCGGCGGGCGCAAAAAACATCACCGACACCACGGGTTGATGGGCACTCCACGTCAGGTTCCCCGTGCGTTCATTACGGATGCCGCCCGCGCTGCGTTGGCAATCGGCAAACCGTAGTTGAAAGACCACCGTTGCGGCCTGATCACCGGGCCGCTGCAGGCGGCTGGTTGATAGAGCGCCCAGGTCAATCGTTTGATGCTGCGAGGTCATCTCCAGGCTGCACGGCATTTCGTGCATGGACCCGCTCACGTTGAGCATTCCATTCATGCCTTCGACATCCTCGGCGTAGGCGCGCCCTGCCAAGGCCAGTAACACACCGCCCAAGAGCTTCACGTTATGCGACTTCATGATTTTCTCCGGCAGCAGGCGCTACTCATTAGGCGCGGATACTTGCGTGTTCACCGTGCACGTACTGTCGGTGCAGGTGAAGGCCATCAACGGGCGTCCGCCGTAGTCATTCACGTAGGCCAGATAAGGTTTGGCGCCGAGAGCCTTGGCCGTTGGGCCCATGGGCAGCGAGCCTTTGGGCGGGATCATCAGCGGCTCAAAGCCGGCCACGGTCTTGCCGTCCTTGGTGCTGCGCGCATCCACCAGGGTCACGTAGTAAGGCGTCGGGTTGTTCACCTGATAACGCTCGCCTTGCAGGGTGAGGGTCAGCTTTTCTTGCCACGGGTTGGACAAGTCTTGCTGGCTGGGCGTAATAGCTTGCGGGCGGTAGAACAACTTGATGCGAGTTTGCAGCGCAATCTGCAGGGTATTGGCCTTATCGCTGCGTGGCGGAATTTCCCTCAGGTTGAAGTAGAAGACCGTCTCTCGGTCCTGCGGTAGCGATTTGGCGGCCGGCAGCGCCTGCACTTTCACCTGGCTTTGTTTGCCCGGCTCCAAGCGTTGCACCGGTGGCAGCACGATCAAGGGTGAGGTAATTTTTTTACCCGCTTCATCCTCAATCCAGCCCTGAGCCAGATACGGCAACTGGGTGTTGTTGTTGGTGATGTTCACGCTGGTGGCGTCTTTGCCACCGTCAAAAATCACCCGGGTGCGGTCCAGGCCAACGGCGGCGTAAGCGCCCTGGCTCAAGCCTAGAACCAGCAGCGCAAAAGCCTGTGCGGTAAGGCGTGTGTTGAGCATCATGAGGATGTGTTCTCCGTGTCGATAGAGTTGCCAGTCAGCGCGGCTGGTTGGGGCAAGGTGGGTTCGGGCAAGGACGGCTCAGCAACGACTCTTTGGCAGTGCAGTTGCAAGGCGTCGGTCAAGCCATCAGCGGGCAAAATGACCGGAAGCGTGAGCCTGCATTGCTCGGCACCGCCCCAACTGACAACCATCTGATCGCCGGCCTGAATGCCGCTGAGGTAGACGTTGCCGCCGTCATTCACAATCCCGGTGTCCTGCTGCTTCAGGTTTTTCACCGTGGCGCCGAAGGGTGGTGAACTGCCATCGCTCAGGCGCAGAACCGCCATGGCCTTCGCACCGGAAATCACCTCCAGCGAGCGGTAACCAATAGCCCCTTCAGTGAGGGTCAGTTGAGTGACGGATTGCGTGGCTTCGACGTTGCTCGGCAGGCTCGCCAAATCAACACTGGCCGCCGTGCGTTGATAGCTGCTGACATCGGCAATGACGGCCTTGCCGAAGGCGTTACTGCGGGTCGGTGTGCCGTAACCGCGCACCGGTACATCGGCCACACCTGCGGTATCGACCATCAGGCGGGTGCCGCCGGTACTGGTGGAACGATGCAACGCGCCCCCGTCAGCCGTGAGCGTGCCGCCGCCGCGAGCCGACATACTCAGGCTGCTGTAATTGCCTTCTTGCTGGCTGACGCTGAGATTGACGTCGGCCTGTTCGCCAACATGGCTCAGATAACCACTGGCGGAGTTGTTGGCGGCTGTGAGTTGGTAGCTGTTGCGCTCATCGATTCGATCGCTGTAGCGCGTTGAAAAACGGTTAGTGCCTGCGCCTCGGTTGGCATCCAGCGACAGTGTGCCGGTAGGCCCCAACGGCAGGCTGACCGTCAGCGACACGCCGTTGTCCTTGTAGTTGTAATCCCGGGTGCGGTACGTGTTCAGGGACAGGCTCATGTTTTTGACCGTGCCCAGATTGAAGTAGCGCGACACCGACAGGTTCCAGCGATGAGTGTCCGGCCGATCCCAATACGTCTGCTTGTTGTAACTGGCGTAGACGGTGGCGCCCAGGTCACGAAACTGCTTGTTGACCGTCACCGTATACTGCGCCTTGCTGCCGCCAATCGGCCTCCAGTTCTCGATGTAGTTACCGTACTGGTCGTACACGCCCTCCCCACGGCGTTCACCGTTCATCCCGTAATGCCGGGCGTCCAGGTACTCACTCATACTCAAGTAGTTTTTTTCGGAGAACCGGTAACCGGCGAAGGTCACTTGGCTGTCGTACTCTTCAAAGTTCTTGGAGTATTGAAGGCGGTAGGATTTACCCGACAGCGTCTGGTTCCACACCTCGGCGCGGGACTGTGTGGCATCCAACGAAATGGCCCCGAACGCCAACAAGTCTCGACCCACCCCAACGGAAAGCGCTCGATAGTTGTTATCGGTGATGCCCCCGCCAAACAGCGACCAGCCATTACTCACGCCCCAGGAGAATTCACCCGTGCCGAAAAAGTCGCCCTCGGCGCCGTACTGGAGATTGGACGGCCGCCCCGTCGCCAGTTTGTAGCGAACGCGACCCGGGCGTGTCAGGTAGGGAACACCGGCCGTATCGACCTGAGAGGTGTGCACCGAACCATCCTGCTCTTCCACCCGCACATCCAGCCTGCCGCTGACGGCGTCATTGAGGTCTTGAATGCGAAAAGGGCCTGCTGCCACCAGGGTTTCATACAACACACGTCCCTGTTGGCTGATAACGACCTTGGCATTGGTCTTGGCCACGCCGACCACTTCCGGGGCGTAGCCGCGCAGGTTAGGTGGCAGCTGGCTTTCATCCGAATTGAGCGCGGCACCGGTAAAGCGGAAGCTGTCGAACAGGTCCGAATACAGGTAATCCTCGCCCACCACCAAGCGCGCTTTGAGCGCTGGAATGGCGCGATAAGCGTAGTAGCGACTCCACTCCAGCCGTTGCGGCCCGGACCCGCCATCGCGTGTTTTTTCGACACGCCCCTGCCAATCGGCACGCAGGCGCCAAGCCCCGGCATTGGCGCCAATTGTGCCGTTACCTGAGAGATTATTACGGTTGCCGTTGTCCCTGCGGTAGCTGGTCAGCGCCGTCAGGTTGTAGTCAACCAACAGCCCCGGCACGCCTTCATCCCAACGCGAGGGCGGGTCCCAATTAATGTCGCTGTATTCAAGGTAGGCTTGGGGCAGGCTGATGCTCAGTGTGGAGGTGGCCAGGTCGCCACTGACCTCCATGCCCGGCAAGCCTTCTGTGTCCAGGCACTCCCCGCCTTTCCACCACGTCAGTTTGTCTGCGTCGGACTCTTTAAGCCCCAACTGCTGCACGAGCGCGGGCGATATACAGGCCTGACTGCCTTTGGGATCATTATCGGGAGGGTAGAACGCCACCGACTGCTCAGAGAGCGCCTGTGAATTAATCTGCACCACCATCGAGTAAGTACCCGGCAGAATAAAACCACTGCGCGCGAACTGGGACAAGTCAATATTGGAGCGATCACTCAGATCAAGAACGTCGGTATTAAACTCGATATCCCCGGCACCCAATGCCGTTCCCGCCAGTGATATCAACCCGCCAAACAAGCTTGGGCGCAGCGTATTTTTAACTTTCGACGTATTCAACATGAAAGCAGTCCATCAATGTTCAAAAGTATTCCAACTTGAACCGCACTGCGGCGCTGTGAGGCCCGGCCGTCAGTGGTGATCCGTTGCCGACCAACCACATCGTGTAGCTAAGCGTCATGTCGCCATCCACCAATGGAACCAACGCCATTGGCACGCCCGGCACACTCTCCTGGCCCAAAGCGTCGGCAATATGCAGCGCCACCCCCTCTGAGTTGCCAAACAGCGCAAAGGATTGCCCGGCTCGGTCCGTCGGTGCGTCAAACGTCACGCGCATATGCTGCCAATCCGGCAGGCTTGCACCGGGGCGCGACGGGTCGGGACGACTCAGTGAGCAATTGACCAAACGCAGCTCGAAGGGATGTACCTCGCCCCTCGCGTTGCGCAACAGCCGGCCGATGGGTTCAGGGGTCATATCGATGGCTTGATCGACACTGGCCAATTCCAGCCCGCAGGCTGAGTCAACGACCTCGCCTCCGAGCGTGACCACACCCTCGCCTTGCGCAGGCGCCTGGGCGAAAGCGCAAGGGCTGAGGAGCAACATCAAGGAAGAGGCAATAGCGAGACTTATGAATGTGTTCACCTTTATCTCCCGCCAAGTTGCCCCCCACCACCGAAGTGGCGGGGGCAAAACTTACTGATAAGCCAAGGTGAAGTTGGTGACTGCGCTGAAACCACCTGGGACGATTGCGCCGGTTGCCGCGCCTTGTACATAGGCACCGAATTCCAACGTGTTATTACCGGTGGAAATGGCCTGCGGGGTGGTCGGTACGCCCAGTTCAATGGCTTTACCGCCATGGCTCATCATGATGCCCACGCCGCCCGCGCCACCCACGGTGCCAATCGCACCCGGAACAGCGCTGGAAGGTGCAGCGGTGAAGGTGGTCGTCACCGTGTTATCGGTGAGGCCAGTCAGGTCGCAGCCTTCAAGTTCGATCAGCACGCGTCGGGCTTCAGACTTGCCGCCCGATTCCAGTTGATGCTTGGCGATCGCACCCAAGTTAACTGTCTGGTCAACAGAGTCAGGCTTGATAGAGCAAGCACCGGAGTGGACCGAACCCAAAAACGTAACCGTTCCATCGGCCGCAAGAGCAACGGAAGTCGAACCCATCAGCAGCCCGATAGACAACAGCGCAGTTTTCATTTTGGTTTTCATTAGCAAGTACTCACACATTGATAAATGTCATAAAAAACCCTGCCGCAATGGTGCGTAGGACTTATTCAGCAAGCGCCGAGCGGTGGTAGTGCCTGATATCAACTCAGCAAACGTTTGGATCACGCTGTGGTGCATGAAGCGTTTCTCCAACTATTTGTATTGCTAATCAGGACCCGTTCGAGGCGAGGCAAGTTTCTATTTCAAACCAGCGGATGTAAGCCGGGTAATTCGCTGAATGGCGTAGCCGGGTTACATCAAGACACATAGGAAAATTATGGCAATGTGCCAAAACTTTAAAACCAGCTGTAAGAATTGAACTACATGAGGATTAATGAGAATTCTTTAGCGTAAGACCCGTATGTAAGAACAGGATTACATGAACTAAAAAACAATAACATTTACTTGGGCAAAGCAACTAACGAAGCACGAGCATGCATGAGCAGCAGCAGACCGTCTGTCAGGAGCCCTTGCGTAGCTCGTAAGATATATCTTACGTTATATCTAGACACACATAGAGGCGCCTACCATGCGAGACCATCCTCACCAGCGCGACGGTTTTGACCCCCGCGCCGGCCGCGGTCGCGGCCCCCGG
Source organism: Pseudomonas sp. YeP6b (assembly GCF_025642995.1). Lineage (NCBI taxonomy): Bacteria > Pseudomonadati > Pseudomonadota > Gammaproteobacteria > Pseudomonadales > Pseudomonadaceae > Pseudomonas > Pseudomonas sp. YeP6b. The sequence continues at coordinate 1,574,461 of NZ_CP080090.1, read as the reverse complement.
GTGTTTGCACCCGGTGATTTGAAACTGCTGCTGCCAGCCCTCATCGCCGAACAGCCGTGCCATGGCTATGACTTGATCCGCCAGATCGAAAGCTTGTTCGACGGCGCCTACACCCCAAGCCCCGGCGTGATCTACCCGACCCTGACCTTTCTGGAAGAGAGCGATTTGATCCAGGGCGACGCCGATGGTGGAAAAAAACGTTACACAATCACCGACGCCGGTCGTCTCTTCTTAAGCGAGCAAGCCGTTGCGCTGGACGGTGTGCGCATGCGCATCGACGTGAGCAAGCGCGCGCTGCGGGGCCAGGACCGCCCACCCGAGATCCACGAAGCGGTGCACAACCTGCGCCACGCCTTGCATTCGCACCACGGGCAATGGAGCCCGGAAGAAATCGTTCGTGTCGCGGCGCTGCTCAACGGCACCGCTCAAGCTATTGCCGACGGGAAAAACCAATGAATACGCAAGCTATCCACCGCGTTACCCACGAAATCAAACGGCGTCGCCTGCACGTGCTGCGGGTGGTCGACATCACCCCGCGCATGCGCCGCATCACCTTGGGCGGGCCGGAACTGGCAGGGTTTATCAGCCTGGGCAGCGACGACCACATCAAGTTGCTGTTCCCGCAGAACGCCGCCGAACAGGCCGCACTGCAAAGCCCGACCTTCAACATTAAGGGCGAGGGCCCGCAACCAGCCATGCGCGACTACACGCCACGGCGCTTCGACCTGAGCCTTGGCGAGTTGGACATCGACTTCGTGCTGCACGGCGATGGCCCTGCCTCAACCTGGGCCGAGCAGGTGCAGGTCGGCCAGCACCTGTACATCGGCGGGCCACGCGGCTCGATGATCGTGCCGGATATTTTTGACAGCTACCTGCTGATCGGCGACGAAACCGCCCTGCCCGCCATTGCGCGGCGCCTGGAAGAATTACCGGCGGGCCGTAAGGTGCTGGCAGTGATTGAAATCGCCAATGCGGCGGAACAGCAATCGCTGAAAAGTGCTGCGGATGTGGAGGTGATCTGGGTGATACGCGGCCAGGGCGACCTGCTCGAGACCGTTCGCACACTGACACTGCCGAGCGGTTCGCTGTACAGCTTCGTGGCGACGGAAACCAAGCTGTCGCGCCAAGTGCGGCGTGTGCTGCTGGACACGCATCAGGTCAATGAAGCGTTCCTCAAGGCCGTGGGTTACTGGCGTGCGGAAGGTAGCGAAGAAGAGTAAAGCCGGACTCAAATCAACTGTGGGAGCCGGGCTTGCCCGCGATGCCGACAACTCGGTTTATCTGTTACACCGAGTTGATGCTATCGCAGGCATGCCCGCTCCCACACAAGCTTGCTCCCACATTTAATGTCGGGTTGGCTTCAAGATTTTATCCAGCCCCACCACTGCCAATGCGATCACGATAAACCCCGCCAGAATCCCCCCGGCATTCACAAACACTTGTGGATAACCGAGCGTGTCCACGTCAATGAACGGGTACTGATACTGCCCAAGCAAATGCCCACGCAGTAGCACATAGGCGAAATACACCACGGGGTAAATCACCCAGGCGCCGATGTGCTTGAGGCGCAAAAACCCCTTGGGCACGCACCGCCACCAGTACACGACAAACAGCACCGGCATCACGTCATGGAGCAATTCGTCGGCAATAAATTGAAAGCCTTGGGGGCTCCACAAATGCCGCAGCAGCAGGTTGTAGGCCAGGCTCACCACGATGATGCTTGCGGCAATTGCGCTGCTGACCGGGGGCGCCAGGAAAAATCGTTTTGCCGCTGAATCCCGACTGACCAGCGCATAGCTCAACACCACCACCACCAAGGTGTTGGTCAGCACAGTGAAGAAACTGAAGAAGCTGATCAGCCCGCCCAGCAGGCTGGCGCCTGCGTCCCAGCGCGAATACAGAATCAGGTATTGCTGGATCGCCAACCCCACCCAACCGGCCAGCGCCGACGCCGCGATAAAGCGCTTCATTGGCTCAGTCCAACGGGCGTTTGGTGCGCATCAGCTTGACGTACAGCCCTTCGACTTTCTCCCGCGCCCACGGGGTTTTGCGCAGAAACGTGAGGCTCGACTTGATGCTCGGGTCGCTCTTGAAACAGCGCACATCAATGCGCTCGGCCAGGCCTGCCCATTCGTAATGTTCCACCAGGGTGGTGAGGACGTGCTGCAGGGTCACACCGTGGAGCGGGTCGTTGCTTGTCGCGGTCATGCCGGGCCTTTTGCAAAAAGAGGAAACACAGCCGCGCACCTTAGCCGACGGGGCGTACCGGTGGAAGCACTGCATTAACTGTAGTCGCATGATCATTCCCACGCTCTGGGTGGGAATGCCGCCTGGGACGCTCTGTGTCCCGCCATTCGCGCAAGGATCAAGGCAGGCGTACGGGTAACGCGGAGCGTGGGAATGATCATCAGCAGAAAGTTCCGCTTCACGACCAAAAAGAGATGTTATATTGTAACCATACCTATCAAAAGTAACGTGCCCGATACCGTTTTAAGCCTTCTCTTTTCTGCCGTTTTGCCAAGGAATGTACCGATGTCCCTCTCTTCCCTGTGGCGCTTGACCCCGCTCGCTGCCGCTCTGCTGATCTGCTCTGAAGCCCACGCCCTTGAGCTGCAACCCCAAGTCATCACCGGCAACCCGCTGGGCAGCGAACAACTCGCCTCGCCCACCACGGTGCTGGAAGGCGATGACCTGACCCTGCAACAAAAAGGCAGCCTCGGCGAAACCTTGAACAAGCAGCCGGGTGTGTCGTCTTCGTACTTTGGCCCAGGCGCCAGCCGGCCGATCATTCGTGGCCAGGACGGCGACCGCATTCGCATCCTGCGCAACGGCGTGGGCGCGTTGGATGCGTCGTCGCTGTCCTACGACCACGCGGTGCCGTTGGACCCGGTCAACGTCGAGCGCATTGAGATCGTGCGCGGCCCGGCCGCCCTGCTGTACGGCGGCAGCGCCATCGGCGGCGTGGTCAACACCTTCGATAACCGCATCCCCACCGAAGCCATCGAAGGCATCCACGGTGCCGGTGAATTGCGCTACGGCGGCGCCGACACCACCCGCAGCAGCGCCGGCAAACTGGAGGCCGGCAACGGCACCTTCGCCCTGCACCTGGACGCGAATGCGCGGGAATTCAACGACCTGAAAATCCCTGGCCAGGCGCGTAGCCGCCACGCCCCGCCAACCGACGACGGCCCCGGCAAGAACGGCCGTCTGGGCAACAGCGACGGCCGTCAGGACGGCGGCGCAGTCGGCGGTTCCTACACCTGGGACGACGGTTACGCCGGGCTGTCCTACAGCAACTACGACGCCAACTACGGCTCACCCGCCGAGCAGGATGTGCGCATCCGCATGAAGCAGGATCACTACGCCTTTGCGTCCGAGATCCGCAACCTGCAAGGCCCGTTTACCTCGGTGAAACTCGACGCGGGCTACACCGACTACGAACACCGCGAAATCGAAGGCGGCGAAACCGGCACCGTCTTCAAGAACAAAGGTTATGAGGCCCGCGTTGAAGCGCGCCACCAGCCGATCGGCCCGTTTGACGGCGTGGTCGGCGCACAGGTAACCCGTAACGAGTTCTCGGCCCTGGGCGAAGAAGCCTTCGTACCGCAGACCGACACCAACGCCGGTGCGCTGTTTATCCTCGAAGAAATGCAAGCCACCGAACGCCTGAAACTCAGCCTCGGTGGGCGCCTGGAACACACCAACGTCGACCCGAACGCCAAGGGCAACGAACGGTTCGCCGGTGCCGACAAGTCCAATGACTTCACGGCCGGCAGCCTGTCATCGGGCGCGGTCTACACCCTCACGCCGATCTGGTCCCTGGCCGCGACCCTGGGCTACACCGAGCGCGCACCGACCTTCTACGAGCTGTATGCCAACGGTGCCCACGTTGCCACCGGCACCTACGAGCTGGGCGACGCCAACCTGAAGAAAGAAAAAGCCGTGTCCAGCGACCTGGCGCTGCGCTTTGACAATGGCACCCACAAGGGCAGCTTCGGCGTGTTCTACAGCCGCTTCTCCAATTACATCGGTCTGTTGGGCACCGGTCGTACGCTGAACGACGAAGGTGAGCAAGACGCAGGCGGCATCCCTGAGTACACATACTCCGGCGTGCGTGCACGTTTCGCAGGCTTCGAAGCCCAAGATCACTGGAAACTCGGCGAAGGTGCCTACGGCAAGTTCGCCCTTGAGCTGTCGGGCGATTACACCCGTGCCACCAACCTCGATACCGGCGAAGCCTTGCCACGCATTGCACCGCTGCGCTTGAACAGCGGCTTGCTGTGGGAACTGGACCGCTGGCAGGCGCGGATCGACGTGGAACACGCGGCGGGCCAAGGGCGTGCGCCGGCTAACGAAAGCGGCACCGATGGCTACACCACCTTGGGCGCGAGCGCGGGTTATCGCTTCAATGTCGGCGGCAGCCAGTGGCTGGCATTCGTCAACGGCGAAAACCTGACCAACCAGACCGTGCGCTATGCCAGCTCGATCCTGCGCGACATCGCCCCGGCACCGGGCAGAAGCGTGCAAGTGGGTCTGCGCACCACCTTCTAAGCCCCTGTGAAAGCGGCTTCCGCTGGCAAGTGCAGTTTGTCGTGGCCAGCGGGGCTGTCGTAACGAGCGGGCTTACTGTGGCAAGCCCGCTCGCCACAACAGCCTCCAATGATCGTTCCCACGCTCCGCGTGGGAATGCCGCCTTGGGCGCTCCGCGTCCGCCCTGTAAACCGTGACGCAGAGCGTCACAAGCGGCATTCCCACGCAGAGCGCAGGAAAGATCTGTCGCGCGACGTTCTGTCACTGTTACCAAATCTGAAATGATGCATCTTGCGATTTGTGCTTTCTCTTGGTGCACCAGCCCTTTATCCTTGCGGCAACAAACTGAAACGTTTCACTTCCGCGGTCGACCCCATCTTGCTGAAATTTTCTCTCTTCGAAGACAGCGCTGTCTCTTACCAGCCTGCACCCGGGGATAAATCGCCCGCCTGTGGATAACCCTCTTATCCCCAGAAAAACCGAATTAACGCTGAACCAAGCCCGCGCTGAATCGTCATCTACAGTGAAGCACGGGGTTACATAATTCCAACGTCACGGAGAAACACACTATGAGCACTGATGGTGCTTCAAGTCCAAGCCGCCTGCTGCCCAGGCTGCTAGGCGTCTTGCTGCTGATCATGGGGCTGGCCTTGCTGGCCGGCGGCGTTAAGCTGAGCATGCTTGGCGGTTCGCTGTACTACCTGCTGGCCGGTATCGGTATCGCCCTCACCGGCGTCCTGCTGCTGGCTACCCGCCGCGCTGCGCTGGGCTTGTACGCATTGGTGTTGTTCGCCAGTACCGTGTGGGCACTGTGGGAAGTCGGCCTGGATTGGTGGCAGTTGGTGCCGCGCCTGGCGCTGCTGTTTGCCTTGGGCATCGTCCTGCTGCTGCCGTGGTTTCGCCGTCCGTTGCTGCGTGGCCAACCCGCGCCGCTGGGCACTGGCGCCCTGAGCGTCGCCGTGGTGCTCGCCGGTGCTGCCGCCCTGGCCAGCCAATTCACCAACCCGGGTGAAATGGTCAAGACCGGCCAACTGGACCGCGACGCCGTGCCTGGCATGGCCAGCGCTGCGCCGACCCAGGCCGATGGCGACTGGAACTCCTATGGCCGCTCGGCCTTTGGTGATCGCTACTCACCATTGGCGCAGATCACTCCGCAAAACGCCCACACGCTGGTACCGGCGTGGACCTATCGCACCGGCGACATTCCTGGCCCAGGCGACCCCGGTGAAACCACCGCGGAAAACACCCCGCTGAAAGTCAACGGCATGCTCTACGTGTGCACCCCGCACAGCCAGGTGATTGCCCTGGACCCGGACACCGGCAAAGAAATCTGGCGTTTCGACCCGAAGATCAGCAGCGAAGGCGCCGCGAACTTCAAGGGTTGGGCACACATGACCTGCCGTGGCGTGTCGTATCACGATGACGCTGTGTACGCTTCCGAGCAAAGCCCTACCGGCAGCGCCAGCGCTGCTCCGGTTAGCGCTGTATGCCCAAAACGCATTTTCGTACCGACTGCCGACACCCGTCTGATCGCCCTGGACGCCGACACCGGCAAAATGTGCGAAGACTTCGGTGACAAAGGCCAGGTCGACCTGCGTGCCAACATCGGCAGCTTCGCACCCGGCGGTTACTACTCCACCTCGCCACCGGCCGTGACCAAGAACCTGGTCGTGATCGGCGGTCACGTGACCGACAACGTCTCCACCGACGAGCCGAGCGGCGTGATCCGTGCGTTCGACGTGCACACCGGCAAGCTGGTGTGGAACTGGGACAGCGGCAACCCGGACGACACCACCCCGTTGGCCGAAGGCAAAACCTACACCCGCAACTCGCCGAACATGTGGTCCATGTTCAGCGTTGATGAAAAACTCGGCATGCTCTACCTGCCGATGGGCAACCAAATGCCCGACCAATACGGCGGCGACCGTACCGAAGATTCGGAAAAATACAGCGCCGGCCTGACCGCCCTGGACATCGACAGCGGCCACGTGAAGTGGACCTTCCAGTTCACCCATCACGACCTGTGGGACATGGACGTGGGCGGCCAGCCTTCGCTGATCGACATCAAGACCGCTGACGGCGTCAAGCCAGCCGTCATGGCGTCGACCAAGCAAGGCAGCATCTACGTGCTGGATCGCAGCAACGGCAAGCCGGTGGTGCCGATCAACGAAATCCCTGTACCGCAAGGCGCAGTGGCCGGTGATCACACCTCGCCGACTCAACCGAAGTCCGACCTGAACTTCATGCCGCCGCCGTTGAAAGAACGCGACATGTGGGGCGTAACCCCGTTCGACCAGATGCTGTGCCGGATCGATTTCAAATCCATGCGCTACGACGGTCCGTTCACCCCGCCATCGCTGCAAGGCTCGATCGTTTACCCAGGTAACTTCGGCGTGTTCGACTGGGGCGGCATTTCCGTCGACCCGGTTCGCCAGATTGCTTTCGTGAACCCGAGCTACATGGCGTTCAAATCGAAACTGATCCCGGCCGCCGACATTGCCAAGCAAGGCCCACGCGTCAGCGAAACCGAAGGCGTACAGCCGAACAAAGGCGCGCCGTACGGCGTGATCCTCGAAGCACTGCTGTCGCCTCTGGGCCTGCCGTGCCAGGCACCGGCGTGGGGTTATGTGGCCGCGGTCGATTTGACCAACCACCAAACCATCTGGATGCACAAGAACGGCACCGTGCGTGACAGCTCGCCGGTTCCAATCCCGCTGACCATGGGTGTGCCTAGCCTGGGCGGTACGTTCACCACTGCCGGTGGCGTGGCCTTCCTCAGCGGCACCCTCGACCAGTACCTGCGTGCCTATGACGTGAAAAACGGCAAGCAATTGTGGGAAGGCCGCCTGCCTGCAGGCGCGCAAACCACACCGATGACCTACACCGGCAAGGACGGCAAGCAGTACGTGCTGGTCATGGCCGGCGGTCACGGCTCGCTGGGCACCAAGCAGGGTGACTATGTGATGGCGTTCAAACTGCCGGATTAAGTAGAACCGGCGGTAAAACAAAGGCGGCTACCTGATGGGTAGCCGCCTTTTTTTCGCCCTGAAAAAATAAAAACACATTAACGAGCGGGTCACTGGCCCGTAAAAACTGGCAGTTGAAGAAAAATCCTATCCTCCCTCTGAGCCCTTAAAACTAATTTAATGCGCACGCCCTGCGTAATACAGGTGCGCACAGATAAATTTTAAAGGGAGTTTCTCTACATGATGGACCATACCGCGCTAAACCCAACCCTGTCTAAATCAGCAAAAGTCATAGAACTTAACTATCTCGACACTTCAAGTTTGGAAAAACTTATCAGCGGAGCCGTACTCGCTATTCGAGTCCCCCAGTTTGCGAGCGAGAAAACCAGCGCACAGTTAAGTCACACCCTCGACGAAACCGCCACGCTGGAACAATACAGTCATGAAACCTACGAGAATGGCCGCGTCGTACAGCACTTCTATGGTGTACATCGCTGGGGAACACCGTTCAACTCCACCTACGGCAAGGCCGCAGGCAGTGATGCGCAACACAAATATTATGCTGACGCGGCCCATATGCGCAGCGTGATCGACAGCATCTGTGCCCCAGAAAAGCCGCCCATCCAACTGCTCATGGAACAGCTCCAGGACATCTGGCCGCAAGGCGCAGTAGCCGCTGCGTTTCAAGGCCAACCGATGTTTTGCGGGATTATCCGCGCCATGTTTCCCGAGACGGCGCACCTCTCGGAAAAGGTGCCCCATGTTGATTGCCTGCCCCTCTCAATTGCTGAACTGGAACATCAATTCAGCGCCAATATTTATATTGAAACGCCGCCTGCGGGGGGAGAGTTGGTCATCTGGGATACCGAGGCTTTTGCCTATGACGAGGTGAAGCGTTTCGAGGGCGCTCAACTGCCCGAGCACCGCTTACAAAAGCCACTGCGAATCCAGCCACGAAAGAACGAACTCGTGATCATCAATACCCGCCGCCCCCACGCCATTTGCGGGTTCGATTCGGGAAAACGCATCAGCATGCAGTCGTTTATCGGCTACAACGCTGGCGAGCCGTTTTATTTCTGGTGCTAATACTTTTAACACGCTTGCATATGGACATCTTTTTATGACACCCGAGGAATTCCGTCGCCATGGCTACGCCATGATCGACCTGATCGCAGACTATCGACAAAATATAGAGCAGCGCGGCGTACAACCCACCACGGTACCTGGCGAAATCAAAGCCGCCCTGCCGGTGAGCCCACCTGAAAGCGCCGAACCGTTCGAACACATCATGGGCGATGTGGAAAAACTGATCATGCCCGGGCTGCTGCATTGGCAGCATCCAAGTTTTTTCGGTTTCTTCCCGTCCAATGTGGAGCTGTCCTCAGTGCTGGGCGATTGCCTGAGCACCGGCCTGGGTGTCGTGGGGTTGTCTTGGCAATCAAGCCCGGCGCTCACCGAAATTGAAGAAGTCACCACCGATTGGCTGCGCGACATGATCGGCCTGAGCCGTGAATGGAGCGGTGTGATCCAGGACTCTGCATCCACCTCCACCCTGGTGGCACTCATCAGCGCCAGGGAACGTAGCTCCCAGTACGCACTGATGCATGACGGCCTGCAAACCCGCGGCGCACCGCTGATCGTCTACACCTCCGCCCACGCGCATAGTTCGGTGAACAAGGCGGCCATCCTGGCCGGATTCGGCCAGAACAATATCCGCACGGTAGCCACCGACGAACACAACGCTATGTCGCCGCAGGCATTGGCGCAAGCGATCGAACAGGACCTGGCCGCCGGCAACCGGCCCTGCGTGGTGATTGCCACCACGGGGACCACGGCGGCCATGGCGATCGACCCTCTGGATGCGATTGGCGAACTCACCCAACGCTATGGCGTGTGGCTGCATGTCGACTCGGCCATGGCCGGCGCCGCGATGATCCTGCCGGAGTGCCGGGCACTGTGGAATGGCATCGAAAAAGCGGATTCCCTGGTCCTCAACCCGCACAAATGGCTGGGCGCAGCCTTCGATTGCTCGGTGTACTTTGTTCGCGACCCCGAGCATTTGATTCGCATCATGACCACCAACCCGAGCTACCTGCAGTCCAACGCCGACGGCCAAGTCAGAAACTACCGCGACTGGCGGATTTCCCTGGGCAGCCGCTTCCGCGCCCTGAAGCTGTGGTTCCTGATACGTGAGCAGGGCGTCAGCGGACTGCAAGCGCGGCTACGGCGAGACCTGGCCAATGCACGCTGGCTGGCGGAGCAAATTGAAGGCAGCGAGCACTGGAAGCTGGTGGCCGCGCCCGCCCTGCAAACCTTGTGTATTCGCCATGAACCGCCAGGGTTGAACGGCGAGGCGCTGGATAATCACACGCGTGCCTGGGCAGACAGGCTTAACCAGTCAGGCAGCGCCTACGTCACCCCCGCCATCCTCGACGAACGCTGGATGGTGCGCGTGTCCATCGGCGCTCTGGGCACCGAACGCGCGCATGTCGAAAGGCTATGGGCGTTATTGCAAACCCTGGTGGTTTAAACCGCGGTTAAGTCGGTACGCGCTCACGCCGCATCCACATCTCAAACGCCATGGCAGTCAACGGCCGGCTGATCAGGTAACCCTGGGCCGTGTCGCACTTCCACTGTTTGAGCAGCTTCAGGCTGGGCTCAAATTCCACGCCTTCGGCCACCACCTTGAGCCCCAGGTTGTGGCTCATTTCGATGGTCGAACGCACGATCACGCCGTCACCGCTGGCGCTGTCGAGGTTGCGGATGAAGGACTGGTCGATCTTCAATTCCTGCACCGGCAAACGCTGCAATTGCGCCAGGGATGAATAGCCGGTGCCGAAGTCATCCACCGACAGGCTGATGCCACAGCCGCGCAGTTGCTCCAGCACGCTGAGGGCCTGCTGCGGGTTGTGCATGATCGCACTTTCGGTGATCTCGAAGATCAACTGCTCGGCCAATACGTTGTATTGCACCAGCAACGCGGTGACGCGAATGGCCAGGTCATCATCGCCCAGATCGTCCACCGAAATATTCACCGAGAGCTGCATGTGCAAACCACGCTGTGCCCAATCAGCGATTTGCCGGATCGCCTCCTCGATCACCCACAAGGTCAAGCCACCCATGCTGCCGGTGCGCTCGGCCAAGGGAATGAATTCGGTAGGGGACACCTGGCCCAGGGTTGGGTGCTGCCAACGCAGCAAGGCTTCGGCCTGGTGCACATGGCCATGGTTGAGGTCGAGTTTGGGCTGGTAGCACAGGAACAATTCGCCTTCGATGGCGGCGCGGCGCAGGTCGCGGATCAAGGTGATCTGGCGTTGGTGCGCCAGGTCGCGGTCCTGCTGGTAGATCTGCAGATGCCCGGGCAGGCTCGCCGCATCATGCCGGGCGATCGCGGCGCGGCTGATCAGCTCTTCCACCTGCTGGCCGTCGGTGGGGTATGCGGCAATGCCGATGCTGACTTCATGACGCACTTCGTCATGCCCGATGCGCTGGGGTTCGGTGAGCAGCCCATACAAGCGGTCGGCGCGGGCCACGGCACGGTCGATCTCGGTATTTTCCAGCAACAGCAGAAACTCACTGCCGGCAATGCGCGCGGCGGTGTCGCTGGCCAGCAGGCTCATGGACAGGCATCGGCTGGCTTCACGGAGCATTTCCTCTACACCCTGGGGGCCGAAGCCTTCGTTGATCACCCGGTAGTTTTCAATCCCCAGGTACAGCAACACCACGGGCCGCCGCGCACTGATCGCACTGCCCAGGCGTTCCATGGCCAGGGCGCGATTGGGCAAGCCGGTGAGCGGGTCATGCAGGGCGTTATGCGCCAGTTGGCGCTCGCGCACGGCAATACCGCTTTGCATGGCATTGAAGGCGCGGGCGAGCAAACCGAATTCATCGTGGCTGCGCACCCGCACCGGCGTGCGGTAGTCACCGGCGCCAATGCGTTCGGCGGCCTCGACCAAGGCGTTGAGCGGGCGCGATACGCGGCGCGCGAGCAGCAACGCCGCCGCCAGCGACACCAACAGCACCGCCAGGGCGATCCCGAGGAACTGCCGGTCCAGCGGCGCAAAGGACTCCAGCGCATGGTCGAGCGGGCTTTGCAGCAACACGCGTACCTCATCACCATCGCCGGTGTTGGCCAACGGCAGCACCTGGCTGAGCACACGCTGCCCATAAAACACGGAGATCTGGGCTTCAGGGTTCAGGTGTGCTTCGCGCAGCGTACTGATGACGGTGGTCTGGTAGGCCTCGGGCTGGGTACTGAACAGCTCGCCCGCGCGGCCGTCCTGCACGCTGAGGAACGACACTTCAAGGTTGCTCATGGAGCGCAGCTCATTGGCGAACAACTTGCCCATGGGGAAACCCATGACCACGCGAGCGATGGGCTCGGGGTCGAGCACTTCATCCTGCACCAGCAAATACGGTTGCCCGTCCAAGGCGACGATGAGCATCTGCTGGCCACTGCGCCGCGCATGGCGCAAAGCCTCCTCATAGGGAAACGACTGGCCGTAGGTCAGTACGGGTAAGGTGCTGACGATCACCTTGCCATCCAGGCTCAACACAAATACCTCACTGGAGTGCAGGCCCGTGCCATGGCGACGCAGCGCCGCCTGAATCGATTCGGTCTTGCCCTCGATCACCGCTTGCTTGAAGGGCCCGTCGACAGTCAGCCAGTCCAACCCGTATTGCAGGCGCCGCCCGCGCAGGTCCAGCAGGCGCTCGAACACTTGGCTGCCGGTCGTGAGTTGCACCTGTGCCTGGTTTTCTACCGCGCGAGTAGTGGCGGCCTTGACCGCAAAATAGGTGGCGGCCATAACCACCAGCAGCAATAGCGCCAACACCCCGGCTATGCGGGTTTGGAAGGTGTGGCGCCACTGCATTGCCGTGCCCTCCGGCAGCGTTCGCCGTTCTTTGCCAATCCGTCCCTTTGTCATACGTGTTCCTGGCGACTGCTGCCCTGGCGTCAAAAAAACATCTATTTTTATTGGATATTTTGTTTTAGCAGATTAGCTGGGACTTGGGATAAGTACACCCAACAAAGACAGGAACATCATCGTCAGTCTATTGACGCCATGGCACTCATTGATCTAAGCGGTGCGCGCCCGCATGAAGTCCCCCCACCGGCGCACCAGATAATTGTGCTCATCCATCACCGAGTTCCACACCGCAATGTGCCCCATGCGTTGCGCATAGGAACCCCCATCGCGCACATCGCCGACATCAATCAACGGCAAACCATCACTGCCCAACAACTCCTCCCGGGCAGGCTTGCCAGCATACCAATAATCCCACTCGGCACTGCTCAAATGATCGCGCGTACGCGCCGGGTTGCCGATGTAATAGCCCTGGCGCGCCATGACCGCCCCAGGCCAGCCGGACAACCACCAATTCAGATAAGCGTAAGCCGCATCCAACACCGAGCCCTGGGCATGGCGTGACAACGACAACCCGCCAAACCAAGCCCGATAGCCTTCGCGGGGCACCGCCAGCCGGTACTTCACCCCGGCACGGTGCAAACGCATCAAGGTCGGCGACCACAGGCTCTGGATATCGATGCTGGGGCTGAGCATCAACTGCGCCGCCTCTTCATCGTCCGACCAGAACGCCGCAAAGTGCCCTCCCTTCTGCTTGCGCACCAGGATGTCGGCGAGCACATCGATCTCTTCGATGCTCATATTGCCGATGTCCTTGAACTGCGCCAGCCCCGCGCCTTGCACTGCCAACGCGGCGTCCAGGGCGCCAATCGCGGCATCACTTTGCAACGCGGTGCGTGCACGCCAGGCCGGGTCAAGCAGCCAGCCCCAGCTTTCATTGCCGTGGCTGAAGCCTTCGGGCAAACGTTCGGGGCGGTAGGCAAAACTGTCAGCGTTGTGGGTCAGCGGCAGCATGCTGATGCGATCGGTCACGGTGCTGCCGAGGCTGCCGTCGTGCTGCACGAACAGGCGCTCACTGGGCACGCTGCCGCTGCCCAAGCGATCGTTGGCCGACAAGCGACCGCGCTTGGGCAGGTCGTTGATCTCATGCCACAGCGCGATTCGCCGCGTGTCGATGGGCTGGATCGCGCGCGCCGGCCACACGAAGTCGACGTTGTGGAACCACTGGTCGTACAGGTCGTAGCTGTCGGGCTGCATCACCGCGATGCGCTGGGCCTGCGCAACGTCGTGTACCTGGTACACCAGGCGAATACCCAATTCCTGTTCGGCGCGCACGCGCAAACATTCCAGCAAGGTTACGGAGGTACCGAGCACGCGTAACGTGATCATGCGGCAAACCGTCGGGAGAACACTTCAAAGGAACGCCGCAACAGCGCCGGGTCGAGGCCACGCAGGATAAACACCAGCCGCGATTGGCGGTCGGTGCCCGGCCACGCGGGCAAGTGCACCGGGGCATGCAGGCAATGCTGCACGCCATGAATGACGATAGGGGCCGAGCTTGCGTTCACGTTGAGCAGTCCTTTGACGCGAAGGATTCGTTCGCCGTGGCATCTTAGCAGCATCGACAACCACACCCCGAAGCCAACCCAGTCCAGCGGCTGGTCGAAGCTCAGGCAGCACACTTGCGCCGCGCCGTGGGTGGCGGTGGTGGTTTGGTGCAATTGCCAACGGCTGACTTCAACAGCCGGTTCGGCGCTGCGCAACCCTTCGCCGAGCAGCAGTTGGTCGCCGCTGTGAACCTCATGGGTATTGAGGATCGGCGTACCGGCGTTGAGTGCCTGCAAGTGCGCGCGCAGTGCATCACAGTCGCCGGCCAGGTCGGTCTTGCTCAGCAACAGGCGGTCTGCAGCGGCGACCTGGGCCAGCCATTCCGGGTGCAGGCGTTCTTGCAGGGTAGCGTGGCTGGCGTCGACCAACGTAATCACCAGGCCAATATGGAAACGCCCACGCAGCTGCACGTCGTTGTTCAGCGTGGCGAGGATTGGCGCCGGATCAGCCAGGCCGGTGGTCTCAAGAATCACCCGTTTGAACGCCGGAATTTCGCCGCGCTCACGCCGTTGTAGCAAGCCGAGCAACGCGTCTTTCAGCTCGCCACGGATCGAGCAACAGACACAGCCGCTGGGCAGCAGCACGGTGTCCGGCGCCACTTCTTCCACCAGCAGATGGTCGATGCCGACATCGCCGAATTCGTTGATCAGCAACGCGGTGTCGCCAAGGCTTTCGCCTTGTAGCAGACGCTTGAGCAAGGTGGTTTTGCCGCTGCCGAGGAAACCGGTGATGACATTGAGGGCGATGCTCATGATGACTCCAAGTGATCAAGCAAGCGCGGATCCAGCGGGTCCAGCGGGCGCCCGAGCATGTTTTCAGCCGCCTGCCACAGTTGATCCAGGCCACTCGCCAGTTCTTGCTTGCCGGTGGCGCCCAACAGCAGGTACGACGCGCCCTGGAAGTCTTCGACCTTGAGCCGGAACACCGCCAGCACTTGGTTGATCGCAGCGATCCGGCGCAAGCGTTCGCGGCGCCGTGGCAGTTCATCACCTAAGGGGTCGCTCCAGTGCAGGTCTTCACCGAGCAAGCCGCAGAGTCCGCACATGGCTACACCTCGCTCATGGCATGACATCGCCGGAGTTCGGGCCCAGGGTCTGGCCGACGAACAGGTTGCCGCCCGGTTCACTGGCGAGCAGCACGGCGGTGGGCGCCACTTCATCAGCCAGGCCGAAACGGCCCAGGGGCAATTCGGCGGCCTTGGCGCGCTTCCAGTCGGCGCTGATGCCGCCCACCAGCGGCGTTTCGATAGGGCCCGGCGCAATGGCGTTGACCAGCACGTTGTCCTTGGCCACTTCCAGCGCCAGGGATTTGGTGAAACCGATCACGCCAGCCTTGGCGGCGGCGTAGTGGGTCAGCTCGGCGCCGCCCTTGATGCCCAGTTGCGAGGCCACATTGATGATCCGCCCCCAGCGCTGCGCAAGCATGTGCGGCAAGGCGCGCTGGCTGGCCACGAACACACTGGTGAGGTCGACTCGCAGCATGTCGTTCCACATCTCGATAGAGAGGTCGACGCAACGCGCCTGGGTAAGCATGCCAGCATTATTGACCAAAATATCGATGCCGCCGAAGTGCTCGACACAGCGGTCGACGCTGGCCTGGGCGCCTTCGACAGTGCCGACGTCAGCCAGGCATTCGAACACTTCGGCACCGAGGTTGCGGCATGAGATGGCAGTTTCGGCAAGGCTGGCGGCGTTGCGGTCGGCCAGCAACAGCCGCGCGCCTTCGGCGGCGTAGGCGCGGGCGATAGCAGCGCCGATGCCGCTGCCGGCACCGGTGATGACGGCGCGGCGGTGGGTGAGTTGATGCATGCAGAATCTCCTAAGGCAAACACGGTCCACTGTGGGAGCTGGCTTGCCTGCGATAGCGGCGGGTCAGCTACAAATATTTCAACTGTTCCACCGCCATCGCAGGCAAGCCAGCTCCCACCTTTTTTGCAGAGCGTGGAGTCAGTCCGGCCAGCGCACAGTCAAGCCACCGTCGATGACGATGCTTTGCCCGGTCAAATAACTCGACGCATCGCTGGTCAAGAATTGCACCAACGAGGCCACCTCATCCGCCCGCCCAACCCGGCCCAACGGAATCGCCCGCGCCGCCTTCGCCAACCCCTCAGGCCCCAACGAGTTCTTCGCATCCAACGACTGCGGCGTCTCGATCAACCCCGGAATCACCGCATTACAACGGATCCCCAACGGCGCCAACTCCACCGCCAGCGACCGGCACAACCCCGGCACGCCGGCCTTGGCCGCGGCGTAATGGCTGTGCTCCTGCCAGCCATACACACCGCCGGCAATCGACGAAATCGCCACCAGCGCCCCGCCCTCGCCCATATGCCGGGTGGCCGCGCGGAAGGTGCGCATCACCCCCGTCAGGTCGACATTGAGCATCTCGTTCCACAACGCATCGGTCATCTCCAACAACGGCGCACGCCGCAATAAACCGGCATTGGCCACTGCGTAATCGAGGCGGCCAAAATGCTGCACGGCTTGCGCGGCCAGCGCGTCTACCGAGGCGGTATCACCCACGTCCAGCGGCAACATCAGGCATTCACCACCGGCTTCTTCTACCTGGGCCACGGTGGTGTGCGGGTCATGCGGGTCAGCCGGGTAATACCCGCCCACCACCGCCACGCCGCTGCGCGCATAGGCCACGGCGAGGGCTTGGCCGATGCCGCTGGCGGCACCGGTAATCAAGGCAACTTTACGGCTCATCAAACACTCCTTACTGAACGGTTTCCGGGCGCACATGGCGGGCGGCAAACATCAAGGCGCCGGACAAAAAGCACGGCAGCGCGCCGAACCACAGCGCGGCGGTCTGCCAGTCACTGCCGGCGGACAACACTTGGGTGGCGCCGAAGCCGGCGACCACCGCACCAATCGGGCCCATGGCATGGATGATCGCGCCGCCGGTAGCGCGGATGCTGGTAGGAAAACTCTCGCTGATAAAGAACAGCGCCGCCGAGTACGGCCCGATCAGGAAGAACAGGCCCAGGCTGTACAGCCCGACCACCATGGGCATATTGCTGGGGCCAAACAGCATCCCGGCAAACGCCAGGCCGCCGAGCATCCAGCCCAAGCCGATAACATTGCGACGGCCGATCTTGTCGCCCATCCAGCCGTGGGTCAGGTAGCCGCAGTAACCCACCAGGTTCGACAGCACAAGGATGATCAGCGAGTTCTCGAACGAGAGGTGGTGCACGCTGACGATCACCGAAGTCCCCAGCACGCTGAACACCTGGATCGCCGCCCAGTTGAGCAACAGCGCGGCGCCGATCACCAGCGTGGCGCGGCGAGCCGGGCCACGGAAGGCGGCTTTGAGGCCGGCCTTGCTGTGTTCGTCATAGTCCACGCCGTAGGTCACGGCGACGTTTTGCGCTTCTTTCACCGCGCCGCTTTTACGCAGCTCGCTGATGCGCTGGTGTATCTGGAACTGCGGGCTTTCCTTAAGCTTGCGCGCCATGATCGCAATCACGATGGCCGGGATAGCGGCAAAGATGAAGCAACCCTGCCAACCGATAATCGGCAGCAGCAGCGCGGTCAAACCGGCGGCGATCAATGCACCGACCGGCCAGCCGCCCTGCACCAGGCTGTAGATAAACCCGCGACGTTTGGTCAGGCGCGGGTCTTCAGAAGCACCATACAGCTCGCTCAAATACGTGGCGTTGACGGTTTCCTCGGCATAGCCCAGGCCGCCCAACGAACGGATCAGAATCAGCGGCGACTTACCCCACGCCCCGCCAATCGCCGTCAGCGCCGAGCACAGCGCGGAACCGGCCACGGTGACAATAATGCCTGTGCGCCGCCCCAACTTATCGACGACAGGGCCAATCGCAAAGGCGACCACCGCCGTGCCCACCGCCACCCAGGTCGCGATCTCAGCTTGCTCCACTTCACCCCAGCCAAAGTGTCGGCCGATCTCCGGCAGCAAGGTGCCGAACAGAATGAAGTCGTACACCGCAAACACCCAGGCGAAAAACGCGATCCAGGTGGCGAAGCGCACCTCCTTGGACGTCAGTTGCCGGGGTTTCCAGCCAGTCAGGTCAAGCTTGTTGTAGATGGACATAGATCGCGCCTCGGGGGTGTGGGCTAAGGGTCAGGAACGCGGTTGGCGACGGATAAAGTCGTCGGCGATTTCGTCGAAGGTGACGAAGCACACGCCGGCATGGCTCTGGATGTGTTCGATCAAACGCTCGAGCATCAGCAGCACTTGCGGGCGGCCGGACACGTCGGGGTGGATGGTCATGGTGAACACCGCGTGTTCGTGCTCGCGGTAGACCCAGTCGAACTGGTCGCGCCACATTTCTTCCAGGTGGCGCGGGTTGACGAAGCCGTGGCTGTTGGGGGCTTTTTTGATGAACATCATTGGCGGCAGGTCGTCGAGGTACCAGTTGGCCGGGATCTCCACCAGGTCGGTTTCTTCGCCGCGCACCAAGGGTTTCATCCAGGTGTCGGGGTGCTGGCTGTAGTCAATCTTGGTCCAGCTGTCACCCTTGCGCACGTAGTAGGGGTGGAAGTCGTTGTGCATCAGGCTGTGGTCGTACTTGATGCCTTTTTTCAGCAGCAGCTCGTTGGTGACCTTGCTGAATTCCCACCAGGGCGCGACGTAGCCGGTCGGGCGTTTGCCGGTGACTTGGGTGATCAGTTCGATGGACTTATCCAGGACGATTTCTTCCTGCTCGGCCGTCATCGCGATAGGGTTTTCGTGGCTGTAGCCGTGCACGCCGATTTCGTGACCGGCATCGGCCACCGCCTTCATCTGCTCCGGGAAGGTTTCCATCGAGTGGCCAGGGATAAACCAGGTGGAGCGCAGGCCGTAGCGTTCGAACAATTTGAGCAGGCGCGGCGCGCCGATTTCACCGGCGAACAGGCCACGGGAGATGTCGTCCGGCGAGTCTTCGCCGCCGTAGGAACCGAGCCAGCCGGCGACTGCGTCTACGTCGACGCCAAATGCACAGAGGATGTCTTTAGCCATGGTGTGTCTCCTTAAATAGTCATTACGGATTCGACGGACAACGCCGCGCGCAACAGCCGCGCGTCTTCCCCCGTCGGGGCACTGAGCAGCAGCCCGGTGGGCAAGCCCAGGGCATCACGGCCGCTGGGCAGGGCAACGCCCGGCATGTCGAGCAAGCTGCCGGGCATGGTCAGGCGCAGGGTGGCGAGGTTGGTTTTCACGAACAGGTCATCGTTTGCCTCCAGGGCGGCCAACGGCGGTGCGACATGAGCGACGGTGGGGGTAATCAGGAAGGCGCCGTCGAGTTCGTCGACCAGTTGGTATTGCAAGCGGCAGCGCGCGTCGATCAGGTGCAGCAATTGGCTGGCGGGCAGTGCGCGCGCGGCTTCGAGGCGGCGGCGTACGCGCGGGTCGAGTTGCTCGGCGTCGCGGCTGTCGAGCAAGGCTTCGTGCAGGGCGAAGGCTTCGAATGAGCCGAGCCAGCCGTCCTGCTTGATCAGGTTGAGGGTGGCCTGGAAGGTGGCGGACGCACGCACCTCGATCAGCGCGCCCGCGGCCTTGAGTTGGTCCACCGCGCGCAGCAGGTTATTGCGTACGGCCGGCTCGATGTCTTCCAGCGTGCCCTGCTCAAGCACAAAGCGCTGGCCCTTGAGGCTGCGGGCGGTGTGGGTTTGCGCACGGCCGTTGAGCAGGTCGTCGATCGTCAGCGCATCGCGCACGCTGCGGGTCAGCGGGCCGAGGCTGTCGAGGGTGTGCGCCAGCGGGAAGACGCCGTCGCGGCTGTAGCGCCGGCTGCTGCTGCGGTAGCCCACTACGCCATTGAATGCTGCGGGGATGCGGATCGAACCGGCGGTGTCAGTGCCCATGGCGATCGGCACGATACCCGCGGCCACGGCAACGGCCGAACCCGAGGATGAACCGCCGGGAATGCGCGGTTGATCGCTGCCGCTCGGGTTGTAGGGCGTGCCGAAATGCGGGTTCAGGCCCAGGCCGGAATACGCCAGTTCACTGAGGTTGGTCTTGCCGATACTGACCATCCCGGCGCGACACAGTAGCCCCACGCTCGGCGCGTCGAGCAACGCGGCTGGCGCCTCGCGACGGTAGTTGGCGCCGGCGGTGGTAATGCTGCCGGCGACGTCAAACAGGTCTTTCCAGGCCAGCGGCACACCATCGAACACGCTCAACGGCTGGCCGGCACGCCAACGAGCGGCGCTGGCTTCAGCTTCTCGGCGGGCACGCTCGGCCGTCAGGGAGATAAACACGCTGGGGGCCAGGCTCGCGTGAACCAGTGCCTGTTCGAGGACCTGCACCGGGTCGCTGCGACCACTGGCAAAAGCTTCGGCCATTGAGGTGGCGTCTGACATCAAGATGACCCTCTTAAAACGTACATATTATTAAAATGTACGTTTTACAAAGGCAGCTTTCGTGCCAGTCTCTCAACACGCATTTTTCGCGAATGCGCTTTATTGCCTGGAGCTACGGACTAGATGGTTTTGTAGGCGGCAAAAATATCGGATGAAGGTGCTGGAACAGACCTTGAATGAAATAATGTATCTTTTATTAATCAATACATTTTGGTGCAGAAAAGTAACAACGTGACGGGTAAGGCCCCAAAAAAGTGCCACCACCGTGGCGCAGAGTGACAGCGGCAACTATGAGAGAATCCGTAGCCACTTTCCTACAAACCCATCCACTCTTTACCTAGAGAAGCAGATGAAAGCAGCGTCCGCCTCCGCTTCCCGTTACGCGATGATTCACACCGTGTTGCGTGACGCCATCGTCAACGGCACCGCCCGCCACGGGCTGGTCTTGCTGGAAGCGCCGCTGGCCGAGCTGTTCGGCACCAGCCGCGTGCCGGTGCGCAAGGCGCTGGACCTGCTGCACGATGAAGGCCTGATCTGCCGCTTCAACGGACGCGGTTACCTGATCAACCCCGAAGGCCTGGTCATGGAGCCGCTGCGCCTGCCGCTGAGCCATGCACACCTGGGCCTTAATGGCGACGACGAGCTGGTAGACACCCGGCCGCTGGGCGAGCGGATTGTTGAGGAAATCGGCGCGGCGCTGTCCACCTGCATCGCCTTCGGCCATTACCGCCTGGACGAGCAAGCCGCCGCCGACCACTACGGTGTCAGCCGCGCCGTGGTGCGTGAAGCGCTGATGCGCCTGCGCGACCGTGGCCTGGTGGAAAAAGAGCCTTACTCCCAATGGCTGGCGGGGCCGCTGACCGCGCGCGAAGTCACCGAAGACTATGAACTGCGCGCCTGCCTGGAACCCGAAGCCCTGCGCCAGAGCGCGCCAAACCTGGACCGCGAGATGCTTGAGGCCATGTTGCAGCGCGTGCTGGAGGCCCAGCAAAGCCCGCAGTGCAGCCTGCAAGCCATCGAGCAGATCGAGGAGGACTTGCACCAGCGCTGCCTGGCCGGCCTGCAAAACCGCAAGATCGCCGCGCTGATTCGCCAGGGCCAGAGCCCGATGATCATCAGCCGAATTTTCTACCGTTTACTGGGGATAGGCGCAGATCCCGCCATGCTCGCCGAACATCGCTTGATTCTGGAGCTATTGCTGCACGGCGCCTTCGATGCGGCGGCGCTGAATTTGCGTGAGCATTTGCAACGGGCCAGTCAGCGTATGTTGCAGCGTTTGAAGGTGTTGTCGGTGCTACCGGAACAACCGATTCCCGCCTACCTCCACAAGATCAGCTGACCCCACGTGCTCTGAAATGTGGGAGCTGGTTTGCCTGAGATAGCGGTCTGCCAGCCAACACATCAGTGGCTGATGCACCGCCATTGCAGCATAGGTATCTACACATCTTTTTATGGGTTATTCTTTGGTTGTCGCGGGGGCGCTGGGTACATATCCGTTATTTGGGTGATGGCCGATATTGGTTCCGCTCTTACAGCGGGTCACTTTTGGAAAAAGAGCCCCAAAGTAACCAAAAGGGCTCTTGCCCCACCACTCGGCACCTCGCTTAGGCTCGGTGCCCTCACCCCGGCTTTGGACCGTGGGCCGCCGCCATGGGCCATCATCTTGGCCCATCGCGGCTAAACCGGCGTCCTGCCGGTTTACCCACGCCCAAAGCCTGCGTTCGGCCAGCGTGGTTAACGGGGCGCCTAAGATCAAGATCAAGATCAAAGCACGGCGGCCTAGTAGCCGACCTGAGTGGTTAGATCAAAAGCAAAGCCGAGGCGGCCTGACAGCCGACCTGATCTTGATGGCTGAACTCAATCTAATGTGGGAGCTGGTTTGCCTGCGATGGCATCAACTGGTTATGCCTGATACACCGAGGTGCCTGCATCGCAGGCAAGCCAGCTCCCACAGAAAACAGAGCGCCACGGTGCTGGCAGCTAAACTCGGTCAAAATTGTGGGAGCGGGCTTGCTCGCGAAGGCGGTGGGCAGTTACACATGAGCTGGCTGACCCACCGCCTTCGCGAGCAAGCCCGCTCCCACAGTTGATCTCGGTACATCAGACAGAGAGTGTGCTGCTGTGCTTTTGCCCTGCTTTTGCTTCTACCACTCAGGTCGGCTACTAGGCCGCCGTGCTCTTGCTTTTGATCTTGATCTTGATCTGAGGCGCCCCGTTAACCACGATGGCCGAACGCAGGCTTGAATCCGTGGGTAACCCGGCAGGACGCCGGGTTAGCCGCGATGGGCCAAGGATGGCCCATGGCGGCGGCCCACGGATTCAAGCCGGAGTGAGGGCATGCCGAGCCCAGGCGAGGCACCGAGTGGTGGGGCAAGAGCCCTTTTGGTTACTTTTGGGGCTCTTTTCCAAAAGTGACCCGCTGTAAGAGCGGAACCCTACGAAGCCGTTACCGCAGCAACGGATATGTACCCAATCTACCTAAACCCAGGCAAACCAGCTCCCACAGGTGTAAAGCGCCGCTGTCGAAAATATTATGCAATATGTTGCTAACTGCGCCCGGCCATTGAAACCACCGCTGCACCGCCCCATCTAACTTGCATACTTCCTTATGCAGGTGCCCCATGAGCGACCAGCAAGAATTCCCGGACATCGACCTGAACGATTACGCCGATCCGGAAAACGCTGAACACGAAACATCGTCCAACACCGGCCTGGCCCTGCCCGGGCAAAATCTGCCGGACAAGGTTTACATCATCCCGATCCACAATCGGCCGTTCTTCCCAGCGCAAGTGCTGCCGGTGATCGTCAATGAAGAACCGTGGGCCGAGACCCTGGAGCTGGTGAGCAAATCCGACCACCATTCCCTGGCGCTGTTCTTCATGGACACCCCGCCAGAAGATCCACGCCACTTCGACACCTCCAGCCTGCCGCTGTACGGCACGCTGGTGAAGGTGCACCACGCCAGCCGCGAGAACGGCAAGCTGCAATTCGTCGCCCAAGGCCTGACCCGTGTGCGCATCAAGACCTGGCTCAAGCACCACCGCCCACCGTACCTGGTGGAGGTCGAATACCCGCACCAGCCGACCGAGCCGACCGACGAGGTCAAGGCCTACGGCATGGCGCTGATCAATGCGATCAAGGAACTGCTGCCGCTCAACCCGCTGTACAGCGAAGAGTTGAAGAACTACCTCAACCGCTTCAGCCCCAACGACCCGTCGCCGCTTACCGACTTCGCCGCCGCGCTGACCTCGGCCACCGGTAACGAGTTGCAGGAAGTGCTGGACTGCGTGCCCATGCTCAAGCGCATGGAAAAAGTGCTGCCGATGCTGCGCAAGGAAGTCGAAGTCGCGCGCCTGCAAAAGGAAATCTCTGCCGAGGTGAACCGCAAGATCGGGGAGCACCAGCGCGAGTTCTTCCTCAAGGAACAGCTCAAGGTCATCCAGCAAGAGCTGGGCCTGACCAAGGACGACCGCAGCGCAGACGTCGAGCAGTTCGAACAACGCCTGGTGGGCAAAGTGCTGCCGACCCAGGCGCAAAAGCGCATCAGCGAAGAAATGAACAAACTGTCGATCCTGGAAACGGGTTCGCCGGAATACGCCGTAACCCGCAACTACTTGGACTGGGCCACCTCAGTGCCGTGGGGCGTGTATGGCGAAGACAAGCTCGACCTGAAACACGCGCGCAAGGTGCTGGATAAACACCATGCGGGCCTGGATGACATTAAGAGCCGCATCCTCGAGTTCCTCGCGGTGGGCGCCTATAAAGGCGAAGTCGCCGGCTCCATCGTGTTGCTGGTAGGCCCGCCGGGCGTGGGCAAGACCAGCGTCGGTAAATCCATCGCCGAGTCCCTGGGCCGGCCGTTCTACCGCTTCAGCGTCGGCGGCATGCGCGACGAGGCCGAGATCAAGGGCCATCGCCGTACCTACATCGGCGCCCTGCCGGGCAAGCTGGTGCAGGCGCTCAAAGATGTGGAAGTGATGAACCCGGTGATCATGCTCGACGAGATCGACAAGATGGGCCAGAGCTACCAGGGCGACCCGGCGTCGGCGCTGCTGGAGACCCTCGACCCGGAACAGAACGTCGAATTCCTAGATCACTACCTGGACCTGCGCCTGGACCTGTCCAAAGTGCTGTTCGTGTGCACGGCGAACACCTTGGACTCAATCCCCGGCCCGCTGCTCGACCGGATGGAAGTGATTCGCCTGTCGGGTTACATCACTGAAGAAAAAGTTGCCATCGCCAAGCGCCACCTATGGCCCAAACAGCTGGAAAAAGCCGGCGTGTCGAAAAAGAGCCTGAGCATCAGCGACGGCGCCCTGCGCGCGTTGATTGACGGCTATGCACGCGAAGCCGGGGTGCGCCAGCTGGAGAAACAGCTGGGCAAACTGGTGCGTAAAGCCGTGGTCAAGCTGCTGGATGAGCCGGACTCGGTGATCAAGATCGGCAACAAAGACCTGGAAAGCTCCTTGGGCATGCCGGTGTTCCGCAATGAACAAGTGTTGTCCGGCACTGGCGTGATCACAGGCCTGGCCTGGACCAGCATGGGCGGCGCGACCTTGCCGATCGAGGCGACGCGCATCCATACGCTCAATCGCGGCTTCAAGCTCACCGGGCAGTTGGGTGAGGTGATGAAGGAGTCCGCCGAGATTGCCTACAGCTACATCAGTTCGAACCTGAAGTCGTTTGGCGGTGACCCGAAGTTCTTCGACGAAGCCTTCGTGCACTTGCACGTGCCGGAAGGTGCCACACCGAAAGACGGCCCGAGCGCGGGCGTAACCATGGCCAGTGCGCTGCTGTCGCTGGCGCGTAACCAGCCGCCGAAAAAAGGCGTGGCCATGACCGGCGAGCTGACGCTGACCGGGCATGTACTGCCGATTGGCGGGGTGCGTGAGAAGGTCATCGCGGCGCGGCGCCAGAAGATTCATGAGCTGATCTTGCCGGAGCCGAACCGCGGTAGTTTTGAAGAACTGCCGGAGTACCTGAAAGAAGGCATGACCGTGCACTTTGCCAAGCGCTTTGCGGATGTGGCGAAGGTGCTCTTCTGATCGATCATTCCCACGCTCTGCGTGGGAATGCCTCTCTGGGCGCTCTGCGTCCGCTCTTGGGACGCGGAGCGTCCCGGGCTGCATTCCCACGCAGAGCGTGGGAACAATCAAATCCCCCGCTGTCACACCTTGTCTCATCTTCGGTTATGCTCGCCCTTCGTCGCCAAACAACGGAGCCCCTATGACCGCTGCCCGCCTGCTTCTCCCCTTGAGCCTTACCCTGCTGGCCGCGTGCGCCAGCGCACCGAAGCAAAACGTCACAGTGGAAAACCAGAGCGCCTGCCCGCTCCTGCTTAAAACAGGGCAAAACCTGACCCTCACCTTGCCAAGTAACCCCACCACCGGCTACCGCTGGGCCATCCAGGATTCCGCCGGCGGCGTGCTGCGCGCGCTCAGCCCTGAGGTTTACAGCAGCACAGAATCCGGTGTGATCGGTGGCGGTGGCCAGTCGACCTGGCGCTTCCAGGCGTTTGCTGCCGGCCAAGGCCGTCTGCGCCTGACCTCCCAGCAACCCTGGGAACCGGAAGCCGAACCCGCCGAAACCTTCGACTGCGCCATTACGGTGAACTGATATGCCTTGGTTGATTCTTGCGTTAATGGGCGCTGGCACCTTTTTCTACGGTTTGGCCACTCATGCAGCGCTGTTGTGCCTGCTGGTTAAACCGCTGCCGGTATTGGCGCTGCTGGGCTGGCTGCATGATGCGCCGCCCACCGACTATCGACGCTGGATCAGCCTGGGGCTGATTTTTTCCCTGGTGGGCGATGTGTTGCTCGCATGGCCGGGCGACCTGTTTATCTTTGGCCTCGGCGCCTTTCTGTTTGCGCACTTGGCGTACTTGAAAGCCTACTTCAGCGATTGCCGCCGCCTAGCGGTGTTGCCACTGGTATTGGCGCTGGGCGTGGGCGCTATCTTGCTGGGCATCCTGATTTCCCATGGCCTGGGCGATTTGCTGATACCCGTCGTGGTTTATGCACTGGTGATCAGCGCCATGCTCTGGCGTGCATTGGCACGGCTGGGCAGTAACGTACCCAAGCAATCGGCCCTGCTGGCGGCGGCGGGTGCGGTGTCGTTTGTGTTTTCCGACACACTCATCGGCATCAATCGGTTTGTGGTCGCCTTTGAAGCGGCACCGTATTTGTTGATTACCACGTATTGGCTCGGTCAGTGGGGCATCACCGCCTCGGCTTTCCATCAGACAACCCGCGCATCCGAGGGCCAATTTGGCTAAAATGCCGGCCTTTCCCCCTTCGTCGCCGGAACAGCCGTGAGCAAAGAACCCGATCGCCTATTCGCCCAGCCCCTGCCCCAGGTGCCAGACTTCGCCTTTAACGAGGACGTGGTGCGGGTGTTCCCGGACATGATCAAGCGCTCGGTGCCCGGTTATCCGACCATCGTCGAGAACCTCGGCGTGCTGGCGGCGCAATTTGCCCAACCCAACAGCGTGCTCTACGACCTGGGCTCGTCTCTGGGCGCAGTCACTCAAGCGCTGCGCCGCCATGTGCGTACCGACGGCTGCCGGGTGATCGCGGTGGATAACTCGGCGGCGATGGTCGAGCGTTGCCGCCAATACCTCAATGGCCAGGACTCGATGTTCCAGGAGCTGTTGCCGGTGGAGGTGATTGAGGGCGATATCCTCGCGTTGCAGTTCCAGCCGGCCTCGGTGGTGGCGCTGAACTTTACCCTGCAATTTATCGCCCCCGATGAGCGCCTGGCGTTGCTCGGGCGCATCCGCCAGTCACTGTTGCCGGGCGGTGCGTTGATCCTCTCGGAAAAGCTGCGTTTCAATGACCCACAAGAGCATGCGCTGCTCACCGATTTGCACATCGCGTTCAAACGCGCCAACGGCTACAGCGAACTGGAAATCGCCCAGAAGCGCAGCGCCATCGAAAACGTCATGAAGCCCGACAGCCTCGAAGAACACCGCGAACGCCTGCTGGCCGCCGGGTTCTCGAAAGTCGTGCCGTGGTTCCAGTGTCTTAACTTTGCCTCGTTGATTGCCTTGCCATGATTGATTTGTCTCCCCTCGCCCGCCACTTGGTTGGCACTCCTTTGGCCGTTTGGGCCCAGGGCCTGCAAGCGCAACTCGATAGCAAGATGGAAAAGGGTCACGGCGACCTGGAGCGTTGGCAGAGTGCGCTGGATGCGTTGCCGAACATCCAGCCCAGCGAAGTCGACTTGCTCAACGGCTTGACGCTGGATACCGCTTGCGACGACGCCACCCGTGCACAAATGCACACCGCGTTGATGGGCTTGAGCCCGTGGCGCAAAGGCCCGTTCCACCTGTTCGGCGTGCATGTGGACACCGAATGGCGTTCGGACTGGAAGTGGTCGCGCGTTGCGCCGCACCTGGATTTGAACGGCAAGCGCATCCTCGATGTGGGCTGCGGCAACGGCTACTACATGTGGCGCATGCTCGGCGCCGGGGCTGACAGCGTGATTGGCGTAGACCCGAACTGGCTGTTCTTTTGCCAGTTCCAGGCCGTGCAGCGCTACCTGTCGGCGCCGAACGCCTGGCACCTGCCGTTCCCGTTTGAAGACTTGCCGCCAAACATGGAAGGCTTCGACACGGTGTTTTCCATGGGCGTGTTCTATCACCGTCGCTCACCCATCGAGCACTTGCTGGCACTGAAAGATTGCTTGGTCAAAGGCGGCGAGCTGGTCCTGGAAACCTTGGTGGTGGAAGGCGATCAGCAGCAAGTACTGGTGCCGGAAGACCGCTACGCGCAGATGCGCAACGTGTGGTTCCTGCCATCGGTGCCGGCGCTGATGCTGTGGCTGCGACGTGCGGGGTTCAGTGAGGTGCGCTGCGTGGATGTGAGCGTGACCACGGTCGAGGAACAGCGCGGGACGCCGTGGATGAAGTTCCAGTCGCTGAGTGATTTCCTGGATCCGGAGGATCACAGCAAGACCATTGAAGGGCTGCCGGCGCCGATGCGGGCAGTGATCATCGCGAAGAAGTAACCCGAATCTCCCTGAAAAAAATGGAGATCAACATGTGGGAGCTGGCTTGCCTGCGATAGCTATCTTTCAGTCAATTCATCAGTGACTGATACGCCGCTATCGCAGGCAAGCCAGCTCCCACATTGGTTTTCAGTATTCTTTAGAGTGCGGGTTTGGCTCGGCGAGCCTTAAAGAACTCACTCAACACCGTCCCACATTCCTCGGCCAACACCCCACCTTCAAACAGCACCCGATGGTTAAGAAACCCTTGGGTAAAAAACTGCCCCTGGCTTTGCACGATCCCAGCCTTGGGCTCCAGCGCACCGTACACCACCCGCGCGATGCGCGAATGCACGATCAGGCCCGCGCACATGCTGCAGGGCTCCAGGGTCACATACAGCGTGCTGCCGACCAGACGATAGTTGCTGATGGCGTGCGCGGCGGCGCGGATGGCGACCATTTCGGCATGGGCGCTGGGGTCGTTGCCGCTGATCGGGCAGTTGAAGCCACGGCCGATGATTTCACCGTCCTGCACCAGCACTGCGCCCACGGGCACTTCGCCCAGTGCCGCGCCTTGGGCGGCGAGGGCCAGGGCTTCACGCATGAAGTCCTGGTCGCGGCTGCGGTCGATGATCGCTGTAGGGCGAACCTGGCGCATCACGCCACCTCGATGGCGGCCATCAGGCCGGTTTCCATGTGGTCGATCACGTGGCAGTGGAACATCCACACCCCTGGGTTATCCGCCACCAACGCCACGCGAGCGCGCTCGTTCTTGCCCAGCAGGTAGGTGTCGGTGAAGTACGGGATCACCTTGTGGCGGTTCGAGGCGATCACCTTGAAGCTCATGCCGTGCAGGTGGATCGGGTGTTGGTACTGGGTCATGTTCTTCAATTCAAAAATGTAGCTCTTGCCCTTCTCAAGCTTGGCAATCGGGCGGTCGGCGCAGGTCTTGTCGGTGATGTCCCAGGCCTGGCCGTTGATCTGCCATAGGCTTGGCGGCTTGCCGTTGTCCACTGATACAGTGCCGACCCACTCGAAATTGAAGTTGAGTTTCTCGGCATTGGCCAGGTCCGGCTCGGCAATCGGGTTGGCCGGCAGCGCCGGTGGCCATTCGTTGGGCGCGTCGGTGTTGACCACCGAGCGAAAGGTGCCCAGGCGCACCGGGCCATTGCGGATCGACAGTTCTTCACCGGCCGGCGGCGCTTTGATCGCCAGGCAAATGCGCATGCCCGGGCCCAGCCAGTATTCCTTGCCCATTGGGCGCGGCTCGATGGGGTTGCCGTCCAGCGCATAGATCTGCGCTTCGACGCCGGGAATGTTGATGCGATAAGTCAGCGTGTTGTCGAGGTTGAGCAGGCGCACGCGGGTGATCTGCCCGGCAGGCAAATCGACGACCGCCTGGGACACGCCATTGATCGTCGACAGCCGCCCGGCCGTGCCGCCACGCGCGGCTTCTCGGGGCACGCTGAAGGCGACAAAGGCGCCCTCTTCGTCCACGTGCCAGCTTTTCAGGCTCAGGGTGCGTTCGTGTTTGAAACCGGTGGGTTCACGCTCTTCGATGATCAACGGGCCGACCAGGCCACGGCCGAGTTCTTCGCTGCTGTTCACATGCGGGTGATACCAGTAGCTGCCGGCGTCCGGCACGCGGAATTTGTAGTCGAAGTATTCGCCAGGCAGCACCGGCAATTGCGAGACGTAAGGCACACCGTCCATTTCCAGCGGCAGGCGGATGCCGTGCCAGTGGATGGTGGTGGCGACCGGCAGGTGGTTGATAAAGCGCACCCGCAGCCATTCGCCCTGACGCACACGCAACTCGGTGCCCGGCGCCGATGGGCCGAACGCCCAGGCTTGGGTTTTATGCCCCGGCACCAGTTCCACGTCGAGCGGCGCGGCGATCAGCTCGTAATCGTGACCCGCTTCGGCCTCGGCGACTTTTCCCAGCCAGTAGCGGTAGGCGCCACCGGCACCGACGCCCACTACGGCCAGGCCTGCAAGACCACCCAGGATTTGTCGACGGGAAAAAGTTTGGGACACAACAACCTCACGTATCTGCCGCGAGCCATAGGCCCGCAAAGGGCAGATACGATACACCTGACCCGGCTAAACAGTAAGGCTTCGCATTGCCGCACTTGCGATTTCATTGGGTCTTGTGGCAAGCCCGCTGACCATAGGTTGTGGTATCAGGCCTTGGCGGCAGCCAGAATCAGGGCTTTCATCTCGGCGACCGCGCCTTTGAAACCGACGAACAGCGCATGCGCCACCAGCGCGTGGCCGATGTTCAGTTCGTTGATGCCTTTGATCGCCGCCACGGCTTCGACGTTGTGGTAGTGCAGGCCATGGCCGGCGTTGACGATCAGGCCTTCATTCAGGCCGCACTTTACGCCGTCGATGATGCGTTGCAGCTCGTCAGCCACTTCGGTGGGCGTGGTGGCATCGGCGTAACGGCCGGTGTGCAGTTCGATGGCCGGCGCGCCTACGCGACGCGAGGCTTCGATCTGGCGCTCGTCGGCGTCGATGAACAGCGAGACTTCGCTGCCGATCTTCGACAGGCGTTCCACGGCAGCTTTGATCCGCGCTTCCTGGCCGGCCACGTCGAGGCCGCCTTCGGTGGTCAGTTCCTGGCGGGTTTCCGGCACCAGGCAGATATGCGCCGGGCGGATGCGCTCGGCGAACGCCATCATTTCTTCGGTGACGCCCATTTCGAAGTTCATGCGGGTTTGCAGCACGTCCTTGAGCAGCAACACGTCGCGCTCCTGGATGTGGCGGCGGTCTTCGCGCAGGTGCACGGTGATGCCGTCGGCACCCGCTTCTTCGGCGTCCAGCGCGGCCTTGACCGGGTCAGGGTAACGGGTGCCCCGGGCCTGGCGCAGGGTAGCGACGTGGTCGATGTTCACGCCAAGAAGAATGCGATTGCTGGTGGTCACGGAAGCGCTCCTGAAAAGGGAAAGAAACGCTGCACAGCATACACGGGGTTGTCAGGGCTTTCGAAACAACTCGCGACTGACCAGCGGCCGGCCACCCAAGTGCACGGCCAGCGCCTGGCGCATCAAGCGCTTGGCGGCAGACAAAGCGCCCGGAGCGGTCCAGTCGGCTTCGCTCATGGCCAGCAACTCAGTGCCGCGGAACAGGCCCGGTTGCAGCAGGTACACACGCTCAAGGCCGGCGTCGACTTGCAGGCGGTACATGCCGTCTGCGGCGATGGGATCGCCGTGCAGGTCGTTGCTCAGTTCAAAGCCGTAGCCCAAGTCGTCGAGCAGGCGCCATTCGAAAGCGCGCAGCAGCGGCTCCAGGGGGCGGCCTTCGGCCAGGGCTAACAACGTGGCGGCGTAGTGATCGAACACCGCCGGGTGCGGGTCTTCGGCGGGCAGCAGGCGAATCAGCAGTTCATTGAGGTAGAGGCCGCTGAAGAGTGCTTCGCCATTGAGCCAAGCGGAGGTGCCGACGCTTTCCAGGCGACCGACGTTCTTCAGCTCGCCCTTGCCACGAAACTCCACATCCAAGGCCACGAATGGCCGGGCCAGCGTGCCGGCCTTGCCTCGGGCGCTACGCAAGACTGCGCGCAGGCGGCCTTGGGGCGTGAGGAAGTCCACCAAGGCGCTGGTCTCGCGGTAGGCGCGGCTGTGCAGCACGTAGGCGAGTTGACTGGGAGGTGGGGTTTGGGACATGGGGTTCTCGCTGACAAGCACGGCCTTGAAAACTGCGACTATCCAATGTGGGAGCGGGCTTGTGTGGGAGCCGGGCTTGCCCGCGATGCAGGCACCTCGGTCCTTGAGTTGTACCGAGGTGATGCTATCGCAGGCAAGCCAGCTCCCACACAAGCCCGCTCCCACATTTGTCTTGCGGTGTTACTGGAGGCCTATTACAGGTCGCCGTAGCCGAGGGAGCGCAGCGCGCGCTCGTCATCGGACCAACCACCCTTAACCTTCACCCACAGGTTAAGCATGATCTTGGAATCAAACAGCAATTCCATGTCCTTGCGCGCTTCGGTGCCGATGCGCTTGATGCGCTCGCCCTTGTCGCCAATGATGATTTTCTTCTGGCCGTCACGTTCAACGAGGATCAGCGCATGAATATGCAGGGTTTTGCCCTGCTGCTTGAACTCTTCGATTTCAACGGTGATCTGGTACGGCAGCTCGGCGCCCATCTGGCGCATGATTTTCTCGCGTACCAGTTCGGCGGCGAGGAAACGGCTGCTGCGGTCGGTGATCTGGTCTTCCGGGAAGAAGTGCTCGTTCTCCGGCAGGTAACCGGCGATCACGCGTTCCAGCGCCTCAAGGTTGTGACCGTGCTGGGCCGAGATCGGCATGATCTGGGCGTTCGGCAGTTGTTCCTGCAACCACGTCAGGTGCGGCATCAGCTCGGCTTTGTCTTCGATGCGGTCGGTCTTGTTCAGCGCAACGATCAACGGGCCGGTGACGTACTGCACACGCTCGAGAACCATCTGGTCTTCGTCGGTCCACTTGGTGCGGTCGACCACGAAGATCACCACGTCGACGTCTTTCAACGCCGCCGAAGCGGTCTTGTTCATGTAGCGGTTAAGCGCCTTCTCGCCACCTTTGTGCATGCCCGGGGTGTCGACGTAGACCGCTTGCACGGCGCCTTCGGTCTTGATGCCCAGCATGTTGTGACGGGTGGTCTGCGGCTTGCGCGAGGTGATCGCCAGCTTCTGGCCCAAGATGTGGTTCAGCAGCGTGGACTTGCCCACGTTCGGGCGGCCGACGATGGCAACATAGCCACAGCGTGTTGCGGTTGAATCAGTCATGGCCATTCTCCACGCCCAGGGCAATCAGTGCTGCAGCCGCCGCTACCTGTTCGGCAATACGACGGCTCACACCCTGACCTCGGCTTTTTTCATTCAATAAGGTGATTTCACATTCCACGAAGAACACGCGGCAATGCGGCTCTCCCTGGATATCCACCACTTCGTAGCGTGGCAGTTCGCAACCGCGCGACTGCAGGAATTCCTGCAGGCGGGTCTTGGGATCTTTGTTGGTGTCGACCAGCGTCAGGCTTTCGATCTCCGAAGCCAGCCAGGCGACCACGCGCTCCTTGGCCGTCTCCATGCCGGCATCCAGGTAGATCGCACCGATCAATGCTTCGAGCGCATCGGCCAGGATCGACTCACGACGGAAACCGCCGCTTTTCAACTCACCGGAACCCAGGCGCAAGTATTCGCCCAGGCCGAAACCACGGGCCAGCACGGCCAGGGTCTCGCCTTTCACCAGGCGTGCACGCAGGCGCGACAGCTGGCCTTCGCGCGCTTGAGGGAAACGCTCGAACAGCGCCTCACCGGCGGCAAAGTTGAGAATGGCATCACCGAGGAATTCGAGGCGTTCGTTATTACGCCCCGCGAAACTGCGGTGTGTGAGGGCAAGGACCATCAATTCCTGATCCTTGAAGGTGTAGCCGAGCTGGCGCTCGAGACGACTGAGAGAAACGGTCACGGTTTATCCATATCTAGTTGGTGGCACCGGCGGCCATCGAAGATTGACGCAGTGTTCAAATTCAAATCCTGGTGGGTGCCGCATGAGGCCGGACGATACATTGTCCCAACCCCAGAAAAGCATTCGGCGCTGTGTTCACAGCGCCGCCTGTATTACTTGATCAGCCCGACCCGCGAGAAGTTCGGCAGGTGGCTGAGTTTGGGTTCCGGCCAACTCATCCAAACCGCAAAGGCCTTGCCGACAATGTTCTCGTCGGGAACCATGCCCAGCAGGTCCTTGGGAATATTAGGGTCATCCCAGTAACGGCTGTCGTTGGAGTTGTCGCGGTTGTCGCCCATCATGAAGTAGTGCCCGGCAGGCACTTTCCACTCGCCATCAGGCATCGCGCGGTAGCGGCTCATTTCCTTGCGGATTTCGTGCTCTACCGTACCGAGTTTTTCCTGGTACAGCTCAGCGCTGCCCAAGGTGTTCGGCTCAGCGCCAATCAGCTTCTCGGCCACCGACTCACCGTTGATGAGCAGGCGCTTGTCGCTGGTGTAGCGAACCACATCACCCGGCAGGCCCACGACGCGCTTGATGTAATTGACGTTCGGGTCGCTTGGGTAGCGGAACACCATCACATCGCCGCGCTGCGGGTCACCGACCGGTATGACTTTCTTGTCGATTACCGGCAAGCGGATCCCGTAGGAAAACTTGTTCACCAGGATGAAGTCGCCCACGTCCAAGGTAGGTTTCATCGACCCCGAAGGGATCTGAAACGGCTCCACCAGGAACGAACGCAGTACCAGCACGATGAACAACACCGGGAAGAACGACTTGCCGTATTCAACCAGCAAAGGCTCTTTGTTCAGCTTCTCGACCACCACCGCATCAGGCTGGCTGACGCTGCCCTGATAGGAAGCGATAGCCGCCCGACGACGCGGGGCGAAGAACACCAGATCGAGCAACGCCAGGAGACCGCAAACGGCAACGGCGATGACCAGCAACAGCGGGAAATTTAGCGACATAGGACCTAACTATCCAACCTGAGCACCGCAAGGAAGGCTTCTTGTGGAATTTCCACGTTACCCACTTGCTTCATGCGTTTTTTACCGGCCTTTTGCTTCTCAAGCAGCTTGCGCTTACGGCTTACGTCACCGCCGTAGCATTTGGCCAGTACGTTCTTTCTGAGTGCCTTGACGGAGGTCCGTGCAATGATCTGCCCGCCAATGGCGGCCTGGATCGCGACGTCGAACATCTGGCGCGGAATCAGTTCTTTCATCTTTTCGGTCAACTGCCGACCTTTGTAGTGGGCGTTGTCCTTGTGCACGATCAGTGCCAGGGCATCGACCTTGTCGCCATTGATCAGCACGTCCAGTTTCACCAGATTAGCCGATTGGTAGCGATCGAAATGGTAATCCAGCGAAGCATAGCCGCGACTGGTGGATTTGAGACGGTCGAAGAAGTCCAGGACCACTTCGTTCATCGGCAAATCGTAGGTCACTTGCACTTGGGTACCGAGGAACAACATGTCGTGTTGTACGCCACGTTTTTCGATACACAGGGTAATCACGTTGCCCAGGTGTTCCTGCGGTACCAGGATATTGGCCCGCACGATCGGCTCGCGCATGTCTTCAATGGAGGACAGATCTGGAAGCTTGGACGGGTTGTCGACGTAAATCGTTTCACCGGTTTTCAGCAACAGTTCAAAAATAACCGTTGGCGCGGTGGTGATCAGGTCCAGGTCGTATTCGCGCTCCAGGCGCTCCTGGATGATCTCCATGTGCAGCATGCCCAGGAACCCGCAACGGAAGCCGAAGCCCAGCGCGTCGGAGCTTTCCGGGGTGTACTGCAACGACGAGTCGTTGAGGGTCAGCTTTTGCAGGGCTTCGCGGAAGTCCTCGAAGTCGTCGGAGCTGACCGGGAACAGGCCAGCGTAAACCTGCGGCTGGATGCGTTTGAAGCCCGGCAGCACGTCGACGTCAGGGGTGGAGCTCAAGGTCAGGGTGTCACCAACCGGTGCACCGTGAATGTCCTTGATACCGGCGATGATGAAGCCTACTTCACCGGCCTTAAGGTCAGTGGTGGCGGTGTGCTTGGGGTTGAATACGCCGACGCTGTCCACCAGGTGGATCTTGCCGGTGGATTTAACCAGGATCTTGTCGCCCTTCTTCACCCGGCCGTGGCGTACACGTACCAGGGAAACAACGCCCAGGTAGTTGTCGAACCAGGAGTCGATGATCAACGCTTGCAGCGGATCTTCGTAGTTGCCGGTTGGCGCAGGAATGGTCTTGACCAGGCGCTCGAGCACTTCGTCAACGCCCAGGCCGGTCTTGGCGCTGCACTCGACGGCGTCGGTGGCGTCAATGCCAATGATTTTTTCGATTTCTTCTTTGACGCGGTCCGGATCGGCCTGAGGCAGGTCGATCTTGTTCAGTACCGGCATGACCTCAAGGCCCTGCTCGATCGCGGTGTAGCAGTTGGCTACGGACTGGGCTTCAACGCCCTGGCCCGCGTCGACCACCAGCAAGGCGCCTTCACAGGCTGCCAGCGAGCGGCTGACTTCGTAGGTGAAGTCAACGTGGCCGGGGGTGTCAATGAAGTTCAGCTGGTACCTGATACCGTCTTTGGCGGTGTAGTACAGGGTAACGCTGTGGGCCTTGATGGTGATGCCGCGTTCACGCTCGAGGTCCATGGAGTCCAGTACCTGGGCTTCCATTTCACGCTCGGCAAGGCCACCGCACATCTGGATGAATCGATCGGCCAGCGTCGACTTGCCATGGTCAATGTGGGCGATGATGGAGAAATTGCGGATATGACTCAAATCACTCACGGATCAACACTCAAAAAGGCTGCAGGCAGATTGCCCGCTGAAAAATAGCCGGGAATTGTACCTGATGCTCAGGCCAAACGTCATCTTTGCTGACCAGAACAAAAATGCCCCGATCTCTCGAACGGGGCATTTTTTGTTCATAAGCGCGGTATCAACCGGCTCGGCGCAACAGCCAGAACCCGGCCAGGGCGCAGATAGCCGTCGGTACCAGCACCGCAAACAGCGGCGAGAAACCGAATACCAGGCTAGACGGGCCGAGCAGGTCCTGGGCGATGCGGAAGGTGAAGCCCACCAGCACGCCGGTAAACACCCGCTGGCCAAGGGTCACGGAACGCAGCGGGCCGAAGATGAACGAGATCGCCATCAACACCAGCGCAGCAGTCACAACCGGCTGTAACACCTTGACCCAAAATGCCAACCAATAGCGGCCGTTATTCAGGCCCTGATCCTTAAGGTAGTGGATATAGCTCCACAAACCGGAGATAGGCAGACTTTCCGGGATCATCACCACGGTATTGAGCAGTTCCGGCTTCAGGGCGATATCCCATGGCTCGGTCGGCACATTGATCACTTCGGTGCTGGCATTGTTGCCTTGGCCCACATTGCGGAAGTGAGTGGTGCTGACGTCGCTGAGCGTCCACTTCTCGGCATCATACTGCGCGCGCTTGGCGAAACTGGAGGTCAGCATGTGGCGTTCTTTGTCGAACGTGTAGCGCGTCACACCAATCAACAGGCCGCCCGGCTGCACGGCGTTGATGTGGATGAATTCATCACCTTGGCGGTGCCACAGGCCGTGCTTGGCGCTTTGCGCATCGCCCGAACCCTGGGCCAGGGCACGATTGGCCTGGGCCGTGGCTTCGGACGGCGGCGCCACGTACTCGCCGATCAGCACGCTGCAGGCCATCAGCAGCAGCATGGGTTTCATGACCGCCCAAACGATGCGACCGATGGAAACACCGGCGGCGCGCATGATGGTCAGTTCACTGTTGCTGGCCAGGCTGCCCAGGCCGATCAGGCAGCCGATCAAGCCGGCCATCGGCATCATGTCGTACAGACGACGTGGCGCGGTCAGCGCCACGTAGCTCAGCACGTCGGTGACCGTGTAGGTGTCGGTGACGTTGCTCACTTCATCAATAAAGGCGAACAACGAGGCCAAGCCGAGAATGATGCCCAATACCGCCAGGATGGCGATCAGTACGCTGCTACCAATGTAGCGGTCGAGCTTAGTCACGAGCCAACTCCTTCAGGCCACGACGGCTCTTCATTTTCAAACGGATAGGTTCCCAGTAGAGCAGCCCCAGGCCGATCATCAGGAAAATCCCGTGTACCCACCACAGCCCCAGGACCGGCGACAACTTGCCTTTTTCCAGGGAGCCACGGGCGGAAATCAGGATGGTCAGGTAGGCCATGTACAGCAGGATCGCCGGCAACAGCTTGAGGAAACGGCCCTGACGCGGGTTTACCCGGGACAGCGGCACGGCCATCAAGGTCACGATAAACACCAACAGCGGCAGGGAAATGCGCCATTGCAGCTCGGCGATGGAGCGCAGTTCCTGGCTGCCGAACAGTGACGCCGTCGGGAGCGCGTCGCGGTCGGTAACTTCTTCACTGATCTCAGGCTTGGCGAGCATGACGCCATAGAGGTCGTACTTGATCGCTCGATAATCCGCGAAGCCGGGGCTGCCGTCGTAGCGATAGCCATTTTCCAGGATCAGGTAGCGGGAACCGTCAGGGCGTACTTCCTGGCGCCCACTGTTGGCCACCAGAATCGAAATACCGCGATCTTTCTGGTTCTCCCCGAGGTTTTTCTGCGAAATAAACACACCACCGAGGTTGGCACGGTCATTGGTCATGGTTTCGGTGTAGGTCACCCGCGAACCATCGTTGAGCGCCTGAAAGCGCCCTGGCTCGAGGGTGTCGAACTCGGTCATCGCATCCTGCTTGTTCAGCAGCAGCTGGAACTGCATGGCCCCCTGAGGCGCCAGGCTCATGCTCAACCACGCCACCACCAGGGCGACGCCGGTGGCCGGCACCATGGTCATGGCAAGCAAACGCTGCTGGCTCATGCCGGTGGCGGAAAGCACGGTCATTTCACTTTCAAGGTACAACCGGCCATAGGCCAGCAGAATGCCGAGAAACAGGCCAAGTGGCAGGATCAGCTGCAAAAAGCCCGGCAGACGAAAGCCCATGATCAGGAATAACGAGCCCGGATCCAGGGCGCCGGAAGCGGCCTGGGCGAGAAATTTGACGAAACGACCACTCATGGTGATGACCAACAGCACCGCACTCACGGCACTCAGGGTCAACAGGACTTCGCGGGATAGATAACGGAAGACGATCAAACCAGACACTCCAGGGTTGTCAGGCTAAGGCGGCCAAACAAGCAAGCATACCGAGTCGACCCGTTTACACAGGCCGGCTAAAAAGATGGCGCATTATCCTGTGATTGACCGCGCCTGTCACTGCGCAACCTCATGCGCGCGCACAAAGCGTGCGCCAAGGGTTGTCAGGTTCCGCCGGCGAGGTTCAAACTGCGGCCTTTGTCGCGGGCGGTTTACAGAGCTGCCACGCTTGAAAGCCTGCGTACAGACTCAGGCTCACAGACCTTTATAAGGGACCCGAAAATGGAATTGGTTGTAAAAAGCGTTAGCCCCGAAACGTTGAAAACCGCCACCCTCGTGGTCGCCGTCGGCGAAGGCCGCAAGCTCAGCGTCGCCGCCAAGCAACTGGATGAACTGAGCGGTGGCGCCATCAGCGCCGTGCTCAAGCGCGGCGACCTGGCCGGCAAAGTCGGCCAGAGCCTGCTGCTGCAAAGCCTGCCTAACCTCAAAGCCGACCGCGTGTTGCTGGTGGGCGTGGGCAAGGAAGCCGAACTGGGCGACCGCCC
This sequence comes from Pseudomonas sp. YeP6b, assembly GCF_025642995.1. Classification (NCBI taxonomy): domain Bacteria; kingdom Pseudomonadati; phylum Pseudomonadota; class Gammaproteobacteria; order Pseudomonadales; family Pseudomonadaceae; genus Pseudomonas; species Pseudomonas sp. YeP6b. The sequence continues at coordinate 1,535,049 of NZ_CP080090.1, read as the reverse complement.
GTTCCGCAAGATCATCAGCGGTATCCTCACCACCCTCAAGGGCTTGGGCGGCAGCGATGCAGCATTGGCACTTGATGAAATCGTCGTAAAAGGCCGCGACAGCTACGGCAAGACCCGCCTGCTGGCCGAAACCCTGGTGGATGGCGGTTACATTTTCGACCAGTTCAAGAGCCAGAAAGCCGAACCGCGCGCCCTGAAGAAAATCACCCTGCTGACTATCAAGGCCGCCCAGGCTGAAGTCGAGCGCGCCGTGACCCACGCTCAGGCCATCGCTGCAGGCATGTCGTTCACCCGCGACCTGGGCAACCTGCCACCAAACATCTGCCACCCAACCTACCTGGGCGAGCAAGCCAAGGCACTGGGCAAAGAGTTCAAGGGCCTGAAGGTTGAAGTGCTGGACGAGAAGAAGATCAAGGAACTGGGCATGGGCTCGTTCTATGCCGTAGGCCAGGGCAGCGACCAGCCACCCCGCCTGATTGTGATGCAATATAACGGCGGCAAGAAGTCCGAGAAGCCTTACGCCCTGGTCGGCAAAGGCATCACCTTCGACACCGGCGGCATCAGCCTCAAGCCGGGCGCAGGCATGGATGAGATGAAATACGACATGGGCGGCGCCGCCAGCGTGTTCGGTACCCTGCGTGCCGTGCTGGAACTCAAGCTGCCGATCAACCTGGTGTGCATCCTGGCGTGTGCCGAGAACATGCCGAGCGGCGGCGCAGCCCGTCCGGGCGATATCGTCACCACCATGAGCGGCCAGACGGTGGAAATCCTCAACACCGACGCCGAAGGCCGTCTGGTGCTGTGTGATGCGCTGACCTACGCCGAGCGCTTCAAGCCGCAAGCCGTGATCGACATCGCCACCCTGACCGGTGCCTGCGTGGTTGCCCTGGGCGCCCACACCTCGGGCCTGCTGGGTAACAACGATGAGCTGATCGAGCAACTGCTCAGCGCCGGCAAGGCTGCCGACGACCGCGCCTGGCAACTGCCGCTGTTCGATGAGTACCAGGAACAGCTGGACAGCCCGTTCGCTGACATCGCCAACATCGGCGGGCCGAAAGCCGGCACCATCACCGCTGCCTGCTTCCTGTCGCGTTTTGCCAAGAACTTCAACTGGGCGCACTTGGACATTGCCGGCACGGCCTGGACCAGCGGCGGCAAGGACAAGGGCGCCACTGGCCGTCCGGTGCCACTGCTGACCCAATACCTGCTGGATCGCGCCAAAGCCTGAAACTGAAGATTCCGGGGCGGCCCCCATGGCGCCCCGGTCTCAGGAACCGCAATGACCCAAGTCGACTTCTATATATTGCCCAGCGCCGATCCCTCTGCGCGCCTGGACTTTGCCTGCAAACTCACCGAAAAAGCCTGGCGCATGGGCCACCGCATCTACCTGCATTGCAGCGATGCCGCCCAACGTAACGACCTCGACGCCCGCCTGTGGCGCTTCAAGGGCGAAAGTTTCGTGCCCCACGGCCCTGCCGAGTCCGAACCCGAAGGCCTGATTGTGTTGGGTTTAGGCGACAGCTGCGGCGATCACCATGACCTGCTGGTCAACCTGGACCTGAAAGTACCGGCTTTTGCCAAAGCGTTTGCCCGTGTGGCGGAAGTGGTGGTGGAAGATCCGGCTATTCGTCAAGCCGCGCGGGAGAGTTTCCGTTTCTACCGCGAACAGGGCTATTCTCTGCAAGATCACCGGCTACAACGACTTTGAGTACATGATGGACACGCCAAAACCTACAAAAAAAGACGACCACCTGCTGGACGACCTTGAGTCGATCCGACAGTTGCTCGGTGATGATGGCTTGCAACCGCCGCTGCTGACCGAAACGGTCGACGGTGAGGTACAGATTCCGCTGTTGTTCGACATGGTCGGTGGCAAGCCCGCCGTACCGCAGCCTGTCGCCAAAGCCCCGATTGTAGAGCCCGCGCCGGCTGCGACGGCTACCGAAAAGACGCCAGACGCCCTGCTGCTGCACCTGGACAACGAGCTGCGCGCCGCTGCGCAACTGATCATGCAGGATGTGATCGACGACTTTGCGCCGCATATCGAAACCGAGATCAAACGCAGGTTGGATGCGCGGATGGAACGGTTGCTCAGCCAATACCAGTCCTGAGCCACACCTGGATCTACTGTGGGAGGGGGCTTGCCCCCGATAGCGCTGGGTCAGCCAGCTTATCAGTCACTGACCCACTGCTATCGGGGGCAAGCCCCCTCCCACATTTGCACTGCGTACATCTCAAGCCTGTCTTCACCTCGCCCTGCGCCCTATCCCCCGTTATACTTGCCGGCTTTCCTGAATAAATGCCAATAGGGTCCCGCCGCGCATGGATAAGACCTACCAGCCGCACGCCATTGAAACTTCCTGGTACAACACCTGGGAGTCCGAGAATTATTTCGCCCCACAAGGTGCCGGCGATTCCTACACCATCATGATTCCGCCACCGAACGTCACTGGCAGCCTGCACATGGGCCATGGCTTCAACAATGCGATCATGGATGCGTTGATCCGCTTCCGCCGCATGCAGGGCCGTAACACCCTGTGGCAACCGGGCACCGACCACGCTGGCATTGCCACCCAGATGCTGGTGGAACGCCAACTCGAAGCCACCGGCCAGAGCCGTCACGACCTGGGCCGCGAGAAATTCCTGGAAAAGATCTGGGAATGGAAGGATCAGTCCGGCGGCAACATCAGCCGTCAGATCCGTCGCCTGGGTTCGTCCGTCGACTGGAGCCGCGAGCGCTTCACCATGGACGACGGTCTGTCGGAATCGGTGAAAGAAGCCTTCGTGCGCCTGCATGAAGACGGCCTGATCTACCGCGGCAAGCGCCTGGTCAACTGGGACACCAAGTTGCACACGGCGATTTCCGACCTCGAAGTGGAAAACCACGACGAGAAAGGTTTCCTGTGGAACCTCAAGTACCCGTTGGCCGACGGCGCCAAGACCGCCGAGGGCAACGACTACCTGATCGTCGCCACCACCCGTCCGGAAACCATGCTTGGCGATGCTGCCGTCGCGGTTAACCCGAACGACGAGCGCTACCAGGCGCTGATCGGCAAGTTCGTTGAGCTGCCGTTGGTGGGTCGTCGCATCCCGATCATCGCGGACGACTACTGCGACCCTGAATTCGGCACCGGCTGCGTGAAAATCACCCCGGCCCACGATTTCAACGACTACGAAGTCGGCAAGCGCCACAACCTGCCGCTGCTGAACATCTTCGACAAGAACGCCGCCGTACTGTCAGCCTGCCAGGTGTTCAACCTGGACGGCACGCTGAACGAGAGCATCGACGGCAAAATCCCGGCCGAATACGCCGGCCTCGACCGTTTTGAAGCACGTAAGCAGATCGTTGCAGCCTTCGACGCCGCCGGCTTGCTGGTGAGCGTCGACGACCACGGCCTGAAAGTGCCGAAGGGCGACCGTTCTGGCACCATCATTGAGCCTTGGCTGACCGACCAGTGGTACGTGTCGACCAAGCCGTTGGCTGAACCTGCGATTGCTGCCGTGGAAGATGGCCGTATCCAGTTCGTGCCTAAACAGTACGAAAACATGTACTTCTCGTGGATGCGTGACATCCAGGACTGGTGCATCAGCCGTCAGCTGTGGTGGGGCCACCGTATTCCAGCCTGGTACGACGAGTCGGGCAAGGTCTATGTGGGCCGCGATGAGGCCGAAGTACGTGCCAAGCACAACCTCGGCCCGGACGTTGCGCTGCAACAGGATAACGACGTACTCGACACCTGGTTCAGCTCGGGCCTGTGGACGTTCTCTACCCTGGGCTGGCCGCAGCAGACCGAGTTCCTGAAAAAATTCCACTCCACCGACGTGCTGGTCACCGGCTTCGACATCATCTTCTTCTGGGTTGCCCGGATGATCATGCTGACCATGCACTTGGTGAAAAACGAAGACGGCACGCCGCAGGTGCCGTTCAAGACCGTTTACGTGCACGGCCTGGTACGTGATGGCCAAGGCCAGAAGATGTCCAAGTCCAAGGGCAACGTCCTCGACCCGCTGGACATCATTGACGGTATCGACCTGGAAACCCTGGTGCAGAAACGCACCTCGGGCCTGATGCAGCCGAAACTGGCGAAGAAGATCGAGAAGCAGACCCGCGACGAGTTCGCCGACGGCATCGCCAGCTATGGCACCGACGCCCTGCGCTTCACCTTCTGCTCGCTGGCCTCCACCGGTCGCGACATCAAGTTCGACATGGGCCGCGTCGAAGGCTATCGCAACTTCTGCAACAAGATCTGGAACGCCGCGCGCTACGTGCTGGACAAAGGCGAAGACTGCGGCCAGAACGGCGAAGCCTATGAGCTGTCCCTGGCCGACCGCTGGATCATCTCGCAACTGCAGCGCACCGAAGCCGAAGTGACCCGCCAACTCGATCAGTTCCGTTTCGACCTGGCCGCACAAGCCCTGTACGAGTTCATCTGGAACCAGTATTGCGACTGGTACCTGGAACTGTCCAAGCCAGTGCTGTGGGACGAAAACGCGCCGGTCGAACGCCAGCGTGGCACACGTCGCACCTTGGTACGCGTGCTCGAAGTGGCGCTGCGCCTGGCGCACCCGTTCATGCCGTTCATCACCGAAGAAATCTGGCAGCGCCTCGCGCCGCTGGCCGGTATCGAAGGCAAGACCATCATGCTGCAACCTTGGCCGGTGGCCAACGAAGCACGCATTGATGAGGCCGCCGAAAGCGATATCGAATGGCTCAAGACCCTGATGCTCGGCACGCGCAACATCCGCGCCGAGATGAACATCGGGCCGGGCAAGCCACTGGCCGTGTTTGTGAAGAACGCCAGTAGCGAAGATCAGCGCCGCCTCACCGAGAACGATGCGCTGCTCAAAAAGCTGGCGAAGCTGGAGTCGATCACCGTATTGGCTGACGGCGCTGAAGCACCATTGTCCGCGACCGCGCTGGTCGGCGACATGGAAGTGCTGGTGCCGATGGCCGGCCTGATCGACAAGGGTGCGGAACTGGCCCGTCTCGATAAGGAAATCCTGCGCCTGCAAGGCGAAGTGCAGCGGGTTGGCGGCAAGCTGTCCAACGCGGCGTTCGTCGACAAGGCACCGGCTGAGGTGATCGATAAGGAGCGCGCCAAGTTGGCCGAAGCTGAACAGGCGCTGGGCAAGTTGGCGGAGCAACATGCACGGATTTCCAGTTTGTAAATAAATACTGGATTAAAAAGAGAGACCTTCGGGTCTCTTTTTTTTGCTCAAAATTAACGGTATCAAAGCACAAACAAGGGTCATCGCAAACATTATAAATAACTGTCAACATTGACAATATTGGCGCACTGGAAAGCCGTATTACTCTGGGATAAAGCCTCTGCACCTTTAATTGTTTTTGGCCAGGGCAATCTTTTTTTTCAGGAGAACCCAAATAACTGAATCAAAGAGTGGTGAACATATATTAATGAATGCAGTCTAAGCTTTCACAGAGTCAATCACTTTACAGGCGGATTTTTTTCATTATCCCTATAGCATAATTAGTTGGAAATAATGGTTTAGCCCCGAACCCAGACTTGAAGTTTTATTACACACCTTACTCCGCAGATGGGACGCAGCTGGAAACTGCAGCGTCCAATTTAACTGTACTCGACATGCCCCCCAACAATGCCACGATCAGATCAGCCAGCAACGTACTGTTAAGCGATTTGATTAATGAATTGACGCAACAAGGCTTTCACTATGATCGCATCGATCACTCTAAATCGATCGCAGATCGTTAATATCTGCGACCGACCACCCTAGACTTAAGGTGTTAACCCCTCACCGCCTCACCCCTAATTCGACACAGGCGGAACATTTACCTGACCTGACGCGGGAGCCCCCGGTGGTGGAGGTGTGTTATCCGACATGACACCATGGGACACCCACCCGCCAGCCGTATTAATAAATAAAACACCGCTTTTTGCTGGAAGAGTGAGCGGTGCAGCCAGCGTGGTATTTTTAGTACCAATTGTCGTTGCCTTTGAACCTCGATTTTTAATTTCGAGTTCCTTGCCCACTCGAATAGCAGACCCGGCCACATCAATACTAAGAGGGCTGGCATAGCCAACGGTTGGATCAGTGTCGCTGACATAAAAAGAACTAGCGCCTGCGTTTTCTACAATGATGCTCCCCTCAGCCACACCCTGCATCTTATTTTGCGAAGGGCTCGTGCCAGCCGCCCATGCGTTCATCGCCAGCAACATCGCTCCCGCCAACGTCATCACAGAGTACTTATTCCTTTAAGTAAATTGAAGTCAGTTTTTTTTGCGTTGCAACTAAAAAACTTACACGCTCAAACGGCGGCAATCTACTGTCAGAAATCACAGGTCAGCTAACCCTTAAGGAATAACTAGGCTTTCTATTATTTCGAATAGGCTGCCCACTCTGGTTTTGCTCCACCGGTAGATATTCCTGTTTTCCCTCATGAATGTGGGATAATACCCGCCATTTTTGAGCCTACTCCAGAGTCAACATGACCGCCCCCAGCACACCTAAACCACCGCGCAAGAAGCCTAAAACCGCAGCCACGGCCAAACCCGTCGCGCCGCGCAAAGAGGCCACCTTGCACCCGCGCAACCGCCACACGGGCCGTTACGACTTCCCGGCGCTGATCAAGACCACGCCGGAACTGGCGAAATTCGTGATCATCAACCCTTATGGCAAGGAAAGTATCGACTTCGCCAGCCCGGACGCGGTGCGGGTGTTCAACCGGGCATTGCTGAAGTCCTTTTATGGCATCCAGCATTGGGACATCCCGGCGGATTACCTGTGCCCACCGGTGCCGGGGCGTGCGGATTACGTGCATTTCCTCGCCGACCTGCTGGCCAGCGTCAACGACGGCAAGATTCCGCGCGGCTCCATCGTCAAGGTGCTGGACATCGGCATGGGCGCCAACTGCGTCTATCCGCTGATTGGCTACATGGAATACCGCTGGAACTTCCTCGGCTCGGAGGTCGACCCTATTGCCGTGGCTGCCGCCAAGGCCATCGTGCAGTCCAATGACCTGAGCAAGGTTATTCAACTGCGTCAGCAATCCAATCCCAAGCAGATCTTGCTGGGCCTGCTGGAGCCAGGTGAGCGTTTTGACCTGACCATGTGCAACCCGCCGTTCCATGCGTCCATGGACGAAGCCACCAAGGGCAGCGAGCGTAAGTGGCGCGCCTTGGGCAAGGCCGATCCCAAGCGCAAGCTGCCGGTACTGAACTTCGGTGGCCAATCGGCGGAGTTGTGGTGTGAAGGCGGTGAAGCGCGCTTTGTAACGCAGCTTATCGCTGAGAGTGCGCACTTTGCCCACAAGGTGCTGTGGTTCAGCACCCTGGTGTCAAAAGCGTCGAACTTGCCCGCGATCGAGACCGCCCTGAGAAAAGCCGGCGTGCTGGAAAGCCAGGTGGTGGAGATGTCCCAGGGCCAGAAGCAAAGCCGTTTTGTGGCCTGGACCTTCCAGACCAAGAACGAACAGCAGTTGTGGCGCCAGCGCTGGGTGCGCGACTAAACGTGCGGCGAGGGAGCTTGCTCCCTCGCCACAATAAATCCGCCACTACCGCCAAATCGCAGGCAACAAAAAACCGTGCCCGGATCTCTCCGGAGCACGGTTTTTTTTGCTGCGTCTTACTTGTTAACAGCGTCGGTCAGGCCTTTGGCCACAACCAGCTTGATAACTTTCTTGGCAGCGATTTCGATGGCAGCGCCAGTCGAAGGGTTACGGCCAGTACGGGCTGGACGCTCGGTCACTTTCAGTTTGCCAACGCCTGGCAGAGTGATTTCGCCGCCGTTTTCCAGCTGATCAGCAACAACTTGGCTCAGTTGGTCCAGCAGAGCGCGCACGGTAGTTTTCGGTGCGTCTACTGCTTCAGCCAGGTCAGCGATCAGTTGGTCTTTAGTAATAGCCATTGTGGTGTTCCTTCCCTATCAAATTCATATGGATTGCAGAGTGCAGTGTCAGCCGTCGAGCCCGACCGTCATGGCCTGGCACCCCCGGCCATAACCACGGAGATCGGGGTTATAGATGCTTGAAACGGGGATTGGTTCGACCTGACAGATGCTGAATGCACGCTTAACGCCGAGTCTTGGCGTAAGACGGGGCAAAACTAGCACAGAGACGGGGAAATATCCGCTTCAACATACCCATTTGGTCAGCTTTATCGCTCTAAACCGTGAAAAAAGGGCATATAGGGCGTCGGAGGGTAGCCAAAACACCCTTCGGAGCGCGTCATGCCCAACGGGTGCGGTACACTGGGCGACTTTTCGGGGAGGCCAACCGCTCCCCTTCAACCAGCCGAGAAGCCCATGCCGATCCGTCATTGCATCGTCCACCTGATCGACAAAAAACCCGACGGCACACCTGCAGTTCTCCACGCCCGCGACTCCGAACTTGCCGAGTCGGCCGCCATCGAGAACATGCTTGCCGACCTCAACGAGAGCTACAACGCCAAACAAGGCAAGGCCTGGGGTTTCTTCCATGCCGAGTCCGGCGCGCACCCGTTCAGCGGCTGGTTGAAGGAATATTTCGACGGTGGCCAGGATTTCACCACCTTCAGCCGCACGGCGGTCGAGCACCTGCAAAAGCTGATGGAGGAGTCCAACCTCTCCACCGGCGGCCATGTGCTGTTTGCCCACTATCAACAAGGCATGACCGACTACCTGGCCATCGCCCTGCTGCACCACAGTGAAGGCGTGGCAGTGACCGAGGACCTGGATGTGACCGCCTCGCGCCACCTGGACCTGGGCCAACTGCACCTGGCGGCGCGCATCAACGTCTCCGAGTGGCAGAACAACAAACAGTCCAAGCAGTACATCTCCTTTATCAAGGGCAAGAACGGCAAGAAAGTCTCGGAGTACTTCCGCGACTTCATTGGCTGCCAGGAAGGCGTCGACGGCCCGGGCGAGACCCGCACCTTGCTCAAGGCGTTCAGCGACTTCGTCGAAAGCGAAGACCTGCCCGACGAATCCGCCCGCGAAAAAACCAAAACCCTGGTGGATTACGCCAGCAGCCAAGCCAAGCTCGGCGAGCCGATGGGCCTGGAAGAACTCTCAGGCCTGATCGATGAAGATCGACCAAAAGCGTTCTACGACCACATCCGCAACAAAGATTACGGCCTGTCGCCGGAAATCCCGGCCGACAAACGCACCCTCAACCAGTTCCGCCGCTTCACCGGCCGCGCCGAAGGCTTGTCCATCAGCTTTGAAGCGCACCTGTTGGGCGACAAGATCGAATACGACGAAGCCGCCGGCACCTTGATCATCAAGGGCCTGCCAACCCAACTGACCGACCAGCTCAAGCGCCGTAACTGATGCTCGGCGGGGTTCTCAAGAAAGTCCTGTTGGTGTTGCTGGTCGTGGTGGTGATCCAGAACTGGGGCAAGATCGAGCGGCTGTTCAACCCCTCACAGGTGGTTTCGGAGCAGGTACGCGCCTCGGCGCGCGTGGTGCTCTATTCCACCGAGTGGTGTGGCTACTGCAAGCAGATCCGGCGCTTTCTGGACCAGAAAGGCATTCCGTACCAGGCCCTGGATATCGAGAAGGACGCCCAGGCGCGCAGGGCGTATGAGGCGTTGGGCGGAGGCGGGATTCCGTTTGTGGACGTGAATGGCACGCTGATTCGCGAGTTCAACCCTGAAGCGATCATGGCCGCGTTGAAGTAACCCAATCGGTATGAGAGCCAACTGATGTGGGAGCTGGCTTGCCTGCTCCCACATTTAGCCCAGCGGTGGCCTTATTAGAAGTTAGCTTCCAACGACACCATCGCCGTACGCTCTTCCCCCACGTTGTAATACGCCGTACTCGGCGCCAAGCCATTCACCGGTGCCGAGTTGAACGCCACGGTGCGTGCCGAGCTCAAGTATTCTTTATCGAACACGTTAAGCATTGAAAACCGCAAGGTCGCTGACTTGATGACCTTCTTGTCCACCGGCAAGTAAATACCCGCGTTCAAATCAAACACCGTACGGCCGTCGATTTTTTCTTTGTTGGTCAAATCACCATAAAAGCTGCCGACGTACTTGCCCGCGATGTTGCCGTAGAAGCGCGAGTCGTCATACCCGAACACCAGGTTGAACATATTTTCCGGCACGTTAGCCAGTTGCTTGCCCGCCGTTGGCAACAACACGTTCTTGCTGAGCAAATTGTCTTGCTGCTCCGACTTCGTATAGGTGTACGAGGCGTAGTAGTTGAAGTTGTGCGGCAACAAACCGCTCCACTCCAATTCCAGGCCTTTGTTCTCGACGCTGCCGACGTTAAGCACCATGTAGTCACCGGCGGAGTCGGTGGTCGACACTTGGCGATCCTTGAAGCTGATGTAGAACAAGGTCGCGCTCAACGCCATGTCGTCTTCGCTGTAGCGCCAGCCGAGTTCCTGGTTCCAGCTCAACTCGGACTTCAGGCTCACCGAGTCGCCCTTGTTGTACAGCACGTAGTTCGGCGGCGTGCGCATGTTGCGGGTGACGTTGTAGAACGTCTGGTTGCTCTCGTCGACCTGGTACTTGGCGCTGAAGCTGGGCAGGAACTGGTGGTAGCGGGTGTTACGTTTTTCCGCTTTGTCGTACAGGCTGCCGAGGTTGTTGCCGTCACGCTCGACGTATTGGTAGGCCAGGGTACCGACGAAACTCAGGTCCGGCGTGGCTTGCCAGCTGTCCTGCACCCAGAGTTTCTGCGACGGGGTGACCGTGTAGTAGTGGCGGCCTTGGACGGTGGCGCCGTTCTTGTCGACCACCTGACCGCCGCCGTTGTAGTCGCCCCACACATCACTGGGCGCGCCTTCACTGTTGATCCCGATAAAGGGCTGGGTCTGGCGCTGGCGTGCGCGTTCATACCAGTAGCCGTAGTCCAGGCTGTGTTCTTCGTTGATGTCCCACTTCATTTTCGCGGTGACGCCAGGGCGCCAGGTTTCGGTCCACGAAGGGCGGTAGTAGTTGGCCGATTTCAGGTTGCTCAGGTCGTAATTGCCGGCCTTGTCGGATTTGGGCCCCAGGTTCGACGCGGTCTGGCCGCTGAAGCTGCCACCGTTGGCCCAGTAGTAATACGGGGTGACCGTCAGCGCCAGGTTGTCTTGCAACTGCCAGCGCTGCGTGAGCGTGGCGTTGACGCTTTCGAACGGGTTGCGGTTGAGCTTGTAGGACGACGACAGCAAACCCGACTTGTACACCGGCGTTTGCGCGTAGTCCTTGCGTCGCCCTTCGTTCTCAAATTGCGCTTTGCTCAGGGTGTTGTAGTTGTAGTTTTCCTGGTTGTTGTACTTGACTGTCGCCTGCGTGGAGTTGCCGTTGCCGTCTTCAAACAGGCTGCTCCACTCGACTTTGTCGCTACGCAGCGTGCCTTTGCCGCGCCACTTGTCACCTTCCAGGTGCGATGCCGACACCCAGGTCCTGAGGCCGCCGAAATCGCCAGTGTTCAAACGCACGAAAGTCTTGCGCAAGTCATTGGACCCGACGGTCTGTTTGGCAAACAACCCGGACTCTTTGGTTGGCCGAATCGTGATCATGCCGATGTTGCCGCCGCTGGAGCCGATGTGCGGGCCGTCGGCCTCGGAGGAGCCTTGGGTGGCAAACACTTCGGCGAGGTTTTCCGGGTCGCCCAGCTGGTTTGAATAGACGCTGTAGTTGCCCGAGTCGTTGATTGGCACGCCGTCGACGGACACCCCGACCTGGTCGGAGCTCATGCCACGCATGGTGAAGTTGGTGCCACTGGTGCCGCTGGCGTCATCGCTGGAAACGTTGATGCCTGGCGTGTATTTGAGCTTGTCGATGGCGTTGGCGGTCGCCGACATTTGGTCCATGGCTTCCTTGGTCACCGTCGACCGCGCCTTGGCACTTTCTTCGCGAATCATGTGCCCGTTGCCCAGGGTTTGTTTGCCGGCGATATTCACCGAACCCACATCCTGCGCGTCGTCCGCCAAAACCAGCGGCGCAAAGCCACCCAGGCCCGAGGCTAAAAGTAGGGCATAAAGATTGTTGTAGTTCACCTGTAGATCCCTTACTGACGTTGCTCTGTGGTATGGGGCAGTCGCGCCGGAACTTGGTTGGCTGACGACGCCGAGGTTCCTGACCACTCACTCAGGAACCCGGCGATGATCCGCGCCACGTGTAACGGTTTGGTGACAGGTTGGGGTGATTGCGATGAAGGTTCGGTGAAAGGTCCGCAGGCACCGCGAGGCGTGGCCTGCGCAGACCTGGCGGAGAATTGCGAAAGGAAAATTGAAGCCTGATGTATCGCTAACGCAACACAATCATCCGGCCCAACAGGCTGTGCTGCTCAAACCCCAACACCGCCTGCAAGGCATTCAACACCGCCTGCGGGTCGTTGCTCGGAAAGCTGCCACTGACGCGTTTGGCGGCCATCTCGTCGTTAAGCAGCAGGATGCGGCCCGGGTAATAACGGCCCAGGTCCTGGACCACTTCGGCGAGCGGCGCCTTGTAGTAATTGAGCCAGCCGTCACGCCAGGCTAGGCGTGATTCGCTGTCGACGGCATGCAAGGGCTCAGCCACACCTTCGGCGTAGGCCACTTGCTGGCCTGCCGTCAGAACTTGCTGCGAGCCCTGCTTGGACGGCGTCACACCCACCCGACCGGACAGCACCGTCACCTGGGCGCCCGCCGGTTGCAGGCGCACTTCGAACTGGGTACCCAGCACTCGCGCTTCACCGCTGCCGGCCTCGACCACAAACGGTTGGCCGGTGTGGGTCACATTGAAAAAGCCCGCCCCGCGACGCAACTGAATGTGACGCTCGCCCTGGCTGAAATCCACGGCGATCGCGCTGTCGGCATCCAGGGTGACTTGGGATTGATCGGCCAAGGTCACGGTCTTCACCTGCCCCGGCGCCGTCACATAATCGGCGCCGAAGTCATCGACCCAGCGCGACGGCTGCCAACCAGCGCCCATCGCGACCATCACCAGCAGGCACGCAGCCATGGCCAAGGCGCTGCACCTGCGCACAATACGTGAGCGCTTGGAGGTGTTCATCGCATTGAGGTAGCCCTGCAAGGCCAAGGCGTCCTCGTCCGCCAGTGCGCGCGCCGGCACCTCGCTCAACTCCCACAACACCTGGGCCTGGGCATAGGCCTCGACGTGCGCAGGGTCGGCACGCAGCCAGCGGCTGAAGGTGGCTTGGTCGCCACTGCTGGGCTGATCGTGCAGCAGGCTCAGCCAGTCAAGTGCGGCCTGCTCCTGGGCGGGCGTGGGGGTGACGGTCACGGTGCTTTCCCTGGCGTACGTGGGCAAGAGGGTTCGCGAAGGCTGGCTTTGCAGGCTTCGAGGGCACGCATCATATGTTTTTCCACGGCACTTTGGGACAGCCCCATGGCCTTGGCGATTTGCGCGTATTTGCGCCCGTGAATGCGGTTGAGCAGGAAAATCTGCCGAGTGCGTTCCGGCAAGCTGCGCAAGGCGGCCTCGACATGGCGCAGGTCATTGCCCGCTTCGAGGGCGGCCTGGGGTTCGGAGCCCTGATTGTCCTGCTGTTCCGGCAACCAGCCTTCGCTGCTGCGTGCGCGTGCACCTTCGCTGCGCAGGTGGTCGATGGCGATGTTGCCGGCGCAGCGCAACAGGTAAGTGCTGAGCTCTTCGACCTGCACCAGTGGCCGGCGCCAGAAGCGCAGGAACAGGTCTTGCACCAGGTCGGCCGCGGTGGCGCGGCAGCCCACGCGTCGGCTGACCAGCGCTTCCATTTGCGAGCGCTGGGACAAAAACACCTGCAGGAAATGCGCACGTCCACCGGCCGCATCGGTGTGCGGGCTGTCTTGGGATTCCGGCGGAGTGCTGATCATCATGGAAGGCTCAGAATAAGGCGAACGCCGCAACCGGGCTGGCCAACAGGCCGACGCCCGCCAGGGTCAAGGCCAGCCTTGGCCGATACGGCAGCAGCAACACCAGCAGCAGTGCACTGAGCATCAAGACGGCGCACCACTGCACCAAACCCTGGGCCCAACCCGAGCCAGCGACGGCCGGCCAGATCGCCAGCATCAGCAGCAGCCAACCGCATGCGCGCAGGCTCAAGCGCCGACTGGGCGATGGTTTGCTGTGCAGCAATTCACCGTGATGGCGATCGGTAGACAGGCACAACGCGGCAAACCCGGCGTAGCACATCAACAGGGCGAGCAGCATTCAGTTCGCCTCCTGCTTGAGCGTCAATGCCTGCGCGCGTTCGGCCTTGGGCTGCGGCGCCATGCGGCGCTGCATCTTCCAGGCCGCCCAGGCCAGGAACAGGCCGCTGGCCAGGCACGTCAGGTCGAAGCCGGCCATGGCCCAGTCACCGCTGAGCAGTGACACACCCAAATGCTGCGAGGTGGTCAGCGCGTTGAGTAGGGGAATCGCCACAAACAGCAACGCGCCGACGCTCAGTTGCTCAACCCAGCCTTGGCGGCCTCGACGCAGCACGGCGTGCAGCAGGCTCAAGCCCCAGGCGATAAAGAAGGCCTGCACTTCCCAGTCGGAGCGCTCGGCGAAGCTCATCGGCAACAAACGGTTGGCCCAGAAAAACGCCGCAATAGCGATCATCAGCCCAGACATGCTGGCGATATTCAGCACTTCCACCAGCCGCAGCTCAAACGGCATCACACCGGTTTTGGCGTGCTTGAGCTGGCGCTTGCCGAGCCAGATCACCAGGCCGGTGCCGATCATGGCTGTACCCGCCAAGCCGCAGATAAAGTACAACCAGCGCAGCACCGGGCCGGCGAAATGGCCCATGTGCAGGCCGTAGAAACTGCCACTAATCGCCGCCGGCAGCGACTGCTCGCCACTGACCCGCAACAACTCGCCGGTGGTGCCGTTGAACGACACACTGCTGCCAAAATCATGCACCACGCGGTCGGAACCGGACCGAACCACATTGACCGAGGCGTTCACATCGCCCGGGTTGTTGACCACTAAACGGCCAACATGCCCGCCTGCCCATTGCTCGCGCGCTAGCTGGTACATCGGCAATAACGGCAGCAATTTACCCGGCTGGCCGAGCGCCGGCGCATTGTTGGTGTTGGGGAACACTTCATTGAAAAACCCACGGCTGTCGTCGCCGTAGGAAGCCACGATCGGCGCGGGCATCACCATGCTCATGAAGATCACCAGGCTGCTGTAGGTGATCATCAAATGAAACGGCAGTACCAGCACGCCCACCGCATTGTGCCCGTCGAGCCAGGAACGCTGGCCTTTGCGCGGGCGAAAGGTGAAGAAGTCCTTGAAGATTTTCTTGTGGGTGATGATGCCGGTGATCAACGCGACAAACATCACCATCGCGGCGATGGTCGACAGCCAGCGGCCCCACGGGTAGGGCATTTGCAGTTGGAAGTGAAAGCGGTAGAAGAACTCGCCGCCCATAGTTTCACGGGCCTGCACGGGTTGGCTGGTGACTGGGTCGAGGACTTTCTGGATGAAGTTGCCGCGCTTGCCGGGGTCGACTTTGTCTTGCCACATCACCGACAGGCCGGGGTCGCGGCTGCCAGGCAGGGTGATAAACCAGCGCGCGGCGTTGGGCGCCTGGTGCTGCAGATAGGTTTGCGCGGCGGCCAGGCTGCGCGCATCGTCCAGTGGGTGGGCCTGCACTTCAGGCTGCATCCAATGGGTAATTTCGTCTTTGAAATAGGCCAAGGTGCCGGTCAGGAAAATCGCAAACAGCAGCCAGCCAAAAATCAATCCGGCCCAGGTGTGCAACCAGGCCATCGCCTGGCGAAAGCCCTCTTTCATGTGCGTGCCATCCAGAAACCCACGCCGGCCAGGGTCGCAAACAGCGCGCTCGGCAGCATCACACCCGCCCAGGCGCGCCACGCCGTGCGGCAGGCAAAACACCAGAGCACCGCCAACAGGTAGAACACAAACGAACTCATCATCCCGGTGATCACCGCGTCGGCGCGCGACGTCGGCATCCACAGCGCCAGGCAGACGGCTGCCAGGGACGCCATCAGATAACCGCCCACCACGGCAGCCAGCACCCGCGAGGTGACGGCTAGACGGTAGGTAACGGGAAGTGTGCGTTTGCTTTTCATGCAGGAGGCGCCAGGTTCATCAGCGCGCAATATTAATGATAAATATTCTCATAAGCAAAAGAGAACGGATGAATCACCGGCCTTACCGGATTGCCGAACCTTGTCACGCACCCTACAATGCGAACAATTCTTGTTCTCTAAAGCATGCCGATGCTTGTGGAGTGATTGCGTTGCAGCCGTCCAATACCGTCGAAGTTCTGTACAACGACCATCATCACTGGCTCACCGGCTGGTTGCGACGCAAGCTCGGCTGCCCGCAAAGCGCCGCCGACCTGGCCCAGGACACTTTTATCCGCGTGCTCACCGCGCGGGAAATACCGACGCTGATCGAACCCCGCGCCTTTCTCACCACCGTGGCCAAGCGCGTACTGTTCAACTTCTACCGCCGCCAGGACCTGGAGCGCGCCTACCTCGACGCCTTGGCGCAAATGCCCGAACACGTGGCGCCGTCGGAAGAAGAACGCGCAATCATCCTGCAGACGCTGCTGGAGCTGGACCAACTGCTCGACGGCCTGCCCGTGCAGGCCAAACGCGCCTTCCTGCTGGCCCAGCTCGACGGCCTGACCTACGCGCAAGTCGGCGCCGAACTGGGCATCTCCATCGCCACCGTCAAACGCCACCTGAACAAAGCCGCCATGCGCTGCTACTTCGCCCTATGAACTTCTCCACGCAAGTCGCCGAGCAAGCCGTGCACTGGCTGATGGAAATGCAGCAAGGCGCGCTCAACCCGCGCCAGCAAGCTGCGTGGCAGCAATGGCTCCAGGCCCACAGCGAACATCAACGCGCCTGGGACCATATCCAGCGCGTCAACCAACGCCTGCGAGGCATGCCCTCGCCGCTGGCGCACGCGGCGTTGAACGCGCCGAAATCCAGCAGCCGGCGCCAGGCCCTCAAGCTGCTGCTGATCCTCGGCGCCGGTTCGGCTGCGGCCTGGAGCCTGCGCCAACAGCAGATTCTGCCGCCGCTGAGCGCCGACTACCGCAGCCCCGTCGGCCAGCGTCGCAAGGTGCAATTGGCCGATGGCAGCCAATTGCAGCTCAACACCGGCAGCGCGGTGGATGTGCATTTTGATGGCCGCCAACGGTTGGTCCGCCTGCTTGAAGGCGAAATCCTGCTGACCGCCCGCCCCGGCGATACGCCGCTGCACGTGCTGACCGGGCAAGGCCTGCTGAGCAGCCAGGCTGCACGGCTGAACGTGCGCCAGTTCAACGACCATACCCAACTGGCGGTCTTCGATGGCCATGTCGACGTGATGCCCAACCGCTACAGCGGCCTAGCTCTGACGGTCGAGGCCTCGCGCCAAGTCAACGTCACCCGCAAAGGCTGGGACACCCCGCGCCCTACCGATGCCAACAGCGGCGCCTGGGCAGACGGCATGCTGGTGGCTGCGCACATGCGCCTGGAAGAATTCCTCGCCGAGCTGGGCCGTTATCGCCGCGGCCAGGTTAATTGCGACCCGCAAGTGGCTAACTTGCTGCTGTCCGGCAGTTACCCATTGGATGACAGCGAACGCATCCTCGACCTGTTGGAAGTCAGCCTGCCAGTGAAAGTGCGGCGATTTACCCGCTACTGGGTGACCGTCCAGGCACGCTCGTAAATTATTTTTAAAAAATATGAGCCGTTTTCCACACCTCGCGTGACAGAGAAGGAAAGCCACCTTGATCCTTCCTTCTCAGGACCGCCCTTCATGCCCCAGCAACCGACGCTCCTCGCCCGTACCTTGCGCCAACTCCTACTGGGCGCCAGCCTCAGTCTTACCGCGCTGGCACCTGTCATGGCCGCCGACGCCAAGCCGTATCACATTGCGCCGGCGAGCCTGGAAGCGGCGCTGAATCAATTCGGTCGTGAGGCCGGCGTGCTGATTTCCTTCGGTTCCGAGATCACGGCGGGTATGCAGAGCCGTGGTTTGTCGGGCAACTACAGCGCCGACGAAGGCCTGCAAAAACTGCTCGAAGGCACCGGCCTGCAAGCCCGCGCCGAGGGCGAAAACGCCTACAGCCTGCAACCGGCGAGCGCCCCTGCCACGCTCGAATTGCAAACTTCAAACGTGGTCGGCGACTGGCTCGGCGACGCGGCGCAAACTAACGTGTTCGAACACCCCGGCGCGCGTGATGTGATCCGCCGCGAGGAATTCGAGCGCCAGGGCGCGACCCAGGCGCGTGACGTGCTCAACCGCATCCCCGGCGTCAACGCACCGGAAAACAACGGCACCGGCAGCCATGACATGGCGCTCAACTTCGGCATTCGCGGGCTCAACCCACGCCTGGCTTCGCGCTCTACGGTGCTGATGGACGGCATCCCGGTGCCCTTCGCGCCGTATGGCCAGCCACAACTGTCCTTCGCGCCGATCAGCATGGGCAATATGGATGCGGTGGACGTGGTTCGCGGCGGCGGCGCGGTGCGCTACGGCCCGCAGAACGTCGGCGGCATCGTCAACTTCGTCACCCGCGCAATCCCGGATGCACCGACCGTCAAAGGCGGTTTACAGACCGAGACCAGTCCGTCTTCCAGCCACGATGGCTTCAAGACCACCGGTAACCTGCTGGCCGGCGGCACGGCCGATAACGGCCTGGGCGGCGCGATTCTGTACTCCGGCACCCGTGGCGGCGACTGGCGCGAAAACAGCAACACGCGCATCGACGACTTGATCCTCAAGGGCAAATACCAGCTCGACGATGCCAACAGCTTCAACGCCATGGCGCAGTACTACGAAGGCCAGGCCGATATGCCCGGCGGTTTGAACGTCAAGGACTACAAGGCCGACCCGTACCAATCCACGCGCCCCTACGACAAATTCTGGGGCCGCCGTACGATGTTCAACGCCGGTTACCGCTACCAGGAAGACCGTCGCGAATTCACCGCCAATACCTTCTTCACCACCACGTTGCGTAATGGCTACCTGGATCAGGGCAACTTCCTCTCGCTGTCGCCGCGCGAGTACTGGGTACGCGGCCTGGAAACCCGCTTCGCCCAAGGCTTCGACCTCGGCCCGACCAGCCACGAAGTCGGCGTCGGCTACCGCTACATCAACGAAGCCGGCCACGAGTTGCGCTACCGCACGCCAATCAGCGCCAACCAGCAACTGCCCGACACCAACAGCCGCAACGACCGCGATACGCGTGGCGCCACTGAAGCCAATGCGTTTTTCCTCGATGACCGCATTGATATCGGCAAGTGGACCATCACCCCGGGCATTCGCTACGAGATGATCGAGTCCCAGCAGACCAACAACCTGACCAACGTGAAATACAAGGGCGACTACAACACCGCGTTGCCGGCGTTGAACGTGCTTTACCAC
This sequence comes from Pseudomonas sp. YeP6b, assembly GCF_025642995.1. NCBI lineage: Bacteria > Pseudomonadati > Pseudomonadota > Gammaproteobacteria > Pseudomonadales > Pseudomonadaceae > Pseudomonas > Pseudomonas sp. YeP6b. Next base: position 1,515,790 of record NZ_CP080090.1, on the reverse strand, counting down.
CTCACCGAAGACTGGAACCTCTACGCCAACACCGAAGGCTCGTTCGGCAGCGTGCAGTACAGCCAGATGCCCAACCGCGTGACCAGCGGCGAAGTGAAACCGGAAAAAGCCCGCACCTGGGAACTCGGCACGCGCTACGACAACGGCACCCTGCGTGCGGAAATCGGCGCGTTCCTGATCAACTTCGACAACCAGTACGACAGCAACCAAACCAACGATTCGGTAATCGCCCGTGGAGAGACTCGCCATCAGGGCATCGAGTCGAGCATCAACTACGCCCTCGACGGCTTGAGCCCGGCGCTGGCCGGTTTTGATGTGTACGCCACTTACGCCTACGTCGATGCAACCATCCGCGAAGACGGCTCGACCAAAGGCAACCGTGTGCCCTTCTCGTCCAAGCACAAAGGCACCTTGGGCGTCGGTTACACCGAAGGCCGCTGGAAGCTCAACCTGGACAGCAGCTACCAGAGCAGCCAGTTCGCCGACAACGCCAACACCCAGGCCGAAACGGACGACGGTGCCAATGGACGCATCCCCGGCTACATGCTGTTCAGCAGCCGCGCGGCGTATGACTTCGGCCCACAGCTGTCGGATTTGAACGTGGCAGTCGGGGTAAAAAACATCCTCAACAAGCAGTACTACACACGCTCGTTCGACGATAACAACAAGGGCAAATACGTCGGCGAGCCGCGCACGGTGTACGTGCAGACGTCTATCGCGTTCTGATTGCCTGAGTCATAGAGCTCCAGTTAAGGAGTGGGACCTTACAAACGGTGCAAAACCTGGGGGAGCTGTCGAGCCCCAGCGAGGCTGCAAAGGCGGCGGCACAGGCGCTATCTAAGGTGCCTGACCCACCGCTTTCGCAGCCTCGCTAAAGCTCGACAGCTCCCACAGGGGATCGGTTGTGTCGGTCAGATCTCGGCTCGCAGAAGCATCGCGACAAGTCCAAATCTCACCCACGAAGAAGATCAACTGGGGGAGCTGTCGAGCCCCACAGGGGATCGGCTGACCTGATGGCAACGGGGTCTAACTACCTGCCAAGCAACTCGGCGTGCCGGCGACCAAGGCATCGATGGCGCAGCGAGTCTTGGCCGGCATGTGTGCGGCCGTGGGCCAAATCACATGGATCGGCGCAGGCTGGTCGCGGTAGCTCGGCAGGACCGCTTCCAGTTGGCCGCGCAGTACATAGTGCGCAATCAGCCAGCTCGGCAACCAGGCCAGGCCCACGCCCGCAATGGCGGCGTCGGCCACGGCCTGGAGGTCGTCCAGCACCAAGGGCGACGGCACACCCGAGCGATGCGAGGTATTGCAACGGTAGGCAATGCCTCGGTGTGCGGCGAGGTCATCGATGCACTCAATCCGCCCGACACGCTGCAAGTACGCCGGTGAAGCGGCCAGGCACACGGACTGCTCGCCCAGGCGGCGTGCGCTCAGGCGGTCGGTGTCCGGTAGCGGGCCGATGCGCACGGCAACGTCGAAACCTTCCTGAGCCAGGTCTATCAGCCGGTCAGAGAACGAAATCTCGATCTCCAGCTCCGGGTAACGGTCCATCAAGCCCCACAAAGCAGGCGCCGCATAGTGATGACCGAACGCCAACGGCAGGCTCGCCCTCAACCTTCCACGCGGCTGTTGCCGGCCACTCTCCAGCACCGATTCGGCGGCTTCAAGTTCGGCCAGCGCACGCAGGCAATGTTCGTAGTAGGCCTGCCCGTCCTCGGTCAGCCGTTGGCGGCGCGTGGAGCGCTGCAACAAGCTCGTGCCCAGGCGAGCCTCCAGTCGCGCCAACCCTTTACCCACGGCCGAACGCGTGAGGTTCAGCCGTTCGGCGGCCTCGGTCAGGTTGCCGCTTTCGACGATTTGCAGAAAGAGTTCAACGCCATCAAAACGCGGTGTGGCCATGATTTCATTGTCGCTCTTGATTCCCTTATCAACGGAAAACTTATCACAAATAAAGAATCTTGTTCCCGTAAGAATAGTGCGCTCACCTAATCGAAAGGAATATCCCATGCCGCCCGCCGCAGCCGTATCGGCCGTCAGCGCACCGCGCACCGCCAAAGATGGCCTAGCCCTCACCGCCGTCTGCCTCGTAGCCCTGATGTTCGGCCTGGAAATTTCCAGCGTGCCGATCATCCTGCCAACCCTGGAACAGCAACTGGGCACGGGCTTCCAAGACGCGCAATGGATCATGAATGCCTACACCCTGGCCTGCACCAGCGTACTGATGGCAGCCGGCACACTGGCCGATCGCTTTGGGCGGCGGCGCATGCTGGTGTTGTGCCTGTGGCTGTTTGGCTTGGCCTCGCTGGCGTGTGGCTTGGCGAACGATGCGCCCACGCTGATCGCGGCGCGGTTTGTCCAGGGCGTGGGGGCCGGGGCAATGATGATCTGCCAGTTCGCGATTCTGTCGCACCAGTTCCGTGAGCCGGCAGCGCGGGCTCGGGCCTTTGCGATATGGGGCGTGATCGCAGGTGTGGGCCTGGGCTTTGGGCCGATGGTGGGGGCGTTGATCCTGGCGGTCGCGGACTGGCGCTGGGTGTTCCTGGTGCATGTGCCGCTGACCTTGCTGACACTCGTGCTGCTACGCATCAGCGTGCAAGAGTCCCGTGACCCGGCCGGCCATCGCCTCGACATCGCCGGCATGCTGACCCTGACGCTGTCGGTTTTCGCGCTGGTTTACTTCATCACCCAGGGCAGCGAGAACGGCTTTGGCACGCCGGCCATGCTTGGCTGGGCAGGCTTGTCGTTGGCCGGGCTGCTGTTGTTCATTACTGTCGAGCGACGCAGCGCGCACCCGATGTTCGATTTCTCGGTGTTCCGCATCCAGCGCTTCAACGGCGCGCTGATGGGCTCGATCGGCATGAATTTCAGCTTCTGGCCGTTCATGATCTACCTGCCGCTCTACTTCCAGGCGGGCCTGGGCTACGACACGCTGACCACCGGCGGCGCCCTACTCGCCTACACCTTGCCGACCTTATTGGTGCCGCCGCTGGCCGAGCGCCTGGCCCTGCGCTACGGCGCCGAGCGCATCATTCCTTTGGGCCTGGGCATGATGGGCGCGGGGTTTATCGTCATGGCGGCGATCAATACGGCCGAGCAGCCAACCATCGTATGGGTACTGCTCAGTTGCGTGATAACCGGCGTCGGGTTGGCGCTGACCAACTCACCGACCACCAACACCACCACCGGCTCCGTCTCGGCCGACCGCGCGGGCATGGCCTCAGGCATTGACCTCAGCGCACGGCTGATCACCTTGGCGCTCAACATCGCACTGATGGGCCTGGTGTTGTTGCTGGGCATCAGCCATCACCTTTCCAGCCTGCTGCCCCAAACTTCGGCGCTGGACTGGCCCGCGATCAGCCAGAACATTGCGGCAGGCAAGCTGGACGCGTTGGTGCTGCCCCCCGCAGATGCCCGGGCGGCGCTGCGCCAGGGTGCCGGTTGGGCCATGCTCTTTGCAGGCCTTGGCGCGGGCGGGTTGGCGATGTTGAGTGGGTATTTCTTCCGACGCGGGCGGTAAACGAAAACGGGCCTGCAGATGCAGGCCCGTTTGATTGGGGTTGAAAAAACACTCAGCTATCAGCTGTTAAGCGCAGCCTGTTCGTTTTCCAGAAATTCCTCTTCGAGCTCGGCCTCGTCGACCTTGGTATTAGGCAATGCTTGCCCGGCGGCGCGTGGTTTGCCGCGTAATTTGCCGTAAAGATGTTCCAGCGCATGCTCAAGCTTGGTAGCTGCGCCATCAATCGCCTGTTCCAGGGTATCGGCCTTATGCAGGACCGACAGTGGTTGATGGCCTTTTGGCCGCGCTTCCAGGCGGCAACTTAGATCGTGGGGACCGGGCTTGTCGCCATTCTCATCCTTCAGGTAGACCTCGACGCGGGTCAGGTCTTCTTCATAACGTTCGAGCGTGCTCTCAATGGTAGTACGTACCCACTCCTCCAGTCGGATGCTGCTTTCAATATGGTTATCGCTATTGACTTGGATTTGCATAGTTCTTCCCTTATTTCAGCTAGCTCGCGGGAGGTCACAAACTGCAACACCGGGGTGGTGAAACCATGACCTCTTGACTACACAATTGAGCAGTCAGAAGAACATTTCAAGCCCTTTGCAAAGATAAATCCCACATTACAAATTAAGTCTGACGACGAGCAAAAACGCTGTTAGGGTGGGGAGTTAGTTACATCTTCTTACGCCCAGCGAACCTCATAATTGCCCCTCTCCCAACGGGTGCAATCCGCGAAAAATCCCCGCTTCCTCCACCAGCCAGTCATGTACCGCGCGTACGCCCGGATGGCTCAGTGCGCCCGGCGCATACAGCAGCACGTAGCGTTTGTGATTGGGCACGGCCAGGCCGAACGGCACGATCAAGGTGCCACGCTCCAACTCATCATTGAGCAAAGTGCGCCGCGCGATGGCCACGCCCATGCCGGCGATGGCGGCTTCGATGGTCAGGTGGTTGCGGTTGAAGGTGTGGCCGCGCCGTACGTCGGCCTGGTGGTAGCCGATGGCATTCAGGTAAAACTCCCACTCGGCGTATTCATAACTCCCACGCCAGGCGGTGATGTCGTGCAGCAGCGGAAAATGCACCAGGTCGGCCGGGCCATGCAGTGGCGGGCGGCCGCGCAACAGGCTGGGGGCGCACACCGGAAAAATCTGCTCATCGAGCAGGGCTGTGGATAACAGGCCGGGGTAGCTGCCGTCGTTCAAGTCGATGGCCAAGTCGAAGTCGCCTTCGTGCAGGGCAATGCTGCTGTCTTCGGCGACCATGCGCAGCTGGATATCCGGAAAGCGTTGCTGCAAACGCGGCAAACGCGGGGTCAGCCATTTGCCGAGAAACGACGGGATTGAGCGCAGGCGCAAGGTGCCGCTGATCATCCCCGCGTCCAGCCGCTGCAACTCCGCATCGATGCTGCCGTAAGCCTCCCCCACCGTCGCCGCCAGCCGTTGCCCCTCGGCACTCAACTCCACACCGCGCGCACGCCGATGGAACAGCCGGAAACCCAGACGCTCCTCCAGCTGGCGGATTTGCTGGCTCACCGCCCCCGGCGTGATGTGCAGTTCTTCGGCGCAGCGGGTGAACGACAAATGCCGCGCAGCGCAGGAAAAAACGTGCAGCCAGACGTAGGTCTGACCATGAAGGGGCCGGGGCATAGAGTTTAGTCCTGCTAAAGGGTGTCTTAGGATAATTCGTTGGTCAGTGCCGATCCAGAGGCTCAGTATCGCGCCAATTCCGCCTGCTCTACAAAACATGGCAGCGATTTCTACTCCATTGCTTGTAAGGCTTTAGCATGGCTATCAGTGTTTTCGATCTATTCAAGGTGGGCATCGGCCCTTCCAGCTCCCATACCGTCGGCCCGATGCGGGCGGCGGCGACCTTTGCCCAGGCACTCACCGACCAAGATTTACTGAGTGACACGCGCCGTGTCGAGGTGCGCCTGTACGGCTCGCTGTCCGCCACCGGCGTGGGCCATGCCACCGACCGCGCCTGCGTGATGGGCCTGATGGGTGAATGGCCAGACAAAGTCGACCCCACCTCGATCAACGCACGTATCCAGCAATTGCGCGAATCCGGCCAACTGTTGCTCGCGGGCACACAGGAAATTGCCTTCAACTGGCACACCGACCTCCTGCTGCTGGACGAAAGCCTGCCCTACCACCCCAACGCCATGTCCCTGCACGCCTATGGCGACAATGGGTTGCTGAGCGAACAAACCTATTACTCGGTAGGCGGCGGTTTCATCATCGAGGCGGCCGAAGCAGCTTCCGGTATCGCGCCGACCAGCGATGTTGAATTGCCCTACGACTTTTCCAGCGCCGTCGAACTGCTGGCCTTGTGCAACAAGCACGGCTTGCGGGTTTCCGAGCTGATGATGGCCAACGAACGCGCGTGGCGCAGCGACGAAGACATCCGCAGCGGTTTGCTGCATATCTGGTCGGTGATGCGCGAATGCGTGGAGCAAGGCCTGCGCGATGAAGGCATCTTGCCCGGAGGCCTGGATGTGCCACGCCGAGCGGCGAAATTGCACCGCAGCCTGTTGGAAATCGGCAAGCCCAACGTAATCACCTCGACCTTGTCGGCGATGGAATGGGTCAACCTGTTCGCCCTCGCCGTCAACGAAGAAAACGCCGCCGGCGGGCGCATGGTCACCGCACCCACCAATGGTGCGGCAGGCATCATCCCGGCGGTGCTGCATTACTACATGAAGTTCAACCCGGACGCGTCTGACGACGACGTGGTCAATTTCTTCCTGGCAGCCGCCGCTGTCGGCATCCTCTGCAAGAAAAACGCCTCGATCTCCGGCGCCGAAGTCGGCTGCCAGGGCGAAGTGGGTTCAGCCTGCGCCATGGCCGCCGCCGGCCTGGCCGATATCCTCGGCGCCACCCCGGAACAACTGGAAAACGCCGCCGAAATCGGCCTGGAACACAACCTCGGCCTGACCTGTGACCCGGTCGGCGGCTTGGTGCAAGTGCCGTGCATCGAGCGCAACGCCATCGCTGCGGTCAAGGCGATCAACGCCACGCAAATGGCCCTGCGCGGTGACGGCAAACACTTCATTTCCCTCGACCGGGTGATCCGCACCATGCGCGATACCGGCGCCGATATGCATGACAAATACAAAGAAACTTCACGGGGCGGCCTGGCGGTCAGCTGGGTGGAGTGCTGATCGGAGCACCTCTACCCGCCCCAACGTGAGCCCGCGCAAAAATAATAACGAGGCAATATCGATGACCGATGTACGTACACCTGCTGCCGAAAATCCTGCTATAGCAACAACCGTGACCAAAGGCTGGACCAAACACGACACCACCTGGATGCTCGGCCTCTACGGCACGGCCATCGGCGCAGGCACCTTGTTCCTGCCGATCAATGCCGGCGTCGGCGGTTTCTGGCCACTGATCGTGCTGGCACTGCTGGCCTTCCCTATGACCTTCTTCGCTCACCGTGGGCTGACGCGCTTTGTGCTGTCAGGCAAATCCGGCGACATCACCGACGTGGTCGAAGAACACTTCGGCGTCGGCGCCGGCAAGCTGATCACCCTGCTGTACTTCTTCGCCATCTTCCCGATTCTGCTGGTGTACAGCGTGGCGCTGACCAACACCTTGAGCAGCTTCATGGAACACCAACTGCACATGGCCCCGCCGCCGCGGGCGATCCTGTCGCTGGTGCTGATCCTCGGCTTGATGGCCATTGTGCGCTGCGGCCAGGGCGTGATCGTCAAAGCCATGAGCGTGCTGGTGTACCCGTTCGTCGCCGCCCTGCTGTTGCTGGCCGTGAGCTTAATCCCCAACTGGAACGGCGCGTTCTTCGCCTCCGCCAGCGAGGGCATGCCGCTGCCGGCTTTCTTCAAGACCTTGTGGCTGGCGATCCCGGTGATGGTGTTTTCGTTCAACCACTCGCCGATCATCTCCGCCTTCGCCGTCGACCAGAAGCGCGTATACGGCGCCCAGGCCGAGCGCAAAAGCAGCGGCATCCTCGCCACGGCCCACGGCATGATGGTGCTGACGGTGATGTTCTTCTGTTTCAGCTGCGTGCTGGCCCTGTCGCCAGCTGACTTGGCCGCTGCCAAGGCGCAGAACATTTCGATCCTGTCGTACCTGGCCAACCACTTCCAGACCCCGGTGATCGCCTACGCCGCACCGTTGATTGCGCTGGTGGCAATCACCAAATCCTTCCTCGGCCACTACATCGGTGCCAGCGAAGGCTTCCAGGGTTTGATCGTCAAATCCCTGCGTGGGCGTAACCGCTCAATGTCGTCCAAAGGGCTGGAACGCTGCACCGCGTTGTTCATGGTGCTGACCTGCTGGGCCGTGGCCACTTTCAACCCAAGCATCCTGGGCATGATCGAAACCCTGGGCGGGCCGATCATTGCGTGCCTGTTGTTCCTGATGCCGATGTATGCGATTCGCCGCGTGCCCTCTCTGCGCCAGTACTCGGGCCAGGTATCGAATGTATTTGTGGTGGTGATCGGGCTAATTGCGCTGTCTGCGATCGTTTTCTCTGTGTTGCCCTGAAATAGCCCACAACATCAATCCAATGTGGGAGCGGGCTTGCCCGCGATAGTGGTCTGTCAGCCAGAAATTATTAAGCTGATCCACCGCAATCGCAGGCAAGCCCGCCCCCACAGGGGTTAGAAACAGTCAGATAGGTCGCTATACGGCACGCCCTTTGCTGTACAGCCTATGAGGCAAACGGACTTTGTGAACCCTCAGCGACGGAGTGGCCGGTGGTCAGGCAATGCGAACTATTCCAGACACCGGTCGTCAATGAATGCATGCTCTTATCAGGCGGTAACGCACCATGGACAATCCTTTTCAGATCATCACCGACACCTTCACGCCTAAATACCGCGTCAACCTAAGCATCCAACGGCTGGATGGCAGCATCATGCTCACCCTCTCGAATGAGGACGGCGTGGTTGCCAAACGCATGATCAGCGCCGAACAACGCAACGACCCGCAACGGCTCAAACGGCTGGTGCAAAGTATTCAGTTCGGCATCGCCATCGAGCAGGGCCACAGCGCCATGGAAATCCTGGCGGTGATGACGGACGGCGACCACAAGCTCCTGCAGCGACCGCCCGCCCACACCCTACCCTTCAGCGTCGGGCTTTAAAGCTCGCCCTTCTCGGTCTCCAGGCTCGCCTCGCCTTTGCGACGCGGGCCTTCGACTTTCACCGAGGGGAACGCCGACGAAGCGTAGCGCACGACCAGAATCGCAAACGCCAACAGCAGAATGCCGCCGCACAGGTAGATGATGCCGATGTCCGGCGGGTTGTGGTGGGACACGTTGGAGATCAGCAGGCGCGTCAGCGCAGTGATCGCCACGTAGATCAGGAAGCGCACCGGCATGTGGTTGGTCTTGACGAAATTGCCGGGAGTTTTCTGAAAATAAATTTAATATTTTTGCTCATATTAACTTTCCAAAACTGAGATGCAGATGATGTTCCTGGACCTCACCTTCAACACGCTCAATCCTCAATCGCCAAGCTTGTAGAGTTTTTCTCCCTCACGACATCTTGAGATGTCCTAGAGCAGATCCTTCGCGCCCTAGGCGTCATTCTTTGTTTTTACGAACTCGGCGCAATGACTCACATCGCACAGGCAAAGAGCTGGATGCGAACTGGAAAGCTTCCAAGAAATCCGGTCACAGTGGTTATTGACACCAATAGTTTTTGATCTATGCTGGCGTTTAGCCTGCTAACATGCCATTTGTCAAAATGACTTATGGAGTTAAAGCTCGCGCATGGACAGCAGATCAACTCAGGAATAAGGAAATAAAATGGCTGGAGGAGAAAGAGCTGGTATTGCCGCAATTGCTGGTAAAGTTGCGAACGAAATTATTCCTTGGTTGAAATGGAACACACATCCTCCATCAGACCAAAATTTCGAATGCGTATTACCCCAGAAACATAACCCACCTAAAACCGAGCCCGGCTCAGAGCAGAAAGCACACAATCACCCTACAGACGTAGTTTATTCTTATATAGATCCGTACACAGAAAAAACAATCGCTCTTAACACAGATCTTAAAAGCTACGCGACCGGAACAATAAAACAATTTGCTATTCGAAAAGCATTAAAGTCATTGGCACACTCAATAGACTGCGCTCGTTATAGCGATGAATGGAAAACCCGATACTCATTAACCCAAGAAGATCTTGAAATTAGAGGCATGCTATTCGTATACAATCACGACGGCGGATGGGACAGCACTTTCTACGACATTTTCTATGGAAAAAAAAGCTCAAAAAAATCTAGTACTAGCGCGGAAAGCGAACAAGACATCAATATCCTGAACATAGATCTACAGAAAGACCAGCAAATACACATACTAGAACCAAGCAGCATAAAATATATAAAGACCGTTATAGATGACTTGGAAAAACTCGACTCTAGAGGGGAGTTCAATAGAGCAAACTATCAATTCTTCTACCCCGATCTAAACCTTCACAAAGCCAAAAACCTTCCAAGCTCCAGACCAGCGACCCTCGAGCTGATCTCTGCTCCTTTCATGATCATTGAGTATCAAGAAGAACATTTATTTAACGCAAAGCAAGAGGCAATCAAATCCATCGATGCTGGGTACAAAATTTACTACAAAGCGAGAATAGATGATTGGAAAGATATGTTCTTCTTGCTTGACTCTCTATCTAACTACCAGATTTTAAATAGCAACAAAAAGATATCAATACGCGCGATTGCATCTGACCAAAGCGACATGGCAAAAAATTATTTTAGGACAGCCTCCCAAGAATACATAAAGAAATGGGGTAAATCGGAAACTATAGAAAAAATAGAGTTTGAGCTCATTCCTACCGTGAGTGATTTCTTTAGTAAAGAGGAGTTGGACTGGTGAGTATAGAAAAACAAAGCATATATATGCCAAATGACAAAGCAATTTGTGATGCCGTAAACAGTTCAAAAGTCAGCAATCAAAGCCTAGCAGAAATATTTTTTAAGCGTGGCATTATTATCTCACCCAAAACAGAAAGAAAAGACCTTTCATTCTATTACTCCCGAATGTTCACTGGCTATAGAGACTATGACGAATTAACGTCGAATCTTCAGTCGATCACTCAACGAGAGAAAACCACCTCAAGATTTATCACCAACACAAGTTCTGTAGAAGTGCTACAAGCTGCAAATGAATTAAAAAGTATAATAAACTCTAAAGACTATCCGAAAGACGCATCTGCCACCATTGCCAAACATCAAAACGAAATCAGGCTAACAATAACCTACACAGACATAAACCCCAATAAAAGTCAACTTCAACAGACAATCACAAAAGAATCCACCATCGTAATCACGGAAGAAAAAGGAGAACTTACACTTCGCTCCCCTTATAATGAAGACTCTGAAAAATGGGTAAACCATCTTATCGAAATCCTCTGTAACGACAAAGAAACACCTCCAAAGATAGAAACGATTTCGCTAGAGTTCTTAGACAACCCAAAGATCAGGTCACAATTCCTAGAGGAACTGATCAAAGCAATCAAAGGATACTCATTAAAAGATGTTTCAAAAGTTTCAGTTTTCAACCCGGAAAAAATCAATAAATCCTCGGGAAGCTCAGATGAACTTGAAGCTGAAAATGACGATATCGACTCTGGCACTCATGTATTTCGTGCGTCATTGAATGGAAAAGGAGTACTAAATTCAAAAGAGGTAGACTCATTACATGAAAAAGGATTTTACACGTCCCACGTAGTATGGACATGTAGTGAAGATTCAGCGACACCGGACATTTATGAAATCGAGATAAAATTTGAAGATGCTGAAAATTGCAGTAGGTTCTCTCAAAAAGTAAAAGGTTTTTACAGATACATGTCACTGGAAAAGTATTCAACGAACAGGTTTCCACCTTCAGGAACCATAGAGCGAGACATTCATACAAAAATTGAAACTACCGCAAGAACTTTAATTTCAAAACTCATGCAAGCAGTTCTCCCAACAGCAAAGGGTGCGGAGGCTGAAAGTGCGTAAACTTTTCAGCTTAAAAATTGACCTTGATGAAGTAACATTATTCGAAAGAATAAGAAATCATAAAAACACGAAATCTGACCATGGAATTTACGACATAATCACGGCCGGGGAATTTTTAACAGGGGCATTTTGGATAAGAGAAAAAATAGTCGTTTTAAACGAATTTAATATATATGAGTCAGGAGAACCAGTTTCGTTCTTCAAGGTTAGTAGATGCATATTCAGCATTCAGAGCATCACGAAAAAATCTTTAATACTGACTATTGACTCTTCATCAAAGTCCATCAAACCATTTCTAAAAAGCCTGGAGGAAGCAATTCAATCAAAAATATTTATTTCGCAGATTAAAATATCTCTACTCGAACTGTCTACATATATACAAAACTCTGAAAATTCGCGTGTAAAAATCACACACTCTTACTCTTCAAACCAGACCATTACACTACACGACAAAATATCCTTTTCAATTTACAGCAACGAGAATGCAATTCTATCGGCTCAACGGCTGATACAAGACGTTCCACTAGAGTTTGAAAGGGTGAAGATAGAGTCTTACCAAGATGGAACCGCGGTAGTTTTGGACATCAAGTCGAACTGTCTTTACAGTATATCTACCCCTAACTCCAAACTAGAAAAATCACTCATTGAGTTTGTGATCAAAACGGAGGCAGGCGATTAATCGCCACAAAGCAGATGAATACTCAGTCAAATATACTCAAATAAAAAGCGGCCCTCTCGAGAACGCACTTAGAGTACTTAACACTGTTGTTTTGAAAAATCGGCCCGCCATACACTAAAATGCCCTTATGGGCTCATTGAGTGTTGTAAAACATCCCATTTGGGCCATGCCGCACTAATTGATCAGCAAACAGCTCTTCGTATTTTTCTAGGTCGGCAGGTACCATGACTGCGTGGAACAACAGACCGCACTCCTCAATTGACCTTTCTAAAAGGCTTTTCAGCTTAGAAAAAGTCGCATCTTCCATAGCATTCAGCCCTTTCTTGAAAAACGTCACGTCATCCAATGATGCGTCTTCAAGGTATGCTAATAAGACACGAAATATCCCAGCGATGCAATCTGCCACTTGGATTGGAAGACTACCAACTGAGCTAATAAATTTATAATCATATTTATCCGCCTTATCCATAGCAGAAAAAACGGAATCAATTAGCGGCTCTACCTGATCCTCATCATCCAACACATGCTCAGATTCAGGAAATGTCGAAATTCTATTGATATAAAATGTGGAGAAATCACCTATTAATACCTTTTCATCCTTCTCGTAAACCAAGCGAAATTCGAGATCATCAGCGTTGAGCGTCAATCGCTTGTAGATGAAGTATCCTAACCTCATCAGATTGGAGCAATCACTGTTTTGGTCAATCCTTTCCAAATCCTTTGGTACGAGCTTTCCCCATATCTCCTGATTAAATTCATGAAGAGCTTTAAGAAAATGAACAGCCTGTTCTTTTTCAATTTTTGGATAGCCAAAGCGATTCAATAGATCAATATACCCAACTTTGTCGAGCTTAATCATCTTATACAAACAGTCTTTATAATAATGCTGACTAAGAATCTCTTCTTTATCCGCATTGAAATAAAGCAAATCTTCAATTATATCGAGAGACGACCAATATGCAGTATTTATCGAAAACGCATGAATTGATACATCATTATCAATCAGCCATGAAAGAATGTTGCTAATCCGCCGATTTCCAAGCGTAAACTTCAACGCTTGATGAGGCGTAAAGTTTGATTTGATGGCAACAATATTTCGAAATTTCAACTCATCTGCCGTTTTTTGCAACCTTAGTGATTGCTGTAGCGCTTCAAAATTCAAATCAGACTGATTTTCTTTAAGTGCAATACCGGCCAAAACGAAAATAGGTGATATTTTTTGGTTAGGGTCATTATCAATATTATACTTGCCTTCTCGTAACGAAAAGACGCGCATATTATTCGACTCATCATAGTAAAGTTTATATTTATCTTTAACTTCAATGTAATACATCTTGAATTCCTTATCTGTTGCTGATGATCACTCAAAAAAATTACATCCTAGGATCTTCCCACGGATATTCTTCCACCCCAAACTCGATGCCTTTTGTTAGCCCTTCAACAGCCAGTTCAAAATCTTCATTGATAAACCCACCTTCATCCGCCTCAAAGGTTAAGTCTATTTCGACAGAAAAATCATGCTCTTCTTCTTCTTTTCGCTGAGTATCTTCAAACGTATAGAGAATATCATCTTCCCTGTCGTAACGACCGCTTGCGGTGTCCGGTCCAATTACATCAACCTCAATTTTCACGGTAACGTTGAAGTTTATTCGGCAGCCATCGTTGTCGAGGTGCGTAATATCAGGCTCAAACTCACCGATTTCTGTCACCCTAAACTCATCTACTTCTGCATCCTCCCACGTCGATGCATTGTAGCCTTCTGCGTTCTCAATCTGATTTTTCAGTGCAATAATAATATCTTCTTTTTTTTCTATTAAAAATTTCTCCACAAATTTTGATCGTTCGTCTATATGTTTATAGCAAATATCTAACAGCGAATTTAATGATTCAACATGGATAAATTGTTCATGTGCGCTACAAAAAGCCTTATGGTCCCCATCAAGCGATACAACATACATTTTCTCGCCACGTTTCAGGTGTGAGCGCAAAGACAGGAGGGAAAATGCATCACGAAATTCTGTTTTTTTTCCAAGACCAAATGGTCGAGCCTGTTTGAAAAAAATTTCTAGAATTTCGTTTCCTTCCACCTTTTTCATATCTATAATTTTTGCATTAGAAGCTTCTAAAAAATCTTGAAAATCAGAATATCCTTTCTCTTTAAGCTCATATTCTGATATCTCTGGAAATAGCTTATCAGCTATTCCTTTGTCATTCTTTAAAAACCCACAGCGCCTTTGAAAGCTTTCTATGCCTTTCAACCCATCAATTATGAACTCCAGAATTTTTTTTCTTACTTCTTGCACCACAACTGTGTTAGTAACGTGTGAAAGCTCGCCTTTTTGGCAAAGCTCTTCAAACGATATAATATTTTTGGCTGAAAAATCCAAAGCGAGATTACAAAACACCTGCGTATCTATAAATACATTTTTGGTTAGCAGTGCCATTCTTCACCTCAAGCATTATTCTTCACAGGCTGCTCATAGGCTAGCTCATAAATAATTTATGCGAATTTCTCATCACAAGTCACTTACCCCTGAAATAAGAACATTCTCACTTGACCAACTACTGCCATCTGTCGAATCAGAAGACATCCACCAAATAGTATTATCTTTCACAACAACAAACCGGTTCGAATATCCGGAACGACGACTCCAGTCGTAATAGTGGTGTTGCTTCACTGGAAGCAGCCTGCTCACATGAACGCCATTTACTGACTTTTTTGTCACATTGATCAATGTGCTTTTGAATGGCATTCCCATTTGTGTCAGTCCCACCCATTGCCCCGTTACCCTGACAGCATAAGCCGCGTAATGTAAACCTGAAAGTCAAAAAAAGGCCACCCGAAAGCAGCCCTTCCATTCAAGACAACTCTTTCAATCTGTTTTTTCTTTTGCAGAGGGATATTTCGAAGATGAATACCTAACCACCAAAATCGAAATTGCCAGCAGCAACACACCACCACACACGTAAAGAATTCCGGTATCCGGCGCATTGTGATGAGAAACATCACTTATCAACAATCGAATCAATGCAGTTACGCCGATATACAATAAAAATCTTAAGGGCATGTGATTAGTTTTAAAATAAATTCCCGCCATGGCTAACAATTCTAGATAGATAAAAAGCAGCAAAATATCATCAACCGTTATTTTCGGCTGTTGAAGCATATCTATAAATGTAAATACTCCAGCCCAAACGGTGATTAATCCAATTGCGAAAAGGGCGAGGTAATGAAACGTTTCTACGAATAAATTACCAATCGAATCAGCACCACCATGCAGCTTTTTGCGCAGGCTTTCAGCCCATTTCACTTCTTGCGTCATCCTACCCACCACTGTTCAGAAATTAAACGAATCAGACCAACCACACGGCGATCAGAAGCGGTTCATGCTCGCCATGGCCCCGCATTAGCGGGCTTTGCAAGCATCTGGTAGCCACTACTAGGAATGTTAGTAACGTAGACCTTCGTCTTGAAATAAATCCCGACCATTGCGCCCAGTTCCAAGTAGATGAACAGCAGCAAGATGTCATCGATCTTGATGTGCCCGGTTTCCAGCATTCCCAAAAATTCCATCACCGCCGCCCAGGCGGTCACCGCACCAATGGCGAACAACGCCAGGTAGTGGAACGTCTCGACAAACAGATTGCCCAGCGACTCAGCCAGCCCATGGACATTTTGACGCAGCTTTTCGGCCCAGTTGAATTTCACGATGATGCTTCCTTAGGTCGGCTCGACCGGATAATGCGGGTTGGACGTAACGGGTGTTCTGCATGCAGAAAAAAGGCCAGAGGCAGGTATAAGATGATGGCGACGTGACGTGAGGCACAGGGTGACAACACAACTTGCTCCCGTTGGGCCGGGCTGACGCTCCAGCACGTAGCGCCCCTAAAACCTGCAAATGGGTTTTAACTGGAAGAATACCTTCGCCTGAATTGGGGCTGCCTCGCAGCCCAACGCGAGCAAGCTCGCTCGCCACAGTTACGCGCTTTGCCTCAGGCGGGTGCGACTTGCTCCAGCGCTCGGTCGACTAATAAGCCGCCCATTTCGACCAGTTGGTGAATCGCCAAGACCAGGCTTCGCTGCGGGCCTTCAAGGTCGAATGCCAGCATATTGGCCATTTCACGGGCGCTGCTTAGGGTTTCGCTGGCGTTTGCCAGAAGGGTTTCTGTGTCCACTGTAGGTGTGACGCTGAATAGCGTGACGGGCGGCTCGGAATTCAAAGCATCGGCGGTACGGTGAGTATTGTTTTCCATGGTGCGGCTCCGGTATTAATCAAGAAAGTTCTCTTTTTCGTGTTCGAGCCGCCAAGCTCGGCCCCGCGATGCAAGGCCCGGAGAAGGTAAGCCACCGTAGGATTACTCGGCAACCTCAGCGTGTTGTCAGAAATTTCCGTTCTAGCAAACCCCTATTTCCCAGCTACATTAAAAAACTGCTACCCAAACCCCGTGGTTTGGCTTACCCTTTTAGCTGTATATAAATACAGTAGTCGCAAAAGACAACTATCGTGAAGGCATGTGAGGTGGTGAATGGCCGTCGAAGTGGTATACCGCAGCAGCCGAGATCTGGAGCGTTTGTTCATGGATAAAGCCGAAGCTGACCGTCATGACAAGATGCTTGAACTCGCTGAGTTGCTGGCAGAAGTGTTGCAAAAAGCCGTGCCGTCCCTGAGCGAGCAACAGGTGGAGGAAGCCGGGATCTACATGGCGAAGAACCGCGATGTATTTGCCAAGGCGTTCAAGAGCCAGCCGGACGCGCTGTCCGAGTTGCTGAACCCGGCAGCGGAATAAAGCCCGAATTGAACAGGCCCTGAATCATTGATTCAGGGCCTTTTTAATGCCTGGCTTATGGGTAGAGCAGGCGTTCGGCCAGCTCATCCGCCACCCGTGCGGGGGAGCGTTTTTCGGCTTGGGCGTGGGCGAAGATTTCCGTCAGGCGTGTGCCGATGTTGGACAGATGGGCGGTGATACCTGCCAACTCCGCGCCGCTGTGTTTGAGGGCGACGTAGATCAGGCCGCCGGAGTTGATCACGTAGTCCGGGGCGTAAAGGATGCCGCGCCCCTCCAACTGGTCGGCGATGTCCAGGTTGGTCAGTTGCGCGCTGGCGGAACCGGCCACGGCGGCGCAGCGCAGTTGGCCGACGCTGTGGCGATTGAACACGGCGCCGACGCCGCAAGGCGCGAGGATGTCGCACGGGGTGCTGAGCAAGGCGTCGTTGGCGATGGGGTGCGCGCCGAATTGCTCCATGGCCAATTGCACTTTGCCGTGGTCAATGTCGCTGACCAGCAGTTCGGCGCCAGCGGCGTGCAGTTGCTCGGCCAGGGCGTAACCGACATTGCCCAGGCCCTGGACGGCCACGCGCAAGCCTTCGAGGTTGTCACTGCCCAGGCGCGCCATGGCAGCGGCGCGGATGCCGGTGAACACGCCCATGGCGGCATGGGGCGCCGGGTCGCCGGCGGCGGTGGTGCTGGTGACGAAGCGGGTGTGCTGGGCGATGCAGTCCATGTCGGCGACCGAGGTGCCACTGTCGATGGCAGTGATGAAACGGCCGTCGAGTTTTTCGATGCAGCGGCCAAACGCTTCAAACAGTGCCGCACGGCTCTCCACATGCACGGGGCGGATGATCACTGCCGTGCCGCCGCCCACCGGCAAACCGGCCAGGGCGGCTTTGTAGCTCATACCTTGGGCCAGGCGCGCGGCATCGGCCACGGCACTTTCATCGTCGGGGTAGGCGAGGTAACGGCAACCGCCCAAGGCAGGTCCCAGGCGGCTGTTGTGGATGGCGATGACCGCCTTCAGCCCGGTCGCCGGGTCGATGCTCAGGTGCAGCGATTCAAGGCGGGTGCTGTGCATGAGAGCAAACATCGTCGGGCTCCCGAATCACTTCTGGTAGAGGCCCAAGTATAGGCTTACGCCAGGAAACTGCCGAAGTGCGCTGGAATAAGCCGCCCGATTTCACAGCCCCAGCGACATAAGCAGGTCGGATATTGCTTAAGTCACTGGACGAAAATTCACCGCAAGGCTAAAACAGGGGCATCCGTCGGAGAATGCAATGAATCCCCGCACAGCCTTTTTCGCCTGCCTGGACCGTTCACCCCCTGCGCTGTTTGAAGCGGCGCTGTGGATTGCTGCCGAGCATGACCCGGCCGTGCAGCCGCAGGTGATCCTGCAAGACCTCGCCGTGCTGCAGCAACAGGTCAGCGTGGGCATGCCCATGTTGCCGGCGGATGAACTCGGCCAGCCGCTGCTGCGGCGCCTGAATGACCTGGGGTTCGCCCAGGACGACTTCACCCCCCTGCGCCCCGCCGCCGCCCTGCTCGACAAGGTGCTGCAGCGCAAACGCGGGCAGCCGCTGGCGATGGGGCTGATCGCGCTGGAGATGGCGCGGCGCCTGGATATCCCGATGGCGGGCGTGAACTTCCCGGGGCATTTCCTGCTGCGGGTGCCCGGTGCCGATCACCTGCTGGACCCGTGCGGTGGGCGGCGTTTGTACCCCAATGACTGCCGCGAGTTGCTGCACCGTCAGTACGGGCCGAATCTGAAGTTGCAGGCCGACCATCTGCTCAGCGCCGAACCACGCTCGATCCTGCAACGCTTGTCACGCAACCTGCGCCAGTTGCACCTCTCCAACGATAACCCATTGGCCGCTCTGGTCGATGCCGAACGTGTGTTGGAGCTGGGCAATGCCAGCGCCGCCGACTACCTGGCGCGGGCCAGTCTGTACCAGCGCCTGGATTGCCCAAGCGCCGAGCGCTTTGACCTGGAACACGCCTTGTTGCTCAGCGAAGACCCGATCCAGCGCCTGCGCCTGACAGAGCGGCTGGGGCACCTGCCGCCCAACTCAGTGGTGCATTAATGGGGTAGGAGCTGACTTGCCTGCTATAGCGGTGAGTCAGCCATACATCTGTCACTGATACACCGCTATCGCAGCATAGGTATCTACACATCTTTTTATGGGTTGAGTTCTTTGGTTGTCGCGGGGGCGCTGGGTACATATCCGTTATTTGGGTAACGGCTGCTATGGGTTCCGCTCTTACAGCGGGTCACTTTTGGAAAAAGAGCCCCAAAAGTAACCAAAGGGCTCTTGCCCCACCACTCGGCACCTCGCCTAGGCTCGGTGTGCCCTCACTCCGGCTTTGGACCGTGGGCCGCCGCCATGGGCCATCCTTGGCCCATCGCGGCTAAACCGGCGTCCTGCCGGTTTACCCACGCTCAAAGCCTGCGTTCGGCCAGCGTGGTTTAACGGGGCGCCTAAGATCAAAAGCAGATCAAGATCAAAAGCAAGAGCACGGCGGCCTAGTAGCCGACCTGAGTGGTTAGATCAAAAGCGAAGCCAAGGCGGCCTGACAGCCGACCTGATAGTGGACGCTGAACTCAATCTAATGTGGGAGCTGGCTTGCCTGCGATGCAGACACCTCGGTCTATCAAGTACACCGAGTTGATGCCATCGCAGGCAAGCCAGCTCCCACAGAAAAGCAGAGCACTGCGGTCTGGCAGCCGAACTCGGTCAAAATTGTGGGAGCGGGCTTGCTCGCGAAGGCGGTGGGTCAGCCAGCTCATGTGTAACTGACCCACCGCCTTCGCGAGCAAGCCCGCGCCCCACATTGGGATCTCATTACATCAGCTAGATAGGGTGGTGCTCTGCTTCTGCTCTGCTTCTGCCTTGCTTTTGCTTCTACCACTCAGGTCGGCTACTAGGCCGCCGTGCTCTTTGCTTTTGATCTGCTTTTGATCTTGATCTGAGGCGCCCCGTTAACCACGATGGCCGAACGCAGGCTTGAATCCGTGGGTAACCCGGCAGGACGCCGGGTTAGCCGCGATGGGCCAAGGATGGCCCATGGCGGCGGCCCACGGATTCAAGCCGGAGTGAGGGCATGCCGAGCCTAGGCGAGGCACCGAGTGGTGGGGCGAAGACCTTTGCTTACTTTTGGGTCTTTCCAAAAGTGAGCCGCTGTAAGAGCGGAACCCTACGAAGCCGTTACCGCAGCAACGGATATGTACTCAATCTACCTAAACCATCGCAGGCTAAAAGCAACACAAAAAGTTGCGTAGACACCCATGGCTATCGCAGGCAAGCCAACTCCCACATTTGATTCGCGTTGAATCAGTGATTGGCCGGCGCTTTGAGAATATCGCTGTGCAGCGGGTCCTTCGGCGCATTTGAGCCAGGCGAACGCACTTGAATGATCAACAACGCGGCGATCACCGCCGGAATCGCGCAGAAGAAGAAAATCTGCTCCACCGGAATATGCATTGCCAGCAACAGGCTGCCAAACAGCGGCCCCAGGATTGAACCAAATCGCCCCACTCCGAGCGCCCAGCCGGTGCCGGTGGCGCGCACGTGCGCCGGGTAGAAATTACTGGCGAACGCATTGAGGGTCAGCTGGCCGCCGATAATGCAGAACCCCGCGGCGAACACACAGGCCACCAGATAGCGCGGATTATCGTGGTTCAAGCCGAGCAGAACGGTGCACACGGCAGCCGCCGCCAACACACCGGACAGTAGCCGCACTTTGCTTTTCAGGCGGTCGGCAAACCAGGCCATGCCAATCGCGCCCAAGGTGCCGGCAAACAGGAACATTGAGGTCACCAGATTGGCTTCCTTCAATTCCAGGCCGCTTTCCAGCAGCAGCGACGGCAACCAGCTGATCATGAAATACAGCAGGATCAGGCTGACAAAAAACGTCGCCCAGATCAGCAGGGTCGGGCGCGCGTAGCCGTTGCGGAACAGCTCCACCACCGTGAGTTTGCTGCCTTGTTCCTGGCGGTTTTCGGCCTCGCTCGCCGGCGGCGGTTGCCAGTCGGGCAGCATGCGCGCCGTGACTGTGCGCAACCGCGTATATGGCGATGCATCGCGCAACAGGCGCGGCAGCGACTCAGGCAGCCGCCACACCAGGAAAGGAAACAGCAGCAACGGCGTCACACCACCGGCCAGGAAGACCGCCTGCCACCCGTAGCCTTCGATAAACCCCGCCGCCACGAAACCGCCCGCTGCGCCGCCGAACGAGAAACCACAGGCTGCCAACGTCACCATCAAGGTGCGCATGCGGGGCGGCGAATAGTCCGACATCAGCGCCATGGCGCTCGGCATCGCGCCGCCCATGCCGATGCCGCAGATAAACCGCGCGGCCATCAGGCTGGTCAGGGAATTGGCGAACACCATCAGTACCGTGAGGCTTGCGTAGATCAACACGCAGCCAAGCAGGATACGTCGCACGCCGAACCGGTCGGCCAGCGGCGTTACCAGCAACGAGCCCAACGTCAGGCCCAGCAGGTTGGCGCTGAACACGGGGCCGAACGCGGCTTTTTCCAGGCTCCAATCCTTGGCCAATGCCGGCACCACATAACCCAGCACCTGGGCATCATAGCCATCGGTTACCAGCAGCAACGCCAGCAACAGGAGGATTAACCACTGGTAGCGCGACACCGGACGGGCGTCGAGTGCCGCGCGAAAGCTGGCAATCTGATTGTGCATCGCAAGGTACCTGTTATTTTTATAAGGATGACGCCGATCAACTGTGGGAGCTGGCTTGCCAGCTCCCACATTGATTTAGGGTGTGGCAGGGGTATCGGGTTGATTAGCCGGATGCGCCTGCACAAATGCCGGATGCTGCGCCGCCAACGCCGCTACCCGCCCGATGCGCGGGTACGCCGCCAGCGGCACTTTGAAGCGCTCCGCCGCGTACAGCTGCGGAATCAGAAACGCATCCGCCAGCCCCGGCTGTTCGCCAAAGCAATAACCCTTATCCCCGATCAACTGCTCCACGGCGCCCAAGCCCTGGCTGATCCAGTGCCCGATCCATTCGACCACGTGCGCCTCATCGTGCCCCCACTGGCGCAGCAGGTTCTGGGTGCTGGAGTTGTGCAGCGGATGGATATCGCAGCCGATAATCGACGCCACCGCACGCTCATGGGCGCGGGTCGCCAGGTCTTTGGACAGCAGCGGCGCCTGTGGATAACGCTCCTCCAGGTACTCGATGATTGCCGGCGACTGAATCAACAGTTCGCCGTCATCCGTACGCAAGGCCGGCACCCGACCTTGTGGGTTAATCGCCAGGTATTCAGGCTGGTGGTTGGCACCGCCCGGTGGCACCAGCAGGTTGACTGGCACTGCGGTGAAATCCAGCCCCTTGAGCGCCAGCGCGATACGCACCCGGTAGGACGAGGTAGAGCGGTAGTACGTGTAGAGTTCCATCGCCCTGCCCTCTTAGCGTGCCGCGACCACGGTGCCACGGCATTCGCCGAAGCCGATGGAGGCAAACCCTTCGCGGCTGCAACGCGCACGCAGGATGATTTCGTCGCCGTCTTCGAGGAACTTACGCACCTCGCCGGAGGCCAGTTCAATCGGCTTTTTGCCGCCTTCGGTGATCTCCAGCAGGCTGCCGAACTGCCCCGGCTGCGGCCCGGACAAGGTGCCCGAACCGAACAAGTCACCGGCCTGCAATTGGCAACCGTTGACGCTGTGGTGCGCAACCATTTGCGCCACGGTCCAGTACATGTGCTGGGTATTGCTCAGGGTCAGGCGATGTTCCGGCAGGTTTTGCTCACGCATCGCGGCGGTGCTCAGCAACACTTCCAGTTCGATATCAAAGCCGCCGGCCGCCTGGTCACGCGTGTCCAGCAGGTACGGCAGCGGTTGTGGATCGCCCTGCGGACGCGCCGGTTGCGCTTTACGGAACGGTTCCAGCGCTTCGGCCGTCACCACCCATGGCGAGACGCTGGTGATGAAGCTTTTCGACAGGAACGGCCCCAACGGCTGGTATTCCCAAGCCTGGATATCCCGCGCCGACCAGTCGTTGAGCAGGCAGAAACCGGCGATGTGCTCGGCGGCGTCGCCAATCGCAATCGAGTCGCCCATGGCATTGCCCTGGCCGATCCAGATGCCCAGTTCCAATTCGTAATCCAGGCGCGCGCAGGGGCCGAAGGTTGGCTCGGTCTGGCCGGCCGGCAGGGTCTGGCCTTTAGGGCGACGTACCTCGGTGCCCGAGGGGCGAATGGTTGAGGCGCGGCCGTGATAGCCAATCGGCACGTATTTGTAGTTGGGCAGCAAGGGGTTGTCGGGGCGGAACAGCTTGCCGACGTTCTGCGCATGTTCGATGCCGACGTAGAAGTCGGTGTAGTCGCTGATTTTTGCCGGCAGGTGCATCTGGCAATCAACGGCGCGGTGCAGCACCTGCGCGTCACGGGTTTGCAGCTTGCTGCCTTCGGCGAGCAACTCCAGCAGGCGTTCGCGCAAGGCCACACGCGGGCCACGGCCGAGTTCGAAAAAGGCGTTCAGTTGGCCGCCAACGGTGGCTTCGACAGCGCGACGCGCCTCACCGTCAAACTCGTCCAGGGCAGCATGCAGGTCGAGGATCGCGTCGCCAATCGCTACGCCGCTGCGCGGTGCCGAGCCGTTGATGCTGAACACGCCCAGCGGCAGGTTCTGCAGGGGAAAATCGCGGTGACCGTTGGCGGAGGTCACCCAGCTGCGGGTTGGCATGGGTTGAGTCATCGGTTATCTCCGGTTCGGGTTGAAGGTGGCGGGTAGCGAGGCCCAGCACGCGTCGTAAGAGGGTTGCAGTTGCGGGCATTCCAGGGCGAACTGAGTCGGGCGCAGCACTTGGCTGGTCTCGAACATGAAGGCCATGGTGTTATCGATCTTGTGCGGCGCCAGTTCCACGTTGATGGCCTTGGTGCACGTCTCGCCGTCCGGGCCGTGGGCGCTCATGCAGCTGTGCAGCGACGCGCCGCCAGGCAGGAAGCCTTCGGCCTTGGCATCGTAGGCGCCCAGGATCAGGCCCATGTATTCGTTCATCAGGTTGCGGTGAAACCACGGCGGACGGAAGGTGTTTTCGGCGACCATCCAGCGCGGCGGGAAAATCACAAAGTCGAGGTTGGCCAAGCCGTGCACGCTGGTGGGCGAGGTCAATACGGTGAAGATCGACGGGTCCGGGTGATCGAAACTCACCGTACCGAGGGTGTTGAAACGGCGCAGGTCGTATTTGTACGGCACGTTATTGCCGTGCCAGGCGACCACGTTCAGCGGGGAATGGTTCAGCTCGCAGGCCCACAGTTCGCCGAGGAACTTCTGCACCAGCGTTGTCGGTTTTTTGTGGTCTTCATAGTGGGCCACCGGGGTGAGGAAGTCGCGCGGGTTGGCCAGGCCGTTGCTGCCGATCGGCCCCAGGTCCGGCAGGCGCAGTGGCGCGCCGTGGTTTTCCGCGACGTAGCCGCGCGCTTGGGCGTCCAGCAGTTCGACGCGGAATTTCAGGCCACGCGGCAGCACCACGATTTCCAGCGGCGCCACTTCCAGCACACCCAACTCGGTGGCGATGCGCAGCCGGCCCTGCTCCGGCACGATCAACAGTTCGCCATCGGCGTTGAAGAACACGCGCTCCATCGAGCGGTTGGCGCGGTAGTTGTAAATGCTGATACCTGAGGGGTTTTCCGACCCCGAGTTGGCGACCATGCCTACCAGCCCGTCGATAAAGTCCGTTGCCTCGGCGGGAATATCCAATGGGTTCCAGCGCAACCGATTCGGCGTCACCGCGCCCAACGGCCCACCGGCCAACTGCCGCTCAAGCTTGACGAACGCCGGGTGATTGGCCGACGGCTGAATGCGGTACAGCCAGGTGCGGCGGGCTTCGCTGCGCACCATGGTGAAGGCAGTGCCGGAGAACAGCTCGGTGTACAGGCCGTAAGGGGCTTTTTGCGGGGAGTTCTGGCCGACGGGCAGCGCGCCAGGCAGGGCTTCACTGGCGAATTCATTGCCGAAGCCCGATTGGTATTCGAGGTGCATGGATCATCCTCTGAGCGGAAGTTGTTTTTATCGTAATCCAGTTACGCATAACGTAATTTGATCACTATCGACCGTCAAGCTATAAAGACGCCCATTCATCTCTCGGATTCTCGCCCTTCCATGGAAAAGCCCCGCGACACCGGTAAACAGAAAGTCCGCTCGGCCGAAGTCGGCACCGACATCCTCAAGGCCCTTGCGCAACTGTCCCCGGCCACTTCGCTGTCGCGCCTGGCCGAGCATGTGCAGATGCCAGCCAGCAAGGTCCACCGCTATTTGCAGGCGCTGATTGCCTCAGGCTTTGCTGAACAGAATACCGCCACCAACCACTATGGCCTGGGCCGCGAAGCATTGCGTGTGGGCCTGGCCGCGCTGGGCAGCATGGATGTGTTGAAGGTCGGTGCCCTGCCCCTGGCGGAGCTGCGCGATGAACTGAATGAAACCTGCTTTTTGGCGGTGTGGGGCAACCAGGGCGCGACCGTGGTGCACATCGAGCCTGCGGTGCGCGCGATCACCGTGGTCACACAATTGGGCTCGGTGTTGCCGCTGCTCAGCTCGTCCACCGGGCTGGTGTTCAGTGCTTACCTGCCATCGCGGGAAACCGTGGAATTGCGCGAGCGTGAGATTCAGGCCGGTATCGCCCATGCGCTGGCGGACGATCAGGCGTATGCCACCGCCTGTGAACAGATCCGCAGCCGTGGCCTGCACTTTGTGCATGGTTTGCTGATGCCCGGCGTCGATGCGTTGTCGGCGCCGGTGTTCAACGCGGTCGGGCACGTGGCGGCGGTGATGACCGTGGTCGGCCCCACTTCACTGTTCCATGCCGACGAGGATGGCCCGGCGGCGCAGCGCTTGCTGGCGGCGACCCGGGCCGTGAGTTGGCGCATGGGCTATCAGCCCTGAATCAATCGCCCCAGCGTGACAGGGCCACCGCCACGCGGTTCTCCAAGGCCTTCACCTGCGCGCCGGCGACCACGTAGTTGTTGCTGAGCATCGAGAACACCAGCTGGCGCCCATGGGCGTCGGTGATGTAGCCGCTCAAGGACGACACGCCGCCCATGGAGCCGGTCTTGGCGTGCAGGTTGTTTTCAGCCGGCGTGCTGCGCAGGCGATAACTCAGGCTGCCGCCGGTCATGCGGTCGGTGTTGCCGGCAATCGGCAGCGCGTTGTACCAGGCGTTGAACCACGGCTGTTTGCTCGCGGCCAGCAGCAGGTCGGTGAGGGTTTGCGCCGACACCAGGTTCTGCCGCGACAGGCCGGAACCGTCGACCTGCTTCAGCGTCGCGGTATCCACACCCTGGCGCTTGAGAAACCCGGCCACTGCCATCGCCCCCGCCGCCGCTGTGCCGCTATTCGCGGTCTGGCGGCCCATGGCCTTGAGCAACGCTTCGGACATGTTGTTGTTCGAGAGTTTCAGCAGCGGCGTGATCAGTTCCTGCAACGGCGCCGATTGATGCTCAGCCAGCACGGTCACGCCGGCCGGGCTGGTAGCCCCCATCACTCGACGGCCCAGCACGGTGATGCCCTGCTGCTTGAGGGCTTGTTCAAACAGATTGGCCACCAGTTGCGTCGGTTCCCAGACGCTGACCAGTTGTGGGCTCTGCCGGCCCGGTGCCACGGCGCCGCTGAGCTGCAGCAGGTTGGTGCCGTGGCGGCGGTTGATGCCATAGGTGTTACCCGGCCCACTGACGGCGCGGTTGCTCAATTGCAGGTAGTCGGTGGGCGGGAAGATCTCGACGTTCACAGGCACGCCGACGCGCACCGGCGCCTTGGCCGTGACCAGCACACTGCCTGCATCAAAATCCGAATTGGGGGACACGGTCAGCGCTGAAATCTGCGCGCCGTAGTAGGTGGTTTCATCGTCATGGGACCAATCGACGCCCAGCCGCTCGGCGTCAAACCAGGTGTCGTCGAACACCAGATCGCCTTGCACCTGGCGAACGCCTTGGCTGGCCAGTTGCGCCGCCAGGGCCTGGTAGTCGGCGAACTGAATGGTCGGGTCGCCCAGGCCGCGCAGGTAGAGGTTGCCGGTCAGGCGATCGCCCTGGCGTATGCCGTTGCTCAGCAGTTGCGTGGCGAACCGGTATTGCGGCCCCAATACGTCCATCGCTGCGGCGGTGGTCAGTAGTTTGAGGTTGGAGGCGGGCACCAGCCGTGTGCGTGGGTTGTGTTGGTAAAGCGTGTTGCCGCTGCGCGCGTCACGCACCATTAGCGACACCGTGGCGCCCTGCAGCGCCGGGTCGGCCAGCAATTGATCAAGGGCGTTGGAGGTCGGCGAAACACTCGCGCAGCCGCCCAGTAAAAAGCTCAAGCCCACCAACAGGGTGCTGGTGTGTATCCATCTGCCCAACTGCATCAGTACCGTTTTCCCGCAAAGTCTTCAGTGGCGGCAACGCTACCAGCTCCTTACCTTTGTGGCGAGCGGGGGCTGTCGTGGCGAGCGGGCTTGCCACAACAAGCCTCGCTTTACACATTAAAACTGAAGCGTACTGGACACCGACACCTGCCGCGCATCACCCAGCGACACAAACACCCGGCTCGCGGCGGAGGCGTAGTAAGTGCGATCAAACAGGTTCTTCACATTGAGCTGGAACTTGACCTTCTGGCCTTCGATCTTGGTGTCATAGGTGGCAAACGCGTCTGCAACGGTATAGCCGGGCAGGTTGAAGTCGTTGGCGGCATCGCCAGCGCGTTCGCCGACATAACGGGCGCCCGCGCCAACCCGCAGTTGATCACCCCCGAACACATTGCCGAAGTCGTAGACCGCCGAGAGAGAGCCGGTGTGTTTGGCCACGTTTTGCAGGCGGTTACCCTCAAGTGTCGGGTCTTTGTCCTTGATGTCTTCGGCATCGGTGAAGGCGTAGCTGCCGATCACGCTCCATTGGTCGGTCAACTGGCCGGTGGCGTCCAACTCCAGGCCACGGGAACGCACTTGGCCAGCAATGCTGTAAATGGTGTTCGCCCCCGAACCCACCGACACCAACACGTTGCGTTTATCGATATTGAACAACGCCGCGCTGGCGGTAATCCGCCCAGGAATGTCGAGTTTGGCCCCCAATTCCCAAGACTTGGATTCCTCCGGTGTGAGGTCGCCGGTCAAGGTGCTGCCATCGGCCAACGCGGCAATGGTGGAGTTGGGTTTGAACGACTCGGTGTAGCTGCCGTAGAACGACAACTCATCCGTGTAGCGGTACACCAGGCCGGCACGCGGCACCCAGGCTTGGCCATTGCCGTTGGTGTTGGCCTTGAATGGCACACCTTTACCGGCGTATTGGTCGTACATCTGATAGCGCACGCCGCCCACCAGGATCCACTGATCGGTCAGGTGAATGGCGTCCTGGAAGAACAGTGAGTCGCTGCGCAGCAGGTCGGTCTGAGCGCTGTCCTTGGCGCTGACGGTGGTGCCTTGCACATCCTTGCCGTAGACCGGGTTGAGGTAGCTGAAGGCACTGCCTTGCGACTGGCGGATCAGGTCGGCGCGATAGATCTTGCGGTACTCATCGTCCAGGCCGAATACCAGATCATGCTGCATGCCACCGACGTTCACCTTGCCCTCCAGGCTCATCGTGGTGAAGCGGTCGGTGGTCAACGCGCCCCGGGTGCCGTCCATACTGCGGGTCAGGGTGCCGTTGGGGTTCACCGAAACAATGCGCACTTGGCTGGCGTCGTAGGTCTCGCGGTTCCAGCTGTAGCCGAAATGCGCCTTCCAGTCGTCGTTCAGGTCGTGGTCGACTTCCAGGCGGTACAGGTCGGAGCGGCCCTCCATGTTGTTGAAGGGTTCATCCAAGCGACGGGTCGTGGGGATGTTCAGCGGGCGGTTGGTCTTGGGGTCGATGGCGGTACCACGGTCGAACGGCGAGAGGAATTCGCGGTGTTCATAGGCGAACACCACCTGGGTGGTGTCGCCGTACCAGGCCAGGGACGGTGCCACCAGCGTTTCGCGGTGGGTGCCGAAATTGCGCCAGTAATCTTCGTCTTCATGGTCAACGATCAGGCGATACGCCAAGCCGCTGTCGCCAATCGGGCCCG
Organism: Pseudomonas sp. YeP6b; assembly: GCF_025642995.1. Taxonomy (NCBI): domain Bacteria; kingdom Pseudomonadati; phylum Pseudomonadota; class Gammaproteobacteria; order Pseudomonadales; family Pseudomonadaceae; genus Pseudomonas; species Pseudomonas sp. YeP6b. Next base: position 1,486,822 of record NZ_CP080090.1, on the reverse strand, counting down.
TGGTATCAAGGTTGCCGCCGCTGCCGTTCTTGCCACCACCAAAGGTCGAGCCGCGCGCGGTCAGGGAAGTGGACTGCACCAGCTCGGGCTTTTTGCTGACGATATTGACCACGCCACCTGGGTCCTGAATACCGTAGAGCAGTGAGGACGGGCCTTTGAGCACTTCGACGCGCTCGGCGGTGGCGTTCAAGGCACGGCCCTGCACCACCGGCATGCCGTCTTTCATAATCGAGCCGTTACGGTTATCGCCAAAGCCGCGCAGCATCACCGCGTCCTGGGTGCTGGCCAAGGTGTTGGCCTGGGTGATGCCACTGATATTGGCGAGGGCGTCATCCAGGTTGCGTGGGGTCTGGTCGCGCAGCACTTGGGCGGGCACTACGTTGACGGTTTGCGGGGTTTCCAGCAGCAGGCCATGGGAGCGCATCACCGAGCTGGTGGGCGGTGGCTGGTAGCTGGTGCTGTCCTGGGTCTGGCCGGCGCCGCTGATGGTGGTGGCACCGAGGTTGACCGCGCCGTCGGTGGGCACGGGCTCCAGGGCCAGGGTGCGGGCGTCGATCTGGCGGAAGGTAAAGCCTGAGTGACCGAGCAGGCGTTGCAGGGCCTGGGTCGCGCTCATCTGCCCGCTGACCGCCGGGGCGCTGAGGCCGTAGGGCGCTTCGTCGGTGTAGATCACGCTGATGCCGGTGACCCGGCTGAAATCACTCAGGGCCTGGGGCAGCGGTTTGGCCGCCAGGGCAAAGTTGAACTGGGCGCTTTGCTGCTCCTGCGCGCGCGCCACGCCAAGGGGCAGCAACGCCAGCCCCGACACCGCCAATACCGAGGCTCCCAGCCACTGTTTTACCCAACCGCCCGCCGTCGATTTCATGCTGTGAGAACCCGTGTAGAAAACGCTGTTAATGCGAATAGATCGCAGTTTCAAGCACTACACGGATGGGCGGTGGATTTACCTCACCTTTGTTTGCAAATATTTTTATCACGATCGTTCCCACGCTCTGCGTGGGAATGCCGCTCAGGACGCTCCGCGTCCCGCCGTTGACGCCTGCGCAGGGGCGACGCAAGCGTCACGGGCTGCGTTCCCACCCAGAGCGAGGGGAACGATCATTGCGCTTGAATGCGGAAAGCCAGGCGTGGAAAGTGCACATGCACGGTGCCGCCGCGCTCGTCGGCGCGCCGCAGGATCAGCTCTTCGCGCCCGGCAAACAGCAGCTCGCCGGCCACCAGGTCGGTGCCGTAGTCGGTGGCGCAAATGCTGACTTGCTGGCCGGGCTTGAAGCCGTTCAAGTCTTCGAACTGTTCATCCGGCAAGGCCGCAGGTGTCGCGTTACGCGCCACTTCCAGGGCTTGCTCGGCGCTCATCTCACTGGCGGTGCCATGGCCGAAGCTCAGCACCCGGTTCAACCAGGTGGCGACGGCCGGATAGGCATCCACCCACGGCGCCGTCACCGACGAGCCTTTGAGGAACCACAACGGGTGCGCCAGGGCAAAGTCGGCAATCGACGGCTCCCCGAACAGGAAGTCGCCCGCCTGGTGCTGCAATTGCTGATCGATGCGGCTGATGATCGTCGGCCATTGATGCTTGGCGAGGTCCAATTGCACGCGGGCGGCAGTGCCGCCGCTGAACAATTTGGCGCGGTCAGCCACCAGCACTTCCAGCATCTGCGGCGGCACCTTGGCGAACTTGACGGCCAGGGATTCGGGTTGGAACACCAGTGCGACGGCATGCGAGAACACCAACGAATCGGCCCAGGCGGCGAAGCTTTGGGTGACCAGTTCCAGGCCTTGAGGAAACAGCGCCGGTGTGGACTTTTCCTGCTCCAGGCGGCGGGCGATCAAGGCGGTGTCGCAGTAGATATCGGCGCCGACTTGCAGCACCGGCGTCTTGCGGTAGCCGCCGGTCAGCGCGATCAGGTTCGGTTTAGGCATTACCGGCGAGATAAATACCGAGCGCCAGGACAAGCCTTTGAAACCCAGCAGCAGGCGGGCTTTTTCAGCGAAGGGGGACTGCGGGTAGTGGTGCAGGATCAACTCAGACATGCTTGGCTCCGCTCAAGTCAGTGAGCCGCTAGCTTAGCCCGCAACACTCAGCGCGGGGGCGATGGGAACCCATCAGTCAAATCAATGAACCACTCGCCGCCAGGCACTCCTTGGCGCTTTTCTTCAACTTTTTGATCAGCCGCTCCTGGCGCAGCGCCTCGCCCTTGCTCGCGCATTGCTCGGTGTATACCAACGCCACGGCCGGGCTGGACAGGAAGAACCGCGCACCCTTGCCGCTCTGGTGCGAGGCAAAACGGCGCACCGGGTCATTGCTGATGCCGCAATACAGCGAGCCATTGGCGGCGCGCACCAGGTAGACGAACCAGGGTTTGGGTTCAGGAAGATCAGTCACAGGTCATTTCGGCAAACCAGAGGAGCGCCAATCTTATCAACGACTGGCCTGGAATGCCTTCAAGCCTTTGAGCGCCTGGGCGCGCACGGCGTTTTTCAGCGCAGGCGACCAGCCCAGCAGCAGCCCCTTGAGGCCCAACGCCTGGCGCGACCAGCGCCATAGGTCGAAGTGGTCGTGGTGCTCGCAGATCTTGCCATCGCGAAACACGAACCGCGCACCGATATCGTTGATCACGGTATTGCCGGTGGCGCTGAACAAGTAGGTCGCCACCCAGTGCGCGCTGCCGGTGGCTTCATCGCTGCGCACATGGTCGAACGTCAGGGAAAAGTCCTTGGCGCGGGTGGTCAGCATGCGCCACATGTCCCCGGCATCGCGCCCGCGCAGCTCGCCGAACGCCGGGTCGCTGAACAGCACATCGTCGGTGTAACAGGCTGCCATCGCTTCAGCATCCAGCCGCTGGAAGGCACTGTAAAACTCGGTGATCAGGGCGTTGTGGGCATCACTCATGGGCAGGTTTCGCACGATGGTCAGGGGTGCTGAACGATAGTCCGCGCCACGCCGGAAAGCCATGGCTATTCGCCACGGGAATGAGTGATGCCCGGCGGGGTTACAGGTACTTGACCTCCAGGGTGGCGCTGCCGTCTATCTTTGTTTCTTCAGCCGATGGCAGATACTGCTTACGCGTGAGGGTTGTGCTCACGACGACATCGACTTTGAAGGCCGTCATTGTCAAGGGCGTAAGCCCTGCGCTACTCGGGTCTCTGACGGTGCGCCTGAACCCCGGCTGCCAGACCGCATTGTTGGCCTCCAACCACGTATCACTCCCCTCCCAGGATTCGATCAGGCTACCGACTTGACCATCGGCGGTAGCATTGGCCATTTTCAATTGGTACCGACCGATCTTTTGACCGTTGCTCGCCAAGTTCAAACCAAAACTTGACGTATCCCCTCCCCCATTCGTAGACGTCGCGGTACCGGGGCGGTTATCCGTAATTTTAACGGCCATCATCATCGGCCCATTACAGCTAACCTCCAACTGCAGCGTTGCGTCTGGCAGTTCTTTCTCGTTCGCAGGGAACTCCTGAAGCGAGATTTTTCCGTAATCCACCACCCCGTTATTGGACAAGATTGGCGTACAGGCCGAGGGTGTGATCACACCGACGACACCGAGATCCACGCTGGACGCGGCCATCACATTTGAAACACCGGCCAGCAATAATGCGGCGGAAATAAGTACACGAGACGCTTGCATTCACTGCTCACTTTCGGTCGATTATTCACAGGTTGAACAGGCACAAAAAGGCGCGTCGCCAACCTGAAAGTTCGACTCATCTAATAGACTAGGAATGGATGCCGCCCACACGACTGGCAGGGCAACGGCGTCAAGTTAAAGGATGGTTTGTTCACGCTGAATACACGTAATACGAATCCCACCGGCGCGCGCGGTTAGTTAACGGTCGTGATCTATCTGCAACGTTCTACGGCACCATCCCAGCGGCACGCGCATAGGCGAACAAGTCCACATCCGTCGAGATACACAGCCGGTGCATGGCCGTGCTTTTCTGCTTGCTGATCGTGGAAATGCTGCGGTTGACCCGCGCCGCAATCTGGCTGACGGTCATGCCGCTGGCGAGCATGCGCACCACCTCGCGCTCCTTGCCGGACAACTGCGGCGTTTGCGATTGATCCCCCGTACCGGCCTCGATCAACTGCTCGCGCAAGCACTCACTGGCGTAGGTCTGGCCCTTGGCAACCGCCTTGATTGCCAAGGGCAGCTCCTTGGCCGAGGCTTTTTTAGCGACGATGGCCCGCGCGCCATGGGCGAAAGAGGCACGCAAGGTGGCGACGTTGGCGAACATGGTGACCAGAATCACCGGCAGCGTCGGGTACTGGCGCCGTAGCAGGCTCAGCAACACATAGCCGTCGGCTTGAAGCCCGCCGGGCATGGCGAAATCGGTCACCAGCAAGTCACAGGGTGTGGTGCTCAGCAGTACCAGCAATTCATCGGGGCCGCTGGCTTCACCGACGACTTTGCACTGGCCGCTCGCTTCAATCACCACCCGTTGCCCGATGCGGACAATGGGGTGATCGTCGGCAATGATTACTCGAAGCATAGATACTCACGGATGATGGCAACTTGAATCCGGGCAAAATACCCCCGCCGGCGATCTTCAACAACCGCCGGTCGCACGCACTTTTCAGCCGCGCCCAATGCCCTGTAGCGACTACCTATAAACCTACAAAATAAAAAGAAAGCACCCACATACAAAAGCCACAACAGAAGGAATGAATTCCTACAAAAAGTACGTCATAGCGCACTGACGTACGCGAAATAGCGTTCGAGGTCGTGCTCAAACACCTCCAGGCTCAACAGGTGCACCGCCACGCCATCGGTGCGGACCTGCTCAATCAGCACACTGCCCCGCACCTCCAGATCATCGCAGCCTAAGAACGCCAAGCCGCCCAACAGACGGTGCAGCCGATCCAACACGACTTGGGTGTTCGAGGTGATGCGCGCATGCGCAAGGTCCGCACAGTCGTTGCGGGCTTCGTACAACAGGCTGGCGAGCATCTGGTCCACCACCTGTTCGCTGCCAAAGGTTTGGACCATACCCGCGCGAGTTGGCCAGCCCATGGCGGCCTCAGACTCCGGTGCCGACATTTCGCACGGAGGGCCAGGCAGCCACCGCGCAAGCACCTCGCACAGCTGTGCGAACGTGAGTGGTTTGAGCAGCCAGGCATCCATTCCGGCATCGCGGCAGCGCTGGGGGTCATCAGGCAGCAGGTTGGCGGTGAGCGCGATAATCGGTACCCGTCGCTGGCCGTTTTCCAGCTCGTGAAGGCGTATTGCACGGGCCAGGGCATAACCATCCATGCGCGGCATATGGCAGTCGCTGATCACCAGGTCGAAGCGTCTGCGGGTGATGCAAGCCAAACCTTCACAGCCATCACCGACCACCTCGTGACCCAGCCCGAGCTTTTGCATGAACCAGCCCAGCAGCAGCCGATAGGCCGAATGATCCTCCGCCACCAATACCACCAGGTGTCGCCAGTGTTCTGGGGGGACGAAACGCGATGGACCCTGCTGCGAAGAGACATCGCTCGAAAGCACTCTCGCTCACCTCGTAGTTGTTGTCGGTGGTGCAGCGCCCGTGGTTCAGCGATAAGCCTGGAACTGGATGAGGAGCGCTGACGCGACAGTTGAAGGCTGAGCACGCTGTGGCGTCTCAAAAGCACTCAAGTGACTGTCATCGCGCAGCGAAGCTAGCCTTTCGAATGCCAGCTTGGCGATACAACAACTACGAAACTGATCTTTTGCCTACATTAAGCCGTTAACTATTCTGACACGGAACAGGCTGTTTTCCCTCCTCAGCGTCATTGTCGTAATAGTTGTATGTCCCCCATAACCCCCCCTCGCTAGATTACCGCCCACTCTTGCCGGGGACGGTGCGCCGCCCCCGGCAACTCTTAAAAAGTGAACAGCCGCCTAGCAACCGTTGACCCCGTTCCAGCAGCAACTGGCAGCGAGTGTCCCCACGGCGTGGCTCAACGTACTGGAGCGCCCTAAATGAAAAACCTCTTCGCCCTGCTGAGCACCACCTTGTTGGTGACCGGCGCCTCAAGCGTGTTTGCCGCCAGCAGCATCGACCTGACCGTCCAGGGCCTGATTACCCCCAGCGCCTGCGCGCCCAGCCTTTCAAGCGGCGGGATCATCGACCACGGAAAAGTCGCGGCCAAGGATTTGAAGCTGGACAACTGGACGCTCCTTAGCAAGCACAGCCTGCAACTGGAGATCACTTGCGATGCGCCAACCCTCCTGGGCCTGCAGGGCATCGATAACCAAGGCAATTCCCATGACCCGCTGAACAGCTATGGCCTGGGCCTGGTCGATGGCAAAAAACTGGGCAATTACGTCTTGGTATTCGTCAACCCAACAGCCGACGGCGCACCAATCTCCGTGCTCGAGTCCCGGGATAACGGCCTCACCTGGCGGGAAAACTTTCCAGGCGATATCTGGCCGGCCTCCTACCTCGCCTCGTTTGGTGATCGTTCAACGGGCAACTGGGCACCTACACCGGTCCAGCACCTGACCTCAGAACTCAGAGTGGAAACCCTTATCGCCCCGACTGCGGGGATGAACCTGACCAACGAGGTCCCCATCAACGGTTCCGCCACCGTTGAAGTGAAGTACCTGTAAACCACCGCTAACCACAAGGATGCAATGCCATGATTCGTCCCTTCAGCGCCCTCGCCACGACCCTGTTGATAATCGGCGCCGGCCCTGTATTCGCCGCCAGCAGCATCGACCTGACCGTCCAGGGCCTGATTACCCCCAGCGCCTGCGCGCCCAGCCTTTCAAGCGGTGGGATCGTCGACCACGGAAAAGTCGCGGCCAAGGATTTGAAGCCGGACAACTGGACATCGCTTGACACCCACACCCTGCAACTGGAGATCACCTGCGATGCGCCAACCCTGTTGGCCCTGAAGAGCATCGATAACCAGGGCAATTCCCATGACCCGTCAAACACCTATGGCCTGGGCCTGGTCGACGGAAAAAAACTGGGCAATTACGCCTTGGTGTTCGCCACCCCAACAGCCGACGGCGCACCGATCTCCGTGCTCGAGTCCCAGGATAACGGCCTCACCTGGCGGGAAAACATTCCCGGCGATCTGTGGCCGGCCTCCTATCTCGCCTCGTTTGGTGATCGTTCAACGGGCAGTTGGGCCCCCACTCCGGTCCAGCACCTGACGACAGAGCTCGGCATACACACCCTTATCGCCCCCACTGCGGGGATGAACCTGACCAACGAGGTCCCCATCAACGGTTCCGCCACCCTTGAAGTGAAGTACCTGTAAACCACCGCTAACCACAAGGATGTAATGCCATGACTCGCCCCTTCAGCACCCTCGCCGCGACACTGTTGATGATCGGCGCCGGCACTGTATTCGCCGCCAGCAGCGTCGACCTGACCGTCAAAGGCCTGATAACCCCCAGCGCCTGCACACCGATGCTGAGCCAGGGCGGCATGGCCGACTATGGAAAGATCGCCGCCAAGGACTTGCAGGAAAACCAGGCAACCCCATTGCCGACCACCACCTTTCAATTGAGCGTGAGCTGCGAGGCCGCGACGCTGTTTGCACTCAACGGTGTGGATAACCGCGCAGGCTCGGCCAGCAGCCCTGGCGATGATTCCTATGGCCTGGGCTTCATCAATGAAACAGAGCGGCTCGGCGACTTCCTGATCGTTCTCACCAACTACCGCGCCGACAACCAGCCGGTCAGCAAGCTGGCCTCAAGGGACAACGGCGCCACCTGGATCGAGAACAGCGAGGACGCTATCTGGATGCGCAGCAGGCTCACCGCCTTCGGTAACAACGCCGGCGGCAACTGGGCGCCCATCGCGATCATGACGCTCAATAGCGACTTGACGATCCATCCCTCTATCGCCGCCACCAGTGGCCTGACGCTGACCCAGGAACAACCGATCGACGGCTCCGCCACCCTGGAACTGCGCTACCTGTAACCCACCGGCTTCACTGCATCGCTCACAAGGACCTGTGCCCATGGAAAGATTCACGCCCGCCGCTCTTGCCCTGCTGCTGGCTGCCTGCGCCCCCGGCGCATTTGCGGCCAGTAATACCGACTTGAGTGTCACTGGGATCATTACCCCCAATGCCTGCACCCCAAACCTGTCCAATGGCGGCGTGATCGACCATGGAAAAATGACCGCCAAGGACCTGCAACAGACTAAACCCACGTTGTTGGACCCCTCCGAAATGCAGTTTGAAGTGCATTGCGACGGCGAGACATTTTTCACCCTGACCACCGCGGACAATCGCGCCGGCACCTCGGCCATCAACCCGGCGCACCACGGCCTGGGGACCACGCCTGAAGACCAAAAACTGGGGAGTGTCGCCTTCACGTTATTCGATCCGATTGCGGATGAAACCGCAGTCAACGTGATCGTCTCGCGCAACGGCGGCGCTAACTGGAGCTTATCGCCCTACTTGGGGCACGAAGCACTGACCTCGTTCGCGGCAACGGGCGGCCCGAACACGCCCATCGCCATTAAAGACCTCAGGGCGCGGCTGCGCGCCTTCACCGTCATCGTGCCGTCCCGCGACCTGACCCTGCTCGATGAAGTGCCCATCGACGGCCAGGCCACGCTGCAACTCAAGTACTGGTAATTGAGCTTCTCCTCAGTCCCTCATTTAGGAGCAACACCATGAGCAAGTCCCTCAATACCGTGCTCGGCGGCCTGATGCTCGCGGCTGCTGGCACTGCCTTTGCCGCCTCCAGCGTCGACCTGACGGTCAAAGGTCTGATTACCCCAAGTGCCTGCGTCCCGGCGCTGTCCAACGGGGGCGCGGTGGACTACGGCAAAATTTCGGCCAAGGATTTGAACGCCGACAAACAGACCGCTCTGCCCCTAAACATCCTGCAATTCACCGTCACCTGTGACGCCGCCACCCTGATGGCCATGGAGGCCAAGGACAACCGCGAAGGGTCTGACAGCAACAACGATTTGATGGAGTTTGGCCTGGGCCTCATCAACGGCACGGAAAAACTCGGCAACATGACCCTGCAGCTGTTGAATTCGGTCGCCGATGGCGTGCCGATCAACAGCGTCGGTTCCTACGACGGTGGCGTCACTTGGAGCTCCGAGCGCAACCTGATGCGCGACAACCTCCTCGCACCCGCCGTGGCCGGCGTCAATTCGCCGATCCCAGTCCAACTGTGGGCCGCGGACTTGTACGTTCAGCCCCAGATCGCCAAAACCAGTGAGCTGACCCTCACCAACGAAGTCGCCATCGACGGTTCGGTGACCCTCACCGTGCGCTACTTGTAACGGCATCCGAGTCGAGCAAAGGCAGGCCTTAAAACGTCTGCCCTTGCCCTGTACACACACGATGAATCAGGCAGCCGGCCCCCATCCCATGAAGCATATTTATTCACGCTTTATCGCCACGTTTTGCCTGCTCGGTGCCAGCTCGCTGGTGCTGGCGTCGTCCAGCATTGAGCTCAACGTTACCGGTCTGATCACACCCAGCGCCTGCATCCCCACGTTGTCTGCCAATGGCATCGTCGACCACGGCAAGCTGCCGGCACGCAACCTCAACCAGCACGAATTCAGCCCCTTGCCCACTCAAACGCTGGACCTGAGTGTGAGCTGCAACGAGCCGGTGCTGTACGTATTGGTGGGTGTGGACAATCGCGCCGACTCCTCGCTGGGGCCGGGCTTTTATTACGGCCTGGGTACCAATATCCATGTGCCTTCCGAGCGGCTGGGCACGGTTTCCCTGGGATTTCGCGAGGCCATGGGCGACGGCGAGCGCCTACTCGTGCTGGCCTCCAGCAACAAAGGGGAGACCTGGTTTCCAGAGTCCAATGCCTTCCCGAACATCTACATGGGGTTCGCCCGCCCGGGCACGCTGGTGCCCGAACCCCACCGCCTGGTGAACGCCAGCCTGCAAATCAACACGTCCATCAATGCCGCCGCCTATTTGACTCTCAAACAGGAAGTGCCGTTGGACGGTTCCATCGTGCTTGACCTGAGGTACTTGTAGCCATGCCTGCCCTACCCTTTTTCACCCGCGCCTTCATCTTCGCTCGCGTGAGCGGTCTTTACTTCGCTGCGCTCACGCTGGCAATCGGCGGCCCTGCCTTGGCGCTGGCCGACGGCATGGTGCCCGACACCTCGGTGGTGATCGTTAACGAGGCCGATGGCGAAGCGTCGGTGACCGTGACCAACACCGACGATAAGCTGGCCCTGCTGCACGTCACCCTTGAAGACATTCCCGAAGACAAGGCGACGCTGCTGTTTGTCACCCCGCCCCTGGCCCGGGTCGAACCGGGCAAGAGCCAGCTCATCCGCTTCATCCTGCAATCGCCCGAGCCCTTGGCCACCCAACGCTTGAAACGGGTGATCTTCGAAGGCATGCCACAAGGTCGTTCGGCGGCCCAGGCCGGCCACGCCCAAGTCGGTGTGACGGTGCGCCAGAACCTGCCGGTGATTGTGCATCCCAAGGGCCTGGCCCCCAACCGCACGCCCTGGACCGGGTTGGAGTGGCGCCTGAACCGTGACCAATTGAGCGTGCACAACCCGAGCCCTTACGTGGTGCGCCTGGCCCAGGAACTGCGACTGCTGCCCGGCAGCGGCTCGGCCCTGCTGCCGCGCACCTATGTGCTGCCGGGTGAAACCCTGAACGTAACAGCCAGCGGCACCGGCGCAAACCGCGTGCAACTGCAGCCGGCCACGGTGTATGGCTTTGCCGTGGCACCTTACGAAGCACCCCTCACCCTCTAAAAACTCATCACCTTATAAAAACTCATCGCCCTATAAAAAAGAGTGGCTTGCCAAAGCCACCCAACACTTGAGTACGACCTTGTGAGCACAGTAATAACTGACCGCGACGGCAGCGCCGTGCCTGGCGTTTCACCGCACCGCGCACGCACCCTACTCACCGGGCTGGCACTGACCCTGGGCGGCGCACTGCCGTGCGAGACAGCGCTGGCGGGTGACGCGCTGATCGCCGGTTCCTTCGACCCCCAGACCTTGTCACGGCGCGGCATCGACCCGGAACTGGCCAACCTGCTGCTGCAAGCCCCGCGTTTCACGGCAGGCCGGCATGCCGTCAATTTGAGTGTCAACGGCCTGCGTCGCGGCCGAGTGGATGTGGAGTTCGACCGCCAGGGCAGCCTCTGTTTCAACCGCGCCCTGCTGGATGCGGGCAACCTGACAGTGCCCGATGAGAACGGGGTGCCCACCTGCCAGCGGTTTATCGAACGCTACCCGCAAACCGTGATCGAGCAAGACCCCGCCGCCCTGAGCCTGGCCCTGGTGGTGTCAACCGACGCCCTGCGCCCTGCCCAGCAAGACATCTCCGGCTACCAGACCGGTGGCCAGGCCTTGCTGCTCAACTACGACTTGACCGGCCTCTACAACGAGTTCGGCGACACCACCAGCCGCTTCGGCTCAGCCAACACCGAAGTCGGCTTCAACGCCGGCGACTGGATCGTGCGCAGCCGCCAGGTGAAAACCTGGCAGGACCGCCGCTCGCGCACCACCCACTTGGATGCCTACGCCCAGCGCACATTCGCCGAGCAGCAGGCAGTGTTGCAGGCCGGGCAAATCAGCCTCTACAACCCGGTGCTGGCCGGCACGCAGATTACCGGCGCCCAAGTGCTGACCGAAACTGCGCTGCAAGACCAGAACCAGGGCGCGACTATCACCGGTATCGCCAACAGCCCGGCCCAGGTGGAAATCCGTCAGAACGGCGCGTTGATCCACTCCACCGTGGTACCCGCCGGGCCGTTTGCCCTGCCCGATGTGCGCCGCTTGAACAGCCGTTCCGACGTGGAAGTCACGGTCAAGGAAACCACCGGCGAAGAACGCCGCTTTACCGTGCCCGCCGCTATGCTCGGCCTGGGCCTACCGGCGCCGGGCTATTCGGTGGCGGCCGGGCGTGTGCGCCAGATCGGCGACAGCGATGGCCGCGAGCCCTGGGTGGTCAGCGCGGGCTGGAGCGGCCCGCTGCACCCGCAACTGAGCCTCAGCGCAGGCGGGCTGGTGGCGGACGCCTATCGCTCAGCAGGCGCAAGCCTTGGCTGGTTGCCCTGGCAGGACAGCCAACTGCAGTTCTCCGCACAGGCAGCCCAAGCCAGCCCCAAGCGCGAGGGCACAGAGCGCGGGGTGCAAAGCGATGTGTCCTGGTCGCAGCGCTTGAATGACAGCTGGTCGGTGAGCACCGCAGCTTCCTGGCGTTCCCAGGGTTACCGCGACCTTGAGGATTCAACCTACGTCGGCAATAGCGACGATCAACAGCGCTCGCGCTACCGCGACCAGCAGAGCGCTACTGCGTCGTGGGCGCATCCGGCCTTGGGTGCATTCAGCGCCGGGGTCTCACGCACGGCGTCTTACAACGGTGAAAGCAGCAGCCGCGCGCTGGCGTCCTGGGGCACCAGTTTTGGCCGGGTGTCGGTGTCGGCCAGCGCCGAATGGCAGGTAGGCGGCCGCCAGCAGAACGACGACAGCATTTACCTGAACATCAGCGTGCCGCTGGGTGAAACCCGCCGTGGTCGCGCGTGGGCACGCAACGCCGGCGGCGAGCACCGCCTGGGTGTGGGCGTGAACGAGCAACTCAACGATCAACTGAGTTACCGAGTGGGCGTGGAGCGTGACAGCCGTGACCGTGAAGTCGAGTCGTCGGTCGGCGTGTCGGCACTGCCGTGGTACAGCCAGCTGGACTTCAACTACACCCGCAGCGACGACGAACGAGCCAGCTACCAAGGTGGCGCGCGCGGCGGGGTGGTGTTGCATGGGGACGGCGTGACCTTCTCGCCGTACCCGGTGCGCGACACGTTTGCACTGGTGTCGGTGGGCGAAATGGCCGGCATCAAGGTCACCACCCCAAGCGGCCCGGTATGGACCGACTGGCAAGGCCAGGCCGTGGTGCCGCAAGTCAGCGCTTATGGGCGCAGCCCGGTGGAAGTGCAGACCCGTTCGCTGCCGCGCAACGCCGATATCCACAACGGCCTGGCAGTGATCGCCGCCGGCCGTGGTGCCGTGGACAAAGTCCAATTCGGTGTGGCCCTCACCCGGCGTGCGCTGTTGAACGTGACCACCGATAACGGCCAGCCGCTGCCACGCGGCGCAACCGTGAGCACCACTGAAGGCGAGTTCATCACCCTGATGCAGGAAGGCAGCCAAGTGTTCCTGCCCGACGTGCTTGACCCGCGCCCGCTGTGGGTCAAGGCACCGGGGCAGCCACGTTGCCGACTCACCTTTGAACTGCCGGAAGACGCCGACCCCGAGGTGTATTTCGAAACCGCACCGGCCCGGTGCCACCAGCCATGAGGACTCACACCATGGGCCTGAAATACACGTTTTACCCCCTGAGCCTGGTGCTGCTGAGCGCCAGTGCCTGGGGCGCCGAAGAATGCCAGCTCAACCTTAGCCAGGCGCAACTGGACTTCGGCCTGATGAACCGCGCCGTGGCGTTGGCCCCCGCGCCCGAACGCTTGCTGGGCGAGCGGCGTATCAGCCTGACGCTGAACTGCCCGCAGCCCACCGACCTGGGCGTGTTTTATCGCGGGCTGAGCGCGGGGCCGGAGCGCTTTCTCTTTACCGAGCGCGGCAGCTACGGCCTGCGTGTCAGCGAAGCCGTGCTGGACGGCCAGGCGGTGGAGTTGGGTTTGATTGCGGGCCAGGGGCAGCCGCCCTCCGCTGTCAGCGCCCAACTGCACTGGCAACCGGACCACGGCCTCGTGCCGATGCGCGGCGGCGTGGCAGTGACCGGGCGCAACTTGTCGATGCAAATCAACGCCAGTGCCTGGGCCCGCGAAGACGCCGCGCGGGTGCGCGATGCCGTGACTTGGGATGTCGCCGGGTTGTTCGACGCCGTCGCTGCCGGGCGCTCGCGGGAACTGCGCCTGCAAGCGCGCTTTGCCCCGGCGGCGTGTACACCCGTGCTGTCCAACGGCGGCCATGTGGAGCTGGGCAAGCTGTCGGTCAGCGACCTGAATCTGGACAAGGACACCGTCCTGGCCCCACGCCCCTTGTCACTGAGTGTGACGTGCGACGGGCCGACCGCCTTCGCGTTGCGCATGCAAGACAATCGCCTGGGCTCAGCCACCGGCGGCGCCGATGAAAGCGCTTATGGGCTGGGCCTGGACGCGCGCCGACAGAAGATCGGCCGCTACCGGCTGTTGTTCGACCCTGCGCGCATCACCGCCGACAACTTCGCTCGAGTATTCCAAACCGACTCCGCCACCGGCACGCAGCCCTGGAGCAGCGCCAGTGCAAGCGTCGCTGCCGTGGGCGCCAATCGCTACCTGGGTTTTAGCGCTGCATCCGGCAGCACCGGCGGCCCCAGCGCCATTCAAAACCTCAACGCCACGTTGAGCCTGGAAGCGGTCATAGCGCCCTTGGGCTCACTGGATCTGAGCAGTGAGGTGCGGCTGGACGGTGCGGGCACTCTCGAAATTCACTATTTATAGGCACACGATGAAACCGATTCTGATCTTACTGACCGCCTTTTCATGCCTGGCCACCGGCTTGGCGGCACAGGCGGCCTCCAGCGTTGACCTGAGCGTCACTGGCCTGATAACCCCTAGCGCCTGCGAACCGAGCCTGTCCAATGGTGGCGTGTATGACCTGGGCAAGATTGCTGCCAGCGACCTGAACCTCGATCAACCTACCAAGCTGCCCCCTCACAGCCTGCAACTGTCGATCAACTGCGCAGCATCGACCTTGTTGGCCCTGGAGCCACGGGACAACCGCCTTGGCTCCAGTTACGCCGGCGATGAAAGCTTTAAGTTCGGCTTGGGGTTGATCAACGGCACCCAAAGGCTGGGCTCAGTGATATTAGAAGTCGATTCGATCATGGCCGACGGCGTCCAGATGTACCCCATCGGCTCGAGTGGCCCCTCTAGCTGGGCTCCGACGACCATCCTGTCGCCGCACTTCCTGAGCGCATTCACCCCCAACAAAACATTGACCACTCCGGCGTCGATACAACGGTTGACCGCGGTGGTGTCGATCGAGCCCAGCATCGCCCCGGCCAACACGCTGTCGTTGACGCAAGAAGTCCCCATCGACGGCTCTATGACGCTGACCGTGAAGTACTTATAGGAGCTTAACTATGAAAACGTTGTTGATGGCGTTAACTGCCTGTGCGTGGTTGACCAACGCATCCACGGCCCAAGCCGCCTCCACCGCCGAACTGACTGTCGGCGGCCTGATCACGCCCATGGCCTGCACCCCCGTGCTGTCCGCCGGCGGTGTGATCGACTTCGGCAAGATCTCCCAGAAGGACCTCAACCAGGCCACGGGCACTCGGCTGCCGCTCAAGTCGCTGACCTTGACTATCAGTTGCAACGCCCCCGGCCGTTTCGCCCTGCGCATGCGCGATAACCGCGACGGCAGCGCCCACGTCAGCAGCGAGATCTATTACGGGCTGGGGCTGGACAGCGCGGGCAACAAACTCGGCGTGTACTCGGTGAGCTTCGATCCCAAACAGACAGTGGCCGATGCCCTGCCGGTGACCTACGGCACCGAATCCACCACCGGTGGCCTGGCGTGGCGCACGTCCAACAGCAACCCCATCGATATCGGCTCCAAGAGCTTGCTCGGCTTTACCGATGTGGCCGGCAGCACCGCCGGGCCTTCGGCTATCCAGAACCTGACCAGCACCTTGACGCTGGAAGCGGTGATCAACGCCAAGCAGAACTTGGACTTGAGTGTGGAGACGCTCATGGACGGCTCCGCCACGCTGGAAGTGGTTTACCTGTAGTACCCACCTCTTTCAACCCCCAGGAGTACCCAACAAATGAAAATGCTTTTCCCTGCCGTCACCGCCGCGGTGTTACTGACTGCTGCCACCGGTGTTTCAGCTGCCAGCAGTGTCGACCTGGCAGTCAAGGGCCTGATCACACCCAGCGCCTGCACCCCCAATATGTCCAACGGGGGCGTGATTGATCACGGCAAGATCGCCGCTAAAGACTTGAAACCGGACAACCCCACCGTCATCGGCAATCACACCCTGACCCTGACCATAAGCTGCGACGCAGCGCTTGCATTTGCTTTTCGTTCCACCGACAACCGCGCCTCGGGCGTTCAATCCTACTACCGTCTGGGCATGCTCGAAGGCACGCAAACATTGGGCGCTTACTTGCTGTGGCTGGAAAAACCTATCGCCGACGGCGTGGCGGTGCAGACCATTACGTCCTGGGACAACACCACTTGGGCCAAGGAAGACGACTGGGCGCCAGGCTACTATATGTCCGTTGCCACTATCGACGGGGACAACCTACCGCTGCCGACGAAGGAGCTGGTCGTCGACCTGCATGTACAAAGCATCATCTACGGTACCGAGGACATGGACCTGAGCAGTGAAGTGACTATCGATGGTTCGACAACAGTGGAAGTGAAGTACCTGTAACGGCGACCTCAAACCGGACACGCACGGTGTAGCCTCAGCGCTTCTCGCAGGTAGCCTGCACATACCGTGCGCGTCCGGCGCCAAGCCCAGCGATGATTGCGCCCAAACCGAGCACCGCGAAAATCCAGCCGACCGCCGACCAACCACTGGTCCAATCGTGCACCAGGCCAACCGCCAGCGGCCCGAGGGACGCCAGCGTGTAGCCGATGCCCTGGGCCATGCTCGACAGGTTGGCGGCCACGTGGGCGTCCCGCGAGCGCAACACGATCAAGGTCAGCGCCAGGCTGAAGGTGCCGCCCTGGCCCAGGCCCAGCAAGATCGCCCAACCCCACAGGCCGTCGAGCGGTGCATACAAGCACCCGAACAGGCCGCCGAGGGTCAGCAGCATCACCACCACGATCGCCAGCCGCTGGTCCTTACCCCGCGTAGCCAACCACGGCGCGGCGAGGGAACTGGCCAGTTGCACGATGACCGAGCCCGACAGCACCAGCCCCGCTTGAGTCGGCGTGAGCCCACGGCCGATCAGGATCGACGGCAACCAGCCGAACACGATGTAGGCCAGCGACGATTGCAGGCCCATGTACAAGGTCACCTGCCAGGCCAGCGGGTCGCGCAGCAAACCCTTCACGCGATAGGCGACTTGATGCGCGCCGTGTTTCTGCCCGACTTGCGGCAACCAGAACAATGCCGCCACCAGCGCCGGCAGAATCCAGAAGCCCAGGCCGATGCTCCAGCTGTCGCCGAAATACCGGCTCAGCGGCACCGTCGAGCCGGCCGCCAACGCGGCGCCCAAGCACAGCGCCATGGTGTACACGCCGGTCATGGTGCCGGCCTGTTTGGCAAAGTCACGCTTGACGATACCCGGCAGCAACACGCCGATGATGCCGATGCTCGCACCGGCAATCAGGCTGCCGGCGAACAGGCCGACCTCACCGAACGAACTGCGCAGAATAATGCCGGCAGCCAACGTCAGCAGAATCCCCAGCACGACCCGCTCGGCGCCAAAACGCCGGGCCAGGATCGGCGCCATGGGCGCAAACAGCCCCAGGCACAACACCGGCAAGGTGGTCAGCAAGCCGGCTTTGGCCGCCGACAATCCGAGACTGTGTGAGACGTCAGCCAGTAGCGGCGACAGGCTCGACAGCGCCGGGCGCAGGTTCAACGCCACCAGGATCAAGCCCAGCAGCAACAGCCACGGCCGCGCGACCACCGGCGGGGTGTGCTGCACCACGTCGTCGTCGGCTTCGGCGTCGATCAGCAGCGTTTTGAGTTCGGTAGTGCGTTTGGCTTCAAGGTTCATTGATCAACTGCCGGCAGAGGGATTTGGCGCGTTCCGGGTCTTGGTGCTCCACGGCGTCGAGCAGGGCGATATGCAGGTCGAACACGGCCTGGCGACGCGGTGAGATATTCAGGGTCTGGCGCAACTGGGCGCCGACAATGGCGGAGAAATACTGGTACAGCTCGCTCAAGGCCGGGTTGTGCGCGGCATCGACCAAGTGTTTGTGGAACACCAGGTCTGCGCTGATGTAGGCCTCCAGGTCACCGTGGTACAGCTCGGCGCTGACGCTTAAGGCTTGGCGTAAATGTTTCAGATCGTCTTCAGTACGGCGCAGTGCCGCGAGCCCGATGGCCTCCACTTCCAGAATCTGCCGCGTCTCCTGCGCCTGCTCCAAGGTGCAGTGGGACAATGCGCGCATCGCGCCCAGCGGGTCGGTCATCGAGCGTAAATAACTGCCGTCGCCCTGGCGGATTTCGATCAAGCCGCAGAACGCCAACACACGCATGGCTTCGCGCACGGTGTTGCGGCTGATGCCTAACTCGGCAGACAGCTCAGGCTCGGTGGGCAGGCGCTCGCCGATGGCCCACTTGCCTTCGGTGATGCGCCGACGCAACTGCTCCAGGGCCTGGTCAACGAGGGAGCGTTTGATCAGAGGGGCGATGTCTGTCATGGGTTTTTCGCTTTCGTCCAATCATAGGATGAATTTTCCTACAGCCTATTCGGACTTGCCTACAAAGGCAACGCACTAGGGTTCGGAGGCAACAAAAGGAACTGAATTTTCGATTGGTAAAATTACCCTCTGAGGGTAATTGTTGGACTCAGGTGTCTTATGGAAAAGTACACACCTCATTACGATCTGGCAGTGGTCAAGGCAGATGTGAGGCGGCTTGGTGCCAAGGCTTTCACACGTGCGGCAAAGAAAACCGGCGAGGCTCTCGACCTTGATCTCACTGAGATGCAAGCGGTCGTCTTCGAACTGCAAAACAGGATGTTGTACCAGTCGATGACCACTTATGCCGATCACCGCGTCTGGCATGACGTCTACCACATCCATTCACACGGTCGGGAGATTTACATCAAGGTCACTTACTGCTCCGGTAGTAACCCACCGGTGATCTCCTTCAAAGGGATGAACCCATGAACACCCAACACTGCTATATCTGTGGCGCCCCCGACGCCATGACACGCTTTGAAGGCCGCAGCGAAACCCTGTGCATCAAAGGTATGGAGCGGCGCATTGATGATCTGTCGGGCTGGGAATGCCAGGTGTGCGAGGACGGCATGTATGACCCCGATAGCTGCGAACGCCATGCCAAGGCAGGTGATGATCTGCTCCACGCCGCACGACGGATGATGGGCGCCGAACTGAAGCGCATCCGCCGCAAACTGCACCTCACGCAAAAACAAACCGTGGAGTTGCTATCCGGTGGCGGGCACAACGCATTCTCACGCTACGAACGCGGCGAAATAGCACCGCCCAAGCCGTTGATGGTGCTGATGCGCCTGCTGGATCGTTACCCCTACTTGCTCACCGATGCCAAAGAACTGGCCGAAGGCGCAGACCTGCGCAACGCCTTCACCTACACCCTCAACAACGAAACGCAAGACGCCCTCAAAGCGTCCTAGACAAGCAAAAATAAACCCGGCACCAGGCCGGGTTTATCGCTTCAAACGTCGATCAATGCAAAATCTGGCTCAAGAACAACTTGGTCCGATCATTCTGCGGGTTGTCGAAGAAGTCATTCGGCGCCGCCTGCTCGACGATTTCGCCCTTGTCCATGAAGATCACGCGGTTGGCCACGGTGCGGGCAAAGCCCATTTCGTGGGTCACGCACAACATGGTCATGCCGTCTTCGGCCAGGCCGATCATGGTGTCGAGTACTTCCTTGACCATTTCCGGGTCCAGCGCCGAGGTCGGTTCGTCGAACAGCATGATTTTCGGCTTCATGCACAGGGCACGCGCGATGGCCACGCGCTGTTGCTGGCCGCCGGACAGTTGCCCCGGGAACTTGTGGGCCTGCTCCGGGATGCGCACACGCTCCAAGTAATGCATGGCGATTTCTTCGGCCTTGCGCTTGGGCATCTTGCGCACCCACATCGGCGCCAGCGTGCAGTTTTGCAGGATGGTCAGGTGCGGGAACAGGTTGAAGTGCTGGAACACCATGCCGACTTCACGGCGGATCGCTTCGATCTGCTTGAGGTCGTTGGTCAGTTCCACGCCATCGACCACGATGCGGCCTTGCTGGTGCTCTTCCAAGCGGTTGAGGCAGCGGATGGTGGTGGACTTGCCCGAACCCGACGGGCCGCACAGCACGATACGCTCGCCCTGCTTGACGTTGAGGTTGATGTCTTTCAACACGTGGAACTGGCCGTACCACTTGTTGACGCCCTGCATCTGGATAATGCCTTCAGGGCTCACAGGCTGTTTGATCGCTTCGCTCATAACAACAACTCCTAACGCTTGTGGCCTGTGTCGAGCTTGTGTTCCAAATGAATGGAATAGCGCGACATACCAAAACAGAAAATCCAGAACACCAGGGCGGCGAACACGTAGCCTTCAGTGGCCATGCCCAACCATTTCGGGTCGGCGGCGGCTTGTTTGACGCTGTTGAGCAGGTCGAACAGGCCGATGATGATCACAAGGCTGGTGTCCTTGAACAGCGCAATAAACGTGTTGACGATGCCCGGGATCACCAGCTTCAAGGCTTGCGGCAGAATCACCAGGCCCATGCTGCGCCAGTAACCCAAGCCCATCGCCGCGGCCGCTTCGTACTGCCCCTTGGGAATCGCCTGCAAGCCACCGCGCACCACTTCAGCCACGTAGGCCGACTGGAACAGGATCACGCCGATCAACGCGCGCAGCAGTTTGTCGATGCCCATGCCTTCGGGCAGGAACAACGGCAGCATCACCGACGACATGAACAGCACGGTGATCAACGGCACGCCGCGCCAGAATTCGATGAAGGTCACGCAGACCACTCGAATCGCCGGCATGTTCGAGCGCCGCCCCAACGCCAGCACAATGCCCAACGGCAACGCGCCGGCAATGCCGACCGTGGCGATGACCAGGGTCAGCATCAGGCCGCCCCATTGGCTGGTGGCCACGTTGGTCAGGCCGAAGATGCCGCCGTGCAGCAGGAAGTAGGCAATGATCGGGTACAGCACCAGAAAGCTCAGGCCGTAGATCGCCTTGCGTTGAAAACGCGAGATGAACAACGGCGCCACGCCGACGATGGCCAGCCACACGGTCAGGTCCACGCGCCAGCGCAGATCGCCCGGGTAGTAGCCGTACATGAACTGCCCGAAGCGCTGTTGGATAAACACCCAGCAGGCGCCCTCTTTGGTGCAATCAGCGCGTGTGGTCCCGACCCAGTTGGCGTCGAGGATGGCCCAGTGCAGGATCGGCGGCACAATCAGGTAGATCAGGTAAAACGCCAACAGCGTCAGCAGGGTGTTGAGCCAGCTGGAAAACAGGTTGGCGCGCATCCATGCGATCGGCCCGAAGACTTTGCTCGGCGGTGGCATATCAGGTTTGAACGTATGCGAACTCATGTGTGTTTCCTCACCGCTCGATCAGCGCAATGCGCTTGTTGTACCAATTCATCAGCAGGGAAATGCTGATGCTGATCGCCAGGTACACGCTCATGGTGATGGCAATAACCTCGATCGCCTGCCCGGTCTGGTTGAGCACCGTACCGGCAAACAGCGACACCATTTCCGGGTAACCGATACCGGCGGCCAACGACGAGTTTTTCGCCAGGTTCAGGTATTGGCTGGTCAGCGGCGGAATGATCACCCGCAGGGCCTGCGGGATGATGACCTTGCGCAGCGTCGGCCCAGGGCGCAGGCCCAGGGAGCGCGCGGCTTCGGTCTGGCCGTGGCTGACGGACTTGATGCCCGAACGCACGATCTCGGCAATAAACGCTGCCGTATAGACAGTAAGCGCGAGGGTCAACGCCAGCAGTTCAGGGATCAATACCCAGCCGCCGACAAAGTTGAAACCTTGCAGCTTGGGCATTTCCCAGTGCAGCGGCGCGCCGAACATCAAGGCGCACAACGCCGGGATCACGATGAGCAATGCCAGGCCAGCCCAGAACTTGTGGAACGGCACCCCGGTCGCTTCAAAGCGCTTGTTGGCCCAACGCGTCATCAGCACGATTGCCACGATGGCGATGACCACACTGACCACAAACGGCCAGAAGCCGTCAGCCGCCAATGCAGCCGGCATGTTCAGGCCACGGCTGCTGACAAAGAACGTGTCACCGAAATTATGGCTGGCACGCGGCCCCGGCATGGTCAGGAACACCGCGAAATACCAGAACAGAATCTGCAGCAGCGGCGGAATGTTGCGGAACACCTCCACATACACCGTCGCCAGTTTGTTGATCATCCAGTTCGGCGACAGACGCGCCACACCGATGACGAAACCCAGCAACGTCGCCAGGACCACGCCGATCACGGTCACCAGCAAGGTGTTGAGCAGTCCGATCACAAAGACGCGGGCGTAGGTGTCCGATTCGGTGTAGTCGATCAGGTGCTGAGCAATGCCGAAGCCGGCACTGCGTTCAAGAAAGTCGAAACCCGAGGTAATGCCCCGGTGCTGAAGGTTGGTTTGCGTATTGTTGAAGAGGTACCAGCCCAGCGAGACCACCGCCACAATCGTGATGATCTGGAAAAGCCACGCACGCACTTTGGGATCGCTGAAGCTGAGCTTCTGCTTTGGTGCGCCGATTTGATTTTGCATGAAGTGCCCCGGAAATAATGGAACAGAACATCACCCGGCGGTTGGCCCACCGGGTGATAGAACCATCAGCGATCAGCGCACAGGTGGTGCGTATTGAATGCCGCCGTTGTTCCACAGCGCGTTCAGGCCACGGTCGATTTCCAGCGGGGTGCTCTTGCCCAGGTTGCGCTCGAACACTTCACCGTAGTTACCGACTTGCTTGACGATCTGTACAACCCAGTCTTTTTTCACTTTCAGGTCTTTGCCGTACTCGCCGTCAGCACCGAGCAGACGCGCAACGTCCGGGTTTTTGGTGGACTTGGCTTCAGCTTCAACGTTTTTCGAGGTGATACCGGCTTCTTCAGCGTTGAGCATGGCGTAGCCAACCCAGCGCACGATGGCCAGCCACTCGTCGTCGCCGTTACGCACGACTGGGCCCAGTGGTTCTTTGGAAATGGTTTCCGGCAGCACCACGTAGTCTTTCGGCGAGGCCAACTTGCTGCGCTGGGCGAACAGTTGGGACTTGTCGGAGGTCAGCACGTCGCAACGGCCCGACTCCAGCGACTTGGCGCTTTCATCAGAGGTGTCGAAGGTGATCGGGGTGTATTTGAGGTTGTTGGCGCGGAAGAAGTCAGAGACGTTCAACTCAGTGGTGGTACCGGCCTGGATGCAGATGGTTGCACCGTCCAGTTCCTTAGCACTTTTTACGCCCAGTTTGTTGTTAACCAGGAAGCCAATGCCGTCGTAGTAGGTAATGAAGCCTGGGAATTTCAGGCCCATGCCCGAATCGCGAGAGCTGGTCATGGTGGTGTTACGCGACAGGATGTCGACTTCGCCGGATTGAAGCGCGGTGAAACGCTCCTTGGCATTCAACTGGCTGAACTTGACCTTGGTCGCATCACCGAAAACGGCAGCGGCCACAGCGCGGCAAACGTCAGCATCGATCCCAAGGATCTTGCCGCTGGCATCCGGCACCGAGAAACCCGGCAGGCCGTCACTCACGCCACATTGCACGAAGCCTTTCTTCTGCACGGCGTCCAGGGTGGCGCCGGCTTGGGCAAAACCACTGACACCCAGTACAGCGGCCGCGGTCACAATGGCCAGGGTGGATTTCAATACCTTCATTCAAACCTCCAGTTTTGCTCTTGTTGTGTCGGAGCTCCAACCTCAGCGCACCCTTATGAGGCGATATCAACCCGTGTTGGCTTTTTTTGGGGTCAAGCGGCATGAAGTTGTCGCGGTAATTCCAGTGGCTATCCCACAAGCGGCAGTCACTGATAGTGTTACCGTCATGGGATAGTTCTGACATCGACCTACACATAGCAAGGCCCGTACCAGAGTGATGGCTGAGCCGTTTCAGCCCATGGTCAATAGAAAAACTTTCACCCTTGCGACATTCTCTTAACAGATCAACCTGTCGCGCACCGTTCCGACGCACCCTATCGGAGCGCACGCACATATATGGAGCAGACATGACCGAACCCTTGATTCTTCAGCCCGCCAAGCCCGCAGACGCCTGCGTCATCTGGTTGCATGGCCTGGGTGCCGATCGCTACGACTTCCTGCCGGTGGCCGAGGCGCTACAGGAAACCTTGCAGTCCACACGCTTTGTATTGCCCCAGGCGCCGACGCGTCCGGTGACCATCAATGGCGGTTACGAGATGCCCAGCTGGTACGACATCAAGGCCATGAGCCCGGCCCGCTCGATCAGCCTGGAAGAGCTGGAAGTGTCCGCCAAAATGCTCACGGACTTGATCGAAGAGCAGAAGAGGACCGGAATAGACGCCTCGCGAATTTTCCTCGCTGGATTTTCCCAAGGTGGCGCCGTGGTCTTCCACACCGCCTTCCTGAAATGGCAGGGACCACTGGGTGGCGTTATCGCCCTCTCCACCTATGCGCCGACCTTCGGTGACGAGCTGGAAATTTCCGCCAGCCAGCAGCGTATTCCGACCTTGTGCCTGCACGGCCAGTACGATGACGTGGTGCAGAACGCCATGGGCCGCAGCGCCTACGAGCATTTGAAGAGCCGTGGTGTCACCGTGACATGGCAGGAATACCCAATGGGCCACGAAGTGTTACCTGAAGAGATACGCGATATCGGCACCTGGTTGAGCGCCCGGCTGGGCTGAAATCCATACATTATGTAGCCGTATGACCAACGCACTACGCCGCGCCCGATTCTTGCATTACACTGGCCGGCGTACATTCCTTAACCAATTAATGAGATCACCGTGCTCAAAGCACTTAAGAAGATGTTCGGCAAAAGCGAGGCTGAGCCGCTCGCGCCTGTTCCCAGTGCTCCTGCCCCCAAGCCCGGCAACCGCAACGACGGTCAACAGCCAGAACGGACCGCACCTGTCGCCGCGCCGAAGAAGCCACCGGTGACACCGACTGAACCGGTAAAAGCCGCTGAAGCCGAGCCTGCACCTGCGCCCAAAGCACCGCGCCGCGAACGTGCACCCAAACCGCCCGTGACGCCATGGAAGCTCGAAGACTTCGCCGTCGAGCCCCTGGAAGGTAAAACCCGCTTCCACGATTTCAAGCTGGCCCCGGAACTGATGCACGCCATCCAGGACCTGGGTTTCCCGTACTGCACACCGATCCAGGCGCAAGTGCTGGGCTTCACCCTGGCGGGCAAAGACGCCATTGGCCGCGCCCAAACCGGCACCGGCAAGACCGCCGCGTTCCTGATCTCGATCATCACCCAGTTGCTGCAGACGCCGCCGCCCAAAGAGCGCTACATGGGTGAGCCGCGCGCACTGATCATCGCCCCGACCCGCGAACTGGTGGTGCAGATCGCCAAGGACGCCGCCGACCTGACCAAGTACACCGGCCTCAACGTCATGACGTTCGTGGGCGGCATGGACTTCGACAAGCAGCTCAAGCACCTTGAAGCCCGTCACTGCGACATCCTGGTCGCCACCCCTGGCCGCCTGCTCGACTTCAACCAGCGCGGCGACGTGCACCTGGACATGGTCGAAGTGATGGTGCTGGACGAAGCCGACCGCATGCTCGACATGGGCTTCATCCCGCAAGTACGCCAGATCATTCGCCAGACCCCGCCGAAAAACGAGCGCCAGACCCTGCTGTTCTCCGCGACCTTTACCGAAGACGTGATGAACCTCGCCAAGCAGTGGACCACCGACCCGTCCATCGTCGAGATCGAAGCGCTGAACGTCGCCAGCGAAAACGTCGAACAGCACATCTACGCCGTGGCCGGTGCCGACAAGTACAAGCTGCTTTACAACCTGATCAACGACAACGGTTGGGAGCGCGTCATGGTGTTTGCCAACCGCAAGGACGAAGTGCGCCGCATCGAAGAACGCCTGGTGCGTGATGGCGTCAACGCCGCGCAACTGTCGGGCGATGTGCCGCAGCACAAGCGCATCAAGACCCTGGAAGGCTTTCGCGAAGGCAAGATTCGCGTGCTGGTGGCCACCGACGTGGCCGGGCGCGGGATTCACATCGACGGCATCAGCCACGTGATCAACTTCACCCTGCCGGAAGTGCCGGACGACTACGTGCACCGCATTGGCCGTACCGGCCGTGCAGGCGCTGCGGGTGTGTCGATCAGCTTTGCCGGTGAAGATGACTCGTACCAGTTGCCGTCCATCGAGACGTTGCTGGGCCGCAAGATCAGCTGCGAAACGCCGCCGACGCACTTGCTGCGGGCTGTGGAGCGCAAGCGCCCTTAAGGCTCAAATGCGGTAAAAAATGTGGGAGCTGACCAGCGCCCACATTTGGTTTTGCATCAGGCTTATTTCCAGCGATCCGCCGCCGCGTGATCGCTGCCCCGCCCTTCCACCCAGCGCGGGCCTTCCGGGGTGTTTTCTTTCTTCCAGAACGGCGCGCGGGTCTTCAGGTAGTCCATCACAAATGCGCAGGCATCAAACGCGGCCTGGCGATGCGCACTGGCGGCGGCCACGAACACAATCGGCTCGCCCGGCTCAAGTGCGCCGATACGGTGCAGCACTTCCAGCTTGAGCAACGGCCAGCGTTGCTCGGCCTCCACGGCGATCTTAGCCAGGGCTTTTTCGGTCATGCCGGGGTAGTGCTCAAGGAACATCCCCGACACATCGCGCCCATCATTGAAGTCGCGCACATAGCCGACAAAACTCACCACCGCGCCCACGCCAACATTCGCCGCGTGCATCGCGTTGACCTCGAAGCCTGGATCAAATGCCTCGGCCTGTACGCGAATCGCCATGATCAGCCTCCGGTCACGGGCGGAAAAAACGCGACTTCATCGCCTGCTTGCACCGGTTCATCGAGGCCACACAGCTCCTCGTTGCGCGCGCACATCAAGCTGGGTTCGTTGAGCACTGCAAACTCAGGGTCTGCCGCCAGCGCCTGGCGCACCGCATCAACCGTGGCGAAATCACCTTCCATCTCCAGCGAGTCAAAGCCCACCGCCTCGGCGTAGCGCGCAAAAAACAATACGTTGATGCTCATGCCTGGTCCGCCTTGAAATGCCCGCTTTTACCGCCGAGCTTTTCCAGCAGGCGAATACTTTCGATGGTCATGCCACGGTCCACGGCCTTGCACATGTCGTAGATCGTCAGCGCCGCGACGCTGGCGGCGGTGAGGGCTTCCATCTCCACGCCGGTCTGGCCGCTGAGTTTGCAGCGCGCGAGGATATGCACAGCGTCCACACCATCGGCGCGCAGCTCGACCTTGACGCCGGTGAGCATCAGCGGGTGGCACAGCGGGATCAGGTCACTGGTTTTTTTGGCCGCCTGGATCCCGGCAATACGGGCCACGGCAAATACGTCGCCCTTGGGGTGGGCGCCGTCGACAATCATTTTCAGGGTGTCGGGCAGCATGCGCACCCGCGCTTCGGCCACGGCTTCGCGGAACGTCACGGCTTTGTCGGTGACGTCGACCATATGGGCGCGACCTTGGGAATCGAGATGAGTCAGCACAGGGATACTCCTGATCAGGAGCGGCAATTGTAAACCCGTGGGTCAATTTTGCGCAGGCTGTTTATCCCATGAATAAAGGGGCGTAGTGCGCCCTTTATAGCATCGGTATCTACACATCTTTTTTTCGGGTTGAGTTCTTTGGTTTTCGCGGGGGCGCTGGGTACATATCCGTTATTTGGGTAACGGCTGCTATTGGTTCCGCCCTTACGGCGGGTCACTTTTGGAAAAG
Source organism: Pseudomonas sp. YeP6b (assembly GCF_025642995.1). Taxonomy (NCBI): domain Bacteria; kingdom Pseudomonadati; phylum Pseudomonadota; class Gammaproteobacteria; order Pseudomonadales; family Pseudomonadaceae; genus Pseudomonas; species Pseudomonas sp. YeP6b. Next base: position 1,459,339 of record NZ_CP080090.1, on the reverse strand, counting down.
AGCCCCAAAAGTAACCAAAAGTCGGCTTGCACCGGTTCATCGAGTTTCGACAATCATTTTCAGGGGTTCGTTCGAGGCAGCATGCGCACCCGCGCCTGGCGCACCGCATCAACCGTGCGGAAATCACCTTCCATCTCGGCTTTGTCGGTGACGTCGACCATATGCGCGCAAAACAATACGTTGGGAATCGAGATGAGTCAGCACAGGGATACTCCTGATCAGGAGCGGCAAGGCGTAAACCCGTGGGTCAATTTTGCGCAGGCTGTTTATCCCATGAATAAACGGGGCGTAGTGCGCCCTTTATAGCATCGTATCTACGCATCTTTTTGGCATGGTTCCGGGTTGAGTTCTTTGGTTTTCGCGGGTGAGCATGGGTGGCATATCGGGATCAGGTTATTTGGGTAACACTGCTATTGGTAGCAAATACGGCGGGGGCGCCGTCGACGGAAAAAGCATGCGCACCCGAGGTAACCACGGCTTCGCGAACGCACGGCTTTGTCGGTGCGACCATAGGGCGCGACCTTGGGAATCGGATGCTCAGCACAGGGGTTCCGCTCAGCGGCAATTGTAAACCCGTGGGTCAATTTTGCGCAGGCTGTTTATCCCGCTGGCCCCGCGGCTCATCGCGGGAAACCGGCGGATCCGGGTGAATGTTATTTGGTGCGCGATCAAAACTTTGCGGGTACGCGAAAAAGAGCCCCAAAGTTGGCCAGCGTGGTTTAACCGGGGGCTTGGCCCATCGCGGTTAAACCGGCGTCCTGCCGGTTTAAAGCGTCCTGCCGCGTTCGGCCAGCGTGGTTTAACGGGGCGCCTAAGATCAGCACGGCGGCCTAGTAGCCGACCTGAGTGGTTAAATCAAAAGCAAAACCGAGGCGGCCTGACAGCCGACCTGATCTCTGAAACTGAACTCAATCTAATGTGGGAGCTGGCTTGCCTGCGATGGCATCAACTGGTTATGCCTGATACACCGAGGTGTCTGCATCGCAGGCAAGCCAGCTCCCACAGAAAAGCAGAGCACTGCGGTCTGGCAGTCGAACTCGGTCAAAATTGTGGGAGCGGGCTTGCTTGCGAAGGCGGTGTGGCAGTTACACATGAGCTGACTGACACACCGCCTTCGCGAGCAAGCCCGCCCCACATTGGGATCTCATTACATCAGCTAGATAGGGTGGTGCTCTGCTTCTGCTCTGCTTTTGCCTTGCTTTTGCTTCTACCACTCAGGTCGGCTACCAGGCCGCCGTGCTCTTGCTTTTGATCTTGATCTTGATCTGAGGCGCCCCGTTAAACCACGATGGCCGAACGCAGGCTTGAATCCGTGGGTAACCCGGCAAGACGCCGGGTTAGCCGCGATGGGCCAAGGATGGCCCATGGCGGCGGCCCACGGATTCAAGCCGGAGTGAGGGCATGCCGAGCCTAGGCGAGGCACCGAGTGGTGGGGCAAGAGCCCTTTGGTTACTTTTGGGGCTCTTTTCCAAAGTGACCCGCCGTAAGGGCGGAACCAATAGCCGCCGTTACCGCAGCAACGGATATGTACTCAATCTACCCCCCCACAGGCTTAAAGCAACACAAAGAGTTGCGTAGATACCTGTGCCCTTTATAACAACAGCGCCGGGATTAGAAGCGGAAGGTAAACCCGGCATTGATCCCGTTGTTGTTACCCCGGTTGGAGAGCAAACCGCTGTAGCTCAAGGACACCAGCGTGTCTTTGGTCAAGGCCATTTCCGCGCTGGCCTTGATCACCGCACCGTCACGCGCCACGGGCACGCTGTTGACGGCAAAGGCGGTGTCGCTACCGGCGAACTTCAGCGAAGCGTCACGATCGGTGTCGCCAAACTGATGCTCCCAGCCCAGCTCACCGCGCAACGTGACCGCCGAGGTCGAGCTGACCGGCACTTGGGTATGCGCGCGCAAGCCCAAGGTCGAGAGCGTGGCGTCCTGGCTTTGCTTGCTGGCATGCAAGGCGGCGGCGCCGCCTTTCTCCTTGAACGAATCGCTCTGGTAGTTCAGGTACGTGAGGTTGGCGAAGGGTTCGAACAGGTTCCACTGGGTGTAACCGATCTCGGCAAACACTTGATCGGTGCGCGCGCTGTAGTCGGCTTTGTCGTAGTCCGACTGGTTGGCGTAAGCCACGCGCCGCGAGCTGTCGATGCGGTGCCAAGTGGTGGCGCCGCCCAGGCGCAAGGCAATCGCGTCGAAACGCTTACCGCCGTAAACAGACAGATGATAGTTGTCGCTATCGGCCGAGGCGAAAGCGTCTCCGTTGAGGTGGCTTTGGGTGTAACCGGTAGCCGCGCCCACACGCCAACCGTCGCCGACCTCGGTGTCCAGGCCCAGCAGCACACCGCTGGTGGACGAGGAATAACCGCTGGCGTTGTTGTCACCACTGACGTTATTGCGACCGCCCAGTAACTGCACCCAACCACCGTTGTCGCGGGTCTCGATTTGCGCGCTGGAATCCAGCGCCTGTGCCTGTTGCAGGCGGCTGTTGACCGCTTCACGGATGTAGCGACTGTCAGCCATTTGCGCCGCCGCCACGTCCGAGTGCAATTGCCCCGAGAGTTGCTTGAACGCCTCCCGCGCCTGGACGGCCGAGTCCGACGCCAGAAGGCTTTCATACACCGGGCTGCCGCTGCCTAACGCCTCGGCGGCCGTCGCCACGGCACGTTCGTTGCGGGTTTGCGCAATGCTGGCAAAGGTCGTCTGGTTGCGCTCCACCGCCAGGCTCAGTTGATTCGGCTGGTAGTTCAGTTGGGCGCCGATAAACAGGTAGTTGGGCGTGATCGCCGTAAACTGCCCATTGATGCCCTGGCTGGCGCTGAGGATATTGAACGGCTGACCCAGCAAGCTACGGGCTTCAGTGGCGGACAACAGGTTGGGGCTGTTTTCCAGGGAAACGGTCACTACACCGCCGTTGAGGGTGGCGACGCCGCTGCTCTGGATCTGGTCGCTTTGCCCGTTGGGGCCAACTTCCACGGCATACACAGAGCCCGGGTTGAAGGTCACGTCGCCGGTGTGCAGAGTGCCGATCGAGTGCCCCGGTGCCACGCGGCCACCGGTGTTGACCGTCAACGCACCCACCGTGCCGTTGCCGGCCAGCGTGCCGCCCAGCGTGGTCATCACGCCGTTGTCGGCATTGCGTGTGCCTACGGCGCTGCCATCCACGGTCACGGCAGAGGTCAGCGAACCATCTACCGACAGCTTGCCGCCGCGCACCCAAGTGCTGCCCGAGTAGGTGTTCTGGCCTTCCAGCACCAGTTCGCCGTCGCCGGACTTGGCCAGGCTGCCGACGTAGGTGGTGCCGGTGAGCAAATCCTTGCCGCGTGCCAGCGTCGCCTGTTCCCGGGCGTGGCCGATGTCGTATTCAAACTGATCATCCGCCGAAGCATTGGCCGGCAAGCCGTTCAGCCAGCCTTTTTGCTGCTGGGTGGCCGCCCAGGTGGCCTGCTCGGTGGCGTCTTCTACACGACGGGCGCGAATGGCTTCGTCGGAAATCGGGTTGGCCCAAATATCGCGTGTGGCGGAGGGCAAAGCCACTGCCACTGAGCCGAGAAACTGCCCTGGCCCCTGCATGGCTTTTTGCAGGTTGGGCAAGCCCCAACCGCTGACCACGCCCGGCACTTGCGGCGTGCCTGGCGCGACATCGTGCACCGGTTGCAGGTTGTCGTAGGTGCGGCCACCGGTCAGGGTGCCCACCGGCGTGTCCGGCCCATCCGGCGCTTGCAGGCTGGAGGTGGTCAGCAACACATCCCGAGCCTGGCTGGCGGTCATGTAGGGGAAGCGCTGAATCACCAGCGCCAAGGCCCCGAACACGCTCGGCGCGGCGGCGGAGGTGCCGTTGGCATTGGGGATAATTTCGCCTTCAGGCCCGGTCGACGGAATGCCCGAAACGCCCATCACACACCACCACTTCGAGGTGCCGCAGCGGTTGTAGACCTGGGCGCTGGTCTCGTCGTAGCCGGTGATCGAGAGGAATTTGCCTTCGATATCCGGCTTGAAAAACGGCAGGTTGGCGTTGGTGTCCGGGTTGGCACCGTGGCTGTCGTTGCCCGCCGAAATGATCTGGATAAAGGTGTTTTGCCGTGCGGCGTCGGCCATGGCGTCCATCCAGGTTTTCTGCCCGGCGTGGGCCTTGTCCCAGAACGGGCGATAGGCCGCCTTCATATCGCGCACGTTGTCCGCCGCGCTGTCGCCGACATTGCCGAAGTGGTTTTCCACCTCGTTACGCGAGTTCTGCCCCCAACTCTGGTTGACGATCGACACGTTCTTCGCCGCCAGGGCGTTGTAGCTGGCCATGAACGCGTTGTAGTCCAGATCGTTGGAGCCTTGGAAGCGGTTGTCGTCGGTGCCGCCGGTATTGGCGACAAAAATATTCGCGTCAAACGCGATGCCGTGCATGCCGGTGCCATTGCGGCTGGCGCCCAGCACGCCGGACATTTCCGTACCGTGACCGTCGTTGATGGTCGGGTCGTACTCACCGGAAATACTGAAATGCTCGCCTTTTTGAAACTCCCCGTCCGGCGTGTCGTGGATGTAACGCGGATGGGTGGCGTAGTACTCGCCGGTGGACGTCACCGCCTGCACGCGATCCTGGCCCTGGGCATTTTTGCCCTGGAACTCGAAGTGTTCGGTGAGGATGCCCGAGTCCAGCACGCCCACGTTCACGCCCTTGCCGGTCATGCCCAAGGCATAGGCGTAATACGCGTTGGTGCGGTCCAGGCCGGAGTTGACCTGGGCTTCGGGGGTTTTCCAGGTTTGCGCGTTGGCGCTCCAGTCACGGGTGGCGGCGGCCCAGGACTGGCCGGCGTTGAGTTGCCCGTTGAGGTTGCTGCTGACGCCCGGCTCTACGTAGGTGTAGGGCTTGGCAGCCGGCAGGTTGGCGATGATGGCTTTGGAGAAGTCGAGAATATTAGTGGTGTAGCGGCCGTTGTTGCTGAAGAGCCGGCTGCGGTAGTAATCCAGCCGCGAGGCATAGTCCAGCGGCCGTTTGGTATCGCCAAGCATGGCGCCGATGGTCAGGTTTTCCGGCTGCAGCTCGTAGTTTTGCTTGAGGGCTGAATCGAACTTGCCCGATTGGGCGGCAAAGTCCTTGGCGGCGAGGTCGACGATATCGGCGTAGGCAAACCGCAGGTTCTTGTAGACATCGGTGTCGGGGCCAAACGATGCAACGGCTTTCCTGAACGCCGCATCCAACACTTGAGAGGTGTAGGGGCTGGCGTCATCGGCCATGGCCATCGGCCCCTGGCTTAGCCATAAAGCCAGCCCGAGTGCGATGGGCGTGAGGGGTATCGATTTGAAACCTGTAGCGCGCTTGCTTTTTTGAGACAAAGTGAAGCCATTACCTGCTACGTCCATTATTCCTTTCCCTTTGGATATGTGCGTCGTCAATGAGCGATGTATCGGGCTTTTTGTAATAGGCAGGGTCACGCGAAAAACCCATAGGTTTTTTAAAACATCGTCGAATCAATGAGGTGGTGTTCCGACGGGGTCACACAGCGTTCTTATTGTTTTTGCGGCGCGAAAAAATGTAACAAAATAATTACAAACCCCACAAGCACCCACGGCGCATTAACGAAGACAAATGTCGCGCACAACAAAAACCCCGGATTTCGCGAGAAATCCGGGGTGGTTCGTGGCATTTAGCCACCAACTACGACATCAGTGTGTTTTACAGATGGGACTCGGCGTACTCGGCGAGTATCGAACGAGGTACCCCTTGCAGCGCGATATGCACGCCGTTGGGGAAGTCTTTGAAGCGTTCCGTCAGGTAAGTCAGCCCGGAGCTGGTCGCGGACAGGTAAGGGGTGTCGATCTGTGCCAGGTTGCCCAAGCACACCACTTTGGAACCGGCGCCGGCACGGGTGATGATGGTTTTCATCTGGTGCGGCGTGAGGTTCTGGCATTCATCGATCAAAATCAGGCTTTGCTGGAAGCTGCGACCTCGGATGTAGTTGAGGGATTTGAACTGCAACGGCACTTTGCTGAGGATGTAATCGACGCTGCCATGGGTGTTTTCATCATCCATGTGCAAGGCTTCGAGGTTGTCGGTGATCGCCCCCAGCCACGGCTCCATTTTTTCCGCTTCGGTGCCGGGCAGGAAGCCGATCTCCTGGTCCAGGCCCTGCACGCTGCGGGTGGCGATGATGCGGCGATAGCGCTTGGTCACCATGGTCTGTTCGATGGCAGCAGCCAGGGCGAGGATGGTTTTCCCTGAGCCTGCGGCGCCAGTCAGGTTAACCAGGTGAATATCCGGGTCGAGCAGCGCGTACAGCGCCAGGCTCTGATAGATGTCGCGCGGTTTCAGGCCCCAGGCTTCCTGGTGCAACAGGGGTTCCTGATGCAGGTCGAGGATCAGCAATTTGTCGACCTGGATCTCTTTGATCCAGCCCACAAACCCCTGTTCGTCGATGATGAATTCATTGATGTGCACGGCCGGCAGGTTGTCGATCAGTTGTACCTGGTGCCAGGTGCGGCCATGGTCCTGACGGGTTTCGACCTTGCTGACGAGGTCCCAGAAGGAACCGGTCACGGTGTGATAACCCCGCGACAGCATCGACACGTCGTCGACCAGTTGGTCGGTACTGTAGTCCTCGGCAGCGATCCCACACGCTCGTGCCTTGAGGCGCATATTGATGTCTTTGGTCACCAGCACCAGGCGCAGGTCCTTGTCACGCGCGTGCAGGTCGATCAATTGGTTGATGATTTTGTTGTCGTTCAGGTTTTCCGGCAGCAGGCTGTTGGGCTCGCTGCGCTTGCTCATCAGAATCGACAGCAAGCCCTTGGGCCCGCTTTTGCCACGCTGGATCGGCACGCCGACTTCAACGTCCTCAGGTGAAGCTTCACCCAGGGTCTTGTCGATCAGGCGGATGGCCTGGCGGCATTCGGCGGCAACGCTGTGGTGGCCGCTTTTGAGCTTATCGAGCTCCTCAAGCACGATCATCGGGATGGCGACGTGGTGTTCTTCGAAATTAAGCAGTGCGTTTGGATCGTGGATCAATACGTTGGTATCAAGCACATAAAGGATTGGCTGGTCGGAAGAAGGGTTACGTCCATGATCATCCATACTCGGTCACCTTTGTGGGAGCCAGTCGACGCAATACCTGGGCGGTGCTGCGCCTCGATTCGACCACCGACTGCACCGCAGTGACGTCAAGTGCAGTGCCCACATGAGGAGTCTTGGAAGACGCCACCTGTGTTGCAGGTTTCGGCGATCTGACTTCGTAATACCGCAAAAACCATGACAGGAAAAAGCACTTTGACGCTTTTTTGAAGTTTATTTTTCAGGATGACGAATAGCACTAGCCGAGTGCCAGCCACCCCGTTAAAGTCGGAAGTCCGCCTGCATCGAAATGTCGCACAAAATCACCCCCGAAACGCCTCATCCCCAACAGGGCCGGGCATTTGCGCTTTTTCAGCGAAACGCCTCCCGGCAGTCCTGCCAACCCAGCCCACTTTGCGCCGTTGCCTGCAGCAACATCGGTAATGCGACCCGCGCCTTGTCCTGGGTGTCGTGAAACACAATCACGCCTTTGCGCCACAACAGCATCAGTGTCAGCACCCGCTGCGCCGACTCATCAGCCTTGAGTTTGCCGGGCTCGTCCTGGGAGTCGATATCCCATAGCGCTACCTGCAAACCTTGCGACTGGAAGAAGCCCTGGCTGTCGGCGCGACGCTGGCCGTATGGCGGGCGGAACAGCGGCACGTAGTTTTCCGGCATCAGGTTCTGCGCCAGCGCGGCACTGCGGGTGATCGAGCTTTGCCAGTCGACCCAATGGCTGTGGGAACGGTATTGCCAACCTTGGGTGCCCACGCACTGGCCTTGGTAGAGCGCCTGCACATCGGCGGCGGAACTGCGTTCTACGCGGGTTTGCAGGCTGCTGCCGAGGGCGAAGAAGGTGGCGTCCATCTTCTGCTTGCGCAGGTAGTCGGTGAGCCAGTCGGTATGGCCGCTGACCGGCGCGGGGCCGCCGTCGAAGGTGAGCAAGAACAGGCGGTCGTTGAATTCGTCGCCATTGCGTTCGTGGTCGCCGAAACGGGCGATTTCGCTGCTGATCTGTGGGAACAGTGCGGCTTTGCGCAGGAGTTCGTCCAGGTAGCGTTCGTGGAAGTTATGGCTGGGGCCAGCCCAGCCGATGTAGAAAGAGTTGTCGCTGACCTGGAATTTGCCGGCTTGCTCGCGCAGGTCGTCCATGCTTTCGACCAGGTAGCAGAATGAGGCGTCTTCTTCGCAGCTTTGCTGGGCGAAGGTGTAGTTTTCCAGCAGGCGCTGCCAGAGCTGGCGACGCAGGTCGTCGATGGCCGCCAGGTTGATGATCTTCAGGCCCAGGCGTTGCTTGAGTGCGGCTTCGTCCTGGGCTTCGCTGGCGATCAAGCTGTGGGCGAACATCAGGATTTCGGCGCGTGAGGCGACGTCGAACAGCGCGGGGCTGCTGAGTTTTTCTGGCCAGGTGGTGCGGTCCAGGCTGGCTACATCAACCGGCGCCGCGTTGGCGGTCAGGCATAACAGGCAAGCAGATAATAAAAGCGCGATTCGCACCTAGGGTCTCCCTCTCCAGAGTCACCGCCCATCATAGCGGATCGCGCCTATCGCCATCATAGGTGGAGTCAAACCGCCCCAACCCCTAGAATCCCGCCCACGCTACACGCCACGATTACAGGAGCCAACCTCATGCTGATGGTGATTTCCCCCGCCAAAACCCTCGACTTCGAGTCCAAGCCGGTAACCCCGCGCTTCACCCAGCCGCAGTACCTCGACCACTCCCAGGAGCTGATCGAACAACTGCGTGAACTGAGCCCAGCCCAAATCAGCGACCTGATGCACGTCTCCGACAAGATCGGCGGCCTCAACGCCGCGCGCTTCGGCAGCTGGAACCCCGCTTTCACACCGGAGAACGCCAAGCAGGCCCTGCTGGCCTTCAAGGGTGACGTCTACACCGGCCTCAACGCCGAAACCTTCAGTGACGCCGACTTCACCTACGCCCAGGACCACCTGCGCATGCTCTCCGGCCTGTACGGTCTGCTGCGCCCGCTGGACCTGATGATGCCGTACCGCCTCGAGATGGGCACCAAACTGCCCAATGCCCGTGGCAAAGACCTCTACGCCTTCTGGGGCACTCGCATCAGCGAGTGGCTCAACGAAGCCCTCGCCGAGCAAGGCGATGACGTACTGCTCAACCTGGCCTCCAACGAGTACTTCTCGGCAGTCAAACGCACGGCCCTGAACGCGCGGATCATCAACACCGAGTTCAAAGACCTGAAGAACGGCCAGTACAAGATCATCAGCTTCTACGCCAAAAAAGCGCGGGGCATGATGAGCCGCTTTGTGATCGAAGAGCGCATCAACGACCCAGCCAAGCTCAAGCAGTTCGATGTGCAGGGTTATCGCTTCAATGCCGAGCAGTCCAAGCCGGATAACCTGGTGTTCCTACGCGATCACGCGCCGGAATAAGGCCCTGCACCCGCCTCACAGACGCTAAAAAACCAATGTGGGAGCTAGCTTGCCTGCGATTACGGTGTTTCAGTCAGAGATAAGTCGACTGATACTCCGTCATCGCAGGCAAGCCAGCTCCCACATTTTCGTTCGCATTCGATAACTGTAATCGTCATTTATTTGGCGCCAAAAAACATACTGACGAATTCCTAACGAATCTTTCACTCGACATTTCTCTTTTTTTTTCGTAGTGGCACCCATTTTTTAAAACACTAGTGGCACAAAACTATCCCGTCGCACCAACTCCCTATAACTACTGGCCCAAATAGCAAGTGCTATCAGTATAGTACCAGTGCCATCTTTTCTAATATTTCAAGAAATTTCCGGAAACAGGATGAGCGGCTAGGAACTTCACCCCAAAGCACTGCTCATACCACCGGTAACGAAATTCTCTGTTGCTGTAAGAGATGACTTACATGACCGACCAACGGAAGTAGCAAAGTTGTCATATTGAACTTTGACTCAGGAGTCATATTACCAACCGATTAGTTAATAGCGGCGATAAGGATGAATCGCCAGCAACTACAAGGCCAAGGCTCAGCTTCCCCTAATGGGTCAGCGAGATAACCCAAGGCATTGATACTTAAAGGCTAATTGCCTCAATCGATGCCCTGCGGCGCTGGCGCCAAGCCCTTCCCCTAGGAAGGCTGGCTGCATTTCAGGGCAAGTGCCAATAACAAGGCCACGTTTCGCACAACTTGAGTGCACTCGTTAGTCACTCGTTATTTAACATGCCTGCACACGGTAAGTCGGCGTCTATTCGCCCAACTTTCGCGGCATCAGTGACGCTTGCAAACATGAACTCCAGCCATCTAATTGGCATGATTAATATCGTCTTCAATGACAAAGAGGTAAATGCGATGCGCATCAGCATATTTGGTCTCGGTTACGTTGGCGCAGTCTGTGCCGGTTGCCTGTCTGCCCGTGGCCATGAAGTGGTCGGCGTAGACATCTCCAAGGAAAAGATTGACCTGATCAATGCGGGCAAATCGCCAATCGTTGAACCGGGTCTGGGTGAACTGTTGAGCCAGGGTATTGAAACCGGCCGACTGCGCGGCACGACCAACTTCGCCGAGGCCATCCGCGACACCGACCTGTCGATGATTTGCGTCGGTACGCCGAGCAAGAAAAACGGCGACCTGGAACTCAACTACATCGAATCGGTATGCCGCGAGATCGGTTTTGTCCTGCGTGACAAAGCCACCCGCCACACCATCGTAGTGCGCAGCACCGTGTTGCCAGGCACCGTGGCCAATGTGGTGATCCCGATCCTCGAAGACTGCTCCGGCAAGAAAGCCGGCGTCGACTTCGGCGTCGCGGTCAACCCGGAATTCCTGCGTGAATCCACCGCCATCGCCGACTACGACCTGCCACCGATGACCGTCATCGGCGAGTTCGACAAAGCCTCCGGTGATGTCTTGCAGTCGCTGTACGAAGAACTCGACGCACCGATCATCCGCAAGGACATCGCCGTTGCCGAAATGATCAAGTACACCTGCAACGTGTGGCACGCCACCAAAGTCACCTTCGCCAACGAAATCGGCAACATCGCCAAGGCCGTCGGCGTCGATGGTCGCGAAGTGATGGAAGTGGTCTGCCAGGATAAAACCCTCAACCTGTCGCAGTACTACATGCGCCCAGGCTTCGCGTTCGGCGGCTCGTGCCTGCCCAAAGACGTGCGTGCCCTGACCTACCGCGCAAGCACCTTGGACGTGGAAGCGCCGCTGCTCAACTCGCTGATGCGCAGCAACGAGTCCCAGGTGCAAAACGCCTTCGACATCGTCGCCGGCCACGACAAACGCAAAGTCGCCCTGTTGGGCCTGAGCTTCAAGGCCGGCACCGACGACCTGCGCGAAAGCCCATTGGTGGAGCTGGCGGAAATGCTGATCGGCAAGGGTTTCGACCTGAGCATCTACGACAGCAACGTCGAGTACGCCCGTGTCCACGGCGCGAACAAAGACTACATCGAAGGCAAGATCCCGCATGTGTCGTCCCTGCTCAACTCGGACTTCGATGATGTGATCAACAACTCCGACGTGATCATCCTCGGCAACCGAGATGAGAAGTTCCGTGCCCTGGCGCAGAACGCGCCGCACGGCAAGCAAGTCATCGACCTGGTGGGCTTCATGTCCAAGGCTACCAGTACGACAGGCCGCACCGAAGGCATTTGCTGGTAACAGCAACGGCAAGTTTCAGGCTGCAAGCGTACCCATCCCCAGCGCTTGCAGCCTGGAGCCTTCTTCACCTTCGGATGACGCTTATGTCCAAGTTAAAACACGTACTGCTCCAATCCGCCGGCTGGCTGTTCTTTCTGAGCCTGCTGATGGGACTCGCCCTGCTGTTACCGGCGAGTACGTTCGACTCCGAGTCGAAGAATTTTATTTTCCTGATTGGCGCCGTCGGTATCTGGCGCTACTCGATGGGTGCTACGCATTTCTTTCGCGGCATGCTGTTCCTGTACGTGGTCTACCCGCACCTGCGCCGTAAAGTGCGCAAGCTGGGCAAGTCGGCGGACCCCTCCCATGTGTTCCTGATGGTGACCAGTTTTCGTATTGACGCGCTGACCACCGCGCAGGTCTACGGCTCAGTGATCCGCGAGGCCATCGAATGCGGCTTCCCCACCACCGTGGTCTGCTCGCTGGTGGAAATGTCCGATGAGCTGCTGGTGAAAAGCCTGTGGGAACGCATGAACCCACCGGAACACGTGAAGCTCGATTTCGTGCGCATTGCCGGCACCGGTAAGCGCGACGGCCTGGCCTTTGGTTTCCGCGCCATCTCCCGCCACCTGCCGGATGACCGTGCCGTGGTTGCGGTGATCGATGGCGACACCGTGCTCGCCGAAGGCGTGGTGCGCAAGACCGTGCCGTGGTTCCAACTGTTCGGCAATGTCGGCGGCCTGACCACCAACGAGTTCTGCGAAGTGCGCGGCGGCTACATCATGAGCGAATGGCACAAGCTGCGCTTCGCCCAGCGTCACATCAACATGTGCTCCATGGCCCTGTCCAAACGCGTGCTGACCATGACCGGGCGCATGTCGGTGTTCCGTGCCAGCGTGGTCACCGACCCGGGCTTTATCGCCGATGTGGAAAGCGACTCGCTGCAACACTGGCGCCTGGGCCGCTTCAAGTTCTTGACCGGTGATGACAAGTCCAGCTGGTTCAGCCTGATGCGCCTGGGTTACGACACTTTCTACGTGCCGGATGCCGCGATCAATACCGTGGAACACCCGCCGGAAAAGAGCTTTATCAAAGCCAGCCGCAAGCTGATGTTCCGCTGGTACGGCAACAACCTGCGTCAGAACTCCCGTGCCCTGGGCCTGGGTGTGCGCCGGCTCGGCCTGTTCACCAGCGTGGTGCTGTTCGATCAGCGCGTGTCGATGTGGACCTCGCTGCTCGGCCTGACCGTGGCCGTCATCGCCACCTTCAAATACGGCGGCGCGTTCATCCTCGCGTACCTGCTGTGGATCGGCATCACTCGCCTGATCCTGACCCTGCTGCTGTCGTGCTCCGGTCACAAGATCGGCCCGGCTTACCCGGTGATTCTCTATTACAACCAGATCATGGGCGCGCTGGTGAAGATCTACGTGTTCTTCCGCCTTGATCAACAGTCCTGGACCCGCCAGGACACCAAACTGACCCGCGATTTGGCCAGCTTTCAACGTTGGTTCAACACCTGGTCGTCTCGGACCATGACCTTCTCCGCCGGCAGCATTTTCGTCGCCGTGTTGCTGATGATGGTCTGACCCTGCCAAGCCTGAATTAACTAGGAACTAAAGCACCATGAATAGCCAAGTAAACGCCAATGTTGTCCACGAATCCGAAGCCCAGCGCCAACATGCCCGGGTCAAAATCCCGGCCAAGCTGCGCTTTTTCAACACCGACCGCACCCAGACCGAAGCACGGGTGATCGACCTGTCTGCCGGCGGCCTGGCGTTCACCGCCACCCAGCCGTTGACCGTCGGTGAAGTGCACAAAGGCCGCCTGCAATTCGTCATCGATAACCTCGGCCTGGCGATGGATGTCGAGCTGCAGATTCGCTCCTACGACCGCCAGACTGGCCGTACCGGTTGCCAGTTCCAGAACCTCGACGCCCAAGATATTTCCACCCTGCGCCACTTGATCACCTCGCACTTGTCCGGCGACATCGTGACCATGGGCGACGTGCTGGCGACCCTGCAACGTGACAACTTCACCAAGGCGCGCAAGGTTAAGGACGGCGGCAGCAACATGAGCGCCGCGGGCCGCTTGCGCGCCGTGGTGTTCAGCGCAGGTATCTTCATCGTCGGCCTGGCAGCCTTCGGTTTCATCTTCAAATCGGTGTACGGCATGTACTTCGTCAGCCATGCCCAGGCTGGCCTCGTCAGCGTACCCGGCATGAACGTGACCATGCCGCGCGACGGCACCGTGCAAAGCCTGCTCAAAGGTGACGCGGTCGCCGCCAAAGGCGCACCACTGGCGACCTTCAGCACCAGCATGCTCGATGTGCTCAAGGGCCACCTGGACGAAGAGCAGCTGCAACCGGCCAAGGTGGAAGAGCTGTTCGGCAAGCAAATGACCGGCACCCTAACCTCCCCATGCGATTGCATCGTCGCCCAGCAACTGGTCGCCGACGGCCAGTACGCCAGCAAGGGCGATGTGATTTTCCAACTGGTGCCACGCGGCAGCCTGGCCAACGTGGAAGCGCGCTTCACCTACCGCCAGTTCGCCGACGTTCGCCCAGGTACACAGGTGAACTTCCAGATCGCCGACGAAGAACAGATCCGCACCGGCACCATCGTCAGCAGCACCAGCCTGAACAGCGCCGACCTGTCCTCCGACATCCGCGTGCAAATCAAGCCGGATGCCCCGCTGGACAGCACCTACGCCGGCCGCCCGGTAGAAGTGACCAGCGACCGTGGCCCATCGCTGAACTGGCTGATCGATAAAGCCATGGCTCACGGTCTGTAAGCGAGGACATGCCTGTGAACCCTATTTCAAAAACAGCACTGACCCATGTGGGAGCCGGGCTTGCCCGCGATGCAGGCGACTCGGTTTTTCAGATGCACCGAGGTGAGCCCATCGCAGGCAAGCCAGCTCCCACACAGAGCAGATCGCACTTCGCCGCAGCCTACTGCGCGCTGGCACTGGCAGTTTCTTTGGCCGGTTGCGCCGGCCTGCCCGACCAGCGCCTGGCCAACGAAGCCCTCAAGCGTGGCGACACCGTCACCGCCCAGCAGAACTACCAGCAGCTGGCGGACCTGGGTTACAGCGAGGCCCAAGTAGGCCTGGCCGATATCCAGGTGACCACCCGCGACCCCGAGCAAATCCGCCAAGCCGAAGCCACTTACCGCGCGGCCGCCGATACCTCGCCACGGGCCCAAGCCCGCCTGGGTCGCCTGTTGGTGGCCAAGCCGGGTGCCACCGAGGCCGAGCAGCACGAGGCTGAAGGTTTGCTGAAAAAAGCCTTTGCCAATGGCGAAGGCAACACCCTGATCCCGCTGGCCATGCTGTACCTGCAATACCCGCACAGCTTCCCCAACGTGAATGCCCAGCAGCAGATCACCAAATGGCAAGCAGCGGGTTACCCGGAAGCAGGTCTAGCCCAGGTGCTGCTGTATCGCACCCAGGACACCTACGACCAGCACTTGGATGATGTAGAGCGCATCTGCAAGGCCGCGCTGAACACCACCGACATCTGCTACGTCGAGCTGGCCACGGTCTACCAGAAAAAAGCCGAGCCGGAAAAACAGGCCGAACTGCTCAAGCAAATGGAAGCAGGCTACAGCCGTGGCACCGTCACCGCCCAGCGTGTTGATAGCGTTGCGCGTGTCTTGGGCGATGCGACCCTGGGCAAGACCGATGAAAAAACCGCGCAAGCCCTGCTGGAAAAAATCGCCCCCGGCTACCCCGCTTCCTGGGTCAGCCTGGCGCAACTGCTCTACGACTTCCCCGAACTGGGCGACGTCGACCAGATGATGAAATACCTGGACAACGGCCGCGCCGCCGACCAGCCGCGCGCCGAGCTATTGCTGGGCAAGCTCTACTACGAAGGCAAGTGGGTGCCGGCAGACGCCAAGGCCGCCGAAGCGCATTTCGAAAAAGCCGTGGGCAAGGAAGTCGCCGCCGATTACTACCTCGGCCAGATCTACCGCCGTGGCTACCTGGGCAAGGTCTACTCGCAAAAAGCCCTCGACCACTTGCTGACCGCTGCGCGCAACGGCCAGAACAGCGCCGACTTCGCCATCGCGCAATTGTTTTCCCAAGGCAAGGGCACCAAGCCCGACCCATTGAACGCCTACGTCTTCAGCCAGTTGGCGAAAGCCCAGGACACGCCAGAGGCCAATGACTTGGCCACGCAGCTCGAAGCCCCGCTCACGCCAGAGCAACGCGCCGAAGGCCAACGCCTGGTGCAACAGGAGCTGGCGACACGCGGCACCCTGGCCCAGAGCACGCTGCAACTGCACGCCCTGCAAGAAGAAGACGGCGAGGAATCCCTATGAAGCTCAACCCATTCGTCAAGGCCGGCATCGGCCTGACCTTCGCCCTGCTGTGGTCGTGCCCGACCCTGGCCGCGCTGACCGAAGCCAAGAACTTCGGCCTGGAAGTCAAAGCCACCGCGCAGTCCGAAGATGACCGCGACCTCGGTACCCAGAAAGGCGGCGACGTCAACGGTATCGGCCTCGACCTGCGCCCGTGGGTCTACGGCGAAAGTGGCGCGTGGAGCGCCTACGCCATGGGCCAGGCGGTCGTGTCGAGCGACATCATCGAGACCGACCCCCTGCAACAATCGGCCGATGACGAAAATCAGCAAACCACCAACAACGACCGCAAGTCCAAGAAAAACTACCTGGCCATGCGCGAGTTCTGGGTCGGCTACAGCGGTTTCACGCCTTACCCGGGCGAGCTGCTCAAGCTGGGTCGCCAACGCCTGCGCAATGACGACGGCCAATGGCGCGACACCAATATCGAAGCGCTGAACTGGACCTTCGACACCACCCTGCTCAAGGCCAATGTCGGCGTTGCCGAACGCTTCAGCGAATACCGCACCGACCTCAAGGAGCTGTCGCCCAAGGACAAGGACCGCCAGCACCTCTACGCCGACGCCGCCTACCAGTGGACGCCCGGCCAGTGGATCGGCCTGCGCGCCCACCACACCCATGACGACGGCAAGCTCGACTACCCGGAACCGGGCGTGGCCACCGACTCGTTGGACAAACGCGAAAACGGCGACCTGACCTGGCTCGGCATCGAAGCCAACAGCGACGCCTACAACTGGCGCAACACCAACACGGTCAATTACTGGGCCAGCGTCACCGGCATGAGAGGCGACCGCAACACGGTCAACGCCTTGAACGCCGACGGCTCACGTCCGACAGAAGCCAAGCGCAGCGATGACGTGAGTGGCTGGGCTACCGACCTGGGTATCCGCCTGCGTCTGGATCCGCAGTGGCAAGTCGGCGCGGCTTATTCGCGTGCGAGTGCCAACTACGAGCAGAACGGCCTGCAGAGCAACCGTTCGAACTGGACCGGCACCCAGTCCCGCGTGCACCGCTTCGGCGAAGCGTTTCGCGGCGAGATGAACAACGTGCAGTCCATGAGCCTGTTCGGTTCCTGGCAACTGCGCGAGGACTATGACGCCAGCCTGGTCTATCACAAGTTCTGGCGCGTCGACGGCAACAAGCCGGTGGGCAGCAACGGTATCGATGCCGTGCAGAACAACACCGACGACGTGACCGGCGCGATCCTGTCCAGCACTTCCCTGCCGCTTGAAGACGGCAAGAAAGACTTGGGCCAGGAGATGGACGTGGTAGTCACCAAGTACTTCAAGAAAGGCCTGCTGCCGGCCGCGCTGAGCCAGTCGATCGACGAACCGTCGGCCCTGGTGCGCTTCCGGGCGGGTGTGTTCAAGCCGGGTGATGCCTATGGCAGCCAGGTCGACTCGTACATGCACCGCGCGTTTGTCGACGTGATCTGGAAATTCTGATGGGAGCCTGCGCAATGAACCCTCAAGCCCTCAAAGGCTCGGTCAGCCTGCTGGTCGCAGCCATGCTGCTGGCCAGCACTTCGGCCTTTGCCGACGGTGCGGCGGTGAAGGCGCCGACCATCGCCAAAGAACTGCAACAGGCCAAGACCTACACCATTTCCAGCCCGCCAACCGCGCCGCTGGAAATGGCTAAACCGGCCCTGCCGGACCTGTCGGGCTACACCGCCGCAGCGATGGAAAAGAAGATCGTCAGAAGCAAGACGGGCAAAGTCAGCATCCGACGCATGATGCAGGAAGACGCCCTCAAGGACTTCATCGGCGGCGACAACAAGATGGCCGAATGGGTGGTTCGCCAGCACGGCATTCCCCAGGCGATCTTTGTCGACGACGGCTACATGAACCTCAAGGACCTGCTCGGCAAAGTGCCCAAGCAGTACCTCAGCGAAACCTCGCCGGGTGTGTTCCTGGCCAAGTTGCCGATCGTGGTCGGGCGCAAGGGCATCCTCGAAATCGACAAGAAGACTCAGGAGTTGCGCCTGTCACAACAAGCCGGCTCGTTCCTGATCAACGACGGCCAGCTGTTTGTGCGTGACACCAAGATCACCGGCTGGAACGAAAAAACCAATGGCCCGGCGCTGTTCCAGTCGCCCAAGGAATTCCGCCCGTTCCTGCTGGCCTGGGGCGGTACCGAGACCTACGTCGCCAACAGCAAGATGGCCAGCTTCGGCTATGCCAACAGTAAGTCGTACGGGGTGAGTATTTCCCAGTACACGCCGAACATGGCCAAGGTGCTCAAGCGCCCTGAGCCGACCGGTTGGATCATCGATTCCGAGTTCTCGGACATGTGGTACGGCTTCTACTGCTACGAAACCACAGGTTTTGTGCTCAAGGGCAATACCTACAAAGACAACATCGTCTACGGCATTGACCCGCACGACCGTTCCCACGGCCTGATCATCGCCGACAACACCGTCTACGGCACCAAGAAGAAGCACGGCATCATCATTTCCCGGGAAGTGAACGACAGCTTTATCTTCAACAACCGCAGCTACGACAACAAGCTCTCGGGCCTAGTGATCGACCGTAACAGCGTGAACAACCTGATCGCCGACAACGAGATTTACCGCAACCACACCGACGGCATCACGCTCTATGAGAGCGGCGACAACCTGCTGTGGGGCAACAAAGTGATCGCCAACCGTCGCCACGGCATTCGCATCCGTAACAGCGTGAACATTCGCCTGTACGAAAACACCTCGATGGCCAACGGCCTGACCGGCGTGTACGGCCACATCAAGGATTTGACCGACACCGACCGCGACATCGCCCTCGACCCGTTCGACGCCAAGGTCTCGCTGATCGTGGTTGGCGGTGAGCTTGCCGGTAACGGCAGCGGGCCGCTGTCGATCGATTCGCCATTGAGTGTCGAACTGTATCGCGTGTCGATGCTGGCGCCGACCAAATCCAGCGGCATCAGCTTCAACGGCGTGCTGGGTGATCGGCAGGAAGAAATTCTCGACCTGTTGGTGCGCCAACAGAAAGCCGTGCTGATCGACCCTGTCGAACGCCAGACCGAAATGCAGGACTGAGGATGACCCTTATGCACCCACACATGATCAAACTGCTGAGCCTCTCGGGTCTGACCCTCGGCCTGCTGGCGGCCAGCCAAGGCGTACGCGCCGACGAAATCAAGGCGCCGACCTTCACTGCCGAACCGTGCTGCAGCCTGTGCCCGGCTGCCCACGACGCGAAAAACTACACCACGCGTTACCAGCAGAACTTCACCACTCTGGTGCAAGCCCAGGGCGACTGGCTGTTCCGTACCCAGGAAGACCTGCGCACCGAATTCGACACCAGCCCCGCCGGCTACAAACGCATGCAACAGCTGCACGATGCGTTCAAGGCCAAGGGCGTGGAGCTGGTGGTGGTGTACCAGCCGACCCGTGGCCTGGTAAACCGCAACAAGCTCAACCCCGACGAGAAAGCCAAGTTCGATTTCGACAAGGCGCTGGGCAACTACAAGACCATGCTCGGCCGTTTCGCCAAGATGGGTTACGTGGTGCCGGACCTGTCGCCGCTCACCAATGAGCAACTGCCGGATGAACTGCCGGCCCACGATTTCTACTTCCGTGGCGACCAACACTGGACGCCATACGGTGCCCAGCGCACGGCGAAAATCGTCGGTGCCAAAGTGCGTGCCATGCCCGAGTACGCCGAGATTCCCAAGCGCGAATTCGAGACCAAGCGCTCGGGCCGCATGGGCAAGACCGGCACCCTGCACAACATGGCCGGGCAACTGTGCGGCACCAGCTACGCGATCCAGTACATGGACCAGTTCACCACCGAGCCCAAGGGCGAAGCGGGCGACGGCGACCTGTTCAGCGATTCGGGCAACCCGCAGATCACCCTGGTGGGCACCAGCCACAGTGGCAAGAACTACAACTTCGCCGGTTTCCTCGAACAGGAAATCGGTGCCGACATCCTCAACGTCGCCTTTCCTGGCGGTGGCCTCGAAGGTTCGATGATCCAGTACCTGGGCAGCGAAGAATTCCAGAAAACCCCGCCAAAGATTCTGATCTGGGAGTTCTCGCCGCTGTATCGCCTCGACCAGGAGACCATCTACCGCCAGATGATGTCGCTGCTCGACAACGGCTGCGAAGGCAAGACTGCGCAGATGACCGCCAGCACGACGTTGAAACCCGGCAAGAACGAATTGCTGGTTAACAGTTCGAACAAAGACCTGCGCAACGCCAACCATCAGGTTGATATCCGCTTCGCCGACCCGTCGGTGAAAACCCTGCAAGCCACCCTCTGGTACATGAACGGGCGCCACGAGGACATCAAGATCGAGAAACCCGAAACATCCGACACAGACGGGCGTTTCGCCTTTGAACTGCGCACCGATGAAGACTGGGCCTCGCAGAACTTGCTGGCCGTGGAAGTACAAGGCCCCGAAGCGGGCGCTGCCGCGCAGAAAGTCGAAGCGAAAATTTGCACACGCAACGTATTCCCGGCCAGCGGTCAACAGACCGCTTCAAGGCCGTGAAATAAGCGCGCAATGAGGTTACCTATGCAGAAGTTATTGATTCCATCGTTGCTGGGCCTGGCGATCTTCGCCGGCGCAGCCAACGCCGCCGCCCCGCTGCGTCCGCCTCAGGGCTACTTCGCACCGATCGAAGCGTTCAAGACCGGCGACTTCAAAAATGACTGCGACGCCATGCCGGCGCCGTACACCGGCTCGCTGCAATTTCGCAGCAAGTACGAAGGTTCGGACAAAGCCCGTTCCACCCTGAATGTGCAATCCGAAAAAGCCTTTCGCGACAGCACCGCCGACATCACCAAGCTGGAAAAAGACACCAGCAAGCGCGTGATGCAGTTCATGCGCGACGGTCGCCCGCAGCAGCTGGAATGCACGCTCAATTGGCTTACGAGCTGGGCCAAGGCGGATGCGTTGATGTCCAAGGACTTCAACCACACCGGTAAGTCCATGCGCAAATGGGCGCTGGGCAGCATGGCTTCGGCCTATGTGCGACTGAAGTTCTCCGACTCGCACCCGCTGGCCAACCACCAGCAGGAATCGCAGTTGATCGAAGCCTGGTTCAGCAAAATGGCCGATCAGGTCGTCAGCGATTGGGACAACCTGCCGCTGGAAAAAACCAACAACCACTCCTACTGGGCCGCCTGGTCGGTGATGGCCACGTCCGTCGCCGTCAACCGCCGTGACCTGTTTGATTGGGCGGTGAAGGAATACAAGGTCGGCGCCAACCAGGTCGATGACCAGGGCTTTTTGCCGAATGAATTGAAGCGCCAGCAACGGGCTTTGTCGTACCACAACTACGCACTGCCGCCGCTGTCGATGATCGCCAGTTTTGCCTTGGTCAACGGTGTGGATCTGCGCCAGGAAAACAACGGCGCGTTGAAACGCCTGGGCGACAAAGTGCTGGCCGGGGTCAAAGACCCGGAGATCTTCGAGAAGAAGAACGGTAAAGAGCAGGACATGAAGGACCTCAAGGAGGACATGAAATTCGCCTGGCTTGAGCCCTTCTGCACCCTCTACACCTGCGCCCCGGATGTGATCGAGCGCAAGCACGGCATGCAGCCGTTCAAGACCTTCCGGCTGGGCGGTGACCTGACCAAGGTCTACGACCCGACGCATGAAAAAGGCAACAAAGGCAACTGATACACAGCTCCCACACCTGGACTCGGTCCAAAAGTGGGCGCTGGCTTTATGTGGGAGCTGGCTTGCCTGCGATGCAGACACCTCGGTGATTCAGACAAATCGAGTTGATCCCATCGCGGGCAAGCCCGGCTCCCACACAAGCCAGCTCCCACACTGAAACGTGTACACCCTCCCGAATTTGATGGGGGGTTTGGGGGGGCCGTTGGCCCTTGACTGTCTGTTAAACATGGAGAGATCGGGATGGTTTTCTCGTCCAATGTGTTCCTGTTTCTGTTCTTGCCGATCTTTCTCGGCTTGTATTACTGGAGCGGGCAACGCTATCGCAACCTGCTGCTGCTACTGGCCAGCTATGTGTTCTACGCCTGGTGGCGAGTGGACTTCCTGGCGCTGTTCGCCGCCGTCACGCTGTGGAATTACTGGATCGGCCTCAAGGTCGGTGCGGCCGGCGTGCGCACCAAGCCGGCTCAACGCTGGCTGCTGCTCGGCGTGGCAGTCGACCTGTGCATCCTCGGCTACTTCAAGTACGCCAACTTCGGCGTCGACAGCATCAACGTGATGATGAAGTCGGCGGGCCTGGAGCCGTTCATTCTCACTCACGTGCTGTTGCCGATCGGGATCTCGTTCTACATCTTCGAGTCCATCAGCTACATCATCGACGTGTACCGCGGCGACACCCCGGCCACCCGTAACCTCATCGACTTTGCGGCGTTCGTGGCGATCTTCCCGCACTTGATTGCCGGCCCCGTGTTGCGCTTTCGCGACCTGGCCGACCAGTTCAACAACCGCACGCACACCCTCGACAAATTCTCCGAGGGCTGCACGCGGTTCATGCAGGGTTTCATCAAGAAAGTCTTCATCGCCGACACCCTGGCGGTGGTGGCCGACCATTGCTTTGCCCTGCAAAATCCGACCACGGGCGATGCGTGGCTCGGCGCGCTGGCCTACACCGCGCAGCTGTACTTCGACTTCTCCGGCTACAGCGACATGGCCATTGGTTTGGGCTTGATGATGGGTTTCCGCTTCATGGAAAACTTCAAACAGCCGTACATCAGCCAGTCGATCACCGAGTTCTGGCGCCGCTGGCACATCAGCTTGTCGACCTGGCTGCGTGACT
Source organism: Pseudomonas sp. YeP6b (assembly GCF_025642995.1). Classification (NCBI taxonomy): domain Bacteria; kingdom Pseudomonadati; phylum Pseudomonadota; class Gammaproteobacteria; order Pseudomonadales; family Pseudomonadaceae; genus Pseudomonas; species Pseudomonas sp. YeP6b. Next base: position 1,436,599 of record NZ_CP080090.1, on the reverse strand, counting down.
ACCTGTACATCACCCTGGGCGGCAACCGTAAAGGCACGCTGACCACCTACCGCAACCTGTTCCTGACCATGCTGCTCGGTGGCCTGTGGCACGGTGCGAACATCACCTACATCGTGTGGGGCGCCTGGCACGGCATGTGGCTGGCGATTGAAAAAGCCATCGGCCTCAACACCGCGCCGCGCAGTTTCAACGTGGTGCGCTGGGCCTTCACCTTCCTGCTGGTGGTGATGGGCTGGGTGATCTTCCGCTCGGAGAACCTGCACGTCGCCGGCCGTATGTACGGTGCGATGTTCAGCTTTGGCGAGTGGTCACTGTCGGAGCTCAACCGCGCCAACCTCACTGGCCTGCAAGTGGCAACCCTGGTGGTGGCGTACGCAACGCTGGCGTTCTTCGGCCTGCGCGACTTCTACACCAACCGCCCTGCCGAGAAAGCGAAGCCGGCCGACCCGAGCCTGATCAAGGCCGTGCCGGGTGACAACCCGGACAGCATCCACCAGCCAGGTTTCACCGTCGGCCAGGACGCCGCCGTGCAACCGGCTTACTGGACCGCTGACTGGCCACGCTACGCCATGCGCGCTGCGGTACTGCTGCTGTTTGTGGCATCGATCTTGAAACTGTCGGCGCAGAGCTTCTCGCCGTTCCTTTACTTCCAATTCTGAGGGAGCCGACCATGACCCGTTCATTCCGCGTCCTCTATATCGCGCTGTTCCTACTGGTGCTGCTGGCCCTGGGCGCCTGGTCGATGCGCAGCTTCTTCGGCTTCAGCACCAATGCCGACGCGACGGTGCTCAACGGCCGCTGGACCAAGGCCGTCGAGACCCACTACGACGACCAGTTCCCGATCAAGCGTATCGGCACCAACCTGTGGGCGGCGCTGGACTACAAGCTGTTCAACGAAGGCCGCCCTGGCGTGGTGCTGGGCCGCGATCACTGGCTGTACAGCGACGAGGAGTTCAACCCCGCCGTCAATGAAGACCAGAACCTTGAGGGCAACTACGCGCTGGTCGAAGGCGTACGCCAGAAACTCAAGGCCCAGGGCATTCAATTGGTGATGGCGATTGTGCCGGCCAAGGTGCGCTTGTACCCAGAACACTTGGGCGAAGTGAAACCAGCGAGCATCCACGCCAACCTGTACCAGGACTTCCACGCCCGTGTCGCCGCCGACAAGATCATCGCCCCTGACCTGCTTGGGCCCCTGCAACAGGCCAAGCTGGGCGGCCAGCAAGTGTTCCTGCGTACCGACACCCACTGGACGCCGGACGGCGCCGAAATCGCTGCCAAGCAATTGGCCAAGGTGATTAGTGAAAAGACTCCGCTCAGTGGCGAGCCACAGCGCTTTGTCACCGAAGCTGAAAAGACCGAACCGCACAAAGGCGACCTGCGTCTGTTCCTGCCGCTGGACCCGCTGTTTGAAAACCTGATGCCGCCCAAAGAACCGCTGCAAAAACGCGTGACGCATTTGGCTGAAAACAAAGGCGACGACGCGCTGTTCAGCAACAGCGAAACCCCGGTGGCACTGGTCGGCACCAGCTACAGCGCCAACCCTAACTGGAACTTCGTCGGCGCGCTCAAGCAAGCCTTGCACAGCGATGTCATCAACTACTCCGAAGACGGCCACGGCCCGATTCTGCCGATGCTCAGCTACCTGAAAAGCGACGACTTCAAGAACAGCCCGCCACAGGTGCTGATCTGGGAGTTTCCTGAACGTTATCTGCCCGTCAACAACGAAATCGGTGACGCCGACCCGCAGTGGGTTGCGCAGCTTAAAAAAGCCGGTTCGCGCCAACAGAACATGGCACTGAATACACCCGCTAAACACCAAAAATCCGAGACGCCCGACCGGGCGCAAAACTGAAAGAGAGGTAACTCACATGACTTTCACTACTACTGCGCGTCATCTCGCTAAGACTCTGGCCCTGGCTGCCGGTATGAGCTTGGTATCCCTGTCCGCCTTCGCCGGTGACGCTGCCTTGTACGGCCCTGTCGCACCGAAAGGCTCAAGCTTCGTACGTGTCTACAACGCATCCAACCAAGAAGTGAGCGCCACCGTCGGCGCGACCAACCTGAGCGACGTTGCGCCACTGGCCAGCAGTGACTTCAGCTTCATGCCCGGCGGCGACTACAGCGCCAAGGTCGGCAGCCAGACCGTGCCGGTCAAACTCGCCGCCGACCACTACTACACCCTGGTCAACAGTGGCAGCGGCCAGCCGCAACTGATCGAAGAACCGCCGTTCAAGAACAAGCAGAAATCCCTGGTACGCGTGCAGAACCTCAGCGACAAGGCCCTGACCCTGAAAACCGCCGACGGCAAGACCGACGTGGTCAAGTCGGTGGCCGCCAAAGGCCGTGGCGAGCGTGAAATCAACCCGGTGAAGGTGAGCCTGGCGTTGTATGACGGCGACAAGAAAGTCGGTGATGTGAAGCCGGTTGCGTTGGAACGTGGTGAAGCGGCGGTGCTGTATGTGACCGGTTCTGGTTCGAGCATTTCGCCAGTCTGGGTCAAGCGCCCAGTGTCGACCCGCTGATTAGCTTTTGAAATTGACGCTCCCCCTGTAGGAGCCGGGCTTGCCCGCGATGCTGACACCTCAGTGCATCAGTGACACCGAGGTGATGCCTTCGCGAGCAAGCCCGCTCCCACAGGCTCTGACCCAAATCGATTCAAGGAGAAACATCCATGATCCCAGTAATCCTTTCCGGTGGTAGCGGCTCACGTCTTTGGCCGCTTTCCCGTAAACAGTTCCCGAAGCAATTCCTGGCCCTGACCGGTGAGCACACGCTGTTCCAGCAAACCCTGGAGCGCCTGGTGTTCGAAGGCATGGACTCCCCAATCGTGGTCTGCAACAAGGACCACCGTTTTATCGTTAATGAGCAACTGAGCACGCGTAAGCTTGAGTGCCAGCGCATCCTGATGGAACCGTTCGGGCGCAACACCGCACCGGCCGTGGCCCTGACCGCGATGATGCTGGTCAACGAAGGCCGCGACGAACTGATGCTGGTGCTGCCGGCCGACCACGTGCTCGACGACCAGAAAGCCCTACAGCGCGCCCTGGCCCTGGCCACCGTGGCGGCCGAGCGTGGCGAGATGGTGCTGTTCGGCGTGCCAGCAACCCGTCCGGAAACCGGTTATGGCTACATCAAGTCCACCAACGATTCGCTGCTGCCCGAAGGCGTGAGCCGCGTACAGCAGTTCGTGGAAAAGCCCGATGAAAAACGCGCCGTCGAGTTCGTTAAAAGCGGCGGTTACTTCTGGAACAGCGGCATGTTCCTGTTCCGTGCCAGCCGCTTCCTCGAAGAGCTGAAAAAGCACGATCCGGACATCTACGACACGTGCCTGCTGACCCTGGAACGCAGCGAGCAGACCGCCGACACCGTGACCTTCGACGAAGCCACCTTCGCCTGCTGCCCGGACAATTCCATCGACTACGCCGTGATGGAAAAAACCCAGCGCGCCTGCGTGGTGCCGCTGAGTGCGGGTTGGAGCGACGTGGGTTGCTGGGCTTCGTTGTGGGCGGTTAACGACAAAGACGCCAACGGCAACGTCAGCAAAGGCGACGTGGTGATCCAGGACAGCCGCAACTGCATGATCCACGGCAACGGCAAGCTGGTCTCGGTGATCGGCCTGGACAACATCGTGGTGGTGGAAACCAAGGACGCGATGATGATTGCCCACAAGGACAAGGTCCAGGGCGTCAAGCAGATGGTCAGCACCCTCAACGAGCAGGGCCGCAGCGAAACCCAGAACCACTGCGAAGTCTATCGCCCATGGGGTTCCTACGACTCGGTGGACATGGGCGGGCGGTTCCAGGTCAAGCACATCTCGGTAAAACCGGGCGCGTGCCTGTCACTGCAAATGCACCACCACCGCGCCGAACACTGGATCGTGGTCAGCGGCACGGCCGAAGTCACCTGTGACGAGAACGTGTTCCTGCTCTGCGAGAACCAGTCCACCTACATCCCGATCGCCTCGGTGCACCGCCTGCGCAATCCAGGCAAGATTCCGCTGGAGATCATCGAAGTGCAATCGGGCAGCTACTTGGGCGAAGACGATATCGAGCGGTTCGAAGATATCTACGGCCGCTCCACGCCAGTTGAGCGTGGCGTGTCGGTGAAAACTATCGCGCAGTAAAACAGTCGTAAAAGAAGCCCTCACCCAGCCCATTGCGTCCCCTATCCGCAGTGGGTTGGGTGGGGGCTTTTTCTTTCTGTTTACGCTGACTGCGAGGCCATGATTGGCCCCACCCAATACCGGCCAGTGCTATAGGCTCATATTTTTAAGCGCGTTAGACCACTACTAATAATGCGACTGACGGGGTCACGATCAGGACCGCCCCTGTACTTCAAAGGGATGGAGTGCGGTACATCCACATAGAAAATATGCGGGTTATCAGGGGTTTGAATCACGTTTAACCCTGACGTATTGATTTCATAGTAGTGCGACATTTTATCCAAGGCATTGCCATGTTTACGTTGTCCAAAAATGGTCTGTGAAATCTGCTTGGTCGGCATATCTCCTGGCGCCAGGTCCGTAAAGTAATGCCTGCCCCGGCCTCGGGGCAGATCAACACCTCTGAAGTCCTTACCTGACGAAGAAAGCATGTAATCGACGTTGATCGTGTCATGCGCCTTACGGCTGGTGTAGTGATAAAAAATATTTTTCCCTTTGACGGGTGGTTCCATCAGCGCCTTTTCGCCCGGAAAACTTTCAGGCACATTAGGCCGCTTAAAGGCAGGTTGACCGTTTGCCGCGCTACTGGAGCCGGAGCTGCCTGAAGAACTGCCCTGGCCCGCCGCACGTTTGGTCCCTTGGGACGTCACCGTAGGATTGGGAGCGCCTCCCGGCAATTGGCTCGATCGCCATTGACCGTTTCCGGCGCCCTGCAAAAACGCCTGTATTCTATAAATTTTTGGCGTAGTCAAGGGCAGGCTGGGGTCTACGATGGCAACGCGTTGATCCCGTGCATGGAAGGCCGAATCAATCTGGTACACCCTTTCAACCATGGTTTTGTCGGTAAAGCGCACGTACCAATTGTCGCCGACGTTGTAGGTGCCGTCTGGCCGCAAAGGGCGGCCTTTGATGACGTCATCCGACACGGCGACGGCGCTCAGGTCGAGCTGTGGGCCCGCAGTCGTCTTGGGCGTCGGGACGATGCCTGTAGAGGGCTGCAGGACCACCGGGTTTTTGAATACCGGCCGCAACGGTGCGGCACGAAGGGTGGGGATACCCGATGCGGTCACGGAAAAATCAGAATAGAGCGCACGCGCCACGCCCGGGTTTTTGATCAGCCTCGGCAGGATTCGAGTACCGGCGCGCAAAGCCGTCACGCCGGCCTTGCCTAAGCGAACGCCCATAGACACGCCTTTGCCAATAACTGGCAACAAGTCCATAAAGATCAAGGCCACTTCAACGCCAAACAAGGCTTTGTTGGTTTTCGATTGAGCCGCGACCTCTGCGCTGCTGACGGATTGGTGGTCCGCTTGGTCGATGACCAACGCTACTTTCTGCTTGTACAGTTCATCCTGAAAATTGCCATTAATGGGCGTGAGTGTGATGGGATCTTTCGTCAATTTGAGTATATTGACGAGCGCACCAACGGTGCGGCCTGGGCTTTTAGTCACATCGAGCGCGTATTCCTTGACTGCCCTGCCCGCCTTAACCACATCATCTTTACTAACCGGTGTTTTTCTACTCGCGGTGTAGAGCTTCCACTCTTTTTTATCCATCAAGGCATTCAGGGCACTCATATCGGCCACTTCGCGAATAGAAATACCGTCGGGTGCATCTGGCGTGTGCAGCACCAACTGCGGGTCAGTGGTATTGCCAATTACCATGACGCCCTGAACCGGCAAACCACGTTGGACAAGGGTATTGGCGACAATGTTTTTTCCATCAACCTGAGGTCGGTTGGCCGGGTCAGGATAATCAAGAACAGCCGCAAGCCACTGCGCCCCCCGTTTGCTGCTGGTGTCTTGGGTAGCCTGTGCCTTATAGGTGTCCGGGTTGAGTGCAGAGACAAACGCCTCTTTATCCAAACTGTCGCTCACGTTGGCTTTCCACGCTTTACGCAGCTCGCCTGCAGCCCCCGACTCGGCGTCCGTAGCCAACTCCTTTTTAAGCAGTTGGGTATACGCGCCTCCCACATCAACGGTATTGACCACCCCCCTGAGCTGCGAGTCCTCCAGGACCACCTGCTTACCGTCATCTCCCAGGATGGGCTGGCCGTGAATATCGATCAGCGGCAGTTTGTAAACGGCTTGGGCGAAACGACCTCTCTGGAGCTCCGGAAATTCGCTGGGGTTTTTCAGCGCCAGATCCGTCAGCGACACTTCGTGGTTTCGGACACTGACCGTATTAGAACTACTGGACCCGCCACCGTGAAGATTAGACCTGACTTGCACCTGCACCATTAGCTTGTCCGCATCCACCTGCGCGGAGGGGTACAGCGTTTTGATGGCTTTGTTCATCTGATCTCGGGAAAAGACGCCCAAGGGCGGAATTTTTTCAAGCAACGGTGTCAGTGCACGCCTGCTGTTTGCCTCGGAAAGCTCCAGGACATCAAACAGTTCGTTTTGCGCAGGGTTCAGGTTTTTCAGCCACTCAGGCGCCAACTTATCGGCCAGCTTTTCATCCCGCGCCGCCATGGCATTATCGCCACTGAGCAAGTACGACCAGTCAGCGGCATCATCGACTGTCTGCAATGCCTTTGGATCGTCCGCTAGTCGGGCAAAAGCCACTTTGACTTCCTCTTGCTGGCGCTTGAGCATCCAGGGTATCCCCTCCGCCAGCACATCCCCCGTCAAGGGTTCAGCGCTCAACGTCACATCGTTACCAGAAGGGGGCTCCGGCCTGTTTTGCAACGACAATGGCAGCGTTTGCAGCAACAGTTCAGCACTGGCTCCGCCCGCATCAATGCGCTGTGCAACCGCCTGGCGTGCCTGAGCTGGGGTCGCGAACTCTTCGAGCCCTTCGCCGGGGGTGTAGAGTACGACCGGCCCATTAGCATCATCGAGTGGCAGGGTCCGCCCGTTCGTCCAGGTGGGTGGCGTAGCGTGGGAACCATCGGTGCTGGTGATGAGGAAGCTGCCCGCCATCAACGCACCCCGCTCAGTACCGTCATCGATGGTCAGCGGGTAGACACCAGGGCGTGCACCATTAGGAAAGGCTTGTTCCCGTTCGGCCAGCATTGGGTATTGCAGCGCGACGTCGATCAATCGCTTGCTCGCATTGCTCATTGTTCCATCGCTAACGCGCAACGCGGCCAGGGTCGACAGTTGCTGCTTGTGCAAGGTCAACACATGGTTTTGAGGAGATTCCACAACGTCGGGATCTCGCAACGTCGGGCGGGGGGTTGTCCAAAATGCCTGAAGGGCCTGCGCAAATTGCGTGACAACGCGCTGGGCAAGCTCATCCAGCGAGAATTTCGTTGCGACTGAGGCCCTCGTATAGGTAGCCGTGCTTGGGGCGAATACATCGGAACGCACAGCGCTGTCGTCTTCGACCTTCTTGTCAGGACTGGCCAGGCGTGCCGCAACCTTTCGGTTCAAGGCGTCCAGCAGCGGTTCCGAAGACAGCGTTTTCACGCTGCCATCGCGCAGTGTGGTCCGTTGCTCGAAGGTCAGGTCTTCTGGCTTCAGGTTCGGCCGGCCCGCCAACATTTGGGCCAGTTGCTGGTTCAGGAAATCTTGAAATTTCGGTTGCTGACTGTGCAAACGTTGCATGTCATGGGTTAGGTTGCGGTGCTGATAGTTGAATGCTTCCTGATTGCTGACATTGAATTGACTGACCAGTTGAGGGTACTGCACCTTGACCGGTGGTATTGCGGGGGAAGTGGGTAGAGGAATGCCCCCAGGCGCGTAGGTCAAAACAGGTGGAGAAGGCGCCAGCCTGTGTAAATTATTGGCAAGGGGGGCTTCGATTTCGTTTGAATCGTCGTGAGCGTGCGGGGTGATAAGGCGAGACGAATTTTGAGTGGATTGCAGCATAAAAGAGCCTTAATTGGAGGAATGGATGTCATCGCTACGCTCCCTGTAGGTCGCCAGATAAGTGACGGTTCAATGCGTGACGGTTCCCTCGCAAATGTAAGACGAAGTACCCTGGCACTATCAGCCAGCACCTGATGCCCTTGTAGGCACACTTGCGTAAAGTCCGTTCATTCCCCTTCCTCCTGGGACATGTACATAGGCAACCGCGCCCGACGACGGGTAGGATGGTTCATCCATTCGCGAGGCTGCCCCCATGTTCTTCGGCGTTCTTCTGATCATCACCTGGCTGATCCTGCTGCTACGCTACCCCGCCAAGGCCTTGCCGGTATCCCTTGCCGCCGCCGTCGGCCTGGGTTTTGTGGCGATTTGGGTGGTGTGGCTGGACAACCGCGAAGCCTCACAACTGTCGCGCCTGGAACTGCGCATCAGCTATGCACCGCAGGAATGCCCGGCTGATCGCCCACTTAAACTGATCCTGAATAACGGCAACGACGTACCGCTGACCGAGCTGCGCTGGCGCGTCGCGGCTTATGCGCCAGGCGACTCGGTCAACCTGGCCGACAACGTCTACACTGCACCACGCTACCGCGGCCCAGGCGAGCTGCAGGCCGGCGCTACTTGGGACGACTGCCTGCCGACGCCACCGCTGCGCCCTGGCTACCGCCCGCAAACCCTGGAATTTCGCGCCGAGCACCTGCAAGGCAGCTTCTCGGACTGACAAAGGATTGATCCATGCCCAACGTACTGATCACTGGTTGCTCCAGCGGCATTGGCCGCGCCCTGGCTGATGCGTTCAAGTCCGCAGGCTTCGACGTGTGGGCCAGCGCGCGCCGCGAAGACGACGTCGCCGCCCTCGCCGCCGCCGGCTTCAACGCGGTGAAGCTGGACGTCAACGACAGCGCCGCCTTGCAGCACCTGGCCGAGCAGTGGGGCGAGCTGGATGTGTTGATCAACAACGCCGGCTACGGCGCCATGGGCCCGCTGCTCGACGGCGGCACCGAGGCGATGCAGCGCCAGTTCGAGACCAATGTGTTTTCCATCGTCGGCGTCACCCAGGCGCTGTTTGCGGCGCTGCGGCGCAGCAAAGGCCTGGTGGTGAATATCGGCAGCGTTTCCGGGGTGCTGGTCACGCCGTTTGCCGGGGCTTATTGCGCGTCGAAAGCGGCGGTGCACGCATTGAGCGATGCCTTGCGCATGGAGCTGGCACCGTTTGGTGTGCGGGTATTGGAAGTACAGCCGGGGGCCATCGATACGCGTTTCGCGAAAAACGCCGGAGCCCAGGCTGAGCTGTTGATCAACGAAAAATCGCCCTGGTGGCCGTTGCGCGAAGGCATTCGCGCGCGCTCCCAGGCCTCGCAGAACAACCCGACCTCAGCCGAGCAATTCGCGGCGCAGGTGTTGAAGGCTGTGCAACAGCCCACGCCGCCACGGCTGCTGCGTGCGGGCAATGGCAGCCGCGCGCTGCCGTTGATGGCAGCCTTGTTGCCCAAGGCATTGCTGGAGACGGTGTTGAAGAAGCGCTTTGGGCTGACGGGTTCACTCTAACCCTTCATAAAATCAATAAACGCCCGCACCTTCAGCGGTAAATGCCGGGTGTCCGGGTACATCGCGTAGATCCCCTGCGGCGCAAAGCGATGGTCGGCCAGTAACCGCACCAGCCGCCCCGCGTCCAGATCCTCCTGCACCAGCCACTGCGGCAGCACCGCCACGCCGTGGCCGCGCACGGCGAACGCTTGAAGCACGGCGGCGCTGTCGGCCACCAGCGCCGTAGGGCCGGGGCGGTATTGATGCTCGCCACCGGCCGGGTCGGTCACGCTCAGTTCGGTTAAACGGCCATGGCCCAGTTTGGGCACCTGCTCCAACTCATCCAACGTTTGCACCCCGGCAAACTCGGGCGCCGACACCGCAAACACTTCGAAGGTCGACAACTGCACTGCGCGGTGGTTGGAGTCCAGCAGGCGGCCCAACCGAATCGCCACGTCAAAGCGTTCCGAGATCAAATCGGCGTGGGTGGAGGATGTGGATAAGTGAATGTTCAGATCCGGGTGCAAGCGGCGGAAGGCTTCCACCGCCGGGGCGACCACGGCCAGCGCGTATTCCACGGTGGTGGTGATGCGCAGCGTGCCTTTGAGCTGGGCGTGTTCGGAGCGCGCTTCTTCCACCGCCAGGCGCGCTTCTTCGAGCATGCGCGTGCAACGCAGGTAGAAGCGTTCGCCGGCATCGGTCAGCGCCAATTGGCGGGTGTTGCGGGTCAGCAAAGTGACACCCAGTTCCGCTTCCAGGCGCTTGAGGTTGAAGCTGACCACGGCGCGGGTCTGGCCCAGCATATCCGCCGCAGCGGTGAGCGAACCGGCTTCTACTACAGCCTTGAAGGTGTCGAATCGGTCCAGGCTGACCATCGGCCGCGCCCTCCTTTGTCAAAATATTTTTGACAAACTAACAGGCAAACCGGCGTATCCCAAACCCTGCAGGCGGCCTACCCTGCCCGCTTCACTCGCAGGATCGCGTTCATGACCTACCGCTCGAAAGTCGCCTGGATCTTCTTACTCGGCTTCGCCCTGGACCTGGTGAACATGTTTGTCGCCACGGTCGCCTACCCGGACATCGCCCGCGAGCTGCATGCCTCAGTGACGCAACTGGCCTGGATCAGCAACGCCTACATGCTGGGGCTGACCGTGATCATCCCCTTGAGTGTGTGGCTGGCGGCGATACTGGGTGAACGCACGCTGATCGCGGCGAGCCTGCTGTTATTCGCGGGGGCTTCGGTGATGGTCGGCCAGGCGGGTTCAATCGAAACGTTGATTGGCTGGCGCGCGCTGCAAGGCTTGGGCGGTGGTTTGCTGATTCCCGTGGGGCAAGCCATGGCTTACCGGCATTACCCGGCGGCAGAACGCAGCCAACTCACGGCGCGGGTGATGTCGGTAGCCCTGCTGGTACCGGCGCTGTCCCCGGCGTTGGGCGGGCTGATCGTCGACACCGTGTCATGGCGCCGGATCTTCTACGCCAACCTACCACTGGCGTTGCTCACGCTGCTGCTGGCACTGCTGTGGATAAAACCTGACGCGCCGGCAACGGTGCGCCCGGCCTTGGCCCTGGACAGTATTTTCAAACAGATCCGCAGCCCGATGCTGCGCGTGGCGATGCTGGTCTATCTGTTCATCCCCGGCGTATTTATCGGCACCAGCCTGATCGCCATCCTCTACCTGCGCGGCCTGGGCTACGACGCCACACGCACCGGCGCGCTGATGTTGCCGTGGGCGCTGGCGTCGGCGCTGGCGATTTTCCTGAGCAAAAAACTGTTCAACCGCAGCGGCCCCAAACCCTTGCTACTGGCGGGCATGGCCCTGCAATGTGTCGGCATTCTGCTGCTGACAAAACCCGAACCGGCCTTGATTATTCTGGCCTATACGTTGATGGGCCTGGGCGGCAGCCTGTGCAGCAGCACCGCACAGACCCTGGCGTTTCTCGACATACCCGCCGAGCGCATGGGCCATGCCAGCGCCCTGTGGAACATCAATCGGCAAGTCAGCTTCTGCCTGGGCGCTGCCGCCCTCAGTGCGTTGTTGTCGGCCTTGGATTCCTTTGCCATAACCTTCACGATGGCCGCAGCCCTGACATTGTTGCCCCTTTTTGCCGTGTTGCGCCTGGATGCGTCCAGGGTACGCACACTGCTTCACCCTGCCAGCGAGTCCCAGCAATGATTGATTACAGCGATTTTTTTGAGGAAGTGATCCAGACCCACGTCGAGATCGAACAATGGTTTGCCGGCGTTGCGCCCCAGGAAACTCTGGAAACCTTGCTTGCGCGGTTCTCACCTGAATTCAGCATGGTCGCGCCCGCCACGGGGACGAGGGTGAATGCAGCCGGCGTTAAAGCGCTGTTCACACGTTTGGGCGGCATGCGCCCGGGGTTGAAGATCACCTTGAGCGAAATAGCCGGTATTGACCGACATGCACGCGGCGCGACGGTGACTTACCGCGAACATCAGGTTGACGACAGCGGCACGCAAACCGATCGCCGCGCCACCGTGGTGTTTGAAAAGCAGGCGAGCGGCGCGCTGTTGTGGCGCCATTTGCACGAAACCTTCATCAAGGCCTGACGCGGTCAAAAAATGTGGGCGCTGGCTTGCCTGCGATAGCGGTGGGTCAACTGCACATCCTTCAACTGACAGTCCCCCATCGCAGCATAGGTATCTACACATCTTTTTATGGGTTGGATTCTTTGGTTGTCGCGGGCGCGCGGGGTACATATCCGTTATTTGGGCAACGGCTGCGTAGGGTTCCGCTCTTACGGCGGGTCACTTTTGGAAAAGAGCCCCAAAAGTAACCAAAAGGGCTCTTGCCCCACCACTCGGCACCTCGCTCACGCTTCGGTGTGCCCTCACTCCGGCCAGCGTGGTTTAACGGGGCGCCTAAGATCAAGATCAAAAGCAAGAGCACGGCGGCCTAGTAGCCGACCTGAGTGGTTAAATCAAAAGCAAAACCGAGGCGGCCTGACAGCCGACCTGATATTTGAAACTGAACTCAATCTAATGTGGGAGCTGGCTTGCCTGCGATGGCATCGGCTGGTTATGCCTGACACACCGAGGTGCTTGCATCGCAGGCAAGCCAGCTCCCACAGAAAAGCAGAGCACTGCAGTGCTGACAGCCGAACTCGCTCCCACATTGGGATCTCATTACATCAGCCAGATAGGATGGTGCTCTGCTTCTGCTCTGCTTTTGCTTCAACCACTCAGGTCGGCTACTAGGCCGCCGTGCTCTTGCTTTTGATCTTGATCTTAGGCGCCCGTTAACCACGATGGCCGAACGCAGGCTTGAATCCGTGGGTAACCCGGCAGGACGCCGGGTTAGCCGCGATGGGCCAAGGATGGCCCATGGCGGCGGCCCACGGATTCAAGCCTTCGTTCTGGCATGCCGAGCCTAGGCGAGGCAACGAGTGGTGGGGCGAGGACTTTTTGGTTACTTTTTGGTCCTTCAAAAAGTGACCCGCTGTAAGAGCGGAACCCTAAGCAGCCGTTACCGCAGCAACGGATATGTACTCATATCTACCTAAAAAACCCGTCAAAAGCTTAGCGCAACAAAAAAAGTTGCGTAGATACCCATGACTATCGCAGGCAAGCCAGCTCCCACATTCAGTTTTGCGTCGGGTTGACGATGACGGTGCAAGTAATCCCCGCCGCCAGCAGCACGCCTTCAGGCACTTCATCAATGTGAATCCGCACCGGCACGCGCTGGGCCAGGCGCACCCAGTTGAAGGTCGGGTTCACATCGGCGATCAGTTCGCGACTCTCCGGGTTGTCACGGTCGTAGATGCCGCGCGAGATGCTTTCCACGTGGCCCTTGAGCGTCTCGCCACTCATCAGTTGCATATCGGCCTTGTCACCGACTTTGACGTGGGGCAACTTGGTCTCTTCAAAGAAGCCATATACCCAGAACGAGTTCATATCGACCACGGCCATCTTGGCTTCGCCGATGCGCGCGTAATCGCCGCGGTGCACGTTGAGGTTGGTGACGTAGCCGTCCACCGCCGCCACCACCTGGGTGCGCTTGAGGTTGAGTTCGGCCGCTTCCAGTTGCGCCAGCGCATGCTGGTAATCAGCCAGGGCCGAGTCGGCGATGTTGCTGGCATCGTCGCGGTTTTCCTTGGAAATCACCAGGGCGTCGAGGTCGGCGCGGCGGTGGGCGTTGACCTTGCGCATCTCCCAGGTGGCTTTGCGCGAAGCGACCAGCGATTGCGCCTGCTTGACCGCGATGCGGTAGTGCTCGGGGTCGATCTGCATCAGCAGGTCGCCCCTTTTCACCAACTGGTTATCACGCACCGGCACATCCACCACTTCGCCGGTGACGTCGGCCGCCACGTTGATGATGTCGGCGCGCACGCGGCCGTCGCGGGTCCACGGCGTTTCCATGTAGTGCACCCACAACGTGCGGCCAATCCAGATCGCCAAAGCCAATACCAGCAAGGTCGCGAGCAGGCTGAAAAACTTTTTCATCGGGGCATTCTCAACGGTAGACGGTCAGCGCCAGGGCGCCGAACAAGCAAACGAACAGGCTCAGGCGCAGCAACGCCGGGTGCCAGAAAAACCGGTACAGGTCCAACCCGGCCAGGAAGCGGTCCAAGGCCCAGGCCAGCCCTGCGGCGATAAAAAACATCAGGGTCATGGTCGGCATGTAGACGCCGTGGAATGCGATTTCACGAGGCATGCGGGGCTCCTTTAAGGGCCTCCAGGGGTGATTGCGGGTCCAGCAACGAGGTGCGGATAAAGTGCAGGTAGCTTTTCACCCGGCGCAGGGCCGAGGTGTCGAAGTGCGGGGCGAAGGGTTCATCGGTGGCCTGCACGCGGCTGATCGCATGGTCAACGGCAATCAGGCCGCGCTCCAGGTTGCTCGCGCTCGGTTGCAGGAACAGCCGCACCAGCGAGCGGCCCATCACGCGGATCGCCTGGCGCCAGGGTTGGGACTCGGCATACGCCGGGTGCACCGGCAAAATCGCCTGCTCCTTGCGCAACTCGATAATCGCGTGGCCGACTTCCAGCACCACGAACATCCAGCGCAGCAGGTCGCGCTGCACGTGCGGCTGGCCGACGGCGAGGCCGTAGGCCTGGTGCAGCAGGTCGCGGGTGCGGCTTTCGAAACTTGACGCCAGGCCCTTGAGCTTGCCGCTGATCGCGTACACCACTTGCTCACGCAGGTCCTGTTCCAGGCGGCGCCATAACCAGCGGCTGTTTGGCGGCAGGATAATCGCGCCCGCCGCCGCACACACCAACATGCCGATGACCATGGCGATGTAGTCGTTGATAAAGGTGTAAGGGTTGTAGACCGTAAGGTTGTCCGGCACCGAACCGGTGCTGAAGAAAATCAACAGGCCCACACCGACGCCGGCGTACTGCGGACGTGAGGCGAGGAAGGCGCCGAAGATGATCACCGGCGCAAGCATTACGCACAGCAGCGGGAAGCCGTCGATCCAGGGGAACACGAAGAACATTTCGACGAAGCCCACCAGCGCACCGATCAACGTGCCGCAGGCCATCTGGAAGGCCATGCGTTTGGGGTTGGGCGTGGCGGCGGACAAGCCAACGGTGGCGGCGGCGATCAGGGTCATGGTCGCGCCGCTGGGCCAGGCGGTGGCGACCCAGTAACTGCCCAGCACAATCAGAATAAACGACGCGCGAATCCCCGAAGCGGCGCAGGCCAGCCAGTTGGTTTTCGGCGTGTAGGCTTCGTCCCACTGCTCGCGCGCGTGGGTGTGATCGGCCAGCGATGCGTGGGTTTGCGCGTAGTTGTGCAGGTCGTCGACGAAGCGGTACAGCAGCTCGTAGGCGGTATGGAAATCCAGCTGCTCGGCCTCGCTCGGGTTACCCTCCTGGAAGGTCGCACGCAGGCTGCGCACCTTGGCGGGCAGGCCATCTTTATAGGCACTCAGTTGATTGACCAAGCGCCCAGCGTCGGGGCTGGTCAGGGCGCGGCCGGAGAAACCATCAAGCACTTCGGCCAGGTCTTGCAGGCCCGGCTTGATCGCGGCGACCACGTGATCCGCCGCATCCGTGCGCAGCCGCTCAAGCAACTGGTGCAAGGCGTTAAAGCGCGTGGTGATGCTCATGAATTCGCTGTTGAGGCGACTGAGCCGGCCATTCCTTCGGCGCATATGCGGGTCTTCAAACACGGTGACGCTGCGCAGCCCTTCCAGGCCCACGGCTTCGGCGATAAAGCGCACGTTGCTGGCCTCGAACCCTTCGCGCTGGCTACGCCCACGCAAGCCGTCGGTGACGAACAATGCGAACACGCCAAAGCGTTGATACAAGGCATTGCGCATGGCGGCGCTGCTGGTTTGCGGCAGGATCGCGGCGCTGACCACGGTGGAGCAGAGAATCCCCAGTGAAATTTCCAGCACCCGCCACACCGCCGCCATAAAGGCGCCGTCCGGGTGCGCCAGGGCCGGTAAACCGACCATCGCCGCCGTGTAGCCGGCCAACACAAACCCATAGGCGCGAAAGTTGCGATTACGCGTCGCGCCTGCGGTGCAAATGCCCACCCAGATCGCCAGTGCGCCGAGGAACAGTTCGGTGTTCTGAGCAAACAAGGCGATCAACAAGACCATCACCGCCGACCCCGCCAAGGTGCCGAGGAAGCGGTAAAAACTCTTGGCGAACACCTGGCCGCTCTGCGGTTGCATCACGATAAACACGGTGATCATCGCGGTGCGCGGTTGCGGCAGTTCCAGGCGCATCGCTAGCCACAGCGTGAGGAACGCGGCGATCAGCACCTTGAAGATGTACACCCAGGTCACGCCATCGCTGCGTGCCCAGTCGAAAAAACCACGGCGCCACTCCAAGGAGTGCAACCAGCGCAGCGGTGCAGGCAAGGGCGTCATTAAAGGCTACTCAGTGATCAAACACGGCCAGTGCCGCCGGGGTTTTGCTCGGGAGGGTCTTGGCGTGTTGCGGTACATCGTCGCCGGCACCGAGTCCGCCGCCGAGGGCGGTGACCAACTCGGCATGCGCACTCAAGCGCGCGGCCTGCACCTGTTGCTCGACCTGTTGCTGGCGAAACAGCAGGGTCTGGGCGTTCAACACGTTCACGTAATCGGTGAGGCCGCGCTGGTAGGCGATCATCGCGATGTCGTAGGTTTTCTGCGCCGAGGCCACCGATTGCGCGGCGAAGCTCGACTGCTTGTCCATGGATTCGCGGCGGATCAACTGGTCGCTGATGCCCTTGAGCGCGTTGACCAGGGTCTGGTTGTACTTGGCCACAGCGATGTCATAACCGGCGCTGGCTTCGCCCAATTCTCCACGCAAACGGCCGCCGTCGAAGATCGGCAAGGTGATCGCCGGGCCGACGTTGTAGTTGAATTTCTTGCCCGCCAGAAACGCCAGCATGCCGCCGCCGGTGGCCATATAGCCAAGGCTGCCGACCAGGTCGACGTTGGGGTAGAAACCGGCGTGGGCCACATCGATGCCTCGGGCCTGTGCGGCGACCTGCCAACGGCTGGCAACCACGTCCGGGCGTTGGCCGAGCAATTGCGCCGGCAAGCTCGACGGCAATTTCAACGGGGCGGCCAGGGACAAACTCGGGCGTTGCAGTTGCGCGCCTTCACCCGGGCCCTTGCCCGCTAAAGCAGCCAGCTGGTTACGGCTCAGGGCGATTTCTTCGTCCAAGGCGTCGAGCTGGCGATGGGTCTCTGGCAACGGCGTTTCGGCCTGGCTCACGTCGAAGTGGGTGCCGATCCCGGCGTCCAGGCGTTTGTTGGCCAGGTCGAGAATCTGCTGTTGCTGGGCCAAGGTCGCGGCGGCGATATCACGGTTGGCGTAATGCAGCGACAGCTGGATATAGGCGCGCACCACGTTGTTTTGCAGTTCGAGCTGGGCCTGGCGCGCTTCGGCGGTGCTCATATGCGCCAGGTCGACGGCGCGTTCGGTGGCATTGCTTTCGCGGCCCCAGAGGTCGAGGGCGTAGCTCAGGCCCAGGGACGAATTATTGTCCCAGGTGTTGGCGCCACTCAGTTCGCCCGGGCCGTAGAACTGATCTTTGGGCCAGTTGTGGCGCTTGAGGGTGGTGTCACTGTTGATCTGCAACGACTCGGCCGACTCGGCAATCCCGGCCATGGCCCGCGCCTCACGCACCCGCGCGGCGGCCATGGCCAGGCTCGGGCTGTTTTGCGTGGCGAGTTGGACCCAACGATTGAGTTGCGGGTCACCGTAGGCTTGCCACCATTGCGTGGTGGGCCAGTGGGCGTCTTGGGCGGCGCTTTGGATGGCTTCGTCGGTGGCCAGGTTATTGGCGTTTAGGGCCTGGCCTTGGGGGGCGATTCCTCCGGTTCCGATGCAGCCGCTGATTGCTAACGATAAGGCGCAAACACTGAGAGCCTGCTGCCCTCTGTTGATGAGAGCCTTCAGCTCTAGGTTAATAAGAGTCTTCGGCTCTCTGCTGATGCGACGCGGCACGGCAAGCGTATTCCTGAGGTGGTGTTGCGGGAGAGGTGGCGCAATTCTAGGGGGCGCGATGGAGGACGATAAGCTGGCATTCCTGTGAATCTTTATTACCGTTCAGGCGATAATCCGTTGGTAGGGATCACTGAACGGCGTAACTTTCTGTCACAATTTGTTATCTCCCCTGAGAACACTCCATGGACACTTTGCAAAACATGCGCGCTTTCAGTTGCGTGGCCGAAGCTGGCAGCTTCACCGCCGCCGCCGGGCAACTGGACACCACCACTGCCAACGTCTCGCGCGCGGTCTCCAACCTTGAGGCCCATCTGCAAACCCGCTTGCTCAACCGCACCACCCGACGCATCGCGCTGACCGAAGCCGGCAAACGTTATTTGCTGCGCTGCGAGCAGATCCTCGCCTATGTCGAGGAAGCCGAGGCCGAAGCCAGCGATGCACACGCACGCCCCGCCGGGCAGTTGAAAGTGCACACCATGACCGGCATCGGCCAGCATTTCGTCATCGACGCGATTGCCCGCTACCGCCGTACCCACCCCGACGTGACTTTCGACCTGACCCTGGCCAACCGCGTGCCGGACCTGCTCGATGAGGGTTATGACGTGTCCATCGTGCTAGCCAGCGAACTGCCCGACTCGGGTTTCGTGTCTCAGCGCCTAGGTATCACCTACAGCATCGCCTGTGCCTCGCCGGATTACGTCAAGGCCAAGGGGTGTGCGCAGCGGCCGCAGGACTTGCTCAACCACGCCTGCCTGCGGTTGGTGAGCCCGGTGATCCAGCTGGATAAATGGACCTTCAACGGGCCTGAAGGCCAGGAAAGTGTGGCGATCAACACTTCACCGTTTCTGGTGAATTCGGCCGACGCGATGAAAACCGCGATTACCAGTGGTATGGGCGTCGGCCTGTTGCCGGTGTATGCCGCCATCGAAGGCCTGCGCAATGGCACTTTGGTGCGGGTGATGCCGACCTATCGCTCGCAAGAGCTGAACCTGTACGCCATCTACCCGTCGCGCCAGTATCTGGATGCGAAGATCAAGACGTGGGTGGAATACCTGCGTGGGTCGTTGCCGGAGATTCTGGCGGCGCATCAGGCCGAGTTGGTGGCGTATGAATTGAGCGGCAGCCTGAGTGGGGCGCGGTTGGCGAACTGATTTTGGATTGCTACCCCACAACCACCATCAATTTACTGTGAGAGCTGGCTTGCCTGCGATAGCGGTGGGCCAACTGCAGATGTATCACTGACAGATTGCTATCGCAGGCAAGCCAGCCACCCGTTAAAGGGTCGCCCTGACAATTGTCGGCAAGAATGTTAGCGTGCTTACCATTCTTCCGTAGTCGATGAGCCCGCCTGCAATGAAAAAGACCGTCCTCGCCTTCAGCCGCATCACCCCGCACATGATCGAGCGCCTGCAACAGGATTTCGAGGTGATCGCCCCCAACCCCAAGCTGGGCGATATCAACGCTCAATTCAGTGAAGCCCTGCCCCACGCGCACGGCCTGATCGGCGTAGGCCGCAAGCTCGGCCGCGCACAGCTCGAAGGCGCAAGCAAACTGGAAGTGGTCTCCAGCGTGTCGGTAGGCTACGACAACTACGACGTGCCGTACTTCAACGAGCGCGGGATCATGCTCACCAACACTCCCGATGTGCTCACCGAAAGCACCGCCGACCTGGCCTTCGCCCTGCTGATGAGCAGCGCACGTCGCGTAGCCGAACTGGACGCCTGGACCAAGGCCGGCCAGTGGAAAGCCAGCGTTGGCGCACCATTGTTTGGTTGCGATGTACACGGCAAAACCCTCGGCATCGTTGGCATGGGCAACATCGGCGCGGCCATCGCCCGTCGCGGGCGCCTGGGTTTCAATATGCCGATCCTCTACAGCGGCAACAGCCGCAAGACCGTGCTGGAACAGGAACTGGGCGCGCAATTTCGCAGCCTCGACCAGTTGCTGGCCGAGTCGGACTTCGTCTGCCTGGTGGTGCCATTGAGCGACAAGACCCGCCACTTGATCAGCACCCGCGAGCTGGGCCTGATGAAATCCAGCGCGATCCTAATCAATATCTCCCGTGGCCCGGTGGTGGACGAGCCGGCGCTGATCGAAGCCCTGCAAGCCCAGAAAATTCGTGGCGCCGGGCTGGACGTGTATGAGCAGGAACCGCTGGCTGAATCGCCGTTGTTCCAGCTGAGCAACGCCGTGACCCTGCCGCACATCGGCTCGGCCACCCACGAAACCCGAGAAGCCATGGCCAACCGCGCCCTGGACAACCTGCGCAGTGCCTTGCTGGGTCAGCGCCCGCAGGACTTGGTGAACCCTCAGGTATGGAAGTGCTGACACACTCCCCCACACAAATCCGGTTAAAGCCTGGCGCGCCCAAGTCGATAACCCTCTATAGATCGTCATCCCTGATCCACAGAAGGTTTTTATGTCCACCACCAAAGCCCGCGCAGATTCACTCTCGCTTCTGCTCTTTACCTTGCGCAGCGGCAAGCTGATGGCGATCAACCTGCTGAAAGTCAGTGAAATCATCCCCTGCCCGCCGCTGACCAAGCTGCCCGAGTCTCACCCTCACGTTAAGGGCATCGCCACGCTGCGCGGTGCTTCGCTGTCGGTGATCGACCTGAGCCGAGCCCTCGGCGAAATGCCCCTGGCAGACCCGAATGGCGGCTGCCTGATCGTCACCGACGTCAGCCGCTCCAAGCAGGGCCTGCATGTGCAGGCGGTGAGCAAGATCGTGCACTGCCTGACCACCGATATACGCCCGCCACCGTATGGCTCCGGCGGCAATCGCTCGTTCATCACTGGGGTCACCCAAGTCGAAGGCGGGCTGGTGCAGGTGCTGGATATCGAAAAGGTCATCCACGGCATCGCCCCGGCACCGGCTGAAGCGGCGCCGACCGACCTGACCATGGAAGAGGCCGAAGTACTCGGCAATGCGCGGATTCTGGTGGTGGACGACAGCCAGGTCGCCCTGCAGCAGTCGGTACACACCTTGCGCAACCTCGGCCTGACCTGCCACACCGCCCGCAGCGCCAAGGAAGCCATCGATGTGCTGCTCGAGCTGCAAGGCACGGCCCGGCAGATCAACGTAGTGGTGTCGGACATCGAAATGTCCGAAATGGACGGTTACGCCCTCACCCGCACTTTGCGCGAAACCCCGGACTTCCAGGAGCTTTACGTGCTGCTGCACACCTCCCTGGACAGTGCGATGAACAGTGAAAAGGCGCGCCTGGCAGGTGCCGACGCAGTGCTGACCAAATTCTCGTCGCCTGAACTGACCAAGTGCCTGGTCGTCGCTGCAAAACACGTGGCGCAAAAGGGCCTGTAGCCGGTGGCGGAATACTTCCAACTGCTACGCCGCGACCTCACCACCCGCCTGCCCGCGCCGCAGTGGCCGGTGGGCACGCAGCTGGATCATTACCGCGCAGAGCTGGCCCCAGCGATTCATGCCGTGTTGCGCATGGCCCAAGACCAAGGCGGCGGCCGCGTCGACAGCCTGGAGCAATGGCAACACCGGTTCGTCACCGATGCCGAATTCGACCCGACGCTGTGCCTGGTGGTCAGTAATGGCGACGGCATTCTCGGCGTGGCCCAATGCTGGACCAGTGCGTTTATCAAAAACCTCTGCGTACATCCCTGCGCCCAAGGCCAGGGGCTGGGCCGCGCCTTGTTGCTGCACACCTTTGAGGTATTCAAGCAGCGCGGCGAACCCTACGTCGACCTCAAGGTGCGCGAGAGCAACCTGCGCGCCCGGCAACTCTATGAAAGCGCCGGCATGGTCTTTGTGTTGCGCGACCGGGTACCCGAGGGCTGACCGGCACTGGCGCATAACTTGCTTCGCAAGAGCCTGAACAGTGCATAGAGGCAAAAACCCGTCACTGTTCAAGAGTGCCCTCTGACCTAGCCTGGTGACAGATCCTCCATGAACACTCACTTTTCCTGCGTGGGTTGCGGCAAATGCTGCACCGACCACCATGTGCCCCTGACCCTCGAAGAGGCCCGCAGTTGGGCGGCTGACGGCGGTAACGTCATCGTGCTGGTGGAGGGTTTTCTCGGCAATGGCCTGGGTTTGCCCCCGCAACAACGCGAGCACGCCGAGCGCCGTTCGGTGGTGGTGCCCAGCGGTACTACCGAGGCGTTCGTGGCAATCACCTTTGCCGCTTACAACGCCGGGCGCTGCCGGAATCTTGACGAAGACAACCGCTGCGGCATTTATGAACGTCGCCCGCTGGTGTGTCGCATCTATCCGATGGAAATCAACCCGCATATCCCGCTCAACCCTGGCGCCAAAGACTGCCCGCCGGAGTCCTGGGAGCAAGGCCCCGCGTTGATCGTCGGTGGCGAGTTGATGGATCAGGAGCTGGCTGAGCTGATCCGCCGCTCGCGCCAGGCCGACCGCGATGACGTGCAGACCAAGGAGGCGGTGTGCGCTTTGCTGGGCATTTGCACCACCGCGCTCAAGGGCGACGGGTTTACCGCGTACTTGCCGGACATGAACGCCTTTGCCCAAGCGATCGAATTGGCGCTTGAACAACCGTCCGTGGCCAATGAGTGGGTGTTTCATGTGTCCGGCATGGACATCGCCGAACAACTGCTGGATGCCGGCGCCCAGATTGCCACCCAGGTGCCGGCCAACTACGCGTTTATTTCGTTGCGGGCTTAAAGGCTGGCCAGGCACTCGATTTCGATCCGCGCGCCCGCCAACAGCTTGCCGGCAGCGAAGGTCGTGCGGGTCGGAAGGCGGTCCGCCGGGAAGTAGCCGGCATAGACGCTGTTCATCGCAGCAAACTCCTTAATGTCGGCCAGAATCACCGTGCATTTGGCGACTCGGTCCATCCCCACGCCGTTTTTTTGCAGAATGCTGCGCAGAGTAGTCAACGCCTGGGCGGTTTCTGCACGAATGCCACCGCGCACGAGCTTGCCGTGGTCATCCAGCCCCAGCAAACCCGACACATAGAGGGTTTGCCCCACTTGCACGGTTTCTGAGAACGGCAAACCACCGTCTGCCGGCGTGTAAATCATCTTTGCCGAGGCCGGTTTACTTGCGGCCGGCGCCAGGTAAGGCTGGGTAATGGCCGCGTACTTGCCATTGTCCTTCAAGCGCTGCAATGCCTTGTTCAGCGCCACCGTCAATTCAGGGGTGTTCTTGCGCGTGGCAATGGCGACGCCGCCGCCCAGCATTTCGTCGACAACCGCGGGGCCGGCAAAAGCGAACGCGGCGCCCTGAGGCGTGTTCAACAACGCTTCGGTGATTTCAATGGTGTTTTGCAAGGTGGCGTCAATTTCCCCGGCCAGCAGGCTCTTGATCAACTCACCATTGAGGTTGAAGCTGCGCACGGTCACGCCTTGAGGTGCCCACCGCGCCTTGGCGAACGCTTCCCGGCTGGTGCCCGCCAGTACGCCAATACGTTTGCCCTTGAGCGATTGGGGATCTGGCAGCAGGCTTGAACCCGTGCGGGCGACTAACTTGCTTTCAAGGGCATAGAGGTCGTGGGTGAAGTCAACCACTTCGCGCCGCGCCGGGGTTGCGGTCATCGGCATGATCGCGTCGAAACGCCCAGCCTGGAGCGCGGCAATATTGGTCGCATAAGGCTGATCGACCCACACACAAAGCGCGTTGAGCTCAGCGCACAGGGCGTTACCCAACTCGATATCCAACCCCACAAGCTCGCCTTGCGCTGTGCGGTATTCAAAGGGCGGTACATCCGCCTCGACTCCAAACCGTATCTCGCTCCACGGGTTCGGGCCAGGGGGAGTTACAGCACACCCGCTCCCGGCGAACATAAGCAGAGCGAGCGCCAGCATTCTTGTTGCCGTAGTCATAAACCAGTCCTATGCAAAAGTGGTGTGAGGCATCCGGGCTCGGTCACTCATGACCCAATGCACCCAGTGTTCTAACAAGCACTGACCGGTCTTTAACTACGACACGCCTGTATGTTGAGTAGGAGAATTCCCAAAGTCATAGTAGACAGCTTTTTGCTTTAGCGCCTCAGGCCCCAAAACTCTTGTGCCAACTGGCGCAAATCTTCCCCCGAGCTGCGCGGGCTTTGCTGCCCGGCGCTGACGGTGGCCTCACCGGCGTCGCGGGGCGCACCAACTGATACTCCACCGCCGCCCCTTCCCGATTGACCGGCGTGGCATAGGCGCTGACCCAATAATGCTCGCCGTTCTTACAACGGTTTTTCACCATGCCCATCCATGAGCGGCCGCTTTTCAGGCTCTGCCACCTATGCGCAAACGCTGCGGGCGGCATGTCGGGGTGGCGCAGCAGGTTATGCGGCGAACCAATCAACCCGTCACGGCTATAACCGCAAACGTCGATGAAATCCTGATTGGCATAGGTAATCGCGCTGGTCAGGTCAGTGGTCGAGAGGATATTGGCATCGGGGGCTAAGTCCACATGTCGACCGGTGACCGGCAGATTGATTTTCACGGGAGGGGCAAATACTGATCCAGCTCATATTCCGCACAATTAATTAGCCATCATGGCGTGGCCAGGTGTTCGTAGAGGCGGTAGGGCTGGATGATTCGCTGGTACTCGCCGTTCTGTACCAACTGTTCAAGGGCACCGTTGAGATCATTGAGCAGTTCAATATCAGATTTGCGCAGCGCGATCGCCACGCCGCTGCCCAATAGATCCGCCGAGACTTCGGGGCCAAGGAAGGCAAAATCGCGACCGTGGGAGGTGTCGAGCAGTGACTCACGCAATTCCACGGGGCCTTGCAGGGTAGCGTCGATTTCGCCTGCCACCAGGCTGCGGATCACCTCGTCAATCAGCCAGAAGCTCTTGATGATGACCCCCTTGGGCGCCCACTGCGAACGGGCGAAAGCTTCACGATTACTTCCCAGTAACACTCCGACACGCTTGCCCTTGAGCGAGCGTACGGTAGGCGTCAGGCCTGACGCCCTGCGGCCAACCAGCCGCGTGGTGAACGCATAGAGTTCATCGGTAAAGCTCACCCATCGCCGCCGATTGGACGTAGGCGCTATGCCCATGATCGCGTCAAATTGCCTGGCTTCAAGGGCGGAGAAATTCTCGACAAGGACCTGGTCGACCCAGGTACAACGCACATTCAACTGCCTGCAAAGGGCATTGCCCAATTCGATGTTCACACCGACCAGTTGCCCTTGCGGGCTGCGGCTCTGGAAGGGGGGGAAGTGCGCAACAACCGCGAAGCGGATTTCGCGCCGCGGGGGGTCACTGGCCGCAACGGTATCGACCGACAGCAATAGCGCAAGCGCTGCATAGAGGCAAATCAGAGCCACGGGAAACGTCCTTTTCCGGAAAGACCAACCTCCTTCCCCTGTAAAAACGTGGGGGTGGTAAAGAGGCAGTGCAAACTTTCAAGAAACGGTCGTGGACCTACAATCAGAAACGTCAGCGAACCACGTAGGCAAAAGCCGATACAGCGTCCGACACATTACTCTCAGCGTTTACCCATCGAACGGCGAGTGCCTGGCGGGGCCATGCCTGGGGACTTGGTATGGCCGTTTTTGGCGCCATTCTTGTACCAAGGCTGGGCGGCATTCTTGGCTCCAGCCAACTCACCCGGTTTAAACGGGAACTTGAACGCCGGGATCTCGGCTTGTTCAACGCTTTGAGCGTCGGCCGGATCGACGAGGTCGGCCGCTTCAACAGGGGATTGTGTCGGGGAAGTCATGGAAGCTCCGGAGCGTGCAAAAAATGAGGCGGGGCCGGCTTGCGGGCCACACTGGCGCGCAGTATACCTGCGCGCTTCGGATCTTTAACCACCGCTGGTACGAATGGTTGGACTTTACTGACAGCGCTGTCAGTTAGCAGTCACCGTGCTGACCGGGTTGGCGGGCTATAAAGACCTTTCATTCTCCCAACCCTTTGCCCCGGCGCCCCATCCCCATGCACATTCAACGAAAAACCGCCCTGATCGTGGGCGTCCTCGTGGTAGTGGCGATTGCAGCCTGGGCCCTGACCCGGCCGGCCAAGACCAAACTGGCGGCGCCGACCGCCATCCCGGTACGCGTGGTCAGCGTTGTACAGCAGGACATCCCCCGCTTTGTCAGCGGGATCGGCTCGGTGCTGTCGTTGCACAGCGTGATGATTCGCCCGCAAATCGACGGCATCCTCACCCAATTGCTGGTCAAGGAAGGTCAACTGGTCAAAACCGGCGACCTGCTGGCCACCATTGATGATCGCTCGATCCGCGCCAGCCTCGACCAGGCCAGGGCGCAACTGGGGGAAAGCCAGGCGCAGCTGCAAGTGGCGCAGGTCAACCTCAAGCGTTACAAGGAACTGAGCATCGACGACGGCGTGTCGAAGCAGACCTACGACCAGCAGCAAGCCTTGGTCAACCAACTGAAGGCCACGGCGCAAGGTAATCAGGCCGCGATTGACTCGGCTCAGGTACAGCTTTCCTACACCCAGATTCGCTCTCCCGTCACCGGCCGTGTCGGCATTCGCACGGTGGATGAAGGCAACTTCCTGCGCATGAGTGATACCCAGGGCCTGTTCTCCGTCACGCAAATCGACCCGATTGCCGTGGAGTTCTCATTGCCGCAACAAATGCTGCCAACCCTGCAAGGCCTGATCGCAGCGCCTACCCCGGCCAGCGTCGATGCCTACATGGGGGCCGACACCGACGGCCAGACCGGCGACTTGCTCGGCGAAGGCCACTTGAGCCTGATCGACAACCAGATCAGCTCCACCACCGGCACCCTGCGCGCCAAGGCCGAATTCAAGAATGCCTCGCAGCGCCTGTGGCCGGGCCAGTTGGTAACCATCAAGATCCAGACCGCCCTCGACAAAAATGCCCTGGTGGTCCCACCCACCGTGGTGCAACGCGGCCTGGACTCGCACTTTGTGTACCGGGTCAAGGGTGACAAGGTCGAGAGTGTGCCGGTGCAAGTCACTTATCAGAACAGCGATGTGAACATCATCAAGGGCGTACAGGCCGGTGATGTGCTGGTCAGCGATGGCCAGTCGCGGCTCAAAGCCGGTGCCCAGGTAGAAGTACTCAAGGAACCGCCGCAAGTGATCCAGACCGTCGACGCCAAGGTGCAGCCATGAGCGCCAACCGCTCGCCGTCCGCCTGGTGCGTTGATCACCCGGTCGCCACCCTGCTGCTGACCTTTGCCCTGGTACTGTTGGGCATCATTGCCTTCCCGCGCCTGGCCGTTGCGCCACTGCCGGAAGCGGAATTCCCGACGATCCAGGTCACCGCGCAACTGCCCGGCGCCAGCCCGGACACCATGGCCTCGTCGGTGGCAACGCCCCTGGAGGTGCAATTCAGTGCCATCCCAGGCATGACCCAAATGACTTCCAGCAGCGCCTTGGGCTCAAGCCTGCTGACCCTGCAATTCACCCTGAACAAGAGCATCGACACCGCCGCGCAAGAAGTGCAGGCGGCGATCAACACCGCCTCCGGCAAGTTGCCCAGCGACATGCCGAGCCTGCCGACCTGGAAGAAGGTCAACCCGGCAGACAGCCCGGTGCTGATCCTCAGCGTCAGCTCCGACAGCATGCCCAGCACCGAGCTGAGTGACTACGTAGAAACCTTGCTGGCCCGCCAGATCAGCCAGATCGACGGCGTCGGCCAGATCAACATCACCGGCCAACAACGCCCGGCGATTCGCGTACAGGCCTCGCCCGACAAACTCGCGGCGATTGGCCTGACCCTCGCCGACGTGCGCGTGGCGATCCAGCAATCCAGCTTGAACCTGGCCAAGGGCGCGATCTACGGCGAGAACAGCGTGTCGACCCTGTCCACCAACGACCAGCTGTTTCACCCGGATGAATACGGCCAGTTGATCGTTTCCTACAAGAACGGCGCGCCGGTTCAACTGCGTGACGTCGCAAAAGTCATCAACGGTTCGGAAAACGCCTACGTGCAGGCCTGGTCCGGCGACACACCTGGGGTCAACCTGGTGATTTCGCGCCAGCCCGGCGCCAACATCGTCGAGACCGTGGACCGCATTCAAGCCGAACTGCCGCGCCTGGAAGGCATGCTGCCCGCTTCAGTGCAGGTCAGCGTGTTAACCGACCGCACCAAGACCATCCGCGCGTCCCTGCATGAAGTGGAAGTCACGCTGCTGATCGCCATCTTGCTGGTGGTGGCGGTGATGGCGCTGTTCCTGCGCCAATTGTCGGCGACGCTGATCGTGTCCAGCGTGCTCGGCGTGTCGCTGATCGCCAGTTTCGCCTTGATGTACCTGATGGGTTTCAGCCTGAACAACCTGACCTTGGTGGCGATCGTGATTTCCGTGGGTTTTGTGGTGGACGACGCCATCGTGGTGGTGGAAAACATTCACCGGCACCTGGAAGCGGGCCTGAGCAAACGCGAGGCGGCGATCAAAGGTTCCGGCGAGATTGGCTTTACCGTGGTGTCCATCAGTTTCTCACTGGTGGCGGCGTTTATTCCGCTGCTGTTCATGGGCGGCGTGGTCGGGCGGTTGTTCAAGGAGTTCGCGCTGACGGCGACCTCGACCATCCTGATTTCAGTCGTGGTTTCGTTGACCCTGGCGCCCACCCTCGCCGCGCTGTTCATGCGCGCCCCCACCCATCACGCCCAAGACAAACCCGGTTTCAGCGAACGCCTGCTCGCCGCCTACGCCCGCAACCTGCGCCGTGCGCTGGCCCATCAACGCACCATGGCGGCGATCTTCATGGTCACCCTGGCGTTGGCGGTGGTCGGCTACGTGTTTATCCCCAAGGGTTTCTTTCCGGTGCAAGACACCGGTTTTGTACTCGGCACCAGCGAGGCGGCGGCCGACGTGTCGTACCCGGACATGGTCGCCAAGCACAAGGCCCTGGCCGAGATCGTCAAGGCCGACCCAGCCGTGGAGGCGTTTTCCCATTCGGTGGGCGTCACCGGCAGTAACCAGACCATCGCCAACGGCCGCTTCTGGATCGCCTTGAAAGACCGCGGTGATCGTGACGTGTCAGCCAGCCAGTTCATCGACCGTATCCGCCCGAAACTGGCCGCGGTGCCGGGCATTGTGCTGTACCTGCGCGCAGGCCAGGACATCAACCTCAGCTCCGGCCCCAGCCGCGCCCAGTACCAATATGTGCTCAAGAGTAACGACGGCCCGACGTTGAACACCTGGACCCAGCGCCTGACTGAAAAACTGCGCGCCAACCCGGCGTTCCGCGACCTGTCCAACGACCTGCAGCTGGGCGGCAGCATCACCCACATCAGCATCGACCGCCAGGCCGCCGCGCGTTTCGGCCTGACCGCCACCGATGTCGACCAGGCGCTGTATGACGCGTTCGGCCAGCGCCAGATCAACGAGTTCCAGACCGAGATCAACCAGTACCAAGTGGTGCTGGAACTCGACAGCCAACAGCGCGGCAAGGCCGAAAGCCTGAACTACTTCTACCTGCGCTCGCCGTTGACCAACGAGATGGTGCCGCTGTCGGCAGTGGCTAAAGTCGATCCACCCACCGTGGGGCCGTTGTCGATCAGCCATGACGGCATGTTCCCGGCGGCCAACCTGTCGTTCAACCTGGCGCCCGGCGTGGCGTTGGGCGATGCGGTGATCATGCTCAACCAGGCCAAGAACGAAATCGGCATGCCGGCGACCATGATCGGCACCTTCCAGGGCGCCGCCCAGGCGTTCCAGAGTTCGTTGGCCAGCCAGCCCTGGCTGATCCTTGCGGCGCTGGTGGCGGTCTACATTATCCTGGGTGTGCTGTATGAGAGCTTTGTGCACCCGCTGACGATCATCTCCACCCTGCCCTCAGCGGGCTTGGGTGCGCTGATCATGCTGTGGCTGCTGGGCCAGGATTTTTCGATCATGGCCTTGATCGGCCTGGTGTTGCTGATCGGTATCGTGAAGAAGAATGGCATCCTGATGATCGACTTCGCCCTGGACGCCCAGCGTGTGCGTGGGCTGCCGCCCGAGGAGGCGATTTATGAAGCCTGCGTCACGCGGTTCCGGCCGATCATCATGACCACCCTCGCCGCCTTGCTCGGCGCGGTGCCGTTGATGCTGGGCTCCGGCCCGGGTGCGGAACTGCGCCAGCCGCTGGGGATCGCCGTAGTAGGCGGCTTGCTGGTGAGCCAGGCGCTGACGCTGTTCACCACACCGGTCATATACTTGTACCTTGAGAAGTTTTTCCACAGGCCCAAACCAGCCAACGAGCTGGCGACCACACACTGAGGCTGAAGCCCCGCCTTGGAGCAAAAGGCTTATGCGCGTCCTGATTATTGAAGATGAAGAAAAAACCGCGGATTACCTGCACCGCGGCCTGACGGAACAAGGCTACACCGTCGATGTGGCACGCGAAGGCATCGAGGGCCTGCACCTGGCGCTGGAGAACGATTACGCAGTGATCGTGCTCGACGTGATGCTGCCCGGCCTCGACGGCTTCGGCGTGCTGCGTGCGCTGCGTGCGCGCAAGCAGACGCCGGTGATCATGCTCACCGCCCGCGAGCGCGTGGAAGACCGTATTCGTGGCCTGCGTGAAGGCGCCGATGACTATTTGGGCAAACCGTTTTCATTCCTGGAACTGGTGGCACGCCTGCAAGCGCTGACCCGGCGCAGTGGCGGGCATGAACCGGTGCAGGTCACCGTCGCCGACCTGTGGATCGACTTGATCAGCCGCAAAGCCAGCCGCAACGGCCTGCGCCTGGACCTGACCGCCAAGGAGTTCTCGCTGCTCAGCGTGTTGGCGCGGCGCCAGGGTGAAATCCTCTCCAAGACCGCGATTGCCGAGATGGTCTGGGACATCAATTTCGACAGCGATGCCAACGTCGTGGAAGTGGCGATCAAGCGCCTGCGCGCCAAGCTCGACGGGCCGTTCGATACCAAGCTGCTGCACACCATTCGCGGCATGGGCTATGTGCTGGAGAACCGCAGTGTCGGCTAACTCCATCGCCCTGCGCCTGAGCGGCATGTTCACGTTGGTGGCGTTGCTGATCTTCGTGTTGATCGGCGGCGCGTTGTACCAGCAAGTGGACCGGGGCCTGGGGTTGTTGCCGGGCGCCGAGCTGGATGCGCGCTACAGCGTGCTTGAATCCTCGGTGAACCGCTTCGGCACGCCGGACCACTGGGCGAAAATCACCGCCAAACTGAAATTGCTCGGTGAGGAAGACCAGCGCATCCGCTTCTGGGTGGTGAGCAGCGATCCAAACTACGAGTACGGCAACCCGGATGCGCAGATCCGCGCGTTCGCTGCAGGGCCGACCGGTAAGCGCGACTTGCGTCTGCCGGAGCGTGAGTACCCGTTCAAGGTACTGGTGAGCCAGTTCGCGGCGAAAGAACAGCGCCCGCCGCTGCGTTTTATGATCGCCATCGACACCGAAAACTTCCGCACGACCCAACACCAATTGCTGGTGGCG
Organism: Pseudomonas sp. YeP6b; assembly: GCF_025642995.1. Classification (NCBI taxonomy): domain Bacteria; kingdom Pseudomonadati; phylum Pseudomonadota; class Gammaproteobacteria; order Pseudomonadales; family Pseudomonadaceae; genus Pseudomonas; species Pseudomonas sp. YeP6b. The sequence goes on along the minus strand of NZ_CP080090.1, from coordinate 1,405,369 downwards.
CTGATCAGCCTGGCATTTGTCGGCGTGGTGCTGGCGGCGCTGTTGGGGTTTTGGGTTTCGCGTATCGGCCTCAAGCCGTTGAGCAAACTCTCGGATGAAGCGCAGAAACTTGCACCGCCCAAGCTCTCGGGGCGCTTGCAACTGTCGCCGTTACCGCCGGAATTGAGCCAGTTCGTCAATTCGTTCAACTCCACGCTGGACCGGGTGGAACAGGCTTATTCGCGCTTGGAGTCTTTCAATGCCGACGTGGCGCATGAATTGCGTTCACCGCTGACCAACCTGATTGGCCAGACCCAGGTAGCGCTGACGCGCGGGCGTTCGGCCGAGCATTATTTCGAGGTGCTGCAATCTAATCTTGAAGAGCTGGAACGCTTGCGTTCGATCATCAATGACATGTTGTTTCTTGCCAGTGCTGACCAGGGTAGCAAGGCGACCAAGCTGATCGAAAGTTCGCTGGCGGATGAGGTGGCTACCACGCTCGACTACCTGGACTTCATCCTCGAAGACGCCCAGGTCCAAGTGCGAGTGCGCGGTGACGCTTTGGTGCAGATTGAAAAAGCGCACTTGCGCCGTGCGCTGATTAATCTGCTGAGCAATGCGGTGCAGCACACCGCGCCGGGGCAGGTGATTGAGGTGGCTATCGAGGCGCAGGCGCATCAGGTGGCGATTGCGGTGACCAACCCTGGGGATGAGATTGCCAGTGAGCACTTGCCACGGTTGTTCGAGCGGTTTTATCGGGTGGATGCGTCGCGCAGTAACAGCGGGGCGAATCATGGGTTGGGGCTGGCGATCGTCAAGGCGATTGCGTTGATGCATGGCGGGGATGTGTTTGTGCGCAGTGATGGCAGCGGCAATACCTTTGGCATCACGTTGCCGGTTTAACACCGAGCTCCCACAGTGGATCTCTGCCACCTTTACTATTGCGGTTTGGGCAACAGTCATTATCTTGTTACACTCTGTATCACACCGCTCACCTGCGTTAATTTGACGCACCGATGAGCGCAATGGCAAAGACAGCTCCCCGCTCACCCCAATTCCCCTCGACTTTTTTCCAGGGCTCTACACTGGGAATCTGTCTTAAAGCCGCTGACTTCAGCGGCTTTTTTTTGCCGTAAAAAAGGCCAGGCACACCCCCACGACATTGGCCGTTTACGATTGACCAAAGGAGCTCCACCGGTGAAGAACTCGCTGACGTTTACCCCGCTATTCCTCGCAATTACAGCAACGATTGCCCCTTTCGCCCAAGCAGCAGACACCACCCCCGCCGATGGTTTCGTCGAAGGCGCAAGCCTCAAGATCAACACCCGCAACTACTACATGAACCGCGACCGTCGCGACATTCACACCGATGACAGCAAGGAATGGGGCCAAGGCTTCATCGGCACGTTCGAATCCGGCTACACCCAAGGCACCGTCGGCTTCGGCCTGGACCTCAACGCCATGCTCGGCCTCAAGCTCGACGGCGGTGGCGGCACCGACGGTTCCAGCATCCTGCCGGTGGGTTCCGGCAACGGCAAAGCGCCCGGCTCATTCTCCACCGCAGGCGGCACCTTGAAAATGCGCGCCTTCGACACCGAGCTGAAGGCCGGGGACCTGTTCCTCAATAACCCGGTGATCGCCGGCGGTATGACCCGCATGTTGCCGCAGGATTTCCGTGGTGTAAGCCTGACCAACCACAGCTTCGACGGCTGGATGCTCGAAGGCGGTCAGGCCAGTTTCACCAAGCTTTACAACCAGAGCGGCCACCGGCGCATCGGCACCAGCTATGGCGCACTGCCGGAGCATGCCGACAGCCAGCACCTGAACTGGGCCGGCGCGTCCTTCAGCGGCATTGCGGGCTTGACCAGTAACCTGTACGCCTCCGAACTCAAGGATGTGTGGCACCAGTACTACTACGACCTGGACTACACCTACGCGCTGAACGACTTGGTCAGCCTCAACCCAGGCCTGCACTACTACCACACCCAGGACACCGGCCAATCGCTGCTGGGCAACATCGACAACAATACCTACAGCCTGCATTTCACCGTAGGCGTGGGCAACCACAGCGTCACCGCCGCTTATCAGCGGGTCAACGGCAACACGCCGTTCGACTACATCAGCCAGGGCGACAGCATCTACCTGGATAACTCCCAGCAATACTCGGACTTCAACGGCCCTAACGAGCGCTCTTGGAAACTCAAGTATGCCTATGACTTTGCAGGCCTCGGCATGCCTGGGCTGACGTCCGCCGTGTCCTACATCAGCGGCAAGACCGACCTGACCAAGGTCGACCCGCAAAGCCGTGGCTACAGCGCCTGGTACAGCGCCGACGGCAAGGACGCGAAACATTGGGAGCGCGATATCGACCTGAAATACGTGGTGCAAGGCGGCAAAGCCAAAGACCTGGCCGTGCGCCTGCAGTGGGCGACCAACCGCGGCGGCAACGGCTACGCGGCGGTGGATCGGGACGTGGACGAATACCGGGTGATCGTGGACTACCCGATCAACGTGTTCTAACCCGCTGATCTTTCTTTTTTAGCCCATGCTCTAATTTTCATCGCGTAGAACTAAACTGCCAGTATCTTCCTGTTGAAGCCTGCGCGATGAGTCAACTCCGCCCTCCTTCTTTACCTGCACGCTCGGAGCTTCTGCTGATTCTGGGCAGTGGCCTGACCGTCATCCTGATCGTGGTTATCGTCGCAGCCTTGCTCACCCGCGAACACGCCAGCACCCTGCAGGCGGCCAAGCGCGAGACCACCAATATCACCCAACTGATCAATGCCGATGTGCTGCGCAACGCCGAACTCTACGACCTGGCGCTGCAGGGCTTGATCACGGCCACCACACGCAATGACCTGTCGCAGACGCCGCCGGACATCCGGCACATGGTGCAGTTTGATCAATCCACCGCAGCGCCGTTCAAGGGTGAAGTGCTGTTGCTGGATGCCAATGGTGCGGTGGTTGCCGATTCTTCGACGTTGCAGCCGACGCCGCGCAATTTCGCCAACCGTGACTATTTCCAGGTGCATAAACAAAATGCACAGGCAGGGCTGTTTATCAGCCGCCCGTTCAAGATCCGCTGCGATTGCGATCAAGTGTGGCGCATGGCATTCAGTCGCCGAGTGGAGGGCCCCAACGGCGAGTTCGCCGGCGTGGCCGTGGCGACGATGCGCCTGGCGTATTTCGATCAACTGTTCAACCGCCTCACCATCGGCAACGGCAGCTCCGTCAACCTGCTGAACACCCGTGGCATTCTTCTGGCCCAGCAGCCGCTGCTGGAGCGCGACATGATTGATAAGGACCTCAGCGACCGGCCCAATTTCAAACGCATACTGCGCGAAGGCGAAGGCAGCTTTCAGGCCATCTCCGCCCTCTCTGGCACAGAGCGTTTATATACGTTCACCAAGGTCGGTGAGCTGCCGTTGATTGTGGTGGTGGCACTGGCCAGCGAAAACGTGTTCGCCCCCTGGCAACGTGCCGCGCTGCTGACCAGTGGCGCTACCGGCGTGCTGTGTATCGGCCTGTTGTGGCTGACCTGGATGTTGCGCCGCGAACTGCGCCGTCGCCATCGTGCCGAACAGGTGCTGTCAGAACTGGCAGCCACCGATGCGCTCACCGGCCTGGCGAACCGCCGCACCCTGGACCAGCGCCTGCGCCTGGAATGGGACCGCGCGCAGCGCTCGACCGAGCCGCTGACACTGTTGATGATCGATGTGGACAACTTCAAGGCCTTCAACGACCGTCATGGCCACCATAGCGGCGACGAGGCATTGCGCGCGGTCTCGCAGGTGATCGGTGGCAACATCCGACGCCCGGCCGACCTGGCCGCGCGGTATGGCGGGGAAGAGTTTGCCGTGGTGCTGCCGAATACCGACGCCAAGGGTGCGTGGGTGATCGCCGAGCACATCCGCAGCAGCGTCGAGCATTTGCCACGGGTGGCCGGTGCCGAGCGGCCGATTACCGTGAGTATCGGCATGAGCACTTGGGATAAACGCAGCCGCACTTCGTTGGAGGCGTTGTTGCTGAGTGCGGACCAGGCGCTGTATGAGGCCAAGCACAGCGGACGCAATCGGATTGTCGATGCCAAAGCCCGTTCCTGAAAGGGTAACGCCTGCTCCAATGGAGTCAGGCGTGAAGGAACGCTATACCGTGTAACTCCCGCGCGCTGTCGCCGTTGCCCTCGGATCGACACCGATTTCTGCGGTAAGGCTCACCGGCCATTCGCGAGGAAGCAGCGAGACTCGGAAACCGAAGGAACCATCAACAGCTACCCCCGGCACCACAGAGAACTCGTGCTTGGGCGTTATCTTGCTGCCAAGGTCGGTACTGAAGGTAACCCTGTGCTGAACGGTAAATGTCGGTGTCACGCCCCCTCCCGTAGTAACGGTTAACGGACCTGCTTGAACATTCGCGTTAATACTCGTTCTTGGGAAGAAGGTATAACTGTTTGCGACAGAAACAGTACGATCAAAGTTCTGCGTTATTGATGGCTGCCCGGTGGGAGACAATGCGAACTCCACGCCAGGACCACCGACTTTTATTTCATGCCCGGGGCCGCCCGTAATACTTTGGTTTACACCACCGCCGGCGCCTACACTTAAACCTGGAATAGGGCCAGGGATCGGGGCCGAGACATTACCCTCCAGCCCACCATTCACCCCAGCAAACTGTTGAGTGCTGAGGGTGGGATTAAAATTAGCTTTAGCTTTGAATTCACCCGTTGGTTCGACCGTCGCGCTGAACTCTGGAGCACTGAAATTAAGCACCTGTGTCAGGCGAGCACCTGCATTGATACCAAGCCCCGTATTTAGAATATTGGGAATGCCTGCCCTGACATCGCCGCTTGCGGCTAACTGCATCCTGGGTACAAAACTGACTTGGAAGCCACCGGCGTCTGTTGGGCGCAAGGTGATTGCCGGGTCAAAACGTGCTGTTGCGCTCACGCCCACGCTGGGGCCGCCAGGAATTGGGGTAAGCCTGGCCGCAATAGTGGCATACGCCCGGGGATAAAAAGACAGCGTGGGAATCGCTTGAAACTTAGCCTCACCGCCGAAAACATTCGCCGTGAAGGGCGCGGCAAAGGAACGCGGCGGCTGATTATTAACGTTTTGCTGCTGGCCGCTAACATAGCCGCCATTTTGTTGCTGAGGGGCTGGGCCACGGTAAGCGTAGTTTGGAGATACATTATTCAAGGGTAATACCCGCTCACAGTAAGTTTGATGTATTGGCTTCTCTTGCTTTACTCATCAATCGCTCGGCCTTCGGCTCACTCGCTACGATGTCGCCAATTCAACGGCCTCACAAACCTATTGTGGTACGCGGCTAGGTATCAGTTCCTACAGGCAAACCATTGATAACCCACATTAGTATCATGGTGTGTTAGACACAAAAAAAAAGGCCACCCGAAGGTGGCCTTTCAAAACTAAAGAAAGAGAGTTGTTACTTACACCGCCGCAACGGGACGCATGTAAGAGATCGGTGCGGTGCTGGCATCTTCGAAGGTCACGACTTCCCAAGCGTCTGTCTGCTCAATCAACTTGCGCAGCAGCTGGTTGTTAAGGGCGTGGCCCGACTTGAAGCCTTTGAACTCGCCTATCAGGCTATTGCCCAGCAGGTAGAGGTCACCGATTGCATCGAGGATCTTGTGCTTCACGAATTCGTCTTCATAGCGAAGGCCGTCTTCGTTCAGTACACCATCCGCGTCGACCACAATGGCGTTTTCAACGCTGCCGCCGAGTGCGAGGTTGTGCTTGCGCAGGTACTCGATGTCACTCATGAAACCAAAGGTACGGGCGCGGCTGACTTCTTTTACGAACGAAGTGCTGGAAAAATCCACGCTTGCACTTTGGGTGCGGTCACGGAATACCGGGTGATCGAAATCGATCTCAAAGCTCACTTTAAAGCCTTCGAACGGGACGAAGGTGGCGCGCTTGTCGCCGTCTTCTACTGTCACTTCCCGCAGAATGCGAATGAACTTCTTGGCTGCGTCCTGTTCTTCCAGGCCGGCAGATTGAATCAAGAATACGAAGGGTCCGGCGCTGCCATCCATGATTGGGACTTCGGACGCGGAGAGCTCGACGTAGGCGTTATCGATGCCCAGGCCAGCCATGGCCGAGAGCAAGTGCTCCACCGTGTCCACTTTGACGTCACCGTTGACCAACGTGGTCGACATAGTGGTTTCGCCAACGTTTTCCGCGCGAGCAGGAATCTGCACCACAGGGTCCAGGTCGGCACGAACAAACACGATGCCGGTGTCGACAGGTGCGGGCTTGAGGGTCAGGTATACCTTCTCCCCGGAGTGCAGACCTACACCTGTGGCACGAATAATATTCTTCAGGGTGCGTTGTTTAATCATGGCTTGGACCGCTTCAGCGCAAATTGCGAACTGGTATCAACAAAGGCTGGCGATAATAACAGACCAGACCTTTGCTGAACACCAATCACCTTCATAGCCCTGATACATTCCATTAATCGGCCTGACGACGCAGGAATGCCGGGATGTCCAGGTAGTCCAGATCATCTTGCGGATTCGGGCTACGGGACGCCGCAGCACCGGCCTGAGCCTGGTTGCGCATCACGGTCGGACGGTCCAGGTCACGGTAGTTAACAGACGGCAGTTCCTGGCGCGAAGGCGCTGGAGCGGCAGCTTGCTGGCTGGCGTGGCTAGCATGGCTGTTGTGACCGGTGTGAACGGTATTGTCGATGACCTTCACAGGCTTCTCGATTTTTGCGCCCAGGCCGGTAGCAACGACGGTCACGTGCAGCTCGTCGCGCATGTCCGGGTCGATAACGGTACCGACTTTGACCATCGCGTGCTCGGAAGCGAAGGCTTCGATGATGCTACCCACGTCGGAGTACTCACCCAGGGACAGGTCAGGGCCGGCGGTGATGTTCACCAGGATGCCGCGTGCACCTTGCAGGTTCACGTCTTCCAGCAATGGGTTGCGGATCGCCGCTTCAGTCGCTTCACGTGCACGGTTCGGACCGCTGGCGCAGCCAGTGCCCATCATCGCCATGCCCATTTCGCTCATCACGGTACGTACGTCGGCAAAGTCGACGTTGATCATGCCTGGGCGCTTGATGATGTCGGAGATACCGCGAACGGCACCGGCGAGTACATCGTCAGCCTTGGCAAATGCGGACAGCAGGCTTGCGTCCTTGCCCAGGATGGTCAGCAGCTTCTCGTTGGGAATAGTGATCAACGAGTCGACGCTTTCAGACAGCAGACGGATACCTTCGTCGGCGATCTGCATGCGCTTGCGGCCTTCGAACGGGAACGGACGCGTCACAACAGCAACGGTCAGAATCCCCATTTCCTTGGCCACTTCGGCAATGATCGGCGCAGCACCGGTACCGGTACCGCCGCCCATGCCCGTGGTGATGAACACCATGTTGGTGCCTTGCAGCACTTCAGCAATACGCTCGCGGTCTTCCAGGGCGGCTTGACGGCCGACTTCCGGATTGGCGCCAGCGCCGAGGCCCTTGGTCACGGCTGTGCCCAATTGCAGGATGGTCCGCGCGCCGATGCTTTTCAGCGCTTGGGCATCAGTGTTGGCGCAGATGAATTCAACGCCTTCAATGTTGCTCTTGACCATATGGTTGACAGCGTTGCCGCCGCCACCGCCGACACCGATTACTTTGATAACCGGGCTTGCGGGGATGTTGTCTACGAGTTCGAACATGTTCCCTCTCCTTTCGTTTTCTCTAGTTTTTTCGCCTACTGCTTGTTGCGGTGTTGCGGTGTCACGGTAAATCTTTAGAAATTGCCTTTTACCCAAGCCTGCAACCGCTCGAACAACGGCGCTTTGGCCTCGTCATCGCTGCGGTAGCTGTCACGGATGCTCGGGCCCGACAAGGAAATGCCGTCGGTCTGCTTTTGCAGCCCGTACAACAGCAAGCCCACACCGGTGGAATAAATCGGGTTGCGCACCACGTCGCCCAGGCCTTTGACGCCATGGGGCACGCCCAGGCGAACCGGCATGTGGAAGATTTCCTCGGCCAGTTCGACCGCGCCTTCCATCTTCGAGGTGCCACCGGTCAGCACGATGCCGGCCGGGATCAAATCTTCGTAGCCGCTGCGGCGCAGTTCAGCCTGGATCAGGGTGAACAGCTCGTCGTAACGTGGCTCGACCACTTCGGCCAGGGCCTGGCGCGACAGCTCACGCGGTGGGCGATCGCCCACGCTTGGTACCTTGATGGTTTCACCGGCGCCGGCCAGTTTGGCCAGGGCGCAGGCGTAACGGATCTTGATTTCTTCGGCGTACTGGGTCGGTGTACGCAGCGCCATGGCGATGTCGTTGGTGACTTGGTCGCCAGCAATCGGGATCACGGCGGTGTGACGGATCGCACCCTCGGTGAAGATCGCGATGTCGGTGGTGCCGCCGCCGATGTCCACCAGGCACACGCCCAGTTCTTTTTCGTCGTCGGTCAGTACCGAGTAGGCCGAAGCCAACTGCTCGAGAATGATGTCGTCGATTTCCAGGCCGCAGCGGCGCACGCATTTTTCAATGTTCTGTGCCGCGTTGACCGCGCAGGTCACCACGTGAACCTTGGCTTCCAGACGCACGCCCGACATGCCCAGCGGCTCGCGAACGCCTTCCTGGTTGTCGATCACGTAGTCCTGCGGCAGGGTGTGCAGCACGCGCTGGTCAGCCGGAATTGCCACAGCCTGGGCCGCGTCGAGTACACGCTCAAGGTCAGCCGCGCTGACTTCACGGTCGCGGATCGCCACGATGCCGTGGGAGTTCAGGCTGCGGATATGGTTGCCGGCCACGCCGACGAACGCCGAGTGAATCCGGCAGCCAGCCATCAACTGCGCTTCTTCGATAGCGCGCTGGATCGATTGCACGGTGGACTCGATGTTGACCACCACGCCCTTCTTAAGGCCCCGGGACGGATGCGTGCCGATACCGACGATTTCGATAACACCGTCTTCCCCGACCTCGCCGACCAGGGCCACCACTTTGGAGGTGCCGATATCGAGACCGACGATCATTTTTCCGCTTTGCACGTTTGCCATGGGTCCTGCCTCTTCTTAATTCTTCGCGACAGCGGGTTTGGCTGTCGTCGGCGCAGCTGGTTCACGCCAGCCGACGGCCAGGCCGTTGGCGTAACGCAGGTCGACGCTCGCAATGTTCGTAATCTGTTCTTTCAAGGTCTTGTCATAGATGGCAATAAAGCGGCGCATCTTTTCCACCAAGCGGTCGCGTCCCAGCAACAACTCGATGCCCGGGCCGGAACTGCCGGCCCCGGTGGTCAAAAACCAGCTGCCCCGCTCACGCAATTCCAGGCGCGCGATGGAGAAACCCAGTGGCCGCAGCATCTGGCTCAAGGCCTGGTACTGCTGCATCACTTGCTGTTGCGCCCGCTGCGGCCCGAACAACTGCGGCAGGTGCTCGTAGTTGGCCAGCTCACGCGGGGTGAATGCCTGGCCCTGGTTGTTCAACAGCGCACCATCGCCCCAACGGGCCACGGGCAGTTGCTCTTCCAGGCGGATCGTCACCTGGTCCGGCCAGACGCGGCGGACTTCGGCGTGAGCGATCCACGGCATCTGTTCCAACTCCGAGCGCATACCGGCCAGGTCGATGGTGAAGAAGCTCGCCGCCAAGTACGGGCCAATGCGCTGCTGCACCGCTTGCTGGCTGATGTAGCTCAAGTCGCCCTGCACGCTGATCTTGGTGATCGGACGGTCGGCATACGGCAACAAGCGCTGTGCACCTTCGTAAGTACCGAAGCCCAACGCCACCAGCAGTACCGGCCAGAACAGCGCTTTGATAAAACCAAAGTTGGCTTTCGGCAGGCGCGCCGACATCGGCTCTTTAGCCACCATGCGGCTGGCACCCCGTGGCACCGGCTTGCGGCTCGGTGCTTGTGGGGGCTGATGACGAAGCGATGCGCCGTTCATGTGTTTAGCCTCTTGGCTCAATGCTGTCGGCCAGGATCGCCAGCACCAACTGCTGGAAATCCAAACCGGCGGCACGGGCTGCCATAGGTACCAAGCTGTGATCGGTCATGCCGGGAGCGGTGTTGACTTCCAGGAACCAGAAATTCCCTTGGTCATCCTGCATCACGTCTGCCCGCGCCCAACCGGCGATACCCAGCGCCTCACAGGCTTTCGCCGTGAGGTCCATCAATTCCTGTTCCTTGGTTGCGTCGAGGCCACACGGGATGCGGTACTGAGTATCGCAAGCCACATACTTGGCGTCGTAGTCGTAAAAGGTGTGGGGCGTGCCCAATGCGATAGGCGGCAATACCTGGCCACGCAGGGTGGCGATGGTGTACTCAGGGCCTTGAATCCACTGTTCCACCAACACTTGCGAATCGTAGGTACTTGCCGCTTTCCATGCGTCGATCAATTCGGCGGCCGAGTTCACTTTAGCCATGCCGATACTGGAGCCTTCATGGGCTGGTTTGACGATCAAAGGCAGGCCCAGTTCCTTGGCTGCAGAAATACAATCGTCTTCGCTGCACAGCACGCTGTGACGCGGGGTTGGAATACCCAGGCTGTGCCACACCTGCTTGGTGCGCAACTTGTCCATCGCCAGTGCCGAAGCGAGAATGCCGCTGCCGGTGTAAGGGATGCCGGCGCACTCGAGCAAGCCTTGCATGCTGCCGTCTTCACCGCCACGGCCGTGCAGGATGATGAAGGCACGGTCGATCTTCTCGGCCAACAGGCGGGCGAGGAAATCATCGCCCACGTCGATACCGAACGCGTTCACACCGGCGCTTTGCAGTGCTTCAAGCACGGCATTGCCGGACTTGAGCGAGACTTCGCGCTCAGCGCTCTTGCCGCCGAACAGCACGGCCACGCGGCCGAAGTCCGCAGGCGCGAGGGTGGAAAACAGGGCGTCGTAATTCGTGGTCATTTCGACTTCCCCTGCGCAGCGGCAAACAACGGGCTCGCCAGCAATTTAGGCGCAAGGCCACCGATGTCACCGGCACCCTGGCACAGCAGGATGTCACCGGCACGCAGCAGCGGCTTGACGATCGGCGCCAGGTCCACACCGCGCTCGATGTAGATCGGGTCCAACTGGCCACGCTGACGGATGCTATTGCACAGCTTGCGGCTGTCGGCGCCCGGGATCGGTTCTTCACCGGCCGGGTACACTTCCATCAGCAGCAGCACGTTGGCATCGGCCAATACATTGACGAAATCGTCGTACAAATCACGCGTGCGGCTGTAGCGGTGCGGCTGGTAAACTATCACCAGGCGGCGCTCCGGCCAGCCACCGCGCACAGCTTTGATCACGGCCGCGACTTCGGTTGGGTGGTGACCGTAGTCATCGACCAGCATCACGTCGCCGCCTTCAACCGGCAGTTGGCCGTAGACCTGGAAGCGACGGCCAACACCGGCAAAGCGCGACAGGCCTTCAACGATGGCTTCATCGCTGACGCCCTCATCGGAGGCGATGCAGATGGTCGCCAAGGAGTTGAGCACGTTGTGATTGCCCGGCATGTTCACCGAAACGTCCAGCGGCTCGCGGTCAGGGCGCAGTACGGTGAAGTAGGTTTGCATGCCTTCCTGGCGCACATTGATCGCGCGCACGTCGGCGTCTTCGCTGAAGCCGTAGGTCACGGTCGGACGCTTGACCTGCGGCAGGATTTCACGCACCACCGGATCGTCCAGGCACACCACGGCCAAACCATAGAACGGCAGGTTGTGCAGGAACTCGACGAAGGTTTTCTTCAATTTGTTGAAGTCACCGCCGTAGGTCGCCATGTGGTCTTCGTCGATGTTAGTGACCACCGCGACCAGCGGTTGCAGGTGCAGGAAGCTGGCATCACTTTCATCGGCTTCGGCAATCAGGTAACGGCTGGTGCCGAGCTGAGCATTGGTGCCCGCTGCATTCAGACGGCCACCGATGACGAACGTCGGGTCCAGGCCACCGGCGGCGAACACCGAGGCGATCAGGCTGGTGGTGGTGGTTTTACCGTGCGTACCGGCCACGGCGATGCCGTGGCGATAGCGCATCAGCTCGGCGAGCATCTCGGCGCGCGGCACCACAGGAATTCGGCGCTCAAGGGCTGTGGCCACTTCAGGGTTGGAAGTGTTCACGGCACTGGAGACCACCAGTACATCAGCCTCGGCAGCGTTCTCGGCGCGGTGGCCGATAAAGATCTGTGCACCGAAGGACTTCAGGCGGTCAGTGACCGGCGACTCTTTCAAGTCGGAGCCGGACACTTGGTAGCCCAAGTTCAGCAGGACTTCGGCAATCCCGCACATGCCCACGCCGCCGATACCGACGAAGTGGATACGACGGATGCGGCGCATTTCCGGTTGCGGCATCGCTTTCTGATTCTCAACCATGGGCCACCTCCAGGCAGATATCGACCACGGTGCGGGTTGCGTCAGGTTTGGCCAGGCGGCTTGCGGTGCTCGCCATGCTATTGAGTCGTTCCGGTTGCATCAAAACCTCGGTCAGGCGTGCGGCCAAATCGGCGGCGCCAGTCGTTCTTTGCGGCAGCAGGAAGGCAGCGCCCTCCCCGGCCAAATATTCGGCGTTGCGGGTCTGGTGATCGTCAATCGCGTGGGGCAAAGGCACCAGCAAGGACGGCAGACCGGCGGCGGCCAGTTCACTGACGGTCAACGCACCAGCGCGACAGACCACCAGGTCGGCCCAGCCATAGGCTTGGGCCATGTCTTTGATGAACGGCTGTACATCCGCCTCGACACCGGCCTCGCGATAGCGGGTAGCGGTGATTTCATCGTGGTTCTTGCCAGCCTGGTGGAAGATCTCCGGGCGCAACTCCACAGGGAGTTGTGCCAGCGCTTGCGGCAGCAATTTATTCAGTGGCTCGGCGCCCAGGCTTCCGCCGAGGATCAGCAGATGCGCCTTACGCCCGGCCAGTGCCTCACGGGCAATGTCCATAAACAGTTCAGTGCGCACCGGGTTGCCGGTGGTGCGGCGCTTATCCGACGCGCTGAAGGTATTCGGGAACGCTTCACACACCCGCGCGGCCAATGGCACCAGCAAGCGGTTCGCGGTACCGGCGACGGCGTTCTGTTCGTGCACGATCACCGGCACGCCAGCGAGCTTGGCGGCGACACCGCCAGGGCCGGTCACATACCCACCGAAACCAAGCACACATACCGGCTTCAATTCGCGGATGACTTTGCGCGCCTGCCACACGGCCTTGAGCAACACGAACGGCGCCTTGAGCAGGGACAATTTGCCCTTGCCACGCAGGCCGGTGACGTTGATCAAATGCAGCGGCAAGCCGGCATTCGGGACCAATTCATTTTCGATGCCACGCGGTGTACCGAGCCAATGCACGGTGTAGCCACGGTTCTGGAATTCGCGGGCGCACGCCAGGGCCGGGAACACGTGGCCCCCGGTGCCGCCCGCCATGATCAGCACGTTAGCGCCCATGGTTCGGCTCCTCGGCAAAATCGCTCTCGCTGAATTCCATCTCTTCGCTGCCCAGGTGGGTTCGACTCTCCCACTCGATGCGCAGCAACAAGCCGAGGCACACGCAGCAGATGACCAACGAACTGCCGCCGTAGCTGAGAAACGGCAAGGTCAAACCCTTGGTCGGCAGACGACCGATGTTTACCCCGATGTTGATCAGCACCTGGCCAATCCACAAAAACGCCAACCCGTACGCGACATAGGCGGCGAAAAACTGTTTGGCTTTCTCGGCCCAAAGACCGATGTAAAGGGCGCGTACGCAGACGAATACGAACAGCGCAACGGTGCACAGCGAGCCCACGGCGCCGAGCTCTTCGGCAAGCACGGAGAACACGAAGTCGGTGTGCGCTTCCGGCAGGTAGAACTGCTTCTGCACGCTGTTCCCCAAGCCGACGCCCAGCCACCCACCGCGACCAAAGGCGATCAGCGCCTGGGTCAACTGGTAGCCGGAACCGAACTGATCGGACCAAGGGTCGGTAAAGGTAATCAGGCGCGCCATCCGATACGGTTGTGCCTCGACCAGCAGGTAAACGGCAACCACCGCCAGCACCACCATCAAGGCGAACCGGAACAAGCCCACGCCGCCGAGAAACAGCATCGCCGCCGCCGCGCCCATCATCACCACGGTGGCACCGAAGTCGGGCTCCATCAGCAACAGGCCGGCCATCGGCAGCAACACGATGAATGGCTTAAAGAAGCCCATCCAGCTTTCGCGCACTTCTTTCTGGCGACGTACGAGGTAGCCGGCGAGGTAGATCACCACGAACACCTTGGCGATTTCCGACGGCTGCACGTTGAACGCACCGAAGCCGATCCAGCGCATCGAACCGTTCACCTCACGACCGATGCCGGGGAGGATCACCATGATCAGCAGGCCGAACGCACCGATCAGCATCAGCCAACCCAGGCGCTGCCAGGTGGCGATGGGGATCATCATGGTAACGAAGCACGCGCCGAGGCCGATCACCAGGTACACCAAGTGACGGATCATCATGTACAGCGTGTTGCCCGACTGCACGGCGGCCACTTCGGAAGAAGCCGACGTGATCATCACCAGGCCCAGGCCCAGCAGCGCGAGGCAACCGGCGAGCATCGGAAAGTCGAGGTCGACGCCACGGCCAGTGATGATCGGCGACGGGTACGGCTTGATGATATCTCGCAAATTCATGCCAAGGCCTCCACGCCGCGGGCGAACAGTTGGCCGCGCTCTTCGTAGTTCTTGAACATGTCGAAACTGGCGCACGCCGGTGACAGCAGCACTGCGTCACCCGGCTGGGCCAGGGCTTGGCATTGGGCAATGGCGTCGTCCAGGGACGTGGCGCGCACTTGCGGCACGCCGTCACCGAGAGCGGCGGCGATCAAGTCGCTGTCACGGCCCATCAGCACCACGGCGCGGCAATGCGCAGCCACCGGGCTTTTGAGGTCCTTGAAGTCAGCGCCTTTGCCGTCGCCGCCGGCGATCAGCACCAGCTTGCCTTCGATGTCGGCGCCAAGGCCTTCAATAGCAGCCAATGCAGCACCGACGTTGGTGGCCTTGGAATCGTTGTAATAGCCGACGCCATTGAGGTCGCGGACCCACTGGCAGCGGTGCTCAAGGCCGACGAAAGTGCGCAGGCTGGAAAGCATCGCATCGAAGGGCAGGCCTACAGCATGGCCCAGCGCCAAGGCCGCCAGGGCATTGGACTGGTTATGCGCACCACGGATTTTCAGTTCGCGCACCGGCATCAGGTTCTGGAATTCGAAGGCCAGGTATTTCTCGCCGTTCTCTTCGCGAATGCCGAAGGCTTTAAAATCAGGTTTACCCAGGCCGAAGGTCCAGCATGGCAAGCCCTCGCCCATCAGCGGACGGCTCAAGGCATCCTGGCGGTTGACCACCACTTGCTTGGCACCCCGGAAGATCCGGTGCTTGGCCAAGTGGTACGCCGGCAGGCCGCTGTAACGGTCCATGTGGTCTTCGCTGACGTTCAACACGGTGGCGACTTCGGCGCCCAGGTCGTGGGTGGTTTCGAGCTGGAAGCTCGACAGTTCCATCACGTACAGCTCGACGTCATCGCTGAGCAGGTCCAGCGCCGGTGTGCCGAGGTTGCCGCCCACGGCCACGCGTTTACCGGCGGCAACGGCCATCTCACCGACCAGCGTGGTCACGGTGCTTTTCGCGTTGGAGCCACTGATCGCCACGATTGGCGCCTTCGCGTTACGTGCGAACAGATCGATGTCGCCGGACAGCTTCACGCCACGCGCCGCAGCCGCTTGCAGGGCCGGTGTCGCCAAGGCCAGGCCCGGGCTCACGTAGAGCTCATCAGCGCGGCACAGAAACTCGACATCCAACTCGCCACAACGCACTTCCACGTGCGGGTAGTCACGGCGCAGCGTGACCAGCTCCGGTGGATTTTCCCGCGTATCAGCCACGGCAAACGACGTGCCCCGGTTCGCCAGGAAGCGAACCAGGGACATGCCGCTCTTGCCGAGGCCGACAACGATGCGGAAGTGGTCTGAAGCGATCAGGGACACTCGTTTCTACCTCAGTTTCAGGGTGGCAAGGCCGACCAGTACCAGAATCACGGTGATGATCCAGAAGCGGACGATCACGCGTGGCTCGGGCCAGCCCTTGAGTTCAAAGTGGTGGTGAATCGGCGCCATGCGAAATACGCGGCGCCCGGTCAATTTGAAGGAAGCCACCTGGATGACCACCGACAGGGTTTCCATCACGAACACACCGCCCATGATGAACAGCACGATTTCCTGGCGAACGATCACCGCGATGGTGCCCAAGGCCGCGCCCAGCGCCAGTGCGCCGACGTCGCCCATAAAGACTTGTGCCGGGTAGGTGTTGAACCATAGGAAGCCCAGGCCAGCACCGATCAGCGCGCCGCAGAACACAATCAGTTCACCCGCGCCCGGTACATACGGAATCAGCAGGTATTCAGCGAATTTCACGTTACCCGACAGGTAGCAGAAGATGCCCAGCGCACCGCCAACCATCACCGTCGGCATGATCGCCAGACCGTCGAGGCCGTCGGTCAGGTTCACCGCGTTACTGGAGCCGACGATCACGAAGTAGGTCAGCACCACGAAGCCGATGCCCAATGGGATGCTGGCGTCCTTGAGCATCGGGATGATCAAGGTGGTCTCGACCGCGCTTGGCGCTGTCGTGTAAAGGAAGATCGCAGCGCCGAGGCCGAACACCGACTGCCAGAAATACTTCCAGCGGCTTGGCAGCCCCTTGGAGTTTTTCTCGATCACTTTGCGGTAGTCATCGACCCAGCCGATGGCGCCGAACAACAGGGTCACCAGCAGCACCGTCCAGACGTAGCGGTTATGCAGGTCAGCCCAGAGCAAAGTGCTGATGCCGATGGACGACAGGATCAGCGCGCCGCCCATGGTCGGGGTGCCGGATTTTGACAGGTGCGACTGCGGGCCGTCATTGCGAACCGATTGACCAATTTGCAGGCTCTGCAGGGTGCGGATCATCCACGGCCCCAAGAACAGCGACAAAGACAGCGCAGTCAGCACACCCAGGATCCCGCGCAGGGTCAGGTACTGAAAGACCGCGAAGCCTTTGTGGAACTGTTGCAGATACTCAGCCAGCAGCAGCAGCATTAATGTCTCTCCGTACTTGAGCCACACAAGGCCGCGACGACGTTTTCCATCACCGCGCTGCGCGATCCCTTGATCAAAATGGTTGTGTTTTTGTGTTGTTCAGTCGAAGCCAGTGCCTGGATCAGCTCGGCCTGGGTTGCGAAATGCCGTGCACCAAGACCGAAGGCGTCAACGGCGTAAGCCATGTTCGGGCCGACGGCGTAGAACGCGTCGACTTTGCCGCTAGCGTAAGCGCCGACTTCACGATGGGATTGTTCGGCCCAGTCGCCCAGTTCGGCGATATCGCCCAGCACCAGCACCTTGCGCCCGTCGAAGCTTTTGAGCAGATCGATGGCCGCGCAAACCGAGGACTGGTTGGCGTTGTAGGTGTCGTCAATCACGCGCATGCCGTTGGTCGCCAGTTGCGCAACCGTGCGGCCTTTGACCGGCTGCACCGCGCCTAGACCGGTGGCGATACCAAACAGCGACACACCCAAGGCATGCGCGGCAGCGGCAGCGGCCAAGGCATTGGCGACGTTGTGGTTGCCCAGCAGATTCAGTTGCACGTGCTCGCTACCTTGCGGGGTGTGCAAGGTGAAGGACGGGCAGCCACGGGCGTCGACGATGATGTTGGAAGCGTGGAAGTCAGCTGCCGCGTTCAACACGGCAAACGTCAGTACCTTGCGACCGGCGGCGCGTATACGCCAGGTCTCGAAGGCTTTGTCGTCGAGGTTCAATACAGCTGTGCCGGACGCATCGAGGCCTTCAAGGATTTCGCCCTTGGCTTCAACGATTTTCTCCGGGCCACCGAACTCACCCACGTGGGCGGTGCCGGCGTTGTTGATAATCGCAACGTGGGGCTTGGTCAGCGCCACGGTGTAGGCGATTTCGCCGACGCGCGAAGCACCCAGTTCGATCACCGCCGCTGTGTGTTCCGCGGCCAGTTCGAGCAGGGTCAGCGGGGCGCCGAAATCATTGTTCAGGTTGCCACGGGTGGCAAGCACCGGCCCGCGCGTGCGCAGGACACCGGCGAGCAATTCCTTAACCGTGGTTTTGCCGCTGGAGCCGGTGATGGCTGCAACCGGCTTATTAAAGGCGGCGCGGTTCAGTGCACCCAGCTGGCCGAGGGCCAGGCGTGTGTCAGCGACCAGCAATTGCGCCAAGGTGGAGTCCGCCACTTCGCGCTGCACCAAGGCACCCACGGCACCTTTGGCGGCGACGTCGTTCAGGTAGTCGTGACCATCAAAACGCGGGCCCGCCAAGGCTACAAACAGTTGCCCAGGCTTGATGTTGCGGCTGTCGATACTGACGCCGTCGAAACTGCAGTCGCTCGACACTACGCGGGCCGACAAGGCCTGGGTCAGTTCGCTGAACGTCATCGCTTTAAGCATGGGCGACCTCCCAGGCGGTCAGGGCGTGATCGGCCTCGACCAGATCGGAGAAGGCATGGCGTTCGCCGTTGATTTCCTGATAGTCCTCGTGACCTTTACCGGCCAGCACCACCACGTCGTCAGCACTGGCGCTGGCGATCAGTTGGGCAATGGCAGCGCCACGGCCGGCGACGAAAGTAGCCTTCGACGCATCTTTGAAGCCAACGCGGATATCGTCGAAAATCTGGCTCGGCGCTTCGCTGCGTGGGTTGTCGTCGGTGACGAGTACGCCATCGGCCAGGCGCTCGACGATCTCGGCCATCAACGGACGCTTGCCGCGATCACGATCACCGCCGCAGCCGAACAGGCACAGCAGCTTGCCCTTGGCGTGTGGGCGCAGGGCTTCGAGAACTTTTTCCAGGGCGTCCGGGGTGTGGGCGTAATCGACCACTACCAGCGGCTGCGAGCCGCCACCCAAACGCTGCATGCGACCGACCGGGCCTTCCAGCTTGGGCAGCACACGCAGGATTTCATCCAGCGCGTAATCCAGGCCAAGCAGTGCGCCAATGGCGGCCAGCACGTTGCTCAGGTTGAAACGCCCCAGCAAGGTGCTGCGCAAGTGGTGTTCGCCCTGAGGCGTGACCAACGTGGCGAGCACGCCTTCGTCATTAAATTGGGCATCGCGGCAGTACAGGTACGCGCTGGAATCTTCCAGGCTGTAGCTGATCAGGCGCGCTTCGCTGTCTTGCGCAGCCAACTGGCGACCGAATGCGTCATCCAGGTTAACCACCCGGCACCTCAGATCATTCCAGGCAAACAGCTTGGCCTTGGCGGCGGCGTAGGCCTCCATGGTGCCGTGGTAGTCGAGGTGATCGCGGGACAGGTTGGTCATCACCGCCACGTCAAAGGCCAGTGCCGTCACGCGGCCCTGGTCCAGGCCATGGGAGGACACTTCCATAGCAACCGCCTTGGCGCCGGCCTTTTTCAGGTCGGCCAAGGTGGCTTGCACGGCAATCGGGTTCGGCGTGGTGTGCAGGCCGCTTTGCAGCGCGCCATAAAAGCCGGTGCCCAAGGTGCCGACAATGCCGCAATGCTGGCCCAGCAGGTCAAGGGCTTGCGCGACAAGCTGGGTCACGCTGGTCTTGCCGTTGGTGCCGGTCACGCCGATCAGGTTCAGTTGACGGCTCGGGTCACCATAGAAGCGCCCGGCGATATCCGACAGCTGCGCAGCCAGGCCCTTGACTGGAATCAAAGGCACGTCAGTGATCGGCAGCACGGTGGCGCCTTCCACTTCGTACGCCACGGCGGCGGCGCCGCGTTGCAGGGCATCGGCGATGTGCGCACGGCCGTCGAACTTGCCGCCAGGCACGGCCAGGAACAGGTCACCGGCGCGCACATTACGGCTGTCCAGGCTCAACTCGCGAATTAGCAGATCGCGTCCGGCGTGGGCAAAAATCTTGTTCAAGCTAAGAGACATCAGCCGCGCCCTCCATTGGCTTTGGCAGCGGCGGCCGGTGGTCCGGCGTTCGCTTGTTGGGTGGGCGGCAGGTTGTCCGGCGTGATGTTCATCAGGCGCAACGTCCCGGACATCACTTTGCTGAACACCGGCGCCGACACCAGGCCACCGAAGTAACCGGCCTTGCTCGGTTCATCAATCACGACAACGATGGCGTAGCGCGGGTCGCTCATCGGGCCGAAGCCGGCGAACAGCGAGCGGTACGAGTTTTCGGCGTAGCCCTTGGTGCCCACCGACGTTTTACGCGCGGTACCCGACTTGCCTGCCACGTGATAGGCCGGCACCTGGGCACGGAATACACCGCGCGGCGCTTCGATCACTTGTTGCAGCATGCCTTGGATGGTCTTGGCGACGTTTTCCGGAATCACCTGGGTGGCTTTCGGCGCTTCGTCGACGTGAATAAGGCTCAGTGGAACCATGCGGCCATTATTGGCCAATACAGAGAAAGCATGGGCCAGCTGGATCGCGGTTACCGATAGGCCGTAGCCATAGGAAAGCGTGGCGGTCTCAGCTTTTTTCCACTCGCGGTAGTTCGGCAGGTTGCCCACGCGTTCGCCGGGAAAATCCAGGCCGGTAGGCTGGCCCAAGCCGATTTTTTGCGCCAGGTGGTAAATGGTTTCGCCGCCGATATCAAAGGCAACTTTACTCATGCCCACGTTACTGGAGTTGATCAGGATACCTGTCAAATCCAGCACCGGACCTTCCGTGCGGGACACGTCACGAATGGTGTATTTACCCAGTTGCAGGGTGCCCGGGTAAACCTCGACTTTGTCGCTCGGCTTCCAGCGCCCGGTCTCCAGGGCGGCACTCATGGAGATGGCTTTCATGGTCGAACCGGGTTCGAACACGTCGATCATCGCGCGGTTGCGCATCATCGCCGGTTGCAGGTTGCGACGGTTGTTCGGGTTGTAGGTCGGCTGGTTGACCATGGCGAGGATCTCGCCGGTCTTCACGTCCATGATCACCAGGCTGCCGGCCTTGGCGCCGTTTTCGATGATTGCGTTACGCAGCTCGCGGTTGGCCAGGTATTGCAGGCGCAGGTCAATCGACAACGCCAAGGGCTTACCGGCCTTGGCGTTTTTGGTGACTTGGACATCCTTGATCAGTCTGCCGCGCCGATCCTTGATGACCTGCCGTTTACCAGGAACCCCGGCCAGCCATTCATCGTAGGCGAGCTCCACCCCTTCACGGCCGTGGTCATCGATGTCGGTAAAGCCAACCGTATGGGCGGTGGTTTCACCGGCCGGGTAGAAACGACGAAATTCCTCGATGCCATAAACACCGGGGACTTTAAGGTCGAGCACTTGCTGACCTTGTTCAGGGGTGAGCCCGCGAACCAGGTAGATGAATTCTTTATTGGCCTGGGCTTCCAGGCGTTCAGACAAGGCTTTTGGGTCCTGGCCCAGGGCGGCGGCGAGCGCCGGCCACTTGTCCTTGGCCACCTGCAGTTCTTTGGCGTTGGCCCACAGGGTGGTCACCGGCGTACTCACGGCCAGAGGCTCACCGTTACGGTCGGTGATGAGGCCACGGTGCGCAGGGATCGGGATATGCCGCATGCTACGGGCATTGCCCTCGCCGATCAGGAAGTCACGGTCGATCACCTGCAGGTCGATGATCCGCCAGGCAATCGCGCCCACCATCAATGCCAGCAAGCCCAGCATGAGACGGAAGCGCCATGGGTAGAGTGCGCCCTCAAGTTTCATCATGGCGCCACCATGCGAACTTCGGCCGCGCCCGGAATGTGCATTTTCAGCTGCTCGGTGGCCAGCACTTCGATGCGGCTGTGCGCGGTCCAGGTGCTTTGCTCGAGGATCAGCCGGCCCCACTCCGCCTGCGCTTTATCACGCACGCTCAATTCCCCGTACAGGGTATTGAGCAATTGGCGGTTGTAGTGGGCGCTGTAGGACACCGCAATCGCGGACACCAGCACGCCGACAAACAGCAGCAACATAAAGAAGCTGCCGCCCGGGAGGGGCTTGGCGAAAAGCTTGCTCACCGCAGCTTCTCCGCGACGCGCATAACGGCGCTACGGGAACGTGGGTTGGCCTTGAGTTCCGCTTCGGAAGCGAACTGCGCTTTGCCATGGATTTTGATTTTCGGCACAAAGGCTTCGAAACGTACCGGCAGGTTACGCGGCAGGTTATCGGATTCGCCCTTGACCAGACGACGCATGAACAACTTGACGATGCGGTCTTCCAGGGAGTGGAAGCTGATCACAACCAGGCGACCGCCCACTTCCAAGGCTTCCAGTGCGGCTTCGAGGCCGGCTTCCAGATCGCCCAATTCGTTGTTGACGTGAATGCGCAGGCCTTGGAACGCGCGGGTCGCCGGGTTCTTGCCCTTTTCCCAGGCAGGGTTGGCGACTTTCAGCACTTCGGCCAAGTCGGCGGTGCGTTCGAACGGCTGGATTTCGCGGCGCTCGACCACGGCACGGGCCATGCGACCGGCGAAGCGTTCTTCGCCGTATTCCTTGAATACACGGGTAATTTCTTCATGGGGCGCGGTGGCGATGAACTCCGCCGCACTGATCCCACGGGTAGGGTCCATGCGCATGTCGAGCGGGCCGTCGTTCATGAAACTGAAGCCGCGCTCCGGGTCATCGAGCTGCGGCGAAGACACGCCCAGGTCGAGCAAAACCCCGGCCACCTTGCCTGCCATACCGCGCTCGGCGACTTCGGCACCCAGCTCGGCAAAGCTGCGCTGCACAACGACAAAGCGGCCGTCTTCGGCCGCTAGCGCTTGCCCGGTGGCAATCGCTTGGGGGTCTTTGTCAAACCCGAGGAGTTTACCGTCGGGCCCGAGCTGACTGAGGATCAACCGACTGTGCCCGCCCCTGCCGAAGGTGCCATCCAAATAGCAGCCATCCGCGCGTACGGCGAGAGCCTCAACGGCTTCGTCAAGCAGTACGGTGATGTGGTTAAAGCCGCTATCAATAGTCACAGGATCAAATCACGCAGTTCATCAGGCATAGCGCCCGGTTGTTGAATAGCAGCCAGGTCAGCTGCAGAAACAGCATCCCAGGCATCTTCGTCCCACAATTGGAACTTGTTCAGTTGGCCGACCAGCATTGCGCGCTTATCCAGCTTGGCGTACTCGCGCAGACGCGGAGGCACCAGGAAGCGCCCACTGCCATCGAGTTCGAGGTCGACGGCATTACCAATCAGCAAACGCTGCAGGCGGCGGTTTTCTTCACGCAATGAAGGCAGAGCGCGCAACTTGGTTTCGATCAACTCCCACTCATCGAGCGGGTAAACACATAAACAAGGGTCAACGGCATCGATCGTGATGATCAACTGCCCGGAACTTCGCGAAATCAGCTCGTCGCGATACCGGCTCGGCATAGCGAGACGGCCTTTTGCATCGAGACTGATAGCGTTAGCTCCGCGAAACACAGATGCGTTTCTCCAAATTTTAGCGTTTTACGTTCAAAAAACCCACTTTGTGCCACTTTCCGCCACTTGCGCACACTATAGGAATGCGCCCACCACACCGTCAAGGCACGGATTCAAGGAAAAGCCTTACAGAACGGAGATTTAGGAACGCAAAAGGAGGAGAAACGCGAGTTCTGCGATGTTTTTGACTCAACAATCGCAAATAGCTCATAGAGCTACGGCTTGAAGTTAAAGTAATTTATTAAGAGTAAGATTTTTTTGGTATTACGAAGACGCATCTGCCAATGATTTGGCAGGGAGGGATTCTTGCGTTACTACCGGGTTTCTGCCCGAGATTCGGACAAAAGGAAAAAAGGTGGAGAGTCGATCTGTAAGCCGGGTTCTGTCTTGAACAGTCATTCGTCTACGATGGCCATCACTGGACATCTTTAGCAACCTACCCGGTCCCAGCGCGGGCCACGCCTTGGGACCCTATTTGGTCTTGCTCCAAGTGGGGTTTACCTAGCCACGAACTGTTGCCAGTCGTGCGGTGCGCTCTTACCGCACCTTTTCACCCTTACCGGCACCGAAGTGCTTAGGCGGTTATTTTCTGTGGCACTTTCCGTAGGCTCACGCCTCCCAGGCATTACCTGGCACTTCGCCCTATGGAGCCCGGACTTTCCTCCCCCCCCTAATTTTCATAGAGGGCAGCGACTGTCCAATCGACTCTCCGCCGCGAAGGTTAACGGCACGGCGGGCTGAGGACAAGTATTAAAAGTGCGCCAATGCCATCACGTTCAGACGGAATACCGCTTTGCCCCCGGAACTATTCGGCCTTCTGTTTATCCAGCGCGGCTTGATACAACACATTCTTGCGTACGCCGGTAATTTCGGCCGCCAAGGCTGCAGCCCGCTTGAGCGGCATTTCCTTGAGCAGCAAATCGAGAATACGCATGGCCTCGCTGCCCACCGCATCTTCGTCTTCCGGAGCCGTCCAGCCGGCCACCAGCACCACGCACTCGCCGCGCTGCTGGTTGCTGTCGCCCTCGACGAAGGCACGTAGCTCCTCCAGCGGCAGGCCTTTGAGGGTTTCGAAGGTTTTAGTCAGCTCACGCGCCAACAGCGTAAGGCGCTCGCCGCCGAAGACCAGTTCCATGTCTTGCAGGCATTCAAGGATGCGGTGCGGGGCTTCATAGAAGATCAGCGTGCGCGGCTCTTCCTTCAAGGCCTGCAGACGCGCGCGGCGCCCAACGGTCTTGGCCGGCAGAAAACCCTCGAAGATAAAGCGATCCGACGGCAACCCGGCTGCTGATAATGCAGCAATCAGCGCGCACGCCCCCGGAACAGGCACTACATTGATACCAGCAGCACGCGCCTGTCGGACCAAGTGGTAGCCAGGATCGGAAATCAGCGGAGTACCGGCATCGGAGATCAGCGCCACATCGTCACCGGCCAGCAAGCGCGTGATAAAACGGCTGCCCTCTTCGCGCTCGTTATGCTCGTGGCAGGCGGCAAGTGGCGTGCTGATACCAAAGTGCTGCATCAAACGCTGGGAGTGTCGCGTATCTTCCGCCGCGATCAGTTTTACCTCGCGCAACACTTTCAGCGCCCGAGCACTGATATCGTCCAGGTTGCCAATGGGCGTCGCCACGACAAAAAGCGAGCCTGCAGTGGAATTCAAAGGACCTGGAGCAGTCAAAACGCACACCTCGATGGTTGGGAAAAGTCGCATTGTAGCGCGTAGACGCCTCGATACTATGCCCCCGAGGTCGGCCGTCTATACCTGCTGGCAACATTTGTACGACCTAAATTGACGGTTTCACGCCAGTAACATCGCGCCTGGGCCAGTGCTTGGGTACAATTCCACGCTAACTTGATCGGTATCAGGAACACTTACATGATCGCTTGCCTGCGGCTGCTCTCCGCCCTCTGCCTCGCTGCCTTATTGGCCGCTTGCGCCAGCTCGCCCTCGTCCAGCCTTGGCGAACTCCCCCGGACCCCGGATGCCAGTATCGAGCAACTGCTCGAACAGGCGACCTCCGCCAATACGCCAGAAAAGGCCGCGATGCTGCGTCTGAGTGCGGCAGACCTGGCCTACCACCAGAACAACCCAGGCCGTTCGTCGCAGATTCTTGCGCAAGTGCCCCTGGATGTCCTGAAGCCTGCCGCGCAAGTATTTGCCAGTACGCTGGCTGCCGAACTGGCGATGACTCGCAACCAGCCCAAGGCTGCGTTGACGGCGCTGAACCATCCCAGCCTGCAAAGCCTGAAGGAGCTGCCGACCGACCAGCAGATCCGTACGGGCACCGTGCATGCCCGCGCCTATGAAGCCGATGGCCAGACCCTGGCTGCCGCGCGTGAGCGTGTCGCCATGGCCCCGCTGCTGACGGGCGACGCCGCGGCCAGCAACCACGACGCCATCTGGTCGCTGATTGCGGCGCTGCCGGCTGAACAACTGCAAGCCAGTGGCAACCCGACGCTCGACGGCTGGATCAGCTTGGCCAAGGCGGTCAAGGGCGCCGGAACCCTGGAGCAACAACAAGCCGCCATCGATACCTGGCGCGCGCAGAACCCAGGGCATCCAGCGGCCGTCAATCTGCCAACCCCGCTGACCAAGCTCAAGGAACTGGCCAGCCAACCGCTGAACAAGATCGCTTTGCTGCTGCCGCAAGAAGGTCCGCTGGCAGGTGTCGCCAAGGCGCTGCGCGAGGGCTTCATGGCCGCTCACTACCAGGCCGAACAAGCCGGGCAGAAGCCGCCGGTCATCGAGTTCTATGACAGCTCGCGCATGTCCTCCATTGACGACTTCTATGCCAAGGCCCAGGCCGCTGGCGTGCAACTGGTGGTCGGCCCGCTGGAAAAACCGCTGGTCAGACAACTCGCCTCGCGTGGGCAATTGCCGATCACAACCCTGGGGCTGAATTACAGCGAACTGAATGAAAACCCGCCGCAACTGTTCCAGTTCGGCCTGGCCGCTGAAGACGAAGCCCGTGAAGTCTCGCGTCGCGCCCGCGCCGACGGCCTTCACCGCGCCGCCGCCATGGTGCCCAAAGGCGAATGGGGCGAGCGTGTCTACAAGGCCTTCCGCCAGGACTGGGAAGCCAATGGCGGCACCGTCGTCGGCGTCGAGTACGTCGACCAGCCAGTGGCCCTCGCCCAGCAGATTGCCGAGCTGTTCCAACTGCGTAAAAGCGAAGGCCGCGCCAAGAGCCTGCAAAACACTGTTGGCACCGACGTAGCGGCCCAACCATCGCGCCGCCAGGACATCGAGTTCATCTTCCTGGCTGTGACGCCGCAACTGGCCCAGCAGATCAAGCCGACCCTGAACTTCCAATACGCCGGTGACGTGCCTGTGTATGCGACGTCCCACGTGTTCAGTGCCAGCGGCGACAAGAACCAGTACCTGGACATGACCAACGTTATGTTCTGTGAAACCCCTTGGTTGCTCAACACCACTGACCCGCTGCGCAACCAGGTTGCCGCACAATGGCCACAGGCCAATGGCAGCCTCGGCCGTTTGTACGCGATGGGCGCTGACGCCTACCGCCTGGCACCTCGCCTGGGCCAACTCAAGGCGCTGCCGGATACGCGCGTTGACGGCCTCTCAGGCAGCCTGGGCATCGGCGGCTACCAGCGCGTTGACCGCCAGATGCCGTGGGCGAAGTTCGTCGGCGGCGACATTCAACGCCTGCCGGACACCCCGCGCTGATGCCCGAGCGGTCCAGTGCACAAAGCGGCAAGGATGCCGAACTTCAAGCTCTCCAGTATCTGCAACAACAGGGCCTGCGCCTCCTGGCGCAGAACTGGTTGTGTAAACGCGGTGAGCTTGATCTGGTCATGCTTGACGGCGATACAGTAGTATTCGTCGAAGTCCGCTACAGAAAACACGCACAATGGGGTGGCGCGCTCGCCAGTATCGACGGGCGCAAGCGTCAGAAGCTGATACTCGCCGCGCAGTTTTTCCTGCAAAAAGAGCATCGCTGGGCTGACTCCCCCTGCCGTTTCGATGTGGTTGCCATAGAAAGCACACCGTCTGGCCACGCTGATCTGAACTGGCTGAAAGATGCCTTCGACAGCTGATTCACCGGACATTTTCACCACACACTTTTGCTCTTTGCTTTGCGGGCTGCACACACCTGTGCCAAACAGCCGCGCTACTTAAGGTCACACAGATGGACATGCAATCCCGAATTCGCCAGCTTTTCCAGGCCAGCATCGACACCAAGCAACAGGCGATGGACGTACTTGCACCGCACATCGAGCAAGCCAGTCAGGTCATGGTCAATGCCTTGCTCAACGAGGGCAAAATGCTTTCGTGCGGCAACGGCGGTTCGGCCGGTGATGCCCAGCATTTCTCCTCCGAGCTGCTCAACCGCTTCGAGCGCGAGCGCCCGAGCCTGCCGGCCATCGCCTTGACCACCGACACGTCGACGATTACCTCGATCGCCAACGACTACAGCTACAACGAAATTTTCTCCAAGCAGATCCGCGCCCTGGGCCAACCGGGTGACGTGTTGCTGGCGATTTCCACCAGCGGCAACTCGGCCAATATTATTCAAGCGATCCAGGCCGCACATGATCGCGAAATGATTGTCGTAGCATTGACCGGACGCGATGGCGGCGGCATGGCCTCGCTGCTGTTGCCGGAAGACGTGGAGATTCGCGTCCCGGCCAATGTCACCGCACGCATTCAGGAAGTCCACCTGCTGGCGATCCACTGCCTGTGCGATCTGATCGACAGCCAACTGTTCGGGAGTGAAGAATGACCGTTAACCGCCTCAGCCTTTTGGCCATTACGCTGTGCCTCGCCATTAGCGGCTGCAGCACGGCAATCACCGCGACACGCGACACACCCATTCAGGATGACCGGGGCACACGCACTTTCGGCAGCAAGATTGATGACTCGCTGATCGAAACCAAGGTAGAAGTCAACGTCGCCAAGGCTGCTACAGACCTGGGCAACGGCGCATCGCGCATCGTCGTGACCAGCTTCAACGGCGTGGTGCTGCTCGCTGGCCAAACCCCGCGTGCCGACCTCAAGGCCCAGGCTGAACAAGCAGCCTCGACCGTGCAACGGGTGAAGAAGGTCCACAACGAACTGCAAGTCATGGACCCGATCACGCTGCTGGCGATCAGCAACGATGCCTTGCTGACCACCAAGATCAAGGCACAGATGCTCACCGACAACGCCATTCCGGGCTCGCGCATCAAGATCGTCACCGACAACGGCATCGTCTATATGATGGGCCTGCTGACCCAGGCGGAAGCCACTCGGGCGTCCAACTTGGTACAGGGTGTGTCAGGCGTGCAGAAGATCGTGAAAGTGTTCGAATACATCGATTGATGTAAACGACAGCCACAAAAAAGGGCGCCGTGCATTGACTGCACGGCGCCCTTTTTAGTGGCCTGCGTTTATTGGTACTGCTGGTACGGGTTGCCTTGGAACTGGTTGTTCTGCGCAGGCGCCTGCTGCTGCTGGCCAGGCTGGCCGTACTGCTGGCCTGGGATCGGGCCGAGGTTAACCTCGACGCGACGGTTCTGGGCGCGGCCATTCACGTCGGCGTTGCTGGCAATCGGGTTATCCGGGCCGGCACCGCGTGCGCTCAGGTTGGTCGGGCTAACGCCTTGGGACGTCAGGTAGTTGGCCACGCTCTGCGCACGGCGCTGGGACAGGTCCATGTTCAGCTGGCGGCTGCCAGTGCTGTCGGTGTAGCCGACGATCTGGATAGTGTTCTGGTTGAACTGCTTGAGCGAGTTGGCCAGGTTGTTCAGCGGGGTGTAGAAACTGCCGGCAATATCCGCCGAGTTGGTAGCAAACGTGATGTTGCCCGGCATGATCAGCTTGATCTGGTCACCTTGGCGCTGCACTTCAACCCCAGTGTTGGCCATGCTTTCACGCAGTTTCTTTTCCTGCTGGTCAGCGTAGTAGCCGTAGCCGGCAGCACCGAGGCCGGCGATGGCACCCCCTATCAGCGCGCCCTTGCCGCGGTTGTTATGGTCGATGGCTGCACCGGCTAATGCACCGGCGAGGGCACCCAGGCCGCCGTACTTGGCGGTTTTGCTGATACCGCCTTGCGAACCGTTATTAGCCTGCCCCTGGCTGCCGTCATAAGGATTGGGTGAGGCGCAACCGGACAACAGGGCTACAGCGGTAGCAACAACAAGAAGACGACGCGGAGTAAACATGAAGGGAGCTCCTACTTTTGCATTCTGTGGTGCAAAGGACATTGGCAATGGGCCTGTGCCGAGTTTTGAACGCGACAAACGGTAAAAATTCCGTGGCGGTTTCCAGAGCCGCGACAAAAGGCCGGCCACGTTTGCTGCTTTGGAAAACGTAGCAGACGTAGGCTGAACGCGGGCTGTGTTTTCGCAAGCGGGGTGTATTTACGTGATGGCGGATATGGGCTGAGCCCTTACGGCGGGTCACTTTTGGAAAAGAGCCCGATTCGAAGCTCAGTACATCCGGTAAAGGGTGTACTGCTCTTTAGGCTGTACTCGGTCAAATGTGGGTGCTGGCTGGCCTGCGATGCAGACACCTCGGTGTATCAGGCATAACCAGATGACCTCGAATGGAACACTTCGATAACAATCAGGATGACCCATTCAACCACATGGCAGTGCGGGCGGGAGATATCATCTTTGTTCTTCCTCCCACGTCCGGAGCAAGACACTTAGGTGCAGCCATCTTTGTTGAGTAACGTCAGGCAGATCGTCTAAGACAGAGTCAAAAGACTTTGCTTCTTAAGATCGTGATGCGGGGATGTCCTTCCATGCTCACTGAACCTGATGAGCATTTTCCGTTGCATGCAAATTTCGCATGCAAACCAGAACGCCTTTACGTTTCCACCTTCAGCTAATTATGGGTAACGTTTCCCTGGCAGCAGGTGTCCGCCCGCGTCCATTCGACATAACAATAATTCAGTTGAGGTAAGCCCCATGGAAAGTTTCCCCCGCTATCCACCTAGCCCATTGGGTGCTCAAACATCTGAGTACCAAAGCCCGAGCATTCTTTCCACGCCAACTATATCGGCCCTACTACTGGCTTGGTACAAAACTTATTCCCTGGGCCCATGAGCGCGAAAGGAGTTGCGATTCTACTTTTTGTTGCCCGTTTTGCGAAGCTTGCGAGAGTTCCACAATTAATAGGATTTCTCTCAGACGCCCTGCCCACCTAATTAGTGAACCCGAAAGTTCGCTACGATTCGTCCTTTTAGGCTGCGCATTTACTGGATCCTGGGCTGCCTATCACTACTGGGCAGCAGCGTACTATCTAAACATGGAGCTTAGAACATGATTAAACCTATCTTGCCTTTGCATATTCCGCATGCTGACATCGCCTATTTATCTAGACCCTTGTCCGGTAGCGCACACGTCACGTTGGGCTGGAGTATACCGGATAACGGCGTGTCGCCACTGTGCGCGGGTTTTACCAACTGGGATGGCGATGAGTCTCCTTTCAAGACCTTGGATTACGATGAAATTATTTTAGTGCTTGAAGGTTGCTTTGGTTTTGAACTTGAGGACGGTCAACGGTTTGTAGGTGGACCGGGCGACACGTTGAGAATATCGAAGTGGACACGGGTACGCTATTTTGGTGAGTGTGCCAAAGCATTTTTCGTCATTACTCCACCCGCCCAGTTAAACTTAGCAGAGCGAAAAATATATGCAGATCAAACTTCGCCCGAATGACGACTGTACTAATGGCTGGTCGGCAATTCTGCATCCCCGAACGCCTGCTCCTGCTCTAAAAGAAGCGATCAATGCCGACTGGCTGGTCATCGGCGCAGGTTTTGCCGGGTTGGCGACGGCACGTCGTCTTGCGCAAAACTGTCCTAATGATCGTATTATCATCTTGGAAGCGGGTGTTGCCGGCGACAATGCCTCAGGGCGTAACTCGGGTTTCGCGATCGACGTGCCGCACAATGTCGGGAGCTCAACCGCCGAGCTTGAAAAAGCCGTCAACTACAAGCGTTTAATGAACGCCGGCATCGCTCACCTCAAAGAGGTCGTTGATACGCATTCCATTGACTGTAGCTGGAGTCAACGCGGTAAATATCACTGTGCTGCATCCGCTAAACTCGTTGACTCTCTGCTCAAACACCATGCTGAAGAATTGGAGAGGCTCAAAGAACCTTACGTATGGTTCGATCGCGATCAGTTGCGCGAAAGGCTTGGGACGTCCTTTTTCCGTTCGGGCATCTACACGCCGGGATGCATTCTTTTAAATCCTGCTGCCTTGACCCGAGGCTTGGCGGACACCTTACCCAATAACGTTGTGTTGTATGAAAACAGCCCTGTTACGTGGCTGGATTTCGAGGGGAAAGTGCATGCCAAAACAGCGTTCGGAGAGGTGCGGGCTCGGAAACTCATTCTTGCGAATAACGGAAGTATCGGCCAATTACCCGGCTTCGAACGGCAATTATTTACAGTGGCTTCATATGCAAGCCTGACGCACCCTTTAAGTGAAGAACAAAGGTTGCGACTGGGCAACATCGAAGAATGGGGCGTCACACCTGCTAATGCTATTAGCGGGGCAACAATGCGCTTTACGCAGGATCATCGTCTTCTTATTCGACAGCAATTCGATTACACCCCATCAATGAGCGTCACCGAACAATCAAGAATTCACGTTCGCGGGCAGCATCGGGACGTTTTTCTTTCGCGTTTTCCGGAGTTGAGCGATGTTCAAATGGAACATTTCTGGATGGGTTTTTTTAGCATTACACGAAATGGATCCCCGCGTTGGGGGCGGGTAAGGTCCAATACTTATGCGGCGGCGGGCTGTAATGGCGTGGGAATCTCAAAGCAAACTGTTTCTGGGGTAACACTCGCGGATCTGGCGTGTGGCATTGAAAACCCGTTGATTGACGACATGTACGCTTTGGGGGAGCCTACACGCTTGCCTCCCCGGCCATTATTGGATTTGGGTGTAAAAGCCTACCTCGCCAAGGAGTGTTGGAAAGGGCGAAAAGAATACTGACGAACCCAGAGGCGCGTGCCAATTTGAACAGCCATCGAAAGCGATTGCCTCCCTTGCAGACCATGGAAGCCTTTGCGGCTGCCGCCACTTATCTCAGTTTTACCAAGGCGGGGGTAGAGCTGAACCTTTCTCAAAGCGCTGTCAGTCGTCAAGTGAAGCAACTGGAGGACAGAATAGGCGTGCCTCTGTTCCTGCGACGTCACAAGGTTCTCGAACTTACCAAAGCAGGGCAAATTTTACTGGAGGGGGTGGGGCGTAGCATTGATGAATTAAGGCGAAGTATAGACGCTATCCATTCTATCCTGAGCCCTACCATTACCATTTCTGCCAGTACCGCTATCGCGAGTTTCTGGCTACTGCCTGGCATTGCGGAATTCAAAGCTGCCTACCCAGAAATGCGCGTGCGTGTCATCGCCGCTGACGAGCATGGTTACTCAGGACTTCTCAATGGTGAGACAGATTTCGCCATTATTTATGATCAATTGCCATCGTACGGCTTTGAGGGAACAGAACTGTTCGACGAATTAATCTTCCCGGCCTGTTCACCGCTCTATCTGCACCCCCGTACTATCGCAGCTGCGGCTGATTTAATGAGCGAGACACTGATTGATTTTGAGATCAAGCATTTACGAACTGTCAGGGGATGGTCTGATTGGTTTCGTCAAATGGGTATGCCGATCGGAGAGGCGAGATACTCATTAATGGTATCCAACTACGACTTGGCATCACGGGCAGCTCAAGCAGGTCAGGGCATCACGTTAATGTGGTCATATGTTGCGCCGCTACAGGAATTCCGAGCCGGACGTCTGATCCGGCCCATCGACGTTTTTGTGAGGACGGGCCACAAAGAATATTTGATCCACGCACCGTTACTCCAAAAGTCATCGGCTCACGAAGTGTTCAGAAATTGGCTCGTCGCTTACGCTCAAAAAACGAGGGAGGATATCGATGCGTTTTTTTCTGAAGCAGACGCTTGAGCACTGAGCTGATTAACCACATAGAGAGATGAATCTATTACAGGAATAATGACTGCATTCATGGCTTGCAACTCAAGATTAAGCTTCTCTTTATCTAAGTGAGAACAATCCGTCGCTAGGACTGTTTGAGTCCTGAACTAAAAGGCCATCTGCTACCGAACTGTAAATACCCCGAAACGCGATAGAGCGCTAGTATCAGCCTCGAATGTTTCGTCGAAATAGCCCTCAAGGCTTTTTTCGAATTCATGCGGCAGTTTCTGTTGACAGAGAGGACAGTCATGTCAGTAAGGCCCAAGGACTTCATACTGAACCTGATGACCGTTTTCCGTTGCCTGCAAATTTTGCATGCAAACCAGAACGCCTTTGCGTTTCCACCTTGAGCTAATTGTGGGTAACGTTGCCCTGGCAGCAGGTGTCCACCCGCGCCCCTTCGACATAACAATAATTCAGTTAAGGTAACCCCCATGGAAAGTTCTCCCCCGCTATCGACCTAGCCCATTGGGTGCTCAAACATCTGAGTACCAAAGCCCGAGCCTTCTTTCCCCGTCAACGCTGGTTGCCTAACTGGGTCTGCCCGCATCGGAGGTTATGATGTCGATACACACCGTGACTGACATACCCGCTTCATCAAGCGCCGAACATCCCGGTATTCTCCGTGTTGCTGGCGCGTGGATCACACTTTTCCTATTGACCATCGTATACATCATAAATATGGCCGACCGTTTTGTGCTTTCCACGTTAATAGAACCCATCAAGCACGCGTTTAATTTGAGCGATACTTCTGTCGGTTTTCTTACCGGTGTTGCGTTGACTATTTTTTATGCAGTCGGTCGTGATTGTTTTTGGGGGGGCTTGAAATGAAGAAGCCAGTGAATTTGGTTGACCCCGCATTGGCAGCTGGTGTGGCGTTTCCGGCGTTTGCTCAGGCGGCAACGAATGGCAGCGCCGTACCCAATGGCAGCATTGCAATGAGTCGCGACGCGGCCGCTGACTCCAACTCGGACATCGTAGTAACCGCGCAAAACCTGCACTGCTTCGACCAGATCGCGCTCGATCCCGAAGGCAGGCTTGTCGCCAGTATCGAGGGCGACGTAGCCGCGACCGGCGTCCAAGCGACGCACAATGCCGTCGTCCTGCGTCGGCTCGGCGAAGCGCGGCTGGCGCCGGTCCGGCAGGTTGCGACCTGCGACCATTGCACCTTTTCGGGGGTCGCGGTGGCCAGCAACGGTGCGGTCACCTACCTGATGCGACGTCCCGACGGGCGCACGGACGTGATCGTCGATACCGCCGGCCAGCAGCGCACGCTGGCGAGCATCGATGGCAATGCCTCGACGCCGCGCTGGTCGCCATCGGGATCGGCGCTCGGCCTGCTCGTCACGATTGCGCCGCGCAAGGAAACCGGCCCGACCCAGCCGGGCGCGCGCACGATCGGTGAGCAGGGAGCGAACGAAGATCGCCAGCGGCTCGCGATCGTCGATGAAGCAACAGGCGCGATCCGGTTCGCCAGCACGCCCGAGCTGTTCGTATTCGATTTCGACTGGGCGCCCGACGGTGCAGGCTTGGTCGGCATCGCGGTCGCGGGCGATGGCGACAACGACTGGTATCATGCCGAACTGCTCGCATTCTGCGCGAATACTGAAAGCGCGGGACGGTTGGTCGTGGCCCCGCAGCGGCAGCTCATGGGTGCCCGCGTCTCGCCGGACGGTACGCAAGTCGCGTTCATCAGCGGTCTGATGTCGGACTATAATCAGGGCGGCGGCGACATCTACACCGTCCCCATCGCCGGCGGACCGGCGCGCAACGTCACGGCAGGTGCCGACGCGACGTTTAATGCAGTCCAGTGGCAGGGGCGGCAGCTGGTTGCAGCGGGCGTTCGCAAGAACAGTGTGATCGTTGTCAAACTCGATCCTGCAGATGGCCGGTTGAAAACGCTCTGGTCCGACGCCACCTCCGCCGTCTCAGCCAATGGCGGTCACAACCGGATCGTTCTGTCGCAGGACGGCAAAAGCATCGCGGGCATTTACGAGGGCTATGATCGTGCGCCCGAGCTGATCGCGGGCGGTATACCGCATCCCACGGTCGTGTCGGATGCCAACCGCGCGATGGCAGGTATTGCCAGCGGACAAAGCATCACCTGGTCGAGCGACGGCTACGACGTCCAAGGCTGGCTGGTGACGCCTCTGGCGTCCACCCAGCACAAACGCAGGCCGCTCGTCGTCGTCGTCCATGGCGGGCCGTCGGACTACGGCGGACCAGAATTCATCTGGGAAGGCTGGCGTCGCGGCCTGATTGAGCGTGGCTATGCGCTGTTCTTTCCCAATTTCCGTGGCAGCGCCGGCCGGGGCGAAGCGTTCCGACAGGCCAATCTGCTCGATCTGGGCGGCGGCGACCTACGCGACATTCTGTCGGGCGTGGACAAGGTCGAAAAGACGATATCGATCGATCCCGACCGGATCGGAATCACGGGCTTCAGCTACGGAGGTTTCATGTCTATGTGGGCCGTGACGCAAACCCAACGTTTCAAGGCGGCGGCAGCGGGCGCCAGCATCGCCAACTGGGTCAGTTATTACGGGCAGAACGGGATCGACAAATGGTTGCTGCCCTATTTCGGCGGCACCCCCCATGACAACCGCAAGGCCTATGAAGCGGCATCGCCACTCAACTTCGTCAACACCGTCACGACGCCCACGTTCATCTATGTCGGCGAGCGGGATATCGAGACGCCGCCGGTCCAGTCCCGCGAATTCTGGAAGGCTCTACGCGACAAAGGCGTCCCCACGACGTTGATGATCTACGCCGACGAAGGGCATCGGCTGCGCAATCCGAGCAACGCCGCCGATGCCGCACGGCGCATCGTCGACTGGTTCGATCACTACATGCCCTGCCCGGACTGCTGACGCTATCGCCGAGTGGTCACCGGGCGCCCGCCCTCTGTTTCAACTGCCCCGACGCCAGGAGGTGCTCAAGGTGCGCGTGAGTATGGATAATACTCACCACCTTCAACCCCAACGCATTAAGGCGCGCCAGGATCAGCTCATGATGACCGCCCGGGTCAACCACAATGGCTTTTTTTGGTAATCGGGTCACCGATGATCGTGCAGTTGCACTGCAAAGGGCCGACGGGGAAGGTTTCACGGATCAGCGCGCCTTTTTCGATATTCATGGGCGTTTCTGCAAGCGCTATGGCACATTCCAGGCGCAGTATGGTTGACCTTACCCCCGCCCCGCTCCGGAAGGGATCAAACCTGCGGCATCTCAACTGCTAAGCTGTTCAAGCGCCATTGAATCAGTAGCACTGTCCAAGACCGCAGCGCATCGCGTTTGGAGCAAGACATATGGCGAATCAACGGGTCATCTGCGAACACTGCGACTGCGTGTACGAAAAAGTTACGCTCGCCAAGCATCAAAAAGCCCTGTGCACACGCTGCGAAGGCGTATTGCAGCGCTACAACGGCCTGTCGGTGCAACAGCGCCTCGCCCTGAGCGTCACCGCCGCCGTCCTGTGGACGTTTGCTAACTTCT
Organism: Pseudomonas sp. YeP6b; assembly: GCF_025642995.1. Taxonomy (NCBI): domain Bacteria; kingdom Pseudomonadati; phylum Pseudomonadota; class Gammaproteobacteria; order Pseudomonadales; family Pseudomonadaceae; genus Pseudomonas; species Pseudomonas sp. YeP6b. The sequence continues at coordinate 1,368,663 of NZ_CP080090.1, read as the reverse complement.
ACCCAGTGATGAGCATCAGCCTGCAAGGTTTGAAAAACAGCGCGACCCTTTGGGATTCAGTGGTTGCGTTGAGCCTGGGGCCGATCACTTTTATTGCGTTGGTGGCAGCAATTTCCATCATCATCGCGCCGGTGTTCCAGCTGCTGTTGCTGATCTGGGTCTTGAGTTTCGCCCTGTCCGGCAGGCGCTCACCGGCGTTCAAGCTGTGCATGCGCTGGCTGGAAGCGCTGAGGCCGTGGAGCATGCTTGAAGTCTGCCTGCTCGGCGCCATGGTGGCGGTGTTCAAGCTGGCAGGCATGCTCGACGTGATACCCGGCACCGGCCTGTTTGCGTTAGCGGCCCTCAGCCTGTTGCTGATCCGCATCGCCGGGCGGGATGTGCGCGACCTGTGGGACACCTTATGAACTCACCGCCGACCGCCCGCGAGCTCAACCTGTGCCTGTGCCACACCTGCGGCCAGCCCTGCGACATGAGCGCCGCGCCCACCGAATGCGACCGCTGCGGCGCGGCCCTGCACTGGCGCAAAGAGCACTCGCTGACCCGCACCTGGGCCTACCTGCTCACGGCCCTGGCGTTTTATGTGCCGGCGAACTTACTGCCGGTGATGAAAACAACGATGCTCGGCTCGGGCGCAGACAGCACTATCATGAGCGGCGTGCTGGAGTTCTGGCAGCATGGCGCCTGGGACATTGCCCTGATCATTTTCATCGCCAGTATTGCGGTGCCGGGCATCAAGTTCGTGTCGCTGGCCCTGCTGCTGATCACCGTGCAGCGCAACAGCCTGTGGGCGCGCAAGGAGCGCTCGAAGCTGTTCCGGTTTGTCGAGCTCATCGGCTACTGGTCGATGCTCGATGTGATCGTGGTTGCGCTGGTGGCCGCACTCGTCCAGTTCCAGGCGCTGGGCACCATCGAGCCGCGCCTGGGTATTTTGTTTTTTGGCCTGGTGGTGGTGTTTACGATGCTGGCGGCCATGAGTTTCGACCCCCGGTTGATCTGGGAAAACCCACACAACGAGGAGCGCTTGGATGACGCCACACAACACTGACACGCATACAAGCACATCTGCTGGCACGCCCGCGATCAAGACGCGGCGCTTCAGCGTTTCGCTGGTGTGGATCGTGCCGATTGTCGCGGTGCTGGTGGGCATCTCGCTGGTGGTTCACAACGTCCTGCAACAAGGCCCGACCATCACCCTCAACTTCAAGACCGGCAGCGGCCTGGTCGCCAACAAAACCGAGGTCAAATACCGCAACGTGGTGATCGGCCAGGTGTCCGACGTTGCCTTGAGCGATGACCAGAAAAGCGTCAACGCCACCATCAAGCTGGCCAAGCAGGCGGAAAGCTTCACCCGCGAAGACTCGAAGTTCTGGGTGGTGCGCCCGCGCATCGGCGCCGGTGGCGTGTCCGGCATCGATACCTTGCTGTCCGGCGACTACATCGGTGCCGACATCGGCCAGTCCGATACCCGCGCCAAACAGTTCAAGGGCCTGGAAAACCCGCCCCCCATCACCTACGGCGAGCCGGGCAAACGCTTCACCCTGCACACCCAAGGCCTGGGGTCGCTGGATATCGGCTCGCCGGTGTATTACCGCAAAATCCCCGTGGGCCAGGTCGTGGCCTATGAGCTGGATGCCGAAGGCAAAGGGGTGAATATCGAGGTGTTCGTGCATGCGCCCAACGATGTGTATGTCACCGAAAACACGCGGTTCTGGAATGCCAGCGGCATTGACCTGAGCGTCGGCGCCAATGGTTTCGCGCTGAAAACCGAATCCTTGTCGTCGATGCTGGCCGGCGGCATCGCGTTCCAAGCGCCGCCCTACAGCCCCAATGACAAACCCGCCGACGAAGACCATGCCTATGAGCTATTCGACGACCAGCAAAGCGCCCTCGCCCCTCCCAACGGCAAAGGGCAATACATGGTCTTGCGCTTTGATCAGGCACTGCGTGGCCTTAAAGTCGGCGCGCCGGTTGAGTTCCTCGGCGTTGAATTTGGCAAAGTGGTGTCGATCAACCTGGATTACGACGCTAAGAAACGCAGCTTTCCGATCAACGTCGGCATCGTGATTTATCCACAATTGCTCGGGGAGGCCAATACCAAGCTGCTCCAGGCCACCAACCATGACCCCAACGATGAGGCCGGCGGCGTGCGCTTGATCGGCACGTTCATCGAAAATGGCCTGCGCGCCCAGGCTCGCAGCGGCAGCCTGCTGACCGGTCAGTTGTACATCGCCCTGGATTTCTTCCCGAAAGCCGAGAAAGTCGCGTTTGACTCGAGCCTGCGCCCGATCAACATCCCGACAATCCCTGGCAACCTGGAGCAACTGCAGGAAAAACTCGAAGGCATCGTCAACAAGATCAACCAACTGCCCATCGAGCGCATTGCCGGTAACCTCGACAGTAACCTGGTCGAGCTGCGCAAGGGCCTGACCCAGTTCAATGCCAAGACCCTGCCGAGTGTGCAGAACACGCTGTCTGACGTGAGCAAAACCTTGCAATCAGCCAACTCAACCCTGGCCGAAGACTCGCCGCAACGCGAACAACTGACCCAAACCCTGGATGAACTGGGCCGCATGTCGCGCTCCTTGCGCGAGCTGTCGGATTACCTCGGCCGGCACCCCGAATCGCTGATTCGCGGGCGCCCCGACAACGCCGCGCCGACCGGCCTGCAAGGCCCACCCCGCGAATGAGCATTGGAGCAGCCATGACGTTTCCGTTGAAAATCACCTGGGTCACCGCCTTGCTGTTACTGGCGGCCTGCAGCAGTGAGCCGATTGCGTTCCACACCCTGACCCCGGCGCACTGGAACAACAGCACGCGCGCCGAAGCCGCGGGTATCCGTATCGAAAGCATCAGCGTGCCGCCGCAGGTCGACCGGCCGCAGATCGTGATTCGCCAAGGCGACAGCGGCGTGGCGATTCTTGAAACCCAATGGTGGGCCGCCAGCCTGGCGGATGAGCTCAAAAGTGCGCTGGTGGATCAACTGGCCAACAGCAACGCCCGGCAAGCCCTGTCGTTGCGCGTTGAAGTGCAGCGCTTCGACTCGGTGCCCGGGCAGTACGCGTTGTTCGACGTGAGGTGGCGGCTAAGGCCGACCGGCGGCGGTGATCGCCCTGCCCTGAGCTGCCGCACCACCTTGCAGTCACCCGCAGGCCCGAGCATCGACGACGTGGTGGTTGCGCACCAGAACAACGTCAAACGCTTCGCTGCGCTGATCAGCCAAACGGTCGACAAGTCCCTGCAAGCGTGCCCTACGGCGCCGTAAACCTTAAGTAATACGCGGTAAACATGTGGGAGCTGGCTTGCCTGCGATACGCATGGGTATCTACGCAAATTTTTGTGTTGCGCTGAGCTTTTGACGGGGTTTTTAGGTAGATATGAGTACATATCCGTTGCTGCGGTAACGGCTGCTTAGGGTTCCGCCCTTACGGCGGGTCACTTTTGAAAGAGCCCAAAAGTAACCAAAAGGCTCTTGCCCCACCACTCGGTGCCTCGCCTAGGCTCGGCATGCCCTCACTCCGGCTTGAATCCGTGGGCCGCCGCCATGGGCCATCCTGGCCCATCGCGGCTAACCCGGCGTCCTGCCGGGTTACCCACGGATTCAAGCCTGCGTTCGGCCATCGTGGTTTAACGGGGCGCCTCAGATCAAGATCAAGATCAAGATCAAGATCAAAAGCAAAGAGCACGGCGGCCTAGTAGCCGACCTGAGTGGTGGTTGAAGCAAAAGCAGAGCAGAAGCAGAGCACCATCCTATCTAGCTGATGTAATGAGATCCCAATGTGGGAGCGAGTTCGGCTGTCAGCACTGCAGTGCTCTGCTTTTCTGTGGGAGCTGGCTTGCCTGCGATGCAAGCACCTCGGTGTGTCAGGCATAACCAGCCGATGCCATCGCAGGCAAGCCAGCTCCCACATTTGATTGAGTTTCAGCCTCTAAGATCAGGTCGGCTGTCAGGCCGCCTCGACTTGCTTTTGATCTAACCACTCAGGTCGGCTACCAGGCCGCCGTGCTCTTGCTTTTGATCTTGATCTTAGGCGCCCCGTTAAACCACGCTGGCCGAACGCAGGCTTTTGAGCGTGGGTAAACCGGCAGGACGCCGGTTTAGCCGCGATGGGCCAAGGATGGCCCATGGCGGCGGCCCCGCCCAAAGCCGGAGTGAGGGCACACCGAAGCGTGAGCGAGGTGCCGAGTGGTGGGGCAAGAGCCTTTTGGTTACTTTTGGGCTCTTTCAAAAGTGACCCGCCGTAAGGGCGGAACCAATAGCAGCCGTTACCGCAGCAACGGATATGTACCCCGCGCCCCCGCGACAACCAAAGAATTCAACCCATAAAAAGATGTGTAGATACCTATGCTGCGATACGGACGACTGGAGACATCAGGCACACAGCGTTGATGCCATCGCAGGCAAGCCAGCGCCCACAGGAAAGCAGATCGGCTATCAGACCAGCAAGCCCATCGACTTGGCCCGCGCCACCGCCTGGGTGCGGCGCTCCACGCCCAGCTTGCTGTTGATGTGGCTGGCGTGGGTTTTCACCGTGTGCAGGGAGATGAACAACTGATTGCTGATCTCCTGGTTTGAGCAGCCTTGGGCGATCAGTTGCAGCACCGCCAACTCGCGGGTGCTGAGGGTTTCGTGAGTGGGCGAGGTCTCGACAGCAGCCACCACCGGCAGCAGCGCCAACAGGCTCTGGCTCAACAAACCGTGCGGGTCTTTGCGCAGTTGTTCGCGCATCCAGTCCGGGTAGCCTTCCAGCAGGCGCTGGAACGGTTGCAGTGCGCCGCCGGCGCCCGCCTCAAGCGCCTGGGCCACGATCGGCCGCGCCTTGGCTTCCTGGCCACACTCCAGCAGTAAATGCGCCTGTTGGGTCAGGGCCATCAAGGCAATCATCTGGCGCCCGCTGTTGTGCGCCTGCTGCGCCAGCTCTTCGAGGCGTTGCAGGGCCGCCGCCGGTTGATGACGAATCGCATCCAACGCCGCCTGTTGCAGCCCAATGTGTTGCGGCAAATGTGGATGAAACTCAGGCGCGGCAGCGGCGTGCTCGCCGTTGTAGGTCTGCCCCAGGCGGGTCAGCCAGGCGTCGGCAAGGTCGGTACGGCCTTGGGCCAGCCACAATTCGCATTTGATCAGCGTGATCATCGCCAGGTAGTAGATCGGCGGCACGTCCCAGATATGCATCAAGCGCTCGGCTTCGGCGAGTTCGGCGAAGGCTTTGGGGAAATCACCGCGCCGCCCTTCAAAGCTGGCGATCACGCAGTGCCCGATCAACACGCTGATATCCCGACAGGCGCGGGCCTCGCTCAAACCGGCACGCAAACGCGCCAGGCCGGCTTCGGGCTGATAACGCACCAGCAGCAAGTAGCCTTCGTAGAGCGACAACCGCGCGCGCACGGCGTAGAGCCGCTGAGGCGCAAGGCCGTGCAGGCGTTGCAGGCCTTGGCGCACTTCGTCCAGGGAACGCAGGATTTCGCCGCGCGCCTGCAACACTCGCGCGCGGTCGTAATGGGCCAGGGCTTCAAATAACGGGTTGCCGACGCGTTGCGCCAGCTCCAAGGATTCGCGATTCAAACCACGGGCGCGCCACAGGTCGGCATCGACGATGGCCAGGTTGGACAGGGTCGACAGGCACATCAGGCGCTGGCCGTAGCGTTTGTGCGGCAGGCTTTCCAAGGCCTCGCTGCAATAACGCTGGGTCAGCTCGCGGTCGCCACGCCCACGGGCGATGATCCCGCTCAGCGCCAGCCATTGGGCCAGCATCGACTTTTGCGCGGTGGCCGACGGCGCCGGCAGGAAGCGGCTGAGGTAGCCGGACAACTCTTCGGCCGCATCCAACTGGCAGGCCAGCCCCAAGGCCCAGCTGTACAGCACGATCAAGCGCGGCGTGCTGATCAGCAGGCTGTCGGGCAAGTCCATCTTCCAGCGCAGCAGCATGCCGACATTCTGCTCGGCGAGCAGTTGCTCCTCCGACAGGTTCTGCACCAAGTTGGCGGCCACATCGAGGTGACCGGCGCGCAACGCCTGCTCCACCGCTTCGTCGATCAAGCCCTGGGCGTTGAACCAGCGGCAAGCCCGCAGGTGCAGGCTGGCAATCGGCAAGGTGGCATTGCTCGCTCGGCGGGTGCGCAGCAAATCGGAAAACAGGTGGTGATAACGGTACCAGTGGCCTTGTTCGTCCAGCGGCACCAGAAACACTTGGTGGACCTGCAAGTAGCGCAGGATCTCAGCGCTGTCGTGGGCTTCGCGCACGGCGTCGCACAATTCGCTGCAAAAACGATCCTGAGGCGCGGTGTCGTACAGGAAGGCTTGAACCTCAACCGGCAGGCAGTCGATGACTTCTTCGAGCAGGTAATCACGAATCAGCCCTTCGCCACCGTGCAGGCTTTGCGGCAGCGCGCTTTCATTGCCGGCTTCGGCGATGGCCAACAACCAGAAACGCAGGCCGGCCACCCAACCTTCACTGCGCCGGATCAAGTTGTCCAGGGCCTCGCCGCGCAACGAGCTGCTGTGCCGATCCAGCACGGCCAGCGATTCGTCATGGGTCAGGCGCAGGTCTTGTTCGTGCAGCTCCAGCAGGTGCCGCGACAGCCGCAGCCGTGCCAGGTGCCAGTCGGGGCGCTGGCGGCTGGTGACCATGACCACCAGCCCATCGGGCAAGTGATTGAGGAAAAACTGCAGGCAGCGATCCAGCACCGGGCCCTGGGCCAGATGGTAGTCATCCAGCACCAGCAATAATGGCGCGCGCGTGGACAGGTGCAACGTCAGCTCATCGAGCAGGCCGTCGAGCCATTCTTCAAAGGCAAAGGGTTGGTGACGCTGGCGCATTTTCAGCAGGCCCAAGGATTGGGCACCGAGTTGCGGGAAGTACTGTTGCAAACCGTCGAGCAGGCGCTCGAGGAAACGGCCCGGGTCGTTGTCCCGTGGGCTCAGACCCAGCCACAGGCTTTGCCAATGCGCCGGCAAGCTCTGGCAGAACTCCACCGCCAACGAACTCTTGCCGAACCCGGCCGGGGCACTGACCAATAACAATCGCCCTGCAAGCCCCGCACTCAGCCGTTCGCACAGGCGCGGGCGCAGCACATAGCCGTCAGGCAACGGTGGCCTGTAGAAGCGCGCTTCCAGGGTCGGAATTACCGCGCTTGCAGGCCCTTGGATTCGGGACAGATCAGTCATCGCCGGGCTCTTGTAGAAGGCTGTTGTCGGCATTGCAGATGTCCGCAGACTAGCGGTAAAAGCGGCGGATTTGTAGATCTTTGCAACATTTGACTGAAAAAGAACTGCGACAAAAAATGTGGGAGCTGCCTTGCACAAGGCTGGCTTGTGTGGGAGCTGGCTTGCCTGCGATAGCATCAACTCGGTGTAACTGATACACCGAGGCGCCTGCATCGCGGGCAAGCCCGACTCCCACACAAGCCAGCTTTACACAAGCCAGCTCCCACATTGTCGAGCGAGTGCTGCTTAGCGAACACCATCCTGGCGCAAGGCCGCTGGGGTGAAGTCGCTGGTGCTGGCGGTGAAGCCGAAGTCATACGCCTGTTTCTCTTCGTTCTTCATGCCCAGGGCCAGGTAGCGGCCGGACTGCAGGTCGTAGAGGGTTTCGATGGCGTACCACGGCACTTGCTTGTCGTAGTAGTTCTCGGCATGCGCTTCAGCAACGCGCCACAATTGGCCACGGCCGTCGTAGTGGTCGATCACCGCCGCTTGCCAGGTGTCTTCGTCGATGAAGAAGTCACGCTTGGCGTAGATGTGGCGCTGGCCTTCCTTCAGGGTGGCGACCACGTGCCAGACGCGGCGCAGCTCGTAGCGAGCCAAGTCCTGGTTGATGTGGCCGGCCTTGATGATGTCAGCGTACTTGAGCTTTGGATCGTCGATCTTGTAGCTGTTGGAGGCGATGTAGATTTCTTTCTTGCCTTCCAGCTTCCAGTCGTAGCGGTCCGGTGCACCGTTGTACATGTCGAGGTTGTCGGACGTACGCAGGCCGTCGGCCGCAGTACCCGGCCCGTCATAGGACACTTGCGGCGCCCGACGCACACGGCGCTGGCCGGCGTTGTAAACCCACGCCGAACGCGGCTCTTTCACCTGGTCCAGGGTTTCGTGCACCAGCAGCACACCACCGGCCAGACGTGCCGGCGCGGTCACTTGCTGCTTGAAGTAGAACAGCACGTTGCCCGGGTTTTTCGGGTCGTAGTCCTTCATTTTGTCGCGGAACACGAACTGGTCGCGGAAGTACACCAGGCTGTACGAGCCGTTGGTTTGCGGGGTGGCTTGGGTGACCAGACGGGTCACGCTGCCGCCGCGATAGCGGGTGATGTGGTTCCAGATGACTTCCACGCCGCTTTTCGGGATCGGGAACGGAATCGCGGTTTCGAAGTTTTCCAGGCCGTTACCGCCGGACACCAGGTTGGTGTTGGTGGCGTTCTTCTTGATGGCGGCGAACACATCAGCCGGCACCGTGGCGCCGCGATGGGTCGGGTAGACCGGCATCTTGAAGGTGTCCGGGTAACGCTTGAACATCGCGTACTGCCCCGGCGCCAGCTTGTCTTTGTACTGCTCGACGTTCTGCGCGGTGATGGTGAACTGCGGTTGTTCGCTGGCATACGGGTTGGCCAGGAAACCCCGGGCATCCACGGCACCGGCATTGGTGGGCAGTGGCGACCATTTCGGGATGGTGCCGGCTGCGTTACCGGCCATTTCAGCGCCCATCGGGGTCAGGCTCGTGCCCAGCTTGGCGGCTTCATCCGCCGAGACTGCCGCCATGACGCTACCCGCCAGGATCGACAGCCCAAGCACACCCACGTGCAACAGACTTTTAGTTATTTTCATGTTCTGGTTCTTCCTGAAAACAGACTGCTTAAAGAGAGTGTGCTTAGAAGTTCATGCCTGCGCTCAAGGCGATAAAGTCACGATCGTCCACGGTGCTGAACTTGCCACCAAAGAAGTTGGTGTAGTTCAGGCCAACGGTATAGGTGTTTTGATACTCCGCATCGACACCCAGGCTGACAGCCTTGCGACCTTCTTCGAAGTTGCCGCCAGGGCCCGGCGAGTAACCTTTGACGTCGTGGGACCAGGCCACGCTAGGCTTGAGGTTTACACCGGCAAACGTGTCCGGGTATTCCCAGATCGCCCGGGCGCGGTAACCCCAGGACGTAGCCGTGGTATAACCATCGTTGTTGCAGTTGGTGTTCAGGCCGGACGCATTGGGCAGGCCTGCACCTTGACCGGTCGAATTGTTCAGCCCGTTACAGAAGCCGCCAGGCAGGCTGCCGGGACCGAAGACCGGATCACGCCCGTAGCGCGCCTTGTCTCTACTCTCCAAGCCGCCCACATGAGTCACGCCGATTTCACCCACGGTGGTCAGGCGGGTGGCGCCCATAACCTGGTCGAAGAAGTGCGTGAAGGTGGTCTGGAACTGGGTGACTTCCTTACGGTTGTAGCCGTGCAGGTCCTGCCCCGGCCTGCCCTTGAGCACCGAAGCATTGCCAAAGCCCGGAATCGGCGTGACGCCCGCATACAGAATATCGGTGGTGCTCAGCTGTACCGGCGCGTTTGGCCGGTAGCTCAATTCACCACTCCAGGCGGTGCCGGTCGGCAACGTGGTGGAGAAGCTCAAGCCATACAAGCGGATATCTTCCGGGTACTCGACGAAGTACTGGGAGCTGCCCGCCACAATCAACGGACGCAATGCCGCCAGTGGTCCCAGCGGACGGGTGTAGGCCGAGTTTGGCGCACCTGTCGCGCTGAAGATCGGCGCACGGCTGTGGTAGTTCATGAAGTACGCGCCGAACTCAGTGTCCAGCGGCTCGAAGTTGTAGTGCATGGCCACGCCGAACTGGCCGCTGTCGCGTGCATCACGGTCACCGCCGCGACGTACCAGCACGCCTTCGTTGTTCACATCGACGCCGAGCGTGTTAAGGGTTGGCAAGGCCGCGCCAGGAATGGTGGAACGTTTGTTCAAGACCCGCAGGTTGTTACTGCAACCGTCGGCAATCACGTCAGGCTGGGAGAAGAACGTACCGCAGTTATCCACCACGGTCTGGTCCCACTCCAACTGGTAGAACGCCTCTGCGGAGAGGTTGTCGGTCAGGGTCTGGGACACGTAGAACATATTGACCGGAATCAAGCCTTCCTTGATCTCAGCGCCCGGGCGACGGAACGCAGACACATCGATCGGGTTGATCGAGTTGATACCGCCGCCAATAAAGGTACTTTCGCCCCAGCTCACTACCTGCTTGCCAAGACGCACGTTACCCGGCTGATCGGCGATGGTGTAGTTGTGGTAGACGAAAGCATCGAGAATCTGCCCGCCAGAGGACTTGGCGCCCTCTTTACGGTTGTCGTTGCTGACGTTTTTGAAGTCGAGGTCTTCGTTCTGCAGCGCAAAGTCATACCAGTACTTGCCACGCACAAAGATGCCGGTATCGCCGTATTTCAACTCAAGGTCATGGATACCCTTGAAGATCTTCGAAAAGGCATCACCCTTGTCGAAGTTCAGGCGGCCGTCGTCGGAGGTTTGCGAAAGCCCCTTGCCACCGTTGTTGGCACCGATCAGGTCTTTATTGCGACCGGCAGTCGACCAGCTCGCCCCCACCGACAGGGATGAGTCAAAGCTACCTTCGATTTCACCGATGTTGAAACTGACGCCGAATGCGGGCCCGGCGAGCGTAGAAGCGAGACTGACGGCCAGGGGCAGTCTTGCCCGGCGCCAGAACTGGTTTACTGAGGTCATCGACGCTACTCCATGTGCATTATTGTTATGGCAGTGAGTTCTGTCTTCTGGATGCATGTACCGGCCGGAATACAAAGATTCCAATGCCGAACGGCAACCGAGCCCCCTTGGCTCGAAGCGCAACATCCTTGAAAAACTCTGAGAGGGACTATAGCCAGCAGGGGGTACCGCTTGATCCCTCTAAAGTGTGATTTGCATCACCAACCCGTCTGCCACAGTCCTTTCGCCACGCCGACGAAGGCCGGCTAGGCAAGGATGGCTGAAAATTGGCAAATCACAAGTGAAGGCGCGAGATAGAGCATTGCCGCGCCCGAACGGGCGCGGCGAGGGGCATCACAGGGTCGAGAGGAAGGTGCTGTTGTTGGCCTGCCATTCAATGATGTCGATGCGGATACGTTTTTTGTCGAGTTTTCCTACGCTGGTCTTGGGAATTTCAGTAACAACGGCGATCTGGCTCGGAATCGCCCACTTGCTCAAATGGCCCAGCTCGACAAAAGGCTTGAGGTGTTCCTTGAGCTCGCGAGCACCTATCACATGGCCATCACGCACCACCAGCAGCGCAAACGGGCGCTCGCCCCACTGCGGGTCGGCGATGCCCACCACCGCTACTTCGCGTACCGCCGGGTGACGGCTGACCAGGTCCTCGAGGGCCAGGGAGGAGATCCACTCGCCGCCCGTCTTGATCACGTCCTTGATGCGGTCACGAATATCGATCACGCCAAACGCGTCGAGGGTGGCCACGTCGCCGGTGTGCATCCAGCCGCCTTCCCACAGCTCGGCGCCCTTTTGCGGCTCGTTGTAATAGCCCTCGGTCAGCCACGGTGCACGCAGCACCAGCTCCCCCTGGGACTCGCCGTCGGCGGGCAGGAAGTGACCCTCGGCGTCGACAATCGCCGCTTCTACCAACGGCCCAGGCACGCCGGCCTTGATGCGGTAGGTGGTGCGCTCGTCTTCGGTGCCGGCCATCAGTTCTTCGTTGAGGTGGGCGCAGGACACCAGCGGCCCGGTCTCGGACATGCCGTACGCGGCGGTCAGTTGAATGCCGCGCGCCTTGGACGCTTCGTACAACGTGCGATTCAGCGCGCTGCCGCCGATGACGATTTTCCAGCCGCCAAAATCCACGTCTTGGGCAGCCTTGGCATTGAGCACCATTTGCAGGATGGTCGGCACGCAGTGGGAGAAGGTGACCTTTTCCTTGCGCCACAACTCCACCAGGTATTCCGGGTCGTAGCGGCCGGGGTAGACCTGTTTCAAACCGAGCATGGTCGCCACGTACGGCAGGCCCCAGGCGTGTACGTGGAACATCGGCGTGATCGGCATGTATACGTCGTTGGTGCCTAGCAGGCGCACGCTGTCGACGCTGCCCATGATGGTCGCCACGCCCATGGTGTGCAGCACCAGCTGGCGGTGGGTGAAGTACACGCCCTTGGGGTTACCGGTGGTGCCGGTGGTGTAGAAGGTGGTGGCGACGGAATGTTCGTCGAAGTCCTGGAAGTCGTACTTGGGGCTGGCGGCCGCCAGCAGGGTTTCGTACTCGCCGACCAAGTTGGGCAGCTCGGCGGTCTTGGCGTCGCCGTCGGTGAGCAGCAAGGTCTTGTCGACGGTGGTGAGTTGCCCGGCAATGGCCTGGTAGAGCCCCACGAACTCACTGTTGACCAACACAAAGCGGTCCTCGGCGTGGTTCATGGTGTAGAGAATTTGTTCCGGCGAGAGGCGCACGTTGATGGTGTGGATCACCGCGCCGATCATCGGGATGGCGAACATGCACTCCAGGTAACGGTGGCTGTCCCAGTCCATCACGGCGACAGTGTCGCCGGCCTTGACCCCGGCTTCGGTCAGCACATTGGCCAAGCGCGCAACGCGCTCGATCAGGGTCGGGTAGGTGTAACGCAGTTTGTCGCGGTAGATGATTTCCCGGGTCTTCTCGTAGCGTGCCCCGGACATCAGCAGGCGTTTGATCAACAGTGGGTATTGGTAAGCGCCTTCGGCGGGTGGGATAACACGGGTCTGCAACATACTAATCCCTTATCTGACTGCACGGTCGTGGCTTGAAGACCAGCACTGTAGAGCGCTTATGTGTCAGCTAAATCAGCCAAAGGAATGATTTGTAGACCCCAATGAATGCTAGCTTTGCGCCATTACTTGAGCCTAGCCGAGATCCAATGTGGGAGCGGGCTTGCTCGCGAAGGCGGTGTATCAGCCTAGGTATTCGGTGACTGACACTCCGTATTCGCGAGCAAGCCCGCTCCCACATTTTGAGCCGTGGTCACTCAAGAAATTCGTTTACTTCATGCTGGTGAAGGCCAGCTTCACGCCAATCGCAATCAGCACCGCGCCCATCGTCCGATCGAACCAATGCCCCATCCGCGCAAAACCAGCACGCACCCGCTGCTGGCTGAACAACATCGCCACCATGCAAAACCACAATGCCGTCGCCACCGCCAGGTACAGGCCGTAACCGGCCTGGATCGCCAGCGGCGTGTGCGGGTTGATCACCACGGTAAACAGCGACAGGAAGAACAGCGTGGCCTTGGGGTTCAAGCCATTGGTCACAAACCCTGCGGTAAATGCCCCGCGCGGGGTGCGTTCGCCCACTTCACGGTGCAACTCGCCCTCGGCAACAGGCTTGGCCGGCTGCGCGCGCAAGGCCTTGAAGCCGATGTACAGCAGGTAGGCCGCTGCCGCCCATTTCAGCGCATTGAACAGCACGATGGACTGCGACACGATCAAGCCAATGCCCAGCAACGAGTAACCCACGTGCAGGAAAATCGCCGAACCGACGCCGAGCGCCGTCCAAGTCCCGGCGCGGCGGCCATGGGTAACACTCTCGCGCACCACCACGGCGAAATCCGGGCCAGGGCTGGCCACCGCCAACAAGTGAATCAAGGCTACGGTCAAAAACTCGGCGGCGTACATACTCACTCCATTAAGTAACGGATTATTTCATCTGATAGGCTCGGCAGATTACGCCTTCGAACCCTGTCGCAAAAGGTACAGTTGATGACGAACAATCGCCGCGCCGTCTTCCTTGATCACCCGTCCCTGGACCTGGGGGACCTCGACCTCAGCGCATTGCGCAACAGCTTCAGCGACCTGCAACTGTACGCGCACACCACGGCGCAGAACGTGATCGAACGCCTGCAAGGCGCCCAGGTGGCGATCAGCAACAAGATCGCGCTCAACGCCGAGACCCTGCAGGCCTGCCCCGAACTCAAGCTGATCCTGGTGTCGGCCACCGGCACCAACAACATCGACCTCGCGGCCGCCCGCGCCCTGGGCATCACCGTGAGCAACTGCCAGGGCTACGGCACGCCGTCGGTGGCGCAGCACACGATCATGCTGTTGCTCAACCTGGCGACACGCTTGAACGACTATCAACGAGAGGTCGCCGCCGGCAAATGGCAAGAGGCCAAGCAGTTCTGCCTTCTGGACTACCCGATTGTCGAGCTGCAAGGTAAAACCCTTGGCCTGCTCGGCCACGGCGAACTGGGCAGCGCCGTCGCACGCCTGGCCGAAGCCTTTGGCATGCGCGTGGTGCTCGGCGCGATTCCAGGGCGCCCTGCCCGCGCCGACCGCGTGCCGCTGGATGAACTGCTCGCGCAGGTCGATGCGCTGACCCTGCACTGCCCGCTCAATGAACACACCCGCGACTTTATCGGCGCTCGCGAATTGGCACTGCTCAAACCCGGCGCATTTATCGTCAACACCGCGCGCGGCGGTTTGATCAACGAACAGGCGCTGGCAGACGCCCTGCGCAGCGGCCATCTGGGCGGCGCGGCCACCGATGTGCTGAGCGTGGAACCGCCAGTGAATGGCAACCCACTGCTGGCCGGCGACATTCCTCGCTTGATCGTCACGCCGCACAACGCGTGGGGCAGTCGCGAAGCGCGGCAGCGCATCGTCGGCCAATTGGCAGAAAACGCCCGGACCTTTTTCAGCGGCGCCCCGCTGCGCGTCGTCAGTTGATAAACTGCGCCCCTTTTCAAGGAGCAGACCATGGATCCGCGCAGTGAAGTACTGCTTCGTCAGGCCGAACTTTTTCAAGGCAACCTGCTGCTGGTAGGGTTGCCCGCCGACGACTTGCTCGGCCGCCTGCCCAATGCCCACGGCTGGAGCTGGCATGCCGGCGACCAGGCGGCGCTCGATGCGCGCTTCCCTGAGCGCAGCCAGTTCGGCGTGAACGTGCCCGAGCGTGGGTTTGATGCGGCGGTGATTTTCCTGCCCAAGTCCAAGGACCTCACCGACTACCTGCTCAATGCCGTGGCCGCGCGCCTGCCCGGCGCCGAGCTGTATCTGGTCGGCGAGAAAAAAGGCGGTATCGAAAGCGCCGCCAAGCAGATGATCCCGTTCGGCAAGCCACGCAAGCTCGATAACGCGCGGCATTGCCAGCTGTGGCAAGTCACCGTGGCCAACGCCCCGCAAGCGGTCGAGCTGGAAAGCCTGGCGCAAGTGTTCGACGTGCCATTGGCCGAAGGGCCGCTCAAGGTGGTGAGCCTGCCAGGCGTGTTCAGCCATGGTCGCCTGGATCGCGGCACCGAGCTGTTGCTTGAGCATCTGGACAAGCTGCCCAGTGGGCATTTGTTGGACTTTGGCTGCGGCGCCGGCGTGCTGGGAGCTGCGGTCAAGCGTCGCTACCCGCATAACACGGTGACCCTGCTGGACGTGGATGCCTTTGCTGCCGCCAGCAGTCGCCTGACCTTGGCAGCCAATGGCCTGGAAGCCGAGGTGTTGACCGGTGACGGCATCGACGCCGCGCCGATGGGTTTGAACGCGATTTTGAGCAACCCACCGTTCCATGTCGGCGTGCATACGGATTATTTCGCCACGGAAAACTTGCTGCGAAAAGCGGCGAAACACCTGGCAAAAGGCGGCGAACTGCGCTTGGTCGCCAACAGTTTCCTCAAGTACCAACCCCTGATCGAAGAGCACTTGGGCGTGTGCGCAATCAAGGCCGAAGGCAATGGTTTTCGCATTTATCGTGCCAAACGCGGCTGATGGTTTTTTGAAAAAGAAGGCTTGCCGAATGGGTTTTGCCTAGGCAAAATCCGCTCCGTCCTAGGGGAGTAGTCTCCCACGAGCGCCATGCTCGTCCGGCATACGTCAACATACTTGGTCAACAGACCATGGCGTATGCGACCCAGGAGTCCGCACAGACGGACCGGGGTTTGACAAGACCTATGACACGCACACCTTACCCGGGGCGGGAAGGCTGTACGTGTCATAGCCGTGTCGACCCGCCCCTGGAAACTTACCTGATGCTGGATTCATTACTCGTACCTACCGCAATCGTTGCCTTGGCCGAAATCGGCGACAAGACGCAGCTGCTCGCGCTCATCCTTGCCGCACGCTTTCGCAAACCTTGGCCGATCATCGCCGGCATCGTCGCCGCGACCCTGGCCAACCATGCGGCTGCCGGTGCCGTGGGGGCCTGGTTCGGCAGTTTCTTCTCGGATGCGGTGTTGCACTGGATCCTCGCGGCAAGCTTCTGTGCCACGGCGCTATGGACCTTGGTGCCGGACAAACTCGACGATGACGAAGCCAGTACCACGCGCAAGTTCGGCCCGTTCCTGACCACGCTGATTGCGTTCTTCCTCGCAGAAATCGGTGACAAAACGCAAATCGCCACGGTGATGCTGGCGGCGCAATACCCTGAGCTGTGGCTGGTGATTATCGGCACCACCTTGGGCATGCTGATTGCCAACGTGCCGGTGGTTCTGGCGGGGAATTTCGCGGCGGAAAAACTGCCGTTGACCTTGATTCGTCGACTGGCGGCTACGGCGTTCTTCATCCTGGCGATTGTTGCGGTGTACAAAGCCATGCAAAGCAGCGGCTGGATCTAGCCCGACCTGATCACTCCCACGCTCCGCGTGGGAATGCATTCTGTGACGCTCTGCATCACGCTTTTAAGAGCGGACGCAGAGCGTCCAGAGCGGCATTCCCACGCAGAGCGTGGGAACGATCAATCAGGACTTTTTGGCCTGCTGGTAAAGCGGCATCACCTTCGGAATCGCCGCCTGCAACGAGGCGATTCGGCTGTCGGAAGCCGGGTGTGTGCTCATGAACTCCGGTGGCGCACCTTCCGAAGCCTTGGCCATCTTGTTCCACAACGTGATGGCCGCGTTCGGGTTATAACCAGCCCGGGCCGACAGCTCCAAGCCGATCAGGTCCGCTTCGTTTTCATTGGCGCGACTGTTGGGCAAGGTCATGCCGTAGTTGGCCACGGTATCGGCCAACGCCAGGCTGTCCTGACCCAAACCGAACAAGGCACCGGCGCCCTGCTTGGCCATCTGGATGCCGTAGGCCTTGGACATGGCCTCACGCCCGTGCTCGCGCAAGGCGTGGGCGATTTCATGGCCCATCACCGCAGCCAGTTCGTCATCGGTGAGCTTGAGGTTGTCGATCAACGCGCTGTACACAAAGATCTTGCCGCCAGGCCCGCAATTGGCGTTCATCTCATCGCTTTTGATCAGGTTCACTTCCCACTTCCACTGCGCCGCATCCGGGCGGAACGTCGGTGCCTGGGCGATCAGACGCTTGGCAATCGCCTGCACGCGCTTGGCGTTGGCGCTGGTCTTGTCGAGCATGCCTTTGCCGCTCGCCTCACCCAGCGTTTGCTGGTAGGACTGGGCATACATCTGGTCGACTTCTTGGCTCGACAGCATGCTGAACATGTACTGCTTGCGCTCTACCCCAACGGCACCGCCGCTGGTGGTATTGACCGACTGACAACCGGCCAGCAGCATCGCTGCACTGAGTACGCTTACTGCCAATGATTTTTTCATGACGCTCTCCCTAGAATCCTGGCGCGTATCGTAGGCGGTCAAATGTATCTGCGCCAGATACACAAGACGTGTAACCGCAGATTTTCAGATACGCCCCACACGCCCACTGCGGCGGCGAACAGCCCATTTGCGACATCCGGCGCTCTTTTACCGGCCCACCCTTAAGCCTCCCGAGCCCGCGGCCGATACAAGAAGGCAGCCCTCTGCCCCTGCGCCCGGAGCCTTCATGAAATTCAAGTCGATTCAGTTTTCTGTCGCAGCACTGACCGGCGCCATCGTGCTGAGTGTGGTTGCCGTGTTGGTGCTCTACGCCGTGTTTGCCGGCGCGCGCACCCAGGAACTGGTGCAGGACCGCACCCAGGCGCAGTTTGAGCAGGTCATCGAGCAGCGCCTCACAGCGTTGGCGCAAACCCAGGCCACGCTGATCCAGCGCGAATTGGAAGCACCCCTGGTGACCGCCAAAGGCCTGGCCACCGCCAACGCCCTGCTCGGCATGAAAGACGCCAAGGGCGAACCGGCGCTGCAGGTCGGGCGCGAACAACTGATCAACCTGCTGCACGAGACCGTGGTGCGCAACCCGAAAATCCTTGGCGCTTATATCGGCTGGGAGCCCAATGCGATTGACCATAACGACGCCGCCTACGTCAACACGCCGATTGTCGGCATGGCCGCCGACGGGCGCTTTTTGCCGTGGTGGTACCGCAACGCTGATGGCAGCCTGGGCCTGGATAAACTCGCCGACGTCAACGACCAGAACATCCTCGCCACCGGCGTGCGCGCCAGCGAGTACTACCTGTGCTCCAAAGAGAGCAAGAAGCCCTGCGCCATCGACCCGGCACCGTATAAGGTCGGCAATGCGATGGTGATGCTGGCCTCGTTTATCGAACCGATCATGATTGACGGCGCCTTCCAGGGCATCGTCGGCGCCGACCTGTCAGTCAATTTCATCCAGGACATGCTCACCCGCGCCGACCAGAACCTCTATGACGGCGCCGGCGAGCTGGCGCTGATCTCCAGTAACGGTCGCCTGGTGGCCTACACCAAGGACGCCAGCCAGCTCGGTGAAAAAGCCACCGACCTGCTCGACAGTAACGAACTGGCCAACCTCAGCCAGCTGAAAGTCGGCGAAGTGCGCTACGACATCGACAAGGAACACGGGCATATCGTGCTGTTCCTGCCCTTCAACATCGGCCAGGCTGAAGCGCGCTGGACCTTGATGATGCAACTGCCGCTGAGTGCAGTAATGGCCGACTCGCAGAAACTGCAAAGTGACCTGCAAGCCCAGCGCAAAACCGACACCTTCGGCATGGCCATGGTTGGCCTGTTGATCGCTGGCATCGGCTTGCTGGTGATCTGGCTGGTGGGCCACGGCATCGCCCGCCCGCTCAAGCAAATGGTGGCCATGCTCAACGACATCGCCCAAGGCGAAGGCGACCTGACGCGCCGCCTGACCAGCGACCGCGCCGATGAACTGGGCGCGATTGCCACGGGCTTCAATACCTTCCTGATCAAGCTGCAGGGCATGATTACCCAGGTGGTGAGTTCGGTGCAAAAGGTCAGCGATTCGTCGGAGCACACCGCCGACATCGCGATCCGCACCAATCAGGGCGTGCACAAACAAATGGTCGAGATCGACCAAGTGGCC
Organism: Pseudomonas sp. YeP6b; assembly: GCF_025642995.1. Lineage (NCBI taxonomy): Bacteria > Pseudomonadati > Pseudomonadota > Gammaproteobacteria > Pseudomonadales > Pseudomonadaceae > Pseudomonas > Pseudomonas sp. YeP6b. The sequence goes on along the minus strand of NZ_CP080090.1, from coordinate 1,349,521 downwards.
ACCGCCGTGCACGAGATGACCGCCACCGCCCAAGACGTGGCGCGCAACGCCACCCAGGCTGCGCAAGCTGCCAGCCACGCGGACCAAGCCGCGAGCCAAGGCATGCGCGTCGTGCGCGACACCTCGACGTCAATCGGCGCGCTGGCGCAAGAAATCGGCCGCGCGGTCGTCGTGGTGCAAACCCTGGCCAAGGACAGCGAGAACATCAACGCGATCCTCACGGCGATTCGTGGCATTGCCGAGCAGACCAACCTGCTGGCGCTCAACGCCGCCATCGAGGCGGCGCGGGCTGGCGAGCAAGGCCGTGGGTTTGCGGTGGTGGCGGATGAAGTGCGCAACCTGGCGCAGAAAACGCAGAAAGCCACCGAAGAAATCCAGACCATGATCCAGCAACTGCAACAAGGCACGCGGGACGTGGTGAAGGTGATGGAAGACAGCCAGAACCGCACCGATGAAAGCGTGCAACATGCGGCCAAGGCCGCTGAGGCACTGGAAACGATTACGCAGGCAGTGTCGGTGATCAACGACATGAACACCCAGATTGCCAGCGCAGCTGAGGAGCAGAGCGCGGTGGCTGAGGACATCAATCGCAATGTGATCAATATCGGCCAGGTGGCCAATGAAGTGGCGGGCGGCGCGGATGAGTCCAGCGCGGCCAGTGCGGATTTGACCAAGTTGGCAGAGCAGCAGCGGCGGTTGATCAACCAGTTTAAGGTTTAGGGATTTGCGGTGGTTTTGAGGGCGCTATCGCAGGCAAACCAGCTCCCACGCTTGGATCTGTGAATACAGTCAAAGTGGGAGCGGGCTTGCTCGCGAAGACGTCGGCCCAGTAAACATTGATGTTGACTGACCCACCGCTTTCGCGAGCAAGTCGAATCGTCGCACCGCCGCTCCCACAGGGGATATGCGCTTAGCTGAACGGCATTCGGGCAAGCCCGCTCGCCACAAAAGCTCGCCAGCTACAGATTTTGCGTTCACCAGCAGTTGCGTAGATACCTATGCTGCGATGAGGCCCGTGAATCCAACCTCAGCCTGGGGTCAGGCATTCAGGCCCATTGAGCTTCGGATCATTGACCATATTGGCCAGAACCCGCTCGCGCAGCGCAGCCGGCTCACCGGCCAACAACCCCTGCAACACATGCAACGGCGTCTGCGGATTCAGCCAGGCCTCTTGCCCCGCAGCATCGAGGATCAACGGCCGCCGCTGGCTCTGCGCCGCCTGGGTCACCACCGCCGTACTCAGCCACACCTGTTCCTGCACCGGATACGCTTCCCAGATTGCCGCAAAAAACAGCGTCGACCCCTCCCCCGGCGTCAGCCAGTAGGGTCGCTTGCGCTGGGTGCCGCGCCATTCGTAAAAACCGTTGGCCGGCAGCAAGCAGCGGCGCTGGCGGAAGGCTTCGCGGAACATCGGTTGCTCGGCCAGGGTTTCGGCGCGGGCGTGGGCTGGGGTGCGGGAAAGGTCGGTCAGCCAGGGCGGCGTCAGGCCCCAGCGGGCGCGCGCCAGGGTGTGCTGGCCTTCGCTCAAGCGCTGGATCAGCACCGAATCATTCGGGGAGATGTTCCACTGGGCCTGCTGGTCGGCCGGAAAGCCCGGCAAGGCAGCAAACGTAGGGTTCCAGCGAAACAGGGCATAACGTCCACACATGGGGTAACACGACTCTTGGGTAAACCGACCGACAGCCTAACAGACCAATACGTCGGGGAAGCTGTCGGGTTCATCGCCGGGCAGCGGTTGCGCACCGTTGTAAGCGGTAATCAGCTCACGGGCGTAGGCGGCCTGGTCGTTGTCCACTTCCAGCCCGAGCAGGCCGAAAATCGGCAATTCGCCGGTGCCACCGAGCAAATGGCGCCCCACCAGGTGCGCCTCGATGCCTTCGCTGGCGAGCATCTGTTGCAGCAGCTCGCCCTCCATCAGGTTTTCCGGTTCATAGATTCGCTGCATGGGCGTACCTGTCACTCGTTCTCGCTGCGGACCGTGAGCATCCATTCTTCATCGTGTACCTGCAGATCAAAGATAATTGGCCGGCAACACACCGGGCAGTCTTCAATGTATGACTGATCGCCGCCGGAAAGGTCCAGCACGGCCTCGGCCGGTTCACCACAATAAGGACAATCGTACGACTCGGTTTCCAGCATCGCGGTCTCCCAGGTGACTTGTGCGTATAATCGCCGGTCTATTTACAGGGCTATTCACGGCAGAGCCAATATTGCGGCCGCACCCTGATACTTCCTTTACTTACCCTAGCCGTTTCTAACAAGAGAGCATGATGGGCGAATTCGATACCATCCGACCTTACAACGACAGCGAAGTCCCGGCAGTGCTGGCACGTCTGTTCAGTGACAAGGCCTTTCTGGACATCCTGACCCACTTCCGCTTTCCGCGCTTTGCCGGCGCCTTGGGCTGGTTGCTCAAGCCGATGATCGCCCGCAAGCTGCGCCGTGAGTTCGCCGGCGTCACCACCGTGGCAACGCTGCAGGACAAAGTCGAATATTACGTCGACCACACCATTGATCGCGCGACCGACGGCGTCACTTATACCGGCGTCGAGCAGCTCAAGTCCGGCACCGCCTACCTGTTTCTGGCCAACCACCGCGACATCGTGATGGACCCAGCCTTCGTCAACTATGCCGTATACCACGCCGGTCTGCCGACGCCGCGTATCGCTATAGGCGACAACCTGCTGCAAAAGCCGTTTGTCAGCGACCTGATGCGCCTGAACAAGAGCTTTATCGTGCACCGCTCGATCACCGGGCGAAAGGAAAAGATGGCGGCGTATAACCTGCTGTCGGCCTACATCAACCATTCGATCCGCAACGACTGCCAGTCGATCTGGATCGCCCAGGCCGAAGGCCGTGCCAAGGACGGGGATGATCGCACCGAGTCGGCGATCCTCAAGATGTTCCACGTCAGCCGCAAGGACGAGCCGTTTGCCGAGGTGATCCAGTCGTTGAACCTGACGCCGGTGTCGATCAGCTATGAATACGACCCGTGCGACACGGCCAAGGCCCGCGAGCTGTATATCCGCGCCACCACTGGCACCTACAGCAAGGCGCCGGGCGAGGATGATGTGAGCATTGCCTTGGGCATCACCGGCTACAAGGGCCGTGTGCATGTGAACTTTGCGCCGCCGATTACCGAGCGTTTTGAAGACACCAAACTGCTGGCGGTGGAAATGGACCGGCAGATTCTCGGCGGCTATCGCTTGTTCCCGGTGCACTACCTGGCGTACGCGCAGTGGAGCGACGCCGACCCGCAATTGCAGGTGCCGACAGCGGCCGAGGTGTTCCCGGCTGATGAGTTGGCCAAGGCGAAGGCGGAGTGGGAGCGGCGTTTGAACGAGTGCCCAGCTGAGCACCGGCCGTTTCTGGTGGTGCAGTATGCGACGCCAGTGCGTAATCAATATCGGGTTAAAGCGGGCATCCCGCTGTAAACACCGGAACAAAATGTGGGAGCCGGGCTTGCCCGCGATGACGGTGTGTCAGAATCGAATCTATCGACTGACACACTGCTATCGCGGGCAAGCCCGCTCCCACATTTAGTTTTGCAGTGTTTTTACAAACGGGTGCTGAGCCAAGAAGCGACCAGCGCCAGCCCGAGGCAGGCAAACCCGACGCGGTAAGCCAGGCGATGCGCCCGTTCGGTGCGCACATCCAGAAACAACATCGGTTGATCGATCGCGCGCTCTTCGCTTTGCGCGCTCAGGTCAGCCAGTGCGCGTTGCTCGCGCAGGCGGGTAATGAACAGCAGCGCTGCACCCGGGCAGGCTACCAATAAAGCCACAGCATTGATCAGCAGTGCGGGCAGCGCCATCGCAAACCTCAGTGGTACAGTGTTCTGGTATCCATTCAGATACAAACCTGAACGATATTGGCCTCCTGCCGCAGAAACGTTCCATCCCCCATGTACGATCAATGTATCCAGTAATTTACAGCGTCACCTGAACGTCACCTTAACAGGCCACTCTGTTGCCCTTCGAACGTTCGGGAGCTTGTCATGTTGCATGCGCAGAACCAGGATCGGCTGTATCTGATCGCCCAGACCGATGAGCAAGAGGCGCTGGTCGGCGGCTTGGCGTTTAACGTTCAGGATCGCCACTGGCTGGTGTATTGCGCGCTGGGCGGGCACCAGCATGCCGACTTGCCGGAGCTGGACTTGCTCACTGGCGTGAGTGTGCTGGACTTTTATGTCGAAACAGCTGCATGAACGCAACAAGCATAAAAAAGCCGGGCTCATCGCTGAGCCCGGCTTTTTGTTGAACGGTATTACTGCGAGCTGAGCAGTTGACCGATGCTTGGGTCTTTGAACAGGCGCGTCAGGGCGTCGCTCAGGACATCGCTGACCAACTTGGTGTTGGTTTCCTGGTTCGGCGACATACCGAAGCGTTGGTTCAGCGAAGCGCCGTAGCGGCCACTGTAGCGACGGGTACCGGCACTGACGTCGGACTTGAACGTTGCGCCGATGGAGGCTTCAGTCACATACAGGCCATCTTTGGGCGACTGGTATTTCAGCTCGGCCAGGGTGATGGTCAACTGAGGCGCGCCCGGCGAGTTGGCCGGGGTGAAGCCCAGCAGGCGCACGGCGGCTTCAGCCTGGGCTTGCAGCTTGGGCAGCACGTCTTGACCGGTGACCGAAATGAGCGCGGTCTCCGGGTACAGGCCACCGCGCGAACCCAGGGTCGGCGACGGGCGACCATCCACTACACGCACCGACACCGGCTGGCCATGGCCGACAGGCGCCAACCGCGCGGTGACTTTAGGTTGCGGGCTGAGTTGTTGCGGGCTGTTGGCGCAGCCAACCAGGGTCAAACTGGTCACAGTGATCAAACCGAACAACAGGCGTTGCAACATACTCATTTCTCCAGGACTAGATGCAAACAGGCCGCCAGTATAACGGTGCGCACGCGCCACCCACCAGCCATCCTGAACGGCAGCTGAAGGCATGCTGAAATTACAATTTCACATAAATCCGTCATTCCAGTGTCATGGCACACTGGCAACCTTCAAGCATGTAACGTAACAGGTACAAAGCCATGCGCCTTCTCAAGTCATTGTTCATGCCCCGCGCCCGTCATCGCCACTATGCCCTGCTGGACGCCCGCGGCCATTGCCAGGCCTTCAAGCAGTGCAGCTTGCCGCCCGTCGGTGAAGGCTGGGTGGAGGTCGCAGAGACCCACCTGGGCTGGATGCACCGCCCGCTGCCAGCGAGCGCCCGGGTCAGCCCGAAAGTTACGCACGCGCAAACCCGGCATGCGTTGGCCTCCTGACCGAGACACGAATTAAAGTCATAAAACACGCCCATTTCCCTGGCGTTCTTCGCTACAATCTCCCCCCGATTATAAGGACGTCTCCTGATCGGGCCTCGCAGCATCGTTAATGCCTCGGTATTAACCCCCAAATCGCCCACAGAGAGCCGCCCACACAGATCGAGTGAAGCTGGCGCGCTTGCTGTTTTCTTTGCAAACCCACCCGCCTTACCGAATCTGCCAGAGCTGCCATTGCGCTCGGCCACTTGAGTTGTTTGCCCGTTTTGCCGCGTGTCGGCAGAGGTTTGCGGGCCAGGTGCCAGGCTGGGGCAGCCCTTTTTTGAGGTTCACGTCTTCAAAAGAGCGTGAAAAAACGGGTTTTCACAACTTCACAAGAGTGTGGCGAGCAAATGAATAGTTTTGCGTTTGTACAAGCACCATCAGCGTCTGTAACAGCCCAACCACACAGGACCGAGTACTCCTCAAACACCGGAGCTTGAGCCTGTCCGCTACGGATTGGTTGCACAAATCGCACGCGTTGACCATAAGTCGAATTGCCACAGGCGCCCATGAATGCGTTCATAGGCAGATTAGCCCGGCAGGAAGCGTGCGCTGAAATTGCAAAGAATTGCGAAACGGACATGGCGATCCTGGCCATGGGTAACCTGGGGCAACACGTGAACCGCCCCGTCACTCCTGGCAGCCATGCCGTCAATTTGGTGCTGCAGATTTTGGAGACGCGTTAAATGGCGCATAACGAAGCAGTCGACGTAGTTCTGGTAGGGGCCGGCATCATGAGTGCCACCCTGGCCGTACTGCTCAAAGAGCTCGACCCCGGCCTCAAGCTGGAAGTCGTTGAGCTGATGGATTCGGGTGCCGCGGAAAGTTCCAACCCGTGGAACAACGCCGGTACCGGCCACGCCGGGCTGTGTGAGCTGAACTACACACCGCAGGCCGCCGATGGCTCCATCGACATCAAGAAAGCCGTGCACATCAACACCCAGTTCGAGGTGTCGAAGCAGTTCTGGGCGTACCTGACCAAAAAAGGCACCTTTGGCTCGTCCAAATCCTTTATCAGCCCGGTGCCGCACCTGAGCTTCGTGCAGGGCGACAAAGGCGTGTCCTTCCTCAAGAAGCGCTTTGAAACCCTCAGCCAGCACCACGCGTTCTCGGACATGCACTACACCGAAGACCGCAGCGAAATGGCCGAGTGGATGCCGCTGATGATGCCGGGCCGCCCGCTCGACGAAAAAATCGCTGCCACCCGCGTGATGAACGGCACCGACGTCAACTTCGGCGCCCTGACCAACCAACTGCTGTCGCACCTGACCAGCGCACCGGATGCCCAGGTCAAGTACAGCAAGCGCGTCACTGGCCTCAAGCGTAACGGCGCGGGCTGGACCGTGAGCATCAAGGACGTCAACAACGGCAACAGCCGTGAAGTGGACGCAAAGTTCGTGTTCCTCGGCGCCGGTGGCGCGGCCCTGCCGTTGCTGCAAGCCTCGGGCATCGAAGAAAGCAAAGGTTTCGGCGGCTTCCCAGTCAGCGGCCAGTGGCTGCGTTGCGACAACCCAGAAGTGGTCAAGCACCACCAGGCCAAGGTCTACAGCCAGGCCGCCGTGGGTTCGCCGCCGATGTCCGTGCCGCACTTGGACACGCGCGTGGTGGATGGCAAGAAGTCCCTGCTGTTCGGGCCATACGCCGGCTTCACCACCAAGTTCCTCAAGCACGGCTCGTTCCTGGACCTGCCACTGTCAATTCGTGCCGGCAACATCGGCCCGATGCTAGCCGTGGCCCGCGACAACATGGACCTGACCAAATACCTGGTCAGCGAAGTGCGCCAGTCGATGGAGCAACGCCTGGAATCCCTGCGCCGTTTCTACCCCGAGGCGAAAGCCGAAGACTGGCGCCTGGAAGTGGCTGGCCAACGGGTGCAGATCATCAAGAAAGACCCGAAAAAAGGCGGTGTGCTGCAATTCGGCACCGAGCTGGTTGCGGCCAAAGACGGCTCGCTGGCGGCGTTGTTGGGCGCATCCCCGGGCGCTTCGGTGACCGTCTCGATCATGTTGGAACTGATCGAGCGTTGCTTCCCAGAGAAGACGGCCGGTGAGTGGGCAGCCAAGCTGCACGAGATCTTCCCGGCCCGGGAGAAAATCCTCGAGACTGACGCCGAGCTGTACCGCAAGATCAATACGCAGAACAACATCAGCCTGGAACTGGTTGAGCAAAGCAACGAAGCCGAAAGCTACGCTTGAGGACCTAACGCAGAGCGTCACAGGATGCATTCCTACGCAAAGCGTGGGAACCATCAGAAAAACGCCCCTCGGGGCGTTTTTTTATGTCTCGGATAATCAGCTGCGAGCGTTGTCGATCAGCGCGATGTACTCGGCAGCGTTGCGCTGGTCCTTGATCAACTCGACGAACGTCTGGCCATGCTCGTCCTTGCCGTCCAGATCCAGGCCTGCTTGCTTGAAAAAGCCCAGGAAGCGCTCGAAGTCGTCGATACGCAGGCCGCGGTAGGCCTTGATCAGTTTGTGCAGGGACGGTGAAGTCGCATCAACCGGCTCGAAGTCCAGGAACAACTTGATCTGGTCGTCGCCGATCTCGTCACCAATCACCTGTTTCTTATCTTTACGCATTACCGACTCCAGCCTGCAGACATTTACACGGGAGAGGAAGTCTACCTGCCAGACACCACCTTCGAAAACAACCAAACACTCATGTGGACGCTGGCTTGCCATCGCAGGCAAGCCAGCGTCCACATTGACTGCATTCACATGGATGAGCGTGTGCCGGCTTAATTACTTTGCGCGAACGGCGCCGGTGTGCAGGTCCGCCCAGATATGCCCGTTGGCATAACTGAGGAACTGCACATACACCGTGTCATTGCGCAGCAGGTCGACAATCACGCGGTACTGCGCCAGTGGGTAGGACAAGGTCAGGGTTTTGCTGGTGTCATCGAACACCGGTTTTTTCAGGCTTTTGCTTTCAGCATCAAAATTGAGCACCACCTGGCTGATGGTCGCGCCTTTGTTCAAGGACTTGCCCTTGAGGCGGATCATCAACGGCGACGTCACCGGGATCGGCTGCTGGGTCGATTGCCGCTGGTTGCCCACCACCACCGCGTACTCGGTGACTTGCAGCAGTTGCTGCTGGTCAGGGATGTCGGCGCGCAGGGTGAGGTCGTCCGGCGGCAGGAATTGGCTGTGCATCGGCGCGGGGGCCGCCGCGAGGGGCAGGCTGAGGGTCAGCGCCAGGGCGGCGCAGCTGCAAATCAACGCTCTCATTTACACCTCCAAAGGGGCAGCCATGCTAGCACGCAGATCACGCATAAACGGCCGAGATACCCCCTGACACCTCTGGTTGCATTGAATCAAGCCACCATGGTTGAAAGAACGCCTGAACGCTGTAGATTTTCCAGCTCAATCAAAATAACAAGAGTCCCGCCCATGACCACCCATCCTGTTGACGCCATCCAGGCCCATCTTCAAGCACTTACCGCCTTGAGGCGCGATCTCCACGCCCATCCAGAGCTGGGTTTCGATGAGCACCGTACCAGCGCAATTGTTGCTGACTTTCTTCAACAGCAAGGTATCAAAGTCCATCGAGGGCTGGCCGGCACCGGGGTTATCGGCATCATTGAAGGCGCACAACCCGGCGGGAGCATGGGCCTGCGTGCCGACATGGACTGCCTGCCCATGGTCGAAGCCAATGATTTCGCGCACCGTTCCATCCACCCAGGCCTGATGCACGGCTGCGGGCACGACGGGCATACGGTGATGTTGCTGGCGGCGGCGCGCTATCTGGCGCAGACACGCCGGTTCAGTGGCAAAGTGATCGTGATCTTCCAGCCCGCCGAAGAAGGCGGCGGCGGCGCCAAAGTGATGATTGAACAAGGGCTGTTCAAACAATTCCCAATGGATTCGGTGTATGCACTGCACAACAACCCCGACTACCCCGCCGGGGTCATCGCCGTGCAGCCGGGGCCGGTGGAAGCGGCGGCCGACAGCTTTGAAATTATCGTCACCGGCCTTGGCGGCCACGCGGCGATCCCTCACGCGGCAATCGACCCGGTACTGGCTGCCAGCCATATCGTTGTTGCATTGCAAAGCATCGTCAGTCGCAACCTGCACCCACTCGAGTCCGGTGTAGTGACGGTGGCCAGCCTGCAAACCAGTCAACTTAACGCTAACAACGTTATCCCCGCCCACGTGAAGATGATCGGAACCGCGCGTAGTTTTACCAGCGCCAATCGAGACCTCCTGGAACGGCGCATCGGTGAAATCGCCCAGGGTGTTGCAACCGCGTTTGGCGCCACCGCCAGCTATGACTATCAGCGAGGTTATCCCGCAACCGTCAATCACACTGAGCAGGCGCTGTTTGCCGCTGAGGTTGCACGAAGCCTGGTTGGCGAAGCCAACGTGAGGTGCAACGAACCACTCACCATGGGCGCCGAAGATTTCTCATACATGCTGCAGGAGCGGCCGGGCGCCTATATTTATCTCGGCCAGGGTGGCTCGCCAAGCGAAGGGGTCGGTCATTGCCAACTGCACAATGACCGTTATGACTTCAATGACAGCGTTATTCCACTGGGCGCCGGCCTGTTGGCCTCACTGGTCGAACAAGGGCTACCGTTGAGCTGAAACCCAATCAAATTGTGAACGCATCCATGCCTGATAGCGTTCCACCTCGGCATCGCCTTCGCGGGGTGCCCAGTCAGCCAACTCGCCCTCGCCTACCGGGCGATACGGCCCGGCTTTGCACTCGAACATCACGCTGTCGGGCTCCAGCACCACCAAGCCATGAAACACGCCGGGGGGCAGGTCAACGCCCGAGCATTCACCGCCCGCCTGCATCACGCGCTTGGCGATGACCTCGCCGGTGTCGCTGAACACCAACACGCCCAGGCTGCCCTTGAGCACCAGCAGGGTTTCCGCCTTGTCCGCGCTCAGGTGCCGATGCGGCGGCACATAGGTGTCAAGTTGCAGGCCAACGGCCAGGCGATGGCACGGCTCTTCCATCTGATGAAAGTTGTGGTGGTGCCGACCACGGGGGCTGGCGGCCGCTTTCTCGGCCAATTCGGTGAACAGGGACTGATCAAGAAAGCGGGCCATGGGTTACATTCCTTTAACGGCGAAGATCCCATTGGCGTTACGCCAGTAGCCTTTGTAGTCCATGCCGTAACCGAAGATGTAGCGGTCGATGCACGGCAGGCCGACGTAATCAGCTTTCAGGTCCGGGCGAGCCTTGCGGTCGTGGTCTTTGTCGATCAGCACGGCGGTGTGCACTTTGCGCGCGCCGGCGTGTTTGCAGAAGTCGATGATCGCGCCCAGGGTGTGACCTTCATCGAGGATGTCGTCGATGATCAGCACGTCGCGGTCGATGAACGAGACTTCCGGCTTGGCTTTCCAGAACAGGTCGCCGCCGGTGGTTTCGTTGCGATAACGGGTGGCGTGCAGGTAGGAGGCTTCCAGCGGGAACTGCAGGTGAGTCAGCAATTTACCGGCGAAGATCAGGCCACCGTTCATCACGCAAAAGACCACCGGGTTGGTGTCGGCCATTTCGCGTGTGATGTGAGCGCCGACCTTGGCGATTGCCTCTTCGACTTGCGCTTCGGTGTACAGGCAGTCAGCCTCGCGCATGATTTGACGGATATGCTCGAGATCAGCAGACATGGCGCTCTCCAAGGGGGTGCTGTGGCAAGAAAAGCGGGCAAAGGTACGCATGTGAGGCGCAACGATCAAGCCTTAATGGACTAACGTACTAGATGTCTATAGGACAACACCCTCGGATAGATTAATCTAGGCCGGTTTTTTTGCCCGCCGCCGGAGCTTTTCCCATGCCCACTCGCGAGATCCGCCACCCGCTGATCAGACACAAACTCGGCCTTATGCGCCGTGCCGACATTAGCACGAAGAACTTCCGTGAGCTTGCTCAGGAAGTCGGAGCGCTGCTCACTTACGAAGCTACCAAAGATTTGCCTCTGGAAACCTACGAGATCCCCGGTTGGGCCGGTCCCGTCCAGGTGGAGAAAATCGCCGGTAAGAAAATCACGGTGGTGCCGATCCTGCGCGCCGGCATCGGCATGCTCGAAGGCGTACTCAGCCTGATCCCGGGCGCCAAAGTCAGCGCCGTCGGCGTGGCCCGCAACGAGGAAACATTGCAGGCGCACACCTACCTGGAAAAACTCGTCCCGGAAATCAACGAGCGCTTGGCGATGATCATCGACCCGATGCTCGCCACCGGCAGCTCCATGGTTGCCACCATCGACTTGCTGAAAAAGGCCGGTTGCAAGGACATCCGCGCCATGGTGTTGGTGGCTGCGCCCGAAGGCATTGCTGCCGTCGAGAAGGCCCACCCGGACGTGCAGATCTACACCGCGTCGATTGATGAGCGCCTGAACGAACACGGCTACATCATCCCAGGCCTGGGCGATGCCGGTGACAAGATCTTCGGCACCAAGCAGAAGGACGCGTGAGCATGCAGGATGAATTCAACGACCCGCTTTGGCGCCAGATCCTGTCTGGCGCACAGATGCTCTTCGTAGCATTTGGTGCGCTGGTGTTGATGCCGCTGATCACAGGCCTCGATCCAAACGTCGCCCTGTTTACCGCAGGCTTGGGGACCTTGTTGTTCCAAGTGGTCACCGGCCGCCAAGTGCCGGTGTTCCTGGCGTCGAGCTTTGCGTTTATCACCCCGATCATTCTCGCCAAGCAGCAGTTCGGCCTGGCGGCGACGATGGGCGGGGTGATGGCGGCCGGTTTCGTTTATACGTTCCTGGGCGCTGCGGTGAAGATCAAGGGCACCGGTTTCATCGACCGGCTGCTGCCACCTGTGGTGATCGGGCCGGTGATTATTTCCATCGGCCTGGCCATGGCGTCGATCGCCGCGAACATGGCGATGGGTAAAGGCGGCGACGGTGCCGAACTGATCCCCTACAAGACAGCCATGCTGATCTCGATGCCGGCGCTGCTCACCACGTTGATCGTGGCGGTATTCGGCAGAGGCATTTTCCGCCTGGTGCCGATTATCTCCGGCGTACTGGTGGGTTTCGCCATGGCGTTCTACTTCGGCGTGGTGGACACCGCGAAGATCGCCGCCGCACCGTGGTTCGCCCTGCCCCACTTTACCGCGCCGGAATTCAACTGGCAGGCGATCCTGTTTATCCTCCCGGTGGCCCTGGCCCCGGCGATCGAACACATCGGCGGTGTAATTGCGGTGGGTAGCGTGACTGGTCGCGACTACCTGAAGAAGCCCGGCCTGCATCGCACCCTGCTCGGTGACGGCATTGCCACCACGGCTGCTGGGCTGCTTGGCGGCCCGCCGAACACCACCTACGCCGAAGTGACCGGCGCGGTGATGCTGACCAAGAACTACAACCCGAAAATCATGACCTGGGCGGCAGTGTTTGCCATCAGCCTGGCGTTTATCGGCAAGTTCGGGGCGCTGCTGCAGAGCATCCCGGTGCCGGTGATGGGCGGGATTCTGTGCTTGCTGTTCGGCTCGATTGCCGCTGTGGGCATGAACACGCTGATCCGCCACAAGATCGACCTGGGAGAGGCGCGCAATCTGGTGATTGTGTCGGTGACGTTGGTGTTCGGGATTGGCGGTGTGCTGGTGGGTACGGGCACCGGCCCGGATGATTTCGGCCTCAAGGGCATCGCCCTGTGCGCGGTGGTAGCGATTGGTTTGAACCTGCTGCTGCCGGGTAATGATGGTTGGAAAAACAAGAAGCCGGATGAGCCGCTGCTCTAACTGACCCAACGCAAATAAGTGTGGGAGCTGGCCTGCCAGCTCCCACACTTGTTTTTCAGCGCAGGTTAAAGCTCCCCGAGCCCATCAATCAGCGCCTGGTTCTGCTCTGGCGTACCAATGCTGATCCGCAGGAACTGGGCAATCCGCGCCTGCTTGAAGTGCCGCACGATCACACCCTGCTCACGCAACTTGGCTGCCAACCCGGCGGCATCGTGCTGCGGGTGACGGGCAAAGATGAAGTTGGCCGCCGACGGCAACACTTCAAAGCCTTTACCCTCCAGCTGTGCGACCAGCTTGTTACGGCTGTCGATCACCAGCTTGCACGTCTTCTCGAAATATTCACGGTCCTCGAACGCCGCTGCCGCGCCGACAATCGCCAGACGGTCCAACGGATAGGAGTTAAAGCTGTTCTTGACCCGCTCCAGCGCCTCGATCAGGTCTGGGTGACCCACCGCCAGGCCCACACGCAAACCGGCCAGTGAGCGCGATTTGGACAGGGTCTGAGTCACCAGCAGGTTCGGGTAACGGTCCACCAGGCTGATAGCGGTTTCACCGCCGAAGTCGATATAGGCTTCATCGACCACCACCACTGAATCCGGGCTGGCCTTGAGGATCTGCTCCACGGCGTCCAACGCCAGCACACAGCCGGTGGGCGCGTTCGGGTTGGGGAGGATGATCCCGCCGTTAGGCTTGGCGTAGTCCGCCACACGGATCTGGAACTGCTCATCCAGCGGCACCGGGTCGGACGTGATGCCGTAGAGGCCACAATAAACCGGGTAGAAGCTGTAGCTGATGTCCGGAAACAGCAGCGGCAAGTCGTGCTGGAACAGGCCGTGGAAAATGTGCGCCAGGACCTCATCGGAACCGTTGCCGAGGAAGACCTTGCCAGCGTCGATAGCGTAATACTTGGCCACGGCCTGCTTGAGCAGGTCACTGTTGGGGTCCGGGTACAGGCGCAAGTTGTCGTTCAACTCGGCCTGCATCGCCGCGAGCGCCTTGGGCGACGGGCCGTAGGGGTTCTCGTTGGTGTTGAGCTTGACCAACTTGGTCAGCTTCGGCTGCTCGCCGGGCACGTAAGGCACGAGGTCCTTGACGAAGGGGCTCCAGAATTTGCTCATGTCTTATTTCCCCTCTTCAAGGATGCGGTATTCGGCGCTGCGAGCGTGGGCGCTCAGCGATTCACCACGGGCCAGCACCGAAGCGGTCTTGCCCAGTTCGGAAGCGCCTTGTGGCGAGCAGAAGATGATCGACGAACGCTTCTGGAAGTCATACACCCCCAGAGGCGACGAGAACCGCGCGGTGCCGGAGGTCGGCAACACGTGGTTGGGGCCGGCGCAGTAGTCGCCCAGGGCTTCGCTGGTGTGGCGGCCCATGAAGATCGCACCCGCGTGGCGAATCGACGGCAGCCAGGCTTGTGGGTCGGCAACGGACAATTCCAAGTGCTCCGGCGCGATACGGTTGGCCACTTCGATGGCCTGTTCCATGTCACGCACCAGAATCAGCGCACCACGGCCATTGATCGACTTTTCGATGATCTCGGCGCGGTCCATGGTCGGCAGCAACTTGTTGATGCTGGCGGCGACCTTGTCGAGGAACGCGGCGTCAGGGCTGACCAAGATCGCCTGGGCGTCTTCGTCGTGCTCGGCCTGGGAGAACAGGTCCATGGCGATCCAGTCCGGGTCGGTCTGGCCGTCACACACCACGAGGATTTCCGAGGGGCCGGCGATCATGTCGATGCCGACCTGGCCAAACACGTGGCGCTTGGCGGTGGCTACATAGATATTGCCGGGGCCAACCACTTTGTCGACCTTCGGCACGCTCTCGGTGCCATAGGCCAGGGCCGCGACAGCTTGAGCGCCGCCGATGGTGAACACGCGGTCCACACCGGCAATGCACGCGGCCGCCAGCACCAGCTCGTTGATTTCACCGCGCGGGGTTGGCACCACCATGACCACTTCGGTCACGCCCGCCACCTTGGCCGGGATCGCGTTCATCAGCACCGACGATGGGTAAGAGGCTTTACCGCCGGGCACGTACAGCCCAGCACGGTCCAGCGGCGTAACCTTCTGGCCCAGCACCGTGCCGTCGGCCTCGGTGTAGCTCCAGGAATCCTGCTTCTGTTTTTCGTGGTAGCTGCGCACCCGTGCTGCCGCGACTTCAAGGGCTTCACGCTGTGGCGCAGTGATGCGCGTCAAAGCCAGCTCCAGACGCTCGCGCGGCAGGATCAGGTCTGACATGGACGCCACGTCGAGGCCATCGAACTGGCGAGTGAAATCCACCAGCGCCGCATCGCCGCGCTCGCGCACGGCCTTGATGATGTCGAGCACCCGCTGGTTGACCGAGTCGTCGGACACGCTTTCCCAGCTCAGCAGATGATCCAGATGATGGGCGAAATCCGGGTCGGCAGCGTTGAGTCGGGCAATTGCAGTGGACGTGGTCATAGCGAGGGCCTCATAGGATTGGCAAAAATACTCAGGCGCCGAAAGTTAGCAGTCGATCCGCTTGGGCACCTGAGAATTCTGGCTATGAGGCGGATAGACGGGCGCGGCCTAGGGCCGCGCAGGTGAGTCAACCGCGGTGTCGAGACTCCACTGCCTTGCGCAGGGTGTCGATCAACGCCTGGATTCGGGCGTGTTGCATCTTCATTGAAGCTTTGTTGACGACCAGACGGGAGCTGATGTCGGCAATAAAATCTTGGGGTTCGAGACCGTTGGCACGCAGGGTGTTGCCGGTGTCGACCACGTCGATGATCTTGTCGGCCAGGCCGATCAGCGGGGCCAGTTCCATCGAGCCGTAGAGCTTGATGATGTCGACCTGACGGCCCTGCTCGGCGTAGTAACGCTTGGCGACGTTGACGAACTTGGTTGCCACGCGCAGGCGGCCCTTAGGTTCGACGTCACCGACGCGGCCGGCGGTCATCAACTTGCACAGGGCGATACGCAGGTCCAGCGGCTCGTACAGGCCTTGGCCGCCGTATTCCATCAGCACGTCTTTACCGGCCACACCGAGGTCGGCCGCGCCATGTTCAACGTAAGTCGGCACGTCGGTAGCCCGAACGATCAGCAGGCGAACGTCGTCCTGGGTCGTAGGGATGATCAGCTTGCGGCTCTTGTCCGGATTCTCGGTCGGCACGATGCCCGCTTCAGCCAGAAGCGGCAAAGTGTCGTCAAGGATGCGGCCCTTGGACAGTGCGATGGTCAACATGGGAAACGTCAGTCCTTCATCAGGCTATTGCTGTCCGGTCGCAAACGGCGCCAGACACAGATCGAGGCCATTACAGCCTCGATTTGAAACAAACCATTTAACAACAAACACCTTCCTGTGGCGAGGGAGCTTGCTCCCGTTGGGTCGCAAAGCGGCCCCCAAGAGCGGGACTGCTGCGCAGCCCAGCGGGAGCAAGCTCCCTCACCACAGTAAAGGTATTTGCAGTTCCGGGGACTAGCCCGGTACGCGGCGGATCTTGGCGCCGAGCATCTGCAGTTTTTCTTCGATGCACTCGTAACCACGGTCGATGTGGTAGATGCGGTCGATCAGGGTATCGCCGTCAGCGCACAGCGCCGAGATCACCAAGCTGGCCGAGGCACGCAGGTCGGTGGCCATGACTGGCGCGCCCTTGAGCTTCTCGATGCCGGTAACGATGGCCGTGTTGCCTTCGACCTGGATCTTGGCGCCCATGCGGTGCAGTTCATACACGTGCATGAAGCGGTTTTCGAAGATGGTCTCGATCACGGCACCGGTGCCTTCGGCAATCGCGTTCAAGGAGATGAACTGCGCTTGCATGTCGGTCGGGAACGCCGGGTACGGAGCAGTACGCACGTTGACAGCTTTTGGCCGCTTGCCGTGCATGTTCAGCTCGATCCAGTCGGAACCGGTGGTGATTTCAGCACCCGCTTCCTTGAGTTTTTCCAGGACGGCTTCAAGGATGGTCGGATCGGTGTCCTTAACCTTGACGCGACCACCGGTCACGGCGGCAGCCACCAGGTAGGTGCCGGTCTCGATACGGTCGGGCATCACTTTGTAGGTGGCCGAGTGCAGGCGTTTAACACCCTCAATGGTAATGGTGTCGGTGCCGGCGCCGGTGATGTTGGCACCCATGGCGATCAAGAAGTTGGCCAGGTCGACCACTTCAGGCTCGCGCGCGGCGTTTTGCAGCACGCTGCGACCGTTGGCCAGGGCAGCGGCCATCATGATGTTCTCGGTACCGGTCACGCTGACGGTATCAAAGAAGAAATTGGCACCGCGCAAGCCGCCTTCTGGCGCCTTGGCCTTGATGTAGCCGCCTTCGACGTCGATGGTGGCACCCATGGCTTCAAGGCCACGGATGTGCAGGTCGACCGGACGCGAACCGATGGCGCAACCGCCAGGCAGCGCCACTTCGGCTTCACCAAAACGGGCAACCATCGGGCCCAGTACCAGGATCGACGCACGCATGGTTTTCACCAATTCGTACGGAGCGATCAGGGTCTTGATAGTGCGCGGGTCGATTTCGACAGACAGCTTCTCGTCGATCACCGGCTCAATGCCCATGCGACCGAACAGCTCGATCATGGTGGTGATGTCGTGCAGGTGCGGCAGGTTGGCCACAGTCACCGGGCCATCGCACAGCAGGGTCGCTGCCAGGATCGGCAAGGCGGAGTTTTTCGCACCGGAAATGCGGATCTCGCCATCAAGGCGGACACCGCCGGTAATAATCAATTTATCCATAAGAATCTCGACGCCTTGGGGGCTCAGGTGCGCTCGGCCCAGGCCGCGCGGCTGAAAAATTTCATAGTGACCGCGTGGATGCTGCCATCGGTGATCCACGGGTTCAAATGGGCATAGATCTGCTGTTGACGCTTGACCGGGCTCAGTGCCGCCAGTTCATCGCTAATCACATTCAGCTGGAAGTTGCAGCCTTCGCCTTCAACTTCAACCTGCACTTGTGAAGGAAGGCTATTCGACAGCTTTTCTTCAAGGAAGCTCTTAACTTCGTAGGCCTGCATGCTCAACCTCTATCGGCGCCAAGTGCGCACGGGTCGCACATCATACAAAAAAGCCCCGCGCCTGCGAACCCCGCATAGCAGGACTCTGACGGGGGGCCTCTTTAATAATGTGTATTAAGGATGCGCCAACAGTTCGGTAATACCGGAAACCTCGGCAATTTCGCGCATGTGCTCGGGCAACGCACGGATGCTGAACGGCTTCTTGACCGCTTCAGCATCGCGCATGAAACACAGCAACAACGACAGACCGACGCTGCTGGACTTGGTCACCGCCGAGCAATCAAGCACCAACGCAGGCGCGTTGCTGCTGTTGATCAGCGCCTGGCCCTGCTTGCGCAGGTCAGGCCCGGAGCGGTAATCGAGTACGCCACTGAGAAACAACTCACCGGCGTCGCCAAGACGAACAGCCGACTCGGTCATTGCGCAGGCTTCCCAGCTTGTTTGTCGGTTTCTTCCTTGGCCTTGGCGACTTCACCGGCCCAACCATTGATGGTTTTGTCCAGGTTGTTGCCATTGCGCTGCATCGCGTCAGCGAACTGATCGCGGAACAGCTTGCCAATGTTGATGCCGTTGATGATCACGTTACGCAGTTTCCACTCGCCGCTGATCTTCTCCAGTGTGTACTGCACAGGATAAACGGCGCCGTTGGTGCCCTTAACGGTCATGTTAACGCTGGTGCGGTCACCCGACTCATCCCCGGCCGGAGCAACGGTAATGCCCTGGTTGTTGTACTCCAGCAGGGCGTTGCCATAGAACTGGAACAGGCCCTTCTTGAAGTTTTCCTGGAATGTTTGCATCTGCGCAGGCGTAGCTTTGCGTGAATACTTGACCGTCATGATGCTGCGGGAAATGCCTTCGGCATCGACCACTGGGCCCACAATGGTATTCAGCGCATCGTAGAACTTCGTTGGGTCTTGCTTGTACTGCTCTTTGTTGGCAGTCAGGTCAGCCAACATTTTGTTGGTCGTGTCCTGCACCAGATCGTGCGCAGAACCCGCCGCGTTGGCCATCATCGGCAGTGCTGCAAGCAGCACCAGCAGGCCACGTCGCAAGGTAGAGATCATGAACAGATTCCTCATTTGGCGTCTTTATTGACCGTATTGAGCAGGAATTTACCGATCAAGTCTTCAAGCACCAACGACGACTGTGTGTCGTGGATTGTCGAACCATCCTTGAGCAAGGCTGTTTCCCCGCCCACGCTGATACCGATGTACTTCTCGCCCAGCAAACCAGCAGTGAGGATAGATGCAGTGGAGTCAGTCGGCAGATTATCTACCTTCTTATCGACTTGCATGGTCACTCGGCCGGTGAAGCTGTCGCGATCCAGATCGATTGCCGTGACCTTGCCGACGGTTACACCGGCCATGGTCACTTTGGCTCTGACAGTCAAACCGGCGATATTATCGAAGTACGCGTAAAGTTTATAAGTGTCGGCGGTGGGGCTGGCCGACAGGCCGCTGACTCGCAGGGCCAACAACAGTAAAGCCAGGATGCCAGCCAGCAAGAAAAGGCCGACACCGATTTCCACAGTGCGGTTTTGCATCAGAAATCTCCAAACATCAAGGCGGTCAAAATGAAGTCAAGGCCCAGTACCGCCAGCGAGGCGTACACAACGGTCTTGGTGGTGGCGCGACTGATCCCTTCTGAAGTGGGCTCACAGTCATAGCCTTGGAATACGGCGATCCAGGTCACTACAAAGGCGAAGACGATGCTCTTTATGATGCCGTTAAGCACGTCGCCGCTGAAAGTCACGCTGTTTTGCATGTTGCCCCAGTACGAGCCGTCATAGACGCCCAACCAGTCAACCGCCACCCACGAGCCGCCCCAGATACCGACCACACTGAAGATCATCGCCAGCAGAGGCAGGGAAATGAAGCCGGCCCACAGGCGCGGGGCAACAATGTATTTGAGCGGGTCCACGCCGATCATTTCCAGGCTGGACAACTGCTCGGTGGACTTCATGTTGCCGATCTCAGCGGTCAATGCAGACCCTGCGCGCCCGGCAAACAGCAAGGCGGTGACAACCGGGCCGAGTTCACGCAACAGCGTCAGGGCGACCATCTGCCCCACCGCCTGCTCCGAACCGTAGCTGGAGAGGATATTGAACCCCTGCAACGCCAGCACCATGCCGATGAAAATCCCGGACACCACGATAATGACCAGGGACATCACGCCGATCGAGTGCAATTGCTTGAGCAGCAGGCCAAAACCGCCGCCGATGCCGCCGCGACCGAGCAGTGCGTGAAACAGAAAAATGGTCGAACGCCCCAGCACTTCGACCAGATCGATGCCGGAGCGACCGAAAAGGCGAACCTTCTCGAGTAAAGATGTCTTGCGCATCAGCGCTTCCCCAGAAGATCTGAGCGGTAGTCCGCTGCCGGAAAATGAAAAGGCACCGGGCCATCGGGATCGCCGGTCATGAATTGGCGAATACGCGGGTTATCAGCGTTCATCAGTTCTTCAGGCGTGCCCTGCCCCAGCACCTGACCATCGCCTACTACATAGAGGTAGTCGGCAATGCTCGCGGTTTCGGCCAGGTCGTGGGACACCACGATACTGGTAATCCCCAACGCGTCGTTGAGCAGGCGGATCAGGCGTACCAGCACGCCCATGGCGATCGGGTCCTGGCCTACAAAAGGCTCGTCATACATGAGGATTTGCGGATCCAGCGCGATGGCACGCGCCAACGCGACACGACGCTTCATGCCGCCGGACAATTCGTCAGGCATCAGGTCGATGGCGCCGCGAAGGCCGACGGCCTGCAGCTTCAGCAACACAATGTCACGAATCATCTCATCGGACAGTTGCGTGTGCACCCGCAGCGGAAACGCCACGTTTTCGAACACATCGAGGTCAGTGAACAGCGCGCCACTCTGGAACAGCACGCCCATATGCTTGCGCGCATCGAACAGATCGCTGCGCGACAGGGTCGGCAGGTTCTGGCCGTTGACCCACACTTCGCCGGCGCTAGGGCGCAATTGCATACCCATCAGGCGCAACAGGGTGGTCTTGCCGCAACCGGAAGGCCCCATGATGCCCGTGACTTTTCCGCGGGGAATGCGAATATCGACGTTATTGAAGATGCTGCGCGTCCCGCGCTTGAAGGTAAGGCCCTTCAGCTCGACCGCGTAGGCGTTATCGGCACTCATCTAATCTCCTTGGGATGCAGCCTTTCACTCAGACACCATGTTTGCGACATTCGTTTGCGACAGATGCGCAATAAATAGTTAGCCACATGGGTTGGGCGGACCGAACTGGCGGCGAACTATATCACTGCTGGTACAGCGCCCCCAAGGCCGGAACAGCGCTCGTTCAGATTCGGGACAGGGAAAAAACGTTGCTGTGCACTAATCTTAGGCACTTGCAGAATAAACCCTGACGAACTTGCGTGAGGGAATTGATCATTACCGCTATAATCGTCGACTTTTCGTCAGGCTATACGATTTCAGACATGAGCCAATCCAGCGACCTTATTCAATCCGCACAACGCACCATCCGCCTCGAGCTTGAAGCCGTAGAAGGTTTGCTGGCCCATATCGACGCGGATTTCGTACGCGCCTGCGAAATGATTCTGGCCAGCAAGGGCCGCGTTGTCGTGGTCGGCATGGGCAAATCAGGCCATGTCGGCAACAAAATCGCCGCCACCTTGGCAAGCACCGGGACCACGGCTTTTTTCGTGCACCCGGCCGAGGCCAGCCACGGCGACATGGGCATGATCACCAAGGATGACATTATCCTGGCGCTGTCGAACTCCGGCAGCACTAATGAAATCGTGACCCTGCTGCCACTGATCAAACGCCTGGGCATCCAGATGATCAGCATTACCGGCAACCCGGACTCGACGCTGGCCAAGGCCGCCGAGGTCAACCTGAATGTTCACGTGGACCACGAAGCCTGCCCGCTGAACCTGGCACCGACCTCCTCCACCACCGCAGCACTGGTGATGGGCGATGCCTTGGCAGTGGCGCTGCTGGAGTCACGCGGGTTTACCGCCGAGGATTTCGCATTTTCCCACCCGGGTGGCGCCTTGGGCCGCCGCCTGCTGCTGAAAGTCGAAAACGTCATGCACTCCGGTGATGAATTGCCTCACGTCCCGCGCGGTACCCTGCTTAAGGACGCCCTGATGGAAATGACCCTCAAGCGCCTGGGCATGACAGTCATCCTGGAATCCGATGGCCGCCTGGCCGGGGTGTTCACTGACGGCGACTTGCGCCGTACCCTGGACCGTAACCTCGACATTCAAACGGCTACGATCGACGAAGTCATGACCCCACGCGGCAAGACCGCACGCCCTGAAATGCTGGCGGCCGAAGCGCTGAAGATCATGGAAGACCACAAGATTCTTGCGCTGGTGGTCGTCGACGGTGACGATCACGCGGTCGGCGCCCTGAACATGCACGACTTGCTGCGTGCGGGAGTGATGTAAATGTCCAGCGACCTGTTGCAACGCGGTAAAAACATCAAACTGGCGATTTTCGACGTCGACGGCGTACTGACCGATGGCCGCCTGTACTTTCTCGAAGACGGCAGCGAGTTCAAGACGTTCAATACCCTCGATGGCCAAGGCATCAAGATGTTGATGGCTGCGGGCGTGCAAACGGCGATTATCAGCGGTCGAAAAACACCGGTTGTGGAACGCCGCGCACAAAACCTGGGGATTCCTTACCTGTATCAGGGCCGCGAGGATAAACTGGTGGTTCTGGACGAGCTTCTTGGACAGCTCAACCTAAGCTATGAGCAGGTCGCCTACCTGGGCGATGATCTGCCTGACCTGCCGGTCATTCGCCGGGTAGGCCTGGGCATGGCCGTCGCGAACGCCGCGGCATTTGTGCGCGAACACGCCCATGGCATCACTACCGCACGTGGCGGTGAAGGTGCTGCCCGCGAGTTCTGCGAGTTGATCCTGCGTGCCCAGGGCAGTCTTGAAGCGGCCCACGCCGCCTACCTATAGAGCTTTTTATGCTGAGCAAAAAGATTCGCAAATTTCTGTTATTCGGGGTGATCGCCGCGCTGTTCCTGGCGGTGGGCTACTGGAATATCAGCCCGGAGCGCTTTCTCGACAAGCCTGTAGTGGCCGTCGACGAGAGCGCTATCGCCTATTACGCCATCAACGCCCACACCATACAGTTCCTGCCTGACGGCAAGGTTCAGTACGAAATGACCGCCGATAAAGTCGAAAACCTCAAGGCCACGGACGTCAGCCTACTGACCAACCCCGACCTGAACCTCTACCGCGGTACCGAGTTCCCATGGCATGTCACCAGCAAGCGCGGTGAGGTGAACAAGGGTGGCACCCAGGTAGAACTGATCGACTCGGTCCGCGTTGCACGCACCGACGATAAGAACCGCGACACCATCATTACCAGCAGTCGCATGACCGTTTTCCCACAACAGCAATATGCGCAGACCGAGCAAGACGTTAGAATCGACGGCGCTGGCGGTGTATCGACTGGCAAGGGAATGAAAGCGTATTTGAAAGAAAGCAGGATACACCTGCTATCGAACGTAAGAGGACAGTATGAGGCTCGTTAAAACCCTCCCTATTTTGCTCGGTCTGGGCGCAGCACTGGGAAGCGTGAGCGCCTGGGCTCTGCCGAACGATAGCCAGCAACCGATCCACATTCAGGCTGACGATGCGCAGCTGGATGACAAACAAGGTGTGGCCACCTACACCGGCGGCGTGATCATCACCCAAGGCTCGATGAAAATCACCG
The DNA here is from genome assembly GCF_025642995.1 of Pseudomonas sp. YeP6b. Classification (NCBI taxonomy): domain Bacteria; kingdom Pseudomonadati; phylum Pseudomonadota; class Gammaproteobacteria; order Pseudomonadales; family Pseudomonadaceae; genus Pseudomonas; species Pseudomonas sp. YeP6b. The sequence continues at coordinate 1,325,824 of NZ_CP080090.1, read as the reverse complement.
GCAACACGGTGACGCTCACGCGTACCCCGGCCGGCGATATTGACGTGGTGACATCGGTGGGCAACCTGGCCTATTTCGAACAGAAGCAGGCGCCCGCCGATACCGCCCCGATGAAGGGCTACGGCAAGACCATCCAGTACCACGCCCAGCAGAACCGCATTGTCCTGATCGATCAGGCCAAAGTGGTCAGCACCGATGGCAACACCACGGAAGGTGAAAAAATCACCTATGACACCGTGAAGCAGATCGCTCAGGCCGGCCGCGCCAATGGCAGCAAGGTCACCGCACCTCGCCCGCGTATCGACATGGTTATCCAGCCGAAGCAGAAAGCTGACGCGAAGAAGGCGAACTAACGAATGGCAACCCTGAAAGCCCAGCATCTGGCCAAGGCCTATAAAAGCCGTCAGGTCGTACGCGACGTGAGCCTGTCGATCGACAGTGGCCAGATCGTCGGCTTGCTTGGCCCGAACGGTGCCGGCAAGACCACATGCTTCTATATGATCGTCGGGCTGGTTCAGGCGGATCAAGGGCGTGTACTGATCGACGACTTGGACGTCAGCCATCAGCCCATGCACGGTCGTGCACGTGCAGGTATCGGCTATCTTCCCCAGGAAGCGTCGATCTTCCGCAAACTGTCAGTGGCCGACAACATCATGGCGATCCTTGAGACCCGCAAGGAACTCGACCGTGATGGCCGCCGCAAGGAGCTGGAAAGCCTGCTGCAGGAGTTCCATATCAACCACATTCGCGACAACCTCGGCATGAGCTTGTCCGGTGGTGAGCGTCGCCGTGTGGAAATCGCCCGCGCCCTGGCCACTGCGCCTAAGTTCATCCTGCTGGACGAACCGTTTGCCGGCGTCGACCCGATCTCGGTCGGCGACATCAAACAGATCATCTATCACCTCAAGGCCAAGGGTATCGGCGTATTGATCACCGACCACAACGTCCGTGAGACCCTCGATATCTGTGAAACAGCTTATATCGTCAACGATGGCCAGCTGATCGCCGAAGGCGATTCCGCCACTATCCTGGCCAACGAACTGGTCAAGGAAGTGTACCTGGGCCATGAGTTCCGCCTGTAAGCACTGTGGTGTCTGGCCATTCGCCAAGGCGCGCGGGAGTCAATAAAAACCTCGTTTTTTTTATTGTTACCGCGCTCTAGGCAAAGCCCCCGATATCAGGCATATAATTTGCTTATGTTTGGCGCTCACGCGCCCTGTCGTGGATGGCGCATTGCGCCGGCGAATAAGGTGTTAAGCCCCTGCCATGAAACCATCGCTAGTCCTGAGAATGGGCCAGCAGCTGACGATGACACCGCAGCTGCAACAGGCCATCCGCCTGCTCCAATTGTCGACCCTGGACCTGCAACAGGAAATCCAGGAGGCCCTGGAGTCCAATCCGATGCTCGAACGCCAGGAAGAAGGCGACGACTTCGATAATGCAGACCCGCTGGCCGACAACATCGAGCAAAAACCCAACGCCGACGTGCAGGAACCCTCTTATCAGGAAACCGCCCCGACGGTGGATAACCTTGAGGAAGGCGAATGGAACGAGCGCATTCCCAACGAGCTTCCCGTGGACACCGCGTGGGAAGACGTCTACCAGACCAGCGCCAGCAGCCTGCCGAGCAATGATGATGACGAGTGGGATTTCACCACCCGTACGTCCGTCGGCGAGAGCCTGCAAAGCCATTTGTTGTGGCAACTGAACCTCGCGCCGATGTCGGACACCGATCGCCTGATCGCCGTCACCCTGATCGACTGCATCAATAACCAGGGCTACCTGGACGAAACCCTTGATGAAATCCTCGAGGCCTTCGACCCGGAACTGGACATTGAACTGGACGAAATCGAAGCCGTCCTGCACCGCATCCAACAATTCGAGCCCGCCGGTATCGGCGCTCGCACGCTCAGCGAGTGCCTGCTGCTGCAACTGCGCCAACTGCCGGCCAAGACCCCTTGGCTCGCTGAGGCCCAGCGCCTGGTCACCGACTACATCGACCTGCTGGGCAGCCGCGACTACAGCCAGCTGATGCGCCGCATGAAGCTCAAGGAAGACGACCTGCGCCAGGTCATTGAGCTGGTACAGAGCCTCAACCCTCGCCCGGGCTCGCAGATCGAGTCCAGCGAAGCCGAATACGTGGTTCCCGACGTGATCGTGCGCAAGGACAACGAGCGCTGGCTGGTGGAATTGAACCAGGAATCGGTGCCGCGCCTGCGCGTCAACCCGCAATACGCAGGCTTTGTGCGCCGCGCCGACACCAGCGCCGACAACACCTTCATGCGCAACCAGTTGCAGGAAGCGCGCTGGTTCATCAAGAGCCTGCAGAGCCGCAACGAAACCCTGATGAAAGTGGCCACCCAGATCGTCGAGCACCAGCGCGGCTTCCTGGAATATGGCGACGAGGCCATGAAACCGCTGGTGCTGCACGACATCGCCGAGGCGGTGGGCATGCACGAATCGACGATTTCCCGGGTGACCACGCAAAAATTCATGCATACCCCACGGGGTATTTATGAGTTGAAATACTTTTTCTCCAGCCACGTCAGCACCTCCGAAGGCGGCGAATGCTCGTCCACGGCGATCCGCGCGATCATCAAAAAACTGGTTGCCGCGGAAAATCAGAAAAAGCCGTTGAGTGACAGCAAGATCGCTGGTTTACTGGAGGCACAAGGCATTCAGGTCGCCCGTCGAACCGTCGCCAAGTACCGCGAGTCCCTCGGGATCGCGCCTTCCAGCGAGCGTAAGCGTTTGATGTGACGGGCGGGCCATAGCGTTCCAGTGGCGGGTATTCCTACCCGCCGCTTTATGCACTGGCAACGAAGGAGAAGCTGTATGCAAGTCAATATCAGTGGACACCAACTGGAAGTGACCGAACCGCTGCGCGCCTACATAGGCGAAAAGCTCAAAAGAATTGAGGGGCATTTCGACAAGATCACCAATGTGCAAGTCATCATGACTGTCGAAAAGCTGAAGCAGAAAATCGAAGCCACCTTGCGTATACCCGGCGGGGAAGTCGTCGCCAATGCTGAGCATTCAGATATGTATGCCGCCATTGACGACCTGACCGACAAGCTGGATCGCCAAATCAAAAAGCATAAGGAAAAGCAGCAGAGCCTTCTTCAGGGCACAGGCCGCTAACACTCCCCACCCATGATCCGACTTGAAACCATCCTGACCCCCGGCCGTTCTCTCGTGAACGTGCCGGGCGGCAGTAAAAAGCGCGCCCTAGAACAAATTGCCAACCTGATCGGCCGCGAAGTGCCCGAACTGGATACGCAAGCTGTGTATGAGGCACTTATCGCCCGTGAAAAACTCGGTTCAACCGGTTTTGGCAACGGTATCGCGATTCCTCACTGCCGCCTGCAAGGCTGTGAAGCCCCAGTGAGCGCCCTGCTGCACCTCGATGCACCAATTGATTTCGACGCCATCGACGGCGCACCGGTCGACCTGCTGTTCGTTCTGCTGGTCCCGCAAGCCGCCACCGATGCACACCTGGAACTGCTCCGGCAGATCGCCAGCATGCTCGACCGCAAGGAAGTACGCGACAAACTGCGCAGTGCCAGCACCAACGAGGCGCTCTATCAGGTTGTCCTGGATGAACAAAGCGGGCAGTAATCATGCGTTTGATCATCGTCAGCGGCCGTTCCGGCTCGGGTAAAAGCACTGCCCTCAACGTTCTTGAGGACAACGGCTTCTATTGCATCGACAACCTGCCTGCGGGCCTGCTGCCTGAACTGGCAGAGCGCGCGCTGATCCACACTGAATTGGCACAACCCCTGGTTGCCGTTTCGATTGACGCCCGCAACCTGCCCAGCCACCTTGAGCGATTCCCGCAATTGCTCGAGGAAGTGCGCGCCAAGCACATTCATTGCGATGTGCTCTACTTGGATGCGGACGAAGAAACGCTGCTCAAGCGCTTTTCCGAGACCCGCCGACGCCACCCCCTCAGCAGCCCGCATCGCTCCCTGGCCGAAGCCATTGAGGACGAGACCACGCTGCTCGGCCCGATCATTGACCTCGCCGACCTCAAGATCAACACCACCAGCCTGAACCTGTATCAATTGCGGGATGCCATCAAGCTGCGCCTGCTGAACCAGCCAGAGCCCGGTACCGCTTTTCTGGTCGAGTCGTTTGGCTTCAAGCGCGGCATGCCGGTGGACGCCGACCTGGTCTTTGATGTGCGTTGCCTGCCTAACCCTTATTGGAAGCCAGAACTGCGCGAACAGTCGGGGCTGGATCAGCCTGTGGCCGAATACCTGGCCGCGCAGCCGGATGTAGAGGAGATGTTCCAAGACATCTCCAGCTACCTGCTCAAATGGTTGCCGCGCTTTGCTGCGAGCAATCGGGCCTATGTCACCATTGCCATTGGCTGTACCGGCGGCCACCATCGCTCCGTCTACCTGACCGAACGCCTGGGCCAGGTGCTGCAGCAAACCCTCAAGAACGTCCAGGTTCGCCACCGCGACCTTAGCTGAAAGGACCACCCCGCGATGCCCGCTCTGGAAATTGAAATCATCAACAAGCTGGGCCTGCACGCTCGCGCTTCCGCTAAATTCGTCGGCGTTGCCGGACAATTTCCTTGCGAGATCTACGCCGGGCGCACGCCGGAGTCCATGGTCAACGGCAAGAGCATCATGTCGATGATGATGCTGGCCGCCGGCAAGGGCACCAAAATTCACCTGAAGACGCAAGGCGAGCAGGAACAGGAAGCGATGGATGCCTTGGTGGCGCTGATCAATAACTACTTCGACGAAGGTGAGTAAGCCCACCCTTTGAGAGGGATGTGAGGCTGCAACAGCCTCACCCCAGAGCTGTATCCATCACCATCATTAAACAGAACCCGATGCACAACCCCAAGCTGGCAAGCTTTTCGTGACCATTGCGGCGCGATTCGGGGATCACTTCGTGAGTCACCACCAGCAACATCGCACCAGCCGCAAGCGCGAGGCCCAGCGGTAACAAAACTTCTGCCAGGCTCACCAGCCACGCGCACAACACAGCGAATACCGGCTCTACCAACCCTGACGCGGCGCCGATCAGGAACGCTTTGACCCGCGACATCCCGGCCCCGGCCAAGACCAGCGCAATCACCAAACCTTCCGGCACGTCCTGCAGGGCAATGCCCATGGCCAGGCTATCGGCATCCGGCATCCCGCCACCGGCAGAGACACCCACCGCCATGCCTTCCGGAATGTTGTGGGCAATGATGGCGAACACAAACAGCCAGATGCGGGGTGGGATCACCGGTTTATCCGGCGTGCCCACCAGCATTTCCGGGCTGGCGCCGGAGACCTTGCGGTCGACCAGGTACAGCCCGAACGCTCCCAGCATGATCCCAAAGCTGATCAAGCCACTGGCGCCCCAGGGCGAAAGCCCCAGGCCTTCAGCGGCAGCGATACCCGGCACGATCAGCGAAAAGGCAGTTGCTGCCAACATCACTCCAGCACCAAAGCCCAACAATGTATCGCTGAGCGCTACCGGCATCCGACGAATCACCAGCACCGGCACCGCGCCCAGCGCCGTGCCGAGCGCGCAGATCGACCCGCCCTGCAAGGCACGCAGGATGCGCGGTTCAAGGTCCAGCCAGGCCAGCCCGTGGGCCACCAGCAATGCAGTACCTGCCAATAGCAGCAGTGAGCCAAACGCATAACGAAACATTCGTCCGCTGCTGATCGCCAGTATTTCAGTGCCCATAGTCGGCCTTAGGTCTTGTTATAGGGTCAATATCAGGCCAAGGCGGCCTGGTAGCGTGCGGCGACTTCCGGCCAATTGATCACGCTGTAGAAGGCGTTGATGTATTCCGGACGACGGTTCTGGTAGAGCAGGTAGTAGGCGTGCTCCCAGACGTCCAGACCGAGGATCGGCGTATTGCCGTTCATCAGCGGGCTGTCCTGGTTGCCGCTGCTTTCGACCACCAGGGTCTTTTGTGGGGTAACGCTCAGCCAGGCCCAACCACTGCCGAAACGCGTCAGGGCAGCCTTGGTGAAGGCATCCTTGAAACTGTCGAAACCACCCAACTGTTCCTCGATCGCTTTGCCCAGCACGCCCTCAGGTTTACCGCCGCCTTTGGGCGACATCACCGCCCAGAACAGCGAGTGGTTAGCGTGGCCGCCACCTTGGTTGATCACTGCGGCACGCAGTTTTTCCGGCAACTGCTGGACGCTGGACACCAACTTCTCAACCGGCCAGCCCGCAAACTCAGTGCCCTCAACCGCCGCATTCAGGTTCTTGATGTAGGTCTGGTGATGCTTGGTGTAGTGGATTTCCATGGTTTGCGCATCGATGTGCGGCTCCAGGGCATCGTAGGCGTAAGGCAGGGCAGGCAAGGTGTAGGACATATCAATGTGCTCCGTAATAAGGACTGTTGCGGATCGACGCATCCGTTTGCACCGCAGCGCCACCCAACAAGCGATGGGTTCGCGGGTACTCGCCGTGATCGCTGATGAAGTTCAACAGTTCGACGTAGGTCTTGCTGCTCTGGCGCAGCGCCGCCTCGCGCAATTGCCGGCTCAGGCGCGGGTCCTGCAGGGTCTGCAGCAGGCGCTGGTGGATAGCACACAGGTACTCCGCGCTTTCCTCAGGCTGGTTCAGGCGCAGGTGCAGGTCCGCCAGGTTGTGATGGGAAATGACGCAAGCCGCCACTGCTTCGTCGGCATCCGCCCAACGCTCGAATAACACTTGAGCCAGGGCCAGGGCTTGCAAATAGGCCTCGCGAGCGTCGACCAGTTCGCCCTGCATAAAGCAGCGATTGGCCCGTTCGATCGTGCGTTTCCAGTGCTCCATGGTGAGCCTCCAAAGCAGAGTCGGTGATTACACGCCGCCCGCCGTAAGCTTTTCCGGATCCAGCAGGATCTCCAGTTGGCTACGTGACAAGTCAGTGTGCTCGAGAGCGACATCAATTACCGGACGGCCTTGCTGATAGGCCTTCTTGGCGATTTCAGCGGCTTTTTGGTAACCAATGATCGGGTTGAGTGCGGTGACCAGGATCGGGTTGCGCGACAGCGCTTCCTTGAGCTTGGCTTCGTTGACCTTGAAGCTGGCGATGGCCTTGTCGGCCAGCAAGCGGCTCGAATTGGCCAGCAGTTCAAGGCTGCTGAGCAGGTTTTGGGCGATGATCGGCAGCATCACGTTCAGCTCGAAGTTGCCGGATTGCCCCGCGACAGTAATCACCGTGTCATTGCCGATCACTTGGGCCGCGACCATGGCAGTGGCTTCCGGGATCACCGGGTTGACCTTGCCCGGCATGATCGAAGAGCCCGGTTGCAGGCCTTCCAGCTCGATTTCACCCAGGCCTGCGAGCGGTCCGGAGTTCATCCAGCGCAGGTCATTGGCGATTTTCATCAGCGAGACGGCGGTGGCTTTCAACTGGCCGGACACGGCAACGGCTGTGTCCTGGGAGCCGATCAATGCGAACAGGTTCCTGCCCGGGGTGAATTTCACGCCAGTCAGGTTGCTCAGTTGCTGGCTGAAACGCGCGGCGAATTCCGGGTGTGCGTTGATCCCGGTGCCGACCGCCGTGCCGCCCTGAGCCAGGGCCTGCAAGCTCGGCAGCAAGTCCTGCAAGTGACCGATATTGGCCTTGAGCTGCTGCGCCCAGCCGTTGAGCACCTGGCTCATGCGCACCGGCATGGCGTCCATCAAGTGGGTGCGGCCGGTCTTGATGAACGGATGCACTTGCTCGGCCTTTTGCTCGATCACCTGCACCAAGTGCAACAGCGCCGGCAGCGTTTGCTCATGCAGCACCAAGGCGGCACTGACGTGGATGGTGGTGGGAATGATGTCGTTGCTGCTTTGGCCGCAGTTCACGTGGTCGTTAGGGTTGACCGCCTCGCCCAACAAACGTGTGGCCAGGGTCGCAATCACTTCGTTGGCGTTCATGTTGGAGCTGGTGCCGGAGCCGGTCTGGAAGATATCCACCGGGAAGTGCGGCATGTAATCGCCCTCCAGCAAGCCCTGGGCGGCATCGACAATGGCTTTGCCCTGCCCTTCGCTGATCTGCTTTAGGTCGACGTTGGCCTTGGCCGCAGCGGCTTTGGCCAGGATCAGGGCGCGGATGAATTGCGCCGGCATGCGTTGGTTGCTGATCGGAAAGTTGTTCACCGCGCGCTGGGTTTGTGCGCCATACAAGGCCTCGGCCGGTACTTGCAGTTCGCCCATGCTGTCGCGTTCGATACGGGTGTTACTCATCGGAAGATCCTTGCACCAGGTCAGAAACAGAAATGGAAGGCAGCAATTCGCAGGTCGCCAATTGCCAGGCAAAGGCCTGCCAGCGCTTAAGGCGGCAGGCACAGTGGGAGAGGTTTTCCAGGTCGCGCAGCGGGCGCCACGCCTGGTCCAGGCACATGGAGCGCCAATGCCAGGGCAAGGCGATATCGCGGGCGGTGTCGATCAGCAGGCGCAATGAGGTTTCGGCGATCGTCCACGGATGGGTCGCGGTGCAACACGCCAGGTACCGACCCTCATTGAGGTAATGTTCGATCAGGCGAGGTTCATTGGGATCGAGGCCGCAGCGAATCTGACGACTCATCCAGCGCCAGCTTTCCAGGTACGGATCCTCATGCAGGACAGAACTCATGATCCACACTCATTCGATAATGATATTTATTATTAAATGATATTGAGAATCAAAACAAGCACAGCACGTTAATCCACCTGTGACTCGGCCATAAAAAAAGGCACGCCATCTGTACGATGGCGTGCCTTTTTTTGAGCGCGAGAGTGATTAGCTGCCGGCGACAGTCATCCGCTCGATCAACACCGAACCGGTGCGAATGTTGCTGCGCAGTTCCAGGTCGTTACCCACGGCAACGATCTGCTTGAACATGTCGCGCATGTTGCCGGCGATGGTGACTTCCTGCACGGCGAATTGAATTTCGCCGTTTTCTACCCAGAAACCCGCCGCGCCGCGGGAATAATCACCGGTGACCATATTCAGGCCACTGCCCATCAGTTCGGTCACCAGCAGGCCACGGCCCATACGACGCAGCAACGCCGCCTGGTCTTCGTCGCCATGGGTCACGAACAGGTTGTGCACGCCACCGGCGTTGGCGGTGCTTGGCAGGCCAAGCTTGCGGCCAGCGTAAGTACCGAGAACGTAGGAGACCAACTCGCCCTTTTCGACAAACGGTTTGGCATAAGTGGCCAGGCCATCACCGTCGAACGCCGAACTGCCCATGGCGCGCATCAGGTGCGGGCGCTCATCAATGGTCAGCCACTCAGGAAACAGTTTCTGGCCGATTGCGCCCTCAAGGAACGAAGACTTGCGGTAGAGGTTGCCGCCGGAAATCGCGCCCAGGAAGCTGCCGAACAACCCGCCGGCCAGCTCTGCCGAAAACAGCACCGGCACTTCACAGGTCGGTACCGGGCGCGCGCCCAGGCGGCTCGCCGCACGCTGGGCTGCGCGCTGGCCAATGCTGACCGGGTGAGCCAGCAATTCGCCTTGGCGGCTCACGTCATACCAGTAATCACGCTGCATCTGGCCATCGGCCTCGGCAATCATCACGCAGCTCAGGCTATGGCGAGTGGAGGCGTAACCACCGATAAACCCGTGGCTGTTGCCATACACGCGGCAGCCCTGATGGGTACTCAAGGTGGTGCCGTCAGCATTCTTGATGCGAGGATCAGCATCAAACGCTGCCGCTTCGCAGATCAGCGCCTGCTCGATAGCCTGTTCAGGCGTGATGTCCCAAGTGTGAAACAGATCGAAATCCTTCAAGTCCTTGGCCATCAGTGCCTTGTCAGCCAAGCCTGAGCTTTCATCTTCGGAGGTGTGCTTGGCAATCGCCAACGCAGCGGCGACCGTCTCGCGAATCGCTTCGGGCCCGCTGGCCGACGTACTCGCCGAGCCCTTGCGCTGCCCTACATACAAGGTGATACCAAAACCCTGGTCGCGATTGAATTCGACGGTTTCCACTTCCCGCTGGCGCACCGACGTCGACAGCCCCTGCTCCAGCGACACCGCCACTTCACAGGCGCTGGCCCCCTGGCGCTTGGCCTCGGCAAGGATCTGCTCGACTTGTTCCTGCAGTGCCGGTAACGCTTGCGGACCGACGCTTTGGGCTGCACTCATGGTTTTCTCCACTCAAATTCTGCTTTCGGTTAAGGCCATCGAGCGACCGGGCCGGACAAGCGGCCCCCGACTGGTTATCATGGCGGCGTTTCTTTGCGGACTGCCACCATGGTTGATTCTTACGACGACTCCCTCGATGGGGAGAAAAGCAAAACCCAGGTCAAACGCGAGCTGCATGCTCTGGTTGACCTTGGCGAGCGCCTTACAACGCTCAAGCCTGACTTGGTTGCAAAACTGCCACTGACCGACGAAATGCGCCGGGCCCTGGCTGATGCACCTAAGCACACCGCGAATATCGCGCGTAAACGGCACATCATGTTTATCGGCAAACTGATGCGCGATCAGGACACTGACGCCATTCTGACCCTGCTCGATCAACTCGATGCCTCCACTCGCCAATACAACGAACGTTTCCACAACCTGGAACGTTGGCGTGACCGCCTGATTTCGGGCGATGACGCTGTATTGGAGAAGTTCGTGTTGGACTACCCGGACGCGGACCGCCAGCAACTGCGCTCCCTGATCCGTCAGGCCCAGCACGAACTGGCGCAAAACAAGGCTCCGGCCACCAGCCGTAAAATTTTCAAGTACATCCGTGAGCTGGACGAGACTCAACGCGGCCTGCGCTGATCCTCTTCCCCGGGTGGCGTTCTGCGCCACCCGAAGCTCCACCTTTTACGACCCCGTGCCACCCACGGTGATCGCATCAATCTTCAAGGTTGGCTGACCAACGCCGACCGGCACCGACTGCCCATCTTTACCGCACGTGCCCACGCCGCTGTCCAGCGACAGGTCGTTACCGACCATCGACACCTTGCTCATGGCTTCTGGCCCGTTACCAATCAACGTTGCCCCTTTGACCGGCGCGGTAATCTTGCCGTCTTCGATCAGGTACGCCTCGCTGGTGGAGAACACAAATTTGCCGCTGGTGATGTCCACTTGGCCGCCGCCGAGGTTGGCGCAGTAGATCCCGCGTTTTACCGAGGCGATGATTTCCGCCGGGTCGCTTTCGCCACCGAGCATGTAGGTGTTGGTCATACGCGGCATCGGCAGGTGAGCGTAGGACTCGCGGCGGCCGTTACCAGTACGCGCCACGCCCATCAGGCGGGCGTTGAGCTTGTCTTGCATGTAACCCTTGAGCACACCGTTTTCAATCAGCGTGGTGCACTCGGTCGGCGTGCCTTCGTCGTCGATGCTCAGCGAACCACGACGACCGGCCAGGGTGCCGTCATCGACAATGGTGCACAGCTTGGACGCGACCATCTCGCCCATGCGCCCGCTGTAGGCGGAACTGCCCTTGCGGTTGAAGTCGCCTTCCAGGCCGTGGCCCACCGCTTCGTGCAGCAAAACCCCAGACCAGCCCGAGCCCAGTACCACCGGCAAGGTACCGGCTGGCGCCGGAATGGCTTCAAGGTTGACCAGTGCCTGGCGCAGCGCTTCGCGGGCGTAGCCCATGGCGCGGTCTTCAGTGAGGAAATAACGGTAGTCGGTGCGCCCGCCGCCGCCATGGCCACCGCGCTCGCGGCGACCGTTCTGCTCGACGATCACACTGACATTGAACCGCACCAGCGGCCGTACATCCGCCGCCAACCCGCCGTCGGTGGACGCCACAAGAATGCGCTCCCACACACCGGCCATGCTCACGGTGACTTGCTGGATACGCGGGTCGAGGGCACGGGTGGCCGCATCGATACGCTTGAGCAAGTCGACCTTTTCCGCACGGCTGATCACTTCCAGAGGGTTATCCGGCGCGTACAACTGAGCCACATCCTGGGTGCTGAATGCCTGCACCGTGCCGTTCTGGCCGGCGCGAGAGATTGAGCGTGCCGCACGCGCCGCCAGGCCCAGGGCTTCAAGGGTAATGGCGTTGCTGTAGGCAAACCCGGTCTTCTCACCAGATTGCGCGCGCACGCCCACACCTTGATCAAGGTTGAAGCTGCCTTCCTTGACGATGCCGTCTTCGAGGGCCCAAGACTCGGAAATCTGCCCTTGGAAATACAGGTCGGCCGCGTCGATGCCTGGCCCGGCCAGATCGCCGAGCACGGTTTGCAAGCTTTCGATGGTCACGCCACCGGGTGCCAGGAGGTGTTCACTGACTGAGGACAACAACTCGCTCATAGGTTTGGCCTTAAATTCATCGTTCCGAAGCAGGCCGCTGCGCGCCCTGCGAGAAAAAGCGCCGATGGTTGACCACCGGCATGCGCGCCCGTATCGACGCCTGTTCACTGCTATCGCGCTCGGCCAACAACACCGCTTCGCCTTGATCCTGTTGTGTCAGCACGCGCCCCCAAGGGTCGACAATTGCTGCGTGGCCAAAGGTTTCCCGTGGGCCTGGGTGTACGCCGCCTTGGGCGGCTGCCAGCAGGTAGCACTGGGTTTCGATGGCTCGCGCACGAATCAGCACATCCCAATGTGCAGCGCCGGTCACCGCCGTAAAGGCCGAGGGCGCGGTAATCAATTCAGCCCCCGCCGCACGCAATTCGCTGTACAACTCGGGGAACCGCAAGTCGTAGCATACCGTCAGGCCCAAGCGCCCCACCGGCGTGTCCGCCACGACAACATTGCCACCGAAAGCATAGTCGTCGGATTCGCGATAACGACCTCGAGCATCCGCCACGTCGACATCGAACAGGTGCAGTTTGTCGTAACGGGCGACGATTTCACCCCGATCATCGATCAAGAGCGAGCAGGCGTTGGATTTGGCGTTCGGTTGGTCCTTAGGCGGCAACGGCAATGTGCCGGCCACTATCCATAAGGTGAGGTCGCGGGCGGCCTGTTTCAACCACGGCAGGATCGGGCCTTCGCCCAAGGCTTCGGCGCGACCAATGTCGGCGACGTCACGACGGCCCATGGCGGCGAAGTTTTCCGGCAGTACCGCCAGCTTCGCACCGCCCGCCGCCGCTTGCTCCAGCAAGCGCCGGGCCTGAGCCAGGTTGGCCAGGACGTCACTCTGGCTGACCATTTGAATTACCGCAAAGGACATAGGCCAACACTCCGTAAAGGGCATGCGGCCATGCTACTCCACAGGCTCTCAGTTTGGTTTTTCAAATGGCTTGTCGAAGGTGATTTTTGGATCCTTCCATGGACCTTGCACCTTGTATTGCACACTGGCGAAGCGCGACACACGGTCGCCGATCAACTTGTCGATCAGGAACAGCGCGCCACCAATGGCCGGCGCACCGACAATCAATGCGGCAATCGGCAGGTTGTTGGTCACCGGCAATGTGACCAGCAACTTGGCGTCGACCCGGTCGGCCACCAGGTCCAGCGTGCCATTGAGCTCAAGGTTAGTGGATGGCCCGGTCATGGTGATCGGCTCACGGGTCACGAACACGCCATTACTGGCTGCCAGCAAGCCTTTGACCCGGTCATAGCTCAAACCTTTGCCGAGCAAGTCCGAGAAGTCCAGGCGCAAACGGCGACCGATGGAGTTGAAGTTGAGCAAACCAAATACCCGCAGGGCCTGGGCGCCGCCTTCCACTTCAACGAACTGGCCTTTGCGGAATGCAGCGTCCAGGCTACCGGAGAAACGCTTGGGCCCGACCCAGGCTGGCGAACCCGGCCAGCGACCGTCCACGTCCAGATGGAAGTCTTCACTCGTCACGGTCGGCGCAAAGCCCCAGCCCTTGAGCACATCGGCGATGTTCTTGCCATCCAGGCGGCCTTTGTACCAACTGCTGCTGTCACCCGGCGCGCCTTCCCAACCACCGGCACCCTTGAGCTGCATGCCTTTGAGGCCCAGGTCCAGGTTGTTGAAGGCCAGGCCCTTGGCGGTTGGGCGGATCTTCAGCGACCAGGCACCTATCAGATCAGGCCCCTGGAACAATTGATCGATGGCGATATCCAGTGCCGGAATGTCTTTGGGATCAATATCAGCCAACGGGTCCGGCGCGTTCTCATTCGCCTGCACCGTCGGGTCCACCGCCGGCAATTTCACGTACTGCAAGTTGATCGCAATAGGCGCACCCTTGGCATCCGGCAGGTTCACCGCGCCTTTGGCTTGCTGGCTGTCAAACTGCAAACCCCACGCAGCCGGCTTGCGACCCAGTTGCAAGTTGACCCGATCAAACTGGGTACCGAAGCCCGTCAACTTGCCCACCTTGAAATCAGCGCCACTGAGCAGTTGCTTGGCACTGCCGCCCGGATCATTGCCGGCGTAGCGGTTTACCAGTTTTTTCCACGGGTCGATGTCCAGCTCCGACAGCACGCCGCGAATACGTAGGCCTTTGCTAGCCGGCAACAAGGCAGCGCCATCGCCAAGGAACAATTCCCCACGACCGTCATTGAACTTGTCTGGAGGCGAGGCAAAGGTAAAGCTCGCCAGCTCGCCGTAATCAAACCAGTAGCGCCGCTCGGCGCCCTGCAAGGTCATACGGAACACGCTGTCACGGCCCTGACTGGCAGGCATGCCAAACGGTGCCGGCAGATCCACTGCTACGCCCTTCATGGTGGAGCTGACCATCAGTTGGCTGTCGGCGCCGTCCAGGGTCAGTTGCAATTGGTAAGGGATATCACCGGACACCGGCAGCGGCTGGCTGACTTTTAACCAATCCGTCAGGCGCTTGACCGTGACCTGGCCCTTGGCGCTGACGCGCGTACTGATTTTGCCCGGTTTGCCATCGGCAAAAATCTGCGCAGTGATCGGCCGGTCGAACGCCTGGGCCGAGATGTTCTGGCCACTCAGGCCTTTGGCGCTGTCGAAGCGGAAATTGCCTTTGAGCTGGGTCAGGTCCAGGGTCGGCTCGGCCAATTGCAGGCGGGACTTGTCGGTCTGGAAGTCCACCACAATCTTCGGATCGGCGCCTTTGACCAGCGCAATGTCCAGGTCCAGTTTGCCTTGCAGGTCGCCCTCGCCCTTCCAACCGGCGAAGGTCGAACCGGTGCCTATCGGCGCTTCCTGGAGGATCTTCAAGCCATCGCCCAAACCGCCAGCAAACCCACCGGTAATCAGCAGGTGGCTGTCTTGGCCGGCAGGCGCATGAGGAATATTGACGTAGATGTCCTTGACCTTGGTGTCGAGTAACTGGCCCTTGCTCGCCAGGATACGCACACCGCTCTCCTCGACAAGCACTTCGCCATTGACCTTACTTACGTGCGGCCAACCCGGCTGGAACGCCAGTTCGGCATCATGCACCTTGAAGAACAAGCTGATATTGCGTGCAGCCGGCAGCGCGTCGTGGTTCAGCGAGCCTTGGTACTGGAAGAAACCTTCGTCAACCGCGCCTTTGAGAATCGCCGTGCGCAGCCACTCATCCAAGGACGGGCTTAACACGGCCGGCAAATACTTGGCCGTGAAGCGCCCGTCGCCATCGACCATGCCGACCCGCAGGTCCATGTAGTCTTCCTGGCTGTGGTCGAAATGCAGGCGAATCAGGAAGTCCGCAGCGACCTTGCCCTCTTCGCCCAGCACTTTGATGTACGGTGCGATCAGGGTGAAACCTTCCTTATCCAGCTTCCATGTCAGGCGCGCATTGGCCTGGATGTACTGCCATGGCTTGGCGAAGATCGGGTCCAAGTGCAAGGAAAAGTCCTTGCTGTCCATGCGCAACTCGCCGTGGCCCAGGTCGCCGCTGATGCTGCCGGACACGTTCCGCGCAGCCGGTGCGCCGAAGTAGGCATTAAAGCCGATACGCTCAAGGTTGGCGGCAAAGCTGACCTTTTGGTCAGTGGTGTCCTGGGGACGCAAATCCACCAGCACGTTACGCAGCACGCCAGTGGCCTTCAGGTGTTCAATGGTCTTGGCAACGCCTTCCGGCAAGGGCGCCAAGGCATTCAGCAGCGGCGTGATCGGGGTCAGGTCGAGGCGGTCGGCCTGCAGCTTCCAGACTTCCAGAGCGGTATCGGTGGCCAGGCTCTGTTGCAATTGCAGGCGTGATTCCCAGCGCGTCTCACCGATGTTCATCGCCAGCGAATCAAACAGCACTTTAAGGCCGGTATCACTGCGTTGCAGGTAAGCCGTGAGGGCAAGGTTTTCGATATGCACCGGTTTGCGGTCAGCGTAGCTGCCCTTCACCTGAGGCGAGTTGAGGCGCACCACGGCGTTTTGCACGGTACCCTTGGCCCAGTCGAGCCAGAACTCACCGCCCGCCTTGAATTGCGAAAGCTTCCATTGCTGGGTCAGCTTGGCCGGGATCCATTTGGCCCAGTCGCTCTGGGGAAGGCTCAGGTAGGCCTGGACTTGCGCGTCTTTCCATTCGCTCGCGCGGATACGCGTGCGCAGGCTCACGGCCAGTGGCTGGCCGTCCGGCAAGGTCAGGCGGGCGTCGAGGCGTTGGCGCGTGGCGCCGGTGTGCAGGCTAAGGCCCACGTATGTCAGGGTCAGCGGCGCCTGAGCGAACGGTTGCAGCGTGACCTGGCTATCGAGCACCGACACGCGCTTGACCATCTGCATGCGTGTCAGCAACTGCTCCGGGTCCAGCGGCTGATCATCTTGTACCGGCAGGCCTTGCAGCGCCCAGTGGCCGTCCTTGTCTTCCTTGACGCTCAACTGCAACCCGCTGACTTCCAGGTGGGCAATGCGCACCTCGCGCGCCATCAGGCTGGCCCAGATAGCCGGTACCACTTCAACCTGGTCCAGGCGCAAGGCACTGCTGCCCTCGCCGACCATCACATCGTGGGCCAGCAATATCGGTGCGAAACCGCTCCAGCGCCCTTCCAGGCTACCGATGCGCACAGGCATATCCACCGCGGCCTGGGCCTTGGCTTCGATTTCGGCGCGGTATTCGGCCACCAACGGGGTGAGTTCACGACCCAGGCTCACGTACACCGCCGCCAGTACCAGCAGCAAGGCGCACAAGCCCAGGCCCCAGCGGGTCAAAGCGGCAAAAAAGCGTTTCAGACGCTCCATGTCAGGCGACCCTCAAGGCAATTAGCGGACGGCAGATCAAGGTCTGCCGGTCTCGAAGAAAGAAAGCGATTGGGGATCAGAGCAGCACCACGTCGTATTGTTCCTGTGAATACATGGTTTCGACCTGGAAGCGAATGGTGCGCCCGATAAAACCTTCCAATTCGGCGACGTTACCAGACTCCTCGTCCAGCAACCGATCGACCACTTTCTGGTTGGCGAGCACTCTATAACCTTCGGCCTGATAGGCACGCGCCTCCCGTAAGATTTCGCGGAAAATCTCGTAGCAAACCGTTTCCGGGGTCTTCAACTTGCCCCGCCCCTGGCAGCTGCTGCAAGGCTCACAGAGCACTTGTTCGAGGCTTTCGCGGGTACGCTTGCGGGTCATCTGCACCAGGCCAAGCTCGGTGATGCCGATGATATTGGTCTTGGCGTGATCGCGCTCCAGCTGCTTCTCGAGGGTACGCAGCACCTGACGCTGATGCTCTTCGTCTTCCATGTCGATGAAGTCGATGATGATGATGCCGCCCAGGTTGCGCAGGCGCATCTGGCGGGCAATCGCGGTAGCCGCTTCGAGGTTGGTCTTGAAGATGGTCTCTTCAAGGTTGCGATGCCCCACGAACGCACCGGTGTTGACGTCGATGGTGGTCATGGCTTCCGCCGGGTCCACCACCAGATAGCCGCCGGACTTGAGCGGCACCTTGCGTTCCAGGGCTTTCTGGATTTCGTCTTCGACGCCATACAGGTCAAAAATCGGCCGTTCACCAGGGTAATGTTCCAGGCGGTCGGCAATTTCAGGCATCAGTTCGGCGACAAACTGCGTGGTGCGCTGGAAGGTTTCCCGCGAGTCGATGCGAATTTTCTCGATCTTCGGGCTGACCAGATCGCGCAGGGTGCGCAGGGCCAGGCCCAAGTCTTCATAGATGACGCTGGGTGCGCCGATGGTTTTGATCTGCGCGCCGATCTGATCCCATAGGCGTCGCAGGTAACGGATGTCCATGAGGATTTCATCGGCGCCGGCGCCTTCTGCGGCGGTGCGCAGTATGAAGCCACCCGCTTCCTTGATGCCCTCGGCAGCCACGCAGTCGCTGACCACCTTTTTCAGGCGCTCGCGCTCGGCTTCGTCTTCGATCTTCAAGGAAATGCCGACGTGAGCAGTACGCGGCATGTACACCAGGTAACGCGAAGGAATCGACAACTGAGTCGTCAACCGCGCGCCCTTGGAACCGATGGGGTCCTTGGTGACTTGCACCACCAGGCTCTGCCCTTCGTGCACCAACGCACTGATGCTTTCGACCGCAGGGCCTTCGCGCAGGGAGATTTCCGAAGCATGGATGAACGCGGCGCGGTCCAGGCCGATATCGACGAATGCAGCCTGCATCCCCGGCAACACGCGCACCACTTTGCCTTTATAAATATTGCCGACAATGCCGCGCTTCTGCGTGCGCTCGACGTGCACTTCTTGCAGAACACCGTTCTCTACCACCGCCACGCGCGATTCCATCGGCGTGATATTGATCAGAATCTCTTCACTCATGGCTGGGTCTCGTTCAGGCGTTTTCACAATAGTGACCGATCGCTTAAGGCTTGGCGCGCAAGTAAGGCGTTCAGCGCGCGGTAAGGTTTTGCCAACAGGGTATGCCGAATTGCTCGAGCAGTTGCGCGGTTTCGCACACCGGCAGGCCAACCACGGCGGAGTAACTGCCATTGAGCCCGGCGACAAACACCGACCCGAGCCCTTGGATAGCATAGCCGCCAGCTTTGTCCTGAGGTTCGCCACTGTGCCAGTAGGTTGTAGCCTCCTCGACAGAAATCCCGCGAAACAGTACGCGACTGCTTACACATCGGGTTTCGCAGCGCTCGCCGTCGGTGAGCGCAATGGCCGTGAGCACTTCATGTTCACGCCCTGCCAAAGCCATCAACATGGCCAAGGCATCCGCTTGATCCATCGGTTTGCCGAGGATATGACCCTCCACGATCACAGCCGTGTCGGCGCCTAAAACGCAGGCGCCCGCCGTTTTTTCAAGCGCAGCAAAACCCGCCGTGGCCTTGCCGCGCGCAAGGCGCTCGACGTAGGCAACAGCAGATTCGTTTGTAAGAGGCGTTTCATCAATGGCGGCGCTGACCACGGTGAAGGGCACACCGATCTGGGTCAGCAATTCACGCCGCCTTGGGGAACCCGAGGCCAGATAAAGCAAATTCATTGCAGACTCTCCCTGTAGGGTTCGATAACCAGGCAGAGCCTCGCAATCCATTCAATTGATTTTATAGCGACGAAGTAACCCACGCAGACCAAAACTGACCCATGGCCACAGCAATGCACTGACCAGCGCAGGCAGCACCAACGCCAGGGTTGGCTGGCGGTTACCGGTCAAGGCGCTGAGCCACAGTTGCACCAACTGCGCCAGGCCGAAGATCACCAGGATCACCAGGCACTGCTGCCACATCGGGAACATGCGCAAGCGCTGCTGCAACGACAGCACCAGAAAAGTAATCAGGGTCAGGATCAACGCATTCTGACCGAGCAAAGTGCCATAGAGCACATCTTCCGCCAAGCCCAGGCACATTGCGGTGACCATTCCGACTTTATGCGGCAAGGTCAGCGACCAGAACGCCAGCAGCAGGGCCAGCCATAAAGGACGCAGGACTTCCATGAATTGCGGTAACGGCGAAACGCTGAGCAGGAGGCCGACGGCGAAGGTCAGCCAGACGATCCAGCCATTGTGCGAATGAGTACCGGCCATTATTCCTCCCTCTGCCGTGTGGTGGCCGGGGCTGCGGCCGCTGGCCGGGCTGCCGGGGTGGTAGCAGCAGGCGGTTTAACCGCCGGAGTTGCAGCAGTTGGCGTCGTCGCGGGTGGCTTGGCCGCAGCCGGTTTGGCCGGGCGAGCGTTGTGGGCCGCAGGTTTGACTGGCGTTGCCACTGGCGCTGCCGGGGCGGCCACAGGGGCTGGTGGCCCCACGAACGCAGGTTTTGGCACCGTGGCAGGAATGGTCGGCGCAGCGCCGTTCTGCTTGTCTTCCGCTTCCTGCGCCTGAGCGGCGTCGTTGGCACGCTCTTCCGGCGTGCGGTTGTCGCTGAAGACCAGCAGCAGGTAACGGCTGCGGTTCAAGGCGGCAGTCGGCACGGCACGTACAATGGCGAAGGGCTGGCCGGAATCGTGGATCACTTCCTTGACCGTCGCCACTGGGTAACCCGCCGGGAAGCGCTGGCCCAAGCCGGAGCTGACCAGCAGGTCGCCTTCCTTGATGTCGGCAGTGTCCGCCACATGACGCAACTCCAGACGCTCCGGGTTACCGGTGCCGCTGGCAATGGCGCGCAAGCCGTTACGGTTCACCTGCACGGGGATGCTGTGAGTCGTGTCCGTCAACAACAATACACGCGAGGTGTAGGGCATCAACTCGACCACCTGACCCATCAGGCCACGGGCATCAAGCACCGGCTGGCCGAGGACCACACCGTCGCGCTCACCTTTGTTGATGATGATGCGGTGGGTAAACGGGTTAGGGTCCATGCCGATCAACTCGGCCACTTCCACCTTCTCGTTGACCAGTGCGGAGGAATTGAGCAACTCACGCAGCCGAACGTTCTGCTCGGTGAGGGCCGCCAGCTTTTGCATGCGCCCCTGCAACAGCAGGTTTTCAGTCTTGAGTTTTTCGTTCTCGGCGACCAGCTCAGTGCGGCTGCCGAATTGGCTGGCCACGCCCTGGTAGAGACGTTGCGGCAGGTCGGTGATCCAGTAAGTCTGCATCAACACCAGCGACATCTGGCTGCGCACGGGCTTGAGCAGTGCAAAGCGGGCATCGACCACCATCAGCGCGACCGAAAGCACGACCAGCACCAATAAGCGCACGCCCAATGAGGGGCCTTTGGCGAAAAGCGGTTTAATAATCCGCTCCTCCCAGGCAAATGTTCTCTTTATTCATACGGCATCAAACCGGCCTGGATGCAGATTGAAGAAGATAAACGCCAACAGGCAGCACTGCAAAGTGCTGCCTGCGGGCGAAGCATGAACCATCCAAGCGATCTTATTCGCTGGAGAGCAGGTCCATGGTGTGTTTATCCATCATTTCCAGTGCACGGCCACCGCCACGGGCGACGCAGGTCAGCGGGTCTTCGGCGACGATCACCGGCAGACCGGTTTCCTGGGCCAGCAGCTTGTCGAGGTCGCGCAGCAAGGCGCCACCACCGGTCAGCACCAGGCCACGCTCGGCGATATCGGAAGCCAGTTCCGGAGGCGATTGCTCCAGTGCGCTCTTCACGGCCTGAACGATGGTGGCCAGGGACTCTTGCAGAGCTTCCAGCACTTCATTGGAGTTCAGGGTGAAAGCACGTGGAACGCCTTCGGCCAGGTTGCGACCGCGAACATCAACCTCGCGAACTTCGCCGCCCGGGTAAGCGGTGCCGATTTCCTGCTTGATGCGCTCGGCGGTGGATTCGCCGATCAGGCTGCCGTAGTTACGACGTACATAAGTGATGATCGCTTCGTCGAAGCGGTCGCCGCCTACACGCACGGATTCGGCATACACCACACCGTTCAGGGAGATCAGGGCGATTTCAGTGGTACCACCACCGATATCCACCACCATCGAACCGCGCGCTTCTTCAACCGGCAGGCCAGCACCGATCGCAGCAGCCATTGGCTCTTCGATCAGGAACACTTCACGGGCACCGGCGCCAAGGGCCGATTCACGGATGGCACGACGCTCAACCTGGGTGGACTTGCACGGAACGCAGATCAGCACACGAGGGCTGGGCTGCAGAAAGCTGTTTTCGTGAACCTTATTGATGAAGTACTGCAGCATCTTCTCGCAGACACTGAAGTCGGCGATCACGCCATCTTTCATCGGACGAATGGCAGCAATATTGCCTGGTGTTCGGCCGAGCATACGCTTGGCCTCGGTGCCAACGGCAACGACACTTTTCTGATTACCATGGGTCCGAATGGCCACAACCGATGGCTCATTCAGAACGATACCGCGCTCGCGCACGTAAATAAGGGTGTTGGC
This sequence comes from Pseudomonas sp. YeP6b, assembly GCF_025642995.1. Classification (NCBI taxonomy): domain Bacteria; kingdom Pseudomonadati; phylum Pseudomonadota; class Gammaproteobacteria; order Pseudomonadales; family Pseudomonadaceae; genus Pseudomonas; species Pseudomonas sp. YeP6b. Next base: position 1,303,899 of record NZ_CP080090.1, on the reverse strand, counting down.
AGTGCCCAGGTCAATGGAAAGATCGCTGGAAAACATGCCACGCAGTTTCTTGAACATGGGGAAAGGACCCTAGGCAACGCGTGGGTAAAAAAGTGCGGCAAACTCTAACAACGACAGGGATTTTGGGCAAGGCGCCAATGTGCTAAATTGGCCGACTTTCTGTGCACCAACCCCCACAATCGCGGCCTTATGACCGTAGAAATGCGGTAGTGTTCCGACAATCTAACACACGGACGCCCTCCGTTCTGTTTTCCACTGGAGAATCCCATGGCGCTTGAACGCTCCGACGTGGAAAAAATCGCTCACCTGGCCCACTTGGACCTGGTTGAAGCCGATCTTCCACAGACCACCGCAGCCCTGAACAGCATTCTCGGGCTGGTCGACCAAATGCAGGCCGTCAATACCGACGGCATCGAGCCCCTGGCTCACCCACTGGAAGCCAGCCAGCGCCTGCGCGCAGACGTTGTGACCGAGCGTAATAATCGCGAGGCCTACCAGTCCATCGCGCCAGCGGTCGAAAACGGCCTGTACCTGGTTCCGAAAGTCATCGACTAAAGGGAAAGAGCCTGCAATGCATCACATGACTCTGGCCGAGATCGCCCGCGGTCTCGCCGACAAAAAGTTTTCTTCCGAAGAGCTGACCAAGACCCTGCTTGCGCGCATCGCCGAGCACGATCCCAAGGTCAACAGCTTCATCAGCCTCACCGAAGAACTGGCCCTGAGCCAGGCCAAGGCCGCCGACGTGCGTCGCGCCAATGGTGAGAATGGCGCACTGCTGGGCGCACCGATCGCCCACAAAGACCTGTTCTGCACCCAGGGCATTCGCACCAGCTGCGGCTCGAAGATGCTCGACAACTTTAAAGCGCCCTACGACGCCACCGTGGTGTCCAAGCTGGCTGCCGCCGGGGCCGTGACCCTGGGCAAGACCAACATGGACGAGTTCGCCATGGGTTCGGCCAACGAGTCGAGCTACTACGGCGCGGTGAAAAACCCGTGGAACTTGGAACACGTGCCAGGCGGCTCGTCGGGTGGTTCGGCGGCGGCCGTTGCCGCGCGCTTCCTGCCGGCGGCTACCGCAACCGACACCGGTGGCTCGATCCGTCAGCCCGCCGCGTTCACCAACCTCACTGGCTTGAAGCCGACCTACGGTCGCGTTTCCCGTTGGGGCATGATCGCCTACGCCTCCAGCCTCGATCAGGGCGGCCCATTGGCACGCACTGCCGAAGACTGCGCAATATTGTTACAAGGTATGGCAGGGTTCGATAAACAGGACTCCACCAGCATCGATGAGCCCGTGCCGGACTACAGCGCCAGCCTGAATACGTCGATCAAAGGCCTGCGCATCGGCGTGCCGAAAGAGTATTTCAGCGCCGGCCTCGACCCGCGTATCGCCGAGCTGGTCCACAACAGCGTCAAGGAACTGGAAAAGCTCGGCGCCGTGATCAAGGAAATCAGCCTGCCGAACAACCAGCACGCGATTCCTGCGTACTACGTGATCGCCCCGGCTGAAGCCTCCTCGAACCTGTCGCGTTTCGACGGCGTACGTTTCGGCTATCGCTGCGAAAACCCGAAAGACCTCACCGACCTGTACAAACGCTCGCGTGGCGAAGGCTTCGGCAGCGAAGTACAACGCCGGATCATGGTCGGTGCCTACGCCCTGTCGGCCGGCTACTACGACGCGTACTACCTCAAGGCGCAAAAAATCCGTCGCCTGATCAAGAACGACTTCATGGCGGCCTTTGAAGAAGTCGATGTGATCCTCGGCCCAACCACGCCAAACCCGGCCTGGAAGATCGGCGCCAAGACCGGCGACCCGATCGCCGAGTACCTGGAAGACCTGTACACCATTACCGCCAACCTCGCGGGCTTGCCGGGCTTGTCCATGCCCGCCGGCTTCGTCGATGGCCTGCCGGTCGGCGTGCAATTGCTCGCCCCGTATTTCCAGGAAGGCCGCCTGCTCAATGTGGCGCACCAGTACCAGTTGAACACCGACTGGCACACTCGCACCCCTACCGGCTTCTGAGGAGAACACTATGCAATGGGAAGTTGTGATCGGGCTGGAGATTCATACCCAGCTCGCCACCCAATCGAAGATTTTCTCCGGTAGCGCCACCACGTTCGGTGCAGAACCCAACACCCAGGCCAGCCTGGTTGACCTGGGCATGCCCGGCGTATTGCCGGTGCTGAACCAGGAAGCGGTGCGCATGGCGGTGATGTTCGGCCTGGCGATTGACGCCGAGATCGGCCAGCACAACGTGTTCGCGCGCAAGAACTACTTCTACCCGGACCTGCCCAAGGGCTACCAGATCAGCCAGATGGAGCTGCCGATCGTCGGCAAGGGCTACCTGGACATACCGCTGGAAGACGGCACCATCAAACGTGTCGGCGTGACCCGCGCGCACTTGGAAGAAGACGCTGGCAAGAGCCTGCACGAAGAATTCCCAGGTGCCACCGGTATCGACCTGAACCGCGCCGGCACGCCGTTGCTGGAAATCGTGTCCGAGCCGGACATGCGCAGCGCCAAGGAAGCCGTGGCCTACGTCAAGACGATCCACGCGCTGGTGCGCTACCTGGGCATCTGCGATGGCAACATGGCCGAAGGCTCGCTGCGTTGCGACTGCAACGTGTCGATCCGGCCAAAAGGCCAGGTCGAGTTCGGCACCCGCTGCGAGATCAAGAACGTCAACTCGTTCCGCTTCATCGAAAAGGCGATCAACAGCGAAGTGCGTCGCCAGATCGAGCTGATCGAAGACGGCGGCAGGGTGATCCAACAAACGCGCCTGTACGATCCGAACAAAGACGAAACCCGCGCCATGCGCAGCAAAGAGGAAGCCAACGACTACCGTTACTTCCCCGACCCGGACCTGTTGCCGGTGGTGCTTGAGGACTCGTTCCTCAATGACATCCGCGCCACCCTGCCGGAATTGCCGCAGCAGAAACGCGAGCGCTTCCAGGCGCAGTTCGGCTTGTCGGTCTACGATGCCAGCGTGTTGGCGTCCAGCCGTGAGCAAGCCAACTACTTCGAAAAAGTCGTGAGCATCGCCGGCGACGCCAAACTGGCGGCCAACTGGGTGATGGTTGAGCTGGGCAGCCTGTTGAACAAACAGGGCCTGGAAATCGACGATGCGCCTGTTACCGCCGAGCAACTGGGCGGCATGCTGCTGCGCATCAAGGACAACACCATCTCCGGCAAAATCGCCAAGACCGTGTTTGAAGCGATGGCCAGCGGCGAAGGCAGTGCGGACGAAATCATCGAGAAGCGCGGCCTCAAGCAAGTCACCGACAGCGGCGCGATTTCGGCCGTACTCGATGAGATGCTGGCGGCCAACGCCGAACAGGTCGAGCAATACCGTGCGGCAGACGAAGCCAAGCGCGGCAAGATGTTCGGCTTCTTTGTCGGCCAGGCGATGAAAGCCTCCAAAGGCAAGGCCAACCCGCAACAAGTGAACGAACTGCTGAAAAGCAAGCTCGAAGGCTGATCGCGGTGAAATGGTCCGGGTGGGCTTTCATGCCCAACTCGGACCCCTTGTGGGAGTGGGCTTGTGTGGGAGCTGGCTTGCCTGCGATAGCATCGCCTCGGTGCAACTGAAATACCGAGGTGCCTGTATCGCAGGCAAGCCAGCTCCCACATTTAATTGGGAATTTCCTGAAAATGAAGCGTCTACTCGGCCTCCTGGCCCTGTTCTCTCTGTTGGCCGGTTGCGCCAGCGGCCTCATCGACCCCAACGGCTACGACGAAACCGGCACCGCCTCGTATTACGGCGCCAAGCACCATGGCAACAGAACCGCCAGTGGTGAACCCTTCAACCAGAACGCCCTGACCGCCGCCCATCGGCGCCTGCCCTTCGGCACTCAGGTCAAGGTGACCAACCTCGACAACAACAGGTCCGTGGTGCTGCGCATCAACGACCGCGGCCCGCATACCCGTGGGCGCCTGATCGACGTTTCACGCAAGGCTGCCGAACAACTCGGTATGCTGGGCAGCGGCACTGCACGGGTTCGCGTGCAAGCCATGAGCAACTAAATCAAGGGAGCTTTGGCCATTTCCGCATTAACTGCCCTCTCGCCCTGGAGCCTGATCGAACTGATCAGCGGCCTGGTGCTGCTGATCGCCGGCGCCGAAATCCTGGTGCGCGCCGCCGTGCGCCTGGCAGCCAGCCTCAAGGTGCGGCCGTTGATTATCGGCTTGAGCATCGTCGCCTTCGGCAGTAGCGCGCCGCAAATGACCGTGAGCCTGCAAGCCACCTTGGCCGGCAATACCGATATCGCTGTGGGCAGCGTGATCGGCAGCAGTATCTTCAACATCCTCGTCACCCTGGGCCTGGCTGCGTTGGTCATTCCGCTGCGGGTGTCGCGGCAACTGGTGCGCCTGGACATCCCCGTAATGATTTTCGCCGGCTTGCTGGTGTTTACCCTGGCGGCCAATGAAACACTGACACCGTTCGACGGCCTGTTGCTGCTGCTTGCTTTGGTTGCCTACCTCGGCGTGCTGCACTACCAGACCCGCCATTCGCGCCGCCCACGCACGCTGGATACGGTGGCCAGGGCGCCCTGGCTGAGCAGCGCGTTGCTGATGCTCGGCGGGCTGTTGATCCTGGTACTGGCCGGGCATTTGCTGCTGGGTGCGGCAGTGGATGTAGCCAGCGATCTGGGCCTGTCGGAGCGCATCATCGGCCTGACGCTGATCGGTGTCGGCACTTCGCTGCCGTGCCTGGCGACCTCGCTGATTGCCGCGCTGCGCGGCGAGCGGGAGATTGCCGTGGGCAACGTGATCGGCAGCAACCTGTTCAATCTGCTTGGAGTGCTTGGGTTTACCGCGCTGGTGGCCCCCTCGCCACTGTCGGTGTCACCCAACGCCCTCGACTTCGACCTGCCGGTGATGCTCGGCGTGATTGTGTTGTGCCTGCCAGTGTTTTATACCGGCTACCGGGTCACCCGTGCCGAAGGCCTGGTGTTCCTGGGCCTGTACCTGGTGTATGGGCTGCATGTGGTGTCGTTCACCTTTGGCATGCCGCTGGCCACCCAGCTTGAACAATTGATGCTGTATTACGTCCTGCCAGCGCTGGTGGCCTTCCTGTTGTTCACCTCGCTGCAAGCCTGGCGCCGCCAACACAAGAGGGAACCGCAATGACCGATCAGAAAAAAACCGGGGTTGAAATGCGCCGCCAGGTCATGGGCGATGTGTTCGTCGACCGCGCCTTGGGCAACGCCACCGCGTTCACCCAGCCGCTGCAGGATTTCGTCAACGACCACGCATGGGGCAGCGTGTGGAACCGCGAAGGCCTGCCGCTGAAGACGCGCAGCCTGATCACGCTCGCCGCCCTTACCGCCCTCAAGTGCCCGCAGGAACTCAAGGGCCACGTGCGTGGCGCGCTGAACAATGGGTGTACGGTGGAGGAGATTCGCGAAGCGCTGCTGCATTGCGCGGTGTACGCGGGCGTGCCGGCGGCGATTGATGCGTTTCGGGCGGCTCAGGAAGTGATTGAGGCGTATCAGGCAGATAAGCAGTGACTGTTAGATAGCTACCGCAGCGGTGCGGCGACCCGACAAGCCAGCTCCCACACTTGACCGAGTTGCAGCATGAGCATGCGGTCGAATGTGGGAGCTGGCTTGCCTGCGATTGGCCTTCAACCCCACCACAACCTTCAGATCCAACCACCCGCCTGCAACACAAAAATCCCGATATTGGTGGTCACCGCCGCCACCAAGGTAGTAATCACAATAATCGCCGCCGCCAGCTCATGATTACCCTCGGCCGCCCGGGCCATGACAAAACTCGCTGCCGCCGTCGGCGCGCCAAAATACAGAAACAAAATCCCCAGTTCCGGCCCCCGAAAGCCCAGCAGCCATGCGCCCAGCGTCGCGAAGAGCGGCAGGCCGATCATCTTCACCAGGCTGGCACTCAACGCCATGCTCCCGCTTTTGCGCAAGGCCGCCAACGACAAAGTGCCGCCGATGCAGATCAACGCCAGCGGCAAGGTCATGTCCGCCAGGTACTGGCCGGACGACTCCAGCCACCCCGGCAGACCGATCTTGAAGATCGCGAACGGCGCGGCGGCAATCACGCTGATGATCAGCGGGTTGGCCACCACACTTTTGAAGATGCTCCACGGGTCGGACTTGATCACCGGGCTGTACACCGCCAGCACGATGGTCGACAGCGTGTTGTAGAACAGGATCACCAGCGCGGCGAGGATCGCGCCGAGGGAAATGCCATAGTCGCCGTACATGCTGGCCGCCAGCGCAAGGCCGATCACGCCGTTATTGCCGCGAAACGCGCCCTGGGTGTAGATGCCGCGGTCTTCACGCGGGCAACGATAGAGCGCCCAACCCCAGGCCAGGGCAAAGCTGAGCAACGTGGCAACGGCGAAATAGATCAGCAGCCCCGGCTTGAGCGCCGAGTGCAGGTCGGCATGCAGAATGCCCAGAAACAGCAGCGCTGGCATGGTGACGTTAAACACCAGTGACGACGCGGTGTGGATAAAGTTGTCGTTGATCCAGTTGATGCGCTTGAGCAGCACACCGAGGAACAGCATGGCAAACACCGGCGCGGTGATGGTGAGGGTGGTGAGGAAGATAGCCAGCATGCCGGGGAGAACCTTGGTGGGTGTCGTCAGGTGGCTAATGATAAGCCATGCGGCCCGGTTCGTCCGGGCAACACCGATCAAATAATGAGATGGCTACCCCCGCCGCCCCCTGTGAACGCCCACTAAGCTTTCACAGGGGGATCTATCGGAGACCGCAGCCATGAGCAAAGTAGACATCACCGCCGTTGACCTTGGTAAGCACAGCTATCACGCTCACGAACAAGATGAGCGTGGCCATGTACTGCTGCGCAAAAAGTTTAATCGAGCAGGATTGCTCCAGCATTTAGCTTCCATCGAGCCTTGTACTGTTGTGATGGAAGCCTGCGGCGGCGCCCACTTCATGGCGCAACAAGTCGCCATGCTGGGACACACCCCCAAACTTATTGCTCCTCATCTCGTGCGCCCTTACGTAAAAAGCAATAAAAACGACTTCGCTGATGCCGAAGCGATTTGTGAGGCAGCTAGTCGCCCAACGATGCGTTTCGTACCAGTAAAAACCCAAGCTCAGCAAGCGTTGGCCATGCTCAACTCGGTCCGCGACTCGCTTATCAAGGAACGCACAGCCGCCGTTAATCGAATTCATGCAGGGCTTTTGGAGGTGGGTGTCAGCTTGGCACCGGGCTTTAAATCAGTCAAAGAGGTGCCCGCGTTACTCGAAACAGCCTCATTTCATGGGCTGATCAAAAAGCTGCTGCAAGGGCTGTATGACCACTACGTCTACCTGGATCGTCAGGTTAAGGTTCTCGACAAAGAAGTTGAGAGCCAAGTCGCTGAAGATGATCTGGCTTCTCGTTTGATGACAATTCCCTGCGTTGGCCCGATCACCTCCAGCGTCTTGGCTGCGGAGTTGGGCGATGGCAAGCAGTTCAAATGTGGTCGAGGCTATTCAGCCTCGATAGGACTTGTGCCAAAGCAGCATTCTACTGGCGGTAAAACCGTACTTTTGGGCATCAGCAAGCGCGGAGATCGAAACCAGCGACGCTTGTTTGTTCAATGTGCCCGTATCTACTTGATGCACTTGGATAAGCAAAAAGGGAGTTTGGCCGATTGGGTTCGCAAGCTGCTGGCAGGCCATCGGCACTCCAATTTAGTGGTCTGCGCGCTAGCCAACAAGCTGGCAAGAATCGCTTGGTCGATCGCGGCAAACCACACTGAATTTGATGCAGGGCCAAGCGCGATGAACGCTTGACCCTGCTGTCACCCAAGCACCACCCACCTGGTTTTGCGATGCTGGATAACAGATGACGTGAACGGCCAACCGGCCTGACGACAACCCTGAGCTCCCACACGGCTGAAAGGCCGTCCAAATAATTAGGGTCGTTGGGCATCAATTCTCATCGAGGCGCGGGGCCAATACCCCACTCAGACGCCGAATAGATGAAAGCAAGCCATACACGCCATCAAAGACAGTATTGCAGAAAAGGGGGTAACCATAGATGTGGGAGCTGGCTTGCCTGCTCCCACAACGTCCGGGTAGGTCTCAGGTAATGGGCGCCGGGTTGAACAAGGTGATGTCGTTATGCAGCTTATGCTGCTCCGCCCACGTCTGCTTCTTGCCGCTGGCCACATCCAGGTAGAAGTGGAACAACTCCCAGCCCAATGCCTCAATGCTCGCACGCCCGGTGGCGATGCGTCCGGCGTCGATATCGATCAGGTCCGGCCAGCGCTGCGCCAATTCCGTACGCGTGGAAACCTTCACCACCGGCGCCATCGCCAGCCCGTACGGCGTGCCACGCCCGGTGGTGAACACATGCAGGTTCATCCCAGCCGCCAATTGCAAGGTGCCGCACACAAAGTCACTGGCCGGCGTGGCGCAAAAGATCAGGCCTTTGCGCTTGAAACGCTCGCCCGGGCCGAGCACGCCATTGATCGCGCTGCTGCCGGATTTGACGATGGAGCCCAGAGACTTCTCGACAATATTCGACAACCCGCCCTTCTTGTTACCCGGCGTGGTGTTGGCGCTGCGATCCGCCTCGCCTTTGGCCAGGTAACGGTCGTACCAGTCCATTTCTCTTACAAGGGCTAGGGCAACTTCTTTGCTTTCAGCGCGCGACGTCAGCAGGTAAATCGCATCACGCACTTCAGTGACTTCGGAAAACATTACCGTAGCCCCAGCCCGCAGCAGCAGGTCCGAGGCGTAGCCCAGCGCGGGGTTAGCGGTGATGCCGGAAAACGCATCACTGCCACCGCACTGCATGCCCAGGATCAACTCCGACGCTGGCACGGTTTCGCGGCGGCGCTGGTCGAGTTTCTTCAAGCGCACCTCGGCCAGCGCCATGATCTGCTCGATCATCTCGGTAAACCCATGGCTGGAATCCTGCAGCCGATACAGCCACGGCTCGCTCAGGTCGACGGAGCTGTCGTTGTCGTGCATCACCTGCCCGGCCTGCAGTTTCTCGCAGCCCAAGCTGATCACCAGCGCTTCGCCGCCCAGGTTCGGGTTGCGCGCCAGGTTGCGCACGGTGCGGATCGGGATATACGCATCCGTCGCAGTGATCGCCACGCCGCAGCCGTAGCTGTGGGTCAGCGCCACCACGTCATCGACGTTCGGGTACTTGGGCAGCAACTCCTCCTTGATGCGCTTGACCGCATGGTCCAGCACGCCGGTGACGCACTGCACCGTGGTGGTGATGCCCAGGATATTGCGCGTGCCCACGGTGCCGTCGGCGTTGCGGTAACCCTCAAACGTGAAGCCTTCCAACGGCGCCTGGGCTTGCGGCACTTCGGTGGACAGCGGCAGGCTGTCCAACGGTGGCGCGGTGGGCATGCGCAGTTGGTCTTCCTGCACCCAACTACCTCGTGGAATCGGCGCCAGGGCGTAACCAATGGTCTGGCCGTAGCGAATAATCTGACCGCCTTCGGGGATGTCTTCCAGGGTCACCTTGTGGCTCTGTGGGATGAAATCCACGGTCACCAGGCCGTCCGGGAACTCGGTGCCCGCAGGTACGCCCTGGTCGTTGACCACGATCACCACGTTGTCGCGCGCGTGCAAACGGATCGAGCGCGGTGAGTCGGCATGTTCAATCAACTGCATTACATCGCCCCTCAGGAATGCGCTTCGGTAAGTTGGGTCAGCTCTGGCCCTTTGCTGGGCGGCTCTTTGAGCACCACACGCTTGATCGGGCCGACAATCACCAGGTAGCTGAATACCGCCAGCAGCGCGTTAGCGCCGACGAACACCAAGGCCCACTTGAACGAGCCGGTGGTGGCGATGATGTAGCCAATCACGATCGGCGTGCTGATCGACGCCAGGTTGCCAAACATATTGAACAGGCCGCCACTGAGCCCGGCTATTTGTTTCGGAGAGGTGTCAGACACCACCGCCCAACCGAGTGCGCCAACGCCTTTACCGAAGAAGGCCAAGGCCATGAAGCCCACCACCATCCATTCGATATCCACGTAGTTGCACGCCACGATGCTGGACGACACCAGCAACCCACCAATGATCGGCGCCTTGCGCGCGAACGTCAGGGAATGGCCCTTGCGCAGCAGGTAATCGGAAATCAACCCACCCAATACCCCGCCGATAAACCCGCAGACCGCCGGCAGCGAAGCAATGAAGCCGGCCTTGAGAATCGTCATACCACGCTCCTGCACCAGGTACACCGGGAACCAGGTGAGGAAGAAATAGGTGATGCCGTTGATGCAGTACTGGCCCAGGTACACGCCGAGCATCATGCGATTGGTCAGCAACTGGCGGATGTAATCCCACTTCGGGCCGTCGATTTTCTGGCCTTTGGCCTTGTCTTGATCCATGTCGACCATCGCACCGTTCTCAGCGATGTACTTGAGTTCGGCCGCGTTGATCATCGGGTGCTGGCGCGGGCTGTGGATAAGTTTCAGCCAGATCAGCGAGAACAGGATGCCGATGCTGCCCATCACGATAAACACGTGCTGCCAGCCGAAGGTATAGACGATCCAGCCCATCAGCGGTGCGAACAGCACCGTAGCGAAGTACTGCGCCGAGTTGAAAATTGCCGAGGCCGTGCCGCGTTCAGCCGTAGGAAACCACGCCGCAACAATGCGGGCATTTCCAGGAAACGACGGCGCCTCAGCCAGGCCCACCAAAAAGCGCAGCATGAACAACGCGACGATGGCGGTGGAGACCCCGAATTCACCCACATAGCCTTGCAGCACGGTGAACAGCGACCAGGTGAAGATGCTCAGGGCATAGATTTTTTTCGAGCCGAACCGGTCCAGCAGCCAGCCACCGGGAATTTGCCCGGCCACGTAGGCCCAACCGAATGCGGAGAAGATGTAACCGAGGGTGACCGCGTCGATGCCGAGGTCTTTTTGCAGGCTGGAACCGGCGATGGCGATAGTTGCCCGGTCGGCGTAGTTGATCGTGCTCACCACAAACAGCATGAGCAGGATCAAATAGCGGACGTGGGTCGGCTTGGTCGCTTGCATGAAGAAGTACTCCCACTAATTATTTTTTTTGCGGGTAATCATTTCTGTTTTAACTGCAGGAGCCGCTTTCTGTGGGAGCTGGCTTGCCTGCGATAGCATCGCCTCGGTCTCATTGAAGCACCAAGGTGACTGCATCGCAGGCAAGCCAGCGCCCACACAAGCCGGTGCCTACCGGGGCGTTTCCTACGAACCGATGTAGCTGGTCTTCACAACGGTGTAGAACTCTTGCGCATAGCGACCCTGCTCGCGCGAACCATAAGACGAGCCCTTACGGCCACCGAACGGCACGTGGTAGTCCACCCCGGCGGTCGGCAGGTTGACCATCACCATCCCGGCCTGGGAGTGGCGCTTGAAGTGGTTGGCGTACTTCAGCGAGGTGGTGGCAATGCCCGCCGACAGGCCGAACTCGGTGTCGTTGGCCATGGCCAGCGCCGCCTCGTAATCCGCTACGCGCACCACGTTGGCCACTGGGCCGAAGATCTCTTCACGGCTGATGCGCATGGCGGCTTCGCTGTCGGCAAACAACGTCGGCGCCAAGTAGTAACCTTCGGTGTCGCAGGTCACCAAGCCACCACCGCTGACCAGTCGCGCGCCTTCGCTTTGGCCGATGTCGATGTACTTCATGTCCTGGTCCAACTGGGCCTGGGAAACCACCGGGCCGATGTCGGTGCCGCTTTTCAGCGCGTGGCCAACTTTGATCGACTTCATGCGCTCGGCCATGGCCACGACGAACTGGTCGTGAATACCGGCAGTAACAATCAAACGGCTTGAGGCGGTGCAACGCTGACCGGTGGAGTAGAACGCGCTCTGTACCGACAGCTCGACGGCCTGCTTGAGGTCGGCGTCATCGAGGATGACCTGTGGGTTTTTGCCGCCCATTTCCAACTGCACTTTGGCCTGGCGCGATACGCAACTGACGGCGATCTGACGCCCCACGCCGACCGAGCCGGTAAAGCTGATGCCGTCGACTTTCGGGTTGTTGACCAGCACGTCACCCACCACACGGCCGCTGCCCATCACCAGGTTGAACACACCGGCGGGGAAGCCGGCGCGGGAGATGATTTCGGCCAGGGCCCAGGCGCAGCCGGGCACCCATTCGGCCGGCTTGATCACTACGCAGTTGCCGTAGGCCAGGGCCGGAGCGATTTTCCAGGCGGGGATTGCAATCGGGAAGTTCCACGGGGTGATCAAGCCGACCACACCCAAGGCTTCGCGGGTCACTTCAACGTTGACGCCCGGGCGCACCGACGGCACGTAGTCACCAGACAGGCGCAGGCATTCACCGGCGAAGAACTTGAAGATGTTACCGGCGCGGGTCACTTCGCCGATGGCTTCGGGCAGGGTCTTGCCCTCTTCCCGGGCCAGCAGGGTGCCGAGTTCTTCACGGCGGGCAAGGATTTCGCTGCCGACTTTATCCAGGGCATCGTGGCGAGCCTGGATGCCGGAGGTCGACCAAGCCGGGAAAGCGGCACGGGCGGCGTCGATGGCAGCGTTGACTTGGGCTACGTCAGCCTTGGCGTATTCGCCAATAACATCGGACAACTCCGACGGGTTGATGTTGTTGCAGTAGTCGGCACCGGCCACCCACTCGCCGTTGATGTAGTTTTCAAAACGTTTGGCTTGGGACACACATCTTCTCCTGACGCAAAAGGCCGCTGATCTCTCAGCGGCCTTGTTGATAAGTTACTGCGGACCTTGCTTGTCGATCAGCGCGGCCAGGGCTTCATATTCTTCCGGCAGCAGGTCGGTCAGCGGCGTGCGCACCGGGCCTGCGTCGTAGCCGGCGATTTTTGCACCGGCCTTGACGATGCTCACGGCATACCCGGCTTTACGGTTGCGGATGTCGAGGTAAGGCAGGAAGAAGTTGTCGATGATCTTGCCGACGGTGGCGTGATCGTCTTTGGCAATCGCGTGGTAGAAGTCCATCGCGGTTTTCGGGATGAAGTTAAACACCGCCGAGGAGTACACCGGCACGCCCAAGGCCTTGTAGGCAGCGGCGTAAACCTCTGCAGTCGGCAAGCCGCCGAGGTAGCTGAAACGGTCGCCAAGACGACGGCGGATCGACACCATCAACTCGATGTCACCCAGGCCGTCTTTGTAGCCGATCAGGTTAGGGCAGCGCTCAGCCAGGCGTTCCAACAAAGGCGCGGTCAGGCGGCAGACGTTGCGGTTGTAGACCACCACGCCGATCTTGACCGATTTGCACACCGCTTCTACGTGAGCGGCAACCCCGTCCTGGCTGGCTTCGGTCAGGTAATGCGGCAGCAGCAGCAAGCCTTTGGCGCCCAGGCGCTCGGCTTCCTGGGCGTACTCGATGGCTTGGCGGGTCGAACCACCGACGCCGGCAAGGATCGGCACGCTGGTGGCGCAGGTATCAACAGCGGTCTTCACCACTTGAGAATATTCGCTGGCAGCCAGGGAGAAAAACTCACCGGTGCCGCCGGCGGCGAACAAGGCGGTGGCGCCGTAAGGGGCCAGCCATTCCAGACGCTTGATGTAGCCAGCCTGGTGGAAGTCACCCTGCGCATTGAAATCGGTCACGGGGAAAGACAACAGACCGTGGGAGAGGATGGACTTCAGTTCTTGTGGATTCATTATTCGAACACCCTGGGCGAAGACTTTCTGTCGAAAGGTTGTTGTTGGTTGTGGCGATGTCGTACGTCATCGTACAACTATAAAACTATTCGTCAACTGCAATTCATCGGGCCTCATCTGCGGCTAAGTGTTTAAACGTGACTTCTTGACGTAGGACTTTTTTCCTCTATGCTCGACACAGCTGTATATACATACAGTTATTAAGGAAGATTCCTACGACATAGCAAGGAGCTAACATGTCAGATCTTGAACTCGCAGCACCCGAAAAAATCCCACCGGCCCTGCGCTTCGAAGGCGGTGAACACACTGCTATCGGCGATGAAACCCTGCTGCGTTTCGTCAAGGACGCCCCGGCGATTCCAGCGCACCAAGTCGAGCTGCACTTGCCCAACGGGCTGGCACTGACCTACGGCCAGGTGATCGCCCTGGGCGGTGACTTCTATGGCATTCCCGGCCAGCCCATCAGCGATGGCGCCTCCCCCGCCGAGCGTGTGCAACGCTTTAGCGCTGCGTTCAATTCGTTGGCTGTGCTGCCAGCCTCACGGGCAGAAGCCGGGAAAATCCTCGCGGTGATGCAAAAGGAGATCAACGCGGTCAAGCAGGCGATCAAGGACGGCAAACAACCCCATGAAGCGTATGACGCGCTGGGTGATACGTTGTCCGAGGAATGGAACCGCATCACCGGCGGTGGCAGTGCGGTGTCGGCCTTGATTCCGCTGGGGCGCTATCTGAAATTGGCGGCAGACAACGCCGACCACTTTGGCGAGTGGGCGCTGTCAGCCTATCTGGCCGGCCATACGGCGGCGCTGCAACAGGCGGTGGTGGCGCATCAAACCGGCACCGACCAAGCACTGGAATTGGCCTATGCCATGAACAGCTTTGCTGATCATTTTTTGACCGACCTGTTTTCCGCCGGCCACCTGCGCGTGCCGCGTAAACAATTGGCGGCCGTGGTGACGCCAGGGGAACTGGGCTCGCTGATCAGCCGCTTCATGCACGATGAAGACAGCAAGTTTGGGCTCAAGGTGCGCAACGCCAAGGGTGATCAATGGCATGCCTATGGGGATAAACGCTACTTCGATGCCATCGACGCGGACAATCGGGCGATGGTCAAACGTGCGGTGCAGGCGTCGGCAGATGAAATCTTCGAGACCTTTATCAGCGGTGTCGCGCCCTCCCCGGCCAACTTCAAGGCGCCGCTGTATGTGCCGGATTTGAACGCGGCGCAGAACCCGGCGAATAACTTTTCGCCGCTGTTCAAGATGGAAGGCAACAAGGTGCTGCGCCGCAAGGACGTGAATGACCTGAACGACAAGCACTGGACCAATGATTGGTGGGGTTGGAGTACGTACCTGCTGCTCAAGGACTACAAGCCAAACCAACCTGCGAGCTAAGTAGGTTTGATCATTCCCACGCTCTGCGTGGGAATGATCACTGTGGAAGCTGGCTTGCCTGCGATGCGGGCGACTCGACCTGTCAGACAGACCGAAGTGATGCTATCGCAGGCAAGCCAGCTCCCACACTAGATCAGCGCTGCGCTTGTGCCTCTTCATGGGCATGGCGCAGCCGTTCGCGGCTGTTAGTCAGATGCAGGCGCATGGCCGCGCGTGCCGCGTCCGAATCCTGGCGAGCAATCGCCTCATAAATCTCTTCGTGTTCGCGGCTCAGGCGGCCCATGTAGTGCTGCTGGTCATCATGGGCCAGGCGCGCTGAATTCAAGCGGGTACGCGGAATGATGCTGGTGCCCAGGTGGGTCATGATGTCGGTGAAGTAGCGATTGCCAGTGGACAGCGCAATTTCCAGGTGGAACGCGAAGTCTGACGCGACAGCATCGCCAGCGTGGGCGGCGCTTTCATTCAAGGCGTCGAGGGCAGCACGCATGGCGGCCAGCTGTTCGTCGCTACGACGCAAGGCTGCGAGGCCGGCGGACTCCACTTCCAGGCTGATACGCAGCTCCAGAATCGCCAGCACATCACGCAGCGTCACCACCGTGGCCGGGTCAATCCGGAAGCCGCTGGGGCTTGGCGTGTCCAATACAAAAGTGCCGATACCGTGGCGGGTTTCCACCTGCCCCGCCGCCTGCAAACGCGAGATGGCTTCACGCACCACGGTGCGGCTGACCCCATGGGCTTCCATGATTGCGGATTCGGTAGGCAACTTGTCGCCGCGTTTGAGTTGGCCGTCGCGAATCTGCTCGGACAACACCGTGACCAATTCCTGGGCAAGGCTGCGGCGCTTGCGGGGAAGACGAGGGGCGGTGTTGGCATTTTCCATGATGAATCCATCTTTCTCGGCGAACTTGAGCCCGCATCATAGCCCATGGCGGTTGTACGATCACCGTCCGGTCGCGACTTTCACCCACATCCTTTGCGCAAAAAAAAGCCCCGGCACAAGTCGAGGCATTTTTCAGGCTCACCCTAGGGTGAAAGCCGCTTACTTCACCACTTTCAGGCTCGGCCGGCCGCTTGGACGCGGAGGCTCGGAGTCTGGTGGTGGCACATCATCACCGCCTTCGCCTTCGATCGCTTCGTCGTCCTCGAAAGGCGACTCCAGATCGAACACCATGCCCTGGCCATTTTCCCGAGCATAGATCCCGAGGATGGCACCAATCGGCACGAACAGCGTATGCGGCACACCGCCGAAACGCCCTTCGAAGCTGACAGCTTCATTGTCCATATGCAGGTGGCGCACAGCACTGGGTGATACGTTCAGCACGATCTGCCCATCACTGGCGAAACCCTGCGGCACATCAACCTTGGGGAATTCAGAGTTGACCAGCATGTGCGGGGTGCAATCGTTGTCCACAATCCACTCATAGAGCGCGCGGACCAAGTAGGGTCGACTGGAGTTCATCAGCGGCTCCTTAAGCCTTAGCGCATATCGCGTTCGACGCCAGACAGACTCGCCTGGAAAGCCTCACGCGCAAACTGGCGCTCCATGTAATCAAGCAACGGCTTGGCCGGCCGTGGCAGTTCAATGCCCAGGATCGGCAAGCGCCAGAGTATGGGTAATAGGCAGCAATCCACCAAGCTTTGTTCCTCGCTGAGGAAAAAAGGTTTGTCGGCGAACAGCGGCGAAACACCGGTCAGGCTCTCACGCAATTCCTTGCGCGCCTGCACTCGAGCGGCTTCTTTACTGCGTGTATCCAGAATCAAATCCACCAGCCCGCACCAGTCACGCTGAATCCGATGGATCAGCAGGCGGCTGTTGGCACGCGCCACCGGGTAGACCGGCAGCAAAGGTGGATGCGGGTAACGCTCATCCAGGTATTCCATCACCACGGTTGACTCCCACAACGCCAGGTCACGATCGACCAGGGTGGGCAAGCTGCCGTAAGGGTTCACTTCGATCAGTTTCGGCGGATGACGACCCACCTCCACACTGATGATCTCGGCGCTGACACCCTTCTCTGCGAGCACGATGCGTACTCGGTGGGAATAGTGGTCGGCGGGGTCGGAGTAACAGGCCAACCGGTTGGTCACGCCCATGGCGGTCCTCCTCGCTTGTTGAAATTATCGAAAGCTCAAAAACGAGCGCGCCCAGAGAGCATCTCTGCAGTGCCTGGTTCAACCAGAGCGCTACGTGTTCAGAGATGCCGCTGGGCGCGCAAGATTAACAGCAATTGCTTACAGTTGGATCAATGCACATCCTTCCAGTATTCGCGTTTGAGCAGATAGGCGAACACAAAGAAGAAAGCCAGGTACAGCAATACATAGGTACCGATGCGCTGATGTTCCAGTTTGACCGGGTTGGCCGAGTAGGCCAGGAAGGTCACCAGATTCTTGACCTTCTCGTCAAACTGCTCTTCGTTCAGCGCGCCAGTCTTGGGCACGATGGTCAGTTGATCGCACGCTTCATGAGTCAAAGGCGTACCGGTCAACGGATCATATTGCTTCTTGCCGTCTTCGACGACCTGAACCTGCTTGCATCCTACCACTTGGCGACCCTGCAGGCCGACCAGAACGTTAGGCATACCGACGTTCGGGAAGACTTTGTTGTTGACGCCATAAGGGCGCGCCGGGTCTTCGTAGAAGGATTTCAGGTAACCATAGAGCCAATCGGTGCCGCGAACACGGGCCACCAGGGTCAGGTCGGGCGGTGCAGCCCCGAACCAGGCCTTGGCATCAGCCGGTTGCATGCCGATGCTCATGTGGTCGCCGATCTTCGCGCCGGTGAACACCGCGTGGCTGAGCATCACGTCATGGGGGATGCCCAGGTCATCGGCGACACGCTCGTAGCGCTGAAACTTGGCGCTGTGGCAGCCCATGCAGTAGTTGCTGAAGGTACGCAGCCCGTCCTGCATGGCGGCCTTGTCAGACACGTCGATATCGACTTTTTCCAGCTCGGGGCCATGCTCGGCCGCGAAGGACAGTAGCGGCAGTGCCGCAAGCATCAAAGCAACAAATAACTTTTTCATCAGCCAGTCACCCTTTCCGGAACCGGTTTGGTCTTCTCGAGCCGGGTGTAGAACGGCATCAGAATGAAGTAGGCGAAGTACAGGAAGGTGCAGACCTGCGACAGCAACGTTAATTGCGGCGTCGGCGCCTTGACGCCCGTCCAACCCAGCAGCACGAAGCAGATGCAGAACACCCACAGCCAGATCTTGCTCAACCAGCCCTTGTAGCGCATGGACTTGACCGGGCTACGGTCGAGCCAAGGCAGTACAAACAACAGAGCAATCGAAGCCCCCATGGCAACTACGCCCATTAGCTTGTCTGGAATCGCCCGCAAGATGGCGTAGAACGGTGTGAAGTACCAAACCGGGGCGATGTGCTCAGGCGTCTTGAAGGCGTTGGCCTGTTCGAAGTTAGGCTTTTCGAGGAAGTAACCGCCCATCTCCGGGAAAAAGAACACGATCGAGCAGAAGATGAACAGGAACACGACCACGCCGACAATATCTTTCACGGTGTAGTACGGATGGAACGGAATACCATCCAGCGGGATACCGTTTTCGTCTTTGTGTTTCTTGATATCCACGCCATCTGGGTTGTTCGAACCCACTTCGTGCAGCGCCAGAATGTGCAGCACCACCAAGCCCAGAATCACGATTGGCAAGGCCACCACGTGCAAGGCGAAGAAGCGGTTCAGGGTGATGCCGGAGATCAGGTAGTCACCGCGGATCCACTGGGTCAGGTCGTTACCGATGACCGGGATCGCACCAAACAGCGAGATGATCACCTGGGCGCCCCAGTACGACATCTGGCCCCACGGCAGCAGGTAGCCCATGAAGGCTTCGGCCATCAGTGCCAGGTAGATCAGCATGCCAAACACCCACACCAGCTCGCGTGGCTTCTGGTACGAACCGTAGAGCAAGCCACGGAACATGTGCATGTAGACCACGATGAAGAACGCTGAAGCGCCGGTGGAGTGCAATAGACGCAAGATCGAGCCGTACTCGACATCGCGCATGATCCCTTCAACGGACGCAAAGGCCTCTTCTGCCGACGGCGTGTAGCTCATCGTCAGCCAGACGCCGGTGACGAGTTGGTTGACCAACACCAACAGCGCCAGGGAGCCGAAGAAGTAGAAGAAGTTGAAGTTTTTTGGCGCGTAATATTTGCTGAGATGGTCTTCCCACATTTTGGTAGCGGGGAAGCGCGCATCCACCCAATCCATGAACTTGCTCATCAGGCTTTCTCCCCCTCGTCGACGCCAATGACAATGACACTGTCAGTCTCGTAATGATGCGGCGGAACTGGCAGGTTCAGTGGTGCGGGTTGTGACTTGTAGACGCGGCCAGCGAGGTCGTAGTGGGAGCCGTGGCAAGGGCAGAAATAGCCCCCAACCCAGTCTTTTCCCAGGTCTGCTGGAGCAACTTCGGGGCGGAAAGTAGGCGAGCAACCCAAGTGGGTGCAGATACCGATCAGCAGCAGGATCTCTGGCTTGATCGAACGAATTTCCTTATCGACGTAGGCGGGTTGGTCGGAATTCTTCGAGTCGGGGTCAGACAGCTGACCTTCGATTTTCTTCAGATTCCCCAAGATTTCCTCAGTACGACGAACGATGAAGACCGGCTGACCGCGCCACTCAGCAATCATCTGCTGGCCTGGGTCGATCTTGCTGACATTCACCCTCACCGGTGCACCAGCGGCTTTCGCCTTGGCACTGGGAAACCATGACCCCACGAACGGGACCGCAGCCCCCACCGCTCCTGCAGCACCCACCACGGATGTGGCTGCTACTAAGAAGCGACGCCGGCCTGCATTCACGCCGTCATTGCTCATTCAGTCCTCTCCCATCAGCTTTTTGGCCTGTTAAATCAGGCGTCTACTAAGTGTTGAATCTTTACTTATAAAAATTTTGCCGAATGGTAATGAAAAGCCCCACGTATGACAAGGGAATTGCCCAAGGCTCCCTCCCCAGGCCTTGTAGTATAGGGGGTCTACGGATGTGGCAAGTTGTCACGGCGAAATTTATGCATAAATCGTAGGCAATAAAAAACGCCCAGCTCCGTAAGGAGTTGGGCGTTTTTGTGGAACGTAAAGCGAATTAACGCTTCGAGTACTGCGGACGCTTACGCGCTTTACGCAGACCGACTTTCTTACGTTCAACTTCACGAGCATCGCGAGTTACGAAGCCAGCTTTGCGCAGAGCGCCACGCAGAGTTTCGTCGTACTGCATCAGAGCGCGAGTGATACCGTGGCGGATTGCGCCAGCTTGACCACTTACACCGCCACCGATAACGGTGACGTAGATGTCGAACTTTTCAACTGTCTCGGTCAATTCCAGCGGCTGACGAACTACCATGCGGGCAGTTTCGCGACCGAAGAAGTTTTCCAGAGTGCGGTTGTTGATCGAGATGTTACCAGTGCCCGGACGCAGGAAAACGCGTGCGGTTGCGGTTTTGCGACGGCCAGTGCCGTAATTTTGAGTCGCCGACATAATGAACTATTCCGTTAAAACTTCAGTTCTTGGGGCTGCTGAGCAGCATGAGGGTGTACAGCGCCCGCATAGACTTTCAGCTTGCGAAACATATCGCGACCCAGTGGGCCCTTCGGCAGCATGCCTTTGACCGCGATTTCGATCGGGGCTTCAGGCTTCTTGGAAATCAGGCCTTCAAAGTTGGAAGACTTGATACCGCCTGGGAAACCGGAGTGACGGTAGTACATTTTGTCTTGCGCTTTGTTGCCGGTAACACGTACCTGCTCAGCGTTGATGATCACGATGTAGTCACCGGTGTCAACGTGAGGGGTGTACTCAGGCTTGTGCTTGCCACGCAGACGGCTGGCGACTTCAGTGGCCAGACGACCCAGGGTCTGACCAGCGGCGTCGACGACAAACCAGTCGCGCTGAACTGTTTCCGGTTTTGCAGTAAAAGTTGTCATTCTTTAATAGCCTCAGGGGCCGCCCTGTAAATTAGACGGCGGATCTTACTGAATAGTGCGTACTTTGACAAGTCAAAGGCAGCCGGATACAGACGCTATCGGGGGCTCGGGTCGGCGCGTCCGTTCAACGGCAAGATTCTTCGGCAGGCGGCGCATCACTTCCACTGCAGAAAGAGGTGGGCAATTATGCAGATTGCGAAAAAAAATTCAACCTGCTTTTATGATTGTTTTCCCCGAAGGAGTACCGGATGGATTATCGACAGCTGGGCCGCACCGATCTGAACGTAAGCGCGATAGCCTTGGGCACCATGACCTGGGGCGAGCAGAACAGCGAGGCAGAGGCCTTCGCGCAGATCGAACGGGCCAAGGCCGCGGGGATCAACTTCCTCGACACGGCAGAAATGTACCCGGTGCCGCCCAAGGCCGACACCTATGCCACCACCGAGCGCTACATCGGTAATTACTTCAAAAGCCGCGGCGACCGTGCCGACTGGATCCTCGCCAGTAAAATCGCCGGCCCAGGCAACACCATCGACTACATCCGCGACGGCCACCTGCGCCACAACCGCAAACACATCGTCGACGCCCTGGATGCCAGCCTCAAACGCCTGCAAACCGACTGGATCGACCTCTACCAGTTGCACTGGCCGGAACGCAGCACCAACTTCTTTGGCCAACTGAGCTACAAGCACAAAGACGAAGACGACCTGACCCCGCTGGAAGAAACCCTCGAAGCGCTGGACGAACAAGTCAAGGCCGGCAAGATCCGCCACATCGGCCTGTCCAACGAAACCCCGTGGGGCACTATGAAATTCCTGGCCCTGGCCGAAGCCCGTGGCTGGACACGCGCGGTGTCGATCCAGAACCCCTACAACCTGCTCAACCGCAGCTTTGAAGTGGGCCTGGCGGAAGTCGCCATGCGTGAGCAGTGCGGCCTACTGGCCTACTCGCCGCTGGCGTTCGGCATGCTCAGCGGTAAGTACGAAGGTGGCGCACGCCCGGCAAAGGCTCGCCTGACCGAATACAGCCGCTTCAGCCGTTACTTCAACCCGCAGTCGGAAGCGGCATGCAGCCGTTATGTGGCGCTGGCGCGGGAACAGGGTCTGGACCCGGCACAGATGGCCCTGGCCTTTGTGACGCAACAGCCATTTGTGACCAGCAACATTATTGGTGCCACGACACTGGAACAGCTGGACAGCAACATTGCCAGTGCTGACCTGAAGCTGTCGAAGGAAGTGCTCGAAGGGATTGAGGCGATTCAGAAGGATCATCCGAACCCCGCGCCTTGATTGATCCCTAAACCCCATCGCGGGCAAGCCCGGCTCCCACATTTTGAACTGTGAACACAGTCAAATGTGGGCGCTGGCTTGCCTGCGATGGAGCCTTACGCAGCACTACAAAACCATCAAAGCGCCCGCGCGATAATCTCCTTCATGATCTCATTGGTCCCCGCATAAATCCGCTGCACCCGCGCATCCGCCCAGGCCCGCGCAATCGGGTATTCCCACATGTAGCCGTAGCCGCCGTGCAACTGCACGCACTCATCGAGCACCTTGCACTGCAGGTCCGTGGCCCAATACTTGGCCATCGCCGCCGTAGGCACGTCTAGCTTGCCCTCCAGGTGCAACGCCATGCACTTGTCAACGAACACACGGCCAATCTGAATCTCAGTCGCCATCTCCGCGAGCTTGAACCGGGTGTTCTGGAAATCGGCAATCGCCTTGCCGAACGCCTTGCGCTCGCGGGTGTGTTCCAAGGTCCACTGCAGCGCCGCCTCGGCCGACGACAGCGCGCCAATCGCCACGGTCAGACGCTCCTGGGGCAACTCCTGCATCAAATACGCGAAGCCCATGCCCGCCTGACCCAACAGATTTTCCTTGGGCACGCGCACGTCCTGGAAGAACAACTCCGACGTGTCCTGAGCCTTCATGCCTACCTTCTCCAGGCGCTTGCCCTTGTCGAAGCCCGGCGTATCGGCTTCCACCAGAAACAGGCTGGTGCCCTTCGCACCGGCCTTGGGATCGGTCTTGGCCACCACGATCACCAACTCGGCGAGAAAGCCGTTGGTGATAAAGGTCTTGGAGCCGTTGATCACGTACTCATCGCCCTCCAACACGGCGGTGGTCTTAACGCCCTGCAAGTCGGAACCGGCCCCCGGCTCGGTCATGGCGATGGCCGTGACCATCTCGCCAGAGATCAATTTGGGCAGGTATTTGTGTTTCAGCGCTTCACTGCCGTAATGCAGGATGTACGGCGCGACGATGTCCGAATGCAGCGAGAAACCGATGCCGGTCAAACCAAGGCGGCTGATCTCCTCGATCACTACCGCGCTGTAGAGAAAGTCCGCGCCCAGGCCGCCATATTCCTCCGGCAAGTGGGAGCAGAGCATGCCCGCCTCCCCTGCCTTGCTCCACAGATCACGGTCGATGTAGCCCTGTTTCTCCCATTGCCCATGGAACGGCGCAGCGTGTTTTTCGAGGAAGGTGCGCACGCTCTCGCGGAAGAGTTCGTGCTCCGAGCTGAACAAGGTTCTGGGGATCATGGGTCACCTGTGGGGATTGTCGGACAAAGACCAGACCACAGAGACTAAGCCGCGAAGGCGTCACGGGACACTGGACACATGCGACAAAAAATAAGACGATCCAGCCGTCTGGTGACCACTTTCCCCTATAAGAATAAATGAAATTATGTCTAACCAAATCTCCACGCCCCTGCGGCGCGTCAGCATTTTGGCCATTGATCGGGTATTCGCTTCAACCCTCATGCAAGCCAAGGATTTCTTCCATCTCGCCAGCCTGCGATATGGCAAGCAACAAGGCCTGGGCCTGACCCCAGCGTTTGAAACGCGCCTGGTCAGCCCCGACGGGCAATCGGTGCGCAGCTTCAGTGATGTGATCATGCCGGTGGACGGCGGCCTGGAAGACGCCGACATCATCGTCTTACCGGCCTTCTGGGATGACTTCGACGCGCTGTGCACGCGCTACCCGCAAGTGATGCCTTGGCTGCGCCAGCAACACGCCCGTGGCGCCGTGCTCTGCGGCGAAGCCACCGGGGTGTTCTGGCTCGCTGAAGCCGGGCTGTTGGATGGCAAGGAGGCGACCACTTACTGGCGCTTCTTCAATGCCTTCAGCGAACGCTTCCCCAAGGTGCAGCTCAACCAGGACAAGCACCTGACCGACGCCGACAACCTGTATTGCGCCGGTGGCACCACCTCGGCGTGCGACCTCTACATCTACTTGATCGAACGTTTCTGCGGCGCCAACATCGCCCAAGCCGTGGCCCGCGATATTCTTTACGAAGTGCAGCGCAGCTACGCGCCGGGGCGCATCGGGTTTGGTGGGCAGAAGCTGCACCAAGACGTGATCATCCTGCAGATCCAGCACTGGCTCGAAGAGCATTTTGCCGACAAGTTCCGCTTCGAAGACGTCGCCCGGGAACACGGTATGAGCATTCGCAACTTTATGCGCCGCTTCCAGACAGCGACGGGTGATAAGCCGCTGCATTACCTGCAACGCCTGCGCATCGAGACCGCCAAGGGCTTGCTTTCGGGCAGCCGCAAGAGCATCAAGACCATCAGTTATGAGGTGGGTTACGACGATGCGAGCTTCTTTGCGCGGTTGTTCCGCCAGCACACGGAGTTGTCGCCAAACCAGTACCGGCAGCAATTTCAGCAAGCCGCGTAGATACAGCCCCTGACGATGCAAACGACCCTGCCATTCCGCAATGGTGCAGGGTCGAACTGAAAACCCCATGCAGCCTTAACCAAGGCCTTAAGCAATACCTGCCTGCAAGACCTCCAATTCCTACAGCTAGACAGGACGAGGACGAACCCGCAACGCCCGGGACCTCTGGCATTTTAAGCGAGGAAAAAGTCGCCTATTTCTGCCGAACTGCGCTGCGGATCACGCAGGGCTTTTTCTAAATTCACTTGGCTCAAACTAGGACGGAGACTCAATCATGTCATCCATAGGAAGCAGCTCTTTCAGGTCGGCTGTACAGCCGAACGAGACAGGCGCAATTACATCCAAGGAAAATGAGACTGAACAGTTAAAAAAGGATCGGAAAAAAAAGGAAGAGGAAGCGGCGCCCGAATTTGTTAAGGGGGCGGACGGCGCGATCTACAAGGTGGAGGGTGACATAAAGACGCTCGTAAAACCGGCGCCGCCCACTGAAGACCAGATCACTTTTTAACCAACACCCAAAATAAAAAGGCCCGCAATCGCTGCGGGCCTTTTATATCAATCACACCGCTTACGGCTTATGCCCACGCGACAGGAACTCGTGGGACTGCATTTCCAACAAGCGGCTCAACGTGCGCCGGAATTCAAAGTTCAAGCGACCGCCGGTGTAGAGGTCCTTGAGTTCGACTTCCGCCGAGATGATCAGCTTGACGTTGCGGTCGTAAAACTCGTCGACCATGTTGATAAACCGGCGCGCGATGTCGTCGGTGGTGACGCTCATCTGCTCCACGCCGCTCAAAATCACCGCGTGAAAGATCTTGCCCAGTTCGATGTAGTCGTTCTGGCTGCGCGGGCCGTCGCACAGTTGGCGGAATTCGAACCAGGCCACGTCATCGCAGGTGCGCAGCGCGATGATTTCGCGGTTCTCGATCATCAACTTGTCGTTTTCCACCGCCTGGGTGCATTCCGGCGTGAGCGCGCGGAAGCTTTTTTTCAGGCTTTCGTGCGCCGCTTCGTTCAGCGGGAAGTGGAACAGCTCGGCCTGCTCAAGGTGACGCAGGCGGTAGTCGACGCCGCTGTCGACGTTGACGATCTCGGTGTTCTGCTTGATCAGCGCGATGGCCGGCAGGAAGCGCGCGCGTTGCAGGCCGTCCTTGTACAAGCCGTCGGGCACGATGTTCGAGGTGGCAACCAAGGTCACGCCATTCTTGAACAGCTCTTCCATCAGGGTGCCGAGGATCATGGCATCGGTGATGTCGGAGACGAAGAACTCATCGAAGCAGATCACCCGCGCTTCGTCGGAGAAGCGCTTGGCGATGATGGTCAGCGGGTTTTTCTCGCCCGGCAAGGTCTTCATTTCTTCGTGCACGCGCTTCATGAAGCGGTGGAAGTGCGTACGTACCTTTTCCTTGAACGGCAGCGCTTCAAAGAAGGTGTCGACCAGGTAAGTCTTGCCGCGGCCCACGCCACCCCAGAAGTACAAGCCTTTGACCGGCGTGTGGTCTTTCTTGCCAAACAGCTTGCTGAACATCCCTGGCTTGCTTTGCGAGGCCGCGACCAGGTCGTCGTACAGGCGCTGCAAATGACGCACCGCAGTTTCCTGGGCAGCGTCATGGAAGAATTCAGGACGTTTCAGATCAGCTTGATATCGTTCTAGGGGCGTCATAATTTCGTTAGCAAGGCAACAAAAACGGGCCGTCACTGTAACGACGGCCCTGAAGAATGGCAATCAACCCTTGGTCGGGTTAATCCTCGATGGGGGTCAACGCGACGCGCAGGGCTTCGATGGCAGCATCACGCGATGCCATATCGGCGAAGGTCGCACTGTCGGCCACAGCAGCGCCGTCCAGCCACACGCTGAAGCTCAGCACTTCAGTTCGCACGTCCAGCGCGTCACCACTTTGCAATTGCTTGGTTACCGCACCGGCCGCTTTGCCGTCGGCAAAGTTGCGCGACAGCAGCAGTTGCTCGCCATCGGCCGCCAGCAAGCGGAAGCGGAAACTGCCGTCGTCTTCGCGAAAGCTCACAAAGCGCGCGGCTTTGGCGGTTTTCTTCTTGGTCGCCACCGGCGCCGCAGCCTCATTGACGAATGAACGCAGGCCCACCGCCTCACGCAGCTCGGCCAGGAACGGCGCCGCTACGGCACGGGCCTTCTTGGCGCCGATCAGCAGCAGGTCTTCCATGTCCGAAGGGCGCGACATCAACTGGTGATAACGCTCGCGCGCCTCACCCAGTTGGCTGTCGAGCAGTTGGAACAGACGGCTCTTCGCCTCGCCCCAGCCCAAACCTTGCAACAACTCAGCGCGGAACTCTTCTTCCTGGGCCTTGGTGGCAAACGCCTGGAACAGGGTGAACAGGTGCGAGTTGTCCGGGTCTTTGGCTTCGCCAGGCGCGCGGGAATCGGTGACGATCCGCGAGATGGCGTCTTTCATGTCCTTGGCGCTGGTG
This sequence comes from Pseudomonas sp. YeP6b, assembly GCF_025642995.1. Lineage (NCBI taxonomy): Bacteria > Pseudomonadati > Pseudomonadota > Gammaproteobacteria > Pseudomonadales > Pseudomonadaceae > Pseudomonas > Pseudomonas sp. YeP6b. The sequence continues at coordinate 1,276,854 of NZ_CP080090.1, read as the reverse complement.
AACAACGGGATGGTGTTGTCGTAGCTTTTCGACATCTTGCGGCCATCCAGGCCCGGCAAGGTGGCGACGCTTTCTTCGATCAACGCCTCGGGCATGGTGAAGAATTCTTTACCGTTACCAAACAGGTGGTTGAAACGCTGGCCGATGTCGCGGGCCATTTCCACGTGCTGGATCTGGTCGCGACCGACCGGCACCTTGTGTGCGTTGAACATCAGGATGTCCGCCGCCATCAGTACCGGGTAGCTGTACAGGCCCATGGTGATGCCCGCGTCCGGGTCTTCACCGGTTTCCACGTTCTTGTCCACCGAGGCCTTGTAGGCATGGGCGCGGTTGAGCAGGCCCTTGGCGGCGACGCAGGTCAGCAGCCAGGTCAGCTCGGGAATTTCCGGGATGTCGGACTGGCGATAGAAAGTCACCCGGTTCACATCCAGGCCACCGGCCAGCCAGGTCGCGGCGATTTCCATACGCGAGCGCTGGATGCGCTGCGGGTCATCGCACTTGATCAAGGCGTGGTAGTCGGCCAGGAAGTAGAAGGAGTCGGCATTCGCGTCTTGGCTGGCAAGGATCGCCGGGCGGATCGCGCCAGCGTAGTTGCCCAGGTGCGGCGTGCCGGTGGTGGTGATGCCGGTGAGGATACGGGTACGAGTCGTCATGGGTAATCGCTTATCAGACTGCTATCAATTCGAGAGGCGCGGCAGCACCAGATCCTTGAGATCGGTCAGCTTGCCATGAAAAAAGTGACCGCATTCTGCCACTTTCAGCAGCTCATGGGGGCGTTTCAAGGCGCCAGACCAGTCGTAGACCAGCTGCGGGTCGACCACTTCGTCGGTTTCCGGCTGGATCAGGGTCAATGGGCAGCCTTGGGGCAGCAGGTCGGTATCGCGCAGGCGCATCACGGCGGCGGCAACCATGAACAGGTTCGCGAGCTTTTCACCCTTGGCTTCCAAACGGCCGCCGAGGCTGGCGGCCACGTAACCGCCAAAGGAAAAACCGAGCAGGGTGATCGGCAGGTCGGGGTGTTTTTCCCGCAGCCAGGTGGCAGCCGCTTCGGCATCGTCCACTTCACCGGTGGCCATATCGTGTGTACCGGCGCTGGCACCGACGCCACGGTAATTGAAACGTAAAGTAATCAAACCGGCATCGCGGGCGGTGCGTTGCAGGGTCGAGACAACTTTATTGAGCATGGTCCCGTCCTGCACCGGGTTAGGGTGGCAGATCAGCGCCAGGCCACGTGGCTCGGGGTGATCAAGGTACAGGGCTTCCAATTGGCCAACCGGGCCATCGATCAAAACGGGGGTTTCACGCATGAGCAAGGAATGAACTCCGTGACCTCTCAAAGGGTCGACTCGTCTAGCTAAAAGTCTGTGCATGGCATCATTGCGAGCTTAATCGCGGTATACAGCGCAGGTTTGAGCCGTTAACGTAAAGCAAAGCCGTTTATAGAGGAAGGACTCGTGGAACACTCGCTCTTAGTTTGGTTGTTGCCGACTCTCGCCTTGGTTGCCGGTGTCGCCATTGGATTCCTGGTTGCCCGCCTGCTGCCGAATGCCGCGCCTAACCGCACGCAGCGTCAGTTGGATGACATTCAGGAACGTTTTGACAGTTATCAGAACGAGGTTGTTACCCACTTCAACAGCACCGCGACCCTGGTCAAGAAGCTCACCCAGAGCTACCAGGAAGTACAGGATCACCTCGCCGATGGCGCCAACCGCCTGGCCCTCGACGACATCACCCGTCAGCGCCTGCTGGCTGCGTTGCATTCCGATGCCCCGCAAACTGCGCGGGAGCGCCTGACCCCACCGCGGGAAAACCAGGAGCCACCACGGGACTACGCGCCAAAAACGCCGAACGCCCCGGGCATGCTGGATGAGCATTACGGCTTGAAGAAGTAAGTCATTTTCAAGCAATAAAAAAAGCCCGGCTGATCGATGATCAGCCGGGCTTTTTGTTGGGCACTCACTTCATCAGCCAACACCGATCAAATGTGGGAGCTGGCTTGCCTGCGATCGCGGTGTGCCAGCTTACACCGCCATCGCGGGCAAGCCCGGCTCCCACATCTTTGATCGAGTTCGGCCTCAGGAGACGAGTTGCTCCTGAAGACGCCCACCCTCGATCCGCACATGCCGCCCATGGAAGCGCTTGAGGCTGCTGCGATGGCCGACGCTGACGATGCTCAGCCCCGGCAACTCATCGATCAAGGCTTGGTACAACGTTGCCTCATCCTCTTCATCCATCGCCGAGGTGGCTTCGTCCATGTACAGCCATTGCGGTGCAAACAACAGCGCGCGGGCAAACGCCAGGCGTTGCTGCTCACCCGGCGAGAGCATGCGTTGCCAGTGGTTGGCTTCGTCCAGACGGCCGACCAAGTGCGGCAAGCGGCAGGTTTCGAGCACCTGTGCATAACGTTCCGGCGGGTAGACGCTGTCGGCCTGTGGATAACTCAGCGCGGCCTTCAGGGTGCCAATCGGCAGATACGGTTTCTGCGGCAGGAACAGGTAACGCGCCGCCGGCAGGCGGATGCTGCCGTGGCCCGCCGGCCACAAGTGCCCCATGGCGCGCAGCAAGGTACTTTTACCGCTGCCGGAACGCCCGCTGAGCATCACACGCTCGCCCGGCTCCACGGTCATGTCGCCATCGGTCAGCAAGTGGCGACCGTCGGCCAAGTCCATGCCCAAGTCTTTCACCACCAGACGCTCGCCTTCCGGGCGCACATCAATGGCCGGGGCACGCTGCTCGTTTTCACTCATGGCCTGGTGGAAGCTGAGCAGACGATCACTGGTCGCGCGCCAGCTGGCGAGGTCAGCGTAAGCGCTGATAAACCAGCTGAAGTTGCCCTGCACATTGCCGAACGCCGAGTTGATTTGCATCAGCTCACCCAGTTCGATCTTGCCGGCGAAATAGCGCGGCGCAGCGACGATAAAGGGAAAGATGGTTGCGATCTGTTCATACCCGGCGGTGAAGAAGGTCAGGCGCTTGGACACTTTCATAATGTCCCAGAAGTTGCGCCAGACCTTGCCGAAACGTGCGCTCAAGCGCTGGTTTTCATTCGGCTCGCCGTTATACAGGGCGATGCTCTCGGCATTCTCGCGCACGCGCACCATGGAGAAACGCAGGTCCGCTTCGAAGCGTTGCTGTTGGTTGCTCAGGCCGATCAAGCGACGGCCGATCAAGTGGGTTATCCAACTGCCGATCCCGGCGTAGACCAGCGCACACCAGAACATGTAACCCGGGATGGTAAAGCCAAACACCTCGATGCTGCCGGAAACGCCCCACAAAATAATCGAGAAAGACACCAGGCTGACGATATTGCGCAGCAGACCCAGGCCCAGGCCCAACGTGTTCGAGGTGAAGTTATTGAGGTCTTCGGATATCCGCTGGTCTGGGTTATCGGTGTAGCCGCCCTGCTCCAGCTGGTAGTAGTTCTTGTCGGCGAGCCACCGTGCGAAGTGCTTTTCGGTGAGCCAGGCACGCCAGCGAATGGTCAGCATCTGGGTCAGGTACAGGCGGTATACCGCGCCGAGAATCGCCACGGCGGCAATCCCGCCAAAATAGCCGATCAACTGCCAGAAGGCGGCGGTGTCCTTCTTCTCCAGGGCGTTGTAGAAATCCTTGTACCAGTGGTTGATCCACACCGAGATCGCCACGCTGAACAGCGACAAGCCAACCAGTGCGACCAGTAGCAACCAAGCCTTGCCCTTCTCTTCACTGCGCCAATAGGGCGTGATCATCGCCCAGGTTCGGCGCAAGAATTGCCCACGCACCGCGTCATTGACCGCGCCATACTCAGCGTTCTGATTCATCGTTCAGGCTCGATAGGGAAAAGATGACAGGCGTTTGAACCGATCATAGACGATCGGTTCAGAGCTCCCTGCGGCCTGAAGCGGATTGTTCAGACTTTGTTCAGCGCCGTACTGGGCGCTTCTGCAGCTTGCGCTGCAAAGTCCGTCGGTGCATGCCCAGGGCGCGGGCGGTGGCGGAGATATTGCCTTCGTGCTCGGTCAGTACGCGCTGGATGTGTTCCCACTGCAGGCGGTCCACCGACATCGGGTTTTCCGGCACCAGGGTATCGAGGTCAGCGTGCTCGGAGAGCAAGGCGGCCAGCACGTCGTCGGCGTCTGCCGGCTTGCACAGGTAGTTGCAGGCGCCGCGCTTGATGGCCTCGACAGCGGTGGCGATGCTGGAGTAGCCGGTGAGGATCACCACGCGCATTTCCGGGTCGAGTTCCAGCAGTTTAGGCAGTAGCACCAGCCCGGAGTCGCCGTCCATTTTCAGGTCGAGCGCGGCGTAGTCCGGCAAATCGGCCTGGGCGATGGTCAGGCCTTCTTCGGCCGAGCCTGCGGTGCTTACGCGGAAACCACGGCGGCTCATGGCACGCGCCATCACGCGGGTAAAGGTGGCATCGTCATCTACCAGCAACAGGTGCGGCAGTTCTTCGCCTTCGACTTGGATCTCGTCACTCATCGATATCTCCTCGTGCGACACGGGGCAGGCGCAGCTCGGTGAGCGTGCCACCTTCCTCATGACTATAGAGCTTCACTGAGCCGCCCGCGCGGGTCACGCTGGCCTTGCTCAAAAACAGGCCGAGGCCGAAGCCTTTGCCCTTGGTGGTAAAAAAGGGTTTACCGATCTGCTCGGCAATGGCCAGCGGCACGCCAGCGCCGTGGTCACGAATACTGATGGTCACGTCTTCGGCATCCCAATCCAGCTGCACGCCCAGCCCTTCGGGGCAGGCGTCGGCAGCGTTGTTGAGCAGATTGAGCAAGGCTTGGGTCAGGTCCGGCGGCGGCGCCATGCGCGGCACGCTGCCCTGGCCCAGCAGGTTGAAGCGGTAACTGGCTTCGGGGCGCATCAGGTGCCAGCGGTTCAGGGCGTCGTCGAGCCATTGGGTCACGTCCTGCATTTCCACCGCCAGGCGGCGATTGGCTTCGGCGGCCCGCACCAGTTGCTGCAGGGTCAGCTTGCACTGCTTGACCTGTTCCTGCAGCACGCTCAAGTCTTCTTGCAGGGCCGGGTCGTGATGGTCCTGGGTCATTTCCTTGAGCAGTACGCTCATGGTCGCCAACGGCGTGCCCAGCTCGTGAGCGGCACCGGCGGCCTGGGTGGCGACGGCCAGGAGTTGCTGGTCACGCAGGCCTTCTTCGCGGCGAATGGCGCGTAATTCTTCCTGGCGACGCAGCTCTTCGGCCATGCGCGCGGCAAAGAAAGTAATCACCGCCGCAGACAGCGCAAAGCTCAGCCACATCCCATAAATCTGCAGATTTTCCCTAGCGATAGGGAAGGTCTGCAACGGGTAGAACTGTGCCAGCAGCAAGGTGTACAGCATCAGCGCGATACCCGACAGCACCACCGAGTAGCGCCATGGCAAGGTCACGGCGGCAATCGTCAGTGGCACCAGGTAATACGAGACGAACGGGTTGGTGGAACCACCGGAGAAATACAGCAGCACACTGTGGATAAACAGGTCGCAAGCCAACTGCAGGGCGTATTCCAGCTCGGTCACCGGCCAGGTGGTACGCAGCCGAATGGCCGTAAACACACACAGCACGGTGGAAAAGCCGAGGGTCACGGCCAGCTGCAGCCACGGCAATGGCAGCAGGTCGAACCAATACGCGAGCCCGACGGAACCGGCCTGTGCGGCCAGTACCAGGGTACGAATGAACGTCAGGCGCCAGAGGTTCTGGCGGGTGGCGGAAGTCAGTTTTACGGCGGCGAGCATGAGCTCTCCCGGTGAGCGCTGCAGGCGGATCGCCAGGAGTATAAACGAAGCAGGCCGCCTGGCACGGCGCGTGTGGCTCTTTGACGCAGGCCGAGCGAATGACCGTTCGTCGGCGCCCCCACAACTTGTAGCGAATGTGTAAACCCGAAGAACCCGACAGCACCGTCTACAGTCATACCGAACACGACTATCCCAAGGAGCTTCCATGTCTCGTTTCACTCGCAGTGCAGCCGTACTGACCCTGAGCGCCAGCGCCCTGGCCACCCTCCCGGCGATGGCCGCCGATGAGCTGCATTACAACCAGATTTCCCTGCGCGCTGAGGTCAGCCAGGAAGTGGCCCGCGACAAGATGATCGTCACGCTTTATACCGAGTCGCAAAATACCGACCCGGCCAAGCTCGCCGCCGAAATCACCACCACCCTGAACAAGGCCCTTGGCGAAGCGCGCGAAGTCAAAGGCGTGACCCTGCGCCAGGGCAGCCGTAGCAGCTACCCGATCTACGACAACAAGAACCAGAAGATCACCGGCTGGCGTGAGCGCGCCGAGCTGCGCCTGGAGAGTGCGGACTTCCCGGCGCTGTCCAAGCTTACCGGCGAGCTGCTCAATACCCTGAAAATGGAAAACATGGACTTCGCCATCGCCGACAACACGCGCAAGGCCAGCGAAGATGCATTGCTCAAAGACGCGGTTGCCGCCTTCAAAGCGCGCGCCCAACTGGCCACCGATGCGCTGGGCGGCAAGGGCTACAAAATCGTTAACCTGAACTTCAACACCAATGGCTATCCGATGCCTTACGCCCGCAGTGGCGGGATGATGATGAAAGCAGCCATGGCGGATTCGGCGCCGACGCCGGAAGTCGAAGCCGGCACCAGCCAGGTCAACATGAGCGCTGATGGCGTGATCGAAGTACAGATGCAGTGACCCCTACCTGACAAACCTGAACGGCGGTAACCTCGGTGACCGCCGTTTTTGTTTGGGCGGCTTTATAGGCCTGCTACTTCAGGAGTTTCCATGCAAAGTTCTGCGTTCAAACCGCTACTCCTGGCTGCAAGCCTGCTGGCTTTTATGCCGATGGCCCAAGCGGCCAGCACCCTGGTCTACTGCTCCGAAGCCAGCCCCGCCGGCTTCGACCCCAGCCAGTACACCAGCGGCACCGACTTCGATGCTTCCGCCGAAACCGTGTTCAACCGTCTGACCCAGTTCAAGCGCGGCGGCACCGAAGTCGAACCCGGCCTGGCGACGAGCTGGGAGGTATCCAAAGACGGCCTGACCTACACCTTTCATCTGCGCGATGGCGTCAAGTTCCACACCACCGACTACTTCACCCCTACCCGCGACTTCAACGCGGATGACGTGCTGTTTACCTTCAACCGCCTGCTGGATGCCGACAGCCCCTTTCGCAAGGCCTACCCGTCCGAGTCGCCGTACTTCACCGACATGGGCTTGAACACCACGATCAAAAACCTCGAAAAACTCGACGATCACACCGTGCGTTTCAACCTGAACAACGTCGATGCCTCGTTCGTGCAGAACCTGGCGATGAGCTTTGCTTCGGTGCAATCGGCCGAATACGCCGCGCAGCTATTAAAAGAAGGCAAGGCTTCGGATATCAATCAAAAGCCCGTAGGCACCGGGCCGTTTGTGTTCAAGCGCTACCAGAAAGACTCGCAGATTCGCTACGCGGCCAATAAACAGTATTGGAAGCCCGAGGATGTGAAGCTCGACAACCTGGTGTTCGCCATCACCCCGGACGCGGCCTCGCGCTTGCAGAAACTCAAGGCCGGCGAATGCCAGGTCAGCGGCTACCCACGCCCCGCCGACATTGAAGTGATGAAGCAGGACCCGAATCTGCGCGTGCTGCAGCAAGCCGGTTTCAACTTGGGCTTTCTGGCGTACAACGTCACTCACCCGCCGCTGGACCAGCTCAAAGTGCGCCAGGCCCTGGACATGGCCATCGACAAACCGGCGATTATCAAGGCTGTTTACCAAAGCGCCGGGCAATTGGCGCAGAACGCACTGCCACCGGCGCAGTGGTCTTATGACCCCAACATCAAGGACGCGCCGTACGACCCGACAAAGGCGCGGGCGCTACTAAAAGAAGCAGGGGTTGCACCAGGTACCACCATCAATCTGTGGGCGATGACTGTGCAGCGCGCCTCGAACCCCAACGCGCGAATGTCGGCACAAATGATCCAACAGGATTGGGAAAAAGTCGGTATCAAAGCCAATATCGTTAGCTACGAGTGGGGCGAATACATCAAGCGCGCCAAAAATGGCGAGCACGACGCGATGATTTACGGTTGGACCGGCGACAACGGCGACCCGGATAACTGGCTTGGCGTGCTCTACAGTTGTGCCGCGGTCAAGGGCAGCAACTACGCTAAATGGTGTAACCCGGCCTACGACAAACTGGTGCAACAGGCCAAGGTCAGCAGTGACCGTGAGCAGCGCATCAAGTGGTATCAACAGGCACAGAAAATCCTTAAGGAACAAGTACCTATAACGCCTATCGCAAACTCGACGGTTTTCCAGCCTATTCGCAAAGAAGTGCAGAACTTCAAGATCAGCCCGTTTGGCCTGACACCGTTTTATGGTGTCAGTCTAGATAAGTAACAGCGACGCCCCAACCGAGTGCGCCAGACGCCTCGGTCGGGCTTTTTTGGTGCGTCAAATGCACTGAAAAAACCCTCTATATATATGCATTTATGTACAAACTTTCATAAATGCGACATTCCTGTACGTTCGTACCACAGTTTGGCTCTCGCGACGGTTCAGCATCTTGCAATGGGTATGGCGCCTGCATAAGTATCCGCAGGCCGACTCACGAGGTCGCCCTCACCACCAAAAATGACAACAAATCATGAGGCCAACATGCTTAAACACGCAGTCATTCCGCTTTTAGTGAGCGCTGGCCTTATGGCCGCAGCCCCATTCGCCCAAGCGGCGACTAACCTGGTGTTCTGCTCCGAAGGGAGCCCGGCTGGTTTCGACGCCGCCCAGTACACCACCGGAACAGACTTCGATGCTTCGGCCGAAACCATGTTCAACCGTCTGACCCAGTTCGAACGCGGCGGCACCGCTGTTGTTCCTGGGCTGGCCACCAGCTGGGACGTGTCCCCGGATGGCCTGACGTACACCTTCCACCTGCGCGAAGGCGTCAAGTTCCACACCACGGCGTACTTCAAGCCGACCCGTACCTTCAATGCCGATGACGTGCAGTTCACGTTCAACCGCATGATCAACAAGGACGACCCGTTCCGCAAAGCCTCCCCCACCGAGTTCCCGTACTTCACGGACATGGGGATGGACACCAACATCAAGAACATCGAGAAAGTCGATGACCACACCGTCAAGTTCATCCTTGGCACCGTGGACGCTGCTTTCATCCAGAACATGGCAATGAGCTTCGCTTCGATCCAGTCGGCTGAATATGCCGCACAACTGTTGAAGGAAGGCAGGGCCCAGGACATTAACCAGAAGCCGGTCGGCACTGGTCCGTTCGTGTTCAAGAGCTACCAGAAAGACTCCAACATCCGTTTCACCGGCAACAAGGATTACTGGAAACCTGAAGATGTGAAGATCGACAACCTGATCTTCGCCATCACCACTGACCCGTCGGTGCGTATCCAGAAGCTCAAGAAAAATGAATGCCAGATCACTCTGTTCCCACGTCCAGCCGACCTGAAGACGCTGAGCGAAGACAAAGACCTGAAAATGCCGAACCAGGCCGGTTTCAACCTGGGTTACATCGCCTACAACGTAATGCCGGTGCTCAAAGGCCAGACTGCGCCTAACCCGCTGTCGGACCTGCGCGTGCGTCAAGCCCTGGACATGTCGGTAAACAAGCAGCAGATCATCGATTCGGTTTACCAGGGCGCTGGCCAACTGGCCGTCAACGCCATGCCACCAACCCAATGGTCCTACGACACCACCATCAAAGATGTTCCGTTTGACGTGACCAAAGCCAAGGCTTTGCTCAAGGAAGCCGGTATCAAGGAAGGCACCGAAATCACCCTGTGGGCGATGCCGGTTCAGCGTCCGTACAACCCGAACGCCAAGCTGATGGCTGAGATGCTGCAGAACGACTGGAAACAGATCGGCCTGAAGGTCAACATCGTCAGCTACGAGTGGGGCGAGTACGTCAAGCGCGCCAAAGGCGGCGAGAACCAGGCCATGCTGATTGGCTGGAGCGGCGACAATGGTGACCCGGACAACTGGCTGAACGTAATGTTCGGTTGCGACTCGCTGGCCGGTAACAACTTCTCCAAATGGTGTGACAAAAAATTCGATGGCCTCGTGAAAGATGCCAAGGCCACATCGGATGTCGCCAAACGCACCGAGCTGTACAAGCAGGCGCAACATATCCTCAAAGATGCAGTCCCGTTGACACCTATCGCGCACTCGACGGTGTATCAACCCATGCGCAACACCGTGCAGGACTTCAAGATCAGCCCGTTTGGCTTGAACTCCTTCTACGGCGTGAGCGTAAGCGGCAAGTAAGGATTAGTAACGGCGACGCGTCATAACGTCGCCGTTATTGCATCCGCCTGGACCATAGGAAACAGACCACATCCGAAACGTTGCCGTCCTACAGCAATGAGCCGCGACCTGTGCATCCGTTACCTACAAGGTCAATCCGTTTTGGCGTATTTACTGCGAAGTCCGAGACCCATAACGTCGTAGGACAGCAGAAGCACCAAGCACGGAAAGGCACTTGCTGTGTGTGGGATCAGTGATGTCTCCCAGGCAAAAGCCTGGGTGATTGCTCGCTGATGACAACAACAAACAAGGATTGGGATCGTCATGCGCCATACCACCGTTCTATCCGCAATTTTTGGCACCAGCCTGCTGGCTGTGGCTACGATGGGCCAAGCCGCCGACAAGAAGAGCCTGGTGTTCTGCTCTGAAGGCAGTCCGGCAGGGTTTGACACCGCGCAATACACCACCGCCACCGACAACGATGCCGCCGAGCCGCTGTACAACCGCTTGGTTGAATTCGAAAAGGGCTCAACCAATGTGGTACCTGGGCTGGCAACCAAGTGGGATATTTCCGAAGACGGCCTGACTTACACCTTCCACCTGCGTGAAGGGGTGAAGTTCCACAGCAACAAGGAGTTCAAGCCGACGCGCGACTTCAACGCCGACGACGTGCTGTTCACCTTCAACCGTATGCTTGACCCTGAATACCCGTTTCGCAAGGCCTACCCCACCGAGTTCCCGTACTTCACCGGGATGAGCCTGAACAAGAACATTGCCAAGGTCGAGAAAACCGACCCTTACACCGTGGTGATGACCCTGAACACGGTCGACGCCGCGTTCGTACAAAACATCGCCATGAGCTTTGCCTCGATTCTGTCGGCCGAGTACGCCGAGCAGCTGCTTAAAGAAGGCAAACCGAGCGACATCAACCAGAAGCCGATCGGCACTGGCCCGTTTGTGTTCCAGCGCTACCAGAAAGACTCGCAGATTCGTTATGTGGGCAACAAACAGTACTGGGACCCGAGCCGCGTGAAGCTCGACCAGCTGATTTTTGCGATCAACACCGACGCATCGGTGCGGGTACAGAAGCTCAAGGCCGGCGAATGCCAGATCACCCTGCATCCGCGCCCGGCCGACGTCGACGCTCTCAAGGCCGACCCGAATCTGCAATTGCTGACCAAGCCGGGCTTCAACCTCGGCTACATCGCCTACAACGTGCGCCACAAACCCTTCGACCAGCTCGAAGTGCGCCAGGCGCTGGACATGGCGGTGAACAAGCAGAGCATCCTCAACGCCGTGTACCAGGGCGCCGGTCAGCTGGCGGTCAACGCCATGCCGCCGACCCAGTGGTCCTACGACGACACCATCAAGGACGCCGCCTACGACCCGGAAAAAGCCAAGGCACTGCTCAAGGCTGCCGGCGTGAAGGAAGGCACCGAGATCACCCTGTGGGCGATGCCGGTGCAACGGCCGTACAACCCCAACGCCAAACTGATGGCCGAGATGCTGCAAAGCGACTGGGCCAAGATCGGCCTCAAGGTCAAGATCGTCAGCTACGAGTGGGGCGAATACATCAAGCGCACCAAGAACGGTGAGCACGATATCAGCCTGATCGGCTGGACCGGCGACAACGGTGACCCGGACAACTGGTTGGGCACCCTGTATAGCTGCGACGCCATCGGCGGGAACAACTACTCCATGTGGTGTGACCCGGCGTACGACAAGCTGATCAAGCAAGCCAAGGTCGTCACCGACCGCGAACAAAGGACTGTTCTGTACAAACAGGCGCAGCAACTGCTTAAAACACAGGTGCCGATCACGCCAGTCGCCCACTCGACGGTCAACCAGCCGTTAAGCGCCAAAGTTGAAGGGTTCAAAGTCAGCCCCTTCGGCCGCAACGTGTTCTCGGGCGTCAGTATCACCCCATAAGAAAATAACCGGATTTGCAGGGAGCGAAGTTAGCTCCCTGGCAAACGTGCAGCCTTTTGTTGGGAAATTTCCTACGGCAAACGTTTGCAAGGCTTGAACGAGTTACACACCCAATAGCCGGTTCACCTAAAAAGACCGGCATTAAAAAGAGAACCAAAGGAGCTTCACCCATGAAACTGAGCAGCAAAGCGCTTCTGGCCTTGGCCATCAGCAGCATCACGGCAACCGCCTTCGCTGAACCTCAAAGCCAGGACTTCGTTCCTACCACATTGGCCGGCACCAGCGCCCAAAGCGAGGCCAAAGGCTTTGTCGACGGTCAAAGTCTGGGCGGTACTACCCGTAACTGGTTCTCCAGCGAGCGTAAATTCCGTGGCCAGCGCTTCTCTTACAAGAAGCACGGCGTGACAGAAACCGACGCGAACCGTACGAACTGGCTGCAAGGCACCATCCTTAACTACTCCTCGGGCTTCACCCAAGGCACCGTGGGCGTGGCGACCGAAGTGGCGGCTTACAACGTTGTGGCCCTGGACCGCAGCAAGCGTGACATCAAGGGCGGTTCCAACCGTACGCTGGCTGACTCCGACGGCGATGCCGTCGGCCAGTGGAGCAAACTGGGCCTGGCCAACGTGAAGTTCCGTGTCTCGAACACCACCTTGACCGCCGGTCGCCAGAACTTCAGCAGCGGCATTGTCGACACCATCGGTAACCGTGCACTGCCTTCAAGCTTTGAAGGTGTGTCGTTCGACAGCCAGGAACTCAGCAACCTGTCATTCCAGGGCGGTATCTTTGACCGCGTTTCGCCACGTACCGAACAGAGCCTGTCGAAATTCCGCTCCGAGTACGGCAATGGCCAGGAAACCGACAAGGTCAAAACCCTGGGCTTCAACTACCAGCCGTTCAAAAGCCTGAAAACCAGCGTTTTTGCCGCTAACGTCGAAGACTTCTGGAACCAGTACTACTTCGGCGCTACCCACGAACTGGGTGATGCCCAGACTCTGGCACTGACCACCGGCTTGAACTACTACAAAACCACCGACACCGGCAGCAAGAAGATGGGCAAAATCGACAACGACACTTACTCGTTGTCTCTGGGCCTGACTCACCAAGCCCACAGCCTGACCTTCTCCTACCAGGCCGTTAACGGTAACGAGTACTTCGACTACCTGCACGAAACCAACGGCATCTACCTGGCCAACTCCCTGACCTCTGACTTTAACGGTCCGAACGAGAAGTCCTTCCAGGTTGCCTACGGCCTCAACATGGCTGAATACGGCGTGCCAGGCCTGAAGTTCAACATCTACTCGGCTCGCGGCTGGGGCATTGATGGTACTCACTACACCGGCGACGGCGGCGTGAAAGGCTTCGCTTACAACGGTATTCAGTCCCAAGACGGCGAGAAGCACCAGGAATACGGCGTAGGTACTTCCTACGCTATCCAGAGCGGCCCTCTGAAAGCCACCACCATCCGTGGCACCTACGTCACTCACCGTGCCAGCGCCCAACAGGCTGACGGCAACATCCGTGAGTTCCGCCTGGTCACTACCATCCCGTTCAACATCCTTTAATTAGCGCCAGGTAGACGGCGGGTTCATGACGAACCCGCCGTCTACGCTTGTCTGGTTCAATCGATTGCAGAGGCCTCTGAATGAAAATGCTCCCGCTACAAGCTGCCATTGCCGCTGCGCTGTTGAGCGTCGCGATCGGCGTTTCGGCCAAACCGCTGGTGGTCTGCACCGAAGCCAGCCCGGAGGGTTTCGACCCGGTCCTGTACACCACGGCCGTCACCGCTGACGCCGCTGCCGAAACCATGTTCAACCGCCTGGTGGACTTCAAGCCCGGCACCACCGAAGTGATTCCTGCACTGGCCAAGGCCCTGCCGGAAATCAGCGTCGATGGCCTGACCTACACCTTTCACCTGCGTGACGACATCAAGTTCCACACCACCGACTACTTCAAACCCACGCGCAACATGAATGCCGACGACGTGCTTTGGAGCTTCCAGCGCCAGCTGGACCCGAACCACCCTTGGCATAACAAGTCCGCTGTGGGCTACCCGTACTTTGAAAGCATGGGTTTCAAGGAACTGCTCAAGAGCGTAACGAAGACCGACGACCACACCGTTGTCTTCACCCTGACCCGTCCTGAAGCACCGTTCCTGGCCGACCTGGCCATGGCGTTTTCCTCGATCCACTCCGCCGAATACGCCGACCAGTTGCTCAAGTCCGGCAAGACCGATGACCTGAACGCCAAGCCGATCGGCACCGGCCCGTTCATCTTCACCCGCTACGCCAAGGACGCCCAAGTGCGCTTCAAGGCCAACCCGGATTACTTCCGTGGCAAGCCGCCAGCTGACCCGTTGATCCTGGCCATCACTACCGACAGCAACGTGCGCCTGCAAAAGCTCAAGGCCAACGAATGCCAGATCGCGCTGTATCCCAAGCCCGATGACGTGCCGAGCGCCAAGGCTGATCCAAACCTGAAAGTCGCGGAACTGGCGGCCATGACCACCAGCTACACCGCCATGAACACCACCCACAAGTACATGAGCGACGCGCGGGTGCGTCACGCGATCAACATCGCGTTCGACAAGAAAGGCTACAACGAATCCCTGTATGGCAAAGGCAACGCCATCGACGCCACTGGCCCGTATCCACCGACGCTGCTGGGTTTCAGCGACAAGCTGAAGAACCCACCGCGCGACCTGGACAAAGCCCGCGCCCTGCTCAAGGAAGCCGGCGTACCGGAAGGCACCGAGTTCACCCTGTTCACCCGTAACGGCGGTGGCCCGACCAACCCTAACCCAATGCTCGGCGCCCAGCGCATGCAGGCGGATCTGGCGCAGATTGGCCTGAAGGTCAATATCAGAGTCATGGAATGGGGCGAAATGCTCAAGCGCGCAAAAAACGGCGAGCACGACATGGTGTCGGCTGGCTGGGCAGGGGATAACGGTGACCCGGATAACTTCCTCACGCCAAACCTGAGTTGCGATGCAGCCAAAAACGGCGAAAACTACGCCCGCTGGTGTAACAAAGAGTTTCAAGACTTGATCGATAAGGCACGCGCCATCGAGGAACCCTCGAAACGGGCTGCACTCTACGAACAAGCCATGGACGTTTTCGAGAAGGATCAACCCTGGATTCCCATGGCTTACCCGAAAATGTTCACCGCCATGCGCAAAAACGTCGAAGGCTTTACCCAAAGCCCTCTGACTACAAATAACTTCGCCACCACCCAGGTGAAGTAATAAGAGACGCTCGGCACCGTCGACATTGACGGTGCCGAACCTGCCTAACCGGCTGATTGAGGTACACAACAAGATGTTTAGCTTTATTGCCCGCCGATTGGGGTTATTGATCCCCACGTTTTTCGGCATCACGTTGCTGACGTTTGCGTTGATTCGCATGATCCCCGGCGACCCTGTCGAAGTCATGATGGGCGAACGACGAGTCGACCCAGAGATGCACGCACAGGCAATGGAACGCCTCGGCCTTAACAAGCCGCTGTACGCGCAATATTTTGACTACGTAGGCAAGCTCGCCCAGGGCGACCTCGGTGAATCCCTGCGCACCCGCACCAGCGTGTGGACCGAATTCACCGCCCTCTTCCCCGCGACCCTGGAACTGTCCATGGCCGCCCTGTTGTTCGCCGGTATCCTGGGCCTGTTGGCCGGGGTGATCGCGGCCTTGAAACGAGGATCCCTGTTCGACCATGGGGTGATGGGCATCTCCCTCGCGGGATATTCGATGCCGATCTTCTGGTGGGGCCTGATCCTGATCATGTTCTTCTCGGTAAGCCTGGGCTGGACCCCGGTTTCCGGGCGTATCGACCTGCTCTATGACATCGAGCCACGCACCGGCTTTATGCTGATCGACACCTTGCTGGCTGACGAGCCGGACGCTTTCTGGGATGCCTTGCACCACCTGATCCTGCCGGCCATCGTGCTCGGCACCATCCCGCTGGCGGTGATCGCCCGGATGACCCGTTCATCGATGCTCGAAGTACTGCGCGAAGACTACATCCGCACTGCCAAGGCCAAAGGCCTGTCGCCGGCGCGCGTGGTGTTCGTACACGGCCTGCGTAACGCGCTGATCCCAGTACTCACCGTGGTCGGCCTGCAAGTCGGCACCCTGCTGGCCGGTGCGGTCCTGACCGAAACCATTTTCTCGTGGCCCGGCATCGGCAAATGGCTGATCGAAGCCATTGGCGCGCGAGACTACCCGGTGGTGCAAAACGGCATCCTGCTGATCGCCTGCCTGGTGATCCTGGTGAACTTCGTGGTGGATATCCTCTACGGCTTCGCTAACCCACGCATCCGTCACCAGCGCTGAGATCATGACCATGACCCCATCTACACAAGCGGTAGCAGTCGATCAAAGCCTGCTGTACCCGTCCCCTTACAAAGAATTCTGGCAAGCCTTCTCCAAGAACAAAGGTGCGGTTGCCGGCCTGCTATTCATGACCCTCATCGTGTTTTGCGCGATCTTCGCCCCGTGGGTTGCGCCGCATAACCCCAGCGAGCAATACCGCGATTTCCTGCTGACCCCGCCGTCGTGGCTGGAAGGCGGGCAAATCCAGTTCCTGCTCGGTACCGACGAGCTGGGCCGTGACCTGCTTTCGCGCCTGATCCAGGGTTCGCGCCTGTCCTTGCTGATCGGCTTGTCGTCGGTGGTGATGTCGCTGATTCCAGGCATCCTGCTAGGCCTGTTCGCTGGCTTCTTCCCGCGCCTGCTTGGCCCAACCATCATGCGCTTGATGGACATCATGCTGGCCCTGCCGTCGCTGCTGCTGGCTGTCGCCATTGTCGCGATCCTCGGCCCTGGCCTGATCAACACCGTGATCGCTATCGCCATCGTGTCGTTGCCATCCTATGTGCGTCTGACCCGTGCTGCAGTGATGGGCGAACTGAACCGCGACTACGTGACGGCCGCCCGCCTCGCCGGCGCCGGCCTGCCACGCCTGATGTTCATCACCGTGCTGCCTAACTGCATGGCGCCGCTGATCGTACAGGCCACTTTGAGCTTCTCTTCGGCGATTCTCGATGCCGCGGCCCTGGGCTTCCTTGGCCTTGGCGTACAACCGCCAACCCCTGAGTGGGGCACCATGCTGGCTTCGGCCCGTGACTACATCGAACGCGCCTGGTGGGTCGTGAGCCTGCCGGGTCTGACCATTTTGCTCAGCGTGCTGGCAATCAACTTGATGGGTGACGGCCTGCGCGATGCGCTGGACCCGAAACTCAAGAACGCCGCCTGAGGAGATTCCCATGTCACTGTTAGAAATCAAGAATCTCAATGTGCGCTTCGGCGACAAGACCGCCGTGCCGGTGGTCGATGGCCTCGACATTTGCGTCGACAAAGGCGAAGTACTGGCGATCGTTGGCGAGTCGGGCTCGGGTAAATCCGTGACCATGATGGCGCTGATGGGCCTGATCGAGCACCCCGGGATCGTCACCGCCGACGCGCTGAACTTCGACGGCAAGGACATGCTCAAGCTGAGTAACCGTCAGCGCCGCCAGATCGTCGGCAAAGACCTGGCGATGGTGTTCCAGGACCCGATGACCGCTCTGAACCCCAGCTACACCGTGGGTTTCCAGATTGAAGAAGTGCTGCGCCTGCACCTGAAAATGTCCGGCAGACAAGCACGTAAACGCGCTATCGAGCTGCTCGAAAAAGTTGAAATCCCAGGCGCCGCCAGCCGTATGGATGCCTACCCGCACCAACTGTCCGGCGGTATGAGCCAACGTGTGGCCATCGCCATGGCGATTGCCGGCGAGCCGAAACTGCTGATCGCCGACGAACCGACCACGGCCTTGGACGTGACCATCCAGGCGCAGATCATGGAGCTGCTGCTGGCCCTGCAGAAAGAGCAGAACATGGGCCTGGTGCTGATCACCCACGACCTCGCCGTGGTGGCCGAAACCGCCCAGCGTGTGTGCGTGATGTACGCTGGCCAAGCCGTGGAAGTCGGCCAGGTGCCGCAGTTGTTCGACATCCCGGCGCACCCGTACAGCGAAGCGCTGCTCAAGGCAATCCCGGAGCACAGCCTGGGCGCCACGCGCCTGGCCACGCTGCCGGGGATTGTTCCCGGTCGTTATGACCGGCCGCAGGGTTGCCTGTTGTCGCCGCGCTGCCCGTATGTGCAGGAATCCTGCCGTGCCCAGCGGCCTGGCCTTGACCCGAAAAGCAACAGCCTTGCGCGCTGCTTCTACCCCTTGAACCAGGAGGTGGCGTAATGGCCGTCGTTCTTACCGCCCGCGACCTGACCCGTCACTACGAAGTGTCCCGTGGCCTGTTCAAGGGCCACGCGCTGGTACGCGCGCTTAATGGTGTGTCGTTTGAGCTGGAAGCCGGCAAGACCCTGGCGGTCGTTGGCGAATCCGGTTGCGGCAAATCCACCCTGGCCCGCGCCCTGACGCTGATTGAAGAACCGTCGTCAGGCTCGCTGAAAATCGCCGGCCAGGAAGTCGCCGGCGCCAACAAGGCCCAGCGCAAGCAATTACGCAAAGACGTGCAGATGGTGTTCCAGAGCCCGTACGCGTCGTTGAACCCGCGCCAGAAAGTCGGTGATCAACTCGGCGAGCCGCTGCTGATCAACACTAATCTGTCCGCCGCTGAACGCCGCGAGAAAGTCCAGGCGATGATGAAGCAAGTGGGCCTGCGCCCTGAGCACTATCAGCGCTACCCGCACATGTTCTCCGGTGGCCAGCGTCAGCGCATCGCATTGGCCCGCGCCATGATGCTGCAACCCAAAGTGCTGGTGGCGGATGAACCGACCTCGGCGCTGGACGTGTCGATCCAGGCCCAGGTGCTCAACCTGTTCATGGACCTGCAGCAGGAATTCAACACCGCCTACGTGTTCATCTCCCACAACCTGGCGGTGGTGCAACACGTCGCCGACGACGTGATGGTGATGTACCTCGGCCGCCCGGTGGAAGTCGGCCCCAAGGACGACATCTACGCCCGCCCTCTGCACCCGTACACCCAGGCGCTGCTGTCGGCCACCCCGACCATCCACCCGGACCCGAACAAGCCGAAGATCAAAATCGTCGGCGAACTGCCCAACCCGCTGAACCCGCCACCTGGCTGCGCGTTCCACAAGCGCTGCCCGTATGCGACCACGCGGTGCAGCAGCGAGGAGCCGCAGTTGCGTGCCTTGGATAACCGTCAGGTGGCTTGCCACTATGCGGAGCAGTTTGTGGCCTGACCGATAAAAGATGCCTTGGGGGTCAACCCAGGGCATTAAGTGTGTTCTATAAGCCCTTCCCATCAGGTTGCGCATCAGCCTGTTGGGAGGGGCTTTTTTTCGGCTTATCACCGAGTGCTTTCTGTTAACAAACCCCATTAAGTATTCGAAAGCAATCTAATCACCTGTGAGTTCTCACAGTAGCCAGCACGACCTGTTTAACCTTTCATGAGCGCACGACCTTTATCCAACGGAAGGGTATGTACTCATGACAACTTTTACGGTTTTTTTCTGCGGCACCGGCTCAACTAAATTTGATGATAGCAACGCCAATTATTGGAATGGCGAACTCATTTCTACCTTGGCGCAAAATACCCAAAGCCTCAGTAAGGAGTTTGCCGAATGGATCGTCATTGACGGCCCCGGCAGCGGAAACTTGCAAGCAGACGAGATGTTCACTGCGTCAGGTAACTACCTTCAGCTAAAGGGAACAGCCCTGGGTTCCGGTTGGGAAGAAAATGTGGCACACGCTGTCAACATCATGAAGGGAACGGTTTTGTGGCAGCGCTTAAAACTGACCGAGGAAAACTAAAACCAACTGCAGAACGCCGGCGTCCCCATTGAAGAAGTCAACGTCACAGGCAGTTGGTATTGGCGCACGTACGATTACGGTACGCGCAAAGTGACGCAGCAACAGCTGCAACAACAAATCATCAAGACCTTTCGAAAAGACGGCATTATTCCGACCCAAGTGAATCTGGTCGGTTGGAGCCGCGGCGGGATCAGCTGCCATATGCTGGCCAATGCCATGCTGAATGACAGCGCCTTAAAAAATGTGCCTGTCAACATTTTTGCTGTGGACCCTGTTCCCGGGCTGCTGAACTTCCAGGACAGCAGGGTAAGACTCGGTAGCAACGTCAAAGAGTATGTGGCGTTTTACGCCAGAGATGAGCGCTCCCTGGGGTTCGCCTGTGTTGTTCCAGAATGTGATAAAACTACCCAGGTTCATATTTACCCCATGCCCGGCCGCCATGCGACTTTAGTGGGTAATGCTGCCGCCAATGGGAACGAAGGTGCAAAGGTTTATGCAGAACCCGGCCAGCTTGTTCGCCACTTTGCGGAAACATGCCTGACGCGCTGGGGCGTTCGCTTGGAAAAGAAACTCAACCTCACGCCCGAGCAGATAGAAGAACGGCTCGCAACGATCAAAAATGATCTGGGCGGCTATATGAAAATGCGCAGTACCGTTTACACCACCTCGACCCAAACTGCAGGTGAGCGGAGTATTACAAAGGGCAGTAAGGATATTAAGTTTACTGCCGCAAAGGGCGCCGACTATATCCCAGAGCCAGGGCTTTCAATTGAACACATCCTGAGCAACGACCATTTCAAAGAAATCGGTTGATTCACGCGTGGGGTGAGTTTGGTTGTCGAAAGCCCTTCCGATCAGGTGGCGCATAACCCTGGCGGGAAGGGCTTTTTTCTACGGCGACTCAGGTATCGCTGTCACCTTGCGTGTCATCGTCGTCTGGCGGGACTTGCTGGTCGTCATCGTCCTTGGAGCCACCCTGATCTTCGTCACCCGCTTCGGATTCAGACTTGGCCAACTGCAACCCTTTCCCCTGCGTCGTCTGCACCGCCGAAAAGCCCGCCTGGCTGCCCTGCGCCGGGTTATGCGCCCAGGCCGTCGACATCCCCAACGACAACAGCACCAACACCTTTAGCAACAGCACAACTCGTTGAAAAATACTCATGGTCGATTTCCGTCCAGTCAGTAGATGAATCCTGCACGACAGCTGTTTACCGTCGCCCAGTAAGAAGCTAGTCCCAATGCCCGGTTTGCGCCAGGCTTCAGGTGTCGCCGTCATCGTAGGTTTCGCTGTCTTCACCTTCGTTGTAGGGGTTTTCTGCGTCCTCCTTGGGAGCAGGTTGGGCTTGTGGTTGCCAACTGCCGGAATTGACCTCGTTCTGCTTTTTCTTGGTGACTGGGCCCGTGTCTTTCCACTGGGGCGTTCCCGCATCCGCGAATAGCAGGCCAGAGACCGGCACTGGGGTGTGCGCCCAGGCGTTGGCTACGCCCAAGGTTGCCAGCAGCACCAGTTGGGTAGCACGTTGAATTCTCGGCACGACGGCCTCCTTTTCAGTCGATGGGTGAACTGTTTCAGGCCCCTTTATCAACCTAGTCGCGCATCAGGGTTTTCGCAATTGAGGCCATGCGCCACCCGGCCTGCTGTAGAGGTTACGCACACAACCATTTCCATCCCACCCGTAGGACGATTCTGAAAGTTTTAACTATTCAACGAGTTTATTGCATCTAGCGAACACCCATTACTAAAGTCTTAGCTCCACGAACTCCTATCGAGAAAAACAAAGTGAAGCCTATCCTTGTCGCCTGTGCACTCATCGCCGTCTTTGTGAATACCACCGCTTGCGGAGGCCTCTACAACACGATTTACAATGACAACTGGGACTATTCCGATCGAAATAAAGATGGACAACTTTCAAGACAGGAATGGAACTTATATATGGATGACCGCTACGTTAAAACAGCAACCGAATTGGGTTACTCGAACAAGTCAGAATTTGATGACGTTGCCTTTAAGGCTGCAGACAAAGATGCTAACGGCTTTATCTCACGCCCCGAATACGACCGTTTTATCAATGAGGCAAAGACCGACAGTTACTTTCCAACTAAACGATAGTCAGTTGAATGCCAGCCTGAGTCGTTTGCGTAGCTGTCGCTGATACGAAACACTCCAAGACGGGCCATACGTAGCGTATGGCCCGCATCGGTTTTTAGTGATGCTCGCGGGTCGCGCGGAATTTCACATCCGGCCAGCGCTCTTCCATCAACGCCAGGTTCACCCGCGTCGGCGCCAAGTAGGTCAGGTGACCACCGCCGTCGATCGCAAGGTTTTCCACAGCCTTGTTGGAGAACTCTTCCAACTTCTTCTTATCACTGCAATCGATCCAGCGCGCGGAGTACACGGTGATCGGCTCGTAAGAGCATTCGACCTTGTATTCCTCTTTCAAACGGCTGGCGACCACATCGAACTGCAGAACACCGACGGCGCCGAGGATGATGTCGTTGCTGCGCTCGGGGAAGAACACCTGGGTGGCGCCCTCTTCCGCCAACTGCTGCAAGCCTTGGCGCAGTTGCTTGGATTTGAGCGGGTCACGCAGGCGTACGCGGCGGAACAGTTCCGGGGCGAAGTGCGGGATACCAGTGAAGCCCAGCGCTTCGCCTTCGGTGAAGGTGTCGCCGATCTGGATGGTGCCGTGGTTGTGCAAGCCGATGATGTCGCCGGCAAACGCCTCTTCCAGTTGCTCGCGCTCGGAGGAGAAGAACGTCAGGGCGTCGCCGATGCGCACGTCCTTGCCGGTGCGCACGTGGCGCATCTTCATACCTTTTTCGTATTTGCCCGAGCAGATACGCATGAAGGCGATACGGTCGCGGTGCTTGGGGTCCATGTTCGCCTGGATCTTGAACACGAAGCCGGTGAATTTCTCTTCGACCGGTTCCACGGTGCGCTCGTTGGCAACCCGGGCCAGAGGCTTGGGGGCCCAGTTCACGACGGCATCCAGCACGTGGTCGACACCGAAGTTGCCCAGTGCGGTACCGAAAAACACCGGCGTCAGTTGGCCGTCGAGGAACTCTTGCTGGTTGAACTCGTGGCAGGCGCCCTGCACCAGTTCCAGCTGGTCGACGAAGCGGTCGTACTCGTCACCCAGGTGGTCGCGGGCTTCGTCGGAGTCGAGTTTCTCGATGATCTTGACGTCGGTGCGCTCGTGACCGTGGCCGGCGGTGTAGACAATGATGTAGTCGTCGGCCAGGTGGTAGACACCCTTGAAGTCGCGGTAGCAACCAATCGGCCAAGTGATCGGCGCGGCCTTGATCTTCAGGACCGCTTCGATCTCATCGAGCAACTCGATCGGGTCGCGGATATCGCGGTCGAGTTTGTTGATAAAGCTGACGATGGGCGTGTCGCGCAGGCGGCAAACGTCCATCAGCGCGATGGTACGTGGCTCAACGCCCTTACCGCCGTCGAGGACCATCAAGGCCGAGTCCACTGCAGTCAGGGTGCGGTAGGTGTCTTCGGAGAAGTCTTCGTGGCCCGGGGTGTCGAGCAGGTTGACCATGTGGTCGCGATACGGAAACTGCATGACCGACGTGGTAATGGAAATACCCCGTTGTTTTTCCATTTCCATCCAGTCGGAGGTGGCATGGCGGTCGGATTTGCGGGATTTCACCGTGCCGGCCACCGCGATTGCCTTGCCCATCAGCAGGAGCTTCTCGGTGATGGTGGTTTTACCGGCATCGGGGTGGGAAATAATGGCGAAAGTGCGGCGTTTCGCGACTTCGGCGGCCTGGTGGGTCATGGGAAATCGCCTGGCAGGTGAGTCAAAAAAGGGCGGCGAGTATAGCGCAAACCCAGGGAGCCGGACCACCGTTCAGCCCATTGAGGGTGGCTAAATGCAGCCAAGTGTGGAACCTTTTAAAAGGTAGAGACGTCCACTCCCCTGCTATCGCACTCGGAACAGGGGCTGATAAATCAGCAAGTTAGCCTGACGAGGCTGCGCTCATGGCTTGACCTCATGCCGTCTTACCGGCATTGGCGAGCTGCTTTTCGCGACCACATTCAGAGGCAGCCAGCAATGGCATGCCACGAAGAAATGTGTTCGCCGACAAAAGAAAAAAGGAGTCCGCCTGTGGCTATTCGCTATGGCAAAGGGCTGATAGGTGGAGCGGTTGTCGTCGCTCTCCTGGCCCTGCTGGTCCACTGGATCGGCATCAACACGATCGAACTGTACCGCGACGATTTGTTGTTTTACCTGCAAGCACACCTGATCCTCGTTTTTGTCTCCATGCTGGCAGCCCTCGTTGTAGGGATCCCCGCCGGTATCCTGCTCAGCCGACCGAACATGGTCGGGCGCGCAGAACGCTTCATGCAGATCTTCAACATCGGCAACACCGTCCCTCCCCTGGCCGTACTGGCCATCGCCCTCGGCGTCCTCGGCATCGGCAGTGGCCCGGCCATCTTCGCGTTGTTCCTCGCCTCGTTGCTGCCCATTGTGCGCAACACCTACGAAGGCCTCAAAAACGTTCAAGGCTCGCTGAAAGAAGCCGCCACCGGCATCGGCATGACGCCGCGCCAGGTGCTGTTTCGCGTGGAGTTGCCCAACGCCGTGCCGATCATCATCGGCGGTGTGCGCGTGGCCCTGGCGATCAACGTCGGCACCGCACCGCTGGCGTTCCTGATCGGCGCCAACAGCCTGGGCAGTCTGATTTTCCCCGGCATCGCCTTGAACAATCAGCCGCAATTGCTGCTCGGCGCCGCGTGCACCGCGTTGCTGGCATTGCTGCTCGACGGTCTGGTGACCATGGCCAGCCGCCTCTGGCTGGAACGCGGGTTGCGTCCGTCTTAAGGCTTGGCAAAGGAAATCACATGAAAAAACTGACGTTGATATTAAGCTGCGTCCTGCTGTTTGCAGGCATTGCGCAAGCCGCCGAAAAACCGGTCATCCGCATCGGCGCCCGGGTGTTCACCGAACAGACCCTGCTTGCCGAAATCACCGCCCAGTACCTGCGCACCAAGGGTTACGACACCCGTGTGACCGGCGGCCTGGGCAGTAACCTGGCACGCAGTGCCCAGGAAAGCGGGCAACTGGATATGCTCTGGGAATACACCGGGGTGTCGCTGGTGAATTACAACCATGTAGACGAGAAGCTCGACAACGAGCAGTCCTACGCACGGGTGAAAGAACTCGACGCAAAGAAAGGCCTGGTCTGGCTGTCGCCGTCGAAATTCAGCAACACCTACGCATTGGCGCTGCCAGAAAACGTGGCCAAGGAATTCCCGCAGATCAACAGTATCAGCGACCTGACCCAAGCCCTGGCGGAAAAAAACACAGGCACGCGCCTGGTGGCCCTGGACACCGAGTTCGCCAACCGTTCCGACGGCATGGCCGGCATGGTCAAGCTGTATGACATGAACCTCACGCGCAAAAACACCCGGCAGATGGACGCCGGCTTGGTCTACACCGCGCTGCGTAATGGCCAGGTGTTTGCCGGTCTGGTCTACACCACCGACGGTCGCCTGGATGCCTTCAAGTTGAAGCTGCTGGATGACGACAAGCACTACTTCCCGGACTACACCGCCGCACCGGTAGTGCGCCAGGTTTATCTGGACGCCCACCCGCAGCTGGAAGCTGACCTCAAACCTCTTGCCGCGCTGTTCGACGACGCAACCATGCGCCAACTGAACGCACGGGTCGACGTCGACCACGAAAGCCCGTCCGCTGTCGCTGCAGATTTCCTGCGCCAACATCCGATCAATCAATAAGAGGAGAAGACATGGAATTCCTGAACGCCTTTTCCCATCTTGATTGGGCACTTGTCCTGCATCTGACCTGGCAGCACATCACGTTGGTCGGCATTGCCGTCATCCTGGCAATCGTCGTCGGCGTACCGCTCGGCGTGCTGATGACGCGCTTCCCGACCCTGGCCGGCCCGCTGCAAGCCAGCGCCACGGTACTGCTGACGGTGCCGTCCATCGCCCTGTTCGGCCTGCTGCTGCCGTTCTACTCCAAGTTCGGCCAGGGCCTGGGCCCGATGCCGGCGATTACTGCGGTATTCCTCTATTCCCTGCTGCCGATCATGCGTAACACCTACTTGGCGTTGACCGGGGTTGATCCGGGTATTCGCGAAGCCGCGCGGGGTATCGGCATGACCTTCGGCCAGCGCCTGCGCATGGTCGAACTGCCCATCGCCGTGCCGGTGATCCTCGCCGGTGTGCGCACCGCCGTGGTGATGAACATTGGTGTGATGACCATCGCCGCCACCATCGGCGCCGGTGGCCTGGGTGTACTTATTCTGGCTTCCATCAGCCGCAGCGACATGTCGATGCTGATCGTTGGCGCCGTACTGGTCAGTCTTCTGGCCATCTTCGCCGACCTGCTTCTGCAATGGCTGCAACGCTCGCTGACTCCAAAAGGACTGCTCAAATGATCGAACTTCAAAACCTGACCAAGACTTTTCAAAGCAACGGCAAAACAGTCTCTGCCGTGAACGACGTAAGCCTGACCGTCAACGAAGGCGAAATTTGCGTATTCCTCGGCCCGTCGGGTTGCGGCAAGAGCACCACGCTGAAAATGATCAACCGCCTGATCAAGCCCACCTCGGGCAAGATCCTGATCAACGGCGAAGACACCACCGACCTCGACGAAGTGACCCTGCGCCGCAACATCGGTTATGTGATCCAGCAGATCGGCCTGTTCCCGAACATGACCATCGAGGAAAACATCGTGGTCGTGCCAAAGCTGCTCGGCTGGGACAAGCAGAAATGCCACGACCGCGCCCGCGAGTTGATGAGCATGATCAAGTTGGAGCCCAAGCAGTACCTGCATCGCTACCCGCGTGAACTGTCGGGCGGCCAGCAACAGCGTATCGGTGTGATCCGCGCGCTGGCGGCCGATGCGCCACTGCTATTGATGGACGAACCGTTCGGCGCGGTCGACCCGATCAACCGCGAGATGATCCAGAACGAGTTCTTCGAGATGCAGCGCGCGCTGAACAAGACCGTGATCATGGTCAGCCACGACATCGACGAAGCGATCAAGCTGGGTGACAAGATTGCGATCTTCCGTGCCGGCAAGCTGCTGCAGATCGACCACCCGGACACCTTGCTGGCGCATCCGGCTGATGAGTTCGTGAGCAGCTTCGTCGGTCAGGACAGCACCCTCAAGCGCCTGCTGCTGGTGAAAGCCGAAGACGCGGCGGACAACGCGCCGTCGGTGAGCCCGGAAACCCCGGTGGCCGAGGCGCTGGAGCTGATGGACGAAACCGACCGTCGCTACGTGGTGGTCACCTGCGCCGAGAACAAAGCGCTGGGTTATGTACGACGTCGCGACCTGCACCGCCAGACCGGTACCTGCGGCCAGTACCTGCGCGAATTCAACGCCACGGCGGCGTATGACGAGCATTTGCGCATCCTGTTGTCGCGCATGTACGAGTTCAACCGTTCGTGGTTGCCGGTGATGGATGCGGAGCGGGTGTTCCTGGGTGAAGTGACTCAGGAGTCGATTGCTGAGTACCTGAGTTCTGGTAAGTCGCGTGGCGGTAAGACCAGCATTGTTTCGCCCGCCGAGACAGCGTTGGCCTGATAGACCGCTATCGCGGGCAAGCCCGGCTCCCACAGGGAAATGCATTCCAACAGATGAATGCAATTCAAATGTGGCAGCTGGCTTGCCTGCGATGAAGGCACCGCAAATCCTCCTGATTTACCCCATCCGGGGAACATCAATCCGTCACACCTGTCGGTTACATAAGTAGCTGCACGAGGTCGCGCGACGAACGCGTGCAAAAACGCGACATTTTTAGTTGATCTATAGCCCCTCACGTCCTAAAGTTCGCGCCGAACGTCCATGCTGGAAACGATCCATCCGGCTCAAGTACTGACGACGAGACAGCAAGGCCAAGGGCAGCGTTTATTCCCATGGCCTTTTTGCTTTCGGCGACATGCCTTGGGAAGTAGGCGAACCAAAGTGGGGATACGGAGGACGTTCATTTGCACCCATTGCTAATTTTAGTTTGCCCTTAGGAGTCCCCAGCATGTCGATCAACGTCGAAGATTATTTCGCGCGCGCCACTTTTGACAAAATGAAGGCGTTCGCCGACAAGCAAGAAACCCCGTTCGTGGTGATCGACACCGCGATGATCAGCCAGGCCTACGATGACCTGCGCGCCGGTTTCGAATTCGCCAAAGTCTATTACGCGGTCAAGGCCAACCCGGCCGTCGAGATCATCGACCTGTTGAAAGACAAGGGGTCGAGCTTCGACATCGCCTCGATCTACGAGCTGGACAAGGTCATGGACCGTGGCGTCAGCGCCGACCGTATCAGCTACGGCAACACCATCAAGAAATCCAAAGACATTCGCTACTTCTTTGATAAGGGCGTGCGCCTGTTCTCCACCGACTCCGAAGCCGACCTGCGCAACATCGCCAAGGCCGCGCCGGGTTCGAAAGTTTATGTGCGTATCCTCACCGAAGGCTCGACCACGGCTGACTGGCCTCTGTCGCGCAAATTCGGCTGCCAGACCGACATGGCCATGGACCTGCTGATCCTGGCCCGCGACCTGGGCCTGGTGCCTTACGGCATTTCGTTCCACGTCGGCTCGCAACAGCGCGACATCAGCGTGTGGGACGCAGCCATCGCCAAGGTCAAAGTGATCTTCGAACGCCTGAAAGAAGAAGACGGCATTCATCTGAAGCTGATCAACATGGGCGGCGGCTTCCCGGCCAACTACATCACCCGTACCAACAGCCTGGAAACCTACGCCGAAGAAATCATCCGCTTCCTCAAGGAAGATTTCGGCGACGACCTGCCGGAAATCATCCTGGAACCAGGCCGTTCGTTGATCGCCAACGCCGGTATCCTGGTCAGTGAAGTGGTATTGGTGGCGCGTAAATCGCGCACTGCCGTCGAGCGTTGGGTGTACACCGATGTGGGCAAATTCTCCGGCCTGATCGAAACCATGGACGAAGCCATCAAGTTCCCGATCTGGACCGAGAAGAAAGGCGAGATGGAAGAAGTGGTCATCGCCGGCCCGACCTGCGACAGCGCCGATATCATGTACGAAAACTACAAGTACGGCCTGCCGCTGAACCTGGCAATTGGTGACCGGATGTACTGGTTGTCGACCGGTGCGTACACCACCAGCTACAGCGCGGTTGAGTTCAACGGGTTCCCGCCGTTGAAGTCTTACTACGTGTAAGCACTTCGCACACAAAAAACCCATGACATGTCATGGGTTTTTTTATGGATGCCTACTATTAACGGTCTTAGCGGACGTGCCACAAGCGCAGAATATAGAGTGTTGATGTTTGAATTTCGTACCGCATTTCGTAGGGGCCGACCAATAGTGTTCTTACGTCTCGCGGCTCGAACTCTTCAACTCGTTCACCTATACGCGGATGACTCAATAAGCTCGTAGGTGCCCGGGAAAGTGACTGCACTGTGCACGCCGCCGCGATCCGATTTCGAGGGCTTGCTTAACAAGCAAGCCACGCGGACGATCCATTCGCGCCGCCATCTGATCGACTTTTTGCGCCAAGGCCGTGGGGACGTGAGCTGTCAGTACTTTAGTGTCGGCGCCCATGCATCCTATATTCGCAACATCGCGAAATTTCTGATTAAAATTGAATCAGCCTCAATCATGGTGATTTAGGCTTGTGCAGCAACCTCTGCGCGAGGACGTTCATCGCTTAATAGAATTGCTCGATGCTCAAAATCCTTCGCCAAGCACCTGATCTCAGGCTGCACTGCATTCAATAGCGCGATATGCGCCACCCGCAAAAACTTCAAATTGCCGCCCACCAACGCCTTGCGCAACCATGCCAACGCCTCTTCGACCTGGCCTCTATCGGCCAACACTGCCGCATAACTGAACTGCCCGCGAAAATCCCCGCCTTCGGCTGAGCGGCGATACCACTCGACAGCCGCCTCCAGATCCCTTGGGCAATACTCGCCATCTTCCAGATAACGCCCCAACAGGTTCATCGACTTGGCGTGGCCCTGCTCTGCGGCCAGCCGATAAAACCCCAGCGCTTGCGGTGGGTCTTGCGCGACACCACGACCGGTGGCCAGCAGGTTGGCGTAGTTGTACTGGCCCCAATCCAACCCGGCCTCTGCCGCCAGGCGGTACTCCCGCGCCGCCGC
The DNA here is from genome assembly GCF_025642995.1 of Pseudomonas sp. YeP6b. Taxonomy (NCBI): domain Bacteria; kingdom Pseudomonadati; phylum Pseudomonadota; class Gammaproteobacteria; order Pseudomonadales; family Pseudomonadaceae; genus Pseudomonas; species Pseudomonas sp. YeP6b. Next base: position 1,246,831 of record NZ_CP080090.1, on the reverse strand, counting down.
TGCTTCATCGACGGCGCAACCCCAACCATGCTCCAGGCAACGCCCGGCCATGTTGCGTGCCATCAAGTGCCCGCCATTGGCCGCGATCTGGAACCAGCGCAGCGCCAGCGCTTCATCGCGTGCGATGCCGCGCCCTTCCAGCAGGATTTGCCCCAGCAATGCCTGAGCGTCGACCACGCCCTCTCTCGCCGCCATCAGAATCGCCTGGGCCGCACGCACCGGGGAGTCGTCGAGCATGCTTTGCAGTTGCTCAACATTGAGCACTTCTTCACGGCGCACTAAAAAGCCCATCTCAGACCTCGACCCAGCGGCGCAACAAGTTGTGGTAGGTGCCGGTGAGCTGGATCAGCGCCGGGTGGTCAGGGACATCGCGGGTCAGTTGCTGAATCGCGCCGTCCATCTCGAACAGCAAAGTGCGCTGGCTGTCTTCACGCACCAGGCTTTGGGTCCAGAAGAACGAGGCGTAACGCGCGCCAAGGGTCACGGCGTTGACTCTGTGCAGGCTGGAGCCGGGGTACAGCACCATGTCGCCGGCCGGCAGTTTGACCCGCTGCAGGCCGAATGTGTCCTGGATCTCGAGTTCGCCACCGTCGTATTCATCCGGGTCGCTGAAGAACAGCGTCGACGACAGGTCTGTTCGCACGCGCTCGTGACTGCCCCGCGCCTGGCGTACAGCGTTGTCGATATGGAAATCGAAACTGCCGCCCGCTGTGTAGCAATTGAGCAAAGGTGGGAAGACCTTGTGCGGTAACGCCGCTGACATAAACAGCGGGGTTTTCCACAAGCGCTCCAGCATCGCCGCGCCGATTTCCTTGGCCAACGGGTGCCCTTCAGGCAATTGCAGGTTGTGTTTGGCTTTGGCGGATTGGTGCCCGGCGGTGATTTTACCGTCGGCCCACTCAGTGTTTTCCAGGGCTTGGCGAATGCGCAGCACCTCCTCGCGAGAGAACAGGCCGGGAATGTGCAGCAGCATGGGGCAGTACCTGAATGCAGAGAGGCGCCAATGGTATTGATTCTTATCCGCCCTGTAAAACGCGCGAGACGAACGAGTTGGTAAAAACCGTAAGCAAAAAGTGTAAAGAATGTAAATTCAGTGCGAATAGTAATGTATCGCAATTGATAGAAACTCTTATTGATCCTATATTCCGCGGCCTCACAACCTTGGGGAAGGGACACGTCGATGTCGCGCACAATGCTAAAAACACCTGCCAGTTCACCACGTATGTTGGCTTCGGCCATCGGCGTCGCGCTCAGCGCTAGCTCTGCCGCCCACTTGGCGCAAGCAGCGCAAAGCACTGAACAAAAAGGCGAGCGCAACAGCATCTCCCTCGGTGCCACGAGCATTACCGGCCAGGAACAGGACAACACCTCCTACCAGGTGGAAAAAGCCTCATCGCAGAAGTACACCGCGCCACTGGTGGACACCCCGCGCTCGGTAACCGTGGTGCCGCAACAAGTGCTCAAGGACACCGCCGCCACCTCGTTGCAGGATGCCTTGCGCACCGTACCGGGGATTACTTTCGGCGCCGGTGAAGGCGGTAACCCACAGGGCGACCGTCCATTTATCCGTGGCTTTGACGCGCAGGGCGACACCTACCTGGACGGCGTACGCGACACCGGCGGCCAAAGCCGCGAGATCTTCGACATCGAATCGATTGAAGTCAGCAAAGGCCCGAACTCCTCGTTCGGCGGCCGCGGTTCGGCCGGCGGCAGCCTCAACCTGGTGAGCAAAACCCCACAAGCGCGCGACTTCACCAACGGCGGCTTCACCTACGGCTCCGACCAGACCCGTCGCTACGTGCTCGACGTGAACCGCCAGTTCCTCGACAACGCCGCGTTCCGTCTGAACCTGATGAGCCACGAGCAGAATGTGGCGGGTCGCGACACGATCAACTATGACCGCTGGGGCGTAGCGCCCTCTCTGACCTTCGGCCTGGGCACACCGACCCGCGTCAACCTCAGCTACTACCACATGGAAAGCGACGACCTGCCAGATTCGGGGATCCCCTACGGCTACGGCTCGCCGACCGCCACCGCCCACGTGCATGACAAACCCAATGACGGCGGCGACAGCAACAACTTCTACGGGCTCAAGAGCCGCGACTTCCGCAAGACCCGCGCCGATATCAGCACCGTCTCCATCGAGCACGATCTGAACGACAACATGACGCTGAAAAACACCCTGCGCCATGGCAGCACCGGCCAGGACTATGTCCTCACCCAACCGGACGACAGCAAGCTCAACGTCAACAAGTTCGGCACTGTATGGCGCCGCGCCAACAGCCGCGTGTCCACCACCACAACCACCACCAACCAGACCGACCTGTTCGGCAGTTTCCAGGCGCTGGGCTTCAAGAACACCTACTCCACCGGCCTGGAGTTCACCGGCGAAGAAACCCGCGTGAGCAGCTACACCGTGAGCCCGAACGCCAACCCGACCTGCACCGTGGCCAAAGGGAGCCTGGGCGGCCAGTGCACATCGTTGAGCAACCCGACACCAGACGACGCCTGGACCGGCAGCGTCGCACGCAATTACTACGGCACCAACACCAAAGCCGTCAGCCGCGCCGCCTATGTATTCGACACCATTGAGCTCGACCCGAAATGGCTGCTCAACGTCGGCCTGCGCTACGACACCTTCGACACCGAAGCCAGCACCAATGCCGCCGCCGGGCGCAGCAAAATCAAGGAAGACAGCCAGTTCTTCAATTGGCAGGCCGGCCTGGTCTGGAAGCCGATGGAAAACGGCAGCATCTACGCCTCGTACGCCACCTCGGCTACACCGCCCGGCGGCCTGGTGGGCGAAGGCTCCGACGGCAATCCACTGACTGCTGGTGCCGCCAGCAGCGATTTGCAGCCGGAAGAAACCGTCAACTATGAACTGGGCACCAAGTGGGACCTGTTCCACGATCGCCTGTCGCTGACCGCCGCTGTGTTTCGCACCGAGAAGAAAAACACGCGCATCCTGGTCGACGCCTTCACCTACCAGAACGCCGGTGAGTCGCAGGTCGATGGCCTGGAATTGTCCGCCAGCGGCAAAATCACCGATCAATGGCAAGTGTTCGCCGGCTACAGCTACCTCGACAGCGAACTGGTCAGCGCCGGTCTCAATGGGCGTAACGGCGTAGTCAGCAAAGGTTCGAACAAAGGTAACCAGATGCCGAATACGCCGAAGAACACCTTCAGCCTGTGGACCACTTACGACATCACGTCGAAGCTGACCATCGGTGGCGGTGCGTTCTATGTCGACGACGTGTATGGCGATGTAGGCAACACCGTGTACGTGCCGTCCTACACCCGCTACGACGCCATGGCCAGCTACAAACTGACCAAGAACGTCGACCTGCAATTGAACGTGCAGAACCTCACCGACAAGACCTATTACGACAAGGCCTTCTCGACACACTTCGCCAACCAGGCCGCCGGTCGTACGGCGCTGTTGACCACCAGTTTCCACTTCTAAACGGGGCACTCCTTCAGCCCAAAGCCCCACGCATCGGATGCGCGGGGCTTTTGCGTGTAAAACAGAATTTTTCTCGTTAACCCACGGCATAATGCGCGCCGTGACCTAACTATCCAGCTCAGCGAGGCCGTCAGACGTGTTGAAGAAAACCCTGTTCCAGTTGCACTGGTTCTTCGGCATTACCGCCGGGCTGGTGTTGGCGTTGATGGGGATCACCGGGGCTGCGGTCTCGTTTCAGGATGAGATTCTGCGCGCGCTCAACCCCACGGTATTGAGCGTGCAAAAACGCGAAGCCGGTGTGCTGCCGCCCGCCGAACTGGTGCGCAAGCTCGAAGCCACCGAAGGTAAAACCGTATCGATGCTGTGGGTGGAAAACGAAAGCGGCAACGCCGCGCGCGTGTTCTTCACCCCGCCGCCGGGCGAGCGCCGTGGTCAGATGCGCTACTTCGACCCGTACACCGGCGACTACATGGGCGACGCCGTCGGCCAGGATGTGTTCGATTTCATCTTGCAGCTGCACCGCTTCCTGGCCGCTAGCGACACCGGCCGGCAAATCACCGGCGCCTGCACGCTGATCCTGGTGTTCTTCTGCCTCTCGGGCCTGTACCTGCGCTGGCCGCGCCAAGTGGCCAGCTGGCGTGCCTGGCTGACGCTGGACTGGCGCAAAAAGGGCCGCAGTTTCAACTGGGACCTGCACTCGGTGTTCGGTACCTGGTGCCTGCTGTTTTATCTGTTTGCCGCGCTGACCGGCTTGTATTGGTCCTATGACTGGTACAACCAGGGCGTGACCAAACTGCTCTCCGACGCCCCGCATAATGAGCGCATGCGCAAACGCGGCCCGCCGCCCGCAGGCCCGGCGCCGGTGGCCGACTACGCTGCGATCTGGAGCAGCATCTACGCTAACGCCGGCCCTGGTTTGAGCGCTTACAACATCCGTATGCCGGCCGTCGCCGGGCCGCCGGCCATCGTCTATTACCTGCTCAAAACATCGCCCCATGACCGCGCGCAGAACCAGATCAACCTCGACCCGGCCACCGGCGAGGTCAAGTCTCACGACCGCTACGCCAGCAAAAGCTTCAAGTCGCAATTGCTCACCAGCGTTTACGCGCTGCACACCGGCAGCTACTTCGGCTTGCTAGGCCGCATCATCCTCACCGTCAGTGCGCTGTGCATGCCGCTGTTCTTTATTACCGGCTGGCTGCTGTACCTCGACCGGCGCCGCAAAAAACGCCATGTGCGCGATGCGCGCAAAGGCCTCGGCGCCAACCACAGCGATGCCCCCGCGTGGCTGATCGGCTTTGCCAGCCAGAGCGGCTTCGCCGAACAGCTGGCGTGGCAGACGGCTGGGCAATTGCAGGCCGCCGGCCTGCCGGTGAAGGTGCAGCCCTTGAGCAACGTCAGCCAGGACGACCTGCGCCAGTCAGAAAATGCACTGTTCGTGGTCAGCACCTTTGGCGACGGCGAAGCCCCCGACAGCGCCCGTGGTTTTGAGCGCAGCGTGCTCGGCCAGGAGCTGTCGCTCAAAGGCCTGAACTATTCGGTACTGGCCCTGGGTGATCGCCAGTACCAACACTTCTGCGGTTTTGCCCGGCGCCTGCACTTCTGGCTGACCAACCAGGGCGGCAACCCGCTGTTCGCCCCAGTGGAAGTCGACAGCGGTGACACCGAGGCCTTGCAGACCTGGCAACAGCAACTCGGCCAGATCACCGGTCACGCGCCGGCAGCAGCCTGGCAGACCGCCCAGTACGAAAACTGGACCCTGAGCCAGCGCACCCTGCTCAACCGCGACAGCGTCGGCTCGGCCATCTACCTGCTGGGCCTCACACCGCCCTCGCCACACAGCTGGTTGGCCGGTGACTTGGTGGAAATCCTGCCACGCAATTGCACATGGGCCATCGAGCACTTTCTCGCAGGCCTGGGCCTGGCCGGCAGCGACGGCGTGCTGATCGATGGCCTGGCGCAAACCCTCAACCAGGCACTGGCCACCCGCCAACTGCCGGACAACCGCGCGCACTTGGTCGGCCTGCATGCCCAGGCACTGGTGAACGCATTGGTGCCGCTGGGCATGCGCGAATACTCCATCGCCTCGATTGCCGCTGACGGTGTGCTGGAGCTGATCGTACGCCAGGAACGTCACCCCGACGGCAGCCTAGGCCTGGGTTCCGGCTGGCTGACCGAACACGCCGCCCTCGGTTCCAGCATCAGCCTGCGCCTGCGTCGCAACAGTGGCTTCCACCTGCCGGACGCGCCGGTACCGCTGATCTTGCTGGGCAACGGCACCGGCCTAGCCGGCCTGCGCAGCTTGCTCAAGGCGCGCATTGCCGATGGCCAGCAGCGCAACTGGTTGCTGTTCGGCGAACGCAATATCGCCCACGACTACCTGTGCCAGGACGAGCTGCAAGGCTGGCTGGCCAGCGGTGATCTGGCGCTGCTGGACCTGGCGTTTTCCCGCGACCAGGAAGAGAAGATCTACGTACAGGATCGCCTGCGCGAGTCGGCGGATGTGCTACGTCGATGGCTGGCGGATGGCGCCGCCATTTATGTCTGCGGCAGTTTGCAGGGCATGGCGACAGGCGTGGATCAGGTGCTGCACGAGGTGCTCGGCAGCGAGGCGGTGGAGCGCTTGATTGAGCAAGGGCGCTATCGTCGGGATGTGTATTGACTGATCGTTCCCACGCTCTGCGTGGGAACGCATCCTGTGACGCTCCGCGTCACGACCTTAAGAGCGGACGCAGAGCGTCCAAGCCGGCATTCCCACGCAGAGCGTGGGAATGATCGTCTATACGGGCTGCAGTTTTTGCTCGAACACGGAGACTCCATCCAGGTCGCGCAAAATCACCGTCAACTCAGCCGTCTGCCCATCAATCTGCACCTCACCAAAAAACTGAAACCCGGCAAACGGCGAGGTGTTTTGCGCAGGCGGCGCCTTCTCGAACACCACCTCGGGACCAAAAGTTTTATCCAATGGGTTAGGCCCAAAACTCCCCGCATTTAACGGCCCCGCGACAAACTCCCAGAACGGCTCGAAATCCTGAAACGCCGCCCGGTCCGGGTGATAGTGATGCGCCGCACAGTAGTGCACATCCGCCGTCAGCCACACGTGGTTACGCACCTGTTGCGCGCGCAAAAAGCCCAACAATTCGGCAATCTCCAGTTCACGGCCTTGGGCCGGGCCAGGGTCGCCGTTGGCAATCGCTTCCCAACGCGGTACGCCGGGGCTGACCTCGCCGTCGGGCACGCCTAGGCCGATAGGCATGTCAGCGGCGATGACTTTCCACTGCGCCTGGGAGGCCTTGAGTTCGCGCTTGAGCCAGTCCAGTTGCTCACGGCCAAGGAAGGGTTTTTCAGCGCCCAGGTTGTCATCGTTGGGGCCGCGATAACTGCGCATGTCCAGCACGAACACATCCAGCAACGGGCCGTAGCTGAGCTTGCGATAAATCCGCCCGCCGCCGTCGGCGCTTTGCCGGCGCATCGGTGAATATTCCAGCCAGGCCTGGCGTGCACGGCCAACAAGGGTGTTGATATCCCGGGTTTGATAACGCTCATCGAGCTGCTTGCTCGGCGACCAGTTATTGACCACCTCGTGATCGTCCCACTGCCAGATCTGCGGCACCTCGGCGTTGAAGCGGCGCACGTTTTCGTCGAGCAGGTTGTAGCGGTAGTTGCCGCGATATTCATCCAGGGTTTCGGCCACTTTGCTCTTGGCTTCGGTGGTGATGTTGCGCCAGATGCGCCCACCTTCGGTGGTCAGTTGCGCCGGCACTGGGCCGTCGGCGTAGATGGTGTCGCCGCTGTGGATAAAGAAGTCCGGCAGGCGCAGGCGCATGGCTTCGTAGATGCGCATGCCGCCGATGTCGGGGTTGATGCCGAAGCCTTGGCCGACGGTGTCGCCACTCCACACAAAACGGATGTCGCGACGTTGCTGCGGCACACTGCGCAAGTGGCCGAACCACGGCTCGCTGGCAACGCCGGTCTGGGCGTCTTCAAAATGCACGCGGTAAAAGATCGCCTGGTCGACCGGTAACCCAGTGAGCTCGACGCGCGCGGTGAAGTCGGTGCGGCTGTCGGCCAGCGGCGAAATGAATTTGCGCGGGTTACTGAACACGCTGCGGGTGTCCCACTCCACCACCATTTTTGCCGGGCGGTCGCTGCGGCTCCAGATCATCGCGCGGTCGCCCAGCAGGTCGCCGGACTGCACCCCATCGGTGAGTTGCGGCCGGTCTTTGACCGACGCGATCACAGCCGGAGCGAGGCCCGGCAGCAACAGGCCAGCGCCGACGGCTTGCATCACGCGGCGACGGCCGAGGTCGAAGTGGCTCATGCAGGTGCCCTCTGAATATTCAAAAGGGCAACTTAACCATGCCCGGATGAAGCGGTTATGACAGCCCCAGTGTGGGATGCAGCCGTCAACGCATTACTCGGCGACGAAGACTGCGCTGATTTTTCCGCTGCGATAAGCCTCGAATATCTGGCCAATGCTGGATTGGGCATCGCCCTTCGCCGTGAAAATCCCGCCGCAACCTTGGTTGGCAGCGGCGTAACGCTCATCGTCCATCAGCACCTGATGGGCTTTCTTCAAGTTCCAGAACGGAATACCGGCAAACAGGTGGTGGGTGAGGTGGTAGTTATCGCCATGCATACCGATGATCAAGCGCTCAAGCAGCACGGGGAAGCGGTTACGAGTGAGCTCCACCTCTTCGTTGTAGAGACCGAACCTGCCGAAGTGCTCAGAGACTTCGGATAACCAGCCAATCACCTGGAACACCGTGAAATACGGCACCAGCCAAAACAATACATAGGCCCATGGCCCGATGAAGTAGCTGAAAACCAGCAGCAACACCGCGTGAGCAGCCAACAGTTTCAAGCCCTGCGACGGGTTGGCCACAACGTCCCCAGCTCGGTTTTTCACGAGGTAGAGGAAGTAGCGATAGGTATTGGCCAGTGTCAGGCTCTTGAGCAAATGCCCGATCAAGAAATCGAAGCGGTCGGTCGCGTTATACAAGCCCGATTCAATGTAATAGCGATGGTCCGGATCTTTATCGGGGTCACCGAGGTTGTGATGGTGAAGCTGCACATGCGAGCGACGGTAAGCCTCATAGTTTTGAAAGATCGGGTACCCGAGCAGGTACTCGCCGATGATTTTGTTGAGCTTCTTACTTTGGGTCAGCGTCATGTGCGCCGCTTCGTGCAGCAGCGAAGCCAAGGCGCGTTGGCGGGACCCTATAAACAGCAGCGCCAGCGGGTACAGGTAGTGGTAGCGATCGGCAAAAAACACCGCCAGCGCGATAACGGCCACGTCGGCCAATACTGCCAACATCCAATGCCAGTTGTCCTTTTGGTAAAGTGCACGCAGGCGCTGTTTCACTTCATTGGAAGGGTTAAATCTTTTTACGTTACCCATCAGAATTCCTTTTCCTCAACTCGAGGCGCTCAGTGCAATTAACGCTGATGCGCGACACTATGGCAACAAGTCACACCCCACGAGATTGATGGTCACCCATTAATACCCGAAGTAACTTCCGACGTTTATAAATGCTTTGCCTGATCGATTCATTCACATAAGGAGACTGCTTTGATTGGCACCTGATCATCCCACATGACCGGCGACGCTGGCGCGACACCTCCCTCAGTTTTATAACATGCGATTATTACAACTTGGCCAACAACGCCATAAACACACCGACATCATCAAGATTATTCTTGTTATTAATTGACAGGCGTACGAAGCGATCATGGCCTTGCCCCAACATATAATATGGCGTGTGCGAGGCATAACCTGGCCAGCTGTTCACACCCTGCGTGCGCATATAAGCCACCAGTTCGGTAGCCGAACAGCGATCATGGGTAAATGCAATGATTCCCGCCTGTTGCGTACCCGGGGCGATTACATGAATGTGCGCCGTCTGTGCCAATTGCTGATACAGGTGTCGGTAGACCCCACGCTCAACGCTGTAAGCCACCGATAGACGCTCTTTGATCGCCTGATTCAACCCAACAACGGCCGCGTTATTGCGCTCGGCATATTCATAACGCCGGGCATCATCGGCCCCCAAGCTTACGCCCCCTTGGGCGTCCACACTGGCCCTGCTCAGGTCGGTGAAGCGCGGTTGTGCAGCCGCCAGAAAAGCATCGGACAGGTAGGCAAACCCCGTACCTCGAGGCCCGCAAAGAAACTTCCTGCCCGCAGCCGTCAGCACATCAGCGCCAATCGCCAGCATGTCCAGAGGCAGCAAGCCCGCAGATTGACAGGCATCGACAAAGTAGTAGCACGGGAAATCGCGCAGGATGTGACCCACCGCCTCAACATCATTCACGATGCCGCAGCACGAAGGCACATGCACCACCGAGACCAGCATGACTTGCGCACTCATGTGCTGCGCCAGCCATTGCAGATCCAAGTCGCCATTGGGCAGCAGTGGCATGACGTCAATCACGATACCGTAGCGGCGCTGTAACTCGGACAGCGCGATCAGGTTGCCGGCGTACTCGTAAGGCGTGACCACGACACGCGCACCGGGGGACCAGTTCAGCGCGTTCAGCGCAGTGATCCAGGCCTTGGTAGCACCGTCGAAAAGTGCAATGTTGCGTGGTTTGGCGCCGAGCAACCGAGCGATGTTTTCATACACTTCGCCGTCCAGCGTTGCCGCGTAAGACAGTTCGGTTTCATAGGCGCCGGTTTCATATTCCTCTTGCAGGTAAGTCTGCATCAAACGCAATGTTTCAGAGGAAACGCGCCCCGCGCCTGCCGTATTGAAATGGATCATTAATCAGCCCTGTGCCGTGAACCCATAAAATAGAAACCGCTCGCCAACACGATACACATGGACAACACATAGAACATCGCCTGAGGCGCATAAAACGACAACGCCACGCCACAGAGTACCGGCCCGAGCGCCGCGCCCAAGTTCGACAAGTTCTGCGCGCCGTAATAAACGCCGCGCATATCTTCCGGCGCGATGTAATCAATAAACAAGTACTCCGCCGGTATGATGATGATCTCGCCCACGGTGAAAATAATCATTGCGAGTACCCAGACAACCGGTACCTGTGCGTGAGCGAAGCCCATCAGCCCAACCACAAAGAACAGCATCCCCAGCATCAACATGCGGAACATGTTGTGCTGATTAATCCGAGAACCGATCAGGTATTGCAGGCTGATAACCACACAGGCGTTGGTGGTCACCAGATAGTTGATAATTTGATAGGCGTTTTGCGGGTCACTCGTCACGATCAGGTATTGCGACAAGTAGGCCGTGAATTGCCCGAAGACGATCGCGCTGAGAATGCCGCCGACGGTGAAACATACCAGCCGGTAGTTCCTCAGCAAATGCATCAACACGTTGGCAAAACTCGTCCCGGCCGCGTCACTCGCCACGGCCGATGGCCGAGGAATTCGCGCCCCAACCAGCCCATACAGTACGACAAAAACCGCCCCGATCAGCGCGGCCGCCGCAAACGGCAGGCCGGGACTGACTTTGGCAAACAGCACACCCAGAAAAGGGCCGATGGCATAGCCGACGTTGGTCAAGGTGTACTTGAGCGAGAACACCCCGCCGCGCTTGTCCGGCGCCACCAGGAAACCTATGCCGGATTTCACCGCGATATCCACCACCGCGTAGGCCAGGTTCACCACCACAATCGCGATGATGAACGGCACCAGGCTGGTGACCTGGAAGGCCACCGCAAACGCGAGCGCGAACACCGTGGCGGCAGCGAGCATGATCCGGTAGTTGGAGAACCGGTCCACCAGAAACCCACCATAGACCCCAAGGACTGAACTGACGATCAACGCCCCGCCGACGGCAAGGCCAATATCGGCCACTCCCAGACCGAACGCCTCAGAGAAGTAAATAACCAGATAGGGCAGCGCCAACGCCCGGGCAATGGTCAAGATAAAGGTCGCCGACAGCAGCAGGATCACTGGCCGGTCATAGACTTTGGCTTGACTCTGGATTACCAGCCCCTCCGAGACTTCTTTCATATCAGCATTTCCCTGTAGACGCTTGGCTCGTGCTCACGCAGCAGCTCAATGCTGTTCTGAATGTTCGCGCGGTTGCTATCGAGGATGAATACATGACCGGGGCTGTTTTCCAGGGAGACGGTTGGCTTGAGCACGCCTTCATCCTGGATTTTTATGCTGTGTACGCCGGGGATCGCCTTCCACGCCGTGATGTCCGGTGTGCGTTTGATCGGCCCTGCCTGGCGAGCGATCAGGAACACACAGCTGGAATGAAAGTAGAGTTTTTTTCGCGGCCGCTGGCGGTAATCGAGAAACGCTTGAGGGTTAACTAGCGAGTCGATCCACAAGCTCAACTGGTTGTGCCCCAAGGCGCGGGTATAGGCCGACAGATCGATGCCGCCCGGCATGCGTGCAGCGGTTTCAAGCAACACGGGCTGATCATCGACGATCATCAATTCGCTATGCCCGACACCGTGCCGGATGCCCAAGGCGTCGAGCACGCAAAAGATGTAACTCGACAGTCGGTTGTAGACGTCGGCATTGTCCACCGGGCACATCAGCTGGTTGTAGTCATGCACCGGCGAGGCACCGATACGGGTGCGGTAAACGCGGATAATTTCACTGACATAGTGCAGGCCATCGACACTCACGGTATTCACGCAGTATTCGATGTCGACATCCTTGGATTTGCTCAGCAACAACTCGGATTTGAAATCGGAGTTATCCAGGTATTGCTGCACCAGAATCGTTTCATTACTTTCCAGAAAGATGTTGCGGCTGGATTTGATGACCTCAAAGGCGTGTTCAATTTCGCTGACTTGCGTGCAAATATGAATATTATCGGAGCCCGCGCTTTTCACCGGTTTCAACACCACCGGCAACATGTTGTGCTCCTTGACCCACTCCAGAATGCTCGGCAGCGAATCTGATTTGAAGTGTTTGATCGAACGCACACCCGCCTGCGACAAGGCCTCATGCATTTGATACTTATCGCGCCAGCGCACGGCGTGGGCCGGATTGTTGTGGCGCTCGACATTGAATAGCGCAGCCAGATGCGCAGCCATTTCAACCCCGAACTCACAACCGGCCAGTACGAACTGCACGCTGTACTCGGACAATGCCTGCTGCAGTTCGGCATCCGAACGGTAAAGCAGGTCGTGGATAAAGTCCCCGGTGCGCAACCAGGCTTGGTAAAACCCATTCACTTCGGCGGTCGAGCGCACGTGCACACATTCATACCCACGTGAGATGAACGCGGGCGCGATCAAACTGCCAATCGAATAAGCATCGACGATCAGTACAATATTTTTCTTATAAATCACTGGGCGACCTCCCGCGCTGAAGCGAATTCACGCACAGCGGCCTTAATAATGCCGGCCGCCTTGAGGACATCGGCACGACTAATATTGATGTGCGGCATGAAGCGCATTTCTCGCGCGTTATAAGGCAAGCCGGCGACACCTTGTTGACTCAGGAACGTACTGAATTGCATCGGCGTGACACCCAGCGAAGAAACATCCAGGGTCACCATATTCGTGCCTTTGTAATGCGCAGGCGTCTCATCGATATCGCAGAGCAAACGATGCAACAGGGCCGCATGCTCATGATCTTCGGCCAACCGCTCAATATTGTTGTGCATCGCGTAAAGCCCGGCAGCGGCCATCATGCCGGCCTGATGAAGATCGCCGCCAAACCACTTACGGTATTTTTTGGCACGCTGAATCAACTCTTTGGAGCCGACCATGATCGAGCCCACAGGTGCGCCCAATGCCTTGGACAGGCACATGGACATGAGGTCGGCGTTTTCCGTGTACGACGTCACGTCAATGCCGGAGGCGATAGAGGCATGGAGGATGCGTGCACCGTCCAGATAACGATAGGCATCGATCGACTTGGCATAACTGAAGACGTCGTTCATCTGCGCCAAGGGAAAGATCGCGCCGCCTTTGCACCCCAGGGTATTTTCAACCACCACCACGCGCGGCAAGGCATAGTTCTGATTCCAGCGGCAGCGGGAGGCGTAGAGCTTTTCCAGGTCACTGACGTCGAACAAGCCGTTTTCATGGGATGACAGCGAAAAGTTGACCCCCGAAAACGCCGACGTCGCCGCGGCCTCGTAATAGTTGATGTGATAGGAGGCATCCAGAAAAATCTCATCACCTGGCTGGGTGAGGGACTTGATAGCCAACTGGTTACTCAAGGTGCCACCCGTGGTGAAGAGCGCCGCTTCCTTCTGGAAGTAATTGGCACAGAACTCTTCAAGCGCACGCACACTCGGGTCTTCACCGAAACATTCATCCCCGACTTCCGCCTGGTAAATAGCCTTGCGCATGCCTTCCGTTGGCTTGGTGACCGTATCGCTTCTGAGATCGATAAACATAAATGCTCCGTTAATAACCTGCGCCAAACGTGATACGGGATGGGTCGTAGAAGTCAGCAAGCGCCTCGAGGACGTTGTCCGGTGACTCCGCCAGGCGGTGCAGGAAATGCAGGTACCAACTGTCACCATAGACCGCCGCAATGCGGCAGGTCAGGCCGGCCTCTCGGGCGCTGCGCAATACTTCAGGTTGGACGCCGTGGAGCATTTCCAGCTCCTCGATCTTCGAGTGGTAACCCCCCTCGAACAGGCGCTTGATCAAGTTGGGATCTTGCGTTGCACAACTCACTGGAACATGGGCGGCCAGTAAATCATCAAGCAACATCAAGTAACGGTTATCCAGTTCTTCACCACGGGGCAAAGCGATGTCGTGCGCTTCGTTATAGACGCCTTTGACCAATCTGACTTTTCGCCCATAACTAATGAGGCGAGGCAAGTCATTGACGGTTCGGTGCAAGTGCGCCTGTACGGTCATACCCACATTGTGATGAGCCGGCGCAAGTTCGGCATACACTTCCAGAATTTTATCGACAGCCGAAGAGTGCTCCATGCTGATCATTACCGGGATATCGTGCTGAGCCGCCGCCGACAAAATAGTCGCAGCGTTGCGATAAGCCGTCTCCTGAGAAATGAGCATGCCCACAGCACTTAAATCAAAGCCCAACTGTGGTTTTAAACCAGCGTCGGCAAATCGTTGAACAGCACTCAGGTACTCGCTGACGAAGCGCTGGACAACCTGCGGGTCGTGATTCTCTTCCCCCACATACTCCACACCAAGCTGATAGCCTTTAGCCGCCAATGTGTGCAACTTACGGTTCAGTTCCTGCGCGTCCGAGGCAATAATGTAGCGATGGGCAGCCTGCTCGAACAATTTGAAAAATAAAGAGTTTTTATTGAATGCGTCACGACATTCCTGATTAAGCGCCAACTTCTTAAGCCCTGCACACGCCAGTGTATAAATTTCCTTGGACGGCACTTTTTTCTCCTTACTAACGAGGGTTGCGCAACTACAAGCTTCTTATAAAACAGCACATTTAACGTATTACAAATGCCTCTACTTATATCCATTAACCGCTGCGCTTTAGACAAAGCGCTGCCTGCCGGACAAATGCCTTTATTCGGCATAAGACGGGAATATTAATTCATGAGGAAACGTGGGCTGTCGATGCCGAACGGCGCGCTATTAATCAGCTGCGCCGCAGCAGAGGTAGGCGTTCTCACCCCAGCCCTGATACAAAAGAGCGTCGGGGGAGCAAAACAAAGCCGCCCCATGAACAGGCAACCAGAGCAAACAAGTTGCGGGTTCGAAAAGGGTTCAATATCAGAAGTGCTGAAAACAGGACACTGACTGTCGCCCGATATCTTTTTAACGCCACCAGCATCCTTGCCTCGTCGATCAATAGGTCACTTTTATGACAGCGTTTATAGCCAATCACTGACAGATGTTCATGCACTTAGATTACCGCCGTGCCACGTTCTGATTTATGATCTTTTTTACCAGATAGGTGGAACTGAATTCATGGATACAGGGTGTGTATGTTTTCCTCAGAACGCTTGAAAGGGATTGATGTGTTCGTCTGCGTCTCGGAGACCGGTAGCTTCAAGGCTGCTGCCGAGAGAATGAATTTGACAGGCTCCGCCATCAGTAAAAGCGTCGCCCGGCTGGAGAGCCGATTGGGCACCCGACTCTTCCAACGCACCACCCGAAGCCTGGCGCTGACAGATGCGGGGACCGCGTTCTACAGCACCTGCATCGGTGTGCTCGCCGACCTTGAAGAGGCCGAGCTGTCACTGCAAATCGAAAATACCGAACCGCGTGGCCGGATTCGAATTGACCTTCCAGGCGCGTTCGGCCGTGCGCAAGTGCTGCCCACCCTCCTGCGATTTATGCAGGATCATCCGCTGCTGATTCCGCACGTGACGTTCTCCGACGGTTTGATCGACCCGTTCCAGGAGGGAGTGGACGTGGTCGTGCGCATTGGTGGCACAGACATCTGGCCCGAACGCGTGGCGCATCGTTACCTGGCCAGTGAATGGCATACCTTCTGCGCATCCCCGGCCTATTTGGCCAAGCACGGCACGCCTCTCACGGATCAGGACCTGGAGCACCACCAGTGCATCGCCTATGGCTGGGTGGACGGCAACATCACCCCGTGGGGTTTCGCAGGCGCACACCCCGGCGCCATAAAGCGCCAGCCAGTACCCGCCCAGTTGGTGATTGGCAATGGAGAGGGGTTGTTGATGGCGGTCATGGCGGGCTGTGGGATCGCGCAACTACCCTCGTGGCTGATTAATCAGCAGCTGGAAGAGGGAACATTGGTGGAGGTGCTGCCCCATTTGGCGACCGAGGGCATGCCGATCAACCTGGCCTGGGTCAAAAGCCGTCAGGCGCTGCCAAAGGTCAGCGCTCTGCTGGATATGCTGACTGCCAGCCTGACGCCAGCGGGCGGCATATTAGGTGGGCTTAGGCGAACGTAACACCGTTGAGATGCCAGGCGACCCCGAGGTCGCCTTTCCACGCCGATGGGCAACTGCGATCACCCAGGCTCAGCTACCACGCCGTAATCCCATTGCCGGTTCGCGCCGTCAGGTCGGTACGGCCGCCAGCTCGACGGCTTCCGGGCGCTTGATCAGCGCGTACACCAACCCCGTCAACAGGCTGCCGGCAACGATTGCCAGCAAGTACAGCAACGCATGGTTCATGGCATTCGGGATCACCAACACAAACAAACCGCCGTGGGGCGCTGCCAGCTTGCAGCCAAAGTACATCGACAGCGCGCCGGTCAAGGCGCCACCGGCGATGCTGGCCGGGATCACGCGCAGCGGGTCTTTGGCCGCAAACGGAATCGCGCCTTCGGAGATAAAGCACAGGCCCAGAATCATCGCGGCCTTGCCGGCTTCGCGCTCGGTCTGAGCGAACTTGCGCCGTGCCAGGAACGTGGCGATGCCCATGCCAATCGGCGGCACCATGCCAGCGGCCATGGTCGCGGCCATCGGCGCACCGCTGGAAGCCGCCAGCAAGCCGACGGAAAACGCATACGCCGCCTTGTTGATCGGCCCGCCCAAATCGACGCACATCATGCCGCCCAACAGGATGCCCAGTAGCACCGCATTGGTGGTGCCCATGGTGCTGAGAAAGTCCGTCAGGCTAGTGAGCAGCCGCGCGACCGGCGGCCCAACCAGATAGATCATCGCAAGACCGGTGAACAAACTCGCCAGTAACGGAATGATCAGAATCGGCTTGAGCGCCTCCAGGCTCTGCGGCAACTTCACCGCACGGGTGATCAGCTTCACGCAATAACCGGCGAGGAAACCGGCGAGGATGCCGCCGATAAAACCCGCGCCCAGAGTACCCGCCAACAACCCGCCAATCATGCCTGGCGCCAGGCCAGGACGGTCGGCAATCGAGTAGGCGATGTAGCCCGCCAGCAGCGGCACCATCAGCATGAAGGCCTGGTCGCCGACGGTCTTAAGGGCGGCGGCCAAGGTGCCTTTTTCTTCAAAGGCATGAATACCGAACACAAACGACAAGGCGATCAACAAACCGCCCGCCACCACCATCGGCAACATGAACGACACGCCGGTGAGCAGGTGTTTGTACACACCGGTTTTTTCTGACTTCTTGGCCACCGCGCCGCTGGCGGCACTTTCCACCGCACCTTCGGCCAAGGCCTTGTTGAGCGTGGCTTCGGATTGTTTGAGGGCAATGCCGGTGCCGCAGCGATAAATCTTCTTGCCGGCGAAGCGCTCGGTGGCGACTTCGATGTCGGCGGCCAGCAACACCACGTCGGCATTGGCGATGGCCTCCGGGCTTAAAGGCGTGCGCGCGCCCACCGAGCCTTGGGTCTCGACCTGTAAGTCGTAGCCCAGGCGCTTGGCGGTTTGCTGCAAGGCTTCGGCAGCCATAAAGGTGTGGGCCACGCCCGTCGGGCAGGCAGTGATTGCAACGATACGCGGCGCGTTTTTAGCGGTTTGCGCAGTCGCCACATAGACCGCGGCCTCTTCGGCGCCGCGACGCAATACCGCGTCCACATCCGCCAGCGCCTGGGCCGGCGTGCTCTGGAACACGCGCTTGCCGACAAACCGCTGCATATCCACCGGCGTGCTGCTGACCAGCAACACCCACTCGGCCTCATCGATCGTGGCCTGGGACAACTGGCGTTCCGGGCGCTGCACGTCCACCACTTCGACGCTGGTGCGCAAGCCTTGGCGCTGCGCGGCAGCGTCCAACAAGCGGGCGCACAGCACACTGGTGACCATGCCGTTCGGGCAGGCGGTAACAATGGCTAACTTCATCACAAACCCTCTTATTGTTCTGTCAGCGCGCGCACGTGGACGCCGCTTTCGAGACGCGCCAACTGCGCGTGATCGCTGATGCCAAACCCGATCTGCGTGACCGCCATCGCCGCAATCGCCGTGGCGCGCCGCAGGGCGGTTTCCGGCAGATCAACACTGAGCAAACCGTGCAGCATCCCGGCCAGCAACGAGTCGCCCGCGCCCACCGTGCTGGCGACGCTGACCTTGGGCGGTGTGGCGTGCAGCGCAGTGCCCGGGCTGAACCAGTTCACACCCTCGGCGCCGTGGGAGATCACCACATGCTCCACGCCTTGGGCGTGCAGGCGTTCGGCGGCCAGGGCCTGTTGCGCGAGGGAATCGGTGGAGCAGTCGAGCGCTTCAGCTAATTCTTCAGTATTGGGTTTGATCAACCACGGGCCAGCCTTGAGGCCTGCGCGCAAGGCTTCGCCGCTGGTGTCGAGGGCGACTTTCAAACCGAGGCTTTTCAGGTGCTCCAGCAAGCCTTGAAACCACTGCGCGCTGATGCCACGCGGCAAGCTGCCGGCGACCACCACCGCATCGTGACCCGGCGCGATCAGCGTCAGTTGATTGAGCAACGCCTGCTGGGCCTGCTCAGTGACCTGCGGCCCTGGCGCATTGATGTCGGTGACCCGACCGTCCTGCTCGGCGATCTTGATATTGCTGCGGGTTTCACCCGGCACGCGGATGAACGCATCGGCAAAACCACGCCGGGCGATCAGCGCCTCAAAGGCTTGTGGATTGTCTTCGCCGAGAAAGCCGCCGACGGTGACTTGATGGCCGAGGTCCGCCAGCACTTGGGCGACATTCACACCCTTGCCAGCGGCATGGGTCAGCAGGGTTTCGCCGCGGTTGACTTCACCCGGTGCCAGGTGCGCCAGGCGCACCGTGAGGTCCAACGCCGGGTTCAGCGTCAGGGTCAGAATCTTCGCCATTTACACGGCCTCCACTAGGGCTCGCACTTGCGCAGGCGAACCTACCGCAAGGGCTTTTTGCGCCAGGCCCTGGGCCTCGCTCAGACTGAATTCACGTACCCGCGCTTTCACCTCGGGAATGCTACGGGCAGACACACTCAACTCATCCACACCCAGGCCGATCAGCACCGGCACCGCCAGTGGGTCCGCCGCCAGTTCGCCACACACGCCGACCCATTTGCCATGGGCATGGGCGGCGCGCACGGTGATGTCGATCAGTTGCAGCACCGCCGGGTGCAGGCCGTCGGCTTGGGCCGACAAGGTCGGGTGGCCACGGTCGATGGCCAGAGTGTACTGGGTCAGGTCGTTGGTGCCGACGCTGAAAAAGTCGACTTCCTTGGCGAGTACCGGCGCCAGCAACGCGGCGGACGGCACTTCGATCATGATGCCCAGCTGCAAGTCGGCCACCGGGATTTCCAGGCGCAGGCGCTCGGTCATGTCACGGGCGGCGCGCCATTCATCCACGCTGCCGACCATGGGGAACATGATGCGCAACGGCCGGTTATCCGCCGAGCGCAGCAGTGCACGCAATTGCGCTTCCATGATCTGCGGGCGTTGCAACGTCAGACGAATACCGCGCACGCCGAGGAAAGGATTCTCTTCCCTGGCAATCGGCCAATACGGCAAGGGTTTGTCGCCGCCCACATCAAGGGTACGCACCACCAACGGGCGACCGCCGAGGCCGTCGAGTACGCGACGGTATTCGGCTTCCTGGGTGGCCTCATCCGGCGCTTGCGGGTGGGCCATGAAAATCAGCTCGGTACGCAGCAGGCCAATGCCTTCGGCGCCCTGCTCCACCGCAGCGGCGACGCCGGCGCTTTCGCCGATATTGGCGAACACTTCCACGGCGTGGCCGTCGCGGGTCAGGGCCGGCTCATGGCGCTGGGCCGAGGCGGCTTGCAGGCGTTGTTCGCGGGTGTCGCGTTCGACCGTGGCGCGTTGCAAGGTGGCGGCGTCGGGGGCGACGTGCAGGCGACCGCGTTGGCCATCAAGCAACAACGGCGTGCCGGACGCCAGCAGCAACACCGCCGCGCCCGCGCCAACCAAGGCGGGAATGCCCAAGGCGCGCGCGACGATGGCGCTGTGCGCCGTGGCGCCGCCACGGGCGGTGAGAATGCCGGCAACGCGGGCCGGGTCCAAACGGGCGACGTCGGAGGGGCCGACTTCGTCCATCACCAGGATGTAGGGTTCATTCGGCTCCTGGGCGGTGTCGAGGCCACACAGTTGCGACAGCACCCGGCGGCCAATGTCACGCAAATCGGCAGCGCGCTCGGCGAGCAAGGCATCCTGCAACGACTCCTGCTGCTTGGCGGCGGCTTCGATCACGCTCATCCACGCGGCTTCAGCGCTTTCGCCTTGCTTGAGCCGGGTGTCGACTTCGTCGGTCAGTTCCGGGTCGTCGAGCATTTCCTGGTGGGTGATGAAAATTTCGCGAATGGCTTTAGATTGACTGCGCTCGATCAAGCCTTGGATATCAGCGCGCACATCGCTGAGCGCGGCGTGCAAGCGCTGGCGTTCAACCGCTGAGGATTCGCCGCGCAGTGGGTAGTCGAAGACTTGCTGAACCTGGATATGCGCAGGGCCAATGGCGATGCCCGGTGCGGCGGCGATGGCCTGGACCTGGCTGCCGGCCTGCGGCGCGCTGATCACCGGTTCAATATCGAATGTTGCCGGTTGGGCACTGAAGGTCGGCAGCGCTTCGACCTCTTCACCAAGGCCTTCTTCGACCGCCGCCAGCAACGCCGGCAGTGCATCGCCGGCAATCGTCGGCTCAGCGACAAACTCCAGCACCTGGCCGCGACGCGCGCCAAGGCTCAGCAGCTTGCTCAGGCTTTTCACCCACACGGCGCCCACCGGGCCATCTATGACGCGCACGCGGATATCGCCGTCAAAATTTTTCGCCAATTGCGCAAGGATCTTCGCCGGCCGGGCATGCAGGCCGTGGGCGTTGGCCAGGGTGATGCGCGCACTCGGCCAGTCCGGCGGCAGTTCGCCGCCGAGCACTTCGAGCACCGCACGGCTGCTGGTGGCGCGGCCGAGTTCCTGACCGCGCCCTTCAATCAGCAACGCGCATAGGCGTTCCAGCAAGGTCTGGTGCGCTTCGCCGAGGCTGGCCAGGCAGAACAAGCCATTGAGTGGCTGGCCGAGGTAGCGCATCGGTTTGTCCGGCGTCACGAACGCAAGGCCCGGGCGCTTCACGGTCTGCTCGCTGTGCAACCACCACAGGCCATCGCCCAGCGGCAGCGCGTCAACTTGTTGCAACACGGCGGCAAAGCCGTTGCTCACACAGTCAGCCTGGCGCAGCAGGCGTGCACCTCGCCAGACCAGCTCTTCAAAATCATCGGCGGACACGCCGAGGCTGATCATCTGTGCATCCAGCGCCAGTTCCTGCGGCGCACCTTGCAGCAGTTTCAGCAAGGCTTCGGCGGAACTGGCACGTCGCAGCGCCTGGCCCAGGTCGGTCTCGCCGAGGGCGCGGGTCAGCAATTGCAGCAGGCGCAGGTGTTCATCGGATTTGGCCGCGATGCCAATGGCCAGGTAGACGATCTGGCCGTCGCCCCAGTCCACCCCTTCGGGGAACTGCAGCAGGCGCACGCCGGTAGAAAACACTTGGTCGCGGGTTTGCGGGGTGCCATGGGGGATGGCAATACCTTGGCCGAGAAAGGTCGAGCCTTGGGCTTCACGGGCTTGCAAGCCACTGAGGTAACCCTCGGCGACCAGGCCATCGGCCACCAATTTGTCAGCAAGCAGGTGCAAGGCAGCAGATTTATCCACAGCCACCTGGCCCATGGATATCTGCTCTACAGTGAGCTCAAGCATGCCGTTCTCCTAGTTAGTGCGGTGTGCGCACTAGGTATTGTTTTGAATAAATCAGCGTACGGGCGTTCATAAATAACTGACTAAGTGGTCAATTGGCAGTAGCCACTCAGCGGCGAACATCGTAAAAATACGCCTGCTGAAACGTTTAATCTAGAATTTATGGCAGATTACGCGTTAATTGCGCAAGCTTGAAGGACCACTCGGCACTTGAGCTCAGACAATAGTCGTGTGCAGTAATCGGTTACGATCGGACAAAATGTCGGGGCAGGCTCTAAAAAACAAGGAAATCCCGGTTTGAAACTCAGTGATATCGCACGTCTGGCCGGTGTGTCCGTTACCACCGCAAGCTACGTCATCAATGGCAAGGCCGCACAGCAACGCATCAGCCCCACAACCGTGGAGCGGGTGCGGGCGGTGGTCGACGCTCATGGTTTTACTCCAAACCCCCAGGCGGCCGGGCTGCGCAGCCGGCATACACGCACCTTGGGCTTTATCCTGCCCGACCTGGAAAACCCCAGTTACGCACGGATCGCCAAGCTGTTGGAACAAGGCGCGCGAGCACGCGGCTATCAATTGCTGATTGCCAGCTCCGATGATGAAGCCGACAGCGAGCGTCAGTTGCTGCAACTGTTCCGCGCGCGGCGCTGCGATGCGTTGTTCGTCGCCAGCTGCCTGCCGGCCAGCGATGACAGCTACCGCGAGCTGCAAGCCAAAGGCCTGCCGGTGATTGCCATCGACCGGGTGATGGAGCCGGGGCAATTCTGCTCGGTGGTCAGCGACGACCGCCAGGCCTGCCAGCAATTGACCAGCAGCCTGCTGCAACCGGTGCCCAAGGAGATCGCATTAATAGGTGCACGGCCCGAGCTAAGCATCAGCCAGGAGCGTGCCGCCGGTTTCCGCGAAGCCCTGCAGGGGTTCACCGGTGACGTCATCATCGAAGAGGGTGAAGCCTTCAGCCGTGATTGCGGCCGACAGCTGATGGAGCAACTTCTCCAGCAACTGGGGCATTTGCCTGACGCACTGGTGACCACCTCCTACGTGCTGCTGCAAGGCGTGTTTGACGCGTTGCACGACTTCCCGCTCAAATCCCGACCGCTGCGCCTGGGCACCTTTGGTGACACCCAATTGCTGGACTTTCTGCCGTTGCCGGTCAACGCCATGGCCCAGCAACATCAGCTGATTGCCGACACCGCGCTGCGTCTGGCCCTGGCCGCCATCGAAGAAGAACAGTACCAACCGGGCGTGCACGCCATCGGCCGGACCTTCAAGCAGCGTATTCACGAGGCTTGAGCGTGGAACTGATCGACACCCACACCCACCTGGACTTCCCGGACTTCGACATTGATCGCCGGGAAGTGCTGGCGCACAGCCGCCAACTCGGCGTGCAGCGCATGGTGGTGTTGGGGGTGTATCAGCAAAATTGGCAACGGCTGTGGGACCTGGTGCAAGCAGATGAAGGCTTGTTCGCCGCCTTCGGCCTGCATCCGGTGTACCTCGATGAGCATCGCCCCGCCGACCTGACCGCGCTGGGCGAATGGCTTACCCGCCTGCACGGCCACCGCCAACTGTGCGCCGTCGGCGAGATCGGCCTGGATTACTTTCTCGAACAGCTGGACCGCGAGCGCCAGCAAAGCCTGTTTGAAGCCCAGTTGAAACTGGCGGTGGACTTCCAGCTTCCGGCCTTGCTGCACGTACGCCGCAGCCACGCAGCAGTGATCGCGACCCTCAAGCGCATCCGCCTGCCACGCGGCGGCATCATTCATGCGTTCGCCGGCAGTGTTGAGGAGGCTCGCGAGTACATCAAGCTCGGCTTCAAGCTGGGCCTGGGCGGCGCGGCCACCTGGCCCCAGGCGCTGCGCATGCACAAAGTACTGGCCCAACTGCCCCTGGAAGCCGTGGTGCTGGAAACCGATTCGCCGGACATGGCGCCCGCCATGTACCCGGGCCAGCGCAATAGCCCGCAACACTTGCCGGACATCTGCACCGCCCTGGCTGAACACATGGGCATCAGCCCTTTATTGTTGGCCGAGTCGAGTACGCGCAACGCGTGCGAGCTGTTCAATTGGTAGCGTGTTGACCGCCTGCAAGTCCAACGTCAGCCGTTGCCGGTGACGGGCATAACGCAGCACCAGAAAGTGCACCAGCACCACTACCAATGAAATATTCAGCTGCCCGATCACACTGATCAGCCCTACCCACTCGGCCACCAGCGCCACGACCATCACCACGCAAGTCAGCACGATCATGCTCGGGCGCACCATCGCCCAGTGGTCCAACGACTTGAACTGGCGCTGTTGTTTGGGGCAGTTCAACTGCAAGATGCGCTGACAGTACGGGCATCCAAAGGGCTCATGGATAGCAATGGCGTTCAGTTGCCAAGGCTTGAGTGAAAACGTGATGTCGCAATGGGCGCAGTGCCCTTTGACGCCGATAACAGCGGTCATCGCCGTGCCTCCCTTGGTCTGTGACTGGTTGAAACAAACTCTCACCCCTTCACGCACTCAGAAAAGATCCACAGGCAAATCAGGACGGGCACCACACCACACAAGGATAAATTCCTACGCCCCGGACCTACACGCGAAACGCCCCAATCAGTTGCTTCAACTCGATGACCTGTATTGATAGCAGTCGGCTGGCGGCCTCGGTCTGATGCGCACCTTCGGCCGCATGCTCGCCGGCACGATTGATTTCGACGATGTTCTGATCGATATCGTGGGCGACGGCGGTTTGCTGCTCCACGGCCGCGGCAATCTGCTGGTTCTGATCGACGATCATGCCGACGGCACCGTGGATGTTTTCCAAGGCCTGCTGGACCTTTTCCGACTGCCCCACGGTGCCATTCGCCATCGCATGGCTGGTGCCCATGGCCTTCACTGCCGCACCGACCCCGCTGTGTAATCGGCTGATCATCTGTTCGATTTCTTCGGTGGACTGCTGGGTGCGCCGGGCCAGGGTACGGACCTCATCGGCCACCACCGCAAAGCCTCGGCCCTGCTCGCCGGCACGCGCCGCCTCAATCGCGGCATTCAGCGCCAGCAGGTTGGTTTGTTCGGCGACGCTCTTGATCACCTCCAACACGCTGCTGATGGACTGGCTGTCGGTGGCCAATTGGTTGATGACCCGTACCGACTCATCAATCTCCGACGCCAGGCGCGCGATGCTGCTCTGCTGGGATTGCACCAGGCCACGGCCGCTGACCGTTTCATCGTTGACGCTGTGGGCACTGCTGACCGCCGCCGCCGCGCTGCGCGCCACTTCCTGGGCGGTGGAAGACATCTGGTTCATGGCCGTCGCCACCTGTTCGATCTGACTGCGCTGCCCGGATACCGCCTGGTTGCTCTGAGCGGATACGGCCTGCACCTGGCCGGCTTGCAGCTCGACCTGGCTGACGGTGTGGCCGACACGCTCGATCAGGTCATGAATCTTGGCCACGGTGCCGTTGAATACCTGGCCCAAATCCCCCAGTTCATCGCGGCTGTCGGCGACAAAGGTGACGGTCATGTCGCCGGCCGCAACCTTGCCCATCATCGCCCCCAAGCGCCGCAAGGTGGTGCGGGTCGAGGCGTAGAAACCGGCATACAGATAAAAAATCAGCAAAAATACCGCCGCCAGGGCCGAGACCAGCACCACCATGTGCGTTCGGTTTTGCGCCAGGCGCTGCTCAAGTTGCTGCTCGAGGAAGGTCAAAGTCGCTTCATTGAGCTGGTAGGTCTGGGCCATCAGCTTGCTGACGTCTTCGTAGAAGGCCTGCCAGGGCGCATCGAGGGTTTCGGCCATCACCACCTGCTCTTCAAACACTTCACTGCCTTGCTTGAGGCTCGCGCTGCTGGCCTTGGCCTGGCTGTCGAGCGCGGCATGCGCGGCACCGCTGCCGCCCAGGGCATCCTGCAACTTCAAGGCGTATTCGGCCTGGAGTTTCTCCACCTGTTGCAGCAGTTCGTCAAAGCGCGTACTGGAGGATGAATTGAGAAAGCCTTGGCCCAGGGAATACGCGCCCATCGCGCGCCCTTCGCCCAACGTTTGGGTGACTTGCGGGGTGATACTGGTGACCAGCTCGCAGAGTTGGCGCACATCACTCTGGGCGTCACGGCTCAAGCCAGACTGGCTGGCGATGATCTGGCTGAGCATCTGGGCCTTGTTGAGCAATTTGCCGATCAGCGCGCTTTTGCTCAGCAGCGAGGTTTCTTGTTGCTGAGCCTTGAACGCGGCGATCATCTCGTCACGTTTGCCGTCAAAGGCGCTGATTTGCTCAGGGTCGGTGGTCATCGCATTAAGGCTTTGCAAGCGACTCAGCACGCTTTGTTCCAAAGCACTGATCTGGCTTTCAAGATCGCCGGCCTTGCCGGATTGGCCGAGCACCGCGTTGATCTGCACCTGGTTGTTGAGGGTTTCCAGATCGCGGCGTAGGGCCAGGCTGCTGCCGAGCAGGTCGAGACTTTGCAGCTCGATGCGGGTGCCCTGGAATTCAGACCAGGAATCGCGCACCAGGAAATAATTGGTTGCCAGCATCGGTAGCAGGAACAGCACGCTGATCAGGCTGAATTTCATGCCGAAACTCAGGCGGTTCATCAGCGCTACGGCGGGATAGAGCAAGCTCTTCACAGGTGAACTCCCTTTCTTATTTTTATTGAGGCGCAGGGGCACGGCAGATAGCCACTATTTGGCGCTGTGTCTGTATAGCTCAATTTGAAAGGGAGTTTTGTAACGTAAGGTTAACGACTTTAAACAACGGTGGGAGCGACGGTGCGAGTCGAATCCTCGCACCGCCGCTCCCACATTTTTGACCGCGTTCGCTTAATTACGGCAACACAGTCCAGATAGCAAACCCGGCATACCACAGCACCGCCGCACGCAGCAGCAACTCCCACAGCCGATCCAGGCTATTGATACCGTCAGCCCCCACCACTGGCGCCGGAATTTCAGCGGCCACCAGGCCAACCTTCTCCACCAGTTGTGCGGCGCTGATGTCCCAGCTCAGCAGCTCATGCAGCATCACCCGACCGACCGCAACAAAATTACCCACCAGCGCAAAACTTGCCGCCAGCAGGCGCACCGGCAGCCAGTCAAACGCGTGGCGCAACTGCCCGGCACGTTCGGCGACCAAGGGGTTCTGACTATGCTCGCTGGCCAACGCCAGCAGTCGATAGGCCAGTGCGGCGACCGGGCCCAACAGGAAATACCAAAAAATCACCGCGAAAAAGCTTTGATAGGCCTGCCACAGCAGATGGCCCTGCACCCGCTCCAGCAGCTGCTCGCCACTGTCGGCCGCCACCTTCAGGTCGCGCTCGGCCACGTGTTCGGCGGCCTGCAGATCGCCGCGCCGCCAGGCATCGCGAAACGGTCCAAGCCCGGCCAATAGATCGCCACGCCCCAGGCTATAAATCACCACCAGCAAGTGCACCGGCAGCGCCAACAGGCCATAAGCCACCGGCTCCAGCACCATCAGCAACAGGGCTAGCAAGGCCACCGGCAACAACACCAGCAGTACTAAAATCAACCAGGGCCGCTTGCCCATGCGCGCGCTAGATTCCAGCTTGGCCAGCTCACGCAGCCATCCACCGTCACGCTGCAACCGCCGACGCAGGGCCGAAAACTTCTCGATCCAGACCGCCAGCACTAACACCAGGAAACTCATCGTGCGTGTCCTCCATCCTGCAGGGCGCTGCGAAAGCGCGTCCAATCAAAAGCCTGGCCCGGGTCAGTCTTGCGTCCCGGGGCGATATCACTGTGGCCACAAATACGCTGCTGGGTAATGTCCGGATACGCCACCAGCAGCTGGCGGGCCAGGTCGATCAGGGATGCATATTGGGCCTCGGTAAACGGTAGCTCATCGGTCCCTTCCAGCTCGATGCCTAAAGAGAAGTCGTTGCAGACTTCACGCCCCCCAAAGCTGGATATCCCGGCATGCCAGGCGCGGTCCAGGCACGATACAAATTGCGTCACGGTACCGTCGCGTTCAATCAGAAAATGCGCAGATACCCGTAGGTCGGCAATGCCTTCAAAGTAGGGATGTTCCGTGACATCCAGGCGATTCTGGAAAAACTCATGCACCTTGCCGGTGGCAAACTGCGCCGGGGGCAAACTGATGTTATGCACCACCAACAGTGAGATTTCGCCTGCGGGGCGCTCGTTGTGGTTGGGCGAAGGGCAATGACGAATGCCCTGGCACCAACCGCTGGTGGGGTCCAACTGCATACAGGTTCCTTGAATGAGACGAGGTATCACCAGTATGCCGCGTTCAGCCCTGCGGTTGCGATCACTTGCCGCGATTGAGTTGACGCAGGTTACCCACTACGCACGCCAACGCGCGGTCGAACAGCAACCCATCGTCCAAGGTGCACAGCGCGCCGCGCTTGAACGCCATGGCCAATTGGCCGGCGGTTTTGTCCAGGACTTTGAGCCCGGTACGGCTGACAAAAATATAGCGGTTGGCCGGTGCCATGATCGCCGTCAGCTTGCATCGCAGGGTGGCGACTGCCTCTTGCTGGAACTCAACCCAGCCGCCAATGCGCAGTTGATGAACCTTGAGCAGGTCCGGGTCATCGCTGGGCAGGCCTTCCATGGCGTCAGGCAACACGGCACCGAATGAAAACGGCTCACGCACCTTGATCAGCACATCAAGGGGCTCGCCTTCGCACGATTGAACATGCATGGCCTGCAAGCGCACAAAAAACTCACGGGTGCTGAAGGAATCGAACGCCGCGCGGGTCAAGCCGTTGCGCAACGCCGTGAGCAACCCAGGCAGTTGCTCCAGCAGGTGCCGCCCGGCCTCGGTGTCTTTCTGCAGGCCCACGCTCCAGATCAACTCGTCCATGGTCCGTACTGCCGACTGCCACTGCACCGACTGTTCGCCTTGCTTGAGGCTGGCCAACAACAGCACCTGGCTCCAGGCCTGCTGCAGAAACTCCACCACGGATTGCGGCAACACCTTGCCGAGCAAGCGCCGGTTAAGCAGGTCAGCCACACGCTCACGGGCGGCTTGCGTGCGCACACGCCCTTCTTCGGCTTCGCGGGTGTGCTGTTCAAGCAGCTCGCTACGGCGGCGTTCATCCAAGGTAAACGCACTGAACTGCGCCAGCAGTTGGGAAAAAATCGTCAGGTCCTCGACGAAGTCATTCAGCAAGCACTGCACCACTTGCTCGATCTGCAGGTACAGGCTGTCACGCTGATAGTCCGCGTGCGGGCTCCAACCCATGGCGGCAGCCGCGATCTCGTTGAGCAACCGCCGCGCTGGGTGATTGCTACGGCTGAGGAAACTTTTGTCCAGCACCGCGACTTTCAGCATCGGGATCTGCAAGCGGGCAATCAAGCCCTTGAAGGCATCCGGCACGGTACGGTCGTTAAGGATGAAATCGAACAGCAGCGCGATCAGGTTGATCACATCCTCATCGGCGTCTTCCACAACACGGGATTTGCCACTCTTGACGCTGACCCGGGTCAACAACTGCCCAAGCTGGTTGCGCAGGTCAAAGTCGTCTTCGGCCTCGGGTTCCGGCACGTATTGTTGCAAATGGGAGAGCAGGCGCAGCAGGTCGCGGGTGGCAATGGGTTGCGGCTCGGCGCAGGCCTCAAGGGTGGGCGCTACACTGCCACGTACCGCCGCCAGCAACTTTTGCAACGCGGCGAAGGCTTCCTGGCCGTTTTCATCCAGCGGCGGGTCGATGCTGGGCAGGCTGCCTTCTTGCTGTTGTTCGCGCGCCGCACGCCCGCCGGGCCGACGTGACGGCACCGCCTTGAGTTCAGGCAGCACCCCGGTGGCAACCAGCAACTGGTTGGCTTCGCCGAACAGTTGATCGGCGTCGCTGAGCACGTACTTTTCAAACAGCTTGAGCATGATCAGCTTGACGCGGATCTCCACCCCCAAGCTGCGCCCCGCGCGCAAAAAGAACTCACAAAGCAGCGCCGGGCCCAATGGGTTATCTCGCTCGTCCAGGGGCTTGCCGAGCACCGTGCCCAAGCGTGCAGTCAGTTGCCCCAGCGCCAGGCCATCGCGGTGCCGCACCCGGCCCAGCATGGCCTCCAGTGCAACGGCTTTTTCCAGGGCATCGCTGGACGTGCCGGGCGCCGCCTCGTAGGACACTACCGGCACCAGGTGCGGCTCGCCCGGCCCGCTGGGGCCCAGATTGGCGAAGGCGGCGAACAGTTGCTCCATGAATACGCGTTCGAAGTTCTTACGCTTGAGGCGCAAGTCGCGCATGGCTTCAAAGAAAATGTGATGGTCAACATTACTGCGGGCCTTGTCGGCCATTTCGAACAGGGTGTCGTCGGCGTTATCGAACAGCTCCTGCAAGCCTTGCTGCAACTGTTGGGCAGCCTTGTCGCGAACCTGCATCAACACCACCGGCAGGCGCGCGAGCGGGGATGGCGTGGCCTGTGCCTTGTTGATAGGCACCACCTTTCCGTCAATGTGCATCCTGGCCTCCTGAAACGGCGATGTTGGGGTGGGGAAAAATCGGCGACAGGTCCAATTGGGCTGCAAAAGCCGGTTACCACCAAGACGTCAAAGCTATGACGCCAATTGCAAGGCGCGAGATTATCTTGCAAACGAGGGTAGTTGCGCCAGCAAACTCTGCCATTGCGGTGTAAATGAGTGGGGAGCCTGGGTTCAAAGGCGCACAGCCCCTATAATCGAGGCACCTTGTTTGTGGAGCCTGTTATGCCGAATCTCCGTCTTGCCGACCTTACCGCCGAAATCGAAGCCAACGTGCGCCGTGCACTGCTGGAAGACATCGGCAGCGGCGATATCACTGCGCAATTGATCCCCGCCGAACGACTGGCCAAGGCCACGATCATTACTCGTGATGCCGCCGTTATCGCCGGTACTGCCTGGGTGGACGCCGTCTTCCGCCAGCTCGACCCTCGGGTCGCGGTGCATTGGCAGGTGGCCGACGGTGAGCGCGTCAGCCCCAACCAGGCGCTGTTCCATCTGGAAGGCCCGGCCCGTTCGCTGCTGAGTGGCGAACGCTGCGCACTGAATTTTCTGCAGATGCTGTCAGGCGTCGCCACCCGCGCCCACTACTTGGCGGATTTTGTCGCCACGACCCAGGTCAAGTTGCTGGACACCCGCAAAACCCTGCCAGGCCTGCGCCTAGCGCAGAAGTACGCAGTCACCTGCGGCGGCTGCCACAACCATCGCATCGGTTTGTATGACGCGTTCCTGATCAAGGAAAACCATATCGCCGCCTGTGGCGGTATTGCCCAGGCGATTTCGGCCGCCCACAAAATCGCCCCGGGCAAGCCGGTGGAAATCGAAGTGGAAAGCCTGGATGAACTGCGCGAAGCACTGGCGGCGGGTGCCGATATCATCATGCTCGACGAGTTGAGCCTGGATGACATGCGTGAGGCCGTGCGCCTGAACGCCGGCAAGGCCAAGCTGGAAGCAAGCGGCGGGATCAATGAAACCACCCTGCTGCCCATCGCTGAAACCGGGGTGGATTACATCTCCATCGGTGCGATGACCAAGGATGTGAAGGCGGTGGATTTGTCGATGCGCCTCAGTATCTGAGGCGCATGACCGAAATTTGTGTGGCGGCTTGTTGCGGTGAGCGGGGCTGTCGTGGCGAGCCCACTCACCAGTTCAAGCCTCACCACAACAAGCCCACTCGCCAACCAAGCGAGCCTCCACAACAAGCTCGTTGCAGGCTTAGTGCTTAGATCGCGAGATTATTCATCCCGCAATACTCGTTCCAGTCGACACCCAGCACCTCGGCAGCCTCCTTGTGCAAGGCCAGTCGCGCCGCCTCGAACTCTTCAGGGGTGGAGGTGTACTTGAGGCTCAGCTCCCATGGCTGCAGGCCCTGGGCCTCAGCCTCATCCTCAAATGCCCATTTGATCTGGTCCTTTTGATCATCGGCGCTCAGGTCCTTGATCTCATGCAGCAGTTCCGGCGACTCCGCGACGTACTTTTTGAGGGCTGCTTCGTGCCGCGCTTCCTGGGTCATCTCTGATGTGGTCATGTTGTTCTCTTAGATCGAGGAATGGGGATGCATCTGGGTCATCAAGGTTGCGCAGATACGAAAGAGCGGGCACGAATGCCGGCTCGTCTGGCCTTCAGAACCATTCTGGGATCATCTGAAAACGTTGCCTTTGAAACAGTGTTGCCTTTGTGCCCGAGACAGGAATCGAACCTGCGACCTTCGCGTTACGAGTGCGCTGCTCTACCGGCTGAGCTACACGGGCAGTGGGCTAAAGCTAGCACCGCATTGGGCGGGCAGCAACTAACTCGCATGCCGCCCAGCAGCCGCTAGGCCCCGTCGGCGCCGCAGCCCTTGGCGATGTATTGCGCATCAGCCGTAGTGGCACACTTCCAGCCCGTGGTGGCGCTGCGCGTCAAGGTGATGGTCTTGCCTTGCACGGGCGCCGGTGCATCGAGGATTTCACAGCTGATGGAACCGACGCCAGTCGCCACATCGCCTGCCACGTCAATCTTGCAATTGGCGGTGGGGCTGGTGCCACCGATCAAGGCCAGGGTCGGCACAGTGCCTTGGTTGAAGGTATCTTCGAAACCGGCCTTCAACGCGGAGATTTCAGCCAACCCCGCCGTGAACTTGGCCTTGGCCTGGTTATTGGTGTACATGGGCAAACCGATGGTTGCCAAAATGCCGATGATTGCCACGACGATCAACAACTCGATCAAGGTAAAGCCTTTCTGACGCATCACATTCACTCTCCAGATATAGAACCCATACCAAGGCGCGTCCTGCGCCTCGCGTTGTGCAACGGCGCCAGTGTACTCATCCGTGGGCAACCAATCGCGTGCAAGACGCACAATCTGACATTTTATCCTTCGCCACCGGCCTGTCCGAATCCATGACCTGACTAAGCTATAAATCTTCAACCACCCGCGTGCGGAAACGTGACATGAATGACGCTGCAACGATCTACGCCTGGGAAGGCATCAACCGCAAAGGGCGCAGGGTGTCCGGGCAAACCGTCGGCCATGACCTGGCGCTGATCAAGGCGCAGTTGCGCCAACAAGGAATCTTCCCCGGCCGCGTGCGCAAGAAAACCACGTGCCTGCCGAGCTTCGCCCCGCCGATAAAACCCGCCGATATTGCGCTGTTCACTCGCCAACTGGCGACTTTGCTGAAGGCTGGCATACCGCTGCTGCAAGCCTTCGACATTATCCGCGAAGGCTTCGACAACCGCCTGATGCGCGAACTGGTAAAGGGTTTGAAACAGGAAATCGCTGCCGGCAACAACCTGGCGGCGGCACTGCGCAAGCAACCGCGTTACTTCGATGACCTGTATTGCAACCTGGTGGCTGCCGGGGAACAAGCCGGCGCCCTGGAAACCCTGCTGGAGCGGGTGGCGGTGCACCTGGAAAAAAGCCAACAGCTCAAGGCGCGAATCAAAAAGGCCATGACCTACCCCATCGCGGTGATCGTGGTCGCGTGCGTGGTCAGCAGCATCCTGCTGATTCATGTAGTGCCGCAGTTCCAGATCCTGTTTGCCGGGGTCGACGGCAAACTCCCCGGGTTTACCTTGGCCGTCATCGTCCTGTCCGAATTCCTGCAGCAGGCCTGGTGGATGCTCGTGCTGGGCCTGGGCGCTACATTTGCAAGCTTGCGCCAGGCCTACCGAGCCTCTCCTGGTTTTCGCCACTGGTTGGACGCAGGTTTGTTGAACACGCCCCTGGCAGGCACACTGCTGAAAAAAACCGCCGTCGCCCGTTATGCCCGCACACTCTCGACCACCTTCGCAGCAGGTGTGCCTTTGGTGCAGGCGCTGGACTCGGTAGCAGGCGCGGTGGGCAATGGGTTGTTCAAACAGGCGATCGAGCATATGCGTCACGATGTATCCACAGGCATGCAGTTGCATCAATCCATGGCCGGCAGCGGGCTGTTTCCCAGTATGGCGATCCAGATGACCGCGATCGGTGAAGAGTCGGGCACGCTGGACCGCATGCTGGAAAAAGTCGCCAATCACTTTGAGTCCGACGTGGAAAATCTGGTCGACAACCTCACCAGCCTGATGGAGCCACTGATCATGGTGGTACTGGGCGGCATTGTCGGCGCGTTAGTCATCGCCATGTACCTGCCGGTGTTCCAATTGGGGTCGGCATTTTGAGCCTGCTGCTGAGCGAGCAACCTTGGGTCTTCGTTGGGATGGCGCTGGTACTGGGCTTGATCGTCGGCAGTTTCCTCAACGTGCTGGTGTGGCGCCTGCCGAAGATGCTCGAGCGCGAATGGCGCGCCCAGGCCCAAGAGGTGCTCGGCTTACCTGCCGACCCGGCGGGCCCGACTTACAACTTGATGCACCCCAATTCCTGCTGCCCGCAATGCAAACAGCCGATTCGCCCGTGGGAAAATATCCCGCTGCTCAGCTATCTGCTGCTCAGAGGGCGCTGCGCCCAATGTCGTGAGCCGATCGGTGCGCGCTACCCCTTCACGGAGCTTGCCTGCGCGCTGATCTCGGCGACGGTCGCCTGGCATTTCGGCTTCGGCTGGCAAGCAGGTGCGGTGATGTTGCTGAGCTGGGGGTTGCTGGCGATGAGCCTGATCGATGTGGATCATCAACTGCTGCCCGACGTTCTGGTGCTGCCGCTGTTATGGCTGGGGTTGATCCTCAACAGTGCCGACATGCTGGCGACGCTGCCCGATGCGCTATGGGGCGCGGTGATCGGCTATATGAGCCTGTGGACGGTGTTCTGGCTGTTCAAGATGATCACCGGCAAGGACGGCATGGGCTATGGCGACTTCAAGTTATTGGCCCTGCTCGGCGCCTGGGGTGGTTGGCAGATCCTGCCGATGACGCTGCTGATGTCATCGCTGCTCGGGGTGCTCGCCGGGTTGATCCTGATGCGCTTGCGCAAGCCCCAGGCGTCGTTACCGATGCCGTTTGGTCCGTGCCTGGCGATTGCCGGCTGGATTGCATTGCTCTGGGGTGGTCAAATAACCGACTTCTATTTGCAGTCTGTCGGTTTCAGATGACCACTTCTGTTGCAACACCTTGGATTCTTGGCCTCACCGGCGGCATCGGCAGCGGTAAAAGCGCGGCCGCCCAGCACTTTGTCGACCTGGGCATTGACCTGGTCGACGCCGACCATGCCGCCCGCTGGGTGGTCGAACCCGGCCGGCCGGCCCTGGCGCGCATCGCTGAGCACTTCGGTGCAGGCGTGCTGCTGCCCGACGGCCAATTGGACCGCGCGGCGTTGCGCAACCTGATCTTTGAGGTGCCCGAAGAGCGCCGCTGGCTGGAAGCCCTGCTGCACCCGCTGATCGGTGAGGAAATTCGCAGCCACCTGGCCCGCGCTCGGTCGCCTTACGCGATCCTGGTATCACCGCTGCTGATCGAATCCGGCCAGAACAGCATGACCCAGCGCATCCTGGTGATCGACGTGCCGCAATCACTGCAGATTCAGCGTACCCTGCAGCGCGACGGCATCAGCGAACAGCAGGTGCAGGCGATTCTGAAGGCTCAGTCCAGCCGTGAAGACCGCCTGAACCATGCCGATGACGTGCTGGTCAATGACCAGGACCTTGCCTGGCTGCACAGCGAGGTCGAGCGACTGCACCACTTTTACCTTACTTTGCGTGGAGGCCGATCATGAGCCAACCTAAGACCGTCGACTGCCCAACCTGCGGTGCACCCGTGGAATGGAAAACAGACAACGCCAACCGGCCGTTCTGCTCGGACCGTTGCAAACTTATCGACCTGGGCGCCTGGGCGTCGGAAGAGCACAAGATTCCGGTCAGCCCGGATGCCGAGGACGACCTGTTCTCCGAAGACCTGCCGCCGCGCCACTAAGGCCGCATAAAGGCGTATTCCTGCTGGTCGTCGAGGTTCTCTGCAAGGTATTGCAGCTCGTCGGCCAAGTCTTCAAAACTGCGTACGCCCTTGCTCTGCTGCACCACCGCACTGAGCATGGCGCGCAGGGTCAAGCCTGGGTCAAAACCGATTTCCTGTGCAGCGTCCTGACTTCTGCGCAACTCCTGCCGTGCCCATTCGTACACACTCATGCCTAAAGCCCCTTCAAGATTTTCGCAAAGCATGGGCCTGCGCAGGTGCCCGGGATTTGATCTGGATCAACGCCGCGAATCGTCATCCTTCCACGGCGCCGACAAGTAGCGCGTGCGGTTAAAGGTCTCCAACCATTCAGGGCAGAACACCACCAGGGCGCTGACGACCATGCCGTTGATAAAGGCTTCGGGGAAGATGATCAGCCACAGGTAACCGACAAAATCCTCCAGCCATTCCGGCATTGCGAAACGGCCGTCGAACCACAGCAGGCCCAATGCGGCCAACAGGCAGAGCAGCGCCGACAGCGCGGCGGCAAAAAAACCCGAGCAGAAGATATACACAAAGGGATTGCGTGGTTGCGCCCGCTCAACCAGCACTGCGCAGGCCTCCGTGACCAGCACCGGCAACACAATCAGCAGCAGACCGTTGATGCCGACGGCGGCCAAGTCCTGGCGCCCCAGCAGCACCAGACCGAACTGCGAAGCCAACCCGCCGACGATTGCCAGAGGCCAATCGAGCAGCAGGGTCACAGCGGTCATGCCAATAAAATGGTAAGAAACGCCCGTATCAAAATCCCGCCGCACCAGCCACAACATGAACAGCGCAAACACCGTACCGAACAGCAGATGCTGGCGCCGTCGGTCGGCAAACAGCTCAACCCAGGGTGAGCGCAGGATTGCCCACATCACCACCGGCGCATACAACAGCCAGCCGACGCTGAGGGTTTCCGGCGCCAGCACGGCGGCGCTGATCACGGCTTCACCTGCTCCAGGGCCTGGCGCAGTTCAGCGGCTGAGCTGTATTCGTGTTGCGCGACCAGCTTGCCGCTATCGAGTTGCAGCCACAGCACTTTATCCACAGCCCCCGGATAACGCGGGGCGATACGCGCGTCACGGTCGAGCATGACCAGGTAGTTGTAGGCTTGCATGGCCGGCACGGCGAACAGCTTGGCGACCAGCCGGGGCATGCGCTGGATATCCGCAACAAACACCGCATGCCGCGCTTCGAGGTAGCCCTTGGGCTGGCCTTGCAACGCCGCGTCTAGCAACTTGGCGGCGTCCATGCTGCGAGCTACCAGCAGAATCTGTGCCTGATCATCCAGGGTGTAGGCTTGGTCGAACTGGTCGAGCAAGGTCCACGGCGCCACGCGCTCACCCACCTCGACGGCTTGGGCCCACAACGGTAAAAGGCTTAGAAACAGCACTGCGAAAAACTTCACTGCTTACTCCTTGGTTTGGATGATGGTCGAGTAGCCAGTCTACACCGGCCTTTTAAAGCAAGACTTCCTGTGGTCATCATTTGAACGCTAAGCTGCAAATATGGATGACTCAGATTATTTGCGCCTGCTCACCGTAGCGGCCGAACAAGCCAATGCGTTCCTGTCCAATGCCCGCAAATGGGAGCGTGAGCGTTGGGTCTGCCAGCGCCTGCTGCAAGGCTTGAATGTGCCCTACCGCGCCGAAGAGTTTCATGCCGCCGGTCAAGAGCCGCCGGATGTGCTGTTTCGCGACGCCAGTTTTGAGGTGTTTTTCGTGCTGGATGAAGGCCGACGCCTGAACGACGAATGGCGCGATGAACTGCTGCGCCGACGCAGTGCATTTTCCCTGAGCCAACTGGTACGCCGCGAGGCCAAGCCGCGGCGCATTCCGGCCCATGAGTTCCTACTGCGCCTGGCACCGACGCTGCGCAAAAAAGCGCATAACTACAAAGAGCGCGGTATGGACCTGGGCGAGTTAGACCTCATCGCCTTCACCAGCCTCAAACGCGAAGTGCTGGACCTCAACAGCCACTTCCCGCCCCCCACCGAATACCTGCGCCAGGGCTGGCGCTCGTTGTCCCTGGTAGGGCCGACCTTTGCCCGGGTACTGTTCGCCCACCCCGACGCACCGGATTTCTTGCGCAACAACCTGGGGCGCAGCATAGTATTCGACGTGGGCATCAGCTTGTGACTCGGGTACAGGCTACGCTTGTGGCAATACCGCCAACCCCCTGACTGTAACGTGGCGCCCTTTTGCAACGTCTATCTGACGAGGCCTTTATGACCAGCCGCCTGAACCCCGATGACCAACAGCATGTCGAAGAGTACCTGCAACTCTCCCAGAACCAAGTCGAGCGCAAGCCTTTCCGGCCGTGGCTGCTCCTTGGTGTGGTGCTGGTAGTGGTGATCGGGCTCGGTCTGCTGAGCCGCCTTTTGAGTTACCTGACGCTATGAGCTGCCTGGCGCTCGCGGGGGTAACTGCTCCGATTTCTTTTAGCCTTGCGAGATATCCCCATGACCCATCGTATTATTATCGTCGGCGGCGGCGCCGGCGGCCTGGAGTTGGCTACCCGCCTGGGTAAGACTCTGGGCAAGCGCGGCACCGCCAGCATCACGCTGGTGGACGCCAACCTGACCCATATCTGGAAGCCGCTGCTGCATGAAGTGGCGGCCGGTTCGCTGAATTCTTCGGAAGACGAACTCAATTATGTCGCCCAAGCCAAATGGAACCACTTCGAGTTCCAGCTGGGGCGCATGAGCGGGCTTGACCGTGAAAAGAAGAAAATCCAGCTGGCCGCCACCCTTGATGAAGAAGGCCGCGAACTGGTGCCTGGGCGCGTGCTGGGCTACGACAGCCTGGTGATCGCGGTCGGTAGCACCACCAATGACTTCGGCACCGAAGGCGCGGCGCAACACTGCCTGTTCCTCGACACGCGCAAACAAGCCGAGCGCTTTCACCAGCAGTTGCTCAACCACTATCTGCGCGCCCATGCCGGGCAGACCGATACCATTGAGCAGATCAGCGTCGCCATCGTCGGTGCCGGTGCCACCGGTGTTGAGCTCGCCGCCGAGCTGCATAACGCCGCCCATGAGCTGGCGGCGTATGGCCTGGACCGGATCAAACCGGAAAACATGCACATCACCCTGATCGAGGCCGGCCCACGGGTATTGCCTGCGCTGCCGGAGCGAATTGGCGGGCCGGTGCATAAAACCCTGGAGAAACTCGGCGTCACCGTGCTGACCAACTCAGCGGTCAGCGAAGTGACCGCCGACGCGCTGATCACCAGCAGCGGCCAGGTCATCCCTGCCAGCCTGAAGGTGTGGGCCGCCGGGATTCGCGCGCCAGGTTTCCTCAAGGATATCGATGGCCTGGAAACCAACCGCATCAACCAGCTTCAAGTGCTCCCAACGCTGCAGACCACTCGCGACGAGAACATCTTCGCCTTTGGCGACTGCGCCGCCTGCCCGCAACCGGGCACCGACCGCAATGTGCCACCACGCGCCCAGGCCGCTCACCAGCAGGCTTCGTTGCTGGCCAAGTCGCTGAAGCTGCGCATTGAAGGCAAGGACCTGCCGTCCTACAAGTACACCGACTACGGTTCGCTGATCTCGCTGTCGCGGTTCTCCGCGGTGGGTAACTTGATGGGCAATTTGACTGGCAGCGTGATGCTCGAAGGCTGGCTGGCGCGGATGTTCTATGTGTCGCTGTACCGCATGCACCAGATGGCGCTGTACGGTTTTTTCCGCACGGCGATGCTGATACTGGGCAGCAAGATTGGGCGCGGGACTGAGCCTCGGCTCAAGCTGCACTGATCGACTGAACGGCCACAAAAAAATCCCCCTATCGAGCGATAGGGGGATTTTTTATTGGGCTAACTCTGCTGGTAGAACTCGGCCATATAGTCGACAAACGCTCGCACCTTGGGCGCCAGATGCCGGGACTGTGGATAAAGGGCGTAGTAGTGCCGCTCGCCCAATGAGCAATTGGGCAGAATGCGCACAAGCTGGCCTAGCGCCAAATCATTGTGCACGGTGGCCTGGGTGAAGCACGCAATGCCCGCCCCCGCCAACGTGGCCGCGTGCAGCGCGCTGATAGTGTTGGTACTGAACCGCCCCGACGGCGTGACGTTGACTACAGCGCCGCGTGCCGCGTTCAGCTGCCAATCCGACGACGCCCCCACAAAGCTCAGCAAGTGATGCTTGTCGAGCTCCTGGGCCGAACGCGGTAAACCATGACGGCCGATGTAGCCCGGCGAAGCCACCAGAACCTGACTGGAAACCGTCAACGTGCGTGCAATCAGCGACGTGTCCGCCAAGGCGCTGGAGATGCGTATCGCGACATCAAACCCATCGGCAACCAAATCGACGAATTGATCATCGCAACACAGTTGCAGCTCAATATCGGGATAGCGCCGCTGAAAACCCGGCAGCCAGTGCGGCAGATCCAAGGTCCCCACCACCAGCGGCACACTGACTCTCAGCACGCCTTCAGGGCGTTGGTGCCCATGGGCGATGGCTTGGGATGCGGCGTCGAGACGGTCGAGGATATCCACGCACGCAGCGTAGTACTGCTCCCCGGCCGCCGTCAGACTGAAGCGCCGCGTGTTGCGGTTGATCAGCTGGGCGCCCAGCTCAATCTCCAACTGCTGCAACTGCCGGGAAATCGTCGAGTGCGTGGTGTCCAGGCGCTCTGCTGCGGCAGAAAAGCCTTTTGCGTCAACGATGCACCGAAAGGCGCGCATGGCGGATAACTGGTTCATGCAACAGGCGGTCCCTGCGGGTTTTGGGGAATCAGTTAACCGGCAACGCGATAATTTGCGAGGTGGTCAGCACCGAGCCGAAAGTGTCTTCAATTTCCGCCAGCGCCGAGTTGTGCAACTCATCCTTGGTTACCGAATGGCCATCGGCGCGTGTAATCGCCCGTGTGGCACTGGCATCGGATGCTACCACAACGTCATAACCCAACGGCGCGGCGTCCCGGGCGGCGCCGGCGACACAGGCGTGGGTCATCAGGCCACTGATAATCAGAGTCTTGACGCCGGCCTTCTTTAATTGCGCATCCAGGTCAGTGCTGGCGAATACGCTGACGGTGGTCTTCTGCACGAGCGTGTCTTGCGCACGCGGCTTCATCAGCGGGTGAAAATCAACGGTCTTGCCGTTCTTGGCGAATACCGCCGCGCCATCCGGGGCGATGTGCTGCACGTGAATGACCTGGATTTTTTCTTTGTCAGCGAATTTGATCAG
Source organism: Pseudomonas sp. YeP6b (assembly GCF_025642995.1). NCBI lineage: Bacteria > Pseudomonadati > Pseudomonadota > Gammaproteobacteria > Pseudomonadales > Pseudomonadaceae > Pseudomonas > Pseudomonas sp. YeP6b. The sequence goes on along the minus strand of NZ_CP080090.1, from coordinate 1,205,959 downwards.
GCGCTGGGTGTTTTCCAGAGCCTTCATGCCGTCCGGGATCGGCATGCGGCCGGTGAAGTATTCATTCTGGAAGTCGATTACCAGCAGGGCGGTGGTTTTCGGGTCCAGGCGTTCTGTGGGTTTGGCACCCAACATGGCGCGAATGGTGGGCTGCTGATTCGCGGCGGTGTCGGCGGCGACCGCGTAGTGGCCGAACCCCATCATCATGCCGAGGCCCACCAGTGTGGACTTGAGCATGGCAGGTAATGAGCGGACGGGATGAGTGGCAATAGCGAGGGTCATGGTGCGAGTTCCTGAGGTGAGTAAATTGACGAGACCCAGTCTAGGAGACCGTCATCACCGCACCAACGCACTAATCAGCACAATATTTGTTTGGAATTCGCACAAGCAGGCTAACCAACGGGCAAAAAAAATCCCCGTATCTTTCGATACGAGGATTTTTAATATGGTCGGGGTAAGGGGATTCGAACTCCTGACATCCTGCTCCCAAAGCAGGCGCGCTACCGGACTGCGCTATACCCCGGTAAAAAAAAGGCGACCTTTCAGTCGCCTTCTTCGATCAGTGCTTTTGGCCTCTGATCTTAAGATTCGATTCCAGCGTTAACTGGTCTCAAAAATGGTGGGTCGTGTGGGATTCGAACCTACGACCAATTGGTTAAAAGCCAACTGCTCTACCAACTGAGCTAACGACCCAAAAATGGTCGGGGTAAGGGGATTCGAACTCCTGACATCCTGCTCCCAAAGCAGGCGCGCTACCGGACTGCGCTATACCCCGGTTTTGAAATTGGCTCCGTGACCAGGACTCGAACCTGGGACCCAATGATTAACAGTCATTTGCTCTACCGACTGAGCTATCACGGAACTACATATTTCAAATGTACAACTTTTACCGCTTTGTAACCTTCTCTTCGACCCGTCCGTATCGCTACGTTCATGTCTCTGAGGCGCGCTATTCTACAATCTTAAAAACCCCTGTCAACCCTTTAAATTGCTTTTAAGACAATGATTTGCGCTTCTTTCTGATTTCTTCTTGGGGAGAAGAAACCCGTGGGCTGACGTTGCTGCGGGGCGCACTTTACAAGCCTTTGCCTTACAGTTCAACGCCCTATCGAAAAAAAAGGCCCCGCAATGCGGGGCCTCCTCTTATCGCCATACAGGCTGGGCTCAGTGGAAGACGATTTCGTCGTTTTCCACCGTGGCCGCGACGCTGGTCCCCGGCATGAAGCTGCCCGACAAGATCAACTGCGCCAGCGGGTTCTCTATCCAGCGCTGGATCGCACGTTTGAGAGGCCGTGCGCCATACACCGGGTCGTAACCCACCGCGATCAGCTTGTCCAACGCCTCGCTGCTCAGCTCCAGGTCGAGTTCGCGCTCGGCCAGGCGGCTGCGCAGGCGGCCCAACTGGATCTCGGTGATGCCCGCGATCTGATCCCGCGCCAAAGGCTCGAAGATCACCACTTCATCGACCCGGTTGATAAATTCCGGGCGGAAGTGCGAGGTCAGCGCATCCATGACCGCAGCACGCTGCGCCTCACGATCGCCGACCAGTTCCTGGATTTGCGAGGAGCCCAGGTTGGAGGTCATCACGATCACCGTGTTGCGAAAATCCACGGTACGCCCGTGGCTGTCCGTCAAGCGGCCATCTTCCAGCACCTGCAGCAAGATGTTGAACACATCCGGGTGGGCCTTCTCGACCTCGTCCAGCAAGATCACCGAGTAAGGCTTGCGCCGCACGGCTTCGGTCAGGTAACCGCCCTCCTCGTAGCCCACATAGCCTGGTGGGGCACCAATCAAGCGCGCCACCGAGTGTTTCTCCATGAATTCGGACATATCGATCCGCACCATGGCCTCTTCGGTATCAAAGAGGAACTCGGCCAAGGCCTTGCACAGCTCGGTCTTACCCACGCCGGTCGGGCCGAGGAACATGAACGAGCCGCTCGGACGGTTCGGGTCGGACAAGCCGGCCCGGGAACGGCGTACCGCGTTGGACACCGCCACCACCGCCTCTTCCTGGCCAATAACGCGCTGGTGCAACAGGCTTTCCATTTTCAGCAGTTTGTCGCGCTCACCTTCGAGCATTTTCGACACGGGGATGCCGGTCCACTTCGAGACGACTTCGGCGATTTCTTCCTCCGTCACCTTGCTGCGCAGCAACTGGTTCTCGCTTTTACCGTGCTGATCGACCATTTGCAGGCTGCGCTCCAGGTCCGGGATAACCCCGTACTGCAACTCAGCCATGCGGTTCAGGTCGCCTTTACGGCGTGCCGCTTCCAGTTCCTGACGGGACTGCTCGATTTTTTGCTGGATCTGCGCAGAACCCTGCACTTCGGCTTTTTCCGAGGTCCAGATTTCCTCGAGGTCCGAATACTCACGCTCCAAGCGCAGGATTTCTTCCTGGAGTTTTTCCAGGCGCTTCTTCGCCGCCTCGTCCTCTTCCTTCTTCAGTGCCTGGGATTCGACTTTCAGTTGAATCAGGCGCCGATCCAGGCGGTCGAGCACTTCCGGCTTGGAGTCGATCTCCATGCGAATGCGGCTGGCCGCTTCGTCGATCAGGTCAATGGCCTTGTCCGGCAACTGACGGTCAGTGATATAGCGATGGCTCAATTTGGCCGCCGCAATGATCGCGCCGTCAGTGATCGCCACCTTATGGTGGACCTCATAGCGTTCTTTCAGGCCACGCAGGATCGCGATGGTGTCTTCTTCACTCGGTTCTTCCACCAGTACTTTCTGGAAACGACGCTCAAGGGCTGCGTCCTTTTCAATGTACTGGCGGTATTCGTTGAGCGTGGTCGCACCAACGCAATGCAACTCACCCCGAGCCAGGGCTGGCTTGAGCATGTTGCCCGCGTCCATCGAGCCTTCGCCCTTACCGGCGCCGACCATGGTGTGCAGTTCGTCGATAAACAGAATGATCTGCCCGTCCTGCTTCGACAGCTCATTGAGCAGGGATTTCAGGCGCTCTTCGAACTCGCCACGGAACTTGGCACCGGCGATCAGCGAGCCCATGTCCAAAGACAGCAGGCGCTTGCCTTTAAGGCCGTCCGGCACTTCACCATTAATGATGCGTTGGGCCAAGCCTTCGGCAATCGCGGTTTTACCCACGCCAGGTTCACCGATCAGCACCGGGTTGTTCTTGGTGCGGCGTTGCAGCACTTGGATAGTGCGACGAATTTCGTCGTCACGGCCAATCACCGGGTCAAGCTTGCCTTCTTCGGCGCGCTTGGTCAGGTCGACGGTGTATTTATCCAGGGCCTGGCGCGACTCCTCATGGTTGGGGTCATTCACCGCTTCGCCGCCACGCAGGTTGTTGATGGCGTTTTCCAAGGCTTTCTTACTCACGCCCTGGCCCAGCAACAATTTGCCAAGCTTGCTGTTGTCGTCCATCGCGGCGAGCAGCACCAGTTCGCTGGAGATGAACTGGTCACCTTTCTGCTGGGCCAGACGATCCGCCTGGTTAAGCAGGCGCGCCAAGTCCTGCGACATGTTCACGTCGCCGGTAGGGTTTTGGATTTTCGGCAGTTGGTCGAGCTCTTTGCTCAACTCCTTGCGCAGGCTGTTGACGTCAAAGCCCACCTGCATCAGCAAGGGCTTGATAGAACCACCTTGCTGCTCCAGAAGCGCCTGCATCAAGTGCGCAGGCTCGATGGCCGGGTGGTCAAGGCCCACCGCCAAGGATTGAGAGTCAGATAAAGCCAACTGCAATTTGCTGGTTAAACGATCAATACGCATTAGTCACCTTCCTTTTGAGCAGGCCGGAGCTATAAACACATCCTGAATGAAGAAACCTGCCAGATACCCCTATAGATGGGGTGGATTCTGGAAGATTCAAGCGATCAATGGTCGATATGGACCAGGGTTGACCCAGATCAAGAGAGTCTAGCGGTCAAGCCAGATTAGGGAGGCAAACCGACCGGTGCGAGGGCTGCGGCGGTAAGAAAAGAAGCGCGGATCGGTCACGGTGCAGAAACCGCCACCATATATAGCGGTGACACCGCGCGCGGCCAGGCGCAGGCGTGCCAACTGGTAGATGTCGGCCAAGTACTTACCGGGGTTGTGGCTTGGAACGAAGGCTTCGGCGGTAATCGGCAGTTGCTCCATGAAGGCTTCACGCACTTCCGGGCCAACTTCAAAAGCTTGCGGCCCGATTGCCGGGCCCAGCCAGACCAACACTTCGCCGGGTTCGGTGTTCAAGCTTTCAAAGGCTGCTTCCAATACGCCTGCTGCCAGCCCGCGCCAACCGGCATGGGCGGCCGCCACGCGAGTACCGGCACGGTTGCAGAACAACGCGGGCAGGCAATCGGCGGTCATTGCTGTGCAGGCAATCCCAGGCGTGCCGGTCCAACTGCCATCGGCTTCGGCGATGCGCGACGGGTCAGCCTCGACCACGGTTGTCCCGTGGACTTGGCGCAGCCACGCAGGCTGAATATCAAAGGCATCGGTCAGACGACGGCGATTCTCAAGGACGGCCTCAAGGCTATCTTCGACATGATCGCCCAGGTTAAGGCTGTCGAACGGCGCCAGACTGACGCCGCCCGCTCGGGTGGTAACGCAGGCTTTCACCCCGGCCGGCGCGGGCCAGTCAGGAATCAGCCAGTCACTCATCCGATAAACGCCTCACGATCCTGCTTGAGCAGCGACAACAACCAGACCAGATCGTCCGGAAGAGGCGATTCCCAGCTCATCCGCTTACCGCTCGTCGGATGGTCCAGTTCCAAGAACCGGGCATGCAGTGCCTGGCGCGGGAAGGACTTCAGCGATTCAACCATGGTCTGACTCGCCGCCGGCGGAATACGGAAGCGACCGCCGTAGGCCGGATCTCCGACCAACGGGAAGTTAATGTGCGCCATGTGCACGCGAATCTGGTGCGTACGACCGGTTTCCAGCTTGACCCGCACGTGAGTGTGGGACCGGAAACGCTCGAGTACACGGTAGTGGCTGACGGCCTGTTTGCCGCCCTCCATGACCGCCATACGCTGGCGCTGCTGGCCGTGTCGGCCGATAGGGGCGTTGATCTTGCCACCCGCTACCACCACGCCGATCACGATGCATTCGTAGATGCGGCTGACGCTACGGCTCTGCAATTGTGTGACCAACTGCGTCTGGGCCTGGATAGTCTTGGCCACCACCATCAAGCCGGTGGTGTCCTTGTCCAGGCGGTGCACGATGCCGCAGCGCGGGACATTGATGATGTCCGGCACGTGGTGCAACAGGGCATTGAGCAAGGTGCCATCAGCGTGCCCGGCCGCCGGGTGAACCACCAGGCCTGCGGGTTTATTGATGACCAGGATGTCGTCGTCTTCATAGACGATATCCAGCTCGATGTCCTGGGCGACCCATTCTCCCTGGGCTTCCTGCTCGGCAGTCAGCTCAAGAATCGCACCACCATGAACTATGTCTCGCGGGCGGATAACCGCTCCATCCACAGTCAGGCGGCCGTCTTTGATCCAGGCGGAAAGGCGCGAGCGCGAGTGCTCAGCGAATAATTGTGCGGCGACTTGATCGAGGCGTTGGCCGCCCAATTCGGACGGCACCTCTGCGCGAAGTTCAATTTTATCGGACATGCTCAGACTAGGCGTGGCACAGCCTTTGGTTTCGGCTGCGCGCTTGTGGTTAAATACGGCGTCTTTTGCCCCGAGGCTTTCAACGGGGCGCTCATCATAACAGGACGGCCCCGCCCAAGACAGCGGCCGTCATAGGGACGCAAGCCGCCATGCAAGTGAAACACCTGCTGCTGATCGCCATCCTCGCCATGACTGCTGCTTGCTCGTCAACAAAGGAAGTCGTCGACGAAAACCTGAGCGAAGTCGAGCTGTACCAACAAGCTCAAAAAGACTTGGACAATAATAGCTACACCAGCGCCACAGCGAAGCTGAAGGCCCTGGAGTCGCGCTATCCGTTCGGACGCTACGCCGACCAGGCACAGCTCGAGCTGATCTACGCCAACTACAAGAACGCCGAGCCTGAGGCTGCCAAGTCTGCCGCCGAGCGTTTTATCCGGTTGCACCCGCAGCACCCGAACGTGGACTACGCCTACTACTTGAAGGGCCTGACCTCGTTCGACCAGGACGTTGGCTTGCTGGCGCGCTTCCTGCCGCTGGACATGACCAAGCGTGACCCGGGCGCTGCCCGCGACTCCTACAACGAGTTCGCCCAGCTGACCAGCCGCTACCCTAACAGCCGCTACGCGCCGGACGCCAAGCAGCGCATGATCTACCTGCGCAACCTGCTGGCGTCCTACGAGATTCACGTGGCCCACTACTACCTGACCCGTCAGGCGTACGTCGCTGCCGCCAACCGTGGCCGCTATGTAGTGGAAAACTTCCAGGAAACCCCATCCGTGGGTGACGGCCTGGCAGTGATGACCGAGGCTTACCAGCGCCTGCACCTGGACGCCCTGGCGACCACCAGCCTGGAAACCCTGAAACTCAACTACCCGGATCACCCAAGCCTGAAGGACGGCCAGTTCGTGCCTCAGGTTGCTGAAGCGGACAACCGTTCGTGGCTGAGCAAGTACACCTTGGGCCTGATCGAATCCCGTCCACCGCTGCCGCCGGGCGAAACCCGCGCCAACCAGGACGTGATGAAGCAGTTCCAGGATGCCAAGGAATCGATTCCTTCGGAGCTCAAGCCGCATGACGAAAACGGTGACGTGATCGAAGAGCAAGAGCCACAGGCCCTTGGCAACAACGAAGATCGCTCGTGGTTCAGCTACATGACGTTCGGCGTGTTTGACTGATTGCACCCGGCGTCATCAAGAAGGAGCCTTTCGAGGCTCCTTTTTTATTGCCGAGCATTATTGCGCTGTGCGCCTGCCACCACCTTGGCTAAACTGGCACATTCCCTGTCGAGAAACTGCCCATCATGCTCCGTCTACTGTTCTGGATTGCCGTCATTGCTGCCGCAGTATGGTTCTGGCGCAAATTCAAAAGCCCAGCCGCCAAACAGCAACGCGCCAGCGAGCCCGACGCCGCCTTGATGGTGCGCTGCGCCCACTGCGGCGTACACCTGCCGCAGAATCGCGCACTGAGCTCACGCCAAGAGTGGTATTGCACCCAGGCGCACCTGGAGCAAGGGCCGAAGTCTATCCAGCGTTGATCCGACCGGCGGGCGCATAGGGCGCCGGGTCGATGATCGGTGTACGCCCCAGCAACAAGTCGACAAACAACTGGCAGGATGCCGGGGCGAGCACCAGACCATTGCGGTAATGCCCGCAATTGAGCCACAGCCCTTTCACGCCAGGGACCTCGCCGATATAAGGAATACCTTCCGGCGAACCGGGCCGCAAACCGGCCCAGTGGCCCACAACCTCGGCGTCCGCCAACGCGGGAATCAACTCCACAGCTGACGCTTTGAGGCTTTCCAGCGCCGATTCGGTCGGGGTCTTGTCGAACCCTTCATGCTCCAGCGTGCTGCCGATCAGAATGTGCCCATCCCGCCGCGGGATCGCATAGCGACCTTTGGCCAACACCATGCTCGATAAGAAATCCGACGCGCATTTGTACAAAATCATTTGGCCTTTGACCGGTTCTACGGGCAGTGACAAACCCAACGTGCCCAGCAACTCCCCGCTCCAGGCACCGGCAGCCAGTACGACCTGATCGCCAAGAACCTGCCCCGCAGCCGTGTTCACACCCACTACGTCTTCACCCTCAAGAACAAACCCAGCCACTTCGCACTGCTCATGGATGGTCACGCCGGGCAGCGCCAACAACGCCGACTTGAGGGATTTGACCAGTCGCGGGTTGCGCACATTGGCCACGTCCGCCATGTAGATCGCCTGGGAATACCCCCCGCCCAGCACCGGCACCGCATCATGGGCGGCCGACACATCAACTTTGCTCAGTGGTCGGCCTTCGCGTGCAGCCCAAGCCAGTGCCTCGGCCTCATCATCCAGGTCCAGCCAGTACAAGCCTGTGGTATGAACCTCTGGATCAATACCGGTGGCGGCGAACAATCGCTGCGCCAGTTGCGGGTAAAAATCCTGCGACCAGTGGGCCAGAGCAGTGACCGCCGGGCTGTAGCGCCACGGATACAGTGGCGAAACAATTCCGCCACCCGCCCAAGAAGACTCCTGACCGAGGCCCGAACGCTCCAGCAGCACGACGGCCTGCCCTTGGGTGGCCAGGTTGTATGCCGTCAACAACCCGATTACTCCACCACCGACAATCACCACTTGCTGTTGCTTAGCCATCATTTGATCCAGCCGATAAAAAGGGAAAAGCGCACACGGCGCCCAATCATCCAGCACTCTCATCATTGCCCCCAGCACGCCTTGCGCGACATTTCAGGTGCCGCGCCCGGGTTGCTGCGCACACCCGAGCTGGTCAGGCTAAAGGCACCGCAAGGGTCGCCCACCATGACCGAGTCGACAACAGGCGTAGCCACCAGGCGAAATTCCTGGGGGTTTAATGCAGCGCTGATTCTATAGCGATCATTGCCCGCACTGACGCCGCGTGCATCAATAAAAGTGCCGTTGCGCGTGTAAAAACGCTCCAGGTAGTGCACTTGCTCGGACAACAACGCGACGATTTCTGCGCGATAGGCTTTTTTTACATGGCCGGTGTAACCGGGGTAAGCAATCCCGGCCAAAACCGCGATGATCGCTACAGCGATCAGTAACTCGATCAGGGTAAAACCTTGGCAATCCTTGCCCATTGATACGTACCTCATTGAAGTTGTCGCCATAAAACCCGACGAAATCGCGGGCCTGCCTCTTCGTTCACCTGGGCATACACCGTTTCCAAGACCGTGCGCGATTGGCCACTGAGCCCAACCGCCGTCACGCGGTACAACGCTGCAGCCGTTTGCGGCGGTAAACCCGCCAGCCCTATGCTCTGCCCCAGCGATTGAATGCCATACAAGCCGCCAGTCAAGGCAAACCAGCTGACCGCTGAAACAGGATTCGCCCCAACGCCCATTACCGAAAACGACTCCCCCGGCGGTGCGCAGGTACTGATCGACTTGCACAACGGCAGCACCACCCCTACGCGCCGGACAATCGACTCCCCAAGCCGCAAGCCGCTTTCGGCACTTTGAAATGATTGGTTGCGATGCCAGACGCCGCTGGCGATCCTTTGCTGGGACACGGCCCCTTGCATCGAGGCCAGGCCGATCAGTGACAACACCAACAAAAACACCAGACTAATTAGCAGGACCATGCCCGTCTGTCGCCGATAAAAGCAGTGATAGCTCTGCATGGTCGCCCTACCCCAACCGATTACGCAGCGCCGCCACGACACTGTAGGCCTGATCCTGAGCACGCCCGGTCGGGTCTTGCAGCGTCATCTGTATACGTACGCTACGTATCAGCGACTCGTCAGCCGGGCTGGGGTCATAGCGCACGACCTGAGTCGAACCGGGTTTGGCCGCTACACCAAAACTGATGTCGAGCGCCTGTACGTTATCGACCAGCACCGTCCTGGCGGGCGTTGCGGGCGTGCTGATCTTCAATTGCCCTGCTTCAAAGGTGTAGGTGAGCTGGCGTATCGCAAACCGAATTTGGCCGGGCGCTGGCGGCGGCGAGCTGCCCGCATAGGCTTGGGCGGCGCTGGTGCAGTCGGAGAGTACCGTCCAATCAGGCTTGCCACCCTCACTTGCTACATCGGCGGTGACCACCGTCAATGACTTGGAGCTGCCTGTGGCACTCCACCCAACCGGTCGATCAAAGACCGTTGGCGCGTTATCGATGTAGGCCGTCGCCAAGCAGCCAAACATGCCCGCCTGGCGAATATCCTGAATCATCTTGCCTAGCACAAAGCGCGCATCATCCTGCAGCAGCATGGCGGCCTGCTGACTGGCGTGGGTAATCCGGGCACTGATGGCTACTTGGCTGACACCGAGTATCAGCACCAGCCCGACTGCCAGCGCCAGCAACAGCTCCACCAGGCTGAAGCCCCGCGAAAGGCGACTCATTGCGTCACCCCCAACTCGCCGGCAATGCGACTGGTGAGGGTGAAGGTTTCTCGCGCTCCACCGGTGTTCGCGCTTCTGGCGTCATCCCAGGTAATGCTGACGGTTACCTCGCTGCCGCTGACCACCACGGAACCTTTGGCGCTGGCCCCAGCGAACCCGACGATATTGGCTTCGAAATCATGCAGGTCCACGTCACGCACGCTGGCGCTGGAGGTAATGGGCGGTGCACCTTCAGTTCGGCCCCATGAGTAATTGACACCCGAGTTGGCGCGAACCCGGTCCAGCATGTCGTAGGCAATGAAACTGGCCTGGCTGATCATCCTTGCACCGTCGGTGTACTTGAGCGCATTGAGCTGAATCACCGCCGCACCCAGCAGGCCAACCGCGAGAATCAGTACCGCCACCAGCACCTCGATCAACGTCATGCCGGATTGGAGCCTGGGTAAAACACAGGCAGCGTGTGTGTTCGGGTAAGCAAGCATTACCGTCGTCATCCCTGTCGAAGGCCGAAAAAAAGCAGGAAAACCCTGCTGTGCGGCCCAAGACTAGCGCCGGTTTTTGACTCGTGCTGCTTCCGGAATAAAGGGAAATACTTTGGACATAAAGGCCATCATCCACCACCAGGACCGAGAGGCTATACCTATGCCTGTCACCGGCAACACTGACCACGTCCACGGAGGGACGGCACATGAGACAACACGGATTCACCCTGATCGAACTGCTGCTCAGTCTGGTTCTGAGTGGCATCCTGGCGAACCTGGCAATCCCCGGTTTTAAAGGTTTACTTGAATCGCAGCAGCGACAAACTGCTGCGCAGGCCTTGGCCGGCGGGCTGCGCTACGCACGCACCGAGGCCATTGCGCGCAATCGTGCGGTGGTCATTTATGCGCGGGATGAGGACTGGAGCCAGGGATGGCGGGTGATACTGGACGAAAGCGGGCGCGGCAACCTGGACGACGACAACCCAGTACTGCTGGAGCGACAGGACAGCGGGCGAATACCGATCGTGGGCAATGGGCCGGTGAAAAGCCAAGTGCGCTTCAGCGGGTTGGGCGAGCCGATATTTTCAGCGGGAGGTTTCCGCGCGGGCACCGTGCATGTGTGCGACGCGGACAAGGCGCAAAGCCTGTTTCAGGTGGTGCTCGCGCCCAGTGGACGCATCAGCCTGCGCAGTGAGGCCACCGAGCAGGCGTTGTGCCGGAATGATTCCGGCACCTTTGCACTCACAGCAGCGAGCGAACCCGCAGTTCCTTGGGCATGGAGAACGTGATGTTCTCTTCACGACCGGCCAATTCATCGGCACCGGTGGCGCCCCAAGCCTGCAGTTGCTGGATCACACCACGCACCAAGACTTCCGGAGCCGAAGCGCCGGCCGTAATGCCGATACGCTCAACACCGTCGAACCAACTGCGCTGCATGTCTTCGGCGCCGTCGATCAGGTACGCCGGTGTGGCCATGCGCTCAGCCAACTCGCGCAAACGGTTGGAGTTGGAGCTATTAGGGCTGCCGACCACCAGCACTACATCGCATTCATCGGCCAGTTGCTTGACCGCGTCTTGACGGTTTTGCGTGGCGTAGCAGATGTCATCTTTGCGCGGGCCGCCGATGGCCGGGAAGCGCGTGCGCAGGGCATCGATCACACGGCTGGTGTCGTCCATCGACAACGTGGTCTGCGTGACAAAGGCCAACCGCTCGGGGTTTTGCACCTGCAAGTTGGCGACGTCTTTTTCGTCTTCCACCAGGTAGATGGCGCCGCCATTGCTGGCGTCGTATTGGCCCATGGTGCCTTCGACTTCCGGGTGGCCGGCGTGGCCGATCAGGATGCATTCACGGCCGTCGCGACTGTAACGAGCGACTTCGATGTGCACCTTGGTCACCAGTGGGCAGGTGGCGTCGAATACTTTCAGGCCACGGCCGGCAGCTTCGGTACGCACGGCCTGGGAAACGCCGTGGGCGCTGAAGATGACGATAACGTCGTCCGGCACCTGGTCGAGTTCTTCGACAAAAATGGCACCGCGTGCGCGCAGGTCTTCAACCACGAATTTGTTGTGGACAACTTCATGGCGCACGTAAATCGGCGGCCCGAAGACTTCCAAGGCGCGATTGACGATTTCGATCGCCCGGTCCACACCGGCGCAAAAGCCACGGGGGTTGGCGAGTTTGATTTGCATGCTGTGCCTCGTGTCTTGCAGGGCAAGAAATTGGATCATTGCAACCGCAGGCGCGGCTGGTCTCTATTTAACAACACGAATCAAATGTGGGAGCGGGCTTGCTCGCGAAAACGGTGCGTCAGCCAACATATTTGCTGAATGTGCCTCAGCATTCGCGAGCAAGCCCGCTCCCACACTTGCTATGTTTCGTCAGTTAGAGCGCTTTAACGTCGAAGATTTCAACGTCAAACGTCAAGGTTTTACCGGCCAGCGGGTGATTGAAGTCGATGGTCACTTGCGCGTCATCAAAGGTTTTCACCACACCGGGCAGCTCGGTATTCGCCGCATCGTTGAAGATCACCAGCAAGCCTTCCGACAGGTCCATGTCTTGGAACTGCGAACGCGGGATGATTTGCACGTTTTGCGGGTTGGGCTGGCCAAAGGCGTTTTCCGGCAGGATCTGCAGGGTACGCTTGTCGCCGGCCTTGAAACCGAACAGGGCCGCTTCAAAACCCGGCAGCAGGTTGCCATCGCCCACCTTGAAGGTCGCCGGGGCTTTGTCGAACGTACTGTCGACCGTGTCGCCATTCTCCAGGCGCAGTGCAAAATGCAAAGTGACTTCCGTGTTCTGGCCGATGCGTTGCTCAGCCAATACCTGATCAGTCATTGACGGTCTCTCCGGTTTTCTTACTTTTGAACATGTCCAACGCCAGCATAATTGCACCGACGGTGATGGCGCTGTCGGCAAAGTTGAACGCCGGGAAATACCAGCGGTTCTGCCAATGCACCAGGATAAAGTCGATCACATGGCCCAAGGCAATGCGGTCGTACAGGTTGCCCAGCGCGCCGCCCAGCACCAGGGCCAAGGCGATAGCCAGCCAGGTGTCATCGCGGCCCAAGCGTTTGAGCCAGACTACCAACACCGCACTGACCACCACGGCGATCACGGCGAACAGCCATCGCTGCCAGCCACCGCCATCAGCGAGGAAGCTGAAGGCGGCGCCGGTGTTGTAGGCCAGGGTCCAGCTGAAGTAGTCAGGAATGACCACGATCTGCTGGTACATCTGTAAGGCGCCTTCGAAATGAGCCTTGCTGAGCTGGTCGATAACCAGCACCAGCACGCTCAGTACGAGCCAGCCCAGACGTCCGAAACGGCTGGCTTTAGGCATAATGGCGAACCTCGCCGGCACCGCTGATGTTGTCGACGCAACGACCGCAGATTTCCGGATGCTCAGGGTTCATGCCAACGTCTTCACGGCAGTGCCAGCAACGCGCGCACTTAGGGAAGGCCGACTTGACCACTTGAAGCTTGAGACCAGGCACTTCGGTAGCCACGGCGTCCGCTGGCGCCTGGGCAAACGGTGCAAGGCTGGCGGTCGAGGTGATCAACACGAAGCGCAGTTCGTTGCTCAGTTTGGCCAGGTCGGCGGTCAGGCCTTCCTCGGCAAACAGGGTGACTTCGGCCTGCAAGTTGCCGCCAACGGCCTTGGCCGCGCGCTGCACTTCCAGCTCCTTGTTCACCGCAACCTTGACGGCCATCACGCCTTCCCAGTACTCGCGGCCCAGTTCGAAGTCTGCCGGCAGTTCGGTCAAGCCTTCGTACCAGGTGTTGAGCATCACCGATTCGTTACGCTCGCCCGGCAGGTATTCCCACAGCTCATCGGCGGTGAAGGCCAGGATCGGCGCGATCCAACGCACCAGCGCTTCAGAGATGTGATACAGCGCGGTCTGCGCCGAACGGCGCGCCTTGCTGTTGGCGCCGGTGGTGTACTGGCGATCCTTGATGATGTCGAGGTAGAAACCACCCAGCTCCTGCACGCAGAAGTTGTGGATCTTGGAATACACGTTCCAGAAGCGGTATTCGCCGTAGTGCTCCTGCAACTCACGCTGCAGCAACAGGGTACGATCCACGGCCCAACGGTCCAAGGCGAGCATTTCCTCGGCTGGCAGGATGTCGGTGGCCGGATTGAAACCGGTCAGGTTCGACAGCATGAAGCGTGCGGTATTGCGGATACGGCGGTAGGCATCGGCGCTACGGGCCAGGATCTGGTCCGACACGGCGATTTCGCCCGAGTAATCGGTCGAGGCCACCCACAGACGCATAATGTCGGCGCCCAAGGTGTCGTTGATCTTTTTCGGCTCGATCACGTTCTTCAGCGACTTGGACATCTTGCGGCCCGTCTCGTCGACGGTGAAGCCGTGGGTCAGCAGTTCGCGGTACGGCGCGTGGTTGTCGATGGCGCAACCGGTCAGCAACGACGAGTGGAACCAGCCACGGTGTTGGTCCGAGCCTTCCAGGTACAGGTCGGCACGCGGGCCGGTCTCGTGGCCCATCGGGTGCGAACCGCGCAGCACGTGCCAGTGAGTGGTGCCGGAGTCGAACCACACATCGAGGGTGTCGCTGATCTTGTCGTACAGCGGCGCTTCGTCGCCCAGCAGTTCGGCGGCGTCCAGTTTGAACCAGGCTTCGATGCCTTCCTGTTCAACGCGCAGGGCCACTGCTTCCATCAGTTCGACGGTGCGTGGGTGCAGTTCGCCGCTTTCCTTATTCAGGAAGAACGGGATCGGCACGCCCCAGTTACGCTGACGGGAGATACACCAGTCCGGACGGTTGGCGATCATCGAGTGCAGGCGCGCCTGGCCCCAGGCCGGTACGAATTGGGTGTCTTCGATGGCTTTCAGCGAGCGCACACGCAGGGTGTCACCGCTGACCGGCTCTTTGTCCATGCCGATGAACCACTGCGCGGTGGCGCGGTAGATCAGCGGGCTCTTGTGACGCCAGCAGTGCATGTAGCTGTGCTTGATGGTTTCGGTTTGCATCAGCGCACCGACTTCACGCAGCTTGTCGATGATCGGCTGGTCGGCCTTGAAAATGAACTGGCCGCCGAAGAACTCCAGCGAAGGCGCATAAACGCCGTTGCTTTGCACCGGGTTGATGATGTCATCGTTGACCATGCCGTACTTCTTGCAGATCACAAAGTCGTCCACGCCATAGGCGGGCGAGCAGTGAACCACACCAGTACCCGAACCCAGCTCAACGTAGTCAGCCAGGTACACCGGCGACAGACGGTCATAGAACGGGTGACGGAAGTTGATCAGTTCCAGCGCGGTGCCGGTAGTGGTGGCGATCACCGAACCTTGCAGCTCGTAGCGAGCCAGGCAGGCCTCCACCATTTCCTCGGCCAGCACTAGCAGGCGATCACCGACGTCCACCAGGGCGTAGGTGAATTCCGGGTGCACGTTAAGCGCTTGGTTGGCCGGGATGGTCCACGGGGTGGTGGTCCAGATCACGATGGCAGCCGGCTTGCTCAGGCTCGCCAGGCCAAAAGCCCCGGCCAGCTTGGCGTCGTCGGCGATCGGGAAGGCCACGTCGATAGTCGAGGACTTCTTCTCTTCGTACTCGACTTCCGCTTCGGCCAGGGCCGAACCGCAGTCAAAGCACCAGTTCACGGGCTTGAGGCCCTTGAACACGAAACCGCCCTTGACGATTTCGGCCAAGGCGCGGATTTCCCCGGCCTCGTTCTTGAAGTTCATGGTCTTGTACGGGTTGTCCCACTCGCCCAATACGCCCAGGCGGATGAATTCGGACTTCTGCCCTTCGATTTGCTCGGTGGCGTAGGCACGGCACAGTTCGCGGGTTTTATCCGCGCCCAGGTTCTTGCCGTAGGTCACTTCGACTTTGTGTTCGATCGGCAGGCCGTGGCAGTCCCAGCCCGGGACATAAGGTGCGTCAAAACCCGAAAGGGTTTTGGAGCGCAAGATCATGTCCTTGAGAATTTTGTTCAGCGCATGACCGATGTGAATCGTGCCGTTGGCATAAGGAGGGCCGTCGTGCAGGACGAATTTCGGACGATCCTTGCCAATTTCGCGCAACTTTCCGTACAGGCCAATACTGTCCCAGCGCTGCAGGATCTGCGGTTCGCGCTGTGGCAGGCCGGCCTTCATTGGGAAGGCGGTGTCCGGAAGGTTTAGCGTGGCTTTATAGTCGGTCATTTAAGGCTCTTCGGTTAGCGATGGGCGCTAGGTGCGGCTAGTGCACGGGCGGCGGCGACATCCGCATTGATCGCCGTTTTCAACGCCTCAAGTGAGGCGAAACGCTGCTCTTCACGCAGCTTCTGGTGGAAAACCACCGTCAAACGCCGGTCATACAAATCACCGGCAAAATCCAAAAGGTGAACTTCCAGGTGGGCCTTGCCATCACCTGCAACCGTGGGCCTGACGCCTATGTTGGCGACTCCCGGCCACGATTGGCCGTCGATGTCGACACTCACCAGATAAACCCCGGTGAGCGGTACACGACGGCGCTTGAGTTGCACGTTGGCGGTTGGCGTGCCCAGTTGGCGCGCCAGCTTCTGGCCGTGCAGTACCCGCCCGGCAATGCGGAACGGGCGACCGAGCAAACGCTCAGCCAAGGCGAAGTCGGCAGCGGCCAGGGCGTTACGCACCTGGGTACTGCTCACGCGCAGGCCGTCCAGTTCGACGGTTTGCGCGGCTTCGACGGTAAAACCTTGAATCACACCAGCGTGCTGCAGGAAGTCGAAATCGCCGACGCGGTCGCAACCGAAGCGGAAGTCGTCGCCGACTTCCAGGTGCTGCACGCCCAGGCCGTCCACCAGGATACGGTCGACGAACTCGGCGGCGCTGAGGCTTTGCAAGCGCTGGTTGAAAGCCAGGCAAAGCACACGGTCCACGCCCTCTTCGGCCAGCAACTGCAACTTGTCGCGCAAGCGGGCCAGACGTGCCGGCGCCGTTTCCGGGGTGAAGAATTCCCGTGGCTGTGGCTCAAAAATCACCACGCAGCTGGGCACGCCCAACTCGACCGCACGTTCACGCAGCCGGCCCAGGATAGCCTGGTGGCCACGGTGAACACCGTCAAAGTTGCCAATAGTGGCGACGCAGCCCCGATGCTCGGGGCGCAGGTTGTGGAGACCTCGAACCAGCTGCATAACGCGCTTCTTGCTCATAAAGTGGTCGATTATAACCACACCCAGCCCCGGACGACAGGCAACAGCGCAGGCCAAATGGATCGAATCGATAAAACAACCGTTTTATCGCCGGAAAGTCTCTAGCTCAGCGACTTGCGATTGAAATCCCGCAGGCGAAAACCCTGCAGCAGCAACATCCCGAAGTACACCACCACACCGGCGACCACCAATACACCCAGGCGCAGGAAGCGCTCCAGCATATGGCCTTGGTCCCAGGCCGGCATAAAGTGCATCAGGCCAAGCAATACCGCCGACATGGCTGCCACCGCCACCACCAGCTTGAGCGCAAACATGCCCCAGCCTGGCTGCGGTTGGAACATCTGCTGCTTGCGCAGTTGATAAAACAGCAGGCCGGCATTGATGCAGGCACCGACGCTGATGGCCAGGGCCAAGCCGGCATGGGCCAGCGGGCCGATAAACACCAGGTTGAGCAGTTGCGTGACGATCAGGGTGAAAATCGCGATTTTGACCGGCGTGCGGATGTTTTGCTGGGCGTAGAAGCCCGGAGCCAGCACCTTGATCACAATAATGCCGAGCAGGCCGACGGAATAAGCCACCAGCGCGTGCTGGGTCATCAATGCATCATGTGCGTCGAATTGGCCGTATTGGAACAACGCGACGGTCAGCGGCTCGGCCAGGATCCCCAGCGCCAGGGAGCACGGCAGCACCAGCATAAAGCACAGGCGCAAGCCCCAATCGAGGATGCGCGAGTACTCCTGGCGGTCCTTGCTGGCATAGGTGCGCGCCAGGGTCGGCAGCAAAATCGTGCCCAAGGCCACGCCGAGCACACCGGACGGTAACTCCATCAGGCGATCGGCGTAATACATCCACGACACGGAGCCTGAGACCAACAACGAGGCGAACGCGGTGTTGATGATCAGGGAGATCTGACTGACGGAAACCCCGAGGATCGCCGGCAGCATGTTGCGCATCACGCGCCATACGCCGGTGTCTTTGAGGTTCAGGCGCGGCAGCACGAGCATGCCGATCCTTTTAAGGTGCGGCAGCTGGTAGAGCAACTGCGCCAGGCCGCCGGCCAGCACGGCCCAGCCCAGGGCCATCACCGGCGGGTCGAAGTACGGCGTGAGGAACAGCGCAAAAATAATCATGCTGACGTTCAGCAAGGTCGGCACGAAGGCCGGCACCGAAAAGCGGTTCCAGGTGTTGAGGATCGCCCCGGCCAGGGACGACAGGGAAATCAGCAATATATAAGGAAAGGTCACCCGCAACAGATCAGTGGTCAGCGCGAATTTTTCCGGGGTGTTGGCAAAACCTGGCGCCGTGGCCCAGATCACCCAGGGCGCGGCGAGCATGCCGGCGATGGTCACCAGCATCAGCACCAGGGTCAGCAGGCCCGAAACGTACGCAATAAAAGTGCGGGTCGCCTCTTCGCCCTGCTGGGTCTTGTATTCGGCCAGGATCGGCACGAAAGCTTGGGAAAAAGCCCCCTCGGCGAAGATCCGCCGCAGCAGGTTGGGCAGTTTAAAGGCAATAAAGAACGCATCCGTGGCCATGCTGGCGCCAAAAATACGCGCCAGCAGGGTGTCACGCACGAACCCTAATACCCGGGAAATCATCGTGATAGAGCTGACGGCAGCCAACGACTTGAGCAGATTCATTGAAAGAGTTTGCGCCTATAGATAAAGAGCAGGCGAACTAAGCGCCCACTTATGCGATACTGCGCGCCTGCAACAGCACAGAGCCAAAGCTCGCGAGTTTACAGGTCAAGCGCCGGAAATAAATCACCCGCCTCTTCAGATCGACCACTCAGCAGTTCGCATCAGCCGCCCTTGACAACCCATCAAGTCATCGGCATGATTCGCGGCCTATTTTGTTTGCTATTTCCTAAAAAGTCTTTCGAGGAGCTCGACGGTGGCCAACACACCTTCCGCCAAAAAACGTGCAAAACAGGCTGAGAAGCGTCGCAGCCACAACGCCAGCCTGCGATCCATGGTTCGTACCTACATCAAGAATGTAGTTAAAGCCATCGACACCAAAGACGCTGAAAAAGCCCAAGCTGCTTACGTTCTGGCCGTGCCAGTTATCGACCGTATGGCCGATAAAGGCATCATCCACAAGAACAAGGCCGCTCGTCATAAGAGCCGCCTGAATGGCCACATCAAGGCTCTGAACGTCGCTGCAGCAGCCTAAGTGGTAATAACTGCCGCGTAGCCTAGGTTACGTAACAGTTAAGAAATGCCCCGTACCGAAAGGTCCGGGGCATTTTTGTTTGTGCCTTATATAGACGGCGCGCGCAGTTCAAAATGTGGGAGCGGGCTTGCCCGCGATAGCGGTGGGTCAGTGACATATAAGGTGGCTGACACGCCTCCATCGCGGGCAAGCCCGCTCCCACACGTGGGCCGCGGGGTGTGAGATAGATATTTTCAAACAAAAAAAACGCCCCGAACCAGTCGGGGCGTTTTTGCTAGCAACTGATTAAACCATCAATCAGTGCTGGTGACCGCCTTCACCGTGAACGTGGCCGTGAGCAACTTCTTCTTGGGAGGCGTCGCGGATCGCAACGATCTTCACTTGGAAGTTCAGACGCTGGCCAGCCAGTGGGTGGTTACCGTCGACAGTCACGTCGTCGCCGTCCAGGTCGCGGATGGTGACGATCTGCATTTGGCCGTCCGGCGCGGAAGCGTGGAACTGCATGCCCACTTCCAGTTCGTCAACGCCTTCGAACATGCTGCGGCTCAAGGTGCTAACCAGTTCGGCGGAATATTCGCCGTAAGCCTCTTCAGGTTCTACGGCGACGGTCAGTTCGTCACCGACGTTCTTGCCTTCCAGAGCCTTTTCCAGGCCCGGGATGATGTTACCTGCGCCTTGCAGGTAGACCAGCGGCGCGCCGCCGGCGGAGCTGTCGATGACCTCACCAGCGTCGTTGGTCAGGGTATAGTCGATGGAGACAGCCTTGTTAGCGGCGATCGTCATGGGGCGAGACCTTTTGCATAAGAATGAAGAACGGACAAGTCTAAACAAGGATTTGCCCGAAAGCGAACACAACCCGGACAGACGGGGTCGATCAACGGCATCCTTCATCATCGGCTTTCGCCAGGATGACGACCAGCACTGGGTTGCCGAGCTGTCCTGCGGCCACACCCAACACCTGCGCCATCTGCCGCCCTGGCAGTCCCGCGCCTGGGTACTCGACCCCGCGCAACGCGTTAAAAAAATAGGCCAACCCTTTGCGTGCGGCTGGTGTGCGCAAGAGCACGAATAACGATAACCTTGGTGCCTGATTCCCGGTAGGCGCTCAACCATAGAGCGCCACCGAAGCCATGCACCTCCAGAGAATTCGCATGCAGACTTTTTTTATCGCGCCCACCGATTTTGGTGTGGGTCTGACCTCCATCAGCCTTGGGCTGGTGCGCACCCTTGAACGGGCCGGGCTGAAAGTCGGCTTTTTCAAACCGATTGCCCAGCCACACCCTGGCGACACCGGCCCCGAGCGCTCCACTGAGCTGGTGGCCCGCACCCACGGCCTGAAACCGCCGCAACCGCTGGGCCTGGCCCACGTGGAGCGCATGCTCGGCGACGGCCAGCTCGACGAACTGCTCGAAGAAATCATCACCCTGTATCAGCAAGCCGCTGTGGGCAAGGACGTGCTGATTGTCGAAGGCATGGTGCCGACCCGCAGCGCCAGCTATGCGGCACGGGTCAACCTGCACTTGGCCAAGAGCCTCGACGCGGAAGTGATCCTGGTGTCGGCGCCGGAAAACGAAGTGCTCACCGAGCTCTCCGGCCGCGTGGAATTGCAGGCCCAGCTGTTCGGCGGCCCGAAAGACCCGAAAGTGCTGGGCGTGATCCTCAACAAAGTGCGCACCGACGAAAGCATGGAAGCGTTCTCGGCGCGCCTCAAAGAGCATTCGCCGCTGTTGCGCAGCGGTGAATTCCGCCTGCTCGGCTGCATCCCCTACCAGCCCGAACTCAACGCACCGCGCACCCGCGACGTGGCCGACCTGATGGGCGCGCAGATCCTCAACGCCGGCGACTATGAAAGCCGGCGCATGACCAAAATCATCATCTGCGCGCGCACCATGCGTAACACCGTGGAATTGCTCAAGCCCGGCGTGCTGGTGGTAACCCCGGGCGACCGAGATGACATCATCCTCGCCGTCAGCCTGGCCGCGATCAACGGCGTGCCGCTGGCTGGGCTGCTGCTGACCAGCGACACACTGCCCGACCCGCGCATTATGGATTTGTGCCGTGGTGCGTTCCAGGCCGGGCTGCCGGTGCTGTCGGTGAGCACGGGCTCCTACGATACGGCGAACCAACTCAACAGCCTCAACAAAGAAATCCCGATTGATGACCGCGAGCGCGCAGAAATCATCACCGATTTCGTCGCCAGCCACCTCGATGCGCGCTGGCTGCACCAACGCTGCGGCACGCCACGGGAGATGCGCCTCTCGCCGGCCGTGTTCCGCTACCAGTTAATCCAGCGCGCCCAAGCCGCCAACAAGCGCATCGTGTTGCCCGAAGGCAGCGAGCCACTGACCGTGCAAGCCGCCGCCATCTGTCAGGCACGCGGCATTGCGCGTTGCGTGCTGCTGGCTAAACCTGCGGATGTGGAAGCGGTCGCCCGCGCCCACGGCATTGAGTTGCCTGAAGGCCTGGAGATTCTCGACCCTGACCTGATTCGCCAGCGTTATGTAGAACCGATGGTCGCGCTGCGCAAGAGCAAGAGCCTCAACGCGCCGATGGCCGAGCAGCAACTGGAAGACACAGTGGTGATCGCCACCATGATGCTCGCGCTGGATGAAGTGGACGGCCTGGTTTCCGGGGTTATCCACTCCACCGCCAACACCATCCGCCCTGCCCTGCAGCTGATTAAAACCGCGCCCGGCTGCACGTTGGTCTCATCGGTGTTCTTCATGCTGTTCCCGGAGCAGGTGCTGGTCTACGGCGACTGCGTGATGAACCCGCACCCAAGCGCCGCAGAACTGGCGGAAATAGCCCTGCAAAGTGCCGACTCGGCGGCCGCGTTCGGCATCACCCCGCGCGTGGCGATGATCAGCTACTCCAGCGGCGATTCGGCCAGCGGTGAGGAGGTCGAAAAAGTCCGTGAAGCCACCCTGCTCGCCCACGAACAACAAAGCTCGCTGCTGATCGACGGGCCGTTGCAGTACGACGCCGCCGCCAACGAAACCGTGGCCCGGCAGTTGGCGCCCAACAGCCTGGTCGCCGGCAAAGCCACGGTGTTTGTGTTCCCGGACCTGAACACCGGCAACACCACGCACAAGGCGGTGCAACGCAGCGCCGATTGCGTGAGCCTGGGGCCAATGCTGCAAGGCCTGCGCAAACCGGTAAACGATCTGCCGCGCGGTGCCCAAGTGGATGACATCGTGTACACCATCGCACTCACTGCGATTCAAGCCGCCAACCGACCTATGGATATCTAAATGCTGGATTTTCTACCTGCCGCCGTGCGCGGGGTGATCGCGTCCTTATTGTTGGCGCTGAACACGATCCTGCTGTGCTCGTTTCTGTTTATCGTCGCGCTGTTCAAGGCGCTGCCGTTTGCCAAGCGCTTCAGCGAATGGCTGATGAACCACACCCACGAAGCCTGGGTGACCAACAATAAGGGCTGGATGAACCTGGTACGGCGCACGCGCTGGCACCTGACCGGCCTTGAAGGGCTGGACTATGAGCACTCCTACCTGGTGACCAGCAACCACCAGAGCTGGGTCGACATCATGGTGTTGCAATACGTGCTCAATCGCCGGATTCGCCCGCTGAAGTTCTTCCTCAAGCAGGAACTGATCTGGGTGCCGGTGATAGGCCTGGCGTGGTGGGCGTTGGGCTTTCCGTTCATGAAGCGCTACACCAAGGCCTACCTGGAGAAGCACCCGGAGAAGAAAGGCAAAGACCTGGAAACCACCCGCAAGACCTGTGCGAAGTTTCGTGACAACCCGGTGGGCATTTTCAACTTTGCCGAAGGCACACGCTTTACGCCAGGCAAGCATGCCCAGCAGAAGTCGCCGTTTCGCTATTTGCTCAAGCCTAAGGCGGGCGGGATTGCGTTTGTGCTGGATGCCATGGGTGAGCAGCTGAAGTCATTGGTCAACGTGACCATTCACTACCCTGGCGGGCGCCCAGGGTATTGGGATTTGCTGTGTGGGAATGTGAAGGATGTGGTGGTGCACTTTGAAGAGGTGCAGATTCCAGCCGGGTTTATCGGCAAGAATTATGAGCAGGATGGCGAGTATCGGTTGGCGTTTCAGGGGTGGATTAACCAGCTGTGGGAAGACAAAGACCAACTGCTCGCCAAACTGCACACAGATTTCCCAGACCGCCACTGATCAACATGTGGATGCAATTTAATGTGGGCGCTGGCTTGCCTGCGATAGCGGTGGGTCAGCCAAGTAAAAATAAACTGACCGTCCGCCATCGCAGGCAAGCCAGCTCCGACATTGACCGAGTCAACATTTGAAGTTGTGACGCAGAGCGTCACAGGATGCATTCCCACGCAGAGCGTGGGAACGATCAGCCCGCCACCGAGTGCTCGGTGGCGGGCTTTTTTTTGTGGCGGCGAGGTTTAGATCGCGCCGCGCTGACGCAACAGTTCCAGCACTTGCTTGACGCTGTCTTCCAGCGACAGGGCCTGGGTGTCGATCACCAGATCGGCATTCAACGGCACGTCGTACGGGAAGGATTCGCCCGGGATGTTATCCCCACCCGCGGCGTACAGGCCTTGCGGATCACGCTCGGCGCACACCAGTGGCGAGGCCTGGACGTAAACCGTCAGCAGGCGATCGGCGCCAATCAGCGCCTTGGCCTGTTCGCGGCCTTCGGCATCCGGGGCAACGAAGGCGGCCAGGGTCAGCAGGCCTGCTTCGTTGAACTGGCGCGCGACGTGAGCGGCACGACGCCAGTTTTCAGTACGCCCGGCACGGTCCTGCGGCAAGCCTTTGTTCAGGTCATGACGCAGGTTCTGGCCGTCCAGTACGAACACCGCACGGCCCATGTCGAACAGCTTGCGCTCAACCGCGTAGGCCAAGGTACTTTTGCCCGCGCCCGACAGGCCGCTAAACAACACGGTGGCCGGCTGCTGGCCGAAGCGCAGGGCGCGTTCTACGGTGGCGACATGAGCGAGGCCGCCGTGTTGCGCAGAACCGCCATGATTGACCGGCGGCGCGATGATCATGCCTGCGGCCACAGTGCCATTGGTCAAACGGTCGATGACGATAAACGCACCGGTGGTGCGGTTGCTGTCGTAACCGTCCAGCGCGATGGCGGCGTCGAGGCTGACCTTGACCCGGCCGATCTCGTTCAACTGCAGCGAACTCGCCGGGCCTTCGGCCAGGGTGTTCACGTCCACGCGGTGCACGATGCTGGTGATGGAACCCGGCACGTAGCTGGTCGCGCGCTTGATGTCGTATTTCTTGCCCGGCAGCATCGGCTCTTCGGCCATCCACACCAACATGGCGTCGAAGGCGTCAGTCACTTGCGGCACGTTGTCGGCATGCACCAGCAGGTCGCCACGGGAGATGTCGATCTCGTCTTCCATGGTCAGGGTCACGGCCTGGCCTGGGCCGGCGTGCTCCAGCTCACCTTCGAAGGTGACGATGGATTTGACGCGGCTGCTCTTGCCCGACGGCAGCACTACAACCTCGTCGCCCTTGTGCACGATGCCGCTGGCTAACGTGCCGGCGAAACCACGGAAGTTCAGGTTCGGACGGTTGACGTACTGCACCGGGAAACGCAGGTCGGTGTAGTTGCGGTCGTTGGCGATCTCGACAGTTTCGAGAATCTCCATCAGCGACTGGCCGGTGTACCAAGGCGAATGCTCGCTCTTGTTCACCACGTTGTCGCCCTTGAGCGCCGACATCGGCACGAAGGCCATGGTGCTTGGCTTGAAAGCAATACCGTCGGCGAACTTCAGGTAATCGGCCTTGATCGACTCGAAGATGCTTTGGTCAAAGCCATTGATGTCCATCTTGTTGACGGCGATCACGATGTGCTTGATGCCCAGCAACGAGGCGATATAGCTGTGGCGACGGGTCTGGGTCTGCACGCCGTAGCGGGCATCGATCAGGATAATCGCCAGGTCACAGGTGGATGCACCGGTGGCCATGTTGCGCGTGTACTGCTCATGGCCGGGGGTGTCGGCGATGATGAATTTGCGTTTGGCGGTGGAGAAGTAGCGGTAGGCGACATCGATGGTGATGCCCTGCTCACGCTCGGCCTGAAGGCCGTCGACCAGCAAGGCCAGGTCGATATCGTCGCCAGTGGTGCCGGATTTCTTCGAATCGCGGGTGATGGCTTCCAAGTGATCTTCGTAGATCATCTTGGAGTCGTGCAGCAGGCGCCCGATCAGGGTGCTCTTGCCGTCGTCGACGTTGCCGCAGGTCAGGAAGCGCAACATTTCCTTGCGCTCGTGCTGGCCCAGGTAGGCGAGGATGTCCTCGCTGATCAAATCAGATTGATGGCTCATTGCATTCAAGCTCCAAGCTGTAAGCTTCAAGCGGCAAGCTTGTCGGCGTACAGCTAGTCAGAAATTTTGTTGATCAGGCCGCAGAGCATTTTTGAGCGCTCGCGAGTTTCTGTAATCCAGTTTTCAGCCAGCGGGCGGGCGATGTAAGTGATGTCACGGCCAATGAAAATCTGAGTGCGTAGCTCCCCACAGGAAGCTTTTACAATCCAAAGAAAGTGAGCTTTCTCTTTGTTGCTGCGACGTTCCATACCTTCCGCAATATTGGAAGGTACCGAAAGTGCAGACCGGGTGGTTTGATCCTTGAAACCGAAACCCCCGCAGCCCGCAAACTCTTTATAGATTTTCACCGCCAAACACTTGCTTCTCTGCCAGACAATCAGTTTCTCGAAACCCATTACGAGTCACTCAATATCGGCTCGCAACAACCGGCTGCAAGCACCAAACTGCAAAATTACGCATACCGCCTCTAACTTGCAGCTTGCCGCTTGTAACTCGAAGCTTAAAAGTACCCCTGACGTTTTTTATCTTCCATCGAGCCTGCGCCATCGTGGTCGATGACCCGGCCCTGGCGCTCGGAAGTTCGCGTCAGGAGCATTTCCTGAATGATGTCCGTCAGCGTTTCGGCTTCGGACTCCACCGCGCCCGTCAACGGGTAGCAGCCAAGGGTACGGAAACGTACTTTCTTTTTGACGATTCGGGCTTTGTCTTCGTCGGACAAGTGCTCGAGGATGCGGTCGTCGTCGATCATGATCAACGTGCCGTTCTTCTCGATCACGTCGCGCTCGGCGGCGAAGTACAGCGGCACAATCGGGATGCCTTCCAGGTAGATGTACTGCCAGATGTCCAGCTCGGTCCAGTTGGACAGCGGGAATACGCGGATCGACTCACCCTTGTTGACGTTGCCGTTATAAACGTTCCACAGCTCCGGGCGCTGGTTCTTCGGGTCCCAGCGGTGCTTGCTGTCGCGGAATGAGTACACGCGCTCTTTGGCGCGGGATTTCTCTTCATCACGACGGGCACCGCCGAACGCTGCGTCGAAACCATGCTTGTCCAAGGCCTGCTTGAGGCCTTCGGTTTTCATGATGTCGGTGTGCTTGGCGCTGCCGTGGGTGAACGGGTTGATGCCCTGCGCCACACCATCGGGGTTGACGTGGGTGATCAGGTCCAGGCCAAGCTCTTCGACCATTTTGTCGCGAAACTTGTACATCTCCTGGAATTTCCAGCGGGTGTCGACGTGCATCACCGGGAACGGCAGCTTGCCCGGGAAGAAAGCCTTGCGCGCCAGGTGCAGCATCACGGCGGAGTCTTTACCGATCGAGTAGAGCATCACCGGGTTGTCGAACTCGGCGGCGACCTCGCGGATGATGTGGATGCTTTCCGCCTCCAGCTGTTTCAGATGCGTCAGTTTGTCGACCATGGCTACTCACGGAAAAACGATCTTATGGACGGCCAGCGGGCCGTGTTCGAGCGGGGCATGCTAGCACAGCGCCTACTTCTATTCAGGGCGCCAGCTAGATCGAAACGGTATATGAATATGCCGCGAGGTTTGGCCCAACTCGGTCGAATGTGGGAGCGGGTTTGTGTGGGAGCGGGCTTGCCTGCGATGCAGGCACCTCGGTGTATCAGTGACACACAGTTGATGCCATCGCAGGCAAGCCGGCTCCCACATGTTGTCCCTCGCCGAGGTTAGATCGGGTTCGGGCAATCGATGAACAAATGCTCCAGGGCAAACCGCCGAGCCAGGTAATCGCCCAGCGCTTGGACGCCGTAGCGCTCAGTGGCGTGATGCCCGGCAGCAATAAAGCTGATGTCGTTTTCCCGCGCACAGTGGAAGGTTTGCTCGGAGGCTTCACCGCTCAGGTACAGGTCGACACCGGCGGCAATCGCCTTGTCGATATAGCCCTGGCCACCACCGGTGCACCAGCCGACGCGGCGGATCATCTCGCTGCCTTCGATCAACAGCGGCTCACGGCCCATCACATCCTGCACACGACGCGCGAAGTCGCGGGGCGACAATGGCTCGGCGAGAGAACCGACCAGCCCGACGATTTTCGGATTGCTCGGGTCCAGCGGGCCCTCGACAGTGATGTCCAACTGACGGGCAAGTTGCACGTTGTTGCCCACGTCCGGATGCAGATCCAGCGGGAGGTGGTAGGCCAATAAACTGATGTCATGCTTGAGCAGGGTTTTCAGGCGGCGCTGCTTCATGCCGGTGATGCACGGGTTTTCGCCCTTCCAGAAATAACCGTGGTGCACAAGCACCAAATCAGCTTGGGCTTCGACGGCGGCATCCAGCAGGGCTTGGCTTGCGGTCACGCCGCTGACGATGCGCATCACCTGCGGGCGGCCCTCGACCTGCAGGCCATTGGGGCAATAATCGGCAATTTTTGCACTGCCAAGGTAGCGGTCCGCTTCCTCGACGAGGGTGGTAAGGGGGACGGCCATAAAAGACTCCTAAATATCCCGTTCCGAGGCGCTCGCAGCCTCGTATAATGCGCGACATTATGGGCGCTCTCCCGCCCCCTGCAACCTGTCAGGACTTACTTGATGCTCAAGGCACTGCGTTTTTTTGGATGGCCATTGTTGGCTGGCGTGCTGATCGCGATGATGATTATTCAGCGTTACCCCCAATGGGTGGGCTTACCCAGCCTTGATGTGAACCTGCAACAGGCCCCGCAGACCAACTCGGTGGTGCAAGGCCCGGTGACCTATGCCGACGCCGTGGTCATCGCCGCGCCCGCCGTGGTTAACCTGTACACCACCAAGGTCATCAACAAACCGGCGCATCCGTTATTTGAAGACCCGCAGTTTCGGCGCTATTTCGGCGACAACGGGCCCA
Source organism: Pseudomonas sp. YeP6b (assembly GCF_025642995.1). Classification (NCBI taxonomy): domain Bacteria; kingdom Pseudomonadati; phylum Pseudomonadota; class Gammaproteobacteria; order Pseudomonadales; family Pseudomonadaceae; genus Pseudomonas; species Pseudomonas sp. YeP6b. Next base: position 1,177,636 of record NZ_CP080090.1, on the reverse strand, counting down.
AGCAGCGCCGGATGGAATCCAGCCTCGGTTCCGGGGTGATCATGAGCCCGGAAGGCTACATCCTCACCAACAACCATGTGACCACCGGCGCCGACCAGATTGTGGTGGCCCTGCGTGACGGCCGCGAAACCCTGGCCCGCGTGGTCGGCAGCGACCCGGAAACTGACCTTGCGGTGCTGAAGATCGACCTCAAGAACCTGCCCTCGATCACCATTGGCCGCTCCGAAGGGCTGCGCGTCGGTGACGTCGCGCTGGCCATCGGCAATCCGTTCGGCGTCGGCCAGACCGTGACCATGGGCATCATCAGCGCCACCGGGCGTAACCAGTTGGGGCTCAACAGCTACGAAGACTTTATCCAAACTGACGCGGCGATCAACCCGGGCAACTCCGGCGGCGCATTGGTGGATGCCAATGGCAACCTGACCGGCATCAACACGGCGATTTTCTCCAAGTCCGGCGGCTCTCAGGGCATCGGCTTTGCGATCCCGGTGAAGCTGGCGATGGAAGTGATGAAATCGATCATCGAGCACGGCCAGGTGATTCGCGGCTGGCTGGGCATCGAAGTACAGCCGCTGACCAAGGACCTGGCCGCGTCGTCCGGCTTGACCGGGCGCCCAGGCATCGTCGTCGCCGGTATCTTCCGCGACGGCCCGGCGCAGAAAGCCGGCCTGCAATTGGGCGATGTGATCCTGAACATCGACGGCGAACCCGCCGGTGATGGCCGCAAGTCGATGAACCAAGTCGCGCGGATCAAGCCGACCGACAAGGTGTCGATCCTGGTAATGCGCAACGGCAAAGAGATCAAGCTGTCGGCAGAGATCGGTCTGCGCCCACCACCTGCCCCGGTGAAAGAAGAGGAATGACAGCTGCGGGAGCCCGTTCGCGGGCTCCTGTTACCTAATATTTCAAAAGAAATCCATTCTCATCAGTCATGTTATATTGTTTCAATATCGCTATTGGAACGCTCTATCATGCCGTCTCGAAGATTCGCCCCCGTGGCTGGCCTGGCCTTGGGTTTGCTGCTCGACCCCGCCTACGCCGACGACAACACTGTAGAACTGGACACTATCAACGTCACCAGCGACGCCTATGAATCCGCCACCGGCCCGGTCACAGGTTATCGCGCCACCCGTTCCGCCAGCGCCACCAAGACGGACACCGCACTGCGCGACATCCCACAATCAATCAGCGTGATTCCTGCCACGGTGCTCAAAGACCTGGGCAGCACCAGCGTGGAACGCGCCCTGGAGTTTGCCGGCGGCGTGTCCAAGCAGAACAACTTCGGCGGCCTGACGCTTTACGAATACAGCGTGCGCGGCTTCACCACATCGGAGTTCTACCAGGACGGTTTCAGCGCCAACCGTGGCTACCCGAGCACGCCGGACGCGGCCAACATCGAGCGCATTGAAGTGCTCAAAGGCCCCGCTGCCAGCCTTTACGGGCGCGGCGACCCCGGCGGCACGGTGAATATCGTCACCAAAAAACCCCAGCCGCAAGCCTTCACCACCGTGCAAACCAGTGCCGGCAGTTGGGACCGCTATCGCACCGCGCTGGATGTGAACACCCCGCTGGACAGCGAAGGCCGCCTACTGTCGCGCGTGAACCTGGCGGTGGAAGACAACCACAGCTTCCGTGATCACGTCGACGCCAAGCGTGTATTCGTCGCGCCGTCGTTCAGCTGGCAGTTGGACCCGGACACCAGCCTTCTCGTAGAAAGCGAGTTCGTGCGCCACAGCTCCACCTTCGACCGAGGCATCGTCGCCAACCATGGCATGTCCCGCTCCACCTTCCTCGGCGAGCCCAACGACGGCAATATCCGCAACCACAACAACCGCATCCAGGCCGCGTTGGAGCATCACCTTAATGACGCCTGGAAACTGCGCCTGGCCAGCCACTACAAACAAGGCAGCCTGTGGGGTGACGCCTCGGAAAGTCGTGCGCTGAATGCCGACGGCCATACCGTCAACCGCCGCTACCGCGAACGCTCCACCGGTTGGCACGACAGCATCACCCAGCTGGAACTGCGCGGCCTGTTCGACATTGGCAGCTGGCAGCACGAACTGTTGATCGGCAGCGAATACGAGGACTACCGCAAGAAGGAGCGCGTGTCGGCGATTGCCGGCAGCCTCTACCCCATCGACATCTATAAACCGATCTACGGCCAGACCAAACCCAATGGCGCACGCACCGGCACCAACGCCTTCGAACAGACGAAAAGCCAGGCGCTGAACCTGCAAGACCAGATCGTCTTCACCGACCGCCTGCGCGGCATGCTCGGTGCGCGCTTCGAACACGTCGAGCAAAGCACCGTCGACTTCACCCGCAACCACGCCAAGAGCCGGAAAACCCACGACGCCCTCACCCAACGCGCCGGTTTGCTCTACCAACTCACGCCGCAAGTCGGTGTGTTCGCCAACGCGTCAACCTCGTTCAAACCCAACAACGGCTTGGACGCCGGCGGCAAATCCTTCACGCCGGAAGAAGGCGTGGGGTATGAAGTGGGGATCAAGAGCGAGCTGTTCGACGACCGCCTGAGCACCACCCTCGCCGCCTTCCATATCGAAAAGGAAAATGTCCTGGCCTTGGACCCGGCCACCATCAACAACAGCCGCGCCATAGGCAAGGCGCGCAGCCAGGGCTTTGACCTGCAACTGAGCGGGCAAGTGACTGACGCGGTAAGGGTCATCGGCGCCTTCGCCTACATCGACGCCGAAGTGACCAAGGGCGACAAAGCCATCCCCACCGGCAGCCGGATTCTCGGCGTGGCCAAGCGCAGTGGCAGCCTGCTGGGCGTGTATGAATTCCAGGATGGCGCGCTACGTGGCTCGGACCTCGGCGCGGCGTTCACCTACGTCGGTGATCGCTCCGGCGAAGCCGGCAGCCAGTTCGAACTGCCCGCCTACCACACCGTCGACCTGCTGGCGCATTACAAGGCCAGCGACAACGTCACGGTGGGCCTGAACCTCAACAACCTATTCGACGAAAAGTACTACGAGCGCTCCTACAGCAACTACTGGGTCACGCCCGGCGAGCCGCGCAACGTCACCGTCAGCCTGACCCTCAACCTGTAAAAGGACGCCCCCATGCAAGCCTTCAAATCCTTGGCCGTGATCGGCCTGCTGTTTGCCAGCCAAGTCTCGGCCCACGGCCTGTGGACCGAACTACGGCGCGGCAATATCGAAGTGATCTACGGCCACGGCGCCGAAGACAATGCCTTCAAGGCACAGAAAATCAGCGGTGCCTGGGCGTATGACGCCAGCGGCAAGATGATCCCGGTCACCGTGGAGCGCCTCGCCGACCACGCACGCCTCAAGCCGCTCAAATCGCCCGCCGTTTTAGCCGTGGCGTTGGATAACGGGATGTGGTCGCAGACGCCAGACAAGAAGTGGATCAACCAGGGCCGTAGCCAAGTGCCTGGCGCGATTGAGTCGACCCAGACCTTCAAATACAGCCTGGCGATTTACCAGCCGGGGGCGAAGTTGCCGAAGCTGGATCAGATCAAGCTGCTGATCCTGCCGGAAGTTGATCCGCTGACCGTAGGACCGGGCAGGTCACTGCCGGTGCGGGTGCTGCTGGATGGCAAGCCGGCGGCGGGGATAAAGTTGGTGGGCGATTATCGCAATGCGCCGAACACCTTGAGCACCGAGACCGACAAGGATGGCCGGGCCGAGGTGCTGGTGCGTAATGAAGGGTTGAATGTGATTACGGCGCAGGTGGAGCTGCCGCTAAAAGATGCTGATGTGGCAACGCGCGGGTTGTTCACTTCGCTGACGTTCCTCGGTGAACCGCATCACGAATAACACCAAAATCTAGAGTGGGCACAGTCAGTGTGGGAGCGGGCTTGCTCGCGAAGGCGGTGGGTCAGCCAATACATTAGGTGGCTGACACACTGCATTCGCGAGCAAGCCCGCTCCCACATTTAGTCCTCACTCGGCTGGGCTAGAGTGCCAACGGCGCCCGTTCGCACAAGGTGTTCAGCGCCGCCGCCCACTGCGGGTCATCATTCAAGCACGGCACCAACACCAACTCCTCGCCACCCGCTTCGCGGAACTGCTCCAACCCGCGGTCACCAATCTCTTCCAGCGTCTCAATGCAGTCCGCGACAAACGCCGGGCACATCACCAGCAGCTTTTTCACGCCTTGCTGGGCCAACGCCTCAAGGCGGGCTTCGGTGTAGGGTTCGATCCACTTCGCCCGGCCCAGGCGCGATTGGAACGCCACCGACCACTTGCCCTCCGGCAAGCCCATGCGCGCGGCAAAGTTCCGTGCAACGCTGAAGCATTGGGCGCGATAACAGGTAGCAAGCACCTCAGGCGAGGCGTTCTGGCAGCAGTCGGCATCCTTGAAACAATGCCCGCCGGTAGGGTCGAGCTTTTTCAGATGGCGCTCAGGCAAGCCGTGAAAACTCAGCAGTAAATGATCGTAATCCTGTTCTACGTACGGCCGGGCGCTCGCGACCAGCGCATCGAGGTATTCCGGCTGATCGTAGAAAGGTTGCAGGATCGAGAACTGCACCTTGAGATTTTTCTCACGCACCACGCGCCTGGCTTCTTCAATCACCGTGGTCACGGTGCTGTCGGCAAATTGCGGGTACAACGGCGCCAGGGTGACTTTCTCAATGCCCTGGGCCGCGAGGCGCGTCAACGTCGTTTCAAGCGATGGCTCGCCATAACGCATCGCCAGCTCCACCGGGCCCTGAGTCCATTGCGCGGTCATTTGCTGTTGCAGCCGGCGGCTCAGGACTACAAGCGGCGAGCCCTCGTCCCACCAGATCGACGCGTAGGCATGCGCCGACTGCTCGGGGCGCTTGATCAGGATCAGCGACACCAGCAAACGCCGCACCGGCCACGGCAGGTCGATCACGTAAGGGTCCATCAGGAACTGATTGAGGTAGCTGCGCACATCGGCCACCGAAGTGGACGCCGGTGAACCCAGGTTGACCAGTAACAACGCGTGATCCGTCATGCAACATCCTATGGCTAGAGGCGGCTGGACAAGTCTTCCAGGGCCGCATGCAACTCAGTGAACTGAAAAGTGAAACCGGCAGCCAGCAGCCGTTCGGGAACGGCCCTCTGCCCGCCCAGCAACAACCCGGACAATTCGCCCAGCAAGACCTTCAAGGCCAATGCCGGCATCGGCATGAACGCAGCGCGGTGCAGCACCCGGCCCAAGGTCTTGGCAAACTCGCGGTTACGCACCGGGTGTGGCGCGCAGGCATTATAAGGACCGCTGGCATCGTCCTTGTGCAGAAGAAAATCAATCAGGGCGATTTGATCTTTGATATGCACCCACGGCATCCACTGCCGACCATTGCCGATAGGCCCGCCCAGCGCCAGTTTGAACGGCAGCAGCAGCCGCGACAAAAAGCCGCCCTGCGCCGCCAACACCAGGCCGGTGCGCACCAGCACCACGCGGATGCCCATGGCTTCGGCGCGCAGGGCGGTTTCTTCCCAGGCGATACACAACTGGCTGGGGAAGTCGTCCTGCACCGGGCCGCTGGCCTCGGTCAATTCACGTTCGCCACCGTCGCCGTACCAGCCCACCGCCGAACCTGAAATCAGTACCGCCGGTTTTTGCGCCAGCCCGTCCATCCACGCCAGCAGGGTTTCGGTGAGGCTGATGCGGCTGCTCCACAGTAACGCCTTGCGCTTTTTGGTCCACGGGCGATCGGCGATGGGTGCACCGGCCAGGTTGACCACCGCATCCACGTTGCCGATTACGTCTTGCAAGCGGCCGACACCCAACACCTCAGGGCCGCACCAATTGGCGACGGTGTCCGGTTCGCGGCTCCACACGGTCAGGCGATGCCCTTGGGCAAGCCAACGTTGGCAGAGCTGACGACCGATCAAGCCTGTACCGCCGGTCAGCAAAATGTGCATGGAACACTCCTCATGTAACGTTCGCCGCCGATCACTGGTCTATTTTATAAGCAGGGATCATTTGTAGTACGGCGCGGCTTTTCGTTTAAGCCCACGCTTTAACCATAGGCCACGCCGTAAGAACAGGTACGCCAAAACTTATACCAAAAAACAATATTGTACAGCTATTGGTGTCGGCGTAGTCTGTACCCAACGGTAAAACGAGGCCTCCCATGACTGTTCCCATCGCGATCATCGGCACCGGCATCGCCGGTCTCTCCGCCGCCCGAGCGTTGCAAGACGCGGGGCACGTCGTACAACTCTTCGATAAAAGCCGCGGCAGCGGTGGCCGCATGTCCAGCAAGCGCAGCGACGCTGGCGCACTGGACATGGGCGCGCAGTACTTCACCGCCCGCGACCGGCGCTTCGTCAACGAAGTGCAGCGCTGGCAAAGCCACGGCTGGGCCGAGCAGTGGAAGCCGCAGCTGTACAACTTCAAGTCCGGGCAACTCACGCCCTCCCCCGATGAGCAAATACGTTGGGTCGGCACGCCGCGCATGAGCGCGATCACCCGCGCATTGCTCGACGACTTGCCGGTGGAGTTCGGTTGCCGCATCACCGAAGTGTTCCAAGGCAAACAGCACTGGAACCTGCTCGACGCCGACGGCGGCAATCACGGCCCCTTCAGCCATGTGGTCATCGCCACGCCGGCGCCCCAGGCCACCGCCCTGCTGGCCGCCGCGCCCAAGCTGGCGAGTGCCGCCGCCGGGGTAAAAATGGACCCGACCTGGGCCATCGCCCTGACCTTCGACAAACCCTTGGATACACCGATGGAAGGCTGCTTCGTGCAAGACAGCCCCCTCGATTGGCTGGCGCGCAACCGCAGCAAACCTGGGCGCGACACCACCCTCGACACTTGGGTACTGCATGCCACCAGCACCTGGAGCAAGGCGAACCTGGACCTGCCCAAGGAAGCCGTGATCGAACACCTGCACGGTGCCTTCGCCGAATTGCTGCACAGCGCCATGCCCGCGCCGTCGTTCAGCCTGGCGCATCGCTGGCTCTACGCCCGACCTTCCAGCGCCCATGAATTCGGGGTGCTGGCCGACGCCGACCTGGGCTTGTATGTATGCGGCGACTGGTGCCTGTCCGGGCGCGTCGAAGGCGCTTGGCTCAGCGGCCAGGAAGCTGCGCGCCGCTTGATCGAGCACCTGCAATGAACCGCATCAATCCCGCTAAATTGCTGCTGTCGAAGTGGACAGCAGCGCGCCCGCGCAATAAGGAAAAACACTTTCTGGTCACCGAACTGTTTCGGGATGAAGAAGGCACCGTGCTCGAAATCGAGCTGCAAGCTGTCATGACCCGCCGTGCGGAACGCCTGACCTGGCAAACCCTGCAGAACGCTGAGGACTGGCGAATCGGCTGGAAATAGCTCAGCCGAAAATACTTATACAAACTATTTGACTTGTACAGCTTCGAATCTATGATGAGATTTCGTTGTACAAGTTTTATAGCGTGTACAGGAATTATGCAGAGGTTCGGCCATGTCCAGCACCGTCAAACCAAAGATTGCCATCAGCGCCTGCTTGCTGGGCGAGAACGTGCGCTTTAACGGCGGACACAAACAATCCTTGCTGTGCAGCCAAACCCTCGCCGACTACTTCGACTTTGTGCCGCTGTGCCCCGAAGTCGCGATCGGCCTGGGCATCCCCCGCGAACCGATTCGCCTGGTAGGCGACCCGGCCCGGCCGCAGGCCGTCGGCACGGTGCGCCGTGAGCTGAATGTCACCCAGCCGCTGGACGATTACGGCCAGCAGATGGCCCAGGAACACACTGACCTGTGTGGTTACATCTTCATGCAGAAATCGCCGTCGTGCGGCCTGGAGCGGGTCAAGGTTTACCGCGACAACGGCACGCCCGTCGACGGCGGCGGGCGTGGCATTTACGCCCAGGCGTTTTGCGCGCGCCACCCCAACCTGCCGGTGGAAGAAGACGGCCGACTGAATGACCCAGTGTTACGGGAAAACTTCCTGACCCGGGTCTTCGTCTACGCCAGCTGGCAGCAACTGCTGGCTGAGGGCCTGACCCGCCACCGCCTGTTGGCCTTTCACTCACGCTACAAATACTTGCTGATGGCCCACAGCCCGGTGCATTACAAAAGCCTCGGCCACCTGCTCGGCAGCATGGGCAAGGCCACTGATCTGGACGCGCTAGCCGCCAACTATTTCAGCGAGCTGATGACCGGCCTGAAAAAGTGCGCCACCCGTGGCACCCATACCAATGTGCTGCAACACATCAGCGGCTACCTCAAGCAGGCCATCAGCGCTGACGACAAGCAGGAAATGCAAACCGTCATCAGCCAATACCGCAGCGGCATCGTGCCGTTGGTGGTGCCGCTGACCCTGCTCAAACACCACTTTCGCCAACACCCTGATCGCTACATTGCGCAGCAGGCCTACCTGCAGCCGCACCCGGAAAACCTCAGCCTGCGTAATGCGATCTGACCCATGAAAAGACCATCATGAAAGCAGCCCCCCAAGACGAACCCGGCGTAGACATCGCCCAAGCCCTCCAAGACGGCTGGCTGCCAATACGCGAAGTGGCGCGCCAGACCGGCGTCAACGCCGTAACGCTGCGCGCCTGGGAACGCCGCTATGGCCTGATCGTGCCGCAGCGCACGCCCAAGGGTCATCGGCTGTTCAGTGCCGAACATGTACAACGCATCCACACCATCCTCACCTGGCTCAACCGCGGTGTACCGGTCAGCCAGGTGAAAAGCCTGATCGACTCCGCCCAAGCCAGCCCCGACACCGTCGAAAACGAATGGCACGCCCTGCGCCAGAACCTGGTGAATGCGATCAGCGAGTTGGCCGAACGCAGGGTCGACGACGCCTTCAACCAAGCCATGGCGTTGTACCCACCGCGTACCTTATGCGGGCAATTGATGCTGCCGCTGCTCAAGGCGCTGGAGCAACGCTGGCAAGGCCAGTTCGGCGCGCAGATGGAGCGGGTGTTTTTCCTGTCCTGGCTGCGCAGCAAGTTTGGCGCGCGCATCTACCACAACAACCGCCAACTGCAAGGCGCCCCGTTGCTGTTGGTCAACCACTCCGACCTGCCGCTGGAGCCGCACCTGTGGCTCAGCGCCTGGCTGGCCAGCAGCGCCGACTGCCCGGTGGAAGTCTTCGACTGGCCATTGCCGGCGGGCGAGCTGGCCCTGGCGGTGGAACACCTGCAACCGCGCGCCGTGCTGCTGTATTCGAGCAAGGCTATCCATGTGCCGGCACTCAGTAAACTTTTGGGCGGTGTCCGCTGCCCAACCTTGATTGCCGGACCAACGGTATGCATCCACCAGGCAGAGTTGGCCGTATTAACCCGTGACACCCCTGAATTGTTCGTGGCCGAAGACCCGTTGTCGGCCCACCAGATACTGATCCAGCGTGGAATTGTTTAAATGCACTTGATCTGGCTGCGCACCGACCTGCGCCTACACGACAACACCGCCCTCGCCGCCGCAAGCCAGCGAGGCCCCGTTGCAGCCGTGTACCTGATCACCCCCGAACAATGGCGGGCCCACGATGACGCGCCGTGCAAAGTCGACTTCTGGCTGCGCAACCTGCGGCACCTGAGCCAGGCGCTCGGCGAGCTGAACATTCCCTTGCTGATCCGCACCACCGCGACCTGGGACCAGGTACCCGGCGTATTGAGTACGCTGTGCCGGGAACTGTCGGTTGAATCGGTGCACGTCAACGAGGAGTACGGCATCCACGAAAGCCGTCGCGACACCGCCGTGGCCCAGGCGCTGGAAGCCGATGGCGTGACGTTCCACCGTTACCTGGACCAACTGTTCTTCCAACCCGGCAGTGTGCTGACCAAGACCGGCACTTATTTCCAGGTGTTCAGCCAGTTCCGCAAGGTTTGCTACAACCGCCTGCACAGCGCCCTCCCGCGTCAGGTGGCAACCCCGAACGCCCAGGCGCCCACCGAGCTGAAAAGCGACCCGGTCCCTGAGCAGGTCGAAGGGTTCGCGCCACCCAGCGAAAGCTTGCGCGCCCTCTGGCCGGCCGGTGAAGACGAAGCGCGCCGCCGCCTCGATGCCTTCGCCGATCAACAAATCAGCTACTACAAAGACGAGCGCGACTTCCCGGCCAAACCCGGCACCAGCCAGCTTTCGGCTTACCTCGCCGCCGGTGTGGTTTCGCCGCGCCAGTGCCTGCATGCCGCCTTGCAAGCCAACCAGGGCGAGTTCGAAAGCGGCGACATAGGCGCGATCACCTGGATCAACGAGCTGCTGTGGCGCGAATTCTACAAACACATCCTCGTAGGCTACCCACGGGTGTCCCGCCACCGCGCCTTTCGCCCCGAGACCGAAGCGGTGGCGTGGCGCGATGCGCCCAAAGACCTCGCCGCCTGGCAGGAAGCGCGCACCGGCCTGCCGATCATCGACGCCGCCATGCGCCAGTTGCTCGAAACCGGTTGGATGCACAACCGCCTGCGCATGGTGGTGGCAATGTTTTTGACCAAGAACCTGCTGATCGACTGGCGCGAAGGCGAGCGTTTCTTTATGCGCCACTTAATCGACGGCGACCTGGCGGCCAACAACGGCGGCTGGCAGTGGAGTTCTTCCACCGGCACCGATTCGGCCCCGTACTTCCGGATTTTCAGCCCATTGAGCCAATCGGAGAAATTCGACAGCGAAGGCGTGTTCATCAAGCACTGGCTGCCAGAGCTGGCCGCGCTGAATAAAAAGGAAGTGCACAACCCCGAGGCAGTCGGCGGCCTGTTTGGCGTGGCGGACTATCCGCGTGCGATTGTCGACCTGAAAAAATCCCGCGAACGCGCGTTGGCAGCCTTCCGCAGCCTGCCTTCACGTCAGGAGGTTGCCGAGCATGAGTGACTTCCTGCCCAGGTTCGCCCAGGCCTTTGCGACCCTGGACAAGCACAACCTGCACCGGCTCGACAGCCTGTACAGCAAGGACATCACCTTCACCGACCCGCTGCATGAAGTGCACGGGTTGCCCGCGCTGCGCCGCTACTTCGCCGAGATGTACGGCAATGTCAGCCAGCTACGCTTCGACTTCCACGGTTTCGACCAAGTGGCCGAAGGTGAAGGCTATTTGCGCTGGAAAATGAGTTTCTGCCACCCACGGCTCAACAGCGGCAAGCTGATCCGCGTGGAAGGCTGCTCGCACCTGCTGTGGCGCGACAAGGTCTACCGCCATCGCGATTATTTCGATGCCGGCGCTCTGCTCTACGAACACCTGCCAGTACTCGGCCGCGTAGTCAGTTGGCTGAAAAGGAGAATGGGATGAGCCTTACACCACCCCGCCGTTATTGGCTGACCGGCGCCAGCAGTGGCATCGGTGCTTCGCTGGCCGTGGAGTTGCTCAACAGCGGCGCCCATGTGGCACTCAGCTCGCGAACCAAAGGCCCACTGGAAGCACTCGCCCACCGTTACCCGGGGCAAGTATTGGTGGTAGCCGGCGACCTGACCAACAGCCAGACCGTGCGTGAGATCGGCGAGCATATCGGTGTGGTCTGGGGCTCACTCGACACGGTGATCCTGAATGCCGGCACCTGTGAATACGTGGACGCTCGGCAGTTTGACGCCTCTATCGTCGAGCACGTGGTACGCACCAACCTGCTGGCGAGCAGCTATTGCATCGAAGCGGCGCTGCCGTTGTTGCGCAAAGGGCTCACCCCACACTTGGTCGGTGTGGCCAGCGCCGTAACCTACCTGCCGATGCCACGCGCTGAAGCTTATGGCGCCTCCAAGGCCGGGCTGCGCTACCTGTTTGAATCCCTGCGCATCAGCCTGTCGCCCGAGAACATCGACGTCACGGTGATCAGCCCGGGCTTTGTCGACACGCCGCTGACCGAACGCAATGACTTCCCGATGCCCTTGAGCTGGTCGGCCGACAAGGCCGCGCGGCATATCTTCGCCAAGCTGGACAAGCGCCCGCTGGAAATTGCCTTCCCCGCTATGTTTATCGCCACCTTGTGGCCGTTGTCGAAGCTGCCCAACCGCGCGCAACTGTTCATCGGCAAGCGCATGTTGCGCAGCCCGCCGCCGCAGAAGGACAACCTGTGAAAATCGCCATTATCGGCAGCGGCATCGCCGGGCTGACCAGCGCCTACCTGCTCAGCCGCCGCCACGACATCACCGTGTTCGAAGCCGGCGTGCGCATCGGCGGGCATACCCACACGGTCAACGTGACGGTCGAGAGTAAAAGCTATGCGGTGGACACCGGTTTTATCGTGTTCAACGACTGGACCTACCCCAACTTCATTCGCCTGCTGGGGCAAATTGGCGTGAAGTTCAAACCCACCGAGATGAGCTTTTCGGTGTGCGACCAGAACGAAGGCTTCGAGTACAACGGCAATAACCTCAACAGCCTGTTTGCCCAGCGCAGCAATATACTGTCGCCGGGGTTCTGGGGCATGTTGCGCGACATTCTGCGCTTCAACCGCCAGGCGCCGCTGGACCTGCAAGAACAGCGCATCAGCGCCGACATGACCTTGGGCGATTACCTCGAAGCCGGGGGTTACGGCCCGCGGTTTATCCGGCATTACATCGTGCCGATGGGCGCGGCGATCTGGTCGATGTCCCTGGCGGACATGCTCGGTTTTCCATTGCAATTTTTTGTAAGGTTCTTCAAGAACCACGGTTTGCTCTCTGTGAACAACCGGCCGCAGTGGTGCGTGATCGAAGGCGGGTCGAGCAGCTACATCGAGCCGCTGACGCGCAGCTTTCGCGAACAGGTGCGCCTCAATTGCCCTGTGCATAACGTCGAGCGCACCGACGACGGCGTAGTTATCCACAGCGCCGCCGGCAGCGAGACATTTGATCGGGTGGTGTTTGCCTGTCACAGCGATCAGGCCCTGGCCTTACTGGCCGACCCAAGCCAGGCCGAACAGGAGATCCTCGGCGCCCTGCCTTACGCCGACAACGACGTGGTGCTGCACACCGACACGCGCCTGCTGCCCGACCGCAAACTCGCCTGGGCCAGCTGGAACTACCGGCTGACCGGCACCGCGCAGACCCAGGCCGCCGTCACTTACGACATGAACATCCTGCAAGGCATCGACAGCGCCACGACCTTTTGCGTGAGCCTTAACCAGACGTCGATGATCAACCCGATGAAGGTCCTCGCGCGCTACACCTACGCACATCCGCAATACAGCCTCGCGGCGGTAGCTGCCCAAGCGCGCTGGGAAGAATTGGCCGGCGCACGCAACACCTTTTATTGCGGCGCCTACTGGGCCAACGGTTTCCATGAGGATGGCGTGGTCAGCGCATTGCGCGTGGCCCAGGCCTTTGGAGAAACCTTGTGAACAGCGCCCTGTACAGCGGCTGGATCGCCCATCGCCGGTTTGCGCCCAAGGCCCACGCCTTTCGCTACCGCATCGGCCTGCTGTACCTGGATTTGAGCGAACAAGACGAAGTGCTCGGGCTCTCGCCCCTGGCCGGCGCAGGCCGCCTGGCACCCTTCGGCTTTCGCCAGCAGGATTACCTGCGTGAATTCACGCGCCACGGCATGAGCTTGAGCGATGCCGTGCGCCAGGAAGTTGGCAAGGCGCTGGGGCGTGAGCCCCAGGGCGTTATCTGCCTACTGACCCAGGCCCGCAGTTGGGGCCTGGCTTTTAACCCGGTGAGTTTCTTCTACTGCTTCGAGGCCGATGGGCAACTGGCCGCGATCCTGTGTGAAGTGACCAACACCCCGTGGCGTGAGCGCTATCACTACGTGCTGCCGGCCCAGGCCCTTGGCGCCGATGAGCATCAGCACTTCGCCGTGGCCAAGGCCTTCCATGTGTCGCCGTTTTTGCCGCGCGACCTGGAATACCGCATGAGCTTCAGCCCGCCCGCCGCCAAGCTCGGCGTGCACATGGCCGACTGGCAGGGCGAGGTGAAAGTCTTTGACGCCACCTTGAGCCTGCACAGAGAAGCGCTCAGCCGCGCCAGCCTGCATCGCTACTTGTGGCGCTTCCCGTGGATGACCGCCAAGACTTGCCTGGCGATCTACTGGCAGGCCATGCGCTTGTTGCTCAAACGCACTCCGATTTTTTCCCATCAGGCCGCCGATGGCGCCTCTCGCACCGCAGTCGGGTATACCAAGGATCGCCGCCATGAAATCCCCTAGCTTATCGGTCAAAACCAGCCGCCTGAATGTCAATGGCATGACCAGCGCATTGCTGCGCAAGGCCGTGCTGCGCCAACTCAGCCAACTGCGCCACGGCCAGCTGGTGGTGATCGAGGATGGCGAACGCCAAGTGTTCGGCGCACGCGAAGCGCACCTGCTGGGGGAGATCCAGATCCTCGATTCGGCGGTGTGGGGCCTGGTGGCGGCCAACGGTTCGATCGGCGCCGGCGAGGCGTTTATCCACGGTTATTGGACCAGCCCGGACCTGACCGCGGTAGTGCGGGTGATGGTCAGCAACCTGGAGGTGCTCGATGCCATGGAAGGTGGCCTGGCGCGCCTGGCACGCCCGTTCACCCAAGGCCTGCATTGGCTCAACCGCAATACGCGCAAAGGCTCGCAGAAAAACATCGCCGCCCACTACGACCTGGGCAACGACCTGTTCGAAGAATTCCTCGACCCGACCATGATGTATTCGGCGGCGCAGTTCCTGACGCCCGACGACACCCTGGAACAGGCACAGTTGAACAAACTGGAGCGCATCTGCCAGAAACTCGCGCTCAAGCCTACCGACCACCTGCTGGAAATCGGCACCGGCTGGGGCAGCATGGCGCTGTATGCGGCGCAGCATTACGGCTGCAAGGTCACCACCACCACCTTGTCCAAAGAGCAGTTTGCCTACACCGAAAAACGCATCGAGGCGCTGGGGCTCAAGGACCAAGTGACGTTGTTGCTGCAAGATTACCGCGACCTGAGCGGCCAATACGACAAGCTGGTGTCCATCGAGATGATCGAAGCGGTGGGCCATCGCTTTCTGCCGACCTACTTCAAGCAGTGCGCGCACTTGCTCAAGAGCGACGGCCTGATGCTGCTGCAAGCCATCACGATTCGTGACCAGCGTTTTGAGCAGGCGAAGAACAGCGTCGACTTTATCCAGCGCTACATCTTCCCCGGTGGCGCTCTGCCCTGTATGCAGAACATGCTGCACATCGTCAGCCGCGACACCGACATGAACCTGCTGCACATGGAGGACTTCGGCCTGCATTACGCGAAAACCCTGCGCCTGTGGCACGAGAACTTTCGCCGCGCCCATGGCCGTCTTGCAGAGTTGGGCTACGATGAGTACTTCCTGCGCTTGTGGGAATTCTACTTGTGCTACTGCGAAGGTGGCTTCATGGAACGTACGATTGGTACCGCGCAGCTACTACTGGCCAAGCCGGCGGCAATCAACCCGCCGTTGCTCGGGCGTTTCAATGCTTAAACCGCTGGCCAATGCCGTACTGTTCCAGTGCGGCTGGTTTGCCTGCGTGCTCGGTGGCGACAGCCGCTGGCTGCTGGTGGCCGCCGCCGTACTGGCCATCCACCTGCTGTGGATAAGTTCATGGTCTGCCGAAGGGCAAGTGATCCTCGCCGTGACCTTGCTGGGTACAGTGGTCGACACTTCGTTGCGCACCTTCGGCGTGTTTCATTTCAGCGTTCCGGGGCCGCTGATTCCGTTCTGGCTGATGCTGCTGTGGGCGTTGCTCGCCACCACGCTGCGCCATTGCCTGGCCTGGAGCGCACAGCCCTGGTGGCGCGCCAGCGTATTAGGTGCAGTCGGCGGGCCAGTGTCTTATTACGCCGGCAGCCAATTGGCCGGCGTGAGTTTCGGTTATGGCACAGTGCCGACGATGATCGGCTTGGCGCTGCTGTGGGCGCTGCTGTTCCCCATGCTGCATTGGATCGCCCGGCAACTGGGGCACTGACGTCTGTCAGAGTGTTCACACCTACCCGACGTGCTTGCCTTACACTGCGCGCCTATGACCAACATCCCCCACACTCAAATCACCGAACCCGCCGTGACCTGTTCAACGTGCGCGGCCTGCTGCTGCCAACTGGAAGTCATGCTGATCACCGACACCGGCGTGCCGGAACGCTATATCGATACGGACGACTGGGGCGGCGAAGTGATGCTGCGCCTGGACGACGGTTGGTGCGCGGCGCTGGATCGGGACACGATGATGTGCACGATTTACGAGCGACGACCGCTGATCTGCCGGGAGTTCGAGATGGGCGCGCCGGAGTGCTTGACCGAGCGTGAAGGGATTGCGACGGCGTATCGCTGAACCTGAAGGTGGCGCTAATCAACTGTGGGAGCTGGCTTGCCTGCGATGCAGATACCTCGGTCTGTCGGTTACACCGAAGTGATGCTATCGCAGGCAAGCCAGCTCCCACATTAGTCAGCAGGTGCCTGATGGCTTACAACGGGTAGGTGTAGTGCAACGAGTAACTCTCTACCCCGTCGTTATTGCTGCTGATGCCCGCGTTGGAATAGTGCGTGGCACGAATGCCCACTTCATGCCCACCGGTAAAGCGCAAACCAAAGCCCAGGCGGTCTTCGAACTGGAAGGCCTGGCCGATATTGTTGTCTTCAACCCGCGTGCGTGAGAACACCGCTACGCCGATCCCCGCTTCGATGTAAGGCTTTACCGACTCACCGGCAAACTCATACACAAACACCGGCGAGAACGACAGGCTGCTGACACTGGCGCGCTTGTCGCCATCCCAATAGGTGTAGGCCCCGCTCCAGTAGCCGGTCAGTCGACCTACGTCGCTCTGCCACCAGCTTTTATCCCAATCCGACGTCAGCCCCAACCGATAGGTCATGGTCGAATCGCCGGTGCTCCCCACACCCAGTTCCAGGCCGGCGGCCTGGGCCGAAACAGAGTGTCCTACCACCACGGCCGCAAACGCAGCCAAACAGAACAAGCGCTTCATAAGAAACAGTCCTTTGAGAACGAGGTTGTATGTTTTTGCACAGACTAACTCGCTATAGAAGCCGACGTAGAGTCAGAAGTTCAGCGTCTTATTGCGTTATTTCACAAAATTTTCACACGTCGAAGCTTCGCACAACTCCAGGATGTTTCCATAGTGTCGGTAGGATACTTCTCAGGTGGTCGACGTGACCGCTGGTCCAGAACTGGGCAGGTTCAGGATTGCCGGTGGCCAACAGGTCGCGCTCGCCCAATAGACGTTTGAGCTGACGCGCCACGGCGGCGCCGGTGTCGATCAGGATGATGCTCGGGGGGAGCATGTGCGCCAGGAGCGGCTTGAGGAAGGGATAGTGGGTGCAGCCGAGAATAATCGTGTCGCAACCGGCGCTGAGCAGCGGTTCGACATAGCCGTGCAACATCTGGCGCAGTTCGGGGCTATTGAGATCGCCGCTTTCAATCAACTCCACCAGGCCCGGGCAGGGCTGGGTGATCACGCGCACATCGGTGGCAAAGCGGTCGAGCAAGGCGGCGAACTTGGCGCTTTGCAGGGTGCCGGTGGTGGCGAGTACACCGACCACGCCGCTGCGGGTGGCGGCGGCGGCGGGTTTGACGGCGGGTTCCATGCCTACGAGCGGCCAGTCGGGATAGTCCTGGCGCAAGTCGGCAACAGCCGCGACGGTCGCCGTATTGCAGGCAATCACAAAGGCCTTGGCGCCTTGCTCGCGGAAAAACTCGGCGACGCGCCGGGAGCGGTCAAGAATGAACGCCGGGGTTTTCTCGCCGTAAGGGATATGCCCGCCATCGGCCACGTACAGCAGCGACTCATGGGGCAATAACTGCTGAATTTCGTCCAGCACGGTCAAGCCGCCGATACCGGAGTCGAACACACCGATGGGCGCGCTCTTAACCATGCTGCGTCCCGCAGACACTGCAGCCAGGATCACGCTTGACCCGCAATTCACGAAAACGCGTGGTCAACGCATCGATCAGCAACAAGCGGCCGACCAATGGCTCACCGAAACCGGCCAGCAGTTTCAGGGCTTCCAGCGCTTGCAGGCTGCCGACCAGGCCCACCAATGGGCCAACGACGCCGGCTTCGCTGCAGGTCAGTTCGGTGTCGCTGCCGTGCCCGTATAAACAGTGGTAGCACGGGCTGTCGACGCGGCGCGGGTCGAACACCGACAACTGGCCCTCAAGGCGGATCGCCGCGCCGCTGATCAATGGCTTGGCGGCGGCGACACAGGCGGCATTGACGGCTTCACGGGTGGCGAAGTTGTCGCTGCAGTCGAGCACCACGTCGACCGCTGCCACTGCCACCGCGAGTGAGTCCGCATCCAGGGCCGTGCGATGGGCGAGTAAGGTGACTTCGGGGTTGATCGCGGTCAGACGGCGCATGGCCGAGTCGACCTTGGTCTGCCCGACGCTGTCGGTGTCGTGGATGATCTGGCGTTGCAGGTTGGTGAGGTCGACGGTATCGAAATCGGCCAGGTGCAACTCGCCGACGCCGGCGGCGGCCAGATACAGCGCGACTGGCGCGCCCAGCCCACCGAGGCCGACGATCAACGCGCGGCCGTTTTTCAGGCGCAATTGGCCGTCGATGTCGACATGTTGCAACAGAATCTGTCGGCTATAGCGCAACAGTTCATGATCGCTCAGCACGGGCGACGTCCCAGTGTGATGCGCTCGTGGCCACCGAGGTCGATGCGGCTGTGTACGTCTTCAAAGCCTGCGCCAAGCAACAGGTCACGCACGGCCGCAGCCTGATCGTAACCGTGCTCGAGCAACAGCCAGCCAGCCGAATTCAAGTGGGCTGGCGAGTCGGCAATGATCAGCCGCAAGTCGTCCAGGCCATCATGCCCCGCCACCAGCGCACTGGCCGGTTCAAAACGCACGTCACCGGCCACCAGATGGGGATCGTTATCGGCGATGTAAGGCGGGTTGCTGATGATCAGGTCGAACGTTTGGCCTTGCAGGGCGCTGAACCAGTGGCTGTTCAACACCGTGGCGTTTTTCAAGTGCAGGCGCTGGCGATTACGTTCGGCCAGGGCCACGGCTTCCAGCACGCGGTCGACCGCCGTGACCTGCCAGGCCGGGCGTTCGCTGGCCAAGGCCAGGGCGATAGCGCCGCTGCCGGTGCCCAGGTCGAGGACCTTGGCCGGCGTGGCAGGCAACAATTCCAAAGCGGCTTCCACCAGCAGCTCGGTTTCCGGACGCGGGATCAGCGTGTGAGGCGCGACCTCCAGGTCCAGCTTCCAGAAGCCTTGCTGACCGAGGATATACGCCACTGGCTCACCGCCACGGCGGCGTTGCAGGTAGTCGGCAAAGGTCAGCGCAGCTTCGCTGCTGACGATTTTTTCCGGCCAGGTGTGCAGGTAGCTGCGCGATTTGCCCAAGGCAGCGGCCAGCAACAGTTCCACATCCAGGCGCGCAGTAGGCGAGTCAGGCAGGTCGGCGGCGCGCAGCAGGCTGGCAATGATGGTCATTTATTCACCTATCGCCGCCAATTGGTCGGCCTGATATTCGGCGAGCAACGGCTCGATTACCGCGTCGACGCCACCGGCGAGAATCTCGTCGAGGGAATAAAGCGTGAGGTTGACCCGATGGTCGGTGACCCGGCCCTGGGCAAAGTTGTAGGTGCGGATGCGCTCGGAGCGGTCGCCCGACCCCACCAGCAATTTGCGCTCGCTGGCAATCGCGTTGGCGGCGGCGCTGGTCTGCTGGTCGTTGAGTTTGGCCGACAGCCAGGACATGGCCCGCGCACGGTTCTTGTGCTGGGAACGTTCTTCCTGGCACTCCACCACGATGCCCGACGGCAAGTGCGTAATACGGATCGCCGAGTCAGTCTTGTTGACGTGCTGACCACCGGCGCCCGATGAGCGGTAGGTGTCGACACGCAAGTCCGCCGGGTTGATCTCGATGGCTTCCTGCTCGTCCGGCTCGGGCAATACGGCCACGGTGCATGCCGAGGTGTGGATACGGCCCTGGGATTCAGTCGCCGGCACCCGCTGCACGCGATGCACGCCGGATTCGAACTTGAGCTTGCCGTAGACGTTATCGCCTTCAACCCGGGCGATGACTTCTTTATAGCCGCCGTGTTCACCGATGTTCTCGGACAAAATCTCGACACGCCAGCCGCGACGCTCGGCAAAACGCGAATACATGCGGAACAGGTCGCCGGAGAAGATCGCCGCCTCGTCGCCACCGGTGCCGGCGCGGATTTCGAGGAACACGTTGCGCCCATCGTTAGGGTCTTTGGGCAGCAACATGCGTTGCAGGTCGCCTTCCAGCTCAGCCAGTTTTTCCTTGGCTTCGCGGACTTCTTCCACGGCCATTTCGCGCATGTCCGGGTCGCTGTCCTTGAGCAGCGCCTGGGCGCCTTCGAGGTCGGCTTGCACCTTGGTCAGGTGCTTGTAGGTGGCCACAATCGGCTCAACTTCGGCGTATTCCTTGGAATAGGCACGGAATTTGGTCTGATCGGAGATGACCTCGCCATCGCCGAGCAAGGCGGTCAGTTCTTCGAAACGGTCCTGGAGCACGTCCAGTTTATTGAGCAGTGACGCTTTCATTGCGGTTTTTTATCCGAAGAGCTATCTGACGCGCCCTCACCGAGGGCAAAGAGTTCCTGGGCCATGGCCAGCGCATCGAGGCGGCCTTCGGCGGTAAGCTTTTTCAACTGAACGCTGGGGGCGTGGAGCAACTTGTTGGTCAAGCCACGGGCCAGTTGCATCAGCACTTCTTCGGCGCTGCTGCCGTTGGCCAGCAAACGCTGGGCCTTGATCAACTCTTCGTCACGCAGGCGTTCGCCCTGCTGACGATACGCCTTGAGCACGTCGACCGCCGCCAATTCACGCAGGCGCACCATAAAGTCTTCGGCGCCGACGCTGACCATTTCCTCAGCGGCCTGGGCTGCGCCCTGGCGACTCTTAAGGTTTTCGGCGACCACTTCGTGCAAATCATCGACGCTATAGAGGTAAACGTCGTCCAAATCGCCGACTTCCGGCTCGATATCCCGAGGAACGGCGATATCTACCATGAAAATCGGTTTGTGCTTACGCAGCTTCAGCGCGCTCTCGACCGCGCCCTTGCCGAGGATCGGCAACTGGCTGGCGGTGGAGCTGATGACGATATCACTGCGCACCAGTTCGGCCGGAATATCCGACAGCAACACGGCGTGAGCGCCGAACTGCTCGGCCAGGATGCTCGCGCGCTCCAGGGTACGGTTGGCGACCACAATACGTTTCACGCCCAACTCATGCAGATGACGGGCGACCAAGGTGATGGTTTCACCGGCGCCGATCAGCAGCGCCTGGCTGCGCTGCAAGTCGCTGAAAATCTGTTTGGCCAGGCTGACGGCGGCAAACGCGACGGACACCGGGTTTTCACCGATGGCCGTGTCGGTACGCACCTGCTTGGCGGAATTGAACGTGGCCTGGAACAGCCGGCCCAGCAGCGGCCCTACGGTTCCGGCTTCACGCGCGACGGCGTAGGCAGATTTCATCTGGCCGAGGATCTGCGGCTCGCCCAACACCAGCGAGTCGAGCCCTGCGGCGACGCGCATCATGTGACGAACTGCCGCATCCTCTTCGTGCACATACGCACTGGCGCGCAGGTCATCGAGGTCCAAATGGTGGTAATCGGCCAGCCAGCGCAGTACCACATCCGCGCAAAGATGTTCCTGCTCTATATAAAGCTCACTGCGATTGCAGGTCGAAAGGATCGCAGCTTCGCGGCTGTCGGTGAGCCGGCAGAGCTGCTGCAAGGCCTCAACCAACTGCTCTGGCGTAAACGCCACGCGCTCGCGCACGTCTACGGATGCAGTCTTGTGGTTAATACCGAGTGCAAGGAAGGCCATTCAATATCGCTGATGATGTCGGGAAGCCGACAATTGTCCTACTTCGAAAGACCCAGAACAACCACCGTCGTCTATTGTCCTAGTAGCTTATGCCTATAAAGGCGCCAACTGAGACTCGGTTATGTTTGGCCGAAGGCTTGTGTCATGATGATCCGACCGCAGGTTAGTCGTCCTCTTCCTATATGAATAGATCTTCCGCGTTGCTCCTTGCTTTTGTCTTCCTCAGCGGCTGCCAGGCCTTGGCACCCGTGTCGCCGGACGGTACGCCGCCGGTCGAAGACAGCACCCCCGCCCCTGAAAAGCCCAAGGTTTATTCCTCGTTCAATGAAGAAACGATCTACAGCCTGCTGACCGCGGAACTCGCCGGCCAGCGCAATCGTTTCGATATTGCTCTGGATAACTACGTGACCCAGGCCATCAATACCCAGGACCCGGGCATTTCGGAACGCGCGTTTCGCATCGCCGAATACCTGGGCGCCGACCAGGCAGCGCTGGACACCTCGCTGATCTGGGCGAAAAACGCGCCGGACGACTTGGAAGCGCAGCGGGCCGCAGCCATTCAGCTGGCGCGCGCGGGGCGCTATGACGACTCCATGGTTTATATGGAGAGGGTCCTGCAGGGCAAGGGCGACACGCATTTCGACTTCCTCGCGCTGTCGGCCGCCGACACCGATCAGGACACGCGCAATGGCCTGATGAAGAGTTTCGACCGCCTGCTGCAAAAGCACCCAAAGAACAGCCAGTTGATTTTCGGCAAAGCGTTGCTGCTGCAACAGGATGACGAAGCTGACGCCGCATTGAAGCTGTTGGAGCAGAACCCACCGGACGACGGCGAGATCGCGCCGATTTTGCTGCGCGCACGCTTGCTGCAGACCCTTAATCGCGGCAAGGAAGCGATTCCGTTGCTGGAAAAAAGCATCAAGAAGTATCCGGACGATAAGCGCCTGCGCCTGACGTATGCGCGCACGCTGGTTGAGCAGGACCGCATGGAAGACGCCAAAGTGCAGTTCGCCAACCTGGTCCAGCAATACCCGGAAGACGATGAATTGCGCTATTCCCTGGCACTGGTGTGCCTGGAGGCCAAGGCCTGGGACGAGGCCAAGGGTTATCTGGAAGAGCTGATTCAGCGCGAAAGCCATGTGGATTCGGCCCACCTGAACCTCGGTCGTATCGCTGAAGAGCACAACGACCCGCAGGCCGCCCTGCTTGAATACGCCCAGGTCGGCCCCGGCAATGACTACCTGCCGGCCCAATTGCGCCAAGCTGACATCCTGATGAGCAATGGCCGCACCGACGAGGCGGAAAAACGCCTGGCGGCTGCGCGCGCTGCCGAACCGGACTACGCGATTCAGCTGTACCTGATCCAGGCTGAGACCTTGTCAGCCAACAAACAGGGCGAACGCGCCTGGAAACTGCTGCAACAAGCCTTGCTGCAGTACCCCGATGATTTGAACCTGCTGTACACCCGCGCCATGCAGGCGGAAAAACGCAATGACCTGGCGCAGATGGAAAAAGACCTGCGCCTGATCATCAAGCGCGACCCGGACAATGCCATGGCGCTGAACGCCTTGGGCTACACCCTGTCTGACCGTACAACGCGTTACGCCGAAGCCAAGGTGCTGATCGAACAAGCCCACAAGCTCAACCCGGAAGACCCGGCGGTGCTCGACAGCCTGGGCTGGGTGAATTACCGCCTGGGCAACCTGGACGAAGCCGAACGCTTGCTGCGCCAGGCACTGGAACGCTTTCCCGACCAGGAAGTGGCCGCCCACTTGGGTGAAGTGCTCTGGGCCAACGGCAAACAGCGCGAAGCGCGACAAATCTGGGAAAAATTCCTCAAGGAACAACCCGAAAGCCCCATCCTGCGCGGCACCATCAAGCGCCTGACCGGATCCGAGACCCTTTAAGCTTATGTTCTTGCGCCACGTTATTGTTTTCAGCCTCATCGCCTTGCTCGCCGGTTGCGCGGGCATAGGCAGCCGCGAATCCGTTGAAGGCCAGGGCACCCCGGCGCAATGGAAACAGCACAAGGACCAGCTCAGCAGCATCGACGGCTGGCAGATCGAAGGCAAGGTCGGGGTTCGCGCGCCGAAAGATTCCGGCAGCGGCACCTTGTTCTGGCTGCAACGCCAGGACTATTACGACATTCGCTTGTCTGGCCCATTGGGCCGAGGCGCCGCGCGCCTGACCGGCCGACCGGGCCAAGTGAGCCTGGAAGTGGCCAACCAGGGACGCTATGAAGCGGCGTCGCCGGAAGAACTGCTGGAACAGCAGATGGGCTGGAAGCTGCCGGTTTCGCACTTGGTGTGGTGGGTTCGCGGGTTGCCTGCGCCAGGCAGCAAAAGCCGCCTGAGCCTCAATGGCGACAGCCGTTTGACCACCCTTGAACAGGATGGCTGGCAGGTCGAGTACCTCAGCTACGTACAACAAAGCGGTTATTGGCTGCCCGAACGCATCAAGCTGCACGGCACCAACCTTGATGTCACGCTGGTGATCAAGGACTGGCAACCGCGCAAGCTGGGGCAATAACCGTGTCTTTTTCAGAAACTCGCACGCTGTCTCTGCCCTCCCCCGCCAAACTCAATCTGATGCTGCACATCCTGGGTCGCCGTGAAGACGGCTATCACGAGTTGCAGACACTGTTTCAATTTCTCGACTACGGCGATGAACTGACCTTCGCCGTACGCGATGATGGCGTGATCCAGTTGCACACCGAATTCGAAGGCGTGCCCCACGACAACAATCTGATTGTGCGGGCCGCAAAAAAACTTCAGGCGCAATCCGGTTGCCCGCTCGGCATCGACATCTGGATCGATAAAATCCTGCCCATGGGCGGCGGCATCGGTGGCGGCAGCTCAAATGCCGCGACCACGCTGCTCGGCCTGAACCATTTGTGGCAGCTGGGTTGGGACCACGATCGCCTGGCCACACTGGGCCTGACACTGGGCGCCGACGTCCCGGTTTTCGTGCGTGGGCATGCAGCTTTTGCCGAGGGCGTGGGCGAGAAACTCACCCCGGAATACCCCGAAGAGCCGTGGTATGTCGTGCTTGTTCCGCAAGTATCTGTAAGTACAGCAGAAATTTTTTCAGATCCACTGTTGACACGTAACTCTCCTCCCATTAAAGTGCGCCCCGTTCCCAAGGGAAACAGTCGAAATGACTGCTTACCGGTTGTAGCAAGGCGTTATCCAGAGGTACGTAACGCTTTGAATTTGTTAGGTAAATTTACCGAAGCAAAATTAACCGGAACTGGAAGTTGTGTGTTTGGGGGCTTCCCAAGCAAAGCTGAAGCTGATAAAGTCTCGGCCCTTCTTACAGAGACCCTTACAGGGTTTGTAGCAAAGGGAAGCAACGTTTCGATGTTGCATCGCAAGCTGCAAAGTCTGCTCTAAAAGGAACCGAGTACTGGGTACTCGTTGCAACAAATACAGGGGCGTCGCCAAGCGGTAAGGCAGCAGGTTTTGATCC
Source organism: Pseudomonas sp. YeP6b (assembly GCF_025642995.1). NCBI lineage: Bacteria > Pseudomonadati > Pseudomonadota > Gammaproteobacteria > Pseudomonadales > Pseudomonadaceae > Pseudomonas > Pseudomonas sp. YeP6b. The sequence goes on along the minus strand of NZ_CP080090.1, from coordinate 1,152,570 downwards.
TGCCATGCGTTGGTTCGAATCCAGCCGCCCCTGCCATTTTCTAATACTCATCCAGGTTACCCTCAGCCTCTAGGTACTGCGCGTGTCCAAGATGATGGTCTTTACGGGGAACGCCAACCCCGATCTGGCTCGACGTGTCGTACGTCAGCTGCATATCCCTCTCGGTGACATCTCTGTCGGTAAATTTTCCGACGGCGAAATTACAGCCGAGATCAATGAAAATGTCCGCGGTAAAGACGTTTTCATTATTCAGCCGACTTGCGCTCCGACCAACGATAACCTGATGGAACTCGTCGTGATGGCTGATGCCTTCCGCCGCTCCTCAGCGACTCGAATCACAGCTGTAATCCCCTACTTTGGTTATGCCCGTCAGGATCGCCGTCCGCGTTCTGCACGTGTAGCTATCAGCGCGAAAGTCGTGGCTGACATGCTCACCGTGGTAGGCATTGACCGTGTTCTCACGGTTGACCTGCACGCTGACCAAATCCAAGGGTTCTTCGATATTCCGGTAGATAACATCTACGGCTCCCCAGTATTGGTGGATGACATTGAAGACCAGCGCTTTGAAAACCTGATGATCGTGTCCCCGGACATTGGTGGCGTCGTGCGTGCACGGGCTGTTGCCAAATCCCTGGGCGTGGACCTCGGGATCATCGACAAACGCCGTGAAAAAGCTAATCACTCTGAAGTGATGCATATCATCGGTGATGTCGAAGGGCGTACCTGTATTCTGGTTGATGACATGGTCGACACCGCCGGCACCCTGTGCCACGCGGCTAAAGCCTTGAAAGAGCACGGTGCAGCAAAAGTCTTCGCCTACTGCACACACCCTGTGCTGTCGGGCCGAGCGATCGAGAACATCGAGAACTCCATGCTGGACGAACTGGTGGTGACTAACACCATCCCGTTGTCCGCAGCAGCTCAAGCCTGTTCGCGTATCCGTCAACTGGATATCGCACCGGTAGTTGCCGAAGCGGTTCGCCGCATCAGCAACGAAGAATCGATCAGCGCGATGTTCCGTTAAGGGTCAAACCTTACGAAACATCCCACTGACGAAAAGCGCCCCGCCCCAACCTACTGTTGGGGCGGGGCTTTTTTGCCCATATCGCCTTTAGCGCTGGTCGCAAACGCTGGGGCGAATGTGGTTATTTTGGAGATACAACATGAACGAATTTACTTTGAATGCTGAACTGCGTTCCGACCTGGGGAAAGGTGCGAGCCGCCGCCTGCGTCGTCTCGCAAGCCTGGTTCCAGCTGTAGTTTACGGTGGCGAAAAAGCCCCTGAATCCATCAGCATGCTGGCTAAAGAAGTTGCCAAACTGCTCGAAAACGACGCGGCTTACAGCCACATCATCGAGCTGAACGTTGGTGGCTCCAAGCAGAACGTCATCATCAAGGCACTGCAACGTCACCCAGCTAAAGGCCACGTGCTGCACGCTGACTTCGTTCGCGTAGTAGCCGGTCAGAAACTGACCGCTATCGTGCCTGTGCACTTCGTTGGCGAAGCTGCTCCGGTCAAGAAAGGCGGCGAAATCTCGCACGTTGTTGCCGAGATCGAAGTGACCTGCCTGCCGAAAGACCTGCCTGAGTTCATCGAAGTCGACCTGTCGGCTGCTGAAATCGGCGACATCATCCACCTGTCCGACCTCAAAGCCCCTAAAGGCGTTGAGTTTGTCGCACTGGCTCACGGTGATGACAAAGCTGTTGCAAACGTTCACGCTCCACGCGTTGCACCAGAAGCTGAAGAAGGCGCTGCAGAGTAATTCACTCTGTACTGCCGGAGCTTGAGGAAACATCGCGGACCGAAACGTAGCGAGAAAGCGGGCGATAACGCGGCGTTTACTCTTGAGTAAATGATCTTTTGTTGTCCACTTTCGCCGCACGTTGGTCGCGGCGATGTTATCCACAACTCCAAAGGAAGGGCCCCTGTCGTGACTGCCATTAAACTGATCGTTGGCCTGGGAAATCCAGGCGCCGAATACGAACAGACCCGGCATAACGCGGGGGCCCTTTTTGTTGAGCGTATCGCCCACGCCCAAGGTGTAAACCTGGTGGCCGATCGCAAGTATTTTGGCCTGACCGGGCGCTTTTCGCATCAGGGTCAGGATGTTCGTCTGCTGATTCCCACCACCTACATGAACCGCAGCGGCCAGGCTGTCGCGGCGCTTGCGGGCTTCTTCCGGATCAAACCCGAAGAAATCCTGGTGGCCCATGACGAACTGGACCTGCCACCCGGCGTTGCCAAGCTCAAGCTCGGCGGCGGGCATGGCGGGCACAATGGCCTGCGCGACATCATCGCGCAGTTGGGTAATCAGAATAATTTTTACCGCCTGCGGCTCGGCATTGGCCACCCAGGCGTTGCCAGTATGGTTTCAAATTTCGTCCTGGGTCGTGCGCCACGCGCCGAACAGGAAAAACTCGATGCCAGCATCGACTTTGCCCTCGGCGTGCTGCCGGATATCTTCGCCGGTGAATGGAACCGTGCGATGAAAAACCTGCACAGCCAGAAGGCCTGACTCTTACCGAGGGGAAACACCATGGGATTCAATTGCGGCATCGTCGGCCTGCCCAACGTCGGCAAATCCACCCTGTTCAACGCCTTGACCAAGTCCGGTATTGCGGCGGAGAACTTCCCCTTCTGCACCATCGAACCCAACAGCGGCATCGTGGCCATGCCGGACCCGCGCCTGCAGGAACTGGCGGCCATCGTCAATCCCAAGCGCATCCTGCCGACCACCATGGAATTCGTCGACATCGCAGGCCTGGTAGCCGGCGCGTCGAAAGGTGAAGGCCTGGGCAACAAGTTCCTGGCCAACATCCGTGAAACCGATGCCATCGCTCACGTGGTCCGCTGCTTTGAAGACGAGAACGTGATTCACGTCTCCAACAGCGTCGACCCGAAACGCGACATCGAGATCATCGACCTGGAACTGATCTTCGCCGACCTCGACAGCTGCGAAAAGCAGTTGCAGAAAGTCGCGCGTAACGCCAAAGGCGGTGACAAAGATGCAGTGGTTCAGAAAGGCCTGCTGGAGCAGTTGATCGCTCACTTCACCTTAGGCAAGCCCGCGCGCAGCCTGATGAAGAGCATGAACGCTGACGAAAAAGCGGTGATCAAGGGCTTCCACCTGCTGACCACCAAGCCGGTGATGTACATCGCCAACGTCGCTGAAGACGGCTTCGAGAACAACCCATTGCTCGACGTGGTCAGGGCCATCGCCGAGGAAGAAGGCGCGATCGTGGTGCCGGTGTGCAACAAGATCGAAGCGGAAATTGCCGAGCTCGATGACGGCGAAGAGAAAGACATGTTCCTCGAGGCCCTGGGCCTGGAAGAGCCTGGCTTGAACCGCGTGATCCGCGCCGGCTACGAAATGCTGCACCTGCAGACCTACTTCACCGCCGGTGTCGAAGAAGTCCGCGCCTGGACCGTCAAAGTCGGCGCCACCGCGCCACAGGCTGCCGGCGTGATCCACACCGACTTCGAAAAAGGCTTTATCCGCGCCGAAGTCATCGCCTACAACGACTTCATCCAGTACAAGGGTGAAGCCGGTACCAAGGAAGCCGGTAAGTGGCGCTTGGAAGGCAAGGAATACATCGTTAAAGATGGCGACGTGATGCACTTCCGTTTTAACGTGTAAGTAACGCCCGCGGTTTCACCGCAAACAAAAAGCCGATGCATTGCATCGGCTTTTTTGTGGGCGACTGCTTAAGAAAAAACAGTACTTTTTATATCCAAACATCTCATTCTTTAAGACTTTTCTTATTAACCCTACAAGCATATCCGCATTAAAACCTGGGAAAGATAAACCCTAAAACCATCTAACTTTTCCTACACCATCCGCGCAAGTTCCTACTTAAAAATGAGCATATAAAATCTATAATCTCGTTCTGCTGACCGCTTCCTGACAAATACACAGTGATAATGGAGCACCTACTTGATGTCGGACTCCTACCCCAGGGAAATTGAAACGGACCTTTCAATCATTGAAGGTTCAGACATTGAAAGCACGCTTAACAGCACCGCATCACTCAATATTGACATCCTGCTACTCGGCGAGACCGGTACAGGCAAAGATACGCTGGCCCAACGGGTTCATCGCTTGTCGAGGCGAAAAGGTAACTTCGTTGCGGTGAACTGTGCGGCCATCCCCGAAAGCCTCGCTGAAAGCCAATTGTTCGGCGTCAACAGCGGCGCCTTTACCGGGGCCATGCAGTCGCGGGCCGGGTTTGTCGAGGCCGCTCATCTGGGCACCCTGTACCTCGATGAGATCGACAGCATGCCCTTGAACCTGCAAGCCAAATTGCTGCGAGTGCTAGAGTCGCGTGGCGTCGAGCGCCTGGGCTCAACGCGCTTCATCCCGGTAGACATGCGCGTTATTGCATCAGCCCAGCAGTCGCTGCACCAAATGGTCGAACAGGGCACCTTCAGGCGCGACCTGTACTTTCGTCTGAATGTGGTCAGCCTCGAGCTTCCAGCTCTGCGCGACCAGCGAGAAAGGATCATTCCGCTGTTCCTGACGATGGTCCAGCAAGAAGCCGACCACTTCAAATGCCCTGCCCCGACCCCGCCTGGTGGGTTATTGCAACAATTGCTGTGCCACTCCTGGCTGGGCAATATCCGCGAATTGCGTTCGACGGCCAAGCGGTTTGTGCTAGGTCTGCCAGCGCTCTCAACTCCCAAGGGCAAACCACAGGACAGCGAAATGAGCCTGAAGGCTCGCCTGCAGCAAATTGAAAAAGCCCTGATTGAAGAGTCGCTGCGACGTAACGACCACTGTGTCGATAACGTGGCAATTGAGCTGAAGGTCGCCAAGCGCACTCTTTACTACCGCATGAAACAACTCGCAATATAACAACTAACGAGCATTCTGGAGAGGTGAGAAAAAAAACACAACGAATATGGAACGCTTTCACTTCCTTTGGCCACACAACAAATGAGCAACCTACAAGTTGCTCATTACACCACAGGCAGCTAACAATAGCTGACAGTCATTATTTCTCACTCAAATAGGTGGCCTATGTCTCAAGTCTCCGGCAGCAACGCCTCATCAACCCAAGCTCAAATTAACCAACTCGATAACCAAAAAAGACTAGAACTCGTAGAAGAGACCAGGCGCGGTATCGAAAATGAGAAGTGTACTGCGGCGGCCGCTCGTTGTGGCAAGATCCGGTTCGGTTAAAAAATGCCAGCCTCCTCTGCTTGACAGGCCGAGGAGGTTTTCACTGTCATTGCAGGCGTAACAATCGATAGAGGTTCCAATGTACATCACCAACAAAGGTTTCGCTGTAAACGAAAACATTACCCCTCAGGCTGAAATGCCTGCCGCGATCAACCGAACGTCTGACATCAATTTTTTTAACGCTCAAGTGAGCCAGACCGAACACTCCGGCAAAGGAATCGTTCCCGCCATGGCATCACCCTCTTTTTCATGGGGTTCTACCGAGTCGGCTACGTTATCCAGACGCGTATCCAAAGCATTTCGGGACGCGAGTCAGAACAAGAAGACCACGGAGGCAAATGAGTTCCCCCAATTGCTCGCCGAAGCGCACATTGAATTGACGTCACGTGTCAAGGTCATTAGCGCTCTCGCAAAAGGCATCGATAAAATTTCAAGCATGGGCTAGATGCATGCTCCGTCATCTGTCCACCCTAGTGCTCTTATCATCGGTGTTGATGCTGTCTGGCTGTGGTGACAGCGTAGAACTTCATCGCAATATTTCTGAGCAGGAAGCCAATGAAGTCGTCGCGGAACTGGCAGACAAGCAAATACGTGCCCAGAAGATTCCAGGAAAAGATGGCGTCGCAGTTCGCGTCAAGTCCAGTGACATCAGTCGGGCTGTCCGTACCCTGGACGCCGCGGGGCTGCCCAGAACAGCCCGCTCGACACTGGGGGATATCTTTCGCAAAGAAGGTGTCATCTCCACGCCACTGGAAGAGCGCGCACGCTATATTTACGCCCTGTCCCAGGAACTGGAATCGACGCTGTCAAACATAGATGGTGTTATCGTCGCGCGGGTTCACGTGGTACTGCCTGAGCGCGTAGCGCCAGGTGAGCCGGTACAGCCGGCCTCCGCCTCGGTATTCATCAAGCACGACCCGCGACTGGAACCAGACAATATTAACCCGCGCGTGCGCAGGATGGTGGCCAGCAGCATTCCGGGCATGGCCTCAGCCCTGGACAACACCACAAAACTGACCGTCATCTTTGTACCCGCCGCGGCCTACACCGAGCAGCGACAACTTTCCTATCTCGGCCCTTTTCTGGTGCCAGAGCAGGACCTTGGCTTCTGGCGCGCCAGCTTCATAGCGCCCCTGGCTATCCTCCCGCTGGGAGGCATTGCCTGGATGTTCTGGCGACGCAGGAAAACGCTTACACCCGCACCCGCCCCGGCGATAGCAAACGCTCATGAGTGAAGATCTCAGCTGGATAAGATGGTGGGCGTTTCCATGGAAAAACGCCCATATCGACTGGCTAACGCAAACGGGCTTTGTCGATACCACAGCGCTCTCATACAGCCATCATAGCCGGGTGAGTAGCCTGTTCGGCATCGAACCCGAGCTTCCTCCTCTCACGTCGCCGGCCTTACTCCAACTGGTACTGAGCAGCGCCCAACAACGAGACCTGGTATTGACACTGGTCAGTGAGGTGTACAACGCGCGCCACGACAGCCGGTTGAATCAAGATCAGCGGCTATGGTGCCAGCGCCTGGCCAAGGCACTGCCACCTAGCTCAATACCGGTGGGCATCGAAGACCCCTTGCACGCTCTGCGCGCGTGGGTTTCCCCCGAAATCTGGCGCCGACTACGCTTGAGCTTTGCTCGACCAACGGTGCTTGAGGTGGAGCAGCATCCTGAATTGGCGGACACGCATGGTCGGTTGGATACCCTGTGGAAAGCCACTATTTGGCGCGCAACCTCTACCGCAGTCGGCGACGCGCCACACGCCCCAAACGAGAAGTCCGACCATGTTTTGCGCCCACAAGATTGAGCTGAACCCCCTCGCCCATAATCTGCCGACGGCCCTGATTCCCAGGGAAATGCTTTCTGACTACACCCAGGCCCGGCAATTGCTTGAACACGCCGAAACCCAGGCGCAGGTACTCATAAGCCAGGCCCAGGCGCAATGCGAGACGATACTTGAAAGTGCCAGTGACGAGTTCTGGCAACTCGCCAATGCCCAACTGCAGCGCTGGGAGTCAGAACGCCAGGCGATGGCCGAGAACCTGGAACAGGCCGCCACCTGCGTCATCAACACGGCCATCCGAAGCCTCTTGCAGGACACCGTACCCGCTCAACGCCTCTCTGCACTGCTCAATAAACTGTTGGAGGCGCAATTGCCGACCGTCGAGGCACACTTAATGTGCAGCCCGCAGGACCGTGAACATGTCGAGCTATGGCTCAGCCTCCACTGTGGCGTGCCATGGACACTTCGAGTGGAAGAAGGGCGTGCTGCACAGTCGCTGTTGCTTGAGACCGAAGATGGCGGCTTTCACATCAACTGGGCGCATGCCCTCGACAACCTGGTGGCGATCCCACCCCAGGCCAAATCAAGTGACAACTTTTCTTGGTAAAAGCTTTTCTTTTTTTACAAAACAGGCAGTTGATGGAACTGGTCATCAATCTGGCGCCACACAGGGATACAACTCACTGGAGGTAAAGCGATGAATGGTGACACTCGCGTACTCAATAGCTTCTACAGGCAGCAAGCCCGCTCCGAAAAAGATATCGCAAGCATTGGTAGCGATAGTTCATACAGCGGAGAGATCGAGGACACCAATAGGTTCTTGGAGCTTCTGAATGAAGAAAAGGCCAAGCTTATTAACAATTATGCCGTGAGCTCGACCTACCTCAGCTTTAAGCACGAAACAATTAAGTCGAGTATCAATGTCGTCTAGTGGCAGGCCAGCAAAAGCTGACCGAGCGTTTGAATAGCCGCGAGCAGAATACTCTGCGGTTTGAACAGGCGATGAGGTCAGCATTGCCTTGGCTCCAGACATAGGCCATCTCTGGTTGGTGCAATGCCGGCACGGGATTGCAGGTCAGGAACACCCGCTGAAATCCCCTGAGGCACCTCTCAACCAACGTAACACCTGGCGCAGCGTAACTGCACGCCTGATAAAGGCTGGGCGCAAACTCCGGCCCACTTCCCTACGTAAGCTACCGCACTGAAACAGAGAACCAGTCATGTATAGCAAGATCAACAAGCACACCAGCTTGCGTTTAAACTCGCCCGCTGCTCTGGCAAAACGCGCTCACTGGCGTTGTGTGCTCGCGCTGCCCTTGTTGTTGGCGCCGCTGCACAGCACCCTCGCCGCTATCCCCTCCGAATGGAAAAACACGGCCTATGCCTATGAAGCCGAGCATAAGCCCCTACGCGATGTACTGGAGGACTTCGCTCAGACGTTTGGCACCCAACTGCAAGTGGACGGCCTCCTGGACGGGATCGTCAATGGCAAGATACGCGCCAATACTCCCCAGTCAATGCTCGACAGGCTGGCGGTAGAACACCGTTTCCAGTGGTACTTGTACAACAACACCCTCTATATCAGCACCCTCGACCTGCAAGAGTCCGCGCGCCTGGAAGTTTCTGCCGAGACCGTCGCCGACCTTAAGCGAGCGCTGCTCGATATCGGCTTGCTCGATAGCCGTTTCGGCTGGGGTGAACTGCCTGATGATGGAGTTGTGCTGGTCTCTGGCCCCAAGCGCTACATCGAACAGATCAAGCAATTCAGCAGCCAGCGTAAAACACCCGACGAAAAGCAGAGCGTGCTCAGCTACCCGCTGAAATTCGCCAACGCAGGGGATCGCCAGATCGATTATCGCGGCGACAAAATCACCATCCCAGGCGTTACCAGCATGCTGCGTGGGTTATTGGAGCCTCGGTCCGCCTCCTCCCTTTCGACCACGCCACCAAGCCGCTCACAGCCCTCTCCCATCACACCCAACTTTCCCCGGTTGAACAACCCACTATTGGGGCAAATGCTTGGACAGACAGCGAACCAGGGGCAGTTGGAAACCGGCGCGACACTCACCCCGCGAGCGCCGGTGTCTGCCGGCAGAATCCGCGTCGAAGCCGATGTGCGCAACAACGCCGTATTGATCTATGACATTCCGGAACGGCAGGCGATGTACCGCGAGCTGATTGCCCAGCTCGACGTGGCGCGAAAAATGGTGGAGATCGACGCAATCATCCTCGATATAGAGCGCACCCAATTGCGCGAATTCGGGGTCAACTGGGGCAACAGTCACTTCAGTAGCGACACGAGAATATCGCCTGGGAGTTCATCGCAGCTGTCGATCACAAACCGTGATCTTTTCTTTGCCAAGATACGCGCACTGGAGCAACGTGGCCTGGCAACCATGGTGTCCAACCCGTCGGTCCTCACCCTGGAAAACCAGCCGTCAGTGATTGATTTCAACCGCACCCAATACCTGACGGCAGGCACAGAGGTTGCGAGCATCCTGCCCATCACTGTCGGTACCAGCCTACAGGTGGTACCGAGGGTGATTACCACCCGAGGCACCCATCAGGTTCACCTTTTGGTCGATATCGAAGACGGAAACTTCGACGAGTCAAACCCGGATCGCAAAGGCCCGGATGTACGCCGGGGCAATGTCAGTACCCAGGCGGTCATGGCGGAACAGCGCTCGCTGGTGATCGGTGGGTTCCATGTCACCGAAAGCACCGACAAGCGCAACAAGATTCCCCTGTTGGGGGATATACCGCTGTTGGGCAAGGCGTTGTTCTCCTCCACCGAACGCAAGAACAACCGGCGCGAACGCCTGTTTATCCTGACGCCACGCGTGATCGGTGACCAAGCTGACCCTTCACGTTATTTGCCGCAGGACGACCAGGCAGAGCTGCAAGCCGCACTCAAGCCACTGGCCAGGCGTTATGCCGCACACGAGCCGGTCATCAAACGCAGTGACATCACCAGCACCCTGGCGCATCTCGTCAGCGGGGAGGTTCCCCTGGCATTCAAGGCGGCCCCCATGCCGCTGGGCCTGGGCACCTTGTGCAACACCCGCGATCTACTGGCAATGAACACCGAACGCAGCCAGTGGTATGCCGGCCCGCAGTTCAATGTGGCGGTGATAGTGCTGCGTAACCAGTTCAAGCGCACGGTGCGGATCGACGAAAAGGAGTGCAGCAATTCGCAAACCTTGGCCGTCACCGTGTGGCCGCGTGCGTGGCTTAAACCGGGTGAAGAAGCCGAGGTATTTATCGCCATGCGTCCGGTGGTGAAGGATGAACACATCGGCGTGCCCCGTCCCTCCTTGATCACTCCCGCTCAAAAGGCCAAGCCATGAAACGCCGTTTGTTGTGCCTCACCCTGATCAGCACCGTGCTGCTCATCGCCGGCTGCAGCCCCACCTGCAGAGGCGACTCCTGCTCACGCCCGCAAGCGACCAAGGATAAAATGGTGATCTGGTGGCCACCGCAGATGCGCGTCGAGCCAGGGCCCTCCGGTGAACGGGCGGACTACCAAACGATCTCGCTGGAACGCTGAACCTTCGGTTACTTCTCAACGATCAACACCAGGTGTTCCTGGGCTAACGGGTGAGCAGCATTGCTGCTCACCCGTTCTTGCTTGCGGTATACACCTGGCACCGATCAGCGCTGCTCAAGCTCCGGCAACTCCAGGGTTTCGCGCTTGGCTTCATCATCAAGCTCACGCAATGTGCGATAGATCAGCGCCACCGCCTGCAAGGTTTCGCGAGGGATGCTTGTTCCCAGTTTGTTCGTGTAGAGCGTGCGGGCCAGCCATACACACTGAATCACCGGAACCTCGGCAGCCTTCGCCTGCCGAATCAATTCACGTGCCCCGTCGTCCGTGCCTTTGTTGATCAACATCGGCAGCGGCGTCTTACCGGGGCGGTAATACAAGGCGACAGCAAAGTGTGTCGGGTTGACCACCAGCATGTCGGCTTCCTCCAGCTTGGGCAATTTGACCTTCGGTTCCTCCTGGGCCAATTGCTGCGCCAACGCGCGGCGCTGCCCCTTCACATGGGGGTCACCCTCCATATCCTTGTACTCTTTAACCACCTCGACTTGGGTCATGCGCATGCGCTTGGCGAAGAAGTGCTTTTGCATCGTCAGGTCAATGAGCGCCAACACCAGCAATAGCCCCAGGCAGGTATGCAGCAAGTGGCGGAACAGAATGATCAGCGCAAGGATGTAGGTTTGCAGGTCGCTGTTGGCCAAGTTAATCAATGTGCCCAATGAAGGCCTGATGACCACGTACAAAACCACCCCTAACAGCACCGCCTTGGTAATGCTCATCAACAGATTCATGACCGATTGGGCGGAGAACATCTGCTTGAGCTGCTTGAGAGGGTTGAGACGATTGAAATCCAGCTTCAAGGTCTCTGGCGCAAACAGGAACCCGAACTGCATCCAGCTGCTGATCAGCTTCGCGGCAATGGCCATCCCAACCATCAACAGGGCGAACGAGAAAAACATCAACAACCCTTCAAACAGCACCTCCTCCAGCGCTCGAGTGAAGGGCTGAGCCATGCTCGACATCGGCAACACCATCAGTTGCTGAAAGCGTTGCAAGCTCGTTTCGGCGGTGAACAAAGCAACCTCGCTGATCGCTGTCAGCGCCAGCAACTTGCTGACATCCTGGCTTTGGGAAACCTGGCCTTTTTTGCGTTGATCGCGCAGTTTCTTGGCAGACGCCGGGTGCTTCTTTTCACCGGAGTCACTCATGGCGTCGAGACCTGGAACATCACTCCGAGTGAGTGCTTGAGGTCACCCAGTAGGTTCAAGCGCCCGACGATCAGGTCCTGCAGCAACGCAAAGTACAACAACAGAATACCGATACCCGCCAGACTTTTGAGCGGTGGTGCCAACGTGCTCACCTGTAATTGCTGACTGTAGACCCCCAGTAGTGCGATACCGAACTCCAGAAATAACAACACGGCAATAAAGGGCGCAACGTAAAGCATCATGTGGGTAAAGGTATCGCCGAGTATGCCAAGGAACGTACTGAAACCATTGACTGCCGGCAGCGGCACCCAGGCCGTGGCCGGCCAGATCAAATAACTGTCCCAGATCACTTGGGTAAGCACGCTCAAACCCAGGACAGCGATCAACAAGTAAATCACCAACTGCTTGAACAGATGCCCGATGGGCGTTGCGTCCGGCCCCAGTGAAGGGTTGAGCTGACCACCCGCCAGGGCGCCACGCTGGTTATCCAACAGCGCGCCGACTGACTCGAACATCCAAAAAGGCATAGCCAACAGGACACCCAGCAAAATGCCCAAAGCGGCCTCCTTGAATATCAGGCCGATGATCATCAGCGCGGAGTAGTCCTGGTCCACCAGTACAGCATGGATACCTGGCGCCGGAATGAATGCCATGACCATCACGATGACGTGCCGAGGCATGCCGCGTATATGTTGGAAGCAGAACGCCGGCACCAGAATGGCACAGGGGTAGATCCTCGCCATGGCCACCAGCAGGCTTGGCAGATAGTCAAGATAAGGCAGCACGTGCAGGCCCTCAGTTCAGCGCCGAGCGGGCGATCATGTCGAACATCAGGTTGATCAGTTGAATCAGCTCCACGCCGATCCAGCGTCCCGTCAATATCAGTGTGATACCCACCGCGACCAGCTTGATGCCAAAGGGCAACGTCTGGTCCTGTATCTGCATCAGGGCTTGAACCAGGGACGTCAGCACGCCGACGACCACCGCTACGATCAGCGGCGGTGCCGACAACACCACCACCAGCAGCATGCCCTGCTTGAAAAGCACGATCGGTTCCATGGGCTACTCAAAGGTATGAAAGGAAAAGACTGTCGAGCAACCGCGACCATCCGGAGACCATCACGAACAGCAGCAATTTGAGCGGCAGGGCAATGGTCGCGGGCGAGACCATTTGCATCCCCAACGCCAAGAGCAGGTTGGACACAATCAAATCGATGACGATGAACGGAATGTAGATCAGGAAGCCGATCTCAAACCCCGCCTGCACCTGCGACAACACAAAGGAGGGGATTAGCAGGATCAGGTCGTCGCGCTGGGTGCTTTGCGCCATTTCCGGTGGCCACAAGCGCACGCTGTTTTCATGCATGTGGGTCAACACATCCGGATCAGTGTTGCGTTTCATAAACGCACGTAGCGGCTCTATAGCCACAAGGCCAGTCGCTTGAACCGTCTGAACATTGCTCATGTCCAGGGGCGCCCCCTTTAGGTTCTCGGCGATCTGGTAACCCATGGGGGCCATGATAAACAGGGTAGCGGCCAGCGCTATTCCGTTGATAGCCATGTTCGGAGGCACTTGCTGAACGCCGATGGCGTTGCGGGTGATCATCAGCACAATGACGATCTTCAAGAACGCCGTGCAAATGATCAACAGCATCGGCAGCAACGACAGCGCCGCGAAAAACAGCGCAATTACAATCGGGTCAACGCCCTGGAGTATCATCGGGAGAACACCACGCGAGACAATTTCAAGCCAAGACGTCCATCGACTTCCACCAACTGCCCCTGGCCAATAGGCCGTTCACCGTAATACAGGCCGGCCACGCCCGGGGCATACCCGCTGATGCCCAACACCGCACCGGGAGCAAGATTGCGCAGTTCGCCCAGGGTCAGGTTCAGGACACCACAGCGCACTGTCAGCGCCATACTCAAGTCATCAAAGAGCTCCCGGCCGAAAACATCCTCCACCGGTTGATCAAATTCAGGCCCCGGGACTTCTTCTATTAAAAACTCTTCGTCCATGGACGCTTCCTCTATCGCAATAAGGTTCAGGCATAACGGACCGGACTCATCGTCAATACGCCCTTGCAGCCGTTGACTGCCGATACTCAAATGACCACGGCCCTGTACATCAAAAAAGGCGCGTTCAAGCATCAGCACGTCACCCGCACGTACGCCACGCAATTGCGCAATGGGCAAACTCAAGCGGCCCAACGTCACGGCTATTGCCAGCGGAAACGATGCAGGTAATGGGCTGGCCGTCGACCGCCAAGCGCCAGCCGCACACATCGCCAGCAAGCTTTGCGGGGCCAGCCACAGGTAACCTGCGACCTTGGACGGCCCCAACATCACGGTAAAACGGCAACCAAAGCCCAACTTTTCAGGCGCCGGCAGCACGCGCAGATAACCGAACAACGCCCGCACCTGCGGGCTGAGGTGATGCTGGAACAATTCCCAGAACCAGGACTTCGGGTCGTTGCCAACCTCTGCCAGGGTTACCGGGCATTCGCCCATCAGGCTGAACATCGCATTGGGCTCCGAGAACGCCAGCACACCGAGGGCACTCTCGACACACAAAGGGCTTACCCCTTCAGGCGCGCGACCGGGTTCGAGCACAAATGCCCCCTCTTGATCGCCCACGTGGAACGGCATGCGTAACCCGCGCCCCAGTCGATGCAACGCCGCAACCCTTGCGCCCTCAACCAATGGCGGTGTCAAAGCGGACATGATCATGCGGGGCCCGCGCTTTTGATGTGGATATCGACAGGCTGCCCCAACGCCTCGACCAGCCTGTCCTGATAGCGCTTTTTCACCGTGCCGAGCCAATTCGCTGTGTGTTGTTCTTCGGCTTCCAGCTCGATGTTCCAGGCGCCAGGCTGCCGTTGGACACTGGCGTTGATCCGCCCCAGCCGTGGCACGTAAAGCACCGCCAGCAATGGCCATTGCGTGACGCCCTGAACGCGAAGCGCCAACTGCTCCGTCAATGCCTCGAGCATTACTTTATCCGCCGCCGCACTCTTCGCAGGCAAGCGGGAAGCGTAACCACCTTGGCCATCATCCTTGGCGAAAATTTGGGTGAATAACTGCACATGGACCCAGGGCACCACGGCCTCAACCCCGGCCTCACGATCTTCCCTTGTCTCACGCATACGGGGCCGGTTAAACCTGCTCACAGGTAATCGTTTCATGACTCTCCTGCACCAGTAACTGGGATAATTCCGAGAGTTTTTCAACCTCGCGCAAGTATCGGGTGGCCTGTATTTGCATACTGTCGACGTGCACCACTTGCTGCTTCCGCTGCCCGTGTAATTCATGCAACTGCGCCTCTTCGCGCTGCGTACTGGCGGACAACGTGCGCTCCTGGGCACTCCACGATTTGAGTTCCCTAAACGAGAGCACTTGCCCTTGATGCTTGCTCAATAGCTGCGCAGTTTCTTGAGCTTCCTGCACACGCGTTTGCTCAAGGGCCTGCTGCGCCTGCTCAACTTGCAACTGCAACGCCCGTTGCTGCCTTTTAGCCTCACCCAATGCGCGCTCGGCCCTGTCCGCCCGGTGTTTGCGCAGACGCCTCAGGGTTTCCAACTCAGAAAGGAACATAGGCGGTCAGCTCCGTCAGTTGATCCAAGGTCGTCTCCATCGGTGAAGGCTCACGCAAGTCCTGGCGCAAAAAGCCATCCACTGCAGAACGGCTGTCCACCGCCAAGTCAGTCAGCGCATCGCTGCCGGCCTGGTACTCGCCCAGCTTCAGCATCAGCTCGATCTGCTGGTACGCCGACAGTAGGCGGCGCAGCCCCGTGCCCGCCTGGATATGCTCAGGCGTGGCGACGTTGCTCAAAATCCGCGAAAGGCTGGCCAGCACATCAACCGCTGGATAGTGACCGCGCTCTGCTAGCTTGCGGGACAACACAATATGGCCGTCGAGCAACGAGCGAACCTCGTCAGCCACGGGGTCACTCATCGAGTCCTGTTCGATGAGTACCGTGTAGATCGCGGTGATAACGCCGTCGCGGGTCAACCCGGCACGTTCCACCAACCGCGGCAACAAGCTGTACACCGATGGCGGCAAGCCGCCGCGGCCCAGGGGTTCACCGGCCGCCAGGCCGATTTCTCTTTGAGCGCGGGCAAAACGCGTCAAGGAGTCGATCAGCAGCAGCACCCGTTTACCCTTACGCCGATAGCCCTCAGCCAGCGCCGTGGCGGTGAACGCTGCACGGGCGCGCTCCATGCTTGAACGGTCGGACGTCGCACACACCAGCACGGCCTTGGCCCGCAATTGATCGTCCAGTTCATGGTCGAGAAACTCCCGTAGTTCCCGACCACGCTCGCCGATCAAACCAAACACAATCACATCGCACTCCACGTTACGGGCAATCTCCGCCAGCAACGTGGTCTTGCCACAACCTGCACCGGCAAACAGGCCCACACGCTGGCCCTCGCCAAGCGTCAGCAAACCATCGATCGAGCGCACGCCGGTCGCCAGGGCCCGATTGATCCTCGGCCGCTCGGTCGGCAACGGCGCCTCACACAACACCATGCTCGCATCCGGGCCGTCGGTGTCGACGAAGGCGCTTGGGCCAACGCCGGTAATCGGCCGCCCGAAACCATCCAGCACCTGGCCCAACAGCTCATCACTGACCCGTACCCGATGCGACACCCCCAGGCGCTGCACACTGGCACCCACGCGTATCCCTTCAAGGTTGCCCAAGGCACTGAGTACGGCATCCTGCTGATCGAAACCGATGATCTCAGCCAGCATGTATTCGTCGGCAGACTTTTCAACCTGGCACAAGTCACCGATACGCGCGCTGGGCAATCGGCACTGCAACAGCATGCCGTTGACGCGTTGGACGCGCCCGCGCATGGTCACCGGCATCAGGTTGGCCAGCGCCTGCGTCTGGCGCTCCTGCCAGGCATCAAGACGCGCCTGCATTTGCTCGTTCACCAACGCACCTCGTAACGCTGCGCGCCATCGAAAACCACCTTGCTATTGTCGATCTGCACCAGGCGCAAGCCGTCCACTTCATCACCGACGAACACCCGGCTACCCTCGTCCAGCACGACATGGCCATTGGGCCCACCGACGATTTGAACAATCTTGAACGGCAGGGCTCCGTCGCGTACACGTACGCGGCTGATCACTGGCACCGCGCTGTCAAACAGCTCACCAAAACGGCTGAGCATGCGCGACACCAGTTCCACATCGTCCTGGGAAACGTCGCCGTTAAGCGCGACTTGCCCATTGATCACCTGCAAGCTGACCCGTTGGCCCAACTCACGCTCACTGAGCATCTTCACCAACTGCTGGCGCACTTCAAACGGCGTGGCCAGCTCGTGTTTGGTTACTACGGGAGGCATCAACGAGGCCTGTGCCCCACGCTCCACCGAGGAGGCTATGCCTACCACTGCGACGATGATTGCAACCACCAGCACTACGCTGATCAGTCGTTTTTGCTGCGTGTGCGGGATCGACGATAACTGCAGCGCCCGCGGCGCTTCAGTAGTGCGCGGTGAGGGTGTTGGAGCGGGTACTTCAGGCCATGGTTGATCGGCCAAGGTGACGCACAGTCGGATAGCTCCGACTGAAAACGGTACGTTCAGTGCCAGGCTCGCGATCTGTGCCAGCACTTGTCCTTCATCGCCGTGCAGCAGCCCGGCCTCGGCCTGCACCGACCAGTTTGAGTCGATCAGTCGTAACCGCGCGTGATGCTCGGCAATGCCCGGATCATTCAGCATCAGGTCAGCGTCAGGGTGAGCACCGATGCTCCACTGCTCACCAAACAGCGGCAATGCAGCGCCCTGGTTCAGACCATTGAGCACCCGTAACTCAAACATTATCGAGCCCTCCCGTGCGTTGAACCTGGCTGACGATTCATGCCGCGGCACCCCGCATCAGCTCATCTTGACCAAGATCGAAGCGCCCTAATACTTTCACCTTGGACGTGCTTCCCAACTCAGCAAAGGACAGCACCGGCACATGGTTGAACTCTTCCAGCAGCAAGGTGCGCAAGGGGCTGCGAAGGTCCTGCGCCACCAACATCACGCTCTTGCTCTTGGCGCGTAAGGTAAAGGCCTGGTTGAGGAGGTTGATCAATGCGGCGCTGCTTTCGTTATCCAGTGCAAAGAACACACCGGTCTGGGTCTGACGCAACGCTTCGCGCAAGATGTTCTCGGTATGAGGCGACAGCAACCAGGCATGCAGGCCATCTTCCTCGCTGTACTGGTGGAAGATCTGCGCCTTGAGGGCAATGCGTGCATAGTCGGCGAGGGCATCGGGTTCACGCTCATGCTGGCCGTACTCGATCAGCGACTCCACAATCAGCCGCACGGCACGCAGCGGAACACCTTCACTGGCCAAGCGTTGCAACACCGCTGAAAACCGCGAGAGCGGCATGATGCGTTGCAGCTCCTGCACCAGTTCCGACTGGTTGTGCTCAAGCCAACCGAGGATCGCCTTGCTTTCCTGAATGCCCAGGAACTGCGGTCCGCTGAGCATCATCGCCTGTCTCATACGGTCGATGATCAGGCTCGTGGCGGTAAAGCGCTCCAGCTGCGGGTCATCAAGCAGAGGGTCATCAGGTGCCAGCCAGAGCCAGTCCTGTTCATCACGCTCGGCCAGCCCTCGTATTGCGTGCTCAGGCTCAACCGTCAGCGCCTTACGCTCGACGGCCAGGTAGGTGACAACCGATGCCTTGACCATCGGTACTTCATGCACGCAGAAACGCATTTCATCGGCGGCCAGTGAATCATCGAGTTCGACTTCGAACGGCGGCAATGTCAGGCCGATATTGGCGACGAGCGAATTTCGTGCCTGGCGGATTCCGTGAATAAGATCCGTAACCTCGGGAGTCCCTCGCAAGGCAGGGGGAAACTGCAACAGGTAAGGCCGCGATGGATCGAACCCGCGCAAGTCCTCTTCCCCGTTCTCTTCGGGCCGGACGGCTTCGGCAGCCTCATCAGCGGGCTTTTCCGCTCGCTGACGTTGGCGCATCAAGTAATAACCCAGGGAGCCGGTTACAGCCGAGAGCAGAATAAAAACCATCGTGGGCATGCCGGGCACTATTGCAAACGCGAGCATCCCTACCGATGCAATCATCCAGCTCTTGGGCTCACTGGTCATTTGCCGGGCGATTTCCGCGCCCATGTTAGTGATACCCCTGCGCCCATCTGGCGCCACGCGGGTGATGATCATGCCGGCAGTCAGGGAGATCAGCAGTGCAGGAATCTGCGCAATCAAGCCATCACCGATGGTCAGTACCGAATACAGTCGTATCGACTCGGCAGCGCTCAAGTCGTGTTGAAACATACCAGTGGTGAAACCACCCAACAGGTTGACCACGACGATAATCAAACCGGCGACGGCGTCGCCCTTGACGAACTTCATGGCCCCGTCCATGGCGCCGAACAACTGGCTCTCGCGGGACAATTGCTCACGTTTGTCCCGCGCTTGCATACCATCGATCAGGCCGGCACGCAGGTCACTGTCGATGGACATCTGTTTGCCCGGCATCGCATCCAGGCTGAACCGCGCCGCTACCTCGGCGACCCGCTCCGAGCCCTTGGTGATCACCAGGAAGTTGACCAAGGTCAGGATCATAAAGATCACCATCCCCACCGCCAGGTTGCCGCCCACCACGAAATTGCCGAACGCCTCTACGATGTCACCAGCGTCCTGTTCCAACAGGATCAGCCGCGTAGTGGCGATCGACAGCGCCAGACGAAACATGGTGGTCAGCAGCAGAATCGAAGGAAACGATGAAAACGCCAAAGGCCCTGGCAAATAAAGCGCCAGCACGATCAACAGGCACGATATGCAAATGTTGACCGCAATCAGGATGTCCACCAGCCAGGTCGGCAGCGGGACGATAAAGATAAACACAATGCCCAGGACCACCACCGCGCCCAGCACTTCGGCACGCTGTGCCACTTTGAGCAAGACGTTGTTGATGGCCGACAGTGCAGTCACGCCAGCGTCCCCAGGTCACCGGCAAACTTCAGGGGGCCGCGCTCGACGCGGTCCAGTTCGCCCATCACCGCCAAAAAGCTGTCCAGGGCCCCCTGGCGTACGCGACTGTCGGGCCACAAGGCCAACGGCAACTCCCGAATCATCGGGTAAAGCGCGTTGAGGAGTACCACTTGCCGAATGGTCAGGCCACTGCCCAGATCATGCCCAAGTCGCAGGATTTCACCCGCATCGATACCGCTGCCGGCATACCCCAGCAGGCGCTGCAAAAGGCTCACGGAGTCATGGCTTATGCCCAGGCGCTGGATCAACGCCTGGCAGTCGGACAACACGGAGCCCAACTTCCCACAGCTCTGCAGGGCCAGCAACAAAGTGCGCAACCGCGGCGTGGTCATTGACGACACGAGGACCGCAATGTCGTCAGCCAAGGCTTTACGCATGCTACTGAGCCTGGCGGAAAACGTATCGCCACCGTACACACCTAGCAAGGCCTGCATCATTGTCACCAGGGACTGGCGGGTGGCCACGCTTGAGTAGTAGAGCGCCCGCAGCGCTTGGCGCTCCTGCGGATCACCACCGGCCTGCGTCAACGCCGTGGCAATTTTAAGGCCCGCCTGGATTTCCCCTTTGAAGCTGACCGTCAGCAGGGCAACCGCATCCCGCGCCAAGGTAGCGTCGGAGAGGCGTACTTCATTGTTCGCCTGGGCCTCCAAATGCTTGAGCACCACGAACGCACGAGCGGGGTCCCCCTCGGCAAGCTCCAGCAGCTTGTCGACACTGGGATGGTGCTGCAATTGGTGCCTGAACCGACGAGAAATAGCCGCCAAGGATTCCTGGGCCGGATGGCCCAACTGATCATAAAGTTGAGCAAGCTGCTCGGCGGGCGGAACGTGTATAGGCATCAACCGCGAGGCCCGATTGCTGGCAATCACTTCCTGGTCGAAGAACGGAGCAAGCTCATCGACTTTCGCTGAGGTGGGCGGCGAGACAGGCGCAGCGGCGGGTTGATCCAGGCGCTGGGTAGAGGGCGCATCTTGAAGGGATTCGACTTTCATAAGCATGCCAAGAAGGGAAGAGTGTGTCCCTATGTGGCGAGGCCTGCCGATACGGTTCCATCAAAACTCGACTTTCGACACTTTTGAAAAGACCGGCACAAATCATCAGCGCATTTTGCAAATTACTGCGCAAAAACGCTTCATTTCAATATATTTATTTATATAAATCAGAAAGTTGAGAGTTTTTTTCCTTTGGCACAGCCAGTGCAAAAGGGGTTCGCATCGTAAACATTTCGATAGCGTCTACCCTGAGGAAAAAATCATGAATATCCCTATTGAAGCTTTAGCCCACCTCGTTGGCAGCTCGCCTCAATTCATGCTTCACCTGACAGACGATCAACAAAAAAAACTTCGGCGCTTCATCCACAAACGCGTGCTCAACCAAGAAGATGCAGACGACATCCTACAACTGACCTACCTGGAAGCTTGGCGCAACAGGGAGCGTTTCAGTGGACAGGCAACCCTCAGCACCTGGATGTGCGGCATTGCGCAGAACCTGGTCCGCAACCATTTTCGGCGCCTGTATGCCAAACCGGTGCATTGCGAATTCGATGAATCGCTGTGGCATGGCCAGGAGGAAAACAACAACCTGGATTGGGAGTTCGAGATCAACCGCCGGCTGGAAAAAACCCTGACGGCCATCGACCACCTGCCGGCAGAAATGCGCAAGACGCTGTACGCCTCGCTGGAAACCGACGGCAGCTACCAGGACACAGCCGACGTATTGGACATCCCTATCGGCACCGTTCGCTCACGCCTGTCACGGGCGCGTGAACACCTCAAGCGCGTCACGCACAACCCGCCGCAACCGTAAGGCGCTCTAAAGGGTAATCGTTGGGCGGCAGGGATATCTGCCCAACCGAATTACACCTGCGCACGCGCGGCAACTAGATCGCCAACTGCCCGACTGCCTCGTCGTCAACGAAAACCTCAGCGTTGAAGATACCCAGCTCTACCTCTCCCCCTGATCCGCAGCACCTCAGCCAACGCCTCGACTGCTGCGATCACCCGCAACCACGCGCGCAGTAACGCTAAACACCGATCAAATGTGGGAGCGGGCTTGCCTGCGATGACGGCGGCACATTCAACCTCGTCATCGGCTGACCCACCATAATCGCAGTCAAGCCCGCTCCCACAGGCGTTTTTTGTGTAGCCCAGAGACGTGAAAATCCCCGAGCCACTCGTCGCCAGACCCGGCATTTTCGGTTAAACAGTTGAAAGCGTAGATAAAAATTCAAAATAAACGCTTGACGCATTCCCGTTCTACGCGAATAATGCGCGCCACTTGGCTACATAGCTCAGTTGGTTAGAGCATAGCATTCATAATGCTGGGGTCCGGGGTTCAAGTCCCTGTGTAGCCACCAAGTACTAAAAACGGCTTACCGAAAGGTAGGCCGTTTTTTTATGCCTGAAGAAAAGCCCTGAGGCATACTCGCCCCCAACCACAAGGAGGCGATACGTGAACCCCCACTTCCCCACCCACGGCATCACCACCGAACGGCTGTCGCTGCAAGCCGCTCGCCCGTCTCACGCTGGCGCCCTGCAAACGTATCTGCTGCGAAACCGCGCTTACCTTCAACCCTGGGAACCCACGCACGGCGATGACTTCTTCGAACTCGACGCCATCACCCAACGCCTCCAAACCATGGCCGAGAAAACCGCCAGCGGCGAAGCGCTGCATCTGCTGATACTGCACGACGGCACAGTCATCGGCGTCTGCAACTTCACCAACGTCGTGCGCGGTGCATTTGAAGCCTGTCACTTGGGCTACGCGCTCGACGAATCTGCCCAGGGCCAGGGGCTGATGCACGAAGCGCTGAAAGCCGCGATTGCCCATGTGTTCGATGACATGAAACTGCATCGAATCATGGCCAACTACCGGCCTGAAAATGAACGCAGTGCGCGTCTGCTCAAACGGCTAGGGTTTGAGCGCGAGGGTGAGGCGCGGGCCTATCTCAAGATCAATGGCGTGTGGGCGGACCATGTGCTGACGGCGCTGATCAACGGCGCAAGCCACGCCTCATGAGCCTCCACGTATTCGCCATTATCATGCTGGGCGCCGCGCTCCACGCCACCTGGAATGCCGTGGTCAAAGGTGGCGTCGACAAGCTGTTGACCACCTGCCTGATTGCGTCCGTCGCCTCGTTGATCGCGTTGGCGGCCATCCCGTTTCTGGCGCTGCCGGCGCCAGAAAGCTGGCCGTTCATCGGCACGTCGGTGATTCTCCAAGTGCTGTATTTCGTGCTGGTCGCCTCGACATACCGCATTGCCGACATGAGCCAGACCTACCCGATCATGCGCGGCACCGCGCCGTTGGTGGTGGCGACGGTGAGTGTGTTTGTGTTGGCGGAGCCATTGTCGGCATTTGCCTGGCTCGGCATTGCGGTGATCTCTCTGGGCATCTTGAGCATGGCTGTAGCGCCGTTATCAGGACAGCGAAAAGGCTTGATTCTGGCGCTGATCAACGCGGGGGTGATCGCCAGCTACACCCTTATCGACGGCTTGGGCGTGCGCAAGTCCGGCGCGCCGGTGGCCTATACACTGTGGATCTTCCTGCTGACCGGCATTCCGCTTGCCGCATGGGCTTTAGCGGCCCGGCGCGGCGTGTTCCGTGACTACGTAAGCCGTAACTGGCGCCTGGGCATCGTCGGCGGTGTGGGCACGATAGCGTCTTATGGTCTGGCGCTTTGGGCCATGACCCCTGCCCCCATCGCCACCGTTTCAGCGCTGCGGGAAACGTCGATCCTGTTCGGCGTGGGGATTTCGGCATGGGTGCTGAAAGAGCATCTGACCCGCGCTCGCATTGTTGCCGCATGTGTCATTGCCGCCGGGGCGATGCTGTTGCGCCTGGGCTGAGCAGGCCAGGGGGCGTGCGCTCAAAAAAACTGCGTATCTGTATTTTGACGCCCTCCTGACCCACTGTTAGTGTCCAGCCTCCACAAGACGGAGTGCCCCCGATGAAATTGGACATCTACCAAGTCGACGCTTTCAGCCAACATCCTTTCGGTGGCAACCCGGCAGCCGTCTGCCCGCTGACCGAGTGGCTGCCCGACGCACAACTGCAAGACATCGCCGCGGAAAACAACCTCTCCGAAACCGCCTATTTCGTGCCCCGTGGCGATTTCTATGAGTTGCGCTGGTTCACCCCGCAAGTCGAAGTGGACCTGTGCGGCCATGCCACGTTGGCAGCGGCGTGGGTGCTGATTCATCAACTGGCGGACGCACCTGAAGTGTTGCGCTTTGCCACCCGCAGCGGCGAGCTTCGCGTGACGCGCAATGGCGACGAACTGGCGATGGATTTCCCGGCTAAACAGCCTCAGCGCTGCGAGCCGCCCAGTGGACTGTTGAGCGCATTAGGGATTGAGCACGCCGAGGTGTTTGCCACCGATGACTACATCGTGCTGGTCGACGATGAGGCTCAAATCGCCGCCCTGACGCCAGACTTCGCGCGCCTCAAGGGCCTGCCCAAACGCGGGATCGCGGTGACGGCCAAAAGCACGCAGTTTGATTTTGTTTCGCGCTGGTTCGGCCCGAACGTGGGCGTCGATGAAGACCCGGTCACCGGCTCCGCACACACCTCGCTGGCACCTTTCTGGGCTGAGCGTTTGGGCAAGTCGCAATTGACTGCTGAACAGGGCGGCAAGCGCCGTGGGCAACTGCGTTGCGAGCTCAAGGGCGACCGCGTGATCATCTCGGGCCATGCGGTGCTCTACCTGCAAGGCGTGATTTACCTGTAAAAAGTACCACCCCAAGGACAACAGATCATTCTCAAAATGAACGGAGTTCAGCGCGTGTTTTTGATTTCCCGCCGTCAACTGTCAGTGATAGCCGCAGCCCTCGCCCTGGCCGGCTGTCACACCCCCGTCAATGAACAGCCGCCGGCACCGGAGTTGGGCTCGGGTTACCGCACCGACCTCAACACCCGCCACGCCGAGCGCCATATGGCCGCCGCCGCCAACCCACTGGCCGCCGAAGCCGGGCGCGAGATGTTGCGCCAAGGCGGCTCGGCAATTGATGCAGCGATTGCCATGCAGGCCGTACTGACGCTGGTGGAGCCGCAGTCTTCCGGCATTGGCGGCGGCGCGTTCATCATGCTGTGGGATGGCAAAAAAGTGCACGCCTATGACGGCCGCGAAACCGCCCCAGCCGGCGCAACTGAGCGCTTGTTCCTAAAAGCGGACGGCACGCCGATGGCGTTTCCCGAGGCGCAGATTGGCGGGCGGTCGGTCGGCACACCGGGGGTATTGCGTGCGCTGGAAATGGCGCACAAGAAGACCGGGCACCTGCAATGGGCCAAGCTGTTTGAACCGGCGATTCGTTTGTCGGAGCAAGGCTTCGCGATTTCGCCGCGCCTGCACGCGTTGATCGCGGCTGACCGTTACATCGCGCAATCACCCGAGATGGCGGCGTATTTTCTGAATGCCGACGGCACGCCTAAAGCCACCGGCACCCTGTTGAAAAACCCGGCGCTGGCCGCTGTGTTCAAGCGCATCGCCAAGGAAGGACCGGACGCGCTGTATCACGGGCCGATTGCTGATGAGATCGCGCGTAAGGTCCAAGGCAACCGCAATGCGGGCAGCCTGTCACAGGCCGACCTCAAGGCCTACACCGCCAAGGAACGCACGCCGCTGTGCACCGACTACAAGCAGTATCAGGTGTGCGGCATGCCACCGCCGTCGTCGGGTGGGATTGCAATCGCACAGATCCTCGGCACATTGCAGGCAGTGGAAGCCCGCGCCCCACGCCAGGCCATAGCGCCGATGAAACCGATTAAAAGCGCATCGCCCGCAGGGCTTGAACCCACACCCGAAGCCGTGCACCTGCTTGCCGAGGCGGGTCGCCTGGCGTTCGCCGACCGTGGGCTGTACGTGGCCGATGCCGACTTCGTGCCGGTGCCGACCGCCGGCCTCGTCGCTCCAGACTACCTGGCCAAGCGCGCTGCGCTGATCGGCGAACGCAGCATGGGCATCGCCAAACCAGGCCAGCCTGTGGGCATTCAGGTGGCCTACGCGCCGGACCGCTCGCCGTTGCGCATCTCCACCTCGCAAGTGGTGGCGGTGGATGACCTGGGCGGCGCTGTGTCGATGACCACCACGGTGGAAGCGGCATTCGGTTCGCATGTGATGGTCCAGGGCTTTTTGCTCAACAACCAGATGACCGACTTCTCGTTCATCCCTGAAGAAAACGGCCAGCCGGTGGCCAACCGCGTCGAGCCCGGCAAACGCCCACGCTCGGCCATGGCACCGACCTTGGTGTTCGACCGCAAGAGCGGCGAGTTGCTGGCCACCGTGGGCTCACCGGGCGGCTCGCAGATCATTGAGTACGTGAGCAAATCCCTGGTGGCGATGCTCGATTGGAAGCTCGACCCGCAAGCGGCCATCAGCCTGCCCAACTTTGGTAGCCGCAACGGTGCGACCGAGCTGGAAGCAGGGTTGTTCAGCCCTGAGTTGAAACAGGCACTGAGGGACAAGGGCCATGCGTTGAGTGAGATCGATATGACCAGCGGCATCCAGGCCATTGTTCGCACACGCGATGCTCAGGGTAAGGTGTCGCTGAGCGGCGGCGCGGATCCTCGGCGTGAAGGCGAAGCGGTCGGCGACTGACTTTATTGAGCGCAGAGAGCCCCTTGCAACAGGCAAACAATCTCGGCGCCCTCCCCGGCGTCGACCACGGTTTTTGTTCGATCGATGATCCATTGCGACCGGATGAGGTGTTCATCTGCAAGCAGGTGCACAGTGCGACGGTGATCGAATGGCAGCCTGATCAGGTGGCCAATACCGTTGAGGCCGATGGCGTGCTCACTCGCGCGCACCCGCCAATCGCAGTGATTACCGCTGATTGCTTGCCCATTCTTATTGCCGCGAAAAGTGGTGAAATGGTTGCCGCCGTGCATGGCGGCTGGAAGGGGTTGCAAAGCGGAATTATCGCCAACGCCGTGCAGCAATTTACCGCCGAGGGCATTGCCGTTGACCAGTTGCAGGTCGCTATCGGGCCGTCGATCAAGCCGTGCTGTTACGAGGTGAGCGAAGGGTTTATCGCCCAGTTTCAGACGGACCAAGGCCACTTGTGGCGTGACGGACAGGCGCCGTGGTGCTTCGAGCAGCCGGCGCCACGGCTGGCGCCGCAGATTGCACCGCCGCATGCGCGGCAGACGGGAAGTGCGTGGTTTGATTTGAGTGGATACGGGATGATGCTGCTGCAAGCGGCGGGAGTTAAGCGTGAGCAGATCGAAGTCAGTGAGATGTGCACTTACTGCACATCACCGTCCTTCGCCAGCTACCGCAGGAGGACGCATCACCCGGAGGAGGCGAAGACGTTGATCTATTCGTGGATTGCTCGCAAAACCTAAAGAGCCTCTGTCCCCTATGGCTGGCAGGCTAACCGGCTTACTGTGGCGAGCGAGCTTGCCACAGTAAGTCGCGCGCTACAAAAGGTAGCGCGCCACAACAATCAGCGGCTTATCTTCAACCCCTTCCGCCCCGCATGCCGCTCCAGCGCCAGCTCAATCAACCGGCTTACCAGCTCGCTGTAACTCATCCCCGCCGCCTGCCACAGCTTGGGGTACATGCTGATGCGAGTGAAGCCAGGCAGTGAGTTAATTTCGTTAATCAGCACTTCGCCGTCGTCGGTGAGAAACACGTCGACCCGCGCCAGCCCGGCGCAACCCAACACCTCAAACGCTTCGATGGCGAGTTGGCGAATACGCTCGCTGGCCTCAACGCTGATATCGGCCGGCACCACCACTTGGGCGGCCTGGTCGTCGATGTATTTACTGTCGTAGGAATAGAAGCCGTTGCTCACCACGATTTCGCCGCAGCCGCTTGCGATGGGGTTGTCGTTGCCGAGCACGGCACATTCAATTTCGCGGCCTTGAACGGCGGATTCCACCAGCACTTTTTCATCAAAGCCCAGGGCCAGCTCGACGGCGGCGTGGTACTCGGCGGCGTCGGCGACTTTGCTCACGCCCACCGAGGAACCCTGATTGGCGGGTTTGACGAACATCGGCAAACCGAGTTTGTTCGCCGCAGCCTCAAAGGAGGTGCGCGCCGCGTTGCCACGGGTCAGCGTGATGAACGGGGTGACGGCAATGCCGGCATCGCGCAGCAGGCGTTTGCTGATGTCCTTGTCCATGCACACGGCCGAACCCAGTACGTCGGAGCCGACGAAAGGCAGGTCGGCCATGCGCAGCAGGCCTTGCAGGCAGCCGTCTTCACCGAGGGTGCCGTGGACGATAGGGAAGATTACATCGATGTGTTGCAGCAGGCCCTGGCCCGAGGTTTCCACCACTTGCTGGCTGGCCTTGCCCGGCACCACCGCCAGTTCGCGGTTGGACTGGTTGAGGGCGATCAGCGCCGGGTTTTCCTGGTTGATCAGGAAGTTCGAGGTGTCGTTGAGGTGCCAGTGGCCGGCCTTGTCGATGCCGATTAGCACGGGCTCGAAGCGCGAACGGTCCAGCGCATCGACAATATTGCGCGCCGATTGCAGCGAGACTTCGTGCTCGGCCGAACGGCCACCAAAAATAATACCTACCCGCACCTTGCTCATGACTCGGCCTCACTATTGAAAGTAAGGCTTCTTACCATGAGCGGTCAGCGATTCGCTACCAGATGTGCGCCAAACAACAGGTAGCAGCCACCGGCAAACCGGTCGAGCCACTTGCGTGAACGGCTGTAAAGATTGGCCATGCGCTCGCTGGAAAACACCAGGGCTACGCTGGTGTACCAGCTGAACGACAAGGTGGTCATGGTGATGACCGCCAGCGCCAACAACGTTGGCGACGGTGACGGCGGCATGGTCGAGGCGAAGGCCGTGGCAACGAACAGTGCGGCCTTGGGGTTGGACAAGTTGCCCAGCAAACCGAAGCGCCAGGCAGAGAACAGCGAGCGCTGGGGCTCGTCAGGCAATGCGGCTTGATTGATAGGAGCCGAACGCTTGAACAGTTTCAGCCCCAGGTAGATCAGGTAGCAGCCGCCGATGATCTTGAAGGCCAGATAGAGCATGGGCGCAGCGGTGAACAGCGACTTGATGCCCAAGCCGCCTGCCAGCCCCCATATCACCGTGCCCGTGGCCACCCCGGCGGACGCCACCACGCCATGACGACGCGAGCAACTCGCCGCCAGTTGGGCAGTGTTGAAGAAGTTCGGCCCCGGCGTCACCACCGCGACAGCCCAAAGCAGCCCCAGCGACAGCAACGGTGCTGCGTACGGCAAGTCGGAGAACAGCATGGGGCGTCCCTCTTCGTCAGTGGTTAAACCTATTCGGCCGCCGGCTCAGGCGTGTGCACCAACAAGTCGCCAGGCTGGCACTCCAGGTAGGCACATATAGCATCCAACGTGCCCAGCCGTATGCCCTTGACCTTGCCTTGTTTGAGCAACGACAGGTTCTGTTCGGTAATCCCTATGGCGGCCGCCAGGTCTTTGGATTTGACCTTGCGCCGGGCAAGCATAACGTCCAGTTCAATCACAATGGGCATTTCGATCTCAAACAAAAGTACGGTTTTCAGAATCCACTTCACTGGCCTGCCACAGGATACGCGCGATTACCGCGATACAGGCAGCGAGAAACAACGCGACGAAGCTTGGCGCGGTGACACTCAGCGTAATCAATCGCTGGCCGACCGGCTCATTCATCGTGACCCAGACACTGAGCAACGGCTCGCATAAAAAGTCCAGCAGCACCCATATCGCCACTGCTCGCCCAACTTTGCCCAGGTGCTGCGCCGCGGCACTGGAGAAGTACTCACCCCGAGCGTAATTGCGAAACAGTTGGCGCAGATGGTTCAAGCCTGACGCCAACGCCATCAATGGGATGGTGGAAAGCACAATGCCACCCGCCGTCTGCCACCACGGGAACAGCGCAACTTTAGCGGCGTGCGCCTCGATCAGACGGTCAGTCAAGGCAAAGCCAAACCCCAGGCCATCGGCGGAGGAACCCAGCACCGGAAACAGCCACACGGCAGTGTTAAGCACCAGCATAACGACAAGCAGCAAGAGGGTAAGCAGCGACATGCGCTGACTGAGCTGGGCCAGACGTTGGGTATTCATAAACAACCTCGGTGAATGAGTGAGCGCACAAAATAATAGATTAATTATCGTAAAACAATCATTTTTTAACGCAAAGCAATGCAATCGTTAAAAAAGGCTCATCCAGATCACGCACAATCGTACAAGACCTCGGCAGACAACCCGCGCCAGACTGGGTTAACGTGTTTCCACCTCTACTTGTGACCAGTCACCATGGGCCAACCCACTTCTACCCTCGATTGGCTGCACCGCGCCCCGCACGCCAGCGGCCTGGACCGTATCGAAGCGTACTTTGCAGGCTTTGCGTTCGACCCGCATCGCCACGACACCTACGCCATCGGGCGCACGCTGTTCGGCGTGCAGAGTTATCACTACCGCGGCAGCATGACCCACAGCTTGCCCGGTACGACCATGGTGATTCACCCCGATGAATGCCATGACGGCCGCGCCAGCAGTGTAGAAGGCTTCAAGTACCGCATGATTTATGTGGAGCCGGCGCTAATCCAACAGATTCTTGGCGGCAGGCCGTTACCGTTTATCCACAACGGATTATCAACCGACCCGCGACTGTTCCGCGCCAGCGAAGTATTGCTGCAAAGCCTGGATTGCCCGATTGACCCGATGCAGGAACAGGACGCTCTGTACGACCTGGCCCAGGCGCTGAGCGCTGCATCGGGGGTGATCATCAGCCGTAAATCTTTCGATTACGTCGCCGCCGAGCGCGCCCGGGAATTTATCCACAGCGCCTTGGGCCGCAGCATCACCCTGGATGAAATGGCCGACCATTGCGGCCGTGATCGCTGGGCGTTGTCGCGGGATTTTCGCTTGTTGTTCGGCACCAGCCCCTATCGCTACCTGACCATGCGGCGGCTGGACCTGGTGCGCAGCTTGCTCGTCCAAGGCCAATCGTTGGTGGATGCGGCATTGACCGCCGGCTTCACCGACCAGAGCCACATGACACGGCAATTTCGCAGCACCTACGGCATGCCGCCGTCGCGTTGGGTGAAGATGCTCGGGCGCTGAGCCTTTGGCTTGAAATGCAGTCAATGTGGGAGCTGGCTTGCCTGCGATAGCGGCGCGTCAGTCAACACATGTGTTGCTGAGCCGGCGTTATCGCAGGCAAGCCAGCTCCCACATTTTATCTATGTTGTTTCCAATATCGCGTGCGGCTCGGGCGAGCGTTGCTTGAGGCGCAACGCCAACACCGTGCCCACCAACGCAAATCACGCCGTTCGACCCCACCGACACCCGCACCGCCAGGCCCAACGCCCCGCCGATCCGCTGCCTGGCAGACGTACGCGGGTAAGGCTTACAGCTGACGCCCAACAATGGGCTCGCCGATGCTGAGGAAATTGCCGCCGGCGATATGGTGCAAGGTGCGTAACTCATCATGCCCTTCAAAGTGCCAGTGCCCTTCGCTGAACACGCGCTCGTCGGCATAGGCGGCCACGACTTCGCCGAGGAATAAATCGTAGGCCTGTTGGTTGTGGGGCTCGGGCAGCAGGCGGCACTCCAGCCAGGCGACACAACCTTCCAGCAGCGGCGCTTCGGTGTGTTCACCGTTGAACGTCTGCAGGCCGTAGGCGGCGAATTTGTCGGTGTCTGAGCCCGTGGTGTTGCCGACGGTCTGCACCAGATCGGCCTGGGCCACACAAGGCACTTGGAGCACGAAGGTGCCGGCGCCTTCCAGCAGTTGGCGGGTCCAGGTGGCCTTGTCCAGCACCACGGCGACTTTCGGCGGTTCAAAATCCAGCGGCATCGCCCAGGCAGCGGCCATGATATTGCGCTTGCCGTCGTGGGCCGCGCTCACCAACACGGTCGGCCCGTGATTGAGCAAGCGGTAAGCCTTGGACAACGGAACGGGGAGAAGGTGGGTAGGGCTCATGGAGGGGCGGCTCTTCAAGCAAGAAAAAACCTACGATACCTCAAGCGCAAGTCCCACGGGTTAGGTCGACAGCTGATTTGCGAATTGTCCTACCGCACTGACCACCTTTTTTGCACCGTCCTGGATCTCGACAATCACCGTGCCCGCCTCGGCCGCCAGCGCTAAACCTTGCTCGGCCTGCTCGCGGCCTTCAGTCATCAAGGACACCGCATCGCGGGCCATGTCCTGGTTCTGACGCACCACACCGACGATTTCCTCGGTGGCCTTGCTGGTACGCGAGGCCAATTGACGAACTTCATCAGCCACCACCGCAAAGCCACGGCCCTGCTCACCGGCACGTGCTGCTTCGATGGCCGCATTGAGTGCCAGCAGGTTGGTTTGCTCGGCGATGCCGCTGATGGTCTTGACGATGGTGCCGATCACTTGGGACTGCGCGTTCAGCGCCTCGATGCCATCACCGGCCTGTTGCATGTGCTTGGCCAGATCACGCATCACATCCACCGCCTGGGTCACGACGGTGCTGCCGCGCTGGGCACTGTCGTCGGTTTGCAGCGAGGTGCTGTAGGCGATGTTGGCGGCCTCGGCCACCGCTTGCTCTTGATTGACTTGATCGGTGATCACCGTGGCGAACTTGACCACTTTGTACAACCGTTCATTGGCATCCAGCACCGGGTTGTAGGTCGCCTCCAGCCACACCACACGGCCATGGCTGTCGACCCGTTTGAAGCGCGCGGCAACAAACTCACCGGCATTCAAACGTTTCCAGAAGTGCTGATACTCCGGGCTGTTGTATTCCTGTGGCTCGCAGAACATACGGTGATGTTTGCCCTGGATTTGCGCCAGGCTGTAACCCATGCCGCTCAGGAATCGGTCATTGGCGGTCAGCACATGCCCGCCGAGGTCGAACTCGATGACCGCGGTGGAACGCACCAGCGCGGTGATCAGGTTTTCGTGCTCGCGCGACGCCTCGATGGTGCGAGTGAGGTCGCTGGAATAAATCGAAAAATGTTTGATGCACCCGTCCGAGTTGCGCACCGGCTGCAGGATCGAACGCAGCCACGCCTCCTTGCCGTTGCCACGCATCAGGCGCACGGTGCCGGCGAAGTGTTCGCCCCGCACCAGGGCATTCTTGAAGCGCCGCTGGAATTCGTCCTGACGCAGATATGCGGGCACCAGCTCATCAATGTGGCGCCCCAGTATGTTTGTAGCCTGGTACGACAGTTCTTGCAGGAAGTTGGCGTTCGCCCACTCCACCCGGCCTTCGGCGTCCAGCGTCAGGCACAGCATTTCGCTTTCCAGGCTCTCCTTGACCTGCTGCAAGCTGGACAACTCTTCACGAAGAGCCGACAGCTCCTGCTTCAAACGGGTGTTGAACATGGGGCACCGATGGTCATATTGGGAGAGGATTCTCACCTGCATCGGCGCTGCCGGCGTTTTCTGAAGCGCTTTTTTGCGCCGCCCCCAACTGTTTTTTGGCCCGATCAACCACCGTTGTTTCGGCAGATGCCCATCACTTGATACTCAAGGGTATTGAGCTTGCCGCTGGAGTCTTCATAGGTCATGCGCGACGGCACCGGGTTGCACGAGCGGATCGGCGGTGTGACGTTGACCACGTTGGCAATGTCCAGCTTCATGCCATAGCGGTAGGCCTGTACCTCGGGCATCGGTTTGCCCTTTTTCTCGGCGTAGGCCGCCATCGCTTTTTCATTGCGCTCCATCATCAGGGCAAAGGTGCGATCACCCCCGCCTTCGGCCAACGCGCCAAATGACAAGACTGCCGTTAATACACCCAAGCCAATTTTATAAGCGTTCATAACAGGTTCCTCGATTGAAAAGTTCAGTAACGAGACTAATCAACCAACCCTGTCGCCATGTTCACTGAAACATTACTTATCTGTTAGGTGGTCGCGAGCTGCCAGAATTGTAATGTTCACGCAACGAGTTCGTTATCTGCGGTTTGCAACTATCAGCCTGGGCCAAATCAATAAGAACGCCCGATCCTATAAAAAGCTGAAAACTGCCGACACCCAGGAGCGAAACATGAGTATTGCTTACTACACCCTACCCTTTTCACTGATTGCCGCACTGCCTCTGGCCGCCGTGGCCGTGGAAGACAAACCCGAAGGTTTTATCGAAGGCAGCAGCGTGAGCGTGCTGGCGCGCAATTTTTACTTCAACCGTGATGACCGCAAGGGCCAGTCCAGCCCCACCGGCAATGGCTATTCCGAAGCCTGGGCGCAGGGCTTGATCGGCAAATTCGAATCGGGTTTTACCCAAGGTACCGTGGGGTTCGGCCTGGATGCGTTTGCCATGTATGGCCTGAAACTTGACTCGGGCACCGGCCGCAGCGGCGGTAAGGGCTCGTTCGGCGTGTTGCCGGTGGACAGCGACAACCGCCCCGAAAGCAGCTACAGCAAATTCGGCGGCGCGGCGAAATTACGCGTGCTGGACACCGTCATCAAGGCCGGCGACGTATTCCCCGCCACCCCCGTGGTGGCAGCCGGCGACTCGCGCTTGTTGCCGGAAAGCTTTCGCGGCGTCACCGCGCAAAACACCAGCCTTGAGGGCCTGAGCCTGCAAGGCGGACGCCTGAGCGGCATGAGCCAACCCAGTGAAAGTGGCATGAACAAAGGCTTTGCGACCTTCTATGCGGGCAAGGTCGACTCGCCGTGGATCGGCTATCTAGGCGGTGAATATGCCGTCAATAAACACCTGACAGTCAGCCTGTACAGCAGCCGTTTGAAGGACGCGTGGGACCAATACTACTTCGGCAGCGCCGCCAATTACCCGTTGACCGACGACGTCTCATTGTTCGGCGACTTCAACTATTACAAGGCCGTGGACGAAGGCAAAAAACGGCTGGGTGAGTTCGACAACAACATCTGGAGCGCCAGGCTTGGGGTAAAGGTCGGCGCCCACAGCGTGGCCGTGTCGCACCAGCGCAACAACGGCGATGACGACTTCGATTACTTGCGCCAATCGGACTCGATCTTCCTCAACAACTCGATCCAGTACAGCGACTTCAACTCGCCCAAGGAGCGCTCGTGGATGGCCCGTTACGACCTGGACATGCAGGCGTTCGGCATTCCCGGCCTATCATTCATGACCCGCTACGCCAAAGGCTCCGGCGCCGATTACAGCAACGCCAACTCGGTGTATATGCGCCGCGATTCGGCGGGCAACCCGCTGACGGACCAACGCCGCTGGGAACGCAACGTCGAGGCCAAGTACGTGGTGCAAAGTGGCAGCCTGAAGGATTTGTCGTTGCGCTTGCGCCAAGCCACCGTGCGCTCCAGTACTTTCGAGTCGGACTTGGAGGAAGTGCGCTTGATTGCCGAATACCCACTGGTGGCACTCTGAATAATCACCACGGTGAGTGCTTACATTCGTTCGCCCTTAACTAACATTTGCTCACAAATGCACAAGTAACAAGACTGTAATATTAGCCTCAGCTTCCCGTTAAGTTGAACGCCTATACTCGCGTCAACTTATGTGCACCGAGCAACATTCGTCTCTGAAGCTTTTTTGGAGCTCCTTTGGAAAGAGATGAATTTTTAACGCCCCTCGGGGCGTTTTTTTTTGCGCACCGGCACTGCGTTGCGACCGATGGTCGCAGTTGACCCTGAAGCTACTTCACCGTTCAGACTTTCCCTACTCCCAAAGCACCCGATTCCATAAGGAAATGGAGCCCTTCTTTCACCTAAAAAAGGTAAATACCCCATGCGTATCCTTGTCGTTGAGGACGAGCAAAAAACCGCCGACTACCTGCAGCAAGGCCTGAACGAAAGTGGCTATGTGGTCGACTGCGCGTCCAATGGCATCGATGGCTTGCACCTGGCAGGGCAGCACGCCTATGAGCTGGTCATTCTCGACGTCAACCTGCCGGGCAAGGATGGCTGGGAAGTGCTGGAGCAATTGCGCCGCAACGGCAGCCAACGCGTGATGATGCTGACTGCCCGTGGCCGGCTCGCCGACAAGATCAAGGGCCTGGACATGGGCGCCGATGATTACCTGGTCAAACCCTTCGAGTTTCCCGAATTGCTCGCGCGGGTGCGCACCCTGTTGCGGCGCAGCGAGCATATCCCACAGCCGGACGTGTTCCGTGTGCTGGACCTGGAACTGGACCCGCGTCGCCATCGCGCGTACCGCGGCAGTCGGCGTATCGACCTGACCACCAAGGAGTTCGCGCTGCTGCAGGTGCTGATGCGCCAGACCGGCGAAGTGCTGACCCGCACGCAGATTATTTCGCTGGTGTGGGACATGAACTTCGACTGCGACACCAACGTGGTGGAGGTTTCCATCAGCCGCCTGCGCGCCAAGGTGGATGACCAGAGTGAGGTCAAGCTGATCCACACCATTCGCGGTGTGGGTTATGTGCTGGAGGCACGGCAATGAAAGTCAGCAGTTTGTCGATGCGCCTGGGGCTGACGGTCAGCCTGATGGGCGCGGGCCTGGTGCTGTTGCTGGCAACCCTGGCGTACCTGGCCCTGACCCACGAGCTGGAAAAACTGGCGCGCAAAGGCCTGGAAAGCAAGATGGAACAGATCCAGCACAGCCTGTCACAGGGCCTCAACGCCAGCGGCATCCGCGCCCGCCCGCACTCGCTGATGGACCTGGTGATCGGCCATGACAATTTCTACCTGACCATTGTCGGCACGGCCCCCGATAACAGCGTGTTACTGAGCGCCGGCGCCAAGCCTCAGGAACCGTTGCTGACCGACTTCACGCCGCGTGAAACTCTCGGTTACCTCAACTGGGCCGACAGCGATGGCAACCAAGTACTCAGCGCTTCCAGCCTAATGCGCCTGGCCAGTGGCGAACGCGTACGCGTTTTGCTGTCCCTGGACCGCAGGGACGACCAGGCACTGCTCAGTGCCTACCTGCGCGCCACGGTGATCGCGTTGCCGATGCTCTTGATATTGATCGGCATGGGCGCCTGGTGGCTGGTGCAGCGCGGGCTGGCGCCGCTGAAGCAGTTCAGCCGAGTGGCGGCCAAAGTCACCACGCAGGACCTGACCCATCGCCTGTCCGTCGACAACCTGCCGCACGAACTGGGCGAGCTGGCGCAAGGCTTCAACGTGATGCTCGACCGCCTGGACGCCGGGGTGCAGCAGCTGTCGCAATTCTCCGATGACCTCGCCCACGAACTGCGCGCGCCGCTGACCAACCTGATGGGCAAGGCCCAGGTGACGCTGTCGCGCGAACGCCCGCCGGAGGCCTACAAAGCGGTGCTGGAATCCAACACCGAAGAGCTGGAGCGCCTGGCGCGTATCGTTTCCGACATGTTGTTTCTGGCCCAAGTCAGCCACCCGGCGGCGCGAGCTTCGTTTACTGCCGTGTCGCTGACGGCTGAGGCAAACCGGGTGATGGACTTGTTCGCCCTGAGTGCCGAAGACAAACAGCTGACCCTGACCCTCAGCGGCGAGGCCCAGGTACACGGCGATCGCCTGATGATTCAACGTGCCCTCTCCAACCTGCTGTCCAACGCCATCCGCCATAGCCCATCGGGCGCGCATATTTCGTTGCTGGTGGAGGCTTACGACAACAACGTTTCGTTGTCCGTCAGCAACCCAGGCTCGGGGATCGAAGCGCAACACCTGCCGTACCTGTTCGAGCGTTTTTACCGTGTCGACAGCAGCCGCGCACGCACTGAGGGCGGCACCGGCCTGGGCCTGGCGATCGTACGGTCGATCATGACCCTGCACCAAGGGCAGGCTGATGTGCGCAGCCTGCCCGGTGGCTTTACCTTGTTCCGCCTGGTGTTTCCTCAAGTCTAAGCCGCCTCTAGGCTGAGCCTGCTCGGTGTGGCAAGCGCACCTGTTGTGGCGAGCGGGCTTGCCACAACAGCCCCGCTCGCCACAGCAAGTCCATTCAACACAGCAAGCCCGCTCACCACCTACTCGTCATTCCTCCTTGCGATGCGCCCACTGATACAACGCCGGCAGCACCAGCAAGGTCAGCAACGTGGAAGAAATAATCCCGCCAATCACCACCGTCGCCAACGGGCGCTGCACCTCGGCGCCGGTGCCGGTGGCCAGGGCCATTGGGATAAACCCCAGGGATGCCACCAGCGCCGTCATCAGTACCGGGCGCAAACGGGTGAGCGCGCCTTCGTTGATCGCCACCGACAATGAGCGCCCTTCCTCGCGCAGGTTGCGGATGAAGGCAATCATCACCAGCCCGTTCAACACCGCCACACCCGACAACGCGATAAAGCCCACCCCCGCCGAGATCGACAATGGAATATCGCGCAACCACAGCGCCATGATCCCACCGGTCAACGCGAACGGAATCCCGGTAAACACCAGCAGCCCGTCCTTGAGGTTGTTGAACATCATAAACAGCAGCCCGAACACCAGCAGCAACGCCACCGGCACCACGATGCGCAAACGTTCGGAGGCTTCCTTCAACTGTTCGAACTGGCCGCCCCATGTCGTCCAGTAACCCGCCGGCACCTTCACCTGGCTGCTGATGGCCGTCTCGGCCTCATCAACAAACGAACCGATATCCCGCCCGCGCACGTTGGCGCTGACGATCACCAGACGCTTGCCATTCTCGCGACTGATCTGGTTCGGCCCGAGTACCAAATCCAAACTGGCAACCTGGGACAAGGCGATAAAACCCAACTGCCCCGACGCGTTACTGGCCAGCGCCGGTACCGGGATCAACAGCCGTGATAGCCCGTCGATATCGGTACGCAACGCGTCGGACAAACGCACAACCATGTCGAAGCGGCGGTCACCTTCGTACAACGTACCGGCCTGGCGCCCACCGACAGCGACGGCAATGGTGTCCTGCACATCGCCCACATTCAGGCCGAAACGCGCGGCCTTGTCGCGGTCAATATTGATCGTCAGTACCGGCAGCCCGGAAGTCTGTTCCACCTTCACTTCCGAGGCGCCCTCAAGCTTTTGCAGGGTCTCGGCGATTTCCCCGGCGGTCTTGTTGAGCACCGCCATGTCGTCGCCAAACACCTTCACCGCCACATCACTGCGCACCCCAGAAATCAGCTCGTTGAAACGCAGTTGGATCGGTTGCGACAGTTCATACGCACTGCCCGGCACAATCGCACTGGCGCGCTGGATATCTTCGATCAGCGCTTCACGA
The DNA here is from genome assembly GCF_025642995.1 of Pseudomonas sp. YeP6b. NCBI lineage: Bacteria > Pseudomonadati > Pseudomonadota > Gammaproteobacteria > Pseudomonadales > Pseudomonadaceae > Pseudomonas > Pseudomonas sp. YeP6b. Next base: position 1,113,829 of record NZ_CP080090.1, on the reverse strand, counting down.
GATTTCTTCGGGTCCGGCCATTGGTCCTTCGGCTTGAGCATCACATAGCTGTCGGAAATATTCGGCGGCATAGGGTCGGAAGCGATTTCCGCGGTACCGGTACGCGCGAAGACCCGTTCGATTTCCGGCACCTGAGCCATCAAGGTTTTTTCCAGCTGCTGCTGCATCTGCACCGATTGCGTCAGGCTGGTGCCCGGCACACGCAAGGCTTGCTGGGCGAAGTCACCTTCACTGAGGCTGGGGATAAATTCGCTGCCCATGCGGCTGGCCACCACGCCCGAGGCGACGATGGTCAGCACCGCCAAGCCAAACACCAGAGGGCGGCGCGCCATCACCCAATCCAGCACCGGCGCATAGACCCGACGTGCCGTGCGCATCACCAGGTTTTCTTCTTCCTTGACCTTGCCAGTGACGAACAGCGCGATCGCGGCTGGCACGAACGTCACCGACAGAATCATCGCGCCGAGCAGGGCAATCACCACGGTAAAGGCCATGGGGTGGAACATCTTCCCAGCCACACCCGTGAGGGCGAAGATCGGCAGGTACACCACCATGATGATCAGTTGCCCGTAGATCAAAGCCCGTCGAGCCTCCTTGGCGGCCGCGAACACTTCATGCAGGCGTTCGCTGCGGGTCAGCAGGCGGCCATGGCGCTGCTGCGCATGGGCCAGTCGGCGGATGGCGTTTTCGACGATCACCACCGCGCCGTCGACAATAATGCCGAAGTCCAGCGCGCCAAGGCTCATCAGGTTGGCGCTGACTTTGTTGGTGAACATTCCGGTAAACGTGAACAGCATCGCCAGCGGGATCACCATCGCAGTGATCAACGCCGCGCGGATGTTGCCCAGGAACAGGAACAGCACGGCGACGACCAGCAGCGCACCTTCGAAGAGGTTTTTCTTCACGGTGGCGATGGCTTTTTCCACCAGGTTGGTGCGGTCGTAGACGGTGACGGCCACCACGCCTTGGGGCAGCGAACGGTTGATCTCTTCCAGTTTTTTCGCCACCGCCTGGGACACGGTACGGCTGTTTTCACCGATCAACATAAACACCGTGCCCAGCACCACTTCACGGCCATTTTCCGTGGCGGCACCGGTACGCAGCTCACGGCCGATTTCGACGTGCGCCACATTGCGCACGCGAATCGGCGTGCCATCCGAGGTGGTGATGACGATGTTGGCGATGTCATCGATGGACGCCACTTGCCCCGGAGCGCGGATCAACAGTTGCTCGCCGCTGCGCTCGATGTAACCGGCGCCGACGTTGGCGTTATTACGCTCCAGCGAAGTGACCAAATCGGTCAACGTCAGGTTATAGGCCGCCAGACGCTTGGGGTCCGGGGCGATCTGGTATTCCTTGGCAAAGCCGCCGATGGTGTTGATCTCGGCCACGCCCGGCACATTTCGCAGTTGCGGCTTGATGATCCAATCCTGGATCACCCGCAGGTCGGTCGGTGTGTAAGGCGTACCGTCTTCTTTGAGTGCGCCGTCTTCGGCTTCGACGGTCCATAGGAAAATCTCCCCGAGACCGGTGGAAATCGGCCCCATCGCGGTTTCGATGCCGGTGGGCAATTGTTCGCGGGCCACTTGCAGGCGCTCGTTGACCAATTGGCGGGCAAAGAACAGGTCGGTGCCGTCTTTGAAGATCACCGTGACCTGGGACAAGCCGGAGCGCGACAACGAGCGCGTCTGCTGCAAACCCGGCAAGCCGGCCATGGCGGTTTCAATCGGAAAGGTGATGCGCTGTTCGGTCTCCAGCGGCGAAAACCCGGCCGCCGCCGAGTTGATCTGCACCTGCACATTGGTGATGTCGGGCACTGCGTCGATGGGCAACTTCTGATAGCTGGCGATGCCGACACCGGCCATCAACAGCACCGCCAGCAGCACGATGATGCGCTGTTCGATGGCGAATTGGATAAGGCGCTCAAACATGGGAAATCACTCGCAGGATCAATGGGCGTGCTCGGCCGAGCCTTTACCCAGTTCGGACTTGAGGATGAAGCTGCCTTCGGTCGCCACTTGCGCCCCGACGTCGAGGCCTTTGCGTACTTCGACATAGCCGTTTTCACTCACGCCCAGTTCGAGGTGGCGGGTGATGAAACCGTCCGCAGTGCGCACAAACACCGAAGGTTTGTCCTCGACGGTCTGGATCGCGGTTTGCGGCACGGTGACCTTGGCCTGGTAGGTGTCGGTGGCCAATTGCACGGTGACAAACAGCCCGGGGCGCCAGGCGTCGTCGGGGTTGGGCACGGTCACGCGCACGGTGGCGGTACGCGTCTGCTCGCCGAGCAGGTTGCCGACGTAGGCCACGGTGCCTTGTACTTCAGTGCCCATTTCCGTGGAGGTGACTTTCACCGGTTTACCGACGCGCACCTTGTTCAAGTCCTTGGGAAACACGCCGAAGGTGACCCACACCTGGGACAAATCCGAGAGCGTGAAGGCATTGCTGGTTTCGCCCACCACCTCACCGACGCCCAGGTGTTTTTCCACCACCACACCGGCGAATGGCGCACGCAGCTCATAGCGATTGCCGCCCGCCAGAACGGCACTGCCGCTGAGCGCCGTCATCTTCTGACGAGCGTTGTTCAAGGCGATTTCAGCTTCCTGCAAGGTCTGGCGCGCCAGCAGGTAATCTTGCTCGGCGGAGATCTCGTCCTTCCACAGTTGGCGCTCGCGCTGGAAAGTGGTGCGTGCCAGTTCGACACGACGCTCACTGGCCGCCAGCTCGCTGCGTTGATCAGAAATCTGCTGGCTGGAGATCACCGCCAACAGTTCGCCTTTCTTCACCGACTGGCCGAGGTTGACCTTGACCTCCTCCACCACACCGGCCGCACGCGGGACGATGTGCGAGGTACGGTCCTCGTCAAAACGCACTTCGCCCGGCAGCGTCAGCAGGGTGCTGATCGCGCGGGGTTGGGCCTGGGCGAGTTGGATACCGGCAGCCTGGATCTGCTGCTCAGTGAGTTCGAGTTTGCCTTCTTCTTCCTCTTCGGCATGGGCAAAACCAGACAGCATCAGGCCCAGGGCGACGGCAAGCGCCACACCGTGTTTATGCTTCATAAAAGACTCCAGAAAAAATCAAAACCGGGCGAGGTCGCCGTAAATCCGTTCGATGCGTACCCAGGCGTCAGTCGCCTGGGCGGTCGCCGTGAGGTATTGGGTGCGGGCTGCGATCAAGGTGCGCTGGGCGTCGAGCACGTCGAGGAAGTTGAACTTGCCCATCTCGAAGCCACGGGTGGCGCTGTCCACCGCGCTTTGGGCGGCAGGCAGGATTTGTTGGTTGAACGTGCGCACTTCAGTGTTGGCGGTTTGCCACAGGTCCAGGGCCTGACGGGTTTCGGTGCGCAGGCGCAGCTCAACGGCATTGCGCAGGTCGCGGGCCTGATCGGCGCGGCGGCTGGCGGCGAGCACGTTGCCCTGGTTGCGGTTGAACAGCGGGATCGGCATCGACACGCCCACCAGGTTCACCCGCTCACGCACGCTGGCGTCGTACTGGCTGCCGATCGACACATCGAGGTCAGGAATGCGCTGGGCTTTTTCCAGGCCCACGCTGGCTTCGCTCTGGATAATCTGCATGTCGGCCAGGCGCAGTTCGGTGGTTTGCTCAAGTCGCGCCAGCAATTGTGCGGAGGCCGGCAAGGGCGGTGCGGATTGGCTTTGAGTGGCCACGGCCTGGAAGTCGGGGGTGGCGCTGCCGGTGCTGGCGGCAAGGCGGCGATAGGCATCGCTCAGGCCGACCTGCGCGCGGTTCAACTCCAGGCGGATCTCCGACAGCTGCACCTGCGCGCGCGTGGCTTCCACCGGCGATGACTTGCCGGCGGTGACGCGGCCCTTGGCGACCACTAGGCCGCGCTCGGCAAGCGCCATCGAGCGTTGCGCCAGGTCGAGGCGTTCCTGGGCTCGCAGCGCGCCGTAATAGCTGTCGATCACATCGGCGCGCAGGCCATTGCGACGCTGCTCAAGGGTCAGCGCGGCGGCATCCTGGGCACGTGTCGCCACGTCAATCCGCGCACCGCGCTTGCCGCCCAGTTCCAGGGTTTGGCTGAGTTTAATCGTGGTGGTGCGCGTGCTGCGGCGCGTGTCTTCGGCATCCCATGAGGCTACCGGGTTGGGGATCAAGCCAGCCTGTTGGCGACCGCCTTGGGCAATCTCGATTTCCCATTGCGCGGCAGCCAGGTCGGGGTTGTTGGCGAAGGCAGCTTGCAGGGCTGCATCAAGCGTGAGGGTTTGCGCCTGAGCAGCACTGGCTGCCACCCACAACGCAGTCGCCCCTAACAGTGTTCTAACGGCCAACAGTGTTCTAACGGAAAGTGCCATAACGAGAGTTCCAGGCCCAGAAAGTCGCTGAGGTTTCCCAGCGAGGGCAATGTAACTTTCGGTACTTATCAGGGCGGTGGGCGGAACATTACAAATCTGTTAGCCGGGATCAGGCATGCACGTCGTCATGTTCATCGTGCTCAAACCCCTCGCCTTCCACCTGCAAAGTGACGTGGGAAATATCGAATTGTTCGTGCAGCAACTCCGTCACCAGCGTGAGGATTTGTTGTTCGGTGCCCAGCGCCGAGTCCGCCACCAAGTGCGCACTCAGCACATTCTTGCCACTGGTCAGGGCCCAGATATGCAGGTCGTGCACGTCCTTGACCCCAGGCACGTTGCGGATGCCCTGCTCGACCTGATCAATATCAATGCCGTCGGGCACGCCTTGCAGCAGCACGTTCATGCTTTCCTTCAGCAAGATCCAGGTGCGTGGTAATACCCAGAAACCAATCCCTGCCGCCACCAAGGAATCGACCCAGCCCCAACCGGTGAGCATGATCACCAGCGCCGCGATGATCACGCCAATGGAGCCGAGCATGTCGCTCCACACTTCCAGGTAGGCGCCTTTGACGTTGAGACTTTCGCCGCTGCCGGCACTGAGCAGGCGCATCGAAATCAAGTTGATGATCAGCCCCAACACCGCGATCACCAGCATGCCGGTGGACTGGATTTCAGGCGGCGCCTGCAGCCGTTGATAGGCCTCATACAGAATGTAAAAGGCCACGGCAAACAGCAGCAGCGCATTGAACGACGCCGCCAGAATTTCGAAACGCGCATACCCGAAGGTGCGCTTACGGTCAGCGGCGCGCTTGGCCATCTGGATGGCAACCAGGGAAATCGCCATCGCCAGGGTGTCCGTCATCATGTGGGCCGCGTCGGACAACAGCGCCAGGCTGCCGGTGACGAAGGCGCCGATGACCTCGGCGATCATAAAACTCCCGGTTAAGCCGAGCGCCATCCACAACTTGCGTTCGTGACCTGCGCGTACCTGGGCGTGATTGTGTCCGGCGCTCATGTGATGTCCTCGTCATAACGGAATGGGCTGATCATAGGGCCATAAAACCATAGCACCGGCACGCCTTGCGAAATTGTCATTCAGCTGTCAGCCAAGCGTTAACCAGGCTCGCACCAAAACTGCGCAATAGCGCTGTGGCACGGTTCTATCAGGTATGCTTTTCGGGCAGGAAACAAAAAGAAACAAATTAGCCAACCTGTTCGATAAGGAGCCCCGTTTTGGAGTTATCGACTGCCGCGTGGATGGTTCACGACACCCGCCTTATGCTCTGCGTGCTGCTGGCGATCGTCAGCATCATTGTGTTGATCAGCGCGACCAAGCTGCCGCCGTTCCTGTCGATTCTGATCGGTACGTTTATCGCCGGTGTCGGCGCCGGGTTGCCTCCGGAAGAAGTCGCCAAAGCCTTCAGCAAAGGCGCCGGGGCGATCCTCGGTGAAGCCGGGATCATCATCGCCCTGGGCTCGATGCTCGGTGCGTTGATGGCCGAATCCGGCGCGGCCGACCGCATTGCCACCACCCTGCTCGGGCTGGGCAAAGGCAAGTCGCTGCCCTGGGTAATGGCGCTGGTCGCCATGGTGATCGGCCTGCCGCTGTTCTTCGAAGTCGGCCTGGTGATGATGGTGCCGATCATCTTCGTGATGGCCAAACGCTCGAACCAACCACTGCTGAAAATCGCGATCCCGGCGCTGGCCGGCATGACCACCCTGCACGCCCTGATGCCACCGCATCCGGGGCCGCTGATTGCGGTGAGCGCGCTGCACGCCGACCTGGGCCTGACTATGCTGCTGGGCTTTTGCCTGGCGGTGCCGGCGGTGATTCTCGCGGGCCCGCTCTACGGCAACTGGCTGTCCAAACGCCTGCACGTGGATGAACCGGCCGACATCGGCGCGCTGTTCAGCGCACCGCCCAAGGCGCCACGCCAGCCGAGTTTCGGGGTGTCGTTGCTGATCATCTTGCTGCCGGTAATTCTGATGCTCGGCAGCACCTTGGCCAAGGTTGCGATGTCGCCGGAAAACCCGGTGGCATTGACCTTGAAATTCCTCGGTGAGCCGCTGATCGCACTTGGCCTGGCCGTCATCGCCGCTGTGATCTGCCTGGGCTGGGCCGCCGGTATGCCACGCAGCGACGTCGGCAACACCCTGCGCAAAGCCCTCGCGCCTATCGCCGTGCTGCTGTTGACCATCGGTGCCGGCGGCGGCCTCAAGCAAACCCTGCTGGACGCCGGCGTCAGCCAGACCATCAGCAAGGTCGCCGAAGGCGCACACATGCCCTACTTGCTGCTGGCATGGTTGATCGCCGTGGCCCTGCGCCAGGCCACCGGCTCGGCGACCGTTGCTACCACTACCACGGCGGGCATTCTCGCACCGATGATGGCGGGTTTGGCGGCGACCCAGAGTTCATTGGTAGCGCTGGCGATTGGCGCCGGCTCGGTGTTCTTCTGCCACGTCAACGACGCCGGGTTCTGGATGGTGCGGGAGTACTTTGGCTTGCAGCTGAAGCAGACGATCTGGGTGTGGTCGGTGTTGCAGACCATCGTTTCCGTCGTCGGCTTGGTGGGTACGTTGGTGCTGTGGCACTTTCTGACTTAAACCTCAGGAGGCCAAGGTGTGGCGCTTACCAAAAATCGCCACACTCGCCACCCCCACCGCGCCCATCACCACGCAATAGCCCACGCAAATCCACGGGCTGGTAGGCATCAGCGCAATCAACAGCAGCGGCGTAGTACTCGCCCACAACGCGTAGGCAATGTTGTAGGTGAAGGAAATCCCTGACACCCGCACCTGCGCCGGGAATAGGCCGACCATCACCGACGGCACCGCGCCCACTACGCCGCAACTCAAGCCCGCCACGACATATGCCGCGCCCAGCCATACGCCGCCGTTGATCAGGCTGGCGTACAGCACCGCAATGCCCACCGGCAGCAACAGGCTGTAGACCTGCACCGCGCGCCAGGCGCCGATGCGGTCCACCAGCAGGCCGGCCAGGACACAGCCGATATTCAGGAAGACGATGCCCAATGCGCTCAAGGCGAAGGTGTGGCTGGGGCTCATGCCGAAGGTTTTTTGCATCATGGTTGGGGTGATGACCACCAGCACCACCACCGCCGAGGTGAGCACGCAGGTGAAGATCATCGCCGGCAGCAACACGGCGCGATGGTCGCGCAGCACGGTGCGCAGAGGCAGTTCGGCGGCGGCCTGGCGACGCGCCTGCATTTCGAGGAACACCGGGGTTTCGTTGAGCCAGCGGCGCAGCCACACGCCGATCACGCCGAACACACCACCGAGCAGGAACGGGAAGCGCCAGGCGTAATCGAGGATTTCAGCGGGGGTGAAAACTTGCGCCAGCAGGGTGGCAGTCAATGCGCCGAGCAGGTAGCCGAAGGTCAGGCCGGCCTGCAGGAAGCCCAGGGCATAGCCACGATGCTGGGTTGGCGCGTGTTCGGCGACGAAAGTCCAGGCGCTGGGCACCTCGCCGCCCACTGCCGCGCCTTGCAGCACGCGCAGCACCAGCAGGATCAATGGGGCGAAATAACCGATTTGCGCGTAGGTCGGCATGATCCCGATCAGCAGGCAGGGCAAGGCCATCATCAGGATGCTCAGGCTGAACACGCGTTTGCGCCCCAGGTGATCGGCGAAGTGCGCCATCAAAATGCCGCCCAGCGGACGCGCCAGGTAGCCGGTGACGAAGATGCCGAAGCTTTGCAGCAGGCGCAGCCACTCGGGCATTTCTGGCGGGAAAAACAGCTGGCTGAGGGTCAGCGCAAAGAATACGAAGATGATGAAGTCGTAGATTTCCAGGGCGCCGCCGAGGGCGGCCAGGCCCAGGGTTTTGTAGTCGGAGCGGGAAAAACGCTGCGCCTGTGGAGAAAAGGTGGCAGTCATGTGGAGGCTCGGCAGACAAACAAAATGGCGTGCAGGTTATGAGCTGAGCCCAATGATGGCAATCACGACAGATATATTTGTTTTCCTCATGGATCGATGAAGATAACTGCATTCCCATATCAATGGCCGTAGCGGAACATGCCGTAAAACTGCCAACACCATAATAAATACAAGAGGAAAGACTCGTGGCCGATGCTATCGAAGAAAGCCGCTATGCCCGATTTGCCCTGCGTTGTTCCAATTTCGCCGAACGCTGGTTTCCAGACTCCTGGGTGTTTGCCGCCCTTGCGGTGATCATCGTCGCCGTGGCGACCCTGGGCATGGGCGCCGCGCCGACCGAAGCCGCCAAAGCCTTTGGTGATGGGTTCTGGAGCCTGATCCCGTTCACCATGCAGATGGCCTTTGTGGTGATCGGCGGTTATGTGGTGGCCAGCTCACCGCCTGCGGTGAAACTGATCGACCGCCTGGCACGCATCCCGAAGAACGGCCGCTCGGCCGTGGCCTGGGTGGCGCTGATCTCGATGGTTGCCTCCCTGCTCAACTGGGGCTTGTCCTTGGTGTTCGGCGGTTTGCTGGTGCGCGCACTGGCCCGTCGCACGGATTTGCGCATGGATTACCGCGCGGCCGGTGCTGCCGCCTACCTGGGCCTGGGCGCGGTGTGGGCGCTGGGGCTGTCGTCGTCGGCCGCGCAATTGCAGGCCAACCCGGCCAGCTTGCCGCCGTCGATTCTGTCGATTACAGGGGTGATTCCGTTCACCGATACCATCTTTCTATGGCAATCCGGGGTGTTGTTGCTGGCGCTGATCGTGGTGTCGCTGATCATCGCCTACGCTACCGCGCCGGGGCCGAACAGCGCCCGTGATGCAAAAGCCTGCGGCGTCGACCCGGCCTTTAACCTGCCCAAGATTCAAGCACCAACCCGCCCGGGCGAATGGCTGGAACACAGCCCGCTGTTGACCATTTTGCTGGCCCTGCTGGCGGCCGGCTGGCTGTTCCATGAGTTTTCAACCAAGCCGGCAATCAGCGCCATCTCGGGGCTCAACACCTACAACTTCCTGTTCATCATGGTCGGTGCGCTGCTGCACTGGCGCCCACGCAGCTTTCTGGATGCGGTAGCGCGCGCCGTGCCGACCACCACCGGCGTGCTGATCCAGTTTCCGCTGTACGGCTCGATCGCCGCGTTGATGACCGTGGTCAAGGGCGGCGACGGCCAGACCCTGGCACACCACATTTCGACCTTCTTCACGTCCATCGCCTCCCACGACACCTACGCGCTATTAATGGGCGTGTACTCGGCGGTGCTGGGCTTCTTTATTCCGTCGGGCGGCGGCAAGTGGATCATCGAAGCACCTTACGTAATGCAAGTGGCCAACGACCTGCAATACCACCTGGGCTGGGCGGTGCAAATCTACAACGCAGCTGAGGCGCTGCCGAACCTGATCAACCCGTTCTATATGCTGCCGCTGCTGGGCGTGTTGGGGCTCAAGGCGCGGGACTTGATCGGGTTTTCGTTTGTGCAGTTGCTGGTGCACACGCCGTTGGTGTTGTTCCTGCTGTGGGCGTTGGGGACGACGTTGAAGTATTTGCCGCCCGTCATGCCCTGACGCGGTCAGTGTGGGAGCGGCGGTGTGACTGGCTCGCTCCCACATTATTAACGACAAGCCGCAAGCTGCCGTTCTGATGCAATGTGTGGGGTTCGTCCCACTCTGTGTGTCGACAACGCCTGACTTCTATCGCCAGCGCCTTTGATTAACCTGACTCGGATTACCACTCACCAATCGCCAAGGAAAATCCGATGACGCCCCTGTCCAAATCACTGGAATAGTTGATCAATGATATTTATGAGGACGACAACGTATCGGTCGTTGAGTACACAACCCTGCGAGACGATGCCGATCGGCGCATGGCTGCCGTGATCAAAGAGTTTGGTCTGCATAACAACGTGACAGCCTTCCAAAAAGCCATGGATGTCGCCATGCAACTGCTGCAGACCAGTGTCATCGATGCGAAGAAAGCCAGGTTGACCGATACCGGCGAAGCCATCGTCAAGGATGCGGTGACGGCCCAGGTTGAGTACTTGCGCGCGGGTAGCCAATTGGCGCTGCGCCTGTTGTAATCGCCCGATTCATTTCGCTGTCTTCGTTCGGTCATATTCGGTTGCTACCGTCCTGGCGAAACATCTTGCAACAACTAGCCAGCAGGGACTCCCAGTAATGAGTGACGAGCACCAAGACCGCCCTTCCTCCGATTCCACAGCTCTACCACCGGTGGATACCAGCCGCCGGCGCTTCCTGGGAGGCGCAGCGGTACTGGGGGTCGGCGCGACCTTGGGTGCCTGCGGCAATACCGGCGAGCCCTCGGGCAAACCGCAAGTGCGCCCACTCACGCCGCAAGAGCTGGACAAGGCCCTGCACGACAACGTGAAAAATGTGGTGGTGATCTACGGTGAAAACCGCAGCTTCAACAACCTGTTTGCCGACTTCCCCGGCGTAGAGAGCCCGCTGTCCGCGCTCAAACCCGCCGACTACCAGCAACGTGACCGTGACGGCAGCCTGCTGCAGACGCTGCCGCAAGTGTGGGGCGGCGTGACTCAGCTTGGGCCGCAGACGATCGACGGCGTGGTTTACCCCGTCGCCACCCAATATCAAGAACACTTACCCAATGCACCTTACGCATTGAAAGGCCCTGACGGCGAAGACCTGCCGTTGAGCCTGATCACCCGCGACCTGTGGCACGTGTTTTATCAGAACCAGATGCAGATCAATGGTGGCAAGAACGACCAGTTTGTCGCCTGGGCCGACTCGGGCGCGCTGACGTTTGGCCATTACCCGCAAACGCGCTACTCGCTGCGCCTGTGGGACGTCGCCAAGGAGTTCGTGCTCTGCGACAACTTCTTCCAGGGCGCCTTTGGTGGTTCTTACCTCAACCACCAGTATTTGATCAGCGCTCAAGTGCCGTTTTACCCGGATGCTGCCAATTCAGTGGCCAAATCGCAGATCGCCACGCTGCAGAGCGACGACCCGACCGACACGCGCCTCAAGCCGCTGGACAAGTCCCCGGCCAGTGCCATGACTGGCCCGCCACAATTCGGCCCCAGCGCGCTGACGCCGGACGGCTACGCGGTGAACACCATGGCGCCGCCGTATTGGCCGACCTGGATCCGCGACCCGGAGCGCCCGGACTACGCCAAACCCGACTTGCCCAGCGTGCTGGTGCCGCAGTCTCACGAACACATCGGCGACAAGCTGTCGAAGAAAAACGTGGACTGGGCCTGGTATGGCGGTGCCTGGCAGGCGACGATCGACGAACACAAGGATTCGGCAGCGATCCCGAAGATTCCGAGTTTTCAGTATCACCATCAGCCGTTCAACTACTTCAAGCAGCAAGGCCCGCAAAACCCGGTTGAGCGCAAGAAACGCCTGCGCGACGGCGGCCTGGGCGATGAACCGAGCACCAACCACTTCCTGGCTGATGCCCAGGCGGGAACACTGCCGGCGGTGACCTTCTACAAACCCCAGGGCAACCTCAACATGCACGCCGGTTACGCCGACGTGGCTTCGGGTGACCGCCATATCACCCGCGCCCTGAAGGTGCTGCAGGAAAGCCCACAATGGAAAAACATGGTGGTGATCATCACCGTCGATGAAAACGGCGGCTGGTGGGACCACGTTGCACCGCCAAAAGGCGACCGCTGGGGCCCGGGCACGCGGATTCCGGCCGTGGTGGTCTCGCCATTTGCGCGCAAAGGCACGGTGGACCATACGGTGTACGACACGGCGTCGATCCTGCGTTTGATCACCCGGGTGTTCCAGCTGGAGAAACTGGACGGCCTCAAGCTGCGTGATGACGCGATGACCGCCCGCGGCCAGAAGCCCATGGGCGACTTGAGCAACGCGCTGGAATTCAAGGCGTAGGTTTTCTTATCCAATAGCGACACGCCTGGCGATTTAACACGCGATTTTCCTGGTCAGCCGCTACTGTGTGGAGGTGGGCTTTCAACCCGCGCAGACGGGCTTTCGCTGACAAGGAACCAACTATGTTTAAACCGACCAGGCTGTCCTTCACCCTGGCCGCACTGCTGGCCAGTGCGGTCGTACAGGCCGATATCGAAGTACCACTGGGCAGCACGCAACGCGTCACCCAGTTGTTCGCGTTCCCCAATAACTGCAACGTGATCTGCTTTCGGCCATGGACGCTGGAGCAGACTGCCGAGCACTACTTGAACCAGAGCCTTCAGCGCGACGGCTACAGCCGTGCCAAGGTCAGCGTGAAGACCCACGACGGCCAGGTCTCAGCCACCTTCAGCGGCGTGCCGGACCACTACGGGCAGCCTTTGACCACGTTGCTCAATACCGCTGACCTTGCCTACCAAGGCGCCAGCAAACTCAACGCCGACGGCAAGTGGGCCTACAACTGGTACCTGTTCCTGCCGCTGGGCATGGCGCTGGAACACCGCAAAAGCATAGAGTTGCTGCACTTCCCGCCTGACTATTCGCTGACCCAGGCCCAGGATTACCTGGAATCGGCCACCACTGACCGATGGGCCAGCTTGCTCACCGACAATGGCATCCCGGCCACCGAAACACCGGCTTACCAGACCATCATCGATATTGCACCGATCGCCGCGCCGTCCAACGCGGGTAAAGACCTGGAAAACGTCTACAGCTACTTCGCCGACTATCAGACACGCATGGTCAAGGAACTGAGCCTGCGCGCTAACGGCTCGTTGCCGATGGTCGCGTTCGGTGCCCCGGTGCGCAGCTGGATCAAGCAACAGTACGGCCAGACGGTGAGCGTGCTGGGCTTGGCGCAAATCAGCCCGGCAGCGGGCAAGACCGTGTCGGTACTGGGCGCCAACCATCCGAGCTACATCTGGTATGCGGCAGACCCGGCCACCTATGACGGCAATGAACAAAAGGCCGACGAGGCTGGTTTAAAGGTGATGGGCCAGGATCTGAGCGCTGCCTGCTGGCAGGCCGGCATGGGGCAAAAACCCGCCAGCGACCCGAATGTATTGCTCAAGGCCTGCATGAACACTTGGCAAGTCACGCGCAAGGAGCAGACCTGTGAGTTGTTCTACACCTCGGTGCGCAGCCTGACCCCGGAGCAGGCCAACGCAAAATGCGCCACGCCCGCCATCAAGGCACAGTTGAAACAGCTCAAGAACACCGCCCCAGCCCCCCTAGTCACAGCGCCAGCGCTGTAGTGCGCACAAAAAATCAGCGAGTTCTACTGTGAAGGTTGACAGTAGAAATCGCTGACGTGTTCAGCGAGTCTTGATCCAGGCCCATTCGCTGCAAGACTGGCAGTCAGACACCGTTCGCAAGTCGATGCAGCCCACCACAGGAGAGTGATGAAAACTCAAGCCATGGATAAGGCTAATAGTGCGGACGATGACTGCCTGTACCCCTTCGCGACAACGCTGGCCGAGTGCGGCTATCCGTCGTCCCGGCAATTTGAGGTAATACGTGACAAACACGGCGAGGTCATCGGCATCAAAGCCCGTGTGGGCTTCGACAGCCGCACACTCATTGCCCGCGTGTTCGGCTATGCCTTGAGCGAACGGCGCCCGCATACCTTCCAGATCTCGGCACGCATCCGGCTGTACGACCCGTGGGTCTGCGGCCAACTGCATCACTCCTGCGATCCAAATGTATATCTCGATACATCCTATCTGGAGCTCTGGTCAGTCATGCCGATTGCCGCCGGCACGTGGCTGACCATCGATTACGCCAAGACCGGCGACGTCTTGCACCGCCAGTTCGCCTGCCAATGCGGCAGCCCCAACTGCAGGGGCTGGATCAAAGGCCCGGAGGAACAGTTCAGCCTGGAAGGCAAGCTGTTCCTGGAGCAACGGGACGACAAGACGCGCCTTTAAGCTTCACCCAACGGGCGTAGGCGGTATTGCGGCGGCAACTGCTCGAAGCCACTGATGGTGGTGTTCAAGCTCTTCCAACGACCGTCCTTGATGCCGTAGATGCAGCCATGGATCGACAGACTCTGCCCACGGTGCCAAGCGTTTTGCACAATGCTGGTATGACCGACGTTGGCCACCTGCTGAATCACGTTCAGCTCGCAAAGGCGGTCCACGCGTTCTTCTTCGGTCGGCAGTTGGGCCAGCAGGTCGCGGTTTTCGTAGTAGAGGTCACGAATGGTGCGCAGCCAGCCGTCGATCAGGCCGAACTGGCGGTCCTGCATCGAGGCGCGCACACCGCCACAGCCGTAGTGGCCAGTGACAAGGATGTGTTTGACCTTGAGCACATCGACCGCGTACTGGATCACCGACAGGCAATTGAGGTCGGTGTGCAGCACCACGTTGGCGACGTTGCGGTGCACAAACAGATCACCCGGCAGCATGCCGACGATCTCGTTGGCCGGCACCCGGGCGTCGGAGCAGCCGATCCACAGGTATTCCGGGGTTTGCTGGCGGGCGAGCTTGGCGAAGAATTCGGGATCTTCCTGTTTGATCGCGTCCGCCCAGCGTTCGTTGTTATCAAGCAGGTCTTGTAGTTCGTTCATCAGGGAAAGCCTCAGGAATGATGCGCAGCTGTGTGACAGACAACCGCTCGTCCGGGTCACGCCAAGCCGTAATTAGCTTGAATTTTTAGGGCGCCGTGCCTGTCCACACACTATAAGCCCCACAGTATGAGGATTGGCCATGACTGAATCACGACGTCCCTACGGCGCTACACAGCCGGAACCGATTGATGACAACGAAGATCGCATGGGCGAGATGCGCGAGCTGGACTTTGACGAGGAGACACCGACTGCAGAAATCGGCGATGAAATCCCAGCTCGCGAGCGTGAGCACCTGATGCCCGACGAACGGGTACGCGAAGCTGGGATGACCGGTGCTTCGACGGATGACCATGAGTCCACCGATGATGATATGAGCCCGGAAACGCTGATCCATGAGGATGGCGCGCGGGATGCGCAGGAGGCGGGTGAAGACAACCCGGCGGATTACGATTTGAGCATCGTCGAGGAAGATGAGATCGGCGGCGGGAATGGGCTGGATGAAGCCGAGTTGGCCGATATCGATCCCGTAGACGGTAACCGCTGACGCACCACAGGCCCAGCGGTGAACACTGCCCCTGTGGGAGCCGGGCTTGCCCGCGATGCAGGCGCCTCAGTGCCCGAGTGAGGCCGAGGTGAGGCTCTCGCAGCGGTTCGACAAGCCAGCCCCCACAGGGGCCTGCTTGCACATGGGATGCCTGCGTTTTAGTCGATCAGGGTGCAGGCCATGACGACCGCATCTTCACGCCCGCCCACAGCGGGGTAGTAATCGCGGCGGCGGCCGATTTCGTTGAAACCGTAGCGCTCGTACAGGCGGAACGCGCCGGTGTTGCTGTCACGTACCTCCAGGAAGCACTCGCGCGCACTGGCCGCATACGCGCGGGACATCAAGTGCTCCAGCAGCGCCAGGCCAAGGCCACGGCCCTGGTTTTCCGGTTTGACGGTGATGTTCAGCAAATGCGCCTCATCGAGGATGATTTGCACCACACCATGCCCCACCTGCTGCTCGCCCTCGAACATCAGCCAGATCTGGTATTTGCCCAACCCATCGAGAAAAATCCCACGGGTCCAGGGATGGCTGAACGCCGCGTATTCGATCTTCAGTACAGCGTCGAGGTCCGCCTCGGTCATCGGGCGGAAGGATAAAGCTTCACTCATCGGTACTTTTCCAGCGCGCCATCAGCCGGCGCATGGCTTGCCAGACATCAGCCTTACGCTGTGGCTCTTCCATTAATAATTCAAGGCCCGGCAGGGCCCACACCGAGCCCAGGCCTTCGACCTGCAGTTCGCGGTACCAGGCTTCGGCATTCGCTTCGCCGGCAAACCGCACGGCGGGCAGGCCGATCAGCCACAGGCACACGCAGGGTTCGTCTTCCAGGCGTGCCGAAACAAAACCTTGTACAAAATCCCGCGCGGCTTCCGGGCCCTGGTCCATGGTGCCGCGCACCAGCAGCGGCCAGCGCACCGGGTCGCCGACAATTTGCGGGCTGTCGGGCAGGCCGGCGGCGCGCAGCATGTCTTTGAGCAGCATGTAAGCCGGGTCGCGGGTCTGGAAACGCTCGCCGGTGGGCAATTCCACCAGCAGTAGGCAACGCCCGGCGCGCAACAATTGCAGGGCAAAGCGCGGCGGCGGCACCACCGGGGCCTTGGCGACCGGCGCGGGCTCTTCAACCACTGCAGGCTTGACCATCGCAGAGGGGCGCGGCACTTCAATCTTCGCCCGCTCGACGGCAGGACGCGCCTCGGGGACGGGCTTGACCACCGCCACCGGTGCGGCGGCCTCCTCCCCCGAAACTTCGAACGCCTCAGAGGGCTCAAGCGCTTGCAGCAGCTCGGGCCGCGACGGGGCGGCGAACGGCAGTTCGGTGCGGGGCAGCCAGTTGACCACCTGCATGGCGGTCAAGTAAGCGCGACGTCGGGACTCGATAAGCACAGCTCGGCCACTTGTGGATAAGTAAAGAGCGGGGATTCTACCGCTGTTCGGTAACAATCGCCCACTGCGCACTGACCGGCTGTGGATAAATCCCGCGCCTGATGCAGTACAATCGCGACTTTTAATCGCCAACCAGCCGGCCATTCCATGATCGAACCCAAGCGCGTCCTGCGCGCCCTCGCCGAACACTGGGCCTTACTTGAGCCACTGTGCGAACACTTCGACCAAGGCACCTTGAGCCTGGGCGAGCTGCGCGCGCAATTGGCCGCCCAACAACTGGACAGCACGCCCCAGGACATCACCAGCCTGCTGGACGTGTGGATTCGCCTGGATATCCTGGTGCCTGTCGCCAAGAGCCCGAACCGTTTCGAGCTCAACGCACAGATCCACGACTTCCTCGCTTATCTTCGCAAGGAGCACCGGCTTGGCCTGTGCCTGGAAATCGAAGCCTACCTGCGCCACCTTGAGCGCCTGGCCGGTTATATCCAGGACGCCTTCGACATCCGCGATGGCCACGACCTGGCCCGTCAACTGCGCCTGCTGGATATGCGCGTACGCGACGTGCTGAAAAAGCTCGCCAACGACGAACAAGCCCTCGCCGCCGTGGCCGACCGCGCCAAGACCAGCGACCGGCAGATCCCATTGCGCCAGCGTTACGCCGAGGTCCTGGCGACGTGGGACGAATACGTCGAACCGATGATCCAACTGGTGAACGCCGACGGTGCCTTCGAGCAAGGCGTGCGCAAGGTCGAGAACGTGCTGCTGCGCATGCTTACCGAACAGCAGCGCCTCGGCCACCTGGTGGACGATGACATGCTGCTGCGTACCCACGCGCGCATCCTCGAAATGCAGACCAGCGCCCAGCTGACCTTGCGTCACGCCCGCGAACTGCTGTTGCCGCTGCGTGAAGAAGCACGCCGGCACAACGCCGTGACCCGTGGTGCGGCGTTGGCCTTGTCGGCCATTCGCCGTAAAGGCCTGGACGCGGTGCCGCAGGCGGCGATGCCGATGTTCACCCGGCCGCAAAGCACCTTCCTCGGCAGTGCCAGCCAGGTCGAGGCCTATGTGTATGCCCTGGCGAATTTCGAGCCGAAACCGGCGCGTTTCCCCAAGGCGCACAAATCCCACAAGGGCGAAGCCCAGCGTGCACCGCGCACGGTCAAGGAAATGCTCGAGCGCTGCGAAGATGCACTGCCGATGCCGGACCTGATGACTTGGCTGCTGGAGCAGGAACCGGACGGCGCCACCGACGAATTGCTGTACTGGTTCTCGCGACTCTCACGCGAGAAACGTTTCAAGCGCGAACGCCTGGAACGCCGCGACTATCACACACACGAGCACCAGGTCAGCCTGCGCTCATTCGCCCTGCTCCCGGCCGGCTCTGATACGGCCGAGAATTCTGCGAGTACACCTAATGCAACTTGATCTATCCGAACTGTCCCAGCTGGCGCCGATCTTTCGCGAGCTGTTCAAGGGTTATCACGTCAGCCGCCGCGACCCGGAGCTGTACGCGCAATTGTCGAACTTCCAGGACCAGTACCGCACGCTGTTCAAGGCCCTGGGCTTTGAACTGGTGTGCGATACCCGTGGTTTCTATTACTTCGTACCGGACTCCGCCATCGCCAGCGCGCAGGTGAACAAGACCGCCCAGCGCCTGGCGCTGTTCACCTTCATCATCGTCGAGCATTTGGCCGACCAAGGCCGCGACCCGATCGCCGTGCTCGACGGTGGCAGCTTGGGCCGCGATGAGTTGCCCTCGCTACTGGAGAAGTACCGCGACCTGTTTATCCAGGCCGAAGTGCAGACCCAGGAAGAACTCGAAGAAAAGATCATGCGCCGCATGACCCAACTGGGCTTTGCCAGCGAAGACAACGGCGTGTACCGCTTCTTGCCGCCGATGCACCGTTTCCTCGACGTGTGCCTGTCGGTGCAGCAAGACCGTGACCTCGCGGCCAGCGTGCACAGCGTGTTGCCATTGCCGGCGCCGGTGATCATCGACGAAGACAGCGACGAGAAACTGCTGAAGACCGATGACCCGCTGGATTTGAGTGACTTCGAAGAAGAAAGCGAAGAAGACGCGATGGCCCGCGCCATTGCCGAAGAACAGGAGACCGATGCATGAGTAAGGAACGCTACGGCATCCGCCGCTTCGCCCTATTGAACACCGCCGGTTACAGTTTGGGCCTGTTCCCGCTGGAAGAGCCGCTGTCGGTGTATGGCGCGAACAACCTGGGTAAATCCGCGTCGATCAACGCCCTGCAATTCCCGATTCTGGCGCGCATGTCGGACATGAGTTTCGGCAAGTACACCCTGGAGCAATCGCGGCGCTTCTACTTTGCCACCGACACCAGCTACATCCTCGTGGAAGTCTCGCTGCCCCACGGCCCGCACGTGATCGGCGTGGTCGGGCGTGGCCCCGGCGGTGGTTTTGGTCACCAGTTCTTTGCCTATGCCGGCAAGCTGGATTTGGCCCACTACCAGAAAAACGACACCTGCCTGCGCCAGAAAGAGCTGTTCACCAACCTTGAGCGCGAAGGCCTGAAAGCCTACGAACTCAAGCCGGATGAACTGCGCCGTTTGCTGGTGGGCGGCCACACGTCGATCCCGCTGGACCTGACCCTGATTCCGCTGCGCTCCACCAGCGAGCAGAGTCTGAAGACCTTTCGCGCACTGTTTATCAACCTGCTGCACATGCGCGAAATCACCGCGGCCAAACTCAAGCAATTGTTCCTGGATGCCTTCGAACACAGCCTGCGTTCCGGCAGTGTCGATTACATCGCCGCGTGCGAAGAAGCCTTCCGCGATGTGCGGCGCATGGAGCAGGACTACAACTCGCTGGTGGCTGCCGGCCCGTTGGTTGAAGCCCTGGCCAATGGCGTTCGCCAGCGCGACACGTTGCGCGGCAAATTGCATCGCCTGTCGCCATTGCTGGACTCGTTGCTGGGCACCTGGTCGGACTACGCCAGTGCGCGCAAGGAAGAGCTGACCATCCAGGCCGAGCACTACCGCAATGAACAGGACGCGCTGCAAAACGATCAGCGCGGCGGCACCCAGGAGCTGATGCGCCTGGAGCGGGAAATCAGTGGCATTCAGCGTTGGTTGGGCGAGCTGTCGGTGCTCAAGCATCGCTTTGCGCTGGTGGATGACGTCAAGGTGCTGGAGCAGCAACTGCTGGCCGCCAAGGATGCCCACGATGAGTTGGCAGGTGCGTTGGCACAGTCCCGGCAGTTCAGCGCCGAGGACTTGGACGAGCGTCTGCGCGACCTGGAAAAGCGCCTGAAGTCGGTCAAGCAACAGCTCGACCACGCAGACAACAACAGCTACGCCAAACTGCACGAGGAGTTTTCGCAGCAGGATGTCGAGCGTCTGATGCGTTTGTTCAACAGTTCGTTGTTCAGCCTGCCATTGGGCGAGCATGGCATCACGCTGGACGAGGACGGCCAGTGGGTGAAATCCCTGGAGCAGATCCTTGATGGCTTCAAAGGTGAGCATTTTGAAGTGCCGGGGCTGTCCATCGACATTTCCCACATCGAGCCACCTGCGTTGCAGGCCTTGGCGGATCGCGCGGCGTTGCGCGACCAGAAAGAGCGCCTGGAAAAAGAACTCAAGCAGCTCAAGACGCAGCAGGCTGTAGCTTCTGACCGTGCGGCGAGCAAGACCCAGACCGAAGCGCTGTACCAGCAAGTGCTGGATGCGCAGAAAGCGCTGGAAGACTTCCGTCGTGCGCAGACCTTGAGCGCCGAAGAAGGCGAGAAGCTGGAAAACCTGGCGCAGATGGAAGCCGCGCAGGATGAGTTGAAGCGCTCCAGTGATGCCTTCACCGAACGTGTGCAGCAACTGTCGGCCAAGCTGCAATTGGTTGGGCGTCAGATCGGCGATATGGAAGCCAAGCAACGCACGCTGGATGACGCGCTGCGCCGTCGCCAGTTGCTGCCGGCAGACTTGCCGTTCGGCACGCCGTTCATGGACCCGGTCGACGACTCCATGGACAATCTGCTGCCGCTGCTCAATGACTATCAGGACAGCTGGCAAGGTTTGCTGCGCGCCGATGGCCAGATCGACGCACTGTATGCACAGGTGCGCCTCAAAGGCGTGGCCAAGTTCGACAGTGAAGATGATATGGAGCGTCGCCTGCACCTGCTGATCAACGCCTATGCACACCGTACCGATGAAGCCCTGACACTCGGCAAGGCACGCCGTGCGGCGGTGACCGACATCGCGCGGACCCTGCGCAATATCCGCAGCGACTACGACAGCCTGGAACACCAGTTGGCCTTGTTCAACCGCGAGATCAACAAGCGCCAGGTGTCCAACCTGCAAAGCTTCCGCATCGTGCTGGCGCCGAACAAGGAAGCCCTCAAGCATATCGACCAGATCATCCACAGTGCCGGTCAGTATGAAGAAGGCGAAACCCTGTCGGTGTTCGACTTAAGCCAGAGCGCCGAGCAGGACAACAAGAACGAAGAGGCCAAGGAATACCTCGCGCGCCTGGTGGCGGCCAACCATAACCAGTTGGGCCTCAAGGACTTGTTCGAGCTGGCGTTCGAGATCACCAAGGTGCATGGCCAGCCGGTGATTCACACCGACATCGACGGTGCGGCGTCCAACGGCACCACCATGACCATCAAAGCGCTGACCAACATGTACTTGTTGCTGCACTTGATGGACCGTGATCAGGCCGGGCGTGTGCGTTTGCCGTACTACCTCGACGAGGCGGCGGACATCGATGAGAAGAACCAGGCGGCGCTGCTGGAAACCAGCTTGCAGTTGGGCTTCGTGCCGATTCTGGCCAGTGTGAAGCCGCAGGTGTCCGCCCAAGTGGCGATCGACCTGGAAGGCGGCAGCGGGCCGAATGGCATCTACATTGATGAGGCGGACTGGAAGTACATCCGTCGTCACGATGCAGTAAAGGCTACGGTGAATGTGCAGGCGGATGAGCCGGAGTTGGATGAGGTTTGATCGGTTGAACTGAAATGCAAAAAGGCCCCTGGGTGAGAATCCAGGGGCCTTTTTTGTCGCCTGTTACGGCCTCTTCGCGGGCAAGCCCGCTCCCACAGGTGAGCGCATTCCTAAAAGTTAAATGCGGTTGAATGTGGGAGCCGGGCTTGCCCGCGATGGCCGCGCCTCGGTTTATTTGCCGAGCGGGATTTTAGGCGCCCACGTCAGCCATTCATCTTCAAACTTGTCGAACAGCGGGAAGGTTTGCTGCGGCCGTGCAGTGTTGCCCATGCGCTCGCCATCTGGCGTAGCGAAGGCGATGCCGCCCGCGACCAGGGTCTCCAGGGACTCGGTACGTACCGTCGCGCCTTTGAACAGGCCGAAGTCGAGCCCGAAGCCGCTGGTGTTCCAGAAGCGGCTGCCGCTGCGTACCAGTGGCGCGTACTTGGGCTCAATCAGGATATGGATCAGTACGCGGTCGGCGGTCTGGCCCAGCTCGTAGCCGGTGACTTTGCCGACCGTGACTTCGCGGTAGGTGACGGGGACGCCTTCCTTCAGCGAGCCACGGCGTGCAGCGCTGAGCACCAGGCTCAAGCCTTCCTCCTGATGGACCGCCTCGGGTGGCTTATCCAACGCAACGAAGCTTTTTTGTGGCCCGGCGTTTTTCGCGGAGGGCTGTACTTCGATGTATTGGCCGGTGACCAGGGTTTCCAGGTTCGAGGTTTTCATCAGGCCCAGTTCTGGCTTGACCACCCAGAACTGGCTGCCGGTGCGTGCGATCCGGTCAGCCACTTGGGTGATGCGCGCGCTGAGCAACACCGACTGCATGTCGGCACTCAGGTCGACGCTCTCGATCTTGCCCACGTCCAGGCCTTTGAAGCGTACCGGCGTGCCGGGGCGCAAACCGTCGGCACGATCAACCTTGATGGTTACCAAGGTGCCGTGTTGATTGGCAGCCTCGCGATCAGCAAACAGACGGAAGCGCGGAATACGTTTTTTCAGCGGCACGTTCGGTTCCGGGGTTTCGAAGGCGATACCGCCGGCCATCAGGCTGGCCAGGGATTCACTTTTCACTTGGATGCCGCCGGTGAGCCCGCCCGTCAGCGTGACACCGCTGGCATTCCAAAAGCGTGTCGAACCGTTGACCAGGTTTTCATATTCCTTCTCGATGTGAACGCCGATCACCAGTTGCTTGTTCTTGCGCGAGAACTGGTAGCTCTGCACCGAACCGACCTTGACCTGCTTGTAGAGGATCGGGCTGCCGACATCCAGCGAGCCGAGGTTATCGGTGAAGAGCACCATGTGCAGGCCTGGGGAACGCAGGTCCAGCGGTGGCGCCTTGGCCCGGGCAACGAACTCACGTTGTGGTGCGCTGCCTTTGTCACCGGGGCGAATGGCGATGTAGTTACCTTTGACCAAGGCTTCCAGGCCAGTGATACCGGCCAGGGAGATGGACGGCTTGACCACCCAGAACTGGGTGTCTTGCACCAGGTAGTCTTCGGCGAGTGGGTCGAGGGTCAGCTCGGCATTGGCGCTGGACAGGTCCGGGTCGATCTTCAGGGTTTTCAGGCTACCGACCTGAATGCCTTTGTACATGACCGGGGTGCGCCCAGCCTGCAGGCCTTCGAAGTCGGTGAGTTTGACCTTGACCTTGATACCGGCGGCGGCAGCGTCAAAGTCTTCGTACAAGCGGAACGGCAGGCTCGGGTCGGTTGGCGGGCTGTCCTTGCGATTCTCCGGTGTGGCGAAAGCGATGCCGCCGGCGACGATGCTGGAAAGGGATTCACTGCGCACTTTGACGCCGGAGAGGTTGGCGTCGATGCTGATGCCGCTGGCGTTCCAGAAACGCGTATGTTTGCGCACCAGGCTGGCGTAGGTCGGTTCGATGTAGACCTTGATTTCGACGGTGCTCTGGTCTTCGGACAGCAGATAGCTTTTGACCTGGCCGACCTGGATCTGCTTGTAGAACACCGGGCTGCCACGATTCAGCGAGCCGAGGCGATCGGCTTTGATGGTCAGGTGCAAGCCGGGCTTGGCATCAGATAAAGGCGGCTCTTCGGAGAGGGCCTTGAACTTGCGAGTCGGCTCACCGTCGCCTGGGCTGGCGGCAATGTAGTTACCCGAGACCAGGGTTTCCAAGCCGGTGATACCGGCAAGGCTGACGCTGGGTTTGACCAGCCAGAAACGCGTATTGGTCTTGAGGTATTGCTCGACATCCTTGTTCATCTCAACGGTGGCGATCACCCCGCGATTGCTGCCCTCATCGTCCAGCGCCAGGGTCTTGACCTTGCCGACGGTCATGCCTTTGTAAACCACTTCGGTCTTGTTGACCTGGATACCTTCGCCACTTTCAAAGCGCACCTGGATCTCGATGCCTTGCTGGGAATAAGCACGCCATCCGAGCCAGCCGCCGATGATCAGGGCAATCAAGGGCAACACCCAAATGGCCGACCAGTTGGAGGCTGGGCGGGTTTTAGCTTTTGGCAAATCACTCATGGTCGTCGTCCGACTCCGTGTTGTCCCAAATCAGTCGGGGATCAAAAGTTACTGCGGCAAGCATCGTCAAGATCACCACACTGGCGAACGCTGCAGCACCGAGATTGGCCTCGACACTGGCAAGTCGCCCAAAGTTAACAACCGCAACCAGGATGGCGATCACGAAGATATCCAGCATGGACCAGCGGCCAATGAATTCGATAAAGCGGTACATGATAATGCGTTGTTGCGCGGACAGCGGTTGGTGACGCTGCACCGAGAACAGCAGCAGGCCAATGCCTACCAGCTTGAACGTCGGCACCAGGATACTGGCGATAAACACCACCGCAGCGATGGGGAACATGCCGTGCTGAACCAGCTGGATCACGCCGGCCATGATGGTACTGGGTTCGCCCTGGCCAAGGGAGTTGACGGTCATAATTGGTAATAGATTGGCGGGGATATACAAGATCGCCGCCGTGATCAGCAACGCCCAGGTACGCGTGAGGCTGTTGGGGCGACGGGCATGGATCAGCGCGCCGCAACGGGTGCAGAGCTGCTCATCAGTATCGGTCTTCTGCTTGTTCAACTCGTGGCATTCAGTACAAATCAGAATGCCCGCATCAATCGCCCGCATGATCATCCTCTCCTGACAACGCCTGCCAGATCTGGTGGGGCGACATCACCACCTCAAGCAGTACCTGAACGATTAATAGACTGACGAAACAAATGAGCCCGAGGCCGATGGTGATGGAGGCCATGTCGGCGAGCTTTACGATCGCGACGAGCACACCCATCAGGTAGACCTCTAACATCCCCCAATCCTTGAGGTGATGGTAAATGCGGTAGAGCAGCAGCCCATAACTGCGGCCGATCTTCCAGCGAATGCTGAGCAGCACGGCCAATTGGCAGAGCAATTTGAGCAGCGGGATGCCCATGCTGCACAGAAACACTACGGCCGCGACACTTTGCATACCGGTATCAAACAGGCCGATAACGCCGCTCCACACGGTGTCGTCTGAGGACTGCCCGAGTAGATTGAGCTGCATGATGGGTAAAAAGTTCGCGGGGATGTACAGCAATAGCGCTGCCAGCACCAAGGCGAGGCTGCGCTCAACGACGTTGTGGCGGTGAGCATAGAGCTCGTAACCGCAGCGTGGGCATTGGGCTTTTTCACCGAGGGCGAGTATGGGCTTGCGCATCAGCAAGTCGCACTCATGGCATGCCACCAGATCCTCCAGTGGTAAGTCCGACACCTCGAGGGTATCAACCGGATCGGGCATAGATAGGGCTCGAGCTCTAAAAAAGGTAGGTTCCTATTCTAGTGGTCTGGTTCAGAAATAACTGTGCAATTTTGTCGGGAGGTATTGGTGGATTTGAGATGCAAGAACGGAGGGGCACTTAGGTGATGCTTAGTATCAGTTGGCCGCTTAACGTTAACGTGCTTGGCGAGCAAACTTGCCTCTACACTTTCCGACCGCCCAAAACAAAACCCCTGTTTGCGTTAGCAAACAGGGGTTCTGGAATTTAATCTTGACGATGACCTACTCTCACATGGGGAAACCCCACACTACCATCGGCGATGCATCGTTTCACTGCTGAGTTCGGGATGGGATCAGGTGGTTCCAATGCTCTATGGTCGTCAAGAAATTCGGGTACTGAGTCGTGACCTTATGGCCTCGCTTCAGCAAATTGGGTATGTGATAGCTTTCGGTGTTTTGTGAGATCGAACTTTCGGTTCTATCGTCTTCACACACCGCAATCTGATGCCTCTACTTGTTTCCAAGTCCGAAGTAGTCAAATTGCTTGGGTGTTATATGGTCAAGCCTCACGGGCAATTAGTATTGGTTAGCTCAACGCCTCACAGCGCTTACACACCCAACCTATCAACGTCGTAGTCTTCGACGGCCCTTCAGGGGACTCAAGGTCCCAGTGAGATCTCATCTTGAGGCTAGTTTCCCGCTTAGATGCTTTCAGCGGTTATCTATTCCGAACATAGCTACCCGGCAATGCCACTGGCGTGACAACCGGAACACCAGAGGTTCGTCCACTCCGGTCCTCTCGTACTAGGAGCAGCCCCTCTCAAATCTCAAACGTCCACGGCAGATAGGGACCGAACTGTCTCACGACGTTCTAAACCCAGCTCGCGTACCACTTTAAATGGCGAACAGCCATACCCTTGGGACCGGCTTCAGCCCCAGGATGTGATGAGCCGACATCGAGGTGCCAAACACCGCCGTCGATATGAACTCTTGGGCGGTATCAGCCTGTTATCCCCGGAGTACCTTTTATCCGTTGAGCGATGGCCCTTCCATACAGAACCACCGGATCACTAAGACCTACTTTCGTACCTGCTCGACGTGTCTGTCTCGCAGTCAAGCGCGCTTTTGCCTTTATACTCTACGACCGATTTCCGACCGGTCTGAGCGCACCTTCGTACTCCTCCGTTACTCTTTAGGAGGAGACCGCCCCAGTCAAACTACCCACCATACACTGTCCTCGATCCGGATAACGGACCTGAGTTAGAACCTCAAAGTTGCCAGGGTGGTATTTCAAGGTTGGCTCCACGCGAACTGGCGTCCACGCTTCAAAGCCTCCCACCTATCCTACACAAGCAAATTCAAAGTCCAGTGCAAAGCTATAGTAAAGGTTCACGGGGTCTTTCCGTCTAGCCGCGGATACACTGCATCTTCACAGCGATTTCAATTTCACTGAGTCTCGGGTGGAGACAGCGCCGCCATCGTTACGCCATTCGTGCAGGTCGGAACTTACCCGACAAGGAATTTCGCTACCTTAGGACCGTTATAGTTACGGCCGCCGTTTACCGGGGCTTCGATCAAGAGCTTCGCGTTAGCTAACCCCATCAATTAACCTTCCGGCACCGGGCAGGCGTCACACCCTATACGTCCACTTTCGTGTTTGCAGAGTGCTGTGTTTTTAATAAACAGTCGCAGCGGCCTGGTATCTTCGACCGGCATGAGCTTACGGAGCAAGTCCTTCACCCTCACCGGCGCACCTTCTCCCGAAGTTACGGTGCCATTTTGCCTAGTTCCTTCACCCGAGTTCTCTCAAGCGCCTTGGTATTCTCTACCCAACCACCTGTGTCGGTTTGGGGTACGGTTCCTGGTTACCTGAAGCTTAGAAGCTTTTCTTGGAAGCATGGCATCAACCACTTCGTTAACTAAAAGTTAACTCGTCATCAGCTCTCGGCCTTAGAATCCCGGATTTACCTAAGATTCCAGCCTACCACCTTAAACTTGGACAACCAACGCCAAGCTGGCCTAGCCTTCTCCGTCCCTCCATCGCAATAACCAGAAGTACAGGAATATTAACCTGTTTTCCATCGACTACGCTTTTCAGCCTCGCCTTAGGGACCGACTAACCCTGCGTCGATTAACGTTGCGCAGGAAACCTTGGTCTTTCGGCGTGGGTGTTTTTCACACCCATTGTCGTTACTCATGTCAGCATTCGCACTTCTGATACCTCCAGCAAGCTTCTCAACTCACCTTCACAGGCTTACAGAACGCTCCTCTACCGCATCACCTAAGTGATACCCGTAGCTTCGGTGTATGGTTTGAGCCCCGTTACATCTTCCGCGCAGGCCGACTCGACTAGTGAGCTATTACGCTTTCTTTAAAGGGTGGCTGCTTCTAAGCCAACCTCCTAGCTGTCTAAGCCTTCCCACATCGTTTCCCACTTAACCATAACTTTGGGACCTTAGCTGACGGTCTGGGTTGTTTCCCTTTTCACGACGGACGTTAGCACCCGCCGTGTGTCTCCCATGCTCGGCACTTGTAGGTATTCGGAGTTTGCATCGGTTTGGTAAGTCGGGATGACCCCCTAGCCGAAACAGTGCTCTACCCCCTACAGTGATACATGAGGCGCTACCTAAATAGCTTTCGAGGAGAACCAGCTATCTCCGAGCTTGATTAGCCTTTCACTCCGATCCACAGGTCATCCGCTAACTTTTCAACGGTAGTCGGTTCGGTCCTCCAGTTAGTGTTACCCAACCTTCAACCTGCCCATGGATAGATCGCCCGGTTTCGGGTCTATTCCCAGCGACTAGACGCCCTATTAAGACTCGCTTTCGCTACGCCTCCCCTATTCGGTTAAGCTCGCCACTGAAAATAAGTCGCTGACCCATTATACAAAAGGTACGCAGTCACCCAACAAAGTGGGCTCCCACTGCTTGTACGCATACGGTTTCAGGATCTATTTCACTCCCCTCTCCGGGGTTCTTTTCGCCTTTCCCTCACGGTACTAGTTCACTATCGGTCAGTCAGTAGTATTTAGCCTTGGAGGATGGTCCCCCCATATTCAGACAAAGTTTCTCGTGCTCCGTCCTACTCGATTTCATGACTAAGAGATTTTCGCGTACAGGGCTATCACCCACTATGGCCGCACTTTCCAGAGCGTTCCGCTAATCTCAAAGCCACTTAAGGGCTAGTCCCCGTTCGCTCGCCACTACTAAGGGAATCTCGGTTGATTTCTTTTCCTCAGGGTACTTAGATGTTTCAGTTCCCCTGGTTCGCCCCTTACACCTATGTATTCAGTGTAAGGTAACCATCTTATGATGGCTGGGTTCCCCCATTCAGACATCTCCGGATCAAAGTCTGTTTGCCGACTCCCCGAAGCTTTTCGCAGGCTACCACGTCTTTCATCGCCTCTGACTGCCAAGGCATCCACCGTATGCGCTTCTTCACTTGACCATATAACCCCAAGCAATCTGGTTATACTGTGAAGACAACATTCGCCGAAAATTCGATAATACTCAATTACGAGTAACTCACAAATTTTACCTTAGCCTGATCCGTTACCAGTGAAAGTAACGTTCAGTCTAT
The DNA here is from genome assembly GCF_025642995.1 of Pseudomonas sp. YeP6b. Lineage (NCBI taxonomy): Bacteria > Pseudomonadati > Pseudomonadota > Gammaproteobacteria > Pseudomonadales > Pseudomonadaceae > Pseudomonas > Pseudomonas sp. YeP6b. The sequence goes on along the minus strand of NZ_CP080090.1, from coordinate 1,084,913 downwards.
CTTTCTATCACATACCCAAATTTTTAAAGAACGATCTAATCAAAGACTAGAAATCAACATTCACCATCACCTCGATGGAATGCTCATTTCTAAGCTTTCAAAACTTTCAGAAGCAGTAGTGGTGGAGCCAAACGGGATCGAACCGTTGACCTCCTGCGTGCAAGGCAGGCGCTCTCCCAGCTGAGCTATGGCCCCGTATTTCTACAGGCGTTTCCCACACAAAATTGGTGGGTCTGGGCAGATTCGAACTGCCGACCTCACCCTTATCAGGGGTGCGCTCTAACCAACTGAGCTACAGACCCAATTTCGGGCTGCTTCTTATCGTCTTCTTCAATGAATCAAGCAATTCGTGTGGGAACTTATGGAGCAGCTGATGTCGTCGATTAAGGAGGTGATCCAGCCGCAGGTTCCCCTACGGCTACCTTGTTACGACTTCACCCCAGTCATGAATCACACCGTGGTAACCGTCCTCCCGAAGGTTAGACTAGCTACTTCTGGTGCAACCCACTCCCATGGTGTGACGGGCGGTGTGTACAAGGCCCGGGAACGTATTCACCGCGACATTCTGATTCGCGATTACTAGCGATTCCGACTTCACGCAGTCGAGTTGCAGACTGCGATCCGGACTACGATCGGTTTTGTGGGATTAGCTCCACCTCGCGGCTTGGCAACCCTCTGTACCGACCATTGTAGCACGTGTGTAGCCCAGGCCGTAAGGGCCATGATGACTTGACGTCATCCCCACCTTCCTCCGGTTTGTCACCGGCAGTCTCCTTAGAGTGCCCACCATTACGTGCTGGTAACTAAGGACAAGGGTTGCGCTCGTTACGGGACTTAACCCAACATCTCACGACACGAGCTGACGACAGCCATGCAGCACCTGTCTCAATGTTCCCGAAGGCACCAATCTATCTCTAGAAAGTTCATTGGATGTCAAGGCCTGGTAAGGTTCTTCGCGTTGCTTCGAATTAAACCACATGCTCCACCGCTTGTGCGGGCCCCCGTCAATTCATTTGAGTTTTAACCTTGCGGCCGTACTCCCCAGGCGGTCAACTTAATGCGTTAGCTGCGCCACTAAGAGCTCAAGGCTCCCAACGGCTAGTTGACATCGTTTACGGCGTGGACTACCAGGGTATCTAATCCTGTTTGCTCCCCACGCTTTCGCACCTCAGTGTCAGTATTAGTCCAGGTGGTCGCCTTCGCCACTGGTGTTCCTTCCTATATCTACGCATTTCACCGCTACACAGGAAATTCCACCACCCTCTACCATACTCTAGTCAGTCAGTTTTGAATGCAGTTCCCAGGTTGAGCCCGGGGATTTCACATCCAACTTAACAAACCACCTACGCGCGCTTTACGCCCAGTAATTCCGATTAACGCTTGCACCCTCTGTATTACCGCGGCTGCTGGCACAGAGTTAGCCGGTGCTTATTCTGTCGGTAACGTCAAAACAATCACGTATTAGGTAACTGCTCTTCCTCCCAACTTAAAGTGCTTTACAATCCGAAGACCTTCTTCACACACGCGGCATGGCTGGATCAGGCTTTCGCCCATTGTCCAATATTCCCCACTGCTGCCTCCCGTAGGAGTCTGGACCGTGTCTCAGTTCCAGTGTGACTGATCATCCTCTCAGACCAGTTACGGATCGTAGCCTTGGTGAGCCATTACCTCACCAACTAGCTAATCCGACCTAGGCTCATCTGATAGCGCAAGGCCCGAAGGTCCCCTGCTTTCTCCCGTAGGACGTATGCGGTATTAGCGTCCGTTTCCGAACGTTATCCCCCACTACCAGGCAGATTCCTAGGCATTACTCACCCGTCCGCCGCTCTCAAGAGAAGCAAGCTTCTCTCTACCGCTCGACTTGCATGTGTTAGGCCTGCCGCCAGCGTTCAATCTGAGCCATGATCAAACTCTTCAGTTCAAACATCTTTGGGTTTTTAAGAAACCCTAAACTTGGCTCAGCAATCGTTGGTTACATCTTTGATTTCTCGCGGAGTAACTTGTGATGCTGATAATCTTGTTGACTATCAGTCTGACTCCACAAGCACCCACACGAATTGCTTGATTCAGTTGTTAAAGAGCGGTTGGTTAAGATCTTTCGTCTCAACCGAGGCGCGCATTCTACAGCAGCCTCATTTGCTGTCAAGTGATTATTTTCAGAAGTTTTCGAAGATTTCTTCAACAACTTCAACCACTTGCGCTCCCGATCTCTCGTTAGCGGGAGGCGAATTCTACAGCGTTACACGCTGCTGTCAACACCTCTTTTTCTCCGCTTTCGACCGAGAAGATCGAAACGTTAATAGAGCCAAACAACACTGCTCTACCAACTCCTTCTGGGCTTCGACGAACTGAAGCAAGCCGCTGTCGAATTCTGCATAACTCTTTGTTTACCAAGGAGTTTTCCGTTTCGACTGCGCCGGAAGTGGGGCGAATTATAGACTTCCAGAATCTGCCGTCAACACCTTTTTTCACATTTCTGTCATATCGGTCACCCCCCCCCCCAGAAACGCAAAAGCCGGCCCCAAGGGGCCGGCTTTCAACTACAACGCCTTACAAGCTAGGAAAGGCAAACTGCGACGCTTCATGGCTGGCCCGTTGCGGCCAGCGCTGGGTGATCGCCTTACGACGGGTATAGAAACGCACCCCGTCCGGCCCGTAGGCATGTAAGTCGCCAAACAGCGAACGCTTCCAGCCACCAAAGCTGTGATACGCCACCGGCACCGGCAGTGGAACGTTCACACCAACCATACCCACTTCAATCTCGTCACAGAACAGACGCGCCGCCTCCCCGTCACGGGTAAAGATGCACGTACCGTTACCGTATTCGTGATCATTGATCAGCTGCATCGCCGCTTCCAGGCTGCTCACCCGCACCACACACAGCACCGGACCAAAGATCTCTTCTTTATAGATACGCATCTGCGGGGTCACGCGGTCGAACAGGCTGCCACCCAGGAAGAAACCTTCTTCATGGCCCGCAATACTCAACCCACGACCATCCACCACAAGCTCAGCGCCCGACGCTACGCCGTCTTCTATATAGCCACTGACCTTATCCCGCGCCTGGCCCGTCACCAACGGCCCCATATCCAGACCACAGGATGTGCCCGCGCCAATTTTCAACGCCTTGACCTGCGGCACTAGCTTGGCGATCAATGCATCCGCCACCTGATCGCCTACGCATACGGCGACCGAAATCGCCATGCAACGCTCACCGCACGAACCATAGGCCGCGCCCATCAAGGCACTCACGGCGTTATCCAAGTCCGCATCCGGCATCAGCACCGCATGGTTCTTCGCCCCGCCCAGTGCCTGCACGCGCTTGCCGCGCTTGGTCGCTTCGCAATAGATGTATTCGGCAATCGGCGTCGATCCCACAAAGCTCAGCGCTTTGACTTCCGGCGCTTCGATCAGCGCATCCACCGCGCCCTTGTCACCGTGCACCACGCTCAACACACCTTTCGGCAAACCAGCTTCCTGCAACAACTGCGCAATCAGCAGCGTAGAGCTTGGATCACGTTCCGAAGGTTTCAGGATGAAACAGTTACCGCAGACGATCGCCAGCGGGTACATCCACAGCGGTACCATGGCAGGGAAGTTGAACGGCGTAATACCGGCCACCACGCCCAACGGCTGGAAGTCCGACCACGCATCAATGTTCGGCCCCACGTTACGGCTGTACTCGCCTTTGAGAATCTCCGGCGCCGAGCACGCGTACTCCACGTTCTCGATGCCACGCTTCAACTCGCCCGCGGCGTCTTCCAAGGTCTTGCCGTGTTCTTCACTGATCAACTGCGAGATACGTGCTTCGTTCTGCTCCAGCAATTGCTTGAAACGAAACATCACCTGGGCACGCTTGGCCGGCGGGGTGTTACGCCAGGCAGGGAACGCCGCCTTGGCTGAGTCGATAGCACTTTGAATGGTTTCACGGCTGGCCAACGGCACCTGGTGAATCACCTGGCCGGTGGACGGGTTGTACACGTCGGCGGTGCGGCCGGACTCACTGACCAACTGGCCATTGATCAAATGTTGGATAAGGCTCATGCAGGGCTCCTGAAAAGTTGTTCTATATAGAAGGAGAAATCAGTCGATCTTGTTCAGCACTTCGCCGACCACGTCAAACAGACGATCCAGGTCCTGCGGCTTGCTGTTGAAGGTTGGCCCGAACTGCAACGTGTCGCCGCCAAAGCGCACGTAGAAGCCGGCTTTCCACAAGGCCATGCCAGCCTCGAATGGACGCACGATGGCATCACCGTCACGCGGGGCAATCTGGATCGCACCGGCCAAGCCGTAGTTACGAATATCGATCACGTTTTTGCTGCCCTTCAAACCGTGCAGTGCATTCTCAAAGTGCGGGGCGACTTCGGCTACGCTCTGCACCAGGTTTTCTTTCTGCAACAAGTCCAATGCCGCAAGGCCCGCAGCGCAAGCAACCGGGTGCGCCGAGTAGGTGTAGCCGTGGGGGAATTCCACTGCGTATTCCGGCGTCGCCTGGTTCATAAAGGTCTGATAGATCTCGCTGCTAGCAATCACCGCGCCCATTGGGATTGCGCCGTTGGTGACTTGCTTGGCGATGCACATCAGGTCCGGGGTCACGCCAAAGCTGTCGGCGCCGAACATCGAGCCGGTACGGCCGAAACCGGTGATCACTTCGTCGAACACCAACAGAATATTGTGCTGATCGCAGATCTCACGCAGACGCTTGAGGTAACCCTGTGGCGGCACCAGCACACCAGCGGAGCCGGCCATCGGCTCAACGAACACCGCAGCGATGTTCGACGCGTCGTGCAATTCGATCAGCTTGAGCAGCTCATCGGCCAAGGCGATACCACCCAGCTCCGGCATGCCACGGGAAAAAGCATTGCTCGCCAGCAAGGTGTGCGGCAGGTGGTCCACATCCATCAAACCCTGGCCAAACAGCTTACGGTTGCCGTTGACGCCACCCAGGCTGGTGCCGGCGATGTTCACACCGTGATAGCCACGGGCACGGCCGATCATTTTGGTCTTGGTGGCCTGGCCCTTCAGGCGCCAGTAGGCACGCACCATTTTCACCGCGGTGTCGGCGCACTCGGAGCCGGAATCGGTGAAAAACACGTGGTTCAGGTTGCCTGGGGTCAAGTCGGTAATCTTTTCCGCCAGCTGGAACGACAGCGGATGACCGTATTGGAAGCCCGGGGAGTAGTCCAGGGTGCCCAACTGCTTGGAGACCGCTTCCTGGATTTCCTTGCGTGTGTGCCCGGCGCCGCAGGTCCACAGGCCCGATAACGAGTCGTACACCTTGCGGCCCTTATCATCGATCAACCAACTGCCTTCGGCCGCCACGATCAGACGCGGGTCACGTTGGAAGTTGCGGTTGGCGGTGTAAGGCATCCAGTGAGCATCCAACTTCAGTTGGCTGGCCAGGGACGAAGGGGCGTTTTCGGGCATGTTCATCAGCAAAACCTCGCAAGGCAAAAGGCAGCGTCGGGATTGAAACGCGTTGTTGCAGCTAAATTGCCATGGGGATAAAGTCGGTGAAATCCAACTCTTCTAACCTTCAGTCAGGCCTTCACTAAACTATGAGCAGCCGTCGACCCGACCCACTGGCCCAAGTCAGCGACTTCGATATCCGCCTGCTGCGCATCTTTCGCAGCGTGGTGGAGTGCGGTGGCTTCTCGGCGGCAGAAACCGTGCTCGGCATCGGCCGCTCGGCCATCAGCCAGCAGATGAGCGACCTCGAACAACGCCTGGGCTTACGCCTGTGCCAACGCGGGCGCGCCGGCTTCTCCCTGACCGAAGAAGGCCGCGAGGTCTACCAATCGGTCCTGCAACTATTAAGTGCCCTGGAAAGTTTTCGCACCGAGGTCAACGGCCTGCACCAGCATTTGCGCGGCGAGTTGATCATCGGCCTCACCGACAACCTCGTCACCCTGCCCCACATGCGCATCACCCACGCCCTGGCACAGTTGAAGGAACGCGGCCCGGACGTGCAAATCCAGATCCGCATGATCGCCCCCAACGAAGTCGAGCAAGGCGTGCTCGACGGCCGCCTGCATGTCGGCGTGGTGCCCCAGGCCAGCGCGCTGTCCGGCCTGGAATACCAGCCGCTGTACAGCGAACGTTCGCTGCTCTATTGCGCGGTTGGACACCCACTGTTTTATGCCGACGACAAACAGCTGGACGACGCACGCATCGACACCCAGGACGCCATCGCCCCCACTTTCCGCCTGCCCGCCGACATCCAGGCGCATTACCAAGCACTCACCTGCACCGCCAGCGCCTCGGACCGCGAAGGCATGGCGTTCCTGATCCTCACCGGCCGCTATATCGGCTACCTGCCCGATCACTACGCCAGCCTGTGGGTGCAACAAGGCCGACTGCGCGCGCTGAAACCGACTACACGTTTTTACGATTTAAGCCTCGCATCGGTCACACGCAAAGGCCGTCGCCCTCATTTGGTGCTGGAAAGTTTTCTCGAGAGTCTGGCGGCAACGCGCTAACTCGGGCCTCTCGCCAAAAGCTGAGCAACTGGACAGCTTTTTGCAAGAGAGCAGGACCTTGAACCGTCCGCCTTGAGTTTGCCCACCATGCCACCAGAATCCTCCAGCCCCAGTGACCTGATCTACGGCCTCGATGACCGGCCAAAACCGCTGCCCGCCCTACTGGCTGCACTGCAACATGTGCTGGCCGCTTTCGTCGGGATCATTACCCCGCCACTGATCATCGGCTCCACCCTGGGCCTCACCGCCCATTTGCCCTACTTGATCAGCATGGCGTTGATGGTCTCCGGCGTCGGCACGTTCATTCAGGCACGCAGGCCATTTGGCATCGGCGCCGGAATGATCTGCCTGCAAGGCACCAGCTTTGCGTTTCTCGGCGCGATATTGTCGGCGGGTTTCTTGGTGAAACAACGCGGCGGCAGCCCGGAAGACATCATGGCGATGATCTTCGGCGTGTGTTTTTTCGGCGCAGCCGTGCAGATCGTGTTGAGCCGTTTTATCGGCCAACTGCGTCGCGTGATCACGCCCTTAGTCACCGGGGTTGTCATCACGCTGATCGGCATCAGCCTGATCAAAGTCGGCATCACCGACCTAGGCGGCGGGTTTAACGCGCTGGACTTCGGCGCGCCCATCAATCTGGCGCTGGGCGTGTTCGTAGTGCTGACCATCATTGTGCTCAACCGCTCAAACACGCCATGGGTGCGCCTCTCGGCAATTATCATCGGCCTGGCCCTCGGCAGTCTGGCCGCGTGGTTCAGCGGCAAACTGGTCCCGCAAGCCTTGCCAGACTTGCCGTTGATCAGCGTGCCACTGCCGTTTCGCTTCGGTTTCAACTTCGACTGGAGCGCGTTCCTACCGATCGCGCTGATTTATCTGATCAGCAGCATCGAAACCGTCGGCGACCTCACCGCCAACTGCATGATCGCCCGCCAGCCCATCAGCGGCCCTTCTTATATAAGCCGGCTCAAAGGCGGTGTATTGGGCGATGGCGTGAGTTGCATGATCGCCGCCACATTCAGCGCCTTTCCCAACACCACCTTCGCGCAGAATAACGGCGTGATCCAACTCACTGGCGTGGCCAGTCGTTACGTCGGCTTATACATCGGCGTGTTGCTGTTTTGCCTCGGCTTGTTTCCGCTGATTGGCGCCGTGCTGCAGCAAATCCCCAAGCCAGTATTGGGCGGCGCGACCTTGGTGATGTTCGGCAGCGTCGCCGCCGCCGGTGTGCGCATCCTCGCCCAGGCACCGCTGGACCGGCGTAGCATGCTGATTATCGCCACCTCGTTCGGCGTCGGCCTGGGCATTGCCGCCCAACCGGGCCTGCTGCACTTGATGCCAGCCCTGGTGCAAAACCTGTTCGATTCCGCCATCACCAGCGGCGGCCTGACCGCCATCGTGTTGTGCCTGTTATTACCGGAAGCCAAAGTGACCTGCGCTGGCGCAAACCACGCGCCGGAAAGCGACACGCTGGAACCGCTTTGACGGTTTTATTGCATCGGGACTTGTCTGAGGCTTGAGGGTGGGTTATCTGTGCACACGTCGTCTCTATCGATCAGCACGGAAACCTCCATGAGCCTCGAAGTTCCTGCCCACAGCAACCACGCCGGTAAACCCGCCAGCCGCATTCGGCAAAAGAATGAACAAGCAATTCTCCAGGCTGCTGAAGATGAATTCGCGCGCCATGGCTACAAAGGCACCAGCATGAACACCATTGCCTCGAGTGCCGGGCTGCCCAAGGCCAACTTGCATTACTACTTCACCAACAAGCTCGGCCTGTACATCGCGGTGCTGAGCAATATCCTCGAACTGTGGGACAGCACCTTCAACGCGCTGACCGCCGAGGACGACCCAGCCGTGGCGCTCACCCGCTACATCCGCACCAAAATGGAGTTTTCCCGGCGCCACCCGCAGGCCTCGCGGATCTTCGCCATGGAGATCATCAGTGGTGGCGAATGCCTCACCGAATATTTCAGCCAAGACTACCGCGCCTGGTTCAGCGGCCGCGCCGCAGTACTCCAGGCCTGGATCGACGCCGGCAAGATGGACCCCATCGACCCCGTGCACCTGATCTTCCTGTTGTGGGGCAGCACCCAGCACTACGCCGACTTCGCCACCCAGATCTGCCGCGTCACCGGTCGCACCAAGCTGACCAAGCAAGACATGGAAGACGCCGGCACCAACCTGATCCACATCATTCTCAAAGGCTGTGGCGTCAAGCCAGCCCTATAAACGAAGCGACTTATGCCTTTCACCCTTACCGGCCTTTGCGAATTTCGTGAAGAAATACGCAAAAGCCGCTTCATCACCCTCGCGGCGCCGATCACCAGCGCGCAAGACGCCCAGGCGTTTTTCGAGCAGTACAGCGACCTCAACGCCACGCACAACTGCTGGGCCTGGAAACTGGCCGACCAGTACCGCAGCAACGACGACGGCGAACCCGGTGGTACGGCCGGGCGCCCGATTCTGGCGGCCATCGAAGCCCAAGGGTTTGATCAAGTCGCCGTGCTGGTGATTCGCTGGTACGGCGGCATTCAGCTGGGCACCGGTGGGCTGGCCCGTGCGTACGGCGGCGGCGCGAATAAATGCCTGCAGAATGCCGAACGCATCGAACTGATCAGCCGCGTGCCGCTGAGTTGCGCCTGTGGATTCTCCGAGTTGAACCTGGTGAAGCTGCGCGTCGCCGAACTCGGCGGCTTGGTGGTGGAGGAGACTTTCACCGCCAATGGCGTGGAGCTGCAATTGGCACTGGGCGAGGCGCACATCGACACCCTGCAAACCCAACTCGCCGACCTGAGCCGTGGACGCATCCTGCTGGAGCGCTGAAGCTGCTAATGTTGTTCGCTCAATGCCCCTGAACCGCGACGTCAAAGGAAGCCCTGCATGCCTACGCCAAAAACTGCACTGATCATCGGCGCCTCGCGCGGGCTGGGCCTTGGCCTGGTCAAGCAATTGCTCCAGGACGGCTGGGACGTGACCGCCACCGTGCGTGACCCGAACAAGGCGGATGCCCTGAAAGCCGTAGGCCCGGTACACATCGAAAAGCTCGACATGGACGACCAGCAAGCCGTGATCGCCCTGAGCCAGCGCCTCAAGAGTCGCACCTTCGACCTGCTGTTCGTCAACGCCGGCGTCAAGGGCCCGGCCAACCAGGAACCGGGCCACGCCACCCTGGCGGAAGTCGGCCAGCTGTTTTTCACCAACGCCGTGGCGCCGATCAACCTGGCCCAGCGTTTTGTCGGGCAGATCCGCAAAGACAGCGGCGTGCTGGCCTTCATGAGCTCGGCGCTGGGCAGCGTGACCATGCCCGATGGTTCGGACCTGGCGCTGTACAAAGCCAGCAAAGCCGCACTCAACTCCATGACCAACAGCTTCATCACCCAACTGGGTGATCACAAGCTCACCGTGCTGTCGCTGCACCCGGGCTGGGTGAAGACCGACATGGGCGGTGAAAACGCGCACATTGATGTGGAGACCAGCGTGCGTGGCCTGGTGGATCAAGTGAATGCCTATACCGGCAAGGGCGGTCATCACTTTATCGACTACAAAGGCAACACCATCGCCTGGTAACCCCACGGATCAAAATATGCGGGCGGCGGTGCGGCTTGCCCGCGATGACGTCAGCCCAGCAAACATTAATGTTGACTGACCCACCGCTTTCGCGAGCAAGCCCGCGCCCACAAGAGATCAGCGCTCAACTGAACGGCATTGGGGATGCCCCTACCGCTGGACCAGGTTCAGAACTCCACGTAATCTACCGACCTCGCCCTCACCGGCGACCCTGGATCAGCAGACAGGGCAACACTGAGCTGGCAAACCTGAACCCATCATTCAGAGGAGCCGGCCAATGCCTGCGACCCGTATCTGGTTAAAAAACCCCCTCGCGATTTTCACTGCCAATGGCCTCGACGCCCGTGGCGGCCTGGTGCTGCAAGACGGTGTGATCACCGAAGTGCTGGGCTGGGGCAAAGAGCCCGCCGTGCCGTGCGGACAAGTGTTCGACGCTCGCGAACATGTGATCCTGCCGGGGCTGATCAACACCCACCACCACTTCTACCAAACCCTGACCCGCGCCTGGGCGCCGGTGGTCAATCAGCCCCTGTTTCCCTGGCTGAAAACCCTGTACCCGGTGTGGGCTCGACTGACCCCGGAAAAACTCGCCCTGGCCTCCAAAGTCGCGCTGGCCGAATTGCTGCTCTCGGGCTGCACTACCGCGGCGGATCACCACTACCTGTTCCCCGACGGCCTGGAAAACGCCATCGACGTGCAAGTAGAAAGTGTGCGCGAACTGGGCATGCGCGCCATGCTCACCCGTGGTTCCATGAGCCTGGGCGAAGCCGACGGCGGCCTGCCGCCGCAACAGACCGTGCAACAAGGCCAAGTGATCCTCGACGACAGCCAGCGCCTGATCCGCACCTACCACCAGCGCGGCGACGGTGCACAGATCCAAATTGCCCTGGCGCCCTGCTCGCCGTTTTCGGTCACGCCGCAAATCATGGAAGCCAGCGCCGAACTGGCCAACAGCCTCGACGTGCGCCTGCACACCCACCTGGCAGAAACCCTGGACGAGGAAGATTTCTGCCTGCAGCGCTTCGGCCTGCGTACCGTCGACTACCTGGACAGCGTCGGCTGGCTCGGCCCACGCACCTGGCTGGCCCACGGCATTCACTTCAACCCGGATGAAATCGCGCGTCTCGGCGCCGCCGGTACCGGTATCTGCCATTGCCCAAGCTCGAATATGCGCCTGGCCTCCGGCATCTGCCCGACCCTGGACCTGCTCGCTGCCGGTGCGCCGATTGGCCTTGGCGTGGACGGCTCCGCCTCCAACGATGCCTCGAACATGATCCTTGAAGCGCGCCAGGCCCTGTATATCCAGCGCCTGCGTTACGGCGCGGAAAAGATCACGCCTGAAGGCGTGCTGGGTTGGGCGACAAAAGGGTCGGCGCAATTGCTGGGGCGCACGGATATTGGTGAGCTGGCGGTCGGCAAACAGGCTGACCTGGCGCTGTTCAAGCTCGACGAGCTGCGCTTCTCCGGCAGCCACGACCCGATCTCGGCGCTGCTGCTGTGCGGCGCCGACCGTGCGGATCGGGTGATGGTCGGGGGTAAATGGCGAGTGATTGACGGCCAGGTTGAAGGCCTGGATTTGAAAGGTTTGATCGCCGATCACACCCAGGCGGCGAAACAGCTGATCGCCGGAACCTAAGCCAAATACACATGCAAATGTGGGAACTGGCTTCTGTGGGAGCTGGCTTGCCTGCGATAGCATCATCTCGGTGCAACTGAAAAACCGAGGTGTCTGCATCGCAGGCAAGCCAACTCCCACAAAACCCAGCGCCCACATTGAGTTCTGCGGTCTCTATAGACCCAACAGCGACAGCATAATAAACGTCGCAAACAACACAAAATGGGTCATCCCTTCGATGGCGTTCGTTTCGCCATCGTTGAGGTTGATCGCGCTGACGATCAGCGTGATCAACACCATCACGGTTTGCACCGGTGTCATCGCCATCTGGAACGGCTGGCCGGTGTATAGCGCCATAGCCTCCATCACCGGCACGGTCAGGATCACCGTCGACAAGGACGCGCCCAGTGCGATGTTCACCACCGACTGCATGCGGTTGGCCAGGGCCGCGCGCAACGCCGTCAAAATTTCCGGCGCGGCTGAAATCGCCGCGACCACAATCGCCGTGATCACCGGCGGCGCGCCTGTGCCTTCCAGGCCGAGGTCGAGGGTCTTGGACATCACCTCAGCCAGTGCGCCAATCACGATGACGCCAAACACCAACGTACCGATGGAAAACGCGAGGCTGATCGGCGGCTCTTGTTGCTCTTCGGGCTGTTTCTTGCGGCGCTTTTCCGGGTAGCTGTAGCTGAAGAAATAACTGTGCGGCCCTACCTGCATGCGCAGGAACAGGGTATAGAGCACCACCATCGCGCCGATGGTGAAGGCTGAGTAAATTTTCCAGTCTGCCTCGGGGATAAATTCCGGCACCACCATCGACACGCCCATCGCCGTGAGGATCATCACGCTGTAGGTGCGGGCCGAATCATCGTTGTAGGACTGTTCACCATGCTTGATGCCGCCCATCAGCGCGGCCAGGCCGAGGATGCCGTTGATATCGAGCATCACCGCCGAGTAAATGGTGTCACGCACCAGGGTCGGCGACGGCTCGTTGCTCATCATGATCGCCAGGATCACCACTTCCACCAGCACGGCGGCGAGGGTCAGGATCATGGTGCCGTAAGGGTCGCCGACCTTCTCCGCGAGCTGCTCGGCATGGTGGGCCACGCGCATCGAGGCCACGACGATAAAGCCGATCAGCCCGATACCGGCCAGCAGCGCCACCATTTGCCCGCTGTGCAGCATCCAATGCTCCAACGGGTAAGCGGCGATGGCGGCAATCAGCGCCACTAACATGTATTTTTCTTGCTTGAGGGATGTGAGCATTCCGGGCCTTTTCATACGGCTAATCAGTCATTGATGGGGTACAGACTGCGCCACGCCGCTAACGTTTCGTTACACCTTAGTTCACGCGGCCCTTGCGTGAATAAATCCAATACTCTCCTGCTGGTCAGGTTTTGCCGATTATTTCGGCGATGGCCTGTAGAATGCCGCCATTGCACCTGATGAGATTTTACAAATGTACGATTGGCTCAACGCCCTGCCCAAGGCTGAATTACACCTGCACCTGGAAGGCTCGCTGGAGCCTGAGTTGCTGTTCGCCCTGGCCGAGCGCAACAAGATTGCGCTGCCCTGGAACGACATCGAAACCCTGCGCAAGGCCTACGCCTTCAACAACCTGCAAGAGTTTCTCGACCTGTATTACAAGGGCGCCGACGTGCTGCGCACCTCCCAGGATTTCTATGACCTGACCTGGGCCTACCTGCTGCGCTGCAAAGCACAGAACGTGATCCATACCGAACCCTTCTTCGACCCGCAAACCCACACCGACCGTGGCGTGCCGTTCGAAGTGGTGCTCAACGGCATCGCCGCTGCACTCAAAGATGGCGAACAGCAACTGGGCATCACCAGTGGTTTGATCTTAAGCTTCCTGCGCCACTTGAGCGAAGCCGAAGCCGAGAAAACCCTCGACCAGGCGCTGCCGTTCCGTGATGCATTCGTGGCCGTGGGCCTGGACAGCTCGGAAATGGGTCACCCGCCAAGCAAGTTCCAGCGCGTGTTCGACCGTGCCCGTCACGAAGGCTTCCTCACCGTGGCCCACGCCGGCGAAGAAGGCCCACCCGAGTACATCTGGGAAGCCATCGACCTGCTGAAAATCCAGCGTATCGACCATGGCGTGCGCGCCATCGAAGACGAGCGCCTGATGCAGCGGATCATCGACGAGCAGATCCCGCTGACCGTGTGCCCGCTGTCCAACACCAAGCTGTGCGTGTTTGACGACATGGCCCAGCACAACATCCTCGACATGCTCGAGCGTGGCGTGAAGGTGACAGTGAATTCGGACGACCCGGCGTACTTCGGCGGTTATGTCACCGAGAACTTCCACGCCCTGTACACCTCGCTGGGCATGACCCAGGACCAGGCCAAACGCCTGGCGCAGAACAGCCTGGATGCGCGGTTGGTAAAGCCATAACTGGATAAACACCCGTTAACAATGTGGGAGCTGGCCTGCCTGCGATAGCGGTTTAACAGTCAACCGTGAAGGTGACTGACAGACCGCCATCGCGGGCAAGCCCGCTCCCACACGTGTTCTATGTCGCCCTCTAAGCCTCGGCCAGTTCTTCCAACGTCTTACCCTTCGTCTCCATCCCAAACACCCACACCACCAGCGCCGCCACCGCAAAACACAGCGCGCCCAAGGCAAACACCCCGCCCTGCCCGGTTATCGGAAACACCAGCCCGGTCACCAACGGCCCCAGCAACGAACCAACCCGGCCAATTGCCGAGGCAAACCCGGAACCAGTGGCCCGCGCCGAAGTGGGATACAGCTCCGGCGTGTAGGTGTACAACACCGCCCACATGCCAAACAGAAAGAACTGCATCAACAGCCCCGAGGTAATCAGCAGCCCCACGTTGCCGCCAAACACCGCGCTCTGCCCATACAGAAATGCCATCACCCCGCCGCCCAGCAACGTCACCACGCACACCGGCCTACGCCCCCAGCGCTCCACCAGCCAGGCCGCCATCAAGAACCCGGGAATCCCACCCAGGGAAATGATCACCGTGTAGTACACCGATTGGGTCACGGCAAAACCCGACTGCTGCAACAATGCGCTCAGCCAGGACGTCAGCCCATAAAAGCCCAGCAAGGCAAAGAACCACACGCTCCAGATCATCATCGTGCGTTGGCGATACTGCGCCGACCACAGTTGTTGAAACGCCGAGAAAAACGTCCCCGGCACGCTCTCAACCCGTGGCAAGGCAATCGGTTCCGGCAAGTCGGCGCGCCCCAGCGAATTGCGCACTTTTTGCTCAATGCCCAGCAACACCTTATCCGCCGCCGCATGCCGGCCGGCCTGCTCAAGCCAGCGCGGCGACTCCGGGATAAAAAACCGAATCGCCAATACAAACACCGCAGGCACCGCCAGCACCAAAAAGATGTCGCGCCAGCCAATCACCGGCAGCAGAAAATAAGACAGCACGCCCGCCGCCACAAAACCGAGCGGCCAGAAACCATCCATCAAGGCGATATAGCGCCCGCGCCTCTTGGCTGGGATCAGCTCCGAGAGCATCGACTGCGCAATCGGGAACTCCATGCCCATGCCAATCCCCAGCAGGATGCGAAACAGCGTCAATGTCTCCACCGTCTGCGCGGTGGAACACAGGTAACTGGCGACGCCCCACAACACGATGCTCCATTGGAACACCGGCTTGCGTCCGAAGCGATCTGCCAACATCCCGGATAAAGAGGCACCGATCACCATGCCAAAAAAACTCGAACTGGCCAGCAACCCGGCCTGGGCCGTGCTCAGGCCAAACTCGGTTTTGATCGAGCCCAAGAGAAACGTCATCATCGCCAGGTCCATGGAATCGAAGAAAAACGCCAGGGCGATGATGATGAAGATGACTCGGTGGTAACCGCTGATCGGCAACCGTTCCAGCCGTTCCGCTGCGCTATAGCCTTGCATACCCATGCCGCACCCCCTGTGTGAAAAAGCCCCAGAGCGAGTGTGCGGCATCGTTTTCACCGGTAATTGCTGGATGCGACCTGACTGAAACTCTGAACGACGATGGCCCGCCTACAACGCAACCAGCCGGTTGATTTCCACATGCCCGATGCCGGTAACCTGCAAGGCGTGGGACTCGTTGGCCACGCTGATCCAGCCGGACTGTAAAAACAGTTGCAGCAGCCCCGCGCCCAACGGGCCACCCAGGTGCGGTTGCTGCTGGCTCCAGTCAAAACAGTCGCAGACCACAGGCGATGCCAGCGCCTGGGTAAAAATGCCCAGGCGCGCAAAGTGCTGCGCACCCGCGACAGTAATATCGGTACGCTGCTCATGGCGATCGATCCAGCCAGCATCCGCCATCTGCTGGTAAAGCCCCGCCGCCAACTCACCGCCGAGGTGCCCATGGCACAAACGGGCGTGTCGCAATGGCGCCGGCGCCAGCAGGGCCTTCGGTAAAACATCCGGCGTCATGCGTGCGGCACTGGCCATGGTGGTATTGGCCAAGGCGTCGATGGCCGCACTGACATCGGCGGCCGCCACGCGAAACAGCCGCTTGCCACGCCGGGCCTCGACCCGTAGCAAACCGCCCCCGGTGAGCCGCGACAAATGTGCAATGGCCGACGCCGACGACAGCCCGGCCAGCGTCGCCAATTCTTCTGAGGACTTGGCCGAGCCGTCCATCAAGGCCCAAAGCATGGCGGTACGCTTGGGCTCGCAGAGCAAGCCGGCGATATGACTGATGCACGGTGCTGCTTCCATGTATTCATTCCTTGTTAAGCATTTGTCTGCTGCGGTTGGAACGAAGTATAGGGGCGCAAACCGCCCGCTCCGCGGCGTCTGACAGCGCGGAAAGGGACAGGCTCTGAGTGAAATTTCTTACTTTGGTGGAGGCTACTGCGCCGCGTTCAATCGCTCCGGCCATTGCGCGGTCAATGTCGCACAACGGGCCACGAGCATTTCGCGCAGCAGGTTGATGGGTTTGCTCAATTGCGCGCGATGGGCGCACAGCAGATTGAGCGGCGTACGCTCACCGCGCAGCTCCGGCAGGATCACGCGCAAGCGCCCGGCCAGCACATCGCTGCTCACGTCCAGCCAAGACTTGTAGGCAATGCCGACACCCGCCACCGCCCAGCGGCGAACCACATCGGCGTCGTCACTGAAGCGGTCGCCGGTCACCGTCAGGCTGACCTCGCGCTTGCCGTCGTGAAAACTCCAATGGTCGTGCACGCGACTGCCGAGCATGTACAGCAGGCAATTGTGCTGGGCCAGTTGCTCCAGATGGCGCGGCTCGCCATGCCGCGCCAGGTAACTGGGCGCGGCGCACAGCACGCGCAGATTGTCCGGGGCGATGGGCAGCGCGATCAGGCTCGAGTCTTCGGGCTCGCCATAGCGCAGGGCGATGTCCACCGGCTGGCGGAACAGGTCGGCAATGCGGTCACCCAGCAGCAGGCGTACGGTCAGTTGCGGGTATTCACGCTGGAACTCATCGAGCCACGGCAGCAGCTGGTTGCGCCCGAAGTCTGAAGGCGCCGACAGCTGCAGCACGCCGCTGACGTGGTCCTGGCCGCTGGCCAATAAGCGCCGCCCCTCGTCCAGCGAACTCAACGCGGCGCGGGCGTACCCCAGAAAACCTTCACCCTCGGCGGTCAAGCGCAGGCTACGCGTGGAGCGTGCCAGCAAGCGCGTGCCCAGTTGCTGCTCGATGCGCTTCAACGCGGCGCTGGCCACCGCCGGCGACAGGTCCATGACCCGCGCCGCGGCGGACAAACTGCCCAAGTCCGCCGCGCGCACAAACAACTGCAAATCATCAAAACGCAGCATGCATTCTCGCCAATTATCAAAATTCTATTGAAACAGACTGCTGTTTTAGCGGGTTTTATCTTCCTGGGAAATAGCCAATCATCTGCCCATCCCGTTCATCACGTGCTTGGAGTTGAATATGTCCGCTGCCTTTAACGTCATCGCCACGCTGATCGCCAAACCCGGCCAACAGGCCACCTTGGAAACCCTGCTGCGCGGCCTGCTGGAACCGACCCGCCTGGAAGCGGGTTGCGAGCAGTACGACCTGCACCAGGACCTGCAACACCCCGAGACCTTCTACATGCTCGAACGCTGGAGCGACGACGCGGCGCTGGCCGACCACGACCAGAGCGCGCATATCCAGAGTTTCCGCGCCAAGGCCGCTGACGTGATCGAACACTTCGAACTCAAGCGCCTGAAATTTCTTGCCTGATCAACGCCCTTTTCCGGAGCCCTTATGAAAGCCATTGCCTACTACGCCGCACTGCCCATCACCGATGCAAAATCCCTGCAAGACATCGAACTGCCGGCGCCGGTCGCCGGCCCGCGCGACCTGTTGGTGGAAGTCAAAGCCATCTCGGTCAACCCGGTGGACACCAAGGTGCGCCAGAACGTCGCCCCGGAAAATGGCGCCGCCAAGGTGCTGGGCTGGGACGTGGCCGGCGTGGTCAAGGCCGTTGGCAGCGACGTGACGCTGTTCAAGGCCGGTGACACGGTGTTCTACGCAGGCTCCCTCGTACGCCCGGGTGGCAACAGCGAACTGCACACCGTGGATGAACGCATCGTCGGCCACATGCCCAAGAGCCTGGGGTTTGCCGAAGCTGCCGCGCTGCCGCTGACGGCCATCACCGCCTGGGAGTTGCTGTTCGAGCGCCTGCAGGTGCGTGAAGGCAAAGAGGATGAAGGCCAGAGCCTGCTGATCGTCGGTGCCGCCGGGGGTGTGGGGTCGATCCTGACGCAACTGGCCAGCCAACTCACTGCGCTGAAAGTCATCGGCACCGCCTCGCGCCCGGAAACTCAAGAGTGGGCCAAAGCCCTCGGCGCCGACCTGGTGATCAACCACAGCCAACCACTCAGCGAAGCGCTGAAAAACGCCGGCCACCCACACGTAACCCACGTCGCCAGCCTGACCCAGACCGACCATCACTTGGACCAACTGGTGGAGGCCCTGGAGCCCCAAGGCAAGCTGGCGCTGATCGACGATCCCAAGGCGCTGGATGTGAGCAAATTCAAGCGCAAGAGCCTGTCGTTGCACTGGGAGTTCATGTACACGCGTTCGATGTTCGAGACGCCGGACATGATCGAACAGCACCACCTGCTCAACCGTGTGGCCGAGCTGATCGACGCCGGCACCCTGAAGACCACGGTGGGCGAGCACTTCGGTGTGATCAACGCCGAGAACCTGCGCCGTGCCCACGCGTTGCTGGAAAGCGGCAAGGCCAAGGGCAAGATCGTGTTGGAAGGTTTCTGAAAAAACTTCTGTCAGTGTCGTCTTTTATTCCTGTGAGTAATGGACGGCACCATTAGTCAGAGAGTTGATCTTTGTCATATTTGTGAGCGCATTCGGGTTTATATTGGCCGCCTTTGCCACGATTCTTTTACGTGAGGAAGTCAGCAATGAAGATCCTGATAAGAGCGTTAGCAAAATCCCCCGGCAACAAATGGCAGGTCAGCCTCGACGGCGACGCGTTCACCTTCCGCAGTGAGGCCGAGGCCCGCGCCTTTGCCGACACCCTGCAAGCCCGTATCCAGGCGCCCCACCGCATCCCTCTCAGCCAGCAGCGCGCCGCCGCCGGCTGATCGAACACCTCAGCCCTGCGCTTGCACGGCCCGCGCCCGTTGCAGGCGCTGGGTCGACATGGCAATGGTCACCGCCAATACACCGCACAAACTGATGACCATCGCCATCGGCATCGCCGTGCCATCGTGCAACACGCCGACCAGGGACGCCGCACCCGCTGCCACGCCAAACTGAATGCAGCCCAGCAGCGCCGACGCGCTACCGGCCCGTGCACCCTGGCCGCTCATGGCGCACGCCGAGGTGTTGGGCAAAATGCAGCCTAAGCTCGCGATGCAGATAAACAGCGGCACCAGCAACGGCCACAGGGCTTCGGTGCGCAAGGCAGCAATGCCCAACAGCGACAACGCCGCCGCTACGTAGACCCACACGGTGCGCGACAGCAAAAACGCCGGGCCACGTTTGGCCAGCAACCGCGCATTGAGCTGTGCCACCAGGATAAAGCCGGCCGCGTTGGAGCCGAACAGCCAGCCATAATGCTCCGCAGGCACGCCGTAGAGCTTGATAAACACGAAAGGTGAACCGGCGATGTAGGCAAACATCCCGGCAATCGAAATGCCGCCGGTCAAGGCGTAGTCGAGGTAAACCCGGTCAGACAGCAGCGCGCCATAGCGGCGCAGCGAGCCGGACAGTGGCTGGCGCGGCTGATGGGCCGGAAAGGTTTCCGGCAAGCCGACCGCCACCGCGATGGCCGCCATCACGCTGAAGATCGACAGCGCCAGGAAAATCGACTGCCAGCCCCACAACCCGACCATCACCCCACCCGCCAACGGCGCGAGGATCGGCGCCAGGCCAGTCACCAGCATCAGTTGCGAATACACCTTGGCCGAACCCACGGCGTCGCATTTATCGCTGACCACTGCGCGCGAAATCACCATGCCCGCGCAGCCGCCGAGGGCTTGCACGAAGCGCGCGCCGATCAGCCAATCCAGCGACGGCGCATAGGCGCAGGCAAAGGATGCCACCGTAAACAGGGTCACGCCGCTGAGCAGCGGCACACGCCGACCAAAGCGGTCGGCCAGCGGGCCGTAGATCAGTTGGCCGATGGCCAGGCCGCCGAAATACACCGCTAGGGTCAGCTGGATATGTTTTTCGTCGGTGGCGAACGCCGTGGCCATGGCGGGGAAGCCCGGCAGGTAGAAGTCGATCGCCAACGGCGCGAAGGCGCTCAAGGCGCCCAGAATCAGGATTATGCGGAGGTTCATCAGACACCCAAGTGAGTCGGCAGCTCGACAGTCTAGCCGCGCTTGGGTGCCATGAACATTACGTTAGCTCGCTAACTATCAGAAAACTTACGCGAGCTTGGCGCTGTAGCCTTCTTCGGTGATCAGCTCGATGACCTGCTCGGCCGACAAGTGGCTTTCAACGCCCACTTCTTTGGCCGCCAGGTTGACGTTGACGCTCGCCGCCGGGTCCTGGCTTTGCACTGCCTGGGTTACCGCTCGAACGCAATGGCCGCAGGTCATTCCTTCAACGCTGAATATTTGCATGATATGACTCCTGTATTGAGGGTGAATTGAGTCTCGACCTTGCCACGATGGCAAGGTCAAGTTTCATAAATACCGGCCGGGCTGGTATTCGGCCGCCGCGTCGGCCAAGCTTCATGCATCTTAGCTATGAACCACGGAGCATTCGCCATGCGCTGGTCGCTTTTTGCCCTTGTCAGCCTGTTGAGCTTGTCTGCCGTTGCGCCCCAGGCCAGCGCCGATCAAGACTACGCCGTGCTGATCATTTCCCGCGAACGCTTGGAAGTGCTGACCAATTGCGAGATTGGCCTGTACATTCAGGACCAGTTGGCCGGGCGCCTGTTCCAGGAACAAGCCACCTCGTTCAACTTGCCGGCAGGCAATGTGTCGCTGCGCCTGAAGCTGTTGCCGGGCCAAGCCGCCGGTTGCCTGCCGGGCATGCTGGCGCCGCCAGCGCAGAACATCACACTGAAGGCCGGTGACGTGCGCAAATTGCGTATCGCCCAGGGCCCGGATGGCATGTACCTGAAACCTGCCGCATTGGAATATTAAACCCGCGCCTGATCGTTCCCACGCTCCGCGTGGGAACGCATCCCGTGACGCGCCGCGTCACAAACCTTAAGAGCGGCCTTGCGACGCAGGGCGTGGGAACGATCGCGCTTGACCTTCCCCACAGGTCAAGGTTGATTCTAGGGGCAACGTCTCCTGGAGGACTGCCCCATGAATGGATCCACCACGTTTGACCTGCCCATCAGCGGCATGACCTGCGCCAGCTGTGCCGGCCGTGTCGAGCGCGCGCTGGGCAAGGTGCCGGGGGTGCAAAGCGTCAGCGTCAACCTGGCCAACGAACGTGCCCATGTCGAAGTGCTGGGCCAGATGGACCCCAGCGTCTTGATCGCCGCCGTCGACAAAGCTGGCTACACCGCCACCCTGCCGCAAAGTGAAACCGTCACCGATGCCAACCAAGCCCAGCGCCTGCACCACGAGCGTTGGTCGCTGCTGCTGGCGATCTTGCTGGCGCTGCCCCTGGTGCTGCCGATGCTGGTGGAGCCCTTCGGCCTGCACTGGATGCTCCCCGCCTGGGTGCAGTTCGCCCTGGCCACCCCCGTGCAGTTCATCTTTGGCGCGCGCTTCTATATAGCCGCGTGGAAAGCCGTCCGCGCCGGCGCCGGCAACATGGACCTGCTGGTAGCTATCGGCACCAGCGCCGGTTACGGCCTGAGTATCTACGAATGGCTCACCGCGCCCGCAGGCAGCATGCCGCACTTGTATTTCGAAGCCTCAGCGGTGGTGATCGCCCTGGTGCTGCTGGGTAAATACCTGGAAAGCCGCGCCAAGCGCCAGACCGCCAGCGCCATTCGTGCCTTGGAAGCCTTGCGCCCGGAGCGGGCGATTCGCGTGTTTGATGGCCGCGAAGAAGACGTTGCCATCAGCGCGTTGAAGCTCGATGACCTGGTGCTGGTCAAACCCGGCGAACGCTTCCCGGTCGACGGTGAAGTGGTGGACGGCCAAAGCCATGCCGACGAAGCCTTGATCAGCGGCGAAAGCCTGCCGGTGCCGAAACAACCGGGGGATAAGGTCACCGGCGGCGCCATCAACGGTGAAGGCCGCTTGCTGGTGCGCACCCAGGCCTTGGGCGCCGAAAGTGTGTTGGCGCGCATCATCCGCCTGGTGGAAGACGCCCAGGCGGCGAAAGCACCGATCCAGAAACTGGTGGATAAAGTCAGCCAGGTATTTGTGCCCGCCGTGCTGGTGCTGGCGTTGATCACGCTGGTGGGCTGGTGGCTGTACGGTGCATCGCTGGAAACCGCGATCATCAATGCGGTCGCGGTGCTGGTGATTGCTTGCCCCTGTGCCTTGGGCCTGGCCACGCCGACCGCGATCATGGCCGGCACCGGCGTCGCCGCGCGCTACGGCATCCTGATCAAAGACGCTGAAGCCTTGGAACGCGCCCATGCCGTCAGCGCCGTGGTGTTCGACAAGACCGGCACCCTCACCTCCGGCGCGCCAAAAATTGCGCACTTGGCGGCAGTGGATGGCAATGAAGCCCTACTGTTACAACAGGCCGGTGCACTGCAACGCGGCAGCGAACACCCGTTGGCCAAGGCGGTGCTGGATGCCTGCAGCGAACAAGGCCTAAACGTGGCGGATGTGACTGCTAGCCAATCCCTCACCGGGCGCGGCATCGCGGGCACGCTCGATGGCCGGCAACTGGCTTTGGGCAACCGTCGCATGCTGGAAGAGAACGGCTTGAGCGTGGGTGACTTGGCTGATTCCGCCAACGCCTGGGAAGCCGAAGGCCGCACCTTGTCCTGGCTGATCGAACAAGGTGCGCAACCGCGTGTGCTGGGGTTATTTGCCTTTGGCGACACGCTCAAGCCCGGCGCACTGGAGGCCGTGGAACGGCTCAAGGCCCAGCACATCAGCAGCCACTTGCTCACCGGCGACAATCGCGGCAGCGCCCGCGTGGTGGCCGAGGCGCTGGGCATTGACGATGTACACGCCGAAGTACTGCCAGCCGACAAAGCCGCCACCGTCGCCGAGTTGAAAAAGACCGGGGTGGTGGCGATGGTCGGCGACGGTATCAACGACGCCCCGGCCCTGGCCGCCGCCGATATCGGCATCGCCATGGGCGGCGGCACCGATGTGGCAATGCACGCCGCCGGTATCACCCTGATGCGCGGCGATCCACGTTTGGTGCCCGCGGCGCTGGAGATCAGCCGCAAGACCTACGCCAAAATCCGCCAGAACCTGTTCTGGGCCTTTGTGTATAACTTGATCGGTATTCCCCTGGCGGCGTTCGGCCTGCTCAACCCGGTATTGGCGGGCGCCGCCATGGCGTTGTCCAGCGTCAGTGTGGTGAGCAATGCGTTACTGTTAAAAACCTGGAAGCCGAGCACTTGGAAACCGGAGCATTTGGAGGATAAACGCCCATGAACATCGGCCAAGCCGCCCGCCAGAGCGGGCTGAGCGCGAAGATGATTCGTTACTACGAGTCCATCGGCCTGCTCAAAGCCGCCCATCGCACCAACAGCGGCTACCGCGTGTATGGCGCCGACGACTTGCACACGCTGGCGTTTATCAAGCGCTCGCGGGATCTGGGGTTTTCCCTGGAGGAAGTCGGCAAGTTGCTGACACTGTGGCAAGACCGGCAGCGAGCCAGCGCCGACGTAAAAGCCTTGGCGCGCCAGCACATCGATGAGCTGAATCAGAAAATCCTGGAGCTTGGGCAACTGCGCGATACGTTGCAGGACCTGGTGGAACACTGCCAAGGCGATCATCGGCCGGATTGCCCGATTCTCAAGGAGTTGGCGTCGGGCAGCTGTTGCGCCTGACGCTTAAACTGATTCAACCCCAAACCAACTGTGGGAGCTGGCTTGCCTGCGATAGCATCAACGGGTGATGCCTGATACACCGAGGTGTCTGTATCGCAGGCAAGCCAACTCCCACAGGAAGCCAGCTCCCATATTTTTAGCGCTTCATGGGCCTGAAGATCATTGCATCCAAGGCGGCGGCGGAGGTTCTTCCGACGCTTTGCTCGGTGGCGCATCATCCGCGGCCCGAATCGCTTGCTTACGCTCTTCATCCAACCGCGCCGCTTCGATCTCGCGGATCACACCGCCCACATCCGCCAACTCTTCCGGTTCGTCAAACTCACCAGTCAATGCACTGGCCGGATGCAGCGTGCCGGCTTCGTACAAAGCCCACATTTCCTTAGCGTACTTGGTCTTCTTCAACTCCGGAGCAAAGCGCCCGAAGTAGGAAGCCATGTTGCCCACATCCCGTTCCAACATGCTGAACGCATGGTTGTTACCTGCCGCATCCACCGCCTGAGGCAGGTCGATAATCACCGGGCCGGTCGGCGTAAGCAGCACGTTGAACTCGGACAAGTCACCGTGCACCAGACCGGTACACAGCATCAGCACGATCTGGGAAATCAGGAAGGCGTGATATTCACGTGCCTGGTCCGGGTCCAGCGTTACGTCATTCAGACGCGGCGCCGCATCGCCGTACTCGTCGGCCACCAGTTCCATCAACAGCACGCCTTCGAGGAAGTCGTACGGCTTAGGCACGCGAACGCCTGCACCGGCCAAGCGGAACAACGCCGCTACTTCGGCGTTCTGCCAGGCATCTTCGGTTTCTTTCTTACCGAATTTGGAACCCTTGGCCATGGCCCGGGCCTGGCGGCTGTTACGGACCTTACGGCCTTCCTGGTACTCGGCCGCCTGACGAAAACTTCGTTTATTCGCCTCCTTGTAAACCTTGGCGCAACGCAATTCGTTGCCGCAGCGCACCACATAAACAGCTGCTTCTTTACCACTCATAAGTGGGCGCAGCACTTCGTCGACCAGACCGTCTTCGATCAGGGGTTCAATGCGTTTAGGAGTCTTCATCAGCTTTTATTGTGGGTCCTTTATTACCAAACACGCGTATGGCACTCGTTATACGGCAATCGGCTCGCCTCGGGGAGAGGCTACCGACCTTTGGCACTTAAGAATGCATCCAATATGCCAATTTTTTTGTACATTTTTAACGTTCGATAATCGCCGTCACACCTTGGCCGCCGGCGGCGCAGATCGAAATCAGCCCACGGCCCTTGCCCGCCGCGTCCAACAGCTTGGCCAAGTTGGCGACAATACGCCCACCGGTGGCCGCAAACGGATGCCCGGCGGCCAATGAACTGCCCTTGACGTTGAGCCGGCTGCGGTCGATGGAGCCCAGCGGCGCGTCCAGCCCCAGGCGGGTCTTGCAGTATTGCGGGTCTTCCCAGGCTTTGAGCGTGCACAACACTTGGGCAGCGAAGGCTTCGTGAATCTCGTAGTAATCGAAGTCCTGCAGCGTCAGACCATTCCTAGCCAACAAGCGCGGCACTGCGTATACCGGCGCCATCAACAGGCCTTCGGCGCCGTTGACGAAATCCACCGCCGCCGCTTCGCCATCGCGCAGGTACGCCAGGATCGGCAAGCCGCGTTCCTTGGCCCAGGCTTCACTGCCCAGCAGTACCAGCGATGCACCATCGGTGAGCGGCGTGGAGTTGCCGGCGGTGAGGGTGCCCTTTTCGCTGCGCTCGAACGCCGGCTTGAGGCTGGCGAGTTTTTCCAGGGTCAGGTCGGGGCGCAGGTTGTTGTCGCGGGTCAGGCCGAGAAACGGCGTAAGCAAATCGTTGTGCCAGCCTTCGGCGTAGGACGCGGCCATTTTCTGATGGCTTTCCAGCGCCAACTGATCCTGCTCGGCGCGGGGAATCTGCCAGGTCTGCGCCATCAACTCGCAGTGCTGGCCCATGGACAGACCGGTGCGCGGCTCGCCATTGCGTGGCAGCTCCGGCTTAAGATGATGGGGACGAAGTTGTAACAGGACTTTTAATTTATCCGCCATGGATTTGCTGCGATTGGCTTGCAACAAGATCTTACGCAGCCCTTCGTTCACACCGATAGGCGCGTCAGAGGTGGTGTCGACGCCCCCGGCAATGCCGCACTCAATCTGCCCCAAGGCAATTTTATTCGCCACCAGCAACGCCGCCTCAAGCCCAGTGCCGCACGCCTGCTGAATATCGTAAGCCGGGGTTTGCGGCGACAGCCGCGAGCCCAGCACACATTCGCGGGTGAGGTTGAAGTCGCGGGAATGCTTGAGCACGGCCCCCGCCGCCACCTCGCCAATGCGCAGGCCGTGCAGATTGTAGCGTTCGATCAGGCCCTCCAGGGCAGCGGTCAACATCGCCTGGTTACTCGCCGTAGCATAAGGACCGTTGGATCGGGCGAAGGGGATGCGATTACCGCCAATGATCGCTACACGGCGCAATTGAGTCATGGAAAGCTCCCTGATAGTTGTGGGTGGAATCATCAAGCCTAGCCTAGGCTGATCGAACGACTACCACTCCGGGGTGGTCAACCGTTTGAACCCCAGCCTTTGGAGAGCGTTCCATGTCTGACCGTTATATCGACTTCGCCAACTCAAGCCTCGGCCATCGCCTGGTCGCCGCCATTGGCCTGCCGTCACCGGTACGCCTGGAGCGCTGGCAGGCCGGGCGCCTGCGCCCGGTGGAGGGTGCGCTGCTGCTAGGCGGCGGCGCCCTGGCCGCCAAGGTGCTGGCGTTTGCCAACAAGCTCACCGATGCCACTTACAGCTACGGCGCTGAGCCATTGGGGGCAGCAGCGTGGATTCCCGGGCATGGCCCCAAGCTCAAGGCCGTGGTGTTCGATGCCAGCGACTTGCAGCACACCGACCAACTCAAGCAGCTGCGCGAATTCTTTCAGCCATTGCTGAAAAATCTCGACCACAGCGCGCATGTGGTGATTCTTGGCCGGGCGCCGGAAAGCCTCAGCGACCCCTTCGCCGCCAGTGCGCAGCGAGCCCTGGAAGGTTTCAGTCGCTCCCTGGCAAAAGAGCTGCGCAGCGGCGGCGTGTTGCAATTGTTGTACGTGGGCGAAGGCGCCGAAGACCAGCTGGAGGGTGCGCTGCGGTTTTTCCTGTCGCCTAAAAGCGCCTACATCTCAGGCCAGGTGATTCGCCTGCAAGCCTGCGCCACACCGGTTGAGGATTGGACCCGCCCATTGGCCGGGCGCAAAGCGTTGGTCACTGGCGCCGCCCGTGGCATTGGCGCCTCCATCGCCGAAACCCTGGCGCGCGACGGTGCCGAGGTGATCGTGCTCGACGTGCCCCAGGCCAAGGCCGATCTCGAAGCCTTGGCGGCACGCTTGGGCGCACGCACCGTGGTGCTGGACATCTGCGCCGAAGACGCTGCCGCGCAGTTGATCGAGCACTTGCCAGACGGCATCGACATCGTGGTGCACAACGCAGGCATCACCCGCGACAAAACCTTGGCCAATATGACCCCGGAATACTGGGACGCGGTGCTGGCGGTCAACCTCAACGCGCCGCAAGTGCTGACCAAGGCGCTGCTCGACAGCGGCACCCTGCACGACAACGGCCGTGTGGTGTTGCTGGCGTCCATCAGCGGCATCGCCGGCAATCGCGGGCAAACCAACTATGCCGCGAGCAAGGCTGGGCTGATCGGCCTGGCCCAGGCCTGGGCGCCGTTGCTGGGTGAGCGTGGGATCAGCATCAACGCCGTGGCGCCGGGGTTTATCGAAACCCAGATGACCGCGCACATTCCTTTCGCCCTGCGTGAAGCTGGGCGGCGCATGAGTTCGCTGGGCCAGGGCGGCCTGCCGCAGGACGTCGCCGAGGCGGTGGCCTGGCTCGGCCAGCCGGGCTCCGGCGCGGTCAGCGGCCAAGCACTGCGGGTCTGTGGGCAAAGCCTGCTGGGAGCATAAACATGGAGTGGCTGACCTTAGGCAATACCCCGTTTCTGCCGCCGCTGTATTGGCGTGCGGCGCTCAAACGCAAGATCACCGGCAGCACCTTGCCCGAGCAGGGGCTGCGCTGCCGGGTGAGCGTCAACCCCAAGGCCGTGGCCGCTTATCGCAACGTCTGCGGTTTTGCCGACAGCCCCATCCTGCCGGCGACTTACCCGCATATCCTGGCGTTCGGCCTGCAGATGCAATTGCTGACGGCGAAAAACTTTCCGTTTCCGTTGCTGGGGCTGATTCACCTGAGCAACCGTATCCGCATTCACCGCCCACTGGGCGCTGTCAGTGAGCTGACGGTGGCCGTGCACGCGCAAAATCTCAAGCCGCACGCCAAGGGCGCAACCTTTAATGTGATCACCACCGTCGAGGACTCCCTCGGCCTGCTGTGGGAAGCCGAAAGCCAATTGCTCTGCCGGGGCGTGAAGCTTGAAGGCGAGCCGGCGGATGACACCTTGCCCAGCCCCACGCAGGTCAACGAGCTGACTCGCTGGAAAGCCCCCGCCGATATCGGCCGCCGCTATGCCCGAGTGTCCGGGGACTACAACCCGATCCACTTGAGCGCGCTGACCGCCAAGTTATTCGGTTTTCCCCAGGCCATCGCCCACGGGTTATGGAATAAGGCGCATACCCTCGCCGCGCTGTGCGACCACTTGCCGGCCGCCAACATTGAAATACACGTCGAGTTCAAGAAGCCGGTACGCCTGCCCAGTGAAGTTACGTTGCTGGCCAGTGCGCCGGGTTCGAGCGGTGAGTTTCTGTTAAAGGGCTCGAGTGACATTGAACATATGGTAGGGAAGTGGCAACCCATCACCTGAAAAACACTGATTAATTGTATATATACACCTTAAGTTATAGCGGACCTGAGCAGTCCGCTTTATTTTATTTAAGCTACTGATATAAAACATATATATATTCCGACACACCCTCTCTTTATACCCTTGGAATTAGTCGCTAAGCGCTGCCAAGCGGCCAGTATATAAATCGTTAATACCAAGTTGAGCGTTGCCAGAAAGAGCCCCCGGGTCTGTGATGACCACACGGACAAACGTATCGCTATCCCTAGAAATGACGAGCGTTTGAAACAACCAAGGTTGTACAGGTGCAAGGGAACTCAATCATGAAAACTCAAACTCAAGTAGTGCTATGGAAAGCAAGTACCGCGCTGGCTCTGATCATGGCGATGAGCCTCGGCGGCTGCAGCAGCGGTGGTGGCGGACATCACAGTAGCGTGGCGGCATCTTCCCCTGACTCAGGGGCAGGGACCGGTGGTGGTACTGGCGGTGGAACAGGTGGCGGTACTGGCGGCGGCACCGGCGGTGGAACAGGTGGCGGTACTGGCGGTGGCACCGGCGGTGGAACAGGTGGCGGCACCGGCGGTGGAACAGGTGGCGGCACCGGTGGCGGAACAGGTGGCGGTACTGGCGGTGGCACCGGCGGTGGAACAGGTGGCGGTACTGGCGGCGGCACCGGCGGTGGAACAGGTGGCGGCACTGGCGGCGGCACCGGTGGTGGAACAGGTGGCGGCACCGGCTCGACCACTACGCCTCTGGTCACAGGCCAAATTGTCGGCACCGTGGGCACCACCGTGGGTAATGTCGGCGCAGCAGTGGGCGACCTGGGTTCGACCCTGACCACCGTGCCCATCGTCGGCGTAACCGCTGGAGGCTTGGTCACTGCGACCGGCAAAGCCGTTACCAGCATTGGCACCGGCGTCACCGCGGGCCTGGGCTCGCTGGGCACCAACAGCAATTCACTGGGCATCACCGTCGCTGGCGTAGGTGACGGCGTCTCCGACCTGGGCACC
Source organism: Pseudomonas sp. YeP6b (assembly GCF_025642995.1). Lineage (NCBI taxonomy): Bacteria > Pseudomonadati > Pseudomonadota > Gammaproteobacteria > Pseudomonadales > Pseudomonadaceae > Pseudomonas > Pseudomonas sp. YeP6b. The sequence goes on along the minus strand of NZ_CP080090.1, from coordinate 1,055,127 downwards.
GGCGTATCGAACACCGGCAAGTCCTTGGGCACTACATTAGGCGGCATTCCGGTCGTCGGCGGGTTGACCGGCGGCGTAGGCGGTGCAGCGGGCGGCCTGGTGGACAAGGTCGGCCAAACCGTGACTATGCTCGGTGACACCTTCAGCACCGCCAGTACCACTGGCCCGCTGGGCTCCGTGACCAACACCCTCGGCGGCAAGGTGCTGGTGCCTGTGGTGTCCCTGGTGGAAAACACCACCGGCAACCTCGGCAAAGCCACGGGCCTTGGCAATCCAGTCAATGGCCTGCTGGATAAAGTCGGCTCCACCGTTACCGGCCTGGGCGGTCAAGTGGCTGGCGCCGGCGGCACCGGCAACCCTGTCACTGGTATTGTCGGCGGTGCATTGGCTGGCGTCGGCGGCGCGCTCGACAAGTCGGGCGGCTATGTCGCACCTGCCGGCGGCGCTTCGGCTTCCGGCCTGCCGGAACTGGTGGGTGGCCTGGTGGCCAATGTGGGTAACGGCTTGAACGCCGGCAACACCAACGGCACTGTCAGTGCAGCAGGTGTCACCGGTGGCGCACTGGGCAACACCGTCGCCTCCCTCGGCACTATCATCGGCGGCACCGGCGTTGCCAACACCGCCGCCACAGCACCGGTGGCAGGCTTGGCCACTAACGTCGGCGCAGCGCTGAACCCTGTGACCTCCGGTGTCAGCAGCCTGACACAAAACATCGGCACCACCACCGGTATCGGTGCGCCGGTCAACGGCCTGGTGACACAAGTGGGTGGCGCTGTCAGCGGCTTGGGTACCAACCTGACCGCCGCCAACGCCAACCCGATCACTAACACCTTGGGCACCACCGTAACGGCAGTTGGCAATACCGTGGGCGCAGTCGGTGGTTTGGTCACCGGCGGTACCAGCAGCAGCGGTGGTGGCTTGCTCGGCGGCTTGAACGTAGGCGCCAGTGCCTCGGCCAGCGGCAGCGCAAGCACTGGCACAAGCGGCGGCCTGGGCGGTGTATTGAACGGCCTTACCGGCAAAAAATAAATTGCACCTGGCCGATTAGACGGCCTCCCCTACAGCGCCTACGCTTGGTTGAGACGAGAGACCCTATAAGTCTCTCGTCTTTTTTATGGGGTTTGTTTCAAAGAACAATGCTTGGCTCTCCCGAACCGCGTCCCAGAACCCGGCGGGCCAGAAACGCTGCTGCAGTTTGACCATGGAGTGTCCTATGCGCGTGTTAACGCCGTTGTTAGTGCTTACCCTCAGTGCCTCCTACGTCCAGGCCGAAACCCTTCCCAGCTTCCTCAATAGCAACGACACTATCCGCACCCTGCCGGTGCCCAACCTGCCCGCAGACGCCTATCGGCCGGTCACACCACAGACCCAGGTGCCGGAAGCGTCGCCGACCCAGAACCAGCCCTTGCTGATGGACACTAAAGTCACCATCCGCAAACTGCAGATCGAGGGCGGCACGATCTACCCGCTGGACGAGACGGCCAAGGCCTACGCGGCGTTGATCGGGCATGAGACCAACCTCGCACAGCTGATCGACGCCACCCGCAATATCACCCGTCGCTACCAACAGGACGGCTACCTGCTGTCCTACGCATTCCTGCCACAACAGACCTTCGAAAACGGCCTGGTGCGCGTGGTATTGGTGGAGGGCTATATCAAGGATTATCAACAGAGTGGCGACATCGGTTCCGTGTCGGCCTACGTCGACAAATTGGCGAATAAGCTGCTGGGAGAACGCCCGCTCACACGCAAGACCTTCGAGCGCTACACCACACTCATGGGCCGCATTCCTGGGGTGACGCTGCAAGCACAAGTGCCGCCGCCGGGTACCACCGATGGCGCCACGCACATGGTCATCCAGGCCAGCCGCAAGCCGTTCACCACCAGCATGAGCCTGGTCGAAAAAAACCGCGGCGGCACGCAAGCGTTGCTGACCGCGACCAGCAATTCGCAGACATCCATGGGCGAACAGCTCAACATCAGCGGCCTGTTTCCACCGGGCGATGACAAAGAGCACTACTACCGCGTGGGCTACAGCCAATTCATCAACGCCGAGGGCACCCAGTTGGCGCTGGCGGCCGAGCGTTATCGCGCAGACCCCGGCACCAACGTGCAACTCGATGGCGGCTTCCAACTCAAACCGCACCAGGCAATCGACCGCTACACCATCGGCTTCACCCACCCACTGATTGCCTCACCGAATGAATCGCTGACCCTGGGCACACGCCTGTACACGGTGGACCAGACCACGCGATATCAACTGGTGGGCTACCCCAACCGTTTCGACATCGAAACCAACTTGCGCGCGCTCGCGTTCGAGGGCGACTGGCGCAAGTCCGACACTCGGCAATTGCGTATTCTCAGCGCCGGTTTGTACCAAGGCATCAACGGTTTGGGCGCCACGACTCGCAGTGACCTGGAAGGGACAAAACCTGACCTGGACTTCTTCCGCCTGCGCCTGTCCGGCGTGCAGAGCGACAAGTTCTTCGATAACTGGCAAGGCGTGCTGTCGGGGGCGTTCTACTGGAGCGATAACACCTTGCCCGACAGTGAACGCGCGACCTTTGGCGGGCAGAACTTCGGCCGTGGCTACCCTGATGACCAAGGCTCGGGCGACAAGGGCTGGGGCGTGGCGTATGAGGTCAACTACAGCTTCAACCGCGCCGGCGATTGGGTGAAGGTCCTGCAACCCTACGTGGTGCTCGACCGCGCCAAGACCTGGTTCAACGAGCTGCCGGTCAAAGGCAACGACATGTCATCGGCGGCTGTCGGCCTGCGCTTTGGTGACAACAAGTACTACAACATTGCCCTTGAAGCGGCCAAGCCAATGTCGGACATCGCCCTGGACAGTTTCAATCGGCGGCCACGGTATACGCTGAGCTTCAGCTATCAACTCTGAGTGTTTGTGGCAGCTCGTTTGTTAGGGAAGGCAGTCTCCTGTAACGAGCGGCTTTCTGTGGCGAGCGGGCTTGCCCCGCGCTGCGTTGCGAAGCAGCGCGAAAACCTGCCAATGCGTTCTGACTGGAAAAACGCGGTGCCTGGATCAGGGCCGGCGCCCCAACGCGGGGCAAGCCCTAATGCCGTTCAGTTAAGCGAACGCAATGCCCAAAGCAGCGAAAATTAAATGTGGGAGCGGCGGTGCGACGATTCGACTTGCCCGCGATGACGTCGGCCCAGCAAACATTGATGTTGACTGACCCACTGCTTTCGCGGGCAAGTCGAATCGTCGCACCGCCGCTCCCACAGGGGGTCTGCGCTTAACTGAACGGCATTAGGGCAAGCCCGCTCGCCACAGGAAGCCCAGTGTCCACACGTAAGCCCGCCGACCACAGACAAGCCAGCGCCCACAACAAACTCGCTTGCCACAGAAAGCTCGCGCCTAAAATCTATGTTTGGCCAGGGGGAACAGGCTGTTGAGGGTGTCGATTAACCGCACCAGATAGATGGGCTTGCGAAACAGGTCCAGCACCTGCAGGCGCAGCATGTCGCTGACGTCATCCATCTCGGCATGACCCGACATCACGATCACCGGCAAGTGTTGGCGATCGGTGTGTTCGCGCAGGCGCTTGATCAGCGAGATACCACTTTCCTCGGGCATACGCAGGTCGGTGATGACCAATGCGATGTCGGGGTTCAGGGTCAGTTCCTGCAACGCGTAGGTGACGGAGGTGGCGGTAAAACAAACGAAGCCCTCGTTCTCCAGCGACTCCGCCAGTTCTACGAGGGCATCTTCTTCGTCGTCCACCAACAGGATTTGTTGGCGAAAAGGTGCAGCTGCAGCATTCATGGGTACTACCTGGCGTTGCTAATCAATAACAAAAGTACTCACAGAATGCCGTCTACAAGGTCACGTTGGCGTAATGGCTGTCGTGATTTTTGTAAACAACGCGCTGATCTGAGGCGACAGCGTAGTGCCTGCTGCCAGTATCACCAGCGCTACAATGGCCACCAGAATGAGGTACTCAATCGCCGTTGCACCGTCTTTACGACGAAAGAGCAACTGAAGTTGAACGCAACATCTCATCAACATATCAAGGATCATAATACGGCTCCTCTGGCGCCTCAGCGCCTGATCAACAAGGTACTGCACAGTCGTCGAATGCCCTGCGAATTTACGGTGGCGTGACGGCGGTGGTGATTTTTGTGAAGAAGGCGGTGATCTGTGGTTTTAAGGTAGTGCCAGCTGCCAGTATCACCAACGCTACAATTGCCACGAGAATGAGATATTCAATGGCTGTCGCGCCTTCTTTGCGCTGGAAAAGCAATTGAAGTTGGACGTGAAGTCTAATCAGGAAATCAAGAATCATCGTACTGCTCCCTGGGCGGCCAGGCGCCCTAGCTCGGTGCTGCACAGTAATTGCGATGTGCCACTTGAGCATTGTCAACAAACCCCACACTCACAACTGTAAGAACGGATTAATCACAAAGTAGTGGGTGCATTTCCAGTGCCTCAGATCCGTGATTTCAGAGGGTACTTGGGGCTTCACGAAGAAATTTTTCTGTCAGTAATGGCATTTCGTCCTAGCTGAACTACCTTCAAATAGCGAAATAGTTAGTCCACTGTTCATAGCAGCCGGGTTGCGTAATTGGCCTGTTCGGAAGACGGGTTGTAGTGCAACAGGAAAAGGAGAGCCGTCATGAACACGCGTCTGAGCATGATTCTGGCTGGTGTGCTGTTGATCGGTGCGCTGTTTGCCGGTTATTGGGGGCTTGTCCTCAGCCGTGAACCTGCTCCGGCGCCGCCACCGCCGCCACAGGCTGCTCCTGTCGAAAAAGCCGTCGCCGTGGTGGAAGACCAAACCCGCCAACCCGTGGTGGTGCTGGCTCACGATGTGCCGCCGTTTGTTGCGCTGAATGCTGCTGACCTTAGCGTCGAAAAATTACGCACCGTGCCGGCCGGCAGCATGACCAGTGTCGACCAGGCCATCGGCCGTACACCGTGGCGCGCCCTGCAAGCCGGCACCTGGCTAAACGAAGAAAGCTTCACCCCCGGTGGCCCCCTGGCGCGCATGATTCGCCCGGACGAGCGCGCCCTGGCCGTGGCCGTGGATGAAGTGATCGGCGCGGCCGGGCAGTTGAGCCCCGGCGATTATGTGGACGTGCTTTTGTACCTGCGCCAGGACACCGCCAACCTCGAACAATCCGCCCAAGTGGTCGTCCCCGCCATGCGCCTGCTCAGTGTCGGCGATCAAATGGGCCTGACCAACGACGGCACCCCCGCCTCCCCTCCCGCGATGACCGCTGAAGAAAAAGCCCAACGCCGCGCGCCCTCGCGCACCGTGGTACTGGCGGTGCCCGAACAACTGCTGAGCCGGCTGATGCTCGCCTCCCAGGCCGGTACTTTGCGCCTGGCGGTGCGCAGCAGCGACGAACGCCTGTTGAGCCACTATTGGGCCGGCGAACGCGATACGCAGGGCAAGCTGCAAAGCGCCAACCGCGACCTCTACCAGTTCACCCATCTGGCCTTCGCCCAAGCCCCGAAAAAGCTCGCCCAGAGCGCGCCGCGCCGCGCCGGTGTCGAGGTGATACGCGGCAACCAAGCCACCCAACAAACGCCCGACTGAACAAGGATGCTGTGCATGAGCCGACGTTTCGCACCGGTGTTCACGCTGAAAATTGCCTGTGCCCTGCTGCTGTCGAACCTGCCCGTGGGCCTGGCCGTGGCCGCCACCGGCAACTGCGCCAGCTTGGGCCAATTGCCCGCAGCGCTCTCGGTAGGCGAAGGCCTGCAACAGGAGCTGCAATCGCCGGTAGCGATCACGCGACTGGCAATCGGCGACCCAAAAATCGCCGACGTCCACCTCAATGGCGACCGCGGCTTCCTGCTGACCGGCATCGCTTCCGGTACGACAAGCCTGATGGTCTGGACTGCCTGCTCCACCACGCCGCGCCAGAGCATGGTGTTCGTCAAGGGCAAGGCCACGTCAGCCCTGACCAGCCTGTCCTTGGCGCCAGCGGATGACCCTTCACTGCCCAGCCAGGTGCAGACCGACATCCGCTTTGTCGAGGTCAGCCGCACCAAGTTGAAAGAAGCCAGCACCAAAATCCTCGGCATGGGTAAGAACTTTTTCCTTGGCAGCCCCAACCTGTTGTTCCCCACACCCAGCACCTTCAAGCTGCCGGTGAGCGCTGAGCAGTTCAATATCGGCTTCGGCGGCGGACGTGTTTCCGCGATGATCAACGCCCTGGAAAGCAGCGGTTTTGCCTACACCCTGGCGCGTCCAAGCCTGGTCGCCATGAGCGGGCAAAGCGCGACCTTCCTGGCCGGTGGCGAGATACCGATCCCGGTGCCCAGCAGCGGCAGTGACACTATTTCCATCGAGTACAAAGAGTTCGGCATTCGCCTGACCCTGACCCCCACCGTGATCGACCGCAATCGCATCTCCCTCAAGGTGGCACCGGAAGTCAGTGAGCTGGACTACACCAACGCCGTGGTGATTCAAAACATCCAGGTGCCGGCCCTGACCATCCGCCGCACTGACACCAGCGTGTCCCTGGCCGATGGCGAAAGCTTTGTGATCAGCGGCCTGATCAGCAGCAACAACACCACCAGCATCAGCAAGTTTCCAGGCCTGGGGGACATCCCGATCCTGGGCGCGTTCTTTCGCGATTCCTCGGTCAACCGCCAAGACAAAGAACTGTTGATGATCGTCACGCCGCACCTGGTGCAGCCGCTGGCCGCCAACGCCCAGCTGCCGTCGTTGCCCGGCGAGAACCTGCGCAACTATGACCCGAATTGGTACCGCCTGTACTTCCTGGAAAACGGCAATTTCGACCGCAACAACGGGTTATCCCAATGAGCGATAGCCTGAGCCAGACCTACCTGGCAATCACCCGTAATACCACTGACCTTGAGTGGCTACAGGGCGCGCTGGCACCGCTTGGCCAAGTCGTCAGCGCCGGCAGCGGCACGCTGGATGAGTTGCTGGCGTTGGTCGATGTGACCTTCGCCACCCTAGTGTTTGTCGGCCTCGACCGCGAGCATGTGGTGGCCCAAAGCGCGTTGATCGAAGGCGCGCTGGAAGCCAAGCCGATGCTGGCCATCGTCGCCCTCGGTGACGGCATGGACAACCAGCTGGTACTCAATGCAATGCGCGCCGGGGCGCGGGATTTTGTCGCCTACGGCTCGCGCTCCAGCGAAGTGGCCGGGCTGGTGCGCCGCCTGAGCAAACGCCTGCCGCCGGTGACCACCAACACCCAGCTCGGCGGCCTCACCGTGCTGTTCGGCACTCAAAGCAATGCCGACGGCGCACTGCTCGCCAGCCACCTGGCGCTGGTCGTACAAAAAAGCGGCCAGCAAACCCTGCTGCTGGACCTGGGCCTGCCACGGGGTGACAGCCTGGCACTGCTGGGGCTTGAAAGCTCATTCAATTTCGGTGATGCCCTGCGTCACCTGCGCCGGCTCGACGCGACCCTGATCAACAGTGCCTTTACCTCTGCCGAGGATGGCCTGCGCATCCTCGCCTACGCTTCCAGCGATGAGCCCTTGGAGCAGACCAGCGCCGCCGAGCTGTACATGCTGCTCAGCGCCTTGCGCCAGCACTTCCAGCACATCGTGGTGAACCTCGCCGGCCAGCCGGACAGCGAAGCGCTGCGCACCTTTGTCAGCCATTGCGACAAGCTGCTGTGGTGCACCGATCAAAGCGTGCTGGACTGCCGCCGCAACCTCGCGGTGCTGAACCAGTGGCGCGAAAAAGGCATGAAGCTGGAGCACGCCAAGCTGTTGGTCGATCGCTACATCAAAGGCTGCGCGCCCGACGCCGAGGCCTTGGGCAAGAGCTTTGGGCTGGAGGTGATTGCCGTGTTGCCGTTGAGCCCGGAGGTGCGCCTGAATGCAAAAAACCAAGGGCAGACCTTGTTCAGCCTGGCCCCGCGGGAAGCTCTCACGCAAGGCATGAAAACCCTGGGCGAACGCCTGGCAAAACGCTCGGAAGGCATGAAAAAACCTTCTCACACCTGGTTTGAACGCCTGCTGGGAAGCGGCAAATGAACGGCGAAAAACTCTTTGGCGCACCCGCGCGCAGTGTCGGTGGTAACACCGACCACGATGGGCTGAAGCTGGTGCTGCATCGCTACATCATCGATGCCATCGAAGAGTCGGGAAAGAACTTGCTGGAAGGTTCGCGCCCGCTGCTGGCGCAATTTGTCATCGACAAAGTCGCCGAATACATCAACCGCATGCACCTGGCGATTTCCCGTTACGAGATGGAGCGCCTGGCCGAAGAAATCGTCGACGAGCTGACCGGTTTCGGCCCGCTGGAAGTGCTGCTGCGCGACCCGTCGGTGACGGAGATTCTGGTCAACGGCCCGCACCGGGTGTTTATCGAACGTGATGGTCTTCTGCACCAAAGTGACCTGCGTTTTATCGATGCTCACCACGTGGAGCGCGTGATGCAACGCATTCTGGCGCCGCTGGGCCGGCGCCTGGACGAGTCGTCGCCGATGGTCGATGCGCGCCTGCCGGATGGCAGCCGGGTCAACGCGATCATTCCGCCAATTGCTTTGGATGGGCCATGCCTGTCGATCCGAAAGTTTCGCAAGGACATGCTCAAAAGCAGCGACCTGGTGGCGATGCAGACCATCGACCAGAACATCTTCGATTTCTTCCAGGAAGCGGTGGGCAAGCGTTGCAACATCCTCATCAGCGGCGGCACCGGCACCGGTAAAACCACGCTGCTGAATATCCTCAGCCAATTGATCAACCCGCATGAGCGTCTGGTGACCATCGAAGACGTGGCCGAACTGCAACTGGGCCACCCTCACGTCGTGCGCCTGGAAACCCGCCCGCCGAATGCCGAGGGCCATGGTGAGGTCAAGGCCAGCGACCTGATCCGCAACGCCCTGCGGATGCGCCCGGACCGCATCATTCTCGGCGAGATCCGAGGCGTGGAAGTACTCGATGTGCTCACCGCAATGAACACCGGCCACGACGGCTCCATGAGTACCGTGCACGCCAACAACGCCGCCGATGCGCTGCTGCGCCTGGAAACCCTGGTGGGCTTGACCGGCCGCGTGGTGGCGGAAAAAACCTTGCGGCAAATGATCTGCGCGGCGCTGGACGTGGTGATTCAACTGACGCGCCTGCCGGACGGCCGTCGCTGCGTGAGCGAAGTGGTCGAGGTGGTAGGCATCCGTGAAGACGTGTACGTGACCAACACCCTGTTCCGACACGACCGACGTACCGGCTTCGGCTTTCTGCGCGAGGCGGTCAACCCGGCCGGTGAAAAACTGCGCCGCGAACCGTTACTGCCTTGAAGGAGACGCAAGCATGACCGGGGCTATTCTGCTGCTCATCTGCCTGATCCTGATCGGCCTGTCGATTCGCTCCTTCCAGAACGGTTTGCGCCGCGCCCAGACCGAGCGTGTGCTAGGCCGCCTTGCCGAAGGCCAGCCGCAGCTCGTCGAGGCGAACAGCCAGTGGAGCGGCATGGAACGCATGTTCCTGCGCGCAGGCCTGGGCAAACCCAGTGACCACCTCGGCCTATGGCTTGCAGCCTGGGCCCTCGGCGCGGTGCTGGGGTTGCTGGTTGCCAGTTGGATTGGCCTGCTGGTGATGCTGGTATTGCCGCCCTTGGTGCTGCGCCTATACATCGCCTGGCGCTATCAACGGCGCATCAAGCGCATGATCGAACAACTGCCGCAATTGCTCGACCACACCGTGCGCAGCCTCAAGGCCGGGCGCACGCTGGCTGACGCGGTGCTGGGCGGCATCGAGATCACCGAAGACCCGCTGCAACAAGCCATGGGCCGTATCCGCCGTAACGTGCAGTTGGGCGTGAGCCTGCCGGAGTCGGCCCACGACTTTGCCGAGTTCTATGAGCGTGACGAGTTTCGCCTGTTCGCCCTGGGCTTGAAGGTCAACCACCGCTACGGCGGCAACGCCAGCGAACTGCTGGAAAACCTGATCAAGATGATCCGCGAGCGCGAGCAAGCCGCCCGCCAACTGCGTGCCTTGACCGGCGAAACCCGGGTGACCGCCTATGTGCTCACCGCCCTGCCGATCTCGATGATCGGCTACTTCCTGGCCGTGAACCCCGCGTACCTGATGACCATGTGGAGCGACGGCACCGGGCGCATCCTGTTGTTCGTAGCGCTGGTGATGCAGCTGTTGGGCTGCTTCACCTTGTGGCGCATGTTGCGGAGCGTATGAGATGGCGATTGCACTGCTGATCAGCGCTGTACTGTTCATCGCCGCCCTGGGGTTGGTGCTGGCCAACCTGATGAAGCACCGGCGCGGCCAGCGCCTGGTTGCCCAACGCTTGCAGGGCCAGATGGCGCGCGAACACACATTCGGCACGCTGATGCGGCAACTGGGCAGCAGCCCACTCGCGCAACGCTCGGTGAGCCTGGACAACGAAACCCAAATCCTGCTCAACCGGGTCGGCTGGCGCAAAGCCAACCAGCGCTCGATGTTCGCCGCCTTCCAGGTCGGCACGCCGTTGTTGCTGTTGGTCATTACCTTAGTGGCCCAAGAGTTCCTGTTTCCTAACGTAGGCTCGCCGTGGCTGGCGCCTTTGCTGGCCCTGGGCATCGGCTATCTGTTGCCCAAGCGCATCCTCGCCAGGGCCGCCAAGGCTCGCCAGCAACGCATCTCCCACGAGGTATCGACCTTCATTCCGCTGCTGCGCATTCTGTTCGAGTCCGGCATGGCGGTCGAACAAGCGCTGCGCGTGCTGAGCATTGAAGCGCAGCGCCTGCTGCCGGCGCTGACTCATGAACTGCGCCTGATCCTGACCCGCGTCGACTCCGGCCTGGAGCTGAGCGAGGAAATGGGCAAGACCGCCAGGCTGTTGGCCGTGGATGAGTTCACCGACACCTGCACCATCCTCCAGCAGTTGGTACAGCAAGGCGGCGGCGCGATGAAATCGCTGCTGTCGCTCAAGCAATTGCTCGACGACCGACGCCTCACGCGGATCCAGGAATTCGTGTCGAAGATGTCGGCAAAAATGTCGGTGGTGATGATGGTGTTTTTGTTTCCAGCCTTGCTGATCGTGCTCGGGGGGCCTGCCTTTATCGGCATCACCCGGGCCTTGAGTAACTTATGAGGAGCGCCCGATGAAAGCCTTGATAGCCGGTTTTAGCCTGTTGCTGCTGGGCGGTTGCGCCACCAACGGCCAAACCCCGTGGGGCGCGTTGACGGGCACCGGCAGTTGCGCCAAACCCAGCTCCGACCAGGAGCTGGCGTTGAACCTGGCCGATGAAATGGCCGGCGACGGCAAGCTGCACGCCAGCCTCGCCAACCTGCAAAGCTTGCCGGCCAATTTGCCCCAGGTGCGCCTGCGGCAGGCCAAGGCTTATCGCCTGCTCGGGCGCAGTGAAGCCGAGCCGTTGTTCCGCAGCCTGCTCGGCACCTGCATGGCCGCCGAAGGTGAGCACGGCCTGGGGCAAATCGCCTCGGCCAAGGGCGATAACGCGCAAGCCGTGGCCCACTTGCAACGCGCGGCGCGGCTGGCACCCACCGATGAGAAAATCCGCAATGACCTGGGCGTGGTGTACCTCAACCAACTGCGCCTGGAAGACGCGCGTTTCGAGTTCATGACCGCCATGGAGCTCAAGCAGAGCGACCCGCTGGCGGCAGTCAACCTGGTGACGCTGTTGATCTATCAGGACAACTGGAAACAAGCCGCGCAACTGGTCAGCCAGATGGGCCTGAGCCCTGAGCAAGTCACCGAAGCCCAGGCGCGGGCCGAGAAACTCAAAGGCTCAAGTGCAGCCGCCACCAAAGCCAAAGACCAGATCGCCACGGTCAGTGATGCCGCAAGCAACCCGAGGAATTGATGATGAAAATGCCTTATCTCGCAAGCCTGGCCATGCTGGCGCTGCCCATGGGCGTCATGGCCATCGAACCCGGCCCCTCGTCACCGCAGCAGGCGCAGACCGAACAATGGCTGACGCTGCAGTCCACCGGCAGCGCCGCGTCTAAGACCCCACAGAAGGCCTCAGCGGCCGAACGCGACAAAGCTCATCAGCGGTTGTTGGAAAGCTACAAGTACCCGATTCCGGAGTATTTTGAGCAGAAGGTGGGGGGGAAAACTGGAGGGAGTAATTAAGAAAATACCCGCCAGGTCTCTATCAAAATGTGGGAGCGGGCTTGCCCGCGATGACGGAGTGTCAGCCAATACATCGGTGACTGATACACCGCTATCGCGAGCAAGCCCGCTCCCACATGTTTGACTGCATCCAAACAGACAGATCAGTGCGCCGTCACGCGCTGACGCATCACCGAGTTGTTCGGCGACAACGCCAACGCCAGTTGCGTACGGTTGTGCATGTGCGTCAGGCGCAGCACTTGGGACACGTACAGCTTCACGGTGTTTTCTGTGATGCCCAATTCGCAGGCGATCTGATAGTTGGTCTGCCCCTTCCCCACCAGCCGTGCGACATCCAATTGGCGCGGGGAAAGCTGGTTGAAGATCGCCGGAATTTCAACCGGCCCGGCCTCCTCGGCCGACACTTCTTCGCCGTCCAGGCCTGGCCGACTGCTGCGCACTTTGTCGAGGTCCTGGTACAGGTCGTTGATGGACTCGGAAAGAAATTGCAGCTTCTGGTTCAGGTCGCCCAGTTGCAGATCCTTTTTGCGTTCTTGCAACGCAGCTTCCTGGCGCAGCAAGCCTTCGAGCAACTCGTCGAGGTTGATGGGTTTCTGGTAGTAGTCGGCGATCCCGGCGCGCAGGGCCTTGATCACGTCCTGCTTGTCGGCGCGGCCGGTCAACATGATCGCCTCAAAGACCCGCTGCTTACCGGCGACCTTTTGCAGGGCCTGCACCAACTCAATGCCATCCATGTCCGGCATGTGCAGGTCGCACAGCACCAGGCCGATCTCGGGTTCTTCGCTGAAGCGCTTCAGGGCCTGTTGGCTGGATTCACAGGGGACACAGCGGAAACCGCTGCTTTCAAGAAATTCACAGAGCTCTTCTACGATCAGCGGTTGATCATCGACAACGAGCACTTTTACCGCAGAGATAAGCTTGTTCACGCGCTACTCCATGCATTGCAAGCCAAAAGATTGACCATCCCTTTACGACACATGTTTCCTGTACATCCGTTTATTAAACGTAGACGTACTTTATGACTATGTACATAGCGTTAATACACTCATACGACTAGTGGATCCAACGCCAAGCAAGGGCGAAACCTACCAGCAAAAACGGAGCAAATGGCATCTTTTTTGACTCTCCCGGCGCCAGATACACCATATGCTCTCTAAGGCCTTGATTCATATGCGGCCAAAGCTTTGGCGCGATGATGAGCCAGAGCACATTGGCGATCGCAGCCCCTACAAACGACCCCAGTAAGTACTCGGCATCCGAGGCCAACGCCAACGCCGCGAGCAGCTTCACATCGCCTGCACCCAGGCGGCCAAGGGCGTAACCGGGCAAAGTCAGCAGCAGCGCCAGTAAAAACGCTAGCAACCCCTGCCCGGCCGGCGCACCGAGCCACGTGGTGCCGGTCCAGAACAGGTAGATCAACGCCAACAGGGCCGCGCCCAGTGTCAGGCGATTGGCGAGCAGCCGCTGCCGAACGTCCTGCACCGCACACAGCCCTAACCACACCAACACCACTGCGCCATGGATCACTAAAAAACATCCCTTTTTGCTGATTGATTCTATGCTGATATTAAGTAGTAGCCGTCAGGGTAGACGCGGTGATGAAAACAAGCCTCCCGAATAAGCAAAAAGGCGCGGCAGCCCTCGAGTTCATTGCCGTGTTCGTGATTTTTTTCGCGGTGTTCTACGGCATGGTCAGTTATAGCCTGCCGTTGCTGCTGTTGCAGTCGTTCAACCAGGCGACGGCTGAAGCCGTGCGCCTGAGTGTAGCGCTGGACCCCAACATGGCCGGCTATACAGCCGCCGTGCAAAGCACCGCCAAAGCCGCCGTCACCAACCGCTTGGTGTGGATTCCCCCGGCGTACAACTTCAACGCCAGCCAAGTCAGCACCACCTTCGTCGGTGGCCTGCTGTCAGTACAGATCAACTACCCCACGGCCAATCTCCAGGCGGTGATGCCGCTTATTGTGCTGCCCGGCATCGGCACCGTGCCGCAGCTGCCGGCGACACTGCAGGCCACCTCGAGCCTGCAGTTTTGACCTCGGGGGACAAACTCTTCGGGCGCCTGCTCGGCAGAAGCAGCGCGCTGGCCATCGACAGGCCGGCAGCGCCTTGCGCCGGGCTGCACGTGCACTTGGACGCGCAAGGCCGCGTGCTCGACATCAGCGGCAGGCTACGCCCACAACTGGCGCAATACGCTGATTCGGCGCCCCTGCAAGACCTGCTGTGCGCGCACAGCGCGGTGACGGTTGAAGGCGTGCCGGCCGATTGGCAGCGCCACAGCCTGGACCTGGATTTCCAAGGCACCGCCGGGCAAATCCTGCACACCCGCGGCACCCTTGAGGCGGAGGATAACGGCTGGCTGCTGCATGCCGTGGACATCGGCGACTTGCTCAGCGGCCGGCACCTGGCCGAGCAGCGTGAACAGAATCAGCAATTGGTCAGCCTGGTGAGTGAACACCTGCGCGTGTGCAGCCTCAGCCGACTGCCCGAGGTGTTCAACGAACAGCTGTGCAGCGTGGCGCAGCGCTGGCGCATCCCGTGTGTGGCCCTTGCGTTGCTTGATCAAGAGGACCAGGCCTGGGTGATCTACAGCCAGTACGCCAACCACGACGCGCCGCTGTTCTGGCACACCGGGCAGCGCCTCGGCACCTGCCTGGACAGCCTCAACGGCACCACCGCGCTGAGCCTGCAAGCGCCTTATGGACGCGGAGAGCATCCGCGTTTGCACAGTGTGTTCGGCAATGCCGACGGTTTTCTGGTGCCGTATCGCGACGGCCAAGGCGTGGCGGCGTGGCTATTGTGCGGCGCCTATAACGGCCAACCACACACCCGCGAGCGCGACTGGCTGAACCTCGCCGCCGCCCTCGCAGCGCCCCTGCTCAGCCGCCTGCGCGAACAACGCCACCATCAACAACTGGAGCGCCTGGAAGCCCTGCAAGGCTTGCTGGGCACCGGCTGGTTTGAGTTGTTGCCCGCCAGCGGCGAGATCCAACTGGCGCCGCAACTGATGCGCAACCTCGGCCCGGAGGAAGGCCCCACCCGCCTAGCCCTCGACACGTGGCTGGCGCTCATCCACCCCGCCGACCGCCAGGAACTGCACAGCCGCCTACGCGACCTGCAAGCCCTCGGCAAACCGCTGCTCGCCAGCGTACGCCTCAACCGTGGCGACAGCGCCCAGCCGCCGACCTGGTACCGCGTACAAGGCCAAGTGCTAGAAAGCGGTGAACAACGGCGCTGGGTCGGCTTCATGCTCGACATCAGCGACATCAAAAACCAGCAACTACAGGCCGACGCCGCCCACGCGCGCCTGGATAACCTGATTGCCAGCTCACCGGCGGTCATCTACGTGCAACGCTACGTAAACGGCGCCTTGCTGCCGGTGTTTTTCAGTGACAGCCTGCTGCCGCTGCTGGGCCGTACCCTGGCCGAATGCAGCCACGACAGCCTGGTGCAGTGGGTACATCCCGACGACCGCGACCTGTACTTCCAGCGCACGCGCCAACTGCTGCGCGAAGGCAGCGTGCGCAGCCGTTACCGTGTGCAAGACAAACAGGGCGATTACCACTGGCTGCTCGACGAAGCCAAACTGCTGCGCGATGACCTCGGTGTGCCGGTGGAAGCAATTGGCCTATGGCTGGACGTGACCGACGCGACGCTGGCCGCACAACAGGTCAAAGACAGCGAAGAGCGCTACCGCATCCTGGTGGAAGACTCCCCGGCGATGATCTGCCGCTACCGCCCGGACCTGACCCTGACGTTCGGCAACACACCGTTGGCCAACTACCTCGAATGCCGGCCCGCACAGTTGCGCGGGCTGAACCTGGGCGACTGGCTGTCAGCCGAACAGCGCGAAGCGTTTGTGCAGCGCATCCGGCAACTGACGCCGGAGTTTCCGGTCAGCACCGCCGAGATCAGCCTGCAACTGCCTGGGCGCGAACATGCCTGGTGGGTGTGGTCGGACCGTGGCGTATTCGATGAGCACGGTGCGTTGGTCGAGGTGCAGGCCGTGGGCCGCGACAACACCGAAGTGCGCCGCTCCCAGCAGCAACTGACGCAAAGCGCAAAAATGGCCACCCTCGGCGAAATGGCCACAGGCCTGGCCCACGAGATCAACCAGCCGCTGAACGTGATGCGCATGGCCATCGTCAATGTGCTCAAGCGCCTGGGCAACGGTGATGCGCAGATCGATTACCTGACCGAGAAACTCCAGCGCATCGACGCCCAGGTCCAACGCGCGGCCCGTGTGGTGGACCATATGCGCGTGTTCGGCCGCCGCTCGGAGGTCGAGCAGCAACCTTTCGACCCGGCGCAGGCGGTCGAGGGCACCTTGTCGTTGCTCAGCGAAGGCTTGCGCGGTAAAGGCGTGGACGTGCGCCTGACCCAGGCGGACATTCCCGTGCAGGTCAAAGGCTATGTCGACCAGCTTGAGCAAGTGTTGATCAACCTGATGGTCAACGCCCGCGACGCACTGCTGGGCCAACGTGAAAAAAACCCAGAGCTGCGCCCGTGGATCGCCGTACACACCGAACACGACAGCCGTCACGTGCGCATCTGGGTCGAGGACAACGGCGGCGGCATCGACCCACGCTTGCTGGAGCGCATCTTCGAACCGTTTTTCACCACTAAGCCGATTGGCGTGGGCACCGGGCTGGGCCTGTCGGTGAGCTACGGCATTGTGGAAAACATGGGCGGGCGCCTCAGTGTCAGCAACGGCGAACACGGCGCACGGTTTTGTGTGGAACTGCCCAGGGCCATCGACGCTTAGATCACCAAGTAGGCTTCGCCGGTCTGGCCGCAGGTCAGGTTGGCGCCGACATTCACATTCGCCAGGCTGACGCCGAGCATGTTCAGCAAGTTGTTGAGGATCGGGTTGAGCAGCGGGCCCAGTAGGTTATCCACCACTGGTGTGACGATGGCGCTGACGCTGCCGAGCAGCGACACCACGGTCGGCGCCAGAAGGCCCAATGAATTACCCCCCGACGGCTGGTAAGCGGTGATGCTCACTCCGTTAACCGCAGTGGTAAGTCCGCTCACCAGGTTGGTAGCCGGCGCAGCTGCCTGATAGGTCGGTGTGAGCCCCACGTTAGGTGGCGTCGCAAACGGCGTGGTGCTGGAGAACACCAGATCCTGGATGCTGTTGCTACCCGCGATTTTGCTTTGCACCTGGATCGCAATACCGCCAGCTCCAAACGGCACACGGGGGTCACACGAGCCGATGCCGAGGATTTTGTGGCAGGTCTTGATGCCAAGATCTACCAGCGCCATAGGCGCCACGGACATCGGCTGCGTCGAGGAAAAAGCATTGGTGATGTTGCCCACGTTCAGCGAAGCCAGCGAGGTAGTAGTGTGGGCCGTCACGCGCTTAGTGCCCGCAGTGCCCGTCGGGCAGCTGTAGGCAGTGATATAACTGCTGGCGCCCCCGGCATCCAACACAACATTGAGCGGCAGGTTGCCCGGCAACACCAGCAGATCCAACTGCTGGCAACCGGCGCCGAGCAAACACAAGGTCGAGTTGATCGTGGTCACCAGGTTTAGGCTCAGCAGGCCGCTGACTACTGGCGTCAACGGCCCCAACAGGTCATTTACTGCCGTCGTCAGCCCCGACAAGCTGCTCAACACCGGCAGGCTGACCGTCACCTGGGTGCGCACCTGGGCGGTACGCACGTAAATCGCATTCGGCCCGGTAGGGTTGGCAACAGCCAGCGCCGGATTGCCGATGGCTGACAGCTGCGGCGGCTGGATCACCTTCACTTGGGTGGTGATATTGGCCAGGCCCAGCAGGCTCACGGGCAAGGTCGCTGCCGCCGCACTCTGGCTGTTGGAGAGTTGCACCACACCCTGAATCAGCTGGAACACCTGCAAGTTGGCATTCAACGCCGCAGCGGTGGTGCCGGTTTGCAGTTGCAGGATCTGCCCAAGGGTCAGCGGGGTCGGGTTGATCGCGGCGATTTTCAGGTTGCCCAAGGCGGTTAATACGTCGGCTGTTGCGCCGTTGGCGGTGAGCACGGTGATCGCGGCCTGGATCAATTGCGAGGCGGTGACGTTGGTGCTGAGCAGTTGGGTGTAGTTACCGGCGGTCACGCCCAGGTTGATCGCCAGTTGGTCGAGGTAACTGAGCAGGCTGATGTTGGTATTGAGCAGGCCATTCCAGCCGGCGAGCGTCAGGTTGAGGTTGCCGCCGAGCAAGCCGCTGAACAGCGGGTTCAACAGGCTGGCACTCGCGGTGTCGACGCTGGCCAGGGTGCTGTTGATGGTCAGCTGGGCCAAGGTTGGCGTGGGTTTGGCCGCCACTGCCGTGGCCGTCAATACGGTGTTGAGGCTGACCGAGTTGCCGGAAAACAACGACCAGACGCCACCGGCCACGCTGGTGGTAACGGTTTTGCTGGCCACCACTTGGATGGCTGTCGAGACCGCAGGGTTTGCGCTAAAGGTGCGCCGGCCCGAGGCGGGAGTGGTGACGGTGCCACAGGTGGTGACCAGGGTGTTGCCGTTACCTACCACGAAATGGTTGCGCGCCACACTTTGCCCCGCGTAAGCCGCCGCGCTCAAGCCGGTCAGGCAGGTGCCGTTGCGGCTGACGGCTTCCAGTGCCGCGGTGTCGGCCACGCCTTGCAGCTTGCGCTTTTCCAGGTACAAGCGGCCGCTGTCGATCACCAATAAGGTAAAGGCTAAGACCACCGCCAATACGCCGACGGCCATCAAGCCGATAGCGCCACGCTGCTTGCACTGAAATCGGGGAGACATCGAGCACTCCTGTGCCGGCGAGTTGCCGAGCGCTTACTCTCCTGGGGTGTAGATGAGTGTAGACAAGGGCTGAAGGTGATGAAGATCAAATGTGGGAGCGGGCTTGCCCGCGATGGCGGTGGGTCAGTCACAGCATAATTGACTGACACTCCGCTATCGGGGGCAAGCCCCCTCCCACAGTGGTTTTTGGGTGGGGATTGGGAGTGGACTTGGGTTAGTGCGGTGGGTAGTTGGAGAGGATTTTGCTGACGGTGGTGCGGATGGCGTTGTTGCGGTCTTGTGGGTTTGGGCT
The DNA here is from genome assembly GCF_025642995.1 of Pseudomonas sp. YeP6b. NCBI lineage: Bacteria > Pseudomonadati > Pseudomonadota > Gammaproteobacteria > Pseudomonadales > Pseudomonadaceae > Pseudomonas > Pseudomonas sp. YeP6b. The sequence goes on along the minus strand of NZ_CP080090.1, from coordinate 1,036,041 downwards.
GCTGGCCATCATTTGCTCGTCACTGCCACGCCATACCAGCTTGCCGTCTTTGCCGTCCAGCAGGTCAATCTGGAGTGTTGCCACTTTGTAGGTGATGTTGCGCGTTTCGTTGTACATCGGCCCGCCCCAATAGCCATTCCAGGGGCCACCCCAGGCGCCGCCGTAGTTGGTGGTGACTTGTTGCTGGCGGTCTTCGACGATCAGGTAGGCCTGCACATTCAGGTCGGCCTTGGTGCCGGCCGCTGCAGGGCGCAGGCCGCGCTGGTCAAGTTGTTCGCCCACGGCCTGGCGGATGCGCTGCTCGGTGAGGTCACTCTTGATGCGTGGATCATCCGGGCGGTATTGCAGCGCCGGGTCTTTCCAGGCCCAGTTGCGGTAGGCGCCAAAGTCGCGGCTGGCGTCAAAATCGTGGTTGACCTGGTTGGTCTGGCAACCGCCCAGCAACACGACAACAGCAAGTGCAGCAATGCGACGAAACATGGTCTATCTCCAAAAGACAATTCAGCCTGAGATGAGAATAGCGGCTAACTGGGTGGGTAAGCGCTCATTGCTTTTTGCATCGCCGCGCGCAATGCATCGGCCCGTTCGCTCAGGCTGCCCTGGCTGGCGGTTTCGGCGCTGGTACTCCAGACCGGCTGGCGGGTGCGGGCGTCGAACAGGCTGATACGCGCCACCGCGACCGTCACTTCATAGGTGCGCACCACCGGCACCGTGTTGTACATGCCGTAGCCGTTGCCATAGCGGTTATAGCCGCCGTAACCGTTGCGATAGTCTTCCTGCACTTGGCGCAGGCGCTTTTCCAGGCGCACATCCGCACTCACCAGCAGGTCGGGTGGGCGGTTGTCATGCAAGGGGCGCAAGCCACGCTGGTCGAGGGCGCCGCTGACCGCTTCGGCGATCTGCGCCGAGTCGGCCCAGGCGGTGCCCGGCGGTAGTTGGCCGTTGAGCCAGCCCCAGCTGCGGTACGCGCCATAGTCGCGCACCGGCGCCGGGTAGGCGCTGGCGTCAAAGGTGCTGGCCGCCTGGGCCGGAGCCGGCGGCATCGGGGCCGAGGCGGCCACGTAGGGATTGGGGCTGGAGCAGGCGCTCAAGCCTACTGAAAACAAGATCAAACAGAGACGACGCATTTCGACCTCCGCAGACTGGGCCGCTTAAACCGGACGGCAGATCCAGTGCAAATAACGCCCAAGTCCGGCAAAGCTTGGGTGACGACGGTGAGCAAGTTCCATCTCCAACAAGTCCTGTAAATCGACGCGGGCCTGGAATTCCACCGGCATATAGTCGTGGAACACCCGAACGCCACTTTGGCTTTCGACCTGCCAAAGCCCCTCGAGTTGCGCCGCCAACTCACGTGGGTCGAGCGGCTGTTGCGGGGTGAGGCTCTGTTTCTCCCCGGCCATGTCGTTCTTGCGCATTTTGCGGAAGTGGCCTTTGAGCAGGTTGCGGTAAATCAGCGCATCGCGGTTGTAAAACGCCAGCGACAGCCAGCCACCGGGCACCGTGAGCTGGTGCAGCACCGGCAGGATCGCATGGGGTTCGGCCAGCCATTCCAGCACGGCGTGGCACAGCACCAGGTCGTAAGGTTCGGTGAGTTGGCCGAGCAGCTCTTGCCAGGGCGCATGGATAAAGGTCGCGGTCTGGCCGGCGTCGGCGAAGCGTTGGCGCGCGCCGTCGAGCATTGGCTCGGCGGGCTCGGCCAGGGTCACCTGATGGCCGCGTTCGGCCAGCCACAGCGACATATGCCCCAGGCCCGCGCCGATATCCAGCACACGCAACGGGCGGTCTGGCAGGGCTTCGGCGAGGTCGGCCTGCAGCACTGCCAGGCGGATTGCACCTTTGGCACCGCCGTAGATTTTTTCAGCGAAGCGCGTGGCCAACTGGTCAAAATGACGGTCACTCATGGGCAAACCGCCGTTCGCTGTCGGCCAGTTTGGCGCGCACCACCTCGTTCATGTCCAGGCCCAGCTCACTGCACAGCAACAGCAGGTACAACACGATATCGCCGACTTCCTGCCCGGCGTGGGCGAGTGTGTCGGCGGGCAGCTGGCGCGATTGGTCTTCGGTCAGCCATTGGAAGATTTCCACCAGCTCGGACATTTCCACGCTGGCAGCCATGGCCAGGTTTTTCGGGCTGTGGAACTGCTTCCAGTCGTTGTTATCGCGGATGCGGTGCAGGCGTTCGGTGAGGTGTTCGAGGTTCATGCGGGGGCTCCTGAAGGTGTATAGCTTCGGGGGGATCAGGGATGAAGGCAAGTGAATCCCGGTGGTGTGTTTGAGGACGCCTTCGGGAGCAAGCCCCCTCCCACCTTTGAATAGGTGCAGATCAAATTGGGGAGGAGTTGCTACGGGCGCTATCGCAGGCAAGCCAGCTCCCACATTTGATATGTGTTCGCAGGCAGGGGCGATGCTTGGCTAGTCGACGACGCTGAATTCGAGGCGGGCGGTTTGGCCGGCTTCGTCGAGGACGCTGAGCTGGTAGCGGCCGAGCTGTTCGAAGCTGGCGTTGATGCTGTCCTGGTTGGCGCTGTCGCCCAGTGGCGCGCCGTTGAGGAACCACCAACGTCGGCCACTGCCGCCGAGGGCGGAGATTTTCAGGCGCAGGGTTTGTTGGCTGGCGGCGGGCAGGCGCAGTTGATCGCCTTCGCGTACGCCGACGATGGACAGTGGTGATGAGGCGGCCAGCGCCGGCGGTGGGCAATCAGGGTCGGCGGGCGGAATGCGTGCTTCACGGCGCTCCACCCTTGGCAGCCAGGGCTCCAGCGGTGCAGGCCACAGGGCGATGTTTTTTGACACGGCGCCAGGGCAATGCGCGTCCACCCGCAGGCCTTTGGCATTGACCCACACGCTTTCCATCAAGCCCACACTTAACGGCTGATCCAATGCCTGCAAGGTCGGTGGCGTGGTGTTGTCCAGCGTCCAGGCAAAGCGTTGACGACGGCAATTGGGGTCGCTGCGGCTCATGGGCTGGCCCAGCGGCCAACAGATCGCCGCCACGCCGACATTGGCGGGCACCGGTTTGACGGGCGCGCTGATCCCGCGCTGGCTGTCGCGGTTGGTCAGCACGTCGTGCACCTGCAACATCAACGGCGCCGCCGAGGCCAGGCCGAACTGCCCCGGCACCGGCGTGCCGTCAGGTCGGCCGATCCACACGCCGATCAAGTAGCGCGGCCCTACGCCAATTGCCCAGGCATCGCGAAAGCCGTAGCTGGTGCCGGTTTTCCAGGCCAGCACCGGGCGCTGCACCAACTCGGCGCGCGGGTCGCGGTCGGGCCGCGCTTGCCCGCTGAGGATGCGCCGCACAATCCAGGCGGACCCTGGCGACAGTAAAGGCCGTTCTTTAAGCGTATCGTCCGGCTGTAATCGAATAGCAGCACTCCTGCCGTCGCGGGCAAACGCGCTGTAACCGCTGACCAAGTCTTCCAGGCGGCTGCCCGCGCCGCCCAGAATCAGCGCCAGGTTCGGTTCGGCCAGCGCGGGCAGCGCCAAGGGCACGCCGCCGATGCGCATCTCAGCGGCAAACCGCTTCGGCCCGTAGGCTTCCAGCAGCTGCACCGCCGGCAGATTCAGCGAACTGGACAGCGCCGTGCTCGCCGGCACCGCGCCGCTGAAGCCCATCGAAAAGTTGCCCGGCCGATAATCGCCATAGCGCCGGGGCACGTCCTGCAACAGCGACTCGGAGTGGATCAACCCATCGTCCAGCGCCATGCCATAAAGAAAGGGTTTCAAGGTGGAGCCGGGCGAGCGCAGCGCACTGATCATGTCCACATGGCCGAAGCGCTTGGCGTCATTGATATCCACCGAACCGAGGTAGGCGCGCACGGCCATGGTTTCTTCCTCCACCACCAGAATGGCAGCGGAGGTGTGTTCCGGCAGCCGCGCGCGCCAGCCCAGCAGCAAGTCTTCAAGACGGCGTTGCAGGGTGGCATCCAGGGTGGTGCGGATCAGCGGCGGGCTGTCGGGGCGGTTCAGACGGCGGGCGAGCAAGGGCGCCAGGCTCGGTTCCAGGCGCGGGGCCAGCAACAACGGTTCTTCCAGGGCTTCATCCACGGCCGATTGCGGCCACACCTGAAATTCAGCAAGGCGGCGCAACACTTTGTCGCGGGCCTGTTGGGCGCGTTGCGGGTGGCGATCCGGGCGCAGGCGGCTCGGCGCCTGGGGCAACACGGCGAGCAACGCGGCTTCGGCGTGGGTCAGTTGGGCTGGAGACTTGCCCAAATACGCCCAACTGGCCGCCGCCACGCCTTGCAACGTGCCACCAAACGGCGCGCGGTTCAGGTACAGGTTAAGAATCTCGTCCTTGGACAAATGCCATTCCAACTGCGCGGTGCGCCACAGCTGACGCAGCTTGCCGTGAAAGGTCCGCGAATGCGGGTCGAGCAACCGCGCCACCTGCATCGACAAGGTACTGCCACCCGACACCACGCGCGCGCCGGTCAGGTTCTGCCACGTCGCCCGCACCAGCGCCAGCGGGTTCACGCCGGGGTGCTCATAGAACCAACGATCCTCGTAAGTGAGCAGCGCATCCAGGTAATACGGCGACACCTCACTCGTCTGCACCGGGTAGCGCCACACACCATTGGCATCAGCAAAGCGCCACAACGGCGTGCCATCCTCAGCCAGCACCACCCGAGCCAAATCATCCTTGGGCAGCGGCAACGGCCAAATCCGATCAGCCAGCCACAACAGCGCAATCAGCAACAACACAAAACCCACGGCCACGCGCAGTAAGTGTGGGAGCTGGCTTGTCGGGTCGCCGCATCGCTGCGATGACGGCCTATCAGTCAACTCACTCACAACTGCCCCGCCACGGCCACAACAAATCGCAAATTCAACACCGCAAACCTCTATGCTTCATGGAACTAGCCGCGACCCATCGCGACCAAAGGCTCAGTGTTGGCAATTTCGTCCACTTATTCATCGAGACACACCTATGCAAGCAGACTTTTTCGGATGGCTGGGTAACACTATCGGCTTGATCATCCACTACATCGTCGAGTTCTTCAGCGGGCTGTTCAACATGCTCACCAACGCTGGCGGCAACTTCGTCGAAGGCATGTCCCGCGCACTGGGCATGGACACCTCGATCATCAGCATCATCACCTTGATCGTTGGCCTGCTCTTCCTGTACTCAGCCGTACGCGCCTTCATGCGCGCCTCGATCATCGCAGGCGTCATCTGGCTAATGCTCGGCCTGTGGCTACTCAGCTGGGTAGTCCACTAACCTCACAACCCACCCCGATCCCCTGTGGGAGCTGGCTTGCCTGCGATAGCGGTACATCAGGAACCCAATGTGCTGGCTGGCCCACCACTATCGCCGGCAAGCCAGCGCCCACATTTGAACCCAGTTCCTTCAGCCAGACCTCAGCGGCCTTTAATCACCAAATCCGCCGGCGTCTCCCCCACCGCCTGCCAGTTCGGCCGGTACATCGACTCCACCTGCGGCGGCGGTACCCGATAAGTGCCCGGCGTCACCGCCCGCGCCAGGTACAACAGGTGCGTGGTGCCAGAGCCATCCAGATTCATCGCCGCCACATACCGATCATCGCGAAACTCCTGGTGCTTGAGCGAGGCGTTCTGCATCGACTCGCGCCATTCCTTCACCTGGCTGCTGGCGTTTTCCAGGCTGGCCGCGCTTTGCGCCAGGTTCTGGTTTTCCAATTCCAAGCCCGCAGGCAACAGGTCCACCACCAAGGCATCCGGCACACGCTGCTTGGCGCTGACGGCCAAATGCACCAGTACCAAATCACCGCTATTGACGTTACGCAGGTTCAGCGGCTGGCCGTTCATGCCCAGGTATTCGCGCCGAATGCTCAGGTTGTCACCGCCAGCTGCCGGTGGCACCTGTGGATAACCCGAGATCGTCAGCTGCTGGTACACCGGCGCCTCGCTTTGATTGCTCAAGGTCAGGTCGCTGGACAGCAACTTGCCTTCCAGCGCCAGCGTCGACTGTTGGTTATTCAACTCATGCACACCGCCGCTGCCATCGAGCAGCACCTTCCAATCGGCCTCAGGCTGCGCAAACCCAAGACGCCCGGCCAGGAACAGCGAGTTGCGCTCTTGAGTCGAGAGATACGGGCTGGCCGCCAACTGGTCCGACAGCGTGAACAAACGATCCTCGCGCTTACCCTTGGCCAAGTCGTTCTCTTCAAGCAGTGCCAGGATCATCGCCTGATCGCGCAACGGGCTGCCGTAGTCGGCCAGCCACTCTTTGGCGTTGCGCTGCGCCGCGAGCCCAGCGAGCAAGGCTTGATCAGCACGTGGCTGGTCGCCCATTTTTTGCAGGGCGATGGACAGCTGCACCAACGGCAACCCGGAACGCGCATCGCTGCGACGCTCGAAAATACTGCGCAACGCCCCCAGTGGCGCCTGCTGACTGCGCGCCAACACCATGCCGGCGTAGGCCTGCACGGCAAAGCGGGTGTGGTCGGCGTTGTCGCTGTAATCCACCTCGATCAGGTTGCGCTCCTGCACGTAACGCAGCAGGCGCTCACTGGCTTTCTTCAGCGCCTCGGGCGGCACGGCAAAGCCTTGGTCACGGGCGCGCAGCAGGAAGTCGGTGACGTAGGCAGTCAGCCAATATTCCTCTTCGCCATCGGCGCCCCACAAACCAAAGCTGCCGTTGTAGCGCTGCATACCCAGCAAGCGTTCGATGCCCAGTTCGATCTTGCGTTTGCGCTCGCTGTCCGACTCGCCCTTGACGCCCAGGCGCTTGAGCAATGCAGCGTCGGCATACAACGACGGGTACAGGCCGCTGGCGGTCTGCTCCAGGCAACCATAAGGGTAAGCCTTGAGCGCACTGATCTGCGCGCCGAGGTTCAGCGGTGGCCGGCTCGACAGGCTCAGCAGCGCTTCACGCCCCGAGGTATCGAACTGATCCAAGGTGCCGACCGGCAGGCTCCACGGCTGATCCTTGAGTACCGCGCGGTAATGCTTGAGCAACGCCGGGTAGGCCGGGCGCACGCCCAAGGTCCATTCGCGGCTGAACGGCGGCAGGTTTTCACCCGGCAAGTCCAGGCCATTCACCGTGACCTTGACCTTGCCCTGCCCCAGCCCGCCCCAGGCCTTGACGGGGATGCGCAAGGTGGTGCGCTGGCCTTGTTTCAACTCAACGGATTGCGCACCACTGTTGACCAACTCCAACTGCCCTTCGGCGCTCAGTTGCACGTCGAGTTTCTGTGCTTTGCCCGATAGGTTGGACAGGTCCAGCGCTAACGTCGTCTGGTCACCACCGGCCAGGAAGCGCGGCGCCGACAGCTCGGCAATCAGCGGCGCGGCAATTACCGTCTTGCCTTCGGCCATGCCATAACGATCATCACTCCAGGCCTGGGCCATCAGGCGCAATTCGCCATTGAAGTCCGGGATATTGACGCTGACTTCGCCCTCGCCCTGTTCATTGAGTGTCACCGGCGCGCTTTGCAGCGCAACAATAGTCACGCTGGTATCCGGGCGTTTACCGCCCTTGGCCAGCGCAGCATCACCACCGAAAGCCAGGCTGGCCAAACGGCCCTGGCCGGCTTCGATCAACTGGCCGTAGATATCGAATTGATCAACGCCATACGCCTTGCGGCCAAACAGGCTGGAGTACGGGTCCGGCGTGGGGTATTCGGTGATATTGAGGATGCCCACGTCTACGGCCGCCAACAGCACATGCACCTGTTTCGGCACGCTGCCGTCGGCATTCTTGGCGACGATCTTCACCGTCAGCGGTTGTTTGGGGCGCATCTTTTCCGGCGCGGTAAGGGTCAGGCCAAGTTTGCGCTGGGTACGGTCCAACGGCAGGTGCAGCAGGCCCACGGCACGTTTTGGGGTGATATTGCCTTTGCGCTCACCCGGGCGAATCACCAGGGCGCTGACGTACAGGTCATGGCGCGACCATTTCGGGTCGAGCTTCACGGCGAAGCTTTTGCCTTCGGCCGGCACCTCGATTTCCTGCCACCACAGCGGCCCTTCGCTGGATTCCACCAGCAAGTAGCCTTTACCGGCTGCAGGCGGCGTGACGGTGACGTTGGCGGTGTCGCCGTCGCCATAGGCAGGTTTATCCAACGCCAGCTTGACCTGATCCGGGCGCACGGCGCCGCCTTCGGTGTTGTCCTGGGCCTGGTAACCGGCCCAGAACCGCAGGCTGCTGACCAACCCGGTTTGCGGGTCTTCGACCTCGACGCGGTACGGGCCCCACTCCACCTGGAAGCTGACCTTGGCAGTGTCGCCGGCCTTGATGTTCAGGGTCTGTTCGTCGAGGTTGAGGAATTTTTCGTTGAAGTGATAGCTCCAGCCATCACTCTCCGAGTAGTTCCAGTAGTAGTCGCGGCGCTCACGCACCAGGCGCACTTTGAGGTTCTGCGCGGCGAGTTTTTGCCCGTCCTGGTTGGCCACCAGCACTTCGAACTCCGCCGGGCCGTCGCCATTGGTTTCCTTGCCGTCGAACAAGCCACGCAAGCCCGGCAGTTGCTCAGCCGGCCAGATCGGCTGCACCAGGCGCCGAGTGATCGGCCGCCCGCCCGACTCTTGCAGGCTGGCTTGCACGATCAATTGCAGCGGTGATTTGGCGTCGGCCCATTTGCTTTCCAGGGTCAGTGCTTCCTGGCCCTTGGCGTCGAGTACGCTTTCGTCCAGCTCGAAATCCTGGCTCAGCTCTTCTTCGGTCACGGAGCCGAACTGATAACCCGGCAGTGATTTGACCGCTTCACGCAACGGGCGCACGTAGACTTGCCCACTGACCCGGTTACCCGACGCCGGCGCACCGTAGAGGTAGCGGCCGTTGACGTGGATCACCGGGTTATCCGCCGGGCTCAAAGCCGTGTCGCTGCCCTTGAGTTCCAGCGCCAGGCGCTCGGGCAGGAAGTCTTCGACGAGGAATTCATACAGCTGTGGTTTGCCATCGCCCAGGTCGAACACCAACTGCCAGCGCCCGGTCGGGGCTTCAGCGGCCAGTTGCAATTGATATTGATAGAGGCCGGACGCATCGGCATCCCACACGAACTTACGGCTTACTTGCTCATCCGGGCGACGCACTTCGACGCTCACCGGCTGCGGCTTGACGGCGTTGCCATCCTTGTCGCGCAGCAGGGCGTTGAGCAGCACGGTTTCGCCGGGGCGATACAGGTCACGTGGGCCGAACACAAAGAACTGCAGCGGGTGCGCCGGCTGGCCGCCGATATCGAACTCGGCCAAATCCAGCGCCGCACTGTCCAGGCGCAGCATGCTGGTTTGGTCGCCAAGTTTTGCCAGCAACACCTGGGCTTTTTTCGGTAGCGGCAACTCAGCATGGCCGCCCTTCTCAGTCTTGCCCTGGCCCAGCACACGGCCTTCGGCATCCAGCACTTCGAGGTCAACGCCATCCAGCGCTTTGCCGCCTTCAAGCGCCTGGGTAAACACATCCAGGCGATTGGCGTAACGGTGCACCGACAGGCCGATATCACTCAAGGTGAACAGCGTGGCCGGTTGCGAATAATTGTAGGTGCCCGAGGCGCGCATCACCGCCAGGTACACGCCCGGCTGTTGCAATTGCTTGAGGCCGGCGATCGGCAGCAACAGGGTTTCGCGCGTGTTGCGCGCCGGGTTCAGGTCGAAACGGCCGCCGTAGACCAGGTCAGCCATCGGCAGCAGCTCGCGGGATTCGTAGCTTTGCAGGCTGGTATTGCGCCCCCACTGAGCGAGGAATGACGGCAGGGATTCGGGTTTGATCCGGAAGAATTCGACGTCGATCTTGTCGACGTTCAGCGCGATCACCGGCAAGCCTTCAGCCAGACGCGTCGGCAGCAAGGTGCCGCGGCTGGCAAAGCCGACGGTGGCTTGCAGGTCGCGGGTTTCCAGGCGCGTGCTGTATTCGGCGGCAAGCTTATTATCGTTGACCGCCTTCACACCGGCGTCGACGGTCAGCACCAGCTTGCGCTGCGGTTCGAGGTGGCGCAGGCGCAATTCCATCAAGTTATCGGAAAGCTCCCAGGCGCCATCGACCTTGCCGGACTTGCTGTCGACCAGATGGAGTTTATCGGCGAACTTTTGATCGGGACTCAACGGAATGGAAAAACTCACCGACAAGGTGCTGGCCCCGTCCAACTGGACTTCGGACACGTCCACCACGCTCAACTCACGGCCGGCATAACGCTGCTTCAACGCCGCCACATCCACCGCCGCCTTGACCGGTTTCGGCGCGCTCGACACCGTTGGAGTAGGCGGTGCAGCCGGTTTGTCGGAGGAATCGCAAGCGCTCAGCAGCGCCAGCGCACAGGCAAGGAACAGTCCTTTGTTAAGCATTGGGGCACTCGTAGTGAGAGGGATCCGAGGGGTGAACTATATATCAGCCCGAGTGGGGCCGATGGGGTACTGGTCACATTGACCGACGGAGGGTGGTTTGGTTCTGGGCCCTCTCTTATCCCAGCCAAATCCCACAGCCATTGGAGATCAACATGTGGGAGCTGGCTTGCCTGCGATAGCGGTGTATCAGCTATCACAACGTTGACTGAACGGCCGCCATCGCAGGCAAGCCAGCTCCCACATTGATTCTGCTGCGTGGCTGATGGGTGGGTACAATGCCGCTCCCCAAAGGAGCCCAAATGACAACCCTGCTCACCGACTGGCGCCACCGCCCCACCCACCGCCGCGTCTGGGCCCTGGCCGCGCCGATGATCCTGTCCAACATCTCGGTGCCGCTGGTAGCCCTGGTGGACAGCATGGTCATCGGCCACCTGCCCCACGCCCACCAACTGGGTGCCGTGGCCGTCGGTGCCAGCCTGTATACCTTCCTCGCCTGGGCCATGGGCTTTCTGCGCATGGGCTCCACCGGGTTCGCCGCCCAAGCCGCCGGGCGAGATGATGGCGCCGCACTGCGGCAAATCCTGCTGCAAGGTTTGCTGCTGGCGCTGGGCCTGGCGATGTTGCTGGGCACGGTCGGCATCCCCCTGAGCCATCTGGCCCTGGAGTGGATGCAGCCTTCCCCCGAACTGAATCAACTGACCCGCGATTTTTTCCACACGCGCCTGTTCGGCTTGCCCGCCGCCTTGGCCAGCTACGCCTTGGTCGGCTGGTTCCTGGGCACACAAAACGCCCGCGCGCCGCTGGCGATTCTGCTGACCACCAACCTGGTCAACATCGCCTTGAACCTGTGGTTCGTCCTCGGCCTGGATTGGGGGGTGGTCGGCTCCGCGCGCGCCTCCGTCATCGCCGAATGGACCGGCGCCCTGCTCGGCCTGGCGCTCACACAAAAAGCCCTGCGCGCCTATCCCGGGCACATCGCCTGGGCGGCCTTAACGCTGTGGCAAAGCTGGCGCCCGCTGCTGGCGGTGAACCGCGACATTTTTATCCGCAGCCTTGCCCTGCAATCGGTGTTTTTCATGATCACGGTGCAGGGCGCACGCCTGGGCGATGCCACCGTGGCGGCCAATGCGCTGCTACTCAACGGCCTGCTGCTGACTGCCCACGCTCTGGACGGTTTGGCCCACGCCGTTGAGGCGCTGTGCGGGCATGCCATCGGCGCCCATGACCGCCAGGCGCTGCGCCGTTCATTGGTGGTCGCGTGCGGCTGGTCGCTGATCGCCAGTGTCGGCTTCGCGCTGTTGTTCACCTTCGCCGGCCACCTGTTTATCGCCATGCAAACCGACATCCCCAGCGTGCGCGAAACCGCCGACATGTACTTGCCCTATCTGGCCGTGCTGCCTTTGATTGCGGTGTGGAGTTACCTGTTGGACGGCCTGTTCATCGGCGCCACTCGCGCGCGGGAAATGCGCAACGGCATGCTGCTGACGGTGCTGTTGGTGCTGCCGTTTGCCTGGGCGTTGCAGAGCCTGGGCAACCACGGCCTGTGGATAACCTTTCTGCTGTTCATGGCCTTGCGCAGTCTTACGCTGTGGGTGATCGCTTGGCGATTGAGCAAAAGGAACGAATGGCTTGGCGCTTCGACCTGTTAGTTCTCACAGGTTACAAAAGCCCGTCATCGGCGTTGAATGGAGGTGGGCCCTGAAGAGCGATAAATTCAGGCCCCAACCTTCTTGCAACCCAGGGACGAACCCACATGGGCGGCAATAGCACCGAGACCTCAACGGTGTACAGCCTGTACCGTCAAAAATATCGAGAAAAATAAGCAACGCAGACATCTATCCTTTCAGGAAGGACCCGACATGGATCGCAAAAGCCCCGCCGTTTTCACCGCCGTTTTGGTCAGCGTTTTCATGCAAGTGGCCAACGCCGACTCCGCACCGACGCAAAACGTGCCCGATGGGCAAGTTTTCATAGCGCCCGTACAGGCACCCGAAACCCCTGCTACAACCGTTGTCCTCAAACCGGTGGAAGTACGAAATAACAGCACGTTCGTGGTCTCTGTATTCCAAAAAGGCAAGAAGGAAACCCTCCAGCCTAACGGCATATTGACCATGGACTTGAGCAATGGCGTCATCACGCTGTCCACCACAACCAAAACGGACGCCGTGAAGTTCATAACACTGTCAGGCAAAACCGGTGCCTGCCAACAGGAAAACTGCCTGACGTTACAATAAGCCTTGGCGTTATCGGATCAATCGCCCGGCGTGAACCTGATAAATGCGGTTACCCGATCCAGCACCGGCGCCAGCCAGCGTAAGGGCCGGGAGATCGACGCCACCAACGTCGCGTGGTTGGTCTTGGTGAAGTAAAACTCTTCAACCGGCACATCTGCCGCGCGCAACTTCTTCGCCAGCCCGCCGGTATTGCGCGTGGGGTTGACCAGGCTGTCGGACGTCGAGGCAATCAACAGGCTCGGCGGTGCTCCGGCACTGACATGGTTGATCGGCTGGGAATCGGGCGGTGAGTCGGGAAAGAAAAACACCGGTTTCACGTCAGGGTTGTCAATCGGCAGGAAGTCATACGGCCCGGCCAGGCCGACCCAGCCCTTGAGCATCGATGGCGACATATTCACTTCGCCAAGCCAGCGCGCATCCAGCGCCAACATCGACGCGTTGTAAGCACCCGAGCTGTGGCCCATCAGGTAGAGCTGCTTGGGGTCGGCGCCGTAGTCGGCGATGTGCTGATAGGTCCAGGCGACGGCCTGGGCGTTGTCCTGTAGGAACAGTGGGTAACGCACTTGCGGGTAGAGCCGGTAATCGGCAATCACCACCACGATGCCGCGTGAAGCCAGGGCTTCGCCGACAAAACCGTAGTCATCCTTGGCGCCGCTGTTCCAGCTGCCGCCGTAGAAAAACACCACGACAGGGGCGTTGGGCGAGGCCTTGATCGGACGGTAGATATCGAGTTTTTGGCGCGGGTCATCGCCGTAGGCAATGGAGGCGGTTTTGGTGAAGGTGCTGGAGGGCGTCAGTGCATTGAGCACTTTGATTGGGGAGCACGCGGCAAGCAGCGCGGCGAATGCCAGGGTGAAGGCTTGCAGGAATTTACTCGACATCGTTCAGACCTCACACAGAAGGTACTACCAAACGAAGGTCAACATGTGGGAGCCGGGCTTGCCCTCGATAGCATCACCGCGATCGATCAAACAGTCCGCGGTGATGCTATCGCAGGCAAGCCAGCTCCCACACAAGCCCGGCTCCAACATTAGAGCCGGGTCACTTCAGTTACGACGACAGGTACGAAGACCGCGTCAAACCCAACCGCAACGCATCCAGAAACTGCGTACGCTCCGCCGCACTGATCTTCGCGCTCGCGCACTTGTCACGGTAATGCGTCATCAACTCCTCCGGCGACAAGTGCACATAGCGCAGCATGTCTTCGATGGTGTCGTGGGTTTCGATCCCGGCACTGTACACAGACCCGTCTTCACGCTGGTAGATGTTCACCGAGTCGGTGTCACCGAACAGGTTGTGCATGTCGCCGAGGATTTCCTGGTAAGCGCCGACCAGGAAGATGCCCAGCAAGTAGTCTTCACCGTCGTTCAAGGCGTGTACCGGCAGGCTGGTCTCGATGCTCTGCTCGTCGACGTATTGCTTGATCTTGCCGTCGGAGTCGCAGGTCAGGTCCTGCAATACCGCACGGCGCAGCGGCTCTTCGTCGAGACGGTGCAACGGCAGAATAGGCAATACCTGGCCGATGGCCCAGGTGTCCGGCAGGCTCTGGAACACCGAGAAGTTGCAGATGTACTTGTCGGCCAGCTTGTCATTGAGTTCGTCCAGCACCTGGCGGTGCGAGCGCTGGCGGGCTTTCAACGAGTTGTGCAGGCGGCGGCACACGGCGAAGTAGCACTGTTCGGCGAGGGCTTTTTCCGCCAGGGTCAGTTTGCCGTCGGCGTACTGGGTGGCCACGTCGCTCATGTAGTGCGTGGCGCGCCAGTAGGTCTCGGTGACCATTTCAATGTCGGTCGGGCCCAGCAGGTCCACCAGCCATTGCACGGTTTCCGGCAGGTTTTCCTTGTTCTCGATCAGCGGGATTTCGTCGTTGTGCTTCTCGACGTCGGTGACTTGCACCACCAGCATGGCGTGGTGGGCGGTCAGGGAGCGGCCGCTTTCGGAGAAAATGTTCGGGTGCGGCAGGCTCTGCGCGTCGCAGAATTCCTTGAGCATGCCCACGACCACACCGGCGTAGTCGTCCATGTCGTAGTTGATCGAGCTGGCGTTACGCGAGTGCGTACCGTCGTAGTCCACGCCCAAGCCGCCACCGACGTCGATGTGGTCCACCGGCAGGCCGAGGTTGCGCAGTTCGCCGTAGTAACGAATGGCTTCCTTGAACCCGTGCTGGTAGTCGGCCAGGTTGGCGATCTGCGAGCCCATGTGGAAGTGCAGCAGGCGGATGCCCTGGTCGAGGCCGGCGTCGCGGAAGCGCTCGACCACCGACAGCAGTTGCGCCGCCGACAAACCGAACTTGGACTTCTCACCACCGGTGTCCGCCCATTTGCTCGACGCCAGGGACGACAAGCGCACGCGCAGGCCGACCTGTGGCTTGACCTTGAGGTTGGCGGCCTCTTCGATCACCAACGCCACTTCGGATTCTTTCTCGATCACGATGAACACGTTGTGGCCGAGCTTCTGGCCCATCAGCGCGAGGCGGATGAACTCACGGTCTTTGTAACCGTTGCAAACGATGGTGCCGCCCTTCGGCGCCAGGGCCAGCACGGCCAGCAGCTCAGGCTTGGAGCCGGCTTCCAGGCCGATGGACACGTCTTGGGTGGCAATGATGTTCTCGATCACCGCTTCCTGCTGGTTCACCTTGATCGGGTACAGCGCGGTGTACTTGCTCTGGTATTCCAGGCGCTCGATGTTGGCGTCGAATGCACCGGTCAGCTGGCGCACGCGGTCTTGCAGGATATCGGGGAAGCGCACCAGCAACGGCAAGGACAGGCCGCTCTTGCGCAGCTCGTCGACTTGCTCGTACAGATCGACAGGCGTGCTGTTCGGGCCGTTCGGACGGACTTCAACGCGACCGGCTTCATTGATCGCGAAATACCCGGCCCCCCAATGGCGAATCCCGTAAACACTGCGGCTGTCCGCAACTGTCCATTGGCTGCCATCGTCTTTGCGTGTGCGTCGTACGGACATCGAAGTCCCCTATAAATGAAGGCGAAGGCGCCGCCCCTGGTTTGAGGCTGGCGCAGTCTAAAGAATGAAAATGACGATTTGCCTGTGAGCAAGGTAAGACCTCACTCGCAGGACAGAGTTTAGACACAGGTTGGGAAGAGGCTTTCAGCCGCCGGACTTCTTGGCCTTGTACCCGAGCTTGATCAGCTCGGCCAACAGCAACTCGACGTGATCGCCCTGAATCTCGATGACCCCGTCTTTCAACGCGCCACCGGTGCCACAGCGCTTTTTCAGCGTGGTGGCCAATTCCTTGAGAGCGTCTTCTGCAAGCGGCGCGCCGGTGATGGTGGTCACCGTCTTGCCACCACGGCCTTTACTCTCGCGTCGCACGCGGGCAATGCCGTCGCCTTCAGGGATCAGGGTTTGTTTGCAGGTGCACGAATCCACGGGCTGACGACAGTCCGGGCAGTGTCGACCTGCGTCGGTGGAAAATACCAGGCCACCAAGGGCGGCGAAGGATGCGGCTTTTTTGGCCACCGGCAATCCTCTTGGGAGGACAAAGACTGATCGGTGCTCGCAATGAGGATCACCGACCGCGAAGCCCCACTCAGGCAGGGGCAGCGCTACCGAACCGCAAAGGTGGTTCGGGGGAAAAGTCGCGCAGTGTAACGGCAAAAAGCCGACTTGCTAAGAGCCAAATAGCGCCAATTTATGCAACTTTAGCGACGCGAGGCCAGATAGCGCCGCAAGCCCTCTTGAGCGTCCGGGCAGTAAGGCTTTTGTTCAGCTTCCTGTAGGACAATTTCTATGGGTAAAAAGCGCGCCTCCATGACTTCCTCCGGCTGCAGGTGCAACGGGCCATCCCAGACCGCCGAGTAGGATTTGCACCAGAGCCGACTGTCGCCATCCTCAAAGTAGAAATGGTCATGCTCGGTCAATTGCACACCCGCCACCCCAAGCTCTTCTTCCAGCTCGCGGGCTGCCGAATCAGCGTAGCTCTCGCCTGCCGCGACCATCCCACCCGCCGCCGTGTCCCAGAAGCCGGGGTACATGGCTTTGCTCAGGGTGCGCCGATGCACACACAGCTCACCGGCTGAATTGAACAGGAAAATAAAGGTGCAACGGCCGATAAGGCCGCGCTGGCGAAGGTCGGACCTGACGAGGGTGCCGAGCAGGTTGTCCTGCTCGTCGACCCAATCGATCAGTTCAGCATCAGAGGCCGCGCGGTGCGCGGCCTCGTTGTGACTAGCGTCCATCATCAACCCTGGTTGAGGAGCTGACGCAAGTCGATCACTGCGGCGTTTGCCCGGGAAATATAGTTGGCCATGACCAGCGAGTGGTTGGCGAGGATGCCAAAGCCACTGCCGTTAAGAATCATAGGACTCCAAACCGGCTCCTGCGAGGCCTCCAGCTCACGAATGATCTGGCGCACGCTGACGGTGGCGTTTTTCTTGGCCAGCACGTCGGCAAAGTCGACTTCGATGGCGCGCAACAGGTGGGACAGTGCCCACGCCTGGCCACGGGCTTCGTAGAACACGTTGTCGATCTGCATCCATGGGGTTTCCACCACTTCCTCATCGAGCTGCGGCACTTCACCCGGCGCCAGGGCTTCGGTTTTCAGCGCGGTGTTCAGTTTCACCCGGCCAACACTGGCCGACAGGCGTTGCGACAACGAACCTAAGCGGGTAGCGACGTCCCCCAGCCAGTTGTTCAGGTTGTCGGCGCGGGCATAGAACAGCGCGCCGCGTTGGTTCGGGTCTGACAGGCGTGCTTCGTAGCGGCTCAGGGAGTTAATGCCTTCCTGGTACTCCGACTCGCTGGACGGCAGCACCCAGCTCTTGTTGTCGAAGTTGAAACGCGGCTCGGCCTTGGCCAAGTCGGCGTCTTCAGCCGACTGCGACTGGGAACGGGCGAAGTCTTTACGCAGCGCACGGGTCAGGTCACGCACCTGCACCAACACGCCATATTCCCAGCTCGGCATGTTGTCCATCCACAAGCCTGGCGGGAAACGGTCGTTGGAAATGTAGCCACCAGGCTTGTTCAGCAAGGTGCTGACCACGGTCTTGAGGGTTTCGACGGTGGTGTAGCCCACCACCATCTGCTTGCCTTCCTTCTCGGCGGCAAGCTGGGCATTTTGCTGGACCGGGAACAGCGCGGGCTCTTCGCTCCAGTACCAACCCAGGCCGCCGGTGACCAACAGGTACAAACCCAGCACGCTGAGCACGGCTCGGCTCATCACCAGGTTGCGAACGTAGCTACGGTTGGCCGACTTGGGCTCAGGGGCGGGGCCTTTGGCAGTGCCTGCGCGGTTTTTCCAGTCCAGCATGGCGATATCCTTTCAATCACTTGAGTTCATGCACGTCATTTGTCCGGGTGCGTTCAAACACTCCGACCACAACCCTACCCCATCGTGCCCATCGGCGCGGGGCTTTTAACCGAAAGCGGCGCATGGGAGGAAGTAGGACTATAAAGGATGCACGTTTTTTACGCTGCGCGACCATCAAGTCAAAAATTGAATGGCACAGACTTGTACTTAATTGACGTATGACACTCATGTAAGAGAAAAGAGGTGCTAGCATAGAGCCATCAGTCGACCTCAGCATGCAGCCTAACTAGTAGTCAGGATATGACCGAGTCAGAAGACCCGAGCCGTGAGCGTCTCAAGCACCATTTTGCCCAGCGGGTAATTCATCAGGCACGTCAAATTCTTGAGATCTGGCAGCGCCTGCAACGCAGCGAATGGTCGAACACCGATTTGTCCGAACTCAGCGAAGCCAACCTGCGCCTGCTGCGCTTTGCCGAGCGTTTCGAACAGCCCGAGCATGGCCAACTGGCGCGGCATATTGGCGAATCGCTCAAGGTGGTCGATGAAAATCGCGGCCGCCTGAGCAGCCAAGTGATCACCGAGCTCAACCGCCTGATGCAGCGCCTGTCCCGCACCGGCCTGCGCCAGGGCGACCAGCTGGAACAAACCTTCCTGCCGCCGATGCGCAAGCCGATCTACGTGATGCTGGCCGATCACGACCGCGCCGAACGCCTGGCCAAGCAGCTGGAATTCTTTGGCATGAGCGCCCAGCCCCTCGACAGCGTGGCGGCGTTTCGCGCCTCCCTGGCCGAGCGCCTGCCCTCTGTGATCGTAATGGATGTGGATTTCTGCGGCCCTGGCCTGGGCCTCACGCTCGCCGCCGAAGCCCAGGAAGGCCTGGAACAAAAGCTGCCGCTGCTGTTTTTCAGCCTGCATGAAACCGACACGCCGACGCGCTTGGCCGCCGTGCGCGCCGGCGGTCAGGAATTTCTCACCGGCACCCTCGAGGCTTCGAGCCTGCTGGAAAAAATCGAAGTGCTGACCTGCGTCGCTCAGTACGAGCCGTATAGAGTGCTGATCATCGACGACTCGCGCGCCCAGGCCCTGCACACCGAGCGCCTGCTCAACAGCGCCGGCATCGTCACGCGCACCTTGATCGAGCCGATCCAGGCGATGGCCGAGCTGGCGGACTTCCAGCCGGACCTGATTATCCTCGACATGTACATGCCCGCCTGTACCGGCACCGAGCTGGCCAAGGTAATTCGCCACAACGACCGTTACGTCAGCGTGCCAATCATCTACCTGTCGGCCGAAGACGACCTGGATAAGCAGTTGGATGCCATGAGCGAAGGCGGCGACGACTTCCTCACCAAGCCGATCAAGCCGCGCCACTTGATCACCACCGTGCGCAACCGCGCCGCCCGCGCACGCAACCTCAAGGCGCGGATGGTCCGTGACAGCCTGACCGGGCTGTACAACCACACCCATATCCTGCAATTGCTCGAAGACTGCAGCTTCCGCGCGCGCCGCGAGAACAAGCCGTTGAGCTTTGCCATGCTCGACATCGACCACTTCAAGCGGGTCAATGACAGCCACGGCCACCCGATGGGCGACCGTGTGATCAAGAGCCTGGCGCTGTTTCTCAAACAGCGTTTGCGCAAGACCGACTACATCGGCCGCTACGGCGGTGAAGAATTCGCCATCGTGATGCCCGACACCGACCTGGAATCGGCCTGCAAGGTGCTGGACGAAATCCGCGGGCGTTTTGCCGAAATTCATTACCCGGCCCAGCCGCAGGATTTGTGGTGCACCTTCAGCGCCGGGCTGGTGGAGCTGTGCGACGGCTCCGACAGTTTGATGATGGCCGCCCAGGCGGATGAGGCGCTATACCGCGCCAAGAACGCCGGACGTAACCGCGTGCAAGCCGCGCGCACGTCAAAGCAAAGTGCCACCTTTTCACCGGAATCCACTGAATCCGTCATAACTCTGTAATGGAAACGCAATAACTTCAGGCACTTATCTTTTGCTGTCGGTTGAAACCACGCATGCGCCTGAAGCTGCTGACCAATCTGAATACCCTCCTTCTGGTGGCCGTGTGCCTGGCGCTTGGGGCGACGCTGTGGTGGTCGCAACGGGCGCTGGAGCGGCCTTATTTGCTGATGGAACGCTACCTGGGCCTGTCGCAAACCTTTCAGAACCAAGCCGCGCGCAACATCGACGACTATTTGGCCAGCGGCGATGCCCTGCGCTTGAGCAGTGCCGGCCAGAGCCTCGAAAGCCTGTTGCAGCACTTGGACGAACTGCCCGCAGAGCTGGCGCAAAACCTGCGTCCCAGCCTGGTAGACCTCGACACCTTCAGCAAAACCGACCTGCTGGCCGCCGGCAAACTGGCCGGCGACCCGCAAGCCCTGCTGTTGCAAGCCGAACGCGAATTGGGCGCGAACCTGGAGCAACTGAGCCAGTACGCCATGGGCGTCAACTCGCCCGAGGCCTCGCGTTATCTGCCGCCGTTGCTGGCCGCGTCCCAGCACTTGGGCAAGCTGTCCCTGGCCCGCGACAAGCTGGTGAGCAGCGGGCGCGCGGAACTGGCGGATGATGTGGAGCGCGAAGTCGCCAGCATCCGCACCCAGGCGGACCTCTTGGCGCAGCTGCCGTTGCTCGGCGTTAAGGCCAGTGCCGAGTCCAACACTGATGACTTTTCCGCCATGATGGGCCTGGAAAACACCGAGAAAACCGAAGCCCAAGACACTGGCGTCGACCTCAAGCGCGAACTCAACAGCCTGCTGACCCGCTACCCCGCCGAACTCAAACGCACCCGCGACCAGATCCAACTGCGCACCGCGCTGGCCGACAGCACCCATGTGAAAATCGCTACCGTGCAGCAAGCCATCGCTGGCCTGGAGCCGGTAGTGCGCGCGCAACACGCCAAGATCCAGGGCGAAGTGCGCCTGATGCAAGGCGTGATGATCGGCCTGATTCTGCTGATCGCGCTGCTGATCGACACGCTACAAAGGAAGCTGGCGCGCGTACTCACCAACCTCGCACCCGCCTTGTCGACCTGGGCCGAAGGCGACTTCAGCCGACCGATTGCCTTGGGCAAGACCAACCGCGAGCTGCACGATATCGAAGCCTCGCTCAACCGCCTGCGCGCTTATCTGGTCGATTTGGTCGGCACCATTCGCGGCAATGCCGAAGAAGTGGCCGGTAGCAGCCGCGCCCTCGCCGAGCTGAGCAGCGGTCTGCACGACGGTGCCGAGCGCCAGGCCGGGGACACCGCGCAGATCCGTGATTCGCTGGGTGAACTGGAGGCGACCATCCAGCAAGTGGCCGGTGATGCCAGCCAGGCCGCCGGTGCCAGCCGCAGTGCGGGCCAGGCCGTGGAACAGGGCCAACGCGTGATCGGCCTGAGCCTGACCGGGCTGCATGCCCTGGTGGGCGAAGTGCAGCAAAACGCGCAGATGATCGAAAAACTCGCCGAAGAATCCGCCACCATTGGCGGTGTGCTGACGGTGATTCGCGCGATTGCCGACCAGACCAACCTGCTGGCGCTCAACGCCGCCATCGAAGCTGCGCGTGCCGGTGAGGCCGGGCGCGGGTTTGCCGTGGTCGCCGATGAAGTGCGCTCGCTGGCGCAACGCACCGCCGGCGCCACGGCCGAAATCCAGACGCTGATCGCCGGCCTGCAAACCGCCGCCCACCAATCGGTGCAAGGCATGCGCACCCAGGTCGAACACGCCGAAGCCACTGCCCAGCAAGCCCAGGCGGCGGACGGTGCCTTGGATGAAATCGTCGGGGCTATCCAAACCATTTCCGACACGGCGGTGCGCATCGCCGATGTAACCGCACAGCAAAGTGGCGCCGTCAGTGAGATTCGCGATAACAGCGAGCGGATTCACCAGCTGGGTGAGGACAATTTGCTGCGCATTGGCCAGGGCCGTCGCCAAGGCGAACACCTGCTGGTGCTGGGCGGGCAGCTCAACACGGCCGTGCAAGCCTTCCGCGTCTGACCCAATCGCCCGTCATGCGGAGATTAAAATGTGGGAGCGGGCTTGCCTGCGATAGCGGTATGCCTGTGCAAGATAGGCTGGCTGACCTGCCGCTATCGCAGGCAAGCCCGCTACCACAGTGGATCCGCGCCGATTTCGGGCCGTCTTACCAATGACCGGAATCTGACCCGCAGTCACAAATTTTTCGCAATCCTCGCTAATCGTGCCGCCTACTGCATAGAACTGGACAGTCACAAACGCTTTGCGGCATAGTCGCCGAGTTCTGCCGTACCCACATCAATAACAAGGAACAGCCGATGGCGACCTTATTGGTTCTTCACGGACCCAACCTGAACCTGCTCGGCACCCGCGAACCGGGCGTCTACGGGGCAGTGACCCTGGAACAGATCAACCTCGATCTGGAACAGAGGGCTCGTGATGCCGGCCACCATTTGCTCTACCTGCAAAGCAATGCCGAGTACGAATTGATTGATCGCATCCATGCCGCGCGCGGCGAAGGCGTGGACTTTATCCTGATCAATCCCGCCGCTTTTACGCACACGAGTGTTGCATTACGTGACGCGCTGCTGGCGGTGAGCATCCCATTCATCGAAGTGCATTTGTCCAACGTGTACAAACGCGAACCTTTCCGCCATCACTCTTACTTCTCCGACGTAGCGGTAGGAGTGATCTGCGGCCTTGGCGCCAGCGGTTACCGACTGGCCCTGGAGGCCGCCCTGGAACAGCTTGAACAACCGGCCAAGCGCCCCTGACCGACCCTTGGGAGTTGATGATTCATGGATATCCGTAAAGTTAAGAAACTGATCGAACTGCTGGAAGAATCCGGTATCGACGAGCTGGAAATCAAGGAAGGCGAGGAGTCCGTACGGATCAGCCGTCACAGCAAGACCCCAGCCCAACAGTTCTACGCACCGCAAATGCAAGCACCGGCTCCAGCGGCTGCTCCAGCCGCCGCACCTGCTGCTGCAGCGCCTGCCGCACCGGCTGCGCCTGTACTGAACGGCTTCGTGGTCAAGTCGCCAATGGTCGGTACGTTCTACCGCACCCCGGCACCAACCTCGCCAGCCTTCGTTGAAGTCGGCAAGACCGTGAAAGTGGGCGACACCATCTGCATCGTTGAAGCGATGAAAATGATGAACCACATCACAGCTGAAAAAGCCGGCGTCATCGAATCCATCCTGGTAGAAAACGGTCAGCCGGTTGAGTACGACCAGCCGCTGTTCACCATCGTTTGAACCGCGGAGCGCCTTCGATGTTGAAACCTGCGAAGAAACTGCAAAAAGTCCTGATCGCCAACCGCGGCGAGATCGCGCTGCGTATCCTGCGCGCCTGTAAGGAAGAGGGCATCAAGACCGTCGCTGTTTACTCGACGGCCGACACCGAATTGATGCACGTGAAGCTGGCCGACGAGGGCATCTGCATCGGCCCGCCACTGGCGACCAACTCGTACCTGAAAGTCTCCAACATCATCGCGGCCGCTGAAGTGACCGGCGCTGATGGCATCCACCCGGGCTACGGCTTCCTCGCGGAAAACGCCGATTTCGCCGAACAGGTGGAAAAATCCGGGTTTGCCTTCATCGGCCCGAAAGCCGACACCATTCGCCTGATGGGCGACAAGGTATCGGCCAAGGACGCCATGATCGCCGCCGGCGTACCCACCGTTCCAGGTTCCGACGGCCCACTGCCTGAAGACGAAGAAACGGCTCTGCGCATTGGTCGTGAAGTCGGCTACCCGGTGATCATCAAGGCCGCCGGTGGCGGTGGTGGTCGCGGCATGCGCGTGGTGCACAAGGAAGAAGAGCTGATCGAAGCCGCCAAACAGACTCGCTCTGAAGCGGCTGCCTGGTTCGGCAACCCGATGGTCTACCTGGAGAAGTACCTGACTAACCCACGTCACGTGGAAGTGCAGGTTCTGTCCGACGGCCAAGGCCACGCCATCCACCTGGGCGACCGCGATTGCTCGCTGCAACGTCGTCACCAGAAGGTACTGGAAGAAGCACCGGCACCGGGCCTGGATGAAACCGCGCGCCAGGAAGTTCTGGCTCGTTGCGTCAAGGCCTGCATCGACATCAACTACCGTGGCGCCGGTACTTTCGAGTTCCTCTACGAGAACGGCCGTTTCTACTTCATCGAGATGAACACTCGTGTGCAGGTAGAGCACCCGGTGTCGGAGATGGTCACCGGTATCGACATCGTCAAGGAGATGCTGAGCATCGCCGCCGGCAATGTGCTGTCCTTTACCCAGGACGACGTAAAGATCCACGGCCACTCCCTGGAGTGCCGGATCAACGCCGAAGACCCGAAAACCTTTATCCCAAGTCCAGGCCTGGTCAAGCATTTCCATGCTCCAGGCGGCAACGGCGTTCGCGTCGATTCGCACCTGTACAGCGGCTACAAGGTTCCGTCCAACTACGACTCGCTGATCGGCAAGCTGATCACCTGGGGCGCTACCCGCGACGAGGCCATGGCCCGTATGCGTAACGCCCTGGACGAAATCGTGGTTGACGGCATCAAAACCAACATCCCACTGCATCGGGATCTGGTTCGTGATGAAGGCTTCTGCGAAGGTGGTGTGAACATTCACTACCTGGAACACAAGCTGGCTAACCAGTAAGTGTTCCCCCAACAAAGCCGCCTTCGGGCGGCTTTGTTGTTTCTGGGCTATCAAGAACAGCACAAAATCCTGTGGGCGCTGGCTTGTGTGGGAGCTGGCTTGCCTGCGATAGCATCGCACCGGTACCAGGAAAGACCGAGGCGCCTGCATCGCAGGCAAGCCAGCTCCCACATAAGCCCTTCCCACATTTGGACTGAGTGTGCAGTCAGCACAGTCGTCTTCTGCACGCCGCTCGCGTAAACTTGCGCCCTTTCGCGACCCAGCCGGTCGCACACTCATTTTTTCAAAGGTGCCCGCCATGCCTTGGCTGCAAGTCCGTCTCGCCATCAGCCCAGAACAAGCCGAAACCTACGAAGACGCGTTCCTCGAAGTGGGCGCCGTGTCGGTGACCTTCATGGACGCCGAAGACCAACCGATCTTCGAACCCGAACTCAACACCACGCCGCTGTGGTCCCACACCCACTTGCTGGCCCTGTTCGAAGACGGCACCGATGCCGCCGCCGTCCTGGCCCATATGCAACTGCTCACCGGTAGCCCGCTGCCCGAGCATCACAGCGAAGTGATCGAAGACCAGGACTGGGAGCGCAGTTGGATGGACAACTTCCAGCCGATGCGTTTCGGCCAGCGCCTGTGGATCGTGCCGAGCTGGCACGCCGCGCCTGAGCCAGAGGCGGTCAACCTGCTGCTCGACCCGGGCCTGGCGTTCGGCACCGGCACCCACCCCACCACCGCGCTGTGCCTGGAATGGCTCGACGGCCAGGACCTGGCCGACTGCAACGTGCTCGATTTCGGCTGCGGCTCAGGGATCCTGGCGATTGCCGCCCTGCTGCTGGGCGCCAAGCAAGCCGTAGGCACGGACATCGACGTGCAAGCCCTGGAAGCCTCCCGCGATAACGCTGGGCGCAACCACATCCCTGAGGGCAAATTCCCACTCTACCTGCCGGAGCAACTGCCCCAGGTGCAGGCCGATGTGTTGGTGGCCAACATCCTCGCAGGGCCACTGATAGCCCTGGCGCCGCAGCTGTCGAGCCTGGTCAAGCCAGGTGGCCGCCTGGCGCTGTCGGGCATCCTCGCCGAGCAAGGCGAAGATGTGGCGGCGGCCTATGCTAAGGACTTCGAGCTGGACCCGATCGCCAACCGCGATGGCTGGGTACGCATCAGTGGGCGTCGGCGCTAGAATGAGCGCTTGCCTGAATCGGATGGCCGCATGACCGACAGTTTCGTCACCCAGTGCCCACATTGCCAAGCGCGTTTTCGCGTCAGCCACGCTCAATTGAACGTGGCCCGTGGCGTGGTACGTTGCGGCTCGTGCCTGCAAGTGTTCAACGCGATTCGCCAGTTGCTGGAGCAGCGTGCCGGGGCATCAGCGTCGAAACCTGAACAGCCAGCTGCGGTTGAACCAGCGGTTCAACCGACGCCCAAGGCAGCCCCCGCAATACCAAGGGCCATCAGCCAGAAACAGTGGGCCGCCGAAGACCTGGACCTCGACAACCTGGACCTCGACGAAGAACTGGCCAAGCTGGAACGCCGTCAGGCAAACGTCGACCGCCGGCAACCTGAGGACTCACTCAGCGCCACCCGCGGCACCGTTAAGGCCGACGAAGAAAAATGGGCCGCCAGCCTGTTCAGCGAACCGCCTGAAGAACGCCCCCAAGCGCCCGAAGACGAGCCTGAACCGGCGGCTGCGACCAAGCAGCGCACCGAGCCATCGATGTCGTTTCACACGGGCGATATCGACAAAGAGCCGCTGTTGCGCTCCTCCCCTGACGATGACGACTTCGACCCGCCGTTCACGCCCCTGACCCATGCCGTGGACGAGCCCGAGCCTGAAGAACGCCCTCAGCCGCGTCGCAAGCGCCCGCGCCCCGATGCCGGCCTTCACGACGAAGTCCTCCAGGACCTGGAAGACGACCCACTGCATCTTTACGCGCAGAAACGTCCGTCCGGCTGGGGCCGTCGCCTTATCTGGATCATCCTGGTTTTGCTGGCTGCTGCGGGCCTCGCAGGCCAGTACATCGCCTATCAATTCGACGAACTGGCCCGCCAGGACGCCTACCGCCCATGGTTCCAGCAACTGTGCCCCACACTGGGCTGCACCGTGCCATCACGGGTCGATATC
This sequence comes from Pseudomonas sp. YeP6b, assembly GCF_025642995.1. Classification (NCBI taxonomy): domain Bacteria; kingdom Pseudomonadati; phylum Pseudomonadota; class Gammaproteobacteria; order Pseudomonadales; family Pseudomonadaceae; genus Pseudomonas; species Pseudomonas sp. YeP6b. The sequence continues at coordinate 1,009,562 of NZ_CP080090.1, read as the reverse complement.
GCACATATCAAGAGCAGCAACCTGGTGGTGCGCAGCAACCCGGAGTTCGCCGGAGCGCTGGTTGTGGATGCAATCCTCTATAACCGCGCGACGTTCTCCCAGCCCTTCCCGCTGCTGGAACTGCGCTTTGCCGATTTGAACGGCGGACTGATTGCCAGTCGTCGCTTCAAACCGGCCGAATACCTGAGTGGTGAGCTTGCCGGAGTGAGCGAAATGCCTTCGCAGACACCGATCCATATCTCCCTGGACATCCTCGATCCAGGCAATAAAGCCGTGAATTACAGCCTGAGTTTCCACTCGCCCGAGTGAGGCGCCACACGCGTCGAGGTTTGACGGCAGATTATTGACTGGGCTGCGCAACCAAACCAGCGGCGATAAAGAAATAACTGTTCAGATTTTATCCAATTCAGCCTTTATCCAGTCATCGAGAGCGGGTATCATGCCAACCCTTTTTCGAACTCTAATGATCCGGCCCCACAACAGGGAAGTCCTATGTCGGCGGTACGCATCGGCCCATACACATTGCCAAACGGCTTGATCCTCGCCCCGATGGCGGGCGTCACCGACCAGCCCTTTCGTCAGCTGTGCAAGCGTTTGGGCGCGGGTCTAGTAGTCTCTGAAATGGTCACCAGCGACATGAGCTTGTGGAACACCCGCAAATCGCGGATGCGCATGATCCACGAAGGTGATCCCGAGCCCCGCTCGGTCCAGATCGCCGGTGGTGATGCACAGATGCTGGCGGCTGCGGCCCGGGCCAACGTGGAGTTGGGCGCACAGATCATCGATATCAACATGGGCTGCCCGGCCAAGAAGGTCTGCAACAAGGCCGCCGGTTCCGCCCTGTTGAAAGATGAGCAATTGGTAGCCGAGATCCTGCAGGCCGTTGTCGCGGCAGTGGATGTGCCGGTCACCCTGAAGATTCGTACCGGCTGGGACCGGGACAACAAGAACGGCCTGACGGTGGCGAAGATCGCCGAACAGGCAGGCATTACAGCGCTGGCGGTGCATGGCCGCACCCGCGCCGACCTTTACACCGGTGAAGCCGAGTACGACACCATTGCCGCGATCAAGCAGGCGGTGTCGATTCCGGTGTTTGCCAATGGCGATATCGATTCAGCCGAGAAAGCCCGGCGCGTGCTGCACGCAACCGGTGCCGATGGCTTGTTGATAGGCCGGGCCGCCCAGGGGCGGCCATGGATTTTTCGTGAGATCGAGCATTTTCTGCGTACCGGCGAAGTCTTGCCGGCACCGGAGCTGACCGAGGTGGAACGTATTCTGCTAGAGCATCTGGCCGCCCTGCACGCCTTCTATGGAGACGTGATGGGAGTACGCATTGCTCGCAAGCATGTCGGCTGGTATCTCGCAACCTTGCCGGGCGCCAGGGAGTTTCGCGCCCAGTTCAATCGTTTGGATGATACGCAAGCACAGGTCGCCACCGTTCGAGAGTTTTTCAGCGAGCGCGAAAAGAGCCTGGGGACAGGGGACGGAGAGGGGGTGGCCGCATGACGATGATGACCGAGACTTTAGTGAGTGGAACAACACCCGTGAGCGACAACGTCAATTTGAAACAGCACCTCAACACGCCGAGCGAAGAAGGCCAGACCCTTCGCGGGAGTGTCGAGAAGGCGCTGCACAATTATTTCGCCCACCTTGAGGGCGCTTCCGTCACGGACGTGTACAACCTGGTGCTCTCCGAGGTCGAGGCCCCCTTGCTCGAAAGCGTGATGAACTACGTCAAGGGCAACCAGACCAAAGCCAGTGAGCTGCTGGGCCTCAACCGTGGCACCTTGCGCAAAAAGCTCAAGCAGTACGATTTGCTGTAAGCATTCAATCAAACCAGAAAGGCGCCCGCGTAAAAAACGGACGCCTTTTTTGCTGACTCCTTTGCTTTTGATGGAAATTGAAATGACCGACCAGACTACCCGCCTGCCGATCCGCCGCGCCTTGATCAGTGTTTCCGACAAGACCGGGATCCTCGAATTTGCCCGGGAGCTGGAAGCCCTGGGTGTGGAAATCCTCTCCACGGGCGGGACCTTCAAACTGCTGCAGGACAACGGCGTGGCCGCAGTAGAAGTCGCGGACTACACCGGTTTCGCAGAAATGATGGACGGTCGGGTCAAGACCCTGCACCCGAAAATCCACGGTGGCATCCTCGGTCGTCGCGGTATCGACGACGCCATCATGACCGAGCACGGCATCAAGCCGATCGACCTGGTGGCCGTTAACCTCTACCCGTTCGAAGCCACCATCAATAAGCCTGGCTGCGACCTGCCGACCGCCATCGAAAACATCGATATCGGCGGCCCGACCATGGTCCGCTCTGCCGCCAAGAACCACAAAGACGTGGCCATCGTGGTTAACGCCAGCGACTACGCCCAAGTGCTCGAAAGCCTCAAAGCCGGTGGCCTGACCTACGCCCAGCGTTTCGACCTGATGCTCAAGGCGTTCGAACACACCGCCGCCTACGACGGCATGATCGCCAACTACATGGGCACCGTGAACCAGGCAGCTGAAACCCTCAGCACAGAAGGTCGCAGCCAGTTCCCGCGCACCTTCAACAGCCAGTTCATCAAGGCCCAAGAAATGCGCTACGGCGAGAACCCGCACCAGAGCGCGGCGTTCTACGTTGAGGCCAAGCCGGCTGAAGTCGGCATCGCCACCGCAACCCAGTTGCAAGGCAAAGAGCTGTCCTACAACAACGTGGCCGACACCGACGCCGCGCTGGAATGCGTGAAGAGCTTCGTCAAGCCGGCCTGCGTGATCGTCAAGCACGCCAACCCGTGCGGCGTGGCTGTGAGCCCGGACGCTGAAGGCGGTATCCGCCAGGCGTACGAACTGGCCTATGCCACCGACACCGAATCCGCGTTCGGCGGCATCATCGCCTTCAACCGCGAGCTGGATGCCGAAACCGCCAAAGCCATCGTCGAGCGTCAGTTCGTCGAAGTGATCATCGCCCCTTCCGTCAGCATCGAGGCCCGCGCCATTGTTGCCGCCAAAGCCAACGTGCGCCTGCTGGCCTGCGGCGAGTGGTCGGCTGACCGTGCCGCTGCCTGGGACTACAAGCGCGTCAACGGCGGCTTGCTGGTACAGAGCCGCGACATCGGCATGATCGGCAGCGAAGACCTGAAGGTCGTGACCAAACGCGCGCCAACCGAGCAGGAAATCAACGACCTGATCTTCGCCTGGAAAGTCGCCAAATACGTTAAGTCCAACGCCATCGTCTACGCCAAAAACCGCCAGACCATCGGTGTCGGCGCCGGCCAGATGAGCCGCGTGAACTCGGCGCGTATCGCCGCGATCAAGGCTGAGCATGCAGGCTTGCAGGTAGTCGGTTCGGTAATGGCTTCCGATGCGTTCTTCCCATTCCGTGATGGCCTGGACAATGCCGCGAAGGCCGGTGTTACCGCCGTGATCCAACCGGGCGGTTCAATGCGTGATGCAGAAGTCATCGCCGCTGCGGACGAAGCCGGCATTGCCATGGTCTTCACCGGCATGCGCCACTTCCGCCACTGACAGATCGACAGATCGTTCCCACGCTCTGCGTGGGAATGCCTCTACGGACGCTCTGCGTCCGAGGGACGCGGAACGTCCCGGGCTGCGTTCCCACGCGGAGCGTGGGAACGATCAACTGACAGAATTTGAGGTTTATGAAATGAATGTTTTGATCATTGGCAGCGGTGGCCGTGAACACGCCCTGGCCTGGAAAGTTGCCCAGGACCCGCGTGTCCAGAAAGTTTTTGTCGCCCCCGGCAACGCCGGCACCGCCATTGAAGCCAAGTGCGAAAACGTCGCTATCGACGTATTGGCCCTGGAGCAACTGGCTGACTTTGCCGAAAAAAATGTGTCCCTGACCATCGTCGGCCCGGAAGTGCCGCTGGTTGCCGGCGTTGTGGACCTGTTCCGCAGCCGTGGCCTGGACTGCTTCGGCCCGACCGCTGGCGCTGCCCAGCTGGAAGGTTCCAAGGCGTTCACCAAAGACTTCCTTGCGCGCCACAAGATCCCGACCGCCGACTACCAGAACTTCACCGAGATCGAGCCAGCACTGGCTTACCTGCGTGAAAAAGGCGCGCCAATCGTGATCAAGGCTGATGGCCTGGCCGCCGGTAAAGGCGTAATCGTAGCGATGACCCTGCAGGAAGCCGAAGACGCCGTGCGCGACATGCTCGCCGGCAACGCTTTCGGTGACGCCGGTTCGCGCGTGGTCATCGAGGAGTTCCTTGACGGCGAAGAGGCCAGCTTTATCGTGATGGTCGACGGCAAAAACGTCTTGCCAATGGCCACCAGCCAAGACCACAAACGCGTCGGCGATGCTGACACTGGCCCGAACACCGGCGGCATGGGTGCTTACTCCCCGGCCCCAGTGGTCACCAGCGACGTACACAAGCGCGTGATGGACCTGGTGATCTGGCCGACCGTGCGTGGCATGGCCGACGAAGGCAATGTGTACACCGGTTTCCTGTATGCCGGCCTGATGATCGACAAAGCCGGTAACCCGAAAGTCATCGAGTTCAACTGCCGCTTTGGTGACCCGGAAACTCAACCAGTGATGCTGCGCCTGCAATCGAGCTTGGTGCTGCTGGTGGAAGCCGCGCTGGCCCAGGCGCTGGACAAGGTTGAAGCGCAGTGGGACCCACGTCCGAGCGTTGGCATCGTGCTGGCGGCCGGTGGTTACCCTGCCGATTACGCCAAAGGCGATGTGATTGAAGGCCTCGACGCAGCTGCTACGCTAGAAGGTAAGGTGTTCCATGCGGGCACCGCGCTCAAGGATGGCAAAGTTGTAACCGCAGGTGGCCGCGTCTTGTGCGCCACCGCGATGGGTGCCAGTGTCGACGCCGCGCAACAACAGGCGTACAAGCTGGCCGCGAAAATCGACTGGAAAGGTTGCTTCTACCGCACGGACATCGGCTACCGCGCCATTGCCCGTGAACGTGGCGAGAACAACTGAGGCGCTACATTCAAGTAGCTATCCGTTCGGTTAGGCAAGGGCCTCTGGCCCTTGCCGTACCCATGTCGCCCCGCGCATAGTTAACCCGTGCATCAACCTACGAAGGGATTTCGCCGTGCGCTGGCTCAGGATCGCCATAGGTTTCACAGTCAGTCTGCTGACTCTGCTCTGCTTGTTCCCGGCCCAGGCCGCCGCGCAAGGCATTGGCTGGGCAGTATTGCTTGATGAACAGGCCGACCTGCAACTGAGCGACATCCGCTCGGCTCGCTACACCAATCAATTCAGCCCCATCGAACTGGACCGGATTACCGCCGCAGAGCCGGACGGTGCGTTGTGGGTACGCTTCAAGCTGCAACCCGGCAAGCACGAGCAAGTGCTGCGGGTGTTTGCCCCGGATCTCTCCCACCTGAGCCTCTATGTACTGGACGGCGACACCCTGGTGGAACAACAAAGCACCGGCACCCGCCAGCCCCAGGCGGAACGCCCGCTGCCCAGCAGCGATTTCATGCTGCCGATGCCACAGAGCCAGAAGCCGCTTGAGGTGTACCTGCGCCTGGTCTCGGAGCACGAACTGCGTCCCTATATCACCCTGGAACCGGCCGTGCTCGCCGCCGCCGACCAGAACCAGACGTTGATCTACGGCCTGCTGTTCGGCTGCCTGCTGATGCTGATCCTGCACAACCTCACGCGCTTCGCCTACCACCGCTCACGCAGCAGCCTGTGGCTGGCGGCCTGCGAAGTGTTGTTGATGCTGAGCCTGGCGCTGTTACTGAACCTCGTGGGGCCGTGGCTGCCAAACTGGCACGCGGTGCAGACACCAGGCGCCTACCTCGCCCTGCTGCTGACCGCGCCGTGCGGGCTGATGTTTGCCTACCGTTTTTTCATGCCGTTGGGCCCGCACCCGCTGAACAAGCTGTTGATGGCCGACATCCTGCTGATCGTGCTGTGCGGCCTGCTGCTGTTGTTCGTCAATACCTTGCCGTTGAACATCATCACCTATGCACTGGTCGCCCTGGCCGGCTTGAGCATGTTGTTTGTCTCGGCGTATCACTGGCAAAAAGGCTACCGGCCGGCGCGTCTGTTCATGGCGGCGATGGTGGTGTTCAACATCGGCACGCTGATCATTCTGCCAGCCCTGCTCGGCCTGACGCTGGTGGCCCCGCAAGGCTTGATCGTCACGCTGCTCGGCTTTATCTGCCTGAGCGGCTTGCTGATGAGCCTGGCCCTCGGCGAGCGCCAGCGCGCGATTGTCGAGGCGCGCTTCAGCCTCAGCCGCGACCTGGCGGCGAGCAATGCCGAGATCGCCGCCAAGGCCGAGTTCCTGGCAAAGATCAGCCACGAAATACGTACACCCATGAACGGCGTGCTGGGTATGACCGAATTGTTGCTGGGCACGCCGCTGTCGGTGAAGCAGCGCGACTACGTACAGACCATCCACAGCGCCGGTAACGAACTGCTGACGCTGATCAACGAGATCCTCGACATCTCCAAGCTGGAGTCCGGGCAGATCGAGCTGGACGACGTGCAATTCGACCTCAATGCGCTGATCGAAGACTGCCTGAGTATCTTCCGCGCCAAGGCCGAGCAGCAGAACGTCGAACTGATTAGTTTTATTCAACCCCAGGTGCCCCGCGTCATCAGTGGCGACCCGACGCGCCTGCGCCAGGCACTGTTGAGCCTGCTGGAAAATGCCCTGCAAAAAACCGATGAAGGTGAAGTGTTGATCGTCGTCGCCCTCGACGAGCGCAGCACCAAACCGCGCCTGCGCATTGCCGTGCAAGACAGCGGCCTGCCGATGGAAGCCGCCGAGCGCGACGCGTTGCTGCACAGCGAACTGCACAGCAAGAACTTCCTCTCGGCCACACGCTTGAGCGGCCACCTGGGCCTGGTGATCGCCCGCCAACTGATCCTGTTGATGAACGGCGAGTTCGGCATCAAGAGCGGCAGCCACCAAGGCAGCACCCTGTGGCTGACCCTGCCGCTGGACCCGGAACGCCTGGAGCACCCGACCTCTGACCTCGACGGCCCGCTCAAAGGCGCACGGGTGCTGGTGGTGGACGACAACGACACGTGCCGCAAAGTGCTGGTGCAACAATGCACAGCCTGGGGCCTGAACGTCAGTGCCGTGCCGTCCGGCAAAGAGGCCCTGGCGTTGCTGCGCACCAAGGCGCACTTGCGCGACTACTTCGACGTGGTGCTGCTGGACCAGAACATGCCCGGCATGACTGGCATGCAACTGGCGGCGAAGATCAAGGAAGACCCAAGCCTGAACCACGACATCCTGCTAATCATGCTCACCGGCATCAGCAACGCGCCAAGCAAGATCATCGCGCGCAACTGCGGGATCAAGCGCATCCTCGCCAAGCCGGTGGCCGGCTATACGCTCAAGACCACCCTGGCCGACGAACTGACCCAGCGCAGCAAAGGCGTGGTGGTGCCACGCGTGGCCCTCAGCGCACCGGCAGCCGTGACCGTGCCTGCCGATTTCCGCATCCTGGTGGCCGAAGACAACAGCATCTCCACCAAAGTGATTCGCGGCATGCTCGGCAAGCTCAACCTCAACCCGGACACCGCCAGTAACGGCGAAGAAGCGCTCGAGGCGATGAAGGCCCAGCGTTACGACTTGGTGTTGATGGACTGTGAAATGCCGATCCTCGATGGCTTCTCTGCTACCCAGCAACTGCGGGCGTGGGAGGTTAGCCACCAACGCATTCGTACCCCGGTGGTTGCGCTTACAGCGCACATTCTCTCGGAGCATAAAGAGCGTGCACGCCAGGCGGGGATGGATGGGCATATGGCCAAGCCGGTGGAGTTATCGCAGTTGCGCGAGTTGGTGGAATTCTGGGTGGCACAGCGTCAGCTGCGGCCGGAACACGCCCCGTCCTGACATAAAATGCGATCTCAATGTGGGAGCAGGCTTTTGTGGCGAGCGGACTTGCCACAACAAGCCAGCTCCCACATTTGATCAGTGTCGCCTGTTAGACTCTCCCCACTTCCCCCGCCCGCGAGCCGCCCCCCATGCTCCACGTGTTATTCAGCGTTTACCTGAAGATGCTGGTGCTCTACAGCCCATTCTTTGTGCTGTCCTGCTTTATCAGCCTGACCCGGGGTTACTCCAGCAAGGAACGCCGGCGGCTGGCCTGGAAAGTGGCCCTGGCAACACTGGTCTCGAGCGTATTGCTCTACCTGTTCGGCCGGGTAATTTTCAGTGTGTTCGGCATCACCGTGGACGCCTTCCGCATCGGCGCCGGCAGCGTGCTGTTTATCTCCGCCCTGGGCATGGCCCAGGGCAAGTCAGCGGTGCAGACCGACAATGTGCAGCAGGACGTGACCATCGTGCCGCTGACCATCCCGCTCACCGTCGGCCCCGGCACCATCGGTGCGCTGCTGGTGATGGGCGTCAGCCAACCGCACTGGGATGACAAGATCATGGCCATCCTCAGTATCGCCCTGGCCAGCCTCACGGTGGGCGTAGTGCTGTACCTGTCCAACCGGATCGAACGCATCCTGGGTGACCAGGGCTTGCAGATAGTGAGCCGGTTGATGGGGTTGTTCGTGTGCGCCCTCGCCGCGCAGATCATCTTTACCGGGGTGCGCGGTTACCTGGTGCCCTAGATCCGGTACTTGGCGATTGCCAATTGCACCTTGTCACCTGCGCTTTCGCGCATCAGCTGAACAGTTTTTTCGTTGACCACCGAGGTATTCAGCACCAGGCAGGTCTGCCCGCTGAAGGCCTCGAACGAGGCACTGTCCCATTCCAGAAACGGCAGCCCCAGCTGTTTGCTCACGCCGTGGGAGCTGTAAGTCACCAGCACCATCGTCACTTCGCCATCGGTTTCGGCACAAGACGCCAGGCCAAAATCACCGCCTTGGTGCACCGTGCTGTTGCGTTTGAAAAGCTCGAACGAGACGGGTTGACGCTTGAGCGCCTCCAGCGCGTCGGCCGCTAATTTCGGCAGTGCGGCGAGCAATGGCCCGGCCAGCGAAGTCGATGCCAGCATTGTCGCAATGATATTCAGCGCCGCCAGTTGTACAGTCAGGCCCTTGCCGGAGCTCGACACCCGCTTGAAGCGGCTGCGCACCGGCAGCCAGCCCAGGCTGACCATCACCTTAATAAATTCGTCGTACCAAACCTCGGTACCGCGCTGCACCTTCAACACATCGCTGACATAGCTGCTCGCCAGCAGGTAGCTCTTGCGCACGTACTCGCGGTTCAAGGCGGACATGCCCTCGATAAACGAGATCACCCCGTTGTTCACCACGGCCGCGTTGCAATCATCCTCCACGGTGCCCACCGGTACAGAGGGCGTCTTTCCCGGTGCGCCTGGCAGCTTGTAGGCGGCAATCAACTTGCGCCTTTTCGCACTGATGATCCTTTTGTGATGTCGCTCCATTTTCAGTTCTCCACAAGCACCCCACATGGGGTTTTCCTCCACACTAGTCCAGTGGCGGGCGGGCTTTCCAGGCGACAAACATCGCTTGGCCCACCCGTGGAAAAAGCGCCACCCAGCAATAACGAGGCGTACACGCAGGCCGTCCGGATTTCATCGATAAAAAAAGAAAAAGCTCCGAGTAGCAGCAGGTTTTCACCCAGCGTTACTCGGAGCCTTCTTGCGTGCGCCAGGCCGTTTTCAGCCGGCGAGCTTCTCGCCATACCAGCGCGGCGTATACACCCAGTCACCGCCACCAGCACGTGGGAACACGCACGTGGTGGACGAGCCGATCAGCACCATGGTGCGCATATCGACCTGTTCCGGCGTCAATTGCCCAAGCGTGGTGACACGCAGGGTCTGGCCTGGGCGACCGATGTCGCGCCCCAGCACCACCGGGGTCTGCGGCGTGCGGTGCAACGCGACGATCTCCAGCGCGCGGCCCAGCTGCCAAGGCCGCGAACGCGAGATCGGGTTGTAGAACGCCAGGGCCAGGTCGGCCTGGGACGCGAGGTCCAGGCGCTTTTCGATGATCGACCAGGGCTTGAGGTTGTCCGACAGCGACATCACGCAGAAGTCATGGCCCAGCGGTGCACCCGCCTGGGCGGCGGTGGCCAGGGAGGCCGAGACACCCGGCAGGATCTCCAGGTCGACCTGATGCCAGGCCGGGTCGCTGGACTCGTGCAAGGCTTCGATCACCGCAGCGGCCATGGCGAACACGCCGGGGTCGCCGGACGACACCACGACCACGGAACGGCCCTGCGCGGCCAGCTCAAACGCGTGACGCGCGCGCTGCATTTCCTCGCGGTTATCCGTGCAGTGCTGCACTTGATCGTCGCGAAACGGCCCGGCCATGCGCACATAGGTTTCATAACCCAGCACATCGGTGCAGCGCGCCAGTTCAGCCTTGACCGCCGGCACCATCAACTCGGCGGCGCCCGGGCCCAGGCCGATCACCGCCAAACGACCACGCCGGCGCCCGACATGCGCCAGGTCCAGCGGTTGCTCGGCAACGCTGATGACGATGTCGGCCTCTTGAGTCACGCCAGCAAAACGCAGCGGCACACCCAGTTCCAATGCAGCCTCATGCAGTGAAGCGTCGGCCATCTGCAGCTCGCTGGCCAACAGGCAGGCCAGGGCTTGCAGCGCAATGCCTGCGTCATGTAATGCCGCACGCACTCGCTCAGCCAACTGCACGCCGGGCTTGCAGGTGACGCATACGTTCTTTGGATAAATCAGCAACTCGTTAGCCGAAGGCACACGTTCGGTGCTGCCCACATGAATCGCCAGGCGCGCGTGCTGATCCTGCGGCAAATTGGCCTGGTCCAGCCAAGGCGCCGCGCCTTCGATGCGCACGCTTTCGCCGGCGAGCAGGTCCGAGACGAAACGCTTGCCCAACTCCAGGTCCGCCAGCTGATAACCGGCCGGCGGGTTCAGCAGGCAGGTGCCGAAACGCAACTCGCCACTGGTGGTGATCGCGGCAGACACGCCCAACGCGGCGGCAATGTCGCGCGCCATCAGGTTCACACCGCCGAGGCCGCCGAGCAAGGGCACCACGGCGCTGCCGTCTTCGGCCACAGCCAGCACGGCGGGTTCCTCACCCTTTTCCAGCAGCAGCGGCGCCAGGGTGCGGATCACGATGCCGGCGGCGCACAGCGCAATCAGCGGTGTGCCTTGTTGATACAGTTGGCGCAGGGTCGCGCCGAACTCACTGTAGGTCTGGTCGGCACCTTCAACCCGCCCGGCCAAACCATGAATCAGCGCGCCGGGGTAAACCTGCGCAATCTTGCGCGCCGTGGCCAGGCTGCCCTGACCCAGAATGACGATCGCCGGGCGCATCAACCTTGCCACCTTTCACCCGGCACGATGATCAGCGAGAAATACGGCGAAGACGCCGGGTCGACCTGACCCAGCGGCACGATTTTCTGGTTGGCCATGGTCGCGCGCTCCACATACAGCGCACGCTCGGCCAAACCGAGTTCTTCCAGCACCTGGCGCACCTTGGGGAAGTTGCGGCCCAGTTTCATGATCACCGCCGCATCGGCATCCGCCAGGCGACGCTTGAGGTCGTCATGGGGCAGCACACCCGACAGCACCGACAGGCTCTGATTGCGATACACCAACGGCGCGCCGAGTACCGAGGCGCCGCCGAGCATTGAGCACACGCCGGGGATGACTTGGGCTTCATAGCGCTCGGCGAGGCGGTCGTGCAGGTACATGTAGGAGCCGTAGAAGAACGGGTCGCCTTCGCAGATCACCGCCACATCGCGGCCGGCGTCCAGGTGCGCGGCGACGTCGAGGCTGGCCGTGTCGTAGAAGTCGCTAATGACTTGCTCGTAAGACAGCGGCGCCGGCAGCACTTCGGTGGTCACCGGGTACACCAGCGGCATCAAGGTCTGCTGCGCGACCAAGTGGTCTTCGATGATGCCGAAAGCGTTGCCCTTCTTGCCCTTGGCCACGAAGTACGCCACCACCGGCGACTCGCGCAGCAGGCGCAGGGCCTTGAGCGTGATCAGTTCCGGGTCGCCGGGGCCCACGCCCAAGCCGATCAAACGTCCGCGTGCCGGCATTATTCGACCTCCGTGGCCAAGGCGTTAACCGCTGCGGCGGCCATCGCACTGCCGCCCAGGCGGCCCTGCATGATCACGAACGGCACGCCACGGCTGTCTGCCGCCAGCATCGCCTTGGATTCGGCGGCGCCGACGAAGCCGACCGGGAAGCCGAGAATTAACGCCGGTTTCGGCGCGCCGGCATCGAGCATTTCCAGCAGGTAGAACAACGCGGTCGGCGCGTTGCCGATGACCACCACGCTGCCTTCCAGGTGCGGGCGCCACAGTTCCAGCGCGGCAGCGGAGCGGGTGTTGCCCAGCTCCCGCGCCAGCTCCGGCACGCTGTCGTCGCGCAGGGTGCAGATCACTTCGTTGTTGGCCGGCAGGCGTGTGCGGGTCACGCCTTCGGAGACCATTCGCGCATCACACAAAATCGGTGCGCCAGCGGCCAGCGCATCGCGCCCGGCCTTGCCTGCACCTTCGGAGAACTGCAGGCCGTCGATGGCCTCGACCATGCCGCAGGCATGAATCACCCGCACCGCGAGTTTTTCCAGGTCGGCCGGGATGCGGTCCAACTTGGCTTCCGCGCGAATAATGGCGAAGGAGTTGCGATAGATCTCCTGACCGTCGCGGATGTAATCAATCATCGGTGTTGCTCCGTGAGCGTGCGCGTAACAGGGCGCCCGCCGCTTCAATGGAAAGAGTGCGCGCGTGCAGCCGGCCGAAACCGGGTTGGGCTGCGTCGCGAAAATAGACGTCGTAGTGGCCGGGGCTCACCGCCAGCAAGGTGACCGGCGCGGTGTGTGCGGCGGCGCAGGAGCGTGGGCAGCCGGACAGGTGCACCTCAACGCCGGGTTGCAGCGCGGCCAATTGCAGGGCGTCGGCCTTGGTGTCGGCCAGGCCTTTGCCGCAGTCACTTGAGCCCGTGCAGGCGATCATGCGCGCCAGGGGTTGGTCGACTGAGCAGAGAAAGCCCAACCGCTCCAACTGCGCAGTAACGGCGTCATGATTTTGAACATTGGGCAGCAGCACGCCCTGCCAAGGCGTAAAGCGCAACGTGCCGTCGCCACACTCACTGGCCAGCTGCGCGACGCCTTTAAGCATGGTTGAATCCAAACGACCCAATGGCGCAACGGCGGCGACGTAGAACTGATTTTTTTGACCCTGTGGATAAGTCCCTAAATGCAATAGAGCCTCACTGGCCGGGCGTTTGAAGCCATCCACCGGCAGCAGCGGCAGGTTTAGACGGGCCAGTAAGTTATCCACAGCCAGATGACGCATGCGAGTTTGCGTCGGGGTCGCCAAGTCGAGAAACAGCTCGAGCACGGCAACGACCAAAGCATGACCTTGCTCTAGGGGCACAGCCGCCAATGGCGCATCCAACCCCGGGCAACCGGCTAAGCCAAAGGCCAACAATGTTTCACCATCACGCTCAAACGCCGACAGCCACAGGTCGTGGTGATGCTCGAGCATCGCCAGGGCCTCAAAGCCATCCAGCTGCACGGCGAACTTGGCCGACAACTCATGAAACCGTGGATGGTTTTGCAAGGTGGCGAGGATCTGGTCGGCCAGCGGGCGGGTGTCGAACAGCATCTGCGGGTCGATGCCGGCGCTGGGGCTGAGCATCAGGTTGCGCACATCGTCGCCAGCGGCGTTGTTCGGGCCAAGGCCTGCGGCCAGCAGCGCGGCAATCAAGGCGCCCTGCTCGGCGCCAATCCCGCGAATCTGCAGATTGGCGCGGTTGGTGGCCTCGATCACCCCGCCCGCATAGGCTTGGGCTGCATCCGCCACGGCAATCGCCTGGGCGGCAGTGATCGACCCACCGGCCAATTTGATTCGACAAATGCCACCATCCAACGCCTGGACAATACGCAGCAACCCCGGACAAGCCGAGGGGCGCAAGGTGTTCAGAGCAGGCGTTGGGTTCACGGGGCTACCGGTTGACGGGTAAAGGCGCGGTATTATGCCTGCTTTGTCCGGTGGCATGAAAAGCCTGCCCGTCGGATGTCGTTCAAGGAATTGATATGTCGCCCTGGCTGACGGTAGTAGGCATCGGTGAAGACGGCTTCAAGGGGCTGGGCAGAAACGCCCGGCACGCCTTGTTGCACGCCTCCCGGATTATAGGCGGCCAGCGTCAGTTGGACCTGTTGCCGGTGTGTATTCGTGGCGAGCGTCAGTTGTGGCCTAGCCCGTTTTCCCTGGCGCCGGTGTTGGCGCGGCGCGGCGAGCCTGTGTGCGTGCTGGCCAGCGGCGACCCAATGTTCTATGGCGTGGGCGCCAGTTTGGCGCGGCAGGTGGCGGCTGAAGAGTTGCTGATTTTGCCGGCGCCGTCGTCGGTGTCGTTGGCAGCGGCGCGGTTGGGCTGGCCGTTGCAGGAAGTGGTGACATTGTCAGTGGTCGCGCGGCCGCTGGCGGCGCTGAATGCACATTTGGCCAGTGGCGTGCGGTTGCTGGTGTTGAGCAATGACGGGCGCAGCCCTGCGGCGATTGCCTCGCTTTTGGTTGAGTCCGGGTTTGGGTCCAGCCGGTTGACCGTATTTGAACACTTAGGCGGCGTGGATGAGCAGCGTATCGACGGACTGGCCCAGTCATGGGAGCACACCCAGGTCGCCGATTTGAACGTGGTCGCCATCGACTGCCTCGCCGACGCCAATACGCCGCGCCTGTCGCGCCTCGCCGGTCTACCGGATTCGGCGTTCAAACACGACGGCCAACTAACCAAGCGCGATGTGCGCGCCATGACCCTCGCCCGCCTCGCGCCGATGCCCGGCGAGTTACTCTGGGATGTGGGCGCGGGCAGCGGCTCTATCGGCATCGAATGGATGCGTGCCCACCCGAGCTGTCGTGCACTGGCGATTGAAGCCGATGCCGGCCGCCAAGGCCTGATCGAACATAACCGCGACGCCCTCGGCGTGCCCGGCCTGCACCTGATTCGCGGCAAGGCCCCGGACGTATTACACGGACTGGAAGCACCGGATGCGATCTTCATCGGCGGCGGCGTCACCCGCGAGGGCGTACTCGACACCTGCTGGCAGCACCTGCGCCCCGGCGGCCGCTTGGTGGCGAATGCCGTGACTCTGCAAAGCGAAATGACCCTGATGGCCTGGCGCGCGGAGCACGGCGGCGAGTTGACTCGCATTCATGTGGCGCAGGCCCAGCCGTTGGGTGAGTTCGACACCTGGCGCCAGGCGCTGCCGATCACCTTGCTGGAAGTGGTCAAACCACTATGAAACGCATCCTGCTGTTGGGCGGCGTGACTGAAGCCCTGGCCATTGCCCGAACTCTGGGCCCGGAGCACATCTATAGCCTGGCGGGCGTGGGCCGCGTACCGACGGACCTCACATGCCACGTGCGTGTCGGCGGTTATGGTGGCGTTGAGGGCCTCGTGCAGTTTGTCCGTGAGGAACACATCAGCCTGATTCTCGACGCCACCCATCCCTATGCAGCTCAGATCAGCCGGAATGCTGCCGAGGCTGCAACGCTGTCCGGCATCCCTTGCTGGGCGTTGCGCCGCCCGGCGTGGCAACCGCAGGCGGGCGATGACTGGCGTGAGGTCAGTGATTGGACCGAGCTGATTGAAGCGTTGAAACCCTTCAAGCGGCCGTTGTTCACTCTTGGGCGCGAGCCGTTGCAGCATCTCGAGGAAATTCCGCCGGAGCAGTTCTGGACGCTGCGCGCGCTGGATGTGTATCCGGGGAATGCGCGCTGTGAAGTCATCGGTGCGCGTGGGCCGTTTCTGATCGAGGATGAGCGCGCGTTGTTTGAGCGGCGTGGGATTGATGTGCTGATCAGCAAGAACAGCGGCAGCACGGCCACTGAACCGAAGCTGGAAGTGGCTCGCGAGCTGGGAATGCCGGTGCTTGTATTGAAGCGTCCAGTGTTGGCTGCGGTAGATCGAGAGTTCACCGACGTGGCTGCGGTGCTACAGGCAGTCAACACTCTCTAAACACCACCTTTCCAATGTGGGAGCGGGCTTGCCTGCGATGCAGACGGCTCGGTCTTCCAGTTAGGCCAAGGTGATGCCATCGCAGGCAAGCCAGCTCCCACAGGGTTCAACGTCACGCCGGATGTCGCGACCCGTCTGAAAAATTGGCAATCCGTGGTTCCCGACTATCATGAAGGCAACCACTGCGACACCAAACCACACCTGCGCTTTTTACTTATCCCCATCGATCAGGCTAAATACCCACCTGATCGTTTAACCCTACGGATTGTCCGCCATGGCCCGTCAACGCTTTGCAATTGTGTGGATCGCCTGCTTTGCAGTGCTGTTCAACGCCTTTGCCATGCCGATGGCCAGTGCGATGCAGCAGTCCAGTGACCCCGTGCAGCAATTGCTGTGGGGCAGTTTCTGTTCGTCTAATGGCGCCAGCCTGAAGACCATTGCCCTGGGCAAGCTGGACATTCCGGCGCCGCAGCAGGACGACCACTCCACCATGCAGCATTGCTGGTGTTGCTCGGGCTCGCCGCCGCTGGTGGCGTTGCCGGGGCATGTGCCGCAGTTGTACGTCACACGGTTTGCGGCGGTGCAGAGCCTGCCGCCACCTTCACTGCAAGCGCCTACACCGCGCCAGCAATGGCCGAGCCTCAACCCGCGCGCCTCTCCAACGGCCTGATTTCTTCGCAAGTGAACTGCGTTTAGAACCGTTCTGGAGAACTGCCATGCTCAAATCTTCCCTGCTTCTGGCTGCGTTGTTGCTGCCGGTGTGCGTTGCTGCCAATGCCGATGACTACAAGGCCGGCGACTTGCTGGTCAGCGATCCCTGGTCTCAGGAATTACCGCCCAATGCGCCGACCGTCGCGGCGTATTTTGTGATTCATAACACCGGGGAAACGCCGGACCGCTTACTTAGCGTCGAGACGCCTGTGGCGGACAAAGCCGAACTGCATGAGCATGTGATGCAAGGCGACTTGATGAAGATGCAACAAGTGCCCAGCGTTGCCGTGCCGGCCAAGGGTGATTTGACCTTCGCGCCGATGGCCTATCACGTGATGCTGCTGGGTCTCAAAGACCGTAGCCTGTTGGCCGATGGCAAGCAATTCCCCCTGACCCTGACGTTCGAAAAAGCCGGCAAGGTTGAAGTGGAAGTCTCGGTTCAGAAAACGCCGCCGATGGCGGGCCACGAGCATATGCACGCTCAATAGGCCAACCTCGATGGGCGCCCCTCGCGCCAGGTTATCCGCGCAGCGCCGCAAGCCCATGGGCTTGATGCGCGGCAGTTGGATCAGCCTGTTCGCCATGCTGATGATCTTTATCGGTCCGCTGATTTCCCAAGCGATGCCGATGGATCATCACGCCGGTATGTCGATGGAAATGTCCATGGACATGCCCAACTGCCATGGCGCCCCACCGCAACACAGTAAAACGCCTGACGAACACCACGTGCTCTGGGAAAAGTGCGGCTATTGCAGCCTGCTCTTCAGCTGCCCGGCCCTGCCCGGCAGCGTGTCCTACGTCACCCTTGGCACCCCGCCGCCGGCCAACGCCCTCACCCCCGCCCCACGCCTGGGCCATGCCCGGCAGAGCATCTTCCCCGGCGCCCGCAGCCGCGCGCCACCCATCACCGCGTAAGCACTTCACCGCGTTACTTCACCCCGGCCGACTTTAGACAGACAGCCGCAGGCTGCTGGCCGTGTTGTTTACGAATGATTGATGGAATTTTTCATGTCCAGGTTTTCTGCTGACACCCGTTTGGGACGTACCCCTGTTTTCGCTGTTCTGTGTGGCGCACTGTTGGTGCCACAGGTTCACGCGGAAGATCATGATCTGAGCCCCACGGTGATCACTGCGATTGCCCCCAGCTCGCCGCTGACCGTGATCACCAACCCCAAAGACCCGCGCCAACCGGTGCCCGCCAGCGATGGCGGCGACTACCTCAAGACCATCCCCGGCTTCGCCCTGGTGCGCAACGGCGGCACCAATGGCGACCCGGTGCTGCGCGGCATGTTCGGCTCGCGCCTGAATATCCTCACCAACGGCGGCATGATGCTCGGCGCCTGCCCCGGCCGGATGGATGCGCCCACCTCGTATATCTCGCCGGAGACCTACGACAAGCTGACCGTGATCAAAGGCCCGCAAACCGTGCTCTGGGGCCCGGGCGCCTCGGCCGGTACCATCCTGTTCGAGCGTGAGCCGGAGCAGTTCGGCGAACTGGGCACACGGGTCAACGCCAGCGTGCTGGCCGGTTCCAACGGGCGCTTCGACAAAGTCATCGATGCCGCCGCCGGCGGGCCGCTGGGCTATGTGCGGGTGATCGGCAACCAAGCGCATGCCGATGACTACAAGGATGGCAACAACGACACAGTCGCCTCGCGCTACGACAAATGGAACGGCGACGTCGCGGTCGGTTTCACCCCCGACGCCGACACCCTGCTGGAACTCACCGCCGGCCGTGGCGATGGTGAAGCCCGCTACGCCGGGCGCGGCATGGACGGTTCGCAGTTCTTGCGCGAAAGCCTGGGCCTGCGTTTCGAGAAGTCCAATATCGGCGAGGTGCTGGATAAGGTCGAGGCCCAGGTCTACTACAACTACGCCGACCATGTGATGGACAACTACAGCCTGCGCACGCCGTCGGGCACCGGGATGATGGCCGGGCCCATGGCCTCCAACGTCGACCGCCGCACCCTCGGCGCGCGGATCAAGGCCACTTGGCGCTGGGCCGATGTGCAGTTGATCAGCGGCCTGGATGCGCAGACCAACGAGCACCGCCAACGCAGCAGCATGGGCATCGACACCTACAAGAATCTGCCGCGCAACAAAGACGCCAACTTCCACAACTACGGGGTGTTCGGCGAACTGACCTGGTACGCCGCCGACCGCGATCGTCTGATCACCGGTGCGCGCCTGGACCGGGCCTCGGCCAAGGATTTCCGCCAGCGCACGGGCTCAGGAATGATGTCGCGCCCCAACCCGACCGCCGACAACACCCGCGCCGATACCCTGCCGTCAGGCTTTATGCGTTATGAGCATGACTTGGCCGACAGCCCGACCACCGTCTACGCCGGGCTGGGCCACGCCGAACGCTTCCCGGATTACTGGGAGCTGTTTTCGCCCAAAACCGGCGCCGCCGATTCGGTGAATGCCTTCGATGGCGTGAAGCCGGAAAAGACCACCCAACTCGACTTCGGCGCACAATACAAAACCGCCGATGTGGAAGCCTGGGCCTCGGCTTATATCGGCCAGGTACGCGACTTTATCCTGTTCGATTACAAGCCCGGCATGATGGGCACCACCTCCCAGGCGCGTAACGTCGATGCACGGATCATGGGCGGCGAACTGGGTGCAGCCTACAAGCTGACGCGCAACTGGAAGGCCGACGCCAGCCTCGCCTACGCCTGGGGCAAGAACAGCAGCGACGGCAAAGCGCTGCCGCAAATGCCACCGCTGGACGCCCGTTTCGGCCTGACCTACAGCGAAGACGACTGGAGCGCCGGTGCCTTGTGGCGCGTAGTCGCGGCGCAAAACCGCATCGACCAAAACAAGGGCAACGTGGTCGGTAAAGACTTCGACAAGAGCGGCGGCTTTGGCGTGTTCTCGCTGAACGCGGCGTACCGCATCAACAAAAACTTCAAGGTCAGCACCGGCGTCGACAACCTCTTCGGCAAGGCCTACGCCGAGCACCTGAACCTGGCCGGTAACGCAGGCTTCGGCTACCCGGCCAACGACCCGCAAGCCATCAAGGAACCGGGGCGCACGCTCTGGACCAAGGTGGACATGAGCTTCTAACAGCATCGCGGGCAAGTCGAATCGTCGCACCGCCGCTTCCACAGTTGAAATACATTCCCCTGTGGGAGCGGCGGTGCGACTTGCCCGCGATGGCTGCATAACTGACAAAAATTTTTAAAGCCTTTGCGGAGCACCTGATGACCACTCAAAAGATTTCCTTCTACAACCTGGCCTGGCGTTGGCACTTCTACGCCGGGCTATTCGTCGCCCCTTTCATGGTGCTGCTGGCCCTCACCGGCATCATCTACCTGTTCAAACCCCAGCTCGACCCGCTGATGTATGGCGACCTGCTCAAGGTGCAAAGCGCCGAACACGCATTGAGTGCCGACGAACAATTGCAACGCGCCCAGGCGGCCTTTCCCCAAGGCAAGATCAGCAAATATTTGCCGCCTGCCGACGCCACCAGCAGCGCGCAATTCGTGATGCGTCACGATGGGCGCGAAGTGACCGTGTTCGTCGACCCGTATCGCGGCACCGTGCTTGGCGAACAGGATGCCAAATACAACCTGCAAGCCATCGCCCGCGCGTTGCACGGTGAGCTGATGATCGGCACCGTCGGCGATCGCCTGGTGGAACTCGCCGCCGGTTGGGGCGTGATGCTCGTGGTGTCCGGCGTGTACCTGTGGTGGCCGCGCGGCAAGTCGTCGGCCGGGGTCTTGTGGCCGCGATTTAACACTCGTGGCCGGGTGTTCTGGCGCGATATGCACGCGGTCGCCGGCTTCTGGGGCGCGGCCTTTTTACTGGTGATGCTGCTCAGCGGCATGACCTGGACCGGCTTCTGGGGCAAGCAATACGCCGAGCTGTGGAACACCTTCCCGGCGGCGATGTGGAACAACGTGCCGCAGTCCGATCAGCAGGCCCGCGTGCTCAATACCGCCAGCCAGCAAACCGTGCCCTGGGCCATGGAAAACACGCCGATGCCCATGTCCGGCGACCACGCCGAACACATGAACCACGGCGCCATGCACTCTGGCCCGGCCGCCCCCACCGTGCGCCTGCAACACGTGGTCGACCTGGCCAACGCACGTAAGGTCGAGCCCGGCTACAGCATCACCTTCCCCACCACCGCCGAAGGCGTGTTCACCATCGCGGTATTCGCCAACGACCCGCGCAACGACGCCACCCTGCACGTGGACCAATACACCGGCAAAGTCCTCGCCGATGTGCGCTGGGAACACTACAACACCGTCGCCCGTGCTACTGAGACCGGTGTGATGCTGCATGAAGGCAAGATGTTCGGCTGGGTCAATCAACTGATCGTGCTGGTGATTTGCTTGATGATTCTGCTCAGCGCCGTCAGTGGCGTGGTGATCTGGTGGAAGCGTCGGCCCGTGGGAGGTTTGGGTGTTCCGCCGTTGCGCCATGACCTGCCGAAGTGGAAAACCGCGATGGTGATCATGCTCGGGCTGGCGATTATCTTCCCGTTGGTGGGCGCGTCGTTGATCGTGGTGTGGGTATTGGATCGTCTGGTGTTGGCGCGTTTTTTCAACCCACGTGAATCTGCCTCAGGTTCTGCATGAAGCAGGCGAGATGCCCACGGCAGAGCCCTTCTGTAGCCTTGCGCGACTTTCGTCGCGCAGCCAATAAGTGTTAACTTATAACACTTTCTGCGTTATCGTTGCTCGCCGCGCCCTGCGGCGAGCACACCCTTCAAGAAGTGATTGATCGTCCGATGAACAAGTACCTCGCGTGCGGCCTGTGCCTGCTCGCCCTGCACAACAGCGCCCAGGCCCTGACTCTGCCCGCCAGCCCCGTGACTGCGCCCGCCGTGGATGACGAGCGCGTCGACCTGAACACCCCGACCACCGCCGGCTCGCGCTTGAACCTCACGGCCTTGCAGACGCCCGGCAGTGTCGAGAGCCAGACCGGCGAGAAAATCCGCGAACGCGGCGACGCCAGCGTGCAGGACGCCATCTCGCGTGCCTCCGGCATTAGCCGCACCGGCACGCCGGGCGACGGTGGCACCTCGTTGCAGGCACGCGGTTTTACCGGGCAGAGTTCGGTCATGCAACTGTACGACGGCAACCGCATGTACACCGGCATGGGCACATCGACCTTCCCGGTGGACACCTGGGCGGTGGAGCGCGTGGACGTGCTGCGCGGCCCGGCTTCGGTGCTGTACGGCGAAGGCGCCACCGGTGCGGTGGTCAATACACGCTCGAAAAAGCCCTTCACCGGCGACATCGAAAACCATGTCCGCCTGGGCTACGGCTCTTATGATCGCCAGCAGCAAGCCCTGGACAGTGGCGGCTCGCTGACCGACACCCTGAGCTATCGCCTGAACCTCAACCGCCTGCGCAGCAACGGTTTCATCGACCGTGGCGACTCCGGCAGCGACTTCGTCAGCGCCGCTCTGCGCTGGCAACCAGCCGACAACTTGAGCTTCACCCTGGCCAGCGACTACGGCGACCAGCGCCCACAGAATTATTTCGGCACACCGCTGCTCAACGGCCAATTGCACAAGAGCCTGCGCGACAAGAACTACAACGTCAGCAACGACACCCTGCACTACAACGATCAGTGGACGCGCCTGACCAGCGAGTGGCAACTCAACGACAATGTCAGCGCCACCAACGAGCTGTACTACCTGAAAAACCAGCGCCGCTGGCAGAACGCCGAGAACTACAACTTCACCAACGGTCAGCTGACCCGCAGCGGTAACTTCGGCATCAAGCACAACCAGGAACAGGTGGGCGACCGCCAGACCTTCACCTTCAAGCACACGCTGTTTGGCCTCGACAGCCAGACCGTGGCCGGTGTGGAATACAACCGTATTCGCTTCCGCCTCGCCAGCAACTCGCCCTTTGACGACGTGCTTAAAAACGGCCAGCCGATCGACCTGTACCATCCGGCGCCCGCTGCGTTTCAAAGCAAAGACCCGTTCAAACCGCTGTTCGCCACCACCACTAAAACGGTCGCCGGCTTTGCCGAAAACCGCTTGCAGCTCACCGACCAACTGTCGCTGATCACCGGTATTCGACGCGACTATGCGCACATCGACCGCGATGATTTGCGCGATGGCAACCAGTCCAACAAGACCCTCACCGGCAACAACTGGAAGGCCGGTTTGGTCTATGCGATCACCGCAGACACCTCGGTCTACGGCCAGTACGCCACCAGCACCGATGGCGTCGGCGGCCTGATCTCCTTGAGCCCGGGCCAGCAGCAGTTCGACCTGTCCACGGCCAAGCAGGGCGAAATTGGCATCAAGCAGGCGTTCTGGGACCAGCGCGGCGAATGGACGTTGGCGGCCTACCACATCGTTAAAAAGAAACTGCTCACCGACGTCCCGGGCAACCCGAACCTCAAGCAGCAAGTCGGCCAGCAATCCTCCAACGGCCTGGAAGCCAGCCTCGACCTACAACTGCCCAACGCCTGGCAATTGCAAGCCAACGCCGCCATCGTGCGTGCGCAGTACGACGCGTTCAAACAGGATGTCGGCGGCGTGCAAGTATCGCGCGACGGCAACCGCCCGGTGGACGTACCGCGCCGCACCGCCAACCTGTGGCTGAGCAAGGCCGTGACCGACAGCATCCGCGCCGGTGCCGGCGTGCGCTATGTCGATGCGCGTTACGCCGACATGGCCAACCAGAACGAACTGCCAAGCTACACCGTGGTTGACGCCACCGTGTCATGGAAGGCGCTGCGCAATACCACCCTGGGCCTGCAACTGAACAACCTGTTTGACCGCACCTACGCCGTCAGCCAATACAACGATGGCCAACAGTGGATCCTGGGTGAACCGCGCTCGTTTTTCGTCACGGCGGACTACACCTTTTAACCGAACAACACAGGCTCCAGTGTGGCAGTTGGCTTGCCACAACAAGCCCGCTCGCCACGGAGGATTGTGGCTGGCATTGAAAGTTGTGTAGATACCGATGCTGCGATAACGGTGTGCCTGATCCACCGCTATCGCAGGCAAGCCAGCTCCCACCTTTGAATTGTGTTGAACAAGAGAACATTGATGACCTCGCTCACCCTGACCGACCTTGCCTGGACACCACCGGGCCACGACCACTGCCTGCACCAGTTCCAGCTGCGTGACGCCAGCCTGCAGGTCGGTGCGGGGGAGTTTGTCGGGCTGATCGGCCCCAATGGCAGTGGCAAGACAAGCCTGCTGCGCTGCGCCTATCGCTTCAGCAAACCGGAACACGGCGACGTGTTGCTTGAGCATCAGAATGTGTGGAAGCACAGCGCAAAGTGGTGCGCGCAACGCGTCGCCGTGGTGCTTCAGGAATTCCCCGACGCCTTCGGTTTGCGCGTGGACGAAGTGGTCGCCATGGGCCGCACGCCCCACAAGGGTTTGTTCGACAGCGACACGCTGCACGACCAACAGCTTGTTCGCAGCGTGTTGGCGTCGGTCGGCATGCAGGACTTCGAAGACCATGCCTTCGCCACCCTTTCGGGCGGTGAAAAACAGCGAGTGATCCTGGCCCGCGCCCTGGCCCAGCAACCCCAACTGCTGATCCTCGACGAGCCGACCAACCACCTCGACCCACGCTATCAGCTGGAGTTGTTGCGGCTGGTAAAACGTTTGAACATCGGCACGTTGGCCAGCATCCACGACCTGAACCTGGCCGCCGCCTTCTGTGATCGCCTGTACGTGATCAACCACGGGCGCATTGTCGCCAGCGGCCCTCCCCACGAAGTGCTTACCGTCGAATTGCTGCGCGAGGTATTTGCCGTCGACGCCCTGATCGACACCCATCCTTTGTCCGGCTACCCCCGAATCACCTGGATAACCCAACCATGACCCTGCGCGCCCTGCTGTCTCTCGCCTTGCTGTTCGGCACTGCCCAAGCGTTCGCCGACGCGACCCATTACCCGGTGACCCTCAAAAGCTGCAACCGCGATGTGACCTTTCAGCAGGCGCCCAAACACGCGGTCAGCCACGACATCAACATGACCCAGATGATGCTCGCCCTGGGCCTCAAGCCAAACATGGCTGGCTACAGCGGCGTCACTGGCTGGAAGTCGGTGACGCCCGAAATGGCCAAGCACCTCGACGGCCTGCCGGAGCTGGCGAGCAAGTACCCGTCGGTGGAAACCCTGCTCAATGCCAACGTAGATTTCTTCTTCGCCGGCTGGGACTACGGCATGCGCGTGGGCGGCGACCTCACGCCGCAAACCCTGCAACCCTTGGGCATCAACGTGTATGAGCTGACCGAGTCGTGCGCGTTCGTGATGAAGCGCCCGGCTGCCACGCTGGAAGACACCTATAACGACGTGCGCAACCTGGGCAAGATCTTCGATGTGCAAGACCGCGCCAACGCACTGATCGCACAGATGCAGGCGCAAGTGGCCGAGGTGCAAAAAGACCTGCCCGCCGACAAGCCACGGGTGTTCCTCTACGACAGCGGTGAAGACCGCGCCATGACCTCAGGCCGCCTGGGCATGCCGCAGGCGCTGATCGATGCAGCCGGCGGGCGCAATATTCTCGATGACATCGACGCCAGCTGGACCCGCGTCAACTGGGAAACCGTGGTGGAACGCAACCCGCAGGTGATCGTGATCGTCGACTACAGCGAAATCACTGCTG
The DNA here is from genome assembly GCF_025642995.1 of Pseudomonas sp. YeP6b. Lineage (NCBI taxonomy): Bacteria > Pseudomonadati > Pseudomonadota > Gammaproteobacteria > Pseudomonadales > Pseudomonadaceae > Pseudomonas > Pseudomonas sp. YeP6b. The sequence continues at coordinate 984,373 of NZ_CP080090.1, read as the reverse complement.
ATCAAAAAGAGAAATTCCTGCTCAACAACCCGGCCCTGCAATCAGTGGACGCGATCAAGAACCAGCGTTTTATCGTGATCCCCTACGTGCAGGCCACGCCGGGTATCGACAATGTGCTGGCGGTTGAAACCCTGGCCAAGGGGTTCCACGGCGAATGATCACGCGTCGCTACGCCCTGCTATTGAGTGCCCTTGGCGCGTTGTTGCTGGTGTCCTGCGTGATCTCGCTGGGGTTCGGCTCGGCGCGGGTGCCGGTGGACGTGGTGTGGCGGATTTTACTCAACAAGGCGTTCGGCATTGGCGCGGTGAACTGGAGCACGGGGCAGGAGCACATCGTGTGGCTGATCCGCGTGCCGCGCATGCTGCTGGGCGCGCTGGTGGGCGCCGGGCTGGCCTTGATCGGCGCGGTGCTGCAGGCGGTGACACGCAACCCGCTGGCCGACCCGCACCTGCTCGGCGTGACCTCCGGCGCCACCCTCGGCGCGGTGATCGTGGTGCTGCATGTGGGGGAAGTCATCGGCCTGCTAACCCTGCCCATCGCCGCCTTTGTCGGTGCCCTGCTGAGCATGCTGGTGGTGTTGGCCGTGGCCAGTCGTAACGGCCGCCTGGAGAGTGATCGCCTGCTGCTGTGCGGTGTGGCCGTGTCGTTCGTGATGATGGCGGTGGCCAACCTGCTGCTGTTTATGGGCGACCACCGCGCCGCGTCGGCAGTCATGTTCTGGATGCTCGGCGGCTTGGGCCTCGCGCGCTGGGAGCTGCTGGCGATCCCCGCCGCTACCGTGCTGCTGGGCTTGGTATTGCTGCTGGGCATGGCGCGGCCGTTGAATGCGTTGATGGCTGGCGAACAGACCGCCGTGACCCTGGGCCTGAACGCGCGCAACGTACGGCTCAAGGTGTTTCTGGTCGCGTCCCTGATGACCGGCGTGCTGGTGTCTATCAGCGGCTCCATCGGCTTCGTCGGGCTGATGGTGCCGCACATCGCCCGACGCCTGGTGGGCGCCGAGCACCGGCGATTGCTGCCGGTGTGCGTGCTGCTGGGCAGCGTGTTCCTGGTGTGGGTCGACGTCGCAGCACGCACCCTCATCGCCCCCGAAGACCTGCCCATTGGCGTGGCGACGGCGGCGATTGGCGGGTTGTTTTTTATCGGTTTGATGCGCAAGCGCTGAGGTCAGAGTTCGTCCCTGGTTCGTGAGTACCAGAACTCCTCGGCCTCCAGTTCTGCCTGCACCTCGCTGATATTCCACTCTTCACCCAGCACCCCCAGACGTGTCCAGAAGGCATCGGTGACCAGCACCGACAAACTGCCCTGGCCGCGCAACTGATTGACCAGCACCCTGGGATCTGGCGCGGCCCCTGGTGCAAGAACCCGGGTTTCTGCCTCTGTAAATGCCGGCACGTACTTGAGCAGGGCACCGCCCCGGCAGGACAGGTAACAACTCTTGGCGTCGGGAAAGTTGCTCTTGATCACCGACACATAGTCGCGCAGGTCGTCCTTGGAGACGAAGTTGGCCAACAGGCTTGTGTCGATCGGTTCCAGGCTGGACGTCGAAGCAATGGTTTTGTAGAACGCCTGCACAGCGGAGATTTTGTAGGTCTTGAGCTCATGGGTGTCAGGCACGTCGAACCCGGCATGGTCGATCCAGAACAACAGTTGCAAGGTACTTGTGTCTCCCGTGCCCTGATCCTCCACCGGATCGAGGGCGACGTAGCCCTGCGTGAGCCCAGGCACCAGGACCGCGCCCAAATACTGCTGAGTACTGAACGGCGCCACCAAGCCTTCGGCATAGCGGGCCGCATCATCGGGGTAAAGAAACAGCGGCCCGCAAAACGAATGCAAACGCGGGTCGTCGGCAAACGCATGGGGCGCTTTTTTTGGCACCCACTCGGCAGTGACTCGCTCCTTTCTGCCCCAGACGTCACTGGTCACCCGAATGGACAACTCACCCGCACCTGCCAGGCGGCGCACATAGTCACGCACCGTGAGGGTGCCTTCGAGCAAGTGCGTGCGGTCCAGGTGCGCGGTGCGGGTCCAGTCGGACAGCGACGCGGTCTTGGGAAACACATACGTGAGCAGCGCACCATCGCTGCACGCCACATACAGTGGCAGGACATTGACATTGCGCGCAGAGGTCATGAAGTTGAGTGCTTTGGCGAGGTACTGGGGCGGCAGGAAGCTGCGCGCCATTTCATCCTCGGCCGAGGCGATGGCAACCGTGGAAGCGCACAGATACAGGCCATCGAGCACATAGCCTTGGGGCAACTGGCCGTCGACAAACACTTGCTCGAAGTCGGCCAGGTTATCTCTGACAAGCGCCAAGGTCGTCATGTACAGCGGCTTGTTGACTGACTTGAGCACGTAACCGAAGGCCACGTCGGTGTGCGGTTTCCACGCGCGCTGGGCGTAACGAACAGCATCCAACGCGCGGGTAAAAATCGGCCCGCAGGGCGAGTCGAAGAACACCTGGCGAATATCCCCGGCGTTGGGGCGAAATTGATTCGGCACAAAATCCGCTGTTATCTGCCTGGGCTGCCCCCATGTCTGATCGCCCTCAACCACATACAATTTACCCGCCTTCGCCACCTCAGTGATAAACGCCTGCGGCGAGAGTGCACCGCTGCGCAGTTGCTGTTCGACGCCGTTGTCGCCGTAATCACCCTTGGCCAGGTTCAGAGGGCCAAGCCGACTCTTGAGCTGCCTCTCCTCCTCGGTGCCCGACAGCTCGTAACTGAGGATCGAGCCATTTGCGCCGAACACATATTCACGCTTGATGTGGGCTTCACGGTGCAACAGGTTCGACAGCACTGCGCTAGGGATCATGCTCTTGTAGATGGATTTCTGAGTGGAGGACAGCAGCAGCGGTACTTCTTGGTCCACCTCGGACCGGTAACGGGCAACAATAGTACTGCCCCCCGGATAAAGCCCCACCTCAGCCGCGTGTTCAGGGTAGATCCAGTGCAATGCCAAGCCCTGGGGCGGAATCGCCAAAGGGTTCGTCGAAGCGAACAACCGATTGCCCAGCCTGAGGATCACCCCGCCATAACGCCGACGATGCCCGTTGCCCACCAAGGCTGCCGCGTGACGAGCCGCATCATCGGGGCTGGAAAAAGCCGGGCTTAATCGGCGAGGTGCCAAGGTTTCGTAACCGGTCCAGGTAGTGGCGACTACGCCTTTTTTATCCCAGCACTGGCTGGTACGTATCACATGAAGCCTGCCCCTCAGCGCCCACTCCCTGACGAAAGCCGAGGGCGTCTTTTTACCGGAGTTCAACTCTTCCTGCGCCTGAGTCAATAAGGTTTCTGCCGGGCCGCCCGCCTTAACGTCAACCGGTGAGGGCACATACCGCAACAGCGCGCCATCCAGGGTTGAGCAGTAAATCGGCAGGTTGGTCACGCCACTTCGATTCGCTTCATAGAGCGCGACGTACAACACCTGCGGCGTGATAAAAAACAGCGTCAGCCAAGCGTACGACGTGTTTAGCCCAGCAGGGGACCATTGCTGCGAGCGAAACAGCCCGTGCAATACAAACCCATCGGGCAAGCGGTAGCCGCCCTCAGCCTTGGGCTCAAACAGGCTGTTGAGATTGAACAGTTTGTTCTGCTGGCTGACGCCCACCACCTCACTCGCAATGTACTGTTCCTGATCCCGGCGCTTGAGGATGAAGGCAAAGCAGGCCGGCTCTGCGAAGTTACGCGCATGGACCCGCCCATGCAGGTTGCGGGCAGCCTCATCGGCACTGGCGAATACGGCGCCGTTGGTAGCGTAGGTGGGAGCGCCGGACCTCGGGGCGTAATCGAAGTTGGGCGTCCAGTCGCTGTAGACCACCGAGCGTGGGCCCCACAACGGGTTGCCCAGAATAATCTTGAAATCCCCGGCTTGAGCCAGGCGCCGGACCCAATCGAGAGGGCGGATCTGCCCACTGTCGAGGCGCTTGCCGAGGCTGTTATCACCGGCGTGCGGGCCAATATTGGCCAGCAGTATCCGTTCCTCAGGCGAATTGTTCGGGGTGTACTCCAGCAAGCAGTCCCGCGCCCCCGACAAGTACGCCACCCGCCCGGCCGGGATGATCGAGTACATTTCATCGTCAGAGAATACCTGCAGGTTGGTCTGTGCCTCATCCCGCGTCCAACGGCGCCGCGCGACCCAGTCCGGGTCAATCATCGACAGGGCGGTGTGGGAGCCATAGCGCCCCTGCAATACGTAAGGTTCTGGCGGGATCAGCGGGCCTTGGTTGTCGCGTGGAAAAAACAGCGTGAAGGCAAATGGATTCGCCGCGCTTTCCATGGGCTCAGTGATCACAAAACGGCCGTCTTCGCCCTTGAGTACGTAACCGCCGTAGTAGCGGTCCCGCCGAGTGCCAATGCGCTCATGGGCATACACCGCCGCATCGCGCGCCGAAAGAAACGAACGACTCAAGGTCACCGTGTAAAACGACGTCAGCAGGTCGGAGCGGTTATCCACCCCGCCCACCCTGCGCCACAGGCCTCCGGCCTGCACCACCGACAGATCGGTCGCTGCAATGACCCTGCGCACATACGTTCGCGGGCTGAGCGTACCGGCGGCCAGAGCTGCTTGTGCGCCATTATCGTCAAGCTCACCGTCATTTTTTTGCCCGACCAGCTCCAACATGGCCGTGACCTCGGGCACCTTGAATGTCAGCAGGGCGCCATCGGAGGCGTGCATGTACAGCGACAACCCGCGAGCCGAGTCCTGGACGTCCAAGGTAGCCCGCGCCTGTCGGGCCGCTGCGACAACCTGCGCAGGCGTAAAGAAGGTACTGGCCAGCCATTTTTCCCGGGCCGCGACTTCGTCGTTCTCGTACCAGCTTCGGAAATAAATGGCCGCCAGGCGGAAATTGGACGGCAATCGAAGCTTGCCGCCGGGGCGTTCAGGAAACACTTTGTTGGGCGAAAACAGCGGCTGAGTCTTGGGCACTGCCAACGTCGCGACATAGACGTCCTCGCGAGTGTGCTTGAGGACGAACCCCATGGCGCCCGCGTCGAGTGGGCCGGAAGTCAAAAGCGCACTCAGCACGGCCGTTTCCGAGGTGGGGAACACTGAGGTGAAAAAGGGTTGTTGCAGTACGGCACTGCCAAGGGTCACTGGCGTGTTGATTCGCCAGCCTTTTTTAACCTGGCCGCAAACACCGCCCCAAACCCCATGGCCAATCAGTACCGACAATTCGCCGGCCTCGGTCAGCTTCCAAATCATGTTCTCAAAATCGCTGCTGGCCTCAACCGTTCCGGTGCGCAGTTGTTGTTCCCAGGTTTTTTCCAACGCCGAACCACTGCTGACGTATTTGAGCAACACATTGTCCGGCCCGGAAAAATAGTGGGTCTTGGCGAACGCTCGCTGCTTGAAGCTGAAGAGTTGGTCCGCCACCGAATAGAAGTTGTTGAACAGCTGCACCTGGTCAGGCGTGAAACTTCGAAACTGTTCGCGGATTTTTGTCGCGTTGGCGGGATGGGAGTGATAGAACGCCTCAGCGCTGAAATCATCAGGCGCGATGAAGTTGCCCTCACTGTCCTTGGCCAACAACAACCCATGGTCAAAGCTTTCGTGCTGGTCCGGTAGGGGCTCGGTCGCGTAGTAGCGGTTACCACGTTTGAGAATGACACCGCCATATTCGACGTCGCGCCTCGCGCCGATAGCCTCATGGGCCCAACGGGCGGCGTCGGCGGCGGTGATAAAGGCCGGGCTGAGAACGGGCACGGGAATCTTTGAGAAGGGCCGCCAAGCAGGCGTCACGGCGCCGACCTTGTCCCACACATTACTGGCTTCCAGCACCGTCAACTCACCTGCAGCCGCCACTTGCTGGATAAACGCTTTGGGGCTGAGTTGGGCGTTCATGATCGTGCCCTGAATGCCGTTGTCCGTCACTTGCCCCTCTGGCGTGACGCTATAGAGCAACTCCTCCTGCGCAGAAAACGAAAAACGGTAACGCAGCAGCGCACCGTCGCGGGTTCTACGATAAACGCTCAACGGTTTGCCTGGCTCGATCGACGCTTTAAGCCGTCTCGATTGGGCAATACCTTCGGCGAGTTCCTGAGGAGAAAAGAAGTTTCCGTATAGCCACGGCTGCAACGGCACTGGCGCCGCCTTCGTCAGCGGCGCGGCGCAGTACCATCCCTCGACAAAATGCTGCGCCGGTAACAAGGGCCACAGGCTCGCGGCCAGGGGAAAAAGTCGGGAGGCCGTCGGGTTCAGCGAAGTCAGCAGCATCGCCTCGGTGGCTACATATTCCTCCACGTCCGCACGTTTCAACACAAAACCGCCTCGCTGGTCTGTGCTGCCTTGCTGACTCAGCGCATGCTCAACCGCCTGCCGGGCCTGGCTGAAAATCGGCCCGCACAACGGCAGCTCAGTCACTTCACTTGAATCAACGGGCTCAAACGGCTGCCAATCTTCAGTGACCCGCCCACGCAGCCCCTGGAAAACGGCGCCTGGGATCAGTACGCGCACATCCCAAAGCGAGGCGAGCTTTCTGACAATCCCCTCAGGCGTCCGGTTATCGCCATGACCACTGATTGCCGGTGTTTGCTGCTTAATGGCCAACAACCAGTGCGCATAATTTTTGCTCTGCTCAGTCAGGCGCACTTCATTTTTGATCAAGGAGCCGTAAGGGCCGGAAAGGTAATTGATGCTGGCGAAGTCCCCCCTGCGATAGGACTGCATGATGTCCGAGCCAGAAAAGAAACTGATGAACAACTTGATCTGGTCGACGGAAAAGCTGGGGTTGGCTTTTTCAAACTCCTGGCGCAACGCCGGGTGAGAGTGAAAAAGCCCGTGGCAGGTATAACCACGGGGATGCATGAAAAAGTTATCGGCATCGGCCTCCAACAGCGCTTTATAGTCAAAACCCAACTTCTGGCCAAGGATCGGCATCGTCGCCACAAACTTGCCGTCCGGGCGTTTGAGGATGAGCGCACCATACTCCATGCCCGTGTTCGGCCGGGGTTGCTGGTGGGCCCAGTTGGCGGCGTCATCCGCCGAGATAAATAAGGGGCTCAGTGCCGGAAGTTCCGGCACATGCCCCGGGGTGTGTTGCGGTAAATCTTTAACGTCATTCATAGGTAGTCTCGTCCAAAAAAATGCCGACACGCCAGGAGCGGTGTCAGCACTCAAGATGAACTGAGGACGGACTTAAAGACGGTAGATAGTTGTTCGCGCAAGGCGGTACGGGACTGCCTCAGCGCTGACAGATTTTGCACCATTCAAGCAACAACCGCGTGAATACCCGCTCGCCCGCGCTCGGGTCTGCCCACACGCCCTTTTTGAGGGCTTGCCGTGCACGGGCCCGCCATTACAGCGCCAAGTTGGTGCGCCACGCCCGCGCCTTCACCCGCTAACCCCCATCAATGCTCACGTTAAGCGCCGCAGGCACAGCCTTTGCAAAGTCCGGTGTATCTGCCCCACAAAAAATATCGGTTTACGGAGATCGCACCATGCAGCGTCGTAGCTTGATCAAGGCTTTTACTTTGTCGGCATCCATTGCCGCCATGGGTTTGACCTGGACCGTGCAGGCCGCCGAGACCATCAAGGTCGGCATCCTGCACTCGTTGTCGGGGACCATGGCGATCTCCGAAACTTCGCTTAAAGACATGGCGTTGATGACCATCGACGAGATCAACGCCAAGGGCGGCGTCAACGGCAAGATGCTTGAGCCGGTGGTCGTCGACCCGGCCTCGAACTGGCCGCTGTTCGCCGAGAAAGGCCGCCAGTTGCTGACCCAGGACAAGGTCGCCGTGGTGTTCGGCTGCTGGACCTCGGTGTCGCGTAAATCGGTATTGCCGGTGTTTGAAGAACTCAACGGCTTGCTGTTCTACCCGGTGCAATACGAAGGCGAAGAGATGTCGCCCAACGTGTTCTATACCGGTGCAGCACCCAACCAGCAGGCGATCCCAGCGGTGGAGTACCTGATGAGCGAAGAAGGCGGCGGCGCCAAGCGCTTCTTCCTGCTCGGCACCGACTACGTGTACCCGCGCACCACCAACAAGATTTTGCGCTCGTTCCTGCATTCCAAAGGCGTCGCCGATAAAGACATCGAAGAGGTCTACACCCCGTTCGGCCACGCCGATTACCAGACCATCGTGGCCAACATCAAAAAGTTCTCTGCAGGCGGCAAAACTGCCGTGATCTCCACCGTGAACGGCGACTCCAACGTGCCGTTCTACAAAGAACTGGCCAACCAGGGCCTGAAGGCGACCGACGTACCGGTGGTGGCCTTCTCCGTGGGTGAAGAAGAGCTGCGCGGCATCGACACCAAGCCGCTGGTGGGCAACCTCGCCGCCTGGAACTACTTCCAGTCGGTGGAGAACCCGGTGAACAAAAAGTTCGTCGCCGACTGGAAGGCTTACGCCAAGGCCCACAACCTGCCAGGCGCGGATAAAGCCGTGACCAATGACCCGATGGAAGCCACTTACGTGGGCATCCACATGTGGGCGCAAGCGGCGCAGAAAGCCAAATCCACCGACGTCGACAAAGTGCGTGAAGCGCTGGCCGGGCAGACCTTTGCCGCGCCGTCGGGCTTCACCCTGACCATGGACAAAACCAACCACCACCTGCACAAGCCGGTGATGATCGGCGAGATCCAGGCCGATGGGCAGTTCTCGGTGGTGTGGCAGACCCAGGAGCCGATTCGGGCGCAGCCGTGGAGCCCGTACATCCCGGGGAATGACAAAAAACCCGACTACGCCGTCAAGAGCAACTAAAGCCTAAAGGTCGGGCACGGTCAGTGTGGGAGCTGGCTTGCCTGCGATGCAAACAACTCGGTGTGGCAGACACACCGCAGTGATGCCATCGCAGGCAAGCCAGCTCCCACACACGAGCCAGTGCCCACACCGTCCGCGCATGATCAGGACATTTTGTTATGCCCACTGCCCTCTACCGCTTGATCCTGGCCTTGCTGCTCATGCTGCCTTTCGCCGCACACGCCAGCGACGCCGAAGATTTCCTCAACGCCAACCCGATGCAACAAGCCAAGCTGCTCCAGGACTGGGCCGCCCAGCCCGACCCGGCGCGCATCGAGCTGGTGGACGCGCTGCAACAAGGCCAGCTCACGGTCAATGGTGAAACCAAAACCGTTCGCTTGAACAACCGCCTGCGCGGCCTGATCGACAACGTACAGGCCAGCCAGCAATTGCTCGCGGCCGACCCCAAGGTGCGCCTGGTCGCCGCGCAAACCCTGCAAAAAACCGCTGTACCTGCGCAGCTCAAATTCCTCGACCAGCAGGTCGCCGCCGAAACCAACGAGGGCGTGCACACCGCCCTCAGCCTGGCCCTGGCCAACCTGCAACTGGTCGACACCGACCCGGTCGTGCGCCTCGCTGCCGTGCGTTTGCTCGGCAGCACTGGCGACCCCCTGGCCCGCACCCGCCTTGAAGCGTTGCTCGCGCCCGGTGTCGAAACCGACGCCGCCGTGCACACCGCTGCCGAGACCAGCCTGGCCCAGGTCAAACGCAAATTGATGGTCGGCGAGATCCTCGGCCAGGCCTTCAGCGGCATGTCCTTGGGCTCGATCCTGCTGCTCGCGGCCTTGGGTTTGGCGATCACCTTCGGCCTGCTCGGCGTGATCAACATGGCCCACGGCGAGATGCTGATGCTTGGCGCGTATTCCACTTACATGGTGCAGCTGATGATGCAGCGCTATGTGCCCGCCGCGATTGAGTTCTACCCGCTGATCGCGCTGCCGGTGGCATTCTTCGTCACCGCCGCCATCGGCATGGCCCTGGAACGCACGGTGATTCGTCACCTCTACGGCCGCCCATTGGAAACCCTGCTCGCCACCTGGGGCATCAGCTTGATGCTGATCCAGCTGGTGCGCCTGGTGTTCGGTGCGCAGAACGTCGAAGTGTCCAACCCCGCCTGGCTGTCCGGTGGCATTCAAGTGCTGCCCAACTTGGTGCTGCCGTACAACCGCATCGTGATCATCGCGTTTGCACTGTGCGTGGTGGTGCTGACCTGGCTGCTGCTGAACAAGACCCGCCTGGGCCTCAACGTGCGTGCGGTCACCCAGAACCGCAACATGGCCGCCTGCTGCGGCGTACCCACCGGGCGGGTGGACATGCTCGCCTTTGGCCTGGGCTCCGGTATCGCAGGTTTAGGTGGTGTGGCCCTGAGCCAAATTGGCAACGTCGGCCCGGACCTGGGCCAGAGCTACATCATCGACTCGTTCCTGGTGGTCGTGCTCGGCGGTGTCGGCCAGTTGGCCGGTAGCGTGATGGCCGCCTTCGGCTTGGGCATCGCCAACAAAATTCTCGAACCGCAGATCGGTGCCGTGCTCGGCAAGATCCTGATCCTCGCGCTGATCATTCTGTTTATCCAGAAACGCCCGCAAGGACTCTTCGCACTGAAAGGACGGGTGATCGACTGATGAACCAGCCATTGATGCTTACGGCCACGCAAAAGGCCGGTCCCAAAGTCACGATTGCAGTGGGCGTGGTGATCCTGATCCTGCTGCTGGCGTTGCCGTTGTGCTCGCTGCTGCCTGCGGACAACCCGCTGCAGGTGTCGGCCTACACCCTGACGCTGGTGGGCAAGATCCTTTGCTACGCCATCGTCGCCCTCGCGCTGGATTTGGTGTGGGGTTACGCGGGCATGTTGTCCCTCGGCCACGGGTTGTTCTTTGCCCTTGGCGGCTATGCGATGGGCATGTACCTGATGCGCCAGGCCTCCGGTGATGAGCTGCCGGCGTTCATGACCTTTTTGTCGTGGACCGAGCTGCCTTGGTACTGGACCGGCACCGAGCACTTCCTCTGGGCCATGTGCCTGGTGGTGTTGGCCCCGGGTTTGCTGGCGCTGGTGTTCGGGTTTTTCGCCTTCCGCTCGCGGATCAAGGGCGTGTATTTCTCGATCATGACCCAGGCGCTGACCTTTGCCGGGATGCTGCTGTTTTTCCGCAACGAGACCGGGTTTGGCGGCAATAACGGTTTCACCAATTTCCGCAGCATCCTGGGCTTTGGCATTACCGAGCCAGGCACGCGGGCGGTGTTGTTTTTTGCCACGGTGGTGTTACTGGTCGCGAGCCTGTACACCGGCTGGCGCCTGGCGCAGAGCAAGTTCGGCCGGGTGCTGACCGCGTTGCGCGACGCCGAGAACCGCTTGATGTTCTGCGGCTACGACCCGCGTGGTTTCAAGCTGTTTGTGTGGGTGCTGAGCGCAGTGTTGTGTGGCCTGGCCGGGGCGTTGTATGTGCCGCAAGTGGGCATCATCAACCCCAGCGAGATGTCGCCGACCAACTCCATCGAAGCCGCCGTGTGGGTGGCCTTGGGCGGGCGTGGCACCTTGATCGGGCCATTGCTCGGCGCTGGCGTGGTGAACGGCATGAAGAGCTGGTTCACCGTGGCTTTTCCGGAGTACTGGCTGTTCTTCCTGGGGGCGCTGTTCATCATCGTCACCCTGTACCTGCCCAAGGGCGTTATCGGCTTGCTGAAGAAATGAGGAATGTCATGCTCGAACCTATTTTCGATGCGGGCAGCAGCCGCGATGCGATCGGCCTCGGCCAGGCCGCAGGCAAGGGCCTCAACACCCGCCACGGCACCATCCTGACCCTGGAGGACATCAGCGTCAGCTTCGACGGTTTCAAGGCGCTTAACGACTTGAACCTCTACATCGGCGTCGGCGAATTGCGCTGCATCATCGGCCCCAACGGCGCGGGCAAGACCACGCTGATGGACGTGATTACCGGCAAGACCCGCCCCAGCCACGGCAAGGCCTGGTTCGGCGAAACCCTCGATTTGACCAGCATGAGCGAAGTGCAGATCGCCCAGGCGGGTATCGGGCGCAAGTTCCAGAAACCCACGGTATTCGAAGCTCTCAGCGTGTTCGAAAACCTGGAGCTGGCGCAGAAAACCGACAAATCTGTGTGGGCCAGCCTGCGTGCACGCCTGAGTGGCGAGCAGAAAGACCGCATCGATGAAGTGCTCGACACCATCCGCCTGACCGCCTCGGTACAGCGCCCGGCGGGGCTTTTGTCCCACGGGCAAAAGCAGTTCCTGGAAATCGGCATGCTGCTGATGCAAGACCCGCAGTTGCTGCTGTTGGACGAGCCGGTGGCGGGCATGACCGACGCCGAAACCGAGTTCACCGCCGAACTGTTCAAGCGCCTGGCGGGCAAACACTCGTTGATGGTGGTGGAGCACGACATGGGCTTTGTCGGCTCGATTGCCGACCACGTGACCGTGTTGCATCAGGGCAGCGTGCTGGCCGAAGGGTCGCTGGAACAGGTGCAGGAAAATGAGCGGGTGATCGAGGTGTACCTCGGCCGTTGAGCCAGACACAGACCGCTTACTGTGGGAACCGAATCAATGTGGGAGCTGGCTTGCCTGCGATGGCATCACCTCGGTCCAACAGACATACCGAGTTGTCTGCATCGCAGGCAAGCCAGTTCCCACATTTGATCCGGTTCCTACCAGGGAATTGAGGAGATTTTGAACATGCTGCAAGTCGACAAGCTGCATCAGTACTACGGCGGTAGCCACATCCTGCGCGGGCTGTCCTTTGACGTGAAGATCGGCGAAGTCACCTGCCTGCTTGGCCGTAACGGTGTGGGCAAGACCACCTTGCTCAAGTGCCTGATGGGTCTGCTGCCAGCCAAAGAAGGCGCGGTGAACTGGGAAGGCAAGGCCATCACTGGCTTCAAGCCGCACCAACGCGTGCACGCCGGCATCGCCTACGTGCCCCAGGGCCGGGAGATTTTTGCGCGGCTGACGGTGGAAGAGAACCTGTTGATGGGCCTCTCGCGCTTTCCCGGCTCCGAAGCCAAGGAAGTGCCGGCGTTTATCTACGAACTTTTCCCTGTATTGCTGCAGATGAAGCACCGCCGTGGCGGTGACTTGTCCGGCGGCCAGCAGCAACAACTGGCAATTGGCCGCGCCCTGGCGAGCCGACCGCGCCTGTTGATTCTGGATGAACCTACGGAGGGCATTCAGCCGTCGGTGATCAAGGAAATCGGTATGGTCATCAAGAAGCTCGCCGCGCGCGGTGACATGGCGATTCTGTTGGTAGAGCAGTTCTACGACTTTGCTGCCGAACTGGCGGATCAATACTTGGTGATGTCTCGCGGAGAGATCGTCCAGCAAGGCCGAGGTGAAAATATGGAAAGTGAGGGTGTGCGCGGCTTGGTTACCATCTAATCTGTAGCGTCCTAACGATAAGCACTAGAACATGAACCTGCCCGTTTCCCCTGCCCTGTTCACCCCCAGCTGGCACGCCGCGCTGGAACTCGGCTACGCGCGTTTCGGCGACACCACGCGCCCGGTGATGCGCCGCCACCTCGGCCCGCTGCGCGTGCAAAAGCACCTGTACGCCGAAGGCCCCGAGGTGTGCCAGCACATCATCGTGCACCCGCCCGGCGGGATTGCCGGCGGTGATCGCCTGGACATCCGCGCCCATGTCGGCGCAGGCGCCTGGGCGCAATTGACCAGCCCCGGCGCCGCCAAGTGGTACCGCGCCAGCGGCCCGGCGTTTCAGCAGCTCGACTTGACCGTGGAAGCTGGCGCCACGCTGGAATGGCTGCCCCAGGAAACCATCGTGTTCAGCGCTGCCCAGGCCGAACTCACCACGCGCATTGACCTGCAAGGCGATGCGCGGCTGTTTTACTGGGATGTGGTCGCCCTCGGCCGCCCGGCCAGTGGCGAGCGTTTCGACCTCGGCCACTTCCAATCGCACCTAGATATTCGCCGCGACGGCCAGTTGCTCTGGCATGAGCGCCAGCGCATTGTGGGCGCCGACGGGTTGCTCGACTCGCCCATCGGGCTGGACGGGCAACCGGTGTTTGCCACGTTGCTGGTGACGGGCGACATCGAACCTGAACTGCTGGAAACCTGCCGCGCCCTGCCCCACGCGGTGCGTGGTGACCTGACCCAATTGCCCGGGCTGCTGGTCGCCCGTTGCCTGGCCAGTGAAGCGCTGCTGGCGCGGGGTTGGTTGATTGATTTATGGAAACTATTACGTCCGGTGGTGCTGGGGCGGGAAGTCGTGGCCCCACGAATTTGGAGCACATGAAGATCAAAATGTGGGAGCGGGCTTGCTCGCGAATGCGGTGTGTCAGTCGACACCTCTTTAACTGATCGACCGCATTCGCGAGCAAGCCCGCTCCCACAGTTGATCTCTGTTGTAGTTAAAAATGCATTCTTTGAAGGACCTTGAACCATGGATTTGACCCCACGGGAAAAAGACAAACTGCTGATCTTCACCGCTGGCCTTGTCGCCGAACGCCGCCTGGCGCGGGGCGTGAAGCTCAACTACCCGGAAACCATCGCCTACATTTCCGCCGCCTTGATGGAAGGCGCGCGCGATGGCCGTACCGTCGCCGACCTGATGCACTACGGCACCACCCTGCTCAGCCGCGAACAGGTGATGGAAGGCATCCCGGAAATGATCCCGGATATTCAGGTGGAAGCCACCTTCCCCGACGGCACTAAGCTGGTCACCGTTCACCAGCCCATCGCGTGAGGCACGGCCATGATTCGTGATGCAACCTGGCAAGACCTGCCGGCCATTCGAGACATCTACAACGACGCAGTGCTTAACACCACGGCAATCTGGAACGAACAACCGGTCGACCTGGCCAATCGTCAGGCCTGGTTCAGTGCGCGCCAGGCCCAGGCCTATCCGATCCTGGTGGCGGTGGAAAACGATGAAGTCACCGGCTACGCCTCGTTCGGCGACTGGCGCCCCTTCGAAGGCTTCCGTTACAGCGTTGAACACTCGGTGTACGTGCGCAATGACCAGCGCGGCAAAGGCCTCGGCCCGCGCCTGATGCAAGCGCTGGTCGAGCGTGCCCGCACCTGCGGCAAGCATGTGATGGTCGCGGCCATCGAAAGCGGTAACCAGGCATCTATTCGCCTGCATGAGCGCCTGGGGTTCATCACCACCGGGCAAATGCCGCAAGTGGGTATCAAGTTCGGCCGCTGGCTGGACCTGACCTTTATGCAACTGACATTGAACCCGGGCGCAGAACCGCCCAAGGAGTGAGATCGATGAGCGCTGCACAACTGCGTCGAGTGAATGCTGAAAGTTTTGCCCATTACCGCCTGGGTTTGATTGAGCTGTTGCTGGACGCGGTGCAGCACGGCGCGTCGGTCGGCTTCATGGCTGACTTCGATGACGCCCAGGCACGCGACTATCTAAAGGGCGTACAAGCCAGTATTGAAGACGCCAGCCTGTTGCTCTGGGTGGTGGTGCGCGACGAACAGGTGATCGCCAGCGTGCAATTGGCGCTGTGCCAGAAAGCCAACGGCCTGAACCGCGCCGAAGTGCAAAAGCTGTTGGTACACAGCAGTGCGCGCCGCCATGGCCTGGGCCAGCAACTGATGGGCGCGTTGGAACTCGCCGCGCGCCAGCACAAGCGCGGCCTGCTGTACCTGGACACCGAGGCCGGCTCCGGTGCCGAAGCCTTCTACCAGTCGCTGCACTACACCAAGATCGGTGAGCTGCCCGACTACTGCCAAAGCCCGGACGGGCGCTACAGCCCGACCGCTATCTACTTCAAGACCCTGGGGCAACCTGCATGATTCCTGGTGAATATCAGATCCAGCCTGGCGACATCGAACTGAACGTGGGCCGGCGCACCGTCACGCTGAGCGTGGCCAACAGCGGCGACCGGCCGATCCAGGTGGGCTCGCATTACCATTTTTTCGAGACCAATGACGCGCTGACCTTTGACCGCGCCGCGAGCCGTGGCATGCGCCTGAATATTGCGGCGGGCACGGCGGTGCGGTTTGAGCCGGGGCAAAGTCGTGAAATCGAGTTAGTGGATTTGAGCGGTGGGCGCCGGGTGTTTGGGTTTGCCGGGCGGATCATGGGTGACCTCGACTGATCATTCCCACGCTACGCGTGGGAATGCCGCCATGGACGCTCCGCGTCCGCTCTTAACGTCGTGACGCAGAGCGTCACAGGATGTATTCCCACGCAGAGCGTGGGAACGATCGAGGACACACACATGAAGATTTCCAGACAAGCCTACGCCGACATGTACGGCCCCACCGTCGGTGACAAGGTCCGCCTGGCCGACACCGAGCTGTTCGTCGAAGTCGAGAAAGACTTCACCGTCTACGGCGAAGAAGTGAAATTCGGCGGCGGTAAGGTGATCCGCGATGGCCAGGGCCAGAGCCAGTTGCTCGCCCATGAGGTCGTGGACACCTTGATCACCAACGCGCTGATCATCGACCACTGGGGCATCGTCAAAGCCGACGTCGGCCTCAAAAACGGCCGCATTCACGCGATCGGCAAAGCCGGTAACCCGGACATCCAGCCCGGCGTGACCATGGCCATCGGCGCCAGCACTGAAGTGATCGCCGGTGAAGGCATGATCCTCACTGCCGGCGGCATCGACTCCCACGTGCATTTCATCTGCCCGCAGCAGATCGAAGAAGCGTTGACCAGCGGCGTCACCACCATGATCGGCGGCGGCACCGGACCGGCCACCGGCACCAACGCCACCACCTGCACCTCCGGCCCGTGGCATTTGGCGCGCATGCTGCAGGCCAGCGACTCGTTCCCGATGAACATCGGCTTTACCGGCAAGGGCAACGCCAGTTTACCGGGGCCGTTGGTCGAGCAGGTCAAGGCCGGCGCCATCGGTTTGAAGCTGCATGAAGACTGGGGCACCACGCCCGCCAGCATCGACAACTGCCTGAGCGTCGCCGACGAATACGACGTGCAGGTAGCGATCCACAGCGACACGCTCAACGAGTCCGGCTTCGTCGAAACCACCCTCGCCGCGCTCAAGGGCCGCACTATTCACACCTACCACACCGAAGGTGCCGGTGGCGGCCACGCGCCGGACATCATCAAGGCCTGCGGCTTCCCGAACGTGCTGCCCAGCTCCACCAACCCGACCCGGCCGTTCACTCGTAACACCATCGACGAGCACCTGGACATGTTGATGGTCTGCCACCACCTGGACCCGAGCATTGCCGAAGACGTGGCCTTCGCCGAAAGCCGCATCCGCCGCGAGACCATCGCCGCCGAAGACATCCTGCACGACCTCGGCGCGTTCTCGATGATCAGCTCCGACAGCCAGGCCATGGGCCGCGTCGGTGAAGTGATCACGCGCACCTGGCAGACCGCCGACAAGATGAAAAAACAACGTGGCGCCCTGCCCGGTGATGGCCCAGGCAATGACAACTTTCGCGCCAAGCGCTACATCGCCAAGTACACCATCAACCCGGCGATCACTCACGGTATCAGCCATATCGTCGGCTCAATCGAGGTGGGCAAATGGGCCGACCTGGTGCTGTGGCGCCCGGCGTTTTTTGGCATCAAGCCGACCTTGATTCTCAAGGGCGGCGCGATTGCTTCAAGCTTGATGGGCGACGCCAATGCCTCGATCCCCACCCCTCAACCGGTGCACTACCGCCCCATGTTCGCCAGCTTCGGCAGTTCGCTGCACGCCACCAGCCTGACCTTTATCAGCCAGGCAGCGCAGGACGCTGGGTTGCCCGAAGCCCTGGGGTTGAAGAAGCAGATTGCGGTGGTTAAAGGTTGCCGCGACGTGCAGAAAACCGACCTGATCCACAACGACTACCTGCCGGACATCGAAGTGGACCCGCAGACCTATCAGGTCAAGGCCGATGGCGTGTTGCTGTGGTGTGAGCCGGCCGAAGTACTGCCGATGGCCCAGCGGTATTTCCTGTTCTGACTATCCATGTGGGAGCTGGCTTGCCAGCCCCCACTGGGTGTCGATTTAGAAGTTCTCGCGCGGGTTAAAGGCCGCTTTCCGCGCCAGCTCCTGCCACAACGCTTTCACCTCGTCATCACCTGCCGGTGGCATCACGGCCTTGAGCTGCACGAACAAATAGCCACGCTGCCCGGCCTTGTTCAGCAAACCATGGCCCTTGGCGCGCATGCGCTGGCCGTTCTGGCTACCGGCCGGCACCTTGAGGTTGATCTTGCCGGTCAGGGTCGGCACGGCGATCTCAGCGCCCAGCGCTAACTCCCACGGCGCCAGGGGCAAGTTGATGATCAGGTTTTCGCCATCCACTTCGAACTTGGCGTGCGGCGCGAACTTGATGATCAGGTACAGGTCGCCATTCGCCCCACCGCCAATACCCGGCGCGCCCTGGCCCTTGAGGCGGATTCGCTCGCCGTCGGCCACGCCGGCGGGGATCTTCACGTTCAGGCTCTTGGTGGTGTTGCTCACGTGGCGACCCGAGGCGTCGTATTGCGGCACCTGGAAGCTGATCTGCTTGGACTCGGTGGACAACGTCTCTTCGAGGAGCACCGACAGTTGCATCTCCACATCCTGGCCCTTGCGCCCGGTTGAGCGGCGCTGGCCGCCACCGCCGAAGCCGTCGCCTCGGTTGCCGAAGATCGAGCTGAAGAAGTCGGAGAAGTCTTCAGTGCCCGCGCCACCGCCATAACCGCCACGGCTCTGCCAGCCCGGCGGCCCTTGGAACGGCTGGCCGTGCTGGCCGTATTTGCGCAGTTCGTCGTATTCCGCGCGCTTGTCCGCGCTTTTAAGCGCTTCATAGGCTTCGGACGCGTCCTTGAATTTTTCTTCGGCGTCTTTTTCCTTGCTCACGTCAGGGTGATATTTGCGCGCGAGCTTGCGATAGGCGGCCTTGATTTCCTTGTCATCAGCCGTCGGCTCGACACCCAGAATCTTGTAGTAGTCTTTGAAATCCATCGGCGGTTCACCATCCTTAATCGAGATCGCACAGCCTGGGCCACAACGTGCGTTGCTTTGCACCTGTTGAGTGTTGTGGCCTGAGGGTACGTAAAAGTGTTATCGGCGCTAACCGTATGCAACAGATGTGGGGGCAAATCCCGCACTTTCAAGCACGATTTAACGGATGGTCGGCCTACGCATCCGCCTTCGACTGGCATACACTGCGCGGCCGTTTTTCAACCGGAACCAGATAGACATGAAAAACCCATCCCCAGCCCGTGCCTGCGGTATCGACTTCGGCACGTCCAACTCCACCGTCGGCTGGATCCGCCCCGGCGAGGAGACGCTTATTGCGCTGGAGGACGACAAGATCACGTTGCCGTCGGTGGTGTTCTTCAACTTCGAGGAGCGCCGCCCGGTCTACGGGCGCCTGGCCCTGCACGAATACCTGGAAAACTACGAAGGCCGGCTGATGCGCTCGCTCAAGAGCCTGCTGGGTTCCAAGCTGATCAAGCACGACACCAGCGTACTCGGCACGGCGATGCCGTTCACCGACCTGCTGGCGCTGTTTATCGGCCAGCTCAAGAGCCGCGCCGAGACCACCGCCGGCCGTGAGTTCGAGGAAGTAGTGCTGGGCCGCCCGGTGTTTTTTGTCGATGACGACCCGATGGCCGACCAAGAGGCCGAGAACACCCTGGTCGATGTGGCACGCAAGATCGGTTTCAAGGACATTTCGTTCCAGTACGAACCGATTGCGGCAGCCTTCGACTACGAGTCCACCATCGAGAAAGAGGAGCTGGTGCTGATTGTCGACATCGGCGGTGGTACGTCCGACTTCTCGCTGGTGCGCCTGTCGCCGGACCGCCGTCACAACGACAACCGCCACGATGACATCCTCGCCACCGGCGGCGTGCACATCGGCGGTACCGACTTCGACAAACAACTGTCGCTGGCCGGCATGATGCCGCTGTTCGGCTACGGCAGCCGCATGAAAAGCGGCGCCTACATGCCCACCAGCCACCACATGAACCTGGCCACCTGGCACACCATCAACTCGGTGTACTCGCAAAAATCCCAGCTGGCCCTGGGCAGCATGCGCTACGACATCGAAGACACCGGCGGCATCGACCGCCTGTTCAAGCTGATCGAACAGCGCGCTGGGCACTGGCTGGCGATGGAAGTGGAAGAAACCAAGATCCAACTGACCCACGAAGACAACCGCCATGTGCTGCTGGACCGGGTTGAGCCAGGGTTGAGCGTGGACCTGAGCCGCAGCCTGTTCGAATCGGCGATTGATGGTTTGCTGGAGCGCGTGCGTAACAGCGTTACCAAATTGCTAACCGATGCGTCGGTGGAAGTGGCGCAGGTGGACACGGTGTTCTTTACCGGCGGTTCCAGCGGGATACCGGCACTGCGCCACAGCATTTCGGCGATGCTGCCGAATGCGCGGCATGTGGAAGGCAATATCTTTGGCAGTATCGGCAGTGGTTTGGCGATTGAAGCAAGCAAGCGTTACGGCAGCTGACCTTCACTAACACAGCAAATCCATAGGTGGGAGCGGGATTGCCCGCGATAGTAAAGTGTCAGTCGATGTATTTATCAACTGACCCGACGCCATCGCGGGCAAGCCCGCTCCCACATTTTGACCTGTGCACACCTGAAACCCCAGTTGCCACAGCCCCCCTCTGTGGCGAGCGGGCTTGCCCCGCGCTGGGCTGCGCAGCAGCCCCAAAACCAGCCACTCGGGAGTACCTGAAACTGGAGCCGCTTCGCAGCCCAACGTCGCCGATGTCAGTCAAACCATGCCGGCGAGTTTCAGTTCACTCTTCAAATACGCATAATAAATCGGCCCCGCCACCACGCCCGGCAAGCCGAATGCGGCTTCAAACACCAGCATCGCCAGCAGCAATTCCCACGACTTGGCACTGATCTGCCCGCCGACGATGCGCGCGTTGAGAAAGTATTCGACCTTGTGGATCACGATCAAATACCCCAGCGCCGCCACCGCCACCCAGATTGAAATCGACAGCGCGACGATGGTGATCAGGGTGTTGGACATCAGGTTGCCGATGACCGGCAGCAGGCCAAGCAAGAAGGTCAGCACGATCAGGGTTTTGGTCAGCGGCAGGTGGATCCCGCACAGCGGCAGCACCACCGCGAGGAAGATCGCGGTGAACATAGTGTTGAGCGCGGCAATCTTGATCTGGGCGAAGACGATGTTGCGAAACGCCTGGACCAGCAGGTGCAGGCGGTCGAACAGCGCGGCAGCCAGGGGTTTGCGCTTGGTCACGTCGGGCACGCGTTGCAGCGCGATGATCGCACCGAGGACCATGCCGATCAGCAAGGTGACGAACATGTGGGCGGCGTCTTTGCCGACCAGTTGCAACTCGCTCAGGTGTTTGCTCAGCCAATCGCCGATAGCCACGCGAAATTCTGCGGCGCTGGCGGGCAGGTAGGCGTCGAGAAACGGCGGTAATTGGCCGCGCGCGCGGTCGACCACGCCCATGAATTTGTCGAGGGAAGCCCCGGGGTTTTCCGCTTCGTGGAGCAGGAAGCTGATGGCGCCGGCGAAGATCAACGTCAGCACGCTGACGATCAACGTGCCGAGCAAGGCCACGGCAAGCCAGCGCGCACGGCGGCCTTCGATCAGCCGCTGCAACTGCGGGGTGAGCATGTTGACCAGCTCATAGACCAGCAGGCCGGCCAACAGGCTGGGCAGCAGCTTGAGCGGCAGGACCAGCAGTAATCCACCGAAAATGATGATGCAACTGACCAACAACAACACGTGACGCTGAGAAAACGTTGGCATACAGCCTCAAAACGAACGGCGTTAAAGGATGGGCAGTCTGCCAGCCTTGAGGGAATCAAGCGAGAGGCCAGGGTGTGAATGCGATCAAGTGTGGTAGCCGGGCTTGCCCGCGATGCAGGCGCCTCGGTCTATCAGGCCTACTGAGGTGATGCTATCGCAGGCAAGCCAGCTCCCACATTGAGCTCCAGCGTTGGCGAAATCGTGATCAGCCTTTGAGGCAAGTGCTCATAAAGGTCTTACGCGCATCGCCGGTCAACGCCTTGGTTTTCGCTGTGGCGTTGCAGTCTTTCATCTTCTGCTGCTGTGGGGTCAGGGTCTTGGCGTCGTTGGCGGCTGGCGCCGACAAACAGGTCTTCATAAAGGCCTTGCGATCATCGCCTTTAAGCGTCTTGGTGGTGGCGTCAGCATTGCAGGTGGTCATTTTATTTTGCTGGGCGGTAGCGGCAAAGCCTTGGGAACACAGCAGCAGGCCCATCATCAACAACGGAATACGCAGCATCTTCATGGAGTTTTCTCCCTGTTACCGTGCCGGGGGGCACGGCCTACGCAGCAGTGTAGTCAAAGCCTGTTACATCTTCACCGGCTACGTATATTTGTTCGACGATACTGCTCCGGGGTGCAGCCGGCGTGGCGTTGGAACATGGCGATGAAGGCCGAGGCGGTGCTGTAGCCCAGGTCAAACGCCACGTGTTGCACGCTGTGGTCGCTGTCGAGGGCTTCGATGGCCGCCAGGTAACGCAGACGCTGGCGCCATTCGCCGAAGCTCATGCCCAGCTCTCGCACAAACTGGCGCGCCAATGTCCGTTCACTCACATGCACCTGCTGCGCCCATTGCGCCAGCGGGCGGTTGTCGCCGGGCTCGGCCTGCATGCCTTCGAGCACACCCAGCAAGCCGGGGTGGCGCGCGTAAGGCAGGAAGCAATCGTGAATCGGCGCTTGCTTGAGTTGATCCACCAACACCTGGGCCAGGCGGATGTCGGCCTCGGTCTGCGGGATGTTGACGTCACGCTGGGCAAAATCACTGAGAATGGCCTTGAGGATTTCACTGATCGCCAAGGTGCAGGGCGCCTTGGGCAATTGCTCGCAGAGTGCCGGGGCCAGGCCCACCGAGCGGTAGACAATCGCCTGGGCATTGTAGGAGCTGTGCTCGGTATTGGGCGGGATCCATACCGCGTACTGCGGCGGCGACATAAAGCGGCTGCCGGCCACTTCCATGCGCATCACGCCGTTGGCTGAGTAGTCCAGCGAACCCCACAAATGCCGGTGCGGTGTGCACTCGGTGTCCGGGGCAAATTCGGAGTAACGGAAGTAGACCGGGCTCGGCAGGCTGTGGAAATCCGCGAGGCGTACGGTATGTCTGGCCATATTGTCTGGATACAAAGGTCATTTGTCTGGATCGCAGTATAGGCTTCCATCCAGACAGGGGATAATCCTGCCTCATCAACACACCTGGTTTCTTTCGATGCAATACGCGTACCCCCTGCTGGCTATCTTTATCTGGGCCGGTAACACCGTGGTCAACAAACTGGCCGTGGGCACTATCTTCCCCGCAGAAATCGGCTTTTACCGCTGGTTGCTGGCGGCGCTGCTGTTCACTCCGTTCATGCTCAAGCCGGTGATCGCCAACTGGGCGCTGATCCGCCCGAATCTGGGCAAGATCTTCATCCTCGGCGTGCTCGGCATGGCGGTGTATCAGAGCCTGGCCTACTACGCCGCGACCCTGACCAGCGCCACCAATATGGGCATCATCCTCTCGCTGATGCCGTTGATGTCATTGACCGCCGCCATCATCAGCCTCGGCCAACGCCTGACCTTTGGCGCACTGACCGGCGCGGTGCTGTCGTTCGCAGGCGTGGTGGTGGTGGTCTCGGCCGGCAGCCTGGGCGCGTTGCTGCAACACGGGCTCAACCTGGGCGACGCCATGATGCTGATTGCCACCCTGGCCTACGCGGTCTACAGCACCTTGCTGAAAAAATGGCAGCTGCGCCTGCCGCCGTTGGTGCTGCTGTACCTGCAAGTGCTGGTGGCGGTGGTGGTGCTGTTTCCGCTGTTCCTGTTCTCGACCAAGGCGGGCCTGGGCTGGGCGAACATTCCGCTGGTGTTGTACGCGTGCTTGCTGGCGTCGATGGTCGCGCCACTGGCGTGGATGCACTCGGTGAAAACCCTGGGGCCAAGCCGAACCACGCTGTTTTTCAACCTGCTGCCGTTGATTACCGCGTTGATTGCGGCGGTGGTGTTGAAGGAGGAGTTGGCGATGTACCACTTGGTGGGTGGTTTGCTGACGTTGGGCGGGGTGATTTTGTCGGAGCGTTGGACGACGCCGGTTCGTCGTCAGGTCAGTGTTGCCTGATAAATAGCCTTCGCGAGCAAGCCCGCTCCCACATTCGATCACATTCCAAATGTGAAACTCGGTCGAATGTGGGAGCGGGCTTGCTCGCGAAGAACGATAACGCGGTGAACCTGCTAAACCCCCGCAACCTTCAGCCTTTGCGCATGCTCAACAAACAACCGAATCGGCTCCGCGCCCTTGCCCACCAGCCCGAAGGATTGGTTGACGATATCGAAGTGATCCAAAGCGTAGTCATCGCCAATCACCAACCCCAGGTGTGAGCTATAGCGCCCGACCATGCCGTCACACTGGCCCTTCTCCCGCACAAAACTGCGCGCGAACAACCGGCAGCTGCGGTTCGTGCCGTCCAGCAGGTTGCGCCCACGATCAGTCTTGCCCGGCTGCAAGGTGCCGGACCACGAGTAATAACGCACGCCGTTGACGACCTCAGCACCCTGCCCGCCCCAGGTTTGCGGCAAACCCTGCGGATACTGGCGGTTGAACAGGGCCACGCCTGCAGTGGTCAAGGACTGATGCGAGGCGTGCAAATCGGTCTTGAAGCGCGGCCCGCGATAGCCGATTTCCAGCAGGCCCATCACCCAGGCGACCAGATGAAACAGCGTGCTCACGAGCCGGCCTTTCCAACTGTCCGGAGGGTAATGGGCATGGAAATAATCCGCCAATTCCGAACCATGATTAGGCCCGGCCACCGACGTTACCGATGCCACCCATTCCGGGCGCTTGGCCGCGGCATACCGCGCCGTCAGCGAGCCCTGGCTATGGCCGATCAGGTTGACCTTGTCGGCGCCGGTCTCGCGGCGAATCTGCTCGATCTGCACCAACAACTGCTCACCGCGCACCTCACTGGAATCCAGCGGCGCCACTTGCACGGGAATCACCTGCGCCCCACCCCTGCGCAGCGCCGGGACGATGCCGTACCAGTAGGGAAACAACCCCAGACGCACGAAGCCGAGCATGCCGGGCACCAGCACCAGGGGATAACGCGTGGCGAGAGACTCGGGCATGCAGCGGGCATCCTGATCAGGCAAGCGATAACGCCATCCTAGACCACTGGACGTGACCGCCCCATGATCGAGGCGGGTTAAAAATGCCCGGCCAGGTCGCGCAACTGGCGCTCAGCCTCTTCACAGGCGCGCAGGAATACGCTTTTGTCCGACTCCTCACCTTCGGCGGCGATCACCCGAATGTCATCGATACCGATGTAACCCAGCACCGTGCGCAGGTGCGGGTCGGCATGGTTCATCCCTTCGTTTTCACCACCGGGGCCGAACCCGTTGCCGCCACGGCTGGTGATGATCAGTGCGCGCTTACCCTTGAGCAACGCCTGGTACTGCGCGATACCCTGGCTGTCTTGGGTGATATCAAAGGTGAGGCCCAAGCGCACGATCTGGTCGATCCAGGCCTTGAGGCCGCTGGGCACGCCAAAGTTGTACAGCGGCATGGAGATCACCAGCAGCTCATGTTCGATCAGCTCGCCGACCAGTTCGTCGCTCAATTGCAGGTCGGCCTTCATCACTTTCGGCAGCGATTGCGGCTCGGGGTAGAAATTCGCCGCGACAAACGCCTCGGTGACATGCGGGATAAAAGCCCGGCCGACTTCGCGTCGGGTGATCTGTGCATCAGGGTTAGCCGCCTGCCAGGCATCGAGAAACGACTCGGCCAGGCGCCGGGAGTGAGAACGCTCGCCACGTGGACTGGCGTGAACCACTAGCATTTTTTTCATCTGTTTTAGCCTTCACCGGATACACTCAGGCAACCTGGATGGCCGCCGCTGTTGCCAGTAAATCTAGAGCTGAGCGCCCTGACCGACAAATGAGCAATAGTTAATCCGGATGAATCCATTTCATCCATGGAGACAGAATGTTTGCTTCGCTACCCCTGACCGCCCTGCGTACCTTTGAGTCTGCTTCGCGCCTGTTGAGCTTCAAGGCGGCGGCCCAGGAACTGTCGGTGACGCCCACGGCGGTATCGCATCAGATTCGCGCCCTGGAAACCTGGCTGGGCGTGCAATTGTTCGAGCGCCTGCCACGTCAGGTGCGCCTGACCGAAGGCGGCGAGCGGCTGTTTCACAGCGTGCATGGCGCCCTGCTGGATGTGGCACAAAGCCTCGACACCCTGCGCCCGCAACGCAGCGCCGGGCACCTCACGGTGTCCACCACGCCAGCCTTTGCGGCGCTGTGGCTGGTGCCACGGCTGGGGCGTTTCTACGCAGCCCACCCGGACATCAACCTGCGCCTGGACACCCAGTGCGAGGTCGTCGACTTGCAGCAGGATGCCAGCGTTGATCTGGTGATTCGCTACAGCATGGGCGACTACCCCAACCTGTACGGCCAGTGCCTGTTCGATGAATGTTTTGCGGTGTATGGCTCGCCCGAACAGGTCGCGCGGGCCAGCACCCAGGTGCCAACGCTGATCAGCGTGCGCTGGCACAACTCCGAGCTTTACGCCTTGGGCTGGCAGGCGTGGTGCGACAAAGCCTCGGAGAGGTGGCTGGATCACCGGCTGCCTTCGCGTGAATACGATGAGGAACACTACGCATTGCAAGCGGCGATTGCCGGCCAGGGGTTGGTGCTGGCGAGTAACATTCTGGTGTCGGCAAGCGTGGCCAGCGGTTTACTGGTGCCCTATCGGCCGCAGGTCAGCGTCGGCGGCGCCGGCTACAGCGCGCTGTGTGTGCCGGGGCGGGAGCGGCATCCACCGGTGCGCGCGTTTTTCCAGTGGGTGCAGGAGGAGGCGAGGCTGTCCGGCCATGCGTTGTGAAATCCGATAAAACTTTTTGCGTCGCGCGGGACTCACAACTTATAGCGATCACGCCGGCAGAGCGTGGCGTAAAACCGGATTAGCACCAGGAGATTGAGATGACTGAAGCACATTTGACTGACGTTGCGACCTTACGCAGCCGCGCCCGCCAGAACGTCGAAAACGGCGCCGTAACCGAAGGCTACAACGCCGACCGCGAAGAAATCATCCGACTGCTCAACGCGTCCCTGGCCACTGAGTTGGTCTGCGTGTTGCGCTACAAACGTCACTACTTCATGGCCACCGGCCTGAAAGCCAGCGTCGCCGCCGATGAATTCCTCGAGCACGCGACCCAAGAAGCTGAGCACGCCGACAAACTGGCCGAGCGCATCGTGCAACTGGGCGGCGAGCCGGAGTTCAACCCTGACCTGCTGTCGAAGAACTCCCACGCCCAATACGTGGCCGGCAACTCGCTGAAGGAAATGGTCTACGAAGACCTGGTGGCCGAACGGATTGCGGTGGACAGCTACCGCGAGATCATCCAGTACATCGGCGACAAAGACCCGACTACCCGTCGCATCTTCGAAGACATCCTGGCCCAGGAAGAAGAACACGCCGATGACATGGCGGATATTCTGCAGGACCTGTAACCGCCACACCGCTGAACCCCTGTGGGAGCGGGCTTGCCCGAGATAGCTATCGAACAGTCAGTGCATCTGTCGACTGTTACACCGCTATCGCAGGCAAGCCAGTTCCCACATTTGGCTTGCGGTTTCGTCAGTTACTTTTCACGGTCTTTGGCGCTTTGCCTTCCCTCATCTGCTGCAACAACGGTGCACATTGGTTCGGCTCATCACCGCTAGGTGCTACCAAGGCCAGCAGCCCCGCCGCCGGGCCGGCGATGACACCCAGCGCAACCATCCCGGCGCCACGCAGCATCAGCGGCACCGCCTTCACACCCGCATTCGGCTTGATAAACGGCCCATTCACGTACAGCGGCGAACGCAGAGAGAACAGGCGGAAGCCCTTCGACTCCGGCGTGATGGTGAGGTCCAACTGTTCGGTCGCCATGTTCGCGGTGCCATCGATATAGATGATCGCGTTCTCGGTATCGAACACAAACAGGCGAGTGGTCGCAAGGCCAGTCTTGATGCCGAAGTCCGCCGCCGCGCAGTTGATCTTCACTTCCTTGTCGCCGAACAGGCGGCCTACTACGTAGTTGCCCACGTTAAGCCCGGCAATTTCCATCAGGCCTCGGCTGATGGCGCCGTCGTTGATGAGCATCTTCAGATCGCCGTTAGAGCTGCCCAGCAGCGCCGCCACGGAGTTACCGCGCCCGGAAATATCCGCGTCACCGTTGAGTTCACCAAAGCTGGTTTTCATCGGTTCGAAGGTCGGGAACAGCTGCTTGAGCTTGAAGTTGCGCGCAGTGAGTTTGGCGCGACCTTCCATGGGTACAGTGCGGCCATTCAGGCGAATTTGCGCATCCAGCTTGCCGCCGGCCACGCCGAAACGCAGGGGTTCCAGGCTCAGTTCGCCATCATTGAGCACCAAGTGGGTATAGAGGTCGGTGAAAGGCAGATCGGCACTGTGCACGATGCGTTTGCCGGTGAATTCCACATCGGCGTCCATCTCGCGCCAGCGCGCGGTGCGGAATTCTTCCACCGGCAGCACTTTGGTCGCTGGTTGCTTGCTTTCACCGCCACGGGCTTTTTGCTTGGCGTTGGAATCGGCACCGATCAACGGTGCCAGGTCGGTCATCAGCAGTTGGTTGGACACCAGCGCGCCGCTGAGTTTGGGCCGTGGCTGGCTGGCGACATAGGCCAGGTTGCCGTGGATGTCGCTGTCGCCGATCTTGCCGTTGAAGTTCTCGTAGCGGAATGAGGCGCCGCTGGCTTCATGCAGTTTGGCGATCAGGTGGCCGTCAGTGGAATAGGCCGGCGAGTCCGGCAAGGTGACGCCGGTCAGCGGGTACAGGTTGCCCAGGCTGCTGCCGGCGAGTTTCAAGCGCAGGTCCAGGGCGCCGAGGTTCAGCGGGTCGGTCAGAGTGCCGGCCAGCGCGATGCGGGTGTCAGCGATTTTCACCTGGGCTTGCAGCGGGAACGGCTTGGCCGCGTCCTGCAAGGCGAGCAGCCCGCCGATCTTGCCGGTGCCGTCGAGTTTCTGGCCGTGGTATTGGCCTTTGACCTTGAGGCCGAACGCGTAGTCCTGGGGCGCTGAGCCTTTTTCCAAGGCCTTTTTGGCATCGGCGTCACCGACGATTTCGCCGAAGGGGATCGGCTTGCCCAGCGGGTCGATGATCACGTCGAGCTGGGTCTTGAGGGTCTGGTCGTCGAGGGTCACGTGGCCTTTGTCGAAGCCGATGGCGCCGATGTCCACCACCCAGCTGGAAGGCTCGGCGTTGGGGTCCTTGGGGTCGAACTTGAAGGTCCAGTTGGCGCGGCCGTCGGCCAGGCGCTGCAGGTCGGCGCTGGGTTCGGTGAGGTCGATACGCGGAATCACCACGCGCTGCACCAGCAACGCCAGGGGCGAGATGCGCAACTCCACGCGCTTGAGGGTGACCATTTGCGGCTTTTTCGACCAGTCGGGGTTGCCCAGCGTCAGGTCTTCGGCAATCACATGCGGCCACGGCACCCAGGCACGCCAGCCACCTTCATCCGGCTCACGCGCCCACACCACCGCCAGGTTGCCATTGATGGCAAAGGGGCGATGCAGCTCCTCGGAGACCTTGGCATTAAGCGGCGGTTTGATGCGGTTCCAGTCAAAGAACACCAGCACCAAGACCACCACGGCGATTAACAGAACGAAGCTGGCGCAGCTCCAAACGACAATTTTACGAGTGCGCGTCATTGCACAGGACTCCTGGTTACGACTGAGGGCGCGCGTTGCCGCGCGCCTTTTGACTACAGCTTATAGAGCTACGACTGACAAATGGTCTGGGGGTTTAGCCCGAGTACGAATTCCCAGCAAAAAAAGCGACTTCTCCTACAGCTCAAGTCGACCAAACCATCAACAATGCACCAGTGTTACCCATGAACGGGTCGAAAATACCCACCATGGTGCAAAACCGCGGGCTTGAGAGGCTCGGTCTAGAGCCTCCGCAGGGAACAATCAATTCTGTTGATTATTACCATTGCGTTTATGAACTTTTATATCGACTTATCGAGAGTAGCATTAGCCCTGTACCCACTTTATCGCCCTCCCAAGGAGCAACCCTCATGAAACGCCAAATACTCGCTACCGTTCTGCTGTCTGTCCTGGCTTCCAGTGCTTTTGCCCTGCCAGCCGCTGAACAAGCTACCCCACAGAACAAAGCTCAAGCCGTGCAATCCAGCCAAACCGTGGCTCGCAGCGGTTCGCAAGAAGATGAAAACCGTGACTACGCCAAAGGCGCTGTTGCAGAAAACGGTTCGGAACACGCCAACAAACGTGCCTACACCGAAGGCGTTGCTGAAGGTGGCCGTGATCGCCTGGAACAGAAAGGTCTGGTAGAAGGCGGCGCTGAACAAGCCAACGACCGCGCATACACCCAAGGTATTGCCGAAGGTGGTGCTGATCGCCTGCAAGAACTGCATCAAGCTCAGAGCTAAGCCCGTGGTGGCCCAGAAAAAAGCCCGATCGACCGATCGGGCTTTTGCTTTTTTATAGAAACCACGTCACACCCCACACCACCAAGTTCGACGCCAGCGAAGCGGTTTTGCTAGAGTGCGTCGCTGTACTTGCCGACTAAGCCCGCCCGCCGATGCTGCCCCGCGCCGAACAGAAGCAACAGACCCGCCTCGCCCTGATGGATGCAGCCCGCCATCTGATGGAGTGTGGCCGTGGGTTCGGCAGCCTGAGCCTGCGCGAAGTGGCCAAGACCGCCGGGATCGTGCCGACCGGGTTCTATCGTCATTTTGACGACATGGACCAGTTGGGGTTGGTATTGGTCAGTGAAGTCGGCCAGACCTTCCGCGCCACGATTCGCCTGGTGCGCCACAACGAGTTCGTGATGGGCGGCATCATTGATGCGTCCGTACGGATCTTTCTGGATGTGGTCTCGGCCAACCGCTCGCAGTTCCTGTTCCTGGCCCGCGAACAATACGGTGGCTGCCTGGCTGTGCGCCAGGCCATCGGCGCATTGCGCGAAGACATCACCAGCGACTTGGCGGCCGACCTCACACTGATGCCCAAGCTCCAGCACCTGGATGCCGAAGGCTTGCACGTAATGGCAGACCTGATCGTCAAGAGCGTGTTCGCCACCCTGCCCGACATCATTGACCCGCCGGCCCAGGCCCTGCCTGCCCATCTCACGCCTCAGGCGAAAATCACCCAGCAACTGCGCTTTATCTTTATCGGCCTCAAGCACTGGCAAGGCCTGGGCAGCACCGAGTAAGCCGATCAGCCCTACGGGTGGAAGCGTTTGGCGCTGGTGTAGTTTTTTTTCCAGTAAGTGCTATTCAGCGAATCGATACGAACGCGCTTGCCGGTACTGGGCGAGTGAATGAATTTGCCTTCGCCCACATAAAGGCCGACATGGCTGACCTGGCCGCTCCCATTGCCTTTGAAAAACACCGCATCGCCCGGCATGAGAGCCTCTTTCGGGACGGTCGCGGCGCTTGAGCGATGCATCTGCGTGGTCGTGCGCGGCAGGCGAATATTGGCTTCGGTCTTGAACAGATAGACCAGGAAGCCGCTGCAATCAAACCCTTGATCAACCGTGGCTCCACGCCCGTTGTAAGGCGTGCCGAGCAACTCATGGGCACGATCAATCACATTATCGATGGAGGCAGCAGAACTGAAGACCACAGACGGCTTTAAATTGGCCGACGCCGGTATGACGGCGTAGGAGAGACTGACAATGACTGCATATAAAAATACTTGGAACATGGTCGACGTCGCTAAGAATTAAAGACGGCGCACATCGTAATGAAACAGCCCGTAACTTTTTGAGAGCCAAGTCTTGGTTATGCGTAAGACGCTTCCGAGAAAAAATCCAGTGCGAATCAGATGAAAGAAATTTCATGCTGCACTCAGTAGAACTCAACTCAAAACGCCCACATCCGGTGCTATAAATTCAATCACGCACCATTTGGATGCGCCGTAGGAATCAACTGACGCCCTATTCGGTGGCATGCCCATGCTTGCCTACAGGGTTTTCCCATTCGCACGTGCGGTTGGCAAGCCCCTTGCTCTAGCTCTTTTATCGCTCATAGCTGGAAGCCTCCTGATGCTGGTGATCCACCGCCGAATCGCCCCCCAAGCCCTCTGGGCCGCTGAACTGCTGCTGAACTTCGAAGCACGCAGCAAAAGCCGCCTGCGCTGTTTCAGTGCCGACGGTGAAGACGTCGGCCTGTTTCTGGAGCGCGGCCAACCGCCATTGCACGATGGCGAATACCTACAGGCTGAAGACGGACGTGTCGTACGCGTCGTTGCCCGCCCTGAACACCTGCTACACGTCACCTGCAGCAACGCGTTTGAACTGACCCGCGCGGCTTATCACCTCGGCAACCGCCATGTCGCCCTGCAAGTCGGCGACGGCTGGCTGCGCCTGCTTGATGACTATGTGCTCAAGGCCATGCTCGAACAGCTAGGGGCTCACACAGAAACCCTCGAAGCGCCGTTCCAGCCGGAACACGGCGCCTATGGCGGTGGTCATCACCATTCGCGCCACGGCGATGAAGACTTCAACTACCCGCCCAAGCTGCACCAGTTCGGCGTACGTCTATGAACCCAGCCTGGGCGCTGTTGCGCCTGGCCAGTCCGCAATTGCCGATTGGCGGCTACAGCTATTCCCAAGGCCTGGAAATGGCCGTGGACAATGGCCGCGTCAAGGATGCCGCCAGTGCGCGACGCTGGGTCAGCGACCAGTTGCTGCTCAACCTTGCGCGCTTCGAAGCGCCATTGCTGCTCGCCCATTGCCGCGCGGCGGCGGATGAAGACTGGCCGCATCTGGCGCAATTGTGCGAAGAACATCGCGCCAGCCGCGAGACCCGCGAGCTGTATCAGGAGAGCCGGCAAATGGGCTACTCCCTGCAACAACTGCTCAATGGCTTGCCGGAACTGGACGACGCCGCGCGCACATTTGTGCAGCAATGCGCCGAACCGCACCTGGCCCTGGGCTGGGCCCTGGCGGCGCGCGCCTGGCACATCAGCCCGGATGACGCCCTCGCCGCCTGGCTGTGGAGCTGGCTGGAAAACCAACTCGCCGTATTGATGAAGACGTTGCCGTTGGGCCAGCAGGCCGCCCAGCGCCTGACCAGCGAACTGCTGCCGCTGTTGCAACAAGCCCAGCAAGACGCCGGCCGCATCGACCCCAACCATTTCGGCAGCGCCGCGTTCGGCCTGTCCCTGGCGTGCATGGCCCATGAGCGCCAGTACAGCCGCTTGTTTCGTAGCTAGGGCCTTTAATTTTGGAGAAGCACATGAACACACAACCTTTGCGTGTCGGCATCGGCGGCCCGGTGGGCTCCGGCAAGACGGCCCTGACCTTGGCGCTGTGCCTGGCCTTGCGCGATCGCTACAACTTGGCCGTGGTGACCAACGACATCTACACCCGCGAAGACGCCGACTTTCTGGTGCGCAACCAAGCCTTGGCGCCCGAACGCATCATCGGCGTGGAAACCGGCGGCTGCCCGCACACGGCGATCCGCGAAGATGCCTCGATTAACCTCGAGGCGGTGGACCAACTCAACCGCCGCTTCCCCGGCCTGGACCTGATCCTGGTGGAGTCCGGCGGCGACAACCTGTCGGCGACGTTCAGCCCGGAGCTGTCAGACCTGACCATCTATGTGATCGATGTATCGGCCGGCGACAAGCTGCCACGCAAAGGCGGGCCCGGTATTTGCAAATCCGATTTGCTGGTGATCAACAAGATCGACCTCGCGCCGTTGGTAGGCGCCTCGCTTGAGCTGATGAACAGCGACACCCAGCGCATGCGCAACGGCAAACCCTTTGTGTTCAGCAACCAGAAAACCGGCGTCGGCCTGGATGAAATCGTCGCCTTTATCGAACGTCAGGGCCTGCTGACTGCTGCCTGATCCCACCCTAAAAAAGGAGCCTGTTCATGAGTCTCAACAAATTTCTCGCAACCGCTGCGCTGCTGCTCGCCCCAGCCCTCGCCTTCGCTCACCCCGGGCATGGTGATAATGGTTTGGTTGCCGGCATCAGCCACCCGTTGGGCGGTATTGATCACTTACTGGCTATGGTCGCGGTCGGCCTGTGGGCGGCGCAGCAAAAAGGCAACGCGCGCTGGGCCCTGCCTTGCACCTTTGTCGGCACCATGCTGATTGGCGGCCTGCTGGGCTTTGAAGGCCTGCAATTGCCGGCGCTGGAGAGCGGGATTGCTGCCTCGGTGCTGGCGCTGGGCCTGGCAGTGGCGCTGGCGGTGCGGCCGCCGCTGTTTGTGGCGGTGGGTGCTACAGCGCTGTTTGCGTTGTTCCATGGCGTGGCGCATGGCCTGGAACTGCCGGACATGTCCAGCCCGTGGGCGTATGCGGCTGGGTTTGTGGGCGCGACGGCGGTTCTGCATGCGGCGGGTTATGCCGTAGTGCGCTTCCTGCCGGCGGCCGCAGCGCCGCTGGTGCGGGTGGCTGGAGCGGCTTCGGCGGCGACTGGGGTTTGGTTGTTGGCGGGCTAACCTTGATCGTTCCCACGCTCTGCGTGGGAGCGCCGCCCAGGACGCTCCGCGTCCCAAAGCACGACGCAGAGCGTCACAAAATGCATTCCCACGCAGAGCGTGGGAACGATCAGCCTGCTACCATGCGCGCCTACACCCCTGCCGTGACGACGCCAGCCGATGCCCATCGCTCCAAGTTCCGCCTCCCAGCCTTCGTTGAACGCCGTGCTCACGCACTTCCATGACCTGATCGTGCCGCTCTGGCAGGGCCCGGGCTGGAATGCCGAGTTGGCGTTGCCCTATGAGGCGCTGGACGCCGATCACCAGCCATTGCCCCCGCAACGCTACCGCGCGATGGCCTGTGCCCGGCAGTTGTACCTGTTCGCCAGCCTGATCGGCGAGCCCGGTGCAACCTTTGTCGAAGAGCGCGCGGCGGCGCTGTTCCGTTCCCTGCAGCGGCACTTCCACGACGCCGAGCACGGTGGTTGGTTCTACAGCATCGACGCCCACGGCAAGCCGCTGGATAAGCGCAAAGACCTCTACACCCACGCCTTCATCATCTTCGCCTGTGCCCATTACTGGGCCAAAGTGCGTGAGCCGTTGGTGGAGTCGGTGCTCGACGCAGCCCTGGAAGTGGTCGCCGAACGCTTCGCCACCGGCGACGGCCTGTACGAAGCGGTGTTGGAACGCAATTGGTCGTCCCTCAAGTCCGGCCCGCTGCAAAACCCGCTGATGCACCTGGCCGAAGGTTTTCTCGCCACGCTGGCAGTGCGTGAAGACGCCGTCACGCAAGATGCGCTGCTGGACCTCGCCACCGCCATGCAGAAGCGCTTCATCGACCGCCAGCACGGCGTGATGATGGAAAAGCCGCTGGGCGCTGTGGATAACTGGTTTGAGCCGGGCCACCAGTTCGAATGGTTCTTTTTGCTCGAGTCTTCAGACGTACTGCGCGGCACGCCGCTGCATGCCTCGTTGACGCGGGCATTTGCCTACGCCGAGCTTAAGGGTGTGGATAAATTGAGCGGCGCGGTCAGCGGCATGCTTGCCCTGGACGGCACGGTGCGTGATGGCACTCAACGGATCTGGGCCCAGGCGGAATACCTGCGGGCACTGACCTTACGGCCTGAGAGTGAGGCGGTGCTGCAACGCCAATTGCTGGCGCTGCAACAGCACTTCCTGCATGAAAAGGGTTGGCATGAGTGCCTGGATGCCAAGGGCGCCGTGAGCCGACGGGATATGCCGTCGACTACGCCGTATCACTTGGCGACCTGCTATCAGGGGCTGACCTCAAAGGCCCTATCGTAGCGGTGCGACCTGTCGACAAGCCCGCTCCCACACTTGACCGCGTCCAACCGTTGGAATGCGGTTAACTGTGGGAGCTGGCTTGCCTGCGATAGCCTCACCTCGGTCTAACTGACCATCACGCAATCCACTTGCGATCCCCGGTAAAACTGATCGTCAGCCAGCGCGCCGCATCCGGCGTACCGAGCCCTGTGGATATCTCTTCGCGCAACCCATCAAGGGTTGCGACGCTGCCCACCGGGTAATCCGCCGGCAACACCACATGAATCTCGATAAACCGCGCCCGCCCGTGCTTTTGCACGTAGGACACGTAGTCGTCGAAACCATGCTTGGCCTGGGCCGCGTCCATCACTTCGCGCACCTTGTCGTCCAAGTGGTCCGGGGCAATCCCCAGCACTTCGCGCAACGCCGGGCGCAGGATCTTGAACGCCGGCGCCAGCATGCTCAGGGCCAACAGGATCAAAATCAGTGGGTCGACATACACCGCCCACTCGCCATAGCCTTGAGACTTGAGCAACAGCGCGGCAAGAAAGCTGATCAGCAAGCCCACCGAGAGCATCGCGTCCACCAGCCAACTGATGTTGTCGAACTGGATCAGCGAGGATTTCAGTTTGCGATTGCGGTAGCGCACGTAGAAGAAGTAGCCGAATTCGACGACGGTAAACACCGCCGCGTAAACGATCACCAGCCCTAACTCGATTTCGCGCCCGCCATTGATAATGCCGAACACGCCGTTGAGAAACGCGTAGATGGCGATCAGCAGCAAAAAGCTGCCTTCGATCAGCAATACCATCGGCTCCAAGTGCCAGTAGCCGAACTGGAAGCGCTCGTTGCTTTTCTTTGCGATCAGCTTGGCCGTGATCAGCATCAACACCTTGATGGCGGTGGCGATCAGCGAGAAAAAGCCGTCGAATAGAATGGATTGGGCGCCAGACATCACACCCGTGACAATCCCGGCGATCGCTACAGCGAACATCAGGATGGTCGATTGTTTGAGCAGTGCCTGCTCACCTCGGTTACTCACATTTCCTCCCGTCAAAACCTTTAAACCGCACAGCGCGGAGGGGTTTTCCGGAGTGGAGTGTACCTTATGTCTTGTTTTGGCCGATTTGACGCCTTCGCAGGCAAGCCAGCTCCCACATTTGGTCGGGTTCACACGGTCAAAATGTGGGAGCCGGGCTTGCCCGCGATGGCCGCAACTCGGTCTTAACCTTTAGCCCCACGCTCAATCGCAAACCCAGCCCACGTCTGGCTCACCGGCATCAGCTCCAACCGATTGATATTCACGTGCGCCGGCGTGTTGAGCACCCAGAAGATGGTGTCGGCGATGTCCTGTGGCTGGATCGGCTCGGCACCGGCGTAGGTCGCGTCGTAACGCGCCTGGTCACCGCCGAAGCGCACCAGTGAAAACTCGCTCTCGCACAGGCCTGGCTCGATGTTGGTCACGCGCACGCCAGTGCCTTGCAGGTCGCAGCGCAGGTTCAGCGAGAATTGCTTCACGAACGCCTTGGAGCCGCCATACACGTGGCTGCCTGGGTACGGGTAGCTGCCAGCGATGGAACCGAGGTTGATGATCCCGGCGCCACGGCCGTGGGCAATCAGGCGCGGCAGCAACAGGCTGGTGGTGGTCAGCAGGCCTTTGATGTTGGTGTCGACCATGGTTTCCCAATCGTCGAGGCTGCACTTAGGCGCAGGGTCGGTGCCCACGGCCAGGCCGGCGTTGTTGATCAGGCCACGCAATTTGGCAAAAGAAGGCGGCAGGTTGGCGATGGCGTCTTCCATGCCCTTGCGGTCACGCACGTCCACAACCAGGCCGTGTACTTCGGTCTGCTTGGAAAGCTCTTCGACCAAGGCATTCAAACGCTCGGCACGCCGGCCGGTAAGCACCAGTTTCCAACCGGCGTCGGCAAAACGACGGGCGCAGGCTTCGCCGAAACCTGAGGTTGCGCCAGTAATAAACAGCGTGTCGGACATGGTGTTCTCCTTGCGGGCATCGGAAAAAAAGTTGCCAGCAGAATGCCCTTACGCCGCGATTGCGGCAACCGCTAAGCACACAACTTCATGTACAGCTGATCATTTTTTAACCACGCCGAGCAGAGCCTTATACACCGTGGCCTGCAGCCATATGCGCGCAGGTTATCCACAGCTGCGCCCACAGTCTTTGGGGGCAAGTGTAAAAAGCCAAAAGCCGCTGTGTGCAAGGCCTGTAGGCAGTTTTAGAAAGTTTTTTGCTTGACCTTGGGCGGGGCGTATGTAGCCCCTTGTAAAGAGGGAAAATCTGAGCGATGGCTCCAGGCCAGTCATTCCGGCCTCTGTGGCAGTCTTTCCAGAGTTTAGTCACAGACTTATCCACAGGCTGAGGGGACATAAATCGGTCATATACCTGTGTCTTTAAACAGGTTGACAAAACCCTTGATCGGTCTCGAAAAACCAGCTGATCATAAAACAACCACCACGCTACAAGCCACGTGGTTAAAGGCTTTCAGCCAGCTACTCCCACGTTACCCACAGCCGGTTCCACAGCGAATGGGGACAAGTCAAAACTGTGACAAAACAGGGATTTGCGGCGGCTATATGTCGCGCTTTGGAGGGCGGCTGGATTTGTTTTCCACAATTTGCCGGGGAGCCTGTGGACACCCCTAAAAACAAGTGTGGGAACCGGCTTTATGTGGCAGCCGGTTCCCACATGGGTTATTGCATCAAGCCTTCAGATCAGTGCCCGCCGAGGTAGGCGTTGCGCACTTCCTCGTTCACCAGCAACTCCTTACCCGTGCCCGTCAGGCGAATCTCGCCGTTAACCATCACGTAAGCCCGGTCAGACAAGCGCAACGCATGGTTCGCGTTCTGCTCCACCAGGAAGATGGTCATGCCAGTGGCCGCCAGTTCACGCAGGGTGGCGAAGATCTGCTTCACCACAATCGGCGCTAAGCCCAGGCTCGGTTCGTCCAGCAGCAACAGCTTGGGCCGGCTCATCAGCGCGCGAGCGATGGCGAGCATTTGCTGCTCACCGCCAGACATGGTCATGGCGCGCTGGGTGCGCCGTTCCTTGAGCCGAGGGAACAGCTCGAACATACGCTGCATATCTTCCTGGGCGAATTTGTCACCAATCGGAATGGTGCCCATCAACAGGTTTTCCTCGACGGTCATGTCGGGGAACACCCGCCGCCCTTCCGGCGACTGCGCAATGCCGTTGGAGGCGATGTAGTGGGACGACTTGTGGGTAATGTCGACGCCGTTATAGAGAATCTGCCCGGACTCAGCGCGAGGCTGGCCGAAGATCGACATCAGCAGCGTGGATTTACCCGCGCCGTTGGAGCCGATCAGGCTGACGGTTTCGCCTTCGTTGATGTGCAGCGAGACTTTTTTCAGGGCCTGGATCGGGCCGTAAAACACGTCCAGGTCCTTCATTTCGAGGATAGGTGCACTCATACCAACTCCTCTTCGTCTGCGCCCAGGTAGGCGGCAATCACTTTCGGGTCGTTGCGGATCGCTTCCGGGCCACCTTCGGCGATCACGTTGCCGTGGTCGAGCACCACGATGTGGTCGGAAATGCTCATCACCATGCCCATGTCGTGTTCGATCAGCACCACCGTGAGGTCGTGTTCATCGCGCAGCAGGCGAATCATCGCGCTGAGCGCTTCGGTTTCCTGCGGGTTAAGGCCGGCTGCCGGTTCGTCCAGGCAGATGATCTGCGGCCGGGTGCACATGGCACGGGCGATTTCCAGGCGGCGCTGCTGGCCGTAGGAAAGCTCGCCGGCCAGGCGGTTGGCGCAGTCCACCAGGTCCACCACTTCCAACCAGTAGAAGGCGTGGTCGAGCGCATCGCTTTCGGCCTTGCGGTAGCCCTTGGTATTGAGGATGCCGGCGAGCATGTTGCGGTTGACCCACATGTGCTGGGCCACCAGCAGGTTTTCCAGCACCGACATTTCCTTGAACAGGCGAATGTTCTGGAAGGTCCGCGCCAAGCCTGCACGGTTCACCAGGTGGGTGCCGCCGAACATCTTGTAGTACACGCGGCTGAAGAAGCTTTTGGGCGACACGAAGTCGACAGCTTTGAAGCGTTCGCCGAGCAACTGAATCACGTTGGTCTGCTTGCCGCGTATGCTGAGTTCGATCTTGCCGCCACTGGCTTTGTAGAAGCCGGTGAGGCAGTTGAACACCGTGGTCTTGCCGGCGCCGTTGGGGCCGATCAAGGCGAAGATCGAGTTGCGTTCGACCTTGAGGCTCACATCGCTCAAGGCCTTGATGCCACCGAAGTGCATCATCAAATGTTCGACGGAGAGCACGACTTCTTTGCTCATGGCGCCACTCCTTTACGTGGTGTCACACCGGTACGGCTGATCCGGATCAGGCCGCGTGGCCGCCAGATCATCATCACCACCATCAATACGCCAAACAGCAGCACGCGGTACTCGGAGAAGCTGCGCAGCAGTTCCGGCGCCACGGTCAATACGAAGGCCGCAATCACCACGCCGACCGTCGAGCCCATACCGCCCAATACCACGATGGCCAGAATCAGCGCCGACTCGAAGAAGGTGAACGACGACGGGTTGACGAAGCCTTGATAGCTGGCAAAAAACACCCCGGCAAGACCCGCCGTCGACGCGCCGATGGTGAAGGCCGAGAGCTTGACCAGTACGTGGTTCAGGCCCATGGAACGGCAGGCGATTTCATCTTCGCGCAAGGCTTCCCAGGCGCGGCCGACCGGCATGCGGGTCAGGCGATGCTTGATGTACAGCACGGCCAGGACCACCAGGAACAGCACGATGTAGATAAACATGAACTTGATGTTGGGGTTGTAATCGAGGCCGAAGAACTCGTGGAACGGAATCCCACCTTCCTTGGCTTTACGCCCGAACTCAAGGCCCAGGAACGTCGGCGAAGGCACCGGCATACCGTTCGGGCCACCGGTAAACGACAGCCAGTTATTCAGCACCAGCCGGATGATTTCACCGAAGCCCAAGGTCACGATGGCCAAATAGTCACCGTGCATTCGTAGCACCGGGAAGCCGAGTATGCACCCCGCTAACGCCGCTGCGATGGCCGCCAGTGGCAGTACGCTCCAGAAGCCCAGGCCCAGGTATTGATAACCCAACGCCAAGCCGTAGGCGCCGATGGCGTAGAACGCCACGTAACCCAGGTCGAGCAAGCCGGCCAAGCCGACCACGATGTTCAGGCCCAGGCCGAGCAACACGTAGATCAGCCCGAGGATGACCACGGTGAGCAAGTACTTGTTGGCGAAGATCGGGAACACGATGGCGATCACGATCAGCGCCGGGATGATCCAGCGCAGTCGCGACTTGTAGTCCGGCGGCAGCACGTGCACGCCGGAGCTGCTGCTCTCGAACCCCTGCAGAATCTTCACGCCCTTGGGGGTTTGCAGGAACAGGCTTAAGGCAAAACGGCCGGCCATCACGATG
This sequence comes from Pseudomonas sp. YeP6b, assembly GCF_025642995.1. NCBI lineage: Bacteria > Pseudomonadati > Pseudomonadota > Gammaproteobacteria > Pseudomonadales > Pseudomonadaceae > Pseudomonas > Pseudomonas sp. YeP6b. The sequence continues at coordinate 943,546 of NZ_CP080090.1, read as the reverse complement.
GCGACCAGAATGGCCACGCGCGCCGGTTGCAGGTTGAAGCTGTAGCCGTCGAGTACCACGCCGACGATCGGACCGAACACGATCAACGAAATCAGCCCGGCGAGGACCGTATCGACCACACTTTTCTTGATATCGATAGATTTGGCAGCAGACATGTTTACACCTTCGCCACGAGCGGACGACCAAGCAGGCCCTGAGGACGGAAAATCAGAATCACCACCAGCAGAGAGAAACTGAACACGTCTTTGTAGTCAGAGTTGATCAACCCTGCGAACAGCGACTCGGAGATACCCAGGATGATCCCGCCGAGCATGGCCCCAGGCAGGGAACCGATGCCGCCGAGTACCGCTGCGGTAAATGCCTTGATGCCGATGATGAAGCCGGCATAGAAGTCGAACGTGCCGTAGTTCAGGGTAATCAGCACGCCGGCCAGGGCCGCCATGGCTGCACCAATCACGAACACGTAGGAGATCACCCGGTCGGTGTTGATACCCAGGATCGACGCCATCTTGCGGTCTTGCTGGGTGGCACGGCACATGCGGCCCAGCTTGGTGTATTTGATGATGTAGGTCAGCAGCCCCATGCCGAGAAACGCGGCCACCAGGATGAACACCTTGGTGTAGGTCAACTGCACGAACCCGCTGCCGATATCGACGCGCCAGGCGCCGGCCAGCAGGGTAGGAATCCCTTGTTGTTTCGCACCCTGGGCGATCTGCGCGTAGTTCTGCAGGATCAGGGAGATACCGATGGCGCTGATCAGCGGTGCCAGTCGGGTGGAGTTGCGCAGCGGTTTGTAGGCGACACGCTCGATGACCCAACCGTAAACGCCGGTGACGACAACGGTGAATATCAGGGTGCCGAGAATGAGCAGCGGGAAGGATTCGATGCCGAAGTAAGCCAGCAGTGCCAGACTGATCGCCGCGAGGTAAGCGGAAATCATATAAACCTCGCCGTGGGCGAAGTTGATCATGCCAATGATGCCATAGACCATTGTGTAGCCGATGGCGATCAGGCCATAGACCGACCCGAGAGTCAGACCGTTGACCAGTTGCTGCAGGAAAATACCATCCATAACGCAATCTCACGCGGTGAGCACCTGCACACCCGTGGGTGTGCGGCGCTTCTGGAGGAAAAGACAGATCTGTTGCCGGTCACGATGGGGCAGGCAACCAAGTTCCCTGTGGGAGCTGGCCTTGTGTGGGAGCTGGCTCCCACACAAGCCCGGCGCCCACAAGGTTCAGGGATGCCGGGTAGATCGCGTGATTACTTCTGCTTTTCCAGCTGGTGGTATTTACCGTCTTTATCCCACTGGTAAACCACGTAGTCAGAGACTTTCAGGTCGCCCTTGCCGTCCCAGGCTTTTTCGCCCATTACGGTTTTTACCGGGTTAGCCTTGAGCCACTTGGCAGCGTCTTCACCTTTGTTGGACTTGGCGCCGTTGAAGCCGGCAGCCAGGGCCTGGATCGAGGCATAGGCGTACAGGGTGTAGCCTTCAGGCTCGGTGCCATTTTTGCGGAACTCTTCCACCACGGTCTTGCTGTCTGGCAGCAGGCGCGGGTCGGCGCCGAAGGTCATGTAGACGCCGTCTACGTATTGCGCGCCGCCTGCGGTGGCGACCAATTCGTCGGTGACAATGCCGTCATCGGACATGAACTTGACGTCTTTGAGGCCGGCTTCACGAATTTGGCGAACCAGTGGACCGGCTTCCGGGTGCAGCCCGCCGAAGTAAACGACGTCGGCACCGGTGGAGCGGATTTTGGTGACCAGGGCGCTGAAGTCTTTCTCGCCGCGGGTCAGGCCTTCTTCCAGCACCGGCTTGACGCCACGCTTAGTCAACTGCTGAGCGGTGGCGTCAGCCAGGCCCTTGCCGTAGGTGTCTTTGTCGTTGATAACCGCGACTTTTTTGCCCTTGAGCACGTCGACGATGTAGTCGCCGGCGACGATACCTTGCTGGTCGTCACGCCCGCACATACGGAACACGGCGCCCAGGCCACGTTCGGTCACCTGAGGGTTGGTGGAGCCCGGGGTGATCATGATGATCCCCGCTTCGTCGTACACCTCGGAGGCCGGGATGGTGTTGGACGAGCAGAAGTGCCCGACCACGCCGATCACTTTGTCTTGGTCCGCCAGGCGGTTGGCTACCGCTACAGCTTGCTTGGGCTCACAGGCGTCGTCGCCGGCCACCAGCTTGATCTGTTCGCCGTTAAGCCCACCCGCTTTGTTGATGACGTCGGCCGCCGCTTGGGCCCCCTTCATGTACTGCTCACCGAAAGCTGCGTTGGCGCCAGTCATCGGCCCCGCTACGCCAATCTTCACATCAGCTTGAACAAACGCAGAAACACCCAGCGCCGCTGCAACGGCGAGGGCCAGAAAGCCTTTCTTGTAAAACGTCTGGGACATGAGTGGTGCTCCGAGGTTTTTGTTTGTTGGCATTCTTCATAAATAAAGAGCGAATTCACTGCGGACTTTCAACCAAAACTTTCAGGGAAAGCCCAGAGCAAGGCGCGTGCCATTACTTTTTTATTCTTCAAAAAGACACGGTGTCATTGTTATTACAGGCGTTTCGACTCCTTCTGCCAGGACGTGCAACCGTCTAGCATCGGAAGGTGCAACCAGCGAGCCTAAAAAGTACAACCCTGGCAGGTCGCACCTGCAACCAGTCGGATAAACGACAGTTCCTGCACCTGTAACAATGTGCGTAACGGAACTGCACATTTACAGTGCGTGATTGCTACGACTTGCACCAATACAGATTAGTAGCCTGCTAAGAAAATGCAGGCTTTTGCCATGTATTTCGCTGATCAGATCACGATCCGCAGGCATTGGCCCGCGTGATACAGCGAAAATCCAGCCTCATACAAGCAACTGCGCAGGCCCACTCCGGCCAGCGGCTGCATCGGTGCAAAGGGAATCGGCAACGCCTTGGGGTCCTGGTGACACAAATAGTCGGCAAATGCCTTGCCCACTACGCTGCCAGTAGTCACGCCACGCCCGTTGTAGCCCGTGACCGCCACCAAGCCGGGCGCCGGCTCGAACAGGCGCATCAGGTGGTCTGGGGTGAACGCGATGCAGCCGGTCCAGGTGAATTCCCACTGCACCGATTTGAGGTACGGAAAGTAGTGCTGCTGCACCCGGTCGGCCCACGCCTTGAGGAACCATGCCGGTTTCTGGTTGCCGTTGCCCAGGCTGCCAAGCAACAGTCGGCCGTCAGCATCGCGGCGGATGCTGCTGAGTACCTGGCGTGTGTCCCACGAGCCTTGCCCGCCGGGAAGGATCTGTTTGGCGGCGTCGTCGGTCAGCGGGGCCGACGCGACTTGGTAGTAATAGCCAGGGAAGAAATTGCGCCGCAGCTCGGTCCACTCGCCTTCGGTGTAAGCATTGGAGGCGATCACCACCTGTGCAGCCTGCACAGAACCCTGCGCGGTCTGCACCGACCAGTGTAAACCCTGACGTTCCAGCTGGGTGACAGGGGAATGGTCGAAAAGCTGCCCGCCCAGGCCGACCGCCGCATTGGCCAAGCCACTGGTGTAGGCCATCGGGTTCAAGGTGCCGGCGCGCCGATCCAGCAGGGCGGCGGCAATCTTCTTAGTGCCCGTGGCTTGCTCGCACGCCTGCCCGGTCAGCAGTTCAACCGGCGCGCCACGGCGCCTCCATTGTTCTTCTCGACTGCGCAAATCCGCCTCGCCACGGGCGTTATGCGCCATGTGCAAAGTGCCCTCGCGGCGTAATTGGCAATCGATGCTGTATTTGTCGATCAGGCTGAACACCAGCGACGGCGCCGCGCCCAACATGCGGTTGAGCTGGCTGCCCACCGCCTCGCCAAAACCGGCTTCGATCTCATCCGGCGGGATCCACATGCCGGCGTTGACCAGCCCCACGTTACGCCCCGAACCACCATGGCCGGTGCGATGGCCCTCAAGCACGGCGACGCTTTGACCCTGTTCCAGCAAGTGAATAGCCGCCGACAACCCGGTGATCCCGGCGCCGATCACGCACACATCCACCTTGACCTCGCCCTTGAGCGCGGCCCGGTCCGGGCGGCCGGGGGTGAGGTGTTCCCATAAACACGTTTCGCGTAATGGCATTGCCAGACTCCGGAGAGGACCTAACAAACAACTATTATTTTGAATTGCAAACCCAACCAACTGTGGGGGCTGGCTTGCCTGCGATGCAGGCACCTCGGTGCATCAGGTACACCCAGGTGATGCTATCGCAGGCAAGCCAGCTCCCACATTTTGATCTCACTGCGACTTGAGGGATCAGTCGAAAGTAATACCCTGCGCCAGCGGCAACTCCAGCGAGTAGTTCACGGTATTGGTCTGGCGGCGCATGTACCCGCGCCACGCGTCCGAACCCGATTCACGCCCGCCACCGGTCTCTTTCTCACCACCAAACGCGCCACCAATCTCCGCGCCGCTCGGGCCGATGTTGACGTTGGCAATGCCGCAGTCACTGCCCACCGCCGACATGAACTGCTCGGCTTCACGCACATCGGTGGTGAAGATGCACGACGACAGGCCTTGTGGCACGGCGTTGTTCAGGCGCAGGGCTTCGTTGAAGTCGCTGTAGCCGATCACATACAGAATCGGCGCGAACGTTTCGGTGCACACCACGTCGCTTTGCTCGGGCATTTCCACAATCGCCGGTGACACGTAGTAGGCATTCGGGAATGTTTCTTCCAACTGACGCTTACCGCCGAACACCTTGCCGCCTTCGCTCAAGGCTTGCTCCAGGGCGTCCTGCATGTTTTCGAAGCTGTGCTTGTCGATCAGCGGGCCGATCAGGTTGCCTTCCAACGGGTGGCCGATGCGCACTTTGGAATAGGCCGCCTTGAGGCGGGTGACGATTTCTTCTTTGACCGATTCATGCGCGATCAACCGGCGCAGGCTGGTGCAACGCTGGCCGGCAGTGCCGACGGCGCTGAACAGGATGGCGCGCACGGCCATGTCCAGGTCGGCGCTTGGGCCGAGGATCATCGCGTTGTTGCCGCCCAGCTCGAGGATGCTGCGGGCAAAACGGGCGGCGACTTTCGGCGCCACTTCGCGGCCCATGCGCGTACTGCCGGTGGCGCTGATCAGCGCCACGCGCGGGTCATCCACCAGGGCAGCGCCGGCGTCACGGCCGCCGATAATCACTTGGCTCAGGTACTCGGGGGCATCGGTGAATTTCTTCAGCACGCGCTCAAAGAGCGCCTGGCACGCCAAAGCGGTGAGCGGGGTCTTTTCCGACGGTTTCCAGATCACGGCGTTGCCGCACACCAGCGCCAGCGTGGTGTTCCACGCCCACACCGCCACCGGGAAGTTAAAGGCGCTGATCACGCCGACCACGCCCAGCGGGTGCCAGGTTTCACGCATGTGGTGGCCCGGGCGCTCGGAGGCGATGGTCAAGCCGTACAGCTGGCGGGACAGGCCGACGGCGAAGTCGCAGATGTCGATCATCTCCTGCACTTCGCCCAGGCCTTCCTGGGTGATCTTGCCGGCTTCCCAGGACACCAGCTCGCCCAGGTCGGCCTTGTATTCGCGCAACACATCGCCAAATTGGCGCACCAGCTCGCCGCGACGCGGTGCCGGCACCTTGCGCCAGGCGTCGAATGCATGCTCGGCGCGACTGACCTGCTGCTCCACCTCGGCGGCACCTTCCCAGTGCACGCTAGCGATACGGCTGCCATCAATCGGCGAATGCACGGGTTGTTTACCCGACTGGTACAGCGCCGGGTTTACCCCGAGACGATCAAGCAATGCGGCAACCATGGGTCACTCCTTCAATCCACAAACAGAAAAATTGCGCCGCGGCCCGCACGGCGATCCAGACCTTATTTGTAGCTGGCCCAAGACTTGCCAACAAACGACGATTAGGCGAGATATCATTCCGTTTATTCATGCATAGAATAAAAAGAGGCGTGCCGTGCTGAACAAAAGACATTTGCCCTCGATCACCGCCCTGCAGTGTTTCGAAGCCGCCACCCGCCACCTGAGCTTCACCCGCGCCGCCGAGGAGCTGAACCTGACGCAAAGCGCGGTGAGCAAGCAGGTGGCGCAGTTGGAAGAATTGCTCCAGCACCTGCTGTTTCGCCGCGTGCGCCGCCGCTTGCAGATGACCCCGGCGGGCGATTTGTACCTGGTGGAAGTGCGCAAGATCCTCACCCAGGTGGAGATGTCCACTCACTACTTGCGCTCCTACGGCGGCGAGACCGAAGTACTGCGCGTGTCCACGCCCTACACCTTTGGCGCACGCTGGCTGGTGCCGCGCCTCAAGGGCTGGCGCCTGCGTCACCCGCAAATCCATTTGGACCTGTGCAACGAGCAGGAGCCCGACGAACTGCTGCAAGGCAAGGCCGACATGGCCTTCTACTTCGGCCAAGGCTCACGCCCCGGCACCGAGAGCCTGAAACTGTTCAGCGAGGAGTTGGTGCCAGTGTGCGCGCCGGAAAGCCTGCCCGCGCAGCCGTTCACCGATCCCACGCAGCTGAGCGACCTGGTGCTGCTGCAAAACGCCTCGCGGCCGCAGGGCTGGCATGACTGGTTTGCCAGCCAGGGCTTCCACACCGAGCACAGCTACCACGGGCCGCGCTTTGACACCTTCTATATGTGTATTCGGGCAGCGCAGGTGGGCTGCGGTGTGGCGCTGCTGCCGCGCTTTCTGGTGGAAGAAGAACTGGCGGACGGCAAGCTGGTGATCCCTTGGCAGCATGCGTTGCCGAGCCAGGATGCGTATTACCTGGCGTATCCGGAGCATTCGGCGGAAGTGCCCAAAGTGCGGGATTTTGTGAAGTGGATGATGGAGCAAGTGGTTTAGCGCCAGGAATACCGCCATTGCAGGCAAGCCAGCTCCCACATTTTGAATGCATTTCAAGTGTGGGAGCTGGCTTGCCTGCGATGGCCATCGGTAACTACACATCTTTTTATGGGTTGAATTCTTTGGTTGTCGCGGGGCCGCTGGGTACATATCCGTTGCTGCGGTAACGGCTTCGTAAGGTTCCGCTCTTACAGCGGGTCACTTTTGGAAAAGAGCCCCAAAAGTAACCAAAGGGCTCTTGCCCCACCACTCGGCACCTCGCTTAGGCTCGGTGTGCCCTCACTCCGGCTTGAATCCGTGGGCCGCCGCCATGGGCCATCCTTGGCCCATCGCGGCTAACCCGGCGTCCTGCCGGGTTACCCACGGATTCAAGCCTGCGTGCGGCCAGCGTGGTTTAACGGGGCGCCTCAGATCAAGATCAAGATCAAGATCAAAAGCAAGAGCACGGCGGCCTAGTAGCCGACCTGAGTGGTTGAAGCAAAAGCAGGGCAAAAGCACAGCAAAAGCAGATCTGCTTTTCTGTGGGAGCTGGCTTGCCTGCGATGCAGACACCTCGGTCCATCAAGTACACCGAGTTGATGCCATCGCAGGCAAGCCAGCCCCACATTAGATTGATGTTCAGTTTCAGAGATCAGGTCGGCTGTCAGGCCGCCTCGGCTTCGCTTTTGATTTGCTTCAACCACTCAGGTCGGCTACCAGGCCGCCGTGCTCTTGCTCTTGATTTTGATCTGAGGCGCCCCGTTAAACCACGCTGGCCGAACGCAGGCTTTTGAGCGTGGGTAAACCGGCAGGACGCCGGTTTAGCCGCGATGGGCCAAGGATGGCCCATGGCGGCGGCCCACGGTCCAAAGCCTGCGTGAGGGCACACCGAAGCGTGAGCGAGGTGCCGAGTGGTGGGGCAAGAGCGTTTTGGTTACTTTTGCGCTCTTTCAAAAGTGACCCGCTGTAAGAGCGGAACCAATAGCAGCCGTTACCCAAATAACGGATATGCACCCAGCGCCCCCACGACAACCAAAGAATTCAACCCATAAAAAGATGTGTAGATACCTATGCTGCGATGGCGCCAGTGGCCACTCCCAAAAAAATCACTGGCAAAACCCCACAGGTCTATGCGCCACTAGCGCCATTCCTTAATTGTGCGTAAAGGTCGGCGCCCATCGCCGACCCGTCTGGAGATTCCCGTTATGAGCGAGAGTGTGTTTGCCGATCGCATCGTGCAGAACCTGCTCGACACCGACTTCTACAAGCTGACCATGATGCAGGCGGTGCTGCACAACTACCCGAACGTGGAAGTTGAATGGGAGTTTCGTTGCCGCAACAGTGAAGACCTGCGCCCGTACCTGGCGGAAATCCGCTACCAGATCGAGCGCCTCGCCGAACTGAGCCTGAGCCCCGACCAGCTTGGTTTTCTTGAGCGCATCAGCTTTATGAAGCCGGACTTCTTGCGCTTCCTCGGGCTGTTCCGCTTCAACCTGCGCTATGTGCAAACCGGCATTGAAAACGGCGAGCTGTTTATCCGCCTGCGCGGGCCATGGCTGCATGTGATCCTGTTTGAAGTGCCAATGCTGGCCATCGTCAGCGAAGTGCGTAACCGCTACCGCTACCAGACCGTGATCCTCGAGCAGGCCCGCGAGCAGCTGTACCGCAAGTTCGATTGGCTGACCGCCAACGCCAGCAGCGACGAGCTGTCGGAGCTGCAAGTGGCTGACTTCGGCACGCGCCGACGCTTCTCGTACCGAGTGCAGGAAGAAGTGGTGAGCGTGCTAAAGCACGATTTCCCCGGGCGCTTTGTCGGCACCAGCAACGTGCACCTGGCCCGCGAGTTCGATATGAAGCCGCTCGGCACCATGGCCCACGAATGGATCATGGCCCACCAGCAACTCGGCCCACGCCTGATCGACAGCCAGATTGCCGCCCTCGACTGCTGGGTACGCGAATACCGTGGCCTGCTGGGCATCGCCCTGACCGACTGCATCACCACCGACGCCTTCCTCGGCGACTTCGATTTGTACTTCGCCAAGCTGTTCGACGGCCTGCGCCATGACTCCGGTGACCCGATACAGTGGGCCGAAAAAGCCATCGCCCACTACCACAAACTCGGCATCGAGCCGATGAGCAAAACGCTGGTGTTCTCCGACAGCCTGTCGCTGCCCAAGGCTCTGGAGATTTTCCGCGCGTTGCGCGGTCGCATTAATGTCAGCTTCGGCATCGGCACCAACCTGACCTGTGACATTCCAGGGGTTGAGCCGATGAGCATCGTGCTTAAAATGACCGCCTGCAATGGCCAGCCCGTCGCGAAGATCTCCGATGAAGCAGGCAAGACCCACTGCACCGACCCGAATTTCGTCGCCTATTTGCGCCACGTTTTTAAAGTACCTGCCCTACCTAGCAAGGAGTGAATCATGCAAGCCGTACAGCGTGAGATTGCGCAGCAGCTCAAGGTCCAAGCGCCCTTCAACGACCAGGCCGCCCTTGAGGCCGACGTTGCCCGACGCGTGGCTTTTATCCAGGATTGCCTGCGCAATTCCGGGCTCAAAGCATTGGTGTTGGGCATCAGCGGCGGCGTTGACTCCCTGACCGCAGGCCTGCTGGCCCAACGGGCGATACAGGAACTGCGCGCCAGCAGCGGTGATGAGGCCTACCGTTTTATCGCGGTACGCCTGCCTTACGAAACCCAGTTCGACGAAATCGACGCCCAGGCATCGGTGGACTTTATCGAACCGGACGAGCGCCACACCGTGAACATCGGCCCGGCGGTGAAATCCCTGGCCAATGAAGTGGCGGCGTTTGAAGGCAAGGCGGCGGTGTCGCGTGACTTCGTACTGGGCAACACCAAGGCGCGCATGCGCATGGTGGCGCAGTACACCATCGCCGGCGCGGCCGGCGGCCTGGTGATCGGCACCGACCATGCGGCGGAAGCGGTGATGGGCTTTTTCACCAAGTTCGGTGATGGCGCGTGCGACTTGGCGCCGTTGAGCGGGCTGGTGAAAAACCAAGTACGCGCCATTGCCCGGCACTTTGGTGCACCGGAGTCGTTGGTTGAGAAGATCCCGACTGCCGACCTTGAAGACCTGTCGCCAGGCAAGCCGGACGAAGCGTCCCACGGCGTGACCTACGCCGAAATCGATGCCTTCCTGCAGGGCGAACCGGTGCGCGCGGAAGCGTTCAAGATCATCTGCGACACGTATCGCAAGACTGAGCACAAGCGGGTCATGCCATTCGCGCCGTGAGGTAGATCGCTATCGCAGGCAAGCCAGCGCCCACAGTTGGAATGCACTCCCCTGTGGGGGCTGGCTCGCCACAAGGTATTCAACGCCCACAAAAAAGCGCCCCGCAAGGCGCTTTTTTTTCGACCAGGGTTGGCTTATTTGACGGTCACAGTGCCTTTCATCATCGAGATGTGGCCTGGGAACGAGCAGAAGAACGCGTAATCCGTACCCGCTGCCAGCTTCGACACATCGAAGGTCACGGCGTCTTTTTCGCCGGCACCGATGATCTTGGTGTGGGCGATGATGCGGGTGTCGCCTTCTTTCAGGTAGTTCTTGTCGATACCGGCAGCCATGCCGTCGCTGGCGACGCCAGGCATGTCGGCGGCGGAGCTCAGCACCCAGTTATGGCCCATGACGTTTTTCGGCAAGCTACCGGAGTGAGTCAGCTCAACGGTGAACGTCTTGCAGCTTTTATCGATTTCAATGGCCTTGGTGTTAAAGGACATTTGGTCGGTAGAGTCGACGGTGACCTTGCACTCTGCAGCAAGCAACTGGCCGCTCGCCAGAGTCAGCAGGGAAACAGCAACGAGTTTGGCAAACATGTGAATCTCCAAGGCAGGGTTTAATAAACGCATATTGCGACAAGGGTGCCTCAAGCAGGCTTAAATTCTTATGATCTGAATCAACAGATTGTATACAACTTTAGGCTATCAGACTGATCAGCACAATCTACCAGCCAACCTTCGGCCCGCGGTTTATGATCGGCTCACCCCCCTTGGAGCCTGCGCCATGCACCTCAACCAACTGTTCAACGGCCTGCTGGCCGCGTACGCCTGCGGTAAGTGAAGGCCAAGCGAGGTGCTAAGCTGCTACCATAGCGACCCAAGGCAGCTGCGCGCCGCCCCACCCTCACCTTCGACCCTAGAGGATCGCCCATGGCCAAACCTAATTACTCCTTCGCCAAACGTCAGAGAGACTTGGCCAAGGAGCAGAAGAAAGAGGAAAAGCTGCAACGCAAGAAAGCCACTGCAGATGAAGAAGCTGGCGCACTGAACCCGGATGCTGAAGGTGAAGTGGCGACTGATGAGACTGAGACACCGAAAGACCCGGCGGAATAAATTCTGTTGAGGTGAGCAGGCCCTCCCTGCTCACCCCAACCCACCCCTATTCCAGCGGCATCACCGTCACCCGCACCTCCGGGTCATGGCTCCCACCTCCCAGAATCACCCCCCGCAACGGCGACACATCAGAGAAATCACGGCCCCAGGCCAGGGTGATGTGCTCCAGGGCCGGCTGCACATTGTTGGTCGGATCAAAATCTACCCAGCCCAACACCGGGCAATACACCGAGACCCACGCATGGGACGCATCGGCGCCGATCAGCCGTGGCTGGCCGGGCGGTGGCTGTGTGAGCAGGTAGCCGCTGATGTACCGCGCCGCCAGGCCTCGCGAGCGCAGGCAGGCGAGCATCAGGTGGGCGAAGTCCTGGCACACGCCGCGTCGGCGCTCCAGCACCTCCACCAACGGCGTGGCGACCTGGGTGGCTTCGGCATCGAAGGTGAACTCGCTGAAAATCTTCTGCATCAATGCCTGCACGCCCAGCAGCAATGGCTCGCCGGGTGGAAAACAGCTTTCGGAAAACTCGACGAAGGTTTTTTTCAGGTGCACGTAGGGCGATTCGAAGCGATAGCGGCAGGCTTCGATCAGTTCGGCTGAGAGTGGCTGGCTGCTGTAGGTCAGGCTGTCGCGGGTCTGGTCCCAGGCCGGCGACTGCTGAAAATCCAGCGCAGGCCGCGCCAGCACTTCGACGGTCAGCCCGGCATTCACCAGCAGCTCATCGTGGGGCCGTTCGAACGCCAGGCGCGTGATCGGGTTGCCGAACACGTCCAGCTCATCACGCCGCGCTGTCGGCTCCGGGCTGATCTCCAATTGCTGCGAACTGCAACGCTGCCAGGCACACGGCCGTGGCCACAGGTGCGCCAGCTGCTGGGCCAGGGACACCGGGCTGTCGTAGTGGTAATGGGTATCGTGGAAAATCTGGTAGCGCGCACTCATCACACCGACACCGTTTGCTGACTGACATCATCCACATGGGCAAAATGGCGCAAGGCCAGGCGATCCGACACTTGCCCACTCTCATCGGCCACCGCTTGCAGCAGGTCAGCCAGGCCATCCAACGCGGCACGCACGCTGGACTCGCCGAACAACGGGTTCTCCAGGCAGCCCAGGTCGAAACGCGCCAAGCGCTCCACCAACGGCGCCAGGCCAGTTTCCCGAGGCACGCCAAAGTCATCGTTGAGGCGACGCAAGGTGCGACTGACCAGTTTCAGCTGGAACAGCACCGCATGCGGGTTCTGCTCATCCAGCAGCAACAAGTCGAGCACCGGGATCAACTGCGGCACCGCCAAGTAGCGCGAGCGATAGGTGATGCTGCTGTTGCCCAACTCCAACAGCCACTCAAGCCCGGCCTGATCAAACACCGCCACGCCGCGCAGGAACGCCGCAAGGCTGCTGCTCAGGAATTGCAGACGCTCGATGCGCCGCCCCATCATCAAGAAGCGCCAGCCTTCGTCGCGGGTCATGTCGTCCAGGGCAAACCCGGAGAGCGCCGCCAGGGACATCACCAGACGGTTGAGAAAATCCAGCAGCTCACCGAAGTCCGGCGTTTCGCTTTCCAGCTCCATGGCTTCGCGTTGCAGCTCGACCAAGGCCTGCCAGTTTTCCCGGGACAACTTGCCGCGTACCTGAGACGCGGCCCACTGCAGGCGTTGCAGGTTGGCGCGCAGGCTCGACGGCCAATCATCGCCGAGCAAGGCGGCGAGCAGGCGCTCGGGCAATTCACCCTCTTCCGGCAGCAAGCGCAGGGTCTCACCTAGCTCGACCGCCGCCTGCAATGCCAGTGGGTCGTCGCCGTCGACATAACGCGCCAGCACGATGCGCAGCCAGCGCGCACTGTCATCGCAGCGTTCGCAGTAACGGCCAAACCAGAACAAGTTCTCCACCACACGTGACGGCAGGTACGGATCGCGGCGCACCAAATCGTGGGCACCAATCGGCCGTTGCGCGCGCCATTGCTCGCCGCCGGCAGCGCGCTCGCCGAGCACCCAGGTGTCTTTGCTCGCGCCGCCGCGTTGCATCGACACCACTTCGGCATCGGCCTCGGCGGCCACGCGGGTCAGGCCACCGGGCAGTACACGGTAGCCTTCATCGCTGGCCACCGCGTACACACGCATGCCGATGGCGCGGTGTTGCAAATGGTCATCGACGGTGTGCCACACCGGTGCCTGGGACAGTTGCGCCAGCTCCTGGGCGACATACGCGTAAGGCCGCGCACGCATGCGTTCGGCCAGGGCCTGGCGTTGTTCGTCGTTCAAGTCGCGGCCAAATACCGGCGTGAAGCTTTGCGACGGAAACGCGGGTTTGATCAGCAGCTCGGGCAGTTTCTCCAAAGCCTCAGCCAGCACTGGCGCCTCACCGCACCACCAGGTGGCGATGGACGGCAGGATCAATTCTTCGCCAAACAGGAACTGGTTGATCTTCGGCAAAAAGCCGAGCAAACCTGGGGACTCCAACACGCCACTGCCGAGGGCGTTGGCCACCAGTACATTACCTTGGCGCACCGCATCGAGCAGGCCGGGCACGCCGAGGGCCGAGTCGGTGCGCAGCTCCAGCGGGTCGCAGAAGTCGTCGTCCAGGCGGCGCATGATCGCGTGCACCCGGCGCAGGCCGCTGAGGGTTTTCAGGAACACTGTGCTGTCGCGCACGGTGAGGTCGCCGCCTTCCACCAACGGGTAACCGAGCTGGCGTGCGAGGTAGAGGTGTTCGAAATAGCTTTCGTTGAAACGCCCCGGCGTGAGCAGCACGATCAGCGGCGGCTGGTCGTCGCTAGGCGCCTGACGGGCCAGGGTCTCCTGCAACGTGCGGAAGAAACCGGTGAGGTGCTGCACTTGCAAGTCGCGGTACAAGTCCGGGAAGGCGCGGGACACGATGGTGCGGTTTTCCAACGCATAACCAGCGCCCGACGGCGCCTGAGTGCGGTCGGCGGTGACCCACCAACGGCCATCCGGGGTGCGCGCCAGGTCCACGGCATACAGGTGCAGAAACGCACCGTCGGGCGGCTGAATGCCCTGGCACGGCCACAGGAAGTTGTTGTGACCGAATACCAACTCCGCCGGCAACAAACCCTCTTTGATCAGGCGCTGCGGGCCGTACAAATCGGCCAACACCGCATTGAGCAGGCGCGCACGCTGGGCGATGCCGGCCGACAGGTGCTGCCACTCGTCAAAGGCCAGCACATGCGGCAGCAGGTCCAGTTCCCACGGGCGATCGGCGCCCTTGGGGTCGGCGTAGACGTTGTAGGTCACGCCGTTTTCCTGGATCTGCCGGGTCAGCAGCGCCTGGCGCTGGGCCAACTGCGCGGGCGTGCTGCGTTGCAGGTGATCGAGCAAGCGCTGCCAATGGGCACGCACCGCGCCACTGTCGTCGAGCAGTTCGTGATAGGTGCCCGCGGTCAGCGGGTAACGGTCGAGCAAGTCGGGCATGGAACGCTCGGCAGGGGCAAGGGAAGTCAGATTAACTCAAATTCACTGCAATCTAATGTGGGAGCTGGCTTGCCTGCGATGGCGGTTTTCCAGGCACTTGATTGGCTGGCTGATACACCGCTATCGCAGGCAAGCCAGCTCCCACATTTGGATTGGGTTCAGTCATTTTTATTGGGGAAACGCCGCAGATCCAGAGTCATGGGCAATTCGTCGTTGATCACTACGGTCGGCACCGCCAGCTTACCCGGGCTATGCCCCAAGCGGAAAAACCGCGCCATGCGCCGGCTCTCGGCTTCGTTGGCATTCACCGGCAAGCTGTCGTAGTTGCGCCCGCCCGGGTGGGCCACATGATACTGACAGCCGCCCAACGAGCGCTGCATCCAAGTGTCGAGCAAGTCGAACACCAGCGGCGCATGTACCGCGATGGTCGGCTGCAGGCAGTTGGCCGGTTGCCAGGCGCGGTAACGCACACCGGCGACAAACTCACCGATACGCCCGGTCGGTTGCAGTGGCACCGGGATGCCGTTGCAGGTCAGCAGATACCGTTGCGGCGCCAACCCGCTCAACTTCACCTGCAAGCGCTCGAGCGACGAATCCACATAACGCACCGTGCCGCCCACTGCGCCCTCCTCGCCCAGCACGTGCCAAGGCTCCAGGGCCTGGCGCAGTTCCAGTTCGATACCGCTGACGGCGTAGTCGCCGACCTTGGGGAAACGGAACTCCAGGTGCGCAGCAAACCACTCGGCTCGCAGCGGGTAACCGGCGGCATTCAACTCGACAATCACGTCGGCGAAATCCTGCTCGATAAAGTGCGGCAACACGAAGCGGTCATGCAGCTCGGTGCCCCAGCGCGCCAGTTTCGGCGGCGCATACGGCTCACGCCAGAAGCGTGCGACCAACGCGCGCAGCAGCAATTGCTGGGTGAGGCTCATGCGCGCATGGGGCGGCATTTCAAAGGCGCGCAACTCCAACAGGCCCAGGCGGCCGGTGGCGCCGTCCGGCGAATAGAGTTTGTCGATGCAAAATTCGGCGCGGTGGGTGTTGCCCGTCACGTCGATCAGCAGGTTGCGCAGCAGGCGGTCCACCAACCACGGCGGGCATTCCTCGCCGGGTTCGGGCATTTGCGCGAAGGCGATTTCCAGCTCATACAGCGCGTCGTTACGCGCCTCATCCACCCGTGGCGCCTGGGAGGTCGGGCCGATAAACAGGCCAGAAAACAGGTACGACAGCGAGGGGTGGTTATGCCAGTAACTGATCAAACTGCGCAGCAGGTCCGGGCGACGCAGGAACGGTGAATCCTTGGGCGTAGCGCCGCCGAGCACAAAGTGATTACCGCCGCCGGTGCCGGTGTGGCGGCCGTCGATCATGAATTTTTCCGTGGTGAGGCGAGTTTGCCGCGCCTCTTCGTAGAGGAATTCAGTGCGCTCGACCAACTCGTCCCAGGTGGCGGACGGCTGCACGTTCACCTCGATCACACCCGGGTCCGGCGTCACCCGGAAGTTACTCAAGCGGGTGTCGAACGGTGGCTCGTAGCCTTCCAGCAATACCGGGCAGTGCAGTTCCTCGGCGGTCGCTTCGATGGCGGCCACCAGCTCCAGGTAATCCTCGACGCGCTCCAGCGGCGGCATGAACAGATACAGCCGCCCTTCCCGCGCTTCGGCGCACAAGGCGGTGCGGGTCAGCCAGTCAGCGGACTCATCGACTTTCGGTACGCGCTCATCGCTCGGCGCGGGCTCGCCGTGGCTTTGCAGCTGACCGGTGGAGGGCAACTGCGGTTGATCCTGGTTCGGGTCGGTTGGATGCACAAACGGATACTCCGCCGCCGTCACCCAAGGCTGCGAGGCCAACGGCAGGCGATAACCCAACGGTGAATCCCCCGGCACCAGGCGGCAGTGGTTGTCGCGCAGGTACCAACGCCCGCTCTGCCAGCGATCATTGGCCGCCGTACGCGCCAGTGGCAGCACTTGGCCGATGACTTTATCCAGGCCCTGGCTGAACACTTTGCGCAGGCGTTCGCGCTCCAGGTCGTCGCTCAGGCGCGGGTCCTGGGCGGTGACGTTTTGCGGCAGCGCACCTTCGCGCCACAAGTAGTAAAAGTTGTCTTCGAAAGCCGGAAACACAAAGCGCGCCGGCAGTTTCAGGCGCTCGGCGACGCTGGCCAGGAAGCGCCCGGCCATTACACCGTCGGCGCCGTAATCCTCTTGCTCATCGGCGATCAGCGCGCTGTTGTGCCAGATCGGCACGCCGTCGCGGCGCCAGTAGCAGTTGAGCGACCAGCGCGGCAGTTGCTCGCCGGGGTACCACTTGCCCTGGCCGAAATGCACCAGCCCCTTGGGTGCGTAGTGCTTGCGCATGCGTTGGAACAGCTCGGCCGACAGGCGGCGCTTGTCCGGCCCCAGCGCAGCGGTGTTCCACTCGGCGCCGTCGGGGTCGTCGATGGAGACGAAAGTGGGCTCGCCGCCCATGGTCAGGCGCACATCGTCCTTGAGCAGGTCGGCATCGATCTGCCGGCCGAGGGCCTGGATCGCCAACCATTGCTCCTCGGTGTAGGGCTTGGTAACCCGAGGAGCTTCCCAAATGCGCTCCACCGACATTTCGTGAGTAAATTCGCACTCGCAGGGTTCCACCAGCCCACTAATCGGGGCGGCGGAAGATGGTTCGGGACTACAGGCCAACGGAATATGACCTTCACCGGCGAACAACCCGGAAGTGGCATCCAGGCCGATCCAGCCGGCGCCGGGCAAGTACACCTCGCACCAGGCGTGCAGGTCGGTGAAGTCCACCTCCGTGCCAGACGGGCCGTCGAGGGCTTTGACGTCGGCGGTCAGTTGGATCAGGTAGCCCGACACAAAGCGCGCCGCCAGCCCCAGGTTGCGCAGCAATTGCACCAGCAGCCAGGCCGAGTCGCGGCAGGAGCCGGAAGCGTTTTCCAGGGTGAATTCCGGGGTTTGCACACCCGGTTCCATGCGGATCAGGTAGCCGATATCAGCGGCCAAGCGCTGGTTGAGCCCGACCAGAAAATCCACGGCCGGCAAGGGCGTGCGGTCGATACCGGCCAGGTAGGCGGCAAACTTCGGCGTCAGCGGCAGGGTTTCCAGGTACGGCGCCAGCTCGCGCTGCTCATCGGTGGCGTAGCTGAAGGGGATTTTTTCGGCGTAAGGTTCGAGGAAAAAGTCGAACGGGTTGAACACCGCCATCTCGGCGACCAGGTCGACTTCGATGCGCAGTTCATCGGTCTTTTCCGGGAACACCAGGCGTGCCAGGTAATTACCCTGCGGGTCCTGCTGCCAATTGATGAAGTGCTGCTCGGGCAGCACGTTGAGTGCGTAGGACAAAATCCGCGTGCGGCTATGGGCCGCCGGGCGCAAACGCACGATCTGTGGGCCGAGTTCGACAGCGCGGTCATAGCGGTAATGCGTAACGTGGTGCAACGCGACATGAATCGACACGGCGGCCTCCTGCGAGCCAGGGCATGAAAACAAAGCGCGCAAGACTTATGCCAGAGCGGCCGTCATTGCGCTTTATCGTAAGACCCGGTGCAGTACAGCACCAAAACGGCGCCAACGTGGGGGCCGTGGTGCAAGGGTTGCACATATTTGTGGCGTGCGTGCGAGGCTGGGTGGTGAATCTACCCAGTCAGCGGGCTTTGTGCTTGGCGATCATGGCTTCGCGCAGGTGGCGGATTTCCAGTAGCTGACGGCGCATTTCCCGATGGCGTTTACTGTTCAGCAACAACAGTCCAAGCATTGGAAACAGCAACCCTATGACATAGGCGGCCATATGCGGCCGATAGCCATAGGTTGGTAATACGATCAAAAAGCACGCCACGTAGAAGGCGACGATGGCCCAAACGCCCCAGGTTCTCCCCCTGATCATGACGAAGTGGCTGAATGCCAAGAGCAGCCCCAAGACAACCGCCGCCACAAAGGAATAACGCGCTCGCTCTGGTTCACCGCGAAAAAAGGTACTCGATGCCAATGAAATAGCAGCGGATAGGGAAAAACAGGCAAGGAAAAATGCGCAAATAAACGCAGGGAAGTACTCAGCCAAAAAAGATTTTAACGAGACTTGGCGCACCATCACTCAAGCTCCTCGTATAACCCTACTGCAATGGTTCGAATGTTGCCGGACAAGGCACTCCCGGTGAAACCAATGGCGGCACCGAGGGAATCCCTGATCTGCGTAACGGTAGCATGATTGATCTCGGTCGCCGAATAGCGCTTCACCAACTCACGGGAGCGCTGGCGCAACTTCAACAGCTTATTGCTCAGGCTTGGGTCTTTCAGGCTTAGCAACTCTTTGGTGAGCGCCTTACGTTGCTGCCGGGTCAAGCCTTTAGACAACTCGTACCAGCTTCTACCCGTCGTTGCTTTTCGAGCCTGCAACAGTCGAACAGTCGTCAGGGTAGAGGCGCCTGCGCCCAACAGCGAAGCCGCGTCCAATACCGGCATTGCATAGCGATACCATTCCTCGTTGTCCATATCGTCGTTGGCGGTCGGGTCGTTGAGTTCGTTGAACGTTCTCATGCCTCCAACCACACACTGCGCGGTACTGGCCGCCGCAGCGGTGGCGCCGAGGCCCGCCACCACCAAGCTCGCTCCCCCCGTGAACGGTACGGCGACAGTGCCGCTGAACACCACAATCCAGCCCAGAATCGCACCGGCACAAGACAAGGTCGTATTGACGGCCTCCCCCACGAGTCGAGACTCACGCGGATTGTTGGTCACCTGATCGGCAAACTGTGCAGGCGAAATGTACTTCTGCGCCTCACGCAGAATGATGCGTTTGGGCTTGATGCTGCAGATGGGCTTGAATTCGCGCAGGGTCACGACATTGAAGTCAGCGTCGATGAACACCACGCCAGCGCCGACGATAGCAGGATCGGCATCGATGGCCGCAAACAGCCGTGGCAGGTTGATCTGGCTTTCGATGCGCTGGCGCGCCATGAATTGGGAGCGGTTGGAGTCCATGCCGATGCTGAGCAGGGGGTTGCTCATAAGTGTTCTTCCTTGAAAGTGACGGTGGCCGGGCCGGCCCCATCGCAGGCAAGCCAGCTCCCACAGTTGACCGGGTTTCAACGTTGGAAGGCGGTCCACTGTGGGAGCTGGCTTGCCTGCGATAGCAATCTAATGCGCGCCACCTTAACAAACAGCCTACCCACCCGCTAGAAAGCAAAACGCCAGCACGAGGCTGGCGTTTTGCATGTTCAGGCTGCGATCAACGCGGCACGACCGGCTTGCCGTCCTTGCCGTTGGCCGCCTGCTTGTTGCGCGCCAGGGCCGCAGCCTTGGCTTGTTCGCGCTTGTCCCACGGGTTGCTGCCGTCGCTGCTACGCAGTGGTAGGCCGGTGTGCTGAGTGAGGATCTTGGTGGTGGTTTCCTTGGCGGCCTTGTGGCTGCCAACTGGCGTCGAGTTCTAAACGGCGCCGTCGTCAGTGCAATGGTGCAAGGGTTGCGCCTATTTGTGGCGTGCGTGTGAGGCTGGGTGGTGAATCTACCCAGTCAGCGGGCTTTGTGCTTGGCGATCATGGCTTCGCGCAGGTGGCGAACTTCGAGCAGCTTTTGGCGCATTTCGCGGTGGCGTTTGCTGTTGAGCAGGAGCAATCCCAATAACGGGAAGAGCACAGCTGAGCCATAGACCAGCATATGAGGGGGGTACTGAATCATCGGCAGTACGAACAGCAGGCAACATCCCAGGTAACCTGCCACCAGCCACGTGGCCCATGAGCGTCCGCGCGCAATCATTACGTTGCCAAACACCAGCACCGCCACCAGCACCAAAATCGCCAGGCCGGAGTAGTCGGCTTTGAGCGCCGGATCCACGCCACGCAAGTACGTCACGCCCGCGAGCGATACAGCGGACGCCCCGGAAAAGATCGCCATGAAGATCGTGCCCATAAACACCGGAAAATAGCGGGCGAGGAAGCTGCCCATGTCGGGGAAGCCGTTCATTGCGTCAGGTCCTCATACAAGCCGATTGCAATAGTACTGGCGCTGCCCACACTGCCGCTTCGGTAGCTACCCCAGATGCCCAATAGTCCGCCTAGCGCGTCTTTGAGTTGAGTCAACGTCGCATGCCGGATTTCGGTGGAACTGTAGCTCTTGGTCAGTTTTCCGGCACGTTGCTGCAACTTAAGCAGCTTGGACGTGAGGCTCGGATCCCGCAGGCTCAGCAGTTCCTTGGTCAATTTTTTGCGTTCCTGACGGCTCAGGCCCTTGAGCAGTTCATACCAGCTTTTGCCCAGCGCGGCGGCTTTGTTGGCTTTCAAAAGTTTTACCGTGGTCAAGGCGCCGGTTCCAATCCCCACCAAAGACGCTGCATCGAGGATGGGTGAGACAGCGCCATACCATTCGGCGTCATCCATGCGGTCGTTTGCATCAGGGTCAAGGATCTCGTTGTAGGTACGTGCCACGCCGAACCCGCACTGCGCACTACTGGCCAATGCCGCCGTCACGCCAATGCCCACCACAAACGCACTTGCACCCGCCGTAAAGGGCACGGCCACGCTGCCACTGAACACAACAATCCAACCGATAATAGCGGCGGTACAAGACAACCCCATATCAAACGCCTCTTTCCTGAGGCGACCTTCCCTAGGGTCGGTCTTCACTTGCTCCACAAACTGTGCAGGCGAAATGTACTTCTGCGCCTCACGCAGAATGATGCGCTTGGGCTTGATGCTGCAGATGGGCTTGAATTCGCGCAGGGTCACGACATTGAAGTCAGCGTCGATGTACACCACGCCAGCGCCGACGATGCCGGGGTCAGCGTCGATGGCCGCAAACAACCGTGGCAGGTTGATCTGGCTTTCAATGCGCTGGCGCGCCATGAATTGCGAGCGGTTGGAGTCCATGCCGATGCTGAGCAGGGGGTTGCTCATAAGTGTTCTTCCTTGAAAGTGACGGTGGCCGGGCCGGCCCCATCGCAGGCAAGCCAGCTCCCACAGTTGACCGGGTCTCAACGTTGGAAGGCGGTCCACTGTGGGAGCTGGCTTGCCTGCGATAGCAATCTAATGCGCGCCACCTTAACAAACAGCCTACCCACCCGCTAGAAAGCAAAACGCCAGCACGAGGCTGGCGTTTTGCATGTTCAGGCTGCGATCAACGCGGCACGACCGGCTTGCGCGCAGGCTTGCCGCCCTTGCCCTTAGCCGCGTCGGCGCGCTCCTTGGCCGCCTGCTTGTTGCGCACCATGGCCGCAGCCTTGGCTTGTTCGCGCTTGTCCCACGGGTTGCTGCCGTCGCTGCCACGTGGCGGCAGGCCGGTGTGCTGGGTGAGGATCTTGGTGGTGGTTTCCTTGGCGACCTTGTGGCTGCCGGCTGGCGTCGAGTTCTTGCGACGGGCGCTCTGGTAGCTGTCGGTGGCCGGCTGGTGCAGCGGGATCAACTGGTCTTTGCCCGGCCCGATCAGGTCGGCACGGCCCATGCGGGTCAATGCTTCACGCAGCATCGGCCAGCCTTTCGGGTCGTGGTAGCGCAGGAATGCCTTGTGCAAACGGCGCTGCTCTTCGCTCTTGACGATGGTCACCGAGTCGCTCTTGTAGGTGACCTTGCGCAGCGGGTTCTTGCCCGAGTGGTACATCGCGGTGGCGGTGGCCATCGGCGACGGGTAGAACGCCTGCACTTGGTCGGCACGGAAGCCGTTGCCCTTGAGCCACAGGGCCAGGTTCATCATGTCTTCATCGGTGGTGCCCGGGTGGGCGGCGATGAAGTAAGGAATCAGGTACTGCTCTTTGCCCGCTTCCTTGGTGTACTTCTCGAACATGCGCTTGAACTTGTCATAGCTGCCGATGCCCGGCTTCATCATCTGGTTGAGCGGACCTTCCTCGGTGTGTTCCGGGGCGATCTTGAGGTAGCCACCGACGTGGTGGGTCACCAACTCTTTGACGTATTCCGGCGACTCGACCGCGAGGTCGTAGCGCAGGCCGGAGGCAATCAGAATCTTCTTCACACCCGGCAACGCACGGGCGCTGCGGTACAGCTGGATCAACGACGAGTGGTCGGTGTTCAGGTTCGGGCAGATGCCCGGGAACACGCACGATGGCTTGCGGCACGCGGATTCGATTTCCGGGCTCTTGCAGGCGATGCGGTACATGTTCGCGGTCGGGCCGCCGAGGTCGGAGATCACGCCGGTGAAGCCTGGCACTTTGTCGCGGATCTCTTCGATCTCGCGAATGATCGACTCTTCGGAACGGTTCTGGATGATCCGGCCTTCGTGCTCGGTGATCGAGCAGAAGGTGCAGCCGCCGAAGCAGCCTCGCATGATGTTCACCGAGAAACGGATCATGTCGTAGGCCGGGATTTTTTCCTTGCCGTACACAGGGTGCGGAACACGTGCGTAAGGCATGCCGAACACGTAGTCCATTTCTTCGGTGGTCATCGGAATGGGCGGCGGGTTGAACCACACGTCCACTTCACCGTGCTTCTGCACCAGGGCGCGGGCGTTGCCTGGGTTGGTTTCCAGGTGCAACACGCGGTTGGCGTGAGCGTAGAGCACCGCGTCGCCACGGACTTTTTCTACCGATGGCAAGCGGATCACGGTCTTGTCGCGGGTCATGCGCGGGCTGGCCAGGATCTGTACGACCTTGGCTTCCTCAGGATCATCCACCGGGCCCTTTTCCTGCTCGATGGCGCAGGCCTGGGTGTCCTGGGTATTCACGTACGGGTTGATGATCTTGTCGACCTTGCCCGGGCGGTCGATACGCGTGGAGTCCACTTCGTACCAGCCCGCCGGCGTGTCACGGCGAATGAACGCGGTGCCGCGCACGTCGGTGATGTCTTCGATCTTGTGGCCCCACGACAGGCGCTGGGCGACTTCGACGATAGCCCGCTCGGCGTTGCCGTACAGCAGGATATCGGCGGTGGCGTCGATCAGGATCGAGTTACGCACACGGTCCTGCCAGTAGTCGTAGTGGGCGATACGGCGCAGGGAGGCTTCGATGCCGCCGAGCACGATCGGCACGTTCTTGTAGGCTTCCTTGCAACGCTGGCTGTACACCAAGCTCGCGCGGTCCGGGCGTTTGCCGGCCATGCCGCCTGGGGTGTAGGCGTCGTCGGAACGGATTTTCTTGTCGGCGGTGTAGCGGTTGATCATCGAGTCCATGTTGCCGGCCGCGACGCCAAAGAACAGGTTCGGCTCGCCGAGCTTCATGAAGTCGTCTTTGGACTGCCAGTTCGGCTGGGCGATGATCCCGACGCGAAAGCCCTGGGCCTCCAGCAGCCGGCCGATGATGGCCATGCCGAAAGACGGGTGATCCACATACGCATCACCGGTGACGATGATGATGTCGCAGGAATCCCAGCCAAGCTGATCCATCTCCTCCCTGCTCATTGGCAGGAATGGCGCAGGACCGAAACATTCGGCCCAGTACTTGGGATAGTCAAATAACGGCTTGGCTGTTTGCATGACGATGACCGGTGTTGAGATGAAAAATCGCGGGCGCGGAATATAGCACAAATCTTGACCAATTCCGACCTTTGCAATCGGAATTGGCGGGACGACTTTTTACTCGTCGTCGAAGTTATAGCTACCCGGCGCGAGGTTCTCGAAGCGGGTGTATTTGCCGATAAAGGCCAGGCGCGTGGTGCCGATCGGGCCGTTACGCTGTTTACCGATAATGATTTCAGCGATGCCTTTATGCTCGGTCTCCGGGTGATACACCTCGTCCCGGTATACGAACATGATCACGTCAGCATCCTGCTCGATCGCTCCGGATTCCCGCAAGTCGGAGTTGATCGGGCGCTTGTTCGGGCGCTGCTCCAAGGATCGGTTGAGCTGCGACAGGGCAACCACCGGGCAGTTGAACTCCTTGGCCAGGGCCTTCAACGAGCGGGAAATCTCGGAGATCTCGTTGGTTCGGCTGTCACCGCTGGAACCCGGGATCTGCATCAACTGCAGGTAGTCGATCATGATCAGGGCAATGTCGCCGTGCTCGCGCACCAGGCGTCGGGTACGCGCGCGCATTTCCGAGGGGCTGATGCCCGCAGTGTCGTCGATAAACAGCTTGCGGTCGTTGAGCAGGTTGACCGCCGAAGTCAGCCGCGGCCAATCGTCGTCTTCCAGGCGACCGGCACGCACCTTGGTCTGGTCGATGCGGCCCAGGGACGACAACATACGCATGATCAGCGATTCACCTGGCATCTCCAAGGAGTAAACCAGTACGGCCTTGTCGCTGCGCAACACGGCGTTCTCCACCAGGTTCATCGCGAAGGTGGTTTTACCCATGGATGGACGGCCAGCGACGATGATCAGGTCAGACGGCTGCAGGCCGCTGGTCATGCCGTCGAGGTCGGTGTAGCCGGTGGACAGGCCGGTGATGGCGTTGTCGGTATTGAACAGGGTATCGATACGGTCGATCGCCTTGGTCAGCAGGTCGTTGACGCTGACCGGGCCGCCGGTTTTTGGCCGAGCCTCGGCGATCTGGAAGATCTGCCGCTCGGCCTCATCAAGAATCTCTTCAGCGGTGCGGCCTTCCGGGTTGAACGCGCTGTCGGCAATCTCGGTGGCGATGCCGATCAACTGGCGCAACGTGGCCCGCGCACGAACGATCTGCGCATAAGCCTTGATGTTGGCGACCGATGGCGTGTTTTTCGCCAGTTCGCCCAGGTAGCCCAGGCCGCCGACTTGGGAGGTCTGGCCTTCCTTGTCCAACTGCTCGGCCAGGGTCACCACGTCGATTGGCGAGTTCTGGTCGGCCAGCTTGGCGATGGCGCGGAAAATCAGGCGGTGGTCATGGCGATAGAAATCACCGTCCGAGACTTGATCCAGCACGCGTTCCCAGGCGTTGTTGTCCAGCATCAAGCCACCGAGCACGGCCTGTTCGGCCTCGATGGAATGCGGCGGCACCTTCAGGGCAGCGGTTTGCAGATCATATTGCTCAGGAGCTGAAATATCGTTCATGGCCACTTGGAATTGGGGAATCGTAGAAAAACAAAAGGCACGACCTGTAAACAGGATCGTGCCCGATGTTAACCGGCTGACACGCGAGGTGCCAGTCAGTTAGGTGCGGCTTAAGCTGCTACCACTACAACGCGTACGGTGGCTTCAACTTCGGCGTGCAGGTGCACGGCTACATCGAATTCGCCTACGTTGCGGATGGTGCCGTTCGGCAGACGAACTTCGCTCTTCTGCACTTCAACGCCGGAGGCGGTCAGTGCATCAGCGATGTCGTGGGTGCCGATCGAACCGAACAGCTTGCCTTCGTCACCGGCGGTGGCAGTGATAGTCACTTCCAGCTCAGCCAGTTGGGCAGCGCGAGTTTCGGCCGAAGCTTTTTTGTCTGCTGCTGCTTTTTCCAGCTCAGCACGACGCTCTTCAAACGCAGCCAGGTTGGCAGCGGTTGCAGCGGTGGCTTTGCCGTATGGCAGCAGGTAGTTACGACCGTAGCCGGCCTTAACGTTCACTTTGTCGCCCAGGTTGCCCAGGTTGGCGACTTTTTCCAGAAGGATCAGTTGCATGTGAAAATCCTCTAACTTTTAACCTTCACCGTTCGCGTTATCGGCGTCTTTCGACGCCAGACGACCGCGAAAATCAATCAGGCCGTCGACAATGGCCAAAACCACGAGTAACGGATAGATCAGCTGCATGAACAGCAACAGCGTCACGTACAACCCCACCAGCCAAAACTTGGCCAGGCGCTTTCGCGCCACCAGCCCATGAATCAGGGCCAGCCCGGCAAACACCAGCGGTACACTGCAAATCGGCGCCAGCACGGCCATCTGTGGGCCGAAGTTCGGCCCGACAACCATGCACGCCAGCAGCAACATCGCCGGCCCCGCGGGGATTCTGATACTGCGAAACTCGCGACCAAAACCACCCGGGTTGTACAACAACGCCTGCCAATAACGCCCAAGAATCAGGCTCAGCACGCTGACGATCTGCAACAATGCCGCAATCAGGCCGGTCAGGACCGGGGCAATCAGTGACGCAAACCGCGCTCGCTCATCTACCGACAATTGCTGGTAGAGATCCCCGAGGGCCAGCGGCAGGATCTTGACGATTTCCTGCGACAGCGCCTCGATTTGCGGGCGGAAAGCCGCGCCAAGCATCACTGAGTACACCAACCCCAATGCCACGCTGACCAGCAGCGTGCGGGCCCAGGACTCACTTGCGCGTAAAACCAACGCAAGGCTCGATGACCCCAGCAGTACCAGAAGTACCCGTGGATCACCCATTTGCAGCCACCAGATCAAGGCCGGCAACAAACCCAGGGCAAGAACGCCAAGGGCGTCCTTCAAACCGCGCCGCAGCAGCACAAGGCAACCCGCGGCAGCACCCAACCAATAAAGCAACGGCAATGCCGCACATCCAGCCACTACCAGAGTGGCCTGCACGCGACCGCGCATGATGAACTCAGCTAAGGCGCGCATGCATTCAATCCCTTACTACTTGTCGACTGCCCGGTCTCAGCGGCCGTGGCTGTCGGTGTAGGCCAGCAGGGCCAGGAAGCGGGCGCGCTTGATAGCGGTGGCCAGCTGACGCTGATAACGTGCTTTAGTACCGGTGATACGGCTTGGAACGATTTTGCCGGTCTCGGATACGTAGGCTTTCAGAGTGTTGAGATCTTTGTAATCGATCTCCTTCACTTCTTCAGCGGTGAAGCGGCAGAATTTACGACGACGGAAGAAACGTGCCATTTGATAGGCTCCTTAAAAGGTCCGTGGATTACTCGTCAGCGTTGTCGCTGTTGTCGCTGTCATCACTATCAGCGCTTTCAGCGCCTTCGTGCTCAGGACGGTCGCGACGCTCACGGCGCTCACTGCGGTTTTCTTCAGCCTTGAGCATCTCGGATTGGCCGGTAACGGCTTCTTCGCGACGGATGACCAGGTTACGGATCACTGCATCGTTGTAGCGGAAGTTGTCTTCCAGCTCGGCCAGGGCCTTGCCAGTGCACTCAACGTTCAGCATCACGTAGTGAGCCTTGTGAACATTGTTGATTGCGTAGGCCAGTTGACGACGGCCCCAATCTTCCAGACGGTGGATTTTGCCGCCGTCTTCTTCGATCAGCTTGGTGTAACGCTCAACCATGCCGCCGACTTGCTCGCTTTGATCCGGGTGGACCAAAAAGATGATTTCGTAATGACGCATGAATGCTCCTTACGGGTTGTAGCCTGCCGCTCAAAAACGGTCAGACAAGGAGTGAATGACACTTATGGATCTTGCCGTAGGGAGGCACATAGGTGCCTGCCAGGAAGGCAAGGGGCGCAATTGTAGAGAAGGGGGAGAAACCGCGCAAGGTGATTGGTGATTATTTGAACAATCACCACGCGCTCAGGCGATCGTTTCCACGCTCTGCGTGGGAACGCCGCCCTGGATGCTCCGCGTGCGCATCAAAAGCATGACGCGGAGCATCACAAGAGGCATTCCCACGCAGAGCGTGGGAACGATCACTGACAGGCTTACTTCTTGGCTTTAGCCTTGACACCACGCTGACGCCGGGCTTCGAACAGGCACACGCCCGTCGCAACCGACACATTGAGGCTGCTGACGCTACCGGCCATCGGCAGGTTCACCAGGTAATCGCAATGCTCACGGGTCAGGCGACGCATGCCTTTGCCTTCGGCGCCCATGATCAGGATGGTCGGGCCGGTGAGGTCTTGGTCATAAATGCTGACCTCAGCCTCGCCCGCCGTGCCCACAACCCAAAGGCCGCGCTGCTGGAGCTTCTCCAGAGTGCGCGCCAGGTTGGTCACCGCCACCAGCGGAATCACTTCCGCCGCGCCGCAGGCCACTTTACGCACAACCGGCGTCAGGGTGGCCGACTTGTCTTTAGGCACGATCACTGCCAGCGCACCGGCAGCATCCGCCGAACGCAGGCAAGCGCCGAGGTTGTGCGGGTCGGTCACGCCGTCCAGCACCAGCAGCAGCGGCGCGCCTTCGGTGCGATCGAGCAGCTCGTCGAGCATCGCCTCGCCCCAGACCTGGCTCGGGCTCACGTCCGCTACCACGCCCTGGTGAACGCCTTCTACCCACACGTCCATCTCACGACGCTCGGCTTGGCCGATGGCGACTTTATTCTGGGTCGCCAGCTCGACCAGCGCTTGTACGCGCGGCTCGCTGCGACCTTCGGCCAACCACACTTGCTTGACGCGCTTAGGGTGGTGACGCAGTAGTGCTTCTACGGCGTGCACGCCGTAGATTTTTTCCAGACTCATGACTTGGCCTTAGGTTTGCGCGACCCGCCGCTTTTCGCGGGAGCCGAACCCGCTTTTGGCGGGCCTTTACGATGTTTGCTCGGCTTGCTCGACGGCTTTTCCGCCCCCTGGGACTTTCCCCCTGACGCCGCTTTACCACCGCTTTTGGCTTCGCTGAGCAACTGCTGCTTCAACTCGCGGCTCTTGCGCAGCTCGGCGTTTTTCGCCGCAGCGTCGCTTGGGCGGTAGGCTTCAGGGGCTTTATCCTTGGCCGACGAACGACGACCGGCCTTGGCTGGCGCAGGCTCGGCAGCCGCTGCTTTGGCAGGAGCGCCTTTGCCTTTGGCGGCCGGTGCGGCGGTTTCGCTGCCACGTTTTTTGCGGCCAGACGGTTCGACTGGCTTGTCAGGCATGCCGAAGTCGATCTTGCGCTCGTCGAGGTCGACGCGCATGACCTGCACTTCCACGGTATCGCCCAAACGGAAGCTGCGACCGGTGCGCTCGCCCGCCAGGCGGTGATGCACAGGGTCGAAGTGGTAGTAGTCACCCGGCAAGGCGGTGACGTGCACCAGGCCTTCGACGTAGATGTCGGTCAGCTCGACGAACAGACCAAAACCGGTCACGGCGGTGATCACGCCCGGGAACGACTCACCCACACGGTCTTTCATGAACTCGCACTTGAGCCAGTTCACCACATCGCGTGTGGCTTCGTCGGCACGGCGCTCGCTCATGGAGCACTGCTCGCCCAGCTGTTCCAGGGCCGCTTCGTCGTACGGATAGATCCGTGCCTTCGGAATCGTCATGGCACCGGCGCGCTTGACGTGCGGGGTGTTCTGCTTGGAGTGGATCACGCTGCGGATTGCGCGGTGCGTGAGCAGGTCCGGGTAACGGCGAATCGGCGAAGTGAAGTGGGTGTACGCCTCGTAATTCAAGCCGAAGTGGCCTTGGTTGTCGGCGCTGTACACCGCCTGGCTCAAAGAACGCAGCATCACGGTCTGGATCACGTGGTAATCCGGACGGTCCTTGATGCTCGCGAGCAGTGCCTGGTAGTCCTTCGGCGTCGGGCCGTCCTTGCCTTTGTGCAGGGACAGACCGAGCTCGCCGAGAAACGCGCGCAACTTCTCCAGACGCTCCGGCGGCGGGCCGTCGTGCACCCGGTACAGGGCAGGAATCTCGTGCTTTTTCAGGAACTCGGCAGTGGCCACGTTGGCCGCCAGCATGCATTCCTCGATCAGCTTGTGAGCATCGTTACGCGTGGTCGGGGTGATCGCCGCGATCTTGCGCTCGGAGCCGAAGACAATTCGGGTTTCCTGGGTTTCAAAGTCGATCGCGCCACGTACATGACGAGCGCCCAGCAATACTTTGTACAGCGAATACAGCTGCTTGAGGTGCGGCACGACATGGCCGTACTCACCGCGCAGGGCTTTGGCTTCGCTGGTTTTCGGCTGTTCCAGGATGGTGCTGACCTTGTTGTAGGTCAGGCGCGCCTGGGAGTGGATCACCGCTTCGTAGAACTGGTAGTCGGTCATTTCGCCGGTTTTCGAGATAGTCATCTCGCACACCATGGCCAAACGGTCGACTTTCGGGTTCAGGGAGCACAGGCCGTTGGACAGCTGCTCAGGCAGCATCGGGATCACGCGCTCAGGGAAGTACACGGAGTTACCGCGCACCTGGGCTTCGTTATCCAAGGCCGAACCGATCTTCACATAGCTGGACACATCGGCAATCGCGACGAACAACTTCCAGCCGCCGGAGAACAGGCGCAGTTTGCCAGGCTTGGCTTCGCAGTAAACCGCATCGTCGAAGTCGCGGGCATCTTCGCCGTCAATGGTGACGAACGGCAGATGGCGCAAGTCGATGCGTTTTTCTTTGTCTTTATCTTCCACTTCCGGCTTGAGCTTGGCGGCTTCTTTGAGCACAGCCTCAGGCCAGACGTGAGGGATATCGTAGGTGCGCAGCGCAACGTCGATTTCCATGCCCGGCGCCATGTAGTTGCCGACCACCTCAACGATATCGCCTTGCGGCTGGAAGCGCGCGGTTGGCCAGTGGGTGATTTTCACCTCCACGAACTGGCCGACCTTGGCGGCGCCGTTGCGGCCCGGGGTAATCAGCACTTCCTGCTGGACCTTCGGGTTATCTGGCACAACAAAGCCGATACCGCCTTCTTCGAAGTAGCGGCCGACGATGGACTCGTGGGCACGCGACACCACTTCGACGATCACGCCTTCACGGCGACCACGACGGTCCAGGCCGGAAACGCGCGCCAGGGCACGGTCGCCATCGAACACCAGGCGCATTTGTGCCGGGCTCATGAACAGATCGTCGCTGCCGTCATCCGGGATCAGGAAGCCGAAGCCATCACGATGGCCGGCGATGCGGCCAAGGATCAGGTCGAGCTTATCCACGGGCGCGTAAGTGCCACGGCGGGTGTAGATCAGTTGAGCATCGCGCTCCATGGCACGCAAACGGCGGCGCAGGGCTTCGAGCTGGTCTTCGGTGGTCAGACCGAATTCCTCAACCAACTGCTCGCGGCTAGCAGGCGAACCACGATCGGCGAGGTGCGCCAGAATCAGTTCGCGGCTAGGAATAGGGTTTTCATATTTTTCCGCTTCACGAGCGGCCTCGGGATCGAGGGACTGCCAATCGGCCATTAGAGAGTTTTCACCTTGTCTATATGCGGGTTAGTTTGGCATACGCGTATTGAAACGGGAAATTTCAGGCATCAACAAGCGTTTAAAAGGCTTTTGTCGCCCCCGGAACACACCTTGCACGACCATTGGCGAAATTTTCCAGGATTTTTTCATACCAGGGCTTTACAGCTCAAAATCGCCTCCGTATAGTGCGCGCCATCGACGACGGCAACGTTGTTGATGCTGCCCAGGTGGTGAAATTGGTAGACACGCCAGCTTCAGGTGCTGGTGATCGCAAGGTCGTGGAAGTTCGAGTCTTCTCCTGGGCACCAATTTCAAACTCAAGGTTATGCCTCGAGTCTCCAAAAACCCGCGAAAGCGGGTTTTTGCGTTTCAGGCCTTTGATTTTTAACAAGAATCCTGATTTATATTTTTGAATCAGGGGTTTACAGATCAAAAAGCCCTCCGTATAGTTCGCTCCATCAACGGCGCAAGCGTTGTTGATAATGCCCAGGTGGTGAAATTGGTAGACACGCCAGCTTCAGGTGCTGGTGATCGCAAGGTCGTGGAAGTTCGAGTCTTCTCCTGGGCACCAAATTCAGATCAAACCCGCGAAAGCGGGTTTTTTCGTTTCCGGGGTTTGAAAACATCCTCGGCGATTTCCCCTCCCGTGCGCACTTGAGAAGTTTTATCGTTTATCCTGCCCGTATAAATCGGCAACGATTTGTTGCATTTAAACGAGGAAAACTTCGGATGATGATTAGCAATACCCGTCTCAAGACATCCCTTCTGCGTGGCCTGACCCTCACTCTGCTCAGCCTGACCCTGCTCTCGCCCGCCGCCTATTCCGCCGACAAGGTGTCACTGACCCTGTACAACGGCCAACACAAAGAAGTCGGCGATGAACTCGCCAAGGCCTTCGAAGCCAAGACCGGCATTCACGTCAACGTGCGCAAAGGCAGCAGCAACCAGCTGGCCAGCCAAGTCGTCGAAGAAGGCGACCGCTCCCCCGCCGACGTGATCTACACCGAAGAATCGCCGCCGCTAAACAAGCTCGGTGAACAAGGCCTGCTGGCCAAGATCGATGCCAGCACCCTCGACGTATTGCCCAAGGATTATGTCGGCAGCAACGGCGACTGGATGGGCGTCACCGCACGCACGCGCGTTGTAGCGTTCAACCCCAAACTGATCGCCGAAAAAGACCTGCCCAAATCGGTACTGGATTTCGCCGGCCCCGAGTGGCAAGGCAAAGTCGGCTTCGTACCCACCAGCGGCGCGTTCCAGGAACAAGCCGTGGCAATCATCAAGCTGCACGGTCGCGAAGCCGCTGAAGAGTGGCTGACTGGCCTGCGCGCCTTCGGCAAGGTCTACAGCAACAACATGGTCGCCCTTAAGGCCGTGGAAAACGGCGAAGTGGCCACCGTGCTAGTGAACAACTACTACTGGTTTGCGCTCAAGAAAGAAAAAACCAACCTGGATTCGCAGCTGCATTACTTCACCAATGGCGATGCCGGCGGCCTGATCACCGTGTCTTCGGCTGCCGCGCTGAAATCCAGCAAGCACCCGAAAGAGGCCCAGCAATTACTCGCCTTCATGACCAGCGAAGAAGGCCAGCGTGTGATCACCAACACCTCGGCCGAATACCCGCTGCGCAAGGGCATGGAATCGAACCGTGGCCTCAAGCCTTTCAGCGAGCTGCAACCGCCGAAAGTCACCCCTGCGGACCTCGGCAACGCCGAAGAAGCCCTGGACCTGGAACGTGACGTTGGCTTGAACTGATGAACCCATCGCTCCCCGCCCCCGCCTTGCGCGGGGGTTTCAGCCCGCGACGCAAACGCCCGTCAATCTGGCTGCTGATCCCCGTCCTATTCCTGGTTGGCCTGAGTCTGCTGCCGTTGGTGTATGTCGGGACCAAAGCCTGGCAGGCGGGCTGGGCGCAAGCGGTGCATCTGCTATGGCGGCCGTATGTATTCGGGCTGCTGCGCAACACCCTGGCGCTGATGATTGGCGTGACAGTGGCCTGCGGCGTGATCGGCCTGTCCCTGGCCTGGCTGCTGGAACGCAGCAACCTGCCGGGTCGGCGTATCTGGGGCGTGATCCTGTGCCTGCCGTTTGCGGTGCCGGCGTTTGTCAGCAGCTTTACCTGGGTGTCGCTGAGCGCCAACTTCGAAGGGCTGGGCGGTGCGATCCTGGTGATGACCCTGTCCAAATACCCGCTGGTGTTTCTGCCGGTGGCGGCGACCCTGCGCAACCTCGACCCGTCCCTGGAAGAATCGGCCCGCACCTTGGGGCTGAATCGCTGGGGCGTATTTTTTCGCATCACACTGCCCATGCTGTGGCCTTCGCTACTGGCCGGGGCACTGCTGATTGCCTTGCATATGCTGGTGGAGTTCGGTGCGCTGTCGATCATCGGCCTGCAGACCTTTACCACCGCGATCTACCAACAGTTCGAACTGGAATTCAGCAATGCCAATGCCGCGATGCTCTCGGCGGTGTTGCTGGTGATGTGCCTGACGCTGCTGTGGCTGGAGCTGCGCGTACGCGGCAAGGGCCGGCATGTGCGCATCGGCCAGGGCGCGGCACGGCACGCTGAACAGGTTCAATTGGGCAAATGGGCGCCGCTCGGTCAACTCTATTGCCTGGCGCTGGCGATCATTGGCAGCGGCATTCCTTTGGGGATGCTCGGGTACTGGCTGGCGGTGGGTTCGTCGGCGGCATTTCCCGTGGCCGAAATTGGTGAGGCACTGTTGTCTTCGCTGGCACTGTCCTTAGGTGGCGCGGCGCTGTGCTTGGTGCTGGCAGTGCCGGTTGGGTTGCTGGTGGCGCGCTACAAAGGCCAACTGGCGATCTGGGCCGAGCGCCTGCCGTACCTGTTGCATGCCCTGCCCGGCCTGGTGATCGCACTGACGCTGGTGTATTTCGCCCTGCATTATGTGCCAGCGCTGTATCAGACGTCGGCACTGCTGCTGATCGCTTATGCGCTGTTGTTCCTGCCGCTGGCCCAGGCGCCGATTCGTACGGCCTTGAACAAGGCGGCGCCGCAGCTGGAAGAGGCCGCGCGCACGTTGGGCGCATCGTCGTTCAGCGCATTTTGCCGGGTGACCTTACCGATTATCTTCCCGGCACTGGGCGCGGCGTTCGCCTTGGTGTTTCTGGATGCGATGAAGGAGTTGACGGCGACGTTGCTGCTCAGCCCGACCGGGCTGAATACCCTGGCAACCGCCGTTTGGGCGCATACCTCGAATGTGGAGTTTGCAGCGGCAGCGCCTTACGCGGCGCTGTTGATTCTGGTGTCGGGGTTGCCGGTGTATCTGCTTACGACTCGGATGTATCTGAGCCGCTGAGACCGCAATCGCAGGCAAGCCAGCTCCCACAGTTGGCAGAGTTCCAACGTTGGAATGCAGCTGAATGTGGGAGCAGGCCTGCCTGCGATTGCGCCGGAACAGGCGACGCTAAGCCCGAAACTGCCCCAGGCTCGCCTTCAACTGCGCCGCCAACCCATCCAGCACCTTGCCACTGGCCGTGGTTTCCACCACCGCCTGCGCAGCACGCTCGGCCTGGGCATGAATCACCTCGACCCGCCCACGCACCGCATGCGCGCCCTGGGCCTGATGCTCAGCCGCACGCGTCGCCAAGCCAATCGCTGCATGTACCTGCTCCACCGAAGCCTGCACCGTCTGCTACAGGCGCACGCTGTCGCGCAGCACCAGCAAGCCTTCGCTCGCCTGACGACCCGCCTTGCCGATGGTTTCCACCGCCTCACGTGCGCCCTGCTGCAACGCCACGATATGCGCCTGGATATCACCCGTGGAACTCTGGGTTTTGCTGGCCAGGGCACGCACCTCGTCGGCCACTACCGCGAAGCCACGCCCGGTCTCACCGGCACGCGCGGCTTCAATCGCTGCGTTAAGTGCCAGCAAGTTGGTCTGCTCGGCAATGCCGTGAATCACCGTCAGCACCACTTCAATTTGTTCGCTTTGCTGAGCCAGGCGCTCAATAACCTGAGAACCCGCCTGCACCTGCCCCGCTAACGCTTCGATCAAGCTGCCGACCTCTGCTGAAGTGCGCGAGTTTTCATCCGTCGCCCGGCGGATTTCCACCACCTGTTGCAACGCCGCTTGCATCGCATGACTTTCAGCCTGGGCCTCGTCTGCCATTTGCGACAGCGCGCGCAAGCTCTCGGCCACTTCATCACGCTGCAAACCGGCCGCCTTGTCGGCACCGGCATTGCGCAAGGTCATGGCGCCGATTTCCACACCGGTACGCTGAGCCACATCCCCCGCCTCACGCACGATCGGCTGCAACTTATCCACAAAGCGATTGACCGCCGAAGCCATGTCGCCGATTTCATCCTTGCTGCTGATCTGCACGCGCTTGGTGAGGTCGCCCTCGCCCGCCGCCAAGTCATCCATGGCTGCGATCAGC
Source organism: Pseudomonas sp. YeP6b (assembly GCF_025642995.1). Classification (NCBI taxonomy): domain Bacteria; kingdom Pseudomonadati; phylum Pseudomonadota; class Gammaproteobacteria; order Pseudomonadales; family Pseudomonadaceae; genus Pseudomonas; species Pseudomonas sp. YeP6b. Next base: position 907,815 of record NZ_CP080090.1, on the reverse strand, counting down.
AACTTCAGGCGATTGACCACACGCCGCCCCAGCACGATAGCGATCAGCAGCAATACGCCGAACCCCACCACTGCGAGCCCCATGCCGATGCGCCAGCGCAAAGTGCCTGCGGCATCTTGTACGGCACTGGTGGTGTTGGCGGTCATCTGGGTGGCGGTGGCTTGCGCCGATTGCAGGCGCGCGCCCATGGCGGCGGCGCTGTCTGCGGCAGCGCCCTTGAGGCTGTCGCCTACCAGTTGATCACTGCTGGCGATCAGCGCGGCAAAACGTTTGTCCAGCGCAGCCAGGTCCGCCTCTACCGCCGTGGTTGAGACACCTATGCGGACCTTGCCAATCTCTACGCCGTTGGGGCTGATGGACGCTTCGACGTAGAACACGGAAGGATCATTTTTCGCCGCATCCAAGACTTTGTCCAGGGCCCGGTCGCCCTGACCTTTGGCCAGCAATGCCTGGTTGATCGGGTTGTCACGGTTCAGATAACGGGTCACATGCTCCCCGGCCGCATCGTCGTAGACCACGAACAACACGTTGGGATTGCGCTGGGCACGCCGGGCAAACTCCGACAGCGTCGGCACGTCGCTGTCCCACATGGCGCGCGGCGCCACCGAGGCCAGCAGTTGCGCCATGTCGTTGGCCGAGTCTTGCAGGTCTTTTTCCAGGGTCGCACGCAGTTGCTTCTGCTCCTCCTGCAGACGCGTGGAAAGCCCTGCGGTCAGACGCTGACGGGTACTGGAAGACAGGCTGTCCAGACTCGATGTGACTTCCTTGCCGGCTTGCGCCAGTTCACCGGAGAGTTTCTGGCTGTCGATACCCAGGCGATTGCCCAAATCAGCTTCCAATGCAGTGACCGTGCTCCTCGTCAGAGCGACAGCCACCAGCACTTGCACCAAAAGAGCGATACCTAGGGTAACGAACACCGGCCGCAACAGCCGGCTTTGTAACAATGAGAGAACGGCAGACACTGGGAATCCCTCCACCACGGGTGCCATTAATTTGATAGCACCGCGAAAGAAAGAACCATAGCAAGGGTCGTGCCGTTTGCCAGACAGATACGACAAAGGGCTCCCGAAGGAGCCCTTTGCTTTTTACATCAACAGCTTATTAAGCGAACGGGTGACGCAGAACGATGGTCTCGTTGCGGTCCGGGCCCGTCGAAATAATGTCGATTGGCGCGCCGATCAGCTCTTCAACGCGCTTGATGTAAGCACGGGCGTTGGCCGGCAGTTCTTCCAGGGTTTTGGCGCCCACGGTCGATTCGGTCCAGCCCGGCACTTCTTCGTACACAGGCTGCAGGCCCACGTAGCTGTCAGCGTCGGTCGGAGCAACGTCCTTACCGTCTGCATCTTTGTAGCCGACGCAGATGTTGATGGTTTCCAGACCGTCGAGTACGTCCAGCTTGGTCAGGCAGATGCCCGAGATGCTGTTCACATCGATAGCGCGACGCAAGATAACGGCATCGAACCAGCCGCAACGACGTGCACGGCCGGTGGTAGCGCCGAACTCGTGACCTTGCTTGGCCAGGTGTGCGCCGACTTCGTCGAACAGCTCAGTCGGGAACGGGCCCGAACCTACGCGCGTGGTGTAAGCCTTGGTGATGCCCAGGATGTAGTCCAGGAACATCGGGCCAACACCAGAACCGGTGGCTACGCCGCCAGCGGTGGTGTTGGAGCTGGTCACGTACGGGTAGGTACCGTGGTCGATGTCCAGCAACGAACCTTGGGCGCCTTCAAACATGATGTCTTTGCCGGCGCGACGCAGGTCGTGCAGCTCGGCCGTCACGTCCAGCATCAGCGGCTTGAGCAGCTCAGCGTATTCTTTGCACTCAGCCAGGGTCTTTTCAAACTCGATGGCTGGCTCTTTGTAGTAACCAACGAGCATGAAGTTGTGGTAATCCACCAGCTCACGCAGCTTGTCTTCAAAGCGCGGCATGTTGAGCAGGTCGCCCACACGCAGGCCACGACGTGCAACCTTGTCTTCGTACGCCGGGCCGATGCCGCGACCGGTAGTACCGATCTTCAGCTCGCCACGGGCCTTTTCACGGGCCTGGTCCAGCGCAACGTGGAAGGACAGGATCAGCGGGCAGGACGGGCTGATACGCAGGCGCTTGCGCACCGGTACGCCTTTTTCTTCCAGTTTGGTGATCTCACGCAGCAGAGCGTCAGGTGCAACCACCACGCCGTTGCCGATCAGGCACTGCACGCCTTCGCGCAGCACGCCCGACGGGATCAGGTGCAAGACGGTTTTTTCGCCATCGATGACCAGGGTGTGGCCAGCGTTGTGGCCACCTTGGTAGCGCACTACGGCGGCAGCATGTTCGGTCAGCAGATCAACGATCTTGCCTTTGCCCTCATCACCCCATTGGGTGCCCAGGACTACGACATTCTTACCCATAACACTTGTCCTCATTCGCGCAAACTTGGTGCCGGCGATGGCCGGCAGGAAAACTCAAGAAGCCAGTGGCGAAACTTGCCAAAGCCCGTTCTGCAGAATCAATTGCCGGTCGCAGTCCGCTTCACGGGCGGCGGCCAATGGCTGCCCAGGCAGAGCCTGGACGACACGCTGACCCTCACTGCGCAACTGGCAAACCTGCTGCCAGAGTGCTGCGTCCGTACTGTCGGGCATCCAGACGCCACCAGACGGCAGCTCGACCTCAGCACGCCCCAGGGTCACCAGGGTTTTCAAATCGGTGGAAAAGCCAGTCGCCGGACGCGCGCGACCGAAGTCAGCGCCGATATCGTCATAACGACCGCCTTGGGCAATGGCTTGGCCAACACCCGGTACAAATACGGCGAACACCACACCGGTGTGGTAGTGGTAGCCGCGCAACTCACCCAGGTCAAAATACAGCGGCAGCTGCGGGAACCGTGCCGACAAACGTTCGGCAATCGCCAGCACGTCATCCAACGCCGCCAATACAGGCGCCGGCGCATTCGCCAGGCGCTCACGTGCAGCCACCAACACTTCAGGGCCGCCGCACAGGTTGACCAGTGCGCGCAGCATTTCGGCGAGGTCTGCCGGCACACCTTCGGTGAGGGCGATCACTTCATCGATAGCCTTACGTTGCAGGGCATCAAATAACTGCTGCTCCACTTCACCGGACAAACCGGCCGCTCGCGCCAGGCCACGGTAGATACCGACGTGACCCAGGTCCATGTGCACATCCGGCACGTCAGCCAGTTGCAGCATGGCCAGCATCAAGCTGATCACTTCAACGTCGCTGCTCGGGCTGGCATCGCCGTACAACTCGGCGCCCAGCTGAATCGGGCTACGGGACGACGACAAGGCTCGCGGTTGCGCATGCAGCACGCTGCCGGCGTAGCACAGGCGGCTCGGGCCTTCGCGGCGCAAGGTGTGCGCATCGATGCGCGCCACTTGCGGCGTGATGTCAGCACGAAAGCCCATTTGCCGGCCCGATTGCGGGTCGATGACCTTGAAGGTGCGCAGATCCAGGTCCTGGCCCGCGCCGGTCAGCAGGGATTCCAGGTACTCGATATGGGGAGTCACGACAAACTCGTAACCCCAGCTCTGGAACAGATCCAACACCTGACGACGCGCTACTTCAATGCGCGCAGCTTCTGGTGGCAGTACTTCTTCGATGCCATCTGGCAGCAGCCAGCGGTCTACCGTTGCCATTACGCCATTCCCCTATGATCCGGGCGACCAGCCTTCGGCCGAGCCCTGAGTGAAGCAGAAAATGCCCGGCCCCTGCATAAACAACGCGCAAGAACGACGTGACGAATGGCCTGCAAACGGCCTCGTCGGGCACTTTCCTCGAAAAACCTGTCACGCCTGCCGAATCAAACATGCAGACGCAAAAAAGCCGGGAATTTCCCGGCTGCCGCATCATACACCCGTTTTCTGAAAGGATCACCCCGCCAGGCATTTTAGCCGCCCGACGGAGTGGGTCCTACAGAATCACCGGCTGGTTACTTGGACTTTTCCAGGTAGCGGAAGAAGTCGCTGCTTGGGTCCAGCACCATGACGTCGGTTTTGTTCGCGAAGCTTTCACGGTAGGCACGCAGGCTACGGTAGAACGCGTAGAACTCCTGGTCCTGGCCATAAGCCTTGGAGTAGATCGACGCCGCTTGAGCATCACCATCACCACGGGCCTCTTCAGACTCACGATAGGCTTCTGCCAGCAGTACACGGCGCTGACGGTCGGCATCCGCACGGATACCTTCAGCCAACTCGTTACCCTTGGCGCGATGCTCACGGGCTTCACGCTCACGCTCGGTGCTCATACGCTCGAACACGCTGCGGTTCACTTCCTTGGGCAGGTCGATCGCCTTGACCCGAACATCGACAACTTCGATGCCCAGCTCTTTTTCAGCCATGGTGTTCAACGAACGCGTGATGTCAGCCATCAGCGCATCACGCTCACCGGATACCACCTCGTGCAGGGTGCGTTTACCAAACTGGTCACGCAGGCCCGATTCCAGACGGCGCGACAAACGCTCGTCGGCAATCTGCTTGAGGCCGGAAGTCGCGGTGTAGAAGCGCTCGGCATCCTTGACGCGCCACTTGGCGTAGGCGTCAACCATCACGGCTTTCTTTTCCAGGGTCAGGAAGCGCTGTGTCGGTGCATCCAGGGTCATCAGGCGGCCGTCGAACTTGCGCACCTGGTTCACGTAGGGGACTTTCACATGCAGGCCCGGCTGGACATCCGCCTGGACCACACGACCGAATTGCAGCAACACCGCGCGCTCGGTCTGAGCCACGATGTAGAAGCAGTTCCAGGCAGCGATGACCACGACGACGCCCACAATCAGGGCGGTCAGCGATTTATTGCTCATCAACGACTCTCCCTGGTACGTGTTTGCTGTTGCAGCAAGTCAGCGGCCGCACGGGCGCTCGCTTCGTTGGCCGCAGCCGTTGAACCGGAGGCCGGTGCGCTGGTGCTGCTACGACCACCTTCGATCATCTTGTCCAGCGGCAGGTACAGCAGGTTGTTCTGCCCACCTTTGCTGCCGGTCACGAGAACCTTGCTGGTGTTGCTGAAGACTTCCTGCATGGTGTCCAGGTACAGACGCTCACGCGTGACTTCCGGAGCCTTGCGGTACTCGGCAACCAGCTTGGTGAAGCGATCCGCCTCACCCTTGGCGCGGGAGACCACTTCATCGCGGTAACCGTTGGCATCCTCAAGGATACGCTGGGCCTGACCACGGGCTTCCGGCACAACACCGTTGGCGTAGGTTTCAGCCTGGTTGCGCGAACGCTGCTCGTCTTCACGGGCGCGGATCACGTCGTCAAAGGCTTCCTGCACTTCGCGCGGTGCGGCTGCGCTCTGTATGTTGACCTGAGTAACAGTGATACCGGTGCGATAGGTGTCTAGGAACCGTTGCAGACGTTCCTTGATCTCGCTGGCCATCAACTCACGACCTTCAGTCAGCACCTGGTCCATGGCGGTGGAACCCACCACGTGGCGCAGGGCACTTTCAGTCGCCTGCTGCAGACTGATTTCAGGTTGATCGACGTTCAGCACGAAATCCTGAAGATTGCTGATCTTGTACTGCACGGTCAGCGGCACTTCGACGATATTCTCGTCTTCGGTCAGCATCTGGCCCTGCTTGGTGTAGGCACGCTCACGCGTGACGTTCTCCATGTACTTTTTGTCGATCGGGGGGAAGTAGATGTTCAGACCCGGGCCGACAGTCTCGTAGTACTTGCCGAAGCGCAGCACTACGGCTTGCTCCTGCTCGTCGACTACGTAAACCGCGCTGTACAGCCACACGGCTGCGAGCACGACAAGACCCAGGCCCAGCAGGCCATAGCCACCGCCCTTGCTTGTGCGACCGCCGTCGTCACCACCACGTTTTTTCCCACCACCGAACAACCCATTCAGGCTTTCCTGCAGCTTTCGGAAGGCCTCGTCGAGATCTGGTGGCCCCTTGCGGTCGCCATTATTGCGGCGTTTACCACCCCAAGGATCCTGATTATTCGAGTTGCCACCCGGCTCATTCCAAGCCATAGCGCTCTCCATCTGATAAAGCAAAGACGCACCCACGGCGCGCCGACCAATGCTACAGAATGCCTGCTGCCGCGGCACAACCGCTTTAGGAGGCTTTTATTGCAAAGTGTGTTGCTCGATAAACTCCGTCGGCACCACTCCTTCACGGCTAACCAGCCGATTCAGCTCCGAGCGCGGCAATCGAACGGTCAGCAAGCTGACACCTTCTTCGTCGTATTCTTCTTTCTGTACCGCGCCCAACTCAAAAAACTGTGCACGCAGTCGAGCAAAACGCTGAGGCAAGCGCAAGGTGCCGACAAACAAATCGCCGCCCAGCAACTCGGCAATGGCTTGTTCAAGCAACTCCAAACCACTGCCATCACGCGCCGACAGCCAGACCCGCTGGGGCTTGCCGTCTTCGTCGCGCTGGATTTGTGGCTCAACGCCTTCAAGCAAATCGAGTTTGTTATACACCTCAAGGATCGGCAAGTCCTGTGCACCAATCTCGCCCAGCACCACCATCACCTGTTCAATCTGCAACATGCGATCCGGTTCAGCCGCATCGATCACGTGCAACAGCAGGTCGGAGTTGCTCGACTCTTCGAGCGTAGACCGAAACGCCTCGACCAGCTTGTGAGGCAGGTGACGAATGAAACCCACGGTGTCGGCCAGGACAATCGGCCCCAGGTCGTCCAGTTCCAGACGGCGCAAGGTCGGGTCGAGGGTGGCGAACAGTTGGTCGGCCGCGTACACGTCCGATTTCGTCACGTTATTGAACAGCGTGGATTTGCCGGCGTTGGTATAGCCCACCAAAGACACGGTAGGGATATCCGCACGCATACGACCACGACGCGATTGTTCGCGCTGGCTGCGCACTTTTTCCAGGCGGCCCTTGATCTGGCGCAGGCGAACTCGCAACAGACGGCGGTCGGTTTCCAGCTGGGTTTCACCCGGACCGCGCATGCCGATACCGCCACCTTGGCGCTCAAGGTGAGTCCAGCCGCGAACCAGCCGGGTGCTCATGTGGTCAAGCTGAGCCAGTTCTACCTGGAGCTTGCCTTCATGGGTACGGGCGCGTTGGGCGAAAATATCGAGAATCAGACCGGTGCGGTCGATCACGCGACACTCGAAAACACGTTCGAGGTTACGTTCCTGACTGGGCGTGAGGGTGTGATTGAAGATCACCAGATCGGCTTCTTCAGCATGGACCAGGTCGCGCAGTTCCTCGACCTTGCCGCTGCCGATCAGGAATTTGGCGGTTGGCCGATGACGCGGCACGTTAAAAAACGCAACGGTCTCGGCGCCGGCCGAATTTGCCAACTCCTGAAACTCCTGCGGATCTTCGCGCGCCTCAGGGTCCTGTCCATCCAAGTGAACGAGGATTACTCGTTCACCACCACCGTGGCGCTCAAAGAACAAAGGAGACTCCTATCAGGCGTTACCTGGCTCAGCGTCACCCTGTTCGGCATCAGTTGCGCTAGGCAGACGGATAGGACGAACTGGAACTACTGTCGAGATAGCGTGCTTGTAAACCATCTGGCTGACGGTGTTTTTCAGCAGGATTACGAACTGGTCGAACGACTCGATCGTGCCTTGCAGCTTGATCCCGTTGACCAGGTAGATGGAAACCCCCACTTTCTCTTTACGTAAAGTATTCAAGTAAGGGTCTTGTAGCGAATGCCCTTTTGACATGTGCCGCACTCCTTTAAGGATCAATAATAAAATTCGGAAAATAGATAGCTTATGGCCGTCACACCCCCAAGGATAGACGGCAATTGCAAGGACTCAGCTCAATATGGAGACCGTTCCCAAGTATTTCAAGGCGCGTGACAGATTGTCGCTGTCCAGGCTGTCCAGCCAGTGCAAATCGCTCCAGCTGCGCAACCAGGTGAACTGGCGTTTCGCCAATTGGCGCGTGGCAATGATGCCGCGCTCCTGCATTTCGGCTGACGTCAGCTTGCCATCCAGATGATCCCAGACTTGGCGGTAGCCAACAGCACGTATCGAAGGCAACCCAGCGTGCAGGTCTCCTCGTGAACGCAGTGCTACGACCTCATCCACAAACCCCTGCTCCAACATAATTGTGAATCTTTGTGCAATTCGTTCATGCAGCACCTGACGATTTGCCGGAGCGATGGCCAGATTCGCCACAGTATAGGGCAATTGTGCCTGTCCAGACGCGCCTGCATCAGCACTTTGCGCAGTTTGTTTCAGCCGGTGTTCAGTCATGGTCTGCCCGCTGACCCGCCAAACTTCCAGAGCGCGCGTGAGGCGCTGAGGGTCATTGGGGTGAATGCGCGCGGCAGACACCGGGTCAATCGCCGCCAACTGGTCGTGCAGGGCTTGCCAGCCAAGGCGTACAGCCTCTTCTTCAAGTTCGGCGCGCACCTGGGCGTCGGCCGGCGGCATATCCGCCAAGCCTTCCTGCAGAGCCTTGTAGTAGAGCATCGTACCGCCCACCAGCAGCGGAATATTACCCCGTGCGGTGATCTCGGCCATGGCGGCCAGTGCGTCAGTGCGAAAATCCGCTGCGGAATAGCTCTGCGCCGGGTCGATAATGTCGATCAGTTTATGCGGATACTCGGCCAGCAGCGCTTTTGAAGGCTTGGCGGTGCCGATGTCCATGTCCCGGTAAACCAGGGCAGAGTCGACACTGATCAGCTCGCACGGCAACACCTTGGTCAGCTCGATGGCCAGGTCGGTCTTGCCGGCGGCCGTGGGGCCCATCAGGAAGATCGCGGGGGGCAAGGCACTCATCAACGGCCGCGCAAGAACAGTTTGTCCAGATCGTCCAGGCCCATTTGGGTCCAAGTCGGTCGGCCATGGTTGCATTGCCCGCTGCGCTCAGTGTTTTCCATGTCGCGCAGCAAGCCGTTCATTTCCGGCAAGGCCAGGCGGCGGTTGGCGCGAATGGCACCGTGGCAGGCCATGGTGCCGAGCAGCTCGTTGATGTGCGCCTGGATACGGTCACTGGTGCCGTATTCCATCAGGTCCGCCAGCACGTCGGCGACCAATCGGTTGGCTTCGGCTTGCTTGAGCAGCGCGGGAATCTGGCGGATTGCCAGAGTTTCCGGGCCCAGGCGCTGCAGTTCAAAGCCGAGCTTCTGGAACACGCTGTGGTGCTCCTCTGCGCAATCGGCTTCACGCTGGCTGACGGCCAGGGATTCCGGCACCAACAGCGGCTGGCCGCTGAGGCCTTCGCTGGCCATGGCGATCTTCAGGCGCTCGTACATGATGCGCTCATGGGCGGCGTGCATGTCCACCAGCACCAGGCCATGGGCGTTTTCCGCCAGGATGTAGATGCCCTTGAGCTGTGCCAACGCATAGCCCAGCGGCGGGATATCCCCACCGCCCTCCGGCAACGCGACAGCGCCGGGCTCGGCACCCGGCAGCGGCGCGAAAAACTCGCGATAGGCCGCCTGGGCTTCGGCCACCGGCACCGCCGATTGCGGACGCGGTGTGTATTGATACTGGTAACCCGCACCCGACCCGGAACCCGGCGCCGTATAAGCAGGCTGTGGCTGCGGCGATTGCAGCAAATTGGCCGCCAGGCTCATTTCGCCTTGCGGGCCAAACTCACCGGCCTCCGGGCCACTCGGCCGCACCACCGCCGTCACGATCGGCGCCGACAGCTGATCATCCGGGCGCACATCGCCGAGGGCACGGTGCAAGGTGCCATAAAGGAAGTCATGCACCATGCGCCCGTCACGGAAGCGCACTTCGTGCTTGGTCGGGTGCACGTTGACGTCAACCACCGATGGGTCGACCTCAAAAAACAGTACAAAAGTCGGATGCCGCCCGTTGAACAACACATCGCGGTAAGCCTGGCGCACCGCGTGGGCCACCAGTTTGTCGCGCACCGCGCGGCCATTCACAAAGAAGTACTGCAAATCTGCCTGGCTACGGGAGAAGGTCGGCAACCCGACCCAACCCCACAGACGCAGGCCGTTGCGCTCGATTTCAATCGGCAACGCCTGCTCCAGGAACCCAGCGCCACAGATGGCCGATACACGTCGAGCACGCGCGGCGTCGTCATGGGCTTCATGCAGGCTGAGGATGGTCTTGCCGTTGTGACGCAGGTGAAACGCCACGTCAAAGCGCGCCAAGGCCAGGCGTTTGATGACTTCTTGCAAGTGATCGAATTCGGTTTTTTCGGCCTTGAGGAATTTACGCCGCGCCGGGGTATTGAAGAACAGGTCGCGCACTTCCACCGACGTGCCCACCGGGTGCGCAGCCGGCTGAACCCGAGGCGCCATGTCGCGGCCTTCGGTTTCCACTTGCCAGGCTTGCTCGGCGCTGCGGGTGCGCGAGGTCAGGGTCAGGCGCGCCACCGAGCTGATAGACGCCAGGGCCTCACCGCGAAAGCCCAGGCTCATCACCCGTTCAAGGTCTTCCAGGTCACGAATCTTGCTGGTGGCATGACGCGCCAGGGCCAGCGGCAGGTCATCGGAGGAGATGCCGCTGCCGTCATCGCGCACGCGCAGCAGCTTGACGCCGCCCTGCTCCACGTCGACATCAATGCGCTTGGCGCCGGAGTCGATGCTGTTTTCCAGCAGCTCCTTGATCACCGACGCCGGGCGCTCAACTACTTCGCCCGCGGCAATCTGGTTGGCGAGGCGTGGGCTGAGCAGTTCGATGCGCGAACCGCTGTTGAGGACAGATTCGCTCATTACTGCGCCGCCAATTCGGTGCCAGGGATGGTCAACACCTGGCCAACTTTCAATTCATCGGTTTTCAGGTTGTTGGCGCTGCGCAAGGTAGCGGCCGACACCTGGAAACGCACGGCCAGCATGGCCAGGGTGTCGCCGGGCTGCACGCGATGGTCACGTGGGCCCTGAGCGATTTTCCCAGAGTCACGCAGCCAGGCGATGTAAGTGCCCGGCGGTGGGTTCTGCTGGAAGAACTGGCGAATACCGGCACTGATCGAACGCGCCAGCGCCTGCTGGTGGCTGGCGCTGGCCAGCTTCGAGGCTTCGTTGGCGTTGGAGATAAACCCGGTTTCCACCAGGATCGATGGGATGTCCGGCGACTTCAACACCATGAACCCGGCCTGTTCCACACGTTGCTTATGCAAGGAAGTGACGCGGCCGATATTGCTCAAGACCTTCTGGCCCACGTTCAGGCTGGAGGTCAACGACGCCGTCATCGACAGATCGAGCAGCACGCCGGCGAGCATTTTGTCTTTGTCATCGAGGGACACGTTGCCGGCCCCGCCGATCAAGTCGGAACGGTTTTCGCTGTCGGCCAGCCAACGCGCGGTCTCGGACGTGGCGCCGCGATCGGACAGGGCAAACACCGAGGCGCCGAAGGCGGCGGTAGACGGTGCGGCGTCGGCGTGGATCGACACGAACAGGTCGGCGCCCTTCTTACGCGCGATTTCGGTACGGCCGCGCAACGGGATGAAATAGTCGCCAGTACGGGTCAGCTCGGCGCGATAGCCTTTCATGCCATTGACCTGACGCTGCAGTTCACGGGCGATAGCCAGTACCACGTCTTTCTCATGCTGGCCGCGCGAGCCGGAGGCGCCCGGGTCTTCACCGCCGTGGCCGGCGTCGATCACCACGATAATGTCGCGCTTGCCCGCAGGCGCCGGTGGTGGCGGCGGCAGCTTGACCTGTGGCTGCGCCGGGCTGACTGGCACGGCCGGCACAGTGGCCACACTTGGCGTCGGCGCAGGCGGCGGCGCGGCATCGGCGGCATTGTCGAACAGGTCGACCACCAACCGGTTGCCGTATTGGGCGTTCGGGGGAAGCACAAAACTTTTCGGGGTTACGACCTTTTTCAGGTCGATCACCACACGCAGGTCGGTCGGCGTGCGCTGGGCGGAGCGCATCGCAGTAATCGGCGTGTTGGCGGTGGAGACTTTCAGCGGCGCGGCCAGGGTCGCACCGTTGATGTCGATCACCAGGCGATCAGGCGCCGTCAGGGTAAAGACGCTGTGCTGGACCGGGCCAGACAGGTCGAACACCAGTCGCGTGTTATCCGGCGCGCGCCACAGGCGAACACTTTTCACCTGTGAAGCAGCCAGAGCATTGAAAGTCATTGCCGCAAGCAACACCCCTACGACAGCAACCATCGCGCGAAAGCGCATACCTAACCCCACCAATTTTATTTGAATTCCAGTGCCAGAGCGGCGCACCACGACTGGCCTCGCGCACTCTGGGGCAACAACTTCAGCTGACGTCCGTGATCACGCGGCGTAATGGTAATGGTCAGGTCCGGCTTTGGCAAAAAGCCTGTGCCTTTATCTGGCCATTCAATCAGGCACAGCGCGTCTTCGTCGAAATAATCACGGATGCCCATGTACTCCAGCTCTTCGGGGTCTACCAGGCGATAGAGGTCGAAGTGAAAGGCGCGAATCTCGCCAATCTCGTAGGGTTCGACCAAGGTGAACGTCGGGCTTTTGACCGCGCCCGTATGGCCCAACCCGCGAATAATCCCGCGCGACAGCGTGGTCTTGCCCGCCCCAAGGTCGCCTTCGAGAAAGATCAGCCCTGCGCCGGCCGTAACCTGGGCGATGCGATGACCCAACGCGACCATCGCGTCTTCATCGGCCAGAAAAAGAGTTACTTCAGACACGGCGACTGTTCCTCCAGCAATTGACGAATGGCAGGTATCAGGTCGCTGGCAGCCAACCCGCGACCAAAGGTGCCTTGGCGATCCCCGGCCGTGGCGTGCAACCACACGGCCAGGCAGCTTGCCTCATAGGCTGGCATGCCCTGGGCCAGCAACGCGCCCACCAGACCGCTCAATACATCACCCAACCCTGCCGTGGCCATCGCCGGGTGGCCCTGGTCACAGCGCGAAACACGTCCGTCCGGGCTGGCAATCAAACTGCCAGCCCCCTTGAGAATAGCCACTGCATTGAATTTCTGGCTCAACGCGCGCGCAACCTTAGAGCGATCGGCCTGAACCTCGGCTGTCGAGATCCCCATCAAACGCGCAGCTTCACCCGGATGTGGCGTGATCACCGAGTTCGCCGGCAGGCTCACGCTGCCGATAGACAATTGATTCAAGGCATCGGCGTCCCAGACCTGCGGCTGCTTGGCATTGGCGGCAACGGACAACAGGCTTTTGCCCCAGGAAGCCTCTCCAAGGCCCGGGCCGATGACGATGACCGAGATTTTTTCCAGCACCCCCATCAACTGGTTGGCCGAACTCACGCCAACGGTCATGACTTCCGGCAAGCGCGCCAGCGCGGCGGGGATGTGTTCGGGGCGGGTCGCCAGCGAGACCATGCCCGCGCCACTGCGCAAGGCACTTTCTGCGCTCAATAGCGCGGCGCCGCCAAAGCCGCGGTCGCCGCCGATGACCAAGAGGTGGCCGAATTGGCCTTTATGGGCCTCCGGGGAACGTGCAGCCAGTTGCGGCAAATGGCCGTGCAACAGGGGCTGTACGTCGGTTATTGCGTGTTTTGTCTGCGGCATGCGTCTTCAAGCTCCGATGTCTGGCAGAATTATACCTATCTAACCTGCGGTTTCCCTTGTCTCATGCCTGCCATCACCACCGATCTGCCCGCCCTCGCCCAATCGATCAAAGACTGGGGCCGTGAGCTGGGCTTTCAACAAGTCGGCATCAGCGGCCTGGACCTGGCCGAGCATGAACAGCACCTGCAACGCTGGCTCGACGCGGGCTACCACGGCGAGATGGACTACATGGCCGCCCATGGCAGCAAACGCTCGCACCCCGATGAGCTGGTGCCCGGCACTTTGCGCGTGGTGTCGCTGCGCATGGATTATCTGCCAGGCGACACCCAAATGGCGCAGCTGCTGGCCAAGCCAGAAAAAGCCTACATTTCCCGATACGCCCTAGGCCGCGATTACCACAAGCTGATCCGCAAACGCGTGCAGCAACTGGCTGACCGTATCCAGGCGCAAATCGGCCCGTTCGGCTTTCGCGCGTTTGTTGACAGCGCGCCGGTGCTCGAAAAAGCCATCGCCGAACAAGCCGGCCTCGGCTGGATCGGCAAAAACACCCTGGTGCTCAATCGCAAGGCCGGCAGCTATTTCTTCTTGAGCGAGCTGTTTGTCGATTTGCCGCTGCCGGTAGACCCACCCCACTCCACCGAACATTGCGGCCGCTGCACGGCGTGCCTGGACATCTGCCCTACCAATGCCTTCGTCGGCCCCTATGTACTGGACGCGCGACGCTGCATTTCCTACCTCACCATCGAACTCAAGAGCGCAATCCCGGAAGACTTGCGCCCACTGATCGGCAATCGCGTGTTCGGTTGCGATGACTGTCAGATCGTTTGCCCGTGGAATCGTTTCGCTCGCCCGACCGCCGAAAGCGATTTCAAGCCGCGGCACAATCTGGATAACGCCGAGCTGGCCGAACTGTTTATGTGGGACGAGGACAAATTCCTCAGCAGCACTGAAGGTTCGCCGCTACGCCGCGCCGGTTACGAGCGTTGGCTGCGCAACCTGGCCGTGGGCCTGGGCAATGCGCCCTCGAGCATTCCAGTACTGGAGGCCTTGAAGGCGCGCCGGGATTACCCCTCGGAGCTGGTGCGCGAACACGTGGAGTGGGCGCTCAACCAACACGCTACGCGCTAGTGCACGTCGTCGTTGTAGACGAACTTGGGCATTTCCCAGTGAAAACGAATCGCCAGCAGGCGCAATAGAAAGCCGCTGAACAGGGTCAGCAGAATCGCCTGCTCGCTGGGCAGTTCCAGATAAAGGCAGAGCATGTAGAACCAGGCGGCCAGGAACGACACGCTGGCGTACAGCTCCCGACGGAAGATCAGCGGAATGTCGTTGCAGAAGATATCCCGCAGGATGCCGCCGAACACCCCGGTGATTACGCCGCTGACCGACGCCACCAACATACCGTGGCCCATTTCCAGGGCGGTCATGCAGCCGATCAGGGTGAACGCCACCAGCCCAACGGCATCCAGCGCCAGGAACAGCGAACGCAGGTGACGCATCAGCGGCGCGATAAAGATCGTCACCAAGGCAGCGATGGAGGTCAGCACCAGGTATTCCGGGTGTTTGACCCACGTCAGCGGGTAATGCCCCAACAGCACGTCGCGCACCGAGCCGCCGCCCAGGGCGGTGACGCAGGCGATCAGCACCACGCCAAACCAATCCATGCCGCGCCGCCCGGCAGACAGCGCGCCGGTCATGGCTTCGGCGGTGATGGCGATGAGGTAGAGCATCAACAGCATGATGGCGATCCTTGCAAAGAGGCGCGCAGTCTAATCATTTGGTGATGGCACCAAAAGGGGGCGCTTGGCGAAAGACCGAGGCGCGCCCTTCGCGAGCAAGCGCGCTCCCACATTTGACCGAGTTCCACCTTTGGAATGTAGTCGAATGTGGGAGCGGGCTTGCTCGCGAAGGCGCCAGGCCTGGCACTACATCTTCAAGCCTTGATGAAATGCTTACGGTAATGCTGCAGCTCAGCGATCGATTCGCGAATGTCATCCAACGCCAAATGCGTGCTGCCTTTATGGAAGCTATCTTTAACTTCCGGCGCCCAGCGCGCGGCCAGTTCTTTCAAGGTGGACACATCCAGGTTGCGATAATGGAAGTAGCTTTCCAGCCCTTTCATATGCGTATAAAGGAAGCGGCGGTCCTGGCAGATGCTGTTGCCACAGATCGGCGACTTGCCCTTGGGCACCCACTTCTCCAGGAAAGCGATGGTTTGAGCCTCAGCTTCAGCCATGCTGATACGGCTGTCACGCACGCGCTGGGTCAGCCCGGAGTTGCCGTGGGTGCGGGTGTTCCACTCGTCCATGGTGGCGAGCACGGCGTCGCTGTGGTGAATGGCGATCACCGGACCTTCGGCCAAGGTGTTGAGGTTGCTGTCGGTGACAATCGTCGCCATCTCGATGATGACGTCAGTGTCGGGGTTCAGACCGGTCATTTCCAGATCGATCCAAATCAGGTTCTGTGGGTTTTGCATGGCTTGATTCTCTTTGCACCTTGGCGTAGCTGCGCAGTTTAGCAGGCGGGGCCGTGCTAGACTCGCGACCGTTTTACCTAACCTTTGTATTATCGACACGGAACACCAATGGCCAAACGCCAGCTCAATCGTCGCCAAAACTGGCGCATCGAAAAGATTCAAGGTGAACGCGCCGCTCGCGCCGCCAAACGTGAATCCTCCGCCGTGGAAGCGCTCGAGGGCGGCGACCTAGGCCCTGAACAAACGGGCTTGGTGATCGCGCACTTTGGTGTGCAGGTCGAAGTCGAGGCGCTCGAAGGCGAACTCGCAGGCTCTGTTTCCCGTTGCCACTTGCGCGCCAACCTGCCTGCGCTGGTGACCGGCGACAAGGTTGTGTGGCGTGCCGGCAACCAGGGTATCGGCGTGATCGTCGCCCAGTTGCCACGCACCACCGAACTACGCCGCCCCGACAGCCGTGGCCAGCTCAAGCCGGTGGCCGCTAACGTCGACATGATCGTGATCGTGTTCGCGCCGCTGCCCGAGCCGCATGCCAACCTGATCGACCGCTATCTGGTCGCAGCCGAGCATGCCGGTATTCGCCCGCTGTTGCTGCTGAACAAATTCGACCTGATCGACGAGCAGAACGCCCCGGCGCTCAACGCGTTGCTGGCGGTCTACCGCACCCTGGGTTACCCGGTGCTGGAAGTCTCGGCGCATCACGGCAACGGCATGGAACAGCTGCAACAGCAGTTGGACGGGCGCATCAGCGTGTTCGTCGGCCAGTCGGGCGTGGGCAAGTCGTCGCTGGTCAACAGCCTGCTACCGGAAGTCGACACCCGCGTCGGCCCACTCTCAGAGCTGTCTGGCCAGGGCACTCACACCACCACCACCGCGCGGTTGTTCCACTTCCCCGGCGGCGGTGAGCTGATCGACTCCCCAGGCATCCGCGAATTCGGCCTCGGCCACGTCAGCCGCAGCGATGTGGAAGCGGGCTTCATCGAGTTCAACGACTTGATCGGTACCTGCCGCTTCCGCGACTGCAAACACGACCGCGAGCCGGGCTGTGCGTTGCTCAAGGCCTTGGAAGACGGCCGCGTGCAGCAGCAGCGGATGAACAGCTATCGGTCGATTATTGCGAGCTTGCCTGAGAGCAGTTACTAAACCGCACTGACAAAAAGGCCGCGATCATCGCGGCCTTTTTGCATGTGGATTACGACCCGGGCGCCGGCGCAGGCGCCGTCGGGTCTTTCACCCCGCCATCATCAAACAGGTTCAGCTTCTGGCGCAGCTCATGCGCCGGCAACGGCTCCTGCCCCGGCGGAATGGCGTTCGGGTCGGCCGGCACTTCGCCTGGCGCACCTTCGCCTTGGGTTGGTACCGGCGGCGCTGCGCCTTGATCGCCTTCAATCGCGCGCTGGGCCTTTTTGGTCAGCACGACGATATCAATCCGACGGTTGATCGGGTTGAACGGGTCTTTAGGATCAAACAGCTGCGAGGAAGCAAAACCCACCACACGCGCCACTTGCGGGTCGGGATAGCTGCCTGCCACCAGCGCACGGCGCGCGGCGTTCGCGCGGTTGGCCGAGAGTTCCCAGTTGCCGAAGTCGCCCTGGCCCGAATACGGCTTGGCGTCGGTGTGACCGCTGATGCTGATCTTGTTCGGCACCGCCTTGATGGTGTCGGCCATGGCCAGCAAGATGTCTTCAAAGTAGGGCTTCAGGCGCGCGCTGCCGGAGTCGAACATCGGCCGGTTGGCAGCGTCGGTGATCTGGATGCGCAGACCTTCAGGCGTGATTTCGAAGGAAATCTGGTCCTTGAATTTCAGTAGCTGCGGGTTCTCTTCAACCTTGGTCTGCAGTTCCTGCAGCAACAACTCGAGGCGCTCTTTCTCGACCTGATCGGCCATGCTCTCGACAGTTTCGCGCTCAATCGGGATGTTTTCCTGCGGCGATTCGGTCTTGACCTCGGGGTTGATGGTGCGCTCAGGCGCCAACTGCGGCGAGCCGCCCAGGTCGATCACAAACGGCGTACCGCTTTCCGAGAAGCCAATCGGGTCTTTGAAATAACCGGCGATGGCGATTTTCTGTTCGGGCGTGGCGGTCGACATCAGCCACAGCACCAGGAAGAACGCCATCATCGCCGTCGCAAAGTCGGCGAAGGCGATTTTCCAGGCACCACCATGGTGCCCCGCAGCGAAGCGCTTGACGCGCTTGATGATTATCGGCTGGTTGTTTTCCATGGTTTAGCGACCGCGAACCGCTTGTTCCAGCTCGGAAAAACTTGGGCGATGTTTCGGGTACAGCACCTTGCGCCCGAACTCCACCGCCAGCGATGGCGGCATACCGGACGCCGAAGCCACCAGGCACGCCTTAATCGCTTCGTAGAGGTTGACCTCTTCCTTGGCATCGTGGGCCAGGCAGGTAGCGAGTGGGCCGAAGAAGCCATAGGCCGCAAGAATACCGAAGAAGGTACCCACGAGGGCCGCACCCACGTGCATACCAATGGCCTTCTGGTCGCCTTCGCCCAGGGACGCCATGGTCACCACAATACCGAGTACCGCCGCGACGATACCAAAGCCGGGCATGGCGTCGGCAACGCCGGTCACGGCATGCGAAGGGTGCTCCAACTCTTCTTTAAGACTGAACAGCTCCATGTCGAACAAGCCTTCGAGCTCGTGCGGCGCCATGTTGCCGGAGGACATGATGCGCAGGTAATCACAAATGTAGGCGGTCATGCGCTCATCTTTGAGCACGGCCGGGTACTTGGCGAAAATCGGACTAGCCGCGGCGTCTTCGATGTCGCCTTCGATGGCCATCATGCCTTCACGGCGGCTCTTGTTGAGGATCTCGTAGACCAGGCCCAGAACCTCCAAGTAGAAGGTGTGGGAGAAGCGCGAACTGAACATCCCCAGCGACTTTTTGATCACATGCATGGTCATGTAACCGGGGTTGGCCTGCAAGAATGCACCTAAGGCCGCACCGCCGATAATCATCACTTCGAAGGGCTGGATCAACGCAGCGATTTTACCGTGGGAAAGGACGTACCCACCGAGCACGCTTGCGAAGACGACGATGATGCCGATAATTTTAGCCATAGGGGATTGGTACTTGCGCCGTCGGGTTCATGGACATATTGGGTGCAGCCGAAAACTCTTGTTCTACTTATCGGCAAAACTGCGCCAGACTATAGCCCGTTAAGGCGAAAAGCCAATTCGGCCCGTTCCGGGCATGTAGAACGCAAGTGATGATCGCGCCCCACTCATGGCTAATGAAACGACAGTACCCACTGCAAAACCCACCACACTCGCCGCTTGGATCAAGCGCCTGGACGACGTGCTGCTGCCTGTTCCCCAAGCCAGTCACGAGCGTGTGTGCAAAGCCATTCGCGATAGCCGCAGCTCATTGCGAGATATTGCCGAGCTGATGCAACACAGCCCCGCGCTCGTGCTCAGCGTGATACGCGAGGCCAATAGCCAGGCCCACGGCAGCCTGTCGGGGCCGGCGGAAAACCTCGAAGTGGCACTCAACCGCCTGGGCCTTAAACGCGCCGAGGAATTGTTGGCGCGCCTGCCTTCGGTGCCGGAAAAAGACATCCCCGTGGCCCTTCGCCAACTGCTGCTGGTGAGCCAACACGCGTCCCAGCAGGCCAACGGTTTGTTCGCCAGCCGCCTGGCGCGGCTATGGCAAGACATTCATTGGGGCAGCCTGCTGTTTCTGTCGCCGCTGTGGCCGATGGCCGTCGCCTACCCCAAGCTCCTGGAAGAATGGGAACTGCGCGTTATCCACAAAGGCCAGTCGGCGCGCAAAGTCGAGCAGGAATTGTTTGGCGTGCGCCTGCTGGACGTGTGCCTCGGCTTGACCGAGGCCTGGCACCTGCCGATCTGGGTCTCCCAAGGCTACAACTTGCTGCTCACCGAGCAACGCTTGCTGGTCAAGGCGCTGCACATCGCCCGCGAAGACGACGCCCTGCGCCACCAGCAATTGCTCGATGCCGCCCCCAACCTGCGCCGCTGGCTGAACCAGCCGGCCAACACCGTGCTGCTGGCCAACGGCCTGGCGATGTCGGCACAGGAATCCTGGACCTGCCCGCACACCGAGCGCTGGCAATACCTCACCGCGCTGTACCTGCAAGAACCGTTGAGCGACGTGCAGCAACAGGTTCACCAGCAAGCGGTGACCAGCGCACGCACCACCTTGATGCCGGACCTCTGGCACCCGGCGTTATCGCTGATCTGGCCGTGGCATGTGCAGAAAGTCCATCGCGGCCTGTTGCCGGCGCCGCCGCCCACTGCCGAATCATTGGCCGTGTGGCGCAATCGCTGCACTGAGCTACTGGTAGAACCGAGCCGTTTTGCCAATGCCATGCACCTGACCACCTGCGCCAAGGAAGCCTTGGTCGCCAGTGGCATGCAGCGAGTGTTGCTGTTTATGGCCGACCGCACCCTGAGCACCTTGCGTGCGCATCAAGCAGACGGTTTGCCTAAGGACGCCGCCAACCTGAGCCTGGACGTGGTCAACAGCACGCTGCTGCAGCGCCTGCTGGAAAAGTCCGCCCAAGTGCGCCTCACGCCAGACAATCACGCGCAGTTCTCGGCACTGCTGCCGCCGACCCTGCGCCGCCTGTTCACCGGCGAACACCTGTTGCTACGCTCCTTGAGTTGCAACGGCAAGGTGGTGATGCTGATGGTCGCCGACCAGGGCGGCGGGCCGTTCTCGGAAACCACCGTGCAAGCCTTCGGCAAAACCGCTCAATGCATCGAGAAAGCCCTGCACTGCTTTACCAACCGCAGCGCTTGATGCTTGCGCTACAATCGCCCTCTTTTATCGCCAACATTTGTGCCCAGGAGACCTCACATGCCTGACTTCTCTGGCTTGCCGCTGGTGATCGAGTCCAGCGACCTGCTCGGTCAACTGGATGCCGAACACCTGATTCTGGTGGACCTCACCAGTGCCGCCCGCTACGCCGAAGGGCATATCCCCGGCGCGCATTTCGTTGACCCCAAGCGCACCCAACTCGGCCAGGCGCCCGCGCCCGGCCTGCTGCCGCACAAGGCCGAGCTGGAAAAACTCTTCGGCGAACTGGGCCACACCCCAGATGCCACCTACGTGGTCTACGACGACGAGGGCGGCGGCTGGGCCGGGCGCTTCATCTGGATGCTCGACGTGATCGGCCACCAGAAATACCACTACCTGGACGGCGGCCTGCTGGCCTGGCTGGACGGTAAACACCCCGTGTCCACCGAGGTGCCCGCCCCGGTCGGCGGCCCAGTCAGCCTGACCTTGCACGATGGCCCCACCGCCACGCGCGAGTACTTGCAAAGTCGACTCGGCGAGGCCGACCTGGGCATCTGGGACGCACGCGGCCCGTTGGAATATTCCGGCGAGAAGGTCCTCGCGGCCAAGGGTGGTCACATCCCTGGCGCTGTGAACTTCGAATGGACCGCCGGCATGGACAAGGCACGCAACCTGCGTATCCGCCGCGACATGCCGCAGATCCTCGAAGACCTCGGCCTGACCAAAGATAAAGAAATCATTACCCACTGCCAGACCCACCACCGCTCTGGCTTCACCTACCTGGTGGCCAAGGCGCTCGGTTATCCGCGAGTCAAAGGTTATGCCGGTTCCTGGGGCGAATGGGGCAACCACCCCGACACCCCCGTTGAGATTTAAGGTTTAAGGACAGTTAATGAAAAAGCAGTTGTTTATCCTCAGCCAGTACTTGCTGCCGCACCACTTGCTCTCGCGTCTGGCCGGCTGCATTGCCGAGTGCCGCGTACGCTGGTTCAAGAATGCCTTCACCGCCTGGTTCGCCAAGCGCTACCAAGTGGACATGTCCCAAGCCCTGGTTGAAGACCTGACCGCCTACGAGCACTTCAACGCCTTCTTCACCCGCGCCTTGAAAGACGGTGCGCGCCCGCTGGATCAGACCCCAGGCGCGGTCTTGAGCCCGGCCGACGGTGCTGTCAGCCAGCTCGGCCCGATTGAACACGGCCGGGTGTTCCAGGCCAAGGGCCACAGCTTCAGCGTGCTGGAACTGCTGGGCGGCGATGCAGCGTTGGCGGCCCCCTTCATGGGCGGTGATTTCGCCACCGTCTACCTGTCGCCGAAGGACTACCACCGCGTGCACATGCCATTGGCCGGTACGCTGCGTGAAATGGTCTACGTGCCGGGTCGGATTTTCTCGGTAAACCAGACCACCGCTGAAAACGTGCCTGAGCTGTTTGCACGTAACGAGCGTGTTGTCTGCCTGTTCGACACCGAACGCGGCCCGATGGCGGTGGTGTTGGTGGGTGCGATGATCGTCGCGTCGATTGAAACCGTGTGGGCCGGGCTGGTCACTCCGCCCAAGCGCGAGCTGAAAACCTTCCGCTACGACGAAGCCGCGCGCGCGCCGATTCACTTGGAGAAGGGTGCTGAACTGGGCCGCTTCAAGCTGGGTTCGACGGCAATTGTGCTGTTTGGGCCGGATCAGGTTAAGTGGGCTGAAGAACTGGTGGCGGGTACGCCAGTGCAGATGGGCCAAGGCATCGCATCGCCTAAAGCCTGATTCGAAGCCGATACTGATCATTCCCACGCTCTGCGTGGGAATGCATCCTGTGACGCTCCGCGTCGCGACCTTAAGGCTGACGCAGAGCGTCAAGGCCGGCATTCCCACGCAGAGCGTGGGAACGATCGGTCCGCGTATCTACAGTTACAGCTGACTGTCGCGGTCGCGAAAGCCCAGCAGATACAACACACCATCCAACCCCAACGTCGAAATCGCCTGCTTGGCTGACTGCTTGACCAGTGGCTTGGCGCGGAACGCCACACCCAGCCCGGCAATCGCCAGCATCGGCAAATCATTCGCGCCGTCGCCGACCGCGATGGTCTGCTCCAGACGCAAACCTTCCTTGTGGGCCAACTCCTTCAGCAAGTCCGCCTTGCGCTGCGCGTCGACAATCGGCTCCACCGCCACGCCGGTCACCTTGCCATCCACCACTTCCAGCTCGTTGGCGAACACGTAGTCGATGCCCAGCTTGGCCTGCAACTGCTTGGCGAAGTAGGTGAAGCCACCCGACAGGATTGCGGTTTTGTAGCCCAGGCGCTTGAGTTCGGCGAACAGGGTTTCAGCGCCTTCGGTCAGGCGCAGCGAGGCACCGATCGAGTCCAGCACGCTCACATCCAGGCCTTTGAGCAAGGCCAGGCGCTCCTTGAAGCTGGCACGAAAATCCAGCTCACCGGCCATGGCGCGCTCAGTGATTTCGGACACCTGCTCGCCCACACCGGCGGCCTTGGCCAATTCGTCGATGACTTCGGCTTCGATCAGCGTGGAGTCCATGTCGAACACCGCCAGGCGGCGGTTACGGCGGAACAGCGAATCTTCCTGGAAGGCGATATCGACATTCAGCTCTTGGGCCACGCTCAAGAACTCGGCGCGCAGGGCTTGAGGGTCCGCCGGCTCGCCGCGCACGGAGAACTCGATGCAGCCCTTGCCCTTGTCGGCTGGCGTGTCCAACGGCATGCGTCCCGACAGACGGTCAATATGATCGATATTCAAACCGTACTGGGCCGTGATCGAGCTGACGCGCTGCAATTGTTCGGCGGTTACCTTGCGGGTCAGCAAAGTGACGATGTGGCGTTTTTTGCCCTGGCCTTCCACCCAATGCTGATAATCGGCTTCGGAGACCGGGGTGAAACGCACCTGTTGATCCAGCTTATACGCCGTAAACAGGATGTCCTTTAGCACCGACGAGGCCTGTTCGGTGCTCGGGATTTCCACGAGGATGCCGAACGACAGGGTGTCGTGGATCACTGCCTGGCCGATATCGAGAATGTTCACACCACCCTGGGCCAGAACACCGGTAATGGCTGCCGTAAGACCCGGGCGGTCTTCGCCAGTGATGTTTATCAGGACAATTTCGCGCAAAGCGCACCCCCAGGCTGGAAAAAAACCGCATTCTACCCACTTTCAGTGACCATCGGGCACAGCCAGCGCTTTGCCGGTCCTAGGCCTGTCGCTATACTGCGCGTCAACTTCACGGACTAAAGAGCCGAGCTCAAGTGAACCGGCCTACGCCAATAAAAACCGACAACTTCTTCCTGCTGATCTTCCGGGCACTGCGCCACCGCCGTGTACCGATCGCATTACGCATCGCCAGCCATAACGTGATCCTGGTCGCTCTGGCCCTGGTGATCTACGCCTGCGTGATGGGTTTGCAATTCAAGCAGGCCATGCACGAGCAAGCCGACGCCCTGGGCGAGAGCTTGACCACTCAGACCGCCACCTCGGCGACTGAGCTGCTGGTGTCCAATGACATCCTCAGCCTCAACGTGCTGCTCAACAACCTGACCAAGAACCCGCTGGTGGCCCACGCGGCTATCTATAGCGTGGACAACCGGATCATGGCCGAAGCCGGGCAACGCCCGAAAAACGGCCTGCTGGGTGAAGCCGAAGGCCTGTATCAGAGCAATATCACGTTTCAGGATGTGAAAGCCGGCCAACTGCGCATCAGCCTCGACATGCAGCAGTTCCAGCAGCCGATGACCATCAGCCTGCAGAGCATGGGCATCCTCAGCGCCATTTTGCTGGCATTGGCCCTGGCCTTGAGCTTGCGCCTGGGTCGGCATATCTCCACGCCGCTGATGCAACTGCGCATCTGGCTGCGCGATATCGACGAACACACCCCGGCCACTGATCGTCAGGATGAAATCGGCGACCTCGCCCGCCAACTCCACGCCAGCTTCGCCCCGGAACCGGTGGTGCCCGAGGTTGAACCCGAGCCTGAGTACGACGACACCGATTACGACGACGAACCCGAGTTTGAAGTGCGCGACCTGCGCGACCCGGGCTTTGACGAAAGCGCGCCGGTGGCCGGCCTCAAGCCCGCGACACGCCAGGCGATCAGGGCCGAAGAAGATGAACTGGACGATGAAGACCCGTTCTCCGATTTGCGCGACACGTCGGCCGCCGCCCCTGCCGTCGCTCCCAAGCCTGCGCCAGTGAAGAGCAGCGAACCCCAGCACAGCGCCGTCTTGGCCGTGCAACTGGGTGCCCAGGACCAACTGCGTCGCCTGCCCCGCGCCCGCCTGACGGAGTTGCTAGAACGCTACCGCGACTGCCTGGACCAGGCTGCTTCGCTGTATCAGAGCGAGCTGCACACCCTGAACGATGGCAGCACGTTGATGCTGTTCCACAGCGAAGACAGCGGCGAAGATTATCTGACTAATGCAATCTGCTGCGGCGAGTTGTTGCGCGCCTTGGGCCACGCCCTGCAGATTGAAGTGGCCGACAGCGGCATCACCTTGCAACTGCAGCTCGGCCTGACGGTGGGCGATGATCTGTTCGGCATGAGCCAGATCGACCTACTGCTCACCGAAATCGCCCAGGACGCGCTGGCCTTGTCGCAACACAGTCGCAACCTGCTGCTGGTGGAGCGCAAGATCAGCGAAGACACGTTGATCCGTCAACGCGCGCGTATCCGCCCGATTGCCAGCCCTGAAGGCGCGAGCTGCGTGGAGCGGCTGATGGAGCCGTATCCGTCGATGCTGGAGCGGCAGTTGGCACGCATGCATGAGACCCGCAACAAGCCTGAATAACACTGCTAGACCAATGATCGCTCCCACGCTCTGCGTGGGACGCCTCTTGGGACGCTCCGCGTCCTGCCAGGCCCAAGCCATGTACAAGGGTGACGCAGAGCGCCACAGGCTGCATTCCCACGCAGAGCGTGGGAACGATCAAACAAAAAGGCCCGCTGAGTAAGCGGGCCTTTTTTGTGAGTCGGTTTCAGATCAAAACCTGAACACTTCCATATCCGTACGAATCGGCGTAGCCATCGGCATCTTCGGCTTTTCCGGCGCTGCCGGTTTGGACTGTGCTGGAGCCTGTTTGCGCGGCGCCTCGGCGACCGAAGGCTGGTTGGCCAACGGTTTGAGCGCCACCGACAACTGCTGAGCCAGATGCTGCAACAACACGCCCTGGGCCTGGACCTGAGACGCGGTGGTGCCAGCGTGCTCTTCCTGCAGGTGCACAATGCGGTTATCGCGCACTTGGCCACGGCGGTCGATCAAGCGCCACTGTGCATCCAGGATCGCCGGCTGCGAAGTACCCGAGTCGAGTCGGGTAATCGTCAGCAATACCTGCACATCCGGCGTGAAGCCGGTCGGCGCAGGCGCGAGCACCACACGCTGGCTGTCCAACTGGCCCGCCACCTGGCGCAACATCAGTTGGTTGATATCGGACGACAAGCTGCCCGCCCAACGACCATCGGTGGAACCTTGCAGGCTGCCGTCGTTCTGACGTTGCAGCAGGGTTTCGCGTTGCAGGTAGTCAGCAACGACTACCGGGCCCAACAATACGGCCATGCCAGCGGTTTGTGCTGGCTGAGCCGGACTTCCGCTGTCCAGCTGGTACAGCGACACCGGTTGGTGCGTGCTGCAACCCGCCAGCCCCAAAAGGCCAGCGAGCATCAAAAATAGAGGAAGGCGTGGAGCAGTCATCATCCCATCCAGGTGGCTGCCACAAGGCGAACCACAATGTAATACTAAAAATAACCTAAACACGCTCGGCCACGCCGGCGCTGGAAAGGGCATATCATCCGTGAATATTCGCCATGACTCCAGCGCGAAAGCGTCGATCTACGCGTTAAATCGTAGATCGAGGGCTCTAATTCGCTTCAAACGGGTGTTTCCACCAGTAACGCATCCACTCGCTGGAAGCCACGCGGTAATTTGTTACCGCGACGGCCACGTTCACCCTTGTAATGTTCCAGGTCGTCGGGGCGCAGCGACAGTGTGCGTTTACCGGCCTGGAGCACCAAGGTTGAGCCTTCCGGGATCACGGCGATGTCGGTCACGTACTCTTCGCGACTGGCAACTCGATCCCCAGCAATCCCAATAATCTTGTTGCCCTTGCCTTTGCCCAACTGCGGCAGGTCACTGATCTTGAACACCAGCAAACGCCCTTCGGTGGTCACCGACGCCAGCCAGTTGCTCTCACGGTCTTCCACCGTACGCGGCAGGATCACCTTGGCGTTGTTCGGCAGGCTCAACAACGCCTTGCCCGCCTTGTTCTTGGCCTGCAGGTCTTCACCCTTGACCACAAACCCGTAACCCGCGTCGGAGGCGATCACATACAGCGAATCGTCGTCCGGCAGCAGCACGCACTCGAAACTCGCCCCCGGTGGCGGTGTGAGCCGCCCGGTCAGCGGCTCGCCCTGGCCACGGGCCGACGGCAAGGTATGCGCCGGCACCGAATAGCTCCGCCCGGTGGAGTCGATAAACACCGCAAACTGGTTGGAACGCCCGGCGGCAGCGGTCTTGAAGCCATCACCGGCCTTGTACGAGAGGCCAGTGGCGTCAATATCATGCCCTTTGGCGGAACGAACCCAACCCTTTTCCGACAGAACGACGGTAATTTTTTCGTTAGGCAACAGTTCGGTTTCTGTCAGAGCTTTCGCTTCAGCGCGCTGAACGATTGGCGACCGACGGTCATCACCATAGGTCTCTGCGTCTTTGATCAGCTCGGTGCGCACCAGCTTCTTGAGCTTGGCTTCGCTGCCCAGCAGGGCTTGCAGCTTGGCTTGTTCCTTGAGCAGTGCATCCTGCTCGTCACGCAACTTCATCTCTTCCAGTCGCGCCAACTGACGCAAGCGGGTATCGAGGATGTAGTCGGCCTGGATCTCGCTCAGCTCGAAACGCGCGATCAGCTCGGCTTTCGGGTGCTCGGCGGTACGAATGATATGGATCACTTCGTCCAGGTTGAGGTAAGCAATCAGCAAACCGTCCAACAGGTGCAGGCGACGCTCGACCTTGTCGAGGCGGAATTGCAGGCGGCGGCGCACGGTCTGTACGCGGAACTCCAGCCACTCCACCAGCAAGTTGCGCAGGTTTTTCAGCTGCGGCTTGCCGTCCAGGCCGATGATGTTGACGTTGACCCGGTAGCTGGACTCCAGGTCGGTGCTGGCAAACAGGTGCTGCATCAGTACTTCGTGGTCGACCCGGCTGTTGGTCGGGATGATCACGATACGGCATGGGTTTTCGTGGTCGGACTCGTCACGCAGGTCGGCAACTTGCGGCAGTTTCGACGGTTTGGCCTGCATCAGCGCGGCGATTTGCTCCAACACCTTGGCGCCAGACACCTGGTGCGGCAGCGCGGTGACGATAATGTCGCCGTCTTCGATGTGGTACACGGCGCGCATACGCACCGAGCCCTTGCCGGTTTCGTACATCTTCAGCAGGTCGGCGCGCGGCGTGATGATTTCCGCTTCGGTCGGGTAGTCCGGGCCCTGGATATGCTCGCAGAGCTGCTCGACCGTGGCCTTGGGCTCATCCAGCAAGCGCACGCAGGCGGCGGCGACTTCGCGCAGGTTATGCGGCGGCACGTCGGTGGCCATGCCGACCGCAATGCCGGTGGTGCCATTGAGCAGGATATTCGGCAAACGTGCCGGCAACACCAAAGGCTCCTCCAACGTGCCGTCGAAGTTCGGGCCCCAGTTCGCGGTGCCCTGGCCCAATTCGCTGAGCAGCACTTCCGAATACCGCGACAAGCGCGCTTCGGTGTAACGCATGGCGGCGAAAGACTTGGGATCATCCGGCGCACCCCAGTTACCCTGGCCGTCTACCAGCGTGTAGCGGTAGCTGAACGGCTGGGCCATCAGCACCATGGCTTCGTAGCACGCCGAGTCGCCGTGCGGGTGGAACTTACCGAGCACGTCACCGACGGTACGCGCCGACTTCTTGTGCTTGGAATCAGCGTCCAGGCCCAACTCACTCATGGCGTAGATAATGCGCCGTTGTACGGGCTTCAGGCCGTCGCCGATATGCGGCAAGGCACGGTCCATGATCACGTACATGGAGTAGTTGAGGTAGGCACTTTCGGTGAAGTCAGCCAGCGACCGGCGTTCTACGCCATCTAAGCTGTCTGCGAGGATGTCACTCATGCGGGCCTCATCATTATTTGGTCTGGCGCAGCAGCAATGTGCCGCTGCGCTGGGTAAATTCAAGTTGTTTCAATGCACTCATGCCCAGCAACACCTGTTCCCCGTCCAAGCCCGGCGCCACTAGTGCGCGGACGTCCTGCAGGACGATATCGCCCAGTTTCAGGCGATCGAGGTGGGTACGGTAGCCCTGGCTACGCCCGTTGGCGGTGCTCAAGGTCACCGGCAAGCCACGTTTAAGTCCGAGGCGGTCAGCCAATTCGGCCGGAACCGCCACATCGGTCGCGCCGGTGTCGAGCATAAACTCCACCGGCTGCCCGTTGATCTGGCCGCTGGCAACAAAATGCCCTTGGCCGTTGCCCAGCAATTTCACTTCGATGTAACCCTCGTGTTGCTCCGAGGTCACCACGGCATTGGGGTTTTCCTGACGCGCTTCCCATTGCCCAAAAAAACGTGTGGCCAAAAACAGTCCGGCCCCCCATGCCAAAAACATCAATACACGTCCGGCACGCTTGCCGGGCGGTTGTGCACTCATGGCTGGGCGCTCCAGCCACCGGCAGGGGCGGCGAAACGATAGACCACAGGCCGTTTTTCACCATCGGCACGTGGGCCAAAATTATTGTCGATGCCCAACCACGCACCGTCAGCATCCACCACCAGGGCTTCGGCCAGGCCGTAGGGCTGGGGATAGCGCCGGTTCGGCGTCAGGGTTTCGTCGGCAAACGACCAGCACAGCTCGACTTTGGCTGTGACCGCATCGCGCCGGCAAATCTGGAACGCATTGCGCTCCAGGGTAAACAGCTTGCCGTTGAACAGCGCCAGGTCGGCAAAGTCCTTGGACACCGCCTTGGCGTTGGTGAACTGCGCCGGCTGCACTTCCTGGCCGGCCTCGCTCAACAACACACAGGGGCCCTCACAATCCCAGACGCTCTGCCCGCGCTTGATCGAGATCAAGCCACGCCGCTCACGCTCTGCCGCCAACCAAATCTGAGTGCCTTGCGGGTTCACCGTCAGGCCTTCAAACAACGCATTAAAATGCAGCAACATGCCGCTGGCACGGGCTTCACGCACCATGCCAGGGGCGATTTTCAACCACTCAGGCGCACCACTCACCGGTACCTGCAGCACGGCCGCGTGGGCTTCGCTGACGATGTAACGGTTGCCGACGGCATCACAGGTGATGCCTTCAAAATCCAGGTCGCCACCGCGAATAAACGAAGCAGCCTTGGTGCGCGAACGCAAACCCCAGGGCAAGCCGGACTCGGGCACCGGCGGCACGTCGATCTTCACCGCTTCGGCTTGCCAGGTCGGCGCGCTGATATCAAGGCGGTAGATCTGGTCGTCATCGCGGTCGGAAACCGTCCACAGGTCCTTGCCACACAAGGCCAGGCCCGAGAGGTTACCACCGCGCATGCCGTCCACCGGGTGCTCGGACACGAGTTTGAGTTCTGCCACGGGCGCGGCAACCACCTCGGTGGCCGCCAACCCGCTCAACATCAGGATCGCCAGGGCGAAACCTGTGCGCATCAGCCTAGAACCTCGGCCAGGTTACCTTTGGATTCCAGCCAGGCTTTGCGATCCGGTGCACGCTTCTTCGCCAGCAACATGTCCATCATTTCCGAGGTGCCGGCGAAGTCTTCCAGGGTCAACTGCACCAGGCGCCGCGTGTTCGGGTCCATGGTGGTTTCGCGCAACTGCGGCGGGTTCATCTCACCCAGGCCTTTAAATCGCGTGACCTGTGGCTTGCCGCGTTTTTTTTCGGCGACCAGGCGGTCGAGGATGCCATCGCGCTCGGCTTCGTCCAGGGCGTAGAAAATCTCTTTGCCCAGGTCGATACGGTACAGCGGCGGCATGGCGACGTAGACATGACCGGCATCCACCAATGGGCGGAAGTGCTGGACGAACAGCGCACATAGCAAGGTGGCAATGTGCAAACCGTCGGAGTCGGCGTCGGCGAGGATGCAGATCTTGCCGTAGCGCAGTTGGGCAATATCAGCCGAGCCTGGATCGACACCGATGGCCACCGCGATATTGTGCACTTCCTGGCTGGCCAGGACTTCGCTGCCATCGACTTCCCAAGTGTTGAGGATCTTGCCGCGCAACGGCAGGATCGCCTGGAATTCCTTGTCCCGCGCTTGCTTGGCGGAACCACCGGCGGAGTCACCTTCCACCAGGAACAGCTCGGAACGCATCGGGTCTTGGCCGGCGCAATCGGCCAGTTTGCCCGGCAGTGCCGGGCCAGCCGTAATGCGCTTGCGCTCGACCTTTTTGCTGGCTTTGAGGCGACGGCCGGCGTTGTTGATCGCCAGTTCCGCCAGGGCCAGGCCCAGTTCCGGGTGCTCGTTGAGCCACAGGCTGAACGCATCCTTGACCACACCGGAGACAAACGCTGCGGCCTCGCGGGACGACAGGCGTTCTTTGGTCTGGCCGGAGAATTGCGGCTCCTGCATTTTCATCGACAGCACGAACGCGATGCGCTCCCACACGTCTTCCGGCGCCAGCTTCACGCCGCGTGGCAACAGGCTGCGGTATTCGCAAAATTCGCGCATGGCATCCAGCAAGCCTTGGCGCAAACCGTTGACGTGGGTGCCGCCCTGGGCGGTCGGGATCAGGTTGACGTAGCTTTCCTGCGCGCTGTCGCCACCTTCGGGCAACCACAGCAGCGCCCAGTCGACGGCTTCTTTATTGCCGGCCAGGCTGCCGCAGAACGGCTCGTTGGGCAGGCGCTCGAAGTCGCTGACGGAGTCTTCCAGGTAGGAGCGCAGGCCGTCTTCGTAATGCCACTCGACCTTCTC
The DNA here is from genome assembly GCF_025642995.1 of Pseudomonas sp. YeP6b. Lineage (NCBI taxonomy): Bacteria > Pseudomonadati > Pseudomonadota > Gammaproteobacteria > Pseudomonadales > Pseudomonadaceae > Pseudomonas > Pseudomonas sp. YeP6b. The sequence continues at coordinate 876,278 of NZ_CP080090.1, read as the reverse complement.
GCCGGTGCCTTTGTCTTCAAAGCTGACCAGCAAGCCCGGGCACAACACAGCCTTGGCCTTGAGCACGTGCTTGAGGCGGCTGATGGAGAATTTGGGGGAATCGAAGTATTTCGGGTCCGGCGCGAAGTACACGCTGGTGCCGGTGTTGCGCTTGCCAACGGTGCCGATCACTTCCAGGTCGGTGGCTTTGTAGCCATCGGCGAAGGTCATCTGGTACTCGTTGCCGTCGCGCTTGACCTTGACCCGCACATGGTTCGACAGGGCGTTGACCACAGAAATACCCACACCGTGCAAGCCACCGGAGAACTGGTAGTTCTTGTTGGAGAACTTGCCGCCGGCGTGCAGCTTGGTGAGGATCAGCTCGACGCCCGACACACCCTCTTCGGGGTGGATGTCCACCGGCATGCCGCGACCATCGTCGGACACTTCCAGGGAATGGTCGGCGTGCAGGATGACTTGCACTGACTTGGCGTGCCCGGCCAAGGCTTCGTCGACGCTGTTGTCGATGACTTCCTGGGCAAGGTGGTTCGGCCGGCTGGTGTCGGTGTACATGCCTGGGCGTTTACGCACCGGGTCGAGGCCCGAGAGGACTTCGATGGCGTCGGCGTTATAAGAGCTAGCGCTGGGAGTGGCCATGGGGTCTCGTCGTGAGTCGTTCGATTAAAAAGTAACCTGCGATTCTTACAGTGAAGAAAAATCGAAGGATTGATACTGATCTGCGCCAATGCCGGCAAAGCTCAACATGGCCGGTATTTGCTGGGCAAAGCCCTGGTAACCGTGGTCGCCACCGGCCTGGATGCGTAAAGCACAGGCCCGGTAATACTGCTGGGCGAGGCGATAGTCCAGGGTTTCATCCCCGGTTTGCAACCATACCTGGTAACGCGAGGCGTCCTGCGGAGCCGGCACTTCCAGTTCGGCCAGGGCCTCGACGTGGTCGTGGGTCAGTTCCCAGGTTTCATCGGTGTAGAGGTTCTTCTGGGTGCCCAGGTAACCGTCAAACATCCGATGCGGGCTGACCGCCGGGTTGACCAGCAGCGCCTTGAGGCCATGGCGTTCGGCAAGATGGGTTGCATAGTAGCCGCCGAGTGAGCTACCTACCAGCAGTGGCCGCCCCAGTTGCTCAATGGCTTCCTCCAATTGAGGAATCGCCTGACGCGGATGGTGATGCAGGGCCGGCACGCGTAATTGGTCGGCCAGGCCGAGGCTGTCCATCACGGTGCTCAACTGGCTGGCCTTGTTGGACGCAGGCGCGCTGTTGAAACCGTGGATATACAAGATCGAAGCAGACATGCCGGGCTCTCCGTGCGTCAGCCAAAGAGGCGCAGTTTACAGGGATCGCAGGGGTGTGTGAGGCCCTCTATCTAAAGGACACAGAAGATCCACTGTGGGAGCTGGCTTGCCTGCGATGGCGGTGTATCAGTCACACATTGGTTAACCGGCATACCGCAATCGCAGGCAAGCCAGCTCCCACATTTTGATCTGTGTTTGCAGCGTTTAATAGCCGTTGCTGCCGTAATCGATGGTGAACGCAAAGCCTTTGACCCGCTCTACCCCGGTCTCTAACCGTCCGTCGGCATGCAGGCGCAGCCACCGGTAACCCGGCGCTTGCTCGCTGACCTTGAAATCCTCGCTGCCCGGCGCGAACTGGATACAGGTAGACGGCGACGCCAGCAGGCGCACGCCGTTGCGGTCGCGGTCGATCTCCTGGTGCACATGGCCCCAGAGCACGGCCTTGACCTGCGGGAAGCGGTCGAGCACGGCAAACAAGGCCTCGGGGTTACGCAGCCCGATCGGCTCCATCCACGCAGACCCGATGGGCACTGGGTGATGGTGAAAGCACACCAGATGGTGCTGGCCCGGCGCTTCGCTCAAGGCTTGGGCAAGCAATTGCAGTTGCTGGTCTTGCAGGTAGCCCGGCACCGAGCCGGGCACGGCGGAGTCGAGCAGGGTGACGCGCCAGTTACCGATGTCGACCACCGGCTCCAGCAGATCACTGTGCACAGCGGCATGCGCCATGATCTGCGGCTCATCGTGGTTACCGGGGATCCAGCGCGCCGGGGCGTCGATCTGCCGGGTCAGGTCGCGAAACTGTTGATAGGACTCAAGCGTGCCGTCCTGGGACAAGTCCCCCGTGGCCAGCACTAAATCGATGTGCGGCTGCTGCTCGCGCACCAACTCGATCACCCGCTGCAGGCTTTCGCGGGTGTTCATACCCAGCAGCGTGCCATCGGCCTCGGCAAACAGGTGGCTGTCGGACAATTGCACCAGCAGCGCCGGCGCATCAGGGTTCACGGTGGATACGCGGGACAAGGCGCTCTCCCAAGACAATCACAGGAAATGGACGTTTGGCGCGATTATGCTGGGGCAGGACACAAAGAGGAAACCCAAGGAAGCAGATGCAGTTCACATCTACCGCACGACTTCGAACTCATGACCTAAGGCCAGGCAGTGGCTCAACCATTCACCGAGGAACACATTGAGCTGTGCTTTCTCATCGGGCTGGTGCATGAACACGTTCGGGTAAGGATAGATGCTGCGAAAGCGTCGCGCATGTTCGGCGCTGATCACTTCGGCCATGCGCGCATCGTGGTAAACCTGCACTTCCAGTTGCGGCACCGGCAGCCACGGTAGACTGTGCTCCTGGCGCACGCGCAAGGTGGTGGTGTACGGGCAGTTGACGATGACCTCCAAGTTCAGCACGCCGAGCATCTGGTCGCCGTGGGTCACCGCAATGCGCCGCGCCTCGGGCGTGTGGCGCATGTCGGGGAGCAAGCGCATCAGCCGCGCATAGTTGGCCTCGCAGGCGGCTTGCAACCCGATCAGGTCGACTCGATAACGTTCCCGTGCCTTTACTGCCATAACCCCCTCACTTCCGCGCGATTAAGCGCAAGCCATTGCAGGGCGATAATGCTGGCTGCGTTGGAAATTTTGCCGTCACGCACCGCCTGCAGGGCATCTTCGAACGCCCAGGTGGTGACGCGGATATCTTCTGCCTCTTCTTCCAGTCCATGGACGCCACCCGCCCCGGCGCTGTCGCAGCGGCCCAGGTACAAGTGCACGAATTCAGTACTGCCACCGGGCGACGGGAAATATTTAGTGATCGGCCACAGCGCGGAGAATGTCAGCCCAGCTTCCTCCTCGGCTTCGCGGTGCGCAACCTCCTCCGGCTCTTCATCCTTGTCGATCAGGCCAGCGACCATTTCAATCAACCAAGGGTTGTCGGTACGGCCCATAGCGCCGACACGGAATTGCTCGATCAGCACCACTTCATCGCGCTGCGGATCATAAGGCAGCACGCACACTGCGTCATGACGAACGAAGACTTCGCGATTGATCACCCGGCTCATGCCGCCATCGAATTTTTCGTGGCGCAGCTGCACGCGATCGAGCTTGTAGAAGCCCTTGTAGGCATTGTCGCGCTGAACAATCTCGATGGTGTTCGGCGTCGATTTGGCAATGTCCGTCATATTCTTCCTCGTTAAGGCCGTGCAATTGGCGCCATCCTAACGCGCCCATGCCGGTTGGTGCAGCCCCTTTGCAGTTGCCGAGATAGACGGCGAGCGTCAAACTCACTCTAATCAGCTTAGTGGCGAACTGACGGCTTTGTTCGCAGTCGAAGCGCTACTCTTTTTCGCTTTCCATCGATTTCCGAAGGACGCACATGTCGCTTTTAAAAATCGCCTCCATGGCCTGTATTGCCTTGACCCTGGGTGCTTGCCAGAGCCTGTTCCAGCCAAGCTACCTCAAGCCGCTGGACACCCAACAAGATGCCTCTGAGCAGATCAAGCCTGGCTGCGGCAGCCCCGACTGCCCGTTAGTGAACATTGATACCGTGCACTTCCCCAGCGAGCCGCAGCTCGACAGCCTGGTGGAACAACGCCTGCTGCAGATGACCCGAACCACCCCCGGCGCCAGCGTGCCGCCGACCCTGAACGCTTACCGGGACACGTTCCTGCGCGAGTCTGCCGACCGCCACAGCATGTACTTGCAGGCCAAGGTACGTGAGCAGCATGACGGACTGGTGATCATTGAAGTCTCCAGCTACCTCGACACGGGTGTCGCCCAAGGCCAGCCCGGCCGTGGTTTCATCAACTACTCACGCGTGCTGCACAAAGAGCTAAGCCTGAACGACATGCTGTTGCCGGGCCAGGAGCAAGCGTTCTGGAACGCCGCCAAAGTCGCCCACAACAGCTGGCTGATCAACTCGCAGATGGACCGTGACCCGGCGTTCGTGAAGAACTGGCCGTTCCAGAAAACCCCGAACATCGCCCTGACCAGCAGCGGCGTGGTGCTCAAGTACAACGTGTCGACCATTGCGCCTTACGCATTGGGGCTGATCGAAATGACCATCCCCTATGCGCGCCTCACCGGCGTACTCAAGCCTGAACTGGCGCCCGCGCGCCACTGAAGGCCCGGCCCAAGATCAGTTGCAACAGCCCTGCCAGCACCAGCGCCGGCAGGGTTGCGCCGATGTCCGGATACAGGTTTGCCAGCACGTGATACGTAGCGATGCCGCCCAGCCAGGCCACCAGCGCTGGCCTTTGCAGGTGGGCGACCGCGCTCTGGCCACGGCGGCGCAGGATAAAGTGATCCACCAGCACCACGCCGAACAACGGCGCAAACACTGAGCCAATCAGCAGGAGGAAGTTCTGGTACTGCGCCAACGGTGCAAAGCAGGCGATCAGGGTGCAAATCACACCGATGGCCAGCGCCAGGTGCTCGACCTTCCAACGCAGCAAAATCCCGCTGGACACCGCCGCCGAGTGAATATCGGCAAAGGCATTTTCCGACTCGTCCAACAGGATCAGCAACAGCGGAATGCCCAGGCCCGCACCCGCCAGCGCCAGCAACAACGCATTCACCTCGCCACTTGGCGCAAACGCCAGCGTGTAAGCCACGCCCAGGCTCATCAGCCAGAAATTGCCGATAAAGAAGCCAAGGGCGGTGCCGCCGAAGACATTTTTGGCGCGCTTGCCGAAGCGCGAGTAGTCGGCGATCAGCGGCAACCACGACAGCGGCATGGCGATGGCGATATCAAACCCCACCGCAAACGGCATCGAGCCGTCACCGGCCGTGGCCCACAGTGCAGCCAGGTCGGCCTTGGCGAACAGGTTCCAGGTCAGCCACAGGCAGGCGGCCAGCAACAGCCATATGCCCCATTTGCGCAGGATCTGGCGCACAAACGTCAGCGGGCCACTGACGGCGAGCAGCGTCGCCAAGCCGCCGAAAAACAGCGTCCACAGTAAAGGGCTGGCCAATAGGCTGCCTTCGCTGAAGGCTCGTGTGCCCAACACGCTGGCGGCATCGCGCATCACGATGATTTCGAACGAGCCCCAACCGATCAGTTGCAGCAAGTTCAGCAGCGCCGGCAGGCTGGCGCCCTTGGCACCGAGGCTAAGCTTGAGCGCGGCCATGGCCGACAGGCCGGTGTCGCTGCCAATCACGCCGACGGCGGCCAGCAACAGCACACCGACCAGGGTGCCGAGGAAAATCGCCAGCAACGAACCGGACAAGCCCAGGCCCGGTGCAAGCAAGGCGCCGGTTTGCAGGACCATCAGGCCGATGCCGAGGGAAAACCACAGGGAAAACAGGTCGCGGGCGCCGAACACGCGTTTGTCGCTCGGCACCGCTATATCAGGAGAGTAGGTACTCGGTTGAATGCTCAAGGGTGTTATCTCTGAGGGGCATGATCGTTCCCACGCTCTGCGTGGGAATGCCGCTATGGACGCTCTGCGTCCGCCTTTGTGACGCGGAGCGTCACTGGATGCATTCCCACGCAGAGCGTGAGAACGATCGTGGGTGTCAGACCTTCTTGTACAACTGACTCCCTTCCTGCTTGAACCGCTGCGCCTGCTCGGCCAAGCCCTTGGCCACGTCCACATCCACCGCTTCAATACGCTGGTTGGCCGCGTACTCACGCACTTCCTGGGTGATTTTCATCGAGCAGAATTTCGGCCCACACATCGAGCAGAAATGCGCGACCTTGGCCGAGTCCTTCGGCAAGGTTTCATCGTGGTACGACCGCGCCGTGTCTGGGTCCAGGCCGAGATTGAACTGGTCTTCCCAGCGGAACTCGAAGCGCGCCTTGCTCAAGGCGTCATCGCGAATCTGCGCACCCGGGTGCCCCTTGGCCAAGTCGGCCGCATGTGCGGCGATCTTGTAGGTGATGATCCCGGTCTTCACGTCATCCTTGTTCGGCAAGCCCAGGTGTTCCTTAGGCGTGACGTAGCAGAGCATGGCGCAACCGAACCAGCCGATCATCGCCGCGCCGATGCCCGAGGTGATGTGGTCGTAGCCCGGCGCAATGTCGGTGGTCAACGGGCCGAGGGTGTAGAACGGCGCCTCGTCGCAGCATTCCAACTGCTTGTCCATGTTCTCCTTGATCAGTTGCATCGGCACGTGGCCGGGGCCTTCGATCATGGTTTGCACGTCGTGCTTCCAGGCGATCTTGGTCAGTTCGCCCAGAGTTTCCAGCTCACCGAATTGCGCGGCGTCGTTGGCGTCGGCAATCGAGCCAGGGCGCAGGCCGTCGCCGAGGGAGAAGCTAACGTCATAGGCCTTCATGATTTCGCAGATTTCTTCGAAATGCGTGTAGGCAAAGTTCTCTTTGTGGTGCGCCAGGCACCACTTGGCCATGATCGAACCGCCACGGGACACGATGCCAGTGACGCGTTTGGCGGTCAGCGGCACGTAGCGCAGCAACACGCCGGCGTGGATGGTGAAGTAGTCAACGCCCTGCTCGGCCTGTTCGATCAGGGTGTCGCGGAACAACTCCCAGGTCAGGTCTTCGGCGGCGCCGCCGACTTTTTCCAGGGCCTGGTAGATCGGCACAGTACCGATCGGCACTGGCGAGTTGCGGATGATCCACTCGCGGGTTTCGTGGATGTGCTTGCCGGTGGACAAGTCCATGATGTTGTCCGAACCCCAGCGAATCCCCCAGGTCATTTTCGCCACTTCTTCTTCAATGGACGAACCCAGGGCGCTGTTGCCGATGTTGCCGTTGATCTTCACCAGGAAGTTACGGCCAATGATCATCGGTTCCAATTCGGTGTGGTTGATGTTGGCCGGGATGATTGCGCGGCCACGGGCGATTTCTTCGCGTACAAATTCGGGCGTGATAATTTTCGGCACGCTGGCGCCGAAGCTGTGGCCAGGGTGTTGCTGCTCAAGCAGGCCGTTGGCGCGAGCTTCTTCAAGCTTCATGTTTTCGCGGATGGCGACGAATTCCATCTCCGGCGTGATGATGCCTTTGCGCGCGTAGTGCATCTGGCTGACGTTGGCGCCGGCCTTGGCTCGGCGAGGGTTTTGCAAGTGGGCAAAACGCAGCGACGCCAGCTCCGGATCGTTGAGGCGCTCCCGACCGTAGTGGGAGCTCAGGCCTGCCAGGCGCTCGGTGTCACCGCGCTCCTCAATCCATGGCGAACGGATATCGGCCAAGCCTTTGCGCACATCAATGATGACGTTCGGGTCGGTATAAGGGCCGGAGGTATCGTAGACCACCACGGGGGCGTTGATTTCGCCACCGAGATCGGTGGGTGTCACGTCAAGACTGATTTCCCGCATCGGTACGCGGATGTCTGGCCGAGTGCCTTGCACATAGATTTTTTGCGAGCGGGTAAACGGCTGCACGGAACCGGAATCGACCTTGGCCGACTCACTCAAGTGCACGGTGTTTTTCAGTTTTGTACTTTTTATTTCTGTGCTCATCACGGGCTCTCCAACTATCCAGGTGGTGGATTTTTGTCGGAGCGAACCTGTGACGGATGGACGCACTGAAACCAGTGCTGTGCTTGACGCACAAGAGCTGTTCGATTGTCGAACAACATCCCGGACGAAGCACAAGAGGACTCGCCGGGTGACGAGAAATCTTGTTCCCTACGCAGGCGCTAACCTGATCAGGTTCAACGGGATCCGGTATTTACCGATCTCAGCCTTCCAACAAGGCACCCCGACAAGAACGCGGCCAGTCTAGACCATGGCGTGGGCAAATTGCCAATAGCGGTGCATTCAGCGTGATGAATGGCGTGATTGCGGGATTGTTGCGCCGGGTCAGCGCCACTACACTCGGGCACTGCCACAATGCTTGACGCCAGGAATGGCCAGCCTTAGCCTTGGGCGCTAAATTATCGCCGTAATATTCACACTAGGGATCGCCTCATGCTGCGCAAACTCTCACTGGCTCTTGCCGTGTCTTGTGCGACCAATGGAATGGTCTGGGCAGCTGAAGCGCCCTTGTCCGCCAACACCGATTTGGTCAGCGTCTACCAAGAAGCGGTGAACAACAACGCCGACCTGGCCGCCGCCCGCGCCCAATATGGCGCGCAAAAAGAAGTGGTGCCCCAGGCCCGCGCCGGCTTGCTGCCGAACTTGTCGGCCGGCGCCGACAGCAACAACGTGCGCACCCAGATCAACCAACCGGCGGCCACCGCCAACCGTGACGCCCACTCCTGGCGTGCGACCTTGAGCCAGCCGCTGTTCCGCGCCGACCGCTGGTTCCAGCTGCAAGCCGCCGAAGCCGTCAACGAACAAGCCTCGCTGCAACTGTCGGCTACCGAACAGAACCTGATCCTGCAAAGCGCCGAGAACTACTTCGCCGTGCTGCGCGCCCAGGACAACCTGGCCTCGACCAAGGCCGAAGAAAACGCCTTCAAGCGCCAGCTCGACCAGTCCAACGAACGCTTTGACGTGGGCCTGTCGGACAAGACCGACGTGCTGCAATCCCAGGCCAGCTACGACACCGCGCGCGCCAACCGCATCGTCGCCCAGCGCCAGGTGGACGACGCCTTCGAAGCGCTGATCACCCTGACCAACCGAGAGTACAACGCCATCCAGGGCATCGTGCACACGCTGCCGGTGCTGCCGCCGGCGCCGAATGACGCCAAGGCCTGGGTCGAAACCGCCGGCCGCCAGAACCTCAACCTGCTGGCCAGCAACTACGCGGTCACCGCCGCCGAAGAAACCCTGCGCCAGCGTAAGGCCGGCCATTTGCCGACCCTCGACGCCGTGGCGCAATACGAAAAGGGTGACAACGACGCGCTGGGTTTCAGCAACCCCAACCAACTGCCGATCCCTTACGGCGGTGATGTATCGCAACGCACCATCGGCCTGCGCCTGAACATCCCGATCTACAGCGGCGGCCTCACCAGCTCGCAAGTGCGCGAATCCTATTCGCGCCTCGATCAGAGCGAGCAGCAACGCGAAGGCCTGCGCCGCCAAGTGGTGGAAAACACCCGCAACCTGCACCGCGCGGTGAACACCGATGTGGAACAGGTACAGGCACGCCGCCAGTCAATCATCTCGAACCAGAGCGCGGTGGAAGCCACGGAGATCGGTTATCAGGTGGGCACGCGCAACATCGTCGACGTGCTGGACTCGCAGCGCCAGCTCTACTCGTCGGTGCGCAACTACAACAACAGCCGCTACGACTACATCCTCGACAACCTGCGCTTGAAGCAGGCCGCGGGCACGTTGAACCCTGGGGATTTGCAGGACCTGTCGCGTTACCTCAAGGCTGATTACAACCCGGACAAGGACTTCCTGCCGCCTGACCTGGCCAAAGCGGCCGCCGAGCAGCTAAAGGCCCGCCCCGGCTACTAAGCACAGCGCAAAACCAATGTGGGAGCTGGCTTGGCTGCGATGCAGGCACCGCGGTGTATCAGTTACACCTGGGTGATGCTATCGCAGGCAAGCCAGCTCCCACATTTGGATCAGGTTGGGTCAGTGATTGATCAGCCTGTCCAAGCCATCCAGCAAGCGCTTGAGCGCGCCCTGGTTGGCCTGCATCACCGCAAGCCCCGCCTCTGCCATCTTGCGCGCATCCTGCGGCAGCTCGAACAGTTGCCGCACGGCCTCGGCCAAACCGTCTGCATCATCCACCTCACGCAACGCCCCCGCCTCGCGCATCATCGCGCTGATTTCGAGGAAGTTGAACAGGTGCGGCCCCATGATCACAGGCTTGGCCAGCGCTGCTGGCTCCAGCGGGTTGTGCCCGCCGGTGGGCACCAGGCTGCCGCCGACAAAGGCGCTGTCGGCCAGGGCGTAGAGAAACAGCAGCTCGCCCATGGTGTCGCCGAGCAGCACCGAGGTGTGCGCGGTCACGGGCTCACCACTGGAGCGGCGCACCGTGGCAAATCCTTGGTGCGCGCATAATTCAAACATCGGGCCGAAACGTTCCTGATGGCGCGGCACCAGAATCAATAGCGCATTGGGATAGCTGTCGAGCAGCTGGCGATGGGCAGCCAGCACCACGTCGTCTTCGCCTTGATGGGTGCTGGCCGCGATCCACACCGGGCGCTCGCTGGCGCCCCATTGCTCACGCAACGCGGCGGCGCGCACCGCAAGCTCGGGGTCGATGGTCAGGTCGAACTTGATCGAACCGGTGACTTCGACGGTTTCCGGACGCGCGCCCAGGCTCAGGAAACGCTGGGCTTCGGTGTGCGTCTGTACCGCGAACAGGCTCATTTCAGACAGCATGGGCGCGGTGAGTTTGGCGAACCGCGCATAGCCTTTGGCCGAACGCGCCGACAACCGCGCGTTGGCCAGCGCCACCGGAATGCCGCGCTGGGCGCAAGCGTGGATGTGGTTAGGCCACAGCTCGGTTTCCATGATCACCGCCAGCTTGGGTTGCACGCGATCGAGAAAACGCTTGGCGGCGCAGGGCAAATCGTACGGCAAGTAGCAGTGCTGAATGCGCGGCTCATTGGCGAACAGCGCCTGGATGCGCTCGGACCCGGTGGGCGTCATGCAGGTGACGGTAATCGGCAACGTCGGATGGCGCGCCAGCAGCCCGCGAATCATCGGCGCGGCGGCGATGCTTTCGCCCACCGACACGGCATGCACCCAGATGCCACCGGGCTGCATGACCGGCAGGCCGTAGGAAAAGCGTTCGCCGATGCGTTTGGCATAGGCCGGCGCCTTGCGCGCACGCAGCCACAAACGTAAAGCCACCAGCGGCAGCGCCAAGTAAAACAGACAGCTGTAGAGAGTTCTATTCATGGCGGCGGAGTTTATCGGCTTTTTCAGTCGATCGCCTGCAAGCACTCGGCAAATCGTTCGGCCAGGAAGCGCGCAGCGGGGCCCAGGTGTTCGTCACGGCGCCAGACCAGCTCCACGACTAGCGCAGGCGGCGTCCATTCGCTGTCCAGTTCAACCATTTGTTGTTGATAAGTGGGGTACTGCACGATATGCCGCGGCAGCCAGGCCCAGCCCAGGCCACTCATCAGCCATTCGGCCAACACGTAGAAACTGTCGGCGCGCCATACCAGCGGGCTGGCGGCTTCGCTGCCGGGGTAGACACTGGTCTGGGTCGACATCAGCAACTGGCGGAACTGCGCCAAGTGCTGGCACGTCACGTACTTCTCCTTGGCCAGCGGGTGATTCACGCCGCACACCGTGACCATTTCCACACTGCCCACCACACGCCGCTCAAGGGCTTCGGGGATTTGGTCGTGATAGAACAGCAAGCCCAGGTCAGCCTTACGCTCCACCAACTTGCGCGCCACATCGCCCTGAGCGGCGCTGGACAGCTGCACTTCCAGCAGCGGATATCGCCCGGCCAGTGCCTCAAGGCTGTCGAGCACCGGTTGGAACAGCATGGCTTCGTCCTGGGCCAGACGCAGGCAGGCTTCCTCGCCGCGCGTCAGCGACAACGCGCGGCCATTGAGCCGCTCACACTGGCGCAACACTTCGCGGGCTTCTTCCAACAACACACTGCCGGCTTCGGTCAGGCGCGGCTGGCGGCCACTGCTACGGTCGAACAGGCTCAGCCCAAGGTCGGCCTCGAGCAGGGCAATGCCATTGCTCACCGCCGATTGCGCCTTGCGCTGGTCGCGTGCCACCGCCGAAAATGAACGCTGTTCGGCGACACTGACAAACAGGCGCATCTGTTCCAGGTTCCACTGCACGCTCATGGCTCAACCCATCTTTAAATCGGATAGGTAATGACTTTACCCCATCTTTCCAAGCGTTAGAATGCCGACCTTATCAAGCACGCATCGCACCGAGGATTACCCCATGAATGTCGCTTACCTCTATTTGGCCATTGCCATTTGCTCGGAAGTGGTCGCGACCGTTTCCATGAAAGCCGTCAAGGGCTTGAACACGCCGATCCCATTGCTGCTGATGATTGTGGGGTATGCCATAGCGTTCTGGATGCTCACCCTAGTGGTGCGCACGGTGCCGGTGGGCATCGCCTACGCGGTCTGGGCAGGACTGGGGATTGTGATGGTCAGTGTCGCCGCGCTGTTTATCTACGGCCAGAAGCTGGATATCCCGGCGATGCTGGGGATGGGCCTGATTGTGCTGGGCGTGGTGGTGATTCAGCTGTTCTCGAAAACCGCCGGGCACTGATCACCGCTCAACAGCCTGTATACTGCGCCTCTTGTCTTGAACACTGAGGTCGCCCATGCCATCCGTTATGTCCACCGACGTTCTGATTGTCGGCGCCGGGGTTGCCGGCCTCTGGCTCAATGCGCGCCTGCGCAGCCAGGGGTTTTCCACGGTGTTGGTGGAAAGCGCCACCTTGGGTGGCGGGCAAAGCGTGAAGTCCCAAGGGATTATTCACGGCGGTGCGAAATACGCCCTGCACGGCGCCCTCACCGGCGCCTCCGAAGCGATTGCCGACATGCCGCGCCGCTGGCGCGAAGCCCTGGCCGGTAACGGCGAGTTGGACCTGTCCGGCGTGCGCCTGCTGTCCGAGGCCCACTACCTGTGGTCGCCCGGCACACTCGCCGGCAACCTCACCAGCTTCTTCGCCAGCAAAGCCGTGCGTGGCCGTGTCGACCAAGTCAAAGGCGATGAGTTGCCGCTGGCCCTGCAAGACCGCCGCTTCAAGGGCAAGGTCTATCGCCTGGCGGAGTTGGTCGTGGATGTGCCCAGCCTGATCGAACGCCTGGCGCAATTGGCCGGTGACGGTTTGCTCGCCGGGCAGCACATCGAACCGCTGCTGGAAGGCGACACCTTGGTCGGCTTGAAGGTGGATGGCCGCGAGATCCGCGCCCAGCGCATCGTATTGAGCGCCGGTGGCGGCACGGCTGATCTGCTGAGTGCACTGGGCCTCAGCCAGCCAGCCATGCAAAAGCGCCCGCTGCATATGATCATCGCCAAAGGCCCGGGCCTCAAACCGCTGTACGCGCACTGCCTGGGCGGCGGCACCAAGCCGCGCCTCACCATCACCACCCACCCGGCCGCCGATGGCAACTGGGTGTGGTACATGGGCGGCGACATCGCTGAAGCCGATGGCGTGGCACGCACACCTGAAGAACAGATCGCCACTGCGCAAAAAGAGCTGGCGCACTTGCTGCCGTGGATCGACATGAGCCAAACCCAGTGGGCAACCCTGCGCGTCGACCGTGCCGAGCCGCTGCAATCAGGCCTGTCCCGCCCCGACAACGCCTTCCTCGCCGAGCAGGGCCGCCTGTTGGTGGGTTGGCCGACCAAACTGGCGCTGGCGCCGGACTTCGCTGACCGCGTGCTCAGCGCCCTGGAACGCGACGGCATCCGCCCACGTGCTACCGAAGCCCTGCCCGAACTGCCAAAACCGGCTCTGGGCCAACCTGCCTGGGAGCAACTGTTGCCATGAGCCTGCCTACCCTGCACGACCTGCATCGCCCGCTGGGCAGCACCGGCTTGCTGGTGTCGCCACTGGGCCTGGGCACCGTGAAGCTGGGCCGCGATCAAGGGGTGAAATACCCCAGCGGCTTCCAGATTCCGGATGACGATGAAGCACGAATGTTGCTGCGCCAGGCCCGCCAGTTGGGCATCAACCTGATCGACACCGCACCGGCTTATGGCCGCAGCGAAGAACGCCTGGGGCCGCTGCTACGCGGCCAACGCAAGGACTGGGTGATCGTCAGCAAGGTCGGCGAAGAGTTTGCCGATGGCGTGTCCCATCACGATTTCAGTGCCGCCCATACCCGCATGTCGATCGAGCGCAGCTTGAAACGACTTGAAACTGATTTTATCGACCTGGTGCTGGTGCACTCCGACGGCAACGATTTGCATATCCTCAACGATTGCGAGGTGTACCAGACCCTGGCGGAGCTGAAAAAAGAGGGCAAGATTCGCGGTTTCGGCTTCTCCGGTAAAACCGTCGAAGGCGGCGTGAAGGCTCTGGAACAAGGCGATTGCGCCATGGTCACCTACAATCTGAACTCACGGTGCGAGAAAGCCGTCATTGATTATGCAGCCGCACACGGCAAGGGCATTTTGGTGAAAAAGGCCCTGGCCAGCGGCCACGTGTGCCTGGAGCCAGGAATGGATCCAGTTCAAGCCAGTTTCATCTTGTTGTTTGCGCAAACGGGCGTCGCCAGTGCTATTGTCGGGACCATTAATCCGCTGCACCTGGCCCATAACGTGGCGACCGCTGCCAAGGTCATTCGTCAACTCTGATGCCGCCCACGCGGCCGACCCCGTCGCAAGAAGGAGCCGACATGCCGCGCACGCTCATTAGAAAAAACCCCAGCAACTTTAAAACACTGCCGCTGCACGTCGAAGCCACCCCCGAAGGCCTGAGTTACCAGAGCGTGGGCATGCCGCTCAACTTTGCCCAGACCCTGCAACGGCGCAAGCCGGTGGAGGTGGCAGACCCCGAGCGTTTCGCCCTGGAACTGGCGAACCTCGGCGTGTCGGTGCGCCTGACCCTGCATTGGCAAAACAAGGATTACTGGGTGCTGGTGCGCCAACGCCGCCAGGACCGTGGCGATGTGGTGCTCAAGCTGATCTCCGGCTACGTCCCTGCCCATGAGCTGAACCTGCCGCTGCACACCGCCATCCAGGAAATTGCCGAAGAATGCTTGCTGGAAACGCCAGAAGGCTGGCTGGGCGGGCGCTTTAACGACACGTGGCTACCGGCGCCCTACTCCGCAGCCCTGCATTACCGCGAAGCCCTGCCATTTCGCCTGAGCCCGTTGTCGGGCGCCGCACGCCCGGTGCGCTGCGCGACCATGCAATTGATCGAACGCCCACGGGCTTATGTGCACCTGCCGACCGCGTCGCTGCAATTGATTTATGACTTGCGTCTTGAGGTGCCGAAGGAAGCCAAATCCCTCAGCCTGTTTCACGTGGATGAGCGGCTCGAAGGCGACCAGTTGGTGGCGCGCCTGAACCGTCAGCGCCCGGACCTGTACCTGATGCCGCTAAAAGACGGCCAGCCGTTGGCTGAGCTGTACACGGTGAAGAAAGACCAACTGTATCCGGCCAGTACCCGCGGCCTGTACCTGGCCGAAAGTTTTGCCCAACAGGAAGGCTGGTTAGTGCGCGATGAGCGGATTCGTTGGAAGGATTGGCTGAGGCAGCAAGGGCTGGCTGAGCCTGAGAAGGAGTCGAAGCTCAAGCGCCTGACTGGCAAGGCGCGGCTGATGTTGCGCAAGATTGTGCCGAAGAAAAAAGCCAAGGGCTGATACCCGTCGATCGTTCCCACGCTCTGCGTGGGAACGCCGCCCCGGACGCTCCGCGTCCTGATGTCAGCGCTTGTGCAATGTGACGCCGAGCGTCACAGGATGCATTCCCACGCAGAGCGTGGGAATGATCTGGTGCTCAGCCGTTGAGCAACCGCTCCAGCCCAACCTTCAACGGAGTAGGCTCAGGCAACTTGAAACTCGCCAGCAGCCGCTGATTGTTCGCCCGCGAATGCCGGATATCCCCCGAGCGCGCCGGCCCGTAAGTGATCGCGGGCAACTGACCCACCACCTCTTCCAGCGCCTGCAACACCTGCTTAAGCGTGGTGGTACGGTTCCAGCCGACGTTGATCGCACCCAGCGGTGCTTCAGGTGCCTCAATGGCCTGCACCAGCACATCCACCAAGTCTTCCACGTACATGAAGTCTCGGGTCTGCTCGCCATCGCCAAACACGGCAATCGGCACACCCTGCTGCACGCGCTCACTGAAGATACTGATCACCCCGGAATACGGCGATGACGGATCCTGGCGTGGCCCGAAGATGTTGAAGAAGCGGAAAACCACCGGCTCCAGGCCATGCTGGCGGCGGTAGAAGTCAAAGTAGTGCTCACCGGCCAACTTGTCGGAGGCGTAGGGTGTCAGCGGCGCCTTGGTGGTCGCTTCGTCAATCGAATCGCCCTCGCCGTTGTTGCCATACACCGCCGCACTGGAGGCATACACTACCCGCTTGACCCCAGCCTTGCGCATGGCCTCGCAGACATTCAGGGTGCCGACGAAATTGCTTTGGTGAGTACTCACCGGGTCATCCACCGACGCCTGTACCGAGGCCACTGCCGCCAAGTGCACCACGGCGGTCACGCCAACGGCGGCTTGCGCCACCAGCTCGGCATTGGCCACGTTGCCTTCGATCAGTTGTACGCGCGGGTTGCCCAGCGGCAGATTGCTGCGCTTGCCGGTGGACAGGTCATCCAACACCCGCACGGCGTAGCCGCTGGCGAGCAAGGCATCAACCAGGTGCGAACCGATAAAGCCGGCACCGCCGGTGATCAGGACCCACTTATCAGCGTTACTCATTGTTGCGGATCTTCTCGACGATGGCCGTGGTCGAGCTGTTTTCAACCAGCCCCAGCACTTTGACCTTACCACCGTAGGCGCCGACGAGATCGGCACCCACGACCTGGTCGACGGCGTAGTCGCCGCCCTTGACCAGCACGTCCGGCTTGACCTGGGCCAGCAGGTTTTCCGGGGTGCCTTCAGAGAAGCTGATCACCCAGTCCACCGCGCCCAAACCTGCCAAGACTGCCATGCGTCGGTCGACACTGTTGATCGGGCGGCCCGGGCCTTTCAATCGGCTGACCGAAGCATCGTCATTGACCGCAACGATCAGGCGATCGCCTTGGGCGCGCGCCTGTTCCAGGTACGTCACATGACCGGCATGCAGGATGTCGAAACAGCCATTGGTGAACACAATGCTTTCGTTATGTGCGCGCGCATCGTCAATCGCCAGCAGCAACTGCTCGATAGTCAGCACTCCACGCTCGGAACCTTCGGAACGCTGGATAGCGCGGCGCAGCTCAGGTGCACTGATGGCCGCAGTACCCAGTTTGCCGACCACGATGCCCGCGGCCAGATTGGCCAGGGCCACGGCGTGGGGCAATTCCTCACCGGCAGCGATCGAGGCGGCCAGGGTGGAAATCACGGTGTCACCGGCGCCGGTGACGTCGAACACTTCACGGGCACGCGCCGGCAGGTGCATCGCCGGATGGCCCGGGCGCAACAGGGTCATGCCGTGCTCGCCACGGGTCACCAGCAAGGCGCCCAGGTCGAGGTCGGCCATCAACGTGGCGCCTTTGGTCACCAGTTCGTGCTCATCGGCGCAACCACCAACGATGGCTTCGAACTCACTGAGGTTTGGCGTGATCAGGCTGGCGCCCCGATAAATCGAGAAGTCCTTGCCCTTGGGATCAGCCAGTACCGGGATGTTGCGGGCCTTCGCGGCCTGGATCAGCATCTGGTGGTTCTTCAGGGCGCCTTTGCCGTAGTCGGACAAAACCAGCACCTTGATGCCTTCGAGCAAACTGTCGACCTGCTCGCTGAGGGCCAGGGCGTCGGTGGCGAAGGGTTCTTCAAAATCGATACGCAGCAATTGCTGGTGACGGCTCATGACCCGCAGCTTGACGATGGTCGGCTGATGGGCAATGCGCTGGAACAGCGCACGCACGCCGGCACCGCGCAGGCTGTTAGCCAGGCTGTCGGCGGCTTCGTCGTCGCCGGTCACACCCACCAAGGAGGCCGGGGCGCCGAGGGCGGCAATATTAAGGGCAACGTTGGCAGCGCCACCTGGACGGTCTTCGATTTGCTCGACCTTGACTACCGGTACCGGTGCCTCAGGGGAAATCCGTGAGGTACCGCCATGCCAGTAACGGTCGAGCATGACATCGCCGACCACCAAGACAGGGGCTTGATCGAATCGCGGCATGGACAACTTCATGGAGCAACCCACATACAAAATGAACAGGGGCGCGATATTAGCACAGGGTTACAGGAGGCTTGTGGAGGGCGTGACAGAAGATGTCGCGGCAGACACGGGAGTGAATCCGCTGATGAACACCTGTGGGAGCGGGCTTGCCCGCGATAGCGCTGAATCAGTCGAAACATTCGGTGACTGACACTCCGTTATCGCGGGCAAGCCCGTTCCCACAAAGGCCTTTAAGTAATATCGGCCGCTACGGGGGCATCCAGGCCCATGGCATGCAGGCGGGCGTAATAGCCGTTCTGCGCCAGCAGCTCGCCGTGGGTGCCGCGCTCGACAATTCGACCGTCGTCCATCACCAGGATCAAGTCGGCCTTCTCGATGGTGGACAGGCGATGCGCGATTACCAGGGTAGTGCGGCCCTGCATGACTTTGTCCAAGGCCGCCTGAATGTGCCGCTCGGATTCGGTGTCGAGGGCCGAGGTGGCCTCGTCGAGAATCAACAGCGGCGCGTTCTTCAGCAAGGCCCGGGCGATTGCCAGGCGCTGGCGCTGGCCACCGGAAAGCAGCACGCCGTTTTCACCGACCTGGGTGTCGAAGCCTTTTGGCAACTGGTCAATGAAGTCCTTGGCATAGGCATCCGCCGCCGCCGCTTCAACGTCCGCACGCGGCGCGCCGGCCAGGTCGCCGTAGGCGATGTTGTTGGTCACGGTGTCGCTGAACAAGGTCACATGCTGCGTTACCTGGGCAATGTGTTTGCGCAGGTTGAGCAGCTTGTAATCCTCAACCTCTACGCCGTCCAGCAGGATTTCGCCGCTTTCATGGTGGTAGAAGCGCGGGATCAGACTGGCGAGAGTCGACTTGCCGCTGCCGGAACGGCCCACCAGGGCGATCATCTGCCCAGGCTCAGCGGTAAAGCTGATGTCCTTGAGCACATGGCGTTCGGTGCCAGGGTAGGTGAAGTTCAGGTTGCGCACTTCCAGCCGGCCACTGACCTTGTCGCGCTCGAGGGTGCCGCCGTCGACTTCCTGCTCTTCGTCCAACTGCTCGAAAATGCTTTCAGCGCCGGCCACACCCTTCTGGATGGTCGAGCTGACTTCCGACAATTGGCGGATCGGCTTGGGCAGCAAGCCGGCCAAGGTGATGTAAGCCACCATGTCACCGGCCGAAGCGTCGCCGCGAAGGTAAAGCACCAGGAACATCAGCACCGCCATGGCAGTGTAGATCACCAGTTGCAGCAACGGGGTATAGATCGCCCCGGTGCGGGTCATGCGCAGTTGCTTGTCGGTGTTGCCTTGGCTGGCTTTGAGGAAGCGCTTCTCCTCGTAGACTTCACCGCCGAAGCTGCGCACCACGCGATAACCCTGGATGGTTTCCGAAGCCACGTGGGTCACGTCGCCCATGGCCACCTGGATCTTCTTGCTCTGCTTGCGGAATTTCTTACTGGCCGTGCTGACCATCACTGCAATCAACGGCAGGATAGCGATCATCACCAGCGTCAGGCGCCAATTCATGTACAGCAGCGAGGCAAACAGGAAGATCACCGTCATGCCTTCGCGGATCACCACCTTGATAGCATCGGTCGCCGCCCCCGTGACCATGGTCACGTTGAAGGTGATGCGCGAAATCAGGTGCCCGGAGTTGTGGTTGTCGAAGTAGCGGTTGGGCAGCGTCAGCAGGTTGTTGAACAACTGCACCCGCAGGTCGTGGACCAGGCCCAAAGAGACCTTGGCCAGCAAGTAGTTGCCCAGGAACGAACCCAGGCCCTGCCAGGCTGCGATCAGAATGATCAACAACGGCACGGCTTGCAGCAATTGCAGGTCACGCAGGAACGGTACGTTGGGGAACAGCACCGCTTCAGGGTTGGACAGACCGTCGACGAAGTACTTGAGGATGTACCCCAGCATGGGCTGGGTCGACGCGAAAATCAGAAATCCGACGATACTCAACGCGAACAAGCCAGCGTAGGGCTTAACGTACATGAGCAGGCGGAAGTATATTTTCAAGCTCGAAGGGCTTGCGCTCGGACTGGAGTCGGTCATATCACGCGGCGTTTTGAAAAAGGAGGCTGACTTTAGCACAGCTTCTCTGTTGTACTTGCACCCGGCATGACCCTCGGCCCGGTTGGATCCAACCGACGACATTATATAGCCACTACTTTAAGATGGTCGGCTTTCTCTATTCTGGAATGGCTTTTCTGTATGCACTCCAAGCGCCTTACTTATGGCTCAAATCGCGTTTTCGACTTCGTGGTCCTATGGATTTTGCCCATTGGCTTATTGTTGCTGCTGAGCTCGCTGTTCTACGTCACTAATCGCAATGTAATGCACCGGTTCTACTACGGTTTCTTCAGTGTCCCGACCTTGCTGCTGCTGTGCTTGCGCCCCCAGGAACTCAAAGAGTTGCTGCGTGAGCCCTTAGTGGTCGCCCTCCTGGCATTTTGCGCCTGGGCGCTGACCACCGTGCTGTGGAGCCCTGAACCTACCGGCGACTCCAACCTGTTCAAGGTACCGCTGCAAACGTTCATGTTGTTTGCTGGCTGCGGGTTGCTGCTGCATTACCGCAACGAGCTGTTCAAGCCGGTCTTCTTCAGTGCCGCGGTGATTGCACTGGTGGTGTGCCTGGGCAACCTGGTGGCGTTCGCCAAAGGTTTTGAGCCGGGCATGCGCATGATCGGCGGCCTGGGCGCCCTCGACAACCCGCTGCTCAGTTCGCACCTGTTCGGCTTTTTCTGCGTGTACTGGCTGTACGTCTGTGTAACCACCAAACGCTTGCACATGCTCTGGCTCAGCGTTCCCGCCCTGGCAATCATGACCCTGGCAGTGCTGGCGACAGGCTCCAGGACGCCGTTGGTTGCGCTGGTTCTGGCGGTGCTCTGGATGGGCTTGCTCAGCCGCAATCGTCGTTCGGTGCTGATGGTTGCAGGCCTGATAGCGGCGGCCGCCGCATTGCTGCTGTTTTACCCACAACTGATTACCGAACGCGGCAGCTCATTCCGCCTGGAGATCTGGCGCATCATTCTGGGCCGTATCGCTGATCATCCATGGATCGGCCACAGCTACGACTCCGAACTCTACGTGCAGCCTGCGAACTACGACGGGACACTTCGCGAGCCCCACAACTTTGCCTTGGGCGTGCTGTATTACGTCGGCATCATCGGCTTTATCCCATGGCTCTTCATGCTCGGCTGGGGCTTGTACAAAAGCCTCAAAGAGCGGGCGCAGCCACTGTTTATCCTGGCATCGTCACTGCTGGCCTACGGCATCGGCGCCGGCCTGACCGAAGGCGGTGGCATTCTGTCGCGGCCCAAGGAGCACTGGTTTTTGCTGTGGGTTCCACTGGCACTGATCGCCGGCCTGAGCATCGCCCAACGCCGCCGCAGCCTGCTGCGCATGCCAGTAGCAACGCCCAAGCCACAGGCCTTTGAAGCGTTGTGCAACGGTGCCCACGTCATCGAGGAGGATGGTCTGGGCCCGAAGGTGCTACGCCTGGAGGACGGCAGCTTCCTCAAACTGTTCAGGGCGCGCCGCTGGTACACCTCCGGCCGGTTTAATCCCTATTCGGAGCGCTTCGCCAGCAACAGCGAACAGCTGCAGCAATTGAGTATTGCTTCGCCGCCTATCCTCGACCTGTACAGCTTGCAAGATGGCAGCAGCGCCGTGCGTTATCGGCCGCTACCGGGCCTGACCCTGCGCCAGGCGCTGCAAAGCCTGGACGCCAGCCTGCGAGAGTCGCTGATCGAACGTTTTGGCCGGTTCATGGCACAGCTGCACGAACGCGGCGTGTACTTCCGCTCGCTGCACTTGGGCAATGTCCTGCTTCTGGAAGATGGTGAGTTCGGGCTGATCGACGTGGCCGACATGCGCATTTACCCGTCAGCACTGCGCAACACGCTGCGCCAGCGCAACCTGAAGCACATGCAGCGTTACCCGCAGGACCGCAGCTGGTTGTTCGAAACCCATTTTGAACAGTTGGCCAAGGGCTATGCGTCAGTAGCCTCGCCGCAAGCCACGGTAAAGCTGCGTGAGCAAGTGCTGACACTCGCGCGCCCCGGCGCCTAACAGCAAGCCTGTGCGCCCCAGGGCTGGGGCGCACAATGCGCTGTCAGTCTTTCTCCAGCGGGGAAAAATACAACCGGCTCAAGCCGCGCCAGGTTTTCTTATTCCAGGCCCGGAACGGGATCTGCGCCAGCAGCTCGCGCGCCAACTTACGATCACGGTTGGCGGTCTTGAGGAACATGGAGCTGAGGAACTTGTAACGCACCTCGTCATAGAGCGGGTGGTCGCTGAACAACGCGTAGGAACGCAAGATATTGTCGATCATGAATCGATGGTTCTTGTACGAGTTGGTGGCGTGCTTGCGATAGCGGGCCATGACCACGTTCAAGCCATCGATGAAGTACCCGGCGTGGGTAATTTTCAACTCGATCAACAAGTCTTCCAGACGAATCTTCGGATCAAACCCACCGACCTTCTCCAGCGCCTCGCGCCGGATCATCAGCGTGGGTGCGGGCGGGTACGGTTTGCGCTCCAGGAACATATCGTCGAAGTCCAGGCGCCGAAACGGCACGTCGCGACGCTGGCGCTTTTCAGGAAACAGCTCGCCCTGGGCGTCGATCAGTTCGATGTTACCCGCGCAGATCCCCACCTCCGGCTTGCCATCCATATAGGCCACTTGGGTCGCAATCCGCTCTGGCAACATGATGTCGTCGGAACCGAACGGCACAACCAACGGGCCTTGGGAGCGTGCAATCGCGCCATTGAGCGTGTTGGTCAGGCCTTGGTTCTGCTGGACGCGAAAGTCGAAGGTGTGGTGTTCCTGCAACCGACGAATACGCTCGACACTGTCGTCTGTCGACCCATCATCAATCACCAACAACTCGATGTTTGGATACGTCTGGTTCAGGGCACTGAGGATGCTTTGCTCGATGTACGGCGCATGGTTATAGGACGCGATGATCACCGTGACCAAGGGCTGACTCTGGTTCATACATTGTTCCTGCGGGCTTGAGCCAATCCTGAATCAATCAGTTCGAGGTATTGCTGACGGAACACTTCAATGTCGTGCTCCGCCTGGAGGTACTGGTAGGCCCGCTCGCCTTTTTGCACGAGCGTTTCATCGGGCAGCGCCAGGTAGGTATCCAGCGCCTGGGTCAGCTCGGGGACGTTGGCCGGCTCAACCGCCAGGCCGCCCGCCCCTTCAATCAGCGGCAGCATGGCCGGCACGCTTGACGCGATCACCGGCAGGCGCCCGCTCATGCCTTCCAGCAGCGCCAGGCCCAGGCCTTCGGCCAGGGAAGGCATCGCCCAGATATCAAAGGCGCGAACGTACTGCAGGGCATTTTCCTTGAAGCCCAACAAGTGCACACGCCCAGCCAAGCCAAGGCTCTGGATTTGCGCGGCGAGGTTGGACTCCTCACGCCCCGCGCCAATGATGGCGAGCTGCGCTGTGGGGTATTTGTCTTTGAGTGCGGCGAACGCCTGCAACAAATAGGTGTGCCCCTTGACCGGCACCAGGCGCCCCAAGGCGCCGATCAAACGCACCGAAGGGTCGATGCCCAGCAACTCACGCGCGCGTTCACGCGAATGCTGCAAGGCTTCGGCCTGCTCGATGTCGATGGCATTGGTGATGGCGTAGGTATTGCTATCTGTAAACCCGCAGTTGCAGTCCAACAGGTACTGCTTGACCGCCGGCGACACACCGACAAAACGCCAGTGCTCGTCGACCCAGCGCTGCGCCTGCTTGCGTCGGTACAGACGGTCATACTCGCCGAAGCCGTGGGAGATGCCGATACACAACGGGATCTTCAGCCAGCGGTTCAGCTGCAACATCATGTTGACCGGTTTGAAGCGGTTGCACACCACGACGTCAAACTTTTCCCTGCGGCAGAACTTATACAACTGCCACATGGCGCGCAGCCTCAAGCCCTTGAGTGACGCGTCGGAAAACTCGAAGTAGACGGAGGTCGCCGCGCGACTGACCGGCCCCCCAGGCTCCGGCCGGCCACGCAGGAACGCGGCGGTGACTTCATAGCGGTCCGCAGGCAATGCCTTGACGATCTGTTCGGCCAAGTCGGCAAAATCATGGGATTTAACATTGTAGTCAGGCTGCAATTGCAGGACCTTGAAAGGCCGACTCATAACTCTCCTCGATGGAAACCTGTGGCATCAACAACCCAGGATGACTCAGCGGCCAGTGCCTCGGTGTACTCAGCGCTTGGCGCGGGCACCAACGGCCACTGATTACGCTTCCAGCAGACAAAATGGAAATACGGAAATTCCCGGTCGCCATCTCTGTCGTTGGTCAAACGACCATTGTTCCAAAACCATTGGTGCGGGAAGCGATCAGTGCCGTCATGCCACTTGATCACACCACCCGGCGTACTGAACGCCTCGGTGAACTCACTGCGACGGCGCCACGGGTTGAGTTTGCCCACCAGATTGAACAACGGCTTGGGAAAATTCTTGCGCCACAGGAAAATACGGCTGAACGCGCCTTCGTCCAGCGCATGATGCTCCTGATCGGTGAAGCGCGCTTCCCAATCCTTGATCCGCATAAACACCTGGCGCTTTCTGGCGGTGTTACGCATCAGGCACAAATGGCCGGCAACCCGCCGTTCATGGGTTGAAAACAAGTCATAACCGGCCAGGCGGTCAGCCGTGAAATACCGGCGCAGGTCGCCATAGATCAGGTCCAGGTCGCCAAACGCCCAGAAATCGTACCCCTCTAGGCGATCGGCATGGATGTGCCCCAACGCAGGCTTGATGTCGCACAACTTGTAGGCGGCCTGCGGCGCAAAATTGATGTACAAACGCTGTGAAACCAACGCGCAGTAATCAGCAAAGCTGATGCTTTCAATCCTGACATTGTCCGGGACGTTGTCCGGTATCGGGCAGTCGCTGAACAACAGCCAGTCAATATCCGCATTGCGCCGGCAGCTTTCGAGAAAAAACGGCATCCAGAAAGGCCAATGGCCAAAGTATGGGATGAGGAAGAGGATGCGGGGGCACGGATTGATCACTGGGGACTCACTGTCAGTTTTACGGGAGCGCTCAGCGCTCCAACACGTTGCTTAACGTTACTTGTGCTTGATGAACCAAAAAAGCTCATGCCGCCGAATGGCCTTGCGGAAAAACTCGTTCTCACCCCAGGGCGAGACAGCCCTTCCCGCCAGCCAGCGCTGTATGACACGCCGCACACGCCGCTTGAACGGCATCCTGGGCTGCAAGTCATGCATCATGCCCAGCGACATGGCCTTGTCACACTGCCGGCCTTCGGACACCGGCAGGCAATAAGGACGCAAAGTGTACGTGGAATCAAAACATGGTGGCAAAGCGATACCGGCGCCCGAATCGCCCATCGGCCAGCGGTCATTGTCATGCAGGTGATTGGCGTAACCGAGCAACGTCGTCGGCTGCCATTCAAGCCCCTGTAAGGCTTCCAATACGGCTTGCTGCGCGCAGATATGATCAGGATGCGGATCGAGCACCGGATGGGGCAACACGATGACTTCCGGGCGGGCCATGAGCAGCAACGCGCGCAGGTCGGCCAGCAGGTTGTTCCAGGTCGGCCGGCCATCGGCATCCGCCGGCAAAGGGAACGGATTGAATTGGCGGAACAGGCGAATGTCGCTCAACTCGGCCTCTCGCGAAGCCACGGCGCGATCCGGCTCGGCTTTCATCGCCGCTAATTGCAGGCAGAAATACCCCAGCTGAACGCAATGTTCCTGCGCCACCCCAGCCCAACGCGGTACGGCGACACTGTCCCAAGCACGCAAACGGCCCTTGAGGCGTGCCGCCTCAGGCTTGCCCAGGCCCATGTGCTGATAGTGCTCGGCTTCGATCTCGCCAGCCGTCAACGTCACGATCCAGGGTTGAGTCGCCTGGCTGTACAGGCCAAAGGCGGCCAACTCGGCATCATCGGCGTGCGGCGCAATGACCATCACCCGTTGCTCGCGCACATCAGGCTGACGGAATACCGACAGCACTGGCGTACCCAGCACGCGGCAGCACCGAGCCCCCAGCAGCAGTTGCCCATCGAGCAGCGCTTGCGTTTGGCCGGTGAGGTTCAGGTAGCGCAGGCCATTGACGCCGCGCTCGAACACTTGGCGATCAGCGCCAGGCAAGGTAATAAACGGGTCGATAAAGCGGCCCAACGCGCTGCTCTTGAGGCGCAGCGCGAGGATCAGGGTCTCATTGCCCGCCAGCTCCAGCGCCTCGCCTAACACCAACCGGCCGTTGATCAGCGTGACCTTGGGCTGCTCGGTATCCGCTGCAAACTGATACTGGTAGTCGTCCTTGGGCGAGTAAAACAGGTGGTCGGCAAACCAGGCTTCATGGGCCACCCAGGCCAGCACTGCAAGCACCAGCGGCAGCCACCAGGCCACCAGCACACCCACGCCAATCAACAGCAGCAGGCCGATCAGCAGGCTGATGCGTTTATTACGGCGGTGGCGCTTGAGCAGCGCCTGCTTACGGCTCGTCGACTCGCTCATACGTTGAATACCGGTACAGGGTTGCACCAACGGTCCTTGTATTCGCGGTCAGCCCGGCCGAATGAGAACCGCAGCGGCTTGCCGGCTTCACGCGCCTGCTCCCAGGCACTTTGCGTGTTGAGAAAGCTCAGTACGCTGCCCGGGCTGAACGCGCGCGTTTCAGGGTCTACGCCGCCATTGATGTACTCGACGCTGATCCATTCGGGCGCTTCAACGCGGTAGACCAATTGAATGGCAATCGGCGCATCGTTGAGGAAAATCACCGAACCGATCAGCCATTCACGCAGCAACTCGATCACCTGCGCCATGCGCTCGGCACCGGTGGCGGCAAAACCCCAGCGGCGCTGGAACAGGTCGCAGTAAATCGCTGCCAGCTCTGCACTGGAGAATTCCTGGACCGCACGCACCACGCCGCCCGCCTCTTCCAGCAAACGCAACTCACGGCGCTGGTTATAGCGAAACTTCTTCGACAGTTCTTCCGGCGTACGCGCCATGGCCAACTGCTCGGCCTGGAGCTTGAGGCCAGCAAACCGGCCTTCATTCAGGGCCGAGAGGTAGCGCCCGCGATGGCGCAACGGCGCCTGGGCATCGGCGGCGGCAGGCAGGATCAACTCGGCATTGCCCAAGTCGAACAAGCCCTTCTTGCCATGGCGCTTGAGCACATCCTTGGACAGGGCCAAGTCGCGCCCCCAGGTCGCAATGCACGCTTTGAGCTCACCGCCTTGTTCCCACGCCAAGTAGCGCACAGGAATGTCGGCCAGCCCGGCCAGACGTTCAACCACCTGCGGATGGGTGGCGACACTGCCACCGTAACGCTGCCAGGCGTCACTGTAAGTGGGCGCGTCAACGACCGCCCAGCCACGCTCGCGCCAGCCTTGGAATCGATTGAGCATCAGGCCCTCGCGGTCAGTGCAATGACAGGCGGCAACAGCCAGAACGTATCGCGTACCGCCTGATCCGAAAACCGCTCGTGCAGGCGCTCGAGCATCATCTCGGCACACTGTTGGTGCTGTTGACGATCCATCGCCGCCAAGTGCCGAAGCCCTTGGCCCAGGCGTTCGGCGTCACCGAACGGAAACAGAATACCCACGCCCTCGACCACTTCCCGGGCGCCGCCACACGCAGTTGCCAACAGCGGCACGCCAGCGGCCATGGCTTCCAACAGCACCATGCCGAACGGCTCGTGATCGGAACTCAGGGCAAAGGCGTCGAACGCTCGGAAGTAACGGCGCGCCTCCGGCACCTGGCCGAGGAACAGTACCTGCTCGGCAATGCCCAACTCGCGGGCCAAAGCCTTGAGGTCTTGTTCCAGCCGACCGGTACCGAGGATCGCCAGGCGACTCTGCGCAGGCAAATGTGGCAACGCCAGGGCAAAACCCTTAAGCAAGGTGGCTTGGTCTTTGTCCGGGTGCAGACGGCCGACGTTGCCGACCACCCACTCGTCCGGCGACAGCCCCAAGGCATCCCGCGCCGCATCGGCCGACACCTGCTGGGCCTGCAGGGCGTCGACATCAATGCGGTTGTACAGCGTCTGAATACGCGCCGCCGGCCAGGTCGGCAGGCAACGGCGCATGTCATCGCGCACCGCATCGGACACACCGAGCAGGCTCAGGCGTTTGCGGAAAATCGAGGCAAACAGCTTGCGGGTGCGGCGCTCATAGTCACCGAACGCGTGATGCACACCGATCACCGGCAAGCGCGTGCCAAGCAAGGCGATATAGATCGGCTTGAACCGGTGAGCGATGCAGAAACTGAAGTTGCGCGACGCTGCGATCTTGCGCAGCTCACGGATGGCGCCCAGCTTCAGGCCACGAATGGCCTTGGAGCTGAATTCCATGAACAACACTTCATCAGAGGCGCAACCGGCGGCGACCTCGGGGTCAGCGACCCCGGTGAGAAACACCGTGGTCACTTTATAGCCCGAGCCTGCGAACAGGCTCGCGTACTGCCGCGCGCAATCCAGGAACGGCCCGTCATAGCCGTGGCAGAACTGCAGGACGTGGCGCTCAGCCGACCGAGTCATAAGGGTCCACGCCGTCTTTGACGACCAGGATGTCTTCCATGATCAGGTACTGCAGGTCGGAGCCGAAGAACATGTTCAGCGCGTCGGTCGGCGAGCAGATCATCGCTTCGCCACGACGGTTGAGCGAGGTGTTCAGCGACACGCCGTTGCCGGTCAGCACTTCCAGCTCTTTCATCATGTCGTAGTAGCGCGGGTTGTATTCGCGTTTGAGCACCTGGGCGCGGGACGTGCCATCTTCATGCACCACTTCCGGCACGCGGGTTTTCCACTCGTCCGACACTTCAAAGGTGAAGGTCATGAACGGCGCCGGGTGATCGACCTTGATCATCTGCGGGGCCACAGTGTCGAGCATCGACGGGCAGAAAGGCCTCCAGCGCTCGCGGAACTTGATCTGGTGGTTGATGCGATCCGCCACGCCGGTCGCGCTCGGGCAACCGATGATCGAACGACCGCCCAACGCACGCGGGCCAAACTCCATGCGGCCCTGGAACCAGGCCACCGGGTTGCCGTCGACCATGATCTTGGCGATGCGCTTAGGCATGTTCTCGATCTTGCGCCAGACCGGCTTGCTCGCGTGCTTGGCGCACGCGGCGATCACGTCTTCGTTGCTGTAGGACGGGCCGAGATAGACGTGCTCCATCTTCTCCACCGGTACACCACGGGCATGAGACACATAGGCCGCCGCACCGACGGCGGTGCCGGCATCGCCGGACGCCGGCTGCACGAACAGCTCCTTGACGTCATCGCGGGCAATGATCTTCTGGTTCAACTTAACGTTCAGCGCGCAGCCGCCGGCGAAGGCCAGCTTGCCGGTGTCCTTGAGGATGTCACCCAGGTAGTGGTCGATCATCTGCAAGGCCAGCTTTTCGAACAGCGCTTGCATGCTGGCGGCGTAGTGGATGTACGGCTCGTCGGCGATGTCGCCTTCGCGCTTGGGGCCCAGCCACTCGATCAGCTTTGGCGAGAAGTAGAAACCCTTGCCCTTCTCTTTGTAACGGCGCAGGCCGATGACGTTGGCGTAGTCGGTGTTGATCACCAACTCGCCGTTCTCAAACGAGGCCAGACGCGAGAAATCGTACTTGCTGGCGTCGCCATACGGCGCCATGCCCATGACCTTGAACTCGCCGTCGAGCATCTCGAAACCGAGGAACTCGGTGATCGCGCCGTACAGGCCGCCCAGGGAATCCGGGTCGTAGAATTCTTTGATCTTGTGGATCTTGCCGTTTTCGCCGTAGCCGAAGAACGTGGTGGCGTACTCACCCTTGCCGTCGATGCCCAGGATCGCGGTTTTTTCCTGGAAGCCGGAGCAGTGGTAGGCGCTGGAGGCGTGAGCCAAGTGGTGTTCAACCGGTTCGATCTTGATTTTCTTCGGATCAAAGCCCAGTTGTTCCAGGCACCAGACGATCTTGTTGCGATAGCGCTTGTAGCGACGGTTGCCCATCAGGATCGCGTCGAGGGCGCGGTCCGGGGCGTACCAGTAACGCTTGGCATAGTGCCAGCGCGCCTCGCCGAACAGGCTGATCGGGGCGAACGGGATCGCCACCACATCAACGTCGGAAGGTTTGATGCCGGCCTGCTCAAGGCAGAACTTCGCCGACTCGTAGGGCATGCGGTTCTTTGCATGTTTGTCGCGTACGAAGCGCTCTTCTTCGGCGGCCGCGATCAGCTTGCCGTCGATATACAAGGCTGCGGAAGGATCATGGCTAAGGGCGCCGGACAGGCCAAGAATCGTCAATGCCACAGGGGTCTAGCCTCTTTTAGTCTGCATACAGGCGGGTTGCGCCTGAAAAAAGTGTGCCTCTCGCCTGGACGAGAAACAGCTAAAGGGCGGGATTATAGCGTAAAGACGTCCGGTGATGATCTAGCGTTTATGGCGACCCGTTGTCACTGCGCCCTAGCGAAAGATCTCAATACTGCCGTCCTTGCTCTGCCGATAGACCGTGTAAGGCAGCACCAACGTATCCAGAACGCCTGATGCGACAAAATCAATGGCCATCCAAGGAATCGAGTTAACCTGCTGGTCCGCCATATTCCCGTGACTGTTGGGCTCGCCATTGAGGGAGCAGAAGTCATACACCACGCCACTGTAAACACGCGGCACATTCTCACAGTGACTGCGCAGTTCTTTAAGGTTGCGGCTCGTCACCGCGTCTTCTCTAAATAGCGTATTGATCGTGCCGCAACCGGCAGTCGAAAGTGCAATCGCAGCAAGAAAGGCATTCTTTACAAGCTTCATCAGTAGCATCTTCTTGAGTAGAAAACGGTAGCTTAACCTAGGGTTGCGAACTCCAGATAGATCGACAAACCACCGATGAGTCAGTCGGCAAACGCCTGCCGAGCCGTTAAACTTGCGCACTTTTGCGCGCCAGCGCTGCGCGCTATGGATGTCGGCTTGCTTATGAACGTTGTCACCCCCATCTGTTTCACGATGTTGCTTGCTGGCCTTTTGGGGGTGAGCTACAGCGTCAGGGCCGACGAGCCCCCACTGATCCTCGACCCCAGCGTGGTCACCGGTTCACGCAGCGCCAGCCCGACCTTCGACCTGCCGTACTCGGTGGACAGCATCAGCCACGAGCAAATCAGCGACGGCCAACTCGGCATCAACGCCTCCGAAGCCCTGTCGCGCGTGCCCGGCCTGGTGGTGCAAAACCGCCAGAACTACGCGCAGGACCTGCAGATTTCCTCGCGCGGCTTCGGTGCCCGTTCGGCGTTTGGCGTGCGCGGCATCAAGCTGATGGCTGATGGCATTCCCGCTAGCACCCCGGACGGCCAGGGCCAGGCCGCCACCTTCAACCTCGACACCGCCGAGCGCATCGAAGTCCTGCGCGGCCCGGCGGCCACTTTGTACGGCAGCAACGCCGGCGGGGTGATCCAGATGTTTTCCCGCAACGGCGAA
The DNA here is from genome assembly GCF_025642995.1 of Pseudomonas sp. YeP6b. Taxonomy (NCBI): domain Bacteria; kingdom Pseudomonadati; phylum Pseudomonadota; class Gammaproteobacteria; order Pseudomonadales; family Pseudomonadaceae; genus Pseudomonas; species Pseudomonas sp. YeP6b. The sequence continues at coordinate 844,996 of NZ_CP080090.1, read as the reverse complement.
GGCTCGCCGCGCATCGGCGCCGAAACCCTGGTGGGCAGCGACGGCCTGAGCAAGCACCACCTGACGGCCGAAGGCGCAGCCAACGGCGCGGGTTTCGTGCTCGACGCCTCGCGCATGGACACCGACGGCTACCGCGACCACAGCAGCGCCCGTCGCGACCAGACCTTTGCCAAGCTGAACTTCGAGCCGGATGACGACAGCAAACTGGCGCTGATTTACAGCAGCCTGGAGCAGAACGGCACGCAGGACCCGCTGGGGCAGAAATGGGCAGCCTATAAAGCAGATCCGCGCTCCGTGGATCCCGCCGCGCTGCAGTACAACACGAGAAAAAGCATCGATCATCAGCAATTGGGTATGAATTACGAGCGCTACATCGGCGATGCGACGTTGCAGGTGAACGCGTATACAGGGCGGCGGAGTGTGATTCAGTATTTGTCGATTCCCGGCGGTACGCCGTCAGACAAGCGCGGCGGCGTCGTGGACTTCGACCGCAAGTTCTACGGCGGCTCCATCCACTGGCTGCAACCGATCACCAGCGCCCCCGGCGACCTGACCCTGATCACCGGCCTCGACTACGACCGCAGCCAGGATGATCGCCAAGGCTATTCCAACACCCTCAACGGCGTGCACGGCGTCAAAGGCGCCTTGGGCCGCGACGAAATCGACACCGCCACCAGCCTCGACCCGTTCGTGCAAGCCAACTGGCTGCTGGGCGACTGGACCCTGCAAGCCGGCCTGCGCCACAGCACCCTGAAGATGGACGTGGACGACCACTTTCTCAGCGACGGCAACGACAGCGGCAGCAAGACCTACCAGAAGAACACGCCGTCAGTGAGCGTGATGTACGCCTTCACGCCAGACCTGCATGGTTACGTGAGCGCGGGCAAAGGCTTCGAAACGCCGACTCAGGCGGAGTCGGCGTATTCCAGCACCTCAAACGGCTTCAATTTCGCGCTCAAGCCTTCCGTCAGCAAACAATACGAGGTCGGCCTGAAAGCACGCATTGGCCAAGACACGCGCCTCAACGCCGCCCTTTTCCAGATCACCACCGAGGATGAATTGGTAGTGGCGCAATCCAAGGACGGGCGCACCACTTATCAAAATGCCGGCCGCACCCTACGCCGTGGCTTCGAGCTGGGCCTTGAAAGCCAGCTCAGCGACCACTGGAGCACAAGCCTCGCCTACACCCGACTGCAAGCCACCTACGACAGTGACTTCATCGGGAACGGGAAAGCCATCGACAAAGGCAACTACCTCCCGGGCGTGCCCCAAACCACCCTTTTCGCCGAGCTGAACTGGAAGCCCCGCGACTGGGTCAGCACCGCCATCGAAGGCATTTACCGCAGCAAGGTCTACGTCGAAGACACCAACCAGCAACGCGCCGCGCCGGGCTACAGCGTATTCAACTGGCGTGCGCGCTTTGAGCAGAAGGTCGAGCACTGGACCTTTCACCAGACCTTGCGTTTGGATAACTTGCTGGATCGCCAGTACGTGGGTTCGGTGATTGTCGGGGACGGCAACTTCCGCTATTACGAAGGGGCACCGGGAAGGTCATGGTATGCGGGGGCTGGGGCTGAATATCAGTTCTGATCAGGCCACGCGGCGCCTAGGTGGCCCTATTGCGGCATGGGTATCTACGCAATTTTTTGTGTTGCGCTAGGCTTTTGGCGGGGCTTTTAGGTAGATATGAGTACATATCCGTTGCTGCGGTAACGGCTGATATGGGTTCCGCCCTTACGGCGGGTCACTTTTGGAAAAGAGCCCCAAAAGTAACCAAAGGGCTCTTGCCCCACCACTCGGTGCCTCGCCTAGGCTCGGCATGCCCTCACTCCGGCTTGAATCCGTGGGCCGCCGCCATGGGCCATCCTTGGCCCATCGCGGCTAACCCGGCGTCCTGCCGGGTTACCCACGGATTCAAGCCTGCGTTCGGCCATCGTGGTTAACGGGGCGCCTCAGATCAAGATCAAGATCAAAAGCAAGAGCACGGCGGCCTAGTAGCCGACCTGAGTGGTAGAAGCAAAAGCAAGACAGAAGCAGAGCAGAGCAGAGCAGAGCACCACCCTATCTAGCTGATGTAATGAGATCCCAATGTGGGAGCGGGCTTGCTCGCGAAGGCGGTGGGTCAGCCAGCTCATGTGTAACTGACCCACCGCCTTCGCGAGCAAGCCCCGCCCCACAATTTTGACCGAGTTTAGCTGCCTGCACCGTGGCACTCTGTTTTCTGTGGGAGCTGGCTTGCCTGCGATGCAGGCACCTCGGTGTATCAGGCATAGCCAGTTGATGCCATCGCAGGCAAGCCAGCTCCCACATTAGATTGAGTTCAGTTTCAAATATCAGGTCGGCTGTCAGGCCGCCTCGGTTTTGCTTTTGATTTAACCACTCAGGTCGGCTACTAGGCCGCCGTGCTTTTGATCTTGATCTGAGGCGCCCCGTTAAACCACGCTGGCCGAACGCAGGCTTTGGAGCGGGGGTAAACCGGCAGGACGCCGGTTTAGCCGCGATGGGCCAAGGATGGCCCATGGCGGCGGCCCACGGTCCAAAGCCGTAGTGAGGGCACACCGAGCCTAGGCGAGGTGCCGAGTGGTGGGGCAAGAGCCCTTTTGGTTACTTTTGGGGCTCTTTTCCAAAAGTGACCCGCTGTAAGAGCGGAACCCATAGTCGCCGTTACCGCAGCAACGGATATGTACCCGGCGGCGCCCGCGACAACCAAAGAACTCAACCCATAAAAAGTTGCGTAGATACCTATGCCCGCGATAGGGCCGAAAGCCCGCTTTAACCGGCGACGCCGATCTCTTTGGGCAAACGCTGATCGATCAGTTGGTACAGCGCACTGCTCTGCGGCCAGTTGCGCATAAACCGCGCGCGATCCTTGGCATACGCCGGCGCAAAGCTGGCGACTGAGCTGTGCTGACACATGGCGTCCAAGTCAATCAACGCCCAGCGGTCTGCGTGCCAGAACAGGTTATGGCCCTTGAAGTCGCCGTGACTGATGCGCTCACGAATCAGCTCGGCAAACAGATGATCCAGCGCCAGCAGCTCGCTTTCAGGCACATCGCCGTGCTCAACGTAAGGCGCGAAACGCTCGATGATGTCCGGCCCCGGCAAAAACTCAGTCACCAGATACGCACGGCTGCGCAGCCAGAAGAACCGCTTCTCCAACACCGCCAGCGGCTTGGGCGTAGCAATCCCCAGAAACGCCAGACGGTTGCCTTCGCGCCACGAATGCCAGGCACGGCTCGGGCGCCAGAAGCGCTTGAGCCAATGGGCAAAGCCCTTGATGTTGTAGCGTTTGATCACCAGCGGCCGACCGGCCACCTCGACCTTGCCCACGCTGGCCGCACCACCGGTTTTGTACAGGTGGCCCTGATCCAGCAATGCATCAGCCTGCTCCAATACCGGCAGCATCGCGGCCTCTTCCTCGCGACGAATCGCACGCAAGACAAAGGCGCCACGCACCACGCTGAACAGCGTGCATTCGCGGCCAACCTTGTTCAAAAAGTCCCTCAAGCGCCAGGCGCTGACTTTGCGCACCTGTTTTTCCAGGGCCTCCAGCGGCACAGCATGTTCGCCATTGCTCAGCAGGTAGTACACCAGCAGCTCTTCGGTGAACGGCTCAAGATTTTTCGGCAACTGCGCAAAAAACACCCCGAGGTTTTCCAGGACGCGGTTGCGCGACAGCGGTTTGCCCGCCTCTTCGACACGAATCCCGGCACCGTCAATCAGGTACAGCTTGCCGTTCTGGCGCAGCAGGTTGTCCAGGTGCAGGTCTTCCTGCCACAGGCCTTTGGCGTGCATCTGGGCAATCGCCGCCAGGGCCTCAGCGAGCACGGCGGTTTGTTCGTCAGCCAGCGGCGGCAAGCCTTCGACGGCCTGCCAGGCATCGGCAAGGCTTTGGGCGCCTTCAATAAATTCAAACAGCAGCCAGCCGCCCTCGCCTTCTTGCAGGCCATCGGCAAGCAGCAGTGGCGTGGTCAGGCCTTGCTCGGCGAGCAGGCGCACACCGCTGAGTTCGCGCTGAAAGTGGCGTGCCGCCTTGCTGCCGACCAATAACTTGGCCAGCACCGTGCGCCCGCGCCAGACGCCAGCACCCACGTAGCGCTCGCCCGGTAACACGCGCAACAGGCTGAGCAGTTGCAACTGCCCTGGGCCTGCGGCGTCCGCCAGCTCGATAGTCAGCGGCAGATCAGGCGTGCGGCCGGCTTTCTTCAGCTCGGACAAACGCATCAGCGGTTCTCCTTATGGCTGCGGCGCGCCGTCAGGCGTTGGAACCAGGCGGCCACCGGTGCGCTGTCTTCAGGCTGTTGCAGATAGGCGGCCAGCAGTTGGCGCACTTGCGCGTCCGACCATTGCGGCGCGCGGCGCAACAGCGGCTCCAGGTCCTTGACCCGATCACGCCGACCGAACAACAGCGGGCGGGTTTTCTCAAGGTCAATCAACTGCGCGGCATAGCCGTCGCCGAGGGCCTGCAAAAAAATATGCTTGGGATAAAAACAGCCATGCACCTGGCCGACGCTGTGCAGATGACGAGCCAGTTGGCCGCACGCCAGCAGGATCGCGCAGTGCTGGGCGTCCGTGAGTTGCGGCCATTGCTCCAGCAACGAATCCAGGTCGTTCCAACCGCCCAGGGCGCGGGTCAGCAACATCGCGCGGTGCTCGCCATTAACCTTGCGCTCACCGAAAAACGCCGCCTGCAATGCCGGAATACCGAGCTTCTGATAACGGCTGATATTGCGGAATTCACGCGCGAAGGTGGGCTCGCCAAACGGCTTGTGCAGTGTGCGCGTCAAGTAGTCGCTTTGGCGCTTAAGGTAGTAACCCTGGCCTTCGAGCTCCAGGCGAAACACGCTGCTCCAGCCGCCTTTGCTGGTATTGGGTTCATCCACCGCGTCCAGTTGCCTGGCCCACAGGGCATCGAAGGTAGCGAGGCCGTTGCGCTCAAGTAAGGCGCGGTCTTCGGCCGCCAGGAAATCACTCATTCGCGTCCCTCGAAAAACTTCACCACGTGGCGAATTCGCTGTTTGTCCGACGCCGTCAGGTGCGTGCGTTGGCGGTATTGCATGTAGAAGCGCAGGCGCTGGGTGGCCGACAAGTGATACTTGGCGACCTTGTCCAAGCAGGCCAAGTCCTTGGTGATACGGTACTTGAGCCAGAAGCCACGCCAGAAGTCGCCGTTGGGGCAATCGATCAGGTACAGGGTTTGCTGGTCATCGACCAACAGGTTGCGCCACTTCAAATCGTTATGGGTGAAGCGGTGCTCGTGCATGGTGCGCGTATATTCGGCGAGCTGGCGGCTGATCGCGCTGACCCACTTGGGATCTTTCAAACACGGATCGTTGCGATCAGCCAGCACCGACAGGTCTTCGGTTTTCGGCAACTCGCGGGTGATCATCGCACCACGGGCGTAGGCCAGGCCCTTGCGCTCCAGGCCCCAGGCCACTACGTCAGCAGTGGGAATACCCCATTTGGCGAAGCGCTTGAGGTTCTGCCACTCGGACTTCACCCGTGGTTTGCCCAGGTAGCGACGCAGGCCTTTGCCGGCACCGACGTAGCGCTTGACGTAGTAATTGACCCCGCCGCGCTCTACCCGAACCACTTCCGACAGCGGGTCGTGGGTCAGTTGCTCGCCTTCCAGAGCAAATACCGCCTCAAGGCTGCCGAAATCATCCGCCAGGGCGACGTAAGCGGGCTCCAGGTTCCAACCCGCCATCAGAGCGCATCCCCGTAGCGTTGTTTACGCGCGTAAAGCTTGTCAGCCTTGGTTTGCAGCCATTGCAACAAGGCGTTTTCTTCGGCGAGGATCTGGCGCAGCGGTTGCTGGAAGTAGCCCTTGAGGAAGCGCAACTTGTCGCGACGCGTGAGGCCGATATCCAGCGCCGAGAAGTACAGCGCGGCCAAGTCTTTGTCGCGCCAGCGATGGCTGATCCTGTCGCGGGTCTGGGCGCGGTGCAGGTCGATCAGCGACAGCTTGAAGTCATCGAAGGTCACCGGCTTATCGGTGTGCAGCAGGAAGTGGCAGATGTAGCAGTCGCGGTGATTGACCCCACCGCGATGCATCATGCCGGTCATGCGGGCCACTTCGGCGATCAGCGCGCGCTTGAGGCGTGGCTCCGGCGGCTGCTTGACCCAGTCGATGCTGAAATCTTCCAGGCTGACGGTGGGCGCCAACTCTTCAGTGATGATGAACGAGTGCTGGTCGGCCGGGTTACTGCCGCGCTCGCCGTAAGCCACGGCGGTCATGGTCGGCACGCCGATTTCCTGCAGGCGTTGGATGGCCTGCCACTCCTGGCCTGCGCCGAGCACTGGCAGCTTGGCGGTGACCAGGTTCTTGACGATCTCGCCCCAGCCGATGCCACGGTGGATCTTCACAAAATAGCCACGACCATCCACCTCGGTACGCAAGGTACGGCGGGCTTCGAGCTCACGGTACACCTCGCCTTCCAGCCGCTCGACTTCGGCAAAGGCATCACGCCCAGCCCAGAGGGTCTTGAACGGTTCGGCAAGCATCAACTTCATCGCTTTGGCTCCGCCAGAATCACATCGGCCGCGTGCTGCGGCATGCTATAGAGGTCGGCCGTCTCGGCGAACGCCAACCCATTGCGGCCCCAGGCCGCGCGCTGTGCAGTGTCGGTGAGCATTTGGGTCAGGTAGTGGTTGAGCTGCGTTTGTTCAAACGGCTCATCCAGCACCAGACCACTGTCGGCTTCGCGGATGTAGTGGGCATAACCACACACCGCCGAGACCAGCACCGGCAACCCGGCCACCAGGGCTTCGAGCAACACAGTACCGGTGTTTTCGTTGTACGCCGGGTGGATCAACAGGTCGGCGCCCAGCAGGAAACGCGGGATATCGCTGCGGCCCTTGAGGAACTGCACGTTATCGCCCAGCCCCAATGTCGCACTCTGCAATTGGAATACTTTGGGGTCGTCCTGGCCAATTACAAACAGTCGGGTGCGTTTTTTCAGTTCCGCCGGTAGCGCGGCCACGGCCTTGAGGCTGCGGTCGACGCCCTTGGTCTTGAAGCCGGAACCGATTTGCACCAGCAGCAAGTCGTCGTCCGCGAGGTTGAATTCCTTGCGGAAGCCTTCGCGGATTTCGGCGGCATTCGGCGGTGCGCGGCGGTCCTGGGCGATGCCCGGCGGCAGCAGGTGGAAGCGTTCCAGCGGGGTGTCGTAATGCTTGATGAAGAGCGGCTGCTGCACTTGCGAGATCATCAGGATTTCAGTCTTGGCGCCCCTGGCGAACACCGCGCGCTCGTACTCGGCAAAGTGCTTGTAACGGCCAAAGCTTTTGTACAGCGAATGACGCAGGTTTTGCGCCTTGTCTTCAAAGCAGCCGTCGGCGGCGTAGTACACGTCCAGGCCGGGCATTTTATTGAAGCCGATCAGGCGGTCCACCGGGCGCTTGGCCAAGTCGGCTTCCATCCAGGCGCTGAGCTTTTCATTGCGACGGTGATTGAAGAACGCCTTGACCGGCGCCACCAGCACTTCGAAGCCCGGCGGTATGTCGCCCTCCCAGATCAGCGTGTAGACACGAATCTGGTGGCCGCGCTGCTGGCACTCCAGGGCGATGCGCATAAAGTCGCGCTGCAGGCCACCGAAGGGGAAATATTTGTACAGAACAAAAGCCAGTTGCATCAGTGCAGCTCCTCAGCCAGTAACAACGTGCTCAGTCGGCTTGCCACACGCTCAGGGTTCAAGCGCGTGAAGCACAGGGGCGACTCGCGCTTGATGTCGAACCGACGCAGGTCGTCGGCCGTTGGTTGATAGGTACAGTGTTTTTGCAGGCACGGCGCGCACGGGAAGTCGCTGGCCAGGTGAATCTGGCCCTTGCCGTAGGCGCCGGTCAGGCCAGGGTTGGTGGGGCCGAACAGGGAAATGGTCGGCACGTCCAACGCAGCGGCCAAGTGGCCAAGGCCGGTGTCGACCGCCACGCAAGCGCGGGCGCCGGCCAGCACGCGGGCCACACCGGCCAGGTTCAGCTTGGGCAGCACTTCGGCGTTTGGCAGGCCTTGGGCCAGGCGTTCGGCGCGGGCTTTTTCGTCGGCATTGCCCCACGGCAACTTCACGTCCACACCCAGGCGGCCCATGCGCTCAGCCAGCTCGCGCCAATAGGCTTCGGGCCAGTGCTTGGTGTCCCAGGTGGTGCCGTGCAGCAGCAGTACAAAAGGTTTCTTCGGCGGCAGGCCGAGCAGTTTGTCGACGCTCAGGCCGTAGTCGCCAAGACCTTTGGGCAAGTCATAACCCAGCGCCACGGCGAACAGCTGGCGCAAACGCTCCACCGCATGCTGCCCACGGGCTACGGCCAGGCGCCGCGAGTAGAAGCGCGAGGCCATTGGCTCGCGGGCCGAGTGTTTGTCGAAACCGGCCACTGGGGCACGCACGTAGCGCGTCAGCCAGGCGCTTTTCAGCAGGCCTTGAGCGTCGATCACCAAGTCGTATTTAGTCGCCTGGATACGCTGTTTGAAGCGCCGCCACTCGCCACTCTTGATGGTTTGCCAGATGTTTTTGCGCCAGCGGCGAATCGCCACCGGGATGACCTTGTCCACCGCCGGGTGCCAGGTGGGGATTTCGGCGAAGCCTTCTTCCACCACCCAATCAAAGCGAATGCCAGGGATCGCCCGCGCCGCGTCGGTCAGTGCCGGCAAGGCGTGGATCACGTCGCCCAGGGATGAGGTCTTGATTACCAATACTCGCAAACTAACGAACCTCGACCACAGAGCCCTGCAACCGCTGCAAGGCATCGCTGACCGGTTGCGGCAGCAACTGGCGCAGGCAATTGTAGTGGCCGAAACGGCAAGTGCGGTCGAAACACGGGCTGCAATCCAGGCCCAGGCGCACCACTTCGACTTTGTCGGCCAAGGGCGGGGTAAACCCTGGTGAGGTCGAGCCGTACACCGCCACCAGTGGGCGGTTCAGCGCGGCGGCCACGTGCATCAGGCCGGAGTCGTTGGACACCACCGCATCGGCGCAGGACAGCAGGTCGATGGCTTCGGCCAGGGACGTGTCGCCGCTGAGGTTCACCGCCTCTTCGCGCAGGCCGGGAATCAGGCGCTGGCGGATGTCTTCGCCCACCGAGTGATCATTTTTCGAACCGAACAGCCACACCTGCCAACCTTCGCGAATCTTCATCTCGGCGACTTTGGCGTAATGCTCCGACGGCCAGCGCTTGGACTCACCAAACTCCGCGCCTGGGCACAGCGCCAACACCGGACGGTCGAGCATCAGGCCGAACTTGGCCAGGGCCGCATCGCGGGTCACCGGGTCGATCTGCAGGCTTGGGCGCGGGTACGGCGTCGGCAACTCAGCACCGGGCTCGTAGGCCAGGGCCATGAAACGCTCGATCATCAGCGGGTAGCGCGCCTTGTCGAGGGTGCGCACGTCGTTGAGCAACACGTAGCGAAACTCGCCGCGCCAGCCGGTGCGTTTAGGGATGCCGGCAAAATACGGCACCAGCGCCGACTTCAGCGAGTTGGGCAGCAGGATCGCCTGATCGTACTGGCCGGCCAGAGATTTGCCGATGCGACGGCGCGTTGCCAGTTCGAGGGCACCGTGGCCGAGCGGGAAGCTCAAGGCCTTGCGCACCTCGGGCATGCGCTCAAGGATCGGCCGGCTCCACTCGGGGGCGAGCACGTCGATTTGGCAGTCGGGATGGCGCTGTTTCAGACACTGGAACAGTGTCTGTGCCATCACCATGTCACCGACCCAACTGGGCCCAACGATCAGAATATTCATGTAGTGTCCACAAACGATGCGGGGAGGCTTATGCCTCCCCGCATCGATAATTACTGCAGATCGCGCTTTTTGTGGGAGCGGGCTTGCCTGCGATAGCATCGCCTCGGTATACCTGATACACCGAAGCGTCTGCATCGCGGGCAAGCCCGCTCCCACATAAAGCCGGTTTCCACATTAGATTGGCATCGCTCAATTCATCGGGTTTCAGCTTAAACCCAGTTCATTCCAGATTCGCATCACCTGACGCCGTTCGTCGGCGAACTGATCCCCGGCCACCGTACCGGCCTCGTTTTGCAAGGCCTGGCGGTGCGCGGCGGAACGGTAGGCCTTATACACCTCGCGCAGCAAATGAGCATCGGCGGCGGGCATCAACCCCACCTGCTCCAGGCCCTCCAGAATGCGGATATTGTCGGTGTAGCGCAGCAACGATGGATGTTGCGCAGACCACGCCAAAGCCGCGTATTGCACCATAAATTCAATATCGACGATACCACCGGCGTCCTGCTTGAGGTCGAACGCCACCGTGGGCTCGAAGGCATTGGCGCCGGTACCGGCCGCCGTAGACTTGGTGCCCAGGTTGCCGCGCATCTTGGCGCGCATCTCGCCGACCTCCTGGCGCAGCTTGGCCAAGTCGCGTTCGCGCCCCAGTACTTTAGCGCGTACCTGCTCGAACGCATGGCCTACGTCCTGGCTGCCCACCAGCACTCGCGCGCGGATCAGGGCCTGATGTTCCCAGGTCCAGGCTTCATTTTCTTGATAGCGCTCAAACGCACCGAGCGAACTCACCAGCAAACCGGACGCGCCGGAAGGCCGCAGGCGCATGTCCACTTCATACAGCTGGCCGGAGTTGGTCTGGGTGGTCAGCAGGTGGATGATCCGCTGGCCCAGCCGCGTGAAGAACTGCGCACCGTCGATCGGCTTGGCGCCGTCGGTTTCGGCCTGCGGGTCGCCGTCGTGGATAAACACCAAGTCAAGGTCGGAACCATGGCCCAGCTCGATGCCGCCGACTTTGCCATAGCCGACAATGACGAACCCCGGGTCGCACAAGGTGCCGTCGAGCCGCTGCGGCGAGCCGTGGCGCGCCACGGTCTGGCGCCAGGCCAGGGCCAGCACTTGTTCAAGGATGGCTTCGGCAAGCCAGGTCAGGTAATCGCTGACTTTCATCAACGGCAAGCTGCCAGCGATTTCCGAAGCGGCCACGCGCAGGCGGTGGGCCAGCTTGAAGTGGCGCAGGGCTTCCATCTGCTGCTCAAGGTCATCCTCGGGGATACGCGTGAGGCGTTCACGCAGCTCGGCAGCCAGTTCCGGCGCCAACGGTGGCTTGAACAGGCGGCCTTCGTTGAGCAATTCGTCGAGCAACAGCGGGAAACGCGTGATCTGTTCGGCGATCCAAGGGCTGGCGGCGCACAGGGTCAACAGGCGGCGCAGAGCGTCGGGATTTTCCGTGAGCAGCACCAGATAAGCGGAACGGCGGGCGACGGCTTCGACCAATGGCAACACACGCTCCAGCACCAGGTCCGGGTTGGCGTGTTCGACGGCCTGAGCCAGCAGGCGCGGGATAAAGGCATCGAGCCGCTCGCGGCCCAGGCGCTGCATGGCACGTAGCTGCGGGCTGCCGCGTAGGCCGGCCAAGGTTTTCAGGGCTTTGGGCGCGTCGGTAAAGCCACCTTCCTGCAATTGGCGGCACGCGGCGTCTTCGTCCTGGGACTCTTCCCACAGCGGCAACCACTCACCGCCCACGACCAATTCGCTTTCTTCGCCCTCCGCTTCATCAGGGTCGGCAATGACTTGGCGGAAGTGCCAGGCCACCCGGCCACGCCAGTACATCAGGCGTTCATGGAAGGCGGCCCAGTCGGCAAAGCCAAGCATAAAGGCAATGCGTGCCTGGTCTTCCGGGCTGTCCGGGAGCATTTGCGTCTGGCGGTCGGCAATTGCCTGGATCGCGTGCTCGGTGTAACGCAAGAATTCGTAACCATTGCGCAATTCGGCAATGACCGCCGCCGGCAAGTAGCCCTGACCTTCCAGAGTGCCGAGCACCTTGAGCAAAGGTCGCTGTTGCAGGCTCAGGTCTCGGCCACCGTGGATCAGTTGGAACGCCTGGGCGATAAACTCCACTTCACGAATGCCGCCCGAGCCCAGCTTGATGTTCTCGGCCATGCCCTTGCGCCGCACTTCCTGCTGGATCAGCTGCTTCATGGTGCGCAGCGCTTCGATGGCGGAAAAATCCAGGTAACGCCGGTAGACGAACGGGCGCAGCATATCCAGCAGTTGCGCACCGGCCACCTGATCACCGGCGACCACGCGCGCCTTAATCATGGCGTAGCGCTCCCAGTCGCGGCCCTGATCCTGATAGTACTGTTCCAGCGCATTGAAGCTGAGCACCAGAGCCCCGGCCGAACCGTAAGGGCGCAGGCGCATGTCGACGCGGAACACAAAGCCGTCGACGGTCATCGGGTCGAGGGCCTTGATCAATTTTTGACCAAGGCGAATGAAAAACTCCTGGTTATCCAGGGCGCGCTTCACGCCCACCGTCTCGCCGCCTTCGGGGTAGGCGAAAATCAGGTCGATATCCGAAGACAGGTTCAGCTCCACGGCGCCGAGCTTGCCCATGCCGAGGATGACCATGTGCTGAGCTTCACCGCTGCGCCGGCCAGTGGGTGTGCCGAATTGCACACAGTGGCGCTGGTACAGCCACTGGTAGGCTTGGTCGATGCTGGCGTCGGCCATGTCGGACAGGTCGCGACAGGTTTGCACCAGGTCGGCCTGGCGGGTCAGGTCGCGCCAAATGATGCGCACTTGTTGACGCGTGCGCTGGCGGCGCAGTACGCGGCCCAGCTCATCTTCTGTTTCGGCCTGTTGCACGGCACCGGCGATCTGGCCGCACAGCTCGCCGGGCGCAAAGCCACGGTCCAGCTCGCCCCAGGCCACCAGTTCAAGCAACATCAAAGGGTCACGCAGGCTCTGTTCAATGACGAAATCACTGGCGGCACACACGCGGGCGAAGTCAGCCCACCGTTGCGGCGACCACTCAGAAAGGCCATGATCGGCGTCCAGCGCGGCCACTGCGTCACGAAATGACTGCTCGGCCCGCTGGGCGTAAGGCAAGAGAATGGCCGGTAATGGGGCCAGCGTTGGAAGGCTCATGGTCTATCCTTGATCGGCGCGTGAATGGCTTGTAGCTGTGAACGCAAGAACCACGCTCGGTGAAGGACTGTCGAACAAAGGTTATAAATAGCTGAAATTAAATTAATCTTGGCAGGCAACATCAAACTTTCACCTTTTCTTGTTCGCAAAAGATCAACAATAACGATTATGCTCACCAGCCAGACCGAGCCATACGCTCAGTCTTGTGTAGTTTTACTACTCGTATATACATTCGAAAGGCTGAAATGGCCGACGATTTGTAGTAAAACTACAGGACGCCGAAGCAACCTTCGGCCATCCAAGAATTTATGTCGTCTGCCCACAAGGCCAGTCGCAAACTCAGGCAACCGATTCTGGTAGCCTTTCCGCCCTGGAGCAAGCCATGCAAGACCTCGATCCCGTCGAAACCCAGGAATGGCTGGACGCCCTGGAATCGGTTCTCGACAAAGAAGGCGAAGACCGTGCTCACTACCTGATGACCCGTATGGGCGAACTCGCGACCCGCAGCGGCTCGCAACTGCCCTACGCCATCACTACGCCATACCGCAACACCATCCCCGTTACCCACGAAGCACGCATGCCTGGCGACCTGTTCATGGAACGCCGCATTCGCTCGCTGGTACGTTGGAACGCCATGGCGATGGTAATGCGCACGAACTTGAAAGATTCTGACCTGGGCGGTCACATCTCCAGCTTCGCTTCCAGCGCAACCCTGTATGACATCGGCTTCAACTACTTCTTCCAGGCCCCGACCGACGAACACGGCGGCGACCTGATCTACTTCCAGGGCCACACCTCTCCAGGCGTTTACGCCCGTGCGTTCATGGAAGGCCGCATCACCGAAGACCAGATGAACAACTTCCGTCAGGAAGTGGACGGTGGCGGCCTGTCGTCGTACCCGCACCCTTGGCTGATGCCTGATTTCTGGCAGTTCCCGACTGTATCCATGGGCCTTGGCCCGATCCAGGCGATCTACCAGGCACGCTTCATGAAGTACCTGGAAGCCCGTGGTTTCATCCCTGAAGGCAAGCAGAAAGTCTGGTGCTTCCTGGGCGACGGCGAGTGTGACGAGCCGGAATCCCTGGGCGCCATCTCTCTGGCTGGCCGCGAGAAGCTCGACAACCTGATCTTCGTCATCAACTGCAACCTGCAGCGCCTCGACGGCCCGGTTCGCGGCAACGGCAAGATCATCCAAGAACTCGAAGGCGTGTTCCGCGGTGCTCAGTGGAACGTGACCAAAGTCATCTGGGGCCGTTTCTGGGACCCACTGTTGGCCAAAGACGTCGACGGTATCCTGCAACGTCGCATGGACGAAGTCATCGACGGCGAGTACCAGAACTACAAGGCCAAAGACGGCGCGTTCGTACGTGAGCACTTCTTCAACACGCCTGAACTCAAGGCGATGGTTGCAGACCTGTCCGACGACGAGATCTGGAAGCTCAACCGTGGTGGCCACGACCCGTACAAGGTCTACGCGGCGTACCACGAAGCGGTCAACCACAAAGAACAACCGACCGTCATCCTGGCCAAGACCATCAAGGGTTATGGCACCGGTGCCGGCGAAGCGAAAAACACCGCGCACAACACCAAGAAGGTTGATGTTGAAAGCCTGAAGCTGTTCCGCGATCGCTTCGACATCCCCGTCAAAGACGAAGAGCTGGAAAACCTGCCGTTCTTCAAGCCAGAGCCAAACAGCGCCGAAGCCCGTTACCTGAGCGAGCGCCGTACTGCACTGGGCGGTTTCGTGCCACAGCGCCGCGCCAAGTCCTTCGACATTCCGACACCGCCACTCGATACCCTCAAGGCTATCCTGGACGGCTCGGGCGACCGTGAAATCTCCACCACCATGGCCTTCGTGCGGATCCTCGCGCAGTTGGTCAAGGACAAGGAAATCGGTTCGCGTATCGTCCCGATCATCCCGGACGAAGCCCGTACCTTTGGTATGGAAGGCATGTTCCGTCAGTTGGGCATCTACTCCTCCGTCGGCCAGCTCTACGAGCCAGTCGATAAAGACCAGGTGATGTTCTACAAGGAAGACAAGAAGGGCCAGATCCTCGAAGAAGGCATCAACGAAGCGGGCGCCATGAGCTCCTTCATCGCTGCCGGTACTTCGTACTCCAGCCACAACCAGCCGATGCTGCCGTTCTACATCTTCTACTCGATGTTCGGCTTCCAGCGTATTGGCGACCTGGCGTGGGCAGCAGGCGACAGCCGTACCCGTGGCTTCCTGATCGGCGGTACTGCCGGGCGGACCACGCTGAACGGCGAAGGCCTGCAACACGAAGACGGTCACAGCCACATTCTGGCTGCCACCATCCCGAACTGCCGCACCTTTGATCCAACCTACGGCTATGAGCTGGCGGTGATCATCCAGGACGGCATGAAGAAGATGACCGAACAGCAGCAGGACGTTTTCTACTACATCACCGTGATGAACGAGTCCTACCAGCAGCCAGCTATGCCGGCCGGCGTGGAAGAAGGCATCATCAAGGGCATGTACCTGCTCGAAGAAGACACCAAGGAAGCGGCGCACCACGTACAGCTGATGGGCTCCGGCACCATCCTGCGTGAAGTCCGTGAAGCGGCGAAGATCCTGCGTGAAGAGTTCAACGTCGGCGCTGACGTGTGGAGCGTTACCAGCTTCAACGAACTGCGTCGCGACGGCCTGGCGGTGGAGCGTAACAACCGCCTGCACCCAGGTCAGAAGCCTGCACTGAGCTACGTTGAAGAGTGCTTGGCCGGCCGTAAAGGTCCAGTCATTGCCTCTACCGACTACATGAAGCTGTTTGCTGAACAGATTCGCCAGTGGGTCCCGTCCAAGGAATTCAAAGTCCTGGGCACCGACGGTTTCGGCCGCAGTGACAGCCGCAAGAAGCTGCGTCACTTCTTCGAAGTTGACCGTCACTTCGTGGTGTTGGCAGCCTTGGAAGCCTTGGCTGACCGTGGTGAGATCGAACCTAAGGTGGTGGCTGACGCTATCGTCAAGTTCGGGATCAACCCGGAAAAACGCAACCCACTGGACTGCTGAGGAGATTTTTTGTGAGCGAACTCATTCGCGTACCTGACATCGGCAGCGGTGAAGGTGAAGTAATCGAGCTGTTTGTGAAGGTCGGCGACAAAGTCGAAGCCGACCAGAGCATCCTGACCCTGGAATCGGACAAGGCGAGCATGGAAATCCCTGCTCCCAAAGCCGGCGTGGTCAAGAGCCTGAAAGTGAAGCTGGGCGACCGCCTGAAAGAAGGCGACGAACTGCTGGAGCTGGAAATCGAAGGTGCCGCTGATGCGGCCCCTGCGCCAGCCCCTGCTGCCGCTGCTGCACCCGCCCCTGCTGCTGAAAAGCCTGCCGCCGCCGAAGCTCCAGCAGCCCCGGCCGCTGCACCTGCCGCCGCCACCGTCCAGGACATTCATGTTCCGGACATCGGTTCGTCGGGCAAGGCCAAGATCATCGAGCTGCTGGTCAAGGTCGGCGACACCGTCGAAGCCGATCAGTCGCTGATCACCCTGGAGTCCGACAAGGCCTCCATGGAAATCCCTTCGCCGGCTGCCGGCGTGGTGGAAAGCATCGCGGTCAAGCTGGAAGACGAAGTCGGCACTGGCGATTTCATCCTCAAGCTCAAAGTACAAGGCGCTGCGCCTGCTGCGGCACCGGCGCCAGCCGCTGCTGCCCCGGCGGCCAAGGCTGAAGCGGCTCCGGCCGCTGCCGCCCCGGCACCGGCTGCAAAAGCTGAGGCCGCACCGGCCCCAGCGGCTGCCGCACCTGCGCCAAGCGGTGCCAAGGTTCACGCCGGCCCTGCCGTGCGTCAGCTGGCCCGTGAATTCGGCGTTGAGCTCAACGCTGTGTCGGCCACTGGCCCTCACGGTCGCGTGCTGAAAGAAGACGTGCAGGTTTACGTCAAAGCCATGATGCAGAAAGCCAAGGAAGCTCCGGCTGCCGGCGCTGCTACTGGTGGTTCGGGCATTCCGCCGATTCCGGTCGTGGACTTCAGCCGCTTCGGCGAAACCGAAGAAGTGCCGATGACTCGCCTGATGCAAATCGGCGCGTCGAGCCTGCACCGCAGCTGGCTGAACATTCCGCACGTGACTCAGTTCGACCAAGCCGACATCACCGACCTGGAAGCTTTCCGCGTTGCGCAGAAAGCCGTGGCCGAGAAGGCCGGCGTGAAACTGACCGTGCTGCCACTGCTGCTCAAGGCCTGCGCGCACCTGCTCAAGGAACTGCCGGACTTCAACAGTTCCCTGGCACCAAGCGGCAAGGCGATCATTCGCAAGAAATACGTGAACATCGGCTTTGCAGTCGACACGCCTGACGGCCTGCTGGTACCGGTCATCAAGAACGTCGACCAGAAGAGCCTGCTGCAACTCGCTGCCGAAGCGGCTGCGCTGGCTGCCAAGGCCCGCGACAAGAAGCTCACCGCAGACGATATGCAGGGCGCGTGCTTCACCATCTCCAGCCTCGGTCACATTGGCGGCACTGGCTTCACGCCAATCGTCAACGCGCCGGAAGTGGCAATCCTGGGTGTTTCCAAGGCCACGATCCAGCCTGTGTGGGACGGTAAAGCGTTCCAGCCTAAGCTGATGCTGCCGCTGTCGTTGTCCTACGATCACCGTGTGATCAACGGTGCAGCCGCTGCACGCTTCACGCAGCGCCTGAGCCAACTGCTGAACGACATCCGCACCATCCTGCTGTAAGCCTCAACGGGCCTCCCTTTCACCGGGGAGGCCTGGCTGCACCGATTTCCGAGCGCCACGCTCGTACCTCAACCCCGCCATTTGGCGGGGCTTTTTTTGGCCTGCCGGTTTGTAGGAGCTAGGCCCGCCGTGCCTGCGTCAATGCGCCACCCATCACCTCGATTGTAGAAACCGCTCCCGCGGCCGATAACAGCCATATAGCACTTAGCCTTCATCCTCTCTTGTCAGTGCGTGCTGCATGATGCAACCTTGCCGCAGGTGACAGTAAAGAGGGCGTGAGCCCGGCGCCGTGCGCATTTTTCCAAGCGAGTTCCCCCATGAAAAGCCAACCCGATGTCGCCCGTATGGCGGCCGAGGTAGTGACGCAGTTACCGGTGCCTTCGCGCCTCGGCATGCTGCGTTTCGAGCGGCTTAATGAGGCAAGCTGGGCCCTCTTGTACCTCGACCCCAATTGCGAGCGCCAATTCGGCCTGCCGGCGGTTGAGCTGTGTGCCTTGCTCGGCACACCCTACGCCAGCCTGATGGAACCGCAGGCGCGCTACCAACTGCACGACGCCATCCAGCAACAACTGACCCAGAGCCCGCATTACTTGGTGCGCTACACCTTGCACACCAACGACGGCCCCCTGAGCCTGCTGGAAATGGGCGAGGCCTACAAACAACACAATCGCCACCTGCTGCGCGGCTACCTGATGGTGGTCGACGGGCTGTTCAGCGAAATCCCCGCCGCCGCCCCGACCGCAGACCTGGAAAACCAGAACAGCCGCCTGCAGATCGCCCTGGAGCTCAACCAGCGCGCCCAGCTGGAACAGTTGCAGCACCTGGAACGCGTGCGCGCCCAACAGGAGCTGATTCTGCTGCTCGCGCGCCAGCGCTACACCACGCCTAACTCGCTGCAGGAAGCCGCCGAGCTGATCACCCGCAGCGCGTGCGACATCTACCAGATCGATTGCGCGAGCATCTGGAACCTCGAAGGCCAGCGCCTGGTGCCGATCTCGGCCTACCACCGCGCCGACCAACAACACCATTTGCCGGAAGCGATCGACGCCAGCGGCTTCCCGGACTACCTGGAAGCCCTGCACTCGAGCCGCGCCATCGACGCCACCCATGCGATGCGCGACCCGCGCACCCGGGAAATGGCCGAGAGCCTGCGCGCTAAGGATATATACGCGATGCTCGACGCGAGCATCCGCGTCGATGGCCAGGTCATTGGCGTGTTGTGCCTGGAACAAAGCGGCAGCCCCCGCGCATGGCAGACCGATGAAATCGCCTTCGCCGGTGAGCTGGCGGACCAATTCGCGCAAGTGATCAACAACCACAACCGGCGCACCGCCACCAGCGCCCTGCACCTGTTTCAGCGTGCCGTGGAGCAAAGTGCCAACGCCTTTTTGCTGGTCAATTGCGACGGCGTGGTGGAGTACGTCAACCCCAGCTTTACCGCGATCACCCAATACAGCGCCGAAGAAGTCCACGGCCACCGCCTGGCGCAACTGCCGGCGCTGGAGAACCTCAGCGAGTTGCTCTTCGATGCGCCGTCGAGCCTGGCCAAGAGCAATAGCTGGCAGGGCGAGTTCAAGAGCCGGCGCAAGAACCTCGAACCCTACTGGGGCCAACTGTCGATTTCCAAGGTGTATGGCGACAACCGTGAGTTGACCCACTACATCGGCATCTACGAAGACATTACCCAAACCAAGCTGGCCCAGCAGCGCATCGAGCGCCTGGCCTACACCGACAACCTGACCAACCTGGGCAACCGCCCGGCGTTTATCCGCAACCTGGATGAGCGCTTTGCCCGCGACAGCGACAGCCCGATCAGCCTGTTGCTGGTGGACATCGACAACTTCAAGCGGATCAACGACAGCCTCGGCCACCAGACCGGCGACAAGCTGCTGATCAGCCTGGCACGCCGCCTGCGCAACAGCCTGAGCGCCAGTGGCAGCTTGGCGCGGTTTGCCAGTAACGAGTTCGCGGTGTTGCTCGACGACACTGATCTTGAGACTGGCCAGCAGGTTGCCAGCCAGCTGCTGGCCACCCTCGACAAGCCGATGTTCGTCGATAACCAGCTAATCAGCGTCACCGGCTCCGTGGGCCTGGCGTGCGCGCCATTACACGGCCGCGACCCGCAAACCCTGATGCGTAACGCCGGGCTGGCGCTGCACAAAGCCAAGGCCAACGGCAAACACCAAGTGCAGGTGTTCACCGAAGCCCTGAACGCCGAGGCCAGTTACAAACTGTTCGTGGAAAACAACCTGCGCCGCGCCCTGACCCAGAACGAGCTGGACGTGTTCTACCAGCCCAAACTGTGCCTGCGCAGCGGCCGCCTGCTGGGCATGGAAGCGTTGTTGCGTTGGAACCACCCGGAAAAGGGCATGATTCGCCCCGACCAGTTCATCAGCGTGGCGGAAGAGACTGGGCTGATCATCCCTATCGGTAAGTGGATCGCGCGCCAGGCCTGCCGCATGAGCCGGCAGTTGACCGCCGCGGGCATGGGCAACTTGCAGGTGGCGATCAACCTGTCGCCCAAGCAGTTTTCCGACCCGGATCTGGTGGCCTCAATTGCCACCATCCTCAAGGAAGAACAACTGCCGGCCAACCTGCTGGAGCTGGAATTGACCGAAGGCTTGCTGCTGGAAGCCACCGAAGACACGCGCTTGCAGCTCGACCAGCTCAAAAGCTTTGGCCTGACCCTGGCCATGGACGACTTCGGCACCGGTTACTCGTCGCTGAGTTACTTGAAAAAATTCCCCATCGACATCATCAAGATCGACCGCAGCTTTATCCACGAAATCCCGGACAACCAGGACGACATGGAAATCACCTCGGCGGTGATCGCCATGGCTCACAACCTCAAGCTCAAGGTGGTGGCCGAAGGCGTCGAGACCGCCGAACAGTTAGCCTTCCTGCGTCGGCATCGTTGTGATGTGGGCCAGGGCTATTTGTTTGACCGGCCGATCCCCGGTGCAGAGCTGCTCGAGAAGCTTAAACGCTACCCGCGCGGGCCAATCGCCTGACAGCGCTGTAACACTCGGGCACACTGAGTGTCTTCTTAATACATAACTCAATCTGACTGAGAGGACTGATCATGGTCTTGCGCTCGGAAATTCTGGTGAACAAAAACGTGTTGCCTACTCAAGAACAAGCTTTGCCTGGCCGTGAAACCCCGATGAATCTGCCGCAAACGCATTTCGTCAACGGCAACCCGCTGCTCGGCCCCTTTGTCGACAACGTAGAGTTCGCGATATTCGGCCTGGGTTGCTTCTGGGGCGCGGAGCGCAAGTTTTGGCAGCGCGACGGCGTAGTCAGCACCGTGGTCGGTTATGCCGGCGGCTACACGCCGAACCCGACCTACGAAGAAGTTTGCTCGGGCCTGACCGGCCATAGCGAAGTGGTACTGGTAGTGTTTGACCAAGACAAGATCAGCTACGAAGAGCTGCTGAAAATGTTTTGGGAGTTGCACAACCCGACCCAGGGCATGCGCCAGGGCAACGACATCGGCAGCCAGTACCGTTCGGTGATTTACGCGGTGAAACCTGAGCATCTGGAGGCGGCCAAGGCCAGCGCCGAGGCGTATCAGGGTGAGCTGACCAAGGCTGGCCTGGGCACCATCACCACAGAAATTGAAGAAGCACCGACGGTGTACTTCGCCGAGGCGTATCACCAGCAGTACCTGGCGAAGAACCCGCAGGGGTACTGCGGGATCGGCGGCACGGGCGTGACCTGCCCGATCTGACGCAAACAGCATCGCGGGCAAGCCCGTTCCCACCTTGGAATGCATTCCAAATGTGGGAGCAGGTTTGCCCGCGATGGCGTCCTGACAGGCGACTAATTACTCAGCGATGAGCCAATCCATCTGCCACCCACCCTGGGTCTGCCCAAGCTTCTTGGACAACCACGGCAGCAGCTCACGCAACTCCTCCTCCAGCCCCCACGGCGGGTTGGCAATCGCCAGGCCCGAGCCGGTCAGGGTGTTGGGCGTGTCCAGCGGATGCACCAGCAACTCCACCCGCAACAACTTCGGCGCACCAGTGCCGGCCAGGTCCTGATAGAAGCGGCGCAACATGCGCTGGTCTTTCACCGGGTACCAAATCGCCGCGACTGTCTGGCGCATGCGGCTGACGGCTTCCTTGAGGGACGCTGCGCAGCGCTGCATCTCGTCCAGTTGCTCAAACGGCGGATCGATCAGCATCAGCGCGCGTTTTTCCGGCACGGGTAGCAGGGCGCGCGGCACATGCCAGCCTTCGCCCAGGTGCACTTTGACCCGGCGATCACCCTTCATGTTGTCCTTGAGCAGCACACCATCTTCCGGGTGCTTTTCGTTGAGCAACACACGGTCCTGGGGCCGCGTGAGGCGGCGCGCCAGTTCCGGCGAGCCCGGGTAATAGCGCAACTGGCCGTCCGGGTTCATCTCGTGCAGCACGCGCATGTAATCGGCGGTCAACGGCGGCAAGTCGCTCGCGCCCCACAGGCGGGCGATGCCTTCCAGGTATTCACCGGTGCGGTTGGCCTGATCACCTTGTAAGTCGTACAGCCCGATCCCGGCGTGGGTGTCAAGGTAGGCGAACGGCTGCTCCTTGCGCGACATCAAGGCGATGAGGCGGGTCAAGGTCAGGTGTTTGAAGACATCGGCGTGGTTGCCGGCGTGAAAGGCGTGACGATAATTCATGGTTGCTCCTGCGCAGGGGGCGAAGTTTACCTTCTACCGGGGCAAAGGTGCAGGGCTGCGTGTCGGGCGGTGCTTATGTCATAACCGCAGGCACACCGCCGAAAACAGTCTAATCGCCCCTGTGGGAACGGGCTTGCCCGCGAGGCAGGCGACGCGGTATTACCCTTGCACCGCGGTGATGCTATCGCAGGCAAGCCAGCGCCCACCGCGTACGGGGCGCTCAAGGAATCCAAGGAGGTCAATAACAATCATGAAAGACGCCACCATTGCACTGCACCATGGCTTCAAATCCGACCCGACCACCAAGGCCGTCGCCGTGCCGATCTACCAGAACGTCGCCTTCGAATTCGACAACGCCCAGCACGGCGCCGACCTGTTCAACCTGGACGTGCCCGGTAATATCTACACACGCATCATGAACCCCACCAACGACGTGCTGGAGCAGCGCATTGCCGCCCTTGAAGGCGGTATCGCCGCCCTAGCCGTATCAGCTGGCAGCGCCGCGATCCATTACGCGATCCAGACGCTGACCCGCGCGGGTGACAATATCGTCACCACGCCGCAGCTCTACGGCGGCACCTACACCCTGTTCGCGCACCTGTTGCCAAGCTTTGGCGTCGATGTGCGCTTCGCCCGCGACGACTGCGCCGCGGCCATCGCCGAATTGATCGATGACAACACCAAGCTGGTCTACTGCGAAAGCATCGGTAACCCCGCAGGCAACATCATCGACATCGAAGCCCTGGCCGATGTCGCCCACGCACACGGCGTACCACTGATGGTAGACAACACCGTGGCAACGCCAATCCTGTGCAAACCTATCCAGTTCGGCGCCGACATTGTGGTGCACTCCGTGACCAAATACGTCGGCGGCCACGGCAACTCCCTGGGCGGCGTCATCGTCGACAGCGGCACCTTCCCCTGGACGAAGTACCCAGAGAAATTCCCCGGTCTCAACACCCCCGAGCCGGCCTATCACGGCGTGGTCTACACCGATAAATTCGGCCCCGCCGCCTTTATCGCCCGTGCCCGCACCGTGCCACTGCGCAACACCGGCGCAGCCCTCGCACCGATGAATGCCTTCCTATTGCTGCAAGGCCTGGAAACCCTGGCCCTGCGCATGGAGCGCCATACTGAAAACGCGCTGAAGGTTGCGCAGTTTCTGCAAGGCCACGTCGAGGTGGAATGGGTCAGCTATGCCGGGCTGCCGGATCACCCGCACCACGCATTAGCGCAGAAATACATGCAGGGCAAACCGTCAGCGATTCTGTCCTTTGGCCTCAAGGGTGGTTACGACGCCGGAGTACGCTTCTACGACGCCCTGCAAATCTTCAAACGCCTGGTGAACATTGGTGATGCCAAATCCCTGGCCTGCCATCCGGCGTCCACCACCCATCGGCAGATGAATGAGCAGGAGCAGGCCAAGGCCGGCGTGAAGCCCGAAATGATTCGCCTGTCGGTGGGCATCGAGGCAATTGAAGACTTGATCGAGGATCTGCAGCAGGCGCTGGGTTCAACTCAACTCTGAGGTCAAATAGTCGGCCAGCGCCCCATGACTGACATCCGCCCCGCGCACGAAGTAGGCGACCTTGTGCTGCAAGGTCACAGGCTTGAAGGCGGTGTACAGGTCGGGGCGTTGTTCTTCGAGCCATTGCAGCAGGTTATTGATCAACACCTGGGGTGATTGCGCGGCCAGATGCTCCAACACCACGGCGGGCACGCGCCACCATGGGCTGGTTTTGGCGGCAACCACCGGGCCTGTCGCAACCGTCAGCGGTTGGCGGTTGATCAGGTAACGCTGAAATACCGGCAACACCTTCCCCGCCTCGTCGCCCAATTTCTGCACAATCGGCAGAAATTGGCCGCCATCCCAAAAGCGCAAAAACACGTCCTGGCCCTCGGGCAGCAACACCTTGGTCAGGCTTTGCAGATGCGCGACCACTGTTTCCAGCGGGCTGGACGACACTGCCAACCACCCCCAATCCGTTGCTTCGGTGGTTGCGATCCAGTCGAGGAAGGGGCTGCCTGGCTCGATGATGCCAACGTAAGGCATCACCTCATTCCACTGCGCATAGGCCGTGCCTGCCCAGATTGGCTGGGGCGGCATTGCACCTGCCTTCGCTTGCCAAGCGCTAAACGGCTTGGCGTCGCTGGCACTGCCCAGCACGGCGAAAATCTGCTCATTGGCGAGCAAAGGGTATTGGTCCAGCCAGGCATGAGGTTCCAAAGGCTGAGGCATAAGGGTTAACTCCTTTTAAGGTCGAGCCTGGAGATGTTCGGCAATATCACACTGACCGTTCTTGCAGCGCTCACACTCTTCGCAAAACGGTGCACTGCGTTTCAGGCTGGCCACTTGCACGCGGCTGAGCAGGGCGGGAATAACCGCCAGCAGCTTTTCCTTGATGCCCGGCATTAACGGCGCAGCGGCGGCAGCCGGCACGCCGCCAAGCTGAATCGGCACGCTGCTGAATATGCCGCTCGCCGAAAGCGTGATCGACTGCCCTCCCGCCTGGATCGTCACGCTGGCGCCGGCGTCGATAACAATGCTTTGCCCTGCTCCGATCTGAATGGCCCGCCCTGCCCGCACCTGCTGCGAACCACCGACCACCAGATGATCATCCTGCTTGAGCTCGGTCAGGCGGTTGCCGTGGGTAATGCGTTGCTCTTCGCCTTGAAGCTCATGGTGCGACTCGCCGCCCACCGTCACCCGGCGCTGGTTATCGACCTGCACCTGTTGGTCATTCAAGACGTGCTGGGTCCAATCCCGCTGGGCGCGCAGGTAGATTTCCTCAGCGCCCTTGCGGTCTTCAATGCGCAGCTCGTTGTAGCCACCACCCCCCGGGCTGCTGTGGCTGCGCAAGATGCTGCGGGTCTTGTCTGCCGGCAGGTCGAGGGGCACAGGGTTCGCCGCGTTGGGCAGGCAGCCCATCACCAACGGCATGTCTATGTCGCCATTCACGAAGCCTACCAGCACCTCCATGCCGACCCTGGGGATCAGCACCGAACCATAACGGTCATGGGCCCAAGCGCTGGCGACTCGCAGCCAACAACTGGAATGGTCGTTGTGCTCGCCGTCGCGGTCCCAGGCCATCTGTACTTTGACCCGGCCGTATTCGTCGCAATGGATCTCACTGTCGGCAGGCCCTGTGACCACCGCGCTTTGGTAACCGGATATTTGCGGCCGCGACAGGATCAGGGGCGTTCGAAATGGCACGTCCCAAGGGGTGATAACAAATTCATTTCTGTAGCCCGGAGGTGATTCATCGCCATCGTCTTCGGGAACAGACTCCTCCAACACTTGAGGCTGATGCCCTGAATGGTGCAATTGGGTTACCAACCACAAATCATTCCATTCCTGACGAGGGTGCCCGGCCATTTTCAAGAACTGCCCGGTAACCAAGGCCGGCTGGTCGCTAAAACCGCTGGCCTGGCGATAATCGCTGCGGTGACGCTCCAACAGGCGTTGCGCCAGGTACTTACCATGCTCACGATCAGCAAAGTGCCCAGGGTAGCGCTGTTCGACCAGGGCGGGACGTTGCCCGCTGGAGGCCGAGCTTTCCAACACCAGACTCCGCTTCTTGAAATCGTAGTCTCGCAGGTTCACACCGGTGGTACGCGCCTTTAGCCGCAGGCTAAATTGCTTGATCGCAGGCGTGTCAGCGACCATCCCGGAACCGGGCGAATACGGGGTGGTTTGAGCCGGCTGGGCAAACACGCTCTGGTCATCGCCAAACACCAACAGGTGGCGCTCGGGGCTGTGCTGGAAGTGATAATGAATGCCAGACTCGACACACAGGCGCTGAATGAACTCCAGGTCGGTTTCACCGAACTGAACACAGTACTCACGCTCGGGGTACTTGCCGCTCAGCTGAAACGCGAAGGTGTCCCCCTGGATAGCCTGGGCCTCCAACACCAGCGCAATGATCTGGGGCACGGTTTTTTTCTGGAAAATCCGCTGGTGAGTGCTGTGTTCCAGATAAGCCAACTGCGGCACCAACGTGACCTGGTAACGGGTAAGACGCTTGCCCGAATCACCTTGGGCCACCCGATATACCTGGCCGTGAATGCCATGCCCCTGAGCGTCAAACCCCAGGAACGCCTGACGGTGCAGCAGGCTCTCGAGGTCCAGATCGGCTTGCTCGCTGACCAGTTCAAGGTCAACGCGAAACGGCAGGCTAATAAACTCATCACCCATGAACCCACGGACCTTGAGATCGCTGGGCTGCCCATCAAGGGTCAGGGTAAACGCGCTTTCGTTGGCAGGAGCGAACATCCGGTGTTTCTCTGCGAGGGGTAGGCGGCCGATTCTGCACCAGCTTTTTGCCGACCTGAGCGTGCCGCTGGCAAATCAGTAAGGTCCTACGTCATGAGTACAAAATTCCTCACTCAGCCGAGTCGAAGGCCGCTCATGTCCGTGCTAGCGTTAATGCTCCTCCCCTCGCCGGCCCTTTGGAAAAAGCATGACCACCCGCTACGCAAAAATCATCCTGACCCTCGTCCTTGCGGCCTTCGCCGGCTTAGTTGCGTTCAACAACATCACCGACTACGGCTCCAACTTCGCCTTCGTCAAACACGTGTTGAGCATGGACACCACGTTCCCCGACAACGCCGCTATGTACCGCTCAATCACCACGCCAGGGCTGTGGCACGCGGCCTACGCGCTGATCATCCTGGGCGAGGCGCTTACTGCACTGTTGCTGGCCTGGGGTGCGCTGTCGTTGTGGCGCGCTCGGCACGCGCCGGCTATCGCGTTCAACCGCGCCAAAGCAGGCGCAACCACCGGCCTCGCGCTCGGCTTTTTGGTGTGGTTTTTTGGTTTTATGGTGGTGGGCGGCGAATGGTTTCTGATGTGGCAATCCCATCAGTGGAATGGCCAGGAAGCGGCGTTCAAGTTCTACATGGCGATTCTGGGTGTGCTGATTTTTCTTAATCAGCCGGATACCAACTGAACCGCCCATAAAAAAGGCCCGCCATCCTTAGGACGCGGGCCTTTTTTCAATTCAGCGGGCGCTCAGCACCCGACGAATCACTTGTTGAGGTTGTAGTCTTTTTCCGCAGCATCAAAGCGCTCGACCATACCGGCAGTCGGTGCGCCCAGCTTGCTGACGAAGTAGATCGCCAGGCTGGCGAAGATGAAGCCTGGGATGATTTCGTACAAGCCCAGCAACTCGAAGTGCTTCCACACGATCACGGTGACCGCGCCGACCAGGATGCCGGCCAGGGCGCCGTTGCGGGTCATCTGTTTCCAGATCACCGAGATCAGCACCACAGGACCGAACGCAGCGCCGAAACCGGCCCAGGCGTAGCTCACCAGGCCGAGTACACGGTTGTTCGGGTTGGCTGCCATGGCGATGGCGATCAGGGCCACCAACAGCACCATCGCGCGGCCGACCCACACCAGTTCAACCTGGGAGGCGTTTTTGCGCAGGAAGGTTTTGTAGAAGTCTTCGGTCAGCGCGCTGGAGCACACCAGCAGTTGGCAGCTCAGGGTGCTCATCACCGCTGCCAGGATCGCGGACAGCAACACGCCGGCAATCCACGGGTTGAACAGCAGCTTGGCCAACTCGATGAACACACGTTCGTGGTTCTCATTGACCGGGCCAGCCACTTCCGGGTGCGCCGAGAAGTAAGCGATGCCGAAGAAGCCCACTGCCACGGTGCCGCCCAGGCACAGGATCATCCAGGTCATGGAGATGCGACGTGCCTTGGCGATCGACTTCACCGAATCCGCCGCCATGAAACGCGCGAGGATGTGCGGCTGGCCGAAGTAGCCCAGGCCCCAGCCCATCAGCGAGATGATGCCGATGAAGCTGGTGTTTTTCAGCATGTTGAAGTTGTCGGGGTTCTTGGCTTCGATCGCCAGGAAGGTGGTGTCAATGCCACCGGTGGCCAGCAGCACGATGATTGGCGTCAGGATCAGCGCGAAGATCATCAGCGTGGCTTGTACGGTATCTGTCCAGCTGACTGCCAGGAAACCACCGACAAAGGTGTAGGCAATCGTCGCAGCAGCACCAGCCCACAGCGCGGTCTCGTAGGACATGCCGAAGGTGCTTTCAAACAGACGGGCGCCGGCGACGATGCCGGAAGCGCAGTAAATGGTGAAGAACACCAGGATCACCACCGCAGAGATAATCCGCAGCAGGCCGCTTTTATCTTCGAAGCGGCTGGAGAAGTAATCCGGCAGCGTCAGGGCGTCGCCGTTGTGCTCGGTCTGCACCCGCAGGCGGCCGGCCACGAACAACCAGTTCAGGTAAGCGCCGACGATCAGGCCGATGGCGATCCAGCTTTCCGACAGGCCGGACATGTAGATAGCGCCCGGCAGGCCCATCAACAACCAGCCGCTCATGTCGGAAGCACCGGCCGACAAGGCGGTGACCACGCTACCAAGGCTGCGACCGCCGAGGATGTAATCGGAGAGGTTGTTGGTGGAGCGATAGGCCATTAAGCCGATCAGCACCATTGCTGCGATGTAGATCACAAACGTGATCAGGGTGGGATTGCTAACGCTCATAAGAGTGACGCCCTGGCATTGTTTTTATGTAGCGACGGTCTGTCAGACGGCCACCCGTGGATAAACGGGTAGACGAAACGACGTGCCGCGCATTTATGACTGACGTTTCCCCAGGAAAGCCGCCAGCCGATGAACCGAACCCTTCAGGTGGTTGCACCTTGGGCACGAATGCTATTCAACAAAGTAAATAAGGTGCAACCAGTTTCTTGAGAATAAGTTGCACCCATGTGTGTTTTGACTAAAACAGCGGTTTTTTGCTCCTTTTCGGAGCAAGAACAGCCAATGTCAGAAGCAAATGCACCACTGTGGAGCGGATTCGGTCGAAGGCCGAATTTTTTCCCGATCACGATCGAAAATTTCCTGAACAATTTGGGTTGCACCCGGTTGCACCTCTGGATGCGCAAAGCTAATCTTGCCGCCAGCAGATGCCACGCAGTAGTGGCACCCATGAGGATAAAAAGATGGCTACGACCACCCTTGGGGTCAAACTCGACGACCCGACCCGCGAACGCCTCAAGGCGGCCGCGACCTCCATTGATCGCACGCCGCACTGGCTGATCAAGCAGGCGATTTTCAATTACCTGGAGAAACTCGAGGGTGGTGCAACCCTGACCGAGCTCAACGGCTCGGGCAGCAAGGACGCTGAAGACGCAGGCGAAGTCCAGTCGGACCACGCCCACCAGTGCTTCCTGGAGTTCGCCGAAAGCATCTTGCCGCAATCCGTACTGCGCGCCTCGATCACCGCCGCCTACCGTCGCCCCGAGCCGGAAGTGGTGCCGATGCTGATTGAGCAGGCCCGCCTGCCGCAACAGATGGCCGAGGCCACCAACAAGCTGGCCGCCTCGATTGCCGAGAAGCTGCGCAATCAGAAGAGCGCCGGCGGCCGTGCCGGGATTGTTCAGGGCCTGCTGCAAGAATTTTCCCTGTCGTCCCAGGAAGGCGTGGCACTGATGTGCCTGGCCGAAGCGCTGCTGCGCATCCCGGACAAAGGCACCCGCGACGCGCTGATCCGCGACAAGATCAGCACCGGCAACTGGCAGCCGCACCTGGGCAACAGCCCGTCGCTGTTCGTCAACGCCGCTACCTGGGGCCTGCTGCTGACCGGCAAACTGGTCGCCACCCACAACGAAGCGGGCTTGACCTCGTCCCTGAGCCGCATCATCGGCAAGAGCGGCGAACCGATGATCCGCAAGGGCGTCGACATGGCCATGCGCCTGATGGGCGAGCAGTTCGTCACCGGCGAAACCATCGCCGAAGCCCTGGCCAATGCGAGCAAGTTCGAAGCCAAGGGCTTCCGCTACTCCTACGACATGCTCGGTGAAGCCGCGCTGACCGAACACGATGCCCAGAAGTACCTGGCCTCGTATGAACAAGCCATTCACTCCATCGGCAAAGCTTCCCACGGCCGTGGGATTTATGAAGGCCCGGGCATTTCCATCAAGCTCTCGGCACTGCACCCGCGTTACAGCCGCGCCCAGTACGAGCGCGTGATGGACGAGTTGTACCCGCGCCTGCTGTCCCTGACCTTGCTGGCCAAGCAGTACGACATCGGCCTGAACATCGACGCCGAAGAAGCCGACCGCCTGGAGCTGTCGCTCGACCTGCTCGAACGCCTGTGCTTCGAGCCACAACTGACCGGCTGGAACGGCATCGGTTTCGTGATCCAGGCTTACCAGAAGCGTTGCCCGTATGTGATCGACTACGTCATCGACCTGGCGCGCCGCAGCCGCCATCGCCTGATGATCCGCCTGGTAAAAGGCGCGTACTGGGACAGCGAAATCAAGCGCGCCCAAGTCGAAGGCCTGGAAGGCTACCCTGTCTACACCCGCAAGGTGTACACCGACGTTTCCTACATCGCCTGTGCACGCAAACTGCTGTCAGTGCCGGAAGTCATCTACCCGCAGTTCGCCACGCACAACGCCCACACGCTGTCGGCCATTTACCATATCGCCGGCCAGAACTATTACCCCGGCCAGTACGAGTTCCAATGCCTGCATGGCATGGGTGAACCGCTGTATGAGCAAGTTGTGGGCAAGGTTTCCGATGGCAAGCTGAACCGTCCGTGCCGCGTGTACGCACCGGTCGGCACCCACGAAACACTGCTGGCGTACTTGGTGCGTCGCCTGCTGGAAAACGGCGCCAACACCTCGTTCGTTAACCGCATCGCCGACCACACCATCTCGATTCAGGAACTGGTGGCCGACCCAGTGGCCAACATCGAGCAGATGGCCACGCTGGAAGGCGGCTTCGGCCTGCCGCACCCGCGTATTCCGCTGCCGCGTGACCTGTATGGCAGCGACCGCGCCAACTCGGCCGGTATCGACTTGGCTAACGAACACCGCTTGGCGTCGTTGTCCTGCGCCTTGCTGGCCACCGCCCATAACGACTGGAAAGCTGCGCCGATGCTGGGCTGCGCGTCCAGCAATGAAGCGGCTGCACCGGTGCTGAACCCGTCCGACCTGCGTGACGTGGTCGGCCACGTACAGGAAGCCACCGTCGAAGACGTCGACAATGCTATCCAGTGCGCCATCAACGCTGGCCCGATCTGGCAGGCCACCCCGCCCGCCGAGCGCGCCGCGATCCTGGAGCGCGCCGCCGACTTGATGGAAGGCGAGATCCAGCCGCTGATGGGCCTGCTGGCCCGCGAAGCCGGCAAGACCTTCGCCAACGCCATCGCCGAAGTGCGCGAAGCCGTGGATTTCCTGCGTTACTACGCGGTGCAGGCGCGCAACGACTTCACCAACGATGCCCACCGCCCACTGGGCCCGGTGGTCTGCATCAGCCCGTGGAACTTCCCGCTGGCCATTTTCAGTGGCCAAGTCGCTGCGGCACTGGCGGCCGGCAACCCGGTATTGGCCAAGCCTGCCGAGCAAACCCCGCTGGTGGCGGCACAAGCCGTACGCATTTTGCTCGAAGCCGGTATTCCGGAAGGCGTACTGCAACTGCTGCCTGGCCAGGGCGAAAGCGTGGGTGCGCGCCTGGTCGGTGATGATCGCGTCAAAGGCGTGATGTTCACCGGCTCCACCGAAGTCGCGCGCCTGCTGCAACGCAGCGTCGCCGGTCGTCTGGATGCCCAGGGCCGTCCGATTCCGCTGATCGCCGAAACCGGCGGCCAGAACGCGATGATCGTCGACTCTTCGGCGCTGACCGAGCAAGTCGTGATCGACGTTGTCTCGTCGGCTTTCGACAGCGCCGGCCAACGCTGCTCGGCCCTGCGCGTCCTGTGCCTGCAGGAAGATTCGGCAGACCGCGTGATCGAAATGCTCAAAGGCGCCATGGCTGAATGCCGCCTGGGCAACCCGGAGCGCCTGTCGGTGGACATCGGCCCGGTAATCGACGCCGAAGCCAAGGCCGGCATCGAGAAACACATCCAGGCCATGCGCGACAAAGGCCGCAATGTGTACCAAGTGGCAATTGCCGACGGCGAAGAGATCAAGCGCGGCACCTTCGTGATGCCAACCCTGATCGAGCTGGAAAGCTTCGACGAACTGCAACGCGAGATCTTCGGACCCGTGCTGCACGTGGTGCGTTACAAGCGTAAAGAGATCGACCAGCTTATTTCGCAGATCAATGCTTCTGGCTACGGCCTGACCCTGGGCGTGCACACCCGCATCGATGAGACCATCGCCAAGGTGATCGACAACGTGCATGCCGGTAACGTCTACGTGAACCGCAACATCGTCGGCGCCGTGGTCGGCGTGCAGCCATTCGGCGGCGAAGGCCTGTCGGGCACTGGCCCGAAAGCCGGTGGGCCGTTGTACCTGTACCGTCTGCTGTCGACTCGTCCTACCGATGCGATCGAGCAATCCTTCGTACGTGGCGACAAGCTGACCGCACCGGACGTGCGTCTGCGTGATGCCATGAGCCAACCGCTGACCGCCCTGAAAACCTGGGCCGACAGCAACAAGTTCAGCGACCTGAGCGCCCTGTGCAATCAGTTCGCCGCGCAATCGCAAAGCGGTATCACCCGCCAACTGGCCGGCCCGACCGGCGAGCGCAACAGTTACGCCATCCTGCCCCGCGAGCACGTGCTGTGCCTGGCGGAAGTGGAAGGTGACTTGCTGACGCAACTGGCAGCAGTGTTGGCCGTCGGCGGTTCGGCGGTATGGCCGGAAACTGACCTGACCAAGGCAGTGTTCCCACGCCTGCCGAAGGAAATTCAGGCGAAGATCAAGCGCGTGCCCGATTGGACCAAGGACGAAGTGGTGTTCGACGCAGTCCTGCACCACGGCGACTCCGACCAACTGCGTGCGGTGTGCCAGCAAGTGGCACAGCGTGGCGGAGCGATTGTTGGGGTGCATGGTTTGTCGCAGGGTGAAACGGCGATTGCGCTGGAGCGCCTGGTGATCGAGCGTGCGTTGAGTGTTAACACCGCTGCGGCGGGGGGTAACGCCAGCCTGATGACCATTGGCTAACTAATGTGGGAGCGGGCTTGCTCGCGAAAGCGGAGTGTCAGTCGCCAGATGCATTGACTGATCCACCGCTTTCGCGAGCAAGCCCGCCCCCACATTTGACCGCATTTCAAATCCCCCGCCGCTGTTCTGCCTCTCCATCACGCAAATCAATCTTGCTATCCAGCCTCTATTCGCACGCTTAGACTCAGGCCATTCCCTAAAAGGTAAGCCGCCATGTCCGAGACGCTGCTCAGTTCCCGCAATCTGGCTTTCGAGCTGTACGAAGTCCTCGATGCCGAGGGCCTGACTCAGCGCGAGCGGTTTGCCGAGCACAACCGCGAGACCTTCGATGCCGCCATCAGCACGGCGCGCAACATTGCCGAAAAGTACTTCGCGCCGCATAACCGCAAGAACGACGAAAACGAACCGCGCTATGAAGACGGCAAGGCGATCCTGATCCCAGACGTCAAACCTGCCGTGGACGCGTTCCTCGAAGCCGGCTTTCTCAACGCCGCGCGCAGTTTCGAAGCCGGTGGCATGCAACTGCCCACCCTGCTGTCCCAGGCCTGTTTCGCGCATTTCCAGTCAGCGAACGCAGCGTCCACTTCCTATCCGTTTCTGACCATGGGCGCCGCCAACCTGATTGAAAGCTTCGGCACCGAGGAGCAGAAACAGCGCTTCCTGCAGCCGATGATCGAGGGCCGCTTCTTCGGCACCATGGCCCTGACCGAGCCACATGCAGGCTCGTCGCTGTCGGATATTCGTACACGGGCAGAGCCGGCGGCTGACGGCACTTATCGCCTCAAGGGCAACAAAATCTTCATTTCCGGTGGCGACCATCCGCTGTCGGAAAACATCGTGCACATGGTGCTGGCCAAGTTGCCGGACGCGCCGGCCGGGGTGAAGGGCATTTCGCTGTTTATCGTGCCCAAGTTCCTGGTCAACGACGATGGCAGCCTGGGCGCGCGCAACGACGTGCTGCTGGCCGGGCTGTTTCATAAGATGGGCTGGCGCGGCACCACGTCCACGGCACTTAACTTCGGCGATAACGGTAACTGCGTCGGCTATCTGGTGGGCAAACCGCACCAGGGCCTGAGCTGCATGTTCCAGATGATGAACGAGGCGCGCATCGGCGTCGGCATGGGCGCAGTGATGCTGGGTTACGCCGGCTACCTGTACTCACTGGAATACGCCCGCGAACGCCCGCAAGGTCGCCTGCCCGACAGCAAAGACCCCAGCACCGCGCCGGTCTCGATCATTCAGCACGCCGATATCAAGCGCATGCTGCTGACGCAGAAGGCCTATGTGGAAGGCGCCTTTGACCTCGGCCTGTACGCCGCGCGGCTGTTCGATGACACCACCACCCTGGAAACCGACACCGCGCGCAAGCAAGCTCACGAACTGCTCGACTTGCTCACACCGATCGTCAAATCCTGGCCGTCGGAGTTCTGTTTGAAGGCCAACGAGCTGGCAATCCAGATCCTCGGCGGCCACGGCTACACCCGCGAATACCCAGTGGAGCAGTACTATCGCGACAACCGCCTGAACCCGATCCACGAAGGCACCCACGGTATTCAGTCCCTGGATTTGCTCGGGCGCAAGCTCGCCCAGAACGGCGGCGCGGGCCTCAAGCAACTGATCCGCCTGATCGCAGAAACCGGCGCGCGGGCGCAGCAGTACCCGTCACTCACGGCGCTGCGCGAACCCCTGGAACAGTTAGTTAACCGCCTGCAAAGCGTGACGATTGGCCTGCTGACCGACCTCGCCCAAGGCAAGGTCAACAGCAGCCTGGCGAATTCGGCACTGTACTTGAAGGTGTTCGGGCACACGGTGATTGGCTGGCGCTGGCTGGAGCAGGCGATTCGCGCTGAGGAAGGCTTGGCCAAGGGCAATGCGGCCGATGTTGCCTTCTATAAAGGCAAGCTCCAGGCCGCTCGGTACTTCCTGACCTGGGAAGTGCCGAGCTGCCATCATGAACTGGCGATTCTGGAGGCACGCGATGACACGTGCCTGGGGATGCAGGATGCGTGGTTCTAACCGCTAAGGCTGGCCGATAGCCTTGGCGATGACGTCGACCGTGGCGCTGACTTGCTCTTGGTAACGGTCGAGTTCCTGCTGGTGCTGCTTTTGCATTTCGATCTGCTCGGCGCACAGGTTCAGCGCGGCCAGTACCAATAACTTGTCACCGATCAGCGTCGGGTACTTTTTCTTGGTGGTGGCCAGGGAAGCCTTGAGCATGGTCACGGCGTGCATCAGGGTTTGATCTTCCCCGTCCGGCGCCTTGATCGAGTAATCCTCTCCGAGAATCGAAACGACCTTTATCCCTTCATTCATGCGCCGACAGGACCTGCGCTCACACGCTCAACCAGTGCCTGGATGCGCGCGGCGGTGGCGCCATGCTTTTCTTCCTGTTCCATCAGGTTCAGTTGCAGGCTGTCGTTTTCGTCCTTGGCGCGGGCCAGTTCCTCCTTGAGGGATTCGTTGCTGCCCAGCAGGTCCTGATTTTGCTGTACCAGGTCGCTGACCAGTTGTTCCAATTGGCTGAGGGATGCTTCTAACATTTTGATTTCTCGGGCTTTTTAAAAGGGCGGTGACGATAAAGAAAATTCACCTCGGAAGCCAGGGTTATCCCAGGCCGGCAGCCCGTTTTTTAAGGGCCGGGCCGCGCTTTCGACCCTTAGTGACTGCATTTACCCCATCTGGTTCCTGAATCCCCCCCAACCCCTCGTCAGATGCAATAAAAACGCGCGCGCCCTTAAGACTTTAGTCGCATGGCCGATAGCAGATGCACACCCCGTCTCGTGGCCGCACGGATCGCGCTTCTCCCCAGGATTCCAGCATGTCTCTTCGTAATATGAATATCGCTCCGAGGGCTTTCCTCGGCTTTGCGTTTATTGGTGCACTCATGTTGTTTCTCGGTGTGTTTGCCCTGAACCAAATGAGCAAGATCCGTGCGGCAACGGAAGACATCGCCCAGTCCAGCGTGCCAAGCATTCGCGCCCTCGACGAATTCACCCAGCTGACCCTGCGCCTGCGGGTGTTGTCGTACCGCTTGCTGACCAACCGCGAGCCGGACGTGCAGCAAAAGACCCTGGAAGCCTTCGAACTGCGCAACCAGCAGATCCGCACCGCCCAGGGCGTCTACGAAAAAGTCATCGAGAGCAGCGAAGAACGCGCCGCCTATGACGAATACGTGCGTTTGCTCGGCCAGTACCACCAGATCGAAGAGCGCATGAAGAGCTTGTCCCGCGCCAACCAGATCGACGAGCTGCGCACCATGCTCAACACCGAACTGCTGAGCAACTCCGAGCAAGTCAACGCGGTGCTGACGCGCCTGCTGGACATCAATAACGCGATGGCCAACGCCAGCAACCAGCAAGCCAAAGACCAATACGACATGGCCTTTAAGCTGGTGGTGGGCCTGCTGATCGTTGCCACGGCGCTGACGTTGCTGTTCGCCTGGTTGCTGACCCGCAGCATCACCTTGCCGATCGCCCAAGCCCTGGAAGCGGCTGAAGAAGTCGCCGAGGGCAACCTGACGCGCCCGATAAAGGTCGACGGCAACGACGAAGCCGGCCGCCTGCTGGCTGCCATGGCCAAGATGCAGGACAAGCTGCGCGACACCCTGCAACGCATTGCCGGTTCCGCTACCCAGCTAGCTTCGGCCGCCGAAGAGCTGAACGCCGTCACCGACGAAAGCGCCCGTGGCCTGACTCAGCAGAACAATGAAATCGAACAAGCCGCCACCGCCGTCAACGAGATGACCAGCGCCGTCGAAGAAGTTGCGCGCAATGCCGTGAGCACCTCCGAAGCCTCGCGCGCCGCCACCACCTCCGCCGGTGACGGCCGTGACTTGGTGCAGGAAACCGTCAGCGCCATCGAACGCATGAGCGGCGACGTGCAAGCCACCGCTACGCTGATTGGCGACCTGGCGAATGAATCGCGCGACATCGGCAAAGTGCTGGACGTGATTCGCGGCTTGGCCGACCAGACCAACCTGTTGGCCCTGAACGCGGCGATTGAAGCCGCGCGCGCCGGTGAAGCCGGCCGTGGGTTTGCCGTGGTAGCCGATGAAGTGCGGGCGTTGGCCCATCGCACCCAGCAGTCGACCAGCGAGATCGAGCGGATGATCGGCAGCATTCAGACCGGCACCGAGCATGCCGTGGATTCGATGCGCAACAGCACCGAGCGCGCGGAATCGACGCTGAACATCGCCAAAGGCGCCGGGATGTCACTGGATACCATCAACACCGCGATTGTGGAGATCAACGAGCGCAACCTGGTCATCGCCAGCGCGGCGGAAGAGCAGGCGCAGGTGGCGCGCGAAGTGGACCGTAACCTGGTGAATATTCGTGACTTGTCGGTGCAGTCGGCGACGGGCGCCAGCCAGACGAGTACGGCGAGCAGTGAGCTGTCGCGCCTGGCGGTGGATTTGAATGGGATGGTGGGGCGGTTCAGGCTTTAACTGACACCGGTGCCCCCTTGTGGGAGCTGGCTTGCCTGCGATAGCAATCTAACAGTCAATATCCCCAGTGACTGATACACCGCAATCGCAGGCAAGCCAGCTCCCACATTGATCAGCGTATTCCCACAAAAGCTTTTTGACAGCGCAGCAATTCAACAGGTTAGAATCGCTGGCACGCAGACTGCATGGTCAGTTTGCGCCCCGCCTTCCCAGCTCTGGAGTACTGCCTTTGAATGCGACGACCATCAACAGCCTGTTCTTGATCGGCGCGTTGCTGGTGGGTGCGAGCATTCTGGTGAGTTCTCTTTCGTCGCGCTTAGGTATCCCGATTCTGGTGATCATCCTGGCCGTGGGCATGCTCGCCGGCGTCGACGGCGGCGGCATCATCTTCGATAACTACCCAACCGCCTACCTGGTGGGCAACCTCGCCTTGGCAGTCATCCTGCTCGACGGCGGTTTGCGCACACGGGTGGCGAGTTTCCGCGTGGCACTCTGGCCGGCGTTGTCGCTGGCCACGGTGGGGGTGTTGATTACCACCGGCCTCACCGGCATGGCCGCCGCTTGGCTGTTCGACCTCAATATCATTCAAGGCTTGCTGATCGGCGCCATCGTCGGCTCCACCGACGCCGCCGCCGTGTTCTCACTGCTGGGCGGCAAGGGCCTGAACGAGCGGGTCACCGCCAGCCTTGAAATCGAATCCGGCAGCAACGACCCGATGGCGGTGTTTCTCACTGTCACCCTGATCGACATGCTCGCCACAGGCCAGACCGGCCTGCACTGGAGCCTGCTGACCCACCTGATCCGCGAATTCGGCATCGGCGGCATCGTCGGCTTGGGCGGCGGCTGGCTGATGCTGCAGATGGTCAACCGCATCAACCTGGCCACCGGCCTGTATCCGATTCTGGTAATCGCCGGCGGCCTGGTGGTGTTCGCCCTGACCAACGCCTTGCACGGCAGCGGCTTCCTCGCCGTGTACCTGTGCGGCCTGGTGATCGGCAACCGCCCGGTGCGCAGCCGTCATGGCATTTTGCATATGCTCGACGGCATGGCCTGGCTGGCACAGATCGGCATGTTCTTGGTACTCGGCCTGCTGGTCACGCCCCATGACTTGCTGCCCATCGCCCTGCCGGCGTTGGGCCTGGCACTGTGGATGATCCTGTTTGCGCGGCCGCTGTCGGTGATGGTCGGCCTGCTGCCGTTTAAGGCGTTCCACGGTCGCGAAAAAGCCTTTATCGCCTGGGTAGGCCTGCGCGGCGCGGTGCCGATCATTCTGGCGGTGTTCCCGCTGATGGCCGGCCTGCCCCACGCGCAGCTGTACTTCAACCTGGCGTTCTTTATCGTGCTGGTCTCGCTGCTGGTGCAGGGCACGAGCCTGCCGTGGGTAGCCAAGCTGCTGAAAGTGACCGTACCGCCGGACCCTGCGCCGATCTCCCGCGCGGCCCTGGAAGTCCACGTCACGAGCGAGTGGGAGCTATTCGTCTACCGCTTGGGCGCGGAAAAATGGTGCATCGGCGCAGCCCTGCGCGAACTGAAAATGCCCGAAGGCACGCGCATCGCCGCGCTGTTCCGTGGCCAGCAACTGCTCCATCCGTCGGGTAGTACGGTGCTTGAAGTCGACGATTTGCTCTGCGTGATCGGCCACGAACACAACTTGCCGGCCCTGGGCAAACTGTTCAGCCAGGCCCCGCAACGCGGCCTCGACCTGCGCTTCTTCGGCGACTTCGTCCTCGAAGGCGACGCCCAGCTGGGCGCGGTGTCGGCCCTTTACGGCCTCAAACTCGAAGGTATCGACCCGGATATGCCACTGAGCCGCTTCATCACCCAGAAGGTCGGCGGTGCGCCGGTTGTGGGCGACCAAGTGGAATGGAACAACACGCTGTGGACCGTCGCGGTCATGGACGGGAACAGAATCGGAAAAGTCGGCGTCAAATTCCCCGAAGGAAGTCGTCCAGGCCCTGGACTCTTCCTCTAAACTGCGGGCTATTGGCGCCACGCCCCCCACCTTATTTACCTTGTTCGACCGGTATCCATGACGACTCTGCGCACCTTTTTAGCTACCGCCCTGCTGGGCCTGACCCTTTGTGTCGGCAGCGTTTACGCCGCCGACCCACCCAGCGCCGAGGCCATCCAGCAAACCCTGGACAAGCTGCCCGACCGCAAGCTGCCTGACGCCGACATGAAGGCGCTGCAAACCATCCTGCAACAGACCCTGACTTACTTGGGCAACAAACAGGATTACGAACAGCGCCTCATCGACCTCAAGCGCCAGCTGGAAGACGCCCCGCGTCAGACAACCGACAACCAGCGTGAATTGGCCAGGCTCAAGGCCACCAAAATCATCCCAGTGACGCAACGCTATGCCACTCTGCCGGTGCCGCAGCTTGAGCAATTACTGGTGCAGCGCACGACACAGCAAGGCGACCTGCAAAAATACATGTCTGACGCCAACAGCATGTCTATCGCCGCCCAGACCCGCCCCGAACGCGCCCAGACTGAAATCAGCAGCAGCCAGACCCGCATCCAGCAGATCAATTCGATCCTCAAGGCGGGCAAAGATAACGGCAAGCCCCTCACTGGCGACCAGCGCAACGTATTGAACGCCGAACTGGCCGCCCTCAACGCCTTGATTCCTCTGCGCCGCCAGGAACTGGCGGGCAACAGCCAACTGCAAGATCTGGGCAACAGCCAGCGCGACCTGGCGACGGAGAAAACCAGCCGCCTGGAGCAGGAAATCCAGGACCTGCAAACCCTGATCAACCAGAAACGCTTGGCCCAGTCCCAGCAGACCGTTACCCAACAGTCCATCGAAGCGCAGAAAGCTGGCGGCAGCAGCCTGCTGGCCACCGAAAGCGCAGCCAACCTGAAGCTGTCCGACTACCTGCTCAGAAGCACCGACCGCCTCAACGACCTGACCCAGAAAAACCTGCAGACCAAGCAGCAACTGGACACCGTGACCCAAAGCGACTCAGCGCTGGACGAGCAGATCAACGTGCTCAAGGGCAGCCTGCTGCTCTCCAAGATTCTCTATAAGCAGAAACAAGCACTGCCAAGCCTCAGGGTCGATCGCGACCTGGCGGACGATATCGCTAACATTCGCCTGTACCAGTTCGAGATCAACCAGGAACGCGAGAAAATCAACACCCCCAGCGCCTATGTGGATAACTTGCTGGCCAATCAGCCACCGGATGACGTCACCCCGCAACTACGCCGCACCCTACTGGAACTGGCGATCACCCGTAGCGATCTGCTGGAGCGCCTGAGCCGTGAACTGAGCGCGCTGCTGAACGAATCCATCACCCTGCAACTGAACCAAAAACAACTACTCAGCACCACCACCACCCTGCGCGCGACACTCGACGAGCAAATGTTCTGGATCCCCAGCAACAAGCCGCTGGACACCGAGTGGCTGGAAACCGTACCGGCGCACCTGAGCAAGCAAGTCACCACCCTGCCATGGGCCTCCAGCGTCAGCGAACTGTATGACGGCCTGACCCAGCGCCCGCTGCTGTTCCTGCCATTGCTGCTGTTGATCGGTGCCCTGTTGTGGCGGCGCAAAGCGCTGTACCAACGGCTGAACAAGGTCCATCTGGACATCGGCCACTTCAAGCGCGACAGCCAATGGCACACGCCGCAGGCTATCCTGATCAATATCTTGCTGGCGATGCCGGTCTCCCTGGGCCTGGCGCTGTGCGGCTACGCGTTGCAAATCGACGCCCGTGGGCAAAACGCCAACCTGGGCTCGGC
The DNA here is from genome assembly GCF_025642995.1 of Pseudomonas sp. YeP6b. Taxonomy (NCBI): domain Bacteria; kingdom Pseudomonadati; phylum Pseudomonadota; class Gammaproteobacteria; order Pseudomonadales; family Pseudomonadaceae; genus Pseudomonas; species Pseudomonas sp. YeP6b. The sequence continues at coordinate 803,655 of NZ_CP080090.1, read as the reverse complement.
CCTGCTGCAAATCGCCCAGGCCTGGTTGGTGTTCTACACCGCTTACCGCATCCTCGCGCAGGGCGGCGTGGCGGAACTGCACTTCCGCTGGGAAAAAACCCAGGTCCAATTCCTCCAAGGCTGGGTGCGCAAGCTCGGGCTGGTGGTACTGGCCCTGGTGGCCGTGGTGGCAATCGCCGAGCACCAACCGGCGGCGCTGGCCGACGACGTGCTGGGCATCGCCGTGGTGCTGACCTGCTACGCACTGATGGCCTGGCTGCTGGGCCGCCTGCTGCTGCACAGCCCGACCCACGAAAAAGCCTCTCTGTTTCGTAAAGCCATGGGCCTGGTGTTTACCGCCCTGCCCGTCGCCCTGTTCATCGCGGTGTGCTTTGGCTACTACTACACCGCGCTCAAACTCAGCGACCGCTTGATCAACACCCTGTACCTGCTGATGTTCTGGCTGGTAATCGAAGCCACCTTCGTGCGTGGCCTGGGCGTTGCCGCACGGCGCCTGGCCTACGCGCGCGCCCTGGCCAAGCGCCAGGCGGCCAAGGAAGCCGGTGATGGCGAAGCGGTGATCGAAGAGCCGACCCTGGACATCGAGCAGGTCAACGAACAGTCCATGCGCCTGATCCGCCTGGCCTTGCTCGGCGGTTTCATCGCGGCGCTGTATTGGGTGTGGAAAGACCTGATCACCGTGTTCTCCTACCTGGACAACATCACTCTTTACGAATACTCCAGCGGCACCGGCGCCAATATCAGCATGGTGCCGATCAGTATCGGCGACTTGCTGGGAGCGTCGATCATCGTCGGCATAACCGTTGCCCTGGCGCGCAACTTGCCCGGCTTGCTCGAAGTACTGGTGTTGTCCAAGCTGGATTTGGCCCAAGGCAGCGCGTATGCAACCACCACCTTGCTGTCGTACATGATTGCCGGCATCGGCTTCGTGTCCGCCTTGTCCACGCTCGGCGTGAGCTGGGACAAATTGCAATGGCTGGCGGCAGGCTTGACGGTGGGGTTGGGCTTCGGATTGCAGGAGATCTTTGCCAACTTTATCTCCGGCATCATGATCCTGTTCGAACGCCCGGTGCGTATCGGCGACACCATCACCATCGGCAACCTGTCGGGCACGGTCAGCAAGATCCGCATCCGCGCCACCACCATCACCGACTTCGACCGCAAGGACATCATTGTCCCGAACAAGACCTTCATCACCGGCCAGTTGATCAACTGGTCGCTGACCGACACCATCACCCGGGTCACCCTGAAACTGGGCGTGGACTACGGCTCCGACCTGGACCTGGTGAAGGAATTGCTACTCAAGGCCGCGCGAGAAAACCCACGCGTGCTGAAAGAGCCGGAACCCCATGTGTACTTCCTCAACTTCGGCGAAAGCACCCTCGACCATGAACTGCGTATGCACGTGCGCGACCTCGGTGACCGTAACCCGGTGATCGACGAGGTGAACCGCTTTATCAACCGCGAGTTCAAGACCCACCACATCAACATCTCGTTCCGCCAGATGGAGGTCTACCTCAAGAACCTCCACGGCCAGGAATACAAACTGGTGGAAGTCGACACCCCGGCCAAGCCCGCCAATGACGGCGGCGCGCAAGAACCGCCGCCGAGCAAACTCGACTAACGCGCCTATCCCCAGCAGAATGCTCGGACATTCTGCTGGAGATGGCCGGTGAAAGCCCTCGACGAACTGACCTTCGACAACCGCTTCGCACGCCTGGGCGACGCGTTCTCGACCCACGTACTGCCTGACCCCCTCGACGAACCGCGCCTGGTGGTGGCGAGTAATGCGGCCATGGCCCTGCTCGACCTCGACCCGGTGGTGGCCGAAACGCCAGTATTTGCCGAGCTGTTCAGCGGGCATAAGCTGTGGGCCGAAGCGGAGCCTAGGGCGATGGTCTATTCCGGGCATCAGTTCGGCGGCTACTCCCCGCAATTGGGCGATGGCCGCGGGTTGTTGCTCGGCGAGGTGTACAACCAAGCCGGCGAGCATTGGGACCTGCACCTCAAAGGCGCCGGGCTGACGCCTTACTCGCGCATGGGCGATGGCCGCGCGGTGCTGCGCTCTTCGATTCGTGAGTTTCTCGCTTCCGAAGCCCTGCACGCCTTGGGCATCCCCAGCAGCCGCGCCTTGTGCGTAATCGGCTCCAACACGCCGGTTTGGCGTGAGAAACAGGAACGTGGCGCGATGGTGTTGCGCCTGGCGCACAGCCATATCCGCTTCGGGCATTTCGAGTATTTCTACTACACCAAAAAGCCCGAGCAGCAGAAGGAATTGGCCGAACACGTGCTTTCATTGCACTACCCCGAGTGCATGGAGCAACCCGAGCCGTACCTGGCGATGTTCAGCGAAATCGTCGAGCGCAATGCCGAAATGATCGCCAAATGGCAGGCCTACGGCTTCTGCCACGGCGTGATGAACACCGACAATATGTCGATCCTCGGCATCACCTTCGACTTCGGGCCGTTTGCGTTTCTCGATGACTTTGACGCGCACTTCATCTGCAACCACTCCGATCACGAAGGCCGTTATTCCTTCAGCAATCAGGTGCCGATTGGGCAGTGGAACCTCAGCGCGCTGGCCCAGGCGCTCACGCCGTTTATCAGCGTCGACGCCTTGAAGGAAGCCCTCGGGCTATACCTGCCGCTGTATCAGGCCCATTACCTGGACCTGATGCGCCGCCGGCTAGGGCTGACCATCGCCGAAGAGGATGACCAGAAACTGGTGGAGCAGTTGCTCAAGCTGATGCAAAACAGCGGCGTGGACTACACGCTGTTCTTCCGCCGCCTGGGCGATGAGTCGACGGCGCTGGCCGTGGCGCGGCTGCGTGATGACTTTGTCGACCTCGCCGGGTTCGATGCCTGGGCCGAGCAGTACAAGGCCCGCGTTGCGCGGGACGGCGACTACAGCGAAGCACAACGCCGCGAGCGCATGCACGCGGTAAACCCGCTGTACATCCTGCGCAACTATCTGGCGCAAAACGCCATCGCCGCCGCCGAGTCAGGCGATTACAGCGAAGTACGGCGCCTGCATGAAGTGCTGAGCAAGCCGTTTGAAGAGCAGGCTGGGATGGAGCAATACGCCCAGCGGCCGCCGGATTGGGGTAAGCATTTGGAGATTAGTTGTTCTTCATAAAACCTTTAGATAAACGTTTCCACTGACACCCTGAAACGTTCCGCCAGCCAACGTATTTGCCGCACGTTGAGCTGGCGCTTTCCGCTCAGGATTTCTGAAACAACCGACTGTGTACCTACACCTGGCAGATCACTCTGGTTTAAACCGTGCTCGCGCATCATGTAGCGCAGCACGTCGACGCCACTGGCGGCGGGCATTGGGCGATGCTCATGATCGTAGGCTTCGATCCAGTCACTGAGGATATCTACCAAGCTCATCAGCGGGCTGTCCTCGTTTTCGCCGACCAGGCTTAACAACTCGTCCAAACCACACACCAGTGCGTCGTAGTCCGCCTCGTTTTCAGGTTTGCGCATCACTGGCGAAACAAATTGCCAGTGTTCGGCCGCTACTCGCATAAGCGCACTCATCTTATTTTTTCCTTCCATTTATCTTTCTCATAATCGCGGTGATCAAGCAGGTGCTTGATGTAAACGCGCTGCGCCCGATACTCCACGCCAGCAATAAGCCGCAGCTTGTTGCCTCCAATATCGAATACATGAAACTCCCCGACCTTATCCGTGGCGGGAAACATGGCTTTCATCGCCGCGAAGTCTTTGGGGGCGTTTTGCTTCATTACCCGATACCACTGATCCAAAGCCGTTGCTGAACGTGGCCACTTTTCCTTTGCTTCCCAGATCCTTTTCTCGCTGATCACTCGCATGCAACATCCTTATCGCATCTTGCTATGAAGGTTAAACCCGAATCCGAATTATCGCAATTTGCTATATTTGCAAACAGACAGATGGCGTAAAACAGAACAAGCGCTGACAGCTTAGATAGACCGCCTCACACCAGCTTGGGCAAACTGTGAGTGGATGAGTCATTTGCTCCACACCTTGATAAACCCGGTCACTGACTCCAAATTCACTCCATGGCCAATTCCAAGGAGCCCACCATGTCCGAACCTCTCGTCATCCCCTGCCCTCATTGCAACGGCCTCAACCGCATCCCCGGCGAGCGCCTGGGTGATGCGCCGAAATGCGGGCGCTGTAAGCAACCGGTGTTGCTGAACAAGCCCTTTGAGCTGAAACAAGGCGACTACGCGAGCCAAATAAAAGGCGACCTGCCGTTGCTGGTGGATGTGTGGGCCGAATGGTGCGGGCCGTGCAAGTCGTTTGCGCCGGTGTTTGAACAGGCGGCTGGGCAGTTGGAGGGTAAGTGTCGGTTGGCCAAGCTGGACAGCGAGGCTAATCAGCAGCTGTCGGCGCAGTTGGGGATTCGCTCGATTCCCAGTTTGATTCTGTTCAAGAACGGCCGCGAAGTGGCGCGCCAGAGTGGGGCGTTTCCGTTGCCGCAGTTGATGAGTTGGTTGCGCAGCCAGGGCGTGTAACCCAAACCCAATATCAACTCGGTCAAATGTGGGAGCTGGCTTGCCTGCGATGGCATCACCTCGGTCTAACTGAAGACCAAGTTGCCTGCATCGCAGGCAAGCCAGCTCCCACAGTTTGACCGCGTTTTAAGCTTGGGGTACGGGGGTTTCGCGGTCCATCATCTGGCCTACGAGTTGTACGCCGAGTTCGCTTAATTGGTGGATGACTAGGGCGACGTCGCGGTGTTCGCCGGTGAGGTCGTTGGATAGCTTGAGTAGCAGCGTGCGCACGGAAGAGAAGGTTTCGTAGCTGTTAAGCACGAGGGTTTCGGTGGGGAGGTTGGGTGCAACGGTATAAAGGTTAACCATGGAACGTCTCCTAGTAGAAGCCGCAACCAGCCGCTACTAAACGGAGGGTGGCAGCTGTACGCAGGTTAGTAGACCGGGGAGACGCAAACCGGCGCGCTCGAAAGCGCCCTCCGTACAGCCACCATCACGTTCAGGAAGGTCCTGACCGAAGAGTTGCTGTACGTCTCACCACGGGCTACTAAACCCGATCACTGAACATTCAGTGACCGAAGAACCTTAAAGACGCCCATCCAGACGCACAAGCCGGGCGATTCTGGCTTATCTGTAGGCAATGAGACAAGGCACACCCCCGCTTGCCAGACCCTTCCTACAGCCCCTGTGGGAACAATCCAAATCCCCCTGCAGGAATGCAAAACCAAATGTGGGAGCTGGCTTGCCTGCGATGCAGGCAAGCCAGCTCCCACAGGGTTATTGCGCTGCCGGCAAGAGTCACGCGTTTTCCAGCAAGTTATGCAACTCCACAAACTGCTGCGTCAGCTTATGCCGTGGGTCCAGGTGGATCAGTGGCTTGTTCTCCTGATGCGACTCGCGCATGCGCACGGAGCTGGCCAGGTACACCGGCAGCACCGGCAGGCCCTCGGCAATCAACTCATCGAGCATCTGCTGAGGCAGGCTTGCGCGGGCCTGGAACTGATTGACCACGATGCCTTCCACTTCCAGGCCTTCGTTGTGGTCTTCCTTCAATTCTTCGATTTCTGCCAGCAGGCCATACAGCGCCTGGCGCGAGAAACTGTCGCAATCGAAAGGGATCAACACGCGATCAGCGGCAATCAGCGCCGATACTGCATAGAAATTCAGCGCCGGCGGCGTATCAAGGTAAATCCGGTCGTAATCTTCGCTCAACTCGTCCAGCAGCTTTCGCAGCTTGTTGATCTTGTGCTTGGCTTCAAGTTTGGGCTGCAGGTCCGCGAGCTCGGCGGTCGCGGTGATGACGTGCAGGTTGTCGAACGGCGTTTCGTAGATATCCACGCGGTTCTTCTTGGAAAACGGCCCGGAAGACAGGGTTTGCTTGAAGAACTCGGCAATGCCCATCGGGATATCGTCGCCGGTCAGCCCGGTGAGGTACTGGGTTGAGTTGGCTTGTGCATCGAGGTCCACCAACAGGGTTCGATAGCCTTCACTGGCGCTGACCGCCGCCAGGTTGCAGGCAATGCTGGACTTGCCAACGCCGCCTTTCTGATTGAACACCACACGCCGCATGGAAAAACCTCCGTGTATCAATGAATGTCCGAGTGTAGAGGGCAAAAGCGCCTGTTAGCTACCTCGTTCATTCATGCACTGCTGCATCAACCGCGCGTCTCACCTCGACTGACATACGTAGCCGATACGCAAAAAGGAATATTCCTACAAGCCAGTCCGGCATCGGGTAAAGGACAATCGGTAAATCTTTACTACCAAATTGTAATTAGCCATGAACAATTCTTTACCAACGTTTGCTAGAACCCCGCAGCACCGGGATAATGCGCGCCACTCGGCTATTGCTCCCTGTCCCGGTATTCGGGGCCAACGGCCGCACATGGAAGCCCGCAGGGGCGGGATAACTTCTCAGTGATCACTTTCAACATCGCCCAATGGCGCGCCTGGGCTCCCGGCCTGGAAAGTGCGCACGACTGGCACGCCTGGTGCCAAGCCCCGGTGTTGCTGCCTGCCAGCGATGCTTCGCCGGACGTATCCTTCCTGCCGGCCATGCAGCGCCGCCGCCTGAGCCGACTGGCGCGCATGGCCTTTAGCGTGGGTTGGCCGCTGGCCGAAGGCCTGCAAGACCTGCCACTCGTGTTTATTTCACGGCACGGCGAAACCCCGCGCACCCTCGATATTCTCAGCGACCTGGCCAATGACCAGCCCCTATCGCCGACCCAGTTCAGCCTGTCGGTGCACAACGCGGTGATCGGCCTGTGGTCGATCCTGCGCAATGAAACCAGCGAAATGACTGCCCTAGCCGCCGCCGGCGATGGCCTGGAGCACGGCATGCTCGAAGCCGCCGCGCTGCTCAACGAGGGCGCCCCCGCGGTGTTGCTGGTAATCACCGAAGAACAACCGCCCGAGGCCTATGCCAGCTGGATCCATGACGTGCCCTTTCCCTACGCCGTCGGCCTGCTGCTGACACCGGGCGACGAGTGGCAAATGGAACTAAACAGCGGCGCTGTCCAACTCAGTCAAACCCAGTGGCCCCACGCCCTGAACCTGCTGCGCACCCTGCTCACTGAACAGGTCGCCTGCCAACATGCTTGGAAGAACCGTGTATGGAACTGGCAACGCAAGCCTTGACCGACAAACCACGGGACGCCTATTACTGGCGCCTGTTCGCCACCGCCGCCAGCTTCTTCATGTTCGGCGTGGGCGGGCTGTGCCTGCGTTTGCTGGTATTCCCGTTGCTCAGTTGCCTGCCGGGCAGCGCTGAACAACACCAGCGTCGCGCTCGCCACACCATCAGCAAACTGTTCTGGTTCTTCATCCGCATGATGCAGCGCGCCGGCGTGCTGACCTACAGCGTCGAAGGCGCAGAAAAACTCGGCCGCCCGGGCCAGATGATCGTCGCCAACCACCCGTCGCTGATCGACGTGGTGTTTTTGATCGGCCTGATGCGCCAGACCAATTGCGTGGTCAAGCAGAGCCTGTTCCAGAACCCGTTCACCCGTGGGCCGGTGCGTGATGCAGGCTATATCAGCAATGACGGCAGCGCCGAAATGCTCGATGCCGCCGCCGAGGCACTGCGCCAAGGCCAGACCCTGATCATCTTTCCGGAAGGCACCCGCACCACACCTGGCGCGGCGCCCGCCTTTCATCGCGGTGGCGCCGCCATTGCGCTGCGCGGTGCGACAATCATCACCCCGGTGGTGATCAAGGTCAGCCCCACCACCTTGACCAAGGCAGAACCCTGGTACCGCATTCCTAAACGTCGATTTCATTTCAGTTTGCGCGTGGGTGCCGATATAGAACCACACGCCTTTGCCGCACTCGGGCCCGCGCCCCAGGCTTCACGCAAGCTCAACGATTACCTGCACCACTATTTTATTAAGGAGCTCGCCGAAGATGAGCGACCAACACCGCCTTGAGCACGACATAAAGACGCTGATCATCGAGGCCCTGGGCCTGGAAGACATCAGCGTCGACGACATCGGCAGCGACCAGACCCTGTTCGGCGAAGGCTTGGGCCTGGATTCGGTAGACGCCCTGGAATTGGGCCTGGCGATCCAGAAAAAGTACGGCATCAAAATCGATGCCGACGCCAAAGACACGCGCAATCACTTCACCAACGTGGCCAGCCTTGCGGCGTTCGTCACGGCCAGACAGGCAGCTTGAGACCGGACCATGCAAACTCGTGACGATATTTTCAACACCTTGCGCGACGCCTTGGTGGAACTGTTTGAACTGGAGCCTTCGCGCGTCACCCTCGATGCCAACCTGTACCAGGACCTGGAGATCGACAGCATTGACGCCGTGGACCTGATCGACCACATCAAACGCCAAACCGGCAAGAAGATCGCCGCCGAAGAATTCAAGGCTGTGCGCACCGTAAACGACGTGGTTGAGGCGGTGTACCGTCTGGTCACACCTGCCGCATGAGCCGGCTGATCGGCCTTGGCCTGTTGCTGGCGGGGCTGCTGTATCCGTTTGCGGTGTATTACGGCACCGAGCACTTTGCGCCGTGGCAATTCGGCTTGCTGCTGGGCAGCCTGTGGCTGCTGCGTGCGCTGACCGGCGCACGACGCCCCGGCAGCCGCTGGATGGCGGTGGCGGTGATTGTGTTTTGCCTGTTGCTGGCCTGGTTCGACAACCCGCAGCTGCTGCGCTGGTACCCCAGCCTGGTCAGCGCCTTCATGCTGGCACTGTTCGGCCTGAGCCTGAAATACGGCCCGCCAATGGTCGAGCGCCTGGCGCGCATGACCGACCCGCACCTGCCGCCCAAGGCAATTATCTATACGCGCCAGGTCACCGTGGTGTGGAGTGTGTTTTTTCTGTGTAATGGCCTACTCGCCGCCGCCCTCACCTTATGGGCGCCGCTGAGCTGGTGGACGTTGTACAACGGCCTGATCGCCTACGGGCTGATGGGGTTGTTGTTTGCCGTGGAATGGCTGGTACGACAAAGGGTTCGAGGCCGCGTATGAATGGGTTGAAACTTGAGCACCTGCTGCTTGAGCCGCTGGAACAGCGTTTGGTCACCACCGAACCTGCGATGAATCACGCCCAGCTGTGGGCGCAATCCCTGAGCCTGGCGGCAGGCTTGCAGGCGCGCGGTATCCAGCGTCTGGCCGTGCACCTGGAAGACGCAGGCCTGCTGGCGATTGCCCTGCTCGGCGCCTGGCGTGCCGGCGCCAGCGTGTTGCTGCCCGCCGACCTGCAGCCCCAAACGCGCCAGCGCTGGGACGACGCCGTGGATGCCTGGCTGATTGAGGCCGCCGATCTTGACGCGCTGTATCAGCCGCCGTTGAGCGCCGCCGCACTCGACCTGGATACCTGCCAACTGAGCCTGTGTACCTCCGGCTCCAGTGGCGAACCCAAGCGCATCGACAAGACCCTGCGCCAACTGGCTAACGAAGTTCAGGCGCTGGAAACCCTGTGGGGTGCGGACCTTAAAGACGCGTGCATCATCGGCAGCGTTGCCACCCAACACATCTACGGTTTGCTGTTCCGGGTGTTGTGGCCGTTGTGCGCCGGTCGCACCTTTGTGCGCAAACAACTGGCCTTCCCCGAAGACATGCAGCGCGCCAGCCGCGAACACCCACAATTCGCCTGGGTCGCCAGCCCCGCGCTGCTCAAGCGCATGGGCGACAACCTCGACTGGCCCGCGCTGAGCCAGGTGGCACGGGTGTTTTCCTCAGGTGGCGCGTTGCCCATCGAGGCCGCCGGCAGCCTTTATGACCGTTTGCAGCAATGGCCGACGGAAATCCTCGGTAGCTCGGAAACCGGCGGCATCGCCTGGCGCCAAGGCGCGCAGCCGTGGCAGCCGTTCGCCGACGTAGCGCTGAGCCAGGATGCCGACGGCGCCCTGCGCATTGCGTCGCCTTACCTGCCCGAGGGGCATATCGAACAGACCGCCGACGCCGCCCGCATTCATTCCGATGGCCGCTTTGAGCTGCTGGGCCGCCTGGACCGCATCGTCAAGCTGGAAGAAAAACGCATCTCCCTGCCCATGTTGGAGCAGGCGCTGATGGCCCACGCCTGGGTCGCCGAAACCCGCCTGGGCGTGGTGCAGGAAAACCGCGCCTCCCTCGGCGCGCTGGTGGTGCTGAGCGCCGATGGCCTGCATGCGCTGCGCAATCAGGGCCGCCGCACCGTCACCCAAACCTTACGCCAGCACCTGAGCCAACACTGCGAAGCACTGGCCCTGCCACGTCGCTGGCGGTTGCTGCGCCAGTTGCCACTGAATGCTCAAGGCAAACTGCCCCAGGCGGATGTGGCGGCGCTGCTGCTCGCACCACGGCCAAAAGCGCCCGAAGTGCTGGAGCAAGTCGAAGCCAACGGTGAATGGACCGTGCAACTGAGCATCCCGCCGGACCTGGCCTATTTCAGCGGCCACTTCCCGGTCACGCCGGTTTTGCCAGGTGTGGTGCAGGTGGAATGGGCCTTTAACCTCGGCCAGCAGTTGCTGGATTTGCCCACAACCTTTGCCGGCATGGAAGTGCTCAAGTTCCAGCAACTGGTACGCCCCGGCGACCACGTTGAACTGCACCTGCGCTTCGACCAGGAACGCGCCAAGCTGTACTTCGCCTACCGCAACGGCGTCGCGGCCTGCTCCAGCGGCCGGATCCAACTGGTAAACGCGCATGCATAAGCTTTTGTGGCAGGCGGGATTGTTGTGGCGAGCGGGCTTGCCTCGCATTGGGCTGCGAAGCGGCCCCAGTAAGGTAACCGAGCTGTGTCAGACATACCGAGTGGGCAGGTTTTGGGGCTGCTTCGCAGCCCAACGCGGGGCAAGCCTGCTCACCACAGGAAGTCCGCCACCAGTCGGTTGGGTGAGCCATGCATAACCCCTGCGCCCTGATCCCGGTCTACAACCATGAAGCCGCCGTACCCGCCGTGGTCCACAGCCTGCTGAACAGCGGCCTGCCGTGCCTGTTGGTCGACGACGGCAGCAGCCCGGCCTGCGCGGCGGTCTTGGCGCAATTGGCCACACTCGAAAACGTCACCCTGCTGACCTTGCCCAACAACCAAGGCAAAGGCGGCGCAGTGATGGCCGGTTTCCGCGAAGCCGCGCGCCTGGGCTTCACGCATGCCCTGCAAGTAGACGCCGACGGCCAGCACGACCTGCGCGAAGTCGAGAGTTTCCTCGATACCTCACGCAGGCACCCCGACGCCGTAATCTGCGGCTACCCCGAATACGACGACAGCGTGCCCAAGGGCCGCCTCTACGCACGCTACCTGACCCACGTGTGGGTGTGGATCAACACCCTGTCGCTGCAGATTCGCGACTCGATGTGCGGCTTTCGCGTGTACCCGCTGGCGCCTACGCTGGCCCTGATGGACTCGGCCTACATCGGCACGCGCATGGATTTCGACTCCGACATCCTGGTGCGCCTGGCTTGGCGTAACCAGCCAATGCGCTGGCTGCCGACCAAGGTGCACTACCCCGCCGACGGCGTGTCGCACTTCCGCCTGCTGCGCGACAACGTGCGCATCTCGGCCATGCACACGCGGTTGTTCTTCGGCATGCTGGTGCGTGCGCCGATGATCCTGTGGCGACGGTGGCAGGCATGAGCGACAACACCAAGCACTGGGCCGACCGCGAAGAACGCGGCAGTTTCTGGCTGATGAAACTCACCGCCGTCGCCGCTAAAGTCCTTGGCCGCCGCCTGCTGAGCCCGTTGCTGTACGGCATCGTGCTGTACTTTTTCCTGTTCGGCCGCACAGCACGCCACAGCGCCTGGGAATACCAGCAGCGCCTGGCCGACTGGAGCGGGCGCGATGAGCTGCGGCCTACGCATAAAAAAGTCTTCGGCCAGTTCATGGCGTTTGCCGACTCATTGCTCGACAAGCTCGACGTGTGGAACGGCAAGCTGCACCTGGAACAGATCGAAATCAACGACCCGGCGCAATTGCGCGGGCAACTGCGCGGTGAACGCGGGCAGATGCTGGTCGGCGCGCATTTGGGCAACCTTGAAGTGTGCCGCGCGCTGGCCGAAATGGGTGAACAAGTCACCATGAACGTGCTGGTGCACACCAAGCACGCCGAGCGTTTCAACCGCCTGCTGGGCGAAGCCGGGGCCACCCATTTGCGCCTGATCCAAGTCAGCGAACTGGACCCGGCGACCATGCTGCTGCTCAGCCAGCGCCTGGACGACGGCGAATGGCTGGCAATTGCCGGCGACCGCGTACCCCTGCACGGCGGGCGCAAGGTGCGTGTGGATTTCCTCGGTTTTGACGCAGCATTCCCCCAAGGCCCGTGGCTGCTGGCCGGGCTGCTCAAATGCCCGGTGAACCTGCTGATGTGCCTGAAACACCAGGGCCGCTATCGCTTGACCATCGAGCCCTTCGCGCAATTGATCGAATGGAAGCGCAGCACCCGCGAGCAGGTCATCGCCCTGTGGACCGCGCGCTACGCCGCACGCCTGGGCCAGTTCTGCCTGGAAGCGCCCCAACAATGGTTCAACTTTTACCCTTTCTGGAAGACCGATGACGACGCATCTTGAGCCGGTAACCTTTGGCGAACGCGCTTTGCGCATTGAAGACGTGTTGGCCTTGGCCAACCGTCAGGCGCCCACGCAGTTGCAGGGCGACGCGGCGTATCGCCAGCGCATTGCCAAAGGCGCGCAGTTCCTCGACTCGCTGCTGGACAAGGAAGGCGTGATCTACGGCGTGACCACCGGCTACGGCGACTCGTGCGTGGTGGCGGTGCCGTTGCAGCACGTCGAGGCGTTGCCACGTCACCTGTACACCTTCCACGGTTGCGGCCTGGGCAAGTTGCTCGACGCACAAGCCACCCGCGCGGTGCTGGCGGCGCGCTTGCAGTCGTTGTGCCACGGCGTTTCCGGGGTGCGTGTGGAGTTGCTGGAGCGTCTGCACGCATTCCTGGCGCACGACGTGCTGCCGCTGATCCCGGAAGAAGGCTCGGTGGGCGCCAGCGGGGATTTGACGCCGCTGTCCTACGTGGCCGCGACCTTGTCCGGCGAGCGCGAAGTGATGTTCGGTGGCGAACGTCGCCAGGCCGCCGATGTGCACCGCGAACTCGGCTGGGAGCCGCTGGTGCTGCGCCCCAAAGAAGCCCTGGCCTTGATGAACGGTACCGCCGTGATGACCGGCCTCGCCTGCCTGGCCTTCGCCCGCGCCGACTACCTGCTGCAACTGGCCACGCGCATCACCGCGCTGAACGTGGTGGCGCTGCAAGGCAACCCGGAACACTTTGACGAGCGCCTGTTCGCCGCCAAGCCGCACCCGGGGCAGATGCAAGTCGCCGCGTGGCTGCGCAAAGACCTGGCGATTGATGCGCCAACCGCACCGCTGCACCGCCTGCAGGATCGCTACTCGCTGCGCTGTGCGCCCCACGTGCTCGGCGTGCTGGCCGACAGCCTGAACTGGCTGCGCTCATTTATCGAGATCGAACTGAACAGCGCCAACGACAACCCGATTATCGACGCCGAAGAAGAACGCGTACTGCACGGCGGGCACTTCTACGGCGGGCACATCGCCTTCGCGATGGACAGCCTCAAGACCTTGGTGGCCAACGTCGCCGACCTGCTCGACCGCCAGCTCGCACTGCTGGTGGATGTGCGTTACAACCACGGCTTGCCGAGCAACCTGTCCGGCGCGCCGGCCGACCGCGCGATGATCAACCACGGCTTCAAGGCCGTGCAGATCGGCACCAGTGCCTGGACCGCCGAAGCGCTGAAAAACACCATGCCGGCCAGCGTGTTCTCGCGCTCCACCGAGTGCCATAACCAGGACAAAGTGAGCATGGGCACCATCGCCGCCCGCGATGCGATCCGCGTGCTGGAGCTGACCGAACAGGTGGCCGCCGCCACCCTGCTCGCGGCCAACCAAGGTGTGTGGCTGCGTGCCCAGGCTGAGGATGCGCGGCCACTGCCGCCGGCCTTGGCAGCCATGCATGAAGCACTCGCCAAAGACTTCCCGCCGGTCATCGAAGACCGTGCGCTGGAAGGCGAACTGCGCCTGTGCCTCAAGCGTATCGCCGAGCAACACTGGAGGCTGCATGCGTAGCCAAGGCGTGTTGCATTGCGACACTGAAATCCGCGTGCCGTTTTTCGACATCGACACCATGAACGTGGTGTGGCACGGGCATTACGTGAAGTACCTGGAAGTGGCGCGCTGCGCGCTGCTGGACAAGCTCGGCCATAACTACACCGCGATGCTCGAATCCGGCTACGCCTGGCCGGTGATCGACATGCAGCTGCGCTACGTGCGCGGCGCCACCTTTGGCCAAACGATCAATGTGCGCGCCAGCCTGGTGGAATGGGAGAACCGTTTGAAGGTGAATTACCTGATCACTGATCTGGCCAGCGGCGAACGCCTGACCCGCGCCAGCACCGTGCAAGTGGCGGTAGAGATTGCCAGCCGCGAAATGCAGCTAACCTCGCCGAAAATATTCACCGACGCCGTCGAAAGGGCCTTGGCATGAGAGTTTTAATCCTGTTTGCAAGCGTGATGCTGAGCCTCAGCGCTCATGCTTTTGACCTGCAACAGCTGAGCGACCAGTTGGCTAAACCCTCAGTGATCCACGGCACCTTCACCCAGGAAAAACACCTGCGCGCCCTGCCGCAACCCTTGGTCAGCAAAGGCACCTTCGTGCTCGCCAAAGACCACGGCCTGCTGTGGCTGTTGAAAACGCCGTTGCAACAGGACTACCGCATCAGCACCCAAGGCATCGCGCGCCGCGACGCCAACGGCTGGCAGCTGCTGCCGAACAAGAGCGCCGGTGCCGAGCAGAACCGTCTGTTCCTCGCCGTGCTCCAAGGCGACAGCAGCGGCCTGCAGCGCGACTTCGACCTGCAACTGCAAGGCGAGGCCAAGCAATGGAAGCTGACGCTGACCCCACGCTCATTGCTGCTCAAGCAAGTGTTCACCCAGATCAATATCGACGGCGGCGAGCTGGTCCAAACCATCCAACTGCTGGAAACCCAAGGCGACAGCACCGTGCTGCGCATGCAGGACAGCACGGCCGGCCAACCGTTGAGTGAAGCGGAGAGCCACGACTTTGCCCAGTGAGCGCCTGTTACCGCGCCTGTTCCTGATCCTGCTGGTGGCCGTGCTGGCCCTGGCCGGTTGGCAGTGGCGCCAGGGTGCGCCGCTGTCGGCCAACCTGATGGAGCTGGTGCCGGGCAGCACGCCGGATGCACTGGAGCTCAAAGCCGAACAGCGCATGCAGGAACCGCTGAACCGCGAAATGCTGGTGTTGGTGGGGCATGCCGATCGGCAAAAAGCCGTGGCGCTCGCGCAGCAATTGGGCGAGCACTGGCAGGCCAGCGGGCTGTTTGAAAAAGTGCAGTGGAACCTGCAAGCCGACTTGCCGGCGTTGCGCGAGCAACTGCTGCGCGGGCGACTGGCGATGCTCTCAGCCAAAGACCGCGAACAACTGATCGAGCACCCCGACGCCTTCATTCAGCAGCGTGTGCAAGCGTTGTTCGACCCGTTCACCGGGTTCAGCCTGGTGCCAAGCCAGGACGACTGGCTGGGCCTCACCGGGCGTATCCAGAACAGCCAGCCGCAGCACGGTTCGGTGCAACTGGATATCGGCAGCGGCGCGTTGATCGCCGATGCCGACGGCAAAAGCTGGGTGCTGCTGCGCGCGCGTACCACCGGCAATGCCTTCGATATGAAACTGCCGCTGCAAGTGGCGGATCTGCTCCAGGCCAGCCGCACGCAGGCCAGCGAACAAGACGCGCAATTGCTCGCCGCCAGCGGGTTGCTCTACGCGGCCAATGGTCAGCAACAGGCGACCCGCGAAATCACCTGGGTCGGCGGCGGCGCCACCCTGGGCATTCTGTTATTGCTGTTGTTGGCGTTCCGCCGCTGGCGCGTGCTGCTGGCCTTTGTGCCGGTGCTGGTGGGCATGCTGTTTGGCGCGGTGGCCTGTGTGGCGCTGTTCGGCCATATGCATGTGATGACCTTGGTGCTGGGCTCCAGCCTGATCGGCGTGGCGGTGGATTACCCGCTGCACTACCTGTCCAAAAGCTGGAGCCTGCAGCCGTGGCGCAGTTGGCCGGCGTTGCGCCTGACGCTACCAGGGCTGAGCCTGAGCCTGGCCACCAGTTGCATCGGCTACTTGGCGCTGGCCTGGACGCCCTTCCCGGCGCTGACGCAAATCGCGGTGTTCTCCGCCGCCGGTTTAGTCGGCGCCTACCTGTCGGCCGTGTGCCTGTTGCCCGCGCTGCTCAAAGGTGTGGAGCTGCGCCCAGCGCAATGGCCGCTGCGCATCGCTGAAGGCCTGTGGCTGTTGCGTGCAGCCTTGATCAAACGCGTACCAAGCCCGGTGCTGCTGGCGCTGGTGCTGGTGTTTTGCGCCGGTGGCCTGTGGCACCTGAACAGCAAAAACGATATCCGCCAATGGATCGGCGCCCCGCCGCACTTGCTGCAGGAAGCCCAGGCCGTGGCGCGCATCACCGGGTTCCAGCCCACCAGCCAATTCTTCCTGGTACGGGCCGACAATCAGCAGCAGTTGCTGGAGCGTCAGGCGGCCTTGGGCCAGCGCCTGGACCAACTGGTGAATATGGACAAGTTGCAGGGCTACCTGGCGCTCAACCAACTGGTCAGCCTGCCAGCCGAGCAACAACAACTGCGCGATGCGCTGAACCAGTTGCCGCAACACTGGCAGCCGCTGCTGGACCTTGGCGTGCCCGCCAGCGCGCTGCAAGCCGAAGTCGCGCAGCTGCAAGCGCTGCCCACCGAAGACATCGATGCCGCGCTGGCAGGCCCGTTGGCCGAGCCTTGGCGCACATTGTGGCTGGGCCCGGTAAACGGCGGCGTGGCGGCGATGGTCAGCCTGCAAGGCTTGAACAACCCTGCGTTGCTACGGGTGCAGGCGCTGGACCTGCCCGGCGTGCAATTGGTCGATCGCCTGGGCGACTTGAACCGCGTGTTCGCCGACACGCAGATCAGCGCCGCTGAATTGAAATTGATGTCGTGCGTGCTGATCGTGCTGTTGCTGATCCTGCCGTTCGGCTTCGGCGGCGCCTTGCGCATCGTCGCGCTGCCGCTGCTCGCGGCGCTGTGCAGCCTGGCCAGCCTGGGTTGGTTGGGCCAACCGCTGACCCTGTTCAGCCTGTTCGGCCTGCTGCTGGTCACGGCCATCAGCGTCGACTACGCGATCTTGATGCGCGAGCAAATCGGCGGCCCTGCCGTGAGTCTTTTAGGTACGCTACTGGCAGCGCTGACGACTTGGTTGTCGTTTGGCCTGCTGGCAGTGTCGAGTACGCCGGCCGTGAGTAATTTCGGCCTGTCGGTCAGTTTGGGCCTGGCGTTCAGCTTTATGCTGGCGCCTTGGGCCGGCCAACAGAAGCACGCCTTATGAATGTGATTACCGCCAAAATGGCAAGGAGCCATCGTGCCCACAGTTGAAATGGAACGTCGCCAGGTGGTGGTGATTGGTGCCGGCCCGTCCGGTGCGATCGCTGCCGCGCTGTTAAAGCGCAACGGGCATGATGTATTGATTATCGAGCGTCAGCATTTCCCACGTTTCTCGATTGGCGAAAGCCTGCTGTCGCACTGCATCGACTTTATCGAAGAAGCCGGCATGCTCGAGGCCGTCCAGGCGGCAGGCTTTCAGTTGAAAACCGGCGCCGCGTTTGCCTGGGGCGAGCGCTACAGCGCGTTTGATTTTGGTGACACGTTCAGCAACGGCAAGCCCACCACCTTCCAGGTGCAGCGCGGCGAATTCGACAAATTGCTGGCCGACCAGGCCGCCGTGCAAGGCGTGGACATTCGCTACGGCGAAACCATCGTCGGCGTGGACTTCGCCGGCGAAAGCCGCTACCTGCACGTGCGCCGCGAGAATGGCAGCGAGTACCACCTCAAGGCCAAGTTCGTGCTCGACGCCAGCGGCTACGGCCGCGTGCTGCCGCGCCTGCTGGACCTGGAAGCACCGTCAAATTTCCCGCTGCGTCAGGCGGTTTTCACCCACGTTGAAGACCACATCGACCACCCAGGCTTCGACCGCACCAAGATCCTGATCACCACCCACCCCACCCAGCGCGACATCTGGTTTTGGACCATCCCGTTCAGCAACGGTCGCTGCTCGGTGGGCGTGGTTGCGGCCAAGGAGCATTTCGACGGCCGCGACAGCGACCTCGACGCCTGCCTGCGCGGCTTTATCGCAGAAACCCCAAGCCTTGCCGGCGTGCTGCAAAACGCCGTGTGGGACACGCCCGCGCGCACCATCGGTGGCTACTCCGCCAACGTCAAAACCCTGCACGGCCCGGGCTTTGCGCTGCTGGGCAACGCGGCGGAATTCCTCGACCCGGTGTTTTCTTCCGGTGTGACCATCGCCATGCGCTCGGCAAGCATGGCCGCGGGGCTGCTGCATCGCCAACTCAAGGGTGAGGCTGTGGACTGGCAAACCGAGTTTGCCGAGCCGTTGAAGCGCGGCGTCGATACCTTCCGTTGCTACGTCGAAGGCTGGTACGCCGGCACCTTCCAGGATGTGATTTTCCACCCGAGCAGCTCGCCGGAGATTCGCCGGATGATCAGCTCGATCCTCGCTGGCTATGCGTGGGATGAGCGCAACCCGTTTGTCAGCGAACCCAAGCGGCGGTTGCGGATGTTGTCGGAGATTTGTGCGGGCGAAACAGTATGAGCACTCAATACCTGAGTAAAAACTACGTCGAAGAAACCAAGTTCGGCTTCTGGTTCCTGCGCAGCCACACCTGGCAGCATCACGTGTTGCGCGTGGCGATCAACGACCTGCGCAGCTTGTTCACCGAGCCACTACCGGTAGCGCCGGTGTTGCTGGACGCCGGTTGCGGCCAGGGCAAATCGTTCCAGTATTTACAGCACGTGTTCGCGCCGCAGCGCCTGATCGGCCTGGACGCCGACCCTCACAGCCTGGAACTGAGCAAGGCCGAAGCCGCGCGCCAGGGCCTGACCATCGAGCTGATCGGCAGCGACTGCGCCACCCTGCAAGTGCCGGATGAAAGCGTCGATATCCTGTTCTGCCACCAGACCTTCCACCACCTGGTGGAACAGCATCGCGCCTTGAAAGAGTTCTACCGCGTGCTCAAACCGGGCGGCTACTTGCTGTTTGCCGAGTCCACCGAAGCCTACATCGACACCTGGGTGATTCGCTGGCTGTTCCGCCACCCGATGCACGTGCAGAAAAGCGCCGAAGAGTATTTGCAAATGCTGCGCGAGCAGGGCTTTGAATTCGGCCCGCAGAACGTCTCGTATCCGTACTTATGGTGGAGCCGTTCCAGCGATTTCGGCTTGCTCGAGCGCTGGGGCCTGCGCAACCCGACACCGGTGGGCCAGCGTGAAGAGACCTTGGTGAACTGCGTGGCGCGTAAGCCTTTAGTGAGCGCCGCACCATGATCCGCCTGCTGTTGATCGGCTGCCTGTTGCTGCTGAGCGCCTGCGTCAGCCAGCCGCCATTGCCGGAAAAACCCCCAGCCCTGGCCTTGCCGATGCAACTGCATGTGCAGCGCCTGGCAGGCAGCCAGAGCCAGGATTGGCTGCTGGTGATCCAGCGCGAAGGCGCAGCCATTCGCTGGTCGATGATGGACCCGCTGGGCATTCCCCAGGCCCGGCAAAAGCTGGTAGATGGCCAGTGGCAGGCCGATGGCTTGCTGCCGCCCAACCCTCAAGCCCGCGAGTTGTTCGCCGCACTGCTGTTTGCCCTGACCTCGGCGGATGACGTGCGCGCGCTGTACCCCAGCGCCCAAGCCATGGACCTCACGCGCACGCTGCCAGGCCATTGGCAAATCGTGTATCAGTCTTCCGAGGTGTTTAGCGTGAACATGACGGGCCAGCCGTTGAGCTACCGCATCACGCCGCTTGGGGTTGCCCGATGACAGCTTATCTAAATGCGCTGGGCGTGATCTGTGCCTTGGGGCGCGGCCAGGCCGAGGTCAGCCGCAGCCTGTTTGCCGGCGACTGCTCCGGTATGCGCGCCGAGAGCGGCTGGGTGCCGGAACGTGTGTTGCCGGTGGGTGGCGTGCGCAGCGAGCTAGCGACTATCCCTGTCGAACTGAACCAGCAAAGCAGCCGCAACAACCAGTTGCTGTTGGAAGCGGCGTTGCAGATTGAAAGCGAGATCCGCCAGGCAATCCACGATTACGGCGCATCGCGAGTCGGCGTGGTTTTGGGTACCAGCACTTCGGGCATTGACGAAGCCAGCCGTGGCATCGCCAATTACCTGCGCGACCAGCAATTCCCCGGCGACTACGACTACCAACAACAGGAACTCAGCGCCCCGGCGAATTTCCTTGCCGACTGGCTGCAACTGAGCGGCCCGGCCTATGTGATTTCCACCGCCTGCACCTCCAGCGCCCGCGCGTTGATGAGTGCTCAACGCCTGCTGGACCTGGGCATGTGTGACGCGGTGATCTGCGGCGGTGTCGACAGCCTGTGCAAGCTGACGCTGAACGGTTTTACCTCGCTGGAAGCCGTCTCCAGCGAGCGCTGCAATCCCTTTTCAGTGAACCGCAATGGCATCAATATCGGCGAAGCGGCGGTGCTGTTTCTGATGACTAAAACACCTGCACCCATTGCTTTGCTGGGCAGTGGCGCCAGTTGCGACGCGCACCATATCTCCGCGCCCGAGCCCACCGGCAAGGGCGCGTTGCAGGCGATGCGCAAGGCTTTGGCCAGCGCGAAGCTTGCGCCCGAGCACATCGGTTACCTGAACCTGCACGGCACCGCCACCCAACACAACGACGCCATGGAAAGCCTGGCTGTCGCCAGCCTGTTTCCCGAAGGCGTGGCCTGTTCTTCGACCAAGCCCATGACTGGCCACACGCTCGGTGCAGCCGGCGCGCTGGAAGCGGCGTTCTGCTGGCTGAGCCTGACACACGGCTTGGTACCACCGCATGTGTGGGACGGCCACGCCGACCCGGCGCTGCCGGCCTTGCAATGGGCGCAGGCCGGCGACACCCTGAAAAAGCGCTGCCTGATGAGCAACTCGTTTGCTTTCGGCGGTAATAACGTCAGCCTGATAATCGCAGAGGCCCCATGATCGATTGGCCACTCGCCGAACTGCTGCCCCATGCGGGCGACATGATCCTGATCGACCAGGTGTTGTCGTTCGATGAAGAGCAGATTCACACCCGCCTCACCGTCAAGCCCGGCGGCCTGTTCAACCGCGCGGACGGCAGCCTACCGGCCTGGGTCGGCATCGAGCTGATGGCGCAAAGCGTCGCCGCCTATGCCGGGTGCCGCGCGCGCCAGAAAGGCGATGCGGTGGAATTGGGCTTCCTGCTCGGCACCCGCAAGTTCGAGTGCAACGTGGAACACTTCCCGGCAGGCGCCGAGTTGCGCATCCACGGCCTGCGCTCGCTGGAAGACGACAACGGCATGGGTGTGTTCGAATGCCACCTCACCGGCGACGGTATCCAGGCCAGCGCACGCTTGAACGTATTTCGACCGCCACAGGCGGCCAATTATTTAGATGAACCGAAGGACGAAACGCCATGACTGAATCCGTACTGGTCACCGGCTCCAGCCGTGGCATCGGCCGCGCCATTGCCCTGCGCCTAGCGCAGGCCGGGCATGACATCGTGCTGCATTGCCGCAGTGGCCGCGTTGAAGCGGACGCGGTGCAGGTCGAGATTGAAGCCTTGGGCCGCAAGGCTCGCGTGCTGCAATTCGATGTGGCGGATCGCGCCAGCTGCAAGGCAATCCTTGAGGCCGACGTGGAGCAACATGGCGCCTACTACGGCGTGGTGCTCAATGCCGGCCTGACCCGCGACGGTGCGTTCCCAGCCTTGTCCGAAGACGATTGGGACGTGGTGATGCGCACCAACCTCGACGGTTTCTACAATGTGCTGCACCCGGTAATGATGCCGATGATTCGTCGTCGCGCCGCCGGCCGTATCGTGTGCATCACCTCGGTGTCGGGGCTGATCGGCAACCGTGGGCAGGTCAACTACAGCGCGTCGAAAGCCGGCTTGATCGGCGCGGCCAAGGCCCTCGCTATTGAATTGGGCAAGCGCAAAATCACCGTCAACTGTGTGGCGCCCGGCTTGATCGACACTGCGATGCTGGATGAAAACGTGCCGGTAGAAGAGCTGATGAAAATGATCCCGGCACAGCGCATGGGCACGCCGGAAGAAGTCGCCGGTGCAGTGAATTTCCTGATGTCGGCCGAGGCTGGCTACATCACGCGCCAGGTGTTGGCCGTGAACGGAGGCCTGTGCTGATGAAGCGCGTCGTCGTCACCGGCATGGCCGGCATGACCTCCCTGGGCTGCGACTGGGATACCATCGCCGCCAACTTTCGCGCCAACCGCAGCGGCATTCGGCGCATGGACGAGTGGGACCGTTTCACCGAACTGAACACGCGACTGGCCGGGCCCATCGACGATTTCGTGGTGCCTGCCCATTGGACGCGCAAGCAACTGCGCAGCATGGGCCGCGTCTCGCGCCTGGCCGTGTGGGCGGCAGAGCAGGCGCTGCAGGACGCCGGCTTGCTCGGCGACGAGTCGATCAAGGACGGGCGTATGGGCGTGGCCTGTGGCTCGTCCACCGGTAGCACCGATGAGATCAAGGCGTTCGGCAATATGCTGCTGAACTCCGTGGCCGAGGGGCTGAATGCCAACTCCTATGTGCGCATGATGCCGCACACCACGGCGGCGAATATCAGCATCTTCTTTGGCCTCACTGGGCGGCTGATCCCGACGTCCAGCGCCTGCACCAGTGGCAGCCAAGGCATCGGCTATGCCTACGAGGCGATCAAGTTCGGTCGCCTGCCGTTGATGCTCGCCGGCGGCGCGGAAGAGTTGTGCCCTACCGAAGCGATGGTGTTCGACGCGCTATACGCCACCAGCCTGAAAAACGATGCGCCACAGACCAGCCCACGCCCTTACGACAGCGGCCGCGATGGCCTGGTGATCGGCGAAGGCGGCGGCATGTTGGTGCTCGAAGAACTCGAACACGCGTTGGCACGCGGGGCGCACATCCACGCCGAGCTGGTGGGTTTCGGCAGCAACGCCGACGGCCAGCACACCACCCGCCCGGAGCAGAAAACCATGCGCCGCGCGATGGAACTGGCCCTGGAAGATGCCGGGCTTGAGCCTTCGGCCATCGGCTACGTGAACGGCCATGGCACTGCCACTGATCAAGGCGATATTGCCGAGACATTGGCGACCAGCAGCCTGTTCGGCAGCCGCATGCCCATCAGCTCGCAGAAAAGCTTCCTCGGCCACACCTTGGGCGCGTGCGGCGCACTGGAGTCCTGGTTCAGCATTGAAATGATGAACCGCGACCAGTACGTGCACACCTTCAACCTCGATTCGGTCGACCCGCAATGCGGCGAGCTGGATTACCTGCAAGGTGGCTTTCGCGAAATGCACAACGATTACGTGATGAACAACAACTTTGCGTTTGGCGGCGTCAACACCTCGCTGATCTTCCGCCGCTGGTCCTGAATTTTTAATCGATTGGAGAAAACGGAATGTCTTCCTTGCTACGCGCCACCCTGATCACCCTGGCGTTGCTGACCACCGCCGGCTGCACCAACAAACCGGTGCTCAACACCCAGCACGCGCTGCCGGCCGACACCCAGGTCAGCGAAGACAAAATGAAGCAGGTCATCGTCAACGCCCTGCAAAAACGCGAGTGGACCGTGCAACGCCTGAGCCCACAACTGGTGCAGGCCGAAATCACCGTGCGTAACCAGTGCTACGCCGCCATCGACATCCGTTACACCCGCAACAGCTACGCCATCACCTACCGCGACAGCCGCGACCTGGGCTACAAGGACGGCAAGATCCATCGCAACTACAACCGCTGGGTGAACAACTTGGACAGCGACATCATGGCGGGTTTGCGCAGCAATGGCGCGAATGAGCCGGGGTCGGCGGCGCAGTTGTTTGAGCAGACGGGGACGTCGAAGCAGAACTGATACACCCGCTTTCCTGTGGCGAGGGAGCAAGCTCCCTCGCCACAGGTTATTCGCCCGTCATACCAACGCCTTACGGGTTAGAAGTTCCACAAACGCCTTGGCCATCGGGGTTTGCGCGCCTTTGCGTTGCACCAGCCACACGGCCGTCACTGCTTCCTGATCGAGCAACGTGCGATACACCACGCCATCAATGCGTATGCGCTGGTAAGACGCCGGCAGCACCGACACACCCAACCCCGCCGCCACCAAACCGATGATGGTCATCGCCTCTCCGGCTTCCTGGGCGAAGTGCGGGCTGAAGCCGGCGTCACGGGCCAGGTTGAGCAATTGCGCATACAGGCCGCTGCCATAGGTGCGTGGGAAGAATACAAACGGCTCCTGCGCCAGTTGCGCCAGGTGCAAACCGCGCTCGCTGCCTTCCACCAGCGGGTGGCCGGCATTCAGTACGGCGACCAGAGGCTCACGCATCAGTTCGATGACGCTAAGCGAGTCGGGCAACGGCAGCGGCCGCATAAGCCCGACCTGGATCGACTCATCCACCAGCGACTCGGCCACTTCGGTGCTGCTCATCTCTTGCAGGTTCAGGTGCACCGCCGGGAACGCCTGACGAAACGCAAAGATCGCCTGCGGAATGCTGGAATTGAACGGCGCCGACGAGGTGAAGCCAATCTTCAACTCCCCCAGTTCGCCCAACTGCGCGCGCCGGGCCACGTCCGCCGCCTTGTCGACCTGCGCCAGCACTAACCGCGCCTCGTGCAGGAACAACCGCCCCGCCTCACTCAGCTCGACCCGACGATTGGTCCGCTCAAACAAGCGCGCGCCCACCTCTTGCTCCAGCGCCTGAATCTGCTGGCTCAGCGGCGGTTGCGAGATGCCCAGTACCTGCGCGGCACGGCCAAAATGCAGCTCTTCGGCGACGGCGATGAAGTACCGCAGGTGACGCAATTCCATGCAAACCTCATTAGGTCGTTAAAGCTATCAAACAGGTCGAATAATATATTGGAAAGAATCATTAGGCAGCTATATTCTTTTTTGCATTGCCAGTCCTGGCAGGCTTTCCCTCGCCGAGGTCCCCGTGAAATCTGCTGTCGCTCCATCTGCTCAAGACATCCCGCCTACCGCCTTAGATGAGGTGGTGGCACAGCTCAACGAGCAGTTCATCGAAAAAGGCACGCCGATGTTCATGCGCACCGTGCTGGCGCTGTTCTCCGGTGGGTTTGCGACCTTTGCGCTGCTGTATTGCGTGCAGCCGATGATGCCAGCGCTGTCCCACGAGTTTTCCATCAATGCGGCGCAAAGCAGCCTGATCCTATCGGTTGCCACGGCGATGCTTGCCTTGGGATTGCTGATCACCGGGCCGATTTCCGACCGGCTGGGGCGCAAGCCCGTGATGGTGTCCGCGTTGTTCTGTGCCGCGCTGGCGACCATCGCCAGTGGCTTGATGCCGACGTGGGAAGGGATTCTGCTGATGCGCGCGTTGGTGGGTTTGTCACTGAGCGGTCTGGCCGCTGTAGCGATGACCTACCTGAGCGAAGAGATTCACCCGCAACACATCGGCCTGGCCATGGGGCTCTACATTGGCGGCAACGCGATTGGCGGCATGAGCGGGCGCCTGATCATGGGCGTGCTGATCGACTTCGTCAGTTGGCACACCGCCACGCTGATCATCGGCGCCCTGGCGCTGATCGCGGCCACGGTGTTCTGGAAGATCCTCCCCGAGTCGCGTAACTTCCGCGCCAGCAGCCTCAAGCCACGCAACCTGCTGGATGGCTTTGTCATGCACTTCAAGGACGCGGGCCTGCCGTGGTTGTTCCTCGAAGCGTTCCTGCTGATGGGTGCGTTCGTGACGATGTTCAACTACATCGGCTATCGCCTGCTGGCTTCGCCTTACGAATTAAGCCAAGCCCTGGTCGGCCTGCTGTCGCTGGTGTACCTCTCGGGCATCTACAGCTCGGCGAAAATCGGCTCATTGGCTGATCGGCTCGGCCGTCGTCGTGTGTTGTGGGGCACCATCGTGCTGATGCTTTCGGGGATGTTACTGACACTGTTCACCCCGCTATGGCTGGTGGTGCCGGGCATGCTGATCTTTACCTTCGGCTTCTTCGGCGCCCACTCGGTGGCCAGCAGCTGGATCGGCCGCCGCGCAGTCAAGGCCAAGGGGCAGGCGTCGTCGCTGTACTTGTTCTGCTACTACGTGGGCTCGAGTATTGCGGGTACGGCGGGTGGGTTCTTCTGGCATTTTGCCGGGTGGAATGGGATTGGTGGGTTTATCGTGGCGCTGTTGATTGGCGCGCTGTTGGTGGCGTTGAAGCTGGCGAAGCTGGCGCCGCTGGGGAATGTATAGGCCTGACGCGATTTGCTGTATGTGGGAGCTGGCTTGCCTGCGATAGCGGTAGTGAATTCACCACCGCTATCGCAGGCACACCAGCTCCTACATTTGTTTTGTGTACACCCTAATAAAAAGCCCGGCACTGCCGGGCTTTTTCATTACTCGTGGTACTGCGCCGACAGCTCATGCACCGCGCGCAGGAACGCGCCGGCATGTTCCGGGTTCACTTCCGGCGTGATGCCATGGCCGAGGTTGAACACGTGCCCGCTGCCCTTGCCGTAGCTGGCCAGGATGCGGCCGACTTCGGTGCGGATCGCTTCCGGCTTGGCGTAGAGCACGGTGGGGTCCATGTTGCCTTGCAGCGCCACCCGGTTGCCAACGCGGCTGCGCGCGTCACCGAGGTCGCAGGTCCAGTCCAGGCCGAGTGCATCGGCACCGGCGTCGGCGATGCTTTCCAGCCACAGGCCACCGCCTTTGGTGAACATGATCACCGGTACTTTGCGGCCTTCGTGTTCGCGGATCAGGCCGCTGACGATTTTGCGCATGTAGGCCAGGGAGAATTCCTGGTACGCCGCCGACGACAGGTTGCCGCCCCAGGTGTCGAAGATCTGCACCGCTTGCGCGCCGGCCATGATCTGGCCGTTGAGGTAGCTGGTCACCGACTGGGCCAGTTTGTCCAACAGCAGGTGCATGGCTTGTGGGTTGTCATAGAGCATGGCCTTGGTCTTGCGGAAGTCTTTCGACGAGCCGCCTTCGACCATGTAGGTGGCCAGGGTCCATGGGCTGCCGGAGAAGCCAATCAGCGGCACACGGCCATTCAGCTCGCGGCGGATGGTGCTGACGGCGTCCATCACGTAACCGAGGTCTTTGTGCGGATCAGGGATCGGCAGGGCTTCGATGTCGGCCAGGGTGCTGACGACTTTCTTGAAACGCGGGCCTTCGCCGGTTTCAAAGTACAGGCCTTGGCCCATGGCGTCAGGGATGGTGAGGATATCGGAGAAAAGGATGGCCGCGTCCAGTTGTGGGTAGCGGTCCAGCGGCTGCATCGTGACTTCGCAGGCGAACTCCGGGTTCATGCACAAGCTCATGAAGTCGCCGGCATTGGCGCGACTGGCGCGGTATTCCGGCAGGTAGCGACCGGCCTGACGCATCATCCACACGGGCGTGACGTCTACGGGTTGCTTGAGCAGGGCACGAAGGAAACGGTCGTTCTTGAGGGCAGTCATGTCGGCATCCGCAAAAAAAGTACGGGCATTTTCTCAGAGCGCGACGCAAAAGGCACGGAGTGAGCCGTGCCTTTTGTCTATCGGGTCAATTTGTCGCGGTGATTGGACCTCGCACTTGAGCCTCTTCGCTGCAATAACTTGAAACTAAACGTCACATTTGCTCGCACTCTTGCAACGTCGACTTAACAGCAAATTAACTGCTCGTTCCTAGCATCCATGCCTCTTTATGGAGGCATGTCGATGTATAGAAAACTGCGTTTCGCATCAGGTTCACTGGTGTTGGCGATTGCTGTGAGCGGCTGCACTCCGGCAACCGAGCCGCAGGCATCCGCCCCCGTAAAGGTGAGCACCGAAACCCTGCAAGCCAAACCCCTGTCTATCACCAGCGAGCTCAGTGGGCGCATTGCGGCACCACGAACGGCCCAGGTAAACGCTCGGGTAGCTGGGGTGGTGCTCAAAAGTGTGTTCGCGCAAGGCGCTGACGTAAAACAGGGCGACGTGCTGTTCTACATCGACCCGGCGCCGCTCCAAGCTGACTTGGATAGCGCGCTGGCCGGGCTCAAAAGGTCTCAAGCCGATGCTTCACGCGCGCGCCAGCAAGAACAGCGCTACCGCCAGTTGATCTCAGGCAATGCGATCAGTGCTCAGGAATATGACAACGCACGGGCGGGCGCACGGCAGGCCGAGGCTGACGTCGCGGCCAATGAGGCCTTGGTACAACGCGCGCGTCTTAATTTGGGTTACGCCACCGTTACCGCGCCCATCTCCGGGCGTATCGGGCGCGCCTTGGTGACCGAAGGCGCCTTGGTCGGCCAGAACGAATCAACCCCGCTGGCGCTGATCCAGCAACTGGACCCGGTCCATGTCGACCTCACGCAATCGACCCGTGAACTCAACGAACTGCGCCGCGCATTCCGCTCCGGCCAGTTGCAGCAATTGAGCCCAGGCCAGGCCAAAGCGACCTTGCTCCAGGACGACGGCAGCGCGTACCCGTTGCCCGGCAAGCTGCTGTTCAGCGACATCGCCGTCGACCCCGGCACCGGCCAGATCATCCTGCGCAGCGAATTTCCCAACCCCGACCTCGATTTGCTGCCCGGCAGCTTTGTGCGTGTGCGGCTGGAGCACGCCATCGACCAACAAGGCATCAGCGTGCCGCAGCGCGCCATCCTGCGTAACAGCGCGGGGTTGCCACAGGTGCTGTTGGTGGATGACCAACTGCGCGTGAGCCTGAAAACCGTGCAACTGGGCGCGGTGCACCAGAACCGGTGGGTCGTCACCGACGGCCTCAGCGCCGGCGACCGCATCGTCGTCGAAGGCCTGCAGCATGCCCGACCAGGCGAGCAGGTCGTGCTCGACAACGCCGCTCTTCCACTCGACCAAGCTATTGGTCAGTCAGCAGGACGCTAGCTTATGCCGCAATTCTTTATCGATCGCCCGGTATTCGCCTGGGTCATTGCGCTGTTTATCGTGCTGGCCGGTGTCCTGGCGATTTCGCAGTTGCCCGTGGCGCAATACCCCAACATTGCACCGCCCAAAATCGAGGTCGTTGCCACCTACCCCGGCGCGTCGGCGCAGGCCATGGACCAAAGTGTCGTCAGCCTGATCGAAGAAGAGCTCAGCGGGGCTGATCACCTGCTGTATTTTGAATCGCGCAGCAGCCAAGGCTCCGCCACGATCACCGCGACCTTCAAACCCGGCACCAACCCTGAGCTGGCGCAGGTCGACGTGCTCAATCGCTTGAAGGTCATCGAGTCGCGCCTGCCGCAAGCGGTGATAGAACAGGGCTTGCGCGTGGAGAAAGTTTCCACGGGTTTCCTGCTGTTCATCTCACTGATCGGCACCAGCGATGACGTCGACAACGTGTCCCTCAGTGATTACCTGGCGCGCAACGTGGTCAATGAGATCAAACGTCTGGACGGCGTCGGCAAGGTGCAGATGTTCGGCGCCGAGCGTGCCATGCGTATTTGGGTCGATCCGCAAAAGCTGATTGCCTTCAACCTGACAGCGGCGGACGTGAATGCCGCGATCATCGCGCAGAACGCCCTGATAGCCGCCGGCAGCCTCGGGGAGCTGCCGGTCGCCGGCAGCCAGGAAATCACTGCGAGCATCCTCGTAGACGGCCAACTGTCGAGCCCTGAAGCATTCGCCGATATTGTGCTGCGTGCCCAGCCCAATGGGGCCAGCGTGCGCATAGGTGATGTTGCCAGGGTCGAGATCGGCAGCCAGGAATACCAGTTCGGTACTCGCCTCAACGGCCAGCCTTCCAGCGAATTGGGCGTGCAACTGACACCCGGCGGCAACGCATTGAGTACTGCGACGCTGGTGCGCGCGAAAATGGATGAGTTGACGCGCTACTTTCCGGCAGACATGAAATACCAGATCGCTTACGACACCTCGCCCTTCGTCAAAGTCTCGATCACCAAAGTGGTTTACACCTTGCTCGAAGCGATGGTGCTGGTGTTTGCCGTGATGTACCTGTTCTTGCAAAACATCCGCTACACATTGATTCCGACATTGGTTGTGCCGGTGGCCCTGATGGGCACCTTTGCACTCATGCAGGTGCTGGGGTTCTCCATCAATGTGCTGACCATGTTCGGCATGGTGCTATCCATCGGCATTCTGGTGGACGACGCCATCGTGGTGGTGGAGAACGTCGAACGCATCATGCTTCAGGAGCGCCTCTCACCCAGGGACGCCACGCGCAAGGCGATGAAACAAATCGGCGGCGCCATCGTCGGCATCACCCTGGTGCTGGTGGCCGTGTTTATTCCGATGGCGTTCATGCAAGGTTCGGTCGGGATCATTTACCAGCAGTTTTCCCTGACCATGGCCACGTCGATTCTGTTCTCGGCGTTCCTTGCCCTGACCCTCACACCGGCACTGTGCGCCACGCTACTGAAACCCGTTGCACCGGGTGAGCACAAGGCCCGCGGATTCTTCGCCGGGTTCAACCGCCGATTCGAACAACTGACCGAGCGCTATCAGGGCTGGGTCGCACAGGCCTTGAAACGCAGTGGCCGCTATTTGTTCATCTATGCCGCGCTACTGATCGTGCTGGTGGTGAGTTTCAATCGTCTGCCCTCCTCGTTTCTTCCAGTCGAAGACATGGGCTATACGATCACCGATATTCAACTGCCTCCCGGGGCGAGCCAAAGCCGCACGATCGAGGTCATCAAGCAGATCGAAGCACACAACGCCACCGAGCCGGGTGTGGACAACAGCACCTTTGTGCTCGGTTTCAGTTTTTCCGGCAGCGGGCAGAATGCCGGGCTGGGTTACACGGTGCTCAAGGATTGGTCGCAGCGGGGCAGCAATGACACGGCGGCCGCGATCGCCGAACGGGCGAACGCGGTGGCCAGCCAAATCAAAGGCGCCGAAGTGTTCGTCGTATTGCCGCCGCCGATTGACGGGCTTGGCACTTCCAGCGGGTTTGAGTTCCGCCTGCAAGACCGTGGCGGCCTTGGGTACGCGACATTGATGCAGGCACGCAGCGATTTGCTGGAGGCCGCTCAAGCCAGCCCGATCCTGATCAATGTGCGCGAAAGCGCGCTGGCCGAAGCGCCCCAGGTAAAACTGGAAGTCGACCGCCGACATGCCAATGCGCTGGGTGTCGCCTTTGCCGATATCGGCAACGTCGTGTCCACCAGCATCGGTTCGGCCTATATCAATGACTTCCCCAATCAGGGCCGCATGCAACGGGTGGTGGTCCAGGCTGAAGGCGAGCAACGCAGGCAGGTCGAGGACTTGCTGAAGATGCACGTACGCAACAACGAGGGACAAATGGTGCCGCTGTCGGCTTTTGTCCAGGCCAATTGGATTAAAGGACCGGCGCAACTGAACCGCTACAACGGCTACCCGGCGATCAGCATTTCCGGCGAACCGGCGCCCGGCTACAGCACCGGCGAAGCC
The DNA here is from genome assembly GCF_025642995.1 of Pseudomonas sp. YeP6b. Taxonomy (NCBI): domain Bacteria; kingdom Pseudomonadati; phylum Pseudomonadota; class Gammaproteobacteria; order Pseudomonadales; family Pseudomonadaceae; genus Pseudomonas; species Pseudomonas sp. YeP6b. The sequence continues at coordinate 772,336 of NZ_CP080090.1, read as the reverse complement.
ATGGCGGAAATCGAGCGCCTAGTGGCGCAAGGGCCTGCCGGGCTGGGGCAGGAATGGACGGGGCTGTCATTGCAGGAGCGTTTGTCGGGCAACCAGGCGCCGATCCTGTTCGGCTTGTCGCTGCTGGTGGTGTTCCTGTGTCTGGCGGCGCTGTACGAGAGCTGGTCGATCCCGACGTCAGTCCTGCTGGTAGTGCCCCTGGGCGTGCTCGGTGCCGTGCTGGCGGTGACCCTGCGCGAGATGCCCAACGACGTCTTCTTCAAGGTCGGTTTGATCACCATCATTGGCCTGTCGGCGAAAAACGCGATCTTGATCATCGAGTTTGCCAAGAGCCTCTACGACGAGGGCCACGACCTGGTCGACGCCACCCTGCAAGCCGCGCGGCAGCGGTTGCGGCCGATTGTGATGACCTCCATGGCGTTCATCCTTGGCGTGGTGCCCCTGGCCATTGCCACCGGTGCCAGTTCGCAAAGCCAACAGGCCATCGGCACGGGCGTGATCGGCGGGATGATCACCGCGACGTTGGCCGTGGTGTTTGTACCGGTGTTTTTTGTGGAGGTGACGAAGCGAGTGAAAACCCGCCGTCGCTGAAACGCAAAAAGCGGGCTTGTCCGTAAAGAACACGCCCGCTTTTGTGTGTGGCTTAGCCGGGCCTAGACGCCCAGGTAATCCAGGATCCCTTCAGCGGCATTACGCCCTTCGAAGATCGCGGTTACCACCAGGTCAGAACCCCGAACCATATCGCCACCGGCGAAGATTTTCGGGTTGCTGGTCTGGTGCTTGTACTGGCCTTGTTCCGGGGCTACGACACGGCCCTGGCTATCGGTCTGGATTTCGAACTGCTCGAACCACGGCGCCGGGCTTGGGCGGAAACCGAAGGCGATGACCACGGCGTCAGCCGGGATAATCTCTTCAGAACCCGGGATCGGTTCAGGGCTGCGACGGCCACGGGCGTCCGGCTCGCCGAGACGGGTCTCGACCACCTTCACGCCTTCGACACGGTCTTCACCGACGATGGCAATCGGCTGGCGGTTGTAGAGGAATTTCACGCCTTCTTCCTTGGCGTTCTTCACCTCTTTGCGCGAGCCTGGCATGTTGGCTTCGTCACGACGGTACGCACAGGTCACCGACTTGGCGCCCTGGCGGATCGAGGTGCGGTTGCAGTCCATCGCGGTGTCACCACCGCCGAGCACCACAACCTTCTTGCCTTTCATGTCGACGAAATCTTCCGGCGACTTTTCAAAGCCCAGGTTGCGGTTGACGTTGGCGATCAGAAAGTCGAGCGCGTCGTAAACGCCCGGCAGGTCCTCACCGGCAAAGCCGCCCTTCATGTAGGTGTAGGTGCCCATGCCCATAAACACCGCATCGTATTCGGCGAGCAGTTGCTCCATGGTGATGTCTTTACCGATTTCGGTATTGAGACGGAACTCGATACCCATGCCGGTGAACACTTCGCGACGGTGGCTCAGTACGGTTTTTTCCAGCTTGAACTCGGGGATGCCGAAGGTCAGCAGACCGCCGATTTCCGGGTTCTTGTCGAACACCACCGGGGTCACGCCGCCACGCACCAACACGTCGGCGCAGCCCAAGCCCGCCGGGCCTGCTCCAACGATCGCGACACGCTTGCCGGTCGGCTTGACCTTGGACATGTCCGGGCGCCAGCCCATGGCGAACGCGGTGTCGGTGATGTACTTCTCCACCGAACCGATGGTCACCGCGCCGAAGCCGTCGTTAAGGGTGCAAGCACCCTCGCACAGACGATCCTGCGGGCACACCCGGCCGCAGACTTCCGGCAGGGTGTTAGTCTGGTGCGACAGCTCGGCGGCGGCGAGGATGTTGCCCTCAGCCACCAATTTTAGCCAGTTGGGAATGAAGTTGTGCACCGGGCACTTCCATTCGCAATACGGGTTACCGCAACCCAGGCAGCGGTGGGCCTGGTCGGCCGAGTGCTGGGGTTTAAAGGGCTCGTAGATTTCCACGAACTCTTTCTTGCGTTGACGCAACAGTTTCTTCTTCGGATCTTTGCGCTCGACATCGATGAACTGGAAGTCGTTATTCAGACGTTCAGCCATGTTAAAACCTCATCAAACTGTTCAGGCGCATATCACTGCGGGTTGGCACGGATGCTGGAAAGCAACGATTTCAGGTTGGCAGCCTTGGGCTTGACCAGCCAGAAACGACGCAGGTAATCATCGAGGTTTTCAGCGAGGTTACGCCCCCATTCGCTGCCGGTTTCCTCGACGTATTCGTCCAGCACGTGCTGCAAGTGGTTCCGGTAGGATTCCATGGCTTCACCGCTGATCCGCTGGATCTCGACCAACTCGTGGTTGACCTTGTCGACGAAGGTGTTGTCCTGGTCGAGCACGTAGGCGAAACCGCCGGTCATGCCCGAACCGAAGTTGTAACCGGTCTTGCCCAGTACCGCGACAAAGCCCCCGGTCATGTACTCGCAGCAGTGATCGCCAGTGCCTTCCACCACGGTGTGGGCACCGGAGTTACGCACGGCGAAACGCTCACCGGCCGTACCGGCGGCGAACAGCTTGCCGCCGGTGGCACCGTACAAGCAGGTGTTGCCGATGATGGCACTGTCCTGGGTCTTGTAGATGCTGCCTTTAGGCGGAACGATCACCAGCTTGCCGCCGGTCATGCCCTTGCCCACGTAGTCGTTGGCGTCACCTTCCAGGTACATGTGCAGGCCGCCGGCGTTCCACACGCCGAAGCTCTGGCCCGCAGTGCCGTTGAAGCGGAAGGTGATCGGCGCTTTCGCCATGCCTTGGTTGCCGTGCTTGCGCGCGATTTCGCCGGAGATGCGTGCGCCGATGGAGCGGTCGCAGTTGCAGATATCCAAGGCGAATTCGCCACCGCTGGCGTCGTTGATCGAGGCGCTGGCCATCTCGACCATCTTCTCGGCCAGCAAGCCTTTGTCGAACGGCGGGTTGCGCTCCACCTGGCAGAATTGCGGCTTGTCTGCCGGGATGTGATCGCTGCCCAACAGCGGCGTCAGGTCCAGGTGCTGTTGCTTGGCAGTCTGGCCTTCGAGGATTTCCAGCAGATCGGTACGCCCGATCAGCTCTTCCAGCGAGCGCACGCCCAGCTTGGCTAACCACTCACGGGTTTCTTCGGCGACGTAGGTGAAGAAATTCACCACCATGTCGACGGTGCCGATGTAGTGATCCTTACGCAGCTTCTCGTTCTGAGTCGCGACGCCGGTGGCGCAGTTGTTCAGGTGGCAGATGCGCAGGTATTTGCAGCCCAGGGCGATCATTGGCGCGGTGCCGAAGCCGAAGCTTTCGGCGCCGAGGATCGCAGCCTTGATCACGTCGAGGCCGGTTTTCAGGCCGCCGTCAGTTTGTACACGGACTTTGCCGCGCAGGTCGTTGCCGCGCAGGGTCTGGTGAGTTTCAGCCAGGCCCAGTTCCCACGGCGCGCCGGCGTACTTGATGGACGTCAGCGGCGAAGCGCCGGTGCCGCCGTCGTAGCCGGAGATGGTGATCAGGTCGGCATAGGCCTTGGCCACGCCAGCGGCGATGGTGCCCACGCCGGCTTCGGCTACCAGTTTCACCGAGACCAGCGCCTGCGGGTTGACTTGTTTCAAGTCGAAAATCAGCTGCGACAAGTCTTCAATCGAGTAGATGTCGTGGTGCGGCGGCGGCGAAATCAGGGTCACACCCGGCACCGCATAACGCAGCTTGGCGATCAAACCGTTGACCTTGCCGCCTGGCAGTTGGCCGCCTTCACCGGGCTTGGCGCCCTGGGCGACTTTGATCTGCAGCACTTCGGCGTTGACCAGGTATTCCGGGGTTACACCGAAACGGCCAGTCGCGACCTGCTTGATTTTCGAGCTTTTGATGGTGCCGTAGCGCGCCGGGTCTTCACCGCCTTCGCCGGAGTTGGAACGCGCACCCAGGCGGTTCATGGCTTCGGCCAGGGCTTCGTGGGCCTCAGGCGACAAGGCGCCGAGGGAAATACCCGCGGAGTCGAAGCGCTTGAGGATCGATTCCAGCGGCTCGATTTCGCTGATGGCCAGCGGCGTGTCCAGGGTTTTCACCTTGAACAGGTCGCGGATCATCGACACCGGGCGGTTATCCACCAGCGCGGTGTATGCCTTGAACTTGGCGTAGTCGCCCTGCTGCACAGCGGCTTGCAGGGTGCTGACCACGTCCGGGTTGTAGGCGTGGTATTCGCCACCGTGCACGAACTTGAGCAGGCCGCCTTGCTGGATCGGCTTGCGCGCGCTCCAGGCTTCGGCGGCCAGGGCTTTCTGTTCGGCTTCGATGTCGACGAAACGCGCACCCTTGATGCGGCTCGGCACGCCACGGAAGCTCAGCTCGCAGACTTCTTCAGACAGGCCGATGGCTTCGAACAATTGAGCGCCGCGATAGGACGTGACGGTGGAGATACCCATCTTCGACAGGATCTTCAACAGGCCCTTGGTGATGCCTTTACGGTAGTTCTTGAACACCTCGTAGAGGTCGCCCAGCACTTCACCGGTACGGATCAGGTCACCGAGCACTTCGTACGCCAGGAACGGATAAACCGCCGAGGCGCCGAAACCGATCAACACCGCAAAGTGATGCGGGTCGCGGGCTGTGGCGGTTTCGACGAGGATGTTGGAGTCGCAACGCAGGCCTTTTTCGGTCAGGCGGTGGTGCACCGCACCGGTCGCCAGGGAAGCGTGGATCGGCAACTTGCCTGGAGCGATATGACGGTCAGTCAGCACGATCTGGGTACGACCGGCACGCACCGCTTCTTCAGCCTGATCGGCGACGTTACGCACAGCGGCTTCAAGGCCGAGGCTCTCGTCGTAGTTCAGGTCGATGATCTGGCGGTCGAAGCCTGGGCGCTCCAGGGTCATCAACGAACGCCACTTGGCTGGCGAGATCACTGGCGAGCTGAGGATCACGCGGGAGGCGTGCTCAGGCGACTCCTGGAAGATGTTGCGCTCGGCACCGAGGCACACTTCCAGCGACATCACGATGGCTTCGCGCAGCGGGTCGATCGGTGGGTTAGTCACCTGGGCGAACTGCTGGCGGAAATAGTCGTATGGCGTGCGCACACGCTGGGACAGCACGGCCATCGGCGTGTCATCGCCCATGGAGCCGACCGCCTCGTAGCCTTGCTCGCCGAGCGGGCGCAGCACTTGGTCGCGCTCTTCGAACGTGACCTGGTACATCTTCATGTACTGCTTGAGTTGGTCGACGTCATAGAAAGCCGAACCGTGGTCGTTGTCTTCCATGGTCGCCTGGATGCGCAGGGCGTTCTTGCGCAGCCATTGCTTGTACGGGTGACGCGACTTCAAGCGGTTGTCGATGGCGTCAGTGTCGAGGATCTGCCCGGTTTCGGTGTCCACGGCCAGGATCTGGCCAGGGCCTACGCGGCCTTTAGCGATAACGTCTTCAGGCTTGTAGTCCCATACGCCGATTTCCGACGCAAGGGTGATGAAACCGTTGGTGGTGGTGACCCAACGCGCCGGGCGCAGACCGTTACGGTCGAGCAGGCACACCGCGTAGCGGCCGTCGGTCATTACCACGCCGGCCGGGCCGTCCCACGGCTCCATGTGCATCGAGTTGTACTCGTAGAACGCACGCAGGTCCGGGTCCATGGTCTCGACGTTCTGCCACGCTGGCGGAATGATCATGCGCACGCCACGGAACAGGTCAATGCCGCCGGTGACCATCAGCTCGAGCATGTTGTCCATGCTGGAGGAGTCGGAGCCCACACGGTTGACCAGCGGGCCGAGCTCTTCGAGGTCCATCAAGTCGTTGGCGAACTTGGTGCGACGGGCCACAGCCCAGTTGCGGTTGCCGGTGATGGTGTTGATCTCGCCGTTGTGGGCGAGGAAGCGGAATGGCTGGGCCAGCGGCCATTTCGGCAGGGTGTTGGTGGAGAAGCGCTGGTGGAACACGCAGATTGCGGTTTGCAGGCGCTCATCGCTCAGGTCTGGATAGAAGGCGGTCAAATCCGCCGGCATCATCAGGCCTTTATAAATGATGGTCTTGTGCGAAAAGCTGCAGATGTAGTGGTCGGTATCCAAGGCGTTGGACACTGACGAACGACGACGCGAGGTAAACAGCTTGATCGCCATGTCCTGGTCGCTCAGGCCACTACCTGCAATGAACACTTGTTCGATCTGCGGCAGGCGCTCCAGGGCCAGGCGGCCGAGCACGCTGGTGTCGATCGGCACTTTGCGCCAGCCGACAAGTTGCAGGCCGGCAGCGAGGATCTCGCGGTTCATGTTCTCGCGAGCGGCTTCGGCTTTGACTGGGTCCTGGTTGAAGAAAACCATGCCCACGGCGTATTGCTTGGGCAGGTCGACCGCAAATTGCTCTTTGGCGACAGCGCGCAGGAACTGGTCGGGCTTTTGAATCAGCAAGCCACAACCGTCACCGGTCTTGCCGTCGGCGTTGATCCCACCGCGGTGGGTCATGCAGGTCAGGGCCTCGATGGCCGTTTGCAAAAGGGTATGACTGGGCTCGCCCTGCATGTGGGCTATCAGGCCGAAACCGCAGTTATCCTTGAATTCATCGGGTTGGTACAGACCTGCTTTCATAGACACTTTCTCACCAGGCTGCCTCTTATACCGAGGCAAATTTCTTTTTAATTCAACCGGTTACCTTCCACGCCGAACGTACGCCGGCTTAGCGGGGGCAAAAGGGAGGTCATTGTACACACCGACACGAACGCTCACAAATTTAGCGACGAAATGTCGCAAATCTATGTCGCATTTATGAAAGGTTTAAAGCGATATGCTGTGCTAGTCAAAACTTTTTTAATTCTGACCGCTACGACTCAAAAGTGACGTGTGCAGACACCACAAAGCGCGCGGCCTTCAGGGCTGCACGCTTTGTCGTTTTTTTTGAGGTGCCGAGAGGGCGGCCTGGGTAAGGCCGCCGAATCTTCAGCGAGTTGTTGCGAGTTCTTGTTGAACGCTGGCAACAGTGCGAGGCCAAGGTTTACCAGCCTGAACCTTCGCTGGCAAGGCCTTGATAGCGGATTCAGCTGCTGCGCGGCTGGAGAAGTTGCCGTAAGTGATCACGTAGAGAGGCTTGCCGTTGAACACTTTCTTGAAATAACGGTACTCGCCGCCCTGCTCTTTCACGAACGCCTGGGCATTGGCTTCGGAGCTGGTGCCGAGGATCTGCACCACGAAGTTGCCGGTCGGCTGGCTGGTGTACCAGCTGCTGCCGGCGGCGCCTGCCTTGGCGACAGTGGCTGCTGGTTTTTCAGCAGGCTTGGCAGCCGGTGCCGGCTTGGCGGCTGGTGCCGGTGCGACAGGCTTGGCAACCGGAGCCGGTTTGGCGGTGGCGACGGTCGGTGCCGGGGTCGGCTTGGCCGCTGGCGTGGCTGCCGGGCCGGCTGGTACGCCTGCAGGCGGCGCGGTAGTGGTCACGGTCGGTGGCGTGGCGCTGGAGCCTTCCACCGGCACACCGTCGTCGCCTTCGGAGATACCACCGGCTTCTTCGGCGAGCGGGCCGCGCATCACCGGCTGGCCCACCATCGGCAGGTTGGTCGGTTGGCCGGAGTTGGCGAATTCGACATTTGGCGTGGGCTTGCCCAGTGGCAACTGCGCCTGTTCGGTTGGCGCGCCGGCGGTGGCGGGTGCCTTGCTGCGACCTGGGATCAACCAGGCGGCGGCGACAGCGACCACGACAACGGCGGAAATAGCCAATACGTGCTTCTTAGGCATAGTAAACCCCATCTTTGGACGCTTAACCGCAGAGCGGCTTGCAATCATGGCTTCGATCAAGGCATCCCGGGCAACCTGGTTGATGGTGCCAGGCCAGCCGTCGGAGCTTTCGTGAATATCAGAGATCTGCGCAGCGGAGAAAAGTTCGATACCGGCCCCGGCGCCTTCGAGGCGTTGAGCCAGGTATTCGCGGGTCTCTTCCTCTTCGTACGGCTGCAATTCGATAACGTGAAACAGCTCCTGGTCGCCACTGATCTGCTCCAGATCAGCGATCAACGACGATTCGCCAAAGAGGAACACGTGCGGGCGGCCTTCAGGCGTGCCCGCGGCCAGCGCCAGCAGGGCTTCCAGAGCGGATTCGTCGAGCTGCTCGGCGTCGTCCACCAGCAGGTAGACTTCCTGGCCGGTCAGGCCCAGTTGCACCACTTGCTTGAGAATCGCGTTCGGCTCGGCCGTGGCCACGTTCAGCGCTTGGGCCACTTGGCGCAACACGCCCGCCGCATCACCGGCGCCACGGGCCGACACCACCACGCTCTGTACCGATTGCTTGTTGGTGCTGGCGACCAGCGCCTGGCGCAGCAGGGTCTTGCCGCTGCCCAACGGGCCAGTGACTACCAGCAGCAATTGGCTGTAGCGCGCCAAATGGTGCAGTTGGCCAAGCACCGGCTTGCGCTGGGCAGGGAAAAATTTGAAGCCCGGCACCCGTGGAGCAAAGGGGTCGTGGCTTAGCTGGTAATGGCCGAGGAACGCCTCGTCGGCATGCAAACTAGTCATCGGGATCTTATTAACCTTTAAGCTGGGCCAGGGCGCGGTAATCCGCTCCCAGCGTGGCCTGTAAAATCTCTTTCGGATAATCGTCGGTCACTACCGCTTCGCCCATGCGGCGCAGCAGTACCAGTCGCAGGCGACCGTCGATCACTTTCTTGTCGATTGCCATATGTTCGAGGAAATCTGCCTCGGTCATCTCGGTAGGTGGAACGACCGGCAAACCGGCGCGCTGGAACAGGCGAATGCCACGATCACGTTCCTGGGCGCTGATCCAGCCCAGCCGTTGCGACATCTCCAACGCCATCACTGTGCCAGCCGCTACGGCTTCCCCATGCAACCACACACCATAGCCCATGTGCGTTTCGATCGCATGGCCGAAGGTGTGGCCAAGGTTCAGGGTGGCGCGTACGCCGGATTCCCGCTCGTCGGCATTCACCACCAGCGCCTTGGCGGCGCAGGAGCGGGAAATCGCTTCGGTGAGTGCAACCTGGTCCAGAGCGCGCAGGGCGTCCATTTGTTCTTCAAGCCAGGTCAGAAACGGCTCGTCGCAGATCAGCCCGTACTTGATGACTTCCGCCAGGCCCGCCGACAGCTCGCGCGGCGGCAGGGTGTTGAGGGTGGCGGTGTCGATCAGCACAGCTTGGGGCTGATAGAACGCGCCGACCATGTTCTTGCCCAGCGGGTGGTTGATGCCGGTTTTGCCGCCCACCGACGAATCGACCTGGGACAACAAGGTGGTCGGCACCTGGATAAAGTCCACACCGCGCTGGTAACAGGCCGCCGCAAAGCCGGCCATGTCGCCGATCACACCGCCGCCCAGGGCAACCACGGTGGTACGCCGGTCATGACGCGCGGTCAGCAGGCCATCAAAGATCAGTTGCAGGGTTTCCCAGTTTTTGTGGGCCTCGCCATCCGGCAAGATCACCGAAATCACCGAGTACGCCGCAAGGCTGCGGCTCAGACGCTCAAGATACAGCGGCGCGACCGTTTCGTTGGAGATGATCGCCACTTGCCGCCCGGCAATATGCGGTGCGAGCAACTCGGGCAGGTCCAACAAACCTTCGCCAATATGGATTGGGTAGCTGCGCTCGCCTAGATCGACCTTAAGTGTCTGCATGTGTCCCCGCGTGAAGATGTATGTACGATCGGCAACGCTCGGATCTGACGTCGCCTGATGGCTCTGCGCCACACCCCTAAGGCTGATAGCGCGCCGCCGAGAATAGCGCATTTCGGGTCTGGCTTTAACGGGGTGGCAACTGCTGCAAGCGCTCAAGAATGTCGAGAACCACCATTCGTGGTGGCCGCTCATCGGTTTCCACCACCAGATCGGCGATTTCCCGATAGAGCGGATCGCGCAGCGCCAGCAAATCCCGCAAGGTCTTGGCTGGGTCGGCGGTACGCAACAGCGGGCGATTGCGATCACGGGCGGTACGGCCCACTTGCTGCTCGACCGACGCATGCAGATAAACCACGCGACCACCGGCATGCAGCGCCCGACGGTTTTCATCGCGCATGACCGCGCCGCCGCCGGTGGCCAATACCACGCCATCGCAGCCGCACAGCTCGGCAATCATCGCCTGCTCGCGGTCGCGAAAGCCCAGTTCACCTTCCTTATCGAAGATCCATGGGATATTGGCGCCCGTGCGCAATTCAATTTCCTTGTCGGAATCTTTGAATGGCAGGCGCAGCTCTTTGGCCAGCAAACGGCCGATGGTGCTTTTACCAGCCCCCATCGGTCCTACAAGAATCAAATTTCGCACAGAATCAACGACTCACAGCAATCGCCTGGTTATTCATAATACGCGGAGTCAGGAATACCAGCAGCTCGGATTTTCTTTGCGCAACCACATCGCGCCGGAAAAGGCGGCCAAGATACGGCACATCGCCCAAAAATGGCACTTTATCTACCACTTTGCTTTGGGTATTGGAGAAAACCCCGCCGATGACGATGGTCTCGCCATCCTTGACCAATACCTTGGCATTAACTTCGTTTTTCTTGATCGGCGGCACGTCATTGAGCTTATTCAGGTAATCGGGCTCATCCTTGGTGACCTTGACCTCCATGAACACCCAGCCGTCAGGGGTAATTTGCGGGGTGACCTCCAGCGACAGCGAAGCCTCCTTGAAGGACACTGACGTTGCACCCCGGCCGCTGGATTCCTGGTAGGGGATTTCGGTGCCCTTGAGGATGCGCGCGGTTTCCTTGTCGGAGGTGACCACCTTGGGCTGTGAGACGATTTCACCGTTGCCGGTTTTCTCCATGGCGGTCAGCTCCAAGTCCAGCAACAGGTTGTCGGTGATATAGGCGATGCCCAGGCCTGCCGTACCGGTGAGCGAACCCATGTCGACAAACGGTGAGCTGGGCGGGTTTACCGGCGGCTCAACCCCTTCGCCCAAGGGCTTGCTGATACCACCCGCGCCCCAGTTGCCACGGTTGAGTCGGCCGCCCCAGCGCACGCCCAGGCTTTTGTCGTAATCGACATTGGCCTCGACGATCCGCGCTTCAATCATCACCTGGCGCACTGGAATGTCCAACTGCGCCACGATCCGCCGCAGCTCTTCGAGCCGCTCGCTGGTCTGGTAGGCGATGATGTTATTGGTGCGGTCATCCACCGCCACTGAGCCGCGCTCATCGGTGATGCCTTCCAGGCCCGTCACCGACTGGAACAACTTGGCCAGGTCCGCCGCCTTGGCGTAATTGACCTGCAACAGCTCCCGGCGCAACGGCGCCAAATCCGCCATCTGTTTACTTGCCTCCAGTGTCAGCAGTTCGCGAGCCGCCAGCTCTTCGGCCGGCGCCACCAGCAACACACCGGCTTTCACGCGCTTGTCCAAGCCTTTGCTTTGCAGCACCAGGTCCAGCGCCTGATCCCAGGGCACCTCTTTGAGCCGCAGGGTGATCGAGCCCTGCACCTCATCGCTGGCCACCAAGTTAAGCCCCGCGACATCCGCAATCTGCTGCAATACGACACGCACATCGATGTTCTGGAAGTTAAGGTTCAGCTTGTCGCCGGCATAGGGAGTGCCCAGAGCTGCCTGACCGGGAGGCGGCAGCTGGATCAGATCCACGCGATTGGGCACAGCAGATGCCATCGGTGCCGTGAACGCTATCCATAGCGCCACACCGAAGGACGAGAAAGTCCTTTTCATTGTTTGATTCCGTTATGAGTTGACGTTTAACACGAGGGTTCGCGAACGCTCCAGCCATGCGCCCTGTTCATCCGGGAACAGTTCGGCCAGTTCGATGTAGCTGTCATGAATAGCTGTGACCCGGCCATGGTGAGGCCCCAAGTAATCGCCGACTGCTAGGCGATGCACCGTCGAGGCCGCACGCAGCAATACAAAGGTCTGTAAGCCACGGGACAACGTGCCGACCATTTCGAACCGGTCGATGGCCAGACCTTCCAAGGCGCCACGCTTGCGCGCGAGGTCCGGCGCACGCGCCGACCGGCCTGACACGTGGCCCACTTGCAAGGCCAGCGGCTGGAACGGATCACGCAGGGAGGCGGCGGCGTAGACAAATCGCGCGCCCTGCTCGACTGCCTGGGCAGGCTTGCCATGGCCTGAGGCGCTTCGATAACTCTTGGCCAGCAGATCAAGGCGCAGCAACGACCCATCAGGCCGAAGCACCACATCATGTGCGGAGACGATGCGCGGCAGCCCGCCCAAGCCGCTCACAAACATTGCCAGGTCGTGGTAGGCGCCAAACACACCGACCTGCACGGGTTCCTCGATGTAGAACGGATGAGGCTGCTCATCCAATACCGTGACGTCCTCGACCACCAGACCATTGGCAACCGCCAGCCGGGCAATGTCTTCCAACAAGCCGGGCATGTCGGATTCGCCGGGCAACTGCCGTAAAAGCCCGGCGACCTGATCCTCCGTCACTTGAGCCTGACGGGTGAGCCCCTCAAACCCCGCGACCTTGCCGGCATTTTGCGCGTGCGCCTGTTGCAGGATTACTTCCTGCGCCTCTAACGCTTGCAGCCGCTCACGGGCCGGGGCCAGCAACACAACATCGCCCACCAGCACCACCAGGCCCGCCAACGCGCAGCCCAACAGGGCCTTACCGGGTAAGGGCCATTTCGCAGCGTTGTGAGAGAGCGTAGAGAAGTCGAGCCTGGGCAGGCTCATGGCTGGGCCTCGGTGGATTCCCCCTGGCGCACCATGAGTTGGAATTCGTTGCCGCCACCCTCGCCCTGCGCACGCACATGCTGCAACCGGGTAGCGTGGGCACCTTCAGAGGCCTGCAAGCGGCGCATCAACTGGGCGATATCCTGGCTGGACTCGGCACTGCCACTGATACTCACCGTGCCGCCCTTGGCGACAACCTCATGCAGGTGCACGCCATCGGGCACCGCACGCGCCAACTGGTCCAATAGCTGCGCGCTGGCCGAACGGCCTTCGTGCAGGTCCTGCACCACCTTCATGCGTTGCGCCAATTGCTGGCTTTGTTCTTGAAGGTTGTCGAAGGTCTTGAGGCGCGCATCCTCGACGGTGACTTCCTTGCCCAGATGGTTATTTCGCGCGGCTTGCCGGTCAATTGCCTGGTCGATCACCTGATCCGCCAGCCACACCGCCGCGAGCGCCACACAAGCGAACGCCAGCAAAAATATCAGGAAGTATTTGCGCCGCCGTTCCGCCAGCGCCTGGCGCCAAGGCAAAAGATTGATTCGTGTCATCCAGCGAAACTCCTCAGGGCCAACCCGCAAGCAATTCCCATCCCGTGGGCATCCACGGCCCACTGTGCGCCATCGACTCGATGGCCCGGCATGAAGCTGGCGAAATCCTGACTGCAAGCGCGCTCCAATGCAAACCCTTCGACATCCACGACCCGCGTCACCAGCCCGGCCAGGGCCAAAACCGCTTCGCGGGCTTCGACCTGCTGCTTGAGGCACGCCGCCAGCAGCACCTCGACGCGGGCCGGGTCGTGAGCCGAAGGGCCGCGGACCTGAAAATCGATGGCGACGTCGTCCAAGGGGTAAGGAATGTATTGATCGGCCTCCATCTGGATCTTCCAGACCATCTCCTCGTCGCTGAGCCCTGCCGCCATTTCTATCACCCGCGTGATAACCGAAGGGCCCGCCACCGCCACAGCCGCCTGCCTGGCCGAAGTATGCAACTCAGATAACGCCTGTTGCAGTACCCGCCCTATCGCCTCAAGGTCCAGCAGCGTGCCATCAACCACCGCATTGGCAGGCAAGCGCTGTGTGACATAGCCATGAACGCTATAGCCACGGGTTGAACGGCCCAGTTCAATCAGCTTGATGCCGGTGTCATTGATGTCGACGCCCAGCATGGTGTCGACTTTTCGCCTGAAAAATCCCTTTCTCATAAAACTCCCTAAAACTTTGCCTGTCATACCGCCTGATTAGCGCGGGGCATCGTGCATTCGGTCGACTTGTTTGAGTGGTGCGAATGACGCCCCAGGCCGAAAATGCTTTAATGCCCAGCGTTTTTCCCCGCTTTTTTCTGCTGCTCGGGTTGATCCATCGTTTGTTATGCATGCCCCGACGCGTAACTCATTCTTTTCTCTGGAAATCCAAAAGCCTTGATTCGTCTGCTGAAGTTTTTCGGGTACTCCATTGTCGCGATCGTCTGCGGGCTGATGCTCGTACTCAGCGGGGCCTACCTCTACCTTAGTCCGGGTTTGCCCTCCGTAGAGGCACTCAGAAGTATCCAGTTGCAGATTCCTTTGCGGGTCTACAGCAGCGACGAAAAACTGATCGCGGAGTTCGGCGAAATGCGCCGCACACCGATCCGTTTCGCCGATATTCCGCCCAATTTCATCAATGCCCTGCTCTCGGCTGAAGATGATAATTTCGCCAACCACTACGGCGTCGACCCCAGCAGCCTGGTGCGTGCGGCCACTCAGTTGGTAAAAAGCGGACACATTCAATCCGGCGGTAGCACCATCACCATGCAGGTGGCGAAGAACTTCTTCCTCACCAGCGAGCGCAGCTTTTCGCGCAAGGCCACTGAAATCCTGTTGGCCCTGCAGATCGAACGCCAGCTGACCAAAGATGAAATCCTTGAGCTGTACGTGAACAAGATCTACCTGGGTAACCGCGCCTACGGCATCGAAGCGGCGTCCCAGGTCTACTACGGCAAGTCGATTCGTGACGCCAGCCTGGCGCAGATGGCGATGATTGCCGGCCTGCCTAAAGCCCCTTCACGCTTCAACCCACTGGCCAACCCGGCGCGCAGCAAAGAGCGCCGCGACTGGATCCTGGGCCGCATGTACAAGCTGGGCAAGATCGACCAGGTCGCCTATGAAAGCGCCGTGGCTGAGCCGTTGAACGCCAGCTACCACGTGCCGACGCCGGAAGTGAACGCACCGTACATCGCGGAAATGGCGCGGGCCGAGATGGTCGGCCGCTATGGCAGCGAGGCCTACACTGAAGGCTTCCGCGTGACCACAACGATTCCGAGCGACCTGCAGGAAATCGCCAATAACTCGGTACACACAGGCTTAGTCACCTACGACCAACGCCATGGCTACCGTGGCCCTGAATCGCGCCTGCCGGGCAAGACCTTGAGCGCCTGGACCACAGAATTGGGCAAACAGCGCCCAATCAGCGGCCTGGAGCCGGCCATCGTCACCCAAGTGAATAAAGATGGCGTGCAGGTGCTGACCCGCACCGGCGAAGGTCATGTTTCGTGGGACAGCATGAAGTGGGCACGCCCCTTCCTGAACACCAACAGCATGGGCCCGATGCCCAAGCAGCCGTCTGACGTGGCGCAAGTGGGTGATTTGATCCGCGTGCAACGCCAGAAAGACGACAGCCTGAAATTCAGCCAAGTGCCTGTGGCGCAAGGCGCGCTGGTGTCCCTGGACCCGCAGAACGGTGCGATCCGTGCCCTGGTCGGCGGTTTTGCCTTCGAGCAAAGCAACTACAACCGCGCAACCCAGGCCAAGCGCCAACCGGGCTCGAGCTTCAAGCCGTTCGTCTACAGTGCTGCGCTGGATAACGGCTACACCGCCGCCAGCCTGGTCAACGACGCGCCGATCGTGTTTGTCGACGAGTACCTGGACAAGGTCTGGCGCCCGAAGAACGACACCAACACCTTCCTCGGCCCGATCCGTATCCGCGAGGCGCTGTACAAGTCGCGCAATCTGGTGTCGATCCGCTTGCTGCAGGCGATGGGCGTGGGCAAGACCATCGACTACATGACGCGCTTCGGCTTCGCCAAGTCGGACCTGCCGCCAAACCTGTCCCTGGCCCTCGGCACCGCGACCCTCACGCCAATGGAAATCGCCACGGGCTGGAGCACCTTTGCCAACGGCGGCTACAAGATCACGCCGTACCTGATAGAAAAGATCGAAAGCCGTAACGGCGACACCCTGTTCACCGCCAACCCGCCACGCGTGCCGGGTGACGTGGTCAATGGCGTGGCCGCGACGGATGGCCTCGCGGCACCGAGCAACGGCGGAATCACCATCGACCCGACCCCAGGCGCAGCGCCTGCGGCAAACGCCGCTGCGCCCACCGAGCCACAAGCGCCGGCAGTGGCTGAGCGGATCGTGGATGGTCGCACCACATATATCCTCAACAGCATCCTGGAAGACGTGATCAAGAAAGGCACCGGCCGTCGCGCACTGGCCCTGGGCCGTGCGGATATCGCGGGCAAGACCGGTACCACTAACGAATCCAAGGACGCCTGGTTCTCCGGCTACAACGGCGACTACGTGACCACCGTGTGGACCGGCTACGACCAACCGGAAAGCCTGGGCCGCCGCGAGTTTGGTGGCACCGTCGCGCTGCCGATCTGGATGAGCTACATGGGCGCAGCCTTGAAGGACAAGCCGCTGCACACCCAGCCCGAGCCGGAAGGCATTCTCAGCCTGCGGATTGACCCGGTGAGCGGCCGTGCGGCATCGCCGAGCACGCCGAATGCGTTCTTCGAGCTGTTCAAAAGCGAAGACACGCCACCGTCGGTCAACGAGCTGGGCAATGGCGTTGCACCGGGCAGCCCGCTGCCGGCGGATGAGGGGGCACCGATCGATCTCTTCTAACTCGATCTGCGGCTGAGCGCAGCTCCAATGTGGGAGCTGGCTTGCCTGCGATAGGGGTCTACCGGATACACCGCCATCGCGGGCAAGCCCGACTTACACAGGGCTCACCCGACGTCTGAAGAGCGTATTCACCCCGCCACAAAAAAGCCCCGACTCGCGAGAGCCGGGGCTTTTTGTTGGTGCGCTACAACGGCTTAGCCGTTGAACACATCATCCACGCTTTGCAGCGGGTAGTGCTTCGGATACGGCAGGGTAGCCACACCGGTCTCGATGGCGGCTTTGGCCACGGCATCGGAGATCAGGGTGATCAGGCGCTTATCCATTGGTTTGGGAATGATGTACTCACGGCCGAATTCCAGCTTGATGCCACCGTAGGCGTCGCACACTTCCTGAGGCACCGGCAGTTTGGCCAGTTCACGCAGGGCGTTGGCGGCAGCCACTTTCATCTCTTCGTTGATGCGCTTGGCGCGAACGTCCAGGGCACCACGGAAGATGAACGGGAAGCCCAGTACGTTGTTGACCTGGTTCGGGTAGTCCGAACGGCCGGTGGCCATGATCACGTCGTCACGGGTGGCGTGCGCCAGTTCCGGGGCAATTTCCGGATCAGGGTTGGAGCAAGCGAACACGATCGGGTTGGCCGCCATGGACTTGAGGCCTTCAGCGCTCAGCAGGTTCGGGCCGGACAGGCCAACGAACACGTCTGCACCGTTGAGGGCGTCAGCCAGGGTGCGCTTGTCGGTCGCGTGGGCAAACATCGCCTTGTACTGGTTCAGGTCGGTACGCTCGGACTGAATAACGCCCTTGCTGTCGACCATGAAGATGTTTTCAAGCCGGGCGCCCATGCTCACCAGCAACTTCATGCAGGAGATGGCCGCCGCGCCGGCGCCCAGGCAGACGATTTGCGCGTCAGCCAGCGTTTTGCCGGCGATTTCCAGGGCGTTGATCATGCCGGCCGCGGTAACGATCGCGGTACCGTGCTGGTCATCGTGGAATACCGGAATGTCGCACTGCTCGATCAGGGCCTTTTCGATCTCGAAGCACTCAGGTGCCTTGATGTCTTCCAGGTTGATGCCACCGAAGGTGATGGAAATGCGCTTAACCGTGTCGATGAACGCCTGCGGGCTTTCGGAGTCGACTTCGATGTCGAAAACGTCGATGCCGGCAAAGCGCTTGAACAGCACACCCTTACCTTCCATGACTGGCTTGGATGCCAATGGGCCGAGGTTGCCCAGGCCGAGAATCGCGGTGCCATCGGAAATCACTGCAACCAGGTTGCCTTTGCCGGTGTACTTGTACGCCAGTTCAGGGTCGCGGGCGATTTCACGTACGGGCTCGGCAACGCCAGGGCTGTAGGCCAGCGACAGGTCGCGGGCGGTGGCAGTGGCTTTGGTGAGCTCTACACTCAGCTTTCCTGGACGAGGATGGGCATGATATTCGAGAGCGGCAGTTTTCAAATCAGACATATCGGCATTCCGCTTTTACTGTTGGTCGACGGACCGCCGAGGATACGCGTGTCGCAAAGTCCCTACAAGACTGGGCAGTCACAGGTGTCAAGGGCCCTGCGCTACGACTTTTGGCCAAGAGCCACGGGATACAAGGGCTTAACTGTTCACAATCACCTTAAAAAATGTCTACAATTTTTTATTCAAAAATCAATTTTGCAACGCTTCGCCAAATCGCGGCCACAAAAAAGGCGTCCACAAGGGACGCCTTTTTCAACAGCTGACAAAAACCCAAAGGGCTTTTGAGCCTTACTCTGCTGGAGTAGCAGCAGGCTTCTTGCCGAAAGCACCAAAGCGATCTGCGAAGCGCTGTACACGGCCGCCGGTGTCCAGAGTTTTCTGCTTACCGGTGTAGAACGGGTGGCACTCGTTGCATACGTCAGTACCCAGTGGCTTGCACAGGTTCGAACGCGTTTCGAACTTGTTGCCGCAGCTGCAGGTTACTGCGATGGTTTCGTACGCTGGATGGATATCGGCTTTCATGGTGACTTCCTCGGGCTAGCGTGCCGCCACACGACACTATTGTCGAATACCGCACGTAATTAGGCCGCCGATTCTACCAGACCTTTTTAAACGCGCAAGCGGCGGCGCCTGTCGTTTGCGCACATAAAAGCCCCTTTCATCAGAAAACTTCCGGTTCACCACGATCATTGTGGGAGCCGTGCTTGCCCGCGATGGCGGCGTGTCAGGCACCCAATCCGGCGACTGATACGCCGCTAGCGCGGGCAAGCCCGGCGCCCACAGAAGTGCTGCCTCCAACACCCGAGACGGGACACCTCCACCGCAGGTCTGCTAGGCTCGCGCCCCTGCGCCACCGCCTGCCTTTATAAGAGACCCCCCGCGTGCCCGACGCCATTTTGCGCCTAGCCCTGCCCTCGCCTCTGCGCCGCCTGTTCGACTACCGCGCCCCGGCCGGCGTGCTGCGCGCGCAGTTGCAGCCGGGCATGCGTGTGCGCGTGCCGTTCGGGCGGCGGGAAATGATCGGCATCCTGGTGGAAGTCGCCGACCACAGCGAAGTGCCCGCAGAAAAGCTCAAGCCCGCCATCGCTATCCTCGACGCCACTGCGCCATTGCCCCCGGGCTTGTTCAAGCTGTGCCTGTGGACTGCCCAGTATTACCAGCACAGCCTGGGTGACACGCTGAGCTGGGCGCTGCCGGTGCTGCTGCGCCAGGGCGAGTTGGCCGAAGCACGCCAAGAACGCTTCTGGTCGATGGTGCCCGGCGCCCGCCTGGACGACCCGCGCATCGCCCGCGCGCCGCGCCAGCGTGAAGCCCTGGCCACGCTGGCGCAGCACCCCCACGGCGTGGCGCATCAGCTATTAAGCAAGCTGATGCTGAGCAAGGACAGCCTCGACCTGCTGCTGGCCAAGGGCCTGGTGCAGGTGGAAATCCGCAAGCACGCGCCGGACCCGCGCCACGAACACTGGCTGGCCCAACCCGAACTGCCGCTGAACCCCGAGCAACGGGCTGCTTATGAAGCCATCCGCGCAGGCGCAGGCAGCTTCCATGCGTTCCTGCTGGCCGGCGTGACCGGCAGCGGCAAGACCGAAGTCTATTTGCAGCTCATCCGCGAAACCCTGAAGGCCGGCAAACAGGCACTGGTGCTGATCCCCGAGATTAACTTGGGCCCGCAAACCCTGGCGCGTTTCGAGCAGCGCTTCAATGCGCGCATCGCCCTGGTGCATTCGGCGGTCAACGACCGCGAACGCCTGGAGTCCTGGCTGGCGGCGCGGGACGGTGAGGCCGACATTATTATCGGCACCCGTTCGGCGCTGTTCACGCCAATGAAAAACCCCGGGCTGATAATCATCGACGAGGAGCACGACGGCTCCTATAAACAGCAGGAAGGCCTGCGCTACCACGCCCGCGACCTGGCGCTGGTACGCGCACGCCAGGAAGACATCCCGATTGTGCTGGGCTCGGCCACGCCTTCCCTGGAAAGCCTGCACAACGCCTACACCGGCCGTTACGGGCTCCTACGCCTGAATGAGCGCGCAGGTGGCGCCAAACAACCGCGTTTCCTGCGCCTGGACGTCAAAAGCCGCCCGCTGGACAGCGGCATTTCCGGGCCAATGCAACAAGCCATCGGCCAGACCCTCGCCGCCGGCCAGCAAGTGCTGGTGTTTCTCAACCGCCGGGGCTTTGCGCCGACGCTGCTGTGCCATGACTGCGGCTGGATGTCCGAGTGCGAGCGCTGCGATGCGCGCATGACCGTGCACCAGCGCCACGGCGAGTTGCGCTGCCATCACTGCGGCCATGTGGAACGGGTGCCACGCCACTGCCCGCAATGCGGCAAGGTGGACTTGCGCCCAGTGGGCGCCGGCACCGAGCGTGCTGAAGAGCGACTGGGGATTTTGTTCCCGGACTACCCGGTACTGCGAGTCGATCGCGACAGCACGTCGCGCAAAGACGCGATGAACCAGCTGTTCGCGACCATCCAGAAAGGCCAGCCGTGCATCCTGATCGGCACGCAGATGCTTGCCAAAGGGCACCACTTTCCACGGGTGACGCTGGTGTCGATCCTGGATGCCGACGGCGGCCTGTTCTCCGGCGACTTCCGCGCCAGCGAACGCATGGCGCAGTTGATCGTGCAGGTCGCGGGCCGGGCCGGGCGGGCCGAAGAGCCGGGCCGAGTGATTATCCAGACGCACCTGGCCGACCATCCGCTGTTGATCCAGCTGACCGAACAAGGCTACTTTGCCTTCGCCGAACAGGCCTTGAGCGAACGCCGCGCCGCCGGCCTGCCGCCCTTTTCCCATTTGGCCTTGCTGCGCGCCGAAGCCCACAAACAGGGGCAGGCAGAAAGTTTTCTGGATGAGGCGTGCAGCGCCGCCGAACGTTTGCTTGGCGAACTGGGTCTGACCGGCATCGAATTGCTCGGCCCGGTGCCCGCGCCTATGGAACGCCGCGCCGGGCGTTATCGCGCCCAGCTACTCTTGCAGGCAACGTCCCGCGCACCACTGCATCGGCTATTAAGTAGCTGGTTACTTGCCCTGGAGCAAATGCCCAGCGGCCGGCAAGTGCGATGGTCGTTGGATGTGGACCCGGTAGACCTGTATTGATAGCAGGCACGCCAGCGCCCACATTTTGAAATGTGAATACCCTTAAATGTGGGAGCGGGCTTGCCCGCGATGAGGCCCGCAGGTCCGCCATCTGGTCTGAACGGTTGGCAAGCCCGCCCTCGCCACGGATAATGCCCAGTTTTTCCACCTGCGCATCGCGCGCCGCCGCTTGCGGTCGAAAGAGAACACCATGAAAGACACCATTCGCCAGTTGATCCAACAAGCCCTCACCCAACTCGTCAACGAAGGTGTGTTGCCTGAAGGCCTGACGCCGGCGATCCAGGTGGAAAACACCCGCGACAAGACCCACGGCGACTTCGCCAGCAACATCGCGATGATGCTGGCCAAGCCTGCGGGCATGAAGCCGCGCGACCTGGCGGAAAAAATCATCGCCGCACTGCCGGCTGACGAGAGCGTCACCAAGGCTGAGATCGCCGGCCCAGGCTTCATCAACTTCTTCCAGAACACCCAGGCCCTGGCTTCGCGCCTGGACGCCGCCCTGGCCGACGCCAAGATCGGCGTGCGCAAGGCCGGCCCGCTGGAGCGCGTGGCGATTGACCTGTCGGCCCCCAACCTGGCTAAAGAGATGCACGTGGGCCACTTGCGTTCGACCATCATTGGCGACGGCGTGGCGCGGGTGCTGGAGTTCCTCGGTGACACCGTAATCCGTCAGAATCACGTGGGCGACTGGGGCACCCAGTTCGGCATGCTGATGGCCTACCTGCAGGAAAACCCGATCACCAGCAACGAGCTGGCCGACCTGGAAAACTTCTACCGCGCCGCCAAAAAGCGTTTTGACGAGTCCGAAGAGTTCGCCGACCGCGCCCGTGGCCTGGTGGTCAAGCTGCAAGCCGGCGACAAGGAATGCCTGGCGCTGTGGGGCCGCTTCCGCGAGATCTCGTTGTCGCACTGCCAGGAAATCTACGAGCTGCTCAACGTGAAGCTGACCATGGCCGACGTGATGGGCGAAAGTGCCTACAACAACGACCTGATCAACGTGGTCAACGACCTCAAGGCCAAGGGCCTGCTGGTGGAGAGTAACGGCGCGCAGTGCGTGTTCCTCGAAGAATTCAAGACCGCCGACGGCGAGCCGCTGCCGGTCATCATCGTCAAGGCCGATGGCGGCTACCTCTACGCCACCACCGACCTGGCGGCCGTGCGCTACCGCAGCGGCGTGCTGAAAGCCGACCGCGCGCTGTATTTCGTCGACCAGCGCCAGGCCCTGCACTTCCAGCAGGTGTTTGAAGTGGCACGCCGCGCAGGTTTCGTCACCCACCCGATGCACATGGAACACATGGGCTTCGGCACCATGAACGGCGCCGACGGCCGCCCGTTCAAGACCCGCGATGGCGGCACCGTGAAGCTGATCGACCTGCTGAACGAAGCCCAGGAGCGCGCCTACAACCTGGTGAAGGAAAAGAACCCGGAGCTGGCCGAAGCCGAGTTGCGCAACATCGCCCGCGTGGTGGGTATTGGCGCGGTGAAATACGCCGACCTGTCCAAGCACCGCACCAGCGACTACAGCTTCAACTTCGAACTGATGCTCAACTTCGAAGGCAACACCGCGCCGTACCTGCTGTACGCCTACACCCGCGTGGCCGGCGTGTTCCGCAAGCTGGGCAAGGACTTCAGCGAAGTTGAAGGCCAGATCGTGCTCGATGCTCCTCACGAACAGGAATTGGCGGCCAAACTGGCGCAATTCGCAGAAGTGTTGAACAGCGTCGGTGAGAAAGGCACGCCGCATGTCCTCTGCACCTATTTGTATGAAGTCGCCGGCCTGTTCTCCAGCTTCTACGAGCACTGCCCGATCCTCACCGCCGACGACGAAGCCCAGAAGCAAAGTCGCCTGCGCCTCGCCGCACTGGCTGGACGGACCCTCAAGCAAGGCCTGGAATTGTTAGGCCTGGAAACCCTGGAGCGTATGTAAGTTGGCTGCCAAGAAAAAACCTGCACCCAAGCGCGGCGCCAGCCGCTATCAAGCCCCGGCGAAAAAGCCGATTCCGGGCTGGTTGTGGATGGCCATCGGCCTGGCGGTCGGTGCGTTTGTCGTGATCCTGATGAAGCTGGAGCCGGGCAAGGGCGATGACGTTAAACGCGTCAAGCAAGAGCAGCAGAAAGCCACGAAAATGGCCGAAGCCAACAAGACGGCGCCGAGCCCGACCGCGCCGGTGAAGCCGAAGTACGATTTCTACACGCTGCTGCCGGAATCGGAAGTGATCGTGCCGCCCGACGCCGTGCCGGAGAAAACCCTGCCGACGCCGCAAGTGCCGACCACACCCGTGACGCCTGCGGAAGCGGCGAAAATCGACACCGCACGCGCTCAAGCGGCGCTGGCCGGGATCACCCCGCCGCCGCCACCGCCGGTTGCGCAGACCAAAGCGGCACCGGTGACCAAGTTCTTCCTGCAAGCGGGCTCGTTCCCGAAACAGGCGGACGCGGATCGGGTGCGAGCGCAGATCATTCTGCTGGGCCAGACGGTGACGGTGGAGTCCGGCACGGTGAAGGACTCGACCTGGTATCGCGTGCTGGTAGGGCCGTTCAGCAACCGTGAACAGCTGACCGTGGCGCAGAAACAATTGGCCGGCGCCGGGTTTAGCAACCTGTTGTTACAACAACGCCAGAGCCGCTGACTCATAGCCAACTCGGTATACATGTGGGAGCTGGCTTGCCTGCGATGGCGGTGTAACAGTCATTATTTTCAGTGACTGACACACCGCCATCGCAGGCAAGCCAGCTCCCACAGTTGGTTTTGGGACGCTCCCAAAAATGTGTCAGACCAATAAACACCACTCGTCCGCCACACCCCCCTACGGTTGAAATCCCCCTCGCCACCCCCATATGAGATTCCATCAGGGCATTTTCGCCCCGCTGCGTGGAGACTCTCCCCTTGACCACCATCGTTTCAGTACGTCGCCACGGCAAAGTCGTCATGGGCGGCGACGGCCAGGTTTCCCTTGGCAACACCGTGATGAAAGGTAACGCCAAAAAAGTGCGCCGCCTGTACCACGGCCAGGTTCTCGCGGGCTTTGCCGGCGCTACCGCCGACGCCTTCACCCTCTTCGAGCGTTTCGAGGGCCAGTTGGAAAAACACCAGGGCCACCTCGTGCGCGCCGCGGTCGAACTCGCCAAAGAATGGCGCACCGACCGTACCCTCAGCCGCCTGGAAGCCATGCTGGCCGTTGCCAACAAAGACGCTTCCTTGATCATCACCGGTAACGGCGACGTGGTTGAGCCTGAACATGGCTTGATCGCCATGGGTTCCGGCGGTGGCTACGCCCAGGCGGCAGCCAGCGCACTGTTGAAGAAAACCGACCTGTCGGCCCGTGAAATCGTCGAGACTGCCTTGGGCATTGCCGGCGACATCTGCGTGTTCACCAACCACAACTTCACCATTGAGGAGCAGGACCTCGCCGAGTAAGCCCTAGGCTTATTCCCGCTTGAGGCCGCAAACACTATGTCCATGACTCCCCGCGAAATCGTCCATGAACTTAATCGCCATATCATCGGCCAGGACGATGCCAAGCGCGCCGTTGCCATTGCGCTGCGTAACCGCTGGCGCCGGATGCAACTGCCCGAAGAATTGCGCGTTGAAGTAACGCCGAAGAACATCCTGATGATCGGCCCTACCGGCGTCGGTAAAACCGAAATCGCCCGGCGCTTGGCCAAGCTGGCCAATGCCCCGTTCATCAAGGTCGAAGCCACCAAGTTCACCGAAGTGGGCTATGTGGGCCGCGACGTCGAGTCGATCATTCGTGACCTGGCCGACGCCGCCCTGAAGCTGCTGCGCGAACAGGAAATGACCAAGGTTAGCCACCGCGCTGAAGACGCCGCCGAAGAACGCATCCTCGACGCCTTGCTGCCGCCGGCACGCATGGGTTTCAACGAAGACGCCGCACCGTCATCCGATTCCAATACCCGCCAGCTGTTCCGCAAGCGCCTGCGTGAAGGCCAACTGGACGACAAGGAAATCGAGATCGAAGTCGCCGAAGTCTCCGGCGTCGATATCTCCGCACCGCCTGGCATGGAAGAAATGACCAGCCAGCTGCAGAACCTGTTCGCCAACATGGGCAAGGGCAAGAAGAAAAGCCGCAAGCTCAAGGTCAAGGAAGCGCTGAAGCTGGTGCGCGACGAAGAAGCCGGGCGCCTGGTGAATGAGGAAGAACTCAAGGCCAAAGCCCTGGAAGCCGTCGAGCAACATGGCATCGTGTTTATCGATGAGATCGACAAAGTGGCCAAGCGTGGCAACTCCGGCGGCGTTGATGTGTCCCGCGAAGGCGTCCAGCGCGACCTGCTGCCGCTGATCGAAGGCTGCACCGTGAACACCAAGCTGGGCATGGTCAAGACCGACCACATCCTGTTTATCGCCTCCGGTGCATTCCACCTGAGCAAGCCAAGCGACCTGGTGCCGGAGCTGCAAGGCCGTCTGCCGATTCGCGTGGAACTCAAGGCGCTGACCCCGGGCGACTTCGAGCGCATCCTCAGCGAGCCGCACGCCTCGCTCACCGAGCAGTACCGCGAGCTGCTGAAAACTGAAGGCTTGGGTATCGAGTTCCTGCCGGACGGGATCAAGCGTTTGGCGGAGATTGCCTGGCAGGTTAACGAGAAGACCGAGAACATCGGTGCGCGTCGTCTGCATACCTTGCTTGAGCGTCTGCTGGAGGAAGTTTCCTTCAGCGCGGGCGACATGGCGGGTTCGCAGAATGGCGAAGCGATCAAGATCGATGCTGACTACGTGAATAGCCACCTGGGCGAATTGGCGCAGAACGAAGACCTGTCTCGTTATATCCTGTAAGCCTCACAGGAAATGGTTTGTGTAGGAGCCAGGCTTGTGTGGGAGCTGGCTTGCCTGCGATAGCATCACCTCAGTGTTCCTGAAACACCGAGGTGCCTGCATCGCGGGCAAGCCCGGCTCCCACACAAGCCTGCTCCCACATTAAGCCGGTTCCTTCAGGAGGATCATCTCTGAGCGAACCCCCAAATGACCCAATTCCCTACCGCTGTAAACCTGCATAAAACCTCCAACACCCTCGGCCTCACGTACGGGCCCGATGAGGTCTACCAGTTGCCCGCCGAACTGCTGCGGGTGCACTCGCCTTCCGCCGAAGTCCAGGGCCACGGCAAACCCATCCTGCAGTTCGGCAAACTCAATGTCCGGCTGATCAAGATAGAACCGGCCGGTCAGTACGCACTGAAATTGACCTTTGACGACGGGCATGACAGCGGACTGTTCACCTGGGACTACCTCTACCAGTTGGCTATGCGCCAGGAAGCACTGTGGGCCGACTATCTTGCTGAACTTAAAGCGGCCGGAAAAACCCGCGACCCGAGTGAGTCGGTCGTGCGGCTAATGCTCTAACTCAGGCGTCTTGCTCTTTAGAGGGCATTTTCTAATTTCATCTGCTTGAATGCCCTGTCGCGCGGCCAACGATTGGCCCGCTTGCGAAAAAAATTAAACTCGGGTAACCAATAGAACTGGCAAGTTCCCTGCATTTGACGATGCGGTATTTACGGTCACCCGAGTCGCAGTACCAGGCTGGTGTCGTGTATCGAAATTGGGTGCGCAGCAATCGCCGGTACTCGTCTTTCGGACAATGGAGCGTCGTAGATGAGTAACAAGAATAACGATGACTTGAAACGCCAGGCCTCAGAAAACACCCTGGGGCTGAACCCGATCATCGCGTTACGAAAAAAGGATTTATTAGCCTCGGCGAAGATGGTGCTGACCCAAGCCATCAAGCAACCGTTACACAGCGTCAAGCACGTGGCCCACTTTGGCGTCGAATTGAAGAACGTGATGTTTGGCAAATCCGCGCTGGTGCCCGAAGGCGATGACCGTCGCTTCAACGACCCCGCCTGGAGCCAGAACCCGCTCTACAAACGTTACCTGCAAACTTACTTGGCGTGGCGCAAGGAACTGCACGACTGGATTGGCGACAGTAACCTGTCGGAACAGGACATCAGCCGCGGCCACTTTGTGATCCACCTGATGACCGAAGCCATGGCCCCCACCAACAGCGCGGCCAACCCGGCGGCGGTCAAGCGCTTCTTTGAAACCGGCGGCAAAAGCCTGCTCGATGGCTTGTCCCACCTGGCCAAGGACATGGTGCACAACGGCGGCATGCCGAGCCAGGTCAACATGGGCGCCTTTGAAGTGGGCAAGAGCCTGGGCACCACCGAAGGCGCCGTGGTCTTTCGCAACGACGTACTGGAGCTGATCCAATACAAGCCGATCACCGAGCAGGTGCACGAGCGCCCATTGCTGGTGGTGCCGCCGCAGATCAACAAATTCTATGTATTCGACCTGAGCCCGGAGAAGAGCCTGGCGCGCTTCTGCCTGCGCAATGGTTTGCAGACGTTTATCGTCAGCTGGCGCAACCCGACCAAGGCCCAGCGCGAGTGGGGCCTGTCGACCTATATCGAGGCGCTCAAGGAAGCGGTCGATGTGGTCACGGCGATTACCGGCAGCAAAGACATCAACATGCTCGGCGCCTGCTCCGGCGGTATCACCTGCACCGCGCTGCTGGGCCACTACGCGGCGCTGGGGGAGAAGAAGGTCAACGCCCTGACCCTGCTGGTGAGCGTGCTGGACACCACCCTGGACACCCAGGTGGCGCTGTTTGTCGACGAGCAGACCCTGGAGGCAGCCAAGCGCCATTCCTACCAGGCTGGCGTGCTGGAAGGCCGCGACATGGCCAAGGTGTTTGCCTGGATGCGCCCCAACGACCTGATCTGGAACTACTGGGTCAATAACTACCTGCTGGGCAACGAGCCGCCGGTGTTCGACATCCTGTTCTGGAACAACGACACCACGCGCCTGCCAGCAGCGTTCCATGGCGACTTGATCGAACTGTTCAAGAACAACCCACTGATACGCGCCAACGCCCTGGAAGTGTGCGGCACGCCGATCGACCTCAAGCAGGTCACCGCCGATATCTACGCCCTGGCCGGCACCAACGACCACATCACGCCGTGGCAGTCTTGCTACAAGTCGGCGCAGTTGTTTGGCGGCAAAGTGGAATTTGTGTTGTCCAGCAGTGGGCATATCCAGAGCATCCTCAACCCGCCGGGCAACCCCAAGGCGCGTTACCAGACCAGCGATGGCCTGGCGGGCAAGGCGCTGGATTGGCAGGAGAATGCCACCAAACATACTGACTCCTGGTGGCTGCATTGGCAGGCCTGGCAGGCGGAGCGGTCGGGTAAATTGAAGAAAGCACCTACAAGCTTGGGTAACAAAACCTATGCCGCAGCTGAGGCGGCGCCGGGTACTTATGTGCATGAACGATAAGCAAATTGTGTAGTTGAAATGAGATCAATGTGGGAGCTGGCTTGCCTGCGATAGCGGTATGCCGGTAAGTGACAGAATGCCATCGCAGGCAAGCCAGCTCCCACATAGACCGAGTTCCTACCGATAAATAGCACCACTCCACAGGGCTTGAGCATGCCGCAACCGTTCATCTTCCGTACCATCGACCTGGATGGCCAGACCATCCGTACGGCGGTACGCCCGGGCAAGCCTCACTTGACGCCGCTGCTGATCTTCAACGGCATCGGCGCCAACCTTGAGCTGGTGTTTCCGTTCGTCCAGGCGCTGGACCCGGACCTCGAAGTGATCGCCTTTGATGTGCCGGGCGTGGGCGGTTCGTCGACGCCCAATCGGCCTTATCGCTTTCCCGGCCTGGCCAAACTCACCGCGCGCATGCTCGATTACCTCGACTATGGCCAGGTGAATGCGGTGGGTGTGTCCTGGGGCGGCGCGCTGGCGCAACAGTTCGCTTATGACTACCCGGAGCGCTGCAAAAAGCTGATCCTGGCCGCCACCGCAGCCGGTGCCTTTATGGTGCCGGGCAAGCCTAAGGTGCTGTGGCTGATGGCAAGCCCAAGGCGCTATATCCAACCGTCCCACGTGGTGCGCATCGCGCCAATGATTTATGGCGGCTCGTTCCGCCGCGATTCAAAACTGGCTGCCGAGCACGCGAGCAAAGTGCGCTCGGCCGGCAAGCTCGGTTACTACTGGCAGCTGTTTGCGGGGTTTGGCTGGACCAGCATCCATTGGCTGCACAAGATCCGCCAACCGACCCTGGTGCTGGCGGGTGACGACGACCCGCTGATCCCGTTGATCAATATGCGCATGCTGGCCTGGTGCATTCCGAATGCGCAGCTGCACATCATCGATGATGGCCACCTGTTCCTGATCACCCGGGCTGAAGCCGTGGCGCCGATCATCATGAAGTTTCTCGAAGAGGAGCGCCTGCGGGCGGTGATTCATCCGCGACCGGCGGTGTAAGGACTACACCGCCGCGCAACTTGCCCAGAACCGACTATGGTTCTCAATTGGCGTGCCTGTTGTTGCCCTGACGAAGGAGTGTTGGCTCATGCGAGAAAGACCCGTGACGAACCCGGCGCCCACCCCTGCTGTGTTCATCAATGCGCAAAATGCGATCACCGGCCTGCGCGGTCGGGATTTACTCGCAACCCTGCGCAGCGTCGCCGCCCACGGCTTGCGCAACCCGGTGCACACCGCGCGTCACGCCCTGGCGCTGGGCGGTCAGTTGGGTCGCGTGTTGCTGGGCGAAACGATGCATGAACCCAACCCCAACGACGCGCGCTTCATCGACCCCACCTGGAAACTCAACCCGCTGTACCGCCGCAGCCTGCAAGCCTACTTGAGCTGGCAGAAACAGACTCGCCACTGGATCGACGACAGTGCCCTGAACGCGGATGACCGCGCCCGCGCGCACTTCGCGTTCTCGCTGCTCAATGATGCGGTGTCGCCTTCCAACACGCTGCTCAACCCGCTGGCCATCAAGGAGCTGCTCAACTCCGGCGGCAACAGCGTGGTGCGCGGTGTGAGCAACCTGTTTGATGATTTACTGCACAACAACGGCCTGCCCCGTCAGGTCAGCAAGCATGCGTTTGAAGTCGGCAAGACCGTGGCGACCACGCCCGGCTCGGTGGTGTTTCGCAACGAGCTGCTGGAGCTGATCCAGTACAAGCCCATGAGCGAAAAACAGTACGCCAAGCCGCTGTTGATCGTGCCGCCGCAAATCAACAAGTACTACATCTTCGACCTCAGTCCGGCCAATAGCTTTGTGCAGTACGCGCTGAAAAACGGCCTGCAGACCTTTATGGTCAGTTGGCGCAACCCGGATGTGCGCCACCGCGAATGGGGCCTGTCCACCTATGTGGCGGCGCTGGAGGAAGCGCTCAACGTGTGCCGGGCGATCACCGGTGCCCGCGAGGTCAACCTGATGGGCGCCTGCGCCGGTGGCCTGACCATCGCCGCACTGCAAGGCCATCTGCAAGCCAAGCGCCAGCTGCGACGCATCTCCAGCGCCAGCTATCTGGTGAGCTTGCTGGACAGCCAGATCGACAGCCCCGCCACCCTGTTCGCCGATGAACAAACCCTCGAAGCCGCCAAGCGCCGCTCCTACCAGCAAGGCGTGCTCGACGGTCGCGACATGGCCAAGGTGTTTGCCTGGATGCGCCCCAACGACCTGATCTGGAACTACTGGATCAACAATTACCTGTTGGGCAAGGAGCCACCGGCGTTCGACATCCTGTACTGGAACAACGACAACACGCGCCTGCCCGCCGCGCTGCATGGCGACTTGCTGGACTTCTTCAAGCACAACCCGCTGAGCCATCCTGGTGGCCTTGAGGTGTGCGGCACGCCTATCGATTTGCAGAAGGTCACGGTGGACAGCTTCAGCGTGGCCGGGATCAACGACCACATCACGCCGTGGGATGCGGTGTACCGCTCCACGCAATTGCTCGGCGGTGAGCGGCGCTTCGTGCTGTCCAACAGCGGGCATGTGCAGAGCATCCTTAACCCGCCAGGCAACCCCAAGGCCAATTACGTCGAAAACCCCAAGCTAAGCAGCGACCCGCGCGCCTGGTACTACGACGCCAACCATGTCGAAGGCAGCTGGTGGCCGCAGTGGCTGGAGTGGATTCAACAGCGCTCCGGCGCACAACGCGAAACATTGACTGCCCTGGGCAACCAGAATTACCCACCCATGGAAGCGGCGCCGGGCACCTACGTGCGCGTGCGCTGAGCTCAACGACCCCATTAAGAAGATTGGATGAAGACTCGCGACCGTATCCTTGAATGTGCCCTGCAGTTGTTCAACCACAAGGGCGAGCCGAACGTGTCGACCATGGAGGTGGCCAATGAAATGGGGATCAGCCCCGGCAACCTCTACTACCACTTCCATGGCAAGGAGCCGTTGGTACTCGGGCTGTTCGAGCGCTTTCAAAATGAACTGGCACCGCTGCTCGACCCGCCGGCGGATGCACAACTCAGAGCCGAAGATTACTGGCTGTTCCTGCACTTGATCGTCGAGCGCATGGCCCATTACCGGTTTCTGTTTCAGGATTTGTCGAACCTGGCCGGGCGCCTGCCGAAGCTGGCCAAGGGCATTCGCAATTTGCTTACGGCACTGAAGCGAACACTGGCTTCATTACTGGCGCGACTCAAGGCGGCGGGGCAGTTGGTCAGTGATACCCAGGCGCTGGGGCAACTGGTGGAACAGATCACCATGACCTTGCTGTTTTCCCTGGATTACCAGCGGATTCTCGACCGTGAAGGGGAAGTGCGCGTGGTGGTGTACCAGATCATGATGCTGGTGGCGCCGCACTTGTTGTTGCCGGCACGGCAGGCGACCGAGCGGTTCGCCCTGAAATATCTGGATGACATGGATTAAAAATGTGGGAGCGGCGGTGGTCATAAGATCGCCAATAAAAAACGCCCGACCTTCGCAGGCCGGGCGTTTTTTGTACCCTGAAAAAATCAGGACTGACTGGATGGCGTCGGGGTTACCGGCGATGCAGTCGGGGCAGCAGCAGCGTGGGTCGGTGCGGACACCGAGTTGGCTGTCGAAGCGGTTGGCGCTGGGGTTGCAGGCTTGGCCGCAACGGCAGGCTTTGGCGCTGCTGGCTTTTTCGCTACAGCGGGCTTCTTCGCGGCGGCTGGTTTTGCCGCTGGCTTGGCAGCCACAGGTTTTGCTGCAGCAGGCTTGACGGCCGGTTTAGCGGCGGCTGGCTTGGCTGCAGATTTCGCAGCGGCCGGCTTGGCAGCAGGTTTGGCTGCGGCAGTTTTAGCAGCTGGTTTCGCAGCGGCCTTGGCAGCAGGTTTAGCCGCTGGCTTGGCAGCTGCTTTAGCGGCTACTGGTTTAGCAGCAGGCTTGGCGGCAGGTTTGGCAACCGGTTTTGCCGCTGCTTTAGCTGGGGCCTTGGCCACAGGTTTCGCAGCCGGCTTGGCAGCCGCTTTAACCAGAGGCTTGGCCGCAGATTTTGCAGCCGGTTTGGCGGCAGGCTTAGCAGCCGGTTTAGCCGCGGCAGTTTTAGCCGGGGCCACTTTGGCGCCCGTGAGTTTTTCGATTTGCTTGGTCAGCGTATCGACCTTGCTGTGCAGCGTCTTCAGTTCCGCTTTGCTGGGCACGCCCAGTCGCGAAATGGCACTGTTAAGACGCTTGTCGAAAGTCTCTTCCAACTTGCCCCATGTATCAGAAATGCTCGACTTGGCAGAACCTGCACTCGCCTTGGCCGCCTCGACTTTTTTACCCACTGTGGTCTTGGTCAACTTCTCGGCTTTCTCGCCGTCCTTGACCAAAGTCTCGAAGTACTTACCGCCGTCACTGCTAACCTTCGAGTACACGCCTAAACCAGCAAGCCAGATCTTACGGGAATATTTTTCAACTTCCCCGATCCACGAGCTGCCTTCTTTCTGAGTAGTCTTTTTAACAGCCATCCCGATGTCTCCTTAGTGTTTACGCGCGACACGTTCTAGCAATGTCGTCAGCTCTTCGAGCTTAGCAGAGAGTGTCTCAACGTCATGTTTAGACGCAATGCCGATCCGATTCAAGGCACTTGCAACACGCGTGTCAAAAGCTTTTTCAACTTTATCGAGTTGAACTTCAACCAAACCTTTGACGCTTGAGACGTTACTCTTTACTTGGTCAATCTGACTGTTGGCAGCATCAAGTTGTTCAACCACAACTTTTTTGCCTTTACTTTCAACATGTTGACCAGTCTTAACCAGCTCTTTGAAGTACTCCCCGCCCTCGCTTCCAACCTTGGCATAGGCACCAAGACCGGCCAGCCAGATCTTGCGGGCATAGCTTTTTACGTCACTCAGGGTAGTGGTCTGTGCGTCGATTTTTTTCTGCAAAATAACTTTGGCCATGGTGCACCTCACGCAAATTAGGGTCGAGGAACGGCCCACAGGAGTTGAGGGCTTGGGCACAAAGTAGGGCGAAAAATTAGAATCGGCACCCTAAGAACACCTCGATCAGGCCAGCGCCTTATCCAGGGCTTTCTCGATTTCGGACTTGATAGTGCCACTCATGGCCGACATCAACAGGCCCAGCTCCACATCGATACGCAGCGAATCATCCGCCACTAATACTGTGCCTTTAACCCCCGAACGTTTGAGGTTCAGGGTGTCGCCGGACCAGGATGGCTCCAGGCCATATTGCTCCTTGAGTTTCTGCGCCAACTTCTCGGCCTTCGCACGCGCGCCGTCTTTACCCAGGGAATGTGCACGCTCAACGGTAATACGGGCCATTGCAATGACTCCTCTTTATAACGACTCAGAACACCTGCCATGCGGCAAAAGGTCTCGGTGACCCCCTATCTTACCTTCAGCCTTGCCAAGACAAAGCAAGCCTTGGGGATTATCATGTCCCGCATTCTCTTTTGGTGACAGCGATATGACTGATCAGCGCAAAGGCAGCGATGCCGAACCCACCACTCACTTCGGCTTCAAGAACGTTCCGGAAAGCCAGAAAGCGGAAAAAGTCGCTGAGGTGTTCCACTCCGTAGCCGCCAAGTACGACCTGATGAACGACGTGCTGTCGGGCGGCATGCACCGCATGTGGAAGCGCTTCACCATCGAACTGTCGGGCGTACGCACCGGCAACCGCGTGCTGGACATCGCTGGCGGCACAGGCGACCTGGCCGCCAAGTTCTCCAAGCTCGTCGGCCCTACCGGCCAGGTAGTGCTGGCGGACATCAACGGTTCGATGCTCAAGGTCGGCCGTGATCGCCTGCTTGATAAAGGCGTGGCCGGCAATATCGAATTCGTTCAGGCCGATGCGGAAAAGTTGCCGTTCCCGGATAACCATTTCGACTGCGTGACCATCGCTTTCGGCCTGCGCAACGTCACCCATAAAGAAGACGCGATCCGCTCGATGCTGCGCGTGCTCAAGCCGGGTGGCCGCCTGTTGGTGCTGGAGTTCTCCAAGCCGACCAACTCGCTGATGTCCAAGGTCTACGACACCTACTCGTTCGCCTTCATGCCGCTGATGGGCAAGCTGATCACCAATGACGCCGAGAGCTACCGCTACCTGGCCGAATCGATCCGCATGCACCCGGACCAGGAAACCCTGAAGTCGATGATGGTGGAGGCCGGTTTCGACCGCGTGACCTACCACAACATGACCGCAGGGGTAGTCGCCCTGCACCGCGGCATCAAGCCCTGATGCTGCTCAAAGGCCTTCTCGCCAGCGTTGAACACGGCGTCAACCGTGTACTGCGCCTGGACAGCACCGCCCTGGCGCGGCTCGCGCACTTGAACGGCAAAGTCATTGCCGTCGACTGCACGAGCCCGGCCCTGCAGCTGTTTATCCTGCCCAGCGATGAAGGCCTGCTGCTCGCGACCCAATGGGCCGCCGAAGCCGACTGCACGCTGCGCGCACCGGCGTCGAGCCTGTTGCACTTGGCCCTGAGCCGCAACAAGACCGCCATCCTCCACGGCCCTGAAGTGGAATTGGAAGGCGACAGCGCGGTGCTGATGGACCTGGCCGCCGTGCTGCAAGACCTGGAGCTGGACTGGGAATACGAGCTGTCACGCTGGATCGGCCCCGTGGCCACCCAGTTGATCAGCGGGCACCTGCGCAGCCGTTCGCGCTGGTACCAGCAAGGCTTCGCCAGCCTCAACCAGAACCTTGCCGAATACCTGAGCGAAGAATCGCGCACCCTGGTCGGAGAACGCGAAGCGCAAGCGCGCTTTCGCGAACTCGACAAGGCCAAAATCGACCTGGAACGCCTCGAGGCGCGCTTCGAGCGCCTGAGCCGTTCCCTTGATCCAAGCGATAACGCATGAAGCTGCTCGCCGTCCGCCGTTTGTTTCGTATCCAGCGCGTCGTAATTCGCTACCGCCTCGATGACCTGCTGTTCGCCCTGCCCTTGCCGTGGTTCCTGCTGGCGGTGCGCTACGTGCTGCCGTGGCGCTGGTTCCCGCGCAAACAGCTGGAACTGAGCCGTGGCGCGCGCCTGCGCCTGGCGTTGCAGGATTTGGGGCCGATCTTTATCAAGTTCGGGCAGATCCTCTCCACGCGTCGCGACCTGTTGCCCGAAGACATCGCCGACGAGTTGATGCTGCTGCAGGACCGCGTACCGCCGTTTGACTCCCAGCAGTCGATGAAGCTGATCGAAGAGCAGCTGGGCAAGAAGATCAGCGAGGTGTTCAGCCGTTTCGACGTCGACCCGCTGGCCTCGGCCTCGGTGGCGCAAGTGCACGCGGCGCAGCTCAAGACCGGCGAAGAAGTGGTGGTGAAGGTGATTCGCCCCGGCCTCAAGCAGATTATCGGCCAGGACCTGGCGTGGCTTTTCATCCTCGCCCGTGCCGCCGAGCGTTTCTCCGCCGACGCGCGCCTGCTGCACCCGGTGGATGTGGTCGCCGACTACGAAAAGACCATCTACGACGAACTCGACCTGCTGCGCGAAGCCGCCAACGCCAGCCAGCTCAAGCGCAACTTCGAAGGTTCTTCGCTGCTGTACGTGCCGCAAGTGTATTGGGACTGGTGCCGCCCAAAAGTGCTGGTCATGGAGCGCATCTACGGCGTGCAGGTCACCGACCTCGCGACCCTGGCCGACCAGCGCACCGACATGAAAATGCTCGCCGAGCGCGGTGTGGAGATCTTCTTCACCCAGGTGTTCCGCGACAGCTTCTTCCACGCCGACATGCACCCGGGCAACATCTTCGTCAGCACCGTGAACCCGTGGAGCCCGCAGTACATCGCAATCGACTGCGGCATCGTCGGCAGCCTGACCCCGGAAGACCAGGACTACCTGGCACGCAACCTGTTCGCCTTCTTCAAGCGTGACTATCGCCGCGTGGCGCAGTTGCACATCGATTCGGGTTGGGTGCCGGCGGAAACCAAGCTCAACGAATTCGAAGCGGCGATCCGCACCGTGTGCGAGCCGATTTTCGAAAAACCGTTAAAAGATATTTCCTTCGGCCAGGTGCTGATGCGCCTGTTCCAGACCGCGCGGCGCTTCAATATGGAAGTGCAGCCGCAGCTGGTACTGCTGCAAAAAACCCTGCTGAACATCGAAGGCCTGGGCCGCCAGTTGTACCCGGACCTCGACCTGTGGAACACCGCGCAGCCGTTCCTGGAACGCTGGATGCGCGAACGCGTCAGCCCGAAAACCTTGCTAGGCAACCTGCAAAGCCAGGTCGAACAGTTGCCGCACCTGGCCAATATGACCCGCGACCTGCTGGAGCGCATGTCCCAGCCGCACGCCAAAGACCCCGCACCGCCTTGGCAGAAACGCAAGGACGACTGGTTCCTGCGCCTGCTGGGCGCCGCGCACCTGGTGGGTGGTGTGATGCTCGCCATCGGTGGGCCGCTGAACCAACTGGGCCATTGGCCGGCCGGCATCATGGTCGCCGTGGGTGTTTATCTGATCGTGCGTCGATAGCCGATCCGGTTATACACTGTCGCAAATTGCCGGAGCGGAACATGAAAGACTGGCTGGACGAGATCAAGTGGGACAGTGACGGCCTGGTGCCGGCCATTGCCCAGGACTACAAGACCGGGCGCGTGCTGATGATGGCCTGGATGAACCGCGAGGCCCTGAGCCTGACCGCCACTGAGCAGCGCGCCATTTACTGGTCACGTTCGCGTGGCAAACTGTGGCGCAAGGGCGAAGAGTCCGGGCACGTGCAAACCCTGCACGAGATGCGCATCGACTGCGACGCCGACGTGGTGATCCTGATGGTCGAGCAGATCGGCGACATCGCCTGCCACACTGGCCGTCACAGCTGC
Organism: Pseudomonas sp. YeP6b; assembly: GCF_025642995.1. Classification (NCBI taxonomy): domain Bacteria; kingdom Pseudomonadati; phylum Pseudomonadota; class Gammaproteobacteria; order Pseudomonadales; family Pseudomonadaceae; genus Pseudomonas; species Pseudomonas sp. YeP6b. The sequence continues at coordinate 735,248 of NZ_CP080090.1, read as the reverse complement.
TTCTATCGCGTGTTCGAGAACGGCGAGTGGAAGGTGGTCGAACCGGTGCTCAAAGACCCGCACGCCATCTATTCGGCAGGACACTGAACATGACTGACACCCTGAACCGCCTGGCCCAGGTGCTCGAAGATCGCAAAGCCGCAACCGCCGAGGGCTCGTATGTCGCCAGCCTGTATGAAAAGGGCTTGAACAAGATCCTGGAAAAGCTTGGCGAAGAATCCATCGAGACCATCATTGCCGCCAAAGACGCACAAATCAGCGGGGATTGCAGCGACGTGATCTACGAAACCGCCGACCTGTGGTTTCATAGCATGATCATGCTCGCCCAGCTGGGGCTGCATCCACAGGCTGTACTTGATGAACTGGACCGTCGCCATGGCTTGTCCGGGCACGCCGAAAAGGCCTCGCGCCCGTCCGCCTGAATAACTTCTACAGAGGAATTGCAGCATGGGCATTTTTGACTGGAAACACTGGATCGTCATTCTGGTGGTGGTGGTACTGGTGTTCGGCACCAAGAAACTCAAGAACCTGGGCACCGACGTGGGCGAGTCGATCAAGGGCTTTCGTAAAGCCATGAACGACGACGAAAAGCCTGCGGACCCGGTCGTAAACCCAGTGCCGCCGGCCCAGCCTGTACACCCACAGGCGACCCAGCCGATCACTGAGCGTCGTACCTTCGACGTACAGGCTGAAAAAGTCGAAGAGCCGACCCGCAAAGACTCGTGAGCACTGACTAATGTTTGGTATCAGCTTCTCTGAACTGCTCCTCGTCGGCCTCGTGGCCCTGCTGGTATTGGGGCCGGAACGCCTGCCCGGTGCCGCGCGCACGGCCGGCCTATGGATCGGGCGCCTGAAACGCAGTTTCAACGCCATCAAACAGGAAGTTGAACGGGAAATCGGCGCCGACGAGATCCGTCGGCAACTGCACAACGAACATATTCTGTCGTTGGAGCAGGAAGCACGCAAAATCCTGTCGCCGGTGAATGAACCGAGCAAGCCGGCAGAGCCCGTGGCCGAGCACAGCATCGCACCCGCTGCGCAAGCGACGCCGACTGCGCCCACCCCGACCGAGCCAGCGCCGACGCCCGTTGCGTCGCCCGCTCCCCATGACCCTACATTGCCGCCGCGAGCCCCATGAGCGCTGATAAACCGGAAAACGACCAGCACATGCCACTGGTCTCGCACCTCACCGAGTTGCGTACCCGCCTGCTGCGTTGCGTAGCGGCCATCTTCATTATCTTTGCCGGGCTGTTCGCCTTCACCCAGCAGATCTACACCTTCGTTTCGACGCCGCTGCGCCAGTACCTGCCGGCCGGTGCGACGATGATCGCCACCGACGTGTCGTCGCCGTTCCTCACGCCACTGAAGCTGACCATGATGGTCTCGCTGTTCCTGGCGATCCCGGTGATCCTGCACCAGATCTGGGGCTTTATCGCGCCGGGCCTGTACAAGCATGAGAAGCGCATTGCCGTGCCGTTGTTGGTGTCGAGCATCCTGCTGTTCTACACCGGCATGGCCTTCGCCTATTTCCTGGTGTTCCCACTGATTTTCAAGTTCTTCGCTGCGGCCACGCCGGCCGGCGTGGAAATGATGACCGACATCACCAGCTACCTCGACTTCGTGATGACGCTGTTCTTCGCCTTTGGCGTGGCCTTTGAAATCCCGGTGGCCGTGGTGCTCTTGGTGTGGATCGGCGTGGTCGACGTCAAATACCTGAAGAAAGTCCGCCCATACGTGATCATCGGCTGCTTCGTGGTCGGCATGATCCTGACCCCGCCGGACATCTTCTCGCAGACCCTGTTGGCCGTGCCGATGTGGATGCTGTTCGAGGTAGGCATCCTGTTCAGCAGCTTGATCACCAAGCGTGGCGAGCACCCGGATGACCAACCCGCCGACGACGACCAGCCGCCAGCGACTCAGCCGTGAACCTGCTGTTGCTTGAAGAGGCCGACTTTATCGCGGCCGACCGGGTGATCCTGCGTGATCGGCGCCTGGTGCATATGCAGGAAGTCCACCGCGCCGTGGTGGGCGACAACCTGCGGGTGGGGCGCATTGGCGGGTTGATGGGCAGTGCGCAACTGCTGCGCCTGCAGGCCAGTGAAGCCGAACTGCAAGTGAGCTTCGACCTGCCGCCGCCGGCCAAACTGCCATTGACCTTGCTGCTGGCCCTGCCGCGCCCGAAGATGCTGCGTCGGGTGCTGCAAACCGTGGCGGCCATGGGCGTGCCCAAGGTGGTGCTGGTCAACAGCTACCGCGTGGAGAAGAGCTTCTGGCAAACCCCATTCCTGGAGCCTGAGGCGATTCGCGAGCAGCTTATCCTCGGCCTGGAGCAGGCGCGCGACACGGTGCTGCCCGAGATCATCATCGAAAAACGCTTCAAGCCGTTCGTCGAAGATCGCCTGCCGGCCATGACCGAAGGCACCCTCGGCCTGATCGGCCATCCTGGCGATTACCCGGCCTGCCCGCGTGGGCTGGATGAGCCTGTAACCCTGGCCATCGGCCCGGAAGGTGGCTGGATACCCTACGAAGTGGACCTGCTGACCAAGGCTGGCTTGCAGCCGGTACAACTGGGCGCGCGCATCCTGCGTGTAGAAACCGCCGTAACCGCCCTACTCGCCCGCCTGTTCTGACTCTATCCCGATCGTTCCCACGCTCCGCGTGGGAACGCCCTCATGGACGCTCTGCGTCCGCTCTTGTGACGCAGAGCGTCACGGGATGCATTCCCCGCAGAGCGCGGGAACGATCATCGCACCTACAGAATAATCCTACGCCGCCGATAGCCTCTGAATAAGTCCAAGCCTTGTTCAAGGGGAGTTCGCAGTATGTATCGTTGGTTAGCCGAAAAACTGGGGAATGTGAGCGTCAACCGCAAGTTAAGCATTGGCTTTGGCTTGGTGTTGGTCCTGACGTTGTTGATCACCTTCACCGGCTGGACTGGCCTGGGCGATGTGATCAGTCGGGGTGACAAGCTAGGCTTTATCTCCAGCCTCAACGGGCTGACCAAAGACCTGCGCCTGGCGCGCCTGGACTTTGAAATGCGTCGCGGCGAACAAGGCACCGATGCGGTCAACGGCCTGCTCACCCAGCTGGACAACGGGTTGAACACCGCGCTAACCCTGATCGAGCAACCCGACGACAAGGCCCTGGTCGAGCAACAACAGGATGCCCTGAACCAATACAAAAAGGCCTTCACCGCCATGGTCCAGGCTGGTCTCAAGCGTGAAGGCGCGCGCAGCAAGCTCGGCGACACCGCCGATAACGCCGTGGCCAAGATCAACGAAGTCGAAAAAAACCTGCTGCAGGGTGACAGCGTCACCCTGTTCAACAGCGTGGTCGACCTAAGCAAACTGATCCAGCAATCGCGCTTCCAAGTGCGCGGTTACACCTACAGCGGCAAGACCGAAGCCGAACAGCCGGCCCTGGATGCCATCGACAACGCCCTGAAGAAAATCACCGAGCTCCAAGGTCAACTGCCGGCCCAGTACCAGGCCAACCTGCAAGAGGCCGGCGTGTCGTTGCAAGCCTACCGCGCGGCTGTCAGCCAGTACCGCGACTCCCAGGTCGCCAGCGCTGCTGCGCTGAAAATCATGACTGGGCAAGGCGATATCCTGCTGGGCCACAGCGAAAAACTCACCACCTCGCAAACCGCAGTGCGCGATGCCGATGCGGCACACGCCAAACAGTTGCTGCTGCTGGCCACCGTGCTGGCGTTGATCTTCGGCATCGTCGCCGCTTGGGCCATTACGCGCCAAATCGTCATTCCGCTGAACCAGACCCTCAAAGTCGCTGAGCGCGTGGCCTCCGGCGACCTGAGCCACAACCTCAACTCCGCACGCCAGGACGAGCTGGGCCAATTGCAGCGCTCCATGCAAAGCATGACCGTCGGCCTGCGCGAGTTGATCGGCGGTATCAGCGACGGCGTCACCCAAATCGCCAGCGCCGCCGAGCAACTGTCCGCCGTGACTGAGCAAACCAGCGCCGGGGTCAACAGCCAGAAGGTCGAGACCGACCAGGTGGCCACCGCCATGAACGAAATGGCTGCGACCGTGCAGGAAGTGGCACGCAACGCCGAGGAAGCCTCTGAGGCGGCCGTGGCGGCTGACCAGCAGGCCCGTGAAGGTGACAAGGTGGTCAGCGAGGCCATCGCCCAGATCGAGCGCCTGGCCACCGAGGTCGGCAACTCTACCGAGGCCATGGGCCACCTGAAACGCGAAAGCGACAAGATCGGCAGCGTGCTCGATGTGATCAAGTCGGTGGCCCAGCAAACCAACCTGCTGGCACTCAACGCCGCGATTGAAGCGGCGCGGGCCGGTGAAGCCGGACGTGGCTTTGCCGTAGTGGCCGACGAGGTGCGCAGCCTGGCCCAACGCACCCAGAAGTCCACCGAAGAGATCGAAGAGCTGATCGTCGGCCTGCAAAGCGGCACCCAGCAGGTGGCGACCATCATGGACAACAGCCGTGGCCTCACCGACAGCAGCGTCGAGCTGACCCGCCGAGCCGGCAACGCACTGGGCAACATCACGCGCACGGTCTCGACTATTCAGGCGATGAACTCGCAGATTGCCACCGCCGCCGAGCAACAAAGCGCCGTGGCCGAAGAGATCAACCGCAGCGTGCTGAATGTGCGTGATGTGTCTGAACAGACCTCTTCGGCCAGTGAAGAGACCGCAGCGTCCAGCGCGGAACTGGCGCGCCTGGGTATTTACCTGCAAACCCTGGTAGGCCGCTTCAAGGTTTGAGCCCCTCGCGACGGCCATCATGGCCGTCGCCTTCACAAGCTGTGAAATTTCCTACACGCTTTTCAGGTCGAGGATTACACACCTTCCGCCGAATAGAAGTAGCGTTTCAACTCCCCTGACCGTGTCAGCCGGACTGTCGAAACGCTCCCTTTACTCGTAGGAGGTTCACCATGTTTGGTCCACTGACCCGCGCACTCGGCAACGCCAGTGTCACCCTTAAACTCTTCCTTGGCTTCGGCCTGGTCTTGACGCTCAGCTTGGCTATAGCCCTGACGGGCTGGCAAGCCTTAAACACCTCATTGTTTCGCTCGCAATCGTTGACCATTCTTTCGCAATTAGCGGTGGTCGGCGAAGAGCTGCGGGCTGACCGCATTGTGTATCGCACCCTGAATAACCCGGCCAGCCTGACCAAGGTCGGCGTGCACATGGAAAAAATCGATCGCTACCTGATGGAAATGTCCACCCGCTTGGTCCATCCGGCCAGCTTGCAACAAGTGCAAGACGCGACGCGTCTGACCGCCAGCTTCAAGACGTCGCTGGGCGGCCTGGCCAACCTGATCGAACAACGCGAAAACGCGCGCGAGGGGCTCAAGAAAAGCGCCGCCCAAGCCAGCGACACCCTCGCCCAGCTGTCCAGTGACTTGCCCAATCAAGACGACGAAAAGGCCCTGGACACCGTAGAACTCATGCGCCAGACCATGGAAAAAGCCGAAGACAGTGCCCAAAGCGCAGCCTGGGCAGCCACCTCGCTGGAGGCCTATACACAAAACGTCACGGACGCGCTCCAGGCCCTCGACGGCGCACAGGCCTCCGTGGCCAAGCTGCCGGTGGACGCGACTGCACTGGCCGGCGCCCTGCGCGACTACCGCACCCAGCTGAACCGCCTCAAGGACGCCCAAGTCACCACCGAAACCACCCAGAACCAACTGGAACAATGGTTGGATGAGCTGCTCAAGCAAAGCGACCTGTTGAGCCAGTACCAGACCGAGCAGCGTGATAAAGAAGCCGACCAGGCCCGCACTTTACTGATCAATGTCACCGCTGCCGCGCTGCTGCTGGGCGCCTTGGCCGCCTGGCTGATTGCCGGGCAGATCGTCACGCCCCTGCGCCGGGCTCTGGTGGTGGCGAACCGAGTGGCCGAGGGTGACTTGAGCCACGATATCCAGACCACACGCCGGGATGAACTGGGGCAATTGCAGCGCAGCATCGGGCAAATGACGGTCAACCTGCGCGGTTTGATCGGTGGTATCGGTGACAGCGCGCGGCAGATCGCCAGCGCCTCCGAGCAATTATCCAGCGTGACCGAGCAATCCCGCGCCGGCATCGACGAACAGCGGCAGGAAACCGAACAGGTGGCCACGGCGATGAATGAAATGCTCGCCACCTCCCAGGAAGTCGCGCGCCACGCCGAGCAAGCCTCGAACGCCGCCACCGAAGCTGATCAACAGGCCAGCGCGGGTGACCACGTGGTGGCCGAGGCGATTGCGCACATCGAGCACCTGGCCCAGGAGATGACCCACTCAAGCCAGGCCATGCAAGGGTTGCGGCAGGAAAGCCAGAAGATCGGCAGCGTGTTGGAAGTGATCAAGTCGGTCTCGGAGCAAACCAACTTGCTGGCCCTCAATGCCGCCATCGAAGCCGCCCGCGCCGGTGAAGCCGGCCGAGGCTTTGCGGTAGTTGCCGACGAGGTACGCAGCCTGGCGCAACGCACGCAGCAGTCGGCCGAGGAAATAGAAGAGCTGATCGGCAGCCTGCAACGGGGCACACAGCAGGTCGCCGACAGCATGGACAACAGCCGTAGCCTGACCGACAACAGCGTGCAACTGACCCGCCGCGCGGGCGATGCCTTGGCCAACATCACCCGCACGGTCTCAGTGATCCAGGAAATGAACCCGCAGATTGCCGCCGCTGCCGAGGAGCAAACGGCGGTTGCCGAAGAGATCAATCGCAGCGTGCTGAAGGTCAAGGACGTGTCGGAACAGACCTCGGCCGCGAGTCAGGAGACGGCGGCGGCCAGTGTCGAACTGGCGCGCCTGGGCGCGGATTTGCAGCGCTGGGTGGGCAAGTTCAAGGTCTGAAAATGCCTTTTTGGGGGCCGCTGCGCGGCCCAACGAGAGCAAGCTTCCTCGCCACAAAAAACGATCTTTTTGCAGCGGTTACAGCACTTGGCGCAGGAAGGCCTGGGCCCGCGGGTCTTTGGGCGCATCGAAGAACTCGGCCGGGGCCGCGTCTTCCAGCAACTTGCCATGGTCGAAGAACAACACCCGGTCGGCCACTTCGCGGGCAAAGCCCATCTCGTGGGTGACGCAGACCATGGTCATGCCTTCAAGGGCCAGGGTCTTCATCACGTCCAGCACTTCGCCGACCATTTCCGGGTCCAGCGCCGAGGTGGGCTCGTCAAACAGCATCACCTTGGGCTCCATCGCCAAGGCGCGGGCGATCGCCACGCGCTGTTGCTGGCCACCGGACAAGCGTGACGGAAACTCGTTGGCTTTTTGCGCAATGCCAACCTTTTCCAGCAGCGCCAGGGCCTTGGCCTCGCGCTCTTGTTTGCCACGCTTGCGCACGACTTTTTGCGCCAGGCACAGGTTTTCCAGCACGGTCATGTGTGGGAACAGGTTGAAGTGCTGGAACACCATGCCGACTTCGCGGCGATAGGCGTTGACGTCGGTTTTCGGGTCGGCCAGTTGCAGGCCGTCGATGCTGACCGAGCCTGAATCGAATTCTTCCAGGCCATTAAGGCAGCGCAGGAAGGTCGACTTGCCTGAACCCGAGGGGCCGATCACTACCAGCACTTCGCCCTTGGCGACCTGGGTGCTGACATGGTCCACCGCGCGCACCACGTGGCCACGGGTGTCGAAGACTTTTACCAGATCGCGAACTTCAATCACTTTGCGCGAGCCTCCGCTCAAGCCGGCTGGCCATTTTCGACAGCGGCAGGTTGATCAGCAGGTACAGGCCTGCCACACAGAACAGGATTTCAAACGGCGAGAACGAGGTGGTGATCACCTCGCGGCCGCTTTTAAGCAGCTCGGTAATCGCGATCACCGACACCAACGAGGTGTCTTTCACCAAGCTGATAAATTGCCCAGCCAGCGGCGGCAGCACGCGTTTGAACGCTTGCGGCAACACCACATGGCGCATCGACTGGCTGGCACTCAAGCCCAGCGAGCGCGCGGCTTCGTTCTGGCCACGGGTGATCGACTGCACGCCGGCGCGGACGATTTCCGCTACATAAGCGCCGGTGAACAGCGACAGCGCCGCGATCCCGGCAAATTCCCGGGACAGGTTGAGCACCGTGCCGATGAAGAAGTAGAAAATGAAGACCTGCACCAATAGCGGCGTACCGCGCACCAGTTCGACGTAGATCGTCGACAAGTCGCGCAAGGTCGGGTTAGTCGACAGTCGGCACAGGCCAGTCGCCAAGCCGATTGCCAGGCCCAGGATGCCTGAGACCACCGATAACCACAGCGTGGTCCACAGCCCCCACATCAATGGGCCCAAGGCCCAATGCCGGGTCACGCCCACCACGTCACCTTCGGCGACATCATCGCCGCGCGAAACCTGCAGGCTGTTGTCGGCCACGGTGAGCTTTTGCTCAGCGCCGGCATCGTTACGCAGGGTGACTTCGGCTACGTCGCCCTTGCGCACCAGTTCGACCACGGTGGAAATGTCGGCGGCGCGCTGCGACGTTTCGGCCTGATAGACGAAGTACTGCGGCACGCGGTTCCAGCGCCACTCGTAGGACATCAGCGAGGTGGCGTAGTACAACGCGCCCGCCAGGCCAACCAGCACGACCACGGTTAGTAAGTGCCACGGCCATTGGGCTTTTTTCTGTTTCATTTCAGGTTCCGGGAGGTGTATCGCCTGGCGGGCCGTCATCGCGAGCAAGCCCGCGATACAGGCAACTCGGTCTCAGCCTTTATTCCATGTCCTTGAGCCACTCGGAGCTCTTGAACCACTTGTCATGGATGCGATCGTAGGTGCCGTCGTTGCGGATCTGGTGCAGGAAGTTGTTGATGTAGTTGAGGCTGTCGTAATCGCCTTTTTTCAGGCCGAACGCCAACGGTTCGAAGGTGAAGGGTTCGTCCAGGAACACCAGCTTGCCGTTACCGACTTTTTTCTCGGCAACCACGTTGTACGGTGCGTCATACACAAAGGCATCAGCCTTGCCGTTGACCACGTCCAGCACGCCTTCTTGCTCGTTGTCATAGCCGTGGTACTTGGCTTTGGAGATCAGTTTTTTGGCGACCATCTCACCGGTGGTGCCCAGCTTGGAGGTCAGGCGGTATTTTTCGTCGTTGAGGTCTTTGTAAGATTTGATAGTGCCTTCCAGGTCCTTGCGAATCAGCAGGGTCTGGCCAACCACGATGAAGGGTTCGCTGAAGTTCAGGCGCAGGTTGCGTTCCTGGGTCAGGGTCATGCCGCTGCCGATCATGTCGAACTTGCCGGTCAGGAAGGCTGGGATGATGCCGTCGTAACCGGTGGACACCAGCTCCAGCTTGACGCCCATGGACTTGGCCATGGCCTTGAGGATGTCGACTTCAAAACCGATGATTTCACCGCGTTTGTCTGTCATTTCGAACGGCATGTAGGTCGGGTCCATGCCGACTTTCAGCGTACCGCGCTTGACCGCATCGTCGATGGCACCCGCGTGAGCGGCAGTGGCCGCGACCAGCGCGGTGACGCCAAGCATCAGCATCGAAAGATACTTTTTCATCATCAAGTCCCCTGAACGATTCTTATAAGGTCGGGGCACAAAAAGGCTGCACCCATTCGGGGTGCGATCCTAACCCACTCGTTGCCCGTCACAAAGGTTTCGCGGGTAAATGTTAACGGCGTATGTCGGATACGCCCCACAACGGTGCAGCCAAGCGCAAAGATAGACACGTCAGGCCGCGGGCGCGCCAATTGACTGATATGTAAGTAGTTATGGCGATCACTCGATTTCCACCAGCCAGGCAGTGTCCTTGAACCACTTGTCATGCAGGCGATCGTAGGTCCCATCCTGGGCCACCTGACTCAAGAAGTGATTGATCCAGTTGAGGCTGTCGTAATCCCCTTTTTTCAGGCCGAACGCCAAGGGTTCAAAGGTAAACGGCTGCTCCAGTGCCAACAGGGCATGGTTTTCCGGCCTGGCCATGGCAATCAGGTTGTAGGGCGCATCATGAATAAACGCATCGACCTTGCCCTCACGCACCTGTCGCACGCCCTCCTCGGGGGTGGCGAAGCTGCTCAACCGAGCTGCTCCCAAAAAGCGCTGTGCCGCAGACTCCCCGGTGGTGCCCTCGGTAGCCGCAATCCGGTAGCCGGCCTCGTCCAGGTCTTCGATACTGGCAATCTTGCCGGCCAGGCTTGGATGCAGCAGCACGGTCTGGCCGACCACGATAAAGGAGTCGCTGAAATTGAGCTTCAGGTTGCGCTCCTGCGTGACGGTCATGCCGCTGCCAATCAGGTCAAACTTCTTCGCCATCAACCCCGGCACCAAGTCGGTATAGGGCACGGCGACCAGCTCAAGCTCGACGCCCAGGGCGCGGCTCATCGCCTGCAGTAAATCAACCTCGAAGCCGACGATGCGCCCCTGCTTGTCGGTCATTTCGAAGGGGACATAGACCGGCGTGGTGCCGACTTTCAGCACACCACGTCGCACGGCATCATCAAGGGCGCCCGCGCTTACCCAGCCGGCATAGAGGACGACGACAGCGCCGATCAGCCATGCCGAACAATACCTTTTGATCATGAATCCCCCTGAGGCCTAGTCAATTTGGGGGGCGATGCTAACCCAGCCGCAGGCACGACAATACGTATCGAACAAAGGTCTTTTGTTTCGAAATAACAAGGCGTTAGGGATAAAAAGAAGAATCGTGAAACGCTGTAGGACCAGCGCTTCGAACACCCCCGAGGTGAGCCCTCGGGGGGGTCTGAATCAGGCCGTTTGGGCCTGGGACAGCAGCGGTTTCAGCGGCAGCAAGGGCGCATGCGGATCAGCCTTGATCGATGCACGCCAAGCGCCGAGCCACTCGGCGTGGCCTTCGCTCCACACCTGCTGGTGCAGGCGAGCCAGGGCTACCGGATCGCTGAGCAACGCCAGGCGCTCGCCGTTGTTGAGGCCGGCAGGGCCGACTTTCAACGCATGGCGCACACGCTCCTGACGCAAGTGCTCGATCGGCTCCGCCTCACGGTGACGCGAGGTCGCCAGGGCACAGGCCAAGGCGTTCTGCTGCGGGTCGACCACCGAACGCACAAACCCGTCATTCAGGGCGTGCCAACGGTTTTCGTGGGTGTACTTCTCGGTCGACAGCAGGGCCTGCGGCGGATTGTATTCCTCAGGAATCAGGAACAGGCTCTCGTCGCGGGACTTGAGGCCCAGCTTGACCCGGCTGGAAATCACCGACACCGGGATCGACAGCATCAGCGAACCGACGATCGGGATCAGCCACCACAGGAAGCTTGGGTTCAACCACACCACCAGCAGTGCCCACAGGAAGCCCAGCAGGGTTTGTGGACCGTGGCGTTTGACCGCTTCACCCCACGGGGTGGAGTCGTCGTCACGCTGCGGCGAGTTCCAGGTCGCAGCCCAGCCGAGGAACGCGGCGAGCACGAAGCGGGTGTGGAATATCATCCGCACCGGTGCCAGCAGCATGGAGAACAACATCTCCAGCAACATCGACAAGGTCACTTTGAACTTGCCGCCGAACTCTTTCGCGCCCTTGGCCCAGATCAGAATGATGCTCAGCAACTTGGGCAGGAACAGCAGCACGATGGTGGTGGAGAACAGCGCCACCGCCTTGTCCGGATGCCATTGCGGCCACAGCGGGTACAGCTGGCGTGGCGCCATGAAGTACTGCGGCTCCATCAGGGTGTTCACCGCCAGCAACGCGGTGGACAACACCAGGAAGAAGAACCATAACGGCGCCGACAGGTAGGACATCACGCCGGTCAGGAACACCGCGCGGTGCACCGGGTGCATGCCTTTAACCAGGAACAGGCGGAAGTTCATCAGGTTACCGTGGCACCAGCGACGGTCACGCTTGAGCTCATCCAGCAGGTTCGGCGGCAATTCTTCATAGCTGCCCGGCAGGTCGTAGGCAATCCACACGCCCCAGCCGGCACGGCGCATCAGCGCTGCTTCAACGAAGTCGTGGGAGAGGATCGCACCGGCAAAGGCGCCTTTACCCGGCAACGGCGCCAAAGCGCAATGCTCGATAAACGGCTTCATGCGGATGATCGCGTTGTGGCCCCAGTAGTGGGATTCACCCAACTGCCAGAAGTGCAGGCCGGCGGTAAACAGCGGGCCGTACACGCGAGTGGCGAACTGCTGCATGCGCGCATACAGGGTGTCCATGCCCGACGCCCGTGGCGCGGTCTGGATAATCCCGGCATCCGGCGTGGCTTCCATCAAGCGCACCAGGCTAGTCAAGCATTCGCCGCTCATCACGCTGTCGGCGTCGAGCACCACCATGTACTTGTAGTCACCGCCCCAGCGACGGCAGAAGTCGTCGAGGTTGCCGCTTTTGCGTTTAACGCGACGGCGACGGCGGCGATAGAAAATCTTGCCGAAACCGCCGGCTTCGCGGCACACGTCGAGCCAGGCTTGCTGTTCGGCGATGCAGATATCAGCTTCGTTACTGTCGCTGAGCACGAAGAAATCGAAGCGGTCCAGGTCGCCGGTGGCGGCTACCGATTCGAAGGTGGCGCGCAAACCGGCGAATACCCGGGGCACGTCTTCGTTGCAGATCGGCATCACCAACGCGGTACGGGCATCCTTCGGAATCGGCTCGTCGCCGGCACTTTTACCGGAGATCCGGTATTTATCGTGACCGGTGAGCAGTTCCAGGAAGCCCATCAGCGCAGTCCAGAAACCGGCCGACACCCAGCAGAACAAGATCCCGAACATGATCAGGATGCTGGTTTGCAAGGCGTAAGGCAGTACTTGGGTCGCGGTTTGCAGCAGGGTCTGGTTGCGCACTTCGTCGAAGTCGACCAGCGACCAGCCCTGGTACGGCATGATGCCTTTCATGTACCAGCCGGCCACGATGGTCTGACCGAGCATCAGTATCAGCAGGATGTAGCGACGGATCGAACCGACGGTACGCCAGCGCGCGGCCGGCAATACGCGATCGTCTTTGGGCGGCAGGGGTGGGTTGGTGCGACCGGTCATCCGGCGCCAACCGCGCACCAGGATGTTGGTGCGCCAAGGCTCAGGCACGACTTTGGTCCGACGAATCGGCGGCGTGGCCTTCAAGCAAACCCGGCCGCTGGCGTCGAGCGCGAGCATTTCCGCGTCTTGCAGCTCTTCGGCGGTATTGAGGGTCAGCCGACGGCCGACCGAGGCCTGGGCGGCATCGGTCGGTGCGTCGAAGGTCTTGGACGACAAGCGTTCGTGCAGCTCACTGAAGGAGGTGCAGCCCGCCAATTCGGCGCGCTGCTCTGCGGTCATCGGGAGATGCGCCAGGTACTCGGACAGCGTCTCGGGCGTGGCTTGAGAATTACTCATCGGCAGGCAACTGGTAGCTCCAGGTCTCGGTCAGGACTTGTTCTGTCTTGCTCGGCTCCGGATTAGAGAGTGGCGTGGCCGGGGCAGCTTCTGGCTGCTTGGCTTCCTTGTCTTTGGCTTCTTTGGCGTCTTTAGCTTCTTTTGCTTCTTTCTTGGCCTGTTTCTCGTGTTGCTTGGCCAGAAGCTTGTCGGCCTTGAGTACTTGGGTCGAAGGCTTCTCTGGCTCAGGCTGCGGAACATCCTGGACCAGCGCCGCGCGCATTTCGGTCGGTTTGCCTGCGTCTTTGATCTTCATGCGCAGGGTCAGGCGCCAGCCTTTGGTGTGCTCGTTGTAGCGCACGCTGTTTTCAACGATTTCGGCGTTGTCGCCAACACTCACCTGGCTGCGCACCGGGGCGTCCGCCGGCAGGGCTTTGAGGGACGGGCCCTCGAAGTCGACCAGGTAGGCCACGCTGCCGTCAGGCTGACGGATCAGGTTGGATTGCTTCACGTCACCGGTGGAGCGCAGGGTCTGCTTGACCCAGGCGCTGTCGGCCGGGTGCAGGGCTTTCTCGTCCATGGTCCAGTGCAGGCGGTAGCTGATGTCCAGCGGCTCGCCGACTTTTGGCAGCTCGGCCGGGCTCCAGAACGCAACGATGTTGTCGTTGGTTTCATCGGCGGTCGGAATCTCGACCAGGTCGACGGAACCCTTGCCCCAATCGCCTTCAGGCTCGATCCAGGCGCTTGGGCGCTTGTCGTAGTTGTCGTCCAGGTCTTCGTAGTGGCTGAAGTCGCGGCCGCGTTGCAGCAAGCCGAAACCACGCGGGTTTTCTACGCTGAAGTTGCTGACCGACAGGTGTTTAGGGTTGTTCAGTGGGCGCCAGATCCACTCGCCGTTGCCGGCATGGATCGACAGACCGCTGGAGTCGTGCAGTTCACGGCGGTAGTTAAGCACTTTGGACGGCTGGTTCGCGCCGAACAGGAACATGCTGGTCAACGGGGCAACGCCCAGCTTGGTGACCTTGTCACGCAGGAACATTTGGGATTTGACGTCGACGATGGTGTCGCTGCCAGGGCGCAGGATCAGGCGATAGGCGCCGGTTGCGCGTGGCGAATCCAGCAGGGCGAAGATCACCAGCTGCTTTTCACCCGGTTTTGGACGCTCGACCCAGAACTCGGTGAAACGCGGGAACTCTTCACCGGACGGCAAGGCAGTGTCGATCGCCATGCCACGGGCAGACAGGCCATACGACTGGCCTTTGCCGACGACGCGGAAGTAGCTGGCGCCGAGCATGGTCATGATTTCGTCTTGCTTGTCATCTTTGTTGATCGGGTACAGCACACGGAAACCGGCATAACCCAGTTGTTCGGTGGACTTGGGATCATATTTCGCGTCGCCGAAATCGAAACGCGTCGGGTCGTATTTGATTTCATGAACGCTGTCGGCGGTCACTTCGTTGATTTTCACCGGCGTGTCGAAGTGCATGCCCTGGTGATAGAAGGACAGCTTGAACGGGGTGTTTTGATCGGCCCACTCAGCTTTTTCGTTGCGGAAACGAATCTTCTGATAGTCGGCGAATTTCATTTCGCGAAATTCGTTCGGCAGATTGCTGCGCGGAGCTTCGTATTTCTGCCCGGCCAGCTCTTTTGCCTTGGCCGACACATCATCCAGACTGAATGCCCACAGTTGACCCGCGCCGAACAGGCAAAACAGGGCGGAGCCTGTCACCAGTGCGTTTCGTAACCGTTTGGCAGACAATTTTGGTGCATTACAGGGACTAACAATCACGAGCAACCCTCGCCGAAAACAGATCAAAAAACCAACGGCCAGCTATCTATATGCCAGGTTGGCGAGCATTGTTCCGACTCCCCTGGGTCAAAATGATTCCCCAATGGCCGTCGGACAAGTCTCTACCTAAGTCAAAATGGACCAAACAACGCTGATCCCCGTAGCGCGCGATTATCTAGTAGCCCGCGAAACAACGCATCAGGGACAACGAAGTATTTGTAGCGAAACCCTGCGTTTTTAGGCATTAAAGTCGTTTTTAATACATTCACGTCTGTAAGAGGAAGGTTACAGGGCCATCATTGACCAAATGCACCTGCATATCCGCGCCAAAACGCCCTGACGCCACCTTGCCATGCATTTGTTGCGCTTGTAACAACAAGTGTTCAAAAAGCGCCGCTCCCAGGGCCGGAGGGGCCGCCGTGGAGAAGCTCGGCCGCAACCCGCTTTTGGTATCCGCCGCCAGGGTGAACTGCGACACCAGCAGCAAACCGCCGCCGATATCCTTCAACGACAAGTTCATTTTGCCCTCGTCGTCGCTGAACACCCGATAGTTAAGCAGCTTGTGCAGCAGTTTGTCGGCGCTCTCGGGCGTATCTGAAGGCTCGACGGCCACCAGCACCAGCAAACCTTGGTCAATCGCCCCTACAACTTCGCCTTCCACCTCGACCCGAGCGCCACTCACCCGTTGCAACAGGCCCTTCATGCTTCTTCTGGCGGCAGATCAAGCAGGCGCCGTGCCATCTCGCCGGTCGCGCGCACCAGCGCATCAGTGATGCCGGGCTCGGACGCGGCATGGCCGGCCTCACGGATCACCTGCAACTCGCTGTTGGGCCAGGCCTGATGCAATTCCCAGGCGTTGTCCAACGGGCAGATCATATCGTAGCGACCATGAATGATTACGCCAGGCAGATGGGCGATCTTGTGCATGTCGCGAATCAGCTGGTTGGGCTCAAGGAAAGAGTTGTTGGTGAAGTAGTGGCACTCGATACGGGCGATCGACAGCGCGCGCTGCGGTTCGGAAAACCGCTCGACATGCTGCGGGCTCGGGCACAGGCCCAACATGCGCCCTTCCCAGCCGGACCAAGCCTTGGCCGCGTGCATCTGGGCGATCTGGTCATTGCCGGTCAGGCGCTTGTGGTAAGCGGCGACCATATCGTGGCGCTCATCTGCCGGGATCGGTGCGAGGTAGTCCTGCCAGTAATCCGGAAACATGCGGCTCGCGCCTTCCTGGTAGAACCAGTGAATGTCCTGCGGGCGAGCCAGGAAAATGCCGCGCAAGATCAGGCCATGCACGCGCTCGGGGTGGGTTTGCGCGTAAGACAGGGACAGGGTCGAGCCCCAGGAACCGCCAAACAGCACCCATTTGTCGATGCCCAGGTGTTCGCGGATGCGCTCAAGGTCAGCGACCAGATCCCAGGTGGTGTTGTTTTCCAGGCTGGCGCGAGGCGTAGAGCGCCCGCAGCCACGCTGGTCGAAGGTGACAATGCGGTACAGGTTGGGATCAAAGTAGCAGCGGCTCTGGGCGTCGCAACCGGAGCCGGGGCCACCGTGGATAAAGACCACGGGCAAACCTTCGGGGGAGCCACTTTCATCGACGTACAGCGTGTGGGTGTCATCGACGGCCAGATCGTGCCTGGCGTAGGGTTTGATCTGCGGGTACCAAGTCTGCATTGCGCGCTCCGTAGGGTGTCGGGTTCATCCCTGAGGGGACGTCTATTATTTTTGCCGTCTGGCATCATAAACCCGAATTGTGCAATGAGCATGTCCTTGAGTACTTAGACCTGTGTCAGCCGCTCGCTCCTCACGTAAGACAACAGGTAGTCGTACAGCTGATCCACCTCCGGCGCCTGGCCGCGCGCGCGCAAACAGCCGTGGACCAAGCCTTTGCCGGGATACAGCACGGCCTCGACGCCCGCCGCTTGCAGGCGTTCGGCATACAGCATGCCGTCGTCGCGCAGCGGGTCGAACTGGGCCACGGCGATCAGCGCCTTGGGCAAGCCGCTGAAATCCTCGGCCAGCAGTGGCATGGCATAGGCCGACGGCTTGCCCGCCCCCTGCAGGTACAGCGCCAGGTAGTCGCCAGTGTCGGCGGTACTGAGCAGCGGCGCGTCCATGCAGTCACGGCGCGACGGCAAATCGGCCGGCCCGCCCAACCCGGGATAAATCAGCACCTGGGCGCAGGGCAGCGGCAGGCCGTCGTCGCGCAGGCCCAGGCACAACGCCGCCGCCAGATTGCCGCCCGCGCTGTCACCGATCACCACCAAGCGCTGCAGGTTGATGGCGTGCGGCCCCTGCCCCGCTTGGATCGCCTGCCAAACCGCGCGGCAATCTTGGTACGCCGCCGGGAACGGATGCTCCGGCGCCAGACGGTAGTCGATGGCAATCACCAGCACCTGCAGCGCGCTGGCCAGTTCGAAGCAGATGAAATCATGGGAATCCAGCCCGCCGACCACCCAGCCGCCGCCGTGCATATAAAGGAGGCATGGCCAGCCTTGCGCTGGAGGGGTCGTTGCGGGGTGATAGCAGCGAACCTTCACCCCGCCAAGCGTAGCGTCCGAGACTTGCAGCTCATCAGGCTGCGCCGGGGTGAACGCCTGGCACATGCGATCGTAGTTCTGGCGCAAGCCGGCCAGCGATGAATCGTCACTGGTGAAGGACTCAGTCTTGGCAACAAAGGCCGCCATCTGCGGAGAAATCGGGTACATGCGCAAATATCCCTATCAATGGAAATCAACCTGTGGGAGCGGGCTTGCTCGCGAAGGCGGTGTATCAGTCGCCTGATGAGTGGCTGACCCACCGCCATCGCGGGCAAGCCCGCTCCCACATTTGCTCGTGCCCGGCTTAGGGTTTTAGGCTGGCTTGCACGGCCGCCGCGCCATCGCCGCCATCAAACGCCGTAACACCCGCCAACCAGCGCTGCAAGTCCTCGGGGTGGTCGCGCAGCCATTGCTTGGCAACCTCCTGGGGCGATTGGCGTTCCATGATCGGCACCATCAGTTGGCTTTCCTGGGCGGCGGTGAAGGTCAGGTTGGTCAGCAAGCGGTTGGCGTTGGGGCAGCGCTCGGCGAAGTCCGGCGCGGTGACGGTAGAAACCGTGGCGCGGCCTTCGTCGGCGCCGAACACATCTTCGCTGCCGGTGAGGTAGGCCATTTTCATGTTGATGTTCATCGGGTGCGGGGTCCAACCGACAAACACCACGAACTCCTTGCGATTCACCGCGCGCTGCACCGCCGCCAGCATCCCCGCTTCACCGGACGCCACCAGCTTGAAGCCGCCCAGGCCGAAATGGTTGGTGTCGATCATTTTCTGGATGTCGGTATTGGCGCCACTGCCAGGCTCGATGCCGTAGAGCTTGCCGCCCAGTTTGTCTTTGAAGCGGGCGATATCAGCAAAGGTTTTCAACCCAGCGTCGGCTACGTATTGCGGCACGGCCAGGGTGGCTTGGGCGTCAGACAGGCTGGGCGTGTCGAAGACCTTGACCTGCTTGGCGGCCAGGAACGGGGCGATGTTGTTGTCCATCGCCGGTTTCCAGTAACCGAAGAAGATATCCAGGCGCTTGTCGCGGATGCCAGCAAAGATGATCTGCTGCACCGCGCTGGTCTGTTTGCTGTCATAGCCCAGGCCGTTGAGCAGCACGTCGGCCATTCCGGAGGTGGCGACCACGTCGGTCCAACTGACCACGCCCATGCGCACGGTTTTGCACGACGCAGGTTCTGCGGCCATGGCGTGCGCACTGAGTAGCGCGGCGCCGGTGAGGGTCAACAGGTAGCGGTTGAACAGTCTTTTCATGGAAAGAGGTCTCACTCGGCAGCTTTTATTGTGGGGAGTGGCGTCTAGCGCGCCGTGCCCAGCACCTTACCCGGCGAAACCTTATTTAAAGAGACCTACAGCGACCCTGTTTTGCACTGGGGCGACTGTGGTATTGCAGAACAAAACGCGTGGCGACACTTTTACAGAACGCTCCTTCCCCCCCAAAAACAGCAGGGAGTTATCATGTAAAACCTACACTGTCTACTGTTACATATACCAGTAGACGCCGCGCGCCGTTCAAACTTTAATCACACGAGGCACGGAGAAGCTCAGTCAGTCGAGTTCATGATCAGGAGAAACACATGACTACGCAAGACACTCAGGTTTTTGGACCGGAAAGTTTTGAAGCAACCCTATATTTTTCAACCTCTGAAGAACACTTCAAAGCAAACAGAGTCAGCGTAGAAGAAACCACTACGCCTTCAGGTGTTGTCTGCTGGACCCTTAAGGCTTATGAAGACACGCAGGACAAAAAAGACGGTACTACTGAAATAAACACCCTCCGACTTCATATAAAGAAAGACTTCGCGGGCGGCCCCGTTCAGATTGTTTCAGCGCTGTCTCCACCCGACATACGAGAAAATTCGGCAGCCTACTATAAATTGAAAGACAGCCCGGACGATGATGACGACTTGGTCGACACGGCTTATGAATTCCCGTCCATCAAAGGCGAACTTGTCTACTCATGGCCAGACAATAGAGCACGCATTACTGGCGCTTTTAACTTCAAGGTCAAAAATCCAGACAACACGACATTTGAAATCAAAGGTGCTTACAACATTCTCAATAAAGGCATGCACTCAATTTAAATGTGCACTTGTTAACATATCAATATAACAGTGCGAGTTACCGTCCCCGAGAACTCGCACTTTAATTACCTTGAATAACGCTGCCGCCCCCAACCTAAAAACCCTTCCAGCAACTGCTTCAACACCACCCGCGTCGGCTCAGCCAAATCTGGCCGATAACGAAACGGCTCAAACTCTTCCATATAAGCGCTCTGGCACAACTCCAACTGCACGGCGTGGATATCCTGCGCCGGGTCGCCGTAATGCCGGGTGATGTGCCCGCCCTTGAAGCGCCCGTTGAGCACGTGGGTGTACTGCGGATGCGTGGCGCAGATGGCTTCCAACTGGCTCGCCAGCTGGGGGTCGCAAGCCGCGCCGTTGAAGGTGCCGAGGTTGAAGTCCGGCAGCTTGCCGTCGAACAGGTGCGGGATCACCGAGCGGATCGAGTGCGCATCAAACAGCAATGCGTAGCCGAACTCGGCTTTGAGCCGCGCCAGTTCCTCTTGCAGGGCGCGGTGGTACGGGCCCCAGATCTTTTGCAGGTAGGTGGCGCGCTCCTCTGCCGACGGCTCCAGGCCTTCGCGGAACAGCGGCACGCCGTCGAACAATGTCGCCGGGTACAGGCCGGTGGTGGCGCCGACGTACAGCGGCTTGTCGTCCGATGGCCGGTTCAGGTCGATCACAAACCGCGAGTACTCCGCCGACAGGGTGCTGGCGCCCAGCGCCTCGGCAAAGTCATACAGCGTGGGGATGTGCCAGTCGGTGTCCGGCAGGCTTTGCGCCTCGGGGATCAAGCCGGCTTCGACCGCAGGCGTCAGGCGCAGGCCGGCATGAGGCATGCTGATCAGCAGCGGTACGCGGCCTTGTTTGAAGTTCAGAACCTTATCCACAGCAGTACTCCTCGTTCACAAAGGCAGCCTTAAACAGTGACATCGACGCCGTGGCGCACAACGCGTTTATCCAGCTCACCGCCGAGCCAGTAGGCCAAGTCGGCGGGGCGATCAATCTGCCAAGCGACAAAATCAGCGACCTTGCCCACTTCCAGCGAGCCATGGGTATCGCCCATGCCCAGCGCGGTAGCCGCATGCTGGGTGGCACCGGCCAGGGCTTCTTCCGGGGTCATGCGCAGCAGCGTGCAGGCCATGTTCAGCATCAGGCGCACCGACAAGGCCGGCGAGGTGCCGGGGTTGAGGTCACTGGCGATGGCAATCTTCACGCCGTGCTTGCGCAGGGCATCCATCGGCGGCAACTGGGTTTCACGCAGAAAGTAGAACGCACCCGGCAACAGCACCGCGACGGTGCCGGAGGCAGCCATGACGATCGCGTCATCTTCGGTCATGAATTCCAGGTGGTCCGCCGACAGCGCGTGGTAACGCGCGGCCAGGCTGGAACCGTGCAACGACGACAGTTGCTCGGCGTGCAGCTTCACCGGCAGGCCGAGTTGCTGGGCAACCTTGAAGACGCGCTCAACCTGCTCCGGGGAAAACGCTAGGTATTCGCAGAACGCATCCACCGCGTCCACGAGCCCTTCCGCGGCCAGGGCCGGCAGCATCTCGGCGCAGATGTGGTCGATGTAATCGTCGGCGCGATCCTTGTACTCCGGCGGCAACGCGTGGGCCGCCAGGCAGGTGGCGCGCACGCTGACCGGCAGCGCTTCGCCGAGGCGACGGATCACCCGCAGCAATTTACGCTCACTGGCCAGGTCCAGGCCGTAGCCGGATTTGATCTCCACCGTGGTCACGCCGTCACGCAGCAAACTGCGCAGGCGCTTGTGCGCGCTGGCAAACAGTTCATCTTCAGTGGCGGCGCGGGTGGCGCGCACGGTGCTGGCAATGCCGCCACCCTTGGCCGCGATTTCGGCGTAGCTCACGCCTTCAAGGCGCTGCTCGAATTCGCCGCTGCGATTGCCGCCGAACACCGTGTGGGTGTGGCAGTCGATCAGCCCGGGGGTGACCCACGCGCCTTGCAGGTCATGCACCTGGGCGTAATCCGCCGGCGGCACTTGGCTGCGGGGGCCGACCCACTCGATGAGCTGGCCTGCAGTGACCATGGCGGCATCCTCGATGATCGAGTACTTGCCGCCTGCCATGGTTGCGACGTGGCAGTGTTGCCAAAGCGTTTTCATCAACGCCTCCCTAAGTTAACGATGAGACAAAGCCGTGTCGTAATGGACCTTGGCCGTTTGCCCGGCAGCGGGTTTGACCCACAGCAGATAGGCCAGAACCAGCAGCACGATCCACACGGCGCCGACCAGCAAAGCGGCCTGGGTGTCCGGGAAGTAACCCAGCACACCAAACACGAACAGCATGAACACGATGGCAGCCGCGGGCGCATACGGCCAGAACGGTACCGGGAATTTCAGCTCGGCGACCTGTTCTTTGGTCATCGAGCGGCGCATCGCGACCTGGGTGAACAGAATCATCAGCCACACCCACACGGTGGCGAAGGTGGCAATCGAGGCGATCAGCAGGAACACGTTTTCCGGGATCAGGTAGTTGAGCACCACGCCGCCAAGCAGCGCCGCGCCCATCACCACCACGGTCATCCACGGCACGCCTTGCTTGGACAGCTGGGCAAAGCCCTTGGGCGCCTGCCCTTGCTGAGCCAGGCCGTACATCATGCGGCCGGCGCCGAAGATGTCGCTGTTAATGGCCGAGACGGCCGCCGAGATCACCACGATGTTGAGGATGGTCGCTGCCGAGCCGATGCCGAGGTTGCTAAAGATCTGCACGAACGGGCTGCCCTCGCTGCCGATCTGCGGCCACGGGTAAATCGCCATCAGCACAAACAGGGTCAGCACGTAGAACAACAGGATGCGCAGCGGCACTGCGTTGATCGCCTTGGGGATCACGCGCTGCGGGTCTTTGGCTTCACCGGCGGTGATGCCGATGATTTCGATGCCGCCGAAGGCAAACATCACCACCGCGAACGAGGCGATCAGGCCGCCGATGCCGTTGGGCATAAAGCCGCCGTGGGCCCACAGGTTGCTCAGGCCGCTGGCCTGGGTATCGCCGGCCGAATGGATGCCGAACAGCATGATGCCGAAGCCACCGAGGATCATCGCCACAATGGCGCCGACCTTGAGCAACGACAGCCAGAACTCCATCTCGCCAAACACTTTGACGTTGCACAGGTTCAGGCCGCCGATCAAAAACACGATGCCAAGCACCCACACCCAGCGCGCAACTTCGGGAAACCAGAAGCCCATGTAGATGCCAAAGGCGGTGACGTCGGCCAGACAGACGATGATCATTTCAAACGCATAAGTCCAGCCGAGGACGAACCCGGCCATAGGCCCCAGGTAGGTGCTGGCGTACTGGCCGAAGGAGCCGGAAACCGGGTTGTGCACAGCCATTTCGCCGAGGGCGCGCATAACCATGAATACCGCGGCGCCGCCGATCAGGTAGGCCAGCAGCACGGCGGGGCCGGCCATCTGGATGGCTGAGGCGGAGCCGTAGAACAGCCCGGTGCCGATCGCGGAACCGAGTGCCATGAAGCGAATATGTCGGGCGCTAAGCCCGCGTTTCAAACCTTTTTCTTGCTGGTGCATTTCTCGTCCCTAATTATTCTTATGAGGAGAAGATCGTTCCCTCGCGCTGCGTGGGAAGGCCGCCTTGGACGCTCTGCGTCCGCTTTCGGAGCCGTGACGCGGAGCGTCACAGGAGGCGTTCCCACGCAGAGCGTGGGAACGATCAGCGTGTTAGAGACTTGGTAGCAACTTGGCCGGCACCAGCTCATTCAGGCAGCGGGTGGCGAGCAGTTCGCTGGCGGCATTGATGTCCGGGGCGAAGAAGCGATCCTTGTCGTAGAAGCCCACTTTGGCGCGCAGGATGCCACGGGCTTTTTCCAACTTCGGCGAGGTTTTCAGGCCATCGCGCAGGTCCAGGCCCTGGCACGCGGCCAGCCATTCCACCGCCAAAATGCCACGGGTGTTCTCAGCCATTTCCCACAGACGCTTGCCTGCTGCCGGCGCCATCGACACGTGGTCTTCCTGGTTGGCCGACGTCGGCAAACTGTCGACGCTGTGCGGATGGGACAGTGCCTTGTTTTCGCTGGCGAGCGCGGCGGCGGTCACCTGGGCAATCATGAAGCCGGAGTTGACCCCGCCATTGCCCACCAGGAACGGCGGCAGTTGCGACATGTGCTTGTCCATCATCAGCGAGATACGGCGCTCACTCAGGGAGCCGATTTCGGCGATGGCCAGCGCCATGTTATCAGCGGCCATGGCCACCGGTTCCGCGTGGAAGTTACCACCGGAGATCACGTCGCCTTCGGCTGCAAACACCAGCGGGTTATCCGACACGGCATTGGCTTCCACCACCAGCACTTCGGCAGCCTGGCGGAACTGGGTCAGGCAGGCGCCCATGACTTGCGGCTGGCAGCGCAGGGAGTACGGGTCTTGGACTTTGTCGCAGTTCTGGTGCGACTGGGACACCTCGCTGCTTTCACCGAGCAGGTCGCGATAGGCCGCAGCCGAATCGATCTGCCCACGCTGGCCACGTGCGGCGTGGATACGCGCGTCAAACGGCGAGCGTGAGCCGAGTACCGCTTCCACGGTCAGGCCGCCGCAGGCCAGCGCGCCGGCGAACAGGTCTTCGCCTTCGAACAGGCCACGCAAGGCGTAGGCGGTGGACACTTGGGTGCCGTTGAGCAGCGCTAAGCCTTCTTTGGCGGCGAGGGTCAGCGGCGTCAGGCCGGCGACTTTCAGTGCTTCGGTGGCTTCCAGCCATTCGCCTTTGTAGCGCGCCTTGCCTTCGCCCAGCAGTACCAACGACATGTGCGCCAACGGCGCCAGGTCGCCGGAGGCACCGACCGAACCTTTGAGCGGGATGTGCGGGTACACCTCGGCGTTGATCAGCGCGATCAATGCGTCGATGACCTGGCGGCGGATCCCGGAGAACCCACGGCTGAGGCTGTTGACCTTGAGCACCATGACCAGCCGCACCAGCGCGTCGCTGATCGGCTCACCCACGCCGGCGGCGTGGGACAGCACCAGCGAACGCTGGAGGTTTTCCAGGTCCTCACTGGCGATGCGGGTCGAGGCCAGCAGGCCGAAACCGGTGTTGATGCCGTAGGCGGTGCGGTTCTCGGCGAGAATCTGCTCCACGCAGGCAACACTGGCTTCGATCTGCGCCGTGGCGCTGTCATCCAGGCTGAGGGTTACCGGCTGCTGGTAGATAGCCCGCAGTTGGGCAAGGCTCAATTGGCCTGGAATCAGATTTAGCGCAGTCACATTCATGCTCCTTGTGAATTATTTTTAGTGCAAATTAGGTAATACGTGGTGCAGCAAAGCGGTGTCTTTAAGCAACGCGGCGGCACTCGCGATGTCTGGCGCCAACCAGCGGTCCTGCTCGTAGGCCGGGACCTTTTCACGCAGCAGGCGCCAGGCGCTGTGGGTGCCCGCGCCGAAACGCTGGTCCTTGAGAAACTCGAAAGCCTGGGCCGCCAACAGGTATTCGATGGCGAGAATCTGGGTAACGTTGGCCAACAGCTGGTGCAGCTTGAGCGCGGCGTTGGTGCCCATGCTCAGGTGGTCTTCCTGCAGGCCCGAGGTGACGAAATTGTCGAGCACCGCCGGTTGCGCCAACTGGCGGTTTTGCCCGCACAGCGAGGCGGCGACGTACTGCACGATCATCATCCCGGAGTTAACCCCAGGGTTGCTGACCAGGAACGCCGGCAAGCCGCTGACGTGCGGGTTAATCAGGCGGTCCAGACGGCGCTCGGCCACCGAGCCGATTTCGGCCATGGCGATGGCGAGCATGTCGGCCGCCAATGCCACGGACTGCCCGTGCGGGTTGGCCTGGGACACCACGCGGTAGTTATCCGGCGTGCCCAGCAACAGCGGGTTATCGGTGGCGCTGTTAAGTTCGGTCTCGATCTGGCGGGTGGCGTGTTCAACTTGGTCGCGCGCCGCGCCGTGAATCTGCGGGATCGAGCGGATGCTCAAGGCGTCCTGAGTACGAATGCCCTTGCTGCTGGCGATCACTTCACTGCCATCGAGCAAGGCGCGCAGGTTGATGCCGACTTGCTGCATGCCCGGGTGCGGCTTGAGGGCGATGATGGCTTCGTCGAAGGCGTCGATCTGGCCGCGCTGGGCCTCAAAGCTCATGGCGCCGATCACGTCGGCCCATTGCAGCAAGTGGTGGGCGTCGGCCAGGGCCAGGCAGCTCAGGCCGGTCATGCACGGCGTGCCGTTGACCAGGCACAGGCCGTCTTTGGCGCCGAGTACCACAGGCTGCAAGCCTTCTGCGTGTAATGCTTCTTGCGCTGTCACGATCTGACCGCGATAGCTCACCGTGCCGACACCGAGCAAGGCCACGCCGACGTGGGCCATGTGGGTCAGGTAGCCCACCGAACCCTGGGACGGTACTTGCGGGGTGATGCCGTGGTTGAGCAGCGCCAGCAGCGAATGCACCACCTGCGGGTGCAGGCCGGATTTGCCGTGGCTGTAGTTGATGACAGCCGCGCAAATGATCGCACGGGTTTGCTCGTCGCTGAGCACCGGGCCGACGCCACAGGCGTGGCTCAAAAGCGTATTGCGCGACAGCTGGCTGAGTTGCTCGCCCTTGAGCGACACATTGCACAGCGCGCCCAGGCCGGTGTTCACACCATAGGCGCGCTCACCGCTGGTGACGATGCGCTGCACGATGGCCTGGGCATTGTCGATGCGCGCCCAGGCGTGGCCCGAGAGTTCGATCTCGGCGCCGAAGCGGGCGACGGCGACCACGTCCTGCCAGCGCATGGGGGCGTCGGCGATGATGATTTTTGCTGCCTGGGACATCTTAAGCCTCTTGAATTGATCGTTCCCACGCTCTGCGTGGGAATGCCGCCTGGGACGCTCCGCGTCCCGCTATCAGGTGTGACGCAGAGCGTCACGGGATGCATTCCCACGCAGAGCGTGGGAACGATCACTTACACCACCGCCGCCCGCCGCTGAACAAACCGGTCCACATACTCATCCGCCGGCGAATGCAGGATCTCGCGCGGGGTGCCGACCTGGATCAGCTTGCCGTCCTTGAGGATCGCGATGCGGTTGCCGATGCGCACGGCCTCGTCGAGGTCGTGGGTGATGAACACGATGGTTTTGTGCAGGGTCTTTTGCAGCTCGAGCAACTGGTCCTGCATCTCGGCGCGGATCAGCGGGTCGAGGGCGCTGAACGCTTCGTCCATCAAGATGATGTCGGTATCCGCCGCCAAGGCGCGAGCCAGGCCCACACGCTGGCGCATGCCGCCGGACAGCTGGTGCGGGTATTTGTTTTCGTAGCCTTTGAGGCCTACGGTTTCGATCCAGTGCAGCGCGCGTTCGGCGCAGACCTGCTTGGTTTCGCCACGCACTTTCAGGCCGTAGGCGACATTGTCGAGCACGCTCTTGTGGGGCAGCAGGCCGAAGCTCTGGAACACCATGCTGATCTTGTGCCGACGGAATTGGCGCAAGGCTTCCATGTCCAGTTGCAAGATGTCTTCACCGTCCACCAGGATCGCGCCGCTGGTAGGGTCGATCAGGCGGTTGAAGTGGCGCACCAAGGTGGATTTGCCGGAGCCCGACAGGCCCATGATCACGAAGATCTCGCCGGTGCCGATGCTCAGGGACAAGTCATTTACGCCGACCACGCAACCTGTCTCGGCCAGTACCTGGTCCTTGGTCTTGCCCTGGCCAACCAGCGCCAGGGCTTCCTTGGAGCGGTTGCCGAAGATCTTGAAGACGTTTTTAACTTCAATTTTGCTGACAGTACTCATTTGCTCGCCTCATGCCGTGGACGACCATAGGCCTGGGTAATGCGGTCGATGACCACTGCGAGAATCACAATCGCCAGACCGGCTTCGAGGCCACGGCCGACGTTGAGGGTCTGGATGCCGACGAGCACGTCTTCGCCCAAGCCACGGGCACCGATCATCGAGGCGATCACCACCATCGACAGCGCCATCATGGTGGTCTGGTTGATCCCGGCCATGATGCTCGGCAGGGCCAGCGGCAGTTGCACCCCAAAGAGTTGCTGCCAGCGGTTGGCACCAAAGGCGTTGATGGCTTCCATGACTTCGCCGTCGACTTGGCGAATGCCCAAATCGGTGAGGCGAATCAGCGGCGGTGCGGCGTAGATCACCGTGGCGAAAATCGCCGGCACCTTGCCCAGGCCGAACAGCATCAGCACCGGGATCAGGTACACGAAGCTCGGCATGGTTTGCATGATGTCGAGCAACGGCATCAGCACCGAACGCAGGCGATTGCTGCGCGCCGACAGAATGCCCAGCGGAATGCCGATCAGCACCGAGATCACCGTGGCGACCATCATCAAGGCCAGGGTTTGCATCAGCTTGTCCCACAGGCCAACCGCACCCACCAGAAACAGCAGGCCGACGATCACGGCCGTGGTCACCACCTTGCGGGTGGCGTGCCAGGCGATGCCGCCGACGATGGCCAGCATCAGCCACCAGGGCGCTGCGCGCAGCAGCCCTTCCAGGTTGACGATGGCCCATAGCAGGGTGTCGGAGATCTGCCGGAACACATCGCCGTAGTTGGTGACCAGCGAGTCCACCCAACCGTTGACCCAGTCGGCGATGGAAAACGTAAAACTCTCAGGAAACATATCGTGCTCTCGATCCAGTGGGTTGTGGCCGGGCGCCCGGTTGCCTGTTCAGACAACCGGGAACGCTCGCCCTACAAGGCCGCGTCGATTTTCTTGGCTGCGTCGTCGCTCACCCATGCGTGCCAGACTTCAGGATGTTCCTTGAGAAAAATTTTCGCCAGTTTTGGCGACTCAATTCGCTCTTTGGCCATGCGGCCCAGGTTCTGGTTCAGCAGGTCGATCGGCAGGTTGACCTTCTCCAGCACCGCCACCAACTCCGGCGCTTGTTCGTGGAAGGTCTTGGACAAGCCGACCTTGATGCTCACGCTTTTATCCACACCGGGCTTTTCTTCCAGCTTGACCAGGTCCACCTGGCCCATCAGCGGAGTGGGCGACCAGTAGTAGAACAGGATCGGCTCGCCACGCTTGTAGCTCGACAGCACCGCCGCATCCAGCGCCGGGCCGGTGCCTGGGCGGAAGTTGGTGTAGGTGCTTTCCAGGCCGTAGCTTTTGAGCATTTCGCTGTTGTCCAACTCACAGGTCCAGCCAGCCGGGCAATTGTAGAAACGGCCTTTGGACGGTTCTTCCTGGTCCTTGAACACCGAGGCGTATTTGGCCAGATCCGCGATGTTTTTCAGGTCCGGCGCCTTGGCTTCCAATTTGCGCTTGGCGTCGCCTTCGATCACGTAACGCGGCACGTACCAACCTTCCACCGCACCGACGACCGGCGCACCCACGCCAACGACTTTGCCGGCCTTCTCGGCCTTGTTCCAGACTTCGCTGCGGCCGACCCACTCTTCAGCAAACACTTGGATGTCGTTGCTGCTCAGGGCGTTTTCCATGGTGATGGAGTTGCCCGGCAGGCTGTCGGTTTTACAGTCGTAGCCTTTTTCCAGCACGGTTTGCAGGATGTCGGTGAGCAACATGCCGCTTTCCCAGTTCAAACCTGCAAATTTCACCGGCTTGCCGGATTCACACCAACCGGCCGCCTGGGCGCCAGCAGAGGCCAGCAAGCCCGCAGAAAACAAGGTGGCCAGCACGGTCTTATTCATCTTCATTGTTGTGACGCTCCCAATCTTGAAATGGATTACGGCAGTCAGTAGGCGTCCTGCCCTGTCCACGTCCCATCAGGCCTGTACAACCAGCCCGTTTGCTATTGGTGTAGCGCCCTGCTCTACCGGCAGGATCAGGTGTTCAGGAATTGCGCTGTGCCACTTTTTCGCACAGACGTAATAGAGGGCTGCGGGAAGTACCAGACCGATGATCCAGGAAATATCCACATCACCCAGCGCGGCCACCAGCGGGCCGGTGTAGAACTTGGTGGAGATGAATGGCAATTGCACCAACACGCCGAAGACATAGACGCTGATACCGAGCAGGTTCCAGCGACCGTAGCGACCGTTCGGGTCGGCCAGCGCCGGCACGTCATAGCGCTCGCGGGTGATGCAGTAGTAATCCACCAGGTTGATCGCGCTCCAGGGCGTAAAGAACGCCAGCAGGAACAGGATGAAAGACTTGAAAGCACCGAGGAACGAGTGCTGGCCGAGCAACGCGATCAGGGTCGCAGTGCCGACAATAACCAGCACGAAAACCAGACGCTGCAGGCGCGTGACTTCCAGGCGACCGCGAAAACCGCTGATGATGGTCGCGATGCACATGAAACTACCGTAGGAGTTCAGCGTAGAGATGGTGACCTTGCCAAAAGCGATGCTGAAATACAGCAGCGCAGCGGTGGCACCCGTGCCGCTCAAACCAACGATGTAAGCCACTTCGTGCCCGGCGAATTGCCCGTTGGACATGGCCGCGGCAAACACGCCGAGGATCATCGCCACCTGTGCACCAATGACCGAACCCGCGCCAGCGGCGAGAAAGGTTTTCACCGAGGACGTCTTGCTCGGCAAGTAACGTGAGTAGTCCGCCACGTAAGGGCCGAAAGCGATCTGCCAGGATGCCGCGAGCGACACCGCCAGCAAAAAACTGCTCCAACTGAAGTGGCGGATTTGCAGCAGTGCGCCAATGTCGGTCTGGCTGATCAGGCGACTGAACAGGTAGACGAAGGCGATCACACCGATGACGCTGGCGATGCGGCCGATCCAATGGATCACCCGGTAACCGAGCACCGTGACCAGCACAATGACACTGGCGAAGATAAGGATACCGACGCTGTCACTGACACCAAACAACTGGCCCAGCGCTTGGCCGGAAAGCACGGTGCCGGTCGCGGTAAAGCCGAGGTACATCAAACAGACCAGCACGATCGGGATGGCCGCGCCATAAACACCAAACTGCACGCGGCTGGAGATCATCTGCGGCAAGCCAAGCTTCGGCCCTTGCGCCGCATGCAACGCCATGACGCCGCCACCCACCAGTTGGCCGATCAGCAGACCGATCAACGACCAGAACACATCACCGCCCAGCACCACGGCCAAGGCCCCGGTGACAATGGCGGTAATTTGCAGGTTGGCACCCATCCATAGGGTGAACTGGCTAAACAGACGACCGTGTCTTTCCGCTTCCGGGATGTAGTCGATCGAACGCCTTTCGATCAACGGGGTGGTGCTTGCACGTGCGTCATTTGCAGCCATGTCTGTTCAACCTCTGATGGATTGTTTTTTAGTGGTGCGGGTGAAACATGTCTTGTGTACACAGCCGGTCAACTGTGGGGGCTGGCTTACCTGCGATGCGGGCGACTCGGTCTGTCAGTAAAACCGAGGTGATGCCATCGCAGGCAAGCCAGCTCCCACAGGAACCTTGCCAGCCGTTACTTGATCATCGGGAGGTTGAGGCCCTGCTCTTTGGCGCAGTCGATGGCGATCTGGTAACCGGCATCGGCGTGGCGCATCACACCGGTGGCCGGGTCGTTGTGCAGCACCCGAGCAATTCGCTCAGCGGCTTCGTCGGTGCCGTCGCAGACGATCACCATGCCGGAGTGCTGCGAGAAGCCCATGCCAACGCCGCCGCCGTGGTGCAGCGAAACCCAGGTCGCGCCGCTCGCGGTGTTGAGCAAGGCGTTGAGCAGTGGCCAGTCAGACACGGCGTCGGAACCGTCCTGCATGGCTTCGGTTTCGCGGTTCGGGCTGGCAACCGAGCCGGAGTCGAGGTGGTCACGGCCGATCACCACCGGCGCTGACAGCTCGCCGCTGCGCACCATTTCGTTGAACGCCAGGCCGAGTTTGGCGCGCTGGCCCAGGCCAACCCAGCAGATACGTGCCGGCAGGCCCTGGAAGCTGATGCGCTCGCGCGCCATGTCCAGCCAGTTGTGCAGGTGCGCGTCGTCAGGGATCAGCTCTTTGACTTTGGCGTCGGTCTTGTAGATGTCTTGCGGGTCGCCGGACAGTGCCGCCCAACGGAACGGGCCGATGCCACGGCAGAACAGTGGGCGGATGTAGGCCGGTACGAAGCCTGGGAAGGCGAAGGCGTCTTCCACGCCTTCTTCTTGCGCCATCTGGCGGATGTTGTTGCCGTAGTCGAAGGTCGGGATGCCTTGCTTCTGGAACTCGAGCATGGCTTTGACGTGCACGGCCATCGACTGTTTGGCGGCCTTGATCACGGCAGCCGGTTCGGTCTTGGCGCGGGCGCGGTATTCGTCCCAGGTCCAGCCGGCCGGCAGGTAGCCATTGAGCGGGTCGTGGGCACTGGTCTGGTCGGTGACCATGTCTGGGCGCACGCCGCGCTTGACCAGTTCCGGCAGGATTTCCGCCGCATTACCCAGCAGGGCGATGGAGATGGCCTTGCCTTCCTTGGTGTATTTGGCGATGCGGGCCAGGGCGTCGTCGAGGTCGGTGGCTTGCTCGTCGACATAGCGGCTGCTCAAGCGGAAGTCGATGCTGACCTGCTGGCATTCGATGTTCAGCGAGCACGCGCCGGCCAGGGTCGCGGCCAGCGGCTGAGCGCCGCCCATGCCGCCGAGGCCGGCGGTGAGTACCCAGCGGCCGGTCAGGTCGCTGTTGTAATGCTGGCGACCGGCTTCGACGAACGTTTCGTAGGTGCCTTGAACGATGCCTTGGCTGCCGATGTAGATCCAGCTGCCGGCGGTCATCTGGCCGTACATGGCCAGGCCCTTGGCATCCAGTTCGTTGAAGTGTTCCCAACTGGCCCAGTGCGGCACCAGGTTGGAGTTGGCGATCAGCACGCGCGGGGCGTTGCTGTGGGTCTTGAACACGCCGACCGGCTTGCCGGATTGCACCAGCAGGGTTTCGTCGTCATTCAGGTTGGTGAGGCTCTCGACGATCTGGTCGTAGCACTCCCAGTTGCGCGCCGCACGGCCGATACCACCGTACACCACCAATTCTTTCGGGTTCTCGGCCACTTGCGGGTCGAGGTTGTTCATCAGCATGCGCAGCGGCGCTTCAGTCAGCCAGCTTTTGGCGGTGAGCTTGTTACCGCGGGCGGCGCGGATTTCGACGTCACGGTATTTTGTAGGCTTGGTCACAGCTAAGACTCCTCGGCGATCGATGCGCGAACATTGATGGTGCGAAGGAGAGTCTTACGCACACATCTTTACTTGTACATACAAGCATATGCAATCGAGCGGCCAACTTTCTTAGCGAGGGCGTGAGATTTTTTGGGAAGGTGTGTGAAAGCCTTGGAAATTAAGGCCTGGAGGCTTGGTGAAATTTCTTGCGGAGGCGTTTTGCAGCGAGGGAGATTGTTCATAACAGCGTGGCGTTGCGCCACGCTGGGGCGTTCGGTAACAAATTGGTGCGCTGGCCGGAAACAGATCCCTTGAACAACACAGAAACAAGTGTGGGAGCTGGCTTGCCTGCGATGACGGTGTGTCAGCCAGCACATCCAGTACTGATACACCGCCATCGCAGGCAAGCCAGCTCCCACAGTTTTTAACCGAGTGCGGTCAGTTCGATGACGCAGCAGCGGCCGGTAACCGATAGGTCCAGCAGGTCGGTGTTACCGTCGATTTGCAGGCAGTCGTGATGCCCCAGCTTTTGGTCCAGCACCTTCACTTCATCCGCCACGCTGAACACCAGCACGGTCTGCGCCGTGGTGAAAAACCGCTGCACACCATCCACCCACTGAAAGCGCGCGTGGTAACGCTCGGGCGAATAAATCAGGTTGAAATCGCGGATCGGCCCGGTGATCAAGCGGCAAGAAACCTCGCTCTCACCACTGAACGCGAAGGGCTGCAGCGGTAACAAGCCACGTTGCTCTTCGCCATCCACCGTCAGCACCATGCCCGCGCCTTTGATCACGGTGATCACGCGCTGGTAGCCGGCGAAGGTGGAAAACCCGCCCGACTCGGCGATATCGGCAATCGACAGGCGCCAGCCGAAGCCATCCAGGCCTGTACCTGCGTCACGGGTGATTTCTTCGGTACTGCCGCCGCCGTTTTTCCACGGCATGCGGATGTAATCGGCGGCGCGCCAGACGTTCACTGCACTCATTTACTGAAACGTCCTTCCAGGCTATGACGGGAACCGGGGTGGATCAAACGCGCAGCGGTCACCGGCTGGCGCCCCGACCAAGTGCGGCGGCGAATCAACAGGCACGGCTCGCTCGGCTCGATCTGCAGCAGCTTGCACTCTTCAGCATCGGCGAGGATCGCTTCAACCACGTGCTCGCCTTCGGTCAGCGGCGCAACTTGGTTCAAGTAGGCGTACGGCGTTTGTTGCGTGAAGTCCTGCTGCAAGTAGTCCGGCGCCACCAAGGCGTTGACGAAACGGTCTTCGATTTGCACCGGGATGTCGTTTTCGAAGTGCACGATCAGCGAGTGGAACACCCGCCCGCCTTCGCGCATTTCCAGGGCGACGGCGCGCTCGGAACCTGCGGCCTCTTCGCACAAGTGGATGACTTGGCAGGTATGCCGATGGCCGCGGGAGGCGATCTCGTCGGCGATGTTGTGCACTTCAAACAGCGCCGATTGGCTCTTGGGCTCGGCGACGAACGTGCCGACGCCTTGCATGCGCACCAGCAACCCTTCGGCGGTGAGCTCGCGCAGGGCGCGGTTGATGGTCATGCGGCTGAAACCCAACTGGCTGACCAGCTCGCTCTCGGACGGCACGCGGTAATGCGGCGGCCAGTTGCCGTTGAGGATCTGCTGGCTGATCATCTGTTTGACGCGGGCATACAAGGGCGCCGGACTTTCGTCCATGTGGGCAGCCAGCGAAGACTTGGCAGGCGGAGTCGGCACAGGGAATCCTTGCAGGGGGAAAAGATGCATAGATTGCCGGAGTTTACCGAGCAGGCAAACGTCTGTATATGTATATACAAATAAACACACGACCGGGGTGCCTTGATCATGTCCGCTTTCTTTGCCGAACGCGCGCTGCTGCCTAATGGATGGGCCAACGATGTACGTTTTGAAGTCAGCGCCGATGGCGTGCTGACCCACGTTGAGCCTAATGCCAGTGCAGACGGCGCCGAACGGCTCAGAGGCCCGGTGTTGGCGGGCATGCCGAACCTGCATTCTCATGCGTTCCAGCGTGCCATGGCGGGCTTGGCCGAAGTGGCCGGCAACCCGAATGACAGCTTCTGGACCTGGCGCGATTTGATGTACCGCATGGTCGGCAAGATCAACCCGGACCAACTGCACGTCATCGCCCGCCAGCTGTATATCGAGATGCTCAAGGCCGGTTACACCTCGGTGGCCGAATTTCACTACGTGCATCACGACGTCAGCGGCCAGCCGTATGCCGACCGCGCGCAGCTGTCGCGGCAAATCAGCCAGGCGGCCGCCAGCAGTGGGATTGGCCTGACCTTGGTGCCGGTGCTCTACTCCCACGCAGGCTTTGGTGGCCAGGCGCCGAATGAAGGCCAACGACGGTTTATCAACAGCACTGAAAACTACCTGGACCTGCAAGCGCAGCTCAAGCCGATCCTCGCCGCGCAACCGGCGCAGCAGTTGGGCCTGTGCTTTCACTCCCTGCGCGCCGTCACGCCGCAACAAATCCATGATGTCCTGGCTGCCAGCGACAAGGCGTGCCCGGTGCATATCCACATCGCCGAGCAGCAAAAAGAGGTCGACGATTGCCTGGCCTGGAGCGGCAAACGCCCGCTGCAATGGCTGTATGACAACGTCGAGGTGGATGAGCGCTGGTGCCTGGTGCACGCCACTCACGCGGATGCTGACGAAGTGGCGCGCATGGCCAAGAGCCGCGCGATTGCCGGTTTGTGCCTGACCACCGAAGCCAACCTGGGCGACGGGATTTTCCCGGCCGTGGATTTCCTCGCCCAAGGCGGGCGCATGGGCATTGGCTCCGACAGCCATGTGTCGCTTAGTGTGGTGGAAGAGTTACGTTGGCTGGAATACGGCCAGCGCCTGCGTGACCAGCGGCGCAACCGCTTGTACCGCAGTGATCAGCCGATGGTCGGCCGCACGCTGTTTGATGCTGCATTGGACGGCGGCGCCCAGGCGCTGGGCCAGCCTATTGGTCGTTTGGAAGTGGGTAAACGCGCGGATTGGCTGGTGCTCGACGGCAACGATCCGTACCTGGCGACGGCGACTGAGGATGGGATTCTTAATCGCTGGCTGTTCGCCGGCGGTGATCGGCAAGTGCGCGATGTGCTGGTCAACGGCAAGTGGGTGGTGCGCGATGGGCGGCATGCGGGTGAGGAAGAGAGCAGCCGCGCCTTTACGCAAGTCCTGAGAGACCTGCTGGGCTAACAGGCAACACATAACAAATGTGGGAGCTGGCTTGCCTGCGATAGCATCACCGAGGTGTTTGCATCGCAGGCAAGCCAACTCCCACATTTTTTGATTGGCGGTGACCCAGGCTTAGTGCGAGGTCTTCGCCATCTGCGTGTCCGACGTACGCCAGATCAACCGCGTCGTGTCATACCCTTGCTGGCGCGCCCGGCTCAGCAGGTCCTCGCGGGTGTCGGCACTCACCGTAGGTGTGCGCGACAAGATCCACATGTAGCGCCGGCTTGGGCTGCCGACGAGGGCGGTCTTGTAGTCATCGCTGACGTACAGCACCCAGTAATCGCCCTTGGCGACGCCCGGCAGCAGCGCCGTGAACCAGTTATTGAATTCCACCCAGAGCTTGTCGGTCTTGCCCGGCACTTGCGGCGTGGCCGTGCCCTTGGCTTCCTGCCACTGCCACTCAGGTGTCAGGCAGCGGTTGAACACCGACATGTCGCCATCAGGCAGCAAGGTGTAACGGGCTTCGGACTGCGCGCAGTTGCGCTGGAAGTACATCGGTAATCGGGCCAACTCATACCAGGTGCCCTGGTAACGCTTGAGGTTGACGTTGCTCGCTGTCTTGGGTTGCAGATCATCGCCAGAATGGCTGGCGCAGCCCGCCAAAAACAGGCTGGCACAAAGGCACAAAACAAAACGCATCATTCTTCTTCTCCCGCAGGCTCGCGCCCCGGTTTACTTCAGGCCTTGCCCGGAAAACATCAGAACTTTGTCACCGGCATATTGAACGCTGATAAAGCTGTTTTTATCGCCCCAGGTGCAACTGGACATGCCCAGTGCGCCGGAACAGTCGGTCGGCTTGCCCAGCAGCGACTCCACCTCAGCCTTGGCCATGCCAGCCGACAACTTCGCGTAATTTTCTTGGTTGACCTTGCTGCAAGCGGCCAATAGCACGCAAAAAGCCAGCAGGGCGAGACGGCGTAACGACATGGAAAAACTCCTGGAGGGACGAAGCAGCTTGGGTATCTGCCAGAAGCTTAGAAGGGAAAAGAGGTGTCTGGTTCCCGATGTGCAAAAACAAAAAAGCCCCGAAAACGCTGAAACGTTTCGGGGCTTCTTTAAGAGTGAACAGCCTCACAACATGGCGGATAACTTATCGCCGCGGATTACTTCTTGTGGTAGCCGGTCACGCGCTCAACTTCTTCCTTCGAACCTAGGAACACGGCCACACGCTGGTGCAGGCCTTCGGGTTGGATGTCGAGGATACGCTGGTGGCCGTCGGTGGACGCGCCGCCTGCTTGCTCAACCAGGAACGACATCGGGTTGGCTTCGTACATCAAGCGCAGTTTGCCCGGCTTGGACGGCTCGCGGCTGTCGCGTGGGTACATGAACAAGCCACCACGGGTCAGGATACGGTGTACGTCAGCCACCATCGCGGCGACCCAACGCATGTTGAAGTTTTTCTTCAACGGGCCTTCCTCACCGGCCATCAACTCGCCGACGTAGCGGGTTACCGGCTCTTCCCAGTGGCGCTGGTTGGACATGTTGATCGCGAATTCCTGGGTGGATGCAGGAATAGTGATGTCTTCGTGGGTCAGCACAAAGCTGCCCATTTCGCGGTCCAGGGTGAAGCCTTTGACGCCATCGCCCAAGGTCAGCACCAGCATGGTCTGCGGGCCGTAGATCGCGTAACCGGCAGCGACCTGCTCAGTGCCTGGCTGCAGGAAGGCCTTTTCGTTCAAGGCTTCGTTCTGGCTCAGGTACTCGTTCGGGCAGCGCAATACCGAGAAGATGGTGCCGACCGGTGCGTTGATGTCGATGTTGGACGAACCGTCCAGTGGGTCGAACACCAGCAGGTAGGCGCCCTTGGGGTACTTGCCCGGGATCTGGTAGGCATTGTCCATTTCTTCGGACGCCATGCCGGCCAGGTGACCGCCCCATTCGTTGGCTTCGAGCAGGATCTCGTTGGAGATCACGTCGAGCTTCTTCTGCACTTCGCCTTGAACGTTTTCAGTGTCCATGCTGCCCAGGACACCACCCAGTGCGCCTTTGGATACGGCGTGGCTGATTTCCTTGCAAGCACGCGCCACCACTTCGATAAGGAAGCGCAGATCGGCAGGCGTGTTGTTGCTGCGGGTCTGCTCGATCAAATAGCGACTCAGGGTAACGCGGGACATGGAAGGCTCCGGAGAATGGGGGGCTTAAAAACCCGCGCAGTTTAACGCGAGTCGGGGCGTATTTCCTCTAATCAGAGGATTTAACTCCAATAGAGTTCACGGTTTGGCCGCAGGTTGGCGCAACAAACTGTAGGCCATCGCCCCCAGCGCCGCCACACCCAACAGGAGCACGGCCCACAGGCCGAGTTTCTTCCAGTCGGTGCCTGCTTCGGGCGATGCGGCGACGGCGGCGGTTTTGACCACCACCTCTCCCGCAACGCTGGCCTGGCCTAACGTCTTGAGACGTTCGGCGCTGTAGTCGGGGATCAGGGTCGACAACGGCAGGTTCGCCGCCTTGACCGAGCCATTGCCCAGCGCCAGGGTGAACGGTGGCTCACCCCGCGCCAGGAACACCAACTGCGTGGCGCGCACGGCAAAACGCAGGGCCGGCGCTTCAACGCCCAAGCCACCGCCGCGCTCATCCACCTGCAACTTGAGCTCGCCGACGGCAATGCCCGGCAGTTGCAACTCGTCCTGCACGACGTCTTGGCCGTTCTGGGCCAGGCGGTACAACAAGCCATTGCTCAGCGGCTGCCAGGCTTGCTTGGCTTCACGGCGCCCCGCCAAGGCGACCGGCGCCAGCGTGTTCGGCTGCTTCAACTCGATACGCAAGCGCTCGACATTCAGACCCGTCGGCAGCTGCCAGCTGTATTCCCCGGCCTTGAGTCGCGTACCCGACAACGGCTGCGACCACACCAACGGCATCGGCAGACTGCTGCTGGTGGCGCTCACAAGCTTGGCCGAGGTCAGCGTCGGCGCGACCTGGCCTTGCCACACCAAGCGCAGGTAACGCGCCGATTGCCCCGGCAAGCTCACGTCATGCTGCTCGACCCGCTCGTCGGCAAACGACAGGCGCGCCACCTGGCCATCGCCCCAGGATTCCCAGTGCTGCAAGTCGTCACTGGCTTCAATGCTGAAACGCTGGAAGCCGTCCTGTTCGCGGCTCCAGTCCAGGCTCAGTTGCTGCAACGGCGCCTTGATCGCGCTGGCGTCCAGCACCCAGCCACGCAGTACTTGCTTGCCGGCCTTGGACGGGCGCACCTCGAGCAGCGTGCCTTCAGCAGTGGATTTCATCACCACGTCCGGCACGCTTTCGCGGGTGTCGGCGGCGTACAGCGGGAACCACTTCACATCGGCCACATTGCGGCTTTCGGTGCGTTGCGCTGATTGGCGCGACAACGCATACGCCTGAGGCTCACCGGCGGCATTGAACACGCGCACATCGCTCAGATCGGCCTGGCGCGCGCTCAATTGCACAGACAGCGGCAACTCCAGGCGATACCAAGGGCCGTTGCCACTCACCGCCAACGGCACCTGCGTGGTGAAGTCGGCGGGCGTTTCCTGCGCCCATACCGACAACGTCGTACACAAGCCCACCGCGATTACGCTCAACTTACCGATCAAGAGGATGCTCCTTCAGTTTCCAACACAGGCTCGGCACGCTTGGGCGGCAGTGGTGCAAAGTAGCCCACCACCAGCAACAGCCCGCCCACGCCGATAAACGACACAATCCGCGCCAGCCCGCCACGGTTACTCAGCTCGACAAAGAACAGCTTGGCGACCACC
This sequence comes from Pseudomonas sp. YeP6b, assembly GCF_025642995.1. Lineage (NCBI taxonomy): Bacteria > Pseudomonadati > Pseudomonadota > Gammaproteobacteria > Pseudomonadales > Pseudomonadaceae > Pseudomonas > Pseudomonas sp. YeP6b. The sequence goes on along the minus strand of NZ_CP080090.1, from coordinate 695,706 downwards.
ACTGCAATCAACGCCGCGCCGATCAACCACACTTCGCGACGATGGCGCAGGTGGCCGCCGATCATCAGGCCGAGGGCGATCAGGGTCCACACAATCGACAGGCCGGCCTGCACCAACATGGACGCCAGCAACGCATCCAGCTGGAACGGCACACCCGCCCAGTGGTGGGCGGTGCGCATCACCAAGGCGGTGAAGAAGGCAAACAGCGAAGCCCCCGCGACACCTTGGGCGACTAGCTCGGCACGCGGCCCACGCTGCGGCGCAACACTGCGCGACCACAGGTAAATACCCAGCAATGCGAACAGCAGGCCCAGGTCCAGCGGGTTAAGCAGCGGCACGTACGGCAGCGGTTCAGCGGTGCCGTCGCTGAAAATATTCGCCAGCCAGAACCAGCCGAGCATCAATACCGCCAGCGGCAACGCGGCCAGCACGCGGTATTCACGCGGATACGCCGACACCGGCCACGGCCAGCTGCGAGGCGCAGCCGCCAGCACCAGGTACAGGCTTGGCAGAATCGCCCAACCCAACCAGCGCCAGGCGTTGTATTCGCTCGACAGCATCAGCAGGCCGTAACGCAGCTCCAGCGCCAGCACGCCGATCAACATCCAGCAGCCGAGCACGTGGGCGATGCTCAATACGTTGCCCGGCACCCGCGCAGCCAAACGGCGCAGCGAGAGGAAATGCACAACGAACACCGCCAACCAAGCCAGCCAGCCGTACTGCGCCGCCGGGTGGTAGTAGTCATGGGCAGACACCAGCAACACCACACCCGCCGCCGGCATCAGCAAGGCGCACAGCATGCCCAGCGATGCCCAGCGCAAACGTTCGGCCAGCACTGCCCAGATCGCCACGCTAATCGCCGCGATACCGAGCAAAAATGGCCCCTGCAGCGCCTGCGGGATAAACCGCAACGCTTCCCCGATCAGCGCCAGCGTCCACCAGGCCGCGCCCCATACCAGCAGCAGGTCGGACAAGCGTTGCAGCTTCAACACGGCAAACACCGGCGCATGCGGTTCACGCTGCAAGCGCCAGGCGCCCACCATCGCGGCCAGGCCCAGCACCATTGGCGTCCAAAAACCGCTGTGCGCCATTGGGCGCAAGCCCTCGCTGCTCAACGGCCCGAGCAACTGCGGCACCGCCAACAGGAACGAAGCGCCGCCGATCAGTTGCAGCAGCAACCCAAACACGAAACTCACGCGCTGCTGCAAGTACAGGCTCAGCCAGATAATCAGCAAACCGCTGGCCGCCCATACGCCGCTGGCGCTTTCCCATGGCAACACAAACAGCACTGCGAGGTTGATCAGCACCAAACCGGCGAGCAGCACCACCGACAGCCCGCGCAGCAGCCGCACATCGCTACGCACCAGGTCATCGCGCGCGGCCATCAGCATGCCGCCGACCAACGCCAGGCCGATCAGCGAGGCGGTCAATAAGCCGGTCCACCCGGCGCTGAATACCGCCGCCCCATCACCGCCCTGCAAGCGCAACAGGAACAACGCACCGCCAAGCAATTGCACGCCGAAGGCGGTGAACAGGAAGGTGCGCGAGCCGATGCGCAGGCCGACAAACAGCGTCACAAGACCCGCGATTGCCCAACTGACGGCGGTGCCTTGGGTCAGCAGCAGCAACGGTGCAAGCAGGTACAAAAAGCTCAGGCCCAAGCTCGCCAGCACGGGCAGGCCTTTGCGCTCCCAGTGCGCCGCCTGTTCGGTCGATGCCTTGCGCAACTGATCGAAGCTGAACAGCAGCGCCGCACCCAGCAACAGCGCGCCCAGCGGTGCACCGTCGAGCAAGGTCAGTTCGCCTACGCGCAGTTCGCTGAGGAACGCCAGCGCCGAACCCAACTGCAACAACAGGCCAAATGCCCGCGCCAGCGGCCGCTGTTGGCGCAAGCCGAGCCAGAAGATCCCCGCGCCCTCCACCGCCCACGCCGCCGCCGTCCAGCGCGCATCAAGGCCCAGCGGAATCGCCAGGCTGGCAAAGATCACCCCCAGGGCCAGGCAGGTTTCCGCCAGCAGCAAGGCGCGACCGCCACTGAGCAACCGCGCCAGGCCCATGTAGATAAGCCCTAAGCCCAGCGCACTGAACGCGGCAGCAAATTCCAAATGCTGCACCAAGGCGAACTGCAAGCCGAAGCCCACCAGCGGCGGGCCGAACAGCATGCTGCCATCGACATAATCGCCCTTGGCCGCCGACCAGCGCAGCAGCGCATGACGGTCTTCGGGGGCATCGCCCATCTCTTGCAACTTACGTCGGGCGAACAACAGGCCAATGGCCAAGTACATCAGGAAAAACAGGATCAGAAACGGCTCGGTGCTCCACAGCAGTTCCGGTGTGTACGAACGCAGGCCCCAGGCGAAACCGATGCCGAAGGTGCCGACAAACCCGATCAGGTTGAGCAAGCGCCAGGCCTTGAACCAGGCGATGGCGAGGATGCCGGCGTTGAGCAACGCAAAATAGCTGAACAGCGCCACATGGTTACCGGCGCCGGTGGACGTAAGAATCGGCGCGGCAAACCCACCCAGCGCTGCCGCGCACGCAAGGCCAAGGGCGTCCTGAGTGATCGCCAGGATCGCCGAGAACACCGTGACCGCCACCAACAGGCCGAGCGCAGCGCTCGGGTCGATCAATGGGTGCAAGCGCATCGCGGCAAACACCGTCAGGTACAACACGGCAATCCCGGTGCCTTGCAGCATCAGGCCGTAATTGCTGTTGCGCAGCCGTAACCACCAACCCAGGCCCAGCAGGCCGATGGCGGCAGCGGCAACGCCGGCGTAACGCAGTTCGATCGGCACCACCACACCTTCGGTGGCATAGCGCAGCAAAAATGCCAGGCCGAGAAACAACAGCACCACGCCAACGCGCAGCACGGTGTTACCGCCAAACAACCAAGTGCGTGCGCCACTGATGGCGCGCTCGATCAGGTTGGGGCCACGGGGAATGGCAGGTTCTTTAGGTGTTGGCGTCGGCGCTGGGGCCCAGACGTCATCCGACAGCGGCTGGCTGGTTTCGGCCACTGTGGCGACAGGCGCCAGTTCGGCGGGCAGCTCCCAAACAAGTTCGGGCTTTTCAACCACAGGTACGGGTTCAGGGAGAGGGGTTTCAACAATCACGCTGCTAATCGGCGCGGGCACTTCCAGCTGCCGCAGGCGCTCACCCAGCGCTATCAGCGCCTTCTGCGTGGTCTCCAACTGACGAGCTTGCTGGTCCGCTTGGGCGGACAGCCTCGACAGGCGAATCGCCTGGCCAATGCCCAAGCCCAATAGCGCACCGAAACCGGCATCGGTGAACGACTCATCGAGTGTCCAGCCGAGCACCAGGCCAATCAGCATGAAGATCCATTGCATAGTCGATATCCCTAAGCAGCCCGAGGCGGGCAAACCGGGGGCTAGTATATCGACGCAGCACTAATGTGGGAGCGGGCTTGCCCGCGATAGCGGTGTATCAGTCGACATATTTGCAAACTGACACTGCGCTATCGCGGGCAAGCCCGCCCCCACACTTGGATCAGCGGTGTTTAGTCGAGGGCTTTCCAGATCTCGGTGGCGTATTCGCGGATCGTGCGATCCGAGCTGAACCACCCCATCCGCGCCGTATTGAGCACCGCCGAACGCCACCACGCCTTGGAGTCATGCCAATGCGCCTCGACCCGTGCCTGGGCATCCCAGTAGGAGTCGAAGTCGGCACACACCAGGAAACGGTCGTAGTCGATCAGGCCATCGATCAAACCCACATAACGGCCCGGATCATCCGGCGAGAACACCCCGCCCCGGATCGCTTGCAGCACATCGTTGAGGCGATGGGAGGCGGCAATTTCCGGCCCGGCGTTGAATTCACCGGCGTGCTTGCGGGCTTCCACCTGCTGCGCACTGAGGCCGAAAATAAACATGTGATCAGCGCCCACGCGCTCGTGCATCTCCACGTTGGCGCCGTCCATGGTGCCGATGGTCAGCGCGCCGTTGAGGCCGAACTTCATGTTACTGGTGCCCGAGGCTTCGAAGCCCGCCGTGGAGATCTGCTCCGACAAATCTGCCGCCGGGATGATGCTTTCCGCCAGGCTGACGTTGTAGTTGGGCAGGAACACCACCTTGAGCAAGCCGCGCACGGTGGGGTCGTTGTTCACGGTGCGGGCGATGTCGTTGGTCAACTTGATGATCAACTTGGCCTGGTGATAACTCGCGGCGGCCTTGCCCGCGAAGATCTTCACCCGTGGCACCCAGTCAGTGCCCGGCTCGGCGCGTATCGCCTGGTACAGCGCCACGGTGTGCAGCAGGTTGAGCAACTGGCGTTTGTATTCGTGGATGCGTTTGACCTGCACGTCGAACATCGCCGCCGGGTTGACGGAGATGCCCAGGCGCTCGTGGATGATCTCGGCCAGCGCGCGCTTGCTGTGCAGGCGCTGATCGGCGAAGGCTTTGCGGAAAGACTGCTTCTCGGCGAAGGTTTCCAGCTCCGTCAGGCGGGTTTCCATGGTGTCGAGAATGTCCGGGCCCAGCGCTTCCACCAGCATCTCGGTGAGCTTGGGGTTGGCCTGGTACAGCCAGCGGCGGAAGGTGATGCCGTTGGTTTTGTTGTTGATGCGCTCCGGGTACAGCTTGTGCATTTCGGAGAACACCGTGCTGCGCATCAGTTGGGTGTGCAAGCCGGACACGCCGTTGACGCTGTGGGAGCCCAGGAACGCCAGGTTGCCCATGCGCACACGGCGGCCGTTGTCTTCTTCGATCAGCGACACGGCGCGCAGCACGTCAAAGTCGTGAATGCCTTTGGCGCGCAGCGAGTCGATGTGCTGGGCGTTGATCAGGTAGATGATCTGCATGTGCCGGGGCAGCATGCGTTCCATCAGGCCCACAGGCCAGGTTTCCAATGCCTCGGGTAGCAAGGTGTGGTTGGTGTAGGAAAGGGTTTCAACCGTCACATCCCACGCGGCTTCCCACGGAATGTCATGCAGGTCGACGAGTTGGCGCATCAGCTCAGCCACGGCAATCGAGGGGTGAGTGTCGTTGAGCTGGATGGCGGCGTGCTCGCCCAGGCTCAATACCGAGCCGTGCATGTTTTTGTGGCGGCGCAGCAAGTCTTGCAAGGAGGCGGCGACGAAGAAGTATTCCTGGCGCAGGCGCAGTTCCTGCCCCGCTTCGGTGCTGTCGGCCGGGTAAAGCACTCGCGAGATGCTTTCGGCGCGGGCGACTTCGGCGACGGCGCCCAAGTGGTCACCGGCGTTGAAACGTTCCAGGTGCAGGTCTTCCACGGCGCGTGCACGCCACAGGCGCAGGGTGTTGACGCTGGCGCCACGCCAGCCGACGACTGGGGTGTCATAAGCAACCGCGCGCACGGTTTCACTGGGCGTCCACACTTGGATCAGCTTGCCGGAGGCGTCCGGCAGGGTTTCGACGCTGCCGCCAAAGCCGATCGGGTAAATCACTTCGGCCCGCTCGAATTCCCATGGGTTACCAAAGTCCAGCCAGCGCTCGGTCTGTTCCTGCTGCCAGCCATCAACAATCGCCTGGCGGAACAGGCCGTGCTCATAACGAATGCCATACCCGTGGCCGGCAATGCCCAGGGTCGACATGCTTTCCATAAAGCATGCCGCCAAGCGGCCCAGGCCACCGTTGCCGAGCGCCGCGTCGGGCTCCAGCAGGCGGATGCGCTCCAGGTCGACTCCCAGTTCGGAGAGTGCTTCGCGCGCGATCTCCAGCACGCCAAGGTTGCTCAGGCTGTCGTAGAGCAAACGACCGATCAGGAATTCGAGAGAGAGGTAATAAACCCGCTTCTGGCCTTTGCGGTAAATACGCCGTGTATGGTCCATCCAATGGTCGACCATCTGGTCGCGCGCGGCCAGGGCAATGGCTTCAAACCAGTCGTGGTCGAAGGCGTGGTCGGGGTCTTTGCCCACCGCGTAGGTGAGTTTGGTCAAGACAGCATCGCGGAATGCGGCTACCTCTGCTTCTCGTGCAAGCGGTTCCTGAGACATCGGTGCGACCTCGGGCGAGATTGAAGGAGTTGCTAGAGCCTAGTCGGTCTGACAGACGGCGGACGTGCTGGTTCGGCAGTTTTTTAACTCATTCACCTTTGCGGGAAATTGATGCAGGGGTCGTGCCCGAACGGCGCTTGAGCAGCCTTCGGGCTGAAAACCGCAAAATATTGTTCAAAAAATCATCAATCCCGGTATTATCGCGCGCCCGGATATAGCCCCACCTTGGAACCCTGATGAAGCCTCAACTGATCGCCGCCGCGGAACTCGACCGTCTCGAGACCTGGCAGAAATATTCCGCCCACATGTGCGGTGGCTGCGTGTCCAGCTGCTGCACGCTGCCGGTTGAGGTGAAGATCAAGGACCTGATCCGCATTGGCATCGTTGACGAGTTCGAACGCGGCGACCCGCCGAAGAACATCGCCAAGCGTTTGCAGAAGGAAGGCATCGTCGAGCGCTACAACTCCAAATCCGAAATTTTTACCCTGCAGCGCATGAGCAACAACGATTGCCTGTACCTGGATCGTAAGACGCGCTTCTGCACTATTTATGACAAGCGCCCGGATACCTGCCGCAACCACCCGAAAATCGGCCCGCGGCCTGGGTATTGCGCGTATAAGCCGAAGGAAGTGGTGCGCGAGACTAAGTTCAAGACCCTCGATAAGTTCTGATCATCGTTCCCACGCTCTGCGTGGGAACGCCTCTTTTAAGAGCGGACGCGGAGCGTCCAGAGCTACATTCCCACGCAGAGCGTGGGAACGATCAGGCATAAAAAAACGCCCCCGGCCTTTCGACCGGGGGCGTTTTTCATTCAGCCTGAGTTAACTCAGTTCTTGGCTTTCTTGGCAGCGCGGGTACGCTCGCCTTCGTCCAGGATCTTCTTACGCAGGCGGATCGACTTAGGCGTAACTTCGCACAGCTCGTCGTCCTGGATGAATTCCAGAGCCTGTTCCAGGGTGAAGCGAACAGGTGGAACCAGAGCGATGGTTTCGTCTTTACCCGAAGCACGCATGTTGTCGAGCTTCTTGCCTTTGGTTGGGTTGACGCCCATGTCGTTGTCACGGCTGTTCAGACCAACGATCTGACCGTTGTAGATCTCTTGACCGTGTTCAACGAACAGCTTGCCACGCGCCTGGAGAGTTTCCAGGGAGTAGGTCAGCGCCTTGCCGGTTTCTACCGATACCAGAACACCGTTCTGACGGCCGGACATGTCGCCGGACTTCATGGTGTCGTAGCGATCGAAGATCGAGGTCAGGATGCCAGCACCGTTGGTCAGGGTCAGGAACTGGTTACGGAAACCGATCAGACCACGAGCAGGGATGTTGTATTCCAGACGCACACGGCCTTTGCCATCCGGCACCATGTTGGTCAGGTCGCCGCGACGCAGGCCCATCTCTTCCATGACTTTGCCCTGGGATTCTTCCGGGGTGTCGATGGTCACGTCTTCAAACGGTTCCTGCTTCACGCCGTCAACCTGACGGATGATCACTTCCGGACGACCAACGCCCATTTCGAAGCCTTCGCGACGCATGGTCTCGATCAGTACCGAGAGGTGCAGCTCACCACGGCCGGAAACCTTGAACTTGTCAGCCGAGTCGCCTTCTTCAACGCGCAGTGCAACGTTGTACAGCAGCTCTTTGTCCAGACGTTCCTTGATGTTACGGGAAGTCACGAACTTGCCTTCTTTACCGCAGAAAGGCGAGTCGTTTACCTGGAAGGTCATGGAAACGGTTGGCTCGTCAACGGTCAGAGGCTTCATCGCCTCGACAGTGTCCGGCTGGCACAGGGTGTCGGAGATGAACAGCGAGTCCATACCGCTGACGCACACGATGTCGCCTGCGAAAGCTTCTTCAACGTCGATACGGTGCAGACCGTGGTGACCCATCAGTTTCAGGATACGACCGTTACGCTTCTTACCGTCGGCACCGATAGCAACAACCGGAGTGTTCGGCTTGACGCTACCACGAGCGATACGGCCAACGCCGATAACACCCAGGAAGCTGTTGTAGTCCAGTGCCGAGATTTGCATCTGGAACGGGCCTTCACGGTCAACCTTCGGCGGTGGAACGTGGTCAACGATCGCCTGGTACAGCGGGGTCATGTCTTCCGCCATGGCGGTGTGTTCCAGACCGGCAATACCGTTCAGGGCAGAGGCGTAGATCACTTGGAAATCAAGCTGCTCTTCGGTTGCACCCAGGTTGTCGAACAGGTCGAAAATCTGGTCCAGAACCCAGTCCGGACGCGCGCCTGGACGGTCAACCTTGTTGATGCACACGATCGGACGCAGGCCGGCTTCGAAAGCCTTCTTGGTCACGAAACGGGTTTGCGGCATAGGGCCGTCTTGGGCATCAACCAGCAGCAGAACGGAGTCAACCATCGACATTACACGTTCAACTTCACCGCCGAAGTCGGCGTGGCCCGGGGTGTCCACGATGTTGATGTGGTAGCCGTTCCAGTTGATAGCGGTGTTTTTAGCCAGGATGGTAATACCGCGCTCTTTTTCCTGGTCGTTGGAGTCCATCACGCGCTCGTCGTTGAGCTCGTTGCGCTCCAGGGTGCCGGATTGACGCAGGAGTTTGTCTACCAGGGTGGTTTTACCATGGTCAACGTGAGCAATGATGGCGATGTTACGTAGATTTTCGATCACTTGTGTATCTCGATCAGAGGATTCGGTGTGCTGACAGGTCGTGGCAGCGATTAACAGTAGAGTCAGGCCTTGCCGTTACAGCTTGACGGCAGAGTCGGGGGGCCGGTGACGCAGGCCACAGGCAAACAGCCCCGGGCTCTTAGCTCGGTCGATAAACGCGCACATTGGCATGCCCCTCACTGAGCAAATGGTGGGCATGCAGGCGACTCATCACGCCTTTGTCGCAATACAGCAGGTACTGACGGCTGTTATCCAGTTCCTTGAAACGCGCGTTCAATGCGTAGAACGGCAGCGCTTGCACGTCGATGCCAGTGATTTCCAGCGGCTCATCTTCCGCGGCATCCGGGTGACGGATGTCGACGACAATCTGGCCGGCCAGGGCTTCGCTGACTTCTTCGATTTGCACGTCTTGGCCCAGTTCGTCGATTACGCGATCGATCGGGACCATTTTGGCGTTCTCGAGCGCACGCTCCAGAATCGCCATGTCGAACTGTTGTTCTTCGTACTCCACGCGGTTGCGCTTGGCGTGGGTCTTGGGGTTCACCGAGATGACCCCGCAATATTCAGGCATGTGCTTGGCGAAATCCGCCGTGCCGATTTCTTCGGCCAGGTCGATGATGTCCTGCTTGTGACTGGCAATCAGCGGGCGCAGCACCAGCTTTTCGGTCACGCAGTCAATCAGCGACAGGTTCGGCAGCGTCTGGCTGGAAACCTGGGAGATCGCTTCGCCGGTCACCAGCGCGTCGATCTGCAACTGATCGGCGATTCGGGACGCAGCGCGCAACATCATACGCTTCAATACTACGCCCATATGACTGTTATCGACTTTGCCGAGAATTTCGCCCAGCACTTCCTCGAACGGCACGCTTACGAATAGCACGCGCTGGGAGCTGCCGTACTTCTTCCAGATAAAATGCGCGACTTCCATCACGCCCAATTCGTGTGCACGCCCGCCCAGATTAAAGAAGCAGAAGTGGCTCATCAGGCCGCGGCGCATGATCTGGTAGGCCGCCACTGTGGAATCGAAACCGCCGGACATCAGTACCAGGGTCTGTTCCAGGGCGCCCAACGGGTAGCCGCCAATGCTGTTGTGCTGGCTGTGGATCACAAACAACCGTTGGTCGCGAATTTCCATGCGCACTTCAATTTGCGGCGCTTTCAGGGAAATTCCGGCGGCGCCGCACTCGCGACGCAGCTTGCTGCCGACGTATTTCTCGACGTCCATGGAGGTGAAGGTGTGCTTGCCGGCGCGCTTGCAGCGCACCGAAAAAATCTTGCCTTCTAACTCTGTGCCGAAATGCAGTTTGCACTTTTCGGTGATGTCGTCGAAGTCGCCCAGCGGGTACTCATCCACCTGCAGGAAATGCGCGATGCCCGGCATGCAGCTCAGGCGCTCGGTCATGTCCTTCAAGGCTTTGGCGTCGGTGACACGGGTTTCCAGCTCGAGGTTGTCCCACACGCCGTTCACCACCACAGCCGGGTCCAAGTCACGGAGCACGGCACGGATGTTCTTGGCCAACTGACGGATGAAACGCATCCGTACCGGTCGGCTTTTGATGGTGATCTCGGGGAACACTTTAACGATTAATTTCATGGAAACAGCGCGCGCCGGGCCTGCTGAAAAAGGGGGGCGCGGATTATAGCGGAAATCGCTCAAGGTTTAACCAGTTAATATGCATTGACGATACCGCGCACCAAAACGGGTCATTTGCGCAAATTAACGCTACATTGCAGTGCGTTAATTATTCCGCTTCAGCGGATTGCACCGTTATAGGGGCCATTTTGAGGCAAAAAGGCCATGTTGGCGCACTGGCATGCAATTTGCTCTCTTGTGAGGCAGGTTGCCTTGGTCGAGTATTCGCGCCGGCATCACCCACATTCTAAGGGCTAACTCCACTACCCCAGCCCGAAGCCACCCGGAGGACACCATGTCGAAGTCGGTTCAACTCATCAAAGATCATGACGTTAAATGGATTGATCTGCGCTTCACGGACACTAAAGGTACTCAGCACCACGTGACCATGCCGGCTCGCGACGCGCTGGATGATGCTTTCTTCGAAGAAGGCAAAATGTTCGACGGTTCCTCCATTGCTGGCTGGAAAGGCATCGAAGCTTCCGACATGATCCTGATGCCGGACGACAGCACTGCCGTTCTCGACCCGTTCACCGAAGACCCAACCCTGATCATCGTCTGCGACGTGATCGAGCCTTCGACCATGCAAGGCTACGACCGCGACCCACGTGCGATCGCCAAGCGTGCCGAGGAATACCTGAAGTCGACCGGTATCGGCGACACCGTATTCGTTGGCCCAGAGCCAGAATTCTTCATCTTTGATTCGGTCAAGTTCAAGTCCGACATCTCCGGCTCCATGTTCAAGATCTTCTCTGAACAAGGTTCGTGGATGTCCGACCAGGACATCGAAGGCGGCAACAAAGGCCACCGTCCAGGCATCAAAGGTGGCTACTTCCCAGTTCCGCCATTCGACCACGACCACGAAATCCGTACCTCCATGTGCAACGCCATGGAAGAAATGGGCTTGGTCATCGAAGTTCACCACCACGAAGTGGCGACTGCCGGCCAGAACGAAATCGGTGTGAAGTTCAACACCCTGGTGGCCAAGGCTGACGAAGTTCAGACCCTGAAGTACTGCGTACACAACGTGGCTGATGCCTACGGCCGTACCGCTACCTTCATGCCTAAGCCGCTGTATGGCGATAACGGTTCGGGTATGCACGTTCACCTGTCCATCGCCAAAGATGGCAAGAACACCTTCGCTGGCGAAGGTTATGCCGGCCTGTCCGACACCGCCCTGTACTTCATCGGCGGTATCATCAAGCACGGTAAGGCCCTGAACGGCTTCACCAACCCGTCGACCAACTCCTACAAGCGTCTGGTCCCAGGTTTCGAAGCGCCGGTAATGCTGGCCTACTCGGCTCGCAACCGTTCCGCCTCGATCCGTATTCCTTACGTGTCCAGCCCACGCGCTCGCCGTATCGAAGCGCGCTTCCCGGACCCAGCAGCTAACCCGTACCTGGCTTTCGCTGCCCTGGTCATGGCTGGCCTGGACGGTATCCAGAACAAGATCCACCCAGGCGACGCCGCCGACAAAAACTTGTACGACCTGCCGCCTGAAGAGGCCAAAGAGATCCCACAAGTGTGCGGCAGCCTGAAAGAAGCCCTGGAAGAGCTGGACAAGGGCCGTGCGTTCCTGACCAAAGGCGGCGTATTCAGCGACGACTTCATCGATGCCTACATCGAGCTGAAAAGCGAAGAAGAAATCAAAGTACGCACCTTCGTACACCCACTGGAATACGAGCTGTACTACAGCTGCTGATCCGGTAGCGCTGCTTAACGTGGCGTGATGAAAAAAGACCTCCTTCGGGAGGTCTTTTTTTTGCCTGGGGTTCAGCGGGCCGGGGCGTGGCGGTCGAGCATCTTGGCAATCATCAAGGTGCCCAAGGCACTGAGCTGGTGAATCGCCAGAACCGTATCGCGGTGTTTGCCTTCCAGCGCCTCGGACAAATCAAGCAACAAGGTGCTGACCGAGGAGAAGGCTTCGAAGCTGTTGACCAGCAGGGACTCGTCGTCGCTACCGGGATCGATGGTGAAGACGGATGGAGGTGGATTTGGGGTTGGTTTGAACATTTTCTACATTCCTCAATGAGGCCGCCTTCGCTTCGCTACTAAACGAAAGGGTGGCGGCTGTGCGCAGGTTAGTAGACCGGTGAATGTAGAAGCCCGGCGCATCCGAGGATGCCCTGCGCACAGCCACCATCAAGCACAGATTTGGGAAATCTGATTGATGGAGAATGCACGACCTACAATTCGAATCCAGGCTACTAAACCTGATCGCTGATGAGCAGCGACCGAGCAACCTTAAAGACGACAAGCCAGCCGTACAAGCCGGCGGATTCTGGCTCACCTGTAGGCAAGCACGCAAGTTAAGGTAGCCTCTGACTGACACCGCCCCCAACCTGCAAACCCAATCAACATGTGGGCGCTGGCTTGCCTGCGATAGCATCAGCTGGGTATACCTGCTGTACCGAGTTGCCCGCATCGCAGGCAAGCCAGCTCCCACAGGAGATCTGCTTTGAAACATCGACTTGTGTTCGCTTTGTTATTTATCAGCGCCAGTGCGAGCGCCGCGCCGCCCACCCTGGAGCCTCTGCTCAACAGCATCGCCGAGCGCCTGGAGATCGCCGACCAGGTTGCCCTGAGCAAATGGGACAGCCACAAGCCCGTAGAGGACAAGAAGCGCGAACAGGAAGTGATCGCCAGCGTCGTCGCCCAGGCGCCTACTTACAAACTGGACCCCGCCGCCGCCGAGCAATTTTTCTCGGCGCAGATCGAAGCCAATAAGTTGGTGCAATACACCCATCTATCCGACTGGCAGTTCCAAGGCAAAGCGCCCGACAACCCGCGCCCGGACCTGGTGAAGCAGATTCGTCCGCAGCTGGATCAACTGCAAAAACGCCTGCTCCAGCAGCTTGCGGACTTCACCCCACAGCGCACCGACCCACAGTGCCCGCAATGGGTGACGCAAGCCGTCCATGAGCCACAGAACGAACCAATGCGCCAGCTGGCGATGATCCGCGCCACCGCTGAGCTGTGCATCTACAAAGGTTAAAGACTGCAAACCCAATCAGAACTGTGGGAGCTGGCTTGCCTGCGATAGCGTCGGCACATTCAATACTGCTATCGCAGGCAAGCCAGCTCCCACATTGACCTAGATACTCATGCCAATTCATCGCCAGCCCTCACTTCCTGAACAGGTTTCACAAAACCGCACTATATTGGTGCGATAGCCTGCACGCTTCCCATCTGCCCAGCCCATTTTGGTTCGATTCTTCCCGATCAAGCTGGCAGAACGCCACAGTTTCGCGCCTTAAACCCCTATTTCAGGGGTTTAACGCTTCTTTTCGGAGCCTTGGTTTGGTTTTTGCATTTTCCTTGTATCAGCGTGTGCCTCAAGCCCGCGCCTTGCTCCAAAAGAGGTCCTGATGACCATCAGCGATGCACTGCACCGTTTGTTACTCGACAACCTGACCACCGCGACCATTCTGCTCAATGACGACCTGCGTCTTGAGTACATGAACCCGGCGGCGGAGATGCTCCTGGCCATCAGCGGCCAGCGCAGCCATGGGCAGTTCATCAGCGAATTGTTCACCGAGTCGGCCGAAGCCTTGAGTTCTTTGCGCCAGGCGGTGGAGCAGGCACACCCGTTCACCAAGCGCGAAGCGATGCTCACCGCCCTCACCGGCCAGACGCTGACGGTCGACTACGCCGTGACCCCGATCCTGAGCAACGGCACCACCCTGCTGCTGCTCGAAGTGCACCCACGTGACCGCCTGCTGCGCATCACCAAGGAAGAAGCGCAGCTGTCCAAGCAGGAAACCAGCAAGATGCTGGTGCGTGGCCTGGCCCACGAGATCAAGAACCCGTTGGGCGGGATTCGCGGCGCCGCGCAACTGCTGGCCCGCGAACTGCCGGAGGAGCACCTCAAGGACTACACCAACGTCATCATCGAGGAGGCCGACCGCTTGCGTAACCTGGTGGACCGCATGCTCGGCTCCAACAAGTTGCCATCGCTGGCGATGACCAACGTGCACGAGGTGCTGGAGCGCGTCTGCCAACTGGTCGAGGCCGAAAGCCAAGGCTGCATCACCCTGGTGCGCGACTACGACCCAAGCATTCCCGACGTGTTGATCGACCGCGAACAGATGATCCAGGCGGTGCTCAATATCGTGCGCAACGCCATGCAGGCCATCAGCAGCCAGAACGAGCTGCGCCTGGGCCGCATCAGCCTGCGCACCCGCGCCCTGCGCCAGTTCACCATCGGCCATGTGCGCCATCGCCTGGTGACCAAAGTCGAGATCATCGACAACGGCCCGGGCATTCCTGCGGAACTGCAGGAAACCATTTTCTTTCCCATGGTCAGCGGCCGCCCGGACGGTACCGGGCTGGGCCTGGCCATTACTCAGAACATCATCAGCCAGCACCAGGGCTTGATCGAATGTGAAAGCCATCCCGGCCACACCACGTTCTCGATCTTTCTGCCTCTGGAACAAGGAGCCCCATCGACATGAGCCGTAGTGAAACTGTCTGGATCGTCGATGACGACCGTTCTATCCGCTGGGTCCTCGAGAAAGCCTTGCAACAGGAAGGCATGACCACCCAGAGCTTCGACAGCGCCGACGGCGTGATGAGCCGCCTGGCGCGCCAGCAGCCGGACGTGATCATCTCCGACATCCGCATGCCCGGCGCCAGTGGCCTGGACTTGCTCGCGCGCATCCGTGAGCAGCACCCGCGCCTGCCGGTGATCATCATGACCGCGCACTCGGACCTGGACAGCGCTGTCGCGTCCTATCAAGGCGGCGCCTTTGAATACCTGCCCAAGCCGTTCGACGTGGATGAGGCGGTGGCGCTGGTCAAGCGCGCCAACCAGCACGCCCAGGAACAACAGAACCAGCAAGCCCCACCCGCCCTGACCCGCACCCCGGAAATCATCGGCGAAGCGCCGGCGATGCAGGAAGTGTTTCGCGCCATCGGGCGCTTGAGCCACTCCAACATCACCGTGCTGATCAACGGCGAGTCGGGCACCGGTAAAGAGCTGGTGGCGCATGCACTGCACCGCCACAGCCCACGGGCGGCCTCGCCGTTTATCGCGCTGAACATGGCGGCGATTCCCAAGGATTTGATGGAATCCGAGCTGTTCGGCCATGAGAAAGGCGCCTTCACCGGTGCCGCCAACCTGCGTCGCGGCCGCTTTGAACAGGCCGACGGCGGTACGCTGTTCTTGGATGAGATCGGCGACATGCCGGCCGACACCCAGACCCGCTTGCTGCGCGTATTGGCCGACGGTGAGTTCTATCGCGTTGGCGGGCACACGCCGGTCAAGGTCGACGTGCGCATCATCGCGGCGACCCACCAGAACCTCGAAACCCTGGTGCACGCGGGCAAATTTCGTGAAGACTTGTTCCACCGTCTGAACGTGATCCGTATCCATATCCCACGCATGTCGGACCGTCGCGAAGACATCCCGACCCTGGCCCGCCACTTCCTCAGCCGCGCCGCTCAAGAGCTGGCCGTCGAGCCGAAGCTGCTGAAAAGCGAGACTGAGGAATACCTCAAGAACCTGCCGTGGCCAGGTAACGTGCGCCAGCTGGAGAACACCTGCCGCTGGATCACCGTGATGGCTTCGGGTCGCGAAGTGCATATCAGCGACCTGCCGCCGGAGCTGCTCAGCCTGCCGCAGGACTCAGCCCCTGTGACCAACTGGGAACAGGCGCTGCGCCAATGGGCAGATCAGGCCTTGGCGCGTGGCCAGTCGAACCTGCTCGACAGCGCCGTGCCGGCGTTCGAGCGAATCATGATCGAAACCGCCTTGAAGCACACCGCCGGCCGCCGCCGCGACGCCGCCGTGCTGCTGGGCTGGGGCCGTAATACCCTGACGCGCAAGATCAAGGAGCTGGGGATGAAGGTGGATGGCGGGGATGAAGATGAGGGTGATGAGGGCTGACTGATCGTTCCCACGCTCTGCGTGGGAATGCCTCCCCGGACGCTCCGCGTCCAGGCCTCACTGCAACTTGAGGTCTGTGCACTGGTGACGCGGAGCGTCACACGATGCATTCCCACGCGGAGCGTGGGAACGATCAGATCAGATGCAGTGCACCGCT
Organism: Pseudomonas sp. YeP6b; assembly: GCF_025642995.1. NCBI lineage: Bacteria > Pseudomonadati > Pseudomonadota > Gammaproteobacteria > Pseudomonadales > Pseudomonadaceae > Pseudomonas > Pseudomonas sp. YeP6b. The sequence continues at coordinate 679,414 of NZ_CP080090.1, read as the reverse complement.
TCAATGCACCATGAACCGGCATCGGGCATGGATCCAACGCTTGAAACATCAGCCACGCTGAAAAAACCTTGAACAGCAAAAACACCAAAGCCCCGTATTCCGGGGCTTTGCGCTTTATGGCGTGATTTTTTGGCACAAATTACAAACTCTGGCACGCGCCCTGCAATAACCCTTGTACTACCCAGTTTCGGGGACCTTGGTACAGGCAGGCCGAGAATCCCCTCTTTACACCTGGGGTGCTTGATGCGGATCGCGTCGTGCCCCACACCCGTTTCGGGAACCTCGGTACAGGCAGGCCGGGGATTCCCTCTTTTATTGCTCTTGGAGATGGATCTCAAGCCGCCAGCGGCCATCGGCCTTCTCTCCCTTCCATTCCCCGCGCAACGGCCGAGCCGCCACCAGGTTGAGCAGCAAGCCGCTATCGGTCTTGCGGATGCGCCAGTTCACGTCCTTGTCATTGACCTTGAGTTGCCCATTGGCCACCTTGCCCTGCGCGTCGAACAGCAGCGCCACGGTGCCATCCACCTGCTCGCCGTGCAGCTTGGGCTCGCTGTTGAACCACACCACCACGCCGTCCTTTGCCAGCTCTACCTGTTGCAATTCGACCGGCTCCGGGGTGGTCAGGCGGCCAATCATCAGGCCGATCATCAAACCGACAATCACCATTGAGCCCAAGACCCTGGGCAATAGCTTCGGCCTTGGGTCGTCTTCAGGGGTAGAATGCAGCGCATCTTTGCCTTCGGAGCCGTGCATGTTTCACGTCATCCTTTTTCAACCAGAAATTCCGCCGAATACCGGCAACGTTATCAGGCTGTGCGCCAACAGTGGCTGCCACCTGCATTTGATTGAGCCGCTGGGCTTCGACATGGACGACAAGCGCCTGCGCCGCGCCGGGCTGGACTACCACGAGTACGCCACGCTCAAGCGCCACGCCGATCTGGCCAGTTGCCTGGAAAGCCTGGGCCACCCACGGCTGTTCGCGTTTACCACCAAGGGCTCGCGGCCGTTTCATGATGCCAGCTTTGCCGAAGGCGACGCCTTCCTGTTCGGCCCGGAAAGCCGTGGCCTGCCGGCCGAGGTGCTCGACGCACTGCCCGACGGCCATCGCCTGCGCTTGCCGATGCGCGAGGGTTGCCGCAGCTTGAACCTGTCGAACACCGTGGCCGTCGCGGTCTACGAAGGCTGGCGCCAGCTCGGCTTCAAGTAACACGTAAAAACAAATGTGGGAGCGGGCTTGTGTGGGAGCCGGGCTTGCCCGCGATGCAGGCACCTCGGTGTGTCAGTCACACCGGGGTGATGCTATCGCAGGCAAGCCAGCTCCCACACAAGCCCGCTCCCACATTTTTACCGCGTCGACTTACTGAACGGTCGACGAACCTTCCTGTTGCATGCGCTGCAGCTCTTGCGCGTACAAGGCATCGAAGTTCACCGGAGCCAGCATCAGCGCAGGGAACGAGCCACGGGTGACCAGGCTGTCCAGGGTCTCACGGGCATACGGGAACAGGATGTTCGGGCAGAACGCGCCCAGGGTGTGGCTCATGGACGCTTCGTCCAGGCCCTGGATCAGGAAGATACCGGCCTGTTGCACTTCAGCGATGAAGGCGACTTCTTCGCCATTCTTGACGGTGACCGACAGGGTCAGCACGACTTCGTGGAAGTCACCTTCCAGTGCCTTTTGACGGGTGTTCAGGTCCAGCGCAACGCTTGGAGTCCATTCCTGACGGAAGATGGCCGGGCTTTTCGGCGCCTCGAACGACAGGTCACGCACGTAGATCCGCTGCAGCGAGAATTGTGGGCCTTGGGTTTCTGCTGCTTCAGTATTCTGTTGGTCAGTCATCACAGATCCTTCTTGATCTTGGGGTCTTTTAGGGTTTAGGAGTCAGACGAGCAGCAGCGCATCGAGTTTACCGGCGCGCTCCAGGGCGAACAGGTCATCGCAACCACCGACATGCTTGTCGCCGATCCAGATCTGCGGCACGGACGTGCGCCCCGCCTTCTGGGTCATTTCGGCGCGCACCTGGGGTTTGCCGTCGACCTTGATCTCTTCGAAGGCAACGCCCTTTTTCTCAAGCAGGGCCTTGGCCCGCATGCAGTAAGGGCACCAATCGCTGGAGTAAACGACAACCTGACTCATGTCACTTCACCAACGGCAGGTTATCGGCCTTCCAACTGCCGATACCGCCGGACAGTTTGGCGGCGGTGAAACCAGCCTTGAGCATCTCGCGGGCGTGGGTCCCGGCGTGCTGGCCTTGGGCGTCGACCAGAATAATGGTCTTGCCTTTGTGTTTTTCCAGCTCGACCAGGCGTGCGATGAGCTTGTCCTGTGGAATGTTCAGGGCGCCGACGATATGGCCGGCGGCAAAATCCTTGACCGGGCGAATATCCACGACAACGGCCTCATCCTTGTTGACCAGCGCGGTCAGCTCCGACGTGCTCAGGCTGCGGCCACCGCGGCTCATTTCATGAGCGATCAGCAGCGCCAGCAGGATGACGAAGGCACCCGCGAGCAGGTAGTGGGCAGTGGCAAATGCAATCAGGTGATCAACCATCAAGGAGGTTCCAGGGCGTTAAAATGGCGGTAAGTATACACAGCCGTCAGGGGGGGCCAACCCCCGTAAAGCGGTGACGTGGTCGGAACTTCGCTTTAGACTGCTACTCCCTTTTAGATTGCCTTCCTTTATTACCGCCGCGAGAGGATCTATGACTACTACGCCTAAACCTTTGGTCCTGATAATTCTCGATGGCTTCGGACACAGTGAAAGCCACCACGACAACGCCGTGTACTCGGCCAAGAAGCCGGTACTCGACCGCCTCACCGCCACCGTACCCAACGGTTTGATCTCAGGTTCGGGGATGGATGTAGGCCTGCCGGACGGCCAGATGGGCAACTCGGAAGTCGGCCACATGAACCTCGGCGCCGGACGAGTGGTATACCAAGACTTCACACGCGTGACCAAATCGATCCGCGACGGCGAGTTCTTCGAGAACCCGACCATTTGCGCGGCGGTGGATAAAGCAGTCGCAGCCGGCAAGGCCGTGCACTTCATGGGCCTGTTGTCCGACGGCGGCGTGCACAGCCACCAGGACCACCTGGTCGCCATGGCCGAGCTGGCGTTCAAGCGCGGCGCCGACAAGATCTACCTGCACGCCTTCCTCGACGGCCGCGACACCCCGCCAAAAAGCGCGCAGTCGTCCATCGAGTTGCTCGACGCCACCTTCGCCGCCCTCGGCAAGGGCCGCATCGCCAGCCTGGTCGGCCGTTACTTCGCCATGGACCGTGACAACCGCTGGGACCGCGTGGCCCAGGCCTACAACCTGATCGTCGACGGCCAGGCCGAATTCAACGCCGCCACCGCACAGGAAGGCCTGGAGGCCGCCTATGCGCGTGGCGAGAGCGATGAATTCGTCAAAGCCACTACCCTCGGCGAGCCGGTGAAAGTCGAAGACGGCGACGCCGTGGTGTTCATGAACTTCCGCGCCGACCGTGCCCGTGAGCTGAGCCACGTGTTCGTCGATACCGGTTTCAAAGATTTTGAGCGCGCACGCCAACCGAAAGTCGAGTTCGTGATGCTCACCCAATACGCCGCCAACATTCCGGCCCCCTCGGCGTTTGCCCCGGGCAGCCTGGAAAACGTGTTGGGCGACTACCTGGCGAAAAACGGCAAGACCCAGTTGCGCATCGCCGAAACCGAAAAATACGCCCACGTGACCTTCTTCTTCTCCGGCGGGCGTGAAGAACCGTTCCCGGGCGAAGAACGCATCCTGATCCCGTCGCCAAAAGTCGCCACCTACGACCTGCAGCCGGAAATGAGCGCACCCGAAGTCACCGACAAGATCGTCGATGCCATCGACAATCAGCGTTACGACGTGATCGTGGTCAACTACGCCAACGGCGACATGGTGGGCCACAGCGGTAACCTGGAAGCGGCCGTAAAAGCCGTGGAATGCCTGGACCTGTGCGTCGGCCGCATCGTCGAAGCCCTGGAGAAAGTCGGCGGCGAAGCGCTGATCACCGCCGACCACGGCAACTGCGAGCAGATGTCCGACGAATCCACCGGGCAAGCCCACACCGCCCACACCACCGAGCCGGTGCCGTTCATCTATGTCGGCAAGCGCGACCTGAAAGTGCGTGAAGGCGGCGTGCTGGCGGATGTGGCGCCGACCATGCTGAAGCTGATGGGGTTGGAGAAGCCGAAAGAGATGACCGGGACTTCGATTCTGGTTTGACCCTGAGACGCACCGCAAGCCCCTGTGGGAGCTGGCTTGCCTGCGATAGCATCAACTCGGTATCTCTGAAGCACCGAGGTGTCCGCATCGCAGGCAAGCCAGCACCCACAGGGTTGGAAGGTGCTTTTGAGGATATCTTTTTGCCACACCAACGCCACTCGGCACCTATCTTGCCCGCAAGCCCCAATTGGGCGTTTTTTTTGCGGCGCTTGGCGGGCATACTAGGCTGTCCCTTTCCCTGGTGTCGCCCGCCTCTATGCTTCGCGCCTTGATTACCCTCGCTCTTGTCTGCCTGCTCCAACCGGCGTTTGCCGATGAGCGCGCACAAACCCAACAACAGTTGGACGCTACGCGTCAGGACATTACTGAGCTGAAAAAACTGCTCGGCAAGCTCCAGGAAGAAAAATCCGGGGTGCAGAAAGACCTGCGCGGCACGGAAACCGAGATGGGCAAGCTCGAGAAGCAGGTCCAGGAGCTGCAAAAAGAATTAAAGAAGAGCGAGTCGGAACTGGAGCGACTCGACGCTGAGAAAAAAAAACTCCAGAGCGCACGCGTTGAACAGCAACGCCTGATCGCGATCCAGGCCCGCGCCGCCTACCAGAGCGGCCGCCAGGAATACCTCAAGCTGCTGCTTAACCAGCAGAACCCGGAAAAATTCGCGCGCACCCTCACCTATTACGACTACCTGAGCAAGGCACGCCTGGCGCAACTTAAGGGTTTTAACGAAACCCTGCGCCAATTGGCCAATGTCGAACAGGAAATTGCCGACCAGCAATCCCAGCTGCTCGACCAGAAAAGCGCCCTCGACACCCAGCGCGACCAACTGGACAAGGTACGTAAGGAGCGCCAGCTGGCACTGGCCAAGCTCAATAACGATGTAAAAGCCCGCGACGCCAAGCTCCAAGCACGCGAGCAGGACCAGGCCGACCTCGGCAAAGTGCTCAAAACCATCGAAGAAACCCTGGCCCGCCAGGCACGTGAGGCTGAAGAAGCGCGCCAGAAAGCGCTGATCGCCCAGCAGGAAGCGGAAAAAAAGCGCCAGCGTGAGGCCGAACTGGCAGCGACCACCGACGCACCGGCGCCCCGTAAACCGCCGCGCGCAGCCCCAGGGCCACTGGTTTCCAGCGCCGGCGAGAACTTCGGCGGCCCTTTTGCTTCAGCGCGCGGCAAACTTCCATGGCCCGTTGATGGTCGACTACTGGCACGCTTCGGTGAAACCCGTGGCGATGACACCCGCGCCAAGTGGGATGGCGTCATGATCAGCGCCGGCGCCGGCAGCCAGGTGCATGCCGTGCATGGTGGCCGTGTGGTGTTTGCCGATTGGCTGCGGGGCGCGGGTTTGTTGGTGATTCTTGACCACGGTAATGGCTATTTGAGCCTTTACGGCCACAATCAGACTTTACTCAAGTCGGCAGGTGATGTTGTAAAAGCCGGCGAATCCATCTCCACTGTCGGTAACAGTGGTGGGCAGGACACGCCAGCGCTGTACTTCGCTATTCGTCAGCAGGGCCGCCCGAGCGACCCTGCACAATGGTGCCGTTCCCAAGGATAGGGCCGCATCTACATTAGGAGTTCGTTCGACATGCTGCATTTGTCCCGCCTCACTTCGCTGGCCCTGACGATCGCCCTGGTGATCGGCGCGCCTCTGGCTTTTGCCGACCAGGCCGCTGGAGCTGCACCCGCCGCCACGACCGCGACCACGGCTGCGACCACCAAGGCCCCGCTGCCGTTGGACGAGCTGCGTACCTTTGCCGAGGTCATGGACCGGATCAAGGCAGCCTATGTCGAACCCGTAGACGATAAAACCCTGCTGGAAAATGCCATCAAGGGCATGCTCAGCAACCTCGACCCGCACTCTGCCTACCTGGGCCCGGAAGATTTCGCTGAGCTGCAGGAAAGCACCAGCGGCGAATTCGGCGGCCTGGGCATCGAAGTCGGCTCCGAAGACGGCCAGATCAAAGTGGTGTCGCCGATCGACGACACCCCAGCATCCAAGGCCGGTATCCAGGCCGGCGACTTGATCGTGAAGATCAACGGCCAGCCGACCCGTGGCCAGTCCATGACCGAAGCCGTCGACAAGATGCGCGGCAAGCTCGGCCAAAAAATCACCCTGACCTTGGTGCGCGACGGCGGCAACCCGTTTGACGTAACCCTGGCCCGCGCGACCATCACGGTCAAGAGCGTGAAGAGCCAGCTGCTGGAGTCGGGCTACGGTTACATCCGTATCACCCAGTTCCAGGTCAAGACCGGCGACGAAGTGGCCAAGGCCCTGGCCAAGCTGCGCAAAGACAACGGCAAGAAACTCAACGGCATCGTGCTCGACCTGCGTAACAACCCGGGCGGCGTGTTGCAGTCGGCGGTGGAAGTGGTCGACCACTTCATCACCAAAGGCCTGATCGTCTACACCAAGGGCCGTATCGCTAACTCCGAACTGCGCTTCTCAGCGACCGGCAATGACCTCAGCGAAAACGTGCCATTGGCTGTGCTGATCAACGGCGGCAGCGCCTCGGCCTCCGAAATCGTCGCCGGCGCCTTGCAAGACCAGAAACGCGGCGTACTGATGGGCACCACCAGTTTCGGCAAAGGCTCGGTGCAAACCGTGTTGCCGCTCAACAACGAGCGCGCGCTGAAGATCACCACGGCGCTGTACTACACGCCGAACGGTCGCTCGATCCAGGCCCAAGGCATCGTGCCGGACATCGAAGTACGTAAAGCCAAGATCACCAACGAGATCGACAGCGAGTACTACAAAGAGGCCGACCTGCAAGGCCACCTGGGCAATGGCAACGGCGGCGCCGACCAGCCGACCGGCAGCGCCACCAAAGCCAAGCCGATGCCGCAGGACGATGATTATCAACTGGCCCAGGCGCTGAGCCTGCTTAAAGGCCTGAGCATTACGCGCAGCCGTTGATATGCGTTTTGCCCTGATCATCGCTGTGCTGTGCAGCCTGGCAGGCGTCGCCCACGCGACGCCTGCGGGCGAGCCGCATAAAGCCTACCTGACCCTTATCATCGACGACCTGGGGCAAAACCTGCCCCGGGATCGTCGCGTGCTGGCCCTGCCTGGGCCGGTGACCATGGCGATCATGCCGGACACGCCCCACGCCGCCGAATTCGCCCGCGAAGCGCACAAGGCCGGCAAGATCGTGATCCTGCACATGCCCATGGACCCGGCTACCGGCCCGTTCGCCTGGCACCCCGACTTGCCCATCGAAGAACTCGGCAAACGCCTGGAGGCCGCCTTCAAGGCCGTGCCCTACACCGCCGGCATCAATAACCACATGGGCAGCCGCATGACCGCCCAACCGGCCGCCATGGCGTGGCTGATGGCCGAGCTGCAACGACGCAACAAGTTCTTTGTCGACAGCCGCACCAGTGCACAGACCGTCGCCGCCGCCGAGGCGCAGAAGATTGGCTTGGCGCATGTCTCGCGGGATGTATTCCTCGATGACGAGCGCACCGAAGCGGCGATCACCACGCAGCTGCAAACCGCAATCAAACTGGCGCACAAACAAGGTTCAGCCGTAATGATCGGCCACCCTTACCCGCAAACCCTGGCGGTATTGGAGCGCGAGTTGCCCAAGCTCAAGGCCCAGGGCATCGACTGGATTGATATCAAGTTGATGATCAGCGTACGTGGCAATCAGGCCATGGCCGGGCATGGGAAAAACGGCATTTATCTTCCGTTGCGTAGATAAATACAGCTCGGCAATGCGCTCGCTCTTCGATAGTTGATACTCCTATCAACTGGAGAGCCTCCAATGAAGCCTCTGCAATTCAACGACCTGCTCATCAACTTTACCAGCGAGTTTCTTCCGCTCTGGAGCGATAAGGGATCAGGCGCGCATAAAGACGTCGGCCTTTGGCGGCCCAGCACAACATCCGATGAACTAAGCCCGTTTTTCTCCTTGGGCGATGTTGCGGTTGGTCACCATGACAATATCAACCGGAGCAAGATCGTCCCGGTCGTCAGCGACGTGAATAAGGTCAACGGCACGGCCCTGCGCGCGCCGCTCGATTACCAATTGGTGTGGCACGATAAAGGAACTGGGGCCTTAGGCAATTTATCCATCTGGCGCCCACTGCCACCGCAAGGCTATGTCGCGATGGGGCTGGTGTGCGGTGTGGCCTATGACAAACCTTCGACCAGTGCCATGCGCTGCGTACGCGAAGATCTGGTGCAAACAGCCCAAGTGGGCGACCTGATCTGGGATGATAAAGGCAGTGGCGCTACCCAAAACCTGAACACTTGGTCGATTACTCCGCCCGATGCACCAGCCGGCGAAATTTACTTGGCCCCTGGCACCTTTATCGGCAGTGAAAGCGCTACCAAGCCAAGCCTCCTGGCCTATTCGCTGCGCCTGGCGCTCACCGCGCAATCCAGCGAAGCACCACCACTCCCCGTTCTCAGCGGGTATGAGAACCCGATGCTGGAGGAGACCACCCCCATAATTAAGGTGTGCGAACTGCCGTGGTTCTGCGTAAAAGATCCGGAATTAACCGCTATTGAGCAGCTGCAGACCTCACCCACTTATCGGTTGGAGCGTACTGATCGTCACGTTTTCGTCGGCTTTGAGCACAACACCGAAGCGACCAGTCGCCCCTCTACGTGGAAAGCCACGAAGGGCGAAATCGGAGAAAATACCAGGGTGCTGGCAACTGGCACCGGCGTCGAACTAAGCAAGCAATGGCCCGCAAACACTCGAGCATTCGCGCTGAGTTTCTCGGCGCAGCTGGACCGTGAATTCACGCATACGCAGCACTCGGCGAAAGGTTGGAGCAACGCCTCAGCGCTGGAAATCATCACTTATGCGCCGCCGAAGATAGCCGTTGCGGGCTCCATCCTGAACAGTGAATACCGCCTGCTACGCCTGGATGACAGCCAGGTATCAGACACTGTGAGCTACAACAGCGGCGAGCACGTGTACATGAGCCAGTACCCCAGCGTGGAGCCACTGCCTGAGAAAGCGCCTGGAGTAGACCCCCTTGAAGCACAGCCCACACTAGAGATAGCGGGCTATGATCTGTTCGAGGACACCCTCGCCCCGTAACTGATCGAGTGCCGCTTGGAGTTTGGTCACCACGTCATCCGGCACGTCTTTGTTCAGCGCGAGGTAGAGCTGGGCGCTGTTGAAGCGCAACACGGTCTTGAGCCCCGTTACGCCGACCTGGCGCGCCAGGTAACGCCCGGCAGGATCGCCGGTGGCCCACAGGTCGATCTGGCCATCCATGAGCTTTTGCGCGTTGTCTTGGTCGCGCAGCACCACCAACGGGTTGAGGCCCTGTTTTTCCAGGGTCTGGGCAATGGCGTCGCCCTTGTAGGCACCAATCTTGTAACGACGGGCATGCTCAAGGTCCGACAGCTCTATCTTGCTGTCGGCCTTGGCCAACAACACCCAATCATCAGGGCCGATAGGGCCGACCCATTTGAACAAGGCTTCGCGATCCGGCAGGCGCGCCATCACGAATACGCCGTAACCGGGTTTTTCCAGGGCGAGTTTGTAGATTCGCTCCCAAGGAAACCGCAGGGTCAGGTTGTAGGAAATGCCGGCACGCTTGAAAGTCTCGCGGACGATGTCCACGGCGATGCCTTCGATGTTCTCGTCCTTGGCGAAATTTTTGCCGTTTTTCGCCATGTTGTAAGGCGGAAAGTTTTCCGTCAGCAACACCAGGGCGGCGTCAGACGGTTCTTCGGCGTGGGCAGCACCGGCCATAAGCACGGAGGTACTGGCGAGGGCGAGCAACAAGGTCTTGAACATGAAGGCTACCGGAATCCATGGCAAGCGCAAAGAGTGCCGCGCGCCTGCCATGGTGTCCAGTAGCGTTTAGCGAACGACGATACCGCGCGCCGCCATGTAGGCCTTGGCCTCGGGAACGGTGTATTCGCCAAAGTGGAAAATACTCGCCGCCAGCACGGCGCTGGCGTGGCCTTCGATCACGCCGTCGGCCAGGTGCTGCAGGTTGCCGACGCCGCCGGAGGCAATCACCGGAATGCCCAGCGCATCGCTGATGGCGCGGGTGACGCCGAGGTCGAAGCCGTTTTTCATGCCGTCCTGGTCCATGCTGGTCAGCAGGATTTCACCGGCGCCCAGGCCTTCCATCTTCATCGCCCACTCCACCGCGTCCAGCCCGGTGGGCTTGCGGCCGCCGTGAGTGAAGATCTCCCAGCGCGGTGTTTCACCCGGGCCGGAGACTTTTTTGGCGTCGATGGCGACCACGATGCATTGCGAGCCGAAGTGCTGCGCGGCTTCGCCGACAAACTCCGGGTTGAATACCGCCGCGGTATTGATCGAGACCTTGTCCGCGCCGGCATTGAGCAGGTTGCGGATGTCTTGCACGGTACGCACGCCGCCGCCCACGGTCAGCGGGATAAACACCTGGCTGGCCATGCGTTCCACGGTATGCAGCGTGGTGTCACGGCCGTCGACGCTGGCGGTGATGTCGAGAAAGGTAATCTCGTCGGCACCTTGCTCATCGTAGCGACGCGCGATTTCCACCGGGTCGCCGGCGTCACGGATGTTCTCGAACTTGACGCCCTTGACCACGCGACCGTTGTCGACGTCCAGGCAAGGGATGATGCGTTTGGCCAGCGCCATGGTCAGTCCTCAGCCGTTGTAGGCGTCGCAGTAAGCCTGGGCTTCGGCGACGTCCAAGGTACCTTCGTAGATCGCGCGGCCAGTGATGGCGCCGATGATGCCAGGCGCCTTGGCGTCCAGCAGCGACTTGATGTCGCCCAGGTTGTGGATACCACCGGAAGCGATCACCGGGATCTTGGTAGCCGCAGCCAAAGCAGCGGTGAACGGTACGTTGCAGCCCTGCATCATGCCGTCTTTGGCGATGTCGGTATAAACGATGGCGGACACACCGTCAGCTTCGAACTGCTTGGCCAGGTCGATCACCTGCACGGTGCTGATTTCAGCCCAGCCGTCGGTGGCGACAAAACCGTCTTTGGCGTCCAGGCCCACGATCACCTTGCCCGGGAACGCGCGGCAGGCTTCAGCAACGAAGGCTGGGTCTTTAACGGCTTTGGTGCCGATGATTACGTAGCTCACGCCGGCTTTGACGTAGTGCTCGATGGTTTCCAAGGAGCGAATACCGCCGCCGATCTGGATCGGCAGGTTCGGGTAGCGCTTGGCGATGGCGGTAACCACCTCACCATTCACCGGCTGGCCTTCGAAGGCGCCGTTCAAGTCCACCAGATGCAGACGACGGCAGCCACCTTCTACCCATTTGGCAGCCATGCTCACCGGGTCGTCGGAGAACACGGTGGAATCTTCCATGCGGCCTTGGCGCAGGCGTACACAAGCGCCGTCCTTGAGATCGATAGCGGGGATAATCAGCATCTGGCAAACCTTATTCGATATTCAGCAATGCTTGGGAAATCAGGGTTTCTCAAGCGACCACAAGTCGCTTTCGATGCTTTCGAACCTTTCTTTAAGGAGCGTCTGCGTGTCGAAAATCGCCCTGTTGTAATAATGCGGCGCCACTTCGGTGGTGAACAACTCAAGAAGCTCGGCGACCTCGAACGAGCCCAGCTTGAGCTCGAAGCGGTCTTCCATGAAGCGCTTGATCGTGAGGGTAGCCTCACCCTCCTGTTCGGGCGTGAGGTTCAAGACCGGCACTTTCGGCTTCTTGGCCATTTACCAGCGACCATCCCACGCGGCGAAGTTCTGCAACAATTGCAGGCCATGGGTATGGCTCTTCTCCGGGTGGAATTGCACGGCAAAACGCGAACCTTCGGCCAGCGCTGCGGCAAAATCCACGCCGTAGTGCCCGCCACCCACCACCTGGCGCGGGTTACCGGCGGCGATGTAGTAGCTGTGCACGAAGTAGAAACGCGCCATGTCTGGCACTTCGTGCCACAACGGGTGATCCACGGCCTGGCGAACTTCGTTCCAGCCCATATGCGGGACTTTCAGGTGTTCGCCGTCTTCGTGCAGGCCTTTACCGAAGAACTTCACCTGGCCTGGGAACAGGCCGATGCAGTCGACGCCGTCGTTCTCTTCACTGCTGTCGAGCAAAGCTTGCATGCCCACACAGATGCCGAGGAACGGCCGGTCCTGGCTGACTTCACGCACCAGACTGTCAAAGCCCAGGCGGCGGATCTCAGCCATGCAATCGCGAATCGCGCCCACGCCGGGAAATACGACCCGGTCGGCTTCGCGAATCACATTGGCATCGCTGGTGATCAGCACCTTACCAGCGCCTACGTGTTCGAGGGCCTTGGCCACCGAGTGCAGGTTACCCATGCCGTAATCGATAACCGCGACCGTCTGCATTACAGAACGCCCTTGGTCGAAGGCATTTGCCCGGCCATGCGGTCATCCAGCTCCACCGCCATGCGCAGCGCGCGGCCGAAAGCCTTGAACACGGTTTCGATCTGGTGGTGGGTGTTGGTGCCGCGCAGGTTGTCGATGTGCAGGCTGACAAGTGCGTGGTTGACGAAGCCCTGGAAAAATTCCTGGAACAGGTCGACATCGAAGCCGCCCACGGTGGCGCGGGTGTAGGGCACATGCATCTGCAGGCCTGGGCGGCCGGAGAAGTCGATGACTACGCGCGACAGCGCTTCGTCCAGCGGAACATAGGCGTGGCCGTAGCGACGGATGCCTTTTTTGTCACCGATGGCTTTGGCAAATGCCTGGCCCAACGTGATACCGACGTCTTCCACCGTGTGGTGGTCGTCGATATGCAGGTCGCCCTTGCTGACGATATCCAGGTCGATCAGCCCATGGCGGGCGATCTGGTCCAGCATGTGCTCAAGAAAAGGTACACCGATATCAAATCGGGCCTTTCCGGTGCCATCCAGGTTGATCGAGGCTTTGATCTGGGTTTCCAGAGTGTCGCGCTCGACGGACGCCTTACGTTCGGCCATCACCAACTCCGCAAAATCATTGGGCGAAAAAGGCAGCCATTATAGGGGCGCGGGCGCTAAACAGAAACATCGAAGGGGATAAGACTGATGGAGTGTCGGCGATAGACATGTGTGTACAAGCAGGCGCTCCAGAATGGTGCGCCGACCCGATATCTTCAGATGGGTGAAGATCAAGTGTGGGAGCTGGCTCCCACACAAGCCAGCTCCCACATGAGCCCGGCTCCCACAGAAACCGTGCCCACAAGGGGTTACGCGGTGTTAGTGGAACAATACCGCCGTCTTCTGCAGGGTCACCCACACACCCCACGCCAACGGAATACCCACCACCAGCCAGGCGGCAATCGCCAATGGCACCGTGCCGGAAGCCGCTTTCCATTCCAGCGAGGTGGAAGCATCCGCCCCTTTATCATGGCCCAGCGCCTGTTCGGCAGCCAGTTCGGCGTCGGTCATGAAGTACTTGTCAGCCACCGGGCGTACCAGCAGGTTGCAGATGAAGCCCAGCACCAGCAGGCCGGCGAGGATGTACAAGGTGATGTCGTAGGCCGCCGCGCGTTCAACGCCGATGCTCAGCTGATACTCACGCAGGTAGTTCACCAGCACCGGGCCCAACACGCCCGCCGCTGCCCATGCGGTCAACAGGCGACCGTGGATCGCGCCAACCATCTGGGTGCCGAACAGGTCGGCCAGGTAAGCCGGGACAGTCGCGAAACCACCGCCGTACATCGACAGGATGATGCAGAACGCCGCCACAAACAGCGCTACGTTGCCCAGATGCCCCAGGTTCGGGATCAGCGCGTACAGGGCAAAACCCAGCGCGAAGAACACAAAGTAGGTGTTTTTACGCCCCAGGTAGTCGGAGAACGACGCCCAGAAGAACCGGCCACCGATGTTGAACAGGCTCAACAAACCGGTGAAGCCCGCGGCGATGGCGGCTATAGACGCAAGCTGCCCAGCATCCAGTTGGCCGAACGGCACATCAACACCCAGCAACTTGCCACCAAACACTTCCTGCAGCAGCGGCGAAGCCATGCCGAGGATGCCGATACCGGCAGACACGTTCAGGCACAGCACCAGCCACACCAGGCGAAATTGCGGGGTTTTCCACGCCACGTTCACGTGCACGTGACGGTGAGTGATCATCGCATTACTGGCTTTTTTCGCCGGCGCGGTCCAGCCCTCAGGCTTCCAGCCGGTCGGCGGAACGCGGTACGACAATGCGCCACCGATCATGAACACGAAGTAGATCGCGGCCATGACCACGAAGCTCTGCCACACGCCCACGCTGGTTGGCGAAGCGAAGTGGCCCATCAGCGCTGCGGCCAACGGTGCACCGACCATCGCGCCGCCGCCGAAGCCCATGATCGCCATGCCGGTGGCCATGCCGCGCTTGTCCGGGAACCACTTGATCAGGGTCGACACGGGCGAGATATAGCCCAGGCCCAGGCCGATGCCGCCAATGACCCCGGAGCCGATCCACATCAGCCAGATCTGGTGGGTATAGATGCCCAACGCCGAGATCAACAGGCCGCCGCACCAGCACAAGGCCGATACAACGCCGGCTTTACGTGGCCCGGAGTGTTCCAGCCAGCCGCCCCAGATCGCTGCCGAGCAGCCCAGGAAGATAAAGAACAGGGTGTAGATCCAGCCCAGCATGGAGATGGGCCAGTCGCATTGCGACGAGAAGACTTGTGCGATGAAGCTCATGTCCGGCGCGCAGGCAACCGGTGCGGTGATACCCAGCGCTTTGGACAGTGGCAACCAAAACACCGAGAACCCGTAGGCCATGCCGATGCACAGGTGGATGGCCAGGGCGGCCGGTGGAACCAGCCAGCGGTTGAACCCCGGCTTGGCGATAATGCGTTCCTTGGACAGGAACGCAGGCTGTGCGGCAGTACTGCCAGCCGCAGTGCTTGTGCTCATTGGTGTTTCCCCCAGTTATTAGTATGTGTCCGTCAGGCGCTCTCTCCCTCGACCTTGCACGCAAAGCGTTGGCCGTTGTTGTTGAGTAAAGCTCCATTTGAGCGCGACGCTGTGTCGCAGACGACAGACGAACCCGCGCAGATTAGCACCAGTGGATGACAGAAAAACCAAACTGACATCACCTTTTTCACGCAACCTGATCTGCCCGACAGCAAAATCCGATTTTGCTGCGTCTAGATACAATGTAACGATGCATGAACTGACGCAGGCCGTCGGGCGTTATACTCTGCGGCTAAATTTTGAAATCGACATACAAGGACTCGCCCATGAAAGCGTTCGGCAAAATCCTGGGTCTGGTACTTCTCGGGCTGTTGCTGATCATTGTGGCCCTGGGCTTTGCCCTGACCCACCTCTTCGATCCCAACGATTACAAAGACGAGATTCGCCAGATTGCCCGCGACAAGGCCCACATCGAGCTGACGCTCAATGGCGATATCGGTTGGAGCCTGTTCCCCTGGCTGGGCCTTGAGTTGCACGAAGCCAGCGTCGCGACCCTGACCAACCCGACCCAACCGTTCGCCGACCTGCAGATGATCGGCCTGTCGGTGCGCGTCCTGCCGCTGCTGCGCCGCGAAGTGCAGATGAGCGATGTGCGTGTCGAGGGCCTGAACCTGCGCCTGACCCGTGACAAACAAGGCCACGGCAACTGGGAGGACATCGGCAAGAACGTGGCCGAGACAACGGCCAATGCGCCGGTGCCTGCGCCAGTGGAAACGCCAGCCGAGCCCGAACCGGAAAAGCCGCCAAAACCGATCCGCCTGGACATCGACAGCCTGACCATCAACAACGCCCGCGTTGAATACAACGATGAGCAGACCGGCAAACAGTACAGCGCCGAAAGCATTCAGTTGAGCGCCGGCGCCGTGCACGAAGGCGCGAGCATTCCGCTCAAACTCACCGCATTCCTGGGCAGCAACCAGCCGCTGATGCGCGTCAAGACCGAGCTGAACGGCAACCTGCGCATTCAACGCGCGCTCCAGCGTTACCAATTCGAAGACATGAAACTCAGCGGCGAAGCCACCGGCGAGCCACTGCAAGGCAAAACCGTAACCTTCTCGACCCAAGGCCAGTTGCTGGTGGACCTGGCGGCTAACATCGCCGAATGGACCAACCTGAAACTTTCCGCCAACCAGCTGCGCGCCTTGGGCGAACTTAAGGTCAACGACCTGAACAAAACCCCGCAACTGAGCGGTGCCCTGTCCATTGCCCAGTTTGACCTGGCCAAGTTCCTCGACAGCGTGGGGCACCCGCTGCCGGCCATGGCCGCGGGCAGCCTGAGTAAAGTCGAGCTGGTCAGCCGCCTTAAAGGCACGCCCACCAGCATGGCGCTGGAAGACTTGAACCTGAAACTCGACAGCAGCACCTTTACCGGCCGCATCGCTGTGGACGACTTCGCCAAGCAATCGCTGCGTGTGCAACTCAAAGGCGACAGCTTCAACGCCGACAACTACCTGCCGGCCAAATCCGAAACCGCCAAAGGTGCAGCCGCCGCACGCCAGGCCGAAGTACAGAACAGCGAAGCCGGCGCCATGGCTGCCGGTGGCACCACACCCCTGCCGGACGCACCGACCAAAGGCGCGTGGAGCACCGACAAGCTGCTGCCATTGACCCGCCTGCGCACCTTGGATATCGACGCCGACCTGGCCTTTGGCGAACTGACCCTGAGCAAACTGCCGATCCAGAACGCCGCGCTCAAAGCGTCCGGCATCGATGGCCAGCTCAAACTCGAGACCCTCAGCGGCGGCCTCTACAACGGCACCTTCCAGGCCAACGGCACACTCGATGTGCGCCAGGACATCCCGGTGCTGGCGTTGCAGACCCGCATCAAGCAGGTACCGGTTGAACGCATCCTGCAAGCCCAGGGGCAAACCCCGCCGGTGAAAGGCCAGATCACCCTCGACAGCAACCTCAACGGCCGTGGTAACAGCCAGAAGGCGCTGATCGACAGCCTGAACGGCACCGCCAGCTTTGTGATCAATAACGGCGCGCTGCTCAACGCCAACATTGAACAACAACTGTGCACCGGCATCGCCCTGCTCAACCGCAAGACCTTGAGCACCACGCCACAAGGCAAAGACACGCCGTTCCAGGAACTGCGCGGCAACCTGACCTTGCGTAACGGTGTGGCCAGCAACCCTGACCTGAAAGTGCGCATCCCGGGCCTGACGGTCAACGGCAACGGTGACGTCGACCTGCGCGTGCTGGGCATGGACTACCGCGTCGGCATCATCGTCGAAGGCGACAAGCGCGACGTGCCGGACCCGGCCTGCCAGGTCGGCTCCAACTTCCAGGGCATCGAAGTGCCACTGCGCTGCCGTGGCCCGCTGGAACTGGGCGCCAAGGCCTGTCGCCTGGACAAGGACGGCTTGACTCAGGTCGCAGTCAAGGCCGCTGGCAACAGGCTCAGCGAGAAGCTCGAAGAGAAACTCGACAAGGTCAACCCGCAGTTGAAAGACGCCCTTAAAGGCCTGTTCAAACGATGAGAAACGAGCAGTTT
Organism: Pseudomonas sp. YeP6b; assembly: GCF_025642995.1. Classification (NCBI taxonomy): domain Bacteria; kingdom Pseudomonadati; phylum Pseudomonadota; class Gammaproteobacteria; order Pseudomonadales; family Pseudomonadaceae; genus Pseudomonas; species Pseudomonas sp. YeP6b. The sequence continues at coordinate 661,838 of NZ_CP080090.1, read as the reverse complement.
TCACAGGCAGTGCTGGACTGGTACGACCGCCACGGTCGCCATGACCTGCCCTGGCAACAAGGCATCACGCCTTACCGGGTGTGGGTCTCGGAGATCATGCTGCAACAGACCCAGGTCAGCACGGTGCTCAATTACTTCGACCGTTTCATGGCCTCACTGCCGACGGTCGAAGCCCTGGCCGCCGCGCCGGAAGACGAAGTGCTGCACCTGTGGACCGGCCTGGGTTACTACACCCGCGCACGCAACCTGCAGAAGACCGCCAAGATCGTCGTCGCCGAATACGGCGGCGAGTTTCCCAAGGACGTCGAAAAGCTCACTGAACTGCCCGGCATTGGTTTGTCTACCGCCGGTGCGATCGCCAGCCTGAGCATGGGCCTGCGCGCGCCGATCCTCGACGGCAACGTGAAACGCGTACTGGCGCGTTTTACCGCGCAAGAGGGCTACCCAGGCGAGCCCAAGGTCGCCAAGCAGCTTTGGGCGACCGCAGAGCGCTTTACGCCACACGATCGCGTCAACGCCTACACCCAGGCGATGATGGACATGGGCGCCACGCTCTGCACCCGCAGCAAACCGAGCTGCCTGCTGTGCCCGCTGGAAAAAGGCTGCGAAGCCCATATGCTCGGCCTGGAGACCCGCTACCCGATCCCCAAGCCGCGCAAGACCATCCCGCAAAAGCGCACGCTGATGCCGATGTTGGCCAATGCCGAGGGCGCGATTCTGCTTTACCGTCGCCCTTCCACGGGCCTGTGGGGCGGTTTGTGGAGCTTGCCGGAGCTGGACGACCTCCAAGACCTGGAACACTTGGCCAACCAGCACGCGCTCGAGCTGGGCACGCCGCATGAACTGCCGGGGCTGATCCACACCTTCAGCCATTTCCAGCTGGCTATCGAACCCTGGCTGGTCCAGGTCGAGGAATCCGCCCATCACGTGGCCGAGGCCGACTGGCTCTGGTATAACCTCGCCACCCCGCCGCGCCTGGGCCTTGCCGCCCCGGTGAAAAAACTGCTGAAGCGCGCGGCCGAAGTATTGAACGCAGGAGTTCCGTCATGACCCGCACCATCATGTGCCGCAAGTACCACAAAGAATTGCCCGGCCTCGAACGCCCTCCGTACCCAGGTGCCAAGGGCCAGGACATTTTCGAGCACATCTCTGCACAGGCCTGGGGCGACTGGCTGAAACACCAAACCCTGCTGATCAACGAAAAACGCCTGAACATGATGAACGCCGAAGACCGTAAATACCTGTCAGGCGAGATGGACAAGTTCTTTTCCGGCGAGGATTACGCCAAAGCCGACGGTTACGTACCGCCTGCTCAATAATTGATCAAAAACCGGGGTCGGCACGTAAGCGACGGTAATAATTAAATATTTTTTGAAAACTTGCTTGACGACCCCCTGAAAAACCCGTTTAATGCGCCCCGTTGCCCAGATAGCTCAGTCGGTAGAGCAGGGGATTGAAAATCCCCGTGTCGGCGGTTCGATTCCGTCTCTGGGCACCACCTTTCGTTTTCAGGTGATGCCAAGCACACCTGAAAGCACCCAAGAAACCCGCCTAATGCGGGTTTTTTGCTTTCTACGGTTCCCAACCGTTCCCTTGTAAGCCCAAACATATGTGAGTAGATTCGTGAGTAGATCCAGTTCGGTCTAGAAATCTACTCACACTAGGACGGCAATACGCCCGCCTGGTGCGGCCTGCAAGGAGGCTGCGTGCCACTCTCAGATACCACCATCCGTACTGCCAAGCCGAAGGACAAGCTGTATCGGCTGACCGACGCCAACGGCCTATGCCTAGAAGTGACCCCGACCGGTTCCAAGCTGTGGCGCTATCGGTACCGCTTCAACGGCGGCGCAAAGATGCTGGCGCTTGGCGCATACCCATCGGTCACCCTACTGAAAGCTCGTCAGCTTCGCGATGGGGCACGCCAGCTACTGATTGAAGGTACCGACCCGGGCGAGCAGAAAAAAACCGCCAAACAAGCCCAGAAGGTCGAGGGGCTGACTTTCGAGACGTTGGCGCGAGAGTGGTTTGCCTACAACGCCCCCCGCTGGGCAGAGAGCACAACCTACAAAGCCAAGCTGTACCTGGAGAATGATTTGATTCCGGGTATAGGCTCTCGCCCCGTAAAAGCGATCACCCGGCCCGATCTGGTAGACCTGGTGCGCAAGGTAGAGGCCAGGGGCACTCTCAATGCCGCAGGCAAGATCCGACAATGGCTACACCAGATATTTCGGTACGGGCTGGCCAAGGGCGTCGTTGACACCAACCCAGCCACGGATCTGAGCGTGGTAGCAGCACCACCGAAAGCTGCACGCCATCATCCGCAGGTCACCTTTGCTGAACTCCCAGAACTGTTGGCCAAGAGCGAGGCCGCGAATATCCATTCACTTACCCGGCACGCCATCCGCCTGCTGACACTAACGGCCGTTCGCCCGGGCGAACTTCGCCAAGCCCCCTGGGCAGAGTTCGATCTGGAGCGCGCCACCTGGACAATTCCAGCCGAACGCATGAAAGCCCGCCGCCCTCACATCGTCCCTCTACCCCGCCAGGCCGTTGCCATCCTGCGCCAGCTCCAAGAGATCACTGGACGCTATGCACTGGTCTTTGCTGGCGCCAACCCTGAGCGCCCCATGAGCGAGAACACGGTTAACAAGGCATTGCGGTTGGCCGGGTACGAAGGCCGGCAGACAGGCCACGGATTCCGTCACCTACTCAGCACAGAGTTGAACGGACGCGGGTACAACAAAGACTGGATCGAACGTCAGCTTGCCCACGGGGACAGCGACGAAATACGCGGCACCTACAACCATGCGGCTTATGTCGAGCAGCGCCGGGAAATGATGCAAGCCTGGGCAGACTCAATCGACGCGCTATGCGCTGGCGCCAACGTAGTGAGCATCAGACACCGATCTTAGGTGATCTTTTGCTAAGGGGCGGGTGCGCGTGGGTGCGACTGGAAATTACTGATAACATAGCGCCAACTATGTTTATCCATACAGCTCTGACATCGGCATCCGTGGTATGAACGATATGATGCAAAAGATTTATAGAAGTCTTCCTTGGCTGAATATCGGTCAGGCTACCGACTGGCTGCGAATCATCACTCGCGCCCCGGTAACAGAGGACATCATTATGAGTTACTGCGCGGCCCGGCTTCTTGACGTATCTATAAATGTTGGCTTTGGCTGCAGCGGAACCGATGAAAGCGATTGGAGCTGCGACGTTGTAGCGTCCGGCTACCATCGCATGGAAAGCCCGGAAATATTCGCCATGCCCCACGAGCTTCGCGGAACGACCCTTGACCTGTTCGGGCACGTCACCAGCCAATGCCCGGACGGATCGTTAAGCCGTAGGCAAATTCGCTGGTTCACGGCAGCCAGCATCAAGGACTATTCACTAGCCTTCCAATCCCCTCACATCGAGGCACTGGGAGAAAAAATTAACGCTGATGAATTAGCTGCCACAGCGTCCGATATTGAGGCGTTCAAAATAGCAGCCGAGAGCCACCGAGCAGAAAAAGAGCGTGCCACGCTGGAGCTACACGAAGCTATTAGAGAAATTGGCGAGCTAAAAGACGAAATTGCGGCGCTTAAGGAAAAGCCTGCTGCAACCGAATCACCGAAGAAATCCGCATACCTGGTCATCGCTGGCATGATCGACTACACGGTTAACACTCGGAGAACCAGCCATACACAAGAAACCATCGTCGCATCAATAGCGGCCAAGGACTGGCCGGGCGCTGGCGAATCAACGATTAAGCACCTGATAGCTGATGCCAAAAAGATAGCGAAGGAGTCAGACAAGGAAGTGCGAAGCCATATTGCGCCTGGCGCCTAGCTGATCCGCTACGATAATCCCTTCGCATTTCTTGATTTGCAAATACAGGACAGCTATTTGCAATTGCAAAACTGATTTTTGCATTTGCAATGACTACCCTCAGACACCCCGCCAGCATTGCCATCGTCAATTACCCAAACCGCCCTGGAGCGATTAGACGATGACAGCCACTACCCACCCAATCCGCACCCCTGCCAAGCAAGCCGCACTTGTCTCCGGCGATAAACCGGCAATTCGCTTTATCAAGCGCCAGGCCGTAGAGGGAATCACCGGCCTTTCCTGTACAGAGATCTACCGTCGCATTGCCGCAGAAAACTTTCCCAAGCAAGTAACACTCGGCCCTAAGTGCGTTGTCTGGGTTGAGGCGGAGATTTATGGCTGGATGAATGACCGCATTGCCGAAAGCCGCGAGGTGGCCTGAAATGGAAAAGGCCACGATCCCCGAAGAGAAACGCAGCCTGTCGCAAGGCAATAGTAACACCAGCATCAACGCCCAAAACACGCGACTGGCGGCACACCTGCGCCTGGGGCAATCCGACACGTTCACCATCATGCGCGAGCTGAACATCTGCCGCCCTGGTGCCCGTATCTGCGATTTGCGCAACGCCGGCTACAAGATCATCACCAACCGCATCACGATGACGGATGAGTGGGGGCGCATCCACCGCGGTGTTGCCGTTTACACACTGATCGCTGAACCAGGTGCGAAGGTGGCGGCATGAATATCACCCCGCTTACCCGCGTAGGCGACGAACCTCGCGTGGACAGCCGCCAGCTCGCGAAGCAGCTGGGAACCAAGCACAAAAACCCAATGGCGCTTATCGAGCGCTACCTGGCGAAATTTGAAGAGTTCGGGGTTGTTCCTTTTCAAACGGAGAAACCCTTGGGCCGAACTGCCGGTGGTAGGCCAGAGCGCTTCGCCCTGCTGAACGAAGATCAAGCGTTCTTCCTGCTGTCGTTGTCCCGCAATACCGACCGCGTTGTGGAATTGAAAGCGAGCCTCATCATGGCGTTCCGCGAGGCCCGTTATGGGTGCGCCGCCCTGACGCTGGAGGCCCGCAAGAAGGAAGCCAGCAGCAGTGGTCGCCGGCTGGCGCACTGGCGCTACGACAAGCCTGGCATGTACGCGCATGTAGCCCATTTGAGGGAGCAACTGAGGCTACCACTCGACTCGGAGGACTTCCGCCCATGACAGCAATGCTCATGATCAGCGATGAACGGTCGATAACTTTGGTTGCACGCGCCGGAAGTGATCGGTATGGTTCGCCCCAAGTCATGGCAAAATCCGTGGCTGGGTTTGACGGCCCGATTAGCAAAAGGCGCACAGGCGCCCCCATCACGATTGCAGGCGCTTTTTTTGTGCCCGCACATCAAGTTTATGGTGGCTGTGCGTGGGAGACCTTCGGGTCTGCCGGGTTCCTTTTGCCCCGGTCCGTCAACCCACGCACAGCTGCCACCCTAATTCGTTTGACGGCGAACCGTGGCAGCTCCTCAGCAAAAGGAGCTACACCCATGCCAGCCCTAAATCCGTCCGCGCTCCGCGCATTTGCTCACCGCCGCATGGCCCTGAGTGCCCTCCGCGCAAACTCCAGCCTCGCAACCCGACTCAAGCGTTATTCGCACCACATGAGCATCGCCCGCTCCCTAGAGTCTGCAGGGGGTGTGCAATGAATACCCCCGCCCGCACCATCCAAGAGATCGCCCACGACGCGCTTGAGGATCTAGGCAGCGCACAGGTCGTCCTGGGCAAGCTTGAATCCCTGCTGTATGCCGCACTGGCAGACAATGGCACGAGCCAGCACGTCCGCAACCTGGTGGACATTGCGTGGAACCTGGCCGCTGATGGCGCCAACACCGCCAGCGGAGATTTTGAGGCGATCGGCAAGGCTCTCAGTGGGTGCGCGCCACAAACCGCGCCAACCGAAAACGTGGCGCGGGATTCTGCGAAGGTGCAACCATGAACCGGTCCCGCGAGCTCTACAACAACATCGATGCCCACCTGCGCGTAATTCGCGGCCTTGCGGTCATCCTCATGGATAACGACTGCGTCAAGACCGAGGCAACAGGTCATGCGCCTGCCCAGCTTGATGCTGAAAACGAGATGAGCATCCATGAGGCGGTCCACCTCCTTTCTGACCAGGCCCAGCACGAGCTGATTGAGTTGGTTGACTTGTTGGGAGGCACACCAGCATGAAGACCTCTATCCAGAAATCAAGGCGCCCACTGCCCAAAAGTAAGCAGATCGGCCTTCGGTCGAAGCCGGAAGGTAAGTGGGCATGGGATCGGCTGCCTTTCGTTGGTAAGGACCATGGGCGGCAATCCTTCTGGGATGTGCCAATGGTGGGCGGCCACTTCGGCGGTATTGACGCCGGTCGCGCAATGGCTTTGGTGTATCTCAAGTACGTCAGGGATCACCGCAGCGACGAAATCCACAACGCATCGGGAATTCTCAGTTCGATACTCGTGGCGATGGACGCGAAGAAGCCCTCAACCGAAGACGAGGCTGCGTCGTTACAAGGCCAGCGCACCGGCTTCATGTATGAAATTTGCAGCTGGATTAAGGCTGCCGCTGAGCGCCTAGGCTCGACTCTCGACGTTATCCCTGAGCGGTCCTTCGTCCAACAGGCGAATGAAGGCCTGGTAAGAACTGACGCGGCCTTTATGGCCTCGATTGAATCGAAGGTGAAACCATGACCATCGCCAAATTCCAAGACGGCGGTGCCGTCATGTCGGAGCAAGGGATCGTCCACCTTGATATTGATGAGCCCGAAACGACGGCCAAGTCACCCAAGCAGCGTACCGGCGCCCTGACCTAAGAGGTTAACTATGAAAATTCAAAACGGCGCATCTGCGTCGACGGGATCGGCTTGCCTGAAGAAAGCCACCGAACTGTTTTACGTCACCCACCCGAAGGTGCCCAAGGCGCTGCTTGGGCCATTCCTGACCGAGGCCGACGCTGAATGCGGGCGCGTTGTTATGCGCAGTGCTGGCGCTCAGGTGACGGCCTGCCTGGTTGACTCAATCGACGACATTACCCGCTGGCACGGCGTGAACAACGGTCAAGTTTGCCGGGCCTTTGCTGGCGCTGATCGCCAAGGAGGTGGCCAGTGATAATGGTTCACCACTACACGACCGAACATCATCATCTGCCGCTGATCCTCACGTCCGGATCGCTTCGCCCAAACAACGCCGGTGCCGAGCATGAGCCGCCGCTAGTGTGGTTTTCCAAGGCGCAACGCTGGGAGGGCACCGCGACCAAGATGGTCAAGGGGGCGGATGGTCCGCGCTTGCTGACCTTTGCCGAGCAACTGGCCGAGTTTGGATGTACCCGGTTTTCCCTTCCTGCCGACGACGCGCGCCTGATGAGTTGGGTGGATGCCTGCAAGTACGCAGGTATCACCAGCACCACCCGCCGCAAGCTGGAATCCGTGGGGCGCAAGCGTGGTGCCTCGCCCATCAACTGGTTTGCCATTGCTGGCGCCGTGCCGCTGGCCGACGTGCGCCTGCAACGCTTCGACGGCACAGCCTGGGCCGACTTCTCGGGCGTCGAGGGGGTGCGTCATGGGTAACGTAACCCTCATCAAGCGCAAAGGCAGCGGCGGCCCACCAACTGCTGGTGCTCATATCGACAGCGCCAGCTATGTGCTGCTGGTGGAAACCCTGGTTGGCTTCCTGGAGTTGCGCATCTCGGAAGGCGACCAAGGCCGCCATTGCGATGAGCTGGAGCGCCTGACTCAGAATCTGGAGAGCTTGGCCAAGCGGTTTACCCCGCCGAAGGGGGCCGCATGACAGACGTGACGATCCTATTCCGTGATGCGCTCCAGGCCGTCTATGGCCCGCTCGACTGGCTACCAGAGCCAGACGGTGCAATCCACCGGTTCCGTGTGCCGGAGGATAAGCCCGGCTCGCTCAACGGGTGGTATGTGCTGTACCTGGACGGCATTGCATCCGGCGCTTTCGGCAGTTGGAAGGCCGGTGGCGCCAGCACCTGGTGTAGTCGCGAGCCGATGGACGCCCGCGAAGCCGCACAAGTCCGCGAGCGGGTTGACCAGGCCCGGCGTCAGCGCGAAGCCGAACAACACCAGCGCCAGCAGCAGGCCGCCGAGAAGGCCAACCACTGGTGGCGAAATGCGCGCCGCGCCTCACCCGATCACCCGTATCTGGCCGCCAAGGCGGTTCGCTCCTACGGCCTGCGCCAGCGTGGCACTGACCTGCTGATCCCGCTGTACCTGGATGGGCGCTTGGTCAATCTGCAACGAATTGCTCCCGACGGCGACAAGCGCTTCCTGTTCGGCGGCCGGATCAAGGGCACCTATTCACCGCTGGGCATCATCGAGCCAGGTTCTGTGCTTTGCATCTGCGAAGGGTGGGCGACGGCCGCCAGCCTCCACCAGCACGGCGGCTATGTCGTTGCCGCTGCCATGAACGCGGGCAACTTGCTCCCGGCGGCGATGGCTCTTCGCGCTCGCTACCCGGGCCAGGCAATCGTCATTGCCGGCGACGACGACCGGCTCACCGATGGAAACCCGGGGCGCTCAGCGGCAAACGCAGCGGCGGCGGCCGTGGGTGGCCAAGTGGCTTTCCCCGAGTGGCCGGAAGGCGCGCCCGATGACCTCACCGACTTCAACGACCTCGCCAACTGGAAACTCGCCCATGTCCAAGCCTGATACCAACGTGATCAACCTTCGGCCGGACGCCGCGACTATTGCGCCAGATCGCCCCTGCTGGGCGGTGTACGAGCACTGGGTGATCAATGAGAAGGGCCGCAAGCTGCGCCCGGGTGTTTACTGGCACAGCTTCAAGCGCGCCGCCGCTGATCAGGACGACGCCGAGGGCGATACCGGCGACCGGCCTATCACCGATGAGTGGATCTCCAGCCCCGTCACAGTCGTCGCCCGCACCACCAACAGCGACGATGGCAGCGAAGGTCGATTGCTGCGCTTGGTCACCGAGGGCGGCATCAAGGAATGGATCATCGCCATGGAGGTGTTCGGCGGCAGCGGCGAGGACGCCCGGCGCGCCTTGTTCGGGATGGGCGTCATTATCGCCCTCAAGAAACGCGGCACGTTCATGGAGTACCTGCTCGACCAGCATCCTGCAGAAGTGTTTGCCACCACCAGCCGGCCAGGCTGGCATGAGTCGGGCGCTTTCGTGCTGCCTGGGCGAACCATCGGCAGCAACAATGTGCGGTACCAGGCCAGCAACAAGGCCCAGGTACTTTTCAGCCGGCGCGGCGAGCTGGCGCTGTGGCAATCGGAGGTGGCCGCCAAGTGCGCGGGCAACCCGGTGCTGACACTGGCGATCGGCTGCTCACTAGCTGGCCCATTGCTGAGTTTGGTCGGCGTGCTGGGCGGTGGTGTTCACCTGGTGGGCGATAGCTCGAGCGGCAAGTCGCTGGCGCAACTGATCGGCTCGTCTGTATGGGGCGATCCGGGCGTTTTCGCCGCCAGTTGGGACATGACCAAGGGCGGCCTGGAGATCGAAGCGTCGAGCCGCAATGACACCATCCTGCCCTTGGATGAGATCAAGCGTGCCGACCCCAAGCGCGTACAGGAAATGGCCTACTCCCTCGCTAACGGCCAGGGCAAAGGCACCATGACCCGCGAGCGCGAAGGCCGCGCCAAATTGAGCTGGCGCCTGCTGACACTTTCCAGCGGCGAGCGCTCCCTCTCTGAGCACGCTGCCATATCCGGCAATGCCGCCCACGCTGGCGCCGAGTTGCGCATGGTCGACGTGAACGCTGGTACACGTACACACCGGGCCTTCGACGAATTGCATGGGCTTGAGGGAGCGGACTTTCACCGGCAGCTCACCGTGGCAGTCGGCGCCCACCACGGCCACCTTGGGCCAGCCTTTGTCGAGAAGCTGCTCGAGAGCGACGACCGGACCGGCCTGCTGGAAGACTTCGCTGGGGTACGCGCCAGCTTTGTGGAAGACAACGCCCAGGCTGGCCGGGTGGCTGATCGGTTCGCCGTGATCGCGCTTGCCGGGGAGATGGCCATCGCCTACGGCCTGCTCCCATGGGTACCGGGCACCGCTCTCGCTGATTGCCGTTTGCTCTACGGCGAATGGCTCAGCAGGGTAGGCAGCGGCAATGCCGAAGATCGGCAGATCCTGGCCGGCATCCTGGACTTTATCGACCGCCACGGTAGCAGCCGCTTTTCAGATGTCGACGATCAAACTCCTGACACCAAGGTGTTCAACCGGGCCGGTTACTGGGAGCTGGTGGGCACAAACCGCCTGTACCTGTTCAACAAGCCGGCGCTCATCGAGGCGGCGCACGGCTATGGCCTGTCTCGCATCATCAAAGCCCTGGAGGGCGCCAACGTCCTCGCACGCCGTGACAACGAGCGTAAAACCAAAAACTACCGACTCCCTGGTGGTGGCCAGGCGCGTCTCTATGTGATCGATCCAGACATCATGGATCGTGAAGGCGGTGGCGTATGAGCGTCACTCAACGACCAGCAATCCAGATTGCCCAAGTTCACAGGAACCTAGAATCACTGGCAACGGTGGCAACACCGGCAACGGCCTTGTGTGGCGTGGCTTACAGCCGTTGCCACCCTATAAAAAAAGTGGCAACAACTGGCAACGCACACCTCATTTTCAACATAAGAGACCCGCACTTTCCCTTCATTTGGTTATCACTGTTGCCGGTAAAAAACCGGTGGCAACAGTTTGGCAGCATCGGCAACGCCTGGAGGCCACGGTTTACGGGGCTGTTGCCATTGTTGCCGCTGTTGCCGGTGTTTTTGAAATCACAGGAACATTGGATCAGCAATGATCAGGCCGAGGTGACGGCATGAGCCTCCTTTCCAGTCTGCTCGATCAAATGCCGCCAGCTATCGCCGGAATCGATTCGCAAAAAACGAACAGCCGAACTCAGCCTCGCCCGCACCTGGTGTTAGCCAACCCCGTCAATCGCGCTCCCCGGCTCGTCACGAGCCCACACGCAAGCGCCGCCACTGCCACGCCCGAATGGCGACAGGCCCGTGACCAGTACCTCAACCACATCATGGTTTGTCGGAGCTGCTACGCGCCCACCGGCCGCTATTGCATGGCTGGCGCCCACCTGCGCACCAGCTACGACAACACACCTATGGAGGCGCACCAATGACGCCCAGCCTTATCACCCGCTTGTGCAACATCGGTATGAAACCCGGCATCAGCGCCGCCACGCAGCTCATCACCACCCGGCGAATATGCCGCGCCATTGCAGACCAGCTCGACGTTATCCGCAGCGAACGGCGAGCCCTACGCCGGCAAGCGGGAAAGTTGAAAGCGTTTCTCCCATTCACCCGGCAGGCCATTGCTGAATTGGAGGAGCGAGCCCAGGAACACCAAGAGGCCATCCGCAGCGGAGCGTGGAGCGCACTTGCTGGGTTTGGCCAATCACTGATGTTCGACCGCGAGGGGCTGGCGCAGGCGCTGGGCTTCGACCAGATGTGCGACCTGCTGGGCGTCAACCCAGTACATCGCCAACAGGCCAGCGACGACGGTGACACCAGCCTTCGCGGGGTGGCCTACATATCCCAACTGGAGGACAGCGCCGACCGCAAAAGCGACGAATGGGGCGCCGGTGGCCCGCTATATCGCGCCTGCCATGCCGCCATGATCCGGTTCATCAGGGAATGCCCAGAAGATCAGTTGCCCGACCCATTCGGCCCAAAGCTGCCGCCAGTCCTGAGCATCGTCGGCAACTGACCATTTTCCGCGCCACGTTTTGCGAATCACGAAAACGTGGCGCGAAACCGAGCAACACCACCGGGCACAAGCCCATGACCAGCGCCAGCGGCGCATAGAGGAAAACATGACAGACCAAAACAACAACACAACGGGCCAGTTGCCCACACACCGGGAGCGCTTCACCGAGGCGTGCAAGGTGACTGACTTTTTGATCAACCCGAAAGCGGTGGCGGGGTATTACGTCTGGGGCGTTGACCACATCGTCAAAGGCGGCCGTAAGGAGATCGATGGCCCGTATTACACCGAGGAGGAGGCTTGTATAGCCGCCGATCTGATGAAGCCAATAGAGCCGTTCGCTCGAGCGTTTGTGTCCACACATTGCTGGGCGTGGAATCCAGATCCAGAACGTGAAAAGGCGATCCGTGACGATGCCATGGCATCCCGAATGATGCTCGCCATGCAGATCGGCGCCGAAGTACCAACCCACGCCACAAACGACAAGTAGGAGAAATAAACCATGGCCGCATTAGTTATCGAATACACGCCTGTCATCAACTTCAAGCTTCGCGGTGCCCTTCGCCAGTTCGGCAAGTCCTATCCATTGGCCGTGCGTACACCGGCGGAAGCCGTAAAAGCCTTGTGTGTGCAGATCCCTGGCTTTGAACGCTACCTCTCGAACGCGAAATCCCGAGGCTTGGAGTTCGCCGTGTTCCGAGACAAGCGAAATATCGGGGAGAGCGAACTGAACTTCAGTGGTACCGGCGACATCACGATTGCCCCGGTAATTACCGGCAGCAAGCGCGGAGGCTCATTGCAAACCATCATTGGGTCTGTCTTGATCGCTGCTGCCTTTGTGCTTTCATTCACCCCGTTCGCGGCAGCCTCCCCGTTCCTCTACCAAGTTGGCGCGGCCATGGCGATCGGTGGCATCATCCAAATGCTCAGCCCCCAGGCCGGCGGCCTGAAGACCAGCGCAGCCCCCGAGAACACCCCCGGCTACGCCTTCGGCAGCGCCAAGAACACCACGGCATCTGGCAACCCGGTTCCGCTCTGCTACGGCAAGCGGCGAGTAGGCGGCGCGATAATCAGTGCCGCAATCTATGCCGAAGACCAGATGTAGCGACGATGGTAAATTGCCTTTTTTAACGGAGGACGATGTATGCGCAGGATAGCCACAACAGCACTATTTGCCGCCATGGTGGCCGGCTGTGCCACTTCCCCAGTGCCAACGACAAGTGCTGTTGCGGTACCCCCTGAAAGGGTTCTCGCCTATCAGACGAATTCGCCAGGTACTGGCACATTGTCGGTGACCCGAGACTCTGGCCATACGGGAAGTCTTTGTTCGGTAGGCCTTTTCGTAGACGGGAAAGTGGCCGCACTACTCAAGCCTGGAGAGAGGGTTGCCCTCCACGTTCCAGCGGGGTCTGTTGTTGTCGGCGCCGCCTACCAAGGAAGCGGCATCTGCGGGATGGGGGCCGAAAGGCAGGAACGAGAAACAATCGTCACCGGCGGGAAGGTGAAAAACTACCGAATATCAACGAGCGGGGACGGCGTTTTAGACATCCTCCCAACCACGCTTTAGCGAAAATACAGGGCCGCCTTCGGGCGGCTTTGTCACGCGCTGAGACAGACGATATGGTCTCACTCAGACCAAATCGTCTGTTTCGAACTCTCATGAAAAAGCCCCAAGCGGGCAGCAATTATCTTACAAAGGACTGAACTGATGAGCGTTGATAGCTATCGCAGACAAGTGTCACAGCACAGTACAAACATCGCAAAGTTGCAAGTTGAAAAAGGAAAGGTCGCTAAAAAGTTAGCCGTAGCGAGCAAAAAATCTCTAGATGCCCAAATTGCTGCTGGTAAGTCAAAGAGTCTCTCAACCGTATCCTCCAAGTTGAAAGAGGCCCAGCGATACGCCGGAGATGAAGCTAAGGCCCAGCAAGATCTTGGAAAACTAGAAGTCAAAATTGCCGCAGAGCAAAAGAGGCTGATTTCTGCACAGACTCGTCTCGATCAAGAAGAGGTACGTGAGCAAAAGAAAAAAACCGGTGCTCAGACGAGAGCGGCTCAAGAGCAAGATAGGCGTATGAAAAGCATTCGCGAGGATATAGCGAGGCATGATGACCTTCATGTCAAAACTCAGTCAAAAATTAGAGAACTGTCGTCCTTGCCTGACCACATCACAGTTGTATTCTTTGCGTCAGACCCTGGTTCCAACTCAGAAACACGGCTCGCCTTGGACGAAGAAGTCAGGTCCATTGGTATAAAAATACGTGCGTCGGAACACAGGGATGCAGTAAAGCTTGAGTCTCGCTGGGCGGTTCGACCTGGGGATATTCTCCAAGCGATCAACGAGCTGAAACCTACGATTATTCACTTTAGTGGCCATGGCTCATCCGCCGATGAACTGATTCTGCAAGACGATAATGGCAATCCAAAATTTGTACCCATGCCCGCGATCGTTCAGGCTATGGCATTAGCCTCAGAAACAGTAAAGTTGGTTTTCTTCAACACCTGTTACTCGTACAACCAAGCAGAGGCGTGCGCTCAGTATGTAGCCGCGGCAATAGGCATGAACGATCCAATTGGGGACGAAGCCGCTCGAGTCTTCTCTGCTCAATTCTACTCAGCTATCGGATTTGGCTTGTCCATTAACAAAGCATTCCAACAAGCTAAAGCAGCTCTGATGCTTGAAGGAATCGCGGAAGAATCAACCCCTGAACTCTACATCCGCGACAGTGAGGATGAAGTGAGTTTAACGCTCGTCAAGCCGTCATCAAGCGCTTGATCAGGGATAACCGAGCTGATCTACCTCGCATAGAGTCGCCTGGCCCCGCCACCCTTGACAATTGTTAACTGACTGTCATTTCTATTCGATTGCCCCGTTATGGAAGTCCCATGCGCCCCTATTGCCTGATCTACGTTCTACTTGGCTGGATGCTCGCCGGCTGTAGCATTCCTTATCAAACACCCGAAGCCCTTAGACAGATCGAGCACGATCTGAAAATCCCCCAGGGTTCGGTACAGGCCCTGAGCCAGACCAACTGGTGCTACCTGCCCTATGGCTCGGACCATGGCGGCGACGGCCAGTGCAGAGCTATACAAGGCTTGGGAATCCTCGTCGGCGACGGCTTGATATTGAGCACTTACTCAGGTGGTAGTTATCAGCGCTTTATCACCTTGCGCACCAGCGATGTACTCTGTATCAAGACCTTCCGTGGTAGAGAAGCCCCAGAAAGCTTCTTTGCCTTCACCAAGGCCGGTACCGCACAGATCATCCCACTGACTGCTAACGGGCAGCTCAACACCCCGGTAAAAATCCAGTTTCTGGATTACCTGATTGGTCAGAACCAGCCGAGCAACCTCGACTCAGATAAAACGTACGTGCGTGACACCGGCAAGAAGTCCTACTCTGTCGGTGTCATACCGGGCACCAAAGTCCCCTACTTCTCCTCAGTAGCGGTCACGGAGGTCTTTAATCCCTGTCCGGAAAATTAGTTGACCATGCCTTCATTGTCGCCGAGGGTGAGATAGCCAAATTGTAGGCGCTGAAGCAGCGTGATCGCGCCGCCAGTACCCACGCATCTGGCGGCGATATGATGAAGGCGTGCTGGATTCTAGTGCGCGCTCGATGACAAGTTTTGTCAGTTTCTCGACCTGAGAAAAGGTTAAGTTTTGTTGAGTCGCTGGCGGTGTCCCGATCGGGCGGTAACCACTCTGGTAACCACCAAAAGTAACCAACCCGCCTGGTTACCGTAGTCAAAGGAACAGCCGGTATCACCCTTAGATGCCTAGACGACGCCGTTCATCATCTGACAGTGGGTTTATTAGAGCTTCACGATATGCCGCCTCGCACTTTTGGAAGAAAGGTCGGTGAAATACTTGAAGTGCTAATCCAGTCAGCGCGCCAAACCTGACCCAGAATATATAGCGAACCGGACCTAGCGTGAGTGAACTTCGAAAGCTGGTGGGGAGCTGTGTTTTTGAATCCACTGGCACGATGAGCCCTCCGTGCCCAGCAAATTTATGCTCACCGAACTGCTCATAAAAAGTTTCATATGTTGGATCTGCATCGATATACAAACCTACGGTGTTCCTACCCGCCCGGCCCAAGGCGAATTCGCTTACAGCTAATGCACGCGGGCCGCCCGACTCCGCGACGTGACAACAGAGGAGTTTGGCGAAGTAGCGGAATACGTTTAGGTACGGCGTGGACGACAGTTCATATTGCGGTAGGCTGAATACTGATTCCGGAGACTTACCTTGCGATATCAGCTCGGATACCAAGGCACTAAACCGGTCAAACTCGCGATCAGGAGCTTGGGTTTGAGAGCTATTACATGATGCACATATGCGAGCCGAGAAATGAAAGGCCTGGGACTTTGGACCTTGCGCGTCACGGGAAACGCCGGTCCCATCAAAACTGCCGATGACCATAGGCTCTCTACCAAAGATCTTTCGTAACGCAGAAGCTTTTACCATGTGTTCTCCCGTGAGAGATTCCGGGGAGCCACATAGGCAGCAGCGGTCAGCTTGGTATGGTTCGAAAAAAAGTCCCATCGTGAGGCTCCTTGCGATCTAGAGAAACTTGGATTTGTCGACGAACCATGCCGCCCACTCGAATGCGCAATGATAGTCGCAGCTGAAAGGTTTGAAACTTGCCTTACCACTTCGACCAACCTCCCCAGGGACTAACTTTTGCTAACAGGCCGCGAGTATTGCCACTGGCTCCAGACCGGTCTGATCTCAACATTTCTCAACATGGCGCCAGGCCCCGCACTCGATCCGATGTTAGGTTTTGTTAGGTTCTGGTGCGCGCTCGATGATAGGTTTTGACAGGTTCCTGCGCCGCTCCGATGTCAAGTTTTGACAAGTCGCTGGCGCTCACCTTCAATCACCCTTCAGCACACAAAAATGGATCAGGAGTGACCATGAATTGGGAAAGCAGGCACAGCCCAGACGAATACGTTTCGATCATCGCGGAGGTTTTCTATGACCCCGCACGCCGCAAAAATGGTGTTCGCCCGGCAAGCGGGCAACCCTTTGCCCAAAACATGAAGATCGAGTGTTCAAGGGAGATCAGGGATTATCCGGTAGGCACGAAGGTGCGCTTGCGAGTTGTGGAGACGGCAAAAGAGGAAAGTCGCCTGTTTTTGTATAGCAGCTACAAATGGGCGCATGAACTCGTTTAAGCAGTGTCCGGTATCCACGCTGGTATCCACGGAATAGGGCAAATCGGCGCGGACACCCTGGGTGGTGAGCGCCCCTCCTGGGTACTGACGCATCCCCCCCTTCGCCGAAACACCCCATGGACGGCTGGCGCCAGTGCCGGCCGACGTGTTTCGCGCATTCTTTCGCGCACGTCCGTCGCGCACATGGCCTGCGCGAAGCTGCGCCCCGGCAAGGGTTCACGCACCCTTCACGCAGCATATTCACGCACTGGGGCCGTGTAACAGCCGGTGTAACAGCAGATCGAGTTATGTCAGCGCGACGATTTAGACGCCACCGCGTCAGCAATGGAGCACCGGTTTACTGCGCAGCAATTGCGCAAATTGCGCACCGCTATCACGTATTCTGAGTGCGCACCGGAGGTAGGTTCGCACTAAGGTTCGCACCCTCTAACGCGAACCTGGTGCGAACCAGACCGCCAGCCTGTTATCAAAAGTTATGGTTGCCAGGCGCTGGTTTCCACTGTGGTTTCCAGGGTTTGGCAGTGGTTTCCACTGGCAACCTGGCCGCCGTCGAGAAACACCCCATGAATGACCACATCAAAACCACCATTCGCACGCTTTACCGCGGTCGACTGCATGTCAGGTTTTGTCAGGTCCACGCGTGTAGAAAACGACACTCTGTGTAGGAATCAACACGGTTTCGAGCGCGCAAAGGTGATGGGCTATGCCTATGCCCTGGCGCCGGCTTTTACTTTGACCACACTTTGACGAAATGTGAGACAGGCATGAGACGGAATCCAAGCTGGATGGGCGTCTGATGCTTATTCCCCGCGGGCTCCGTCAAAGTAGGCTGTCTGGCCGTCTCATACCCCTGACAGACCCCAGACGGTTCTCCAGGCGCCGGTGCTACGCTCTCTCGAAACACGGAGAGCCACCATGACGGATACCAAACTGATCGCCAGCCTGTTCGACCGCCTCAATCAAAACCAGCTCGCCCTAGGCGCCGCGGTGGAGGAGCTTTCCAACTGGGTCGAACGGCGCGGTTCGGCGGATATTGCCAACAACGTGCGCGGCGCTCTCGAAACGCTCGATGAGAACCTAGTGTTCATTCGCCAGGGCATTGCTGAGCTGACCGTCGCCGGCAGCATGGGGCAGTCGTGACGCACGCTAGGATTCTGGACAGGCATTGGACAGCCTGCGCGTCGGCAGGTTGGCCCACTCAGGCCCGGAACCACAGCCAGCAAGGGCCGCAGCAAATCGAACAGCCGGCCGGATAGCTACAACGTCCAGAACCCAGAACGACGGCGATCTGGGTAATAGCTGGCCCCCAGTCGCATCTAGAAAAACGACCCGATAATCCTTGACCAGCCTTGACGAAATTCTTGACAGGTCTTGACGGATTTATCTGCCGCCGCCGGTAGTAGGCGCGCTGAAAGCCACGCAGATCAAGGCTTTTCGAGCATTCTGGCTGCCTGGCCAGCACCAGCCTCGTCTAAAATTCGGGAGGCGGCCGTCAAGGTGGATGCTCGATCAATATCCTGGCGCGATGGGGTGGTGAAATGCCGGGCCAGGAAAATGCTTAGCGCGCCAGGCAATACTAGACAGGCACTAGACGGATTTTCGCTGACAGAACACGGGCAAGTTGCCCGCAGTCCAAGCAATACGCCGCTTCCAGCGTTATAGGTGGCGTGCTGATGCTAGATGCTCGTCAAGTATTTTCCGGGGCTTCCAGCGACCTGATAGCAGGTCGGAGCAGGTGTGACCGAGTAATTCACCCCAGAGCGGAAACCGGTCGGTTTGTCAGCTTGGCCAACTACCCGGATTCCAGATATCTGCTCACGTTCCGCTGGTAACATCTGCAGGTCATCTGCTGGCTCCGCTTCATTCCGGCGCCAGCATCCACCGCGCACCGAGGATAAAGCCGTGTCCGTTATTGACTGTGATTATCTACCCGCCGACAAGGTGGTGTTTCCGCCGGAGCTGGCGCTGCTGATCGTCAGGAAGGCCAGCGCAATGGCGGCTGCATTCGAGGAGCAGGCGCTCGACCAGCTCACGAAGGATGCTCGACGCGCCCTTTCGCGGGGAGCTGAGCCAAGACGCGTAATCAGGGAAATGCGCTTATAGGCCGAAAAAGAACTGCCGGGGGCCTCGGTAGTTTTTCCAGTACCTGCCATACCGAAATGGGAGCCCAGGCTAATTACGGAGAATCCAGGACAATCCCCTTTCGCGAAACACCCCATGAACGACCACTACCCTGATCCGGGGTGGTGCTGGCGCGGGGAATGGCAAGAACGCCTCTGTGTGGTGGAACTGCCACACGGGGCCAGCACCATCGCCGCGAAAGTGTGGCGATGGCTCCTCAAAAGTGAGGAACGAGATAATCGGGCCACTTTTTGACTGATCCATCAAAGGAGTGGTGGTGATGGCCATACCTTTGCACTTGGGCGGGCTTATCAAGATGGCGTTACCACTCGTCGGGCATCGACAGAGGAAATCAGCACGGTTTCGGTCGCCGCCGGCAGGTTCAAAACAGAGCAGCATTCTGAAAAGAGAGTAGATTTGTGAGTAGATTTATATATCGACCAAAGACAAACCCTTTAAAGACGTGACCTGTAGACAGCTGTTCGATTCCGTCTCTGGCACCACTAATACCGAAAAACCCCAAGCGAAGATAATTCCTTGGGGTTTTTTATTGCCTGCGATTTAATGGCCGAGGCTTATTTATCGCCCGGCTCAATCGTTTAGCGGGTACTAAATTTTTTACTGCAAGGTAGTTATTGGATGACCCGGTACTTGTTCTGCACGCTATTACTGCTGACAGCGCTGCTCAGTGGATGCGCCACGCAAATGGACGTAGCGATCAACGCAACACCCGACCCGGACTATCACTTTGATCGACAGGCAACGGTGCTGGTGACGACCTCCGTTGGTGGCAGCGCAGAAAGCACGCTTAACGCCCGCTACTACCTGCGCGATATGGTCAGCGCCATGAAGGACCAGGGTTTTCAAAAAGTGTTTACCGACACCACCCTGCCCAAGAACCACGCACCGATCAAAATGACCATCCTCCTCGATGTCGACAGCCACCAGGTGACCTACCGCTACACCGCCACCGAATATGGCCAGGTGCCAACCAGCACCACCACTCAGTGCAAGAAGAACAAGAAAAAAGAAGACCAACTGACCTGCACCAGCAAACCGAACACCACCTATGGCCCGGTGGGCACCTCAGAGCGAACCGGCTACACCACGCTCACCACCTTCACGGCCACGGCACGCGATGAAGTCAGCAGGCGTGCGGTGTACCTGTTGCGGGCGACGTCCTACAACGAAGACTGCCAGGCTGCCAAGGTCGAGGCCTTTCTGGTGGAACAGGGGCTGCAGAACCTGAATTTCCATGACCGCGTGCAACGCAACTACACCGTCACTATGCCTGAGGGGTACCGCTGCAAATAGCCAGCGGCTCATCCCCTCTCCTTTGCCCGCTTATTTGAGTAAAAACACCATCAGCGGGTTGTCGTTCAGCCGGCCCTCGAAAACGGGGGCCTGCGACGCCATCGGCGTGCCCTTCAACAGCGCAGTCTCCTTGCGCGACACAACAACCCAGGACGGCCTTGGCAACGTCGCCAACTTTTCAAGCTCATAGCCCGCGACGAACAGCGGCTGCTCATCGTGATCCAGGTTCATCATGTAGCGCACCGCCCAGGTGTCGCGACCCAAATTGACGAACACCAAAGGCCCAGGCTCGGACACACGTAGCGCCTCGACCTGGCTGACAAACTTGTGGGTATCGAATTGCAGGTCCTTAGCCGGATCGATCACCACCACCAACAGCAACCACTGCGCCGCCAGGGCGATCAGGCTGAGCCACACCAAGCGCACGGCACGGTGCCAGGCAATCAACGCCGCCACTTGCAGAACCACCAGCCCACCGATCAACAGCGGCAACGGCACGTCCGGCCAATAGCCGCGCTTGTGCCAGGACTGCCGACACACAAACAGCACCACCACGCACAACGCCGGCAGCGCGGCGACGAGCCCTTCATAGCAGCGACGCACGCCGACCAGCCAGTTTTGCGCCTGGAGCAGCCCATAGGCGGCCACAGCGGCAAACATCGGCACCATCGGCAGAATGTAGTAGGCGCGTTTGAAGTGCGGCACCGACAGCCCGAGCAAAATCATCAAGCCGCAGGCCCCCAGGCGCACGACCAGCTGGACGTCATCATTCACCCAACGTTCAGACCAGCGATGGCGCAGCGCAATCATCGTGGCCAGGGCCAACGGCACGACGGGGAAGTAGCGGTACAAACTCAGCTTGAAGTAAAAATAGAACGGCTCGCCGGACTCATCCAGGCGCCCGCCGACCTGCATCTTGAACACCTCATCGGCAAAGGCATCGCCGCCGCTGATCCGCGCCAACTTCATCAGCACCCACCAGCACGCCACCAGCAACGCCAGCCCAACGAAGCCGTGGATCAACACCTGCTTGACCCGCTGCCCCGGCCGACCGAGCGCCCAATACACGCAGACCACACCACAGACCTCGATCAGCCCCAGTGGCCCGCGAATCGCAAAGGCCAGGGCAAACAACGGGAATACGGCAAGCTGCCTCACTCGCGAGCCTAGACGCTCGCCGCTGTGCAGCAGGTAGAAACTGCCTACGCATAACAGCGCGATCATCAGGTCCAAGCAGACCGAGCGCGACTTATCGAGCAATTGGGTGGTGAGCAGCGTGAGCAGCACCGTCAGCAACGCCCAAGGCCGGCTGGACGGCGCCAGCAGGCGATAGACCACGGCAATCATGCCCGCCGAAGCAAGCGCGGTCGGCAGCACATTGGCCAGGTGATTCGGTGCACCGAACAAGCGCGCGAACACAAAGCTGAAGAAGGTCGCAGTACCGGGGTAATCCGCGTACGGCTGGCCGTAGGTGGTAGGGAAAAGACTCGCGCCATGGCGAAACATTTCCTGCATGAACAGCGCCCAACGCCCATCAAAGCCCTGGGGCTGCTCATCCCAGATGCCCCACGTGAACAACAACAAAGCAATCAGGAAAATGCCCAGGGACTCCAGGCGAAAACGGCTGCGGTGATCCATCGAATGTCCTTTCAGGTAGGCTGCGCCGACTCTATGGTGCCGACTCAGCCCCTGAATAGCGCCTGAACAAACCCGAACATTTATGGATTTAGCGACCGACGCGCCACACCAGCGCCGGAATCAGCCGGATATAGACCAGCTCGCCCACCAGTTCAAGCAGGGTTTGCAGGATGACCACCGTGGCCGCCAGCCCGCGCACGTCTTCAGGCAACGCCAACGCCAGGGGCAGCACCACCAAGGAGTTACGGGTCGACGCACTGAACGTGACCGCGCGCGCCGTCACCGCCGGCAACGCAAACAACCGTGCAGCCAACGCGCCCATCAGCGGCGCCAGCAATAGAAAGCCCACATACACCGGGATTACCGGCAACAACAAGCCGATATCGCGCACCACCGAGGTGATCTGCGAGGCGATCACCACAAACAGCACCAATGCCATCGCCGGTACCGGTAACCAGGCCCAGGCGTTGTTCCACGCGTTTATCACGCTTGAGCGCCGCGCCAGGGATGTCGTCAGCACCGCCAGGATCATCGGCAGCACAATCAACCACAGGAACGCTTCGACAAACGGCCCCACCGCCACCACCACGGCGGATTGCGCACCCAGCATGAAACCCAAGTAAACCGGCAACAGCACCAGTTGCAGCAACAACAGCACTGGCGTCGCCGCCAACATCAGCCGCGAATCGCCCTTGCCGATATGGGTAAACACCACCACGTAATCGATACACGGCGTGAGCAATACCAGCAACGCCCCCACCAGCAACGCCGGGCGCTCCACCAGGCCACGGGTCAATGCCCACACCAGCAACGGCACCAGAATGAAATTGGCCAACAGTAACGCCGAAATAAAGCGCTTATTGCCCAAGCCTTGGCGCAGGTCCAGAAACGGAATTTGCAGGAACATCGCATACATCAGCAACGCAATGGCGGGCGTGACCAATACACTGAGGCCGTGGGCCGACAACGGCGCGAGCACACCAAATGCGGCCGCCAGGAGGACGGCGACGAAGTAGATGGGGATTTGGTGGTGTTCGAGGGTGTCGCGGGTCATGGGCCGACTCTGGCAGATCAATAGATCGCAAGCCTAAGCACCCAGGGAGCTAAGGTCGAGCATCACGATATTTCTTACGCCCATGACGCCCTAAATTTGTTAATTTCGGTTTCTTATAAAAGCGCGTGGCCCTACAGCCCACACCAAAAGCGCAAGGATCAAGCAGACCTATGAACCTGCCCACCCGACCCGCCCCAGAAGCATTCCGCGAGCCCGCGGCGGATAACTACGCTGTTGGCGGCTTCACCTGGCGCCATGTCAGAACCGACCCGACACGCCCAGTCGTCATCATCAACGCCGCCACCTCCGTACGCTGCCGCCACTACTCACGCTTCGCCGACTACCTGTTTGCCAACGGCTTAGACGTGATCACCTACGACTACCGTGGCATCGGCGAATCCCGCAGCGGCTCACTGCGCGGCTTCAAGGCGTCGTGGTCGGATTGGGGCGTGCTGGATTTCGAGGCGATGTTGCAGCGCGCGCAACGGGAGTTTCCGGGGCAGCCGATTGATGTGGTCGGTCACAGCTTTGGCGGTTGCGCAGCAGGGCTGGGCGCATCAGGTGCGGTGATTCGCCGAATCGTCACGGTCGGCGCGCAGTTTGCGTACTGGCGCGATTATGAAGCGAGCGGGCGCTGGCGAATGTTCGGCAAATGGCACGTGGTGATGCCGCTGGTGACCGCGCTGTGCGGTTACTTCCCGGGCAAGCGCCTGGGCTGGCTGGAAGATACGCCGGCCGGCGTAGTGCGCGACTGGGGCACGCCGACACCCAGGTATGAAACCCGCCCCAGTGGGCGTGCCTTGGGTGAGTTGCCCTTTGCCCGCGTAAAGGCTCAGATGCTGGCCATCAGCATCACCGACGACCCGTTTGGCACGGTGGCGGCTATTGAGCGGTTGCTGAGCTATTTTGAAGGCTGCGCGCTTACTCATCTGCGCATTGCCCCCGAGGATATCGGTGAAAAAGCCGTCGGGCATTTCGCATTTTTCCGCAGTGAGTATCAGGATCGGCTGTGGCCGATTGCACTGGCTTGGCTGCAACGAGGCGAGTTGGCACAAGGCACCCCCGGCCAGCGCGTTTAGAAACCCTTGGGATTTCCCCCAACCTGCGCTTCAATACCCCACCCAGATCCTGAACAAAGGACGTGAGCCCATGGCCTCGCCGAACAAGCAGCAAAAACGTGCCCACCGGGCAAAAGCCAAGGCCAAGCAAAATCGTACCCAGCGCGCCGTTGCGACCAAGCCGGATGCGTTCTCCGGCGATGACAGCCGCATTGACCTTGAGTCAGTGGATTTGACCGAGTTGTTTGTAGAGATGCGTGCGGCGGGCGAGACCAGCCAGCAGGCGCTGTGTGCGGTGTTCCTGGCGCACCCACTGCTGGCGTTGGTGCTGGAGCAGGAAGGCGAAGAGGAAGCTACCGACTTTATCCTCGCGGCACTGATCGAGTATCGGCAGTGGGCGACGGATTCCGATGATGAGGCGGCGGCGTTGGCGTGGATCGAGTCGGAGGAGTTTCAGGCGGATTACGTGGCGGCGTCCCAAGCACTCGCCAACTCAGCAGACTGACACAAACCAAATGTGGGAGCCGGGCTTGCCCGCGATAGCGGTGTGTCAGCCGATGAAGATATCGACTGTCAGTCCGTCATCGCGGGCAAGCCCGCTCCCACATTAAAAACCGCATTTCATTACATCAATTGAGTACCGCAGCGCCTACCTTCTGCGCCTTGCGACGGCTCGCCACAAACAACCCCGCCAGCACTACCAGCAAGCTCAGGATACCGGTCGCGATGATCTCGACCCGGTGCGCTTCCTGGAACAGCATGATGGTCAGCGTACCGACGATGAACACCATCACCGCATAGGTCAGACCAGGGAACAGCCACATCTTGAAGACAATCTTCTCGCCCGCCGCCGTACGCTTCTGACGCATGCGCAGTTGCGACACGGCAATCACCAGGTACACCAGCAACGCGATAGCGCCGGAGCTGGCCAGCAAGAACTCGAACACCGCCGCCGGGGCCACGTAGTTGGCGAATACCGCCAGGAACGCCGCGCCAGTGGACAGCAGCACTGCACAATAAGGCGTGCCGCTTTTGTTGGTGCGCTTGGCCATGGCCGGTGCGTCACCGCGACGGCCGAGGGAGAACAGCATGCGCGAGGCGGTGTACAGCGCCGAGTTCAGGCAACTGGTCACGGCAACCAGAACCACCAGGTCGACGATCAGCTTGGCATTCGGGATGCCCATGCGTTCCAGCACGGTCTGGTAGGAACCTACGGCCGCCAGGGTCGGATCGTTCCATGGCACCAGGGACACAACGATGAAGATCGACAGCAGGTAGAACAAACCAATTCGCCAGATCACCGAGTTGGTGGCCTTGGTGATTTGCTGGCCTGGGTTTTTGGATTCAGCGGCAGCGATGGTGACAATCTCGGTGCCCATGAAGGAGAACATGGTGGTCAGGATGGCGGCCAGTACTGCGCCCATGCCGTTGGGCATGAAGCCTTGGGTGTCGAACAGGTGCGACACGCCGCTGACCTGGCTGGTCGGCAGGAAGCCGAAAATGGCGGCCAGGCCGAGGATCACAAAGGCCACAATCGCCACGACTTTGATCAGCGCAAACCAAAACTCGAATTCACCGTAGTTCTTCACGCTGAACAGGTTGGTCGCCGTCAGCAACAAAGTGATGATCAAGGTAAACGCCCAGATGGCCACGTCGGGGAACCAGGCGTGGAGGATGGTCGCAGCGGCGTTGGCTTCCAGCGGAATCACCAACACCCAGAACCACCAGTACAACCAGCCGATGGTGAAACCGGCCCAGTGACCGATCGCGCGGTCGGCGTAGGTAGAGAACGAACCGGTGTCGGGCGATGCTACCGCCATCTCGGCGAGCATGCGCATCACCAACACCACCAGCGTACCCGCAGCGGCGTAAGCCAGCAGCACTGCAGGGCCAGCGGCAGCAATCGCGTGGCCGGAGCCAACAAACAAACCGGCACCGATGACGCCGGCAATCGACAGCATGGTGACGTGCCGCGGTTTGAGCCCCTGTTCGAGGTCATTGGAGCTTTGCGTACTACTCATTGACACACCTTTACGAGGAATTGCGAAAACGGTCCACCCGGCGCGCGATCTTTTTCGTGAAAAGAAACCAACGGGGCGTTCTTTATTTTTTACGCAAGATTTGCGCCAAAATGTTACAGAGCCGCAATTGACGCGGCCTGTAGGACAATTGATCAGCCCTCGCAAGTCGTTGAGAACAATGGCATTCCGCTATAGCGTTACCGTGCGACCCACATTCCAGCCGCATGCGCGCACCAAAAACACACACAAAAAGTGCGTGACGCCCTACAAAAGGGCTGATGTGCACCGTTTGCCCGGTTAACCCTTCCAACACCCGCCCAAAGCTGGCACCATCGCGCCCTTTTTTACGCGAAGCCTGTGGATTTATCGGGTTCAAACGTCTGTTAGGTTGTTGATAGCGCGACACGCTGCTGCGCTGATGCGACACCCTGACGCAGACCACCTGTTAACCGTCCGCAGCGCTGTTGGCTGCCATCTGAGCGCTATGCTAGCTTGGCGCCTCGCCAGGAAGGCGGCCCAACAGCAAGAACGCACTGAACACAATGAGGACCGCACATGGCCGAGGCCGCGCCCGCGCTTGAAATCCGCAACTTGCATAAACGCTATGGTGAGCTGGAGGTGCTTAAAGGTATCTCGCTGACCGCTCGCGACGGTGACGTGATCTCGATCCTGGGCTCCTCCGGTTCCGGCAAGTCCACCTTCCTGCGCTGCATCAACCTGCTCGAAAACCCGCACCAGGGGCAGATCTTCGTTGCCGGTGAAGAGCTCAAGCTCAAGGCCATGAAAAACGGCGAGCTGATGGCCGCCGACGGCAAACAGATCAACCGCCTGCGCAGTGAAATCGGTTTTGTGTTTCAAAACTTTAACCTGTGGCCGCACATGAGCATCCTCGATAACATCATCGAGGCGCCGCGCCGTGTGCTTGGCCAGAGCAAGGCCGAGGCGATAGAAGTAGCCGAAGCCCTGCTGGCCAAGGTCGGCATCGGCGACAAGCGCCACGCTTACCCTGCGCAACTGTCTGGCGGCCAGCAACAACGGGCCGCCATTGCGCGCACCCTGGCGATGCAACCCAAGGTCATCCTGTTCGACGAGCCGACATCGGCGCTTGACCCGGAAATGGTCCAGGAAGTACTTAATGTGATCCGCGCGCTGGCCGAAGAAGGCCGCACCATGCTGCTGGTCACCCATGAAATGGGCTTTGCCCGTCAGGTTTCCAGTGAAGTGGTGTTCCTGCACCAGGGCCTGGTCGAAGAGCAAGGATCGCCACAGCAGGTGTTTGAAAACCCGCTTTCGGCGCGCTGCAAACAATTCATGTCCAGCAACCGCTAACGGAGCAACATGCATGCAGAACTATAAAAAATTCCTTCTGGCCGCGGCCGTTTCGATGGCGTTCAGCGCCACGGCCATGGCAGAAACCTTGAAAATGGGGATCGAAGCGGCCTACCCGCCCTTCAACAATAAAGACGCCAGCGGCAACGTCGTCGGCTTCGACAAAGACATCGGCGACGCCCTGTGCGCGAAGATGAAAGTCGAGAAGTGCGAAGTGTATGTGTCTGACTGGGACGGCATCATCCCGGCCCTGAACGCCAAGAAGTTCGACTTCCTGGTGTCCTCGCTGTCCATCACCGATGAACGCAAGCAGGCTGTCGACTTCACCGACCCGTACTACTCCAACAAGCTGCAATTCATCGCGCCTAAAGCCACTGCGGACTTCAAGACTGACGCGGCCTACCTGAAGGGCAAGATCATCGGCGCCCAGCGCGCGACGCTGGCCGGTACTTATCTGGAAGACAAGCTGCCGGACACCGAGGCCAAGCTCTACGACACCCAGGAAAACGCCTACCTCGACCTGACGTCCGGCCGCTTGGACGGCATCCTCGCCGACAAATACGTGCAGTACGAATGGCTCAAGAGCAAAGACGGTTCGGCCTATGAATTCAAAGGCGACCCGGTTGTAGAAAGCGACAAGATCGGTATCGCCGTACGCAAAGGCGACCCACTGCGCGAACGCCTGAACAAAGCCCTGGCAGAGATCAAGGCAGACGGCACCTACAAGAAGATCAACGACAAGTACTTCCCGTTCAGCATCGAATGATCTGAACGGCCTGACCGGCGCGCTGCTTTGAGCGCGCCGGCTTTCAGCAATGCCTGCCGCGATATGAAAACACCATGAATTTCGATCTCTACGGATTCGGCCCGGCGCTCGCCGCCGGCGCGCTGATGACCGTCAAACTGGCGCTCACGGCCCTGTGCCTGGGGCTGGTGCTGGGCCTTGCCGGCGCCCTCGGCAAGACCTCCCCGTACAAGCCGCTGCAATGGCTTGGCGGCGCATACTCGACCATCGTTCGTGGCATTCCCGAACTGTTGTGGGTACTGCTGATTTATTTCGGCACGGTCAATTTGATGCGTGCCCTGGGGGAGTTTTTCGGTAACCCCGACCTTTCGCTCAGTGCCTTTGCCGCCGGGGTTATCGCCCTGGGCCTGTGCTTTGGCGCCTACGCCACCGAAGTGTTTCGTGGCGCGATCCTCGCCATTCCCAAGGGCCACCGCGAAGCCGGTGTGGCGTTGGGGCTGTCAAAGTTTCGGATTTTCACCCGTTTGATCATGCCGCAGATGTGGCGCATCGCCCTGCCGGGCCTGGGCAACCTGTTCATGATCCTGATGAAAGACACCGCACTGGTGTCGGTGATCGGCCTTGAAGAAATCATGCGCCATGCGCAGATCGGCGTGACCGTGACCAAACAGCCGTTCACCTTCTTTATGGTCGCCGCCTTCATGTACCTGGGCCTCACCGTGCTGGCCATGACCGGCATGTACTTCCTGGAAAAACGCGCCGCCCGCGGCTTTGCGAGGAGCACCCAATGAGCGGTGACTACAGCTGGCTGTCGCACTTCGACCTGGGCCTGAACTGGGCAGTGATCATCAAGTGGCTGCCCAAACTGGCCCAGGGCGCGACCCTGACCCTGGAACTGGTGGCCATCGCCGTGATCGCCGGTTTGCTGCTGGCGATCCCACTGGGCATTGCCCGCTCCTCGCGCCGTTGGTACGTGAGTGCCCTGCCCTACGCCTACATTTTCTTCTTCCGTGGTACGCCGCTGCTGGTGCAGTTGTTCCTGGTCTATTACGGCCTGGCGCAGTTCGATGCTGTGCGTGAGAGCTTCATGTGGCCGTACCTGCGCGACCCGTTCTGGTGTGCCACCGCCACCATGACCCTGCACACCGCCGCCTACATCGCCGAGATCCTGCGCGGCGCGATCCAGGCCATCCCGCCGGGTGAAATCGAAGCGGCGCGCGCGCTGGGCATGTCCAAGCCCAAGACGCTGTTCTACATCATCCTGCCGCGTGCCTCGCGCATCGGCCTGCCGGCGTACAGCAACGAAGTGATCCTGATGCTCAAGGCCAGCGCCCTGGCCAGTACCGTGACCTTGCTGGAACTGACCGGCATGGCGCGGACCATCATCGCGCGCACCTACCTGCCGGTGGAGATCTTCTTCGCCGCAGGGCTGTTCTATCTGCTGATGGCTTACATCCTGGTACGCGGCTTCAAACTGCTCGAACGCTGGCTGCGCGTCGATGCTTGCCAAGGACGTTGAATCACGCTTTGCGGCGCTGGATGCGTTTTTAATCGAGCACCAAGGGCTGTGGCGACCACGGCCCTTTACCCATCTGCATTTACCCTGGGAAACCCAGCACCCCGAGCTGGCCCAATGGCTGCGCCAACGCTCGTTGGCCGATGCCGACAGCTGCCACAACCACCCTCATGACCTGCCGGCGCCCGCGCCTTTTCCACAGCTGGCCGAACAGGCGCTGCAGCTCAGTGCTGTGGATAAATTACCGACACAGGCGCTGCAACCCGCTCGCCATCGACTGAATGTCGACGTGCCGGGCCGCAAGTGGCAACAGATCGAAGCCTTCGGCGCCGCGCTGCATTTCGCGCAAACGCCCACGCACTGGCTGGACTGGTGCGCCGGCAAAGGCCACCTCGGCCGCCGCCTGCTGCAATCCGGCCAGCAGCTGACGTGCCTGGAATACGACCCGGCCCTTATCGCCTCGGGCCAGGCCTTGAGCGACCATCACGGCCTGCCCGCTACCCATCGCCTGCAAGACGTGATGGCGCCTGTGTCGATCAGCGCCGACCACACCCCCGTCGCCCTGCATGCCTGCGGCGACCTGCACGTGCGCCTGCTGCAATTGGCCAGCGCGGCTGGCTGCAAACAACTGGCGCTGGCGCCCTGCTGTTACAACCGCATCAATGCCGACCGCTATCAAGCCGTGTCTGACGCTGGGCGCGCGTCGAAACTTAAGCTGTCGATTGATGACCTCGGCCTGCCGCTGAGCGAAACGGTCACCGCTGGCAACCGTGTACGCCAGCAACGGGACTCGTCCATGGCCCGGCGCCTGGGGTTCGATCAGCTACAACGGCAACTGCGCGGCTGCGACGAGTACCTGCCCACACCGTCCCTGCCCGCCAATTGGCTGGATAAACCCTTCGCTGACTATTGCCGAGCGCTGGCGAGCCTCAAAGGTTTATCCACAGGTGAACAGGATTGGGCGGCGCTGGAGGCGCACGGCTGGCGGCGCCTGGCCCACGTGCGAAACCTGGAGTTGGTGCGCGGTCTGTTTCGGCGCCCACTGGAGATGTGGCTGGTGCTGGATCGGGCACTTTTTCTGAAGGAACAGGGCTACAAGGTCAAGATAGGCAACTTCTGCGAAACGACGTTGACCCCGCGCAACTTGATGGTGCTGGCCGAGCGCGATTAGAGGGCAAAAATCTTACACGCGCCCTGTGGATAACTCTGTTGATGAAATCTTTACAGAGGCTGTAGTTATCAGCGCTACAGGGCAAAAGGTGCCCTGGTCATTTTTTGTTCATAAAATAAAATGCACACAAAACAGGCAGTTGCAGCGCATTGAGAACAGCGCCACAAAATGGCTGTTTGGGGGCAGGTTCAACCAACCGATTGTGCATAAGCATCTGGCGTTAAGCGTATAAACCGCACTTTAGGCGCGTCTTTTCGGCGCCTTCAGCACCCGACAAATCTCGCCGATATCGTCACTCGCCAAGCGTTTCGCCACGTTGTCCAGCGGGTCGGCGGCGAACGCCAGTGCCTCGTTGATTGCCATATCGCGATGAACCTCCAACGGCGCCGTGCCAAGGCGCTGTTTGAACGCCTCAACCATGTCCAGGCTGAAAGGGTTGCCCTCATCCACCTGATTGACCACCACCTGCACAGTCGGTGGGTTGTCGCCCTCAAGGTGCGGGGCGAGCAGCACATCCAGATGATCCAAGGTGCCAAGGCACGCGGCATCGGCTTGCACAATCACCAATACCACATCGGCGACGTTCAGCGCCTGATGGAAGTAGACGTTATTGCCGGCGGGGGTATCAATGATCACCGTCTGCCGCTCGCTCAGCCCCAAAGACGCAAGGCGCTGCGCCAACCAGGTGGGCTCGTGCTTGAGCCAACGCTCGAGGTTTTCCTGCTGCTGAATGTCGATATCGCCAAAGGTAATAACCTGGCAACCGGCAAAGCCGAGCTGCTGCAAAGGGCTCCACTGCCCGTGCTCCAGGCTGGTGCGGCCGATACCGGGCAATGCGGCACTGACGCCAAAGTGATGGTGCAAGGCGTTCTGCGGGTCCAGGTCCAGCGCCACAACGGATTCGCCATAACGCTGCAAACCGCTGCTCAAGGCCGTGGCCAGGGTGCTGCGGCCGACGCCGCCATTCATCGACACCAACGCCACCACTTTGGGGCGCAGCGCTGCGATATCGGTCAATTGGGAGTGGGCAGGGTGGGTTTCATTAGCAGGCACGCTGCCAAAAAAGTGCATGCGCGCATTAATGCCTTCGGCATCATGGGTGACGTTCTTGCCGAACAACGCCAGAAGTTCTTCGCTAAGGCTCATAGCCAGCTCCTCACGACGCAGCTTAAAGACGTGAAGGTCGGCAAGCAGGCACTTACCGCAGGTCTTATTATGGGCGTCTTAGTGAGGCATTCTGTGACAGGCGCAGGAAAGTGTCATTATTTTGATGTTTTGACTGGTTGTTTTTTAGACAGGCGGTAAACAGTCAAATTAATGGCCTTCGTGCAGTCGCCCCTTCAAGGCCCGGCATAAAGCATTTATATCCTGGCCGCCAACACTGTTAAGCGACGGGTCGAGCGGGTCGCGCCCGTAGGCCTGGGCCTCGATGAAAGCAGGGTCGCGGTGCACCGCACCCAGCACCGCATCGCCCAGGCGCAGCTTGAACACCCCGGCCATGTCCTGGCTGAAGGCGTGGCCAGCGTCCACTTGGTTGATCACGTAAAACCGTTGCAGTGGAGATTCGCTGGCGAGGTAAGGCGCGAGCACTTCGTCCATCTTCGCCAAGCGGCGAAACGAAGCCGCGTCCGGCTGGACCACCACCAACACCGCATCCGCCACCGACAGCGCCTGGCTGAGGTACACCGAATTACCCGCAGGCACATCGATCACCACCGTGTCCTGCCCATTCAACCCGAGCCCGGCCAAACGCTTGCGCAGAAACTCGAGGTCCTGCCCCAGCCAGCGATTCAAACTTTGCTGCTGCACCGGGTCGGTCTCGCCAAAGGCCACCACACGGCACCCGGCAAACCCGCGCTTAGGCAAGGCCTCCCAGGTCTGGTTGAGCAGGCTGACAGCCCCGAGACCCGGCAAATCAAACCCCGGGCACAAGTGATCACGCAGCGCGTTTTGCGGGTCCAGGTCCAACGCCAACGCCGGATGCCCCTGACGCTGCAAACCACTGGCAAGCGCCGCCGCCAACGTGCTGCGCCCCACACCGCCCGTGGCAGAAACCACCACCACAACCTTCGGCGCCGAAGCATCCGAATACACCTCGCCATGCGGGCCTTCAACCACCTCAGGCGGGCGAAGAGATTGCGCAACGCCTTGGTTCAGTTGCTCGAGCAAACGCTGCAAAGGCTCAGCCAGCGCGGTGCTTGGTGTTGAACTGTGATCTGCACGCCCCACTGACTGCTCCCCGGCTTAAACCGCTGAATTATTGTGGCGCGCATTGTGTGATATCAAACTGATGCTGTCAGTATTTGGATGTTTGTAACGAAATGCTTTCAGATGAGTGGCATGACGCCACGCAATACACAACCCGACAAAACCCGCACACAGCCCAGCTACCTCCGAGGCATTCAATGAGCCCAACCCACCGTTGATGCCCCAGAGGACACCCGCACGGGCTACGGCGTAGTGAATGCGCGGATGACGTATCTGGACTCCAAGGGCCAGGCGCAGGTGCTGAAATAGCTGAAATTCACCGACGATTGCGGCGACGGGAATTGAGCTGATTTGCAGGCCCTGAAGCGACGAAAAAGCGGGGATCGCAAAAAAACCTTCACTTCTGCAAAAATAGTCAGAATTCAGGGGTTTACAGAAGCTTGCCAATCGCTATAATCGTCGCCCTAACACGCCGGTATAGCTCAGTTGGTAGAGCAACTGACTTGTAATCAGTAGGTCCCGGGTTCGACTCCTGGTGCCGGCACCATATAAGACAAAGCCCTCACAGCAATGTGAGGGCTTTGTTGTTTCTGGGGTTTGGGTGTACGTCATGCGTTGAAATAGACGGGTTATAGCCCCGGAAGCCACCTCCTCCGCTGGCACTTCTATCTTTATGCAAAATTATGGCGTATCCATAAAACAAATAATTTCCTCAGCAGCCTATCCATCCCGCTCGGATAGGCTAAAAAACAACCAATCCATTTTCCCGATTGCTCCCCTCTCCCCACCACGCTAACCTCCGCTCCGTCACTGCCAATGCAGCGACCGGGCCTGAGAACCCGATTTTGATGCAGGCGCCCAAAGCGCCACGTATTCGTTGAAACAACGAACGTGGTAGCTCTCACTCGATATGGGAGTCTCACCAATGACCGTTACAAATCCCTCCGCGTTAACCACCCTCGGCGTCACCCCTTTCTCCTTCCACTGCGATCAACCTCTATTCCGAGTTAACAGCGGCGTCCCTCTGCATGAAGCCTTGCACCACGTTTCCGATTTGCTCCACGTCGCCAAACTGCTAGCAGAAGATGCGGCGATGACGAAGGAGACGGACCGTTATGCTTGGGCATCGCATTATTTGCAGGAGATGGTAAAGGCGGTGATTGATGATGTGGTGAAGGTGTTGGAGTCGCCCTGCAATGCTGAGCAATAAGATGTGAATGGGGTGGCCGGGCGGGCGCTATCGCGGGCAAGCCCGGCTCACCACAGGTGATTTACACGGGTAGTTGATAGAGCGCCCCGGCCTGAGCAGGCCGGGGTGTTTTTTGTCAGTGCCCGGCGCTTTGGCCGCCGTCCACGTGCAGGATCTCGCCGGTGACGAACCCGGCGTTTTCCAGGTAGATGATCGCCTGGGCAATGTCACTCGCTTCGCCCATGTGCCCGACCGGATGCAGGCTGCCCAACGCCGCGTGGGTTTCTTCGTCGTGCATGGGCGTTTTGATAATCCCGGGGCTCACTGCGTTCACGCGAATGCCGCGTTTGGCGTATTCAATTGCCAGGGATTTGGTCGCGGCGTTCAGGCCGCCTTTGGTCAGCGAGGCCAGCACTGACGGCACGCCGTCAATCGCGTGGTCGACCAGGCTGGTGGTGATGTTGACGATGTGCCCGGCGCCTTGTTTGAGCATTTCGGTGATCGCCAGTTGGGTGATGTAGAAGAAGCCGTTGAGGTTCACGGCCAGCACGTTTGCGTAGTCTTCGTGGGTGTAGTTGGTGAAGGGTTTAGCAACAAAGATGCCGGCGTTGTTGATCAGGCTGTCGATGCGGCCAAAGCGCGCCACGCCTTCACGGATCACGCGCTCGGCGGTGGCTGGGTCGGCGATGTCGCCGGCCACGGCGTGGATGTTCGGGTCGGTGTAAGGCTGGATCGAGCGCGAGGTGGCGACCACGCGGTAATCGAGGGCGCGGTAGGCGTGGACCACGGCGGCGCCGATGCCTTGGGAGGCGCCGGTGATAATGACGACTTTGCTCATGACAATGCTCCGGTTCAGGCTTGGGATTTGCGGTATTGGGTGGTGGTGAGACCGGCGTAGCCCCAGTTATCGGTGTCGACTTCTTCGATGACGATGTGGGTCAGGTCGGGGCGTTTGTTGAGGACGCGTTCGAGGGTTTCGGTGAATTCGGCGATGACCTGGGCTTTTTGCTCCGGGGTAACGCCGTCACGGGTGATGCGCAGGCTGACAAAGGGCATGGCAGTGGCTCCAGTGGCCGGCCATCGGGGTGATGGGCGGGCAAGTGGGGCTAATTTAGGCGTGCGCCTGAAGGGGATAAAGGTGGCGCGGAGTACTTCATTAGTACTGCGATGTAACAAGTCAGAGGCCGGTTGGCGCGCATAAAAAAACCCCGAACCAGTCGGGGTTTTTTATCGCCTGGAATCAGGCGCGACGCCGAATCAATTAGAAAACGTTGATTGGGTAGTCGGCGAACAGACGGATTTCGTTACCGCCTACGTTGTACTCGCTGGCGTTGCTGGAGACGCGCAACCAGGAGGCACGAGCGCGCAGGCTCAGGTCTTTGGCTGGGCCGCTCTGAACGACGTATTTGAACTGGTTGAAGATTTCACGCTCGGTGCCACGGCCGCGGTTGGTACCGTCGTCAATGTTGGTGCCGCGCACGTAGGCGATGTTGTAGGTCAGGCCAGGCACGCCGAAGGCGCTGAAGTCCAGGCCGTAACCTGCTTGCCAGGAGCGCTCGTCCTTACCGTTGAAGTCGGACCAGTAGGAGTTGGCCAGCAGGATGGTGTTGCCGCCGTCGCCGATGCCGCCAGCGTTGCGGTAGCCGCCGTACAGGTAGCCAGTGTCGCCGGTGCTGCGCTGGTGAGCCACGGTGAAGCTGTGCGGGCCAACAGCCCAGGTAGCGCCCAGGCTCCAGATTTTGTTGTCGCGGGCGTCCGCATCACCTTGGTTTTCCAGGGCGAAGCTGCGGTCCAGCTTGGTTTTGTAGCCGTTGAAGTCAAAGGTCAACGATTGCTTCTCTGGCAGGGCCAGCACGTAGTTGACGTTGACGTATTGCTTCTTCAGCACGTCTTGCATGTCGGAGGCATACAGAGCAGCCGACAGGCTTTCGGTGAATTTGTAGCTACCACCGATGTAGTCGATGCTTTTCAGGCGACCGCTGTCGGTGCCTTCGGCGCTCTTGCGCGCTTCTTTGGTGAAGTGACCGGCGTCCAGTTGCAGACCGGCGATCTCTTTGGAAACGATCGAAGTACCGGTGTAGGTTTCGGACAACAGACGCGAGCTGTCGTACTGCAGCACAGGCACAGCCGGGAACTGATCACCGTACTTCAGTACAGTGTTGGAAACCCGGAATTTGACGGCTGCGCCGCCCTTGGCCAAATCGTCGGCAGGTGCGCCGTTGCGAGTGGTGCCATCCGCGCGCTTGGTGCTTGCGCCTTCTTTGAAGAAGTCGATACCGCCAGCGCCGGCACTGCCTCTGCCACCGTCCAGGCGAATAGCGTATTGACCGATCACGTCCACACCCACACCGACGGTGCCTTGGGTGAAGCCGGATTCAAACTTGCCGATGAAGCCTTGGCCCCATTCGGCTTTGTCTTGCTTGGGGTTTTTGTAGTCACGGCTGATGTAGGCATTACGTGCTGCGATATTCAGGTGGCTGTCTTCAACAAAACCCTTGGATTGCTCCTGGTCGTTAGCCATTGCCTGAGTGGCGCTCAAAATCCCCAGAGCGATCAAACCCATCCGTTGCTTCAACATTTCTTATATTCCTTATTACTGGTTGAGTACGCGCTGTGACACCAGGCCCCGTGTTGCTTTTCTGGTGTCAACTTTCTCCAGGAAAAAGAAGGCCCGCGGACGACTGAACTGCCGCAGGCCTTTTTTATTGGATGAGTTATGGCTGTTAGCCACAGGCGTTGGGCGCAATCGTATGCGCGCGTTGAACTATGTGTCAATTTCGTGAGTCGTCTGTATTTATTCAAAAAAAGTCTAAAGACGGCTATAAACTGCTGATACAAAACGCTGAAAAATCCTCTTACACCTCTCAGAAACACATCAAGTAACAATATTTAGCGCCTACATGTTTGGGAATAGATAACGTACGCAAATGCAAAGCATTAACATTCGCGCGTTTTTTACTTCCCGAACTTTTTGGATGCCTGCCCCCATGCCTGCCTCTCGCCTGACGCCCATCACCCTTGGGCTTTCTGTTCTGCTGTCTGCCGGTTTTGCCGGCGCGACCACGGTCTTACCCGCCACTTCAATCAGCACCGAAGCTGACGAAGACGACCCACGCGTCAAAGAGACCAACACCGCCACTCGCACGGCCACGTCGGTGCGTTATGTGCCCCAGGCCATCGACTCGGTCAAAACCGAAAGCCTGCGCTCTTACGGCACAAACGACCTGGGCCAGGCACTCAGCGGGATTCCCAACGTCAGCAGCGGCGCCGACACGCGCTTCGACAGCCTGCGCATCCGTGGTTTCGACGCCAGCAATGACTTCTACCTGGACGGCATTCGCGACGACAGCCAGTACGTGCGCGACCTGCACAACATCGAGCGCATCGAAGTGCTCAAAGGCCCGGCAGCCGTGCTGTACGGGCGAGGCGGCCAGGGCGGCATCGTCAACCGCGTAAGCAAATTGCCCACGGCGGGGCAAAAATCCAGTATCGAAGCCCAAGGCGGCAGCAACGACCTGCGCAGCCTGTATGCCGACCTCAGCACCGACCCCACCGACACCATCAGCCTGCGCCTGAACATGGGCAACCAGGACAACAACAGCTTCCGTGATGGCGTCAGCGGCAACCGCCAGCTGTTCGCGCCGTCGATGAGCTGGCAGCTGACGCCCGACCTGAATTGGTTGGTGCAATACGAATACAGCCGCTACAACCGCACACCAGACCGTGGCATCCCCGGGGTCAACGGTCGCCCGGCGGACGTGAGCCGCAGCAGCACTTACTTTGACAGCCGCGACTACATCGACGACAAATCCCAGTCCCTGCGCTCCAAGCTTGCCTATGAACTCAACGCCAACTGGCAACTGCGCCACACCC
Source organism: Pseudomonas sp. YeP6b (assembly GCF_025642995.1). Taxonomy (NCBI): domain Bacteria; kingdom Pseudomonadati; phylum Pseudomonadota; class Gammaproteobacteria; order Pseudomonadales; family Pseudomonadaceae; genus Pseudomonas; species Pseudomonas sp. YeP6b. Next base: position 623,889 of record NZ_CP080090.1, on the reverse strand, counting down.
TCGGCGTGTTCAAGCTCGACAGCGATTTCGACAACACCTACCAGACCGGCTACGACCCCAAAGCCAACCAGGTCACGCGCCAGCGTTGGCAGCAGGACCTGACCACCCGCAACGTGTTCAACAACCTTGAGCTGGAAGGTGGGTTTGACACCTTCGGCCTGGAGCACCGCCTGCTCACCGGTATAGAGCTGGGCAGCCAACGTCGCGATCCGAAGCTCTACAGCGCCACCGCCGTCAACCGGGGCGGCCAGGCCGTACCGAGCCTGGACCTCAACCAGCCCAACCGCCACCTGAGCCACACTGGGCGGATGAGCCTTTCAAGTAACAACCACACCGAAGTCGAAAGCCGTGCCGTGTACGTGCAGGACCAACTGCGCCTCAACGATCAATGGCAACTGCTGGCAGGCCTGCGTTACGACCACTTTGAAGTGGACACCACCAGCAAGGTGCTCAACACCCAGCAGGACGTCGACAGCCGCAGCACCAGCCCGCGCGTAGGCTTGGTGTGGACGCCGCTGGAACAGCACTCGTTTTATGCCTCGTGGAGCAAGACCTTCTCCCCGGCAGGCGGCGGCCTGATTGGCATCACGCCGAATGCCGCCGGCAGCGTCAACGACCTGAGCCCCGAGCTGACCAAGCAAAAGGAAATCGGCGTAAAAAGCGACTGGCTCGACGACCGCCTGAGCACCACCCTCGCCGTGTACGAGCTTGAACTCTACAACCGCCGCACCAGCGACCCGCTGGACCGCACCATCACCCTGCTCAGCGGCCTGCAACGCTCACGCGGCGTGGAGCTGACCGCCACCGGCAAGATTGTGGATAACTGGTATGTGCGCGGTGGCGTCGGCCTGCAGGACGCCAAGGTCGAGAAAGACAACAACGGCTTTGCAGGTAAGCGTGTCAGCGATGTGGCCAAGCGTAATGCCAGCCTGTTTATCACCTGGAAACCGGAAATGGGTTGGTATGCAGAAACTGGTTTGACCTTGGTAGGCGACCGTTATGCCGACAGCCTCAACACTGTGGTGTTGCCGGGTTATGGCCGCTGGGATGCGTTGGCGGGGTTCCGCCAGAAGGAATGGGACGTGCGCGCGGCGCTGAACAATATCGCTGACAAAAACTACTACGCCTCGGCGACGAGTGCGGCGCAGATTCAGCCGGGTGAGCCGCGTAGCTTGGTGGTCACAGGCACCTACAGTTTCTAACGCCGATCACGCTCTAATGTGGGAGCAAGCTTGTGGTGAGGAGCGGGCTTGTTGTTGAAAGCGGGCTTGCTCGCGAAAGCGGTGGGTCAGTCAACATCCATGTTTGCTGGGCCGACGTCTTCGCGAGCAAGTCGAATCGTCGCACCGCCGCTCCCACAATTGATCGTGGTGCTTTTTCAGTTTTGCATCAACTCACACAACGCATGCACTTCATCCTCACTGAACAACCCCACCGGGTAACGTTCACTCATCACGCTGCGCAAGTCAGGCTGTTGCCTTGCCTGTCGCGAGCCGTTTGCCTTCAACCAAAGCGCCAGCGCCTGGATCGCCTCACCGTTGACCCGCGTGGGGTGGAATGGGCGCGTGTGGATCAGGTTGATATCGGCATTCATTTCAGCGCTCTCTCCTACTGCTTGAGCGGCTAACTTACTCAAGGTTTATGACAGAACTGTGCAGTCACGACCTTGGGTTACTGTGCCAACACCGATACAAGAGCTATGCCAATGTCCTGTGTTTATAGACATTCGAACACAAAAAAGCCCGCGGCCTTGCTGGGCCGCGGGCTTGCTGTGAGCGCTATAAACAGGTAGCGCCGGGGTTTCGCTCAAGCGCTGTTACAACTGCACTCAGTTTTTGTGCGGCGCCGGCTGTTGTTGGGTCAGGCAGTGGATATTGCCGCCGCCCAGTAACAGTTCGCGGCCCGGCACCATCACTACTTCGTGCTGCGGGAACAGGTTCTGCAGGATTTCCTTGGCCTGGCGGTCCATAGGGTCGTCGAAGCTCGGCGCGATGATGCCGCCGTTGACGATCAGGAAATTCACGTAGGAACCGGCCAAGCGCACGCTCGGGTTACGTTCCTGGCTGCCATCCACCGGGTCCACACCGGCGCACTCTTCTTCGGTGGCGTACAACGGGCCGGGGATCGGCATTTTATGCACGGTGAACGCGCGTCCCTGGGCGTCGGTGCTGCTTTGCAGCACGTTCATGGCCGCGTGGCAGCGCGCGTAGTTCGGGTCTTGCGGGTCATCGGTCCAGGCCAGCAGCACTTCGCCCGGGCGTACGTAGCAGCAGAAGTTATCCACATGGCCGTCGGTTTCGTCGTTGAACAGGCCGTCCGGCAGCCAGATGATCTTATCCACAGCCAGGTTGGCGCTGAGCACCGCTTCGATGGCCGCGCGATCCAGGTGCGGGTTGCGATTGCGGTTCAACAGGCATTCTTCGGTGGTGATCAGCGTGCCTTCGCCGTCGACGTGGATCGAACCGCCTTCCAGCACAAAACCCTCAGTGCGGTAACGCGGCGCGCGCTCGATCTCGAGGATCTTGCCACCCACCTGCGAATCACGGTTCCACGGCGAGTACAGGCCGCCGTCAAAGCCGCCCCAGGCGTTGAAATCCCAGTTCACACCGCGCACTTCGCCGCTGTTGTTGATCACGAAGGTTGGGCCGGTGTCGCGCACCCAGGCGTCGTCGTTGGACATTTCCACCACACGGATATTGGGCACGTCCAAACGCGCACGCGCGTTTTCGTACTGCCCGGCGGACACACCGACCGTCACCGGCTCGAACCGCGCAATGGCCTTGGCCACGGCCGCGTGGGCCGCCTGCGCCGGCTTGCCGCCCAGGCGCCAGTTGTCGGGGCGCTCAGGCCAGATCATCCACGTTTGGGTCTGTGGCGCCCATTCGGCGGGCATGTAGAAGCCATCGGCGCGAGGTGTGCTGTGCAGGGTGGTCATGGCGTTCAGGACTCCGAATGGGATGAAGGCCGATTTTATAACGGATAAAAATCGGCCTTAAAAGCGATTGAATATAATAGCTGGCAAACATGACGGTTAATAGCCGATAACAATCGGCTATCTAGCGTAGCTCCTCCAGCACCTTCGACAGCATGTCGACAAAGAAATCCACACTGCGTTTAGAGGTGACCATTGGCGGTTTGATCTTCAAGATGTTGAGGTAGTCGCCGGTCGGCTGCATGAAAATCCCCAGTTCCCGCAAGCGATCACACAGCAGCGCGGTTTCTTCTGTGGCGGGTTCCAGGGTGTGGCGGTCGCGCACCAACTCCAGGCCCAAATAGAAGCCGGAACCATGAACCGCCCCCACCAGCGGGTGGCGATCAATCAGTGCTTGCAGTCGCGCTTTGAAATGCCCACCAACTACTTGGGCGTTTTCCCACAGCTTTTCTTCCTCCATCACATCCAGCACGGCCATGCCAATGCGACAGCTGACCGGGCTGCCGCCCGACGAGGAGAAGAAATACCCCTCGGCCTCCAGCGCTTCGGCGATTTCGCGCCGGGTAATCACCGCGCCCAGCGGCTGGCCGTTGCCCATGCCCTTGGCCATGGTGATGATGTCCGGCACCACGCCCTGCTCCTCAAAGCCCCAGAAGAAATGGCCCATGCGGCCGTAACCCACCTGCACTTCATCGGCGATGCACACGCCGCCCTGGGCGCGCACCAACCCGTACACCTGCTGCAAATAGCCCGGCGGCAGGGAGATGCCACCGGCGTTGCCGTACACCGGCTCGCAAATGAAACCCGCCAACTGGCGTTTGCTCTCGGCGATTTTCGCCAGGTTGTGTTCCACACTTCGCACGTAGTCAGGCGCACTGTCCTGCCCACGGAACTCGCCGCGATAGGTATTCGGCGCCGTCACCGGGTGCACCCAGTCCGGGCGGCTGCTCAGTGCCTGCGGGTTGTCGGCAATCGAGGTGGACACCGCATCCGACGCTACCGACCAGCCGTGGTAAGCCTCCAGCACGCTGAGCATGTCGCGCCCGCCGCTGTAGGCCCAGGCCAGGCGAATCGCCAGGTCATTGGCCTCGGTGCCGCTGTTGACCAGGAAGACCCGGTCCATGCCTTCCGGCGCCAACGCCAGCAAACGCTCGGAGAACTCTGCAATTGCTGCGTAGTGAAAGCGCGAGTTGGTGTTGAGCAGCGACCATTGCCGCGCCGCCACCGCCGCCATGCGTGGGTGGCCATGGCCCAGCACCGCCACGTTGTTGAGCATGTCCAGGTAGGAACGGCCCTGCATGTCGATCAGGTGGTTGCGCCAGCCGCGCTCGATGCGTGGCGGGTCGACGTAATAGTGTTTTTGCGAACGGGCGAAGCTGGCGTCACGGCGCGCCAGCAAGGCCTCGGCGTCCAACTCGGGTTCCGCATCACAGGCCAGCCCCAGCAGCGTGGCGGGCGATGGGCAGAGGGCCTGCCAGGCCTGCGCCTGAGACGGCGTGCAGAACAACGGCGGCTCAAGGTCGGCGCGGCATAACTGCACGGTGAGCGGCGCGTGGACCTCACCGAGGAGTTGGCCTTTCACCAGCACCGCGCCCGGTTTCAACGCGGTGGTTACACCCCATAAACGCAGGCTCAACTGGGCGTCATGCACGCACAGCAAACCGTCGGCGCCCTGGCGCAGCGTCCCGCCAAACGGCGCGTCCAATACTGTGCCATGGGGCAGGTGCAATTCCACGTGAAGCGGGAACGTTTGCGGCTCGATGGCACTGTCGGCACAGGTCCGCGACAGCCGGTATTGCCCATAGCGGCTGGCCGCCAACCCATGCACTGCCGCCGCTTCATCCAGCAACCGCCGGTCTATGCCGGGCAACGCCCAATTGCCGGCCTCGAAATGCGGGCTGAGTACGCCCAAGTCGATCAGCGCAAATTCACGCCCCACCAGGCCCGGCAGCAAAGGTGCGAAGTCTTGGTCGGCCATCGGCGGCAATGCTTCACCGACACACCCCAGAACCGCCGCTTCCATCAGCTCAAACGGCACCGAGGTCGCCACATGGAAGATTTCCCACTCGTGCTCGGCGTTTTTCAGTAAGTAGGTGTTATCCGGATCCAGGCGTTGCTGCTGTTCGCTGCTGAGCACCAGCACCGCCGCGCGCGCCACGATCAACGGCCACAGCGCTTGCAGCTCCTGGCGCCGCAACGGTGTCACCGCGTGACACGCCTGGATCGCCGGCAGGATGGCAAACGGGTCACCGTCAGCGTGGTGCAACAGGGCTGCGCAGGTCACCGACAAGTCGGCAATGCGCCAGGTGTGCACCAGGTCGCCGAAATCAATCACGCCCTGAACCTGCCAGTGCCGCTGGGCGTCGCGCTGCCAGACCACATTGTCATCGGTAATGTCCATGTGCACGGCTTGCCACGGCAGGTGCTCGGCCAACGGCCGAATGCGCGCCTCTACGTGCTCGCCCACCCGCTCGATAGCGTCACGATGCGGCAGGTTTTCCAAGGTGGCCAGCAGGTGCTTGATCAGTGCATGCGCATGGCGCGGGTCCCATTGCAACGTGCGGTCCAGGCCCGGGTGTTCGAACCGTGCGAGGGCATGGCTGACCTGGCCGCACAGTTCACCGAAGCCTGCGATTACGTCGCGGCCCAGGTGAGGTAAATGGGTCAGGGGCTGGCCGTCGATGTAGTCCAGCACCCTCAGGTGCACGGTTTGCCCGTCGACGGCCACGCTCAGCAACTCCTCACCGGTCAGTGCGCGGATCACCTTGGGTACGCGTACGTGTGCTTGCAGGTCATGGAGAGCGGCATGCTGGGCGTGCAGCTCAACCGCCACGTAGTCACCCCGGCAGATTTTCAGAACAAACCGGCCACGGGCGCTGTCGATTCGGTAATTGAGGTCTTGTTGGCTGCCCAGCGACTGCAATGTGCCTGTCAGGCCGTAATGTTGCTCGAGCAACTGCGCAGCTTGATCAGCACTCACGTCTGGGCAAGGCAAGCTGGCACGGTGGATCAACGTGGCGAGTAACATTGTGGCGACCTCTGCGTTTTCAGGCGCCTATATCGCCATTGTTCGGGGGCGTTAATCAACCCCTCACGCATACCGCGCTTGCACGGGCCCGATTCACAACTCAAGCTATGTCTCATTCGCCCAGTGTCCGTCTAAGGAAAAGGCCCTCGACATGCGTATTCTCATCACCGGCGGTGCCGGCTTTATTGGCTCCGCCCTGGTTCGCCACCTGATTCAAAACACCGAGCACGAAGTGCTCAACTTGGACAAACTCACCTACGCCGGCAACCTGGAGTCGCTGACCAGCATCGCGTCCAACAGCCGCTATGAGTTCGTGCAGGCCGATATCATCGACCAGGCCGCTGTCAGCGCCGTGCTGGCGCGCTTTGAGCCCCAGGCGATCATGCACCTGGCCGCCGAGTCGCACGTCGACCGTTCCATTGACGGCCCGTCGGATTTTATCCAGACCAATATCGTCGGCACCTACAGCCTGCTGGAAGCCACTCGTGCTTATTGGCAAACGCTGCAAGAGCCGGCCAAGAGCGCGTTCCGCTTCCACCATATCTCCACCGACGAGGTCTACGGCGACCTGCATGGCGTGGACGACCTGTTCACTGAAACCACGCCTTACGCGCCCAGCTCGCCGTACTCCGCCAGCAAAGCGGCGTCCGACCACCTGGTTCGCGCCTGGCAGCGCACTTATGGCCTGCCGGTGTTGCTGACTAACTGCTCGAACAACTACGGGCCGTTCCATTTCCCTGAGAAGTTGATCCCGCTGGTGATCCTCAACGCCCTCGCGGGCAAGCCACTGCCGGTCTACGGTGACGGTTTGCAGGTGCGCGACTGGCTGTTCGTCGAAGATCACGCCCGCGCGCTGTTAAAAGTCGTGACCGAAGGCGTCGTAGGCGAGACCTACAACATCGGTGGCCACAACGAGCAGAAGAACATCGATGTAGTGCGCGGCATTTGTGGCCTGTTGGAAGAGCTAGCGCCACAACGCCCGGCCGGTGTGGATAAATTCACCGACCTGATCACATTCGTCAAAGACCGCCCAGGCCATGACCAACGCTACGCAATCGATGCGAGCAAGATCGAGCGCGAATTGGGTTGGGTTCCGCAAGAAACCTTCGAAACCGGCCTGCGCAAAACCGTTCAGTGGTACCTCAATAACCTCGACTGGTGCGGCCGAGTCCAGGACGGTAGCTATCAAGGCGAACGGCTTGGCAACACCGAGCCAAAAGACCTGATCGCATAACAAAGCATCACGCACCACAGCTAGGCATAATGCGCCTGTACCCACAGGCGCACGACTCCCATGACTCCTCCCCTCCCGCGAAGACCCCGCTGGCGCAGCCTCGCCTTGTTGGCGTTGTGCCTGGCACCGCTGCTGTGGCCGCTGGAGCACTTGGCCGAGCGCTATTACCGCAGCGAACTCGCCGGGCAAAACCGCCAGACCCTCGACCTGTACGTCGCCAACCTGCTCGGCACGTTGCACCGCTATGAAGTGCTGCCGCAGATCCTCGGTGACTTGCCGGCCCTGCGCACCGTGCTGGATGCGCCCCACGTCAGCACCAACCTAGCCAATGCCAACCTGCTGCTCAAGGACGTCGCCACCCAGGCCGGGGTGGAAGTGATGTACCTGATGGACACCACCGGCAAGACCCTCGCAGCCTCCAACTGGGATAAACAGGACAGCTTTGTCGGCCGCAATTTCTCATTTCGCCCCTACTTCAGCGAAGCCATGGCCGGGCGCCTGGGGCGGTTTTTCGGCCTGGGCACCACGTCGGCCAAGCGCGGCTACTTCTTCGCCGCCGCCGTGCGCGATGGCGACACCATCATTGGCGTGCTGGTGGTCAAGGTCGACCTGGACCACACCGAAAGCCTGTGGGGCAACACGCCGGAACAACTGCTGGTCACCGACCATAACGGCGTGGTGATCCTCACCTCGCGCCCGCAATGGCGGTTCCGCGCCACGCGGCCACTGACCGCCGAAGAGCACCAGGCAATCATCGCGATCCAGCCCTACCCAACCCGCGACCCGCAGCCGCTGGCACTCAGTTCCACGGCGTGGTTGCGCCAATCCACCGCCATCGCCGAGACCGGCTGGAATGTGGAAATCCTCGCGCCACGCTCGCTGATCAACCGCCCGGTGCGCACGGTGGTCGCTGTGGGTGGTGCGACGTTGCTGGTGTTGATGTTGCTGCTGGGGTTGATGATGCAGCGCCGTCGTCATTACCTGGAGCGCATCGCCTTTGAAGCCAAGGCGCGCCGTGAGCTGGAAGCCCGTGTGGTCGAGCGCACCAGCGACCTGGAAGGCCTTAACCGGCGCCTGAAACAGGAAGTGCTCGAGCGCGAACACGCCCAGCAGGAGTTGGTTCGCGCCCAGGACGACCTGGTGCAAGCCGGCAAACTGTCGGCGCTGGGAACCATGTCGGCGAGCATCAGCCACGAACTCAATCAACCGCTTGCGGCGATTCGCAGCTATGCGGAAAACGCCGAGATCCTGCTCGACCACGAGCGCACCAATGACGCTCGCGGCAACCTCAAACTGATCAGCGAACTGACCGGGCGCATGGCCTCGATCATCGCGCATTTGCGTGCGTTCGCCCGGCGCGACCGTCACGCCCCGGAAAGCGTGGCCCTGCAGCCAGCGCTGGACGATGCGCTGGCGTTGCTGGCCAAGCGGCGGCGGTCGATGGAAGTCGAGCTGATCCGCGATTTGCCGGAGGCGACCCTGTGGGTGCAAGCCGGGGAAACACGTCTGCGCCAGGTGCTGGGCAACTTGCTGGCCAACGCCCTCGACGCCCTCACCGAAAAAGGCCCGCCGCGCAAGCTCTGGCTGAGTGCCGAAGCCACCGAACAGGGCGTCAACCTGTACATTCGCGACAATGGCCCAGGCTTTTGCATGGAAGCCCTGGGCCGCGCCAGCGAGCCGTTCTACACCACCAAGACCCGCACCCAAGGCTTGGGGTTGGGGCTGGCGATTTGTGACACGCTGATGCGTGCCTTTGGCGGCGATTTGTCGTTCGCCAACCACAAGGAAGGCGGCGCGCTGTTAACCTTGAAATTGCGTGCCGGCTCGCCGGGCGTCAGTCTGCAACCGTCCGAGGACCGCAGTGTATGAGTATCGATAACCAGATTCAGGTGGTGCTGATCGACGACGATCCACACCTGCGTCAGGCCCTGTGCCAGACCCTGGACCTGGCCGGGCTGAACGTCCTGACTCTGGGCGAAGCCACCGGCCTCACCGCGCGCTTGTCGCGGGACTGGCCGGGCGTGGTGGTCAGTGACATCCGCATGCCTGGCATGGACGGCCTGGAGCTGCTCACCGAACTGCACGGCCAGGACCCGGAGCTGCCGGTGCTGTTGATCACCGGCCACGGCGACGTACCGCTGGCGGTGCAAGCGATGCGCGCCGGCGCTTACGACTTCCTGGAAAAACCCTTCGCCAGCGACGCGCTGCTCGACAGCGTGCGCCGCGCCCTGGCCCTGCGCCGGCTGGTGCTGGACAACCGCAGCCTGCGCCTGGCCCTCAGTGACCGCCAGCAATTGAGCACGCGGCTGGTGGGGCACTCGCCGCAGATGCTGCGCTTGCGCGAGCAGATCGGCGCCCTGGCCGCAACCCGCGCCGACGTGCTGATCCTCGGCGAAACCGGTGCCGGTAAGGAAGTGGTGGCGCGTGCGCTGCATGACCTGTCGAACCGGCGCAGCGGGCCGTTTGTGGCGATCAACGCTGGTGCCCTGGCCGAATCGGTGGTCGAAAGCGAGCTGTTCGGCCATGAGCCGGGCGCGTTTACCGGCGCGCAAAAACGCCGTATCGGCAAATTCGAATTCGCCAATGGCGGCACGCTGTTTCTCGATGAAATCGAAAGCATGAGCCTGGATGTGCAGGTCAAGCTGCTGCGCCTGTTGCAGGAGCGTGTGGTCGAACGCCTGGGCGGCAATCAGCTGATCCCGCTGGATATCCGCATCATCGCCGCCACCAAGGAAGACCTACGCCAGGCGGCCGATCAAGGCCGCTTCCGTGCCGACTTGTATTACCGCCTCAACGTCGCGCCGCTGCGCATTCCGCCGCTGCGCGAGCGCGGTGAAGATGCCTTGATGCTGTTCCAACATTTTGCCGACGAAGCCAGCAGCCGCCACGGCCTAACCTTGCACGAGCTGCAACCGGGCCAGCGGGCGCTGCTGTTGCGCCACAGTTGGCCGGGCAACGTGCGCGAGCTGCAAAATGCAGCCGAACGCTTTGCCCTTGGGTTGGAGCTGGCACTGGACGCCACAGCGGATAACCCCGCCGCCGGCGTGCTGACTTCTACCTCAGGTGGTTTGAGTGAGCAGGTCGAGCAGTTCGAAAAAAGCCTGATCGCCGCCGAACTGACCCGCCCCCACAGCTCGGTGCGCAGCCTCGCCGAAGCCCTGGGTATACCGCGCAAAACCCTGCACGACAAACTGCGCAAGCACGGCCTGAACTTCGCCGACAGCGCCAGCCACAGCGCCGACGACGAATGACCCCGCCCACCCGCCAAGAGGCCGCCATGAGCCGCAACAGCCGTTACCTGGAATCCATCCTCCACCACGACATCCCCTTGACCCGAGAAATGGGCCTCAAGGTGCTCGACTGGCAACACGGCCAACTGCAACTGCACCTGCCCTTGCAAGCCAACATCAACCACAAGAGCACCATGTTCGGTGGCAGCCTCTACTGCGGCACGGTGCTGGCGGGCTGGGGTTGGCTGCACCTGCAATTACGTGAAGAAGGTATTGAAGACGGGCATATCGTGATTCAGGAAGGGCAGATCAGTTACCCGCTGCCGGTCACGCGGGATGCGACGGTGGTGTGCCAGGCGCCAGAGGAGAAGGTGTGGAAGCGCTTTTTGGCGACGTACAGGCGTTATGGCCGGGCGCGGTTGACGCTGGAAACGTGGGTTGTGAATGAGGGCAGTGAGGAGCAGGCGGTGACCTTCACCGGCCAGTACGTCCTGCACCGCTAACCGCCACAACACAAAAACCAATGTGGGAGCTGGCTTGCCTGCGATAGCGGTAGTGAAGTGCGCCCCAAAAGTTGGACAGCTAATGGTTAGGCTACCGCGGACCGGGTTCTGTAAGCCACAGGGCTCAGTCCGCCAAGCTTCGTTTTGATTCGCTTATGGTTGTAGTAATGGATGTACTTATCCAGCCCGGCCTGCAGCTGAGCAACGCTGTCGAAGCTTTCCCGATAGTAAAACTCCGACTTCAGGGTACCGAAAAAGCTTTCCATTGTGGCGTTGTCATAGCAGTTCCCTTTGCGAGACATGCTCTGTTCCAACCCAGCTTTTTCCAGTTTTTCCCGATACTTTGAGTGTCGATAGTGCCAGCCCTGATCCGAGTGCAGCATGGGTTTGGCGCCTTCGGGCAAGCGCTCAAGGGCCAGCTCCAGCATGTCGCCTACCAAGGCGTATTGGGGGCGGACGGCGGTCTTATAGGCCACAATCTCTCCGTTGTACAAGTCCAGTACTGGGGACAGATACAGCTTTTTGCCGGCCACTTTGAACTCGGTGACATCGGTCACCCATTTCTGATTTGGTTGCTCAGCTTCGAACTGACGAGCCAGGATATTGGGCGATACCTCTCCCATTGGCCCTTTATACGATTTGTATTTTTTCGGTCGCACTGTGCATTTCAGGCCTAACTCTCCCATCAGCCGTCGTACCGTTTTACCGTTGATCAACGGCGTTTGCTTACGTAGCGCTAAAGTCATCCGACGGTAACCAAGGCGGCCCTCATTCTCGTCTTGGATAGTCTGGATAGAGGCTTTGATCGAGATAAACCGGTCCGCAACGCCCATCGCCTTGAGTTGGTAGTAGTACGTACTTCGCGCAAGACCTACCAGCTTGAGCAAATCACTCAAGGGGAAAGCTTGTTTGAGCTCAGTGACTAATCGGGCTTTTTCTTCGCTTCTCTCTCTCGCCTCATCACCGCCTCGCCCAACTCTCCAAGCTTTTTTAGGTAGGCGTTCTCCATGCGCAAATACTGCAGTTCATCGAGTAATGCCTTGTGTGCAAGCTGTGCGTCGGTGAGTGGGGTGGTAGTTTTACGCGGTTTAGAAGGCGGCTTGGGCATAGCGGTAATCGATCCTTTTTTCCCTGACTCCAGGGCTTCAATACCGCCACTGTAATACTGCTGTTGCCATCTGCCCACCTGGCTTGAGTTACCCAGGTTGAAGAGCGCCGCTGCGCGGCGCAAGGATAAGGAGTCGCGCCACATGCGTTGCAGCACTGAAAACTTGAACAAGGGACTGTAGCGTTCGCCGGTTCTGCTTAGACAGGCTTCGCCATGTAATCGGTAAGCCTCCACCCAACGACGAAGCAAGGTGGGATCCATTTGGAATTGAGCGGCTATGCGGCGAAAGCCTCGGCCCTGCTCAAGGAAAGTGGTAATGGCGGAAAGCTTGAACTGCGTCGTGTATTTGCTCATGAAAAGCCCCAGGAGTTGGACGGGTGTCCAACTTCTGGGGCGCACTTCAGTAGATCAGTCACTTAAGCGGTGACTGTCAGATCGCTATCGCAGGCAAACCAGCTCCCACATTTTGATTTTTTGAGGCCTTAAGAACGGGCCAGGGTCAGCAGGCGCTCGCGCCAGGCGGCCTTCGCCGGCAACGCCAAAAAGAACGGGTTCAGCAACGATTCCCGCGCCGGATAGCTGAAGGGTTTACCACTCAACTCCAACACTTCGCCGCCCGCCCCTTCCAACACACCCTGGGCCGCAGCCGTGTCCCACTGCGAAGTCGGCGCCAAACGCGGATAGCAATCGGCGCTGCCCTCGGCCAACAGGCAGAATTTCAGCGAGCTGCCGATATTCGCCAGTTTCAGCTCACCCAAGCCTTCGCTCAAACCGTCGAGCAGGCGCTCCTGCTCCGGGCTGGTATGGCGACGGCTGGCCACCACGGTAAAAGCCTCGCCCGCTGCAGGGGCCCGACGAACTTGAATGTGCTTGGGCGCTTCATTCACATCGGAGCGCCACGCCCCCAGGCCCGCGCCACCAAAGTAGCACCGGCCACTGGTAGGCATCGACACCACGCCAAACACCACGCGGCCTTGTTCGATCAAGGCAATGTTGACGGTGAACTCTTCGCTGCCCGAGATAAATTCCTTGGTGCCATCCAACGGGTCCACCAGCCACCAGCGCTGCCAGCCCGCGCGTACACTTTGGTCGATATCCGCGTCTTCTTCGGACAACACCGGAATGCTTGGGTCGAGCGTGGTAAGGCCGGCGAGAATCAGGTGGTGAGCGGCCAGGTCCGCTGCCGTTACGGGCGAATCATCAGCCTTGGAGGTGACCGCCACATCGGCGCGCCAGTACGGCAGGATCACTTCACCGGCCTGGCGGGCCAGTTCAATCACAGGGGCGATTAACGGGTGGCCTAAAAACAGTTCGCTCATGCGCTAAACGCTCCACGCTGGGTCAACAAATCTCGTACCAGATACAGCGCAGCCAGGGCGCGGCCTTCGCTGAATTGCTCGTTTTGCGCCAGTTGCGACAACTCGCGCAGGTTGACCCGCTCCACGCGCATCGGCTCAGGCTCATCGCCTTCCAGGCGTTCTTCGTACAGGTCGGTGGCCAGCACCACCTGGATTTTCTGGCTCATGTAGCCAGGCGACAGCGACAGCTCGGTAATGTGTTCCAACTGCCGCGCACCGTAGCCGGCCTCTTCCTTGAGTTCACGGTCGGCGGCCGCCAGCACGTCTTCGCCGGGTTCAATCAGGCCCTTGGGCAACGACAACTCATATTCGTCGGTGCCGCCGCAGTATTCTTCGATCAGCAACGCGTGGTCCTCATCAATCATCGCCACGATCATCACCGCGCCGTAGCCGGCACCGCGGCCTACCAGGCGCTCGTAGGTCCGTTCAACGCCATTGGAAAAGCGCAATTGCACTTCCTCCACGCGGAACAAACGGCTACTGGCGACTATTTCGCGGGCGAGGACGGTGGGTTTCTGGCGCATAAGCGGCTCCTTGGCGTGATCGGGTTACTATACCGTGGCTTTTCCGATTGTCTGTGTCGGATATCTTTACTTACATGAGAACGCCCCATGCCCGCTTTGAACTGGCACGCCATCGACACCGTCTTGCTGGACATGGATGGCACCTTGCTCGACCTGCATTTCGACAACCACTTCTGGATGGAGCACCTGCCCCAGCGCTACGCCGAGCTGCACGGGGTGAGCCGCGCCATGGCGCAGATGGAATTGCAGCCGCTGTTCGAGCGTAACGCCGGACAGTTGCAATGGTATTGCCTGGACTTCTGGAGCACGGAGCTGAATATTCCGGTGCGCGAGCTCAAGTTGGAAACTGCCCACCTGATCGCCCTGCGCCCGGACGCGGACACGTTTCTGGCGGCGATCAAACAGGCCGGCAAGCGCGTGATTCTGATCACCAACGCTCATCGTGATTCGCTGTCATTGAAGTTGGAACGCATTGAACTGGCGCCGTATTTCGAGCGGCTGATCAGCTCCCATGACTACGGTTTCCCCAAGGAAAACCCGCAATTCTGGGCAGCCCTGCAAGCCGACATCCACTTCGACCCGGCCCGCAGCCTGTTTATTGATGACACCCTGCCGATCCTGCGCAGTGCCCGGGATTTTGGCGTGGGGCATTTGCTGGCGGTGAAAGAGCCGGACAGTAAGAAGGGGCCAAAGGACACGGCGGAATTTGCGGCAGTTGATGACTACCGGGACCTCATTGCCGGACTTTAATCAAATGTGGACGCTGGCTTGCCCGCGATGCAGGCACCTCGGTTTATCAATTGCACCGAGGTGATGCTATCGCAGCGGTTCGACAAGCCAGCGCCCACACAAGCGCGCTCTACAGAGAGTGCTTACTTGGCTGGAATACGCAGCGTCTGCCCAGGGTAGATTTTGTCCGGATGCGACAACAGCGGCTTGTTGGCTTCGAAGATCTTGTTGTACAGATTCGCATCACCGTAAACAGTCTTGGAGATAGCGCTCAGGGTGTCGCCCTTTTTCACCACGACAAAGGTGGCTGCAGCGACTACAGGCCCAGAAACGGTGATCTGGTCATCTACACTGCCAACACCGGCAATATTGCCTGCCGCCAGGATGATTTTTTCTTTCTCTTCCTGGGTGGCAACTTCGCCTTTGACGGTGACTTTGTCGCCATCAACGGTTGCGGTGACATTCGGATTTCCAAGCCCAACATCGCTGATGTGCTTCTTCAACTCCTCACTTGCGTTCGCATTACCCGGCGTCAACAGGTCAATAAGCTTCTCGCCAGCTTCCTTAACAAAGCTAAAAATACTCATGGTGCGCTCTCCTTGGGGTTTAAGTTCCAGATGCCCAAGACTAGACCAGTCCTACAGGCTTGGGTTCCAGGCCGACCAAAGACCCAAACGCGCTAGAATCCCCCGCCATTGGAATAAGCCCGGAGCGAAGATGGACATCAAACAGCTGAAATTCCTCATCGCCCTCGACGAGACCCGGCACTTCGGCCAGGCGGCAGCGCGCTGCCACATCACCCAGCCGACCCTGTCGATGCGCCTGCGCAACCTCGAAGAAGAGTTGGATTTGCCGCTGGTCAATCGCGGCCAGCGCTTCGAAGGCTTTACCGCGCCGGGCGAACGCGTATTGGCATGGGCCCGCACCGTGCTGGCGGCGTATGACGGCTTGCAGGCCGAAGCAGCGGCGTGTCGCGGCAATTTGGTCGGTACGTTGCGCCTGGGCGTGGTGCCACTGTCGAGCTTCGACCCCTTGACGCTGATGCAGCAACTGCATAAAGAGCATCCGAGCCTGCGCTTTGAGCTGTCGGCATTAAGCTCCGAGCAAATCCTCGAACAACTGGCGAGCAATCGCCTGGACTTGGGCGTGTCCTACCTGGAACGCCTGGACAACGAGCGCTTCGACTCGCTGGCCCTGGGCGAAACCCGCATGGGCCTGCTCTACGACCAGCGTTTTTTTAGCTTCGGCGACAAGCCGTTGAGCTGGGAGGCGCTGATCGAATTGCCATTGGGCATGCTCACCAGCGGCATGCACTTTCGCCAATCCATCGACCACAACTTCCACAGCCGTGGGCTCAACCCGCAGCCTTTGTTGCAAACCGATGCGGTGCACCAATTGTTACAGGCCGTGCACGGCGGCCTGTGTTGCGCCGTGATGCCACTGGATGGCGGCCTTGATGCGCTGACCGAGCACCTGCGTCTGCAACCTATTGAGGACGCTCACACCCTAGCCCGCCTTGGGCTGATCATGCGTCGCAGCGCGCCGCGTTCGGCATTGGCAGAAGCTTGTTTTGCGCTGTTTCAGAAATCGCAGCAAGAGCCTTGATCGACGTCATCTATCGGTAGATCAGTACTGGCAATTAGACGCGACGCTTTGTCGCGCCTAGTCTGAACACTGATCAATCCGCCGGTGGTACTGCCCCATGAACGCCAAGCGCCCAGTCTGCGCGGCGCCCGCCCTCGAAACGCCCGCGCCCGCCGCCAGCCAGAGCTACCAGTTTTGCAACCTCGAACACACAGAAGTCGCCAGCACTGCGTTGGCGGAAGAAGTGGCGTTGGCGATTGCTTATAACGATATCAGCCAGGCCGTCATGCTGGTGACGCCGACGGACCTGGAAGACTTCATCGTCGGCTTCAGCATCGGAAGCGGCATTATCGCCGACGTTAGCGACATATATGATCTGAAACTCAGCGGTTCGGGCTCAGCCCAATACGCCCAGGTGCAGATTTCCAGCCGGGCCTTTTGGAACCTCAAGCAGCAGCGCCGCCAATTGGCCGGCACCAGCGGCTGCGGTTTGTGCGGTGTGGAGGCGGTAGAGCAAGCCTTGCCCGACCTTCAAGTGCTGCCCGGTGCGCCCTTGCCACCCGCCGAATGGCTCGACGGCCTGCGCCAACGCATCAGCGCGTTCCAGCCCTTGGGCCAGTACAGCGGCGCGGTGCATGCGGCGGTGTTTATGAATAACCAGGGCGAATTGCTCATGGGCCGCGAAGACATCGGCCGGCATAACGCCCTGGATAAACTGATCGGCGCCCTGATCCGCCAAAAAATTCCGACCGACGGCGGCCTGGCGATTGTTACCAGTCGCTGCAGCCTCGAATTGATCCAGAAAGTCTTGCGCGCGGGCATCCAGACCTTGGTCAGCCTGTCGTCGCCCACCGGTCTGGCCCTGCAATGGGCGCGCCGGCACAACCTCAACCTCATCCACCTGCCGCAGAAAAGTGCGCCGCGGGTCTACAGCCCCGCGATGGAGAACCAGCCATGAGCATGCATCACCAAGCCGACCAAACCCCGACCCCGCGCTACAAGCCCTACAAAGGCGCGGCCGGCGGCTGGGGCGCGCTGATCAGTGTGGCGCAGGCCTGGCTGACCAGCGACAACGCGATGAAAAACCTGCGCATGATGCTCAAGACCAACCAGAACGGCGGCTTCGACTGCCCGGGCTGCGCGTGGGGCGATTCGCCGGAAAGCGGCATGGTCAAGTTCTGCGAAAACGGCGCTAAGGCAGTTAACTGGGAAGCCACCAAACGCCGTGTGGATGCTGCATTTTTTGCCAAGCACAGCGTCACCGCGCTGCTGGAGCAAAGCGACTATTGGCTGGAATACCAAGGCCGCCTGACCGAACCGATGCGCTATGACGCCGAAACTGACCGCTACAAGGCTATCAGTTGGGAAGCGGCGTTCGATCTGGTCGGCAAGCACCTCAACGCCTTGCCAAGCCCGGACATGGCCGAGTTCTACACCTCGGGCCGGGCCAGCAACGAAGCGGCGTACCTGTATCAGCTGTTTGTGCGCGCCTACGGCACCAACAACTTCCCGGACTGCTCGAACATGTGCCACGAAGCCAGCGGTGTGGCCCTGGCGCAAAGCGTGGGCGTGGGCAAAGGCACCGTGATCTTTGATGACTTCGAACACGCCGATGCGATTTTCGTGTGGGGCCAGAACCCCGGCACCAACCACCCGCGCATGCTCGAACCGCTGCGTGAAGCGGTTAAACGCGGCGCCCAGGTGGTGTGCGTCAACCCGCTGAAAGAGCGCGGGCTGGAACGCTTCCAGCACCCGCAACACCCGCTGGAAATGCTCACCAACGGCGACAAACCAACCAACACCGCGTACTTCCGCCCGGCGCTGGGTGGCGACATGGCCATCTTGCGTGGCATGGCTAAGTTCCTGCTGCTGTGGGAGCGCCAGGCCCAGGCCGAAGGCAAAGAAGCGGTGTTCGACCACGACTTCCTCAACGAGCACACCACCAACGTGCTCGAGTACCTCGGCCAGATCGACGACACCTCGTGGGATGAAATCGTCGAGCAGTCCGGCCTGACCTTGGTTGAGATCGAGCAAGCGGCGCGCATGTATGCCAAAGGCAAAAACGTGATCATGTGCTGGGCGATGGGCATCACCCAGCACCGCCATTCGGTGCCGACCATCCAGGAAATCGCCAACCTGATGCTGCTGCGCGGCAACATCGGCCGCCCAGGCGCAGGCCTGTGCCCGGTGCGTGGCCACAGTAACGTGCAGGGCGACCGCACCATGGGCATCAACGAACGTCCACCAGTGGCGTTCCTCGACTCACTGGAACGTCGCTTCCAGTTCCAGGTGCCGCGCCACAATGGCCATAACGTGGTCGAAGCGATCCACGCGATGCTCGAAGGCCGCTCCAAGGTGTTTATCGGCCTGGGCGGCAACTTCGCCCAAGCTACGCCAGACAGCCCGCGCACTTTCGAAGCCCTGCGCAGCTGCGACCTGACCGTGCAGATCAGCACCAAGCTCAACCGCAGCCACCTGATGCACGGTAAAGACGCGCTGATCCTGCCGTGCCTGGGCCGCACCGACATCGATATCCAGGCCGAAGGCCCGCAAGCGGTGACGGTGGAAGACTCGTTCAGCATGGTTCACGATTCCAATGGCCAGTTGCAGCCGCTGTCGAAGCTGATGAAATCCGAGCCTGCCATCCTCGCCGGTATTGCCGCCGCGACCCTGGGCAGCAAACCGGTGGACTGGAACTGGCTGGTGGCTGACTACGGGCGCATCCGCGACCTGATCGCCGACACCATCCCTGGCTTCAAGGATTTCAACGAACGCCTCAAACACCCGGGCGGTTTTTACCTGGGTAACTCCGCCGGTGCACGCCGTTGGAACACGCCTTCGGGCCGCGCCAACTTCCGCCCGAACGTGCTGCCCAAAGACCTGATCCACGAACGCACCCACGCCACAGGCCGGGTGCCGGACCTGATCATGCAATCGATGCGCTCCCACGATCAGTACAACACCACCATTTATGGCCTGGACGACCGCTACCGTGGCGTGAAAGGCCAGCGTGACGTGCTCTTCGTCAACGAAGCCGACATCATCCGCCTGGGCTTCAAACCGGGGCAGAAGGCTGACATCGTTTCGCTGTGGGAAGATGGTCGTGAACGCCGTGTGAAAGGCTTCACCTTGCTGGCGTTTGATATTCCGGCGGGGCAGGCAGCGGCTTATTACCCGGAAGTGAACCCACTGGTGCCGCTGGAAAGCACTGGGGATGGCAGCCATACGCCGACGTCTAAGTTTGTGGCGATTCGTTTGGAAGCGGCGAGCGCGACGGGCCTGATCATGGCGCATTCGGCCTGACTGGGATTGTTGCGGCGAGCCGGCTTGTCGAATCGTCGCACCGCCCCCAATAACGTCACCGCATTCTTTCAGTCAGAACGCAGTGCCTGGACCAGGGGCCGCTGCGCAGCCCAACGCGGGCGGTGCGACGATTCAACAAGCCCGGCCGCCACAATAAAGCGTTAACGACTACTAATTCCGCAGGCACAAAAAAGGCCGCTTTTGCATAAAAGCGGCCTTTCCCAAGTAGCTAAAGACTCGCAAAAACGACTTAAGTTCCTCATACAAAACAGTAACTTAGCAAATTGTATACAACCCATACCACCGGTCGGTTTTCGATTGTCAGCGCCTCGATACAACCTCAGGATCGCGCCGTCATCCTCTTGAGGTCTCCCTATGAAGTTCTCCTCGATTCTCTTGTTGTCCCTTGGCCTGGTCAGTGGCGCAGCCATGGCCGGTGGCACCACCGAAGCCGGTGTGGGCGGCGCATTGGGCGGGGTTCTAGGTTCGGTTGTCGGCCAGCAGATAGGCGGTAACACCGGTTCGGCCATCGGCGCAGCCTTGGGCGGCGCGGGCGGTAGTGCGGTCGGCGCCGACAAGCGCAGCCGTGGCGAAGCCGCTATCGGCGGCGCACTGGGCGCGGCAGGCGGCAACGTGGTAGGCCGCAGCATGGGCGGCAACACCGGCAGCCTGATCGGCGCAGCCGCCGGCGGTGGCGCAGGTGGTGCGCTGGGCAACTACATGGGCAACAAGAGCGATGACGACGACCGCCGTTATCGTGGGCGGGATAACCGTCGTTATGACCGCGATGATCATCGTGGCCGTGGTCATGCCTATGGGCATCGCAAGAACAAGCATCACTACCGTAATCATCGGTAAGCCAACGGTCTAAAGCACAAGGCAAATCCCTGTGGGAGCCGGGCTTGCCCGCGATGGCGTACTGTCAGGAAACACATTTGAACCTGACACATCGCTATCGCTGGCAAGCCAGCTCCCACAGTTGATCTTCGCTGATCAAAATGGCGAGTCACACCACCAACCGCTGCAACGCCTCGCGCAACGCCCCCGGAATCGTCACCGGCTGGTTCGTCGCCCGATCCACAAACACATGCACAAAGCGCCCAGCCGCGCAGGCGTCCTCTTCGCCTGACTTGAACACCGCCAACTCATACTGCACCGAGCTGTTACCCAACTTGCCGACCCGCAGGCCAATTTCCAGGCGGTCGGGAAACGCGATCGAGGCGAAATAATCACACGCCGAACTCACCACAAATCCCACCACTTCACCGTCATGAATATCCAACCCGCCCTCTTCAATCAGGTAGGTATTCACCGCCGTGTCGAAAAAGCTGTAGTAAGTAACGTTATTCACATGGCCGTACACATCGTTGTCGTGCCAACGCGTAATGATCGGCTGGAAGTGACGGTAGTCGGCGCGCAAAGGCATTGAGTCAGGCATGGACAAGTCTCGTGAAAGTGGGCTTACAGATCATTCAAATGGGCTTCGGCCCACTCGCGCACTTCGGCGTAGGGATAGTCCTCCAGCGCCGCAAAACCCGGAATCCCCCGCGCTTTGAGCTTGGTAAACAACGGCACGCTGATACCACCGAGGAAGCGCGCCAGTCGCTCCGCGCCAGGCAAACTCCCGGTGTGCTCATGATGCCTGTGGATAAAATCACCGCACAGCCCCATGAAGTTTTTATCCACAAGCGGCGGCAGGCTTGGCGGCGCCGGCAAATGCGCAACGTGGCCGTGGCACACCGAACAATGCCCGCACCGCAGCGGCGCGTTTTCATCGCCAAAGTACTGAGCCAAACGCTGCCCCAGGCAATGCTCGGTAGCGAACAGGTCAAGCATGGCGTGTATCCGCGCCACTTCCGTCACCTCGTGTTGCTTGAAGCCTGTGTATAACTCCTCGCTCAATACCTGCGGATCGAAATCGGTATTCAGTAAGCTGTAGACCTCGGTCATTTGCTTGCTTTCCAGCTCGATCAGGCCCTGTTCCTGGAAGTAATCCAGCGCCTTCACCACACGGCTGCGTTCAGCATTGTGCTGTTGATAAAGCGCGTCGAAATCCACGGTCGCCCAGGTCCTGGCGCGGCTGCACACCTGAACAATCGCCGCGACAAACTGCTGCCGCTCACCGGAAAAACGCGCCAGCAAGGCCTCGGGCTCAATCAGGTATTTGAAGCGGTATTCGGCATAAAACGCGTAGCGCGGCGCGATCACGCCCTTAAGCTCCAACTGCACCAACAGGGTCTTGAGCGGCAGTTCGCGGATGTTGCTGTGGTCCGACAGCGACCTCAGCAAGAACTCCCACTGCCCCTCGCCCCGCGCCGCCTGCAACTCCTCCAGCACACGACGAATGCCCTGCTGCTCCGGCGTGTCGCCGTACACAAAGTTTTCCAGCACGTTGAGGCTGTCACGGTTGGCCAATACCAGGCACTCGGACGGCTGCCCATCACGCCCTGCACGGCCGATTTCCTGGCTGTAGTTCTCGATGGATTTGGGCAAATCGAAGTGCACCACATTGCGGATATCACTTTTATCGATCCCCATGCCGAACGCGATGGTGGCAACGATGCAATTGGAGCGCCCGCCCATAAAGCGCTGCTGGATGCCCTCGCGTTTATCGTGGGGCAAACCCGCGTGATAGGCCTCGGCCTGAATACCGTTGCGGTTCAGGTGATCGGCTATCTGCTCGGCGGTTTTCTGCAAGGTGACGTAAACAATGCTCGGCTGATTGGCGCGTTCGCTCATCCATTCGACCAAGCGCCGACGCTTGTCGTGACCGCTCACCGGTTCCACCAGCAAGTTGAGGTTGGGCCGGTAGAAGCCCGTGGTGATGACATCGTCCGGCGCAATGGCGAACTTCGCCTGCATGTCGGCAATCACCTTGGGCGTGGCCGTAGCCGTCAGCAGCAAAGCTTGTGGGATATTGAACTGGCGCTGGTAGTCCGGCAGCTTCAAATAGTCCGGGCGGAAGTTGTGGCCCCACTCCGAAATACAGTGCGCCTCGTCCACCACCAGCAGCGAAATCTGCACGCTTTGCAGAAAATTACGGAAGCGCTCGTTCTTCAAGCGCTCCACGGAAATCATCAGGATTTTCAGCTCGCCGGAACGCGCACGTGCCATTACGTCATTGGCGTCTTCGCGGCTCTGCGCCGAGTCGATACTGCCCGCGCAAATGCCGTGGCGCTGCAGGAAACCCAACTGGTCCTGCATCAACGCCAACAGCGGCGACACCACCAGCGTCAGGTGCGGCAGCAATACCGCCGACAGTTGATAGCAAAGAGACTTGCCCGAACCGGTGGGGAAAATCGCCGCCGCAGAGCGACCGGCCAGCACCGCGCTGACCGCTGCTTCCTGGCCCAAACGAAACTGTGGATAACCAAAGACCTGTTGGAGGGTGTTGTGCATAAGCTGTCACTCCATTGACCGCTGAAGGAGTCAAAAACATAGTCCAGCGATCAGGAAAAGGTCGGGAATAAACGCTACAAACTGATACAGAGAAAACCAGCAAGCCTGCGCAAAAACGCAGACAGTAGCACGCCTGATCGCAAGCCCCGACAAGGAGTCGTGAATGCCCAACACACTGCTGTTTTCCCTGCAACGTGCCGCCTTGCCCGCATTGCCCTTGCTGCTGATGGGCTGTGCAACACCACCCAAACCACCATCCGAACAATTAGCCGCACATGCCTTTGAAACCCCCGAATACTTTGCCTCAAACGCCCTGCCCACCGTTAAGGCATCCACCCTCTACGCTCGCGGTGGCAACGGCCAAGGCGTGAAAGTGGCCTTGATCGACTCGGGCCTCAACAGCACGTTGCCGCAGTTCCAAGGGCGCCTGGCCAGCATGGGTTACGACTTTGTACGCCAACAGCCCGACGTCGTTGACATCAAGGGGCACGGCACGCAAATGGCCGGCATTCTTGCCGCCAACAAGAACGATCAAGGCATGCATGGGATCGCCTTCAACGCTCAGTTGATCCCTATGCGTTTCGGCGACGACAAGGAGCCGCTGTGACCTGCTGGAAGCAGCGCAGCACGTAAAGCTGCAACCGGCGGTCGATAAGCAACCACAACCAAGCCAGCCACTGAGCTAAAATCTGTAGGCGCTGGCGTGCCCTGCTCACTCATTTGATGGTTGCTGCCCAAAAAATCACTGGTAAATCGCAAATACCGGAAAAGGCCGTGAGAAACCGTCACACATCACGTAGTCCCCTTCCCAAACTACTTAAAACACCTGCTCCCCCCCTACATAACTCACCTGCGCATGACTGAAACTAGCGCCCTCTCAACTGTCCCGGCAGAAACAGCGTGAACTTTTATTTAGAGTTAGCCTTGATCGTCACTCTGCAACTGCTGACCTTTTGGCTGATAAAAAACTACAAGTATCGGATAGGCCTTGGGCTCACCTTGCTAGTCAGTGGGCTAGTACTGATATTCGCACCGATGCCCACGCCGACTTTTTCTGCACACGAGCCTATAAACAGTACCATCGCCTATATCATCCTCTTCACTGGCATTGGCTTTATGCTGGAGCGAAACAAACACCGACGCGTAACGTCGCCCGCCCCAACCCACCCACTCCTGCGTGCCACCACCATGAACCTGGCTCCCAACTTCCCCGAAGACCCCGTCATGCAGCAGCTCCTGCAATTGCTGCACGAAGAAATCGGCCTACCGAAACACAAGACTCTTCGCCTCGAAACCTCGATCAACCTCGACCTCGGCTGCGACGGCGCCGAGGCTCAGCAATTGATGGAAGCGATGGAGCAAGCGTTTGCCCTCGACCTGGGCGACTACGACGCTTATCGTTACTTCAAACCGCCGGCGTTCGATGTGTTCCTCAAGCGTCGGGCCAAAGGCCGTGGCGACAAGGTGCCGCTGACCATCGGCATGCTCTACCTGGCCATCAAGACCCATAGCTGGGACACGCAGACCCTGGAAAACCTCAGCTGACCCCAAGCCCGCTCCCACATTGGATATGCGCTAACCTGGCGAATTACCTACCTATCAAGGACCGTACATGGACGTAATCATGGGCCTGCTGGCCGCCCTGCTCTGGGGCGGCACGGATTTCCTCGTGGGCCTCAACGCCCGGGCCGTCGGCGTTAAACGCGCCGTGTACTTCGGCCAAGCCCTCGGTTTTTTGATCATGACCCTGCTGCTGGTCATCTTCCCGGCCTACCTGTTCAAATCCCTGAATGCCCCGTTGAGCGTCTGGCTCCTGGGCCTCACGGCTGCGCTGCTCACCGTCTCCGGCGCCCTTGCGCTGTCCAAGGCCTTCGCCCTGGGCAAAGCCGCCATCGTCGCGCCGCTGGTGACGTCCTACGGCGTTGTCACCACACTGCTGTCCTGGGCCAGCGGTGAACACATCAGCCTGATCCAACTCGGCTGCATCGGCCTGTGCGTCGTCGGCGTAATCCTCTCCAGCATCCACAAAGACAACGGCGTCCCTCACAACAACCCGCGCCTGTCCATCGCCTATGCCCTGCTCGCCGCCTTGCTGTACGGCACCAGCTTCTGGCTGCAAGGCCGCTACACGTTGCCCGCACTGGGGCCGATCACCATGTTGTGGCTGGGTTACCTGGTGGGCCTGTGCGTACTGGTGGTGATGGTGCTGAAGATCAAGGACGGCCTGAAGATTCCGCCGCTGAAAAACTGCGCGACGTTGACCGGTGCGAGCTTGATGAACCTGGGTGGTTTCTCGGCGTTTTCGTGGGGCGTGATGGCGGGGTCGGTTTCGGTGGTGACGGTGATCAGTACGTTGTCGGGTGGGATTGCGGCGATTCTGGGGTTTGTGTTTTTCAAGGAGCGGTTGTCAGCGGTTCAGGTGCTGGGGGTGGTGTTAGTGCTGGTCGGTGCAGTGGTTTTGCACATCGCCGACTAACCCTTCGCGCACAAAAAAGCCGCCCACAAGAGGCGGCTTTTTCACAACAACCGAACCTTACAACTTAGGCCCAGCCGCCTTGATCGCATCGCTCACTTCAAACTTCTTGAAGTTCTCGACGAACAGAGCCGCCAGCGCTTTCGCCGCTTCGTCGTAAGCAGCCTTGTCGGCCCAGGTGTTACGTGGGTTCAACAGGCCAGTCTCAACGCCCGGTACGGCCAATGGCACGTCGAGGTTGATGGTGTCGAGGTGTTCGGTTTGCGCACCGATCAACGCGCCGCTCTGGATCGCTGCGATGACGCCGCGAGTGGTCGGGATGTTGAAGCGTTTGCCGACGCCGTAGCCGCCGCCGGTCCAGCCGGTGTTGACCAGGTAGACCTTGGAGCCGAAGCCGCGCACGCGCTTGATCAGCAGTTCTGCGTATTCACCGGCCGGGCGTGGGAAGAATGGCGCGCCGAAGCAGGTGGAGAAGGTCGACTTGATGCCGCTGCCCGAACCCATTTCGGTCGAGCCCACCAGCGCGGTGTAGCCGGACAGGAAGTGGTAGGCCGCTTGTTCTTCGCTGAGGATCGACACGGGCGGCAGTACGCCGGTCAGGTCGCAGGTCAGGAAGATCACAGCGTTTGGCTCGCCGCCGAGGTTTTGCTCGGAGCGCTTGGCAACGTGCTCCAGCGGGTAGGCGGCACGGCTGTTCTGGGTCAGGCTGACATTGGTGTAGTCGGCGTGCTTGGCATCGTCGATTACCACGTTTTCGAGCACGGTGCCGTGCTTGATGGCTTTCCAGATAACCGGCTCGTTCTTCTCGGAGAGGTCGATGCACTTGGCATAGCAACCGCCTTCGATGTTGAACACCACGCCTTCGCCCCAGCCGTGTTCGTCGTCACCGATCAGGTAACGGCTTTCGTCGGCGGACAGGGTAGTTTTACCGGTGCCCGACAGGCCGAAGAACAGGGTCACGTCGCCTGCTTCGCCGATGTTGGCGGCGCAGTGCATTGGCAGCACGTCAGCGGCCGGCAGCAGGAAGTTCTGCACCGAGAACATGGCTTTTTTCATTTCACCGGCGTAACGCATGCCGGCGATCAGGACTTTTTTCTGTGCGAAGTTGAGGATCACGCAACCGTCGGAGTTAGTGCCGTCACGCTCTGGCACGCACTCGAAGTTGGCCACGTTAAGCACTTGCCACTCGTCACGGCCGGCTGGGTTGTACTGGGCCGGGTTGATGAACAGGCAACGACCGAACAGGTTCTGCCAGGCAGTCTGGGTGGTCATTTTCACGGCCAGGTAGTGGTCTTGCGCAGCCCCTACGTGAACGTGGGAAACGAAATGCTCTTGCGCGTTATTGAATGCTTCTACGCGGTTCCACAGGGCATCGAACTTGTCGGCCGGGAACTTGCGGTTGATCGGGCCCCAGGCGATTGCGTCTTGGGTAGAAGGCTCTTCAACGATGAAACGATCGACCGGAGAACGGCCGGTACGGTGACCGGTTTCTACGACCAGCGCGCCAGTATCGGCAAGCACGCCTTCACCGCGCTGCAGGGCTTCTTTGACCAGATCGTCAACACTCAGATCGGTGTATACGGCGTTATTGGCTTGCGTCATGAGGTTCCCCGTCGGCCTATGGCCGAGTGCTCCAAACGTTTTGTAGTAGAAAGTTGCGCACTACTACCGCGAAAAAAGTGGGCCGGATTATGCCAGAAAAGCCCAAAAAGAGTAGGGCCCTCCCGTCAGAACTGCGCTAATCCGGCGTTTGTCAGGTGATTTACCTGTGCTTAAACGTTTTAGTGGCGGGTATCGGAAGGGGTGTCAATGCCTGCACCGGCGAATAATTGGGCGACATCGGCGGCATCGAACAGGTAACGCTGGTTGCAGAACTGGCAGTCGATCTCGATATTGCCGCCGTGCTCCACCACCAGATTTTGTGCATCTTCCAGGCCCAGGCTGACCAAGGCATTCGCCGAACGCTCGCGCGAGCAGCTGCAACGGAAGCGCAGGCCCTGTGCGTCGAACAGGCGCACGGCCTCCTCGTGGTACAGGCGATGCAGGATGGTTTCGTTGTCCAGGCCCAGCAGCTCTTCGGCGGTCAGGGTGCCGGCCAGGGCGGTCAGTTTGCGCCAGCTGTCGGTGCGCTCGTCGTCATCCTTGATGCGGTCGGCCGGCAGTTGTTGCAGCAGCAGGCCACGGGCGCGCTTGCCGTCGGCATTGAGCCAGAACTTGGTGCCGACTTGCTGGGACATCACGAAATAGTTGGTGAAGCAGTCCGACAGGGTTTCGCCGTCGAGGTCGACGATGCCCTGGTAACGCTGGCCTTCCGTCGGGTCGACGGTGATCGCCAGCACGCCGTCGGCCATCAGGTCGCCAAGGGTCGCGTCCGGCGCAATCAAGTCGGCGTCGTAACGGGCCAGGCCACGGATTTCGCGCTCGCTGGAGCACTCGATCATCAGCATCGGTACCGGGCCTTCGGAACGCGCCTGCAAAATCAGCAAACCGTCGAACTTCATGGTGCCCACCAGCAACGACGCCGCCGCCATCAGTTCACCGAGCAGCTGCGCGACCGGCTCCGGATAGGGATGCTTGGCGAGGACTTCGGCATAGCTGCGCTCCAGCGAGACCAGTTCGCCGCGGGCGTCGTTCTCGTCGAAGATGAAGCGTTGGGTGAAGTCGGTATCCGGTAGATCAGTCATAGGTCTGGGTATCTGAATTGATGACAAAATGATTACAAGGTTTATAAAATTAAACGCTTTAGCACCATATTGGTGCGGCTTTCTCCTGGAAACGGAGAGCTAAATAGAGCGAAGAGGGACAGTTTATGAACAATCCGGGTTTGTTCCAAGCCAAGTGGAACCTCCGGCGATGGGCTCTATGCAATCTACTCGCTATCGGGCTGCTGTGTTTTTGGCTGTGGCCCACTGGCCAGATGCTGTGTGTGATTTTCGACGAATGGCTGTTTCACCTGCTCAATGACCCACTGGCGAGCAATTCGACCTGGCTGCATGTGTGGGCAGTGGCCAGCTTGCGGCCGTTTGATGCCGTGGTCGGAGTGATTTTACTGGCGCTGCTGATTCGCGGTGATTGGGTGTTCAAGGCGGTTCAGGTACGCCAGGCGTTCTTTGGTTTCCTTGGCATTCTGCTGCTGTTGCTGTTTATCCGCATGCTGTTCTCCAAGCTTGCCACGCAAATGGGCTGGCAACACAGCAGCCCGTCGATGATGATCAGTGGCGCGACTCACATGAGCGACTATTTCCCAGGGCTGGAGAAAACCTGGGAGCTGAAGGACCGTTCGGGTCAGAGTTTCCCTGGCGATCATGCGTCGGTACTGTTGATCTGGGGCATGTTCATGACGGTATTTGCCAAGCGCATCGGCCAAGTGCTGGTGATCTGGGGCCTGGCGCTGCTGTTCATGATGCCGCGACTGGTGGCGGGTGCGCATTGGGGGCAGGACGATTACATCGGCGGCGTGTTGCTGGCGTTGTTGGCGCTGGGGTGGGGTTACTACACGCCGTTTGCGGCGAAGGTATCGGGCGCATTGTTGCGGGTGACGGCGCCGTTGTTTGGGTTGCTGGGCAAGTTGCCGGTAATCGGGCGATTGAGCGTCATGCGCACTGCCGCGTAACACCGCCTATTCATGTGGGAGCTGGGTTGCCGGCCCCCACAGTTGATCTCCTGGTTTGCTGGAGATTTGCACAATCAATCATCATTGCCACTGCCGCGAAATTTGAACAAATCGCGACGCTGCTTCTTGCTCGGTTTGCCATCGGTGGTCATGCCGGTAGCCCCCGCCTTACGCATGGCCGCCGCGTTTTCGCGCTTGGCGATGCTGGCTTCGGTTTCGGTGTACAGCGCCTGCGCTTGGGGTGCACCGCGACGCACAACGGACAGGGCCTGCACCACGACGGTCTTTTCATCAAACCCCACACGAATCTGCAGCTCATCACCGACGCGCGGTTCCTTGCCCGGCTTGCAGCGCTCCCCACGATGGTGCACTTTACCGCTCTCAATGGCGGCCTTGGCCAGGGCACGGGTTTTAAAGAAACGCGCGGCCCACAGCCACTTGTCCAAACGGACTTTTTCTTCCTCTTCCTGCTTTTGAGCCACTTGAATTCCTCGCTCTGAAAAATGTCGCAACTTTAACGTTGAAGACCTTCGACGCAGAAACCCCAACGCTCACCTAAGATACGCCAGGCACCACCCTGTTTTCGCGAGGATACGCTGTGACCGACTTCCCTGCCTCACTCACCTCGCCCGACCAGCGTTGCGTGGGTTGCCAGCAAAGCGAACCCCTGGGTTTCGATTTTGCGTTCGCCTATCAGCCTATCGTAGACCTTAGGGATCATTCGATCTTCGCCCACGAAGCCTTAGTGCGAGGCATCAATGGCGAAGGGGCGTTATCGGTGCTGGAGCAGGTCAACGAAAGCAACCGCTACCGCTTTGACCAGCGTTGCCGTACCAAGGCGATTGCCGGCGCCGCTGCCTTGGGGATGCAAACCCATCTTTCGATCAACTTTATGCCCAATGCCGTGTACCGGCCGGAGCTGTGCATTCGCAGCACCTTGGAGGCGGCCCGTGCGCATAATTTTCCGCTGAACCAGCTGATTTTTGAAACGCTGGAAAGCGAGCACGTAGATAACTATCGCCATTTGACCAATATTCTGCGTGAATACCGCGAATTCGGCTTCAAGACCGCCATCGACGATTTCGGCGCGGGCTATTCGGGGCTGAATCTGCTGGCCGATTTCCAACCTGACCTGATCAAACTCGACATGGCGCTGATTCGCGATGTCGACCAGGATCGTGTCCGCCAGGTAATCGTCCAGGGGATTGTCACAATCTGTGAGCAGTTGGGCGTTACTGTCATTGCCGAAGGCATCGAAAGTGCCGGCGAGCGTGACTTCCTGTCCGACTGCGGAATATTTCTGATGCAAGGCTACTGGTTCGCCAAGCCTGCATTCAAAGCCTTGGCCGAGGTTCCACCTCACGCCTGGGCGAACTGATCGGTTACCCATATTGAAGACATTTGACCATTTGACCGTTGTGGGTCTGCGTGAGTGGGTGGCACTTCCCGACTTGGGAGTGGCGGGCCTGCGCGCAAAGATCGACACCGGTGCCAGCACCTCTAGCCTGCACGCCACCGATATCGAGCCATTTGAGCGCGACGGTGAGAAGTGGGTGCGCTTTACCGCGCACCTGGGCAGCGTGGTGCAACTGCGTCACCGGCGCTGCGAGGCGCCGGTGGTGACGATGAAGACCATCAAGAGCTCCAACGGCCATGCGCAGGTGCGCTACGTGATCAGCACCACCCTGGCGCTGGGTGATCGGGTATGGCGGGTGGAATTCACCCTCGCCTGCCGCAAGGCCATGCGTTATCGCCTGTTGCTGGGCTCCAAGGCGCTGATTGACGGCCATTTGGTGGTCAGTCCCGGCGTCAAGTACGTTCAAGACAAGCCGGTGTTCCCGGTCTCTACTATTTCTGCCCCAGGTGCTGCATGAAGATTGCTGTGCTGTCGCGAAACCCGCGTCTGTATTCCACCCGCCGCCTGGTCGAGGCCGGCACCGAACGTGGCCACGAAATGGTGGTGATCGACACGTTGCGTGCCTACATGAACATTGCCAGCCACAAGCCGCAGATCCACTACCGGGGCAAGCCGCTGGAAGGCTTCGATGCGGTGATCCCGCGTATCGGTGCCTCGGTGACGTTTTATGGCTGCGCGGTGTTGCGCCAGTTTGAAATGATGGGCGTATTCCCCCTCAATGAATCGGTAGCCATTGCGCGCTCGCGAGACAAGCTACGTTCGCTGCAGCTGCTGTCGCGGCGCGGTATCGGCCTGCCGGTGACCGGCTTTGCGCACTCCCCCGATGACATCCCCGACCTGATCGACATGGTCAACGGCGCGCCGCTGGTGATCAAGGTGCTGGAAGGCACCCAGGGCATTGGCGTGGTGCTGTGCGAAACCGCAACCGCGGCAGAGTCAGTGATCGAGGCGTTCATGGGCCTCAAACAGAACATCATGGTGCAGGAATACATCAAGGAAGCCGGCGGTGCGGATATCCGCTGCTTTGTGGTGGGCGACAAGGTGATTGCGGCAATGAAGCGCCAGGCCAAGCCGGGGGAATTCCGTTCCAACCTGCACCGTGGCGGCAGTGCCAGCCTGATCAAGATCACCCCGGAGGAACGCATGACTGCGCTGCGGGCGGCCAAGGTGATGGGGCTGGCGGTAGCGGGCGTGGATATCCTGCGATCAAACCATGGGCCGTTGGTGATGGAAGTGAACTCATCGCCGGGTCTGGAAGGGATTGAGACCACCACCGGGAAGGATGTGGCGGGGATCATCATTCAGCATCTGGAGAAGAATGGTGGGCCGAATATGACGCGGACCAAGGGTAAGGGCTGAATCAGCTCATTTATCAAACACCACAAAACAGTGTGGGAGCTGGCTTGCCTGCGATAGCGGTGGGTCAGCAACCTATACGTTGACTGATACACCGCTATCGCCGGCAAGCCAGCTCCCACATTTGATTTCTGTTGCTTGTTAAACCGCGTCTCGCGGCAGCATCAGGCCAAGCGGCAACCGCACGCGCGCTTCCAGGCCGCCCTCCTCGCGGTTGCGCAGCTCAACATTGCCGCCATGCATCGAGGCAATCCGCCGCACAATCGCCAGGCCCAGGCCCGTGCCCTTGCCACCACGGGCACGGTCGCCACGGGTGAACGGGTTGAAAATACCTTCCAGCTCCGCCGGGTCGATACCCGCGCCACGGTCCATCACACTCAACACCACATAAGGCGCAGCACTGTCGCCGGACACATACGCCGCCACTTCCACATCGGAACCGGCATGGTGCAAGGCATTGCCGATCAGGTTGTTCAGCAGGCGCTTCATCGACACACGACGCAACGCAAACGGCTGGATCGGCTCCAGGCGCATGCGCACCTGTTCGCCATTTTGGTTATAGGGCGCTACCACTTCGCGCACCAGGTCCGTCAGGTCAACTTCTTCAACCACTTCATCGCGACCATCGCGGATAAACGCCAGGAACTGGTCGAGAATCGCATCCATGTCCTCGATGTCACGCACCATGTCATCCGTGAGGTCGGTATGCTCGCCCATCAACTCCAGGGATAACCGCAACCGCGTCAACGGCGTGCGCAAGTCATGGGACACGCCCGCCAGCATCAGCTCGCGTTCGCGACCGGCCTGTTCGACGTCTTCCGCCATCTGATTGAAGGCGCCGTACACCTCAGTCATCTCACTGGGCGTGTCGCTGACCGGCAGGCGAACGCTGCGCCCCTGCCCTAATTGGCGGGCGGCAAATACCAGGCGTTTGAGCGGTTGGTTGAGCTGGCGCACGAAAATCCACGCGGACGCCGTTGAAAGCAAGCCTATCGCCAGGAACCAACCCAGCACGTTCCAGATCTTCTGCCCCCGCAACGGGTGCGGGTAAAGCGGCACCTTGATCCAGGCGTCCCCCAGGCTCGGCGCCCTCACCCATAGCGCTGGCGAAACATGCATGCGCAATCGCACCTCGGTATCGTCCCCCAGCTCAGCCTGCATCTGGCGCTGATAAATCTCGCTGTAAGGCCAATGCTGCTCGCCTTCAGGCACACCGGCGCCGTCGACCCGAATCAGCGTCGAGGCCTTGGCTACCTTTTCGCGGTTTTCGGGGTCGACGGCCCAATAGGCACGAAGCGTCAGGGCAACGCCGTGGCTGTACTGCCGATCCACCAGCACATCTTCGTTCATCAATAGATAAACCAGCGTCAGTGCCTTGGAAAACAGAACGACGATCAGCACCAACCAAAGGGTGCGGGAGAAGAAACTTTGCGGGAACCACAACGGGGTTTTCATAGGAGACTGCCAGACAGCTTGCAGAAACGAGCGGCGCTCGCAGAAATGCAGACGCCGGGCTGCCCGTCGACCCTCATGGAGTCAAACGCCGGGCTGCCCGCGCCTGCAAATCATCGATTACTTGGTTGCAGTGCCATCCGGCACAAACACATAACCCACGCCCCATACCGTCTGGATATAACGCGGCTTGGACGGGTCCGGCTCGATCATCCGGCGCAGACGGGAAATCTGCACGTCGATGGAGCGCTCCAGGGCGTCCCATTCCCGACCACGGGCCAGGTTCATCAGCTTGTCGCGCGTCAGCGGCTGACGAGCGTTCATCACCAGGGCCTTGAGCACGGCGAATTCGCCGGTGGTCAGCATGTGTACTTCTTCGCCACGCTTGAGCTCACGGGTCGCCAGCGACAGTTCGTAGTCGCCAAAGGTGACGCTTTCGTCTTCGCTGCCTGGCGCGCCCGGAACCGGTGCTGCCTGGCGGCGCAATACGGCTTTGACCCGGGCCATCAGTTCGTCCGGGTTGAACGGCTTGGCCAGGTAGTCATCCGCGCCCAGCTCGAGACCCTTGATGCGGCTCAGCTCATCACCCTTGGCAGTGAGCATGATGATTGGAATCTGGTTGTTCGCACCGCGCAGACGTTTGCAGGCGGTGAGGCCATCTTCGCCGGGCAGCATCAGGTCGAGCACGACCAGATTGAACACTTCACGCCCCAATAGGCGGTCCATTTGCTCGGTGTTCGGCACCGCGCGGGCACGGTAGCCCTTGGAGTTGAAGAAACGCTCCAGCAGGCTGCTCAGCCCCGGATCGTCGTCAACGATGAGAATTTTTTCGCCTTCAGCAGTTTGTGCAGTGCTGCTCATTAGATGCTCCTCTTATCTCGGCGCGCATTATGGCGTAGCTGCCGTTATACGCACCGTGTGCATTGTTAGCAGATTTTTCCTTCACTGCCAGTGAAGCCGTGCCCTGTAACCTCAGGCACAGTACCCCTCAAGGGCAGAACGCTGGTTATAATGCGCCGCCTTTGTAGGGGCTAATGTCAGACTTTACTGCTTACTGCCTCGCCAGTTTTTTCAGTGCCGGGCAGCAATTTTCCGATTTCGAGGGTCATAAGCGCGCCTCTTGACCCAGGCAGCGGCGCCAGTCGGGCCGCTCAACCAGCCTCGCAACGCCTTGTTTTCCGGGCCTGCGAGCTGCTTTCAGAATTTCAGGTGGTTTTATGGACAGCATCAACAGCCGCATCGCCGAGGAACTCGGTGTACGCCCACAACAGGTCGAAGCGGCCGTCGCTCTACTGGATGAAGGCTCCACGGTGCCTTTCATCGCCCGTTACCGTAAAGAAGTCACCGGCAGCCTCGATGATATCCAGTTGCGGCATCTGGAAGAGCGCCTGCGCTACCTGCGAGAACTCGACGAACGGCGCATCAGCATCCTCGCCAGCATCGAGGAACAGGGCAAGCTGACTCCGCAACTGGAACGCGACATCAAGCTCGCCGACACCAAGACCCGCCTCGAAGACCTCTACCTGCCGTACAAACAGAAGCGCCGCACCAAGGGCCAGATCGCCCTGGAAGCCGGCCTCGGCGACTTGGCTGACGGCTTGTTCAACGACCCGTCGCTGACCCCGGAAGCCGAAGCTGCACGCTTCATCGACGCCGAAAAAGGCGTCGCCGACGTCAAGGCGGCCCTCGAAGGCGCCAAGTACATCCTGATGGAGCGCTTCGCCGAAAACGCCGGCCTGCTGGAAAAATTGCGCACTTACTTGAAGCAGGAAGCCACCCTCAGCGCCCGCGTCATCGCCGGCAAAGAGGAAGAAGGCGCCAAGTTCCGCGACTATTTCGAACACGACGAACCGCTCAAAAGCATGCCGTCCCACCGTGCGCTGGCGATTTTCCGCGGCCGCAACGAAGGTATTCTCAGCTCCGCGCTGAAAGTCGGCGACGAGCTGCCAGGCACCATGCACCCCTGCGAAGGCATGATCGGGCAACAATTCGGCATCCAGAATCAGAACCGTCCTGCGGACAAGTGGCTCGGTGAAGTCGTGCGCTGGACCTGGAAGGTCAAGCTCTACACCCACCTGGAAACCGACCTGCTCGGCGAGCTGCGCGACGGCGCCGAAACCGAGGCGATCAACGTATTCGCCCACAACCTGCACGACCTGCTGCTGGCCGCACCGGCCGGCCCACGCGCAACCTTGGGCCTCGACCCGGGCCTGCGTACCGGCTGCAAGGTGGCGGTGGTCGACTCCACCGGCAAGCTGCTGGACCACGCCACTGTGTATCCGCATGTGCCGCACAACAAGTGGGACCAGACCCTGGCCATCCTCGCCGCCCTGTGCGCCAAGCACTCGGTGGACCTGATCGCCATCGGCAACGGCACCGCCAGCCGTGAAACCGACAAGCTGGCCGCCGAGCTGATCAAAAAATACCCAGCCATGAAGATGACCAAAGTCATGGTCTCCGAGGCGGGCGCTTCGGTGTACTCGGCGTCGGAACTGGCCTCCAAGGAATTTCCGGACCTCGACGTGTCGATCCGTGGTGCCGTCTCCATCGCCCGTCGCCTGCAGGACCCGCTGGCCGAACTGGTGAAGATCGACCCTAAATCCATCGGCGTAGGCCAGTACCAGCACGACGTGTCGCAGCTGAAACTGGCGCGCGGCCTGGACGCGGTGGTGGAAGACTGCGTGAACAAGGTCGGCGTGGATGTGAACACGGCCTCGGTTGCGCTACTGGCCCGTATCTCCGGCCTCAATACCACCCTGGCGCAGAACATCGTCACTCATCGCGACGAAAACGGCGCGTTCAAAACCCGCGCGGCTCTGAAAAAAGTCGCACGCCTGGGTGAAAAAACCTTCGAACAGGCTGCCGGTTTCCTACGCGTGATGAACGGCGATAACCCGCTGGATGCCTCGGCAGTTCACCCGGAAGCCTACCCGCTGGTGCAACGCATTGCCGCCGAGACCGACCGCGACATCCGCTCGCTGATCGGCGACGCCGCGTTCCTCAAGCGCCTGGACCCGAAGAAGTACACCGACGAAACCTTCGGTGTGCCGACCATCACCGACATTCTGCAAGAGCTGGAAAAACCTGGCCGTGACCCGCGTCCCGAGTTCAAGACCGCCGAGTTCCAGGACGGCGTCGAAGACCTCAAGGACCTGCAACTGGGCATGATCCTCGAAGGCGTGGTCACCAACGTGACCAACTTCGGTGCTTTTGTGGATATCGGCGTGCATCAGGACGGTTTGGTGCATATCTCTGCGCTTTCGGAGAAGTTCATCAAAGACCCTCGCGAAGCGGTGAAAGCCGGTGATGTGGTCAAGGTCAAGGTCATGGAAGTCGATATCCCACGCAAACGCGTCGGCCTGTCGATGCGCATGAGCGACACGCCCGGTGAGAAAATCGACGGTGCCCGTGGCGCACGCCCAGGTTCCGCGCCGCGTCAGTCGCAAAACAACGCACCGCGCAAGGAAGCCGCCACCGCAGCGCCGAGCAACAACGCTATGGCGTCGCTGTTCGCCAATGCCAAGCAGTTGAAGAAGCGCTGATGGAAATTCCAGCCGGCTTGACCCAGAGCGCGTTCAGCGAGCTGATCGGCTGCCGCCTGCAACGCCTGGATGAAGGCGTTGCCGAGGTGGCCCTGACCCTGGAGCCGCAGTTGCGCAACCGCGCGGGCAAGCTCCATGGCGGGGCAATTTTCAGCCTGGTGGACATCACCATGGGGCTGGCGTGTTCCAGCGCCCATGGTTTCGACCAGCAGAGCGCGACCATCGAGTGCAAAATCAACTATATCCGTGCCGTAGAAGACGGTGACGTGCTGTGCACCAGCCGCGTGATTCACGCCGGTCGACGCACGCTGGTGGTCGAAGCCGATGTGCATCAAGGCGAAAGACTTATCGCAAAAGCACAAGGTACCTTCGCTGTCCTCTAGCTCCCCGCCCTCGATTTGAGTTAATTTCGGCGCTGTAACAACAGCGTCGGAATTTTCTTGCTGCGCTATAGCCCAATTCATGGAGTGAAGTAGGCTTTTTTCAAAGCGGGTCAAATCGACTCAAAACCAGGCGATAACGCCAGTTTCAACTTCACCCTTGTAGACCGTCCTGCCCACCCCCATATTGGGGCGACTGACGCGTGAAGGAATCCAACTTGAGCGAACTTCTCAACCGCCGCCTGGCCTTGCTCGGCAAGCGCGAACACCTCTCCCTGCTAGAGCAGTGCTTGCACGGCATCGAGCGCGAATGCCTACGCGTCACAGGTGAAGGTCGCCTGGCGCAAACGCCGCACCCCGAAGCCCTGGGCGCCGCGTTGACCCACGAGCAGATCACCACTGACTACTCGGAATCGCTGCTGGAGTTCATCACCCCAGCCCTGCCCAACCCGGCCGATACCCTGAGCAGCCTGGACAAAATCCATCGCTTTGCCTATAGCAAGCTCGGCAACGAGTACCTGTGGAGCCCTTCGATGCCGTGCCCGTTGCCGGCCGAGGAAGATATTCCGATTGCCTACTACGGCACCTCCAATATCGGACAGCTCAAGTACGTGTACCGCAAGGGCCTGGCCCTGCGTTACGGCAAGACCATGCAGTGCATCGCCGGCATCCACTACAACTTTTCCCTGCCGGAAGCGCTGTGGCCGTTGCTCAAGGAGACGGAAGGCTTCGTGGGCACCGACCGCGACTACCAGTCCACGGCCTATATCGCACTGATCCGTAATTTCCGTCGTTACAGCTGGCTGCTGATGTACCTGTTTGGTGCTTCGCCGGCCCTGGACGCCGGTTTCCTGCGCGGGCGTTCGCACCAGTTGGAAGTGCTGGACGCCGACACGCTCTACCTGCCCTACGCCACCAGCCTGCGCATGAGCGACCTGGGTTACCAGAGCAACGCCCAGGCCGGCCTCACACCGTGCTACAACGATCTGGCCAGCTACACCGACAGCCTGCGCGAAGCGGTGGCAACACCCTACGCGCCCTACGTCGAAGTCGGCACGCATAAGGACGGTGAGTGGGTTCAGCTCAACACCAACATCCTGCAGATCGAAAACGAGTACTACTCCAATATCCGCCCCAAGCGCGTGACCTACACCGGCGAGCGGCCGATCCAGGCGCTGATGGCGCGTGGCATCCAATACATCGAAGTGCGCTGCCTGGACATCAACCCGTTCCTGCCGATGGGCATCGACCTACCGGAGTCGCGTTTCCTCGACGCGTTCCTGCTGTATTGCGCATTGAACGACAGCCCGCTGTTCGCCAATAACGAATGCGGCAATGCCACCTCCAACTTCCTCAGCGTGGTCAAGGAAGGCCGTCGTCCGGGCCTGCAGTTGCAGCGTCAGGACCAGCCTGTGGACATGAAGGAATGGGCCACCGAGCTGCTGGAGCAGATCGCGCCGTTGGCGGCCCTGCTCGATGAGAGCCAGGGCATCACCGAGCACAGCCAGGCGTTGGATGTTCAGTTGGCGAAGGTCAAGGATCCGTCCCTGACGCCATCTGCCCAGGTGTTGGCGGCGATGGCAGAACGTAAAGAGAGTTTTGCGCAGTTCTCCCTGCACCAGAGCGAGGTGCACGCCGAATATTTCCGTAAAGAGCCGTTGCCGGCGCAAGAGCAGGCACGCTTTGAAGAACTGGCGCGCAATTCGCTGGCGCAGCAGGCGGAGCTGGAGCAGAACGAAGTGGGCGACTTTGATGTGTTTGTCGGGTCGTACCAGGCGAGCATCTTGGCGATCAGCAACTAAAAGCATCACGCCGCCCCTGTGGGAGCGGGCTTGCCTGCGATAGCATCAACTCGGTGCATCTGGAATACCGAGTCGTGCGCATCGCAGGCAAGCCCGCTCGCACATTTGGCCGATGCGCCCTCAACATCAGCATTCACTCTTATCCTAATAAGCTAATTCGAAAAGGTTATTTATTTTCGGATTCTTAGATCATTTAGTCTCCTCACACGCCGACCCTCGGCCGCCTGATTGAGGAGCTTCCCCTTGAAACGTTTAACCCCTCTGCGCCTCTTGGCCGCATTGTCCCTGGCCGGTGCCAGCCTGTTTGCCCAGGCGGCGGATGTGACGATCGCTTACCAGACCACCGTGGACCCGGCGAAAGTCGCCCAGGCCGACGGCGCGTATGAAAAAGCCACCAACGCCAAGATCGACTGGCGCAAATTCGACAATGGCGCCGACATCATCGCCGCCATCGCCTCCGGCGACGTGCAAATCGGCTACCTCGGTTCCAGCCCGCTGACCGCTGCCGTTACCCGCAAAGTTCCAGTGGAAACGTTCCTCGTGGCCACCCAAATCGGCGGCGCCGAAGCTTTGGTGGCGCGCAACGGTTCAGGGATCAACAGCCCGCAGGACCTGATCGGCAAAAAGATCGCCGTGCCGTTCGTGTCCACCGGCCACTACAGCCTGCTGGCCGCGTTGAAGCACTGGAACATCGACCCCGCGAAAGTCACCATCCTCAACCTCGCGCCGCCGGCAATCATCGCCGCGTGGAAACGCGGTGACATCGACGCCACCTACGTGTGGGACCCAGCCTTGGGCGTGGCCAAGGAAAACGGCAAGGTGCTGATCACCTCCGGCGAACTGGCCAAGTTCGGCGCGCCGACCTTCGATGCGTGGATCGTGCGTAAGGATTTCGCCGAGAAGCACCCGGAAATCGTCACGGCCTTCGCCAAAGTCACTCTGGATGCCTACGCCGCGTACCGCAAAGACCCACAAGCCTGGCTCGCCGATAAAGGCAACGTCGACAAGCTGGTGAAGCTCTCCGGCGCCAAGGCCAGTGACATCCCACTGCTGCTGCAAGGCAACGTCTACCCGCTGGCTGCTGACCAAGTGACCTTGCTGGGCGCACCGACCACCAAGGCTGTGACCGACACCGCCGTGTTCCTCAAGGAACAAGGCAAGGTCGACGCCGTGCTGCCGGACTACGCCCCGTACGTCAGCGCCAAGTTCATCACCAACTGATTCAGGAGTTCATTGCGATGGCCTTGCTACAACTGGAGCGCATCAGCGCACAGTACCCAGGCGCCACAGAACCGGTACTGTCTGACATTTCACTGGACCTTGGGCCCCAGCAATTGCTGGTGGCCCTGGGCCCGTCCGGCAGTGGCAAGACTTCGCTGTTGAACCTGATTGCCGGCTTTGTTGAACCCTCTGCCGGGCGCATCACCCTCGATGGCGTGCCGGTCAAAGGCCCAAGCGCCGAGCGCGGCGTGGTGTTCCAGGACGACGCCCTGCTGCCCTGGCAGGACGTACTGGCTAACGTCGGCTTCGGCCTCGAACTGGCTGGCGTGCCCAAGGCGCAACGCGAAGTGCGCGCCCGGGAAATGCTCGCGCTGGTCGACCTGGCGGGTTTCGGCAGCCGGCGCATCTGGCAGCTTTCCGGCGGCCAAAAGCAACGTGTGGGCCTGGCCCGCGCCCTGGCGGCCGACCCGCGAGTGTTGCTGATGGACGAACCCTTCGGCGCCCTCGATGCTTTCACCCGCGAACAAATGCAGGAATTGCTCCTGCAAGTCTGGCGGCGCACGGCCAAGCCGGTGTTCCTGATTACCCACGACATTGAAGAAGCGGTGTTCCTCGCCACCGATTTGATCCTGCTGGCGCCCAACCCCGGCCAGATCGTCGAGCGACTGCACCTGGACTTCGGCCAGCGCTACGCCGCCGGTGAATCGGCGCGGGCGATCAAGTCCGACCCGCGCTTTATCGAAACCCGCGAACACGTGCTGAGCAAAGTGTTCTCGCAACGGCAGGTGTCCGCATGAGCAGCTACGAACTCCCCGCCACCGCCGCCAAGCCGGCAGCGCACGCGGTTATTCCGGTGCGTCGCAGCCT
This sequence comes from Pseudomonas sp. YeP6b, assembly GCF_025642995.1. Lineage (NCBI taxonomy): Bacteria > Pseudomonadati > Pseudomonadota > Gammaproteobacteria > Pseudomonadales > Pseudomonadaceae > Pseudomonas > Pseudomonas sp. YeP6b. The sequence continues at coordinate 582,834 of NZ_CP080090.1, read as the reverse complement.
GAGCACACGTTGGGTCAGCGTACTCACCTTGGTCGTCTTGCTGGCGATCTGGTGGGCGGTGACCGCCACCGGCTTGATCGAACCGTTGTTCCTGCCACCGCCGTCCGCTGTGCTGCAAAAAGGCTGGCTGCTGGCGACCACCGGCTACATGGACTCCACCTTGTGGCAGCACTTGGGCGCAAGCCTGCAGCGTATCGGCCTGGGCCTCGGTTTTGCGGTGCTGACCGCCGTGCCGGTGGGCATTGCCATCGGTTCCAACCGCATCGCGCGCGGCATTCTCGACCCGCTGATCGAGTTTTACCGGCCGATTCCGCCCTTGGCCTACTTGCCGCTGATCGTGATCTGGTGCGGCATCGGCGAGCTGTCCAAGGTGCTGCTGATTTACCTGGCGATCTTTGCGCCCATCGCCATCGCCACTGCGACTGGCGTGCGCACGGTCGACCCCGCCAAGCTGCGTGCCGCGCAGTCGTTGGGCGCCACCCGTGCCCAGCTGATTCGCCATGTAATCCTGCCGAGTGCCCTGCCCGACATTCTCACCGGTGTGCGCATCGGCCTGGGTGTGGGCTGGTCGACATTGGTCGCCGCCGAGCTGATCGCAGCCACCAGCGGCCTGGGCTTCATGGTGCAGTCGGCGGCGCAGTTCCTGGTCACCGATGTGGTGGTGCTGGGGATTCTGGTGATCGCCCTGATCGCCTTCGCCATGGAAATGGGCCTGCGTGCCCTGCAGCGTAAACTAGTGCCTTGGCATGGCCAGGCACACTGAGTGAGAACCGCATGAGCAGCCTGACCGTTACGCCAATAAGCACCGCCTTGGGCGCCCTGATCAGTGGCGTCGATATCACCCAGCCGCTGAACCTTGAAGAACGCGACGCCATCGAGCAGGCGTTGCTCAAGCACTCGGTGCTGTTCTTCAGAGACCAAGCCATCAACCCGCAGCAACAGGCGCGGTTCGCGGCGAATTTTGGCGACCTGCATATTCATCCGATTTACCCCAACGTGCCGGAACAGCCCGAAGTGCTGATCCTCGACACCGCCGTCACCGACGTGCGCGACAACGCGGTGTGGCACACCGACGTGACCTTCCTGCCCACTCCGGCCCTCGGCGCGGTACTGAGTGCCAAGCTGTTGCCGGCGTTTGGCGGCGATACGCTGTGGGCCAGCGGGATTGCAGCGTATGAGGCGCTGTCGGCGCCGCTCAAGCGGCTGCTCGACGGATTGACTGCCACCCACGACTTCACCAAATCCTTCCCGCTGGAGCGCTTTGGCAACACCGTCGAGGACTTGGCCCGCAGGGAAGAAACCCGCAAGAAAAACCCACCGCTGTCGCACCCGGTGGTGCGCACGCATCCGGTGAGTGGGCGCAAGTCGCTGTTTGTCAGCGATGGGTTTACCACCAAGATCAACGAGCTGGAGCCGGCCGAAAGCGAAGCGATTTTGAAGCTGCTTTTCGCCCACGCGACCCGCCCCGAATTCACCATTCGCTGGCGCTGGCAGGAGAATGACGTCGCGTTCTGGGATAACCGCGTGACCCAGCATTACGCGGTGGATGACTACCGGCCGCAGCGGCGGGTGATGCATCGGGCGACGATTTTGGGCGACGTACCCTTCTAAGCCACACCGCAAATCAACTGTGGGAGCTGGCTTGTCGGGTCGCCGCATCGCTGCGATAGCGGTGGGTCAGCCAATATCTTCATCGGCTGAAACACCGTCATCGCGGGCAAGCCCGCTCCCACATTGACCGAGTTATGCCTGCCAGCTCGTTCCCACGCTCTGCGTGGGAACGCAGCCCACGGCGCTCTGCGCCTGCTTCTAGAGCCGTGACGCGGAGCGTCACAGGGGGCATTCCCACGCAGAGCGTGGGAACAATGTGGTGGGTTATTCAGCGGTGGATGGCTTCTCCCACAGGTTAATCCCGCCTTCCTGCGCAAACCGATCAATCTCCGCCAGCTCTTCCACGCTGAAGCTCAAGTTCTTCAACGCCCCTACGTTCTCGATGATCTGCTCCGGCCGGCTTGCGCCGATCAGCGCACTGGTCACCCGTGGGTCACGCAGGGTCCAGGCCAACGCCAGTTGCGCCAAACTCTGGCCGCGACGCTTGGCGATTTCATTCAGCGCACGCACGTGGGCGATGTTGGCTTCGGACAGGTGCTTGGCCTGTAACGAGCCGCCACCCGGGCGGTTAACCCGCGCATCCGCCGGCACGCCATTGAGGTACTTGTCGGTGAGCAAACCCTGGGCCAGCGGCGTGAACGCAATCACCCCGGCACCGAGTTCTTCGGTGGTCTCCAGCAGGTCTTTTTCCACCCAGCGGTTAAGCAGGTTGTAGGCCGGCTGGTGGATCAGCAGCGGCACTTTCCACTCGTTGAGCAAGGCTGCGATTTCACGGGTTTTCACGCCTGAATAAGACGAGATACCGATGTACAACGCCTTGCCTTGTTGCACGGCGGTAGCGAGGGCGCTGGCGGTTTCTTCCAGCGGGGTGTCGGGGTCAAAACGGTGGGAGTAGAAAATATCCACGTAGTCGACGCCCAGGCGTTGCAGGCTCTGGTCCAGGCTCGCCAGTATGTATTTGCGCGAACCGCCGCCCTGGCCGTAAGGGCCGGGCCACATGTCCCAACCGGCTTTGCTGGAGATGATCAATTCATCGCGGTAGTGCTTGAAGTCTTCGCGCAGCAAACGGCCGAAGTTGATCTCGGCGCTGCCGTAGGGCGGGCCATAGTTGTTGGCCAGGTCGAAGTGGTTGATCCCCAGGTCGAACGCGGTGCGCAGCAAAGCGCGCTGGGTGTCGATTGGGGTGCTGTCGCCAAAGTTGTGCCACAGCCCCAAGGACAGTGCAGGTAGCACCAATCCACTGCGGCCTACGCGGCGATAGGGAATAGATTCATAGCGGTTTTCGGCAGCAATATACGTCATCGAATCCTCTCTGGGCTTAGGGCAAATAAGGCCTGGGAATAACGATATTCCCAGGCCTTTTAACCCGCTGAATCGCTTAACTATGCCCTTCCGTTTTACAGCAATTACCTACCAGAGTGGAACGACATAGCTGACATAGAAGCGATTTTCATCTTGCACGGTGGCACCGGTAATGTCCGGGCTGGCGTGCGCGTTTTTCCAGGTCACGCCAAGCCCTTTGAGGGTGCCGGTCGGTACTTGGTAGGCCACCGCAATGTTGCGTTCCCATTCGCTGGTGGTGCCTTGTGCAGTGCGGATGTCATCGCCGTGGGCATAGGCGGCGGAGAACGTCAGGCCAGCGAGGCCGAGTTTGCCGAAGTCATATTTGTACTGCGCAAGCCAGGTGCGTTCGCCCGCGTGCTGGAATTTGTTCAACTGCATGTTGGTCAGTGCCGGGGTGTCGGCACCTGAGCCTGGGCCCTGGCGCGCGTCACCGCTGTTCAGGCCGGAATCGAGGTACGGGAAGTCGCTGTCGCCGCTGTTTTTCTGGATGCCAAGGCCCACGGTATGGCCGTCCAGGCTGTAGCTCTCAAGCAAGCTGGCGGTGGTCTGGTTGATGCGGCCTTTGCTGGTGCCGTCACCGTAGAGGCCGGCCCCGGCAAAGTCCTTGTCGCCATCGGCGTTGGCGCTCACACCGAGGCTGCGGAACACCCGCACGTCGGTGTCGATCGCGCCCACAGACAATGCGTCATGACGCTTGGCGCCGAGGAAGAACTGCTGGTAGTAATCCTCAAGGTTGGAATACCACAGGCTGACGGTGGTGTTCTGGATGCCGGTGTAATCCGCACCGCCGAACAGGAAGCGATCACTTTCTTGGGTACCGCCGGCGGTGATCATGCCCTGGTCGCCGGTTTCGTTGCGAATCTTGGTCTTGAAGATATCGCCACCGGTAAAGGTGAAGTCGCTGAGGTCCTTGGACACCAGTTGCACACCGGTATTGGTCTGCTGGTACAGGCGCCCGTCAGTGTTGGCCAGCACTGGGTTGTTGCCGTACAGCGTGCCCACGCGCAGCTCATCCTTGGCGAAGCGCATCTTGAACGTGGGGCTCAGCACGCCAAACTGGTCGGCGGATTTGCCGTCGTCCAACGGGAACATACTGCCGGGGTAACGGCCCTGGTGATCCTTGTCGTTGAGGTCACCACCGGAGTCCAGTTTCAAGCCGTAGAACGCCTGCAAGTCCAGACCAAACCCGACCGGCCCATCGGTGTAGCCGGACTTGAAGTTGAACTCGAAACCCTGGCCCCAATCACGCACGCTGTGGGCCTTGGCGTTGCTGTTCACCACATCACGCCCTTGCTGGTTGAGGTAGCGGTTGAGCAAGGTCACATCGGCGTGGCTGTCGTCAATAAAATCGGCGTGGGCGGACAGCATAAAGCTCGCCATGGCGACACCCACCATGGGGCTTATTAACGTCTTCATTGTTACCGGTCTCCGTCACTGTTCTGAAATGAAAGCGTCAAACGCTTCACACAATTACGCAGTGGCCAGATGACAGTTGCGCGTCAAACCGGGGCTTGAGCGAATGAAATTAAATTTAAGAAAGCCCCGTAGGACGGGGCTTTGCGGGCTTTTTTGTGGGCGCGGGCTTGCCCGCGATGCAGGCAACTCGGTGTATCTCAAACACCGAGCTGATGCGATCACGGGCGAGCACAGGGGACTAGCGCACCAGGTGCAGGAACTGCAGGTGACGCTCGTACTGGTCGAGGATGTCGTTGATGATCTGCTCCTTGGTGTAGCCCACCAAGTCGTAGTCCTGGCTGCCCTCACTCAAGTGCACTTCCGCCCGATAATAGCGACGGTTGTTGAGCTGCTTGGAGCCCATGCCACCGCGTGCAAAGGACGGCGTGAAATAGCCACGCATCTGCACCTGATACACGAACGGATGCTCTTCGCCGTGGCCGATTTCCAGGCTGACGCTGTCGTTGGACGGGTCGGGCTGGGTGACGACGTTGAGGCCTTTTTCGACAAACACCGCCGTCACTTCTTCGATCGCCGGGCGCACCGTGGTTTCAAGGAACCGGTACACCTCATCGCGCGACGGGAAATGCACGGCCTGGGTCAGACGCTGGCGCCAACCGCCCGTGCCTTTGCGTGAACCGGACACCGGCGCGAGGGAATGCATCTGGGCGATCTGTTTTTGCGATTCGAGGTAGAACGCCTTGTGCAGCCCCCACATCATCAGCAACAGGATCAGCGAGAACGGCAACGAGGTCAGCACCACCGCGGATTTCAGCGAGTCGATACTGCCGGCGAACAGCAAGGCACTGGTGACCAATGCAGTCATCGCGCCCCAGAACACGCGTAGCCATTTCGGCCCGTCTTCATCGGCGTTGCCGCCTTTGGACGACAGGGTCGACAGCACCACGGTGCCGGAGTCGGCTGAGGTGACGAAGAACACGAAGCTGATAAACACCGTGACCGCGATGACCGTCTTGCTCCACGGGTAGGTTTCCAGCAGCAGGTAGAGGCTCATCGACGGGTCATCAATGGCCGACTGGCCGAGCGCGGTCATCCCGTGGTTGAGCACTTGGTCGATGGCACTGTTGCCAAAGATCGACATCCACGCCAGCGTGAAGCCGAGCGGGATCAGCAGCACGCCAAAGACGAACTCACGGATAGTGCGGCCACGGGAAATACGCGCGATAAACAGGCCCACGAACGGCGACCATGCGATCCACCAGGCCCAGTAGAACACCGTCCAACCGCCCAGCCAGTCGCTGGGTTTGTCGTAGGCGTACACATCGAAACTCTTGGTCGGCAAAGCACCGAGGTAGTCACCGATGTTCTGGATCAGGGTGTTGAGCAAGTGCTGGGTGGGCCCGGCGAACAATACAAACAGCAGCAGCGCGCAAGCCAGCAGCATGTTGATGTCGGACATCACCCGCACGCCCTTGTCCACGCCAGCAACGGCGACGAGGATCGCGGCGCCCATCATCAGCGTGATCAGGCCGACCTGGATCCACTGGGTGTGGGCAATGCCGAACAGGTAATCCAGCCCGGAGTTGAGGTGCAACACACCAAAGCCCATGTCGGCGCCGAGGCCAAACACCGTGGCGATGATGCCGAAGCCATCCACCGCGTAGCCGATAGGGCCATTGATGCGCTTACCAATCAGCGGGTAAAGCGCCGAGCGCAACGCCAGCGGCAGGTTATGCCGGTAGGCGAAATACGCCAGGGCCATGCCGACAAAGGCGAACACGCCCCAGCCGTGCAGGCCCCAGTGCAGAAACAGGATCTGCATGGCCTGGCGGGCAGCATCGGCGTTCATCGGCGCGCCCTGAGGCGGTTGCACCAGGTGCGTCAGCGGCTCGGACACACAGAAGAAAAACAGCGTGATGCTGATCCCAGCGGCGAACAGCATGCCGGCCCAGGACAGGTAACTGAATTCGGGTTCGTCGTGGTCGGCACCGAGTTTTATCTTGCCGTAGCCCGATAGCGCGGTGACCACCACGAAGACCAGATACAGGGTCATCGCCAGCATGTAATACCAGCCGACCGTGTTGGCCGCCCAGTTTTGCGCGGCCAGCAGCCAGGCACCGGCCTGTTGCGGGATCGCGATGACCGTGATGCCAAATAGCAGGATGAAGCTGGCGGCAAAGTAGAAAACGGGCGCATTCATGCGCACCATGCCGCTGGATGGGGTGGACGATGCACTCATGAACGATGCACCCCTACGGTGTGGGATGTGGCTGTAAATAACGGACTCAGCAAAGGTAAGCCTCCTGTTGTGAGCGGGCAGCGAACCACCGGTTTAACTTGAACGAACATTCAAGTTAAACATGGATAGGCGGTCTGGGACTAATCGCAGGGCTGAGCGGTAGACAATTTCTACACTAGCTCAAGGACTGGTATGACGGGTGGAGATGGCAAATCGTTCAGCGATGGCTGAGTGAAAACCGGTTCAAATTTGAAATGCAGCCCAATGTGGGGGCTGGCTTGCCTGCGATGGCGGCGGATCAGACATACCGCTACCGCAGGCAATTCAGCTCCCACATTGGATCGGGTGTGTGGCTCAAGCACTACTTCTGCGCCCCATCCTCATGCTGCAAATTCGCCTGGGTAATATTCGCCCCCGCCGGCACGCTGCGGGTTAGCCACACATTGCCGCCAATCGTCGAGCCCTTGCCGATGGTAATTCGCCCCAGGATCGTCGCCCCGGCATAAATCACCACATCGTCCTCAACAATCGGATGGCGTGGATGGCCCTTCTGCAACTGCCCGTCCTCATCCGCCGGGAAGCGCTTGGCGCCCAAGGTCACCGCCTGATAAATGCGCACTCGCTCGCCGATGATCGCGGTTTCGCCAATCACCACGCCCGTGCCGTGGTCGATAAAGAAACTCGGGCCGATCTGCGCGCCGGGATGAATGTCGATGCCGGTGGCCGAGTGGGCAATCTCCGCGCTGATCCGCGCCAGCAGTGGCAACCCGGCGCGATATAAGTGGTGCGCCAGGCGATGGTGAATCACCGCCAGAATCCCCGGGTAGCACAGCAGCACTTCATCCACACTGCGGGCGGCCGGGTCGCCGTGGTAGGCGGCCAACACGTCGGTGTCCAGCAGGCTGCGCAGGGAAGGCAAGGCCAGGGCAAAATCCTGGATCAGGCGGATAGCCAGGGCGTCGACCGCGCTGTCATCCTCGCCGCCCTGGCGTGCGGCGTAGCGCAGCTCCAGGCGCGCCTGGCCGAACAAGGCATTCAAGGCGACGTCGAGGGTATGGCCGACGTAGAAATCTTCACTTTCCTCGCGCAAGTCCACCGGCCCCAGGCGCATCGGAAACAGCGCGCCGCACAGCGACTCAAGAATCTGCGCCACCGCCTCGCGCGACGGCAACTCTCGGCCGCCGTGCTCGCCACTCAAGCGGCCATTGCGCGTACGCCACTGGTCCCGGGCGCCGCGCAGTTGGCTGACGATGGTCTGCAATTGCCAATGGCTGGAACGCTCACTCACGGTATTCACTCCTGACGTAATGGCCATCACTTTACGGTATGCACCCTGGCCGCCCTTAAGAACCAATGGTGTGATGCAAAGAACCAGACGGAATAAGCGATTGGCGGTTGCCCGATGAAAAGTGCCTGCCTATAGTCGCCCAATCACTTAGCCACCGTGCGTAGCCATGATCAAACAACAGCTCGACCGTTTTAACCGCCTGGAACTGCTGGGCGGCGCCACTGCCCTGGAAAAACTCGAGCGGCTGTCGGCCTGGCTGGGCAGGGACATCTACGTCAAACGCGACGACACCACGCCGCTGGCCATGGGCGGCAACAAACTGCGCAAACTTGAATACCTGGCCGCCGATGCCATCGCCCAGGGTGCCGACACCTTGGTAACTGCCGGCGCCATCCAGTCCAACCACGTGCGCCAAACCGCTGCGCTGGCCGCCAAGCTCGGCCTGGGCTGCGTTGCGCTGCTGGAAAACCCCACTGGTACCGAAGACCCTAACTACCTGGCCAACGGCAACCGCCTGCTGCTGGAGCTGTTCGACGCCAAGGTTGAATTGGTCGAGAACCTCGACAACGTCGACGAGCAACTCAACGCCCTCGCCGATCGCCTGCGCAGCAACGGTAAAAAGCCGTACCTGGTGCCTATCGGCGGTTCCAATGCTCTCGGCGCCCTCGGCTATGTACGCGCCGGGCTGGAACTGGCCGGGCAGATCGAAGACAGCGGGATTGAATTCGCCGCTGTGGTACTCGCCTCGGGCAGTGCCGGCACCCACAGCGGCCTCGCCCTGGCCTTGAGTGAAGTGCTGCCGAATTTGCCGGTGGTGGGCATTACGGTGTCACGCACCGAGCAAGCTCAGTTCCCGAAAGTGCAGGGCCTGGCCGAACGCACCGCCGAATTGCTCGGCGTGGATATCCCCGAGGCGTTCAACGTGATTTTGTGGGACGAATATTTCGGCCCGCGCTACGGCGAACCGAACGCCGGCACCCTCGCTGCGGTCAAGCTATTGGCGAGCCAGGAAGGCCTGCTGTTGGACCCGGTCTACACGGGCAAAGCCATGGCCGGTTTGCTGGATGGCATCGGGCGGCAGCGGTTTGAGGGCGGTCCGATTATTTTCCTGCATACCGGCGGGGCGCCGGCGTTGTTTGCTTATGACTCTGTTCTAACGGACTGAACACGGACCAGATGTGGGAGCTGGCTTGCCTGCTCCCACATTAGATTGAATGTCATATTCTAAAAAAGCATAACAAATTATATTTATATTATTTTCAAGTCTTAAAAACTCGCTTTATAGTCGCGCCGAAGGCGAAGACGCGCTTCGCGCTTTAAGGCAGGATACGACTACTGCGTCACCTGCTTCGCTCACCATAAAAACACAGGGGCTGTTCATGACTATTTCTGTATTGCGTCGCACGTTGCTGGTTGGCACATTGGGCTTGGCACTCGGGGCTGGCCTGATGGGCCAAGCCATCGCTGGTGAGCAGCTGGGCAACATCAAGAAAGCCGGCGAGATCAAGATCGGCCTGGAAGGCACCTACCCGCCGTTCAGCTTTGTCGATGAGAGCGGCAAGCTCAGCGGTTTCGAAGTGGAGCTGTCCGAAGCGCTGGCCAAGGAGCTGGGCGTGAAGGTCAAGCTGCAAGCCACGCCGTGGGACGGCATCCTCGCGGCCCTGGAGTCCAAGCGCCTGGACGCCGTGATCAACCAAGTGACCATCTCCGAAGAGCGCCAGAAGAAGTACGACTTCTCCAAGCCCTACACCGTTTCCGGTATTCAGGCGCTGGTGCTGAAGAAAAACGTCGACACCATCAAGACTGCCGACGACTTGGCCGGCAAAAAAGTCGGCGTAGGCCTGGGCACCAACTACGAACAATGGCTCAAGGACAACCAACCTAAAGCCATCATCAAGACCTACAACGATGACCCAACCAAGTTCCAGGACCTGCGCATCGGTCGTATTGACGCCATCCTGATCGACCGCCTGGCGGCACTTGAGTACGCCAAGAAAGCCCCGGACACCGCAGCAGCCGGTGATGCCTTCTCCCGTCAGGAAGCCGGTATTGCCCTGCGCAAAGGCGAGCCTGAACTGCTCGACGCGGTGAACAAGGCCCTCGACAAGCTGCGCGCCGACGGCACCTTGAAGAAGCTGTCCGAGAAGTACTTCAACGCTGACGTCACTCAATAATGGAAGCAGGTTTCCAACTCGCGCTGGACTCCGCGCCCTTTCTGCTCAAGGGCGCGTACTACACGGTGATTCTTAGCCTGGGCGGAATGTTCTTCGGCCTGCTGCTGGGCTTCGGCCTGGCCCTGATGCGGTTGTCACGCTTCAAGCTGGTCAGTTGGATTGCCCGCGTCTACGTGTCGTTCTTTCGCGGCACGCCCTTGCTGGTGCAGCTGTTTTTGATCTACTACGGCTTGCCGCAAGTGGGCATCGAGCTGGACCCGATTCCGGCCGCCATGATCGGCTTCTCGCTGAACATGGCCGCTTATGCCTGTGAAATCCTGCGCGCCGCGATCAGCTCCATCGAGCGCGGCCAGTGGGAAGCGGCAGCCAGTATCGGCATGACCCGCGCGCAGACCTTGCGCCGGGCCATCCTGCCGCAGGCGATGCGCACCGCGCTGCCGCCGCTGGGCAACAGCTTTATTTCGCTGGTCAAGGACACGGCGCTGGCCGCCACCATTCAGGTGCCGGAGCTGTTTCGCCAGGCGCAACTGGTGTCGGCGCGTACCTTCGAAATTTTCACCATGTATCTGTCCGCCGCTCTGATCTACTGGGTACTGGCGAGCATCCTGGCGCATTTTCAAAATCGTCTGGAAGACCGGGTCAACCGGCATGACCTGGAGTCTTGAAGCATGATCGTGGTTGAAAAACTGACCAAACAATTCAAAGGTCAGGTGGTGCTCAACGGGATCGACCTTGAGGTCAAGGAGGGCGAAGTGGTCGCCATCATTGGCCCCAGCGGTTCCGGCAAGACCACCTTCCTGCGCTGCCTGAACTTCCTCGAAGAACCCACCAGCGGCCGCATCAAGGTGGGTGACATCGAGATCGACAGCAACAAGCCGCTCAACCAGCAACAAGGCCTGGTGCGGCGCTTGCGCCAGCACGTGGGTTTCGTGTTCCAGAACTTCAACCTGTTCCCGCACCGCACCGCGCTGGAAAACGTCATCGAAGGCCCGATCGTGGTCAAGAAGATGCCGCGCGAGGCCGCGATTGCACTGGGTCGCAAGCTGCTGGCCAGAGTCGGCCTGGCGGGTAAAGAAGAGTCTTACCCGAGGCGCTTGTCCGGCGGCCAGCAACAGCGGGTGGCGATTGCCCGTGCACTGGCCATGGAGCCGGAGGTGATCCTGTTCGACGAACCCACCTCGGCCCTCGACCCGGAGTTGGTCGGCGAAGTGCTGGCGACCATCCGCAGCCTGGCCGAAGAAAACCGCACCATGGTTATCGTCACCCACGAAATGAGCTTTGCCCGCGATGTAGCCAACCGGGTGATCTTCTTCGACAAGGGCGTGATCGTGGAACAGGGCGAAGCCAAGGCGTTGTTTGCCAACCCCAAGGAAGAACGAACCAAGCAGTTCTTGAGCAAGTTTCTGGCTCATTAATTTCCTCAGAGCAGGCCCGCACTGTGGCGAGGGAGCTTGCTCCCGCTGGGCTGCGTAGCCGCCCCAAAATCTTGGGAGCGCTTCGCGCTACAGCGGGTGCAAGCTCCCTCGTCACAATAAGCCGCTCCTACACGAAATCCTCATTGCAACGCATAAAAATCACCGCTGTACCCGCCTCAAAATCCCCCGCCTCGTCAGACTCGTCTGAATCTACCCCAACCCGCCGTTTAGCCCTTTGCCGCCATTGACGCCCCCCGGCCAACCCTCTTATCTAGCGCCCAGAGGATTGGATCCTATCCCGGCTATTCACTGAATCGTTCCTTTCGGCACCCTGCGCACAACCGCGCCACGGGCGCCGGAACGATTGCTGCTGGCTGCATCAAGGAGATTACTTATGACGCGCACTGCAACCCCGGCCCTGCTCACCGCCCCGACCCTGCCACAGGCTCATCCACATGGCATCAATGCCCTCGCCGCCACCCAACTGCAGGTGGACATCGCCCCCTACCCCGGCATGGAGGAAGGCGACCTGATCGAGTTGTTCTGGAACAACTGCTTTGCCGACGCTCGGCGCGTGACCGCGTGCAAAATCGGCACACCCACACGCCTGCGGGTTCCGGAAAGTTTTGTGCTGGACGGACTGGCGCAGGTTCACTACCAAGTCATGCAGATCGGCCACGGCCCGGCATGCTCAGCCATCACGCACGTGCAGGTAAAAACCAACTACCCAGGGGGCCAGCCTTCGGCGCTCTTGCGCGACGAAAACCAGAACCTCGCCCCTGTGAGCCTGCCCGACACGATCCGACGCTACGGCATCAATGGCAGCCAGGTACGGCGCGGTATTCCGCTGACCATCGAGCCGTACCTGAATATGGCAAGCGGCGACGCCATTACCCTGCGGTGGGGTGACGTGCGTCTGGACCTGCCGACAATCCAAGCCAAAGGCGTCGGCCTGGCGGTACACGTATGGGTGCCCTCAACGGTGATCATCGAAGCGGGCGACGACAGCCGCCTGGACGTGACGTACTGCATCCTTGACCGTGTCGGTAATAATTCACGCTGGGCACCGGTGCGCAGCCTGACCATTGCCACCTGCTCTCCACAGACGCCGCCCCGTCCGGCCAGGGCCGCGTCGACCTACCAACCGCGCCAACCCGGTTCACCGTGCGAACCTGGGTGACAGCCCTTCTATGCATATTCCTATAAGTTAGTTTATTTAAAAATTTAACGCGCTTAGGGTATATGCACCGGACCACCGGACATCTCTGATTTTTCTGTTTCTATTTCATTGAATGCGAGGTCGGTATGGTCAGAATTACCCCGGTGCATAACGCCAGGGCATTACGTGCAGCCAAGGAGCGGCGCTGATGTCTAACTTGGCTCTAACACCCCCCCAGAGTGATCTGGATGTAGCCCCATTGCTGTTGCCGGCCGCTGTGCTGCGCAACGACGCGCAAGCGTTGAGCGCAGCCCATGAATTGGCCCAGGCCGCGCGCCTGCAAGCGGCCAAGCGCGACCAGCAGCGCAAGCTGCCATGGGCACAAATCGAACAATTTACCCGCAGCGGGTTGGGCAGTATTTCCATTCCCCGTGAATACGGCGGCCCACAGGTGTCTTTCACCACCTTGGCCGACGTGTTCGCGATCATCAGCGCGGCGGACCCAGCCCTGGGGCAGATCCCGCAGAACCATTTCGGCATCCTGCACCTGGTGCAGGGCGCCGCCACCGAACGCCAGAAAAAGCAGCTGTTCCAGAGCGTCCTCGACGGCTGGCGCATCGGCAACGGCGGCCCGGAACGCGGCACTAAAAACACCCTGGAGCTCAAGGCGCGCATCACCGCTGAAGGCGACGGCTACGTGATCAGCGGCCAGAAGTTCTATTCCACCGGCGCGCTGTTTGCCCATTGGGTGGTGGTCAAGGCGCTGAACGATGACGGCAAGCAGGTCATGGCCTTTGTGCGCCGTGGCAGCGAAGGGCTGCGCATCGTTGACGATTGGTCGGGCTTTGGCCAACGCACCACCGCCAGCGGCACCGTACTGCTCGACCGAGTGCCGGTGGACGCGGAGTTGGTAGTGGAGAACTGGCGCATCGGCGAAAGCCCGAATATCCAGGGCGCCGTCTCGCAATTGATCCAGGCCGCCATCGACGCCGGCATCGCCCGTGGTGCGCTCGATGACACCATCGCATTCGTGCGTGAACGCTCACGCCCGTGGATCGACGCCAAGGTCGAACGCGCCAGTGATGATTTGTATGTAATCGCCGACATCGGCAAGCTGAAAATCGAACTGCACGCCGCCGAAGCCCTGTTGCGCAAGGCCGGCAAGGTGCTGGACGAGGTCAGTGCCGCGCCGATCACCGCGCAATCCGCTGCACGGGCTTCGATTGCCGTGGCCGAGGCGAAAGTGCTGACCACTGAAGTGTCGTTGCTGGTCAGCGAAAAGCTCTTCGAATTGGCCGGCAGCCGCGCCACCCTCGCTGAATTCAACCTTGACCGCCACTGGCGCAACGCCCGGGTGCACACCCTGCACGACCCGGTGCGCTGGAAGTACCACGCCGTGGGCGCTTATCGACTGAACGGCACTTTGCCTGCTCGACATTCCTGGATCTGACCGACCAGACCTCTGGAGAAACTTATGACTTTTTCCCCTAACGTCGCGGTCATCACCAGCGACGAACAAGCCCTCATTGTCGCCAGCGACCTGGCCGAAGATTTCCGTCGCGACAGCGCCCAGCGCGACCGCGAACGTCGCCTGCCGCTGCCCGAGCTGGACGTGTTTTCGCGCTCTGGCCTGTGGGGCATCAGCGTACCGAAGGAGCACGGCGGTGCCGGTGTGTCCAACGTCACCCTGGCCAAGGTTATTGCGTTGATTGCCCAAGCGGATGCGTCGCTGGGCCAGATCCCGCAAAACCACTTCTACGCCCTGGAAGTGCTGCGCGTGAATGGCAGCCCGGCGCAGCAAAAACGCCTGTATGCCGAAGTGCTTGCCGGCCAACGTTTCGGCAATGCCTTGGCGGAGCTGGGCACCAAAACCGCTCACGACCGCGTGACCAAAATCACCCGCGACGGTGACGGTTTTCGCATCACCGGCCGCAAGTTCTACTCCACCGGCGCCATCTACGCCCAACGCATCCCCACCTCGGTGGTGGATGAACACGGCGTGCAGCAACTGGCGTTTGTGCCCCGTGACAGCGAAGGCCTGAGCGTAATCGACGACTGGAGCGGCTTCGGCCAGCGCACCACCGGCAGCGGCTCGGTGGTGTTCGACAACGTGTGGGTCGCAGCGCAAGACGTGATCCCGTTCCAGAGCGCCTTCGAGCGCCCGACCACCGTCGGCCCGCTGGCGCAGATCCTTCACGCCGCCATCGACACCGGCATCGCCCGCGCCGCCTTCGAGGACGCGCTGCACTTTGTGCGCACCAAGACCCGCCCGTGGATCGATTCCGGCAACGACAAGGCCACCGAAGACCCGTTGACGCTCAAAAGCTTCGGCCACCTGAGCATCCGCCTTCACGCGGCGCAAGCGTTGCTGGAACGCTCGGGCGAATTCCTCGACCGCGCCCAGGCCGACAGCACGGCCGAGACCGTTGCCGCCGCGTCCATTGCCGTCGCCGAAGCGCGCGCACTGAGCACCGAGATCTCGCTGGCCGCCGGCAGCACCTTGTTCGAACTCGCCGGCAGCCAGGCGACCTTGGCCGAACACGGCCTCGATCGCCACTGGCGCAACGCCCGCGTGCATACCCTGCACGACCCGGTGCGCTGGAAGTACCACGCGGTGGGCAATTACTACCTCAATGATGAAAACCCGCCACTGCGGGGGACCCTCTAAATGGCGAAGAAAAAAATCCTGCTCAATGCCTTCAACATGAACTGCATCGGGCACATCAACCACGGCCTGTGGACGCATCCACGGGACACCTCGACGCAGTACAAAACCGTCGAGTACTGGACTGACCTGGCGCAAACCCTCGAACGCGGGCTATTCGATGGTTTGTTTATCGCCGACATCGTCGGCGTGTACGACGTTTACCAGAACTCCATCGACGTGCCGCTCAAAGAATCGATCCAACTGCCGGTCAATGACCCACTGCTGCTGGTCTCGGCCATGGCCGCCGTCACCAAAAATCTTGGCTTCGGCCTCACCGCCAACCTCACCTACGAGCCGCCGTATCTGTTCGCCCGGCGGATGTCCACCCTCGACCACCTGAGCCGTGGCCGGGTCGGCTGGAACATCGTCACCGGCTACCTCGACAGTGCCGCCAAGGCCATGGGCCTGACCGAACAGGTTGAGCATGACCGGCGCTACGACCAGGCCGATGAATACCTCCAGGTGCTGTACAAACTCTGGGAAGGCAGCTGGGAAGACGACGCGGTCATCAACGATCCGCAACAACGGGTCTATGCGCAGCCGGGCAAGGTGCACAAGGTCGAACACCACGGCGAGTTCTATCAGGTCGAGGGTTATCACCTCTGCGAGCCGTCGCCGCAACGCACGCCGGTGCTGTTCCAGGCCGGCAGTTCAGAGCGGGGCTTGCTGTTCGCCGGCCAGCATGCCGAGTGCGTGTTCATCAGCGGCCAGAACAAGGCCGCGACCAAGGCCCAAGTGGACAAGGTGCGCGCCAGCGCGGTCGAGGCCGGGCGTAACCCGGAGGACATCAAGGTGTTCATGGGCCTCAACGTGATCGTGGGTGCCACCGAAGCGCTGGCCTGGGCCAAGCACGCCGAGTACCTGAGCTATGCCAGCCCGGAGGCCGGTGTGGCGCATTTCTCGGCATCGACGGCGATTGATTTTGCCCAATACGAGATCGATGAACCGATCCAGTACGTGAAGAGCAACGCGATCCAGTCGGCCACCAAGAACCTGCAGAACAACGACTGGACCCGGCGCAAATTGCTCGAACAGCACGCCCTCGGCGGGCGCTATATCACCTTGGTCGGCTCGCCCGAACAGGTCGCCGATGAGCTGGAATCGTGGGTCAGTGAAACCGGGCTGGATGGCTTCAACCTCACGCGCATTGTGACGCCGGAAAGCTATGTGGACTTTATCGACCTGGTGGTGCCGGAGTTGCAGCGTCGGGGGTCGTACAAGACCGCTTACGAGCAGGGAACGCTGCGCGAAAAAGTGTTCCAAGGCTCCGCTCGCTTACCCGAACAACACACCGGTTCTACCTACCGTCACTAATCAAAAAATGTGGGAGCGGGCTTGCTTGCGATAGCAGTAGATCAGCTAAAAATTTGTGCCTGACAGACCGCTATCGCAGGCAAGCCAGCTCCCACAGTAGACCGCATTGTTCTTAACTAACCCCCTTATGACTGGAAAACCATTATGAAAAAGACACTGCTCACCCACCCAGTCAAAGCACTGGCCCTGGCCCTCGGTTTATTCAGCTCGGCAGTGTTTGCCGCCGATGCACCGTTAAAAGTCGGCACCACCCCCGCCTTCGCGATTCCTCTGGAAGCCGCCGTCGCCGAGGCCGGCAAGCAGGGCCTGAAGGTCGAGCTGGTGGAATTCACCGACTGGATCGCGCCCAACGTCAGCCTGGCCGCCGGCGATATCGACGTGAACTACTTCCAGCACATCCCGTTCCTGGAAAACGCCAAGGCCGCCGCCGGTTTTGACTTGGTGCCGTACGCGCCGGGCATCATCAACAACGTCGGGCTGTATTCGAAGAAGTACAAAAGCTTCAATGACCTGCCCCAAGGCGCCAGCGTGGCAATCGCCAACGACCCGATCAACAGCGGCCGCGGCCTGCAACTGCTGGCCAAGGCCGGGCTGATCACCCTCACGCCGGGCGTGGGCTACAAGGCCACCGAAGAAGACATCGTCGCCAACCCGAAAAAGATCAAGATCCTGCAGGTGGAAGCCGTACAACTGGTACGCGCCTATGACGACGCTGACCTGGTGCAGGGCTACCCGGCGTATATCCGCCTGTCCAAGACCTTCGATGCCGAGTCGGCGCTGCTGTTCGACGGCCTCGACCACCCGGAATACGTGATTCAATTTGTAATCCAGCCTAAAAGCAAAACCGACCCGCGCGTGATCAAGTTCGTCGACATCTACCAGCACTCGCCAGTAGTGCGTGCCGCGTTGGATAAATCCCTCGGCAAGCTCTACCAAGTGGGCTGGGAAGATAAAAAATGACCGCCGCCAACACTCAACTGCGCGACCTGGGTTTACCGCCCAGGGACGCCGAGCAGACCGAACTGCACCCGGATTTGAACCGCGCCCATGTGCGCTTTATCAACCTGGGCAAAACCTATGACGGCACTGTGCATGCACTGCAAGGCATCGACCTTGCTATCCAGCGCGGCGAAGTGTTCGGCATCATTGGCCGCAGCGGCGCCGGTAAGTCCTCGCTGATCCGCACCATCAACCGCCTGGAACAGCCCAGCAGCGGGCGGGTGTTGATCGATCAGGTGGACATCGGCGAATTCGACGAAGACCGCCTGGTGGCGCTGCGTCGGCGCATCGGCATGATCTTCCAGCACTTCAACTTGATGTCGGCCAAAACGGTTTGGCAGAACGTCGAGCTGCCGCTGAAAGTCGCCGGCGTGCCCAAGCCGCAGCGCGAGCAAAAAGTGCGCGAGCTGCTGGAACTGGTGGGCTTGCAGGACAAGCACAAGGCCTATCCGGCGCAGCTCTCCGGCGGCCAGAAACAGCGCGTGGGCATCGCCCGTTCGCTGGTGCATGACCCGCAGATCCTGCTATGCGACGAAGCCACCTCGGCCCTCGACCCGGAGACCACTCAGTCGATCCTCGGCCTGCTGCGCGAGATCAACCAGCGCCTGGGCCTGACCATCGTGTTGATCACCCATGAAATGGCGGTGATTCGCGAAATCTGCGACCGCGTGGTGGTGCTCGAACACGGCAGAATCGTTGAGCAGGGCCCGGTGTGGCAAGTGTTCGGCAACCCGCAACACGAGGTCAGCAAAACGTTGCTGGCGCCGCTGCAACACGGGCTGCCGGAAGAACTGCAAAGCCGTCTGCAACGCACCCAAACCTCGGCCGACGCGGCGTTGGTGCTGCGCCTGCAGTTCACCGGCAGCGCCGCCGATGAGCCCGACCTGGCTGCGTTGTTCAACGCCCTCGGCGGGCGCGTGCGCTTGCTGCAAGGCGGCGTAGAACGGATCCAGGGGCATGCCCTGGGGCAATTGCTGTTGGCGGTGAGTGGCTCACCGCACAACGCCGAAGAACTGCGCACCCTTGCCGGGCGTTGGGCGCAACAGGTGGAGGTGCTGGGCTATGTGGTTTGATCGTTTATTGCAGGGCGCCATCGACACCTTGTTGATGGTCGGTGTGTCGTCGTTGATCGCGTTGTTGGTGGGGATTCCGTTGGCGGTGTTTTTGGTCACCAGTGACAAAGGCGGCATCTATCAGGCACCCGCGCTGAACCGCGTGCTGGGCGCATTCGTCAACCTGTTCCGCTCTATTCCGTTTTTGATCCTGATGGTGGCGCTGATCCCGTTTACCCGACTGATCGTCGGCACGACCTATGGTGTGTGGGCGGCTGTAGTACCGCTGACCATCGCCGCCACGCCGTTCTTCGCGCGCATTGGCGAAGTGAGCCTGCGTGAGGTCGACCACGGCTTGATCGAAGCCGCGCAAGCCATGGGCTGCCGCCGCTGGCACATCATCTGGCATGTGCTGTTACCGGAGGCGCTGCCGGGCATCGTCGGCGGGTTCACGATTACGTTGGTGACAATGATCAACTCATCGGCCATGGCCGGTGCGATTGGCGCGGGCGGCTTGGGTGATATTGCCTACCGTTATGGCTACCAGCGATTTGATACGCAGATCATGCTGACGGTGATCGTGCTGCTGGTGATTCTGGTGGCGGTGATTCAGTTGGGCGGGGATCGGTTGGCGCGAGTGCTTAACAAACGCTGAGTGCCGTTCAAATCGCCGCATACATGCATCGCCCCCACCAGGGCGATGCGCCACTCGTCGGCACTGTCAATTCTGACAGTAGATTCGGTTAATACCCCAAGCGCTTCATTCACCTTGCCCATCGCGCGGTTCCCGCGCGCCCTGAACCAGCAAGGTAATGATGATGACGACTCCAACCGGCTCAACCGTTGACATATCCCTGGATCCACCCACCGCGACCTTCGGCATCCAGCTTGATAAAACCGACCCGCCAGATAAGCTCGATTACCCTGAAAAAGCTAAATGGGCCTTGGGGCTACGCGCCAGCGACCCTTATGCCGAGTTCTCCTCCGAGGCTTGGTTCGCTGACACCATCGGTGACGAATTCTACCTGTACGGTAATGGCAAAGAGTTGAGCAAGGGCAGCATTACCACCAAGGCACCGCGGTACTTCTTGAACGTCCTCCTGAACAACCTCCTCCCGACCAGCCTGCAGGAGGGCTTAGTCGATGTTTACTGGGAAGTGGTGCGCAAGGCTAGCGGTCAGAGAAGTCGTTCGACTACCGAGAAGTATCTGGTCAAGAAAACCCGCCCTGCCGGCATAGACCGTAGGCCGGACATCTTCGGGCACGATGGATTGCGCGTGGTGGCTGAAGGTTTTTCGGCAGACGCGGATATTGATGCAAGCACAGCAGCAAACGGAATGTGGGCCCTGGTTGATAAGTATCAGAACGCCCGTGAGAACGACGAAATTTTCGTCTATTTGGACGGTATCGCCACCAAACGCCGTTTGAGCGCCGCAGAGGCCGCCGGGGCGGGGCCGTATCGAGTGTTTATTCCGTCGGCGGTTTTCCAGAGGATCAGTCAATCGGGCACCGTAGCGCTCATTTGCACCGTGATAGATGTGGCCGGAAACATCCCGGAGGGGAACGATAAGTTTTCGCTGCCCTACTTATTGAGCAGCAACCTGGACCCCTCGCTGTTTGATCCACCGTTGTTTTATGTCAATGGCCTTGAGTCAACGCTGTTGGACCTGGGCACCCAAAGTAATCTCCCACTCAGCGTGCTGGCGACAGTGCGACGCTCGATAGCAATCGCCAGCCCACCCAACCAGATCGTTGTGACGCTGACCCTGACCAAGGCTGACGGTACACAAACGAGCAAGCGCTTGGCGCCGTTTTCCCACACGCAAAGGGCCGGCAATCAAACGCCGGTGCCCAATGAATATTTCAAAGAGGAAGGGTTTGTTCGCATGTCGTTCGAGCTGTTCACCCCAACAGGGGTATTGCTTGGGCGCTCGGGCAGCAGCACGGTGCGGGTGCTGGGCACACCGGTATTGACGTATCCGGCGCCGGCCTTCGACAACATGTCAGGGCCTCAGACGATCACGCTACAGAACTATCTCAATGGCGCCGCTGTGGCGGTGACGTACCGGAGCATGTCCCCTGCCGATGTAATCCGCCTCATCTGGAGCATTCCAAATGGCAACGTCGTCAACATTGCGCCACAGACCGGGACAACCGGTGGAACAGTGCTATTCCCCATCAGTGCGCAAATCATCAACCAGAGCGCGGGCCAACTTAGCAAGTTAAGTTACCAAGTGACGGTGGGGGGCAAAACAACGACGTCAGATGTTCAAGAAGTGACGATAGTAGGCCAACTTAAGATTGCGCAAGAGCCCATGACTCTGAGTGGGCTGTCTATCAAAGTACCGTGGTGGGCAAAATCAACAGGATTGGAGTCAATCGGTAATTCGGGTAGTCGCGTCGCTACGGGTGGTTTGGGGACACTCACCTATACTTCCCGCAAGCCCAGCGTTGCATCAGTGAACGCCCAAGGGTTGGTAATCGGCAATGGCTGGGGTTCTACGACAATTGATGTGAGAGATCAGTATGGCACCATGGTCTCGTACCCCGTTAACGTCAGTAATGTATACCGCTTAGTGCCAAGCGAGGCGGGGACCGATTTCAATGTGGCACTCGGATTCATTAATTCCGGTCACAGGCAACTAGGCTGGGATGGCGTCGCTGATTTGCAGCGTGTCTATGGCCCCAGACTGCCGGTGAATCAACATTATTGGTTTGGGCCTACCACAGACCCCTCCACCGCTGTTTTTTACCATTGGCAAAACGGCGGTATTGCTTCAGGCGGTCGTACTAACCACGTGTTCGGCGCTTGGACGTTGGTGCAATTAATCGGATAGTGGGCTGAGTACGCCATCAAAATACAACGGAGCGGAGGAGTACAACACTTATCCGCTCCGTTTTTTTTGAGCCCTGCCATGGCGTATAGTCAGCGTCTCTTCAGACCTCGAAGCCCCTCCATGAAACTCGCCCCCGACGACCTGAACCAGATTACCTCCGCGACCCTGGGCCACTACAACAATGTGGCCGAGGACTTCCGTGACGGCACCCGCGATCACGATGTGAGCCAGAACATCGACGCCCTGCTGCGACACATCCAAGGCACGGCGCCGTTTACCGTGCTGGATTTCGGCTGCGGGCCGGGGCGGGATTTGCAGACGTTTACACGCATGGGCCATATCGCCGTAGGGCTCGATGGCTCTGAACGGTTTGCGCAAATGGCGCGCGAGGACAGCGGCTGTGAGGTGTTGCAGCAGGACTTTCTCAAGTTGGAGCTGCCGGCTGAACGCTTCGACGGGGTGTTTGCCAATGCGGTGTTGTTTCATATTCCCAAGCAGGAATTGCCGCGCATTCTCAAGCAACTGCACAGTGCGTTGAAGCCTGGCGGTGTGTTGTTCAGTTCCAACCCACGCGGTGAAAACCAGGAAGGCTGGAATGGACCGCGGTATGGGTCTTATCACGACCTGCAAGCGTGGCGGGCACTGCTGACAGCGGCCGGGTTTGTGGAGTTGGAGCATTACTATCGGCCGGCCGGGCTGCCTCGGGAGCAGCAGCCTTGGTTGGCGAGTGTGTGGCGCAAACCATAGACTTTCGTCGCCCGGCCTGACGTCTTCGCGAGCAAGCCCGCTCCCACAGGGGAATGCGTTCCAAATGTGGGGGCGGGCTTGCTCGCGAAGGCCTCACCGGCACCGCTAATGCACCTGATACACCACAGGTTTTTCGCCCACCACCATTGCCGTCACACTGCGCCCGGCATAGCCCTGTTTTTCTTCAGCCGAGAAATTCGCCACCAACCGCGTGCCATCGGCAAACGTGGTCTCCTGCACCTGCTTGTCTGCCGTCAGCCAGCGAAACCCCGTCATCGCCTGAGTCGCCAAGCGTTCATGCAGCGGCCTGAAAAACTGATCCTGGCGCTGCATCAACGGTATCCGCTGCTTAAGCGTCGCGGCACTGAGGTGATACAGCGGCGGCACGTTGTACAGCAGTTGGGTCAACTCATTCTCAGCCTGCACATTGCCGAGCTTGAGGCTATCGAACAGCCAATGGTGAGTGGTAATCACCGAGCCGTGGAACACCGCCTGATACAGCGGTAGACGCATCGTCGGCTCGAAATACACTGTGCGGAACGGCTCATTCAACGGCACCGTTTTGAAGAACACCGTGGGTTGCTCAGGCGGGTACCAGTTGCCGACGTAATAGGGCGACTGCTTGTCCTTGGTCATCTCCCGATCCCCCCAACCAATCACCGGCGTCTGCATGCCGTGGGCGAACAGAATGCCCTGGGCGGTGATGGCGTTGCCGTCTTCGGAACCGGCGGGCAGCTTGAGCGCCGTATTCAGCCAGCGGGACGCGTCGATATTGCCTTCGGCGTTTTGCGCCTGGGTCATTTCGGCACCGTCACGGTAGCTGTCAAAGAGCATGCTGGTGGCGTAGACATCGAGGAACCAGGCGTTGAAACCGGCCTTGGCTTGCACTGCCTGCACCCGCGCTTCCAGCAGTGGCCGTACGCAACGCGGGTCGGTGTAATGACCGGATTGCTGGAAGCCGGTCTTGAGCTTGCCGTCTTTCAACACGATAGCGCAGTCGCGATAGGCCTTGCTGCCCAGGTGGGCGGTGGTCCAATCCGGGTTTTCGGTGGTGGATAACGCGGTTTCATAGGAGTCGTACGGCGCCATCAGGTAACCCGCCTTAACGCCCGACTGAATCGCTTCGGGGTGCCAGAGGCCGCCTTCCCAGCCTTCGCCCAAAGTCAGCAAAAGGCGCTTCAGCCCAGCATCTTGCAGCGCTTTGACGGTCTTGGCCGACAGCGTGCTACCCCAGGTCTCGGGGCTGTCGCTCAAGGCGCCGGCAAACGCTGTGGCCAGTTCACGGCGAAGCACACCATAACCGTCGGCAAGCGTGAGCATGTCCGGCTCGTCGGTGGCCTGCCAGGTTTGCCGGGCCTTTTTATTGATCGCCGCGTTGAGGCCACGCAGCAGCACGGTCTTTTGATAGCCATCCAACGTGCCGGTTTGAGTCAGCACCTGCGTGGCCTCTTTGTCCAGCAAGCCCTTGAGTTCGTGGCCGCGCAGCAATTTCACCAGCAGCGGCCAGTCGCGCACATCCTCCGGCCCTAACAGGTCATTGCCCCACAGGTAGACATGGCTGGCACCCAGCAGCTTTTCAGCCTCGGGAGTCTGGCGCAGCTTGTCCGCCAGCGGTTCATAACGCCCCTGCGCCACCAGCCACTCGCGATAGCGCTTGGCCCCGGCCAACGGGTCGGCATCGCCCAGGTGCAGGCGCAGGGTCATCGGTGCGGTGGGCTCAAGACGGGTGAACTCATGCGCCACTGAAAGCGCCAGCCCGCCACCGTCTGCTTGCCATTGCAGATGGTTGTTATAGGGATTGGTGAGCAACCAGTTAAGCGTGAAGCGCCCATGATCCACGCCCCATAACGGCAGGCTGAGGTCCTGCGTGGAATTGACCTCGCCCTGTTCCAGCAAAAACGCCTTCCATACAGGGTTATCAGCGGGAACGTAATGCCCTTCGGCCAAGGGCCAGATCAAGCCTTTGCCCATGGCCTCGGCGGGTTGGCGCAAAAGGGCTAACTCACCCGGCTCGCGTGCACTGATGGTCAGGGCAAGGTCGCGCTGCTCAAGGCGAGCGGTCAGGTGATAGCTGCCGTTGTCCCATTGCCAAGTGGCCTGTTCGGCATTGGCCTGCATCTCGGCGACGGCGTGCGCGGCCACACCGCTGGAGGCTTGCACCGAGGTTTCGCCTGAGGGCGTAACGCGCAGCGCTAACGTGGCGGGGTCGAGTTCGACGCGCCACTGCGCATTTTCCAGCACGGTGGCGGCAAAGAGTTGAGGAGACAGCAACAGGCTAAAAACCAGGACTAAACGGCGCATGACGCAGGCCTTCCAAACAAGATCAGGCCCGGAGGGTAAAACAGTTAACGCCAGGCGCGCTGTAGGGAAAGTGTTTCCAAGAGTCTTCCTACATCCTTGCAGGAAGGCACGGATGGTCAGGCCTGTTGTTTTTTCGGCTCGCGAATCTTGTACCACGCCACGTAAAGCGCGGGCAAAAACAGCAGCGTCAGCAAGGTGGCGATGATGATCCCGCCAATCATCGCGTAGGCCATCGGCCCCCAGAACACTTCACGCGCAATCGGGATCATGCCGAGGCTGGCCGCCGCTGCGGTCAGTAGGATCGGCCGACGCCGGTGCTCGGTGGCTTCCACCACCGCATCCCACGGCGTATAGCCGTCGCGCTCATATGCATCGATCTGCGTCACCAGAATCACCGAGTTACGGATGATGATGCCGATCAGCGCCAAGATGCCGAGGATCGCCACAAAACCCATGGGCGTGCCCGTGGGGATCAGCGCCAGCACCACGCCGATCAGCCCAAGCGGCGCGACACTCGCCACCAGGAACATCTTCTGCACGCTGTGCAGCTGGATCATCAGGAAGGTGGCCATCAAGAACAGCATCAGCGGCACCACTTTGGCGATAGGGCCTTGGGCCTTGCCACTTTCTTCGACGGTGCCGCCAGTGGCGACGGTGTAGCCCACCGGCAGGCCGGCGCTGAACTTATCGATCTCGGGCTTGAGTTGTTTGACCAGGTCGGTCGGCTGCATCTCATCGCGCACCGAAGCCTTGATGGTGATGGTCGGCTTGCGATCACGGCGCCATACCAGCGGCTGCTCCAGCTCATACCGCACGGTGGCGAAAGCCAGCAACGGAATCGAGGTGCCGTTGGGCGTGACGATCTGCAGGTTCTGCAAGGTTTCCGGGGTGCCGCGTTCGGCGTCTTCGGCGCGCCCCACCACGTTGATCAGGTAAATATCGTCGTGCACCTGGGTCACCGAGGCACCGCTGACCACACTGTTCATCAGTTGCGCCACGTCTTCCGACGACAGCCCCAATTGCCGCGCCTTGTCTTGGG
Organism: Pseudomonas sp. YeP6b; assembly: GCF_025642995.1. Lineage (NCBI taxonomy): Bacteria > Pseudomonadati > Pseudomonadota > Gammaproteobacteria > Pseudomonadales > Pseudomonadaceae > Pseudomonas > Pseudomonas sp. YeP6b. The sequence continues at coordinate 557,192 of NZ_CP080090.1, read as the reverse complement.
CGATGTCGACCCGCAGCACTTTGCCCGGCTCGTTCCAGTCGTAGATGATCTCGCCCAGGTGAGTATTTTTATCCAGCAAGGTCGCCAGTTCAATGGCGTGTTTGCGCACCTGATCGGTGTCTTTACCGGACACGCGGTACTGGATCGGCCGCCCTACCGGCGGGCCCATTTCCAGTGGCTGCACATAACTGCCGATGCCGACAAAGTCATCACGCAGGCGTTTTTGCAGGCGCGCAATCAACGCGCCGCGCTCTTCCAGGCCTTTGCTGACGATCACCAGCTGCGCGTAGTAGGGGTTTTCCAATTGCTGGTCGAGGGGCAGATAGAAACGAATCGCGCCCTGGCCGATGTAGGTGCTCCAACGCGCAATGTCCGGGTCGTCCTTGATGATCGCTTCGAGGCGGTCGACAGCCTTGCGGGTCTCGTTGATCGAGGCGTTTTGCGGCAGGTTCAGGTCAACGAGAATTTCCGGGCGGTCCGACGAGGGGAAAAACTGGTTCTGCACAAACTGCATGGAAAACACCGAGGCCACAAACAGCCCCACGGTGATACCGATGGCCCACCAGCGGTGGCGCATGGCCCAAAGCATGCCGCCATTGAAGGCACGGCCGATACGCCCCGGTTCGGCATTATGCGGTTTCACGTTGGCACTGAGGATATGCACGCCAATCACCGGCGCAAACAGCACCGCCACCACCCACGACACCAGCATGGCCACGGCAATCACCGCAAACAGGGTGAAGGTGTACTCGCCCGCCGAACTGGCATTGAGGCCGATGGGCACGAAACCGGCCACGGTCACCAGCGTACCGGTGAGCATCGGGAACGCCGTGGAGGTGTAGGCGTAGGTCGCCGCCTGCTCCTTGGTTTCGCCTTTTTCCAGGCGCGTGATCATCATTTCCACGGTGATCATCGCGTCGTCCACCAACAGGCCAAGCGCAATGATCAAGGCACCCAGCGATACCCGCTGCATGGTGATGCCGCTGTATTCCATGAACACGAACACCAGCGCCAAAACCAACGGAATCGAGCACGCCACCACCAGCCCGGCACGCATGCCGAGGCTGATAAAACTCACCACCAGCACGATGATCACCGCTTCAAACAGCGCGCTGGTGAAGCCGCCGACGGCCTCTTCCACCACTTCCGCCTGATCGGAGACTTTGTGCACGCCGACGCCCACCGGCAGGTCGGCGGTCAGTTCGTCCATGCGCGTGTGCAGGGCCTTGCCGAAGGACTGGATATTGCCGCCCTTCTGCATCGCAATGGCCAAGCCGATCGCCGGCTGGCCGTTAAAGCGGAACATCGGCCGCGCCGGGTCAACATAGCCACGGCTGATCTCGGCGATATCCGCCAAACGGTAGAAACGATCATTGAGCCGCAGGTTAACGTCCGCCAAGTCCTTCTCCGAGGCGAACTGGCCCGAGGTGCGCACGGAAATTCGCTCCGGCCCCGCCTCGATCACCCCGGCGGGGGTGACCGCGTTTTGCGATTGCAGGCTTTGCACAACCTGGCGCTGATCAATCCCCAATGCCGCCAGTTTGCGCGTGGAGAAGTTCAGGTAAATCACTTCGTCCTGCTGGCCGATCATCTCGACCTTGCCCAGCCCCGGCACCGCACGGATCTCGGCGCGCACCTGCTCCACATAGTCACGCAGCTGGCGCATAGAAAGGCCGTCGCCGGTAAAGGCGTACACCGAGCCGAACACGTCACCGAACTCATCGTTGAACGACGGCCCCTGCAAACCCTGGGGGAAAGTGCCGCGAATATCGTCGATCTTCTTGCGAACCTGGTACCAGATCTCCGGAATGGCCTTAGCGCTGGTGGTGTCCTTGAGGAACACAAACACCGTGGACTCACCCGGCCGCGTGTAGCTTTTCACGTAGTCGAGGGAGTCGAGTTCTTCGAGTTTTTTCTCGATGCGGTCGGTGACTTGCTTGAGGGTTTCTTCCTGGGTCGCGCCCGGCCAGCGGGTCTGGATCACCATGGTTTTGATGGTGAACGAAGGGTCTTCTTCGCGCCCGAGGTTCATGTAGGAAAACACGCCCATCAGCAGCGCGACGAACATCAGGTACCAGACGAAGGACTGATGCTTGAGGGCCCAGTCAGATAAGTTGAAGCTCCCTTTCATCGCGGGCTGTCCTCGTCGATTTTGACTTTTTGCCCGGGTTTCAGGCTGTTCACGCCGGCAGTGACGATGCGTTCGCCGGGGTTGACGCCACCGTTGAGCAAGGCACTGTCGGCGTCGCGGCTGACCACCGTGACGTCGCGCGGCTGCACGGTCTGGCTTTGGGTGTCGAGCAGCCAGATGCGGGTCTTACCGTCGACTTCCTGCAAGGCGCTCAGCGGCAGTTCGATACGCGGCGCGATGGCAGAACTCAAGGTCACGCTGATGGCGGTGCCAAGGCGAAAGGCCGGCGGTGTCTCGGCCAGGGTCAGGCGTGCGCGGCGGGTGCGCGTGGCGCTTTGCGCCTGGGGTTCGATCTCACGCACGATGGCGGTGGTGTGCACGTTCGGGTCGAGTTGCCCGGCGACCAGAAACACCACATCGGTGGGCAGGCGCTCGGCGAGGCCCGCCGGCAGGTCGATCACCGCTTCCTTGATATCCGGACGCGCCAGGGTCACCACTTGCTGGCCGGCGCTGACCACCTGGCCCGCCTCGGCATTCCAGGCGGTGACGATGCCGGCGTGGTCGGTGCGCAGTTGGGCGTAGTTGAGCTGGTCCTTGGCCTGGTTGACCGAAGCCTTGGCCTGATCGAGGGTGGCCTGGGTGGTTTTCAGGTCGGTCTGGGCCACATCCAACTGCGCCTGGGCGCCGACGCCACGGTTGAATAATTCCTGCTGACGGCGGGCGTTAGCTTGGGCATTGATGAACTGCGCCTGCACACGGGCGAGGTCGCCTTGGGCGGCGCGCAATTGGTTCTGCTGGTCGGTGGGGTCGAGCACGGCGAGCACGGCGCCCTTCTCCACTTCGGCGCCCACATCGACCGTGCGGCGGGCGATACGGCCGGGCACGCGAAAGCCCAGGTTGCTTTCGTAGCGGGCCTGGATAGTCCCAGCGAAGCGGCCAAGGTTTTCCTGGTCTTCGGCCTTCACTTGCATCGACAACACCGGGCGCACAGGTTCAGGCGCAGGTTCTTCCTTGGAGCAGGCCACCAGCAACAGGCTGGCGGCGAGTACAGCCGTCAGGTGTTTCATGGCTGCACTCCTTGGGCCTGGGCGTTGTCAGGCGGCTGGGCGATCTCGACAAGCATGCCGGGGTGCAGCAATTGCCCACCGGCCACCACGACCTTTTCGCCGCCTTTGAGGCCGTCGCCAATGATCACGTTGCCGGTGAGGTAACGCGCCACGCTGACCTTGTGCAGTTGCGCCTTGCCGTCACCGTCGATCAGCCACACAGCGGGTTCGTTAAGGTCTTTGGTCAAGGCCGACCACGGCAGCTCGATGCTGGCCTTGGCCGGGCCATTCGCGGTGGCACTGACCACAGAACCTAAGTGCATGCCTTTGGGCAGGGATTGCAGGGCGATTTTGACTTGCACGGTGCCGGTATTGGCCGCCACCGCCGGCGTGACTTCACGGACCTTACCCACGGCCTTGATGCTCGGGTTATCCAACAGGCTGACGGTGATCGGCGCATCTGCCGGCGGCTCTACCAGCAGCGACTCATAGACATCGAACACCGCATCACGCTCGCCATCGGTCGCCAGGCTGAAAATCGGCACGGTGGCCTGCACCACTTGGCCGACTTCAGCCTGTCGCGCCGTAATCACCCCGGGGGCATCGGCGATCAGCGAGGTGTAGCCCAGTTGTTCGCGGGCATTGGCCAACTGCGCTTGCGCGGCGGCCAGGGCGCTTTGGCTGCTGCGCAGCGCGGCTTGAGCGGCGTCGTATTCGCTGCGGCTGGTGTAGCCCTTGGGCAGCAGTTTTTCCTGACGCACAAAGGCGGCGGCGGTTTGCTTGACGCGCGCCTGTTCGGCCACGACCTGGGCCTGGGCGGAATCGACATTGGTCTGCAAATCCTTGGGGTCGAGCTTGGCCAGCACTTGCTTGGCGGTCACGCGGTCGCCCACGTCGACCATGCGTTGGATGATCTTGCCGCCCACGCGAAAGGACAAATCGGTTTGCACACGTGCCTGGATATCGCCGGTCAGCGTGACCGCCGCAGCAAAATCCGCCGGCTGCACCGTCTGCACAAACACCCGCGAATGGGCCTTGGGTTCGGCCTTTTCCTGGCCGCAGCCGCTCAACAGCGCCAACAAGCCAAGGCTGAGTACAACTATCGAAATGCGACCGCCCATGCAGGCTCCTTTGCGTGACGCGATGTGCCAGTGTGTATGCGACTGTGAGCTTAGATCAGGGTTCCTTATCTGCATGGAGGCTCCCATACTCCAATGGTTCCCACGCCGACTGAATACCTATGCTCAAAACCCTCGCAATCGCCAATTATCGCTCGATCAATAAATTGGTGGTGCCGCTGGACCGGCTGAACCTGGTCACCGGCCCCAATGGCAGCGGCAAGTCCAACTTGTACCGCGCCTTGCGCCTGCTAGCCGAAACCGCCCAAGGCAGCGTGATCAACGCGCTGGCCCGTGAAGGCGGGCTGGACTCGACCTTCTGGGCCGGGCCGGAAACCATCAGCCGGCGCATGCACAACGGCGAAGTGCCGGTGGAGGCGGTTGTGCGCCAAGGGGTAAAACGCCTGCGCCTGGGGTTTGCGGGGGATGATTTCAGCTATGCCATTTCCTTGGGGTTGCCGGAACCTGGCGCGTCGTGTTTCTCCCTGGACCCGGAAGTGAAGAAGGAATGTATCTGGGCCGGCCATATCTATCGCCCTGCCAGCCTGTTGGTGCAGCGCTCCGGCCCTATGGTGCGGGCCCGTGAGGGGCGCGCCTGGGATGTATTGGCCCAGCACACGCCCAACTATCACAGCCTGTTCGATCAGGTCGGCAACCTGCGCGGCTCGCCGGAGGTGTTGCTGCTGCGCGAAAGCATTCGTGGCTGGCGCTTTTATGATCACTTTCGCAGCGATGTAGAGGCGCCCGTCCGCCAGCCACAATTGGGCACGCGCACGCCGGTGTTGCACCACGACGGGCGCGACCTGGCAGCGGCATTGCAGACCATTCGCGAGATTGGCGACCCCGAGGCGTTGCAGCGCGCGGTGAGCGATGCGTTCCCCGGCGCACGCTTGAATATCCAGCCGTTGCAGGGCGGGCGCTTTGCAATTGAGTTTTATCAGGAAGGTTTGCTGCGGCCGTTATCAGCGGCGGAGTTGTCGGACGGCACCTTGCGTTACCTGCTTCTGATCGCGGCGCTGCTGACGCCCAGGCCGCCGACCATGATGGTGCTGAACGAGCCGGAAACCAGCCTGCACCCGGACTTGCTGCCAGCGTTGGCGCGCTTGATTATCCAGACATCGAACCACTGCCAGGTATGGGTCGTGTCGCATGCCAGCCGTTTGATTGCGGCGTTACAGCAGGATGAAGGGTGCAATTCGATTGTGTTGGAGAAGGTGATGGGAGAGACGCGGATAGTGGGGCAAGGGATTTTGGATGCACCGGCGTGGCATTGGCCGCAATAGTCGGCGCCTGCACAGGCCTCATCGCGGGCAAGCCCGCTCCCACATTTTGATTTTGAAGAGCGTCCCCACGCTCTGCGTGGGAACGCCTCCTGTGGCGCTGCGCATCACGACTTTAAAAGCGGACGCGGAGCGTCCAAAGCTGCATGCCCACGCAGAGCGTGGGAACGATCATCAGCCCTGCCACTTACCACCTTCAACAATCACGCTCTCAGGCTGGGTGTCATCGCTCAGCTCTTTACGCACATATTGGTCATACAGCTTGAGCAAGAACTTCTCCTCACCCAACTTAGCTAACTCGGCATTCACCCAGTCGCGCAGTTCGATGTTGCCCTTCTTCACCGCCGGTGCAATCGGCGCTTCATCACCGAGCTTCTCTTCCAGCACCCGGTAGCCAGGGTTCTGCTTGGCCCAGCTGAACAGCACCAGGTTGTCTTGCGCATACGCATCACCACGGCCGGCCGACAGCGCTTGCAGCGACTCGGAGTTTTTCTCGAACTTGAGCAGCTTCCAGTCCGGGTGGTTCTTGGTCAGCCAGATATCCGCCGTGGTGCCGGTGGTGACGATGATGGTGCGAGTGGCCAGGTCATTCAGGCTTTTCACCGAGCTGTCCTGCGGCACCAAGGCCTGTACCGCGACTTTCAGGTTGGGGTTGGTGAAGTCCACCGCCTCCTTGCGTTCCGGCGTCACGGTCATGTTGGCGAGGATAAGGTCAACCTTGTCGCTCTGCAGGAACGGAATACGGCTGGCCGGCTCCACGGCAACGAATTCAACTTTGTTCTCGTCGCCCAGCAGGTCTTTGGCGAATTGGCGGCCGATGTCGGTATCAAAACCCACGTAGCGACCGGCTTCATTCACAAAGCCGAACGGCGGTTTGTCGGTGAATACGCCGACGATCAGCTTGTCGCGCGCCTTGATCTTGTCGATGTAGCTGGCGGCAGCAGCCGCTGGTTTGGCGGGCTCTTCGGCCTTCTTATCGCAGCCGGCCAGCAAGGCGACGGCAAACAGTGGCAGCAGTAACTTTTTCATATCAGCTCCAATTCCTTGGTTTTCTTGGGCAGTGTTGACACAAAGGAGAACTTCTCCAGGAACTGCTGCGCGCGTGCGGTTTGCGGGTTCATAAAGAATTCTTCGGGGGTGTTGTGTTCGAGGATGCGACCGGCCTCCATAAACACCACGCGGTCGGCGACGGCGCGGGCGAAGGCCATTTCGTGAGTGACGATCAGCAAGGTCATGCCATCGCGGGCCAGGCCCTGGATCACCTCCAGCACTTCCTTGACCATCTCCGGGTCGAGGGCGGCGGTGACTTCGTCAAACAGCATCACTTGCGGGTTCATGCACAGTGAACGGACGATGGCGATGCGTTGTTGCTGGCCGCCAGACAGCTGACGCGGGAAGGCGTCGCGCTTGTCGGCCAGGCCTACGCGTTCCAGCAGTTTTTCCGCCTGGTCGCGGGCTTCACGCGGGTCGCGCTTCTGCACTTTCAGCGGGCCGAGCAGGATGTTGTCGAGCACGCTCATGTGCGGGAACAGGTGGTAGCTCTGGAACACCATGCCCACGTCCTGGCGCACTTGGCGCCAGTCGGTGTGCTTGTCCAACAGCTCCTTACCGGCAAACCGCAGGCTGCCGCTGTGCGCCACTTCCAAGCCGTTGAGGCAGCGCAGCAAGGTGCTTTTGCCGCAGCCACTGGGGCCGAGGATCACCACCACTTCGCCGCTTTTCACGCTCAGGTCGATGCCCTTGAGCACCTGCTGCTCGCCGAAGAATTTGTTGAAACCCTGAAACTCGATCAATGCGCTCATGCTTGGGCCCAGCGCCGTTCCAGCACCTTGGAGGCGGCCGACAACGGGTAGCAGATAAAGAAGAAAAACAGGAACAGCACGCCGTAGATCAGCACCGACTCATAGGTGCGCTCGATGATTTGCTGGCCGACCTTGATCACGTCCACCACGCCGATCAGCACCGCAAGGGAGCTGGTCTTAATGATGCGCGTGTAGACGTTGATGGTTGGCGGCGTCAGGCGTTTGAGGGCTTGGGGCAGCAGCACGTAGCCGTACAGCTGCGGATCGGACAACCCAATCGACAACCCCGCTTCGCGCTGACCACGCGGCAGCGAATGCAGCGCACCACGGACCACTTCGCCCACCTCGCTGGCGCCCCACAGCGACAGCACCAGCACCGCGCACCAGAAGCTCGGAATGCTCAAGCCGAAGAAAATCGGCAGGCCGAAAAACAGCAGGTACAACCACACCAGCACCGGGATCGCGCGAAACAGCTCCAGGTAAACCCGCAGCACCGCGTTGATCAGTGTGTTGTTCAACGTGCGCAGCACGCCATACAACACGCCGCCGACCGTACTGAAGGCGATGCTTAAAAACGAAATCGACAGCGTTTGCGCAGCGCCCTTGCCCAGTTGCGGCAACGACACCCACAACAACTCAAGACCCGAACTGGCCATGCTGGAGCCTCCTTTCCAGGCGGCTGAGCAGCAGCGACAGCGGCAAGAACAACAACACGCAAATCAGCGTCAGCACGGCGAGCATTTCGTAAGTCTTGTAGTAGAGCGCGATGTAGCTCTTGGTGGTGTAGAGAATCTCCGGCACCGCCACGGCCGACACCACCGTGGTCTCCTTGAGCAGGAAAATGAAATTGGCGAACAGCGCCGGCAGGCTGAGGATGCCGGCCTGGGGCAAAATCACATGGCGCAGCAGTTGCCAGTCGGACAGGCCGATGGACTTGCCCGACTCGATCTGCGCCAGCGGCACCGCTTCCACACCGGCGCGCAGCACTTCGGTGAGGTAGGCGCCGCCGAGGAAGGTCATGGTGATGATCGCCGCCCAGAACCCGGAAATATTCAAACCCAGAGCCGGCAAGGCGAAATACACGAAGAACAGTTGGATCAGCAGCGGCGTGTTACGCGCCAGCTCCACATACAGCGCCACCAGGCGCGACAGGTACGGCGTGCGAAACACCAGCAGCGCGGCGTTGATCAACGCCACCAGCAAGGAGGTGGCAATAGCGATCAGGCCCACTTGCAGCGTCACCCCCACGGCGTTGAGAAACGCCGGCAAGGTGCTGAGGATAAAAGCGAAATCGAAGGTCATCGTGAGTCCATAACGCCGCAAGGGTAATGCGGCGAGCGCAGTCTGTTCCGGCGTGGGTAACGTCGGGTAGCGCGAACTTTAAAGGTATAAAAAGTAAAATTTAAATACCGAAATAGCATATTGATATCACGCAAAAAGATAACCGCCGGATTCGCGGGTTTGACCGGGGGCGGCTATGGTCTTGGGTCGAGGGAAAGCCGAATCGAGGGAATGAGAGATGAACGAGGCGAAACCGATTGATCCGCAGGAGCTGGTGAAGTGGTTGGTGGCGTTGCGCAGGGCGATCAATAGCCGGGCCGCATAGCCCCTGATCATTCCCACGCTCTGCGTGGGAATGCTGCCCAGGACGCTCTGCGTCCGCTTCTAACATTGTGACGCGAAGCGTCACAGCAGGCACTCCCACGCGGAGCGTGGGAACGATCAAAAAAACGCCGACGCTATGCAAGCCGTCGGCGTTGAAACCTTGAAGGGGGTTTTGTTTACATCAGAACGCAGGCACTACCGCGCCGCTGTACTTCTTCTCAATGAAGGCTTTGACTTCAGGGCTGGTCAGGGCCTTGGCCAGCTTCTGGATAGCGTCGCTGTTCTTGTTATCCGGGCGTGCCACCAGGAAGTTCACGTACGGCGACTTGGCGTCTTCGATGATCAGCGCGTCTTTGGCTGGGTTCAGGCCGGCTTCCAGGGCGTAGTTGGTATTGATCACGTCCAGGTCAACCTGGTCCAGCACGCGTGGCAGCAAGGCCGATTCCAACTCTTTGAATTTGAGGTTTTTCGGGTTGCTGGCGATGTCTTTCGTCGTGGACAGGGGATTAGTCGGGTCTTTGAGCGTAATCAGGCCGTTCTTTTGCAGCAGCAACAGGGCACGGCCATTGTTGGAGCCTTCGTTCGGAATGGCCACGGTGGCGCCATCTTTGAGTTCGGAAATATTCTTGATCTTCTTCGAGTAACCACCGATGGGCTCAACGTGCACACCGATGACCGTGACCAGGTTGGTGCCCTTGCCCTTGTTGAAGGTTTCCAGGTACGGCAGGGTTTGGAAGTAGTTAGCGTCCAAGCGTTTCTCGGCAACCTGTGTGTTGGGCTGTACATAGTCAGTGAAGACTTTGATCTCAAGGTCCACGCCTTCTTTGGCCAGGGTCGGTTTGACCAGCTCAAGGATCTCGGCGTGCGGGATCGGAGTGGCGGCAACCACCAGTTTCTCGTTGGCCTGGGCGAAGCTTGCAGTCAGGGCAGCCGCCAGAGCGGTAAACAACAGAACCTTTTTCATGCAGTGTCCTTATCGAAATTCCGGGGCGTCTCTGACGACCGTTTTTATGGTGTGCCAGCGAAGTGCTATCGCGGCGTGGAATGGACAATACCTAGATTTTTTATTCCCGAACAATATCTTTTATTCACTTTGATATTCCATTTTGTTCATGTAGCTGCTGTTCATTTAGAAAGCTGAGCAGGGTCTGCTGCTCAGCCGGGCTGGCACTGGCGAAAATCTGCTGCACTTGCGCAAGCGGCGAACCCGCCGCCGGCAGATTCAGATGCTCGGGCAAAATTTCATCGCCACTGCTGACCAGCAACGCAAAGTGAATAACGTTTTCCAGCTCGCGGGTATTGCCCGGCCAGCTGTGGTGCTCCAGCACGCGCTGGGCGGCGTCGCTGATCAGCGGCACCGGCAGGTCCAGGCGCTGGCTGTAGATGCCCAGGAAGTATTCCGCCAGGGGCAGGATGTCGCCGACGCGCTCGCGCAACGCCGGCAAGTCCAGCCGGCCTTCGCTCAAGTAGTGGAACAGGCGCTCATGAAACTTTCCCGCCGCCACGGCCTGGGCCAGGTCGATGCTGGTAGCGGCGACTAAGCGCACATCCACCGGGCTTGGCTGGTGGGCGCCGACGCGGGTGACTTCGTGATTTTCCAGGGCGGCGAGCAATTTCACCTGGATCGGCAGCGGCAAGTCGCCGATCTCATCCAGGTACAAAGTGCCGCCGTTGGCCGAGCCAAACCAGCCGGCGCGGCTGCTGGCCGCACCGCTGTGGCTGCCTGCGGCGTAGCCAAACAGTTCGGCGTCGGCGTAAGTAGGGCTGATCGCGCCGCAATTGACCGAGACAAACAGCCCGCTGCGGTCGCTGCCACGGTGGATATGCCGCGCCAGCAGCTCTTTACCGCTACCGGTCTCGCCGCGAATCAACACGGGCAAGGCGCGCGGCGCCAGGCTTTCCAGGTCTTCACGCAGTTGGCGCGAGCGCGGGTCGACAAACACCAGTGCTTTGGCACGGATGCTCAGCGGGCTCTTTTCGGCGTCGGGGAAGGTCAGCAGTGGCTGACCGAAGGTTTCATGACTCATGGCAGGCTCCCGCCCCAAATCCACTCAGGGACGGGGCGTTGAAAAGAATTTAGGCACTGCGCCGGGCGTGATGCTCGAGGCGGTTTTGCAGGCGATAGAGGTAGGCGAAACCCTGCTCCCAGCGCTGGTGGCCGGACTTCACATTGATATGCCCGGCACCGGACAAAATCCCGGCCTCCGCGCCCCAATTGCGCGCCAGTTCCAGAGCCCGAGGGGCGCTGACGGCGCTGTCGTTATCGGAGCTGACCACTTGGCTGGGAAACGGCAGCAGGTCGCTGGGTATCGGCGCAAAGTTGCGCAGGGCCGGTGAACAGGCAGGGCGCTCGACATCCGCCGGCGCCACCAGCAAGGCGCCGCGCACTTGACGCAAAAAATGCACAGGAGCGGTGGCCGCCCAATGGGCGACGGTGATGCAACCCAGGCTATGGGCGATCAGGATGACGGGGGTGCTGTCGGCGGCGATGGCCTCGGCCAGTGCAGCCACCCAGTCTTCGCGTCGCGGCGTCAGCCAATCGGCCTGCTCCACCCGCGCGCTGTTGGGCAGGCTGTTCTGCCAATGACTTTGCCAATGATCTTCTGGCGATCCTTGCCAGCCCGGCACGATCAGATAACGAATCGACTCGCTGTGCATGGGTGTGCCCTCCTGCAGCGTTTAACGTTGCTGACCAGTATAGGGACGAGGGTTATATTCGTTAAGGAATAAGAAGCTATTTATTAATAACCAAAATATCAAAACTACCGACATTCAAAACGTGGGGGCTGGCTTGCCTGCGATAGCGATCTTTCAGCGACAGAGATGTTGGCTGATAAACCGCTATCGCAGGCAAGCCAGCTCCCACATTGACCGGGTTACACATTGGAAATTGGGATACCAGGTAAATCCCAGGCAAAAAAAAGGCCGCACCCTGCCAAGGAAAACGGCCAAAAACTTGTCGAGGCTTTTGAAACTAACGAGCAGTAATCACCGACAGCTTGGTAATGCCCGCACGCTCGATAGACGCCATGGCTCGCGCCACTTCGCCATAGTTAACGCCATCGTCAGCCTGCAGTTGCACCCGCACATCGGGGTCCTTGGCCTTGGCCGCCTGCAGGTTGAACTCCAGCAGGTCCGGCTGGATTTCGTCCTTGTTGATAAACAGTTTGCCGGCGCCGTCGATGCTCACCACCAGCGGGTCCTTTTGCTCAACCGGCGCGACCGCTTCGGTCTTGGGCAGGTTGATCGGAATCGCGTTGGTCAGCAACGGCGCGGTGACGATAAACACCACCAGCAGCACCAGCATCACGTCCACCAGCGGTGTGACGTTGATCTCGCTCAGCACCTCATCACTGTCTTGCGTGGAGAAGGCCATCTCAGGACGCCTCCTTCACTTTTTGCGGGTTGCCCGCCGCGTTTTTGGTCAGCGCAGGGTGCAGCAGCACGCGGAAGGAATTCTTCTGCGCCAGGCTGTAGAAGTCGTGGGCAAAGTCATCAAGGTCAGCCGCCGTCAGCTTCAGGCGCCGCAGGAAGTAGTTGTAGACCAGCACCGCCGGTACCGCGACGGCGATACCTACGCCGGTGGCGACCAGCGCCGCACCAATCGGCCCGGCTACAGTTTCCAGGCTGGCGGAACCGGCGGCGCTGATGCCCTTCAGCGCTTCCATGATCCCCCACACGGTGCCGAACAGGCCGATAAACGGCGAGGTGCTGCCGATACTGGCGACCACGGCCAGGCCGGTTTCCAGGGAGCGGCGTTCACGCACGATCTGCTGGCGCAGGGCGCGTTCGAGGCGGTCCTGGTGGTTGATCGCCTGACTCAAATCTGCAGCGTGTGGCGCGTCACCGACCTGGATCGCGGCATAACCGGCCTGGGCCACACGGGCTGCGGCGCCGGGTTGGGTTTCGGCCAGTTCAGCGGCAGAGTCGAGACTCGACGCCGCCCAAAACTGTTTGTGGAATTTGCGATCCTGGGCCTTGAGGCGACCGAACTGCAGGCCCTTGAGCAAGGCGAAGCCCCAGGTGGCGACCGAAAAGGCCACCAGCAGCCAGATCACCGTGCTTTCGATGGATTCAAGTGGAGATGCTAATGCCATGATGTTTTCCCTCTGTGCAGGTCGCGGCGTGTCCAACACACCGCTGCCGAATAGTTAGTGAATCTTGAAATCGATCGGAACGCTGACCCAGCCGTCCTGGGCCACATCGCCCTGCTTGGCCGGCACGAAGCTCCAACGCTTCACGGCGGTCAGTGCGGCGTCATCGAGTTGCTGGCGGCCGCTGCTTTTCTGGATCTGGATCTCACCCGGCTTGCCGCTGGCCAACACATGCACCCGCAACAACACCGTGCCTTCCCAACCGCGGCGCTGGGCCAGTGACGGGTATTCAGGCGCCGGGTTCTTCAGGTACGCGGCGTTGGCCGAGGCCGGTGTAACCGGTGCCGGCGACGGCGGTGCGGCGGGCGCGGGCGGTGCAGGTGGCGCTGGCTTCGGTGGCGCGGGTGGCTGCTCGACCGGTTTCGGTGCGGGCTTGGGCTCGGGCTTCGGTACCGGCTTGGGTTTAGGTTTTGGAATCGGTTTTGGCGGCGCCGGTTTGGCGGCCAATTCATCCACAACCGGCGGCGGAGGCTCGACCACGGGCGGTGGGGGCGGTGGGGGCGGAACAAGTGGGGGCGGTTCAACCACCGGCGGCGCCGGCTGGGAAAATTCGATGGTCATCGGCGGGATTTCCGGCGGCACAATCGGCAGCACCGGCGTGGGCTTCTGGCTCACCCAGTAGATCACCGCGCCGTGCAAGGCCAACACCAGCAAGCCCAGCAGAATCCCTTCGCGACGGCTCGAGAAGCGCTTCGGGGTCTTCTGCAAACTCAACTGCCCTAGTGGTGCGCGGTGCGGCCGGCCAAGGTCGACCAACTCACCACCCGGTGCCTGGCGCCACTGCGCCTCTGGTGCACTGGCGGCGGTCTGGACATTGCCCATTGATTCACTCCCTACGGTTTTGAAACAAAAAAACCGACAGGCCTGCCAAAGCGGCCGTCGAGGGCTGAATCATCGGGGCCAGACGCTTATCTCTTAAAGTAATCTTTAAAGTTATACATAGATCTAAATTGAATAAACGAAACCTCCTGATATGCCAAAGCCACGGCCGGCGCGGCCTGTGGTGAAGGGGTTGTTTTCCAATGCTTTTCAGGCATGAAAAATATTCATCGAAGGCATGGTTTTGCCCGCGATTGTCAGTGTGCGCAGCGTTCGCTCCGAAGGGCGTCAGCCCCGTCTTCGGCCTACTGGCGAAGGGTATTTATTCGCACACTCGCCTGGAACCCAAACCCGCCATGAACCACCAAGGGTTCAACACGGCGAGCTTGAGAGCACGTCGATACACATTCGATAACGCGCGCGAAATGCTCCCTGGTGCTGGGAGATCGCTCTTAATTGGAAAACCCCATGAACATCGGCTCCCAACTCAGAAACCTGTTCGCTAGTTACTCGCCCCACGCTCCCCAGCCAGGCACGCAGGATTCCGCCCCGAACGTGCCACGCGCCCAACAGGGATCTCAGATTAACTTTGGTAGCGATAATAGCCCGGCACCCAACTCAGCCTTCAGTGCAGCGAATGCTGGGAACACGAACCCGGCCTCGCCGGAAGCCTGGGACCTAATCAGCTCTTTTATGAGCAAACTCGCGGCAATTTTGAGTGGTTCGGATCAGAACAAAGCTCAGCCGCAGGCGCAGACCTCAAACGCCAACAACCCGGGCTCCAGCCCTAATGCCATTAACTACGATAACTCGGCGAAGCGTGCGAGTGGGGCAGGCCAGAGCAATGCACAGCAAGGCGGGCAGGCTTCATACAGCGGCCAAGCGGGTGACGTGCCCAAAAAACGTGGCCCCTATAGCGAGACGGAACTTGTGGATGGATTTCGACAAGAAGGGGGCACGGAGAATTGTGTAACCGTCGGTGCGATAAAGGCAGCCATGCAAAAAGAGGGTGGCCCCAAAGAAGTATACGAATCGGTAGAAGAAAGCGGCGACGGCTTTGACGTCAAAATGAAAGACTCTGACAAAATCTACCATGTGAGCAAAGCAGAACTCGATGAAGCCGCCCAGAAATCAGGGTTCAAAGGCGATAACAAAGAGATGCTCAAAGATGCCAACTTCATGTATGCGGTCAGCGCCAAGCGGGAACAGGAGGAAAACGGTGGCAGTTTCGGCGATGCCTTGGGCGCTCTGAACCACTCTCAACCTGCCATAAACGGCTTTAAGCGCCTGGGCCTGCAAAACCATGTCGAGCAGGCGACTGCACGGGAGCTGGCCAATGGCGCGGCCGGGGTCATAGCCCAAAACGACCACGTTGCCGCAGTGCTCAATGGCAAAGTAGAAGACTACGGCACGTTGGGGCGCACGCCGGACGCAGGGGTTTTCGCCTTGAAGTTGGTTTAAGCGCCCTAGGACACACCCTGCCAGGCTTAGATTTAAATTCAAAATACCTCGACGGCTCCGCATACTGCATGCCTCTTTTGCGCACCCGAGAGGTCATGCATGCCGCTTAACCCATCACTCATGGGCAAACTCGCCGGCTGGGGCCTGCTGGTGGTCCTGAGCCTTAACCTGCGGCCGATCCTCAGTTCCATCAGCCCGTTGCTTGGCGAGATTCGCCAGGCCACCGGCCTGAGCTTTCAGAGCAGCGCCTTGCTCACCAGCCTGCCCGTGGTGTGCATGGGCCTGGTGGCGCTGGTCGGCGTGCGTGTGGAAGCGCGGCTGGGCGAACGGCGCGGCATCGCCCTGGGCTTGATGATGATTCTGCTGGCGTGCCTGGTACGCTGGCTGATGGGCCAGGCCTCGGCGCTGCTGGTCACCGCCTTGCTCGGCGGCGCCGGTGTGGCGCTGATCCAGGCGTTGGTGCCGGCGATGATCAAGCGTGAATTCCATCACCGTGTGCCGGTGGCGATGGGCGTGTACTCGGCGTCGTTGATGGCCGGTGGTGGGTTGGCGGCGCTGCTCAGCCCGGTGGTGTCCACGCACTTTCAGCAATGGCAGGCGGGGTTGGGCGTGTGGCTATTGCCGGCGCTGGGGGCATTGTTGCTGTGGGCGTGGCTGCCGTTGGGTGCGCCGAGAAAGCTGCAGGCAGCCCCCGCGTTCAAAGGCCTGCGCAATCGCCGCGCCTGGCTGTTGGCGTTGTATTTCGGTTTGGTCAACTGCGGCTACATGAGCATGGTGGCGTGGCTGCCTGCGTACTATCAGCAGCTGGGCTGGGGCGTATTGCCGAGTGGTTCGCTGTTGGCGTTCATGACCATCTTCCAGGTGATCGCCGCGCTGTTGATGCCGGTGTTGGCGCAGCGCGGTATCGACCGCCGCCCACTGCTCAGCATTAGCCTGTTGGCGCAGACCATCGGCTACCTCGGCCTGATCCTCGCGCCGCTGGAGTATCCGCACGTGTGGGTGGCGCTATGCGGCTTCGGCCTGGGCGCGTGTTTCGCCCTGAGCTTGCTGCTGACCCTCGACCACCACCGCGACCCACGCCAAGCCGGGCAACTGGCGGCCTTCGTGCAAGGCGTGGGTTTTTTGATCAACGCGGTTTCGCCGTGGCTGACCGGCTGGCTGCGCGAACTCACCGGCAATTTCGTCAGCGCCTGGGTGGTGCTGACGGTCACGGTGGTGGCGATGCTGCTGGTGACGCGGGTGTTCAGCCCGGCCACCTACCGCACCGGCTCAGAAGTCGTAGCGCCCGGTCACACCTAGCGTACGCGGGGTGCCCAGCAGGCCTTCATAGCCGCCGTTACCGCCGGTCCACAGGGTGGTGTAGTAGGTTTTGTCGAAGGCATTTTTCAGCCACAACGACACATCCCACTGCCCTTGCTGGTAGTTGCCGCGCAGGCCGGTGGAGAGGTTGACCACCGCGTAGGCAGGGATCTGCCCGTAGTCGGAATCCTCCACGGTGCCCACCGCTTTGGAGCGGAACGCATAGCTGGCGGTGACGTAAGGTTCGAAGCCGTTAGCCAGGTTCCACTTGTATTCGCCGTTGGCGTTGGCGATCCATTTGGACGCGCCAACCACCTGGTGCCCGGTCAGGTCGCAGGACGCCGGTGCACCGGGGCGCAGGCTGATTTCCGGCGGGCACGGCGCATCTTTGTAAGACAGGTAACTCACATCGTTGAACGAGCCGTTGAGGTTCAGCGTCAGGCCCTTGATCGGCACCAGCGTGCTTTCCACTTCAACCCCGCGCGAGCGCACGGAGCCGGCATTGGTCAGGTACTGCACCCGGTTGTCCTGGTCGTAGGCGTTGGTCTGGTAGCCGTTGACCTGGGTCCAGAACAGGTTGGCGTTGAGCTGCAGGCGGCGGTCCCACAGCGTGCTCTTGAAGCCCAGTTCGGCGTTGTTGGCGCGCTCGGTGCCGATCAGCAAGGAATCGGCCCCGGCCGTCGGCGCGGAACCCACGGCCAGGTTGACCCCACCAGACTTCTCGCCGTGGGACAGCGTTGCGTAGCCGAGCAGGTTTTCGTTGAAGTGATACGTGAGGTTGAGCAGCCCTGACGGCGTGGCGCTGTACTGGCTGAGGTCGCCCGAGTCATACACCCCGGCACGCCCACGCCGCGCGGTGGCTGCCGCGCCGGTCACCGCAGCGCCACCCACTGGCGCGTTACGCGTGACCCAGGCGCTTTTCTCTTCATAGGTGCCGCGCAGGCCGGCGGTGAAATCCAGGCGCTCGGTCAGGTGCCAGGTGCCTTGGGCGAACAGCGCAAAACTGTCGGTGCGGATATGCCCGTTGCCGACGCTGCTCACATTGTTCAACGCACCGGTCGGCGTGCCATTCCAAATATCGGCCTTGGGCCCGTAGTAGGCGAAGGATTTGTTATCCAGCGAATTGCCGAAGTAGTAGGCGCCCAGCACATAGTCGAAGAAGCCGCCGGTGGGTGAGGCCAGTCGAAACTCCTGGGACCACTGCTTATCCTCCACCGACACGCCAGCGTTGTACGAGGCCGGGACGTTGAGCCCATCGTCGTTGCGCGGGGTGAAATTCCACCAGCGATAGGAACTGACCGAGGTCAGGGTGAAGTCACTCGGCAGGGTCCAATTGGCCTCCACCGATGTGCCGCCCTGGAACACCGTGACCTGCTGGTCGTTGTCCAGGTTGACCTTGCGGTGGGTGCCATTCACCAGGGTCGCCCCCGCCGCCGCTGCCCGGGCTTGATACAGGTTGGTGCCATTGATCGTCGGCCCGGTGCTATACAGCACGCGCGTGCCAGCGCTGGAATCTTCCTCGTTGTAGTCACCGATCCAGCGCAGGTTGAATGTCTCGCTGGGCTTGTACAGCAATTGCCCGCGAAAGCCCTGGCGTGAACCGCCATTAAGATCATGGCCGTTGTATTCGTTCTTGATGTCGCCGTCGCTGCGCGTGCGATAAGCCGAGAAACGCCCGGCCAAATCATCGGTGAGCGGGCCGGAAATGGTGCCCTTGGTCTGGAAATAACCGTCCTCGCCCAACGAGGTTTCGATGCTGCGCTCCGGGGTAAAACTCGGCGCGCGGGTGCTGATGTTGATCACGCCAGCGGTGGTGTTTTTGCCGAACAGCGTGCCCTGCGGGCCACGCAACACTTCAAGCTGCTCAATGTCCATCAAGTCGAACACCGCCATGCCCGGTCGCCCGAGGTACACGTTGTCGATGTACAGCCCCACGCTGCCCTCCAGGCCGTCGCTGGCCGGGTTGTTGCCCAGCCCACGGATCGACACGCTGGACTGACGCGCATGCATATAGGCGACGTTGACGCTGGGCACCAATTGCTGCAAATCCTGAATCCGATACACCCGTTGGCTCTCCAGCGCCTGGCCGCCGATCACGCTCATGGGCGTGGGCACCTCCTGAGCACTTTCGGTACGCCGCCGGGCGGTCACGGTGACTGTTTCAAGCCGGCCGCTGGCGCTTTCAAGCTGGCCGCTGGCGTTTTCGCCCTTGCTGGCAGGTGCGGGGGGTTCGGCCGCCTGAGTGGGCGACCAACTGGTGCTGCCGGCCACCAACATGGCCAGGGGCAAGGACTTCAACAGACTCATAAGCGGCTCCGAAACCCAGGAATATCCAACACCAGATATTCCATTAGGTTATTTATTTATGTTTTTACGAACATTTACTGCATAAGAGATAGCCTTTATAAGGAGTCTACCTAATGCATAGCCAATGCATTTCCCGGATATTTTTGATGTGAAAAATGCATATCGATTTGCGCCAGCTTCGCCACTTCATCGCCCTCGCTGAACAACGCAGTTTTGTCGCGGCTGCGTTGGCCGTGAACCTCTCGCAATCGGCGTTCAGTCGCAGTATCCAGGCGCTGGAACACAGTGCCGGTTGCCTGTTGGTGGACCGCGGCCGCAAGGACCTCGCGCCAACCAAACAAGGCCAGGTATTGCTGGAACATGCGCGGCGGCTGGTCAGCGGCGCCCAACAACTGGCCAACGAGATCAGCCAGTTCAATGGCCTGGAAGCCGGTGAGCTGCGCTTCGGTTGCGGCCCGGCCCCGGCGGGCGGGTTGATCCCACGTGCCATCGGCAGTTTTATCGGGCGTTACCCCAAGGCCCGCGTGCAGTTCCAGGTGGATGACTGGCAAAACCTGAGCAAACGCCTGCTCAGCGAAGAGTTCGAATTCTTCGTCGCCGACACCCGCCACTTCGAAGCCAACCCGGACTATCACACCTACCGCCTGCGCGCGCGGCGTTGGTATTTCTGCTGCCGCGCCGGGCACCCGTTAGCGGCGCGCGACAGCGTAAGCGCCGCCGAGCTGATGAGTTATCCGCTGGCCGTGACCATCCGCCCACCGAACTTGCGCAAGGTCATCGTCGACCTCAGCGGCCGACCGGATTACCTACCCAATGTGGAATGCGAAAACGGCTACAGCCTGATGGGGGTGGTGCTTCGCTCGGACGCCATCGGCATCGTCAGCGCCAACAGCGATGTGCTGCACATGGCCCGGGGCGAGTTGGTGTGTTTGAAGATTGATGGGCTGGCTGAAGACTTGGAGGAGCGTTACACCCGCTATGGCATCGTCAGTCGCGCGGGGTATCGGTTGTCGCCGTTGGCGCAGGCGATGATTGAGCAGATCAAGCAGATGGATGAGTTGGATGAGGAGGTGTGTGCGCTGGAAAATGTCGCTGTCTGAAAGGGCGCTATCGCAGGCAAGCCAGCGCCCCCATTTGAAATGCATTCATTGCATATAACCCAGTCCTCAAATGCACTTGCCAGTGCCCCATCCGAACAGCGAAAACCGTCATCTTTCTTCTGTTCGGTGAAGCCCCATGTCTCAACCAAAACCCGTGCGCAATGTGCTCTACATCATGTGCGACCAACTGCGTCGCGATTACCTGTCGTGCTACGGCCACGCGCATTTGCACACGCCCAATATCGACCGCCTGGCCGCGGCCGGCGTGCGCTTCAGCCGCGCCTATACCCAAGGCACCATTTGCGGGCCATCGCGGATGTCGGCGTACACCGGGCGCTATGTCAGCAGCCATCAGGTGGCGTGGAACGCGGTGCCGCTGCCGCTGGAAGAGCTGACGATTGGCGACTACTTGCGCCCCCATGGCATCCGCACTGCGCTGGTGGGCAAGACCCACGCCACGCCGAATCTGGAGGCCTTGCAGCGCCTGAATATCGACCCCGACAGCGAGCAGGCCGAGCCGCTGAATGAGGTCGGCTTCGACGCCTATTTCCGTCACGACGGCATCTACCCCGACGGCCCGCTGTTCGATGACAAACGCGAGTCCGCGCCCTACATCCATTACCTGCGCGCCCAAGGCTACGACGGCACCAACCCGTGGCATGAATGGGCCAATGCCGCCGAGGGCGAAGGCGGTGAAGTACTCAGCGGCTGGCACATGCGCAATGCCGGGCTGCCCGCACGGGTGGCCGAGGAGCATTCGGAAACCGTCTACACCACCGATCGCGCCATCGACTTTATCCGCGAGCAGGCCGAGCAGCCGTGGTGCCTGCACCTGTCCTACATCAAGCCGCACTGGCCCTATATCGCCCCGGCGCCGTACCACGCGTTGTATGGCGCCGAGCATATCCAGGCGCCGATTCAGCCCCAGCACACGAGCGATCACCCGGTGTACCAGGCATTTCGTCAGCATCAGGAGAGCCTGAACTTCTCCCGTGATGAGGTACGGCTCACGGTGATTCCGACCTACATGGGCCTGATCAAACAGATCGACGATCAACTCGGGCGGCTGTTCGACTTTCTGCAAAGCAACGGCCGTTGGGACGACACGTTGATCGTGTTCACCAGCGACCACGGCGACTTCCTCGGCGATCATTTCCTCGGTGAAAAAGAATTTTTGCTGGAGCCTGCGGTGGGTGTCCCGCTGATCGTTCGCGACCCGCGCGCCAGTGCCGACATCAGCCGTGGCTCGGTGGACGAACGCCTGGTGGAAACCATCGACGCCCTGCCCACCTTCCTCGACGCCCTGGGCCTGCCCAACGCCGACCATCGCCTCGAAGGCCGCTCGCTGATCCCACTGCTGCACGGCGCGCCCCTCACCTGGCGCACCTACGCCATCGCCGAATACGACTACGCCTTCCAGGCCCCGGCCCGCGAGCGCCTGGCGCAGCCCATCGACCGTTGCCGCATGACCATGGTGCGCAGCGAGCGCTGGAAATACCTGGCGTATGACGGGTTTCGTCCACAGCTGTTTGACTTGGAAAATGATCCACAGGAGTTGCACGACTTGGGCGCCGATCCGGCCTATGCGGCGGTGCGCGAGACGCACTTGGGGTATTTGTTCGAATGGCTGCGCGGGTTGAAACGGCGCACCACCATCAGCCACGCGGAGATTGATCAGCGTGGCCAATGGTTTCGGTATGGCGAGCCGGAGGCAGAGAAGGTCGTACAGATAGGCGTCTGGTAAAACCACACAAAACTAATGTGGGAGCTGGCTTGCCTGCGATGCTTTCACCTCGGTGTATCAGTTACACCCAGGTGATGCTATCGCAGGCAAGCCAGCGCCCACACAAACCTGCTCCCACATTTGGAACTGTGTTCGCTTAGAGACCTTTGGTGGTCTGGCTACGCTGCCCTTGCACACCCACCGGCACATCGCCCTTGAGCGTCACCCGGCGCACGATGCGTTCCTGGGTGCCGTAGTCGTCCACTGCGTAATGCTGGGTGGCGCGGTTGTCCCAGATCGCCACGTCGCCGGTGTTCCAGCGCCAGCGCACGGTGTTTTCCAGGCGGGTGACGTGGCTTTGCAGCAGGTTGAACAGCTGCGTCGAGTCCGCCTGGGAGTAGCCTTTGAGGCGCTTGACGAAGTGCCCCAGCAGCAAGGTTTTTTCACCGCTGACCGGGTGCACGCGCACCACCGGGTGTTCGGTTTCGTACACCGTAGAGGTGAAGACCTTGCGGTATTCCTCAAGCTTTTCTACCGACACATCCGGCTTGCGCCCGGCGTAGTCGTATTCGTTGCTGTGCACCGCCCATAGGTTGTCGGCGAGTGCGCGCAGCTCCACGCTGAGGTCGTTGTAGGCGCTGGCGGTGTTGGCCCACACCGTGTCGCCACCGGCCTTGGGCGCCAGCACCGAACGCAGGATCGAGGCTTTCGGGTAGGCGTCGACGAAGGTCACGTCGGTGTGCCAGGAATTGGCGCGCTGGCCGCGCGTGCCGTCCAGTTCCAGCAGGAACCGCGTACCGTCACGCACCGGAACCGTCGGGTGGGCAATCGGCTCACCCAGCAAGTGGGCGAAGGCTTCCTGGCTCTGATCATCGAGGTGGGTCTGCTCGCGGAAGAAGATCACCTTGTACTGCACCAGCGCATGCTGGATGGCTGCGACGGTGGCGGCGTCCAGGTCACCGGACAGTTTGATGCCACGGATCTCGGCGCCGATGCGGCCGGCGACCGGGTGGATGTCGAGTGCCTGGGCGACGGGTTGAACAGCTAATGCGGCGTTGCTCATTGTGATGACCCTCTTGTGCCTGCTGATGGTGGGATGCTTTCCAACAACGCTCTATTCATATGCAATTTAGATCTAGCAATTAAACAAATGCTTCGTTGACGGAATACGAGCTTGCATTTAAAACCTCAGCTCCCACGGTCGCAAATGCCTTCGACCTATTTTTCAAATGCCGGGAAAGCATATGGATCTTCGCCAACTTCGGTACTTCATCGCCCTCAACGAACACCGCAGTTTCGTGCGTGCGGCGGACGCCATGGGCATCACCCAACCGGCGTTCAGCCGCAGCATTCAGGGGCTGGAACAGGAGTTCGGCTGCGTGCTGGTAGACCGCGGCAACAAGGATTTGCGCCCCACGCCCGAAGGCCAAGTGGTGCTGCAACACGCCCTGAGCCTGGTGCACGGGGCCGCCTTGCTGAGCAGCGAAGTCACGCGTATGACCAAGCTCGACGCCGGCGACCTGCGCTTCGGCACCGGCCCGGCGCCGGCGGTGAAACTGGTGCCGGATGCGGTGGCGCGCTTTATCGGCGCGCACCCGAAAATCCGCACCAGTTTCCAGGTGGATAACTGGGAAAAACTCAGCCGTGCCTTAAGCCGTGAAGAGATCGAATTTTTTATCGCCGACATCCGCCAGTTCGAGTCGGACCCAAACTTCCAGACCCGCGCACTGACGCCCAAGCGCGGGGTGTTTTTCTGCCGCCCAGGGCACCCGCTATTGGCCAAGGACAGCCTGTCGACCAACGACATGTTCGACTACCCGCTGGCCTCACCGCTGATCTCCCAGGGCATTCGCAAATTACTGGCGAACCTGAGCGGGCGCATGGATTTTTCGCCAAGCATTCAGACCGAACATTTCCCTGCATTGGTGAAAATCGTGCTGCAGTCCAACGCCATCGGCGTGGGCACTGAGGAAGCGTTTGCCGAGGACATCGCAAGGGGCTCACTGGTACTGCTGCACTGGCGCAACCTGCCGCAGAACATGGAGACCATGAGCGCGC
Source organism: Pseudomonas sp. YeP6b (assembly GCF_025642995.1). NCBI lineage: Bacteria > Pseudomonadati > Pseudomonadota > Gammaproteobacteria > Pseudomonadales > Pseudomonadaceae > Pseudomonas > Pseudomonas sp. YeP6b. The sequence continues at coordinate 533,289 of NZ_CP080090.1, read as the reverse complement.
GGTGTGGGATTGTCAGCCGCACGGGGTCGCGGTTGTCACCGGCGGCGAAAGCGATGATTGAGACGTTGGTGGAGGTCGACAGGCAAGAGGTGAGTGTGGCGGTTTGAGGGCCTCATCGCAGACAAGCCAGCTCCCAAACTTTGAATGTAGGCACCGTTCAAAGGTGGGAGCTGGCTTGCCTGCGATAGCAATAGCCCATACACCACCCGACTCAGAGCCCCGCCGCAGCCAAGTTTGGCGCCACCCAATCACTCACCTGAAACGACTTGCGAATCAGCCGCTCTTTGGACGCCAGATCCACCGCGTCCTGCAATTTGCCGAGGAACACCGGGTCCAGGGTCGAGGGGAAAATCTCGCTGAGTTTCTGGTCTTTCAAATCATTGGCCAGGATGACCGGCGGGTAACTGGCCCGCCCCGACACCAGGTCAATGTAGGCCTGCTTGTTGCTGTCATCCGTCAGCCACTGCACCGCTTGCTGCTGGGCCTTGAGCAACTTGGCCACAACCTCCGGGTGTTCATCGACAAACTTGGCACTGCCCACCAGCACTGCCTGCACGCTGCCGGCGCCGCCGATGTCTTTGGTGGTCAGCGGGATCTCGGCCAGGCCCTTGGCTTGCAGCCCAGTGAGGCCGGAACCGCCCCAGGTAGCGTCAATCTGCTTGGCGGCCAGGGCGGCAATGGCTGCGCTGAAATCCAGGTTGATGACTTTGAGGTCCTTCTCACTCAGGCCCTGGCTGGCCAGCGCGGTGTCAAACGACAACTGGCTCGCCGTGCCACGGAACACCGCCACGCGCTTGCCCTTGAGGTCTTGCAAGGTCTTGATGCCAGAACCCGGCACCACGCCAAGGTAGTGCTTCACACCGCGCGCCGAGGCACTGAGCAGGCGAGTGTCCAGGCCATTGGAGCGGCCGATGATCGCCGCCAGATCGCCCAGGTAAGCCAGGTCCACCTGACCGTTGGCGAAAGCCTCATTGATCACGGGGCCTGCGCCCTTGAAGTAATTCCACTGGATCTTGATGCCCTGGTCGGCAAAGGCTTTTTCAAAGATCTGCTGACTTTGCAGCACGTCGGTCACTCCGCCGCCGCTGTGCTGGCTGCCCGCGCTGAGGTCGGGCACGGCAATGCGAATTTCCTTGAGGTCGGCAGCGTGCACCAGCCCGGCCAGGGCGGTGCCCGCGAACAGGCTGATCAGACGTTTGAAGGGCAGTTTCATAAGCGCAGCTCCTGGTGGGCGACGGTCGCCTGGGGAGCAGAAAGTAGGCACAGGCTGATCAAAACTTTAAATACTATAAATTCACAATTTAATAGCTTTTAGGACTATGCGAGCTAAAACGCAGGCTCCAGAGGGATATGCATAAACAGCATCGAAAATATTCTTCGAATGCATTGGATGCGTGCCGGGCGGAGGCTTTAAATGATTTTTCTTATCCCTCAATCATCTTGATTGCGTTTTTATAAGATCGAAATCACATAACGCCCTCGGCGACAACGGAGGTCCTCCATGGCCCGAATTTCACTTCTGAGCCTACCTCTTGCGGCCCCCAGCCATGGCGCCGTAGCGCGCTGGCCGAAGCTGAACGAACGCCTGCTGCCATGGCTGCTACCACTGGGGCTGTTTGCGTTGTGGTGGCTGGCAAGCCGCAATCACTGGATGAGCGAGCAAATTCTGCCGCCTCCTTCGCTGGTGTGGAGCAGTGCGGTGGAACTGGCCGGCGGCGAGCTGTGGAGCCACTTGGCGATGAGCTTGCAGCGTTTGTTCTGGGGGCTGTTGGCGGGTGTGAGCGCCGGTGCGTTATTGGGCGCGCTGTTGGGTTTCAGCGCGCGGGCCGAGCGCTTGGTATTCCCGACGTTCAGCGCACTGTCGCAAGTGCCGACCCTGGCCTGGATCCCGCTGTTCATGGTGTTTTTCGGCATCGGCGAAACCCTGAAACTGGTGGTGCTGGTGAAGGCAATCGTGGTGCCCGTCACCCTGCATACCTTGGTCGGCGTGCGCGACGCCCAGCCCAACCTGCGTGAAGCCGCGCGCGTGCTGCGCCTGCCCACGCACCTGTTGATCCGCCGCCTGATCCTGCCCGCTGCGCTGCCGGCGTTCATGGCCGGTGTACGCCTGGCGCTGGCGGCCGGCTGGACGTCGCTGCTGGCGGTGGAGTTGCTGGCGTCGAGTGAAGGCATCGGCTACCTGATGGTCTGGGCGCGCCAGCTGTTCATGCTCGACATCGTCTTCGTGTGCATCGTGGTCATCGGCGTGTTAGGCGTGGTGATGGATCGCGGCATCGGCGGGCTGGATCGCAAGTGGGTGCACTGGCCGCACCCGGCCACCGCGCAGATTCGGCGCGGGCCGCGCTATGAAGGTTGGCAGCGCCTGCAACCGTGGCTGTTGCCGCTGCTATTGCTGACGCTGTGGCAGGTGGCGACGCAACAGGGTTGGGTTGACCCGAATATTCTGATCAGCCCATGGTCGGTGCTGCACACCGCAGCCGCCGGCGTGTTGGATGGCAGCTTGTCCGGCGCCTTGGGCAAAAGCCTGGGGCGCACGCTGGGCGGCTTGATCCTGGGTGGCGGCTTGGGCTTTGCCATGGGGTTGTGGCTGGGGCTGTCGCGGCGCAGTGAGCGGGTACTTGGCCCGACCTTGGCCGCGCTGCGCCAGATCGCGATTTTCGCTTGGGTGCCGTTGCTCACCGCGTGGTTCGGCCTGGGTGAATTGGCCAAGTCGGTGTTTATCGCACTGGCGGCGTTTTTCCCGCTGTTTATCGCCACGCAACGCAGCGTGCTCAACCTCTCGCCGCAGCTGCGTGAAGCGGCGCAAGTACTGCGCCTGAGCCTGTTCCAACGCCTGCGCCGCCTAGTGTTGCCGGGCGCGGCGGCGGGAATTTTCGCCGGCCTGCGCCTGAGCCTGATCTACGCCTGGCTGGGCACCATTGGCGCGGAATATTTCATGCCGTCCAACGGCGGCATCGGCAGCCTGATGATCGGCGCCCAACAGCTGCTGCGCATGGACGTGATCATGAGCGGCATGCTGCTGGTCGGCCTCACCGGCGCCACCCTCAATTTTATCGGCCAACGCATCGAAACCCGCGCCACCCGCTGGAGACACGCATGAACGCACCTATCGTCAGCTTCAACCATGTGGGCAAGTCCTTCGACGTCGACGGCTTCGAGTTGGAAGCCATTCGTGAATTCAACCTGGAGATTGCCGAAGGCGAATTCGTCGCGATTGTCGGCTCCAGCGGTTGCGGCAAATCCACCCTGCTGCGCCTGTTGGTAGGGCTCGACACGCAGTTTCGCGGCGAGATTCAGGTCGACGGCAAAGCCGTGAGCGGCATCGGCGGCGAGCGCGGCATCGTGTTCCAGGAGCACCGCCTGTTTCCCTGGCTGACCGTGGCGCAAAACATCGGCCTAGGGCTGGTCAACGAGCCGCTGAGCGAGGCCGAGCGCAACCGGCGCATCAGTGATTTTATCGAGCTGGTCGGCCTTACCGATTTCACCCGCGCCTACCCTCACCAACTGTCCGGCGGCATGGCGCAACGCGTGGCGATTGCCCGGGGCCTGGTGGCCAGCCCGCGCATTTTGCTGCTGGATGAGCCCTTCGGCGCCCTCGATGCGCTGACCCGCCAGCAGATGCAGGACGAGCTATTGGCGATCCGCGCGCGCGCCAAGATCACCACGGTGTTGGTGACCCACGATGTGGAGGAGGCGATTTTCCTCGCCGACCGCGTGGTGGTGATGGAGCCCCGGCCCGGGCGCATCAAGCAAGTCGTCGATATCGCCCTGCCTCACCCGCGCCAGCGCAGCAGTTTCGAGTTCCACCAACTGCGCGAAGAACTGCTGCATGAACTGATCAGCGATGACCACTACCAGCCGCCCGTGCGCGAACAGATTCGTGACCTGCCGCTGGCTTTTATTGCTTGCTGAAAGAGAACTGCCTTTTCGTTGTTGTAGAGGCCTAAAGGACTCAATTCGCGAACGCGACAGTGACCACGGCGCACTAAACTTACTGTCGCTTTCGGGGCCTGGTCAAATGCCTAAGCCAGTATCGAGGCATTGCGACTGGCGGGCGTTTTTGCACAGGCGCCAGAGGCAACTGCCGACAATTGATCAGCCTGACAAGGGCGTACGCAGGGTGACAAACTCTTCCGCCGCTGTTGGGTGCACTCCGATAGTTTCATCGAAATGCTGCTTGGTCGCGCCCGCCTTGAGCGCGATAGCCAGTCCCTGGATGACTTCACCCGCATCCGGACCCACCATGTGGCAACCGAGGACCTTGTTAGTGTCTGCATCGACCACCAGCTTCATCAGTGTGAGCTCCTGGCACTGAGTCAACCTCAGTTTCATCGGCTGGAAGCGGCTTTCGAAAATCTGCACCGTATGGCCGTCAGCCTTGGCCTGCTCTTCGCTCAAGCCAACGGTGCCTATGTTCGGCAGGCTGAACACTGCCGTCGGGATCATCGTGTAATCCACTGGACGATAATGCTCAGGCTTGAACAGGCGACGAGCCAACGCCGTGCCTTCCGCCAGCGCTACTGGCGTCAATTGCACACGCCCGATCACATCGCCAATGGCCAGGATCGACGGCTCGGCCGTCTGGTACAGGTCGTCCACTTCAACGAAGCCACGCTCGTCCAGTTTGACGCCGGTGTTTTCCAACCCCAGGTTATCGAGCATCGGGCGTCGACCCGTGGCGTAAAATACACAATCGGCTTCCAGCACGCGGCCGTCTTTCAACGTAGCCCTGAGGCTACCGTCGGCCTGTTTGTCGATGCGTTCGATATCAGCATTGAACTGCAAGTCCATCCCACGTTTGGTCAGCTCCTCCTGCAAATGCCTGCGCACCGCGCCGTCAAAACCGCGCAGAAACAGATCGCCGCGATACAGCAGCGTCGTGTGTGCGCCAAGGCCATGGAAAATCCCGGCAAACTCCACCGCGATATAACCCCCGCCCACCACCAGTACGCGCTTGGGCAACGTGTTGAGAAAGAAGGCTTCATTGGAGCCGATTGCATGCTCATGCCCCGGAATGTCCGGGATCTGCGGCCAGCCACCGGTGGCGATCAAAATGTGTTTGGCAGTGAAGCGCTCACCGTTGATCTCGACTTGATGAGGGGAAACCAGGCGCGCATGCCCTTCATGCAGGGTCACGCCGCTGTTGACCAACAGGTTGCGATAAATGCCATTGAGGCGATTGATCTCGCGGTCTTTGTTGGCAATCAAGGTTGCCCAATCAAAGTTTGCCTCTCCCAGGGACCAGCCAAAACCACTAGCCTGCTCGAAGTCTTCTGCAAAGTGAGCGCCGTAGACCAATAACTTCTTCGGTACGCAGCCGACGTTGACACACGTCCCGCCCAGGTAGCGGCTTTCAGCCACAGCCACCTTGGCACCAAAGCCTGCGGAAAAACGCGCAGCCCTGACACCGCCAGAACCGGCACCCACTACATAAAGATCAAAATCGTAGGCCATCTCACCCTCCTCGGCAGGCTAGCTGCAGACTCATTTACATAGCAAAAATTGCTGCGCTGTTAGACGACCAATCTTGGCCGTGACTACTCGGCGAAAGCGGCTTCTAGATTAAGTTTTGCCGCACCGCCTTCCCGTTGAAAGCCAGGCTGGTTCAACTTTACGGACCACACGTAGTCGTGTTTGGGACCCACGTTGTCGATGTGGCATTGGGCGCACTGGGCACGCGCTCGCGCTGGAGAAAATTGTTCATAGGGTGGCGCCTGATGCCCAAAACTGAAGTACGACCAACCGCCTGGCTCGTCGGGATAGCGTTTGCTGTCCTTGAGCATTAGGCTGAGCCCTGTTTGCCCGTGGGCAAAAATGACCTTACTGCTACCGAGGTTGCAAAGATAAGCTGGCGGACCATCGCAGTTCTTCGGATCAATACTCGTGATACTGAACTCCTTGACCATCAGAGAGCCTTCCGGCCATTTCCCTGTTTTCATGAAGGCGCGATAGGCATTTGGCTCAACATAGACGCTATGGAATTCGGGCGTCTTCGTTACGGTGCTGTCCAGGGGAGTTACAGTGATAGATTCCCACGCGGCATAGGCGTGCACCCACGAGCGGTAGCCTTTCGGGAGGGCCGCCTCACCGTCTTCGTTAAACACGAGCTTCACAGCTGGGAGAGGCTGTCCGACATCGTTGGATTGCTTCTCAAAGGTTCCAGCCAGGGCATAGGTCCCCGCCAAGGCTACCGCCGCCATCATCAGCCCATAGGGCACTACTCGAGCCATACATCCTCCTAGAAACGCTGCCGGTGAGAACGTTCTCACTGCATCGTTCGTTTTCCTTCAAGGTAGAAATAATCGAAGTACTTGATCTTGAGTTCCGTTCTAATCGCTGGTCCACCTGTTGCTGTAGTGGACCAGTGACGGTTTTAGGCTAGAGCGCTGCATGCTCCCTATCAGTCTGTTTGGCGCGTGCCGTCAATTGTTGCGCCGCGTTCTTGAGCAGCACCAACGAGCCGGCCATCAACACCAGATCCTTGATCAGGAAAGAGGTGGCGCCGCCCATGGCGGGGAAACCTCCGGCCGAAGCCTCCCACCCACCCGGAGTGGTCAGGAGCAGACTGGCGGTTGTCAGATAAGTCACAGAGGAGGCCGCCGCGGCAATCAGTGTGACTCTCGATGACCATGCGCCGATGGCCAGACTCAGACCGATCGCCCATTCAGCTGTGCCTAGCGCATAACTCGCGCCCTGAATGCCAAACACACCGTACATCCAAGAAAGGAGGGGGCTGTTACTAATCAGCGGAATCAAAGCCTGGGCTTCGTAATCAAACCATTTTGTGTAGCCAAACATCAGAAATATCAAAACCAGCACCCAGCGCATGAACTCGACCTCAAACGGCTGACGAAGAAAACGGGAATACAGTGATGAGTGCATGGGGGTTTTTCCTTAATAACAATGAGAGTTACGGACGTAGAGTTAGATCAAAGCGATGCATTACAGTGTTTGTAATTTTTTTTCGAAAAACGTAGGAGGTCACACTGGCTTTCTGGCCAAACGGCAACGATTGAATCACGCCCAGCCCAATGTTCTGACATAGTTGATTAACACTAAACCACATGCCAGGAAGCTATCGCACGCAGCATGGCAACGAATCCAACTATGCGTTGCGCCTATGTTTTTTTTCGATGGCGTGTTTGGCAAAACAATCAACCTCCAGCAAGTAGCTTTTACCCAACAGCTTCCCCGCTCCATACCAAGGCATTCGGTTGAAACTCAGGTTCAGCCCGTCGTATCCGAACTCAAAAAGATAGCCATTGTTGCTGGTGAACTTGAAGTTGCTATCGGAATACTCAACCAACGAGTACTGGACATTCTGCCCCTGTGCATAAAGGTCCTTGACCCGCTGCAAGTACAGCGGGGCGATGGCCACGAACTGTATTTTGGCCTGCTGAGTGTATTGCTCCAGCGTCAGGCCTGAGGTCTTCTCCAGTCGGGTGGCAATCAGCGCGAAAAAGTAAGCATCGGCTTTCGCGATGGCCAGTTGTATGCCCAGGAAATAGTTGAGTTTTTGCGAGTCGACGTTCAGCTTCTTCTTGCCCGAAACGGGCGCGGTGTTTGCCTCCACCATGAACTCGGACGTTTTTGGCAGCATCATCACTGAGGTGGCGATGTAGGCCGCACACGCGGTGATGCGCCGAGACAGATCCGGATCAACCAGTAACGACAGCGGGTGGCCTTGTTGAGGCACGCGACTCAGGTCAATGCCTTGTTGCAAAAGGTTCTGAGCCACCTGCTGCTGCGTGCTTTCGCCGCGTGCCAACGCACAGACCTGGCTCATCATCAATTCATTGCGCTGACCATCGGGCATTGGCACCAGCGACATGACAGCGCCTTGAATAATTGGCAGTGCCGGCAGCGCTACGCCTTGTTTACCTTGGGTGGCGACAGTATGAGAGCCGTTATCACAGCCGATAAGCAACACCACAGGGAGCAACCATCCAGACATCTTGAACAACGACATAGGGCATTAGCCTTGGGCAGTTATGGATAGCGCCAAGCTGCACGGGCGCAGCCTGGTCGTTCGGTACTAAGCCTTACCACTGGTAGCCGACACCAACGCCCACACCCGCATCACCCTGGGTATTAGTCGTAGCCTGAAGTTTGCCGACCCAATGGCCATTCCTGGAGATGCTCGATACACCAAACGACAGCGCCGATTGCCCACGATAATTGGCTGCACCGATAGACGTCATGCTCGCGCCGGGTGAGTAGGGCTGTGGCAGGCTCGCCATGGCCATGGCGCCGGCGATCCCCGCGCTCAAGGTGGCGTCCTGTTTCTTCAGGTCACGCTTGAGTTCCGAGTAGCGCTGGTCAGTGTAGGCATTCACGTTGTTGGTAACGTTCGACACGCTTTTATTGAGCTGATCGAAGTTCACCGCGTCAGTGCCCTGGGTGGCGGCCGCCACATTGGTGATCTGCCGTTCGCTGCCCTTCACACCGACCGAGACGCTGTTATTGCGATCCGCCACCGAGTTGGCGCCCAGGGCCGTACTGTTGCTCCCCGTGGCGCTGGCGCCGTTACCAACAGCCACGGCGTTGGCCCCGGACGCCTTGGCATTGGTGCCGACTGCTGCACTGTTATTGCCGGAAGCCACCGAGCCAGCACCACCGGCAACTGCGTTGGCACCCGTGGCGGAAGGTTTGGCGCCAGCACCGGTGTTGTTCACCTGGAACATGCCGTCGGTGCCGTTCTGCACCTTGGTGACATTGCTTTCTACCTGGGTGACCCGGTTATCCACGGCGGTGATGGCACCCGTCACGTTCCCGATGTTGGTGTTGACGGTTTTCAGCGAATCGTCGGTGTACTGCTTGGACTCGGCCACCGCACCATCGAGTTGCCGCACGTTGACCGCATCGGTGGCCAACCGGCCATCGGCAACGTTGCTGATCGTGCGGGTCTGGCCTGTGGCGGCATTGCCCACCGAAACCGTGCCCACACTGGCGTTGCCGGCATTGGAGTATTGGCCGAGGTAGTTCTCCGCGCCGCGGCCGTTGTCACTGGCACCTTGGCCAACGGCTACGCTGCCATCGGCACTCGCCATGGCGCCATTGCCGAGCGCCACCGCCCCTGCACCGGTTGCCTGGGCACCGTTGCCTGAGGCCACTGACGCAGTGCCCGACGCCTGGGCCCCCTTGCCCGAGGCTACCGCGCCATTGCCCGAAGCACTGGCATTGCCGCCGATCGCCACCGAGTCCACGCCGCTGGCTACCGAGTCAGCCTGGGTAGAGTTGGCGTGGAAGTACTTCACGCCACCACCGTTGGTGATGTTGTTGATATTGCCCTCAATGGAGGTGACCCGCCCGCCGAGGTTGGTGATGCTGGTGGTGTTTTGCGCCACTTGGTCACCCACTGCCGTCAGTTGCTCTACGTTCACCGCATCGTTCGGCGCTGAGCCCGCTGCTACGCCGGTGATTTTGCGATTACCCGTCACGGTGCCAATGCCCAACTCGCCGACAGACGTCTGCGGTGTGCTCAGGCCGTAAGCGGTGTAGCCGTTCTGGGCGCCAACCGTGGTGACCGAATTGGAGCCCAGCGCGATGCTGGTGGCTTGACTGGCCACCGCACCGGCACCGAGAGCCAGCGACTGCTCGCCCTGAGCCTGGGCCTGGGAACCGAGGGCAATGCCGGAGGCCAGCAGTACCTGAGTATTGCGACCAATCGCAATGCCGCCAGCACCTGCCTGGCCAACGGTGGCTTGGTTGCCGATGCCGATACCGTTATCGCCATTGACCATGGTGGCCGGGCCGACGGCAATCGATTCCTGCCCCACCGACAGCGCGTCTTGCGGGTTGGTTGAGTTGGCGTGGAAGTACATCGTACCGGTGGTACTGATCGAGCCAATCGCGCCGGTCAGTTGGCGCAACGTCACGGCATCCTGGGCGCTGGTACCGTCCGCTACGTTGGTGAGTTGACGGTACTGGCCAGTTTTACCCAGTGATACGGCGCCTAATAAGGTTGCGTCGGAGGTGTCGTAGCGAATGGTGCCATTACCCACTGGAATCAAACCGGTGGAGGGCGCGATGGCACGGTCCGAGACCGAGCCCTGGCCCAGCGCCACACCGCCCAGCACTTGCACGCTGCTCTGGTTACCCAGGGCAACGCTGCCCGTTGCGTTTGCCACTGCACCGGTGCCGGCCGCGAAGGACTGCGCGCCACCCGCTACCGATTGTGGACCAATGGCCACGCTGTCGATGCCCGTCGCGGAGCTATCGGCCAAGGTCGAATTGGCGTGGAAATACTTGATCCCCGTACCGTTGTTGATGATGTTGTTCACCGAAGTGCCAAGGCCATCGACTGCTGTATTGGTGGCGAACAATTGGCTACCGTTCACGGCATTGGTACTGGTCCCCGTGACTTGGCCGGCCGCTACGTTGGTGATTTGCCGTTCATTGCCCGCTGTGCCCAGGCTGAGTACACCCACTGGCGCGCCGCCGGCGTAGGTGTAGGCCGTGCCGTTGAGGGTGCCACCGGTGGTGGCATTGGCCGCGGCGGTGGCGGCACCATTACCCAGCGCAATACTGTTGGCGGTGTCGACATTGGCGCCCTCGCCTATCGCGATACCGTTGATAACACTGGCGATGGCCTGTGTACCGATCGCTATCGAGTTATCGGCACGCGCTGTCGCGTTGAAGCCTAAAGCGGCCGAATTGGCACCTAACGCTTCGGAGTCGTAACCCACGGCAGTAGCGTTATCACCGTTAGCCCACGTATCGCGGCCTACGGAGACAGCCCGATTCCCCAGCGCTTGCGTATTACTGGCACCGATGGCGATAGCATCCTGACCCGTTGCCGTTGGTTTGAAGCTGCTATTCGTCGCCCCCGTACCACCGATCGCGATGCTACCGTCACCTTCCGCCGACGTATTGCCCACCGAAATCGCTCGAATACCTGCTGCCGAAGCATTGGCGCCCAGAGCCGTGGTGTCCAGTCCGGTTGCGGACGTGTTGTAGCCGACAGCCGTCGAGGCGATGCCATCGGCGACAGCTAGCGGCCCCGCCGCCAGGCTGTTGGTACCGACTGCATTTGAATCGGGAGCCGTCGAGTTGGCATGGAAATACTTGATCCCCGAACCGTTATTGACGATGTTGTTCACCGTAGTGCCAAGGCCTTCTACAGTCGTATTGGTAGCAGACAACTGACTGCCGTTGACGGCTTCCTGACTGGCCGAGGAAATATCTCCGGCAGACAAATTAGTTATTTTGGCGCTGGAAACATCTACCGTACCTTGAGTGGATTTCAACGTTATGTTCGCCCCCGAGACGGTCGTACCGTCAGCGTTGACCACCACACTGTTCTCTCCAGAAGGGCCGCCACCAAACCAAAGACCACTACTTTTTGATCCTGCCCACACGCCCCCTCCGGTCTCGGACGACGCTGACGAAAGATAAGCTAACTTCAACCCCATAACATCAGTTGCGGTAGAGCTCCACTTCGCACAACCGCCTCGCCACGCAGCCCCAGGCGCATTAATGCAAGGTGATGAACTTCCCGTCTGCATGCCAATATAAGGATCCAACACGCCTGCATCAGCATAATTAAAAATACTTAATGAAACTGCCCAAAACGAGAGAATAAACCTTCCACTAACAAGTCTCGAAAGAGAAAATATATTCATTTTTCATCCCTGTTTTTTAAGCGCCATCAAGAGGTGACCCGGCCACCTAGTTAGGCAGTAACGTTGGCTTATACACGTGAGTCGCTGAACGGATTAATACTCAGGCCATCAAGACTATATTTAGAGAAAGACCAAACTTTAAAAACAAAACCCAATCACCGACCAACAGTCCAGCACGACGATTGAACCAACTAAAGCATATTCGGCAGACTCAAGGGCAACCTCTGCACGGGCTATGTAAACGCCCGTAACACAGACCCATAACAACAACACACCTGAATAACATTCTTGAAAAAGCGGTTGCCCTACACACTCTCAAACTAAAGAGTGCGCCCAAAGAAACCACTGACACAGATTCTTTTTTAACTACCCTTTCAGCTTCACCGCTAAATCCGATTGCACGGCCTGGCCACACCAAACATCCTCGACGCCTATGGTCGATGGGATGGCATCGCTATACAAAACCGACAACACCCCTGCGGCAGTGAGCTTGATGCCACCTAAGCCTTAGTCGCCAAGCCTGTATTTCCCCTGAGCGATCGCCTCCCCCAGCGCAACGCTAGCCAGATTCACGGTATAGTCCGCGCGATAATTACCCTCTTACACACGATGTTACTTACCGGTAAGTAACATGTCAAGTGCAGCGGGACCTATACCAAAAAATAGGCGTTATGTGATGGCTAACACTTCAACGGACCAGGTACCGCCTGCCGAAAAATTGGCGAGTTCAATTCCGCCGCGAGAGAGAATCTTGCGTGCTGCAGGCGAGATGTTTCACAAATACGGCATTCACGCCGTCGGCGTTGAGGCGATTGCAGCAGCAGCGCAGAGCAACAAAATGACCTTGTATCGGCATTTTGCCTCTAAGGAGATGTTGATTGAAGCCACCATTCGAGAGCATCACAAAGCGAGTGAAGCTGCGTGGAAAGCCTTGCACGAGGCGCATCTGAATGATCCGCGTGGAGAACTCAACGGCTGGTTAGAAATGATGTATGCCTATATCCAGTCGCCAGACGAACCGACCTGCAAACTCATGGATAAGGCACTAGATGTCAGCGATGCTGAACATCCAGCGCGAGTGGCGCTTGATGAGATCAAGCACATACACCTCGATCATCTGATCGGGATGTGCCGTGCCGCAGGCTTCAAGAACCACGAGGTACTGGCTATCAATTTGCTCATTGTATTTGAGGGCGCACGGGAAAGCCGCTACGTGGGGACTCATCGTTTGGCACTATTGCTTCCCCAAACGGTACAAACGCTGATGGCATCCCACGAGCCGCATTAAAGGCCGCATCCGCCATGGGTTTAGCCGGTGCGCGCCACCCCGGCAAGCCGTGGTTGGGTTTCCTGGCGGACAAAACCGGCGCGGCACTCAGCGCATCGCCGTTTCAGCCGGATTAAGCCGGGGCTGCGAACGCTCCTGGCGTTCAAGCCGATTGGCCCGGGCAAAGGTGCCGAAATCATTGAAGCGCACGCCCATTTCGCGCATCACTTTATGCGCCACCTTGGCCGTCATCTGGCGGATGTAAAACGGCTCTTTCACCACAAAATGGTGAATGCCATGGGTGCTGCCGAAGTTGAAGCAGAACGCTTGCAGCGGCCACATCCACCACGGGTTCAGCACTTGGGTTTGCTGGATCACATTGCCCAGCTCCACGTCCCCGTAGTAGTGCATGTTGGAGCTGACAAAGTGCAGGCAAAAGGTGCGCAACACGTTAGGGCCAATGATCACCACGGCGGCGATGTCGATCACCTGCATCATCTGCAAGGTGCCGGCTGACCACTCGATCGGCGCGCCCATCAGGCTGGCAATGCCATTGGCCGCATGAAAGCCCAAAAACACATACCACGCGCCCCAATGCAGCAGTGCCAGCGGGGCGTACACCAGCAGCGCACGCTTGAGGATGTTGAATTTGTGCTTCCAGGTTTTGGCGCGCAGCATGCGGATGAAGGCTGACATGAGGTTGTCGCCCACCATCAGCAACCGCGCGATGCCCCAGGGCTCGCCGTTGGTGATGGCGCGCTCTTCCATGTCGGTCTCGGTGCCCGACACCTTGTGGTGATTGAGGTGCAGGTGCCGGCGTATCCACGGGTTGATGGTGCTCGGCCGCGCCAGCCACACCAGCCCCATCATCAGGTTGTGCGCCAGGCGCTGCTTGCGAAAGTACATGCTGTGGATCAGGTCGTGTTCCAGCTCGTGGGTCAGCGAGGCGAGGAAGGCGTTGAGCAGCAGGCACACCCACCAAGCCATATGGCCGCTGATGTAGAGCGCCGCCGAGCCGAGCATGCCGACCAGCGCAAACGCCAGGATGCCCGCGCCCAGCGCGTCCTGATGCAGCAGCCAGGGGTGCTGCTGGCGCAACCTGACGCCCTCGGCCAGCACCACTTCGCGGATATGCGCTGAGCGTTGTTGCGCGTTCATCTGTTGGGGGCTTGCACAAGTACCGTCCATGCTTCCATTCTCTTGTTCATTGATACGTCCATCCTGCCCCAAGCGATCTGGCAGGACGCTAGCCGCGGACGCCAACTTGTTGACCGCAAGCGCCAATCGTCATGACCGAAGCCACCTCACTCGCCAGCTGGACCCGCGCCCTGCGCAAGCAGCTCGATGCCCTGGACCTCGACAGCGCCGCGCTGTGCGCCCAGGCCGGGCTCGACCCGCAGCAGATGGATGACCCTAACGCGCGCTACCCGCTGTCGGCGACCACGCGGTTGTGGGCGCTGGCGGTGCAGGCCAGCGGTGATCCGGCGATCGGCTTGCGGGTGTCGCGGTTCGTCAGCCCCACCACCTTTCATGCACTGGGTTATGCATTGGTGGCCAGCGGCAGCTTGCGCGAGGTGTTCGAGCGGATCGTGCGCTACCACCAGGTGGTCAGCGATGCCCTGACGCTGGAACTTAGCCGAGACGGCGAACGCTACCGTTTTCGCCTGCTGCAACCGCCGGGCAACCCGGCACCGGCGCTGGAAGCGATTGATGCGTTTGCGGCAATTTATGTGCGCACTTGCCGTAATCGGCTGGGCCGTGAATACGCGCCGCTGGCTGTTTATTTGCGCCGTCCGCAACCCATTGACCCCAAGCCCTGGCACACGGTCTTCCGCGCGCCGGTCTTCTTTGGCGCCGAAGAAGACCGCCTGGAGTTTGCCGCGCATGACTTCGACAGCCACCTGGATGACGCCAACCCGGAGCTGGCCGAACACAACGAAACCGTGCTCAAACGCACTCTCGCCCAACTGCAACCGCTGACCTGGGAGCGCAAGGTCCGCGCGGCCATTGAGGCGCAATTGCCGGAAGGTGAACCGAGTGCCGAACGGATTGCCCAGGCGCTGCACTTGAGTTTGCGCAGTTTGCAGCGGCATCTGGCGGATGAAGGGTGCCGGTTTGATGCGTTGCTCAATGAGTGCCGGGAGAATTTGGCGCTGCTGCACCTGCGGGACCCGCAGTGCTCATTGGCCGAGATCAGTCATTTGCTCGGGTTTGCCGACACTAGCAGCTTCAGCCGGGCGTTCAAGCGCTGGACGGGGATGACGCCGGGGCATTTTCGGGAAAGTGTGGGGTAACTGCGCCCCAAACTTATTGCTCCCTCTCGGCCACCCGTCCACTAGCCTAGCCAGTGAACTACAACACCGTGAATTTGATGATGCCCGAAAGTGGGGATCGCTCACGGTTAAAGCTTTGAAAGGCAATTACCGATTTAATGCCACGGTCAATTCTTTGGGTAAATTTCCATTTCCCCCCCGGATCGACGAGAGCACCTTGGAGCTGTTGATTAGCTGCATCAATTGGAACGAGTGTAAGCCAGACGAGCCAACCCGGAGCGCCAGTACCCGAAAACTCGACCATTTGCGAATACCTGCCATTTTGGGCCGGAGATATAACAACAGGAGCAGTATCCCTGCCGGAAGTAGTAGTTGACATGATGTTAATTCCTTGAGCGTCAAAATTGACAACTCAAGTGTGCTATTCCGATCATCGTTCATCTACTGTCAAACTTGACAGGTATGCACCTGTCAGCGGCCTCGATCTCGACGCAACAGCTTGGCTGATCGAGCCGCTAATGCACGGGCATCAAACGGCTTGAGCAAATAATCATCCTCATGCAATTCCAACCCACGCAGACGGTCTTCAATCCCGCCCGTCGTGGTCAGGAACAACACCGGCGTGGCACCCTTCAACCGAATAGCCTGCTGCAACTTCCAGGCATTCAAGCCCGGCAGCATCACATCCAGAATCACCAGCTCGTAGTCGGCGCTCTCCACTAAACGCAACGCCGCCATGCCATTGGCCGCGACTTCGACGCTGTAGCCGGCCTCGTTCAAGCCTTGGGCCATCCGCTGTGCCTCTTCGGATTCGTGTTCCACTAACAGGACGCGCATAACATACCTCGATTAATCAGGCTTGCAGGCTACCACCCTCAGGTGTGCGCCGCCTCACGCAGTCGTTGGGCATCCAGGATTTCGATCTCGCCATAACCCAGGCGCACGATGCCCTGGGCTTGCAAGTCCTTGAGCAAGGCGTTGGTGGTCTGGCGCGACAGGCTCAACAGCGCCGCCAAGTCTTCCTGGGGCAGTTGCACCATGCTTTTTGCGTGTTCGGTATCGCCGTAACCTTCAACGATCATCAACAAGCGGTGCGCCAGCCGCACCGAGGCCGGCATCAGGCTCAGTTGCTCGATATTGATAAAACTCAGGCGCAGCTTCTGGCTCATCAACAAGGCCAGGTCGCGCCAGTATTGCGGGGACTCATCGAGGATGTTCAGCAGCGCCTGCTGCGGCACCTGCAACAGCGTGCATGGCCCCACGGCGCAGGCGTCATGGGTGCGCGGCAGGCCGTCGAACAGGCAGATTTCGCCAAACCAGTACGGCAGCTCCACCAGGCTCAATAGCGCTTCCTTGCCATGCTCATTCACCGCGCTGATGCGCAAGGTGCCGTCGAGCACCGCATACAGGCCACACGGCGGGTCGCCGCGCTTGAACAGGTATTGCCCCGCCGCCAGCTGCCGCTGCCGGGCGTGGGCCAGCAGGCTATGCTGAAACGAGGCAGGCAAGTGGCTGAACCAATGACCCGTGGCCAGCCGCGAGTGCCATTTCTCTGTGCCCATGAGAACTCCGATGATTGTCGCCCAGCTGACAGTCAGGCGCAGGCTGGCAGGGCATGATCAAGCATCCTACAGGAGGAACAACAATGAAAAGCCTCGTCGACCACCTCAGTCAATACGCCGCCTACCACCGCGACCCACGCAATATCGCCAGCCACTTTATCGGCATCCCACTGATTGTGGTCGCCGTGGCCGTGCTGCTGTCACGCCCCGAATGGGCAGTGGGCGGCCTCTGGCTGTCGCCAGCGGTGCTGCTCGCGTTGTTCTCGGCGTGGTTTTACCTGCGCCTGGAACTGGCGCTGGGCGTGCTGATGACGCTGTTGATGGGCTTGTCGGTGTGGGCCGGGCATGTACTGGCGGCGCAGAGCACGCTGGTGTGGCTCAGCAGCGGCATTGGGATGTTTGTGGTGGGCTGGGTGATCCAGTTTGTCGGCCACTATTACGAGGGCAAAAAGCCCGCGTTTGTGGATGACGTGTCGGGGCTGATCGTCGGGCCGTTGTTTGTGGTGGCGGAGTTGGCGTTTTTGCTGGGGTTGCGCCAGGGGCTTAAGCAGCAGATTGAGCAGCGGTCAGGGCCGGTGGCGGTGCGCGGAAAAAGGGCAGCGGTCTAAGGGTTAATAGAGATTCAATGTGGGAGCCGGGCTTGCCCGCGATGCAGGCACCTCGGTGCTTCAGTCACACCGAGGTGATGCTATCGCAGCGGTGCGACGATTCGACAAGCCAGCTTCCCCATTGGTTTTTTGCAGGGTGCTTAAGCTTTTTGCCAGACCTTGGGTTTAAAGAACAGGGTCTCGCCACGGGCCAGGCCGGTCAGGCTGTCGTGGTCTTTCACCACTTCAGCCTCGATGAGTTCGCTTTGGCCTTCGACCTTGAGCGTTACCCGAGTGGTAGCGCCCAACGGCCGAATATCACGCACCTCAGCCGCGTGGTGATCCTCCAACTCATGCCGCGACAGCGACACTTCATGCGGCCGGAACAGCACGTGCTTGTCCTCGCCCAGATGCAGACGGTTGGAATCACCCAGGAAGTGGTACACAAAATCGCTGGCCGGGTTTTCGTAGACGTCACCCGGTGAGCCGATCTGTTCGATCACACCCTTGTTCATCACCACAATACGGTCGGCGACTTCCATGGCCTCTTCCTGGTCGTGGGTCACGAATACCGAGGTCAGGTTGATGTCTTCGTGCAGGCGCGCCAGCCAGCGGCGCAGCTCTTTACGCACCTTGGCGTCGAGGGCGCCGAAGGGTTCGTCCAGCAGCAGCACTTTGGGCTCTACCGCCAAGGCGCGGGCCAGGGCGATACGCTGGCGCTGGCCACCGGAGAGTTGCTCCGGGTAGCGATCAGACAGCCAATCCAACTGCACCATGTTCAGCAGCTCGTGCACCTTGACCGCAATCTGGCTCTCGTTCGGGCGCTGGTTTTTCGGCTTCATGCGCAGGCCGAAGGCGACGTTGTCAAACACGGTCATGTGGCGGAACAGCGCGTAGTGCTGGAATACAAAGCCGACGTTGCGATCACGCACGTCGTGGCCGGACACGTCTTCACCGTGGAACACGATGCTGCCGTCATCCGGGGTTTCCAGGCCGGCGATGATGCGCAGTAAAGTGGTCTTGCCGCAGCCGGACGGGCCCAGCAACGCCACCAGCTCGCCACTCTGGATGTCCAGATTGATGCTGTTCAGGGCCTTGAAGGCGTTGAAATTCTTGCTGACATTACGGACTTCAATCGACATGACTTATTCCTCACCGGCGCTTTTGCGCAGGCGGTTGATACGGTTCTCGCTCCACTGCTTGAGCAGCAGGATGAAGAGCGCCAGGATCAGCAACAGGCTCGCGACGGCAAACGCGGCAACGTGGTTGTATTCGTTGTAGAGGATCTCGACGTGCAGCGGCAAGGTGTTGGTCACGCCGCGAATGTGGCCGGACACCACCGACACCGCACCGAACTCACCCATGGCCCGTGCGGTACACAGCACCACGCCGTAAATCAGGCCCCATTTGATGTTCGGCACGGTCACATGCCAGAACATCTGCCAGCCATTGGCGCCGAGCAAGCGCGCCGCCTCTTCTTCCTGGGTGCCCTGCTCCTGCATCAGCGGGATCAGTTCACGGGCCACGAACGGCACGGTGACGAAGATGGTTGCCAGTACGATGCCGGGCAAGGCGAACACGATCTGGATGTCGTGGTCTTGCAGCCATGGGCCGAAGAAACCCTGGGCGCCGAACATCAGCACATAGACCAAACCCGCGATCACCGGCGATACCGAGAACGGCAAGTCGATCAGCGTGACCAGGATGCTCTTGCCACGGAACGAGTACTTGCTCACGCACCACGCGGCGCTGACGCCGAACACCACGTTGAGCGGCACAGAAATCAACACGGCGATTACTGTGAGTTTCAGTGCGGATAGCGCGTCGGGTTCCAGGATGGCGGTGAAGAACGCGCCGAGGCCATTCTTCAAGCCCTGGGACACCACGATAAACAGCGGCAGCAGCAGGAACAGGAAGAACACCAGCCAGCCCAGGCTGATCAGGATGCGCCGGGACACCGCGCTGCCACGACGGGCAGCGTTGGCCGAGGACGCAGCGGAAATAGACGATTGGGACATGTTCCGCGCCTCCTTATGGACGTTCGATGCGCCGCTGCAACAAGTTGATCAGCAGCAGCAAGACAAAGGAAACCACCAGCATCAACACGCCAATGGAGGTGGCACCGCGGTAGTCGTATTGGTCGAGCTTGACCATGATCAGCAGCGGCAGGATCTCGGTTTTCATCGGCATGTTGCCGGCGATGAAAATCACCGACCCGTACTCACCCACGCCACGGGCAAAGGCCAGCGCGAAGCCGGTCAGCCAGGCGGGCAGCAATGCGGGCACGAGGATGTAGCGGAACACCTGCAACGGCTTGGCACCTAGGCAGGCGGCGGCTTCTTCGATTTCCCGGGGGATATCGGCCAACACCGGCTGCACCGTGCGCACCACGAAAGGCAGCGTGACGAAGGTCAGCGCCAGGGTGATGCCCAACGGGCTGTAGGCGATCTTGAAGCCCAGGTCAGCGGCGAACTGGCCGACCAGGCCGGTCGGCGTGTACAACGCGGTCAGCGCAATACCGGCAACCGCCGTGGGCAGGGCAAAGGGCAGATCGATCATCGCATCGATGATCTTGCGGCCGGGGAAGGTGTAGCGCACCAGCACCCAAGCCAGCAGCGTGCCGATCACGCCGTTGATCAGCGCAGCGTACAACGCGGTGCTGAAACTCAGTTTCAACGCCGCCAGCACGCGTGGTGCGGAAATAATGGCCCAGAACTGATCCCAAGTGAGTTGAGCGGCGTGTACAAACATCGCCGCCAGGGGGATGAGTACGATCAGGCTGAGGTACACCACGGTGTAGCCCAGCGTCAGCCCGAAGCCGGGTATGACGGGGGAAGTACGACGCGACATAAGACTCCTTGGTTAAAAGGTAGAAACCACGGTAGGAGCGCGCTTTCTGTGGGGGCCGGCTTTTCTGTGGGAGCCGGACTTGCCCGCGATACAGGCACCTTGGTGTGTCAGTCACACCGCGGTGATGCTATCGCAGCGGTGCGACGATTCGACAAGCCAGCTCCCATAGAAGCCCAGCGCCTACAGAAAATCAGGCCCCTACAGGTACTTTGGCTTACTGCGCCGAGTAAATCTGGTCGAACACGCCACCGTCATTGAAGAATTTCGGTTGGGCAGTTTTCCAGCCGCCGAAGTCTTTGTCGATAGTCACCAGGTCCAGTTTCGGGAACTGCTGGGCGTACTTGGCGGCGACTTTTTCATCGCGTGGGCGGTAGAAGTTCTTCGCCGCAATCTCCTGGCCAGCGGGGCTGTACAGGTGCTTGAGGTATTCAGTGGCGATTTCGGTGTTGCCCTTTTTCTCGGCGTTCTTGTCGACCACCGCCACTGGCGGCTCGGCGAGGATCGACAGGGAAGGCACGACGATGTCGAACTTGTCGGCGCCGCCGTCTTCTTTCAGCGCCAGGAAGGCTTCGTTTTCCCAGGCCAGCAACACGTCACCCTGACCGTTGTTGACGAACGTGATGGTCGAACCGCGAGCGCCGGTGTCGAGAATCGGCACGTGCTTGAACAGTTCTTTCACGTATTCCTGGGCCTTGGCTTCGCTGCCACCGGCTTTGAGGCCGTAGGCCCAGGCGGCGAGGAAGTTCCAGCGCGCACCGCCGGAGGTTTTCGGGTTCGGGGTGATCACGGAAACGTCTTTCTTGATCAGGTCGCCCCAATCCTTGATGCCTTTAGGGTTGCCCTTGCGCACCAAAAACACGATGGTCGAGGTGTACGGGGTGCTGGCGTCCGGCAGTCGGGTTTGCCAGTTTTCCGGCAGGGTCTTGGCCAATTTGGCGATTTCGTCGATGTCGCCGGCCAGGGCCAGGGTCACCACGTCGGCGCGCAGGCCGTCGATCACTGCCCGGCCTTGTTTGCCCGAACCACCGTGGGATTGCTGGATCTTGACGTTGTCGCCGGGGTGGGACTGTTTCCAGTGGTTGGTGAACTCAGCGTTGTAGTCCTGGTACAGCTCACGGGTAGGGTCGTACGAGACGTTGAGCAACTCGTAGTCCTTGGCAACAGCGGAACCGGCAAACACGGCGCTGGCCAGTGCGGCCAGGGCGTAACGGCGAATCGACGACATAGAAGGCTCCTGAGAATTCTTGGTGTTGGCTTTTCTTATAGATGCGGGGGTCTATCGCCGTGAGTGCTTAGCTCGGTTTGTTACCCGGGTTTTGCAAACGGAATTTTTCCTTGCGTTCGATCTGTACCACTTGGGCGTTGTGCACAGTGATTTCCACCGCGCCAAACCGCAGGTCGCGCAAGGCGCTCTGGATCTCACGCAAAATGGCTGCTTCGTCCTGGCCGTCGACGCTACGTAGAGATGCGCTCATGGTCTCGCTCCTGAAATGAATAGTGCCTGGCAGTGGCGGCACTGCTTGCGGCGTGAGGGCGATAGTAGATAAGCGCGGATATTCTTAAAAATACTATTTAAGAATGTTTATATAACCAGAAAGAATTTTCTGGCAGGACGTGGGGTTGCGCGGGTTTTGGTACCGAAAATACTCATACCCAGGCGCTGCTGAACCCTGTGGGAGCCGGGCTTGCCCGCGATAGCGGTGTGTCAGGCACAGAACATTTCGCTTGAAAGTCCCTCATCGCGGGATAGGTATCTACACAACTTTCGGTGAGCGCAAAATCTGTAGCAGATGGGCTTTTGTGGCGAGCGGGCTTGCCCTGATGCCGTTCAGTTAAGCGAACGCAATGCCCAAAGCAGCGAAGATTAAATGTGGGAGCGGCGGTGCGACGATTCGACAAGCCCGCTCGCCACAGAGGGATGTGGCGGCCTTTGAAAGTTGTGTAGATACCTATGCTCATCGCGGGCAAGCCCGGCTCCCACATTGACCGAGTTGTGCCTATCGAATGGCGGGCGCACGCTCCCAGTCAATTTCACTGGCCAGCATCGGCCGCCCAAACCAATACCCCTGCCCCATATCGCACTCCTGCTCCAACAAGAACCGCGCCTGCTCAACCTGCTCGATACCTTCGGCATGCACCTGCATGCCCATGCTTTTGGCCAGGGCGATCACCACGCGCACAATCGCCGCGTCGTCTTCGTCCCACGGCAACCCGGCGACGAAGCCCTGGTCGATCTTGAGCTTTTGCACCGGCAGGCGCTTTAGGCGCAGCAGCGAGGAATAGCCGGTGCCAAAATCGTCGATGGCCAGGCGCAAGCCCAGCTCACGCAGGCGGTGCAGTTGCTCAAGGGCGACCTCCGGGTCATCCATTACCGCGCTTTCGGTGACTTCCAGTTCCAGGAACGCCGGGTCGAGGCCGGTGGCGTGCAGCACCTGGGCGACTTGCTCGTACAGCTCGCGCCGGGCGAACAGACGGCTGGAAACATTCACCGCAATAAAGCTCAGCGGTGCGCCATCGGCCAACCATCGGCACATCTGGCGGCAGGCCTGGTCCATCACCCAGGCGTCGATGTCGGCAATCAGCCCGGTACGCTCGGCAATCGGAATGAACTCGCCCGGTGGCACCAAGCCGCGCGCCGGGTGCTGCCAGCGCACCAGCGCTTCGACGCCGACCAGGCGGCTGCCGCGCAGGTCGTACACCGGCTGGTAGTAGACGCGCAGTTCCTGCTGATCGAGGGCGCGGCGCAGTTCGCTGGCGATTTCCACGCGGTTCTGCGCGTGGGCGGTCAGCTCTTCGGTGTACAGCGCGTAGCCTTCGCGCCCGGCGCTCTTGGCCTTGAACAACGCCGAATCGGCATTGCGCAGCAGCTGTTCAGCGCTCAACGCGTCGCTGGGGAACAGGCTGATGCCGATGCTGGCGCTGATAAACAACTGGTTGCCATCAAACACGAACGGCTCCTTCATCGCATCGAGCATGCGCTGCGCGATCGCGGCGGCCTGCACCACCTGTGGACAACTTTCCGCCAGCACAGCGAACTCGTCACCCCCCAAGCGCGCCAAGGTCACGCCGGGGCCGAACAGCCCTTTGAGCCGCTCGCCTACGGCCTTGAGAAACTGGTCGCCAACGTTATGGCCCAGGCTGTCGTTGATGATCTTGAAATGGTCCAAGTCCAGCAGCAGCAAGGCACAGCCGCGTTTATGCACTTGCGCCGAGGCCAGCGCCTGCTCGGCACGGTCAGTGAACAACAGGCGGTTGGGCAAGTCGGTGAGCGGGTCGTGGTGGGCGAGGTGCGCCAGTTCGTGCTGGGAATCCTTGATGGCGCTGATATCGGAAAACACCGCAACGTAGTGGCTGACCTTGCCGTGGTCATCGCGGATCACGCGGATGGTTTGCCACTGTGGATAAATTTCACCGCTTTTGCGTCGGTTCCAGATTTCGCCGCTCCATTCGCCCGTTTGCTCCAGGGTCTGGAACATCTGCAGGTAGAAATTCGACGAATGGCGCCCCGACTTGAACAGGCTCGGCCGCTCGCCCATGACGTCCTTGCGGCTGTGGCCGGTGATTTCCATAAACGCCCGGTTGACGTGCACGATCAGCCCGTCGGCGTCGGTGACCAGCACGCCTTCGCGGGTGCAATCGAACACGGCAGCCGCCTGGCGCAGGCGCTCACGGTTTTCTTTCAGGGGTTGCTGCACCTGGTGGGTGCGGGCAAAACGCGCGCACAGCAAGTAAATCGCCGCCGCGCTCAGGGCCACCCACACATAGTCGCGCAGCTGCAGCCAGCGGACCAACTCCCGCGGGTCATCGAGAAAGTCGATCAATAGGTGGTGGCTGAGCTGAAGCCACACAATGGAAACCAGCAGATATACCAGCCCCACACGCAGGGCACCTCGGTATGAAAACAGCATAGAGTCAGTAATCCTTACCAAAAAACAAAATCGCCCCACAAAGGCTGCGGATTATAGAATAAGAAACATCCAGTCACTTCTATCTGAAAGGGCGGCTGGTTTTCTCTGTAGGCTTAGTGATAATGCGTGAGCTGTTTTTTTCTTTATCTGAGGGCCATACAGCCTATGTGGTACAACGGTTTTCTTGACTTGTCAGCCTGGCAACTGGTTGCAGTCACTCTGTTGATGACCCATGTGACCATCGTTGGGGTCACGGTCTATCTGCACCGCTATTCAGCCCATCGCTCCCTGGAGCTCAATGCCGGCCTGAAACACTTCTTCCGCTTCTGGCTGTGGCTGACCACGGCGCAGAACACCCGCGAGTGGACCGCTATCCACCGCAAACACCACGCCAAATGCGAAACCGTCGACGACCCGCACAGCCCGGTCATCAAAGGCCTGTCCACCGTGTTGCGCAAAGGTGCCGAGCTGTACCGCGCCGAGGCCGAAAACCCCGAAACCCTGCGCATCTACGGCAAGAACTGCCCGGATGACTGGATCGAACGCAAAATCTACACGCCTTACCCGCTGCTGGGCGTGGCGATCATGGGCGTGATCGACCTGCTGCTGTTCGGCACCATCGGCATCACCATCTGGGCGATCCAGATGATGTGGATTCCGTTCTGGGCCGCCGGCGTGATCAACGGCCTGGGGCATGCCGTGGGCTATCGCAATTTCGAATGCCGGGACGCGGCGACCAACCTGGTGCCGTGGGGCATCATTGTCGGCGGCGAAGAACTGCACAACAACCACCACACCTACCCCAACTCGGCCAAGCTGTCGGTGAAGAAGTGGGAGTTCGACCTGGGTTGGGCGTGGATCAAAGTGTTCAGCTTCCTGCGCCTGGCCAAGGTGCAGCGCGTGGCGCCTATCGCGCACCGCGTGGAGGGCAAAGGCCACCTGGACATGGACACCGCCATGGCGATCCTCAACAACCGCTTCCAGATCATGGCCCAGTACCGCAAGTTGGTGATCGGCCCACTGGTCAAGCAGGAGCTGGAAAAGGTCGATCATTCGGTGCGCCACCAGTTCCACCGCGCCAAGCGCCTGCTGTCGCGTGAAACCAGCTTGCTGGATGACCGCCATCACGTGCGCATCCAGAGCCTGCTGGAGCACAGCCAGGCGCTGACAGTGATCTACGAGAAGCGCCTGGCGTTGCAGCAGATCTGGCTGAAAACCAGTTCCAATGGCCACGACATGCTGGCCGCGATCAAGGAATGGGTGCATGAGGCCGAAGCCAGCGGCATCCAGTCACTGCGCGATTTTGCCCATCAATTGAAGACCTATTCGCTGCGCCCTGCAGCGGTCTGACCGGGCATGCACACCCCGCTCGTTCCTGTGGCGAGCGGGCTTGTTGCCACAACAAGCCCGCTCACTAAAACCGACCCATTCAGCACAGGGCTTGGCTTACCACCGGTTTTTGGCGCCATTTCTTAGTTAGCCCGCTCACGGAACTTCACTGCATTTACCCTCTCTCAGAGAACACTTCGCCATCATGGTGAACCCTTGTAGTGACCGCTGCTCCATCCTGCGGCGCGCCCAGAGAGAGTTGTACCGATGGTTCACGAACATCCCTACCTGCCAGATGCCCCTGCTGCCGAGGCTCCCCGCCCGGCCGCGGCGGCAACCCTGTTGGCGTTGATGCATGCCCAGGGTGAAGTCGAACGGTTGAGCGAACGCGAGCAGTTGCTGAGTTCGTTGCTGGTCAGTGTAAATGCCGTGCTGTGGGCCATCGATTGGGAAACGCGCCGTGTGCTGTATGTGAGCCCGGCCTATGAGCGGGTATTTGGCCGTACGGCCGGTTTGCTGCTCGCCGACTACCGCGAATGGCGCAACAGCGTTCACCCCGAAGACCTCGACTATGCCGAACACAGCCTCGCCCGCGTGCTGGAACAAGGCGCCGTGGAGGACCGCGAGTACCGCATCATCACCGCCGACGGGCAAATTCGCTGGCTGAGCGACAAGTGCTATATCAACCAGCAGGTCCAGCCCGGCAAGCCGGTGGTTGTGGTCGGCATGGCCGAAGACATCACCGAAAAGAAACAGATGGAGCTGGAACTGCACCGCCTCGCCACCACCGATGTGCTGACCCAAAGCAGCAACCGCAGGCACTTCTTCGAATGCGCCAACCAGGCCTTCGACAGCGCTTGTGCCCAGGGCGCACCGCTGGCGTTCCTGTTGCTGGACATCGATGATTTCAAAGACGTCAACGACACCTACGGCCATCTGGAGGGCGATCAGGTGTTGCGGCGTATCGCCGAGAGCGGTCGCAGTGTATTGCGCCGTGGCGACCTGTTCGGGCGCATTGGCGGCGAAGAATTCGCCGCCGTACTGCCCGGTTGTGCGCCGCACATGGCGTTGCAGGTGGCCGAGCGGCTGGGCAAGGAAATCCAGGCGCTGAGTTTCAGCTATGAAGGCCGGCAATTCACGGTGACCGTCAGCCAAGGCCTGGCCAACTTGCGCGAAGACGATTCAGCCCTGGACAGCCTGTTCGCGCGGGCTGATGCGGCCATGTATGAGGCCAAGCGCCAGGGCAAGAACCGCGTCATAGCGAGTTAGAACTCGGTCAAAAATGTGGGAGCGGGCTTGCTCGCGAATGCGGTGTGCCAGTCGCCGAAAATATTGACTGATCCACCGCATTCGCGAGCAAGCCCGCTCCCACACTTGATCCTCGTTGCCAGCTAGTTTTTGCGCACTCGCATCAACTCCGACAACCCGACCCTCAGCAACCGCGCAGTCTTGCTCCTCGCCAGCGCCTCAAGCCCTTCGTGCTCGGTCAGGCGCGCCATCTGCGCCGCCAGGTTCATCACCAACGCTTCACGCGAATACACCCCGCCTTCGAGCGAATAGATCGCCGCAATCAACTGGCGCAGCTCCAACGGCAAGCGCCAGCGCGCACGCAATGCCGAGCCGTAGGCCGCACCAAAGGTATCAAGGGACTCACCAATCGCCTCGTCATCCAACGCCCCGCCGCCCTGGCGCCAATCCTCCAGGCAACGCAGCAACGCCAAGTCACCCAGCCGGTGCAGGATGCCGGCGCAGTAACAGCGCTCGTGGTCCAGCTCGAGCAAGCGCGCCAGGCGGCGGGCGTAGTCGGCGGTGTCTTCTGACAACTGCCAGTGGCGCTCGGCATAGTCCACCAGCGCCGGGTCGCCCAGCACCACGTTGTGCTTGAGGGCCAGGCCCAGGATCAAGTTCATGCTCTGCCCGGCCGCCAGCTTGTGCAGCGCAGCCGACAGGGTTTGCACCGGCGTGCCGTGATGCCCGGCGCTGTTGGCGGCGGCGATCAGTACGGCGGTAATTTGTGGGTCCATGCGCACCTGGTCTTCCAGGCGCTTGAGGTCCAGGCCATCAGGTTCAAGGCTGTGTTGCACGGCGGCTTTCACGTCGACGCGCAGCGGCGCGCCGTCGGAGGCTTCGCGGCGCCGCTCCAGGAACACCGGCAAGGTCACGCCAGGCGCCAGCGGCGGAATTTCGCAATACACGCTTTCGCCTTCGTTGAGCAGCAGGTCTTGCAGGCGCTGGGTCAGGCCTTCCATGTTCAGCGGTTTGGTCAGGTACGCGGTAGGCGCCAGCGGCAAGGCTTCGCGCACGCTGGCACTGTCGTTGCGACTGCTCAGCAGGATAAACGGCAGCGAACGGCGCTGCTGGCGTACGTTGCGCAGCAAGCTCAGACCATCGATGCCCGGCAGCTCCCAATCCGCCAGGATCAGGTCGTAGGTTTTTTCTCGCAACAGCGTCGCTGCTTGCTGCCCGTCACCACATACATCCAGCCGTGCGTCGCAGCGCACGTTCAACAACACTTGCTTGAGCAAATCCCGCGACCAAGGGTCCGCTTCAGCAATCAACACTCGGGGTACAGCCGGTAAATCAACTGCAGTCATCCAGCACGCTCCATCGGCAATGCTTGCACCTTAGACAATCAAGCCGCCTACGTACAATGAACAAGGCCTGAATGTGTTGCATCGGCCACAAAAAAACCCGCCGAAGCGGGTTTTTTCTGTCGATCAGGTCAATCCGCTTACAGCTCGGAGAAGCACTCTTCGATAATCGCCAAACCTTTGTCCAACTGCTCGTCCGGCGAGGTCAGCGGAACCAGCACGCGCAACACGTTGCCGTAGGTACCGCACGACAGCAGGATCAGGCCTTTGTCGCGCGCCTTGGCCACCACGGAGGCAACGGCAGCGGCGTTCGGCTTGTGGCTGTCGCCCTCTTCGAACAGCTCCACGGCGATCATCGCGCCCAGGGCACGCACTTCGCCGATCACCGGGTACTTGCCTTGAATGGCTTTCAGGCCGGTTACCAAACGCTCGCCGACCGCTTTACAACGGTCCAGCAGGTGTTCTTCTTCGAACACTTCCATCACCGCCAAAGCAGCGGCGCAAGCGATCGGGCTACCGGCGTAGGTGCCGCCCAGGCCGCCTGGAGCGATGGCGTCCATGTATTCAGCCTTGCCGCACACACCGGCCAACGGAAAGCCGCCGGCGATGGATTTGGCGAAGGTGGTCAGGTCGGCAGCAACGCCCATCTGTTCCATGGCGAAGAAGGTACCGGTACGGCCAGCGCCGGTTTGCACTTCGTCGGCGATCAGCAGGATGCCGTGCTTGTCGCACAGTTCGCGCAGGCGCTTCATGAAGGATTTTGGCGCGACGTAGAAACCGCCTTCGCCCTGCACCGGCTCGATGATGATGGCAGCGATATCACGCGGTTCGGCATCGTTCTTGAAGATACGTTCGATGCTGGCGATGGCGTCGTCGTCGCTCACACCGTGCAGTTCGTTCGGGAACAGCGCGCGGAATACGCCGCCTGGCATCAGGCCCATGCCGGCCGAGTAAGGCACGACTTTACCGGTCAAGCCCAGGGTCATCATGGTGCGGCCGTGATAGGCGCCGGTGAAGGCGATCACACCGGCACGGCCAGTGGCGGCGCGGGCGATTTTCACGGCGTTCTCAACGGCTTCAGAACCGGTGGTGACCAGCAGGGTTTTCTTGGCGAAGTCGCCTGGCACCTTGGCGTTGATTTTTTCGCACAGTTCCACGTAAGGCTCGTAGGCCAGTACCTGGAAGCAGGTGTGGGTCAGCTTGTTCAGCTGCGCGGTCACGGCGGCGATGATTTTCGGGTGCACGTGGCCGGTGTTCAGCACGGCGATACCGCCGGCGAAGTCGATGAACTCGCGACCTTCAACGTCGGTCACGGTGGCGTTCTTCGCGGATTCGGCGAAGATCGGGTGAATCTGGCCAACACCGCGCGGTACAGCGGCTTCGCGGCGTTTCATCAGGGATGCGTTGGTCTTGCTCATAAAGTCCTCATTCGCCACTCATCGGGTGGCGTGGTCCAAGGAATACGTGGCGGGGAGGCAACTACGGCAGCATGCGATGATCGACTGCCACAGCTTTCCCGGCCACTACGAATTACGGTTTGAAACACGCAAAGGGACAGCGCTCTCGTGCCCTCTGCGTTTACTGCATGCTCGTGCCTGGCTTAGATGCCCAGGCAGAGGTATTTGATTTCCAGGTAATCCTCGATCCCATACTTGGAACCTTCACGGCCCAGGCCCGAGGCCTTGATGCCGCCGAACGGCGCCACTTCGTTGGAAATCAACCCGGTGTTGACGCCGACCATGCCGTATTCCAGGGCTTCGGCCACACGGAACACACGGCCCAGGTCGCGGGCATAGAAGTAGGACGCCAGGCCGAACTCGGTGTCGTTGGACATCGCGATCACTTCGGCTTCGTCTTTGAAGCGGAACAGCGGCGCCAGTGGGCCGAAGGTTTCTTCCTTGGCCACGGCAGCGTCTTTCGGCACGTTGACCAGGATGGTCGGCTCAAAGAAGTTGCCTTCCATGACCTTGCCACCGGCCAACAGCTTGGCGCCTTTGCTCAGGGCATCAGCGATGTGCTCCTGAACCTTGGCCACGGCTTTTTCGTCGATCAGCGGGCCGGTAGTGGTGCCTTCTTCCAGACCGTTGCCGATCTTGAGCTTGGCCACGGCCACTTTGAGTTTTTCCGCGAAGGCGTCGTACACCGAATCCTGGATGTACAGGCGGTTGGCACAGACGCAGGTCTGGCCGTTGTTGCGGTATTTGGAAATGATCGCGCCTTCGACAGCCTTATCCAGGTCCGCGTCGTCAAACACGATGAACGGCGCGTTGCCGCCCAACTCCAGGGAGACTTTCTTGATGTCCTTGGCGCATTCGGCCATCAGCTGGCGACCGATTTCGGTGGAGCCGGTGAAGGACAATTTACGCACGATCGGGTTGCTGGTCAGCTCGCTGCCGATATCGCCGGCGCTGCCGGAGACCACGCTGAACACACCTTTAGGGATACCTGCACGCTGGGCCAGTTCAGCCAGGGCAAACGCCGAGAACGGGGTTTGCGACGCCGGCTTGAGCACCATGGTGCAACCGGCGGCCAGGGCCGGGCCGGCTTTACGGGTGATCATCGCGGCCGGGAAGTTCCACGGCGTGATAGCCGCGGTAACACCAATCGGCTGCTTGATCACGATCAGGCGCTTGTCCGGCTGATGGCCCGGAATCACATCACCGTAGATGCGCTTGGCTTCTTCGGCGAACCACTCGATAAACGAGGCGGCGTAAACGATTTCGCCTTTGGCTTCGGCCAGCGGCTTGCCCTGTTCTAGGGTCATCAGGCGAGCCAGGTCATCCTGGTTCTCGATGATCAGCTCAAACCAACGACGCAGCTTGTTGGCGCGGTCCTTGGCGGTGAGTGCACGCCAGGCCGGCAGAGCCTTGTCGGCCGCTTCGATGGCGCGGCGCGTTTCGGCCGCACCCATCTTCGGCACGGTACCGAGAATCTCGCCCGTGGCCGGGTTATTGACCTTGATGGTTTGACCGTTGTCCGCATCCACCCAAGCGCCATCAATAAAGGCTTGCTGGCGGAACAACTGGGTATCTTTGAGCTGCATGTCGGCTTTCCTTAACAGCACCGCGCGCACGCGGAGCGAATTAGAGTTGTTGAAAGGCGCCTTGTGGGCTGCCGTCAGGGAAATCAGCCCCAGCACGCGAGAAAAGTGAAAGAGCGCACGGGAGACAGAGCGTTTGAAATCTCAAACGAATCCTAGGATCAATGGGGGTACAGGGCAATAGTCTGTTCGAAAAAAAGAACGAAAACGGCGCATTTACCAGATCTTTCTGATCCGCGTGATTCAGCCGGGTTCCACCGCAGCGACCACTGGCACCCGGCGCAGGGCCTCTGGGGGGGCAAATTCCTACCTATAAAGGGCCAAAGACCGGCATGGACGCCCAAGGTCGACATGGGTATGATGTCGCCCGCACAAGCATCCGTAGCTCAGCTGGATAGAGTACTGCCCTCCGAAGGCAGGGGTCGTGGGTTCGAATCCCGCCGGGTGCACCATCTTCTTTCCCTTGTATTACAAGGGGATAGCGCTCCTGATAGAAACCTGTCCTAGTCCTGAAAGTCGTTTTTGCCACAAATTTGCCACACTCAAAAGTGGCGGGAATGGTCGAAATGGCAACAATCAGGAATCGCGGCGAGTATCAGTGGGAAGCGCAAATCCGCCGTAAGGGCTATCCAGCCCAGCGCAAAACCTTCGAAACCAAATCCGATGCCCAGGCCTGGGCACGCATGATCGAAAGCGAAATCGACCGGGGTATTTTTGTTTCTCGGGTCGAGGCTGAACGCACCGCCTTTCACCAACTCATTGATCGCTATATCTCCGAGATTGCTCCGAAGCACAAAGGCGCGTATTCGGAAATCAAACGTCTGGAAGCGCTCAAGCGTCATCCATTGGCAACACGTATCGTTGCCACCCTCACCTCTTCAGATTTTGCCCGCTACCGTGACGAGCGCTTGAAAATCCGCAAGGGTAATACGGTGAAGCGTGAGCTGGCTTTGTTTCAATGCGTGATCGAGGTCGCTCGACGTGAGTGGGGAATTCATATGGCAGAGAATCCAGTCAGGATGGTCAGCCGTCCCAGCTACAACGACGAGCGCTCGCGACGCCTTGACCCAATTGAAGAGCAATACATGCTCGGCGCTTTGGAGCTTTGTGAGCGCCGTGCTGACGGCACTTATGCCGATGCCTCACACAACCCTTGGATACGGCCCATCGTCCAATTGGCCATTGAGACAGCAATGCGCCGTGGTGAGATTTTCGAGCTGCGCTGGAAGCATGTGAATCTGGACCGTAGAACCGCGCACCTGCCCGCAACCAAAAATGGCCTGCCCAGAACCGTCCCGCTTTCGCCGAAGGCTATTCAGTTGCTGAAGGACTTGCCGCGTTCGCTGTGCGGGCGAGTCTTCCCCACCACTACAGATGCACTCAAGAAGGCCTTTGTGCGAGGTCTGGAGCGTGCGAGGCTGAAATACTTGGCAGATTGCGGGGTGGCGCAGGTAACGCCACAGGAGGACTTCCTGATCAATCTACGCTTTCACGACCTGCGTCATGAGGCGACCTGTCGGCTTGCGACCAAGCTGCCGAATCTGATCGAGCTTGCCAGCGTAACGGGACATAGGGAGGTGAACATGCTGAAGCGTTACTACAACATTACTGCGGAAGAGCTGGCAGCAAAGCTGGCCTGATCGGACCACACCCGTCTGTGGCTATTACTCAGACGGGGCCCATTTGCATTCGACTTGGTTAGTCGTTTGCATCGAATTTGAGCAGTAAAGTTGAGGACCTCGACCCTTAGAAGTAGATCAATAGCGATCACTGGTCAACGGCAGAATCGACTCTAAGCAGTCTCTCAGGCCACGCTTAGAATAATCCAACGTAGCAAATGAGCACAAGTTACGCGGACCTGATAGCTTTAGCACTGCATTGACTACGCGGATCGGTAAGCTTCAAGATATTCTGGTTAGCCCACCTCTATCTATCATCAACCGACGATAGATATTTATTATTTATTTACGTGAGCAGACTAGCTACTTCAAGCGACAGAATTTAATTTTACTGTAGGACTAGCCGCGAATGAAAACTGTGGATGACGCTGAAGCCAAAAGAATCGTAAGAAGCGGTTTGGACAACTGGATCGGGACTTTGGATGATTTTCAGGATCTGACTCGTAAAATGTACCACGCAGCGCGGGGAGTGAATAGTACTGAAAAAAGAGATGTTTTTGTTGGTAAATACCTTGCCAAGGGAAAGCCTAGAATATATTCGAAAAAAGTAAAGATTGGAATAAGCCATGTATTGGCTATTGAAAGCCATCTTGACGAAAGTTATGAAAAAGCACTTTCAAAATCCGAAAAACAGAAAGTCTCTGCAAATAATCAGTTGTCTGCACAGCATGCGTACAATCTGAGCAAAAAGACCACAAATGTGTTTGTGGTGAAAGATGGTTCAAAGCCTATCACAAACGAACTGATTCTGCTGTTGTTCAAGACTAGAGGGCATAATAAGGAAGAGTTGTTTTCTGCGCATTCCGTTGGGGTGATCAAAAAGCATTGTCTCGAACGTCTTATTCAACGGCTTGGGCTGGATAATATTTATGACGCCATAAACGAAATCTTGCCTGCTATAACGTGGCTTGAAGGGTCTGGAAGTGAACTTGCTGGCAGGACTGAGGGGTATGGTTCCGGTGGAATTAAACGGCACGTGCCAACCCCAAATGGTGCTCTTCTCCTGCTGACGAGCAGTGCCGATATGGGCTTAGAAAAGCCTGTTCAAGAGTGCTCCTTAATAACGTGGATACATAAGCGGCAGTTTAAAAAAAACCAAGAAGTAACAGCAAGAGATTTTAAGTACGCTATGACAGTTAATTACTATCTCTCAAATCCCAGCTTGCTAGAGGTGATTGCGATGCTCGAAACAAATATATCATCTATCCGCACCGGCGACAGGCAGGGTAAAGTTTTTGTAGGCCTACACGGAGATCGGTACCCTGCAGATGAGTTTTTGTTGTCGCTAAAACAGGGGGACTTTTTAGACTTTATCATCGATTTTCAAAAGGACGTTATCAGCCTGCGAGGAAGGTAACACTCTGTAAATATATAAGGGTCTTCACACTAGACAGTAGGTGCAGCAGGAGTGGAACCCCTTAGGTCCAACCCCATCGGTTGACTGACGCCTCTGGCGGGCAGGAGTCCGTCAGAAGCTGACGTAAAATTTCAACTTCAACGAATTGACGTCCCGCCCATCCTGACCACTAAAAACACAGATATTATGTTTGCAAGTGGCGAAGTTAGAGCATCTACAAAATAGATCAACCTAGTGAATAAGGCAAGGTACGAAGCGAGTATCCTATTACTCACCTCGCCGTCGAAATACATATTCAAAGATTTGTGCTGAAAAATGGCTTAACTGCAGGGTGTACAATAAATTGCTCTTCCAGGAGCACCTTGGTGTTACCTCTGGCGGCATATTGCGGAATCTTATTACCTCGTTTACCTGTAATGTAGTTGCCTAGCACACCCACTGTATACAGCTTCTTCAGTAAATCGCCAGGCTTATGGTTTCTCTCCAAACTATCCACCTCAGAGTAGATGCCGCCTAGCTCATTCATTTGAAGTTTAAACTCCCTGATGGTGAAGGGATTTCTAAATCTCCCAAGAACTCTAGATAGTCCTTCAATTTCCTCAGAGGTCATAGAGGCAGATAGCTCCTCACCAATTTCAACCCAACTCTCAGTAGCATACAACCTTTTTGATTCATCGAAGTTTTTCTGATACAAAACATCAATACCACTGAACGATTTCAGCGCAACTTCCATCAGCCTAACCATGTCTCTAGGCCGGTACCAGGTCTGCTCAAGTGCAAACTCTCGAAAATCTTTCCCGTGAAAATTTCCGCGAAAATATTTAATCCAGACATCTCCATGATTTGTTATGCCGTGTAACTTTTCAGTAGATATGATTCTCGATTCTATTATTTTTAGCAGCGGATGGGAAAGTTTGTTTTTTGAATACTGCCCCCAAGTCAGAGTATCACCAAAATCAAACAATGGTTTATTGATTTCTTTCCCAATGCTCATGGCTGACTGCATGACTTCTGAGCGAACAGCCAATATAAAACTTAGATTGTAGGATAACATGCGACTTAGCTGATTCAGCCTATCTATACTCACAATTAGATCGCGAACGAGGTGAATGTCACGATTGGTGGAGGCATCATCCAGGGCCCGAATCTCAAGCTCATCTACAAACACCATGTTCTTAGTTGCGCTTGGAGTTAACTCTTTATATTTCGCATCACAGATACGGCAATACTCAGAGAAACTTACTGACTTTTTCTTGTCAACCAATTCAAAATCGATTTCAACTTTCGGATCCTTCGACAATGTTACCTTTCCACCAGTTATTTTCGGCAGAGAAATTGAAACTCCCTTATTGATCGGCATTACCGCATGAATTAACTCCTTAAACTCACTCCATATCGTGTTACTTTGAAATACGTCGAGCCTGCCCGACTCGGTTAAGGAGACAATTGTTTGATAGAGATACATTCTCCAAGCCTGCTCATAATCATAAGCGACCTTCGACTCCTGATCGGCATCCGGGATGACGGCGTAAATAGAATTGTGAAGAGATTCACGCTCGTAGGAATCAAACTCCGACTTAAACAAGATAAAGCTAGTCTTAATATTCTCTTTGTCAGCCTTGATTTGAATATATCGCAGAAGTGCTGTTTTCCCAGTTCCCTTCAAACCTGAAACGTAGTACTTTTTCGAATCGAAATACTTATTTATATCGATATTGGGCGGCAGTACAAAGCTATCTTCGAAATACTTTATCTCGGCCGGAGTCCTACCCTCCACCTCATGCTTAGCATCAATACTGCCAAAGTAAATGTCGCTAATCTTCAAAGCCGTTATTCCATTAAGCATGCCGTAGCTCTCAAAAAATTTATCAATATATTAAGCGTTCTGGTCCCGCTACTGATCAGGCTCTTTACTTAGCTATCCATTATGCAGCTTCTCAACTCAGCAGAGCTACACGTAAGCCCACAAAAAATCCGCTAAGATACACTTGAAAAAATATTCTTAGGACCACCGCCCTTGAATTAGCATCAGAATAGTATGGGTTATTCAAGGGGTCTAGCTTCGATCCGCCCCACATTACACCCTAGGACAGGAACAAGGCCAGAATCAATTATCTGGCTACGCGGTACGTGGACTATTGAGATCGTCCTGCCTTCATCTTTGTCGGATCGATCTTAGCAAGCTACCAAGGGTGTATATCTAATCCGTCAAAACACCGTTACCGGCAGCTATGGGTCCAGGCTGTGTGAAAACCTTTTAAAGCTAGTTTGTTAGTCGGAACCGGAACGAAAATCTTGTTCCTACGTAAATTTCAGGTCTGCAGACCAGCCCATCGCTGACAGATTTTACGTAGCAACGCAGACTAAAAACGGTGCAGGCGTTTTCACACAGCCTGGGTCGGAAGCTTGTGGATGAGGGTCTTCTTTTGGCCGATTCTGTTGAAAAAGTCGGATTCGGACTCTACGGCAGAAAAGAACGCGCCGGAGATTGAAATCTGAGTCTTGGGTTGAAGGCTTGGATTTCACGTAGCAGCGTGAACAGAGGTCTTTTCACCCATCAGTATTCGAGCGTTTTGGGCAAGCCGACTTTTTCAACACAATGGCCGATAGCAGTCCATACGAACGGTCGGTCTCCAAAGCAGGCTAAAGCCCCGCTACCGCTCCCCACAAGCCATCTGTTAAAAAGATGTCCTAGTTGTTAACCGCTCGACTGGGGAAATCTGTGCCGAACAGATCAATCGAGCGATAACCCGATGCCAGTAGATTACGAAACCATCCAAAAAATACAGAAGCTTGGCGACGACGTCCTGATCGGCGTGTCTGAAGTTGCTGCGTTGACGGGATTCAGCGTGCTTACGGTCCGTCAGCGTAAGTTGCCAGGGCTTGAACCTGTGCCAGGACTATCAAGGCTGCGATGGAGGCTCGGTGACTTAAGAGCGTGGATGCGCACCGGCAATACCGAAAGCCCTGCTCGCCCCTCCATGACCAATGCCCTATCAAAACCAAAACACATAGGGAGGCCAACCAAGAAAGCACAGGTGGAGGCACGGCAATGATCGTCCCTTACGTCATTCCCGTATGTTTGCACCAAGAGCCGTGAGTATGGGCAGACAACGAACCATCAGGGATCAGAACTTTTGGCGCTCCCCGCGTCTGCTGAATTGCACCACTGAAGACAAAGTTGCGTTGCTGCATCTTCTAACGGCTCCTGACAGCAACATCACAGGCGTGTACCCACTTGTGCCACGCATCGCAGGAGCTGAGATTGGCTGGACGGCAGATCAATGGCTACAGGTCATTCATCGACTACAAGATGAGGGCTTGGCTAGATACGATCATGTCAGATACGTCGTTTGGGTACGTATCTGGTGGGATCACCACACCGCTACTCAGGTGACGGGGCCAAAGCTGAGAGCGAGAGCGCTTGAAGAAATTCGCCGCATTCCGAGCGAGTGGCTTGACGATTTCCTGCGCGACTTTAAAGAAAGGCTGACGGCGGATCAGCAGCGATGGATCAATGAGGCCCTCCGTCTGCCCCCAGACCCAGGTTTGGAACAGATATCGATACCCCACGGATGCGGTATCGATACCGTATCGGACCAGGTTCGGCATAACACTAAACCTCAACCATTAACTGAAACCCAAACGTCGTATTTTGCTTCCAACAAGTTGGATATGTCCGGAATTCCCGCAGAGCATCAGACGGATGTTCACAGGGGGATTGTGAAGGCAATGACCAGCGGAAAACTTCGATTTGGGCCTCAGCTCGTAGTCAATGCGATGGCAGAAAGCTACCGATCTGCATCAGGTAAGCCGCAGAATGCTATGGCCTTAACCTTGTATCTAGCTGAAAATTTGAGTGGATCTGTTCCACGGTGAGAAGCAGGTTGCAGGGCATGACAGAGGTCGGCCCCCTCGAGAGGAAGGATGCTGTGGCAGGAAGAAATCGTGGAGCTGTTGAGCGAATAATTGTCCAAGCCCGGATATGGAGATGGGATATGTCATGGTCCTTTAGCATGGCCACCGCTACGGATACCAAGCCAATCGGTGACTATTACTTCGAGCATGCTGCGCTTAGGCTCTACGGTTCCGTCCGACATCCCGAAGCATTCAAATATCCAACAATAGAGTGCTACCTATACGCTGACCCGCTACTTCTACAGGGCAAGTCATCACCTCTCTGCATCGGCTCAATGCAGGCGTCTGACAAAAAGTTGGTCGTGTATGTAGCTATTCACAACGACCGCCTCAACAGCCTAGTGACCGCTGCAAGCCGCCTCGTTGCCTTGGAGATCAATGCTGAGCCGTTGAGGTACCGCAAAGCAAGGATTATGGGCATCCACCTCAGCACAGAGCTAGAGCCTGATTGGTAACGGCATTACCTTTAATCGCGACGGCTTTGCCAAATGTAAGTTATGGCGCGATCAAAACCCTCTTTCTTCGTCAAAGTAATCGCTATCCAGTTTCGGAAGCTTGAGAAGCCTGGACGTTACGCCCACCTCGTGGTCCATCATCAGGTTAACTAGACGGATCCCGTCCACGAGCACCATGCCCTCCACAGAGCTGGCAAAGTCTATAGCTTGCTTGGTGAATCCGGAGGTGGTGATAAATACCCCACGTTTGGCCTTTTGACCAGCAAGAGCACCATAGAATGCTTGCAACTCAGGCCGACCGACAGTGCCTTGCCAGCGCTTGGCCTGGACATACACTTTTTCCAGACCGAGCTTATCGAGGGAAATTACTCCATCAATTCCGCCATCTCCGCTACCTCCCACACGCTGCAAATCTGTTCGACTAGCTCCGTAGCCGAGGCTGTGCAATACGTCGAGCACAATAACTTCAAAACGGTTTGAACTGACTTGAAGTAGGCTATCGAGTAGGTCTCTTGCGGTTGCATCACGTAGCTCGCGCAAAGCCTGATCCAACCGATCGTCAGGGCTAACTGTTGCTGATACTGGTGTGTCTTCGCCTTGCTCTACCCCGTCAAGCGGGACGGCATCGGTAGGGCTCCTCAGCCTCACGTCCATAAAACCTATGGCAAGTTTTTCCACCTGATCGGCTGTTAGCGGTGACGGGTGCTGGACGGAATAATCCGTCCCAGCTTCGGTAAGCTTCCAGTAGCCTCGCCTGGCGCTGGAAGATAAACCGGCACGTTTGAGGCGGTCGTGAGCCCATCCGGCGCGGTTTTTATAAGTCGCCTGCCCACTCGCGATTAGCTCTTGAAGTTGTGACTCGGATAAATCTAAAGCCCTGGCCGCAGCCTCATGGGTGTCGCGTGCTGTGGCGCCTTCGGGATTAGCTGCCAAGTAGCGCAAGATCGGTTCAATGAATTTGTCGTATGTCGGAACGGACATCAGGATTCCCTTCACAAGTGGCAGAGCATAAAAATAGATACGGACTTTGTGTCAAAAAAAAGCGCCCCGGAGCAAACGCGAAATTGCAGCGCATGTCAGTGTCACCGAGCATCGCGAGGTAGACATGCTGAAGCGTTGGTGGCCAAGCTGGCCTGAGGCTAATCAGGTGTATCTAATCCCAGGGAGCGCGCGAGCTCTCTGACTTCATCGTATCTTCGAATAGATGGGACTGCTTTTTTCTCTCGCTCTAAGTCCTTGAGTGCGAGGTTTTCATAAAAGCGCGTGACCATTTCCTCTCTGCGTATTTCAGTCGCTGAAACAAGGCGCTTACGCTCGTTCAAAAGCTCTCGCGCACTGATTTGAGCAACCTCACAGAGATGGGCTTTCGATATCAAGTCGCAGCACGTCCACGTGCTAATCCACTTCTGTTCCCGCGCCCAGAAAACCATTCGTTGAAACGCCAACCATGTCATCCGGGCATGCCCGCTGACGTACCGCCGTAACGTCCTGGCCTCGACAGCAAGCTCTAATTTCGATATAGCCTCTTCAAGTTGAATTTTCGGCAACCGAGATTTCCGCAAAATCCCAATGAACAAATAGCTCACTAAATTTAAGGGTACTCGCACCGCAAAATTTTTCCGCCCGCTTGAAAAATGGGTATGGAGCTCCCGAGCCACAAGCTCGAATGCTTCATACTCCTCAATACCCAAAGTTTCTGATTCTGTTTTGTGCATGCAGCCATTCTTCAGCTAACAACAGCGTCTGTCAAAACGTGTCCTAGATCGCGGGATGTTTCCCAGCTACAACTCGATGCAGTCCACAGCAGCCGAGCTACAGTCACGATGAGCATCGATTACGAAAGCATTCAAAATTCAGAAACTCGCACATGACGTACTGATCATGATCAGCAGGAGGTCTCAAAGATGATCCAACCATCAGATGCTCATAGACTGGAAATCGCCCAGGACGTCTTGGGCTGCTTGATAGCGCTCCGCTCAGAGTCAATATTCTACGAGCGTAAGAAAGCCGAGCCGAATGCTGAAATCATCAGCTTGTGGAAGGCCGAGCGAAACAGCTTCTTCGATCTGATCCGTAGTTTGAGCTGTAACGATCGGGATACCATCGAAAATGTCATCGCGACCTATGGCCCCTATGCCAGAGCTCTGTTTGATTCAGGAAAGTAGTCTGAGCAGCTAGCCCTGCGCTCCGGCTACGCAAGGTACGTATCAGTCACACGTTCCACTTTGACTCACATGCGTTCAGCCAACCTAGATGCTGCACTCAATCTGAATCCGGCAGCGTGCCGCGTTTTGCAGGTTTTGACTCGGGAATGAGCTCATGTATCAGCTTGAGCTCTCCCGCGTAGACCATGAGGGTTCCGCACCTAGTAAACGGCTTACCGCCGTTCATCGCATCTACAGATTCCCGTCCCAGTGCAAGCGACCACATTTTTTTCAGCCAGCTTTCACTCATAGCGTTTACTCCAGTTGTGGATGACGTGCCCAGACTTGCCTACCGCATGCCTCCCTCAGCATCCCCAGAGTTACCTTTCCCTGTGCTGCCAGATGTTTTTCTCTTCTTACCCGAGCAATGCACGCACAGTCACCAACGGCAAACGCGCGCACTTCAAAATACTGACACCATCACAAGCAACACCCTGCTTCGTAAAGCGTCGTGTTGCAGTGTTTTCTGAAAATTACCGCGCTCACTTCGCATAATATTTTGATGATCAATTTTGTTAGGCCGATGGCGTCTGATTCTTGTGTCTAAAGAGTCATTGGACGATTCCCTCTGCACCCTCCCCAACGATGCTTTTATTCATCGAGGGCTAAGAAATCCAGGACCAACGTAACGACAACTTTTAGTCACCAACAACGTCCACCAAGGCTGCAACCGTTTGGAGGATAACGACCGGGACAGGGTAGGGTTTGTACTCCCGCCATGAATGGCGTACGTACAACCGGCAATGCGGCAGTCGTTTCACTTCTTTGCTTTGCCTACCGTCCCTGCTCAGGGCAAGCCCCGAGACCCCACTGCAGCCAATGGCCGGAAAGTTTTGGTAGAACGCGCTGCCGTCGATGGCTCACAACTCGGTAGAGACGCCTGACAGCGCAAGAACCTCATGCTCTGCAAGCCCTTGCGTCCGTTGCGCCAATCCGAGGGGCGAAATAAGCGCCTCATGCTCAACGACTTGCTGTTCAAGCAATCGCCCTAAAAGCAGCAGCTCTCCCTGCGCTTCGAGTGCGCGAAGCCGCTCGGGAGAATTAAACGCCCAGCGGTCAAGAATCTGCCAGCCGCAGGCATGATACGAAGTCGATCGGCGGACAGACTCGATGGTCGTAGTCGCCAGGACACCAGACGCGATTTTCAATGGCATGTGGTCAGTGAGCATGTGTAGGCTCCCTTTTTTGTAGGTAATTGATCATACGTGTGTTCTGCGTAATGGAAGATGGTCTGAAGCCACCTTTGCGCCTCAGCTCTCGAATGTGAGCGCGCGAAAAACCTAGAGCGGATAGGACGGCAACATCGTCAGGAGCCAGCGCTTGACTGGCCAAACGCATGGTGGCGTTGGCTTGCTTCAGTTGAGTGATATCTACCTGCCAAACATTGCCTGCAGTTACGTCCGTCATCGGGCTACTCCGAATGGGTAAGTGAAGGCTCCATCAACCTGTTAAGTGCTGAAGATTGCATGCAGCCGTGCCTCCGTATTGGTCACGTCCGCCGTTTTAAGGGCGAGGCTGAACGTCGGAATAGCCAAATCGCTGGTCAACAGTTCCAATCGATGGTTGCTCTTGCCGACTGGAAGGATGCGCCAGGAGCGAATCTCATCCAAACGGAAGAGATGACCGGCCTGACCAACGGGATAGGCCAGCAACCTTTTCGATTGCAGGTCGACACCAACGTAGGCGTCATTGATCTTCGCGAACACCTCTACCTGCGGATGGAACCCTTCAGCCTGATAGCCGGCAACCATTTTTCTCAGCTTATCGGCATAGCTCTGGTTGACTCGCGAGAACAGCCATCCGCCCCCGACGAAGTAGAGAACCAAGATCCAGAACAGCCATCGAATCGCTGGGTCTTCGCTACTGGCTAAGCCCAGAAAGAATGGCAGGTTGAAGCTAGAAAAAACCACAACAACTAGCAAAAGCGCACCCACCGGCAAACACCCGACGGCCCATGCCACGCGAAAAAACTCCCAGATAAGTCTCATGCATCCTCCTAAACCAAACGTGCACAAACAAAATAACTGAAAATCAGATATCCCAAAAGCAGATATAGCGTGATCAGCCGAATCTTGCCAGGACACGGCTATGACCAAGGCTATTTATCGACGCGAGCACGTGATCTTTTTGCAGGTGTTGAAGCGCATGAGGGTTGAATCAGGCATGACCCAGGCCCAGTGTTCTGCCGCGCTGGGGAGGCCGCAATCGTTCATGAGTGATGTGGAGAGGGGGGTGAGGCGGCTGGATATGGTTCAGCTTCGTGATCTGTGTCAGGTTTTGGGTAGTGACCTTGTCGGGTTCACCAAATCTTTCGAGGCCGCACTCAACTATTAAAAAAGCGCAGGCATAAACGCAATGTCGATCCCGAGGGAGCAACACCTCGGGCGAATTGTCAATCAAGCTGCATCTTAGCGCAGGGCACACTGTCGGAGAGCACTTGGTCCGATCCATATACTAGCCCTGCTGCTACATCATAGATCGCCACCTACGCCTTTGAATTTTTCAACAAAAACGGCAATCTTGTGGAAGACATCTTGCTTCTTATGGAGATATTTCGGATTAAGCGGACTCATTTTTGGCAAGATGGAATTAAGCTCAGTGCCATTGTCGCTAGCAAACTCCCGTTTTAGTGAAGTCGCGATGTAGCGTTTAGCCGCCCCTTCATTCAGTTCCTCATCGCTGATCAGCTCTTGCGCCTCGCGCCGCTGTTCTGATTGGGCGAAAGTGTAAAAAGCCTCTATAACACTAACCTTGTCACCAATCCGATCCAGCTCGGTCTGGTTGATGAAGTCCACCACCAGGCTTTCTTTAGCGCGATTGCCTAGGCTGCCGCGAATCACCCGGCGCATCTCCTCGACCAGTGCCGCCTTGCCCTTGACCTTCTTGTTCCTCTCGAAGATCAGCTCGAGAATGTAATCCAGGTTGATTTCCTGGGACTTGAGCAGGTCCACCTCGAACACCACATCGTCCCAGTCAATGGTGGACTTATCTACTTCGTTACCCGCTTTCTCGCGCCTCAGCCAATCTCGGATGTCATTGTAGGTGGAGCGATAGTCCTGGACCTTGCGCTCGACAGGCAGGCGGATGGTCTGCAGCTCGGCTAGCTTCTCGTCATCCAGGTGATGCTCGAGCTTGAATGCTTCCACGGCCTGCGGGTCACTGATGTCGAATGTTTGCAGCGCCTTCAGCGCGGCAAATTCGTCGTAGTTCTGCAGCACATTTTCCACGCGCAGGTAATCGCCGAACAACTTGGCGAAGGCTTTCTTCTCCGTTTCTTTAATGATGTTGGCCGGGTCGGGAAAACGCTGCTCCAGCTCCGTCACCACATCCATAAAGCCACGCCGCGCCTCACCGGTCATCGTGTCGGTGAAGCCCTCCATGTACTCCTTATAACTTTTTTCCAATACCACGTTACGCGTATTCTTGTCGCCGAACAGAGTGATGGCGTCGACCGTAGCCTGCTCCAGATCGCGGAAGGTGACGATATTGCCGAAAGTCTTAGTGGCATCGAAGATGCGATTGGTGCGTGAGTAGGCCTGGATCAGGCCGTGATAGCGCAAGTTTTTGTCGACGAACAGCGTGTTGAGCGTTGGCGCATCGAAGCCGGTCAGGAACATACCGACCACGATCAACAGATCAATTCCCTGATCCTTCACACGCCTGGCAAGGTCGCGGTAGTAATTCTGGAAGCCCTTGCTGTCAACGCCGAAATTGCTTTTGAACAGTGCGTTATAGTCGGCAATCGCCGCGCTCAAGAACTCTTTAGCAGTGCTGTCCATCGCAGACACTTCGAAGCTCTCATCGACGATGTCGCCAATGGCGTCCTGTTCTTCATTGGGGGCGAAGGAGAAGATGGTGGCGATGCGCAGCGGCTTATCGCTGCCT
Source organism: Pseudomonas sp. YeP6b (assembly GCF_025642995.1). Lineage (NCBI taxonomy): Bacteria > Pseudomonadati > Pseudomonadota > Gammaproteobacteria > Pseudomonadales > Pseudomonadaceae > Pseudomonas > Pseudomonas sp. YeP6b. The sequence goes on along the minus strand of NZ_CP080090.1, from coordinate 488,760 downwards.
TCCTGCAGCGTCTGCAGCGTCTCGTAGTACGCCTTGGCGGCATCGACGCTGCTCACCGCGAACATGGCATTGAAGCCCTTGTTTGCTCCCTGTAAACGATGGGTCTTCTGGCGAAAATGCGTGAGCAGATACTGCGAGATTTCTCGGATACGCGTGGGGTGGAGCAAAGCCTGGCGGTTCTCTGCGGCGCTGAGCTTCTTCTCGTCCTGCTCGGCTTCCAGGGCCTTGAACTGTGGACGGACATCGTTGTAGTCCACCTTGAACTTGAGCACCTTCTCGTCACGGATGGCATCGGTGATTACATAGGAATGCAGCTCGCGGCCAAACACGCTGGCGGTTGTATCGGCGCCCAGCGCATTTTTAGGGAAGATCGGCGTGCCGGTGAAGCCGAACTGATAGAAGCGCTTGAACTTCTTCTTCAGATTATTCTGCGCCTCGCCAAACTGGCTGCGGTGGCACTCGTCGAAGATGAACACCACCTGCTGGTGGTACACCGGCAGGTCGCCTTCAGTCTTCATCAGGTTATTGAGCTTCTGGATAGTGGTGACGATAATCTTGTTGTCGTCCTTGTCCAGGTTGCGCTTAAGGCCTGCGGTGCTCTCCGAGCCATTGACGCTGTCGGGTGAAAAACGCTGATACTCCTTCATGGTCTGATAATCCAGATCTTTGCGATCCACCACGAAGAACACCTTGTCGATGAACTCCAGCTCAGTGGCCAGGCGCGCAGCCTTGAAGCTGGTCAGCGTCTTGCCCGAGCCGGTAGTGTGCCAGATATAACCGCCGCCCTCGGTGCTGTTCCAGCGCTTGGCCTGCCTGGCACTGCGAATCTTCCACAGGATGCGCTCGGTGGCGGCAATCTGGTACGGACGCATCACCAGCAGGGTGTTGCTGACGTCGAACACCGAATAGGTAAGCAGTACATCGAGCAGAGTGCGCTTCTGGAAGAAGGTCGCGGTGAAATCCTTCAGATCCTTGATCGGACTGTTGTCAGCCTGCGCCCAGTTCATAGTGAAGTCGAAACTGTGCTTGTTGCGCCGCGTGGTGTTGGCGAAGTAGCGTGTATCAGTGCCATTGGAGATCACGAACAGCTGCAGATACCTGAACAACGAATGCTCGGTGTTGAAGCTCTCCTTGCTGTAGCGGTGCACCTGGTTAAAGGCTTCACGGATTGCCACGCCACGCTTCTTCAACTCCACCTGAACCAGTGGCAGGCCATTGACCAGAATAGTCACGTCGTAGCGGTTGGCGTGGCTGCCCGCTTGCTCGAACTGTTTGATGACCTGCATCTTGTTGCGGGCCAGGTTCTTCTTGTCCATGAGGTAAATATTCTGGATGCGCCCGTCATCGAATACGAAGTCATGTACATGATCGTCGTGAACCTTGCGTGTCTTGTCGAGGATGCCGTCGCTGGGCTTGTCCAGCCAACTTTCCACGAAGCGTTCCCACTCGGCGTCGGAAAATTCGACGCCGTTCAGCGCCTGCAACTGCGTGCGCACATTGGCCAGCAGCGCCGGTATCGTCTTAAGGCCCGTGGAATGCTCATAGCCCTGATTGACCAGATCCTGGATGAACTCGCGTTCCAGATCGCCTTCGCTCTGGTAGCTCTCGGCAACTTTCCATTCCTTGGCGTATTTATCCAGGACGATAAAGTTGTTAGATTCGGCGATGACCTTGCTGTGCTCAAGCATTATGTTGTTCCTGTTGCCAGTAGCGGTGGCTGCTCTTCAGGTGGTCGAGCAACAGTTTGACCATCGCTTTCTCTGCGGGCGTTGGCTCGGCGATCGCTTCATTCGATAGCGTGCTGTGGCTGGTGAAATTGAGAACTCTGCTCAGATAAAGCTGCTTGTCATCAGGCAAAAGCTCGGACCACTTTGGGTGGCCAAGAAAGCTGGCTGTTTTCTCGTAGAGGTTACGCAGCAAGGTGAAATGAAACCGTTCAACCTTGTTTTCAGCAATCGCCTGCTCAATGGTTTGCTTCAGGTGCAGGTGATAGGAAAAGCTCTTGTTAGAGTCGCCGTGTTTTTCAGTGAGCACAAAGCTGCCGTCTTCAACCCGCTCGAGCATGTAACAGGTCTTGCCATTCAGTTCATTAAAAAGCACATTGTAGAACAGTGGGCTGTGCGTCGAAACGATGAACTTTAGATTGGGCGGGCTTGATTTGATCAGGCTGGCTAGATTTACTGCAAGCTCAATCAAATGGTTTTCATCGAGAGAGCTAACGGGGTCGTCAATGAACACATACTCCAGCTGATCAAAAGCGCCGGTCTCGCGTTCGCCCAACTCGGCGACATTGAGAATAGTCACCGCCTGATCCAGCAGGGTGTAGAAAACACTCCAAATGAAATTGCTCTCTTCGCCTTTGGAAAGCTTGATATGAGGGGAATGCTCCTCGTTACCGCGCTCCAAGGAGAAGGTGACTTCGTCAAAATCGGCGCTGAAATGCGGCGTTAGCTTGTCGTTCGCATAACGCTGGAAATAACGAATGATATTTCCATCTTGCCCAAGATCCTTGAGTAGCGTCAGAAGCCAGTTGGTATATGAATTGGGCTGAATCTTCAGTTTGTACTCGGCATCACTCGCTAGGTCGTTATCCCAATAGAACAGGTCTTCAGTGAAGGCGTTGTAATAGAGAATCTTGTTGCGCGATAGCTCGGGCGCGTCGACTGCCTCATCGCCCTCTCCGCCATTGGTTTTGGGTGCAATCAGCTGCTTGAATTCACGCGAAAGACGCGTCTTGCCAGTGCCGTTGAAGGCGTAGATCAGTTGCACCTTCTTGTCGGCGTCTTTCAGCTGTTGGGCGATCTCGGTCAGCGTCTTGCTCATATTAGGCCGCCACCTCTTCCGGCTTGGGGAAGCCCAGCAACAAGTCGCGGTAGTACTCGTATTGCTTCCTGCGCAGCTCGATTTCGCGGGGCAAGCCTTCGCTAATTGAGTTGGTAAGGGTGTCAAACTTGTCCAGAACGGCAACGATGCGAGCCTGTTCCGCCAGTGACCTTTCAGGATCATCGGGGTATGGAATAGGGATCAGTACTTCTTTTTTTATACCCTCGATGATTAGGCGTTTAACTTTTCCGCTAGACACATGCTTCGTTTTCTGAGAATTGAATGAAGCTGTTTGCATCGCGTAGGAAATGTACTTTGGATTCATTGAGTGGCGAAAAGCATAGCTATCGTCGTGGATGGCTACCCTCTGAGTTCCTAGCCACGCAACAGCCTTGCCTACATCTACCACGGTTTCACCAACACCGGCCATAACAACATCACCCGGCTCGGCATAGCGCAGCGAACCAGCCATGTCACCTCGAACCTTTGAAAACGCGTGATCGGCCCACACACCATATAGGGTGTAAATTTCACCGTAGTGGATAACGCTGATGCCTTCCTCGGCGTAATCAGCCTTAGTAAATCGCTTCCCACGAATGAATTCGCCAATATCCCCCAGCGCCTTCCACTCAACATACCCGTCCATATCTTCAAAACTCAACAACTGCTCGCGATAGTAATCGTATTGTTCTCTTCGGGCGGTCAGCTCGGAGGTCAGCTCGGAGGTCAGCTCAGTGAAGGTGTCTAGTATGCGAACAATTTCAGCTTGGATTTCAAGTGACCTTTTGGTGTTTTCTGGGCAGGGGATAGGTATTTTGTAGGCCGAGATCGCCTCTGTTGGCAAATGTGCTGGAATAGCAGCCGTGGCCAGTGACTGGATGTCGTACTGATTTCTTTTTAAGTAATAAAAAAGGTAACGGTTGTTAAGTGCTACGCCTGGCTTTATGCAATAGCAGACATCATTTGCCCAAAAGTCTGTCTCAATGAGATTAACAAACCCAGCGGTGCCATACTTAACGATAGTGATCGTGTTCTTTATTTGATTGAAGTCATCGTAAAACCCCATGGGGGTAACGCCCCCGCTAAAAACGGGGTACTTCTTTTCTGGACTCAATTCAATTTTTGTCACACGACGACCCCTTTCGATAGTCGCGCATGACTCCAACACCGTCCACTCCACACCGACCCCATTGAGCAGCTTCTCCAAGAAGTTCACGTCACTCATGCCCCAAACTCCTCACCTTCAATCTCGGCCACAATCGCATCAATATCCTTACGCAGTTGGTCGATGCGGGCCACGGTTTTGTTTAGAGCTGTGTTGAGCTGAGCGATGTCCACCACTTCACGGGTATCCTTGGCTTCCACATAACTGCTGACCGACAGGTTGTAATCATTGGCGGCCACCTTTTCTAACGGCACCGATCGGGCAAAGTGATCCAGATTCTCCTTGCTGTCGAACACCCGCATGATCCGCTCGATATGCACGTCCTCCAGTAGGTTGTTGTTGGTGCCTTTCTTAAACAACGCGCTGGAATCGATAAACTGGGTGGTGGTATCCAGCTTGTGTTTGGATAATACCAGTATGTTGACGGCGATCGTGGTGCCGAAAAACAGATTGGGTGCCAGCGAGATCACCGTTTCCACATAGTTGTTGTCCACCAGGTATTGGCGGATCCTCTGCTCGGCGCCGCTACGGTAGAAGATGCCGGGGAAGCAGACAATAGCGGCGCGCCCCTTGGCAGAGAGGTAGCTAAGTGCATGCAGCACAAAGGCGAAATCCGCCTTAGATTTTGGCGCCAGCACGCCGGCCGGAGCAAAGCGGTCGTCATTGATCAGCGTGGGATCATCATTGCCGATCCATTTCACCGAATATGGAGGGTTGGACACGATGGCATCAAAGGGCTTGTCATCCGCAAAGTGCGGATTACGCAGCGTGTCGCCCAACTGGATGTTGAACTTGTCGTAGTTGATGTTGTGCAGAAACATGTTCATCCGCGCCAGGTTGTAGGTGGTGTGATTCACCTCCTGACCGAAGAATCCATCCTCAATGACATGAGCATCGAAGTGCTTTTTGGCTTGCAGCAGCAGCGAGCCGGAGCCGCACGCCGGGTCGTAGATCTTGTTGACGCTGGTCTGCTTATGCATGGCCAGTTGGGCGATCAGCCTGGACACATGCTGCGGGGTGAAGAATTCGCCGCCGGATTTGCCAGCATTGGCCGCGTAGTTGGAAATGAGAAACTCGTAGGCGTCGCCGAACAGATCAATATGACTGGCATCGAAGCTGCCAAACTCCAGCTTACTCACTCCCTTGAGCACGTCCGCCAAGCGCTTGTTCTTGTCGGCGACGGTATTGCCCAAGCGGTTGCTAGTGGTGTCGAAGTCAGCGAACAGGCCTTTGATGTCCTGCTCGGAGGCGTAACCATTGGCGGAACTCTCGATGGCGGCAAAGATGCGTGCCAAATCGGTGTTCAGACTATCGTTGGTGCTGGCCTTGGCGGCGACGTTACTAAACAACTGACTAGGCGCGATGAAATAGCCCTTGGTCTTGATTGCGTCCTCCTTGGCGGCGGCAATCAGCGGGTTGTCATCTTCCATGGCCGCATAATCGACCGAGCCATCTCCACCTGTGATGTAGTCAACGAAGTTCTCGCTGATGAAACGATAGAACAAGGTGCCGAGCACATATTGCTTGAAATCCCAGCCGTCGACTGCGCCACGCACGTCATTGGCGATGGCCCAAATTTGACGTTGGAGGGCGGCACGTTGTTGGGCACTGGTCATACGGTTTTCCTAGTTCAAAGGGTCTGGCTCAGATGGGTGTACGCGCCAGAAGAATTTATGTGTATAGCGTCAAGCAGGCCAATACAGACGCTTCAACGGAACGACTCGTTTGGTCTCAGCGTCGGTTGCGTCGTAGTGTTCGATCAGTGCGCGGACCACATGGTCCATTGTCCACATCGCCAGCGGTATGGAGTCGCGGTCGGCTTCGTATTGAGGCGTCCTTGGTGAAACCACCAGCACTGACGTACAGCCCGCGATCATCCTTGTGGCGGCCACCAAGAAAGCTGCGTACTTCTTGGTTGCCCATCTGCCCCTTACGGTGCTTGACCTCCACCACGATCCGCGGATGCTCGAAACCAAAGCCGTCGGGCGAGACAACGATGTCCTTGCCACGGTCTGAGCCAGGTGGAGAGACTTGAGTCTTGTAGCCCATGGCGCGAAGGATGCCAGCGACCAGTTGCTGCATGTCGTCCCAGTCCAGTTCGTTGACCCGGTCCTTGATACGTTCCAGTGCCTGCGATTCAATATCGGCGAGTGGCTCGGCGATGACTTTCTCGGCTTCATCTTCCACTGCTCGCGCTGGTTTACCCTTCAGCGCGGCCAGCACTTCGGCTGCAGCATTGGACGGCACCTCGAACAGGGTCAAGGTCGAACCCAGGCTGTTTTTGGTGCTAGTGCCCAAGTTGTCGCGCGTCAGTTCCTGCCCTTGCCACTGCACCTTGCGCACTAGCGACATGCCTTGCTCGCCCCACTCGGGATGGTGCTCGACCGGACCGGAGACCTTGCCAATTGAGTACAGACGATTAGTGGGCGAATAGGTGACGACCCAATCGCCATCCTGCATATCATTGACGAACCCCCAGACTTGAGATGCGCCCGAGATAACCTGGCCATCGTGTTCCCTCTCATGTTCATGCCATCATTCCAACACGACCAAGAACTCGATCGCCAGTACAGTCGGTTGGACATCCCGGACATGGCGTTGCAGCGAGACCAGACCGTAACCCGCCATCAGACGCAAGGTGCGTGACAGATTCGGGACCTTACGGCCGCTGAGTTCAGCCAGCTCCGTTAGTGACTTCGGATGCTTCTCATGGATTAAGCGCAACAAACGTCGGTTGTCGTCTGAAAGCACAGCAGCAAGCGACGCCAACGAACTGAACCAAATCTGCGGCGTCTCGTTCCCCGGTCGATGATGGTCTGCGCCATCTGGTCGATGAATACCAACGATGCACCGCTTCATGTTCAGTCCCTAGATGTATTTTGGTCGAATATATCAGTATGTGATAATCATCGTCGAGTTCAAGTCCCATACCTCCCTTGCTACCGCATGACAGTGGCAACCTCCCAATGCCACAAATTTGCCACACTCGCCCCGCTAACCGGGGCGAAAACCCGCTAACCCCAGCTAACACAACCCGTTGATTTCCTAGCTAATCCCCGCTAACGTGTTGATTCTAAACGTCGACTTTTAGGACTCCGAAGGCAGGGGTCGTGGGTTCGAATCCCGCCGGGTGCACCAGATACAGATGAAAAAGCCCCAGGTCGAAAGGCCTGGGGCTTTTTTGTGGGCGTTCGGTTTGAAGTGTCCGGATTTGCGGATGGCCGTCTTTCTCTGGAGATCTTGGGCTCCAAGGCGACAGCCGCTTCGGATCCAAGCTAACTATCTCGCTCACTACTGCGTGCTCGCGACGACAAGGGCCACAACTGGCGTTATTGGTCGAGTTCGATGATACGTAAGGCGCCAAAAATCGCTGGAACATTCCGAATCGAATCATGACCGGTGATTTCGGCAAGGACGTACTCAGTCCGTTGGAGACATGAGCTCTGCGCTTTGCCGAAAGCCAATCAGGACGCAAGCCCCGTACCGACTTGCAGAGCTATCTCAGCAGGTTCGTCAGTGCCCAGCGCGCACGTTTGGTAATGCGCCTGGGCTGGCAAGACTGTGCTCAGCTCACACCAATCAGCGAAGCGGGCTCTCTGCAGCAATGGCAGCAGAAAATCGGCGCCCTGTGCGTTGGCACACCACCGTTTAGCGTTTGTGGTCTCTGTGACCTTTGCAGCGCCTCTGTTCAACCTGCTTGAACATGAGTTAAGCGGCTTCCACCTCTACGGCGACAGCTCCGGCGGCAAGACCACTCACTTGCAAGTCGCAGCCTCGGTTTATGGTGGGCCCCGTCTGGTGCGCTCGTGGCGCTCCACGGATAACGCCCTGGAGTCCATCGCCGCCGCACACTCAGACGGTCTCCTGGTACTGGATGAAATCGGCATGTGCGACCCGCGCATTATTGGCGAGACGGTGTACATGCTCGGCAACGGCACCGGCAAGGCCCGGGCGAATGATCGAGGACAAGCGGGCCGACAGGTGCAGGAGTGGCGCTTGCTGTTTCTCTCGACGGGCGAGAAGACGTTGGCGCAGCACATGGCGGATGCAAACAAGGAGCTGAAAGCGGCCATGGAGGTGCGCATGCTTGCGGTACCAGCAGATGCCAGCAAGGGCCTAGGCATGTTCGATGTGCTGAACGGTTTTGAGGACGCTGCCGCCCTCTCCGATGCGCTCAAGGCCCGTGTAGCCAAATACTACGGCACGCCCCTCACCGCCTTTCTGCACGCACTGTGTGCGCCTGGGGAAATGCTCAGGTGGTCGGTGATCGTTCGTCGCACGGTGGAGCAGTTCATCACCCAAAACCTGCCCGCGTCGGCCAGTGGTCAGGCGCAACGTGCCGCCCTTCGCTTCGGCTTAGCCGCCGCCGCTGGCGAGTTGGCCACCGCATTCGGCGTCACCGGCTGGCCGGACGGCACAGCCACGATCGCTGCGCGGGTGTGCCTGCATGCGTGGCTAGCCGAGCGTGGCGGCGCCGGTAACTTCGAGGGCGATGCAATTTTGGCGCGTTTACGCCAGGTCATCGAGCGATTTGGAGAAAGCCGCTTTACCCGTTGGGAATCTGCCGCCGCCAAGATCGATGAGCACGGCCCACGCACGATTGATCGGTTGGGCTTTCGCAAGACCCTGGAACACGGCATGGGCGACGCCCTGCACACCACCAACACCTACTACGTGCTGCCGGAAGCCTGGAGGGCGGAAATCTTCAAAGGCATGAACATCAGCGCGGTCAACAAGGAGCTGCTGCAACGGGGCGTGCTTGAGCCGGGAAGTGACGGCAAGGCGTACAGCTTGATTCGTCTGCCTGGGTTAGGCCCTCAACGCTGCTATGTGGTGAAGACGGTTCCTGGAACGGATGAAAGCGAGGCCAAGGCCGCTTGACGGCATGCCTGCTAATAGAGGCAGCGCCGGCTCATTCCCGGCCTCGCCAGCCCTTCGACAACCATCCCTTATCAACCGCAGCACCCAGAGACAATACAGATGAACACTATCCAAGAACTGAAAGACCGCCGCGACAAACTGACCCTCGAAATGGAGAGCATTCGGCTCAACCTGGCGCCCTTTGAAGCGGCACTGGAAAGTCCAGAGGTTATCCAGCAGGGCCGTCAACGGGCTGTGCAGGATGAAATCAACGATCACAAAAGACGCATCGACTCGCGAGATCTTGAGATCCGAACCCTGAACCAAAAGGTTGATCGCCTTGAGGCACTGGCGAACCGTGAGAGCTTGGCTGCGGGCTACATCAGCGCGATGGCGACTTGGAAAGCCGACGAGATGGAACTCAACGAAAAGCGCAACAGTATCGAGACTCGGTTGCAGCAGGTCCGCCAAAGCGATCAGGAAGACATGGCAAAGGCTCGACAAGCTGAAACGGACGCAGCTACCGCTTATGCACAGGCCGTGGCTTGGGGCGATGTAGAGGGAGAGAAAGCCGCTAACGCGGAAGCTCAAAAGGCAGCAAAAAACCTTACTGCTGCGGTTGAGCACCACCGCCGCCAACAACTGCTCATCACGGCGCTGGAGCAGGAGCTCGTGACGATTGACCTGCACATCACGGAGGCACAAAAAGAACACGCCAAGATCGAGAACAATGCAGCGCATCTCGCGAACACCGTGCAGGAAGAAAAGTGGAACGAGGCCGCGAAAGCGTTGCTGGAAGCCGGCGGTAAGTTGTGCGCTGCACGAAGACTAATTAATCGAGATCCGGTTGCGCTGCTGAAGCTGGAAATCCCAGAACAGGGCGAGCGCTTCGGAAGCTGGACCTATCGAGAACTTGTGGATCGCTCACACCAACACAGCCTGATTGACCTGTTAGCCGCTTAACCCAAACCTTCCCCGAAGCAACCTGCAAGGACAGGTTGCTTCAGGTGTTCGCTATTCGATCCATTTTGAGTAAGCATCGAAAATTATCAAGAGGAAAAGTGAGTAAAAGCTCAAGGTAGACTGATGTGCGCTCAAGCATAGACCGCTTTGACTAAAGTCCTAGAACTGACCAAGGCACTGGACGAAACCATGCCCCCTTATTAAACACACATCTGTCGCTGTACATATCGTAAATATTTTTTGCGACAGCCGAGGCTGGGGGCGGATCTCGCCCCATCAATCACGACCTACATGAACTGTGAACCAGTAGTCATCAATAAAAATCTTCCAACTTTAGTCAGTTTCGGGAAAACAAATCGTCAATTTCGTCATTTGATCGTTCTGGCCATGAGGTGACCCGATCGCCACGAGAATAGTTTTCATACTCATAGTCGCCCCCATAGAAAAAATCATCTACCTTTTTATCAAGGTTAAACGACCCGAAAACAGTTTCCACCACAGTAGAGACGGCACTTGCGCCTAACTCATCAGCTCGCTCACCAATCAACTCTTTGAAATTAGCATAAGCCTGGCCGGCACTATCACACTCATCAAAAACTTGGTCATCAGGAAATTCGTCATTTATCTCTGAAATCAAATGATCTGACACAACCTCATCATAGCTCTCGGTCAGTGCGTTATTTCCAGCTAACCGCAAGCACTGAACGATTTGCCCTAACTGAATTAGCTCATCATTCGAAGGACTAGAGGCACAAGCTTCTGCAACAAAAACCTCTACTTTCCTTAGATCAGAAACATCGTTTTCTGTTGCCCATAAAATTAGCGTGGCAGAAGCGAGAAAGGAAGACCCACACTCAGAGCTTGAAACAAACTCAACAGCTTTTATTAGTTCATGATCTAAAACACTAAAATCCAATCCAAATTCAGCCCGTGCAGCACACAATTGAGCAACATATTCAGCTTCGACTCCGAGAAACCTCATCCCTTGAAGTCTATTAAATATATATCCCACCACCTCGGTGGCAATCTCCAGGGTAATAAATTTGTTGTTTTTCATATCCTTTAGAGCATTTAGTGATGGTATAGTCAAAAGACTATCAAAGCACGCGCGCAAAGCGGGAGTATTACCGGAATACCGGTGAAGAATAAAATCACCCAATGATGGATTGAATAAGCGAAGATAAGGTTTTGTGCCACCAATTAAGAATCGCGTAAGCATTGAACCAGTCAGATGGCGAATATTCAGCAAAAAATCCTTCTTTCCGGTTAGGCTGCCAATCCCTGGAGCACATATGTATCTCGCAAATGCTTCAGCAAGATCTTCTTGAGAGATAAAGCGTCCGTTGAGTGCTACCAAAAATACTAGCGCACGGCCACAATCATCTAACTGAGCTTCAAATGGATGCTCCCACACTTTAGTTGGATTATTTAAAAGGCCTTGAGTATGACTCCAATATCCATCCGGGGTCACACCATCTAAGCGCTGCTCATCAGTAATAAAGCGAATCAGTCGAGGATTGAAATTGGCGTGGTCTATTATCTTTCGATAACGCTTATGCTCGTATAGTTCCTCTATGAACTCCTGACCCAAGCCAGAGTGCCAAATATGATTATAAAGTATGCGAGCCTTATCGATACCTAACAGCGACTGAAGAGTTATTTCGAACTCTGTTCGATCTATATTAGCGTTTTCAAACACATCATTAAGAATCTTACCCTGATTCAAAATAGTGGTTCTTGAGGTCAAAATAAAACGCTTCGATTTATTTTTGCCAATACGCTTCATGAATTGTACTATCTGAGCACCCTCATGACCAGAAAGCGCCTCTAAGTAATTTCGACCAAGAAAATCATCAAAGTAAAAAATCTGTTTGGAATCTGGATCGAATATACTTTCAGCCTCTCTTACATCATTTGAGATACAAGCAAGAGAAAAACCTTCACACACGTAATGTAAAATTAATTGCTCAGCAAGTGTAGTTTTCCCGATACTCGCAGGACCGGTAATAATTACAACACCCATTGATTCGAGTTTTGTAATGGCCGCCCCATGATTGACCGTAGGTACATATATTTTCGAATCCGCTAATATCTCCTCAAATGCAAAAACGCTCCTATCCAACATCGGCTTATCAAAAAGATAGCGGAGGACATTTGCACTCGACATCCAAAGCTTATAATGTCTTCCTTCAACTTCCGGGTGTTTAGCCAGCAAGTCGTTCAAGTCTTCACGACCAAGAATGTCATTTGGACTAAGAACAAACGGAGAAAGCATCTCCATTAGATTCTTCTTATCATTTCGCGAAAGAGCATGTGAAACTGCAAGAAAATAACGCTCTGGCGCAAGTTTACGGACTTTGGGAGTTTCGTTTTCTTCGACGTGCTTCACAAGCCTTTCGACCGGGGTTGATACCCAGTGCTTACACTGCAGTATCCACTCACTACCGTCTGGCTTAAAGTAGCGGCCATCAACCCCACCATCCCGTCCCGATTTAAACCGCTCAAAATGCACGCCTTCCCGCGCGCTTAGTAAATCGGAGCAGAAAACTTCAAATTCCTTGTCGTTCAGCCTTGAGAAGTCGTACTCGTTCACAGGAAGCTCCGCAATTCGCATAAGGATAAAACAATGATAACCATTGATCGTGAGTATACCGGCTGCGCGACGTGTATTTCTTGAGCCGCTTTAGTCAAAAATCTAACTTTGTTGCCCAGAGGTACGCGCGCGCTCATTTGCTCAATCTACTCCTGCCTCCAGTACTCCACCCCACTATAAGTAAAGATATCTTAGCGAGTGAATCCGTGTTGATTTGGGGTGGAAACCTGCCGCTGCTGGCCGACAGCGACAGACAAATGAAATTCACGTGATAGAAAAGCGCAACTTACATTCTATTTGCTAATGCATAGGCTCACTTCCTATCATCTCGATGCAAGGACCGCAAAAAATCACTGAATTTCGTGGATTGCTTTGTCGCATTCATCAATGACGTATTGCGGCACCATTTGGTAGGATCTTGGATTTAGCTGATAAATGTAATCATTTTCTATATGAAATGATTGATTAATAAACTTTGCAATGACATTCGAAGCAGCTATCACTTTCTCATCAAATATCATACGATATATATGCAGCTTCTCATAGTTACTATTCGTATTTAAGTAAAGCTTCTTCATCTCTGCATCTACGCTGCTCAACGCATACAACTCGTCATAATCAAAATCAATTATATGTTCCACTATTACAGCCGTTCCCGAAGCAAACTCCTCATCAGTAAGGTCGCGCAGTACAAGCTCCACCAATCCTTCTTGCAACTCATGCTTTTCATAAAGTTGTGGTCGTTTTCGCTTATGGAGAACACTAGACAATACGTCGAATGCCCGATCCTTCCTATTGATCACCTCAAAATATCTTCGTAAGTAAATTACTTTATGAAGTGGGTGAATTTGGTCTGCAAGATTGGAAGTATTGATTTCAACAAAAGTCTGAATATCCCTCCTCTCAATCGCCTTTTCAATCAACTGCCCCTGTTTGTTTTCTAAGAACCAGGCATTGAGCGACTCAAATCTATTTCGGTGATGATGAATCAGATCAACGATTGGTTCGAAGTCGTGAGTTAGCATTAGAACAGTTTTCCCACTCAGCGAAGAATTACCCTTGGAGAAAAGCATTTCCATAATTGCATATTTCTTATTTTTATCAAATGAAGAGATCGGGTCATCGAGGATAATTAAGTCTGCCTTATGCTTCAGAGCCTGAAACATAAAAAGAACTAACGCAAATGCATTACGCTCACCGAAACTCAATCGACTTTTAACTTCCGTCACCTCTCCTTGGACGTCATTCGGCTCGAGTTTCAAGCGATACTCTCCATTATTTTCCTCCTTCAAAAATACGTGATAATTATATCCGGCATTTCTCAGGAACTGATTGATTTTTTCACCATGCTCCTCAATCAACTTTTTTATCAACTGCTTTTGCTTGGCAACTTTCCCTTGCAAATTACCAGCGACCTTCTCCAGCTTTTCTAATTCCTTATTAACAATATCTGCCTTAGCCTGGGTCGAATCCGAGTTCAAGAAAGGGTAGTTATTCAGATCAATGAACTGATTCTTTATTTCATTGAGGACTTTATCGACTTCTCTGAAGGACGAAAAACCAAGTGATCGGGCAGCATTAAAACGGTCTCTCAAACGACCAATCTGCTCTTTTATGTCGAGTAAATAATTGGACTCGTCTTCGGTATAACCCTCAATCTTTGAAATAAATCCTGAGATTCTTTTCCTCGCATCTTCGGAAAAGTATTGTTCGAGGTGCTGAAAGGCCATAACAATTTTATTAAGGCTCTCGATTGCTTTGGGTTTATAGACGTCAGAAACCTTCTTAATGATTTCTTTTTTCGCGGTAGCATCTGTAGAGCAATATGGGCAGTCACTACTTAGATCCATGAATGGTGCCCCCTGGTGTTGCCAACTAACCCATTTATAATTATTTTCATCTTGGATAAAGCTTTTGAAGGGTTCTAAACCTTCCGGAATATTAGCAACATTATTGCCCCCTTTAAAAGCTTGAGACATGGCACTTGATGCGTGAATTCCTTGCTTTACTTCTTTTCCGAACGCAGAAATAATCTCGTCAAAATCTCTTAACAACCCCGAGATCTCCTCATCTCCGTTCAAGGCATTTTTCATTTGTGAGGTTAAGCCCTCAATTTCGTGTATTCCTTTTTCGTAATCATCACCACGAATGAAAATATCGAAACTACCTTTAATCAGCTCATCAGCCTGAAAAGCGACCTCATTAATATATTTTTCATCGAAAACTAAAATATTGTGAATATCCTCCACACCCTCTACACTCGACTCGACTCGACCTTCTTATCTTCTTTTAACTTGTAGGGCCGAAGCTGAACTAGCTCCTTTGTTTTATTCTTAGAATCATTTACTGCAGCCACAATAGCCTTTGCAATAGTACTCTTCCCTGTTCCATTGATTGCATGCTTAATATTAAGTGAATTCTCTTTTATCTCTATCTCACCCAGTTCGATATTATTGCAGTTCTGGATAACCACCTTCATGTGCCGCCTCCTTTTCTCGTTATTTTTATTGAACAACTGTTCAGCCATACTTCTCTTTAGATAATTTAACGCGCTTACTACTCCAAAATGATCCTACGCTTTAAAATTTAAGCGCAAATGGAGGATGGGCTTATTTAGCATAGTACAGTCGCCTGCACACCAGCAGGTGTTTGTATGTCATGAGGTTTTAGAAAAGCCAAAAGCGCTGTCGTCTTCCCAGGATTTGCACTCTGAAAGATTAACGGACGGTGAGCTTGAACTTTCCCTTCACCGCCAAACTACTAAAATGCTAGCTCATACCTTTCCAGAAGAAGGTCAGGAGGTATGGTTTTTGGCAAAAAAACCACGGATAATCATTGGCTTGCGTGATTTTTTGTCTACGAAATAATACCCTCCGAGTCCAATAGCGACAGCCAGAATCAAATCTCTTAACGACGCATACTTACAACCGCTCTGCTGCTTTGCGGGCTTGCTCTTCATCGTACTCTTGCAGCCAGTTCTGACCATCGTCTAGCGTAATAGAAGCCATGCGTTTCGCGGCATCCAGGCTTTCTTGTCACCGAGGAAACGGTGGGCTATAGCCTTCTTTATGTACCAGGTTAACCCTCCACCGGCCCTGAGTTTGTGGAGCAAGGGTGATGGTGAAGTCTTCAAGCTGAGTGGTGTAAGAACCGTTCCCCAACTGCTTCCAGTCAGCGTCTGCGTACGTGCGGAGCAAACGCCGCTGAAAACGCACAGCCTGCCGCATCAGTGCTATTAACTCGCCAGAGGGCTTGATGTGCCCTTCGAGTGCCCGGTTAATTCCGCGTAAAATAGTCGCAGGAGTGCGGTAGTCACTTAGAGAACGCATGCGATCCATTAGGCCTGCCGGTGTCCAGCGCAGCTCAGCTAAGGCGGCCTGCAGATCCTTTGCCAGATCTTCAGCACTGCGGTTGTAGGGGATAATCACCTAGTCTTCATCAATCATTTTTTTGGCCTGTCATAGCTATAGTGAAAATATGTCACCATAACTATGACGCTTATGGGGGGGGGTTGGCTGAGCTATATCTCGATATAGATTTTCCTATCCGAAAACCCGTAAAGCATTCTTCTGCAAATGACGTGGACTGAGGCGCGTTGGAAAATGAGTCGGCTATCTGCTTGCACTGGGGCCGGGAATTTCTACGACAAGGCTGCTGCAAGATCGGCCGGCGAGGTTGAAGACCACGCGCTCATTGGATCAACAGGTCGTGTCGTGCTAGCGGATACTGGATATACTCGGCAGTCAATGGCCCTGGCGGCCCGGTCTCTCAAAATCGGGGACTTGAGGGTGCCAGCGGCACGACCTATCAAGTGCGTAGCCGTATGTGGTGACATGATTACTCAACCCCAAACCGACACTCCTACAGTCAGCGACCAAGAACAGTGGGTCGAGCGTGACGGGGTCCGCATGCCTGTATCTGAAGCCCTGGAGTTGGCCGATCGCATTTTTCGGGGCGGCCAGTACCAGGCATCTCTTGGAGAGACCTTTAGCGATCAACGCTCGTTTGAGGAAGGAACTGCAGGCTATAGCGATTACAAGGCAGGCTTTGAGGCCCCCTACAATCAGGCGGACTGGTCAGTGGAACTGACAGGCGATCACAAGGATCTCGAGGCATTCGCTCATGCAGGAAGCACGTCAGACTATTTCCGCATCTGGGGCGGGGTCGATGACTGGCATGACTGCCCGAACGACCGTTACTACTTCAACACGCTGTATTTCGAGGGCCTGCGGGATGAGGAAGTTATCTGGCAGTTGACGTACGAGCTCTTGGGGATATTTAACAGCACAACCGAGTTTTTCAGCCTCGACGCGTGGAAACAATCTGTTCGGACAATCCGCTACCGGGACAGCCCGATTTCTCTCCGGCCGAAGGCTAACGTGTTGAGGCCCATCGGACGCCCCCCACGGATGTCACACCGTAAGTGGCGGAAGCATCTTGCAGATGCCTCATTGGTTTCGCCGCGCCTTGTTCTCGTGATCCTCGCGACCGAAAAGGAAGACATCTACATGATGCTCAAGTACTTCTCCGGGACGGGGAGCTGGTCGACCTACTACAAGATCATGGAAACCATGGAGACCCTAGCCAGGCAGAAGGGCTTCAGTGTTCCCGTAGCGAAGACAGCCAAGTCACGCTTCACAAACAATGCTAACAACTTCGACGTTGTCGGCTACGACGCTCGCCATGGGTTGATGCCGAAAGGCAAAGACAATACCGTAGAGCAGATGACGCTCGAGGAAGGGCATGCCTTCATTACCGGCTTTTGCAAGTCGTACCTCAACCTAGCATACCCAGAGTTCTTCAATTTCCGCTAAACCTGCCTGTATTCACAACGGCCGGATTCGTCGAAACTGGCCTTGAACTCCACACGATCGCGGTCCCAAGGCCAATATTGGTCACAAGTTGCTAGGATAAAGTCCGATCGCAGGTAGAGACTGGGAGGTAGAGGCGCCGATGACCGCCTCGCCGGTAGTCAAGGCAGGTTGGTTGAGCCCCGATCTCGACTTTACCTGTGATCATCATCACTCTCTGCCCTCAAGCGCCCAGCGAAAGTACGCAGGCTAAATTGTCTCCTTCGCACGTCGTGGTTGGTGGCAAAGTCCTTACCAGCGAGCTTCACCGAATGCGCCGCGTTGACCTTCCTCGCGTTCCCCGCTAGCAGCTATGGGTCGATTTCAGCCCTTCTCGACCGGCGGCTAATGTTAGGTAGCGGCCCTTCTGAGCGAAAGGCTCTAGTCCGATGACAGTCGCCTCCATCATCGCAAACGGCTCCTCGCAGAACATAATTGACGTAACACCTATTCGCCATGTAACACGTCTATCGGCAAACCAAACACAGCTGTGTAACACCATATAAATCATTTAAAATCATATACTTATATATTTTTGTAACACGCGTAACACTCGTAACACGGTTTTATTAGGGTATCCCCCAAGCCCCATTCGTATTGCTCCTCCAGCGAAAAGAGATCGAACATACTCTTGGCTTTGGTTAACAACAGGGACCCTAAGCAGGTTGGTTTGGCACGGGGTAGGAAACCCGCGTGATCGTGTCAGCGGAAAGGTGCCCAGCTTAGTGAACAGGTGAACCGGGTGAACTGCTGTTCACCAGTGCATTTGCCCTATGAGTCGGAAAGCCGCTGGGGACCCTGGGCATTCCGGATAGACACGGGGCATAGAACCCGCGCGTCCGTGTTAGCGGCTGGATTTTTTAAGTCGGTTGACAGGTTGACGTGGTTGACAGCCATCACCCTGGTTGACGCCATGCAGGTGTTCACTATCAGCAACGGACAAAGCCACCTTTACCGAAGCTGTAACGATGGTCCTTTTTCTTCAAGATCCTTTCAATTTTAACGATTGAAATTTCAGTAACTTCCACCACCTCCCACTAACTCGATCTCGCGGGTTTCATGCCCCGTACTGCTAGTAAATCACCAGGGTCCCCAGCGCTTATCGGCCACGAAACTCCGACGGGTATCGCTAAGAAAGATCGATACCAGGTAGAGGGAAAAGTCTTTGGGTCGCTATCCAGGTGAATGCGCTTAGGAATTTGGTGGAGATTGAATGTAGACGATCTGCTTATCTCGACCGACCAACAAGCCGATGACGAGCAGGATCACTCCGAGGAAGAAGCCAACAAACCCTAGAAACCCACTCACCAAGGTGCCACCGATAGCTGCTCCCGCCGTTTCTGCACCTGAGTGAGCGCCACTGACATTGGTAGCGATATGGCTACCGGTGAAAATAATACCGGACAAGGGAAGCATGAATGCAGCGATGCCCGAGGTCACTAGAAGTCGACGCCATGCTTTGCCAGGAGTGGGAGCATAAATCGCTACAACTAGTGCAATGATCCATGCGACGAAGAACACAATAGCGCCTGTCGCACCGCCAGCCCCTGGCGAAGCCGCTCCGGCGATGGCTACGACCATCGAAAGAAGAATGGCTAATATTAAGCCGCCAACCAGCCCTGCAAGAACCTTCATCGTTAACTCCTTTTATTTGCCGAGGCATGGAATATGCTGACGTGATGTATAGCAGCAGAATGCCACTTCTGTCCTGCCGCACCGTTGTAGGCGACCAATGAATTCTCACAGAAGCCGCACTTTCTGGCTCTAGCAGTTAGCCTTGTGTATGCCCACGTGTATGCCTAACCGATACCAAACCTAAAAAACCCAGCAAATACTGGCACTTTCCAACCCAGTTCAAACGACGCCGGGGCACCAGATACAGATGAAAAAGCCCCAGGTCGAAAGGCCTGGGGCTTTTTTGTGGGCATCGATTTAACGCCTCTGCAACACCTCCAACCGCGCCGGCAAGTCTTCCTTGGGAAAGCGCTTATGCAACGCCAGCAGCTTCTCATCCGCCGCTCTGCTCTCCCCAGCCAGACGCAGATTCACAATCTCCTGCAGCCCCTGCTCCAACGATGGCAGCGCAACCGCCGCACGCTTGCTGAGTTTCGCCGCCGGCTCATCCGCCAACGCGCCGGCGACCTCAGCCTGAACTGGCGGTGCGGCGGCCATCCGGGCCATGGGCGCAGGTGCAGGCGCCGAATACGCTTGGACCACCGGGCGTGCGGCTTCCTGCTGAGGCGCAGAGAACGTCGCGGTGGATAACTCGGGTTGTGGCACTGGCGAGCGCATTACCACGCCGATCATCAGTGCCACGCCTGCGACGGTGGCGAATGCCATCTGCCAGCGTGGTTGGCGGCAGGCGTGCAGCCAGCGTTGCCACAGGCTTGGCTGTGGCGCCGGGGCTTCGCGGCGGGCGGTGTTGAGGATGAAGGCGTCGAGGGACGCAGGCGGTTCGCCTGTGCTGTGTTGACGAAAGTGTTGGAGTAACACGTCGTCCGGGTCCTGGGTGTGTCGGGAGTCGGTCATGCGGGTATCTCCTCGGCCAGCAGGCGGCGCAGTTTCTGCTGGGCGTAACGCAGGCGGCTTTTTACGGTTTCCAGCGGCGCTTGGGTGAGGGCGGCGATTTGCGGCACCTCAAGGTCGCCGTGCAGGCGCAGCAGGAAGACTTCGCGCTGGTCTTCGGGCAAGTCTTGCAGCGCGGCGTCGAGGCGCGCCTGGTCGCGGCTCAGGCTCAGTTGCTGCTCGGGGCCGGCGCTGTCGTCGGGCTGGGCGTGCAGTTGCTCATCGTAGCTGTCGTGCAATGGGTTGTGCACGCCGTGCTTGCGCCAGTGGTCGATCAGGCGGTTGCGGGCAATCTGGAACAGCCACGTACGAAAACTCGCCCGGCCTTGGGGCTGGGTGCTGCTGCGGATCAGGCTGAGCCAGGTCTCCTGATAAACCTCTTCGGCCAGTTCGGCTTTGTTGCTCAGGGACACCAGGAACCGGTACAGGCCTTGGCGGTGCCGCGCGTACAAAAGCTCGAACGCGGCACCGTCACCGGCTCGGTAGCGGGCCAGCAGCGCTTCGTCGCTGGGTGAATCATCTGGAACGGCCATGTAGGTGGCGAACTCCTTCTAGACGTTGAAACCCTTGAATTGTGGGAGCCGGGCTTGCCCGCGATAGCGGTCGGTCAGTACCGCAGATGTCGCCTGGCCCACCGCTATCGCGGGCAAGCCCGGCTCCCACATTAGATCTTCATTGGACCCAATGATTAGTGTTTGAGGCTCTGCGCCAACTCCACCAATTGCACGAACTCGTTGCGCAGGCCGAACGGGTCATCGCCTCGGGCTGAGCGGGCCAGTGCGGCGGTGTCCTGCAGGCTCATGCTGCCAGTGTAGCGGCCATCGCCCTTGAGCTGTTGGGCGAAGGCTGCAACGGCCGCCGAGAAGCGCAGATCATCGCTGGCTTTGGTCGACTCGGTGCTGATAGGCCGCTCAATCAGCTGGCTGTCACCGCCCGCCGCCGGTTTGTAGCGCACGCGCAGCATCGCCAACTCAGTGGAGGTGTTTTGCGCCGCAGGTGCAGCGGCGTAGCGCAAAGGCTCCAGCCAGCCCTTCTGGCCCTTCGGCACAATTTCGTACAGCGCGGTCACGGTATGCCCTGCGCCGATCTCGCCGGCATCGACTTTGTCGTTGTTGAATTCCTCACGTTTCAAGGCGCGGTTTTCATAGCCCAGCAGCCGGTATTCGCTGACCTTGGCGGGGTTGAATTCCACCTGCAATTTCACATCCCGCGCAACAACGGCCAGGGTTGAGCTGAGCTGATCCACGAGCACTTTTCGCGCTTCACGCAGGTTGTCGATGTAGGCGTAATTGCCATCGCCTGCGTCGGCCAGTTGTTCCATCAGGTGTTCGTTGTAGTTATCCACACCGAAGCCCAGGGTGGTCAGGGACACGCCGCTTTTACGCTGGTCGGCGGCCATTTGCTTGAGGCTGTCGAAGTCGCTGACGCCCACATTGAAGTCACCGTCGGTGGCCAGCAGGATGCGGTTGATGCCTTTGTCGATAAAGCCTGTGCGGGCCATCTGGTAGGCCAGCTCGATGCCGGACGCGCCCGCTGTGGAGCCGCCCGCCGTGAGTTGGTCGATGGCGTTACGGATCTTGGTTTTGTCGCGGCCGGACGTAGGTTCGAGCACTACGCGAGACTCACCGGCATAGACCACCAGCGACACACGGTCTTGGTCGCGGAGCTGGTCCACCAGCAATTTCAGCGTGCTTTTGACCAGCGGCAAACCTTCGCGGCGGTCCATGGAGCCGGACACATCCACCAAGAACACCAAGTTGGCCGGCGCCAGGTCAGCCACCGCGCGGTCGGATGCCTTGATGCCGATGCGCAGCAGTTGGGTGTGCGGGTTCCACGGCGTGGTGGCGACTTCGGTGGTCACGCCAAAGGGCGAGCCGTCGGTGGGTCGGGCGTAGTCGTAGGGGAAGTAATTGACCATTTCCTCCAGTCGCACAGCGCCTTCAGGCGGTAGGCGGCCCTGGTTGAGGAAGCGTCTTACGTTGGCATAACTGCCGGTGTCGACATCGACACTGAACGTCGAGACGGGGGTTTCGGCAACACGATGCACCGGGTTGTCCGGCAGGTTTGCGTATTGCTCGCGGGGCTCGCTGCGGTAGGCCATCGCGGCCGAATCCTGACTCATCAGGCGCATGGCCATCGGCGCAGGCATCGGCATACGTTTGCTCAGCGCACCCTGCACAGGTTCGCTTTGCAGTTCTGCGACAGGTGCAGCGTGCTCAGGCTTGGCGACATCACGGGAAGAAGACAACCCACAACCGGCCAGTGCAACCAGCAAGGTAACGGTGAAGCCCTGGGCGACAGGACGCACGTGCAAAAGAGGGCGGGACATTGGCTTAACCTCGTGAATGAATAATGCGATCACAAGGTAAGACGCGAGGCCTCATAGGTTCGGGTTAATGACCTGCACCTTTTTGGGAAATCGCCACAAACACGTAAGACAAATCAGCCTCCTATTGCGCCCCTAGCTGTGACGAGCCTAAACGTTGAGAACAAGCAGCACGGGTATAAAAATCTAGTCACTTCATGCCGTTATAAACCAGACGCTAAAGATTTACTCAGTCACATATTGGTCTTTGGAAATTTCTTCTAACGCTGCCAGCTTTGAGCTTAGCGCAACGGAGTTTGCGAACTTTTTATGTAGGGAGAACAACAAATAAACACTGGGAATTATCACGTTGAGAATAGATTTCAGAGCGCCTTTCTTTCCCCCCCAACCGGATGCCGCCCAACAGGCCCAAGGAACTTCTCGCCCGGCCTCTTTTCGGACGATCTACCGGCCATTGACTCAACCTGCGCGCGCCCACCGTTTTGTGCGTGCGCCTCAACAGCAAAACGCTCAAGCGAATCGCCGTTGGGACGCACCAGGCGCAAGCAGTAATACTAATGGGGGTAATTATGACGCCACCCTGCGCGAAAACGACCCATACATCAGCAGAGCCAACAGGCAGTCCTTTGATAAACAGCGGGCTGTAGAGCAGCTCACACGGGGCGCGTATAAATGGAGGGATTGGAACCAAAATAATAAGACCGAAATTTCCTATTCCTTCTTGGCCGGCGGATTCGACGAATACCAAAAACAAGACGCCCGGCGCTCCATCCAATCCTGGGGCGATGTGGCGAATCTGGCCTTCACGGAAAACGGCGGGCAAGCCGAAGGACGCTTGACCTTCCGACTTTCTGACGAACCCGGCGCACGGGGCGCTTATCCCGGCCCTTATCACGACAGCGGCGATACCACTTACAATCCGGGCTTTCTGGCTCGCCATGTGATGACTCACGAAATCGGTCACACCCTCGGCCTGACTCACCCGGGGAAATACGATGCCAGCGGCAAATGGAGCCATTCAGACCGTGTTTATGCACAGGACTCTAAAGCCCACACCGTCATGAGCTACTTCCTTGCTGAAGACAGTGGCAAACGTATGGGCGTCATACCCAATGCCCCCATGATGGATGACATCAGTGCCATCCAACAAAACTATGGCGCCAACTATCAAACCCGCAGAGAAAACAACACCTACGGTTTCAACTCCAACACCGGAAGGGACTACTACTCGCTGCGGAGCAACCGTGACGCTGCTGCTTTTTGCATCTGGGACGGCGCCGGCAACGACACGCTGGACGTCTCGGGCTATGGCACTAACCAAGTCATCAACCTCAAGGCCGGTTCGTTCTCTGATGTGGGCCACGGCCGGGGCAATGTCTCTATCGCCCGGGGCGTCAGCATCGAAAATGCGATAGGGGGTTCAGGCCATGATGCGCTGATCGGTAACGACCAGATTAACCGACTCACCGGTGGCGGCGGCGCCGATCGATTACGCGGCGGCGGCGGTGCCGATAGTTTTGTGTATAACCACGCCAGCGATTCCACGCCGCAAAACCCGGATGAGATCATGGATTTCACCAGCGGCAGCGACAAGATCGACGTGACGCAGGCGCTGAGGAATGCGGGCCTGTCCTCACTGTCCGTTGTGAATGCCTGGAGCGGCAAAGCGGGTGAGGCGCTGCTCACCTACGATGAAAGAAGCGGCATGGGCTCCGTGTCCATCGACCTCAACGGCAATGGCAGAGCTGACCTGTTTATCAAGACCCATGGGCAAGTCAGGCCAAGTGACCTCGTGCCCCACAGAGCTGGCAGGGTAACAACACGTAGCCTGCCCCCAGCGCCTACGACGCGCGCTCGGCCACCCGTGAGTAACCCAGTGTCAGAACCGCGTTTCGTCTTCAACAGCGCCCGCGATTCGACCTTTTTCAATGCTCAGTTACTGACGGATTTCACCACCGGCACTGACAGTATTGACCTTCGCGGGGTGGAGAAGGAGGCCAACACGCGCCTCACGCTCGTCGAAGAGTTTACCGGGCGCATTGGCGATACCCGAGTGACCTACAACCCGCAAAGCGGCCGCTACTTCATCGCCATCGACCTGACCGGCAACCGCACCACGGACTTCCTGATGAAAAGTACGCAACTGATCAGGCCCAAAGACATCATTGTGCACTGACGGCGATGCGTGATGCTGGCCTGTGAGGGCCAGCAAACGCTTTTCACGCAGGCACAGGCAAATCAGTCGGTGCCGTACTTCGGGTTACGTGGGCCGTACAGAATCCCGGTGCGCTGCCCCGCCGACAGCAGGCGCGCACTGGTGATACCGGCAATCGGGTGCGCCGCATCAGTGGAGCTGTTGATCACTTGCTTGACCGCCGCCGTGATCAGCATGCCCACCAGGCCGCCGCTGTTGTTGTTGCCTTCCTCACTGGAGGCCCGCGCCGAACCGGTCCACAAGGTGGTGCCGGTGCGCAGGTCCACCAGTTTGGCCGAGGCCGTCACGCTGGTGTCGCTGGAGATCAGCATGTACTTGGTGCCGTACTCACTCACGGTGATGTACAGCGCCGCGTCCGCACCAAAAATGTCATGCAGTTTGGCCGGTGGCACGCCCTGGATATCGTTGGCGGTGGTCAGGCCGTTCTGGCGGAAGGTTTCGTCCACCAGGGCAATCGGCAACACGTAATAGCCAGCTTCGGCCAACGGGTAGGTGACCTGCGACACCATGCTGTAGGACGCCTGCACTTCCGGTGACTCATTGATCGGCGGCAGTACCAGGATCGACTTCGGCCGCGCCTGTTTGTATGCCGTGTAATCAATGGTCTTGGGGGCTGCGCAACCGCCGAGCAAAGCCAGGGCCAGCAAGGCGCCGGTGAGTTTTAACAGGCTCATTTAGTGGCGACTCCGGTCTTGGCGTTTTTCAGCAGAAAGTCCATGTAGGAAGCAGACTCGGGGAACAGCGCCTTCTCGGTGCGGAACTCCTGCACCATCTGGTCATCCTTGCCCATGGTCATGTACAGCATGCCCAGATGCGCGTGGTAACCCGGCGGAGCCTTGCGGCCACTGGCGTTGATCTTTTGCAGGTCGCGTTCCAGCGCCTCTACCTGTGCTTCCTTGGGCTCGCCCTTGAAGTACTCGTAAACCTGCGGCTGGTAGCTTTCCCATTGATACAGGGGTTGGGGCGCCGTGTGGCACCCGGCGACCGTCGCGATTGCTGTCAGCATCAGCGCCAACTTAACTGCCTTGCTCATCCGTGTACTGCTCCTTGAGGTGCTGCTGATCAGTTGCGCGGGTTCCAGGCGCCGGCATTGATGCCGTCGACGAGGCGGTTGATAGCTTCGCGCATGGCCAGGTCCAGGACCTTGCCATTGAGGGTGGAGTCGTAGCTTGCAGTGCCGCCAAAGCCGATGACTTCACGGTTAGACAGGGCGTATTCACCAGCGCCCTGGGTGGAATACACCACTTCGGAGGTGCTGATGTTGACGATGTTCAACGCGACTTTGGCGTAAGCCACTTGGGTTTTGCCACGGCCGAGAATGCCGAACAACTGGCGGTCGCCGGTTTCTTTGCGGCCGAACTCGGTCACGTCACCCGTCACCACGTAGTCAGCACCTTTAAGCTTTTGCACGGTGCCTTTGATCGCGGCTTCCTGGGATATTTCGCCCATGTTGTCGCGGTCCAGCACGCTGAAGCGGTTGGTCTGCTGCAGGTGGGTGATCAGGATGGTCTTGGCTTGGCCACCGAGGCGGTCAACGCCGTCGGAGAAGATGCCGCGCATGTAGCTCGAACGGTTATCGAACTTGCCCACGGCAATGGGTACGCGCACGCCGGAATAGCCGATGTTGGCGCTGGCGACTTGCTCAACCGGCATCGCGCGGTTGCTCTCCGTGGCACAACCGGCCACGGTCAGCAGCGCTGCGGCGGTAAGGCCCGACAGCAGGATTTTGGACAGTGTTTTCACAGGGTGCTCCTAGAGTGAGAAATCGGGTGCAGCAGGTAACGCTAGCGAGACGGGATGTTGCGTAAGTCATCAACGATGAAGCGGCTCAACAATCCGGTGTAATAGGACTCCACGCTCGAGTTGCCGGAGTTGGTCAGCACACCGGCCATGGTTTTCATGTTTTGCCAGTCGCCCCTGTAACCTGCGGGCATCAGCCCCTGGCGAGCTTGTGAGAAATGCAGTATCTCGGCGTCGGCCTTCTTGATCTTGACCGAATAGTTAAAGTCGACACTGGCGAGGATCGTGTTGTCGTCGACGATGGCGGTCATGAAGCCACCTTGGGTGTCTTGGATGCGCCGCGTATAGATAACGTCAATGTCGAGCAGGTAGTCGGCCTTGTCTTTACTGGTGGCGTAGCGCTTGGCCTGGAGCAGGCGATTGACCAGGTCAACGCCCAATTGCTGGCGAACCTTGGCATCCGGCATAAAGCGCTCGTTCTTGCCCACCACCTCAACGTCGAAGGTGTCGAGCCAGTAGGTGGCGGTCTTGGGAATGGTGACCGGCGCCGGGGAGATGTAGTAATCCGGCTTGGAGGCGCAGCCGGCCATCAGGCAGATGGCCAGGAGAAAGGCAAAAACGCGCATTGCTTTATTCGTCCCTGAAAGGTGGCATGTTGCTCGTGCCGCGGCATTTTACGGGGTTGCCCAACGTACTCAAGCGGTTTCGGTGCGTCGAGCAGGCGGGCTGTTGATAACAATCGTCTTCGCCAGCATGTCACCCAAGCGGCGGCGCATGCCGAACAACACAAAAAGGCCATCCAACAGGCTGAACAGCAGTTTGGGCACATTGCGCAAAAACGATTGGAACACGGTGCAGTTGGTGGGGTACGGGTAACCCACCACAGAGGTGCGGCACAGGCGTTTGCCCAGGCTTTGCCCATTGGGCAAGGCATCGCAGAACAGCATGTAACCTACCGCCAGCCAAAACAGCAGGAAGTGCAGGTAGTGAAATACCACGGCGCTGCCTGCTGAAGAAAAATACACCGCGACGTAGTCCAGCAAACCCTTCAAGAACAGCAGGAAAAACACCACGGCCATATCGATGACGTAGCCCAAAAGGCGCTTGCCTGGGCTGGCAAGGTCGTAGCCGGCGGAGGCCGAAACTGAGTCGTTCATAACGCTGTTGATCCCTACGGTGAGAAAGGAAGGTGTATGCCCCGATTGACGCGGCGGTTTAACGCCTACTTGGGAATTATGATCGGAATAAACATCGGCGCAGGCGCAGGCGGCGGCTTGATCTGGCCTTCGCTTTCCACCACGGTGATGCCTTTGCCTTTCAGGGTTTCAAACAACCGCTCGGTCGCCGCTCCGTCGTCATAGCCACCGTCATCGATGGTGACGCTAAAGCCCAACAGACGCTGGCTTTCGGTGAGCTGCACCTGCCGCGCGCGGAAGAACGACCAGATCGAGATCTTCTTCAGGGCCGACAACTCCACGTTCGCCAGCGACTCATACTTCATGGTCTTGCCGTTCCAACCCATCACGTACAGGTCATTGGCTGTCAGCGCAAAGGTGCAGAAATAATAGGTGCCGGTATTGGAGTTGGGCGTGGTCATCACCACGGCACAACGGCCATGTTGAACAATGGGGTCCGTGATGCCTGGGAAGTCTTTCACCAGGTCGGCAGGGTACTGCGCGCGGTCGTAATACACCGTCGCCCGGTCGTAGGGTGTGGTGTTGCAGCCGGCAAGTAACAGCGCAACACCCAGCAAAATCCATGCAGCAAAACGCATTGAGTACTCCCTATGGCAGCTGGTTTTTTAACGCAGCTGCGCTGTCCATAAATCCTAGGCTTTTAAAGTGATAGCTCCGAGCCACCAATGTATCGGCAACCCAGGCAAACACATGAGCAAGGGTTGCTAACCTCATCGACGGGCAGCTCAAACCCCTCAATAGCCGCCAGCGTCGATGCTGGCGATTGCCAGCCACGCGGCGACCACGCGATCAAACGCTTCATCACCTGCCTTCACCTGCAACTGAACAATCGCGCGCCTGGCATCCGCAATCGACCAGCCCGTGGAGTTCAACGTCAACCAGGCGCAATCAAGACGCCCGGCGGCAAGGAACCCTTCGAACAGAGCCTTTTTATCCTGCTGCGGATCAAACCAGGCGGGCAGTTCCACACCGGGTGGCGTGAGCATGTCCCGATGCACGATTTCGAAGGAGCAACTGCTGTTCCACCAAGCCCTGGACGCATTCGACGGGTCAGGAAAACCCCCGGTATAAGCCACACCGCTGCCGGGCACACTGTCGAGTGGCGTCAGTGTTCTGAACAGCTCGAGCTCAGCAAACCCTTTTGGATCGTCGCCGCTTTTCAACGACAACGCATCCAGCTCAGCCAGGCAATCGAGCCCCACCGCGTCGGCGAACTGCTCAAGCTGCGGGGTGATGCCGTCATCCACACTCATCGCCATCATCGCGATCACCGCAAACAACTGCGCGGGGGTTCTGGCGATTTCATAGGTCATGCACCCGGAGTCGACATACAGCTTTACGAAGCACGGCTCGCGGTCCACGAACCAGTGTTGCCAGTAGCCGATGTAAGTGGGGCCGGAGCCGTCGCTCCAGATGGGCGTGAGCGCAGGTGGGTAGACGTACCAGAGCGCCGGGGCTTCCAGCGTGCAGATAGGCACGCTGATAGTGCCTTGCGCGCAGGCCAGTAGCGTATCGGGCAGGTTCAACGGGCTAACCGCATAAACAGGTCGGGCACATCCCGCGCGACCGGCTCGGCGTACTGGCGCTCCATGCCGACCAAGGGGATGCGCACAATCGGCATCAACGCATCATCGGTGTCGAAGCCATAACCTTCAACACCGCCATCGGAGCCAAATAGAAAAATGCCCGGGGCATAGGTTTCGACCTCGTACTCGCGATTGAAGTCAGCCAGCTCCTGCGCTTGCCAGAAAACAATGTAGTGCTCGCCGATAAAGCCTTCACCGCCATTGTGGGTATTGAGGAAATCGAGGTAGCTCGGCGGGAGCGCGACGCTCAGGCTGTCTACCAACGCTGAGTCGGCGCGGGCGTTCAACTGGCCTTCGGTGAGGTTATAGGGCTGCAATTTTATTTATCTCCTCGGTTAGAGCGCGTGGCGCCGTTGCTTCATCAGCGCTGGCACCCGGGTCAGTGAGCATTGCCACCGGCGCTTTTGCCGTCGTCATAAATATCGGCAAGGCTGCGAACCTGGGTCAGGTTGCCGGTTTGAACCACGATGGTCTTGGCGAACATGTCCCCCAGACGGGTTCTGGACTCGAGAAAAATCCACACCCAGTCGATGATCACCAGCACCCCGGCATTGCGGGTAAATGACTGTGAAAGGCTGCAGCCCTTGCGGGTTTTACGGTCCACCACGGCGATGCTCAGCAAGCGCTTGCCCAGGCTCTGACCCTTGGGCAGCGCGTCTGCGAGCAAGAGGTAAGCCGCGCCTGCGAAGAATGCTGCGAGGAACCCGCCCTTGGCCGTCACGGCAGGCACGAACGCCGACAGCGCCTCGGCGCTGAACTTGACGATGAAAAAGATCAGCAGCGTGATTGCGCCGTCGATGACCCTCGCCAACAGGCGACGGCGGATGCTGGCCAAAATGGTCGGTCGTTTGGCGGGGCTATTCGTATCCATACCGTGTTTATTTCCCTTCAAAAGAACGAGCGTAACGTGACGTAAAGCATCAACGCCCACAGCGCCGCACCCGGCACCATGATCAGGTAGTTCCAGACATTGAAGCGGGCATTGCTCGAGCCGTCGGCATCGCCGGCCGCAAAGTTGAGCATCGCCTGGCCCTTTTGCATCAGGTAAGCGCGCAGCGGGATCGAGATAAACAGCCAGGCCGCAACCGCTGCCGTGCTTTCGATGTGATCAGACAGCCTGTCGGCGATATGCGCCGCCACCGTGATCACCACCAGCATCGTCGCCCACTGCTCAAAATCAAAAATATACGAGCGGCCCGTGATGCGAATCTGATGGTCGGCACGCCGGTACAACTTATGCACAAAGAAAATACACAGCAGCCCGCGCGCCCAGGGCCAGATATCGGCCTGGGTGGCCTTCTTGTAATTGCTCCAGTGCTTGAACGACCAGAAATACATGTAGAGGCCCAAGCTCAAGACCGACAAAATAAACAGCTTTCGCTCGGCGATGACATAAAACTCAGGCGAGGCCTGTGGGGCAACGTCAAGATTGGCAGTAGGGGTGGCGAAAACGTTTTCGGTCATTGTTCAGTCCTTGATGATGAAGTTGAAGCCGCCGGTAAAAGCAGCGCTCAACGCGCTTCACGCTCGCGCTGCTCCGCGCAAAATTGCTCCCAACCTTTCACGATAGTGCCGGTGTACTCGCCACAGCTCGCCCCCTCCAGGCTCTCGTCGAGCGCGTCGCGCTCAGGTGCAAACCACACCGAGTCGACCAGGTACGCCGCGCCCGCTGCCAGCATGAGCACCACCGCCAAACGCGTCACCATGTAGCGCGCCGTGGCCCGAGGCGTGCGCGTGCGCTCAAATACAAACGCGAACAGCAGCCCAATGGCGCCCATCAGGAAAACACCCAGCGCCGAGCCGAAAGCGCCGGAGGTAGAGCTGTCGAAGTAGGCCCATGCCACCATAGAGACGCTGGCACTGCCGAACATCAGCAGCAGGCAAATTCCCTGCGCCAACCGCCACCCTATTACCGCTAAACCTGCCATTGAAACCTCACGCGTCATGGGAACCTCGTACCAATGCGCACCGGTTCATTCGAGAACCAGATGCCGGTGACTTTGCCGACCACATCCTCAACAGCCACCTGGCCCATGAAGCGGCTGTCATTGCTCACATCGCGGTTGTCGCCCAGCAGGTACACGTGCCCCGGCTCGACCAAAAACGGCGCCAGTGTCAAGGAGTAGTCCTTCTTCACCCGCTCGGCCGGGGCGTGGAACAACCCCAGGTTTTCGCCATTGCGGATCAGCTCGCCGTTGACGATCGCCAGCGTGTCGCCGCCGACACCAGCCACACGCTTGACCGCCTCGGTGCCGTTCCAGCGATACACCACGATATCGCCGGCCTTGGGTGCGCCGGGGCGCAAGTCGGACACGATGTAATCACCGATCGACAGCGTAGGAATCATCGAGCCCGAGGGTATGTAATAGTTTTTGAAACCCAGTAGCGGCGCGCGAAACGCGTCAAATATCAGCAAGGTGATCGCGATCAGCACGCCGACGTACAGTACATGGAAACGCTTGCGTGGCACGCCCGGTGGGCCGTCGTAACGGCGGGCCAGCACCGCGGAGGCAATCGCGGAGGCCAGCTTAACGAGGATGATGAACGCCAAGAGCACGTAGAGCCCGACAGGCGTGGCGGCCAACCCGGTGACCCCCAGCAACACCACGCCGACATACAGCAACGCCGCAACCCGAATGCCCCATTTGATGCGGCCGACATACACCAACCCCCAGCCGACGACCAGGCAGGACATCAGGAAGGCGAGAAGGGAGAACTTGCTGGATTTCATTGATCATCCTTGATGACAGGATTCATTCCGTGAGCTTTTTACGCGGCAGGTTACTGACGTGTGGGCTTATTTGAGTTCTTTCACCAGATACCCACTGGAGATCTGCGTGATACCCCTGAGCGCGCGGCGCAATGCCTCAGGGTCGGTGCAATACGTGAGCGGCCGAGCCTGGAGCCCGACCGCCTCAAGCGTTTTTAACTCACTTGCTTTCTTTTGCCACGGTGCCCAAGGACGCATCCTTGACCAGATAACGGCCTTCCACATCGCTCAGCACTTTGAGGCTGTTGCGCGCCACGGCGAAGCCCATTTCGACTTCCTGCTTGAGGTAAACCACCTCACCGGCCTTGACGTTGATCGGCATGTCGGCCCAGTTTTCAGCTTTGGAGCTGATCACGTGCTGGCCCGGCGTCACGAAGAAATAAATGTACTGGTTGCCGCGGTTGTAACCCATCTCCGAGTCGGCTTCCTTGTCATCCAGGAACACGTTGAACCGCACCATCATCCCCACGTTGCTTGGGCGTACCACGTACACCAGGCCTTTGTCGGCGACAGCAGCCTTGGGCAGCGAGTAGTTCGCCACGTCCGCCTGCATTTTCTCTACCGACGGTGTCGAGGAGCAGCCAAACAGCGTGGCCAGGGACATTACAACAGCAGCTTTGCAGAACAGCTTGATCATGTACTTCTTCCTTGTGGTGTAACGGTAGAGCGGGTTGATGCGACGGCGATTGACCGACGCGGGTGCTTTGATGCGTTTAATCATCGCCAGTGTGTCGGCCATGGGGCTGAAGACATGAGGCAATGAACGTGGGCCAGTACTTTGATGCCTTGCGTGGGTTTGGGCGTGGGGCTTATAGTCCGGCCCGTCGCCCAAATGGCGATCAGGTTTGGCGACCTGACAACAGAGTGCAAAAGCAACCCGCTTCTATGCAGGTGTTTTTGCACCCGCAAAGCTGTGCATGTTATGGCGGCTGTGCGCGGGAGACCTTCGGGTCTGCCGGTTTTCTCTGTTGCCGGTTCGCCAACCTGCGTACAGCTGCCACCCTTTCGTTTGGCGACGAATGAGTGGTGGCTTAATCCACTAACAGAGAACTGAAAATGAACCAATACATGCCCCTTACGGGCCACGACAGCACCGTCCCCGCTCTGCTCATCGACACCTGTGCGCCCCTCGACGTCCTCCACGACGCCGCCGTGTACCGGATTCGAGCCGTCACCCAACTGCTGGAAAACCTGGCCTTCCGAGAACAGCTCAGCAGCGATGCTGTGGTGCTTCAAGACTTCGCCCAATTGCTGGCTATTCCGCTGCGCGATGGGTGTGATTTGCTTGATGTCATCGTTCGCAGGCTCCATGCCGATCCATCCTGAGTAAAAGCCGGGCGGCCTTAGCGTCGCCCGCTTTATGCGTAGGCCTACTTATTTCCCCACAGCTACTATTTTTTACGGCTGCACCTCATGTTCTCGGGTCACCGACCGCCACGTCACCAACCCATCCAAACCGTGTTCAGACTTCAGGAATTTGAGTACGTTTTGCGCCTCGGCCTTTTCCTCAAACGGCCCTGCGTAAAGGTGTGGCGGCTCATCAAGCACGGTCGGTATATCGATGAGCGCCATCTGTGCCGCCATGCGTTCAAATGCCTCATCCGTATCGGCGGTCATGCGTGCGACCCAACCGCTGCGATCTCTCAGGGCAATCGGCTCCACGTCGGCGCCGCAGTGCTTACAGCGAGATGCCGCCGCTTGGATCGGTTGGTTGCAGGCGGGGCAAGGGCGCAGGTCCGGGTGCACCAAGGCGTCAACACCGGTCTTTGCCAACCGGGGCATTAACAACACGGCTACCAAGGCGACGCCGGGAAGGAAGAGTGAGATTGCAAACCACCGGGGCCCTGAGCGCCCGCGTGTGCTTGCAACGTAAGCCGTGACGGCGGTGATAATGAGCCAGAAGGGGAGTGAGATGCCCATTGAACTTCCTTGTTTTAATAGTGGAGTGGTGCGCACGTTGAACGAGCAGATAATAGGAAAAAATCAGGCCTCTTCATTTTAGCGACAGAGGGCTAAAAAGTTAACCTACGCTCGCTCATTTCAACGCCTATAAAAATGCACCTCCCGGCTGTTAACCTTACTTCCGCTTTCGTCTAACGTGAGTTCTCCACGCCTCCTTCTTTATCACGAGCCAATCCAGAAAGTGCGTTCTTATACTCAACATTAAAACGCCTTGAAGACAACACATAATAAGCAGCCAAACTTACTCGACTGCGAGCACTCTCTTTATTTTTATGGAGAATACCTAAAATAACTTTAGCCCGCAGACGGTAAACAAACAGTCCTAACACATAGTATTTAATCTCATTACTGCCTCCATTGACCAGCAGCCGAGACAACAACGCCGCCTGCTGCACAGGAGCTAAATGCGTTCGGCGCGCTACCGCGGCCGCTAGCCGAACATTTGCCGCCCCCAATACCTCGACGACTTTTAATTTGTCACTTTCTGACACCTGACGCACTAAATGGCACAGTTCATTTTCAACTGACGAAACTCGCCACACTAGCAAACTACGGACAAGCTCATCGACTCTCTTTCTTTCAGCCTCGGACCTCATATACAACTCTCACTCAACGGGTACGAACTTATCTTGAGGCAAGTCAACTCTCTTGGCGGCCGTTTCGGGCGGCTGATAATGGCCTGACATGTTATCCCAACTCTTCAATCCGCCCTTCTGAGAAAATTGAACCTGCCCAGCGAAATCGACATCTGCACCTCTCGACAAGGCGACGTGACCCGACACATTACTATCATTTTTTTGTACCGCCACATAGATTTTTCCATCCGACTGAATAAAATCATATTGCCCTTTGGGCGTTCTGAGTTCTCCGCTAGGCAGGCGATACTTAAAACCTCCCGAATCGGTTTTGATCAATTCATAGCGCGGACCAGGAACTATCGGATCATCAGGAAACATGTTTTTAAACTTAGCCGTTTCCGTGCTTTTTGCGAGCTGCTGATCAAGTACCGTGTTTGGAACCTTATCCGTTAAATCAGCGCCTTTCGGATTGTCTGCAATGCGTTTCAGAGCTTCCTTCTCGGCGTTGACTAATGCCTCTGCTTTTTTTGCATCTTGCTGGTCAAGTACCGTATTAGGAGCTTTATCTGTTAAATCAGGTCCCTTAGGATTGCTCCCAATGCGTTCCAAAGCAGCCTTTTCGGTGTTAACCAATGCTTCCGCTTCTTTTGCATCGCGATGTCCAGCAGAAAGCACTCCATAGTCTGGCGTGGAGGCTTCAGCCACTTCACGGCTAGCTTTAAACTCAAGTAGACGTTCCTTCAACGTTATCTTTTCGGCACTCGCCAGTATTTCTCGCGCTGCCAGCTCTTTCACTGCAACTGGGAAGCTGGCTTCTACCGGTCGACCTTTGAACAATAACGCTGACAGAATTTCTAAATCTATATTTCCGTTAGCCTTATCGCCAGAATGGAGGTGGTCTCGCAACGTCGCCCACTGCTCCGAAGAAAGATCCGCATCACTGTTGGCGGCGCTAATTTCTCGCAATTTTTTGGTAGCAACTACTTCACCATATTGCTCGACCCATTTATCAGGAACGATACTCGCCCCGCCCTCAGCATTTTTATAGGTCGTTTCGCTGGAAGAGTTAAACAGAAGCGAATCTGCGTATTGCTTTGGCGTCGCGCCAAATGCATAGACTTTCTCTCCATTGGCCACGATGGGTGAACCATCTGTCCACGTGAGTAAAACCTTTTCGTTCTGTATTTGAGTAATCACTTTTTGAGCGGTACTCAGGTCCTCTAGCAGACGCTGACCGGTCGGGCTGTTTGGATTATATTTGTCCAACGCATCACTCAGCTGCCCAGACGATTGCTTGTCAACTTCGCCTGCGGCCACATAGGTGAGCAAATCCCCCCAGGCGAGTCCGGACTGACTTTCCCCAGAACCGTTAAGTTTTTTAGCCTCTTCATCAAGACGTTTTCGCTCAAGAGCGTGAAGCTTCCGGTTGTACGATTGTGCATTCCCAGCGATCTCAGAGCCCATGGCTACATCGCCATTAACACTGGCCGCAGCGAGTAGACCCACCAGCTTGGACGCCGCATTGACCAGTCGATCGTGCTCAGCTGGATCACTGCTACTGAGCAGAGGCGACTTATCCAGCGCCACAATAAGCGCCTCATTAGCACCCGCGGCCATCGCCCCCGTTTTGAAGTCGCCGCCCATTGCTTCCGAAAGCAACCCACCCACAACGGCGTGCAGTGCTGTTTTACTCAGGCCACTGTCTTGCAGTTTGAAAGCGTTGCCAAAATCACCAACGCCTGTGAACGCGGTCGCCTGCAGTACATCGAAAAGGCTGCCTTTCATGGCGTCCTTGAAGCTGCCTTGCCCAAGCGCTTCAGAAAGCGTGCCGCGCACGGCTCCGCCCGCCAATTGGATCGTTCCGAAACGCCCAATAGCGGCCGGGTCGTTCCAGTGAGGCACTACGCTGGGACCGCTCACTTTGTTGGTAACAGGGTCGCTTTGCGCGCCGAACCAATTGCCACTGGCGTAATTCACGAAGCCTGCTGAGGCGCCAGCGATCAGCGCCTGTTTCATGCTGTCGCTGCTAAAGGTTTCCTTGAACGCCGCCCCGAGGTTGCCCTTGTTATTGATCGTGCTGACCGCGCCCGTGCTCGCCAAAGAGGTCAAGGAGGCAGTCGCAATGATGTTGCCGAGGCCGGCGGACGTTGCGCCGACTACGGCACCCGATGCCGAAACAGTTCCGGCTGTCGCCGCAGCCATGGTCGAGCCGGCACCCACAGCACTGCCAGCTGATGCGGCAAGTGCACTCGCAGCGCCTGCGGTCAGTACGGTGACAACAATGATGATCGCCAGCATTGCACCCTGGCCGAGGCTGGAATGACTGTATTTGAAGGAATCGTGCAGTTCCTTCACATGCCGCCAATCAACATCCCCACGCTTCTCGGCTTCTTTCAACCAAGCCAACTGAGGATCTGCTTTCACCATCACATCAATCGTCTGGCTGACTGTGTTCTGATCGATCTGCTTGATATCAATCTTCAGGCCATCAACTGCTTTGATCGCCAGTTGCCCCTGCGCCATCAACTCACTCTGGCGCAGCGTCTCGTCGGTATTGCCCTTACCCTTGGCGCTGGTCCACGCCAGGTCGCTCTTACTCTTCTCGTGGCTCTCTTGATGCAGGTCCTTGACCGCTTCAAACGTCACCGCGCCGCCGCTGGCAATCGTCAGATCGTTGCCACTGCTGAGCTTGGCGCGCTGATACAGCTGGTCGCCGCCACTGACCAATGTCAGGTCACCGCCGGTCTTGATCTCAGTGCCGACGTTGGTGACGCGGGTGACTTCATCGCGCTTGGTTTTCTTCGCGCCCCACCCACCGTTCTCCTTCATGTCATACAACGTATGCGTGCTGTTCTGCGCCGCCAGCAGGTTCAACTTATCGCCGCTGTACAGATACGCTTCATTGCCCGCACTGATCTTGCTCGCCACCAGCGTCGTATCGCGCCCGGCCTGGCTGGTAAAGTCGCCGCCCGCCGTCAACACGCTGGCCACTTGCGTGGTCTGCTCGTCCGCCGTCTTGATGCGTTTTTTGCCGTGTTTTTCTTTGCCCTCGACGTTGTGCATGTCGCTGACGGAGGCGACGTTGAAGTCGCGCCCAGCCTGGATATTCAGGTCTTTGCCGGCAGTGGCATCGCTGCCGATGATGTTGACGTCTTGCCCGGCTTGCATGTTGAGGTTGCCGCCTGCCGTGACGGTAGCGGCGAGGTTTTTGACGTCGGTGGTGATGCTGGATTTGTGCCCGCCGTTGCTGAATTCATGTTTCACGCTGGTATCGCTGGCGGCGACGAGGTTGAGGTCGCGGCCAGCAGCGAGGGTGGCGTCGTTACCGGCGACCAGTGCGCCGCGGTTGGTGAGGTCGCGCCCGGCATCGATGGCCAGGTTGCCACGCGCGGTGATAGTGCTCGCGCTGGCATCGGTGAGGGTGCGCATGCCGGCGCCGTCACGTACTTGAATCGCGGTGTTGTCGTTGGTGATGTCGCCTTTGATGGCAGCAAGGCTGACTTGGCTGCCACGAATTTCGCCGCCCATGGCGTTGCGGATGCTGTCTTGGGCCAGCAGACTCAGGTTGTTGCCGGCTTCGATCAGGCCGCCGTTGTAGATGCTGCCACTGCTGACGGCGGAGAGGTTGTTGCTGGCGCGCAGGGTGCCGACGTTAACCAGGTCGCCACCGGTGACGAGGTTGAGGTCGCGACCCTGGATCAGGCTGTTGCCACGCACGTTGCGCGATTCGGCCTGTGCCAGGTAGAGCACCGGCACGAGCACGGTTTGGCCGTCGACCACGCGGTTTTCCATCCACACGATGTCGTGGGTCAGGGCGCCGACTTGCTGGCCGGTGAGTGTCACGCCGACGCTCAGGCGCAGCGCGTCTTTGCTGGCTAAGGCGTTGTCCATCAGGTAGCGGAACTGGTCGGCGTCGCTGAGCAGGCCGCCCGCCAGGAAGCGCTGGCCGGTTTGTGCGAGTACCGCGTCGCGAATCAGGCGGGTCTCGTATTGGCCATCGCCGAGGCGGCGCCAGGCGTTGTCGGCGGTGTAGCCGAGTTTGCCGAGCATGTAGTCGGAGCTAAAGAAGCCCGATGCGGTGGTGAACTCGGGGTTGGTTTCGATCAGGTAATGGCTGGTGGGGTCGGCGCTTTTGACGAACAGGCCGTAGTCACCCTTGGGCAGTTGGAAATACGGCGAGGTGGTGGGGTCGACCGGGGCGAACGGCGTGCCGGTGTAGTCCACGGGTACGAAGCCGCCGCCCGGCGCGAGGGTCACCACGGGCAGCACGGAGCCTGGCGCTTGGGCGCTGGCATCGTTGGCGTGCTTGCTGAGGCTGATATTGATGCCACCGACGGGGATGCCGGTCTGGTCGTCGCCGAGGGTGCCGGTCAGTTGTGCTTTTTGGTTTTCAAGCAGCGTGCCGTTCTGCACGTTGTTGGCGACTTTGGACAGGTCGACGGTGCCACCTGCCTGCAATGTGGCGTTGTAGGCATTGCCGTCGTTGGCGGTCCAGGTGGTGACGTTGCTCATCTCCACAAATCGCTCATCGCTGGAGCGTGCCTTGAGCGCTTCGAACTTCGCCAGGTCAAAACCGCCCGCTGCGACGGCAGCGTTGTAGGCCGGAATCTCGGTGAACTGCACCAGGTCCCAGTAATCCTTGTCGATCTTCATGCGGTTGCCGATGACGATATGGTTCTGCCCGGTACGGGTGCCTGCGCCTTGGTTGAGCAGGTCGTTGGCGATAATGCTCAGGTTGCGGTTGGCGGCCATCAGGCTGTAGCGGTTCTGTACGTTATCGCCCTGGATCAACAGGTCGGCCCCGGCTACAAGGCGTGCGGCGGCCGAGTCTTTGATCGCCGATTCAACGTAGGTTTGGTCGATAAAAGTCTGGCCGCGCTTGAACCAATCATGCCCCTTGCAATGCTGGATGCACTGCCACACCACGCTGCCGCTGGTCAGGGTTTTACCCAGTTCGAATTCAGCCTTGGCGTTTTCGACGAACGCGGCGCTGATGCCGATGTTGCCCTCACTTTCGACAGTGCCCGACAGGTTGCTGAATACCACCGCCCGCCCGCCATCCACGCCCGCAAACGTGAGGTTGCCTTTGCTGTAAACATCGCCATAGGTGTTGCTGAAGCCATTAGCGCGCAGCGTCAGGTCGCCACCGCTGAACAGCAGCGAATCGGCGCCGTTGGTGATGCCGTTGACGGCAGTGAGGTTCACCGCGCCTTGGGCGCCCATCGTGCCACGGTTGCCGATTTGTGCCGCCGCGATGTCCAGCTGCTGACGCGCAGTAAGGAAACCGAGGTTGTCGAGGGTGCCGCTCAGTTTGAGCTGGGTGTTGTTGCCCGCCAAGCGCCCGCCATTCTGGCTGAGGTTGTTAGCCGTCACGCTGAGGTTTTGCTGGGTCGCAATGCGGCCGCTGTTGTTCAGGTCGCCGCTGAGCGTGATGCTCACGTTGCCGTCGCTGAGCAGTTCGCCGCCGTTGTTCAGGCTGGCCACGTCGAGGGTCAAGCCCTTGCTGCTGGCCATGCGGTCGCCGGCCTTAAGGTTCAGGCCTTGGCTGCTTTTGTAGGTGAGGGCTTCGTTGAGTTGCACGCGGCCCAGGCCATCGACGTTGCCAAACGCCCAGTCAGCCGTGCCCAGGCCATTGATGCTGCCCTGGCTGCCGGTGAGGCTGGCGGTGTTGATGAGGAACAGGCCGGTGCCCGCGTGTTGCAACTGGCCGCCTTGGTTGTTCAGTTGCGTGGCGTCGAGGCTGAACGCCGCGCTGCCGAATTCGAGGGTGCCGTTCTGGTTGTTGAGGCTGTTACTGAGGTTAAGGCTGCTGCTGGCGCCGCCCAGCGCGCGCAGTTGCCCGCCTGCGCTGTTGTCGAGGTTGCCGCCGTTGAGGGTCAGGCCCTGGTTGGCTTCGATCAGGCCGCCTCGGTTGGTGAGCGTGTCGCGTGAGGCCAGGTTGAGCTGGTTGCCGCTGATCTGGCCTTGGGCGCTGTTGTCGAGCGTGGCACCGCTGATCGTCACCTGTTCTTTACCGAACAATTTGCCGCCACGGTTGGCCAAGGCTTCGACGGTCAATTGCAGGTTGCCGAGCAGGCTGGCCATCAAGCCGCCGCTGCTGTTATCGACCGTGTTGGCAGTGACGGTCAGGGTGTCGCCTTGCACGGTGCCGCCGAGGTTATCCAGGCTGGCGGTGTCGAGCTGAGTGTGGGCGCCGCCGCTGAGGATCAAGCCTTTGCGGTTGCTCACGTCCTGGCCGCTGTAGCTCAGGCCTTGGTTGCCGGCAAGCAGTTGGCCGGCGTCGTTGTTCAGGTGCTGCGCGGCGATGTCGAGGCGCTTGCCGCGCAAGGTGCCGCCGCTGTTGTTCAGCGTAGTGAGGGCCTTGACCAGCACGCTGCGCTCGCCCGCGTCGATCACGCCGCCAGCATTGGTCAGCAGGTTGCTGATGTTGAGGGTTACGTCGCCGCCGTTGCTGACCAGCGAGCCTTTACTGCTGTTGTTGAGGTGCTGCGCGGTGACGTCAACCGACGTGCCGATCAGGATGCCGGCGCTGTTGTCCAGGCGCTCGCCTTGCAGCTGCAACAGGCCTTCGCTTTGAATGCGGCCTTGGGCGTTGAGCAATTGGCCCGGGCCTTTGAGCAGCAGGCTCACACCCGGCGCGCCACCGGCCAGCAGGCCGGCGTTGCGGTTGTCCAGGCCCGAGGCGCGCACGTCGAGGTGGTCACCCACCACGCGCCCGGCGCGGTTGTCGATGTCGCCGCCGCTTACGTCGAGCAGCAGTTGCTTGCCGACGATCACGCCGCTCTGGTTATCCAGGTTCGCCGCATGCAGCTCGACATCGCCCTGCCCCGCCTGCAAGCGGCCCTGGGCGTTGTTGAGCTGTTGCGCGGTGGCGAGGGTCAACTTGCCGGTGTTGGCGCTCAGCACGCCGTTGGCGTTGCTGCTGAGGCTGCCGGTGTTGAGGTTCAGATCGGTGCTGGCCTGGGCGAACCCCTGGCTGTTGTTGAAGGCATTGGCGACGGTGAGGTTCAGCGCGCCGTTGTCAGCCTGGATCAAGCCCTTGAGGCTGTTGTCGAGGTCGCCGGCATTCACGGTGAGGGCACTGGCCACCAGCACACCGTTCTGGTTGTTCAGGCTGCCCGCGTTGACGGTCAGGTTGTTGGCGATGACTTGCCCGCCGCTGTTATTGAGCGCGGCACTGGTCAGCACCAGGCTGCCGCCAGCCATTTCGATGCGGCCTTGGCGGTTGTCCAGGGCGGCGCTGTCGAGGGTCGCGGCCTGGCCTTCACCGAAGCGAATCAGCCCGCCAAGGTTGGCGATGGCCGGCGCGCTGAGCGCCAGGTTTTGCTCGCCGTACACGCGCGCGGTGGCGCCTTGGTTGGTCAGCTTGGCGGTGCTGACGCTGACGGTTTTGGCCTGGATGATCGCGCCCTGGTTGGTCAGCGTTTGCGCGGCGCTGATCGCCAAGGCGCGGCTGGCCAGCAGATTGCCGCTGGTGTTGACGGTCTGCGCGTTCACCACCAGGTCGCCAGTGGCGTTGCGGCTGTTGTCCGCTGCCACACCGGCTTCGATGATACCGGGGTTGGTGACGGTGGTCGCGTTGAGTTCGATGCGTTGGCCGGCAGCCACGCTCTGCTGGTTGACCAAGCCTTGGGCGCTGGTGATCTGCACGTTGCCGGTGGCGTAGACCTTGTCGGTAAGGTTGACGTTCTGCGCGGTGACTTTGACGTTACCGGTGGCCGACGTCTGCGCCATGCTCAAGTGGCCGTTGGCATCCAGCTGGATATCGCCGCCGCTGGCGGCCAGTGTGCCGTCGAGTTTCACGCCCACACCGGCTTCGGTGCCGACCAGTTTGATCGCACCGGCGTACATGCCGCCCAGCGCCGAGGAATCGATGGCCAATTCTGGTTTGGCGCTGCCGTCGTCAGCGCGCGCGGTGGTTTTCAGGCTTTGGGCATCGACGTCGTTACGCCCGGCGATCACGGTCAATTCACGCGCGTTGATCTGCGCATTGATCTTGGCCGAGCGGGTGATGATTTCGAAACGGTCGACGTTACTGGCGTTGAGGCCCTGGCCGTCGATGGTCACGGCGCCGCCGTCGACCTGATAACGCTGCAACTGGCCGCTCGCGTCGAGCACCGGCTTGCCGGTGGTCAGGGTCACGTTGGGGGTGTTGATAAAACCGCAACCGCTGCACGTGATGCCGTAAGGGTTGGCGACGATGACCTTGGCCGACTGCCCCGCCACTTCGGTGTAACCGCGCAACTGGCTTGGGCTGCCGCCGTTGACTTCGTTGAGGATAACGCTGGCCGCGCCCCCCTTGAGGTTCGGGTTGCCGACGATGTAGCCGCCCAGCTGGGTGTTGGTGACCGCGCCCGTGGCATTGTTGAGGATCACGCCGTTGGGGCCGACGTTGTAGTCCTTGAATTGGTTATGCGACAAGCCACTGCCATTGGGCGTGGCGATGTTCACAACGGGCACGCCATTGCCGGCTTGGCCAACAGTGGTGCCCGGCGCGCTGACCACAATGCCTTCGGCCTGGGCCAGCAGCGGCTGCCAGAACAGCGCGTTGGCCAGGATCAGCACCAAGCCGCGCTTGGGCAAGCCGAAGAACGAATCTCGCGGCTTCAGCGCAGCAGAAGGTTGGCGGGCCAGGAAGGCAAAGTGGCGAACATCCATTGTCATAGTCTCGATGTAACGGGGCGTTGAATTACAGGAAGAAATCCATGCGGAAGTAGATCGGCGCTTCGCGCTCGCTCATCACTGCCGGGCGTTCCAAAGAGTGCGCAAAGGTCACGCTGGTGCTGACGTATTTGCCACGGGCGAACAGCTCCAACGAGTTGCTGGAGACCCGGCCGTGCACTTCGCCGTTGTAGCGGCCGTTGCTGATCACGCCTTGGTCGTAGCCGACGCTGGCGCCGTACTCGGCAAA
This sequence comes from Pseudomonas sp. YeP6b, assembly GCF_025642995.1. Classification (NCBI taxonomy): domain Bacteria; kingdom Pseudomonadati; phylum Pseudomonadota; class Gammaproteobacteria; order Pseudomonadales; family Pseudomonadaceae; genus Pseudomonas; species Pseudomonas sp. YeP6b. The sequence continues at coordinate 445,657 of NZ_CP080090.1, read as the reverse complement.
GGCTGGGCGCATCCAATCCCAGGTCACCGGGCGGGCCCAGCGCACGTCGTTGCGCCAGTAACCGCCGCTGTCGCCGTTGAGTTGCTGGTCTTTGAAACCGCGCACCGAGGCTGAGCCACCCAGGCTCATGCGCTGGGGGCTGAACAAGATGTCTTCGCTGTGCTGGCCGGTGGCCAGGCTGGAAAAGCTGAACGACTCGCCCCACAACGTGAACGGCTGCAGGTAGCTGACGGTGGCCGTGTATTTGCGATAGCGCGCACTGGGCTGGCGATTGCCGTACGCGTCGCGCTCGTCGTTGGCTTGAGCATCGAAGGCACCGATGCCGTTTTGCATGCCCAAGTCGAGGTTGACGAACGCATTGCCGATACGCCGGCCATGGTTGATGCCCAGTTGCAGTTCGCTGAGGCGGTTGCTGCTGGTCTCGAGGTGAGCCTCATTGATGTAGTTGTTGGTGCGCAGGTGCGCCAGGCCAACGTTGAGCGAGGTCTTGCTCACGTCGTCACGATGGATCACCCGCTCGGCGCGAAACTGGTGGTTCTGGTTGTCGCCCGACTGTTTGAACTTGAAGGTGTCGGTGTAACCCAGCGCGCGGTAATCGCTCTCGCTGTAGGTGTAACTGAAGTTCCACCAGCCCCACGGCACGTTGTAGTAGAGCATGGTGTTTTTCGAGGTTTTCTGGTGGTCGCTGACGGCATCGTGGCCGCCGCGCAGTACCAGTTGGTCAGCCAGGCCGAGCGGGCTGTCCCACTCAAGGCCTGCGCCCCACTGCTGCTCGCCGGTGCTTTTCTGGCCGTCGTTGTTACGCGACAGGCTGGCGCGCCAGGGCTTTTGCGCGGTGTTCTTGACCACCACGTCGCTGCCGCCGATCTGGCGGCCGGGGGTCAGTTCCATTTGCGCCTGCTTGGAGGGCAAGCGATTCAGTTGGTCCACCAGTTGCTCGACTTCGCGCAGGTTCAGCGCCTCGCCGACCTTGCCGGGAAAGGCCATGGCCAGTTCGCGGTCGGTCACCGTGCTGCCTTCGGCGCTTTTCAAGGCTTCGAGTTTGCCTTCGACCACCAGCACTTGCAGATGGCCGCTGGAGAGGTCTTGTTGCGGCAGGTAGGCGCGGCTGGTGACGCGGCCTTTGGTGATGTAGTAGTCGGTGATGACCTTAAGCAACTCATTGAGCTGCGAGACGCCCAGGCACTCGCCGATGTAGGGCTTGAGCAGGCGCTCGCGGTCTGCGGCTGCCAGGCTGTCGGCGCCCTTGAGTTCGATGTCTTTGATCGGGAAGCAGCGCGTGTCCGCCGGCAAGGCCGGGGCCTGGGGCTTGGCTTCTTTGCCGGGCAGGTCCTGCAGTTCTTGCAGGCGCCGTTGTTGCTCTTCGAGCAAGCGGTTTTGCCGGTCACGGATCAGGTCTTGATCCCCAGGTGTGGGGGCGGCCATGGCAGTGTTCAGGCTCAAGTAAGCGAGCAGAAAAGTGCACAGCAAGTACCGAGTCCGTGGCAATAACGAAGACATGTTCGATCCATCGAAAATCAAGGGGCGGCAAACTAACATCGAACTTGCGCTTATCCAAGAAACTGGATTAGTTGCACATTCGTACTAGTTACACCTGCAAACCATTGATAGATAACAATAAATAATTATCAAAAAAGAGTTACAGCCTGTTGCTGGAAGTTTTATTCCGACAAGCGGCTACTGTTTTGATAGCGTTTCGAACAAGTACTGATGAAATGCCATTAGTTAGCCATCAAGTTCTTGTCGAGATAGATTAGTACCGAGGAATACAGAAAAGTTCGCGGTGGTTTTGTGAATTGGATCCCATTTATCGGATTAGTCTGGCGCAGGGCTTGTTGTGGCGAGCGGGCTTGCCCCGCGTTGGGTGGCGAAGCCGCCCCTATCAGAACCTCTGCGGTGTGTCAGGCAAGAACGTGTCATAAGGTTTGGGGCTGCTGCGCAGCCCAACGCGGGGCAAGCCCGCTCGCCACAACACCCCCTCAGCCGGCGCCTTTGTCTTTTTCCATCCCCGGCACCAACGTCAGCGCCGGGCGCTCGACGTCTCGGGACACGTGCGACTTCACGTCTTCCACACCGCCGTCTTCGTCGTTGTGGATCACCAGTACACCCGGCTTGCGGAACTGCTCCAGGTGGCCGTCGCCGAGGTTGAAACTCTCACTCATTTGCTTGTCGCTGAGGGCATTGGCCTCGGCGCGGCGTTGGGCGAACTTGCGGCCCCGGCGTTGCTGATAACGCGCCCAGCTGATGAGGATCACCGCATTGAACAGGGCAATCCACAGGTAGATCTGCAAGGTGTTGAGCGCCGCAAAAATTGGCGCTTCAATGCGTGGGCCGCCGTGGGTTTCCAGCATCGCGGTCATCCCACGCGCCAACAGCCAAATCAGCCCAGCCCAGGCCAGCAGGGTCAGCAGCACATCGATGACCCACATCACTGAGTTTTGGCGAGTTCTGACCAGTTTCATGGTCACGCCTCCTCTTCACTAGGTTTAATACCACGGTCCGGGCTGACCCAGCGCGCGCGTTTCTGGTGCTGGTTGAAGAGCACCTTAGGAAAGCTGACCAAGGTGGTGAACAAGCTGACCAGCCAGAACACCATTGGGTACCACACGGTCCAGAACAGGGTTTTCCACAGGCCTTTCTCGTAGCGCCGGTCGATCAGGATGCTCACCGCAAACTGCAGCAGGCACACCATCGCCAACACCAGCCCGGTAAACGCCGGTGGCATCAGCGAATCCACAGCAATCGCCTGTGGCAGCACCACGAATTTACCCACGCCCCAGAAGATCACCGACAGCAGGAAGGTGAAGGCCCAACCGGTGGACAGGCAGTATTCGAACAGCAGCGGCCACAGGTAGCGGTGGCGCCATTGCCAGATGCCACGAATGTTTTTGAACAGCACCTCGGCGCCGCCCTGGGCCCAGCGCAGGCGTTGTTTCCACAGGCCGCCGACGGTTTCGGGCATGAGGATCCAACACAAGGCGCGGGGTTCGTAGAAGATCGCCCAGTGATCGAGTTGCAGCTTCCAACTGACATCGATGTCCTCGGTGATCATGTCGGTGCTCCAGTAGTCGATGCGGTCCAGCGCCTTCTTGCGAAACGCCACCACCACACCCGACACCGTGAAGATCCGACCGAACACCCGCTGGGTCCGCTTGATCAAGCCGATGATCGAGGAGAACTCGCCCACCTGCACCCGACCGATCAGCGTCGAACGCGTGCGAATGCGTGGGTTGCCGGTCACGGCGCCCAGGCGCGGGTTATCCAGCATCGGCGCCACCAAGTAGGCCGCCGCGTTTTTATCGAGCAAAGCATCGCCGTCAATGCACACCAGGTATTCACTGCGCGCGGCCACGGCGCCCATGCGCAAGGCCACGGCTTTGCCCTGGTTCTGCGCCAGGTGCAGCACGCGCAGGCGTGGGTGTTCCAATGCCAGGGCATCGAGGACCGCCGCGGTGTTGTCTTTGGAGCCATCGTTGACGGCGATCACTTCGATGTTCGGGTACAACTGGCCCAGCGCCGCGTGAATCGTTTCGGCGGCGTTATCGCCCTCGTTGTAGCAAGGAATGATGATCGAGATCAGCGGGTTACCGGCCAGGGTCGGCGCGGGGGTGTCTTCTTTCCAGGGCCAGTGACGCTCCCAGTGCAACCAGAAGTACAGCCCGCCGGCGATCCACAGCGCCGACATGAAGAGCGGGTAGAAAAACACGAAGTCCATCAGGAACTGCCCGGTGACCAAAAAGATCAGGCCAAGGGGCACACCCAACACCAATGCCAGCACGAATAAAGCCAGGAGTCTGTCGAACATGGTCAAGGGTTCCATTGGTTGGACAGGGCCGGACGGACTGTCTTCAAGTCCGGCGAGTTTTCCAGGAAGTTGTCCGGGTAGTAGCCAAAACTCTTGACTCCCTGGCGCTTGAGCACACCCATCCATTCGGCCATTTGCGCACCGCTGAGGTCCGGGGCGGCGGGGGTACGCCAGTCCTTGGCTTGCAACTCGAAAACGGTTTTGTCCAATGCGCCGGGGCGCGCCTTGACCGTGGCGACCAACTTTTCCAACCAGGCGTTGGACGTTTTCAGTTCCTGCCCTTCCATCAGCGGCATCGCCATCGGCGCGGTCCAGTCGTAGGCCTGAAGGAAATCATCGAGGTTCTGTGCGAACCAGGCTTCGCTGGCCGGGTTGAGCATTGGCTCGGCGAAGATATTGCGCGCGGTCAATATCTGCGGGCCACCGATGGCGCGGACCTTGGCGGTCAGCTCATGGGTGAAGTCGATCAAGTAGCGGCTCTTGAAGCGCGTCCAGCGTTGCATCACCGCCGGGTCAGCGCGCAGCGCAGCGATGCTGTCCGGCAAGCCGTTGGCGGCATAGGCCTTGAGCGCGGCGGGGCTGGCGTCTTCGAAGTCGGAGAGCACCGCATCGTCGTGGTACAGCACACCGTCGATGGCACTGTTGCGCACCAGGTCTTCGTAGATCTCGCCAATGATCTTGCGTACCTGCGGATCAAACGGCGACAAGCGCTTGTATTGATCCGGGTCGATGCCAACCTTGCCGGTTTCCGGGTCCCAGCGGGTCACACGTGGCAGCTTGGGATCGAGGGCGAAACTGAGCACGGGCATCCACGCATACACACTGGCATGGGCACGAGTGTGCAACTGCCAGGAAACGCGGTTGAACAGGTCGGCGCGCACCGGCAAGTGACGGTTGGGGAAGTACAGCGAATGCACCAGGCCGTCACCCTTGGGGTCGGCGAACGCTTGCAGGAACACGGTGCCTGCGCCCATGTCCACCACCCGTTGCACCAGTTGGTCGAGGTTACGCGCTTCTTGGGCTGGGTCCGGGTCGTAGACGTTGTCCAGGTCCACGTGCAGCACGCGCAGCGGAGCCTGGGCTTGCACCGCCACCATGCTGTTAGCGAAGTGCTCGCCGTCCGGGTCGGAAGCCACCAGGAAGCGTGGGCTGTTCATCAGGTTGCCAAGGCTGTCGAGGCCGTCTTCCAGGGTCAGGGCCATCTGGTAGCCCTGCTCACCGACGATCGCCAGCGACGTGCCCTTGGCTGCGCCGTATGGCCACACCCATACGCGTGGTGCTTTACCGGTCACGGTGCGGATCTTGTTGGAGATCGCCGCGACATCAGCCCGCATGCGCGCATCGAATTTCGCCTGATCTTCATAACGCCCGGTGGCCGGGTCAAAGCGCAGGCTGGTCGCCGCAGGCTCTAGGTTGCCCTGGGGGTTGGCGAGGATCCCTTTGTGGTTGTTGTCGGTATGCGCGGCGATTTCCACCAGGCCGGACTGGGACACCTCGCGAATCTGTTGCCAGGTGAGGAATTCCCCACGTGGGCGCGGCGAGCCGGCGAAGTCCACTGGTTGATTGAGCGGCGTATCGATCCAATACCCCACCGGCGCCAGCAAGGCCGGCCAGTGATAGGCGCGCAGAATCGGCATGACGCGGGTGTAGAAGCTGGAGTAGCCGTCATCGAAGCTGAGCATGATGGCTTTGGGCGGCAACTCGGGGCCGCCACGACGCGCGGCCAGTATCTGGTCGACGCTAACGGCCTGGTAGCCATTCTCGCGCAGCCAGGCCATCTGCTCGATCAAACGTTCGGTACGCACTGCCACCACCGCCTGGTCGGGGTCGCGATCCTCGACGTCATGGTAGGCAATGCCCAGGAAATGGTTTTTCGGCCACGGCGCTTCATTGGCCAGTGTCGGCCGCTCGGCAGGTGGGGTAAATGGCGCGGGTTGTTGGGCGCAGGCACTGGCCAGCACTAAACCCAGGACCAACAAGCAACGGCTAAGGACGGTCATGGTCAGGCTCTTTTAGAAACGGTAAGTGAGGTCGACGAGCAAGCGCAGATCGCGTTCGCGATTACCGTCATAAGGTCGGCTGATCAGGCTCAGGTTGGCGCCCACGTCCAGCACATCGTTCCAGCGAAAGCGCTGGCCATACCCGATCAAACCGACGCCACCGGTGGAGTAATCCCGCTGGCTGTAGGTACCCGCTCCGAGTTGGAACTGCTGACTCCACTGGGTCTCGTAGCGGTGATAGAGCACATGGTTGACCGTGACGGTGGGCAACACGCTGAGGTCAGACTTGGGGTTGAAGTACACCGTGTCTTCCTTGGTGTTGCGGCTGGCGCCGACTTCCAGGCCCAGGTCCACTTGCACGCCCGGCGAGCTGTAGATGCCCTCGCGGCCGGTGAGCAAGGCTTCAAGCCGGTTGTTGCCGTCGCTGAAGTGCGACGGGCTCAAGGACAGCTTCCACTCGCGGCTTTCATTCGCGCGCCAGCGGATAAAACCACTGCCACCGTTGGCCGTGACATCGGCGTTCAGTGCCCGTAACGGTGTGGTGGTCAGCAGGTAGCCGAGGCTGCCGCCGTACTGCCAGTTGTCGTTGATGTCGCGGGCAATCGAAACGCTCGCGCCTTGTTTGGAGCCATAACCATAGGAGTGGTTGGAGACTGCGGCTTCGAGGGTCATGTCACGGGTACGCCGCTCCACGCCCACGACTTGCCAGCGATGCTGGCCGCTGCCTTCGCTGAAGTCGGCCGTGGCATACCCGGCACCGGCGAACACCCGCCAGTCTTCGTCGATGGGCGGGGTGTAGATCCGACTTTCAATGCCCCAATCCCGGCTGCCCGCTACCGCACCGACGTCGCCGTTATTGCCGCCGCCGTAGCTTTTACCGGTGTAGGCCTCGACACGCAGTTCGGCCATGTCGTGCACATCCCGCAGGCGGCTCAGGCGCTGCACCTGCCGGCTGTCCGGGTTGCGGGCCAGCACGTCATCGGTCAGCCCGTCCATTTGCCGCCACTCCTGCAGGTCCATGGCGGTGTAGGCTTGGCTCACTTCCAGGCCGATGTCACGCGGGGTCTGGGCTTCGGTTTCCTTGAGTATGCCCTCGGCGCGCCGGGGCAAATCACGGGCGCGGTACATATCAGCCTGGGCCAGGCGTAGGCCGACGTTACCTGGGGCTTTTGCCACCAACGCTTCCAGGCCGGCTTCGCTGCCAGGCAGGTCGCCGCCATAGACGCCGGCCTGGGCCGACAGTTGTTGCGCATCCATCCAGGCATCGTTGGGGTTACCGATGGGCAAGCCCTTGAGTTCGACCCGAGGCTTCTGGCTATTGGCGAGGCCATTGGCGACTTCGCGCGCATCGGCGCCTTTATCGCTTTCCTGCAAGGCGTAGAACAACGCCGTGGTGTCTTCAACCCGGTCATCGGGCTCGGCATCGGCGGCACTCAGCGCCTGGCGATACAGCGGCTCAGCCTTTTCCGGTTGGCGCTGGTCGAGGTAAGACGCCGCCACCCAACGCACGGCGTAAGTGGGCAATTGCACGCCTTCGCCCTTGAGGGTTTCGTAATCACGGACCACATCAGCCGTGCGCGTGCGTGCCTTGAGGGCGCCCAGGCGGTCGATGCGCCAGCGCACCACATCGTCATGGGCGCTGGCATCCGGGGTCCAGCGGGCGAGCAGTTTGTCGTAGTCCTGCAGCGCGCGATCGGCAATGACGTAACGTTCTTTCTCGGTGCGCGTCGCGAACTCGGCCATGCGCACACGCTCGGCGGCGAGGTCACCTTCAAGCCGGCGCTGGGTCACGGCGTCGAGCACGCCCGGGTGCTTGGCCGACAGGCGCAAGGCCGGTTCCGGCAGGCGGGCCCGTTGCAGGGCGATGATGTATTCGCGGATCACGTCAGGTTTGTCGCCAGCGCGAATAAAGGCCTGGTCGAACTCAAACAGCGCGTCGTAGTTCAGGCCCGCTCGGGTCAGCGCATAGCCCAGGGCCATGCGGCGGTTGGGGTCATTCGGTTGCGCCGCCACCAGTGCGCGGGTGCGTTGCACCGCTTCATTGGTTTGGCCGCCGTCGGCCTGGGTCAGGGCCTGGCCCAGTTGCAGGTCGACATTGTTCGGCTCACGCACCAGCGCCTGCTGATACACTGCCAAGGCCTGCGGCCACTGCTTTTGATTGCGGTAGGTACGGGCCACGGTGGCCAGTGCCTGGGTGGTCAGGTTGCGGTTTTTGCCTTGGGCCTCATACACCTTCAGCACTTCGGCGTCTTGCCCGGCCCACCCGGCAATCACAAGGTGATCGCTGATCTGGCCCGGTGTCTGGCGCTCGGCAGGCAGTTGACGTAATTGAGTGAGGGCCGGCGTGAAGTTGCCGTTGCGCGCCTGAATGATCAGGACATCGTAGGCGGGATCGGCCACGGCAAGGGCGGGCATCAACAATTGACTGCATAAGGCGGCCCCGATGAGCAGTCGCAACCGGCCTGAAGCACTGATGGGTAGGGTTTGCAACATATCGTGAGCTTCCTTACACACGGAAAGCTATAACGATAGGTGGTCCTGAGCTGTTTGCATCAGGGCGCCGGCGTCTAATGACCCGACCAAGCTTTCCTGTAGGAACTATCCCCTAGTGACGTAGGGAAATGCCTAATTCAGAACAATTGTTCAGAATTGTGCGCGCAACAGAAAAGCCAATGGGGGAGCAGACTTGCCTGAGCTGATCGGTCAGCGTCGGCCTATACGCCGACTGTTTGACCGCTGCCTCAGGCAACGCTGCTCCCCCACTATTTATTTCTTACTGGTGTAAGAAATCTTACTGCGCGCCGCTGACCGCACCCGCTTTAGCCATCACAAAACCAATGAATTGCTCGACGGTCATCTTCTGGCCGTTGAAGGTCACTTCATTGTTGGCGTAATGCAGCTTGGAGACCACGTCAGTGCCCACCAGGGTTGCCAGTTGAGTGCCGACGGCCATGCCGCTGACCATCTCGGCGGCCATCTGCGATTGCTGCTCGATGGCTTTAGGGTCGGTCACGCCGCCTACCTGCGCTTGCAGGGCAGCCACGTCGCCGATCATTGGCTTGGACAGGGTCAGGTTGGCATCCAACAGCGCGATGACCTGCTTGCCCAGCTCAACCGGCGGCAGCTCCATAGTCGAAGGTTTGGCCAGGTCCAACACCAGGTTGAATTTGCTTTCGCCATGGGTGGTTTTCAGCGACAGGTTTTCCACCGCCACTTGCGGCTTGGCAGCCAGCACTTGGTTGACGTTGGCCTCGGCCAGGGTCTGCTCGGCTTCGGTCAGTTGCAGCTCAGGCACCGGCTGGCCGGCAGCGGCGGCGGCTTGCACCGGCTGCATCTTGTCTTGGTAGAGCTTGGTCAGCACCAGCATCGCCGGAATGTCGACGTTCTTCATGCTCAGGGCCATGGCGGCCGAGCCGACAGGCTTACCCTGGTAACCAATCTCGTCGATCTTGTAGTCGACGCGGCCGGCCAGGTTGTTGTCTTTGGCCTCGCTGGTGTCTTTTTGCTCGAAGCCTTTGAGGGTCAGCACGGCTTTCTGCGGGCCGAAGGTGACCTTGGTGTCGGTCAGCTCAACGGTGTTTTGCCCGGTGTAGAAACCGAACGAGGTTTTCTCCAGGTTGCTGGCCACGGTCAGGCCGGACAGTTCAGCTTCGAACGGTGCGCCGTTGGCATCGATCACCGCGACTTTCAGGCTGTTCATATAGCCTTCAGCCTTGACCTTCTGACCTTCGGCGGTGCCGTCGAAGTCCAGGTTAGCGCCCGAGAAGCTGACCGAAGACTTGTCGTCCTTGAGCTCCAGAGGCAGCAGTTCAACGTTGCCGCTGACCGAGCGGGTGTAGCCGATGTTGACCACGCCTTTGAGAGGCGACACGTCTTTGCTGGCGGCGAACCATTTTTCAGTGGTGGCGTTCTTTTCCAGCGCGTAGTGACTGGTGGCCATGACCGGCAGCCATTTCAGCGAGACCAGACGCGAGAACGGCAGCGGGCCGTGTTCGATGTGGTCGACAAACAGCAGCTCTGGGTTCGGGTTGTCTTCACCGAATACGCTGCCTTGGCCCTTCAGACGGTAGTGCGCGGTGCTGCTGAACAGGCCACGGTCCAGGGACACCAGCTCCAGGTTCACGCTGCCGTCGACGCCGGCCATGGAGCTCTGTAGTTCTTTGTTGGCGTTCTGGATCGCGGTTTGCAGCACCGGCTCCAGTTGCTTACCGGTGTACCAGGCGCCGCCTGCACTGACGACGCCAACGGCGACAACGAAACCCAAAAGAACAACTGCTGGCTTATTCATGAAGTGACCTGATCAAATCCTGTGAGAAGTGGGCTGTCTTCCTTGAACCCCGAAAGGGTTGGCTCAAGCCCGCCGAAAACGGGGGAAGATTAGCACTGGCGGCCGAGAACGGCCCAGCTTTTCAGAGGGGTCAGGTCTGCAGTTGGTTCAGGTGTACTCCAATTCAATCTCGTCGAGCTGGTGATCAAAACTCTTCAAACGTGCCGTCCAGGTGTACACCAACACCTCAAATTCACGGTGTATCACGGCGTTTCCGGGGGTGTCGGCCTTGGGGTTGCAGAAGTCCAGCTGGTAGCGCTCGCGCGCCATGGCGTTGGCCACGTCGGACAATTCCCGAGCGTTATTCAGCCAATGCCTACCTTCGGCGACCTGCTGGTCGAGCAGCACACATTGCTTTTTCAGGGCTTCGAGGCTTTTTTCCAGGGGCGTGCCGGTGAGTTCACCCATGACTTCCTGGAACGTGCGCCCGGGCTGCCAGTAGCTGCCCCAGAAATAGCGGTCGAACACGGTTTCGACACGGCGCAGGGCGACCTTGGTGTCCCAGATCGCCACACGGGTCTTGCCTTGTTCGAGGAGCTTTTTCTTCACCCGTTGGTTTTGATAAGACGCCCACGCCACCACGCCGATAGACAAGGTGCCTATCACCAGGCACGCGCTGTCGAGAAAGACCATGGCCGTGTCGATTTGATGGGCAAGCATGACGCCGTAGAAATAGGCAGCCGATAACAACACCAGTGCGAAACACACGCACCAGAAAGCGGGAGCATAAGGGTTTTTCATTATTGGAATCCCCATGAGCAAACGCGAGCAGTGACGAGCGAGCCGTCACAGCGGCTCACAGGTCAAAGCATAGCTATTCGCTCAGGGTTTGCCGGGCTGTGACGCTTGCGTTCGTCCGCTTTCCCAACCGCCGCCCAAAGCCAGGAACAGATCGATCTGGCTCATGGCAACCTGGGTGTTTGCCGCTGCCAGCTGCGCACGCACATCGGTGTAGGTGCGCGTAGCTTGCAGGTCGGCGAGGAACGAGGCGCGGCCGGCCTGGAAGAAGCGGTGCGTCTGCTGCGAGGCTTCCTTGGCCGACTCGCCGGCATCGGCCAGCGCGTCACGGCGTTGCAACTGCGCGGTGTACTGCGCAAGGCCGGTCTGGGTCTCGCGGATGGCGTTGAGCACCACGCCGTCGAAGTGGGCCAGGGCGCCCTGGGTCGCGGCTTCGGCTTCGTGGATGCGTGCGCGGGCGCCGTTGGTCGGCACCGACCAACTGATCAGCGGGCCAAAGCCCCAGCGGTTGGTCGCAGGCGTACCCAGGTCATCGAGCAGACCGACCGTGCCCACGGTGGCGCCGATACTGATGTCCGGGTACAGCGCGCCGGTGGCCACGCCGATACGCGCGGTGGCGGCGGCCAGTTGGCGCTCAGCCTGGCGTACGTCGGGGCGGCGTTTGAGCAGGGTCGCGCCGTCGCCCACAGGCAGCAACTGGGCGATGTGCGGCAACTCGGCGCAGGTGCCGGTGCCCGAGGGTAATTGGTCTACAGGCTTGGCCAGCAGCATCGACAAACGGAACAAGCCCGCTTGGCGCAACGCTTCGTAGCGCGGCATGTCGGCGCGCAAGGATTTGTATTGGGTTTGCGAACGCGTCACCTGGGTTTCGTCACCACGCCCGGCGTCGCGCAGGCGCTGGGTCAGCTTGGTGCTCTGGGCTTGCAGGTCGAGGGACTCGTTGGCAATCGCCAGTTCTTCGTTGGCCGCGCACACCTGGGTGTAGGAGCGCACCACATCCGCTACCAGCGTAATGCGCGCAGTGTCAGCCGCAGCCTGGGCGGCGTCGGTGGTGGCCTGGGCGCTTTCGATGCCGCGCTGCAAGGTACCGAACAAGTCGAACTGGTAGGAGGTGCTAATGCTGGCGCTGCCGATGTTGCCGACCGGGACTTTTTCTGTCAGCAAAAACGCTTCGCCCGATTCCTGCAGGCGCTGGGCCTCAGCCTTCGCGCCCGCGTTCCAACCGCCTGCGGATTGCGCCTCTTGGGTCTGGAAACGCGCACGTTGCAGGTTGGCGGCGGCCACACGCAGGTCGGTGTTGGACGCCATGGCCTGGCGTACCAACTCATCCAGGCGCGGGTCTTTGTACAGCTTCCACCAGTCGGCTGGCACCGGCGCCGAGACCACGTTGCCACCCTCGCCTGCGATCTGCCCTTGCAGGTCGCCACGATTGATGGCGGCCTTATCCGGCAGTTTGTAATCGGGCCCCACCACTTGGCAGGCCGACAGCAGCAAACCCAAGCCGGCCGTGGCCAGCAACGCCGCCGGTTTCATGGTTTTTCTCCCTGCTGCGCTTTTTCTTTGGCGGCGGTCTTGTCGTCAATGATCGACACCGTGGCCGTACGCCCGGCGATCATGCGAAAGTCCGCCGGCACGTCATCAAAGGCAATGCGCACCGGAATCCGCTGGGCCAGGCGCACCCAGCTGAATGCCGGGTTGACGTTGGGCAACAAGTTAGAGCCACTGGTGCGGTCACGGTCTTCGATACCGGCGACGATGCTCTGCACATGGCCACGCAGACGCGCGTTGTCGCCGATCACGCGGATATCCACGGCCATACCGACGTGAATGCCGTCGAGTTTGGTCTCTTCGAAGTAACCGTCGATGTGGAACGAGTTGCTGTCCACCACCGACAACACCGGGCGCCCGGCGGTGACGAACTCCTGATTACGCGGCGCACGGTCGTTGACGTAGCCGTCCACGGGGCTGCGGATCACCGAGCGGTCGAGGTTGAGCTGGGCGGCGTCCACCGTCACCTGCGCCTCGGCCAAGGCCGATTGGGCACGGGCCACGCGGGACTGGCTTTCTTCCAGTTGCTCGCTCGGCACCAGGTTGCCCAGGCCACGGTTACGTTTGTTTTCGCGCTGGGCCTGGGCCAGGGTTTCCTGGCGGTCGGCCACGGCAGCCTGGGCTTGGCGCAGGGCCAGCTTGAAGCGGTCCTGGTCCACGGCAAACAGCACCTGACCTTTGGTCACAAGCTGGTTGTCGCGCACGTCGACTTGCTGGATCAACCCAGACACGTCCGGGGCGATCTGCACGATGTCGGCACGGATATGCCCGTCACGCGTCCAGGGTGCAAACATGTAGTACATGACCATGCGCCACACAACGACGACAGCAAAGGTCACTATCAATAACGTCAGGACAACACGGCCGATGGTCAAAAAAGGTTTTTTCATGTCATCAGATATCGACTGAGTGAGTCCACCGCGCCCAGCAACAGCGCGTAGAGCCCCACATTGAACAATGCCCGGTGCCAGACCAGGCGATAGAAGTGAATGCGCGTCAACAACCCGTGCACCACCAGAAACAACACGTACGTAATGCCCATCAGCACCAGCAGCGTGGGCAGGAACACCCCGCTGATATCCAGATCACCGATCATAAAGGCGCTCCATCAGGCAGCGGCGCTTCCATTTCGGTGCCGCCAATAAATTCCACGCCGGGCAGCAACGACAGGCGCAAGCCGGCCAACGCGTGCAGCAGATGCAGGCGGGTGTCATCTTCGTCTTGCAGGCCTTGCCCGTTGAGGGCGCGGCGCGTGCGGTCGAGGGTCATCAGCAGACCGCTCGGCGCGGGCAAGCGTTCACCCGCCTTGAGGCAGGCTTTGAAGTAACCGCCGACGCCTTCCACCACCTGGTTGAGCAGCACCCGGGGCACGCCGTAGATGCGCGGCGAGTAGGCCAACAGGTCAAGCAGGTTCAGCGCCACGCGCAAATCGCGCAGGGCGGTGCCGGTGTCCTGGCCGATGAGGCCCAGGCGCGGCAGGTGCTGCATCAGGCGGTCAAGCATTTGCGCGGCCATGTGCCGGTGTTCGGCCAGGGTCGCAGGCTCGGTCAAGGTGACGATGTCGCGCCAGCTGAAACGGGTCAGGCGCTTGGCCGCCAGTTCGGCGCCGAACGGCCGTGCAATCAAGGTCCATACAAAGGCGAACAGTAAGCCCACCGGCCCGGCCAGGTTGACGTTAGCGAAGTTCAGGAAGTCCGCGTCGTAGGCGCCCTGGATGCTGATAAACGACGAGGTGTTGACCAGCGTCAGCAGCATGCCGAGGTAGAAACGCGGCTGCACCGTGAGCGTGCCGATGCAGATAAACGGCACCGCGAACGCCAGCACCAGCATCGGGAAATCGTGCAGGTTGGGTAGCACCAAAAACAGATAGAGGCTGGCGAACAGCACCGACATCGCGGTCCAGAAGAAAAACCGATAGATCTGCGGCGCCGGGTCGTCCATCGACGCGAAAAAGCTGCAGGCCACGGCGGCGAGAATCACCGCGCTGCCGCCGTCGGTCCAGCCCAGAAGGATCCACAGCACCGAGGCGACGATGATCGCGGTGACGGTGGAAAATGCCGAGTAGAACATCAGGCCACGGTCGAGGAACGGCGTCAGCCGGCCCAGGCGCCAGTGGCGGTACACGGCGCGCCAGGTGTCCTGGCTTTCGCACTGGATGGCGGCCTGCAGGCTGCGGCAGTCTTGCCACAGGTCGATCCACTCGGCCAGGCGATACAAGGCGTTGGAGAACAGCAACGTGTGGCGGTCGTCCAGCGCTTCGCCTTGAGGTTGCAGGGCGTCGACCTTGTCGCGCAGCACGCGCCAACGTTCGAGGGGTGCCTCTTCGGTGGTGCTTTGCAGCCAAACATTGGCCTCTTCCAGCAATGGCGTGAGCTGATCGAGAAATTCCGGGGCTCGGTGTTCGATTGCGTAGACCGCGTCGTCCAAGGCGTCGATCACCGGCAGCAGGTGAATCATGCGCCCACGCAACTCCTTGGTGTTGCGCACCGTCTGCGGCCGCGCGCCTTCGTGGGGCAACTGGCCGATCATCAATTCCAGGGTGTTGAAAGTGGCGACCATGCCGCCGCGCAAGGTGCTGACCTCTTCAGGCGCCACGTTGCGCGTCAAAAAGCGCAGGCTGTAGACCTGGGCGTCGGCAAACCACTTGGCCACCGAGCCATCGAACACCGGCATCAGGCGCCGTGGCCAGAACATCGCGCCCACCACCGCGGCGACCGCGATGCCGAGGAAGATTTCTTCCGTACGTGCCTCGGCCACGTCCCACACCGCCAGCGGGTTATCCACCACCGGCAGCGCGATCAACGGCAAGGTGTAGCCGGCGAGCATCAGCGCGTAGTTATTGGCGGTACGCAGGTGCATGGACAGGAACAGCAAAATGCCCGTCCACAACGCAATCACCACCACCAGCACATACGGCGCCTGCACAAACATGGGCACAAAAATCACCGCCGCCGCCGCGCCCATAAAGGTGCCGATGGCGCGGTACAAAGCCTTGGAGCTGGTAGGGCCGACGAACGGGCTGGAGACGATGTACACCGTGGCCATCGCCCAGTAAGGACGTGGCATTTGCATGAGCATGGCGATGTACAACGCGATCATCGACGCCGCGAACGTACGCACCCCATAGAACCAGTCGCGGGCGGGCGGGAAGCCGGCAAAAAATCCGTTCAAGGCGATGCAACCCCAGCCGCTTCAAACGCCCGCAGCACACGCAGGGCGGCCTCAAGGTCGCTGTTGGCGATATCCGCCAACACTTCCCGGCGCAGGCGCACCAGTTGCACTTCCACCGCTTGCACCAGCTCACGGCCGCGCTCGGTGAGGCTCAAGGCCTTGGCGCGGCGATCATGGACGTCTTCGGTACGGCACACGTAGCCGCCGCTGCACAGCTGGTCGAGCAGACGCACCAGCGACGGGCTTTCCATCCCGGACGCCTGGGCGACTTTTACCTGATGCACACCGTCGCCCAAGCGGCCGATCATCAACAATGGCACGGCGCAGGCTTCGGAAATACCGTAACTCACCAGCGTGGTCTGGCAGATTTTGCGCCAATGACGGGCGCCCACCACCATGCTGCTGCTGAGGTTCATGTGGAGTTGTTCGAGGGTTTGAGGCACTGGAGTGTTCGCATACAGTTAGTTTGCTAACTATCAATATGGTGGATGGATCCAAAGCAGTCAAGTTTTGAAACAAATTTGTGATGGGTGGTGCGGGGTTGGGGTAAGTAAAGCGGGTTTCGGAAGGGATGTTGGATGTTCAGCGGTATTGATCGTTCCCACGCTCTGCGTGGGAGTGCATCCGCGTCCGCTCTTAAAGTCGTGACGCAGAGCGTCACAGGCGGCATTCCCACGCGGAGCGTAGGAACGATCAATGCCTTTTTGAAAAGATTTTTTACGCCTCTCGCCCTGCCCGCAACAACACACTCAACTGATCCACGACTTCCGCCCAATCCGCATCTTCCCGAATCCCATCGCGCAAAAACGCTCTCTGACTGGGCGTCCAGAAAAACGCATCCGCCAAATGCAGTTCAGGCTTTAGCGGTGAATGAACCGTCACAAACTTCTCGATACTCACCGGGTCATGCGGCAGCCCAAGCTGTTTGAACAGTGAAGGTAAGCTGTGCACAGGCGATTCCATGGCAAGCTCCAGATAAAGAAGTGTTAACTGAGTCTAGCGGCAACCTTCGGGTTGCGGCTGCGGTACGTTGCACAGTACGAACAGCCGCGCCCTGGCACCGCCGCCGTCCTGACGGCTCAGCTCGCGCCAGCCATCGGGCAGTGGTGCGAAATCATCCGGCGCTTCGTTGCTGCTGATCAGCCACACGCGGCGGGTATCGGCGGGCAATGCCGACAAACGGTCGAGGTAGATGCGCCCACCATCCTGGTCCACCAGCGTACCGAAGCCGTAGGCGTTCGGCCGGGTCGGCGTGCCGTCGGGTTTGGGCGGTGTGTAGAGCTGCAATTGGGCGTCGGTCTGGTCGTAATACACATAGCTGAGGTACCACAGCATGTCACTCAGAACGATGCGGTCGTCCTCCTGGTAGTTGCGATTGACGAACTCCACGGGGACGTTGAACTGGTCATGTTCATCGACAGTGAAATTGCTCTTCAACCCCACCAGTTCCACCCCCACGAACAACACAAGAAAGGCCGCGCCCAACCAAGACAGGCGCGCCGGTAAGCGGTCGATGGCGAGTGCCACAAGGATAGGCAAACCCAACGCGTAGACAGTGAGGTAACGTTCGATAAACACCGGGGAAATAAAGGACACCCCGTACACCAACAGCAACGGCAGCAGGAAAAACAGCGCCAGCAAGGTGGCCGGCCGATAACCCTCGCGGTCTCGCCAGGCAGTCACCAGCACGATCGCAACGAGCAGCAGCGGGAACAGCCAAAACAGCGGCGGCCAGAAGCCAATACCCTCGTCCTGCGCCACAAATTGCCAGATCATCGACGGCATGGAGAGCAGATTAACCGGTTCCTCCCAGCCAATATCACCGCCCACCTTGAGCTGTTCGACGTGTTGCACCAGGCCCCACAAGTTCGGCAACCAAGGCAGGTACACCAACACAATCGCGGCGTTGGCCGCCCACCACGCAGGCCGCCCGAGCAGGCGCTGGCCTCGTGGTTGCGCGCGGTACAGCACACCCAGGTAAGCCCAATGCACCAGCACACACAGGGCGGTGAAGTAATGGGTGTAAAACCCGGCACTCATCAGCACGGCATACGCCACCAGATAACGCGTGCGCTCGGGCTGACGCACCCAGTACACCAGCGCCAACGTGGCGGCCAGCAGCCACACACCCAGCAGTGAGTACATGCGTACTTCCTGGCTATAGCGCACCGCTGTCGGCAGCAGCGCCAGCAACACACCCGCCAGCACGGCCGCACGCCGGGTGGACAGCGCGCGCGTCAGCCAGGTGCCCAGGCCCACGGCGACCACACCGGGGATCGCGCTCATGCCACGAATCGACCAGATGCTGTCGCCGAACAGCTCGATCCAGCCGCGCAGCATGAAAAAGTACAACGGTGGGTGCACATCATGGGCGGCGTGAAACCACAGGTCGTCCACGGCGTATTCACTGAGCAACAGGCTGGAGCCTTCGTCGCCCCAGATCGCCGCCGCCGTCAGGCTGTAAAAACGCAGGGCCATGGCCAGTGCCAGGATCGGCACCCACCACAGGCGACTGACCCAACCGGTGCCTTCCCAGGCACCGGTGAGGCGATTGAATGCGGGCATTGCCGCAATCTTTTCATCTTGCTCTACCACAGACCGTCGCACCTCAATTCCCCTACCCTTGCCTTTTAAGGCCGGCAAACAAGCCCCATGCGTGAATGACCGCCACTCTAGGACAAAAGCCCATTATTCGCTGCTGGAATCGGACAAATCAGCGATTTGTGTAGGCCTTCACCGATGCACTTGTCGGATCACGCTATGATTGGCCCCTCAAAGGACTAAGGATCAAGGACACGTCATGCGTATCGGTTTTCTGTCTCCCCTGGCCCTGGCGCTGCTCGCCGGCCTTTCCTTCCAGGCCCAAGCCAGTGGCGATGACTCGTGCTACCCCGACTGGCGGGTATCGCGCGACAGCCTCGAAGGGTGCAGCAACCTGCCCTTTCTGAGCCCGGGCAATGACAGCCGGGTCAACCTGCGCCTGTTGCTGGCCGACAAGCAGGTGGCGCCCCTGACGCCGAATGCGCTGGGTGAAACGGATCTGGAAGAAGGCTTCGGCCCGGTGCCGTTCCCGGTGTATCGCCTCACACCGATGACCGATGCCAGCGCCGAAAAACCCGACGCGACGCCTGCGCCCAACAAGCTCGATGAGCTGTTGGCCTCGCAGGGTATCGCGCGTGAAAGCGACAAAGCTGCGGGTGATACCTTCCTGAGCGGCGAAGGCAGCCGCTGCCGCAGCAACGACGACAGCAGCGCCACGGCGTTCGTCAGCCAGGTAATCAAGGCCGACCTGCCCGAGCCGGAGCGGCGCTTACTGATCGCGGGCCGCCTGCACCTGCTTGGCGCCTGTACCTGGGAAGGCGCAAGCCTGGGCGACCCGGAGCAAATCCAGTCAGCCCCAGGCCGCGAGCTGCGCACCTACCTTCAAGCCGCCGGCGACTTCTACAGCGGCCGGTTCGGCGACGCGCAACGCGGCTTTGTCGCGGCCGCCGCCGGCAGCCTGCCGTGGGTCAAGGAAACGGCGCTGTACATGATCGCCCGTACCGAGCTGAACCAAGCCCAGGAAAACGCCTTCGATGAATACGGCATGCCGCAGCTGGAGCGTGTGGATAAGTCGGTGTTGGCCAATAGCGAAACCAGCTTCAACCTGTACCTGAAAACTTACCCACAGGGCGAATACGCCGCCTCCGCCCAAGGCCTGTTGCGCCGCGTGCATTGGCTGGCGGGCGATACCGACAAGCTGGCGAACGCGCTGGCTGCGCAATTGAGCGCTGAGCCGCGCAACGTGTCGTTGGATGACCTGGTGCAGGAAACCGACAACAAACTGCTGAGCGCTCCCCAAACACCTGCGGCCAACCCACTGATGCTGGCGCTCAATGACTTGATGTGGATGCGCGCCGGCAACCCGCCCAAACTGACCCGCAAGGCCTTGACCGAGCAGAAGGCGGTGTTCGCCCAGGAACCGGCGCTGTACGACTACGTGCAAGCCGCCTTTGCCCTGTACGTCGAGCATCAACCCGACCACGCCTTGAAACTGCTACCTCAGGACGTGCCTGCGAGCCTGAACTACTTCGCCTTCAGCCAGCAGACCCTGCGCGGCCTCGCCCTGGAAGCCAAGCAAGACTGGAACAGCGCCGAAGCGTTGTGGTTGAAACTCTTGCCACTGGCCAAGCAACCCTTGCAGCGCGACCAGTTGGAGCTGGCCCTGGCGATGAATTACGAGCGCAGCGGCCAACTGGCCAAAGTGTTCGCGAGCGACTCGCCGATCAGCGCTAAACAGGTGCGCTATATCTTGCTGCGCAACATCGCAGGCCAGGAATTGCTGCGTCAGCAGATCACCCAGGCCAGCGACCCGGCCGAACGCGAAACCGCCCAATTTGTGCTGCTCTACAAAGACCTGCTGCGCGGCCAATACGCCACCTTCGCCGAAGACCTCAAGCAACTGCCAGCCTCGGCGCCAGAGGACAAACTCGGCACCAGCCTGGGTTACGTCTACAGCGATGGCTACTCGCTGAAGCTGTTCCAATGGAACGGCGACAAAGCCGAATCCGGCTACGCCTGCCCGAGCATTGCGCAAATCGCCAGCACTCTGCAGGCCGATCCGAAAAACCCCAAGGGCCTGAACTGCCTGGGTGAGTTCATCCTCAGCAACCATCTGGACGGCATGCCGCTGGACCAGGCGCGCGCCGCCGGCAGCCTGGGCAGCACTGCCTCGCTGTTCAAAGGCGAAGCCTTTTCGCGGCTCGACGGTTACCGCCAGGTCATCGCCAACCCCAAGGCTGCGCATAACGACAAGGCCTACGCACTGTTTCGCGCGATCAACTGCTATGCGCGGTCCGGCTATAACAACTGCGGCGGTGAGGATGTGGATAAATCCGTACGCAAAGGCTGGTTCCGCCAGCTGAAAACCGGGTTTGCCGACACCGAGTGGGCCGAGTCACTGAAGTACTACTGGTGAAACACCTGTGGCTAGGCTTGCTGTTGCTGGCAAGCCCGGCCTTTGCTGCGGTTGACGCCCGCGACTA
Source organism: Pseudomonas sp. YeP6b (assembly GCF_025642995.1). NCBI lineage: Bacteria > Pseudomonadati > Pseudomonadota > Gammaproteobacteria > Pseudomonadales > Pseudomonadaceae > Pseudomonas > Pseudomonas sp. YeP6b. The sequence continues at coordinate 425,044 of NZ_CP080090.1, read as the reverse complement.
CGACGCCTTCTGGCTGTGGAGTGGCGTCACACCGCAGCCGGTGCTCAAGCAGGCGAAAACCCTGTACATCCTCCAGGGCCAGATCAACTCCACCCGCCGCGCCCCTCAGCGCGGCGTGCAGTTCATCGCCCAAGGCATCAGCGTACCGCGCATTACCCAGGGTGAAGTTTGGGTGGTCTACCGCGCCCACACCCTGCACTGGCCGGAGCAGGTCTACAGCCAATTGCTCGGCCAAGTACAACGCTGGCGCGACGCCGGCAACCCAGTGGTCGGCATCCAGATCGACTTCGACGCTCGCACCCAGTACCTGCACGAATACGCCGACTTCCTGCGCGACCTGCGCCAACGCTTGCCCACTGACCTGCGCCTGAGCATCACCGGCCTGATGGACTGGAGCAGCAACGCCGACCCAACCGCCATCGCCCAGCTCAAAGGCGTGGTGGATGAAGTGGTGGTGCAGACGTACCAAGGGCGCCACAGCATCCCAGATTACGCGGCGTATCTGCCACGGATGAACCGGCTGGGGCTGCCGTTCAAGGTCGGGTTGATTCAGGGTGGCGTGTGGGAGGAACCGGGGTATTTGAAGGGGAGTGAGTGGTTTCGGGGGTATGTGGTGTTTTTGCAGAACCCGTAATCACGCAATATCCCCTGTGGGAGCGGGCTTGCCCGCGATAGCGTCAGTTCAGTCAACGTGGTGTTGAATGATACGTCCTCATCGCGGCATGGGCATCTACGCAACTTTTTGTGTTGCGCTAAGTTTTTGGCGGGGTTTTTAGGTAGATGTGAGTACATATCCGTTGCTGCGGTAACGGCTTCGTAGGGTTCCGCTCTTACAGCGGCTCACTTTTGGAAAGACCCAAAAGTAAGCAAAAGGTCTTTGCCCCACCACTCGGTGCCTCGCCTAGGCTCGGCATGCCCTCACTCCGGCTTGAATCCGTGGGCCGCCGCCATGGGCCATCCTTGGCCCATCGCGGCTAACCCGGCGTCCTGCCGGGTTACCCACGGATTCAAGCCTGCGTTCGGCCATCGTGGTTAACGGGGCGCCTAAGATCAAGATCAAAAGCAAGAGCACGGCGGCCTAGTAGCCGACCTGAGTGGTAGAAGCAAAAGCAGGGCAGAAGCACAGCAGCACACCTTTTGCCTGATATACCGAGATCCCAATGTGGGAGCGGGCTTGTCGGATCGCCGCACCGCTGCGATGCAGACACCTCGGTCCATCAAGTACACCGAGTTGATACCATCGCAGGCAAGCCAGCTCCCACATTAGATTGAGTTCAGTTTCAGAGATCAGGTCGGCTGTCAGGCCGCCTCGGCCGTGCTTTTGATTTGCTTCAACCACTCAGGTCGGCTACTAGGCCGCCGTGCTCTTGCTTTTGATCTTGATCTGCTTTTGATCTTGATCTTAGGCGCCCCGTTAAACCACGCTGGCCGAACGCAGGCTTTGGAGCGTGGGTAAACCGGCAGGACGCCGGTTTAGCCGCGATGGGCCAAGGATGGCCCATGGCGGCGGCCCACGCTCCAAAGCCGGAGTGAGGGCACACCGAGCCTAGGCGAGGTGCCGAGTGGTGGGGCAAGAGCCCTTTTGGTTACTTTTGGGGCTCTTTTCCAAAAGTGACCCGCCGTAAGGGCGGAACCCATAGCAGCCGTTACCCAAATAACGGATATGTACCCAGCGCCCCCGCGGCAACCAAAGAACTCAACCCACAAAAAGATGTGTAGATACCTATGCTCATCGCGGGCAAGCCCGCTCCCACATGGCGTTGTATTCAGCCTGCAGGAAGGGAGGCTGTTTCAGGGTAGACGGATTGCCAACCGCCACCCAACGCCTTGTACAACCCGACCATGGCCAACGACACACCGGTGGAGCTTTCCACCCACTGCTCCTGCGTTGCCAATAGCGCACTTTGCACGGTCAGCACGTTGACAAAATCCACCACGCCTTCGACGTACTGCTGTTGCGCGGTGCTCAAGGCGATCTGGTTTTGGCGCACCGCTTCGGCAAGGCTGTCGCGGCGCAGTTGGCTGGCGTTGTAGCGGGTCAGTTGGTCGTCGATCTCATGCCAGGCGCGCAGCACGGTTTGCTGGTAGGCGAGCGCGGCTTCCTGTTGCTGCGCTTCACGCAGGTTCAACACGCCTTGCAGCCGGCCGCCATTGAACAGCGGCAAGCTGAATTGCGGGCCGAAGGCAAACGCGCGCGAGCCCCACGAGCCGAAATCCGACAGTTGCATGGCCTGTGAACCGAGGCTGCCGGACAAGGTGATACGCGGGTAGAAATCCCCCTTGGCCACGCCGATAGTGGCGGTTGCGGCGTGCAGGCGCGCCTCGGCCTGGCGGATGTCTGGGCGGCGTTCGGCAAGCTCCGACGGCAGGCCAATGGCGACCTGGCGTTGGGTTTGCGGCACGGCAGCATCCTTGGACAATTGCGCATGCAGCGCTTGCGGCGGCTCGCCCATCAACAGGCTCAGGGCGTTGATCAGTTGGTCCTGGCGCTGCTGCAAATCCGGCAGCCGTGCTTCGATGGCGGCTACTTGGGCGGCGGCTTCGGCCACGTCCAGGTCAGTCGCTACGCCGTCGGCCAGGCGCAGTTGCGAGAGCTTGAGGCTGTGGCGCGCAACATCGAGGTTTTGCTCGGTGACGGCGCGGGTGTTCTGCACACCGCGCAGTTGGATGTAGTCCTGGGCGGTCTCGGCAAGCACCGACAGCAGCACGGCGCGGCGGTCGTTTTCGGCGACTTGCAGGGTGGCGTCAGCGGCTTCGGTTTCGCGTTTGACCCGGCCCCAGAGGTCCAGCTCCCAGGCGGCGGAGAAGCCCATGTCCCACTGGTTGAACGCCGAACGGCCGTTCTCGCCGGAGGGGTCGCTCAAGCCTTTGCCGCTATTGCGTTTGCGCTGGTAAGCCCCCGTGGCATCGACATTGGGATAGCGCTCGGCGGTGGTCACCTGGCGCACGGCACGGCTTTGTTGCAAGCGGCTGCTGGCCAGTTTCAGGTCAAGGTTGTCGGTAAGGGCGCGGCGTGTGAGGGCCGAGAGCTGTTCGTCGTGAAACACGTCCCACCAACGCTCTTGCAAAGGATCGGTGACGGCGCGGCTGGCAGCCTGCCGGCCCTGGGGCTCGCTCCATTGGGTGACTTGCGGGCTTTGTGGCCGCTGGAAATCCGGACCGACGGTGCAGGCGCTCAGGCTGATCAGGCTCAAGGTGAGCCAGGCAAACGGCTTCATTGCTGGGCCACCTCACGCGGCTGCGCGACTGATTGGGTGTCGACGCTGGCTTCCACCGACATGCCGACACGCAGGCGCTCGGTCAGTGGCTGATTGGGTTCGAGCACGATTTTCACTGGGATGCGTTGCACCACCTTGGTGAAGTTACCGGTGGCGTTGTCGGGTTTGACCGACGCAAAGGTCACCCCGGTAGCCGGCGCGAGGCTTTCCAGGTGGCCCTTGAGCAGTTCGCCGTCGAGGCTGTCGACGCGCACCTGCACGGCTTGGCCGGCGTGCATATGCCACAGTTGGGTTTCCTGAAAGTTGGCCACCACATAAGCCTCGGCCAACGGCACCACGGCGAGGATCTTGCTGCCCGGCGTCACATACGCACCGACGCGCACCGCGCGTTCACCGACCATGCCATCCACCGGCGCCACAATGCGCGTGTAGGACAGCTGATAGCTGGCCATTTCCAACGCCGCCTGGGCGCGCTTGAGCCCACCTTCGGCGGCATCGCGCTGGGCGGTGAGGATCTCCACCTGCTTGCGCTCGGCCGCCAGCACCGCCGTGGCATTGGCCAGGCGTGCGGTGGCCTGGTCGATGCGGGTCTTGGCCTGCTGGGCGTTCTGTACGGTGCCCGCGCCAACACCGGCGAGGTGGTTGTAGCGGTTCAGTTCGTGCTCGGCGAAGGCCACTTCGGCGCGGTCTGCCGCCACGGTGGCCTGGGCCTGGGCGATCACTGAGCTCTGGCGCTCAAGGGTCGCGGTGGCGTTTTTCAGTTGGGCTTGGGCGACAAGCGTGTCGGCGTCGGCAGCCTGCGCGGCGGCGCGAAAGTCGCGGTCGTCGATCAGCGCCAACAGTTGGCCAGCCTTGACCCGCTGGTTGTCTTCTACCAGCACTTCCTTGATAAAACCGGCTACGCGCGGCGCCACCAGGGTGAAGTCGGCGGCGACGAAGGCGTCGTTGGTGGTCTGGCGCTTGCTGCCCAACAGGCCGGGCGCGACCAGGTACACCAGCACGCCGACGGCAAACACGGCGATAACGGAGACGGCAATTTTGTCTTTGCGTTTCATGAAAATTCCTTGTGCTAGGTCGGTGCGCGCGGCGGAAAAATCCGCGTGGGCATCCAGAAAATCAGCAGGATCAACGCCACTGCGACACCCGCCATGACGTAATAAAGGTCCGAAGAGGTCAGCACCACGGCCTGCTCATGCAGCCGGTGCGCCAGGCCCGGCGCGTCGCCGTCGGCCAGGGGCGAGTTGCCCAGTCGGTCCACCAGCATGGTTGAGTGAAAGTGCAGGCGCTGGGTGGTCAGCACATCAATCACGGCGGTGGCGACCACCGCCGCAAGGCCTTTGACGGTGTTGAACCAAGCCGAGGCGAACGGCCCATCTATCGGTTGGATGCTGCCGGTGGACAGCATCAGCAGCGGCAACACCGCCATGGGTTGCCCGAAGATTTGCAGCAGGTACAGGCCATAGAAGTCGTCGCGAATCCACTCCGAGGTCAGGTGCGCGCTGCCAATGCAACACAGCACCAGCATGCTCAACCCGATCCCCAGTACCCACCGGCAATCGACCCAGCGCAGGTTGCACAGCGCCGCCACCAGCGGCAGCGCGATCAACTGCGGCAACGCCATCAGCAGCATCACTGGCGCGGTTTGCAGCGGCCGGTAACCCTGGACCTGGGCGAGGAAGCTCGAGGGGATGATGATCACTGAGGTCAGCACCATCAGCACGCCCGCCAGCACGATCAAGGCAAAGGCCAGGTTGCGCAGGCCGAGCATCTGCAACTTGAAGAACGGAATCGGCTGCGACCATTCATTCACCAGAAACAGCACCAGCAACAGCGTGCCCGCGCTCAACAGGAAGGTGATCAGGCCGGACTCGAACCAGTCCAGGCGATTGCCCTGCAACAGGCCGATCACCAGCATGCAGATCGCCGGGAAGCCCAGCAGCAGGCCGCGCCAGTTGAACTGCTTGAAGCGCTCCAGGCGCAGCGGATCCTGCGGTAAGCCGTAGGCCACGGCAGCCATCGCCAGCAGGCACGGCGCAACGATTTGCCAGAACGCCCACTGCCAGCCGACGTATTCGGTCCACAGCGCAGCCAACGGCGTGCCCAGGCTTGGGCCGAAGGTGGCGGTGAGCGCGTAGCCGGCCAGGCCGTACAGTTTGACGTTGGCCGGCAGGAAGCGCAGCGCCACGGTCATCAACATCGGCGGCAACGCGCCACCGGCCAGGCCTTGCACGGTGCGCAGCAGCAGCAGGGTCTCGTAGTTCGGCGCAAACGGGCACAGGATGCCCAGCACCGTGAACAGGCCGATGGCGCACAGCGTGAAGCGGCGCAGGGAAAACGTCACCGAGCACCACGGCGCAAACGCCATGGCCGCCACCGAGGTCGCGGTGTAGGCGGCGACCAGCCAGGTGCCTTCGTCAAAGCCGATGTACAGCGCACCACGGATATCCGCGAGGGCCACCTTGGTGACCATCTCATTGAGGCCGGACACCAGCACCGCCAACAGCACGCCGACCAGGCCGATGATGATGCGTGGGCCGAACACGGGCGGGTTGAGCGCAGTGGGTTTGGCTGCAGCCTGGAGAGCGGGGGCAGCGAGGGATGTCATGAACAAGTAACTCGGGATTAGAAATACCCGAGCAGTTTAATCAGGCACACACATGACAAAAAAGTTACTTGTCGGCAGGTTATAAGTGCGTCAGACGCAACTGTTGGCCGTAGCTTGACCCTGTGGGCGCCGGGCTTGCCAGCGATGCAAACAATTCGGTCTGCCTGCAAAAGTGCGGTGATGCTATCGCAGGCAAGCCAGCTCCCACATTTTGATCGAGTGCACCTGAGATTCAGGTGGGCTGGGCTTCCAGCCAGGTGGCATGGCAGCTCTCGCGCATGGTTTCGCGCAGCCATTTGTGGGCCGGGTCTTTGTCGAAACGTGGGTGCCAGGATTGCGCGAGCACCAGGGTCGGCAGGGAAATCGGCAGCGGGAATGAGCGCAGTGGCAGGTTCAGGCGGGTGGCGCTCAAGAGGGCTTCCTTGGGCACCGGCAGCAGCAGGTCGGAGTCGGTCAGCATGAACATCGCGCCATGGAAGCCTGGGGCGATCATCGCCACGCGGCGCTCCAGGCCCTGGGCATTCAACGCGGTGTCGATCGGCCCGCGAGCGATGCCGCGCCGCGAAATGCTGATGTGGGAATAGCTGGCAAAACGTGCGGCGGTGATTTCTTCGTCGAACAACGGGTGATCTTGCCGCGCCAGGCCGACAAAGGTGGTGGAGAACAGGTTCTGCACCTTCACTTCGGGGCTGGAGGGCATGGTGTTGCTTACTCGCAGGTCCAGCCGCCCTTCGCGCAGCGCCTCGTCGTCGGTGTCGCCTTCGGGCACGAAGCACAGCTCGCACAGCGGTGCCACGCGTTCCATGGTGTCGAACAGGCGACCGCCATACACACCGATAAAGAAGTCATTGGCACGCACGCTGAAACGCCGGCGCAAGGTGCTCAGGTCAACCTGATCCGCCGAGCGAAACAACAACGCCGCCTGCTCCACCACACTGCGCACCTGGCCTTGCAGCTGCAGGGCCTTGGGCGTCGGCACCAGGCCGCGACCGGCGCGCACCAGGATCGGATCGCCCACCGCCTCGCGAATGCGTGTGAGGGTGCGGCTCATGGCCGCCGGGCTGAGGTTCATGCGCCGCGCGGCGCCGACCACGCTGCCCTCGTCGAGCAAGGCGTCGAGGGCGACCAACAGGTTCATGTCCGGAAGTTGCATGCCAAGCACTCGTGGTCAGTGGGGAGTGTATTGCGTGCAATCGTAGCAGGCTTGAGCGTCGGGGTTACAGGCGTACGCGCACGGTTTCGGGAAGGTGATCGATGAAGCGCCCCTTAGGTTGGCTGCGGCACTTGCGCACGATCTCCGGCAAAGCGTTATCGAAATCGTCCGTGGCCGACAAGCTGGCGGGGTATTCAATGCTGCCGCTCAGTACCGGCAATACCATGTAGGCATGCACCAGCGCGAAACTGCGCATTGCACTGAGCGGGCGGCTGGGCTGATCGCGGCGCCATTGCGCGACCTCATCGTTGAGTGCATTGCAGGTTTGCGATACCACGGCGGTGACCGGTTTTTGAAACGGGATGGTGATGTCGTTCTGCGGTGCAAAGATCATGTCGTTGTTGGCGTCGATGATCGCAGGCATATCGGCAGAGGGCGTCCACGGTTTGAAGCGCCACAACTTGGCGGCGTTGATAGCGGCATCGGCAAAAGCCGGATGGGTGGCGTTGAGCACCTTCACGTCGCTGACCGAGCCGTCGTTGTGCAGGTTGAGGCTGATTCGCGCGTGGCCGCGAATGTTGCTCATGCCCTCCGGGTACACCGGCTTGGGCATGTATAACGCCTCAGGGCTGGTGGTCGCCAGCACCTGAAATGAGCAGAATAATGCCGCCGCCAACACCAGAAATCGCATGTTCGTAAATCCCTTTACCAGACCATTGCGACGCCCTCAAGGCGCCGAACTCAGTCGGCATTATCGGGTTCATAAGCACCGCAGGGCAATTATTCCTATTTAGCGCTGCATGCCCCAGCGTTTCACCGTCAGCCGTTCGAAGGTGTCGAACACCAGGTTCTCCACCAGCAAGCCGATCAGAATCACCACCGCCAACCCGGCAAACACCTTGTCGGTGTACAGCTCGTTGCGGTTCTGGAAGATGTACCAACCCAACCCGCCCTTGCCGCTGGTGGCGCCGAACACCAGCTCGGCGGCGATCAACGTACGCCAGGCGAAAGCCCAGCCGATCTTGAGGCCGGCGAGGATCGACGGCAGCGCCGCCGGGATCAGGATGAACAGCACAAAACGCATACCCTTGAGGCCGTAGTTGCGCCCGGCCATGCGCAGGGTTTCGGACACGCCGAGAAACCCGGAATAGGTGTTCAGCGCCAAGGCCCACAGCACCGAATGCACCAGCACGAAAATCAGGCTGTTCTGCCCCAAGCCGAACCACAGCAGCGCCAGTGGCAGTAATGCAATCGCCGGCAACGGGTTGAACATCGAGGTCAGGGTGCTGAGCAAGTCACGGCCCAACTGGGTCGACACCGCCAACGTGGTCAGGGCAAACGCCAGCACAATGCCGATCAGGTAGCCCTTGATCAGCACCGCCAGCGAGATGCTCACTTTGCTCAGCAGCTCGCCACTGAGCAGGCCATCAAACAGCGCCTGGGCCGTCTGCAAAAAGCTCGGCAGCAGCAAATCGTTGTTCTGGTAACGGGCAACCGCTTCCCACAGGATCGCCAGCACGATCAGGATCAGGCCCTTGCGCAGCCAGCCTTGTTGCCACAGACGTTGACGCAAGGGCAGTTCGCGCTCCACGGGGACGCTGAGCAGCGGTTGGAGGTTAACTTCAAATTCCTGGCGCATGGGCGGCCCCTTCAGTAAGCGATGCGGATATCGGCGAAACCCAACTCACGTTCGGCCTCGGGCGCTTCATCGAACAACAGGCGATGAATACGCCGCGCCGACGCCTGGAATTCCACACCGCCGAGGCTGTGCAGGTCGTATTGATGGCTGTGGATTTGCGCCCGCACGCGCCCAGGGTGTGGCGACAGCAACAGGATGCGATTGCCCACCACCAGGGCTTCTTCGATGGAGTGGGTGACGAACAACAGCGTGAAGCGCACCTCCTCCCAGAGCAGCAACAATTCCTCCTGCATCTTGCGCCGGGTCAGGGCGTCGAGGGCGGCGAAGGGTTCGTCCATCAGCAGGATTTTCGGCTGCATGGCCAGCGCGCGCGCGATGGCTACACGGGCTTTCATGCCGCCGGACAGGGTGTGTGGGTAGGCATCGGCGAAGGCCGTGAGGCCGACTTTTTCGAGGTAGTGCAGCGCGCGTTCTTCGGCTTCGCGGCGCTTCAAGGTTTTCGACGCCAACAGCGGGAACATCACGTTCTGTTTGACGGTTTTCCACGGCGGCAGCTGGTCGAACTCCTGGAACACCACGATGCGATCCGGGCCAGGCTCTTCGACCTTTTGCCCGAGCAGGCGGATCTCGCCTTCGCAGGGTTTGATAAACCCGGCGATCGACTTGAGCAAGGTGGATTTGCCGCAGCCCGAAGGGCCGAGCAACACGTAGCGATCGGCCGGGTCGATTTCGAAACTGACCTGGTGGGTGGCCCGCACCACGCGCTCGGGCGTGCGGTATTCGAGGCTGACATGGTCCACCGCCAGCAACGGTTCGGCGGTGTTCAGGTTGCTGGCCGCGTGGCCTTGCAGGGGCGCGTTCATTTCAACTCTCTTGCAGGGGGTTAGAAAGGCGCATCGCCCTGGATGGTGGTGCGAAACAGCTTGCGGCGCAGATGGCTCGGGCAACCGGCCGCCAGGTGGATCAGCGAGCGGTTGTCCCAGAACACCAGGTCATGGGGCTGCCACTGGTGGCGGTAGATGTTGTGCGCCAGCACGCTGTGGGCGTAGAGCTGGGCCAGCAGGTCGCGGCTTTCATCCTCCGGCAGGTCGACGATGCGGGTGGTAAAGCCTTCGCTGACGAATAGCGCTTTGCGGCCGTTTTCCGGGTGGGTGCGCACAATTGGGTGCACCACTTCGGCCACTTGGGCGAGCTGTTCGGGGGTCAGCGTTGGGCGCCAGTTGCCTTCGAATTTAGTTTCGCTGTAGCGCGCGGTATATGAATGCGCGGCGCTGCGGCCTTCCACGGCGTTGCGCAGGTGCTTGGGCAGTTGGTCCCAGGCTTTGTGCATGTCAGCGAACAGCGTGTCGCCGCCTTCAGAGGGCAGTTCCTGGGCGTGCAGCATCGAGCCCAAGCTTGGCAGTTCCTTATAGGACAGGTCCGAATGCCAGAACTTGCCCGCATCGCCCAGGCCGATGGATTGGCCGTTTTCGATGATGTTGGAGACGATCAGGATTTCCGGGTGGTTGGCCAGCAGGAACTGTTTGAGCACATGGATCTGCAACACGCCGAAGCGGCGGCTGAAGGCGATCTGTTGTTCGGGGGTGATGCGTTGGTCGCGAAATACCACGACGTGGTGGTCCAGGTGCGCGCGGTGGATGCGTGCGAAGTCCTGGTCGTTGACCGGGTGGGATAAATCCAGGCCGATGATCTCGGCGCCGACGCTGCCGGGAAATGGGCGGATGTCGAAGGACTGAGCGGTAGAGGTCGCTGTTGGAACAGTAGAGGTGGCGGACATGAAGGCACTCCCGGTCGGACAGGGGAGTGACTTTATAGATATAAGAACGGGCGATTAAATACCGTTAGTGAATATCGATATGCATTAGGGTTGGGATCTGCGGTGATGCTGATGGCGCAATCGCAGGCAAGCCAGCTCCCACATTTTGATTTGTGAACACATTCAAATGTGGGAGCTGGCTTGCCTGCGATGAGGCCCTGGCAGGCGATAGAGATTACCGCTCGTGCAACGCCTCGGCCCGCGCCTTGATGATCGGCTTGAGCAGGTAGCTCAGGATGCTTTTCTTGCCGGTAATGATATCCACCGAGGCGACCATGCCGGGGATGATCAGCAGTGGCTTCTCATCGGTGCCCAAGTGGCTGCGGTCGGTGCGCAGGGTGATCATGTAGTAGGTGGTTTTCTTGTCTTCATCGGTGATGGTGTCAGCGCCGATGCGTTCGAGCTTGGCCTTGAGGCCTCCATAGATGGTGTAGTCATAGGCCGTGAATTTGACGATCGCTTCTTGCCCCGGGTGCAGGAAGGCGATGTCTTGCGGGCGAATCTTGGCTTCCACCAGCAGGGTGTCGTTGAGCGGCACGATTTCGACCATGTCGCTGCCCGGCTGGATCACGCCGCCGACGGTGTTGACCAGCAATTGCTTGACGATACCGCGTACCGGCGAGGTGACCAGCGTACGGCTGACGCGATCTTCCAGGGCGCGACCGGTGGATTCGGCCTTGTTCAGTTCGGTGCGGGCTTCGTTGAGCTGGGTCAGCGCTTCGCTGCGGAATTTGCCACGGGTTTCGTCGATCTTGCGCTGCACTTCCTTGATCGCCGATTCGGCGCGGGGAATCGCCAGGGTGGTGGCGTCCAACTGGCCACGGGTTTCCATTTCGGCACGCTTGAGGCGCAGCACTTCCACCGGCGATACCGCGCCCTGGGCCACCAGCGGCTCGGACATGTTGATTTCCTGGCGTTGCAGGGACAACTGGCTGCGGTACTGGCCTTGCTTGGAGCTGAACTCGCGCAGTTCCTGTTGGCGCTGCACCAGTTGCTCCTGCAAACCACCGACTTCGTCTTTCAACTGCTGGCGGCGGCTTTCATACAAGGAGCGCTCGTTGGCGGCCTGGCTCGGCGCGGCCTTGAGCACGTCGTCGGGGATGTTCAGCGGGCGGTCATCCACCTGCGCACTCAAGCGCTCAACGCGCAGTTGCATGGCCAGGCGCAAGGCTTCGGTTTCACCAGCGTTGGAGACAAACCGCGTGTCGTCGAGGCGAATCAACGGCGCGCCAGCCTCTACGATCTGGCCTTCCTTGACGTACAACTCGGAGACGATACCGCCTTCCAGGTTCTGGATTTTCTGCAGCTTGGACGACGGAATCGCCTTGCCGTCGCCTCGGGTGACTTCGTCGATGCTGGAGAAACCCGCCCACACCACCAGGAATACGAAGAACGCGATGATCGCCCAGATGGTCAGGCGGATTACCCGCGGTGCATCTTCGATCAGCGCTTTGTTGACCTCAGGCAGGGGCTGGCCCTGCAACGAGTCGGTGCCTTTGAAGTAGCGGCCAACCGCGCTTTTGATGGAGTTAAGCAACACTGATCTGCCCCTTTTTCAACGCTTCCATAACCACGGCTTTCGGGCCGTCCGCGAGGATCTGCCCACGGTCGACCACCAGCAGGCGGTCCACCAGGGAGAGCAGTGAGGCACGGTGGGTGACCAGCACCACGGTCTTGTTTTGCACCACGGCTTGCAGGCGTTGTTTCAAGCGTTCTTCACCGGTGTTGTCCATGGCGCTGGTGGGTTCGTCCAACAGCAGGATGGGCGGGTTGAGCAATAGCGCGCGCGCCAGTGCGACGTTTTGCCGCTGGCCGCCGGACAGGTTCTGCCCACGCTCGCCAACTTGCAGCTCATAACCTTGGGGGTGCAGGCGCGCGAATTCGTGCACACCGGCCAGTTCGGCAGCTTGCAGGACCATTTCGTCTTCTACATAACGCGCACCCGAGACCAGGTTGTCGCGCAGGGTGCCGGCCAGCAATTGGATGTCTTGGGCGACGTAGCCGATGTTGTGGCGCAGTTCGCTCACGTCGATCTGGCGTACGTCCACGCCGTCCACCAGCAAGGCGCCGGAGTCGGGCTGGTAAAGGCCGACGATCAGTTTGGCGAGGGAGCTTTTACCCGAGCCACTGCGGCCGATAATGCCGATTTTTTCGCCCGGTTTGATCATCAGGTTGATGTTTTTCAACGCGGCGTTCTGTTGGTTCGGGTAAGTGAAGTTCAGGCCCCGGCACTCGATGGCACCTTGCAGGGTGCGACGGCTCATCGGGCGCTCTTCGAAATTGCGCTCTTGGGGCAGCTCCATCATCTGGTCCACCGAGGTCATGGTGACCTTGGCTTGCTGGTAACGGGTCAGCAGGCCCGACAGTGAGGCCAGTGGGCTCAAGGCGCGGCCACTGAGCATGTAGCAGGCAATCAGGCCGCCCATGCTGAGGTTGCCGTCGATGATCTGGTACACGCCGAACACGATCATGATCACGCCGGCCAGTTGCTGGATCAGCAGGGTCATGTTCATCGACAGGCCCGACAGCAATTTCACGCGCAGCTCAAGGCGGCTCAAGGTGCCGATGGTCTGTTCCCAACCGTACTGACGTTCGCTCTCGGCGTTGTTGACCTTGACCGCGTCCAACCCGGCGAGGGTTTCGATCAGGCTCGACTGGCGCTCGGCGGCCAGGGCCATGGTTCGTTCCATAGTCGCCACCAGCGGTTTTTGCAGGGCGTAGCCGATGCCCAGGGCAATGGGGAACGCCAGCACCGGCACCCATACCAAGTGGCCGCCGAGGATGGCGATCACCAAGAAGATCAGCAGGGTAAACGGCAGGTCGATCAGGCTGGTGAGGGTCAGCGAGGCGAGAAAATCGCGCAGGCTCTGAAACTCATGGATGTTCTGCGCGAAGCTGCCGACCCGTGCCGGCCGGTACTTCATGGACATGCCGACAATGCGCTCGAACAGCGTGGCCGAAATGATCAGGTCGGTCTTTTTACCGGCCAGGTCCAGGCACAGGCTGCGCAGGCTTTTGAGGATCAGGTCAAACAGGTACGCGCCGCAGATACCCACGGCCAGCACCCACAAGGTCGCCGTAGCCTGGTTGGGCACCACACGGTCGTACACGTTCATCACGAACAACGGCGCGGCCATCGCGATGATGTTGATCAGGAAGCTGGCGGCAATGGCGTCGGTGTAGAGCCAGCGCGAACGCTTGAGGGTGTCACGGAACCACGAACGCGCCCGAGGGATCAGGGTGCCGTGGTTGACGTCGAATTTGTGCTGCGGCTGGGCAAAGAAGACTTTGCCGATGTAGTCATCGGCCAACGCCTCGCGCTTGATCAGCACTTCACCGCCGTCGCTTTCGCTGAGCAGGATCCGTGCTTCATCTTCGCCTTGCCAACCCACCAATACGGCACTGCGACCGTCTTTGAGCAACAGCAGCGCCGGCAGTGCAATCGTCGGGATCTGTTCCAGCTTGCGTTGCAGCACACGGCCTTGCAGCCCGGCGCGCGCGGCTGCACGCGGCAGCAGCTCGGCACTCAGGCGCTGCGAGGGCAACGGCAGGCCCGTGGTGAGCATGGCCGCGCTGGCCGGTTTTTGATGCAGGGCACAGAGCGCCAACAACCCGTCTAATAACGGGTCGTCGTGCAGCGTGCGTGGATCATGACTGAGATGAACTCGACCGACTTCGGATTCCACGCGCTGCACTCTCGACTAACAATTGGGCTATAGGTGTAGCTCAATTCATCCCGGGCAGTTGGACTTTAGGCTTCACGTCGTTCTGCACGACGGAGGCCATCGGTGCGACCACTCCCTGGCTCTTGAGCAATTCACCCATGGTCGCCTTGATTCGATATTGAGTAAATAACTGAATGTTCTTGATCTCTTCCAAACGACGCGAAGCGGTGAACAATTCGTTCTCGCTGTCGAGCAAATCCAGCAGGGTTCGCTGACCCAGACTAAACTGCTGCTGATAGGAGGTACGCACACGGGTGCTGTGATCCACGTACTGCTGGGCCACCGGCAACTGCGAATTCGCGTTGTTCAAGGCGTTCCAGGCCAAGCCCAGTTCTTCGTTGAGCTGGCGCAAAGCGTTGTTGCGGATGTCCAGTGCCTGGCTTGCCTGGTACGACTTGGATTGCAGGTCAGCCTTGTTGCTGCCACCGGCAAACAGGTTGAAGCGCATGCGCACCATGGCTTCCCAGCCGTTGTTGTGGCTGGCATCGCCGGAAACGTTGTTGTCGGCGTTGGTACCAAGCTCGGCATCAAAGCGCGGGTAGAAGCTGGATTTGGCGGCTTCGTACTGGCTTTCGGCGGCGGAGATATCCGACTCGGCCGAACGCAGGATCGGGCTGTTGTCGAGCATCTGGCGACGCGCTTCATTCAGGTCAGCCGGCAGCATGGCCATGAACGGCGCCGGGCGCTCGAGCTGGTCGGGCATCTGGCCGACGGCGCTGAGGTAGTTGACCTGCGAGTCGGAGAGGTTGGTCTGCTCGGTGATCAGGTTGTTGCGGGCCTGGGCCAGACGCGCTTCGGCCTGGTCCTGGTCGGCACCGTTGCCGACGCCGCGCTGGGTGCGCAACTTGATCTGGTCGTAAATGCGTTCGTGGTTGCGCAGGTTTTCTTCAGCCAGGCGCACGAACTCACGACGGGTCAGTACATCCAGGTACACCTGGGCGACGGTCAACCCGGTGCGCTCGGAGGTGCCGAGTAATGAGTAGGCACGGGAATTGACGTTGGCTTGTTGACGGCCGACTTCGCTGGACGTGGCGAAGCCGTCAAAAATCATTTGCTGCAGGCGCAGGCTGGACTCGCCGCGGTTGAGCGTGTCCCAGTGGTTGCCGTTTGGGCCGTTGACGGCGCGAGTGGTGGAGTTGTCGGTGCCTTCACGGCCGTAACCGGCGTTCAGGTCAACGCGAGGCAGGTAACCACCTTGTGCGGCGCGCAATTGGTAATCGGCAGCGATACGGCTGTTAACCCCGGCTTGGATTTCCGGGTGCACATCCAGGGCCTGTTGCATGGCCTGGGGCAATGTTTGGGCTTGTACAAAACTGGCGGCGAGAACGAACGGTATTGCCTTGAACAGGTGACGACGCATTTAAAAAATTCCCCAGGACTTCTTGTCTTAAATCACAGCGATTGGCACCGCTGCGTCGGATAATGGCTACCGTAATGACCGTACGTCGGAAAGTTCAAAGAGCGGAACTGCTTCACACATGTAGGACGGTTCGCCGCATAAATATCAATGTGACATTACGGAAGCGATTGTTTAGGATGGCGACCAGAAGGTCAATAGTTTGGCATAAACTAGATTGCTAAAAAATCTAGCCAATTATTTGACGTCATTAACATCATAGACTACGCCCCTCCTATCTGGCGTCCTAACTTGGGCTGCCACATGGATTTCATCAGAACGGAACACCGGAGAAAATTTTAATGAGCAGTGTTGTTGCCATCGTCAAAAGCATTGTTGGTCAAGTTTTCGTTATTTCTCCGGAGGGGGCGCGCCGCGTTCTGGTTGAAGGCGACCGCCTGTTTGCGGGTGACCAGATAGACACTGGCATGTCCGGCGCGGTCAGCCTTGAACTGGCCGATGGCCGCACGCTGGACTTGGGTCGGGATACTCAGTGGAGCGCCGATCTGCCGGACTCCAGCCTCGACTTGGCCGCCGCCACCGAGCAAGCCGCGCCTTCGGTTGCCGAGCTGCAGCAAGCCATCGCCGCCGGCGCCGACCCGACCACCGACCTGGAAGCCACTGCCGCAGGCGCCAACGCTACGGGTACCGGCGCGGCGGGCGGCGGCCACAGCGTCGTAGTGCTGGACGCGACCGCCGGCCGCGTCGACCCAACCATCGGCTTCCCGACCGGCCCGCTTGGCCAGGGCACCTCGACGCAAACTCAACTCACGGGCGCCCAAGGCTCCAGCGAAACAGGCAACCTGGTGTTGCAGCCCTCGACCCTGACCCTGAGCGCGACCCCGACCATCACCGAGGCGGGCGGCGTACTGACCTACACCGCCACTGTGACCCAGGCGCCGTCCAGCAACCTGAGCATCACCCTGTCCAACGGTGCGGTGATCACTATCCCTGCCGGCCAGACGACCGGCACCGTCAATGTACCGCTGGCGCCAAATGACAGCCCGTACATCGACCCAAGCCAGATCAGCGTCACCGTCACCGGCACCACCGGCGGCAACAACCTGGTGCTGACCATCGACCCTAACCCGGCCGTGACGCAGATTACCGACACCATCGACACCACCACCGTCACGCTGACGGCGGGTGAGACGGTGACTGAAGGCGGCCAGATCACCTACACCGCCACCTTGACCAACCCGGCGCAAACGCCGGTGACTGTCACCTTGAGCAATGGCTCGGTGATTACCATCAAGGCCGGCGAGTCCGTCGGCACGGTGGTCGTGGATACCCCGGCTAACGACGTTTACAACAATGGTTCGACCGTCTCGACCACCATTACTGGCGCGACCGGCGGCAACTTTGAAAATCTGGTACCGAGCACTACGCCTGCGGTTACTACGATTACGGACTCGATCGACACCACGACTGTCACGCTGACTGCTGGCCAGACCGTGACTGAAGGCGGGCAGATTACTTACACCGCGACCTTAACCAACCCCGCGCAGACCCCGGTGACTGTCACTTTGAGCAATGGCTCGGTGATCACCATCAAGGCCGGTGAGTCGGTTGGCACCGTAGTCGTGGATACGCCGGCTAACGACGTCTACAACAACGGTTCGACCGTCACGACCACCATTACCGGTGCGACCGGCGGTAACTTTGAAAATCTGGTACCGAGCACTACGCCTGCGGTCACCACGATTACGGACTCGATCGACACCACCACGGTCACGCTGACCGCAGGCGAGACCGTGACCGAAGGCGGCCAGATCACCTACACCGCCACCTTGACCAACCCGGCGCAGACGCCAGTGACTGTCACTTTGAGCAATGGCTCGGTGATCACCATCAAGGCAGGCGAGTCGGTTGGCACTGTAGTCGTGGAGACGCCGGCTAACGATGTTTACAACAACGGTTCTACCGTCAGCACCACAATTACCGGTGCAACCGGCGGTAACTTTGAGAACTTGGTGCCGAGCACCACGCCTGCGGTCACCGCCATTGTTGATTCGATCGACACCACTACCGTCACGTTGACGGCCGGTGAGACCGTGACCGAAGGTGGCCAGATCACCTACACCGCCACGTTGACCAACCCGGCGCAGACGCCGGTGACTGTCACCTTGAGCAATGGCTCGGTGATCACGATCAAAGCGGGTGAGTCGGTCGGCACCGTAGTCGTCGACACCCCGCCGAACGATGTATACGTCAACGGCAGCACTGTCAGCACCACTATTACGGGCGCGACGGGCGGCAACTTCGAAAACCTGGTGCCGAGCACGACACCAGCGGTCACCACCATCACAGATTCGATCGACACCACAACCGTGACGCTGACCGCGCCGACCGAGGCGAACGAAGGTGGTCAGATTACGTACACCGCTACGCTTTCTAACAAAGCGGGCACTGACGTAACGCTGAAACTCGACAACGGCTCGAGCATCACCATTAAGGCGGGCGACACCGTCGGCACCGTGACTGTCCCAGCGCCAAGCGATGACGTGTTCATCGATAAGAGCACTCAGACCGTCAAGATCACCGACACCGCTGGCGGCAACTTCGAGAAGTTGGAAGTTGCGGGCAATGGTGCGACCACGACGATTAACGACACCATCGACAAAGTTGATGTGGTTCTGACCGCGACCAACACTATCGGCGAAGGCGGCAACATCGTTTACACCGCTTCGCTGGTCGACAAGTCGGGTAACGCGGTGACCAACATCACCAACCCGTTGACCGTGACACTGGATAACGGCCAAACAATCACCATCGGCGTTAATCAGTCGAGCGGCAACGTCACGGTCGTAGCTCCTGATGATGTCTATAAAGGCGATCAAACCGTTACCACCGCTATCAAAGGTGTAACCGGCGGCGAGCACTTTGAAAATCTGGTTCCAGGGACCGATAAAGTCACCACAACTGTGACTGATACTCCGAGCACCGATAACACCACCACCGTTACGCTGACCGCCCCTGGCGCAGTTAACGAGGGCGGTGAGATTACGTACACCGCTACGCTTTCTAACAAAGCGGGCACTGACGTTACTCTGAAACTCGACAACGGCTCGACCATCACCATCAAGGCGGGCGACACCGTCGGCACTGTGACTGTCCCGGCGCCTAGCGATGACGTGTTCATCGATAAGAGCACTCAGACGGTCAAGATCACCGACACCGCTGGCGGCAACTTCGAGAAGTTGGAAGTTGCGGGCAATGGTGCGACCACGACGATTAACGACACCATCGACAAAGTTGATGTGGTTCTGACCGCGACCAACACTATCGGCGAAGGCGGCAACATCGTTTACACCGCTTCGCTGGTCGACAAGTCGGGTAACGCGGTGACCAACATCACCAACCCGTTGACCGTGACACTGGATAACGGCCAAACAATCACCATCGGCGTTAATCAGTCGAGCGGCAACGTCACGGTCGTAGCTCCTGATGATGTCTATAAAGGCGATCAAACCGTTACCACCGCTATCAAAGGTGTAACCGGCGGCGAGCACTTTGAAAATCTGGTTCCAGGGACCGATAAAGTCACCACAACTGTGACTGATACTCCGAGCACCGATAACACCACCACCGTTACGCTGACCGCCCCTGGCGCAGTTAACGAGGGCGGTGAGATTACGTACACCGCTACGCTTTCTAACAAAGCGGGCACTGACGTTACTCTGAAACTCGACAACGGCTCGACCATCACCATCAAGGCGGGCGACACCGTCGGCACTGTGACTGTCCCGGCGCCTAGCGATGACGTGTTCATCGATAAGAGCACTCAGACGGTCAAGATCACCGACACTACTGGCGGCAACTTCGAGAAATTGGAAGTTGCAGGCGATGGCGCGACTACCACGATCAACGACACCATCGACAAAGTCGATGTCGTCCTGACCGCGACCACCACTATTGGTGAAGGCGGCAACATCGTTTACACCGCAAGCCTTGTGGATAAAAACGGCGCGCCGGTGACTAACATCACCAACCCGCTGACCGTCACTCTGGATAACGGTAAAACCATCACCATCGGTGTGAACCAGTCCAGCGGCAACGTCACGGTTGTAGCTCCAGATGATGTGTACAAAGGTGATCAAACCGTTACTACGGCCATCAAAGGTGTGACTGGCGGCGAGCACTTTGAAAACCTGGTGCCAGGCACCACGCCGGTTAACACCACCGTCACGGATACTCCGGGCACCGACAACACCACGACGGTAACTCTGACTGCTCCGACTGAGGTCAGCGAAGGTGGCCAGATCACCTACACCGCGACCTTGAGTAACAAGGCCGGCACCGACGTCACCCTGAAATTGGATAATGGCTCGACCATCACCATCAAGGCCGGTGACACCGTCGGCACTGTGACTGTCCCAGCACCTAGCGATGACGTGTTCATCGATAAGAGCACTCAGACCGTCAAGATCACCGACACCGCTGGCGGTAACTTCGAGAAATTGGAAGTTGCAGGCGATGGCGCGACTACCACGATCAACGACACCATCGACAAAGTCGATGTCGTCCTGACCGCGACCACCACTATTGGTGAAGGCGGCAACATCGTTTACACCGCAAGCCTTGTGGATAAAAACGGCGCGCCGGTGACTAACATCACCAACCCGCTGACCGTCACTCTGGATAACGGTAAAACCATCACCATCGGTGTGAACCAGTCCAGCGGCAACGTCACGGTTGTAGCTCCAGATGATGTGTACAAAGGAGATCAAACCGTTACCACCGCTATCAAAGGCGTAACCGGCGGCGAGCATTTCGAAAATCTGGTTCCTGGGACCGATAAAGTCACCACGACTGTGACTGACACACCAGGTACTGATAACACCACGACCGTTACCCTGACTGCTCCGACTGAGGTTAGCGAAGGTGGCCAGATCACCTACACCGCGACCTTGAGCAACAAGGCCGGCACCGACGTCACCCTCAAGTTGGATAATGGCTCGAGCATCACCATTAAGGCGGGCGACACCGTCGGCACTGTGACTGTTCCGGCGCCTAGCGATGACGTGTTCATCGACAAGAGCACTCAGACGGTCAAGATCACCGACACCGCTGGCGGTAACTTCGAGAAACTGGAAGTTGCAGGCAACGGCGCAACTACCACGATCAATGACACCATCGACAAGGTCGATGTCGTACTGACCGCGACCACCACTGTTGGTGAGGGCGGCAACATCGTCTACACCGCCAGCCTTGTGGATAAAAACGGCGCGCCGGTGACTAACATCACCAACCCGCTGACCGTCACTCTGGATAACGGTAAAACCATCACCATCGGTGTGAACCAGTCCAGCGGCAACGTCACGGTTGTAGCTCCAGATGATGTGTACAAAGGAGATCAAACCGTTACCACCGCTATCAAAGGCGTAACCGGCGGCGAGCATTTCGAAAATCTGGTTCCTGGGACCGATAAAGTCACCACGACTGTGACTGACACACCAGGTACTGATAACACCACGACCGTTACCCTGACTGCTCCGACTGAGGTCAGCGAAGGTGGCCAGATCACCTACACCGCGACCTTGAGCAACAAGGCGGGCACTGACGTCACCCTCAAGTTGGATAATGGCTCGAGCATCACCATTAAGGCAGGCGACACCGTCGGCACTGTGACTGTCCCAGCGCCAAGCGATGACGTGTTCATCGATAAGAGCACTCAGACCGTCAAGATCACCGACACCGCTGGCGGCAACTTCGAGAAGTTGGAAGTTGCAGGCAACGGCGCCACTACCACAATCAATGACACCATCGACAAGGTCGATGTCGTACTGACCGCCACCACCACCGTCGGCGAAGGCGGCAACATCGTCTACACCGCCAGCCTTGTGGATAAAAACGGCACGCCGGTGACTAACATCACCAACCCGCTGACCGTCACTCTGGATAACGGTAAAACCATCACCATCGGTGTGAACCAGTCCAGCGGCAACGTCACGGTTGTAGCTCCAGATGATGTCTACAAAGGTGATCAAACCGTTACCACGACCATCAAAGGCGTGACTGGCGGCGAGCATTTCGAAAATCTGGTTCCTGGGACCGATAAAGTCACCACGACTGTGACTGACACACCAGGCACTGACAACACCACGACGGTAACCCTGACCGCTCCGACTGAAGTTAGCGAGGGTGGTCAAATCACCTACACCGCGACCTTGAGCAACAAGGCGGGCACTGACGTAACGCTGAAACTCGACAACGGCTCGACCATCACCATCAAGGCGGGCGACACCGTCGGCACTGTGACTGTCCCAGCGCCTAGCGATGACGTGTTCATCGACAAGAGCACTCAGACGGTCAAGATCACCGACACTACTGGCGGCAACTTCGAAAAACTGGAAGTTGCAGGCAACGGCGCAACCACGACGATCAATGACACCATCGACAAGGTCGATGTCGTACTGACCGCGACCACCACTATCGACGAAGGCGGCAACATCGTTTACACCGCCAGCCTTGTGGATAAAAACGGCACGCCGGTGACTAACATCACCAACCCGCTGACCGTCACTCTGGATAACGGTAAAACCATCACCATCGGTGTGAACCAGTCCAGCGGCAACGTCACGGTTGTAGCTCCAGATGATGTGTACAAAGGAGATCAAACCGTTACCACCGCTATCAAAGGCGTAACCGGCGGCGAGCATTTCGAAAATCTGGTTCCTGGGACCGATAAAGTCACCACGACTGTGACTGACACACCAGGTACTGATAACACCACGACCGTTACCCTGACTGCTCCGACTGAGGTTAGCGAAGGTGGCCAGATCACCTACACCGCGACCTTGAGCAACAAGGCCGGCACCGACGTCACCCTCAAGTTGGATAATGGCTCGAGCATCACCATTAAGGCGGGCGACACCGTCGGCACTGTGACTGTTCCGGCGCCTAGCGATGACGTGTTCATCGACAAGAGCACTCAGACGGTCAAGATCACCGACACCGCTGGCGGTAACTTCGAGAAACTGGAAGTTGCAGGCAACGGCGCAACTACCACGATCAATGACACCATCGACAAGGTCGATGTCGTACTGACCGCGACCACCACTGTTGGTGAGGGCGGCAACATCGTCTACACCGCCAGCCTTGTGGATAAAAACGGCGCGCCGGTGACTAACATCACCAACCCGCTGACCGTCACTCTGGATAACGGTAAAACCATCACCATCGGTGTGAACCAGTCCAGCGGCAACGTCACGGTTGTAGCTCCAGATGATGTGTACAAAGGCGATCAAACCGTCACTACCGCCATCAAAGGTGTAACCGGCGGCGAGCACTTTGAAAACTTAGTACCTGGCACCACGCCGGTTAACACCACCGTCACGGATACTCCGGGCACCGATAACACCACCACCGTTACGCTGACCGCGCCAAGCGCAGTCAACGAGGGCGGTGAGATTACGTATACCGCTACGCTTTCTAACAAAGCGGGCACTGACGTAACGCTGAAACTCGACAACGGCTCGACCATCACCATCAAGGCGGGCGACACCGTCGGCACTGTGACTGTCCCAGCACCTAGCGATGACGTGTTCATCGATAAGAGCACTCAGACGGTCAAGATCACCGACACCGCTGGCGGTAACTTCGAGAAGCTGGAAGTTGCAGGCAACGGCGCCACCACGACGATCAACGACACTATCGACAAGGTCGATGTCGTCCTGACCGCCACCACCACCGTTGGCGAAGGCGGCAACATCGTCTACACCGCCAGCCTTGTGGATAAAAACGGCACGCCGGTGACTAACATCACCAACCCGCTGACCGTCACTCTGGATAACGGTAAAACCATCACCATCGGTGTGAACCAGTCCAGCGGCAACGTCACGGTTGTAGCTCCAGATGATGTCTACAAAGGTGATCAAACCGTTACCACGGCCATCAAAGGCGTGACTGGCGGCGAGCACTTTGAAAACCTGGTGCCAGGCACTACCCCGGTTAACACTACCGTTACCGATACACCGAGTACTGCTGATACCACTACCGTCACGCTGACCGCGCCGAGCGCAGTGAACGAGGGTGGCCAGATCACCTACACCGCGACCTTGAGCAACAAGGCCGGCACCGACGTCACCCTGAAATTGGATAATGGCTCGACCATCACCATCAAGGCAGGCGATACCGTCGGCACCGTGACTGTTCCGGCGCCAAGCGATGACGTGTTCATCGATAAGAGCACTCAGACGGTCAAGATCACTGACACTACTGGCGGCAACTTCGAGAAACTGGAAGTTGCAGGCAACGGCGCAACCACGACGATTAACGACACCATCGACAAAGTTGATGTGGTTCTGACCGCCACCACCACTATCGGCGAAGGCGGCAACATCGTTTACACCGCCAGCCTTGTGGATAAAAACGGCACGCCGGTGACTAACATCACCAACCCGCTGACCGTCACTCTGGATAACGGTAAAACCATCACCATCGGTGTGAACCAGTCCAGCGGCAACGTCACGGTTGTAGCTCCAGATGATGTGTACAAAGGTGATCAAACCGTTACCACGGCCATCAAAGGCGTGACTGGCGGCGATCACTTTGAAAACCTGGTGCCAGGCACTACCCCGGTTAACACTACCGTTACCGATACACCGAGTACTGCTGATACCACTACCGTCACGCTGACCGCGCCGAGCGCAGTGAACGAAGGTGGCCAGATCACCTACACCGCGACCTTGAGCAACAAGGCCGGCACTGACGTCACCCTCAAGTTGGATAATGGCTCGAGCATCACCATTAAGGCGGGCGACACCGTCGGCACTGTGACTATCCCAGCACCTAGCGATGACGTGTTCATCGACAAGAGCACTCAGACGGTCAAGATCACTGACACTACTGGCGGCAACTTCGAGAAACTGGAAGTTGCAGGCAACGGCGCAACTACCACGATCAATGACACCATCGACAAGGTCGATGTAGTACTGACCGCGACCACCACCGTTGGCGAAGGCGGCAACATCGTTTACACCGCCAGCCTTGTGGATAAAAACGGCACGCCGGTGACTAACATCACCAACCCGCTGACCGTCACTCTGGATAACGGTAAAACCATCACCATCGGTGTGAACCAGTCCAGCGGCAACGTCACGGTTGTAGCTCCAGATGATGTGTACAAAGGTGATCAAACCGTTACCACGGCCATCAAAGGCGTGACTGGCGGCGATCACTTTGAAAACCTGGTGCCAGGCACTACCCCGGTTAACACTACCGTTACCGATACACCGAGTACTGCTGATACCACTACCGTCACGCTGACCGCGCCGAGCGCAGTGAACGAGGGTGGCCAGATCACCTACACCGCGACCTTGAGCAACAAGGCCGGCACCGACGTCACCCTGAAATTGGATAATGGCTCGACCATCACCATCAAGGCAGGCGATACCGTCGGCACCGTGACTGTTCCGGCGCCAAGCGATGACGTGTTCATCGATAAGAGCACTCAGACCGTCAAGATCACCGACACCGCTGGCGGCAACTTCGAGAAACTGGAAGTTGCAGGCAACGGCGCAACCACGACGATCAATGACACCATCGACAAGGTCGATGTCGTACTGACCGCGACCACCACTATCGGCGAAGGCGGCAACATCGTTTACACCGCCAGCCTTGTGGATAAAAACGGCGCCTTGGTGACTAACATCACCAACCCGCTGACCGTCACCCTGGATAACGGCAAAACCATCACCATCGGTGTGAACCAGTCCAGCGGTACCGTCACAGCTGTAGCGCCAAACGATGTCTACAAAGGCGATCAAACCGTCACTACCGCCATCAAAGGCGTGACCGGCGGCGAGCACTTTGAAAACCTGGTGCCAGGCACTACCCCGGTTAACACTACCGTTACCGATACACCGAGTACTGCTGATACCACTACCGTCACGCTGACCGCGCCGAGCGCAGTGAACGAGGGTGGCCAGATCACCTACACCGCGACCTTGAGCAACAAGGCCGGCACCGACGTCACCCTGAAATTGGATAATGGCTCGACCATCACCATCAAGGCAGGCGATACCGTCGGCACCGTGACTGTTCCGGCGCCAAGCGATGACGTGTTCATCGATAAGAGCACTCAGACCGTCAAGATCACCGACACCGCTGGCGGCAACTTCGAGAAACTGGAAGTTGCAGGCAACGGCGCAACCACGACGATCAATGACACCATCGACAAGGTCGATGTCGTACTGACCGCGACCACCACTATCGGCGAAGGCGGCAACATCGTTTACACCGCCAGCCTTGTGGATAAAAACGGCGCCTTGGTGACTAACATCACCAACCCGCTGACCGTCACCCTGGATAACGGCAAAACCATCACCATCGGTGTGAACCAGTCCAGCGGTACCGTCACAGCTGTAGCGCCAAACGATGTCTACAAAGGCGATCAAACCGTCACTACCGCCATCAAAGGCGTGACCGGCGGCGAGCACTTTGAAAACCTGGTGCCAGGCACTACCCCGGTTAACACTACCGTTACCGATACACCGAGTACTGCTGATACCACTACCGTCACGCTGACCGCGCCGAGCGCAGTGAACGAGGGTGGCCAGATCACCTACACCGCGACCTTGAGCAACAAGGCCGGCACCGACGTCACCCTGAAATTGGATAATGGCTCGACCATCACCATCAAGGCAGGCGATACCGTCGGCACCGTGACTGTTCCGGCGCCAAGCGATGACGTGTTCATCGATAAGAGCACTCAGACCGTCAAGATCACCGACACCGCTGGCGGCAACTTCGAGAAACTGGAAGTTGCAGGCAACGGCGCAACCACGACGATCAATGACACCATCGACAAGGTCGATGTCGTACTGACCGCGACCACCACTATCGGCGAAGGCGGCAACATCGTTTACACCGCCAGCCTTGTGGATAAAAACGGCGCCCTAGTGACCAACATCACCAGCCCGCTGACCGTCACCCTGGATAACGGCAAAACCATCACCATCGGTGTGAACCAGTACAGCGGTACCGTCACCGTCGTAGCACCGAACGACGTCTACAAAGGCGACCAGACCGTCACCACCGCGATCACTAACGTGACGGGCGGCGCGCATTTCGAAAACCTGGTGCCAGGTACCACGCCGGTTAACACCACGGTCACGGACACCCCGGGCACCACCGATCTCACCAGTGTCACGCTGACTGCCCCAACGGCCGTCAACGAAGGTGGCCAGATCACCTATACCGCCACCTTGAGCAACAAGGCCGGCAGCGACATGGTGGTCCAACTCGATAACGGTTCGAGCATCACCATCAAGCAAGGCGCGACCGTGGGTACAGTGACTGTCCCAGCGCCTAGCGATGACGTGTTCATCGACAAGAGCACCCAGACCGTCAAGATCACCGGCACTACCGGCGGTAACTTCGAGGGTGTGACTGTCACTCCAGGCGGCGCGACCACCACCATCAACGACACCATCGATGATGTGACCGTGGTGCTCAAGGCCACCGGTTCGGTGAGTGAAGGCGGTCAGATCGTCTACACCGCGTCCCTGGTCGACAAGAACGGTGCAGCGGTGAACAACGTCGGTTCCGACCTGGTGGTGAAGCTGGATAACGGCTCGACCATCACCATCGGCAACGGCAAGTCCAGCAGCACCACCACTGCCACCGCGCCTAACGACGTGTATGTCGGTGCCAACGATGTCAGCACCAAGATCACCAACGTGGTCAGCGGCGGCGACAAGTACGAGCACTTGATTGTCGACGGCAGCACCGTGACCACCAAGGTCACCGATGTGGTCACCAACACCACCATCAGCATCACCGGCGACGCGTCGGTGACGGAAGGCGGCACGGCGCACTACACCCTGACGCTGAGCAACCCGGCGCAAACCGACGTGACCGTAACGCTCAAGTACAGCGGCACCGCTACCGACGGTTCGGACTTCAATGGCGTGTACACCGTGAAGATCCCGGCCGGCTCCAGCAGCGTGCCGTTTGATATCCGCACCCTCGACGACAAGATTACCGAGCCGACGGAAAAAATCGTCATCACCATCGACAAGACCACCGGGGGCAACTTCGAGAACCTGGTGGTCGGCAATGGCAGCGTCAGCACCGATATCATCGACAACGATGCACCACCGGTCATCGACCTGGATGCCAACAACTCCAGTGGCGCCACCGGTGCCGACTACAAGACCTCATTCACCGAAGGCGGCACGGGCGTGTCGATTGCTGACACCGACATCAAGATTACTGACCCGGACAGCACTCAACTGACCGGCGCCACCGTGGTCTTGACCAACACCCAGCAGGGCGACGCGCTGAATTTCAGCAGCGTCACCGGCATCACCGTGGCCTCGGCGACAGACCCTGCCACCGGCAAGATCACTCTGACCCTGACTGGCACGGCGTCGCTGGCTGACTACATGCAGCAGATCAAGAACATCACGTTCACCAACAGCAGCCACGACCCGAGCACCACGCCGCGGACCATCACCGTGACCGTGACTGACGGCGGCAACTACTCCAACGTCGCCACCACCACGGTCAACGTAGTGGCGGTCAACGATGCGCCTGTGGCGACCGGCAGTGCTGTGACCGGCACCGAAGACACCCCGCTGGCCCTGACCTGGGCTAACTTCGGCGTGACCGACGTGGACTCACCACCAGCCAGCCTGGCGGTGAAAATCACCGACCTGCCCATTGCCGGCAAGCTGCAATACCTGGCGACAGACGGCACCACCTGGACTAACGTGACTGCCGGCCAGACCTTCACCAAAGCCCAGATCGACGGCGGCCAGTTGCGCTTCATGCCAAACGCCAACGAGTCCGGCGCCGATGGTTATGGCGGCAACGGTATCGGCAACAAGCAAGCCGATTACGCACAGTTCAAGTTCCAGCCAACAGATGGCAAGGACTTTGGCACCAGCGCCACGGTGAAAGTCGATATCACCCCAGTGGCCGACGCACCGACCCTGAATGTGGCCGACAACAACGTCAACTCGATCGGCTTGCTCAAGCAAAGCTGGAACAGCATTGCAGGCATTGGCTCTAACGGTAACGGCGCGTCAGCGACCGACCTGAAAAACGCTATTGATAAGGCCGGCACGCCGAACAGCAGCGGCGTCGTCACCAACGTCGAGTCCACCGAAAACGTCGCCGCAGGCGCGGGTTCGAAGATCTCCGGGCTGATGTATATGGAAGCCGGCAAGACCTACACCTTCAGCGGTACCGGCGATGACAGCCTGGTGATCAACGTCGGCGGCAAAGACGTGGCCAGCGCGCAGTGGGGCACCAACAGCGGCAAGTTCAGCGGCTCGATCACCCCGACGGTGAGCGGTTACTACAGCCTTGAAATCTACCACGCCAACCAGGCCGGCCCAGGCAGCTATGACGTCAACCTGTCGGTCAACGGCGCCACGGCCACAGACTTGAGCACCAGCGGCGTGCCGCTGTACACCGGCATCACCGACCTGACCAACGCCGGCGTAACCGTGTCCGACCTGCATGGCAGCAACGGTGACGGTTACTACGTGGGCTACAAGCTCAACGAAGGCCAGGAAAACGGCACCGTGAAGCTGTCCAAGGTCACCACTGCGCTGACCGATACCGACGGCTCGGAAACCCTGAGCGTGAAGATCAGCGGCATACCAGCGGGCTCGGTACTCACGGACGCTTCCGGGCACACCTTCACCGCGACCAAAACCGTAGGCGAAGTCAACGTGAACGGCTGGGACCTGAGCACCCTCACCATTAAGCCGCCGACCTACTACAGCGGCCAGTTCAACCTGACGGTTACCTCGACCTCCACCGAAAGCATCGGCGGTTCGGCGACTACTACCGCGCAATTGCCAGTCACGGTCTACCCGGCCACCTACAGCTCGATAACGGGCACCTCGGGCAGCGACACGATCACCGGCAGCGACGGCAACGACATCGTCGTGGCCGATATCGGCGGCCTGAACGTGGTGCAGGGCAAGAACTACAACATCGCGTTCATGGTGGACAGTTCCGGCAGCATGAGCACCGACTCTGTCAACGCGGCGAAGGCTTCGCTGACTTCGGTGTTCAATTCGCTGAAAGACAGCCTGGGCGCCAACACGTCGGGCACCGTGAACATCTTCCTGGCGGACTTCGATACCCAGGTGAACAAGTCAGTCGCGATCAACCTCAACGATCCAAACGCATTGACCTTGCTCAAGGCCGTGCTGGACTCGATGGCGTCGGGCGGCGGTACCAACTATGAAGACGTGTTCAAGACCACGGCCAACTTCTTCCAGAGCGGCCTGGCTACCGGCAACACCGGTGCCACCAACTTGACTTACTTCATCACCGACGGCAAGCCGACCTACTACCAGAGCGGCGAGCAGACCAACCCGACGATTTACAACACAAAACTCGACGACTTGGTGACGACGGCCAACTACACACTGGGGACAACGTTCAGCAAGTACCTAGATAACAGCCACGCCTTCACCATCGACGCCTCGGGCGCAGCTCAATTGCAAACCTGGAACGGCTCGCGCTGGGTCATTAACAACCTGGGCACCCTCCATGCCCAAGGTGATGGTACCTACGAGCTGTCCGACCGTTCAGGCTTGGGCAGCGACACCGATTCGTCGACGCTGAGCAACTCGAAAAGCGCCTTTGCACTGCTGGGTGGGTTGTCGCAAGTGGAAGCCATCGGTATCAACGGCGACGTCAGCCTCAACGACCTCAAGCCGTACGACAGCGATGGCAAGCCGCAAAGCAACATCGATCCGAAGGACCTGGCCAACGCGATCCTCGGCCACACTGAAGCAACGCTGCCCGGCGCCGACACCATCAGCGGTGGCGACGGCAACGACATCATCTTCGGCGACCTGGTGAGCTTCAGCGGGATTACCGGTGAGGGTTACAACGCGCTGCAGGCCTTTGTTGCACAGAAAACCGGTGTAGCCGTCACAGCCGTGACCGCCTCGAACGTGCACCAGTACGTCACCGAGCACTACGCGGACTTCGACGTGTCCGGCGCCAAGGACGGTAACGACACGCTGTTGGGCGGTGCAGGCGATGACATCCTGTTCGGCCAGGGCGGTAACGACACCCTGGACGGCGGCAAAGGCAATGACATCCTGCTGGGCGGCACCGGCAACGACACCTTGATCGGTGGCCAGGGCAACGACATCCTGATCGGCGGTTCGGGTGCCGACACCTTCGTGTGGAAGGCGGGTGACATCGGCAACGATGTGATCAAGGACTTCAAGGCATCGGAAGGTGACCGGATCGATCTGAAGGATCTGTTGAGAGGTGAGACCGACAGCACCATCGACAACTACCTCAAGATCACCACGGTAGACGGCGTGTCGACCTTGCAAGTCAGCACTGAAGGCAAGCTCAACGCCGCTGGCGGCCTGGCCAATGCCGATGTGACGATCAAGCTGGAAGGCAACGATTGGTCCCACACCAGCATCAACTCGCTGATCAGTGGTGCCGACCCAACCATCAAGATCGACCACACCGCCTAAGCTTCAGTTTATCGGCCGCCCCCAGGGGCGGCCGATTTGCTTAGGTGATACGTTGCTGGCCCTGGCGGGCGGTTGCATCGCATACTCGGTTCAATAAACACACCGCTGGCCTATGCGGGTGAAAACGTGTGGCTCATTTTCGAGGGTTTCTTATGTTTTACGTGCAACGTGATGCACAGGGTGCACTGAGTCGCGTGGAGGCCGCCGCCTTTGCCGAGTCAACCGAAACCCTGCCGGCCGATCACCTTGAGATTCAGGCTTGGTACGCCAACGAAGCGGTGGAAACCAGCCTGGCACAGCTCAAGCAAAGTGACCTGGAGATGATCCGGGTGCTGGACGACTTGATTCAGGTACTGACCCAAAAGGGCGTGATCAACGTGACGGACCTGCCGCCGGCGGCGCAGGCCAAGCTGATGGACCGTAACCACGCGCGGGAAGCGTTGGGCGGGTTGAGCCATTTGATCAATGATGAAGAGACCGGGCTGATCTGATTTCGGCAGGCAAACCGAATCTAAATGTGGGCAGGCTTTTGTGGGAGCTGGCTTGCCTGCGATGCAGGCACCTCGGTGTATCAGGCAGCCCGAGGTGATGCTATCGCAGGCAAGCCAGCGCCCACATAAGCCCGCTCCCACATTGGATTGGCATTATTTCCAGGGCGCGGGTTCACCAAACAACTGGCCCTGCACGCCGAAAATCCCCATCTCGCGAATCACCTTCAGCTCACCCTCGGTTTCCACGCGCTCGGCAATCAATGGCAAGTCGATACTGTGGGCCGCGCGTTGGATCGCTTCGATAAACAGGCGCTTGTCGCTTTCCTGGTCGATGGCGCGGATGTAGCTGCCGTCGATCTTCAAGTAAGCCAGGCCCAGGCGCGCCAGGTTGCCGATCATGCTGAAGCGCCCACCAAAACGCTGCAGGCTTAGGGAGAAGCCCAGCTCGCGTAGGCGCTTGGTTAACTGTTCCAGCAGCGCCTGCTCAGGCAATTGTTCTTCGCCAATTTCCAGGGTCAGGCGCGAGCCCAGGTTGCTGTGCTGGCGTAGCAGCTCAAAAATCCGATTCAACGCCTGGGCGTCCTGCAAGGTCGCCGCCGAGAGGTTCAGCGCCAGGCTATGGCTGTGGCCGGCCATCTGCTTGAGCACTTGCTCCAGCATCAGGCGGTCCAGGCGCGCGGTCCAGCCGAAGCGCTCAAGCCACGGCAGGAAACGCCCGGCGGGTATGGTCTGGCCGTCTTCATCCTGCAAACGCGACAGCACTTTGTAGTGCAGGACCAGCTGCGGGTCCTGGCTGGCGACGACCGGCTGGAAGTACAGCTTGAAACGTTGCTGAGTCAGGGCCTGGTCAAGCAGGGTGTGCCAGGCATGGTGATCATCACCGACGCTGGCGGCGGCACTGTGGTCGAGGCACACCCAACTGGTGTCGCCCTGCCCTTCGGCCTGGGCCAGGGCTTGGTCAGCCAAGGTCAACAGCGCCTGGGGGGAATCGCCATGGCTGAACGGCGCCAGGCCGATATAGGCGACCGGCGTCACATCACTGGCACCGGTGGCTTGCAGGCTGAGTAAGGTGCTTTCAAGGTTCTGCGCCAATTGCAGCGCTTCATCGCGCACCAGCCCGGGCGCCAGCACCGCGAATTCACCGCCGCGGATACGGGTGACGAGGTTGTGGGTTTCGGGGTACGGCTCGCACTCGCGCAGCAGTTGTTCACCGACCGCTTGCAGCAACTGGTCGGTGCGCTGACCACCCAGGCGCTGGTTAAGACCGGCCAGGTCCTTGACCCGCAATAGCAGCAGGTAGCCGGAGTTGGTGTCTTCCGGGTTACTCACCCGGGCGTTGAGCTGCATCTCGAAATAACGGCGGTTGGCGAGGCCCGTGAGGTTGTCCTGATAGGATTCGTTGCGCAGTTTTTCACTGCGCTCGGCCTGCTCCTGGAACAGCGCCTTGAGCTTCTCTACCATCTGGTTCATGGCCTGCACCACACGGCGCAGCTCCGGCGTACGTGGCAGGTCGGGCACGCTGAGGAACTCGCGGCGCGCAATGGCGTGGGATTGCTTGACCATGTAGTCCAACGGTTTCAGTTGCCGACGCAGCAGCAACGCGCCCAGCACCGCACTCACCGCACCGCACAGCAACAGCCAGCCGAGGCTGCCCAAGGCGCTTTGCCAAAGCTTGGCCAGGGCGAACATCGGGTGGCTGACCACTTCTACACGTGCCGCCTGTTCCCAGCCGCGGTTGACCAGCGCATCACCACCGGCCGGCTCCAGGCCGATCAATTTCACGAACCAGTTGGGCACACCGTTGTTGTCGGGGATACCGCTGCGCTCGACGATGGTTTTGTCAGTGGCCAGATCCACCACGCGAATGCTGGCGTAATAGCCGCTGTCGAAGATCGAGCTGACCAGTAACTCGACCATCGCCGGGTCGTCGATATTGGGCGTCAGCGACAATGCCAGCGCCGTCGCCGCGTCCTGTGCATGCGAGCGCAGCTGGTTGACGTATTGCGTGCGCGAGCTTTCCAGGCTGACCATGAAGCTGCCGCTGAAGGCGATCACCAGGAACAGACAGATTGCGATCAATAGTTGTTTGAACAGAGACATCCGATCAGTTACTCCTAGTTGGCAGGCTCGGCTGGGAAGCCTTCCGCACGCATTTTTTTCAACACATCCTGCCAGCGCGACAAGCGTTTAGTGTCACCGACTTTCTTGTTGCCCTTGGCGCCGGGCAAGTACAAACCTTCGGCGTTGAATGAGTACACCGGAATCAGGTCGGTACGGCGGGTGGCCGGCAAGATTTCGTCCATCAGGCTGTCGAGCACCAGCGGGATCGCGTCTGGGGTCGAATAATACGTCAGGACCATGTGAGCGCGATTCTGACGCAAGGCCTTGACGTAGGTAATGCGCAATTTGTCGCTGGAGACGCCCAAATGACGCAAACTGAAATACTTGGCGATCGCGTAGTCCTCGCAGTCGCCAGCCCCCTTCCAGAGTGCTTCGATGGACGTCTCCCAGTAGTCGACCACGTGCCAGAGGTCGGTGTCTTCCACGTAAGACATTTGCTTGTTGAAGAACAGGTTGACCACCTTGAGCTGCTCCTGCTCGTCGACCTGCTTTTGGGTCGCCAGCAACCGCTGCCAGGCGTCGATACGCTGCTGGCCCTCCCCCAGCGGCCCGTACAAGGCCGTGGCCTTGCGGCTGATCTGGGAAAAATCCCAATCAGCATGCAGCCCGCCGAGCATAAGGCCGGCCAACACAATCGCTGAAAACAGCCAGCTAAAGATTCGAGAGGGAATAAAACTTACCGCCAAGGCGTTCAGTCCATGAAGAGAGACGGAATTTCAAAGGATGGTGATGCTTCGACTGGCAAAAAACAATGGCACAGTGCAATCATCCATCGGTCGGGCGAGTTTATAACCGCCCCCTGTGGGATGCACAAAGTACGCCCCGTAAGCCCTTACAAACGGAAACTTTGGTTGTTTGACAAGCGCGCGGCCCGTCTCTAGTGTGCATTGGATCCAATTAAACACACTCCACTCAAGAAAGGAGGATAGCGTAACCGTGACGCAGAAGCCGAACCCTTTAAGCAGCATCAAAATCAGCGGGCCTATTCCCGCCCATCTTGCTCGCGCCGTTATTGAAGAAACACTGCGTAATGCCATTCTCGATGGTCGATTGCCGTGTGGCACCGCGATGCGTCAGCAAGAGCTGGCTAGCCTGTTCGGCGTTAGCCGTATGCCCGTGCGCGAGGCTTTACGCCAACTGGAAGCTCAATCCTTGCTGCATGTGGTGACCCATAAGGGCGCCGTGGTTGCACCGTTGATCGAAGACAATTCGGCTGAGACCTATGAACTGCGCATGCTGCTTGAATCCGAAGCGTTGCGCCTCTCGACTCCGTTTCTCACCGACGCCGACATCGCTGAAGCCGATGCCTACATCAATGCGTTGGAGCAGGAGAAAGACTACACCGAGATTGGCCGTCTCAACCGCCTGTTCCACATGGTGTTGTATGGCAAGGCACCTAACCAGCGGCTGCTCAAACTGGTTGAACACGGTTTGAATGAGGAGGAACGCTTTCTGCGCTTCAACCTTGAGGCGATGGGCCTGGGCGAGACGTCCCAGGAAGATCACCGAGAACTGCTGAGCCTGGTGGCGCAGAAGAAAGTCGACGAGAGCATCCTGACGCTACGCAACCACTTGATGCGAGGGATGGAGGTAATCACCACCTACCTCAATGGTCTTGAAGCCTGCGCAAAGAAAGGCGCGCAGTAAGGTTTACGGCTCTGTTCCTTGACGCCTCTACGGTGTGGGGCTCCCTACCTCTCGGCGAGGGGCCCGCACTGATACGCCAGCGCCAGAACGATTCGATTTAAATAAGACGGCTCACTTCGAGGAAACTTCAAACAACTATCCAGGCAACTTACCCACAACAAGATATTTCTCGAAAAAACATCTAACACATTCATAAGATCCTCAAAACGTTTAACCAGACTATTATCTCTCGCCAATAAAACAAACATTTCGCTCGGCAGCACAACCCTATGTGCGGTTAGCGCTGCGCGCGTGGCACGGCTAAATGCCATCTTTACGTTGTTAATTAAAAACCCATTACTGTTTTCAGAGCAGTCGCAACAACTTATTAGGCGTCAACCATGCACCAACACTTACTTAAACAAAAAAAACTGCAGTTATGCAGCCATCCGTTATTTATAGAAATAACTTCAGTCAACAAGTTACACGTTTTTATGGAGCACCATGTATTTGCCGTTTGGGACTTCATGACCTTGACCAAACGCCTGCAGCAGGACTTGACCTGCACGCATTTACCCTGGCTTCCGCCCGCCGACCCGAAAGCCGCCCGCCTGATCAATGAAATCGTGCTTGGAGAGGAGTCGGACGAACACCCAACACATGGCCATTGCAGCCACTTCGAACTGTATCTGGAAGCCATGGTGGAGGTAGGGGCCGACACCACTAGCATCCAGCGCTTCATTGAATTGCAGCGCCAGGGCGTGGAAGCAAGTGCAGCCTTACACATGCTTGAGGTGCTTCCCGGCGTGGCCGGCTTTGTCGACAGCACGCTGGACATCGCGTTAAACGCACCTACCCACTGCGTGGCGGCGGCCTTCCTGCACGGCCGCGAGAGTGTCATCCCGTTGATGTTCGAACGTATTCTGCACAGTAATCCATGCATTGTTCGTCAAGCACCCACCCTGAACTATTACCTCAGCCGCCACATCGAGCTGGACGCTCAAGACCATGGGCCAGCGGCGCAGCAATTACTCCAACGCCTGATCGGGACAGACACTGCCCGACAACGCCAGGCCGATGACACCGCCCTCGCCGCCGTGCAAAACCGCCTCAGCTTCTGGGACGCCGTGCGCGCCTCGCTTCAAGAGGTGCAACCATGACCGCCGTCGACTACCGCTCCTTTGCCGAAGACTGGGAACGCCGTGCAACGATCCGCACACGCCCTCGGCGCCTGCTGGAAAACGATGACAGGTTGATCTATCCGCTGTGCCGCCAACCACTGGTGCTGAGTGCAACCTTTCTGGAGCACTGCCCGCAGTACCGCGACTTTGTGTTGGCGCAAAGCTTCTACAAATTCATCAACGATGTGGTGATCTTCGAAACCGAGATCGTCGGCAAGACCGCCCGCAACATTGCCAAGAGCCACTTTTCGCTGCCCTTCCCCCTCGCCTGTCGCGTGGACGCGATGACCGTCGTGGTGGATGAGGACTACCACGCGCTGGTCGCGCTGGACTTCCTGCAACAGACCGTGGAAATGACCGGCATACAGCCCCTCGACCTGCCTGGGCAAATCGAACTGAGCCATGCCCTGCCGGCAGCGCAGGCGATGGCACCGGCACACCTGCGCGATGCCGTGGAATTGATTGGCGTGGCCATCGCCGAAAACACCGTCACCCATGACGTAGCGGCGTTTTCCAAGGACGACAGCGTCAAGCCTTCCATCCGTGGCTTGATGGCCGATCACTTGTTTGATGAAGGGCGCCATGCGCAATTCTGGACGCAACTGGTGCGTCTCTACTGGCAAGCGGCAAGCACGGCCGACCGCGACAGTATCGCTGTTACCCTGCCGACCTTTTTGGCGCATTACCTGACCAACGATCTGCAAAAAGGCTTTGATTTACACCTGATCGAACACCTGGACGTCAGCGCCGATGTTCGCCACGCGCTACAGGGCGAAGTCGCAGCGCTGGACTTTCCCATCACCCGCCAGCACCCACTGCTCGGCAACATCATGGGGTTCCTGCATCAGAGCGGCGTGCTGCACACACCGAGCGTCGCCCTGGCCCTGAGCGACTACCTGCCCGAACCGGGGAGGCCGGCATGAGGCGCTTGAAGATTGGTTGGAACGGCAGCAGCAATGCCTTGCAAGCGCTCAGGCAGACGCTGGAGCAATACGGGCACGTCAGCGCAACAGAATCCCTCGACATCGTTATTGAAGATGGCAGCCAACCACCGCTGACTCATTCCGACAACGCCCAATGGATAAGCCTGCGCCTGGGTGTCGGCCCGGTGTTCGAACATGGGCTTCCCGCGCTGCAGTTGCGCTGCTATGACCATGACCAACGCGTATTGGCGGTACAGGACCTTGCCGACGAACCCAGCGGCAACGGCCAGCAACTACGCCGGCACGCGACGAACGCGCTGGTGGAATGGGTGGCCTCGCTGGTCAGCGGTTTCTCGAGGGACGTGGGCTTCTTCGCCGCAACCACCACCGTTAACGCCTGGCCCGAGCAAGGCCTGCAAACGCTGGACGCGCTGGCGTTTGTGCATCGATTCAATCGCACAGCGCAGCCGGCATTATTGCAAGCAGCCCAGGCGCCCATCATCGAACGGCTACAGGCAAGCCTGCACACATTCGCCGAACGCCCGGCGCTGAACATCGCCGGCAGTGTGGTGACCTACCAGCAATTACGGATACGGGCCCTATCGATCCAGCAACGCCTGCGCCCCCTGCTGGAAGGCATTGAGGCGCCAGCAGTGGTCGGCGTTTGCCTGGGCAAGTCCACCGAGTTGTACGCCAGCATTCTCGCGGTGTTGGGTTGCGGCGCGGTGTACCTGCCACTGGCACCGGAGCATCCGCCACAGCGCCAGCAAACGATGCTGCAAAGTACTCGGGCGAGCGTGCTGTTGGATGATGGCCAGCACCCTTTGCGCGACCAGTTCGTTAGCCTGAATGTGTGCCAACTCGACCCGACGCACACTGACACCACGCAGCCTTTGGCGCACCATCGCGCCAGCGGCGAAGCACCCTGCATCGTGCTTTTCACCTCCGGCACCACCGGCCAGCCTAAAGGCGTGCTGCTCAGCCAAGGCAACCTTGCGCATTTCACCGCCTGGCTTGGGGCCTGTGTGGCGCTGAATGAGCAGAGCCGTGTGCTGCAATTTTCGCCGCTCAGTTTCGACTCATCGCTGATCGATATCTTCCCTGCCCTGATCGCCGGTGCCGAGTTGATCGTGCCCAGCGAGGGCCAGAGGCACGACCCTCAGCAGTTGGTCGAGCTGATTCGCCAAAAGAACATCAGCCACGCGTTTTTGCCACCGGCACTTTTGAGCATCCTGCCACTGGATCAGCCGTTGGGCCTGACCCACCTGTTGACCGGCGGTGATACCTGCGAGCCGCACGTGATCGAAAGGTTGGCGGGCCAGTGCCGATTGCACAACCTCTACGGCCCTACCGAGACGACGGTGTTAGCCACCCACCGCATGTTTCAGGCCGGCGACAGCCATCGCAACGTAGGCCATCCGATTGCCAACAGCCGGGTGCTGATCCTCGACGACCACCTGCAACCGGTGGATGAGCAGGTGATGGGCGACCTATACATCGTCGGCCCTGGAGTGAGCCTGGGGTATGTGAGCGCACCGCAACGGGTGGACAACCCGTTCGTTGAGCTGACACTGCCGGATGGCCAGATGCTGCAGGCTTACCGCAGCGGCGACCTGGCGAAATGGACGCAAGACGGTATAGAGCTGGGCGGTCGACGGGATGACCAAGTGAAGATCCGTGGTTTTCGGGTCGAGCCTCAAGAAATCGAAGAGTGCCTGCGCAGCAGCCGGTTGTTTCGCCAAGTGGCCGTGGTGATTGATGGTGATCGCCGGATTTTCAGTTTTGCCGCCCAGCCCGAGCCCGGCGCCACGCTCGCAGGCTTGAAGCGACATGCGCAGCAATGGCTACCGGCTTATATGCACCCCGAAGTGTGGACTGAGGTGCCAATAATGCCGCGCACCTGCCACGACAAGATCGACCGCCAGGCACTGCTGGCGATGCCAATGCACCCCACGCCCCACACTGCCCGTCACGCAGCACAAACGCCTCTGCAAACGCGTCTGACGGCGCTGTGGAGCGAGTTGCTGTCGGTACCTGGCGATGCTCTTGGCATCGATGACAGCTTTTTCAACTTGGGCGGCCATTCCATCCTGCTGTCGACGTTGTTGCTGCGTCTGCGCGATGAGTTTGGCCGCAGCCTGTCATTGAGCCGTTTCTTTGAGGCGCCGACGATTCGTACGCTCGCCGTGCTGATGGAGGACGGTGAACTGCCCAATGCACCGTCAGGCCAAGTGCACAAAGACGCATCGCAAGCGCTGAATCTACACATGCTGCATGAGGACCGCGCCGGTGATCCGCGCAAGGTGATCGTCACAGGCGCCAACAGTTTTGTCGGGGTGCACCTAGTCGAAGCGTTGTTGGCGGGCGGTGCGCAAGAGGTGGCCTGCCTGGTGCGAGAACAGCCGGGGCGCTCGGCGGCGGCGCGGTTTGCCGAGGCATTGCGCGAGTATCGCCTGGACCATCTGGACCTGAGCCGCGTGCAGGTCCATGCCGCCGATATCAGCCTGCCCCGGCTGGGCCTGGCCAGCGACGTGTATGAACACCTCGCCAGTACTTATGGCGTGTTGGTGCACAACGCAGCAAGGGTCAATCATGTGATGGACTACGCCTCACTCGCCAGGGACAACGTCGAACCGGTGCTGGAGTGCCTGCGCCTGTGTGAAACCCAGTGCAAGAAGGTCTTCAATTTCATCTCCACACTGTCGGCCTGCAGCAGCGTCGACGCTCAGGGGAACATCCTTGAAACACTTGCAGTGGCGACGTTGCCGCTCTATCTGAAGAACGGCTACAACCTCTCCAAGTGGGTGGCCGAACGGCTGTTGGGACGAGCGGCCGAGCAAGGTGCCTGGGTCAATATCTATCGCCCGGGCAATATCGCCTTCAACAGCCGCAGCGGTGTTTGCCAGCCGCAAAACAACCGCTTGATGCTGATGCTCAAGGGGTCGTTGCAGCTGGGCCTGGCGCCCCGCCTTGAGGTGAATTTCGACCTGATGCCGGTGGACTTCTTTGCCCGTTTCGTTGCGTTCCATTGCAGCCAATTTTCTGCCAGGCGCAACGTCTTCAACCTGCACAACCCACAGCCCTTGAGCTGGGATCACTACCTTGATGCATTCAGCCAGGCGGGCCACCCTTTCGAACGGGTGAGTGTTGCGCATTGGCAAAGAGCGTTGCGTACGGTGGGCTGCGAGAACGCGCTGTTTGGCGTGCTGGGTTTCTACCTGGATGACCTTTCAGAAGACATCAGCGACATCTCGATGATCTGTCACGACAACGCACGCCAGGGTGTTGAAGCCATGGGCGAGCACTACCCACAAAAGGACCCGGCGCTGTTGCGTAAGGGCTGCGACCACCTCAGGGCCATTGGCTTTCTCTGACCGCTAAAG
Organism: Pseudomonas sp. YeP6b; assembly: GCF_025642995.1. Taxonomy (NCBI): domain Bacteria; kingdom Pseudomonadati; phylum Pseudomonadota; class Gammaproteobacteria; order Pseudomonadales; family Pseudomonadaceae; genus Pseudomonas; species Pseudomonas sp. YeP6b. Next base: position 384,294 of record NZ_CP080090.1, on the reverse strand, counting down.
GACACGCTTATGAAACCGCTGCAACCGGATACATTGATCCGCAACCCGAATGCCGCACCGTTGGTGGCGTCTGTCGAAGTCCCGTGCGAAGCCGCTCGCCTGTGGAACGTGGTAGGCAACTTTGCAGGCTTTGATGCCTTCATTCCCGCCCTTTCGCACATCGACATGACGGGGACAGGTGTAGGCGCATTGCGCACGAAATTTTTCCACGATGGCCATTGCGTTGTAGAGCAACTCAACAGCAGGGACGACGAGGCCATGTGCATGACATGGACCACAATCTACAACACGTTGGGCGTCGCGCGGTTGTGGGCTGCAATGCGCGTGGAAGGGCTTGGCGAGGGGTGCTCCAGGGCGACCTGGACCCTGGTGGGCGAGCCACTGGAAACTGCGCAGGCAGAGTTTGAACAGTTTGTGCAGGCGTTCGCCGACAGCGCACTGCAGAACGTGCGCCAGATGCTCGGCTGATCAGCAGGAGCGAGAGGCCTCGCTCCTGCATAAACAGGGTCAGATTTTGAAGCTGTCGACCAATTGCTTCAGACGGCTGGCCTGCTGGGACAGTGCATCGCAGTCCTTGAGCGTTTCGTTGAGGTTAGCCACGCCCTGCTGGTTCAGCAGGTTGATCTGGTTGATGTCGACGTTGAGGGTTTCAACCACAGCGGTCTGCTCTTCGGTGGCGGCAGCAACCGATTGGTTCATGCCATCGATCTCGACGATTCGCTGAGTCACGCTGACCAGGCGCTCACCGGCCTGGTTGGCCACTTCCACGCTTTCTTCGCTGGAGGTCTGGCTGGCGTTCATGGTGGTCACCGCTTCACGCGAACCCACTTGCAGCGAAGTGATCATCTTATGGATCTCTTCGGCGGATTCCTGGGTACGGTGCGCCAAGTTACGCACTTCATCGGCAACCACGGCAAACCCGCGCCCGGCTTCCCCGGCACGCGCGGCCTCGATCGCGGCATTGAGCGCCAACAGGTTGGTTTGCTGGGAGATGCCTTTGATCACATCAAGGATGTGGCCGATGTTGTCGGTGCTGGCGTTCAGGGTTTCGATCTGGGTGCAGGACAGGCTAATTTTTTGCGACAGCTCCGACATCGCCAGGATGGTTTTCTCTACCACCTTGCGACCGTCGTCTGCCTGTTCACTGGCACCACTGGCGTGCTGCGAAGCATCGGCGGCGTTACGCGCGATTTCCTGGGTGGCGGCGCCCAATTCGTTGATCGCCGCGGCCACGCTATTGGTCCGCGCACTTTGCTCGTCCGAACCGATGATCGAAGCGTTGGACGAAGCCATCACGCGCTGGGACAGGTCGTGTACCTGACGCGTTGCCGAAGACACTTCCGAGATGGACGCGTGAATACGCTCGACGAACTGGTTGAAAGCACTGCCAACCTCGCCAAACTCGTCCTTAGTGGTCACGTCCAGGCGGCGAGTCAAATCGCCCTCACCCTGGGCGATGTCCTGCATGGCAACACCCATGGTGGTCAGGGGGCGTAGCAGCACTTGAATCAACAGGCTCAAGAGCACCGCAATGGCGACGACCGCGATTAACATGGCGATCAGCGCAGAAGTACGGAACTTGCCCAGTGGTGCGTAGGCTTTGTCTTTATCGATCGACAGACCGATGTACCAGTCTGCACCGGGCAAACCACTGATCGGGGTGAACGAAAGGATACGGTCCTTGCCATTGAGGACAACGTCCTGGCTGACCTTCTCGATGCGCAGATTAGCGCCAGGGTAGATGTCCTTGAGGTTTTTCATCACCTGGGCCTGGTCAGGACTGACGATGACCTGGCCATCGGCGCTGACCAGAAACGCATGGCCCATGCCGCCGAAGTCTACCGAATTGATGATCTTCACCAGGGTTTGCAAGCTCAGGTCGCCGCCGACCACACCCAGCAGTTCGCCGTTCTTTTTGACCGGCAGAGCGATGGTCACGATCTGCCCGCCCACAGCTGCCATGTAGGGCGGGGTGAGCATGGTTTTATCGGCGGCCACCGCTTGTTTGTACCAGGGACGCTGACGAGGGTCGTAATCGTCGGACATCTTGGCGTCAGGGCGTTGGGTGAACACGCCGTTGGTTTGACCGACATAAGTGAACTGGAAATTCGAGGTGAATGCAGGCTGGTCGACCAGGCCTGGAAGGTCGGCAGCACTGCCCTGATGCGCAACGTTTTGCGCCAGGTTTTCGAGGACCAGAATCCGGCCACTCAGCCAGTTCTGCACACTGCTGGCGGTGAGTTCACCCGATTGCTGGATAGACGACTCCAGGTTTTGCTTGATGGTGCTGCGCTGCAGGTAGTCGTTGTAGAACGTGAATAACGCGAAAGCGAGAACCACGACGCCTGACGCGGCCAACAGAATTTTATGACTGAACTTGAGATTCATTTCATCGACTTCTTTTTGCCAAAGGGGGATGAGCGTGCCGAGTGGAACATTTCATCTAACGGGATAGGCGAACTCTGCGACCGCTCTATTTCGGTGCACGCATGGCTCATCAGTCTTTCGGCCAATTCAGGAAAAATCTTAGAAATTTGTGAGATACATCCTTATTTTGAGTAGGAAACCGACAGGCGGTACAGTCGCACTGGGCAGTGCCGCCGATGCGGCGGACCTGGCGCAAGACACCTGTGTGCAGCTACTGCAAAAGACTGAACGCTTTGAACTCAAGGCGCCTCGGGCTTTTTTGCGCACGATCGCTCGCGGCTTGGTGGTTGATCATTGGCGCCATGAAGAAATCGAGCGCGCTTACCTCGAGTCCATCGCCCATCTGCCGCAAGCGCTGGCACACAGCGCCGAAGCCCGTGCGTTGGTACTGGAGCTTCTGGAGGACATCACCCGCCTGACCGGCTGGCAGTGCTGGACGTCTGACCTCGCGACCGGCACCAGCGAGCGGCGCAGTGTGCAATTCTGCTCACTTGCCGGGAAGTTTCCAGCCGCGAGGGTTCCTAGTTATTAAACCTCTAAACGACAAAACCCCTGTCTGCGTTAGCAGACAGGGGTTTCGGAATTCAATCTTGACGATGACCTACTCTCACATGGGGAAACCCCACACTACCATCGGCGATGCATCGTTTCACTGCTGAGTTCGGGATGGGATCAGGTGGTTCCAATGCTCTATGGTCGTCAAGAAATTCTGTGTACCAGACCGTTGCGTGAGCAACGTGCTGGTGAAATTCATGGACTTCTACATAAACAAAACCCCTGTTTGCGTTAGCAGACAGGGGTTCTGGAATTTAATCTTGACGATGACCTACTCTCACATGGGGAAACCCCACACTACCATCGGCGATGCATCGTTTCACTGCTGAGTTCGGGATGGGATCAGGTGGTTCCAATGCTCTATGGTCGTCAAGAAATTCGGGTACTGAGTCGTGACCTTATGGCCTCGCTTCAGCAAATTGGGTATGTGATAGCTTTCGGTGTTTTGTGAGATCGAACTTTCGGTTCTATCGTCTTCACACACCGCAATCTGATGCCTCTACTTGTTTCCAAGTCCGAAGTAGTCAAATTGCTTGGGTGTTATATGGTCAAGCCTCACGGGCAATTAGTATTGGTTAGCTCAACGCCTCACAGCGCTTACACACCCAACCTATCAACGTCGTAGTCTTCGACGGCCCTTCAGGGGACTCAAGGTCCCAGTGAGATCTCATCTTGAGGCTAGTTTCCCGCTTAGATGCTTTCAGCGGTTATCTATTCCGAACATAGCTACCCGGCAATGCCACTGGCGTGACAACCGGAACACCAGAGGTTCGTCCACTCCGGTCCTCTCGTACTAGGAGCAGCCCCTCTCAAATCTCAAACGTCCACGGCAGATAGGGACCGAACTGTCTCACGACGTTCTAAACCCAGCTCGCGTACCACTTTAAATGGCGAACAGCCATACCCTTGGGACCGGCTTCAGCCCCAGGATGTGATGAGCCGACATCGAGGTGCCAAACACCGCCGTCGATATGAACTCTTGGGCGGTATCAGCCTGTTATCCCCGGAGTACCTTTTATCCGTTGAGCGATGGCCCTTCCATACAGAACCACCGGATCACTAAGACCTACTTTCGTACCTGCTCGACGTGTCTGTCTCGCAGTCAAGCGCGCTTTTGCCTTTATACTCTACGACCGATTTCCGACCGGTCTGAGCGCACCTTCGTACTCCTCCGTTACTCTTTAGGAGGAGACCGCCCCAGTCAAACTACCCACCATACACTGTCCTCGATCCGGATAACGGACCTGAGTTAGAACCTCAAAGTTGCCAGGGTGGTATTTCAAGGTTGGCTCCACGCGAACTGGCGTCCACGCTTCAAAGCCTCCCACCTATCCTACACAAGCAAATTCAAAGTCCAGTGCAAAGCTATAGTAAAGGTTCACGGGGTCTTTCCGTCTAGCCGCGGATACACTGCATCTTCACAGCGATTTCAATTTCACTGAGTCTCGGGTGGAGACAGCGCCGCCATCGTTACGCCATTCGTGCAGGTCGGAACTTACCCGACAAGGAATTTCGCTACCTTAGGACCGTTATAGTTACGGCCGCCGTTTACCGGGGCTTCGATCAAGAGCTTCGCGTTAGCTAACCCCATCAATTAACCTTCCGGCACCGGGCAGGCGTCACACCCTATACGTCCACTTTCGTGTTTGCAGAGTGCTGTGTTTTTAATAAACAGTCGCAGCGGCCTGGTATCTTCGACCGGCATGAGCTTACGGAGCAAGTCCTTCACCCTCACCGGCGCACCTTCTCCCGAAGTTACGGTGCCATTTTGCCTAGTTCCTTCACCCGAGTTCTCTCAAGCGCCTTGGTATTCTCTACCCAACCACCTGTGTCGGTTTGGGGTACGGTTCCTGGTTACCTGAAGCTTAGAAGCTTTTCTTGGAAGCATGGCATCAACCACTTCGTTAACTAAAAGTTAACTCGTCATCAGCTCTCGGCCTTAGAATCCCGGATTTACCTAAGATTCCAGCCTACCACCTTAAACTTGGACAACCAACGCCAAGCTGGCCTAGCCTTCTCCGTCCCTCCATCGCAATAACCAGAAGTACAGGAATATTAACCTGTTTTCCATCGACTACGCTTTTCAGCCTCGCCTTAGGGACCGACTAACCCTGCGTCGATTAACGTTGCGCAGGAAACCTTGGTCTTTCGGCGTGGGTGTTTTTCACACCCATTGTCGTTACTCATGTCAGCATTCGCACTTCTGATACCTCCAGCAAGCTTCTCAACTCACCTTCACAGGCTTACAGAACGCTCCTCTACCGCATCACCTAAGTGATACCCGTAGCTTCGGTGTATGGTTTGAGCCCCGTTACATCTTCCGCGCAGGCCGACTCGACTAGTGAGCTATTACGCTTTCTTTAAAGGGTGGCTGCTTCTAAGCCAACCTCCTAGCTGTCTAAGCCTTCCCACATCGTTTCCCACTTAACCATAACTTTGGGACCTTAGCTGACGGTCTGGGTTGTTTCCCTTTTCACGACGGACGTTAGCACCCGCCGTGTGTCTCCCATGCTCGGCACTTGTAGGTATTCGGAGTTTGCATCGGTTTGGTAAGTCGGGATGACCCCCTAGCCGAAACAGTGCTCTACCCCCTACAGTGATACATGAGGCGCTACCTAAATAGCTTTCGAGGAGAACCAGCTATCTCCGAGCTTGATTAGCCTTTCACTCCGATCCACAGGTCATCCGCTAACTTTTCAACGGTAGTCGGTTCGGTCCTCCAGTTAGTGTTACCCAACCTTCAACCTGCCCATGGATAGATCGCCCGGTTTCGGGTCTATTCCCAGCGACTAGACGCCCTATTAAGACTCGCTTTCGCTACGCCTCCCCTATTCGGTTAAGCTCGCCACTGAAAATAAGTCGCTGACCCATTATACAAAAGGTACGCAGTCACCCAACAAAGTGGGCTCCCACTGCTTGTACGCATACGGTTTCAGGATCTATTTCACTCCCCTCTCCGGGGTTCTTTTCGCCTTTCCCTCACGGTACTAGTTCACTATCGGTCAGTCAGTAGTATTTAGCCTTGGAGGATGGTCCCCCCATATTCAGACAAAGTTTCTCGTGCTCCGTCCTACTCGATTTCATGACTAAGAGATTTTCGCGTACAGGGCTATCACCCACTATGGCCGCACTTTCCAGAGCGTTCCGCTAATCTCAAAGCCACTTAAGGGCTAGTCCCCGTTCGCTCGCCACTACTAAGGGAATCTCGGTTGATTTCTTTTCCTCAGGGTACTTAGATGTTTCAGTTCCCCTGGTTCGCCCCTTACACCTATGTATTCAGTGTAAGGTAACCATCTTATGATGGCTGGGTTCCCCCATTCAGACATCTCCGGATCAAAGTCTGTTTGCCGACTCCCCGAAGCTTTTCGCAGGCTACCACGTCTTTCATCGCCTCTGACTGCCAAGGCATCCACCGTATGCGCTTCTTCACTTGACCATATAACCCCAAGCAATCTGGTTATACTGTGAAGACAACATTCGCCGAAAATTCGATAATACTCAATTACGAGTAACTCACAAATTTTACCTTAGCCTGATCCGTTACCAGTGAAAGTAACGTTCAGTCTATCTTTCTATCACATACCCAAATTTTTAAAGAACGATCTAATCAAAGACTAGAAATCAACATTCACCATCACCTCGATGGAATGCTCATTTCTAAGCTTTCAAAACTTTCAGAAGCAGTAGTGGTGGAGCCAAACGGGATCGAACCGTTGACCTCCTGCGTGCAAGGCAGGCGCTCTCCCAGCTGAGCTATGGCCCCGTATTTCTACAGGCGTTTCCCACACAAAATTGGTGGGTCTGGGCAGATT